>JBBCGL010000001.1 GCA_037200385.1 Rhizomicrobium sp. | reverse complement strand
ATCAAGGCCTTTTCGCGTCGATCATCCGCCGCCAGAGGACGGTCAGGCCCTTCGCGGCGTCGCCGCCGGCTTCCGACCGGTGGCGGCCCGCATAGACGTAAGCGAGATCGAGCTGGCTGACGATCATCGTGATCAGCGCATGCGCCAGGAATTTCGCCTTCGCCGCGCTGAGATCCGGCCGCTCCAGCGCCAGGAGCACCGCGAGCCGGTCGATGCGCGGCCCGCTGATGGCGCGCCAGCGCGCGGCATAGCTGTCCCGCGTCCGCCGCAGCTGCTGGAACGCCCGCGCCAGTCCAGTGCGCTCTTCATAGGCAGCGACGAACGCCGCGCAGACGGCGGCGGCCAGCCGCGCGCCCCGCCCCGCCTGTATCGACCGGTCCAGGGCGCTGCCGAGATCTTCGGAATATTCCCGCATGACCTCGTCGAGCAACTCATCCTGGCTCGCGAAATGGAAGTAGAGTCCGCCCACGGTGATGTCGGACGTCCTGCAGATATCGGAGATGGTGATCGCCGCGAAGCTCTTTTGGGTCAGCAGCTGCGCGAACGCGGCCTTGATGCGCGCGCGCGTCCGCCCGCCCTTGTTCTCGACCGCCTCACCGTCTTCGTCCGGCAAGCGCGCTGTCCGCCGTTTTGCCACAGCCGTCCGCCGTCCTGTTCCGCCCATCTCCTATACCATTCGGAAATGGCGCACAGCAAAACAGAACCAGAATTCTTTTTCTATTGAAGCCCGCGGCGCGGACAGTATAGTGACGCGCTTTCGCGGGATGTGGCGTCAATGGAGACCCTGCCAGACCTTTCGTTCGGGAACCTCGAAGGGTTCATCGGACAACAGATCGCGCTCTCCGATTGGAAGGAGGTTCCGCAGGCCGAAGCCGCCGCCTTCGGGGCGCTGACCGGCGATCCCGACCGGATGCACATCGATCCCGATTGGGCGCGCGTTCATAGCCCCTATGGCAAGACCGTCCTGGCCGGCTTCCATCTGTTGTCCATGCTTCCATCGCTGACGCGCGGCAACGGCCTGGAGATCGCCGGCGTGGCGCTCGCGATGAATTACGGCTTCGAACGCGTGCGCTTCGTGGCGCCCGCGCCGGTCGGCGCGCCGTTTCGCAACCGGGTCCGGCTCCTGCGGGTCGACCGCCGCGACGACGGCAAGGCCACGATCGTGACGCAGAACACCTTCGAGCTCCAAGGCGAGGCGCGCCCGGCGCTGATCGCCGAATGGATCAACATGCTGTGGCCCGAAATCTCCAAGCCCTGACGAAGCCATGACGTCCCCATTGCCCGGAAACGTACCCCGCCTCGTCAGCCTGAGCGACTATGTGCACCATTATTCCGGTGCCGCGCCGGATCGCGATGCCGTCGTCTTCGGCGCGACGCGCCTTGGCTGGCACGGTCTGGATACGGCCGTGGCGCGCTGCGCGGAGGCGCTCGCAGGGTCTGGAGTAAGGGCCGGCGACCGTGTCGCCATGCTCACCACGCCGCGGCCGGAATTCGCCATCGTGCTCCTGGCCGCGCAGCGCATCGGCGCAATCTGGGTCGGGCTCAACCCACGCTATCGCCTCGCGGAGATGGAATACATCCTCGACGACTGCGCGCCGTCGATCTTCTTCGCCGTGGACAACGACGCGGCCGGCCGCGGCTATGGGGCCGAGCTCGACGCGATCCGCCGTGCCCGGCCATCGCTTGCCGTCGTCACGATCGGCGAACACGGAACGTTCGATACGTTTCTCGCGCAAGGCGGACCCGCCGCGGCCCACGAAGCCGGCGCGGACGACCCCACGATCATCGTCTACACCTCCGGCACGACGGGAAAGCCCAAAGGCGCCCTGCTGGCGCACCGCAACCTGCTCCATTGCTATGAATCGGTCAGCCGGTCCTTCGCCGGCAAGGAGCATCTGCGCGACGGCCTGCGCATCCTGTGCAACCTGCCGCCAAACCATATCGGCTGCCTCTCGGAGATGCTGGGCAACGCGCTGATCCGCGGCGGCACCGTGGTGTTCCAGGAGCGTTTCGATCCCGCCGAGATGCTCGCGGCCATCCCGGCCGAGCGCATCACCTTGTTCGGCGGCGTGCCGGTGATGCTGCAAGCCCTCTTCGACCACCCCGGTTTCGCGAGCGCCGATCTTTCGAGCGTGCGGATGATCGGCTGGGGCGGCGCACCGGCGCCCCGGACGCTCGTGCAGCGCATGCTCGACACCGGCGCGCATCTCTTCACGAATTATGGCCTCACCGAGGGCGGTGCCGTCGTGAGCGCGACCCCGCCCGACTACGACCTCGACATCCTGTGCGATACCGTCGGTGCACCGGACGCCGGCGCGAACCACCGACTTGTCGACGACGACGGCACCGATGTCCTGCCGGGCCGGAGCGGCGAAATCCGGCTGCGCGGCGACGGCGTCTTCCTCGGCTACTGGAACGACCCCGGCGCGACGGCGAAGGCGCTGTCGTCCGACGGCTGGCTTCGCACCGGCGACATCGCGCGTGCCCGTGCCGATGGCCTGTGGGTGCTCGACGGACGCAGGAGCGAGATGTTCAAGTCCGGTGGCTTCAACGTCTATCCGCGCGAGATCGAGCTTGCGCTCGAGCAATGTCCCGGCGTCGCCTTGGCGGCCGTCGTCCCGGTCCGGGACGAGCGCTATTTCGAGGTAGGCATCGCGTTCGTCCAGCACAATCCCGGCCAACCCTGCGACGCCGGCGCGGTCCTGGCCCAACTGCGGCGGGAACTTGCCAACTATAAAGTGCCCAAGCTGCTGATCGTTCGGGATGCGCTCCCGATGCTGCCGATCGGCAAACTCGACAAGCAGGATTTGCGTGCGCAGGCGCAGGCCTTGTGGCGCGATCAACGCCCCAACCTTGGCCGGAGCAGCGCGCGCGCTCCGGCTCCAACGTCAAATCAAACTGCTTCCGGCGCCACGCCTGAAGAACAGGAATGAAAACACCTCATGCACTTCCTGCCGCATAAGGCCATAGCCCATGCGCGCCAGGAAGGCTTGCAGATAGGATCGGGAAAAGGCGAACGCCTCGAAGCCGTTGGAGCAATTCAATCTGACGAATTCGTCGGACCTCGCAATGCGCTCGACGACGATGTGGCATTTCTCATAGTACTTGACTCGCGCCTCGGTCGCCTCGTGGGTCGTGTTGAACAGCGACAATACGATGTCCTTGTTCCACAAGCCCACCATATGGAGGAACGCGATCGGCTCGTCCATCGTGCCCAGGAAATTGAACGGCAGAATGCAAGCCACCCGGTCCTGGAACAGGGAGGTGACCTTGTCCCTTATTCTTCCGTTCGCGAAAAACCTTCGCGCGTCGCAGCGTATGATTGCGCCTTTCTTGTCGGGCGCACGCGTACCGTTCCGCGGATTGATATCGACGCCCAGATACGAGCATTGCTCCGGCTTGGCATCGATCAGGCGGAAGCCCGCGCAGCCGACTTCGATGACCAGGCGATAGTCGCGATCATGCGCGACCCGCCGGAAGAAACGCTCCTCGCAGGCGTGGAAAGCCAAGATGTCGTCGGTGAAGAACTCCGGCTGCATGAGATTGCCGCCGGCCTCGGCGAGGTAGACGTCGCGATTGATTGAGGCCATTGCGTCCCTTTCATCCGACCGCGACACGCCGCAAAGCGTCACGCCGGCTCATAAACGCGTCGAACACGGGGGCCGAGCAAGGTGATGACCTCGTCCTCCATCATTCTTGCGGATTCCGCGAACGCGGCAAGCGTCTGCTGCGGGCCGATCAGATCGACCGGCGTGCCGGGCGGAATCCGGCTCGCGGGTATGGCGGAGACGTCGAGCGTCAACAAGTCCATCGAGATCGAGCCGATGATCGGGAGCGGCTGCTCGTCCAGATGCGCAACGCCGCGGTTGCTGAGGATCCGCGGAAATCCGTCGGCATACCCGATCGCAACGGTCGCCACCCGGCGCGCCTTGTCGGTTCGGAAGCTGAGGCCGTATCCGACCGCATCGCCGGCTATCACATCCCTGGTTTGAACGACACGAGCCTGGAGGCGCACGACGGGGCGCGGCGCATAGGACCACACGACCGATCGCGCCAGTCCGTAGAGCGCGCCGCCGGGCCGCACGACATCGAAATGGCAATCCCGGCTTCCAAAGATCGCGGCGGAACTCGCAATTGAAGCGGGCGCGCTCGGCAATGCACGGCAGACGGCAAGGAAGCGCTCGCGCTGCCGGGCGCTGAAGTCGTCCATCCGCTCCGGACGAGCGAGCTGGCTCATGACGAGGCACAAGCCGATGCCGTCCAGACGACCCCGCCTTTGCGCAAGGCCCTCGAGCTCGGCCGGCGATATGCCCAGCCGCGACATGCCGGTATCGGCCTGGATTGCGGCCGGCAACACCCGGCCCATGCGGCGGGCGAAGGCGGCCCAGGCGTCTATCTGCTCGAGTCCGTTCAGGACCGGAATCAGGCGGTGCGCATGCGCGAGCTTTTCGCAACCCGGCATCAGGCCGTGCAGGACAAAGACCTTTGCGTGGTCGGGCAGATGCGCGCGGACGGCGATGCCCTCGTCGAGATGGGCCACAAAGAAGTGGTCGCAACCGGCTTTTGCCAATACGGCGGCCACGCGGACAGCCCCCAAGCCGTAGGCATCGGCCTTGATGACGGCACCGCAGACAACGCCTTCGAGCTTTCCGCGCAAGTTCACGTAGTTGTCTCGGATGGCACCGAGATCGACCGTCAATGTCGCGCCGGAACCGTCCGGGGTGCGCGCAGGGGCATCCCGCGCGTAAGCGGCATTCCTTTCCGTGATCGCGAGGGAGGCCGGTGATTTCATCGCGAAACCGCCGCTTCCGCCGCAACCCGCGCGCGGGACTCCGGCCGGCCTCCCTCGGCGCCGGACCAGAGCCGATCGATTGCGTCTTCCGCGCACGCCGGCGCAAAGCGAAAGCCGTTCCCCGAGCCACCGCCCACGAAAACAACGCGCCCACTGGAGCGGTGCGGCACGACGAAGGGCGCGCCATCCCCGCCATAGCAGTCACAGAACACCCGGGACGACGCGATACCCGGCACATCGTGCACAAACCATTTCCGCAAGATCGCCATGCCGCGCTCGATATCGCCATCGTCGACCCGAAGCTCGCTCGCGACCGGCCGGACGTCCCAATGGTTCGACGTAAAGCTGTATAGCCAGTAGCCATCCTCGATCATGGGTATGAGGAACACATAGTCCTCTTGAATCGCGATCGCCGGACAGTCGGGCGCGGGCTGTCGGTCGAGATGGAACGCGACGACCTTCTTCACGCGCGGCCGGACGCGCAGATCGGCTTCATCCACCAGATGCGATCCCGGGAGCCAGGGGCCGATCGCCACCACGGCACGCTTGGCGCGGACCGTGCGCGCATCCACGCCTCGGATATCGACGCCGTCGCCGCAAGGCGTGATCTCGTCGACACCGAAATTCTCTCGAATTTCACAACCCTCTCGTTTCAGCCGGCCGGCCAGCTCGACGACGATCCCCCGGACCGGGCTGTAGGAGCAGCGGTCCGCCAATGTGGCGCGTCCCGCGGGTACCATGCCCGCGGCAAGGCCGGACAGGCGCGACATCCATGCGGCGCCGTCCGACAAGCCGGGTCCCGTACCAAGCTGCCATTCGCGAAGCTTTCCGACATCGGAGGCGATCCAGAGCAGATCGAGGCGGCGGCCGACCGGCCAGCTCGCGTCGGGAAAAATCCGTTCCCAACCCTTCAGGCTCCGCCGCGCGAAATCGCGCTCGGTGGCCGTACGCCCCAAGGCGAGCTGGATGCCCGGCGCGTGCCGGCTTGCGCCGAGCCCGATCTCGCTTCTATCCAGGACAGTGATCCGTGCTTCGGGAAACCGCCGCCTCGCTTCCAGCGCCGTGCACAGCCCCATGACGCCGCCGCCGACAACCGCAAGATCGTGGGTCGCGGCGTGCATGCTCAACTCGTCCACGCCACCGAAAGCGCGGCGAGGCGTTCGTCGCCCCGGTTCTCGATATGATGGATCGCGCCGGGCCGGAGATAGACGACGTCGCCCGCCTCGACATCGATGCCGCCCCGCTGCGTCAGCACCAATCCCCGGCCGTGCCGGATGTACCAAATCTCGGCGGATGGGTGCGCGTGCGGCGTCGATGCGCCACCGGGCTCGACAAAAAATTCGATCAGGGAGAACGGGCAGGCGCCGTTGACATCCTGCGGCAGGAACAGCTCGCTCATCACCGAACGCAATCCGCAGCCTTCGGCGCCGGATTTCGTCAACAGCTGAGCATCATTGGCTGCTTGGGTGTCATACATGGCTGGCGCGATCCCCTTTTGCGGTTGCATCACCGTAGCGGCGGCGCCGCGCCGGCCCAGTCGACGGCGCGAGCGGCGCTTTGCGGATCGGCCGCGCCGTCCGGTTCGCGAGCCGCGTCGAACCAGTTCAGTGCGCCGCTCACCGGTGCGCAGTCGAACACCGTCCTGCCGAGAATCGCGTTCAGGATCTTGCCGCTCCGCCACGCGATCAGACTCAAATTCGGATCGGCTATCCCGTGCTGGTTCAATCCGCCGTTCTGCACGAAAAGCCTGCACGACGCCGGCCCGTCCCACATAACGGAAAAATCCTCCCGCAACGCAAGTTCGGCCGAGCCGCGGCTCGTATCGTCGAAGCGCAGGCGGGGCCGCAGCCCCTCCAGAAAGCGGGGCAACTCGAATTCGAAGCCGGTGCACAGAATGACGACGTCGGCTTCAACGGTTCGCTGACCGCCGGTGAGGCAGTCGCGCAACAGCATCCGTTCCGCCCCACGATCTCCAGACATCGCCTCCAAGGACGTGTTGACCGAAATGTCGAAGTTTTCGGAGCCCCGCCCGACGCTTCGGGCGTAGAGCAGGTCGTAGATCGCCGAGAGCGTTGCGGCACTGACGCCATCGCTGGCCAAATCCTGTGCCTCGAGCATGCGTTGCCTGACCGGCGCAGCCTGCCGATGGAACCAGATGCTATGCTGCGGGAAGAACCACTCGTTCACGAATGCACTGTCCTCGAGTGCAAAAATCGCCGGTCGCCGGGTGATCCAGTGCAGCGACGCGGCCGCGCCGAACGTGTTCTTCAGCAGTTCGTGGATCGCCTCCGCCCCGCTCTGCCCCCCGCCGACGACGACGACGCGCCGTCCGGCGAAACTTCTCGGCCGCGACAGAAGATCCGCGCAGTGAAATACGTTCTGGCCCAGGCGCGGCCGGGCGCACGGAGGGACCGCGGGCGATCTGCCTATGCCGAGCACCACCGACGACGTACGGATGGTCTGCCTGCCGGTTTCGACGGAAAACATCCCATCTTCGAGGCCGATCGTGCCGACCTCTTCGCCGAGATGGACGCGAGAGAGTTTTTCCGCCGCCCAACGGAGATAATCCTCGAATTCCGCCCGCGTGACATGGTCGAGACCGCGCACGATCGCGCGGTAGAGCCGGCGCTTGTCCTTCAGATAGGCGAGAAAGCTGAACGCGCTTTCCGGGTCCATCAACGTGACGAGATCCTTGAGAGCGTTGGTCTGCATGCGCGCGTTGCCGACCAGCTGATCGGCGTGCCAACGCAGTTCCTTCTTGCGTTCCAACAGGATCACGTCGACATCCGCCAGCGGGTGTGCCAACGCCGCCAGACTCAAATTGGACGGACCCGCTCCGACTGCAACGATCGATCTTCGGGACGGCGCTATCGTCATGGCCTAGACCTCACGCGGCCAAAGGCGAACGGATGAACCCTCCGCTTTCATGCCGCCCGCTGCCTCGGCATGCAGGCATCGAGGTCCGAGGACGACAGAATCCGCCCCGCGAGTTTCGGCGGCGGCAATCGCCCGATGGCAGGCCTCTCGAGAAATTCTTCCGCCAGCACGCCATCCTCGTGGCCCAGCCATTTCCACACGGCTTGGGACAGGTCCGGCATCAGCGGAGCGGCCAACAGCGCCAATCCCTTGAGCCAGGTATAAGCGGATTCGGCGGAGGCCAGATTTGGAGTCTCGCCAAGCCAATCCGAGACCGCCGCAGAGGCATACGACACCCGCAACCGATCGATCGACAGCGCTGCGCATTGTTGCTCATACAGCCGCTCCAGACGTTCCAGCAGCGACTCGTCGAACAGCATCTGGCGGTCCCGCACGAGACCCAGCGTCGCGGTGCACGTCGCGACCTTTGGCTGGATCGATCCGAACAACACGTTGTGGCGTGCGATCAAACGGGAAATGCGAAAATCCGTCTCGCCGTCTTCGGGGCAGATTTCGGACAGATACATCCGCAGCAAGTCGACGTTCAGCGCGCCGTGCGCCGAAATATCGCCGGCCCAGATGACATGCCCGCGGCTGGTCGAGAACTTCTCGCCGTCGAGGCTGAGAAAGTGGTTGAAGTACACCCGGTCGAACGGCCGAAACGCGGCTTGGGCGAGCGCGCACCCGGAGACGCCCACCAGCATCGGAATCGTGTTGTCGATCCCCGTCGCCCCGATCAGGATCGCATCGTCGCCCGCAGCGAACGGGTTGGGCCAGCCGTTCAGATCCCCGATGCGATCCCCACAATAAAGGTGATGCGCATAGAGAAGCGAGGAATAACTGAAGCATATCTGGTTCGTGACGAGGCCCGGCGCCCGCCAATCAAGGCCGTGGCGGCCCGGAACGGTCAACCGCATCGCCTGGCCGGCGAGGTCGACATAGCGTTGCGCGATGCCGGCAAACGGTTCCTCGATCTTCATATCGCGCCACAATCGCGCGAGCGCGCCGTCCGTTGCGAGTTGCACATGGAAGGACTCGTCGCGACGCCAGGAGACGACCTTGCCGCGGCGGGACGCGGGTTCAAGCGCCTCGGCAGGCTCGAAGTGATGACCGCAGGCCTCGCAGAAGAAACTTCCGGCCGCCGAGCCGCAGCGCGGGCACCGCGCGGCAAACCATCCCCCGATGCAGAAACGCTCCTCCACCGCCGCTTCCTCCGGCAGCGCATCGTCGACGGGAAGCATCCCCGACCGCAGCACAACCTGAGAACCCTGTTCGAGGCCGCGCACGAGGCTGTTCTTCACCCCATCGAAGCGGTCGAGATTCTCGAGATGCGCCGGATCGTCGAACAGGTCGAACCGGATGCCGATCGAGGCCAGATCGTCCTTTATGCGGCGGTAGTAGCGATGGGCCAGCTCCGACGGATCGCTTCCTTCGGCTGCGGCGCGAACCAGGACGTGGTTTTCAAAGCCGTCCGTCGTCAGCCCGCTGGCGACCCGCTGACCGGTACGGCGCAGATGACGGGCAAGCACATCCATTCTCAGAAATGGACCGCCCGCATGCCCCATATGCGCCCTGCCGTTGGCGGTCAGGTTGACGGGCGATATGAATATCCTGGCTCTTCGCGAGGGGCGCCTTCCCAACCTTGGAACTTCGACGTGTCGTTGCATTCAAAGCCCCTGACCATTTCACTCTGCCAATCAACAAATGGCTTACTGAAGTGTAGGCGCGCGATATTGTCGGTCATTCCTTTGAAGATTGTACCGACAAATAAAAAGGCTTGGCAAATGTGATTTTCCAGGTCTGGCAGCTTTTCTTTCAAAATACGCAACTATCTTCTCTTATCGAAGTGAATATAAAATATACGCTGGGAAGCATATCCTTCTATATCTTTAAACGACTGTATCGCTTAATCCGGTCGAGAGACAATTCTATATAGTGGCGGGTCTTTGCGAGCGCCGAAATCTGCAAGACCGTCGATGCCTATCGACGGGACACGATGCACAATAACCGCATGTTATAAAAGTAGTAATTACTTCGCATTCGTCTTCCAACACTTGGAGAAATAAAATATATATTGTCCGAATGTTTTATCGTGATATGTTCGGTTGCTCGTGTTGAGAGAACGTTTCCAAAACCTAGCAAGCCAGATGGAGGGTTCGATGACTGCTGTGTCCCAATTGAGCGCCGAGCACAAACAGAAGCTGCGCGACGCCAAAAAAGAGCTCGAAGAGATACGGGTGAAGGTTTCCGAGAGCCAGGTGCAGGATCTGTCTCGCCGGATCGAACGCGTAACGTCCTTGATTGCGGCGGTCCAGCTCTGAAGCGCGCCGCGAAAGGACATGATCGCGACCCACGTTGACGCTTCTCGACTGCAGAGAAACGGCAGGTCGCACGGACAGAGAGGCAGATCGCCATCTGCCATCGTCAGCAGAGGCGCCTCTCTGTTCGGAACGCCACGTCGTGGCGAACGCAACGGCCGCGAGCTGAATCCGAACCGACAGATTCTCGAGACATTGGAATCGGTAGTCGGCGGAGCGTTCGTCTTCCATGGGCTGTGGCGCGAGTTGACGACCGGCGTTCAGCTCGCCCTTGCCGACTGGAGCCTCGGTGGTGACGGACGCTCGGTCGCGGTGGTGCCGGTCGATCTTCCGTCCGAAACGCCGCCCCTCGACATAAGCCGGTGGCGCGCCCAACCCGATATCGTGCTTGTCCAGCCGACGGGCAATCTCCTCGTTCGGCGCGGCAAGGTCCTGCCCTGCACGGATCTTGAAGCCTGGGAGCTGGCGAGAGACGACCGTTCCCCGGTGGCGTTGGCCATTACCGGTCATGGCGCGGAATATTGCGTCCAGTTCGGCTCCCTGTGGCTGAGTACCGATCCCGACGCGCGGCTGCCGGGGCCCATTGTCGATCCGCGCGAACTGCGCAGCCCGCTCGTGTTTCTCAACTCGTGCGCGTCCTTGCGATTGGGGGATTCGACCGTGCCCATGGCGCATTCGCTTTCGGCCACGCTCTATTCTCGGGGCAGCATGATCATCGGGGCGTTTCGCAACCTGCATACGAGTTTGGAAGCGCCGCGTCTGTTCGCGGAAGGCCTCCTGTCGGGCGCGCCGCTGGGACGGGTGATCCGCAACATCAATCTGGCCGCCGTCGCATCCGGTGTCGTCATCCCGCCCTACCAGGCGATGGCGGATCCGACCCTCAAGGCGCAGAGGCAGCCGGCACGCCGGGTGCGGATGGGGATGGGCGCCGCTGGCAAGGACAAGGACGAAGTCCGGGCGGCGTGCGGCGACATCGCATCGGCCGGGCGACTGGCCCACACGGTCACGAGCTGGTTTCAGCCATCCGAAGATCTCCAGGCGAGCCATGACCGATACAAGAGGACGTTGCGCTATGTCTTGCCGGTCGGTCACGGCCAAGTCTCGCAATCCCTGACCGCAGCCGATATCGACGATGCCCTTCGGAGTGGACGGGATGCCGTCGCCGCTTTGCTCGCTTCGCTCCTGCGGGACCTTCGGAACAGGATTCAGACGGTGCGCTGGCTCGAGACATGCTACGCACCGATCTCGCTGGCGCGCGTCTCGCGGCGCTGCGGCTCCGGGCCGAAGACTTCGCTGGTCCTGCGCCACGTCTATAAGCCGGTCGAGCGCGGCATGCTGGCCGTCACCCGGGAAGACTGCTGCGTTCGCGGCACGCTGCGCGAATGGATCGGCGCCCGCGGTGCCGGAAAAATCAAGGCCAGGCTCGCCGGACCAGCCATCACGGTCGATGCCGGTCCCCTGGCGCAACACGAGCTCGGCACTTTTTTCATTCATCGGACCGCCGCCATGGCGCCCGTCGCATGGCCCGCGGCCGGCGGGCGCGTGTCGTTTCCGGTCGACGAACTGCCCTTCCGCGGGCGGGTCATTGTCGTCGCCGGCCGTATCGGGCCCGGGTTCGTCCACTTCGAATATCGAACGATCTTCGTTCCGGCCGCACATGGTTCCGGCGCCCCCGATGCGCCGGACGCCCGGGCCGCCGAGGCCCGCTGATGGCGCATATCGGATTCGTCGAGGCGAGCATCACCGGCGCGGGCCGGCTGGCGATCGAATTCGCCAAGGCCGCGGGACACCAGGTGACGTTCCTCTCGCGCGACCCGGGAAGCTATGACCGCTACATCCCGAACCTGGGAGATCGGGTCGTCGTCGTCGAAACCAACGATCCGGCGCGGCTCACCGCTCTGGTCGCGCGGCTGCACCGGGAGAACCCTTTCCACGGCATCACGACGACCGCGGACTTCCATGTGCCGCAGGCGGCCGCGGCGGCCCAACGCCTCGGTCTTCCAGGCTTGACGTTCGAGGGCGCCATGAACGCCAGGAACAAGTATCGTATGCGCGAGTTGCTCCAGCGCCGCCACCCGCATCTGAACCCCAGATATCTCCGCGTGATCGCGGAGGAGGACGTTTCCCGCGCCTTGCTGGAGGTCGGCGTTCCCTGCGTGGCGAAACCCCTGAACAACAACAACGGAAACTGCGTCAAGCGCATCGAAACCGAGTCCCAGTTGCGCGACTATTGGACATGGTCGACATCGTGGACGACGAATTCGGCGAAGCAGAAGCTGGAAGACGGCTTTCTGGTCGAAGCCCTCATTCTGGGCATGGAGGTCAGCGTCGAGACCGTCCAGCCATATCGCGGCGGCCGTCAGCTTATCGGCGTCACGGGCAAGACATTGACCGGCGTCGAGCGGGGGCATTTCGTCGAAGCGGCGCATTGCTTCCCGTTCGAGGCTGCGGATGTGGGCCTCATCTACGCCGGAGTGTCCGACTGCCTCGATGCGCTGGACGTCACCTGCGGCGTGATCCACACCGAATGCCGGATCGCCCCCTCCGGCGTGAAGATCATCGAGGTGAACCCGCGATTGGCCGGCGGGAAGATCGGCAGTCATCTGGTGGAGATCGCCACCGGCAACAATCCGGTGCAACACGTCATCGACATCGCGCTTGGGGAAGCCGCGCCCTGGACCCCTAAGTTCGCGAAGGGAGCGGCCATCCGCTACCTATCGGCGCCGCGCGCGGGACGTTTTCTCGGTCTGGAAAACGAAGCGGAGTTGCGGACGCTCGCCGGCGTGACGGATGTGTTCATCCTGAAGGAGCCCGGCGAAGCCGTCACGCTTCCGGAGGCCAACGAGGACCGGCTGGTCTCGATCGTGGCCGAGGGCGCCGATGCCCAGGTCGCATTGCAGCGCGTCGACGACGCGGCTGCGCGCGCGCGTCTCAGGATTGATTAGCGAAGATCGGGCACGCGCCCAATACCGCGTAATCGGTGTCGGAGGTGCCGTTGTTGGAGACGTCGCCCAGCGCCATGCCGTAGAGCCCACCCCCATGCCGATCAGGGTCGAGCCGATGAACCCGGAGGTCAGGCCCGCCGTGAACCAGGTCACCGCGATGGCGACCACCGCGAGCAATATCTGTCCCAGCACACCGCAGCCATTATGGGCCTTGGGCTTTGGCATGGTCGGCATGGTGTCGCCGACGGCCTGGTTGGGGTCGTAGACCTGGAAGGTGGTGCTGTTGTTGTGGACGTTGACGACCTTGTTGGGGATCTTGAGCGTCATCCCCGCGACCAGCGTGTCCGACGCGCTCAGCCCGTTGGCGTCGGCGATCAGGTACCACATCGAGCCGTCGCCCCACACCATCGCGGCGATGGACTGCAGGCTGTCGCCGTCGACCACCGTGTACATCGAGCCGGCCGAGGTCTGCTCGTAGCCGTTGATCGGATCGTAGCTCTGGTCGAAGTTGGCGTAGGGCGTGCCCGTGCTCGCGCCGTTGTGGAACACGCTCGGCACGGTCGGCTGCAGCGTGGCGCGGTCGGCCATCTGGGCGGCGTAGTCGAAGCTGGTCGCCCCGTCATTGGTGATCTCGCCGACCTGCGTCCCGTCCGCGAAGTAGCGGATGTCGTGCGGCCCGACGGCGGTGCCCGAGGTGCCGTTGCTCATGCTGCGGCGCAGGATCTGGCCCGACGCGTCGGTGATGTACTGATAGGTCCGCGGCGTCCCGTCGGCGATGTCGACCCACTGCAGATGGCCGTTGGCGTCGTAGTGATAGGTGCTGGTGTAGTCCTGCGTCAGGTGAGTGTGGCCCGCATCCGACCAGGTCTTGCTCTCGATCGTGTCCTGCTGCGCCGTGTCGAACCACACATAGCCATAGGCCGTGTCGCTATAGGTCGTGGTCGACGAGCCGCTATGCGGCACGACGGTCAGCGACCCCGTCACGTCGGTCACCAGCCCGCCGTCCCACACGCTCGAGCCGCCCACCGTGATGTTGTAGCTGTAGCTCGACACCTGCGTCGTCGTCGTCTGCGACGAGCCGGTCCCACGCTCGGTCATCGTCGTGTCGCTCGTCAGATAGGACGCCCGGTCATAGGTCGTCAGGTGCGTGTAGCTCGCCACCGACGTGCTGCCGCTGATCGCCGGATCGAACTCGTCATACTCCGTCGTGCGGCCCATCGCGTCGTAATGGTAGACCGCATGGTCCGTGCCGCCGCCGCTCTTCAGCACCGTGCTCACCTGGCTGAGCAGGCCGTCTTCCGTGTAGGTATAGGTGTCGGTCTCGTTGGCATCGCTCATCGTCGCGCGCGTGCCGTCATGGTTGTAGGTCATGACGGCGGTGGTCGCGCCGCCGGTGCCGATGGTTCCGCCGCCGGGATTTGTTCCCATCGAGATGGTGAAGCGGTTCATCGAATCGTAGGCGTACCAGTAATCGTCGTGATACTGCACCCCGCTCGCCAGCGTCGCCCCGCCGCTGTCGTCGAGCATGTCGTGCCAGCTCTGCACCCGGCGGACATTGCCGTTGAGGTCGTAGGCGTAGTCGACCGTCACCGGCGCCGCCGTCGCGCTGTTGTCGCCGCCGCCGGTCTGCAAATCCTTGTACTCGGTCATGCGGTTGTCCGCATCCCAGGTCATGGTGGCGTTTTCGTAGTTGGCGTCCACCGTATAGTAGGTCGTCCCGCGCTCATCGACCTGGCGCTTCGTGGTGATCTGGTCGAGAGTCTCCGAAAGCTTGTTGCCGTCGGCGTCGTAGCTGTAGGCCGTGACATAACGGACGGGAACAAGGCCATCGACCTTCCCCTCCGCGACCTGCGCGATGAGACCGGTGTTGAACCAGGTCGTGTTGATCGGCGCGTTGCCGGTCGAATAGGAACTGAGCGCGGTGATCTGCCGCCCGGCGGCATCGTAGGTGTAGCTGATCGTGTTGCCGCCCTCGTCCGTCTTGCCGATCACCCGGCCGAAATAATCGTCCGTTTCCGACGCGGTGATGCCGGCGACGGTCGCGGTGCCGGATGTCCAGACCGCCGTGTCCTTTTCCCAGCCGCCGAAGGTCGCCAGCCCCGCGGTCGCCGCACCGGCTTGCCAGGAGTAGGCGTAGGTCGTGACATGGCCGTCGAAGTCGGCCGTGCGGATCACCCGGCCCTGCAAGTCGTAAGCCGTCGTCTCGGCATAACTCGATGTGAGCTGGCTGTTCCAATGCGTCAGCCTCTCGCCGAGGCCGTCATAGGTGTAGTGGTCGACGAGCTGTGTGCCGTCTGAGGAACGCGCCGGATGGGTCACTGTGATCAGGCGGTCCATCGCGTCGTAGGCGAAGGTCTCGTTGACCGCGGAGTTGACGCCATTGGTGGATTTGGTCTTGAGGTCGCGGTTGACGTCGTAGCTCGAGATCCAGAGGCTACCGTCGGGATCGTGCTCCTTGACCGTGAGCGCGTCGTCGCCGTTGTGGCCGGTGCCCGAGAGCAGCAGGCGCGTGCTCTCATTGCCGTTGGCGTCGACCGTCGCCACGACGCGGCCCGAGGCGTCGTAATAGGCATGGGTGGTGGGCGACGCGGCGCTGTGCACCAGGCCGGTCTCGTCGGTCCAGGTGACGGCGGGCAGCGCCGTCGCGATAACCTTGCCCATGGTGTTGTAGGTGTAGGTCGTGACATGGCCGTTGGCGTCGGTCTGGGTCCAGATCTCGCCGAAGGCGTTGTAGGTCTGGCTCTGGGTGATGGTGACGGCGGCGCCGGCGGCGCTGAGCTTGCGGAACGGCGCGACGGTCGAGAGCGCCATGTCGCGCGCGTCATAGGTCGTGAAGGTCAGCACCATGCCGGCGACGTTCACCGATCCGATATTGGCGGTGCCGGCGCTGGTGAGCAGCGAGAGCACCTGCGCCTGGGTGATGGTCGACCAGCTATAGCCGCCCGCCAGCGCGGTGCCGTCGGAGGTGATCAGCGCGGTCTGGTCGCCATTGCCGTCATAGAGATAGAACTTGACCGTGCCGTCGCCCGCGGTGGATCGGGTGACGCGGCCGGCATTGTCGTAGGTGAAGCTCTCCTGCGTCAGGCCGTTGACGCCCTTGCCGACGACCTCGCCCCAGGCATTGTATTGCAGCGTCTGCTTGTCGCTGCCGGTCGTCACCCAGGCGCCGCCGCTCAGCGTGCCCTTCTCCTGGAAATCGAGGCGCCCCAGCGCATCGTAGTGGAAGAGATCGGCCTCGGTCGTGCTGCTGCCGTCCCACGCGGCGCGGGCATACTGGCTCACCAGCATGCGGCCGTCGACGTCGTAGTGATAGGTGCGGGTGAAGCCGCTCGATCAGCGCCAGCTTACGCGAACGATGGTCCCTCCAGCTCCTGTGAGAGCCTGCTAAGACGCTCAAGCTCGCCGAGCCAGCCGTTCGTCCATCCACGCCCTGCACCCGAGAAGTCACGGCCGAGCGTGTCACGGTGTAGCTCGATCGAGCGCCTGAGTTTTTCTGCTAATTCGCTCAATGCAATGTTCATTGGTGCGCGGTTCCTAGCTTTCCGCAAGGCTTCAAACACTACAGCATACGCAACCGGCCCGATCCCTTCTTCGGTTTCCAAGGCTCTGTTGAGCGCGGTTTCGTAGACGACCCGAAGGCGTTCTCTATCAAGCACCTTCACCTCGTCATAGAGAGCGGCCAGCAAGATCGACAAGTCCGTCTCGCCTGGCGCGGGCGATCCAACCGGCAAATATCTATATGGTGCTCGGCCGAGAATGAGGTCGTAAAGGGCACTAGCTGATAGTGCGCTTTCAACAATTTGCCTTGGCTTTGGGTCGGCCATCTACATTCCTCGTTATCGATGGGGCCGCAGAGGCGTGGCCCAAATTTGGCTGCCAGGCACAGGATCAATAGCGACTTCTGGCGCTCCGCCCGATGTCAATCCACCTGGCTCGAACAGCGTATTTGCCCCCGATAGCGCACTGTCGGGAAGCCGGGGATTGAAGCTAAGCGGATCAGGTATATCTATGCGCACCAGCGGCGTATCCGACGACCAACTCGATACTCCTAGCTTCTCTCCAAGAAGAGCAGGATCACCGCCCGTCGCATCGATGAGCTCGTTCATCTGCCGGGCGGATGTCAAAAACTGGCCATCCTGCCGGCCAACGAACGCAGCGTCTTTTGCATACAAATAGTATTGGTCCTCGGTCATTAGCCAGGAGCCACCGCCTTTGAGTTCTTGCAAAAACGCGGGTTCTATCTCGGTTGAGCCTACAAGAATCCTGCTGCCAATCAACACCTCACTTGAGAGCGTTGAGACCGCAGGTACCACTGTCAACGCAACAGTAGTGGTGTTGCCGATGACCTCGCCGTGGCTCATCATTCTTGGCTGTGCCGTCTCAGGAAACGCCTTGATGGTGTTCGCCATCACGATCGGATCGCCGCCCGACAATGCCATTGCATCGATCGTCTTCAGTCCGGAGGGCGCGCGCAAATAGCTCCTTATGTGCTGGGCCACGGCCGCTTGCGCGTTGGCCTGCGCGATCTCGTTTTTGCCTTCACGTGCGAGGCCCTCGGTTATAAGATTGCCGAGTCCGTTAAACCAAGAGGTCGGAGATGGCCGCGATTGATTCATTCGCGCTCCCTCGACGACGACAGTTTCTACATTGGGATCGTCGAACACCGGACCGCCGCCAAACGCTTCAGAGGCATCGTTGACGATCGTTTCTCCGCCACTCACGAGGGCATGCCATCCCGTCGAGATTTCGTCACCAAGCCAACCAAAGAACCCTTCATCCTGCTTCGGCGGCGCGGCGCCGGGACCGGCAAATCGAACCCAGCTCGCTCTCTCCGACGCATACGGATCGTCGTCGGTCGCGCCACTCCCGGCGATTTGGCCCGCAATAGAGTTGCCAATCGTCTGCCCAATCGTGTCGGGCAGCGCCGCGATGAGATTGTCGCCGAAGTCCGAGCCGTTGATCAGCGTGCGGGTCGCGGCGTTGGCGATGTCGCCGGCCATGCCGCTGACAAAGCGCACCGCGGCCTGGTTGGCCGCAGGGCTGCCGAGGTCGAGGCTGCCGCCCGTGTTGAACCTGCTTCCGATCAGGTCGCCGATATACTCGCCCACGCCGGCGCCGATGCCGGCGGCCGCGACGCCGGTCCAGTCGAACTTCTTCTGCAGGCCCGTGGCGACGCCGATGCCCTCGGTGAGGATGCCGCCCGCGACACCGCGCAGCGCGGCATTCACGAAGCTGCTTCCGGTCGCGCCGCCGAACGCGTCGAGAGCGTTCGGTCCCAGTCCGCCGCCGATCGCGCCGCCAATGGCGGCGAGGCCGACGGCATTCCAGTTGAAGCTGTTCTGGATGCCGGTGGCGAGCCCGACGCCCTGGCTGATTACACTGCCGGCAACGCCACCGATCGCCCCCGCCATGACCGCGCCGGCGATCGCCGCATCGCTACCGACCGCCACGGCACTGGCCGTGCCGGCAACCGCCGCCGTGGTCGATGACACCACGCCCGCGTCGAGGCCGAGCGTGCTCGCCGCGAACGTGCTCATCGGACCCGCGAGCGCGCCATAGGTCACGGCCGCCACGACGATCGCGACCACGGCGAGCAATACCTGCCCCAGCACGCCGCAGCCATTGTCGTGCTTCGGCTGTTTCGGCACGGTCGGTGCGGTGTCGCCGATCGCTTCGTTGGGGTCGTAGACCTTGAAGGTGCCGGCGTTGTTGTGGAGGTTGACGACCTTGTTGGGCAGGATGAGGTCGGTGCCGGCGGTGAGGCTGTCGCCCGGCGAGCTCAGGCCGTTGGCGTCGGCGATCAGGTACCACAGGCTGGCGTCGCCCCAGACCATCGCCGCGATGCCGGCCAGCGTGTCGCCGTCCTGCGCGGTGTAGTGCGACGGCGCCCCGGCATAGGTGATGCCGTTGACCGGGTCGTAGCTCTGGTCGAAGTCGGCGTAGGGCATCGCGACGGTGGCGCCGCCGCGCAGGTTGCCGCTGCCCGGCACCGCGATATGGGCCGCGATCGAGGCGGCGTAGTCGGTGTCGGAGGTGCCGTTGTTCGAGACGTCGCCCAGCGCCATGCCGTCGAAGTAGAAGTGGCGCTCATACTGGTCGACCGTGCCGCCGACATTGTCGTTCTCGGCGCGGCTGAGGATCTGGCCCTCGATGTTGGTGCCGAAGGTGATGGTGCGCGGATGGCCGTCGTCGATCACGACGCTCTGCAGCCTTCCGCCCAGGCCGTAATTGTAGCCGCTGTAGTTCGCCACCGGCGCCGAGACCGCGGTATTGGCGGTGTAGCTCTCGGTGCCTTCCACCGCGCTGTCGCGCCAGTCGTAGAAGTAGTCGGCCTCCGAGGTCGGCTGGGCGCTGCCGTTCTTGGTGTTGGTGGTGACGATCTGGCTGACCACGCCCTGATAGGCGCCGTCGAAGCTGTAGGAGAAGGTCCCCGCGTGGTACACCGGCGTGCCGTAGCTGTAGGTCGAGGCCGCGACATAGGTGCCGTCGGTCCGCACCGTCGTCACGCTGTCGCTGGTGACGTTCGAGACCGCGTCGTAGACCGCGGTGCGGCTGTAGACCACGCTGGTCCCCGCCGCGTTGTACTCGCTATAGGCCAGCGCCCGGCCGCTCGCATCGAGCGCGTATTTGGCGCGCAGCACCCCGCCGATGGTCACCTGCGCCAGATAGCCGTCCGCGGTGTAGCTGTAGACCTCCGCCGAGCTCGCATCCGTCACCGTCGCCCGGTGCCCCGCCGCGTCATAGGAGATCACCGAGCCGGTCCCCACCGTGATGCTGCCCGAGCCCCGCGCGCCGGTGAGCGTGCCCTTGGTGGTCACGAAGCGGTTCATCGCATCGTATTTGTACCAATAGGTCTGCGCCGTGGTGCCCGAGCCGTCCGCCGCCTGGTAGCTCGCGGTCATGTAGCGAATGTTGCTATTGAGGTCGTATTCCCAGGCGATGGTCGTGGGCGGCAGCGCGAGATTGGCGCCGGTGTCGCTGAAATTCGTCATCCGGTTCAGCGCGTCCCAGGTGACGGTCGCGTCCTCCGCCGTCGTGGTCCGCAGCCCGGGCTGGTATTTGGGCAGGCCGGCCTCGCCGCTGTCGTTGTCGACGTTGTGATAGCCGGTCGTGGTCTCGCGCGTCCGGTTGCCGTTCGCGTCATAGGCGAAGCTCTCGCCCGTCCAGTCGGTGTAGTAGACCCGGTAGCCCGGATCGCCGCCCGTCCCCGCCACGTCCTCGAACGAGTAGGCCGACGCCGAGGTCTCCGTCGCGACCTGGCCGGTGTTGTAATAGGTGTAGCTCGCCCCGTCGCCACCCTCCGCCGCCAGACGGCCCGCAAGGTCGAAGCTCGACGCGAAGCTGTTGCCGCCGAAGTCGGTCTTGGCGACCGTGCGGCCGAAGAACTACGTCGTCATTCTTTGGGGCTTGGCCAAAGCACGGAATCGTAGCACGGCAACGGCACCGGGAGTCTCCCCCACCAGTGCCGGCTATCTCGCTAAAAAACGATGTGCAGACAATGGCTTACCCCGCAGGGGGAGCCATTCCTTTTATCTTGCTTTCGCACTTCAGCGCCTGTCGCTTAATAGACGACCAGCCTACCTCCCTGAGGGAACGGTCCTCGCCAGCCGCAAGGGAAGTGCCCATTAGCGTACCAGTACGACTGGCTTGCAAAAAAACCGGGCGGGTAAATATCTGCGAACTCGGCTTCTACACAAAGATGTAGTATATCCCATGCTACGGCATTTAAAAAATCTTTGGGTAGATTATTATCTTGAATGACGCGCTGCGTCTTTTCTCGCGTCAGTGCGATTGCCTCCGGACGCACTGACAAGACAACATCGTTCCACCTTTCATATTCTTCGGGTGATCGTTCTCTAATCCGATCACTATATGCGTTAACAGCGTCGTGGCACAGGCCAACCCAGGCTGGTGAAGAGCAGCTCTCAACAGCTTCCTGCCAAGATGAGACTACATCTGCCACCTCCGTGTCACGAACACCGACATTGCGGAACCAGTCTTCTGCGCGGAGCTTATCGAGGGTGGCGACGGTTCTTGGATGCATCATTCACCTTGCTCTCTGTGGTAGTCGCCCCGGCACTCGCGGCACGAGCGTCTCGGGCGTCAGCCCAAAACTAGCACGCTGGCCTGCGGCTTGCGCGCTAATACTCGCGGCCTGCGATGGTGTGTAGCCAGATTGGACCAAGGCCTTTTCAACAGCTGTACCGTATTCGCCATTGGTCGGCCGGAGACCAAAAAGATCGCTATCGACGTCCCGATAAGGACTCCAGAACTCCTCAAGGCTGGAGTGAAATTCGTAGTGCGCCGACCCCACCTCGGTAAACGCATTACCACGCATGCCGACAGCCAGGCCGTCATTACGCGGGATCAAATCTCTAAAGGCGGCGTCCTGATTCAGGTGATTGGCCTGAATTCCTGTTCCCTTCAGTTCGGCGGTTAGGTCGCCATATGGACCCACGCGAACCGCAGCACTGTCTGCGGCGTCTCCGACGGTCTCCAATTCGCTTTGCGCATTGAGAACGCTAGGCGCCCTTCCACCCACGCCGGCGAAGCCAAGGAGGGCTCCATTGAGCGCGGTGCCATAAACGAGAGCCGCGTCTTGCATGTGCTGGTCGGCGCCCAGGATATGACCCTCGACATACAGGGCCGCACCAATTGGACTAT
The DNA here is from genome assembly GCA_037200385.1 of Rhizomicrobium sp. Taxonomy (NCBI): domain Bacteria; kingdom Pseudomonadati; phylum Pseudomonadota; class Alphaproteobacteria; order Micropepsales; family Micropepsaceae; genus Rhizomicrobium; species Rhizomicrobium sp. The sequence goes on along the minus strand of JBBCGL010000001.1, from coordinate 4,987,150 downwards.
CACCCAATGCCTCCAGTCGCCGCATATTGAGTGCGTTATCGTATCGCGGATCGTAAGGTTGAGCCGGTCCTACGGAGTAACCCGGCGCGCGACCGTCGGGGTAGTCGGCTCCTCCCCAGGAGGAGAAGTGAAGCCGTCCGTCGCCGAGGCCGAGATTGGCGGCCACCGAATACCGCGAGGACGACGCGGAGCCTGCGCCGATCGTGCCGAATATGTTGCCGTTGCTCGACAGGCCATAGCCGAGGCCTTGCAGCACGGCCTGCGGGCCGGCGGCATCGAGAAGCTGCTGGGATTCGACGACGACCGTCTCGGTGTCGTCGCCGCCACCGCCGCGCACGATCCCCGCGTCGGCCGGGTTGAAACTGTTCCAGTCGAACCCCGTCCGGCCGGTGTCGATGTCCGGCGTCAGCATGAACGACGTATCGGCCTCGTTGATGACCGTCTGGGCGTTCAATATGCCGTCGGGCACGCCCCATTTGTTGTGGCCGCCCGTGCCGCTCATGCTGATGGTATCGCTGCCGCTGCCAGCGGCGGGCGTCTGCGCGTCGAAGGCTCCGCCGGCGGCGTCTTCGATGGTGCCGCCGATGGTCTGGCCGATGGTGTCGGGGAGCGCGGCGATGATGTTGTCGCCGAAGTCCGAACCATTGATCAGCGTGCGCGTCGCGGCATTGGCAATGTCGGCGGCCATGCCGGACAGGAAGCGTGTGGCGGAGAGGTTCGCGGCGGCGCCGCCGAGATTCAGGCTGCCGCCGGTGGAGAAGCTATTGGTGAGGAGGTGGCCGACATAAGTGCCTGCTGCCGCCCCGATGCCCGCCGCCACAACGCCGGTCCAGTCGAAGCTGTTCTGCAGACCGGTCGCGACGCCGATCCCCTGCGTGGCCGCGCTGACCGCGGCGCCTTGCAGGGCCGCGTCGGCGATGTAATCGCCTGTCGAACCCAGGATGCCGCCTTCTCCCAGCAATCCGCCATTCGCGCCGAGGCCGCCGCTGATCCCGCCGCCGATCGCCGCGAGGCCGACCGCGCCCCAGTTGAAGCTGTCCTGGATGCCGGTGGCCAATCCGACGCCCTGGCTGACGATGCTGCCGAGCGCCGCTGCGCCTGCGCCGATGGCGACGAACCCCGCAGTGCCTATGGTCGTGGCTGCGGCGCCGGCAACGCCGAAGAACGCGCCGATCCCTTCGCCAAGCGTCATGCCGACCGGCCCGAGTGCCGCGACCGCGGCACCCGCCGTCACGACGGTCACCGCAATCGCGATGACCGCGAGCAGGATTTGCCCGAGCACGCCGCAGCCATTGTCGTGCTTGGGCTGTTTCGGCACGGTCGGTGCGGTGTCGCCGATCGCTTCGTTGGGGTCGTAGACCTTGAAGGTGCCGGCGTTGTTGTGGAGGTTGACGACCTTGTTGGGCAGGATGAGGTCGGTGCCGGCGGTGAGGCTGTCGCCCGGCGAGCTCAGGCCGTTGGCGTCGGCGATCAGGTACCACAGGCTGGCGTCGCCCCAGACCATCGCCGCGATGCCGGCCAGCGTGTCGCCGTCCTGCGCGGTGTAGTGCGACGGCGCCCCGGCATAGGTGATGCCGTTGACCGGATCGTAGCTCTGGTCGAAGTCGGCATAGGGCATCGCGACGGTGGCGCCGCCGCGCAGATTGCCGCTGCCCGGCACCGCGATGTGGGCCGCGATCGAGGCGGCGTAATCGGTGTCGGAGGTGCCGTTGTTCGAGACGTCGCCCAGCGCCATGCCGTCGAAGTAGAAGTGCCGCTCGTTCTGGTCGACGGTGCCGGCGTTGTTGTCGTTCTCGCTGCGGCTGAGGATCTGGCCTTCGATGTTGGTGCCGAAGGTGATGGTGCGCGGATGGCCGTCATTGACCGCGACGCTCGCCAGCCGGCCGCCGGCCCGATAGGTGTAGTCGCTATTCAATCACAGGTGCAGGCTTGCCCATCGATCATGCCCTCCAAATCACTCGGACATAATCGTAGAAACTTCTCGATCAGGACACTAGCGTCACTGATGGACTAGCGGTGGCAGTTCGGTGCTGTCATCTCGATAGAGGTGGTAGCCGGAGTCATTCGGATGGAAATAGCAGCTATAAGTTATGGCCTGCAAATTTTCCAAGCGGCGCAGCGCACCTATCTGAGACACTCGCGGTTTGATAACTGCATCGCAAGCCTGCGGCATCTTATGTACGCTCACTTCTATTTGATAGAGCGACCCGCTTCCACATGAATGATCTGCGCTCTTCGCTGCCCTACAGAAGTCCTCCCAAACTGACTTCGCAATTTCAAGACCAACCCGAGAGGCCTCCGTGTCGGTTATGTCATTCTTCGTGTATGAAATTTCGACCATAGGGCCGGAAGGCAGAGAAAGTCCCAGCGACACAGAGATTATCGCAGAAATCAGAATAGTCGGCATGTCCTATTGGCCCTTAAGTACAATCGGTTTGGCATTATCGAGAACACCGGGAATGATCCACCGCGTCTGACTATTCCCAACTCTGTCATACAACAGGAACGAATACGCCTGAAGATCATTGACGCCTGTGGCTGACAGGCTGCGGAAATTAATCGGTGGACTGTCGCGAACAACGGGACTCCCCTGAGCGTTTGGAACCACAGCCAACGCACCTGATTCCAGACCGGAGATTAGAGGGAGATTCGTCGGAAGCGAGTAGGTCGGCCAATTCCCTCCGTTAGGGGCATTAGTTGCAATCGTTACAAAGGATTGATAATCCGAACCCTGACTTTGCTGTTGACTCCAAGCGTGTTGATAATCTCGATCGGAAAATCCGAAAGACGTTATGCTTTGTTGATCCGGATGAAGATGCCAATCGCCGATCCAATCGTAAAACCACGGATCAGCATATGCGCCAGTCGGGGATATGGAAGTCGAACCTGAAGAGGAATTGCTTGCTACAACGTCAACTATGCTGACAGCGTTTGTGTTTATGTCTTGCACGAAATTTGCATACCACTCAGATTTGGGATCCAGTTGCTGAGCTACCCATCCCATAGTTACAGCTGCCGCTTGTGTGGAGGTGAACGGGGTTTTGTATACTAGGTCGTTATAGGGGCCGAGGTCTGCTGCGCTTTCACTGGTAGCTCTTACGCTGCCTGCGTCCGACCCAGACCCTATTAATCCTTGAACTTGCCAACCATTGGCCTCCTCGTAAGCTGTGATGGTATCCACATCATCTGAGATTGAGCCGAGGGATTGGACATCGACATGATCTACCGGCGGAGCTCCAGGTGTAACCGAGTCAAGGCCGAGCTCATGGTAAAGCTCTGCCAACTTATCCGGCTCCGCCCCAGTATTTAGGGCGGAATTGTATACATTCATGCGAGATTCGTGTTCGGCAGGGGTTAGCTGATCTGATCCCTCGACCTCCCCCGCGATCGCATTTCCAATCGTCTGCCCGATGGTATCGGGCAGCGCCGCAATGAGATTATCGCCGAAGTCCGAGCCATCGATCAGCGTGCGGGTCGCGGCGTTGGCGATGTCGCCGGCCATGCCGCTGAGGAACAGGTTGGACAGGCTCGGCGGCTGGTAGCCGGCACTTCCCGGCGTGCCGGTCGCGCTGCCCGGCAGCAATCCGCTCACGAACTCGCCCACGCCGGCGCCGATCCCGGCGGCGGCGACGCCGGTCCAGTCGAACTTCTTCTGCAGGCCGGTCGCGACGCCGATGCCCTGGGTGACGATGCTGCCCGCGACGCCGCGCAGGGCCGCGTTCACGAAGCTGCTTGCCGTCGCGCCGCCGAACGCGTCGAGAGCGTTCGGTCCCAGACCGCCGCCGATCGCGCCGCCAATGGCGGCGAGGCCGACTGCATTCCAGTTGAAGCTGTTCTGGATGCCGGTGGCGAGGCCGACGCCCTGGCTGAAGATGCTGCCGGCGGCGCCGCCGATCGCCCCCGCCATCACCGCGCCGGCGATCGCCGCGTCGCTGCCCACCGCCACGACACCGGCCGTGCCGGCCACCGCCGCCGTGGTCGATGACACCACGCCCGCGTCGAGGCCCAGCGTGCTCGCCGCGAACGTGCTCATCGGCCCTGCGAGCGCGCCATAGCTCACGAGCGTCACCACGATGGCGATCACCGCCAGCACGACCTGTCCGAGCAGGCCGCAGCCCTTGTCCTGCTTGGGCCGCGGCACCGTGGGTGCGGTGTCGCCGATGGCTTCGTTGGGGTCGTAGACCTTGAAGGTGGTGCTGTTGTTGTGGACGTTGACGACCTTGTTGGGGACGATGAGGTCGGTGCCGGCGGTCAGGCTGTCGCTCGGCGAGCTCAATCCGTTGGCGTCGGCGATCACGTACCACAGGCTGGCATCGCCCCACAGCATGGCCGCGATGCCCGCCAGCGTGTCGCCGTCCTGCGCGGTGTAGTGCGACGGCGCCCCGGCCATGGTGATGCCGTTCACCGGATCGTAGCTCTGGTCGAAGTCGGCGTAGGGCATCGCGGCGGTGGCGCCGCCGCGCAGATTGCCGCTGCCCGGCACCGCGATATGGGCGGCGATCGAGGCGGCGTAATCGGTGTCGGAGGTGCCGTTGTTCGAGACGTCGCCCAGCGCCATGCCGTCGAAGTAGAAGTGGCGCTCATACTGGTCGACCGTGCCGCCGACATTGTCGTTCTCGGCGCGGCTGAGGATCTGGCCCTCGATGTTGGTGCCGAAGGTGATGGTGCGCGGATGGCCGTCGTCGATCACGACGCTCGCCAGCCGCCCGCCCAGGCCGTAATTGTAGCCGCTGTAGTTCGCCACCGGCGCCGAGACCGCGGTGTTGGCGGTGTAGCTCTCGGTGCCTTCCACCGCGCTGTCGCGCCAGTCGTAGAAGTAATCGGCCTCCGAGGTCGGCTGGGCGCTGCCGTTCTTGGTGTTGGTGGTGACGATCTGGCTGACCACGCCCTGATAGGCGCCGTCGAAGCTGTAGGAGAAGGTCCCCGCGTGGTACACCGGCGTGCCGTAGCTGTAGGTCGAGGCCGCGACATAGGTGCCGTCGCTCCGCAGTGTGGTGACGCGGTCGCTGGTGACGTTGGAGACCGCGTCGTAGACCGCGGTGCGGTAATAGACCCGGTTGTCGGTCAGGGTGCTGTAGCCGGCGGCGTTGTACTCGTCATACTCCAGCACGCGGCCCGTCGCGTCGTAGCTGTAGCGGGCGCGGATCGCGCTACTATATGGACGTGCTTATTGGCGCTTTTCCCGCGCCGTGAGGAAAAGACGTCTGGCAGGCTTCAAATGTCGTCGGGCACCGCGGTATGCGGCGCGGGGAAGGAGCGCGGCGAGAAAGGCCGCGACGAACGCACGAAATGGGAATGGCTTCGGAAAACGTCACGGGGTGGCTGGATTTTTTTCGTTCTCAATGGAATTTTGAGGAGGAACTGGTTCCTCTGGCATCTCTACTTTTCTTAATCGCCAGAAAAGTCTTTCAATCAACGAAGCAAATGCAACAAGAAGGCAAATGACGCCAATAAGACAACTACACCGTTCCAGATATTCTGATTACGAGGCGACAATGCGTCGTACAATCGCGCAGCTGGACTATCCAAGACGGGGTCCAACGCGTGTGCCAAGGCCACCACTCCAAAAAGCAGTGAGGCGACCGGCAGAAGATGCTTATAGATTCGGGGTCCCTTGGCCATGGTCTCGCATGTGGCGCAACTTCAAAGATAAAGGGGATGATCAGGATCGTGCACTTTAAGCGTAACGTACTCGTGCACAGCGCTATAGAGACTCGCCGTAGGATTTGCTTTGCAGAAGCTTCCAACCCAGTCGATCAAATCACGTGTATCGGTGCTACCTTTCACCGTAAAGGCTGTGACAAAACCACGAACCCAAGCCCTCATAACAACCGATGAGGAGGAAGCCGAGCCGGCTTGGTTACTTGCGGTCCAAGTGCTGCAGACTTCGGTTCCTTCGCCCAGCACGCTCTCGCCAGCAGACGCGGGAGAGGACAACAGCATCAACAGCACGAACGATATCACGCACTTTTTCATCCCGCACCTTCCTCGAACTCTATCGAGATTCATCTTGGCTTTCGAAGCGTTGGTGTCGCCGACTGCGGCAAGACCAAAATTGGCACGCTGGGTTTCAAATCATTTGGTCTTAAGACAGTCGGCGTCACTGAAGGAAGCTTAATCCAGTGCGGGAACGTTGTCACGAGGCCCATTTCACCAAGAGCTCGCGTATCCGTCTCGATCTCAGATTTTATTCCATATACGGCATGCCCGATCTCATGCTGCACCTTCTCTTCCAAATCCTGGGACATCGGCAACCGATATGTATGGTCATCGCCTTCAGTGTCACGGTATTGAACTTTTATGATACCTCCCGCCTGTCCCGAGTCGATGGCACTCGCGAAGAAAATCGTCTCATTCGAATTGAGTTTGGATAACGCACCGATGATGACATAGCCTCGACCCTCGCTTGACTGTAGGAATGCGTCTACTTCAGAGCGCGTGTCTTTATATACGGCGGTTCGTGAATCGAACTCATTGCCACCCGTTGCTTCGTTGAATATCGGCTTATCTAATAAATACCTGTTATCTAAAGTGATTGAATCGCCATCCAAGTGATAGCCGTTGTCATCTTTTGTCGCGCCCATACCAGTCAACAGTGTATCGAAAGCGGCCGATCTCTCATCTGCATTCATCGAGGAGGTGGCACGTCCGCCCTCTGGTTCACGCGTGTAAGAAGTCAATGTAGGATTGGCGGCACTGGGGGAACCGCTAGCCGAAATCGCTGGCAGGTCGCCGACTTCGATGGGCGCGGGACGGAATCCCTTGAACCCGGCCAGATCATCGTCTTTGCCGACCTGCGCGGTGTCGGTCTGTCCGTCGGTGCCGTTGAGGATGCTGTCGACGAAGCCGGCGAGCCCGCCATAGCTGCTGTTACCGGTGCTGGGCAGGCTCGAGGACGATCCCATGGTCGGTCCGCTCCGGTTGGAGACGTCGCCGGTCTTGCCTGTCTGCTGGGCGCCGAAGTCGTCGCTCGGCGCGTCGCCGCCGCCGGGTGACTGGATGCCGGCGCCGACGGCGCTGGCGAGCACGTCGGGCAGCACGGCGATGATGTTGTCGCCGAAGTCCGAGCCGTTGATCAGCGTGCGGGCCGCGGCGGAGACGATGTCGCGCGCGGTGCTGGCGAACACCGCGGTGGCGACCTGGTTCAAGGTTGCATTGCCGTCGAAGAAGTCCTGCGAGCCGGCCCAGTCGCCGACCGCATATCCGACACCCCCGCCGATGCCGGAGGCGGCGACGCCGGCCCAGTCGAAGCTCTTCTGCAGCCCGGTCGCGACCTCGATGCCCTGGCTCACCACATTGGTGATCACGGCATTGGCCACCGCGTTGAAGATCTCGCTGGTGGTCTGCACCACCATCCCGACCTCCTGCAGCCCACTCGTGGACGGCGACGTTGAAGCTCTCGCCTTCGTCGTGATAGCGGCGGATTTCCGCTTCGGTATATTGGTGCGCCCGCGCATCGTCGTCCGGGTCGATGATCGTGACGCCGGCCGGCACCCCGCCGGCAGCGGACGACGACAGCCCGGACGAAGCGTCCGCCATGCCCGCCGGCTATAGCCTGCAGAAATTTACACTCTACCGCACAGTTAGGAGCTGCTTTATCTTACTAATTTGACTCGTATATGCTGGATGGCGCTCCGCAAACGCATCCGCGATGGCGCAAACATATCTCTCAAAAGTGGATTTATCACAGAAAAATTCCGGATGCGCCAAACGATAACTATCTGGATCTACGAAAGACCGAAAACAGGCGGTTGACGGCCAATCCTCATAACCCAGTGTTTGCCCCTCTTCGCGCTTTTCAATAATCCAGCCCGGTTCGCCCTCTAGGCCACCAACCCTGCTGTCAGCAGACAACAGAGCCACAAGATCATCCACGCGCTCATCGCCCAATAAGCTGTCTAGACTAAACTTAAGAGCTGCATCGGCATCGCGTTGGGGATCGAAGCCTCCAAAGGCCTCTGTAAAATAGTCCATTATTAATCTCACTTAATAGGATGGACGTTGCCGACATATGGAGCGCCGGTTGCCGGATCAAAATTAATGTATGCTCGCACATTTACACCATTCTGGTTGAGATCGAATCTCAATTGAGTCGTATCTTGCAGGTGCATCTCGAAGGCGCGCTGTCCAGCGTCTTGAGAGATATCTAGCATGACCTGGTCGCTGTAAATCGCCGGATCATACACGGTTTTTGCTCCGAGAATCTGTCTGCCGCTGGCATTTGTATAACTATAACGCAACTCTGAGATGCCGAAAGTATCTGTCGGACTAAGCGTATAGATAGCGCCTCTCCCATCCAGGGCTGTCACGGCATTCAATTGATTGTGCGTCCCACTCAGTTGACCCGACCTAGTGAAGCCATCTGGCCCAGCAAGATGTTCTGGCAGGTCACGGCGAAAAGCGAGTCCCTCCGGGTACGTTGTCGTCTCCGTAGCAGCCGCCTCGAAGGTCCTCGTCGCAGAGTTTGCGTTTCTCAGATCGTTGGCGGCGGTTGCCGCCCCGCCCCCCTCGAGTTCCTCCGTACCGGTTGCGACTGTCGCGGCGAGCACCACACCATTCCCGAGAGCGCTACCGATATATTGCGGCACGGTTCCGTTGGCTTCGGCGGCGTGCAAGCCCGCCGTGATATCTCCGTAGACACCCTTGATGTCGTTGTGCAGCAATTCGCGATCGAAGACTCGCGCAAAGGACAGCGCGGCCGAGTCGATGGCCTCGGGAATGGCTTTCGGCGCGCGGCCTTCGGCTGCCCGGCGCACGTCCTGCCCAATGTCATACCCGATGCCATAGACGCCCTGCACGATGCCGGAACCGTCAGAGACGATGGTCGAGCCGAATGATTCCAGACCATTGGCGATATCCAGCCCGGTGTCGCCGCCGATGTCGTAGAGAACACGCTGGAACCAATCCAGCCTCGATGCGGTGACGACAACGGTCTCGATACCGCCGCCGCCATCTGTCTCGTTGGGGTCGACGAGATATCTTGCATTGCTCATGCCCGGACGCATGCCGCCCGGTGTGGCAACCGGCAACGGACCGCCGTCGATGGTATCCGTTCCGCCGCCCTGCCCTAGACCGAAGAGCTCGGACAGCGTCGGCAGGCCGAACGGGCCGCTGCCCTCCTGGGAAGAGTCCGAGGGCTTGCTCGTGCCGCCGGTTGAAGGATGATTGGGATTGGCTTCCGTCGATCCATCGCCGCCGCCGGGTGACTGGATGCCGGCGCCGACGGCGCTGGCGAGCACGTCGGGCAGCACGGCGATGATGTTGTCGCCGAAGTCCGAGCCGTTGATCAGCGTGCGGGCCGCGGCGGAGACGATGTCGCGCGCGGTGCTGGCGAACACCGTGGTGGCGACCTGGTTCAAGGTTGCATTGCCGTCGAAGAAGTCCTGCGAGCCGGCCCAGTCGCCGACCGCATATCCGACACCCCCGCCGATGCCGGAGGCGGCGACGCCGGCCCAGTCGAAGCTCTTCTGCAGCCCGGTCGCGACCTCGATGCCCTGGCTCACCACATTGGTGATCACGGCGTTGGCCACCGCGTTGAAGATCTCGCTGGTGGTCTGCACCACCATCCCGACCTCCTGCAGCCCGTTGGCGACGCCCGCGGTGATCCCGCTCTCCGCCAGCTCGTTCCAGTTGAAGCTCTTCTGGATGCCCGTCGCCAGGCTGAACACCTGGGCCGCGAGATCGCCGAGCACCGCATTGCCGCCCGTCACCACCGTGACCACGATCGCCACGACGGCCTTCAGGATCTGTCCGAACACGCCGCAATTGTTGCCGTCGTGCTTCGGCTGCTTGGGCACGGTCGGCGCGGTGTCGCCGATGGCTTCGTTGGGGTCGTAGACCTTGAAGGTGCTGGCGTTGTTGTGGAGGTTGACGACCTTGTTGGGCAGGATGAGGTCGGTGCCGGCGGTGAGGCTGTCGCTGGGCGAGCTCAGGCCGTTGGCGTCGGCGATCAGGTACCACAGGCTGGCGTCGCCCCAGACCATCGCGGCGATGCCGGCCAGCGTGTCGCCGTCCTGCGCGGTGTAGTGCGACGGCGCCCCGGCATAGGTGATGCCGTTGACCGGGTCGTAGCTCTGGTCGAAGTCGGCGTAGGGCATCGCGACGGTGGCGCCGCCGCGCAGGTTGCCGCTGCCCGGCACCGCGATATGGGCCGCGATCGAGGCGGCGTAGTCGGTGTCGGAGGTGCCGTTGTTCGAGACGTCGCCCAGCGCCATGCCGTCGAAGTAGAAGTGGCGCTCATACTGGTCGACCGTGCCGCCGACATTGTCGTTCTCGGCGCGGCTGAGGATCTGGCCCTCGATGTTGGTGCCGAAGGTGATGGTGCGCGGATGGCCGTCGTCGATCACGACGCTCGCCAGCCGCCCGCCCAGGCCGTAATTGTAGCCGCTGTAGTTCGCCACCGGCGCCGAGACCGCGGTGTTGGCGGTGTAGCTCTCGGTACCTTCCACCGCGCTGTCGCGCCAGTCGTAGAAGTAATCGGCCTCCGAGGTCGGCTGGGCGCTGCCGTTCTTGGTGTTGGTGGTGACGATCTGGCTGACCACGCCCTGATAGGCGCCGTCGAAGCTGTAGGAGAAGGTCCCCGCGTGGTACACCGGCGTGCCGTAGCTGTAGGTCGAGGCCGCGACATAGGTGCCGTCGGTCCGCACCGTCGTCACGCTGTCGCTGGTGACGTTCGAGACCGCGTCGTAGACCGCGGTTCGGCTGTAGACCACGCTGGTCCCCGCCGCGTTGTACTCGCTATAGGCCAGCGCCCGGCCGCTCGCATCGAGCGCGTATTTGGCGCGCAGCACCCCGCCGATGGTCACCTGCGCCAGATAGCCGTCCGCGGTGTAGCTGTAGACCTCCGCCGAGCTCGCATCCGTCACCGTCGCCCGGTGCCCCGCCGCGTCATAGGAGATCACCGAGCCGGTCCCCACCGTGATGCTGCCCGAGCCCCGCGCGCCGGTGAGCGTGCCCTTGGTGGTCACGAAGCGGTTCATCGCATCGTATTTGTACCAATAGGTCTGCGCCGTGGTGCCCGAGCCGTCCGCCGCCTGGTAGCTCGCGGTCATGTAGCGAATGAGAGAGGGCTTCGAAGCATCTGTCCCAGTGTTTCAGGGGCGGATGCACAACTGAGCTACGGGCAGTTCAGAAATCAGTTTTGGTGAAGGTGAGGTTTGGGCCCGTCTCGAGATTTCCCAAAAGAACGCACGGCTTGTAACCACAGAACTCGCTTGAACTCGCACTTCCTATGCCCGAATTGACAGTAAAATCCCAATCATACCCATTCCCAAAATCCGACTGACCGCCCTCTCCAAATTTGATATTATAACCCGAGTAAAGCTTTTTCAATTCCTGCACCAAACGACCGGAATTCTCCTTCTTGAAAAAATCAACGAGAGTAACTGCAATACCACCACGATTGCCAGGATGTTCCAATTTACCTTGCGAGCACCAACCGCGATCACAAAATTCGTAAGTACCGTTCGTCCTGAGCGTGACTTCATATCCTTCTTTGCTGCTCCAGCGACCTATCGGATCGAAGGTATCGTTCGTTGTGTGACAGGCTGAAAGACACAGGCCGCTCAGCATAACCAAGCATGCAAAAACCGGTCGGTTGATCATGTGCCACCCAATTTAGCAAATTGAATCCGCTTCACCGAATCAGTGATGCGCATAGTTGTTGTAGTTTAGCATTGGTGGAACGGGCCGTGTCCACTCGAACGTCATGTGCACCGTCGAAAGCGGCCCGCTCGCGGGAACGTTGATCAGATCATTCTGAACTTTGAACAGATTCCCAGCCGCAAAAGACACGAGGTCCATGTCGTTTTTCGCACCGAAATAGATCGTGTCATTTGCAACCTTTGCTGCCAGGCCGCTTGTGAACGTCCCGGTGATGTCTCCCATCTGCGTTCCATCCGTGAGACCCCACGCACCGTAGAGCGCATTGTAACTCCCATTGGCATAGCCCGTGATTTGATCGCCATCACGCAGCGTCGTTTCATGATACTTTGTGTTGAGCATAAAATCGACCGCCCCATCCTCTTGAGCATAATAGTAATCGCTGGAATTGTAGTTGAACAACTCCGCGACGCCCGTCGAGTTCGGCCCAAAATGGAAGTCTCTCGGGCCATCTCCGGTGAGGAAGCTCTGAAGAACCATACGCGCATCGGCCGAGGTCGATGGGTCGGCAATCGTCGCCGAAATCGAGACCGTCGCCGCCAAACGAACGGCCGCGTTGTAATCCGCGCGCAGCGCTTTGGCCGCGTCACCGGTGGCCTGACTCGCCTGATTTGCGAGATCGCTGAGCGTGCCCTGGATTTCGCTTTGCAGGTCTTTGGCGCTCGGCAAGCCCAAAAATCCGGACCCATCTCCCAGAAGATTCACCTGCTGGAATGAACCGCCTCCGTTGCCCTCGTATTGCTGTCTGAACAGTGCGAGCGCGGTCGTTCCAATATTGTGCACGTCGTCCATGGAAAGCTGCGTGCCCGCGACCGGGGGCAGATAGCCAACCTCGACCGGCGTCGTAGGCGCGGCGCGGAACCCCTTGAACCCGGCCAGATCATCGTCTTTGCCGACCTGCGCGGTGTCGGTCTGTCCGCCGGTGCCGTTGAGGATGCTGTCGACGAAGCCGGCGAGCCCGCCATAGCTGCTGTAACCGGTGCTGGGCAGGCTCGAGGATGATCCCATGGTCGGTCCGCTCCGGTTGGAGACGTCGCCGGTCTTGCCTGTCTGCTGGGCGCCGAAGTCGTCGCTCGCCGCCTCGCCGCCGGGTGACTGGATGCCGGCGCCGACGGCGCTGGCGAGCACGTCGGGCAGCACGGCGATGATGTTGTCGCCGAAGTCCGAGCCGTCGATCAGCGTGCGGGCCGCGGCGGAGACGATGTCGCGCGCGGTGCTGGCGAACACCGTGGTGGCGACCTGGTTCAAGGTTGCATTGCCGTCGAAGAAGTCCTGCGAGCCGGCCCAGTCGCCGACCGCATATCCGACACCCCCGCCGATGCCGGAGGCGGCGACGCCGGCCCAGTCGAAGCTCTTCTGCAGCCCGGTCGCGACCTCGATGCCCTGGCTCACCACATTGGTGATCACGGCGTTGGCCACCGCGTTGAAGATCTCGCTGGTGGTCTGCACCACCATCCCGACCTCCTGCAGCCCGTTGGCGACGCCCGCGGTGATCCCGCTCTCCGCCAGCTCGTTCCAGTTGAAGCTCTTCTGGATGCCCGTCGCCAGCCCGAACACCTGGGCCGCCAGATCGCCGAGCACCGCATTGCCGCCGGTCACCACCGTGACCACGATCGCCACGACGGCCTTCAGGATCTGTCCGAACACGCCGCAATTGTTGCCGTCGTGCTTCGGCTGCTTGGGCACGGTCGGCGCGGTGTCGCCGATGGCTTCGTTGGGGTCGTAGACCTTGAAGGTGCTGGCGTTGTTGTGGAGGTTGACGACCTTGTTGGGCAGGATGAGGTCGGTGCCGGCGGTGAGGCTGTCGCTGGGCGAGCTCAGGCCGTTGGCGTCGGCGATCAGGTACCACAGGCTGGCGTCGCCCCAGACCATCGCGGCGATGCCGGCCAGCGTGTCGCCGTCCTGCGCGGTGTAGTGCGACGGCGCCCCGGCATAGGTGATGCCGTTGACCGGGTCGTAGCTCTGGTCGAAGTCGGCGTAGGGCATCGCGACGGTGGCGCCGCCGCGCAGGTTGCCGCTGCCCGGCACCGCGATATGGGCCGCGATCGAGGCGGCGTAGTCGGTGTCGGAGGTGCCGTTGTTCGAGACGTCGCCCAGCGCCATGCCGTCGAAGTAGAAGTGGCGCTCATACTGGTCGACCGTGCCGCCGACATTGTCGTTCTCGGCGCGGCTGAGGATCTGGCCCTCGATGTTGGTGCCGAAGGCGATGGTGCGCGGATGGCCGTCATTGATCGCGACGCTCTGCAGCCTTCCGCCCGGGCCGTAATTGTAGCCGCTGTAGTTCGCCACCGGCGCCGAGACCGCGGTGTTGGCGGTGTAGCTCTCGGTACCTTCCACCGCGCTGTCGCGCCAGTCGTAGAAGTAATCGGCCTCCGAGGTCGGCTGGGCCGTGCAGCTAATCTAAATTTTCATCATACCCTTGTGGAAACCATATTCCACGAACGTTCATATTGCCGACATTTGGAGCCACATGTCCCTGATTCAGGCTCCCAAGCTCAGCGTCATCAGTAACGTGAGAAATCTTTGGCATCTCGCGATTCCCAAAAATGTGCCTTTGCATCAAATCGATTGCGTCTTCCCGATCATAAGCAGTCACACCGCATCCTAAGACGAGGGATCGCGTCGCGGCGTCGGCGATATCGCCGGCCATGCCGGAGACGAAGAGCTGGCCGCTCTGGCTCCAGCCAGCGATGCCGAGGCGACTCGCCGATCATTCAGCTTTAATGAAAGCGAGGTTTGGTCCCGTCTCAAGACTCCCAAAAATAACGCACGGCTTGTAGTCGCAAAATTCGCTCGGGCTTGCAGTGCTGATGCCAGAGTTCGCTGTAAAATCGAGGTCACTATCCTTCCCAAAGCTCTCGGACGCAGCATAGCCGGTGTAGAGTCTCCTTACCTCCTGCACTAGTCGTGCGGTATTTTCCTTCTTGAAGAAGCCGACAAGGGTCACCCCAAATCCGCCGCCGGGACGTTCCACCTTGCCCTCGGAGCACACGCCGCGATCGCAAAACAGGTAGGTGCCGTTCGTTCTGAGCGTGACTTCGTACCCTTCTTTGCTACTCCAGCGGCCGATCGGATCGAACGTGCCATCGTTCGAATGACAGGCGGCCAAACACAGACTGCCCAGCAAGATCAAGCACACAAAAGCTGTCCTGTTGGTCATCTGATACCTCGTTTACGATCAGTGATGCGCAAAATTGTCGTACCTCAGCAGGTCCGGAACCGGGCGGCCCCACTCGAACGTCATATGCACCGTGGACAGTGGCCCGCTGGTCGGAATGTTGATCAGATCGTTCTGAACCTTGAACAGATTCCCAGCCGCGAACGACACAAGGTCCATATCGTTTTCAGCGTGGAAGTAGATCATATCGTCCGCGACATGAGCCGCCAAGCCTTTCGAAAACGTTCCGGTAATGTCGCCCATCTGCGTTCCGTCCGTGAGGCCCCATGCACCGTACAGGGCGTTGTAGCTGCCGTTAGTATACCCTCTTGGGTACGTGATTTCGTTGCCGTCCCTAAGCGTACCGCCCTGGTTCGGGTATTTATTGAGCATAAAACCGATGGCCCCATCCTCCTGGGCGTAGTAGTAGTCGCTGGACCTGTAGTTGAACAACTCAGCGACGCCCGTCGAGTTGGGCTCAAAATAGAAGTTTCGCGGACCGTCGCCGGTGAGGAAGCTCTGAAGAACCATGCGCGCGTCGGCCGAGGTGGACGGGTCGGCGATCGTCTGCGAGATCGAGACCGTCGCCGCCAACCGAACCGCTGCATTGTATTCCGCGCGCAACGCTTTGGCCGCGTCGCCGGTGGCCTGGCTCGCCTGGTTTGCGAGATCGCTGAGCGTGTTCTGGATTTCATTTTGCAGGTCTTTGGCGCTCGGCAAGCCCAGGAATCCCGACCCGTCTCCCAGAAGATTCACCTGCTGGAATGAACCGCCTCCGTTGCTCTCGTATTGCTGCCTGAACAGCGAGAGCGCGGTCGTTCCAATATTGCGCACGTCGTCCATGGAGAGCTGCGTGCCCGCGACCGGCGGCAGATAACCAACCTCGACAGGTGCGCCTAGTGGCGCGGCGCCCGCCGTCACCCCATCCAGACCGAGGTTGTGATACAGCGCACTGAGCTGATCCGGCGACGCACCGCTATCGAGCGCCGCGTTGTACTGGTCCATGTTCGCCTGATATTCGGCGGGCGACATTTGGTCTGACTGGCTGATCCCGCCCGCAATCACACTGCCAATCGTCTGCCCAAGACTCAACACCCTGACACGGGTTCGAGCGCCAGATTCCAGATCGCCGAAGGCGATCAACGGCTTAAATCGCGTTGCTCTCGATGCGAGCGCGGCCTGCAATTTTGACCCCCTGATGCGCCTTTTCCGGCGTGTGCGATGATCGCTTTAGCAGCTCAGAACAGCAGCTAAGCAAGAAGTTTGTAAGACGGATTCCGTGTACCGAGCGTCACCCAAGCAGCTCGTTTAGCCGCTCTAATTTAACAGGATTCGGAGCGGCCGTCCTCCTCGTTTGCTTCCATTTCCAGCACCTCCAGGAGGTCATCTGCGGCGTCGGCATCGACGGATAAATCGCCTTTCGGCTCGTAGCGGTCGGCCTTGCCGATCGGCTTTCCGGGATGTGTTTCGGTGTGGACGGCCTTCAATTTCTTGATCGAGACTTGCGTGTAAAGCTCGGTGGTGGAGAGATCGGTGTGGCCCAGGATCGCCTGGATGTAGCGGATGTCGGCGCCGTTCTCCAGCATCAGAGTCGCCATCGTGTGGCGGAAGATGTGACAGGCACCGCGCTTGCCGATGTTCGCCTGCTCGATGCAGGCCCGCGCGATCTCGGCCAGCCGATTGGGCTTGAACGGTGTGCCCGTGACGCTGAGGAACAGCGTGCCGTCGTCGGCGCCGGAGGTAAAATCGGGCCGCACATCGTCCAGATATTTGTCGATCCAGGCGAGCGCGCGCACGCCGATCGGGATCATCCGGTCCTTGCGGCCCTTGCCTTCGCGCACCAGAACGACGCCGCGCCCGGCATCCACATCGTGGAGTTTCAGCTCGATCAATTCCTGCCGGCGCATGCCCGTCGAGTACAGCGTCTCCAGCATCGCGCGGTCGCGGATGCCGACTGGCGTCGATGTTTTCGGCACCGCCAGCACCTTTTCGACTTCCGTCACGGTCAAAATATGTTTCGGGAGTCGTCTTCCGATGCGCGGCAATTGCAGATCGGAAGCGGGGTTGTAGAGGATGTAATTTTCGCGGGCGAGCCACTTGAAGAGCGCCTTCAAGGGATCGGTGTGCGCGATCTGGCTGCGCGCCGACAACGGCTCGCCGTTCGGTTTCCTGTGCAGATAGAGATGACGCTGCCAGCGTTCCAGGATCGGCTTGGTGATCTCCTGCGGCCGCACCAGACCGCGCTCCGCGCACCAGGCGGCGAAGGCGCGCAGCGTGCGTTCGCGATTCTCGTAGGTGTGATGGGAGTAGTTGCGCTCCATCTGCCAGCGCGTGAAGCGCTGCGTGTAGGCCCACAGACTCTCCGGCTCGCCCGCGTCTGCCGACCATTCCACCGGCGCTCTCTTGGGGTGGTAGATGCCCTTGTGCGAATGGCGCGCGCCCTTAAGCGGCATCCGCCTTCGCTCCTTGAGCTACGGCGGACAGGTCTGCTTCAGCCGCCAGAGCAGCTAAGGGAGAAGCAGCTAAAGAAGAAGATTCCGCGCGCGATGCGTGCGTGTGTGACGAGCCATTGACGTATGACACGACAGACGACGCACTCTCTATAATGTGCGTTTCAGCGCCGTTCGCGACGGATTCGTCAGAAGACGGTGCGGCAGAAGGCGTTGCAGCGGTTTTGTGGGACCGTACACCCCCCGCAATGGCCCCGTTTTGAGGCCGTTTTGATCCCGTAAACCCACCCCTCACCCCCCGTACACTCGCTGTCGTACCCTCATTTGCGATCAGCGATGCCACGTCGATCAGGCCGCACAGGCCCGGCCCGTTGTCGGCCGCGCCGTCGTAAATCAGCTCGTAAGAGAAGCTCGTGCCGCGTGCCCCGCGATGGGCGATGACGTATTCGAGCTCGACCAGGCGGGAGAGATGCACGCCCAATTGCGTGTTGCTCCACCCCGTCATGCTGCGCACCTCGCGCCGGCCGAAGCGGAAGTCACAGCGTTTGACGGCGCGCGTCTCGCATTCGGCGCGCGCCCACTTATGGAGAGTCTCAAGCAGCATCCGCGTCTGCGGCGGCAGCTCATCGAGCGTGCGGCCCAGCACTTCATGCGCCAAGCGGTTGGCGAGCGCGATGTCGCACGCCTCGACTTCCACATAGCGCAGCGGCCTTCCGCGATGCTCGACCGTCTGGATTTTGCGC
This sequence comes from Rhizomicrobium sp., assembly GCA_037200385.1. Lineage (NCBI taxonomy): Bacteria > Pseudomonadati > Pseudomonadota > Alphaproteobacteria > Micropepsales > Micropepsaceae > Rhizomicrobium > Rhizomicrobium sp. The sequence continues at coordinate 4,969,139 of JBBCGL010000001.1, read as the reverse complement.
TGATGCTGATGCAGCAGCGCAATCGCTTTGATCAGCGTCAGATACTTCATGTGATCGCGCCTGGTGCGCGTCTTGTCGTCCAGGAACGAGAGCTGGTCGGCGAACGGATTGACGACGGCCAGCCGCTCCAGAAGACCTTGCGCGTTGCGATGCAGCTTCTCGATCGCCCGGCGATCTTCCTCCTGGAGCAACCCTTCCAGCGTCTGCCGGCGACGCTGCAACACGTGGATCGCGCGCGTCTGTTCGCGGCTCTCGTTGACGGTGAGAACGAGACAGCGGTTGAGCAATTCCTCGTCGATGTCGATCGCCGTCGTCGTCAGGAACAGCATCACCGGCCCTTCGACCCGGTACTCGTGCGTCACCAACAGCCCCGTCGTTGGATCCTTTCCGGTCGAGGCGATCGTCACCTCGCCGTCGGACTGCAACAGCTTCAGCGCATAGCCCGCGCTCTGCGCCCCTTCCTCCTCCGCGATCGCCAGGATGCGATGCTTGAGGTTGGTCTCGCCCATGTAGAACAGGCTCTGGCCCGTCATCGCGCTGTAGCGCACCTGGGCGTCGGCCGGCACCAGCGCCAGCACCGCATCCATCAGCGAGGATTTGCCGGCCGCCGAACTCGACTGGATAATCACCGCCAGCGGCCGATCCAGCAGACGCGAGACGCAGGCCAGGTATCCCGTCAGCTTGTTGGTCTCCTCGCCGACGACGCCGCACACCTCGAAGTCGGCCAGGATGCGCTCCATCAGTTTAGGGTCTTTCAGAAGCGCGAGCGCGTCGCGCCGTTCTTCTTCGGTGAGCGCCGGCCGCTCGTCCTTCTTCAGCACCTTGACCAGCTCGGCGTCCTGCAACGCTTCCAGCTTGAGCAGCACGCGGCCGAGATCGTGCTTGATCGTGTCCTCGGCCTCGCCCAGCTCGATGCCCGCCTGCTTGATGAAGCTCGTGCGCGCCTTGGCGTTGTAGAGATCGAACGTATCGACATGGAAGCGCTCGCCGCGATGAACGAGCAGATTGATCTTCATCGATTCCGGGTTGAGCGGCTTCATCCACCCGCGTATCCGGTATTGCCGGTCGCCCTGCATCAGCACCAGCTCCTCGGCCGTCTTCTTCAGCACCGGATCGTCGGCCGGACCAGGCGGCAGCGGCGTTGCGATCGTCGGCTCTGGAAGCGGCGGCATGTCGGCCGGCGCGACGGACAAGGCAGCTAAAGAAGAACTCGGTTCAATTTCTTCTTTAGCTGCTGCTGTTGGTGCGGCGTCGATCGGCTTCGACAATACCGCCTCCAGCTCGTCGGCCGGCGCGCTCGTCAGCTTCGGCGCCTTGCCCTGGCCCAGCCACGATGCCTTGCGGATCAGCACACCCAGCGAGCGCGAGGCCGGCGCCACCTTCTGCGCATAGAGGTTGGCGTCCATCGTCTTGGGGAACTCGATGCGATAGCAGCACAGACCTTCCTTGATGAGCTGCTCAGCCAGTTCGTTCGCCGCGCGCTCGCCGGCGTCGTCGCGGTCGAACGCGATCAGCACGCGCGTGATGCCGTAACGGCGGAAGGCGGCGAGGTGATCTTGCGTGAAGCCGTTGACGCCATACGCCGCCGTCACGTTGCGATAGCCGGCACACCAGAACGTCGCCGCGTCGATCAGCGCCTCGCAGACGACGATCTCGCCACGGCCCGCCGCCAGGCCGTCGAGATTCCACACGCCCTTGTGCGGGCCGGGCAGATACAGATGCTTGGGCGTGCCGGCGCGAAGATTGTTCGCGATCTTGCGGCCGTACACTTCCTGCACGTCGCCGCGCTCGTCCAGCACCGGGAACACAAGGCTGCCGTTGAAGTGTTCGTGTCCGCTCGCGCGGTAGAGACCGAGCTTTTCGAGACGGGTGCGGACCTCGCTGCCGGCCTTGCGTGTCTTCTCCGGCAAGCGCAGCCCCAGCGTCCGGTTCGCATAGCCCAGCTTGAAGCGCTCGATCAGCTCGGGATGCACCAGGCCCCGCGCGCGCAGATAGTCGAGCGCCTCGGGCGATTGCTTCAGGGTCTCGTGGTAGTAGCCGATCACCTGGTTCAAGAGCGCCTGGTCGTCGGCGTCGAACCGGACCGGCGCCGGCAGCGCGCGGACCCGTGTCTGCTTCACCGGCCCGTCCGTGATCGAAGCCACCCCTTCCCGCAGCAGCTCGACCGCGTGGCGGAAGCTCACCCCGTTCTTCTTCATCATCCAGTCGATCGGCCCGCCGCCCACATCGCAGCCGAAGCAATGGAACAGGTTCTTCTCCGGCGTCACTGTCAGCGACGGCGTGTCGTCCTGGTGGAACGGACACAGCCCCACCATGTCCTTGCCCCGCTTCGTAAGCGCGATCCCGCTCTCCTCGATCAGCCGCGCGACCGACACCTCCCTTTTCAGCCGCTCCAGCTCCGATTCGGCGATGCGCGCCATCAGGGGTTCCCCGTGCTCAAAAACCGACCCCTCGCAAAAACCTGTCAAGAGGGGAATCGACAAAACAACTGGACAGGAGGCTACTCTTGTAGAGAGTTGAGTCAACTCGGCCCTTCAGGAGACCGCCGCTATGCTGGAAGCGCTACCGTCATCGCAGGACAGTTCCGTGGGCGTGAACGACATGCGTTTTTACGAGGCGCTCGGCGCTCGAATCGCCGAAGCGCGCAAAGCCCAGAACATGACTCAGGTCCAGCTCGCCGAGGAGCTGGGGATCGCGCAGCAAACGCTCGCCCATTACGAGGTCGGCCGGGTCCGCGTGGCCGCTGCGCTGGTTCCCCGGCTCGCCCATGTGCTCGCCGTCAGCGTTGAGGACTTGCTCGGCGATGCCTCGCGGCCATCCCGGCGCGGGCCTGCGCCCAAGCTCCTGCAACAGATCGAGCGCATCCAGCGCCTGCCTCGATCGCGCCAGCGCTTCATCATGCAGATGATCGATACCGCCTTGCAGGCGAACACGACGGCTGACGCCGCCGAGTAGATCGAGCAGCGCCCGCGCTGCTGATCCGCGCGAAGCGCTTCCAAGCCCAAAGCCAGGCCGGGGCCGTGCCGTCAATGCCCCGGAGCGCAGCGCCAGCGAAGCGGAGCCGAAGGGCGCGGCGCAGCCGCGCGGGCTTGACGGTGCGGACCCGGTCTGGCCCTCGCATGGCACCATTCGGCGGCACCATCCAAAACATCAATGATTCAGCGGCTTAAATGCATTCCGGCACCACGTTGCCGCCAGCCTGCCACCCACGCGCGGCTAATAAAATCAATCGCTTACGTGCCAGCCAGCCCACGATGGCACCATCGGCGAGGCCGTTGGTGCCATAAAAAATGATGTGCAGACAACCACTTAGCCACATTCGTGTGGCGGTCCTTTTATCTTGCCCTCCAAAAGTTCCACCCCCCCCCACGCACCACCTCCTGCGATCACCTTCTCCTCACGGCTGCGATCGCCGCCGCCGGCAGCACCGCCCGCGCGCAAAAATCACGCGCAAAATCGCGTCGCCGGAGCGTCGATTCAGTGCCGGATTCACGTCGTCCAACGCGCAAAATCCGCACCGGATTCGATCTCTCGAACACGCAAAATCGTGCGACCGATGCGTCGGTTCAGCGTCGATCTGCGCTCAATTTCTTGTCGTGGAGTCGCCGGAGAGAGCTGCGATCGAGCGTGTCAGATTGCTCCTGGCGCTCGCCTCCAGGCGCGCGCGGAAGTCGGCCGTGCTGTAGATGAACGGACGATTCAAGAAGGCTTGCAGCACATCGGTTCGCCCGCGTCGGAACGCATTTTCTTCCACCCACTGATATTCACGGCGCACCTGAACCTCGTATTCCTGGAATCGATTCTCGTCGGCGCCGAGGATCGACAGATCGATATCGACGACGATCTGCGCGTCATGGTCCTGCGGCGTGGCGTCGTGCTGTGTCATCAATATCAGGCGCTCAACCGCTTCAATTGTTGTCGCCGGCGCGCCGGATTCAACGAGCACGGCGCGCGCCCATTGCGCGCTGCGCGCCTCATTATCGGACGCGCGCGGATCGTAGATCGCGTCGTGGAACCACAACGCCAACCCCACTTCACCCGGCGCGCGCGCGTCGTGAACGCGGTCAAATTGTGCGAAGCATTCCCCGATATGTTGCAGCGTGTGATAGGCCCGGTGCGGCTCGCCGTAGCGCTCCACGAGCGATTCAAACGTGCCTTCCGGCGCGCTCATCGAGAGCGTCTCGAAGCATCTGTCCCAGCGTTCCTGGAGCGTGCGCACCGCTATTTTTCGCACCAAATTATTTCTTGACGCTCATGCAATCAGCAAATTTTGTGCTGCAAACATATCCAGATTCACATGCAGCCTTAGCGAGCCGAGTCGTAAACTGAAGCTTTCTGGCCGCCCGGATGTAACCAATATTTGCGCAAGATACCCCCGCGTGGCTTTCAACACACATCGGCTGCGCAGCACGTTGAATGCGATCTTCCTCGCGCGCCGGCAGTTGTCGGAGATAATCTTGGATTACAACATCGAGAAAGCCAGGACTCAGATTTTCAAGGTGCTTTGCCGGGCAAATCCGCGCTAGCGCCCTGTTAAATGGGGCGATTGATTGCTCGTAACTCTCTGCTCCCAGTGACGCAACTGGGCTGGCGATAACGAACGCTGCGCATAGCCAAAGCGCACGGCCAATACGATACATCTGCCAACCTCCTAGAGCGTTGCGTTCACGATCACGATGCCCCCAACGCACAAAAATCGTGCGGCCGACACGTCGAGACCGTGCTGATCGCGATGCAATTCATGAGCCGTTAGATTGGGATCACTCGCGTACTCCTGCGGCTTCCTCCCCGCGACAATCGCTCTTTCCAGCAATGCGGATGGTGTCCGGAGCAATGACAACAGGTGTAAAATCTTGCCAGTTAACCTGCGTCCATAACGTTCCCGATACGCGTACATGACGATTGCGGTATCTAGGCAATAACGGCTCCACTTTACCGGAGAAGCTGATCTGGATTTCGTCAGCGAGCACGACCTTCGGAGTCATTTTAAGCTCTCTGTTCACTTCGACAGGGATCGCAAAATCCAAATGCACGATCCACACAGTCACCTTTTGATCTGTCTGCGGGTGCTCTCCGAAGTTGGGAGGACCAAAGTCGCTACGTTTGCGAAGCGTCCCAAAGATAGTAGCCGGGCTGGACGTATGGAACCTCGCTCCGCACCAATGCGCGGGCTTCGCGACCGCGGCGCTGTTGCAGATTCCGGGCGAACCAATCACCAGGAGAGACAGCAAAACCCGCCAGAGCAGAGCGTTTCGTCCAGCTAAACGGATAGATCGCAACGACATTTGTGACCTCTGCATCTCAGTATTTCGGGTCTGGCAGGCCCCAGTAAAAGATCTCGACGGTTCCGGGTCTGCTCTGCTCGATAGCTTGCTCTTGCGCCATGAACGCCATCCTCTGATCGGGCGTTAAGGCGCTCATAATGGTGGTGCTGGGGACCCCCGCTGCTGCCGACAGCTTAGCTATCATGACGTCCGTGGGATTGCTGTCGGTGGGAGGTGCGTATTTTGTCATCGCATCAGCGATCGACAAATTGCGATAGGATGGCCCAAATAACAGGTGCTCCTGCGCATCCAAACCCGCCTGAACATCGGGGAAGATCGCCATCGGTGCGACATGGTTTGCTGCCGCAGCGGAATACACCGAGTTTGTCCCTATTGCGTCGGGCGCGTGACGTAGATTGCCCGGATTGTTGTCTCTCCAGGCCAGCGTACCGCCCGTGCGGACTTCCATTCGTCCGTCCGGATAGAAGTAAGCCACGGAGTTGTGCGAGTTGGGCGGGCCTCCGACTGCGGAGTACGGACGATCATAGTTGGCGGGCCGAGTGACGATGTTCATGAACTCGGAGAAGCTCCAGAGATGAACCTCGTTCGGATTATATTTCGGCGCCGTGACCGTCACGGTTTCCACGCCTGGTGTCGGCGATGTGCCATTGCCCGATGATGCCGGCGTGAACACATCGCCGATGCCAACGGCCTCCGTGACATCGTTGATGAGTGTCTCGCCGCCTTGCACGAGCGCATGCCATCCCGACGATATTTCATCACCGAGCCAGCCGAAGAACCCTTCATCCTGCTTCGGTGGCGCCGCGCCAGGACCGGCGAACTGCACGTCTCCCGAGATGTCTCCGGCCGTGGCCGCGTGAAGCTCGGCCATCCGGTTGAGGTAGTCGCCATCGGACTCTCCGGGCAGCGGATCGGTGGATGCAGGTTGCCCCGATCCCTGTATTCCGCCCGCCACGAGGTTGCCGATGGTTTGCCCGAGACTCAACACCCTGACACGGGTTCGAGCGCCAGATTCCAGATCGCCGAAGGCGATCAACGGCTTAAATCGCGTTGCTCTCGATGCGAGCGCGGCCTGCAATTTTGACCCCCTGATGCGCCTTTTCCGGCGTGTGCGATGATCGCTTTAGCAGCTCAGAACAGCAGCTAAGCAAGAAGTTTGTAAGACGGATTCCGTGTACCGAGCGTCACCCCAAGCAGCTCGTTTAGCAGCTCTCAATTTAACAGGATTCGGGGCGGCCGTCCTCCTCGTTTGCTTCCATTTCCAGCACCTCCAGGAGGTCATCTGCGGCGTCGGCATCGACGGATAAATCGCCTTTCGGCTCGTAGCGGTCGGCCTTGCCGATCGGCTTTCCGGGATGTGTTTCGGTGTGGACGGCCTTCAATTTCTTGATCGAGACTTGCGTGTAAAGCTCGGTGGTGGAGAGATCGGTGTGGCCCAGGATCGCCTGGATGTAGCGGATGTCGGCGCCGTTCTCCAGCATCAGAGTCGCCATCGTGTGGCGGAAGATGTGACAGGCACCGCGCTTGCCGATGTTCGCCTGCTCGATGCAGGCCCGCGCGATCTCGGCCAGCCGATTGGGCTTGAACGGTGTGCCCGTGACGCTGAGGAACAGCGTGCCGTCGTCGGCGCCGGAGGTAAAATCGGGCCGCACATCGTCCAGATATTTGTCGATCCAGGCGAGCGCGCGCACGCCGATCGGGATCATCCGGTCCTTGCGGCCCTTGCCTTCGCGCACCAGAACGACGCCGCGCCCGGCATCCACATCGTGGAGTTTCAGCTCGATCAATTCCTGCCGGCGCATGCCCGTCGAGTACAGCGTCTCCAGCATCGCGCGGTCGCGGATGCCGACTGGCGTCGATGTTTTCGGCACCGCCAGCACCTTTTCGACTTCCGTCACGGTCAAAATATGTTTCGGGAGTCGTCTTCCGATGCGCGGCAATTGCAGATCGGAAGCGGGGTTGTAGAGGATGTAATTTTCGCGGGCGAGCCACTTGAAGAGCGCCTTCAAGGGATCGGTGTGCGCGATCTGGCTGCGCGCCGACAACGGCTCGCCGTTCGGTTTCCTGTGCAGATAGAGATGACGCTGCCAGCGTTCCAGGATCGGCTTGGTGATCTCCTGCGGCCGCACCAGACCGCGCTCCGCGCACCAGGCGGCGAAGGCGCGCAGCGTGCGTTCGCGATTCTCGTAGGTGTGATGGGAGTAGTTGCGCTCCATCTGCCAGCGCGTGAAGCGCTGCGTGTAGGCCCACAGACTCTCCGGCTCGCCCGCGTCTGCCGACCATTCCACCGGCGCTCTCTTGGGGTGGTAGATGCCCTTGTGCGAATGGCGCGCGCCCTTAAGCGGCATCCGCCTTCGCTCCTTGAGCTACGGCGGACAGGTCTGCTTCAGCCGCCAGAGCAGCTAAGGGAGAAGCAGCTAAAGAAGAAGATTCCGCGCGCGATGCGTGCGTGTGTGACGAGCCATTGACGTATGACACGACAGACGACGCACTCTCTATAATGTGCGTTTCAGCGCCGTTCGCGACGGATTCGTCAGAAGACGGTGCGGCAGAAGGCGTTGCAGCGGTTTTGTGGGACCGTACACCCCCCGCAATGGCCCCGTTTTGAGGCCGTTTTGATCCCGTAAACCCACCCCTCACCCCCCGTACACTCGCTGTCGTACCCTCATTTGCGATCAGCGATGCCACGTCGATCAGGCCGCACAGGCCCGGCCCGTTGTCGGCCGCGCCGTCGTAAATCAGCTCGTAAGAGAAGCTCGTGCCGCGTGCCCCGCGATGGGCGATGACGTATTCGAGCTCGACCAGGCGGGAGAGATGCACGCCCAATTGCGTGTTGCTCCACCCCGTCATGCTGCGCACCTCGCGCCGGCCGAAGCGGAAGTCACAGCGTTTGACGGCGCGCGTCTCGCATTCGGCGCGCGCCCACTTATGGAGAGTCTCAAGCAGCATCCGCGTCTGCGGCGGCAGCTCATCGAGCGTGCGGCCCAGCACTTCATGCGCCAAGCGGTTGGCGAGCGCGATGTCGCACGCCTCGACTTCCACATAGCGCAGCGGCCTTCCGCGATGCTCGACCGTCTGGATTTTGCGCTGATGCTGATGCAGCAGCGCAATCGCTTTGATCAGCGTCAGATACTTCATGTGATCGCGCCTGGTGCGCGTCTTGTCGTCCAGGAACGAGAGCTGGTCGGCGAACGGATTGACGACGGCCAGCCGCTCCAGAAGACCTTGCGCGTTGCGATGCAGCTTCTCGATCGCCCGGCGATCTTCCTCCTGGAGCAACCCTTCCAGCGTCTGCCGGCGACGCTGCAACACGTGGATCGCGCGCGTCTGTTCGCGGCTCTCGTTGACGGTGAGAACGAGACAGCGGTTGAGCAATTCCTCGTCGATGTCGATCGCCGTCGTCGTCAGGAACAGCATCACCGGCCCTTCGACCCGGTACTCGTGCGTCACCAACAGCCCCGTCGTTGGATCCTTTCCGGTCGAGGCGATCGTCACCTCGCCGTCGGACTGCAACAGCTTCAGCGCATAGCCCGCGCTCTGCGCCCCTTCCTCCTCCGCGATCGCCAGGATGCGATGCTTGAGGTTGGTCTCGCCCATGTAGAACAGGCTCTGGCCCGTCATCGCGCTGTAGCGCACCTGGGCGTCGGCCGGCACCAGCGCCAGCACCGCATCCATCAGCGAGGATTTGCCGGCCGCCGAACTCGACTGGATAATCACCGCCAGCGGCCGATCCAGCAGACGCGAGACGCAGGCCAGGTATCCCGTCAGCTTGTTGGTCTCCTCGCCGACGACGCCGCACACCTCGAAGTCGGCCAGGATGCGCTCCATCAGTTTAGGGTCTTTCAGAAGCGCGAGCGCGTCGCGCCGTTCTTCTTCGGTGAGCGCCGGCCGCTCGTCCTTCTTCAGCACCTTGACCAGCTCGGCGTCCTGCAACGCTTCCAGCTTGAGCAGCACGCGGCCGAGATCGTGCTTGATCGTGTCCTCGGCCTCGCCCAGCTCGATGCCCGCCTGCTTGATGAAGCTCGTGCGCGCCTTGGCGTTGTAGAGATCGAACGTATCGACATGGAAGCGCTCGCCGCGATGAACGAGCAGATTGATCTTCATCGATTCCGGGTTGAGCGGCTTCATCCACCCGCGTATCCGGTATTGCCGGTCGCCCTGCATCAGCACCAGCTCCTCGGCCGTCTTCTTCAGCACCGGATCGTCGGCCGGACCAGGCGGCAGCGGCGTTGCGATCGTCGGCTCTGGAAGCGGCGGCATGTCGGCCGGCGCGACGGACAAGGCAGCTAAAGAAGAACTCGGTTCAATTTCTTCTTTAGCTGCTGCTGTTGGTGCGGCGTCGATCGGCTTCGACAATACCGCCTCCAGCTCGTCGGCCGGCGCGCTCGTCAGCTTCGGCGCCTTGCCCTGGCCCAGCCACGATGCCTTGCGGATCAGCACACCCAGCGAGCGCGAGGCCGGCGCCACCTTCTGCGCATAGAGGTTGGCGTCCATCGTCTTGGGGAACTCGATGCGATAGCAGCACAGACCTTCCTTGATGAGCTGCTCAGCCAGTTCGTTCGCCGCGCGCTCGCCGGCGTCGTCGCGGTCGAACGCGATCAGCACGCGCGTGATGCCGTAACGGCGGAAGGCGGCGAGGTGATCTTGCGTGAAGCCGTTGACGCCATACGCCGCCGTCACGTTGCGATAGCCGGCACACCAGAACGTCGCCGCGTCGATCAGCGCCTCGCAGACGACGATCTCGCCACGGCCCGCCGCCAGGCCGTCGAGATTCCACACGCCCTTGTGCGGGCCGGGCAGATACAGATGCTTGGGCGTGCCGGCGCGAAGATTGTTCGCGATCTTGCGGCCGTACACTTCCTGCACGTCGCCGCGCTCGTCCAGCACCGGGAACACAAGGCTGCCGTTGAAGTGTTCGTGTCCGCTCGCGCGGTAGAGACCGAGCTTTTCGAGACGGGTGCGGACCTCGCTGCCGGCCTTGCGTGTCTTCTCCGGCAAGCGCAGCCCCAGCGTCCGGTTCGCATAGCCCAGCTTGAAGCGCTCGATCAGCTCGGGATGCACCAGGCCCCGCGCGCGCAGATAGTCGAGCGCCTCGGGCGATTGCTTCAGGGTCTCGTGGTAGTAGCCGATCACCTGGTTCAAGAGCGCCTGGTCGTCGGCGTCGAACCGGACCGGCGCCGGCAGCGCGCGGACCCGTGTCTGCTTCACCGGCCCGTCCGTGATCGAAGCCACCCCTTCCCGCAGCAGCTCGACCGCGTGGCGGAAGCTCACCCCGTTCTTCTTCATCATCCAGTCGATCGGCCCGCCGCCCACATCGCAGCCGAAGCAATGGAACAGGTTCTTCTCCGGCGTCACTGTCAGCGACGGCGTGTCGTCCTGGTGGAACGGACACAGCCCCACCATGTCCTTGCCCCGCTTCGTAAGCGCGATCCCGCTCTCCTCGATCAGCCGCGCGACCGACACCTCCCTTTTCAGCCGCTCCAGCTCCGATTCGGCGATGCGCGCCATCAGGGGTTCCCCGTGCTCAAAAACCGACCCCTCGCAAAAACCTGTCAAGAGGGGAATCGACAAAACAACTGGACAGGAGGCTACTCTTGTAGAGAGTTGAGTCAACTCGGCCCTTCAGGAGACCGCCGCTATGCTGGAAGCGCTACCGTCATCGCAGGACAGTTCCGTGGGCGTGAACGACATGCGTTTTTACGAGGCGCTCGGCGCTCGAATCGCCGAAGCGCGCAAAGCCCAGAACATGACTCAGGTCCAGCTCGCCGAGGAGCTGGGGATCGCGCAGCAAACGCTCGCCCATTACGAGGTCGGCCGGGTCCGCGTGGCCGCTGCGCTGGTTCCCCGGCTCGCCCATGTGCTCGCCGTCAGCGTTGAGGACTTGCTCGGCGATGCCTCGCGGCCATCCCGGCGCGGGCCTGCGCCCAAGCTCCTGCAACAGATCGAGCGCATCCAGCGCCTGCCTCGATCGCGCCAGCGCTTCATCATGCAGATGATCGATACCGCCTTGCAGGCGAACACGACGGCTGACGCCGCCGAGTAGATCGAGCAGCGCCCGCGCTGCTGATCCGCGCGAAGCGCTTCCAAGCCCAAAGCCAGGCCGGGGCCGTGCCGTCAATGCCCCGGAGCGCAGCGCCAGCGAAGCGGAGCCGAAGGGCGCGGCGCAGCCGCGCGGGCTTGACGGTGCGGACCCGGTCTGGCCCTCGCATGGCACCATTCGGCGGCACCATCCAAAACATCAATGATTCAGCGGCTTAAATGCATTCCGGCACCACGTTGCCGCCAGCCTGCCACCCACGCGCGGCTAATAAAATCAATCGCTTACGTGCCAGCCAGCCCACGATGGCACCATCGGCGAGGCCGTTGGTGCCATAAAAAATGATGTGCAGACAACCACTTAGCCACATTCGTGTGGCGGTCCTTTTATCTTGCCCTCCAAAAGTTCCACCCCCCCCCACGCACCACCTCCTGCGATCACCTTCTCCTCACGGCTGCGATCGCCGCCGCCGGCAGCACCGCCCGCGCGCAAAAATCACGCGCAAAATCGCGTCGCCGGAGCGTCGATTCAGTGCCGGATTCACGTCGTCCAACGCGCAAAATCCGCACCGGATTCGATCTCTCGAACACGCAAAATCGTGCGACCGATGCGTCGGTTCAGCGTCGATCTGCGCTCAATTTCTTGTCGTGGAGTCGCCGGAGAGAGCTGCGATCGAGCGTGTCAGATTGCTCCTGGCGCTCGCCTCCAGGCGCGCGCGGAAGTCGGCCGTGCTGTAGATGAACGGACGATTCAAGAAGGCTTGCAGCACATCGGTTCGCCCGCGTCGGAACGCATTTTCTTCCACCCACTGATATTCACGGCGCACCTGAACCTCGTATTCCTGGAATCGATTCTCGTCGGCGCCGAGGATCGACAGATCGATATCGACGACGATCTGCGCGTCATGGTCCTGCGGCGTGGCGTCGTGCTGTGTCATCAATATCAGGCGCTCAACCGCTTCAATTGTTGTCGCCGGCGCGCCGGATTCAACGAGCACGGCGCGCGCCCATTGCGCGCTGCGCGCCTCATTATCGGACGCGCGCGGATCGTAGATCGCGTCGTGGAACCACAACGCCAACCCCACTTCACCCGGCGCGCGCGCGTCGTGAACGCGGTCAAATTGTGCGAAGCATTCCCCGATATGTTGCAGCGTGTGATAGGCCCGGTGCGGCTCGCCGTAGCGCTCCACGAGCGATTCAAACGTGCCTTCCGGCGCGCTCATCGAGAGCGTCTCGAAGCATCTGTCCCAGCGTTCCTGGAGCGTGCGCACCGCTATTTTTCGCACCAAATTATTTCTTGACGCTCATGCAATCAGCAAATTTTGTGCTGCAAACATATCCAGATTCACATGCAGCCTTAGCGAGCCGAGTCGTAAACTGAAGCTTTCTGGCCGCCCGGATGTAACCAATATTTGCGCAAGATACCCCCGCGTGGCTTTCAACACACATCGGCTGCGCAGCACGTTGAATGCGATCTTCCTCGCGCGCCGGCAGTTGTCGGAGATAATCTTGGATTACAACATCGAGAAAGCCAGGACTCAGATTTTCAAGGTGCTTTGCCGGGCAAATCCGCGCTAGCGCCCTGTTAAATGGGGCGATTGATTGCTCGTAACTCTCTGCTCCCAGTGACGCAACTGGGCTGGCGATAACGAACGCTGCGCATAGCCAAAGCGCACGGCCAATACGATACATCTGCCAACCTCCTAGCAGGCTGTTGAAGAAGTCTCTGGCGGCGCGTTTGGGATCGTGATTCCCTTTGGGCGGGTCGGCCGAGGGATGGACGATGCGTGGAAGCGACGAGCGGTCCGGGGCGCTGTTCAGTTACGTGGATTTGGAGTCCCGGGTTCGCCATGACCATCCTCTGCGGGTGATCCGGGAAATTGCGAACGCGGCGTTGATGGATCTGTCGAAGGACTTCGACGAGCTCTACACGGACTTTGGCCGTCCCTCGATCGCGCCGGAGAAGCTGTTGCGGGCGACGCTGTTGCAGGCGTTCTACGGTGTGCGCTCGGAGCGGCTGCTGATGGAACGGATAGAGTTTGACCTTCTGTTCCGCTGGTTCGTCGGGCTTGGGGTGGATGATCCGGCATGGGACCACTCGGTGTTCTCGAAGAACCGGGATCGGCTGCTTCAAGGTGACATCGCGGCCAAGTTCCTGAACGCGATCCTGGCTCAGCCTCGAGTGAAGCGGCTTCTGTCGAGCGAGCACTTCTCGGTGGATGGGACGCTGATCGAGGCGTGGGCTTCGCTCAAGAGCTTCCGCAGGAAGGACGGCGCCGACAACGACCAGGATGGTCCGGGCCGCAACGCCGAGCGCAGCTTCCACAAGGAGAAACGCTCCAACGAGACCCATGAGAGCACGACCGATCCTGAGGCCAAGCTCTACAAGAAGGGCGATGGCCAGCCGGCCAAGCTCTGCTACATGGGGCATGCGCTGATGGAGAACCGCCACGGCCTGGCGGTCTTAGGCCAGGCGAGCCAAGCCAACGGCATGGCCGAACGGGACCAAGCGCTGACGCTGGTGGATCGCCATCGTCCCCGGCGACGACGGCGGATCACGCTAGGCGCCGACAAGGCCTATGACGTGGAGGCCTTCGTCGAGGCGCTTAGGGCGCGCGCGATCACGCCGCACGTCGCCATCGATGGGCATTTGAGCAAGACCGGCAAGCCGCGCAAGACGGCCATCGACAACCGGACGCTGCGCCATTGCGGTTATGCCGTGAGCCAAGTCTGCCGCAAGCGCATCGAAGAGGTGTTCGGTTGGATCAAGGCATCGGCCGGCTTGGCCAAGGTCAAGGTCCGTGGGCTGGCGCGTGTCAATGCCACCTTCGTCATGGCCTTGTCCGCCTACAACCTCATCCGCCTGCCCAAACTCCTGGCGGTGCCGGCATGACGCTGAAGGGCAAATGGCGCGTCGTCGAGACGCCGGGATATGACATGGCCGGGCCGGGCTCCTACATCCTGTTCGATAAGGATGGGGGCGAGTTCGCCCTGGATTGCCTCACCGGTTCCTTCCAGGGCGCCTGCGCAAGCGATGCCATCGAGTTCGAATGGTCAGGAAACGACGAAATGGACGAAGCTTCCGGCGAGGGATGGGCCGAGATCAAAACCGACGACTCCCTCGAAGGCGAAATCTCCCTCCAAAACGGCGACGACATCCCCTTCATCGCCCGTCGGCAAAAGACTTCTTCAACAGCCTGCTAGAGCGTTGCGTTCACGATCACGATGCCCCCAACGCACAAAAATCGTGCGGCCGACACGTCGAGACCGTGCTGATCGCGATGCAATTCATGAGCCGTTAGATTGGGATCACTCGCGTACTCCTGCGGCTTCCTCCCCGCGACAATCGCTCTTTCCAGCAATGCGGATGGTGTCCGGAGCAATGACAACAGGTGTAAAATCTTGCCAGTTAACCTGCGTCCATAACGTTCCCGATACGCGTACATGACGATTGCGGTATCTAGGCAATAACGGCTCCACTTTACCGGAGAAGCTGATCTGGATTTCGTCAGCGAGCACGACCTTCGGAGTCATTTTAAGCTCTCTGTTCACTTCGACAGGGATCGCAAAATCCAAATGCACGATCCACACAGTCACCTTTTGATCTGTCTGCGGGTGCTCTCCGAAGTTGGGAGGACCAAAGTCGCTACGTTTGCGAAGCGTCCCAAAGATAGTAGCCGGGCTGGACGTATGGAACCTCGCTCCGCACCAATGCGCGGGCTTCGCGACCGCGGCGCTGTTGCAGATTCCGGGCGAACCAATCACCAGGAGAGACAGCAAAACCCGCCAGAGCAGAGCGTTTCGTCCAGCTAAACGGATAGATCGCAACGACATTTGTGACCTCTGCATCTCAGTATTTCGGGTCTGGCAGGCCCCAGTAAAAGATCTCGACGGTTCCGGGTCTGCTCTGCTCGATAGCTTGCTCTTGCGCCATGAACGCCATCCTCTGATCGGGCGTTAAGGCGCTCATAATGGTGGTGCTGGGGACCCCCGCTGCTGCCGACAGCTTAGCTATCATGACGTCCGTGGGATTGCTGTCGGTGGGAGGTGCGTATTTTGTCATCGCATCAGCGATCGACAAATTGCGATAGGATGGCCCAAATAACAGGTGCTCCTGCGCATCCAAACCCGCCTGAACATCGGGGAAGATCGCCATCGGTGCGACATGGTTTGCTGCCGCAGCGGAATACACCGAGTTTGTCCCTATTGCGTCGGGCGCGTGACGTAGATTGCCCGGATTGTTGTCTCTCCAGGCCAGCGTACCGCCCGTGCGGACTTCCATTCGTCCGTCCGGATAGAAGTAAGCCACGGAGTTGTGCGAGTTGGGCGGGCCTCCGACTGCGGAGTACGGACGATCATAGTTGGCGGGCCGAGTGACGATGTTCATGAACTCGGAGAAGCTCCAGAGATGAACCTCGTTCGGATTATATTTCGGCGCCGTGACCGTCACGGTTTCCACGCCTGGTGTCGGCGATGTGCCATTGCCCGATGATGCCGGCGTGAACACATCGCCGATGCCAACGGCCTCCGTGACATCGTTGATGAGTGTCTCGCCGCCTTGCACGAGCGCATGCCATCCCGACGATATTTCATCACCGAGCCAGCCGAAGAACCCTTCATCCTGCTTCGGTGGCGCCGCGCCAGGACCGGCGAACTGCACGTCTCCCGAGATGTCTCCGGCCGTGGCCGCGTGAAGCTCGGCCATCCGGTTGAGGTAGTCGCCATCGGACTCTCCGGGCAGCGGATCGGTGGATGCAGGTTGCCCCGATCCCTGTATTCCGCCCGCCACGAGGTTGCCGATGGTTTGCCCGATGGTGTCGGGGAGCGCGGCGATGATGTTGTCGCCGAAGTCCGAACCATTGATCAGCGTGCGCGTCGCGGCATTGGCAATGTCGGCGGCCATGCCGGACAGGAAGCGTGTGGCGGAGAGGTTCGCGGCGGCGCCGCCGAGATTCAGGCTGCCGCCGGTGGAGAAGCTATTGGTG
Source organism: Rhizomicrobium sp. (assembly GCA_037200385.1). NCBI lineage: Bacteria > Pseudomonadati > Pseudomonadota > Alphaproteobacteria > Micropepsales > Micropepsaceae > Rhizomicrobium > Rhizomicrobium sp. The sequence goes on along the minus strand of JBBCGL010000001.1, from coordinate 4,952,833 downwards.
AGGAGGTGGCCGACATAAGTGCCTGCTGCCGCCCCGATGCCCGCCGCCACAACGCCGGTCCAGTCGAAGCTGTTCTGCAGACCGGTCGCGACGCCGATCCCCTGCGTGGCCGCGCTGACCGCGGCGCCTTGCAGGGCCGCGTCGGCGATGTAATCGCCTGTCGAACCCAGGATGCCGCCTTCTCCCAGCAATCCGCCATTCGCGCCGAGGCCGCCGCTGATCCCGCCGCCGATCGCCGCGAGGCCGACCGCGCCCCAGTTGAAGCTGTCCTGGATGCCGGTGGCCAATCCGACGCCCTGGCTGACGATGCTGCCGAGCGCCGCTGCGCCTGCGCCGATGGCGACGAACCCCGCAGTGCCTATGGTCGTGGCTGCGGCGCCGGCAACGCCGAAGAACGCGCCGATCCCTTCGCCAAGCGTCATGCCGACCGGCCCGAGTGCCGCGACCGCGGCACCCGCCGTCACGACGGTCACCGCAATCGCGATGACCGCGAGCAGGATTTGCCCGAGCACGCCGCAGCCATTGTCGTGCTTGGGCTGCTTGGGCACGGTCGGCGCGGTGTCGCCGATCGCTTCGTTGGGGTCGTAGACCTTGAAGGTGCTGGCGTTGTTGTGGAGGTTGACCACCTTGTTGGGCAGGATGAGGTCGGTGCCGGCGGTGAGGCTGTCGCTCGGCGAGCTCAGGCCGTTGGCGTCGGCGATCAGGTACCACAGGCTGGCGTCGCCCCAGACCATCGCGGCGATGCCGGCCAGCGTGTCGCCGTCCTGCGCGGTGTAGTGCGACGGCGCCCCGGCATAGGTGATGCCGTTGACCGGGTCGTAGCTCTGGTCGAAGTCGGCGTAGGGCATCGCGACGGTGGCGCCGCCGCGCAGATTGCCGCTGCCCGGCACCGCGATATGGGCCGCGATCGAGGCGGCGTAGTCGGTGTCGGAGGTGCCGTTGTTCGAGACGTCGCCCAGCGCCATGCCGTCGAAGTAGAAGTGGCGCTCATACTGGTCGACCGTGCCGCTGACGTTGTCGTTCTCGGCGCGGCTGAGGATCTGGCCCTCGATGTTGGTGCCGAAGGTGATGGTGCGCGGATGGCCGTCGTCGATCACGACGCTCTGCAGCCTTCCGCCCAGGCCGTAATTGTAGCCGCTGTAGTTCGCCACCGGCGCCGAGACCGCGGTATTGGCGGTGTAGCTCTCGGTGCCTTCCACCGCGCTGTCGCGCCAGTCGTAGAAGTAGTCGGCCTCCGAGGTCGGCTGGGCGCTGCCGTTCTTGGTGTTGGTGGTGACGATCTGGCTGACCACGCCCTGATAGGCGCCGTCGAAGCTGTAGGAGAAGGTCCCCGCGTGGTACACCGGCGTGCCGTAGCTGTAGGTCGAGGCCGCGACATAGGTGCCGTCGGTCCGCACCGTCGTCACGCTGTCGCTGGTGACGTTCGAGACCGCGTCGTAGACCGCGGTGCGGCTGTAGACCACGCTGGTCCCCGCCGCGTTGTACTCGCTATAGGCCAGCGCCCGGCCCGTCGCGTCGAGCGCGTATTTGGCGCGCAGCACCCCGCCGATGGTCACCTGCGCCAGATAGCCGTCCGCGGTGTAGCTGTAGACCTCCGCCGAGCTCGCATCCGTCACCGTCGCGCGGTGCCCCGCCGCGTCATAGGTGATCACCGAGCCGGTCCCCACCGTGATGCTGCCCGAGCCCCGCGCGCCGGTGAGCGTGCCCTTGGTCGTCACGAAGCGGTTCATCGCATCGTATTTGTACCAATAGGTCTGCGCCGTGGTGCCCGAGCCGTCCGCCGCCTGGTAGCTCGCGGTCATGTAGCGGATGTTGCTATTGAGGTCGTATTCCCAGGCGATGGTCGTGGGCGGCAGCGCGAGATTGGCGCCGGTGTCGCTGAAATTCGTCATCCGGTTCAGCGCGTCCCAGGTGACGGTCGCGTCCTCCGCCGTCGTGGTCCGCAGCCCGGGCTGGTATTTGGGCAGGCCGGCCTCGCCGCTGTCGTTGTCGACGTTGTGATAGCCGGTCGTGGTCTCGCGCGTCCGGTTGCCGTTCGCGTCATAGGCGAAGCTCTCGCCCGTCCAGTCGGTGTAGTAGACCCGGTAGCCCGGATCGCCGCCCGTCCCCGCCACGTCCTCGAACGAGTAGGCCGACGCCGAGGTCTCCGTCGCGACCTGGCCGGTGTTGTAATAGGTGTAGCTCGCCCCGTCGCCACCCTCCGCCGCCAGACGGCCCGCAAGGTCGAAGCTCGACGCGAAGCTGTTGCCGCCGAAGTCGGTCTTGGCGACCGTGCGGCCGAAGTAATCGAGGCTCTCGGTCTCGGTCAGGCCCGCGACGTTCACCGTCGTCTTGGTCCAGCCGCCGAAGGTGCCCAGGCCCGTGGTGGCGATGGCGGCGCTCCAGGAATAGCCATAGGTCGTGACATGGCCGCCGGCATCGGTCGTCTTCTTGACGCGGCCCTGCAGGTCGTACTCGGTGGTGTCGGTGACGGCGGCGGTGGTGGTGACGCCGGTGGCGATCACCTTGGTGAGGCTGTCGGCTTCGTGCTTGATGCGCTGGCCGAGGCCGTCATAGCTGTATTTGTCGACCAGCTGCTGGCTCGAGCCCGCGGCGGCGCCGTTGCCGACGGAGTTCGCGGCGCGGGTCGGATGGTCGTCCTCGATCAGCCGGTCCATCGCGTCGTAGGCGAAGGTCTCGCTGCCGCTGGAGTCGACGCCATTGGTGGATTTGGCCTTGAGGTCGCGGTTGACGTCGTAGCTGGAGATCCACACGCTGGCGTCGGGATCGTGCTCCTTGACCGTCAGCGCGTCGTCGCCGTTGTGGCCGGTGCCCGAGAGCAGCAGGCGCGTGCTCTCATTGCCGTTGGCGTCGACCGTCGCCACGACGCGGCCCGAGGCGTCGTAATAGGCGTGGGTGGTGGGCGACGCGGCGCTGTGCACCAGGCCGGTCTCGTCGGTCCAGGTGACGGCGGGCAGCGCCGTCGCGATAACCTTGCCCATGGTGTTGTAGGTGTAGGTCGTGACATGGCCGTTGGCGTCGGTCTGGGTCCAGATCTCGCCGAAGGCGTTGTAGGTCTGGCTCTGGGTGATGGTGACGGCGGCGCCGGCGGCGCTGAGCTTGCGGAACGGCGCGACGGTCGAGAGCGCCATGTCGCGCGCGTCATAGGTCGTGAAGGTCAGCACCATGCCGGCGACGTTCACCGATCCGATATTGGCGGTGCCGGCGCTGGTGAGCAGCGAGAGCACCTGCGCCTGGGTGATGGTCGACCAGCTATAGCCGCCCGCCAGCGCGGTGCCGTCGGAGGTGATCAGCGCGGTCTGGTCGCCATTGCCGTCATAGAGATAGAACTTGACCGTGCCGTCGCCTGCGGTGGATCGGGTGACGCGGCCGGCATTGTCGTAGGTGAAGCTCTCCTGCGTCAGGCCGTTGACGCCCTTGCCGACGACCTCGCCCCAGGCATTGTATTGCAGCGTCTGCTTGTCGCTGCCGGTCGTCACCCAGGCGCCGCCGCTCAGCGTGCCCTTCTCCTGGAAATCGAGGCGCCCCAGCGCGTCGTAGTGGAAGAGGTCGGCTTCGGTCGTGCTGCTGCCGTCCCACGCGGCACGGGCATACTGGCTCACCAGCATGCGGCCGTCGACGTCGTAGTGATAGGTGCGGGTGAAGCCCGACGCGTCGGTCATCGTGCTCTGGCGCCCGGCATGGTCGTAGGTGTATTTCGTGACGCGGCTGCCGTTCTGCACCGAGCGGGTGAGGTTGTTCAGGCCGTCGTAGTACATCTGCGTCGTGGGCGTGACCGAGGTGCCCGTCGAATCCACGAACGGCGCGGCGGTGATCGCGGTCTGCCGGCCATAGGCGTCGTAGGTGTAGGTCGTGTAGTCCGCATAGACGCCCGAGACGTTGTCCGCCTCGGTCTTCTGGGTCACTTCGCCCAGCGCATTGTAGGTGTAATAGACGATCGAGCTGGTGGTCGTGGTGGTGCGCGCCAGGGTCGACGCGTCGATCGTCGAGACCTCGACGTTGAGCCGCTCCTCCGAGGTCCGCCGCCCCATCCGGTCATAGACGAAGTTCGTGATGCGGTCGGCGGCGTTGTTGCTGCCGGCCGGCGCGGTGGTGGCGGGCGGGCTGCTCGACGGCGCCGTCACCGCCAGGAAATAGCGCCGCTCGGTCAGGACATTGCCGTCGGCGTTCAGCGCATAGGTCGTGAGGAAATGCGCCTGATCGACCTGGGCGGTCTTGTAGCCGCGCTTGTCGTAGAAGAACCAGGAATTGTTGCTGCGCCCATCGGTCTGCATGATCAGGTTGCCGAACGCATCATAGGCGTTCGTGACGACGACGCTGGCGGTGATCGGCGATCCGACCTGGCCGTTCTGCCAGGTCAGCACGCTGGCGACGGTGGTCGTCTTGAGCAGGTTGTTCTTGTAATAGCCGTAGAGCGTCTCGCGGTAATTGGTCGAGGCGGTGGTGGGCGCCGCGCCGCCCGGCAGGGCGGGCAGCGTGAAGGTGTCGCCATAGACCCGCTCGCCGGTCAGGTTGCCGTTCGCGTCGTAGCTCCAGGTCGACAGCGTGCCGAGCGCGCCGAGCTGCGCGATCCGGCGGTTGGCGCTGTCGTAATAGAACAGCGTGCGCGCGCCGCTGGCATCGTCCTGCTCGATGACGTTGCCGTTCGCGTCGTATTTGTAGCTCGTATAGGACGCGACATTGCCCGTATCGGCCCAGTTCGTCGTGTAGCTGTAGACGTCGACCGCGGTGCCCTGCGTCTTGGTGAGGCGGTCCGCCAGGTCGTAGGTGTAGGTCGTGGTGCGCTGCTCGGCCGCGATGTTCGAGGCCTCGACCATCGTGATCCGGTTGCCGCGGCCGTCATAGGTGTAGCTGTTCGTCACCGAGGTCGCGACGGTGGTGCCGGTGGAATCGACCGCCGCCTCGGTCTGCAGGGTCTCGGAGGTCAGCAGGCCGCGCTTGTCGTAGACCCGGTTGGTGACGCCGCCAAGGCGGTTGGTCGTCTGGGTCTGGTTGCCGAAAGCGTCGTAGACGTAATAATCGGAATGGCTCTCCGCGTCCTGGGTCTGGGTATCGCGGCCCAGCTTGTCGTAGGTGAAGTCCGTCTTCTCGTCGATCGGCAGGCTGGGCACCGGCACCGGCAAGGTGCCGGGCGTGATCGTGCCGCTGAGCTTGGTGCCGTAGTGGTCGACCCAGTCGACCTCGCCGAACGCGGTGTAGCTGGTTTGGGTGGCGTATTGCTCGCCGTCGACCGCGAGCACGCTGCGGCCCAGCCTGTCGTAGAAGCTGTAGGTGGTGATGTCCGCGGCATTGGTCGTGAAGCTCGGCAGCACGCCCGGCGTGATGGTCGCGGTGACCTTCGTCGCGTAGCTGATCCTGGAGACCGCATCGCCGAACGAGTCGTAGGTGATCTGGGTGGCGTAGCCTTCCTCGTCGAGGGTCGCGACCAGGCGATCCATGTTGTCGTAGAAGCTGTACGACTTGTTGCCCAGGCCGTCGGTGGCCATGACGACATTGCCGAAGGCGTCGTATTGATAGTGCGTGACGGCGGTCGCGGTCGTCGCCGTGGTGACCTGCCCCAGCGCGTCGCGCGTATAGCTCGTGACGTTGCCGTTCGCGTCGGTCTCGGTCAGGACGTTGCCCTGGCCGTCATAGGTGCAGCTGCTGACGCCGCCTGCGGGATCGGTCGTGCCGGTCAGCCGGCCCAGGATGTCGTAGGTGTAGTTCGTGGTCGCCGCGTCGGCGGTGCCATAAGCGACCGTCTTGCTCGTCACGCGGCCCAGCGCGTCGTAGACATAGTGCGTGTCGTAGCCCTGGCCGTCGAAGCTGTCGGTGAGCCGGCCGAGCGGGTCGTAGGAATAGTTGGTCTGGACCGCCGTGCCCGGAAGAGAGCCCGGCAGCACCGTCGCCATATTGGTGGTCGCGTCGCTGATCGAGCCGGCATAGCTGTCGGCATAGCGCACGTCGCTCACGACGCGGCCGGCGAAGTCGTAAGTGTGCCGCGTCACATATCCGAGCGCGTCGACCTCGTAGGCCAGCTGGCCCGCGGCATCGTAGAAGAACCGCGTCGTGCGATCGGCGGCGTTGGCGTTGGTGCCGACCCAGGTGTCCATCGTGCCCTGGGAAGGATCGGAGGTCGTCGTCCGCGCCGTCGCGAAGCGGACCTGCTTGATGAGATGTCCGATCGCATCATAGGTGTTGGACGTGACGTCTCCCGCCGCGTCGATCGTGTAGGCCAGACGGCCCACCGGATCGTAGACGTTCCAAGTCGTACGCGTGCCGGGCTGGGTCGCCAGGCTCTGCGTGACGATCCGCCCCGCGATATAGGCGTTGGTATAGGTCGCGGTCGACGCGATCGCGCCGTCATACTGCGTCACATGCACCAGGTTGCCCTGTGCGTCATAGACGTATTCCGTGGGGACCAGCTTGCTGTCGAGCGTGTATTGCAGCCGCCCATCCGCGTCGTAGAAGTAGCGCGTGTGGACGTCGTTCGTCGCGGACGGCGTCGCGCTGGCGAGCGTGGTCGCGAAGCTCGCATTCCACACCGCCGGATCGCTATAGACGACGACGTCGGTCTTCTGGCCGGCGGCGTTGTACAGATAGGCCGTCAGATAGCCGTCGGCGTCGAGCGTGCCGATCAGACGGCCGGCGGGGTCGTAGAAATTCCGCGTCAGCTGATCGCGAGAATCCGCGGTCGGCAGCTGGAGCGTCGTGGGCGGCGTGGTCTTGAAGCCCGACAGCGCGCCGCTCGACAGCTTGTTGTAATAGACCTGCGTCGAAATCAGGTTCGACACGGCGTCGTAGGTGAACACCGTGACGTCGCCGGCGGCATCGATCGTCTCGATCAGCCGGTTTGCCGCGTCGTAGATCTCCCAGCTGCCCTGCGTCTTGGCATTCGTCATCAGGCCCAGCGAGGTGATCTGCGCCGCGATGTAAGCCGCGCTATAGGTCGCCGTCGTGTTGATCGCGGCGCCATAGGTGTAGGTCGCGATCAGGTTGCCGTAATTGTCGTAGTCGTATTCGGTCGGCATCAGGTTCGTGTCGAGCGTGTATTTGAGCTCGCCGCGATTGTCGTAGAAGTAGCGTGTATTGATGTCTTTGGTGCCGTCCGGCACGACCGAAGCCAGCACCGTCGCGAAGCTCGCATTGTAGACCGCCGGATCGGCATAGCGGATCGTCTCGATCGTCTCGCCGGCACCATTGTAAAAATACTGCGTGAGATAGCCGTCGGGGTCGAGGGTACCGATCTCGCGGCCGTCATTGTCGAACCAGGCGCGGACGGTGTTGTCCCGGGTCGCGTCCGAGGTCGGGCTCTGGATCGCAGTGGGCGGCGCGAGCTTGTCACCTGCGATGGTGACAGCCGAAATCGCATTGGCGAAGCTCGATTGACCGGCGATGTTGCCGAGGCCGTCGAGGCCATACACCGTAGCGTCACCGTCCGAATCGATCGTCTCGATCATCCGGTCGCTGGCGTCGTAGACCCGCCACTCCCAGCCGTCGGCGGCGCTGGCCGCAGGCAGGATGGAGGCCAGCGTCACCGTCGCCGGCTTGCCGCTGCCGTCCACCAGCGAGGCGAGCGCCCCCGACGTCAGCCGGGTCGCGTAGCGAATCGTCGTCGTCAGCAGGTCAGCCGCGTTGTAGCGATACTCGACGATCGAACCGTCGGCGGCGATGTCGGCCACCTTGCGGCCGAGCGCGTCGTAGAGGAAATAGCTCTTGTTGCCCAGCGCGTCGGTCACCATCCGCAGATTGCCGTCCGCGTCGTAGGCATAGCCGACCGTCGAGGACGTCATCCCCGTCGCGGTCTGCTGGGTGCTGATCAGCCAGCCGGCCATGTTGTAGGTCGACGTCGTCTGGAGCCCGTTGGCCAGCGTCACCGTCGTCGTGCCGGCCGCGTCGTTGAAGGCGTAGGTGGTCGTCTGCCCCAGGAGATCGACGGACGACGTCATCCGGTTCAGCCCGTCATAGACGAAGGTCTCGGCCGTCTTGCCGTAGACCTGCCGGCTCAGCAGGTTGCCATATTGGTCGAAGGTGCAGGTCGTGCCCTCCCAGGGCTTGCCGGTCGAGCCCGTGCCGTCCGCGGCGTTCGTGGTGAAGGCCCGCTCGGTCCAGACATTGCCGCGGAAGTCGGTCTGGTAGTCGACACGATCCACCGTCGTCTTGTCCGGAAGACCGGCCGTCCAGCTGATGAGGGCGCTTTCCGCGATCGAGACGTTGGCGGCCAGCGCGCTGACGTCGTAGACCTGGTCGCGGTAGACGTTCGTGCCCATCAGGAAGTTGTAGGAGGGGTTCCAGCGATATTCCTTGACCTCGCCCTGGCCGCTCACGGCGTAGTGCAGATTGCCGTAGCTGTCATAGACGTAGCGCGTCGTCGACGGCAGGGTCGGCTGGTTCGGACCGGCCCCATCGGTGTCGCGGCCCGCATAGACGCTCTCGGTCAACACCTGATCGGTGGCGCTGTAGGTCCATATCGTCGTGAAGCCGGTCGCATCGCGCTTCAACGTCATGTTCCCGTTGGCGTCATAGGCATAGGTCGTGACGTTGCCCAGGCCGTCCGTCGCCGTCAGGACATTGCCGTCCGTGTCGTAGGTGAAGGTGACGTATTCCGCGCCGCCCGGATAATCGACACGGGTGAGCTGACCGCTGGCGTCATAGGTCATCTTCGTCGCGTTGCCGCGCGGATCGGTGATCGTCGTCGCGTGGTTGACCGCGTCGTAGCTCAGCGTCGTCGTGGCCGTCACGCCCGTCGCGAGCGTCTGGGTGTAGCTCGCGACCCGGCCGCTTCCGTCATAGCCGATCGCCAGCAGGCCGCTGACCGTCCCGGTGACCGCAGGGCCGGCCCATTGCGTGATCGAGGCCACCCGGTCGCTGCTGCCGTCATAGGTGTAGCTGATCGCGACGACATTGCCGTCCGCGATCGCGTTGTCGGTCGGCGACAGGTCCGTCGTCACGGTGACCAGCCGGTTCGATCCGTCATAGGTGTAGTAGACGTTCGTCACCGTGACGCCGCCCGTCAGGCCCTGCGACATCGAGGTCAGGTTGTTGCCGGTATAGTTGAAGTGCATCCACTCGCCGCTGCCCGCCGAGAAGGTCGTCAGCTTGTTGCCGGTCCAGCCATAGGTATTGCCCGTGCCGTTGATCGTGCGGCTGCTGGTCAGCACCGCCCAATAGGCGTCGGTGGCGTCGTTGGGATTGACCGCGACCGTGTAGGTCTCGACCAGCTGCGTGTCGCCGTCGGTCCAGGTCCATTTGGCGGGGGACGCCGTATAGGCCAGCGTGTCATAGGCGCCGCTGCCCTGCTTGCTCACGTAACAGGCGCGCGTCGCGTCATACGTATAGAGTGTGTCCGAACCGTCCCAGTCGATCCGGGTCACGGTGCTGCCCGCGGTGTTCACCGTGCCGGTCAGATGGGTGATCATCCGGCCATTGCCGATCATCCAGTGATCGCCATTGTCGTCGGTGCCGGGCGCCATGCTGTTGTAGGCACGTGTCGTGGTGTCGTCGGCGCCGAAGCCGTCCAGGATGTCGTCCGTCCGGGTGATGCTCAGATTGCCGGTCGCGGCATTGATCGTGACGTTCTCGCCCGTCGTTCCGAAGGCCGCGGTGCCGAGCTGGCCTCGCGATCCCAGGACATAGCCCGACCCCCGCACCACACCCAGTCCGGCACCCGTGACGATCGCAACCATGGCCCAACCCCGATCAAACCGGGCGTCCCGACCCATGGAACGCCCTATTAAGCCTGATCGGCAGAAGCGGGATTCCGTTTAGGACTTTTTTTGATCGCGCCTTCCCCGGCGCATCGCCGATGGACTTGGCATCGGAAATATTGCGATATGCGGCTTGCGGAGGGCGACGCTTGGCAACACAAGGCAAAGGTTCGCGGCGGGAGCGCCTCAACGACTTCCTCGCCGGGGATCCCGACAATCTCAGCCTGCTGGCAGACGCCGCCTCGGCCGCTTTCGACGAGCGGGCGTTCGATCAGGCGGCGGATCTGCTGGACCGCCATGCCCGTCTTGCGCCCCTGACGCCTGCACTTCTCAACTTGAAAGGGCTCATCGCGCTGGCCCAGCAGCGCTTCGCCGAAGCGGCGGAGATATTCGGCGCGGTGCGCGCGGCGGGCGTGGACGACCCTGCCCTGCGCTTCAACCTGGCCTGGTCCAAGGCGATGACGGGGAGCTATGGCGACGCCCTCGCGCTGTTGGACGACGCCGCTCTTGCCGTCTCGGCCAGGGCGCCCGCGCTCAAGATCCAGATGATGCATCACCTGGAGATGTACGACGAGGCGCTGGCGCAGGGCGCGGCGATGGCCGAGCGCTTCCCGGACAACCATGCGCTTATGGGAGCGCTGGCGACGCTGGCCCTCGACGCCGAAAAGCCCGAGCTCGCGCAGCATTACGCGGCGAGGGCCGGCGACAATGACGAGGGCCAGGCGGCGCTCGGCGTGCTGGCGCTCGGCGCCTACGACCAGCCGCGGGCATTGGCCCTGTTCGATGCCGCCCTTGCGCGACAGCCGCGCAACGCGCGGGCCTGGGTCGGCCGGGGGCTCGGGCTGCTGGCCGGCGGCGACGCGGCCGGCGGCGCACAGGCGATCGACCGGGGCGCCGAACTGTTCGGCGATCATCTCGGGTCCTGGATCGCTTCCGGCTGGGCGCATTTCGTCGAGGGCGACAATGCCGGGGCGCGGGCGAGCTTCGAGCGGGCGCTGGCGCTCGACGATACCTTCGCCGAGAGCCATGGCGGACTGGCGGTGATGGATATCCTGGACGGTCGGCTGGACGCAGCGCGCCGGGGCGCGGACATCGCGCTTCGCCTGGACCGCAAATGCTTCGGCGGCGCGCTGGCCAAGAGCCTGCTGCTCGAACGCAGCGGACATGCCGAACTGGCGCAGAAAATCCGCCAGATCGCGCTGACGACGCCGATCGGCCCGGGCGGCCAGACCATCCTGCAGGCCATGGCCGGCTTCGGCATCCGGCGGAAGTAGGCTCTAAGAGTCCGTTGCTTTCAAGTTGGCGCAACCCGACCCGGTGTCATGGCCCGCGCCCTTCGACGCCGCAGGCGGCGTCGAAGGGCGCGGGCCATGACAAGTTTTGGCGATTCCATCTGATCGCAACCTGCTCTAAGACGCGCGCAGATCCGCGATCAGGCGCGAGAGCAGCCGCGCGGCATCGGCATCGTCTTCGATCGCCTGGGTGACGCGCGAGACGATCTGCTGGAACTGGGCGTCATTGACGAGATCGGGGCCGAGTTGATCGGCCAGCAGATTCTGCAGGAAGGCGCGGCGCAGCGTGTGTTCGTCGGCATCCTCGGCCGCGGCGAGGGCCTGGATGGCCGACGGCTCTGCCGGCGCTTGACCTTTCGACGCCGCGCCCGGCCGCGCCGCGGAGCCGGCCTTGGCCCGTTCCTGCAGCTTCTGCCGCAGCAGCAGGACCAGCCGATCGGCATTCGAAATCGGATCCATTCCGTCCGTCCCTAATGCCGTGTCGACTTCAGCGCCGACTGCTGCAGCAGGAAGTCGACCGCGGATGCCGGCGCCGCGTCCTTCAGCTTGCTGCGGACCTCGTCGACGATCATCTGCATGTCCCGATTCATCGCGGGGTTCTCGGTATTCGCCGCCATGCCTTCTTCGAGGCAGTGGATGGTGTCGGCGAACTCGTCGCGGATGAGATGGCACAATCCCGTGACGAACTTCCGGATGTAGCTCTCGGCGGGCAGGCCGTGCAGCGGCCCCCAGGCTTCCTGCGCGGCATGCGGCTCGCCGGAGGTCAGCAGCAGGAAGCCGAGCTGGAACCGCGCCACGGCGAAGTCCGGCGCGATGTCCACCGCCTGCCGCATCGCCAGCCGCGCCGCCGCGTAGTCCTGCCGGCCGGCAAGCAGCGAGCCGCGCAGGAAATGCAGCCGCGGATCGCGCGGGAAGTCGCCCAGCAGGAGCTCGGTGTCGCGCAAGCCCTGCTCGGGGCTTCGCCCCACGGCCGCGAGAAGCGCCGCCATGCGGTCGTCCGGACAAAGCGTCGCCGTCATGATCTATCTCCCCAATCTGAAATGGCCGCGCTCGCGCAATCGCTTGCGCAGAAGCAGCAGCGCCGCGCGATGCAGCTGCGATATCCGGCCCTTGCTGAGGCCCAGCAGCGCGGCAAGCTGATCGAAATCCACACCGTTCATGTAATGCTCGCGCAGGATGGCATGCTCACGCTCCGGCAAGGCGGCCACCTCCGCGCGAAGCTGCGCCACCATTTCCTTCCAGGCAAGGCTGTCATACGCCGTCGCCGCGTCCGGCGCCGCATCGCCCTCTTCACGGTCGCCCCCGACGAACAGGCCGGTCCCCTCGAGCATGAAGCCGATCGCCAGTCCCACAGCGATCTCCGCGAGAGTCTCCATCGCCTGCGCCGTGTCGCCGGGCTCCGCCGTCCGGTCGACGAGCGAGCCCAGGCGCTCGCGTCGCGCGCGATGGCGCCAGGACACCTGCTCGCGGACCTCGCTCTCCCGCGTCAATCCATCCTGGATGCTGCCCGAGATACGGTGGGCCGCGAACGCGCGGAACGGCGCGCCGCGGTTCGGGTCGAACCGGTCCAGCGCCTCGAGGAGACCGGCATAGGCGAGCTGCTGCAGGTCGCGAAAGTCGAGATCGCCCCAGGCGCGCTCCCGATAATGCCGCCGCGCGATGTTGCGCGCGAAGGCCGCATGGCGGCCGAACAGCCGGGCGCGCGCCGCGCCGGATCCCGCGTCCTTGAACGCGCTCCACAATGCCGCCTCCGTGTCGTCCTCGACGGCATCGGCCTGCGGCGGCGCGGGCGTCGCCGGACTCATCGGAAGCTGCCGAGCACGCCCTGCATCACCAGCGTCCATCCGTCGATCAGCACGAACATCAGCACCTTGAGCGGCAGCGACAACGTCGTCGGCGGCACCATCAGCATGCCGAGGGACAGCAGCACGCTCGAAACGACCAGATCGATGAGCAGGAAGGGCAGCAGGATGACGAAGCCGATCCGGAAGGAAACGCGAAGCTCGTTGAGCATGAAGGCCGGCACGAGCTGCATCAGGCCGACATCCGCGGCGCGGGCCGGCAGCGGCTTGCGCGCGATGTCGTAGATCGCCCTGATGTCCTGGTCGCGCACCTGGCGCAGCATGAAGGTCCGCGCGGGGCCGGTGCCGCGGTCGATGGCCTCGCGCACCGTGAGATGTCCGTCGAGGAACGGGCGCAGGGCCTGGCTGTCGATCGCCTCGACGGTCGGCGCCATCGAGAACGCCGTCAGGAAGATCGCCAGGCTGATGAGCACCGCATTCGGCGGCGTCTCCGGCATGCCGAGCGCGTGCCGGATCATCGACAGCACGACGATGATCCGCACGAAGGAGGTCATGGAGATGAGGATCGCCGGCAGAAGCGCCATGAGCGTGAGGATGAGCGCCGTGCGCACGACCTCCGACGTCTGGGTGTCGTCGGCCAGCGCCGCCGCCGGGCTGGCGATGGACGGCGCCGCGACGGGCGAAGGCAGATGGTGCAGCGGCGCCGCGCCCGCCGCGGGCGCTGCGAGAAAACCGCCGAGCAGCGCGACGGCCAGAAGGAGGCGGCGAAGACACGCCATGCTCAAACGCGTCCCTGCGCCGCAGTCGCGGCGCCGGGCGGAAGCTCGCGCAGGATTTCCACGCCTTGCGCGCTGGCCGCCACCAGCAGGTCCTGCCCGTCGCAGGTCACGACGCAGAGGTCGATCTGATGGCTGAGCCGCAGCGTCTCCACGAGTTGCAGGCGGCGTTGGATCTTCGTCCGCGACAGAAGCGGCCATGCGAAACGCGGCGCGCCGCCCAGCCGCGCCCGCAACACATAAGCCGCATAGACGGCGAGTGCGAGGCAGAGCAACAGCACAGCGATGACACGCCAGGTCGAAATGCCGTCATCGGCGCCCTGCCCCAGCGTCTGCGCCGCGGCGGGCCGGCACGCCGCGAGGACAAGAAGCGCGGCCGCGAACCGCGTGCCGCTCATGGCTTCTGCGCGATCTCTACGATGCGCACGCCGAACCGCTCGCCGACGGCGACGATCTCGCCCCGCGCCACCAAAGTCCCGTTGAGGAAGAGGTCGACATGATCGGCCAGCCCCGATTCGAGCGTCACAACGGCACCCGATTTGAGCGCCATCATCTCGTCGACCGTCATGTTGGCCTCGCCGAGGCGCGCCTCCAGCGTGACCCGGATACCGCGCAGGACGCTCTCGTCGATGCGCGGCGCGTCGTCCGCAAGCCGGGCCGGCTCGGAACCGGTGCTGTCGACCACTTTGACTATGCTGCCAGACATTGTGCCACTCTCTTATTATAGTTGGATCGCCACGCGACCATTGTTCCGGCCCAGCATGCCTTGCGCCAGTTTCCTGCCGCCGGGCAGGCGCAGTTCGACGGGCACGCTCACCGGGCGATCGAGCACGACGACGTCTCCGACGCCGAGCGCCTCGAGCTCGCCGAGCGAAAGTCCGGCATGCCCGAGAAAGCCTTCGACCGCGACCCGTGTCGAAGCGAGCGCCTCGCGGCGCCCGGCCGGCGCGTCACCCGTTGCGCGCACGGCGCCCAGGCGCGCCTTGAGCGACGGCACGAGCACCTCCCGCGGCAGGCCGACCTCGATCACGTCCGACTGCGCCAGCGCCAGCGAGAGCCGCAGGCGGGTGTCGTCGGCCGCCGCTGCTGGAAACGCCTCATCAAGGATAGCCACAAGATCCTCGACGATCCGCACGGCGAAGGCGTCGAGCACGGCGTGATCGCCATCGCCGAGCCTTTGTCCCGCGAGTTCGGCGCCAAGTGCCGTCTCGAGCAATTGGCGCTTGCCGCGACCCGAAAGCGCCGCTTCGGCACGGTCGCCGCGGACGACGCGCGACGGGGCTGTCGCGGCCGGCGCGCTCCGCACATCGGCGACGACCGCTCTGTCCCGCGCGAACCAGCGCGCCGACCAGCGCCCGAGCGGCTCGGCCAGGACGGCCGCGACCGCGTCGGCCGCGAACGCCTCCGCCGGCAGCCAATCCCTGACGCCAGCCGCCACTTACTGTCCCCTGATCGAAAACAGTTGCTGGATCATGTCATTGGAGACGCTGATCACTTCGGAACAGGCCTGGAAGCCGCGTTGCAGCAGGATGAGATCGCCGAACTCCGCCGAAAGATCGACGTTCGACGACTCGATGGATTTCGGCGTCAGCGTGCCCATCCCGTCGGTGTTGCTTGCGGCCAGGGTCGGCGTCTCGGTAGTGCCGTTCTGGTAAAGCCCGTTGCTCAACCGCGTCAGCAGCTGCGGATTGCGGAAGTTGGCGATCGCGACGGCGCCTTCGGTCTCCGTCTTCTGGTTCGTGTAGGTGAGCAGGATGTGCCCGTTCTCGTCGATCGTGACCGTGCTCAGCGTGCCGACCGCGTTGCCGTCGACGGATGCGGTCTGGATGGTCGAGGTGGTGCCCTGCGACTGGGACGTCACGCCCGAGAAGTCCAGGGTGACCGTCATCGGATCGGCACCGTCGGGCGCATAGTCCAGCGTCGCGGTCTGGGTCGTGGGATCGATGTCGTTGCCGATGAATTTCAGCGTCGCGGATCCCACGTCGGCGCCGGTCGAATCGGTGAACGCGACGTCCCACTGGTCGGTCACGCCGATATCCGTCGACTTGGTGAACGTCGCCGTCCAGACGTGCTGGCCGCCGCGGCTGTCGGTCACCGTGATGTTCGACACCGTCGCCGGCGGCGCGTTCACGTCCGACGACAGGTTGTCGGAGAATGCGATCTTCGTGGTCGCCGCCGGTTCGCTGACCTTCTTGTCGTTGAGGTTGATCGCCACGGGATGGCCGCCGGCGTCGAGCACGGCGAGCCGTTCGCCCGTCGCCTGATCGGAGATATAGCCGTCCTTGTCGACCGCGAAGGAGCCGGTGCGGCTATAGAAGGTGTTGCCGTCCTTGTTCAGCACGACGAGGAAGCCGCTGCCCTGCAGGGCGAGGTCGAGATCGTTGTTCGTCGTCTGGAGCTGGCCCTGGCTGAAATCGGTGAGCGTGCTCGCGATATGGACGCCCGAGCCGTTGTCCCGCCAGCCGCTGCCCAGGAAGGACGAGCCGCTGTCGTCGACCAGGTTCGAGAATGCCAGCGTGGTCTGCTTGTAGCCGTTCGAGTTGAGGTTGGCGACGTTGTTGCTGATCGTCTGCAGACCCTTCGTATACGCGTCCATGCCACTCAGACTGGTATAGATTGCACCGAGCATGTGGAGACCTTTCCTGTTGTCAGCGGACCTGGGTTACGTTGGCGATGGAGATATTGGCGATGGTCTGGCCGTCGCTCGTCTGGATCGTGAGTTCGGGCGAGCCCGAGGCGAAGGAGAC
Organism: Rhizomicrobium sp.; assembly: GCA_037200385.1. Lineage (NCBI taxonomy): Bacteria > Pseudomonadati > Pseudomonadota > Alphaproteobacteria > Micropepsales > Micropepsaceae > Rhizomicrobium > Rhizomicrobium sp. The sequence goes on along the minus strand of JBBCGL010000001.1, from coordinate 4,936,530 downwards.
CGCGCTGACCGTGCCGGACAGCGTCGTGTTGTCCTGTTGGGTGAGATCGACCGTCCGGCCGAGCAGGCCGGTGGCCTGGGTCGCGGCCTGGGAGGCCAGCAGGTTGGTGATCGCATCGTTCATCGACTGGCTCTGCTGGAGCTGCGCGAACTGGCCCAGTTGCGAGACGAACTCGAAATTGTCCAGCGGTTTGAGGGGATCCTGATAGGTCAGCTGCGTCAGGATGATCTTCAGCATCGACTGGAAGTCGAGGCCGTAGGCGGCGGACGACGCCGCCGTGGCGCTAACGGGTGCGACCATCGCGGGAACCTCCTGGAATATGGGTCTGCTCCGCTGCGGAGCCGTTGAGCCGGAAGTCCGAAACCTCCAGGCCGAATTCGGAAGCCGCGGCTTCGACCAAGCGGCGAAGGCGAGCGTAGTCCCCGCCGCTCTCGCTGCGCACCGCGATCGACAGCGCGCCGTTCTCGTCGGCGACGACCAGGTTGAGGGGATTTGCCGCGCCGCCGGCGGCCGGCGCGCGCAACGGCAGGCGGCCCGGCACGCCGGCGCTCGCGAACATGGTGTCGGCGCCTTCGTCGCCGGCGGCGAAAGGCAGAGCGATCTCCTCGGAGAGGGCGAGCGGCAGCGCGGAGCTTCCGCTCGTATCCACCGAGGCGGCACCAACCGCCACGAACGCAGGCGCCTCGGCCATGCCGACCGCGCCGTCTTGGAGAGACGCCGGCGCGGTGGGCAACGATGCATAGGGCACGCCGGTCACGGCCTGTACGCCGGGGGCGGCCTCCGCTTCAGCAGCAGCGGCGCCCGGTGCAAACGAACCCGCATTCGCCGGAGTCGCGATCGTATCGCCGGGGAGCGCAACGGCTTCCGCCGCCAACGCTTGCGCGCCGAACTGACCGAACATCCCCAGCTCATCGAACTGGAAGCCGTGGTCGGGCGCATCGGTGCCGGCTTGCGCATTGTCGAATGTCTGGAGATCGCCGACCGGAACGACCAGCGGCAGGGCACTGCGCAGGCCCGGCGTCAGCGCGCCGCGTCCACCCACCAAGGCGCCGAAAGGTCCCGCCGGCGGCGCGGCGGACGGTGTCGACCGCGCCGCCATCACCGTGCGCGGCGCTTGGCCCAGAGGCGGAATCGACGTCATGCGCTCTCCCTCCGATGCGGAAACTGGTCGGACGCATGCTGCATGGCCGTCTCGTCGCGGCGTGCCGCACGCGCCTTGCGCGCCGCGCGCAGCGTAGCCTGCGCGATCTCGCGGCGTTTGGATGCCGCATGGAACGCCTGCGTGCATTCCATGCGCGCCGCCTCCGTCGTCTCCACATCGCGCAACGCGGCGCGCAGGCCATCTTCGCTCCGTACCAATGCCGCGGACCAGAAGGGCAGCGTTTCAACCGCCAAGCGCGGCGTCGACAGCGCAGCTTGCCAGCTGTCCTCCGCCGCCCGGCATGCGCGCGCGCGGTCGTTCAGCGTGTCCCGGCTTTGCGCGGCGTCCGACGCGGCGCGGGCCGCCAGCGCAAGGGCCGACGCGGCCTGGACCTCGCGGATCACGGCGATGCGGCGCAATTGCATGAGGTCGGCGGCACGGGCCATCAGCTGCGCCCTCCGGCCAGGAGCTGGAGCGCGGTCTCGGTCGCGGCGAGCGCGGCCTGTTCGTCGCGTTCCTGCTTCAGGAAGCGCACGATTTCCGGATGGCGCTCGATCGCACGGTCAATGCTCTCATTGCTGCCCTTGGCATAGAGCCCGGCTTCGACCAGCGTGCGCGAAGACTCGCGCAGCGAAAGCCATTCGAGGACCTGCAAGGCAAGCCGGCGCTGCGTTCTCGGGACGAGGCCCTCCGCCTGGCGGCTCACGCTGCGCGAGACGTCGATCGCCGGGAACTGGCCGCATTCGGCCAGCGCGCGCGACAGCACGATATGGCCGTCGAGCAGCGATTTCATCATCTCCGACACCGGATCGTCGACGTCGTCGCTCTCGCTGAGCACGGTCATGATCGCGGTGATCGCCCCGCCGGATTTGAGCGCGCCGCTGCGCTCGACGATCTTCGGGATCGCGGCGAAGACGTTGGGCGTGTAGGCGCGCACGGTGGGCGGCTCGCCCGCCGCCAGCCCGATCTCCCGCATCGCCATGGCCAGACGCGTCACGGAATCGAGCAGCAGGAGCACATGCCGTCCTTCGCCGCGCCAGTATTCGGCTTGCGCCATGGCATAGTGCGCCGCACGCACCCGCATCGCCGCCGGCTGGTCGGACGTCGCGGCCACGAGCGTCGCCCGCGCGCGGACCGCCGGATCGAGCCCGTGATTCCAGATGGCCTCGACTTCCCGGCCGCGTTCGCCGACCAGGCACATTATGAGTATGTCGGCTTCCGTCTGCCGCGCGATCTGCCCCATCAGGCTGGTCTTGCCGACGCCGGCCGCCGCAAAGACACCGACGCGCTGGCCCCGCCCGAGCGTCAGCAAGCCGTCGATGGCGCGGATGCCGGTTTCCAGGATCGCGTCGGGCGATGTGCGCTCCAGCGGCGCCACCATCGGTCCGTGCAGCAAACGCCGCTCGGCGGCACGCGCCGGCGCCTTTCCATCCATCGGCCGGCCCAGCGCGTCGACGGCACGGCCGAGGAACGCGGGACCGACCGGGACGGTGCCGCCGCCGGGGCGCGCCACGACTCGTGCACCGGAGAAGGTCTCGCGCCCGTCCTCGAGCGCCGAAAGAATGACGCTATCGCGGTCGACGCGCACGACCTCGGCACAGATGCGGCCGGACTGTCCGGCACCGCGTGTCTCCACATCGCACAGCGTGCCGAGCGCCACGGCGGGACCGTCGGCCTCGATATAGGTCGGCATCACCCGGCAGACCCGCCCGGTGCGCAAGACGGGATCGACGGCGGCCAGCCAGCGCTGCATCGGATGCATCGTCATGGCGCGGCCTCGGGCGCGGCCATCTCGCCCAGCACGTCGCGCAGCGCGGTCCATTGCTGGTCGATGCCCACATGCATCCGGCCGAGCTTGAGGACCATCACGCAACCACCCGGCGCCATCTGCGCATCCGCGACGATGTCGACGGCGAGCGGCGCCAGCCGATGCCCGAGCGCCGACAACGCCGCCGCGTCCGGAAAATCGCGGTGCGAGACTTCGATCCGCAGCAGCATCGCCCTGTCGATATCGGCGAGCTGCCGGACGACGATCGGGCCGATCAGCTCCGCATAACCGGACGCCTCGCCCAGAATCTTGTCGACGCAGTCGCGTGCCAGCAGCGGCGCCAGCCGCTCGAGAGACGCGAGGCCGGACGACACCTCACCCTGCGCCTTACGCGCCGCGGCTTCGAGCGCGGCAAGGCGCTCCTCTTGCCGATCGCGCGCCTCGGCCAGGCCGGCTTCGCGGCCCTTCGCCTTGCCGTCCTCGAAGGCCTGCTCGACGTCTGTCCGCAGCACTTCGATCTCGACGTCGCGCCGGCGCAGCTCGCCTTCGAGCGCAGCAACGGCACGCCGCAGGCGCTCGCGCTCTTCGTCCAGCCGGGGCAGGACGACGACCGGTGCGGGCGGCATCTGCCCGGCGAAAGGCCGAACCGCCGCGAGCTCGGTCACGCTATGCGATTTGATGACGCCGCTCACGGCCGGATCCGGATCGAGGGCGCAGGCTTGCCCTGCGCGGCGGGATAAAGCCGTACCGCGACGTCGCGCAGCGCGAGGCGCGCGTCCTGCGTCATCGCATCGTCGCGCGCGTGCAACCGTTCGAGCAGCCAGGGCGAGAGCCGCACAGGGTCGAAGGGATCGGGGGCGGGCGGTTGCGGTGGTTCGAAATGCGCAGCGTGCTCGCGCAACAGGCCTTCGACCGCCAGGCGCTCCCCCGGGTCGAGCGCGCCCAGGATCGCCGCGATGTCGTCGGCGTGCAGCAGCGCCATGTCGGCGATCATGCGCCGGAGCGCGGTGTCAGGTCTGGGATGCGGCACGGCCGTCTCCCTTGTCCAGGACGGTCTTGAGCTTGGCCACGAAATCGGCGCGGCGGCGTTCGCTCAATCGCCTGGGACCGCGCAAAGTGCGCGCCAACGCCATGACACCGGCGAAGGCACCGATCACGGCGAGCAGCGCGAGGCCGATCTCCAGCAGGACGTCATGCTCCTCGTCGGGCGGCGCGAGGTCCGCAACCGGGACGCGGACCTGCGGCGCCGGCACACCGTGCGCCGCAATGAAGGCGGGCGCGACGGCAGGTGCCACCGCAATGCCAAACGAGATCATATCGCTCTGCGCCGTGGTTGAGGCGATGGCCGCAGCAACCGTCATGCGCACGCTCTCCTGGGCCGCGGGCTCGAGCGGCGCGGCGGGCGACAGCGTCACCTGCAAGGGGAAATCCCGCACCGCCGGACTCCAGCCGGCGAGCGATGGCTCTGGAACCGCGGCATCCGCCTGGACCAAGACGCCGATATTCGCCGGCAGTCCGGCATGGTCCAGCGCATCGCGGATCCGCGCTGCGTAATATTCCTCGATCGCCCTGGCCTCCGCGGCCGGCGGCGATGCGGTCACCGGCGCCGCGGTCAGGCCGCTCACGACATCGCCTTCGGCGTCGAGGATCACGACATTCGCCACATCGAGATTCGGCACCGCGGCGGCGACCAGGCGCTTCACGCCCTGCGCCGCCTCCTGCGACAATCTCGCGTTCTTCGCCATGCGGATCGTGACGGAGGCCTTGGGCGGCACACGGTCGTCGCGGAACAGCCGGTCCTCTCCGAGCGAAAGATGCACGCGCGCCGTGTCGACCCCATCCAGCGTCATGATCGTGCGCTCGAGCTCGCCCTGCAACGCGCGCTGGTAGTTGATCTTCTGCGCGAAGTCGGTGATGCCCATGTCGGTCTTGTTGAACAGCTCGAAGCCGACGGTGCCCTTCAGCGGCACGTCTTCGCCCATCACGCCGAGCCGGGTCGCGTCGACCATCTCCTCAGGCACCAGGATCGTCGCGCCGCCATCCGCGAGCCGGTAGGGCACCTTCTTGCGTTCGAGCACCGAGACGATGCTGGCGGCGTCGGTCGCGCGCAATCCGCTGAACAGCGGCAAATAGGTCGTGCGCAGGAAGGCGAACCACACCACGGCGATGAACACCGCGAACAGGCAGGCGGCCGCGACGGACAGCTGAAGCTGCCGGGCGGGCGTCGCGGTGCGGAACCAGTCGATCACGTCTCCAGCCTCACAACGGCATGTTCATGAGCTGCTGGTAGCCGTCCAGCAGCCGCTGGCGCACCTGCGTCATCAGCTCGAGCGACATCCGCGCCTGCTCGAGGGCGAAGGTGACCTGGTGCACCGGGATGGAATCGTCGAGCGCGAAGGCGCGTGCGATCTTGTCGGCATCCAGCACCTTGGTGTTCACCGCATCGATGCCGCCCGACAGCAGATCGGCGAACGAGGTGCGCGGGACCGCCGTCGGGGGGAGCGTCGCGGGCGCGATGCCGTCCTTGAGCGCGAGGGCCGTGACGGGAACGATCGGTGCCGCGGTCATGAATGCCTCCCCAGTTCGAGCGCCTTGCTGTACATCTGCCGCGCCATGTTCATCGCGACGATATTCGCCTCATAGGCGCGCGAGGTCTGGACCATCGCCAGCATCTCGCCGGCATGGTCGATCGACGGATAAGCGACCATGCCGTTGGCGTCGGCCAGCGGATTGCCCGGCTCGTGCACCAGGCGCGGCGGCGCGTTGTCGACCGCGATGCCCGTGACCGCGACACCGTCGAGCTTGCCGAGATCGGCATGCGACGTCCCGCCCAGATAGCGCGAGAAGTCCGCGCGCGGCCCGGACAGCAGGTGGCGCGCCTGGTAAAGCGCGCCGCCCGCCGGGCGCGTCGAATTCACATTCGCGAGATTCTCCGAGATGACCTCGAGCCGGCGCCATTCGACGTCGAGCGCGCTGCGGCTGATTTCCATCGCCTGCATGATCAGCCGTTCCCCGTGATGGCCAGAGATTGCATCTGGAGCTGGCGGTTCAGGATGTCGATCAGGGCGCCATAGCGGGTGGCCGTCATCGCGTCATTGCTCATCTCGAGATCGAGGCGCAGCTCGCCGTCGGGCGTGCCGGCCGGTGCCTGGCCGACCTCGGGCGTCACGGCGGCGATCGCCGCCGGCCCCTTCGCCGCGGCGTCGGCCAGCGCCTGCTCGAAGCGTACGCGGAGCGGGCGGTAGCCCGGCGTGCCCGCATTGGCGATGTTCTGCGCGGTCGCGATCGAGCGCGCCTGGAGGCCATCCAGCGCCTTGATCATCAGAAGGGCGGTGTTGCTGTCCATATCCTCTCCTATTGCACGACGATATCGGCGTGGAGCGCGCCGGCCGCCTTGATCGCCTGCAGGATGGCGATGATGTTGCGCGTCCCGACCCGCGCCTGGGTGAGCCCACGCACCAGGTCGGCGACCGTGGTGTTGGGAAACCGCACAGCGGTGTCGTTCGTGGATTCGGAGACGTCGAGCTTGCTGTTGGTGACGACGATGCCATGGCCGTCGCGACCGCGTCCGGGCAGGCCGTAGACCGGATAGGAATCGTCGGTCGTCACCGAGACCTTGATGTCGCCCTGTGCGATCACGACGCTCGACACCCGGACGCCGCCGCCTGCGACCACCGTGCCGGAGCGCTCGTTGATCACGACCCGCGACACCTGGTCGGGCGCCACCGTGACGGTCTCGACGAGGGAGACGAGCAGGCTGGGATTGGCGCCGGCAGCGGCCGAAATCCGCACCGCCTCGGCGCTTTCCACCGTCGCCGCGCCCATGCCGAGCTTCGCGTTCAGCGCCACGGCGATCCGCTGCGCCGTCGTGAAGTCGGGATCGCGCAGGATGAAGGTGAGATGGCCGTCGGCCGCGGCCAGATTCGCCGCCACCTGCTCCTCGACCGTCGCGCCGCCCGCGACGATGCCCGTGGTGGGATAGTTCTTCTGCCGCAGGTTGACGTTGTCCTCGAAATTGTAACCGCCGACGACGAGCGCGCCCTGGGCCAGGGCATAATCGTGCTTGTCCGGCCCCAACAGCGGCGTCATCAGCAGAACGCCGCCGACCAGGCTGCGCGCATCGCCGATCGAGGTCACGGTGACGTCGATCCGATCGCCAATATTGGCCGAAGGCGGCAGCGTCGCGGTCACCATCACGGCGGCGACGTTGCGGCTTTGCAGCAAGCCGCCCGGCACGTTCGAGCCGAGCCGGCTCAGCACGTTGCTGAGGGCCTGCTGGGTGACGATGCTGCGCGGCGAGTCGCCGGAACCGGCTAGGCCGGTGACGATGCCGTAGCCGATCAGCGCGTTGTCGCGCCAGCCGAGGAAGCGGCCGAGATCCTTGAGGCGAACTTCCTCGGCCTGCGTGCCGGCCGGCACCGCCGCCGCGACGCCCTCCGCCGCCGCGAAGACCAGCGCGGCGGCGAACGCGATGTTGCGCCACCCGCTCACAGTCCCAGCCAGTTGAAAATGCGGGTGGCCAAGCCCGGCGCGGCGCTGCGCGACACGAACCCCGAACCGTCATAGTCGATCTGGGCGTCCGCGAGGCGGCTCGACGCCACGCTGTTGTCCGGCGCGATATCCGCGACGCGCACCACGCCGCGGATCTTGATGTTGGTCCGCTCCCCGTTGATGTTGATCATCTGCGCCCCGGCGACGCTGAGATCGCCGTTCGGCAGCACGCCCTCGACCCGGGCGCTGACCAGCGCGACGATGCCGCCGCTGCGCCCCGTCGTGCCGCTGTTGTCGGAGCCGCTGCTGAGATTCAGCGCACCGCCCTCGTTGAAGCTCGCGCCGGCCGTGACCTGGCCCGCGAGATTGGTGCTGCGGCTCGAACCGTTCGTCGCGGTGTTGGAGGCCGTGGCGCTTTCCGAGATCACGATCTCGAGGACGTCGCCGACCTGGTGCGCATTGCGGTCGGACGCCAGCGCCGGCCAGTTCCCATGCGGATAGAGATCGGTGGCATGCGCCGCCGTCGCCGGGAGCAGGCAGAGCAGTGCGATCGCGAGACGGCGCGGCGCGGCGGTCATGGCGCCGCCTTTTCGAAGCGCACCGACAGGATCTCTCCATCGGCACTGCGGACAAAAAAGCGCTGGCCCGGACGTGCCGGCTGCAGGGCCTCGACCTGGCGCTCGATCCGCGCCGCGCCGGCGACCACGACCAGCCGCAGGCTCTGGCCGGGGAGGACCATATCGACGCCGTATTCGGGATAGGGTGCCACGACCTCGCCCGGCGCGACGGCACGCGCCAGCCGCGTCACGCCGCTGCCGGCATCGCGGCGGAAAGCCGGCGCGATGCTGCGCCCGGCGCAATCCGCGGACGCGAACCGGTCCGAAGACGGAATGTCGCCCGCGCTCAGCGGCGCGAGCGCCCGCAGGCAAAGAAGCGGATGCGCGGCGGGCGCCGCGGCCAAGGCGGCCGGAGCGGCAAGCGCCGCCAGCCCCACAGCTGCGGCAAACGCGATAAGCAACTTCACCACGACCGCCCCAATATACCCAACACGAAAAGCGCTTCGACTAGCGCCGCAGTCCATTCACGATCGACATCAACTGGTCGCCGGCCTGCACCACCTGCGCATTGGCGGCGAAAGCGCGCTGCATCAGAAGCAGGTTCGTCATCTCGTCGGCGAGCTGCACGTTGGAACCTTCGAGCGATCCCTGCACCAGCATGCCGCTGCCCTCCTCGCCCGGCTTGAGCGAAATCAAATCGGCAGGGTTGGCCGCCTCGTAATAGCCGCCGCCGTCGTCCACCAGATCGTCCGGCGCCTTCGTCGTGACGAGGTCGATCTGACCGAACTGCTCGGTCGCGTTGTTGACCGTGCCGCTCACCGCACCCGTGGCCGAGATGGCGATCGCCGTCGCGCCTTGCGGCACCGAGATCATCGCGCGCAACGCCGTTCCGTCGGCAGCGGCGAGGTAGCCGTCGTCATTGACCTTCAGCGTGCCGCCGCGCCACAGAATCGTGTGGCCCGCGGGACCCAGCAATTCGATGAAGCCGTCGCCGTTGATCGCCAGATCGAGCGGCGATCCGGTCTGCTGCAAAGCCCCTTGCGACCAGACATGCGGCGTGCCGCTCAGCACCGCGCCGGCCAGTCCGTCGCTTCTCTGCGCCGCGGCCAGAGGGAGATCGGCGGCATCGCGCGCCGCCGCGACCATCTGCGAAAACTGCGCCGTCGAACGCTTGAACGCCGGCGTGTTGATATTGGCAATATTGTTCGCAACGACATCGAGCGCCCGCTGCTGCGCATCGAGGCCGACGGCCCCGATGTAAAACGCCCCATTCATCTGCTTGCCCCAGTCGGCCCCAGCCGGGCCCAATCGTGAAACTCGGTTATGTCTGCCCGAACGCCGTCACTGCCCGTCCCATCAAGTCGTCATACACTTGTGCGATACGCTGCCCCGCTTCCGCGCTCCGCAGCGCGGCCATCATGGAAACCATCTCGTCTGCCGTCGAGACATTCGATGCCTCCAGCATTCCCTGGCGTATCTGCGGCGAGGAAAGATCGCTCGCCGCGCCGGACGGCGCCGCGAACAAGCCGCCGCCGGCGGGGCGCAAGACGGATGTGTCCGCAAAGTCCGCGACCGCCAGACGGCCGAGCGGCTGCCCATCCTGCATGATCGTTCCATCGGCGAGCACGCTTACCGCGCCCGCGCCGACCGAAACGTCGCCATTTGCCCCTTGAACCGATGCGCCGTCCGCCGTCGTCAGACGGCCGTCGGCATCGCGCCTGAACTGCCCATCGCGCGTGTAATAGGTCGCGTCGCCGGTGCGGACGACGAAGAATCCGCGCCCCTGCAATGCAAAGTCGAGCGGATTTCCGGTGTTCATCAACTTTCCGCCCGTGAAGTCGACGATGGATCTCTCGTCATTCGATCGGGAGCGGCCTTGTTCCAGGGAGTCACCGGCGACAAGTCCGGAGAATTGCCGCCGCGCCTTGTATCCGGCCGTCGTCATGTTCGAGATATTCTGTGCGACAACTTCGACGCGTCGTTGCGCCGTCGCAAGAATTACGCCCGCTATTTCGACCAAGCTCATTACAAAACGGTACAGAAGCGTTCAACGCTCCGCAAGCGCGATGTGCATCCGCTTCAATTTCGCGCCGTCATTTCGCAGTCAGTCGATCTTCACCACCGCAAAGGATTTCAAATCGACGGTCGGCGGCACCTCGTTGATCGAAAGAACCGACAATCGCGGAATGCTGCGCCGCGTGAAGGTTTTCAAAAAGCGCCGGATTTCCGGGCTGCACAGCAACACCGGCGCAAGACTTTGCCGCATCATCGATTCGGCGACCGGAATCAATTTGCGGATGAGCTGATCGGCGAGCCGCGGCTCCAGCACAAGATTCGTGCTTGCATCGCTGCGACGGATATTTTCGGTGATCTGCCCTTCGACGCGCGGATCGAGGCTGAGCACGGAAAGCTGGTCGTGGCTGCCGCGCAGGCTCTGGCAGATTCCGTGGCTGAGACGCTGCCGCACTTTTTCCGTCAATTCCGCCGAATCCTTTATCGAGCGTCCAAGGTCGATCAGGGTTTCCGCGATCTGATCCATCGCCCGGATGGAGACATCTTCCGACAGAAGGTTCTGCAGCACGCGCTGAACGTCCGACACCGTCATGATGGCGGGGATGAGCTCCTCGATCAGGCCCGGCTGACGCGCGCGCACGCCCTCGAGCAGCACCACGACGTCGGCGCGCGACAGCAGGAGAGCCGCTTCTTTGCGCAGCAACTCCCCGAGATGCGTCATCATGACCGTCACAGGATCGACGAGCGTGTAGCCGAGTTCCCGCGCGCGGTCGGTCGCGCCGGCTTCGATCCAGCTCGCCGGGAGGCCGAAGGCCGGATCGCGCGTCTCGAGCCCCGGCAGCCCGCTCGCCGCAGGCGTCGCGCGCACGGCAAGGATCCTGTCGGGAAAGATCTGCGCGAAGCCGTGCCGCGCGCCGAAAAAATCGATCTCGTAATCGTTGGGTCCGAGGTGGCTGCCGTCGTGGAACAGCACCGAAGGCGGCGCGAAGCCGCTCGCCTTCTCCTGCTGCGCGCGCAAGGCGACGATGCGTTCCGCCAGCAAGGGCTTGATGGCCAGCCATTTCTCGGCGAGTTCCCGGCCCAGCAGGATCTCGACGGGCGGCGCCGCGACGCTGCCGGACTTTTGCTCCGCGCCGGCGGCCGGCTTGTCGAACAGGCTCTGCGCCTCGGCGGCGGCCTTCTTGCGCCGCGCCGCGAAGAAGGCGGCGACCGCGATCAGCACCACAATCGCCATGGGCCATTTCGGCATGCCCGGCAGGGCGAGCAACAGCAGCAGCGTCGCCAGCACGACGAGCGGGACCTTGGGGACCGAGGACAGCTGGCTGAACACCTCGGTGCTCAATTGCCGATCGGCCGAGGACCGCGTGACGATGATGCCGGTCGCGACCGAGATGATCAGGGCGGGAACCTGCGTCACGATGCCGTCGCCGATGGTGAGCAGCGTGAAGGTCGAGAGCGCGTCGCTCCACTCCATGTTCATCTGCACCACGCCGACGATCCAGCCCGCGATGATGTCGATCAGCAGGATGATGATGCCGGCGATCGCGTCGCCCTTCACGAACTTGCTGGCGCCGTCCATCGCGCCGTAGAACGCCGCCTCCTTCTCGAGATCCTTGCGGCGGCGCTTGGCCTCGTTCTGGTCGATCAGGCCCATATTGAGGTCGGCGTCGATGCTCATCTGCTGGCCGGGCACCGAATCGAGGACGAAGCGCGCCGCGACCTCGGAAACGCGCTGGGCGCCCGCGGTGACGACCACGTATTGCACCACGATCAGGATGAAGAACACGACGAGGCCGATGACGAAGTTCCCCTGCACCGCGAAAGTCCCGACCGATCCGATCACCTCGCCGGCGTTGGCGGCGGTGAGGATCAGGCGCGTCGCCGAGACGTTCAGCGCCAGGCGGAACAGGGTCGCGATGAGCAGGAGCGACGGGAAGGTCGAGAACTCGACCGGCCGCGCGACATAGAAGGTCAGCAGCAGGATCGTGAGGCCGAACGCGAAATTGATGACGATCAGAAGATCGATCAGCATCGGCGGTATCGGCGCAAAGAGGATCAGGAGGATCGCGATCACGCCCACCACGAGCGCGAGATCGCGGTTTTTGCCCAGAAGATTACCCAACATGGTGATGCTCGGCGCTCCCCTCGTCCGCCTTCTGCCGCAGGCCGTTATAGACATCCGCCACGGCGCGGAAGCAATGTTCGGGAATTGCGGCGTTCAGTCTCGCGCTGCGGAACAGTTCGCGGGCCAGCGCCCGGTCGGGAACCACCGGGACATTATAGATGAACGCCAGCCGCTTCAGGCGCTGGGCGAACTGGTTGGTTCCGATCGAGACGACGATCGGCGCCGCCATGAGCCGCCGGTCGTAGCGCAGGGCCAGCGCGATATGTTCCGGATTGGTGATCAGGACGTCCGCCCCCCGGACGGCGCGCACGCTTTGGCTCTGCCGCGCGAATTCCGCATGCAACTGCTTGCGCTTCTGCTTCAGCCGCGGATCGCCTTCCCGCTCGCGCGCTTCGCGGCGTATGTCGCGCCGGCTCATGCGCATGCGCTTGAGAAAGTCGCGGCGCACGATGAGCTGGTCGATCGTGGCGAAGAACAGCGCGACCAGGAGGAAGGAACCGAGCAACCGGGTTCCCGTACTTGCCAGCGTCCACAGCAAGGTCCGGCCGTCGGTGATCGCCCCGACATCGGTGCGCAATGCGCCGCGGATCACGAGGTAGCCGACCGTGGTGTATGTGCAGAGTTTCGCGATGTTCTTCGCCGTTTCGATCAGGAGACGGACGGAGAAGAGGCGCTTCAGGCCCTTGGCGGGATTGAGCCGGCTGAAGTCCGGCCGCATCGGCTCGGCGGAGAAGACGGGCCCCGTCTGGATGACCTCGAACACCGCCACGACGGCGAAGATCACGGCCGCCATGAAGGCCAGCGGCTTCGCGACGGCGGAGAACAGCAGATCGATCGCGAAGAAAATCGCCGATGGTCCGTCGGCCAGCGCGCCCATGCCCACCCAGGCGCCGCGCACCGCGCTCGCGATGTCGGAACCGAGTTGCTGGCCGGCGATCCAGAAGAATCCGAGAAAGGCCGCGAGCCCCGTCAAAAAGCCGAGATCGGCGCCGCGCGCGACCGTGCCCTTCTCGCGGGCGCGCGCGAGCTTGAACGTCGTGGGCAGTTCCGAGCGGTCCTGCTCGCCCTCCTCCATCAGACGAGCCTGGGCAGGCTGTCGAGCAGCACCGCGGTGAGCCGCAGGAACAGCGCGCCGGCGACGCCGAACGAGGCCGGCAGCGCGAGAAACAGGACGATCGTCTTGACCTGGAATCCCAGGATCAGCACGTTCATCTGCGGGATCGTGCGCGACATCAGCGCGATCGCGAGATCGACAAGGAACAGCACGAGGATCGCGCCGCCCGCAACGCCGAAGGCAATGAGCATCACCATGGAGATGAAGGCGGCCAGCCGATCGAGCGAGCCCGGCAGCGTCCAGCCGCCCAGCGGGACCGCGCGCAACGATGCGGCAAGCACGCGCAACAGGCCGATATGCCCGCCGGCGGCAAAAAAGACGCCCCCCATCGCATAGGCGAACAGGCTGCCGACCAGCGGCGTCTGCTGCTGGGAGGTGGGATCGACGAGCACGGCGAAGCCATACCCCGATTGGATGTCGATCGTGCGGCCGGCGAGATAGAGCGCGCCGAACACCAGATGGAAGGCCAGCAGGAAGAGCGAGCCGAGCAGAAGTTCCCGCACCGCTGCGACAACGATGCCATGGAGGCTCATATCGGCGAGCGCCGTCTCGGCCGGATAGGCCGAAACCAGGCAGATCGAAAGCCCGAGCCCCAGCAGCATCAGGAACAGCCGTGGCATGCGAACCAGCGAAAACGGCGGCGCCAGCGCGAAAACCGGCGCGATCCGCAGACCCAGGAGAAGGCAGGACACGATCCAATCGGTCAGCACGGTCACGCGCGGGTTCTCAGTTCAGGTCGGGAATGATGGCGATCATCTGCAGCGCGAACAGCGTTATGCGATGGATCATCCACGGCCCCAGCAGGATGAGCACGATGGCGGAAACGAGGAGCTTGGGAACATAGCTCAACGTCATTTCCTGAAGCTGCGTCGCGACCTGCAGCACGCTGATCAACAGGCCCGTCGCCAGCGCCGCGATCAGCACCGGACCTGCCACGACCATGCTGTTCCACAAAAGCTCATTCATGAGCCCCAGTGCCCAATCCCCTTCCAACGCAGCCCCCGCGGTCCGGACATGTCGAGTTCGAAGAGCATTAGACACGGTGTGGTGGCAACGGCAATGACGCTAAACCCAAGGCCTGTGGAAAATATCCCCCCACCGGTCGCGACGGGCGATCTTCGCGACAATCCGGAATCGCTTTCCAATAGCCCGATCCGATGCCACCATCACGTCATGAAGATCGCAATTCTCGACGACTATGCTCGAGCGGCGTTGCGGCTTGCGGACTGGTCCGAAGCCGCCGCGCAGGCCGAGATCGTGGCTTTCGATCGCCATCTGACGCCCGAGGAGATGCCGGATGCTCTGGCGAGCTTCGAGGTGATCTGCACGGTGCGCGAGCGCAGCACGATCCCGGCCGGCACGCTGTCGCGGCTGCCGAAGCTTCGGCTGATCACGGTCACGGACAGCCGGGTCCGATCCGTCGATTTCGCGGCGGCCGCGGCACGCGGCGTCGTGGTGAGCGAGGCCCGACCGCCGGGCGAGACGCCGCCCCCCAGTCACGCCGCGGCGGAATTCACCTGGGGATTGCTGCTGGCGCTGGTGCGGCATATCCCGGCCGAGGCGGCAAGCCTTCGCGCCGGCCACTGGCAATCGTCGCTGGGCCTGTCGCTCGCCGGCCGGACGCTCGGCTTGGTGGGGTTCGGCCGCATCGGGCGGCGGATGGCCCGCTATGCGGCAGCCTTCGGCATGGATGTCCTGGCCTGGAGCCAGAATCTCAGCGCGGCGGATGCGGAGGCCGGCGGCGCCAGGTTGGTCGAGAAACGCGAGCTGTTCGGCGCCAGCGACATCGTCAGCGTCCATTATCTGCTGAGCGCGCGGAGCCGGGGCATTGTCGGACGGAGCGACATCGCGGCAATGAAGCCCTCCGCCTATCTGATCAACACCTCCCGCGGCCCCCTGGTCGACGAAGACGCGCTTGTCGCGGCGCTGCGCGAGAAGGCGATCGCCGGCGCGGCGCTGGACGTGTTCAACCAGGAGCCCCTGCCGAAGGATCACCCCCTGCTCGCGCTCGACAATGTCGTGCTGACGCCGCATCTGGGCTTCGTCACCGAGGACGCGATGCGGCGCTTCTATCAGGGCATGGCGTTCGCGGTGGCAGCCTATCTGCGCGGCGAGCCGGTCAACCTGTTGCCGGCGACCTAGCAGGCTGTTGAAGAAGTCTTTTGCCGACGGGCGATGAAGGGGATGTCGTCGCCGTTTTGGAGGGAGATTTCGCCTTCGAGGGAGTCGTCGGTTTTGATCTCGGCCCATCCCTCGCCGGAAGCTTCGTCCATTTCGTCGTTTCCTGACCATTCGAACTCGATGGCATCGCTTGCGCAGGCGCCCTGGAAGGAACCGGTGAGGCAATCCAGGGCGAACTCGCCCCCATCCTTATCGAACAGGATGTAGGAGCCCGGCCCGGCCATGTCATATCCCGGCGTCTCGACGACGCGCCATTTGCCCTTCAGCGTCATGCCGGCACCGCCAGGAGTTTGGGCAGGCGGATGAGGTTGTAGGCGGACAAGGCCATGACGAAGGTGGCATTGACACGCGCCAGCCCACGGACCTTGACCTTGGCCAAGCCGGCCGATGCCTTGATCCAACCGAACACCTCTTCGATGCGCTTGCGGCAGACTTGGCTCACGGCATAACCGCAATGGCGCAGCGTCCGGTTGTCGATGGCCGTCTTGCGCGGCTTGCCGGTCTTGCTCAAATGCCCATCGATGGCGACGTGCGGCGTGATCGCGCGCGCCCTAAGCGCCTCGACGAAGGCCTCCACGTCATAGGCCTTGTCGGCGCCTAGCGTGATCCGCCGTCGTCGCCGGGGACGATGGCGATCCACCAGCGTCAGCGCTTGGTCCCGTTCGGCCATGCCGTTGGCTTGGCTCGCCTGGCCTAAGACCGCCAGGCCGTGGCGGTTCTCCATCAGCGCATGCCCCATGTAGCAGAGCTTGGCCGGCTGGCCATCGCCCTTCTTGTAGAGCTTGGCCTCAGGATCGGTCGTGCTCTCATGGGTCTCGTTGGAGCGTTTCTCCTTGTGGAAGCTGCGCTCGGCGTTGCGGCCCGGACCATCCTGGTCGTTGTCGGCGCCGTCCTTCCTGCGGAAGCTCTTGAGCGAAGCCCACGCCTCGATCAGCGTCCCATCCACCGAGAAGTGCTCGCTCGACAGAAGCCGCTTCACTCGAGGCTGAGCCAGGATCGCGTTCAGGAACTTGGCCGCGATGTCACCTTGAAGCAGCCGATCCCGGTTCTTCGAGAACACCGAGTGGTCCCATGCCGGATCATCCACCCCAAGCCCGACGAACCAGCGGAACAGAAGGTCAAACTCTATCCGTTCCATCAGCAGCCGCTCCGAGCACACACCGTAGAACGCCTGCAACAGCGTCGCCCGCAACAGCTTCTCCGGCGCGATCGAGGGACGGCCAAAGTCCGTGTAGAGCTCGTCGAAGTCCTTCGACAGATCCATCAACGCCGCGTTCGCAATTTCCCGGATCACCCGCAGAGGATGGTCATGGCGAACCCGGGACTCCAAATCCACGTAACTGAACAGCGCCCCGGACCGCTCGTCGCTTCCACGCATCGTCCATCCCTCGGCCGACCCGCCCAAAGGGAATCACGATCCCAAACGCGCCGCCAGAGACTTCTTCAACAGCCTGATAGGCCTGTACGCAATAAAAATAGGTGTCATGGCCGTGCCGGCGGTCGCACCGCAGATCAGAGACCGCGCGAGCGCAGGATGTTCAGCAGATTTTCCGCGATGATGCCGCGATCGGTGTTGAACACGTCCAGCAGCTTCTCCCGATCCCGGCGGCGCAAGGCCTCGAGCAGATGCCGGTCCGTCGAGCCGCCCTTCGGCCGCGTGCTGGGATGCTGCGTCGCGGCCAGCAGGGACCGATAGCGGTCCGCCAGCGACCAGAGCCGGAGCGCCTCGCTCACGAGGAATTTCTCCTTGGACAGGTCGAAGACCGCCTGGCGGAAGCGGCGATGGTGGATCGCCCATTCCGCGCGCTGCCCCGTCGCCTGCAGCCGCTCGATCTCGTCGACGGCCTTTTCGAACGCCGCGAGCGCGGCCTTGTCCGGCCATTCGATGGTGGAGAGGACTTCGCCCTCGACCAGGCGGCGGATGTGATAGAGCTGACGTGCTTCGTCGCTGGAGACCGAGGCGACGAAGAAGCCCCGGTTCTGGTCGTGCATCACCAGGCTTTCCGCGGCCAGCAGCTTGAGCGCCTCGCGCACCGGGACGCGGCTGACGCCGAACTGCTCCGCGAGCTCCGCCTGCCGCAGATGCACCCCCGGCGCGAGCGCGCCCTTGGTGATCATCTCGCGGATCTTCTCGACGATCTCCGAGGGGATGTTCTCTCTGGGACCGCCAACGCTATCTACGGCCGGGCTCGCCATGGCTGCCTGTGCGCTCCGTTTGGCATCATACATAGCGCTTAGATAAGATGCGTATAAACAATTAGCTAGCGATATGCTGTCAAAGACAACTTGCCGGCCCGTATTTGCTGGAAAATCGCGGCGATTTCAACGGAAAATCTCGCCGGCCGCCAAGACAAGCCGCAGCGCGGCCGGCGCGTCGCCGCCGCCCGCACCGCGCGCGTGCCTGTCTGCAGCCTAGCCGAGCCGGCTGAACACCCGGCGCGCATTGCCGCCGAACACGTCGGCGCGCGCCGCCGGCGTCAGCCAGTCCATGCCGTCGATCAAAGGCTTCAGGTCGTCGAACGGACGGCCGGTCGACGGATCGACGGCCGAGCCGACACCGGGAACCTCGGTGCCGAACATGACGCGGTCCGACCCGACGGTGCGGATCAGGTATTCCAGCGCCTCGCGGGAGTAGAGCACGCTGTCATAGTACATGTGGCGCATGCTCTCGTCGAAGGTCTCGACCACCGGCTTGGACTGGACCAGTCCGAGATGCGGCGGATGCAGCAGCCGCCCCGCGCGCCAGCGGCCGATCTGGTACGGCACCGAACCGCCGCCATGGCTCACCACGATCTTCAGCTTGGGGAAATCGTTGAAGACCCGCGAATTGGCCAATGCCCAGCATGCGATCGAATGCTCGGTGATCATATGATGGCTGTAGGATTCCTTCTCCGTGCAGCGGCAGCTGGCGGCATGGATGAGCGCCGGACAATCCAAAGCCACCAGCTTCTCGTAGAGCGGATACCAGTATTCGTTCCCCAGATTGGGAGTCGGTTCGCCGGCACCTTCACCCGGATCCGGGTTCAGGACGCAGCCGACGAACCCCAGATCGTTGATGCAACGATCCAGTTCTTCGAACGTGTTGGTGGGGCTCACGCCGTAATTCTGCGGAATGCCCGCGACGCCGCGGAAGACGCCGGGAAACAGCCGGCAGAGCTGCGCGATGATGTCGTTGTTGGCCCTTATCCAGGCATGGACGATCTTCTCCGGCTTCTCGGAATGCATCTGATGGAACGGGCGCGGCGAGATCAATTGCATGGTCGTGCCGACGCGCTTGAGCGTGTCGACGTGCTTCTGCGAGGCCTTGAGCACGATCTCGTCGGGCAGCTGCAGTCCGCCCAGGCCGTGCGCCCCGCGCCCCGCATGCAACAGCGATTTGTACTGATAGAATTCCGGTGGGGCCGAGGCGTGCCCATGAATGTCGATAATGTCCATGATCCGTCCGATGGTACGTATAGTTGCTATAAAAAAGTGAATACTATATTGGATGCGTTGTCAAACTTCGGGTGCCGAATTGTGCGCCTCGGGCTGCATTTTCGCGGTGCGGAGCGCGCCCGGGTTGACCAGCCGGTCAGGCGGATGCATCCCGGACCGCATCGCCCAGCACGCGCTTCAGGCCGGCGGACAACGGTCCGTTTCCGGCATAGGTCACGATCTCATCGAGCTGGGCGAGATTGGAAATGCCGACCAACGCCGTGGAAACGTTCTTGTCGAACAGGGCGAACCGCGTGGCGGCTTCCTTGAGGCTGAGGCCGGCGGCCTGCAATTCGGTGCGCAGCGATTGATTCCGAAGGAAGCGCGAAAGCAGAACCGGGTCGCGATACGACGTCGTTTCGCCGCCATCCACGAGCGCGCCGCCCTCCAAAATCCGCAAGGCCACGATCCCCATGTTCCGGTCTGCCGCCGCCAAGCCGATCTGCGCATAATCCGGCGCCACCGCGGCCGGCACGTTCGCGAAGGCGGATGGGTTCAGCGCGCTGTAGTTGACGAGCACGCCGTCGAAAAGCCCGCTCTCGACGACGTCTTTGGCAGCCGGCATTTCGCCGCCGAAGGCACAGCAGCCGATGGCGGCGATCGTTCCCGAGCGCTTCAGCGATTGCAGCGCCTCGGCGACGGGGCCGAGCACGTCGTCCACACGCAGCAAGGCGCCGACACCGATATTGGGCCGCGCCGCGCGCTCCCGTCCGACCCGATTGTGCAGGTGCACGATGGCGACGCGATCCCGCCGCAGCCGTTTCAGGCTTTCTTCGACGGAGCGCAATACGGCGCCGTGGAGATCGCCGAAATCGTCTTCCGACAGCACGACCTTGGTGGCGATATCGACCGGCGCGTCCAACGCCGCGAGCGTCTCGCCGAGATTGGTTTCGGAAAGGCCATGGCCGTAGACGGGAGCGGTGTCGAAAAGCGTGATGCCGTGCCGCACCGCCCGCGCGACGACCTCGCAACGCTCCTTGAAGCTTCCATCGACCATCAAGCCGCCCGTCGGACCGCAGCCGAACCCGACTTCGGAAATCCGCAGCCCGCTGATGCCGAACGGCCGCAATGTCAGCTTGTTTTGCATCGCAGTGTCACCTGGCGCCGCCTGAAGAACGTGCGAGCCCGGGCCGCCTTTGCGCAGCCCGGACTCGGCCGTCGACCCTTCTACAGATTTGCCTCGACCGAGACACCGAACGTGGCAGGCGCGCCGGGCGTCCCCAGATCGCCCGAGGACGATGCGAGGTAGGAATAATATTGGGTGCCGGTGATGTTCTTGCCCCAGACCCGGACATCGTATTTTTCGCCGGGCAGCGTCCACGTCAACGACGCGTTCAGAAGGCCGTAAGGCTGTTGAGTCAGGCGATCGTCGGGCTGAAAGTAGAACGCACTGGTGTAGTTGTATCCCACATCGGCGGTGAGTGTTCCCATCTGCAGCTGCCATGTGTAGTTCGCGCCGACATCGAACGCCACGTCGGGCGAACGGACCATCGTGTTGCCGCTCGCGTCGATGGTGCAGGTGGTGTTGGCGCCGGTGGGCGTGCCGGTGGTATGCGGGAACGGCGTGCAGGAGGCCGGCGACGGAATCTGCGCCGGCGCGTTGGGGAAGCTGTCGTACTTCGCATGCAGCAGTTCGATGTTGCCGCGCAGCATCAAGCCGTCGAGGGGTTCGTACAACACCTGTCCGTCCATGCCGTACATCGTCGCTTTCGCGGCGTTGAACAGGATCGAACCGCCGCCGCCGAGACGCGTCACCAACTGGATGTTGTTGTAGTTGTAGTAGAAGCCCGAGAGGTTGAGCTGCAGATGGTTGTCGAGCAGGTTCGACTTGACGCCCGCTTCGTAGGAATCGAGTACCTCCGGCCTGGCCGGCGGATTGGTCGGCGCCGTCAGGTTGAAGCGGCCGCTCTTGAACCCTTCATTGGCGGAGACGAACAGCATGATATTGTCGGTAAGCTGATGATCGAGGGACGCGCGCCAGGTCCAATGCGCCCAGCCCTTGTC
Source organism: Rhizomicrobium sp. (assembly GCA_037200385.1). Taxonomy (NCBI): domain Bacteria; kingdom Pseudomonadati; phylum Pseudomonadota; class Alphaproteobacteria; order Micropepsales; family Micropepsaceae; genus Rhizomicrobium; species Rhizomicrobium sp. Next base: position 4,915,662 of record JBBCGL010000001.1, on the reverse strand, counting down.
GAGCTTGGTCACGTTGAACGTACCGCCGTTCGGCGTGATCTGATCGCCGAAGAACTCGCGGTTGTCTTCGGTGTAGCGGATGCCGCCGGTCAGGTTCGTGTCCTTGAGGATCGTATAGGTCGCCTGTGCGTAGGCGGCATAGGACTGCGTCGTCTGCAGGCCGTTGATGAAATTGGTGCCGCCGACGCTGTTGAAGTTGCTGCCGTACTGCCGGATGGTCGAGGAGTCGTGCAGGTTCTGGTAGAAGACGCCGGCGATCCAGCTCAGGTCGCCGCCCTCGAGCGACTGCAGCTGCAGCTCTTCGCTGTATTGCTGGTTCCGGTAGCCCTGGAAGGTATGGAAGACGTCGCTGGCGCCGGAATCGAGATCCTCGTGGATCACGGTGTGGTTGTTGCGCACGGCCGACAGGCTGACGAGCCTCGCCCAGGAAAAATCGTGCTCGACCTTGCCGCTCCAGCCGCCGCCGACATAGGTGTTGAACGGCTGGAAGTTCGCGTCGATGTTGTAGAAATTTCCGGTGTTCGGCGTGAGGCCGTTGGTGAACGCGCCGGGAATGGGCTGGCGGCCCGCGCTCAGCGACGTCCAGATCGAGCTGTAATCCTCCGAGAGCGTGATGGTGGTGCTTGAATCGAGCGTGAGGACCTGCTTGGAGCGCACCGCGGTGTTGGAGCTGCGGTAGATATCCTGGCCGTTGAAGATGTTGCGGCCCCAACCGTCGGCCTGGTCGTGATAGGTGACGGCGATGTCCGCCACCAGATTGTCGGTGATGGCGCCGGTGAGGTAGCCCTGCGCGTCCTGGGTGCTGAAATTGCCATAGCCGACGCTGCCCTCGAAATGCGTATCGGCGGTCGGCGTCTTCGTGATGATCTGGATGAGGCCGCCCGTCGCGTTGCGACCGAACAGCGTGCCTTGCGGTCCCTTCAGCACTTCGATGTGGTCCACATTGTTGAAGGCGAACAGCGTCGCGGGCAGATCGGCGATGTAAATCCCGTCGACATAGGTGGCGACGCTGGATTCGGTGCTCGAACTCACATCGTCGGTGCCGACGCCGCGCAGATAGAAGACCGGATTACCGAACTGCGGGGTTATGACCAGGCCGGGCGCGATGGCCGGAAGATCCATCGTCGACGTCACGCCCTGTATCTTGGCGTCGTCCGCGCTGATCGCGTTGATCGTGATCGGCACCTTCTGGCTGTCTTCGGAGCGCCGCTGCGCCGAAACGACGATGGTCTCGATGCCGCCGGCCGCATCCTGGGCCCAGGCCGCGGCGGGCGTTGCGGCGGCGACGGCCAATGGCAGCAGCGCCAGGCGATGGGCGTATCTCGGACGCTTTGCGGGCGTGTGGTCGATGCGGCGTTTCATGCGTTTCCCCTGTATTTTTTTAACCGCCGAGCGCCTTTGTGACGCCCGGATTGCATTTCCATGTCGTATACTAAAAGTGAATACTATTTTTTTGTTCCCTGTCAAGCAAGCTGCCGCTCCGGCATGCGAATGCCGGCATGCGTTGCATATCGGCATCGAAGGACGCCGGTGGCGCAGCCTGTCGGGTCCGCTGGAGCGGGAAGGATGCGTCGGAGAAGAGGGAGTCGCCATCGCGCGGCCACGACACGTTCATACGCACTCCGAACATCGCAACGCGACCGGCACATGCCGCCGGTCAGGCCATGCGAACCCGGCAATCGCTACGCACCGGGCCTTACCTTGGAGCGACCGCTACCGCGCGGCCGCCGTCATGTCGGTGTATTTCCGGGTTCCCTCGACGCCGTCGACATCGCGCGGCAGCGTGACCTCGGCGGAACGCACGCGATACGACGCCGGCCGCTGTGCTTCCGGCGGCTCGCTTCCGTGCGCCAGCGCCTTGGCGGCCTCGAGCAGCTTCTTGCGCATCATCACGATCGCGGTGTCGGACGACGTCAGACGCTCCTTGGTGCGGTCCGCGATGGGCCCGCCGCCCTGGTCGGAGGTCACGGCATAGTCCTGCACGGGGACCGACTTGATGCCGGAGAAATTGCCGTACTTCTGGAGTTGCCGGTCGATCAGGTAGTTGTTCGAGCGGTTGGCGACGGTCTGGAACGTGCCCGGGATCATCTCCGGAAACAGCAGTCCGTCCCGGACGGTCTTCATGTCGTCTTCGGTCAGCGGCTTGTCGTAGCGCGCATAGATGCGGAAATGAATGGAGGTCTCGTCGTCCATCGGAACGCGGATGTTGGTGATGAAGGGGCGTTCGGCGGCATGCGCGACCAGCGTGGTGTAAGGCATCAGCCACTGGTTGACCCGCCACGAATAGTTCTCGGGCCCGGCCTCGCGGCGCGCCGCCAGCACGATGCCGTAATCGGTGTTCTTCACCGTCCAGCGCGGCGCCTTGTCCGCGAAGACGTTCGCGCTCTGCCCTTTGAACAGCGGCTTCTCGTCGAGCCGCTTGTGGAGGAATCCGACATGGCTGGAATCGATGTCGCCCTCCATCGACTGGATCCAATTGGTCGGGATCACGATCTTCTCGACATAGCGGTGGCTCTCCGGCAGGTCGAACAGCTCGGCCTCGGGCAGCTTGGGGCACAGCTCCGGCGGGCCCATGTAACACCAGACCACGCCGCTGCGCTCGACCGCGGCATAGGCCGTCGTCTTGATGTTGTCCTTGATCATCTCGCCGTTCGAGACGTTCGGAAGGTCGACGCAGTTGCCGTTGCGGTCGAATTTCCAGCCGTGATAGGCGCAGCGCAGGCCGCACGCCTCGTTCCGGCCCCAGAACAGATGGGCGCGGCGATGGGGGCAATAGGCGTCGAGGATGCCGATCCGGCCTTCGCTGTCGCGGAACGCGACGAGCTGCTCGCCGAGCAGGGTCAGCCGCACCGGCGCGCAATCGGGCTCCGGCAGTTCCGACGAAAGCATCGCCGGCGTCCAGAAGCGGCGCAGCAGCTTGCCCATGCCCGTCTCGGGGCCGGACCGGACGATGAGTTCGTTGTCTTCTCTGTTCAACATCTATCACCTCGCTTGGGGCTCCGGCGCGAAGCCGGTCTGCGCGGCTAACCGCGGTTCAACGATACTTTGCGCGTCTCTTCCGCAAGAAGGACTGCACCGATTCCGATGAGGCAGAACACGGTGAGCGGCAGCAGCACGCTCACCAGAATGCCTTGCTTCGCGTTGAGCAGGCTTGCCGCGAGGAAGGGCAACAGCCCGCCGATCGCCGAGCCCGCCTGCTTGCCCAGCGCCGAACCGCTGAAGCGCAGCCGCGTGTCCTTGAACAGTTCCGAATAGAAGCTGACCTCCATCGCGCCGATGCCGCCGGTCAGCACACCGCTTGCGAGCGCGAAGCCCATGGCCGAGACGAAGAGATTCCCCGAGGGCAGCAGAATGAAGTATTCGACGGGGCCGTAGAAGATCGCGATCACGAAGCAGCCCGCCAGCACGGTTCGGCGGCCGATGCGGTCGCCGAGATAGCCGGCCAGCGGCGTCGTGAACTGGTGCATGATCCCGCCGGCCAGCACGCCGAGCAGCATCGCGGAGCGGTCGAGGTGCAGCGTCGCGACGGTGTAGGAAAAGCCGAAGGTGCTGAGCAGGTAGATGCAGGCGAGCGCCGCCGCGGCACAGACCACGACGATGAACAGCGCCCTGCTCTCATGGCGGAAGACTTCGGCGATCGGCAGCCTGGCCGGCGGCGCCTTGGCGATCGCGGCGAGATAGATCGGCGATTCGTCCACGCTGCGCCGCATATAGAGTGCGACGCCGATGACCACCGCGCTGGCCAGATAGGGGATGCGCCAGCCCCAGCTCAGCATGTCCGCCACGGGCAGCCTGCTGACCAGCAGGCTGGAGGAGGACGAGAGGATCACCGCGGAAGCGGCACCGCTCCACACCAGGGCGGCGAAGAATCCCCTTCGCTCGGCCGGCGAGCTTTCCAGCGCGAGCAACGGTCCGCCGCTCGACTCGCCGCCGACCGCGACGCCTTGCGCGAAGCGCAGCACCATCATCAGGACCGGCGCCGCAAGCCCGATCTGCGCATAAGTCGGACACAGCCCCATGAGGATCGCCGATACGCCCATCAGCATGAGCGCCATGATCATCATGGGCTTGCGGCCGATGCGGTCGCCGAAATAGCCGAACAGGAGGGCGCCGATGGGGCGCGCGACGAAGCCCACGGCGAAGAGCCCCATCACGGCGACGAGGCCCGCCTCGGACGACATCTTGGGGAAGAAGATTTTGTCGAAGACCGCCGTTCCGAGATAGGTGTAGATCCCGAAATCGTACCACTCGATCATATTGCCGAGATAGCAAGACCAGATCAGGCGCCGTCGCTTCGCAAGATCCTCTGCCGAGATCGCTTCAGCCATTTCCTCTCGTTCCCGCCCGCCGCTCTTTTTGATTCGAGGCTGGGCTACTTTTCGGTCGCCGATTGCGCAGCGTACCGACATCCAGAATACGCCCGGCGCCTTGGCGTTCGTCCACTCCTCCGTCGAGGCGGGCGAACCGGCCCAGCCGTCCGGGACGGCGGCGCCAAACCGGCAACGGCTTACTTTCTGCTATACCAAATTGAATACTATCTGAGATGAACTGTCAACGCGTCCGGTTCTCACGCGATCAGGAGCGCGGCTTCCTCGGGTAGCGCGCTCCAGCTCGTGCAATCGCTGTCGCGACCGACATAGAACTGGATCTTCTGGCCCGCGGGATCGCCGAGATAAAGACAGCGGCGCGTGGGATGATCGATCTCGAACAACGGCTGCAGGCCCCGCGCCGCCAGCGCCGCCTTGCCGCGTTCGAGATCCTGATCGTCCCGCAGCTCGACGCCGAAATGATGCAGGCCGGGCGCCCGGCCTTCGCGTTCGCGAAAAAGAGCCAGCGTCTCTTCGCCCAGCGATCCGCCGAGAACGACGAAGCTGCCGTCGGGATCGCCCGCCAGCACGCGCAGTCCTGCCAGCCTTGTATAGTGCTCGATCATCGCGGCGTGATTGCGGGTCACCAGCACGGCGTGGCTGACACGCTTGGGCTGGAAAGCCGCCCCGGTCAGCCGGGTGATCGGCGGGTCCACCGGATAGTACGATTCCGTGATCGGCTCGGTGGCACCGGGTATCCAGGGCCGCCCGCCGGTTGTGACGGCGCCGGAGCGCGCGGCGCGCCAGTCTTCGACGACGTCGGCATAGACCTCGAACCGGTTGCCGTCGGGATCGGTGCCATAGGCGCTGTTCGTGACGTCGGCGGAGATCGTGTAGTCGAACGCGAACCCGGCCTCCTTGCTCGCGTTGATGCCGTCCACCAGCGCTTTCTCGCTCTCCAGCTCCAGCGAGAAATGATGCAATCCGGGAACATGTCCCGCGCCCCGCGGTCCCGACAGGTCCATGAACGCCACGTCGTGATAGGTGTTTCCGTTGGTCATGAAGATCGCGCGGATGGATTCGCGGCGATAGGCTTCGTCGAAGCCGACGACGTCGCGATAGAAGGCGGCGACGTCCGCCACGCCATTGACCCAGAAATTGACGTGCCCGATCCGGCGCGGCGCGAAAATTCCGCCCTGCCCCTTGCGCGCTTCGGCTTTCGGCATCGGTCGTCTCCCTGTCCGCCGGGTTTGCGACCCGTTTCTCGAAAAATCATATACACTTTTGTAGGCAATCCTGTAAAGAGTTTAGGCCGCACGCCGGCCGGCATGCGTGATCGCCGCGCCAAAAGGGCCAGAAGGATATGTCCGCGGAATTCGTCTCACGGCTGCGCCGGTTCGACGCCTGCACGATCTCCGACGCGATGGACCGGCTGGGGATAGCCGGCGTCGCGAGCGGCCTTCCCCGCGCATCGGGCGACGGCCGCATTGCCGGGCGCGCCGTCACGCTGAAAGTCGGCGTCGGTGCGCCGCAGCCGGGGGCGCCGCGCCATCTGGGCACCGCCGCCATCGAGAGCGCCGGCCCCGACGACGTGATCGTCGTCGAGCAGCACTCCGGGATCGAGGCGGGATGCTGGGGCGGCCTGCTGACGCTGGGCGCCAGCGTGCGCGGCATCGCCGGCGTCGTCGCGGACGGGCCGGTGCGCGACATCGACGAAGCGCGCGGCCTCGGCTTCGCCATCTACGCTGCGCGCTTCACTGCCCGCACGGCCCGCGGCCGCGTGGTCGAGCTCGGCACCAATGTCCCGATCACCTGCCGCGGCGTGCGCGTCGAGGCCGGGGACTATGTCGTGGCCGACGACAGCGCCGTCGTGTTCATCCCGGCGGCGCAGATCGCGGCGACGCTCGATGCCGCCGACGCCATCGCGGCGCGCGAAGCGGCGATGGCGCGCGCCATTGCGGCGGGCACGCCGATCTCCGCCGTGATGGACGGCAGCTATGAACAGATGTTGAAAAAGGACTGAGCGTGACCGACCTTGCGCTGGCGCGTGCGCGCGCCCTCGACACCGCCACATTGTCCGATGCGCTCGACAAGCTCGGCATCGTCGGCCAATGCCACCGCATCGCGCCGCGCAGCACCGCCTTCAAGGCGGCGGGGCGCGCCTTCACCGTCCTTTACGGACCCGCGGCCAAGCCGGCGGGCACGGTCGGCGACTTCATCGACGACGTTCCGGACGGCGCGATGATCGTGCTCGACAATGGCGGGCGCGAAGACGTGACGGTCTGGGGCGACATCATGACCGAGGTCGCGCGCCGCCGCGGCATCGCCGGCACCGTCATCGACGGCATCAACCGCGACGTGCATCTGTGCCTGGAGCTCGGCTATCCGGTGTTCAGCCGCGCCAACTGGATGCGCACCGGCAAGGATCGCGTCCAGGTCGAGGGCGTCAACGTTCCCGTCACCATCGGCGGCGCCCGCGTTGCGCCGGGCGACATCGTCAAGGGCGACGCCGACGGCGTGGTCGTCCTGCCGCGCGCGCATGAAGAAGCCATCCTGGCCGCCGCCGAGGAGATCGCCCGGTCCGAGGAAGCGATCCGCGCGCTCTGCCGCGCCGGCAAAAGCCTGGCCGAGGCGCGCCGCGAACACGGCTATCACCGCCTGCAGAGCCGGAGCGAACCGTGAGCGGCCGCTTCGATCCGAGCCGGACCACGCGCACCGACTTTCCGCGCGTGGCATCTCACCTCGTACAAAAAGCCCTTGGTCTGCCCACCGCCACGCTGCACGAAGCGGGCGGCCGCATCGGCGCCCTGCCCTGCGCCATCAAGCCGATCGCCGCCGGCATGCGCCTCGCCGGGCCTGCCTTCACCGTGCACTCGCCGGGCGGCGACAATCTGTGGCTCCATCGCGCCATCGTCGCAGCGCAGGCGGGCGACGTGCTGGTGGTGCATGCCGACGATGCCTACGAATACGGCTACTGGGGCGAGATCATGGCCACGGCGGCGCAGGCGCGCGGCATCGCGGGCCTGGTCATCGACGGCGGCGTGCGCGACGCGGCCTTGCTGGAAGAGATGAACTTTCCGGCGTTTTCCCGCACGGTTTGCATCCGCGGCACGGCGAAGGATTTCACCGCACGCGGCTTCCTCGGCCATCCGCTGCGCCTCGGCGACGCCGACATCCAGCCGGGCGACCTGATCGTCGGCGACCGCGACGGCGTCGTCGCGATCCCGCGCGCGCGAGCCGACGAGATCATCCTCGCCGCGCAGAACCGCGAAGCGAAGGAAGCCGAGATCCTGCAAAGGCTGCTGGCCGGCGAGACGACGATGGGCATCTACGATCTCGGCGTCTGACGACAAGAAAAACTGGAGGAAAGCCATGGCCACCGACGCACCCAAGCCGAAGGATCTGTTCCTGATCGAGTTCCTGGCGCGCGATCCCGCGGCACCGGACCTCGCCAAGGCGCTCGCAGCGTTGCGCCGCGATCCGGCGCTCGCCATCGCGGGTTTCAAGGCTGTTCAGTCCCTATCGGAGCCACGCGTGACCCTTTATCTGGACGGCGTGCCGTTTGTCGCCCGCACCCGGGTCGTCGCCCGCGCGCGGGAGCATCTCTCGCAGCTGGCGGACGGCGATATCGAAGTCAGCCGGCTCTCGGCGCAGAACATGCTGGCCGGCGCATCTTACGGCGCGGCGGCAAGCCACCATCTCGTCGTGCGCACGAACGTCCCCGACGGCGCGGGCCACGAGCTCGAACGCTGGTATGATGAGGAGCATCTGATCGGCCTGGCGGCGGTGCCCGGCTGCACCCTCGCCCAGCGGCTTATCAGCCTCGACGCCCTGCCGCGCTACTATGCCTGCTACGATATCGTCTCGCCCGACGTCATCGCGACCCCGACATGGCTCAAGGTGCGCGAGACCGAGTGGAGCAGCCATGTGCGCCCGACCTTCCGCGACACCCGCCGCATCGTGTCGCGCCGCATCGACCAGGAGACCGCGTCTTGAGCGGCGCCCTGCCGCAAGGCGCCTGCGACACGCATTGCCATGTCTTCGGGCCGCAGTCGCGCTTCTCCTACGCGCCGAACCGCACCTACACCCCGGACGAGGCGCCGCGCGAAGCACTCTTCGCGTTGCACCGCGCCCATGGCTTCGATCGCGCGGTCATCGTCCAGCCGGCGGTCCACGGCTTCGACAACCGCGTCACGCTCGACGCGATCGCGGCCTCCGGGAACGCCTATCGCGGCGTGGCACTGGTGCCCGAGGACGTCACGCCCGCCGCACTCGAAGCGCTGCATGCCGGCGGCATGCGCGGCGTGCGCTTCAACTTTCTCAGCCATATCGCGCTGCCGCCGCCGGAGCGCACCGTGCGGCGCGTTGCCGAGCTGGTCGCGCCGCTCGGCTGGCACATCGTGCTGCATCTCACGCCGCCGGACCTGGCCACCGCCTGGAATTATCTGAAACCGCTTGCGCTTCCCTTCATCGTCGATCACATGGCGCGGATCAGCACCGCCGACGGCCTCGACCAGCCCGGCTTCCGCCTGCTGCTCGACATGGCGACCGATGCGCGCTGCTGGGTGAAGATCTCCGGCGCCGACCGCGCCTCGGCCGCCGGCGCGCCGTTCGACGACGCATTGCCGTTCTGCCGCGCCCTGCTCGAAGCCGCGCCGGAGCGGATCCTGTGGGGCACCGATTGGCCGCATCCCAACATCAAGGGATCCGTGCCGCGGGAATCCGACCTGCTGTCGCTGCTGCGCAAGGCGGCGCCGGAGCCGGCGCTGCTGCGCCGCGTGCTGGTCGACAATCCGAACCGTCTCTATCGCTTCGACGTCGCGCTTTAGCGCGTGCGATCGCTCTGTTTTGTATTGCAATATAGAATACAATCCTGATAAGCGACTAGCCCTACCAGGATGAGGAATTTGCCATGACCCGTTTTCCCGTGATCGCGCCCGAGACCTACACCGACGAGCAGAGGCGCGTCGTCGGGAATCTCGTCTCCAGCCCGCGCGCCGCGGTCCGCGGCCCGTTCCCGGCCCTGCTCCATCTGCCGGTGCTTGCCGACGCGGTGCAGAACCTCGGCACCTATCTGCGCTTCGAGGTCTCGCTGCCGCCCGCGCTCAAGGAGTTCACGATCCTGATCACCGGCCGCTTCTGGGGCGCGCAATACGAGTGGTATGCGCACCGCGCCCTGGCCCTCGAAGCCGGCCTCGATCCCGCCATCGCCGACCAGCTCGCACAGGGCAAGCATCCCAAGGGCCTATCCGAAGACCAGGAGGCGGTCTACGCGTTCTGCAGCGAGCTCCATCTCAAGCATGAGGTCAGCGACGCGACCTTCGCCCGCGCGGAAGCCAGGTTCGGCCGGCGCGGCGTGCTCGAGCTGATCGGGATCTCCGGCTACTACACGCTGGTCTCGATGGTGCTCAACACCGCCCGCGTCGCGCTGCCGCCCGATGGCGTGCCGCTGCAGCCGATCGAAAAGCTCGAGTCCTGATCCGCGGCGGCGAAGCCGCCATGGATAGAACGGACGTCATCGTCGTCGGTGCCGGGGTCATAGGCTTGGCCGTGGCGCGCGCCCTCGCCCTGGCGGGGCGCGAGGTCGTGATCCTGGAACGCGAGCGCCGGTTCGGAACCGGCGTCAGCTCCCGGAACAGTGAAGTCATCCATGCCGGCATCTATTACCCGCGCGGCTCGCTCAAGGCCGCGTTCTGCCGGGATGGCCGTTCGCGGCTCTACAGCTACTGCGATAGCCACAAGGTCCCTTATGACCGGTGCGGCAAGCTCATTGTCGCCGAAGCCGGTTCTCCCGCCGGCGCACTCGATGCGCTTCACGCACTCGCAGCGGCCAACGGCGTCGAAGATATCGCACGATTGTCGGCGCGGGAGGCAACCAGGCTCGAGCCGGAGCTGGTATGCGGCAGCGCCCTGCTGTCGCCATCGACCGGCATCATCGACAGCCACGCCTATATGCTGTCCCTGCTCGGCGACGCGCAAGAGCATGGCGCGGTCATCGCCTATGACAGCAAGATCGTGCGCCTCGTGCCCGAAACGGACGGCGTGACGGCACAAATCGCGGGCTCGGCGCTCAAGGCTCGTGTCGTGATCAATGCGGCAGGTCTCGACGCGACGGCCGTCGCGCGCACCATCGACGGTTTGGATTCCGCCGCGATCCCGGAAACCTTTTTCGCCAAGGGCTGCTATTTCACGCTGTCCGGGCGCTGCCCCTTTCGCCGCCTGATCTATCCGTTGCCGGACGAAGCGGGACTTGGGGTCCATCTCACGCTCGATCTGGCGGGCCGGGCGAAATTCGGGCCCGACGTCGAATGGATCGACAGCATCGACTACGACGTGCCGCCGGCCCGCGCCAGCTCGTTCTACGCGGCCGTCCGGCGCTATTGGCCGGGGCTGCCCGACGGCGCACTCGTCCCGGGCTATGCCGGCATCCGTCCCAAGATCGCCGGTCCCGGCGCCGCGGCGGCGGATTTCCGGATCGCGGACGGACGCGCGCATGGCGCGCCGGGCGTCATCAACCTTTTCGGCATCGAGTCGCCGGGCCTGACCGCGTCGCTCGCGATCGCCGACCATGTCGAGCGCCTTACACGGACGATCTTCGATGCGTGACCTCGGGACGTACGATTACATCGTGGTGGGCGCGGGCTCGGCCGGCTGCGTCCTCGCCAACCGGCTCAGCGCCGACGGCCGGCACAGCGTGCTGCTCGTCGAGGCCGGCGGCTCGGACAACAGGCTCTGGATCCGCATTCCGCTGGGCTATGGCAAGCTCTTCGCGGATCCGGCCGTGAACTGGCTCTACCAGACCGTTCCGCAGCGCGCGTTGAACGGCCGCCGGATCGCCCAGCCGCGCGGCAAGGTGCTGGGCGGGAGCAGTTCGATCAACGGCCTGCTCTATATCCGCGGCCAGCGGCAGGATTTCGACGCCTGGCGCGACGGCGGCGCGACCGGCTGGGGATTCGACGACGTCCTGCCCTATTTCCGGAAGGCGGAAGACCAGCAGCGCGGCGCCGACGCGTTTCACGCGACGGGCGGCCCGTTGCCCGTATCGGACCAGACCGAACCGCATCCGCTTTGCGACGCCTTCATCGCGGCCGCGGCGGCAGCCGGACACCCCGTCAACCGCGACTTCAACGGCGCGGCACAGGAAGGGGCCGGATATTACCAGACGACGTCGCGCCGCGGCCTTCGCGTCAGCGCCGCGACTGCTTATCTGCGGCAGGCGCGACGGCGGTCCAATCTGCGCATCCTCACGCACGCGAACGCCACGCGCCTCGTCATCGAGAACAACAAGGCCCGCGCCGTCGAACTGAACGTCAGGGGCGAACGCGCGCGGGCCGATGTGCGCGGCGAGGTCGTGGTCGCGGCCGGGGCGATCGGCACGCCGCACTTGCTGCAGCTCTCCGGCATCGGGCCGGCCTCCCTGCTGCGCTCGCACGGGGTCGATGTCATCCGGGACCTGCCGGTCGGCGAAGGCTGCCAGGATCATCTGCAGATGCGCGCGGTGTATCGCAGCACCAAAGCGTTCACCCTCAACGACGACATGCTGCGCCTGCACCGCCGGCTGTGGATCGCGGCCCGCTTCGCCTTCCTGCGCAAGGGGCCGCTGACCGTCAGCGCGGGATATGCCGGCGGCTTCTTCCGCTCGCGCACCGATCTCGACCGGCCCGACATGCAGGTCCACTTCATCAATTTCTCCACCGACAAGATGGGCACGAGCCTGCACCCCTATTCGGGCTTCACCGCGTCGTCGTGCCAGCTGCGGCCGACCAGCCGGGGGACCGTGCGGATAACCTCGCCCGATCCCAAGGCGGCACCCGCCATCGATCCGAACTATCTCGGTACGGAGGACGATCGCGTCGCCACCGTCGAGGGATTCAAGGCTCTCCGCGCGATCATGGCCTGCGAGCCGGTCCGCGCCTTCGTGGCGGCGGAGATGGAGCCTGGCCCGCACATCGCCACCGATGCGGAGCTGCTCGCCTATTGCCGCGAGCGCAGCAGCTCGCTGTATCATCCGAGCTGCACGGCCCAGATGGGCACGGGCGCGAACGCCGTCGTCGATCCACGGCTGCGCGTCCGCGGCATCGAAGGCCTCCGGATTGCCGATGCATCGGTCATGCCGGCGCTGGTCTCCGGCAATTGCCATGCCGCCATCGTGATGATCGGCGAAAAGGCCTCGGATATGATACGCGCCGACGCCGGAATACAGTCGCCGGGCCGCTGAACGCGTCGGCACGACCCATCCAGAAAGGGGATCGAACATGACCACCCAGGCCGAAGGCCGCGATCCGCGTCTTCTCTTCGATCTTACGAGCAAGGTGGCGCTGATCACCGGCGGCAATCGCGGACTTGGCTTGGCGATTGCCGAGGGGCTTGCCGGCTTCGGGGCCAAGATCGTCATTGCCGCGCGAGACCAGGCGGCCGCCGAAGACAGCCTGGCGACGCTGCGGACGAGCGGAGCCGATTGCATCTTCGTCAAGACCGAGGTCGAGGGCGCGGACTCGCGGCAGCACTGTATCGAAGCGGCTGTGGACCGGTTCGGGCGGCTGGACATTCTCGTGAACAATGCGGGGATCAGCATCCGCAAACCGCCCGAAGAACTGTCGCTCGACGAATGGCACAAGGTGATCGAGGTGAACCTGACGGCGCCGTTTGCGCTCGCGACCGCGGCCTATCCGGCGCTCAAGAAATCCGGCGGCGGAAAGATCATCAATATCGGCTCGCTGTACTCGACATTCGGCGCCCCGCTTGTCGCGCCCTATGCCGCGAGCAAGGGCGGCATCGTGCAGCTGACCCGCTCCCTCGCCACCGCCTGGGCCAAGGACAACATCCAGGTGAACGCGCTTCTCCCCGGATGGCACGACACCGAATTGACCGCCCGCGCCCGCACCGACGTGGCGGGCCTCAACGAGAAGGTCCTGAGCCGGACGCCGGCGGGACGATGGGGAACGCCCGCGGATATCCGCGGCGCCGCGATCTTCCTTGCCAGCCCGGCGTCGGACTTCGTGACCGGCGCCTCGCTGGTGGTCGATGGCGGGTTTTCCGTGCAGGGCTGAGAAAGATCGGCCTTTCTCTCCCGGAGATTGCGCCGTCGGAGCATGGCGCGACGAAGCCGCCGGCGCGCCCTGCGCGCCGGGAGGCTCCCCATTGAACGCTAGTTGTGCTCCCAGCCGTCGCCGCCATCGCGATCATGATGCCAATCGTGATACGCCGCGCCGTGGTCGTCGCGATAGCCGCGCATGTCCGCGTCGCTGTTCCAAGCGTGCCACTGGTGGCCATTGTCCCAGTAGCCGTCGCTGTAGCCGAAGCGCACCACGCTATAGTCCATCGAGCTGCGATCGCTCATATGGCGATCCATGTCGCGGTCGTGGTCACGGTCCATCATGCAGCCTCCAGCGATCGTCGTGCCGGCCAGCGCGACCAGCAGCACTGCGTTCTTGAACAAACTTTTCATATGCCGTTCCTCCTTGCGCCGCGCTCTTTCGCAAGCGGCGCGGCTTGGTTGAGATCCCGTTCGGGTGGGCGTGACGCCACGGACCGCGGCGTCGTATGGCTAACGCGCGGCGGACGAATGTGACCACGCAGCGCATGCGGTTATCGCTCGCGCCCTCGCGAAGCCGGGAGACAACGCCAAGCGAGACGAATTGGCCTCCATCGCAGTTTGGTCATCACAACCGATGACAAGGGCGAAAAATGACCGGAAAGACATCAGAACGCGATTTCGCGGCGGCGGATGGGATGCCGCTGCCCACGCATGTGGAAGAGGCGATCCAGGCAATCGCCGCGATGCACGCCGCCCATCGGGAGGAAGCATCGTGGCTTGATCGATCGATCGACAGGGTCACCGCGGCCGTCGCAAAGGCGAATTTCCTGTTCGGCGTCGCCGCGGTGCTCGTATTGTGGGTGCTCGCCAACGCCCTGTCGCAGCGGGCCGGCTTCGGGGCTTTCGACGCATGGCCGTTTCCGCTGCTTGCGCTCTGCGTCTCCTGCGCCGCGCTTTTCATCGCGATTCTCATTCTGGCCAGTCAAAGGCGGGCCGATCGTCTGGCAAACCTTCGCGAACAGATGACGCTCGAAACCGTGCTGCTGAACACGCAGAAGGCGTCGAAGCTCATCGACCTGATGGAGGAATTCCGGCGCGACAGCCCCAACGTCAAAGACCGGGTGGACCTGGAAGCCATGGAAATGGCCGGCATGCCCGACCATGAGACCGTGCTGAATGCCATCCAGGAAATAAACGACAATCTGCCTGCGGAAAGGTGACTTGGCGGAAATTGAGGCTTACCGGGGCAGATCGAAGACCCGGAATCGCGAATTGTGCCGCAGAGGCACTGCACCCAAAGCGTGCGCCGCGCGTTCAATACCCATGGAACATTCCCTCTCGGCGATCGCGCCGCAGCCCAAGCGCGGACGCTACGGCAAGTCGGCCGCCGACGGTGTGGTCGTCCTGATCGTCGAAAACGAAGTGCTTATCCGCCTGAACGCCGTCCAAATGGTGGAGGACGCCGGATACATCGCATTGGAGGCCTCCAACGCCGACGACGCGATCGCGATCCTGAAGCAACGCCGGGATATCGGCGCCGTGTTCACGGACGTCTCCATGTCCGGCTGCAAGAGCGGATTGCAGCTGGCGCACGCCGTACGCCGGCGCTGGCCGCCCATCCACCTGATCGTCACGTCGGGGCTTCCTGCCGAGGATGAGGTGCCGCCCGGCTCTCATTTCATCCGCAAGCCGTACGAAAATGCGCGCGTCGTTGCACTCTTGCACAAACTTTTCGGTGGCACCTGACATGCCCTGAATGTCGAAAAGGCGGCAAGCACACCGCAGCAGACGCCAACAGGACGCAGTACCTTTCGTACCAACCGCTACCGGGAATGGCTTTCGCTCCGCGAGTCTCCGGTTCCAAAAAGGGGTAGCCATGGCTCCCCATACGCCGCCGCATTCCGATATCGCGCTCGATCTTGCGCTAGCGGTCATTGCGTCTTCCGACGCGCCGCTGCTGCTCTTGAACAGCGCGCTCACCGTCGTCGCCGCGAGCAGGTCGTTCTGCCGCGTGTTCCAGATCGATCCCGCCGCGGTGCAGGGCCGTGCGCTCGCGGAGCTCGGCGCGGGCGAATGGAACATATTGCAACTCTCGGCGCTGCTTCGCGCGACCGCTTCGGGTTACGCCGAGGTGCAGGACTATGAAATGGATCTCAAGCGCGAAGGCCGCGACGATCGCAGCCTGATCATCAATGCCCACAAGCTCGACTACACCGGCGGCACCGATGCACGGTTGATCCTGGCCGTCTCGGACGTCACCGACGCGCGGACGGCCGAAAAACTCCGGAACGACCTGCTGCGGGACAAGGACGCCCTGCTGAAGGACAAAGCGGTTCTGCTCCAGGAATTGCAGCATCGCGTCGCCAATTCCCTCCAGATCATCGCGAGCGTCCTGATGCAAAGCGCGCGCAAGGTGCAGTCGGAGGAAACCCGGACGCATCTGTTCGATGCGCACCAGCGCGTCATGTCGGTCGCCGCGCTGCAACAGCATCTAGCCGCCTCGACCGCCGGCGACGTCACCCTGCGTCCCTATCTCACCGTTCTTTGCGAGAGCATCGGCGCATCGATGATCCGCGATCACAGCAAGCTGTCGCTCGAGGTGGATGTCGACGACAGCACCACCAGTGCCGACGTCTCCGTAAGCCTGGGACTGATCGTGACGGAGCTGGTGATCAATGCTCTCAAGCATGCCTTCCCGAACGACAGCAGCGGCAGGATCAAGGTCGACTATAATTCCCATGGGCCTAATTGGACTCTGTCGGTCAGCGACACCGGCGTCGGCATGCCCAAGAATGCTGTGAACCCGAAACCCGGCCTGGGCACGAATATCGTCCAGGCGCTTGCGGGCCAGTTGCAGGCCACGATCAAGGTAGCGGAAGCGCATCCCGGCACGATGGTCTCCATCGTCCACAGCCAGATAGCGGCCGTCCAGAGCGCCGCCGCTATGCCCGGAGGACACGCGATCTAGAGTCCGTTGCTTTCAAGTTGGTGCAAGGTCATGTGGGCAAGCTCCCAGTGAAACTCGAAAACGGGCCGCGGCGGATGCCGTCATGAAGATGACCGGCGGCCGGGGCGTCGATACCGCCATCGAAGCCGTAGGCATCCCCGCCACGTTCGAGCTGTGCGAAAAGATCGTCGCGCCGGGCGGCACCATCGCCAATATCGGCGTGCACGGGAAGAAAGTCGATCTTCACCTGGAAAGCCTGTGGGATCGCAACATCGCGATCACGACGCGGCTGGTTGGCACCGTCTCCATACCGATGCCGTTCAAGGCCGTCCTGTCCGACAAGATCGATCCCAAGCGCCCGATCACGCACCGCTTCGCGCTCGACCATATCCTCGATGCCTACGATACTTTCGAGCGCGCCGCCGAAACCAAGGCCCTCAAGGTGATCATTGAGGCATAGCAATGGCGGACGCTTCGGTGCCTGCTAAGCTGGCGGTCGCGCTGGCCAAAAAAGGAACGAAAATGCCGCACCATCATCCGAAACCATGTACCGGCACTCGCCCGCGCCTCATGGGCGTGGAGACGGTCGATCACCCCGCGAAGGGCGAAATCCCCGACTTTGCGCGAAAGTTTTTCATGGCCAAGGGCCGCACCGCGCCGCAATACAACAGGTCTGCTTGAGATGACGACGCCTGGCCCGCTGTCTGCCGATCTCATCGGGAAAATGCACGCCTACTGGCGCGCGGCAAACTATCTGTCCGTCGGTCAGGTTTACCTGAAGGACAATCCCCTTCTCGAGGTCCCCCTCACGCTCGAGCATATCAAGCCGCGTTTGCTGGGGCATTGGGGAACGACGCCGGGATTGAATTTCCTGTATGTCCACCTGAACCGGCTGATCCAGCAGAACAACCTGAACATGATGTATGTCATCGGACCCGGCCATGGCGGGCCCGGCATCGTGGCGAACACCTATCTGGAAGGCTCCTATACCGAGCGCTATCCCGCCATCGAGCGCAGCCGCAACGGATTGCACCGCCTGTTTCGCCAGTTCTCCTGGCCCTACGGCATTCCCAGCCATGTCTCGCCGGAGACGCCCGGATCGATCCATGAAGGCGGCGAGCTGGGCTATTCGCTCACGCACGCCTATGGCGCGGCCTTCGACAATCCCGATCTGATCGTCGCCTGCGTCGTCGGCGACGGCGAAGCCGAAACGGGCGCGCTGGCCGCGAGCTGGCATTCCAACAAATTCCTGAATCCGGCGCGCGACGGCGCCGTGCTGCCGATCCTCCACCTCAACGGCTTCAAGATCGCCAACCCGACCGTGCTCGCGCGGATCAGCCGCGAAGAATTGACCCAGTTGTTCCAAGGTTACGGTTACGAGCCCCATTTCGTCGAAGGCAGCGATCCTGCCGTGATGCACCAGGCGCTTGCCGGCGTGCTGGATCAGGTGCTGCGCCGGATCCGCGAGATTCAGAAAGCCGCGCGGGCGGCCGGCAGGGACAAGGCGCCGGAGCGCCCGCGCTGGCCCATGATCGTCCTTCGCACGCCCAAAGGCTGGACAGGCCCCAAATTCGTCGACGGCAAACCGGTGGAAGGCACATGGCGCGCGCATCAGGTGCCGATCGCGAACTTCGAAAATCCCGAACATCTCAAGCAGCTCGAAGACTGGATGCTGAGCTACAAGCCGCGCGAGCTGTTCGACAAAAACGGCAAATTCCGCGAGGAGTTGGCCGCCCTCGCGCCGACCGGGCATCGCCGCATGGGCTCCAACCCGCACGCCAATGGCGGCGAACTCCTGACCCCCTTGTCGATGCCGCATTTCCACGACTATGCGGTAACGGTGTCCGAGCCCGGCACTGTCCACGCAGAAGCGACGCGCGTGCTCGGGACGTTCCTGCGCGATGTCATGAAGCTCAATCTCGGATCGCAGAATTTCCGCCTGTTCGGACCGGACGAGACGGCATCGAACAGGCTGGAAGCGGTCTACCAGGTGTCCGGCAAGGAATGGATGGCGGCGGTCGAAGACGTCGATATCGACCTAAGCACCGATGGCCGCGTCATGGAGGTTCTGAGCGAACATCTGTGCGAAGGCTGGCTCGAAGGCTATCTGCTCACGGGCCGCCACGGCCTCTTCTCCTGCTACGAAGCCTTCATCCACGTCGTCGATTCGATGTTCAACCAGCACGCCAAATGGCTGAAGGTCAGCCGGACCATCCCCTGGCGCAAGCCGATCGCGTCCCTGAACTATCTGCTCACCTCGCATGTCTGGCGGCAGGATCACAACGGCTTCTCCCACCAGGACCCCGGCTTCATCGACCATGTCGCCAACAAGAAATCCGACGTCGTGCGCATCTACCTGCCGCCCGACGCGAACTGCCTTCTCTCCGTCGCCGATCACTGCCTGCGCAGCCGCAACTACATCAACTTGATCGTTGCCGGCAAACAGCCCGAATGGCAGTGGCTCGACATCGAGGCGGCGACCCGCCATTGCGCCGCCGGTGCCGGCATCTGGCATTGGGCGGGCAATGACGGCGGCGACCCCGACGTGGTCATGGCTTGCGCCGGCGACATCCCGACCCTGGAGACCCTCGCCGCCGTCACGCTGCTGCGGACCCATTATCCCGATATCCGGATCCGCGTCGTCAATATCGTGGACCTGATGGTCCTGCAGCCACAGTCGGAGCATCCGCACGGGATGCAAGACCAGGATTTCGACGAGCTGTTCACGCGCGACAAGCCGGTGATCTTCGCGTTTCACGGCTATCCGGCGGTGATCCACAAGCTCACCTATCGGCGGCACAACCACCACAACATCCATGTCCGCGGCTACCGGGAAGAAGGCACGACCACGACGCCGTTCGACATGGTCGTGCTGAACAACCTGGACCGCTTCCAGCTCGCGCTCGATGCGACCAGCCGCATCCCGCGATTCGGCCATCGGGTCGCGAAGGCGACGGAATTCTATTGGGCCGCGATGGAGCGTCACAAGCTCTACATCAGCGAACATGGCGACGACATGCCGGAGGTTCGCGACTGGCGATGGAAGGTCTAGCGCGATGACGGAGTCCCGCGGCGAGACGATCGTCCTCACGCTGAACAGCGGTTCGTCCTCGCTCAAATTCGGCCTTTATCGCGCCGCCGCTTCACACACCGAAGTCCTTTTGACGGGAGAAGCCGATTTCGCCGGTGAAACCACCGGACGATTCCACGCGCAGGACGTGCGCGGCAACCCGCTATCCGCAGGCGGGACGTTCGTCCGCGACTTGCGCGACGCGGTCAGCCAAATCGAGCGGCTCCTAGCCGGCTCCGACCTGCCGCCTCCCGCGACTATCGGGCATCGGATCGTGCATGGTGGACCGAGGCTTCGCCGCCATCGCATCGTCGACAACGACGTATTGCGGCAGCTCGAAGCGGCCATTCCGTTCGCGCCGCTTCATCTTCCGTCCGCGCTGACGATCCTGCGATCGGCGCGCGAGCATTTTGCGGGCATCCCCCAAGTGGCGTGCTTCGACACGACCTTTCATGCCGATATGCCGGATGTCGCACGCATCCTTCCGCTCCCCAGGTCATTGCACGCGGAAGGCATCCAGCGCTACGGCTTCCACGGCCTTTCCTGCGAATCCATTCTGCATCAGCTTGGTGCCCCTCTGCCGGATCGCATCGTGATCGCCCATCTCGGCAACGGCGCCAGCGTGACGGCGGTCAAAGGCGGCAAGTCCATCGACACCAGCATGGGATTGACCCCGACCGGCGGCGTGATCATGGGAACGCGCAGCGGCGATCTCGATCCCGGCGTGCTGGTCTACCTGGCGCGGGAGAAGACGATGGATGCCGCAATGCTGGAGGATCTGGTCGACCGCCGCTCCGGGCTTCTCGGCATATCCGGAGTCGGCAGCGACATGCGCCGGCTGCGCCAAAGCGCGCCGTCGAACCCGGACGCGCAGCTCGCGATCGACATGTTCTGCCGTTCCGTGCGCAAGCAGATTGCGGCGATGCTCGCCGTGCTGGAAGGCGTCGACCTGATCGTATTCACCGGGGGCATCGGCGAAAACGACGAACAGGTCCGTGCCTCGATCTGCAGCGGCCTTGCCTGGGCCGGCATCGGTCTCGACGACGCACGAAACCGCGCCGCCGACAATCCCATCGGCGATCCCAAATCGCCCTGCAAAGTGCTTGTTCTACCGTCCCGCGAGGACGAGCAGATCGTCCGCCATAGCTGGACTCTGCTTTCACAGGCCAAATCCTGATGGCAGAAGCACCCCTTGGCCTGACCACCGACGCGGCGCACCGGCGCCTCGCGAAGGACGGTCCGAACGCGATCGTCGACGTGACGCAGCATCCAGTGCTGCGGGCCGTGCAAAAGCTTTGGGCGCCCGTGCCCTGGATGCTCGAAGCCGCGATCCTGCTGCAGCTCGTGCTCGGAGACTACGTCGAGGCCGGCGTGGTCGCGCTCCTGCTCGTGTTCAACGCCGGCCTGGGATTCTTCCAGGAAGGCCGCGCGCAAGCGACCCTGGATGCGCTCAAGTCGCGTCTGGCGCTCATCGCGTCGGTCCGGCGGGATGGCCATTGGACGACCGTGCCGGCCGCCGATCTGGTGGCGGGTGACGTCGTGAAGCTTTCCTTGGGCACAGTGGTGGTCGCGGACGTCCAGCTTGTCGACGGATCGATCCTGCTCGACCAATCCATGCTCACCGGCGAATCCATACCGGCGGAAGTCGGAGCAGGCGCCCTGGCCTATGCCGGCGCGCTCGTGCGGCGCGGCGAGGCCGTCGGGCAAGTGACTGCGACAGGCGAGCGCACCAAATTCGGCCGCACGGCGGAGCTCGTCCGCACGGCAAAGGTCGAAAGCTCGCAGCAGAAGATCGTCATGGGCGTGGTCCGCAACCTTGCCCTGTTCAACGGCGCCGCCACGGTCCTGCTTGCCGTCTATGCGTATTTTCTGTCGCTGCCGGACGCGGAGATCATCGCGCTCGTCCTGGTGGGGCTTCTTTCGTCGATCCCCGTTGCGCTGCCGTCCATGTTCACGCTGGCGGCGGCAGTGGGCGCGCGCTCGCTGGCGGCGCAAGGCGTGCTGCCCACGAGCCTTTCGGCGGTCGACGAAGCCGCCGGCGTCGACATCCTGTGCTCGGACAAGACAGGCACGCTGACGCGCAACGAACTCGCCGTGATGTCCATCCGCCCGATGCCGGGCTTCGACGAGGCGCATGTGCTGGCCCTCGCGGCTTTGGCGAGTTCGGATGGCGGGCAGGACCCGGTCGATGCCGCCATCCGCGGCGCGGCTGCGCACAAACCCGTCGGCGATGCACCCAAGCTGGTGACGTTCGTGCCGTTCGATCCCTCGCTGAAGCGCTCCGAAGCGACCGTGCTCCAGGCGGACGGCGGCACGACGAAAATCGCCAAAGGCGCATTCGCGGTCATCTCGGACCTGGCGCATTCCCCAGCCGGTGCAGCACCGATCGCCGCCGAACTGGAGGCAAAAGGTTTCCGGGTTCTGGCCGTCGCCGCCGGGCCGCCGGACAAATCGGCGCTGGTGGGCTTCATCGCACTCAGCGATCCGCCGCGCGAAGACTCCGCGGCGCTCGTCTCGGAGTTGTCCGGCCTGGGCGTTCGGACCGTCATGGTGACGGGGGATTCCGGAACAACGGCGCAGGTCGTGGCCGGAATGGTCGGGATCGCCGGACAGGTTTGGGCGACGACACCCTTGCCGAAAGATCTCAAGGCCGAAACCTATGCGATTTTCGCGAGCGTGCTGCCGGAGGACAAGTACAGTCTCGTCAAGGCCTTGCAGAAGGACGGGCACATCGTCGGCATGTGCGGCGACGGCGCGAACGACGCGCCCGCGCTGCGCCAGGCGCAGATGGGGATCGCAGTCTCCACCGCAACCGACGTCGCGAAATCCGCCGCCGGGATCGTGCTCACAAAGCCCGGACTTGCCGGCATCGTCGCCGCGATCAAGGAAGGGCGCACGACCTTCCAGCGCATCCTCACCTACACGCTGCGATCGGTTACGCACAAGGTCGTGCAGGTGCTGTTCCTGGGCGCCGGCCTCATCATCACGGGCCACGCCATCCTGACGCCGATGCTCATGGTGCTGATGATGATCACCGGCGACTTTCTGTCGATGACCTCGTCGACCGATAATGTGCGACCGTCTCCGAAACCCAATATCTGGCATATCCGCAACCTGACGGTCGTCGGCATCGTCCTGGGGCTCGCCGATCTGATGTTCTGCGTCGCCTGTCTGGCAGCCGGGAAATTCGCGATCGGCCTCGATACCGAAACGTTGCGCACGATGGCCGTGGTCACGCTGGTGTTCAGCGGCCAGGCCGTGTTCTACGTGTCGCGCGAGAGGCAGCACATCTGGAGTTCGCGCCCGGGACGATGGCTCATTGTTTCGTCGATCGTTGATCTGTCGATCTTCAGTGTCCTGTCCTCAAACGGTATCCTGATGGCAACGCTGCCGGTCGCCATCGTGGCAGCCCTGTTCGCTGCCGCCGCCGCGTTTGCCTTTGTCCTGGATGCCGCGAAGCTCGCCTTGTTCCGACGATTGGCGGTCTCGTGACCCGATGCCGACGGGCCTGGCCGGGAAAGGACCCGCGGTCCCGGTCAAATCCCTTGCGGGAAGCTTGCGCAGGACCGGGCCATGCCGGATGTTCGGGCAGGTCAATCAGGGCCATTGGCGCAAGGGACTGGACAGTCGGATGGGCGATCCCGGGCGGATGAACCAAGGCCCCGCGTTCGACGCGGGGTTCCGGGCGCAATTGCTGGAATTGTTCCTGTGGCGCCGGGATGTGCGCCACTTCAAGTGCGATCCGCTGGAACAGCATGTCCTCGACCGTCTCGTCGAGACGGCATGCCGCGCACCTTCTGTGGGCCTTAGCGAGCCTTGGCGGTTCGTCATGGTGGCCGATGCCGCGCGCCGGCGCGCCATCCGGGACTGCTTCGCGGAATGCAACGCCGAGGCGCTGAGCGCGCAATCGGCCGACAGGGCCGGCGACTATGCACGGCTGAAGCTGGCGGGACTGGACGACGCGCCGGGCCATATCGCGGTCTTCGCCGATCGGTCCACCGTACAGGGCCATGGTCTCGGACGATACACGATGCCCGAAACGATCGAATATTCCGTGGTCTTGGCGATCCACACCCTTTGGCTTGCAGCGCGCGCCGAAGGCGTCGGTGTCGGCTGGGTATCGATCCTCGAGCCGTCGCGCGTGGCGGCGATCCTGGATGTGCCCATACAATGGATTTTTGTCGGCTATCTCTGTGTCGGGTATCCGCAGGAAGAACACGATAGGCCGGCGTTGGAGCGCGAAGGGTGGGAACGGCGCGGCCTGCCAAGCGCGGCAATCGTAAGGCGATAGCCGGAGCGCTTGACCTTCCGAGCCGGAGTCGAAATAACAGGGGCCTTGAGTTCCGGTTCTCTGGCGCGATCCAGAGCTAAGAGGGAATTCGGTATGCCGGCCTGGTCGCCGGCTATTCCGAGGCTGCCCCCGCAACTGTGAGCGGCGAGTTCTTTGCGAAAACGTCACTGATGCCCTGCATCGGGAAGACGGCAACGGACAGCGACCCGCGAGCCAGGAGACCTGCCGGTCCTTTGAACAGACGTTCGGGCGGGGTGTCCCGGGAGTTGGTTGTGGTCCGCTTCGTCGAAGCCCGCCCAATCCGCATCCGCACTCCGGCCCGCGAGAGCGCGGTATGGCAGGCGGACACACGATCAACTGGATTTGGATCCGGCACGCGCCCGCGACGCTGCATGGCCGTTTCTGCGGCCATAGCGATCCCGCGCTCGACGATGGCAATGTGCGCGGATATCGCGCTGTCGCGCGCACGCTGCCAAAGGATTGCCTGACGTTCAGCAGCCCGCTCCTCCGAGCACGGCAAACGCTCGAACGGCTTGTTGGCGCCGGGTTCTCGCCCGGCAGCATCGTGTCGTCGGCCGAGATCACCGAGCAGAATTTCGGCTCCCTGGACGGCAAGCCCTACGCCGACGTCGAGCTGCCGCAAGACGCAAACGCGCTTGCCGCATGGCGCCCGGAGCACGGCGAGAGCTTCACGGACGTTTGCGCGCGCGTAAGCCGATTTGTCGCCGAGATCCGGCTTGGTCGGCCGGAGAACGTCTGTCTTGTGTCGCATGCGGGCGCCATTCGCGCCGCGCTCACCCTCGCGCACGGGCTTTCGCCGGCGGAGGGTCTCGCCCTCCCCGTAGCGCCGCTGTCTTTGACGCATCTGTCGCTGTCGCAAGACGGCGATTGGGACATCCTCACCTCCAACCGAATCCTTGAAGGGGCCTAGCGCCATGACACAGACAGGCAAGCTTTCGGCACGCAAGATCCCGGCCACCGTCATCACCGGGTTTCTGGGCGCAGGAAAGACGACGCTGATCCGCAATCTGCTCGAGAACAGTTCGGGGCGGCGCTACGCGCTCATCATCAACGAATTCGGCGACGTCGGCGTCGATGGGAAGATATTGAAGGAGTGCGGCGTCGAAAGCTGCGGCGAGGACGACATCGTCGAACTCGCCAATGGCTGCATCTGCTGCACGGTCGCCGACGACTTCCTGCCGACGATGGCCAAGCTGCTCGATCGCGACGTGCCGCCCGATCACATCATCATCGAGACCTCGGGCCTCGCGCTGCCCAAACCGCTGGTGAAGGCGTTCAACTGGCCCGAGGTTCGCACGCGAGTCACGGTCGACGGCGTGGTGACGCTGATCGACGTCGATGCGGTGAGCCAGGGGCGGTTCGCGATGGACGAAGACGCCGTGGCGCAGCAGCGGGCCGACGACGCATCGGTCGACCACGACAACCCACTCGAAGAACTGTTCGAAGACCAGTTGCAATGCGCCGATCTGGTGCTGCTCACCAAGACCGATCTCGTGACGGGGGCCAGGCTCGACGAGATCGAGGTGGACCTCAAGGGCCGGGTGCGCGACGGCGTGCGCTTCGTCCGCATCGCGCATGGCGCCGTCGATACCGGGGTCCTGCTTGGCGTGAATGCGGGCGCCGAGGACAGCATCGACGCGCGCTGGTCGCATCACGACACCGAGGCCGATCACGACCACGACGATTTCGAGAGCTTCGTCTTCAAGGGGCCGGAGCTGCGCAACGTCGATGCCCTGATCGCCGGCATCAAGCAGACCATGAAACTGCACGACATCCTGCGCCTGAAGGGCTTCGCGGCCGTCGCCGGCAAGCCCATGCGCCTGGTGATCCAGGCCGTCGGCCCGCGGATCGAGCACTATTTCGACCGCGCCTGGACCGCGGGCGAGACCCGCTACACCCAGCTGGTCGTGATCGGCGAAAAAGGCCTGGCGCAAACGGCCATCGCCGACGAGCTTACCGCCGCGATCGGCTGATGCATCTTCTGGCAACACAGGCCGGGACGATCGACGACGGCTCGGAAGCCGTCGACCTCGGCCAAGCGCCCGGCGACATCGTGTTGCTGACCGCTGCGGATACGGAGCTGTCGTGCCTGGCACAGGCGCGCGCCTCGCTACCCCCGGAAGCGCCGAGCCTGAGGCTGGCCAATTTCCTGCGGCTGCAGCATCCGCTTTCGGTCGATCTGTATGTCGAGCAGGTGGTCGCCAATGCGAAACTGGTGGTGATCCGGCTGCTGGGCGGCTCGGGCTATTGGCGCTATGGGCTCGCCGAAGTCGAGGCCGCCTGCCGCGCGAACGCGATTCCCTTTATCATCGTGCCGGGCGACGACAAGCCAGATCCCGAACTGCGGCGCGCCTCGACGGTGACGGACGAGCAATTCCAAACGATCTGGTCCTATCTCGCCTTTGGCGGCATCGGGAACGCCGGACAATTCCTGCGATATGCGGCGGAGCTGATTGGACGCGAGCCCGATCCCGACATTCGCGCGCCGCGTCTCGTGCCCAATGCCGGCCTCTATTGGCCCGGGCTTTCGGATCCGACCCTCGAAGAGATCCAGGCGCATTGGCCCGAACACGGCCCCGTCGCGCCGATCCTGTTCTATCGCGCCTTGCAGCAGTCCGGCGCGCTGGCGCCGGTCGACGCCCTGATCGCGGCGCTTGCCGCCAAGGGTATGTCGCCGCTGCCGATCTACGTGCAGAGCCTGAAGGATCCCCTATCCGTTTCGGTCGTGCACGAGCTTCTGGCACGGACCGCGCCCGACGTGATCCTGAACTGCACGTCCTTCGCGACATCCATTCCCGGTGAAGACCGGACGCCCTCGGTCCTGGAGGCGGCCGACTGCCCCGTCCTTCAGGTGGTGTTCGCCAGCACGAGCGCGGAACGGTGGCATGAGTCTGCGAGAGGTCTGCCGGCGCGCGACGTGGCGATGAACGTCGCGCTGCCCGAGGTTGACGGGCGGATCTTAAGCCGTGCCGTCGCGTTCAAGGCGGAAGCCTCATTCGACGCGCTCACCCAATGCCCTATCGTGACGCACGACCCGGTTCCCGACAGGATCGCCTTCGTCGCCGCGCAGGCCGAGGCGTGGTGCCGGTTGCGCAAAGCGAGGCCGGAAGACCGGCGCGTGGCCATCGTGCTTGCCAATTATCCCAACCGCGACGGACGCCTGGGCAACGGCGTCGGCCTCGACACGCCGGCGAGTGCGATCGGGGTGCTGAAGAGCTTGCGCGCGGCGGGCTATGCCGTCGGCGCGTTGCCGGCCGATGCGCAGGCTTTGATGAACCTGGTTGCCCAGGGACCCACCAATGCACTGCAAGGCCGCGAAAGGCGCGCAGGCGGCGTCGCCTATCCGCTGGCCGACTACGAACGGTTTTTCGCGACACTGCCGCAGTCCGTCCGGGACGCGGTCACGACACGCTGGGGAGCGCCGCAAGACGATCCCTTCATTGCCGCGGCAGACGGCGACCTGGATTTCCGACTGTCGATCATGCTGTTCGGGTCCGTCGCGCTCGCCGTGCAGCCGGCGCGCGGCTACAACATCGATCCGTTGGGCTCCTATCACGATCCCGCGCTCGTCCCGCCGCACAACTACCTCGCCTTCTATGCGTGGCTGCGGCGCGATTTCGACGCGCATGCCGTCGTGCACATGGGCAAGCATGGCAATCTGGAATGGTTGCCCGGAAAGTCCGTTGCGCTTTCGCGGGATTGCTTTCCGGAAGTCGCGCTGGGGCCTCTGCCCCATCTCTATCCCTTCATCGTCAACGACCCGGGCGAGGGAACGCAGGCCAAGCGCCGCGCCAGCGCGGTGATTATCGATCACCTGACGCCACCGCTCACGCGAGCGGAGAGCTACGGACCGCTGCGAGATCTCGAAGTGCTCGTCGACGAGTATTACGAAGCAGCCAGCCTCGACGCGCGGCGGCTGCCGAATCTCAAGCGCCGCATTCTCGATCTGGCCGTGACATCGGGGCTCGACAAGGATTGCGGCATCACCGACCCCACCGACGAAGACCTGTCCATCGCGGCGCTCGACAATTATCTGTGCGAACTGAAGGAGCTGCAAATCCGCGATGGCTTGCACATCTTCGGCGAAGCACCGCGCGACCGGCAATTGACCGATCTGCTGGTCGCCCTGGTCCGCGTTCGCCGCGGTTCGGAAAAAGGGCGCGACGCCTCGATCCTGCAAGCGCTCGCCAGCGATCTCGCTCTTGGTGCCTTCGATCCCCTGGCTTGCAAGATGGGCGAGCCGTGGACGGGAGCGAAACCGACGGCCCTGACGACGGTATCCGACGATACGTGGCGCACCAACGGCGATACCGTCGAGCGGCTCGAGCGCATGGCGCAGCAATTCGTCGGAGGCCTCGAACCGCCCAAGAGCTGGGCCGCAACGCGCGCGGTTCTCGCCTATGTCGAAGCCGAGCTCAGACCCGACCTTCTGAGCTGTGGCGCCAACGAGTTGCGCGCGCTCGAACGCGGGCTGGGTGGACGGTTTGTCGCGCCCGGCCCATCGGGTGCGCCGACGCGGGGACGGCCGGACGTCCTTCCGACAGGGCGGAATTTCTATTCGCTCGATCCGCGCGCCGTGCCGACACAGACCGCTTGGCAGCTCGGCTGGCAGTCTGCGCAGTTGCTGGTCGAGGACTACCGGCAGCGCCACGGCGAGTTTCCGCTCGCAATGGCGATCTCCGCCTGGGGGACTTCGAACATGCGCACCGGCGGCGACGACATCGCGCAAGCACTGGCATTGATCGGCGTCCGGCCGAGCTGGGATTCGACGGCCGGGCGCGTAACGGGCTTCGAGGTGTTGCCGCCGGCCAAGCTGGGACGGCCGCGCGTGGACGTCACGTTCCGCATATCGGGCTTTTTCCGCGACGCCTTTCCCAGCCAGATCGATCTGTTCGACTCTGCGGTGCGCGCCGTCATGGCGCTCGACGAGTCCGATGAGGACAATCCGCTCGCCCTGCGCTTCCGCGAGGACGCGGCGCGGCTGCGTGCGGCCGGCCTGGCCGAGTCGGACGCCGCACGGCGCGCGGGCGCGCGCATCTTCGGCTCGAAGCCCGGCGCTTACGGCGCGGGCCTCCAAGCCATGATCGACGAGCGGCTCTGGAAAACGAAGGGCGACCTGGCCGAAGCCTATCTGAGCTGGGGCGGGTACAGCTACGGCTCGGCCAGCGACGGTGAAGCCGATCACACGCTGCTGCGCGAGCGGCTGACGCGGATCGATGCCGTGGTCCAGAACCAGGATAACCGCGAGCACGACCTGCTGGACTCGGACGACTACTATCAATTCGAAGGCGGCATCGCGAACGCCGTAGCCCATCTCAAGGGTCATGAGCCGACGATCTACCATAACGATCATTCGCGGCCCGACACCCCGCGCGTGCGCACGCTGGAGGACGAGCTGGCGCGCATCGTCCGGGGCCGCGCGGCCAATCCCAAATGGATCGCGGGCGTCATGCGGCACGGTTACAAGGGTGCATTCGAGATCGCCGCCACTGTCGATTATCTGTTCGCGTTCTCGGCGACGACGAATGCGGTGCGGGACCACCACTTCGACCTGCTGTTCGCGGCCTATGTCGACGACACTTCCGTCGAGGCCTTCATGCGCGAGAACAATCCCGCGGCGCTTCGCGAATTGGCCGAACGGTTCCTGGAAGCGCTGGATCGCGGCCTGTGGAAGCCAAGGCGCAACACCATTCGCGAGCACCTCGAACGCCTCATTGCCGGAGCTAGATCATGACCGAAGATACCCGCGACGCGGACGTGGAACGCCACAACGAGAAGATGCGCAAGCACAAGGCGGCGCGCGACAAGATCATGGCGACCAAGACGGTCGAAAAAGGCCTGGTGATCGTCCACACCGGCAAGGGCAAGGGCAAGACGACGGCCGCGATGGGCATGGTCTGCCGCGCCATCGGGCACGGGCAGCGCATCGCGATCATCCAGTTCATCAAGGGCGCCTGGGCCACCGGCGAGAAGGTCGTGTTCGACGCCTTCCCGGACCAGGTGACGATGCGCGCCATGGGCGAAGGCTTCACCTGGGATACGCAGGACAAGGCACGTGACATCGAGATGGCGCGCCTCGCCTGGGACATGGCGAAATCCTATATCGCCGACCCGGCCTACAAGATGGTCCTATGCGACGAACTCAATATCGCGCTCCGCTACGACTACGTGCCGTTGGACGATGTGGTTGCGACGCTGAAAAACAAGCCCATCGACAAGCATGTCATCATTACCGGCCGGAACGCGAAGGACGAGCTCATCGAGATCGCCGATCTCGTGACCGAGATGACTCTGCTCAAGCACCCGTTCAAGAGCGGCGTGAAGGCGCAGGAAGGCATAGAGTTCTAGCGCAAGAGCATCAATCTCCGAGGCCATCATCCTTCCCGATCAAGGCAGAGGGCCAGCCGATGCGAACCAGGAGACCGTCCGGGCCTGCGATCCCGCATTCGTAGATGCCCCACTCGCGGTGACGCAGTATTCCGCCGGGGCGGATGATCAGGTCGTCGACCCGTGCAGCGATGGCGTCCACGTCGGGCGTGCGGATGAAAACGCCGAACGGGTTGGTCTCAGGGACGCTCCAGGGGCCGGTTCCCGCTTGCGTAAGATGCACTTCGCAATCCCAGCCGGTCAAAATATAGTAGTTGCCATCGCCGCCCGTGCGGGCGAACCCCAGGCGCTCCCAGAACGGGAGGGCACCGGGCAGATCGTTGCACGGTACGATGGCAAAGGCGCCGACGGTGGCAGGTATGGGCATCGTTTGCTCCAACAGTTATTGCCCGCTGCGGGCTTCCGCATCTCCGCCAGGGACTCTTTGCCACAACGACGCAGACGGAATCAGAGCCTTCCGATCCGCCGCCCGGCCTGCTGCTCGGTCAGCCAGCCGAAGCCCAGGCCGATCGACAGCCAGATCACGGCCTGCAAGCCGAGAGCCGCGACCCGGAAGCGCCATAACGTGGCCGCCGGAAAGCCGGTCGGCACTTCGTTGACGTCCGGAAGAAGGATCATCGCGAGAGCGAGCGCTGCCACCAGCACCGCACCGCCGGCGATGCCGCCGTTCCATGCGCCAAGCGTCCGCGACAGCTTGCGCGCGACGAAGACGGAAAAAGACGTCGCGGCTATCGATATCACGAGAAAGCCGAAATAGAGCGCCGTCCTGTGGCCGATCGTGTCGGGATTGCCGATGGCGGGAGGATTGGCCGGATATTTGAGATCGGGAAACACGACCAGCGCCAGGAACGCCGCCAAGGCGAGCAACGCCGCCAAGGTGCGCGGACCGAAAGCGCCCATACGGCCGAGGAGAAATGCGAAGACCAATGCGAACAAGCCACCCAAGGCTGTACCGAAGACGATCACGCCGGCGAAGAGGCCCCAAGTGCTTTGGACCTCGCGGGTGATGAGAACCGGTTCCGGCGCTTCGCCGCGCGTCTGGGCCATGTGTGATTCGAAGCCGATGGCGACATCGACTTGCGGTTCACCGAATGCCTTCGCGAACCCGAACGCCAGGAGGCCTGCGAACAGACCGACCAGCATGCCCCGCAGCAGGAGCGCGCCAACCATGGTTCGACCTGTCTAGTGGCAGGGGAAGCCGAGCAAATGCCGGGCGTCATGCACGAATTCGTGCACATACATGCCGCCGACGAGCGAGGTCGCGCCTTCTTCGGCGCCGACGAAATAGATCGCCAGCAGCAGCAGCAAGCCGACCAGGATCGCCCAAGGGACGATCTCGCCGACCGGAATGGCCGGGATCGAAACCGGTTCCGCCGCAGGATAAAAAGCCGTGTCGGACATGTCGCCTCCTGGGATTTCGCGTCCCGATCGATTGCGCATCGAAGAGAGGTCTGGCTCTCGGCTCGAACTTGCCGATTACAGCGGCGCGACCGCGCCGGATTTGCACCGGCTTCCCACTTCGTTGCAGTGCGGCCACCTTGAATGGACCCGCTCTACCTGTCAACGCGCCGAGCCATCAGCCGCCCGATATGGCGCAATCCCAGATAGACGCCTGTCGCAGCGACCGATGAAGCGCCGGTCAGCAGCACGAGCATCATGACGTCCCATCCAGGACGCGTGCGCATCGCGGCCGTGAAATCGAGCCTGTGCAGGCCTTGAAACAGCCAGCGATAGCCGCGATCCGCTGCGCCGAACGCCGCGACCGGTTCGCCGGACACCGGGTCGATGTAGAAGCGATCGCCGTTCGCGGCGATCAGCCGCAACACCGGCAAGCTTGGTCCCGTGCCGTCCTGGGCAAAGTGATAGTCGTCGCCGTCCGGCACAAGGCTCGGCCGCGCGGCGGGCGCATGCAAGATGGCGTGCGCGATGAATGCGATATCCGCTTGCGTAAGTGGCGCGCGTTGCCCTGCCGCGTCCAGCCGCCGGCGACGTCCGTCACGGCCCGTTGCGATCAGATAGAGCTTTCCGTTCAGCGGCGCCGACGCCAGCGAAACGATATCCGCGGCGCGCTCCGTGTTCGAAGCCGCGCGGAGCGCCGCTCCGATCCGGGCAAATGTCGCCGGCGGACCGCGCAGCGCACCGGTGTCGGGGCGGTTGTCACCTTCGAGAAGGCCCCAGGGATTCATGGAAAGAAGACCGCTTACGATCCAGCTCAGGAGGAACACGCCGAAGAGCAATCCGGGCAGGTGATGCCACAACGCGAATCCGCGATAGGGCGACCAACGCCCGACCCCACGCGCGACCCACCATTGCCGGATGCCGATATAGAGGCCCGTCGCGACCAGGAAGCTGCCAAGCAGGGACGTCCAGATAACCACCTGACCCCACAGCAGAGGATCGGCACGCAGCCGCGTGAAGTAGAGCCAATGCGGCACGGCGCCCAGATAGTTCCAGAAGCGCTGCGAGGCGGTGACGCGCTGCACGACCTTGCCGGTCGCACTGGAGACGTAGAGGCGGGTGCCGGCCTTGTCGTTCAGGCTGAACTTGTACAGCGGCCGGTCGTGGCGAAACCCGCCCGAGACGGTCCACTGGTCGCTGCCGATCGTTTCCAGCGTCATCCGGGTCGCCGCAAGCGAATTGCCCCGGGCGAAGCGCTCGGCGCTCGCGCGCGCGTCGGCCGGCGTGATGCCGCCGGCCTCGTGACCGGTGCGCAGATCGACCAGCGTCTTGCCGCCATAGAGCAACAGGCGGCCGTGGATCATCTCCACCGAGAAGGACGGCGGGCCGCCGCCGGACGGCACGATACAGCACTGGCCGAGGTCCAGCCGCTGGAGACCTGCCTGGCGCGCCGCCCCGGACAGCGAGGGGTACGGCACATACATCATCACGATGCCGGAAAGGCACCACATCAGCATCAGCAGACCGAGCCCGATGCCGATGTAGCGGTGGATGGCGAAAATCCACCGCAGAGCGATGCGCATGGCCGTACCGTCTCCCGCCGCCGCCTATTGAAGCGAGAATGTGTAGTTGAAATAGAGCGTGCGCGGCATGCCCCGATCGTGAACGACATACGAGTCGCCCGTCACATCGTCGGTACCGCGACCCAGATGTGCTGCGTAGGCTTCATCGAACGCGTTGTCGAGGTTGAGCCCGATCCGGTGCCGGTGCTCGTCGTCCAGGAACACCCGCGTGCCGATATCGAGCACCGTGTAGTCGCCGTATCCGATGCGCCCGACACCGCCGCCAATCGTGTCTTGCAGGTCGCCGACATGCTGCAGCGTCAGGCTGGCGCCGAACGGCAGGTCCTGCGGATGATAGTCGAGGCCGAGCTTGAACACGGTTTCCGGAATCCGATTGAACTGTGCCGAAGAGCCGGTCTCGCGCGCCGCGGCATAGGTGAAGTCGGCGGTGCCCGACAGGTCATCGCGGATCGGCGCGGAGGCATAGGCCTCGAATCCGCGCGTGATCACCTTGCCGTCGACATTGCCGAACACATCCTGGTCCGTCGCCGGATCGAAGGTGGCGTAGTCGATGAGATCCTTGATCTCGCGATAGAAGCCCGTGACGTGCCAGTCCACGGGCACACCCAGGTCGAAATGGCCGCCAACCGATCCGTTGAAGCCGATGCTGCGCTCGGGCCGCAGACCGGGGTTGCCCCTCTCGTCGTCGGGATCGTTGGCAAACAGCTCCTCCGCGGTCGGAAGCCGGAAGCTGGTGCCGGCCATGCCCTTCACATAGAGCATGTCCGAGACGTCGTATTGACCGCTGACATTCCAGACAAAAGCGGATTCGCCCACGCTGGGCATGTTGTAGCGGACGCCCACCGCCAGATGCGCGTTCGGGATCAGGTCGGCCGCCTCGATCTGCCCGAACACCGCGTGCGCCTCTTCCGATTGCGGGGCGATCACCAGCACCGCGTCGTTGCCGTTGTAGTTCTGATAGTCATATCCGACGACCGAGCTGAGCCCGGGCAGCAGGCCGATTTTCGCCATCGCGTTGACGCCGCGGTCGACATAGCCCCAGTGGTCATGATCGTCCTCGATGTCGAGACCGCCGGCCGGATCGTTGTCGAACTCGGTGTAGTGCGAAATCCACCAGTGATAGTAACCCTTGACGAACAGCTGCACATCGTCGCTGGGCGCGTAGTCGATCTTGGCCGTGACCAGATCCTCGCTGCGCTGGTTGAACGCCGTGTTGACGTCCTGTGGCGACGGATATTCGAGATGCGCGATGTTCTTCTCGTAGGACGCGGTGAACGTGAGATCGTCCGTCGCGGCAAACTGGTATTTGCCGCCGCCGCTGAACACGTGATAGCCCCGCATGCGCAACGTCTCGCTCGGCTGAAATTCGCCCTCGGGAATGGGACGGAAGCCGGGCGATATGTCCGCCGAGCCGTAGACCACGAACTTGCTGCGGCCGAAGCCGTCGCGGAAATAGCCATCGGCATGCGCGCCATAATTGGTGTCGCCGCCGATCGTGACGGCGCCGTCCGGCGTGCTGCTGAAGGACTTGGTGATGATGTTCACCGCGCCCGCCACCGCCTGGGTGCCGTAGAACAGGGACTCGCCGCCCTGGATGACCTCGATGCGCTCCACCATGCTGGCGGGGATGGAATCCAGCGGCGTCGTGCCGGCGTAAAGCCGGTTGTCGATGCGCACGCCGTCGACCAGCCACAGCACGTCCGCGGTGCGCGAGCCCAGCAGCGAGACGTCGACATAGTCGAAAGGACCGTGCTGGGACGAGATATAGAGGCCTGGCGCCTCGGCAGCCAGCGTCTGCGAGATATCGACATAGCTGCCGTTCTTGATGGCTTTCGCGGCGATCACGTCGACCTGCGTACCATTCCGCGAAAGGAGCTGGGGAATCTCGTTCTCCAGGCTGCCCGTCACCACGACGGTTTCGACCGCGTTCGCATCCGCCCCTAAAGCAGCGGTCAGAGGTAGGGCGGTCAGCCCGGCAAGCAAAGGCAAGAACAATTTGCGCATGACATTCTCCTGGTCGGGATCCAGGAGCCGGCACGCGGAAGCGTACGGTCTTCAAATGATGCAGAACTCAACCGAGGCCCCGCGACGACGACTCCAATATGTCGTCGCGACGGTTTCCCCCGCAGCCCCCAGCGCACCCCGGCCGGAAACAGGACGACGGCGCGAGGCAGGTCTCCTGGCTCCCGGGTCTTTGCGATCGCCCGCCTTCCCGAGACCCGTGTCCCAGTGGCATGTCGGACGATCGCTCGCCGGTTACAGTTGCGGGGGCAGCCGCGGTTTCGAACCGCGTTCCCTTTTGATCTCTTGCGAGAACCTTGCGCGTATTCCAGAACATATCGAAGATGCCGCCGCGGTCAATGCGGCGCGAACGATTGTCGAACGCCGACCTTGCATCGGTTGATCATGACCAGCCACCTCACTCTCATCTGTCACGCGGCGACTGCAGCCCAACGCCTTGGTGCCTTTCCGCGCGATGATGGGATCGAGCCCGGTCCGGCGAAGAATCTCGATGCGCTGCGATCAATCGCTACGACGGCCGGCACCGTGCTCTGCGCACCGGAGCGGCGAGCGCTGGAGACGGCCGGGCTGCTCGGTTTGCAGGTCGCCACCACGGATACGCTTCGCGACTGCGACCTGGGCAACTGGCGCGGGCGCCATTTGAAGGACATCCAGAGGGACGACCCCAATGGCACAGTGCTGTGGCTGTCGGAGCCCGGCGCCAAGCCGCACGGCGGCGAATCCTTGACGGAGCTTTTCGAACGTGTCGATGCCTGGCTGGAGACATTGCCCGCCGCGGGACACATAGTCGCTGTCACGCACGCGTCCGTCATGCGTGCCGCCGTCCTTCACGCTCTTCGCGCGCCCGCCGACGCCTTCTGGCGGCTGGACGTCGAGCCGCTTTCGACGATCGACATGCGCCACAACGGCCGCTTTTGGTCGTTGCGGTCGTTCGGCCGGTAGATCGCGGCAGCGGACCTCAGTGCGCGTTGTGCAGTTCGGCCGAGAGGCGCTCGACGGCAGCGGGATAGGAGGGGCCGCCGCAGACCGTCAGTGTGTCGGGAATGTAGAGACGACGCGGCTTGCCCTGGATTGCCGCAAGAGCCGGGTTGCTCAGCAACATCGCACCCCAGTCGCGGATATGGCTTTGATCGTTGGTGAAGATGATGTAGTTCGGCCGCGCCGCCACGATCGCTTCGAGATCGACATGCGCCAACTGCGCATCGTGGAGACGCCCCGCCAGGTTTTGCAGCCCGACTCTGCGCATCATCTCGTCCATCAGCGTATCGGTGCCGGTGACGTAACCCTGGCGCTGATAATACACGGCGACCGGCGGCGGATTGGACGGCAGCGGCCGCACTTTGGCCAGCCGCGCCCGCGTCGATGCGATCAGGGCCTCGCCGCGCGCGGGATAGCCCACCGCCCCGGCGATCAGCCGCGTCTGCTTCACGATATCGTCGAAGTTGCGCGCCACCGTCACATCCAGCGTCCTGAAGCCGAAGCGCTTCAACAACGCGCGCGTCTGAAGCCGGCGTGACGGGCTGCCCAGGATGAGATCGGGCTGCAGCGGCATGATGGCCTCGGCAGTGCTTTTCACGACGGGATAGCTCTGCGCCCGCGCGGCATAGAACGAGAGGGTTTTGTCGCGCGCGTAGTCGGACAGCCCCGCGATCTGCTCCTTATCGGCCAAGACCATCAGATATTGGTCCGCGCACATGTTGATCGAGACGATTCGGTGCGGACGGGCCAGCGCATTGCCGTCAAAGGCAATCGCCATGGCCATCAAGACGCCGGCAAAGCGCACGAATGCAGCGATTGAGATGGCCCGATCCTCGCGTTCTGCGCCGATCTTGCCTCCGGCTCCCGTTGACAGCAAGGTGGCGCCCGCATGCCCGACCCATCCAAATCCGCTCGCGATCACGGCGCCGTGCTGATCGGCGTGCTCGCCGTCCTGGCCTGCGCCGCCGGACTCGCATCCATTTCGTTCGGCAGCGCGCATATTCCGATCGCACATGTGGTCGGAGGTTTTTTCGGCCTGGCCGATCCGGTCACCAACGCCATCATCGGCGACATAAGGCTCCCGCGCGCGCTGCTCGGCCTCCTGGTCGGCGGGATTCTCGGCATGTCCGGCGCGGCGCTTCAGGGCTATCTGCGCAATCCGCTGGCGGAGCCGTCGACGCTGGGGCTCTCGAACAGCGCCGCACTTGGCGCCGCGATCGCGCTCTATTTCGGCTTTGCGGCGGACTATGAGTGGTCGCTGCCGCTGTTCGCCATTGTCGGAACGCTCATCGCGATGTTCGTCCTGATCGCCCTGTCGCGCGTGGCGGAAGGCGCGCTGGCCCTCATCCTCGGCGGCATCGCGGTCGGCACGCTGGCGGGCGCCGCGATCTCCCTGGCGTTGAATCTTTCCACCAATCCCTTCGCCGCCATGGAGCTGACCTTCTGGCTGCTCGGATCGGTCGAAGACCGCAGCATGCAGCATGTGCTCCTCGTGCTGCCGTTCGCGGCCTTGAGCGTCGCGTTGCTGATGTGGGACCGCAAGGCGCTGGACGCACTGACCCTCGGCGAGGAAGCGGCCCAGTCGCTCGGTTTCGATCTGCGGTTTGTCCAGCTGCGCCTGATGGTCGCCATTGCGCTCGGCGTCGGTGCGGCGGTCGCCGTCTGCGGCTCGATCGCCTTCGTCGGCCTTGTCGTTCCGCATGCGATGCGAACCTGGACGGGATCGCAGCCTTCGAAGCTCCTGCTGCCGTCGGCGCTCGCGGGCGCCATCCTCCTGACGGCGGCAGATATCCTGGTTCGGCTCATTCCGACGACAAACGAGCTGAAACTTGGCGTCGTCACCGCATTCCTGGGTGCGCCCTTCTTCCTGCACCTGCTGTTCAAGGCGCGCCGGACCTGGTGAGCGCGCTTGCGCGGCCGAGCGCGCTTGGCTAGCGTCCGTCCCGATGGTCCCCGCAAGGGGTCAAATGGGAATGCAGTGCGCGCCCACCTCGCGAGAGTTAAGCGCAAATCTGCGGCTGTACCCGCAACTGTCATTGGGGAGCCCCGTCGCCATAGCCACTGAAGCGCAAGCTTTGGGAAGGCGCGACACGGGCCGCGATCCAAGAGCCAGGAGACCTGCCATCGAAGTCGCCCGTCCTTCGGCCGGTGTTTTGCCGAAAGAGCGGTCCTCCGTAGAGGCGACATGTTGAGCGGACGGGGGCTTCGTCGTCTCCACCGCCGGTGTTGGTCCGGGCGTTCGTGCCCACGGTTGGAGACGTTTCATGAACTTGCGCAGCTTTGGCGCACGGGCAGCATTTCTGGCTGCTGCCGTGCTTTGCATGACGATGCCGGCATTCGCCGACAGCGAATTGCCGGAAACCGTCGTGGTCAGCGCCACGCGCACGCCGACCGATCTGTCGAAGATCGGCTCGTCGATCTCCGTGATCACCGCGAAGGACATACAGGATCAGC
Organism: Rhizomicrobium sp.; assembly: GCA_037200385.1. Lineage (NCBI taxonomy): Bacteria > Pseudomonadati > Pseudomonadota > Alphaproteobacteria > Micropepsales > Micropepsaceae > Rhizomicrobium > Rhizomicrobium sp. The sequence goes on along the minus strand of JBBCGL010000001.1, from coordinate 4,877,167 downwards.
AGACCGTCTTCGTGACGGACGTCCTGCAAACCATACCCGGCGTCGTGGTCACCCAAGCCGGTCCGCGCGGCGAGGACTCGAACGTCCAATTGCGCGGCGCGCCGAACGAAGGCACGTTCGTCCTGATCGACGGCGTTGAAGTCTCTGATCCGAGCCGAACCCAGACGGCGTTCGATTTCTCGCAGCTAACGACACAGGGCATCGACCGCATCGAGATTTTGCGTGGCTCGCAGAGCGTTCTGTACGGCGGCGATGCCGTCGGCGGCGTTATCAGCATCACGACGAAGCGGGGATCGGGCGATCTCGACGGCCTCGTCTATGGCGAGGGTGGCAGCTACGGCACCTACCTGTTCGGCGGCAGCGCACGCGGCGGGCTGGACGGCGACCGCATCGGCTACAACGTCAATGTTCAATATCTCGGGACTGACGGTTTCTCGGCCGCGGACAGCAACCAGCCGGGCAACACCGAAGCCGATCGCTATCACAACATTTCGACCAATGGGCGATTCGACTATGCGGTGAGCGACGACGTCGATCTCAAGGCGGTCTATCGCTATGCGGGCGGGTTGGTGAACTACGATGCCTGCGGCGGCCCGTTCTGCGACCAGAGCAATATCGGAGATCATTTCCATCAATACTCCGGTCGCGTGTCTTCGGAATTCCGGCTGTTCGACGGCAGGTTCACCGGCGAAGTCGGCGCCGCCTTCGCGCGCGACGACCGCACCAATTTCGACAATGGCGGCTCGGACTACTTCGATATCGGCGAGCGCGAACAGTTCGACTTCAAGGGCGCCGTGAACTTCGACCCGGACAACATCCTGGTCTTCGGCGCGGAGACCAAGCGCGACTTCTCGCACACCGACTCCGACCCGAAAACCGAATCGAACCGCAACACCGGTTACTACGCCGAGTATCAGACCGGCTTGTTCGACGCGTTGTACGCGACCCTGGGCGTCCGTCTGGACGACAATGAGCGCTTCGGCGCCTTCACGACCTATCGTGGAACGTTGGCCTACGACATTGCTTCCACACACACCAAGCTCAAGGGCAGCTATTCGACCGGCTTCCGCGCCCCCAGCCTGTTCGAGCTTTTCGGCGTCTGCTGCGGCGATCCGATGCTGGGAAATCCCGCGCTCAAGCCGCAGACCAGCCGAAGCTGGGATGTCGGCGTGGAGCAACAACTGCTCGATGACGAGCTCAAGCTCGGCGTGACCTATTTCCGGCTCGATGCCAGCAACATCATCCAGTTCGGCGGCGCGTTCGGCACGTCGGAGCCCAACTACTTCAATGTCCCCGGCACGAGCATATCGGACGGCATCGAAACGTCCCTCGACTGGCGTCCGTCGGCGCAGCTCTCGTTCGACGTCGCCTACACCTACAACAATGCGGAAGACGCCACCGGAACGAGGCTGACCGAAAGGCCGCGCCACCTGCTCAACCTGAACGCCAACTACGCATTCCTGGACGACCGCGCGAACGCCAATCTCGATCTGCGCTATGTGAGCGACACGGCAGACAGCGATTTCAGCGCGTTCCCATCGACGACGGTCAATCTCGGAAGCTATGTCGTGGTCAATCTTGGCCTCAGCTATCGCCTGTTCGAGCAGACCGAGATATACGGCCGTGTCGAAAACCTCTTTGACCAGAAGTACGAAACGGAGTTCGGCTATGGCACGGCCGGCCAGAGCTTCTATTTCGGCGTCCGGCAGAAAGTCTGAGGCGGAAGGCCATGACCGACCTGAAGGTCGACGATCTCAAGGTTTGCCTGGGCGGGAAGACGATCCTGGACGGCATCAAACTCGACCTGTCGTCGGGTGGGCTGGTCGGCTTGATCGGGCCCAACGGCGCGGGAAAATCGACGTTGGTGCGGACGCTGGCTTGCCTGATAGCGCCGGAGCGAGGAACCATTGCGTTGGACGGCGTCGACATCGCGACGATCGACCGGCGCACGCTCGCGCGAAAGGTGGCCTATCTTCCACAAGGGCACACACTGCACTGGCCGCTGCGTGCCGATCACGTGGTGGCGCTGGGCCGGTTGCCGCACCTCTCCAGATTTGCGTCCGCGTCGGAAGATGACGCGCGCGCCGTCGCGAGCGCCATGCGCCGTGCCGACGTCGCGCCCTTTGCCGACCGCATCGTCACCACCTTGTCCGGGGGGGAACGAGCGCGGATCATGATCGCGCGGGCATTGGCAGTGGAGGCCCCCGTGCTGCTCGCCGACGAACCCGTGGCGTCGCTCGATCCCTATCACCAATTGCATGTCATGGAGCTGCTGCGCGATCTCGCGCGGGATGGGAAGCTGGTCATTGCCGTGCTTCACGACCTGCTTCTGGCGGCGCGTTTCTGCGACATGCTCGTCATGCTGAACGGTGGGCGGCTGGTCGCGGAGGGCGATGCGGCGACGGTGCTGTCTCCGGCGAACCTGGATCGGACCTACGGCGTCGAGGGTGTATACGGCCGCGAGCAGGACGAACAATTCGTTCTGGCCTGGCGCCGGCTTCTGCGAGCGGAAGCCACGGAGCGCCACGCCCATGCTTAGGAAGACCGAAGCCCGAGCCAGCATCGTCGTCTGCAGCACCTGCCGGTTCTCGCAAGACGCGCGCGAAGACGCGGACGGCCGTCGTGGCGGTGCTCTGCTCGTGCAAGAGCTGAAACGCGTAGCCGGCGACGTCGTGATCGAGGAAATGGCCTGCCTGTTCGGCTGCTCGCGTCATTGCACGATTCACCTAAGGGCGCCCGGCAAGATCGGCTATGTCCTCGGCGATTTCCGGCCGCGTGCGAGCGACGCAGAGGCCATCCTCGCCTTCTTCCGTCTCTACCGGGAGAGCGAATTCGGCGTGGTGCCATACGCGCAATGGCCCGAAGGCGTGAAGGGGCATTTCCTCGTTCGCTTTCCGCCGCAAGGCTACACGGCGCAACCCGATGACTGAGACCCGCCCCGCTCCGCCCGTCCTGCCGCACGGGGGATCCGGCTGCGATTTCCTCGACGCCTACTATCCCAACGCGCCTCAGCCCTGGCTCGATCTCTCCACGGGCATCAATCCATGGCCGTACCCGCACCAGCCGGTCAGCGATGCCGCTTGGCACAGGCTCCCATCGCCCAGCCTCAATCGCGAATGCGCGGAGGCGACGGCAAGCTATCTCGGCGTCGCGCCGCAGAACATCGCGCTTCTTCCGGGATCGCAGTCGGCCATCTCGCTTCTGCCGACGCTCTTCAAGCCCACATCGGTCTCCATCCTGGATCCGACATACGGCGAGCACCGGCCCTCCTGGGAGCTCGCTGGACATAAGGTGCGCGATGTAGACGCCGACTTGATTGCGGCAGAGGACACGGACATCCTCCTGCTCACAAATCCAAACAACCCGAATGGCCGTTTCTGGACAGGGGACGAAATCCAACGCCTCGCGGCGGCGCGATCGCGCAAAGGCCAATGGCTGATCGTCGACGAAGCTTTCGCCGACGTGATGCCGTCGACGAGTGCGGCGGCGCTCTGTGCCCGGAATCGAACGATCGTGCTGCGATCCTTCGGCAAGTTCTTCGGCCTGGCTGGATTGCGGCTTGGTGTGGTTGTCGCCCAAGAGACATTCGCGCGGCGCCTGGAGGCGCTCATCGGTCCATGGGCGGTCTCAGGTCCGGCACTCGAGGTCGGCGCACGGGCCTATCGCGATGTCGCTTGGCACACCGATACGCGCGAGCGGCTCGCGAGCGCCGCATCCCGCCTGAAAGGCCTTTTGACACGGCACGGCCTGACCTATGTCGGCGGCACGGACCTCTTTCTCCTATTCGGGCATCCGCGCGCGGCAGAACTTTTTCACGCGCTCTGCACGCACGGCCTCTATGTTCGGCGGTTCGCGGCCCATCCGAACTGGCTGCGCTTCGGCCTGCTGCCCGACGATGCCGCGCATGCCAGACTGGATGCCGCATTGTTGGCTTGGACGGCCCCGGCATGACCGCGCGCGTCCTCATGTGCCAGGGTACAGGATCCGACGTGGGCAAATCGGTCCTCGTCGCCGGGCTTTGCCGCCTGTTCCGCAATCGCGGGTTCAAGGTGGCGCCGTTCAAGCCGCAGAACATGTCCAACAATTCCGCGGTGACCGAGGACGGCGGCGAGATCGGGCGCGCGCAAGCCTTGCAGTCGCGTGCGGCGGGGCTGAACCCCAGCATCCACATGAACCCGGTCCTGCTGAAGCCGGAGGCCGATCACACATCGCAACTCGTCCTGCAGGGCCGCGTCGCCGGGCGCTTGAACGCCCGCAACTGGCACGACAAGCGCGAGCGGCTGCTGCCCGCCATCGGCGAGAGCTTCACGCATATGGCGGAGAGCTGCGATCTGCTGATCGTGGAGGGCGCCGGCAGCGCGGCGGAAACCAACCTGCGCGCCAGCGACGTGGCCAATATGGGCTTTGCCGAGGCCTTCGGCGTCCCCGTCGTCCTGATCGGCGATATCGACCGCGGTGGCGTCATCGCAAGCCTCGTGGGCACGCATCAGGTATTGGCCCCGCCGGATCGCGCGCGCATCCGCGGCTTCCTGGTCAACAAGTTTCGCGGCGATATCTCGCTCTTCGCGCCGGGAATGCAGGATGTTACCCGTCATACCGGCTGGACTTCGCTGGGCATCGTCCCCTGGCTGACGGCCGCCGCGCGGCTTCCGGCGGAAGATGCCGTGCCGCTGCAAGGCGGCTCGCGTAGCCACGCGGACGCCAAAATCCGCATCGCGGTGCCGATGCTGGCGCACATCGCCAATTTCGACGATCTCGATCCCTTGCGGGCCGAACCCGGCGTCTCCGTCGCGTTCGTCCCGCCGGGTCAGCCCATTCCCATGGGCGTCGATGCCATCATCCTGCCCGGCACGAAGTCGACGCTGAGCGATCTGGCGATGCTGCGCGAACAGGGCTGGGACATCGACATCCGCGCCAACGCAAGGGCCGGCGCGCGCATCCTGGGCTTGTGCGGCGGGTATCAGATGCTGGGCCGGGCCGTGCGCGATCCCGGTGGGTCGGATGGCGCCGTCGCGGAAGCACCCGGTCTCGCGTTGCTCGACGCTGAAACGGAGATGGCGGCAGAGAAAGCCGTGCGCCGGTGCACGGGACGAGCACCAGGCTATGATGCAGACGTGGAGGGCTACGAAATCCACATGGGCCGGACCACGGGCGCCGATTGCGCCCGACCCATGGTGCAAATCGAAGGCCGCGACGACGGCGCCGTATCGGCCGACGGCCGCATCGAAGGCACCTATCTTCATGGGCTGTTCGGTTCAGATGCGTTTCGGCGGGCCTGGCTCACATCCATCGACCCGCGACTGTCAAAACCCTTTGCCTTCGATGCGTCCGTCGATGCCGCGCTGGACGAGATCGCGGCCGTCCTGGCTGATACGTTGGATATCGAGACCTTGTTGTCGTTTGCCGAGCACCCCGGATGGTCGCCCACAACCTGATCGTCATGTCCGCCGCGCTGGCGCTGGACGCCTGCATCGGCGATCCGGCATGGCTTTACAAGCGCATACCCCATCCCGTGGCGTGGATGGGGAACCTGCTGGTGCTGCTGGACCGTGCCCTCAACCGGCGGCCGGCGTCACCGGGCTTCGGCATCGTGGCCGGCGCGCTCACCCTCATGGTTCTGTTGGCGCTGTCTGGAGCCGTGGCTTGGGCACTCGATCATGTCTTGTCACGCTCCTGGACAGGCATGGCCGTCTTGGCGCTGCTCGCCAGCACACTTCTGGCGCAGCGAAGCCTCTACGACCACGCCCATGCCGTAGCCATGCCGTTACGGGCCGACGATATCGAGGGCGCGCGGACCGCGCTCGGCCAGATCGTCGGGCGCGACGTCCGAAGCCTCGATCACAGCGCGATCTGCCGCGCCGCCATCGAAAGCCTTTTCGAGAATCTCTCCGATGGCGTGGTGGCGCCACTGTTCTGGGGTTGCCTCTTGGGCTTTCCGGGACTGGTTCTCTACAAGGCCATCAACACGGCCGACTCGATGATAGGACACAGAACGCCGAAGCATCTCTATTTCGGCCGCGTCTCCGCGCGTATCGATGACCTGGTCAATCTGGTACCGGCGCGCCTCACCGGACTGCTCGTCGCGCTCGCCGGGATGTCGGCAAGGGCCTTGCGCGTGATGGCCACCGAAGCGCGCCATCACAGGTCCCCGAATGCGGGCTGGCCGGAAGCCGCGATCGCCGGCGTTCTCGATATCCGCCTGTCGGGACCGCGTGCCTATCACGGCGAGATAACGAACGAACCGTGGATCCACGGCGAAGGCAGCCTGCCCCTTGTCGCGGACCTGGACCGGGGCTTGCAGATCATGCTGCGCGCCTGTGCCATCCTGTTCGTTCTCGTGCTGGCCGCGGCGCTTTATTTCAGTTTCAACGGAAGGCCGGCGACCATCAGCTCGACATGGCTGACCGCCGTCGCCATCGATTGATTGAGGCGGCCCTGGGCATCGCGAAAGGACCGCGCGAGCGCATTGTCCGGCACGATGCCAAGTCCGACTTCGTTCGAGATGAATACCGTCGTCGCGGCCAGCCCGAAGACCGTCTCGATCAGGCATCGAGTCTCGTCTTCGACGGACCGGCCCGCCTCGAGCAGGTTGGAAAGCCACAGCGTCAGGCAGTCGACCATGATGCCGCGCGCGGGGCCGTCGGCAGCTCGCAGCGTTGCGGCCAAGTCCAGCGGCGCCTCCACCGTCGACCATGACGGTCCGCGTTCGGCGCGATGCAGCGCGATGCGCCGGCGCATCTCGTCATCGCGCGCTTCCGCAGTCGCGATATAGGTGCTGCGCGCAAACGCACCCGCGATGCCAAGCCCCCGACGGGTTTTGCCCGACCGCGCGCCGCCGAAAATGAGCCAGCTCGTGCCCATCACATCCATCCCGCACTTGCCGCAACGAGCGCGGCCGCTTCCCCGATCAGCGCACAGGCGCCCAGGACGTCGCCGGTGAATCCTCCGAGCTGCCGATGAGCCACACCGGTAACAAGCAACGACGCCAACAGTACGCCGAGGATCACGGGCGCGGCTTGCCAGCGAAGAACTGGCACAGCAATCGCCAGAGCGCCCAAGGCGGCAACCAGCGCGGCGATGGCGGGTGGCGACGCCGCTTGGACCCCCAATCCGTCTGGACGCGCCGGCGCCAGCAGGCGCAACGGAACGACAATGCCAGCCCGCGACAGCGCCCCTGCGGCGATCCAGACCGTCATGACGGTCGCCGGCGCCGCGAGGGTCGCGAGCGCCGCCCAGCGCACAAGAAACGACAGAATGAGTGCCGTGGCGCCGTAGGTGCCTATGCGGCTGTCGCGCATGACTTCGAGCTTGTGGGCGCGGTCACGGCCGCCGCCTATTCCGTCAAAGAAGTCTGCCAAGCCGTCTTCGTGAAAACTGCCCGTAACCAGGACATTGACGACCAGAGCGAGGGCCGCACAAAGCAGCGGTGATAGCCGAGCCAGCGCCGCGACCTGGAAGGCCAGGCCGGAAACCGCACCTACGACTGCCCCCGCGAGCGGATATGTCCAGACGGAGCGGCGCAGCGTCGCGCCGGACCGCAACGGCCACCGGCCCATCGGCAATCGCGTCAGCGTCGTCATGCCCAACCGGATGTCGTCCAGGCGCGCGGGAAGAAAGGCGGTCATAAGGCTTACCGGGCGTCCTTGTTCGACACGCCGGCCTGGGCGAACGTCGCCATGCCATTGTGCGTCGCGACGGCGGCCCGGACAACCGCGGTGGCGAGCGCCGCGCCGCTGCCTTCACCCAGCCGCATGCCGAGATCGAGCAAGGGCGTGAGGCCGAATATCTCCAACAACCGCGTATGCCCCCGCTCGGCGGAGCGATGGCCGGCCAGGCAGTGCTCCAAGATCTTCGGATTCGCGGCGAAGAGCGGCGCGACGGCGGCGCAGGCGACAAATCCGTCCAGGACCACCGGGATGCGATGACGCCGGGCGGCACAAACCGCGCCGGCGATGGCGCAGAGCTCGCGGCCGCCGACATGCCGGAAGATGTCCATTGCCGAACGAGACTCGGCATCCAACCGGGCAATGGCGCGATCGATGATTTGCGCCTTGCGCGCGACGCCGGCCGCGTCCAGTCCCGTTCCGGCACCCGCCCAATCCGCGCCGGAACCGCCAAGCGCGGCAGCACAAAGCGCTGCGGCGACGGTCGTATTGCCGATTCCCATCTCGCCGACCACGACGATGTCCGCGTTCTTGTCGACCGCGCTCGCGCCGGCGTTCAAGGCGGCCAGGACGTCCTCCCCGGTCATCGCCTCTTCGACACTGAGATCGCCCGTGAGCCGCTCCAATTCGAGGGGATGGACCGAAAGCCGTAGGCCGAATTCCCTGGCGAGCGTGCTGATGGCGGCGCCGCCATTGCGAAAATTCTCAACCATCTGCGCGGTGACATCCGATGGGTAGGGAGAAATGCCCTGCCGCGTTACGCCGTGGTTTCCAGCAAACAGGACGACTTGAATATTTTCGGCCTTGATGGACGGCTTCTGCCAGCCGGACAGGAATATCGCGATGTCTTCCAGGCGACCCAGCGAACCGGGCGGTTTGGTGAGCTGTTGCTGCCGCGCCGATGCTTCCGCTCGGGCGCCGCCATCGGCCTCGGACAGCCTATCGAGGAATGCTGCCAATGAACTCGAAGTGTCGAACATCATTTACTATCCTTCTCCGGCACCGAACCGGCTCCAATCGTGGCGGCGGCGCGCCATTGCGCCATGCTATCAGGCGTCGCAGCGAGTTTGGCGATCGTCGACGATCGCACCGATCATCATTGCGGATATATCTTTGATCTCATAAACTTACCTTCGGGCGACTCGGCAACTCCCAGCGCCGCAGGCCTCGTCGAAGGTTCCGGAGACCGAATGCCTAGGCGCGCCGCCGAGATCAAGCTTGCAACGCTTGAACATGACACCTTGCAAGGCCGCGCTTATGACGAGCTGCGCAATGCCCTGATGACGGGCACGATGCTGCCCGGGCATGTGCTGTCCTACCGCAGCCTGGCGAAGGCCTTGGGCACCAGTCCCATGCCGGTGCGGGACGCCGTGAGGCGCCTGATCACCGAACGCGCGCTCGAGGCCCGGCCCAATCGAACCATCGCCGTCCCGAAGCTGACCCGCGAACAGGTCGAGGAGATCTACAAGATCCGCATCACGCTCGAGGGGCTCGCCGCGGAGGAAGCTGCGAAGGCCATCACCGATGGCGACATCGCGGAATTGCGGGCATTCGAAGAGGCCATGGAAGCCGCGCAGCGCACCGGCAATGTGCGCAAATATGTCGACCAGAACTGGCGGTTCCACTTCAAGATCTACGGGCTGGCACGGATGCCGCAGCTCACGGAGCTGATCGAGTCGCTGTGGCTCCAGATCGGGCCGATGATCAACAGGCAGCTTGCCGCGTTCGACCATCACCAGGCCGCGATCAAGGCGCTGGTGCGCCGCGACGGCGCGGCGACCCGCGCCGCCGTCGTCATGGACCTCACCGAAGCGCGCAACAACCTGCTGCGCCGGATGGAGGCGGAAGCGACCGAGCCGGCCGCGCCCCGCCGCGCTGCGACCCGCCGCGCCTGAACCTGCTTCTTTCCGGCGCATGCCGTCCGCGTTGAACGGCACTTGCCGACGTGATATGTGAGATCACAGATCACATATCTATACAGGCGGGACGTGGTTTCAGCCAGACGCAGGCGCGTGGGGATCATCGGCTATGGCGGCGTCGGCCGGCTCCACTGCGAAGCCTATGCGAAATCCGTCCTGACGGAGATCGTCGCCATCGCGGAGCCCGATCCGGAGCGGCGCGCCCTCGCGGCGGCGGCCCTCCCCGTTCCCGTCTATGCCGATGCCGAAGAGATGCTGCGCCAAACGCGGCTGGATATCGCCTGCGTCCTCGCGCCCGCCGCATTGCATCTCGCGCTCGTGAGGTTGTGCGCCAGGGCCGGCGTCCATGTGCTGTGCGAGAAGCCGCTCGCGACCACGGTGGAGGACGCCGCCGAGATCAGCCGGGTCTGTGCCGCCGCCGGCGTCGCGCTGTTCTACGGCTCGTCCTATCGCTTCCTCGCACCGGTGCGCGAAGCGCGCGCACGCATCGCGGCCGGTGCGATCGGCGACGTCACCATGATCCGCGAGCAGGAGATCGGCGGTGCGGGCATCGAGGCCCGCGTGACGCTGCCGCCGGCGCACTATCCCGCCGGCACGCCGGGCGGCAGTCCGATGGGCCTGGTCGATCACGGCATCCATCTGCTCGATGTGCTGCCCTGGCTGCTGCAAAGCCCGATCGCCAGCGTGTTCGGTCGGGGAAACCTCTCCGGCGCTGCGCTGCGGCCGGAATATGCGGTACTCACCTTCGCCAATGGCTGCACGGCATCGCTGCTCTACGACGAGGCGACATTCCACACCGACCTGCCGGCGGAAGGCGCGTTCAGCTGGGGATCGTCGTGGGATGCGAGCGGCTATCGACCCGGCGGCGGCTGGGTGCCGCATCCGGGCGCCATCCACCTCCACGGCACCAGAGGCGCCTTGCGGGTCTTTCACTACGCCAACACGCTGATCCAGTTCGATGCTGACGGACCGCGCCAGATCGCGCTCAGCGGCCCGGCGGCGCCGTACCATTTCGCCGCGCAGATCGACGCTTTCGCGCAAGACCTCAATGACGGCGCTCCGGCGCGTGTCTCGGCGGGCGACGCGATGCGTGCCTTGCAGGTGCTTGCCGCCATCTACCGCAGCGCCCGCGAACGCCGCGTGATCGATCTCTGAGAAGACGAAGGGCGGCACGGACCTTCCCGCGCCGCCCTTTCGGTTCAGTAGCTGGCCGACAGCGTCAGGCCGAAGGTCCGCGGCTGGATCGGGATGGCCTCGAACGGCACGTTCTGTCCGGCGACCGCCCGGAGCGCACCGCCGCTGTAATAGGCGCGGGTGTCGGAGACGTTTCGTATGTAGGCGTTCAGCGAATATTTGTCCCACACCAAGCCGGCGCGCAGATCGGCGGTGGTGTAGTCGGGCAGCGTGCGCAACGGATTGAGCGCATTCTGCGACTGACCGACGTCCCGGTCGCTGGAATATTTCAGGCTGATGCCGAGATCTGCACCGAGCGAGTCGGAGATCGTCCAGCCGTAGTCGATATCGCCCGCGAGGTCCCAGACCGGCACCGCCGGCAGCCTGTCGCCCTTGGCGTAGCCCGCGACGAGGGCATCGGTCGTCAGATGCGCGTCGGTATAGGAGCCCCGCGCGCCGAAGCGCCAGTGCTCGTCGGGGGTATAGCCGATATTGAGCTCCGCGCCGCGGCTCACCGCGCCGCCGCCGTTGGATTCGACGTTGAAGCCGGCGATCAGCGTGGGAAGCTGGATGTCCTTCCAGTCGACATAGAACAGGTCGGCATCGATCGAGAGCGTGTTGTCGAGCCACAGGCCCTTTGTGCCGACCTCGTAGTTCGTGACCGTGTCGGAGTCGTAGCTCGACGGCACGCTGGCGGCGAGCGCGCTCGGCGTCAGGTTGGTGGGGCCGCCCGGACGGTAGCCGCTCGCGACGCGGGCATAGACCATCTTGTTCTCGCCATAGGTCCACTTGCCCGAGACGCTGTAGGTCAGCACGCTCTCGCTCGAATTGCGCGCCGGTCCCGGCGGCGGATAGGTCTCAGGCGTCGTCGGATGGGCCGGATCGATCAGCAGGCCCGTCGCCGTCGTAACGGAATACTGGTCGTTCTGCGCCCAGCGCAGGCCGCCGGAGAGCTCGACATCGTCCAATATGGAATAGCGCACGTCGCCGAACACGGCCTTCTCCTCATACGTCGCGTGCGAGAACGCCGTCGAGAGGGGACCGAACACCGACGGCATCAGCACGAAGGTCGCTGGATTGTAGGCGTCGACTCCGGTCGCGATGTCGAGTGTCTCGCTGGTGTAGAAGCCGCCGATCCGCCAGTTGAACCGCCCGCTGCCGTCCGATTCCAGGCGAAGCTCCTGGCTGAACTTGTTCGAGCGGAAATCCTGCGGCGCCAGCACATCCGCGGCGGGCAGCGCACCGCCGGAATAGAGCGCGGTGATAAAGCCGTAGGCCGGCGTGACGTCGAACGAGAAGGCCGACCGGATCATGCCGTAGCCGGTCGCCGAGACCAGCGACACACCGCCCAGATCCCACTTCGCCGTACCGGAGAACAGCTGGTATTTGTTGTGGAAGAAGTCCGGCGCGACCCGGCCGTTGGTGAGATCGCCGTGGATCGGCTGCAGCGTGTTGGGATCGAGATCGACCTCGCCGGTCGCTTCCGCCGTCGTGTCCTGGAAGAAGGCGTTGACGCGGATCTCGACATTGCTCGCCGGATAGAAGCCGAGCGAGATGCGGCCGCCCGCCGAATGGTCCGTGTTGACGTTGCTGCGATGATCGACCGGATCGTCGATGTAGCCCGGATCGTCGCGATAGAAGCCCGAGGCGCGGACCGCGAGCACGTCGTCGATCAGCGGGATGTTGACCGCGCCGCGCACGTCGCCGCCGCCGGCGCCGTCGTCGACGTCCTTGAAGCCGGCGCTCAGCGAGGCGCTGAAGGCGTTCGGATCCGGCGCGTTGGTCACGTATTTGATCAGGCCGCCCAGCGTGCTGGCGCCGTAGAGCGTGCCCTGGGGACCCTTCAGGATTTCGATGCGCGAAATGTCGGCAGGGTCGAGGTCCGGCTGCAGGCTGCTCGAGCCCGACGGGCTGGAGGTGCCGAAGGGCACGTCGTCGACCACGATGCCGACGGTGGGACTGGTCTGCTGCGAGCCGGACGTGATGCCGCGCAGGATGATCTGGTTGAAGCCCGTCGCGCCGCGCGACGCGACCGACAAGCCGGGCACGGTGCTGGTGAGATCGACCAGCGAGGAGAAGTCGCGCTCTTTGAGCTGGTCGGCACTGACGACGGCGATGGCGCTCGGCACGTTCAGAACGGTGTCGGGGCGCTTCTCGGCGGTCACCACGACCGTCTCGATGCCGCCCGGCGCCGCCGCCGCATCGGCCGCCCAGGCCTGCCCGAGGCCGCAGGCAACCAGCGCGGTGGATGCCAGCGCCAAGGCTCTCAAATCCGGCTTACGCCCGGTACGCAGTGTGGTCATTGGAATTCGCCCCTCTCCGATTATGTGATCTGATATCACAGTGTAACAAGCGGCGCAACATTCCATGTCGGATCGGTTAAGGCGTCGGATTGCCGGGGGATCGGCTAGGTGGCCGGCCAGGCACGCCGCAATGAGGCCTGTGGGTCGAACGCGATTTCGTCGTTCTCGCCATAGAGCTTGGTGGCGCGATTCCGCGTGCCGTAGCCAGCCCAATCGCAACGCCCGGTGCGCGCGAAACCCGCCAGGTCCCGCCGCATACGGCGCGACAGCGCGAGCTCGGCCCGCGAGGGATCGCGGCCGAACAGGAAGGGCTGCAGCGGGGATGCCGCCATGGTGCCGAACCAGAACGGCAGATCGGTCGCGTGGGTGCTCACCCCGCCCGCCGCCTGCGAGGGCGCGGGCAGCGTGAACTGGTACATCCAGGTGGGCGCGCGCTGTGCCTCGGCGACGCGGATCGCGGGCAAGCGGTAGTAGCGGTCGCTGCGGATATGACCGGCGATCTGGGCATCGTCGTGTCCGGGAAAGTAATGCGTATAGGCCTGCCAGATTCGTTGCGCCCTATCCTCACCATAAGCCGCGGCGAGCGACCGGAGCGCAGCCTCGCGCGCGTGCATCGCGTCGAGCCATCCGATCGCGGCGCGGAACGGCGTGTAACCGAGCTCGTCCGCCGTCGTGCCGATCAGCATGGGCAGCGGCGCGATGCGCCCCGCCAGCGCCATCCGGAACGGATCCTCCGCCAACACGACGCCGTCGAGGCGCGGGCCGAAAACGATCCCCTCTTCGATCTGCCGGCCCGCAGCGTTCTGCCGGCTTTCGAGCAGCGCCTGTTGGGCGGCGAGAAGCCGGTCCAGCGGCAGGGCCTGCAGCGCCGCCACATCGGTTTCGGCCACGCCGGCGAAGGCGCAGAACGCCCGCGCCAGCGCCGCCTGCTCGGCCGGCGGCGAGGCGGTGAATTCGCTGCCGCTCTGCGGCGCCGCTTTATGGAAGAGGCCCGCCGCCTGCGGCGCCGTCATCAACGCGACGATCGACCAGCCGCCGGCGGAATAGCCGAACAGGGTCACGTTGCGCGGATCGCCGCCGAACCGCGCAATGTTCGCCCGAACCCATTGCAGCGCCGCGACCTGATCGAGCAGACCGAGATTGCTCGGCCCCTGCCCGCCGGGGCGGAACGGCGGAAAGCCGAGCACACCGAGACGATAATTCACCGTCACGACCACGACGTCCTCGTCGCGCGCGAGTTGCGAGCCGTCCTGCGTCGCGCCCGAGCCGGTGCCGGAGACGAAGGCGCCGGCATGGAGATAGACCAGGACGGGCCGCCGGCCGCGATCGGCACTGGGCGTGAAGACGTTGAGGTTCAGGCAGTCTTCGGATGCGGGCGGCAGTCTCGAGAGACCGAGCTCCGGTGCGTTCTGCGGCGCGATCGGTCCGGCAGCCTCGGCCATGCGCACGCCTTCCCACGCCGCGGGCGGCCGCGGCGGTTGGAAGCGGTTGGCACCGGCGGTGGAGGCCGCGAAGGGAATGCCGCGAAACACCAGGATTCCGCGGTCATCCGGCGCGCCGCGCACCTTTCCGCAAACGGTGCGGACAACCGGCTCGCGTGGCCCGAACACACCCATCGCTCAAGGTGCCGGCAGCGCGCCGATCTCGATCTCGGCATTGCGCTGGAGGAGAAGCTGGCCCGAATTCTCCGCCGCCTGCTTGCGCGAGATCGGGAAATTCCAGATCAGCCAGGCGCTGATCAGCTGGAACGGCAGCGCACCATAGATCGTCAGCACCCGCAGCAGCTGCAGCGAGAAAGGCGTGTTGGTCCCCGTCGCGGAAAATCCCGCGAATTCGAGAAGCGGAAACACCACGATGAAGGGAAGCGCCGCGGCGAATTGGGTCACGATGTTGTTCGCAGAGATATAGGTCCCCGCCCGCTCGCGGCCGCTCACCAGCGAGCCGTAGTCGATGGCCGTGGCCTGGATCGCCGAGGCGAGCACCAGCGTGCCGGAGAACAACACCGCGCCGATCGCCTGGATGATGAGATAGGCGCCCGCGGCGCCCGGCGGCAGCCAGGAATAGGCACCGGCCCGGAACAACGAGGCGAGGACGATGGAGATCGCGATGACCTTGTGCAACTCGATCCGCTTCGACAGCCAGACCCAGAGCGGCGCCGCTGCGACGGTCATGACACCCTGGACCAGCAGCGCGACGCCGAAGACCTGTTCGATCCGGAGAATCTTCGAGAGGAAGAACAGGTTCAGCGCCTGATCGGTGAAGATCGCGAAATTGATCACCGCATAAGCGACAGCGAGGCGGCCGAAGGCGCGGTTGCGGATCAGCGCGTCCCAGAAATCGCGCATGATCTCAAGCAGGCTGAACCGCGGCACGACCTCCTGCGGCGGAACCTTGTCGGGCACGACGAACAGCAGCGCCGCCAGCGCAGGCGGCGTCAGCACGACCAGCGTGCCCAGGATGATCAGCATGGTCTCGCGGCTCGCCGCCGCAAAGCCGAACGCCTTGGCGGCCAGCGGACAAAGGCCAGCGAACACCAGCGCCGCCATCATCACCGCTTCGCGCAGGCCCAGCATGCGGGCGCGGCCGTACGGCGTCGCCGGCACCTCGGCGCCGAGCGCGTAGTATGGGATCATGACCAGGCTCGACCCCGTGTAGAAGACGAAGAGCGCGATGCCGAGATAAAGCGCCGAGCCATGCGTCACAGGCGGCGCGAAGACGAGCCACAGTCCTACGGCCAGCAGCGGCATACCCGCGATCATCCAGGGCTTGCGGCGGCCAAACCGCGTCTGCGTGCGATCCGAAAGTACGCCGAGGATCGGATTGAGGATCAGGTCGTAGATCCGGAACGCCCCGACCACGCCGCCCACCACGGCGAGCGAAACGCCCATGACCTGCGAATAGAAGGCAGGCAGCAGCAGGCTGAAGGGCGGGATCATCAGCCCGGCGGGCAGCGCATAGCCGGCATAGCCGATCGTGATGCCCCAGCCGGGCTTCACCGTCGCCACCGCGTCCTCCTGCGGATCGTCCGCCATGCAACACCTATTGTGATTTGTGATATCAGTGCACGCGCGCGCCGGACGGTCAAGGCGTCCAAGGCGCGCAAGGCAGGCGCACGAAAGATATCTGTCCCGCGCCGCGCGCGATCGTCCAATCCGCGTCGCCCTCGGGCGGCAGGCGTTCGAAGATTCCGTCATCCGCACCCGCCAGCGAGACGCGCAGGCGATGGCCCGCCTTGATCACCACTGACAGCGGCAGCAGCGGGAAGCACAGCGTCGCGAACTCGCCCGGCACGAGCGGCGTCGCGTCGGCCCGCAGGAAGCTGCGGTTCGGACCCGGCCGGACATAGCGCGCCGGCGCATCGCTGACCGCGCGGTGCAGCGCGCGCAATCCGCCTTCGGTCAGATAGGTGACGCGGCCGTTGGGCGCGACCTCCGCGAGATAGACGATGAAATTTCCGTCCGTCCGGTTCGAAGCGACCTGCAGCGTCGCGAGGGGTGTGCCGGTGATCTCCAGCGCGCCGGACAGCGGCGCCGATGTATAGGTCTTCAAGACCGCGTCGGCGGCGCGGCGGTCGCGATAGTCGACGTCGCGGCCGAGCTGGGTGGTCCAGCGATTCGCCTTGCCGCTGCTGGCGGCGAAATCGACATGGTAGGAGTCGTGGCCGGTCGCGCCCGGCGCATCCGACAAACAATCCTCCGCGTCGAAGTACCAGTCGCGCACCGCGAGTCCCACGGGCGGCCAAACCTGCGTCGCGCGCCAGCAACCGGCGCCCAAGGTGAAATATTCGATCGATTTGCGCGCCGGCAACGGTTCGCCGGCCAGCCGGGCATGGAAGAAGGCGGCGATCTCGCGGATTTGCGACGGCCGGTCGGGTACCGGCGGCGTGTCGACCGGCGTGTAGGGGCTGGCATCCTGCATCGCGCCGTGGTTCCACGCCCCGATCTTGATCCGCATCGGCATGTCGAGCGTATGGAAGCGCGCGAGAACGCCAGCCGCGGTACCGGCATCGAGCCAACTCGCCCAATGGAAGGCCGGACGCGCGCCCGCGACGATCTCCGCAGCCGCATCGCAAAGATCGACCGCGCGGTCGCCGTTGGCGGCCGGCTTGCCGCCGTCGTCGCGGAACACGATGCGGGCGAAGCGCTCGGCAAGACCGTTCTGGTTGCCGTGCTCCGCGATGGCGGCGCGGAACAGCGTTCCATCGTCGCCGTCCACCGCCGCGGCCGCGATCTTCGAACGCTCGGCCGCTTCGCGGTCCGACGCGCTGACCTCCAGCGTCTCGCCGCGATCCAGCGTCGCGGTCATCTCAGCCCAGGCGAGCGCGAAGGCGACATCGGGCATACCGCCCGGAAACAGCAGGTGCTCGTACAGGTCGAAATCGGTGAAGCGCGGCGCGACCGCGACCAGGGCGGGGTGATTGTTGATCAGCGCAGCCTCGCAGGCATTGCCGAGATAGGAGACACCGGTGCTCACGATGCGGCCGTCGGACCAGGGCTGCGCCACGATCCAGTCGAAGATCTCGCCATAATCGCGGATCTCCTCGCGCCCCTTCTCGACAAGGCGGCGCCCGAAGGACGCGCCGGTGCCGCGGACGTCGACCGACACGACCACGAAGCCCTCCCGCATGAAGGCCAGCGACTCGCTGAACGGGATGGCGAGGATTCCGGCCCTGGTCGCCCGTCCGTAGCGGGTGAACACGGCCAGCGCGGGGCGCTTGCCGGTGAATCCCGCCGGCATCAGGACCGAGACCGCAAGGCGCACGCCGTCGCGCATGGGCACATAGAGTGAGCGGCAATCGAAGGCCTCGGCGGTTTCAGGCATCGCGGACGTCCCGGTGAGACCGCCGATTTGACGGTGGCGGTCGGTACTGCGATCTGATATCACATATCACCATTGGAAGCGAAATCCGTCTGGAGAATCTCGTGCGGCAAGCCCGGAAAGTCATCATCACCTGCGCCGTTACCGGCTCCGTCCACACGCCGTCCATGTCGCCGCACCTGCCGGTGACGCCCGACGAGATCGTGCAGCAGTCCGTCGAGGCCGCCCAGGCCGGCGCCTCCATCATCCACCTGCATGCCCGCGATCCCGGGGACGGCCGGCCGACGCCGGACCCCGAAGTGTTCGCCGCCTTCCTGCCGCGCATCAAGCAGCAGACCGACGCGGTCATCAACATCACGACCGGCGGCAGCAACGGCATGACGCCGGAGGACCGGCTCGCCGCCGCCAACCGCTTCTCGCCCGAGATCGCCTCGCTCAACATGGGCACGATGAATTTCGACTATGGCCAGGCCGCGATCCGGGTCGCCGATTGGCGCCACGCCTGGGAGGCGGAATACGTCGCCTCGTCGGGCGAGCGCATCGCCCACAACACGCCCAATTTCATCGGCCGCGTCATCCGCGAGCTCGGCGACGGCCACGGCACCCGCTTCGAGTTCGAATGCTACGACGTCGGCCATCTCTATATGCTGGCGCATTTCGCGGAAGCGGGCGTGGTCAAGCCGCCCTTCTTCATCCAATGCATCTTCGGCATCCTGGGCGGCATCGGGCCGCATGTCGCCAACCTGATCTACATGGTCAACGTGGCGGACAAGCTGTTCGGCGACCAGTATTATCTGTCGGTGATCGGCGCCGGACGGCATCAGATGAACATCGCCGCGGTCAGTCTCGCCATGGGCGGAAATGTCCGCGTCGGACTGGAGGACAGCCTGTATCTCGGCAAGGGCCGGCTGGCGCAATCGAACGCCGAACAGGTCGCCAAGGTCCGGCGGCTGGCCGAGGAACTGTCACTCGAGATCGCGACCCCCGAAGAGGCGCGCGAGATGCTGGGCCTCAAGGGCGGCGGAGCCGTCGCCTTTTGAGCCGCGTCTTCGACTTTGCGGTCATCGGCGCGGGGATGGCGGGAGCCTCGCTTGCCGCCGAGCTTGCACGCGAAGGCACGGTTCTTCTGGTCGAGCGGGAGGATGCGCCGGGGCGGCACACCACGGGTCGTTCCGCCGCGCTTTACTCTCCGTCGTACGGCAACGCCGCGATCCGCGCGCTGACGCTCGCCAGCCGCCCGTTCTTCGACGTGCCGCCGGATGGATTTGCCCAATACCCCCTGCTCTCTCTGCGCGGCTGCCTCCATATCGCGCGCCCCGACCAGATGGGGGCGCTGGCGGCGACCATCCGTGAGGCCAAAGCCTCGGGAGTCGCCATCGCGGCGATCTCGCCGGACCGGGCCTGGACGCTCTGTCCGATGCTGCGGCCGGACTACGTCGCCGGTGCAGCGCTGGAACCGGACGCCGCGGATATCGACGTCGCGGCCCTGCATGATGGCTATTTGCGCAGCGCCAAGGCGCATGGCGGCGTCCTCCATCTGAACGCCGAGGTGATCGCGCTCGAACAGGGCGGAGGTTTCTGGAGCCTGCGGTTCGCCGACGGATCGCGCGCGATCGCGGCCGTGGTCGTCAACGCCGCCGGAGCGTGGGCCGACGTCGTCGCGACCCGCGCCGGCGTCGAGGGCATCGGGTTGCGGCCGCTCCGGCGCACCGTGATCATCCTCGATCCACCACCCGGCCTGGAGATCGCGGCGATGCCTTTCGTGCTCGATGCGGACGAAGCCTTCTACTTCAAGCCGGAGAGCGGCCGCCTTCTCGCCTCGCCGGCCGACGAGACGCCCAGCGAACCGTGCGACGCGATGCCGGAGGAAATGGATATCGCGATCTGCGTCGACCGCATCCAACAGGCGGCCGACATCGAGGTGCGCCGCGTGCGGCGGAGCTGGGCCGGCTTGCGCAGCTTCGTCGCGGACCGCACGCCCGTGATCGGCTTCGATCCTGCCGCGCCGGGCTTCTTCTGGTTCGCAGGCCAGGGCGGTTACGGAATCCAGACCGCGCCCGCTGCCGCGAAGCTGGGCGCGGCACTAGCGGCTGGCAAGCCCGTGCCGCGCGAGTTGACGGCTTGCGGCGTTTCGGCTGCGCCCTTCGCGGCCGAACGCCTGCGCCCCTGATCACTTAAGCCTCGCCCAAGCCGAGCGGATCTGCGACGCGTGGCCAGAAATTCCCGTCGCGCTTCGTATAGGGTATTGCGGCGAAGTCCGGCGCGATGGCGCCGGGCGAAGCGACATAGATCACGCGCGCCGCATGCGGCGCGAAGGCGGCATGGAAGTGCTGCGTCGACTTCACGATCACGGCGCGCCGCGCGAAGGGATCGAGCCCGAGATTGGTGAAAGCATCCACCGAGAAGACCTGCTCGCGCACCGAGGTGAGCACGATGTCGATGCCGTGCGCCTCGACCCAGGCGGAACGGCCCAGGGAAATCGTGTCGCCGCTGAGGCCGGTCTGGCTGTGCGTCTCCGACACGGCACGCACGGTCACCGTCAGGTCGACCGGATCGCCCGACATCGGCCCCATCTTGCCGCCGACGCGAAGATCGAAGGTCGCGCCGACTCCGGCCTCATGGGCGAGCGCGGCAGCGATGGG
The DNA here is from genome assembly GCA_037200385.1 of Rhizomicrobium sp. Taxonomy (NCBI): domain Bacteria; kingdom Pseudomonadati; phylum Pseudomonadota; class Alphaproteobacteria; order Micropepsales; family Micropepsaceae; genus Rhizomicrobium; species Rhizomicrobium sp. Next base: position 4,856,648 of record JBBCGL010000001.1, on the reverse strand, counting down.
GTCCCACAGGCAGCCGATGGCGACGCTACGCAGACCCCGCGCCAGACAGGCCCGCAACAGGAAGGTGCTGTCGCTCGGCGCGCCGCCGCCGGCATTGTCGGCGACGTCGGCCAGCACGGTGCAGTCGTTCCCCGTCACGCGGCCGAGCGCGTCGTCGATCGCAAGCGTGACGGGCCTTGTCTGCTCACGCAGGCGATAGATCGTCTCGCCCAACCGCCGCGCCACCGCGTCGGCCTTTGCGCGGTCGCCATCGGCGATCACCCAGAGCCTGGCACCGACATCGGCGACGTCGCCCCAGGCGAAGCCGTGTCCGAACGAGACCGAAAGGATTCCGTCCCGCCCTTCGGCCGCCTGCATCTGCGCCACGAAGCGCTTCATCGGCTCCTCCGTGGTCCGCCACATGCTGACCATCCGACAGTCGAACACGCCAGTGACGGGCCGCACCTGCCCGCGTGCCGCGTCGCGGCATAGCGCGTAGAGCTCGCGCCCGCGCGCAACTTCATCTGTATGCGGATATTCCTTGAAGCAGATCAGTGCATCCGCCGCCGTCAGCATCGCGTCCGTCACATGGCAATGCAGGTCGAGCTCGGCGCCGATGATCGTCTTCGGCCCGGTCAGCGCGCGGATGCGCGTAAGCAGATCGCCCTCGCAATCGTCGCAGCCTTGCGCGACCATCGCGCCATGCAGGTTGAGGAGCACGATGTCGAGCGGCAGCGCCGCGGCGACCTGCGCCACGATCTCGTCACGCAGCGCTTCGTAGACCGCGCCCAAGGTGCGCCCAGCCGGCTGCGCGCCGGCCGCGGTGCCTTCCAACACCGTCATGCCGTCCGTCTCGGCCAGCCCGCGCCATTCCGCCAGCAGAACGCCGATCCCGGTGTCGGGATGGCGCGAGGCATCGCCGCGCCGGAGCCCACCCGATTGGAACGCCGCCCAGCCGGTCGGCATCGGTGAGAAGGTGTTGGTCTCCGTCGCCAACATCGCCATGAAAAGACGCATACACCTGCTCCGTGACCTGTCCGCCGATTGACCGCCTGCGCGTTATAACGATATATGTGATCACAATACACGGATACCTGCGATGGTCACACGATGAGCGAATCCTCCGCCGCGGCGCACTCCAATGCGAGCCGCTATCCCGACGACAATTCGCGCTCGGCAGCGCTCCATCGCCGCGCCCGCGGCGTGCTGCCGTCCGGCAACTCGCGCGCCACGGTATTCTTCAAACCCTATCCGGTCTACGCCGTGAGCGGCACCGGTTGTCGCGTGACCGACGTCGACGGAGTCGAGCGCATCGACTTCATCAACAACTACTCCTCGCTCATCCACGGCCACAATCCGCCGCCGGTCCGCGACGCGGTGCTGGCGCAACTGGGCCGGCTGACCGCCGTCGGCCTTCCGACCGAAAGCGAGATCGATCTCGCCGAACTGCTGGTGACCCGCCTGGCGGGCGTCGATCAGGTGCGGTTCGCCAATTCGGGCACCGAGGCGGTGATGCTCGCGATCAAAGCGGCGCGCGCCTATACCGGGCGGCCGAAGATCGCCAAGGTCGAAGGCGCCTATCACGGCGGCTACGACTTCGCGGAGGTCAGCCAGGCCGCGCTGCCGGACAGCTGGGGACCGGCCGACAAGCCGGCCAGCGTCGCCAATTATCACGGCCAGCCCCAATCGGTGCTCGATGAGGTCATCGTGCTGCCGTGGAACGACATCGCCGCGTCGCGCGCGCTGCTGGAAGCCCATGCCGGCGCGCTGGCCGGTGTGCTGATCGATCCCCTGCCCTCGCGTGTCGGCTTCGTGCCCATCGATCCGGGGTATCTCACGATGCTGCGCGAGGTCTGCGCCCGGATCGGTGCGCTGATCATCCTCGACGAGGTCTACAATCTGCGTCTCAGCTATCACGGCGCGCAGGGCAAGCTCGGCTTCGCGCCGGACCTGACGGCGCTGGGCAAGATCATCGGCGGCGGCTTCCCGGTCGGCGCGGTCGGCGGCAGCCAAGCGGTGATGTCGGTCTTCAATTTCGACGAGGGCCGGCCGCGCGTTTCCCATGGCGGGACCTACAACGCCAATCCCGTGACCATGGTCGCGGGCCTGAAGACCATGCAGATGCTGACGCCCGGCGAATTCGCACGGCTTGGGAAATTGGGCCGCCGTCTGCGCGACGGCTTGCGCGCCGCGCTGCGCGACACCGGCCGCACGGGCCAGGTGATGGGCGACGAGTCCTTCGCCCTGCTCTCCCTGAGCGATCACCCGATCCGCAACTACCGCGACCTGGTCTATGCGGCTCAGTTCGGCGGCGAGCAGGCGAAGATCCATGCCTTCCTGATGAATGCCGGAATCCTGACCTCGCCCAGCCTTCTCTTCACGCTCTCAACCCCAATGGGCGAGGCGGAGGTCGATCACCTGCTGGAGCAGGTGCGCACGGCGCTGCGGAGTCTCTAGATGACCGATCGCGGCGGATTGATGCGCCGCGAGGCCAGCCGTCTGCTGCTCGTCGACATGCAGGAGAGGCTCGTCCCTGCGATCGCGGGCTACGACGCGGTGGAGCGCAACTGCCTGCGCCTCCTGCAGGCATGCCGGATTCTTGAGATACCGGTGACTGTCAGCGAGCAATACCCGGCCGGCCTCGGACCGACCGTTCCACCGCTCGCAGCGGCCGCCGGCGACGCGCCGCGCTTCGAGAAGCTCGAATTCTCCTGCCTGCGCGACACCGCGCTCGCGGCGCACCTGGCGGCCGATGCGCGCGACATCGTCTTGTGCGGGCTCGAGGCGCATGTCTGCGTGCTTCAGACCGCATTCGACCTGTTGGCGCGCGGCCGGCGCTGCTTTGTCGTCGCCGATGCGGTCGGGTCGCGCACGGAAGACAACAAGCAGGCAGGGCTCCGGCGGCTGGAGCAGGCCGGCGCGCAGATCGTGACGACCGAGATGGCGCTGTTCGAATGGCTGGAACGCGCCGGCACGCCGGCGTTCAAAGAGGTGTCGCGCCTGATCCGCAAGGCCGCGGCAATTCTCCGACCGCCGGATCGATCCAATTGGTGTTGACGCGGCCGAGCGCCGGCGCGATGCGGCCCAGGCCGCGATTGTGGGCTTCGAAACCCACCATCGCGCGCTCCGCCGTGCTCATCTCCGCATAGACGTCGTCCAGCAGCGAGAGCGCGATGTTCTCCTGTTGCCGGATGTAAGGCTGGCAGTAATAGGAGAACAGCGCCGGTCGCGGCACGTCCGTCCTGTTGGCGCCAGCGCCGTGCCAGAGCCGTCCATCGAAGATCAGCGCCGATCCGGCCGGCGCTTCGGCGATCACGGGCTCGACCTCGGACTGGACCAGGTTCGCAACGCCTGCCGCGTCCTTCTCGATCCGGATCGACGGCGGCTCCCACAGATGCGAGCCAGGCACGACGCGGGTCGCGCCGTTGTCGCGCGTGAAATCGACCAGCATCCACACGACGTTGCCGACCATCGGGAGCGGCGTGCGGAACGGCACGAATTGCTGGTCGCTGTGCAGCACCTGCGCCACGCCGCCGCGCTTCATGATCATCGCGCTCAGGCTGGAGAGCAGCGTGCGCCCACCCATCATCGGCAGCACCACTTCGGCGATGGCGGGATGGTGGAGGAGCTCGCGGAAGACACGGCCCTTGTTGAGCAAGTTGCTTAGCCGCTGGTTGGGCGCGGGATCCGGACCGCCGCGCGTCGCCGGCATGCCCGTCAGGTCGTCGCCGAAATAATAGGCCACGCCGGCCTCGCGCTCGGCGGCCGCCTGTTCGGCCACCCGCTGCTTCAGCCGCGCCAACAGATCGGCGTCGAGCGCGCCGAGCAGGATGCCATAGCCGCACTCGGCGATGTCGCGGCGGAGCTGCGCGAAGCTGCCTGTCGGTTCGGGCCGGCGCGACGCCGCCCTGTCAAGCGATGCGCTCACGGTATCAGGCCCTCCCACACCGCGCGGGTGCTGCCCTGCGGATCGCGTGCGGCGCCGCCCGGAAGCCCGAAGATCATCGTCTCGCGCATGCCCGTGCGATAGGCTGGCCAGCCCGGATCGCCGCTGCGCATGAAGGCGCCCAGGGCGTCGCGCATCTTCCGCGAAAGCGCGAGCTCGGCCTCGGTCGCGTCACCGCCCAGGAAGAATCCGGCATAGCGCGGCTCTCGCAGCGTCCCGAACCAGAACGGCAGGTCGAGTGCGTGATGCGCATTGGGATAGTACGGCCCGCGGCCGCGATAGGTGAAAGTGTAGGTGAAGGCATCGGCCTGTGCGGTCGGCGCTTCTGCAAGGCGTAGCGCCGGGATGCGGTAATCCTTGTCGGTGGCGATGAGGCCCGACAACTCGCTTTCCGACGCGGCGGGATAGGCTTCTGCATAGACGCGCCAGATCCGCTCAGCCGCCGCCGCGTCAAACAGCCTGGCGAGGCCTGCCAGCGTCGCCGCCCGGGTCGAAAGCTGCGCCGCCGTCGGGTTGGCCGCGAGCTGCAACGGCGTGACGACCAGCTCTTCTGCCGTCGCGCCGGTCAGAAGCGGCCATGTCCGGCGGAGCGCCGCCATCTCGTTCGCGGGATCGCCGGTGAACAGGATGCCGTCGACATTCGGCATGAACGGCCAGCGCAATTGCTCGACCGTGTCGACCGCGGACATCGCCGCTTGGCGAACCTGCCACTGCGCCTTCAGCAGCGCCGCGACCGGCGCCGCCGCGAGTTTGTCCATATCTTCGGGACCGAGATCCAGGGCCGTGAGGATCGCGCGCGTGTAGCGCGCCTGCCGCTCTGGCTCGAGTGCGACCAACGTCTGCAGGCTCATCGGTGCGGCCTTGGCGAACAGGCCGCGGGCCTGCGGCACAAGGCCGAGCATGGCGGAGATCATCGCGCCGGCAGACTGGCCCGATTGCGTGACGTTGTCCGGATCGCCGCCGAACGCGGCGATGTTGGCCCGCAACCATTGCAGCGCCGCGACGCAGTCGAGAAGCCCGAGATTGTTGGAGACGCTCGCGCCCCGTACCTGGAACGGTGGCCAGCCGAGGACGCCGAGGCGATAGTTCACGCTCACGACCACGATGTTCTGCTCGCGCGCCAGCGTGCTGCCGTCGTAAAGCGAGAGCGCGCCCGTGCCGGTCACGAAGGCGCCACCATGGAACCAGACGAGGACGGGATGCGGACCTGGAGCCTGTGGTGCCCAGATCGACAGGTTGAGACAGTCTTCGTCCTGCGCGAACGCCAGATAGGCACCTACGCCGTCATCGTCATTCTGCGGGCAGATGGGACCTGCCGCGACGGCCAAGCGGTCTCCGGACCACGCGGCGGGCGGCTTTGGCGCGCAAAACCGCAAGGCCGCAGACACGCGCCCGTAAGGCACGCCGCGAAAAACGCGGACACCGTTTTCCACGCCGCCCTGCAACGTCCCTTGTGCGGTGCGCACTATCAGGCTGCTGGCGGTACCCATCGGCTCCTCTGTGATTTGTGATCACACGTAGCCGTTACGGAAATTCCTGTCAACGCTTGCGGCGTCGCCGAAACACGCGCGTCGCCGCCGATGGCGGCAAAACGGCGCGCGCTCCAACGCTGCGCCCCGTTGGGTGAGGCCGAATTGTGCAGGTTGATAGAGCGCAGCGTCCGCGCCGGGCTTTGCTCCGAGACTGACGGCCTCGGGAGCATTCCGACACTTACCTGCTTGATGGAGACCATTTTGGCGCGGTGTACAGACCCTTTTGGCGCGAGGCGCCGAACAGCAATGCCGGCGGTCCCGAGGCGCCCCGGGCGTTGAACATCGTGCTGAGATGAACACCGCCCGTCATGCCGTTGCAACGCATCCGGCCGGGCATGCCGCATTCGAGATATTCCTCCTCGTGACCCGGCTCCGCCTGCATGCCCATCAAGACGTTGCCGAAGCCGTCTATGTCGATGTCGAAGGCGCCGAACTTTTCCGTCTCGATGCGGCAGCGCGCGCCGCGCGTCGAGATGCCGTCGAGCTCGACGTTAAAGCTGATATCGCGCATCACGGGACGGTCGATCTCGCCGTCCTTGATCACGAAGCCCGTATTGAAGCGCTTGGCGCTGCGGGACACGGTTTCGCAGGCGCAGATGACGAAATCCTTGCCGAAGGAGCCGACCAGCCAGAACAGGTTCGCCAGCGCCGCCGCCGGATCGCTATGATCGCGCACGCCCCAGGAATGATCGCGATAGGCAAAGCCTTTTATCTTCCAGTCGCGGTCGCCGAGCCGCACCGTTCCGGCGACCAGCCCCGCGACTTCGGTATGGCTGGCAGCGAATTTGGCGCGGAAGTCGTTGTGCAGGCCCGATAGCGCCCAGGTATCGTATTGGGGATGGATGTCGGTGACATGCAGCGCGATATCGCAGTCGTCGTCATGGGCGGTCCACAGGCTGCGGCCCTGCTCGAATTCCGCCCGCAGGAACTTGTCGATCTGAAAGCCGTTCTGAAAGCGGTCGGAGGCCGTGATGGGAATGTTCGGCCGCGACCGGTTGAAACAGCGGCCGCCGCTGCTGACGATGCCGAAGGTGCAAATGCCCAAGGCGCGATTGGGCTGGTGCCCGATGCGGAAAAATCCGCCGATGGATTGGGTGACGTCCTGCCAGGTCAGCACGACGCTTTCCTGCCATAGCATCTCGGGACCAGGCTTGTGAGGCCATTCGTCCTGCACGGGAAGTTCGATGATCTCCATACTCAACCCTCTCGCGGCATGAACCGCCCGAGGCGGTCTTTGGTGTTGTTCCAGTACATTTCCTCGACATGCTGCATGTCGGGCGGCAGGCGGCTGAAGCCCATCGCCTGATAGACGCCGAGCCGCCATTCGCCCCACAGCCGGCAAAATTCCCAGTCGCGAAAGCTGCCGCGCTCAGCCTTGTATGCCGCGATGACGTCGTCGTCGGAGGGCACGCCCGCCATGGGCTTCATCAACAAGAGGAAGTGCGCCATGCCGGCCAGGCAATAGGCGAGATCCGCCTCGCCCAGGCCGAGATGGCACAGCTCCCAATCCAGCAAAGCAGCGACTTCGCTGCCGCGGAACATCAGATTGCTGAGATTGGGATCGCCATGCGCGATCTCGGGTTCGCGGTCCTTGGGCGCATGCGCGAACAGATAATCGCGCACGCCCAACAATTCGCCGCGCACGCCGTCGTAGAACGCGCGCCGGTCGCCGCCGAAGCCGGCGGGAATGGCGTGCATGAGTTCCTTGCTGTCCCAGTCTATCGCGCGGGCAATAAAGTCCGCGCCTGTACCGCGCCGGCCGAGGAAGTCCAGCGGCAGCGTCTTCGGATCGAGCTGGTGTAGCCGGGCGAAGGTGCGCACGCTTTCCAGGATCATCTGGCGGCGCTGTTCCGGCGGCGCATCGACCAGCGGCCCTTCGGCAAAGGGCTGGCCGCCGGGCGCGGGCGCGTCGACGCGCTCCATGAAAAGCCCCGGCAGGCCGGCGATCTCGCCCGCCGCATCCAGCCAAAGGACCTTCGGAACGGGGACCGGCGTCTTCCGCAACGCCTTCATCACCCGGAATTGCGCCACAAGATCGTATTGAAAGAAGAACGTGCCGCCGAGATCATAGCGGAACACCAGCTTGCGGCAGACTTCGGCGTGATCCTCGGCCGTTATATAAGCATCGACGAGCTGCGTGCCGCTCGACGCGCCCGACCGACGGCGCTTGTCGTCGAATTCCAGACGGATGAGCTTGCCGCCCAGATCGTCCTGTTTGCGCAGGAAATCCGCGACACGCTCCGGAGAGACGGCGACGGATGCTTGCGTCCGTCCAGTCATGCTCCGGATGACCGAGAGCGCATCGTCGTCGCTGCTGGCCATATCCATCGCTCGCGTCAGTTGAAGAAGTAATCGATGGTCGCGCCGAACTGCGCCGGCGGCGCGGCAAGCGCCAGCTTGTCGATCTGGCCGGCAACCAGACCGCCGTTGAAATACTGGTCGTTGAGGATATTGCTGCCCCAGACGGAGCCACGCCAATGCCCATCGGCGGTCGTGTATCCGAGGTTGAAGTCGACCGTAGCAAAGGACTTGGCGCTGAAAGCACCACCGGTGCCGACGATGTTTTCCGCGTCGAAATAATATCCGCTGTTCAGGCCGGCGGTCACCGCAAGATCGAGGGAGCCGTCGGTGACGAAAGGAAGCTTGATCTGCGGCCCGATGCTGAGCGACCAGTCGGGCGCGCCGGCCAGCCGCTTGCCCGCCGTGGCGAGGGTCACGAAGCCCGGTACCGCGACATTGTCCTTGTAGCGGGAATCGAGAAGCAGTCCGTTGAGATTGAGCGTCGCCCAATCGGTCAACACCGCCGAGCCTTCGAAATCGACGCCGTCGACATGGGCGCCCGTGCCGTTGACGAGAAAGCTCGCGGCCAGCGGCGAAGACGTCACCTGCAGATGGATGTTGGTGTAGAGGTAATGGAACGCCGCGACATTCAGCCGGAGCCGGTCGTCGATATCCCATTTGGCGCCGATCTCGTAGGATGTAATCTTCTCCGGCTGGACACCGGGGCTGGTCTCGTTGGTCGCGTTCAACGTTCCGGCCTTGAAGCCCGTCGAGACGCCGGCATAGAGCAGAATATCTTCGCGCTGATAGTTCGCCCGGGCCGTATAGGTCCAGGCATTGCTGCTGATGTGATTCTGGAACGTGCCGAAGCCGGGCTCGTCCCGCAGCGTGAAGGTGTCGGTCGTATAGCGCGCGCCGCCGGTGAAGCTGAGGCCGTCGGCAATGAAGTCGAGCGGTGCGGTGGCCTGTGCGAACACCGCGAACGACCGCGACGTGAAGCGATTGAGCGCGCTCTGGACGTTGAAGCCGAACAGGTCGCCGGTCAGGTCCGTCAGGCCCTTTTCGTCGAGATAATTTGCGCCGAGCAGCCATTGAATGGGCCCGCCGGTCGAGGACAGCTGCAGATCCTCCTGAAAATTCTGGGCCGGGAAGTCGCCGGAGAAACCGACGCTGCCGGCATTGAAGCCGGCGGGATAGCTGGCCGGATTGGCGCCGATCACTTCGGTCGCGGACTTGCTGGTGTTCGAGGTGAAGGATGCGTTGGAAACGAGATCGGCGAATCCGAGATTGTAGTCGACGCGCAGGACCCCGGTAGCGATCTGCGTCGCGTCGAAATCGCCTTGCCGGCCCGTGACCCGAAGCGCGTTCGCGGCGAAGCCGTTCGCTTCGTTGTCGTAGACGGTGCCGAAGCGGTTCGAGAATTGCAGTCCACCGGCCATGGCTTCGGCCGCGGCGCCCGGCACGCCGAAAGCGCCCAGCAAGCCGGCATAGTAGGCCTGTGTGCCGTTGAGCGGCGTCGCCGGATCGGCGGGCAGTCCAAGCGAGGCCAGCGTGGCGTTGTTCACATAGTCCTTCAGGCCGACCGGCTGGATGCCCATCGCCGTGCGATCATTCTGGAAATAATAGGAGCCGCGCAGCACGACGCTCAACCGGCCATTGGGCGCGAAGGTCAGTTCGCCATCCATCGAATAATAATTGCGGCTGTTGAGATCCTGTCCATTGGTGCCGAAGCCGGGTGGATTGAGATTTTCGACGAAGCCGGCGCGGTAACGTTCCGAAGCGCCGAGCGTGAACGCGAAGTTCTCGTCGATGCCGCCGGAAATCCGTCCTGTCACGCCATGTTCGTCGTAGCTGCCATAGCCCGCCGACAGATGCGCCTCGATCGGGTCGCCGGGCTGCGCCGTGTGGCTGGTGATGACGATGGCGCCGCCCGTGGCGTTGCGACCATACAAGGTCCCTTGCGGGCCCTTCAGGACCTGGATGCTGTCGATATCGTCGAGGTCGAACACGCCGCTCGACAACCGGGTGACATAAACGCCATCCACATAGGTGGCGACGCTGGCATAGTAGCCCGACCCTTGCGTCGTCGCGCCGACGCCGCGGATATAGGGGTTCACGTTGCTGCCCGCATCCTGGACCACGAGCGACGGCGTGATCTTCTGAAGATCCACAAGGTTTTCGATATGCGAATCGCTGAGGTTCTTCGGCGACAGCACCTGCACCGCGACCGGCGTCTGTTGCAGGTTTTCGGCGCGCCGTTCGGCAGTCACGGTGACGGTCTCGATGGTCGTGGCGCCTCCGGCATCCTGCGCCCATGCGGGATGGCTGCAGGATGCGAAGATCGCCGCCAAGGCAGAACCGGCGAGCAGCTGTGCATTTTTCATTTTTTCCCCCTGTTGGACCACGCTTGTGCGAGTCCTATTTTTGTTCACGCGACGCTTTATTCGGCGGCCAGCCGATTTTCGGGATTGCGATCGCAGACAGACAGATAACGGCCGGGCGTAGCGCCCGATCGCACATCCCGCTCGAACGTCACTTCGCCGTTGACGATGACCCAGCGATAGCCGCCGGCCCTGGCGCGCCTGCGCCAATCGCCGTTCGGCATGTCGTTCACCACCTCATAGACAGACCGATCGAAAAAGAGTTCGTCGAGGTCGTAGACGACGATATCCGCCGCCATGCCCTCCAGCAGCGCGCCGCGATCCTTGATCCCCAGGACACGGGCCGGCTGGTAGGAATAGCCGTAATGCATCCGCTCGAGGTCGATGAGCCCGCTCTCGCGCACCAGCCAGATCAGCAGGTCGGTCGTCCAGCAGCCACCGCTCCAGATCTTGGTATGGGCACCGCCGTCCGAGGAGCCCGCCAGGACATGCGGATGGGAGATCAGTTCCGCGATCTTCGCGGGATCCTGCGCCGCGATCTGCGGCGTCTTGAGGACCAGGGCAAAATCGGATGCCAAGGCGAGGTCGAGATAGATGTCGCTGACCGGCTTGTTCTCGCCGGCGGCGATGTCGCCCAACGAGCGGCCGATATATTTTTCGCTATCCGGCGGGCTGTCGCCCATGGTCACGACGATGTAACGCTCCAACCCGCCGGCGGTCGCTTCGAACATCACGGGGTCGTAGGTCTGGCGAAAGCGATCGCGATAGGCCGGCGAGCGCAACAGCGCGCGCTTGGCTTCGATCGTCGCCGTCGCCGTGAGCTCGCGGTGCGCCGCCAGCGCATCCATGGCGCAACCCGGCGAATTCCAGAAATCGACTTCATTCCAGCTGCGGTTGACGACGGTGGCGGCATACATCAGCACGCCCTGGCGGTTGACTTTGGTCAGCCAGGCCATGCTCTTGCGATGCAGATCCGGCGTGTAGTCGCTGGTCGAAAAGACATTGTGGAGGATCGGGCGATCCGAGGCCTCGCCGAGCCGGATGCTGACCTCGCTGTCGCCGACCGGCCCGATTTGCGAGATCACCTGGATGATGCCGTCACCCCGGCGGCGGAAGATGCCGACGAGCGCGCACAGATCGTCGATATGCATCACGTCCGTCGGCATCGGCGTGCCGTCGATATCGACATGGTTGTTCACCGTCCCCATGGACGACACCGAAAGGCCGCAAGCGCCGGCATCCATCGCTTCCGCAATGAGATCCTGCATTGCGGCGATTTCGCCAGGCGTCGGCCGGCGCGTCTTGGCGGCCTCGACGCCCATCACATAGATCATCAGCGGGTTGAGCGGCATGAACATCATGGCGTTGACCGCTTTGGGCGTGCGCTTCAGCGAGGCGATCAGTTCGGGGAAGGTCTGCCAGTCCCAGGGCAGTCCCGATTTCAGCTGCGCCGCCGGAATCTGCTCGGTCGTCTGCATCATCAGCATGGTGCGCTCGCGGTCTCTCGCATGGCAGGGCGCGAAACCGAAGCCGCAATTGCCCATCGCCACGGTGGTGATGCCGTTCTCACCGGCATTGGAGCATGCCGGATCCCAGAAGATCTGGCCGTCGTAATGGGTGTGGGTGTCGATGAATCCCGGCGCCACGATAAGGCCGGCGGCATCGATCCTGCGGTCCGCGGCGGCGCCGGAGAGGCGACCGATCTGCGCGATCCTGCCACCCCGGATTCCGATATCGCCTTTGAAGCGCGGAAATCCGGTGCCGTCGATGACGGTGCCGTTGGCGAGGATCAAATCGAAGCGATCCATGTGTCTCATCCCGATATGTGCTCTGATGGCACTTGGCACAGTTATTGTGCCTTGTGCCAAAACTTGACGGAAATTCTCGCGCTTGTCAAACAGCTGTGCCGCATCGCCCGCAACGCCGGAATGTGGCAGTGCTTTCAGGTGCGCCCGGCATTCATCGGGCGGTGAACGATTGGTCTCTCCGCACCGGAACGACGCATGAAAAAAAGGAAAAAGCCGAGCGCAGAGCCTTCGGGCCGCAACGCCGAGATCGTCGAGGCGGCGGTCCGCTGCATTCGCCGCCTCGGTGCCGGCAAGACCTCCGTCGAGGACATTGCGTCGGAAGCCGGCGTCAGCCGCCGCACGCTTTATCGGCTCTATCCGAATCGGCGGGCCATCATGCGGGCCGTCATTTTTCACAGGCTGGAGAAGATCGCCGCCGCCATCCAGGAGCGGATGCGCAACTGCGCCACGTTCGAGGATTGCGTCGTCGCCGGCTCCATCGAGACCATCAAGATCGCCAACAAGGACGATGTCTATCATTCGATCTTCGAGGAGGATCGCACCCTGATCCTGAACAATCCGGCCTACCGCACGGGCACCCAGGTCGAGCCGCTGTTTCTCAGCACCTGGTCCGTCGTGTTCGATCGGGGGCGGAAGGAAGGAAAAATCCGAAAGGGGCTAAGCAACCACGAGCTGGCCGATTGGCTGATGAACATCCATCAGATGCTCGAATGGCGAGAGGATCTCAACGAGGACGAACAAGCCGTGCTCCTGCGCACCTTCGTCCTTCCCTCTCTCAAATATGGCGGACTATAGCCGAATGCGACATGGCCCTGCACCGAACTCGTATCGACGATCGCGCCGCTCGTCTGCTGCTTCAGGAATTGCCGGATTTCGAGTTTCATGCATGGCCAAATACCCCGGAGCCGCGCAGGAATTGAGCTTCATGCCTTCCTCGGCGGTTCTCTAGCCCGGCACCGGCACAAACTTCCGGGCGGGCGGATTGCTCGCCATGTCGTGGTCGTGCATCGCGAGTTCGTGCACGCGCTCCTTCAGCTCATCGAGATGGCTATTGTAGAGCCCGCGCGGCGTCGTATCGTGCTTTCGGCACAGGAACGCCGCCACCGCGACGGCGATGCCGTGCTGCGCACCGTTGCCCATCAGCTTCGTCGACGAGCCGGCGACATGGGTGACGCTGATATGTTTGCCCGCCATCATCAGGTTGTCGACGTTGGCGGAATACAGGCAGCGGAATGGAATCTCGTACGACTCGGAATCCCGCATGTCGAAGATCCAGTCCTTGAGACGGAAATCGTATTTGCCTTCCCCCGGCGCCCACGCGCAGTGGATGCAGAACGATCCATCATTGGCGATCAGCGTGTCGTCGAACCGCCTGTGCTCCCGGATATCGTTCTCGTTGAGGATGTAGTCGCCCTTGTAGCGCCTGAACTCACCCTGCGCCGCGACAAACGCTACCCATTCCAGTTCGAGCCCGGCATAGGCCTCCGGCTCCAGCCGCTTCACGTTCGAGAACGTGCCGTAGAGCGCCGTGATCAGGTGATCGCGGATGCGCTCGCCTTCCTTGTAGGGGTCGAGCCACTGGCCGTATTCCCAGAAATGGGTCGCCGGAAAGGTGTCGTTGGCGTTGCCGAAGCGGAACGCCGGCGTAGCCGGATTGTCGCCGGCTTTCGGACCGGGGCCGTTTTCCAGACCGGGTTTCATCAGTTGGCCGCTCAGGTTGGCGTAGTCCTTCGACACCGCGGTCGCCCATGGCACGTCGGGAAACGCCACCGGGTGATCCGCCATCCGTGTACGGAAGAACACGGTGTTGCCGTGATGCATGTAGTCGGCGACCTCGGGCGCATAGCCCTCGTTGAACTCCGAGCGCGCCTCGCGGCCGAACAGCGTCTCCGCGCCCGCCAGCACGCCGAGCATCGCGGTGCCGGTGGTATCGATGAACATCGCGCCCGTGAAGCGCCGCTCGATGCCGCCCCGCGCCTGGACCGCATCGACCGAGACGATCCGGCTCCCGTCGGTGGCGGCTCCCACGATCCGATGCTCCAGGAACACCGTGGCGGTCGGCTCGGCTTCCAGCAGCGACAACGCGGCGATGTCGCCGTCTTCAGCCCGTTGCGACAGCTCGCGCAGCAGCGCTCCCTGTGTGCCGCGCGGCATCAGGCCGATTTCCCTGCTCGCGTTTCCGCCCAGCACCGGGCGGTCATGGATCAGCGCCACACGCTGGCCGAGGCGCGCGGAGGCCAGCGCCGCGGCGCAGCCCGATATCCCGCCGCCGACCACCACGACGTCGTAGTCGCCAGCGTCGATCGGCTCATCCGGCAATCCGCGGAGCGCCCTGCGCCACGCGCGGCTGGCGTCATTGACGTCGTTGGGCGGCACGCTCCCGTCGGCGCTGAAATAGATCGCATCGCAGCGGCCGTCGAAACCGGTGAGGTCGTGCAGCGCCAGCCGCAGATCGCCCCGAGGCAGCGAGATCTTGCCGGCCGACTGCCATGACCAGTCCCGACCGTTCGTGCCGAACTCCGTTGCGAGCGTCATGCCGTCGATCGAGAGCGTAAAGCGCCCCGGATGATGCGACGGTACCCAGTCCTTCGCACGCGCCCACACCTCATATTCGCCGGCATGGGCGACAGAGATCACGGTCGTCGCGTCCGCAACCGGCCGGCCAAGTCCGTGCGCCAGCAGGTACGGCGATCCCATCTGCGTCTCGAACTGCGAGTCGAGCACCCAGCCGCCGTAGTTCTCGAAGTCCTCCGCCTCGACCAGGATGCCCGAAGGGATGGTGCTGCGTGCTTCGCTCATTGCCCCAACTCCTTGTGGAAATCCATCAGCGACCAATCCGCGACGGCCTGCGCGTGCGCGCCTACCATCAGTCCTTCGATCCGCGAACCTTCCGCGAGCAGCACCGGCTTCAGCGCGCGATAGAGCCGCGCGTAGTTGTAGAACGGCACGCTCGGCCACAGGTGATGCATCAGATGCAGGTTCTGCTGGAGCAGCATGAAGGTGCCGCCGAACCACAGGCTGATGCGCGTGTTGTGATAGCGCTCCGTCCGGTCGAATGGATGATGCGGCAACCACTGGAAGAAGATATTGAGGATCAGGATGCCCAGCCGTGTCGGCAGGAACCACAAGCACAGCCAGTCGACGAAATGGCCGGTGGCGACCGCGGCGAACAGGAGCGCGATCGTAAACAGCGTAACGGCGGACACCTGTGCGATCTCGGCAGAGCTGAGGATACTGCCGATCCGCTTGTAGCGCTCCGTGCCGATGAAGCGCAGGAAGAACATTGGCCATAGCGACATGGCCACCATGACGGCCCACTTTGCCAGCAACTGTGCAAAAGAGCCCTTCACCGCGATGTCGGGATCGCGCTCGGTGTTGGTGAAGGAATGATGCAGGATGTGCGTGCGCTGAAGCGCGGGCCAGCCGGCGCCCATGCCCAACGAACCGATCCAACCCACCACCATGTTGATCCAGGCGAGGCTGCGCGGGCTGCTCACCACATTGCCGTGGATGGATTCGTGCACCAGCGTGTAGTGGGCGTAGGACACCAGCGCCAGGATCGGCGTGCAGATCCATAGGGGCAACACATCGGTCAGGCCCAGCCAGACGACAGCCAGAAACGTCGACGGCAGCGCGACAGCCAGCGCCAAGGTGGGCCATGCGATTGCGGGCGCAAGATCGCGCGCAATCTGCTTTTCCTGCGCATGCGAAATCCCGCAGGCCGCTCGTGCCGCCTTCGCGTCAAGCACGGCCATGCCGACCCGCCCCGCGCTCTCCAATCTGCCTTCGACAACCGCATCCATGTGGGCAAACTCTGCTTGTGATTTACATACATTCATGTACGTATGTATCATAATAGCCAAGCCGCCGGAGGTCCGCAACTGAATGTCCGCAAAAGAAAAGCACACTCAGGTCGAGCGGAGCACCGCCATGCGGGCGCGCCTGATCGCAGCGACCAAGGCGTCGCTCATGGAATGCGGCTACGGCCGAACCACGGCGGTTGAAGTATGCGCCCGCGCCGGTGTCACGCGCGGGGCGCTGTTCCATCAGTTCTCCGGGCTATCCGCGCTCTTCGCGGCGACGCTGGAGGAGGTCTGCACCGACATCGGCAAGCGCTCGCGCGAGGCCGCGGAGCATAGCGATCCGCGCCATGCAACAGTGGCCTATATCGAGACGGCCTGGGCAGGTTTCGGCCATCCCGATTTCAAGATCGTCATCGAGGTGTGGCTAGCTGCGCGCAACGATCCATCGCTCCGCAAGGAACTCGATCCGGTCATCGAGCGCTTCCGCCGCGCCGCCACGCCACAATTCAATGCCGCTTTGGCGGCCAAGGTGGGACGCGGCGCGGAGGATGTCGCGTTCTATCGCCTGGTCCTCGAAGCGATGATCGGGATGGCGCTTGGCCGCTCGGTTGCGCCTGGCTCAAAGCCGATGGGCCACGAGGACGACGTGATATCCCTGCTGAAACAGCTTGCCCACGCGCGCGCGAAGCGATGATATTGCGGCTCTTCCCGGCCTCGGCGCCGCGTTGTCAGAGCATCGACAGGCATCCATGACGCCGATAAGTCAAGGTGGGACCGAAGGCGCCTGCGGATCTTGCTGGCCGCGAGCGATCAAAGACGGCGATACCGGTCGGTGCCGGAAGCGCGATTGCGATGCCAGTCAGGCGCTGCTTCGCGCCCAGCCCGAAATCGCGTAGCGGTAGCGGGGACAATCGGGAGCAATTCGCGTGACCAGGTGCGGCGTGGGCACTGCGAACAGAAGCAGCTGGTTGTAGCTTGGAAATGCGCCGGCAGCGAACGGCTCATCGGACTGCGGAAAGAGCGTGAAGCCGCCCCAGTCCGGATTCCAGGCCCGCGTCATTCCCAGCACGAACGCAACCCTGCGAACACCGCGCGGCTCCCCCGGCTTCGTTCCATCCATATGCAGATTGAGGTGGTGTCCCGCGCCAAATCGCGTCGCGTGGCCGTCGGCACCGGAGAGATCGGTGCGCCCGGTCACGCGCGAAATGAGGTCGACGAACTCGCCGGAGGTCAGGAAATCCACAAGGCCGCAATCGTCGCGGCGGGACGGGCCTTCGTCGAACAGCAATATACTATCATAATGGAAGCTCAGTCGGGGCGGCGCCTGACATTGGCGATCAACGCCCTCCGGCGGCACCAAGGCCGCCGGGCATCCGACGGTCGTCCAGCGCGGCTGGCGCACAAGCCAGCCGACCAGCAATTCGGCGGCCGCAGGTTCCAGAAAATCGCGAATGATGACCCGGCCCCGCCGGCGAAACGCATCGCAGAGCAGGTTCAGCTCGGCTTCGGTACGAGCCGCCAGATCAAGCATTCGCACACGCCGGCGACGGCTTCGCGGCAATGCTCGAGCAGCGTCCGCTAGGCATGCGCGAGCATGCTTGTGTCGATCTCGTCCAGAGCGCTCGCCAGGGGCCTGAAAATGCCCAAGCCCACGTCGGTCAGCCCCGTGGTATGGTCGAGCGGCTCGCGAAGGGACTTCGAACAGTCCATCGCCCATTTGAAGTTGTGCCTGCACTCGTAGCGGCCCCGCCGGAACGCTTCGGCATAGAACAACGCCATGTTTGCCGCCGCGTGGAACGCCAGAAGAACGCGATCGATCGGCCGCTCTCTTCGCGCGAGAACCGAATAGTAGAGTGAACTGTCGTTGCCGTTGGCCAACGGGAACGCCAAGCTCAGCAGGTTCAGATACTGGTGGGACGCCTCGTGGATGAACGAATCGGCGACGCGGAATTTGTGCTCAAAGAGCGTTGGCGCCACCGAAAACCCCATTGAAACCATGCCGGGGCGGCTGGGCCAGCTGCTCGACGTATAGACCGGGTCGCCTTCTTCGCGCCAGCAATCGAGCATTTGCACCATCTTTATGGCGTGGCCGACCCAGCGAACATAGTCCGGACCCATCTGTTCGATCGTCGCCAGGGCGCTGGAGAGAATTTCGGCGTGCCGCGCGATGCCGGCCGGTCCCACGGCGCGCCCGTGGCTGAGCAGCGGCACCTGCGATGTCATCTCCTCGCCCGTCTTGAAGCCGTTCACATAGATGCCGATCTCATCCGATGCGAGCAAATAGGGATCGCATATCCGCGGCGACTCCGTGCCCATCCGCTGCCACAACGCACCCGTCCTGACGAAACGGAGCGAGAGCGGTGCGCTGCCGCCGAACAGGTCGATCTCCGCGACGTCGCGCGAAATCCGCGCGCGCATGGAACCGCCGCCGACGAACAACGTCCCACCGAACAGCATCTCGGCATCCTCGCCGATCTCGTAAGACCATGTGACGTCGTCGATCTGCGCCGCGGACAAGGCCAGCGCAAGCTGCGCGCTCGCCGCCTCGATCTTTCCCTCGCGGTGCAGATGCAGGACAAATCCGAGTTCCGGCATCCAGACATCGGCATCTTCAAGCCGAGCCAGCAGCGGCTCCAGCACCGATGAAAGAAACGCGTCGTGATTCGGCCAGCGCGCGTTTCGCGCCTTGCGGACCCTGCCGAAAATCGTGCGCAACAGCGCCTGGCGCATCACGGTGCAATCTTGCGTTCCCAGCAGAGAGGGGCAAGAGAACGACATTCCGAACTCTTCCGTACCCGCGGCCCTGTTCAACATGCGTCGGCTCCCGTCTTTTCCTGGTCGACAAATCTGCCTTGGTCGCGTCTGCGGAGCATCTCGCTCCTCGGCAGTCCGTTCGCGACCAGATATTCGGCGGCGTCCGAATAGAGACGCCTGAGGGCGGAACAGTAGACGGAGGGGTTGCGGAAGCCGTTGGCCTCGCTGAACCTGTTCCACGGGCGCCCGCCGCCACACATGCCCCACCATTCGCACTGGCGGCATTTCTCCGCCGGATCCGTCCGCGCTTTTTCGAGTTCCGTCCAAATCGGTCCGGACGTCAGGTCCGTCAGCGAATGCTGAGGCAGCCGGTATCCCGCCTCGCGGAATCGCGGCGAAATCGTGCGTATGACATCTTCGGGACCCAAGGCGCCGTTGGACGAGACCGTGATCAAGTTGCGGACGTCGTCAGCGAACCTGTGCTGAAACGAAGCGGCGCTGTCGAGGAGAAGCGCACCCAGCATGGATCGGATGTGGCGGACGCGAATCTTGAAGTCGCCGTCCCGCGTCCATTCCTCGAAGACCGCAGCGAGGTAGCGTTCGAGCTTTTCGACATGGTTGCCGGCCGGCACCGTATCCCAGGTGTAGTCGGGGAATATGAATCCCATGCTGCGCGACTTCAGCTCATCGACAAAATGCCGATAGACCGCGCGACCATCCTGCTCCGGATCGATCACGCACAGAAGGCCCGGCAGGGCGATGCGGCGATCGGCATGCGCCGCCTGCAGCAGTTCCCAGCCCCGTCGCGCGTCGGCGTAGGAGCCCTTGCCGTTTTTCTTGAAACGATGCCGATCGTTCTCGGCTTGCGGCCCATCGAAGCTGACGCCGAGATGGATGTCGAATTGCGCGAAAATATCGATCCAGTCCGCGTCGATGAGCGTCCCATTCGTCTGCACGACCAGCTCGATCCGCAACCCCTCGTCTTCGAGGCCCTTCAGCTTCGAACACACCTCGCGGAAGCGCGCTTTCTTGAGCAGCAACGGCTCCCCGCCGTGCAGCCCGATGCGCACCGTGCGCACGCCATGCTCGCTTGCGGCGGACCGGATGAAGGCGCAAAGGTCGTCGACCAGCGCCGGACGTATGATCGGCGGGTGATCTCGATGCGTCTCGTCGCCGTGAAAGAAGAAATAACAATAGTCGCAGACGAGATTGCAGCGCTCGGAGACTTTCAGAATGACGCCGAGGTTCTCGCGGATATATTGATCCATGTCGCGCTCGCCGCAAGGGCTGACCGGCCGTGAGGCCGGTCAGCCGGAGACCTCCGACTACTGCGGAAGCGAATGATGATGCGACTGATGACCCGCAGCGACCTCGTCGAGATCGGCATCGATCAGTTCCGCGATCACGTCGACTTTCTTTTCGTCGACCTTTTCCACTTTCTCTGGAGTTGGCATATTCGTCATCTGACTCTTCCTTCTTCGTGGAGGCAGGATTTCGACACGCCGAACGGAACAGATCAATACGACCAAGATACAGCCACATTCATACTAGAACGAATATCATAGCCTTAAATCATTATTGCCTGCATATTTTAGTTCGTCTTTCGTGACGGCTCCGAAAAGGGCCTCTGTCTTTGAGTGGATCTCCGCAAAAGCGACCCTACAGCCTTTTCCGGGAACAGGCCGTGGAGCGGCGACAGAGGCGCCTGGCCGGCGAGGTGATCATCGTTCACCCGCCATGGCAGCGACTTTTGCTCCTGACGGTCGCTGTGTTGGCCGTCGCCGCGATCACGGCGTCCACGGCCGTCGGTTGGGAGAGGCGAATAGAGCTCCATACCACCGGGCCCGCGACGATCCGGACTCTTTCGGGAACCGCCGTTCTGACCGTCGTCGTCGCCGCGGCTCCGCAAAAGTTGCGGCAACAGATCGATCGGGGACGGCGGTTTGCCATCGAAGCTTGGGGCGGACGATGTCCCGGCCCGCACACGCTGACGATTGTGGGCTATCGTACGCTGCCTCGGGCGCCGCAAACCTCCACGGCGCTCGCACTGGACATGGCGGCCGACGACCCCTCCATTGTGCAGCGCATTCGGGCGTGTCAACCGCAACGTTTCGCCCTCGACATCGGACGGCTCTCCTTCGCGCATCTGCTCGTCAGTTCGCTGCAGCGGCGCGCAGATGATTGACGCCAAATGGATCGGCGCGTGGCGCCCAAAGCGGACGCCTTTGATACGGCAAAGCACGGCGTCGGAGTGCGGCCTTGCCTGCCTTGCCATGATCTTGGCGCATCATGGCGCGCCGGTGGATCTCCATGAACTGCGTCTCGACTTCGCGGTTTCGCGAAGGGGCATGAATCTGCGCCAACTCATCACCATGGCGTCCCGGCTGAATTTCGGCGCCCGCGCAGTCCGACTGGAGCCCGAGTCGCTGGAGCATTTGCGGCTGCCGGCCATGCTGCATTGGGAGCTGAACCACTTTGTCGTGATTTCCCGGGTCGGACGGCGGGGCGGCTATATACTGGATCCCGCCAGCGGCGCGCGCTGGATGACCAGGCGCGACATCTCGGAAAAATTCACCGGAGTCGGGATCGAGTTCATCCCCACCGCCGTCTTCGCCACCAGGAAGAAGACCGCCCGCTTCGGCTTGTTCGACATGTGGCAGCGTTCCCGGGGCTTGGCGTCGGCCATGACCACCACGCTCGCGCTGTCGATCCTCCTGCAGGCCTGTCTTCTCCTCACCCCATTGATCATGCAGATCATCGTCGACACCATCGTGCCCTGGCGCGACTTCTCGCTGCTCTGGCTTACGGTCTGTTGTTTCGCGGCGATCGGCCTCGGCTCGGTGCTGGTGGAAACGCTGCGGTCGCATTACCTCCTCGAACTGGGACAGAGACTCAACAGCCAGATGGGCTTGAATCTGGTCACCCATCTGCTCAAGCTGCCGGTGTCGTATTTCCACGAGCGGGACGCGGGCCAGATCATCTCCCGCGTCAGTTCCACGTTTCAGATCCGCCAGACGGTGACAGACGATCTCATGTCGTCGGCAGTCGACATGTTCGTCATCGCCATCGCGCTCGCGGTCCTGGTCGCCTACAACATATGGTTCGCGGCGATCGCACTCGGTGCCGTGGCGTTCTATGCCGCGGTGCGGGCGCTGAGCTTCCAGACGCTCAAAGGTCTCTCCGAGGAGGTGGTCGTCGCGGAATCGCGCGAAACGACGCAATTCCTGGAAAGCATCGTGAACATCGACGCGATCAAACTGTTCTCGGCCCAGGATATGCGCAGGGCCGTCTGGCAAAACGACAATGCGAAACTGATGAACGCCACCCATCGGCTCGAGTCGGCGAAAATCGCAATCCGATCGCTGAGCAAGGCGCTCGTGGCGAGCGAAAACATCGCCATCATCTTCCTCTGCGCGCTGGCCGCCATGCACCAGACGATGACGCTGGGCATGGTGTTCTCGTTCCTGCTCTATCACCAATACTTCCGCGACCGGTCGTTCGAGATCGTCGACCGGGTTTCGCAGCTTGGAACGCTGTCGCTTCACGTCGATCGCATCGCCGACATAGCTCTGACGGCGCCGGAGCAGCTGCATTCGGTCCGTGCCGCGCCTGTGCCGATCGGTTCCATCGAAATCAGGGACATGACGTTCGCCTATTCCAATACCGACAAGGACGTGTTGCGCAACATCAATCTCGAGATAGCGGCGGGCGAGTTCGTGGCGATCGTGGGGCCATCCGGAGCGGGCAAGAGCACGTTGGCCAAAGTTCTCCTCGGCCTGCACCAGCCCAAGGCCGGCGACGTGTTGATCAACGGCGAGCCGATCCTCGGGTTCGGCCTCGACAGATATCGCAGCCGCGTCGGAATCGTCGCGCAGGAAGCGAAGCTGTTCTCCGGCTCGCTGGCGGAGAACATCAGCTTCTTCGATCCGACGACCGACCAGGACAGGGTGCAGCAATGCGCGCGGTACGCCAACATTCACGACGAAATCGTGGAAATGCCGATGAAATACGACAGCGTCGTGGGCGACGTCGGCAACATATTGTCGGTCGGCCAGAAGCAGAGAGTCCTTCTCGCCCGGGCGCTCTATCGAAACCCGGATCTGCTCGTTCTGGACGAGGGAACGGCGAATTTGGACTCCGAGAATGAAACCAAGATCGCGGACTTCATCGAGTCCCTGAGCATTACGCGCGTGGTCATCGCGCACCGCCCCGAACTCGTGCGCCGCGCGCATGTCGTTTATGAATTGCGCGACGGCGAGCTTCGGCGGTTGGGCGCCAGGACAGGAACGAACGAAGGACGCCACTCCGGCCAGCTTGCCGATGCCTCATGACAGGTTGGCGGAGCCCGTAGCGATCCGGTTTCGAACATGTACGGCCGCGGTCCGGTTCGGGACATTCAGCGAGCGCAGAATGGCCGAAACATGCAGCCGAACCGTATTGGCGGAAATGTGCAGGGTGTGCGCAATTTCGGCATTGGTGCTTCCGGACTCGATGAGATTAAGGACCTGCAGCTGACGGGACGTGAGAGCCGCGCGCCGCTTTGGACGACCACGGGACATCGGCATCGCGGCCGGCGCATGCCGCTCCTGCGGAATCTCATCGATGCAACCCGCCAATGCCTGATGCAGTATCGAATAGAGCGCCGGCAATGATGCGACTTTGTCGAGGCGTGCGCTGAAATGCGGCTTCAGATCGTCCGCAAGTGCGATCGCTGGATTCTCCAGCGCAATCAGCTGCGACTGCATTCCGAGCCGGTCCCGCAATTTCTTTATTCTTCGCATCGATAGGTTGGACGCTTCGAGAAAGAAGATGCAGCCGCCCGAGAACACCGGCTGTGCATCGAAATCCCGAAGATCGACGAGGCGCAGCGGTTGAATCGGACAGTTCAGGATGCCCCGGATCAGTACGACCAGAGCATCGACGAAAAAACTATCCAGATCGCAGATGACGATATTTTCCATGTCGCGACGACCGAGTTTCGCTATAGCCCGATGTTCAATCACCGGCATCCGCCGACGACATACGCAAACGTTCCACAATACGCTTACGCGACATTTTGGTGTTGTGTAATTAACTTCGAACGAACTCTTACATTTTCATCGTTATTCTCTTTGTAACATGTAGACTCCACTTTGTGAACCTTGGGAGATGTCTCGCAGTGGGCGAAGTCACCGATCCGGCAATACTGTCTTTTGCTGCTGTCGGAGACCTGATATACACGCGCTCTATTTGCCGTAACCCCTCCCGACAACTTGCGGATGTCATGGCACTGGTTGACGGCGCCGATGTTTCTTTTGGAAACTTTGAGACGACGATCATCGACAGAGATCGTTTTGTCGGCACACCGCAGGCAGAGTCCGGCGGGTCCTGGTTATTCTCCGATCCCGATGTCGCAGCAGATTTGAAACATTTCGGCTTCGATCTGCTCAGCCATGCAAACAATCACGCCATGGACTGGGGGGCCGAAGCGCTTCTCGCGACCGCCGAACATTTGAGACGCGCCGGACTGACCGTGGCAGGGTCCGGCGAGACGCTGTCGGCGGCGCGGCAGCCACGGTATTGCGACTCGGCGAACGGCCGGATCGGACTGGTCTGCGCATCGTCGAGTTTTCCGCGCAGCGCGCGCGCAGCAGATCCGGTCGGCCGCGTTCCGGGCCGGCCGGGCATCAATCCGTATCGCGCGATGCGCATGGTCGTCCTTTCGCCCGAGAACTTGGCGGTGCTGGCGAGAATCAGGAACTCGCAGCGGCGCCCCGAAGACCGCGCCGACTATGAGAACGGACTATCGTTTCTCGGCAACGAATACCTGCCCAGCGACGCGGTCGGCGACGGCGTCGCCTTTACGTTCCGCACCAACGAACAGGACAAGCAGGCGATTCTTGCCGCGCTGCGCCAAGCCAGGCAGAACAGCGACTTCGTCGTGTTCTCGCTTCACAACCACCAGCCCGGCTTCAGCAACCGGCAACCGCCGGCGTTCCTGACCGATATATCAAGGCAGGCCGTCGAAGCCGGTGCCGATGCGGTGGTCGTTCATGGATCGCATGAAGTCGGTCCCATAGAGATCCATCGCGGCAGGCCCATATTCTACTCGCTCGGCGACTTCGTCTTCGAAGGCCACATGATGAGCGAATTTCCGGCCGACCTCTACGAGACCTTCGGTCTTCCGCTCGATACGCCTCCCGACGCCATATCGCGCAAGCATGACGAGACCTATTTCCGCAATCCGGACGACTACAAATCGATTCTCGCGCTGAGCCGGTTTGGACGCGACGGCGTCGACGAAATCGACATTCATCCCATAGACCTAAACGTCGACGGTCAAGCCACGGCAAAGGGGCTGCCGCGGCTGGCGCACGGCGCGCTCGCGCGTGAAATCCTGGAATCGCTCAAGGCCCTGTCGGAGCCCTTCGGAACGACCGTGACGGTATCGGGCGATACGGCGCGCATCTCTATTCGCTGACGCGCCGCCGGAGCGTTCGAGAAGAACTGCCCGACGGCAGTAGCCGCCACCGGATGACACTGCGCCGACACGCGAGCGAGATGCTATTCGTGGCGCAAGGCCAGGATCGGGTCGGCACGAGCCACCTGCACCGCCTGGACCGCGACCGTCAGCCAGGCGATCGCCAGCGCGACGGCGCCTGACGCCAGGAAGTATGCCGGCGTCAGCGCGATGCGATAGGCGAAGCTCTCGAGCCAACCCGTCAAGAAATACCAGGCGACCGGCCATGCGAGCAGATTGGCGGCGAGCACGGGCATCGAGAACTGCGAAAGCAGCAACCAGACGATGTCGCCGGTGCGTGCTCCGAACACTTTGCGCACGCCGATCTCCTTCGTGCGGCGCTCGGCGGTGAATGCCGCCAAACCCAGGAGCCCCAGGCACGCTATCAATATCGCGACAACGACGAAGAGCGCGAACATCTCGCCCTCCTTTTCATCCGTCTGGAACAGGCGATCGAACATGCTGCCGAGAAAATGGCGCCGGATGGCGGTACCGGGCGCAAATCCGCGCCAGCCCTCGTCGATCGCCGCCAAAGCCGCAGGGACCGCGCCGCCCCTGACGCGCACCGACATCGCCTGGATATGAGTTGGGTTGAAATAAAATACGATCGGACCGGGACGGCTGCGCGCGCCGTCCATCTTAAGATCGTCCAACACGCCGACGATCGTCATGCGGTCGCCGTCCTGGATAATGGTACGACCGAGCGCCTGCTGGGGAGAAAACCCGAAGAGCCGCGCGGCGGCTGCGGTTATCACCACGTTCGATCCGAAGAGATGCTGCTCGTCGGTGCTCGCGTCCTGACCGCGCTTCCGGGACAGCGTTCGGCCCGCCAGCAATTTCATGCCGTAAACCTCGGGGAAATCGGGTGCGGCGTCGATCGTTCGCGCCAAATGATTCTGTTCCGATCCGGCGACGGTGAAGTTGCTGATCGTCACGTCATGCTCGAACGGCACGGGTCCGGACTGGGTCACGCCGAGTATCGCCGGATTCTGCAGCAATGTGCGGGCAAAGTCGTCTCGCGCCGACGGACTCAAATTGTTCGCTCCCGTCACGACAACGAGATTGTCGCGGTCGAAGCCGAGGTCGATCTGCCGCGCATAGCGAAGTTGGGTGAAGATGACGAGAGCGGCGATTCCCAGCCCGATGGAGATCGCGAACTGGAAAATGACGAGCGTCATGCGCAGCGAACCGGTGCCCGACTGAAGAGCGCTGGACATCCGCAGCGAAGCCGCAGGCCGGATGGCCGACAGCACGAGCGCGGGATAGATGCCCCCCAAGAGCCCCGCCGCCGTGGCCACGGCAACGATCAGCAGCGTAAGCGGCCAATCCGACAGATAGTGAAGCGCCAGCGGCAAGCCGACGAATTCGTCATAGAGAGGCGTGAGAACCTCGACGACGACGAAGGCCAGTATAAGTGCCACAAATGCGGTCAGGACGGATTCGCCGAGGAACTGCACGATCAGCTGACGTCGATCCGCGCCCAATACCTTTCGCAGCGACACTTCGCGCGCCCGCGTCGTCGCCCGCGCGGTCGCGAGATTCGTGAAGTTGAAGCACGCAATCAGCAAGATCAGCGCGGCGATCGTCGCAAAGCCATATATCCGCGTCCAGCTTCCCGCGGCCTTCATGCCGCCGTAATTGTCGGTGGTGAGGTGCGCGTCTTCGAACCGCGTGAGATGTATCTGCAGCGCCTCGCTGCCCGGCAAGTTCAAGTTCATCTCCTTGCGGGTGTCGATGCTGCGATCCAGGATCGGCTTGAGCTTCCGCAGCACGATCGCCGGGTCGGCCTGCGGCTGCAGATCGACAAAGGCTTCGCCGTCGACGTTCAGCCACGCATCCTTCTCCGAGAGCGGCAATTTGTCGGCATGGGAGTTGTTCGGAATGATGGCATCCGCGACCAATTGCGTGTTGTGCGGAAGATCCCGCATTACGCCGGTCACGGTCATGGGATGGGCGCCGTCCAGCACGACCGTCTTTCCGATCGCGTCGGAATGGCCGAAATATTTTTCGGCAAGCGCCTGCGAGAGGACGATCGAGTCCGGCCTGGCCAACACCGTCGACGGGTCGGAGGCAATGAGCGGCAGGCGAATCACACCGAAGAACGACGGATCGACGACATCGACATATTCGGCGAACAAGCGGTCGCCGACCTTTATCGTCATGCGTTCGACAATGAGATGCGTTTGCGCCCTGACTTCTGGAATATGCGCGAGCATCGCCGGCGTGATCGGAAACGGCACGGTCGCCCCCCGCTCCAGCCCTCGGCCGGGGAAGTAGAAGGACGCCTCGACCCGGTAGAGATTGTCGGTCCCAGGCAGCCAGGCATCGTAGGAAAGTTCATCGCGCAGGAACAGGAGAATGAAAATCGCACAGCTAAGACCGATGGTCAGTCCAGCCAAATTGATGAAGCTGTAATACTTGTTTCGAAGTACGTGACGAAGCGTCGTGAGAAGGTAGTTGCGATACATCGCGCGATCCTTCAGGCGGCTCGTATGACTCGTTCCGCCACGATTGCACCGTCCAGCAGGTCGACGATGCGATGCGCGCATTCGGCATGGGAATGCGAGTGCGTGACCATGATGATGGTCGTGCCCGCCTCGTTCAGTTCGCCGAGGAGCTGCATCACGTCCTCGCCGTTCGCGGTGTCGAGATTGCCGGTCGGCTCGTCGGCGAGAATCAGCTTCGGTCGCGCGACCACGGCGCGCGCAACGGCGACGCGCTGCTGCTGGCCGCCGGAAAGCTGCTTGGGCATATGGCGCGCGCGATGGCCGATCTTCACGCGTTCCAGCGCCGCGTTCACGCGGGCTTTTCGTTCCGCCGAAGAAACGTTGCGGTGATAGAGCAGCGCGAGCTCCACGTTCTCGAAGACGTTCAGCTCGTCGATCAGATTGAAGCTTTGGAATATGAAGCCTATCGCGGTCTTCCTGATTTGGGTGAGCTGCGACTCGCTGCGCTGCGCGATCTGCTCGCCGTCGAACACGTACTCGCCGCTCGTCGGCGTATCCAACATGCCGACGATATTCAGAAATGTGGACTTTCCGCATCCGGACGGCCCCATGACGGCGAGGAATTCCTGCGCCCGCACATGCAGATCGACATCGCGCAGAGCCGTCGTCTCCACCTCAGTCGTGCGGTAAACCTTGTTGAGGTTCCTAAGCGTGATCATCGCCCCTCCTGGTCCGAACCGTCGCGAGGCGCTCCGGCAAGCTCGACGCGATCTACAGTCTGAAATCCCTGATAGCTCGAAACAATCACGCGATCGCCCGGCTTCAAGCCGTCGAGCACCTCGACATTTTCCAGATTTCGACGGCCAAGCCGCAGGCTGCGCCGTCCGGCCGATCCACCGTCGGGATCGACGACGAAAGCCCAATTACCGCCCGTGTCCTGATAGAATGGGCCGTTCGGCAGCATCGTCGCCACGGTCTTGCCGCCGAGCTCCAGCTTGAGGTCGATGGTCTGGCCATTGTGGATGCCGACCGGCGCGCCGGCGACGAACAGCAGGTCGGCTTTGAATGTGCCGTTGGCGACCTTCGGGTAGATTTTGTCGACCCTCGCCCGATAGTCGCGGCCGTCGACGGCGAACACCGCCTCCTGGCCGCGCGCGATCTGGCCCAGATAGAATTCGTCCACCTGAGCGGTGAGCTTGAAGCGCGCCAGGGAGTCGACTTGGCCCAAGACCGTACCCTGGGGCTTCGACTGGCCGATCTGCGCGTCGAGCGCGGTCAACTGTCCGTCTACGGGCGCGCGGATGGTCAGCGCCGCCAGGCTCGCGCGGGAAGCGACGATGTCGGCGTCGAGGTCGGACAGCGTTCGTTTCAGCTGAGCGCGTTGCGCTTCGCGCAGCTTTTGCTGAACGGCGTGGGAGGCGGTCGTCGCGGCATGCACCTTGACCTCGTAGGCATACTTGTCCTGGTCCTGCAGATAGGTGGCCAGCGCGATCGCATGCGCGTCGTTGAGGATCCTGTCGCGCGCGAGAGTCCCCTTCAATGTCTGGAGCTGGTACTCGATGTCGAGGATGTCCGCTTCGTATCTGAAGCGCGTCTGCTCGAGCTGCAGTTCGGTGTTCCGCAGATCGCTGATCTGCCGTGCCGTTTCGGCCTCGCGCGACGCAACCATCTGCTCCAGCGCGGAATTGGACAGCACGATCAGCGGCTGGCCCGCTTTCACGACGGCACCGTCTTCAATCAATACCGCTTTGACCGTGCCACCCTGGTCGGCGGTCAAGTAGGACGTGGCGTATGGCGCGACGACGGCGCGCAATGCAATGAAATCCTCGAACGGCCCCCGGGTCACGCGTCCCACGGTGATCTGGTCGGCCGACACGCGATAGACATTGCCGCCGGCCCCCATCAACAGCCATGCGGCCATGCCCACGACCACTGCGGGCACGGCGGCATACGGCATGAGTTTTCGCCAGGCCGGCGGACGGCTGAGGCGGCGGTCCATGCCGGATTCCGGCGGTCGGGCATCGGCTTCGACATGGCGCAGACCAAGACGATCGCCCCATTCGAGAGCAAGTTTCTTTCCCCGCGCGTTCAGTTCATCTATGATTGCCATGTCGGACGTTTGGCAAGTCTTGTGCCAGCATAAGATATCCAATATTCGCGCTGGATACTGACAATATACTTGGTCACGACTGTCCGCCAGCGTACAGTTTGTCCGAACGCTGTCCGGGTTCGAACGCCGTGGTGAGCCCAACACCCCTCAACCCCGCGCGCATCCTGGTTGTCGACGACGAGCAGGATGTGCTGGTCGCCGCGCGACTTCTGCTCAAACGGCACTTTGCAACCGTCGAAGTCTCATGCGACACGTCAAGAATCGTCGATGCCGCCCGTCGCGCCGAATTCGACGTCCTTCTGCTCGACATGAACTTCGCGCGCAGCGCTGATACTGGCGCCGAAGGCCTCGATTGGCTTTCCAAAGTCCTGGCCGTCGATCCTCAGGCTGTGGTCGTACTCATAACCGCGCATGGGGATGTCGATCTTGCGGTGCGCGCCATGAAGCGCGGCGCCGCGGATTTCGTACTGAAGCCGTGGGAAAACGGCCGTCTGGTCGCCACCTTGACGGCGGCGGCAAACCTGCACGGCACCAGAGTCGAGGCGGCGGAAATCCGCGACTGGCACAAGGGACTGATATCCGCTTTCAGCACCGACAGCACACTGCTCGGTACGTCGCCCGGGATACGCCATGTCATGGACATAATAGAGCGGGCCGCGCCGTCCGAGGCCAACGTGCTGATATTGGGGGAGAACGGCACGGGAAAAGAGCTGGTCGCGAGAGAGATCCACCGCCGATCGAAGCGCCGTGCCGAGGCGTTCGTGCGTATCGACCTCGGCGCAATCCCGGCAGCGCTGTTCGAATCCGAACTCTTTGGTCATCGGCGCGGTGCCTTCACCGGCGCCAGGGAAGACCGCATCGGCCGCTTCCGTGCGGCGACCGGGGGCACGCTCTTTCTGGATGAGATCGGCAATGTGCCGCTGGATTTGCAAGGCAAGCTGCTGACGGCGCTCGAGCGCCGGGAAATCGTGCCCGTCGGGGGCGAACGCGCCGAGCACATCGACGTAAGGCTTGTGTTCGCCACCAACCAAACGCGCGCGCTCTTGGCGGACGAGGCCAAGTTCCGGCAGGACCTCTATTATCGGATCAATACGGTCGAGATCGAGCTCCCTCCTCTGCGCCAACGAAGACAAGACATTCCCCTGCTGGTGGAGCATTTCCTGGATCTCTACTGCACGAAGTACAATGTGGCGCGCAAACGGGTCGATGCCGCGACGCTGGACGAGCTCACGGGCTATGACTGGCCCGGCAACGTGCGGGCCCTGCGTCACGCCATGGAACGTGCCGTTATCCTGAGCGACCGCGAGCAGATCGCCGTCGAAGACTTCGCGCTCGGCAATTCCCGCATCGCGGGCGACGATCGCCGCAGCGAACCGCTGAGCCTCGACGCCATGGAACGCACGGCGATTTCGCGGACCCTGGCCGGCTGCGGCGGCAATGTCAGCCGCGCGGCCCAGGCGCTCGGCCTGACCCGGGCCTCGCTATACAGGCGCATGGAGAAATATGGCCTATAGCCGTTTTGCCGTACAGGTCAGCGTCCGCATCGTCGCGCTCGCGTTGACGATCGCCGTGCTGCTCTGGGTATTCGCGAACACGCGCATGTACGTCACGATCGGCGTCATCCTCGGGCTTGCGATCTTCGAAGTGGCGGCGCTCGTCCGCTTTGTGACGCGCGCCAACGACGAGGTCGTGCGTCTGCTGGACGCGGTTGCCTTCGATGACGGCACACAAAGCTTTTCCGACGACGTGAGCACGCGGGGAGAACTGGCACGTGCGCTGAATCGGGTCATCGGCCAGCTGAGGTCGAGCCGCAGTGAATTGGACGGCCGCGTCCGCTATCTGCAAGCGGTACTCGCGCATGCGCCGGTCGCTCTGATCGCGGTGAATTCGCAGGGCCGCGTCCAACTGCTCAACCCCGCCGCAAGGAGACTATTCGGCGGCCCGATCGCGACCGTCGCGGATTTCGCGAGTCATGGCGACGAATTTGCCGCTGGGATGTCGGCCGTCAATGCCTCGGGCGGCGCACTGCTGCGCATGGAATGCGGGCCTTTGACCCAGCATCTCAAGGTAGCGATGACGGATCTGGTCATCCTGGGCAGCAAGCAGACGATATACTCGCTGCAGAACATTTCCGAAGAATTGAGCGCGCAGGAAATGACGGCCTGGCAGACCGTCATGCGAACCATGGCACACGAGGTCATGAACTCGCTGACTCCGATCTCTTCGCTTTCAGCCACCGCGCGCGAATCGGTGGACATCGCGCGGGGAACGCTCTCGCAAGAGCATCCGGCGCTTCCGGCTCTCCACGACGCGGCGGAGGCCTTGGAGACCGTCTCCAGGCGCAGCGCGGGATTGCTGCACTTCGTCCAGGGTCATCGCCGTCTGACTCAAAAGCTCGTGGCTCGCACCGATCTGTTGCTGGTACGGCGCACCTTCGCACGGTTGCAACGGCTTCTCGCCGCGGACCTTGCCGCCCGCCGGATCGACTTCACGGCGCGGGTGGAGCCCGAGATGCTGGAAATGCGCGCAGACGCCGAGCTTCTCGATCAAGCGCTGATCAACATGATCCGCAATGCGATCGATGCCGTGTCCTGCCGACCGACGGGCCGGATCGATCTTCATGCCAGCCGCGGAGCCGACGGCCGCGTTCGAATCGACGTTTCCGACAATGGGCCGGGTGTTCCACCTGGTCTGCGCGAGAAGATCTTCGTTCCGTTTTTTACGACCAAGCCGGAGGGAAGCGGCATCGGTCTGACTTTGATACGCCAGGTGGCGGCAGCGCATGGCGGTTCCTTCGATCTGCGCGAAACACCCGAGGGCGGAGCCCAGTTCAGCTTGCTCCTCTGAAGGCGGCAACCTTGCGCCGAGGGGGCGAACGCCGGACAGGTGACCGGCATCCGTGTCCCGTGGAGCCGCTTTCCACCGATCGACTGCGGCAATATGTGGGGGCTGAGGCTCGTGCCCGTCGCCGTGACAATCGCCGAGCCCGGCTCGACTTTGTCGAGCCGCTCAAAGCCGAGTCGCGCCTCTTCCGCGTGGTTGGGCAAGCGCGTGAGCGACGATGCAGCGTAGGCAGTCGAATGGCGCTGGCGAGGGTCTTGCGCGGCGTACGCGGATTGTACTGATGGCGGTGAACGGGTTTGAGAACCAGGTCATCGCGAAACGGCTTGGGATATCCAGCGGCACAAGTTTCTCGACGACCTCATCGCAAAAGGCGTCGTCACACGCGCCTGAACCGTGCCGTGCCTCAATTCATCTTCAAACGGATGCCGGCCAGCACGGTGAACGGCGTTTCCAGCTCCGGCGCCGAGGTCCCCGCGTTGTTCGCGATGTGCCGTTCGTCGAACAGATTCTCGATCTGCAGGTAAGGCTCGGCGTTCTCGCTGATCGGGTAGGACGCGCTCAGGCCGAAGACGAACTGCGATCCGACGGGCAGCTTGTGGTCGTTGTCGGACCAGGAATCGGAACGCCAGAACATGTTGCCGGCCAGGGTCCAGCCGCTGCTGCCCGTATAGATGAGCGCCAGCGAGCCGACATGCCGCGGCACGCCGCCGAGCTGCTTGCCGATGCTGGCCGGGTCAGCCGGATTCTTGATGACGATGGACTTGGCATAGGCGTAGCCGAGCCTTGCGTCGAGGCCGTCCAGCGGAGTCCAGTCGAGCTGCGCTTCCACGCCTTGGGCATGCGCGGTGCCGGCGTTGATGGCGAAGGTTCCGAAGGTGTAGCCGGGCGGCAACTCGGCATGCGTCAGCGGCCGCGTGGCCAGCAGGTCGTTCACCACGTTGTAGTAATAGGTCACCTGTCCGTGCAGCTCCGGCAGGTTGATGTCGAAGCCCGCCTCGCCGCCCGACAGGGTCTCCGGCTTGAGGTTGGGGTTGCTCTTGACGCTGGTGAAGCCGTTCGAGAACGAGCGGTAGAGGCTGTTGATCGGCGGTGCGTGGAACGCCTGATATCCCGCGGCGCGCAACGAGAGAACCGGCGTGAGGTCGTAGCGGACCGAGAGGCGCGGATCGAAGCTCGACGCGCTGGTGGACGGGACGACGCCCGCGCCTCCCGGCGAGCCGTCGAAGCCGCCATAGTTCTCGAAATACTGGTACCGCGCGCTGCCGAGGACATCGAGGCCGCTCAGCGGCACGACCTCGGCCTGCGCGAAGACGCCGGCGAAACGCTGGCTGCCCAGGGCGCGGTCGGTGCGGGTCACCGCGCCCGAGCCGGAGGTGGCGAATATCAGGCCGGTGTCCTTGCCGTGCAGTCCCTGGTAATCGACGCCCAGCGATACGAGCTTCAGCCAGTCGGTGCCCGGCATCGCCCAGACGAGCGAGCCGCCATCGGTCGTCGCGGGCGTGAAGTGGCGGTTCTGGACGAACTGGTCGACGCCGGTCACGCCGCCGGCCGGCGTGCCGGCATTGTCGATGCGCAGGAAGCTATAGACATGGAAGAACGTGCCGGTGAGGTTCGAGGCGCCGAAATCCTTCACCAGATCGCCGGACAGGGTCCAGTTCTCCTGGCCCGCCGTGTTCGCCGTCTGGTGCAGCATCTCGCTCGTCTCGTGATAGGCGGCGCGGACATGGCCCGACAGCGTCGGATCGGCGGTGAAATCGGCGGTCGCCTGGACGTTGCCGGCCTGGAACCGGTTGTTCACGGTCAACGGCACGCGGGAGGCCGGCGCCGTCGCGTTGTAGCCGTCGGTCCGCAGCGTGCCCGCGTCGAGGCCGATCCTCAGATCGTCGGACACCGCCAGCGCCGCGTAGCCATTGGCGCGCAGCGTGCCGTAGCCGCCGCCCGCAGCGTCGAGGCTGAACGTGTCGCGGTCGGGGACGCGCGTGACGACGTCGATGACGCCGCCCATCGCGTAATTGCCCCAGAGCGTCGCGCCGCCGCCGCGCACGACCTCGACGCGGCTCACATCCGCCACCGGAATCTGGTTCCACTGGACATAGCCGAAGAACGGATCGTTGAGCGGCACGCCGTCGAGCAGCACCAGCGCCCGGCTGCCGCCCAGGCCGCGCATCGAAACCGTGTCGGAGGTCGGGAAGATTTCGTAGGAGGCCATCGCCGGCAGGTTGACCGACGGCGTCTGGCGGAGCAGGCCGTCGAGCGATTTGACCGGCGTCGCCAGGACGTCCGCCACACTCAGGACGCTGACGCTCTCCGGAACGTCCGTAGCGCGTATGGGGGCGCGCGTCGCCGAGACGACGACGGTTTCGGTCCCATTCGAGGCAGCGGTGTCCGCATGCGCGGCGCTCGCGGCCGCCGCGGTAAGGACGGCGGCGGCGCACGCTGCCGCGATGAAATTAGCCATGGCCCCCAAATAGTTCCTTACGAGAGATTCACGAAGAACGACCCCCTCGCGCCATCTATGTTGACACGATACGCTGACGCGTTAGGCGCACGCAAACACGGCGACGCAAAAGATCATGCCGGCGGGGATTTCGGCGCGGTCCGTGGGATGCGCGCCACAGGCCGAATGGCCGGAACTCGCTTTACCACTCCGCGATGAGGCTTTTCACAAACCGCAGCGTGTTGACACGCCCTCCCGTCGCCCCTACTCCGAGACGAAATGCCGCGAGACATCGATCTTGGGTGACATCCCGCCGACAGAGAACAAGAACTCGCTCGCATCGCGGATTCTGGCGCGCGCTGCGGCACAGCCACATGCCGTTGCGGTCGATGACGGCGAGACGGCAGTTACCTTCGACCAGCTGATCGCACAGGCGAGCGCGCTGGCCGAGAGCCTGGCCGGGCTCGCGGAGCCGATCGGAATCCTGCTGCCGCCCTCGACCCAATACATCGTCGCCATCGTCGCGATGCTGCTGGCGGGCAAGACCTATGTCCCGATGGACAGCAGCTTTCCGCAGACGCGCAACCTGCGCATCGTGAGTCACTCGGGCATGACGGGCGTGGTCGTCAATGCTGCGACGGCCGGGATTGCGCAGGCGCTCGATCCGTCGGTCCGGCCGATCACCATCCCGCCGCCGGCGCCGGGACAAGCGCCGTATGAGCCCGCCGCCGTGGCAGCTGACAGGATCGTGGCCATTTTCTACACCTCGGGCAGCACGGGCGAGCCGAAGGGCGTCTGCCACGGCGAATCCGGTCTTGCCTTCGACGTGGAGTATTATATCGCGTTCACCGGTCTTGGCCCCGGCGATTGCCATTCGCTGCTGATCTCTCCTGCCATGAGCAGTTCGAACCGCGACATCTTCGGTCCGCTGCTGACTGGCGCCGGTCTCGCCATCGCCGATCTGAAGCGCCTCGGGCTTTCGGCGGGGCTGCGCTGTCTTCACCGCCGGAACGTCACCTTCTTCCATGCGGTCCCGAGCGTGTTCCGCGCGCTGTTCGGCGGTGCGGAAGCGAATGCCGGCGCGGCCGGCAAAATCCGGGTCTTGCGGGTGAGTGGAGACCGCGTGCTGCCCCGCGATGTGGAGATTTATCGCAAGGTGTTTCCCCGTACCTGCCGCTTCACCACCGGGGTCGGAACGACGGAGACGCGCCCTTACACGGGTTGGTTCATCGATCACGACACGCCGCTCGAACGCCCTCTCGTGCCCGTCGGCTTTGCTCTGCCGGGCCAGCATCTCATGCTGGTCGCCGAAAGCGGCGCGGCCGTGGCGCCCGGAGAGGTGGGCGAAGTCGTCGTCGCAAGCCCGGGACTCTCGCCGGGCTATTGGCGCAACGAGGCGCTGACGAAAGCGCGCTTCGCCCCGTCGGCGAGCCACCCCGGCATGACCGAATATCGTACGGGCGATTTCGGCCGCTGGCTGCCGGACGGAATGCTCGAATTCATCGGTCGCCGCGACCGGCAGATAAAGGTCAGCGGCAACACCGTGAACCTGGGTGAGATCGAGGCTGTCATCGGCGCACTTCCAACGATCGCCGAGACGGCCGTGATCGCGCGCACAACCGGCGCCGAGACGGCGCCCATCGCCTATTGCGTCTACGCGGCGGGGCCCGATCCTACCGAAGAGGTCCGTGCCTGGTGCGCCGCACATCTTCCGCCTGCCTTTCGCCCCGCCGAGATCGTTCCGGTGGAGGTGTTGCCCAAACTGGCCTCGGAAAAGGTCGACTTGGTCGCGCTGGAACGCCTGGACGGCGAGCGCGTCCGCAGCGCCACGGCGGCCGCAGCTGCCGCACGGGCCGGCCTGAAGGCCGACATCGTCGGACAGGCGTGGAGCGAGCTCTTCGGCGCGGACACATATCTTCGCGATTTGCCATTCGAGGCGGCGGGCGGCAATTCCCTGCAAGGCATGCGGCTGCTGCTGGCGATCGAGCGGCGCCTCGACCGCCATCTGCCCAACACCCTGCTCGACGCGGCGACGCGGCCGAGCGAGCTCGCGGCACGGCTGACCGCGCTCGGCGATGCGGCGATGGTGGGCGGCACGGCGGCCGGGCGGCCGACGCTGATCCTGTTTCCGGGGCTTTTCGGCGCGGATTTCACGATGACCCGTTTTGCCCGCCGGCTCGGGGAGCATTTCAACGTCGTGCTGATGGATTATCGCCACGCCGGAGCGGACCTGCTGGGCCCGGCGGACAGCGAACATACTTTTGCGGAATTCGAGAGCGCCTTCGAAGCAGCCGGGCGCCCGGCGCGGCTTTGGGTGATGGGCAACTCCTTCGGTTGCCGCATCGCGGTCGAGGCCGCGCGGCGATTCGTGGCGCGCGGAATCCCGGTCGAGTTCGTGGCCGTGATCGACGGTCCGACGGAGGACGCCATCGCGACCCGCAACAGCCGGAGGGCGGCAACCGGCGGACTCCGTCTGCCGTTTGACGACCGCCTCGCGCTCATCGGCGGGCGGCGCGCCTTCGTGGTCAACCACATCGCGCGGTTCATTGCGAACAGGCTGGTCACATACGGGATGCATGCGCGGATCCACACGCTCTCCGCGTTCCTGTCGCGCGTGGGATTGGAGGACGCTTCGCTCGACGCGCGGCGGGTGGCGATCGCGCGGGCGCGCAGCCGCGCGTTCAAGGATGTCCTGTCGGGGCCGCTGCCGATGCCGCTGACGCTGTTCGTCAGCACGGCGCCCTACAGCCTGTCGCAATACATTCCGGACCTGGGCTGGACGAAGTGGTGTTCGGCGCTTCGCATCATCGCGCTGCCGGGAAACCACATCGAAATCGTATCGGAGCCGGCATCGACGCGGATCGTCGATGCGCTGGTCGACGCGGACCGGGCACTGAGCGACCGCGCGGCGTAGGGATGCGACGGTCGGTAGCTGTCGGCGAGCGGTTGTCGATTTGGCTGGAACAAAACACACTTGTCATCCCGGCCGAGCGTAGCGAGAGCCGGGACCCATCGAGCGCGATACACGATGGGTCCGTCCGCACGCTGCCGCTACGGACCGGCGCGATGCTGACGCATCGCTTGGCCGGGATGACATGGTTTATCGAGTACGGACTCTAGTTATTCCCGCCTTCGACATGACGGATGAAGCGCGAGACGGCGAGGCCGCGCAGGAGCTTGTGCCGGTAGGCCGCGACGTCCGCCATGCCTCGCGGCCCATCTTCGGGGATCGTTTCGGCCAAGCGCTGCAATTCGTCGAGGTCGAGAAGGCGCGCGCCCAAGCTGCTGCTGCGCATCCGGTCGAGCTCGCCCAGCGCTTCGGCCCGGCTGTCCCGCAGGTTCTGCAGCCAACCCACGCCTTGAAGTCCTCTGAACTGCGCCGCCAGCACCGCGTCCGGCAAGGCGCCGCGCATCAGGCGGCGGGCGAGGCGGCGGGTCTCGCCGCGTCGGAAGAACTGGTCCAGTGGAATCCCGAGGCAGAACTCGGTGAAGCGTAAGTCGGCGGTCGGATCGCGCAGCTCGAACCCGAAGCGCGCAAGGGTGGCGAGATTGATGGTGCCCGGGTCGCCATAGGCGATCATCCGCGCCCGCGGCCCGCGCCCATTGCGCGCCCGGTGCCAGGCACTGAGCGCGGGCGCGGTCTTCTCGTCGAGGCCCTGCTCTTCTATATAGCGCGGCGACATCGGCGAGCGGTCTTCGAGCGCGAGCGTGCGCCGCCCGAAGCGCTGCATCACATCCGTCCTGAGCGCGGACGGCAGCGAATAGGCCAGCGCCAACCGCAGCCGCGGCCAGGGCGCGCCGGCCATGAAGCGGATCACTTCCGCGCCCCAACTCGGCAATCGTCCCGCCATCAGCAGCGCGCCGAACCGCTCGAGACCGTCATAGCTGAGCGTGATGTTGCCGGCTTCGCCCGTGAGCATGACGCGGATGCCGCGCGCCTGCGCCTGCTGCGAAATCTCGTCGGCCCAGGCCTGGTTGCACGGATTGCGCACCGGCTCGTCCATCGCCATCAGATTGCGCGCGATCGGATCGAGCGACGAGACATGCGGATAAGCGACGCGGACATGATCGATATTGCCGAACATCGCGGCGGTTTGCGCGGCGAGCGGACCTTCATCCGAGATCCGGTCCTTGCCCAGGGGCGCGGGTGCGTCGGGCTGGGGCACCGCCGTGAATGCCGTCAGGCGCTGGCCGCGCGCGGCCAGCAAGCGCGCCGCCGTCACCGTGACCGCGGAGCTGTCGAGACCGGCGCTGAGATGGCTGCCCACCGGTCCCGTCGTGCGCAGGCAGGACGCGACCGCACGGTCGAACAGCGCGGCGGCATGCTCGAGATAATCGGCATCCTTGGCGTAGCGCACCGGTGCCACATGCTCGGGTGCCCAATAGCGCGCCGTCTTGGCGGTGGTGCGGCCCAGCGTCAGGGCGGTGCCTGGCGCCAGGCGCTCGATCCCTTCGTAGAAGCTGAGGCCGCCGAACGGGTTGTCGGCGCCCGCCGACGGCAGGAAGGCGAGATAGGCGCCGAGCAGCCGCTCGTTCAGCGCGCGCGGAATGTCCGGCAGGGCGAACAGGCCCTTCGGCATCGATGCGACGGCGATGAAATCGTGCCCGCGATGATAGAAGAGCGGCCGGCGGCCGAGCGGATCGCGGGCGCAGAAGACGCGTTGCGCGCGGGCGTCCCAAACGACGAAGGCGAATTCGCCGGCCAGCCGCGACACGCAGGCGTCGCCCCAGCGTTCCCAGGCGCGCGCCAGCAGCCCGCCGTCGGACAGGACGGCCGCATCCGACGCCGACAGGCCGAGGCTGGAGACGAGATCGTCGCGATTGTCGAGCCGCGCATCGGCCGCGACGACCGCGGTGCCCTCCGCGACAAGCGTCGGCTGGCGGTCGAACGCGTCTTCCGGCACGGCGCGATGGAGCGCATGGCCGAGCGCGACCAGACCGCCCGACCACGCCGACTGGCGGTGCGTGCCGTAGATCCGGAGCGAGGACAGCATCCGCTCGGCGTCGGGCCTTGCGTCGCGCGCGCCGCCCCAGCGCCACAACAGGCAAATCGCGCTCATGCAGCGTGTTTGCGCAGTTGGCGTGTCAGCAACCACGCAGAAGTGAATCCCAGGACTGGAAATACGGCCATCGCACCGAAGAGCATCGCGGTCGGCAAATGCCTGCCGATCAGGAACCCGCCCAGCAGCGGCCCCACGGTCGAGCCGATCCGCCCGATACCTTGCGCCCAACTCGCGCCGGAGGCGCGAATCTGCGTAGGATAAAGGGTCGCCGACAAGGCGCCGAGGCTCTGCTGTACGCCGAGGATGCCGAACCCCGCCGCAAGAACGGCCGCACTCCGCGCGTTCGCGGCGAGCCCGCCCACCAGAAGCAGCGTGGCCGCTGAAAGCGCCAGGCCGCCGAGCACCACACGCCACGGGCCGACGCGATCGGCGACGCTTCCCATCGTCACCGTCCCGATGATTCCGCCGACCTGGAACAGCGTGCTGGCGCGGATCGCGGCCGCCTGGCTGAGGCCGGTGCCGGCCAGCAGGCTGGGCAGCCAGAACGTCATGAAGTTGAGCACCAGCAGATTGAAGAAGAACGCCAGCCACAGCAGCAGCGTCAGGACCGCGCGCCGTTCCGTGAAGAGCCCGAGGACGAGATTGGTGCCGCTCGCCTTGTCGGCCTCGCCGATCCGCACCGCCGAAGGATCGAATTTGCGCAGGATCGCGTCGCGCCGGACCGCGCTCTGCGGCCGCGAGGCCAGGTAGCGCAGCGACTCCGGCAGCCACAGCGCGATCGCACCCGCGATCAGCAGGGTCGCGGCGGCGCCGGCCTCGAAGATCGACGCCCACCCCCAGCGCGCCAGAACCAGCGACGACAAAAGGCCGCCGAGCACCGCGCCGAGGGCAAATCCGCTGGCCATGATGGTGACCATCGCGGCGCGGTTGCGCACCGGCGACCATTCGTTGGCGATCACCAGCGTCGTCGGCATGAGCGCGCCCAGCGGAAGACCCGTGGCGAAGCGAACGGCGACGAGCTCGCCGATATTGTGCACCCAGGCCGTCAGCAGCATGAGGGAAGCGGCCATGAGCAGGCAAAGGACGACGAGGGTCTTGCGACCGACAAGGTCGCCCAGCGGCCCGATGAGCAGGCTTCCGACCAGGGTGCCGAACGCGCTCGCCGCGAACACCGGGCCGAGCGAGGCGCGCGCGACGTGCCACAGGCCCGTGAGCGCGGGCGCGGCGAAGGC
This sequence comes from Rhizomicrobium sp., assembly GCA_037200385.1. Classification (NCBI taxonomy): domain Bacteria; kingdom Pseudomonadati; phylum Pseudomonadota; class Alphaproteobacteria; order Micropepsales; family Micropepsaceae; genus Rhizomicrobium; species Rhizomicrobium sp. Next base: position 4,815,593 of record JBBCGL010000001.1, on the reverse strand, counting down.
GGAGGCCTGGTTGTCGAAGCCGTCGACCATCAGCGCCAGGAAGCATAGGACGACGATCCCGAGCTGAAACGCGCCGAACGGCTTGGCGTCGATAATCGCGGCGACGGAGGGGGCGGCCGGGTCCGCGATCATCGGGGTGTCTGCCATCGTCCGCCGTCCCATCCGCCTGTTGCCGCCGGCTAACATGTTGCATTCGGCGATGAAATGTCTAGCGATCGCGGCAACGGCACGGCTCCACCTGCGCTTCGGACACCGGACATCTGCGCCGTGACGTCCGGGCCGCCCGTCCCCGAAGGATCGGTGGCGCTGAGGGGGCCGTTCTCGACATAGGCATAGCGGTTGAGCGACTGGCTGCCGAACGGGTTCGGCACGATGCCGTCGGGGCTGAGGAAGCGGGCGATGGTCGGGTCGTAGAGCCGCGCATTGGCACGGAGCCCAGGTGATCACTCACGAAGTAGATCCAGCTCGCCCCGCTGCTGCACGGCGCGGCACCGCTGGAGGAGCGCTCGCCCACCGGCGCGCCGTCGACGCTCAGGTAGTCGTGCCAGGTGGTGACGGCGCCCGCGACGACCTTCTCGCTCCCCATGCCGGAGACCGGGTCGTTCAGGTAAGTCGTGCTGGCGCTCGGCGTCCCGCTGCAGGCCGCGGCGGCGTAGCTGTCCATCCGCAGCCGGTTGTGCTCGGAATCATAGGCGAGACAGTCCGCCGTGCCGCCCTGCGCGATGGAGCGCGTCCGGTTGAAGCTGCTGTAGGCGATGCTGCGCCCCGCGCCGCCGGTCAGGTTGCCGTTGGCGTACCCCTACAGTCACTTGTATTCGTCAATGGAACGTTCGCACCCGATGCTGACGGCTAAATTGTGTATCGGCTTACGCTTTGGATTCGACCAATAGATATGGGGCTCGGTCTGCATGCCGGAGAGAAATGCACACGCCCCGTCGCGCGGCAATACGCACATGACGCGCCTCACCCCGGCTTCATATCCCGTGACGAGAAGTGTCTCTGGTTTGATGCTGTTAGGAACATTCTGCGAGCAACGGTAGGAATGGGCAAATCCAAGAAATACGTTGTACTCCTTCGGCGTCAGAACCGTCAGTTGATCCGGTCCTCTTCTGCTGAACGCCCGTGGCGATATCCAGATAATCGGCCTAGCGGGTTGGATAGTGTTTCCGATAACCCGGAGGCGCACCCAATGCGCTACTTCTGGGCCCGGCGGAGTTCCTGGCAAAAGTGTACCGAACTGCGCGTCCGCAAACGTTTGTGCTGCACCCAATATCAGCACGGTGAGGACCCAAGAAAGCCGATAGGCGCCTACCATCAATATCCAATTTCGGACGAGATGTGATGCGCGGCTTCGATAGCTGACATTTCCCTGCGCAATGCAGTTTCTGCCAGTGGTCAAAGAACTGGGTGACAAAATCCAAGGCGGTTGCTGAAGCCGGGCAGCCTGCACCGGCCCCGCTGCCGGCAGATTAAATTCGCCGACAAGTTTAAGGAGTGCGCCTAGGAGCATCGCTCGGGAAAGGAGAAGTTTCATAAGCCTTCAAAACCTTCGACGCACAACGATCAACTACAATAATAAACAATGGGGTGTCTAATACATCGATACGGCCTTGCCCAAAGATTAGCTGAACGGTATCCGCTTTCTCCAAAATTCCTGGCTTTCCTACTTCATACATTGTGTAGCGCTCGCCATAGGCTTTCTTTAGCTCGGGGACCACGAGCTTGTCGATTACGCCTTGATCGTAACTGAACGAACAAAATCTTCCGCTTGTCTGGACTGTAGAGACGCAACTACACAAACATAAACTCAATGCCAAAAATAATAGTCGCGGAGCCAAATACATAATTCGATCCACCAAATTGGATGTACTATTGCAGTGGGTGCGCCAGGTAATCAATCTGATTGTGGGTTGACCCATCCATCGACCATATGACACCGGGCACATTGTATCTCAGTGACCGGTTGAGATTGGCTTCGGAAGGCAAATCGGAGCCGGGTTGTCCAATTGGATGGGGATGCCACTCGAACAACAGAGTGCCCTTGGACGGGTCTGGATTGGGTGCATTCATGCAAGACACCGCTGCTGCGCTGCAAACAGCAGGCGTCCCCTCATATGGCTCGATTTGTATCGATCCATCCGATTCCCGGTAAACCTGTATACCACCCGTCTCACGGCCAACAGCAACGCTCTGACTATAGATTGAGTTCGCGGCATTGGTGAAACCTTCGCTAGCGGTTATCGCGTCGATTGCCTGCTTTTGTGAGGGGGGCACGGAAGTCGAATTTGGATCGATTCCAGCAGCTCTGATGTGGGCATTGTACTGCTGGTATGTTTCTTCCATGTCGCTACTATTGGTGTATGCCGCCGCCTCGGTGTTCTCGCCCTGCGAGTTTCCTCCGATCCCTGCGCCTGGGGATGTGTCGTAGACCTGTGCATCCATGCCGTTGAGGGCCTGGATGAGGGCCTTGACCTGATTGGCGGCCTGGTGCGCCGCGTCTTCGTCGCTGGCGTTGATCATGCTGGCATGCAGCCATTGGGCGGTTTGAGCCGCGAGCTCGCGCTGACGATAGCGATCGTAAAGATATGCGAGCGTTCCGATCATTCCACCACTGGCCATGCTGCCGTGGCCGCTGTCAGGTATGGGCGGCCCGTGTTGGAGGGGTCCCCCGTCGTCATCGCTGACGATCGGCGGTGGCCTGACGATGACGATCTCGCCGTTCCCCGAAGGATCGGTGGCGCTGAGGGGGCCGTTCTCGACATAGGCGTAGCGGTTGAGCGACTGGCTGCCGAACGGGTTCGGCACGATCCCGTCGGGGCTCAGGAAGCGGGCGATGGTGGGGTCGTAGAGCCGCGCATTGGCGTTGACCTGGCAGACGCTGTCCAACATCTCGTGCCCGGTATAGCCGCGGCTGGTGACCGCGGTGATCGTGCAGCCCGGATTGTCGCTGCCGTCGGCGTTGCGCCGCCGGCCCCAGGCGTCGTAGCTCAGCCGCTGGGCCACCGCGCCGGAACCATCGGTGATCACCGCGATGGAGCCCAGGTGGTCGCTCACGAAGTAGAGCCAGCTCGCCCCGCTGCTGCACGGCGCGGCACCGGAGCAGGAGCGCTCGCCCACCAGCGCGCCGTCGACGGTCAGATAGTCGTGCCAGGTGGTGACGGCGCCGGCGACGACCTTCTCGCTCCCCATGCCGGAGACCGGGTCGTTCAGGTAAGTCGTGCTGGCGCTCGGCGTCCCGCTGCAGGCCGCGGCCGCGTAGCTGTCCATCCGCAGCCGGTTGTGCTCAGTGTCATAGGCGAGGCAGTCCGCCGTGCCGCCCTGCGCGATGGAACGGGTCCGGTTGAAGCTGCTGTAGGCGATGCTGCGCCCCGCGCCGCCGGTCAGGTTGCCGTTGGCATCGTAGCTATAGCTCGGATTGGCCACGCCGTTGACCGTGCCGGCGATCGCCGACACCGCATGCGGCCGCACCGAGCCGGGGCCGGGCGTGGGGTAGGCATAGGTCCCGACATCCGACTTGGCGGTGATGTTGCCCACCGCGTCATAGGACACCGATTTGCTCACGATGCCGGCGCCCGCGGCGGTGCAGGCGGCCGGCGTGCTCGCCGCCGTGGCCGAGGCGGTGAGCCGGTTCAGCGCGTCGTAGCAGAACTTCTCGAACACGGCCTGGCCGGTGTCCGAGCGGGAGGTCAGGTTGCCCAGCGTGTCGTAAGCGTAGTCGAACGCCGCTCCTCAAGCGTGCGTCAATGAAGAAGCAACTGACCTTTGGTTTCAAAAATTCGGTCGGCGGCTTCAATGCTCCGCTGCATAAGATCGGGCGTTGCAGCTAGGCCCATATGTCCGGTGGCGGTCTGATAAAGGTATTTGACCAAGTCATCTCTGGAAAAATTCGGCTCGCCCATCATGACATAAACCTTGGCAGCATAGGCCCGATACTCGTCCTCGGCTCCCACTATGTCACGCACTCCGATGGGGTCCCAGTAGCGCAGAAGAAGGTTGTTCAAGGCCGAGCGAATCTCGCGGGATTGATATTTGTTCTTTCCGCTTGTCATGCTCTACGGCTTTCGCGGCGTAGTTATGACGGTCACCACCGTACCGTCTTGCTCTGTAATCACCGTAATCCCGTTTTCTGACCTAGTATACATCAATCGATTGTTATAAGTATCAGCCTCATCCCCATTTAAAATGGCATCCTCGACAACAGAAGGCGTTACGCCACGTCCTTGCATTTGATCCAAATCAGCCGTCAGAACACAGCGGTGACGATGTTTCAGATGCGTTGATGGAGCAAAAATCACGCGACCGATGCGCAGATTCAGAGCGGGATTCGTGTCGGCCGACGTGCAAAAGCAGCGTCGATACCTGTCAGCCCTGCCGTCGATTGATCGTCTGGAACATGAGTTCGATGGCCTTCTCGACGCTGATCGTGAAGATGCCACCCTTCGCATCCTGCCATTGTTTGTAGCCGCTCTCGAAGCTCGGAGCTGGCGACACACCCGTTGCAATAAGCCGGTCCACCGACGCCGCGAGCGCAGTTTTGTCGAACGGAATGTGCGCGATCTGTGTCACGCCGCCCGCACCGGGATTACCTTGCGGGATCGGTATATCCACTATCGAGACGTTGACGGAGACTCTGTCTCGCCACGGCTCCACGCGGCCGATGATGACCTTCGCCGTCGTCGGCGAAGCCGATTTTATCGACCACTCTTGGCCTGGCGCGAAGTCTGGAATCGGTGCGCTGGCGGTCTCAGCACGCACGGTGAGGGCGACAATCAACGCCGTGACCGCCAAAAATGAGAACGCAATTCGTTGGACAACCACCATCGTCACTCCTCTTAGATCACGGAGTAGACACTGGGATCGATGTCTTTGATCTTCGCCCCGACGAAGAGATCGCCGAACTGCGCCGTGGTCTTTTCGTCACTGAACAGACTCGGTGCAACCTTCTCCAGCTCACGCACAAAGTTCTTCGCCGACGCTCCGAATGACGTGCAAAAACCGACATAGCTCCCGCTCACGCGCGCCGATCCGCTGCGCTGCCGCAACTGAGGAATCTCTTTGTGCTCGATCAAAATTAGATCGCTTTCGACCGTGAAGACCGTCCGCGCCTCGCGGAACATCTGCTGATAGGGTGCTGACCGCGTGAAGATCGGCACAATTTTCAAAGTCTGTCTGATCGCATGAAAGACCTCCAACAAAGGCACTTCAACGAGCACGATTTTGCCGTCATCGGCTGCGATCTCCATCTCTCCTTGAAGCGAGTAGTTCGTGATGTCCATCATGGGCAACTGGCGAGCGTCCTTGCCGTCGAGCGCACCCAAGCTCGATATTTTGTAAGAGATTTGGAAGCTGCCGCTGCTCATATCAAAATCCACCAGCGCGCGGGAACATGTTGGTCACCGTTCGAACATCGACCGTGAGCACGCCAAGATTGATGGTCGTGCTCGTAGAATAGACGACATATCGGTTGGTCGCACCGGCGAACATATCGGTTCCAGCTCCCGGAGCCTGCGATATGTAGGCGAACGCCCAAAAATCTCGCGCGCGGACGCGTCGATCTTGCGCCGCAATCAACCTGCCGACCGCATAAAAGCGATACGCTCGAAGCATCGATGCCGCGTTGAACTCAATGCGATTTAGAGGTTGGATTCGTATCGACAAACACACCGAACAGCTATGCACGGCGTCGGTTGACGGCTTCGAACATAAGCTCGATCACCTGCGCGACACTGATCGTGAAGACGTCCGCTTTAACGTCAGATCGCCATTGTTCGTAGCCGCCCTCAAAGCCACTAGCAGGCTCTGTGTCCGTATTCAGAAGCTGATCCACCGATGCCGCGAGTGCTGATCTTTCGAGCGGTACGTGATCTATGCTCGTTATCCCGCCTGCTCCAGGTATGCCCTGTGGAATCGGTATATCAATGATCGATACATGGACAACGACCTTGTCCTTCCACGATTCAATGCGCCCGATCACGACCTTCGCCTTCGTCGGAGATGCCGATTTGATCGACCACTCTTGCCCTGGTGCGAAGTCGGGCTGAGCCGATGCACTTGTAGCTCCAGCGCGTGCAGCGGCGATAAAAATCAGCGCTATCGCCGCGAAGATCGGAGCCTTTCTGAACAGCGTTGCGGCGTGTCTCGCGATACAATCACCCATCGATTTCAAGCTGCACTTCGATATCCTGGCCGCGTGAAGCGCGATAATCCTGGCGTGCTTGCGCGAGGTATTTACTCGCCAATTCGACTTCCGTCTGCACCTCAGTAGGCACCTTGCCGATACCCTTCACCCTAACAATGTAGGGCGGCTCTATTGCATTAACTCCACCGTAAATCATGGAGTCGATCAGCGCATCAACGCTCTGGCCGTGCCATCTCGGTGCACCGAGCGCAGCAAGAAGCGCATCGTAAAAGTCCGTCGCTGCCGCCCAATTTGCCCCGTCCAGTTCAATTACCTGCATAGATTTCTCTTTAACGACATCGACATCCAGCCAACCCGTCAGTGAACTGGGTAGAAGCTGTTGTAGTGCGTGTTCGTATAGTACATCTGGAGCGAACTGCTATCGACGATCAATCGCGTGTCGCCTCTAAAGCTTCCCATCTGCACATCGAGAGACACATAAGCGCCCGGCGGTAACACAGCGCCGGTCTGCTTTGATGGGAAGTTCATATACGGATGTGGATTCAATGCTGCGAGGTCTTGTGCAGTCCCATTTTTAACGATGCTCACTGTCCTTTGCAGCGCTGCCGCTTCTATCGGCGTCAGCATTGGCTTGTTCAATCCCTTCGGATCGAGCGGATCAGTGACGCCATTCGGTAATGGTATTCCCACTACATGAGCACCGAATCCAGATTTCGACGCAATGTCCTCAGGCCCAACACCGCCGTAATAGACGCCGTTGTTGAGCCCACCATTTGTGTCATCTCCTTCAGGCGTAACAACGACGGTCTCCACGCCGTTGCTATCCAGCCTGCTCGGCCCGCCCTGATCGGCTGGGCCCGTGATCGCCACGCTCGCCGCGGCCTCGGTGTTCTCGCCCTGCGCGTTTCCTCCGATCCCCGCGCCGGCGGAGGTGTCGTACATCTGCGCGTCCATGCCGCCGAGCGATTGCATGGCGGATTTGACCTGGTTGGCGGCCTGGTGCGCGGCGTCCGCGTCGGCGGCGTTGATCAGGCTGGCATGTAGCCATTGGGCGTTGACCGCCGCCATCTCGAGCTGGCGGTAGTGGTTGTAGAGCCCCGCCAGCATGGCCATCCCGCCGCCGCCGCCGGCCGCGCTGCCGCCGCCCCCACCCTTGGGGCCGTCGCCGCCATTGTCGACCGGCGGATGCGTGCCCGGGACGATGACGAGCTCGTTCCCCGAAGGATCGGTGGCGCTGAGGGGGCCGTTCTCGACATAGGCGTAGCGGTTGAGCGACTGGCTGCCGAACGGGTTCGGCACGATCCCGTCGGGGCTCAGGAAGCGGGCGATGGTGGGGTCGTAGAGCCGCGCATTGGCGTTGACCTGGCAGACGCTGTCCAACATCTCGTGCCCGGTATAGCCGCGGCTGGTGACCGCGGTGATCGTGCAGCCCGGATTGTCGCTGCCGTCGGCGTTGCGCCGCCGGCCCCAGGCGTCGTAGCTCAGCCGCTGGGCCACCGCGCCGGAACCATCGGTGATCACCGCGATGGAGCCCAGGTGGTCGCTCACGAAGTAGAGCCAGCTCGCCCCGCTGCTGCACGGCGCGGCACCGGAGCAGGAGCGCTCGCCCACCAGCGCGCCGTCGACGGTCAGATAGTCGTGCCAGGTGGTGACGGCGCCGGCGACGACCTTCTCGCTCCCCATGCCGGAGACCGGGTCGTTCAGGTAAGTCGTGCTGGCGCTCGGCGTCCCGCTGCAGGCCGCGGCCGCGTAGCTGTCCATCCGCAGCCGGTTGTGCTCAGTGTCATAGGCGAGGCAGTCCGCCGTGCCGCCCTGCGCGATGGAACGGGTCCGGTTGAAGCTGCTGTAGGCGATGCTGCGCCCCGCGCCGCCGGTCAGGTTGCCGTTGGCATCGTAGCTATAGCTCGGATTGGCCACGCCGTTGACCGTGCCGGCGATCGCCGACACCGCATGCGGCCGCACCGAGCTCGGGCCGGGGGTGGGGTAGGCATAGGTCCCGACATCCGACTTGGCGGTGATGTTGCCCACCGCGTCATAGGACACCGACTTGCTCACGATGCCGGCGCCCGCGGCGGTGCAGGCGGCCGGCGTGCTCGCCGCCGTGGCCGAGGCGGTGAGCCGGTTCAGCGCGTCGTAGCAGAACTTCTCGAACACGGCCTGGCCGGTGTCCGAGCGGGAGGTCAGGTTGCCCAGCGTGTCGTAAGCGTAGTCGAACGCCGCAACCGCGCCGCCCGTGCCCGCGCGCACCGCGGTCAGCGCCCCGGTGTTGGGATCGAAGGTCTGCGTCGTGGCGACCCCGTTGCCCGCGGTCTGCAGCGTCGCGTTCAGTTCGGCGTCGCGGCTGTTGACGGTCCACAGCACCGCGCCCGATGCATCGTCCTTGACCTGCGAGAGATAGCCCAGCGCGGTGTAGGCGTTGCGGCGCACGAACCCGGAGGGATAGGCCACCGTCGCGGGGCGGCCGTCGGAATCGTAGGCGGTGGTGTAGACGTAAGTATTGCTGCCGATGACCAGGGTCATGGTCGTCGGCCGGCCCAAAGCGTCGTAGGCGAAGCTGCGGTCGGAGGCCACACTGGCACAGCCCGCGGCGGTGCAGGTCTGGGCGTCGACCGGCCGCCCGATATTGTGGCTCGCCGCCGAGCTGCCATAGGCCCAGGCGCTGTAGAGGCCCGCCTCCGTGCGGCTGAGCGGCCGCCCCAGGACGTCGTAGGTCAGCGTGGTGGTCTGCGACTTGGCGTCGGTCTGGCTCGTGAGCTCGCCCAGCACGTCGTAGACATAGCTCCACGATCCCATGTCGGGATCGGACGACGCGGTCTTGTTGCCGCGCAGGTCGTAGGTGTTGCTGGTGACGTTGCCCACCGAGTCCGTGACCGTCAGCAGGCTGCCATAGGCGTCGTAGACATAGCCGGTGGCATGGCCCGCGGCGTCGGTGACGCTGGCGTTGAGGCCTTGCGCGTTGCGGGTGATCGACGTGGTCTGGCTGAGATTGTTGGTGGCGGACACGGTCAGGCCGTGGAAGGCGAAACTCGCATGGCTGCCGTCCGGAAAGGTGGTCTGCGTCACGCGGCCCAGATCGTCATAGACGTTGACGGTCCATTTCGGCGTGCCGCCGGAGACGAAATAGGGCCGGCTGGTCTGATGCACGAAGCCGTTGGCGTCGTAGGTCCTGGCGGTGCGGATCCAGGCGCCGCTGAAGCCTTGCGCATCGGTGGCGATCACGCGGCCCAGGCTGTCGTAATAGACGATGCCGGCCGGGCCGTTCTGGGTGCCGCCGGAATTCTGCGGCGTCGCCTGCGCGACATAGGCGCCGTTCGCCGGGCAGGCGAAGGCGCCGCCATTGACGCCCGCGCAATAGGCATAGGAGAGCGCCGTCTTGGTGCCGTCGGGGCGCGTCTCCAGCGTGCGGCGGCCGAAACTGTCGTAGCTCCAGCCGGTCGTGATGCCGTTCGGGTCGGTGTGGCTCGTCGGCTGGGCGAAGCCGGGGTCGTAAGCCGTGCTGTCGGATTGCGACAGCGCATTGGTGGTCGAAGTGGCGAATTCGCCCCGTGCGTCATAGCCCACATGGGAGACGCGGGTGGCGATGCCCGAACCGCTCACCGTCGACTGGATGCGGTTGCCATAGGCGTCATAGGTGTAGTCGGTGTAGAGCCGGTAGGCCGCGTTGCCCGGCTCGATCACCTCCTCGGTCAGCAGGCCGGTCGCCGCATCGTAGGTGAATCCGGAGGTCCGCGTGATGGTCGACGCGCCCACGACGCTGGTGACGCTGATATTCGTCAGCCGTCCGAGGAACCAGTGGACCGCATCGTTGCTGTAGGTGTTGGTGGTGGTCTTGGATGAGCCGTCCGACACGGCGACTGCGACCGTCAGGGCATTGCCATACGTGTCGTACGTGTAGTTCGTGGTCGTGGTCGGCAGGGTCGAGCCGTCGAGATCGTGGCCGGACACCACGCTCTGGCTCAGGAAGACGAAATTGCGCGTGCCGCCCAGATTCGTCGCGCCGAAGGTGTTGGACACCGTGCTCAGCGTCGTCGCGCCATGCACCAGCGTCGACGAGGACACCTCTCCGGTATAGGGGAAGTCGGTGCGGAAATTGAGGGTCTTGACCGTGCCGTCCTGCAGGTTGGTCTCGACCATCTGCGAGAAGCCGAGAATGCCGCGGCCCGACAGATCGCTCTTCAGACCCGAATAGGCATAGGTGTGGGCATAGGTCCCGCCCATGCCGTTGGCGGCATCCACCCGCGAGACGACATAGCGCGCGTCGACCACATCCTGCGCCGGATAGGCCGCGCCGCTCCCTTTGGTGTAGATCGTTCCATGATTGAGGCGGTCGTAAGTGATCGTCGTCGTGGCGCCGACGCCGTTGGAGATCGCCGTGATCAGCTCCGGCACGTAGCCGAAGGTGTAAATCGTGTCGAAGCCGCTGTTCGTGTTGATCCACAGATCCGTCGCGCCGTCATTGTTCCAGTCGGCGCCGTAACCGCCGGATGACGCCCAGGCCAGCGGGATCGTCGCGGCCAGCGTGAAGCCGGTGCCGGTCGAGAGATAGATCGATGCCGATGTGGCAGTGACCGGAACGACGGCGAGATCGGTCTTGCCATCGCCATCGAAATCGCCCGGGACAATGGTAACCAGGCCGCCCCACGCCGCCGGCGTCGGAAAGGCTGTCGTGACCATGCCGGTGCCGGTCGACAGGGTCATCGTGCCGGGGCCGGACGGTGAGAGTATCAAGGCATCGGTCTTCCCGTCGCCGTTGAAATCTCCGTAGGTAGGGTTGATGCTACTGCCGCCCCCGGCCGCCTGTGCAACGGCGGGCGCGCAGGAATAGCTGATAATCCAGTCCTGGTTCACGTCGTCACAGCCGTCGCCGTCGAAATCGTGAACGAAAATCGGATCGACGTCATTGAGACTGGGAAAGGGTGGGCCGGCGGTGAACCCGCCTACGCCGTCGCCGAAATTCGGCGTGAAAATCACGGTGCTCGGCGTCTCGCTTATGTAATCCGCGCGGCCGTCACCATTGAAATCGCCGAACCCGAAAAGCGGGTGCCGCACACCGCCGATGATACCGATGCTTCCGAGATGTCCGGCCCGGTCGTTCAGAAGCAGCGCATGAGGATTTTTGGGGAGCCAGTGGCCCGCGCTATAAAGCGGAAGAGCGGCGTCGGCGAAACCGTCGCCATCGATGTCGATGGCCGCCGTGATGTCGAGACAGGCGGGACCGCTATAGCCCGGGCCGCCGCCCAGCGGCGTCGCCATCGTCATGCCGGTGGCGAAGGTCCCTGCCTGCGAGCCGAAATTCACCGTGCCGCCGGTCGGGCATAGCGGCACGAACGACGTTCCATCATAGGCCAGGCTGAAGACCGCGTCGGTCAGGCCGTCGCCGTTGAAATCGCCCGGCACGATCGCCAGGCCCATGCTGTTCGCCCCGGCGGAGGCCGACGACACCGTGAGCGTGCCCGTGCCGCCCTGCCAGGTGAAGCTCGTTGGCGCCAGGCAAGCGCCGCTCGCGTCGCATTGCGTCAGCGACGTCAATCGGCTGTGCGTCAGAGACGTGCCGGCGCGATAACCGAGGCGATAATCGACGACGAGATTCGCGCCGGCATAGGCCTTGACGTTCGTCAGCAGCACCGTCGTCTGGATCAGCGATCCCGCCTGGTAGGTCGGCACGACGTCGGCACGGCTAGTGTTGTAGGTGAACTGCACCGAATTGTAGGGGCTCAGGCCGGCCGCCGCATTGCCCGTGTAGTCGATCCGCGTCGGATAGGCTTGGCCGTTCGTGGCATCGTTCGTGTAGGTGACGCTGTAGTAGTTGCCTTTGGCATCGAGCACCTTGTCGACCGCCCAGACGCGCGCCGTCGCTTTGCCGACGGCCAGGACGCGCGAGTCGGCGGTATTGCCGAATTCCAGGACCTGTCCGGCTTTGGTATGGACTTCGAACCACGCCGGCCCGTTGCCGGCGGTGCCATGCGCGATGACGCGCGAAAAGCTCTCGATCTCGGTGCGATATTCGCTGCCATCAGCCCCGTAGGTTCCGCTGATCAGCACCAGATGCTGGCCGTTCATGCAGAAGCGGTCGTTGGAGTCGTAGTTGACGCCGCCATGGATACCGTCCTGGGCGACCGTGCGCGGACAGCGGCCGATCGCGGATAGTCCGCTGAGCGCCCATCCCTTCCCGACGATGCCGTCGCCCGCCTGACTGGAATAATTGAGCGAGAGGGCCGGCATCATGCCGGCAGTGCCGGGCGTCACCATCAAGGGGAGCGAATATGTTGCCGCGCCCATCGGATCGACGCTGAACGTGCCCGGCACGGTCATCAGCGGCGGCACATCGGTCGCCATTGCACGGTCGGTCCAGGCAACCAAGCACAAAAGAAGTGTAAACATCGCGAGGAAGCGATCGCGCCAAAGCGACGGTCGCGCTTCGGCGCCACTCAAGGGTGTTGTTCGAACAAGAGCGTAGAAGAGTGTCTTGATCGTCAAAACTGAACGAACGCGACGTTCTGAGCAACGAAGCAAGGCAGCCCCCCGGGATCTGACAAGATCACGCTCGAACTTACGCCACCCGCGAGCGCAATCACTCTGCCGGGACGTGCCGGAGACGTCAACGCGACAGCCTGCGCGCGACCCGCATACACATCGACCATGCCCGCAACGTCTTGCCGGACGGCCTCCGCGGCAGGCGCTGCGTCGACGCATCGCAAGCTTTGACGCGCTCAAGGATTTGCTCGTCGGGCGCGTGACCGTGCGCCTGGCACATTCGCGCGCGCGAGGCTTGGTGCGGTTCGTCGCCACCGCGCTCGCCCGCGCCGGGCTCGGCGATGCGGCCGTCGATACGATCCTGATGGCGCGCAAGGTGGCAGCCGAAGCGGCGTTCAAGACCCTGCCCTCCGGTCCCTTGGCTCTGCTGGTCACCGTGTTCACGACCACGGGAGAGACCAGCGAGTCGCGCTACGCGCCCGATCTGGGCTGGAGCGAATTCTGCCGTGACCTCGCCGTGACGCCGATCCCGGGTAGCGGCCGCGACATCCTGCACGGCGTCGGCGCCGATGCCGTTCTTGCCGCACTGACAGACCTCGAAACCCGGTTGCGTTCCCCGCACCCGGCACCGGATAAAAGCGGACCATGACGGCGCTCACCATCGATCAGTTCGTCGACACCAGGCGGTTCGGCGGCTTCCATCTGCGGATCCTGGTGATCTGCCTCCTGGTGCAGTTCGTCGACGGTTTCGACATGCGGGCGATGTCGCTGGTGGCACCGGCGCTGGTGAAACATTGGCACATCCCGCGCGAGGCGTTCGGACCGGTGTTCAGCGCGGCGGCGACCGGTGTCCTGCTGGCGACTCTTGCCGCGGGCCCGCTGGCCGACCGGATGGGTCGCAAGCTGCTGACGGTCGGAGCGCTCCTGATGGCCGCGGTGCTGATGGCCGCGACCGCTTTCGTGCATTCCATCACGGCGCTGATGGCCCTGCGCTTCGCGGCCGGGCTTCCGCTCGGCACGCTGGTGCCGGTGATGGTGGTGCTGGCGAGCGAATGGTCGCCGCAATGCCACCGCGCTGCGATGGTGCTCACGATGTGCGGCGGGTACTCGCTGGGCTCGGTTTTGAGCCCGCTGATCGCATCGGGTCCATGGCTTCGGCTGGCGCTCGGTGTTCTATGCGGGCGGTGTGGCGAGCGCGCTGTTGGGCGGCATCGCGGCGACCTTCGTGGTGGGCAGCGCATCGGACCGCGTCGGCCCATGGCGCGTGCTGAGCGGACTGCTCGTATTCGGCGTGGTGTTCATGGCGCTGATCGGTCTGTCGGGCGCAGCGGCCGGTGTGCTGATCGCGACCGTCCTGCAGGCCGGGTTCTGCATGATCGGCGCGCATCACCTGATGACCGTGCTGGCGGCGACACTCTATCCGACCGCGATGCGCGCGACGGGCACGAGCTGGGCCGTCGCGATCGGCCGTATCGGCTCGATCGTCGGACCGTTGATCGGCGGCACGCTAATCGGCTGGCATTGGCCGTTGCCGGTGCTGTTCGCAGCGATGGCGGTGTTCGCGGTCGGAGCGGGCATCGCTGCCCTGTTTCTGGCGCGCGCGAACCCCATGCGAAAAGGGCAAGTGGGCGAGGCGTGACACACCGTCGTGCCTCAAGGACGCGGCGCGGGAAAACGATGCTTCCTGCCGTTCGCGACACACGGAGCAAAAAGCACTTCAACATCCAGCCTGTATTTGCGCAGACGAATAACACATGATGGAGGATTGTTCGCAATGGTTCGTCCTATGTTCGCTGCCCCGCCCGGAGCTTGAGTGTTCGACACGTTGATGAGCCGCAATTGGCTAGGCCTCGCCATATCCGCAGCCGTTCTGCTCGTCGGCGTCGGGTTGATCCTGGCGGCCGCGCTTATCCCCAGCGATATCGTGCGCCTGGCCGACCAATTGCTCGGAGCGGTCGCCGTCGTTTTGGCGGTTATCTTATTGGGTGCATCGCTCCGGCACTTGATGCTGGTGTCCCATTACGCGCGCAAATTCCCGCCGCCTGGGCGCTTGATCGATGTGGGCGGTTACCGGATGCATTACGTCGCCGCTGGCGAAGGTACGCCGACCGTCATCTGGATTCCGGGCAGCCATTCGCAAGGACTGGCTCTCAACCATCTCCACAAGCGGACCGCCGAATTCACACGCTCCCTCATCTTCGATCGTCCGTCGAGCGGCTGGAGCGATATCGGTCCGTTCCCGCGAACGGTACTGAGCGAGGCCAGGGAGCTGGAGACGCTCCTCCGGAGGGCTGGCGAGAGGCCTCCCTTCGTCGTCGGCGCACATTCCTTCGGCGGCGCCTTGGCGACGACCTTCGCGGAGCTTTTTCCGGAGCAGGTTGCAGGGCTGGTCCTGATCGACATCACGACCGCCGACGCCACGGTCTATGGCAACTCGCTTCAACGCGGCCCGCCGAAAGTGCCCGGGCTCGGCATGAAGACGATATTGGGCGCCGCCTTCGGCCTGCACTGGACGGCGCTGAAGCAAGGGTTCGAGAACGACAAGGCGTCTTACGACAGCCTGGCGGATGTCGCAGGGCCGCTCTTGAGCAACGCCGCGCAGCCGAGATCGCCCGTCGCGTTCCGCTCCGCGCTTCAGGCGCTCTGGCGCGAGCCGCTCGGGACGGCACGGGGACAGCATGTGCTGAGCGACATTCCGATATTCGCGATCATTCCGCCCGACCTGCCCTTTCCCACCGTCGAGTCGGTGCGGGCACTGGTGCCGCATGTCTCGGAATACGTCGCGCGCGGCTATATCCGCAATTACCGAACGGCGCAGGAAAGCGTGGCGCTGCTGTCGCGACGCGGCGAAATCCGCTGGGCACCGCCCAACTCGACGCATGCGGTGCCGTATGAGGCGCCAGACTTCATCATGAAGCAGATGGCGGACATGGTCGCGCTGGTCCGCAGCGAGGCGGAGAAAAGACGCGAAAAAGCTCACGTCGAAAGCGCGGGCACTTCATAGGTCCAGCCATACGGGTCCGGCGCGCGACCTTCCTGAATATCGAGCAGCGCCGTTTTCAGCCGGCTTGCGACGGGGCCTGGGCCGCCGGCGAGATCGTAAGCCGCCCCGTCGTCTTCTACGAACCGCTCGATCCCCAGAACGGTGACGGCCGTGCCGCAGGCGAAAGCTTCAGACGCCGAGCCTTGCCGAATGTCCTGCAGCACATCGTCCAACGCGATCTGCCGTTCGAAAACCTCGAGGCCCATATCGCCCGCCAGCTGGACGATGCTCTCCCGCGTGACGCCGGGAAGAATGGTATCGGTCAAGGCCGGCGTGTGGAGCGCGCCGTCGATCACGAAGAATATGTTCATGCCGGACAGCTCCTCGACGAAGCTGTGCGTGCCCGCATCGAGCCACAGGCTCGTCGACAGGTTCCGTTCGGCCGCGCGGGCGTTCGAAAGCAGCGCCGCCGCGTAGTTGCCGCCGATCTTGACCGCGCCGGTCCCGCCGGGCATGGCACGCGCCGACCGGCGCTCGATCAGCACCCGCATCGGCGCCGCCTGATAGGCACCCGCAGGGCTCGCGAGGACCACGAAGAGATACCTCTTCGACGGCGACGCTATGCCGAGGCTGGAATCGGTATCGATGACAAGTGGCCGCAGATATAGCGACTCTCCCGGCGCACCGGGAATGAACGGCGCAACGATGCCGGCCAGGGCGCCGACGCCTTCGAAGAAAACCTCGCGCGGCAAGGCCGGCGCGGTCAATCGCGCCAAGGAGCGGTTCAACCGCTCCCAGTTCCGTTCGGGCCGGAAGAGATGCGGTCGCTTTTGCGAGCGGCGATAGGCTTTCAACCCTTCGAAGGCCTCGACGCCGTAATGCAGGACCCGCGACGCGGGATCGATCTCCAGCGCGCGGTAGGGGCCCAGATGGCCGCTTTGCCAGCGTCCGTCGCGGAATTCGGCGGTGTACATCGCCGGCACCTTCGTCTCGCCGAAGCTCAGCAACGGCGGAAGCGCAAACTTCGCCAGATGTTTGTGTACGGCCGAATCAATTTGCATATCGATCTCGTGGTTACGGCAGCAGCACAACCATTTGGTCGATGGCGCCAAAGAGCGACGCGCCGCGTTCGTCCCTCATCTCTATTCTCACACGATCGCCGGCGCCAAGGAATGGCGTTCTCGCGATGCCGCCGTCGAGTTGTTCCAGCACGCGCCGTTCCGCGATGCAGCAGGAGCCGGCCGAGCGGTCGTTGTTCGAGACGGTCCCTGCGCCGATGATCGTACCGGCGCACAGCGCGCGCGTCTTTGCCGCATATGCGATCAGAGTGGGAAAGTCGAAAGTCATGTCGACGCCTGCGTTGGGGCTGCCGAAGATTTCGCCATTGCGCCAGACCATGACCGGCAGGCTCACCTTATATCCGTTCCAGGCATCCGCCATCTCGTCGGGCGTCAGCGCCACCGGCGCGAAGGCGCTGGACGGCTTGCCGTGCAGAAAGCCGAAGCCTTTCGCGATCTCGTCGGGAATCAGGCCCCGCAGCGAAACGTCGTTGACCAGCGTGATCAGGCGGATGCACGCGGCCGCCGCTTCGCGCGTCGCGCCCATGGGCACGTCGTCGACCATGACCGCGATCTCCGCTTCGAAATCGGCGCCCCAACTTCCGTCTTTCGCGACGGGAATGGGATCGCGAGGACCGAGGAGCGTGTCGGAGCCGCCCTGATACATGATCGGCTGCGTCCAGAACGACGGCGGCATCGGAACGCCGCGCGCCTTGCGCACCAATTCGATGTGCCGCACATAGGCGCTGCCGTCGAGCCATTGATAGGCACGTGGCAGCGGCGCCGCGAAGTCCTCAGGCACGACTCCGAATGCATGCGCAGCTTCGCCGTCGTTCAACGCGTCGTAAATCGCCGCGAGATCCGTCGACACCGTGCTCCAGGAATCGAGCGCTTCCTGCAGCGTGCGCGCGACATCCGGCACGGCAACAGCGCGCGAAAGGTCCCGGCTGACGACCACCAGCGTACCGTCGCGCCCGCCCCTTTTCAGCGTTCCGAGCTTCATGGATCCTACAGCGCGGTGGCGACCGGCAACGGCGATCTTCGGCGCGCCGGACCGAACCGGTCCCCGTCGGGCCGCGCCCCGGCGGTGCGGCGCACACGCCGCGCGACCGGCACGTCCCCGCCGTCTCGCGCGCTCGCATCCGCCATGGCCATGTGCGCCGTGCATACCGACACGGCGCAAGCCATGTGCTTCTCGGCGGTGCTGACGGAGATATCCAACTCCGACGCAATTTCCTTGAAGGAGAGATGCTCCAACCGGCGGAGCGTAAAGACTTGGCGCCGCCGGCGCGACAATCCCTCGATCGCGGCAGCCACACAGACAAGCTCTTGCTTGGCGATCATCGCCTGCTCCGCCGAAGACATCTCATCGCACGCATTGACGTCCACCAGATCGTAGCGCCCGTCGATCGGCGATTTCTTGGAGCGGCGGAGATGATCGATCGCAAGATTGCGCGCGACCGACATGAGGAAAGAGTCCGGACGCTCGATACCCGTCACGTCCTCGACCGCGCAAAACCGCGCATAGGTTTCGTGAAGCAGGTCTTCCGCATCGCTTTGCGACCGCACCAGGGACTTGAGAAATCGGAGCAGCCTGGGCGCCGTTTGGCGATAGACGACTTCGATCAGCCGGTTGCGGCCGGGTGCGTGCGATACCGTCGCCGCACCGCTTGCGCAGGTGCTCGACGCCGTATTTGCAATCCCCACTTCGATGCCCATCACAAAACTATAGCGCTGGACAGCATGTTTGCAATATGAAATATTTTCATTTTGTAAGTTGTAGAAACTATCGGGCAGCGGGATGAATGCGGCAATCGAACGCAAAGTAGAACTCGTGCAGCTGCGGCGGCCCTATCTGTTGTTTCTGGGTGATGCGCCCGACGCCCTGTCGGTGAAGACGGCAAGGGGCATTGCGGTATGGCGGCCGGACGACTGCCTGGGACAATTGCGACTCGCCGGCTGCGCGGCAGATGTCGGCCTTGCAGATGTCGGCCTCGAACAAGCAGCCGAGCAAGGCGCGAAAACACTCGTCATCGGCGTGGCGGCAAGGGGCGGCCGTATCCCGCCGTCATGGGCGCCGACCCTATTGCGCGCGCTGGAGTTGAAGTTCGATATCGCGTCGGGTCTGCACGAGCGGCTTGTGGACGTCGACGGCTTGGAACGAGCCGCGCACGCGGCAGGCCTGCGCCTGACCGATGTGCGCCATCCCGAAGGCCCGTTCGAGATCGCCAGCGGCAAACCCCGCAGCGGCAAACGCATGCTCACGGTCGGGACCGATTGTTCGGCCGGAAAGATGTTCACGGCGCTGGCGGTGGAACGGGAGATGCGCAAGCGCGGGCTCGACGTGGATTTCCGCGCCACCGGTCAAACCGGAATCCTCATCGCGGGAAGCGGCATCTGTCTCGATGGCGTGATCAGCGATTTCGTCGCCGGCGCGGCGGAGGCGCTGTCGCCGGCGAACAACCCCGATCATTGGGACGTCATCGAGGGCCAGGCATCGGTGCTGCATCCGAGCTATGGCGGCGTGACGCTGGGCCTCGTCCACGGCAGCCAGCCGGACAAGATGGTCCTGTGCCATCCGGCGACGCGGCAACACATGCGCGGCCTGGGGCAGAGGCCGCTGCCGGACCTGGGCGATTGCATGGCCGCGCATGAAGCGGCGGCGCGGCTGACAAATCCAGGGGCTAAGGTCGTGGGGCTGTCGTTGAACACGCAGGATCTGCCGGAGCGCGACATGCATGCGCTGCTCGCGGCGCTGGAACACCAATACGGCTTGCCGGCAGCCGATCCGATGCGCACGGGCGTCGCCCGTCTGGTCGACGCGCTCCTCGATGACTGACGGAATCAAGAGAGGTCTCTTCGCCATCGCGGTCACGCCATTCGATGCGGGCGGCGCGATCGACTGCGAAAGCATTCCAAGGCTTTACGATTTCTACGTCGGCCATGGCGCGACAGCGATCATCGGCCTCGGCATCATGGGCGAGGCGCATCGCCTGACCACCGACGAAGCGCTGCGGGTCGGACGGGCGTTTCTCAAGGCCGCGAGAGGCGTGCCGACGTATTTCGGCGTGTCGAACCCCGCGCCGCACGCCAGCGCCCTGCTTGCAAAATCGCTTATGGCCGACGGCGCGGCCGGTGTCATGCTTGCGCCGCTGGTCGGACAAAGAAGCGCAGCCCAAGTCCGCAACTATCTTGAAACGGTCATCGGGATGATGGGCGACGACGTGCCGGTCGTCCTGCAGGACTATCCGCAGGAAACGGACACATGGCTGTCGGCCACGGACATCGCCGGGCTGATCGATACATTTCCCTCCCTATGCGCTCTCAAGCATGAGGAATGCCCGGGCCTCGCGAAACTGTCGTCTCTGCGCGGCGACGAGCATTCGCGGCGCGTCCGGGAATTTCCGATATTCGCTGGGAACGGCGCTATCCTCCTGCCGCAGGAGTTGGCACGCGGCGCCGACGGCGCGATGACCGGATATTCCTTCCCGGAAGTGATCGCACAAACCTGCGCGCTCGCCGCCGAAGGCCGGATCGATGCCGCCGAAGATCGCTTCGACCGCCATCTTCCGCTCATTCGCTACGAGCATCAGCCGCGCTTCGGTCTCGCCGTGCGAAAATACATTCTCCAGCGGCGCGGCGCGATTGCGGGTGCGCATGTCCGGGTGCCGGGCTATCGCCTTGACGCGACCGACATCGCGGAGATCGAGCGGCTCATCGAACGCGTCACCCGCTGACTTCACGAAAGACCTTACGCAATGTCGCCAAGGCTTCTGTACCTAAACAATGCCCTGACGGACGGGGTTCCCGAAAAGCTCGACGAGCATTTCCGGTCGCTGGGCCTGCAGACCGATGTGTTCTGGGCGGCCGGAGATCGCTTTCCGGACGCGATCGACGGCTACGACGCGCTGTTCCTGTCGCCCAGCCCCACCGCGCCTTGGGAAAGGCTCGACTGGGTCGGCCGCGAGATCGCGCTCATCCGGAATGCCGCCGCGCGCGACATTCCGATGCTGGGCATTTGCTTCGGCAGCCAGATATTGGCCTTTGCGCTTTGCGGACCGGATGCCGTGTTCCGGCGCGCAGACTTCGAGACCGGCTATGTTCCGATCCGGACCACGCCGGCATGGGCGAACGATCCCCTGGCACGCGGCATGCCGGCGGAATTTCCGTTGTTCTCGTGGCACCACGACGAGGTGCGCGCCTCTCATCCGGACATGCGCATTCTCGGCGCCAGTCCATCTTGTGCGAACCATATCTGGAAACATGTCGGACATTCCGCTTGGGGCGTTCAGGGTCATCCGGAAGCGGGCGGGCCGCATGCGCGCGAATGGTTCGCCGCGAACAATGCGGATCTCGTGCGCAGCGGCGCGCCGCTATCGCGAATGCATGCAGCCGGCTTTCCGCAAACCGCCGATGCGATGAAGATGTTCGCAAACTTCGCAGCCTTCGTATCGGGACACCGATAGCTGCGCTTAGCCCCACAGCGAAGATTGCGGAAGCGAGACGCAGCCATCTTGCAGCGACAGACCGTTGGGACGGTCGCTCTTGAGCAGGAACGGGCCGTCCAGATCCGCGAACTCGGCGAGCTGGGCCGCGACGACCACGGGCGCCAGGCCCAGCGACGAACCAACCCGGCAACCGACCATGATCCGAAAGCCGCGCTGCTTGGCATCACTGATCAGTGCGAGGGCTTCGCTCAGGCCGCCGCATTTCTCGAGCTTCACATTGATGAACGCGTAGCGGCCGGCGATCCGGGCAAGCGACGCGCGATCGGTGCAGCTCTCGTCGGCGCAGAGCGGGACGGGCGAACGAAAATCAAGCAGGGCATCGTCGGCGCCGACAGGCAAGGGCTGCTCGATCAGCTCCACGCCCAGCGCGGCAAACGGCGCCACTATCGCCTTTAGGACATCGAACGACCAGGCTTCGTTGGCATCGACGATCAGACGCTTGCCGGGCGCCGCGGCGCGAACGGCGCGGACACGCTCCAGATCGCCCGGCGCGCCGAGCTTGAGCTTGAGGACATGAAATCCGGCGGCCGCATGCGCCGCATCGGCCATCGCCGCCGGATCGCCGAGACTGAGGGTGAAAGCACTTTCGCGCGGCCGCGGCTCCGCGATACCGATCGTCTCCCATACCGTGCGGCCCGAACGCTTGGCCTCGAGATCCCAGAACGCGCTGTCGACCACGCTGCGCGCGGCACCCTTTGGCAGGATCGTGGCAATCTCGTCCCGGCTGACCGCCGCTTCGATAGGGCGACGCGCGGCATGGATCGACGCGAGCACCCCATCCGCCGTCTCGCCGAACCGTGCTGAGGGCGACGCTTCGCCGCGGCCGCAAATCGCGCCCTGCCGCAATTCAACGACCACTACGTCCTGGATATCGATCGCGCCGCGTGAAATCACGAACGGTCGCATCAGCGGGAAGGATTGCTTTTGAACGGTCAACTGCAAGGCATCGCTCTCCGACCTGCGGTCTCAGATCGAGCGGATCATGCCGCCGTCGATACGTAAGACCGCTCCGGTGACATAGGACGCCTTCTCGCTGGCGAGGAATGCCCCGACGGCTGCAAATTCTTCAGGTGTGCCGTAGCGGCCAACCGGAATATTCGCGCGCGACTGCGCACGGACATCCTCGACGGCCCTGCCCGAGCGCGCCGCTTCGGCGTTGTCCAAAGCGTCCACCCGGCTTGTATGGATACGGCCCGGCGCCAGGCCGTTGATCGTCACGCCGTCCAGCGCGACCTCCGCGGCAAGCGTTTTTGCCCATCCCACAAGCGACAACCGCAACGCGTTCGACACCGCAAGATTGGGAATGGGCTGCACCACGCCGGAGGAAAGGACGATCAATATCCGTCCGAACTTGCGCCGCCGCATACCAGGAAGAGCGGCTCTGGCGAGCCGCATCGGAGCCAGAACCATGCTCTCGAAAGCCGAGCGCCAGGCAGCGTTTTCGACAGCCGCCGCGGTGCCAGGCGCCGGGCCGCCGCCGTTCAGCACGAGTACGTCCACCTCGTTCACCGACGCGCTCAGGGCATCGACGTCTTCGCCGCGCGACAGGTCGACGACCTGGTGATCCACAGTCACACCGCAGCGGCCTATGTCATTGGCCGCCTGCGCCAGCGCGGCGCGATCGCGCCCGACAATGCGCAAGCGCGCGCCTTCTTCGGCGAGCGCTTGCGCGATCGCACGGCCCAGACCGCGGCTACCGCCCAGGACCAGAGCGCTCTTGCCTGCCAATCCGAGATCCATGAACGCGTATCCTCATTGCGGCAGGCCCGTCGCCGACATCATGGAAGACGAACGCGGCGCCGTTCTCCGCTATGCTGCTAGAGGCTCTTGGCGATCTGCGTGCCCCGCAGCTCGCCATGAAGAACGTCCTCCGTCATATGGCGCCAACGGCGGACCGCGATGGTCTCGAACAAGCCGGCTTGCGCGTAAGGTTCCTCGGTGATGAATTTCACCGCCGCGTCCCGGTCGGGAAGATCGACGATCACGACAAGTCCCGTGGAGCGCCTGTCGTCTTCGAGCAGCAACGGCCCGCCGAAAAACGTGAACGGCAGCGCATCGATCATGTATTGCAGATGCTTCGGCCGGAAGGGAAAGCGCAGGAGATCGCCGTCCGGCTTGTAGGTGCAGATGATCGCGAACAGCATAGCCATCTCCTTCGACGCGCGGTCGCAGTCCGCGACCGGCGGAGCGTTCGGTGTTACCACGCGGTATTACCGGCACCCATGTTTTCACGGATTTTTCGTTTCTCGTTGATATATTTTCATTCGGATAGTAATTTCTTCGGCGTGGGTTGCGTTTTGATCTGGAGAACTCGATGGGTGCGCCCGTAGATCGTGAATCGGAAGACGGCATCTTCCCGGTGCGGGAGAACCCGATGGGCACGGACGGCCTCGCTTTCATGGAGTTCAGCGCCACCGATCCCACCGCGCTCGCGGTGTTGTTTGCCGAACTCGGCTTCGTCAAGATCGCCGATCATGTGTCGCGCCCGGTCTCGCTGTGGAGGCAACGTGACATCTCGTTCATCTTGAACGGCGATCCCCAGACTCATGGCGGTCGCTTTGCCGCGGTGCACGGCCCGTGCGTATCGGCCATCGCGTTCAAGGTGAGCGATGCCGGAAGCGCACTCGCGCGAGCACTCGCTATGGATGCATCCGCCTATGCCGGCGACGCGCCGAAGACGGTCGACGCGCCGGCACTGGAGGGGATCGGCGGAAGTCTTCTGTACCTGATCGATCCGAAGATCGAAGAAACGCTGCAGGCGCACGCGTTCCGCAGCACCGGCATCGCTGCTCCGCGTCCGGGGGCGCTGTTCTCCGCCGTGGATCACCTGACGCACAATGTGCGCGCTGGCGGCCTCGAGACGTGGATGAGCTTCTACAAGCGCCTGTTCGGCTTCCGCGAGATCTTCTATCTCGACGCGCGCGGCGCGAGTACGGGCTTCCGCACCTATGCGCTAATGAGCCCCTGCGACAAGATCTGCATTCCGATCAACGAACCCTCCGACCCGAAATCGCAGATTCAGGAATTCATCGACCTCTACAAGGGCGAAGGCGTGCAGCACATCGCGCTGGCCGCCACGGACATTTGCGCCAGCGTGGAACGCGTCGCGAACAGCGGCATCTCCTTCATGGGCGTACCGAAGAGCTATTACGACGCCGTGGAGGACCGGTTGCCGTCGCATGGCGAGGATCTGGAACGCCTGAAGCGCAACAGCATCCTGATCGACGGCGAACGCAATGCGAAGACGGGCGACTGGGACCTTCTGCTCCAGATATTCTCCAAGAACCTGATCGGGCCCATCTTCCTCGAGTTCATCCAGCGCAAGGGCAATCGGGGCTTCGGCGAAGGCAATGCGCGTGCGCTGTTCGAAGCCATCGAGCGCGACCAGATCGAGCGCGGCGTCGTATCCGCCGCTTAGTCCGCGGCCGGCCAGGCCCTGCCCTCGCGCGCGGCGCGTTGCTCGATCCGCCGTCTGATGCTCGCCTGGCGGCGCGCGTCGAGCGGATAAACCCACGCAAAGGCAGCCGCGATCGCCGACAGAACGCCGGGCACGCCGCCGAAGGCGAGCATCAAGCCCATGGCCTCCCAATGCCCGTTGGCGCCCTTGGGATCGTAGTGAAAGAGCCCCAGCACGAAAAAGGCGAGGCTGGCGCCGATCGCGGACTCGATCTTCGACAGCAGGATGAGGAACGAGAAATAATTGCCGGCCCGGTTCACGCCCGATTTCAGGAGATCGTAGTCGATGACGTCGGACAGCATCGCAGCCGGCACGACCAGCGCCGAACCGGACATGAAGCCGTTCACCACCGTCAGGACCATGAACGGCACGAAAGCCGCCGCGCCGGGCCTGATCGCGAAGATAAGGAACAGCGCGACCGCCGTGATCGCCATCGAGACCGCCCACGGCCGGTGCTTGCCGAACCGATAGGTCAGCTTCAGCCAGACCGGCACCGAAGCGATCTGGGCGAGCACGCCGGCCGCGAGGAAGATCGAGATGCTGGCGCCCAGATGCAGATAGTTGTCGACCACCATCAGCGACAGCGCGCCGGTCGCACCGTTCGCGAGCCCGTTCAGCGTCATCGTGACGATGACGTTCCAGAGCGGGCCGTTGGTGCGAAGGGCATGGACGAGCCCTTTCAGCGAACCTTCCTGCGTCTCCACGGGCTTGCCGGCGGGCGCCATCCAGATGGCGAAGGCCATGGCCACGGGCATCGAGATCACGATCGCCCAGGCGAAAAGATCGAGAGTCTTTCCGTTGATCGCCGTGGTGCCGGTGAGAGGCGATAGCAGAAACGGTCCCAGTGCGAAGCCGATGGCGCCCACGCCGCCGATGAGATTCCGTATGGCGAAGATCCGCGATCGCTCGTGGTAAGCGCCGCTCAGCTCGCTTGTCCAGGCGTTGTAGGGGATGAAGATCATCGACCACGCGAGATAGCCGATCAGCGACCAGACCAGGAAATAGCCCGTCCCCGCCGATGCCGGCGGCACGAAAAGGTTGTGCGCGCAAGCCATGGCGATCAACGCGCCTCCGATCATCCATGGCTTGCGCCGGCCGAGGCGCGAACGGGTGCGATCGGAGAGATAGCCGATCAGCGGGTCGGTCACCGCATCGAACACGCGTGCGAAGAGAAGGACCGACGCCATCGCCGTCACGGTGATCGCGGTGTGCGACGAATAGTAGGTCGGCAGGATGCCGTTCAGCGGACCGGAGAGCAAAACGGTCGGGATTGTGGGAAGGGCGAACACGATCAGAGAGAGCAGCGAAAGCCGCCCGCTGTTCCTCTTTTCGGAGGCAGCGGACGTCTTCGAAGGAACGGCAGGCTGTTCTACATTCGCCAAGGTCAAAGACACCGGTTCCGTCTCTTATAGTATCCTTGCCGAGCGTCGTCAGCCGCCTTTCCGGCGAACCGCGTCAGTGATTGTACCGTAACGTGATCCCGATCGTGCGCGGCCGGTTCTCATAAAAGTTTCCGAACGTGTCGTTCCGCAGGATCGCGCGTGCATCGAAGGCGTTGTGGACGAAGATATCGGCGCTCCATCTGCCTTCGAACAGGCCGGCGCTGAAATCCGCCAGCGTGTAGGACGGCTGGTTGACGTCACCCGGGAAGTTCGCGTTGAGGATGGAGGCCCAGCTCTTGCCGACCACCTGCACATCGCCGCGCACCCGGCCCGTCAGGTCGTTCCAAAGCGGGAACGTGTATTCCGCGGAAGCATAGCCCTTCCACCGCGGAACATAGGGCAACCAATTGCCCGCCGGCGCGATGAGGCCATCGTCGTTGTAGAGCTTGGTCAGCACGGCGTCGGTATAGCTGCCGTTGATCGAGATGCTGAGGCGTTCGATCGGTCGCAGATCGATCTCGAGCTCGGCGCCTTCGCTCTTCGCGTGGCCGCCATTGTCGATGTACCCGATGGTCTGCGGCGGGCTCGGGTCGTTGTAGACCTGCATGTCATGCCAGTCGATATGATACAGAGCGCCGATCAGATCGACCCTGCCGTCGAGCCAACTCGTCTTGGCGCCCAGCTCGAAATTCTCGGTCGTGTCGGGCTGATAGGTCAGCGGCGCGCCAGGATCGACACCGAGGTTGGCTCCTCCCGAGCGGAAGCCGTCCGCATAGGTGAAATACACCATCGCGGTGTCGTCGAACTTGTAGGTCACCGTACCTTTCTTGATCAGCTTGTCGCTCTTGACCGTGCCCGTCAGGCCGTTGCCGTTCGACACGCCGCCGACATCGACCGTCTCGTCGAACCAGCGGAGCCCGACCGTCAGCGCGAGATGGTCGGTGACGTCGTACGTGCCTTCGCCATAGACGGCGTAATGCTCCACTTTCTGCGTCGCGAGCGAATTCAAGAAAATGCCGCCGGGAATGAACGGAACGGCGTTCGACGGAAGAATAAACACATTCGTCGTGCCTGCGACCGAACTGTTGAGGTAGTAGGCGCCGACCGTCCATCGAAACGGGCCATCGCCCTCCGACACCAGGCGCACTTCGCCATTGTAATCGCGCGTCGTCTCGCCGAGGTCCGCTCCGCCGCCGGTTATTGTGCCCGTCGGCAATCCGAAAGCGAATGTATAGGCGGCGATCGTTCCGTTGGAGAACGGTTGGAACGTGGTGAAGTCGCGGTTGGAATAGGCGGCGACGGCGGTCAACGCGGCCCAGTGCAGATCGTAGTTCGCTGTCAGGCTGTAGAGCTGCGAGCCGTCCGTATAGGGCGAGAACTGACCGAGCGTCGAGACGCCGCGCGTCGCCAGGTCTGCCAGGTTGTTCGCATCGGTATGAAGCCAGTCGTTCTCGTAGAGGAAGGTGAAGGACAGATCGTCCGTGGGCGCGAACTTCGCTTCCGTGCGCAGCGTGTTCGCCCGATAGCGGTTGACGTTCTTGCCGAGATACGGGTCGTCGATCCAGCCGTCGTAGTCGCTGGTGGTGCCGGCGACGCGGATCGCGAACTTGTCCTCGACGACGGGCACATTGATCATGCCGTCGAGATCGTAGTTGCCGCCGCCGCCGGCGGTGCCGCTGCCGGTGACCTCACCGCCATAGCCGAAGTTCTCGAGATCCGGCTGCTTGGTGATGACACGGATGTTGCCGCCCATGGAGCCACCGCCATAGAGGGTCCCCTGCGGTCCGCGCAGGACTTCGATGCGGTCCACGTCGAACGTCTTCGGGTCCGGCTGGTTGTTTCCGCTGGTGTCGCGCGAGGTGATCGGTGTGTCATTCAGGTAATAGCCGATCGTCGAGACGCCTTCCGCGTCGGAGATGCCGCGGATGGTGATCGTCGTCTGCCCCGGCCCGAGCGTCGTGAACTGGACGTTGGGAACGGCACCGACATAGTCGGCGAACGATTTGGCATCCATCGCCTTCAGATCGCGGTCCGTCAGCGCCGTTACGCTTTGCGAAACGTCCATCAGGCGCTCTTCGCGGTGCGCCGCGGTCACGACGACCGTTTCGATGGTACCGCCTTGATAATCGCTCGGCTTGGTGGTGCCGGCTGTTTCGGATTGCGCATTCGCGGATGCCGAAAGCGCGATAAGGATGGATGCGCCGACCGACGCCTTCAATACGCTGAGCCGCTTGCGGGCGGCGGACGACACGGCAGACTGTTTCATGGAAGCCCCCTTCATCGGGCACCGGCAGCCAGCCATCCCTTCAGCCAGTTACGCAGCACCGTCACACACATACACACGTCTCTAGTGTGACGGTTCGACCGACAGAAACCACCAGTGTCCGGAGCGATACACGTTCGCCGGACGCCACGCCGCCGCCGCATGTCAAATGAGCCTCCCCTCCTGGCGTAAAAATGGGCCTTTCGCACAACACATCGCCATCCGAAGGCAGATGGCCAATACGTGCTTACGGCGCGTCATGTCGCTGGAAGCGGCGCCAGTCGACACCATCGGCCAGAATCTCCTCCGCACGCAGAAGGACCTTCCGGCTGGCGGCAAGCAAAGAACGCCGCTCTTCCTTGGATAGGGTCTCCAGCAGTGCAGCCTCGATGGCCTTCGCCAGCGGTGCGATCTGCCGATAGGCGGCCTGCCCTTTGCGGGTCAAGCGCAAGACAATCCGCCGCCGGTCCTCCGCGTCCATCCGCCGGCTGACGAGCCCGCTGGCGACGAGCTGATCGACGGCCCGCGTGATCTGGACGTGGTTCATCGCGGTTTGCTCGGCAAGTCCCCTGGCCGAAAGAGGGGCATGCTGCGCCAGGTTCGCCATGATGCGCCAACCCGTAACAGAGAGCTCGTAGCGGTTGCCGTACATGCTTTCGAGGCAGGCGCTGACGCGGTTCGCGATGACCGAGCAATGGAACGGAAACCAGTTCCTGAGGTCGAGGAGCGCTTCGGCGTCGGCCACACCGTCGGGTGCATCCTCGTCGGCGCCGTCGTCCGATTCGACGACGAGACGCGGCTGTGCGCTATGCCTGGCGTTCAACGCGAGACCCTCCGACGAAACCACGGCGCACGATCTTTCGAATCGAGCGCGGCCGTTATGCAGGCCGACCATAGGATAATTTCGAATATTTTCATATTGCAGATAAACACCCGGCATTCACTCCCAGCGCCGGCCATGCGCCTCGAACGGCGTCGCGTCGATAGGCCAGACCGGGCGGCTGATCCGCTTGAACGGCAGGCCGCCGAAATCCAAGCCGGTGCATCCCGGTGAATCGACATAAACGATCTCCGCCGCGAATTTGGCGAAATGCTCGTGGAAATGCTGCTGCGATTTCACGACGAGCAATTTCTTCCGCAGCGGATCGATGCCCAGCGCGGTGAAACATTCGCTCGTGAATGTCTGTCGCCGCCTGGTGCTCAACACGATCTGGATGCCGGCGGCTTCGATCGCGGCGGCCGGTCCGAAATTGACGGCAGGGCCCAGTTCGCTCTGCATGGCACGCTCCGCAAGCGCGACGATGGTGGCGTCCAGATCGACGGGATCGCCGCCCAGCGCGGACACCTTGCCGCCGATCCGCAGCGGAATGCGCCGCCCGATGCCGGCGTCGAAGGCCATCTGCACGGCGACCGGATCCCAGATCATCGCGATGGCGGCATCGGTCACGCCCCGCTCGAGCATCGCGCGCAAAATGTGGGTCGCATCGCCGGGAGCACCGCCGCCCGGATTGTCGATCATGTCGGCCAGCACGGTCGGGCGCCCGGTGTTTTTCAGCGCTCGGGACAGCGCCGCGTCGATGGACATGCGAGGCGCCCAGATATCCCGCCGCATCGCGAACAGGCGTTGCGCGAGATCGTCCGCGAGGCGCTGGGCTTTCGCCATGTCGTCATCGGTCACCACGATCACGGTTCCACCGGCATCCGGAGTGTCCGCCCAGGGAAAGCCATGGCCGACGGAAATCGAAAGAATTCCGTCCTTGCCCTCCATCGTCATGATCTCGTCGACGAAGCTTCGCATGGGCTGCAGCGTCGTCGGGAAGCTGCCGAACATGGGAACGCGCGCGAATGCCATCGCAGGCTTGCATTCGTGCCGCACGGTCTTCTCCATCAGCACCATGAGGTCGACGGCACGCAAGCCGAAGTCGACATGCGGGTATTCCTTGCATGCCACGATGACGTCGGCGTTAGCGATCATGCGAGCCGTGACGTTGCCATGAAGATCGATCTCCACGCCGATCGGAACGCCCGATCCCACCATCGCGCGGACGTCCTCCAGCACCTCGCCCTCGCAGTCGTCGCACCCTTCCGCGACCTGGGCCCCATGCAGGAACATGACGACCATATCGACGGGCATGGCCGCCTTCAGGTTGCTGGCGATCTCCTCGCGCAGGAGCCGATAGTCCTCCGCCGGCGTCGGACGGCTCGGCTGCGCCACAGCCGCCAACCCGACGACCACATCGTGGCCGCGGCGCGCGGCGACGGCGCCGAGCATATTGCTGTCCTTGAAACGCAACATCGCATCGGCGCCTTCGCCGGTCGAAGGCAGATAGAGAAAGCTGTCGCGATAGCTCGCCAGCGACGTCGGGATCGGCGAGACGGCGCTGGTCTCGTGCGACATGTGAACGCAATACACTCTCATGATGGACGTCCTGGGTGGAGATTGGAGACGCGAAGACGGCAGGAGATAGACGAACGATCCAGCGAAACGCGCCAGTCGTCGCGGGACACGCGAATCCAGGCCTCGCAATAGCGGCTCGGCGGCGGATTTCCGTCCATACAAGGGGGAAAGCGCCATCGCAGGCTGCCGAAGCGCCACCGATGCACCTCGTCCCCGGGGCGGGAGATGAGCATGCAAGAAAGCGATTTGAAGTCCGCATCCGGAGGCGATGCGTTTCCCCATGGCGATTTCGTGTCCGGGTTCGGCGGCCACTTCGCCACCGAGGCGTTGCCCGGCGCTTTGCCCGAAGGCCAGAACAGCCCGCAACACCATCCGCTTGGGCTTTACGCCGAGCAGCTGTCCGGCACCGGCTTCACCGCGCCGCGCGCCGAGAACCGGCGATCCTGGCTTTATCGCATCCAGCCGTCCGCGTCTCACGATCCGTTTCGCCCGCTCGCGCGTCCTGGCGCACCGCATGGCAGTGCGTTCGACGACGCCGCGCCATCTCCCAACCGCCTGCGATGGGATCCGCCTCCCCTGCCCCAGGAGCCGACGGACTTCATCGATGGGTTGATGACGATCGCCGGCAACGGCGATGTCGCGCAGATGTCCGGGATCGCCGTCCACCTCTATGCCGCCAATACGTCGATGACGGATCGCGTCTTCTTCAACGCCGACGGCGAGCTTCTCCTGATCCCGCGCCAGGGCCGCATGCGCATCGTCACGGAACTCGGCGTTCTCCATCTGAGACCCGGCACGATCGGCGTCATACCGCGGGGCGTGCGGTTTCAGGTGCAGTTGAAGGACGATTTTGCGACCGGCTATGTCTGCGAGAATTACGGCCAACTCCTGCGGCTGCCGGAGCTAGGTCCGATCGGATCGAACGGTCTTGCCAATTCGCGCGACGTCCTCACGCCCGTGGCCGCGTATGACGCACAGGACCGGCCCATGGAAATCGTTCAGAAATTCCAGGGCACGCTCTGGACGACCACGCTGAAACATTCGCCGTTCGACGTCGTGGCGTGGCACGGCAATTACGCGCCCTATCAATATGACTTGTCGCGATTCAACACCATCGGGTCCATCAGTTACGATCATCCCGATCCCTCCATCTACACGGTGTTGACGTCGCCGGGCGAGATACCGGGCACGGCAAATCTCGACTTCGCGATCTTCCCGCCGCGCTGGGCGGTGGCGGAGCACACCTTCCGGCCGCCCTGGTTCCATCGCAACGTGATGAGCGAGTTCGTCGGGCTGATCCATGGTGCCTATGACGCGAAGGCGGACGGCTTCGTCCCGGGTGCCTGCAGCCTACACAACTGCATGGCGGCGCACGGGCCCGACGTCGCGAGCCACAACACGGCGATCGCGGACCCGCTCCTGCCGCGCAAGATCGCGGACACGATGGCGTTCGTCATCGAGACGCGCTGGGTCCTGCGCCCGACACGGCTCGCCATGGCGTCGCCGCAGCTTCAGAAATCCTATGACGCGTGCTGGGACGGCTTTCCGTCGACATTCCGCGATCGCTGACCGGTCACTCCCAGAGAACGCCATCGAGCTCGAACGGCGTCGCATCCAGGGGCCATGCGGGCCGCCAGAGACGATCGTTTTTCTGCGTTCCCGGTTGCGCGTGATTGGCGTACAGGATGATCGGCGCCAAGGATCGAAATCCCGCATGGAAATGGTGGTTGGATTTGACTCCGATCACATTGTAGTCGGCCGGCTCGAGTCCTGCAGCCCTGAAGCAGGATGGATCGAGAACCTGCTGGCGCTTTGAAACCAGCAGGATATCGGTCTGTCCTACGCGGATCGTACAGGCCGGACCGAGGTCCTCCCGGCCGGCAAACGATGTCTGCACCAGACCCGCATGATGGTCGACGATCGTCGCGTCGACGTCCAGCGGCGGACCCGACCGAGGGCCCGCCTTGCCGCCGATGCGCAACGGCGTTCGCCTGCCGGCTTCGACCATCTTCGCCAGGACGATCGCGCCGGGATCGCAGAGCATCCCGAACAGCGACCTGCCGAGGTTCGCCGCCAGCATTGCCTGCAACAGCCACGTCGCATCGCCTGCGCCGCCGCCGCCCGGATTGTCCGAGCCTTCGGCGATGACAACCGGCCGGCTCCCGACGTTTTCGGCGACTTGGATCGCCTCCTCGATGGAGAGAGGCTTGTTCACGATCTCGTTGCGCACGGCGAATAGGCGCCTGGCGATGCGTTCGGCCTCGCTTTTGGCATGCTCCCGGCTCAGTTCTGAAACCACGATGACGCCGGCACCGCGCGATACATTGGCGGCCGCGAAGCCATGCATGAACGAGAACGACAAGATTCCGTTGGTGCCCTGCGCGGCGACCAGATCCCGAAGAATTGAGCGTAACGGCTCGCGTGTCGTGAAGAACATCCCCGTCATGGGGATGGGGACCAACGCCTGATATGGCCGCAATTCTCCGGAGACGGCCCGTTCCAGAAGCCCCACGAGATGCTCCGCGCGATCCGCCACATCGGTGTGGGGATATTCGATCCCACCAACGAGCACGTCGGTGAGATCGACGAGTCCCGGCCCGACATTGCCATGCAGGTCGAGAAAGACGCCGACCGGCACACGGTCGCCGACCAGCGCTCGCACATCGCGCACGATGTCGCTCTCGCAATCGTCGACGCCTTCGGCAACCTGCGCGCCGTGCAGCGACAACACGATCATGCCGACGGGCAACGCCCTGGCCAGATTGTCCAGCAGTTCGCGCTTGAGGAAATCATAGTCCTTGCGGGGCGTCGGCCGGCTTGGCTGAGCCACCGCGATCAGTCCGACCACGACTTCGTGCCCACGATCGCGAAGGATGGTGAACAGGTTCCGCCGCGATTGAACGGCCGCGAGGCGCGCTTCGCCGCCGGGTTCCGACGGCAGATAGAGGAAATCCTCGCGATAGCTCGACAGCGCCGTGGGTATCGATGACGAAACATCCGTCTCGTGGACGAAATGCGCGGCAAATACCTTCACCCGCCGACCCTCTTCATGGCTCTGGCCCCCGCGAACAGGAATTGCGGCACACCGGAATCGTCGAACGCCAGAAACACGATGCTTTGCGGCGGCCTTCCCGTCCCCACTTCCACGAACACGCTCGTCGAACACGGCCTCAGCCGAAAGACCTGTGCCGGGTCCGGCGACGTCAGCGCACCCGATACCGGATCGAGGCCATAAGCGCGGCAAACAAGCTCTTCGCCATCCACCACCACATCCACACGAGCGAAATACCGCTCGTAGCGGCCGGCATACGCTCCGAGATCGAACGAGCGCGCGACGGGCATCGGCGGTTTCGGAAAGTCGACACCGACGAGTTCTTGAAAAAGCCCTGCCGCGACGGCGCGGACGAAGGCACCGCCATCGCTGGCATTGCAGAGCAGCGCGATCGCGACCTGGCGCTCGGGAAACACACGGAACAGGCTGAGTGTGCCGGCGATCGAGCCGTCATGGCCATACTGGGACACGCCGTTCCATCGCATCAACATCCAGCCCAGCCCCCAGTGATCGGCGAAATATCCGCCGGGGACCGGAACCTGCGGCACCTGCATGGCGAGAATCGTATCGTCGCGAAGAACGGTCGTGCCGCCCAAGAGATGCACACGGGCGAACCGTATGAGATCTTCGGCCGTGCCGATGACGGTCGAGCCGGCTGGTCCGCTGGATCGCGTGCTTTTGACCGCCGGGCGCAATTCGCCACCGTCTCGGTCATAGCCCGCGGCAGCGTCGAGCGCGGCGGCCTCCACCGTCCGGGATGCGGATCGGTCCATGCCCGCCGGCCCGAACAGGCGATCCCTCAGCAGGTCGTCCCAAACACTCTGTTCGACGACCTCGCAGATTCGGCCGAGAACCGCGTAGCCCGCATTGCAGTAGGAGTAGAAGCGGCCCGGCTCATAAAGCGTCGGCACATTGCGAAGCGCCGTCACATAGCGCGCCAGCGCATCGTCGCCGTCCCCGACATCAATGAAGAAATCGCCCTTGATGCCGCTCGTATGCGCGAGCAGATGGCGCACAGTTATCCCGTGCGATGGTCCCGCGAGCCGAAAGTCAGGCAGATAGCGCTGCACCGGAGCATCGAGATCGATGCGGCCGCGTTCGACCGACTGCATGACCAGCGTCGCCGTCATGGCTTTCGTCGTGGAGCCGATTGGGAACGATGTCTGCTTGGTGACATTGCAGCCCGTTTCGATGTCGGCAACGCCGGCGGCAGCGAGATATACCTTGTCGCCGGTCAGCACCGCGAGCGATGCGCCGGGAACCTTGTGCCGCCGCATCTCCGCGGCCAATCGCGCCCCGAGATCGTCCATCCAAGCCGATTGCACCGCTACCTCTTGATCTAATCGGAGTTCGAGCGGCCAAGGCCCTAATGAAAGACGAATGGGCGCAAAATCTCCTCCATGACTCACTCCATTTATACCTCTCAACGCTTTCTGCTCTGGCGTCCTGCCCGCATCATCGCCCAACCCCGTACCGCTTCCCGGATCGTTCCCGACGCATGAGTACCAATCGAGATCGAGGCCATATAGGGAAAACATTTCGCACCGGCGTGTGAAGGGCCGGAGTTTTCGGGAAGCGGGCTGTTACGGGCTGATATCCGCTCAACTTTGCTCTCGTTGCAGAACTCGGCACGGAGCGACCGCCGCGAATCGCCGATCAAAGACCAAGTTGTCGCTTGGCCAGAATATTGCGCTGGATTTCGTTCGATCCCGCATAGATCGAGCCGGCGCGATCATTGAAATAGCGCAACGCAAACGCGGCGGCGGCCGGCGCTGCCGCCGGAGGCGTCATAGCGGAAACCGCCCAGGGCGTGTTGCCGCCCGGCGTGGTCAGACCAGGCTGATAAGGCATCGCGCCATAGCCGCTCGCTTCGAGCGCAAGTTCCGTGAGCCGCTGGCTGAGCTCCGTGCCGAGCATCTTGAGCATCGACGAATTTGTGCCCGGCGAGCCCGTCCGCACGCAAAGATCGCGCCATTCGAGGGCACGCAGCGCCGACAGATCGATGCGCGCTGCGGCGAGACGCGCGACGAACGCGGTGTCGTTCACGCCCACCTCCCTGGCGAAGACAGCAATCCGGTCGAGTCGCGCCGCGTATTCGGGCGACCCGAGCTGCCCGCCGCGCTCGAATTCCATCAGGTATTTCGCCACAGTCCAGCCCTTGCCGGGCGTGCCCACGACATTGTCCAACGGCACTCGCACGTCGCGGAAGATCACTTCGTTCTGGATGTGCTCGCCGGTGAGGAACACGATGGGCTTCACCTCGATGCCGCTTGAACGCATGTCGACCAGTAGGAAGGTGATGCCGTCTTGCGCCCGCGAACCGGGCGTGCTGCGCACCAGCGCATACATCCAATCCGCCTCATGGGCGTGCGAGGTCCAGATCTTGCTGCCGTTGCAGACGAGATCGCCGCCATCCGCCTCGGCGCGCAGGGACAGCGCGGCGAGGTCGGAACCCGCGCCCGGCTCGGAATAGCCCTGGCACCAATAGTCTTCGCCGGAAATCATGCGCGGCAGGAAGCGCCGCTTCTGTTCCGGCGTGCCGAAGGCGATAAGCACCGCGCCGCACATGACGACGCTGAGCGAAAGGAAGGGCGGCGCCCCGGCGCGCGCTTTTTCCTCGGCAAAAATGAAGTGCTGCGCCGGCGACCAGTCGCAGCCGCCATGCTCGGGCGCCCAGGCCGGGGCGCCCCAGCCCTTCTCATGAAGCGTCCGCTGCCAATGGGTCATCACGTCCCGCCTGGCATAGACGCTCGTCATCAGTCCGGCCGCCGCGCGCATCTCGTCCGGGATGCGAGCGTCGAAATGGCTTCGCACCGCATCGCGGAACGCCCGCTCGTCTTCGGGAACCCGCGTCGGCAAGTTACTTCACCCACACGCCGGGCGCGTTGGTGCGATAACCGAGGGTCCGGTACATCGCGTCGACCAGCGACTGGCCGCGCTCGTCCAGCCAGACGCCGACGCCCAGCCGGTTCATCGTGTAGCCGGCGGCCAGGCCCTCCTCACGGTCGAGCATCCCGAAGCTGCCGCCGGCGCCGACATGGCCGAACGCCTTTTCGCCGACGATAAAGGACTTGATCGTGCCCAGCGGCAGCGCGCGGTTGTCCATCGACTTCATGAAGCCGAGCGCGAACCGCGTCGGCACCAGCAGGATCGGATCGCGCGTCGAGACCATGGAGGTCTGGCTCATCCGCGCGACGTGATCGCGCGAGATCAAGGTCCCGGCGTCGAGCGCGGCGTAGACTCTGGCGAGACCGCGCGCATTGCCGATGCCGCCCGCCCCACCGAACACCGCGGCATGATGCGCCCGCGTGTTCACGATGCAATCGCCGCTCGCCGCGTCGATCGCCGCGAGCGACCAGCCGCCCGAATTGGTGAAGACCAGCGCCGAGTCGGACTGCGGATTCTCCTGCACATTGGTGTAGACCTCGATCACCGGCTCGCCCGGCGCCGGAAAGGTCGGGATCACCTTCGAGACCCGACCCTCCTCGCTTTCGGGCAAGCCGATCCAGATATCCGCGCCGGCCGGCTCCGCGATCGTCTCGCGGAAGACATCGCCCAGCCCGCGCCCCGAGACGCGGCGCACCAATTCGCCGACCGTCCAGCCGAAATTCAGCGCATGATAGCCGTTGCGCAGGCCTGGTTGCCAGAACGGCCGCTCCGCCGCAATGCGCCCGACCATGTAATCCCAGTCGAGATGCGCGTCCTGCTTCAGCGGTTCGTGGAATCCCGGCACGCCGGCGCTGTGATTGAGCATCATCGCGACGGTGGTCGCTTCCTTGCCGTTCTGCGCGTATTCCGGCCAGTAGCGCGATACCGGCGCGTCGAGATCGAGCAGCCCGCGATCGATCAGCCAATGCGCCGCCGCCGCCACCATGCCCTTGGTCGCGGAGAAGAAGACCACGAGATCGTCGGCGCCGAACACGCGCGTCCGCGTCTGGTCGAACCAGCCGCCCGCAAGATCGACGACCGTCTCGCCGCGGTGGACGACACAGACGCTCGCGCCCAGCTCAGCACGCGCGGCGAAGTTCTCTTCGAACGCGTCACGGACCCGTTCCCAGCCCTTGGCGCAATAGCCAGCGACGGCTGGCGATGTCGAGGCGGCGGTCATGCTTCTCAGAGGCTTGAGCCCTCGCGCAGCTTCAGTTCCCCGGTCTTGCCGGACTGGTAGTCGAGCACGGCCTGGAAGTCCTCGATCCGCGCCGAAGCCACCACGCTGTTGTCCCTGGCGAGGACCTCCCAGATCAGGCCGTTCACTGCGACCATGTGCAGATGGACGATC
The DNA here is from genome assembly GCA_037200385.1 of Rhizomicrobium sp. NCBI lineage: Bacteria > Pseudomonadati > Pseudomonadota > Alphaproteobacteria > Micropepsales > Micropepsaceae > Rhizomicrobium > Rhizomicrobium sp. The sequence goes on along the minus strand of JBBCGL010000001.1, from coordinate 4,777,600 downwards.
GTGCCTTCGGGACCGCCCTGCTCGATATGGAAGTGGTCGCCTTCGCTATAGGCCAGGAATCCCGGCGGACGCTCCTGGACGAGCTTCCACTTTCCATCTTCGTATTTGAAGTTGTTGTGCTGGCCTTCGAGCACCATCGTGTCGGTCGGCCCGACATGGCGGTGCGGCCGGCAGCGTACGCCGGCATCCTGTTTGAACAGGATATCGACCGTCTGCCGCGCCTGGTTGACGCCCAGCACCCAATAGGTCAGCCCGTCCGAAGGATGGCTGCCGTCGGGATTCGCCTCGGCCAGATGGCCGAACGGCATCCAACGGATGTTGCTGTCGTCGATCCGCAAAGCCGGACGCGGGCTGGGCTCCCTCCGGACGGTCTGGTTCTCGGCCATCATGTCGTTTGTCCTTTCTGCTGTTCCTGGATGATCTCGAGATCGCGATCGAAGCCGTCGGCGAGCCAGTTCCGGATGATGTCCATGTAGTTGAACGGACCGCCGCCATAAAGGCCGTCGAAGAAGCGCGAGCCGGTGCCTTCCATATTGAAGTTGCCGGGCGTGCATTCCTGGAAATAGGCACCGCGGGCGATCGCCTTGTCCTTCATCTCGCGCTGCCAGGCCTCCTCGGCCTCCGCCGTCACGTCGACGGCGCGGATCTGGCGGTCGAGGCAGCGCTTGACGATGGCGGCGATGTGCTTCGCCTGCTCGCCGTGCAGGAAAGGGATGTTGTTGGTGATCGAGGACTGCGCGCCTCCGACCAGGAAATAGTTCGGGAAGTTGTGCGCCATGATCCCATGCAGCGAACGCGGCCCATCGGCCCATTTCTGCGTCAGCGTCGTGCCGTCGCGGCCATAGGCCTCGAAGCTGCCGCGGCGCGTATAGGCCGTGCTGAACTCGAATCCGGTGGCGAAGATGATGCAGTCGACCGGGTACTCCTCGCCGTTCGCCACGATGCTGGTTTCGGTGATGCGCTCGACGCCCCGGCCCGCGGTGTCCACCAGCGTGACGTCCGGACGGTTGAACGCGTCCAGATATTCGTCGTGGAAGCAGGGTCGCTTGCAAAGCTGGTTGTAATAGGGCTTCAGCGCCTCGGCGCAGGCCGGATCCTTGACGATCGCGTCCACGCGCGCGCGGACCTGCTCCATCTTCTTGAAGTCGGCCAGCTGGCGCAGCTCTTCCGCGTTCATCGCCGAATTGCCGGAGCCGTCGCTTTTCGCCAGCGAGAAGACCGTCGTGTAGATCTCGGTCCAGCCGTCGCCGACGAGATTCTCCTCCTGGGGATAGCCCGCGATGATACGATCGAAATTCTCCATCCGGCGCCTCTGCCATCCCGGGGTCAGCGCCTCGACCCATTGCGGATCCGTCGGCCGGTCGTCGCGCACGTCGATCGATGAAGGCGTGCGCTGGAACACATAGAGGTGCTTGGCTGTTCCCGCGAGCGCGGGCACGACCTGCACGGCCGTGGCGCCGGTGCCGATGATCGCGACGCGCTTGTCGCCGAGCTTGGTCAGCTTGCTGTCCGGACTGCCGCCGGTATAGCCGTAGTCCCATCGGCTGGTGTGGAAGGTGTGGCCTTTGAAGGTCGTGATGCCGGGAATGCCGGGCAGCTTGGGGCGATTCAACGGTCCCTGACTCATGACCACGAAGCGCGCCGTCATCTCGTCGCCGAAATTGGTCGAAAGCACCCAGCGCGCGCGCCGCTCGTCCCAGCGCATCTCCTTCAGCTCGGTCTGGAAGCAGGCGTCCTTGTAGAGGTCGAAATATTTTCCGATCCGCCGCGCATGCGCATAGATTTCCGCGCCGCGCGCGAATCTGCGCGACGGCATGTAGCCCGTCTCCTCCAGCAGAGGCAGATAGATATAGGCCTCGACGTCGCAAGCTGCACCCGGATAACGATTCCAGTACCACGTCCCGCCGAAATCGCCGGCCTTGTCGATGATGCGGATATCCTTGACGCCTGCCTCGCGCAGACGCGCCGCTGCAAGCAGGCCGCCGAAGCCGCCGCCCACGACGACGACCTCCATGTCGTCCTTGATCGGCGCGCGCGTGAAGCCCGGCTCGACATAAGGGTCCTCGACGAAATGGGAGAATGTGCCGGTCACCTCGATATATTGCTCGATGCCGTCCGGACGCAGGCGCTTGTCGCGTTCGGCGCGGTATTTTTCGCGCAGTTTTTCCGGATCGAAATCGAACGCGATTTTCTTCGCTAGCGCTTGGGACATTCAACCGATCTCCTGACTGCCGCACCACCGGGGGTGGGGGCTGAACGCAAAAAACTCACGCGCGGCGCTCCGGCCAGACACGCACCACGCTGCCATCGCGGTCCGCCGAGACGTAGACCGTCCCGTCGCCGCCGCAGGCGATACCGGCGAACGGCAGGATGGGACCGGGCATGAGCCCCGCGATCCCCGGCAACGCATGCGGCGCGATGCCCGCGGCACTGCCGACCGGCAGGTTCGCCGCGACAATGTCATGCCGCCGCGTGTCCAGGTCCAGGCGATGCAGCGCGTGCGCGCCGCGGTCCAGGACGTAGAGCGAGCGGCCGCAAAGCGCCAATCCATGGGGCTCGACCAAACCGTTGAGCACCGTGCCCACTGTCCCCTTTTCGACATGCCCGACTGAGCCCGAGCGCGCGTCGGCGACGAAATACGAACCGTCGGAATCGACGGCGAGACCTGTCGGCCGGCCGAGCCCGCGCGCGACCGTCTTGACGCCTGATGCGGTCAGCTCGAGCAGCCGGCCGTCCTCATAATCGCAGGCCGCGGCGGCGCCCGCGCCAAGCGCCACGACGCCCATGATCTGCCCCAGCTCCGAACCCAGGATCTTCAATTCACGATCGGGCGTGTAAGCCGAGACGGTGCCGGTGCTGTTGGCGGTGATGAAGACATCGTCCCCCGCCGCCGCGACGTTGCGCAAAATGCCGGGAAAGTATGCATCCGTGATGTATTGCGACACACGCTCGATTGCCCCGTTCGGTCCCAGCCGGGCGAGGCTGACGGAGTCGGCGACATAGACCGCGCCGTCCGGCGCGACCGTGAGGCCGAACGGCCCGATGAAGCCCGGCGCCACAATCTCGCGCGCATCCGCATCGCCCTCGAGCTCGTAAACGCCGCCGTCGACGAAATGCGAGACGAAGATGCGCCCGGCCTTGTCTATCGCGAAATTGTCGGCACCGCAGCGCGTGGCGCCGATGCGCTTCAGGGCGCGCGATTGCAAATCGATACGCGTGATCTCCCCGGTCAGCGACGACACGGCGTAGAGATCGTTGCGGTCGTCGAATTTCACCGCGGACGGCCGGACGACGCCCGTCACGAAGGTCTCCGCCGGGCCGCCCTCGACCGGCACGCGGATGATCGAGTCGTTCAGCACGGAGGGCGAATAGAGATAGCCGTCGGGACCGAGCGACAGCGCGTTGGGCCATTGAACCTCGTCCGCGATCAGCCGCGGCGCCGAGCCGTCCAGGAAAACCTCCCACATGCGGCCGCCGGCGCGGAACTCGTCCACGAAGATGCGGTCGCCGCTCACTGTGATGCCGTTGACCGATGGCATCCCGTCCGCCAGAACCTTCGTCGTGCCGTCCGCCATCAGCGCGCCGACACGGCCCTCCATGATCTCAGTCGCGAAGATGTTTCCGCGGCTGTCGAAGGCGAGATCGTCGGGCTGGTGGATCGCGCCGTTCACGGGGCTCACCACCGTGACTTCGCCGGTGGCCGTGTCGAGGGCGCTGATCCGGCTGCCCATCATCTCGGCGACGTGCAGCCGGCCGTCGGGACCGAACTGCATGCCGTTGGAGCCCATGAAGCGGCCCGGCGCGACGCAATACGCAACCTGCCAGCCTTCCGCGGCGCGCATGGGCGGCACCGTCGATCCAAGGCGGCTGATCGGCATGAGGCGTCTTTGCTCCCGGTCTTGTGCGCCTGAAGGCGTCTTGTCCGAAATCTTCGCACGCTCCCGGAAGCGCGGTCAATACTTTCGTCCATCCGTTTCGTACTACGATTATGACATCCGTGTCCCTCGTCTGCGGAAATCGAGTGCCGTCCAAGGCGCCAACCCGCCCGCGGCATAGAGCGCTCGGCGCCAGGAAGGTGCGTTGCATCGCTGTTTCGGTGCCATCGCAAGCCGGCGAAGGCGGGCCGGCGACGTTTGACAACAAAAAGTCTTCATGCAAAATCGTAGGACATTATAAGGGCCAAAACGGCCTGCCAGGGAAACGCTTCCGGACGGGGACCATCATGAGAAATCGACATTCTGCCGCCTTGCTTGCCGGCTCGGCGATCTGCGCATTGCTCTCGACCACGGATTCGCGCGCCGCGGATGCCGCCGAAAGCTCCACGACTGTCCAGGTCGAGACGGTCGTCGTCACCGCGCAGCGCCGCGCGGAACGTTCGGTCGATACGCCGATCTCGGTCTATGTGGCCAGCGGAGACCAGTTGCACGACCGCGGCGCCACGAATTTCCAGGACCTCCAGAACTACGTTCCGGGCGTCCACATGGATCAGAACGGCCTCGCCTTCCAGCCTACGATCCGCGGCGTGGGAAGTGCGATCTCGGGGCCTGGCGATTCCGCCAATGTCGCGACCTATGTCGACGGCTTCTATCGTCCGAGCATGAATTCCAACAACATGCAGTTCGACGACGTCGCGTCCATCCAGGTGCTCAAGGGCCCGCAGGGAACGTTGTTCGGCCGCAACGCGACCGGCGGCGCCTTCCTGGTCACGACCAACCAGCCATCCTTCGATTTCGGCGCGACGGCGCGGCTCGGCTATGGCAGCGACAACACGCTCAACGCCAGCGGCTTCGTGACCGGCGGCCTGTCCGACACGGTCGCGGCCAGCCTCTCGGCCTATGGTTCGCGCAGCGACGGTTCGGTGACGAACATCGTTACCGGAAAGGAGCAGGCGCGCTACACGAACTGGGGCGTGCGGTCCAAGCTGCTCTATCAGCCCGACGGGGACCTGACATTCACGCTCGCTTACGAGCATACCCAGATCGACGATCCCACCTTCATCGCCTTCAATGCCTATCACGGGTGGACCGCTGGCGTTTTCGATCCGACCGCGGTCGTGACGCAGAAACGCGGCGAGACGTCGCTCGACGGCCTTCCGGTCACCAAGGTGCAGAACGACGGTCTCTATCTCAAAGGCGTCTATGACATGGGCTGGGCAACGCTGACGTCCTACACCAGCGGCGCGCATGAGCGCGTGTTCAACCAGCTCGACATGGATTCCTCTTCCAGCCCGCTCGAGCTGGTGAACTGGCATATCACCGAGGACACGATCACCCAGGAGTTCGATCTGGCATCGGAAGGCGAAGGCCCGTTCAAATGGGTCGCCGGCCTTTACTATTACAACGACAGCGACGTCTACACGGACTTCGACGTCGCCGTCGGCGGCGGAGCCCCGTTCGTCGCGTTCGCAAATGCGGGACAGCGCGCCAACTCGGTCGCCGCCTTCGTCGACGGCACCTACAATGTCTGGGACAACCTCTATCTGACGCTGGGTGCGCGCTACAGCTACGACCGCATCGCGGAGAACTTCATCCTCGGCGCGGTCCCGCCGAGTCAGAGCTATTCGCACGACTTCAACAGCTTCACCCCGCGCGCCGTGCTGCGCTATCAGCTGACACCGGACTCGAACGTCTACTTATCCTACAGCCAGGGCTACAAGTCGGGCGTCTATAATGTATTCGGCGCCGCCACCACGCCGGTGAAGCCCGAGACCATTTCCGCCTTCGAGCTGGGCTACAAGGTCACGTCGTCGGACTGGGATTTCGAGACGTCGGCCTACTACTACAATTACAAAAATCTGCAGATCAACACCTATGTCGCGTTCACCTCGCAGCTCGTGAACGCCGCGAACTCCCAGATCTACGGTCTCGACGCGAACCTGACCGGGAGGCTCACCGACGATCTGACGTTGAACGCATCGGCCGCCTACACGCACGCGCGCTACACCAATTTCCCGGACGATCCGAGCTACACCTGGGATCCGGCAAGCGGCGTGGTGATCGGGACGATCGTCGGCGACGGCCTGGCGATGCAGCGCGTGCCCGAGTTCCAGATGAACATCGGGCTCGACTACCATCATCCGCTGTTCGGCGGCGTGATGAACCTGCAAGGCAATTACGGCTACCAGACCAAGGTCTATTTCGATCCCGCCGACGTCACGCAGCAGCCGGCCTATGGCGTGCTGAACCTGCGCGCGTCGTGGACCGACGCCGACGGACGCTGGCAGTATTCGGTGTTCGGAAACAACGTGACGGACGAGGCCTATATCACCCAGGTCCTGCCGGTCGCCTTTGCCTTCAACCAGAGCTGGGCCTCGCCTGCCGTCTTCGGCGCGGAAGTCCGGCTCCGGTATTGAGCGGCTGGGGAGGCTGCGCGTTTCGGCCTCCCCTTCTGCCCATAATTGCAGGGCGAAGCCGTCCTACCAAATCGCCTTGGCGTCTTGTCCGTTTTCGGCCGCTGCGATATAGCTGGGCGCACGAATCCCGTATCAACGTGCTCGGCGGCACAGCCTCGATTTCAGGTGGTCGCGATAAGGCGAACAGAAACGATGGTCACGGCCGCTCTGCCTGCAAAAGCCCGCAAAAAAGCCAAGCACACTCTCGAACGACGCAACCATCAGGCCCCGCGCCCGGAGGCACAGCCGGTCCGCGAAACCTCGGCGCACAGTTCGTTCGAGAAGGTCTATCGCGGCATCCTGCGCGGCCTTTACGAAGGGCAGTTCGTTCCTGGACAGCGGCTCGTCGAACCCGACCTCATGGAGCAATTCCATGTCGGCCGCGGCACCATTCGCGAGGTGCTGAACCGGCTTTCTTCCGCCGGGATCGTGACGCTCATCCGCCACCGCGGCGCCGCCGTGCGTATCCTGTCGCGCAGCGAGGTCTGCCAGCTGCTCGACGTCGTCGAGATCCTGTTCGGGCTCGCGGCGCGGCGGACGACCGAGAACTTCGCGACCGAGCCCGCGGTCGGCAAGACGCTGAACGATGCCTGCGATGCCATGCAGCAGTTCGAGACCAGGGACGATTTCATCGGCTTCGAGACGGCGCGCGAGAACTTCTACCGCACCGTCATGCATCTGAGCGGCAACTACGAGCTGACCAGGCTGTTCCCCACCATGCAGGTGCACATCATGCGCACCCAGCTTCGTCGCTTCGACTATGCGGCCGATGCACTGCAGTTCGGAGACTACCGCGCGATCACCCGCGCCATCCTGTCGGGCGACGTCGAGCGCGCCGACGAGATCGCGCGCGCCCATGTGCGCCACACCACCGACCGCATCAAGCGGCTTCCCGACCGCGCCTTCGGCCGCGAAAGCCAGAGCGACGCGCCGTAGAACCCGCCGTCATGTCCTCGCCGAGGCGGCGATCTTCGAGAACGGCACGTCTTTGTCGGCGCGGATGTCCGGCGGCAGGCCGAGCACCCGCTCGGCGATGATATTGCGCAGGATCTCGTCGGAGCCGCCCTCGATGCGGGTCGCCGGAGCGCGCATCAGCATTGCCTGGAAGCGTCCCATGGCGGGCGCCTGCGCGGGATCGCACAAGAGGCCGCACTCGCCCTGGAGATCGAGCGCGAATTTCGCGATCTCCTGCATCGTCGTACCCGCGACCAGCTTGCCGATCGAGCTCTCGGGTCCGGGCTCCTCGCCCTTGGAAAGCTGGGAGATGCCGCGCAGCGCGGTGTAACGCAAGCCGCTGGCCCGCACCGCGAACTGCGCCAGGCGCGACTGCACATGGCGCTCGTCGGCGGCCACGCCCGAAGCCGTCGGAAGCTCGCAGCAATAGGCGAACAGCTCCTCGAAGCCGGTCTGCATGCTGGCGCCGACCGAAAGGCGCTCGTTCATCAGCGTCGTCAGCGCGACGCGCCAACCCTCGCCGACGCCGCCGAGGCGCTGAGCGTCGGGAATGCGCACATCGCTGAAATAAACTTCGTTGAACACCGACTGCTCGTTCATCTGGCGGATCGGCCGCACCTCGATTCCGGGCGAATCCATCCGCACGAAGAACATCGTCAGGCCCTTGTGCTTGAGGGCATCGGGATCGCTGCGCGCCAGCAGCAGGCCCCAGCGCGCATGCTGCGCCTCGCTCGTCCAGATCTTCTGGCCGTTGACGACCCATTCCGCGCCGTGCTTTTCGGCACGGGTTCTGAGTCCTGCCAGATCGGAGCCGGCGGCGGGTTCGGAAAAGAGCTGACACCAGATCTCCTCGCCCGACGCGAGCGGCGGCAGGCGTGCCCGCTTCTGCTCCTCTGTCGCATACGCCATGAGGGTGGGGCCGCACATGCCGTGGCCGACAAGGAACATTTGCGAGAGCCGGGCATAGACGCCCTCTTCCTGCTGCCAGATCGCGCGCTGGATCGGCGTGGCGTCACGGCCGCCATAGGCGCGGGGCCAGTTCACGCAGGCCCAGCCCGCGTCGAACTTCGTCTTCTGCCAACCCTGCTGAAGCAGGACCGGATCATGGCCGGGGATTTCGGTATAGCCGAAGGTCGCGCGTTCGAGGGTATCGCGGAATTGCGCCGGCGCATGGGAAACGAGCCAGGCGCGCGCCTCGGCGCGAAACCGCGCATCCTCCGGTGTGTCGTCGAAATCCATGCCGGCGATCCTTCAGGCGGCGTTGCGCCGGCGCATGCGCCGGACGAGCTCCGCTTCCCAATGCATCTGGCTGCCCAGGGACAGCGCGAGCGCATTGGAGCGGCGGTAAAACAGATGACAGTCGAATTCCCAGGTGAATCCCATGCCGCCATGGACCTGGATATTGTTCGTCGCGCAGAGCTGAAACGCTTGCGTCGCGCTGACCCGCGCGGCCGCTGCGGCGACGGGCAGATCGGCGGCGCCGGCCGTGAGAGCCCAGGCGGCGTAATAGGCGTTCGAGCGCGCCAGCGTCGCCGCGACATACATGTCCGCCAGCATGTGCTTGATCGCCTGGAACGAGCCGATCGGCCGGCCGAACGCCATGCGCTCCAGGGCATAGTCACGCGCCATTTCGAGCGCGCGATCCGCCCCGCCGATCTGCTCGAATGCGGTCAGAACCGCAGCGCGGTCCATGATCGCGGAAAGGATCGAAAGCCCTTCGCCTGCCCCGCCCAGCCGCTCGGCAGTGACGCCGTCGAAATCGAGGCTCGCATAGCGGCGCGACGGATCGATCGTCTTGACCGGCGTCCGCGCTGCACCGTCGAGCGCGGCGATGAAAAGCGAGATCGCCCCGCCCGGCTCGCGCGCGGCCACCACGGCGAAATCGGCAACGCCGCCATCGGCGACCGCGTCCTTGTGGCCGTACAGTCGGCCGTCCGCGACGTGCGCCGCGATCCGCGCCGGCACCATTTCACCGATCCCCTCGACATAGGCGAGTGTTCCGATCGCGCCCCCCGATGCGATCAAGGGCAGGTGGCGCGCCTTCTGTGTTTCGCTGCCGGCCAGCTTGAGGAATTCCGCGAAGAGATACAGGCTTGAACACGCTGGAACCGGCGCCAGGCTGCGGCCAAGTTCCTCCGCGATCAGGCAGAGCTCGAGATAGCCCAGGCCGGCACCGCCATGCGCTTCCTCGATCGCGGCTCCGACAAAGCCGAGCTTCGCAAGATCAATCCAGAGCGCCCTGTCGCTACCCGCGCCAGTTTCCAGCGCGGCTCTTACCCGCGTGAACGGACACTCCTTTTCGAGGAAGCGGCGCACCGCCGTCTGCAATTGCCTCTGCTCGCTCGAGAAATCGAAATCCATCGTCTCAAAGCTCGCCGATAAGTCGATTTGTTCGCGCCATGATCGCTGCGTCGGGCGCGGTGCCGAACACGGCAGGCCGCTTCTCGCGGAAGCCCGCCATGGCCTCGCGAAAATCGGCCGATGCGCGCAGCAGGTTCATGCCTTCGGACTCGAGCGCATGCGCCGCTTCGGGTCCGCTGGCGGCGAGCATCGACCACATCGCGCGACGGCTGACGGCGAGGGAGGTGGGCGAGGTGGACGTGACGAGAACGCGCGCCGCCTCGCGCGCCCGTGCGATCAGCTTGTCCCCTGCGACCACCTCGGCGAGCAGGCCCGCGTCGGCGGCCTCGCGCGCCGTGACCATCCGCCCCGAAAGTCCCCAATCCATCGCCCTGGTGATGCCAACCACGCGCGGAAGGAACCACGTCGAGCACGCTTCCGGCATCAACCCGCGCCGCGTGAAGATGAAGCAGAAATACGCGTCCTCCGAGGCGAAGCGCATGTCCATGGGGAGGACCAGCGTGCTTCCGAAGCCAACCGCCGCGCCGTTGACGGCGGCGATGATCGGCTTGCTGGAACGGAACATCTTGAGCGCAATCATCCCGCCGAAATCGCGTTCGCCCGCACCGTTGGAGGCGGCGAGCGCCTGGTGCTCGAAACCGCCGGGCGCGGCCGAGATGTCGGTGCCCGCCGAGAACGCTCTGCCGCTTCCGGTGACGATGATCGCGCCGACGCCGGGATGCTCGTCGGCCATGACCAAGGCGCGCAGGAACGCGTTCAGCATCGGATAGGAGAAGGCGTTGAGGACAAGCGGCCGGTCGAACGTGATGGTGAGGATGCGCTCCGAAAGGTCGCACCGGATGCCGTCGCCGCAGAGTTCGGACATCTCGGTGCTCATGCGGCGCCCCGCATCGATGATGCCGTCGTACCCCACAGATAGCCGCCATCGACGTCGATGATCGTGCCGGTAACATATTGCGCGGCCGGGGACGCAAGATAAGCGACGGCCTCGGCGATGTCGTCCACGCTGCCCAGCCGGCCGAGCGGCACCTCGTCCCGCAGCCGCTTCGCAGAACGCTCGTCAGGCCATAGGCGTTTGACGCCTTCGGTGCCGTCGATCGGACCGGGCGAGACCGCATTGACGCGGATGCCGCGCGCGGCCCACTCCAGCGCGAGCACGCGGGTGAGCATGTTCACGCCCGCTTTCGCGGCGCAGGCGTGGACCTGCTGCACGAAGGGGCGCGCGCCCTGCGGTGCCGTGATGGCGATCAGCGACGCGCCCGGCGTGCGCAACGATCCGAGCGCCGCGCGATAGACATTGAACGTGCCGACGAGGTCGATGTCGACCACGGTGCGGAAGCCGTTCGAGGACAGATCGGCCGCGGGCGAAAGGAAATTTCCCGCCGCGCCCGAAACGACGATGTCGATCGCGCCGAACGCGGTCTTCGCCGCGTCCACCGCATGCGCGATCTGGTCATAATTGCGCACGTCGGCGGCCAGCCCAAGGGCGTCGAGACCTTCGGCGCGCAACGACTGCGCCGCGGTTTCGATGCGTTCTGCGCTGCGGCTGAGCAGGCCGACTCGGGCGCCAAGCCGCGCCAGATGCCGCGCAACGGCGAAGTTGATGCCGCCCGAGGCGCCGGCGACGAAAGCGACCTTGTCGCGGAAATCGTGCGTCATCGGTCCGACATCCATGCGCCGGACTCATTCGAGCGATAGCCGAGCAGCTTGTACGTCGTATCGACCAGCGATTGACCGCGCGCGTTCAAAAGGATGCCGGGGCCCATGCGGTTCATCGCGTAGCCGAACGAGAGGCCGCAATCGGGATCGGCGAAGCCCAAGCTCCCTCCGGCGCCGACATGGCCGAAGGCGCGGTCGCCCAGGATGACGGATTCGATCGCGCCGAGCGGGCGATGCCGGTTGTCCATCGACTTCATGTAGCCCAGCGCATAGCGCGTCGGCATCATCAGGATGGGATCGCGCGACGCGGCCATCGAGACCCGGCTCATGCGCCAGACATGGTCCGCGCTCATCAACGATCCGCCGCCATTTGCAAGTGGATCGTAGAGCTGCGCCAGACCGCGGCCATTGGCGATGCCGCCCGAGCCGCCGATCTCCGCCGCATGCGCCAGGCGCGTGTCCGGAACGTAGCGGCCGCTCTCCTTGTCGAGGCGCGCGGGCTCGTAGCCGCCCGCGTTCAGCACCGCGCGCGCGAAATCCGTCGCGGGATTTTCGAGCAAGGAACGCTGCAAGTCGGTCAGGAGCGGATCGCCGCGCAACGGCACGTGCGGAACGAAGCGCGCGACGCGATCCTCCAGCTCTTCGGGCAGACCGATCCAGAAATCCAGGCCCAGGGGCCCCGCGATCTCGTCACGGAAGAAGGTTCCGAGCGATTTTCCCGACACCCGCCGGACAAGCTCGCCGACCGTCCAGCCGATGGTGAGCATGTGGTAACCGCAGCGCGTGCCCGGTTCCCAGAACGCCGGCTCATCCTCGATGCGGCGGACCATGTAGTCCCAATCCGCGAAGCCGCCGGGCTTGACCCGTTCGCGGAAGCCCGGAACGCCGACGCTGTGGTTGAGCGTCATCGCGACGGTGGCATTCTGCTTTCCGTTCTTGGCGAATTCCGGCCAGTAGGCCGCGACGGGCGCGTTGAGATCGAGCTGTCCCCGGCTCGCAAGCACATGGGCGCAGGTCGCGGTTGCGCCCTTCGTCGCCGAGAAAACCACGACGACGCTGTCCTCGGTCCACGGCTTCTCGTCGACCGCCGAGGCGAGGCCGCCCCAGACATCGATGTACGTCTCGCCCCGCACCTTCACGCACAGGCTTGCCCCCAGCTCGCCGCGGCTTCGAAAATTCTCGCGGAAGGCGGAGAGCAGCGGGAGCCAGTCCTGGTGGCAATAGCCTTCGACGACGCCCCGTTCGATCTCTTCGCGCAGGAAAGGCCCCGTCAACCCGCAATTCCTTCCGCTGCCAGCAATGCCATCATCGTCCTACAATATCGAAGTGCAATACCTTGGCAACCTCAAGCCGCCAGGAATGTCTCCACGGCGTCGAGGAAGACGCTTTCGGTCTCGATCATGGGAAGGTGGCCAGCGCCCGCGATCCGCCTGGCCTCGGCGTGCGGCAGCGCCCTGCGCCAGACCGCATCATAGGCGGGCGGCACGAGGCCGTCCTGCGCACCGCCGAGCAGCAGCGTCGGCGCCTTGAGATAAGGCAGCCGCCGCGAAAGCCCCTTGTCGGGGATCGGCCACATCAGCTTGCTTGCCGCGCCCAAATTGGTCGTGCGGTATTCGCCCGGCGAGCCGTGCTCGGCGGCATCGAACGCCATCGGCTCGCTCTGCGCGCGCGCGGGATCGGCCCACTTCGCCTGCGCCAGGACGTTCGGCCGCATTACGAAGGGATCGGGCAAGGGCTGGCTGTCCTCCCACAGGCCGTAGGGCGAAACGAGCACCAGCCTGCGCACGTACTGCGGCGCGAGGATCGCCAGTTCCGCGGCCAGCATCCCACCGAGCGAATGGCCGATTATGTCGACCGGACCATGGCCCAGGCCCTCGACGAAAGCGCGGTAGTAGAGCGTCAGGTCGTGGATGTCGCGGACGTGTTCAAGGCCCGTCGACGACCCGTAGCCGGGCTGCTCCGGCGCCGCGACCGCATGGCGTTCCGCAAGCTTCGCAAGGAACGGCGCGGCACCCGGATGGCACTCGAAGCCGTGCAAATAAAGAAGCGGCGATCCGCTCCCGCCGGTCCAGCAGCGGACATCGAAAGCGCCGGTCCTGACGCGGCTCTGTTTCATTGTGTGGCCTCCTTGCGCGCCCGGGCCGCGACCCGCTGCTGGCTGACCTGCGGGGTCCAGTGATCCGGCTGATCCGCCCACAGGCTTCGCAGGTGGGGAATGACCTGGGTGCCGAAGAGATGCGTGTTCTCGGCTGCGACCTCCTCGGCGAGATCGCCCATGTGGAGGCAACCGATGAGCTGGCCGATGCGCAGATCCGTCGCCAGTGCGTGGATGCGCTGGCGCACGCGCTCCGGCGTGCCGGCGATGATGTAGCCCTTCTCGTCGTATTCCCAGAAGCTCATCTCGCCGCGGGCGGCGCGCGCGCGATCTTCCGGCTTGAGCCCGCCGCTGGACTTCACATGGGCCGCCATCGCCTGCTGTGAGCGCACCGTCGTGTAGCCGGGCGGCGCGACGAAGCCGGGATCGACGATGTTGTTGCGGTAGAAATAGCGCACCGCCTCGTAATACTTCTCCTCCGCTTCCTTCTCGGTCGCGGCGCAGCACACGAGCTGGGTGAAGGCCATGCGGTGCGGGTTCATGTCGCCGCCCTTCTTGGCGACGTAGTCCCAATAGGCGTCGACCATCGGCTTGGCCGAATGCAGGCCCGAGAAGGACAAGTGTCCGTAGCAATAGTTCTCGTCCAGCACGAGATCCCAGGTCTCGAGGCTGCCGCTGCCCGGCACCCAGATCGGCGGCCGCTTCTGGATCGGCTTGGGCAGCACGTTCACATAGCGCAGCTGATGATACTTGCCGTTCGTGGAGAACGGCTCGGTCTCTTCCCAGGCGCGCAGGATGAGCTTTCGCGCCTCGTGGAAGCGCTCGCGCAGCTCGACCGGCGGGTTGCCATAAGCGAACACCGAATCCATCGGGGTGCCGAAGACGAAGCCGGCGATCACCCGGCCGCCCGAAAGGCAATCCAGATAAGCGATCTCCTCGGCGACGCGCGTCGGCGGATTATAGAGCGCCAGCGAATCGCCGATGATGAGGATCGCCGCGTTCTCGGTGGTTGCGGCGAGGCTCGCGGCGAGCAGGTTGGGCGACGGCGTCAGCGCGAAGGCGGTCTGGTGATGCTCGTTCACCGCCAGACCGTCGAAGCCGTCGCGATCCGCCTGCTGCATCAGGCGGATGAACATGCGGTAGATCTCGCCGACCTTCGTGGAGTCGAGAAGCGATGCCGGGGTGTTCACCCAGGTCGGCACGCGCCGCTCGGTGAGGTCCTTGGGCAGGCCCGGATAGGTCACTTCGGCGAACCAGTGGAATTTCATGGCATGCTCCTAGTTCACCCGCCGCTCGGCGCCGGCCCAATAAGGCTCGCGCAATTGGCGGTGGAGGATTTTTCCGCTCGCATTGCGCGGAAGGCTGTCGACGAAGTCCACGCTCTTGGGCGCCTTGAAGTGGGCGATGCGCGCGCGGGCGAAGGCGATGATGTCGTCGGCCTTCGGGGCCGTGCCGGGCTTGGCAACGACGATGGCCTTGACCTCTTCGCCCCATGTGCCGCTGGGCACCCCGATGATCGCGACGTCGGCGACGTCGGGATGGCCGAACACCGCACTCTCCACCTCGGCTGGATAGATGTTCTCGCCGCCGGAGATAATCATGTCCTTCACGCGGTCGTGGATGTAGACGTAGCCGCCCTCGTCCAGATATCCGGCGTCGCCGGTCCGGAGCCAGCCCTCGGCGTCGAGGGTCGCCGCGGTTGCCTCGGGCATCTTCCAATAGCCCGCCATGTTGCCGGGCCAGCGCACCACGATCTCTCCGGTCGTGCGCGGCGGGAGGATCCGGCCCGACGCGTCATGGATGACGATCTCGGCGCCGGGCAGCGCCTTGCCGGCGGAGCGCATCCGCGCATTGCCGTTCAGGTCGTGGTCGCCGGGTGGCAGGGCCGCAAACATCCCCGTCGTCTCCGTCATGCCATAAGCCTGCGCGAAGCCGCATCCGAAGACCTCGACGGCTTCGCGCAAAAGATCCAGCGGGATGGGCGAGGCGCCGTAGACGATGTGGCTCAGCCGCGAATAGTCGGTCTGCCGCGCGCGCGGATCCTGCAGCACGATGCGCATCGCGGACGGGACGAGGAACAGCTTGCTGATGCGTTCCCTGACGATGAAGTCGAGCACCGCGTTGACGTCGAACTCCGCGGCGATGACGCATTTGGCGCCGTGCAGGACGGTGGAGAGCGCATAGCCGCTGCCGCCGATATGCGAGACCGGCATCGCGACGAGGCAGATGTCCTGCGGCGTCCAGCGGTTCCAGTCGAGGTCGGCGCGTTTCATCAGCCGAAACGTTTCGATAAGGTTGTAATGCGTGAGCATCGCGCCCTTGGGCCGGCCCGTGGTGCCGGAGGTATAAAGCTGGATCGCGACGTCGCCGGGCGCGGGCGCGGGACCGCCGTCTTCGTCCGCCTGGGCATCGCGCCAGCGCGCATAGCCCGGCCAATCGCCGAAGTCCTCCTCCATGCACACGACTTTCGACACGTTCGGCACCAGCGCGCGCGCCTCGGCGACCATGGCCGCGAATTCGCGGCCGACGAAGAGGATTCGCGTCTCGGAATCGTTGACGATATGGGCGACCTCGGGCACCGCCAGCCGCCAGCCGATCGGCGACATCACCGCGCCGGCTTTCGCGGCGCCCAGGAAGAGCTCGAAATAATGGTCGCTGTTCTTGCCCAGATAGCAGACGCGGTCGCCGGGTTTCACGCCTTCGGCGCGCAGGCCGTTCGCCACGCGGTTGGTATGGCGCTCGAATTCGCGCCACGACGTGTCGCGCCCGCCGAACGTGAACGCGACATCGGCCGGCCTCTCCCGCGCGTGCATCCGCACCGCGTCGCCCAATGTGCGCCAAGCTTCTTCCGCGCGCAAAACGACCTCCCCTGACCTGTCCGGCGGCTTTTGCCGCTTCTGTCGAGCTTGGGCGGCCGCGCGGGCCACCCTTGCCGTCTGCTCTAGCACACCCGCCGGTGTTGTCAAATTTTGTAGGACGAAACCGTCCTAATATCTGCAAACCTCAATTGCCGGCCTCGATCCCGGTCAGGCTGGGCATGCCGGAATGCGCCCAGAGTCCGCCGTCAACCACATAGAACGCCCCGGTCACGAACGACGCCTCGTCCGAGGCGAGGAACAGCGCGACATTCGCGACCTCGTCGGGGAGGCCGAGCCGCCCCATCGGGATCGCGCGCTTGATCGGATCCATGACCTGCGGACGGCGCGCTTCCATCTTGCGCAGGATCGGCGTGCCGATCGGCCCCGGGCAGACCGCATTGCAGCGAATGTTCTTTTGCGCGTATTCGATCGCGAAGACGCGCGTCATGTTCACAACGCCCGCTTTGGCGGCATTGTAGGGGCCGAGGCCGTAATCGCCCGCCAGCGCCGAGACCGACGCCGTGTTGACGATCGACCCGCCACCGCTTTTCAGCATCTCGGCGACCGCGAGTTTGGATGCGTACCAATAGGATGTGAGGCCCGCGGCGATGGAGCGCTGCCAGTCGGCGAGCGATATCTCGCCGATGCGTCCCGATACCGAGGTCTGCGCATTGTTGTGAAGAATGTCGATGCGGCCGAATTCCTTGGCCGCAAATGCGATCATGTTCTCGATGCTGGCGGTGTCGAGGATGTCCGCTTTCACGAAGGATGCACGGCCGCCGGCCTGCGCGATCGCGGCGGCGACCCGGCGCCCGTTCTCCTCGTCGATGTCGGCAACCACGACCGCGGCGCCTTCGCGGCCGAAGCGTATCGCCGTGGCTTCGCCGATACCGGAAGCCGCACCCGTGATCAGGGCCGTCTTGTCCTTAAGCCGCATCGTTTCCTCCAGAATGTCCTACAATATCGCCGGGCGTGACAGAAAGAAAGCATGCGGATGCGCTGACAGCAAGTTGGCTGGCTGCGGGGCAACGCTTGCAGGTCGTCCGGCGTCTTGGGTGTCGGACTCGGCATCTTGGTTCGACGCTCGAGCACAAAACTCCGACCTCCGGCTGTCTTCGGTTTGCGCGCCGGGAAACAATCAGGAGGACGCTTCCGACGCTCCCAACTGCCGCGCGTAACCGTCGGCGACGAGGCGGGCCATTAGATCGAACAGCGTGTTGGGATCCGCGCGGCGCAACTGCGCTGCTAGCGCCTCGCCGCCCTCGGCCAGCAACAACTCGCGTTCGCCCGCGCGCAACGCGTCGAGAATACGCCGCGCCGCATCTTCCGGCGCCATGCCGTTATCGATCGCCGCGTCGCTGAAGCCCCGGGGCTTGGCGTCGGCGCCCAGCGCATTCCTCGATACCTCGGTGCGCACCGATCCCGGCGCCACGACCAGTACCTTCACGCCCAGATGTGCCGTCTCCGCCCGCACGCTGTCGTGATAACCGATAAGGCCGTGCTTGGCGGCGCTGTAGGCGCTACGCAGCGGCGAGCCGACGATGCCGGCGATGCTCGATATCGCCACGATATGCCCGCCGCCGGACGAGACCATGCGCGGCAGAAGCGCCTGAGTGAGCGCGATCGGCGCGAGAAGATCGACGTCGACGATCCTTTGGTACACCGCGAACGCGGTCTCCACGGCGAGCGAGCGCTGGGAGATGCCGGCGTTGTTGACGAGGCCGAAGATGCCTCCGCCCTCGTCCCGCGCCCAGCTCCAAGCGTCATCCGCGATCGCCGGGATGCGCCCGAACTCGGTCGCATCGAACGGCAACACAAGCGAAGCGTTGCGCATTCGCTTGGACGCCGCACCGAGTGCTTCCTTGTTGCGCCCCGACAATATCAGCCGCGCTCCTGCTTCGTCCAAGGCGACGGCAAGCGCCGTGCCGATGCCGGACGACGCGCCCGTGACCCACCAAACTTTGCCTTCGAACATCCCGTTTCCCTCGTCTTGCCTCTAGCCTGCGAGGCTGGCGCCCGCGTCCGGCGCCACCAACCTTTGCCGCAAAGCCTTGTTGTCGATACGGCTGCGCAGCATGTCTTTGTTGCGGCCATCGACACGGATATGGCCGTCCTCAAATGGTATCACCCGGTCACCGGCGAGGAACGCGATTTCGTGGAAGCGGCGGTAGGTCCAGCTTTCCGTCGGCCGGAACGGCGCGAAAACCAGGAAGACGCGGTTCGGCGTCTCCGCCGCGCGCAAGCGCAGCAGCCACGGCACATCATGGCCGGTGAAGGGATGGAGCTTGCCGGGCTTCAGGGCGGCGGGCGCGACCATGGCGTCTCGTCAAAGCGTGTTGGCGGCGATGGCGTCGTGCAGCGAATGGCCTTCGAACGGCGAGCGTGACGGATCGCCCTCGAGCTTGATCGCGCCTTCGCTCACGCCTTTGGCCACCAGCGCATCAAACTCCGGACCGGCGGGAAGCCGGCTCAGCCGGTACCCGAGCGCGTAGGGAAACGCTACCCGCACATCGGCCGAGCGATCGGGCAGCGCAAGCGGCAAGACGACGGCATGGCCAGCGGTCACCTCGAGACGTAAGCCGATCCAGGGCGGACGACGCGCGCTCTCGGGATCGGTCACCCACTCGGCGAGCGAAAAATTCAGCGCGGCTTTCGGCTTGGCGCTGGCGTCGAGCAGCTTTTGCGCCTGCTCGCGGAACATCGCCAGCCATGCTTCGGTGAAATACTCGGCCGCCATCCTATGCTCCACTGCCGCGTCGTCATGTGCACTACAGCGTGCGCGACATTGTGTTCAAAGGACGGGAGCGATCATTTCCCAGCGGACTTAAGAGCTCACGCGTGACGGCGATGCTTGCCGTCGAAGGATTTGAGCAGCGTCCTGCGTACCTCGGACGGAGAGTCGCCGAACCATGTGCGGCAGGCGCGCCGCAGGCAGCGCGAATCCGACAAGCCGAGATCGGAAGCGATCTCATGCGTTGTGCGCTCCGTCGACAGCAGCATCTCGGCGGTGTCGCGCTTGATCGCGCCGGCGATGCCGCGGAAGCTGCGGTCGCTTTCGGCAAGGCGCCGGCGCAGCGTAGCCACGCTCATGCCCAGACGACGGGCGATCTCCGCCTGTCCCGCAGGCTTGTCGATGAGGTTGCGGCGAACGCGCTCGGCGATGTCATCGCCTTCGGCCGGCGGCACGGCAGGCCGCGCGTGCCATTCTTCAAGCAGCCTGCGGAATTCACGGTAGGAACCATCGAGCCAACCGGCGGCGTCGCGCTCCAGGAAGGGCGCCTGCGCGTCCGCTTCATCGTAGGCCACGAGAAAGCCTTCTTCTCGCGTCTGCACGCGGCACGCGTACATGGAAAGGCACGAGCCATAAGGCGCCAGGTGCGCGGAGAATTCCGCCTGCGGCGCATGCAGCGGCCGGCCCATCGTCCAGCGCAGCACGCAGTGCAGCACCATGGCGAAACCGTCGGTATAGGCCTCGCGCGCGATCGAAAACGGCGCGCGGGACAGGCCCGAGAGATACAGCTTGCCGCGGACCGCCCGCGTCTCGAGCTGCATGTCGGTATTCATCACGCGCGCAAACCGGACCATGCGCGCGAGCCCGTCCGCCAGGTTGCGACCATGCAGCATCGCGTCGCACATCAGCTCGAAATTGCCCAGCGGCGCGCCGGGCTGTGCCACGCCGTGGCTCTCGTCACCCAGCGCCTTCACATGCGCGGCCAGCATCTTCCAGGTGGCGGCGAAATCGAGCGTGCGAGGCGCGCCCCTTCCGGCGCGACTGCCGAAGTCCCGATACGCCGCTTCGGCCGCGTCGCCACCGATCAGCGTGGCGATGAAATCGAGCGGAAACCCGCCTTCCGGAAAGCTTCCGCGCGCCGTATGACCCAGCATCGTGCCTCTATCGACCGTATTTTCCCCGGTAAAGTCTAGCAAAGCCGCGCCGTTCCCAAAAGCGCGCATGGCGCTCAAGCCGACTCCCGCAGGAAAAAAGCCGCTTCGCGCAGCGACGCATGCGCTTCCGGCAGCACATCGAGGAAGACTTGCCAGCCATGCGGCATCTCCGGCCACACGCTCAACACGCAGCGCACGCCGAGGTCGACGAGCCTGCCCGTGAACCGGCGCGCGCCCTCCAGAAAAAACTCGTCGCCACTCACTTGAATCAACGTCGGCGGGAACTGCGCGAGGATCTGCCGCGGCGTCTGCATGGGGCAGATGAGCGGATCGGTCGGCGCCACCGCGCCCATCGTGTAGACGGGAATATTGCTCTGGTTGATTTCGGTGTTGATCAGCGGATCGTGCGTGCCGTCATAGTCGCTCGGCGCGGCGTCGAGATACGGCGTCAGAAGCGCGATGCGCTTCGGCAGCGGCTTTGCGTCCATGATCGATCTCGTGCATACGGCCGTGACCAAAGCTGCACCGGACGAATCGCCACTCAGATGGATCGTCGCTGCAGGTGACGGGCCTTTGGGTCCGTTGTCGCGCGCCCACAGATAGGCGCTCGCGCAATCGTCCAGAGCGGCGGGATAAGAGTGCTCCGGCGCGAGGCGGTAATCCACCAGCAGCACCGGACAATGGGCGCGCTTGGCAAGCGTCGCGGCGATGCCGCGATGGCTGCGCACGCTGCCCGACATCCAGCCACCGCCATGGAGATGCACGATGCGCGTATCGTCCGGCGCGCCGTCCGGGACGAGATACTCGGCCGGTGCGCCGCCTGCGTCGACCGGAATGATAGTGACGCCTTCGAGGGCTTTCTTCTGGTCGGAGGCGCCATAATCGTCGACGAACCGGCGCACGACGCGCACCCGCTCCAGCGGATCGGCATCGTCGGGCAGCCTCAGGCTCTGCAGATGCGCATAAGCAAAGGCCACGTCGTCGCGCATCGTCCAGCCGGGTCGTCGCCATGCCATGTTCAGAACTCGTAGCGCAAGCCGACGCCGAAACGGCGCGGCGGGTTGAGATTGACCAACCGCGACGAGCCGAGCAGCGGCGAATTGACGGTCATGGAGTTGATCGTCGTCTCGTCGGTCAGGTTGCGGACATAGGCATACGCGCGCCAGGAGCCCTTTTGCGGCGTCAGCGTGGCGGACAGGTCCACCGTCCCGTAGGCGCCCTGTTCCTCGTCGGCGTAATTGAATTCGGAGAAGTAATACTTGTCCCGCCAGGCATAGTCGGCGCGCAGCGAAGTACGGAAATCCGTACCGATAAGGAATGAATACTCGGCGCCGAAATGGAACTGGAACTTCGACACCATCGGCAGCTGGTTGCCCGAGACGTCGACCATCGGCAGGCCATGGCGCAAGTCGGGCGTCGAGAATTGCGTATACGTCGCATCGTTATAGCCGAGGGAGCCATCGAGGGTGAGATCCGGAAAAGGCTTGAGAATGCCTTCGGCCTCGAGGCCGCCGATGCGCGCGCGCGCGGCATTCGACAGGATCGCCGTAAGATAGCCGACCTCGAAGACCTGAAGATCGCGGTAATCGTTGATGAAGGCCGCGACGTTCAGCTGGGCGCGGTCGTCCCAGAAATTCGACTTCAGGCCCAGTTCCGCGTTGTCCACGGTCTCGGGCTTGGCTGGATCGGTGAAGCCGCCCACCGCGATCGCACCCGACTTGAAGCCGCGCGAGAGACTGGCATAGAGCAGAACAGCGTCGTTCGCCTGATAGTCGAGGCCGAGCTTTCCCGATGGGCTGGACCAGGTCTTCCTGTTGTCGTCCGCGAGGCCCGCGCCGTTGAAGATCTGAAACTCATGCATCGTCTTCGCGTCGACGGTGTAGCGCAAGCCGCCGGAAAGCGTCAGCTTGTCGTTCAGCCGGTAATGGGCGTCGATATAGCCGGCCCAGGAATTGGTCTTGACGAACCCGCCCAGCGAGAAGTCGAGCGGAAACGGGACGTCGAGCGGCTGTCCCGGTGCGACATAGCCGAGCGGGATGTCGCCGAGGAAGGTCTGCAGCCGGTTCTGCTCGAAGTAGACGTAGGTGACGCCCGCGATCCAGTTGAAGGCCGCGTTGGGATCGGAGGCGATACGGGCGTCGGCGTTGAATTCCACGCCCGCGGTCTTGAGGCCGGTGATGGCTTGTGATGCCTCGGTGCCGTCCTGGTCGTAGATCTGGCCCAGATGGCTATTGTGGTAGCTGCCGATCACCGTCAGCGTGTAGCCTCCAAGCGGCTGGTCGTATTGCGCGACGACGGATTCCACGTCGCGCTTGAAGTTGGAGAGCTGGCTCTTGACGGTCCGCGGATCGTCGCTCGGCACGGCGCCGTAGAGCAGCTCGGCGGGAAGGTTGGGTTCGTCGAGCGTCTTTTCCGCGGGACCATTCTCGTCTTCGTGATAGTAGCCACCGATCAGCCGCAGCGTACCGCCGCCCGCGCCGACCGGAATCAGCAATTGTCCGCGCACAGCTTGGCTGTCCATGTCGTCCAGGCGGTCGGGCGCACCGGGCGTTCCTGCGAGTGCGTTCCGGGTAAAGCCGGCCGACGAGCGCACCTGATAGGACAGGCGCGCGAGCACGTCGCCGCCGATCGGCCCGGAGATATAGCCGTCGCTCTGGATTTGCCCGAAGTCGCCCGCTTCGACACCGATGGCGGCGGAGAAATCCTCGGTCGGCGCGGCGGAGATGACGTTCACGGCGCCGCCCGTGGCATTGCGCCCGTAGAGCGAGCCTTGCGGCCCGCGCAGCACCTCGATGCGCGCGACGTCGAAGAAGGCGACGTTGGTGGCCCATTGGTCGGATACATAGGCCCCGTCATCATAGAAAGCGACGCCGGGATCGGCGCCCGGCGTGAGCAGCGTGTTCCCGATGCCGCGGATGTAGATCTGAGACGCACCGACATTGCTGGTGAACGATACGTTGGGCACATTGACGGCGAGATCGTTGAGGCTCGTCTGCCCGCGTTCTGCGAGCCGGCCAGCGTCCAGCGCGGTGATCGCGTCCGCGGTGCGCTGGAGATTGGTGGTGCGCTTTTCGGCCGTAACCACGACCGTCTCGATCTGGCCGCTCTGTTCGGCGAAGGCCGGTCCTGCAAGCGTCACCGACGCCAGAAGGCCGGCCCAAAACGCGCGCCTGCGCGCGCCGTGCACGAAGCCCCTCATGCTACTCCCCGACAGTTTTTATATTTCGTTGTCGAAACGCTAGCTGTGGGAGCCACAAGCGCAAAGGACGACGGCGTTCAATCCGGGGCGGACGTTTTCGCTCACGTCGCGGCCGGCTGTTCCGGGGATCGATATCGCGCCGGCCGTGGTCATCCCGTCGAACATGCCCTCCGGCATCATGGGCATCTGCGAAGAGACTCTATCGTTTGAGCCCGCGCTTTCCGACGGATGTCATTCGTCACGCACGCTCAGCCCGCGCATCCGTCGGCGGCGCGACCTCGTCCGCCACGAGGTACTGCAGCACGCGTTTTTCCAGCACCAGCAGCGCACTTGCGTGGTTGGTGCGCATGACGAGCCCGTCGGCGAGCGGCCTGGCGGCCTCGTGCACGGCGCCGGCCAGGCGCAGGAATTCCGCTCGCGCCCGCCCGCCTGTGCCATGCAGTGCGCAGAGCTGGCGCCAGTCGCGCACGAAGCTTTCCAGCAGCACGGCGAACCGCGCGGCGCGCGCCCTGACGTCGGCAGTATCCGTGGCGATCGCCAATTCGGTGCGCAGATCGTCGACCAGCAACTGCACTTCGGCGGCAGGCATCACGGCCACGCGCTGGTCGGTCTCGGTGAGCAGTTCCGGACGGCTCCCGGGGTCCCAGGTTACCGTCCGCCATTGCTCGCGCGGCGGCGCCTGCCCGCAGGCGAACTGCCAGAACGCCGCCGTGCCGGTGGTGTCCGCAACGAGATGGATGCGTTCCGCGCTGGCCTTGTTCTCCACATGATGCCGGCGCCAGTTGTCGAAGATCCAGGCTTCGCCCGCGGCCATATGCACGGATTGCCCGTCGCAATGGAAGCGCACCTTCGGCTGCGTGAAGATCGGGATGTGCAGCCGCACCCGCGTATACCAGTGGTAATTGATATCGGCATGCTCGGGCACGCCCGTGCCCGGCTCCAGGCGCATCAGCCGCGAGCGGCTCCATACCACGCCGAAGCCCGCGAGGACCTGGCACAGGTAAGGCATGGAAGCGAGCCAGCGCGTGGGCAGCATCCGCCCGTTGTGGGAATCCGTCTCGATCCCACCGGCGCTGATCAGCCGCGCCGCGCTGTTGCCGGGCACGCGGTCCGGGTGCGGCGCCCACGCCTCGGCCGGCAACGCTGCGACCTCAGCCTGCAGGCGCTCCACCTCGAAGAGCACGGGGAGCTGGAAGAAGGGACGCGACAGTCGCATGGCGATCAGGTCCTGTAGCCGGTCAAGGCGTCTCCCAGCATGTCCCGCAGCGGCGCAAGCCAGGACTCGTAGTGCCGCCATTGCTCCAGGCCCTCCCGGCCGATGGGCCGGCGCACCTGCTCGGAACTGGGCGTGCGCACGCTGCGCTTCGTCTCGTGGAAAGCGAGGCACGCCGGCTCGAAGGGCAATCCGCAATGCTCCAGCAGGCGGCGCACGCTGCCGTCGAGATTTTCGACCACGTCTTCGTACTGCACCCTCAGCACGCGTCCCGGCAGCACCTCGTCCCAGTGCCGCATGAGGCCCAGATAGGCACGATAGTGGCGGGCGATAGGATCGACGCCGTAGGTGAATTCCTGGTTGGTGGTGCCGAACAGCTGTTTGAGGTTGCTGAAGCAGCAGGCCATGGGTTCGCGCCGCACATCGATGATGGTCGATCGCGGCAGTATCAGGTGGATCAGGCCGATATGCCAGAAATTGTTCGGCATCTTGTCGATGAAGAATGGCTTGCCCAGCCTGCGATAGGTGCGGGTTTCGGCCAGGAAGCGCTCACCGAGCAAGCGGGCCTCCTTGGCCGTCAGACGCGCCAATGCCTCGGGTTGCAGCGGCAAGCCGCAATCCGGGTCGCGACCGCAGAGCTCGCCTGCGTAGCGATCGATTTCGGTCAGTTCCTGCGTGCCCTCGAAGCGGGAATGGGAGGCCAAGATCTGCTCGACGAGGGTCGAGCCCGAACGCGGCAGCCCCAGGATGAATATCGGCGCCGGATCGTCCGCGCCCCAGCCCGCGCGCGCGGCGAAGAATTCGGCGGTGAATACCTGCTTCAGTTGGACGACACAGGATTCCGCGACCTGCGGGCGATAGCGGCCGGCGGCACGCCGCAGCGCATTGCCTTTGCTGTAATACGCCCAGGAGGATGCGTAATCGCCCCGGTCCTCCAGCGCTTTGCCCAAGGCGAAACACAGGTAGATGCGGTCCATGTCCTGGATGGTGGCTTGCGATTCCGCGGCGCGCAGCCGCGCGATTTCATCGTCGGTGAAGCGATAGGTCTTGAGGTTGGCGAGGCCGAACCAGGCGACGCCGTAGTCGGGCCGCGCCGCGAGCGAGGCGCGATAATCCGCAATGGCTTCCCGGCTCCGTCCCGTGATCTTGAGGGCGTTCGCCCGCCACAGACGCAGGTCGGCGACTTCCGTTCCTGAGGGATGTTGGCCGGACAACAGCCTCTCATAGAGATCGATCACCTTCTCGTGGTCGCCCAGGCCGACGCAGGCCGCGCCATACAGTTTGAGGTATTCGCGGTTGTCCGGCTCGTGCCTGAGCAAGTGCTCGGCCTCCTGCCGCGCCTCAAGGTGCTTCTGCCGCTGCAAGAGCATCATGGCGTGGTCGAGGCGCGCCGCGTGGTAGTCGGGCGCGCGCGCGAGCACCGATGTCAGCAACGCTTCGGCCTCATCGAGCGCGCCCTGCTCCTGGCGGATGCGCGCCAGCAGGCGCAGGGCGCCCACATTGTCGCCATCCTTGCGCAGGTAATCCCGGATGACCTCCTCCGCCGGCGCCAGGTCGCCGTCGGCGAACAGGCTGTTCGCCACCACGACCTCCCGCGGTAGCTGTTTTAGTATGGCCAGATGCCGCGCCGCCATGGCCGCCTGGGCGGCGTCGCCCACCACGCGATAAAGCTGTTCCAGCATGTCCCAGCTTGCCGGCAGCGTCGGATTGAGACGCACTGCTTCGCGCAGCGCGTCGATGGCCGCCGGCGCATCGCGAAGCAGGACATGGCAGTGGCCGCGCTCCTGATACAGGCGGCTGAACCGGGGATGCAGCACCTGCAGCCGCGCGAGCAGGGCCAACGCTTCCGGAATGCGCTGGCGGGAGCGCAGGCTGCTGGCCTCCCGCAACAGGGCGTCGCGATCACTGGAACCGGCGGGAGAGTTCACCGTGCCGCACCGGCAAGCAACAGCGGCTCCAGCCAATTCGGTTCCGGCTGGTCGGCGTCGTAGTATTCGAAGATCAGATGGATGCGGTCGGTGTCGCCGCCATTGCGCACCCAGTGCGGGCCCAGATTGTTGACCTCCACCGCCTCGCCCGGCGGAAAATGATGTTCGCTGCCGCCGAAGAAGCACACCACGCCGGCATTGCTCGACACCGGCACGTGAATCTTGTGCGGCCACTTCGCCGCGGGTTGGTCGTCGATATGCGGGCGGATCACCGCACCGGGCGGCATATTCGCGAGCATCACCCGCGGAAACGCCCCGCGGGCATAATCGTAGCCGCGGACGGCCTGCGCCAGCACCGGCTCCAGCAAACCGCGCCATCGGGGCCAGGCTTCGCGATCATAGGACCTGCGCCAGTCGCGGGGGCTGTCGAGGAAACGGAAAACGATGTGGCGGGTTTCGTCCAGCACCCCGAACCGGTTCGGCTTGCTGGCGTTCTCCGCGTTCCAGACCTCGTCGGGGATCGCCAGCACGGCCGCACGCAAGGCCGCGATGTCGACCGGACCGAGCTTGCGGACGGTTGTGGTCTTGCGCGGGTTGGCGGCGAGTTCGAGAGGGCTCATCGCAAGTCTTCGAAGGTGTAACCGAACAATTCCAGATCCTGAGCGTAGCGCGCGGCGACGCCGTCGATCAGGGGCCGGTCGTAGTAATGGCGATAGTCCCAGTGCCGGCTGCCGTTGACGCGGTCGAGCGGGCGGGAGGGAATGCCGATACGCGCGCAGATCGCATCATATGAGCCCTGCATCTCCTCGACGCGGCCGATCGTGTCGGTCAACAGGGTCTTGCCGTCCTCGTCCACCAGCAACGAAGCTTGCGGCTGGAACAGGATATGATGTTCCGGCGGCTCGTCGAAAAGGAAGTGGCGCATCACGTCCCGCGGCCGCTGCCGGAAGACGTCGCCGCCACGCAGCCTGAAGGCACAGTACGACACGAAACGGTCGAACGGGTTGCGCACGAAGGCGAATTTGAGATAGCCGCCGAAGGCGTCCGCGCCGAGATATGGACGCACCTGCCGCAGAGACAGGTGGCCATGCTCGATCGCCGCCAGGTCGTCCCACGGAAAGCGTTTGTTGACGAACAGCCCCACCTGTTCGACGTCCCCGTCGCTCAGTTGCTCGCGCAGCGCCTGCCGCACGGAATGGGTGCCGGTCTTGGGCACTGCAGCGAAGATGAAACGGTGGCGATGGGAAACAATCACATTTCAGGACATCCGGAAAAGACGCCCCCCTCCCGGGGAGGGGGGCGCACGGTTTGCGTACGCGGCCGTCTCAGAACTTGTAGCTGACCCCGCCCATGTAAGTCGTGCCGCTCTGGGTCTGGGTGTAGAGATAATGGCTCTGGCCGAAGAACTCCGTCTCCTTCTCGTTCGTCAGATTGATCGCATCCAGCGTGAACTGGAGCTTCTCGGTGATGTTGTAGGAGGCCGCGGCGTCCACATAGGTGGTCCCCTCGAAACCGCGCGTGCTGGCGCTTATGACGGAGGAGGAATCCCGCCCCGTGTAATAGGCACTGCGGTGGTTCAATGAGGCGCGGACGCTCCATATGGGGGTTTCGTAGTAGAGCGTGGCATTGTAGCTGGTCGGCGAAATGCCGGTGATCGCCTGGTCCGCGTCCACATAGGTAAAGTTCACCACCGCGCCCAAATCGTCGAAGGGCGCCGGCAGGAAAAAGAACTGGCTCTGCGCGGCCAGTTCCACGCCGGTCAGCTTTTTCGTGCCCGGGATGTTGATCGGCATCGAGAATTCCTTGACGATCGAGTTGGCCGTCGCCCCCGCAATCGTGCCGAACGGCACGCCCGTCTGGCTGAAGGGGATGTTCTCGAGGGTCTCCGAGCCGATGAAGTTCTTCAGATACTTCTGGAACACCGTCGCCGAAAGCATGCCCACCTTGCCGAAATAATACTCCGCCGCCAGGTCCACCGTGGAGTCGAGGAATGGCTTGAGGGCGGGATTGCCGCGGGACGCTTCGATCTGGCCGGCGTCGTTCAGTGACGCACTGCCCTCGGCCGCCAGCGAACTCAGCGTCGGGCGGTTCAGGTTCTGCGTGGCGGAGAAGCGCACCAGCATGTCCGGCGTCAGCTCCAGCACGGTATTCAGGGCCGGCAGCACGCCCGAATAGTGGCCTTTCACGTCCGCCGTGCCGAGATAGGCATAGCTGTCGCCCTGGATCCAGCCGGTGCTGCGGGTGTCGGTTTCGTAGCCACGCAGGCCGATATTGCCGCGGAAGCGCTTGCCGAAGAGTTGGTCGTCCCAATCCACCTGCACGTACTCGGAAGCAGTGCCTTCCCTGACGTTGTACACCTGCTCGATGTCCTGGATCTGACCGCCCGTCCCGTCGGGTTTGGGTCCGAGCCGGTGGTACTCGTCATACTTCGCAAAGGCCTTGGCGAAATCGCCGACCAGCCACGATCCGGAGCTGTTCGTGAACACCGAGGTGATGTCGGCGACGGACGTGCCCTGCGTCTCGCCATTGGTTCCGTTGACGTTGCCGTCATAGTAATAGTTTGAGCCGTTGTTCGAGAAGCTGTGATAGGCCACCCCCGCGCGCAGCGTCCAGTTGTCGTTCAGCTTGTAGTGCAGGTTCAGGACGCCCTCTTTCAGCTCCGATCCATTGTTGAAGGCACGATAGTAGAAGTCGTCCATCGCGTAATTGCTGGGGTCGGTCGTATCCCAGCCCGGATATTGGAACGAAGCCGACTGGCCGTTGGCGCCGTAATTGGCGACCAGGTTGCCCTCGGCGCGCATGTAGAGCTTGTCGTCATAAGGAGTGTCGTAGGTCGATTTCTCATAGCCGACATGCCCATCGATCGAGAGGTCGTCGGACACGTCCCACTTGCCGGTCAGGGCCACCTGGTTGAATTCGGATTCGTTCAGTTCCCGGCGGTGCTCGCTACCGAAGGTCGAGTTGGTGACGTCGATGTCGGTGACGTAATCGTTTGCGTCCCACACGAGGTTGTTGATGACCGACGGCTTCTGGAAGATGGCGGGCCAGGGCGCGCCGGCCGCGGTGTCGAACGCCCAGGAGGCCGTCCCGGACGCGAGCGGCCGCGAAGCGAGGTGATACTCGTCGCGGTGGGTGGTGAAATCGCTGTGCAACACATCGAGCGTCAGCAGCGCGTTGTCCACCGGCTTCCACTGCAGCGCGCCCGTCACGCCGAGGCGGTCCTGTTTCGCGTCCCAGGACGAGATGCGGTTGCCGTCCGGGATATACAGACCGCCGGCCAGGAACTTGGCCTGCGCGGCGGCGGTCAGATGGGAGATGTCCAGGCCCGCAGCGACCAGGTTCTGCGCGTCGTCCGGGCTGATCTGGTCGTAGTTGTAATTGTCGTGGCCCTCCTCCGTGGTCTTGCGGTGGCCATAGGCGATCGAAACCGCTACGCCGAACGTGTCGTTCCAATTATAGCTGAACAACGCAGCCACGCGCGGCTGCACATCCCCGGTATATTGGTTGCTGCCCACCTTG
Source organism: Rhizomicrobium sp. (assembly GCA_037200385.1). Classification (NCBI taxonomy): domain Bacteria; kingdom Pseudomonadati; phylum Pseudomonadota; class Alphaproteobacteria; order Micropepsales; family Micropepsaceae; genus Rhizomicrobium; species Rhizomicrobium sp. The sequence continues at coordinate 4,747,538 of JBBCGL010000001.1, read as the reverse complement.
AACGACACCGCACCCTTGAAGCCGTCCTCATAGTCGAAGGGCTTGCCGGTAAACAGGCCGACCGTGCCGGCCATGCCGCCCTCGTTCTGGGCCGCCTGGAAGGTCTTTTCGACCACCGCCTTCGAGAACAGCTCCGAGGCGAAGATGTTGAAATCGAAGGCGCGGTCGCGCGAACGCTGGCCGCGGGCATCCAACGCGGAGTCGTCGTTGCCCAGCACTTCCATGCCGTTGAGCTGCACGCGGGTGAAATCCGGGCCGAGGCCTTGCAGAGAGATTTCCCGGCCCTCGCCCGCCTCGCGGGTGATCGCGACGCCCGGCAGGCGCTGCAACGACTCGGCCAGGTTCAGTTCCGGAAACTTCGCCATGTCTTCGGCGACGATCACGTCTTCCTGGATTGCCGCATCCTTCTTGATGCCGCGCGCGTCGCTCAGCGACTTCGCGTAGCCGTTGACGATCACCGTCTCGATTTGGTCGCCGTCACCGGATGCCTGTTGCGCGAGGGCAACCGAAGGACTGGCGCCGGCGGCCAGCGCCGCGACGGAGGCCAGCAAAAAGCTCTTGAGGCCCGGGCGCGTGGTCCGAGCGAGATATTGCTTCGACATGATTACCCCATCCAACTGATATGAACCCAGCCGCTTGATCGAGCGGCCGTCAGAAATTCACACTGACGTCCCCGCCTGGTTACGCAGTGTTTTGTCCTGACCCATCGCGATTATGGTTCTGGCCCATTGCATCCGTGTGACATAGTGTGGGAATTAAATTGGCAACATGTGAGTTTCGTGTGGATTTGGCCTTACCGGAGAGGTTCCGGGATAAAAAGCGTCCCAAGGTTTCCGCGCGCAACCGCGACCAAACGAAGAGATAAGCGAAGAGCGGCCTCACGATGAGCAGTTCGACTTCAAGTACGAAGCAGTTGAGCCAGGGCGCTCGGCTCGCGGCGATCCTCCAATTGCTGGAAGAGAAGGCCTTTTGGGCTGTCTCGGAGCTTGCGGACCGTTTCGAGGTTTCCGAGGAGACCATCCGCCGCGATGCGCGCCATCTTGAGCAGAGCGGTGTCATCCAGAAAATGCATGGCGGCATCTCGGCGACCAGCAACAAGATCGAGGCGCCCTATCGGATCCGCTTTCGGGAAAATGTCGCGGCGAAGCAGCGCATGGCCCATACGGCCGCGGCGCTGGTGAGCGAGGGGATGACGCTGCTGCTCGATTCGGGAACGAGTTGCCATTGGTTGGCACGCAGCCTCGCGCATGTGCAAAACCTCACAATCGTGACCAACAGCATCGAGATCGCCCACGAAATCCTCGGCAACCCGGGGCAGCGGCTGCTGCTTGCGGGCGGGCCGGTCAATCAAATCCACCATGCCGCGTTCGGCCCGGAAGCGAGCGCCTTTTGCCGTCGCTTCGCACCCGATCTCACGGTCCTCTCGATGAGCGCGGTCGACGCGGAGCGGGGCTTTCTCGATTTCGATGCCGACGAGGCCGCGTTCAAGCAAACCCTGCTCGAACGGGCGCGGCGCGTCGTCGTGCTTGCCGACCATACGAAATTCGCCAAGTCCGGCTTCATCCTGGTCGCGTCCTTCTCCGATGTGCAGGATCTGGTGACGGATCGGGAGCCGCCGGCGAGCACCATGCAGGCCGCCGCGCTTTCGGGCACGAGGCTTCATTTCAACGGGGACACGCCCGGCGATCATCACAAGGGCAACGCCGATTTGGGCTAGATTTGGATCGCGCGGCGGGGCTTCTCGCGCGATCGGCTCTTCGGGCGTCCCGGAAATCCGGGATACCGACGTCACCCTTCCGAAGCGCTATCAATGACCTGTGACAGCACCAGCGGCCGATAGGCGCCCAAGCCTTCGATCTCGACACCGGCTACCTTGCCCATCTCGTCGTAACGACGCAGGCGAATGGCGTCGGCGGCCTCTGGACGGTTCAGGAACGCCTCCGCCTCGGCCGCGGTCATCGGCCCGCCCTGCAAGGCCAGGCTCTGCAACGAGGCCGGGCTGAGAAGCTCGATATAGCCAGGCTCGAACGCCGCCAGATAGCGTTTCGCGTCCACGTGCCGGTGGACCGGCTCGGTAACCGCCGGCCCAAAAGCTTTGGCCAGATAGCCGGCGCCGATCTTTTCGTGCTGGCTTTCCAGGCCGCGATCGGCCGCGTCTTCTCCCAGACGCTGCAACAGATGCCCGACGTCATGCAGCAGGGCCGCCGTAATCAGCGCCGGCGAGGCGCCGTCGAGCTTGGCGCGATGCGCCGTCTGCAGCGCATGGTCCAATTGGCTGACCCCCTCGCCATAGTGGCGCTGGCCCCGCTCGGCGAACAAATCAAACAGCCGGTCGACGAAGCGCTCGGCGAAGGCGGTGGCGGTCACGAGGAATCCATCGATCAACACTGCAATCCGACTATACCAGGCAACGGAACATCTGATGACCGCAGCGGGAGACCTAAAGTCGCATCAGGCCGATGCCCGGATCGGTCCGGCTGGCGCTCCCCGTCTCGGCGTGGCCGGCGAAACGTCGGAGGAAATCGGGAAGGCCTCCGGCGGAGACCGTCAGGCTGTACCAGTGGTCGCTCGCCGCCAGGTTCCAAACGATCTGCGTGGATTGGCCAGGTCCGGCGACGGTCGTGCGCCGGCGGAATTCTCCGCCCGCGAGCGGATACGATTCCTCCATCGCGACCTCGACCTCATGGCGCGTGGCACCGGGGTTGGCGACGTTCAGAACGACGTCGCCCCCGGCCGTTTCGGTCAGGGTGGCAGAGAGCTCCTGATCGCTCCGACCCGCGAAACGCCGATAGAAGCCGTTCGGGCCGTGGACGATCAGGTCATAGGTCTCCAGAGGCATCACCCCGTTCCAGTGACCGGCCGCATAGCGTTCGCCGGCGCCCAGGGTGAAGCGCCAAGGGCCTGCGGAATCGGTGGCATCGAACACCTGGAACACCGCTCCCGTCCTGCCGGTGTTGGCCAAGTCGATCCACAGCCGCCCCCGCTCGACACGGGCGTCGGCGGAAAGCCGGTAGGGCAAAGGGCGTGACGGCCGCCGGCCGTCATCCTGGCGAGACGGGGCCTGCTGCGCCGGTATCTTAAGGCTCGGCGAGGCCAGGGACCGGGCGACCCTTTGCATGTAATCGGCGGTGTCCGGCAGGGCCAGGCTCGTCCCGTCGCGGTTGGGCGACGTGAAATCGAAGGCCGACGTCAGGTCGCCGCACACCGCGCGCCGCCAATCGCTGATGTTCAGTTCTCTCACCCCGAAGCGTTTCTCGATGAACCGCAGGGTCGAAGTGTGGTCGAAGACTTCCGAGCAGACGAACCCGCCGCGGCTCCACGGCGACACGACGATCGCCGGCACCCGGATGCCGAGCCCGAGCGGGTAGCGGCCGCGATTGGCGACCCCGATGGCGCCCCGATAGTCCTTGGCTTCACCTTCGGTCGAAACGGTGCTGAACCCTTCCGCCTCGGCGAGCGGCGGCATGGGGGGGAGCATATGGTCGTAGAAGCCCCCCGCTTCGTCATAGTTGACGATGAAGACCGTCTTGGCGAACACCTCGGGATGTTCGACCAGGGCATCGATCAGCTTGGCGCAGACATGCTCGCCCTTGGACGGCACGGCCATCGGATGCTCGGACAGGTCCGCCGCGGTGACGATCCAGGACACTTGCGGCAACCGGCCGGCGGCGATGTCGGCGCGGAACGCCTCCACCAGCTGCTCGCCGTCCGAACGCGTGCGATCCCCTCCCGGCTTGTGCTCCGACACCCATGAGCGGCCGCGCTCATATAGCGCCGAATCCTTAGCGCACGGCCGGAACGGCTTGAACACGGACAGGATGTTATCGCCGAAATTGTCGTATTCCTGGTAGACCTTCCACGAAATCCCCGCCGCCTGCAGCCGCTCCGCATAGGTTGTCCATTCGTGCGGACCCTGCGCCATGGGGCGGTCCTCGGCCATGTCGGCGCTCGGGGTCTCGTCCTCCCCGTAGTTGCTCATCTCCGGATCGCCGCCGACCTGGCCGCCGCCGTTGCACCCAGTCCACAGATGCAGCCGGTTCGGGTAGGTCTGGGTCAGGGTCGAGCAATGATAGGCGTCGCAAAGGGTGAAGGCGCTCGCCAAGGCGTAGTAATAAGGTAGGTCCGAACCCCGGTAGTACGCCATCCGCTTGTGGAGTTCGCCGGTGTGCCCCCAGCGGTCGTAGCGGCCGCCATGGACGATCGTGGTGTTCTCCTGATGGCTCTGCTCTGCGCCGTCGACGACATAGGCGTTCGTTGTCCGCGCATCGCCGTGGAAGGGCATGACGTAGCCGTCCGGATGCTCGCCGCTGGGCTGGCGCCAGACCGCAGCGCCGCCGGGCAGGCGCAGGGGGCGCGGATCGCCGAACCCGCGCACGCCGCGAAACGCTCCGAAATAATGATCGAACGAACGGTTCTCCTGCATGTAGATCACCACATGCTCGACATCCATGATCGAACCGCTGGTGCTGTGGGCGGGGATGGCCATCGCCTTGGCGATGCCTGCCGGCAGAGCGCTGAGCCCGACGCCGGCGGCTAGGCCGCCTCCGATCCGTTGCAGGAAATCGCGCCGATCGGTCCGCATGACATTCTCCCACCAGGTGTTTTGGACTACACCAAAATCGGCGATGGTTTCGTGACCGCCGCGAGAACCGAACCCGCCCCACGCCCCATGTGTCTTCTATCGATTGGTTAGTACACCGCCTTCGCCAGGGCGGCCGCCTCGGCGCGGCAGGCTGCAGCGTCGGGCGCCGAGGCGCTCGCGCGGATCGTCGCCATCTCGGCGCGGGCGGCTTCGAGATCGGCGCGAAACGCGGCGGAGCCGTGCAGGGCTGCGGTCGTTGCGGCGCCGGCCAACCATCCCGCCTCGACCGCGCTCAGGCTGTGCGCACCGCAGATCAGCCGGCTTTCGCCGAAGGCGCGCCCCCGCGCCAGGATCTGGGTCGCCCGGTCCGGCGCGAGCTCCGCGAGGATCAGCGCCTCCATCCACCCGCTCGCCGCATGGCCGGACGGATAGTCGCCGTTGGCGGCGAGAGCGGCCGTCCTGGCCTGGCAGATCGGCGCCGCCGAGCCGATATAGGGCCGCGGCACGCGATAGAATCGCTTGACCGGATCGACCACCCCGGAGGTTCCGGCCCGGTCGAGGAGGCGCGCCAAGGCCGGCGCCGTCCGGGGAGTCAGCTTGACGCCCAAGGCACAGGCGAAGTGTTCGAAGGGCCCGGTGTCGACGTCGGACGTCGCCACCTTCCATCGCGGCGAGCCCCGCAGCCGGCGCGTCGCCGCGAACACCTTACGGTCCGCAATGGCGACCGGACTGCGCGGCGCCGGCGGCGGCGGCAGGATGCGCACGCCGTCGGGCGTGGCCTCCGGCGACAGATAGGCGCTACTCGCCGACAGGACGAAACTGGCCATAAGCGCGGCCACCGTCTTCCACATGCCAGCTTTCCCCGTCACCCAACCATAATTTCAATGGCCTAGACTACAGAAGTGCGACGCGCGGATGACGAATGACGAATCGAATACGGCATTGGCTTGCGCGCCGCACCGATGGCCTTTGCGACGTGATCTTGGCCTGGACAAAATCGACGCCGTTCCCGTGACGACGCGTCGCTCATCACAATCGATCGGAAAGACCAGCATGGTAACGATGCAGGATCGTCGCAGCTTCATCCGCGCCATGATGGCGACGGCGGGCGCGGCCGCGGCCTACACCCCCGCCATCGCCCGCGCCCTGGAGATCCCCGCCGATCGCCGGACGGGCACGTTGATGGACGTCGGCCATGTCGTCATCCTCACGCAGGAGAACCGCTCCTTCGACCACTATTTCGGCACGATGCGCGGCGTCAGGGGCTTTGGTGACCGCTTCGCCATCCCCGCCCCGCCGCTTCCTGCCGCGCCGGATCGCACCGTCCTCGTCCAGCCCAACGAGCATCCGGGGGCCGAGCCGGCGCTGATCGCCCCGTTCCGGCTCGATACCTCCGTGGATTTCCGCCTCTATCGCCCGCTCGGCACGCCCCACGGCTTCGTCGACAGCCAAGCGGCGTGGGACAATGGACGGATGGGTGCATGGCCGCGCTCCAAGCACAATCACGCGATGGCGCATTTCACGCGCACAGACCTGCCGTTCCAATACGGCCTCGCCGAGGCCTTCACCCTGTGCGACGCCTATCACTGCGCCATGCATCTGTGCACCAATCCCAACCGACTCTACATCTGGACCGGCACGCACGATCCGTTGGCCCGGAGCAACAGCCCTGCCATCGATAACGGCTATGACAGCCTGGAGGCCGATCCGCTCCACCATGGCGGCTATCTCTGGACGACCTATCCCGAGCGCCTGATGGCAGCCGGAATCGGTTTCCAGATCTATCAAGACATGGCCGACAATTTCACCGACAATCCCCTGGTCGGCTTCCAGCGCTATCGCCGCGCGCATGGCGCGTCCGCAGCCGCCGCCGCCCTCCTCGCACGCCGGACGATGACGACCCGCTCTCTCGACGAACTCAGGCAGGACGTGGTGGCCGGGCGGCTGCCGGAAGTTTCATGGATCGTTGCGCCCGCGGCCCTGTCGGAGCATCCGAGCGTTTCCACGCCGCTTCAGGGTGCGGACTACGCGGCCAGAGTGCTGGGTGCGCTCACCGCCAATCCGCAGGTCTGGGCGCGCACGGTGCTGCTCATCAATTTCGATGAGAACGACGGCCTGTTCGACCATGTCCCCCCCGCCGGCCCCGCCGGCACGCGTGTCGGGACGCACGGTCGGCGCCACGAGCATTCCGGCGGAAGACGAATATCATGTCCATCCTCAAGCAGCCGATGACGCGATCTATCTGGACCGGCCCTACGGCCTTGGCATGCGCGTGCCGCTCTACGTGGTATCGCCATGGAGCAAGGGTGGGCATGTCGCGTCCGAGGTCTTCGACCACACGAGCATCCTGCGCTTCCTCGAAGCCCGCTTCGGTGTCCATGAGCCGAATATCAGCGCCTGGCGGCGCGCCGTGTGCGGCGACCTGACGTCCTGCTTCGATTTCGGCGCGCCCGATACGACCCTCTTCATAGCGACGCTTCCGGCCACCGCTTCCCTGTCCGACCGCGCGGCCCGCCTGGAGGAAATCCAGCCGCCGCTTCCGGATCATGCGCTCACCCCTGTGCAGGAAACCGGTCTGCGACGGCGGCGCGCGACACCCTATCGCCTCGACGCCCGGTTGCGTGCCCTGGGCACCGATAGCATCTTGTCGCTCGCCAACCATTCGGCCGAGCGCGCGGCCGTTTTCCACGTCTATGACGTCGCGAAACTGGACGAGGTTCCCGCCCGCTATACGGTGGGCGCGGGCCGGGAAATGACTCACACGCTGCCCGCCTCCGGCGAGGTCACGGATATCTTTGTTCTCGGACCCAACGGCTTTCATCGACGCTTGACCGGGAGGAGCGACATCTTCTCGGTCAACGTCGAGGGCGATGCCGCTTCCTCGCTCCGCATCGAAAATCTCACATCGATGCCCCAGTCCATCGCAATGACGGACCGGGCTTATGGCGGCGCTCCCGATGTGATCGGGCTGGCAGGCGGAGAAGCGCGCAGCATTCCGCTGAACCTCACGGACAGCCACGGCTGGTACGACCGGCAATTCGTGGCGGGAGGACAGGCCTGGCGCGTGGCGGGCCATGTCGAGAATGGAAAGGCGTCCTATTCGGATCCGGCCGCTGGCGGACCCGGCCCCCTCCGGCTGACCTCCTCAGCCTAGATGTTTGGTCCGGCATTGGGTGGAGAGGATCGAGCGTGAATCGTTCTGGCTCCATTGTGCGGAGCTTGCAGATTTGCTCGTAAGGGTGAGGCCTTTGAGGGTCTTCAGCCGCCGGGCGAAGTCGCAGCGCTGACCAAGTCGGCGAGATGACTTCGAAGCTGGGCCGCACAGGCACAAACCCGACCTCCAGTTCGGGCCGAAATCAGGTCTCCGATCCGGAGACGGAGACCGGCGGCGGCGCGGCGCAAAAATTCCCCGATCTGCGAGTTTGCGCCACAAGGCCGGAGACCGGGCATGCGCGCATGCCGCCGGCAGACGCGGAGGGGCTGTCGCACATTGCGGCTCTTACCCGATGCTGTGGGGCGCGAATGCTCCGCTGATCGCACTGGCGAGCGCGCGCAATTCGCCGATGCGAACCGCGGCGCGGTCGGCAGATGACGCCGCCGCTTTGCCTTTCTGCACTGCTGCAGTAGCGGTCAGGCCTTACGCAATATGGGTTGGCTGAGCCGGCGTGCCCGGCGCAGCCCTGCGTCGAGCGGCTGAGCGAGCGGCCGAAGCGCCTTCGCGAACGGCAGGATGCCGTATACCTTGGGATCCTCCGTCCGATCGAACAGCGGCGTGTAATCGGCGGCGTAGTAGAGCGCGTGCGCTTCCGGCTGTCGGAAGCCGGTGGTGAGGAACACGCGGTCATAGCCACGCTCCCGTGCGCGGATTTCCAGCTCGTCGAGAACCTTGCGGCCGAGGCCCTGCCGCCGCAGGTCGGTGTGCGTCCAGATGCGCTTGAACTCGGCGGTATAGGCGTCGAATCGCTTGAAGGCGCCGCCGGCGATGGCGACGCCGTCGCGCAAGAGCAGGATGAAGGCACCGTACGGCGGCAGGAACACACTCGTGGGCGTGCGCGTCATCTCCGACGTCGCTTCGCCGGGGAAATCGGCGCCGTAGCGCGAGTCGTATTCGAAGTAGAGCGCCTCCATCAGCGGGCGGGCGCGCTCGTCTTCGGGCGAGGTATGGACGAAGACGTCGCTCATGCCACGCCTGTCGTCCGATAGCGGCTCTCGCGGAACGGCAGGCCGAGATGATCGCGCAAGGTCCGCCCGGCGAGCGTACGGCTGTAGACGCCCTGCTCTTCCAGCAGCGGGATAACGTGCGCCACGAAATCGTCCAGGCCTTCGGCGATCACCGGAAAGCCCAGGATGAAGCCGTCGGCGGCATCGGCGTCGATCCAGCGGACGATCTCGCCGGCGACAGATTCCGGCGTGCCGACGAACCGCGTGCGCGGCGTCGTGGTGGTGAGCGCCACCTCGCGTAGGGTCTGTCCTTTCTCGCGCGCGTTCGCCTTGATGCGATCCGTCGTCGATTGGAAATTGTTCTTGCCGATGTCGCCAAGCTCTGGGAACGGCGCGTCGAGCGGATAGGCGGTGAAGTCGTGATGGTCAAAAAAGCGGCCGAGATAGGCCAGCGCCTCGTCGATATTCACGAGATCGCGGATCGCGCGGTATTTCTCCTCCGCCTCGTCTTCGGTGCGGCCGACGACCGGGCCGATACCCGGGAAGACCTTGATGTGATCCGCCGCGCGGCCCTGCGCGACGGCGCTCTCCTTCAGTCGTCCATATAATGCCTGCGCCTCGTCGAGCCGGCCGGCGGAGGTGAATACGCCGTCGGCATGGCGGCCGGCGAGCGCAATGCCAGGCTCCGACGCGCCGGCCTGGAAGACCACCGGCTGACCCTGCGCCGAGCGGCCGGCGTTTAGAGGCCCCTCCACCGAGAAGAAGCGGCCTTCATGGCCGAGACGGTGCAGTTTGGCGGGATCGAAGAAGCGGCCCGTCTGCTTGTCGCGCACGAAGGCGTCGTCGTCCCAGGAATCCCACAGGCCCTTCACGACGTCGAGATACTCGCTCGCGATTTCGTAGCGCAGCGCGTGATCGGGATGCGTCTTGCCGTAATTGCGGCCCGAGCCTTCCAGCGGCGAGGTCACCGCGTTCCATCCGGCGCGGCCGCCGCTGATCAGATCGATGGAGGCCAGCTGGCGCGCGACGGTGAACGGGTCGCTGTAAGAGGTCGAGATCGTGCCGACGACGCCGAGCTTGCGCGTCGCCACTGCCAGCGCCGACAAGATGGTGACCGGCTCGAACCGGTTGAGGAAATGCGGCACCGACTTCTCGTTGATGAAAAGCCCGTCGGCCACGAAGGCAAAGGCGATGCCGTTGGCCTCCGCCTTGCGCGCCGTGCGCACGAAGAAGTCGAAATTCACGCTGGCGTCGGCCGGGCTGCTGGGATGGCGCCACGAGTTCATATGCGCGCCGGCGCCCTGGAGCATGATGCCGAAATTGATCTGCCGCTTGGCCATGGCGATATCCTTCAGACCGGAGCCGGCGCAGCGCCGATGCGCGCGCCCAGAAGCTCGATCGTTTTTTGCCGCGCGTCGGCCGGCACCGGCGGCGTCTCGATCACAAACTCCTCTACGCCAAAGCGTTGCCGAAGCAAATCCAGCTCGCGATGCACCTGTTCGGACGTGCCGGCGAGCACGTTCGGCTTCGTATCGATAACCTCATAGTCGCTCGTGCCGGCCTGGCGCGCATATTCGGCAGCCTGCTCGCGGTTGCCCAGATTGACGCTGTGGCCGGTGGCGAAGCGCACCTTCACGCCGCCGAGCCCTTCGACCCGCGCCTCGGCCTCGCCTTTCGCTTCGGCGGCAAGCACCAGGACGCTCAGCAAAGGCGTGCCGCGGCCGCCATGGCGTGCGAAGGCCGCAAGGCTTTGCTCCGTCAGCGCGGGATCGCCGTTCATATGGCCGGCGAACACGAAGCCCCAGCCACGCTCAGCGGCGAGGATCGCACTGTCGATGCTGCCGCCCAACAAGAAACGCTCCGGTGGTGCCGGTGGAATCGGGGAGGCCACGGCCTGCGCCGGTGCGCCGCGCTCGAAGCAACGAGCAAGATAACCGTCGAGCTCCGTCACCTGTTCATCGAAGCTCGGCCAGCGCGGCACGTCGCGACCGGCCTGCAGAGCTTTGGTAGAATAGGGAAAGCCACCGGGCGCCTTCCCGATGCCGAGATCGACGCGACCCGGCGCGAGCGCCGCCAACGTGTTGAAGGTTTCGGCGACCTTATAAGCGCTGTAGTGCTGCAGCATGATGCCGCCGGAGCCGACGCGGATGCGCGACGTCTTGCCCAGGATGTGCGCGATCAGCACCTCGGGCACCGCGCTGGCGAACCCTTGCATCCCATGATGCTCGGCTAGCCAGAAGCGGTGATAGCCCAGCCGTTCGGCGGTTTGCGCGAGACGCACCGTCCGCGCCAGCGCCGTGGCCGCGCCCTCGCCCTTCTGCAGCGGACTCTTGTCCAGGAGACTGAGCAGCACGTCCCATCCCGTTCCAGGCCGGCAGGCGGCCGTCGGTCATAAAACAATAGCAACCAGATAGAGTAAAGCGAGGGTTTACCTGACAGCCCTGCCTGCGCGATGTTAGAACCTTGGCGAATGCCCAAATATGCAGGTGACATGGCCACGCTTTCCCTTTCCCGCGCGCGCTTCTCCAGCGCCGGTCCTATCGCCGCGCGCGCGATCAGTCCCGTGCTCATCGTGCTGGCGTGGCAAGCTGCCTCGTCCGCCGGGCTGATCCCGGAGCGCACATTGGCGTCGCCATTGCATGTATTGGGCACCTTTGGGATGTTGATCGCCGACGGCGAGTTGGTGAACAACCTGCTGGTCTCGCTGCGCCGCGCGATGGAAGGGCTCGCGATCGGCACGATCCTCGGCACGGTGTTCGCCCTGATTGCCGGCCTGTCGAAGCGCGGCGAGGCGGCGATCGACGCGCCGCTGCAGATCGTGCGCGCCGTGCCGTTCCTGGCGCTCGTGCCGCTGTTCATCCTGTGGTTCGGGATCGGCGAGACGCCGAAGATCGCGCTCGTCGCGCTGGGCACGGTCTATCCGATCTATCTCAATCTTTATGCGGGCATCCGAGGCATCGACAAGAAGCTCCTGGAGGCTGGGCGCGCCTTCGGCCTGAACCGTTGGCAGATCCTGCGCCATGTCGTGCTGCCGGGCGCCCTGCCCGCCTTCCTCATCGGGCTTCGCTACGCGATGGGCATCTCGTGGCTGAGCCTGGTGGTCGCCGAGCAGATCAACGCCTCGAGCGGCATCGGCTATCTGATCATGACGGCGCGCGATTTCATGCGGACCGACATCATCGTGGTGGGGCTCATGGTCTATGGCCTGCTCGGCCTCCTCACCGACGTGATCATCCGCGCGCTGGAGCACTATGCGCTGGCGTGGCGCCCCTCGATCCTGAAGGACTGACCATGACGTCCGACAATGCCGCACCGGACGCGTCGCGCGTGACCGTCCGCCACCTGACGCGCCGCTTCGGCGCAGTGAAGGTGCTGGACGGCCTCGACTTCGACATCGCACCGGGCGAGTTCGTCGCCCTTCTCGGCCGCAGCGGATCGGGCAAGACGACGTTCCTGCGCACGCTGGCCGGGCTCGATCCGGTGACCGAAGGCGAGATCGTCGTGCCGCCGACCCGCGCGGTGGTGTTCCAGGAGCCGCGGCTGCTGCCGTGGAAAAAAGTATGGGAAAACGTGGCTCTTGGCCTGAATGGTCCCGACTCGCGCAGCCGCGCCGTGAAGGCATTGGGCGAAGTGGGATTGGCGCATCGCCTCGACGCCTGGCCGGGCACGCTGTCCGGCGGGGAGGCGCAACGCGCAGCGCTGGCCCGCGCGCTGGTGCGTGAGCCGAAGCTGCTTCTGCTTGATGAGCCGTTTGCGGCGCTGGACGCGCTGACGCGGATCAAGATGCACGAGCTGGTCTCGGCGCTGTGGGCGGCGCACCGGCCGAGCGTTCTACTGGTCACCCACGACGTCGATGAGGCGTTGCTGCTGGCCAACCGCGTGCTGGTGCTCGGCGAGGGCCGCATCATCAAGACGATCACGATCTCCGAACCGCAGCCGCGCGACCGCGCCATGGTGGGCTTCTCGCACATGCGCGCCGAGTTGCTCGAAGCGCTCGGCGTCGAGGTGCATCCGGCGGCGCGTGCCGCGAATCACTAGCGCCAGCCGGTATTCGCGATCGCGTCCGCGACGTGGATCGGCTTCGGGATGATGCCGAGCCGCGCGAAGTCGTCGGCGACCTGCTGCTGGCGGGCCGCGATGTCGGGGCTCACCGGCACGACGCCGAATTCGGCGCGTCCTATGGCGACCCGCAGGATGGGAAGCTCGAGACCGCTGACATGGGAGAGAAGCTCGCTCGCCGCTTCGCGGTTGGAAGCGATCCAGCCGCTGACCTCGCGCAGTTCATCGAGGATTCCGCGGACCACGGGACCTTGCGCGGCCGTGAAGGTCCTGCCTGCGAGGAAGAAGGATGCGCTACGAACGAACGGCTCGGCGTCCGCCAGCACGATCGCATCGGCGTCGCGCACGGCTTCCGCATAATAAGGATCCCAGATGAACCAGGCATCGATGCTGCCGCGCACGAACGCGGCGCGTGCGTCGGATGGCGCGAGATAGGCCGGGCTCACATCGTCGAGCGTCAGGCCGGCGGACTGGAGCGCGCGAACGGCGAAGTAATGCGCGCTCGATCCACGGGTGAAGGCGATCTTCTTGCCCTTGAGCGCAGCAACGCTCGCGACCGGCGAACCCTTCGGCAGCAGGATCGCCGAGCTGTGCCCGGTGGTCGGCACGGCGGCGACGTAGACGAGGTCCGATCCCGCCGCCTGCGCGAAGATCGGTGGCGTGTCGCCAGTCGCGCCGAAATCGATGCCGCCCGCGTTCAACGCTTCCAGCAGCGGCGGGCCGGAGGGGAATTCCGCCCACTCAATCTTGTTGACGCCGAGCGGCCCCAAACGTGCTTCCAGGCGCTTCTGGGTCTTGGCGACGACCAGCGCACCATCCTTTTGATAACCGATGCGAACGACGCCATTCGGCTTGCCTTGATCCTGGCTGCATCCCGCGAGCACGAGGGCCGCGCCGGCAGCGGCACCGCCCAACATCGCGCGGCGCGATGGCCGCTCATAGGTTTCGACCGTCATGATCAGGCTCTCGCGCGCTCGGGCGTCGCGGCTGGAAAGAAGCGGTTCTCGGGCCGCGGCAGGCCGAGATTCTCGCGCAAGGTCTTGCCTTCGTATTCGCGGCGGAAGATGCCGCGACGCTGCAGTTCCGGCACCACGAGGTCGACGAAGTCGTCGAGACCGCTGGGCACATACAGCCACCACGCGGTATGGATTCCGACAGGGCGCATGAAAGCCCCGAGCTTCAACTGGCCGCTGCTCATTCGACGCTCCATTACACCTGAGCCGATATCCTATCGGTCAGAGGATATATCTATTAAGTCAATATACATTCCAGTTTGAACCACGCAACGTAGCGGTCTGGTCATCCGCGGCGACGGCGCCGTGGCGCTTGCCTGAGCGCTCGCCAAGCGGGCCGGCCCGCGTCTATCCACACGATCCTGGGCACCAGTCGCGCGCCCGGACTTGGCGTCGCCTATGCGACACGCATGGCGCCGCGTGCCGGCGCCAAGATCGCGGCCGCTATCCGCGATGGCCGCGTCACGCGGAGCGGCGAACTCGCAGTCCTAGGCATTTCCCCCGGACTTTAGTCTACGGCAGCAGCCTGAATGTTCCCGATCTCGCCCGACGGCACGCCAGCCTCTTGTAATCCTCTAAGTCTATCGAATAAATATACATTAGGCGGCCCTTCCGCCAGATGGAGCTTGGTATGCGCGGTACAGGCGGCTGGATGAACCCACTGATCGGATTGGCCGTGTTTGCGGTCGCGGCCATGACCATGCCGTCATCTGCCGCTCCGGTCTCCCCGCAGTCGCTTGCGAACGTCACCTTGGCGATCGGCGATCCGATAACGCAGAAAGCCCTGGAGCTGTCCGGCGAAATCGACCATCTGCCGTTCAAGGTGCAATGGGCCAATATCAGCGGCGGCCCGCAGACCATCGAAGCCTTCCGCGCGCATGCGCTTGACCTGGGCGCGGTCGCGGACATCCCTGCCATTCACGCGACCTGGACCGGGCTACCGGTCAAGATCGTGGCGGTTCAGTTCCGGCAAGACCCCATCCACCATGCCGTGTACGGGCTGGGCATCGCGCCCGGTGCGAACATCAACAAGCTCGCCGACCTGCGCGGCAAAAAGATCGCCTATAGCCCGGGCCAGGCGCAGGGCGCGCTGGTGCTGCGCATCTTGCAGAAGGCAGGCCTGCGCAAACAGGACGTCACGCTCGTGGAATTGCCCAGCACCGGTGACGTTTATCCCAACGCGATCGCCAGCCGTCTGGTCGATGCCGCACCAATCGGCCGGGCCGCCGCATTGCGTTACCTGCGCAACTACGGGCGCGACGGCGCGAAGGTCATCGATCACGGTCTGCGCGACGATCCACTCTATCTCTACGCGCCTGTTTCCGTGTTGCAGGATCCCGCGAAGGCAGCCGCGATCCGTGTCTATGTCGAAGCGTGGGCGCGCGCATACCGTTGGATACACCTTCATCCCGACGCGTGGGTCGCGGGTTACTACGTCAAGCAGCAAGGCCTCTCGCCGGAAGACGGGCACAAATTGGTCATAGGCGCCGGAAATCCCGATGTGCCGGCCAACTGGAACGATGCCATCGCACGTCAGCAACAGACGATCGATCTGCTTGCCAAGGAAACCGGAAAGCCCCGGCTCAACGCGGCGGAGCTCTTTGATCGCCGGTTCGAGAATGTCGCCGCCCACGCCATCGCCACGAAATGAGGGGCGGATGAACGCGCCGATCACCCAACTTATCCATACGCAACTCGACGCGGTTTACTCCGCCGATGCTGTGGCGCCTCCATCGGCGGCCGTACCGCGGCGTCGTTGGCGCCTCGGTCCCGGCCGCGCGATCCCCTATGGTCGCGCCATCGGCCCAATTCTGCTTCTGCTGTTATGGTTCGGCGCGTCGGCGCTCGGCTTGATCGATCCACGAATTCTGCCTGCACCCTGGACGGTTGTGCAGGCGGCGCTTGACCTGATCTCCGATGGGCGTTTGCAGGACAATCTCGAGACCTCGGCAATTCGAGCGGGGCAAGGATTTGCCTATGGTGTTTTAGGCGGTGTCGTGGTCGCGCTGCTCGCAGGGCTCACGCGGTTCGGTGAGTACACCCTGGATGGCCTCGTAGAGGTTAAGCGCGCCATCCCAACGCTCGCCCTGATTCCCCTGCTGATGCTGTGGCTCGGCATCGGCGAGACGATGAAAGTGACGATCATCGCGCTCGGCGTATTCGCGCCGGTTTACATCAACACCTTCGCCGGCCTGCGCGGAATCGACAGCAAGTATGTCGAGCTGGCCGAGACATTGAAGGTGAGCCACTGGTCGTTCCTGCGCCACGTAGTGCTACCCGGCGCTCTGCCCGGCTTCCTGCTCGGCCTGCGCTTTGGCGTGAACGCGGCGTGGCTCACGCTGGTCGTCGTCGAGCAACTGAACGCGACGAGCGGCATCGGCTACATGATCGATCTGGCGCGTACCTACGGCCAGACCGAAATCGTGCTTGTCGGCATCTGCGTTTATGCCCTCCTCGGCCTCACCTCGGACGGCATCGTTCGTCTCATCCAGAGAAGGGTCCTGTCATGGCGACGCACGCTGGCGGATTGAGCGCACCGGTGTCGGTGCGCGTGCGCAACCTCGTTCGGCGCTTCGGCGGCCGTACGGTTCTCGACGGTCTCAGCCTCGACATCCGCAAGGGAGAGTTCGTGGCGTTGCTGGGCCGAAGCGGCTCGGGCAAAAGTACCTTGCTGCGCGCGCTCGCCGACATCGACCAAGGTGTAGAGGGAACTGGCACGCTTGATGTTCCTGCCCGCCTTTCCGTGGTTTTCCAGGACGCGCGGCTCCTGCCGTGGCGGCGGGTCCTGGACAACGTGGTATTTGGACTTGGCGGACAAGCTGCGCAACAAAACGGACGTGCTGCGCTCGCTGAAGTCGAGCTCACCGGACGCGAGCAAGCGTGGCCCGGCGAGTTGTCTGGCGGCGAACAACAGCGCGTTGCCCTGGCGCGTTCCCTGGTGCGCGAGCCCGAGTTGCTTCTTGCAGACGAGCCGTTCGGTGCGCTTGACGCCCTGACGCGTATCCGCATGCACGACTTGCTGCGCAAGCTGTGTGCCCGTCACCAGCCGGCGGTCTTGCTGGTGACGCACGACGTTGACGAGGCCATTACGCTGGCCGACCGAATTGTGGTGCTGGAAAACGGGCGGATCAGTCTCGATCATAACGTCGAGCTACCCGAGGAACGGCTGGCTCGGGAGGACAGGATCGCAACGATCCGTACGCGCCTACTTTCCGAACTTGGCGTGCGCGAGAAGCAGGACGCTTTCGCGTGATCTTCTCGCGTTTCTTCCTACATGGAGGTCGCAATGACCGGTTCAAAGCGGCAACTCGTACTCAATCTCTTCATCTATCCCGGTGGGCATCACGAGGCCGCCTGGCGCCACCCGGACTCCGAAACCGATAGCATCTTGGACATCAATTATTATCAAGCGCTGGCCCAGCGTGCCGAGGCTGCGAAGTTCGACAGCATTTTCTTCGCCGACGGGCCGGCACTGGCCGATAACATCAAATACGCGGCGCGCTTCCGTTTCGAGCCGATCACCTGGCTGTCCGCCATCGCGGTTGCAACCAAACGTATCGGGCTGATCGCGACGGCGTCGACCACCTATAGCGAGCCGTACAATCTGGCACGCCTCTTCGTGACGCTCGATCACATCAGCCACGGACGCGCCGGCTGGAACATCGTGACGACGTCCGCCGCACAGGCGGCGCAAAACTTCGGGCTGCCCGAGCACCCCGTGCATGCCGACCGCTATGAGCGGGCGCGCGAATATGTCGATGTCGTCACCAAGCTATGGGATAGCTGGGAGGACGGCGCGCTCGTCGCCGACCGCGCCAGCGGCGTCTATGTGGACACAGACAAGGTCCACACCATCGATCACGTCGGCAAGCATTTGCGCGTGCGCGGACCGTTGAACACGCCGCGCGGACCGCAGGGTCGACCGGTTTATGTCCAGGCCGGATCGTCGGAGGACGGCCGTTCCTTCGCGGCCCAATACGCCGAGGCGATCTTCACCGCACATCAGACGATCGAGAATGCCCAATCCTTCTATACCGACATCAAAAAGCGGGCTGCCGATCTCGGCCGCGATCCGCGGCAACTCAAGATCCTGCCCGGCATCAGTCCCTTCATCGGATCGACGCAGGCCGAAGCCGATCGGCTGCACGAAGAGTTCAACGACCTGACGCAGCCCGCTTATTCGATCGAACAATTGCGCCGCCTGTTGGGCCAGGATTTCAGCGGCTATGATCTCGACGGCCCTTTCCCGCGCGAGCGCCTCAACCTGACCGGCGAGCTTGCGGTCGGCAGCCGCTCCAACGTCGTGCTCGACATCATCCGGCGCGAGAATCCGACGATAAGGCAGTTGCTGCACAAGCTTGCCGGTGCCCGAGGCCATTGGGTCATCACGGGCACGCCCGAGAAGATCGCGGACGCCATCCAGGCGTGGTTCGAGAATGGTGCCGCCGACGGCTTCAATGTGATGCCGCCATGGCTGTCAGGCGGCTTCGACATTTTCGCAGAACAGGTTCTGCCGATCCTGCGCAAGCGCGGGCTGTTCCGCGAGGACTATACGGGCAGCACCCTGCGCGAGCATTACGGGCTGGACCGCCCGGAGAGCCAGTACGCGCACCGACTGCGCGCTTCGGCCTGAATAAGGAAAATCGACATGGATTACCGCTCTCTCGGCCAGCATGGCGTGAAGGTTTCGCCGCTCTGCCTTGGGACGATGATGTTCGGCGGGCAGACCGACGAAGCCACCGCACGCCAGATCACCGACCGTGCGTTCGCGCAGGGCGTGAATTTCCTCGACACGGCCGACGTCTATAACGACGGCCGCTCCGAAGAGGTCGTGGGACGGGCGATCGCCGCGAACCGCGACAGATGGGTGGTCGCGACCAAATTCGCCGGCGGGCGCGGCACGGGCCCGAACGACAGCGGCGCCTCGCGCAAATACATCGTGAAGGCGGTCGAGGCGAGCCTGAAGCGGCTCGGCACAGACTACATCGACCTACTCTACATCCATCGCGAGGACCGCACGACGCCGGTGGCGGAGTCGGTGGGCGCGCTCGGCGATCTCATCCGCGCCGGCAAGATTCGCTATTACGGCATCTCGAACCATCGCGCCTGGAAGGTCGCGGAATTCAGCCATGTGGCGGATGCGCTCGGCGTGCCGCGTCCCGCCGCGAGCCAGCCCTGCTACAACCTGGCCAACCGCCAGCCGGAGGTCGAGCATCTGACGGCCTGTGCGCATTACGGCGTCGGCGTCGTACCCTACAGCCCGCTGGCACGCGGCGTTCTGACCGCCAAATATGATCCCAACCAGCCGCCACCGGCCGATACGCGTGCCGGCCGGAACGATGTGCGCCTTCACCAGACGGAGTGGCGCGCGGAGTCGCTCGACCTGGCGCAGGAGATCGGCCGACACGCCAAGGAGCATGACATCACGGCCGGGCAATTCGCGCTCGCCTGGGTGTTGCACAATCGGCTGGTAACATCCGCCATTGTGGGACCGCGCACCTTGGCACAGTGGGAAGACTATGTACCGGCCCTGAACTATCGCTTCACAGACGATGACGAAGCGCTGGTAGACCGTCTGGTCGCCACCGGTCACCCCTCCACACCGGGATACAACGACCCTGGCCACCCTTATCTCGGGCGGTTGCCGCGAAGCGCTTAGGAGCTCAGCGCAGCTACTGTCGATTTTCCGGATCACGGCTACGGTTCGGAGCTCGCCATTGTGGCATCAGAATTTTGCCCTCAACGTAATGCCGTACCTCGCCGGCGGGTTGTAGGAAACGGTCTGGCCGAGATAGGCCGTGACGCCCGCGCCTGACGGTGCTGCCAACAGCGCTTGTGAGGCGATATTTCTCGCATCGAGAGCATTGTTGGCAAAGATGGAAACATCATATCTGCCTTCGTCCAGCAGCACGCCCGCCCGCAGATTGAGGTTGGATTGCCCCGGCACCTGCGTATAGATCGACTGGGTTACGCCCGTACTGTAATCGCTTGTGTAGGAATACTGCGCATAGCTGTAAAATTCTGCATCCGGCCCGATCTGAAAATCCCAGGACGGGGTCACTGCCAAGGACAGCTTGGGCGAAAAGGGTGCCACCTGTCCCGTGGCGTTGACGGTCGACACGCCGTTGTAGCTCAATTCCGCCGGGGCGGGCAGCGAAGGCGCCTTCTGATAAATGGCATCGTTGTAGGCTCCATCAAAGGTCACCCCAACTCCATCCCCCAGAACAGCCGTCGCGTCCCACTCGATGCCGCGAGCGCGGATATTGCCGGCATTGGTGGCGCCTCTGTACGTGGTGCCATTGGGCAGCAGATAGGAGATGGACGTCTGGAAGCCGTAGAGAACCTCGTTATAAGCCGTGATATTGAGAACCAGGCGATCATCAAACAGTTCGGATTTGACGCCGATTTCGTAGTTGTCCGTGGTCGTGGGATTGACGGCCACCTGCGAAGCGATGGCCGAGCCATTGTTGAGATCCAGACCGCCGGCCTGAAATCCGTTACTGAAAGCGACATAGGCCAATATGTCGGGCGTGATTTTGTACGACAGGCTGGCTGAGCCGGAAACATTGCCGGACGATGTCGACGCGTTGAGAGGATAACCTGAGGTCGCGGCGCCAGCCGGGTAGCCGGGCGTCGAGTAAACGACACCCGGATTCCTGAAGACCGCGCCGATTGCGTTGTAGAACGTGTTCAGCTGGGCGTTCGTCACGCCGGCGGGAAGGGTCTGGGGTAGACGACTTGTATCGACCGGGCTTCCGCCGCTCTTGCGGTCATAGGTGTACCGTAGCCCGCCGGTCAGATCGAATTGATCGTCGATATGCCAGGTTGCCTGGCCATACACGGCCGCATCCTGATTCTGCACCGTTGTATTTTCGATGATCTGCGCGCCAGTCAGCTGCGAGGCGAAAGAAATCGGAATGGGTGCAAAGGTGGCAGAAACAGGAGTGCCGATCACGGCTTTATAGGCATCGTACCAGGGAATCACATCGGCGCCGAACTGGTGGATTTGGTAGTGATCATTGAGCTTGGAATACCAGAGGAAAATGCCAGTCTGCCACTCGATAGAACCGCCGCTGTTGGAGGCTAGGCGCACTTCCTCGCTGAACTGATCGTCGCGGCTGATCGCCTCGTTATCATAGATATCGAGCGGCGAGGCGTCGCTGTCCTGCGGCGGATGGAAATCCCACATGCGCCAGGCACTGATCGAGGTCAGGGTTGCCCAATCGAGATTGTAATCGGCCGTGATCGACACTCCGCCGTTCGTCGTGCGCGTGCGGTTATTATTGTTGGTGATGTCGACATAGGGATTGACCGCCGGAACCCAGTTCTGCACCCCGCCATAGCTTCTCAAGTTGGCCAGCGCCGTCAAGGCATTCGTGACGGTTGTCCGTTGTGCGGCCGTCGTGTTGATTCCCCAGTTGCCGGGGCCGAAAAGCGTCGTGATTCCGCCGCCGGAGCTGAAGCCGGCTGAGCTGTCGTTCTCGACTATCAGATCGCCGGTGATATTGATGCTCAGTTTGTCGTTGGGCGTGATGAGGAATTGCTGACGAAGGCCCCAGCGTCCCGTGCCCCCCGTCACAGTCTGGTTGCTGGCGGTCGGGGCATAAATGCCTTCCTGCGTTGCCGCATTCTTAAAGCTGACCTTGAAGGGCGTGGGCAACCAGCCGTCGGCGCTGGTGCCATAGATCACGGTGCGATAGGCGATATCGTCGGTGATCGGACCCGTGAGGACCGCCTTGCCCTGGAAGAAACTGTAATTGCCGGCCGACACCTCGAAAGATTCGCTGGGCGTGAAACTGGGCTTGTTGGTGGTGATGTTCAGCGCGCCGGCCGCGGCATTGCGTCCGAACAATGTGCCCTGTGGGCCACGCAATACTTCGAAGCTGCCGACATCGACCAGATCCTGCAGCACCTGCCCGGGGCGGGCCTGATAGACGCCGTCGATATAGACGCCGATCGCGTTGTCGAGACCGTCGGCGGCGGTGGGCGCATAGCCGATACCGCGGATCAACACCGAGAAATTGCGCGGATTGCCGCCCGTCGAGTTCAAGCCCGGAGTCTGGGCGATGAGGCTCTGCAAGTCGATGGTGCCTTTACGTTCCAGCGTCTTGCCGCTGATCGCCTGCAGCGATACCGGAACGTCCTGACTGTTTTCCGCGCGGCGTCGCGCGGTCACGACGACGGTCTCAACTGCCTGGTTGCCGGACGGCAACGATAGGTTCGCGGCAACTTGCGTAGTGTCCGCTGCAGCAATTCGGATCGTGCCATTCGACCCATCGGCCGCCCAGGCAACGGATGGTACGGCCAAAACCGCGGTGGTCCCGAGCAGAACCCGGAGAAAAACGGAACGCATCATCATTGCCCCTCTACGGTAACGCTGGTGCGAAGGTATGGGCGGGCCGTGGCGAACAAGCGTGGCAGCCGGCTCAAGCCGCCGCGCGCATAGTGCTCGCGATGGCCATCGCCATGGCATCGGCAAGCGCCAACGCCGCTTCTACTTGAGCCTACAAATCCCGCGCCGCATCCCCGCACAAATTCATACTCTAGTAAACCGGTATATATTGAACGGTATCGAGTCAATGGGCTTGGCGTTTCCGTCTGTTGTAGGAAGCGTTGCGACCATGCGAGATCAAGCGGAAATGCGCCATGTACAAGGCCGCCATGCCAACCATCGAAGGACCTCGTCCGAGGATGCGTCGTCGACAACGCGTGGCGTTACTATATCGATTTGATATAGTATATCTCGTCTAAGAGCCGCCTGAACCTGGCGGGTCGGCGCGTTTATTCTCCCATGGGCCATGATGCGTAAAACCAATCGCCGCGATCTTCTCAAAGCCGGCATGCTGGGTGCCGTGGTCCCAGTGGCCGCTCGCGCAGAGAACTTCATCACCCCCGCCATGACGACGCCAGCGCAGCCGGGCGCTCCTTATGGCGCGCCGGCTCCGCAGGAATCGGACGTGAAACGGCTGGCCACACCCCTCGCGCCGCAGATTTCGCCCGGCACCGCCTCGTCCCGCACGCCCTTGCACAAGCTGGACGGCATCATCACGCCGAGCGGGCTGCATTATGAGCGGCACCATGCTGGCGTGCCGCAGATCGACCCCACCACACATCGGCTTCTTCTGCACGGGCTGGTCGAGCAGCCGCTGGAATTTTCGATTGCGGCACTGCTGCGCTATCCTCGCGTCAGCCGCATTGCTTTCCTGGAATGCGGCGGTAACAGCGGCGCCAACGCCGCCGCGGTGCCCCCGCAGACCTCGGTGGACCTGATCCACGGACTGGTCTCCTGCAGTGAATGGACCGGCGTTCCGGTAAAGGTGTTGCTCGATGAAGCCGGTGTTCGGCCCGATGCCGCCTGGATCGTGGCCGAAGGCGGCGACGCGGCTTCCATGGCACGCAGCCTGCCGCTTAGACCGGTCTATGAGCATGGCCTGCTGGCATTGTACCAGAACGGCGAGCGCCTGCGTCCCGAACAGGGTTATCCCGTGCGGCTTTTCATGCCGGGCTGGGAAGGCAATCTGAACATCAAGTGGCTGCAGCGCCTGAAGCTGGTGAAAGAACCGGTCTTCACCCGCGAGGAGACTTCAAAGTACACCCAGCTTCAACCGGATGGTACCGCCCGGCAGTTCGATTTCATCATGCCGGTCAAATCGGTGATCGTGACCCCATCGGTCGGAATGGCGCTCAAGCCCGGCTATCAGCAGATCACCGGCCTCGCCTGGTCCGGCCATGGCGCCATACGCAGCGTCGAGATCACGACGGATGGCGCGCGGCATTGGCGGAAGGCCGAACTGTCCGGCCCGATCCTGCCGCAATGCCTCACGCGTTTCCGCTTGGATTGGGCGTGGGACGGCGCGCCTGCCCTGCTGCAAAGCCGGGCCGTCGACAGCGCCGGCCATCATCAGCCGAGTCACGCGGCATGGGTGGCACGGTTCGCGCCCGGCCAGAGCTACCACTACAACGCCGTCCAAAGCTGGCGGGTCGAAGCCGATGGCAAGGTCCACAACGTCTATGCGTAGTCTGATCCCCGCCCTGCTCCTGGCCCTCTTCTGCGGCATAGCCCTCGCCGCGCCGCCGCGTCCGCACCTGGGGGAGCCCGCCAACCCCGGCCGCATGGCGGCCTGGGACATTCTACCGGGCCGCGACGGCGGCAACCTGCCGCCGGGCCATGGCAGCGTTCGCGAAGGGCAAGCCATTTTCGCGGCGCGCTGTGCCATGTGCCATGGCGAAGAAGGCGTGGGCAAACCCGCGGATCGCCTGACTGGCGGCATCGGCTCGCTGACGACGCCCCATCCGCTGCGCACCGTCGCCAGCTACTGGCCCTATGCCACAACCTTGTTCGGCTATATCCGCGTCGCCATGCCGATCAATCAGCCGCGCAGCCTGAATGCCAACGAGGCGTATGCGCTATGCGCTTACATCCTGTCCGTGGACAAGATCGTGGCCCGCGATGCGGTGCTTGGCCCGGCCAATCTTGCGGCCGTGAAAATGCCCAACCGCGGCGGCTTCCGCGCCGTCTGGCCCCGCACGCGCTGAGTTATTGCATTCACCGCAGCTCGAAGCCGAGATTGGCCAGTGCCTCACGCATGCGGTCGCGCCCCGCCAGCGACTTCACGCTTTTCAGCCGCGGGATGGTTCGGCCCAGCCAGCCGATCACGTCGATATTCTGCTCGCGCTGGAAATCGCTCATCTGGACGTCGTAGTGCAGCACCGCCTCGGGCTGCGGAGTCTTGTCATACTGTTCGCGATGCAACACCGCCCGCTGCGGCAAGCGCGGCTTAACGGCGTTGGACACCGCCGGGTCGGGATAGCCGACAGCCATGCCGAACACCGGCATCACGCGCGGGGGCAGTCCGAGCTCGGCAGCCACCTGTTCCGGCTTGTTGCGAATGGCGCCGACATAAACGGCGCCGAGGTCCAGCGATTCCAGCGCCACCACCGCGTTCTGCGCCGCCAGTGCCGCGTCGATGATGCCGATGAACAGCGTCTCGAGGTAATCGATCGCTTCCAGCTTGATCTGACGCTCGGCTGCCACGCGCTCGTTGCGCGATAGATCCGCCAGCCAGACCAGGAACAGAGGCGCCTGACGGATGAAAGCCTGATTCCCGGCCAGTACGCTCAGCCGTACTTTGCGGTCCGGGTCTTCCACTGCCACCACGCTCCAGGTCTGCAGGTTGGAAGAACTGGCGGCGGACTGTGCTGCGGCCACCAGTGTCTCCACCAATCCCGGCGGCAGCGGGGTAGAAGCGAAATCGCGCACGGAGCGGTGATCGACCAGGCCCGCAACAACATCGTTCCAGGGGCCGACGACAGGACCGCTTGGGTCGCGGTTGCGCGCCCACAGCAAGGACTCGGTAGCCTCGTGTGCAGTCATCGCCGTCAGTCGCGCAACAGGGGAAGCAACTGGTCGCCCTGTCGCTTGATCTCGTTCAAATAGGGCGTGTCGGACAGCACGAAATATGAAATGCCCAGGTCGCGGTACTTCTTCAATGAACGCGCGACATCCGCCGCCGAGCCGACCAACCAGGTTGTACCGGCGCCGCCGCCGCCGAACTTGCCCGGTGCGGTGTAGAGATTGTCGTCCAGCACATCGCCCTGCGCCTGCAGGTTCAGCAGCCGCTGCTGGCCCACCGCGACCGAGCGGCGGTGATAATCGAGGCCGCCCTCCGCCTTCTTGGCCATTTCGGCGATCCTTGCTTCCGCATCGGCCCAAGCCTGCTCGGTGGTGTCGCGGACGAAGGTGGTGATGCGCAAGCCGAATTCCAGCGGCGGCAAATCGCGGTCCAACTGCTTGCTTAACGTCTTGAGGCGCTCGATGCGCCCGCGCACGCCATCCAGCGGCTCACCCCAGAAGAGTTGGACATCGGCTTCGGTCGCCGACACCTGTTCGGCCGCATCCGACGCGCCGCCGAAGTAAAGCCTGGGGTGCTTGCGCTCTCCCCGCGCAGCAAGGCGTGGCTGTACGGTCGAGCCGGTCACCTGGAAATGCTCGCCCGAGAAGGTGACATTCTCTTCGGTCCAGAGCCGGCGGACCAGCCGCATAAACTCCTTTGTGCGGGCATAGCGCTGTGCTTGGTCGCCTTCGGTATCGCCATAGGCCGCCAGGTTGTCCTGGCCGGAAACAATGTTGATACGCACCCGGCCGCCGGAAAGGTGATCGAGGGTGGCAGCGGCCGAGGCAAAGTTGGCAGGCCTCCAATATCCCGGACGGATGGCAATCAAGGGTTCGAAACTTGTCGTCCGCGCGGTAAGTGCGGTCGCAACGGTAAAGGTGTCAGGCCGTCCCCAACCGGCGCCGATCAGCGCGCCTTTCCAGCCATGATCCTCCAGCGCCCTGGCGTGGCTCGTGAGGGTATCCAGGCTGTTATGGCTGTCGCCGGCAGAATCGCCGCGATGTCCAGGCGTGATTTGATTGGGAATGTACCAGAGGAACTCCGCCGCGCTACTCATGGCGGTACGTTTCCGGTGTCGAAACCAATGGCATGTGATGGCTGCCCACGTTGTCTCTTCGCCGCCGAACGCTAGCACCCAAATGGCCTATACACTACCAATTTGATAGACATGATATGTATTGTCACACTATCATGTGCGGTGCCGGGTGGGCACTGTTCCGCCGTGGACGTTAGAAACTGCCAAGTTGGGGATGCGCCATGGCTCAACGCGATATCGCGCCTAACAATTCGTCCACGACGGCCAAGCGTGTGTCGTCGGCGTACGTGCCGCCGCTTCAGCGAACGCAAGGCCAGCAGCCGCCGATCGCCGCGAATGGCGGCCTCTCCTATGTGTCGCTGGAACGCGATGGCGACGCAGGCACGACGGCGGCGTTCAATGACGCGCTCAACGAGATCGCCACGGGCGAGGTTCAACGTGTCATCGACACGATCGCAAATGCGCCTCCGGGGCCTATCGAGACCAAATGGGGCCTCGGATTTCGCAGTTACGACGCGTGTCTCGATTACATTCGCGCCAAGGGCATCAAGGCGCCGGACGGCGGTCTAGCGCTGCCCTTGCCCTACTCGGTCCATGAGCGGCCGAACTACTCGGTTGTTTCGTCCAACGCCGTATGGCGCGATCCAGAGCGCGCCGGCACGGCGATGCTTCTGCGTAAGAACGAGAAGGACAGTGGGCGGCTGTCTTTGTACTTCCCGCAGACGATGCGTGACGCGCGGCGCATCGGTGAATACTATCCGGGGCTCTCACCCACTAGCCCGGAATGCATGGACCGGCTTGGCGTGTCCCTGGCGCACCTCGAATCCAAATGCACCAACTTTTACGATTCGGCGGAGGTAGAGCGCGTGTTCTATCCCGAGATCGAGAAACTGCTTCTTGAGTTCTTCCCCGGCGCGACCGATGTGCTGGTCTATAATCACGACGTCTTCGACAAGGACTACACGGGCGACCGAACGGAGGATCAGGAGAAAAAGAATCCGGGCGTGAACGCAGGTTATGCCAACCTCGTGCACAACGATCTGAACGATAACAGCGGCCGCGTGCGCTGTCGCGAGCTGCTTACCAAGAACCTGCGTAACTTCGGACGCGAGATGCAGTACACCAATGAGGAGGCCGACAGGAAGATGTCGCGCCGCTTCATGTCGATCAATCTCGCCAAGCCGATGGAGACGGTCGAGCAATTTCCGTTCGTGCTCTGCGCCTGGCCCTCCTTCGCCGACCAGCCTTACATCACCAACTACCGAATCTACGACGACCGCGTCGGCGAGACCACGCGCTTCACCTACAGGCCCGACCATGAGTGGTATTGGTTCCCGCAGCAGAAGCCCAACGAGGTCTCGATCCTCAAATGCTACGACTCGGTCACCGACGGCTCCGTCTCACGGTGGTCCTTCCATACGGCTTGTGTCGACCCGACCGCACCCGCGAATGCAAGATGCCGTAAGAACGTCGTGGTGCGGTCGTACGTGTTCTTCTGAAGCGGCGACTACGAGGATATATTTCTAGCGAGCGTTTCACCGAACGGCCGAGGCAGGCGGTGAGCGGACCCAGAGCCCTAAATTCCGGAAAGCTCAGGGAGAAGTGATCTGTCGGGCAATTTCGGGCATGACCACGTCCAGAAGTGCCAAGCAGTCCCGATACCCCTGCAGTCCAAATTCATAGGGATCGGGAATGCCGCCGCTCTCCGCGTTGGCAACAAGAATGGTTTTCGATGCATCGCCGATAGCGGCGCGGACATTCTCGGCCTCATCCGGGCCGGCGCAGATGATCCAAGAGTACTGACTGAGATCAAGTTCGCCGATATGACGCCTCGTGTGGCCGGTCAGGTCGATACCACGCTCGTTCATGCACAGGATGGACCTCTGGTTCGCGCCAAGTCCCGCCCCCTCCCTGCGAACGCCAGCACTCTCGACCTGAAAGGCCCCGCCTAGGTGCTGTTGCAGAACAGCCTGCATCATCGGGCTGCGGCTGCTATTGGCCAGACAGACGCACAAGACCTTTTCCATCAACGAATTTCGCTCCAACAGCGGACGTCGTCAATGTCCAAGACGGGTCGGTAGCGGTCAAAAGAGGCAGTGTTTCTGCCGAGTGGTACGGCGCGCCAAAAACAGGGGATGTGAGGGGCAATCTTCCCTGTTATCTGAATTTCTCTCCCTGGTATCGCACCGCGTCTTCCCTGTTTTTTCGAGGGCGATATCAGGTGCAAAGTCGAACAGGTGCCCGTGGAATGGGGCTTTCCCGACACGCTGGCGCACCAAACTTGCGCTCAACAGAGATTCTTCCCTGTTTTTGTCCCTGATATTCTTGCTTGTCGGGAGCACAGTTCGATCGACCCAACCCGCCCAGGCACGAACTCCGACCTCCAGTTCGGGCCGAAGTGGAGGTCTCCGACCTGGAGATGGAGACCGGCGGCGGGATGGCGCAAAAATTCCCCGAACTTTGAGTCTCCGCCACAGGACCGGAGACCGGGCACACGCCCAATGCCGCCGCAATCGGCGTCGTTCGCGCCGGCGAATGGAGGTTCGGAGTTTTATCGAAATGGAATGGTACAGGGCACCAACTGCTTCGAACTCTGCTCGTCACGGACCCCACATTTGGAGCAGGAGCGCTTCCTTCATCCAGGAGCGGGCAGGGGTCCGACTCTTGTCATTGCAGCATCATTGGCTGTCAGCCCGCACATCCCACGCCACCAGCTCCGATGCGATCCTTTGCGATCGACATCCTTGCGCGCCGGACGCAGGGCATTCCCGAAAGTTTCGCAATCAGAAAGCGGGCCTTCGCCGGCTCCAAACCCGGAAATTCCGCGACAAAGAGGGATTTGCCCGCGGACCGTGAGCGCAGCGTAAGCGCCGCCGGCACAAGACCGGCGACGGTAAAGATCTGCAACACCCGCGCGAGCGTTCCAGGCTCCGCACTGAGGCTCACGAAAATTTTGGCACTCTGCGGCTTGAAAAGGCGCGATCCCATCAAAACACACTATCGAACTGTAAAAACAGTCTTTTGGCTTTCTTGCCCCAATTCCCAATTTACGTGCATGACAATGCGGCAAATAACCGAATTTGGGGTTCGTTCATGCTCAGTAGGCTCGACGCCATTGCCCTTGAGCAGCTCGATGTGCCGCAGCACGATTGCTCGCCCTCCGCAGCCGAACTGGCGGACAGAGTCGGGCTGTCGCAGTCGCCCTGTTAGCGGCGTGTCCAAAGGCTCAAGGACGAGTGCTACATGAGGCACGAGATCGCGATCCTCGATCGCGAGAAGTCCGGTCTCAATGCCCAAATTTTCGCGCGGGTCAAACTGTCCGCGCATGGACGAACCCATCTCGCCGAGTTCTCGAAGGCCGTGCAATCGTTCCCCGAAGTTTTGGAATGCTATGTCATGCTGGGCGAAATCGATGTCCTCCTGCGTATCGTCACGGCCGACGTCAACGCCTATGAGAGGTTTTTCTTCGAACGACTGTCCCCCCCCCCGGCGTACAGGAGATCAACTCGACCGTTGCGCTGTCCGAAATCAAGGCTTCGAGCGCATTGCCCTTGGCCGGATACAAGCCGACGTCTGCAAAACGGCAGCCGCGGCGGAGGGCGAAACCGCAACCGAACGCCAGCCGCCCCGGGGTTGTCCGCGGCGCCCGTTACCCTGATGGCCTCCGAGCCCAGCTCAGAAGGCGACATTTGAGGCGCCTTTCAGATCCAGCATGGCGCGCGCTTCCGCCGGCGTGGCAATCTGGTGGCCGAGCTCTTCCAAAATGCGACGGATCTTTGCGACCTGCTGGGCGTTGCTCTCCGCGAGCTGGCCGCGGCCGATATACAGACTGTCTTCGAGGCCGACGCGCACGCAGCCTCCCATTGTTGCGCACAATGTCAGGAACGGCATCTGGTGTTTGCCGACGGCTATGCACGAGAGGAAGTAGTCCTCACCGAACAATTTATCAGCGGTCTGGCGCATGTGCATGAGATGGTCGGGATCGGCACCGATCCCGCCCAGCACGCCGAGGATGCACTGAATGAGAAAAGGCGGCTTCAGCAGCTTTCGATCGACAAAATGGGCCAACGTATGGAGGTGTCCCACGTCATAGCACTCGAACTCGAACCGAGTGCCGTACGCTTCGCCGACCTCATGAATCACGCGTTCGATCATCGCGAAAGTGTTGGGATAGATCATGTCCGCCGTCGCTTCCAGATACGGCTTCTCCCAGTCGTGTTTCCAGGCATCGTATTTCTTGGCGAGATCGAAGATCCCGAAATTCATCGAGCCCATGTTCAGCGAGACCAGTTCCGGCTTGGCACGGTGTGCCGGCGCAAGCCGCTGTTCCAGCGTCATCCCAAGTCCGCCGCCGGTGGTGATATTCAGGACCGCGTCCGTCGCTTGCTTTATGCGTGGAAGAAACCGCATGTACAGGGCTTCATCCTGCGATGGGCGGCCGTCTTTCGGTTCGCGCGCATGCAGATGGATGATGGCTGCGCCCGCCTCCGCGGCGGCAACCGACTGTGCGACGATCTCGTCAGCGGTGACCGGAAGATATTCCGACATCGTTGGCGTGTGAACCGAACCGGTAACGGCACAGGTTATGATCACTTTTCCAGCGGTTCTCACAATCATTCTCCAGTTCGGAGCGCCGATCGCGCGCCCCTGCGGCTCGCCCTCGGCACGAATATTCGAGGATCGAGCTCGCAGCGGGACGTCGCGTGGCGCAAGCACGTTGCGGTCATCCGATACCGGCGATATTAGTCAACACTGACTGTTTGTGCAACAGACCGCATCGGCGTCACACGCTGCTTCGCCTGATGCAACAAAGTGCGACCGCCGCCCGTTCGACTCGAAAATGGACGATCGCTTGGCGTACGAACGGCATCCGCGCCGCCGGCGCGTATCGCGATCGGAGTCTGCAA
The DNA here is from genome assembly GCA_037200385.1 of Rhizomicrobium sp. Lineage (NCBI taxonomy): Bacteria > Pseudomonadati > Pseudomonadota > Alphaproteobacteria > Micropepsales > Micropepsaceae > Rhizomicrobium > Rhizomicrobium sp. The sequence goes on along the minus strand of JBBCGL010000001.1, from coordinate 4,716,387 downwards.
GCGGCCGGCAATCAAATCCGATTTGGATTCAATATCGGTTGCAGGCGCTGGAGAAGCCGACCGCGCCGCGCTTTTGCCTCCACGATCTCCGCAGGGGACACCTTGCTGTCTCTAAAATCCGCTATGCGCTTGATTGTGTCGTCCTCCAAAGCGAAAGGCTGCCGCAGCTCCTCCATCAGGGGCCAAAGCACCGGGATTGCCTTCGACAGATAGTCGGCAAAAGAGCCCGATCCATTGAGGTGAAGCGTTTCGAACGGACCACTGGTCGCCCAACGCAATCCCAAACCGTCCCGTATCGCCAGGTCGATGTCCGCAGGATCGACGATGTCTTCCTGCACCAACCATAGCGCCTCAGCCAAGACGGCGAGCTGCAGGCGATTGGTGGCAAAGCCGGACACGTCGCGCTTGAGTGCGATTACCGTCTGCCCGAGCTGCTGAAGGAAGTCCCGCGCGCTCTGCACGGTTTCCGCGCTCGTTTCCGCGCCCGGCACGATCTCCACCAACGGAATAAGATGGGGAGGATTGAGCGGATGGGCGACAAGGCACCGGTCGCTCGCAGCGCTGCCTTCCGCTATGTCCCCGCAACGAAAAGTCGAGGTCGAACTCAGGAACAACCCGCTTGGACTGCCGCACGTTTCGAACATCGCCAGCACCGATCGCTTGACCGACAAGTCCTCGGCGACGGCTTCGAGAACCACGGCGGCATCGAGCATTGCCTCCCCGATCGTATCGACAACCCGTATGCGCTCTTGTGCGCCCAGCGCGACGCTTTGGGAACCGGTCGCCGACAACGTCTCGACGATCCGCTCCCGCGCCGAAAGCGCCGCACCGCGGTCGGCATCATAGACCCGGACATCGTGACCCTTCGTGGCGCAAAGCGCGGCCCAATTTCGGCCGATGACACCGGCGCCGATGCATGCGACTGTCGTCATCGTGATTTGACCTTTCTTGCGTTGCCGTTCGGCTTGGCGATCGCCCCGGCGGCATGTTGCGCGACACAATCTTCAATGAGATGTGCCAAGGTCGGACCGATCGCCTCCCATATCTGGCGGCTCACCGCGGCGCCGCGCACGATCGACATCAGCGACAATCCACGCATCACATCCAAGGCCGCCTCGAGAAGGTCTCTAAGGCGAGCGTTCTTCATCGCTTCGGCGCCGTAGAAGTCCTCGAACGTCTTGCTGAGGACGATGGCCGTCTCGGCGCTGGAATTCTTGCAGGCCTGGCGGATCTTCTTATCCGTGCGCGCGGCGTTGAAGAATTCGAGCTGCACGAAGAACAAATCGCCGTAGGCCGTCCGATAGATCAAATTCAATAGCCGCTGACTTCGATCTCCCGAAGCCAGTCCGGATGCCGCCCTTTCGATCTCCCGCACGCGCATGGTCCGAAGATACGAAATGGCGCTGACCATCGTTTCTTCCAGCGTCGCGAAATGATGCAAATAGGTTCCACGCCCGACCCCCGAGCGACGAACGATCTCGGCTGTCGTCGTTCTCGAATATCCAACCTCCAGCAGACTGTCGATCGTCGCCATCATCAGCCTGAGCCGCGTCTCGACGCTGCGCGCCTGCTGGGGAATTCGCGGTTCGGTCCGCTTCCTGTTCGCCTTGATGCTTGCCGCTGAGCTTGCCAACGTTTTTCTCCCATTCTTGCCTGGCGCCGGCCAAGAACTGTGCAGACAACAAACCTGTAAGTTAGATATACGTCGAACAAACGGGAGGGTTGCCCGGCCGGCTCCCGAAGGAGCAGGGACCGAAGCGGCTGCCGCTGTCTCTTGGCCAATAGGGCGGCATCACCCCCAGCCCCATCACGATTTGGAACGATAATCATAGGATAGGGCCGTAAGCAATAGAAACAGTCTGCGCAGACCCATTTGCAGCTGCACACAGCGTCAGCCCTTCCCGCTATTCTTGTGCTGCCGGAAGCGTGTCGATCTCCAAGATCGGCGGCGCGACGCCGAGCAACTCATCTTCGTCGAAGAGCGTCGGAAACAGGATTCCGTCGCCGGTTGCGCGCGCACCCGCCGCATTCAAAGCGACGCCTGCATCGTCGCGTCGACCATTCAGCAATCGCCAGAAGCTGGTCGGCTTGGCGCCGAACACCGTCAGCTGCGGTTGGCGTTGTCCGTAGACCAAAGCCATCCGGCCGCCCGCTCCGCTCGGGCGGCAGAACATATTCCGAAGCGTCGTGAAGCTGGCGTCGTCGGCACGAAATATGATCCCGCCGACCGGCACATCCTCTTCCTCCGTCCGGGCGACAAAGACGCTTCCCAGTGTTGCCGGAGATTCCGCATCCAATTCGGCGATGCGCAGAGCGGCGCTTCGAAGGGCGCGCACGAAACCGGCCATCTCCGCCGTTTCAAGCGCCGCGTCGCCGGCCAGACTTCGCAACACGCTTCCCTCTTCGGCCAGGGACGTCATTACAATATAGAAGACAAGTGCTTCCCGGGACGTCCTCGCCGCTCGACCATCAAATCGTGCAATCGCGTCCAGCAAAGCGTCCCCGGCCGCGTCGGTTCCGCCCCCTGCCCGCTTGCATGCCGTCCGCGCGGCGGCGATTCGCCCTTTCCAGAGCGGGACATCGGGCCAAAGCTCGTCGTGAAGAATCTTCAGCGCGGAATTGAGATCGTGCTTCGAACTCGCCGCGAGAAGATGACGCAATCTCTTGCTGCGCCATAGATCGAGTCCCGGTGCGTCGCCGAAGACCTCTTTCGCGTACATCGATGGGTCGACATTCTGGGCGTCAAACATCACATCCGCCGAGCCGTTGCAATTCTGCACGAACCCGGCGCTCGGATTGACGATGTGGACTTGCGATCCGAACGGGTGAAACCCCGCCCAACGGCCACGCTCGCATTCCGCGGGAACCACCATTGTCCCATCATAGGGAGGGTTCCTCTTGGGAATTCGGCCGGGCTTGGCGAACAGAGCCATGCCGTCGGCCGTGCCGATGATCAGGTTGGTCGCCGGAAGATCGAGGCTTTCGAGAATTCCAAGAACACTTTGCCGATCGGACGCTTCCTGGAGGCGGAACATGAGCGCGTCGGTCGCTCCGGCGCGATGCATGTAGGGCGTACAGACGGCATAGGCTTCGCCGTTCGCCTCGGCCACGATCGGCGATCGAACCTCGTTGAGAACGGCATGGCGGATGCGATTTGATATCGAGGCGTCGGTCCCGTCTGCGGCGGAGCGATCCACATCGCCTGCGGATTCGTCAACCGCTTCGCCCGGACCAGCGGGCGCGCCGTCGAGGCGAATCGAATAGCAATCGGAGACGCGATTGCCGCCATCGGTCCAGCCCCAGGCGGTGAAAGGAGAATGCCCCTTCAACAGCCAAGGCAGGCCGATCACCGTCGTTCCCGCCGCCTTGAACGCGGCGCAATCGATCCGAAATGCCGTCATTCGGCCGACGCCGTGAAACTGCGCGTGACTGTCGGTCACGTGGATGAGTGAACCGTCGGCGGTCCGCTCCGGCATGATCACCCAGGCGTTGGACGATCCCATCAAATCCATATCCAGGATATCCAGCACGCTGGCCCCTCTGACGGCTGCGACGCCGTGCCGACCCAGGGCGGAAAGGGCGGAGTGTGTCGCAAAGAACCACAGGAAAGCGCGCGAGAGCGCCAGGGGAAACCACGGCTGTAACGGAGGTGCCCATTCCGGCCAGGATTGCGGCTTGGCGGCAGCATAGGCACCGATACCGTCGCTGAAGGCGCATAAGGCGTCCTGCCAGACCTTGTCGAGCCGATCGAACCCGAGCCGCGCCTCTTCCGCGTGGTTCCACAGCGCGACATGGAAATCCGACAACGCGGCATCGCGGATTCCCAATTCGAAAATCCGATCCGGCGGCAATCGCGCCGTATCCCCGATCGCCCAGGCGTAGCGTGCCATCATTTCGGGCAGCCAGTCCTCCGCCAGGGCGTAACCCAGGCCGAAATGTCCGTCGACTCGCGTCGCGGCATAGACGTGCGGCACCCCGTTCGGGTCCCGGATGATCTTCGCCTTGCCGATATTGCGATCAAGCATTTCGCCTACGCCCCTGGCGTCGGGCTATAGAACGTCACGAAGACGAGGAAGCGGACCACATCCAGGAAATCATCGCTGCGATAGACAACCGATGTCGCGCCGGTGCGCTCGCAGATCGGAAGCAACGAAAGCACCTCGGCCGTGAGATGCTGACGAAACGTTATTTCGAGCTCGAACGGTCCCGGCACGACGAAGGGCTTGACGTTCCCGCGATCCTCGATCGCCCGCGCGGCACCTTCGCGCAGCAAGGCATAAGCCTTTTCCGGCAACACGGTCTCGACGCTTTGATAGGAGACCGCCCGCTTCACCGCTACGCCGTGGACATTGCCGAGCAGCGCCTGCGCGTTGGCGACATACTGGTCGTCGCCCGAAACCATGAGAACCGGAATTCCGAAACAGCCGGCGGTCGCCGCGCTGATGAGGGTCTCGGAGCATTCGCGCCCGTTCAGTCGAACGCCCGCGATGAGCCTGCCGAATATGGTGTGCGACAGCACGCCGTTCGCCTCGGTTGCGGAGCTGTGGTAGCCGATCAGGAACGCACCGTCGAACGACCCGCGCTGAATGCCCTCCATCATCAGCAGCTCGCGCGGCCAGCTGCGCACGACGGAGACATTTTCCGGAAGTTCGTCCAGCAGAAGATTCATTCCGTTGCCGTGACCATCAGCCAAAACGAGCTCGGTTGCGCCGCTGGAAAGGGCCGCCTCGCACACCGACCGCGCCGAGCGGGTCATCCAGGCTCTCGCCTTCTCATATTCATGGCCTCCCGGAGCACCTTGAACATGGCTGGTCACGCCGACGATCCCCTCGATGTCGCACGAAACGTAGAACCTCATGGAACGACCTCGAAGGAATTGAGGCCCGCTGATCGCTCCAGCCATCGCCGGATTGTCAACTGCCGCGCCTGGGTCAGCGGAAACCACCAGATCAGGCACGCGCTGATCAGCTGGAGCAGGATCGGAATGGCGCCGACGCCCAACTTCAATCCGAGAATCGCAGAGGTCGTCAGGGGTTGGGAACGGCTGAGATCCAATCCGAAGAAGCCGACGATGGTCAGGGCCAAGCCGGCGCCGATCCCGCTGTTGAATTTGACCACAAGCGTAACAAGCGAGGAGACGGACCCCGCTTTCATCTTGCCGCTTCGGAGCGTCTCGTAATCGATGATGTCACCCATCATCGCGCCGGGGCAAACCAACAAACAGCCCATCGCGATCGACATCACCGTATAGACCGCGACGAATTGAATGGCCGCGTGAGCCGACGGCTGGATCATGATGATTGCAACAGTGCAGATCGACGTCGCTATCGTTCCAATCGCCCATGCGCGCTCGCGGCCGAACCGTCGGACCAGCTCTATCCACAGCGGGATCGAGAACAGATTGGCGAACAGCGAAAGGAGCAGGATGATCGAATACCAGCTCGCGATCCCGAGATATTTATCCATGTACAGATATCCCAAAGCGGCCTGCATTCCCGAAGCGGTCCCGGACAAGATGAAGGTCGCCAGGAAGTTCTGAAGCGGTTTGTTGGCCACGACGACCGCGAGGGCCTGCAGTGGATTTTCCATCGCCCGATCGGTCGGCACGCCGGTGTGAGGCGTGAATATCATCGCCACCGCCACGCTGAGGGGGAGCAGGATGAGCGTCACCCAGCCCACGGCATTCAGAAAATGCTGGTCGAAATGAGGAACGCCCGACGCGGCGGCATATGGAATAAGCGCGAAGATGATGCTGCCCAGCATCTGAAAGGCAGAGCGATACCCCTGGATCAGGGAACGGCGATTGTAGTCCCGCGTGATTTCCGCCGCCCAGGCGGCATAGGGAATTTCCAATACCGTCCAGGCCAGGAACAGGAAGAACATCGCCGAAGCGTAGTACACGATGCCGGGCGTGACGGGCGGCAGGTAGAGCAAAAACGCGGCCATGCAGCTCACAGCGGCGCCGCCGATGATCCAGGGCTTGCGCGCTCCCAGACGGCTGCGGGTCAAATCCGACAGATATCCGATGACCGGATCGCACACCGCGTCCAATATCCGGCAAAGGAAAAATACAAATCCGATCTGGATCAGCGGGATCGAAAACTGCTTGGCATAGATCACCGGCACGATCGTCGCGATGGGATAGTTCATGATCGCCATCGGAATGGACGGCAGCGCAAACGCCGCCACGACGGGATCGATGAAGCGAGCAACTCCCTTTCCGATCATATGGCGTTGTTTCCGTCTTCCGAATTTGCGCGAAATTCGCCCAAGGGGCTGAATCGAACGGCCTCCGCGTCGCCGACGTCTACGCTCCACGGGTTTTCCCCGCCTCTGAACGTAAACACGGGAGAATACAGCGGGCGAGCCAGCAAACGCCCCATTTCGTCACGAACAACCGTGGAGTTGTACGTCGGCGCATCGTCGAACGTCAGGCGAACATCCGAACCGGATTCCTCGACCCGCAGCAGGCCGTTTTCCGGATGCCGGTAAATTCCCGGGATCAGCGCTCCCCGGGCCGATGAGACGCTCGTGGGATAGACGGCATCCGGTGTCGGAAACTCCGATCCCAGCGCCACCGTCTCGCGACGCGGCAAATCGGCGCCCGTGAGCCAGGCCACAATGTCTTCCGACACGTTCATCGGGAAATACGAGAACAAATTGCAAAGCACCGCAACGGCGATCCCGAATTGGGGCACGAGAATGATATTGGATGCGTATCCAAAATCTCCGCCCGCATGACGGACGATCCGCAGCCCCTTGTCGACGACCGTCTGCCAACCCAGGCAATAGGCCTTCAGACCCTCTGTGGACGCAATACCGGCAACGTCGTCGCCGCGCGGCGTGGCCACGATATGGGCCCGTTGCATTTCCGCGATGTCTTCAGGCCGCAAGCCCGCCAGGCTGAGCTCGGGCTCCATCGCTAGCTGGCATCGCAGCCAGGGGATGAGATCCGAGGCGGTCAGCCACAGCTGGCCGGCCCCGATATATTGTTCGTGGGTGGCGAGCCCGATATCGGCAACCGCCTCGTCGATCACCATATGGCCCGAGGCAAGACGCGACCGATGTGCCGATGCGGCGATGCCGCCGATTGCGCCCTCCATGCCCAACGGCTGAAATATCTGCCGCGCGAGAGACGCCAGGAAATCGCCGCCGTCTATGCGCCCCAGCGCGGCGGCCGCAGCCGAATGCCCAAGATTGAAATATTGGTATTCGGTTCGAAACTCCCGCTCCTGCCTCACATGGCGGACGCGATCGAACAGGTCGAAAACGGTCATCTGCGGTCGAGCGCCGAAACCCGTGATTCCCGATTTCGACAAGCCGATTCGATTCGAGCACAGATCCCGGATCGTGACCTGCCCGGTATACCAGCGCTCGCCCAGATCGAATTCCGGCAGGATCTGGTCGATCCTTGTCTCCCAGTCGAGGCGTCCAGCGGCGACCTCCCGGCCCGCCAGCGCCGAGGTGAACGCCTTGCTGCATGAGGCGATATTGAAAGCGGTCCGGGGCCCGACCTCTCCACCCGCATCGAGCGAGGAGACGCCGCCGCATTTGACGTAAGACATGCCCCGCGACAGCGCAACGACGGCATAACCGGGAACGCCGAACCCGCGGGCGCTATCCTCGACGTGACGCACCAGGGCCGCGGCCAGGTCGCTCAACGGCTTGGGAGGATTAGACATGATCATTCTCGCCCTGATTCCATCAAGTCCGGTTACCGAAATTCCGCGAATTGTGGCTGAGCGGGGACCGCGGCACGTACGCCCAGGGCCGAACCCCGCGGCCATTTCGATTGCGCCCAATCCGAGCGACGATGCGATGGAACGTAGGCAAAATTTCCCGTGAGCGCAATAATAATTAGTCCAACCTGACTATTAATGATCCGCTGCCAGCCAAAAACGCCCCATGCTGGCCGTTTGGGCGTTGATAGCGGAAGCTTGTCGACTAGATGATATCCATGGTAGTAGACTAGTCACACTAGACTATTTATCTCCACGTCGCGAATTTTCGAATGCGGGAGGAGGCTTTCGTTCTCCGTACCCGCTCCATGCGAGGTTGCGTTCATGCTCGATATGCCGGCCTGCTTTTCCCCGACTGCCGATGTGGCGACGGCGCGGTTTCTGGAGGCGGCGGGACGCGCCGGAGCCGATATCGAGACGTTCGAACTGGATTTGCTCAGCCCCGACAAGAACGGCTGCGTCTGCGTGACCGCCGCGCTGGGGCCTTCGGCGTCGGAAAAGGCGCTCGTGACGGTGTCCGGCGTGCACGGCGACGAGGGGTTGCCCGGCGCGGCCATCCAGCTCTCGCTCGTCGAGGAACAGCCCGCTGTCTTCCAATCCGCGCAAATTCGGACCGTGCATGTCCATTTGATAAATCCTTGGGGCACGGCATGGGATCACCATGCCGACCACGAAAACATCGATGTCTTCCGAAATTTCGTATACCCCCCGGAGCAGCGTTTCGAGAATCCCGGCTACGATGCGTTGGTCGATCAGATCAACCCGGTCGAATGGACAGGCCCGCTGCGCGACGATGCGAACAGGCGGCTCGCGGCCTTTGTGGAGCGCCATGGCCCTGAAGAGCTGCAAAAGATCATGCGCCTCGGGCAAAGTGCGCACCCCTTGGGTCTCACCTATCACGGCGATCACCCGTCCTGGTCGCGCGGAGTCCTGGCGAAGACGGCCGCTCGCCATCTTCGTCATGCGACGCGGATCCTCAGCATGGATATCCACACCGGCTTCGGCCGCTATGGCCAGGGAACGCCAGTTTCATATGACAATCCCGCCTCTCCGCAATTCGCGGCGCTGACGGAACTGTTCGGCGAGCTCTATTATCCCGGGGCCTTTCCGCTCATTCCCAGTCATCCTCGATCGGCTCTGCATCTGCTGCAGGAGCTTCTTCCGCAGAGCGAACATCTGACCTACGCGCTGGAGTTCGGCACGCTCGATACCGCCGCCATGATGGATGAGCTCCGCCTCGGAAACTGGCTCTTCGGTCAGGGGAAGCTGGACACCGCTGACGGTGCCGCGCATCGCCAGCGCATCCGCGCGTTTTTCTGCCCCGACGACCCCGCATGGAGGCGCATGGTCGTCTCGAAAGGGCGGGCGGACGCGGAACGGTGCGTCGACTGGCTGTGCGTGCAGTCCGGAAGCGGCGCGCCAAGTTCGCCGGCCACGGAAACGTAGAGTCTGCAGTCGACAACGAAGCCGGAGACGGGTTCCATGGCGGTAAACGCATCTCCAGCCCTGCTGAACGGGAGCGGCGGGCTGCCGCTTGGCCGGTTGCTGGCCTATCACGCGGCGCGCGATCCACGCCGGCCGGCCTTGGTCATCGGCGACGAAACCATCAGTCGCGAACAGCTAGAGGCGCAGGCCAATCGCAGAGCGAGGATGCTGGCCGCGGATGGTGTGAAGGCCGGCGATCTCGTGACGATCGCATTGCCGAACGGCCTGGAATTCTACGAGACGACCTTTGCGCTTTGGAAGCTCGGCGCCATTCCGAATGTCGTATCGCACAAACTTCCCGCGACGGAATTCTCCACTCTTTTGGCCGTTGCGCAGCCGAAAATGGTGATCGGCGCGAACCTCCATGACCTGGCGGGGCACAAGGCTGTGCGCGGCGGCCGCTGGCTCGACGAGAGCCTGTCCGCCGAGGAATTGCCGGAGGTGATTTCAACGCATTGGAAGGCGATGGCCAGCGGCGGCTCAACCGGCCAGCCGAAGATCATCGTCGATCATATGCCGGGATTGTGGGACCCCAAGGTCACGGTATTCGGTCAGCGTCTCGACGACGTGCTGCTCAATCCCGGCCCGCTGTACCACAATGCGCCGTTCGTGGGCATGCATTACGGGCTCTTCACGGGTGCCACGGTCGTCGAGATGGGCCGGTTCGACGCCGAACGGGCCTTGGCGCTCGTTGAGGATCGCAAGGTCGGCTGGGTCAATTTCGTCCCGACGATGATGCACCGGATCTGGCGCCTGGGAAGCGATGTTCGCGCGCGCTTCGATCTCGCGTCCCTGCACACCGTCTTCCACATGGCCGCGCCTTGCCCGACCTGGTTGAAGCAGGCGTGGATCGATTGGCTCGGCCCGGAGAGGATATTCGAGCTGTATGCCGGAACGGAACGCCAGGGCACGACCCTCATCAGCGGAACGGAATGGCTGGAGCGCCAGGGCTCCGTCGGCAAGCCGCAGCCCGGTTCGCGAATTCGCGTTCTTGACGACGCCGGCCGCGATTGCCGCCCCGGCGAAACCGGCGAGATTTACTTCCTCCCCGACGCCGGCCGAGGGACGACGTATCACTATATCGGTGCGGCGCCCAAGACGCTCGGCGATTGGGAATCCTTGGGCGATCTCGGCTATTTCGACGAAGCCGGCTATCTCTACCTTTCGGACAGGCGCACCGACCTCATCCTCTCCGGCGGCGCCAACATCTATCCGGCGGAGGTCGAAGCCGCGCTCGGCAGTCATCCCAAAGTCAATTCGGTCATCGTGATCGGATTGCGGGATGCCGAATGGGGCCAGCGTGTCCACGCCATCGTCGAGCTCGAGCGCGGCGTGAGCCTGCAGGCGGACGATCTGTTGAATCATGCCTCGGCTCATCTTGCCCGCTACAAGCTTCCGAAGACATTCGAATTCGTCGATTTTCCGCTTCGCGACGATGCCGGAAAAGCACGACGGAATGCCCTCCGGGACGAACGTGCCGCGCGCCTTCCGAGTTCCTAGTTTGCCCCCGTTCATTTCAGCGGAAAATTGCCATGAGAACCACGAGCCTTTTCGCTGTGAGCCTGCTCCTCGGCCTGACGATGCTTGAAGCGGAGCAACCGACGGCCGCTGCCGCGCAGCCGCTGTCGCCGCAGTTCGTCAAGGCGCTTCAGGATGCCGACGCGTGTCGTCCGAACGTGGAGTGCAAGCTCACGGCCGAAATGTCCGCCACCTTGGTGGGGATGTTCCGCTACACCGGCGTTTGCCGTGCAGACGAGACCTGTGACGTCACGCTCGACAGGTTCGAAAAGCTGGAAGCCATCATCAAGAAAACCGAGCAGTGGACCCCGGTGCCGCCCAAAGTATCGCCCGGCACCGTCCAAGGCGCGCCGCCTTCGGACGCCATCGTGCTGTTCGACGGCCGAAATCTCGACGGCTGGATCAGCGCAAACGATCATATGCCAGCCCATTGGCCGGTTCAGGGCGGTGTCCTCACGGTCGGCAAAGCCCAGGGCAACATCGAGACCAAGCGGCATTTCAAGGACTACCAGCTCCACATCGAATGGCGCATTCCGAAGGACGTCGAAGGCAAGGGCCAGGCGCGCGGAAATAGTGGGGTCTTCCTGGCTTCGACCGGCCCCTACGACGCGGGCTATGAAATTCAGATTTTGGACTCCTGGAACAATCCGACCTACGTCAATGGCGAAGCCGCGAGCCTCTATAAGGAGTCGGCGCCGCTGGTGAACGCCGCGCGCCCCCCCGGCGCGTGGCAGTCCTATGACGTGGTGTGGACGGCGCCGCGATTCGACGGCAAGGGATCGCTCAAGAGCCCGGCTTACGTCACCCTCTTTCACAACGGCGTGCTTGTGCAGAACCACGTGGCGCTCCAAGGCGAGACCTCCTTCCTCTACAGGCCTTCCTATCGCCCGTACGACCGTGCCGCGATAAAGCTGCAGGCCCATCCCGATTCCTCCCGCCCCCTGAGCTTCCGGAATATCTGGGTGCGCGAGATACCATGATGCCGGAGGAGAAAACCGTGACGGAAGAACTCTGGGATGCCATCGTCGTCGGCGCCGGCGCCGGCGGCGGGATGAGCGCCTATGTCTTGGCGCAAGCCGGACTGCGGGTGCTGCTCCTGGAGGCCGGGCGCGACTACAAGCCCGAGCGGGAAACGCCCATGTTCGACCTGCCGGAAAAGGCGCCGCTGTTCGGCGCGTCCACGCCGGACAAGCCCTTCGGCTATTACGACGCGACGGTCGGCGGCGGATGGGACGTTCCGGGCGAGCCCTATACGCTCGCGCCGGGCTCGGCCTTTCGCTGGTATCGCGCCCGCATGCTGGGCGGGCGCACCAATCACTGGGGACGCATATCGCTGCGCATGGGACCGTATGATTTCAACGGCCGCAGCCGGGACGGCCATGGTGCGGACTGGCCCATCAGCTATGACGATCTGGCGCCCTGGTACGATCGGGTGGAAAAACTGATCGGGCTTTGCGGCGGCCAGGAGGATCTGGAAAACGCTCCCAGCTCGCCCTCGGCCCAGCCTGCTCCGCCGATGCGCCCCTACGAGTATCTGATAAAGCGCGCGCTCGACGGCATGAACATCCCGACCGCCGCGATCCGCTCGGCGATCTTGACGCAACCTTTGGGCGATCGCCCGGCCTGTCTGTATGCGACGTATTGTTACCGGGGCTGCTCCATCCGCGCGAATTTCCAAAGCACCACCGTGCTTCTTCCACCGGCGGTCGCCACCGGCAATCTCGAGATACGCACCAATTCCTTCGTTCACAAAGTTCTGGTCGGGCAAGAGGGCCGCGCGACCGGCGTCGCCATCATCGACCGCAAGACCGGGCAACGCTACACCGCGCGCGCCAAGGCGGTTGTTCTGGCGGCGAGCGCCTGCGAAAGCGCACGCATCCTTCTCAATTCCAGAGATGCGCGCCACCCCGCGGGCCTGGCCAACGAGTCGGGCCAGGTGGGACGCAATCTGATGGATAGCGTCATCGCCTATGGCGTCGCGCAGGTGCCCGCCCTCGAGGGGCTTCCGCCGCGCAACGACGACGGGATTTCCAGCGCGCATATCTATGCGCCCTGGTGGGGCCACGCACAGCAGACCCGCGGCGAGCTGGATTTCCCGCGCGGCTACCACATCGATGTGTCCGGAGGCCGGTTCATGCCGGCCATGGCCTTCGCCGGGATCGTCGATATCTGCGATGCGCCGCATGGCCGGGAGCTGCGCGAGGAGATGCGGCGCAAGTTCGGCACCATCATCACGTTCTCCGGGAACGGCGAAATGCTGCCCAATGACGATTGCTATTGCGACCTCGATCCGACCGTCACGGACGACTGGGGCGTGCCGGTGCCGCGCTTCCACTGGAAATGGGGTGACAGCGAAATCCGGCAAGCCTCCCATATGCGCAAGACGTTCCTCGAGATCATGCGGCGCCTCGGCGGCAACGTGCTCGTGGGCGGCGATACCGACGGCGTAAAGGCGATCACGCGCGGCGGCGAGGCCATCCACGAGACCGGAACGACACGCATGGGCCGTTCGCCGCGCGATTCGGTCGTCAACGCCCATGGTCAGACATGGAGCGTGGACAATCTGTTCGTCATGGACGGCGGCGTCTTCGCCTCCAGCTCCGACAAGAATCCGACATTGACGATCCTGGCACTGAGCTGGCGCAGCAGCGACTATCTCGTGCGCAAATTCAAGGCGGGGGAACTATGAGCGCGTCCGATCCCATTCGTCTCAGCAGGCGGACGACGCTGGCCTGGTTCGGTGCGGCCGCGGCGCTGTCCGGTTTCCCGCCGATGCGTGCGGCGTTGGCGGCCGCCGAGCCGCAGGCGAGCGTAAAGGGATATGGCCGCGATCCCGATCTGCTCAATCCTTTCACCCCCTGGCCACGCACCATGACGCCCGACCAGTTGAGAGGCGCGGCCACCCTGGCGGATCTTATTCTGCCGCCGGTGGATGGCTTTCCCGCGCCGAGCGCGGTCGGCATCGCCGATTTCATCGACGAGTGGGTGAGCGCGCCCTACCCCGATCAATTGCAGGACCGTGCGGTGATCGTTCCGGGGCTCGACCGGTTGAATGAGCGCTCCCGGCGGCAAGGGCGGAAAGCGTTCTGGGAAGCCGGCAAGGAGATGCAGCGCGAACTGCTTGCCGATCTCGCTGCGCCGCCGGCGCCGGGCATGTCGCCTCTGGCCGCGATGCAGCAATACCTCGAGCCCGCCACGCCGGCATCGAAACAGACGTCGGCCCAAACCGACCCGACGCCCGCGCAGAAATATCAATTCTTTCTGCGCTTCCGCAGCATCACGGTCAGCGCCTATTACAGCATGGAGCGGAATTTCCCCGAGATCGGCTATATCGGCAACGTCGCCAGGGAGAGCTATCCGCCGATGACGGAAGAGGAAATTGCCTTCGTCGAACGCGCGGCTATCAAGCTGGGGCTTTGATGCGCCCCTCGGTTTGGCGATAGATGAATCTCATGCTCCGGCAGGACGGAAGAGCTCGGACAGCAAATCGGCGAGCTTCTTGAACTGCTCGATATCGTTATAGAGATGCGCCGAAATACGCAGGATGTAGGGCGGTTCGGGCGAAAACCACGTGCTTACGCCCCTTTCCCGGAACCAGGTCCGAAGGTCGGTGCCGATCCGCGCCATCGCACCCTCGTCGAATGCCGGTAGCGGGACTGAAGCCATTGATCCGACCATCGAGTCGGGACACGGTATTTTGCTGCCCAGCGCCTTGAGCGCAAGCGTCCGCGCCTCGAGCGCCAGCGCCCGGTTTCGGGCCATGATCTCCTGCCAACCGCCCGGCAGAAGCCCCCCGACATACGCAATGGCTTCAGGGACGCAGAGCGACGCGGTCGGGTCGCACGTGCCCGTCCAATTGAACTCGGGGTGCAATCCGCGGCCATAGCCATGGCTGATGACCGTGGGATGCAGACCGGCGTGGCGGTCTCGCCGCACATGAAGGAAGGCGGCGCCCTTGGGCGCGCAGAGCCACTTATGCGCGTTGCCCGTGTAGTAGGCCGCGCCGATCTTGGAAAGCGAAAGCGGTATCATCCCCGGCGCGTGGGCGCCGTCCACCAGCACATCGATACCGCGGCTTTGTATTTCCCCGACCAGGCGCGCAATCGGAAGGATCACCGATGTCGTGCTCGTCACGTGGTCGAGGAGAACGATACGCGTCCGCGTCGTTATCTTCACCAGGACCGCTTCGACGATTTCGTCGTCGCCGCTCACGGGGAACGGCAAGTCGGCCACGACCACCCGGGCGCCGCTGCGATCCGCCACGAAATCGACGGCCTTTCGGCAATACGTAACGTCCGTCGCCAGGATCTCGTCGCCCGGCTCGAACCGGAGGGATCGCAGCACCGCGTTCACGCCGGTCGAGGCGTTCGGCACGAAGACCAGACCCTCCGCATCCGCTCCGACAAATTCGGCGACGGCGTCCCTGGCGCCGTTGAGACGGCCGAGCAGAGTTCGCGTGAAGAACTCCATCGGCTCCAGCTCCATCTCTTCGCGGAGCAGCGTCTGTGCTTTCAGCACCGCGGTCGGACAGGCGCCGAACGATCCGTGATTCAGGAATTCCACGGCCGGATCGAGGCCCCAGTGCTGACGGAACTCCGTGGTCACGGCAATCTCTTCCGCTTCGAAGGCCGGATCCGAAGATGCATTCCGGACCGGTGACGCGGACGCATCGCGTCTTCGAAGCCCCCGCTCGCATGACTCCCAAACGCGCGACTGACGGCATGCACCATACGCGCTAGAATTTCGCCGACAGAGATACGCCGATCGTGCGGCCGATATTGTAAGTCGCGAGCTGTGCTCCCAGCGCATTGAACTGCGGGTTCACGTCGGTCACCTGGTTCGTCAGGTTCTTGCCCCAAACCGCGACCTCATAATTCGACTCGAAGTCCCACGCGAGCCTGGCATTGAGCTGCGAGAGGCTTTTGACGAGGAAGACAGGGCTTTCCCCCGCATCCGCGTTGACCTTGTCCCGGTAGGTGTATTCGACGCGCGCCTTCGCCTCCCCATAGGGCATGGGAACGCTATATTCCGCCGCCGCATTGAAGGTCCATCGCGGAGCGTTCGGCAAGCTGTTGCCATTGTAGTTGACCCCCGGCCCCCCGGCGTTCAGATACGTCAGGAACACCGCATCCGAATATCCGACGCCTGCGGTAAGAAGCATCCGGTCGATCGGGATTACGGTGACGTTGAGCTCCGTGCCCGTCAGTTGGGCCGCGCCCGCATTTGTCACCTGCGTGAAGGTCTGGAAAATCTGCTGCACCTGCATGTCTTTGTATTTTTCGTAGTAGACGGACTGATCGACGCGCAGGCGATGGTCGAAGAACTCCGCCTTCAGGCCGACTTCATAATTGACCACATGCTCGGGTCCGAAGGATAATTGCGGCGTGACAGGCGATGCGGCGGGGAACGATGCGTTGAAGCCGCCCGCTTTGAACCCGCTCGATATCTTCGCGTACAGATTTACGTCTTCGTTGAGATGATAGGTGACGCTTCCGGCCGGCGTGAAGGCTGAATCGGTTTGTGAATTTCCGAACGGGTTGAAGTCCGGTATTCCAAGGATCGCAATTCCCTTCTGAGAGTAGGTCAGATTTTTCGTCTCATATGTCTCACGTGCGCCGACGGAGATCGTGACATCCGGAAGAATGTCATAGTCGATCTGCCCGAACGCGGCATAGGCATTGGTGACAATACCGGTCTTTACAACTTCCATGCTCCCGAGGGGCAACGGGTAGGCCGGGCCCACAAGAACATGTTCGACGCTGTTCAGGCTTTCGTTGATATAATACAGCCCGAACACATATCTCAACGACGATGCGCTATCTGAGGTTACCCGGAATTCCTGGGTGACTTCCTTGTCGGCACGCGTGAAGTCGGACGTCAGGAACGCAAATGCACTGTTGTCGAGATCTGCCTCATATCCGCCTTTTGTGGACCTGACACCGGTAAGCGACGTCAGCGTAACGTCGCTGGGCAGCTTGTACTCGACGTTGAGGGTCAACCCCTCCAAGGTCCGATTCAAAGTGTCCGGCCCGTCTATGTCCACGGTGCTTTTGCTGGCCGTGTATCCCGGAGCAGCGGGGTCCGTCACCCGCCCATAGGCGAGAGATCCATCCTGATGGAAATAGTCGGCGCCCAGGTCCACCGTCAGTGACGGAATCGGCGTCCACCTGACTTGCGTCCTGACGGAATCCGAATCGTAACCGCCGAATTTCCTGTCGTCGTGCAGGTTGGTTATATATCCGTTCATGCCCGAATGAGAGGCAACCACCCGCATGTCCAATTCGTCGGACACAAGCGGGATATTGAGCATGCCGGCGATCTTTGCACGGGAGTAGGTGCCGTCTTCGGCGTAAAGCTGCCCGCCCCATTCGTCGGTGGGCTTGGCCATGGTGAGAAGGATCGCGCCGGCCGTGACATTTCGCCCAAACAGGGTGCCTTGCGGCCCGAGCAGGACTTCCAGGCCCTGAACGCCATCCAGGTCCAAATCGACGCCCGCGGTCCCGTCCATATATATGCCGTCCACGTATACGGCGAGGGGCGACTCGAATCCGGTATTCGATTGCGCGCTCGTAATTCCGCGGACGTTGACATTCGGATTGGTCCAGTCGTTCGAACCGGTAAACGCAAGGTTCGGCACGTCGAACTGCAAGTCCCGGATCGACGATGCACCGCGATCCTTGATATCCCGTTCGCTGAACGCCGTCATCGAGATCGGCACGTCTTGCAGGTTCTCCGGACGCCGTTGCGCCGTAACCACGATCGTTTCGATTTGCGCCGTGTTTGCGGCAGGTGATTGCTGATCGGTGGCGACGCTCGTCTGAGCGAATGTCGCAGTGCCCGAAAAGACCAAGGCACCCGCAACGCCCGTGATGGCTCCCGCCCGTGGCAAACGCATCATTACACACCCCCGCTGATAACAATTCCCCACGTCCGACCCGATTTGACCGTCACCTAGAACGGCATCCGGCCACCCACGCGGCACCATGACGGAACCATGGCAGAAGCAAATCGGAAACGCAACATATTAGTCTGCTCAGACTGCTTTTGGATCGACGCCGCTCGGAACGGTATGATTTAACTGACGGCGGGATGTGCATTTTCCTGCACATGCATGGACGGACCAGTCTATTTGGACGGTAACTGGAAGGATTGGCGCGCCGCCGTTCCTGGCACGTCAAACAGCGCGCACTCACAGTCCATAGCGCGGGCCGGACAGAGCGCGGGCACCTTCCAATGCCGAGCGATAGGCAAAGAGGCCCGGCATGCCGCCGGTCATGACGAACAATACGGCCTCGCCGGGTTTGTATCGGCCGCGGCGAATATCGTGCAGCAATCCCCCAAAGGCCTTGCCGCCATAGACGGGATCGAGCAGCAGACCTTCTTTGCGGGCCAGTAGGCGCACCGCGTCGACCATCCCGCGTGTGGGTATGCCGTAGCCCTCGCCGCGATGCTCGCCATCCACCAGGATATCGGTCTCATCGAGCGCGACTTCCGAACCCATCAGCGCCGCGGTATCGCGCGCCATGACGAGCGTGTTCGCGCGGGTCTTATCCGCCGGATGATAGACGGCGTATGATGCGACGAAGGAAGCGCCCTTCGGTGTCAGCGCGAAACGGGCTGCGAGCCCCGCATGCGTCCCGCTGCTGCCGTTGGCCAAGACGACCCGCGAGAATTCTATACCGAGCGCCGATGATTGCGCCTCGATCTCCAGGGCGCAGTCGGCATAGCCGAGGCAGCCGACGGCGTTCGATCCGCCGGTCGGTATGAAATAGACCTTGCGACCCTCGCGCCCGAGCGTCGCGGAACGTTCGGCTGCAAACGACCCCACATCGGCATCGCCGGGCAGATCGTGCACATACGCGCCGAACAAATCGTCGAGCAGGACATTGCCGTTGTGTAGGTAATCGTCGTCGCCGATCGGCACCACGCGCGGCAGGACAAGTTCGCAGGAGAATCCCGCCCGCGCCGAGGCCGCCGCCGTCAGCCGCGCGTGGTTGGATTGCCGCCCCCCAACCGTGAGGATCGTGTCGGCGCCTTGCGTTCTCGCCTCGCCCAGCAGAAATTCCAGCTTGCGCAATTTGTTGCCGCCGCCGCCAAGGGACGTGAAATCGTCGCGCTTGACGAAAACGCGGACACCGCCGAGATCCGTACCCAGCCGCTGCAGTTCCTGGATCGGGGTCGGACCGTCGAGCAGGCGCAGACGGGCAAAGCGCGAAAAGTCGAAAGGCATCCAGAGCTGCTTTCTCTTTACCTGGAACCGTTCGGCATCGCGCGACGCTCCGGCCCGAAATCGCAGGCGCCGCCGGCCGAGCCGATACGCCGGACATCATAACAGGAAATCGGTCGTGCGCAACCAATTAGTCTGTATTGACTATTTTGTAGCGAATGATCTTTTTGGTGCTTGCGAACCTCCCGGAAGCATGCCGGTGAGTTCGCAATCGCGATTTCGCGTGGAAGGAAGGCGCAAGTGTCGAACATCGAAACGATCGGAACGCCCAATGGAGAAATCGCAATTTACGGCAGCTGCGATCCGCGCTACCGGAAATTGTACGATGCCTTCGCCGAGAATTTTCACAGCCTCAATGAGTTGGGTGCCGCCGTAGCCCTCTACAAGGACGGAGAAAAGCTTGTCGATTTGTGGGGCGGCTACATGGACGTCGACCGCAAGCGCGCCTGGACCGAACATTCCATCGTGAGCATGGCGTCGGTCGTCAAGGGAATGATGGCGCTCGGCGTTCATATGCTCGCGGATCAAGGCAAGCTCGACTACGACGCGCCTGTGGCCGACTATTGGCCCGAATTCGCGCAGAACGGAAAGGGACTCGTGACCGTCCGCCAGGCGATCAGCCATCATGCGGCGATACATTTCATCGACGCCGCACAACCCGGCGACTATCACCGTTGGGATCGCATGGTCGCGGCTGTGGCGAAGCAGAGATCCGAATGGGCGCCGGGCACACGCGGCGTCTACCACACGACGTCCTTCATATTCATCCTTGGAAAGCTCATTGCGGCGGCAACCGGAGAGATGCCCTGGGATTGGTTCCGCCGCGAGGTCACCGAAAAGTTGGGCGTCGAATACAATCTGCGCTGCACGGAGACGGACGTCGCCAATTTCGGTCCCGATATCGACACGGCGCACTTCGTCGCCGGGGCCCGGATGCCACAGGAGGTGATACGCCGCTTCTTTGCCGGCATGGGCGATCCGGCCACGACGCTTTCGCCCGAAGAGCGAAAGCGATTGCCTTTTCAAGCCACCGCGGGCAACGCTCGTGGCGTCGCCCGTCTCTTTTCGTTCTGCGCCATGGATGGCGCGCTGGACGGCATCCGGATATTTTCGCCCGAGACGATCGATCTCATGACGCAGGTGCAATGGTACGCGCCATGCCCGGTATGGGGCACTCCGATGCGCACGGCTATGGGTCTTCTATTGAACGATCCGGACTTCTTCTACATCGGTCCAAACCGCAACGCGTTCGGCACCGCGGGCGCCGGCGGAAGCTTCGGATTTGCCGATCGCGAAAACCGGATAAGCATGAGTTACGCGCTCAATCGCTGGTGGCCGGCGCTTGCGCTCGGCGACCGCGCGCGACGCCTCGTCGACGCCGCTTACGCGTCGATTTAAACCGGCTACATGCGGCTGTCACCTGCGCTCATCGGCTTTATACCCGCTCCAGGATCATGGCGCTCGCCCGAGCTGAAATCGCCGGCGCCGTCTGAATGCCGTAGCCGCCCTGGCCGACGAGCCAGAAGAACCCTTCGGCTTCCTCGTCGAATGCGAAATACGGCACCCCGTCGGGGGTAAAGGTCCGAAGGCCGGCCCACCGCCGCCGAATGCTCCGTACCGTGAGGGTCGTCGCTTCCTCGATGCGATAGGCGATGGTGGCGACATCGATCTCCTCGGGCTGCGCGTCGCAGGGCTCGCTTGGCGTTTCGTCCGCGGGCGATGCCAAAAGAAGACCGGCTTCCGGCTTGAAATAGAATTCGCCGGCAACGTCGTTCACGAACGGCAAGGCGGAAACGTTCACGTCGCCGGGCGCCTCGAACACAATCGCGGTGCGCCTTTTCGGCGTCAATCCGCGATCGCCGAGGCCCGCCAAGGCGCCGATCCTTCCGGCCCAGGCTCCCGCGGCATTGACCAGCACTGGCGCACAAAAGCGGGAATCCCGGGTCGTGGCGCACCAGAGGCCCTGGCTGTACGCAAGGCCCAAGACCTCCTGCCCCGTGACCGTCTCGGTCCCGCCGCGCACGGCCGTCTTCCGCAACCCTTCGAAGAACGCTCCGACATCGATATCCATGGCGTTCGGCTCTTCGGCAAATTCCGCAAAGAGATCCGCGCGCAATATCGGCACGCGGGACTGCGCGTCCGCGCGCGACAGCCAATGCACGACGCCGGGATTTTCCCTCAGAAGCGTATGCATCTGAGACACGCCCTCGGCGCGGGCGACGAACACGGCACCGCGCGGCGAAACGAGCGGGACGTCCGCGAAGCCCTTCGGCGGCGCCTGAAAGAAGGCGAGGCTCTCTTTCGTCCAGCGGCGAACGGGTTCGGCGCCGTAGGACTCGACCAAAATCGCCGCAGAGCGGCCACTCGTATGCAGGGACAGCACCGGCTCGCGCTCGAGCAGGATCACGCGCTTGCGCCCAGCCAGAGCCGCGGCAAGAGACACCCCGGCGATGCCGCCGCCGATGATGAGAATGTCCGCGGTCTTCATCTCAAGATACCAAATAAGGCGCCGTCCGGCGCGATCGATGTGTGGACCGAACCCGGATTGGCACAGGTTGCGATTGCCTTCCCAACGGCTCTCATGACCCCTCCCCAGCCTTCGGGGCGGCAATCGAATACCCCAACGGGTCGTTCGTGCGCGGAAAATATTCGAGATTTCGCTTCTTGCGATAGGGCAGCATTGCAAAATCCATCTGAAGCGTGCCCGGCGTGGCGACGAGGATTACCTCGTCGGCGAGGGGTGCGAAATGCGAACGGAAGTGCTGTGTCGATTTCACCACGATGAGGCGCTTGCTTGAGAGATCGATGCCCAGTCCTGTGAAGGCCTCCGGCGAAAAAGTCTGTGTGCGGATGGAATTTACCACGATGTCGATACCGTCGGTTTCTATCCAGACCGAAGCCCCCATCGGGGCACGCGAATCGCCCAGCCCTTGCTGGTCGTGACGTTCGGCGATGGCGCGGACCGTTATTTCGACGTCCAAGGGATCGCCCGAAGCCGCGCCGCCCTTGCCGCCCAGCCGCAGTTCGAATGTCGCGCCGACACCTGCTTCCATGCAGATGGCAACAGCCTGTGGATCCCATACACAGCCGAAGGCCGCGTCGCGCAGCGATCGGCCCAGCATGGCGCGAAGAAGCGAGACGTTGTCGCTCGGCGCGCCTCCACCGGCGTTGTCCGCCGTATCGGCCAGAACGACCCTGCCTTGCGCCGAGGCACATAAATCCAGGGCCGTGGCGATATCCGGCATCCGGGGAACGAACGCCTCGCGTCGCGCATAGATCACCCGCCCGATGCGCTCGGCCGCGGCGCGCGCCAGCTCCCTATCCCCATCGGCGATAACAAGGACTTTCGACCCGGCTTCGGGCGAATCCCCCCAGGGAAATCCATGCACGAAACTTATGGAAAGTATTCCCGGTCGCTTTTCCTCCTCCCGGATGTAACCGAGCAATCCGGACATCGGTTCTGCGGTCGTCGGATAGAACCCGACCATGCAGCAATCGAAGACCGCGGAGACCGGCGCGACAAGGCCCGCTTTCCTGCGCACGCAGATGTCGTAGAGTTCTTCCGAGCGGGGAATAAAATCGCTGTGGGGATATTCCTTCATCAGGACGATGGCGTCTGCGTTCGCCACCATCGTCTCCGTCAGATGGCAGTGCGGATCGAGCTCCACGCCAATGGCAAGCTCTGGTCCGCCGATGCGGCGCAGATGAGAAATAAGATCGCCTTCGCAATCGTCACAAGCGGTGGACACCATCGCGCCGTGCAGGATCAGAAGCGCAATGTCGAAAGGTCCTTGCTTTCGAAAATCCGCGAGTATCCGGTCGCGATACCCCTCATAGACGCTTTGCAGCGTGGGCCCGGAAGGCTCCGCCGAAGCAATCAATCCCGCAACGAACTCGTGTCCGTCTTCGGCGGCTCTCTTTTGCAGGCCTTGGATGATCTGGGCGTCGGGGTTGCCGCTGTCATCGTCGGGCGCGATCTCGACGAATCCGCGCGCGCCTGTCGGCCACGGCGCAAAGGTGTTCGTTTCCGTCGAAAGCGCCGCCGCGAAGATCCGCATCACAAAATTCCTTCTATATCGGACGCCGGACATAGCGTGCGCCAGATGAGCCGCGTTGCGGACCCTGCTTCGACTGCGCCGACATCGGCTTGCAATCGCCCGCCGCGCGCAATATTAGTCTGACCTGACCGTTTATGCAACGGCGCATCGCCAAGAACGTCGATGCCGGCCTGCCAGCTGGGTGGCGGTCCCGTTGAGCAATTGGAGGAATTCGAGATGCGCGGTTCAACACGCGAGGTGCTGGTCGCCGGCGTCGGAATGATCCCATTCACCAAGCCGGGCCAGAATGCGCCGTATGATGATATGGGCAGCGCCGCCATTCGCCTCGCACTGAAAGACGGCGGGATCGGCTTCGACCAGGTCGAGCAGGCCTATGCCGGCTACGTATTCGGCGAAAGCTGCGCCGGCCAACGGGTCATCTACAAGGCGGGCATGGCCGGCATCCCGATCTTGAACGTCAACAACAACTGCTCGACCGGGTCGTCCGCCTTGTTCCTGGCGCGCCAGGCGGTCGAGAGCGGCGCGGCCGAATGCGCGCTTGCCGTGGGATTCGAGCAGATGCGCCCGGGTGCCATCGCGCCGATCTTCACGGACCGAGTCAGCCCGTTCGAAGACTTCGACAAGGCCTGCGCGGAACTGGTCGACGTCGACCTGCCCCTCGCCCTGCGTTATTTCGGCGGCGCCGGCCTAGCCCATATGAACAAGTACGGCACGACGCTCGCCGACTTCGCCAAGGTCCGAGCCAAGGCAAGCCGCCATGCCGCGAACAATCCCATGTCGGTATTCCGCAATGTGATGACGGAAGAGGACGTGCTTGCGGCGCAGACGATCTGGCCCGGCGTGATGACGCGGCCGATGGCGTGCCCGCCGACATGCGGTGCCGCCGCGGCTTTGGTCGTATCGCGCGATTTCGCCACAAAGAACGATCTTGATCGGTCCGTCCGCATCGCCGCTCAGGTCATGACGACCGACACGCCCATCACGCTCGAAGCGCGCGACATGATCCATCTGGTGGGCAGCGAGATGACGCAACGCGCCGCCACTGCGGTATACGAAAAGTCGGGCATCGGGCCCGAGGATATCAGGGTGGCCGAGCTGCACGACTGCTTCGCGCATAACGAGGTGATCACATATGAGGGGCTGGGGTTCTGCGGCGAGGGCGAAGCGCAGCGCTTCATCGCCGACGGTGACAATAGCTATGGTGGCAAGGTCGTTACCAACCCGTCGGGCGGCCTGCTGTCTAAGGGACATCCGCTCGGTGCCACCGGCCTGGCCCAGTGCTATGAGCTCGTTCATCAACTTCGCGGCACGGCTGACAAGCGGCAGGTGGAGCACGTCCGACACGGCCTGCAACACAATCTCGGGCTTGGCGGCGCATGCGTCGTCACGTTATACGAGAAGACAACGTAGAATTCACCGAACGAACCGGCAGCATTGCGTGAGGCTCGCTCTTTTCGCGCAGCTTTTCGGCCGACCCGTGGTCCGGGAGCGGAGCAGTTTTCCGGAAACGGAATGGTACAGCAACACTATCCAGCGAACTTTGCTCTCAGGTTTTTCCGCTGACGCAGAAGCGATGTCGTCGGAATCGAAGGTGACGGCGGTATTGGCGGCGCGGCCGCTACAGGCGCCGTCGTCCGAGCTATGTCGGCGTCGTCACGCCCGTGATTTCCGCGCCCGTTTCCCGGTGCGCGACTTCCCCAAGCCTATGTCCCGGGCAACCTGCGCACGGCGAGCCGCGTAATTGGGCGCCACCATCGGATAGTCCGCGGGCAAGCTCCATTTCAGACGATACTGCTCGGGCGACAAACGATAGCGCTCTTTCAAGTATCGCCGAAGAATTTTGAGCCGCTTGCCGTCCTCGAGACAGACGAGGTAATCGGGCGTGATGGACTTTGCGATGGATATCGCGGGCTTTTGATAAGACAGTCTCTCAGTTCGGGAATGCTCTGCCAGCCGGTGCAAGGCGCCCAGGACCTCCTCCAACATCACGGAAATCCTATCGACGGGTAGCGTATTGTTGCTGACATAGGCGGCCACGATGTTGCTCGCCCACCCGATAAAGCGTTCCGTCTGGCTGTCTCGGTCGTCGGTCATGCGCGTCCAAAAAAGATACTATGCGATATGCCTCAATACTGCCGACACCGGCGCAATATCAACCGAAGAATCCCGTTCACTCGCGAGTGGGCGTTTCTACGATGCCGCATGGGAGTTGAATTATTGACCACCGAATAAGCCGTTCCAAATGTGAAGAAGTCTTTCCAAATGTATTGCGAAGAAGAAAACTCGATTTTAGATGTCGTCGAACCACCGGAGAAAATAGTGTCCATGTCTGACAATATAGAGGCCAGTTTTTTCGAGCTATGCTTGAACTGCCTTCTCGTGAATGCTGATTGTGCGCGCCAGCCACTTGCAGACATTTCCGGACCTGCCCGCAGGTGCACCAGCCCACGAAACCCGCCTATAGAGGCATGATGAATCGCGATGCCTAGGTCCGCCAACAGGCAACTAGACAATTACATCGGCAGGCGAATCCAGGCGCGCCGCAAAGCAATGAGAATCACGCAATCCCAGCTGGCGAAAGGCATGAATCTCTCATTCCAGCAAATTCAGCGCTACGAGGCCGGCACGAGCACCATCACCGCGCCACGCCTTTACCAACTGGCGCGTCTCATGGAAGTTCCCATCGAATATTTTTTCGACGCCCCGCTGTTGGCGGCTTCTCTTCTGCGCGAAGTCGACGGCAAGCGTCTTCCAGAGTTGGAGCGTACCATCGACTTCGCCACCTCGCCGGAGGGCACCGTTCTCATCGATGCGTTCCGCGCCATCGCAAATCGTGATCTGAGACGGCAGATGCTTCGCCTCATCGCTCTCCTGGGAAAAGATCTTGCGCCGAAATAGCGTGTCCCGCAGGTGAGCGTCTGCGGTTCGCGTGCCGGGCTCCCTGCTTGCGCCCCGATCAGCGCGACGCGGCCACCTCGAGGATGCGGCGCGTCGAACTGCCCGTCGCCGCCGCAAGTGCGGCAGGTGCCTCCCGCTGGGCGATGCCAACCGCCACGACATTTCCGGTCATCTCATTCATGACGCGCGCGACACAGTCCCCGCGTGCGGAGATATCGAATACCGAAGCCTCGACCGTCAGCACGTCACCCACGTTTGCATTGGAGAGAATGAACAAATCTCGCCCGACGATATTTCCGAGCGATAGGTGACAATCGAACAGCCAAGCGTTCTCGGCGCGATCCATGATGCTTGGAATGTACGCGAAATAGAGAATTTTTGCGCCGTTGAATTCGATCGATGGGCAAGGCAGGAACCGCACCGGCGCCGGCGTTGCGAGACGGGTCATGGAGTTCGCACCCTGTCGCGCCGCGCGCGCCGCCTCGAGAAGCGTTTCGGCGCCCTGCGGCGGGGAGCGGACGATGACGGCGTGCCGCATCGACGTCGGCTCCGCGGAAACCAGCCCGGAATTGTCGCTCTCACGTTGCCGCTTGAGGAAGATGGACAGCAGCTCGACCTGCAAGACCGCTTTGCCCCGGATCATTCCGACGTGACGGGAGTAAAAACGCTTGCGCGACACGAACTCTCCTGCCGAAGCAATCTCGAGGCTGTCGCCCTCCCGCGCGGCACCGAACGCGCAATTGCGCAAGCGTATGGCGACGAAGGCGGGATAAAGCCTGTTGCCGAAGGTGTCGCAAATGGCCTGCGGCTCCAACTCCAGGTAACGGCCAATGAGGGACCAGTGCATGTCACCGAGCTGACGGAGCAACCACGCCTCGGAGAGTCCGCCATAGGCCAGTTGCGGCATTCCAAGCAGATGGGACTGCAGAATGCTCGTCCGTGCAGGATCGACCGCGCTCATGCGTCCTCGTCTCCTATTTGCGGTCGGCTAAAGCGTAATAAAGCGCGATCGCGTCAAAGGCCCGTTCCAACCGCGCCGGCTGGACATTCCAGCGGCGACAGGCGTCTGTGAACCGGGTCGTTTGGAACGGGCCAATGCCGTCCATGTATGAAAGCGTCTGGCGCTGGATTCCGAATAGAGGCAAAAGAACATCCGACCGCGCAACGGCACGGAACAACGACTTTGGGACCGTCCAAATCCTCTCGTGACCGGCGAGCCTGCGGACCATCTCTCGCGTGAACTGCCGCAGCGTAGGCGCTTCCTTGTCGATAACATGCAGGACATCCAATCCGTTGGGCCTTTCGCCCAGCCCGGCGCAAACCGTATCCGCTACAAGATCGACAGTGACCAGCGGGAACGTAAACGCACAATCCCCGGGCAAAAGAAACGGGAGGTGCCGCCACATCATGGCGAACGCCGCGTAAGGACCGTCGAACTTGGAGGTCACGCCGCCGGACGAGTCACCTATCACGATGCCGGGCCGGTAAATGCGGGTCGGCATCACGCCGTTTCCACCGACGATCTTCTCGGCGTGCCATTTGGAACGTTCGTAGTGATTGCGAAAATCGGCCGGTGCGTCGACCGGCAGTTCGGGCGTGCTGGCCGCCGCGCGTCCGGCCACAGTGATGGAGCTTATATAGTGCAGTTCGATATCGTTTCGCGCGCCGAAGATCGCCAACACATTCGCAGTTCCCTGGACGTTGGTTTTCATGGCTTCCGCCCACGAAATGTCCAGGCGGTACACGGCGGCGGCATGGACGATCTGCGAGATCGTGGATTGCACCATCGCCAGGTCCTCACCCGACAACCCCAGATTCGGCCCCATGACGTCCCCGGCGACGACGGTCAGCCGTCCCAAGCCGCTGCATCGGCGCAACGCAAGCTCTTGTTGCGTACCGCCGCGCACCAGGGCGATTACCTCGCGTCCCTGCGTCAGAAGCTGCCGCACGATCCTCGACCCGATAAATCCCGTTGCACCGGTCACGAACACCGCTCCGCCCGCCTCTGGTAGCTTAGTTCCAGTCATCGCGCCGATCCGAAAGACCCAAGTCGGGCGCGATCGCCGAGCGTGCGGGCCCCGAACGCCATGTCGACGGCGAATCGGCAAAGCGTCTCTACATAGGTCTCGAAAGCCGGTGCCGTGAGCCCAAGCTTCTCCGCGCCGGCAGTCGCGTAACAGCGCTGCGTCGTGATGTATGGAATGAAAAGCGCCAGCTTCCGAAGCTTGCGCCGAATACCTGCGGGAAGAACGCCGGCGCCCGCGGCCGCGAACAAGAAGGGACCGGGCGGCACGAATATTCCCTGGAGTGGTCGTGATCCTCCGTCGAGCTTATTGAATGCACCTGCGCACAATTCCCAAAGCCGCCGGATCGTGACAGCGTGCGATCCCGCCGCCGCATGCACGATACGGTGATCGTTCGCCGCCGACGCGTGCATGGCCATCACGACGTCGACGACGAAATCGAGCGGAACGATGTCCAGCGTGGCATCGGGTCTCGCCGGAAGCAGCGAGAGCTGTGCCTGATGGACGAGCTTGAAGGGATAATAGAGCGTCGAGAAGTTTCTTATGGTCCCGGTCCGGGAATCCCCAACGATGGCCGTGGGGCGTATGACGTTCACGGGGCATCGCACGCGATCGAGAAATATCCTCTCTGCCAGGAATTTCGACATCTCATACCTGTTGCTGAACGTGTCCGAGAATCGTAGAGGCTCCTCGGCAATCGTGCCTGTGCGGATGCCGCCGGCATAAGCGGTCGAGATATAGGAGCACCGCTCGAGACTTCCGCGCGCGATGAGCAGGTTTGCCAATTCGGCACAGTTTTCCGCGCCGGCCAAATTTGTGGCGATCAGATCGTCCCCACTCGCGCGCCAGTCGACGTTCGCGGCTGCGTGCACGATGTCGGTCAGGCCTTCGATGGCCGCGTCATCATGCTGTAGGCCGAACAGCGGCGCACGGACGTCGCCCTCGACAATGGACACCCGATCGGCGGCCGCCGGCAATCCGGCCAGAAGGCGCTTCAGAGCACCGCGCGACTGCGGCCGAACCAGCGCAACCACATGTGCCGGCGTGTTCTCCACCAACGCCTGGAGCAAGGCTCCCCCGAGATTCCCCGTGGCACCCGTCACGAGATATTTCGGCGAGGCATTGCGCATCACGGTCTCCGGACCTGCGGAGCGTCAGCGCAATCTTGCGCCGGACGGCCTCCGATCGACTGGGTTGCCGGCCCGCTCCGCAGCAATATCGTATAATATCATAATGTATATATTCCGCCAGTAAAGTATTCTATATTGTCTTCCCAATCGAGTTTTTCTAGTCTTCGCGGATGAACCCCAGTCAGGGCGGAAGAGCAATCCGAAGCCGGAACGCCGCGCCGTGCACCCGCCCGGTGCGGCATGCGGCACGCGCGTTGGATCTTGTGATTTCGCCCTGTGGACGCCAATTGCGTGTGATCGTTCCGGCAATCCGCAGCAGCGCGCACTTTCTGCTTCTCGACGAGCGCCACTGCCGCCTCTATCTCTGCGATTTTGACGAGACGAAATTTTCATTGTCCGCGCGCGGCGGCGGAACAGCGGCGGGTGAGAGCGTTTTCGCGGCCGCCACGGCTTTCTTCGCGGCGGTGTACGAGGCGATCCATTTCGTCGTCTCGCAGGTCCAGTTGCCGGTCACCATGGCTGTCTTGTTGTACAGGCGCTTGGCGCACCGCATGGCAGCGCCGGAATCTGCAAGACCCGCGCGGTCGAATGCGTCAGACTACGCAGTCGTTTCCGGAATGAGCATGTATCCGGTGCTGCG
Source organism: Rhizomicrobium sp. (assembly GCA_037200385.1). Lineage (NCBI taxonomy): Bacteria > Pseudomonadati > Pseudomonadota > Alphaproteobacteria > Micropepsales > Micropepsaceae > Rhizomicrobium > Rhizomicrobium sp. The sequence continues at coordinate 4,686,668 of JBBCGL010000001.1, read as the reverse complement.
CACCGGTGCGATCGTGGAGATCGAACAGCTGGCGGCTGGCGACACGGTGCAGACGGGAGAGATCGCCGTCATCCGGACCGATTGCCGGACGCTCATTCATAGAGTTTTGCTCCAATTCATGTTTCGTGGCGCCCAATACGCTGTCGAAAAGGGCGATGGCGAATTGCGGCTATCGATCGTCAGCCAAAAGGATATCTTTGAACGCCTCGTGGAAGACGACGCGCCGGTCGCGATGTCCCAATGGCCTCCAACAGTTGTTTCGCTTGTCTTCGGCCTGGCTTGGCTGCCCGCGGACCTGATGGCACGTGCGCTTGGGACGGCATTCTCATGGACGATCTGGAATGGCCTGGGGCGGCCCCGCTCGTGTTGGTCCGCTTTGGCCCACATTGGTGAACCACCATGATCGGCTTGGTCGGCATTTCGGCGACGGTTCCGGACGCGGTGAGGCCCGCTGAGGACTTCACGAGCGACCACGCGGCGGCCGCGGCGGCCGGCTTCGCACAGATCCGGATGGCGAAGAGCGAGCAGGAAACCGCCAACCTTCAACTCGAAAGTGCACGCAACGCCCTGGCGGACGCGGCGATAACGCCGGACCGTGTCGACTACGTCATCGCCGTGAGAAACGGAAGCTGCGCGCCCTATTCCGCGACATGGCTTTCCTGTCTTTTGGCGCGCAGCCTCGGCGCAACCGCCGCGCAATGCCTCGACATTCAGGGATGTTCCTGTGCCGGCACGCTGCTCGGCCTCGACACGGCAAGACGTTTTTTGCAGCACGCCGGCCGATACGCGCTTGTGGTCGGCGGCGGCGCCGCGCCCCTCACATCGCGATGGCTCGACGACCGCTGCGAGTTTCCCGACGCTCCCCCGCCTGCCGGCGATTCCGTGGCCGATGTGCCTGTCCTGCTTGGTGACGGCGCGTATGCCGCGGTCGTCGCCGCGGACGGCGGATGGATAGGACTGTGCGACGTCGCGATAGATCTCGATCTGTCCTTCACCGAATCCCATGTCAGCCGCGGCGGTCTTGCCTTCCCGATCGATCGCGCCGAGAAAGCGCGCTGGTTGTCCGCTGCGCCCATAGGCCTCTTCCGCGCTCTCGACCGCTGCCGGAGAGGCTCCGGTAGCTTCGCCCCCACCGGAAGCTTCCTGATCGGGACCAACAGCGGCATGGACATCAAAAAGAGATTGTCCGCTCTCATGGCGCAAGCCGACTGGGGCGAGCGACAGCAAAAGGCCTGCGATGCTCAACTTGAGCAGATGTCGCAGATCGGTCATCTGATCGGAGGCGACACGATCGCGAACCTTCAGCACCTTTCGCGTACCGGCAGCCTTGCCGAGGGCGATCACCTGGTCGCGATCGAATTCGGCGAGATGTTCTATACGAGCGTTGCCACGCTCCGCGTGAACACAAAATGAGCGGGTTTGCGGACAATATACTGTCTCAGTGCGCCCGGGCGCCGTCGGCGACCGCCGTGCACGACGACAACACAAGTCACACGTTCCATGATCTGGAGGAGGCATCGCGATCGATAGCGCAGTCCCTCGTCGCGGCGGGCATTTCGCACGGTGCCCGCGTCTGTATTTCCCTCCCCAAGTCATTCGCTGCCGTTGCCGCGATCATGGGAATCGCGCGGGCCGGCGCATCCTTCGTTCCCCTCGACCATACTGCGCCCGCCGCTTATCAAGCTGCACAGGTCGTGGGCATCGACGTTGCCGCGGCGATCATCGCGCCGACCGTTCACGAGGCGGCGGAACGGCTTTTCGCGGGATTTTCGGCGATCCAAGCCGGAGGCTTTGCAGCAAAACAAGTGCGCATCCTGGCGCGCGCGGCGGCTTCGTCCGCGGACCAGGAGGCTTACGTCATCTTCACCTCCGGCTCGACTGGCAGGCCGAAGGCTGTCGCGATCACCATTCAAGCTCTTCAAGCCTATCTTGCGGGCGCGAGAACCGCTTACGGACTCGCGCCGGGCGACAGGGTCTTCGGTCCCGCACCGCTTCACTTCGACTTCAGCATCCAGGACATCGTATATCCACTGAGCGTGGGCGCCGGCGTGTTGTGCGCGCCCGCAACCGTCTTCATGCCAGGCGACATCATCGCCTGGCTCCGCCGCACCCGCGTCACCACGCTTTCCGGCGTACCATCCTTTTTCCTCCATATTGCGCAAGGCGCAGCCGTCGAAGCAAACTGGTTTCCCGACCTTGATCGCGTCATATTCGGCGGCGAGCACTTCCCGGTGGCCGCACTGCGGGCCTGGATGGCGTCCTATCCGAACACGACGTTTATCAACACGTATGGGCCTACCGAGGCAACGGTCTTCGTCACGGCCCACCGCCTTCGCACGATTCCCGAACTCAGTGAACGTGTCCCGATCGGCGAGCCGTTGGGCGACACCGTGTTGCAGATCGCGACCGAGGACGCCCCCGCGCCCGGAGAGTTGCTGATATCCGGCAGTCAACTCGCGAGAGGATACGTCAACGACGCACAGCTCACGCGGGACCGCTTTGTCGTCGATCGGACCGGCGCGCGTTGGTATCGGACCGGCGATCTTGCCGCGCGCGAAAACGGCGAGATTTTTGTCCTCGGGAGACTGGATACCCAGATCAAGCTCTACGGCCGCCGGGTCGAGCTCGGCGCTATCGAAGACGCGCTGATGCAGGTCCGCGGCGTTCGCGAGGCGGTGGCCGTGGCGCGGAAGGAAGCCGATGGCCGCGTCACGGGAATTATTTGCCATGTCGCGAGCGACAGGTCGGAAACCGAAATCAAACACGAGATGGCTCAGCGCGTGCCCCACCACATGGTCCCTGCCCGAGTCGTATTCCACGCGAGCGTGCCGCGCACTAGCAACGGCAAGATGGATCGGGCGGCCTGTGCGGCGGCCGGAGGCTGATGCATGCCGACGGGGAGCGAAGATATCTGCGAAGGCGTCGTGCGGCTGGTCTCCTGCCTGTGCGGGCGCGACGACGTCGCGCCCGATACGGGACTCATGCAACGCGGCTTTCTCGACTCTTTGAACCTCGTACGGCTCGTCATGGAGCTGGAGAACTCGTTCGGCGTGCGAATTCCGCGCGAAAGCGTGACCGCGGCAAATTTCGCGTCGGGCAGGACTATTGCGAATCTTATCGAATACTTGTTGAATCGCGGTGCTGCCCAGTGATCGGAGCATGTGCCCGCCATGTCGGAACCGAGTAACGAGCTGTCTCTCCACCGTGAATTTGCGGATTCGGTGTTGAGCGATCTGCCGACAATGCATGCCAACAACCGCAGTTCGGGCTTGCTGGGGACCCATCCCTTGAGGTTCGACGAAGAAACCCGAACCGCCTTCGCACAGTTCGAGGCGAGCGGCGCATTCACGAATTTCGCAGGGACGGTGCAAGGCGGCTTGCTCGGCGCCATGCTGGACGACGTCATCGGTCTGGCCGCCTGCGCCTTTGCCGGACCGGACCGGATCGGTCCGACCGTTCAATGCAGCATTCAATATATGTTTCCGGTGATGCCCGGCATCGTCCGCGGATCCGCGCGTGTTGTCCGGGCAACGTCCCGCTTGCTCTTTCTGGAGGGACACCTGCTGGATGCCAAAGACCGGGTTGCCGTTCATTGTACGAATGTAACGGGACGGCGATGAGCACGATCGGACCGCTTCTTTCGCGCGGCAGGATCGACGTGCGGCAGAAATGCACCGACGATCAGACTTGGATAGAGCAGACCTTGCGCGAGCGCTGGGGGAACGTGAAGGTCGTTTCGAACGGTGTGGTGCACGACGGCGGCGCGATCGAGGCCCTTGTTGCGGTCATAGAAGGGCGCAGATCCGGCCTCCTGACCTATCAGGCGGCGGTCCGGGACTGCGAGGTCGTTTCGCTCGACGCTATCGAACAATGGGGTGGGATCGGCACTGCGCTGCTCGAGGCCATGGCGGCGATCGGCCGGCAGCGTGGATGGCGACGTCTCCACCTTGTCACGACGAACGACAATATCGACGCATTGCGGTTTTATCAGCGAAGAGCATGGAAGATATCGGCGATCAACGTCGACGCAATCGCGCAGGCCCGCTTGTTGAAGCCGAGCATACCGTTGACCGGCTCGTACGATATCCCGATACGCGACGAGATCGAGCTCGAATACGTACTCTCGTAACTGCGACGCGCAATTTACTTGCGACGCGTCGATAACGCGAAGAGCAGCGTTCCGCCAACCAGAAGCGCCGCCGCCAGCAAAAATGGCGCAGAGATCGAGAACGCGGTGAATACAATTCCAGCCGCTATCGGAGCGGCGATCTCCGCGCCGCCTTTGACGGCGTTCATCACGCCCAGGATCGTGCCCTGCTCATCGTCCGGCGCGGCGCTGCTGACGGCAGAGGTGACGACCGGGATCGCAGTTCCAAGACCGCAATAGAGCAGAAAGAACCCCGGAAAGACCAAAGCGGAACGCGGTGCGAGCACCAGGAACAACAGTGCCGCGGCCGACATCATGAATGCGGCGGGCAAGGTGACGGCAGCCGGAACGCTTCGCAGCAGGCCCATCATGAGCAGTACTTGCGCCGCGATCATGCCTGTCGCGCACATCGCCACGATCACACCGACTTCACGAGGGCCGAAGCCGAAACGATAATGGGTCCACAAGGCCGTGACGGACATGGTGGTCAGCACGACGTATTGAACGACGAATGCGCACAAGTTCAGTCCCAAGAGCGTACGATTGGCCATCACCGCGTGTACGATCTGACGCCACTTTCCCGGCGGTCGGCGATCCCTGGAGGTGCGGTCGGTCGTCATGTTCCAGACGACGAGCAGCGCGACGACAGCTACGAGGCAAGTCGCACCCGCGACAGCGAAAGTCAGGCGGGCGGAGCTCTCCGCGCCGCTACCCGCCAGCAATCCACCGGCAAGAGGCCCCAGAACAAGCCCGGCGGCGCCGGCAAATCCCAGCATCGCCATGCCACTCGTCCGCGCCTCCGGTGTTGTGTTGTCGGCGACAAGAGCCTCCAGAATGGTTATGTTGCTCGACATCGCACCGGCAAGCGCGCGCGCAAAGAAGACGACGACAAGACTGCCTGCATAAAACATGACGAAATTGGCGAGGGCCATGCCGCACAGGCAGAGTAGGATCACCGGCTTTCGCCCGACGAAGTCCGATATCCGTCCCAGCAAAGGAGCGCCGACCAGGCCCGCAGCTCCATAGACCGCCACCATCGCTGTGATCGCGACCGGCGACGCACCGAACCGCATGGCGAAAAACGGGACCAGCGGAAGTATGAGGCTAAGCGACAGCGCATCAAGCGCTGCAATTCCGGCAGGCAGGAGGATGACGCTTCGGCTGCGTCCCGCAATCGAGGTCTCCAAAGCTTCCTCCGTGCAAATCTAGGCAAGCCAGCACACGCAGAACACCAGGGCCGCCGTCAGGAAATTGACGGTCTCGTTCGAGACATAAGCCAGGCCCCGCACAAGGACCGGCGAAATATGGACGTCCTTTAGCCTGTCTTCGTAAATATAGCCGCCCGGTTCGTAAATGTAACCTCGTTGAAGAGTGGCTCCAAGAAGAGAATCCACAAAGGAGCCAAGAAACGCGATTGTTGCGACCGGCAGGAGCTGGCTCCATTCGATCATCCGCACGCCGGCGCCGGCAGCGGCGATCAGCAGCGCGCCGAATGCTGCGCCGGCGATTCCAGCCGGCGTCACGCCGCCCGACGTTCCGGGCGGGACTTTGGCCAACGACACGATCAGCCGAGGCTCGGTCGACGAGAAGCGGCCAACCTCCGTTGCCATCGTGTCGCTCGCGGCGACGGCGACACTGCCCACGAAAGCCGCAGCAAAATGCGGCGAATGGCCGGCCAAGGCGAACAGCAGTCCGGCGGTTACGGGCATCAGTGCCCAAGCCCACACCTGACCTGCGCGGCGTCCTTCGCGGGCGTCATGTTGGGTCGCGGTCTCAGGGCGCACACGCGTAGCGATGCTGCCCGCCAAAAAGAAGATCGTCATCACCGCTGTCCCGGAATATCCGACGGTCGCGAACAACACGATGCCCACAATCACCACGGACAATGCACCGTCGGCAGAAAGCCATCTCCTGCGTATGGCGAGACCAGCGACCGCCAAGACGATTGCCAGCTGCACGATCGGATCGACGAGGGAGCCGGCCCAGGCATTCTCCGCAAGGTGCAAAGTCAATGCGACGCTCACTGGAATGAGGAGATTGTCGGCGTCGCCAGTTGCCAACCCTTCCACGGCGGCGCTGATGCACGCGGCGATGGCAGCCACCGCGAGAGCGCGCCCCAGCGACGCCCCCGCCAGAAACAATTCGCCGAAGAAAAGAACGGCAAAGGCGCTGACGGCAAAGGCGAACGTACCTATCCACGTCTTGGCGCTTTTCGCCGTCAACGTTCGGTAGCCCCATCGCCGGCCGGCGAGGCAGGCCGCCGTGTCGGCGAAGGCGAGCACGCAAAGCGCAATCTGGATATTCGCATCCCGCGCGCCAATAAGGAGCAGGATAGAGAATGCCGCGAACCCTGCGATGGGCCCGCGAAACGACCTATTCGGCCGGGTGAGATGTCCGAGCAGTCCGATATACCGCATGGCGGCCAGCGCGATACCCGATCCTGTCGCTGCGAGTATCAATGTGGGCCGGTCTGGGACCCAGGCGACAAGAACTGCTCCGGTGAGTGCGCAAACGACATGCACGACCTTTCGGGAGATTTCAAAATCGAGAGAAAGATATTTCTGCAGGATCTTCGCGCCCAGAAACAATCCGCAAATCGCTACAACAAGAGCGGCCGCGAGCAGACCGTGCTGCACGACGGGAATGCGATGTAAAAGAGGCCAGTTCATCGTATCTCCAGAGCACCGCGGGCTTCGCCCAGATGCGCTGCCGGGACACGAAGCGGCGCGATCGACATCACGAGCCGCGCGCACCCCTGTCTCACCGTCAGCCAGACGACCGCTTGCGCCGCCATAACCACGAACCAAAAAAACGCGTACCAGACGACTTTGGCCGCCGACGGCTCCGCGGCGAACCACAGCCCGATGAGCAATACTCCGGCGCAGAAGCCCGCTGCCTGGACGCCGCCGAGCAGCAAAAATCCAAGCGGCGCGTCAGCGGCGATGCGCGCTGCTTTCGTGAAGCACGTGATCAGGCCAAGTTGCGGCGTGACGATCGAAAGGGTTCGCGCCAGATTGACGAGAACTTCAACGAACGGCGCGCCAATAAGAAATGTCGCCAAAGCGAACGGCGCAACGGAGATTCCCGCCAGGAGCGGGCTCGAACCGTCGGAGCGGCTCCAGATGATCGCCGCGGCAAGAGCCAGCGCGATGATCGCGAGCAGAATGCCTTGGGTACACGCACCAAGCCCTGCGATCAGAACAAGGCGCGCATATCGCTTCGTACCTTCCATCAGACACCAGCGCCAGCCGAAAGGGACGGATGGGCCGCGCAGAAACCAGGCAATGGCAATGCCGTCCAGCAATATTCGCGCCGCCTCGCCCGAACATGCCCAGACCAGCGCGCCCGGGCCCATCGCTCCGCGCCCGATCGCGCCAAAAAATACATCCAGCTGGATAAACGGCATCGGCGAAGGCGGCGTGACGAAAAACGGGACGCGTGCGGCGCTTATGACCGCGCGGATCGCCTCTGCTGCAATCGGCAAGATCCCCAGGATCGCAAGACCAACAAACGCCGCGCCAAGCCGCAGCGACCCGCGCCGGCGCTCGGCACACGCCATCCAGCCGAAGACCATCCGGCGGCTCACAGCAGCGACCCGAGAAGCGCGAATGCTTGCTGAAATGCTGCCGACCAGAACAGCGACCAGCGCATAGCAAATCCCGCGTCGGGCGCCAGAAACATTCCGTTGTTCATGGGATCGACGTCAACCGCGATACGGTCCTCGGGATCGATCAGGACGGCGCGGAGCGGGGCGCGATACGATAGCTCGTATTCCCGCCACGTCTTACGCGCCGGCCAAGGCAAAGTGACATGCGCGCCGCCCGCGAACGAAAAGACGATCGTCGTCGGCAGATGCCGCCAGCCCGGCCCCGCCACGCGCACGTCGCTCAGATAGGCGCCCTGCCCCGCGGATGAGCCGTCCGCGGGAAAGGATGCTTGGGAACCAGCGTCCGCGCATGCCGTCCGCGCTTCGCTTCCGGTCGCGCCCTGTTCGACGATACGATACCGGATACCGGTTCCTGTACAGCCTCCGCGCACCGGCGCCGGCGGCGATGCGCCTTGCGCATTCGACGCGCGCGTCGTTGTGGCGGATACGATATGAAAGTCCGGTTGATGGACGGTGCCGAACGCTTCCTGCAGGAACGCCTTCAAATCCGGCACTCCGACGGAATCTGCTGCGGTGAGATATTCGGACAGGCCAGGGTGCTTGTACGCGTAAGACCGGTACAGCTGATGGAAATAGCGATCCATTGCGGCCGATCCCCAGATCGCCTGAGCCGTGAGGAAAATGAGCGCAGGTCGCGCGTATATCTGGTCATAGGCTGTGCCGGGCTTGAGAAGAAATGACGGCTCTTTTTCCGGAGGCTCGCTGAAAGAGAGGTCATCGCGCAGAAGATGCAGCCTCTCCAAAAGCCGCTTGTTCAGCGGCCGGCCGAGCACGGAGCCGAGAGATGACGCAGTGTCGTATCTGTCCTCGAGCGCGACCGTCTCGAAATACGTGGCAACGCCTTCGTCCAGGAAAGCGCTGGTCTGTTCGTTGGTCGCAATCAGCCCTTGAAAGTACTGGTGCGAGAATTCATGTGCGTCGTCCAATTCCCGGATCCGAATGCCGCCAAGAAGCCAATTGTCGAGATGCCGATCGGTCATGAAGCCGGTGTACAGCGTCGGGAATTCCATCCCTCCGATCGATGCCGCCGCGTTCGGCGGCGAGACGACCGAAAGGCTGTCGAACGGATAGGGCCCGACATGGACCTCGAGCGCGCGCATGCCCGCCGCCGCGCTTTCACGCGCGCGCTCCAGATCGAGACCGCTGGCCGGTGGATAGAACAAGCCGACGCTTACGGGCGAGCCGTCGAGACGGCGATAGGTGAACCGCGTTTCCGACAGATCGCCCAGGACGAACGCGAAGTCATGCGCACCGGCAAGATGGACGTGAAGCCGGTCAAGCCCATGCGAAGAGGAATGGAAGAGAATCTGTCCGGTGACGGCGAGGCTTGGGCCGCTCGGATAGGAGATATCGACGTCGTAGTCGGCGAAGTTTGCGAAGAACTCCGTGGCGGCGTGATACTGATGCGGCGTGTAGTCCACATCGGGAAAGGATGTGCCGTCCAGTCCGGGCAGCGCCGCGAGGCTGGGATACCATTGACCGAAAAAACAGAACGCCGGAACGCACCCGGTCGCTTGTTGTGGCAGAGGAAGACGGCCGGAAAACGCGACCTGCAGCTCGCCCCACGATCCTGCGGCGACCGCGCAAGGCAGCGAGAGCCCGACCAAGGTCCGGTCGTTGGCATTCGCGTCGTCCGGCTCGATGAACCGCCCCGCGACGGCTACCATCGCGCTCCCGCAGCGTTGCCGTACCGCAGAGAGTCGCAGCCAGCCCGAAGTGTCGCCGTCGGGTGGATCGAAGCCGCAGCCCGTCCGGACATAGCATCGCGCCCGGCCAGCGCGCGCTTCCGCGAACCACGTACTCGACGCGGTCGCGTAGGCATTGAGGTACAGATGCAACTGCACGGCGGAAAGCGGCGATTTGCCGGCATTCCGCCACCGCACCGTTTCTTCGCCGTTGAATGCACGGTCCGCATTCCGCACTTGAACCGCGATCCTGTAGCCGACATTCGCTGCCGGCCGATCCGCCAGTGCCAATTGCGTCATGGGCCCCAGCGCCAGCGCGATCACCACGGCAACGCGGCGCCATCTCATGGCGCGCCGATCTCGGAAAGCTGGGTGGCGGCGGCTGCAAGAACGAAGAAAACGGGAAAGACGCTCAGCGAAAGATAGGCCCGGTGAACGGCCACCTCGGTGTCTGTGCGCGCGATGAGCCGGATGACGAAGAACGTCGTCGCCATTATCCCGGCCAAGACGGCCAGAACCAACCCGACGCGGGATACCGCCGCATAGAGAAACGCGACGGAACATGCCACGCAAGCAGCCCAGAAGGCGACAGCCGCCCCGGCGGCTGCCTTCTCGCCCCGTCCCACGGCAACTGTCGCGACGCCCGAAATCGAATCGCCGGCCTGGTCCAGGATGCCGGAGACCACATCCGACGCGACATCCGCGAAATAGAAGACGCCGGTGAGCAGCGCGACGAGCAGCCACGCAAGCGGCGTCGGCGGATGCCCCGCTGCGGGCAGCGCCATTGCCAGACCAAAAATCGGAATCGGCGCGTTTTGCAGCGAGGTCAGCACCTCGGAGCTTCCAGCTGTCGTCGCGCGCTTCTTGAAGAAGCCGTAGTGGCTTAGTACGAATACCAGCTGGAGCAGAACGGGAAGCAAGGCGACCGGACTCCACAGCCAGGCGACAAGCGCCGCGGCGCCGTAAAGCGCAAATCCCCAGCCCGCCATGATGCGCGGCGTGCAGACACCCGTCGCCAGCGGACGCTCGGGATGGACGATCTGATCTGCATCGGCATCGCAGATGTCGTTGAAGATCAGCGACGCGACGAAGACGCACAGACCGGCAAGCCCGGTGGCGGCGGCGCCGAAGCCAAAAGTCTGCGACAATCGGAGCGGTTCGGCAAAAATGACGTATGGTGCAACAATCGCCAGTATCGTGGGAAGCAACAGGATGTTCGAGACCCGGCTGCCGCGGACATAGATGACAAGCTGCGCGATTGCGGCGTCATCAGCCATCCGCGGATCTCCGCACGACGGCCTTTTCCCGCCCGGCTTTATGCTCGAGGACGAGATCGATGCCGAGCATCCGCGCATTGCGCTCGCCCAACACGACTACGTAGCGCGAGAACTCTTCGGGCGTCGTGTCGTAGTAGAAGAAGAATTCCGGCGTTTCGTCGTAAAACCATAAATCCGTGTGAATTTCGATCGCATCGGCCCGCTCGACGATCTTGCAGGTGTCGTAGATCATCTCGCGGCCACTGACGAAGTCTTTCACGAACGCCTCGACATTGCCGGCGCCGTTCACTTCGATCCAAGCCTCGTGATAGCCGCCGTCGTGAAATCCGCCCAGCCCGAAGCCCGCAAGGTCTTCGAATGTCGCGCCTCGGCTGCGCGCGAAAGCCGTCGCGAGCACGAGGCCATGAAGGCACCCGACAGCGCGTTTGGCCGCCCGCGCCTCGAGCGTGGACGGCAACGGCGGCAGGAACCCGGATGCCGTTTCCAGCCGGCTAGCGTTCGACTTGGACGACACCGGACTCCTCCAGATGCTCTAAAATCGCGATGACATCCTCGACCGCCTCCTCGCGGCCGACGGCGTAGGCGCCTGCGACCGCATTGGCGACGTCGATTACGCTTCGCTTTCCATCGAGGGCGCGGAACACGAAGGCCGCGGTGTCGTTCAGTGCAATGTCCGGCGCGATAAGGATGCCGCGCTCGAACTCCTTGACTTCGCAATCCGCGCGAACACGCGCAACGGCTGTCGGCTTCATCGTCGCTCTTCCGTTGAAAGACAAAGGAGCGGGACCGCTAGAGTCCCGCCCCCCTGAACGTTACACGCGGTGACCGCCTGCAACGACCGCACGCCGAACCTTGAACATCTTCGGCTTGACATAGGTCTTCATGACATTCTCCTTCGTAGTTAACTCGCACTATGTGCGAGTTGCGGATCGTCGACTCCACCAGGTTTTTCGATCAGCAGAATCCACGAATTCGCTCCGGGAAAGTCCTCATCGAAGGGAGGACTTTGCAAATCGTCTATGCACGCAAGCACATCGAGTTCATCGAGCTCGAAACGCTCGATCCGCCACGCGGCCTCGGTTTTCCCGGCGATGAGCCGCACGGCGTCCGCCGGCAGGCTTTCTGCCGACGCCTCCTCCACGAAGCGGTAGTGAACCGGGTCCGGAATAAGGCGCCAAAGCGCGCCCAGCGTCTCGTCCGATGAAGGTTCGGTATCGATAATCGCGGCACACCCGCCCGCCGCCAGTGTTCTCCAGATCTCACGCAGCGCACGCGCCGGATCTGCCCAGTGATGAAAACACGAATAGGACACGATGGCGTCGAGCGACTTGTTCTCGAACGGCAAATCGTGGACGTCCGCGATCATCGGGTGCACGGTCGCCTTCAGCTCCTCGTTCCGAAGGAGCGCATCGGTGAGTTTCAGCATCGCGGGATTGATGTCCGCCGCATAAATGTCGCCCGTCGCGCGCCGCGCAAGCTCGCGCGTCAGATATCCAGGTCCGACCCCGAGATCCAGGAATTTGCCGGACATGCGCCCGACCCTTCTCAGCAGATTCACGGCGAGCAGCGGATACAGGAATTCCTGATACCGCCTCACGAAACCGTCATAGGCATCGCACTCTGCCGCAGTCAGCATCGTCTCCCTTCCTTCAACTCGGGCATCGCAAGCGGCTCGGTCACCGGCGATCGCATCCTCAGTGTTGCTCCAGCAGCATCGCGCCATACGACATGCCGACGCCGACCGACGTCATGACGAGGTGTTTGTGGCGGCTCGCTTCTTCCCTGTGCTCGGCCCAGGTAACCGGTACCGAAGACGTCGACATGTTGCCGCGTGTGGGCAGCGAAATGCCGATCTGCCCTGCTGGAATTCCGGTATCGCCGAGCGCATTGAGCACGTTGATGCTCGCTTGGTGAGGAACCAGATAGACGGCATTGCAATCGAGGTCGTTGCGCTTGATCATCAGCCGCGTCGCCTCGCACATCGCCGTCGGCGCCGCCAGCGCGACCTGGTGAACACTGTGTACCAGACGGTATTCGTCGTCGATCGAGCTGAGATGCCGGATGTCCGGGCTCGCAGGCTTGGCCTCATAAAACGGCTTCGGAGGCGCCTTGCCGCCGATGATCGGCATGCAGATAAGCTCGGCGGGCTCGTTCGCGATCTTGGATTTCGTTGAAAGATGGCAGTCGGCGATGCGGTATGCGCTTGGCTTGTCGGTCACGATCATGGCGCCACCGGTGTCGCCGAATATGAAATGCTCGATGGGAAAGCGCGTCTGCGCCCACCACGCATTGATCGTCTCCGATGACGTCACCAGAACCGTGCGCGCCTGACCCAGCCGGATCATGTTCGACGCGACGTGGACGCCATGCAGGAACTCGGCGCAGCCGCCGATGAGGTCCAGCGTGTAGGCCTGCTCGATGCCGAGCCGCTTCAGCAAACGTGACGAGATCGGCGGCGCGATGTAGTCGAAGAAGGCCGAACAGGCAATCACAGCATCGAGATCGGACGCAGCCAGGCCAGCATCTTCCAGCGCCGCAAGCGACGCCGAATAGGCCAGGTCCTCTCCGGAAACGATCTGCCGCCCCCCATCGCGGTAATCGACGCAAATCGGCCGCTCGCGAACGCCAAGAAGGGCTTCATACCGCTTGCCCTTGGCGACAGGCAGACCGATCGCCTCGCAAATATCCGCGTTCGTATAGATGTTCGGCGGAATATAGGCGCCCAGACCGCTAATGTAGACCTGCATGTCCTTCTCCATCGCCGGCCGAAGCCCGGCTGCTACCTGCCAGCTACCCCGTCAGTGTTTCAGCGTGTCGGTGCGCAACGTGATGTCCATCGGCGTCCAGTTGTCTTGGGGCGCACCGTGTTTGCGCTGGTAGGCCGTCGTAGGCGCGGTCTTCCCGTTCAGCGAAACCCTTATGGCAGACGTCCTGTTGTCCGAGCTGCCATGTGCCAACAAGTAGTGCAGGAAGATCACCGTGCCCGCCGGACCATCCAGCGGGATTGGCGTGCCGTAATCCGGTCCGTCGGGCGCATCGGTATCGCCATCGGGCGCCGTGCCCGTCTTCCAGTAGTGCTCGAATATCTGCCGATGAGAGCCGGGAATGGCTGCGACGGCTCCGCCGCACGGATCCACATCGCTCGCGTAGACGAATGTCAGTAGATAGCGGCGCACCGGAAGCAATGTCGATTCGCCGACGCCGTCGATATGAAAGCCGTGCGGATTGAATTCCTTTGCCCCGAAGCGCGGGAAATTCAGCACGGGTACGTAGCTCGAACGCGGCACAAATCCGTCTCCGACCAGCTGACGCTTTATAGCGTCGATCTCTTCAGTGGCGACGATGCCCATATCCGCCTCAAGCTGGGGTACCGGCGCGATGACATCTTCTGGCCATGTCGTCGGATCGCTTGCATCCAACTGCAACGCCGCATCGATCCGCTCCCGGCACTTCTTTATGCGGGCCGCCCCGATCATCGCGGGAAAGCGGAGGAATCCTTGCTCGACGAATTGATCCTTGGCCGCCTTCGACAACAGCATTGTGCCGCTCTCACCTAGCCTTGAGGTCGGCGGTATCCGCGCCGGCCTCGATAACGAGCCCGTCATCGAGCATTTCTCCGACGACCGCTTTCGCATCATTGAGAAATTCCCGCCGGTCCCAGCCCTTTTGATCCGCAAGCCGGTCGCATAATGCAGCCAGACTCGTTGCCTCCTCTGAGAGACTTACGAACAGCAAGGCAGCCGTTTCGTTCATCGCAACCCCATTGTCGGTCACGACGCCCTTGAGGTGCGCCTTCCATTTAATGGCCGGATTGGCGCGATATCGTTTGGTCTCGTCCGTCATTGAGGTAAGTATGATTGACTCATCGATACTTTGCAATACTATGCAATACTTGAAACGCAGAATGACGACGTGATTGGGCAAGCCACCGTGTTGTTGGCGGACATGTGCATCGCGTCACGGCCAAAAATGCTGCACGTAACCTGCGAGACGCGAGAACATTCACAAAAGCCTGCAGGTCGCGGTCTGCGCGAACTCATCGGGGCCGGAAAATTCGCTGATTTCATGCAGGCGTGCTGGCCGGAAAAGCCTGCGCTGTTCGACTTTCCTTCCGCAACGCTGATGCGCCTGTTCGCCCTGGCCCGCTTTCGCACAGCGTATTCCGCGCTTCGGCAGGTGGACGGTCCGGTGATGGTCTATGGCGACATCCCTGTGGATCTCACCGACGGTATTTCCAACAAATTTTATACGACGCCGGATCGCGCGGACGCGTTCCTGTCTCGCGGCGCGACGGTTGAGATCGATCACTACGAGGTCGCGAGCAACGAGCTTCAGCGCTGGTTGGCGGCGTTCAAGCAGGATCTGGGACTGCCGGCCAGCGTGATGGGCAAGTGCGTCGTGTACGCTTCGTCGGCCTCGCAAGGCCTGGACATGCATTTCGACGCTTACGCGAACTTCGTCGTCCAGCTTTCGGGCAGCAAGACCTGGCGGTTGGCGCCAAACGAACGCGTGGTCGCGCCTCTCGAACACCACGACATGGACGAGCCGTTCCCGAGCGAAGAACTTCAAAGCTATTGGGCGCGCGGGGCCGCCCTGCCCGCCGCCGCGGATATCGAGACGGTGACGCTCGAGGCCGGGCAGATGCTTTTTGTACCGCGGGGGTATTGGCACGGGACGTCCGCGGGCCGCCATTCCCTCTCGCTGAACTTCACCTTCGGCCAGCCTGCGGCGCTGGATCTGGCGCTGTCCGCTTTGCGGCGCCGCTTGGCCGCCAGCAGCCATTGGCGCGCGCTGTTGTCGTGCGATCTGATCGTCGAAGAGTCGTCGACGCCGGCCGACCGCCAGTTGAGAGAAGCCGCGATTTGGCTGCAGCGCCTGCGGACGGAGATCGAGAAACTCTCGCCTTCGGATCTACTCGACGCATCGCGGTCCCTTGCCGACCCCTATTCGGAGGCAAACGCCCTGGTGCGGCAGCTCTCGCGCTATCGCGACACCGATGGCGATGCCGCGCGACCGCGGCGGCTGGCTGCCGGCGGCGAGAATTGGGACGACTACGACAAGTGCTTCGCGGAAGGCATGGAGTGGCTGGCACCGTGAGCTGTCGAAGCGAACACAAGCAATTCAGCAAGACAAGGATTCAGAAGGAGACGCAACCTTGACCACCGAGCTATCCGATGCGTTGCACGCCACGAACGAACTGTCTGCACGGCTGCAACCCGCGCCCAACCTGCAGTGGAAGAAGTTCAAGAGCAGCATTGTCATCGAACCCGGGCTGGTTCTCAACGACTCCGCGGCCTTTGCGTTTGGCCTGCTCGATGGCCAGACCGACCTGCAGCGGGTTTGCGAGCTTCTCGCCGCGGAATACCGCATTTCCGTGTCCGATGTGGTCGACGACGTGCTGGAACTGTCGCGCGAGCTTCTGAAGCACAAGATCGTCATCCGACAGCTCGAAGCCGAGCGGCACAACTGAACCCTGCCGGAAAGGACGGAAGCTCCCATGCTCAGAACGGCCGAACGCAAGGACTATTCGCATCTCGTCATGAACGGCCAGGGCGGGCTTAAGAGCGTCTGGCTGCAGATTACGGCGAAGTGCAATCAGCATTGCGCCTATTGCTACATGAATGCGAGCCGCGCGACCAACCAAAGGCTGTCCTTCAATGAGATCGACACGATATTCCGCAAGGCGAAGGGCTTGGGCGGACAAGTCATGCTGATCTCGGGGGGAGAGCCGACGATCGTCAAGGAATTGCCTGCGATCCTGCGCGCCTCCGCCGAGACGTACGGCTTCAAAACCTATCTCGTGACCAATGGGACGGGCATCACGGACCATCTCATCCGCGACCTGCGCGAGCTGGACGTCTACGTCCAGGTCAGCATGGATAGCGTCGACGATGAGGCATATGCCAAGGTGCGTGGCCTGCCTCTGCTGTCGCGTGTCAAGCGCAATGTCGAGAAGATGGTGGCGGAGAACATCGGCGTCGCGCTCTCGGTGCCGATCACGAACGTCGTCGACACCAGCGTGGTCGGCGTCCTGGACTGGGCGATCGAATGCGGCGTGCAGAATGTCCACGTCTCGACCAGCTACTCGCAGAGAACCGGAGTAACCGACGATCTCACGCGCCAAGGCGCGGCGAGCGTCCTGACCGAGCTCTATCGCTACGAGAAAGACCACTTCTACGAACTGAGCATCGACCTGATCGAGAACATGATCATCAATGCCGCGGGCAAGGGAGAGCCTTGCTCGACATACTGCGCCCCGATGTCCGGCCGCACGCTCGAGGTCGACGCCTATGGCCGGACCTTCTATTGCGGCGCCATCACCACCGTCCCCGAGATGGCACTTGGAAACATCCTCGAGGAGGACTTCGTCGACCGCTACTACGACCGCTCGTTCTCGTCCAAGCACCTGCTGCTGACGCCCGACAAGCTTTCCATCTGCAGCAGCTGTGAATATCGCGGGATATGCAAAGGCTCCTGCCGCTCCCAGGCTCTGACGTACACGGGTGACCTGTTCGGCCCGGTCAGCCATTGCGAGGACCTGAAGGTGTTGTACGCGGAGATGATGAGGGACTATCGCGCCGGCGAGCTCGACGAGCTCATCGCCTTTCTCGCCATGATCCATGGTCCGCAGCTGACCGCGCAGACCAAATGCTTTTGACATGACAGCCCGCGAGCCGGAGGGGCTTGAAGGTCGCGTCTTCGTGGTGACGGGCGGGACGCGCGGCATCGGGCGCGCGACGGCCGCCACCCTGCACGCCCAAGGCGCAAAGCTGGTGACGTGCAGCCGCAGACAGGCTGACGTCGACGAGCTCAATGCCGCCTTCGCATCGGACCGGCTGGCGGCGGTCGTGGCGGACGTCTCGCGACCCGCCGATGTGGAAGGCCTGTGCCGGTTCGCGATCGAGAAATTCGGCACGATCGACGGTCTCGTCAGCAACGCGGGCTCGGCCTGCGTCTCGTCCGCGCTCGAAGCACGCGAGGAGGAAATACTGTATCAGCTGCAGGCACGACTTCTTGCGACGTGGACGCTGGTGCGCGGCGCCTTGGTACAACTGAAGAAGTCTCGGCGATCGAGCATCGTCATCGTAGCCGGCGCAGCCGGCGTCGATCCCACGGCGATGCTCGCGATCCCCGGCGTCGTGAATGCCGGATTGTTGAACTTGTCGAGAACCCTGGCGGACGAGCTTGCCGAATATGGGGTGCGCGTAAACGTGGTCAACCCAGGAACGCTCGATACCCGCTTGGGCCAGGATGTCATCGACGCCTATGCCGAGAAGACCGGAATCGATCCGGAGGTCCTGCGCGACGAGATGACGAGCAATCTGCCGCTCGGCCGCCTGCCGGTCCCTCAGGACATTGCAAACGCGATTGTCTTCCTGCTGTCCGACAGGGCTGCGATGCTGACGGGCAATACGCTTACGCCGGATGGCGGGATCTTGATACGCCGGGCCCGCGGCTAACGTCCGCGTGCGGCAGGCTCGCGATACCATAGCAGTGCAGGCCGATCATGTCGTTCGAGCCGCCGCAATCGGCGCCATTCGCGCCGCCGCGTGGAGGTTCGGCGTTTTTCGGAATCGGAATGGTACAGGGGCACCGCCTCCGTCCAACTTTACTCACGATCGTCTTCAAAATAGGAGCAAGAGCACTCCCTTCACACGGGAGGGATCACAGGTTCAATCCCTGTCGCGCCCGCCATTTTCCAGGATTGCCGCGGATTTTCGAAATCGGCCGTTTATTCTATTCGGCACCGAACGGCGTACAAAAGCAGACTTCGGCACCGAAATCCGCGGAAAATCCGTAGAAAAGTTTGACCGCATAGATCACTATATGTTCTTGCTCATATCGAGCGCGAATACGGCCCGAATTCGACCCGAACTCGCTTGAAGTTCCGCTAGGTTGGCGCAGTGATTTCTCGCGTTCGACATTCCTCAAGTTCGGTGCCGACAATACATGCCGTCGCGTTGGCATGCGGTTCCATCGGCCAACCAATCTTCAACCGATGGCCCGCTGCCCCGCGGCGTTCGTGATCCGCTTTGTTTCGGCAACTGATTGCACGGGCTGCCACTATTTTGGCGGCAGGAGCACTCCGAAAACGAATCCGACCCATATTGCACGTCCGGCAAGATAGGCTTGAAGGGCTGTCAAATCGGCGCACACATTGTGACAGCTCGGATTTCTTCAGCAGCGGGACAGGACGTTGCAAGCGACACGATCCGATTGGAACCCAGTCCGGACTCCTACGCCGCACTCGCCGAACTTCTCAAGCTTGAATCCGCGCGCAAACTTCCGTCTCTCCATGACTCACGTCCGGTTCCACAAAACACCCAAGTCGGTGCCTTCGAAACTGCGGACCGGCCAGGAAGGCGTTACGGGCTTACGCCGCCGGATTGATACTGCCGGGCAATCCACTGTCCAGCTTCAAGAATGGCGCCACGGCCGCCGAGGACAAATCGCTATGAAATAGTGGCCATGCATGGACCATATCCCGCCAGACGCTGAGATAAACGGAACCTCCCACGAGCCCCGCCTTTCGGGCGAATCCCACTGCATCGCTTAATAGAATTTCGTCTGTCCCAGTGTGGAGATAGATCGGTGGCAAACCGTGCAACGATGCGTTGAGCGGAGAGATATAGGGATCCCCGGGAGATCCGCCTCCACCACAATAGGCAAGCGCACATTGCTCAAGCGCCTCTCTGGTCAACATCGGATCGTGCGTTGCGCGGGCGCCGTAAGAATCGCCGCTTAAGATCATATCCAACCAAGGGCTGAGCAAATAAGCTCCAGCGGGCAACGGCAACGCAAGCTCTCGCAATTTCAGGAGCAAGGCCGCCGTCAGGTTGCCGCCCGCGGATTCCCCAGCCACGACAACTCTGCTCGGAGCAAACCCTTCGTGGAGAGCGGGGCGATAATCGCGAACCGCATCTTCGAGCCCACATGGGTAGGGACATTCCGGCGCCAAGCGATAGTGCATATTCAGGGCGATCGACCGGCTCGCTTCGGCCAGACGCGCGACGAAATGGCGGTGAATTCGCAGGCTTCCAAATATATGACCGCCGCCGTAATGATAGATAAGAAGATGCTCTTTGTTCGCATTGTGCGGCGTCAATCGTTCCGCATGCCCGCCGTCGAATTCGACGACGTCCACATTGCAATCGACCGGAAGCGGAATCGCACCATGCTCGTCGTCGAACAATCGGCGTTGTTGCTCAAGCGTCGGGGGATTTTCCCGACCGTTCGCCGCGCGTTCCCGCCATGCGCGCTTGAAGGTGTCGATCTCCGCCGCGCCCATCCTTGCCCCCTCAAGCGCCAAGCTGTTCCAGGCCTTCGAGGTCGCCCTTGTCTCGCCAGGCTTCGAGCAGGGGGACGAACACCAGCGGGCCGGCGGGATAAAAGCTGCCGAGCACCGATTTATCGGACGGCTGACCCTCGTTGTTGTAGTAGCCCGGCGTACACGCCTGGTCGAACTTCTTGCGCTCGTTTCGAAACGTCAGGATGTGGTCGACCCATGCGCGCTCCGCGTCTTGGCTGGGCTCCACGGCCGAAATCTGGCGTTCAAGACACGTCTTAATTATCCAGGCCAGGTGCCTGCTGCTTTCGTTCAGCATGTGGGTGAAGTTCGGCGTGTTCGCGGTCTGGGCGTTGCCGAGGACGAAACAATTGGGGAAATAGCGAATGAAGTATCCGTGAAGGGTGGACACGCCATCCTTCCACTTCTCGCTCAGGGTCAGTCCGCCGCGGCCGTATATCTGATAGCCGTTGCGGATGGAGAAATCGGTCTGGAATTCGAATCCCGTCGCATAGATCAGACAGTCAACGGGAAATTCCCGGCCATTCGCTACGATTCCGGACGGCGTCACGCGGTCGACGCCTCGCCCGTCGGTATCGACCAGCGTCACATTTTGCCGATTGAATGTTTCGAGGTACGAGTCGTGAAAACACGGCCTCTTGCACATGATGTTGTAATAGGGCTTCAACGCCGCGGCGGTGGCTTTGTCGTTGACGGCCCGGTCGATCCGGTCCCGGATCTGCTCCATCTTGCGGAAGTCGGCGAGTTGCCGGCGCTCGGCATCGTCCGGCAGCGATGCGAGTTCGACGCCGATTCCACGCAGGATTTCGGTCCATCCATCGGAAACGAGATCTTCATCGGCCGTACCGCCCGACACCAGCGTGTTGAAGTTGTCCATTCTCCGTTGCTGCCAGCCGGGCTGGAGCGCGCCGGCCCATTGCGGATCCGTGGGCCGATTGTTGCGCGCATCGACAACGGAGGGCGTTCGCTGAAACACGTAAAGATGCCGCGCGCCCTTGGCGAGATGGGGAATGCATTGTATGGCCGTCGCCCCGGTGCCGATGATGGCGACGCGCTTGTCGGCCAGGTTGCTCAGGCCGCCCTCGGGACCGCCGCCCGTATAGTCGTAGTCCCATCGGCTGGTATGAAACGCGTGCCCGCTGAAGGTCTCGATGCCGGCAATACCCGGCAATTTCGGCTTGTTGAGGGGACCGGTCGACATGCACACATATCGCGCCGCAATCGTGTCGTTTCGATCGGTGTCCGCGATCCAGCGTTGCCTCCGGTCGTTCCAGCGCAGCTCCCGGATTTCGGTCTGGAATAGGGTTTTCTCGTATAAATCGTATTTGCGGCCGATGGCCTGCGCATGCGCCAGGATTTCCGGCCCCTTCGCGTACTTCTCGACGGGAATATAGTTCAGCTCTTCCAGCAGCGGGATATAGACATAGGATTCGATATCGCATGCGGCGCCGGGATATCGGTTCCAATACCAGGTCCCGCCGAAGTCGCCGGCCTTCTCGACGATCAGGATATCAGTTATGCCCGCCTCCCGCAGGCGCGCGGCCTGGAGAAGGCCGCCAAATCCTCCGCCGACGATCAGAACGTCGGGATTGGAAACGACGGGATCGCGGGCGAACCCCGGAGGGACGTAAGGATCCTCGTCGTAGCGCGCGAACGCGCCCTGCACATGTCGATATTGATCGGTGCCGTCGCGCCGCAACCGCTTGGCCCGCTCCGCATCATACCGTCCTTGCAGCGCTTCGGCGTCGAAGCCCGGCGGTTCCTCTGGTCTTCCCACGCTGCCGATCCGCATTTTACATTTCGGTGCATATAATCTCCGGATTGAAACATCGCTGTCAAGGCCGGCTCGGCCCCTAGACCGGCCGCAGGCCGATCCGAACGAGGGTGGCGATTTCCCTTGGAACAAGACTTCGGTCGGACTGCCCGATGGTGTCGAACCATTTGGGGAGCCATTGAAAGACGCCCGGGTGCATGGCCAGAACGGCGCGGGCATTCACGCGGCGAATGCTCTTTTCCCGGTACCCTGCCTCGAAGACCCGAAGGTAGTCGGCCATGAGGCGCCCGGACGACGCCTGCATCCTTTTGCGTATTGTCGACGGAAGCGCTTCGAAACCGGCCAAAGGCGCAAGTGGGGCCACGTCCTCGCGCAGGCTGGCCTCCGATAGAGCATGGGTGCTCGCGGACAGCGCGTCGATTCTCGGCCCCTCATATGCGACCGTTCGTCGGGCAATCTCCTCGTAGAAGCCGAAGGAACGCGTATAGCATTGGGCGACGAGTGCGGCCTTGTCGCCGACATTGTGATAGACGACCTTCTTTGTCACGCCCACGCGCGCAGCGATTTCGTCCAGCGATGTCGCATCGACCCCCTTGAGATTGAAAAGCCAGGACGCAGCGGTGAGCAACGCCTCACGACGCGCGGCTGCCATCGCCCGGTCGTCGAAAACACTTTGGCTTAACATCGCGCCGCTCGACAGAACCATGGGTCGATAATCGATCGACGCAGCGCGATCCGCGGCTACGCCATCGCGCAACAGAAGCTTTGTCCCTTCTACAAGCTCCTTGCGTGTCAGCGCATCGTTCGTGCGCCAGCGCCGCGACATCGGAAGCCAGGAGATCAGGCCGATGATCACTTCGGCGACGATATGGCGGGAACAGGGCCGCAGCGAGCCGGCATCGATGCCCTTTTTCAATATGTCCGCGATGTTCGCCATGATGGCGGCATAGAGGCCGAGAATCGTGCTTCTTTGTTCGGGATGGAGATAGGCGGTTTCGCTGAGGGCCGCGAATTCCGGCTGCCGCGCGCCAAGCAGCGCGTCGATGAAGGCATCGATGATCGCCAGGGGATCGGTTCGATTGCGGGCGGCCTCGTTCAACCGCTGCGCCATGAGCTCGCACGATCGGCGATAGCACTGGAAGGCGAGATCCTGTTGATCTTCGAAATAATAGTACAGAGCGGCGCGGGAAACATCGAGCCGCTTTGCGATTTCCGGCAGGGATGCGTGGGAAATTCCCAGGCTGTTTAGGATCTTGGTCGACTCTTCCAGAACGCGAGCCCGCCTGTTCGCGCGCGCGCTCTGTCCGCTTTCGACCGGCTTTTCCAATTCGTCGCTCCTTCGGCGTGCGGTTCGGAGCATCAGCGGCTTGGTGAACCGCCGGGCGCGAAAGTCATGTTCGCCGACCCGCTCATTCGTCCACGATGTAGATGAGGTCGGCCCGATGCTTCTTCACTTCGGCGATGTTGCGAATGGTGATCTCGGTGAGCCCGGGCGTTGTTTCCAGTCGGCTCTTCACGATCGCGACGAAGTGGGCGAAATCTCTGGCGCCGGCAAGGACGAAGATACTGTGCCGGCCGCTGACCGTGCAGACTATCCCCAAATCGTCGATTTTTCCGAGATGCGACAGCGCTCGCTCCAGGCTCGCCGCGGCAACTTGAAGATATCCGAACGCGGCCATGTTCAGTCCCAGCTTTCCGGGATCGCAGACCGCGCCTATTCGAATGACCCGCCCATGCAGCATCCGGTTTACACGCTCGCGCACGGTGCTCGCAGGCACATCGAGGGTCCGTGCAATTTCTCGATTGCTTACGCGGCCGTCGATTTGAAGTTGGCGAACGATCTGATCGTCGAGCTTGTCGCCGACTTCGGACACGCCCGTCGGTCCCAGATCCAGCGCCGCGTAGTCCGACCGGAACATGATGGTCTTCAATGCCAGATTGACTTCCAGGCGATCGACACCCTCCACGAGGCCGACTTCGTTTTGCAGCAATGCCAATATCGCCGTGTTCTCCTCGACGAATGCCATCAGGTGGATTTCCGGGCTGCCGACGCAAACCTGAACGGTCGTGATGCGGTCGAATTTGGCGAGGTCTTTGGCGACCTCGTCGATCTCCCGCCCTCTTACCCAAACGTGCATGAAGCAGGTTTGCCTGTTGCGCAGTCGCTTGACGTTGACCTGCGCCATCACGCGCATCACCCCCGCCTCGTTCAGGGCGCGTATGCGCGATGCTATCGTCGGTTCGGCCAAGCTCAGGCTCTCGGCGATCTCCTTTGTGGGGCGCCGGCCGTCCTCGCGAAGCTCGCGGATGATTTTGAGATCTATTTTATCGGGTTTGCCCGCTTCCAAGACACGTCCCCGAATCGGTGAATCGACATTCTAAGAAGCACCCTATCGGTATTTCGTCAAATTGCGGTCCGGTCATCGTCCGAAATCAGATCCGACGCTCCCGTCCGGCCCAATAAGGCTCCCGCAAGACGTTCTTCGTCACCTTTCCCGTCGCATTTCGCGGCAATTCGTCGATGAACCGGACACTCTTGGGGACCTTGTATCCGGCAAGGGTCTTGCGGCAATGCGCAATCAACGATTCCGGGTCGTGTTCCGCAAGCGGCTTCATCTCACACACGGCAAGGACCTGTTCGCCCATGTCCGGGTCTGGAATCCCGATAACGGCGGCCTCCAGAATACCCGGATGCGTATGCAGCGCTGCCTCGATTTCGGCGGGATAAACGTTCGTACCCCCGACAATGATCATGTCCTTGAGCCGATCGGTCACGTAGAGATAGCCGCGGTCGTCCAACCGGCCGACGTCGCCCGTCCGGAAATATCCATCCGGCGTCAAATCATCCGGTCCCAGCGGCGCCCGATTGAGATAACGGTCGATCATCAACGGCGTCCGTACACATATTTCGCCCGCCTCGCCTGGCGGCAAGGTTTCGCCGTCGGGCCCGATTATCTTTACGTCGACATAGGGCATGGGCTTTCCACTGGAATCCGGGGCTTCGTCCCAATGCTCCGGGAGCATGTAGCTGATCATTTGGGTTTCGCTCATCCCATAGCCTTCGAAAATCAGGCATTGCGGACCAAAGAACTCCTTTGCCCAGCGCTTCAGGCTCGCAGGAACGGCGGCAGCGCCGATATTTGCCGTGCGCATGGAGGAGCGATCGAAGCGATCCCGAATTTCGCTGGGAAGCGCGGCCAGGCGATGGAGCATGGTTGGAACGGCCATCCAGTTCGTGATCGCGTGGCGATCTATGAGCCGAAGCGCGGATTCGGCGTCGAATTTCGGCAGAATGACTACGGCTCCGCCCGCTCGCAGGCAAAACAAGGCCGAGTTCGGGCCGGCGCCGTGGTGCATCGGCAGGCAGAGCAGAAACCGCGAATGCTCCGAGACCGGTATGATGCTGGCCATGTAGTCGCGGTATTGCTGCACATTTTTGCGCGTCGCCAGAAGCGCGGGGTCGAGAGCGACACCCTTGGGCCGGCCGGTCGTGCCGGAGGTATAGAGAATGAGCGGCGCGGGCGCGGGCGCGACCATCGGAGTCGGCGCAACCGTGTCGGCGATGATGTCCGCGTAGTTTGGCGCGCCCGAATCGAGCCGGGCGAACGTCAATATCGCGTCGATGCCGCTTGCCCGGGCGACCTCCATGACAGGCCCGGGTGTCGGATCGTCGATGACCAGCGCGCGGGCGCCGCTATCCTCCAAAATATAGCGTGTCTCTTCGATGGTGGACCGATTGTTCACGCCGACAAGCGCGGCGCCGATCTTGCTCGCGGCCAGTTGCACGACGAACCATTCGTGGCGAATAGCCATGCGTGCCGCGATCCGGTCGCCGGGGCGCAATCCCATCTTCTGGAAGCCGGCCGCAAGCCGGTTGGCGCGATCGTTCCACGCCTTCCAGCTGATGCGGGCATCGCCCTCGAAGAAGGCGACGGCATCCGGTTTCGCCTGCGCAAAGCTCTCTGCGCTGCCTTTGTACGGACTGTTCATGGCATCGTCTCTTTTCATCGGCCCCGGCGGGGCAATTGCTAATCGCTACGCAAGATGTGGACGAGGCAAACGGCGCCCACGCCGACCATGTGGGCAAGGCCCGTTCGCGCTCCCGGGTGTTGGCGACGATCGGCTTCGCCCCGGAGTTGGCGGGTGATCTCGGCGATTTGCCCGAGACCGGTCGGGCCGAGAGGGTGACCCATGGCAAGCAATCCGCCCGACGGACTGACCGCGACGCGGCCGCCAATGTTGAAATCGCCGCGCTTCAATGCTTGGGGCGCGCCGCCGCGTTCGCACAGGCCCATGCGCTCGACATAGAGAAGCTCTTCGACCGTGAACGCATCGTGAAGCTCGACAATGTCGAGATCCTCCGGACCGATCCCCGCTTCCCGATAGGCTTGATCGATCGTCTCCTCGGTGAGAGCGGCGTCGAATCCCGATGCCGGCTCATAAACCCGCTCCGAGCGGGAAGTTGAGCTTATCACCCGCGGCGACCGGCGCGGATCGACGCCAAATTTGCGAATCGCGTCTTGCGAGGCCACGATGACGGCCGAGGCTCCTTCGCCCACCGGGCAACATTGGAGCGGCGTCAGAAAGCCGGCGACGGGCTCGGCGCTTAGAATTTCATCGAGCGTTCGCGCTTGCTGGCGGTGGGCATAGGGGTTGAGAGCCCCGTTTCCGAGATTTTTCACGGCGACGCGCGCGAAGTCCTCCGGAGTCGCCCCGGATTCGGCCCCGTACGTCCTCGCAAGAAGCGCGAAATGCGTGAACGCCGCGACGCGATCATGCTCCAAATTGTCCAATCCGTTCCGCGACGATCCCAAGGTGAAGGGCGCGGGCTTGTCGACACCCAGCGCAAGCGTCACGTCGCTGATCCCGGAAGCGACTTCGAGCACCGCATTGCGGAAGGCCGTCGAGCCGGATGCCGAAGCGTTCTCGACCTGTTGCATCGGGATGCCCGTCGCACCCAGATGCCGCAACATGACCCGGGTCGGGGACATCCCAAGCAGACAATTGGCATGAAAGGCGGACTCGACCGCCGACCATTCCAGCCCCGCATCGGCGAGCGCCGCGCGCACCGCGGCAAGTCCCAGGACAACGTAAGGCGTGTCCGACAGCTTCTGATAGCGATGGTTGCCAACACCGACCACATAGACCGGGCGGAGGTTCGAGAGAGATCTAACCATCGTCAGTCCCTCGCAAGCCGAAAACGCAGTTCCGACGCGCGCTCGCCGGTGGGCGCCGTCAGCGATCCGCGCATCTCCGCCCCGATGTACAACCCCGATTCACCGCGCTGGTCCAACGTGCAACGAAGGAGCGGTCCGCTTTGCAGGCGTATTTCGCCGATCACGAAGGGCGCCTCGATTTCACCGCCCTGATAGCGGTGTACCTCGGCAAATGAGATCAGCACGCCGACAGCCTCAAGCTCTTGAGGCGCCAACATTTCCCCGTACGCGCCGCACATTTCGCAGCCATAGATCTGCCGGGGAAAGCCAGTGTGACCGCATTTCCGGCACTGCTGCCCGAACAGCAACACGCGACCGTCCGTCGACGCTCCATACAGCGTGGGATGTCTGACCCGATTACCCCGATCCATCGCGCCCTTCTTTAACGTTTGCGCATAAATATTCGCATATCTTCACGCGATACGAAAGTGAAATGGCATATTTTTAAACTTTTGGCTGGACAGCCCCGCCGGCAATCGTCAAAAGTTCGCCGGCGCCTGCGATGCGGATGGGCGGGGGGATTTGGGGCGGAACCGTTCAGCGGCGCGGATCGCAGAGTCCGGGAAGAACGGGAACCGCAGGGATTTCGAGAATTGCCAGCGACCAAGAGGGAAAAATGGACATTCTGAATTTGTCTGGAAAGACCGCCCTTGTGACGGGGGCAGGCCAAGGCGTGGGGCGCCAGACAGTGTTTCTCCTGGCGGCCTACGGCGCCAAGGTTGTGGTCAACGATTATTTTGCCGAGCGGGCCCAGGCGGTCGCGGACGACATCAATCGCGAACATCCCGGTTCGGCAATTGCCCTGGCCGCCGATGTGTCGGATTTCGCCTCGGTGCAGGCAATGGCCGATCGGGCCAGGAGCCTGGCGGGGCCGGTCGGCGTGCTGGTGAACAACGCCGGGAATGCAGGTGCCACGGCCTCGGGCGTCTCCGGCAAACCCTTTTGGGAGCAGGATCCGTCGGAATGGAACGCGTGGATTTCGGTCAACTTTTATGGGGTGCTGAACTGCTGCCGCGCGTTTCTCCCCGGCATGATCGAGGCGGGCGCCGGTTCGATCGTCAATGTGATTTCGGACGCGGGGCGTGTCGGCGAGCCCAACATCGAGGTCTATAGCGGCGCCAAGGCCGGCGCCGCCGGGTTCACGCGCGGAATCGCGCGCAGCGTCGGGCGTTTCAAGGTGCGCGCCAATTGCGTCGCAATTTCCGCCACGCGCACGCCGGCAACCGAGAACGCGCTCGCAAATCCGGAATACGCAAAAAGGGCATTGTCGAAATATGTGCTCCGCCGCTTCGGAGAGCCGAGCGATGTCGCCAACATGGTTTTGTTCCTAGCGTCCGAAGCCTCGTCCTGGGTCACCGGTCAGACCTATCCGGTGAACGGCGGCTATGACATGGCGATGTGAGACGGCGATGTCCGAGACTTCAAAAACGATCCGGGTCGAAAAGGACGGCAATATCGTCGTCATCACGATCGATCGCGTGTCCGCCCGCAATTCCTTCGATCTCGCCACCGCGCAGCAAATGGAAGCGGCGCTGGACAGTCTCGACCAGGACGATTCCGCTTTTGTCGGCATCGTGAGCGGCGCGGGCGGTTTCTTTTGCGCCGGCCAGGATCTGAAAGCCGCCGCGCGCGGCGAGGGTGCCTTGACGGAGCGGCGCGGCGGTTTCGGGATCATGGCCAAGCCGTCGTCGAAACCACTGATAGCCGCCGTGGAAGGTCCGGCGCTGGCGGGCGGATTCGAACTGGCTCTCAGCTGCGATCTCATCGTCGCCGCGCGAAACGCCACATTCGGCTTGCCCGAAGTCCGGCGCAGTCTGGTCGCGCTGGGGGGCGGCATTCTGCGGCTGCCGCGACGAATACCCTACCACCTTGCGATGGAGATGATTCTCCTGGGCGATCCGGTTCCCGCCGAAGCGATGAAGGCGCATGGCGTCGTCAACCGCATTTCCGAACCCGGCGAGGCGCTTGCCACGGCGCTCGCTCTCGCGCGGGCGATGGCCGCCAACGGCCCGCTCGCCTTGAAGGCATCCAAGGAGATCGCATTTCGCGCCCAATCGGAGGCCTGGACCGAAGAGCACGGCTGGCGGGAACAGATGCGGATTGCGGGCCCGGTTCTTGCGTCGGAAGACTTCAAGGAAGGCCTGGCGGCATTCGCCGAGAAACGCGCCCCGGTCTGGCGCGGGCGATGAAAACCGATTGTCGGAGTTTTGCTGATGGACTTTGAATTCGAAGCCGAAGAACAACTGATCATCGACAATTTCTGCCGCTTCCTGGAAAGGGAAATTCGGCCTTACGCCAAGGAACTGCGCGACCGTGCGCCGTCGATGGCGGAAGCGAAAGATTTCTTCCAGCGCCTGACGCATTTCGGCATCGGCGGGATGTATGTGCCCGTCGAAGACGGCGGCCATGGCTTCTCCAATCGCCTGAACGGCCGGATGATCGAGGAGATCTGCCGCATAGACGGCGGCCTGGGCGGAATGGTGAGCTTGCAGGACGGCTCCATCGGCAGCTTTGCGCGCATGGCCCCGCAACATCTGAAAGACCGGTACCTGCCCGACCTGATGGCCGGCAAGCGGACCTTGTGCACCGGGATCACCGAGCCCGGCGTCGGTTCGAATCCCCGCAATGTCGTAACCCGCGCAACGCCGACCGGAAGCGGGACGTTGCGGGTGATCGGCGAGAAGACCTGGATTTCAAACGCCGATATCGCCGATCTCGCCATCGTCGTGTGCAAAACCAGCGACGATCCGAAAGCCCCGCTCAGCCAGATACTGCTCGACCGGTACGAGCACGGTTTCGAAACCACCAATCTCAAGAAGCTCGGCCTGAATACGTGGCCCACCGGCCAGGTCATGATCGACTGCGAAGTGCCGGAAGCAAATGTGATCGGCGTCGAAGGCGCGGGCCTGGCGCAGACGTTGCGCATGTTCGAGCGGGCACGCTGCTTTGTGGGCGTGGTCAGCCTGGGTATTGCGCGGGCCGCCCTTGAAGCAGCCATCGACTACGCACGGACGCGCAGGCAATGGGGCAAGGCAATCGCCGGCCACCAATCGATACAGATCAAACTGGCGGAGGCCGCGACGGAACTCGATGCGGCGCGGCTGCTCGTCTATCGCGGGCTCGCCCTCGTGGACCGGGGCGCGCGGTGCGACACCCAGACCTCGATGGCAAAGCTGTTCGCGACCGAAGCCGGCGTCCGGATTACGCATCGCTGTCTTGAGGTCTTCGGCGCCAATGGATTGAGTCCGGAGTTTCCGGTCGAAAAGCTTTTCCGCGACGCGCGTGTGATGACGGTGCCGGACGGGACCTCCGACATTCAGCGGCTGTTGATCGGCCGCAATCTGACCGGCGTTTCCGCCTTTTAACCGTCCGCCAGGGGGCGGCGAGCCGTCAGACCGGCAATCGCGCGCGTTGCATCGTCGTATTCGCGCGCGAAGCGTCCTATCAGCGCCGCGGTGCTTGTGATCCGGTCGATGGCTCCGATGCCCTGCCCCGCTCCCCAGATATCCTTCCAGATTTTCGCTTCAGGGTTCGGCTTCCCAAGACCCAGCCGCTCTTCAAGATCGCCTAGGTTATCCGGATCGAGACCGGCACGAAGAATGGACGGCCGCAGATAGTTGCCGGCAATGCCCGAAAGACGGTCGGTGTAGATCACGTCGGCCGCGGTGCTGCTTACCACCATGGCCTTGTAGGCCTCGTCGGCACTTGCCTCGTGCGTCGCGATGAACGGAGAACCGATATAGCCGCAATCGGCCCCGAGGACGCGCGCGCACAGCAGGGAACGGCCGTTGGAGATCGCCCCGGCAAGCGCCAGCGGTCCGTCATACCAGGTACGAATCTCCTGGATGAGCGCGAACGGGCTTTGCGTACCGCCGTGTCCGCCCGCTCCGGCCGCGACCGCTACGATGCCGTCGGCCCCCCGCTCCACCGCCTTGCGGGCGTGTTGATCGTGAATGATGTCGTGCAGGACGAGGCCGCCATAGCCGTGGATCGCCGAATTGATCTCGCTTCGCGCCCCCAACGAGGTGATGACCACCGGGACCTCGTGCTTCGCGCACATGTTCAGTCCCTCGTCCAGCCGCCTGTTGGAGCCATGGACGATCAGGTTCACCGCAAAGGGAATGCTGCCGCAGTTCTCGCCGATCGCATGCAGCCAATCGTCCAACTGCGTGGCCGATCGGGCATTGAGGGCCGGAAATGAGCCAAGCACGCCGGCTTTGCATTGTGCGATGACAAGGTCGGGTCCCGACACCAGAAACATCGGCGCTGCCATGATGGGAAGCCGCAGCTGATCGAACAGCTTATCGCGCACGGACCGGCTATCGACGTTCATTCGGGAATTCCCGCTTGGCAATGGAGCGCTTCATGCGAAAAAAGCCGGACCGCGCTCTCGAGAGGCGCGGTCCGGACGGGGGGCACGTTGATTACCTTAGAAGGTGTAAGACGCGGTCACTCCGTAAGTGCGCGGAGGCGCGAACTGGCCCTCCATGGACTGCGTGACGTCTTCGGTGAACTCACCGGTAAGAACGGTCTCGTTGGAGACGTTGCGAACATACGCCCTCACGGCGAAATTCGAATTTTCGGGGATGAACGTGGCGTAGAGGTTGCCCAACGTATATGCCGATTGCGTGTCGCTCGGCAGATTGAACGGTCGGAAGTAGACGTCGCTGGAGTGATAGACTTCGCCCCGCAGGACGAGGTCGCCAAGTCCGGACAGCGCCCAGTCGTATTGCGCCCCGAAGTTCAATGTGAATTTCGGCGCGCGATTCAAACGCTTGCCGGTCAGAACCTCACATAAATCGGTGGGAAGGGGGGCGTTGGCGCAGGGAATCGTACCCGATCCCGGATTGAGGGGATCGAAGTTGTCGTAATCGCCGTATTTGGCCTCCGGTATCAAAGACGCGTTTGCGTCGAACGACAGCGCACTGGTTGGCTTCCAGGTGCTTTCCAATTCGACACCGCCGATCGTCGCGGAGGCGGCGTTCACGATTTGATAGCTGACACCGAAGATCTGCGCGATCTGAAGATTGCTGTAGTCGTAGTAGAAGGCAGCCGCATTGAACGTCAATGTGTCGTCGAATGCCGTGGTCTTGTATCCGATCTCATAGGCGGTGATGGTCTCCGGCTTGAAGATCGCGTCGCTGGCGCCGGAACAGGCGGCAGGATTGAACCCACCGGCTTTAAAGCCCTGTTGCCATTGGGCGTATATCTGTCCGCCATCGGAAAAATGATACTGCACTCCGGCTTTGCCGGAGATGTTGTTGAACGTGGCGCGATCGGTGTCGTCGGAGCAGCCCAGGACCAGGCCGGGTACCACCTGCAAACCGCTTGTCAGCAATATGCTTCGCCGATCTTCGCTCCATCGCGCGCCGCCGTATAGATCCACGGCGTCCGTCAGTTTGAGGGTGAGATCGGTGAACAGCGCCTTCGAGGTCGTGGTCTGCGTGAAGATTTGCTCCGTCTGGGAACCGTTCGGGAGCGGTGCGCCGTCGACGAAAACGAATCCCTGGGCGGCGTTGTTCCATGGAAACTCTTGATCGAAGTCGCCCTTGTCCTGATCGTAGAAGGCGCCCAACAGGCCGCTCAGCCGCTTGTTGAACAGCGAGAATTTGAGATCGAATTCCTGCTGAAACGATTTCGACTTGTCGATGCGATTGGCGCTGCAGGTCGGGGTGGCGGTTGCTTCGCAATCGCCGTGCTGGCGCGTGAAGTTCAGATAGACATAGGCGGTGCTGGATCGCAGCGCGATGTCCGGCGAGATCACCCAATTTGCTTCGAGCTGGGCGCCTTCGTCCAATTGATGGGCCGCCGGTTCGAAATCGAAATAAAATTTGCGGGGATCGAAGGAAATGGGATGATTCAAAAAATCGGGATTTGAGGCGATGGCCGCGGCGCTGGGGGGCGTCGTATTGGTCCAGAAGTCCAGCGTATCGTAGTCGTTGAACCAGAATCCGGAAAGATCGACCGTGAGGTCGCTCGTCGGTTCGTATCGAAGGGCGCCGCGCGCGCCCGATTCGCTGTAGCCGCCCAGGCGATTCCCCGTGGCGAGATTTTCGGCATATCCCGTTTCGCGGGCGTCGTGCATCACATAAAGCCGCCCTTGGAGATTGTCCGTGAGCGGACCGGAAACGGCGCTTTCCACCCGCCAGGTGTTGTAGTTGCCGTACCCGGCGTTTATGTAGCCGCCGAACGTATCCGTCGGTTGAGCCGGGGCGAAATTGATGGCGCCGCCGGTCGCGTTGCGTCCATAGAGCGTACCCTGCGGACCGCGCAGGACTTCGACGGAGCCGACGTCCATCAGGAGGAAGTCCATCGGAGCGGCTTGCGAGAGATAGACGCCGTTGTTGTGGATCGCGACCGACCCTTCCAGCCCGCCGATGATGGCGTCCATGCTCACGCCGCGAATTGCGACGAGCGTCGTCCCGCCTGCGGCGCCGATGTCCAAGCTCGGCACTTTCTCGCTTATTTGGGCGACATTCGTGATTTGATCGTTGCGAAGCTGGTCGCCACTTAGGGCCGTGATCGCCGCAGGCGCGTTTTCCACCGACACATCGCGCTTCAGTGCGGTAACGACCACCGTCTCGATTGAGCCCTGGGTCTGGTCCTGAGCCTGTGCGGCTTGTGGAATGGCCGAAAGCAACACAGCGCCCACCAGCAACCCATTCGGGAAAAGCCGAGGCTGTCCACCTAGCGTCATACTGAATCCTCCCCTTCGCACGGTCGTCGCCACTTGGCCCGCCTGCGCATTGTTGTGTTGGTGTCTTTTGTTATTCCCATTATGATCTAAAAGATCAATCAAATTCCACGCAAAACATCTCGATTTGACGAATATATGTTGCTAATGCGCAACTACCCGCAGCCAAGCCACAGGGTGCATCGGATTCCCGGCAAAAAGGCTTGCTTTTCATGCCAGCGAGAACGGATCCGAAAAAACGAATGATTGGCTGACGGGCGGGGCTAAGCCGCTGAAAGCAAATGCGCTCGTCTCCAATGACGACGACCATCTCCGCAACCACGCCTCACTATTCGACGGCAAGGGCTGGCGGCTGTCGCCGCTTTTGGGGCTCCGCGCCCCGTCCCGTTGCACCACCGAGCCAGCAAGGCTCAAATGAAGGTCAGGCTCTACTTCCAGCTGGATGAAAGATGGGGCTCAGGTCACTTCCAGCATCGGCTCCCAGAGAAGTGACGTTCCTAAAACCATAATTCCCAGTTATCTGAAATTCTTTCCCTGTTATCGCGTCGCGCGTTCCCTGTTATCACCAGCGCGATTCCCGACCCAGAAATCGCGCAAAGGCCCGTGGAATCGATGCCTTCAGACCCGTAAGCACGCGAAGCGTGCGCTCAACTAAGAATCTTCCTTGTTTTTATCCCTGATATCTTCGTTTTGCGCGGGAGCAGGGTTCGTCGATCAGACCGCCGGGCACGAACTTCCAACCTCCAGTTCGGGCCGAAGTGGAGGTCTCCGATCTGGAGATGGAGACTGGCGGCCGGACGGCGCCAAAATTCCCTGATCTTTGAGTCTCCGTCGCGGGGCCGGAGACCGGACTTGCGCCCAATGCCGCCGCAACCGACGCTATTCGCATAGGCGCGTGGAGGTTCGGAGTTTTGGGGAAATGGAATGGTACAGTTGGGTGGGCTCGAACCACCGACCTCCGGATCCACAATCCGGCGCTCTAACCAACTGAGCTACAACTGCATATCGGCGAAGGGCGGGAAACTATGGCCCTGTCCCTGGAAAAGCAAGGCTTTGCCAGCCGCTTAGCTTCGTTGCGCAGGCGACGCGCCGGCGCGGCGGAAAGCCTTGATCGCAGGGCGCTTTTTTGCCCGCGGCCGGGCTAGGATCGCTCCGATGAATCGCAAACATCTCTTCGCCCTCGCCAGCGGCGCGGTCCTGGTCGTCGCGGCGGTCGCGGCCGCGCCCCTGCTGGTGCCGACCGGCGGCCTGCGCGGCGAGATCGAAAGCCGGGTCGGCCGCGCCACCGGCCGCGCCTTCAATATCCATGGCACCCTCGCCTTCACGCTGTTCCCCGATCTTGGCCTGACCGCTCGCGACGTGACGCTCGCCAATGCGCCGGGCGGCCATGCTCCCGATCTCGTCCACATGGACGCGATGCACATCGCCGTGCGCATCCTGCCGCTCTTCTCCGGACGGATCGAGGCGAGCGAGATCGTGCTCGACAAGCCGGTCGTCGCGCTCGAGGTCGCGCCCGACGGCCGCGCCAACTGGAAGCTCAGCCCAGCGGTGGGCCGCGGACCTCGACTCGCCGCCGGCGCGGCCGCGAACACGCGCTTCGCCGGCCTGACGATCGAAGACGGCGCCGTGTCCTACGACAACGCCAAGCTCGACATCCACCGCGCGATCACCGGCCTCGATGCGAAGATCGCGCTGACGCGCCTGGACGCAGCGGCCGGCATCGAGGGCAGCTTCGTGCATCGCGGTCGCAAGCTCGGCTTCTCGGCGAATCTGGCGACGCCGGCCTTGCTGCTCACCGGAAGGGCAACGCAGGTGACGACGGCCGTCACCTCCGACTTCCTGAACGCCGGCTTCGTCGGCCGCGTCGCGGGAGACGGCACGGCCGCCGGCGTCGGGAGGCTCCGCACGCCGTCGCTGAAGGATTTGGCGTCCTGGCTCGGCCGTCCGGTCTCTGCCGGCGGCGGGCTTGGGCCGCTGGAGGCACAGGCACAACTCGTCGCGCGCGGCCATCACCTGGCACTGACCGGCCTGAAGGCGCATCTCGACGGCATGGCGCTCGCCGGCAATCTCGACGCCGAACTGGGCGACGGGGTGCCGCGCGTGGACGGCACGCTGAGCGTCGACCGTCTTGATCTCAACACCTACATGCGCGCCCCGAGCGGCCCGCCGGGCGTGCCCGTGCCGACCCCTGCGCAACGTCCTGCGGGGCCGCCCGGCGGCGGCTGGAGCAAGGCGCCGGTCAGGCTCGACCTCATCAAGACGTTGAGCGGCCATCTCGCCCTGGCGGTCGGCCGGCTCGACGTCCTGCACCTGAAGATCGGCCGGACCGCCATTGCCGTAACCCTGCAGGACGGCGTGATGACCGCGCATCTGGGCCCCATGCAGCTCTATGGTGGCAGCGGCGTCGCGGAACTCGTCGCCGATGTGCGCGGTCCGGTGCCGCTGCTGGCTAACAAGCTGACCTTCAGCGGCATTGCGATGGCACCGTTCCTTGCCGATACGATCGGCGTCGACAAGATCGCAGGAACGGGCACCATCGCGCTCGATGTGAAATCCGCCGGCGCCTCGCCGGATGCGATCATGCGCAGCCTGTCGGGCCGCGGTACGGTCGCGATCAGCGGCGGCAGCATCCGCGGCGTCGACATGGGCCGCGTCGCGCGCACCGTCGAGACGATCCTGAGCGCCGGTGCGACGGGCCAGAGCGCCGCCACCGATTTCGACCGCTTCGGCGGCAGCTTCGTCATCGTGAACGGCATGCTGAGCAACAACGATCTCGCGCTGTCGAGCGCCTTCATCAACATGACCGGCGCGGGCCGCCTCGACCTCGGCAACCAGACCATCGCCTACCGCATCGTGCCCAAGGCTTCGATCGGCGGCCGCCTGCACCTGCTCGACGTCGGCGTGCCTTTCGCCATCACCGGCTCCTGGAACCATGTCCGCTACGAGCCCGACATCGCGGGCGCGGTGACGGGATTGATCGGCGGCGTGCTGAGCAAGGGCAGCGGGACGCTGACCGACCTGTTCAAGGGACTGACCGGCGGCGGTACGCGGCCCGACGGCAAGGCGCCGCCGAACAAGAAGAAGAAAAGTAACGGCCTCGGCGATACGCTGAAAGGCCTGTTCGGGATCCATTGAGGTGCGCATGAGCAAACGAACCATCGTCGTCCTCTCGACCGTCGCCGCCGTGCTGGTGATCCTGGCCGGTGCCTGGCTGTGGCTGACCCGGACGCTTCCGGTGCTCACCGTCGCGACCTGGTCGGGGCCTTATGAGCGGGCCCAGGCCAACGCGCTGTTCCGCACCTATGGCGAGGCCAAGTCCTACGACGTGCGCGTCGCGCTTTATGACGGCGGCCTGACCGAGTTGCAGCAGATGGTCGGCAACCATCGCTACGACTGGGACGTGATGGATTTCGAACTGCCGGACGCCATCGCGGCCTGCCGCCTCGGCCTGCTCGAGCATGTCGACGCCGCGACCCTGCCCCCCGGAACGGACGGCACGCCCGCTGCGAAGGATTTCGTCCCGAACGCCGTCGGGCCCTGCTGGGTCGGCAGTGTGGTCTACTCCCAGGTCATCGCCTATGCCCCCCACCGCTTCGCCGGACCGCAGCCGCAGAGCGCCGCCGATTTCTTCGACCTCAAGCGCTTCCCCGGAATCCGCGCGCTGCGGCGCGGCGCCAAGTTCAATCTCGAGCTCGCCCTGCTGGCCGACGGCATGAATCCGGCGGACGTCTACGACGCGCTGCTCACCCCGGTCGGCATCGACCGCGCCCTGACCAAGCTCGGCACGTTGAAGGGTTCGTTGGTTTGGTGGAACAGTTCGGCCGACGCCCTGGCCATGCTGGACGACGGCCGCGCCGCCTTCGCCACCGCACTCAATGGCGACATCTACGACGCGGCCCAGCATCATCATGTCGTAAACGTCATCTGGGACCGCCAGCTCTATGAGCTCGATGTGTTTGGCGTCCCGAAGGGCAACCCGCACAAGGAAACGGCACTGGATTTCGTGCGCTACGCGACGGAATCCCAGCGCCTCGCAGGCGTTGCGAACTGGGTTCCCTACGGTCCGGCGCGCCGTTCGGCGCTGCCGCTCGTGGGCAGGAATCCGGAGCTGGGCACCGACATGGCGCCTTGGCTGCCGACCCTCCCGGCGCATTTCGCCACCGCCTTCGCCGTGGATGACGAGTGGTGGCAGCTGCATGGCGCCGACATCGAGCCGCGCTGGCAAGTCTGGCTGCAGACACAGTGAGCGTTCTTTTGCGATTATTTCGTGGACGGACGAGTTCCTGAAATTTAGGCGCCGGCGCGCATTAAGGCGCATTGACAGGACGTTAACCGTCCCCGAGTTTGATGAACGGCGATCAACTGGGCGTGGGGCCAGCAGCAAAAGATGTTTGCGTATGCCATCAGGCGCCTGCTCGGCGCCATCCCGACGCTATTCATCATCATAACGCTGTCCTTCTTCATGATGCGGGTCGCCCCGGGCGGACCCTTCGACAGCCAGCGCCGCCTGCCGCCGGAGATCGAGCACAACATCAAGGCCGCCTACGACCTCGACAAGCCGCTGATCCAGCAATACGGGATCTATCTGGGCAAGCTGGCGCATGGCGACCTCGGTCCCTCGTTCAAGAACAAGGACTTCACGGTCAACGAGATCATCGCCCAGGGCTTTCCCATCAGCGCCCGCCTCGGCCTTGCGGCGATGACGCTGGCGGTTCTGATCGGCATGTCGCTCGGCACGGTGGCGGCGCTACGCCAGAACCGCACGACGGACTATACCGTGATGGCGGGCGCCATGATCGGCATCACCATCCCCTCCTTCATCATGGCGCCGATCCTCACCCTCGTCTTCGGCGTCTACGGCGTCACGCTGTTCGGGCACGAGATGCACATGCCCACGAGCTGGGATCGCGGCGAGATGATCAACATGATCCTGCCGGTGATCGTCCTGGCGCTGCCGCAGATCGGCGTCATCGCCCGCCTGACGCGCGGCAGCATGGTCGAGGTCCTGCACTCCAACTATGTCCGCACCGCGCGGGCCAAGGGACTGTCGAGCATCATGATCGTCGTGCGCCACGCGCTGCGCGCCGCCGTGCTGCCGCTGGTGAGTTATCTCGGTCCCGCCACGGCCGGCGTGCTGACCGGCTCGCTCGTGGTCGAGCAGCTCTTCGGCATCCCCGGCATCGGCCAGTATTTCGTCAACGCCGCGCTCAACCGCGACTACACGCTGATGCTGGGCGTGCTGATCTGCTACGCGACCCTCGTCATCCTGCTGAACCTGTTGGCCGATCTTCTCTACGCGGTGCTCGATCCGCGCGTGAGGTATGCGCGATGAGCCTGCCTTTCACGCATTCGCGCATGGAAGAGGTGATGGAGCGCGCCGTCGACGTGAAGGGGCGCAGCCTCTGGGAAGACGCCCGCCGCCGGCTGTTGCGCAACCGCGCCGCCGTCGTCAGCATCGTCGTCCTGGCGGTCATCGCGCTCGCCGCGATCGTCGGGCCGTTCCTGCTCTCCTATGCCTACGATGCGCAGGACTACAACATCATCTCCTGCGCCCCGAACTGGTGGCCGGATCCGGCCGTCGAATGCAACGCCGGCGGCTCGCACTGGTTCGGCACCGATTCGCTCGGCCGCGACCTGCTGGTGCGCACGCTGATCGGCGCCCGCGTCTCGCTTGCGG
This sequence comes from Rhizomicrobium sp., assembly GCA_037200385.1. Taxonomy (NCBI): domain Bacteria; kingdom Pseudomonadati; phylum Pseudomonadota; class Alphaproteobacteria; order Micropepsales; family Micropepsaceae; genus Rhizomicrobium; species Rhizomicrobium sp. The sequence goes on along the minus strand of JBBCGL010000001.1, from coordinate 4,647,224 downwards.
TCGGCCTGACGGCGACGCTGGTCAGCCTCGTCATCGGCGTGCTCTACGGCGCCACCGCCGGGTTCGTCGGTGGCCGCGTCGACGAGCTGATGATGCGCTTCGTCGACGTGCTCTATTCGATCCCCTACATCTTCCTGGTCATCATCCTGATGGTGATCTTCCAGCGCAATTTCTTCCTGTTGTTCATCGCCATCGGCGCGGTCGAATGGCTCACCATGGCGCGGATCGTGCGCGGCCAGACGCTGTCGCTGAAGCAGAAGGAATTCGTCGAGGCGGCACGCGCCGGCGGCGTCGGAACCTTCGGCATCATCGCCCGCCATATCATCCCCAACGTGCTGGGGCCGGTGATCGTCTACGTCACCCTGACCGTGCCGGCCTCGATCCTCGCCGAAAGCTTCCTCTCCTATCTCGGGCTCGGCATCCAGGAGCCGCTGACCTCCTGGGGCGTGCTGATCTCCGACGGCAAGGACCAGATGGAGTCCGCTCCCTGGCTGCTGCTGTTCCCCGCGGCATTCATGGCGGTGACCCTGTTCTGCTTCAACTTCATCGGGGACGGCCTGCGCGACGCCCTGGACCCGAAGGACCGCTGAGATGCCGAACAGCGCCAGCCCGACGCCGATCCTGGACGTCAGCCATCTCGACGTCCGCTTCGCGACGCCCGACGGCGAGGTCCACGCGGTGCGCGACGCGAGCTTCACCATCAACGAAGCGGAATGCCTCGGCGTGGTCGGCGAGTCCGGCTCGGGCAAGAGCCAGCTCTTCATGGCGACGATCGGCCTGCTGGCCGGCAATGGCGCCGCGACCGGCAGCGTGAAATATCGCGGCCAGGAGATTCTCGGCGTCCCGCAGGGGCGCCTGAACAAGCTGCGCGGCTCGAAGATCACCATGATCTTCCAGGACCCGCTGACCTCGCTGACGCCGCACATGACGGCCGGGGCCCAGATCATCGAGGCGCTGCGCGTCCATTCGGGCCTACCGCGCGACGAAGCCGAGAAGCGCGCCATCGAGGTGCTGGAGCTGGTGCGCATCCCCGAGGCGCGCCGCCGCATGAAGCAATATCCGCACGAGCTGTCCGGCGGCATGCGGCAGCGCGTGATGATCGCGATGGCGACCGCCTGCGGCCCCGACCTGCTGATCGCCGACGAGCCGACCACCGCGCTCGATGTGACCGTGCAGGCGCAGATCCTCGACATCATGCGCGACCTCAAGACCGAGCTGAAGACCGCCATCGTGCTGGTCAGCCACGACATGGGCGTGATCGCCGGCGTCGCCGACCGCGTGCAGGTGATGCGGCAGGGCGAGGTCGTCGAATCCGGTCCGGTCGACGACATCTTCTACCGCCCGCGCCACGACTATACGAAGATGCTGTTGAGCGCGATGCCGCGCCTCGACCGGCCCGAGCGCGAAGGCCATGGCCGGGTGCCGGCCCTCAGATCGGATACGCCGCTGCTCACGGTCGACGACCTGAAAGTCTATTTTCCGGTGCGCGGCAACGGCTTCTTCGCCAAGCCAAAACCCCTGCGCGCCGTCGACGGCGTGAGCTTCACGTTGCGCGAAGGCGAGACGCTGGGCATCGTCGGCGAGTCGGGTTGCGGGAAGTCGACGCTGGCGCGCGCCGTGCTCCAGCTCCTGCCCAAGACCGAAGGCACGGTCGTGTGGATGACGCGCGACCTCGACAAGATATCGCCGGCCGACCAGCGCCATCTGCGCAAGGAATTGCAGATCGTGTTCCAGGATCCGCTCGCCAGCCTCGATCCGCGCATGACCATCGGCGAATCCATCGCCGAGCCGCTGCGCACGCTGCAGCCGGAGCTCGGCCGCGACGCCGTGAAGGCCAAGGTCCGCGCCATCATGCAGCAGGTCGGGCTCGATCCGGCCTGGCTCAACCGCTATCCGCACGAATTCTCCGGCGGCCAGAACCAGCGCGTCGGCCTCGCCCGCGCCATGGTCGTGGAGCCGAAACTGGTGGTCTGCGACGAGGCGGTCAGCGCGCTCGACGTCTCTATCCAGGCCCAGATCATCGACCTGATCGTCAAGCTGCAGACCGATTTCGGCATGTCGATGATCTTCATCAGCCACGACCTGTCGGTGGTGCGCCAGATCAGCCATCGCGTGATGGTCCTGTATCTCGGCCGCGTGGTCGAGATCGCCGATCGCGACGCGATCTACAAGGACGCGCGCCATCCCTACACCAAGGCGCTGATTTCGGCGGTCCCGATCCCCGATCCCAAGCTCGAACGCGCCAAGACGCGGGCCAAGCTGTCCGGCGATCTGCCCTCGCCGCTCGACACCCGGGCGCAGCTCAACTTCCTCAAATCGAAGCTGGTCGACGATCCGGATGCGGAGCAATACCGCCCCCGCCTGATCGAGGTCGGGCCTGGCCATCTGGTGGCCGAGCACGACTGACGCGCCTCATTTCAGCCGCTTCACCTTGTAGATCGCCGGCAATTTGTTGATCGTCAGGTTGTACGAGCCCATGAAGCCCCGCTCGATCGTGACGACGTTGCGCCCACTCTTGAAATGCGCCTTGCCACCGTCGCTTTCGATCTGCTGCCAGATCTGGCCGTCGTCCAGGATGACGATGAACTTCTCATGCGCGTTGAACGAGTAGTCGGAAAGCCCGGCGGTGATGCTCTCCAGCGGCGGCGGCGGCGTGTTCTGCGCAGTCGCGGGCGTCCCCGGCGGAGGCGCCGGCGGCGCCAGGTTCTCGCTGCCGAATTGCTGCGGCGTCGTCTGCTCGTTCGGATTGACGCCGAAGATACGGCCCGGATCGTACCACGGCCTGTTGTCGGCGACGGCCGGCGGCGCAGCGGGTGCCGGCGGCGGCGCTGAAGGTGGCGGCGGCGCCACGGCGGCAGGGGGCGGCGGCTCGGCCTGCGCCGCCTTCAACGCCGGGTTGAGCGCATCATAGCAGGCCAGCCGCGAATCGGCCGCCGCGACGGCGGCGCATTTCGCCATCCCGTCCAGCAGATCCTGCCGGGGATCGGCATCGGCCGCCGCCGGGATGAAGGCGAGGGCGGCGAAGAAGGCGACAGGAGCGATTTTCATCGGCTATTCATCCGTTTGCTGTTCTGCTGGCGAGGGCAAGATATGGTATCGACGGTCTCGCCGCGAGGGGGTCAGGACGCCGATGGAACAGAGCAAATGGACACGCCGTGCCCTGGTGACCGGCGGCACCGTGGCCGCGATCGGCGGCGCCGCCTATGCCCTCAAAGGCAAGAGCGGCCCGGTCATGACGCTGTCGAATGGCGACGCCCATAGCCTGGAGCGCGGCAATGGTGCCGAGCCCGACACGCTCGATCCCCACAAGGCCTCGGGCAATTGGGAAAACAACATCATCGGCGACATGTTCATCGGTCTGATGACCGACGGGCCCGACGGCGGTGCGGTCCCCGGCGCGGCGCTCAGCTATGCCGCCAGCCCGGATGGGCTCACCTACACCTTCAAGCTGCGCGACCATGCCTGGTCCGACGGCAAGCCGGTGACGGCGCATGACTACGTCTTCTCGTTCCGCCGCATGGCCGACCCCAAGACCGCCGCGCAATACGTCTCCATCCTCTACCCGATGAAGAACATGGAGGAGGCGGCGTCCGGCCGCGTCCCACCGGACGCCGTCGGCGCCCGCGCCCTGGACGACCGCACGCTGCAACTCACCTTCCGCTACCAGGTGCCCTATATCGCCGAGCTCCTGACGCATTACACGACCTTCGCGGTGCCGCAGCACATCGTCGAGGCCCATGGCGACGCCTGGACGCGGCCCGAGCACATCGCGACCAACGGTCCCTATGTGCTGCGCGAATGGATCCCCAACGATCATGTCCGGCTGGCGAAGAACCCGCGCTTCTTCGATGCCGAAAACGTCGCCATCCAGGCCGTGACCTTCCATCCGACGCAGGATTCGTCGGCCGCCCTGAAGCGGTTCCGCGCCGGCGATTTCGATCTCGTGACGGATTCGGTGCCGCCGCAGCTCATCAACTGGCTCAAGCTCTACATGCCGCGCGAATTGCAGCTCTCGCCCTACATCTTCTCCGCCTACATGCAATTCAACATGCATCGCAAGCCGTTCGACGACATCCGCGTGCGCACCGCGCTGTCGCTCGCCGTCCGCCGCGAGATCATCGCGCAGAAAGTGACCCGGGCCGGCGAGCAGCCCGCCTACGCGCTCGTGCCGTCCGGCATACCGGGCTATCGCGGCGCCCGGCTGCGCTTCGCCGGCGAGACCGATGCGCAGCGGATCGCGCGCGCCCGCAAGCTGCTGGCCGAGGCGGGGCACGGTCCGGACAACCCCGTCGCCTTCGATCTCAACACCTCGCAGGCGACGGAGTCGCGCATCGTCTCGGTGGCGCTGCAGGCGATGTGGAAGGAAATCGGCGTCAATGCGCGGCTGGCGGGCTATGACAGCCAGATCCACTACAACATGCTGCGCAAGCGCGACTTCGACGTGACCCTCGCGGGCTGGGTCGCCGATTATCGCGACCCGAAGAACTATCTCATGCTGTTCCAGTCGCAGACCACCGACCTCAACTATGGCGGCTATTCCAATCCGCAATTCGACGCACTGGTGGAACGCTCCGACAAGGAGCGCGACGTCGCCGTCCGCGAAGGATTGCTGCGCCAGGCCGAGCAGACCCTGCTCGACGATGTGGCCGTCGCGCCGATCTATTTCGGCGTCACCCGCAACCTCGTCTCGCCGCAGGTCCGCGGCTTCGTGAACAACAACGTCAACATCCACCGCACCCGCTATCTCTCGCTCGATCGCGCCGTCAGGACGGTCTGATGCGCGCGCGCGCCGCGGTTCTCGCCGGCCTGCTCGCCGTCGCGGCCGCGTCGCCGGCGTTCGCGCTCAGCGTCCTCAACCGCGGCAATGGCATCGAGATCAAGAGCCTCGATCCGCATTTCATCGACGGCATCAACGAATCCCAGATCGAGGGCGACATCCTGGTCGGCCTGCTGACGATGGACGCCGCCGGCGCGCCGATCCCCGGCGCCGCGACAAGCTGGAGCACCGCGCCGGACGGCAAGACCTGGATCTTCCACCTGCGAGATCACGTGTGGTCGGACGGGCATCCGGTGACGGCGCAGGATTTCGTCTTCGCCTGGCGCCGCCTGCTCGATCCTGCGACCGGCGCGTCCTACGCCTACAATCTCTGGGTCCTGAAGAACGCGCATGCGATCAGCATCGGCAAGCTGCCGCCGGCTTCGCTGGGCGTCGCCGCGCCGGACGACAAGACGCTGGTCCTCACGCTCGAGCATCCCGCCGCCTATCTGCCCGAGCTCCTCACCCACGACACCGCCTATCCGCTGCCCCGCCATGTCGTCATGGCCAAGGGCGCGGCATGGTCGAAGCCCGGAAATTTCGTCGGCAACGGCCCCTATCTGCCGCGCGAATGGATGATCAACGCCCATCTGACGCTGGTGAAGAATCCGCGCTTCTACGACGCGGCGCATGTGCGGATCGACGTCGTGAACTACTGGCCGACGCCCGACAGCAATGCCGCGCTCGACCGCCTGCGCGCCGGCGAGCTCGACACCCAGACGCCCATCCCGCTGCAGCAGATCGGCTGGATTCGCGCCCACATGCCGGAGACGCTGCACATCAAGCCTTTCCTCGGCCTCTCCTATATCTCGATCAACCTGCACCGTCCGCCGCTGGACGATCTGCGCATCCGCCGCGCCCTCAATCTCGCGATCGACCGCGAGGTGATCGCGCAGAAGGTGCTGCGTCTCGGCGAGCCCCCCGCCTACGGCATCGTGCCGCCCAGCGTGGCGAACTACGTGCCCGAGCAGTCGCTCGATTTCCGGCCCCTCCCCTTCGCCGAACGCCTAGCGAAGGCGCGCTGGCTGATGGCCCAGGCCGGCTATGGCCCCGATCACCCCCTCTATCTCACGCTCGAGACCTTCGACGAGCCCAACAACAAGCGTGTCGCAGCGGTCCTGCAGGCGATGCTGCGGCCGATCGCCGTCAATCTCGACATCGTGGCGATCGACGGCGCGGTGCACGGCCGCAACCTGACCTCGGGCAATTTCGAACTCGGCGTCGCCTCCTGGTTCGCCGATTTCAACGACGCGACGAATTTCCTCGACCTGTTGCGCTCCGATGCCGGCAACAATTACGGCCGCTACAGCAATCCTGCCTTCGACGCCGCGCTCGATGCCGCACAGCAGGAGCCCGATGCGAAGAAGCGTGCCGCCCTGCTGGGCGCCGCCGAGCGCCTCGCGCTGAAGGACTATCCCTGGATACCTTTGCGCTTCCGCGTCACCCAGGACCTCGTCCGGCCCTATGTGAAGGGCTGGGTCGACAATCCCCGCGACATGCACCGCACCCGCTGGCTCTGGCTCGACCGCCGCTAGCGTCTCATGCCGGCCGAAGCGGCGTCGCGCACCAGCGACCGGAACCAGACGCAGAAGCGATCGGCGGCGCGGATATGCGAACAGACCAATGTCGTCTGCAGCCCCGTTTCGACAAAGGGCGCGTCGCGCAGCACAAGAGCGAGGCTGGCGGAAAAGCGCCGCGCGAGCGCGGCCGAAAGGGTCGTGACCATATCGGTCGCGGCGACCGCCGCCAGGGCGGCGATGAAGTTCGGCGTCACCAGCGCAATGCGGCGGCGGATGCCGGCCGCCGCCAGCACCGCGTCGATCTCGGTCTGCCCGTCGCCGAGCAACGCGACGCCGGCATGCGGATATTTTGCATAATCGGCCAGCGTCCACTTCCGGTTGGCCGCGGGATGCCCGCGCCGCATCACCAGCGCCACGCGGTCCTCGGCAACGACTTCGCTGGAGATGCCCGGCGGCAGCGGCGTGGACGACATGGCGAACGCGAAGTCCAGCGCACCGCTGTCCAGGCGTTCATAGGTGCCCGGCCGGTAAGCCTCGACGCGGACATCCACCCCCGGCGCCTCGACCGCAAGCCGCGACATCACCTCCGGCAGGATCAGGATGGTGTGGCTGTCTGCCGCCGCGAGGCGCACCGTCCGGCGCTCGCTGCCGGGGTCGAAGGCCGGCTGCGCGAAGGTGCTGCGAAGATGGCCGATCGCCTGCGCCAGTTGCGGCTGCATCGTTTGGGCCCGCGGCGTGAGGACATAGCCGCTTCGCGTCCGCACCAGCAGCGGATCGCCGTGAAGCTCGCGCAGCCGCGCCAGCGCGCGGCTCATCGCCGGCTGGCTGAGCCCCACCTCCGCTGCGGCGCGCGTGACATTGCGGTGGCGCAACAGCGCGTCGAGCGCGGGGATGAGATTGAGGTCGAGGCCGGCAATATTCACTTCACGCATATCAATGATGATAAACATGCATTTCCGGTATGCCAAGCGCATCCCTAAGTTCGGCGCAGAGGAGAACGCCGATGCGCAGATCGACCGTCATATTGGGCTTCGGCGCCGTCGGCCGCGCCGTCACGCAGCGCCTGCTGGCGCGCGGCGGGGCGGTTTGCGTCGCACAGCGCAGCCGGCCGGCGGACCTTGCGGACCCCGCGACCTTCCGGTCCTGCGACGTCCTGCACGCGGAATCGGTTCGGGCGGCGATCGAAGGCGCGGACCAGGTCGTCCTTTCCGTCGGCTTCCCCTATGATGCGAAGGTGTGGCGCCGGGTCTGGCCGGCGACGATCATCAACGTCGTGGAAGCGGCGGCAGCAAGCGGCGCCCGGGTCGTGTTCCTCGACAACCTTTACATGCTCGGGCCGCAGAACACGCCGCGCCGGGAAGACATGCCGCTAACGGCCCAGGGCGCCAAGCCCGCGATTCTCTCGGAGGTCACGCGGATCTGGTCGGCCGCCGCGGTGACCGGCCGCGTCCGCTTTGCCGCCTTGCGCGCGACGGATTTCTACGGCCCCGGCGTCCCGGTCTCTCATCTGGGCGCCACAGGCTTCGGCGCGATCGCCAGGGGCAGGCGGGCCCTGCTGCTCGCACCGCCCGACACGCCGCACGACTTCGCCTATGTGCCGGACATCGCGCGCGCCATCGTCACGCTGCTCGATGCGCCGGACGATGCCTATGGCCAGGTCTGGAACATGCCCTGCGCGCCGACCCGGACGCCGCGCGAGATCCTGCAGCTCGGCGCCGATGCGCTTCACGTCAGGTTGCGCATCCTGGCGGTCCCGCTCGGCCTGCTGCCGCTGCTGGGGCTCTTCTCGCCCTTCATGCGCGAAGTCGCGGATGTCGGCTTCACCTGGGACCGCCCCTATGAGGTCGACGCCACGAAGTTCAAGACCCGCTTCTGGTCCGATGTGACGCCCTATGAGGTGGGTGCGCCCGAAACCGCGCGCTGGTTCGCCGGCCAGCCCTTATGAGGCGCGCCGCCGCCGGCCGGCGGCAGCCGAAACGATCCTCAACGGGACCCAAAACTGTCCGAACCACCACGACGACATCCTCATCGTTAGGCGCTTTTGGGCTCACGCTCCGAGCGACGCGATCATCGTCGTCGGCACCCCTGTGCTGCGGCGTTGTATGGGAATTGAGCGGCCTTCAATCGCCGCATTCACCAGAGCAATGAGTTCTTGACCGGCTAAAGACTTTTACCTAAACGCGATATGGGCCTGGTTTGGCCGTTCGTAGATGCGTCCATTTGCAGGAGTGATCTTGGTGGAGGGATCAGCCCAGCAGGCGCTTAAACCAGCCCTCCGAAGAACCACCTTTAGGATCATCGAAGCCGCACCATTCGTTCAGGGCTGTAAGGAAACAGCCGGCGGCACCAAGTGTCTGACGCTCGTCCCCCGCGTTCATGTACCCATCGAACCGCTGCCTCAGCGCGTCATTTTCATAACCGATGACGTAGCGAAGCACAGCGTCGATTCGCGGTTTATGTTCTGGTGCTACATAAAGATAAGCTACGCCCAGCATGTCCAGCATTCCAACAACAAAAGTCGTTCGGTGCCCTTCCGGCAATTCGCGATACATTCTGCCGGTGACCGTGCCCCTGACTTCCGATTTGCTGACCGCCATAATATTCTCCGCGATACGCGTCCGCTATTTAGACAGAGGCTTTCCGCTGCTGCCATTCGAGTTCCGGAGTTGGCCCTGATTGAAGTTCAGGTATTGAAAGTCCTGGTTTAGATTCTCAGAAGCTCCGTTTTCTCCCGGGTTGGCGTAGGTATCGTATAGGCCAGCGCCGGTCCCAAGCAATAACGTCGCGCCAGCTGGCGAAAGCAACTTTACGCCAGCTGAGATGGAAGATGTATAGTTGCTGAATTCGGCTATTTCAGAGCCGATCAAGCCCGGCGTTTCTGTTGCAAAAAATCCCGTCGATGTTCCTGCAAGTGGGTTAGCCCCAAGGCTGAGCGCCTGACCATTCAACGAAATGTCGTGCGTCCAAGCTGCGAAGCAGTGTTCACGAACGATGACGTGAAGTTCTGCGGTTGAAGCGACACGCGTAGTGTGTTGGCCCCTACTTGCCAGGCTTGAAGTTCATCTCACCAGCCTTCGGCTCTAGCCAGTTCCCAAAGATGTCGCTCGCGGCTGAACTAAGTCCCGCACCTTATCGTGACTCCTGCCGTGCCCGATGTCTCAGCTTCATGTATTTAAATTCGCAAATGTCGGTTCGCGAATCTACAATTCAGCCAAAGGCGCTTCATTCACCTTAGGCACGGTCCGCCGATAGATTCCTGCGTCTGTTGCAATTGCCTGTGTCCGAGCTGCTTCTTGATCCAACGCTACGAGGGGGAAATGATACTGATGCGCGGCTTGGTTTATATCGTCAAGTAAATCTCGGAGCCCGCTTATCCTGTCGGAGAAGACGATTGGACCGCGCAGATTTACCATTCGCTCCTGCAGGGACGAATAGACACTGTCAAAAACGTAGAAGACATCTTGAAACGCACGCGCGCCAGGATTCCATCTGCGACTCTTCTTGACCACCGTCACGTCCTGCCAGCGAATGAATCTGAGGTTTCGTCCGAAGTTGTGGGCCGCAATTCCATCGTCTCCGGAGACGATAGAGGAACACATCAGAGTGCCGAATGCGCTTAGAAAAAGAAAAGCTGCGCCAAATAGGATCAGCAGAAATCCAACGAACGTGCTAGCGGAATCAATCAGAAATATGCCCATACTTAGACTGGCTAACGACATCATCGGCATCACCAGATACGTCCCTACCTTCTGAGATAAGGAATATCTGTGTCCGAACACGGCTGGGGCGTGAGGCATTGTCACTTACCTAGCTTAGAGCCACAATCACCAAATAAGCAGGTTCCCAGGATATTGAAAATCGCGCTCTGGGAACTCAGTGCCGCATCGCCCGTCAGGCCATAGCCAAGGGCCGCACTGCCGCCAGCCGCCGAGAACGGCGCTTCTAGGAACCCAGACACCGCTCCAATTGCCGCGCCGTTTCTTATGTCCTTGCCAAAATCACTCAAGCTTCCTCCTGCGAACTGATAATTTAGGAGGTCGCTCGCTGCGGCACCGCTCGCACCTCCAAAGGCGTTGACTGCCGTGAACGCCACTCCACCAGCCGCGTAACTAGCAAATCCCGACCCGGCTCCCCCCGCAGCCTCAATTGCGTATTGTACGGCCAGCGGATTGATACCTCCTATCAAGCCACCTACTACCGCACCTCCGAAACCACCGAGAACGGCTCCCTTCCATGTTCCTGTCGCATGATACCCTGCGAGTGCACCACTAATCCCCCCACCAAAGGCTCCAATCCCAGCTCCTACGACATTGTCCCAGCCCAAAAACCGTCCACTCGGATCCGTCGCGTTGAGCGGATCATTTCCGACATAAGCATAGAGAGATTGACTGCACTGCGTCGGTTCAGAGCGGGATTCGTGTCGGTTTAGGGATCAGTTCTCACGCGGATTTGCTGCCGTCGAAGTGCCGGCTCGGAGCGATTCAGCGCGTGCAATCGAGGTCTCTCACTTCCGCAGCCATGTAACTTCTTTATCCGTCCGTTTCAGCTTCTCGCGGCCCAACTCGCCATATTCTGCCGATTTGACGTACTCATCTATCGATAGCCCCGAGGAGCGCGCTGCGCGTGAGGCTTTCTGATAAGCGTCAATTGCACTCATAACTATTACAAACAAGGCGAACGCCGCTGCCCAAAATAGAGCAGCTAAAATGCCAAGGGTAACTAAAGAAGCGTGATATTCCGATCTCCTCTGCACCATTACGAGCAACGTCCCAGCCAAAAAGAGGAGATACATCGTGAAAAACTCTCTCCTGATCCTGGGTGCGTTCACAGAGAAGTAGTCTCGAAAAATTCGTCCCATCTGTTTGCCTTACAAGTCTCCGTTGTGGACCGTCGAGGTTCTATTTCTTTTGAGGGTTTGAACCGCTCGAAGTGCTGGGAAGAGCGTTCGGCAAAGCATCGGTTCCGATATTGGAGAGAACATCTATCATAAAATCAGCGGCCGATCCCGCCTTATCGAGATTTTTCAGTACGAACGCCGCAGCATTTGCGTTGACCGTTGGGTTCGTAAAAACAATAGCGCCAAAGTCGTTAGCCAAGCTCTCGACAACAGGAGCGGCAAATCTTCCCACTTTTGCGCCGCCTGCTGAAAAAACGGCACCTACACCGAAATCCTCGGCAACGGTCAGAGCATTGGAAGAAATCGTATTGCCATAACGCCCCAAGTTATTGCTTGAGGCCGAGTTAACGAACTGCGAAACGACATGTGCGCCGCCGCCGACAGCCCCGATTTCCAATAGGCCAGCACCTGTTCCTGCATATCCTCCCACCACGGCACCCTCTCCGGTGCTCGCCAGAAAGCCGGCGAGCGTGGGATGGGGTGTGCTGTAAAGGTAGTAGCCGCCACCAGCGACGCCTCCGATGGCTGCTCCCGCGATGATTGTACACGCCGGATAGCAGTGGCCGTCCGGATCGGTGAGGTTAAGGGGGTCATTATCAACATAGGCATAGAGATTCACCGCGCTGCCGGCCGGTCCCGCCGGGTCGGTCTGCAGGAACCGTCCCAGCGCCGGCGAGTACATCCGGGCGCGGTAGTAATAGAGCCCGCTCGGCTGCGATGCGCTGCCCGCGGTCTCGCCGTCATGGCGCTGCGCCGTGTAACGGAAACTGCCGGTCGTCACTGCCGCGTTCTCGCCATACGGGCTGTAGCCCGCGGCCGAGAACGCCGCTCCGGTGCCTGAGTCCAGTGCCGCAACGATCGAGCCCAGGCTGTCCGGGATCAGCGTCTGCCGCGTTCCCGCCGCCACGTTCATCTGGTTCAACGGCGCGTTCGAGCCCAGCCCATAGGCGTACCAGTTCCGCACCGCGCCCGTCGTGCCGTCATATTCCAGCACCTCGCGGTTGTCCGCGTCGGTGACATAGATGGTCTTGCCGCCCGCCAGCGTCTTGCCGCGACGCCGCCCCTGTGCGTCATAGCTGTAGCGCGCATCGAGGCCGGACGCCCAACCGCTCAACGAAGCTGCATAAGTTCACAGTTCCAAGTTCTCAATCTGCCGCACCTTTGGCTGAGGTGAAACGTTGAACCGCTCGCCGGGCGTTGATGGCTTTCGCCGAGTGTCTCGCAATAGAATTGTTATACCGTGCTTCTTCGCATAGGAACTCACTTCCATAATCAGAATCGAAATATCCGAGATATCGTCACTAAACCTCATTTTCTTTGAGGCTCCCCAAAATATGAGATAGGTAGAACTATCGCGTGAATAGAGCGGATCGAAAAACCGAACCTGAACGATTTGAGTTATACTCTTCCATGGGATGCAGTCCCACTTTGTTCCTAGCCCCAAAGCAAATATCCCCTCGGCGGAAATACATATCGGGCGAGATCCTTTATAGATCGATCTCATCGCCAAGAGACAGCCCACAAGGCCGAAACCAAAGACCAACTCAAAAAAGAACGGGTTGCCGACGACGGCCCTTTCTGCATTCAGATGCTGAAGTAAGAAGATCCCGGCTGACAGCATCAAGGCGATGGCGAGCGTAAGCCCATAGGACACCATCGTTCGCGCCCTTCGATAGCCATGAACTCGCGGACCGTTATTTGCCATACGCTAAAGCTTATTTCGCATGCGACTGGCCACCAAGTAATTTATCCAGCCCGAATCCACCAAGCAGCGAACCCGTGCCCGTTATCGTATCGATAATAGCTCCAGCACCGCCGGGGACTTCAATAGCGGCGCCAGCAAGAGCGCCTTCGCCGAACCCTGTGAATGCGGCCGTTGTGACCACACCCGCTCTTAGCGACTGTTCAAGGTCGACCTGTGAAGAATATCCTGCGCGAACGTCACCATACTGGCCAGCAATGTTGCTACTGCTGCCGCCAACAAAACTTCCCGCAGCACCAATGCCAAAAGTCGCCCAGCCAGCATATCCGGCCCTGGCGGCCGTCTGAATGAGTGAGCTCGTTCCGGGGACCGCAAATGCGCCTACAACACCCGATGCCACTTGTCCCTCGGTGCTTTGCACTCCACCGATCTTCGCACCGTAATATCCCAACCCAAATCCAACAACGGCCTTTGTGACTACTGGTACCCATATTGGAGCAGTATCGACAATCGTTTCACCTATCCAAATACACACCGGGAGTAACGGCCCGCATTTTCCACTCGGATCCGTCGCGTTGAGCGGATCATTATCAACATAAGCATAGAGATTGACCGCGCTGCCGTCCGGTCCCGCCGGGTCGGTCTGCAGGAATCGTCCCAGCGCCGGCGAGTACATCCGGGCACGGTCGTAATAGAGCCCGCTCGGCTGCGATGCGCTGCCCGCGGTCTCGCCGTCATGGCGCTGCGCCGTGTAACGGAAGCTGCCCGTCGTCACTGCCGTGTTCTCGCCATACGGGCTGTAGCCCGCGGCCGAGAACGCCGCTCCGGTGCCTGAGTCCAGTGCCGCAACGATCGAGCCCAGGCTGTCCGGGATCGGGGGCCCAAGCCATTCGAGACCCGAGGCGATCAGAACCACTTTAGATCGGGGTCTGTACGCCGACGCGCTCGGCGACCCTTATCGCCGTATTCATTTGATTGCACATAATCGCCTATCGAGAGGCTGACCGCTTTGGCTAGCAGGCTGGTGAAAACGATTTGGATTCAGCCGCGGACAACTTTGATTCACCGCGGGCTGCAAAACCGCAAGAACGATTCAAAGCAGCTCGCCGCCAGATTCGATCCCTGTTGTTCAGTACAAAGAGCATGTACTTTTCGACAGCCTGCTAGCTTTCTACCTCTTGAGTAAGTATCGACTACGCCGACTATCGCCATGAAGAATATGATTACCGAAGCTAAGAATATTTCGGCGACGATACCAAGAATCAGCAGTGACAAAATACTCGCGCCGCGACGCCCTCCCGGTCATCGCCAAGTATGCCAATGAGAAGATGTCATTCATTTGACACCCTCTCCCGCTCCGCTTTTCGAATTCTAACATAATACACAACGAAAGTCCTGCATGCTTGGACCGATCCCACAACTGTCATCACAATCAGCGGCAGGACGCTTATCAAACGCAATACCTCACCGCGCTTGCCACCGTAGAACAATGACACGATCAGCATCGCGGCACACAAAGCCACACCCACCGCAAGGAAACCCAGGGCTTCTCTCAGACATAAGCGCAGTAGGAACCGTCGCTTAGGTTCGTGAAACCAAGGGGAGACGAATTTATTCATTATTTCGCCGGTTTGGTAGAACTGTTGGAAGGCGCAAAGGCCGAAAAATTAGATATGATGTTATTAATTTGTCCGCCGAAAATAGTGCCTTGCACTGTTGATTGTATTTGTGTCGACCAAATAGTGGCTTGGATATTGTCTATGACATTTTGATCACCCAAGTTGAGCCTATAAAAATCGCATTTATCTTTGCAAGATTGAACAAATCGACTCCTTCACCCGCGCTCGCCCCGATGAATGAAAAGCCAGCGCCAAACGCCGCGGCAGACGACAACAGGATGGCGCCCAGGTGGCACCATTCCTTTTATCTTGCCCTACCGCCGATTTCCTCGACCAGGGTCAAATTCCCCGCGCACACCGTCACCAAAAACGTCCGCGCCGGGCCCGCCGCGAGGACAAAATCGCGCGCAAAAACGTGCCGCCGGAGCGCCAATTCCGGTGCGATTCGCGACCGGATTCGGGTGGCCCAATGCACAGATCGCGCTCAAATTCCGGCACCATCGATGACAAAATCTGCGTCGGAATCGCGCGCGGGAATGTGCAAAAATTGAGCAATGGCAGGTTGTGGAGATCGTTATTTTGCAGCCGTCGTGATCCTTGCCCGAACCAGTTTCACAAAGCTTTCGGCATTCGGCGGTGTGAGAAGCACTAACTTAAAACACCCACGCCGCCTGCGCAGCAGGACGTACGGACCAAACGGGCGAGACATCAGATTGAGACCGATGACAATAAACGTGCCGAAGAAAGAGACCCTCTTTATGTCCAAGATGTCGTCGAACGGACACGTCCAAAAGCGCAAACCAAACAAAAAATACTGCAGAGAGTCGTCGGCAATTCGATATTCAATTACATATTTTGCAGCAAGCTGGGTGCCGCCAAAAACGATCACAACTAAAACCAGCAACGCCACTGCGGGGACTATGATGTCCATCGCTCTATTTTTTCGGTGATGTTATCTTTGACAACCTAGCCAAACATGGCTCCCAGCGTCGCGGCGAACGCGGCGCACCCGGCTAGCGCAAAGAGCGCAACGAGCACCCAAAACAAAATCGGATGACGTTCCTGTCTGATAATTGTCGGACCGGCCAATCGCATTTCATGCCGCCTGATCGCCAGAACAGGGATCGTCAGGACGATCACAGTGATTACTAAGCCTACAAGCCACATGTTATTTGCTGTTCTTAGGTTAGTCCGATAGCGCACACGTTCTGAGGGTCATTTTTTCGGGCTCTGTGCGGCAGGAACCGACTGTTGTGCGACAGGAGGCGATTGTGGCGGCTGCCCGCTCGCATTTCCGCAAGAGAACCAGCACGTCGGGCTCGTATAACTCTTCGAAATAGTAAAATCGAACGGAAGTCCGACACCTACGCTAAATGATCCGCCAGTTGGCGGTTGAGTTAAGTTGGGCGCATTTGCCTGTCCAGTAAACGGACCAGCGCCCGTTCGAACCTGCGAGGTCTCGCCCTGAAAAGTCTGCATCGACTGCGAAAGACCAAAAGTTATCCCTGCGCTCAGGCCGATACCGGTACCTGCTTCGCCGGTCAAATAGGTTCCAAACTGATGAGTGACCGTGTCGTAATAAACGCCGGCGCCACCCCCTCCACCTAAAATGTAGTACGCCTCGCCCGAGCCGCCGAGGGACAGTACGACCAGCCCGCTAGGATCAACATTATTGAGCGGATCATTTCCAACGTAGGCATAGAGATTCACCGCGCTGCCGGCCGGTCCCGCCGGGTCGGTCTGCAGGAACCGGCCCAGCGCCGGCGAGTACATCCGGGCACGGTAGTAATAGAGCCCGCTCGGCTGCGATGCGCTGCCCGCGGTCTCGCCGTCATGGCGCTGCGCCGTGTAACGGAAGCTGCCGGTCGTCACCGCCGTGTTCTCGCCATACGGGCTGTAGCCCGCGGCCGAGAACGCCGCTCCGGTGCCTGAGTCCAGTGCCGCAACGATCGAGCCCAGGCTGTCCGGGATCAGCGTCTGCCGCGTTCCCGCCGCCACGTTCATCTGGTTCAACGGCGCGTTCGAGCCCAGCCCATAGGCGTACCAGTTCCGCACCGCGCCCGTCGTGCCGTCATATTCCAGCACCTCGCGGTTGTCCGCGTCGGTCACATAGATGGTCTTGCCGCCCGCCAGCGTCTTGCCGCGACGCCGCCCCTGTGCGTCATAGCTGTAGCGCGCGACTGCGCTCGCGCCCTGAGCGATCCCGGTCAGGCGGTTCTCGGCGTCGTAGCTGTAGGCGAAGGTGCCATCGAAGGTGATATTGCCGTTGGCGTCATAGGTCGGCAGGACGGGCCCCACGGCGACATACTGATTCAGTGCATTCGACGCATAGCCCACCGATGAAGGCGTCGCCGCCGGGTAGGCGAACCAGTTGTTGTCGGTGGAGGTCTGCCGGTTGCGCCGGCTGTTGCCATCATAGCCGTTCGTCAGCGTCACGCTGGCCGCCGTCGGCGTGGTCTGCACCGGCGCGGGGTTCCAGCTGATGTTCGATGGATTGTTGAGGGCGTTGTAGGCGATGCTCGCCGCATAGCTCGCCGAGGGACCGGAGGGCGCCACGATCGCGGCGCTGTTGTCCGCAACACCGGTCATCCGGCTCAGGCGGTCATAGCTGTACCAGGTTGCCGGATTGACCGACGTCGTCGCCGAGCATGCCGTCGCCGTCGCCGCGATCGTCTTGGTGCAGCGCCGGTTGAGCGTGTCATAGGCATAGGCAAGCATATCGTTCTTGCGCGTCTTGCCAACCAGCACATTGCCGTCGGCGTCGTAGCTGAACGTCTCGGTCGTGGCGCTGCCGCCTATCGGGGCGGGGTAGGTCGTGGTGGCGATGCGATTGAAGCCGTCATAGGCGTAGGTCACCGAATGGAGGTTGGCGTCGGTCAGGCTGGAGACAGCGCCGTCGGGCGTATAGGCCATCTGCATCAGCGGGCCGGCCTGGATCGCAGGATTGAGTACCTGGTTCTTCCGGCTCATCGCGTCATAGGTGAAAACCGTCTGCACGCCGAGCGGATTGGTGATGCTCGCGAGCCGGTCGTCGGCATCGTAATATCGGAACGAAACGTTCCCGTTGAAGTCGGTCGTGCTCTCGACGTCGAAGTTGTATCAGTGCGCGAAAAATCTGCGCGCCGGCGAGCAGGTCATCCTGTCGCTCAGCAGGCGCGCGTTTTGCTGTTGCGAATGCGGACAAGTGCATGCACGAATTTCATGCCCTCACTGTCGATGTTAGGCGCGGCCTTAGGAAGGGATGGCGGCGCCGTCAACGGCCGCATTGAGATACTTTCGTATCTCAGCAGGTCTTCAAAAAAGTAAGCGACAAGCACCTTCAGTTCGACCGCCAGGGCAAACAAGCGACCAGTGCCGATGCGGCTCTCAAAGCTCGAGCAACTGGCGTTGCGATACGGACTTTGGCGGCGCCCAAGGCTAGAAGAACCCCAACCATCAATACTTAGACAGCCTATTGCCGAAGCCCTGAGCCGGGCGCACGACGAATTTGGGACGCCCGGCACAATGGGAAGCCAAGTTCGAGACGAATTTTCGTGGCGATCCTGCTGTCAATTGTTATGCCGTTCAGCACGGCGTGATCGTTGCTTTCGATCGAATTCATGTCCCAATCCGGACATAGGACAAGCGATGGACAGAGAAAATTTGCTCAAAACCATCACGAAGACGGGCCACAACGTCGGCTTCGGCGCGTGCAGAAGGCACCGGGATTTACAGGCTTTGTCGGAATTGCTGTTGGCACTGCGGATAGTGTTCAATGTGAATGAGGCAGTGACCCCTACGTATCAAAGACCGACCACTTCGGATATTGACTTTCCATTGTACGTTCTCGTGATAAACTTGGTTCTTGTTTAGCTATCCTAAGTCTAGAGGGCGTCGTGGGCGGATGGGGTTTTTGGGAATGGCTAGCGTATACGTTTATCGCTATCGCCGCGGTCGTTCCTGCCGTCTCAATGGCATTGAAGAACGAGGCCGAGCTAAACGCACGCCTGCGCTATTTTCTTCAAAGCAAATTCTGGACGTATGTTCCCGCCACTTTTCTGGTACTTAGCGCCGCAATTGTCGTTGCAAATCAGTTGGGATGGACCGCCTCAACCCCACCAAAACCTTATACGGATCGCGTCAGACAAATCGCAGCAGGCGACAGTGCAAAGTATCTCGCTCAGATACGTGACCTAGAACAGAATTGGCTGCGGCGCGACTGAACGCGCAACCCACAGCCGCAGGAAATGCGCAACTACACGAGCTGGCGGAAAAACTGGCTGCGGCGCAATCGAACGTGACCGCCCTGACATCCGAAAATTTGCGACTGTCCGCCCAATTGCGGGTCCAGAAGCATCAGGCGCAAATGCCTCCGCGCCAAGGAAAGGGAGACGACACCCAAAACATAACGGATACTGCGGAGACCCCGTTTCCAACCGCCGGCACGAAAGACAAATTCGTCTCCGCATTGCGGGAATCGAAACCACCAAAGGAATTTCATATATACTGCTTTCCGCAGTACCCGAAAAGTTGTGAGTACGCGCGCAATCTCCTCGATGCCATCCGGCTCGCAGGTTGGCCCAATAGTGGTGTGGTGGAAAACGGGCCATATTACGCGTATTCGAGCGGTTCAGCCATCACGGCTTTTTCAATCGACTATCCTGGCGTCGCGAGCCTTCAGCAAGCCATGACATTGCTTGGAATGCCCATTCCGCCATTCAATTCGGTTATGTATGACAGCGGAATTGTCAGCCTCTACATCGGTCCTCGCCAATGACGGACAAAGCGGCCGATGAACTCTCCAGCCCCTCGGCGATGCCGTTTCGGATTCCGGCCTCCGGCGGTTCGATTGTTCCCGATGGACTGTTCGGTCTCTGGATTGCGCATAACGACTTGTGGCATACCATCGCCTGCCGACACGCATGACCCCGTAGCTCAGTAGGATAGAGCACAAATTTCCTAAATTTGGGGCCGCTGGTTCGAATCCAGCCGGGGTCACGCGTCGGAGATGATGTCGAGATAAGCTTCTATCGACATCAGATTTGGTCCTCTGCTACCAATGTTTTAGACGATGCGCGACAACGGTTTCCTGAGCGCGGGGCCGCTGGTTCGAATCCAGCCGGGATCGCGTGTCGCCGGCGTCGAGCCCTGCTTCTCTCGATAGCAAGTGGTGCGAAAGGGCGACAGGCGATGCTTTCGAATTTCATGCGCAGGATTGTGCGCAGGATTAGGAAGGTCTTTTTTCGGCCCCGCATCGCCGTGAGGCGCGTTCCGTTGACCCGGATGGGAAAAGCCTATGGCGGCTGGGAATTCATCGACCATCCGGCGCTTCACGGTGCAACCATCATCTCCGCCGGTCTCGGCGAGGACGCAAGTTTCGATGTCGAATTCGCCTCCCGGTATCGCGGGAAAAATTCTCATCGTCGATCCGACCCCGCGCGCGATCTCGCATTTCGGCGCGCTGCTGCAAAGGCTCGGGAAGAAGGCCGAAATGGCATACGCTTCGACCGGAAAAGAACCGGCCGCAGCCTATGATCTGGCTGGGCTTGGAGCCGACAATTTCGAACTCATCCCCAAGGCGCTCCGGTCGTCGGAGACGACGGTCAAGTTTTTCCGCCCCGGAACCCGGCTCATGTCAGCCACTCCATCACGAACTTCCAGGGCGGTTATTCCCAGGAAGCGCCGCACATCGAAGTTCCGACGATCACCCTTCCCGATATGCTCAAGCAGCGCCGGATCGCCCATTTGGAGCTCATCAAGCTCGACATCGAGGGCGCCGAAATCCCCGTCCTCTACAACATGCTCGAGAACGGCATATTCCCCAGCCAGATCCTGGTCGAATTCGACGAACTGCTCATGCTGACGCGGCATTCGAAAGAGGCCTGCGAGGCCTGCGATGCCGCCCTGCGCAAGAACGGATATGCCTGCGTCTATTGGAACGGCGGGTCAAATTTCGCCTATGCGCGCAAGGCGCTGCTGGACCCGGCAGGCGGCTGACCCGATCGGGCCGTCCCGCCGCGAAGGCCCCCGCTTGCCATCCGGTCGGCGTCCGGCGCCTCGCGCTACCGCCAGTCCAGCATCCAATAAGGCCGCCGCGGATCGCCCGTCAGAAGCACCACCGCCTCGCGGGAGAACCGCACCGGACCGCGCGTCACGGTGGCGACGATCGTGAAGGCATGACCGCGCGCCGCGACGCTCGCGACGCGGTGCGCGATCATCTGGTCGGCGGCTTGCGGCGTGACGCCGGGAATTGCGGCGATCACCAGGCGCGATGCGTAGCGCATGTCGAAGCTCGCCCGGTGCGAATAGACCGTCAGGCCCGGCGCGAGGCGCGCGACCAGCGCCGGAGTCATACCCGGCACCAGGGCGAGTTCGGCGACGGACTGGAACGGCCGCCCCGCGCCTTCGTCGCCGCCGCTCTTCGGCGTGCGCCAGGCGATCACGCGGTCCACCACGGCGTCGGCATCGGCGATGCCCGATATCCGGAAATAATTCCGCAGCAGCTCCGACCCAGCGGCGTTGAGATCGATCCGCCCCGCTTCGTCCTGCACCGACAGGGTCGTCGTCGTATCGCCGGTGGTGGAGCTCCGCGCGTTGCCGTCGAGCGGCGGCAGGCCTTTCGGGTCGGGATCGAACAGCGACAGCACTGCGCCCTGAACCGCCGAATCCGCCGCGCTCTGCACCACAAGCTGCGCCCACGCATTGCGCGTGACATGGGCCCGCGTCATCGACGTGGCGAGCATCGCGCCGGCGATCAGCGACAGCGCCGCGATGCCCCACAGCACCACGATCAGGGCCAGGCCGCGTTCGCCCTGCCGGCCCGTCATCGGGCGGCGCGCAGCAGCGGCTCGATCGAAGGGAACTTCTGCCGCAATTCTTCCGTCACCGCGCGCGCCGCTTCGAGATTCTCCACCACATGCGGCGTGATGAGGATCATCAGCTCGGTGCGGTCGGTGTTGTCCTGCTTGGTGCCGAACAGGCCGCCCAGCACGGGGATCGCCGAGAGGAACGGGATGCCGCTGCTGCCCTTGGTGCGGCTGTTGCTGATCAGCCCGCCCAGCGCCACGGTCTCATTGTCGTGCACCGCGACCGTGCTGGTCACCCGCCGCTGCGCGAAGGTCGGCGAGCCCAACGTGCCGGTCTGGTCTGCGGCCGGCGCGACATTGCTCACCTCCTGGATCACGTCGAGCGTCACCAGCCCGCTCTTGTTCACGCTCGGCGTCACTTTGAGGATCACGCCGGTCGCACGGTACTCGATGCTGTTGACGATCGGCGCACCGGCCGAGCTCACGCTCACCGCCTGCCCGGTCGAAACCGGCACCTGGTTGCCGACCTGCAGCGACGCCGTGCCGTTGTTCAGCACCATCACGTTCGGCGACGACACCACCTCGACCCGCGTCACCTGCGACAGCGCGCTGAGGATGACCTGAATGTTGGTGCCCTGGGTGAAGATATACGAGAAGCCTGGCAGCGCCGGCGTGATGTTCGCGCTGTTGCCGTTCGACAGCACGAACTCATGCTTGTTGCTGGGCTTGTAGAAATACTGCACGCCATATTCCAGGCCGTCGTTCAGCGTCACTTCCGCGATCACCGCCTCGAGCTGGATCTGCACCGGCGCGACGTCCATGTGATGCAGCGCGTCGGCGATCACCGCATATTGTTGCGGCGTACCGTAAATCAGCAGCGCATTGTTCGCCTTGTCGACCGTGATCGTCGCCGAGGCCGCGGACGCGTCGGGCGAGGTCGAGATGTCGGTGTCCGATGCCGCCGCATTGGCCGGCGCCGGCGTCTCCGTTCCGGCGGCCGGGGGACCGGTCGGCGCCGCCGGATCCATCGGGTTGTCGCCGAGACCGACACTGCGGTCGCTCGCCGGGCTGGGCGATTTGTATTTCGCGCCATAGATCGAGCGGTTCAGCGCATCGGCAAGATCCGCGGCACGGCTGTTCTGCACCGCATAGAAGAATAGACGGCGGTCGTATCCCCTGCCCGGCTGGTCCAGCCGCTCGACCCATTGCTGGAGCTGCGCGAGATAGCGCGGCTGCGACGAGATCGCGAGCACCGCGTTCAGCCGCTGGATCGGGACCAGCCGGACGAAATCCTTGAGCACCGCATGCTCGCCGCCGAGGATCTCGTTCATCTCCCGCGTCAGCGACATGACGTCGGTATATTTCGGCGTCAGCAGCGCGAAGGACATCTTGGAGAGCCAGTCGACGTCGAACAGGCCGATCTCCTCGACCATCGCGGCCCGCTCGGCCTCCGAGCCCTGGATCACCAGCACATTGCGCGTGCCGTCGGCATAGACCACGGCCTGGCTCGGGACCAGCGGCTCCAGCAGATGCTGCATCTGCGCCGCGCCGATATATTTCAGCGGCACGATCTGTACGCCGAAACCGGGCTCGCCGCTCGGCTGGCGCGCGGTGATGATCGCCCCGCCCTGCTTGCGCGCATCGGCCAGCGGAATGATGTTGTAGACGCTCGCCTGCTTGACCAGCGCCAGGCCGTTGAGCTGCAGCGCCTGTTCCAGCACGGCGAGTGCGTCGGCTTTCGCCACCGGACGGCTGGTCTGGATCGTCACCGTGCCCGTGACGTTCGCGCCGACCGCGTAATTGAGCCCGAGGAAATCGCCGAGCACCGCGCGCGCGACGTCGCGCACATCCGCATCGACGAAATTGAGCGTGATGCCGCCATCGTCCGCGACCCCCGACGACGACTGGTGACGATCCAGCGGGGCCAGCGAGGTCGGCGGCGGCGGCAGGACCGGGGCGACGGCCGCAGGACCGGCGGCAGGATTGGGGATCACCTTGCCGTCGGGGCTGATCAGGCGCGGCACCGGGCGCGGCACGATCTTGCCGTCCGGGCCGACATAGTCGCCGGGCCGCGGCAGCGTCTGGCCGGCCGCGCCCGCGGCCGTGCCCAGGCACAGCAGCAGGCACAGCAATGGCCGCCTCAATCTCAACGCCCCGAACATCTCGCTACCCTTCCGAAGCCATTATATCTAATTGTCCGGCTTTCCGTCCGGCCTGCCGGCCGCGTCCGGTGCCGCCGCGCGGCGCAGCGGCGGCTGCGGCAGTCCGGCCGCCGCCCGCATCTTCACCGTGAATTCGCGCCCGCCACCCCGCAATACCACAAGTCCGCTCTCGATCCGCACCAGCTGCCAGCCGTCGATCGCCTGCCCGATATGGGCGCTGATCGCCGGTCCGCCTTCGGCTCTTTTGAGCAGCGCAATCGCATTCCCGCCGCCGACCGCCACCCCGATCAGCGTCAGCGCCGGCGGTGCGTCGCCGGGCGCCCCCGCCTGGGCCGGTTCGGCGACGGGCTGGCGCGCCGGATCGAACAGGGTACGGTCGTTTGTGATCGCGAATTGATCCTCCGCAGGCGGAACGAAAGCCGTCAGCGTCACCGGCGCGACCGGGGCAAGGGCGACGGGCAGCTCCGCGACCGGCGTCACCGGCGCCACCGCCTGATAGAAGACGGCGCCGCCGAGGCCCAGGGCGGTCACCGCCAGGCCCGCAGGAAGCCAGGCCCTCATGACGCCTCCAGCCGGCGATAGCCGTGCACGGTCCACTGCACATGGACATTGCCGGGCGCTCCGGCACCGACGCCGCCATAGAGCTCCGGCCGGACATCGATGTCGTCGACGAAAAGATAGGGCGCCTGCGTCTCGAGCGCATAGGTGACCGCCTTCAGGCTGCCGAGCGGCAGCGACAGCTCGTATTGGACGACGATCTTCTCGACGCCGTCGGCTGTCGTGGACTTCAGCGTCTGGGCGCTGCGCATCTGCCCGCCATGCTGTTCGATCAGCGCCTTCACCACGCTCTGCATGCCGGCCGCGGCGAGAGCCGAATTGCTTCCGGGCAACAGCGCGCCGATCTCCGCCTCCTGCCGCCTGACCGCCTCGAAGGTCGCCTTCAGCCGTGGCCGCGACGCGATCCGGGCGCGATAGACCGCGAGGTCCTCCTGCGCCTGTGCCGTCTCGTCGTCCTGCGCGGCGAACATCTCGGCCACCGGCATCAGCACCGCGAAGCCCAGCAGCACGACGATGGCGGCGAGGATGACGAGCGCCCAACCCCGGCCTTGGTGCGGCGACGGCGCGCTCATCTCGCCCCCCTACGCAGCCGGACGGCGAGATCGAACTGATCGAGACCGGAGCCCTGTGCCTGGGTCAGCGGCGCGCGGAATTCCGCGCCGGTGAACAGCGGCGAAGCGTCGAACAGCGCGATCAGCGACGATGCGGCGTTGGAAAAACCCTGGATGCGCACTTCGCCGTCGCGATAGGCGAAGACGGTAAGCCAGCTGCCATCGGGCAGCAGCTGCGTCGTCTCCGCCAGCATGCGACTCACGCTTGGCCGCTGCTTTTCCTGCAGCAGGAGCGCAGCGCGCCGGCGGGCCGCGGCGATCTGATGCTCCAGCAGCAGCGAGCCTCGCGCCGCACTCCGCGCCTCATCGCGCTGCATGGAAAAATCGTCGAGCGCCGCCTGGTTGCGGCCATAGGCGCCGGCCGCCACCGCCAGCAGCAGCACCGCGATCAGCAGCAGCAGGCCCGGCACCAGCCGGCGGCGCAGGCGCAGCGCCAGCGAGGCGCGCGGCACCACCGGAAAATCCCCGCCATCGGGCGGCGCGGCATCGCCGATGAAGGCGATCACCGCAAGCTCGACCCCGGCTTGGCGGCAGATTTCGAGCGCCGCTTCGACGCTGCGCCGCCGCACGATCCGCCACTCGATGTCGATCCGCGCCGCGCGGCGGTCCGTCCGCAGCACGCGATAGTCGTGATAGACCTCGCCCGGCTCCAGTGGGCTCTGCCGTTCCAGCTCGATGTCCAACAGGCTCGCGAGATTGCCGCGTGCCGCCAGCGGCAGCGAGAGATTGCGCCGCAGCGCCGTCCCATCCGGCAGGCGCAGCGCGAAGGAGTCCCGCAGCAGGCGCGGCCCCGCAAGATAGGGCGCCAGCGCAGCCCGGAGGCTTGCGGCGCCGAATTGCGGGCGCGGGATGCGGGCGATCTCCGAGACGTCGTCGGCCGCGAAGCGCCGCAGCACGACGGCCTCGCTTTCCAGATCGATCGCGACGATCGCCACGCCGCTCGCCATCTGTCGGCGCAGACCGTCCGGCAACAGCGCCGCGATCTCGTCGCGCCACCACTGCCATCCGGCCCGCAGCATGCCCAGCCATTGCGCGGCGCGCGCCCCCTCCGCGCTCATGGGCGGCCCTCACAGCGTTGCGCGGCATAATCGTAGACACAGGCGGAATCCACGTCGATCCGGGGCGCCACGACGAGATCCGGCCACACGCGGCGATCGCCCTTGCGGAACGCCACCTGGAGACGCACCAGGCGCGGCAACGTCTTCGCATCGCGCCAGCTCGCACTCCAGCGCACGCCGTCGAAATAGGAGAAGCGGAGCGCCGCGACGTTGCGCAACAGCGGCGCCGACCATGCAGCGCCGTCAGGCGCCGCATGCAGCACGAGCTGCAACATCCCGCCGTCGGGTTCGCCGGCGATGGTCACGAGAACGCGCGCCGCGCTGTCGCCCGCCGCCTGCGGCACGGGCCCGATGAACGCGACGCGGCTTTCGTCGCCCTCGAAATCGAGCACGGGATGCAGCGGATCGGCAGCGTCGTAGCGCGGATAGGCCTGCTCGATCTCGCGCCGCAGGATGTCTTGCACCAGCCGCAGCTCGTCCATCCCCTCGCCATGCGCCTGCGCCCCATCCCAGGCCCGCACCCCGAATTGCAGGCCGCCGAACAGCACCAGCACCAGCAGCGACAGCAGGGTGATCGTCACCAGCAATTCGATCAGCGTGAACCCTGCCTCGCTCCGCCTCATTGGGCGCCCGCTTTCGGAATCACCCGCAGGGTGGCGAGCGTGCGGTGCTCGGTCTCGCCCGCCTCGCGCCACGACACCGTCGCCGCGATCGTCACCGCCTGCACCGGCCAGTTCGCGCCGACGACGTAAGGCTCGACCTGCACCCGCCACGAAAACCCGTCGGCGAAACGTCCGTCCGAGACGCCCGGCGCCGGCGTGCCGGCCTGCGCCTGGGTCAGCAGCGACTGCACCCGCGCCATCGCAAGCGTCTCGTCGCGCGCCCGATGGGCGCGGTCGAGATTGTCGGAGATCACCTTGAACAGCACCGCGGTCGACAGCCCGACGATCGCCAGCGCCACCAGCGCCTCGATCAGCGTAAAGCCGGCCTCGCCATCCCGTCTCATTCGACACCGACTTGGCCGGCGGGCCAGCGCACGGTGACGCGATGCTTCGCCGTGCCGCTCGATACCGTGACGATCCCGCCACTGCTGCTGCCGTCGGGATAGAACACGATCTCGTCAGGCCGCGGCCCGCGGAATGCCAGCGCGATCCCCTTGGGCAGCGCGCGCGGGGCACCGCCCGGCAACGCATAGCGTCCCGTCGCCGGGTCGAGCACGACATGCTCCTCGGCGCCGCGATCGATCGCCTGCTCGCGTGCCGCGACGAGATCCAGCGCCAGGCGTCGCGCCGCGGCCTTGCTCTCCAGGCCGGGCCGCGACGCGGGCAGCAGCGGCACCGCGATGGCCGCAAGCAATCCCATGATCGCGAGCACGACCAGCAACTCCACCAGCGTGTAGCCCGCCTGTCTCATGTCGCCAGATCGTTGATGCTGAGGATGGCAAGCAGGATCGAGGCGATCAGCCCCGCCACCACGAGGCCCATCACCACGGTGAGCACCGGAACGAGCAGCGCCAGCAGGCGGTCGACCGCATGCTTGACCTCATGCTCGTAGAGCTCCGCCTGCTTGAGCAGCATGTCCTCCAGCGTGCCCGTCTCCTCGCCCACCCGCACCAGATCGAGCATCAGCGGCGGAAAGACACCGGTCTGGCGCAGCCGCGCCGCCAGGGGATCGCCTTCCTTGAGCCGTGCCGCCGTCTCGCCCACCGCCGCGGCGATGACGGAATTGGTCAGCGTGTCGCGCGCCAGCAGAAGCGCCTGCGGCAGCGCCACCCCGCTGGTCAGCAGGGTGCCGAGCATCCGGCTGAAACGCTCCACCTGCGTTTTCAGCGCGAGGTCGCCGATCACGGGCAGTCGCAGCAGCATCCGGTCGCGCGCGCGGCGGAAGTCCGGCGCCGCCGCGGCGCGCCGCAGCAGCAGGACCAGCAGCGCCGCCGCGATCGCGATCAGCCACCAATAGGCCGAAAGGAACGCCCCGATCGCGAGCGCCACCGCCGTCGGCCAGGGCAGCGGCTTGCCCGATTGCTGGAACAGCGGCGCGAATTCCGGCAGCACATAGGTCATCACGAACACGGCAGACAGCATTCCGGTGCACAGCAGCACCAGCGGATAGATCAGCGCCGAGACCACCGCTTCGCGCACCGCATTGGCGCGCGCGAGATAGTCGCTGAGCCGCTTGAGCGTGACCTCGAGGTTGCCGCCATGCTCGCCGGCCCGCACCATCGTGACATAGGATTTCGCGAATACGCCCGTCGCCTCGAACGCCTCGGCAAGGCTCGCGCCGTCGCGCACCGAGGCCATCACCGCCTTCAGCGGCGCGCGCAGCACCCGCGTCTCCTCGAGCTCCGCCAGGATCGCCAGCGCCCGGTCGAGCGGCAGCCGCGCACCGAGCAGCGCCGCCAGCTCCTGCGTCGCGAAGGAGATCGCGGTCGCGGAAGGCTTCGGAATCCGCGCCGATGGCAGCAGCGCGCGCCAGCCTCCCGCGCCCGCCCGTGCCGCGGTCAACGGCAGATGGCCCAGGCCGCGGATCTGCGCGATGGCCTCGGCCTCCGAGGCCGCGTCCAGCGTTCCGGTCGTGAGCGTCCCCGCCGCCGTCACCGCCCTGTACCGGAAGCTCGCCATCGTCAACCCAGGCGCGTCGCGCGCAGGACTTCTTCGACGCTGGTCACGCCCTCCAGCGCCTTCTTCATGCCGTGCTGGTACATGCTGCGCATCCCGCCCTGCGCCGCCGCCCGCGCGATGGCGCCGGTGTCGGCGTGGCCGAGGATGAGCTGGCGCAGCGTGTTGTCCATCGCCAGCACCTCGACGATCGAGCTGCGACCGAAATAGCCCGTGCCGCCGCATTGTGCACAGCCACTGGCGCGGTACAGGACGTGCGGCCGTCCGTCGGCGCGGGGTGCGATCTCCATCCGCGCGGTGAACTCCGGCAGCGCGTCGTAAGGCTCGCGGCAGTGCACGCACAGCACGCGCACCAGGCGCTGCGCCACCACGCCGTTGATCGTCGAGCTCAGCAGGAAGTCCTCCACACCCATGTCGAGCAGCCGCGTGATGGCGCTGGCCGCGTCGTTGGTGTGCAGGGTCGAGAGGATGACATGGCCGGTCAGCGCCGCCTGCACCGCGACCTGCGCGGTCTCGAGGTCGCGGATCTCGCCCACCATCATCACATCGGGATCCTGGCGCAGGAAGGAACGCAGTGCATTGGCGAAGGTCAGGCCGATCTGCGGCTTGACCTGGGTCTGGTTGACGCCGCCGAGCTGGTATTCGACCGGATCCTCGATGGTGAGGATCTTGCGCTGCCGCGTGTTGAGCTCCAGCAGGCCGGTATAGAGCGTCGTCGTCTTGCCGCTGCCGGTCGGCCCGGTGACCAGGAGGATGCCGAAGGGCCGCCCCAGAAGATCGCGGATCGCCGGGATGACGTCGTCGTCGAAGCCCAGCGCCTCGAAGTCGAGCTTGAGGCTGCCGCGGTCCAGGATGCGCAGCACCACGCTTTCGCCATGGATGGTCGGCACCACCGAGACGCGGAAGTCGACGTCCTTGCCGCGCACCGCGAAGCGGATGCGGCCGTCCTGTGCCAGCCGCCGCTCGGCAATGTTGAGCGACGCCATGATCTTCAGCCGCGAGACGATGGCGGCCGACAGCCGCGCCGGCGGCGGCTCGACGTCCAGCAGCACGCCGTCGATGCGGTAGCGCACCAGCAGCTCGCCGTTCATCGGCTCGATATGGATGTCCGAGGCGCGCGCTTCGACCGCGCGCCCGATCAGGAGGTTCACCAGCCGGATCACCGGCGCTTCGCTGGCGCTGTCCTTGATGCGCTCGACGTCCTCTTCCGCCGCGGCCTCGCCGCCGGCCTGGGCGCCGTCCGCGATATGGGCGATCTCGGAACGGCCGCCACCATAGAGCCGCTCGAACGCCGCCTCGAAATCCGCGGGATAGGCGACGAACCGCAGGACCGGCTTGTCCGCCGCGAACGCCGCCGCTTCCGCCGCATAGTCGTTGAGCGGATCGACCATCGCGATCACCAGCCCTTCCTCGCGATCGGCCAGCGGCAGGACCTGAGCCTCCTTGAGGAATTTCACGCTCAGGCGGTCGTCGAGCACCGGCAGTTCGGGATAATCCTCGACCGCCGCCAGCGGCAGGTCGAGCAGCGCGCCGAACGCCTCGGCGATGTCGCGCTCCGATACCAGGCCGAGCTGCGCCAGGACGCGCTCGAAGCGCTCTCCGCTCTCGGCGCACATCCGCGTCGCACGGTCGAGCCCGCCCTGGCTGAGCTTGCCCCCTTCCAGCAGGCGGCGCGCCAGCGCTTCGCGGGCGGGATGCTCCGCCGCAAATGTCTCAAGCTGCGCGACCATGGCCTCTTCCCAACTCGACGCCCTTGTTCCGGACATTTCAAACCCGGCGCCCGTCGGGACGCCGGCTTCGACTCTATCCGAATTTCTGCGCGGCGCCGAAACGGCGCGGCGGTCAGGCGCGCTCCCAGACCGCCGTATAGAACGGCCGTCCGGCGGCGACATAGCCGCTCGCATCCTTGAGGCTGAAGCCTGCCGCGAGCAGAGCGCGCGACTGCGCCGGGAACTTTGCGGCGGGGACGGCGTGCTGCGCGTCGAAGGCGGCGCCGTCCCGGACGAACACCGCCGCGAACCGCGCCTGGCCCCCCGGGGCATAGCCCGCGATCTGCCGCGGCCGATAGCCCTCCGCGCCCAGCGCCATGCGCTGTGCCTTGTATCCGGCGGCCGTAAGACCTGCGAATACGCGCTGTGGCGCCCGGCTCTTGTCCCAGATGGCCGCGAAGCGAGGCCCGTCCACCGTCGCGCAAGCGTCGACATGGGCGACCGTCAGCCCAGCTGCGGCGTGGATGGCCATGGCGCTTTCAAATTCGCCTAGCGTCATGCCGTTTTCCACCTGCGCGGGCGCCTGGTGGCCCGATTGCCAGATCGCCGTGTGGCGTACGCCCTGCGCCGTCTGGAACGCGTTGATCCGGCGCAGGCCGAAACCGCTCGCTTGATAGGTCTGCGTCGCGGCGCGGAGGCGCTCTCCGTCCATTCCGCCGGTTGCGAACCAGGCCCCGGACGTGCTCGCGAAGGTCAGCGCGACACTGTGGCTTTGATCGCCCGACTCGTCCTGATGGATCAGCAAGGTCTGGACACGCTGCGTCGCACCCGCGCCTCGAGGTTCATAGGCCAGGGCGCCGGCGGCGGACGTCGTCGCGAGTGCCGCCGTGGCGGCTGCGGTGGCCAGGGTCGACCGGCGCGAAATCAGCATGGGATCCCCCTTTTATCGTACGAACGGGTTGAACACTTCAATTGCGTGACGGGAAGATGCCGAACAGCGCGATGCAGAAATTGGTGCCCGAATAGGGCTGCAGATTGCTATGCGCCTGCGACCCGCCCGCCGTGCCCAGCGCCGTCAGCGCCATGGAATAGCTGTCGGGCTGGTCGGAATAGATGCGGCCGGGCGGCGCGTTCTTGCCCAGCCAGCCATTGGCCGTCGGCGTCTTGGTCGCCGGATTGCCCGTGATCGCGTTGGCCTGATGGGTATGGGTCGGGATCTGGTCGATGCTCAGCGTCACGCTAGCCGCGCCGCCGGTTTGACCCAGCGTGTAATTCGTCAAGCCCGGCGCCTGCCCCCAGTTGATTGCGACGTTGTCGCGCATGTCAGGCAGCGCATAGGTCGTCACGCCGTTGCCGCCATAGGTCGTGCCCAGGATCGAGAAGAGCGCCTCGTTCTGCGAGATCGGCAGGACCGCGCCGTTGGCGAAGGCGTAGTTGATCGGCGCGAAGTTGAAGCCGAATATGTAGAGCTGACCGATATAAGGCGACGTCATGCAAGCCTCCGTACGGGAGAGAATGGTTCAGTTACGGCTCGGGAAGACGCCGACCAGCGCAACGATATAAGTGATCGCCAGGAAGGGCTGGCGGTTCTCGTGCGGCAGGTTCGAGCCGCGCACCTTGACCATCGCGGTCGACAACTCGATCGGCTGGCCGCTCTTGTTGGCGTCGTCAACCCAGTACTTCGTCCAGGGCGCCGCGAGCGCTGCCGGAACGCGGCCCGCCGGCACCGAGGTCGTCGCGGGATTGTTGGTCACCGACATCAGATGGGTGTGCAACGGCATGGTCGTCGAACTGATCGTCACCGTCTCGGCGCCGTCCAGCTCGCCGATCACGCGCGGCGTCAGGCCCGGCCCGTTGCCCTGCCCGATCGGCACGCGACTGCGCAGGTCGGGCAGCGCGAAGGTCGAGGTGCCGTTGCCGCCGTAGAAGGTGCCGAGCAGCGAGAACAGCGCGGTGTTCTGCGCGATCGCGAGAAGCTGGCCGTTGGCCTGCGCATTGTTGCGCGGCGCGAAATTGCCGCCGAACATGCGGATCTCGCCGAGATAGGGTGTACTCATCGAGGGACTCCTTCGAACGGATCCGAAATCAGTTGCGGCTCGGGAAGATACCGACCAGCGCAATGCTGAAATTGATGGTCAGCGACGGCATCATGTTGTCGTGCGGCAGCCCGCTCCCCGAGACACCGATGGTCAGCGGGTTGAGGGTGACGTTGCCCGGTCCCACCTCATAGAAATTCGCCGCCACGCCCGGCAACGGTCCGGTATTGCCGACCGCGAACAGGCTGTTCGCCTGCGCCGCGATCTCGTCGCCATATTCCTTGGCCGCCCGGACGGTGTGGGTGTGGGTCGGCATCTCGGTGGCGAGCAGCGTGACCTGTTCCTCGCCGGCAATTTCGCCTTGAACATAGCTGCTGCCGAAGCCGATCGGGACCCGGCCGCGATAGTCCGGCAGCCCGAAGGTCGACTGCCCGTTGCCGCCATAGGTCGTCCCCAGGAGCGAGAATAAGGCCGTATTCTGGGCAATCGGCAGGATCTGATTGTCGCATGTCGCCCAGCCGCGCGGCGCGAAATTGAAGCCGTACAGGCTGATCTGGCCCAGGTAATAACCACTCATCTGGATCCCCCCGCGGAATACGGTAAACGCCGGTCTCGAGGCCTGCGTGTTGCATTCGTAACAGATGTTACCACGAGGATTCGGATTTTCTCAATCGGGCGTGCCGGTTAAGCTTCCCGTTTACGCTTTTGTGGGGTAGAAAGTTGCCATCAGCCGCGGTTGTATGCAGGGGGATAGGAATGACGAACACAACTCAGGGTCCGAAGGCCGTTGGCGGTTCCGTTGACGATACGGGAGTTGAGCCCGGACGTAAGACCTGGGTCGCGCCGGAAGTCATCGTCAGCGTGATCGCGCGCGATACCGCCGCGAAGACGAGCAGCGGCTTCGGCTTTGAGACCCACTCTCCGGGTTCCTTGAACGGCAGCTAGGCGACGGAAGTTTATAGGATATCCCGTCCGGTCTCCCTGACAGGAGGCCGGACGTTTCGTTTCCGGCGGTCCGGTTTCATGACCCACGCTTTCGGCCCTTGAGCGCGATTCACGGCCTTCTGCGATTCAACGGCACATCCGTCGCCGGGCGCGATCTGCTGCGGCAGGCGAATGCCATGTCCCGCCGCGGTCCGGACCGCCGGGGCCAGTGGAGCGATGGCTCGGTCGGCCTCGGCCATCTGCTGCTGAGAATCACCCGGGAAGACGCGTTCGACGCACAGCCCGTGCAGGCCGGTCCGCTTGCGCTGGTTGCCGATCTCCGCCTCGACAATCGCGAGGCGCTGGCACCGGCGTTGGGCATCCCGCCCGCGGCGCTGGCCGAACTGCCGGACAGCGCGATCCTGCTCAAGGCCTATGACCGCTGGGGCGAGGCCTGCGTCGAGCATCTGGTCGGCGACTTTGCCTTCGCCCTATGGAATGGGGCCACGCGCGTCCTGCTGCTCGCGCGCGACCCCATGGGGCAACGCCATCTGCACTATTATCTCGCCCCGGATTTCTTTGTCTTCGCAAGCGAGCCCGCAGGCTTGCTCGCCCTGCCGGACGTTCCGCAGACGCTGGACCTGTCGACGCTCGCGCGCCGGCTGGCCATCGACCGCGCCCCCTCGCACGGCATGACGACCTTCAAGGGCGTTCTCGGCCTCGAAGGCGGCACGGTCATGCGCGTCACAGCGGCCGGCGACGTCGCCACCAGGCGCTATTGGGAGCCACATGCCGATCCCCGGCACCTGAACCGCGACGAGGCCTATTACGTCAAAGCCTATCGCGAGGTCCTGGGCGAGGCGGTCGCCTGCCGCGTGGGCCGGGCGCGCCGGCCCGCCGCGCTGCTGCTGGGCGGCGGCTTCGACAGCGGCGCCATCGCCGGCCTCGCCGGTGCCGCGCTGGCCGGTCAGGACCGGAAATTCGTCTGCGTCGCCTCCGTCGCGCCAGACGATGCGCCGGCCCGCGGGGTGCGCCGCTGGGCCCACATCCTGGGCCGCCACATGCCGCATCTCGATCTGCGCTTCGTCACGCGCGAGGGTCTGGACGTGCTGCAAAATCTCGACCGGGACTTCTTCCGGACGGGGGAGCCGGGCAGTCCCAACCGCTATGTCTCCGACGCCCTCTATGCCGCGGCCGCCTCCGCTGGCGCGCGCGTCGTGATGGACGGCCATGGCGGCGACTATACGCTCAATCCGCGCGGCGCGGGCTGGTTGGCCCGGCGCCTGTTGCGCGGAGAGCTGCGCAGCTTCCTGCGCGAGTTTCGCGCCTATCGTCGGCACAGCGGCGCATCGCTGGCGCAGGCACTCAAGAGCGAGGTCGCCGCGCAGCTCCTGCCCCTCGCCGTCCTGCGTCGCTGGCGGCGCGTCGCCGCCGGCCTGTCGCCGTTCGGACCGGCCGCACCGGTAACGCCGGCGTTCCTTGCCGCCGCCTCCGGCAGCGCGATCGAGACCGGCGAACTCGCACGCCGCGGCGAGCCGGCGCCGCAGATGGCGCGCATCCTGCGGCGGCAGCAATCGGCGCATGCCATCGGCGGCGCGCTGCTCGCCGCCGCGCATGGGCTCGAATTCACCCAGCCCTATCACGACAAGCGGGTCGTCGAGCTGGCCCTCGCGATCCCTGAGACGCTGCATGTACGGAACGGCCGCGACCGGTATCTGGCGCGCCGCGCGCTCGCCGACATCTACCCGCCGGAATTCCAGGCGCGCGGCCGTGCCAATGACGAGCTGACGCCGGATTTCGCCGCAATGGCCGAGCGCATCAAGCCGGCCCTGTTCGCCGAGATCGCCCGGCTGCAGGGCGATGAGAGCCTCGCGGGCCTGTTCGACTTCGCGAAGATGCGCCGCATGCTGGAGCGGCGCGTCACCCGCCGCAGCGACACCGCGGCGCGGCACGCCATCCGCACCCTGCTCTATGCCCGCTTCATCGAATGGCAGCGACGCGGCAATTAGCGGGCGTCCCCCGGCGGGCCATAGCCAAGCCGCCGCATCATCGGCGCATGTGCCTGTTCGAGCCGCGCCGCCTGCTCCGCCGTCAACTCGTCGCGCCAGCCGCCCACCTCGCCGCGACGGAAGAATTTCGCCCGCAAATGCGGCCGCGGCACTTCGCGAAAGCCCTTCTCGTCTTCCTGCCGGCGAAGCTGCGCGAAATCGGCGGCCGCGACAGCGCGCGCAATGTCCGCGTCGCTCGCATCGCGCCCGGCGAACGCCAGGGCGCCGCGCAGCACCGCGGCGGTATCCGCCATGAGGTCCTCGTAGCGGACCAAGTGCACCGGGATATCGGTCTGCGACAGCCAGCTTTCGACATGGCCGCTCCAGCCCGTCAGCCTCTGCCGCAGCTGGGCGTCTTCCCGACCCGGCTTGGCGCAGAACGCCGCATTGGCGTCGTTCATGAAGCTGATCGCCACATCGAGACTCGAACGGTTGTGATGCGCCAGCGATGGCGCCACGTCGCGCGGATCGCGCACGATGACGATCGCCCCCGCCGCACCGCGCGCCCCTGCCAGCAGCGGTTCGCCCTTCGCCGTCAGGGTATAGGCGTCATGGACCTTCACGAACCGCACAGGCGCCGCCGGCGCTCCGTCATCTTCGACATCCCCGCCTTGCATCATCTCTTCATAGACCAGCGGCCGTAGACAGTCCGCCTCGTCGAAGGTCAGCAGGCCGGAATCGATGAGGGTCATCTGGTCGAACAGACCGCGGGCGCTCGCGATCCCGCCGCGCTCGGGCAGGTCGTTGATGTCCACCGCGTCCTGGACCGAGAGGTTCGCGATCAGCATGCGCAGCCAGGTATTGCCGGACTTCGGATAGGAGGCGAGCCACACCGTCCGCGTCACGCCGCGGTCTCCTTCAGCCCGAGCCGCGCCCAATGCGCCTCCAGCCGCGCAATCAGCTTGGGCATCGCAGTGAAGTCCAGCGGCCGGTTGAGGAAGAATATCCCCGCCTTGGCGGCGATAAGCGCGGCGAATTGCAGGTAGTGCTGCCGTTGCTCCATGGCGACCACCAGCCGCGGGCGATAGGCGTTCATCCGCATCAGCAGCGCCGCGTCGACGACATTCGGCTGCTCGATCCCGTCCGTCTGCGGCGGCCGCGTCTCGCGCAGTGCATAGATCGCCCCCAGCGGCAGCGCCGCGCCCGCCGTCTCGGAGGGCTCGACGTAGAACTTCTCGATCCGTCCACGCACCGGAGCGCCGGCGCTCGCGCCCAGGTCGAGCTTCTCGATCGCCTGCGCCCACAACTTGAATTGCCGCCCGTCCGGCTGCACCAGCGGCGTCTGGTCCGGCCCCATCGCAATGGCGCAGACGTCGTCGGTGACCATCGCGTAGCCCCGCTGCCCCAGCGCCGCCGCGAGCGTCGACTTGCCGGCGCCGGAGGGGCCGCAGAACAGTACCGCGCGTCCGCCGACCCGTACCGCGCTGGCATGCAGCACGATCTGCTCGCGCTGATGCAGCAGGATGCCGAACACGGTGCCGATCAGGAAGATCGCGACATCCGCCGCCGCCGTACCGTTCTCGCACGCAAAGACGATCTCGCGTCCGCCGGTCAGAAGAAAGCGCGCCACGCCGGCGATACGTAGCAGGAAATGCTCGCCTGCGATCTGGAAGGTCGGCCGGACCATGCTGGCGCCCTCCAGGACATCGGGCACGGCGGCGCGGCGGATGATCACCGCGGCCGGCTCCCCGCCGGCCGGCCGCACAATGAGGCCCGGCAGGGCGATCTCGCTGACGACCGCCAGTCCGGCGACACGATAGAAATACACGTCCGCTCCACTCAATGCAGCGCGCCCACCGCCTCGAGCCGCTTGCACAGCTCGACCGCGTAATCGTGCGCCATGACCTTGCCGGCGGTTGTCGCCTCCCGCTCGCGCTGGGCGACGCAATCGCGCACTTTCGGATCCAGGCGGTCGGCCAGCCCCGCCACCAGCGAATAGCCCGCCAGCACGATCAGCCCGACCAGGACCAGAACCCCCAGATTGATCTCCAGCCGTGCCAGCGTGCCCTTGCGCATCCGTCCCGCGTCTCCCGTGCGCAATCTTCTAGCACAGGTCGGATTTCACATTCTCCTTGACGTAATCTGCAGATTGCGCCTAAGCCAGATAGGAAATCGCGGGTAGGTTGCATGCTGTCTCAGAAAGCGCGTTACGCGTTGCACGCGCTGATCGTGCTCGCCGAGCATTCGGGCGACGAGCCCATGCAGATCGCACAGGTTGCAGAAGAAGCGCGCGTCCCGCGCAAATTTCTCGAACAGATTCTCGTCGACCTCAAGAAGCGCGGCATCGTGCGCAGCCAGCGCGGCCGCGCCGGAGGCTATTTCATCGGCAAGGCGCCCAAGGACATCAGCTTCGCCGACGTCATCCGCGTGATCGACGGACCGCTGGCGCTGGCGCCCTGCGTCTCGGTCATCGCCTACCACAAATGCGAGGATTGCGTGGACGAGGCAACCTGCTCGATCCGCAAGGTCCTGCTGGCGGCGCGCGACGCGACCGCCCAGGTGCTGGAGACCCGCACCATCGCGCAAGCCGTTGTCACCGCCCGCAAGGCCGGCTGGGCTTAGCTTTCGTCAGGCGGCCTCGTCTTTCCCTGTCCCACGCGGAAATGGCCCGGATTCTTTCCCACCTGCGCCACTATAGTTGCGCTAAATCCCTATTGACTAGCTAGGCATTACGAACAATATACGCGCCACAACGGGGCGCGGGCAGCGCCCCATCAAAAGGGGCCACTTGCCATGCAGAACCGTCTTCGCGCCCTGGGCGCGCTTCTTCTTGCCGGAACCGCCGTTCTCGGCGCCACGCAGGCCGCATCGGCCGCGGCCTCGCCTTCGGCGCCGGTCGACAGCACCGAGGAACGCCTGCGCGCCCTCCAGGATCAGCTCGACAGCGTCAACGCCCAGCTCGCCGACCTCAAACGTGGCCAGAGCAAGCAATACGAGGACGTCAACCGCCAGTTCGGCGATCTGGTGATCATCAAGTTCGACAATGGCCGGCCGACCTTCGCGACCTCCGACGGCAATTTCACCCTCGCGATCCGCGCCCTGCTGCAATATGACAGCGCCTATTACGCGCAGGGTACCGTGCCCGCGGGCACCGACCTCTCCAGCGGCAACGATTTCCGCCGCGCGCGCCTCGGCATCAGCGGCACGCTGTTCAAGGACTGGTCCTACGAATTCCTCTACGACATGGGCGGCTCGGGCCTCGAAGGCTCCTCGATCGCGTCCGCCTATATCCAGTATGACGGCCTCGGCCCCGTGCACGTGAAAGCCGGCGCCTTCCCACCGCCCGAAAGCTTCGACGATTCCACCTCGGCCGCGGACCTCGTCTTCCTCGAGCGGGCCCAGCCGACCGACCTCGCGCGCGGCATCGCCGGTTCCGACGGCCGCGACGCCGCCACCGTCTTCGCCTATGACGACGACTATTTCGCCGCCGTTTCCTATACCGGCAATCTCGTCACCGACACCGCCGTGTTCGACGAGCAGCAAGCGGTGGTCGGCCGCTTCGCCTATCGCCTCCTCCACACCGCCGACGTGAACTTCGCGGTCGGCGCGGATGCGACCTATGTCCTGAAGCTCGCCGATACCGCCGCCGGTCCGAACTCGCCCACCTCCTTCCGGCTGCGCGAGCGTCCCGAGCTCAACGTCGACGACAACAACATCCGCCTGATCGACACCAACGTCATCGATGCGTCCGATGTGCTGGAATGGGGCACGGAAGCCACCGGCAACTGGCACAATTTCTATGCCCAGGGCGGCTATTTCGGCTTCAACGTCACGCGCCGCACCGGCGCGCTGGCCGATCCGAGCTTCGAGGGCTGGTATCTCCAGGGCAGCTGGATCCTCACCGGCGAGTCCAAGCCGTATATCGCGAGCCGCGGCGCCTATGGCTCGCCCAAGCCGCTCGAGCCCTTCTCCTTCTCCAAGCCCGGCATCGGTGCCTGGGAAATCGCGGCGCGCTATTCCGATCTCGACCTCGACTTCCACGCCGGCGCTCCCGGCACGGCCAAGACGGCGGACGCCATCCGCGGCGGCGATCAGAAGATCTGGACCGTGGGCATCAACTGGTATCCGAACAGCGCCCTGCGCTTCCTGCTCGACTTCCAGCACACCGATGTCGATCGCCTGAACAATGCCGGCGCGAGCATCGGCGCCAAGCTCGACGACGTTTCGTTGCGCGCCCAATTCGCGCTTTGAGCGTTTAATCTCTTAGGATGGGAGTTCCCGATATGAAACGCCTGATTTCCGCTCTTGGTGCGGCTGCCTTCTTTCTGTGCAGCACGGCCCAGGCCGCCGACTACACCCTGCTGAACGTCAGCTACGACCCGACCCGCGAGCTGTACAAGCAGATCAACGCCGCCTTCATCGCCGACTGGAAGAAGACCCATGGCGGCGACAACGTCACGATCAACCAGAGCCATGGCGGCTCCGGCGCCCAGTCGCGGGCGGTGATCGACGGCCTGGAGGCCGACGTCGTGACCCTCGCTCTCGCCTATGACATCGACGCGATCGCCCAGAAGGGCCTCGTCGCCAAGAACTGGGCCTCGCGCCTGCCGCAGGCGTCGACGCCCTACACCTCGACCATCGTGTTCCTGGTGCGCAAGGGCAATCCCTGGAAGATCAAGGACTGGCCCGACCTGGTGAAGGGTGGCGTGCAGGTCATCACGCCGAACCCGAAGACCTCCGGCGGCGCCCGCTGGTCGTTCCTCGGTGCTTGGGCCTATGCGCTCAACGCGCCGGGCGGCAATGCCGACAGGGCGAAGGCCTTCGTCGCGTCGCTTTATCACCACGTGCCCGTGCTCGACACCGGCGCGCGCGGCTCGACGACCACCTTCGTCCAGCGCGGCATCGGCGACGTGCTGCTGTCCTGGGAAAACGAAGCCCATCTCGCGCTCAAGGAGGAGGGCGGCGACCAGTTCGAGATCGTCTATCCGCCGTCCTCGATCCAGGCCGAGCCGCCCGTCTCGGTGGTCGACAAGAACGTCGACAAGCATAAGACGCGCGAGATCGCGACCGCCTATCTGAACTTCCTCTACACCAAGCAAGCCCAGGAGATCGAGGCGAGGAACTTCTACCGTCCGCGCGACCCCGGCATCTTGGCCGCGCACGCCGCCGACTTCCCGAAGATCAAGCTGTACGACTTCTCGGACACGTTCGGCGACTGGAACAAGGCGCAGACGACCTTCTTCGCCGACAAGGGCGTCTTCGACCAGATCTACAAGCCGGGCCCGTAGCGATGGCAAGTCTCGCGGCGACACTCCCCCCGCAGGCGAGATGGCGTAACCCGAGCGCGCTGCCCGGTTTCGGGCTGTCGCTCGGGTTTACGCTTTTCTACCTCTCGGCCATCGTCCTGGTCCCGCTGGCCGCGCTCATCATCCGCCCCTGGGAGATCGGCTGGAGCGGATTCTGGGAGGTCTTGAGCGACGCCCGCGTGCTGCACGCGCTCGAGCTCTCCTTCGGCGGCTCCGCCATTGCGGCGGCGATCAACACCGTGTTCGGCCTGATCGTCGCCTGGGTGCTGGTGCGCTATCGTTTCCCGGGCAAGCGCATCGTTGACGCCGTGGTCGACCTACCCTTCGCGCTGCCGACGGCCGTCGCCGGCATCGCGCTGTCCGCGCTCTATGCCCGCAATGGCTGGCTGGGCGCGCCGCTGGAGGCGCATGGCATCAAGGTCGCTTATACGCCGACCGGCGTGATCCTCGCCCTCACCTTCATCGGCTTGCCCTTCGTGGTGCGCACGATCCAGCCAATCCTCTCCGAGCTCAGCGCCGAGTCGGAGGAAGCCGCCGCCACGCTGGGCGCCACCCGCTGGCAGACCATGCGCCGCGTGATCCTGCCGATGCTGTCGCCCGCCCTGCTCACCGGCACCGCCATGGCCTTCGCCCGCGCCGTCGGCGAATACGGCTCGGTGATCTTCATCGCCGGCAACCTGCCCGGCATCTCGGAGATCGCGCCGCTGCTGATCGTCATCAAGCTCAACGAGAACGACTATGCCGGCGCCGCCGCCATCGGCGTGATCATGCTGGCCGCGTCCTTCGTCATGCTGCTGGCGCTGAACCTCCTGCAGGGCTGGGCGGCCTCGCGGCGATGAAACCGCTCTTCAGGCCCCGCCGCCCGACCCAGGACCATCCGCTGGTCCGCTGGACGCTGACGCTCGTGGCGCTCGGCTTCATAGGACTCTTCCTCGTCCTGCCGCTCGCCATCGTGTTCCGCGAAGCCTTGGGCGACGGCTGGCAATCCGCCGTCGCCGCGATCAAGGATCCCGAGGCACAGGCCGCGATCCGCCTCACCCTGATCGCCGCCGCCATCGCGGTGCCGCTCAACGCCCTGTTCGGCATCGCCGCCTCCTGGGCGGTCGCCAAGTTCGACTTCTGGGGCAAGGGCTTTCTGGTCACCTTGATCGACTTGCCCTTTTCCGTCTCGCCCGTCGTCTCGGGCCTTGTCTATGTCCTGATCTTCGGCCTGCAGGGCTGGTTCGGGCAGTGGCTCTCCGACCACGACATCCGGATCATCTTCGCCTTGCCCGGCATCGTGCTGGCCACCATCTTCGTCACCTTCCCCTTCGTGGCGCGCGAACTTATCCCGCTGATGACCGACCAGGGCCGAGACGAGGAAGAGGCGGCGGTCTCGCTCGGCGCCTCGGGCTGGGCGACCTTCCGGCGCGTGACGCTGCCCAACATCAAATGGGGCCTGCTCTACGGCGTGCTGCTGTGCAACGCGCGCGCCATGGGCGAGTTCGGCGCGGTGTCCGTCGTCTCCGGCCATATCCGCGGCCTCACCGACACCATGCCGCTGCAGATCGAGGCGCTCTACAACGACTACCAATATTCCGCGGCTTTCGCGGTCGCCGCCCTGCTGGCGCTCCTGGCGCTGGTCACGCTGACGCTGAAATCCCTTCTCGAATGGCGCTTCGCGGACGAGATCGCCGCGACCCACCATCACTGACGGAGTCCCCATGTCGCTCGTCGTCGAAAAGATCCAGAAGCGGTTCGGCAGCTTCGAAGCGCTGCGCGGCGTGAGCCTCACCGCGCCCGACGGCGCCTTCCTCGCGCTGCTCGGCCCCTCCGGCTCGGGCAAGACGACGCTGCTGCGCATCCTGGGCGGGCTGGAGCATGCCGATCTCGGCCATGTGAGCTTCGCCGGCCTCGACTGGCTCACGCTCCCCGCGCGCGAGCGCCGCGCCGGCTTCGTCTTCCAGCAATACGCGCTCTTCAAGCACATGACCGTTGCTAAGAACATCGCCTTCGGCCTCGAAGTGCGTCCCGCGAAGAACCGTCCCACCCGCGCCGAGATCAAGCGCCGCGTCGAGGAGCTCCTGGCGCTGGTGCAGCTGGAGACTCTCGGCGGCCGCTATCCCAGCCAGCTTTCCGGCGGCCAGCGCCAGCGTGTTGCGCTCGCCCGCGCCCTCGCGATCGAGCCGCGCATGCTGCTGCTCGATGAGCCCTTCGGCGCGCTCGACGCCAAGGTGCGCAAGGACCTGCGCGGCTGGCTCAAGGGCCTGCACACCCGCCTCGGCCTCACCACGGTGTTCGTGACCCACGATCAGGAGGAGGCGCTGGAGCTCGGCGACCTCGTCGCGGTGATGAACGAGGGCCGCATCGAGCAGATCGGCGCGCCCGCCGTGCTGCGCGCCGCGCCGGCGACGCCCTTCGTCGCCGAATTCCTCGAGGCGGCGGCGCCGCCGAGCCCGCCCCGCCCGCTCAACGTCGTCAAGCTCCACTGACAGCGCCGTCGCATCGTCTGTCGGGCGCACCACGTCGCGAAATCTCGCGACGGATTTGCGCGAGTTTCTCCGTAGACTGACAAATAAGTAAGCTCTGTCAGCCGATTTCCTGGCCGGAACATTAAAAAACTTTTGGCATCGGGCGCATGCCGTGCACAATCGCGGCGGGTCGAAGCCGGCGCTTGGGATGCAGAAGCGCGCCGTTCTTCGCCGGAAGGAGCGCACAACTTGCAACAAGCCAAAGGATGACCTTCATGCGTATTCTTCGAGTGACCCTCGCTTCCGCCCTGCTGTGCGGCGGCATCGCGATCGCCACGCCGGCCTTCGCCGACGATGCCAGCACGCCGGCGCAGCCGACCACCACGCCGGCCCCGGCGCCCACGCCGGCCCCGACCGACAAGGACGGCAAGCCGGCCTCGGGCGACCAGACCGCGCCATCGGGCGGCAACTCCTCGACCGGCCACTAAAGGCGGGCAAGGGGACGGCCGGCGCGACCGCGCCGGCCGTTTTCATTTCGCGATCCGCCCCGCTTCGCTTGCTTCGACGCTCCATTCGAACAGCACGTCGCGGTCGGCGCGGGTCAGCGCCTTGTCCTTGTGCGGATAGTCGAAGCTGCCGAGCAGGTCGCGGATCAGCTCCAGCCGCGCGATCTTCTTCACGTCGCTGCCCACGATCCGCCACGGCGCGGCCGGGTGGCTGGTCCGTGCGAACATCGCGTCGCGCGCCTTCGAATAGTCGTGCCATTTCTTGCTCGCCACCGCGTCGATCGGCGAGATCTTCCAGCGCTTGAGAGGATCCTTCTGCCGCGCGGCCAGCCGCTTCTTCTGCTCGCCGCGCGAGATGTCGAGATAGTATTTGCGGAAGAGGATGCCGTCGCGCGCCAGCATCTGCTCGAACGGCACCACGTCCTCGAAGAACGCCTCGACCTGCTTCTCGGTCGCGAAGCCCATCACCCGCTCGACGCCGGCGCGGTTGTACCAGGAGCGGTTGAAGACCACGAACTCCTCGGCGCTCGGCAGGTAGCGCACGAAGCGCTCGAAATACCATTGCGATTCTTCGCGGTTCGACGGCTTGCCCGGCGCGTGCACGCGGGTGTCGCGCGGGCTCATATGCTCGATCAGCCGCTTGATCGTGCCGTCCTTGCCCGCGCCGTCGCGGCCCTCGACGATGATCAGTACGCGGCTGTTCCTCTTCAGCAGATGCCGCTGCAGCTTGACGAGCTCCATCTGCAGCTTGTGCAGC
Organism: Rhizomicrobium sp.; assembly: GCA_037200385.1. Lineage (NCBI taxonomy): Bacteria > Pseudomonadati > Pseudomonadota > Alphaproteobacteria > Micropepsales > Micropepsaceae > Rhizomicrobium > Rhizomicrobium sp. The sequence continues at coordinate 4,603,202 of JBBCGL010000001.1, read as the reverse complement.
TCGCGCTTGTAGTCGCGCTTGTCGATCTCTTCCTTGTCCATGGGGCGATATTGACGCATCCGGGCCGGCGCCGCCATGCCCGCGATGGTCGAGACCACCGATGGCCGCTGCCGGCTCGAAGGACAGCGCAGCAATATGTCCGCGCCCTGCCGGGCGAAGGACATATTCGTCCGTGCAGAGAAAGGTCGGTACGATGCACTGCAGTGCGGCGGCGCTACTGGAAAAAAATAATAGCGCGCAAGCGAACGTGAACTGCGCCGATCACGCAACCCCGCTATTGCGGAGGCGGGCGCGCCGCCCTATCTGCCGTCCAGTCTTCGAGGGATCCGCCATGCGTACCGCTCTTGCCGCCTTCACGCTCGCCCTGCTCGGCAGCCCGGCGCTCGCCGCGACACCCGACGAGATTCTCGCCGCCAACCGCGCCGCCAGCGGTGGCAACGCGCCGGCGGGCAAGGCGGCCGTGGTGTTGGAATTCGGCTATGTCGGCAATGGCCTGACCGGCACCGCCGCCGGCATCACCGACCTGACCGATGGCCGCTTCGAGCAGGATTTCGTCATCGGGCCGCAGAAGGGCGCCAATGGCTACGACGGCACGCATGTCTGGTCCAAGGACAATGCGGGCATCGTCACCCTGCAGGAAGGCGGTGACACCGTGCCCCTCGCGATAAACAGCGCCTATCGCAATGCCAATCTGTGGTGGCGCCCCGACCATGGCGGCGCGACCATCGCCGATGACGGCCAAAAGAGCGAGGGCGGCGCCGCCTACGATGTGCTGACCGTCACGCCGAAGGGCGGCAAGCCGTTCGACGCCTGGTTCGACGCCAGATCCCATCTGCTCTTCCGCATCGTGGAGGCGCAGGCCAATGTGACCTTTACCACCACCACGACCGGCTACCGCGCCTTCGACGGCGTGCAGGAGCCGGTCGACACGCTGGTCAGCACCGGCGGCGACGGCAAATACGACCAGCACCTGACGCTGACCAAGGTGACCTTCCTGGCCAAATCCGACCCTGCCGTCTACGTCCCGCCGGCTTCCGCCGCGGCGGACTTCGCCATCGCCGGCGGCGTCCACAAAGTGACCTTCCCATTCCAGCTCATCGCCAACCACATCCACGCCAATGTGATGGTCAACGGCAAGGGCCCCTATCTCTTCATCTTCGACACTGGCGGGGTGAACATCGTGACGCCCGACCTCGCCAAATCGCTCGGCCTCACCGTCGTCGGCCACACCGAGGGTCGCGGCGCCGGCAACGCCACGGTCGACATGAGCCTGACCCATGTCGACCGGCTCGACGTCGGCGGCGCGGTGGTGGACAACCAGCTCTTCATCGCCTTCGACCTCGACGCGATGTATCCGGCCAACGGCACGCACATGGCCGGCATGGTAGGCTACGAAGTGTTCCGCCGCTTCATCACCACGATCGACTATGGCGCCCGCACCATCACCCTCACCGATCCGAAATTCTTCGACCCGAAGGACGCCGGCACGCCGGTCCGTATCGCCTTCAACGGCAATGCCGCGATCGTCGACGGCTCCTATGACGGCATCCCGGGCAAGTTCCAGATCGACACCGGCGCGCGCAGCGCGCTGACGCTCGATGCGCCCTTCGCCGCCGCCAACCATATCGGCGCCAATGTCGCGCGCAGCGTCGACGCGGTCGACGGCTGGGGCGTCGGCGGCCCGTCACGCAGCCATGTCGTCCGCGGCGGTGTGCTGAAGATCGGCGACGCGGCGACCGTCGACCGCATCGTCGTCGGCCTGGGCACCGACACCGGCGGTGCCTTCGCCGATCCGTCGATCTCCGGCAATATCGGCGGCGGGGTGCTCAAGCGCTTCGTCGTGACCTTCGACTACGGCCATAACACGATGTACCTGAAGCCCACCGCCGCGCCGGTCGACGACCTCGACACCTATGACCGCGCCGGCGCCTGGTTCAACATCGATGGCGCGAACTACAAGGTCATCGACGTCACCAAAGGGGGCCCGGCCGACGTGGCGGGTCTGAAGGAAGGCGATGTGATCACCGCCATCGACGGCAAGTCGGTCTCGGGCCTCGTCCTGCCCGAGGTCCGCCAGCGCTTCCGCGACGATGCGCCCGGCACGGCAGTGACACTGACGGTCCTGCGCGATGGCAAGCCGACCCGTCTCGTGGTTACGTTGCGCGACCTGATCTGAACGGAGCATCATGCGGGCACCGCTGGCCGGACTTTTCGTCCTTCTCCTGTCGGCGCCCGCCTCCGCGGCGGCGCCGATCACCGTGCCGTTCGACATGATCGGCAACCAGCTTTTCGTCGCCGCCACTGTCGATGGCAAAGGCCCGTTCCGCTTTCTGCTCGACACCGGCGCGGTCGACGTCGTCGCCCAGCGGCTGACCGTACAGCTCGGCCTCGCCTTGGGCGGTGCCCTCCCCGTGCACGGCGCCGGCGACAGTGCGGTGCAGGGCGCCGTAGTGACCGTGCCGTCGGTGGATGTCGGCGGCGCCATCCTGACCGGCGAGAGGTTCTATGTGCTGTCTCTCGACCCGATCGAGGCGCTGGGCGGCGTCCATGTCGACGGCATACTGGGCTACGAATTCTTCCGCCGTTACGTCACGCGCTTCGACTTCGCGGCCCACACGATCACGCTGACCGATCCGGGCGCGTTCAAGCCCGACGGCGCCGGCACCGCGATTCCCATGACCTCCACCCACAACACGCCGGAGATCGCTGGCTCCTATGACGGCATCCCCGCGACCTTCGACATCGATACCGGCGACAATGGCGGCCTCACCCTCACCACGCCCTTCGTGACGACGCATGGCTTGAGGGACCGCCCGGGCAAGCATGTCGACGTGGTCGCCGGCTATGGCGTCGGCGGCGAGACCTATGCGCGGATCGTGCGCGGCGGCGAATTGGTGCTCGGAACCGTGCCGGCCGGCCATCCGGTGACCGACCTGTCCGCCAACGCCGGCGGCGTGTTCGGTGCCGGCGCCTTCAGCGGCAATATCGGCATCGAGGTGGTCAGGCGTTTCGCGATGACGCTCGACTACGTCCACGGCACGCTCTACTTGGAGCCGCGCGCCGACCCGGTCGGCGACCTCGACTCCTACGACCGCGCCGGCATGGCGATCATCCCCAACCCCGCCGGCTTCGAAATCTATGCCGTCACCTCCGGCGGCCCCGCCGAGGCCGCGGGCATCGTGAAGGGCGACATCATCACCGCCGTCGACGGCGTCCCCGCCACCGCCATCACCCTCTCCGCCATCCATCAACGCCAACGCAGCGACCCGCCCGGCACGGTGCTGCATCTGACGCTGGCGAGCGGCAAGAGGGTCGATGTGACGCTAAGAGATCAGATTTAACACCACACTTGTCATCCCCGGCCGAACGCCGCGAAGCGGCGTGAGGGGAAGGGGACCCCGGTGGAAGAAACCGTGACGGTGGTTGGCGCCTGGGTCCCCTTCCCTTCGCATTGCTGACGCAATGCTCAGCCGGGGATGACAACGGTGCTTTGCCCTCCCCCTTCCGCCGTCGTACAACCCGCTCAGAACCAGCCTCCAAGGACACCCCATGCCCGTCTACCGCGCGCCGCTCGACGACTACCGCTTCGTCCTCAACGACCTGCTCGAGATCGACAAGCAGCGCGACCTGCCCGGCTTCGCCGACCTTTCCCCCGATTTGGTCGAGGACATCCTGACCAACGCCGGCAAGTTCTGCGAGGAGGTGCTCCACCCCCTCAACCAATCCGGCGACGAAGAGGGCGCGCATTTCGAGAACGGCGTGGTGCGCACGCCCAAAGGCTTCAAGGAAGCCTACAAGGCCTATAGCGAGGCCGGCTGGGGCGGGCTGATGGCACCGGCCGAATATGGCGGCGCCGGCATGCCGACCACCATCACCATGGCGGTCGCCGAGATGGCGATGAGCGCCAACCAGTCCTTCGCGATGTATCCCGGCCTCACCGGCGCCGCCTATGGCGCGCTGCTCGCGACCGGCCTGCCCTGGCAGAAGGAGCATGTCGCCAAACGCATGATCAGCGGCGAATGGTGCGGCACGATGTGCCTGACCGAGCCGAACTGCGGCACCGATTTGCGCCTGATGAAGACCAGGGCGGTCGAGCAGCCCGACGGCACCTACAAGCTCACCGGCACCAAGATCTTCATCTCCGGCGGCGACCACGACCTGACCGACAACATCATCCACATGGTGATCGCCAAGATTCCGGACGAGAACGGCCAGATCCACGACGACCTCTCGACCGTCAATTTCTTCATGGTGCCGAAGTTCATCGTCGCCGAGGACGGCACGGTCGGCGCGCGCAACGGCGTCACCACCGGCGGCATCGAAAAGAAGATGGGCATCAAGGCGCAGGCGACCTGCGTGCTCAATTTCGACGAAGCGACGGCCTGGCGCCTCGGTCCCAAGCCCCTGCCCACCAAGCCCGGTGAAAAGCGCTCGGCGTCCGCCGGCATGGCCGGCATGTTCGGCATGATGAACGGCGCGCGCCTCGGCGTCGGCATCCAGGGCATCGCGATCGGCGAGATCGCCTACCAGAACGGCTACCAATACGCCCATGAGCGCCGCGTCGGCCACGCGCTGACCGGCCCGAAGGAGCCCGACAAGTCCGCCGATCTGGAGATCGTCCATCCCGACGTCAAGCGCATGCTGCTGCACAGTCGTTCCTTCGTCGAAGGCGCCCGCGCGCTCGCGATGTGGACCACTCTCAACATGGCGGTGGCACGCTCCAGCCGGCCCGACGCCGAACAGGCCGGCCTCCTCGCCGATCTGATGACGCCGGTCCTCAAGGCCTTCTGCACCGACATGGGCTTCGAGGCCGCGAATCTCGGCATGCAGGTCTATGGCGGTCACGGCTATATCCGCGACAACGGCGTCGAGCAGTTCGTGCGCGATGGCCGCATCAATCAGACCTATGAAGGCGCCAACGGCGTCCAAGCGATGGACCTGGTGGGCCGCAAGCTCGGCCGCAAGGGCGGCGCCGCGCCTTTCGCGCTGTTTGGTCAGATCAATGCCTGGCTCACCGAGAACGAAGCCGACGCCGCGATGGCGCAATACGTCAAAGCCATCAAGCGCGGCCTCGAGAATCTGCAGAACGCCACGCTATGGCTGGCGCAGAACGGCCTAGCCAACCCCAACAACGCCGGCGCGGGCGCCGCCGACTATCTTCGCATGATGGGCATCGTGGTGACCGGCTGGATGTGGGGGCGGATGGCGAAGGTCGCGCAAGCCAAGCTGGCGGGCGGCCAGGGCGACGCCGCGTTCTACAAGGCCAAGCTCACGAGCGCGAAATACTGGATGGAACGGCTCATCCCGGAATGCCCGATGCTGCTGGAGCGCATCCAGGCGGGGGCAGAGACGGTGATGGAGTTCGAGTAACGCCGAAAAGCGTCCGCACCGCAAACACCGTTGTCATCCCCGGCGAGCCGTGCGCAGCGCGGCGAGGGAAGGGGACCCAGGCGCCCACCACCGTCACAATATTTGCCGCCTGTATCCCCTTCCCGCGCACCGCCACGCGGTGCTCGCCGGGGACGACAACGGGTTTTGATTTCGACAGCGGAAATGTCCTCACCCCATCCCCCAGCGATGCGCCGCCTCCGCCCGCGCGACATGCGCCTCGCCCACTCGCGCGCCCAGCATCGAGGCCAGGGCGCCCTCCAGCCGGGGGTGCTGAAACGCGAAACCGCTCGCCAGCGCCGCCACCGGCAGCACGCGCTGGCCACCCAATAACAGTTCTTTCGCAAAATCCCCGCCGACCATCCGCAGCGGCCAGGCGGGCAGCGGCATCACGGCGGGCCGGCCCAGCGCGGCGCCCAGGGCGCGGCCGAAGTCGCGGTTGCGCACCGGCTCCGGCGCCGTCGCGTTCACCGGACCCGCGAGCCCGGGCGTCGCCACGGCGTGCGCGATCAGCCGCACCAGATCGTCGCGCGCGATCCAGCTCATCCATTGCGCCCCCGAGCCCACCGGCCCGCCCGCCCCGAATTCGAACGGCAGCAGCAGCCGCGCCAGCAAGCCGCCCTCGGTCCCCAGCACCAGCCCGATGCGCAAAGCCACCACCCGCACGCCCAGCGCGCCGATGCGCGCCGCCTCGCGCTCCACCGCGGCGCAGCTCGCATGGCTGAAGCAGTCCGCCGGCGCGGCGTCCTCGCCCAACATCTCGTCGCCGCGGAGGCCATACCAGCCCACCGCCGAGGCCGCGACGAACACCTCCGGTCGCGTCTCCAGCCGCGCGATCAGCCTGGCGAGCGCGCCTGTCATCGCCGTCCGCGACTCGATGATCGCGTGCCGCCGGCGCGCCGTCCAAAGCCCGCCGCTCACCGCCTCGCCCGCGAGGTTGACGATCGCGTCGATCCGCGTGCCGCCGTCGATCTGCTCGAGATCGGTGATCAGGCGGAAGGGCGGGCGCAGCGCTGTCGCCTTGGCCGCATCGCGCGTCAGCACGATCACGTCATGCCCCGCCGCACTCAATCCTTCCACCAGCCGCGAGCCGACGAAGCCCGTCGCTCCCGTAACCAGAATTGTGCGGTGCCGCGGCAGTGCCATCACCAGCGCGCCCGCCGGCTTGGGCGCCAGCCGCGCCACGCGTGCCGACGCGAACAGGTCGCGCATCCCGAACAGCGCCACGCCCAGCGCCGCGCCCGCCGCGAGCCAGCTCCACCATCCGTGATAGGCCGCCACGACCTCGGTGTCTGCCGCCGCCCAGCCAAGCAGCACCGGAACGAGCAGCATCAGGATCGCTCCGTAATTGAGCGCCAGCAGCGTATGCGTCACCCGCTCCGTCGCCGGCAGCTTGCGCGTCAAATCCTCCTCGACGAAATCCCACAGCGTGATGACGAGCTCGACGCCCAGCACCGCGATCGCCGCCGCCGCCACCGCGCCATGCACCTCCGCCCAACCCAGCGCCACGAACAGCGCCGCGTACAAAAGGTTGCGCACGCCATGCAGCTTGAGCTCGCGCCGCTGCGACGGCCGCCACGCCAGCCGCTCCGTCATCTCGTGATGATAAAGCGTGTCGAACGCGCCCAGCGCGATCTGCATGGCGATCAGGCTCCAGAGGAGATTGGTGATCATGGCGTTGCCTCGTTGAAAATGGCGGCCTGATGGATGATGGCGCCGAACAGCGGATGGACGATGTCGAGCGCGAACAGGAAGCGCCCTTCGCCCAGTTCGGCATGGGTGACGGTGAGATCGCCGGGCACCGCCCAGCGCGGCAGCGTCAGGCGCATACGCCCAAGCGCCAGGAAATACCCGGCGCTGCGGAATTTGAGCACGCCGTCCTCTACCGCGACGCGCAGCGCCATGCCGATACCGCGCCCGACATGCTCTTCGAGGCCGGTCGGCCCGGCGAAGCGCTTGGCGGAATGGATCACTTGGGGAAAGCCGCCGCGCCGCGCATACAGCCGCGTCCACACCTGGCCGCCGCTCGCGCGGTCCTCGGTCACGGTGACGACCGCCGGCACGCCGATATCCGCCCCCAGTGGCAGCGGCCCGCCGATCAGCCGCGCGGCTTGCGCGAACACCCGCCCCATGCGTGTGATCCTTGTACGGACCACTTCGCCGACATAGACGACGCTGTCGCCCGCGCTCAGGCGCTTGGAGAACCGCCGCCGCACCGGCGCCGGCAGCGCGTCCCAGTCGGCGCGCGGCAGCAGCGTCCGGAAGCGCAGGTCTTCGAGAACGGGCTGCGGCGCCACCACATCGAACGCGTCGTCGAGCCGGACCGACCGCAGCATGCCGCTCTCCCTTAAATGACCCGTTTTCGCATGGGCAGTAAGCTGACGATCTTCGCGCCCATGCGGATCAGCATCATCAGCGTCGGGCGGGGCACTTTGGTCATCTGGTCGTACCAGCCGGTCATCGTGCGGGTGAAATCGAGCATCGCGGCCAGCCGCTCGGCGGCGACGCGATCAAGCTTGGGGTCGGATTTGGCGTCGGCGACGCAGGCTTCCAGTGCCGCGACGGCGGGATCGAGCTCGCGCTCCTTGCGCCCCTGCGCGATCTTGGCGGCGATCGACCAGACGTCGGCATCGGCCTCGAAATGATCGCGCCGGTCGCCCAGCACCGGCACCCGCCGGATCAGCCCCCAGCCCTGCAGCTCGCGGATCGAGTTCGACACGTTGGACCGCGCCATCCCCAGCGTCTCCGCGATCGCTTCCGCAGTCAGCGGCCTGTCCGAAAGATAGAGCAGCGCATGGATCTGGCTGACCGAGCGGTTGACCCCCCACTGCCCGCCCATGTCGCCCCATTGCAGGACGAAGCGCCGGACCGCGGCAGGCAGGGCGTTCATATCGGTAATTTCTGTCATGACAGAAATATCGGATGCCGGAGGCGGAAAGTCAAGGACCGACCAGCATCTCGCGACGGTTCAAACCACCGCTGTCATCCCCGGCCGAACGCCGCGCAGCAGCGTGAGGGGAAGGGGACCCAGGTCGGAAACGCCGTCACGGCGGTTGGCACCTGGGTCCCCTTCCCCTCGCACTCGCTTTACTCGTGCTCGGCCGGGGATGACAGTGGGAGCTTCATGTTTTGCTTTGTGCCGGTTCGAGCAGGCGCATGGCGACAGCGTATGCGCGAAACGGAGCGGGAGAGGTTGTCAGTCCCCATGCCCCGCAAAGAAATCGAGCATCCCGCGCGGCGCATCCGGCGCGAACGCCATCTCGAGCCCGGCGGCGGACTCCACCGCCTTCTCCTCCGCCCGCGGGAACATCGCCGCCTCATACGCCGCGAAGGCGCTTTCGATGTCGCCGGGCCGCGCCAGGATCTCCCGCGCCAGGTCCGCGCCGTCGATCATCGCGAGGTTGACGCCCTCGCCCGCGAAGGGCGACATCAGATGCGCCGCGTCGCCCACCAGCGTGACGCCCGGCACGCGCGGCCAGCGATGCCCGACGGCCAGCACCCAGACCGGCCGCGGCTGCAGCGCGCCGTCGCTCTGCGCCAGCAGCGCGCGGAAGTCGGGATGCCAGTCGGCGAAATGCGCCCGCAGCATCTCGCGCGTGATCGTCTGCTCACACCATTCGGCCGGCACCTGCAGCGCGGCATAGATGCAGAGCTCGTTGCCGGGCTCGCGATGCCCGAGGATTCCGCGCCCGTCGGACAGCGCCATCATCATCCCGCTACCAACCAGCGCCGCCGCGACGGGATGCTTGGCGTCGGCATCGCGATAGCGCAGTTCGACCGCGCTCAGCCCCGCATAGATCGGGGCCGCGTCCGATACGAGCGACCGGACCTTCGACCACGCGCCGTCGGCGCCGACCAGCACATCCGTCTCCGCCGCGCTGCCGTCCGCGAAGGACAGGCGGAATCCGCCTTCGTCCGTCCGCGCCACGCCGGTTACCCGCGCGTTCCAGCGCACCATGCCCGGCGGCAGCGACGCCAGGAACAGGTCGCGCAACGCGCCGCGCTCGACCTCCGGCCGCGCCCCGTTGCCGGGATGGCTCAGCCGCACCGCGCCGGTCTTGTCCAGGATGCGCAGGGCGTCGCCCTGCTCCAGCACCAGCCTCTCGAAGCCCTCGGACAGGCCGGCCGCCCGCAGCGCCGCCTGCCCGGTATCCTCATGGATATCCAGCATCCCGCCTTGGTGCCGCGCGGTCGGCGAGGGATCGGCATCATAGACCACGGCGTCGACGCCGCCCCGGTGCAGCACCCGCGCCAGAGTAAGGCCACCCATCCCTGCGCCGACAATCGTGATCATGCGTGTTCCCCAAGCCAAAACCGCGCCGGCGCGAAGCCGACGCCGCCATACTGACCTTTGGCGCAGGCCTTCTGAAACAAGGGGCCCCGCCGAATTTATTTCGCGCCACTTATCCCCCCGCCTCTCCGTCGCCGCGACGGGCGAATCGCCCTCACCTCCGCGGCGCGGCGCGCCCACCGCGTCCTCGCCTTCGACACAGCACCGTCACATCTCCCGGTCATTGATCGACCTCCATCCGGACCGGAGTCCCCGCATGCGCCGCTTGCTTCTATCCGCCGCCCTGCTTCTGGCGCCGACCGCGCCCGCCGCGGCCCAGCCGGTCCTGATGATCTCGATCGACGGCCTGCGTCCGGGCGACGTGACGGATGCGGACAAGCGCGGCCTCAAGCTGCCAAATTTGCGCGCCGTCATGGCCGGCGGCGCCTGGGCGAGCGGCGTGCGCAACATGTTGCCCACCGTGACCTATCCCAACCACACGACGCTGATCACCGGAGCCGCGCCGGCCGTGCACGGTATCTCGAACAACGTCGTCTTCGATCCGCTGCAGAAGAACCTGGAGGGCTGGTACTGGTACGCCGCCGACATCAAGGTCGGCACGCTGTGGGACGCCGTGCACAAGGCGGGCGGCAAGACGGCGAGTCTGGGCTGGCCGGTCAGCGTCGGCACGCGATCCATCGACTTCGACATCCCGGAATATTGGCGGGCCTGGACGCCGGAGGACCTCAAGCTGATCCGCGCACTCTCGACCGACGGCTTGCTGGATGCGCTGGCGCGCGACAGCGGCCTGCCCGCGGCGCAATTGCCCGGCACCGAGCCGGAGAACGACGCGACCCGCGCCGCCTATACCGCCGCGCTCCTTGCGCGCGAACGCCCGCAATTCACGACGCTGCATCTCGCCGCGCTCGATCATTACGAGCACAAATTCGGCCCCGGCTCGCCCGAGGCGAATGCGATCCTGGAGGAGACCGACGCGACGGTCGGCAGCCTGGTCGCCGCCGCGCGCAAGGCCGAGCCGGATCTGGTCGTCGCGATCGTCTCCGACCACGGCTTCGCGCCGGTGCAGCATGACGTGAACCTGATCGCCGCCTTCATCGACGCCGGCCTCGTGACCCTCGACCCCGCGACGCACAAGGTCGCGGGCTGGGAGGCGTCGCCCTGGACCGCGGGCGGCTCGGCGGCCGTGGTGCTGGCGCGCCCCGACGATGCGGCGCTGAAGGCCAAGGTCGCCGCGCTGCTCGCCAGGCTCGCGGCCGATCCCGCCAACGGCATCGCCGCGGTGATCGACGCGCCGGCCATCGCCGCGCTGGGCGGCGGCACGGAGCCGAGCTTCTGGGTCGATTTCCATCCCGGCTGGGAGGCCGCGAACAGGCCGGGCGCCGCGCTACTGCTGCCCGGCAGCAACAAGGGCACGCATGGCTATTTCCCGGCCCATCCCGAGATGCGCGCGACCTTCCTGATCGACGGTCCGGGGCTCGCGAAGACAGGCGCTCTGGGCGAGATCGACATGCGCGACATCGCGCCGACCCTGGCGAAGATTCTGGGCGTCGCCCTGCCGCAGGCGACGGGCAGGCCGCTGTTCTGAGAAGCGGCACGCAAGGGGACTCAGACGTCCGAAAGACCGTTGTGCCGGATCTGGTCCAGTTCCGCCGCGCTGAACAAACCGCAGCGGCGGAGCGCGAGGAATTCCTCCGACACGCCGTTGCCGAAGATCAGCGCATCGTCGGAGGCGACGGTGACGATCACGCCGGCGTCGAACAGCTTGCGGATCGGATGCCTCCCAAGATTCTCGACCCGTCCCAGGAGCAAGTTGGAGGTCGGACAGATGTTCAGCCGGATGCCATTGTCGGCGAGAAACCGCATGACGGCCGGATCGTCCGCCGCCGCGATGCCGTGCTGCACCTCGTCGAGGTCGAGCCGTTCGACCGCGTGTTGCACGTCGCGTGCCGTGCCCCACTCGCCGACATGCGCCTTCAGCCGCAGGCCAGCGGCCTTCGCCTTGGCGTAGAGCGGTACGAAGCGCTCGATCGGCTGGACCAGCTCGTCGCCCGACAGGTCGAAGGTCTGGTAGAACCCGAGTTCCAGGAACGGCGAGAGCCAGCGGTCGAGCGCGGCGATGCTGCAATGGCGAGACATCGAAAGCTGCGGCAGCCACGCCACCTCCGGCGCGGTCGCGCGATGGCAGGCGATCTGCCGGTCTCTGATGTCGGCGGCCGACGCGAAGCCTTGCGTGATCGCCCAGACATCGATGCCCAGTTCGATACGGCGGATGCCGTCGGCCTTTGCCTGCTCCAGCGCCGCTTCCATGCTGAACAGCATGCCGTCGGCGCCCTTGAAGAGATCGCCGATATGCGCGGCGAACCACGCATGCATCGCGCCCATCGAGTCCAGCGGCACAGCGACCGGCGCGATGTCGCGTCCGGTGCGGCTGCGGATGAAGGCGCGGTTGCCGCCGCCGGCGCAGTGCATGTGCAGGTCGGCTTTAGGACATGCGCGGATCGCGGCGAGATCGCCGGCTTCGAGCGCGTCCGTGAACGCGCTCACGCCGCGACCGCCAGCTTCGCGAGCTGGCCCATCAGGTTCTTGATGCCGTTCATCCGCGATTCCGGCGACGGCCAGTCGCGCGTCACCACGACCTTCTGGTCCGGCCGCACCTTCATGGTGCCGGCATGCGCGCTGATCAGCTTCACCAGCGCCAGTGGGTTGGGGAACTGGCCGCCGCGGAAGGCGATCGTGCCGCCCTTCGGCCCCGCATCGATCTTCTCGACCAGCGCGATGCGGCAAAGCTGCTTGATCGCCACGATGTCGAGCAGGTGCTTGACCTCGTCCGGCAGCGCTCCGAAGCGGTCGATCAGCTCGGCGGCGAAGCGGTCGATGTCCTCGCGGCTCTCGATCCCCGCCAGGCGGCGATAGAGCGCCATGCGGACATTGAGGTCGGCGACATAGGTTTCCGGGATCAGCACCGCGGCGCCGATATTGATCGTCGGCGACCACTGGTCGGCGATCTCCGCCGCACCGTCACCGATGCGCATCTGCGCCACGGCATCTTCCAGCATCTCCTGGTAGAGCTCGATGCCGACCTCGCGGACATGGCCCGACTGCTCCTCGCCGAGCAGGTTGCCGGCGCCGCGGATATCCATGTCGTGGCTCGCGACCGAGAATCCGGCGCCGAGCTGGTCGAGCGACTGCAGCACTTCGAGCCGCCGCGCCGCGGTGTCGGTCAATTTCCGGTCCGCCGGCGTCGTCAGATAGGCATAGGCGCGCTGCTTGGCCCGCCCGATGCGGCCGCGCAGCTGATAGAGCTGCGACAGGCCGAACATGTCGGCGCGGTGCACGATCATCGTGTTGGCGGTCGGGATGTCGAGGCCGCTTTCGACGATATTGGTGGAGATCAGCACGTCGACCTTGCGCTCGTAGAACGCCGTCATCACCTCTTCGAGGACATGGGCGGACATCTGGCCGTGCCCGACCGCGACCTTGACCTCCGGCACCGTCGCCTTGAGGAACTCCTCCGCCTCGCGCAGGTCGGCGATGCGCGGCGCGACATAGAAGCTCTGCCCGCCGCGATAATGCTCGCGCAGCAGAGCCTCGCGGATCACCAGCGGATCGAACGGCGTCACGAAGGTGCGCACCGCGAGCCGGTCGATCGGCGGCGTGGTGATCAGCGACAGGTCGCGCACGCCGGACAGCGCCAGCTGCAAGGTGCGCGGGATCGGCGTCGCGGTCAGCGTCAGCACATGCACGTCGGCCTTCAGCGATTTGAGCTGTTCCTTGTGCGTCACGCCGAAATGCTGCTCCTCGTCGACGATGACGAGACCGAGGTTGTGGAACTGGATGGTCTTGGCGAGCAGCGCATGGGTGCCCACGACGATGTCGACCTTGCCGTCCGCCAGCTCGGCCTTGGTCTGTTTGGCCTCCTTGGCGTCGACGAAGCGCGAGAGCTGTCGCACCATGACCGGGAAGCCCTTGAAGCGCTCGAAGAAGTTGCGGAAATGCTGCCGTGCCAGCAGCGTGGTCGGCACTACGACCGCAACCTGCTGCCCGCTCATCGCGATCGCGAAGGCGGCGCGCAGCGCGACCTCGGTCTTGCCGAAGCCGACATCGCCGCACACCAGCCGGTCCATCGGCCGGCCCTTGGCGAAGTCCTCCATCGTGTCGGCGATGGCCTTCTCCTGGTCCTCGGTCTCCTGCCAGGGAAAGCGGGCGCAGAACTCGTCATAGAGCCCGGACGGCGGATCGACCGGCTCCAGCGTCTTGAGCTCGCGCGCCGCCGCGATGCGCATCAACTCGGCGGCGATCTCGCGCACCCGCTCCTTGGCGCGCGCCTTGCGCTGCTGCCAGCCGGCGCCGCCCAGCCGGTCGAGCTGGGCATTGCCTTCCTCCGCGCCATAGCGCGTCAGCAGCTCGATGTTCTCGACCGGCAGGAAGAGCTTGCCGCCGTCGTATTGCAGTTCCAGGCAATCATGCGGCGCGCCCAGCGCGTCGATGGTCTTGAGGCCCAGATAGCGCGCCACGCCATGCTCGATATGCGTGACCAGGTCGCCCGGCGCCAGGCTCGATGCTTCCTGCAGGAAGTTCTGCGCCCGCCGCGCCCGCGTCTGCGCCCGCACCATGCGGTCGCCCAGGATGTCCTGTTCGGAGAGGATCGCGAAATCCGGCGCCTCGAAGCCGCGCTCCGCGCCCAGCACCGCGATGCCGACCGCATCGCCATGCAGCTTGCGCGCATCCGGCCAGTTCGCCACCGCGCGGATCGCCGGCACGCCGTGATCCGACAGCACGCCGCCCATGCGCTCCGACGATCCGGCGCTCCACGACGCGACGACGACGCGCTTGCCGGCCTTCTGCAGCGCCGCGATGTGCTCCGCCGCCGCTTCGAAGACATTGACCTTGCCGGCCGCGCGCTCGGGCTGAAAGTCGCGTCCCTGGCGGCCGCCGGCATCGACCGACCTGGTCGACTCCGGCGCCTGGAAGGGCGACAGGTCGCGCACATTGTGCCTGGCCAGCGCGGCCGTCCACTCGGCATCGATGAGATAGAGCGTCGCGGGTTTCAGCGGCTTGTAGGGCGGCGCCTTGATGGTCTGCTTCTCGTCCGGCTTGGGCCGGCGGAACTGCTCGCGGGTCTCGAAATAGTCCTTCACCAGCTCGAGACGCGCGGTCTTGCTCTCTTCCGTTTCGTGTCCGAGCAGGATGAGGGCGCGCGGCACGAAGTCGAAGAACGTGTCGAGCCGCTCATAGAACAGCGGCAGCCAATGCTCCATGCCGGGATGCTTGCGTCCGGCACTGACGCTTTCGTAGAGCGGATCGTCGTCGTGCGCCGGGCCGAACGCTGCGACATAGCCGGCGCGGAACCGGCTGATCTCGTCCTTGCCGAGCGGCACTTCGCTGGCCGGCAGCAATTCGATCTCGCCGATCTGGTCCGACGAGAGCTGCGTCTCGGCGTCGAAGCGGCGGATCGCTTCGAGCTCTTCGCCGAAGAAGTCGAGCCGCAGGGGCTGCGCGATCCCCGGCGGCCACAGATCGACGATCCCGCCGCGCAAGGCGAAGTCGCCCGGCTCGCGCACCGTGCTGGCGCGCACATAGCCGTTGCCCGACAGGAACGCGACCATGCGCTCGCGGTCGACCGCATGCCCGGCGCGCGCGAAGAAGCTCGCCTGCGCGATCCAGTCCCTGGGCGGGACGCGCTGCAGCACGGCGTTCACCGTGGTGACCACCAGCGCGGTGCGCGGCCCGTCGTCGCGCGCCAGCGCCGCCAGCGTCGCCAGCCGCGTGCTCTCGATGTCCGGCTTGGGCGAGACGCGGTCGTAAGGCAGGCAGTCCCAGGCGGGGAAGGACAGCACGCTGAGCGCCGGCGCGAAGAACGTCGCCGCCTCGACCACCGCGGCGGCATGCACGTCGTCCGACGCGACGAACACGACCACGCTCTGCATCCGCTGTGCCGCCTCGACGGCCAGCCACGCATCGTATCCCGATGGCGCGCCGGTGACGGCGAACCGCCCCGGCTGTTTGGCGATGTAGTCTACACGTTCCATTTGGGCTCTTTGCGGCTGCAGACGGCTTTCAGCCGGCCGAACAGCGGCGTGTCGAATTCCGGCGGAGGCTCGATATGACCGCGCAGCCAGGCATAGACTTCCTGGTCGGGCGCGATCAGCAACGCCTCGAACTGATCGAGTTCGGCTTCGGACATGCCGGCCAGCTCCTCGGCCGCGAAGACGCCGAAGATCAGGTCGACCTCCTTGAAGCCCCGGCGCTGAGCCCGGAACAAAAGCCGTTTGCGGCGGGCCCCGAAAGACCCACCGTTTTCCGCATCCGTCATGGGGCCGATATAGCATGCGTTCCGTTGAGAACAACCGCCCGCGACCATATTGTTTTCCGCACCATGCGCCCCGCGATTCTCTTTCCCCTCTTCGCCGAAATCCGCACCCTTGGCGGGGTCGGGCCCAAGCTGGAAAAGCTCATCTCGGGCCTCGCGGGGCCGCGCCTGGTCGATCTGGTCTTCTTTCCGCCGGTCGGCCTGATCGACCGCTCCTATCGTCCGAAACTCGCGCAGGCGGAACTGGGCCGCATCGCCACCGTTGCCGTGAACGTCCTGAGCCACCAGCCGGCCCGCGACCGGCGCCAGCCCTATCGCGTGATCTGCTCCGACGATACCTCGCTGCTCGAACTCACCTTCTTCCATGCCCATGCCGACTATCTGAACAAGCAGCTGCCGGTGGGCAGCCGCCGCATCGTCAGCGGCAAGATCGAGCGCTTCCGCGACACGTTGCAGATGACGCATCCCGACCATATCGTCGCGCCCGAGGACGAAGGCGGCCTGCCGCTGCACGAGCCGGTCTATGCGCTGACCGAAGGCCTGACGCTCAAGCCGCTCACCAAGGCGATCCGCGGCGCCATCGAGAAAGTTCCGGCGCTGCCCGAGTGGGACGACCCCGCCTTCCTCAAGCAGCGTGGATGGCGCCCGTTCCATGACAGCCTCGCAGCCCTGCACGCGCCGCAAGGCCAAGCCGAACTCGGTCTCGAGACGCCGGCCCGCCTGCGCCTCGCCTATGACGAGTTGCTGGCCAACCAGCTCGCGCTTCTCCTGATCCGCCGCCAGATGCGCCAGGCGAAGAAGGGCCGTGCGCTGCAAGGCGATGGCCGGCTGAAGGCCAGAGCCATCGCCGCCCTGCCCTTCGCGCTCACCGAGCCTCAGCTCGCGGCGCTGGCCGAGATCGAGGCCGATATCGCCGCGCCCACCCGCATGCTGCGCCTGCTGCAAGGCGACGTCGGTGCCGGCAAGACCATCGTCGCCTTCCTGGCGCTGCTCAATGCCGTCGAGGCAGGGGCGCAGGGCGCGTTGATGGCACCGACGGAGCTTCTCGCGCGCCAGCACATGGCGTCGCTCGAACCCTATGCCAAGGCGACCGGCGTACGCCTCGGCCTTCTCACCGGCCGCGAGCGTTCGAGCCGCGAGACGACGCTGGCCGCGCTCGCAAGAGGCGAGATCGACATCCTGGTGGGCACGCATGCGCTGTTCTCGGAGGACGTTGCCTTCGCCGATCTCGGCCTCGCGGTGATCGACGAGCAGCACCGCTTCGGCGTGCACCAGCGCATGCTGTTGCAGGGCAAGGGGGGCCGGCCGGCCGACGTGCTGGTGATGACCGCGACGCCCATTCCACGGACCTTGGCGTTGACCGCCTATGGCGACATGGACGTCTCGCGTCTGACCGGCCGCCCGCCCGGACGCAAACCTGTCGAGACCAGGACGATCTCCGCCGAACGTCTCGACGAGGTGATCGAGCATCTGCGCAAGGCCACCGCGAATGGCGCACGCGCCTATTGGGTGTGCCCGCTGGTCGAGGAGTCCGAGAAGCTGGATCTTGCCGCCGCCGAAGAGCGTGCCGCGATGCTCAAGCGTGTGCTCGGCACGAAGATCGGCCTTGTGCACGGCAAGATGAAAGGCGTCGAGCGCGACGCGGCGATGGCGAAGTTCAAGGCTGGGGAGACCTCGATCCTCGTCGCTACGACCGTGATCGAGGTCGGCGTAGATGTGCCCGAGGCGACCATCATGGTCGTGGAGCATGCCGAGCGTTTCGGGCTCGCCCAGCTCCATCAATTGCGCGGCCGGGTCGGGCGCGGTGCCGGCCGTTCGAGCTGTCTGCTGATCTATCACGGTCCGCTGGGCGAAACGGCCAAGGCGCGCCTCAAGACGATGCGCGAGACCGATGACGGCTTCGTGATCGCGGAGGAGGATTTGCGCCTGCGCGGCGCCGGCGAACTGCTCGGCACGCGCCAGAGCGGGATGCCGGAATTCCGCCTGGCCGATCTTACGGTGCACGCCGACCTGCTCGCCGTGGCACGGGACGATGCGCAGCTCGTCCTGGCCCGCGACCCCGATCTGCAGAGCGAGCGCGGCCAGCACCTGCGCACCCTGCTCTATCTGTTCGGCCGCGACGAGGCGGTCCGCTACCTGCGCGCCGGCTAGAACCGGTATTTGAGCCCCAAGCCGACCGCCAGGCCGTCGTCGTCGTGATCGCTGTAAACGCCCCACGCACCGGAGCGATGATAAAGTCGGATCACGCCGTCCCAGGACGATGTCCGCGACAACGCCACCGCATATTCCATGCCGATATAATTCAGGAACCTCACCCGCGCGGCCGGATAGACGACGGAGTGATAGCCTATGGACGTGTGGGGCGGATCGAACGCATAGGACGGACCGTCATAGACCGAAAAGCGCGTGCCCTTGATCCCAAACGGCGCGTTGGCCTGGAAGCCGAGGCCGAGTGCGACACTCGTGTTGCGATGGCCGAACCAGTACTGCGTGACTTGCGCTTCCGCCGCGAGCGAGATGCCTGCGCCCAGATAGGTGAGCCGGGCGTCGCCCGCGACCCCCAGCATCGCGCCGGTCGCCTCGAACCGGCCCGAGGTGAATACCGCACCGAAGAACTTGGTGGTCGAAGGCCCGAAATAGACCGTGACGGACCACGGCTTATAGGGCGCGGCGGCGGCCGCCGCCGGCCAGGAGACCGCCAGCACAAGGAACAGCAACCGGCGCGCAAACGCGCCGTCACGGCGAACCTGAACCATAGAGATGACCACCCTGCGGTGCAGGGAAACTATAGCACGGTGCCGGCGGCGGTTGCAGGTTCCGCAACGGTATCGTGTAGGATTCGGCCATGACAGATTTTGTTCCCGCTTTGCAAAGCGCCCTCCAGGGGGCCCTTCCCGGCGCGCGCCTCCAAGCAATGACGCGGCTCTCGGGCGGCGCGAGCCAGGAGACCTGGTCGTTCGACGCCGTGACGGACGCCGGCACGATTCCGCTGATCCTCCGCCGCACGCCGGGCGGCGCGCCGCGCGTCGCGAGCGAAACATCGACCGCCGTTCCACTGGAGACCGAAGCCGTCGCCATCGAAGCCTCGCGCGCTGCCGGCGTGCGCGCGCCGCGCGTGCGCTATGTCCTTCGGGAGCAGGACGCCATCGGCCAGGGCTATGTGATGGACCGTCTTTCCGGCGAGACCATCGCGCGCAAGATACTCCGCGACAAGGAATTCGACGCGGTGCGCGGCGACCTCGCGCGGCAATGCGGCGAAGTGCTGGCGCGCATCCATGCCGTAGAGCTGACGCCGGCGCTGCGCGCTGCACTCCCTGCGGTCGACGGCCCGACACAGCTGCGTCGCTACCGCGATACCTACGATCTTTATGACTATCCCCATCCCGTCTTCGAGATGGCGTTCAAATGGCTGGAGCCGCGCATGGCCGGCGCCCAGCGCCAGACGCTGGTGCATGGCGATTTCCGGCACGGAAACCTGTTGATCTCACCCCAGGGCGTGGAAGCGGCGCTCGACTGGGAACTGACGCATATCGGCGACCCGCTGGAAGATATCGGATGGATCTGCACCAACTCCTGGCGTTTCGGCGTTCAGGAGAAAGTCGTGGGCGGCTTCGGCGATCTCGCCGATCTTCTTGCAGGCTACGAAGCCGCGGGCGGCGGACATGTCAGCGAGGAAGACGCGCGCACCTGGATCGTCTACGGCTCGCTCAAATGGGGCGTGATGTGCATGAGCATGTACCAGGGCTTCGTGCGCGACCGCTCGGTGGAGCGTGCCGCCATCGGCCGGCGCTCTTCGGAGAACGAGATCGACCTGGTCAACCTGATCATCCGGGGAAAGCTCTGAGCATGATGGATCAACCTTCCATCCTCGAACTCGTCACGGCGGTGCGCGACTTCCTGGAGCAGCGTGCCATGCCCGAACTGAAGGGCCACACGGCTTTCCATGCCCGCGTCGCCGCCAATGCGCTCGGCATCGTGGCTCGGGAATTGGAATATGGCGGCGGCGCCGGCGAGGCGGAGCGCGCCCGCCTTGTCGGACTGCTCGGCCATGACGGCCGGCTGGAGGCGCTGAACCGCGAATTGTGCGCCGCGATCCGGGAAGGGCGCCTCGACCTCGAAACGCCGGGCCTCGCCGACCATCTTGCGCTCACGACCCGCGACAAGGTCGCGATCGATCAGCCCGGCTATGGCGGGTTGAGACGCTATCTGGCCGATTGAACGATCGGCGCTTCCGCCTCCCGCATGGGCAGCCCAAGCCGGGTCAGCGTCACGGCCAGGACGACCAGGGCTTCGGCCCAGGCCGCGCCCGCGCCGATCCAGCCCGGCGCCTGCCGCTGCGGATAGAATAGAAACAACACGCTGTCGGCCTTCAACGCCGCCAGGATGTATGGCACCAGCACGTATAGCGCGAACAAGACGGTCAGCGCCGCCACGTCGCCGCGTCGCCGGGTCGATGCGGTTTGCAGCAGGACGAACAAGGCAACGTCGCGCGTGACAAAGCCCATGGCGGCAACGATCAGCGGCTGCCCTTCCCGCGCCGCCAGGGGATCGCGCAACAACCAGAGCGACAGCGCCGCCGCGACCGCGAAGGTCGCGCCATAGCTCATCATCCAGGCTTGCGCACCCGCAAGCAGGCCGCCGATCCTGCCGCCGCGCAACTGCGCCAGCATCCACCGGTAGTGCACGCGGTCCTTCGGTTCGAGAAGCACCATAAGATAGGTCAAGATGCCGAAGGCCGTTCCCGCCAGCAGCAGCCGAAGCCCCACGGCGTCCCATGCGGTCATTTTGGGCGACAGCCATGCGTCGAAGCCGGCGACGTAGACGCCCATGAACAGCAGGAACGCCAACCAAACCAGCGGCCCGTTGCGCAGCTTGAGCTCTCGCCGCATCTCGCGATAGCAACCCGCCAGAGTCCAGGCCGAGAAGATGGCGAGCGAAACCAGCAGGAAGACGCGCGCATCAACGGCCGTGCCCCACCA
Organism: Rhizomicrobium sp.; assembly: GCA_037200385.1. Classification (NCBI taxonomy): domain Bacteria; kingdom Pseudomonadati; phylum Pseudomonadota; class Alphaproteobacteria; order Micropepsales; family Micropepsaceae; genus Rhizomicrobium; species Rhizomicrobium sp. The sequence continues at coordinate 4,582,234 of JBBCGL010000001.1, read as the reverse complement.
GGGAATGGTATCGATGACGGCCACGTGTTCGAGGACGGACGTGACGGGATCCGCCACCTCCCACACGCGGAACACAGCCAATGCCGCCGCGAGGCCTGCCAGCTGGTAAACGAACATCCCGAACCGGGAATGGTTGTGCCGCCGCGCGACCGCAACCAGGCTTGCCAGAAGCGCCGCCGCCTGGGCGATGACGCCGATGCCGATGAAATAGCAGAGCTCGATCACCGCCGTCACCGCGCCATGGCGCTCCAAGACAGCGGCGAGGACGAAAACAAGACAGATCACGCCGCCGAACCAATTGTAGACCGTGGCGCCGAACAGCTTGCCCCACATCATCATGCCCGCGCCGAGCGACGACAGGCGCTGGCCGTCCCAGGTCCGGTCGCGAATCTCCCCCACGACGGCCAGTGCCGCGCTCCGCGTACCCCAGACCACGACGATGACGTAATAGAGCACGAGTGCGACCTCCGACGGAGCCCATTCTCCACCCGTCAAGGCCGCGGCAAAGAAAAGCAACGCAAGCAGGACGACCATCAGCGCGACGCGGCGCGTCGTCATTTCAAGCCAGAGATTGCGCGTAAATTCGGGATTCATGCACCCACCCGCGCGAAATAGGCATCTTCCAACGCCTTGCCGGTCTCGGCGAAGCTCGCCACGTCGAAGCCGGCACCGATCAGATCCCGCAGCAGCTTCGCTCGCGCTCCAGCATTGCGTGTAAAGATGAAGACGGCCCTGGTCTGGTCGGCCTCGACGACGTCCGCACCCTTGGCGGCGAGAAAATCCCGCAAGTCGGCGCGCGCCGTCGCCAGCTCGATCAGGTAGCGGGGCCGGGCGTCGTCGCGCACCTTGATCGCCTTGCCGCCAGCGATCCGTCCGTTCTCGATGATGATCATCTCCGAGCAATAATCCTCCAGCTCGGCAAGGATGTGGGACGAGACGACCAGCGTCATGCCCCGATCGCGCAACGCGATCAAAAGCGTCGACAAGTCGCGCCGCGCTTGCGGATCGAGGCCTGCGGCCGGCTCGTCCAGCAGCAGCACTTTGGGTTCATGCACGATGGCTTGGCCGATCGCGAGGCGCTGGCGCAGGCCACGCGACAGCTCTCCCGCCCGGGACTCGAGCCGGTCCAGCAAGCCGACCCGGCCGGCGGCCGTCTGCACCGCCGCGGACGTCAGCGCCGACGCGATGCCGTGCGAACGCGCGGCATAGGTCAGGCAGCGGCGGACGGTCAGATCGTCATAGAGACCGTAGAAATCCGGCAGATAGCCGAGCTTGGCGTGGATTTCGCGGGGGCTCTCGACCGTATCGAGGCCGTCGATTCGCACCCGTCCCGAATAGGGGTCGTCGAGCGCGGCCAGGCAACGCAGCAAGGTCGTCTTGCCGGCTCCGTTTGGCCCGACCAAGGCCGTGATGGTTTGCTCCGAAACGGTGAGCGACACACCCTTCAGGGCCCGCGTGGCGGGATACTCATAGACAAGGTCTTCGACTTCGATCATCTGCCGGGATTGGGACGCGACGCAGCTATCATATCGGCCTCCGATGTGACGGAATAGCGGCATGACTCGAAAGAACAGCGTCGCACGGCTGGGGCTGGGGACCGTCCAGTTCGGGCAAGCTTACGGCGTTTCCAACGCGCGCGGCCGGGTGCCGCCGGGAGAGGTGGCGGCGATCCTCACCCGCGCGGCAGCAGCGGGCATGCGGACGCTGGACACGGCGGCAGGATATGGCGCGGCCGAGGCCGTGTTGGGCGACTTGGCAGCGTTGACCGCGCCGTTCCGTATCGTCACCAAGACGATCGGCCTTGCGAATGGCCTCGACGGCGTCGTCGCCCGTGCCCGCCGGTCCGCCACGACGTTGAAACGGCGGCCTGTCGATTTCCTGCTGGTGCATTCGGCGCGCGACCTGCTGGGCGATGATGGCGATGGCCTGTGGCGCGCTCTTCTGGATTTGCGCGAGGAGGGGCTGTTCGGGAGGATCGGGATTTCCGCCTATGCCGCCGACGACCCGGCGGCACTGGCACGCCGCTTTCGGCCCGACGCCATGCAAATACCGCTAAGCCTGCTCGACCAGCGGCTCGTGCAGACCGGCGCACTGGCCGAGATCAAGGATTTGGGCGTCGACGTCCACGCCCGTTCGCTGTTCCTGCAGGGGCTGTTGTTTCTTCCCGAGGACAAGCTTCCGCCCAGGCTGCGCCCGGCCGCGCCGCATCTGCATCGACTGCGAGAGACGATGCGGGAAGCCGGAACGACTCCGCTGGCCGCGGCCTTGGCGTTCGTGCTCGATCGGCCGGAGGTCGATATCGCCATTGTCGGCGTCACCACGCCTGCCGAGCTCGATGAAATCCTCGAGGCCGCCGCGGCACCCGCGCCGCAACTGGACTGGCCGGCATGCGCGCTCGCCGACGACGTCGTGCTGACGCCGTCGGCTTGGTAAGGCTAGAGGCTTCTCAACTCGCGCAGCACATCGGCCACGCGCGCCACGTCGGATCGCTCCATCGCAGGAAACATCGGAAGCGTGAGGATTTCGCGGTATGTCGCTTCGGCCACGGGACACAAGCCCGGTTCATAGCCCCGCGCACGATAGAAGCTGTGGAGGTAGACCGGTGCGTAATGCACGTTCGCGCCGATGCCGCGCGACCGCAAATGCGCAAACGCCTTCGCCCGGTCGATCGGCAATTTCGTCAAATCCAGGCGCACGACGTAAAGGTGATAGGCATGCTTTCGGTCCGAGTGGACGCCTAGTGGCCCGACATGATCCAGGTCCGCCAGCATCTCGGCGTACCATCCCGCAACGGCGCGGCGCCGCGCGACCCATTGCGGCAAGCGGCTCAGCTGCGCCAAGCCCAAGGCGCATTGCACGTCGGGCAGCCGGTAGTTGTAGCCCAGCTCGACCATGTCATAGGCGAAGGTCCCCTCGCTCTCGCGCTTGCGATGATCGCTGTCGATCCCATGGTTGCGGAAGCGGCGCATATGAGCGGCCAACGACGGATCGTCCGTCAGCGTCATGCCGCCTTCGCAGGTGGTCAGGTGCTTGACGGGATGGAAGGAAAAACAGCTTACGTCTGCGAGCGTCCCGACTGGGCGCCCCTTGTAGGTCGCGCCGGGCGCATGACAGGCATCGGCAACCAGCGCGATGTTCCTGCCTTTCGTCAGCGTCCGCAAGGCGTCGTAGTCCGCCGGCTGTCCGCCATAGTCGACCGCAACGATGGCTTTGGTCCGGGGCGTGATGAGCGCGGCCACACGTGCAGGATCGATCAGAAGCGTGTCGGCTTCCACGTCGCAGAAGACGGGCGTGGCGCCTTCGTAGACGGCAGCATTGGCCGATGCGGCAAAGGTGATCGCCGGCACGATGACCTCGTCGCCCGGACCAACCTTGAGCGCGCGCATCGCGGCATGCAGGGCGGCCGTGCCGCTGTTCACGGCGACGCCTTCGGCGGCGCCGCAGAAGCCCGCGAATGCCCTTTCGAATTGCCCGACTCGCGGACCGGTCGTCAGCCAGTCCGACGCAAGGGCTTCGACGACGGCCTTTATGTCGGCATCGCCGATCTCCTGCCGCCCGTAGGGCAGGAAATTCCGTGCCTGAACCGGAGCGTCGCGATCAGGCATAGGCCATCTGCAGAAGGGTCTGGAGACCGCGGGCGTCGAGCGCTTCGGGATTGGTATCGCTCGAATAGGAGAAGCCTTCAGGCACCGGTACGGCGCCCCGCGCCAGATAGGCCTCGCGCGCGGCCGTGGCGAAGCTCGCCAGGATGACATAGCGGTCGTTCATGTCGACAGTCCAGTGCGCGTCGTCCGCCGGGATCATCGTCTCGTGCAGCTTTTCGCCCGGACGGATGCCGACGATATGCTGCGCCAGCTTCGGGCTGATCAAGGTCGCGAGATCGGTGATCGTGGTCGAGGCGATCTTCGGCACATAGATTTCACCGCCGCGCATCAGTTCCATGCTGGAGAGCACGAAATTCACACCCTGCGTCAGGGTGATCCAGAAGCGCGTCATGCGCGGGTCGGTGATCGGCAGGCTGTCAGCCCCGTCCGCCATGAGCTTGCGGAAGAACGGCACGACCGAGCCGCGCGATCCGAACACATTGCCGTAGCGCACGACGGAGAACTTGGTGCCGTCATGGCCCGACAGGTTGTTGGCGGCGACGAATATCTTGTCCGAGGCGAGCTTCGACGCGCCATAGAGGTTGACGGGATTGGCGGCCTTGTCGGTGGAGAGCGCGATGACCTTCTTCACATTGCGGCGGAGCGCGGCATAGACGATATTCTCCGCCCCGAATACGTTGGTTCGAATGCACTCGAAGGGATTGTATTCCGCGGCCGGAACCTGCTTCAGCGCAGCGGCGTGGATGATGTAGTCGACGTCGCGAAGGGCCAGATCGAGGCGGTCGCGGTCGCGGACATCGCCGATGAAGTAGCGGATGAACGGGTATTGCGTCATGGGGAATTCGAGCTGCATGTCGGACTGCTTGAGCTCGTCGCGGGAATAGATGATGACGCGGCGCGGCTTGTAGCGGGCGACGACGGTCTTGAGGAAATGCTTGCCGAAAGAGCCTGTCCCGCCGGTCACCAGGATCGACTTGTCGTTGAGATCGAGCCAAGGTTGGCTGAAGTCCCGGAACGAGGCGGGCGGCAAGGCAGGTGTCGCGGGCTCATCCGGCAGCGGAGCCGGGATGCGCGCCAGGGCGACGGCGGGTTTGCTCATGGCAAGGGGTCCTTTCGACCGTGCCAGTCTTCTCCGAACGTCCTTAACAACTGGTTCCAGGACCATTCGAATTGTTGTCATTCAGTCCGGGAGACAACTGTGATAGCGGTTGGTCCCGAGATTCCTGCGGTTAGCAAAAGGTAAATCATGCGCATTGCGATGATCGGCACGGGCTATGTCGGCCTCGTCTCCGGGGCCTGCCTCTCCGAATTCGGCCACGACGTCGTCTGCGTCGACAAGATCGCCGAGAAGATCGCGGCGCTGCGCCGCGGGGTAATTCCGATCTTCGAGCCCGGGCTCGATCAGGTTGTCGACACCAACGTCAAAGCGGGGCGGCTGACCTTCGAGACCGATATCGCGGCGGCGACGCGCGGCGCGGATGCGGTATTCATCGCCGTCGGCACGCCGAGCCGGCGCGGCGATGGCGACGCGGACTTGCAATATGTCTATGCCGCGGCCGAGGAGATCGGTGCCGCGCTGGACGGCTATACGGTCGTCGTGACGAAATCCACGGTTCCGGTCGGAACGAGCCGGAGGGTCGAGGAGATCATCCGCCGCGCGAATCCGGGGGCGGCGTTCGACATGGCATCGAACCCCGAATTCCTTCGCGAAGGATCGGCGATCGAGGATTTCCGGCGGCCCGATCGTGTCGTCGTCGGCTGTGACACCGACCGCGCCCGGCAGGTCATGCGGGAAATCTACCGTCCGCTCTACCTGCACGAGACGCCGATCGTCTTCACCAGCCGCGAGAGCTCCGAGCTGATCAAATACGCCGCCAACGCCTTCCTCGCCACCAAGATCACCTTCATCAACGAAATGGCGAGCCTGTGCGAAAAGGTCGGCGCCGATGTCCAGGACGTGGCGCGCGGCATCGGTCTCGACGGCCGCATCGGCGGCAAATTCCTGCATGCCGGCCCCGGCTTCGGCGGTTCCTGCTTCCCGAAGGACACGCTCGCCCTGCGCAAGACCGCGCAGGACGCCGGTGCACCGACCCGGCTGGTCGAAGCGGTCGTCGCGGTGAACGATGCGCGCAAGATCGCGATGGCCGAGAAGATCGAGGAGGCTTTCGGCGGCGTGGCGGGCAAGACCATCGCGATCCTCGGCCTGACCTTCAAACCCAACACCGACGACATGCGCGACGCACCCAGCCTGGTGATCGTGCCGCACCTCCAGGAGAAGGGCGCGATCATCCGCGCGTTCGATCCGCAGGGCGCCAAGGAGACCCGCAAGCTGCTCAACATCGAGCTCTGCAAGGACTCCTATGACGCGCTGGAGGGCGCGGACGGCGTCGCGATCCTGACGGAGTGGAACGAATTCCGCGCCCTGGACATCGCGCGCGTGAAGGCGCTTCTGAAGCAGCCTTTGATGGTCGATCTGCGCAACATCTACAACCCGCAGCAGATGGCGGCGGCGGGTTTCACCTATGTGAGCGTCGGGCGCGCGACGGTCCGGCCCCAGGCTGCAGCGCCCCCCGCCGGCTAAGCCGCTCCGCCTTCGGGCGAAAGGAAGCCGCGCTCACGCAGATAGGCGACGATGTTCGCCGCATGGGTCGCCGCGTCGGCATTCACGGTTTCGATCCGCAATTCGGGATCCTCCGGCACTTCATAGGGGCTGCTGATGCCCGTGAAGTTCTTGATCTCGCCGGCCTGGGCCTTCAGGTAAAGTCCTTTCGGATCGCGCTGCATGCAGACCTCGATCGGCGTGTCGACGAAAACCTCGATGAACTCGCCGCCGCCGACCAGTTCGCGCGCCATCCGCCGCTCCGAACGGAAGGGCGAGATGAACGAGACCAGGACGATCAGGCCGGCATCGACGAACAACCTCGCCGCCTCGCCGACGCGGCGGATGTTCTCCACGCGGTCCGCATCGGTGAAGCCGAGGTCGCGATTGAGGCCATGACGGACATTGTCGCCGTCCAGCAGGTAGGTGTGGCGCCCTTCGGCATAGAGCGCGCGCTCCACGAGATTTGCGATCGTCGACTTGCCGGAGCCTGAGAGGCCCGTGAACCACAGGACCGCCGGCTTCTGGTTCTTCTGCGCGCCGCGCGACCGCTTGTCGACGTCGAGCGCCTGCCAGTGGACATTGGTCGCGCGCCTGAGGCCGAAATCGACCATGCCCGCGCCGACCGTCGCGTTGGTGAAGCGATCGATCAGGATGAAGCCGCCCATGTCGCGGTTCTCGCGGTAGGGATCGACGGCGATCGGCTGCGAGGTCGAGAAGTTTCCATACCCGACTTCGTTGAGCTGCAGCGTCTTGGCGGCGTGCTGGTCCAGCGTGTTGACGTCGATCTTATGCTTGAGCGCCGTGATCTGGACCGGCACGGTCGAGGTGGCGAGCTTGAGGAGATATTGCCGTCCCGGCAGCAATTCGTCCTCGGCCATCCACAGCAGGTGCGCGGCGAATTGATCGGTCACGTCGGGCCGCGAGGTCGGCGCGGTCAGTACGTCGCCGCGCGAAACGTCCACCTCGTCCGACAGCATCAGCGTCACGGCGGCGCCGGCCGCCGCCTCCGCAAGGTCGCCGTCCATCGTCACGATGCGTCGCACGGTGCTGGTGCGGCCGGATTTCGCGACGGCCACAGCATCGCCGACCTTGATCAGTCCACTTGCGATCGTGCCGGAAAAGCCTCGGAAATCGAGGTTTGGACGGTTCACCCACTGCACCGGAAACCGGAACGGACGCTCAGCCAGCGCCGTGTCGACGTCGACCGTCTCCAGATGCTCGAGCAGCGCCGGACCCGTGTACCACGGCGTGCTGTCGCTCCTGGCAATGACGTTGTCGCCGAAGCGCGCCGAGATCGGAATCGCCGCGACGGTGAGGAATCCGAGCCTCTCGGAGAATGTCGAGAACTCGTGCACGATGGCGTCGAACGTGGCCTGCGAGAAGCCGACCAGATCGATCTTGTTGACCGCCAGCACGACGTGACGGATGCCCAGCAGCGACGCGATATAGGCGTGGCGCCGCGTCTGCACCAGCACGCCCTTGCGCGCATCGATCAAGATGACCGCCAGCTCGGAGTTCGATGCGCCGGTCGCCATGTTGCGGGTATACTGTTCGTGTCCCGGCGTGTCGGCGACGATGAACTTCCGCTTGTCGGTCGCGAAGAAGCGGTAGGCGACGTCGATGGTGATGCCCTGTTCGCGCTCGGCCTCCAGCCCGTCGACCAGCAGCGCAAAGTCGATATCGTCGCCGGTGGTGCCGTGCTTCTTCGAATCCTTTTCGAGCGTCGCCAGATGGTCCTCGAACAGCAGCTTGGAATCGTAAAGCAGACGGCCGATCAGCGTGGACTTGCCGTCGTCGACGCTGCCGCAGGTCAGGAAGCGCAGGAGCGATTTCTTCTCCTGCGCCGCGAGGAACGCGTGCAGGTCTGTGGGCGCGTTCATCAGAAGTAGCCCTCTTTCTTCTTCTTCTCCATCGACGACTTCTCGTCGGCGTCGATCAGGCGGCCCTGGCGCTCCGAGGTGCGCGCAGTGAACATCTCGCTGACGATGCCTTCGAGGCTGTCGGCATCGGAGTCGATGGCCCCGGTCAGCGGATAGCAGCCCAGGGTGCGAAACCGCACCAGACGGTCTTCGATCGCCTCGCCCGGCTTCAACTTCATCCGGTCGTCGTCGACCATGATGAGCGTGCCGTCACGCTCCACGACCGGGCGCGTCTTGGCGAAGTAGAGCGGCACGATCGGGATGTTCTCGGCCAGGATGTATTGCCAGATGTCGAGCTCGGTCCAGTTCGACAGCGGAAAGACGCGGATGCTCTCGCCCTTGTTGATGCGCGTGTTGTAGACGCGCCAGAGCTCCGGCCGCTGGTTCTTCGGATCCCAGGCGTGATTGGCGCTGCGGAACGAGAAGACGCGTTCCTTGGCCCGCGATTTCTCTTCATCGCGGCGCGCGCCGCCGAAAGCGGCATCGAAGCCGTATTGGTCGAGCGCCTGCTTCAATCCTTCGGTCTTCATCACCTGCGTGTGCAGTGCGGAGCCGGAAGCGAACGGATTGATGCCGCGCTTCACGCCGTCTTCGTTGACATGGACCAGCAGTTTGAGACCGAGACGCTGCACGGTCTCGTCGCGAAACTTGATCATCTCGCGGAATTTCCATGTCGTGTCGACATGGAGGAGCGGAAAGGGCGGCTTGGCGGGGAAAAACGCCTTCATCGCCAGATGCAGCATCACCGACGAATCCTTGCCGATGGAATAGAGCATCACCGGATTGGCGAACTCGGCGGCCACTTCGCGGATGATGTGGATGCTCTCGGCTTCCAGGCGCCGCAGGTGAGAAATAACAGGCAATTCGGTGGACAAAATTGCGGACCCCAAGAAGATACTGTGAAATAGGCCGGGCCGCGGCGCGTTGCAAGGGAGCTAGTTGAGGAGCTTGGTCTGCAAGGGCTGCGGCGGCGGGGCAAAGGTCACGGCGAAACGAACACGGCCCAGCGGCCGTTCATCGCCGGTGGTGATGTTCACCCGCCAGTCGCCCGCCCTGGGCTTGGATTTGACCGAATAGGCCCGGTAGCCGGCATCGCGCCCGCCATGGATCGGAAAGACCACACGGGACTGCGGAAGCCATTTGCGCGTCGCGGGATCGAACCATTCCCAATGGTGCACGATGACGGTCGCCAGCCGGCCCGGCGCGAAAACCGCGGCGTAGAGATAGAGCTTGTCGCCGGGTGCGAGATGCAACATCGGCGGCTGTCCCCAGAACGTGGTCCAGGGCTGCGTCTCCTCCACCACCTGATAGGCGTTTCCGACCTTTTTGACGGAGTGGTAAATGCCGGCTTCGCTCAAGGCGAGCGGCAGCGGCGGAAGTATCTTCAGGAAATAGAAGGCGTTCACCGCGGCGAAAATCGCCAGCACGCCGCCGAAAACATAGATCCGAACCTGGCGGAACCGCTCGCGTCCCAGCCAGGTGAGCACGTCGGCGTAGAACCAGAAGACGATCAACGCTACGACGCCGCTGCCGAGAAAGGGAACCGGCCCCATCATCGCGATCAGCACCGGCACGACCAGGATGGCGTAGGACAGGATGGCGAAGAAATAGAGCACCAGCGAAAGCGTGAAGCGCGTTGTGTATTTCCGGAAAAATTCGTTGCCGACGAAGATTCCCGCGAGCACCAGCAGATAGGGCCACGACGCCCACAGCGAGGCGCTTCGCAGGTAGAAGACGCAGAACGCACTCAGCAGGCAACCGAGCGCAAACTGCGTCACGGCGGTCAGGATGGTGCGCGTACGCTCCGACGGCTGCCTTTCCGGGGGGCGCGATTCGAGCCGGTGCGAGATCGCGATGGCGATCGCGGCGACCGCCAGATAGCCGACGAACACCAGATGCGTCGTCGCGTGATCGATCCGGCCGAAGGAATAGGAGTCGAAGGCATAGCCGCCCACCATCGACGCCACCGAGAGATGGCGCTCATACTGGTGCGCGAACGCCATCACGCTCTTGATGGGCCGGGTCGGAAGATAGGCCAGGCGCCGCGCCGCGCGATCCGTCTTCAGCTCGAACGTTATGTCCGCCGCAAACGGCGTTTCGGCCAGAGCGGCTCTATAGCGCGGGATCTGGAAGATGCCGTCGGAGAACTTCGCGAAGAAGTCCATGACGTCCTTGGCCGGCAGGCCGCGGCAATCGAGCTGGATGACGACTTTCTTGCCTTCCGATTCCGGGAATTCCTCGGCCAGTTGCCCGTCCAGGACGGCATCGACACTGGCATATAAGCGGGTCTGAAGTTGCCGAAGCCCCTCCGTCACGGCGCCTTTCCACGGTCCCTGCTCCACAAGGACCATGCGCCATTCGTCTGGTGCTTTTCCGGGCGCGGCGAAGTCGGCGATCGTGCTGTTCTCACTCATGGCCCATCGCGCTCAGGCGTTGAAGCGGCGCTCCCAGGCGAGCGCCGAGCGGACGATCTCCGCGATGTCGTCGTGCTTGGGCGTCCAGCCGAGCGTGGTCTTGATGCGCGAAGGGTCGGCAATCAGCGTCGGCGGATCGCCGGCGCGGCGCGGGCCTTCCCGGACCGGCAAAGCCCGCCCCAGCACGCCCTCCATCGCGGCAATGACCTGACGCACGCTCAGGCCGCGGCCGTAGCCGCAATTGTATGAGGTGGACAGCGAGCCGCCGCGAAGGGCGTCGAGCGCGAGCAGATGCGCATTCGCGAGGTCGGTGACGTGGATATAGTCGCGCACCCCGGTGCCGTCCGGCGTGGGGTAGTCCGTCCCGAAGATGTCGAGATGCGGAATACGGCCCAACGCGACCAGCGAGGCGCGTTTTATGAGATGCGTCGGAATCCGGGAGACTTGCCCGGTCCGGCCTTGCGGGTCGGCACCGCAGACGTTGAAATAGCGCAACACGATATGGCGCAGATCGGTGGCGCGGGAGACGTCCTCCAGCATCCACTCGGTCATCAGCTTGGAACGGGCATAGGGACTGATCGGCGCCTTGCGCGCGCCCTCGGCCAGAGGCTGCGGCGCGTCCTCGGCATAGACCGTCGCCGTGGACGAGAAGATGAACTGCTTTACGCCGCCTTCGACGCAGGCTTCGAGCAGGGCCCGCGAAGTGACGACATTGTTGTCGTAATAGCGCAGCGGCTCGGCCACCGACTCGGGCACGACGATGGAGCCGGCAAAATGGATGACGGCGTCGATGCCGTGCTTCGCGATCAGCTCGCGCACCAGCATCTGGTCCGACGCCTCACCCTCGACGAAGACGGCCTTCTCGCCGACATGGCCGCGCAGGCCGGTCGACAGATTGTCGAGCACGACGACGTCGTCGCCGCGATCCAGCAGGGCGAAGACGGTATGGCTGCCGATATAGCCGGCCCCGCCGGTGACCAGGATCGTCACGAGTTCGCCGCCGTCTTGGCCGCCGTCTGCTCGGGCGCCCGTCCATAGGCGTCGTCATACCGCATGATGTCATCCTCGCCGAGATAGGAGCCGGACTGCACTTCGATCAAGCGCAGCGGCACCTTGCCCGGATTTTCCAGCCGGTGCTTGGCACCCAGCGGAATGAAAGTCGACTGGTTCTCTTGGAGCAGGAAGACCTTCTCGTCGCACGTGACCTGCGCCGTGCCCTGGACCACGATCCAGTGCTCGGCCCGCTTGGTGTGGCTCTGAAGGGAAAGCCGCCCGCCGGGCTTCACGATGATCTGCTTCACCTGGTAGCGGTCGCCCTCGTCGATGCCCTGATAGCTGCCCCAGGGACGGAACACGACCTTGTGCTCGGTGAGCTCGGGGCGTTCGGCGAGCTTCATCTGGTCGACGATCGCCTTCACGTCCTGCGCGCGATGCTTGTCGGCGACCAGCACCGCGTCCTCGGTCACGACGACGACGAGGTCCTTCACCCCGACCAGCGCGGTCAGGCCCTTCTCGTTCCGGACGAAAGAATCCTTCGAGTCGTGGATCAGGACGTCGCCCTGGATGACGTTGCCGTTCGCGTCGCGGGTGCGCAGCGCCCAGAGCGACGACCAGGCACCGACATCGCTCCAGCCCATGTCGCAGGGAACCACAGCCGCACGATCCGTCCTTTCCATGACCGCGTAGTCGATGGAGATGTTCTTCGCCGCCGCGAAAGCATCGGCGGCGAGACGCACGAAATCGAGATCGTGTGCCGCGCCGGCGAGGGCGGCCTTGCAGGCCTCGACCACGCCCGGCTCGAAGCGCGCCAGCTCGTCCAGCAGGACGTCGGCGCGGAATACGAACATGCCGCTGTTCCAGAGATAGTCGCCGGATGCGAGATAGGCCTGCGCCGTCTCGCGATCCGGCTTTTCGGCGAAGCGTTTCACAGCATCGACGCCATGCGCCTCGGCCAGCGGTGCGCCGCGCTGGATGTAGCCGTAGCCCGTCTCCGGCGCATCAGGCGCGATGCCGAAGGTCACGATGCGCCCGGCCTGCGCGGCCACGACGGCGCGCGCGACGGCAATTCGGAACGCATCCTCGTCGGTCACGACATGGTCGGAAGCGAGCAGCAATATCACGCCGGCCGGATCCTCCGCCGCGACGAGAAGCGCTGCCACCGCTGCGGCCGGCGCGGTGTTGCGCCCGAAGGGCTCTAGCACGATGGCCTTCGGCGTCACGTCGATCGCCTGCATCTGGTCGGCGACGAGGAAGCGATGGCCTTCGCTGCACAGCAGGAGCGGCGGCTCGGCGCCCGGCACCGCGGCGCGCAGAACCGTGTCCTGGATCATCGTACGCGCACCGTTCAAGGCGAGAAGCTGCTTGGGCAGGGCCGCGCGCGACAACGGCCATAGCCGCGTCCCGCTGCCGCCGGAGAGGATGACCGGATAGATGTGCGTCGCCATCGCGTCAGGCGCCCTGTGCCCCGATGATCGCCACCGAACAGACATTGGACGCCGGCGCGCCACCGAGATTGTGCGTCATACCGATCCTCGGATCCTTGAGCTGGCGGGCGCCGGCGCGGCCCTGGAGCTGCAGGTACATCTCATAGAGCATGCGCAGGCCGCTGGCGCCGATGGGATGACCGAAGCATTTGAGGCCACCGTCGATCTGGCACGGCACCTGGCCGTCGGCGTCGTAGAAACCGTTCAGCACGTCCTTCCAGCCTTCGCCTTCCCGGCTGATATGCAAGTCTTCCATCGTCACGAGTTCGGTGACGGAGAAGCAATCGTGCACTTCCATCATCGATATCTCGTCGCGCGGGTCACGGATCCCGGCCTCGTCATAGGCGCGCTTGGCGGCGATGCGCGCGGTGTGGAAATAGCTGCCGTCCCAGGAATTGTGCTGGCTCTCCAGCCCGTTCGAGAGCGAGAGCTGCAGCGCCTTCACGGTCACGACGTTCTTCTTGCCCATCGCGCGCGCGATCTCCGGCGTGGTCACGATGGCGCAGGCCGCGCCGTCCGACACGCCACAGCAATCGAACAGACCCAACGGCTCGGCGATCATCGGGGCGTTGAGGCATTGCTCCTCGGTGATCGGCTTCTGGAGATGGGCCTTGGGATTCTTGGCGCCGTTGGCATGGCTCTTGACCGAGACATGTGCGATGGCGCGCTTGAGATCTTCCTTCGAGACGCCGTGCTTGGCGCGATAGGCGGAGGCGAGCTGGGCGAAATTGCCCGGCGCCGAGCCATTGGCAGCCCAGAGCGGCGCCAGCGTCGCGCCCTCGCGCTGCGGCAAGCCGCCATAGCCGGTGTCCTTCAACTTCTCCACGCCCAGCGCCAGCGCGATGTCGCAGGCGCCGGCCGCCACGGCATAGACCGCGCCGCGGAAGGCTTCGGAGCCGCTGGCGCAGAAATTCTCGACCCGGGTGACGGGGATGTTGGGCAGGCGCAGGGCAATGGAGAGCGGGGTGCCGCCCTTGCCGACATGCTGCTCCTCGATGGCGGTGCCGAACCAGGCAGCCTGAATCTGGCTGGTCTCGACGCCGGCATCCTGGAGCGCCTCGAGATAGGCCTCGACCATCAGCTCCTCGGCGCCCGACTCCCAGCGCTCGCCGAATTTGGAGCAGCCCATGCCCAGAATGGCGACCTTGTCCTTGATGCCGCTAGCCATACCTGCGTCGTCCCTTCAGGTTGCAACCCACCACATATAGCGGGCCGCTCGCCGCCTCCAATACATCGTATTGTTTTGGCTTGGCGCGCGACAGAGATCTCCCTGCCCGCGACAAGCCGACCGAGGCCCTGCGCCGGCGCAGTATAACCCCGCCGGCGCGCTGTTGGATAAGTCAAATTCCGGGGATCACAAAGTGAAGGTCAGCGCCGCTTCGATCGAGGCCTGGAAGCCGCGGTCCGGCCGCGGCTGGTCGTCCTGCAGCCGGCCGGCCAGTTCGATCCGCATGCCGCGCAGCGGAAAGGCGACCCGCGCCTCTCCCATGTTGATGTGGACGGGCGCGGCCGTGACCGCATTGCCGAGCGTGTTGTCGGGATCGGACACCGCGGCGTGATGGAAGGTCAGCTGATAGGACCAGCCGTCGGAGTCCCGCCAGGCGCCCTGCAAGGTCAGGAGCGTCGAATCGCTGTCGAGGCTGAAGCCGAGGGTGCGACCGCGATAGCGCATGCCGTCCACATAACCCGCATTGTTGTAAGCGGCGCCGTGGAGCACGTCCCCGAAGCTGAAAATGTCGATGGTCGGCACGCTGTCGGTGTATTCGGCGGTCAGGCGCAGGGGATTGCCGCGCAGCGGCAGCCACAGGCTGGCGCCGAACAGATGGCTCGTGACGGAATGGCTGATCGGATCGGAATCCTCGTTCATCGCTTGGGTATAGACTTCGAACGGCACGCCGCCGAGGATCGTGCTGTATTTGACGTCGATCAGGCCCTCGTCATTGGTATGGTTGGCGTGGCCGCTGTCATTGGCGAACTCGAAATAGTATTTCAACGGCACGCAGGGATGGCCGCTGCCGCACAGTTCCTGTGTGCGCGCGAGGCCGATCTCGAGGCCCGGCAGCGGATTGAAGGTGAAGCGCAGGCCATCATAGACCGTGTTGTTCGCGGCACGGCTGTCGTCGAGCAACCCCACCAGGAATTCCAGCTGCCAAGGTCCGATCCAGGAAAGCCATGGCGTCTCGAACGCATCGGTGTCGCCGCGCGCGATGCCGATCTGCGGCATCGGCCGCGCATTGTTGGAGAGCGACAGCGCCGAAATCCAGCCCGGTCCCCACCAATGCGTGACGTAGCCGCCATAGATCACCGCGCCGCCGATCTTTTGCGCGACATAGCTGCCGTCCGGCACGAAGGCCACGCGGCCGGTGTGGTCGTGCAGTTCGGCACCCGCCGACAGGCGTACCGCCGTGTCCGGCGTCATATATTCGAGAGAAAGCTGGCCCTGTGCCGTCTCGCGCCCGAGACCATCGAAGCCCCGGACCACGCTGGGCGTGCTGGCCGCGTCGGCGGTGAGAGTCGCGCGCAGGTCCCCGGTCCGCGTTTGGAACTCGGCCACGCTCATCACGCGGTCGGCGGCAGCCCGCACATAGGCCGGTTGGCCCGCGAGCGCATCGGGCTTGCGCAGGCGCGCGGCGATGCTCGCCCAGGGCAGCGGCCAGTGGGTGGTGATGCCGTCGATGGCGCCGGCCGCGGCGAGGATTTCGATGTCCGAGCGCAGCTGTGCGTCACCGACCTCCGCCCAAGGGGACGCCGAAGCAGGCTCCGCCAGGCACAGCGCCGCGGCCAGGGACGCCTGCGCAAGCCAGCCCGCTTTGTTCATTATCGCCCCTCACGTTGCGCCCGGTTTCGCGTCAGATAGCCGAAGATCGTGACGCAAATACGCTTTACGCAGAACGATTGAGCGGGCGGTTCGTTGCGGGGTGTTATCGCTTTTGTCGGGATCAGGCGGCCTGCCGAGGTCGCGGCCGCCGCAGGTCGGCCGCGAGGCCCTCGCCCATCAGGTCGATGAAGTTTTCGCAGTAGAAGCGGTCGACCTGGCGGTCCGTGCAGCCCGTCAGGGATTCGCCGAAGCGCTTCAACGGATTGCGGCCGCCTTCGACATGCGGGAAGTCGGATGAGAACAGGCAGACCTCGTCGCCGGAATTGCGGATGATCCAGCCGGTGTCCTCATGTGGATAAGGCGTGACGCGGACTTGGCGCGTCACGAACTCGCTCGGCTTCATCGAAAGCTTCCGAAGGCGCTCCTCGTTCTTGGCGAAGGCCAGCGCCGCGGAATCCATGTTGCGCATCCAGCCGGGCACCCACGAGGCGCCCAGCTCGATGGCGCCGAATTTTAGCTTCGGGAAACGATCCAGCACGCCGTCGAAGATCATCGCCGCCAGCGTGAGCTCGACCGAATGCGGGATCGGCATGTAGCTGACCGAGGTGAAATTCTCCTCGCCGCCATGGAAATCCTTCACTCGCGGCAGGCCGTTCTCGAAATAGTCGGGCTTAAGCTTCTCTTCGCCGCCGACGTGGAAGACGATGGGCAGGCCCGCTTCCTGCGCCATCGCCCAGATCGGATCGTGCGCGACATGGCTCGGCGAATGGCCGTGCGGCGGCTTGGAGGGAACGAGCAGCGCCTTGCAGCCGAGGTCGATCGCGTCGCGCGCGCAAGCCTTCGCCAGAGCGAAATCGACCAGCGGGACATAGCCGGTGCCGAGGAAGCGGCGGTCGACGGCGCAGAAATCGACCATCATCCGGTTGTGGGCCTGCGCGGCGGCATAGGCGAGATCGACGGGACCGCTCTCGTCGAGCCCGAAATTGCCGAGACACCAGGTGGTGAAGATGAGCTGGCTCGCGAAGCCGAGATTGTCCAGCGTGCGCGGACGATCCGCGCGCCGGAAGGAGCCATGCGCCTCGTAATTCTTGCGCAGCAGGACGTTGGTATCGGCGCCGGCGCGAAAATCGGCATCGTCGTGCTGGGCGTGCGCTTTCTTCACCCAGCCGGCATCGCGCGGATTCTTCTGCAGCTTGGGCAGGGCGTCATAGGCGGCGCGGTATTTGGGGTCGAAATAGGCATCGAGGCTGTCCGGCAGCTCCATCAGATGCGAGTCGGCGTCGTGGACGATGCGGTTTTCGACATAGGGCATGGCGCTCTCCCGGATATTTTCGGTCGAAGATGCACCGGTATCCGCTGGCGGAAAAGCCCCAGGGCGTGATTCGATTCAACCGCATCGGATCACGCCCTGGATTCTTTGATTGTCGCGCAATTTTACGGAAAACCGGCGTCCACTTTTCCGAATTGCGCTCCGTCAGACGGGCACCGCCTTCCAGAAATAGCGGACGAACCCGCGCTTAGGGTCGAAATCCTTGATCCGGAAGGCCATCCGGACCTTGGCGCCGGTGTCGATCTGGCCCTGCTCCACATCGGTGATGTCGGCCATCAGCCGCCCGCCTTCCGCGAAGGTGATCATGCCGTAATGGCTCGGCGGATCCATCGAGTAAGTCAGGAAGTCGGCCGACCAGGACAGCACCGAGCCCTGCTGTTCGGAGAAGCCGTGATCGTCCTGGCTGTCGACCGCCTTGCAGTTCGGGTTGACGCAGATGCGGCTCTTGGGAAATTGCGCCGTGCCGCAGACCCGGCATTTGCCGCCCGAGAGGCTCAGCAGCATGTCGCTCTTGCGATAGAGCACGGTGAGGGCGGTGCGCTTGTCGACCTCCGCGCGCATGCCTTTCTCGAGTTCGATCAGGCCGTTGAAGCCGAGGAACTTCATGTAGTTGGTTTCTTCCTTGCGGCGCGCCAGGCTGCCGCCGACGCCGCCACGCGCCGGAAGATCGGCGATGCGCGGCGTGACTTCGAAGAGGAGCGCATCGGCGCCCTGGGCGAACTGCACGACGAGAATTTTCTCGCCGGGCTTCGCGGTCTCCAGCACATGCGCGAGCATCAGCAAGGCATGCGCGGCGCCCGTGTCCCCGACCGTCGCGGCGAGATTGTCGCGCACCTTGGAGGGATCGATGCCGCATTGCCGGGCCAGGGCCTGGTCGAGCTTGGCGAAGGGGCATGGCAGGATCAGATGCGCGACATCGCCGGGCGCGCGCCCGAGCTTCTCGAGCAGCCCTTTGACGACGGCCGGAACGATCTTGCTGTAGCCCTCGTCGCGGATCCAGCGCTCCTCCCAGCCATAGTCGAAATCCTCGCCTTCACCGCGGAAGCGGTCGACGAAATCAAGAGTCAGCGTATGTGCGCCGAGGAATTCGGCGATGACGCCGTCGCGTCCCAAGGTGAACGCGGCGGCCGCGTCGCCATAGGCCAGCTCCTGCGCCGAGGCAGCGCGGGTCTTGCGCTTGTCGGCGGCGACCAGCAGCGGCGACGACAGCCGTCCGCCCTGCACCGCATCCAGCGCCGCGATCAGCGCTGTGGTGCCGGCGCGCTGCGACGCGGCGATGTCGACCGAGGCGATCTCTTCGCGCAGGTTGAGCGCGGCCGCCACGATTCCGGCATTCTGGCGCTCGGCAAAAGGCAGGGTGGTCGAGGCGAAATAGATCGCATCGACATGCGCACGGTCCTTTGCGGGATCGCCGGCCGGCAGGCAATCGCGCCCGGCCTCGAAGGCCATGGTCACGGCGTCCTCGTCCCAATTGGCCATGGCGCGCTCGCCCTTGGCGCCGCCGACGAGGTTCGGGGCGAACCAGGCATTGGCGGCGGCGACGGCTTTGCGCTGCAGGCGCCGGCGCGGGATATAAGCGCCGTAGGCGGTGATTCCCGACATATCGTCCCCGTTCGTTTCTTAGTCCTTCACCGGCACGCACGCAGCGCCCCTGGCGCGCAGCACGGCACAGAGGCCCGGATCGGCCGGGCCGGTGCGCAGGCGGTAATAGCGGCCTTTGCCGGGGAGATCGACCGCCACGATCTGCGGCGTCAGGCCGGCCAAAGCTTCGCCCGTGGCGCGCGCGATGCGGCTCCAGGCGATGGCGGCGTCGGCCTGGCTGCGCCAAGCGCCGAGCTGGACGATCTGTCTGGCGCCCGCCGGGCCGCCGTCGCTGATTGCCGGCTTGAGATCGACGGTCGCGCCGGGGCGCCGGTGCGGCGGCGGCTTCAATTGGATCGTTTCCGGCGGCTTGAGCTGGATCGGTGCGTCGTCGGGCCGCATGCCTCGCGGCGGCCTGAGGTGGATGGGGGCATCGCCGTCCGGCGCCGGCGCGGCGTCTGCCGGACCGTCGGGCGGCGGTTTCAAGACCACGGGTGCGTCGGCGGCGGAATGGTCCGCCACCGGCTTGGATGGGATCGCCGGCGCGGCCGCCAGCGCGGCCAGGCGCTGGCGCGCCAGCGCGAATTGCGGATTGGCGGCGAGCGCGGCGCGATAATAGGTGCGGGCCGCCGCGCCATCGCCGGCCGCCTCCGCCATCTGTCCGAGACCGTAATCGGGATATTCGGGGTGCGGATTGCCGGCCGCGATCGACGCCTGGTAGTCGGCGCGCGCCTCGGCAAGCTTGCCCAGCCGGCGCCAGGCATTGCCGCGATTGTTGAGCGCGGCGGCAAAGTGCGGATCGAGCCCGATCGCGGCGGTATAGTCACCCGCCGCGTCCTCGGTGCGGCCCAACTCGTCCAATGCAACGCCGCGATTATACAGCGCGCGGGCCTGCTCGGGATGCGGCAGGTCGTGACCGTTGATCGCGACGGTGAAATCGACGAGCGCCGCGTCATGCTCGCCGAGCATCTCATGCGCCAGTCCGCGATCCATCAACACGCGTGCGCGATCGGTCGCCGTCAGAGCGGGATCCTCGAGCGCCTGGGTCGCGCGTGCGACCGCGCTGGAGGCGTTGCCGCCGCGCAATGCGGCGGCGACCGCGTCCGCCTCCGGCGGACTGGCGCTCGCGGGCGCAAGGATCGCGAGCATTGCCGAAATCGCCAAGAGGGTCCGGGTGTGCCGGTGCATGCCTGTCTTCATCGCTAGATGCGATGATAGCGCCGGAACCAGTCGACGAAACGGGAAATCCCCTCGCCCAGCGAAATCTCCGGTGCAAAACCGAAATCGCGGGCGGCGCGGGAGATATCGGCATAGGTCTCGCGGACGTCGCCAGGCGGGCCGTCCTGGAAGTCGAGGCGGGCCGGGCGGTTCGTGCACCGCTCGATATGGCCGATCAGGTCCAGCACGCTTTCGGGGTGGCTGTTGCCGAGATTGTAGACGCGATGCGGCGCCGCATCCTGCGGCGGCTCGAACGCGGTCTCGATCAGACGCACCAGCGCGGCGACGATGTCGTCCACATAGGTGAAGTCGCGCAACAGCTTGCCCGCGCCGAACACCGGGATGCTGCGGTCCCTGAGGATCGCGTCGGTAAACGACCAATACGCCATGTCTGGCCGGCCCCAGGGGCCGTAGACCGTGAAGAAGCGAAGCCCGGTCTGCCGCAGGCCGTAGAGTTCCGCGTAGGAATGGGAGAGCAGCTCGCAAGACCGCTTGGTCGCGCCATAGAACGAGACCGGCCGGTCGGCGCGCGCGTCCTCGCGGAACGGCGCCACGGTATCGTTGCCATAGACCGAGCTCGACGACGCGTAGACGAGATGGCCCAGACCGTCGTGATGGCGCGCGAATTCGATGATGTTGGCATGGCCCACGAGGTTGGAGTGCGTATAGGCGGCTGGATTGGTCACCGCGTAGCGCACGCCCGCCTGCGCCGCGAGATGCAGGATCGCGTCGTATCGCTCGCCTTGCGTCGCGGCCTCCAGCGTGCCGGGCACGGCCATGTCGCCCTTCACGAACCGATAGTTGGACCTGTCGCCGATTTCGCCGAGCCGCGCATGCTTGAGGGCGGGATCGTAATAGGCGTTGATCTCGTCGATCGCGGTGACCGCATGGCCCCGCGCCAGCAACGCCAGTGTCGCGTGAAACCCGATGAAGCCGGCCCCGCCCGTCAGCAAAATCCGCATCGCCAGTCCCAGGTTCCCAGCCGCGCCCAAGTGGACGCTACCCCGTTCTCTATGCCAATAAAGTCCGCTTATAAACCCGGTGTCCCATGGCCGCTCTCAAGCCCGTCCGCAAAGCTGTTTTCCCGGTCGCCGGCATGGGGACGCGATTCCTTCCCGCCACCAAGGCGGTGCCCAAGGAAATGCTGACCGTGGTCGACAAGCCGGTCGTCCAATATGCGGTGGAGGAGGCCAAGGAAGCGGGCATCGAGCAGTTCATCTTCGTCACGGGCCGCGGCAAGCACATCATCGAGGACCATTTCGATCACGCCTATGAGCTCGAATCGCTGCTCTCGGCGCGCGAGAAGACCAAGGAGCTCGACAGCCTGCTCGAAGGCCTGCCGGCCAGCGGTTCGGTCTGGTTCACCCGGCAGCAGAAGCCGCTCGGGCTCGGCCATGCCGTGTGGTGTGCGCGGCACATGGTCGGCGACGAGCCCTTTGCCGTGCTGCTGCCCGACGACCTGATGGCCGGAAAGCGCGGCGCGCTGGCGCAGATGATCGACGTCTACAACCAGGTCGGCGGCGGCGTCGTGGTCGCGGCGGAGGAAAAGCCGAAGGAAGAACTGCACCGCTATGGCGTGTTCGCGATCGGCGCGACCAAGGGCAATGCGGTCGAGGTCACGGGCATGGTGGAGAAGCCCAAGCCCGCAGCCGCGCCATCGCGGCTTACCGCCATCGGGCGCTATATCATCCAGCCCGAGATTTTCGCCGAACTCGACCGCAAGGAAAAAGGCGCCGGCGGCGAGATCCAGCTCACCGACTCGCTGGCGCGCCTCATCGGGCGCGTGCCGTTCCACGCCGTGATCACCGACTGCCAGCGCTACGACTGCGGCGACAAGGCCGGCTTCCTGCAGGCCAATATCGCGATGGGCCTGCAGCGTGAGGACATTGGGCCCGGCCTCAGGGAATGGCTCAAGCAGAGGTCGCTCTAGCGGCAGCGAGGCGCGGCGGCACGATCCTGCCCAGCGCGATCAGGATGCCGAGGACGACAGGCGGCATGGCAAGCGCCGCCGCCAGTGCGGCGTACAACATGTCATCGTCCGTCAACGCCCGCAGGCCGTAGTGAATGGCCATGCTGTACAGCACCACCGCAAGCGCGGCAGCGACGGTTTCGAACAGCAGACGCCGCTCGATGCGCGCGATGTCCAGGCTGACGCCCAGGTACAGCAGGTTGTACAGGATCGAAAGCATGCTGAAGGCGATGACGGTGTACTCCACGCTTCTCGTGCCGTAGAGGACCAGCGCGAGCAGCGGCAGGCAGACGAGGTTGAAGGCGGTCTCCAGGACCAGCGCGAGGCGCTGACGCCCCTGCATTTCGAACACCCGGTCGAGCCAGAAGGTGAGAGACATCGCAAAGGCGGCAAGCGCCAGCCAGGCGCCGTAGCGGCCGGCCTCGCGCCAGGCCGCGCCGAACACGAAGGCGAATATTCCCGGCATGTCGAACGCCGTGAGGATGAAGAGCGGACCCGCCAGCAGCACGAGGGCCAGCAGCACGCGGCGCACGAGCCCATGCACCACGGGATCGTGGAGCTTGCCCGCAGCCCGGCGGTAGAACGCCTGGCTGAGCGAGGTGATGACCACCGTGATGGGCAGGTAGATCGTGCGCTGCGCCAGCGCAAAGGCGCCGGTCGCCGCGGGACCTGCCAAGAGCGCCAGGAGCAGGATCGGTCCGCGCTGGGTGATCTGCGCGATGAAGCTGAATGGCGCGGTGTAGAGCGGAAACCGGCGATAGCGACGCGCCACCGCCGCGAGCCGCCGCCGCGAAATCGCCTGCCGCAAGCGGCCCAGGCCCTCGCGGCGCAGCGCGGGCAGCACGACGAAGGTCGAGACGACGGTCCCCAATAGCGAGGCCGCGGCCAGATAGAACGCCTGACTGCCCCAGGCGAAGCCGGCGGCGATCTGCAGCCCGACCATCACCACCGCCTGGACGACAAGCAGGACGGTCACGGCGGCGAACATATGCGAGCGCAGGAACCAGCTTCTCAGGACCTGCTGCACGCCCAGCGCGGCGATCGACAGCGGCACCAGCATCGCAAGCTCGAACGGAATCCGCACCCCGCGCACGCCGCCGAGCACGCGCCAAGCGACGATGGTGACGGGAACCGTCAGCAGCGAAAGAAGGCCGACCGCCGCGAACGACAGGACCGCCACATTCGCGGCGGCCCGGTCGGTCCTGGGCAGCATGATCGCAGTCTCGTAACGCAGGCTCGCGACGGCCGCGGCGAAGTTCGCCAGGGATTGCAGCACGGCATAAACGCCGAAATCGGCGGGCGCATAGAGACGCGTCAGCAGGGGCGCCGTCGCGGCAAGGACGAACTGCGAGAAGCCGGAACCACCGACCAGAAGCAGCGTGTTGGTAAAGAACGAGGTGCTGCGCGAGAGCGATTTCGGAAAAGGCATGGGTCCGGTCGGGCCGCCGCAATGTTGGCTAGTGTTGGCACGCGCCGGGTGGGCACGCAACACGCGCGTCATGCCGGCGACATCGCGAGATTGCGTTTGCCGGGACCGTGTGCTGAGTTTTGCGGGCGCGACAACCGGCATTGACGGGGCGGCCCGGCGTCTGTAGTGGCGGCGGCAGGCAAGCGAACAGTCCGGACACCTCAAAATGCGCGTCATGATGCTCAACAGCGACGCGCCCCGTTTCCTGGAATCATTCTATCGGACCGTCCCCGAGCGGCAGCAGGCCTCCTATGCCGCACAGGTCGCGGCCCGCGCCGACAGTCTGGTCGGGATGGCGGATTTCTATTCGCGGAACTTTCACGCCCTGGGGCATGAGGCGCGGGAAGTCTATGTGAACAATCCCTGGATGCTCGGCGCCTGGGCGCGCGAGCACGGGATGAACGTCGCGCCCGTCGTCCCGCAAGCCGGCGGCGCCGCGCGGTCGGCGATCGGCGCGCGGGTCCGCCGCGCCTTGCAGCCCTATCGCTCCTGGCTGCTGCCGGTCGCACGGCAAATCGGGCTGAGTGCACGGCTGGCACAGCCGGCGCGCGAGATCCTGCGCGCGCAGATCGAGGATTTCGCGCCCGACATCCTGCTTGTGCAAAACATCGTTCTGGTGGACAGCGATTTGCTGCGCAGCCTGCGCAAGCCCGGACGCGTGATCATCGGCCAGCACGGCGTGGCGCCGCCGACCGGCATCGACTATGGCGTCTATGATTTCGCGATAACGCTGCTGCCCTATGTCGCCGACCATTTCCGCGCCGCGGGACTGCCGGCCGAGCTCGTGCACCTGGCATTCGAGCCCAGCGTGCTGGAAAGGCTGCCGCCGCCCGCCGAAAAGGATATCGAGCTGACCTTCGTCGGGGGCATCGAGGCGCAGTACAACGACCGGATCCGGATGCTCGAGGCCATCTGCGAACGTTATCCCGTGCAGCTCTATCTTTCGGGCACCGCCGGCCTGCCGGCCTCGTCGCCGATCAACAAGCGGCAGCGCGGCGAGGTGTGGGGCGCCGACATGTATCGTGTCCTGCAACGCTCCCAGCTCACGCTCAATTCGCATATCGATGCGGTCCGCGAATTCGCCGGAAACATGCGGCTCTATGAGGCGACGGGCGTCGGCGCCTGCCTGCTCACCGACGCGAAGAGCAATCTCGACACGTTGTTCGCGCCGGGACGCGAGGTGGCGACCTATACCTCGGTCGAGGACTGCCTGGCGCAGATCGGCCGCTTGCTGGAAAACGACGGTGCACGCCAGGACATCGCGCTCCAAGGGCAGAGGCGCACGCTGGCGTCGCACACCTATCGCCAACGCGTGGAGCAGATCCTGAGTTATGTTGGACGTCATGGCCGCTAGCGACGCCGCGCCCCGATGAAGATTCTCATCGCCAATATGGCGCAATCGCGCGGTGGCGCGGCGCGCGCCATGCAGCGGATCGCGGGCGCGTTGCGCGATGCGGGGGCGCAGGTGCAGCTTGCCGCCATGGAGGTGCAGGACGACGGCGCCCTGCGCGTGCCGAGCCTGCCGTCGCGCGTCGAGGGCGCCCTGGACCGTCTCCCCGTGCTCGGATACCGCAACGGTCCAGCCCTGTTCCGCTCGCTGAATTTCTCGCCCGGGTGGCGCAAGGGCGATGCCGCGCCGTTCCTGAACACGCTGGACGCCGACGTGATCAACCTGCACTGGGTCAATTACGGGCTGCTCAGCCCCGAAGGTGTCGCCTCGCTCGGGGCGCCCGTCGTGTGGACGATGCACGACATGTGGCCGTTCACCGGCGGATGTCACTATGCCGGCGACTGCACCCGCTATCGCAGCGGTTGCGGCACCTGCCCCGTATTGCGGAGTGACCGCCCGGACGACCTGTCGTCGAGGCTGTGGCGCCGCAAGGCTGAAGCCTGGCGCGACAAGCGCTATTCGATCGTTTCGCCGAGCAACTGGCTGGCGGATTGCGCGCGGGCCGAGGGCGGCCTGTTCTCGCGCATGCCGATCTCCGTGATCGCCAACCCCATCGACATCGCCCGGTTCGCACCGGGCGACCGCGCCGCGGCACGCCGGAAGTTCGGCTTGCCGGCCGACGCGCCGATCATCCTTTTCGGCGGATACCATGCGGTGCAGAATCGCCTCAAAGGCTTTGCGCATCTGCAAGCCGCCTTGCGGCTGACGCAGCGCAAGGCGGCGGGACCGACGCCGCATCTGGTCATATTCGGTTCCGGAGAAGAGGCACGGCCGCTTGTCGGGCTGGACATGCCTGTGCACCTCCTCGGCCTTCTCCATTCGGAGGCCGATATCGCCGACGCCTACCGCGCCGCAGACGTCTTCGTCCTGCCGTCGTCGCAGGACAACCTGCCCAATACGATCGCCGAGTCGTTGAGCTGCGGCACGCCGGTCTGCGCCTTCCGCATCGGCGGCGTCCCGGACATGGTGCGCGAGGGCGTGACCGGCTTCCTGGCGGAGCCGTTCGATGCCGCCGATCTTGCCCGGGCGATCGGCGCCTGCATCGAGGCCAGCCGCTCCGGCCCGGCATTCCGGGACGCCGCGAGGCATAGCGCGGAGGCCTTGTTCGACGCCAGCAAGATCGCCCAGGCCTATCTGGCGGTATTTCGCGCGGCGATCTCACGGCAGAGCACGCCCGGCAAGGCATAAGGGCGGAGCGCAACCATCCAGACGAGCAGGGGTGCGCTCACGAGCCGGGGTGCGGCATGACCTCGGGAGGCGCCAGTGCGGCGGGCGCCGCCGATATGTCGGGCCGCTGCGCCGCCCGACGGGCAGCCCAAAGCGCCGCCGCAGCGCCGAGCGCGAAAAAAAACAGCTTCGCGCTCGCCAGCGCGAAGCTGAGCTGGAGACGGAACAACTGGCTTACGAGAAGGCCGAGGATCGCCGCCGCCTCAAGCGAAATGGGCTTCCGGAACGCATCGACGATCAGATGCCAGACCAGGGGCAGGACGAACCAGGCGAACAGGGTCAAGCCGACGAGCCCGCCCGTCATCAGAAGTTCAAGCTCGAGGTTGTGGGGATAGTTGCTGCCGGCGTCGATCCCATCGTTCATGTAGGAGTAAGAGCCCGGTCCATAGCCGAGAAAAGGGGATTCCTTGATCAGTCCGATCGCCTGATCGAATATGTCCCAGCGTTCCTTGACGGACGACGCGCCGGCCTGATGCGGTCCCATGATGCGGTAGAGACCGCCCGCCATGGTCAGCTTCAGCCTGGTCGGTGCCGCCGCGATAAAGAGAACGACACCGGCAGGTATGCCGACCGCCGCAATCGCGATCGCACGACTGATCGAGCGCAGGCCGTTTTGATAGGCATACATCACCAGGTAGATCCCGAGCACGAGAGCCACCGATACCATGACGCCGCGCGTGCCGGTGCTGATCATGAAGGGCACCATGACGAACGCCATCACGAGAAGAACAACGACCTTGAGCGGCATGCGCATTTCCCTGTCGAACAGCAGGATCGCAAAGCTCAAAATCATGCCCGCTTCCGGGAGGGTCGAAAGGCCCACCGAATTGAGCGCATCTCCGGTCGATCCCGACGTCATGCCCAAACGCCCGATGGTTTTCGCACTCGTCACCAGGGACATGTAACAAATCGCCATCCCGAACGCCGTACTCCAATAGGCCTGCGGCACGAAATTCGGAGTGGTCGCGAACGTCCTGGCGAAGAGATAGGACGACAACCCCAAACCATAGAGACTCAGCAAATAGAACGTCGTCAGGTCCATCTGCGGCGACCACAGGCCAAAGAGCGTGGTCTGGGCGAACCAGAGAACCAGAGCGACTTCGCTGGGTGCCAAACTGACCCCGCTGGGCGGCTTGAGGACGAACATCGCGGCACAGGCGAGCACCGCGACGATCGAAATGGCCGTGCCCAGCGGACCCAGTATCGCGCCGACGCCGAAGCCGCAAAACAGCAGACCGGCGAAGACTCCGGGGCGGCGCCAGATGTTGAAAGCGCTGTATGCGAAATACGCAACGGCCAAGACGATCAGAAGCGCCTTCACGCAAACAGGCCCGCAAAGCGCGTCCTCAGCGAGCGCACGGTCTGGCTCACGCGACCCTCGAAGCGCATCACGGGCAGGATCCAGGCGAGCATGGTGCCGAGGAACAAGCCGGCGGCGACCCCGATCGCCAACAGCAGGCCGGGCCGCGGAAAGGCCGGGCGGCCCGGCGGAAAGGGCGGGCTGATGATCACGGCGCCCACCGATTGGTGGAGGTCGCTCATCGCAATCTGCTTGGTCGCGCTCGCAAGCAAGTCCACCAGAGAGTCGCGAACGACCTGTTCCTGGACCGTCGGCAAGACCTTGATGATGTAGTTCGCGAGACGGCGCGCATCCGATGCGGTGATGGCGCTGAGATGCGCCTCGGTCGCGGCGTGGACGTCCAAAAGCAGCTTGGGACAGGCTTCGGCATAGGTCGAGGTACAGCTTATCGTCGCGATATCGGGATTGTCGGTGCTGAGCGAGATGACGACGGTGTGATTGAGTGCGACCTGGACGTCCTGGACGCTCGCCCGCACGGGTGGCGACAGATTGAACAGTCCGTAGAGGGTCCGCCGCAGCGGGCCTGCGCCCGTCTTGTAAAGGCCCGTTCGCACGTCGACGCTCGGCCCCATCAGCCAGAGCATGTCGTCAGGCTTGCCCATCAGGGTCTCGGCAACCGCGGGCGACTGCACGAGCTGGACGAAAGACTTGAACTGCGACGAGCCGCCGAAACTGCCGAGCCCCAGCGCCGCGAACGACGAACGGGCCGATGTCAGCGCGCCGAGCGGATTCGGCGAGCCGAATTGCTGCGCCGGAGCCGCCATCACCAACATTTCGCTGGCATATTGCGGCTTGCTGAAGCGTCCCACGGCGATCGCGCCCAGCAGCGCCAGGACGATGGTGAACAGCACGATGGGCCAGCGGCGCACCGCGGCGCTCACCAGCCCCGACAGGATGCGCGCGAAGTCGTAGACGGGTTGCAACAGGCTCTTGTCGACGTCGCTCACGGCTGCTCCCAACCGCAACGCGGCTCAGGACCGCGACGGCGCATCGAAAAAGTCCTTGACGGCGGCAACGACATCCTTGGCATCCTCGACAGACATGTGATCGCCGATGGGCAGGCTCAGCACCTCGCCGTCCAGCCGGTTGGCGACCAGAGCCTCGTTCTGCTGACCCAGATATGCATAAGCCGCAAGTTTGGGCAACGCGATAGGATAGTGGATTCCCGTTTCGACGCCGCGTTCGGCCAGGAATTCCTTGAGCGCGTCGCGGCGCTTCGTCCGCACAACGAACAAATGATAGACATGACGGCCCCAATTGCGGTGGGCCGGCAGGACCAGGTCCCCGAGATCGGCGAGCCCGGCGCGATACTGGGCCGCGACCGCCTCGCGGCGGGCGATCCATGCGGGCAAATGCTTGAGCTTGGCGGAAAGAATCGCAGCCTGCAGACCGTCCAGGCGCGAATTGCGCCCTTCGAATTCATGATCGTATTTGGCGATCCGGCCGTGATTGGCGATCATCCGCATGCGTTTTGCGAGTGCCGGATCGTTGGTGGTCATCGCGCCGGCATCGCCATAGGCGCCGAGATTCTTGCCCGGATAGAAGCTGAATGTCCCCACATCGCCGATCGCACCGACCGGCTGTCCCATGACGTCGGCGCCATGCGCCTGGGCACAGTCCTCGATCACCTTCAGGCCGAACTCCCGCGCCACGGCCAGGACGGCATCCATGCGGCAGGGTTGACCGTAGATATGCACGACGATCGCCGCCTTCGTGCGCTCCGTCACCTTGGCGCGCAGGCTCTCGAGCGAGATCGTATAATCGTCAGGATCGCAGTCGCAGAACACGACGCGATGACCCGCGCGCGTCACGGCTTCCGAGGTCGCGATGAAGCTGTTGGCCTGAACGATGATCTCCGAGCCGGGCGGAAGCGCCAGCGCCTCGATCGCGATTTCGATGGCATCCGTGCCGTTGCCGCATCCGATGCAGAATTCCGCCCCCTGGAAAGCAGCGAACGCGGCCTCGAAGCGGGCCGCATAGGGACCGGAGATGAACGCGGCATCGCGGACGACGTCCGCGATGGCCTTGTCGATCTCCGGCTTGATCTCTTCGTATTGCTTCTGCAAATCGAGGAATTTGAGAACCATGCTCAGGGCTTTCCGCCGACCGCGGCGAGTCCGGCCGGCGTCCGCCCGAGCTTGCCGAAGCGCTGGCGCGCCGGCAGCTGCACTTCGGCGTTCGATTCGATGGATTCGTAGATCGCTGTGATCAGCTCCAGGCTGCGCCGGCCTTCCGCGCCGTCGACCAGGATGCTGCGGTTGTTGGCGATGCAGTCGACGACATGTTCGTAATAGGCCTGATGGCCGAAGCCGTAGACGTTCGGCGGATTGACTGAGTATTTCGTCAGCATATCCGTGTCCTCGGGCTGCTTCTCGGCGAAATTCCACACCTTCATCTCGTTGACCGCGAAGCCGCCGATCTCGACCGTCCCGGATTCGCCGAGGATGGAAATCGAGCCTTCGAGGTCCTTCGGCCGCGCCGCCGTCGTGGCCTCGATCAGGCCGAGCGCCCCGCTCTTGAACTTGATCGTCGCGACGGCGGTGTCTTCCGTCTCGACCTTCGCCAGCGCCGTGATGCCCTTCGCAAAGACGCTCTGGACGTCGCCCATCATCCATTCGAGCAGGTCGATATGATGACTGGCCTGGTTGGTCAGCACGCCGCCGTCCATCGCCCAGGTGCCGCGCCACGCATCGTGGTCGTAATAGTCCTGCCGCCGGCACCAGCGCACGCGGACGGTGCCGAGGAATATCTTGCCGAAGCGTCCTTCATCGAGCGCCTCGCGCAGCTTGGTCACCGGAACGTTGAAGCGGTTCTGCTTGACCACGAAGAGCCGGACATTGCGGGCCGCGCATTCCGCGATCATCGCGTCGGCGTCGTCCAGCGTCAGCGCCATCGGCTTTTCGACGACGATATGCTTGCCGTAGGGCGCGAGCGCCAGGACGTGCCCGGCGTGCGCGCCGCTCGGCGTGAGCACCGATACGACGTCGAGCTCGGCGCTGCGCATCATCTCGTGGAGATCGGAGAAATACGGAACGCCGAACTGTTCGCCGACCTTCCTGGCGCGATCGAGATCGAGATCGCAAACCGCAGCCAGCCTGGCGCCCGCGATCTGGCCGTGCCCAAGGAGATCGGCGTGACGCTTGGCAATGCGGCCGCATCCCAGCAGCCCGAACTTCAGCATCTTGACCTCGACCTTATCGCCCCTGCCGCCATGGGCATTTCGGCAGGCTATAGCCGTCTGTCTATAACCGGACGGCACACCTTTATCAATCTCGTAAGCAATTGATCCAAATGAACTTATGGACATTGCCCGGGCAACCGCCGATAGTCCGGCCGATATCCGGGCGGGAACACGAACGTGGCAGAAGGTCGTAGAGTTGCACTGATCACCGGCGCGACGGGGCAGGACGGAGCGCTTCTGGCGGAATTGCTGCTCGCCAAGGGCTATACGGTGCATGGAACCAAACGGCGCTCGTCGTCCTTCAACACCGACCGGATCGACCATCTTTACCAAGATCCTCACGAGGAGGGCGTCCGGCTGTTCCTGCACTATGCCGACATGACGGATCCGACCAACCTGATCCGCCTGATGCAGGAAATCCGTCCGACCGAGGTCTACAATCTTGCGGCGCAGAGCCATGTCGGGGTCAGTTTCGAAACGCCGGAATATACCGCCAACGCCGACGCCGTCGGCACGCTCCGCCTGCTGGAGGCCATACGCATCCTCGGCCTGAAGGACGAGACGCGGTTCTACCAGGCCTCGACCTCGGAATTGTACGGCAAGGTCCGCGAGACGCCGCAGACCGAGACCACGCCGTTCCACCCGCGCAGCCCTTATGCCGTCGCCAAGCTCTACGCCTATTGGATCACGGTGAATTACCGGGAGGCTTATGGCTTCCATGCCTCGAACGGCATTCTGTTCAATCACGAAGGCCCGACGCGCGGCGAGACGTTCGTCACCCGCAAGATCAGCCGCGCGGTGGCCGCGATCCATCTGGGATATCAGGAGAAGCTCTATCTGGGCTCGCTCGATTCGCAGCGCGATTGGGGGCTGGCGCGCGACTATGTCGACGGGATGTGGCGCATGCTGCAGCAGGACACGCCCGACGACTATGTGCTCGCGACCGGCGAGACGCACAGCGTGCGCGAATTCGTCGAAGCGGCCTTCCGCGAGATCGGCCGGCAGATCGTGTGGTCGAACAACGGCGTCGACGAGAAGGGCCGGGACGCCGCGAGCGGTGAATTGCTGGTCGAGGTCGACCCGCGCTATTTCCGGCCGGCGGAAGTCGATCTCCTGCTCGGCAATCCCGCCAAGGCGATGGCGAAGCTGGGCTGGCGGCCGACGACGAAATTTGGCGATCTCGTGAAGGAAATGGTACAGGCCGACATCAAGCTGCTGCCCATCGAGCGGCAGCGCCGGCAACGACACGACGATTAGGTGCCGCATGACCGAATTCTCCCTTCGCGGCAAACGCATCTGGGTTGCCGGGCATAACGGCATGGTCGGCTCGGCCATCGTCCGGCGCCTCGCATCGGAAGGCTGCGAAATCGTGACCGCTGCCCGCCCGGAGGTCGATCTGCGACGCCAGAGCGAGGCCGAGGACTGGCTCTCGGCCCACAAGCCCGACGCGATCTTCCTGGCTGCGGCCCTGGTAGGCGGCATCCACGCGAACAACACGCGGCCCGCCGAATTCCTCCACGACAATCTCGCAATCGAGGTGAACGTCATCGAGGCCGCACGGCGCGTGCGCACGCCCAAGCTCATGCTGCTGGGGTCTTCGTGCATCTATCCGCGGCTCGCGCCGCAGCCCATCCCGGAAGACGCCCTGCTGACCGGCCCGCTCGAGCCGACCAATGAATGGTACGCCATCGCGAAGATCGCCGGCATCAAGCTCTGCGCGGCGTATCGCAGGCAGTATGGTTGCGACTTCGTCTCGGTCATGCCGACCAATCTCTACGGGCCGGGCGACAATTTCGATCCGGAAGGAAGCCACGTCGTGCCGGGCCTGATGCGCCGGATGCACGACGCCAAGAACCGCGGCCTGCCGGAGATCGTGGTCTGGGGCACCGGCACGCCGCGGCGCGAATTGTTGCACGTGGACGACATGGCCGACGCCTGCGTGCACCTCATGCGGCACTATTCGGACGAACGGCATATCAACATCGGAACGGGCGAAGACGTATCGATCCGCGAACTCGCGGAAACCGTCAAAGCCGTCGTCGGCTATGAGGGTGCGCTGGCGTTCGACGCCTCACGCCCGGATGGCACTCCGCGCAAATTGCTGGACGTCAGCCGGCTGACGGAGCAAGGCTGGCGCGCGCACATTCCGCTCGCGGATGGGCTGCGGAGCACCTATGGCTGGTTCCGCGATCACTATGCGCAGGCCAGGCTCGGCACCACCGCCTAATTGCTGTTCCGATTCAGGACCGCCAGCGACGCTGCGCTGATGGCGAGCTGACTCACGATCTGCGCCGCATCCTTCACGAATTGCGACCAGCTGAAGGGCGCGATATCGCGCGGAATCACGATCGTAGAGCCGGGCGGGATATTGCTGCCGCCGCCGAAGGACAGCCAGTCGCTTCCGATCGGCGTCGCGCTGCCGTCCGGTAGCACGATGAAAATGCGCGAATCGTCGGCCTGCTGGGTTTCGCCGCCGGCCAGCCGGATGTAGTCCGAATAGCGCAGCCCCGCGCGGTACTGGAAGGAGCCGGTATTGAGAACTTCGCCGGAAACGGTGACGTCGGACGGACGCTTGGGAATGTACAGCGTGTCGCCCGGCTGCAGCACGAAATCGAGTTCCGGCCGCGTCGCAAGTACCGTCGGATCGGCGGTGATGACGATGCGGCCAAGCGCCGGCGTGTCGCGCAGATTGCGCGCCAGGGTGCTCAGATACTGGCTCGTCGCGGTCTGGCCGGGCTCACCTTCGCCCTGTTTGGCGAGCAGGGTCGGAATCTGGCTTTCGAGCTGGCGCGCGGTGCGCTCATAGCCTTCCTTTTCGGCGAGCGCCGCATTCTTCCGCGTGAAGATCGCGCCGTAGGGATAGGCCACTTCGGACACGCCGCCCGCACGCTGGAGAAGCGAGGACAGGCGTTCGTCACGCGTGATGTCGAACACGCCCGGGAACCGGACTTCGCCCGCGACCGAGACCGTGCCCTCGTCGCGGTCGGTGTAGACCGAGCGCAGGCGGATGACATCCATCGGACGGATCGACGCAAGCGCCATCTGCCCGTCGGCCTGGGCGAAGTTCTGGCGCGTCGTATGGGTCGCGCCCGTCCGCTGATCCACCAAGGTCGAGGTGACTTCGATGCTGGAAAGATCGGCACGCTGCTGCGGACCGCCCGCCGCCTGGACCATGTCGTCGATGGACGTGCCGCTGCCGGCGAGATAGGGCCCGGGCTCGCGCACTTCGTTCATGACCCAGACGAGGTTGTCGACCGCCAGCCGCTGCAGCGCATCCGGCGTCACGCCGACGAGGCCGGCGACCTCATCGACGATGTCGTCATCGGAACGCTGCGTGGCCGGCGCATTGTTGATGCCGTTGCTGGCGCCCAAGGCTTGGGCGCTCGCCAACGCGGCCGCTTCGGTATTGTCGGCCTGCCCGGCACTGCGGAACCGCAGATCGTCGCCAAAGCCACCCTCCTGGCGCCGGCGCAGACCGCCCGCGGCGACCGCCGGGTTCGATGCCGCCAAGGCCGCTGCCGCCGAAGACAGCGCGGACGGCGCCGCGCCCGACTCCGATGGGAGGGTCAGATCATCCGCCTGGCCGGCGACATCGCGCGTGCCGGGCTTCTTGGCATCCTTGACCCCCGGCGGCTCATAAGCGGAATTCACGTCCTTGGTGACAAGGCTGGCCAGGGCGGACATCTGGCGCCGGCTGAGAATGAAGACCGTATCGTCATCCTGAAGCGGCAGGTCGACGGCATGACGGATCACGGCCGTGAGCGACACCGGGATCAAGGTGATCGAATTGGTCACCGGATCGCGGCGCCGCACCAACGCGAGCGGTGTATACGCAAACGGCGTCAAATCGCGCGCCGAGCGAAAGGCGGCGCCGATGGTCGGAATGGTCGACAAGGGCCGCACGCCGGGCGCGACGATTTCACCGCGCATCCAGACCCGGCCCGACATTCCGCCGCGGGTCTCGCTGACGACAAGCACTTCGCCGTCGCGCACAAGGCCGTTCCTCGTCGTCGGATCGAGCGACAGGGTTCCGTCGCGGCGCACATCGATCTTGGAAAGCGTATAGGCCGCGGCGATGGCCGGTCCGCCGGCAAGACGAAGCAGCTCGGAAACCCGCATTCCGATGACGCCCGGCGGAAGTTCGTAGATGGCGGGCCGCGCCACCGACCCGGACACGGCGGCGGTCGGGCCGAGCGGAGGGATGTAGATCCTGTCGCCGTCGCGCAGCGAGCCGAGGCTGCCGGAACGGCCCTCCGCAACGATGGAATAGAGATCGATCGTCCGCGTCGTCCCGGCGCTGATCACCTTCACGTTCCGCAAGCTGCCCGTCTTCTTGACGCCGCCCGACAGCAGGATCGCATCGAGCGGACTTGCCAGCGCACTCAGCGTGCGCACGCCCGGCGCACGGACTTCGCCGGCCACCAGGATCGAGAGCTGATGGATATTGCCGATCGTGACGAAGACCTGGGTAGAAAGATAAGCGCGCCCGACCTGCGACTCGACATCGGCACGGAAATCGCCGAAGCGCCGGCCGGCCGCCAGAATGGGCGCGAGCCTGGGCAAGGTTACACGGCCGTCACGATCCACGCGCACGCGATAGCTGGAGTTCTCCTGTCCGCGGAGCGAAATCACGAGTTCGTCGTCCCGTCCCAGCACATAGCCGTCGGGAATGGCGCCGGATTGGGTGATCGACACGGCGGACGGAACGCCCAGCGCGTCATAGCCGAATTGCTGGAGCGTATCGCTGGCGCGGCGCGAATATGCCTCTTCGAGATGCGATGACGGCGCGCTGCCGGCCGGCAGCGCCGCAGGGGTGAAGGTCTGGACGCTCGGCCTGGCGGTCGGATCGAGGTCCGGAACCTCGTCCGTGTTCCCGCCGCCCTGACGCTCCTGCAACATGCGCAAAGCATCGGCGGCGCTGGGAAGCGATTGCGCCTCGGCGCCGGGAAGCGCCGGCAGCACAAGCAGCGCCAGCAATCCCAAGGCTCCCGCGCCGAAAGCAAACTGTCGCGCGAACCGGCGAGCGACACACATTAGCCGGTCCCAAGACAAAGGCTTCATCGCCGCCCGCATTCCAATTCGATTATGCCGCATGGTTCTTACTGGGCGGGGCGCAAACGCGCAAGGCCCAATTCTTCAATCAAAATAACCGCTTGCGCCAAAGCGCGGATTTCCTTTTGGCAATCCTCCGGTCGTCGCGGCCGCAAATCTGCGAACCAGCGAACCGGAGCGGTCAAATGTGAGGCGAGCGCCGGGCCATGCCGATAGCATGGCGTTATCTCCTTGATAGCGCGGGCAAATCGCATCAACTGCCTTGTCAGATTTTTGCTCAGCGGCCATACAATGCGGCTGGGCTAGAGAAATTCAAGGCAGTGAAGCAGAGCACCGCGCGTCGGATACGGATGCGAAGCCGTGCGCGCCCAAAGCTGCGCGGCCGGGTCAGTGCGGCAGTCCTGGTGTTCTGTGCCGGCAGCTGCGGTGCGGCGTCCGCCGAAGACCTCACCTACACGCCGCGCGACACCTATGGCGAGCTCGGCATCCTGGACATGCCGAGCGCGCGCATGGCACCGGACGGGCAGATCGCCGCGACGATCGGGCTGCTCGACACAAGCCAGCGATACAATATCGCGTTCCAGATACTGCCCTGGCTCGAAGGCTCGTTCCGCTATAGCCGCGTCGGTCACATCTTCAACACGCCGGCGCTCTACGACCGCAGCTTCGGCCTGAAATTGCGCCTGTCGCGCGAGGACGAAATCTGGCCTGAAATCTCCCTCGGCATCCGCGATCTGCTCGGCACGGGCGTCTATGGCGCCGAATATCTCGTCGCCACAAAGCGGATCAGCGACTTCGACGTCAGCGCCGGCCTCGGCTGGGGACGCCTCGCCTCGGTCGATACGTTCCCCAATCCGTTCGGGCTGATCTCGGATTCGTTCAAGACGCGATCGTCGCCGCTCGCCACCGGCGGCACCGTCAATTTCGGGCAGTTCTTCCACGGCCCGGCCATGGGCCTGTTCGGCGGCGTCATCTGGCATTCTCCGATCGACAATCTCGACCTGCTCGCGGAGTACAGCAGCGACGCCTATGTCAACGAAGTGAATGGCGGCTTCAAGGTGCGCATGCCGGTCAATGTCGGTCTCGCATACCGTCTCTACGACATCGCCTCGATTTCGGCCGGCTGGTATTATGGTTCGACCTATGGCGTCACGGCCAGCTTCAGCGTCGATCCGACGATCCCTTTGTCGCCGCAACGCTTCGGGCCGGACATTCCGGCGCCGGTCATCCGCCCGGTGGAGCAGCAGATGGCCGCGCTGTCGCAGCTGATCATGCGCAACCGTCCGCAGCAGGTCGCCCTTCCGGCGCATGCCTGGGTGCAGTTGCCGCGACCCGCACAGGACGCCGACGCCCTGGTCATCGAGTCGGCGCTGATGGCGGAGACGACCGGCGTGCACGCCGTCGACGTCATGGGCCGTACGCTGGTGGTCGATGCGCATTTCAGCCAGCGCGTCGCGAGCAGGCAGTGCGACCGCTACGCCGGCATCGTGGCGGGCCTGGCACCGCACCTCGAAACGATCGCGCTATCCGACCTCGACGATCCCTCGGGCCGGATCGCGTTCTGCAAGATCGCCCATACGGGCGTCCAGGTCGCCGAAAACGATACGCAGCCGACAGCGACCGACGCCGCGCCGCCGCCCACCGATCCCGCCGCGACCGCGCGGAAGATCCGCGAAGACGTCACGGCACAGTCGCTCGAGGTCGAGGCTCTCTCGGTCGAGCCGGCGATGGTCTGGCTGTATTTCACGAACACGCACTACAATACGGACACCGAGGCTGTGGGCCGGGTGGCGCGTGTCCTGATGGCGGACGCGCCGCCCGGCGTCGAAGTCTTCCACATCATAACCGTCAGAAACGGCGTGGAGCTGCGCGACTTCGAGATCGCGCGCAGTGCGCTGGAACGCGCCACCCTGGCTTCCGGATCGTCGCGCGAACTCGGCGACGCCGTCTCCACGAGCCTGTCGCCGCTGAGCAATCCGGTTCTGGAGCAAGCCCAGGACGGGACCTATCCACGCTTCCATTGGAGTTTCGGTCCCGGCTTGCGCGAAGGGTTCTTCGATCCGGACCAGCCGATCCAGATCCAGGTCCTCGGTTCGGTCAACGCCAGCGTCGACATCACGCCGAAGCTGACGCTGGAGACCCGGCTCGAGGGCAATATCTACAACAATTACGACACGAGCCGGAATTCCAACAGCTTGCTGCCGCATGTGCGCAGCGACCTGAACCTCTATTTCCGGGACGGCATCAACGGCATCGCGAATCTCGATGCACTGTACCGCACCAGGCTGACGCGCGACGTCTATTTCGAGGCCAAGGCGGGCTACCTCGAGGACATGTTCGCGGGCGGCGGAGCGCAGATCCTGTGGCGTCCGGAAGGCGAGCGGGTCGCGTTCAGCCTCGACGCCTATGAGGTGTGGCAGCGCGATTTCAACCGGCTGTTCGGGCTGCAGGACTATCACGTGCTGACGGGGCACGCGTCGATGTACTACGAATCGCCGTGGTACGGCCTGAACTTCGCGGTGCATGCCGGACGCTATCTCGCCGGCGATTACGGGGCCACGATCGAAGTCACGCGACGCTTCGAAACGGGTGTCGAGATCGGCGCCTTCGCGACCTTCACCAATGTGCCGTTCTCGAAGTTCGGCGAAGGCAGCTTCGACAAGGGCATTCTCGTCCACATCCCATTGGAATGGGCCCTGCCCTTCTTCAGCCAGTCGACCTACGATCTGCGCCTGCGCTCGCTGATCCGCGACGGCGGCCAGCGGCTCGACGACGACGATTCGCTGTATCAGGAGACGCGCCCGCAAAGTTACGGCGTGGTGCTGGAGCATATCGATGACATCGTCGCACCTTAAGCGCCTCTATCGCTTCGCCGCGGGCTGCGCCTGCGCCGGCCTGCTGGCGGGATGCAGCTCGGAAGGAAGCGACTGGTTTTCCATGCTGAAGGCCGCGCGCGAGGCGTGGGACGCGCGCGATGCGCCGGTCAGCCTCGAGCAGGCGGCCGCGATCCCCTATGCCACGATGGGCATCCGCATCAATGGCGGGCGAGAGCAGGTTCTCCTCCTGGCCACCGACACCAATGGCGAGCGCCTGTGGGCGTCCGGCGCACATGTCGCGATCACCACACGCAACGGCCGGATCGTCCGGACGGCCGGCTTCGGGACAGACCTGACGGGCTATCAGGCCGCCGCCGGCGATCCGTCGGGCTGGACCCGGCCGCACAGCTTCACCTGGAACGCCGATTTCGCAGATCGCGGCATCTATTCCGTTCCGGTGGTCTGCCGGATGGTGCCGGCCGGTCCCGACCCGATCACAATTCTCGGCAAGCAGCTCGATACCATCCGGGTGGATGAGAGCTGCCGGGCCGAGCGGCTGGACTGGAGCTTTGCCAATTCCTACTGGGTGAGCGCCGCGACCGGCCGGGTCTGGCGGTCGATCCAGAACGTCCACCCCAATGGGCTGACGCTGGAGATCGAACTGCTACGGCCGCCGCTCAGTGAAGGCTGAGCCGTCTGCGGTAAAATCGCATGATACCGTCATACCGTCATGCTCGACGGCGATTGTTCCGCGAACAGCCGCTTCCCCGACCAAAACCAAAAAGCGCTGACCCGCGAAGGTCAACGCTTTTCGTAGATTCGAAAGAAACGGTCTCGCTTAGAGGCGAGTCGTCGTGCTCGATCCGCCCGAATGGCCATTGCCATTGCCCGACGCGACGAGGCCAACGCCCAGCGCGACGAAGCCGACGCCGGCAACCCAAACCCACAGCGGAGCGCGCAGCGCGGCTTCACGTACGCCAGCGGCTTTGCCAGGAGCAAGCGCAGCCTGATCCGCCGCGAACGCTGCCGTACCCGACGAGACCAACAGAGCCGCCGCGATAACGGCCGCACCAAATTTCCGCACCATGAAAATCCTCCTGACCAAACTAGAGTTCACTTAACGCGACGAGCCAAGTTTTGTCAACCAAATGGCCCATTTATCTGTTGCTTGGCGGCAACAATATAGGCGCCAATGGGGAAGAAAAGCCCTGCATTCGCTATCGGGAACGCGTGGTGCAAGGAGAGGTTTCCTGCGCTGGTGAGCCCAGATGGGATCGAACCATCGACCCTCTGATTAAAAGTCAGATGCTCTGCCGCTGAGCTATGGGCCCGTCCAGCGCGGGCGCGGACCATATGTGGGGGTTGGGTCAGGGTCAATCGAGGTTTTCGTCGGTTTTTGGCGTCGAATCGCGGGGATAGGCGGCGATCACCCGCGCGGCGACCTCGGCCGCCCGGCCGGCGGCGATCCCCGCCCGCAGCTCGGCCATCACGTCCTGGTAATATTGGACGTTGTGCCAGCTCAGCAGCATCGAGGCCATGATCTCCTGGGATTTGACGAGGTGGTGGAGATAGGCGCGGCTGAACTGGCGGCAGGCGGGACAGCCGCACCCGGGATCGAGCGGCCCCGAATCGTCGGCGAAGCGGGCATTGCGCAGATTCGCCGTGCCGCCGCGGGTGAAGGCCTGGCCGTTGCGGCCCGAGCGGGTCGGAAGAACGCAATCGAACATGTCGACCCCGCGCAGCACCGCGCCCACCAGATCGTCGGGCTTGCCGACCCCCATGAGATAGCGCGGCCGGTCCGGCGGCAGATGGGGTTCCGTCGCCTCGATGGTCTCGAACATCGCGGCCTGCGATTCGCCCACCGCGAGCCCGCCGATGGCGTAACCATCGAAGCCGATATCGCGCAATGCCTGCGCCGAGCGGACGCGCAGGTCGGCGAAGACGCCGCCCTGCACGATGCCGAAACAGGCGTGTCCCGGCTGCTCGCCGAACGCCGTCTTCGAGCGCGCCGCCCAGCGCATCGAAAGCGCCAGCGATGCCTCGATGTCGCCGCGGGTGGCGGGATAGGCGGGACACTCGTCCAGCACCATCTGGATGTCGGAGCCCAACAGGCGCTGGATTTCCATCGCGCGCTCGGGCGAAAGGAACTGCTCCGAGCCGTCGATATGCGAGCGGAACGTGACGCCGGCTTCGGTGATCTTCCGCAGCTTGGCCAGCGACATCACCTGGAAGCCGCCGGAATCGGTGAGGATGGGGCGCTCCCAATCCATGAACGCATGCAGACCGCCGAGGCGTGCGACGCGCTCGGCGCCCGGCCGCAGCATCAGGTGATAGGTGTTGCCGAGCAGGATGTCGGCGCCCGCCGCGCGCACCGATTGCGGCATCATCGCCTTCACCGTGCCGGCGGTGCCGACCGGCATGAAGGCGGGCGTGCGGATGTCGCCGCGCGGCGTGCGGATGAGGCCGGTGCGGGCCTTGCCGTCGCGGGCGGAAATCTCGAAGGCGAAGCTGCTCATCGCGTGATGCTTGTCACGACGTCAGGCCGCAGATCTTCGCGTGCCCGGCGGCGCGTTTCACGAAGGGGATCATTGCACCGGTCTCGTCGAATGGCGGCGGCAGCGGTCCGCGATAGCCGGCATTGCGCAGCACCTGTTGGGCGGTCGGCTGGCCCTTTTCCGCAGCGCGCACAACCCATTCCTTTGCTTTCGCCGGATCGGTCTGCCTGTACAAACCGGCCAGGTTCATCATCGCATTGGTATGGCCGAGCGCTGCCGCCTGCAGCCAGAGCGATTCAGCCTCGGCGATATCGCGTTCGACATCCGATCCGGCATAAAGCAATCCCGCCAGATTGTTCATTGCGCGGGGATTGCCTTCCAGCACAGCAAGGCAAAGCCAGTGGATTGCCTGCTGCGTGTTCTGTGCCACGCCGGAGCCGTGATAATATTTGTAGCCCAGCGCGTTCATCCCTTCGCCATCGCCCTGCGCGGCGGATTTCTCATAGAGACGAAAAGCCGCCACGTCGTCGGCCGCGACGCCCTGGCCGCGAGCGTACATGTAGCCGAGATTGACTTCGGCTTCCGCGTCGCCGGTATCGGCGGCGGCACGCAGCAAGCGGTA
Organism: Rhizomicrobium sp.; assembly: GCA_037200385.1. Classification (NCBI taxonomy): domain Bacteria; kingdom Pseudomonadati; phylum Pseudomonadota; class Alphaproteobacteria; order Micropepsales; family Micropepsaceae; genus Rhizomicrobium; species Rhizomicrobium sp. Next base: position 4,540,624 of record JBBCGL010000001.1, on the reverse strand, counting down.
CGCCGTGGGAATATCACCCCGGTTGTAGGCGTCCATGCCGTTGAGCGCTGCCAATGACTGTGCGGTGGCGGCTGAGGCGAGCAGCGCGGCAAACGCAATCAATCCGAGAGGTATCCTGTGCGTTCTCATGAGGCGACTTGTATCGCGGGACGAAATAAAAGGCACGCGTCGCCATAGGAATAGAAGCGATAGCGCTCGCGGATCGCCTCGGCATAGGCCGCTTTCATGACATCGCCGCCGCAGAAGGCGCTGACCAGCATGAACAGCGTCGAGCGCGGCAGGTGGAAATTGGTGAGCAGCACATCCACCGCCCGGAAGCGGTAGCCGGGCAGGATGAAGATATCGGTCTCGCCTTCGAACGGCGCAACCGTATCGTCGTCCCGCGCGGCGCTTTCCAGGGTGCGCAGCGAGGTGGTGCCGACCGCGACGGTGCGGCCGCCACGCGCGCGCGCGACATTGAGATGCTGCGCCGTCCGCGCCGAGACGCTCGCCCATTCGGCATGCATGCGGTGGGCGGCGGTGTCTTCGGCGCTCACCGGCAGGAAGGTGCCGGCACCGACATGAAGCGTGACCATCTCGCGCCCGATGCCCTGCGCATGCAGCGCGTCGAACAGATCGGACGTGAAGTGCAGGCCGGCGGTCGGCGCGGCGACCGAACCGTCCTGCGCGGCATAGACGGTCTGGTAGTCCGCGAGGTCGCGATCGTCCGGCTTGCGCTTGCCGGCGATATAGGGCGGCAGCGGAATCTCGCCCTCGATTGCGATGGCAGCGTCGAGCGCGGCGCCCGACGTCTCGAACGCGACTTCGATCTCGCCACCCTCGCCCTTGCGGCACACACGGGCGGCCAGCGACGCGCCGAGCAGGAGGCTATCGCCCGCCTCGAGCTTGCGCGCGGGTCGCGCGAAGGCGAGGAACCGGTCCGGAGCGAGGCGCTTGTGGAGCATCACTTCGATCTTCGGCGCGGTGGCGCCGCGACCGCTGCGAACGCCGCGCAGGCGCGCGGATATCACCTTCGTGTCGTTGAGGACCAGCGTATCGCCCGCCGCAAGGAGCGCCGGCAGATCGCGGACGCGACGATGCGCCAACGCCCCGTCCGGCCCGACGACCAGCAGTCGCGCGCTGTCGCGCGGCGCAGCCGGCCGCAACGCGATCAGATCTTCGGGCAGGTCGAAGTCGAATTGGTCCACGCGCATCGCTCTCCATCGGCGATGCCGCAGGCCGGCGCAAGGGCGAATTGCGCCCAAGGGCCGGAGCGCTATGATCGGGCATGTTCAGCGCGACCTTTGCCGAGCCGACCGAGATCGCCGCCGAGGCGGCGCTGCGGACGGCTTTCCAAACCGACCGCCTTTACCTCGCCGCCGGCGGACGCCTGCACTTCAGCGGCGCGATCACGCTGGGACCGGACGTCGTGTTCCAGGGAACCTGCCGGCTCGACGGACCGCTGAACGTCGAGCAGGGTTGCCAGTTGACCGACGTGACGCTCGGCGCCGGCTGCAATGTCCGGGCGCATTCCGTTCTCGCGCGGCTGGCGGCGGGACGGAACAACATCTTCGGTCCATTCTGCTTCATCCGCGACGATTGCGTGGCGGGCGACGATTGCATCCTCGGCGCGCATCTCGAAGCGGCGCGGTCGCGCTTCGGCTCGGGGGTGAAGATCTCGCATCGCGCATTCATTGGCGATGCGGTGCTGGGGGACGAGACGATCGTCGGCGCGGGCGTCGTGTTCTGCAATTACGACGCCGGCAGGCGCTTGGCCACGACGGTGGGCGCACGCGTGGTCGTGGGCTCCGGCGCGCTGATCGTGCCGCCCTTGACCATCGGCGACGGCGCGATGATCGCGGCAGGCTCCGTGGTGACCAAGGACGTCGCGCCGGGCGCGCGGCTGATCCAGAAGCGCGGATAGAACAAGTTGCGATCCGTCTTACGCAAATGTCATCCCGGCCGAGCGGAGCGAGAGCCGGGATCCATCGAGACGCTTGCGCAATGGGTCCCGGCTCAGCGCGATGCTGACGCATCGCTTGGCCGGGATGACAGTCGTGATTCAAACCAATCACAACAGACTCTAAACGACGATGCGCACGACCTTGAAGGCCTCGGCATAGCCGCAGCCGTTCTGGCTGCCGCGGAATTTCGCCAGCGCCATGCAGGCCTCGATCGAGCGCGATGGCGCTTCGTCGATCTGCGAGGCATAGGCGGACAGCGCCGCGCGCTTCTTGTCCATATAGGCGGTGGTGTCGACGAAGTATTCGGGCACGAAGGACGCTTCGATCCCCGGCACGTTCCAATGCGTCTCGGACAGGGTCTCGTAGCACAGCACGGTCCGCGGGAAGGCGGGGCCGACAGGCCGGCAGGCGACGACGCAGGCGTCGAAGATCGCGCGATGGTCGATGTGACGGTCGGGAAACGGCATCAACACGGTATCGGGCGCGTGGCGGCGGACGAAGCCGTGGATCGCGCCGTTCAGCTCGGCGACCGGCGTCTCATGCACCTTGGTCGCGGGGATGCGGAGGAATTCGCTGTGCGCCACGCCCATGACCTGGAACGCGGCATTGGCCTCGCGGAGCGTCGTCTCGAACACTTCGGGCTTGTAGACCGGCGGCAGGTGGCCGCTCACCACCAGGATCGCAACCTCGGCGCCCTCCGCCGCGAAGCGGGCGATGGTGCCGCCGGCGCCCAGCGTCTCGTCGTCGGGATGCGGCGCGATAACCACGATCTTGCGGGGGCTCACAGCGCGATGGTCCTCGGTTCGGGCAGCGGCACGATCATCTCGACCGGGCGACCGAAGCGGCCACCCAGCTTGGCGGAGATATCATCGGCGAAATTCCACGCGAACACCACGACGGCGTCGAGCGGCTCGGCAAAGAGCTGCGCCGTCGGCCGGATCGGGATGCCCGTCACCGGCAGGAAGCGCCCCACCTTCAGGGCATTGTCGTCGACCACGTAGCGGACATCCGCCGCGCCGATGCCGGCCATCTTCATCAGCAGAGTCGCCTTGGTCGGCGCGCCATAGCCGGCGATCGCCAGGCCCTTGGCCGCCCTTTCGCGCAGCAGCGCCGCGAAGCCGGCCATCTTGCGCAGGATGCTTCCCTGCCAGTCCCGCAGGAAGGCCGTGTCGTTCACTTCAGACTGCCGCTCGGCATCGAGGAAGGCCCGTGCCGCGGCGGAGACCCTGCCCGCGCCGGTCTTGCGGCAGAGCGTGCGCAGGGTGCCGCCCTGCGCGGCGTTGACGCTGAACTCCTCGATGTCGAAGCCGAGCTTCGTCAGGTGGCGCGCCAGCGGCGCGGCGTGATGGTAGTCGAGATGCTCGTGATAGATCGTGTCGAAATAGCCCAGCCGCAGCACCTCGCGGAAATAGCCGATCTCGAAGCAGAACACCCCGCCGTCCTTCAGGAGGGCGTGGATATCGGCGAAGACGGCACCGAGGTCGTCGACATGGGCGAGCACGTTGTGGCTGGTGACGTAGTCCGCGGCGCCGTATTTCGCCGCGATCTGCGCCACCGCATCGGCGTCGAAAAAGACGTTGAGGGTATCGACGCCGTTCTCGTTGGCGATCTTGGCCGGCAGGCTGGCCGGATCGACGCCGCAGACGCGCGCGCCGCGCCGCTGGAACGCCTTGAGCGCCGTCCCGTCATTGGAGCCGATGTCGACGACTAGGCCGTCCGGCGGCACGAGGTCCTTGCCATAGGCCCAGGCGGCGTAGTCGTCGAGATGCTTCACGAAGCTGGGACCGATGCCCGAGAGATAGGTGTAGTTCGTCGCATAGAGCAGATGCGGCGCCACCGCACAGCCGAGCTGGAAATGGCCGCAGGCGGCGCAGCGATTCAGGGTAAGCGGATAGCTCGCCGCGGCGCGGGCGGCGGCCGCATCCTCGAGCAGGTTGTTGCCCAGCGCGACATTCCCGAAATCGACGATCTCGCCCAGCTCCGCGCCGCCGCACAGGCGGCAGGCGGCGATGGTCCGGAAATCGGCCATCAGGAATATCTCGCCAGCATGTCCTGGATGTTGTCTTCGTCGATGAAGCGCTCGCGGACCGTGTCGGCCTCATAGGTTTCCTGATCGCGCGGATTCTTGCTCGAGACGATCAGCGTGGTCTTCACCGGGAAATACGTCGCGTGCAGTTCATTGGGCGGGGTGAAGATGTTGTCGCCTTCCTTGACGCGGAGATATTTGATCTCGCCGGTGTCGACGTCCTTGAAGAAATAATCGATCTGGCCTTCCAGCACGTACATCAGGTGCCAGTCGCTGTGGTGAAAGTGGTTCGAGCGCACCGAACCCGGCGTGCAGGTGATGATCGAGACGTTGCTCACCGGCTCGTCGACGATGGAAAGGATCCCGCCGCGCTTGTCGGCGTCGCGCTGGACATTGGGAACCAGCGTGGATTTTCGGGGCAGCGTCATCGTCTCATCCGTCATGGGCGTGAGACGTATGCTCTAGCGCAAGCCTCGCGCGCCGCCAAGAGCGCAAAAAAATCGCGGTTTCACGGGGATTTGCCGAAAGCGGCGACGGCGCTGGCGAGGGCCCATAATTTCCCCGTTACCGCCGCCATCCGGCGGTTCCGCTCCCCCTGCTCTGCGAGCCACTCGCGGCGGGGCCGCCGGAGCATGGTCTCGAAGCTGTTCGCCTCCTCGACCGTTTCGGCGCCCGCCGCCGTGACGATCCGACGCTCGCCCGGGCGGCCGTAGAAGAACGGCGAAAAGGTCGCCGTCTCGCCACCGTCGTGGACGACGGTAACCGTGTTCGCATAGGCGGGGGCCACGCCGTAATCGAGGGTGAAGCTTACCGTTCCGCCCTCGCCCGCGGCATGGACGCGCTCCCGGTCGCGCGCCCCGGGATGGTCGACGCCGGTCACCGCGATCGCCGCCTCGCCGAGCCCCAGATCGGCCAGCAGGGATACCGGGTAGCAGCCGATATCGTAGGTCGAGGAGGCCGCCATGCCGTCCTCGAGCCGGAAGGTCCCCGCGGGCATCCTGTCGATGACGAAGGTCAGCGCGAGCGCGCGGATGCGGTCGCGGTTGCGGCCCCAATGGTCGAGCAGGCGGGCGTAGAGCACAGCATGGCGATACATCATCGCCTCGGCGAGAACGGCGCCCTGCGCGTCGGCCAGGGCGGCGATCTCCTCGGCTTCGTCCGGAAAGAGGAAGGCGGGCTTTTCGACGAAAAGATCGAAGCCGCGCGCGAGGATCGCCTTCGATTGCGCATAATGGGCGGCGGGCGGCGAGGCTATGAAGAACACCGTCTCGCGCGGAAGAGCGTCGAGCGCCTCGTCCAGCTCGGCAAAGACGCGCATGCCCGGCTCGGCGAAGGTCTTCGAGACGACGCCGGCGATCACTTGCCCGCTGGCCTGCAGCGCCGGGAGCAGCTTGGTCCGGGCATGGGCGCCCATGCCGACGAGGCAGAAGGCGCCGAAGGGGCGGTCTTGCGACATCGGCTCAGGCCTCCCGCAGCGAGAGACGGCGATAGATGAGATAGAAGGCCGGGGTCGCCAGGGCCATCGCCAGCGGAACCGCATAGAGCGCCGCGAAGCCCGCGGCACGAAGCGCCAGTGCCAGCGCGATCACCACCGCGACATTCAGGACCTGCGGCCACAGATAATGGAAACCGCCGAAGCGGGCCTGAAGCTTCTGGTAGAGATGCAGATAGTTGCGGCTGAGCAGGTCTTCCTTGTTCCGCACCCGCGTGACGAACACATAGAACGCGTCGAACAGGGGCAGCGCCATCGGCACCGCGGCATAGATCTGCGCCGTGCTGCGCTCGCGGACGTAATAGGCCGCCATCAGGGTCAGCAGGCAGGCGAAGGCGAAGCAGCCCGAATCTCCGAAATAGAGCGTCTTCGGCCGCGCGTTCACGGCGGCGAAGGGCAGGACAAAGGCGAGCGTGGCGACGGCGGCGCCGGCGAAGACGTCGGGCGGTCCGGCGAACAGCACGATCGCCGCGGTGAGGACCGGCAGTACGGCGAGGTTGAGATCGGCACCGTCGCAGAAATTGATCACATTTGTCAGCACGACGTTCGTCAGTCCGCCGAGCACGCAAAGCCCGAGGTTGAGCGGATCCGCCACGCCCAGAACGATGGCGGCCAGCGCGAGGCCCGAGGCGAATTGCACGAAGAACCGCAGCCTGGCGTTCAGCTCGAAGGCATCGTCTATCCAGTAGAGCGCCGTCGTGGCGGCGATGACGGCGTAACACAGCGCGATGTCGCGCGGCGCGCCCTGCCAGAGGCCGGCCCCCAGCAGAACGAGCGCCAGGACGCCGCCATATCCGGTCGGGGTTGCGCCGTCGGGGCGCAGCGCCCGCCAGAGGCTGCGATAGGCCAGAGCACCCAGCAGGGAGAGCAGCGCGAGGCCGCCGGCAAAAATCCAGGATGTCATCCGCAAGAGCGCCCCGAAACGAATCGCCGGCCGCGAACCTAGGACAGCGCCGCCCGTTCGGGCGTGCCGGGAAGATACTCCGGCACGGAGATTTTGAGGAGGCGCAGCGCCCGTTCGGCGTCGCAATTGCCCGCGGCATGCCGCAGCTCCTGCACCTGCTGGCGGATGATGCGCAGGTCGGTCGCGCGCGGTTGGAATTTCAGCACCGACTTCGTCCGCGTCGGCACGACCGACTCGTCGCTGTGGACGACTTCCTCGTAGAGCTTCTCGCCGGGACGCAGGCCGACGACTTCGATCTTGATGTCGACATCGGGGCGCTGGCCGGAGAGCTGGATCATCTGTCGCGCCAGGTCCATGATCTTCACGGGCTGTCCCATCTCCAGCACGTAGATGACGCCGCGCTCTTCCTCCGAGCCGATGCCGTGCGCACCGGCCTGCAGGACCAGCGACACCGCTTCGGGAATCGTCATGAAATAGCGCGTGATGTCGGTGTGGGTGACCGTCACGGGCCCGCCCGCCTCGATCTGGCGGCGGAACAGCGGAACGACGGAGCCGGCGGAGCCCAGCACATTGCCGAAGCGCACGGTGATGAAGCGCGTGGCGTGAGCGCGGGCGTCGGCCTGGTCGAGGCCCTGGCAATAGGCCTCCGCCAGACGCTTGGTGGCGCCCATGACGTTGCTCGGATTGACCGCCTTGTCGGTCGAAATCGTGACCATGGTCGCGACGCCGAATTTGAGGCAAGCCTCGGCGACATTGACCGTGCCGATCACATTGGTCTTCACCGCCTCGATCGGATGATGTTCGAGCAGCGGCACGTGCTTGAGCGCGGCGGCATGGAACACGACGTCGGGCCGCACCCTTTCCATCCAGCGCGCGACGAGATCGCCGTCGCGGACGTCGAGCAGCGCAGCCTCGCGCGGAACGTCGTCATAGACCTCACTAAGCTCCTGATCGATCGAGTAAAGATTGAACTCGCAGGAATCGGCAACCACCAACTTGGCCGGTCCCAGCTTGGCGATCTGGCGCGACAACTCGCCGCCGATGCTGCCGCCCGCGCCGGTGATCAGGACGACCTTGCCCTGGACCATGGCGGCGATGGCGCTGGTATCGGAGACGATCTCCGGACGGCCGAGAAGGTCGGCGAGCTCGATGGGCTGGACCGTCGTCGCATCGCGGAACGCGCCGTGCGGCGGCAGGCGGCCCACCTTGAGGCCGATGGGACTGGAGAGCGCGAGAAGATCCTCGAAGTCGCGGCGCGTCGCGTTGTCGCGCGCCAGGATCAGCGTCTCCGGCCGGATGCCGCGCTCGCGCAGCTGGAACAGCGCATCGGCGAGATGGGCGATATCGTCCAGAACCTGAACGCCATGGAGATAGCTGCCGTGCAGGCTTCGCTGGTCGGTCACCACGCCGACGATGCGGTAGCGCGATCCCGGATTGCGGCTCGACTCGCGGATGAAAGCCTCCATCCGCTCGACGTCGCCGGTGATCAGGGCCGGGATGGAATCGTCCGACCACGCTCCGCCACGATGCCAGTTCAGATTGCGCGCCTCACTGAAAGCGCGGGCGAGGAGCCTGGGTGCCGTGAGAAAGCCAACCGTGGCGAGCCACAGCATCAGCATCGTCACGCCGGCCCGCGCAATCGAATGCGGCATGTTCCAGCTGGCGACGAACAATTCGAGGGCGGCGAATCCCGCCGCGGTCAGGGTCGCGGCGCGTATGAGGACGAGGAGATCCTGGAAGCTCACATAGCGCCAGATCATCCGGTATGTCCGGGTATAGGCTGCGGCAATGCCCGCGACACAACCATAGGCCAGCAAGGGCTTGGCGATATCGATGGACAGGGCACCCGGAAGGAACTCGCGGTGGAAGAGCGGAATCATGGATATGGTCGCGAAGGCCGCCACAGACAGCCCCATATCCGCCGTAAGACGCCACAACCGCGTGAAGACCGCGCGGACTTGCACTGACCTGCGCAATAAAATTCCCCTACCGTGCTTCTGCATTCATCGCACGTGAAATACCCAACCGAACCAACAAAGTGAACGCGATATTCGTGACACCACGTTACAAGCTGCCCGCCGGGGTAACAACGCTTGGCATGCGAAGCGCAAAATGATCTATCGACCTACTCCGGCGATACCTCAACGCGGAAGATTACCTAGTCGTTCCATTGCTTTGCGGTGTTCCCGGCTGGTCCGTCGGAGCCGTTGAAGGATTGACACACCGAGCATGAAAATCAGCGTGATCACAGTCTGCTGGAATTCCAGCGCGACCATCGGCGACACGATTGCCTCTTTTCTTGCACAGCGGCACGCCGACAAGGAACTCCTCGTCGTCGACGGCCAGTCGACCGATGATACGGTTAACATCGCCCGCGCTTACAACGCCCCGTCGATCCGCATCATCTCCGAGCGCGACAAGGGGCCTTTCGACGCGATGAACAAGGGGCTTCGGCTCTACAGCGGCGAGGCGGTCGGCGTGCTCAATTCCGACGACACGTTCCATGACGACCTGGCATTGACGCGCATCGCGGCGGGATTGGCCGATGCCGACATCGTCTATGGCGACCTGGACTTCGTGAGCGACCACCGGACCAAGACCGTCATGCGCGAATGGCGGGCCGGCGAATTCCGCCGCGGCCTGTTCCGGACGGGCTGGATGCCGCCGCATCCCACCTTCTATGCGCGGCGCGCGGTCCTGGACCGCGTCGGCGAATTCGACATCTCCTATCGCGCGACCGCCGACTACGACCTGATGCTGCGGGCGATGGAGCTGAACGATTTCCGCATCCGCTACATCCCGCAGATCCTGGCCGACTTCCAGCTGGGCGGCATCAGCACGCGCAACTGGCGCGCGACGATCGACGGCAACCTCGAATGCCTGCGCGCCAGGCGCATCCATCTGGGCGCGCCGCCGGTGGACGCGGCGCTGTTCCTGCGGCCCTTGCGCAAGCTGTTCGAGCTGCGGCGGCTGCGCGGCTACTACAAGGGCTAGGCGCCGACGGAGGCGAGCACGGCGTCGCTGATCGTCTTCTGCGTCTCGGCCGACAGATAGGGGTGCATCGGCAGGCTGACGACCGTGTTGCTGATCGCCTCCGTGGCGGGGATCGGCGCGGACGGATAATGCGCATAGCCCTTCTGGCGCGACAGCGGGATCGGATAGTAGACGGCGGTCGGGATGCCCAAGGCTTTCAGGTCGGCCTGGAGCTTGTCGCGATCGGGCACCTGGATCGTGTATTGCGCCCAGGTCGATTGCGCGCCGGCGATGACATGCGGCACGCGGATGCGGTTCGATTTCGACAGCGCCGCGTTGTAGCGCTGCGCCGCGGCTTCGCGGGCTTCGATCTCGTCGGCGAAGATCTTCATCTTCTCGAGAAGGATGGCGGCCTGGATCGTGTCCAGGCGCGAGTTCACGCCGATGCGGACATTCTCGTAGCGATGGCTGCCCTGGCCGTGGATGCGGATCGAGCGCAGCAACTCGGCCAGCGCGTCGTCGTCGGTGAAGGCGGCGCCGCCGTCGCCGTAGCAGCCGAGCGGCTTGGCGGGAAAGAAGCTCGTCGTCGCCGCGTGACCGATGGCGCCGGTGCGCTTGCCTTCGAGCACGCCGCCGAAGCCCTGCGCCGTGTCGCACAGCATCTTGAGGCCCGCGCCCGCGACGATGGGCGCCAGCACGCGATAATCGGCGGGCTGGCCGAACAGGTCGACGGGGATGACGGCCTTGGGCGTCAGCTTGCCGTCGCGCCGCACCAACGCGATGGCGGATTCGAGACTCGCGGGATCCATGTTGTAGGTGTCGGGCAGCACATCGACGAAGACCGGCGAGGCACCGACCAGCGCGACCACCTCGGCAGTCGCCGCAAAGGTGAAGGCCGGCACGAACACCGCGTCGCCGGGACCGATATCCCAGGCCCGCAGGACGATCAGGATCGCGTCGGTGCCGTTGGCGCAGGCGATGCAATGCCTCACGCCGGCGAATTCGGCGAGCTCGCGCTCGAGTTCGGCGACCTGCGGACCCATCACCCATTGGCCGCCTTCCACCGCCGCCAGGATCGCCTTGTTGAGCGGTTCGCCCAGGCGCGCGCGCTGGGCCTGGAGATCGATGAAGGGAATGTCGGCGGCCACGGCGAACTCCAGCGCAAGCGGTATCGGGACGCCGTTTTGTAGGCGCGGCCTCCCGCCGAGCGCGACACAAGATATGTTGCGGATTGCGTCAGCACCGCCGCGCCGGTTGCCGCACTACAGCGTGTCGTCGAGGCGGCGATGCGGCGCGGGTGCGGACATGCCGGCCGACATCGCGTCGCCGGAATGACGGCGGCGAGGGGCGGGAACCTCGCCATCGTCGCGCGATGGCGCGGGGATGGCGTCGCCGTCGGAGACAAGCGCGCTCCGCTCGCGCCATGGCGTGCGCACCGGCGGCGGCGCGGCCGATGCCGTCTGCAGCTCCGTGCCCGGACAGGCGAGCGTCGAAGCCGCGGCCCAATGCCAGCCGCCGAACGTGTCGGCAAGGCTCGCCTGCCCATCCGCGGCGGCGAAGGCATCTTCGGCCTGGCCGCAGAACGCGTCGGCGTCGCGGATCGAACGCAGCGAGGCGCCGTTGGCGAGCTCGGTCTTGTAGGTGTGATAGGCGGCCTCGCTCGTGCGATGGACGAAGAAGGATTTGAGCACCGCGTCGGACCGGATCAGTTCCGGCTGGTGCGCCAGCACGAAATCGTTGTAGCGGCGAACGTCATGGCAACTGAAGGCTGCGACCATCAACTCCTGTTGCAGTGCGGCGACCTTGAGCGCCGCAGTGTCGATCGCGGAGGCGCAGCCGCCCGCCCAGGCGCCCGTGATCGCAGCCTGCGCCGCAAGCAGACCCGCGGCCGTTCTCGTCATCGGTTTCTTCATCGCCCAGCCCTTGTCGTTCGCCCGTTCAGTTTCCCCTTGCCAACGTCCGCGCCCCGCGCACGCAGCGTCCCGATGCCGGGTCCGGCGCTTCCAGATGCGCGGTGACCTCGCCGGCGCCGCCGCGGCAGCCGACCCAGCGGAAATTGTGCTCGACGCCGCGCTCGCCCAGGCTGTCATCGGCGAACAGCGCGCCGAATCCGTTGGCGGAGACGCTGCCCGGCACGCTCGCGGCGCCGTCGCAGGCCGTCAGCCGGTCCGTCCCATGCAGCAGGCAATAGGCGAACTGAACGGTGTAGCCACAGTGGTTGCGGAAGCCCCAATAGGCGCCGTCGCTGTCGATCTTGAGGCAGTTGGACGCGATCGCTTCGTCCGTGGGCGGAGCGTCTGCCGGCAGGGCGTCGGCGGCGTCGCCGGCCGGGCCGTCGATCAGGTGGACGGTCGACGGCCTGACGGGCACGGTCTCGAGGCCGCTTGCCGCCGCCGGCGTCGCGGGGCCGGTCAGCGCGGATTGCGAAGGGGCGTGCGTGCGACGCGGCTTGGCCATCGGCATAGGACGCGGACCGGCCGGCTCGGCGGCTTCGAGCGCGCAGCTGGTGCGCGGCGGCGCCGTTCCGTCGGAAACGCCCAGGCGGCGGGCATAGGCGGCGACCGCGGCCTTGCGCTCCTCGGCGCTGAAGACATGACCGGCCGGATACCAGGCGGCGCAGGCCTGTTCGCCCGAAGCGCTTTTGAGCGTGATCGCGAGACCGTCGGAGACCCGGCTGAGCCATTCGGAATGACCGTCGGCGTAGTCCGCCTCGATCCCGTTCGCGGCCGGCCGGAACACGCCGCGCACCTGCGGCGGCCGACCGGCGTCGGAGATGGAGCCCAGCCCGTTCCCGAGGGCGATGAAAGCCGCCTTCTGCACCGTGCCGTCCGGGCCGGTGATGGTGCGAACGAAGCCGCCTTCGCCGGAGGTGAAGGCGACGGTCGAACCATCCAGCGCGGCGAGCGTCCTGCCGGCAAACGAGTCGAAGAACTGCGCCGGCACCGCGGCCGTTGCGACGGGTGCTGCCGCGACCGGCGCCGCTGCGGCGGCGTCCGGCGCGCGCTTGCCGTCGACGAACAGCGCCGCGAAGCTGCTGCCGTCCTTGCGGGTGACGGTACCCTGCCCGTTCGGCTGGTCGTTGTGCCATGGGCCGTCATATTTCTGGCCGTCGGCCCAGACCTGTACGCCATGGCCCTCGGCCTTGCCGTTCAACCATTCGCCGTCATAGCGGTCGCCATTGGCCCAGACGACCGAGCCGTGCCCGTTGAGCGCGCCGTCCTTCCACTCGCCGTCGAAGCGATTGCCCTTCGCGTCGCGCAGCACGCCCGCGCCGCTCGGCGCGCCGTCGACCGTCAGGCCGGAATAGTGCGCCCCGTCGCTCCAGGCGATCTCCGCCTTGCCGTCCACCGCGACGCCATCCGCGAATTGCGCCGAGAGGCTCAGCGAAATGTCGTTCTTGCCGAAATAAGTTGCGGTGCCGCGGCCATCCGCCAGACCGCGGCGGCAGGGCCCGTCCCAGGTGGCGCGCCCCGCCGGGAAGGCCGGCGTGTCGAACACGGCGCAATCGGTGCCGCGGTCGTAGAGGCGATGCAGATCGCTCGTATCGGCATCGGCGCGTGCGGCCTGCGCGCACGCCATTGCCGAGATCAGCGCCGTCACCAGCGCAAACGCACTGCCCCTTCGCATGGCTCGCCAGCCGCCGGCGAAGCGGCGGCCCCCTGTTCGATTGTCTTGAACAAAACCCCTTGCCGCAGCGCGCGCAATCGCATGCGGCTCGTTTTGCAAACGAAGCTTTACCGCAGCCATTCGACTTGTCGAGAGCGAAAGCGATCGTCGTTGGGAGTTCCTGCGAGGAACTTTCAGCGGCATCCGGCGACATGCGGAAAGCCCGGTTTATAAGGCCCATATCGCCCGGAACCAAGATGAACGCGGGAACCTTTACTTCGTCTCTATACGGATGAACGTCATCATTGGCGCTTTCGGAGTCTCCGCAAGCCTCCCTCAGCGCTCATGCCGGGCTCCGCTTCCGCTTTGCGCGGCGCGCGCGAGGAACCTTTCTAAGCGTCCGCCTCGACGCGCATCTTGAGGATCTTGTCGGGAGCACCGCTGATCTGGCCGTTGTTGTGCTCGCCGCCCTTCTTGATCGAATCGATATGCTCCATGCCCTCGACCACCTCGCCCCAGATGGAATACTGCCGGTCGAGCCAGGGCGCGTCGCCGAAGCAGACGAAGAACTGGCTGTTGGCGCTGTTCGGATTGTTGGTCCGCGCCGCGCTGACGGTGCCGCGCTTGTGCTTCTCGTTCGAGAATTCCGCCTTGAGGTCCGGCAGGTCCGAGCCGCCGGAGCCGGTGCCGGTGGGATCGCCGGTCTGCGCCATGAAGTCGGGGATCACGCGATGGAAGACGACGCCGTCATAGAAGCCCTTGCGGGTCAGCTCCTTGATGCGGGCGACGTGGCCGGGCGCGAGGTCGGGCCGCAGCGCGATCACGACCGGGCCGGTCTTCAAATCCATGATGATCGTATTTTCCTTGTCGCGGGCCATTTTAGGAACGTTCCTTGCTGCGTTTCACGAGTTGTTCGGCAACGTAAGGCGAGGTGAAAGGTTTCACGTCGCCGCCCAGGACGGCGATCTCCTTCACCAGCTTGGAGGCGATGGCCTGCATGCGCGGATCGGCCATCAGGACCACGGTCTCGATGTCCATGTTGAGGCGCTGGTTCATCGCCGCCATCTGGAATTCGTATTCGAAGTCCGACACGGCGCGCAGGCCGCGGATGATCATGTTCGCGCCGATGCTGCGCGCGAATTCGACGAGCAGGATGTCGGACACCGGCAGGACCTCGACCGTGGCGCGGCCCGGCGGCAGCTTTTCGACCTCGTAGCGCATCATGGCGATGCGCTCGTCGAGCGAGAACAGCGGCGACTTCGAGGCATTGGTGGCGACGCCGATCACAAGATGATCGACCAGCTTCACCGCGCGCTTGACGATGTCGAGATGGCCGAGCGTCAGGGGATCGAAAGTCCCCGGATAAAGCCCGATCAGCGGCTTGCTGCCGCCGCGGCTGCTGTCCTCGACCGTCATGCTACTCGCTCCCCTCGCCGGAGACGTCCTCGATGCGCTCGACCGAGACGACGCGTTCCTGGCCATCGACGCGGAAGACGGTCACGCCGCCCGAGCCGCGGCCCTGCACGCTGATCGTAGCGACCGGAACGCGGATCGTCTGCCCCTGATTGGAGATCAGCATCAGATCGTCGCTCTCCTCCACCGGGAAGCCGGCGACGATGGCGGCGTTCTTCTTGGTCATGTCCATCGCGACGATGCCCGAGCCGCCGCGGCCGGTGACGCGGTATTCGTAGGACGACGAGCGCTTGCCGAAGCCGCTTTCCGATACGGCAAGGATGAACTGCTCCGCCGCGCCGAGCTGGGCGTAGCGCTCTGGCGAGAGCGCGACCTCTTCCTTCGCATCCTCGGCGTCGTCGGCATTGTCCTCTATCGGCGCCTCGGCCTCCTCGCCCAAGGCGGCGCGGCGGGCGGCGCGCGACTGCTTAAGGTAGGCACGGGCCTCCGCGGTCGTCGCGTCGGAATGGTGGAGCAGCGACAGGCTCACGACCTCGTCCCCCGTTGCGAGCTTGACGCCGCGCACGCCGGTGGAATCGCGGCCCTTGAAGACGCGCACGTCGGAGAGCTGGAAGCGGATGCACTTGCCCAGCCTGGTGGTGAGCAGGACGTCGTCCTGGTCGGTGCAGGTCTGCACGCCCACGATGCCGTCGCCCGGCTCCAGCTTCATCGCGATCTTGCCGTTGCGGTTGATGCTCACGAAATCGGAGAGCTGGTTGCGCCGGACGTCGCCCGATTTTGTGGCGAAGACGATGTTGAGCTTCTCCCACTGCGCCTCGTCCTCGGGCAGCGAGACGATCGTGGTGATCCGTTCGCCCTCGGCGAGCGGCAGCAGGTTCACCATCGCCTTGCCCCGGCCCTGGATGCGGGCTTCGGGCAGGCGCCACACTTTCAGCTTGTAGGCCATGCCGGTCGAGGAGAAGAACACCAGCCAGGCATGGCTGTTGGCGACGAACAGCGAAGTGACGAAATCCTCCTCGCGCGTCGACATCCCCGAGCGGCCCTTGCCGCCGCGGCCCTGCACGCGATACTCGTCGAGCGGGGTGCGCTTGATGTAGCCGGCGTGGGTGACGGTGACCGCGACATCCTCGCGCTCGATCAGCGCCTCGTCTTCGACTTCGACGTCGGCATCGACCAGCTCGGTCTTGCGCGGGGTGGCGAATTCGTCGCGGATCGCGCCCAGTTCGTTGCGGACGATCTCCAGCACCCTGGGACGCGAGCGCAGGATGTCGAGATAGTCGGCGATGGCGTCGGCCAGCTTGCGGACCTCGTCGCCCAGTTCGTCGCGGCCGAGCGCGGTCAGGCGCTGCAGGCGGATGTCGAGGATGGCGCGCGCCTGCTCCTCCGAGAGGCGGATCGTGCCGTCCTCCCGGATTTTGTGGCGCGGATCGGCGATCAGCGCGATCAGCGGTTCGACGTCCTTGGCCGGCCAGTCGCGGGCCATCAACTGTTCGCGCGCCGTGGCAGCGTCGGCGGCGGCGCGGATCAGGGCGATGACCTCGTCGATATTGGCCACCGCGATGGCGAGACCGACCAAGGTATGGCCGCGGTCGCGGGCCTTGCCGAGCTGGAAGCGCGTGCGCCGGGTGACGACCTCCTCGCGGAAGGCGGTGAAGGCGCCGATCATGGCCTTGAGGTTCATCAATTCCGGGCGGCCGGAATTGAGC
The DNA here is from genome assembly GCA_037200385.1 of Rhizomicrobium sp. NCBI lineage: Bacteria > Pseudomonadati > Pseudomonadota > Alphaproteobacteria > Micropepsales > Micropepsaceae > Rhizomicrobium > Rhizomicrobium sp. Next base: position 4,524,561 of record JBBCGL010000001.1, on the reverse strand, counting down.
GCCAGCATGTTCACGCCGAAGGTCGTCTGCAGTTCGGAGAAGCGGTAGAGCTGGTTCAGCACGACCTCGGACGAGGAATCGCGCTTGAGCTCGATCACGACGCGCATGCCGTGGCGGTCGCTTTCGTCGCGGATGTCGGAGACGCCCTCGACCCGCTTGTCGCGCACCAGCTCGCCGATCTTCTCCTGCAGCCGCGCCTTGTTCACCTGATAGGGCAGCTCGGTGACGATGATCGCCTCGCGGTCCTTGCGGATCTCCTCGACATGGCAGCGCGCCCGCATCAGCAGCGAGCCGCGGCCGCGCGCCAGGGCGGCACGGGCGTTCTGCTTGCCGATCAGCAGCGCGCCGGTCGGGAAATCCGGCCCGGGCACGATCTCGGTGAGGTCTTCGAGGCTGATCGAGGGATCGTTCATGTAGGCGAGGCAGGCGTCGATCACCTCGCCCAGATTGTGCGGCGGGATGTTGGTCGCCATGCCGACCGCGATGCCGCCGGCGCCGTTGACCAGCAGGTTGGGAAACCGCGCGGGAAGGACGACGGGCTCCTTCTCGCTGGAATCGTAATTATCCTTCCACTCGACCGTGTCCTGGTCGATGTCCTCGGTGAGCTGATGCGCGATCTTGGAGCGCCGCACCTCGGTGTAGCGCATCTGCGCCGGGGGGTCGCCGTCGACCGAACCGAAATTGCCCTGGCCGTCGATCAGCGGCACGCGCAGCGAGAATTCCTGCGCCATGCGCACCAGCGCATCGTAGATCGAGGCGTCGCCATGCGGATGGTATTTGCCCATCACGTCGCCGACGATCAGCGCCGATTTGCGGTAGGGCTTGTTCCAGTCGCGGCCGTTCTCGTGCATCGAATAGAGGATACGGCGGTGCACGGGCTTCAGGCCGTCGCGCACGTCGGGCAGCGCCCGCTGCACGATCACGCTCATCGCATAGTCGAGATAGGACTTCTTCAGCTCGTCTTCGATGGCGATCGGGCTGATGCTGCTGCCGCCCGGCGCCGAACCGCTTGGCGGTGGTGTGTCGCTCAAAATCACGTCCCTGATGCGAGGGCCCGGAAGGGCCGAAATCCAAGGCGCTTAAGTAGCATTCCGGGGTTCGATTCGCCTAGGAAAAACGCCCGGGCACGCCCTTGCTTTCACCCGCGAAATCGGGGCTTTAGGGACCCTCGAACCGCTTGGGACCGGCATGGCCAACAAAGCAGACCCGACATCGGCCCGCGCCGGCGGCCGCGCCTTCCTGTCGCTCATCCGGACCTTGGCCGCGTTTGCCGGGCGAAGGGGCCTGCTGGCGATCGGCTATATCGCGGCCGGGGCGCTGTTCGAGGGCGTCGGGATCATCCTCATCGTCCCGCTTCTGGCCGTCGTGATGGGCGGCGGCGGCGGCCACGGCATGCTGCATGACGCGATGGCCCGCATCTTCGCGGTGTTCGGCATCACGACCCCGTTCGGCCGCCTGGCGCTGATGCTGTCGGCATTCGCGCTGATCATGGTGATTCGCGGGATCGTGATCGCGCTGCGCGACATCACGACGATGAACCTGCAGGCCGAATTCATCGGCCATCTGCGCGGCGAGATCGCGGCCGCCCTCGCCAATGCGGGCTGGGACCAGATCCTGCGCCTTCGGCATGCCAGGATCATCAACATCCTGAGCAACGACATCACGCGCATCGCCACGATGTCGCAATTCCTTCTCCAGGCGGGCATCTCCATCGTCCTGCTGATCGCGCAATGCGTCCTGGCGTTCGTGCTGTCGCCCGGCCTGGCCCTGTTCGCCTTCGGGCTGCTGGCGATCACCGCCATCGCGATGGTCCCCGCGCTGCGGCGGGCCCGCCTGCTGGGGCGTCATGTCAGCGGCGCCAATCTGGCGCTGATCGATACCGCGTCGCAGTTCCTCAACGGACTCAAGCTAGCGGTCAGCCAGGATCTGCAAGGCGGCTTCGTCGTGGAATTCCGCGAGACGATCCGCAGCCTGATCCACCGCCAGACCGGCTATTTCCGGCAGGCGACGCTGCAGCGCATCGCCCTCACCACATTGTCGGCCATCGTCGGCGCCGTGGTGGTGCTTTTGGGCTATGGCGTATTCGGCCTGGCGGCGCCGGTTCTGATCGCGTTCCTTCTGGTCATCGCGCGCATGAGCGGACCGGTGGCGCAGATCCAGCAGGGCTTCCAGCAGCTGGCGCACGGCCTGCCGGCTTATGAATCCATCACCGAGCTGCTTGCCGAGCTGCATAGCGTGACGCTGCCGCGCGGCGCGGCGCGGGAGATCCCCGCCGGCCCCATCGTGCTGGAAGACGTGAGCTTCCAGCATGCACAGACCGACGGGACGCAATCGCACGGCGTGCGGCGTGCGAGCCTGACATTGCCGCCCGGCAGCTTCATCGGCATCGCGGGGGCCTCCGGATCGGGCAAGACGACGCTCGCCGACCTGCTGGTGGGATTGCTTCGGCCACAGTCGGGCCGCGTCGTGGCAGGCGGCTGTGTGCTCGACGAGACCACCCTGCCGGCATGGCGCACGCAGCTCGGCTACATCTCGCAGGATCCGTTTCTTTTCCACGACACGGTGCGGCGCAACCTGCTCTGGGCGCGGCCCGAGGCGAGCGAAAGCGACATGTGGGACGCGCTGACGCTGGCCGGCGCCGATGGGATCGTGCGGCGGATGGACGGCGGGCTCGACGGTGTGGTCGGCGAGCGCGGCACGCTGGTCTCGGGCGGCGAGCGCCAGCGGATCGCGCTGGCGCGGGCCTTGTTGCGCAAGCCCAAGCTGCTGGTCATGGACGAGGCGACCAATGCCATCGACATCGCCGGCGAGCGGGCGCTGCTGGAGCGCCTGCTGGCGACCGCGCCGCGGCCGACGATCGTGATGATCGCGCACCGCGCCGAGAGCCTGGCGCTATGCGACCATGTCGTGCGGATGGAGAACGGCGAGCTCCACGACGACGTGCCGGCTCAGGCGGCCGGCTGACCCGGCTTGAGGGCCTCGGTCAGGCGGCGCCAGACCCAGGACGGCAGCCGCAGGATGGGATAGAGGAAGTAGAGCGGCCGCGGCAGTTGCACGGCCTGGAAATCCGTCCAGCCGACCGATTTGCTCTGCAGTTCGGCGAGCCAGTGGCCGAAGCCGGGCGCCAGCAGGAAATGCGAGCCTTCGATCTTGAAATTGTGCAGCAGCCGCTCGCCGGTCATCGCTTCGAGCGCGATCGCCACGAGCCAGCGTGTCGCACGATCGGCCCGCATCTCTTCGGCCAGCGGCGCGGGCAGCGGCAAGCCGAACAGATCTGCGCACAACAGAAGCGCCTGCGCCGCCGCGCGGCCGGCACGATGGGCATCGGCGACCGCATAGAGTCGCGCGATCTCGGCAGGCGGCTTGCCCGACAACCAGGCGGCAAGATCGGCCAGCCATTTCATCCGCGCCCAGGCATGATGGGCGCCATGCAGGCAGAGATAGGCGAAGAGATCCTCGTCGCACAGCGTGCGCAGCGGCGGATGGCGCGGCGAAATCGCGACGCTGTTGGCGGGGGAGCGGGCGGTGACGTCGGCCAGCTGGGTGCGGTTGTCCGACAGCCGCCAATGCAGCTCGACATGGCTGTGGCGTGCCGCATTGTGGAAGATGCCTTCGCGCGCGAATTCGAGCCAGGCATGGAAGCGCTCGTCGGCGAAGCTGGCCGGCGGCATGATGCGCGTATAGCCCGCGCCTTCGAGCAGGGCGCAGGCCTGGCGGACATCGGACGGCGTCACCAGCAGATCGATGTCCCAGGCGTGTTTGATGCCGAGATTGCCGTAGGCCAGCACCGCGAGCGCGCTGCCCTTCACGAACAGCGCGGGGATTCCGGCCGTGTCGAACGCGGCCTGCAGGCGCAGAGCCTCGGAGGCGAGCTGCAGGGCCTGCTTCGCGATGGCGCCCGCCTCGATCGTGAGAGCGGCGGCGGCGTCCGGCGGGACGGCGATTTCCGCACTCTTCAGGCCGTCATTGGCAAGCCCGGCGATGCGCTGGCGCCGGACGAAGCGCAGGAAGGCGTCCCAGTCGATGGCGCCGGCCGCCGCGGCGCGGATCGCGCGATTGCGCCGCTCGCCCGGCGGCCAGATACAGCACGCGGCGCCGAGGCGGAACTCGGCCGGCAGTGCGGCGGCGTTCACAGAAACCGCGCGACTTCGACGAAGCCCTCACCCACCGGAAAGCCGGTCACCTCGACCGGCCCGGCATCGAGCCAGGCATGCGCCGCGAGCGGCGCGTCGGCCATTTTGGCGACGCCGAAATGCATCACGCTGCCGATGCCGCGCCGGCTCAGCATCGCCTTTGCCGCGATGGCCTGCGGCAGGCAGACGGCACGGAACGGCGTATAGCGCGCGGCGCGCGTCACGGCCCAGCCGATCTCCCGGGCTTTCGCGCACTGTGTTTCGGAGAGCACCGGGCCGCCTGGCGCGCCCGAGCCGGCGAGGACGCCAAAGCGCGCCGCGAGAATGCGGAAGGGCACGAAAAAGAGCGCGATCCGGGCCAGGGCGAGGCAGATCACGGCCTCGAGGACCTGCAATTTGCGGCGGACCGGCAGACGATAGAAGCGGCGCGCCATCCAGCGCAGGAAGCGCGGCCGCCAAGCTGCAAGCGGGAAGGCCCGCGGCTCCCTCTTCTGCGCGGCGGACACGTCAGGTTCGCGCGCTTCAGCCATTGCCGACGGTGACGAGACCTTGTGCGATCATCTCGTCGAGAAAGGTCTTGGTTTCTTCGCGGCAGCGCGCCTGGTCGACGTCGAACTGCTCGGTGAGGCCGTTAACCAGCCCGTCGAGCGTGATCGGCGTGTTCAGCAGGGTCCAGATCGCAGCACCGACCTTGTCGAATTCGAAATATTGCCAGTTCTGGGTGTGCAACAGCACGACTTCGCCGCCGACATCGGCTTCGATGACGTCGCTGGTTCGCGCGTACAGGCTGTCGGAAGACATTGTTCAAGGTTCCAAACGAAACGGATGCATGACCCTATACCGCAGGCCGTTGCCGGGCAAACTGCAGCACCCGGCTCCAGCAACTTCCCTGCCCGGCCCAACTCCGTTATGCAAGCCCAATGAGTCCCCAAAAGCCTGTCCCAGGCATCCCCGGCGCCGTCATCCGGCGCGTCGACGCGCTCCCGGCAGATCTGCCGGGCAGCGCGCCCGCCGGTCCGCAGATGCAGGCCAAGCCGGGCCAGCTCCTGCTGGTCTATCCCGGCATCGGAAGATTCCTGGCGCGGGACGGCGCGGTCATCGAGTTCGCGCATGACGACGACGCGGACAGCGGTGCGATCGCGCTGTTTCTGCACGGCACGGCGCGCGGCGCCCTGATCCATCAGCGCGGCGAGCTTCCGCTGCATGCGGCCACGCTGGTTCCGCCGGGCGGCGATCGTGCGCTCGCGATCTGCGGCCATTCGGGCGCCGGCAAGTCGACGCTGGCGGCGGAACTCAGCCGGCGCGGCTGGACGTTGGTGGCCGACGACACCACGCGCGTCACCTGGAACGGCGATCATCCGCTCGCCTGGCCGAGCCGCGACAGCATCAAATTGTGGAAGGACGCCTGTGAAGCCGCCGGCATCGACACCGCGGCGCTGGAACCGGTGATGAAAGATATGGAAAAGTTCTACATCCACGTCGCATCGCGCGATGAACCCATCCGGCTCGGAACGATCCTGGAACTTGCCGCCGACGCCACGGGCAGCCCTTTGTCGGCCGGCGACAAGATGGCGCTGGTCAGCCGCAACACCTACCGGCCGAGTCACATCGTGCCGCTGGGGACGCAGAACGAGCATGTGCGGATCGTTGCACGCATCGCGGCCGCCTGCGTGACCCTGCGCCTGCAAAGCGATCGCTCGCGGCCGGTGCAGGCACTGGCCGACGCGGTCGAAGCGGCGGTCCGCTGACATGACGGCGCTCGCCGGCAGATGGAATTTCGACGGCAAGCCGGACGCCGGGCGCGCCTGCGCGAACATGCTGGCGGCACAGGCGATCTACGGACCGGATGACAGCGCCCAGACCGACATGGGCACTATCGCGCTGGGGCGGCGACTGTTCCGCACGCTGCCCGAAGACGTCCACGACAACCAGCCCCTGAGCGGCGGCGAGGGACGCTTCGCCATGGTGGCCGATGTCCGGCTCGACAACCGGGACGAGCTGATCGCGGCGCTCCGCATCGCGCCCGAGCAGGCGCGGGAGCTGGCCGATTCCGCCATCCTGCTGGCGGCGTGGGCGCGCTGGGAAGACACCTGTTTCGACCGCTTGTTCGGCGACTATGCCTTCGCCCTGTTCGATTTTGCGCAGCAGAAGCTCGTGCTGGCCCGCGACCCGCTCGGCAACCGGCCCCTGCACTATCATCGTGCCGACCGCTTTGTCGCGTTCGCGTCGATGCCCAAGGGCCTCCACGCGCTGGCCGAAATCCCGCGCCAGCCGGATGAAGAGCGCGTCGCGGAGCAGCTCGCGCTCCTGCCGGAAACGGGACCGGAAACCTATTTCCGGGACGTCCGGCGGGTCGAACCGGGCTGTTTCGTCACCATCACGCCGACCAGCCTGATCGCCCGCCGGCATTGGGAGCCCGTGCGCAAACCGGTCAATCTCGCGAATGCCGACGCCTATGCCGAGGAGTTGCGCCATCGTCTCGACGAGGCGGTGCGCGTCCGCCTGCGCGGTGCGGGCGGCGAGGTCGGGGCCCATCTCAGCTCCGGCTTCGACAGCGCCATCGTCGCGACCAGCGCCGCCATCCAGCAGGCCAAGCGCGGCGGCCGGGTCGTGGCCTACACATCCGTTCCCCGCGAAGGCTATGACGGAAAGGCGCCGCGCGGCCGGCTGGGCGACGAAGGCACCATCGCGGCGCGCACCGCCGCGATATATCCGAACATGGAGCATGTTCGGATCCGCCCGTCGGGACGCACGCCGCTCGACAATCTCGACCGCAGCTTCTTCCTCTATGAGCGGCCGGTCCTCAATCTGTGCAATGCGGTCTGGTCGGACGGGATCAACGACGCAGCGAAAGCACGCAAGCTGCGCGTGATGCTGAACGGCCAGATGGGCAATATGAGCATCAGCTATGACGGGCTGACGCTCCTGCCGGAGCTGCTTCGCCGCGGCCGGCTCGTCAAATGGCTGCGGGAAGGCCGCGGCATCGTCCGCCGCCGGCACCTGCGCTGGCTCGCCGTTCTGAACGTCTCGTTCGGACCCTATACGCCGACGCCGCTGTTCCGCTGGATCAACAGGGTCCTGGAAGACCGCAATGCGACCATCGACGTCTACAGCGCGCTGAGCGCCGCGCGCCGCGAGGAACTGGATATCGAAAAGCGGGCCCGCGCACGCGGCCTCGACTTGAGCTACCGGCCCCGGACGAACGGATTCGAAACGCGGTTATGGGTGCTGCGTCGCGTCGATCTGGGCAACTACAACAAGGGGCAGCTCGCAGGATGGTCGGTCGACCAGCGCGATCCCACGGCGGACCGCCGGCTGCTGGAGTTCAGTCTCAATATCCCCGAGGAGCAGTTCCTGGCGAACGGCCAGATGAAGGCTCTCACGCGCCGCGCCTTTGGCGCGCGGCTGGTGCCGGAGGTACTCACGGACCATATCCGCGGCTATCAGGCAGTCGACTGGCATGAGGGTCTGGAGGCGGCACGCCCCAAGCTCCTCGAAGAACTCGGCCGGCTTGAGGACTGTGGCCCGGCTGCAACGGCGCTCGATCTTCAGCGCCTGCGCCAGCTGATGGCGGACTGGCCGGAGGGCGGATGGGAAAAAGTTAACGTGATGGTCCCGTATCGTTTGGCGCTGTTGCGCGGGATTTCCAGCGGTCATTTTCTCCGCCGCGCCAGCGGAAGCAATGCGTGACGGCCTTGTCGGGCAAGCGCTTGCTTTACAATGATTTTGCCCGCAAAGCTTGCGCGAGAAGCAACTATTCTGTAGTGTCTGAGTTACCATGAAGCCTTTACAGGCGGAAATTCACCAGTTTTCTGGAATTTGGGAGCAGGGGTCTACGCATGAGCGAGAATCGCAACGACATCACGGCGCAGGTCGAAACGACCTCGGCACGTGCGGAATGGCAGCGGCCGGCCTTGCGCAAGCTCGATGCCCGCGACGCTGAACTCACGGGTCTCAATCTTACGGACAACGCCGTCTTCTCGTAAGACGACGCGAAGTTGCTGCTCAAAACCGCGCACGGTTGTGCGCGGTTTTTTGCGTTCAGACCATTGCAAAGCAAAGCCGGCCTTTTGTGAGATGATCAAAAAAAAGCCTTGGGCGGAATATCCGCCCAAGGCTTCTGTTTTATTACTGCCTCCAAGAGGCAGCGTCGGTCAGTGCGTGGCCGTCGTTCCCGGCAGGGTATTGGTGCCGTTGCCGTCGATCTGGTTGTTGCCATAGGACAGCAGCGAGCCGGCGGCCTGGATCAGGCTGGTGCCGTTTCCTGTGATCGTCGAATAGCCCACCTTCACCGAAGAGCCCGAACCGGCCGTGATGATGCCGAAGCCGGCATTGTTGGAGATCCGGTCGCGGATCAGCATGGCCGTCACGGGGGTCGTACCCGCCACGGTCAAGCCGGTCTGGCTGCTGGCCAGGGTGCTGTCGCTGATCGTGGCCGTGACCGCGCCGCCGCTCATGCCAGTGCTGTTGATCGTCACGCCTTGCGCGTTGTTGACGACCTCGACCCGGTCGAGCGTCACGTTGACCGTGCCGCTGCCCGTCGGCGCGACATTGATCGCAGCGCCGGTTCCCGTGGCCCCGGTACCGGAGCCGTTGGTCGTGATGGTGGTGTCGGTGATGATCAGCTGCTGCGTCGTGGCACCCGCGGCCGGCACGAAGGAAACGCCATAGCCGTTGGGCGAGCCACCCGTGAAGTTGCGGATTTGGCAGTTCTGGATTTCCAGCACCCGTCCGGCGATGAACCTCACGCCGGCAAGCGAGTTGGAGCCGATCGGGCCGCCGTCGATCTGCAGGCCGGTCAGGATGACGACGTCGTTGGCGCCGGCATTGACCGTGATGCCATTGGTTCCGGCGACCAGGATGCCGCCCTCGCCCGCGCCCTCGGAGCATTCGAGAGTGATCGCCTTGGTGACCGTGAGGGCACCGAAGCCAGCCGGATCGAGGCAATCGATCGAACCGCCCGGCGCGGTCTTGGAGATCGCACCGGGAAACGTCTTGCACGGTGCGGTGCGGCTGCAGGGATTGACGTCGTCGCCGACGCCCGACACCCAGGTGCGCGTCGCCTGCGCCTGGGCAGGGGCGGCCCAGACCAGCGCAACGAGCGCCACAGCCGCCAAGCCGGTCAGTTTCGAGAATTTGAGCATTCTTACCTCCTCCACAGGCACGCGAAATGCGGCCTTAATTTCATTATTTCCATCGAAGTTAATGCGTGGCCGTCGTTCCCGGCAGGGTATTGGTGCCGTTGCCGTCGATCTGGTTGTTGCCATAGGACAGCAGCGAGCCGGCGGCCTGGATCAGGCTGGTGCCGTTCCCGGTGATCGTCGAATAGCCCACCTTCACCGAAGAGCCCGAACCGGCCGTGATGATGCCGAAGCCGGCATTGTTGGAGATCCGGTCGCGGATCAGCATGGCCGTCACGGGGGTCGTACCCGCCACGGTCAAGCCGGTCTGGCTGCTGGCCAGGGTGCTGTCGCTGATCGTGGCCGTGACCGCGCCGCCGCTCATGCCAGTGCTGTTGATCGTCACGCCTTGCGCGTTGTTGACGACCTCGACCCGGTCGAGCGTCACGTTGACCGTGCCGCTGCCCGTCGGCGCGACATTGATCGCAGCGCCGGTTCCCGTGGCCCCGGTACCGGAGCCGTTGGTCGTGATGGTGGTGTCGGTGATGATCAGCTGCTGCGTCGTGGCGCCCGTGGCCGGCACGAAGGAAACGCCATAGCCGTTGGGCGAGCCACCCGTGAAGTTGCGGATTTGGCAGTTCTGGATTTCCAGCACCCGTCCGGCGATGAACCTCACGCCGGCAAGCGAGTTGGAGCCGATCGGGCCGCCGTCGATCTGCAGGCCGGTCAGGATGACGACGTCGTTGGCGCCGGCGTTGACCGTGACGCCATTGGTTCCGGCGACCAGGATGCCGGCCTCGCCCGCGCCCTCGGAGCATTCGAGGGTGATCGCCTTGGTGACCGTGAGGGCACCGACGCCAGCCGGATCGAGGCAGTCGATCGCGCCGCCGCCTGCGGTCTTGGAGATCGCGCCGGCAAAGGTCCTGCAGGGTGCCGTACGGCTGCAGGGATTGGCGTCGTCGCCGACGCCCGAGATCCAGGTGCGCGTCGCCTGCGCCTGCGCCGGAGCGATCCACATCAGCGCAACGAGCGTCGCCGCGAACATGCCGGACAGTTTCGTGAATTTGAGCATTTTCGTCTCCTCCACAGGCACGCGAGCGCGGCCATGCCACCTTGTGCCATCGAATATGTCGGGGCTTTGAACGGAATCCCCCCGGATTGGGCGTTCGTCTAGCACAGGTTTGCGCCGTTAACTACTCGTTCCGCCGGGGTCCATCGCCAAATATTCGCGCGCGGTTCTCATAGTGGAGAAATAATATTGTGGGCCACAATCTAATGCCTTGAAGGTTCCGTGAATATTGGCGCGCGGACCCGGTTTCCGGGAACAATACCGAGTTCTCGCGACAGGCCGCCACGGATTTCAATCACCGCGCGAATGGGTTCCGCCGCCGCGATCTCGGCGGTTGAATAAGGCACCGCGTTCGCCGCAATGGTCGAGATGGTTCCATCGGCCCGGACGAAGATTATGTCGAGCGGCAGCGGCGTGTCCTTCATCCAGAACGCGGTCATCACGACGGTGCGGAAATCGAACAGCATGCCGGCGTCGCGTGCCAGATGGGTGCGGCGCATCAGGCCGGTCGCCCGTGACGTCTCGTCGGCCGCGACCTCCATCTGGAAAGCGTGTTCGCCATGGCCGGTCTGGATGACGACCGTCTCGACCGGCAGCCGCGGCGCCGCGCTGGCCGGAACCGCGGCCAGCAGGACGAGCGCAAAGGCGGCGAATGACATGCGCATGGCGGCGATATCCCTCGGCTGCGAGACGCTTTGTGGCGTCGCTTCCTGCGCGACCGTATAGTGCCCGGAGCGGGAGTGCATAGATGCCGGCAGGCCAGGAAGCGGTTTTGGGACAAAGCGTAGCGGCACCGTCACATCCGGTCCGCAAGGCGCTCGGCGCCCATCTGATCGCGGCGGGCAAGCTCGCGCCGGCAGGCGCGCAGCGCGCGGAACGGCTTGCGGCGGAAAGCGGCGAGCGGCTCGAACTCGTACTGGCACGGCTCGGCCTGGCATCGGAACGCGATATCGCGGAGAGCCTCGCGGCGCTGCTGGGCCTCGACCTCGCCGTGGCGGCCGATTATCCCGGCTCGCCGCTGTTCGAGGAACGGTTGAGCCGCCAATTCCTGCGCGAGGCGCAGGTGCTGCCGCTGGCGGACGGTGCGAGCGGGCTCGTCCTCGCCATGGTCGACCCTCTGAACGACTATGCCGCCGAGGCGGCGCGCTTCGCATCCGGCAAACCCGTCCTGCGGCGGGTCGCGCTGCCGGCCGATTTCGAGACGGCGTTCGCCCGGCTCTACGGCAGCGGCAAATCGGAAATCCACCAGATCGCGCACGAAACGCGCGACCGTGCGGAGGAGAGCGCCAGCGACGACGTCGACCGCATCAAGGACAGCGCGAGCGAGGCGCCGGTCATCCGCCTGGTCAACCTGCTGATCACGCGTGCCGTCGAGGTGCGTGCTTCCGACATCCATATCGAGCCGATGGACGGCGAGTTGCGGGTGCGCTACCGCGTCGACGGCGTCCTGCATGAAGTGGAGTCGCCGCCGCGCAATCTCGCGGCCGCGGTGCTGTCGCGCATCAAGGTGATGGCCAAGCTGAACATCGCCGAGCGCCGCGTCGCGCAGGATGGGCGCATCCGGCTCGCGGTGCGCGGCAAGGACATCGACTTCCGCGTCTCGATGATGCCGACGATCCACGGCGAATGCGCGGTGCTGCGCATCCTGGACCGCGGCAACCTGAAGCTCGACTTCGTCGAACTCGGCTTCGATCCGGATACGATCGCCACGATCCGCACCCTGCTGGCCCAGCCGCACGGCATCATCCTGGTGACCGGTCCCACCGGCAGCGGCAAGACGACGACGCTCTATGCCGGGCTGTCGGAGCTCAACACGAAGGACCGCAAGATCCTCACCATCGAGGATCCGGTCGAATACCAGATGGCCGGGGTCAACCAGGTGCAGGTCAAGCCGCAGGTGGGCCTCACCTTCGCGAGCGCGATGCGCGGCTTCCTGCGCCAGGATCCGGACATCATGATGGTCGGCGAGGTGCGCGACCTGGAGACCGCGCAGACCGCGGTCCAGGCCGCACTGACCGGTCATCTCATCCTTTCGACCTTGCATACCAACGACGCGCCCAGCGCGGTGACGCGCCTGCTCGACATGGGGATCGAGGACTATCTCCTGACCTCGACGATCAGCGGCGTCCTGGCGCAGCGGCTGGTGCGCACCTTGTGCCCGCATTGCCGCCGGGCCTATCAGGCCGACCCCGCCCTGCTCGCACGGCTGCAGATCGCGCCGCAGCCCGGCGGCACGACGCTTTTTGCGGCGCAGGGCTGCGCGCAATGCAACGGCACGGGCTATGCCGGCCGCACCACCATCGTCGAGGTGCTGGTGATGTCGGACGCGCTGCGCCACCTGGTGCTCGAACATGCGGAAGCCGGCGCGATCCGCCGTCAGGCCGCGACGGAGGGCATGCGCAGCATGCATGCCGACGGCATGGCGAAGGTGCTGGCGGGGCTGACGAGCGTCGAGGAAGTCCTGCGCGCGACGCGGGCCGCCTGACGATGCCGCGCTTCCGCTATCGCGCCATGACGGCCTCGGGCAGCATCGTGACGGGCGTGCTGGACGCCGCCACGGAAGCGGGCGCGATCGAGGAGATCCGCAATCGCGGACATTATCCGATCCATGCCGAGCAGGGCGTTGCCGCCGGGCGCACGTCGTGGCGCGCGCGGCTGCGCAAGGACCTGTTGCCGCGCAAGCGCTTCTCGCCCCGCAGCCTGGTGGTCGCGACGCAGGAATTGTCGGCGCTGCTGCAGGCGGGGCTCGAACTAGACCGTGCGCTGGAGATCCTGGTCAATCTCGACGAGACCAAGCCGATGCGGCCCGTCTTCGAGCGCATCCTCGCGCAGGTGCGCAGCGGCGCGACCTTCGCCGACGCGCTGGCCGAAAGTGCGGCCTTCCCGAAATTCTACGTCAACATCGCGCGGGCCGGCGAGCAGGGCGGCGATCTGCAGGCGGCGCTGGAGCAGCTCGGCGAATATCTCGGGCGCTCGCTCGCGGTGCGCGAGGCGGTGATCTCGGCGCTCATCTATCCGATGATCCTTCTGGCGACGGCGGGGCTGTCGATCATCGTCGTGCTCGTCTATGTGCTGCCCGCCTTCAAGCCGATGTTCGCGGAAGCCGGCAAGGCGCTGCCGCCCGAAACGCAGTTCGTCATCGCCGTGGGCGATTTCGTCACCACCTGGTCCTGGGCGATCCTGCTCGGCCTGGCGGCGCTCGGCCTCGCGCTGCGGCGCGGCCTGCAGGATGCGGCGTTTCGCAGGCGCTGGGACGGCGCCCTGCTGCGGATTCCCTTGATCGGGAGCCTGCTCGCCAAGATCGATGTGGAGCGCTTCGCGCGCACCTTGGGAACGTTGCTGAAGAACGGCGTTTCGCTGCCCCAGGCGCTGATCGTCACCGGCGACACGCTGGGCAACACGGTCATCGCCGGCGCGGTGCACGGCGCGGCGACGGGCCTCAAGGAGGGCGACTCGCTGTCGCGCCATCTGCGGGCAACAGGAACCTTTCCGGCCCTTGCGCTCGACATGATGCGGGTGGGAGAGGAGAGCGGGCAGCTCGACGGCATGCTGCTGCGCCAGGCGGACCTCTACGAGCGCGAGGTGCGGCACACGATCGACCGGCTGGTCGCCCTGCTGGTGCCCTGCATGACGGTCCTGATGGGCTTGATCGTCGCCGGTCTGATAGGCTCGATACTGGTCGCGATCCTGAGCGTGAACGACGTGGCGATCTGAAGGGCAAGACGATGAAGACCTGGACACGGAAAACCCGCCGCCGCGAGGAGGGCTATACGCTGGTCGAGCTGCTGGTGGTGCTCGCCATCATCGGCCTGCTGGCGACCATCGCGACGCCGATCCTGCTGCGCTATCTCGGCTCCGCCAAGATGAGCACGGCGCATGCGCAGATCGAGAGCCTGTCTTCGACGCTCGACCTCTACAAGATGGACGTGGGACGCTATCCGACGACGCAGGAAGGGCTTGCGGCGCTCAAGGCGAAGCCGCCCGGCGCCGACAACTGGAACGGGCCATATGTGAAAGCCACGACCAGCCTGAACGATCCCTGGGGCCATCCTTACGTCTATGTGACGCCGGGCAAGCACAACAACGACTACGACCTGTCGAGCAACGGGCCCGACGGAGAAGCGAGCAATGGCGCCGATCCGCCCGTCAAGAACTGGTGAGGCCGGCTTCACGCTGGTCGAGCTGCTGGTCGTCCTCGCGATCATAGGCCTGCTGGTCGCCGCGATCCCCATCCTGCTTCAGTCGGCCTTGCCGGGCACCCGCTCGCTGGCCGCGGCGCGGGCACTGGCGGGCGACCTGCGCGCGGCGCGCGGCAATGCGGTCGCCGGCGGCGGCGCGACGTCCGTCCGCTTCGATGCGGCGCATCAGGTCTATCTGATCGAGCCCGGCGACCGCCGGCGGACGCTGCCCGGCGGCGTTCCGTTCGTGCTCGTGCCGGGAAGAGCGGCAGCCGAGATCGGCTTTGCCGCCGATGGAAGCTCGACCGGCGGCGCGATCCTGGTCGGACAGGAAACGCGCAAGCATCGGGTCGCCGTCGACTGGCTCACCGGACGGGTCAGCATCGATGAATGAGCGGCGCGAGCGCGGCTTCACGCTGGTGGAACTCCTGGTCTCGCTCGCGATCCTCAGCATCGCGATGACGGTGCTGTTCGGCGCGATCTCCGATTCGCTCGACCGGACCCGCAAGGCGCGGGACGACGCCACCGCAGCGGCGCTGGCGCAATCCCTGCTGGCGCGCGCGGCCAGCGACGATGCCTTGGCGCCCGGGCAGGCGAGCGGGATCTATTCGAACGGATTCCGTTGGCGCCTGAACGTACGTCCCTATGGCGACACGGACGACGCGAAGGCATGGAAGATGTCCGCCTATGCCGTGCGCGCCACCGTCTCGTGGCGCGATGGCGAGCGCTCGCTCGCCGCACTGCGCCTCGTTGCGCCGGTGAAACCGCCGTGAAGGCACAGGCGGGATTCACGTTGATCGAGCTTCTCGTCTCGATGACGCTGCTCGGCCTGTTGTTCGTCCTGCTGCTGGGCGGCCTGCGGTTCGGCAGCCGCGCCTGGGAGCACAGCACCGCCAACGCCGACGCGGGCGATACGGTCCGTTCGGCGCAGAACCTCCTGCGCAGCGAGATCGAGCGCGCCTGTCCGCGCCGCATCGCGTCCGCCGCGCCGCCAGGCGGTCCGCCGCGCGTGCAATTTTCAGGGACGCAGGCGTCGCTGCGCTTCCTTGCGCCTCTGCCAGGCGCCGCCGGAGACCGCAGCTGCGCGAACCTCCTGGTCGCGATGCGGCCGGACGGACCGCTCAGGCGCCTGTCGATGGCGTTCGGCGCGGCCGGTGGGGATCTGTTGCGCCATGTGCAAGGCGTCGAATTCGGCTATCGCGCCACGGACGGCACCTGGACGACGGATTGGAGCGGCCGGAGCGAGCTGCCCACTGCCGTGCGGCTGCGCGTGACGTTCTCGAAAGGCGATGTGCGGGCCTGGCCCGAACTTTTCGTCGTGCCTCGCATTTCGGCCGAGGCCGATTGCACCTATGATCCCGCCACAAAATCCTGCAGAGGCCCTTGATGGACGGCGCTGAGCCCGGTCCGAGCGAATGGATCTATCGGCTGCGCGCCGGCTGGCGCTGGTGGCTGGACGAGCTCGCGTCGCTGGTGCCGCGGCGGTTGCGCGACGCGTTCGAGACCGGGCGCGACGCGATCCTGATCGAGGTCCGGCCGGCCGAGCTCATCGTGGCGCGGCGGACGACGGCGTTCGAGACGATGATCGCGCGCATCCCGCGCGATGCCTTCGCGGCCCGGACCTTGCGCCTGTCGACACCCCGCGCCACCGGCCTCGCCGCATGGCTGGCCGATCCGGTGATCCTGCAATTGCCGGCGGAGGATGCGCTGGTGCGGCCGCTGCGCCTGCCGCGCGGCGCGGCGCGCAACCTGGACGACATCCTGCGCCACGAGGTGGTGCGCCAGAGTCCCATCGGGACCGAGGACATCTATTACGACTATCGCGTGGCGAACACGGACCGCGACGGGCTCGACGTCGCGCTGCGCATCATCCGCCGCGAACCGGTGGACGATGCCGTCGCATTGTGCCGCGAGGCCGGCATCGCGCTTTCGGCGGTCGCCTTCGACGGCGATGCGCGCAAGGCCGATGGCGGGACCTTTCCCGCCGACCCCGCGGCGGCGCAACGCCTGCGCTGGGCCCCACGGATCGTGCCGATGCTCGCCGGCCTCGTGCTGCTGCTGGCGGCGGGCATGGTGGCGAGCCTCTATCTGCGCGGCGAGGCCGTCGCCGCCGACCTGTCCGACCGGGTCGATGCGGCGCGCGCAAGGGCGATGACCGTCGAGCGATTGCAGCACAGGCTCGATGCCGCCAACCGCCGCGCCGTCTTCCTCGCGCAGCAGAAGCGCAATCCCGCCGCCATCGCCGTGCTGGCGCGCGTCGCGCGTCTGCTGCCCGACGACACCTGGCTCTACGAGTTCGAGCTGAACGGCGACGAGGTCCGGCTGCATGGCTTCTCGCCGGAAGCCGCGTCGCTCATCGCACTGTTCGATGCCGCCGCATTCTTTTCCGATGCACAATTCCGCAGCCCGCTGATGCAGGGGCCGAGCCCCGGCCTGCAGCGCTTCGATCTGTCGGTGCGGCTGAAGAAGGGGGCGACGTGACGCCCGCGCGCCAACGCCTCATCGCTCTCGGCATCCTGGCGGTCGTCCTCGGACTCGCCTGGCTGGCCGTGGTGCAGCCCATCGCCGATGCCTTCGCCGCACAGCGCGATGGGATAGAACAATCGCGCCGGATGCTGGCCGCCTATGAGGGCCGCATCGCGATGCGGCCGCTCGTCGAGGCGAAGCTGGCGCAGATGCGGAGCCGCGAAACCGGCAGCACGGGACTCGTCGGCGGCACGAGCGCAGAACTCGCGGCCGCGAATATCCAGAACGTGATGAAGACGCTGATCGAAAGCGCCGCCGGCCAGATGCGCAGCGCGCAAAATCTCGCCCCCGTCACATCCGGTGGCTTCCAGCGCATCGAGATCCAGTACGACCTTTTGCTGCCCATGACCCGGCTCAAGGACATGGTGTATCGCATCGAGACCGTGACGCCTTATCTGTTCCTGGACAGCGTCGATCTGCGCGCGCCCGAGACATGGGACGCCAGCGGCCTTCAACTCGATCCGCCCAATATCGACGTGCATTGGACCGTGCGCGGCTACCGCTGGACGGGCGTGCAATGAGGCTGGCGCCGTCCGCGGGTCTGCTCGTCCTGGCGCTGCTGCTGGCCGGCGCGATCGCGTATGAGGCCATCGCACCGCTCGAACCCGTGCAGGTCGCGCCGGCGCCGCCGCTTGCGCGACCCCGGGCCGAGCTGCCGGTCCCCTTTGTTCCGCCCGCGGAGGAGAGCTTCGCAGACCTCGACGCGCGGCCGCTGTTCGCCTCGACCCGCAAGCCGCTCAACGATCCGGCGCAGGCCAATGGCGCGGCCTCGGCAGCGTCGGATTTCTCGCTGGTCGGCGTGATCATGGGCAGCGAGCGTGCCGTCGCCCTGCTGCGCATCAAGAGCACCGCGTCGACGATGAGCGCCATCGTCGGCGGAACGGTGAACGGCTGGCGTGTCGCGCGGATCGATGCGACCACGATCACGCTGCGGGCCAATGGCAGCGAGGTCACCGTGCCGCTGGAAGGTCCCGCCGACCGGCCGCCGAGCGCGCCCCTGCCGCAGGCCAGCGCACCTATCACCCAGGCACCGGCGGCAGCAGCGCCGACGCCGCCGATGACGACCGGGGCGCCGTCCGCCACCACGCCCCGCCCCGTCGCCGCGACGCCCGCCGCTCCGGCCAAGCCGCTTCGCGAAACCGTGGTGCCCGACGCGCTCAAAGGCGCCATCATCAATCCGGCGACCGGCGAACCAACCCTTTGACACTGCGACAGAAAAAGAGCCTATAGCGCCAGGAGGGGCGAGATTTCCATGGCCGTCGAATTCAGGCGCAGGAGCGTTGCCGCGGTCGTCTTGACGGGCGCGCTGTGCCTTGCCGCCTGCGCCGACCAATACGCCAAGCCGCCTGAGACCGTGCCCAGCGCGGCTGAACTGGCCCGGCATGCCAACGATCCCGCACCACCGGCTCCGCCACAAGCTGCGCCCGCAGCGGCCGCGGCGCCCCCTGCACCGGACGACGCCACGCCGCCGGAGATCATCAAGGGCACCGGCGATCTCGTCGGCCATCGGGTCCCCCACGCCGCGGAGGCCGCGACCACCGATGAGGGCGGCATCACGCTCAACTTCATCAATGCCGATGTGCGCGACGTCGCCAAGGCCGTGTTCGGCGATTTCCTGAACGTGAACTATACGATCGGCGCCGGCGTGCAGGGCACGATCACGGTGCAGACCTCCAAGCCGCTGTCGCGCGCCGAGGTCCTGCCGGTGTTCGAGCAAATCCTGCGGATGAACGGCCTCGCCATCGTCAAGAACAACGGCGTCTACAAGCTCGTGCTCAATGCCGATGCGCCGCGCGAGGTCGCGTCGCCGGCCTCCAGCGGCACGGCGGATGGCGGCGCGGAAGCGGGCTACGGCACCCAGATCGTGCCGCTGCACTACATCGCGGCGGGCGAGATGCAGCGCCTGCTCGACGGGATGGCGCCGGCGCAGGCCATCGTGCACGCCGACAGCGGCCGCAACCTGCTCATCGTGCAGGGCACGGCGCAGGAGCGCCAAGCCGTCGCCGAGGAGGTCGCATTGTTCGACGTCGACTGGCTGGCCGGGATGTCGTTCGGACTGTTCACGCCGAAATACACCGACGCGCGCGGCCTTGCGAAGGAACTGAGCCAGATCCTCGGCGGCGCCGGCGGGCCGCTCGGCGGCATCGTCAAGCTCATCCCGATCGAGCGGCTCAACACCGTGCTCGTGATCTCGCCCCAGCCGCGCTATCTCGACCAGGTGCAGCATTGGGTCGCGCGGCTCGACCGGCCGGGTGTCGGCAGCGACCGGCGCATCTTCGTCTATGCCGTGCAGAACGGACGCGCCAGCGACCTCGCCGCAACGCTGAAGAAGGTGCTTTACGGCGGCAGCGGCGGCACCAAAGACAGCGGCAACGGCGAGAGCGGCGACAATGGCGAGACCGCCGATCATCCGCCGGCTCCGTCACCGAGCGGCGGCTCCTTCGCGCCCAGCCCACCGCCCGCCGCACCCCCGCCCAGCGGCGGCGGCCTCATCACCGAGAGCGACAGCGCGGGCACGCCG
Source organism: Rhizomicrobium sp. (assembly GCA_037200385.1). Classification (NCBI taxonomy): domain Bacteria; kingdom Pseudomonadati; phylum Pseudomonadota; class Alphaproteobacteria; order Micropepsales; family Micropepsaceae; genus Rhizomicrobium; species Rhizomicrobium sp. The sequence goes on along the minus strand of JBBCGL010000001.1, from coordinate 4,505,014 downwards.
CAGGGCGCCGCGACCATCACGGCGGACGAGAACAACAACGCGGTGGTGATCTACGGCACGCCGCAGGAATACGCGACCATAGAGGCGGCGCTGCGCCAGCTCGATGCCGCGCCGCTGCAGGTGCTGTTGGAGGCGGCGATCGCGGAGGTGACGCTCACCGACAAGCTGTCCTATGGCGTGCAATACGCCTTCAGCGACAGCCACAACCAGATCGTGCTGTCGAACTCGGGCTCGGCCGCGATCGGCTCGTCCTTTCCCGGATTCTCCTATGCGTTCGCGGGCAGCAATATCAAAGTCGTGCTCAACACGCTGTCGCAGCTGACGCATGTCGAGGTCCTGTCGTCGCCGCAGATCATGGTTCTCAACAACCACCAGGCCCAGCTGCAGGTCGGCGACCAAGTGCCGATCGCGACCTCCCAAGGCCAGGCGATCGTCGGCAACAACTCGCCGGTGATCAACACGATCGAATACCGGGCGACCGGGATCATCCTGAAGGTGACGCCGCGGGTGAACCAGGGCGGCATGGTGACGATGGACATCAGCCAGGAGGTGAGCGACGTCGCCTCGACCGACACCTCCTCGCTCGACTCGCCGACCATCACGCAGCGCAAGATCGACAGCACGATCGCGGTGCACGACAACGAGACCGTGGCGCTCGGCGGGCTGATCAAGGACACCCGCAGCCGCGGCTCGAGCGGCCTTCCCTATCTGTCGGAGATTCCCGTGCTGGGCGGGCTGTTCGGCACGAAGAGCCACGAGCATGACCGCACCGAGCTGATCGTGCTGATCACGCCGCACGTCGTCGACAATCTGCAGAAGTCGCGGGCCGTCACCGAAGAGCTGCGCCACAAACTTCCCGGCCTGCAGACGCTGCTCGAGCGGAAATGACCGGCCGGCGGCAGCGCGGGCTGGCGCTGGTCTCCGTCCTGTGGGGCATCGCCATCCTGTCGCTGATCGCCGCCGCGATGCTGACGGCCTCGGTGACCTCGGCGCAGCTCGACCGCAATGCCTGGAATGCCACGCGCGCCGGCAGCATTGCGGACGCGGTCGTCGGCCGCGCGATCCTGTCGCTGATGGACGGGCGCAGCGGCCGCCAGCCGCGGGTCGACGGCACCGCCGCCGCGGCCGGCTTCGACGGCGTGACGGCACGCCTGTGGATCCAGGACGAGAGCGGCCGCATCAACCTGAACTTCGCCGACAAAGTCCTGCTGGGGAGCGTCTTCGCTTCGGCCGGCCTGACGGACGACCAGGCGGCGGCGCTCGCCGATCGCGTCATCGCGCGCCGCGCGCCGCAGGTTCCGGGCGGACCGGCGCCGCCGCTGGCCTTCCGAGCCATCGACGCGCTGCTCGAACTTCCCGGCATGACCCGCGCGCTCTACGCGAAGATCGCGCCGCTGCTGACGGTGTATGGGACGACGGGTGCGGTGGACCAGACCGTCGCGCCGCCAGCGGTGCTGAAGGTGCTACCCGGCCTGGACGCGCACGCCATCGCCGACCTGTTGCGGGCGCGAGAGGACGCGTTGGCGCGGATGGCGGCGCCGGGCGCTGCACCGGCACCCCGTGCCGCATCCGGCGCGACTTTCACGATCACCGCCGAGGTTCGTGTCGGCACCGCGCGCGTCGTGCGTGTCGCAACCGTGCAATTCACCGGCGACGCGACGAAGCCCTATCTCACGATGGCCTGGCGTTAACGGCCGGGAACCAGCGGGCCGTAGAGCCACACGATCCACGTCGCGGCGGCGAGCGCGGGGCCGAAGGCGATGCGCGCCGCGGCCTGAACGGCATGGCCGGTGAGGCGGCGCGCCAGCACCAAGGCCAAGCCGGCGATGGCGGCGAACAGCACGACGCTCGGCAGCGCGCCCCATCCCAGCCATGCGCCCGACGCGGCCAGCAGCTTGGCGTCGCCCAGCCCCAGCCCGTCGCGGCCCCGCAAGCGGCGATAGGTTTCCGACAGCACCGCGAAGACGATGAAGCCGGCGGCGGCGCCGATCGCATGTTCGGCGAGCGACCCTGGATCGAGCAGATAGGCAATGGCCAGTCCGGCGGCGATCAGCGGCAGGGTCAGCACGTCCGGCAGGAATCCGGTCCGCCAGTCGATCGCGGCGAGGGTGAGCAGGGTCCATCCGAGCAGGCAGCTCGCGGCCAGAACCCAGCCCTCCGTCTCGAATGCCGCCCAGGCGGCGATCACGAAGGCCGCAATCTCCATGGCGGGATGAAGCGGGTCGATCGCGGCGCTGCAGTGCCCGCAACGGCCGCGCTGGAACGCGTAGCTCGCCAAGGGCAGGAGCTCGCGCGCTGCCAGCACGTGGCCGCAGGCATCGCAGGCGGAGCGGCCGAACAGGACCGTCCGCCCCGCGGGCAGGCGCAGCACCACGACCGCGAGGAAGCTGCCCACGAAAGGCGCTGCGATGATGACGGCGGCGGTTGCGGGCGCGATCTGGGGATTCATCGCCGCCTGTGTAGCAGTGCCGGCGCGCTCAGTCGCCGATCCCGGACGCGGCCTCCGCCGGGATGGGCTCGGGCTGCGGCCGGCGGATGGAGGCGCGGACGCGAACGAGCGGATCCTCGATGAAGCGCAGGACCAGCAGCGAAACGGCCAGCGACATCGCGCCCGCGACGAGGGCGAGGCGCGGGCTCTGATGCCAGCCGGTCAGCGCGATCGCAAAGGCGCCAAGCGGCCAATGCAGCAGGAACAAGGGATAGGACAGCCGGCCGAGCTGGGTCGCGAGCGGCCGCCACGGCCGCAACACGTCGTCCAGCGGCGCATTCCAGAGCCCGATGAGGAAGATCGCGGCGGCGGGCGCGCCGAGGAATTCGTTCAGCGTCTGCGAGTAGACGAACGGCCCCCAGGCGAGGAATTCGAACAGGGCGAGGCCGAGCGCCGCGACGACGAGAGGACGGCGCGGCTGCAGCCGCTCGCGCAGCAGGAACACCGCCGAGCCGATGAAGAACGCATCGCCATTGCCGAGCGGCGTGCCGTAGAACGAGAGCGGCGACCACCAGAAGGCGCAATAGGCCGAAAGAAGCAGCGACACCGGCAGCAGCAGGAAGGTCAGCCTTGGCCGCGCCGCGGTCAGCAGACCGATCACCAGATAGAACCAGAGTTCGGTATGCAGCGACCAGGCGGCAGGCAGGATCCGACTCGCGGTCTGCTGCGTGAGGCCGAAGACCGCGATGTTGGCGGACCAGTCGGCCGCAGTGTCCGGCAGCACCAGCGAAGGGTGCAGCACAGGGCTGGATGGAATCGTCATCACCACGACCAGGCCGACGGCGAGACAGGCCCAATAGGTCGGATAGATACGCAGGAAGCGGTTGGCGAGGAACGCGCCGGGACGGTCCGCATAGCGTGTCGTCGCGACCATGGTGATCAGGAAGCCGCTGATGCAGAAGAACGCCTCCACCGCGAGGCGGCCGGTCTGCGGCGGTTCGACGCCCGCAAGATGTTCCGCGAGCACCATGAGGGCGAGCGAGAAGCGGAACAGGCTGAGGGCGCTCGATGCGCCGGCCGGGGCGATGGGCTTGTGGTGCGATGCCGTCATGCGGTGCGATCTAAACGAGCCGAGCCATAACGTCCCAGCCACCCGTAGGGCTGCGTGTCATTCGATGGCCTCTGGAACCTTGCCTTCGATCGCGGCCAGTTCGTTGCGGACGCGGCTCATCGGATAAGCATACATCATGCGATGGCCGCCGGTATCGAGATAGCCGAAGGTGACACCGACAATTTGACCGTTCGCTGCATCGACCACCGGCCCGCCGCTGAAGCCCGGCCCGGCATCGCCCTCGAAGATGAAGGCGCCCTGGATCGAGCAGGTCGCGCAGCGCGCCTCGACCGGCGCATTCAATTGGCGGACCACGCCCTTGGCCTCGCGCACTTCGCCATGCGCACCCTGGCCGTAGGCGATCACGGGCTCGCCGACCGAGGGCCGGCCGTAAATCGGCGCGGCGGCGCGGTCGGCGCGGAAGAACAGCAGATCGTAATCGCGCGACCGGCCGATGATCGCGATATTGCCCATGAAATCGGCGTTATGAGCATTGGTGACCGCGATACCCGGGGCGATAAGGAAGGCGGCGCCACGGCTTTCCAGCAGCACATAGCTCCGCCCCTGCAAGGCGATATAGGCATGCGCCACTTCAGGGTTGACGAACGCCGCCGCCGGCTCGCCGGACGATGTAGCGCATCCCGCCAAGGCGAGCAGTGCGAGAAACCCGATGGCGAGCCGCATGCGCAGACCAGATCAGAACGGAATCTCGTCGTCCATCTCTTCGCGCTGGAACGCGGCCGGCGCCTCGCTCGTGCCCACCCGGCCGCCGCCGCTACCGCCCTCACCGCGGGTATCGAGCATCGTGAGCTCGCCGCGGAAATTCTGCAGCACGACTTCGGTCGAGTACTTCTCCTGCCCGTCCTTGTCGGTCCATTTGCGGGTCTGCAATGAGCCCTCCACATAGACCTTGGAACCCTTGCGCAGATATTTCTCCGCGACCTCGGCGAGGTTCTTGTTGAAGATCACGACGCGGTGCCACTCGGTCTTCTCCTTGCGCTCGCCGCTCGATTTGTCGCGCCAGGTCTCCGAGGTGGCGATCGAAAGGTTCACGACCGGATCGCCGCTCTGCATGCGGCGGGTTTCCGGGTCCTTGCCCAGATTTCCGACCAGAATGACCTTGTTAACGCTGCCCGCCATGACCCGTCTCCTATCTAGCTTTCTTAGCTCATCACATCCGCCGCGAACCTAAACTCCGCCGCCGCGAAGAACCACCGGCGCAGGCCCCGGCTCCTGTGGAGCATTATAGTTCATGGTTTGTTCCGATGCAACTTCGCTATTCTACGGCCATGATGCCGAGTCCCGACCCGACGATCCGCATCGCCGCCGCGCTTCTTTGCAGGCCAGGCGGGCACACACTTCTGGTCCGCAAGCGCGGCACATCCGCCTTCATGCAACCGGGCGGGAAGATCGAGACGGGCGAAGCGCCGCTTGCCGCCCTGCTGCGCGAGTTGCGCGAGGAGCTGAGCCTTGCGGTGATGCCGTCACAGGCCCGTTATCTGGGATGTTTCCGCGCGCCGGCCGCACACGAACCCGGATGGACTGTCGAAGCGGAGATTTTTCGCATCGATATCGATGCCGATGTGCAACCGGCCGCCGAGATCGAAGAGCTCGTCTGGATCGCACCATCGGCCGCATCGGCGCTGGTGTTGGCGCCGTTGACACGCGATCATGTCCTGCCGCTGCACGCGGTGCCTTAAGAGCACGAACACCGCCACGGCCATGACGATCAGCAGACGACATTTCACCGCCGCCTTATTGGCGGCGCCCGCGATCCTGCGGGGCGGGCGCGCGGCGCCGCTGGCCGCGCTTCCCAACATCGCGCCGGAAGATGCCGCGTTCGCGCTTCCGGGCAGCGCGCTTTATGCCGCCACCCTGCCCGCCTACAATTTGCGCACCGAGCAGAAGCCGGCCTTGCGCATCCTGACCAAGAGCGCGCGTGGCGTGGCGCAGGCGCTGGACTGGGTGCGCGTCAAGAACCTGCCTTTTGCACTGCGCAGCGGCGGGCATTGCTTCGAGGGCTTCTCGCAGAGCGCCGGCGTGGTGATCGACACCCGGCCGATGAAGGACATCGCGTTCGATGCGAAGACAAGCACCTTGTCGGTCGGCGCGGGAACCGCGCTGGGCGACATCTATCGCTTCGTGGGGCCGCGCGGCTTTGCGTTTCCCGGCGGCTCCTGTCCGACCGTGGGCATCGCCGGCCACACCATGGGCGGCGGCTTCGGGCTGATCGCACGGAGCCGAGGCCTCGCCTGCGATGCGCTGACCGCGATCGATCTCGTGGACCCGAACGGCAAGACGCTAACGGCCGATGCCGAGCGCAACAGCGACCTGTTCTGGGCCAGCCGGGGCGGCGGCGGCGGCACCTTCGGCGCGGCGACGCGGCTGCAGTTCCGGATCGCGCCGATCGGCCCGCTGGCGGTCTTCCATGCGAGCTGGGCGCTCAACGTGCCGCAGGCCGTCGCGCTGTTCGGCGCGTGGCAGGACTGGGCGCCGCGCGCGCCCGACACCATCACCGGGATCTTCAAGATCGCGAAGCGCCGTGACGGCCGCATCGCGCTGCACATCGCGGGCCAGTCGAGCGGCGCGGTCGCCGCGCTGCGCCGCGAGCTCGGCGCGCTCACCGCCACGGCAAGGCCGGTCGACGGTCCGGTCGTCACGAGCATGCCGTTCCTCGCGGCGGTGAATCATTTCGCCGGGACCTGGGACTACGACTCGCAGTTCTCGAAAGGAAAATCCGACTACATCACCAGACCGCTCGACAATGGCGGGATCGAAGCGCTGATCGGCGGACTGGCAGCCCTGCCGGCCGGCGAGGTGATCGCGATCTGCGACGCCTATGGCGGCGCGGTGGCCCGGACCCCGGACGATGCCACCGCCTTCGCCTATCGCGCGGGCACCGAGTTCTGCATCCAGTACTATACAAGCTGGGGAAGCACCGCCGCGGGCGAGCGCCGCCTCGCCGACATCCGCAGGCTCTACGCCGCCATGCGGCCCTGGTCGGGCGGGTCCTATGTGAACTATTGCGATCTCGACCTTGCCGACTGGCAGCAGGCCTATTGGCGCCAGAACCTGCCGCGCCTGCGCCGGATCAAGGCCAAAGCCGATCCGGGCAACGTTTTCCATCATGCCCAAAGCGTGACCTGACGCGAAGCGCACTGCTGCCAAATTCCGGCGCGTGGCCTGTTACGCTGGCAGACAATTGCCTGACCATATCGTTCTTGTTACGTTCCAGACGATTCCCGGCCATGGCCGCCTTGTGGTTTGCCGGTTCCGTCACCAGATAGGCGGGTCCGCCAATGCATTGGAAACGCGGAAACTCCAGGGGATCATGACAGGCACGCGGTTGCGGGGTTCGGGCCCGGCGGCCAAAGTGCGCGTTTCGACGAAGGTTTCGACATTCGATGCTCAAGAACATCTCCATCCGCGGCGCCCGCGAACACAACCTGAAAAACGTCGACGTCGAGATTCCGCGCGACACGCTGACCGTGCTGACGGGGCTTTCGGGTTCCGGCAAGTCGAGCCTCGCGTTCGACACGATCTATGCCGAGGGGCAGCGGCGCTATGTCGAGTCGCTGTCGGCCTATGCACGGCAATTCCTTGAGCTGATGCAGAAGCCGGACGTCGACCATATCGAGGGCCTGTCCCCGGCGATCTCCATCGAGCAGAAGACGACCTCGCGCAATCCGCGCTCGACGGTCGGCACCGTCACGGAGATCTACGACTATCTGCGCCTTCTGTTCGCGCGCGTCGGCGTGCCCTATTCGCCGGCGACCGGGCTGCCCATCGAGAGCCAGACCGTCAGCCAGATGGCGGACCGGATCCTGGCGCTGCCGGAGGGCACGCGGCTTTATCTGCTGGCGCCGATGGTGCGCGGGCGCAAGGGCGAGTACCGCAAGGAATTCGCCGAGCTGCAGAAGAAGGGCTTCCAGCGCGTCAAGGTGGACGGGAAATATTACGAGATCGGCGCGGTGCCGGCGCTCGACAAGAAGCTCAAGCACGACATCGAGGTGGTGGTCGACCGCATCGCGGTGAAGAAGGACCTGGGCAATCGCTTGCCGGATTCCATCGAGACCGCGCTCGGCATCGCGGACGGATTGATCATCGCGGAATACGCCGACGAGAAGGAGAAGGACGGTTCGGCGCGCCAGCTCCTGATGTCGTCGAAATTCGCCTGCCCGGTGTCGGGGTTCACGATCCCGGAGATCGAGCCGCGGCTGTTCTCGTTCAACAACCCGCACGGCGCCTGCCCGGCCTGCGACGGGCTGGGCACCCAGCTCTATTTCGATCCCGCGCTGATCGTGCCGGATGGAAGCCTGACCCTGCGCAAGGGCGCGATCGCGCCGTGGTCGAAGGGCTCGTCGCCCTATTACCTGCAGACGCTGGAGGCGCTGGCGCGGCACTACAAGTTCTCGCTCAACGAGGCTTGGGAAGACCTGCCGAAGAAAGCGCGGGAGATCGTGCTGCACGGCTCGGGCGAGGACGAGATCAAGTTCATCTATGACGACGGCCTGCGCCGCTATGAGACCAAGAAGGCGTTCGAGGGCGTGATCCCGAACATGCAGCGCCGCTTCAAGGAGACCGACTCGGCCTGGGTGCGCGAGGAGTTCGAGCGCTATCAGGACACCAGCCCCTGCGACGTGTGCAAGGGCGCGCGGCTGAAGCCCGAGGCGCTGGCGGTGAAGATCGGCGGGCTGCATATCAGCCAGGTCTGCGCGCAGTCGATCCGCAATGCCGACGGCTGGTTCCGCGACATCGACAAGACGCTGAACAAGCAGCAGAACGAGATCGCGGCGCGCATCTTGAAGGAAATCCGGGCGCGGCTGAAATTCCTCAACAATGTGGGGCTCGATTACCTCACCCTGGCGCGCGCCTCGGGCACGCTGTCGGGCGGGGAGAGCCAGCGTATCCGGCTGGCGTCGCAGATCGGCTCGGGGCTGACGGGCGTGCTCTATGTGCTCGACGAGCCGAGCATCGGGCTGCACCAGCGCGACAACGCCAAGCTTCTGGAGTCGCTCAAGGGCCTGCGCGACATGGGCAACACCGTGCTGGTTGTCGAGCATGACGAGGACGCGATCCGCCAGGCCGATCACGTGATCGACATGGGCCCGGGCGCCGGCATCCATGGCGGCGAGATCATCGCCGAAGGCACGCCGGCCGACATCATGCGCTCGCCCAAGAGCCTGACGGGCAAATACCTGACCGGCATCGAGCAGATTCCCGTGCCGGCAACGCGGCGCAAATCGGTGCACAATCGCTGGCTCAAGGTCGTCGGCGCCAAGGGCAACAACCTCAAGAACGTGTCGGTGGACATTCCGCTGGGCACGCTGACCTGCGTCACCGGCGTGTCGGGCGGCGGCAAGTCGACGTTGACCATCGAGACGCTGTTCAAGGCGGCCTCGCGCAAGCTGAACCAGGGCCGCGAGCATCCCGCGCCCTACGACCGGATCGAGGGCCTCGAATATCTCGACAAGGTGATCGATATCGACCAGAGCCCGATCGGGCGCACGCCGCGCTCGAACCCCGCGACCTATACCGGCGCCTTCACGCCGATCCGCGACTGGTTCACCGAGCTGCCGGAGGCGAAAGCGCGTGGCTACCAGCCCGGGCGCTTCTCGTTCAACGTGAAGGGCGGACGCTGCGAGGCGTGCCAGGGCGACGGCGTGATCAAGATCGAGATGCACTTCCTGCCCGACGTTTATGTCCAGTGCGACGTCTGCAAGGGCAAGCGCTACAATCGCGAGACGCTGGAGGTGAAATTCCGCGACCACTCCATCGCCGACGTGCTCGACATGACGGTGGAGGCGGCCGCCGACCTGTTCAAGGCGGTGCCGTCGATCGCGGAGAAGATGGAGACGCTCAAGCGCGTCGGACTGGGCTACGTCAATGTCGGACAGCAGGCGACGACCCTGTCGGGCGGCGAGGCGCAGCGCGTGAAGCTGAGCAAGGAATTGTCGCGCCGCGCGACGGGGCGGACGCTCTACATCCTCGACGAGCCGACCACCGGCCTGCACTTCCACGACGTGAAGAAGCTGCTGGAGGTGCTGCATGAGCTGGTCGACAACGGCAACACGGTGGTGGTGATCGAGCACAACCTCGAGGTCATCAAGACCGCCGACTGGATCATCGACCTCGGGCCGGAAGGCGGCGACGGCGGCGGCGAAGTGGTGGCGCAAGGCACACCGGAAGAGGTGGCGAAGGTGGCGCGGAGCTATACCGGGCAGTATCTCAAGCCGCTGCTGAAGAACCGCGTGCCGGAGAAGGTGACGGCGAAGAGGCTAAAGGCGGCGGAATAGACCGGTTGCCCTCTAGCCGTTGGGCATCAGCTCCCGGCGCCACGCCTCCAGGTCGTAATAGCCGAACAGCAGCTGCTCGATCCGGGCCAGCTGGCGTGCGTTCAGCCGCGCGCGGCCGCGGCCTTCCTCGCCGCGGTTGAAGCGATAGTCCTGCTTGTCCTTCCACGCCGCCGCGATCGCGAGCTCGCACATATCCTCCGAGCGCGGCAATCCGGAATGCGCCAGGAGCCTGTGCAATACGCCCGACGGGTCGCGCTGCAGGTCGCTGTAGCGCAGCACGCAGACGCGGTCCGGCGCCCGGTGCACATAGTCCAGCCAGGTCGCGAAGTAGCTCGCATACCAGGGCAGGATCGTGTCGATCATGAAGTCGGCCTTGGTCGCATCGCTCAGCCGCGCGAAGTCGGGCGGGATGGCGGCGTTCAGCCAATGGCTCGGAGAGGCCGGCTCGGCCGCGAGCATGTCGAGATAGGATGTGAGCATGTCGGGCACGTCGCGCAGCATGATGACGGGCTTGAGTCCCAGCGCTTCGAGGAAGTGGCGGTTCGCCGGCAGGGCCTGCATATGGACATGGGTCACCAGCGTGCTGTCCGGAAAGCCGCCGGCGAGATAGAGCACATAGACCGGCAGGTAAGGCGTGCCGTCGCGCCCGCCCTGGGCATGGACCACGCGCGTCAACTGGCCGTCGACCGCATAGATCGCCGCCGTCCGCAGGAAGGTCCCTGCGGCCTTGGGGGCGAAGGCGAGCAGGACGGAGGGCCGGCGGGCGCCGAGCGTCCTGAGATAGGCCGCCTGTTCGGGCTCGAAAGCACCGTCGCTGCCGGGAAGCAGAAACACCGCGGTGATGGCCTGCGCGTCGAGATCCTGGGACATGAAGGCGCTCCGGCTGCGGTCGCCGGCCGTTATCGGAGCGTTCGCTGCAGCGGCACCAGTTACAGGTCCGCCATTTGTCGCAGGATGTATGACGGTTTTGCGCCGTGACAAGTTGGGATGGCCGGCCCGCCGCGCATGACGGCAAATTCATGTTTGCGCGTCCGCGCGCGGGCGCGAAGTGGCCGGCCGCAACGCATGGGCCGGCCAGAGGAACTCAATGCATGTCAGGCCGCGCTTGCGTGGTGATGCCCATGGCCGCTGTGATCGTCGTGGCCGCCACCATGATGACCGTGATCGTCGTGCCCGCCATGGCCGTGATCATCATGGCTCCCGTGTCCGTGATCGCCATGGTCGCTCGACCCATGGTCGCCATGACCGGAATGACCATGCGTCTCCTGGGCGCCATGGCCGTGCCCGTCCTGATCGTCGCCCGTGTCGTCCTCGTCGTCGTCTTCGTCATGCGCATGGCCGTCTTTCGCGCCATGGTCATCATGTCCGTGATGTCCGTGCTCGCCATGACCATGGTCGTCATGACCGTGACCGCCATGATCCTCTTCATGGTGGCCATGATCCTTGTGATGTCCATGATCTTCGTGATGGTCATGGCTGTCATGGCCATGGTTGTGGTCGGGCACGGTCGGCAGCGGCTCTTCCTCGGCGGCGACCGGCGCCAGCAAAGGTGCGACAAGCGCAGAGTCGTCTTCGGGTTCGGGATCCTCATGACCGGTCACGGTGCGGTAGGCCGCAGCCGACGCGCCCGCCAGCAAGGCGCCGTTGATGATGGCGAGAACGGTGGTGAAGCCGGCCAGCAGGACGGCGTGGCCCGAGAGGAACTGCTGGATGAGCTGCGGATGATCGGCGGCCTTGGCCTTGTGCAGGGCCTGCAGCAGGGCAGCGACGTCGGCCGGACCGAGGAGGTAGTAGCCCGCCACGCCCGCGGCGATCGCCACCGGCAGGAAGGTGCCGATGAGGACGAAGAGGATGCGCAGCGTGCTGCCCCGCGTGATCTCCCAGGCGCGCGACAGGCGCGTGCGATGCTCGGCCGACGCGACAGGGGCCAGGAGGAACGCCAGACGCAGCATCGACAGCGCGAACCAGATCAGCAGGACGACTGAAAACGCGATCGCCGCCACCGTCGCGATCGGCACACCGTGCAGCGCCAGATTGGGCGCCAGCTTCGCGCCGAAGGCCTTCGCCGCGAAGAGCACGCCGAAGCACACGCCGAGAATGCCCAGATAGAGCACGATGAACAGCAACTCGAAGCGGATATAGCCGAAGAACAGGCGCAGCTCGCGCGGCCCGACGACGAAATGCGCCAGCGTCAGGTCCTTGCGCACGCCGAGCGCTTCCTGGGTCAGCGAAATGCCGATCACCGAGCGGATCAGGAGGAAGAACAACGCGCCGGCCAGCGCCGTTCCCACGGCGCCGGCGATCGCACCGGCGTCGGCGCCATGGACCGGCATCCAGGCATGCCGGTTCTGCAGCATGACGTAGTAGGCTGCACCGTAGATCAGCGCCGGCAGCCAAGCCGTTCCGATGATCTGAAAGAAACGGCCGAAGAGAAACTCGTAGGCGTGCGCGATGCTACCGCCGACCGGTACTCTGCTCATCTGATCCCCCAACCCCGAATACGCTCGGTTAACCCGGCGTTGACCTTACAGCAGGAGCGTGAACTCGATAAGACAGTTCCGGCTGGCATTTATGCAACGGCAGGTTCGGGCGACGCCGCCCGCTGCCAGTGCAGGGCCATGACAAGCGCGATGAAAAATATCGCGGCGGAGATGTAGAATGCCATGCCGGGCAGGATGAAGGGCGCGGCGGGGCTGACAAAATAGCCGAACAGGCTGGTCCAAATCAGCGGACCGCCGATGCTGGTCAAGTTTACGATGCTTGCCATCGCCCCTTGAAGCAGTCCTTGTTCGTCGGCCGGGACGGCACGTGACATCAGTCCTTGAACCGCAGGTTGCGCCACGGTCCAGCCGCTGATCACGAGCGGCATGAGGCAATAGACCATCCAGCCCCGGTCGGCGGCGCCATAGCCGATGCTCACCAATATGCTGACGCCCAGGCCGATCAGGATGGCACGGCGCTCCCCGATGCGCGGAATGAGCACGCGGGTAAACCAGCCTTGGCCCACGACGAAGGCGACGCCGAAGAGCGCGAGCGAGATGCCGATCTCCGTCGAATTCCAGTGGAAGCGATAGCCGGTGTAGAGCACCCAGATCATCTCGGAGACGCGATTGGCGAAGGTCGCGAGCACGAAGATGGCCAGCAGCGGATAGATCGAGGGATAGCGCCCGATCTCGCGCAGGGCACCGACCGGATTGGCGCGCGCGAACGAGAATCCCCTGCGGTGCTCCGGCGCCAAGGATTCGGGCAGAGCGAAAAGCCCGAAGGCCAGATTGGCGGCGCAGAGCAGCCCCGCGACGACGAAAGGCAGGCGCAGGTCGATGCCCCCGAGCAGGCCGCCCAGCACCGGACCGGTGATGAATCCGACGCCGAAGGCCGCACCGATCAAGCCGAAGCTCTGGGAGCGCTTCTCGGGCGGCGTGATGTCGGCAAGATAGGCGCCTGCCGTCGTAAAGGAGCCGCCCATGACCCCGGCGAGGACGCGTGCCAGCGCCAGCACGAAAAGTCCCGGCGCGACGGCCATCAGAAGATAGGTCAGCGCGGAGCCCGCCAGCGAGGCGAGAATGACCGGCCGCCGGCCATAGCTGTCCGACAATGCGCCGAGCAGCGGCGCGAAGACGAACTGCGCGATGGCATAAAGCGATACGAGGAGACCGAACACATAGGATGCGTTCGACACGCTGCCGTGCTGAAATTGCTCCACCAGCCGCGGCAGGATGGGATAGGCGAGCCCGACCCCCAGCATGTCGATGAAGACGACGGCCAGGACGAGAACCAGACGGATGTTGCGCAATCTCGATGCTTCCCAATGCGGCTACTCCGCCGCGATCATTCCACCTCACGCGACGAAGTCACGACCTTGCCCGACAGCGCCCGATAGGCGAAGGCCGCGGGCGCAATCATGAGACTCGACGTCAGCGGCGCCGCGACCAGGCCGATGCCGGCGAGCACGGGCATGTGCGGCAGTGTGCTGCGCAGATCGGCTGCGAATTGGCGAAGGAGGTCAGCCATCGTAGCGGGAGGCGGACCGCCTGCCGGCGCGCCCGGCCCGAGGATGACCGCGTTGGCGATGTCCAGCGCGACGAAGAGCGGGACGACGCAGGCCACCCCGATCAGGAGTATCCGCCAGAAATTGCCTTCGGTCAGTTGCCAGCTGCGGATGAGCCCGATGTCGGCTCCGCCCAGAACCGCGGGAATCAGCAGAAAGCTGAGCCGAATGACCGCGAAGACCAGCGCGAAAAGCCCGACCAGCCATAGCAGCAGCGAAACCGAGCCCAGCAGCGATGCAGCGCCGGACCGCGCGGCGACGACCGCGAGCACGCCCGTAGCCAGGCCCAGAAAAAGAAGAAACAGCATCGCCAGGACGTAGATGGCGATATATCCCGCGAAGATCTTCAGCTCGGTCCAGCCGAGCGAGAAATAGGCGAGCGCACTGCCCTCGCGCAAGCCGAGGATCTGTCGCGTGAGCGCCGCACCGTTCATCGCGAAGACCAGCAGCGACAGGAAGAAAAACGGCAGCGGCAAGAGCGCCGCCGGCCCCGTGGGCAGGCCGCCGGTCTCCAGCGCTTGCGCCAGCACGGGATAATAGGCGCGCAACACGAAGAAGCTCGCGACCGCCTGGATCAGCGTCGGAATCCAGAGCAGGCCGATGACCGTCCCGATCTCGCCGAAGGTGAAGCCATAGGCGAACCGGATGGTGGCGCCGACCGGAAGTTTGTTCATGCGGCGACCTCTGGCGCGCCGCTCTCGCCGTAACCGGTCACGGATCTGTAAGCGGCTGCCGCGGCGCCGACATTGAGCGCAGTCGTCAGAATGGACTGGATGAGCTGGAGAGCCACAAAAATCGGCAGGACCTTTCCGACCATCCGCAACATATCCTCCAGCGTCTTCTGCGCGGATTCCGGATGCGACGGCAGGGATCCCAGATCCGTGACGACGAAAATCTGCAGGATCGAGGGGAGCACGACGGATGTGACCAAGGCGAGCGGCAAGGTCACCAGCAGGACCGTGCCGACGATGCGCCAGAAATTGCCGCCGCCGAGTTGCCAGGATCGCCCAAGACCGATCCGGTTCTCGGCCACGACGACAGCAGGAAGGAAAAAATACAAACGGACGAAGCTATAGATGTAGGCGAGCGCCGCGACGATACCGAGTACGACCGCCGTAATGATGGAAGCTTGCTGCGAAACGCCGTTGAGCAGCGCTGCTGCGATGGCGACCAGGAGGACGGCAAGGATTGCGCCGCCATACGCCATGATGAAGAGCAGACAATAGGCGCCGATGAGGCGCCAGACCTGGCCGCCGAGCGAAAAGAAAATGAAGACGGGTCGCGGATGCAGCCCGAGCGCCTTGCGCATCATGCCGACAACCACCATCGCCGTCATCAGGAGCACCAGCGGCACGACCAGCGCGTAGCTGCCGAAAAAAGAAACCATGAAGGCCTGTATCTCCGCGGGATCCGGCCTCTTGCCGGCAGCCTTGGCGGCATCCGCGGCGTTCATGAAAGCGATGAAGACAGGCCACATCCGATAGAGCAAGGCACCGACGGCAGCCGACAGGATCAGATAGGGAAACCAGGCGATGCCGATGATCGAGAGGATGTTCGAAAAGGCAAATCGGTAGGCACTGGATATCGTGTTTTCGAATGGAATCTTCATGGCTTTCCCCCGCGCAGTGGAGCGATACTAGGGCGCGCGTATCCGCTCGGCAATTGACAGCCATGCTGCAATGCCGCGAAGCGGCGCCGTGACATATTCGCGACGGCTCGGCTAAGGTCGGATCGAGGCGGCAGACGAGGGTTGGATGGAGTTCGAAGCGTATGCGTCCTATGACGCGCTGGGCCTGGCGGCACTGATCAAGGCCAAGAAAATCAAGCCCGCCGAAGTCATGGAAACGGCGATCGCCCGTGCCGAGACGCTCAACCCCGCGCTCAACGCCATCGTCTTCGCCGACTATGACGGTGCGCGGACTGCGGCGAAGGGCAAGCCGGCCAAAGGCGTGTTCGCCGGCGTCCCGATGCTGCTCAAGGACATGCGCGCCAATGTCGTCGGCTGGCCGACCCGCTCGGGCTCGCGCTATGTCCCCGCCGTGGCGGCGACGGTGGAGTCGGGCACCGTCACGCGCTTCAAGGCCGCGGGGCTCATCCCCTTCGGCAAGACCAATGTACCGGAGTTCGGCATCCTGCCGACGACGGAAAGCCGGCTATACGGCCCAGCGCGCAATCCGTGGAATCGGGAGCATTCGACGGGTGGATCGTCCGGCGGCTCGGCCGCGGCCGTCGCCGCCGGAATCGTCCCCATCGCCCATGCCACCGACGGCGGCGGCTCGATCCGCATTCCCGCCTCGGCCTGCGGCCTTGTCGGGCTGAAATCGACGCGCGGCCGGATCAGCCAAGGGCCCGAAGCGGCCGATGCCACCAGCGGGCTTTCCATGGACGGCGTGGTGACCAGGAGCGTGCGCGACACCGCCGCAGCGCTCGATGCGCTGTGCGGCATCGATTATGGCGATCCCTATTGGGCACCACCGCCGGAGGGTTCCTATCTCGAGGGCATCAAGCGCAAGGGCAAGCGCCTTCGGATCGCGGTCAGCACGAAGATGATGAACGGCACGCCGCACGATCCGGAGGTCACCGCCGCGGTCAAGAGGACGGCCAAGCTGTGCGAGAGTCTCGGTCATCATGTCGAGGTAACCGATCCACCGGTCAACGCCAGCGAGCTGGTCGGAGCGTTCTCGACCATCTGGTCGGCGAATGTCGCCTATGGCCTCGCGATGCTCGAGCGGATGACCGGTCTCGCGCCCTCGCTGCAGCTTGTCGAGGGCCTGACCTGGGGGCTTTATGAGATGGGCAAGACGGTGAGCGCGGTGCAGCTGACCGAGGCGCGCCAGACGATGATGCGGGCGGGCCGGGTGATCGCGAAATGGCACGAGACCCATGATTGCTGGCTCACCGCGACGCTGGGCCGGCCGCCGATGAAGCTCGGCACGATCGACATCGACGAGACCGACGTGCAGAAGGGCTTCGCGCCCAATTTCGGCTATGTGCCGTTCACTTCGATGCAGAACGCCACCGGCACACCGGGCATCAACCTGCCGCTCAACTGGAGCAAGGACGGCCTGCCGATCGGCGTGCAGTTCACCGCGCGGGCCGGCGGCGAGATGACGCTGCTCAAGCTCGCCGCCGAACTGGAAAAGGCCGCGCCCTGGGCGCATCGCTATTCGCAAGTGAGGATCTGAGCATGGGGTTTCCGCAATACGCCGATTACGACGGCCTGGGGCTGGCGCATCTGGTGCGCAAGGGCGAGGTCACGCCGCTCGAGCTCCTGGATGAAGCGATCGCGCGGATCGAGAAGCACAATCCGACGCTCAACGCGGTGGTCTACAAGGCCTATGACGAGGCGCGCGCGGTCGCCAAGGGCAAGCTGCCCGACGGACCGTTCAAGGGCGTGCCGTTCCTGATCAAGGACATCTCGATGGAGGTCGCGGGCTGGCCGATGACGAATGGCAGCGCCCTGCTCCAGGGCTATGTCTCCGCCGCCGATTCCGAGCTGACCAGGCGCTACCGCGCCGCCGGCATGGTGCTGGCGGGCAAGACCAACACGCCGGAGTTCGGCATCCCCGGCACGACCGAGGGCCGCTTCCTCGGCAATTGCCACAATCCGTGGAATCCGGACCACAGCACCGGCGGCTCGTCGGGCGGCGCGGCGGCGGCGGTGGCGAGCGGCATCGTGCCGATGGCGCATGCTTCGGATGGGCTGGGCTCGATCCGCATCCCGGCGGCGCAATGCGGCCTGTTCGGCATCAAGCCGACGCAATTCCGCAATCCCGGCGGGCCGGACGACCGCGGCCGGGCGCATGGCCTGATCTGCGACCACATCGTGAGCCGGACGGTGCGCGACAGTGCCGCGATGCTCGACTGGACCGGCACGCCGGAGGACGACGCGCCCTATGCGCCGCCGCCGAAGACGCGGCTCTACACGGAGGAGCTCGAGACGCCGCCGGGAAGGCTGCGCATCGCCTACTGCAACCAGACGATCCAGGACACGCCGCTGCACCCCGAGGTGCAGGCCACGTTCGAGGCGACGGTGAAGCTGCTCGGCGAACTGGGGCATACCATGATCGAAAAGCCGGTGCTGGGACCCAATCTGCGCAAGCTTTACAAGGCACAGGGCTTCGTCTCCGGCGCGATGGCGGTCGTCGGTTACGAGGACTGGGCCCAGAAGATGGGCCGCGAGCTCAACGAAACGACGCTCGAATGGCTGGCGCTGATCGGCTATCGCGGCGCGAAGGAATTGAGCGCCAAGGACGCCGCCTGGGGCCTGCAGACGATCCGGCTGATCGGCCGCGAGATCCTCGCGCTCTATCGCGAATTCGACGTGCTGCTGCAGCCGATCCAGATCACGCCGCCGCCGCCGCTCGGCTTCCTCGACCCCACCATGGTGCGGGCGCGCGAGTTCAATCGCCGCCAGGGCCAGACCTTCGGGCCGACGCCGCTCGCCAATCTCACGGGCCAGCCTTCGATGTCGGTGCCGATGGGCCTGTCCACCGACGGGCTGCCGCTCGCGATGATGTTCAGCGGCCGCTATGCCGACGAAGCGACGCTGTTCCGCCTCGCGGCGCAGCTCGAACAGGCGCAGCCCTGGATCGGGCGCAAGCCGCCGATCTGGAATTGAGCGTGAAAGCGGTCGCCCTGTTCGCCGCGTTCGCCGTCGCATGGGGCGGCGCGCTGGCGGCCGGTCCGCTGAAACCGCCGCCGGCGCTCGATGCTGTACGCCAGGCGCTGGCCCGGGCGGCGGCGGCGCATGACCGCAAGGGCGTCGCCGCGCTGATCGCATTCCCGCTGACGCTCGACAATTACGGCTCCCCGCCGACCCTGAGCGAGGCAGCGTTCCTGAAGAACGGCGACTATTTCGCGATCCTGTTCGGCGGCGGCGATCCGGACGTCCTCAAATGCATCGCGACCGCGCCGCCGGCACGCCAGCTCGACGGCAAGGAGCTGGGCGCCGGCGCCTGGGTGGCGGACTGCAACGGCAACGAATTCATCTTTGCCCAGCGCAACGGCGCCTGGCGGCTCACCGCCTATCAGAACATCAACGAATAGGCTTGCGGCACCAGAAACCGTACATGCCCGCGAACAGGGTCGGATTGCTGCGCTCGAGCGCCGCCCAGGCGGAACGGTCACGAAAGTGCAGATCGTGCGGATGCGCGGCGCGGTAGCTGGCGCGGCGAGCGCGATTGGGCAGATCGAAACCGAGCAGTTCCAGGCCAAGCGCGTCGAGAGCACGGCCGATGCGCGGCACGTCGAACGGGTCTTCATGCCGGTGCAGCAGCAGGTCGTGCACGCCGGCGAGCGTGAAAAAATCGACGGAGGCGAGCGAGCGCATGGCGCCTTTTTCCATGGTGCGGCGCCGCGCCTCGCGCAGGAGATCGTCGTCCAGCGAACGGTCCAGCAGGTCGGCGAACGATCGGCGCATCGCCTGGACGCGCAGCCGCGCGATCCGGCTGTAGACCATGATGTGCATCACGCCGCCGGGCTCCAGCACCCCGGCCAGGGCCGCCCAGCCCGCCTCCGGATCGGGCAGATGATGCAGCACGCCGCTGCAGGAGATGTAATCGAACCGCCGTCCGAGCGCGGCAACGGCGTGGAGGTCCATCCGGATCAGCTCGATGCCGTGCCAGCCGGCCTGCGCCAGGCGATCGCCGGCATAGCCGAGGCTGTGCGAACTGAGGTCGATGGCCGTGATCCGCGATTCGGGATGACGCGCCGCCAGCAGGGCGATTTCCCGGCCGGTGCCACAACCCGCGACCAGGATGGACGGATTCGCCGGAATGGTGTCGGGGCCTTCGGGATCGACGCGGCGGATGACGGCGGCCAGCGGCGTCGGCGCGCGGCGCGTGACGCGGCTCCACTGCGGATAGGGCCATCGCTCGTACTGATCGGCGACGGCGACGGTCGTCGAATCCGCGAAGCCGCCACCGGTCGCCGCAGCGAGCCGCGGAACGATATAGGCGCCCGCGAGAGGCGTGCCGGACGCCGCCGCAAGACAGGCGCGCTCTTGTTCATCGAACAGCCAGGCGCCGCCATTGTGTCCGGCTTGCCGGACCAGCGCCTGCACGGCCCGCGGAAAATCCGCCGCGTGCCCGCCGAGCAGAAGCCAGCGGCGCAGCGCGGTCAGCCTGTGCTCGACGGCGAGCGTCGTGACGGGGGTTTCTTCCAGAAGCGCTTGGACAAGGTCATCGCGTGCGACGATGGCGGCAAGCGCAGGCAGTTCGGCCGCGTCGAAGGCGGGATCGGTCTGCGCGGCATGCCACCCGGCGCGCGCGACAGATGCGGGATTGACGGACGGATCGCGCACCAGGCCCAGCAGGCCTGCTCGCTGCGACGGAAGCGCAAATTGCGGCCCGGCATGGAGCAGGTCCGCGAGCAGTGCCTTGGCGTCCACCGCGTCCGGCGCCGCGGCGTAAAACGCCCAGGCGTCGACCAGCGCCAGGTCGAGGCGGCCGCCATCCCAATGGGCCAGTGCTGCGGCGTGGAGCGGCGGTTTCGGCGACATGGGAACACTGTCGCCCGGCCGGAACGGAGCAACAAGGTCGACGCCGGCGCCCGGTTTCGTGTATCAGGCCCGCATGACGAGCGAACTCCACATCATCGGCGGCGGACTGGCCGGCAGCGAGGCGGCCTGGCAGGCGGCCGAAAGCGGCACAAGCGTGGTCCTGCACGAGATGCGCCCGGTACGCGGCACCGAGGCGCATATCACCGACGGGCTGGCCGAACTGGTGTGCTCCAATTCCTTCCGTTCCGACGATTGGGAGAACAATGCGGTCGGGCTGCTGCACGAGGAGATGCGGCGCGCCGGCTCGCTGATCATGCGCGCCGCCGACGCGCACCGCCTGCCGGCGGGCGGCGCGCTGGCGGTGGACCGGGTGCCGTTCTCGCAGACCGTCACGCGCCTGCTCGAAGCTCATCCCAACATCGCGATCGCGCGCGAGGAGATCGCAGGGCTGCCGCCCGAGGCGTGGCGGTCCACGATCATCGCGACGGGACCGCTCACCTCGCCGCCGCTGGCCGAGGCGGTGCGCAGCCTCACCGGAGAGGATGCGCTGTCCTTCTTCGACGCCATCGCGCCAATCGTGAATCGCGAGAGCATCGATTTCGACATCTGCTGGATGCAATCGCGCTACGACAAGGGCGACGGCGCCGACTATGTGAATTGCCCGATGAGCCGCGACGACTATGAGGCCTTCATCGCCGCGCTGCTGGCGGGCGAGAAGACCGATTTCAAGGACTGGGAAAAGACCACGCCCTATTTCGAAGGCTGCCTGCCGATCGAGGTCATGGCATCGCGCGGGCCGGAAACGCTGCGCTTCGGGCCGATGAAGCCGGTGGGCCTGCAGGATCCGCGCACGCCGCATCGCGCCTACGCGGTGGTGCAGTTGCGCCAGGACAACGCGCTCGGCACGCTGTGGAACATGGTGGGCTTCCAGACCAAGCTCAAGCATGGCGAGCAGACGCGCATCTTCCGGATGATCCCGGGCCTGCAGAACGCGACCTTCGCGCGGCTGGGCGGGCTGCATCGCAACACCTTCATCAACTCGCCGCGCCTGCTGGACGCGCAATTGCGCCTGAAGGCGCGGCCGTCGCTGCGCTTCGCGGGACAGGTGACGGGCGTCGAGGGCTATGTCGAAAGCGCCGCCATCGGCCTGCTCGCGGGCCGCTTTGCGAGCGGCGAGCTGGCGGGCCGCGACGTCCAGCCTCCGCCGAACACGACGGCGCTCGGTGCCCTGCTCGGCCACATCACGGGCGGCGCGGACGCCAAAACCTTCCAGCCCATGAACGTCAATTTCGGCATGTTCCCGGAACCGCCGCCGAAGACCCGCGGCAAGGAACGCAAGAAGGCGCAGTCGCACCGCGCCATCGCCGATCTCGAGGCCTGGCTCGGCCATGCCAAGGTCGCGGCGGAATAGTCAGACCCGGCCGCGCACCGCCGCGGCCAGCAATCGCATCTGGCGGCGGTGGACCGCAACGTCCGGCGAATGCGCGAGCGGATCGAACCCGCGCTTTGTCACGCGCCGCAGGAAGAGCCCGGTCAGCGAAGCCGGCAGATAGGCCGCCAATTCGGCGCGCGGCTGGCGCAGCGCGCGGGCCTTGGCGAGATGCTCGCGCGCCCAGAGCGCCATCTGCGCGACGACGGCCTTGACCTTGGCGCGCTCATGGCCGTGGAAAAGCTGTTCCTTCGTCAGGTCGACAGCGTTCAGAAGGCTCTCGGGCAGGAAGCTCTTGTGGCGGGCCGCGTGATGCGGAAGCGAACGCAGGATTCCGGCCAGCGCATAGGCCGTCCCGCCCGCGCGCGCCAAGGCGTCGTCCGGCCGGCCCAGAATGCCGGCCGCGAGGCGCATCAGGTTGCCCGAGGTCGCATCGCAATAGGCCTCGACCGCGGCGCGGTCCGCGAAGATCTCGGCCGCGGAATCGAACGCGCGGGCCGCGAGCATCGCCTCGAACGGTTCGGCCGGCAGGTCGACGGCGAGGAACAGATCGGTCAGCGCCCGCGCGACGTCGTGGTTGCGCGGCATGCCCTGGCGCGCCCCGGCCAGCGTCTCGCGCCACCATTCGAGCCGGATCTCGCCCATCATCGGCTCGCGCACCGTATCGGCGACGCGCGCGATCTCCACATTGAAGGCGTAGAGCGCGAGCAGCAACGGCCGCTTGTCCGCCGGCGCGAACAGCGTCGCGAGATAGCGGTCGGGATCGGCACGGCGGACGAGCTGGGCGACGGCGGTCATCGGTTCAGCAACGAAGAAGCCGCCGGATCGCTCCGGCGGCTCGCTTCCGATCTCGGCCCGCCGTCAGGCGAAGAGATGCGTTGCACCCACCATGCAGAACAGCATGGGGATGGAAAGCAACGTGTTGATGCGGCTGAACAGGCCGGCGGTCTTGGCCGAAGCGTCCTTCGCCGGCTGGGCGAGGTCGGGATAGGCATTGGCGATGTTCAGCGCCTTCTGCTGGTTCGGCCAGATCACGAACCAGACGTTGAACCACATGATCGTGCCCAGCCACATGCCGATGCCGATGATGATGCTCTTCTCGTCGCCGAAGGCGCCCGCCGGGTCGACCGCGTCGAGCGTGTAGGCCTGGACGAGGTAGCCGTTGCGCCAGGCGAGGATGATGCCCAGCACGATCGTGCCCATCGCCGCCCAGCGGAACCAGAACAGCGCGGCCGGCGTGATGAACTTGCCGAGCGCCGGCTTCAGCTCCGGCGGGATCTTCGGCATGGTCGGCGTCGAGACGAAGTTGAAATACCACAGCAGGCCGATCCACATCACGCCGCAGATGACGTGCAGCCAGCGGATGGTGAACAGCTCGGTCGCCGCCGGGCTGAACGTCGCGCCGGCCAGTTTCCAATGCAGCACGAACACGAGGACCGCCAGCACGAAGCCCGCGATCACGACATTGCGCAAATTCCCGAAAAAGGCCGCCATGGACCATCCTCCCCTATGAGTCTGGCCGGACTCTAGGCGGTTCCCGCGGGGTTTTCAGCCCTTTTCTCCGCAGGGTGATCCGGCGCCCAGGGCTAGATGGTCAGCCGCTTGGGACGCCGGATGTTCAGCCAGGCGATGACGATCAGGCGCGTCACCATGACGGCGGTGAAGAACGAGGTCGCGATGCCGAGGCCGAGCGTCACCGCGAAGCCGCGGACCGGTCCGGACCCGAGCTCGAACAGGATCAGGGCGGCAATCACATGGGTCGAGTTGGCGTCGGTGATGGTCGTCCGCGCCCGCTGGAAGCCCTGGTCGATCGAGGCCAGCATGCTGCGGCCGTTGCGCTGTTCTTCGCGGATGCGCTCGAAGATCAGCACGTTGGCGTCGACCGCCATGCCCATGGTGAGCACGATGCCGGCGATTCCCGGCAGGGTCAGGGTGGCGCCCATCAATGTGAGCATCGCCAGCAGCAGCACGATGTTGAGGACCAGCGCGACATTGGCGAACAGGCCGAACAGGCCGTAGCGCAGCACCATGAACAGCGCGACCAGGAGCAGGCCGGCCAACGCGGACAGCCGGCCCGCCTTGATCTGGTCGCCGCCGAGCTCGGGACCGACGGTGCTTTGCGCGACGACCTTGAGCGGCGCGGGCAGCGCGCCGGCGCTCAGCAGCTGCGACAGGTCGCTGGCGCTCTGGATGCTGAAGGAGCCGCTGATCTGGCCCGAGCCGCCCAGGATCGGCTCCCGGATGGACGGCGCCGAGATGATCTCCTTGTCGAGCACGATCGCGAAGCGCTGCGTGCCGCCCGGATAGGCCTTGGTGACGTCGCCGAACTCCTTGGCGCCGACGCTGTCGAAGCGGAATTCCACCACCGGCTCGTTGTTCTGGTCGAAGCCCTGCTTGGCGGAGGTCAGGCGGTCGCCCGCGACGATGACGCGCTTCTCGACCACGATCGTGAGGCCGGAGCGGACGCCGTTCTTGTCCGCCGCCAGCGGCAGGACCTCGTCGCCCAGCGGCGGCGACCGGTGCGACGCCTCGTTGCGGTCGGCAGCTTCGTCGACCAGCTGGAAGCTCATCTTGGCGGTCTTGCCGAGCAGCCGGATCAGGCCTTGCGGATCGCTGAGACCGGGCACCTGCAGAACGATGCGGTTGTCGCCTTCGCGCTCCAGCGTCATCTCGCGCGTGCCGGTCGGGTCGACGCGCTTGCGCACGATCTCGATCGACTGGGCCACGACGTCCCGCTCGGTCTGCGCCTTGTAGGTGTCGGTCATGTGCAGGGTGTAGAGACCCTGTCCGTCGTCGGAGAAATCATAGGCCCGGGCGCCGACCGACAGCAGGCCGCCGCTGGCATAGGGATTGAGCGCCTGGATCAGCGTCTTGGCCTCGTCGCGGCGCTTGGGATCGGTGATCCGCACGGCGATGGAATCGCCGGTCACGGGCGTGAAGACATAGGCGATCTGCGGGTGCGCCTTGCGCATGGCGCGGCGGATGTCGCCGGTCAGCGATTCCAGCTTGTCCTTGATGACGACGTCTGTCTGGACCTCCAGCAGGAGGTAGGAGCCGCCCTGCAGGTCGAGGCCGAGCGCCACGGTCTGCTTGGGCAGCCAGGACGGGATATGGGCGCGCACGGAGGCGGGCAGCGCGTTCGGCAGCGCGATGGCGATGCCCGCCAGCACGATGACGGATACGAGAATGCGGACCCAGTTGGAGACCTGCAGCATCGCGCGTCAGCTCTTGTCCGACTTGGTGTCGACCGGCTGCGACTTGGCACGGATCTCGGCGAGCGTCGTCTTGACCACCTTGATCTGCACATTGTCGGCGATCTCGACCGTCACTTCGGCGTCTTCCTTGACCGGGGCCTTCACGACGCGGCCGATCACACCGCCCGCGGTCACCACCGTGTCGCCGCGGCGCAGATTGTCGATCGCCGCGCGATGCTGCTTGGCCTGCTGCTGCTGAGGGCGCAGGACCAGGAAATAGATGACCGGCGCGATCAGAATGAGCATGCTGAGCGGATTGGCGAGGAAATCTTGCATCAGGTGTCCGAAGGAGTTTGGCCCGCGCGAGCCGGGCTCACGCTTGCGCGGTTTTTCGGGCGCGAATATAGCGGTGCGGCCCTCCTTTGCAACCATGAGAAAACAAGGCCTTAGCGGATGCCCAAGCCTCGAAAACCTGTTTCCGGCGCCGGTGACGGCGCGACGCTGAAGCGGATCGCCGCGGCGCTGGAGCGGCTGGCACCGGGCGCGCTCGCGGCCGCGGCGCCCGCCGGCGGCGACGCCTTCGTCTGGGAGCCGGGCCATGGCGGGCTGATGGCGGTGGCGCATGTCGCCGCCATGCCGCTGTCGCTGCTGAAGGGCATCGAGGCGTCGCGCGACACCCTTCTGGAGAACACGCGGCGCTTCGCGCACGGCCTGCCCGCCAACAACGCGCTTCTGTGGGGCGCGCGCGGCATGGGCAAGAGCTCGCTGGTGAAGGCGGCGCATGCCGAGGTCAATCGCGGACTGAAAGGCAAGGCGCGGCTCGTGCTGGTCGAAATCCACCGCGAGGAGATCGGCAGCCTGCCGCAGCTCCTGCGCCTGCTGCGCGGCGACGGCCGGCGCTATCTGCTCTATTGCGACGACCTGTCCTTCGACCGCGACGACACCAGCTACAAATCGCTGAAGGCGGCGCTGGAAGGCGGGCTCGAGGGGCGGCCGGAGAACGTGCTGTTCTACGCGACCTCCAACCGGCGCCATCTGATGCCGCGCGACATGATGGACAATGAGCGTTCCACCGCGATCAATCCCTCGGAAGCGGTCGAAGAGAAGGTGTCGCTCTCGGACCGTTTCGGCCTGTGGCTCGGCTTCCACAATTGCGGGCAGGACGAGTATCTCGCGATGATCGACGGCTATGCCGCGCATTACGGATTGATGCTGGAGAAGAACGAGCTCTACCGGCGCGCCCTCGCCTGGGCGGCGGGACGCGGCGCCCGCTCGGGCCGCGTCGCCTGGCAGTTCATCCAGGACCTGGGCGGCGAGCTGGGGAAGACGCTTTAGGATCGAGTTGCCATCCTTCGAGGCTCCGCTTCGCGGAGCGCCTCAGGATGACGATTTCATCCAAACGTCATCCTGAGACGCCCGCCGCAGGCGGGCCTCGAAGGATGTTAGCTCGCGCGCGACGCAGCCAGCAGGCTGCGCGGGTTGACCGGCTGCACGCCCTTGCGGATCTCGAAATGGAGCTGCGGGCTCGTCACGTCGCCGGTCTGGCCGGAATAGCCGATGACCTGGCCCTTCTCCACATGGTCGCCGCGGTTGACCGTGATGCGGTCGGCATGGGCGTAGGCGGTGACATAGCCGTCGTCATGCTTGATCAGCACGAGATTGCCGTAGCCGCGCAGCTCGTTGCCGGCATAGCTGATCTGGCCGGAGGCGGCGGCATGGATCGGTGTGCCGACCGGCGCGGCGATGTCGATGCCGGCATTGCGCTCGCCGCTGACATTGCTGCCGTAGTCGGCAACGACCGTGCCGGCGAGCGGCCAGCCGAAGGCCAGCGCGCCGGCCGGCGGCGCGTAGGTCACGGGCTGGACCGCCGGCGCCGGATTGTTCGCGGCGTTGTACCAGGCGGGCGTCGAATTGGGTTTGGCCTTCGGTACCGGGCAATCGAGCGCGACGCGCTGCACCGGCGCACGATGGACGCGGCGCGGGGCCGGCGGCGCGGCGGTGGCGATGCGGCTGCGCGGCGCGTGGTGATCGGACGCCGGGTACCAGTCGAGCTGGGTGCGCGGACTGTCGGCGACGCAGCCGCTCAGCAGGCCGGCAGAGAGAAGAACGGCGGCGGCCAAGGCGCCCTTGCAGGAAATCCGATCCATATGCGTTCTCGCAACCTCACGGTAGGCCCGACAGCATCGGGACGAAGACGACAGGGATGAGGACTTCTTCCGTCATGCCTGTCCCGGTGCGGATCATCTTCGTCAAACGTTGCGAAAACCTTTCCAACGGCGCGGAACTGTCCGAATCCGGGACACCCCCTACAGGCGCAACGAGGATTCCGCCCGGCTTTAACTGTTCGATAAGGATTAACGGCACGCGTTCGGCCGCCGCCGACAGGATGATGCGGTCGAACGGCGCCTGTTCGGCCCAGCCTGCGAAGCCGTCGCCATGCCTTGTCGCGATGTTGTGCAGGCCGAGCGCCTTGAAGCGGCTCTGCGCCTGCGCCAGCAAAGGCTTGTGCCGTTCGACCGTGTAGACGCGGCGGCACAGCGGCGCGAGCACCGCGGCCTGGTAGCCGGAGCCGGTGCCGATCTCGAGCACGCGGTGGCCCGGCTGCACGTCGAGCTGCTGCGTCATATAGGCGACGACGAAGGGCTGGCTGATGGTCTGGCCGCAGGCGATGGGCAGCGCCGTGTTGTTGAAGGCCGCGTATTGCAGCGGCTCGTCGACGAAGGCGTCGCGCGGCGTGCGCTCGATCGCGTCCAGCACGCGCGGGTCGAAAATACCCTGGCCGCGCAATTCCATGATGAGCTGGATCCGGCGCGGGTCGACGGTCATCGGTTCAGGCCACCACCACCGTTGTCATGGCCCGCCGGAGTGCGGGCCATGACACCGAGGGGGTTATGACGACAGTGCCCATCTGTCTACGCCAGCGCGATGTCGCCGAGCTTCTCGCGCAGGGTCTCGACCACCTTGAACTCGGTGAGGTTGAGGTGCAGCGGCGTCACCGCGATCCGCTTGTTGTAGACCGCGTGCAGGTCGGTGCCCCGCGGCGGGTTCGAGCGGACGCGCTTGAAACCGATCCAGAAATAAGGATTGCCCCGCGCGTCGACGCGGCGCTCGAGCGCCGCGGTCTGCAGGTCGCGCTTGCCCTGGGCGGCGATGTCGATGCCCTTGACCTCGCTCGGCGCGGCGTCCGGGAAGTTGATGTTCATCAGCACGTCGTCGGGCCAGCCGGCTTCCACCAGCTTCCGGATCAGCGGCGGGCCCTGGACCTCGCCGCACTCCCAGCGCACCGCGTCGCCTTCGGTCCAGCCATAGGACTGGCTGAGCGCGATGGACGGGATGCCGAGCGCGCAGCCTTCCATCGCGCCCGCGATGGTGCCCGAATAGGTCACGTCGTCGGCGATGTTGGAGCCGCGATTGACGCCGGAGAGGATCAGGGTCGGCGGCTTGTCCTTCATCACATGGGCGCAGGCCATCATCACGCAGTCGGTCGGCGTGCCGGTGACCGCGAAGCGGCGCGGGTCGACCTCGCGCAGGCGCAGCGGCATGGTGAGAGTGAGCGAGTGCGAGGCGCCGGACTGCTCGGTCTCGGGCGCGACGATCCAGACGTCGTCGGTGAGGGCGCGGGCGATCTTCTCGGCGGCGACCAGGCCGGGGGCGTGGATGCCGTCGTCATTGGTGACCAGGATTCGCAGGGGCATCACAACATCTGGTCCTTCGATCGCGGAAAACGCAGCCGCTTGATCTTTGTTTGCCGGCTCGGCCACCGGGCTGTGTCTACGACAGGGCCGGGCGATTTCAAAATCCGCGGTTCAATTCGCCCGATTCCGGCGCAAGCGATTGAGTGGAAACGCAAATCCTGGAGGATAAGTTTTACGGCCGGGGCGCGCCGCTTCGGCAATATAATTGTTCCACCAAAATCTCGAGGGGGTACCCCCGTCTATCCTCCGTCTTTCGCCGGTCGTGGCGTGGACGAGAGAGATGGGCGCGGCGCGGACGGGTTCAAGGCGCGTGCCGTCACTTTCCTCCCCCGTGTTTACGGGGGAGGAAAGTGAGCTATTTCGTCTCGATCTTCTCGAGGCCGCCCATATAGGGCTTGAGCGCGTCGGGGATCGCGATGCTGCCGTCGGCCTGCTGGTAGTTCTCGACCACCGCGATGAGCGTGCGGCCGATGGCGAGGCCGGAGCCGTTCAGCGTGTGCACCGGGCCCTTCACCTTGTCCCCGCCTTCGCGACCGGCACCGCGGTAGCGCGTGTTCATCCGCCGCGCCTGGAAATCCCCGCAATTCGAGCAGGAGGAGATCTCGCGGAAGCGGTTCTGCCCGGGCAGCCAGACCTCGATGTCGTAGGTCTTGCGCGCGCTGAACCCCATGTCGCCGGTGCACAGCGTGACGACGCGATGGCTGAGGTCGAGACGCTTGAGGACCTCCTGCGCCGCGTCGGTCATGCGCTCATGCTCTTCGTTCGATTTCTCCGGCGTCGTGATGGAGACGAGCTCGACCTTGTCGAACTGGTGCATGCGGATCATCCCGCGCGTGTCTTTGCCCGCGGCGCCGGCTTCCGAACGGAAGCACGGTGTGTATGCGGTGAAACGCAGGGGGAGTTCGGTCTCGGAGAGGATTTCGCCGTTGACGTAGTTGGTGAGCGGGACTTCGGCGGTAGGAATGAGCCAAAAAATATCCTGATCGCTAACCATCTCGGCCTTGGCTGTCATGAGCGCAGCGCCATAGCCTTTGACTCTTTCTTCTTCAAGGAGCTTCGCAGCAGCACGGCTCAGACGCTCCCAATACTCAACACTTCGGTATGTAGGGAACAAATCGTCCTTGAACTTCGGAAGTTGCCCTGTTCCAAACATCGCAGTGTCGTTCACCAACAACGGGGGTACGACCTCTTCATAACCGTACTTCGTCGTGTGCAGGTCGAGCATGAAGCTCGCCAGTGCGCGATTGAGGCGGGCGAAGGCGCCTTTGAGATAGACGAAGCGGGCGCCGGAGACCTTCGCGGCGCGCTCGAAATCCATCAGGCCGAGCGCCTCGCCGAGCGCGAAATGCTCCTTCGGCGCGTTGATGCCGCTCGCGGCGATCCGCGTGGCTTTGTAGTGGCGCGCCGCGACCGGGACGTTGTCGTCCTCGCCGTCGCCCTGCGGCACGTCGTCGGCCGGGATGTTCGGGATCACGGCGAGGGCGGTCTTGAGCTCGGCTTCGAGATCGCGCTGGCGCTGCTCGCCCTGCTGGATCGCGTCTTTCAGGCCTGCGACCTCGGCCATCAGGGCG
Organism: Rhizomicrobium sp.; assembly: GCA_037200385.1. NCBI lineage: Bacteria > Pseudomonadati > Pseudomonadota > Alphaproteobacteria > Micropepsales > Micropepsaceae > Rhizomicrobium > Rhizomicrobium sp. The sequence continues at coordinate 4,474,740 of JBBCGL010000001.1, read as the reverse complement.
GCGGCGCCGGCCTCGTCCTTCTTGGCTTTCGCCTGGCCGATCAGCTTGGAGGCTTCGTTGCGCCGCGCCTGCTTCTGCTGCAACTCGGTGAGGAGCGCGCGCAGCTCCGCGTCGAGCTTGAGGAGCTGGCCGGCAATCGCCCCGCCCTCGCCGCCGCCACGCCGGTCGAGCCCGGCGACGAAGGCGTCGGGGTTGTCGCGGATGGACTTGATGTCGTGCATGGCGGGCTCCTGAGGGCGCGTAATGGCATGGGGCGCGCGACGGGTCAAAAACCTGCCTTGTCATCCCCGGCGAGGCGTGCGCCAGCACGCCGAGGGAAGGGTATCCAGGCGGGCGATACACCGCTCCACCACATCGCTGCGCGATGTGGTCCCCCCGCCGATTTCGCCGCCGCGCAATCGGCCTTCGCACGCTGTCGCTACGAAGCCCCCGCAAACACGGGGGAGGAAAAGGGCGGCGCGTTCTGGTTTCCTCCCCCGTGGTTACGGGGGAGGTGGCTCGCCGCGGCAGCGGCGAGACGGAGGGGGCAAGCGCCATGCGGCGAGGCGAGCGCAGATCGCGGCCATTCGCGAAAGACTTGCGCCGGCGGATGACCGATGCGGAAGTGATCCTGTGGTCGCGGCTGCGGCAGTCGCCCGAGCTGCGCTTCCGGCGGCAGCATCCGATCGGACCCTATATCGCGGATTTCGCCTGCGTGCCGCGCTGGCTGATGGTCGAACTCGATGGCGATACGCACGCGTCGGAGGAGGATCGCCCATGACCGCAAGCGCGATGCGTTCATGATGTCCCGCGGCTGGCGGGTTCTGCGAATTTCCAACCAGGACGTCTATCTGCGGCTGGAGGATGTGTTGGGCGGGATATTCGGTGCTCTGCGGCTCCCCCCTCCACCATCGCTTCGCGATGGTCCCCCTCCCCCGTAACCACGGGGGAGGAAACTCACGCCGCCGCCGCGTCCTTCCTGGCCTTGTCGCGTTCGATCAGGCGGACCAGGATCACCGAGATTTCGTAGAGCGCCACCAGCGGCACCAGCAGGCTCAGCATCGAGAAGGCGTCCGGCGGGGTCAGGACGGCGGCCACCGCGGTCATCCCGACGATCGCATAGCGCCGCATCGAACGCAGCTGCGCCGAGGTGACGATCCCGACCCGGCCCAGCAGCGACAGCAGGACCGGCAACTGGAAGCACAGGCCGAAGGCGAAGATCAGCGTCGTCACGAAGTCGAGATATTCGCTGACCCGCGCCTGCAGCTCGATCCCCATCGTCGCGCCCGTGCCGGTGGTCTCGAAACTGTGGAAGAAGCCGATGGCGTTGGGCAGCATCACGTAGAAGACGAACGCCGCGCCCGCGACGAAGAGGAACGGCGTCGCCAGCAGGAACGGCCAGAAGGCGTTGCGCTCGTGCCGGTAGAGGCCCGGCGCGATGAACAGCCAGACCTGCGCCGCGACGACCGGGAAGGCCAGGCAGATGCCCGCGAACATGCCGACCCGCACATAGGTGAAGAAGGTCTCGGTCAGGCCGGTCGCGATCATATGGCGGTTGGCCGGCTCCTTGATCGTGGCGTAGAGCGGCTCGGTCAGGAAGGCGAAGATCGGCTTGGCGAAATAGAAGCAGATGCCGAAGCAGACGAGAAAGGCGAGGATCGACCAGATCAGCCGCTTGCGCAGCTCGACCAGGTGCTCCATCAGCGGCGCCTTGGTCGCCTCGATGGCCGCTTCGTCATCCGCCGACGGCTTGTTCATGGCGCGGGCGGCTCATAGCCCGTGACCGCCAGCGGCTCCGGCGCCGTCGCGGCCGTCGTCACCTCGAACTCGCCGGCGCGCGGCTCGGGCCCGCCATCGGGCAGCGGATCGAGCGTGACGCCGCCGGGCGGCGGGACGTTCGAGGCCGGAGACTTCATGTCGTCGGGCACGATGGAGCGGTGCAGGTCGCGCTCGATGTCGGAGAGCGGATTGCCGACCCGCAGGCTCTCGATCTCCTTGCGCAGCTCGTCGAGCTCGGACTGGCGCGCCATGTCGTCGAAGCTCCGGCGGAACTGGTCGGCCATGGCGCGCGCCTTGCCGGTCCATTGCCCGACGATGCGCATCAGGCGCGGCAGGTCCTTCGGGCCCACCACGACGAGGGCGACGATCAAAAGGACGAGGATGTGGCTCCAGGAGAAGAAGTCGAGCATGCCCTACCGCCCGACGGTGGTCTGGTCCTTGTTCGGCGTGGGCGCGACGGGATCGCTGGCGGAGCCCTGGATGGTCTTGGCGTCCTCCGGATCGTTGAGCCCGCTGCGGAAGCTCTTGATGCCCTTGGCGACGTCGCCCATCAGGTCGGAGATCTTGCCGCGCCCGCCGAACAGCAGGACGACGACCGCGATCAGGATGATCCAGTGCAGCGGTCCGAAACTACCCATGAGATGCTCCTTCTCCCCGTCCGAACGGGTGGCCGGATGCGGTCCGGCGCGAATTCCTGCCTCTTAAAGACCCGGGCGGGGCGCAAAGGCAAGGCGGCACATCATATCGCGGCCGGATCGGACGACCAAATCTCGCCCTTGCGGCCGAAAGCGGCGGCAAGCTCGGTGAGGCGCTTGTGGACGGGATCGCCGCCGATGTCCTCGTTGCGCCGCGACAGGTTGAGCACGATCTTGGCCGGCGTCAGGCGCAGGCGGTATTGCGGCAGCGCCCCGGGCGAGGAGGCCGAGAGCGCGAAACCCAGCCGGCAGGCCAGGCCGATGACCAGGGCGCGTGCCTCGTCCTCGGCGTTGAGGAGTTCCGGGTTCACGATGTCGGGCGGGAAATCCTCGTCGCCGGAATAGCGGTGGAACACCGCCGAGGCGATCATGGCGCGGATGCGGTGGCTGGCGCCCGCGAAGGGCGCGGTCAGCACCTGCTTGAGGGCGCCCTCGGCGCGGTCGTCGGGGTGGCGGCGCCAGGCGATGTCGGAGAACAGGCAGGCGGCGAGGCGCACGCGGCGCAGCTCCGGCGTCTCGCCGGCGAACAGCACCGACATCCACTCGAACATCTCGAGCGCATGGTCCTCGTTGCGCGCGAGGCGGGCGTTGATCCCCTCGGCGAAAGCGATGAGCGGATCGAGCGCGCGCTCCTCCGGCGTCAGCCGGGCATAGAGCAGGCCTTCGCGCAGGCCATAGGCGGAGATCACGACCGATTTCAGGTCGCAGGCGAGCAGCAGGCGCTCGAGCACGATGGCGCCATAGGGCAGCGCCTCGGCGCGGCGCTTGGAGACGCTCTTCATCTTCTCGATGGATTTGCGCGACTGGTGCGCGAGCAGGTCGCACAGGCGCAGGGCGCGGCGGCGCGGGATCTCGTATTCCTGCAGCACCTTCAGCGGATAATGCGTCTCCTCCATGTCGACGCGGGCGAAGCTGCGCCAGATGCCGCCGACGGCATAGAGCGCGCTGTCCTTGAGGCCGATGAGATGCAGCCGCGCGAGATCCTCGTCGACCAGCTTGCGCGCCTTGTCGGGATCGCCCTTGGCGGCGTCCATCAGGCGCAAGGGGCCGATGGGCAGGGTGAAGGCGTCGCCGGTCTGGCCGTGGCGGACGCTCACCATGTCGAGGCTGCCGCCGCCGAGATCGGCGACCAGGCCGTCGGCATGCGGGATTCCCGCGACGACGCCATGCGCCGCGAGGCGGGCTTCTTCCTGGCCCGAGAGGACGCGCACCGGCGCGCCCCAGGCGGCCTCGGCACGGCGCACGAAATCCTGGCCGTTGGAGGCGTCGCGCGCCGCGGCGGTGGCGACCGCCTCGCGCGTCACCGTGCCCAGGCCGTCGGCCAGCATGCGGAAGCGCGCCAGCGCCTGCAGCGCCTGGCTGCAGCCCTCGGCATGCAGGCGGCCGGTCGAGACCATGTCGCGGCCGATGCCGCAGATCGATTTCTCGTTGTGCAGCGTCGCGGCGGCGCGGGTCTCGTTCTCGTAGACCACGAGACGGACGGAGTTGGAGCCGATATCGACCACGGCGAGCGGGCGGCGGCCCGACAGCTTCGGGCGCGGCCGGACGCCTTGCGGAGCCCGGGTCTCCGCGGACGGGGTCGAGGTGCCGCTCATGCTCAGCTCCGCCGCACGACGACGGCGATGGGACGCTGCTGCATCTTGAGGGCGCGGCCGCGGCCGGAGAGGGACGGATTCGTCATGAAGTAAGTATGCGCCGAAAAGGCGTCCGGCGACGAGGATTCTGCGTCGCGGATATAGGTTCCGTCGGCATGCATATGCCAGGACTGCGCCTGGTCCTTCAGCAGGGCGACCATGATCTGGTCGAGAACCTGTTGATGCACCGTGGGATTCTCGATGGGAACCAGCGCCTCGACGCGGCGGTCGAGGTTGCGCGGCATCCAGTCTGCTGAAGAAATGTAAACCTTGGCCTGGGGCGACGGCAGCCCATGGCCGGCGCCGAAGCAGACGATGCGGCCGTGCTCGAGGAAGCGGCCGATGATGCTCTTGACCCGGATGTTGTCCGAGAGGCCCGGCACGCCGGGACGCAGGCAGCAGATGCCGCGCACCACCAGGTCGATCTTCACCCCCGCCTGGCTGGCGCGGTAGAGCGCGTCGATCATGTGCGGATCGACCAGGCTGTTGAGCTTGACCCAGATCGCGGCCGGACGGCCGGCCTGGGCGTGCACCATCTCCTGCTGGATCGCGTCGATCAGGCGGCCGCGCAGGTTGACCGGCGAGATCGCGATCTTCTCCAGCGACACCGGCTCGGCATAGCCGGTGATGAAGTTGAAGAGCTGCGCCGCGTCGCGCCCGAGCGCCGGATCGGCGCTGAACAGCGACAGGTCGGTGTAGATCTTCGCGGTGTTGGGATGGTAGTTGCCGGTGCCGAAATGCACATAGGTGTGGAGCGAGCCGCTCTCGCGGCGGATCACCAGGCTGACCTTGGCGTGGGTCTTGAGCTCGATGAAGCCGTAGACCACCTGGACGCCGGCGCGCTCGAGGTCGCGGGCCCATTTGATGTTCGCGGCCTCGTCGAAGCGGGCCTTCAGCTCGACCAGCGCGGTGACGGACTTGCCGGCCTCCGCCGCCTCGATCAGCGCCGAGACGATCGGGCTGTCGGAGGAGGTGCGGTAGAGCGTCTGCTTGATCGCCACGACGTTGGGATCGGCGGCGGCCTGGCGGACGAACTGCACCACCGCATCGAAGCTCTCGAAGGGATGATGGACGATCATGTCCTTCTCGCGGATCGCCGCGAAGCTGTCGCCGCCGTGATCGCGGAAGCGCTCGGGGAAGCGCGCGACGTAAGGCTTGAACTGCAGGTCGCGGCGCTCGTCGAGGATCAGCTTGGTGAGGTCGGAGAGCCCCAGCATGTGGTCGATGATGACCATGTCGGGCGGATCGAGGTCGAGATGGTCGGCGATGAAGACGCGCAGATCGTCCGGCATCGAGGCGGCGCATTTCATGTGGATGACGTTGCCGCGGCGGCGGCGCTTGAGCAACGTCTCGAACAGCAGCATGAGGTCTTCGGCCTCTTCCTCGATCTCCACGTCGCTGTCGCGCAGGATGCGGAAGAGGCCCGAGGCGGTGGCGACATGGCCGGGGAAGAGCTTGTCGAGATGCAGCCCGATCAGGCTCTCGAGCGGCAGGAAGCGCACCGTGCCGCCGGCATCGGGCAGGCGGATGAAGCGCTGGAGCTGGGGCGGGATCGGGAGCAGCGCATTGACCTGCTTGCCGTCGCGGACCCGGGTGAGCTGCAGCGCGAGCGTGAAGCCCAGATTGGGGATGAAGGGGAAGGGATGCGCGGGATCGACGGCGAGCGGGGTGAGGACGGGAAAGACCTGCTCGCGGAAATAGGTCTCCAGATGCGGGCGGTCGGCCGCGCCCACCTCGTCCTGCTCGATGACGGCGATGCCGGCCTCGCGCAATTCCTTGCACATCGGAGTCCAGACCGATTGCTGGTCGTCGATCAGGGTCTTGGCCATGGCGTCGACCTGGGCGAGCTGCTGCGCCGGGGTGAGGCCGTCGGCCGACACGGTGGCGACGTTCTCGGCGACCATGCCCTTGAGGCCCGCGACGCGGACCATGAAGAACTCGTCGAGGTTCGAGGCGGAGATCGCGAGGAAGCGCACCCGCTCGAGCAAAGGGTGGCGGCGGTTGCGGGCCTCCTCCAGGACGCGGCGGTTGAAGGCCAGCCAGGAGAGCTCGCGGTTGACGAAGCGGTCGGGCGAGGCCGGGTCGATCGCGGGCTCGGGCGCCGCGACCTCGATCGGTTCGGGGACCGGATTCTCCGCCTCGGGGCTGACTTTAGGGTTTGACATCAGATGGTTACCGCTTCCCGCCGGGCTGCAGCCTAATGCTGCCGCGCAACCTTATCATGACAGGCCCTCGGCCAAGAGGTCGCCGACCAGCGAAACCGTGACCGGGCGCTTTTCCGCCAGGGCGCGGGCATCGGCCCGGGCGACGAAGTCGCGGACGGCGGCGGGCGACCGCTCGACGGAGTTCAGGATTCTCACGATCACAGGATCGGGCACGGCGAGTTGCCGGTCCGTGAACAATTTGCGGGTCAGGGCGGTCAAGAGCGCGTCGTCAGGAGCCCAGAGCGGGAAGGCCAGCAGGGCGGCGAAGCGGGATTTGAGGTCCGGCAGCGCGGCCGGCCAGGCGGCGGGCGGCTCCTTGGCGGTGAGGAGCAGCGGGCCGGGGTGCTGGAACAGGGCGAACAGGGCGTCCTCGTCCAGGCCGGGCGCCACGTCCTCGGCCAGCACGGCGCGGCCGGGTTCCAGCGCGGCCGCCGCGGTCTTGGTCAGGCCTGGCGCGGCGAGGACCAGGGCGCCGGCCGCCTTGGCCCAGATGCCGGCCAGATGCGACTTGCCCGAGCCGGGGGGGCCATAGAGCGCCGCGGCCGGGGCGGTCCAGCGCGGGAAGGAGTCGATGAAGGCGACCGCCTCCGCATTGGCCGGCGCGACGATGAAATCGGCACGGCCGAGGGCCGGCGGCGTCGCGAGCGGAAGGGGAAGCTGGGACGCCAAGGACGGTCAGGCCGGGCGGCGGCCGAGGAGGAAGGCCTTCAGCAGGAGCTGGCCGTAGGAGAACCACGACATCAGGGTGAAGCCGGCGGCGATGATGCCGGCCGCCTCGACCAGCACGCGCATGTCCGACTTCACCGTCAGCAGCAGCAGCACCAGGCCGATATAGCCGACCTGCACGATGGTGCTCGCCTTGCCGACGGCGAGGGGCTCCATCTTCACGGGCAGGGAGAGCAGCCGGGCGATACCGACACCCAGCACGATCGCGATGTCCCGGCCGATCACCATCGCGGTCAGCCAGAGCGGCGTGGCGCCGATCATGGTGAGGGTGACGAAGCAGGCGAGCATCAGCAGCTTGTCGGCGGCGGGATCGAGATATTCGCCGAAGCGCGAGACCAGGCCGTAGCGGCGCGCGAGGAAGCCGTCCAGCGCGTCGCTGCCGCCCGCGAAGGCGAAGACGAACAGCGCGGCGAGATCGTAATCGTGCAGCACCAGCCAAGCGGTGAGCGGCGCCAGAACGATGCGGACCGCCGTCAGGAAATTGGGGAAGTGACGCAGCAGGCCGGTCACGGCGAGGCCGAGGCGGTCGGCCGGGGCGGCGGCGCATACGCCATCTCCCAGCTATCGCCGGTCTTCGTCAGCGCGACGCCGACCGGCGCCAGCGCGGCGGCGAGCTGGTCGGTCGAGCCCTGATAGGTCAGCGTGATGTGGACCAGGCCGATGTCCATTGCCTGGACCTGCACGCCCAGGACGTTGGCGACCGGCGCGAAGGACGCCTGGATGGCGGTCCATTGCTGCAGCGAGTCGATATGGACATCGGCGGTGAGCACGCCGCGCGGCCCGAAATCGATCGCGGGCTTCTGGCGGTACATCTCCTCGATCGCATGCACCGCGGCATCGGCGGCGAGCGGATAGGTCTGCGCCGGGTTCTTGACCAGCGGCACGTCGACCGAGGTCTTCATCGGGGTCTCGGCCACGCCGATGCGCTTGAGCCAGACCTGCACCTTGCCGGTCATCTTGTCGGTGATCGAGGTCCCGCCCCTGGTCAGCGGGATCGCCAGCACCAGCACCGCTTCCGTCGCGTGGATGCGGGCGGCGACGATCTGGACGTCGGCCCAGTTGGTCGCGTCGAATTGCAGCCGGCCCAGCGCCTTCACGTCGGGCGCATCGCCCGTCGGCACCGCGAACGGCACCGCCGTGCCGGTGAAGCGCGGGCTGGAGAAGGCGCTCGACCAGGGCGAGGCGCGGTCGAAATTCGGCGACATCGGGATCAGCAGGATGCGGCGGCCGCCGACGGCGAGACGATAGGACGGCGAGACGGTCGCCATGACCCGGGCCACGGCCTCCGGGCTGAAGATATAGGTCACGTCGGCGACGTAGCGGGTGGTCGAGCGCTTCTCATGCGTGACGGTGAAGCCGCGCGCGAGACGGGCAAGCGCATCGGCATCGAGCCTGGGCTGCTTGGCCCAATCGGACTGCTTGGCGATCCGCTTGAAGAGGACGTCCCAGGCGCGCGGGCGGCCTTGGGCGATGGCGGTGGTCTGGGCCACCGTCGCGGAGGCGCCGGTCGCGTCGACATGGATGCCGCTGACCGTATAGGTCGGATCGGCGGCTCCGGCAGCCGCGGGCACGACGAAAAGGACGGCCAGCGCCAAGGCGGAAGCGAGCCGGGTGAAACCCTGTGACATTTGGAACCTTGATTGCCCGTCCAGAGTATAAAGCGCGGGCCCTGCCCACGGAAGCGCTCACTAGCGCATAAAAGCGGCAAAGGCACGGCGCCCTGGCCGTGCCTTGCGAGAAGCGGAGCGCTTGCCGTAAACGGGGCGGCAGATTTCCGGCGGCGATTCAAGATGAGCGACAAACCCGGCCGCAACGGTCTGACCTACCGGGACGCGGGCGTCGATATCGATGCCGGCGAGGCGCTGGTGGCGCGAATCGCTCCAGCGGCGAAAGCGACGCGGCGGCCGGGCGCGGATGCGGATCTCGGCGGGTTCGGCGGGCTGTTCGACCTGAAGGCGGCCGGATTCAAGGATCCGGTGCTGGTCGCGGCGACCGACGGGGTGGGAACCAAGCTGAAGATCGCGATCGACACCGGCCTGTTCGCGGGGATCGGCCAGGACCTGGTCGCGATGTGCGTCAACGACCTCGTGGTGCAGGGCGCCGAACCGCTGTTCTTCCTCGACTATTACGCGACCGGCAAGCTCAATGTCGACGACGCGGCGGTGGTGATCGAGGGGATCGCGCGGGCCTGCACGGAATCGGGCTGCGCGCTGATCGGCGGCGAGACGGCGGAGATGCCCGGGCTCTATGCCAAGGGCGATTTCGACCTCGCGGGATTTTCCGTCGGCGCGGTGGAGCGCGGCCATGTGCTGCCCAACCTCAAGGCGATGAAAGAAGGCGACGTGGTGATCGGCATCGCGTCGAGCGGGGTGCATTCGAACGGCTATTCGCTGGTGCGGCGCGTCGTGGGCGATGCGGGGCTCTCCTATGATGCGCCGGCGCCGTTCGACGCCGCGCACAGCCTGGGCGAGGCGCTGCTGGGGCCGACGCGGCTCTATATCAAGAGCGGGCTGGCCGCGATCCGCACCGGCGGCGTGAAGGGTTTCGCGCACATCACGGGCGGCGGGATCACCGAGAATCTGCCGCGCGCCCTGCCCGAGGGGCTGGACGCGCAGATCGACCTGTCGTGCTGGACGCCGCCGCCGGTGTTCGGCTGGCTGGCGAAGCAGGCGGGGATCGCGGAGCGCGAGATGCTGCGCACCTTCAATTGCGGGCTCGGCTTCATCGCGATCGTCGCGGCGGAGCAGTCGGGGCATGTGATCGACGCGTTCCAGGAAGCCGGCGAGCAGGCCTGGCGCATCGGCGCCCTGGTGCGCGGCGACGGCGAGGCGAAGGTGGTTTATTCGGGTGCGCTGAAGCTGTGAGTGTCGTGCGCGCGGCCTCCCCGCAAGAGGAAGGTGAAAGGCGCCTTTCGGGTGGGGGGAAGCCGCTCGTGACGCCGAAGAAACCCACCGCCATCCTGATCTCCGGCAACGGCTCGAACATGATGGCGTTGATCGAGGCGGCGCGCGCCCCGGGTTTTCCGGCGCAGGTCGCGCTGGTGATCTCGAATGTCGAGAGCGCCGCGGGCGTCGAGAAGGCGCGCGCGGCGGGCGTGCCGGTGACGATCCTCTCGCACAAGGGGTTCGCCGGCCGCGAAGCGTTCGACATGGCGATCGACGAGGCGCTGACGGCGGCGGGCATCGCGCTGGTCTGCGAGGCCGGCTTCATGCGCATCCATTCGGACGGCTTCACGCGCAAATGGGAAGGGCGGTTGCTCAACATCCATCCCTCGCTGCTGCCGGCGTTCAAGGGGATAAGAGTGCATCAGCAGGTGCTGGCGGCCGGCGTTCCGGAAAGCGGCTGCACCGTGCATTTCGTGGTGGCGGAGCTCGACAGCGGCCCGATCGTCGCGCAGGCGCGCGTGCCGGTGCTGCCGGGCGACACGGTGGAGACGCTCGGCGCGCGGGTGCAGGTCGAAGAGCACCGGATCTATCCGCAGGCGCTGCGCGACGTGGCGGCGGGGCGGGTGGTGCTGCGCGATGGGCGGGCGGTCACGCTTTGAAAACTCCGCTGTCATCCCCGGCAAACTCCGTTGTCATCCCCGGCTGAGCGATGCGCAGCGGCGTGAGGGGACTGCGTAGCGACAGCGTACGCAGACCCAGGCGGGAAAGACCGTGACGGTGTTTGCCGCCTGGGTCTGCGTACGCTGTCGCTACGCAGTCCCCTCACATCGCGCGCAAGCGCGCGATGTTCGCCGGGGATGACAAGGGTGTGTTCTGCCCCTGCAGCTTCTGCGCCGTAGCGAGGTTGCGCGTGGTGCCGGTCCACGCCGCGCCCGGCGCGCGCACGGCGAAGACGCCGGGCACCTGCTTGCGCTCGGCATAGGCGCGCACCAGTTCCTTGCGGCGGACTTGTCCATCACCCCACGCCCGACAGTTGGCGCGAGACCTCCCACAGGCGCGCGGCCGTCGCGTCGTCCTGCGCCGCGGCGGTCGGCTCGTCGATCTTGCACTTGTAGAAATACTTGCCGCTGATCGTCGCGACGTCGGGCGACGACGCGAGATGGATGATGGTCTTGGCGCCCTCCTCCGGCGAGATGCCGAAAAGCATGATGACGCGCTGCAGGCCCTTCATGAAAACGTTGTTGGCGTTGTTGAGGCCGAAGCGGGTGCCGACGAAGCCGGGATGCAGGCAGTTCGCCGTGACGCCGCTGCCGTCGAGGCGCTTCGCCAACTCCCGCGTAAAGAGGATGTTGCAGAGCTTCGACGTACCATAGGCGCGCCCGACGCCGAAGCCCTTTTCCAGCTGCAGATCGTCGAAGTCGAGCTTGCCGGCCTTGTGCGCGTCGGACGCGGTCGAGACGATGCGGGCGCCCGGCGTCGCCTTGAGATTGGGCAGCAGGATGTTGGTCACCACGAAATAGGCCATGTGGTTGGTGGCGAAGGTCATCTCCAGGCCGTCGGCGCTGAGCTTGCGCGACAGGAACACCGCGCCGGCATTGTTGACCAGCACGTCGATGCGCGGCTCGGCGGCCGCGACCTCGCCCGCGACCCGCTTCATCTCGGCGATCACCGAGAGATCGGCGAGGTGCGACGCGTGCTGCGCCGACGGGTTGGCGGCGCGCAGCTTCGCCAGCGTCGCGTCGGTGCGGGCGCGGTCGCGCGCGATCAGGACGATGCGGGCGCCCTTCTCCGCCAAGCGGATGGCGGCGACTTCGCCGATGCCCGAAGTGCCGCCGGTGACGACGACCGTCTTGCCTTGCATGCGGTGCTCTCCCGTTACGGCGCGAGGCGCGGCGCCCGCACGTCCCGGCCGTTCTGATGCAGTATCTGCGCGACCACCGCGCCCGATGCGTCGCGCTCGAAATCGATGGTCGCGTCGACCACCTTATAGAAGAACTTGTCGCGGGCGGCGGGAAAAACCGGCAGGGCCGGCTGGCCGGTGAGCTGCACGAAGAGGCCGCCGTCCCGCACCGTCACGTCGAACACGCGCCCGGGGGCGAACTGGTAGCGGCCGACATAGCCGGCGAGGGTCGCCGCATCGAGGGTCACGACCGGCGGGTCGGGGAGGCGCGGCGCGATGCGGTCGCCGTTCTGGTGCAGCACCAGGCCGGCGACGCGGCCCTGGGCGTCACGGGTGAAGCTGACGGAGATGCCGCCGACGCGCGCGACGAACTCGTTGCGCGCGGTCGGATAGAGCGGGAACGGCCCCTGCCCCGTCGCCTGGGCGAAGAGCTGGCCGTCGCGCGGCGCGACATTCAGGACGAAGTTGGGCTCGAGCTGATAGCGGCCGGTGTATTGCTCCAGTTCGGCGGGCGCGAGCGTGATGGACTTTTGCGCCGGCGCGAGCGGCGCCGAAGGATCGAGCGCGGCGAACGCCAGATCCTCGACTTCGACGGCCATATTGGTCAGCACCACGATGCCGCGCGTGCCGTCGGCGGTGAAGGCGATGACGCCGGCATAGCCGCCGGTCATGCCATTGTGCCAGACAACCGGGCCGGCGCCGGTCGTGCGGGTCATCCAGGCGAGGCCGATGCGCTCGCCGGGCGGGCCGTCGGTGCGCGCGGCGTGGGCCAGCGTCATCGCGGCCGACAGCGGCGAAGCCTCGCCCATATTGGCGCGCAGATAGCGCAGCATGTCGTTGCCCGTGCTGCGGATGGCGCCGGCGCCGGCCAGCGCGCTCAAATCCCAGTTCGGTTGCGGCTCGCCCCGCATGTCGTGCCCCGGCGCCATGCGGGCGGCCTGCGCCGCAGAGGTCTCAGTGTCGGTATCGCGCATGCCGAGCGGCCCCAGCACTACCTGACGGAGCAGCGTGCGGTAATCGGCGTGGGCGTTCTGCGCCAGGGCGTAGCCGAGAAGGCCAAAAGCGAGATTGGAATATTCGTAGGACGCGCCGGGATCGCGCGGCAGCGCATAGCTCGCAAGAAAAGCCTTGAGCTGCGCGGCGCCGTAATCGGCATAGGGATTTTTCGGATCGGCTGGATTGAAATTGTCCGGCAGGCGCGGCAGGCCGGAATGCTGCGTGGCGATGTCGGCCAGGGTGATGGCCTTGCCGCCGCGCGTCGGGATCGTGAAATCCGGCAGCAGCGTCGCGACCTTGGCATCGAGGCCGAGCGTGCCGCGTGTCACCGCGTCGGCGAGGATGGTCGCGGTGAAGGTCTTGGTGATCGAGCCGATCTCGAACACCGTGTCGCCATCGGGCGCCTTGCCGCCGCCCAGCGTGCCATAGGCCGCGACCTGCGTCCGGCCGTGATCGACATAGGCGATGACCAGCGCCGGATATTGTCCGGCCGCGATCCGCGCCTTGACGGCGTCGTCGACCCGCGCCGGCAGCACACCCGCCGCGGCCGCGCCGGCGGCAAACAGCGTGAGGCCCGACAACACAAGACCGGCAAGGATTTTCGGCATGGGCATTCCTCCTCTGTCGCGGCTCAAACTACTCGGCCTTCAGCCTGTCCAACTCGTGGATACGGTTCTGCAGCCTGGCCGCGACCCACAGATTCAGGAGCAGGATGATGACGAAGACCAGCGCCATGATCATAGCACCAAAGACGATGATCAGGTGATCCACGGCCAGCGAGCGGCCCGGCGTGTGGAGCTGGAAATAGCGGGCGAGCAAGATCAGAGCCATGCCCGGCACGAACGGCGCCAGGTACCAGAGCCACACGGTGCGGAGCATCTCCCGCTGGCGCACCAATTCCTCGCGATGGAACGCGAGCAGCCCCGCGGCGGCACCGTCCGGTACCGTTTGCGCCCGGCCGCGCCGGTGGAGCTGCCACACCACGAAGAGCGTGGCGGTCACGATCAGGACGCTGCCGAGCTTCATCATCCAGCCCGGCATCTGCCAGGCGAGGACGCCGAACGCGGCGATCACGACAGCGCTGGCGATATATTCGCGCCTGTTGCGGTTGCGGACACGCCGCTGGAATTGGCCGGCGCGCTTGCGGATGTCGTCGAGCGTCACGGTGGTGGACTCCGTCTCCTGGTTCTGCCAGAGGGTCTTTGCGTCCTGAGAAGCAGAATCGCTCATCGGCTCGCTCCTCGGTCGTGAAAGCGTTTCGCCAGCACCGCCTTGATCCGGTGGATCTTGTTGGCCACCGCGCCGGCCGACAGGCCGGTGATCTCCCCGATGGCGGCGGCATCGAGATCTTCGAGATACAGCAGCATCACCTGCGCGTCGGGCGGCTTGAGGGCGCGGATGATCGCCATCAGGCGCTGGAGGGCCTGGTGCTCGCCCATCGCCTCTTCGGGACTGGCGGCTGCATCCGGCAGGTCGAGGTCTTCGAGACTGGTCAGCGCCGCGGTCTTGGCCCGGCGGCGCTGCAGCACGTAGGACGCCGCGGCGTTGTGGGCGACGCGGTAGACCCAGGTGCGCAGCGAACAGCGTCCGTCGAACGTGGCCAGGCTGCGCCACAGGGCGAGGTGAAGGTCTTGCAGCAGATCGCGCCGCTGGTCCGGATCGGCTTCATAGGCGCGCGCCAGCCGGCCCAGCGCCGGGCCGAAGGCGGCCGCCGCGCTCACATACCGCTCATCCTGGCTTGCGCCGTCCATCCGCCGTCAACCCGCAACCGCTCGTCCAAGGTAGACGAGCGGGCGGCGGACTTCTTTCAGGCCGGCGGGATTATTTTTCTAAGGGACGATATCGAGGCCGGAGAAGAAGAACGCGATCTCCTGCGCCGCGGTCTCCGGGGCGTCCGAGCCGTGCACCGAATTGGCCTCGATGCTCTCGGCGAAATCCTTGCGGATGGTGCCGGCGGCGGCGTTGGCCGGGTTGGTGGCGCCCATCACTTCGCGATTCTTGGCGATCGCGCTCTCGCCCTCCAGGCACTGCACCACGACCGGGCCCGAGGTCATGAACGCGACGAGGCTGGCGAAGAAGGGACGCTCGCGGTGGACGCCGTAGAAGGCTTCCGCCTGGGCCTGGGAGAGGCGGATGCGGCGCGAGGCGATCACGCGCAGGCCGGCCTTCTCGAAGCGGTCGACGATGGCGCCCGTGAGGTTCCGGCGCGTCGCGTCCGGCTTGATGATGGAAAGGGTGCGCTCGACGGGCATCAGTCACTCCAGATTGCGGAAAGCGCGGGCCTTATGCCGTGGCCGCGGGCCCGGCGCAAGCACCCTTCGAGGCTCGCTTCGCTCGCGCCTCAGGGTGACGATTTAGCTCAAGCGTCATGCGGAGGTGCGCCGCGCAGCGGCGCCTCGAAGCATGCTATACGCCGCCGCCATGCTCGTCATCGACAACGTCCTCGTCCGCATCGCGGGCCGCGAAATCCTCAAAGGCGCAAGCGCGAGCCTGCCCGCGGGGCGGCGCGTGGGCCTTGTGGGACGCAACGGCGCCGGCAAATCGACGCTGCTGAAGGTCATCCTCGGCCAGCTCCATCCGGACGACGGCGAGGTCTCCTGGCCCAACGCCTGGCGCCTGGGCGCGGTGGCGCAGGAAGCGCCGGGGACGCAGGTCAGCCTGCTCGACACCGTGCTCGAAGCCGATCCGGAGCGCACGACGCTGCTGGCCGCCGCCGAGCACGAGACGGACGGGCAGAAGCTGGGCGACATCTATCACCGGCTGGACGCGATCGACGCCTATACCGCGCCGGCCCGGGCGGCGGAGATCCTCGCCGGCCTCGGCTTCTCGGCGGAGGACCAGCTCAGACCCTGCGCCGAATTCTCCGGCGGCTGGCGCATGCGGGTGGCGCTGGCGGCGATCCTGTTCTCCGCGCCGGACCTTTTGCTGCTCGACGAGCCGACCAACTATCTCGACCTCGAAGGCGTGATGTGGCTGGAGAACTTCCTGCTGCGCTATCGCGGCACGGTGCTGATCGTCAGCCACGACCGCGACCTGCTGAACACCGCCGCCGAGTTCATCCTGCATCTCGAGCACGGCAAGCTGACGCTCTACAGCGGCAATTACGATACCTTCGTCGACACCCGCGCGATGCGCCGGGCGCTCGACGCGGCGCAGCAGAAGAAGCAGGACCTGCAGCGCAAGCATCTGCAGAGCTTCGTCGACCGCTTCAAGGCCAAGGCCTCGAAGGCGCGTCAGGCGCAGAGCCGCATGAAGATGATCGCCAAGCTGGGGCGCATCGAGATTCCGCTCGACGAGCACGTCGCGCCGATCCGCCTGCCCAAGGCGGTGGAGGCGGCGCCGCCGCTGGTCACCATGGACCGCATGGCGGTCGGCTATGAGCCCGGCAAGCCGATCCTGAGCAACGTCTCGCTGCGCTTCGATCCCGACGACCGCATCGCGCTGCTGGGCAAGAACGGCAACGGCAAGTCGACGCTGGCCAAGCTGCTGGCCGGCAAGCTTCTGCCGATGGGCGGCGAGGTCGTGTTCTCGCGCAAGATGATCCCGGGCTATTTCGCGCAGCACCAGCTCGAAGAGCTGCAGGGCGCGATCACGCCGGTGCAGACGCTGCAGAACATGCGGCCGCGCCTGACGGTGCAGGAGGCGCGCACCCAGCTCGGCGGCTTCGGCTTCGCGGCGGACAAGCAGCTCACCCTGGTGGGCAACCTCTCGGGCGGCGAGCGGGCCCGGCTGATGCTGGCGCTCGCGACGCTGGACAAGCCGAACCTGCTGATCCTCGACGAGCCGACCAACCATCTCGACATCGACGCGCGCGGCGAGCTGCTCAGCGCGCTCAACGATTTCGACGGCGCGGTGGTGCTGGTCAGCCACGACCGGCGGCTGATCGAGGCGACCGCGGACCGGCTGCTGCTGGTCGCCAATGGCGAGGTGAACCCGTTCGAGGGCGACCTCGACGACTATCGCCGCTTCCTGCTGGCGGACGATGCACCGCTGCCGGTGGCGGCGAAGGAGGAAGCCCCGCCGCCGAAATCGAAGGAAGAGGCGCGGCGCGACGCAGCGGAGCGGCGGCGCCTCCTCAAGCCGCTCAAGGACAAGGTCGATGCGGCGGAGCACCAGATCGCGGAGCTCACCGCGGAGCTCGCCAAGCTCGACAAGGCGCTGAGCGATCCGCTCCTGTTCACCAAGGATCCCGCAAAGGGCAGCGCGGTGTCGAAGAAGCGCGCCGACGCGGCGCGCAAGCTCGAGGCGGCCGAAGTGCGCTGGCTGTCGATGAACGAGGAGTACGAAGCAGCGATGGCGGTGGAGTAACGGTCTGGATCACCGGCGCTGAGGGAACGGCCGTGGCGGCGATTGCAAAAGCGGTGCGAACTCTGTCTGATCGAGACATCCTCAAAAGGAACCTTCATGACGCGCGCGATGCTGGCACTGGCTTTTTTGACGAGCGTCATTTTTCCGAGTGCCGGCGCTCTGGCGCAAGCGGCGGGACGGAGCGTTCCGCACGGCGTCTATGACTGTTTCGGCCCCTCCAAGGCGGGCGGCCGCAGCCCGGACAGCTGGGAAGGCATCCGCAGCGTCGGAACGCAGCTCGACGCGGGCGGGAAATTCTCGGTCCTGGGTCCGGACCTGTATCTCAGTCGCGGCGGAAAGACCGGCCATTTCCGCTTCGATGGGCATACGCTGAGCATGGTGGACGGACCCTATGCCGGTATCCGCTACCACAAGGTGTCGGATTGGTCGTTCCGCATGCTGCGCGCGAACGGCGACGAGGGACCGTTCATGTGTCCCATCAACGTCGCGAAGGACCCGCGCAACCCGCAAGCCTGGTAAGCCACGCGCGGCGCGTGCGCGGGCTCGGTGTGCGAGATTTCTTGCCGGCCGTAGAGGACGAAACCGCGATCGCGTCGGCGTTTCGCCTCCCCCTTGAGAGCGTCGCCACGCTGTCGCTAGCGACCCTCGCAAGGGGGAGGTGAAGCGGTGGGCTCACCGCGCGCCGCGGCGGGCGATGTCGCCCCATTCCTTCTGCGCCTTGCGGTAGCGCGCGGGGGCGCCGTCGAGGAGCTTGAGGATCTGGCGATAAACCGTCACGGCCTCGTCCCGGGCGCCGGTCTTCTCCAGCAGCAGGGCGAAACGCGCACGCGCCTCCTCGCCCGGATAGTAAGTCACCAGGCGGCGATATTCGGCGAGCGCTTCGTCGGTCTTGCCCTGCGCCTCGAGCGCGCGGGCATAGAGCAGGTGCGCCTCGGCCGAGGCGAATTTGGGATCGGCGGCCTGCAACCGGTCGAGGCTGTGCTGCGCCCCGGCGGGATCGCCGTTCAGGAATTGCGCCCGCGCCAGGCCGAGCAGCAGGGCCGGATCGTCCGCGAACTGGCCCTGCGCCGCCTCGCGATAGATCTCGACCGCGCCGGCATAGTTGCCGCGGGACACATATTCCTCGGCCAGGGCGCGCTTGGCGTCGACGGACCCCACCATCTCCACGGCACGATGCGCCTCGCGGAAGTTGCGGTTCGGATCGGCCATCTGCCGCATGTTTGCGCCGAGCTGGGCGGCGGCACGGCTGCGAAAAAGCGACGGCCCGATGACGGCCGCCAGGTAGATCAGGCTGCCGATCGCGGGCAGGAAAATGATGATGTAGACCCATGGGAAGACGTTGCCGGTGCGCACAGCATGCACGATGCAACCGCCGATGATCAGGAGGTAGACCAGCCCCGCGGGGCTTTCGAGATAGGCGAGCGGGTTCAGCAAAAGCGGCTCCGGGCTGCGATGGAACCATCAGATGGCCCAAGAGTCGCGCGATCTCAAGCCCACCGCCCCGCGGCGGTAAGGATGTGGCCGATCGCTTTTTGCTAAGCCCCCGCAATCCCTATAGAAGGCGGTTATGACAGACGACCGATTTTTCCGCCGCGCGGGGCCGTTCGCGCTTGGCGAGATCGCGGCCCATATCGGCGCCGAGCTGTGCAATCGATCCAGTTCGGATTTTGCGGTCCGCGACGTCGCTTCGCTGGAGACCGGCGCACCCGGCGACATCAGCGTCTTCAGCGACGCGAAATTCTCGACCGCCTTCGCCCATACCGGCGCAAGTGTGGTGATCACCGACCACAAGCTGGGCGTCCACGAGCACAACGGCACCTGGCTGCTGTTCGCGCCCAATCCGCGCCTCGCCTTCGCCCAGGTCGGGCACATGTTCTATCCGCCGGATACGCTGGTCGCGGGCGTGCAGCCGCTCACCCCTGTCCACCACACCGCCACGGTCGGCACCGGAACCCAGATCAGCGCCGGTGCCGTGATCGGCGCGCAGGCGCGGATCGGGGCGCGCTGCCTGATCGGGCCCAATGCGGTGATCGGCCATGGCGTGACGCTGGGCGACGATTGCGTGGTCGGCGCGAACTGCGTCATCAACTATGCCGTGATCGGCAACCGCGTCACCTTCGCGCCCAACGTCACCATCGGCAGCGCCGGCTTCAGCTTCGTGCCCAGCGGCAAGGGCCTCTTGCGCGTGCCGCAGCTCGGCCGCGTGGTGATCGAGGACGACGTCGAGTTCGGCGCCAATTGCGCGATCGACCGGGGCGCCATCGGCGACACGGTGATCGGCACCGGCACGATGTTCGACAACCTGGTGCACATCGCCCACAACGTGAAGATCGGGCATCACTGCCTGATCGCCGGCCAGGTCGGCATCGCGGGGTCGAGCGTCATCGGGCCGTTCGTGATGATGGGCGGCCAGGTCGGGGTCAGCGACCATCTCACCATCGGCGCCGGGGCGCGGCTCGCGGCGAAGGCCGGCGTCACCAAGGACGTGGCGGCGGGCGAGACGGTGGGCGGCTATCCCGCCATGCCGGTGCGCGAATGGCACCGCCAGACGATCGCGCTCAAGAACCTCGCGAGCCGGAAAAAACCTTAACGCGATCTCTTGGTACGGTTGCCGCCGCCCGTTCTTGCGGCGCGGGGAAAATCATGGCTTTGTCCGCCTGTCGGCGGACCATAGGGGGGATTCCGCCCAGCAAGGACAGGCGAACCCGGAACGAGCATGACGGACGATCGATTTTTCCAGCGTGCCGGACCCTTTCCGCTCGGCGAGATTGCAGCCCATGTCGGCGCCGAACTGGGCAATGAGGCGGATGCCGCCTTTCCGATCCACGACGTCGCGGCGCTCGACGGCGCGAACGACAGCGACATCTCCATCTTCAGCGACGCCAAGTTCGCCGCCGCCTTCGCGGCGACGCGGGCGCGGGTGGTGATCACCAACCACAAGCTCAGCGCCCATGAGCACAACGGCACCTGGCTGCTGCTGTCGCACAATCCGCGCCTCGCCTTCGCGCAGGTCGGGCACCTGTTCTATCCGCCGCCGCCGCTGGCCGAAGGGCTGCGCGCCGATCTGCCGGTGCACGAGACCGCGCGGGTGGGCGCCGGCACGCAGATCGGGCCGGGGGGCGAGATCGGGGCGCATGCCAAGGTCGGTGCCCATTGCGCCATCGGCCGCAATGTCGTGATCGGCGCGGGCGTCACGCTCGGCGACCATTGCGTCATCGGCCCCAACACCGTGATCAGCCATGCGATCGTCGGCAGCCGCGTGACCTTCGGGCCGAACTGCTCGATCGGCAATGCCGGGTTCAGCTTCGTGCCGAGCAGCAAAGGCCTGCTGCGGGTGCCGCAGCTCGGCCGCGTGCTGATCGAGGACGACGTGGAGTTCGGCTCCAACTGTACGGTCGACCGCGGCGCGATCGGCGACACGGTGATCGAGCGCGGCGCCCGCTTCGACGCGCTGATCCATGTCGGGCACAATGTGCGCGTCGGGCATCACTGCATCGTGGTGGCGCAGGTCGGCATCGCCGGCTCGACCACGATCGGTCCCGGCGTGATGATCGGCGGCCAGGTCGGCATCTCGGATCACCTGAACATCGGCGCGGGGGCGCGGCTGGCCGCGGGCTCGGGCGTCACGCGCGACGTGGCGCCGGGCGAGACGGTGGGTGGCTATCCGGCGGTGCCGGTGCGCCAATGGCACCGCCAGGTAAACGTGCTCAAGAAACTGGCAGAGCACAAAAAGGACGAGTAACCGCGCCGTTTCGCGCCGGTGCCGCGGTATGACCCCAAGCGTTAACGCGCGTTAGTGGAACGCGCGGTGCGACCGGCCCGTTGTCAATCCATGGAACACTCAGCCACAGACGAGGCAGACAAGTGCCGCAGCCTCGCGGCGCATATGCGGGTGGATGCGACGCGCACCACCATGCCGGGTTTCGTGGAAAAGCTCCTGCGCGGCGCGGAGGATCTGGAGCGCCATGCGAGCATGCTGCTCGCTCTGGGGCCCGATGGAGCGTCCCGCCACTGACAGGATCCTTCGACAAGCTCAGGACGAGACCGGAATTTTGGTTTTCACCCTAGGACAAAGCTCTCGGCTTTCGTCCTGAGTTTTCCCGAGGATGGCAGCCATTCATTCCTGCTTCTCGAACTTTCCGCTTTCGGATTCCTTCCAGTAGGTCACCGCATGGCCCGCCGCCTTCGCGTCCTTCCAGGCGGTGCGGGCCTTGCCGAGGGCCTGGGCGTCGCGGCCGTCGAACATCATCACGATCCGGGTGAGATCGTTCACCGCGTCCCATGAATCCGGCGTGGCGCCTCCGACGAGGAAGAGCACGTTCGCGCCGGACGGGTTCTCGTCCTCGACCGTGATCAGGACGGGCTGGCGGCGGGGATCGCCGTCACCCGACTGCGCGTGCGCGAGGAAGGTCTGGTCGTTGTAGGTCCACAGCAGGGTGTCGATCGCGTCGGCGCGTTCGGAGGATTCGGCGCGGATCACCGCGCGCCAGCCGCGCTCCAGCGTCTTCTCGATCAGGCCGGGCAGCACGTCGTCGAGAGCACGGCGCTCGAGATGGTAGAAGAGGGTCTCGGTCATCGCGTTCTATTCACCTCCCCCTCGCGGGAAGGTCGGAAATGCGGCGCATTTCCGGGTGGGGGCTGGTGCAGACGGAAAGAGCCCATCACCCGGAAAATCGCTTCGCGATTTTTCGGCAGCTCTAGTCCTCATAATTCTCCGCGACCAGCGCATTGAGGATCCGCACGCCCCAGCCGGTGCCCCAGCCCGGCGCCAGCGAGCGGGATTCGCCGTCCTGGAAGGCGACGCCGGCCATGTCGAGATGCGCCCAGGGACGCTTGTCCTCGACGAAGCGCTGGAGGAATTGCGCCGCGGTGATCGCGCCCGCATTGGGGCCGCCGATGTTCTTCATGTCGGCGATCTTGGAGCGCAGCAGCTTGTCATAGGCCGGACCCATCGGCAGGCGCCACACCGGCTCGCCCACCGCCTTGCCGGCGGCGACGATGCGGTCGGCGAGCTTGTCGTCGTTGGAGAACAGGCCGGCATGTTCCGGCCCCAGCGCCATGATGATCGCGCCGGTCAGGGTGGCGAGGTCGACGACGAAGCGCGGCTTGAAGGTGCGCTGGGTGTAGGTCAGCGCATCGGCCAGCACGAGGCGGCCTTCGGCATCGGTGTTGAGCACCTCGATGGTCTGGCCCGACATCGACTTGACCACGTCGTCGGGACGCTGTGCCTTGCCGTCCGGCATGTTCTCGACCAGGCCGATCACGCCGACCGCGTTGACCCGCGCCTTGCGCGTCGCCAGCGCCTGCAGCGTGCCGACCACGGCGGCGGCGCCGCCCATGTCGCCCTTCATGCCCATCATCCCGGCGCCCGATTTGAGCGAGAGCCCGCCGGAGTCGAAGCACACGCCCTTGCCGACGAACGCGACCGGCGCGTCCTTCTTCCGGCCGCCGTTCCACTGCAGGACGACGATCTGGCTTTCGCGCTCGCTGCCCTGGCCGACGCCCAGCAGGGAGCCCATGCCGAGCTTGGCCATCTGGGCTTCGCCGAGGATCTCGACCTTGACGCCGAGCTTGCCCAGCGTCGCCTTCACGCGGCGCGCGAATTCGGCGGGGTAGAGGACGTTCGGCGGCTCGTTCACGAGATCGCGGGCGAAGAACATGCCGTCGGCAATGGCTTCGAGCCCGGCCCACGTCTTCCTGGCGCCCGCCGCGTCCGGCGTCGCGATGGTCACCCGCCGCAGACGCTGCTCGTATTCGTCGAGGTTCTTGGTGCGGTAATGGTTGAAGGTGTAGCTCTTGAGGCGGGCGCCGAGCGCCAGATGCGCCGCGAGCTCGCCGGGCTTGAGCTTGCCGCCCTTGGGCACGTCGATCTCATAGGTCACGGCGGTGTCGCCGGAGCCGTTCAGGCGGCCGTTGATCGTGGCGCTGAGCACTTCGGCGGCATTGCCGTCGAAATCGCCCGGCTTGCCGAGGCCCGCGAGGACGATGCGCGAGACCGACAGGCCGGCGGGCGCGAGGATTTCGAGCACCTGGCCGGATTTGCCGGTGAATTTGCTGAATTTGAGGCCGCGCGTCAGGGCGCCGCCGGACGCCTTGTCGGCCTTCTGGGCGGCCGGCGTCAGGACGCTGCCATCGGACGCGCCGACAACCCAGGCGCCCGACGCGACGTTTTGGGGCGCGGCAAAAGACAACTGCATGAAATTTCTCCTGGATTCTTCGGGGATTCGGTCTGGCGCTGACGTGTCTTTAAGGGGTATTCAGCCCGTATGCGAGGCAGGCGCTGGCCTGGGCCGGGTTGCCGGACCGCCATGCGAGAATGCTAGTTTAGGGCGAATCTAGGAAGGGGCGAAAGGGCTTGCACGCGATCGTGCCGGCCCGGCGCTTGGAACGGCTGGAAGCGTGAAACTGCCGCGACTGTCGCTCTACCTGCTGGGCCAGCTTGTCGGGCCGACGGCATTGTTCGCCTTCCTGCTGACGGCCGTGATCTGGCTGTCGCAGTCGTTGCGCCTGCTCGACCTGGTGATTAACCGCGGCCAGTCGGCGCCGACGTTCCTCTATCTCACCTTGCTGGTGCTGCCGAGCCTGCTGGTCATCATCCTGCCGATCGCGTTCTTCGCCGGCACGCTGTTCGCGCTCTCCAAGCTCAACACCGACAGCGAGCTGGTGGTGATGGCGGCGGCGGGCTTCAGCCGGGCGCAGATCGCGGTGCCGGTGTTCATCTCGGCCGCGATCGTCATGGCGCTGACCTATGCCTGCGGCCTCTATCTCATGCCGGCGGGACAGCGGGCGATGAAGGACAAGGTGGTCGACATCCGCGCCGACATCGGCACCGCGCTGCTCAACGAGGGCGAGTTCAACACCCCGGCGACCGGGCTCACGGTGTTCATCCGCGAGCTCAATTCCGACGGCACGATCCGCGGCGTGTTCGTGCACGACAACCGCAACCCGATGCACGCCATCACCTATCTCGCCGAGAGCGGCCAGCTGGTGCAGACCGCGGGCGGCGCGCGACTCATCATGGTCGACGGCACGATCGAGGCGAGCAGCAATGGCGGGGCGCAGCTCTCGGTCCTGAAATTCCAGCGCTACGTCTTCGACCTCGACCAGTTCGCGGGACCGGCGCGGGCCACCGACCGCGCCACCTCGGAGCGTTATCTCTCCGAGCTCTTCCATCCCGATCCCGGCCTGTCGCCCAAGGTGCGCAACGCCTATATCGCCGAGGGGCACAACCGGCTGTCGCAGCCGCTCTACTGCATCGCCTTCGCGCTGATCGCGCTGGCCGCGATCCTGCGCGGCAGCCGCGCGCGCGGCGCCAATGCGCTGCGCCTCACCTTCGCCATCGTCGCGGTCGCGGCGGTGCGCATCGCAGGCTATGGCGTGCAGGGCCTGGCGGCGCGCGATCCGTCGCTGAACGTGCTGTTCTATGCGATCCCGCTGCTCGGCAGCGCGCTGGCGCTCGCCAATCTCATGGGCGCCGACCCGATGGCGTGGCTGCGCCGCCCGGCGCCGCTGGAAGCGGCGACATGAGCTGGTCCTGGACGCTCTACCGCTATCTCGCCATCCAGTTCCTGATCGGGATCGGGATCGTCTACGGCACCTTGCTGATCCTCGCCTTCTCGATCGACATCGTGGACCTCACCAACCGCACGGGCGGACGCGGCGTGCCCACGCTGGTGGTGATCGCGATGGCGGTGCTGCAGCTTCCCGACCTCGGACAGAAGATGATGCCCTTCGCGGTCCTGCTGGGCGGGGTGTTCGCCTTCGCGCGGCTGTCGCGCAACCAGGAGCTGGTCGCGATCCGCGCCGCCGGCATGTCGGCCTGGGATTTCCTGGCGCCGCCGCTGGCGGTGGCGGCGGGTCTGGGCTTCATCGTGGTGCTGCTGGTCACGCCGCTGTCCTCGCGCATGCTGGCGCAGTTCGCGGCGCTGGAGGCGAAGTACATCAAGGGCGAGGCGTCGCAGCTCTCCATCTCGCCCAACGGCCTCTACATGCGCCAGGGCGACGAGAACCAGCAATCGGTGATCCACGCGCTGCGCGTGACCAACCAAGGCGTCCATCTCGAGAACGTCCTGGTGTTCGTCTATCGCGGGCAGGACCATTTCAAGGGACGGGTCGACGCGAAATCGGCCGAGCTGCAATCGGGCGTGTGGAAGCTCAGCGACGCCTGGGTGAGCGGGGCGGAGGGCAGTCCGGTCTATCACCGCAGCTACGACCTGCCCACGACGCTGACCCCGGTGCAGATCCAGGAGAGCTTCGCGCCGCCCTACACGCTGTCGTTCTGGCAGTTGCCGAGCTTCATCCATGCGGCGCAGACCGCCGGCTTCTCCGCGGTGCGCTATGAGCTCTATTTCTACACCCTGCTCGCCCTGCCCGCGCTGTTCGCGGCCATGGTGTTCATGGCCGCGAGCTTCTCGGTGCGCGTCGGACGCAGCGGCGGGCTGATGCGCGTGGTGTTGATCAGCGCCCTGGCGGGCTTCGGAATCTATTTCTTCAGCGAGTTCGCCCGCGCCCTGGGGCAGAGCGGCATCCTGCCCATCGCGCTGGCGGCGACGGCGCCGGCCTCGGCCGCGATCCTGATCGGCATGACCCTCGTCTTCAACCAGGAGGACGGATGAGAGCGTTCCGCGTCCTCGCCCTCGCCACCGCCTTCGGGCTGCCGCTGGCGGCGCAGGCCGCAGCGCCGCTCGCCATCAGGGGCGACGTGCTGCTGCAGGCCGACGAGCTCGACTACGACGTCGACGCCCATATCGTCACGGCGCGCGGCCATGTCGAGATCGACAGCGACGGCCGCGTGCTGCTGGCCGACCAGGTGGCCTATGACGAAGTGCACGACAAGATGGTCGCGAGCGGCCATGTGAGCCTGACCGACGAACGCGGCAACGTCGCCTTCGGCCAGTACGTCACCCTGACCGACAAGATGCGCGACGGCGCGCTCAAGGGCTTTGCGGCGCTGATCGGCAAGAACGGCCGGATGGTCGCGACGAACGCGACGCGCAGCCAGGGCCGTTTCGTCGAGGCGTTCGACGCCGCCTATACCCCTTGCAAGATCTGCAACCAGCCCGGCCAGCGCACGCCGGTGTGGAAGGTGCGCGCGGCGCATGTCGTCTACGACCAGATCAAGCATCTCATCGTGTTCCACGACGCGGCGATCGAGTTCTTCGACGTGCCGGTGTTCTACTCGCCTTATCTGCGCGAGCCCGATCCGACGGTGCGCTATGCCAGCGGCATCCTCACGCCCGACGTGGGCAACTCGACCAATATCGGCTATTTCGCGAAGGTCCCGGTCTATATCGCGTTGACGCCGTCGAGCGACGCGACGATCACGCCGACGGTGTCGACGCGCGGCGGCGAGGTGCTGGCCGGCGAATACCGCCAGCGCTGGAACGACGGCGGCATGTGGCTGCAGGGCTCGATCGCCTACAATCCGGACGGCGGCCTCAGCGGGCAGCAGGGCCAGTTCTATTCGAGCCTGTTCGGCTCGGGCCGCATCCCGATCTCGGACGGCTGGCGCACCGGCTACGACCTGCAGCTCACCAGCAACGACACCTATCTGAAGCGTTACGACGTCTCGCAGCTCGACCGGCTGGTGAGCGACCTGTTCGTCGAGGACACCGGCGGGCGCTCGCGTTTCGCGGTGACCGGCTACTTCTTCCAGGGCCTACGCGCGACGGACAGCGCCGGCGTCATCCCCTTTGCGCTGCCGCTGATCGAGTACAACTACATCCCGACCGACAAGCTGCTGGGCGGACAGTTCCGCTTCGACCTCGACACCGTCGCGCTCAACCGCGACATCGGCGAGGACGATCAGCGCGCGACGGCCGAGATGCGGATGCGCTGGCCGACCGTCCTGCCCGGCGGCCAGCTCCTGACCCTGCAGCTGGATGCGCGCGGCGACGTCTATCATGTGAGCGACTCGCTCACGCCCGGCACCGGCGACCAGTTCATCAGCCGGGGCGTGCCCTACGCCGCGCTCGACTGGCGCTGGCCGTTCATTTCCTCCACCGGCCAGGGCCGCGCCTTCATCGTCGAGCCCATCGTGCAGGCCATCCTGCAGCCCTATGGCGGCAATCCGGCCGGCATCCCCAACGAGGACAGCGCTGCGTTCGAACTCGACGACAACAACGTGCTGAGCTTCGACCAGATGCCCGGCTACGATCTCGTGGAGAGCGGACCGCGCGCCAATATCGGAATCCATGCCCGCGCGGTGTTCCCCTCGGGCTCCGTCGATGCGGTGCTGGGCCAGACTTATCGCCTCAAGCCCGATCCGATCTTCGGACCCGATTCCGGCGAGCACGGCACTGCATCGGACATCGTGGGGCGGGTGAGCATCAAATTCCTGCCCTATATCGACCTGACCGACCGGATCGATATCGACCGCGACAACGGCACGGTCCGGCGCCACGAGGTTTACCTGACCGGAGAATTCGGGCGCACCTCGCTCCAGATCAGCTATGTGCAGCTGCCGGCGGAACTCCAGACCCTGGGCCTCGGCGAGCGCGAGGAAATCAATGCCCAGGCGGACGTCAATTTCTACCAGAACTGGCAGGCCTTCGGCGCCATAAGGCGCGACCTGCTGGCGGGCCAGATGCTCGATACGGAGCTGGGCCTGGGCTATGAGGACGAGTGCCTGGGCGTCTCCATCGCCTATCGCCGCAAATTCACCACCGACCGCGACGTGCCGCCCTCGACCTCGTTCATCTTGCGCTTCCAGCTGAAAACCGGGGATCAGCCGATCGCGCCGTTTAGCTTGTTCCCACAAGACGTCTTTTCGCGGCCGTGACTTTTTGCGAGGTTCCGCCGTCCTGCCGCCAAACCGGTCGTCCGTTCGGCTTGGCGGATTGCGCTTGGGGAATTTTTCCGTATTCTCCCCGCCGGTTCGGGGGCGAGCGCGTAAACCATTGAGATTGCTGCCGAAGGTCCGACCGTTGTCCAAAAGACATCTGCAATTCGCAATTCTTGGAGGCCTGATGGCGCTCGCCGCGGCGGCACCGTCGCTCGGCCAGGCGCTGTCGGGACCCTCCGGACCGCCGCCCGGGACGCAACCGGCCACCACGCCGGCGGCCACGACGCCTCCCGACGGCACGACGCCCGCGGCCAACCCGCCGCCGGGCGCGGTCCTGCAATCCGACACCGGGCGGGCCGACGGCGTCGCCGCGATCGTCAACGACGCGATCATCACCGAATACGACCTGCACCAGCGCATCCTGCTGTTCGTCTCGACCTCCGGCATCCAGGCCACGCCGGACGTGATGAGCCGCCTGCGCGACCAGGTGCTCAAGCAGCTCGAGACCGAGCAGCTTCAGATCCAGGAAGCGCGGCGCAAGAACATCACCGTGTCGCCGACCGACGTGGACAAGTCGATCGAGCGCATCACCGGCGACAACCACATGACCAAGGACCAGCTCGCCGACCTGCTCAAGAAGACGGGCGTCGACATGGCGACGCTGCGGGCGCAGATCGCGGTGCAGATCGCCTGGCAGAAGGCGGTGCAGGACGAATTCCAGGATCGCATCAACATCACGCCGGCCGACATCGACGCCGAGATGGCGCGCCAGAACGAGGGCGCCGACAAGCCGCATTTCCTCGTCTCCGTCATCTTCCTCGGCGTCGACAATCCCGACGTCGACGCCAAGGTGCTGAAGGACGCGCAGGACGTCCGCGCGCAGCTCAACTCGGGGGCGCAGTTCCAGACCGTGGCGCGCCAGTTCAGCCAGAGCCCGACCGCGGCCTCCGGCGGCGACATGGGCTGGGTGCACCAGGGCCAGCTTCCGGCCGAGCTCGACGCCGCGCTGATGAAGATGGAGCCCGGACAGGTCTCCGATCCGATCCGCTCGACCGGCGGCTATTACATCCTCGGCCTGCGCGAGCGGCAGGAAGGCCTCGGCACCAAGCTGCCCGATCCGGCCTCGCTCAAGCCGACCGGCCCCTTGACCGTGGCGCGCCTGCTGCTGCCGGTGGGGGCCAATCCGCCCAAGGCGCTGATGGAGAACGTGATGAAGATCGCGACCCAGATCCGCGAGCACGTCAATGGCTGCGACATGCTGCCGAAGATCGCCGAGCAGGTGCACGGCCTCGTCTACCAGGACCTCGCCAAGATGGGCCTGAAGATCAGCGACCTCAGCCCCGACATCCAGGCCGCGATCAACAAGGCGGGCCCGGGCGAGGCGACGCCGCCCTTCACCTCGCCGGCCGGCGTCGAGATGATGGTCCGCTGCGACAAGCGGGCGCCGACCCGCACCGTGTGGCCGGCGCCGAACCGCCAGCAGGTCGAAGAGAGCCTGTTCGACCAGCAGATCACCATGCTGTCGCGGCGCTATCTGCGCGACCTGCGGCGCAACGCCAATGTCGAAGTCAAGTAACGCGGACGCACCGATCCTCATCACGATGGGCGAACCGGCCGGCATCGGGCCGGAGGTTGCGGTCGCGGCCTTCGCGGCGCTGGGCGGCCGGATCGGCGGGCATGCGCTGCGCCTGACCGGCGATCCGGAAGTCTTCCGCAGCGTGGGCTTCGCCGGCGACGTCCTCGCCACGACCGCGAAGGCGTCGCGCGTGCCGGGCAAGCCGGACGGCGCCAACGCCGCCGCGGTGATCGCGGCGATCGAGCTCGCCGTCGCACAGGCACAGCGCGGCGAAGCGGCCGCGGTCGTGACGGCGCCGATCAACAAGGCGGTGCTGGCGCAGGCCGGCTTCCCGCACCCCGGTCATACCGAATTCCTCGCCGCGCTCACCGGCAGTCCGCGCGCGGTGATGATGCTGGCGAGCGACGTGCTGCGCGTCGTGCCGCTGACGGTGCACATGCCGCTGGCGCAGGTGCCCGGCGCGATCACCGCGGCGGCCATCGTCGAGACGGGTGAGATCGTGCTGGCGGCGCTCAAGCGCGATTTCGGCATCGCGGCGCCGCGGCTCGCCGTGGCCGGGCTCAATCCGCATGCGGGCGAGGACGGCGTGCTGGGCGGCGAGGACGGCGCGGCGATCGCGCCGGCGGTCGCGGCGCTTCTGGCGCGCGGGCACGACGTGCGCGGACCGCTGCCGGCCGACACGCTGTTCCACGCCGAAGCCCGGGCGCGCTACGACGCGGCGCTGTGCATGTATCACGACCAGGCGCTGATCCCGATCAAGACCCTGTCCTTCTGGGACGGGGTGAACGTGACGCTGGGACTGCCCATCGTACGGACCTCGCCGGATCACGGCACGGCGTTCGACATCGCCGGCACCGGCAAGGCGGACACGCGCAGCATGATCGCGGCGATCAAGATGGCGGCGGCAATGGCGGACGCGCGCGCCCGTGGCTGACGCGCTGCCGCCGCTGCGCGAGGTGATCGCGGCGCACGATCTGCAGGCGAAGAAATCGCTGGGGCAGAATTTCCTGCTCGATCTCAATCTCACGGGCCGCATCGCGCGCGCGGCGGGCGCTGCTGCCGGCGGGACGTTCTACGAGGTGGGGCCGGGGCCCGGCGGGCTGACCCGGGCCCTGCTCGCGGAGGGCGCGGCACGGGTGGTCGCGGTCGAGCGCGATACGCGCTGCCTGCCGGCGCTGGCGCAGATCGCGGCGGCCTATCCCGGCCGGCTCGAGATCGTCTCCGCCGATGCGCTGGAGATCGACGAAGCGGGCCTGTTCGCGGGCGAACCGGTCCGCATCGCGGCCAACCTGCCCTACAATATCGGCACCGCGCTGCTGGTGAAGTGGCTGACCGCGAAGACCTGGCCGCCCTTCTGGTCGAGCCTGACGCTGATGTTCCAGCGCGAAGTCGCCGAGCGCATCGTCGCCAGGCCGGCGACCGAGCATTACGGCCGCCTGTCGGTGCTGGCGCAGTGGCGCAGCACGGCGAAGATCCTGTTCGACGTCTCGCGCAGCGCCTTCGTGCCGCCGCCCAATGTCACGTCCAGCATCGTCAGGCTGGAGCCTTTGGCCGAGCCGGTGGCACCGGCGCGGCTGGGCGATCTCGAGCGCGTCACCGCGGCGTCGTTCGGCCAGCGGCGCAAGATGCTGCGGCAAAGCCTGAGGACCCTGGCGCCCGACGCCGAGGCACGCATCGCGGCCTGCGGCATCGCGCCGACCACGCGGCCGGAGGAGCTGTCGATACCGGAGTTCGCGGCGCTGGCGCGGGCGTTTTCGCAAGCCGCTGCGGTTTAACGCTCGCTGTCATCCCCGGCGAGCACCGCGGAGCGGTGCGAGGGAAGGGACCCAGGTGGTTGGGCCAAGACCGCTCTCGCGATTCAGTGACATATTTTCCAGATACGACTTGTGTAGATACCTGGGTCCCCTTCCCTCGCGCCGCGCTTGCGCGCGGTGCTCGCCGGGGATGACAGTGGAGTTTGAATGACCGACCGCCGCACGTTTCTCAAACTCTCCGCCGCCGCGGCACTCCTTCCGCCCGCGCTGCAGCGCGTCCTCGCCGCGCCGGCCGCGCCGCGCACCGGCACGATCCGCGATGTCGAGCATGTCGTCATCCTGATGCAGGAGAACCGCTCCTTCGATCACTATTTCGGGACGCTGCGCGGGGTGCGCGGATTCTCCGATCCGCGCGCCATCACCTTGCCCGGCGGCAGGCCGGTATGGTTCCAGCCGCGGACGCCAGGCGATGCCGAGACGGTGACGCCGTTCCATCTCGACACAAGGACGAGCTTCGCGCAGGGCCTGCAGAGCCTCGACCATTCCTGGAAGAAGGCGCACCGGCTGTGGCAGCACCACGACGCCTGGATCCCGGTGAAGGGCGAGATGACGATGGGCCATTTCACCCGCGCCGACCTGCCCTTCTATCACGCGCTCGCCGACGCCTTCACGATCTGCGACGCCTATCACTGCTCGATCTTCGGGCCGACCAATCCCAACCGGCTGTTCCTGTTCAGCGGCACCAGCGGCCTGAGCGTCGGCGACAGCGGCAACCAGGTCATCGTCAATCCGCCGGACGAGGCGAACGAGACGGCCGATCCGGCCAACGACTCCAAGGGCTTCAAGAGCTATGGCTGGACGACCTATGCCGAGCGCCTCGAGGCGGCGGGGATCGACTGGCGGGTCTACCAGGAGTTCGACAATTACGGCGACAACGGGCTCGCCTATTTCACCGCGTTCCGCGGCGCGCCGTCGGCGCTGCAGCGCAAGGGGCGGAGCTGGGCCGCGGGCTCGAATGCGCAGAACGCCAAGACCTCGCGCGGCGAGCATCTGGTCGCGGCCTTCGCGGCCGACGTGCAGGCCGACCGCCTGCCGCAGGTGTCGTGGATCGTCGCGCCCTATATCCTGTGCGAGCATCCGACGGCGACGCCGGGCTATGGCGAGTCGCTGACCGCGCGGCTGCTGGAGGCGCTGGCGGCCAATCCCGAGGTCTGGGCCAAGACCGCCTTCATCCTGAACTATGACGAGAATGACGGGTTCTTCGATCACGTGCCGCCGCTGGTGCCGGCGATCCACGAGTCGATCGGCCTCAGCACGGTGGACACCAAGGCCGAGAACTATCTGTGGGAGCCGGTCGGCTTCGGGCCGCGCGTGCCGCTGATCGTGGTCTCGCCCTGGACCCGCGGCGGCTTCGTCAATTCGCAGCTCAGCGACCACACCTCGGTCATCCGCTTCCTCGAAACGCGCTTCGGCGTGATGGAGCCGAACATCAGCCCGTGGCGGCGCGCCATGGCGGGCGACCTCACCTCGATGTTCGATTTCACGCAGCAGAGCGCCTGGCCGGCGGTGGCCGGCGGCGACGCGGCGCTGGCGCGGGCCGACGCGCAGGCGGCGCTGCCGGCGGCGAAACGGCCGCAGGGCGCCGTGCTGCCGCGGCAGGAGCCGGGACAGCGGCCGGCCCGACCCCTGCCCTATGATTTCGACGCGACGTTCGACGGCGCGACGCTCGGCTTCGAGAACCGCGGCGCGGCAGGCGCCGGCTTCATCGCCTATTCGGCGCGGGCCGGCGAAGGGCCGTGGTTCTATTCGGTGGAGGCCGGCAAGACCGCGAGCCAGACGCTGGCGCTGAGCGGCGAGCCCGATATTTCCGTACACGGATCGAATGGCTTCTATCGCCGCTTCCGCGGCCGCGGGCCGCGGATCGACCTGCGCTATGACGCGGCGCAGCAGGCGCTGGTCCTGACCCTGCACAATGCGGGCAAGGTCGCGGCAGCCTTCGAGGTGCGCGACGGCCATGCCGGAGCGACGCACACCTATTCCGTGCCGGCAGGGGCGGCGGCCGAGCACCGCCAGCCGCTCGCCGCGACGGATCACTGGTACGACCTGGTCGCGACCCTGAAGGTCCCCGGCGGATTCCTGCGGCACTTCGCGGGCCATATCGAAACCGGGCGGCCAAGCCGCAGCGATCCGGCGATCGGTGCGCCAGTCCGCGGTTGAAGCTGCCCGCCCGGCCTGCCACACTGACAACAAGTCAGAACAAGAACTGTCCAAGGGAGACGCGCCATGCGCAGCCAAGCCATCACCGAATTCGGCAAGCCGCTCGAGGAAATCGAGACTCCGACGCCCGTGCCCACGGGCAAGGAGGTCCTGCTCAAGGTCCTCAACGCCGGCGTCTGCCACTCCGACGTGCATATCCATGACGGCTATTTCGACCTGGGCGGCGGCGCCAAGCTGCCGATGGCGAACATGAAGCTGCCGCACACGCTGGGCCATGAGATCGAAGGCGAGGTCGTCGCCGTGGGGCCGGACGTGACGGGCGTCGCGGTCGGCCAGCGCTTCGCGGCGTTCCCCTGGATCGGCTGCGGCAAGTGCCCGTCCTGCCTGCGCGGCGAGGAGAATCTGTGCATCGGCGGGCCGCGCCAGCTCGGCTGCTCCAATGGCTGCCCGGGCGGCTACGCGACCCATGTGATCGTGCCCGACCAGAAATACCTGATCGACTACGGCAAGACCGACCCGGCGCTGGGCGCGGCTTACATGTGCTCGGGCCTCACCGGCTATGCGGCGATGAAGAAGGTCGGCACGCTCGGCCCCGACGACCAGGTGCTGGTGGTGGGGGTGGGCGGCGTCGGCATGATGGGCGTGCAGTTCGCGCGCGCCCTGTTCGGCAAGGGACCTATCGCGGCGGACATCGACGAAGGCCGTCTCGAAGCGGCGAAGAAGGCCGGCGCCTCGGCGGTCTACAACACCAAGGAGCCGGACGCGGCCAAGAAACTGGTCGCCGACACCAAGGGCGGCGCCTATGCGGTGATCGACTTCGTGGGCTCGGAGAAGAGCTTCGCCTTCGCCAGCCAGTCGGTGCGGCGCGGCGGCAAGGTGATCATCGTCGGCCTGTTCGGCGGCGCGATGTCGATGCCGCTGCCGATGTTCCCGTTCCGCACGATCTCGATCGGCGGCTCGATGACCGGCTCGCTGCCCGAGACGCACGAGATGATGGCGCTGGTGCGCGCCGGCAAGGTCGACCCGATTCCCTATACCAGGCGCCCGATGAACCAGGCGAGCCAAACGCTGGACGACCTGCGCGAAGGCAAGATCACGGGCCGCGTGGTCCTGACGCCGTAACAGCTCGCCTGTCATCCCCGGCAGCCATCGCGCCTGAGCGCGATGGCTGGGAAGGGGACCCAGGTGGTAGGGTTGGGAAAGGTCTCGACAGAAGACCGCATAATTTCCGTGGGACCGGAGCCGTGTCGCTACCTGGGTCCCCTTCCCTCGCTGCGCTGCCGCGCAGCTCGCCGGGGATGACAAGCTGGGAGGACGTTGCACATGCCCGAGACCATTCTCGAACCCGATCTGCCGATCGTCGATCCGCATCATCACCTGTGGGACCGCCCGACCGAGATCCTGAAGAACCTGCCGCCGTCCGAGCACGGCTTCATGGACATCATCCGGAACATCCCGCGCTACCTGCTCGACGAACTGCTGGCGGATCTCCGGTCCGGGCACAATGTGCGCGGCACGATCTACATGGAGTGCGGCGCGATGTACCGCGCCGACGGGCCGGACGCGCTCAAATGCGTCGGCGAGACGGAGTTCGTGAACGGCATCGCGGCGATGACGGCCAGCGGCCTCTATGGCGAGGTGCGCGCCTGCGCGGGGATCGTCGGGCATGTCGATCTGCGGATCGGCGCCGAGGTGGTGGAAGACACGCTGCGCTCGCATATCGCGGCAGGGCATGGCCGCTTCCGCGGCATCCGCCACAGCGCCTCGCATGACGCGGACGCCGGCGTGCTGGGGCCACTGGCGGGACGCAACACGGCGGGGCTTTATCTCGACCGGCAATTCCGCGAGGGCTTCGCGGTGCTGCACAAGCTGGGGCTGTCGTTCGATGCCTGGCTGCTGGAGCCGCAGCTTCCCGACCTGATCGACCTGGCACGCGCCTTCCCGGAGACGACCATCGTGCTCGACCATGTCGGCACGCCGCTCGGCATCGGCGCCTATGCCGGCCAGCGCGAGGCGCGCTTCGCGGCGTGGAAGGCGAACATCGAGACCTTGGCAGCCTGCCCGAACGTGGTGGTGAAGGTCGGCGGCCTGCCGATGCCCTTCGCCGGCTTCAAGCTGCGCATGCACGAGGCCGACCCGCCATCGGAGACGCTGGCGGCG
This sequence comes from Rhizomicrobium sp., assembly GCA_037200385.1. Lineage (NCBI taxonomy): Bacteria > Pseudomonadati > Pseudomonadota > Alphaproteobacteria > Micropepsales > Micropepsaceae > Rhizomicrobium > Rhizomicrobium sp. The sequence continues at coordinate 4,439,144 of JBBCGL010000001.1, read as the reverse complement.
CAATGGAAGCCCTATATCGAGACCTGCATCGCGGCGTTCGGCGCCGGGCGCTGCATGTTCGAAAGCAATTTCCCGGTCGACCGCTTCGGCTGCGACTACGTCTCGCTGTGGAACGCGTTCAAGCGCGTCGCCAAGGATTATTCCGCCGATGAAAAGGCCGCGCTGTTCAGCGGCACCGCGAAGCGGGTGTACCGGGTGAAGCTGGATTGAGATGACCTCCCCCCTTGTGGGGAAATCGAAAATCGCAGAGCGATTTTCGGGTGGGGGCGGGTCCATCCGGATGGAGCGGTCCCCCACCCGACGTGCTCCCCCGGACCAAGTCCGGGGTCCGCGCGTCGACCTCCCCACGAGGGGGAGGTGATGGGCGCTATACTTTCTCCACGATCTTGTCCGCCACCGCATTCTTCTCCCGCTGGGGCAGCAGTTTCATCGTCAGGATGAAAGCGGAGAGCACCAGGCAGATGCCGTTCGCCGCGATCAGCGGCCACTGCATCAGCAGCAGGCCATAGGTCGTCCAGGCGGCGAAGCCGGTGACGGTGAGCAGATACATGCCGGTCGAGATGTCCTTGGTCTCGCGGGTGCGAATGATCTTCCACGCCTGCGGCACGAAGCTGATCGTCGAACACAACGCGGCAAGGGTGCCGATGATGGCGATGAGGGACATGGGGTGGTAACTGTGGGACGGCGTGTGCGTTCCGTCACTTTGTGGGGCATCCGGAGACCGCCCCCCACCCGAAAATCGCTTTGCGATTTTCGACCTCCCCACAATGGGGGAGGTAATTTTTCAGCGCGTCAGCTCCGCCACGAATTCGCCGACGCCGACCAGGCGGGTGCGGCGGGCGCGCTCGGCTTCGAGGATCGATTGGATCTGGCCCAGGGCGCGCGTCACGTCGCGGTTGAGCACGACATAGTCGTATTCCGGCCAATGGCTGATCTCGGCGGCCGCCTTGGCCATCCGCCGGGCCACCACCTCGTCGGAGTCCTGGGCGCGGGTCTTGAGGCGGCGCTCCAGCTCGTCATGGCTGGGCGGCAGGATGAAGACGCTGACGAGATCCTCGCGGGCGCCCTCCTTGAGCTGCTGGGTGCCCTGCCAGTCGATGTCGAACAGCACGTCGCGGCCGGCGTCCAGCGCATCGACCACCGGCCGGCGCGGCGTGCCGTAGCGGTGGTCGAAGACATGTGCGTGCTCGAGCAGCGCGCCGGCGCTCGCCATCGCCTCGAATTTCGTGGGCGAGACGAAGAAATAGTCGCGGCCCTCGGTCTCGGTGGGGCGCGGCGCGCGGGTCGTGGCGGAGACCGACATGAAGATGCCGGCATCGCTCGCCAGAAGGCCCTTCGCCAGCGTGCTCTTGCCCGCACCGGACGGCGACGACAGGACGAGCATCAGACCGCGCCGCTTGATCTCGTGACTCATTCGACGGGCTTACTCGACATTTTGGGCCTGCTCGCGGAACTGGTCGATGACGGCCTTGAGCGCGAGGCCCGTGCGCGTCAGCGCGATGTCGGACGACTTGCTGCACAGCGTGTTGGCTTCGCGGTTGAACTCCTGCGACAGGAAATCGAGCTTGCGGCCGACCGCGTCGCCGGACGCCATCAGCGCGCGCGCTTCCTGGACATGGGCACGCAGGCGGTCGAGCTCCTCCCGGATGTCGGCCTTCACGGCGAGCAGCGCCACCTCCTGCGCCAGGCGGTCTTCCGCCAGGGTGCCGCCGGCGAGCATGTCCTTGACCTGCGCCGCCAGCTTGTCGCGCAGCGCCGCGGGCTGGGCGGCGGCGAGCGTAGCGGCCTGCTGCGTCAGGCGGTCGATCTCGTCGATCTGCGCGGCAAGGACGGCGTGGAGCTTGCGGCCCTCGCCGGCACGGGCGCGCGCCAAGGCGTCGAAGGCGGTGGCGAGGGTTTCGAGGATCGCCGCATCGCGCACGGCGCGCTCGCGCTCATCCAGCGCCACGGCCTCGTCCTGGACGATGACGCCCTTGAGGGCGAGGAGCCCGTCGATGCGCGCCGGGGCGAGGCCGGTCTCGGCCGCGACTTCGCGCGCGATGCGGATCGCGGCGGCGAGCGCGGCGGGATCGACGCGCAGGCCCTTGGCGTCGCCATTCGCCTCCAGCGTCAGCGCCGCCTGGAGCGAGCCGCGCCTGAAGCGCTCATTGGCCAGGGTGCGGGCGGGCGGCTCGATGCCGTCGAAGCCGGGCGGGGTGCGCAGGCGCAGGTCGAGGCCGCGTCCATTGACGGACTTCACCTCCCAGCGCCAGCGCGTGCCCTCGCGGCTGCCATGCGCCTCGGCGAATCCGGTCATGCTGACGATGGTCATGGCGCGAAGATAGACCTGGGAGGGACAGAGGCAAAGGCTTGAGTTCCCACGACGTTCTTTCCCCCCCGTTACGCCGGCTTGTCATCCCAGCCGGGCGGAGCGAGAGCCGGGAGCCATCGCGCAGGCGTCCGAATGGGTCCCGGCTCTGCGCGATGCTTTCGCATCGCTTGGCCGGGATGACAGGATGTGGTCGCGGGCGCGCACGTCTACAGATGCGGGGTGGCGGGAACGGGGATCGCGGGCTTGGCCGTCTTCTGCAGGCGCTCGCGGGCGCGCAGTTCGGCGACATGCCGGGTCTGGTCCGCGATGGTGGCGGAGAAATAATGCCCGCCGCTGCCGCTTGCGACGAAATAGAGATCCTTGCTGGTGCCGGGATTGAGCACGGCGTCGATCGAATCCTTGCCCGGGTTGCAGATCGGCGTTGGCGGCAGGCCGGCGACGGCATAGGAATTGTACGGCGTGACACGCGCCAGCTCGCTGGCGCGGATGCCGCGGCCGAGCGGATAGCCGCCGGTGATGGAATAGATGATCGTCGGATCGGATTGCAGCTTCATGCCGGTGCGCAGGCGGTTGACGAAGATCGCGGCGATGTGGCGGCGCTCGGCCGGCAGCGAGGTCTCCTTCTCGACGATGGAGGCGAGGATGATCGCCTCGCGCACCGTGGTGTAGGGCAGATCGGCGTCGCGCTTCGGCCACAGCCGGGCGATCACCTGCTTCTGCGCCTTGCGCATCCGCGCGACGATCTGCTGGCGGGTATCGCCGCGCATGAAGAGATAGGTCTCGGGCAGCAGCGTGCCCTCTTCCGGCACCGCGACCGGCGGGCCCTGCAGCACCGGATCGGCATTGATCAGCCTGGCGATCATGTCGGAGGTCAGGCCTTCGGCGGCGGTGAGCTTATGCTCGATCGCCTTGCCGGCGATGAAGATCGCCATGATGTCGCGCATCGAGGCGCGCGACGGGATGGCGTATTCGCCGGCCTTCAGCTTGCCGGTCGCCTGGCGCCAGCGCACGCCGATCTGGAACAGCAGTGCGTGCTTGACGACCCCGGCGGCTTCGAGCTTCTCCGAGATCGCCTTGATGCCGTCCCCGGGCTTGATCAGGAGCACGGTCTCCTTGCCGTTCCGGGCGGCGGGCTCCGGGGCGGAGAAATTGAAGGTCTCCCACTCGAAGGCGCCCGCGACAATGACGGCCAGCAGGACGAGGACGGCGAGGATACGGCCCATGGTGGAATCAGCCTTGCGGGTGGAGGACGCTAGAGAATCGCCTCGATTCCCTTGCGCTGGATGACGTTCAGAAGCGCGAGAGCGGCGCCGGTGGGATGCTTGGTGCCGCGTTCGAGCTGGGAAACATAGCCCGGCGTGACGTTAAGGTAACGCGCGAAAACCGCTTGGCTCATATTGGCGCGTTCGCGGAGGGCGCGGATGTCTTTGGCCGAAATCGGTTTGGCCGATTCCACACGACCCAGATCGCGCTTGGTGATCTGCTCGTGCTTCTCTTTCGACAGGAGGCCGATCCGCAGCATGTCGTCGGCCGTCTCCAGCAGTGCTTCTGTCAGCCGCGATCTCGCCTTCATATTCCAATCTCCACCAGCGATCCGTCAGCAATCGCCATTTCGAGAGTCAGTGCGTTCGCGTCCAACCACTCCTGGCCCAATTCCTTCAACACACGCAACTGATCGTCCTGGATGTTGTCCAACTCGCTTTTTGCAAAGGCAAATACGAAAATCGCTCTATCCTCGCGCCGGAATGCGAGAAGCGTCCGGTACCCGCCCGAGCGCCCCTGCCCGGGACGGCCGATGCGCTGCTTGATGAGCCCGCCGCCCAAATCCGCGTCGATCAAACCTCGTTCAGCGCGTGCCGCCGCCTCTCGCAGCGGGGAATCCGCGATGCGCTCCTTGCGCGCGTAACGGGCGAACCACTTGGTCTTGAAGACCCGTATGCGTCACCCTAGAACTATAAACTATAGCACTATGGACTATGATTGCAAGACGGCCTGCTACGCGGCGGGCGCGAAGATCAGGGCGGCGTTGGTGCCGCCGAAGCCGAAGGAGTTCGACATCGTCACGTTGACCTCACGCTTCTTGGGCGTGTTGGGGACGAGGTCGAGCTGGGTCTCGCCGTCGGGATTGTCGAGGTTGATGGTGGGCGGCACGACCTGGTCGCGCATCGCCAGGAGGCAGAAGATCGCCTCCACCGCGCCGGCGGCGCCGAGCAGATGGCCGATCGACGACTTGGTCGAGGACATCGACGTCTTGGCCGCGGCATTGCCGAGGAAGCGCTCGACCGCGCCGGCCTCGATGTAGTCGGCCATGGTCGAAGTGCCGTGGGCGTTGACGTAGTCGATGTCGGACACCGAGAGGCCGGATTTCTTGAGCGCCATCTGCATCGCGCGGTAGCCGCCGTCGCCGTCTTCCGACGGGGCGGTGATGTGGAAGGCGTCGCCCGAAAGGCCGTAGCCGCGCACTTCGCCGTAGATGCGCGCGCCGCGCGCCTTGGCATGCTCGTACTCCTCGAGGATCACGGCGCCCGCGCCCTCGCCCATCACGAAGCCGGCGCGATCCTTGTCGTAAGGCCGCGAGGCTTTCTCCGGAGTGTCGTTGAAGTCGGTGCAGAGGGCGCGGCAGGCATTGAAGCCCGCGATGCCGAGGCGGCTGATCGCGGCTTCCGAGCCACCGGCCAGCATCACATCCGCGTCGTCATAAGCGATCAAGCGGGCCGCGTCGCCGATGGCATGCGCGCCGGTGGCGCAGGCCGTGACCACGGCGTGGTTCGGGCCCTTGTAGCCATGCTCGATCGAGGCATAGCCGGAGATCAGGTTGATCAGGCGGCCGGGGATGAAGAAGGGCGAGAGCCGGCGCGGCCCCTTGGTCTCGACCAGGAGCGCGCCTTCCTCGATGCCGGGGAGCCCGCCGATGCCCGAGCCCATCAGGACACCGGTGCGGTAGCGGTCTTCCTCCGATTTCGGCAGCCAGCCGGAATCGACCACGGCCTGCTTGGCCGCGGCCAACCCGAAGATGATGAAATCGTCCATCCGCCGCTGCTCCTTCGGGTCGACCCACTGGTCGGCGTTGAAGGAGCCGTCCGACCCGTCGCCGCGCGGCACGGAGCAGGCGAAGCGGGTCGCGAGGTCGTCGGTCCGGAACTTGGTAATCGGCCGCGCGCCGGATTTCCCGGCGAGCAGGCGCGACCACGTCTCTTCCACGCCGCAAGCAAGCGGCGTGACGAGGCCAAGTCCGGTGACGACGACTCTGCGCATGGCGGTGTTCGGGCGACGGCCGGTCAGGCCGCCGCGGTCTTGTCGATATATTTCACGGCGTCGCCGACGGTGACGATGGACTCCGCCGCGTCGTCGGGAATTTCGATGCCGAATTCTTCCTCGAACGCCATGACCAGCTCGACGGTGTCGAGACTGTCCGCGCCGAGATCCTCGATGAAGGACGCGTTGTCCGTGACCTTGTCGGCATCCACATTCAGATGCTCGACGACGATCTTCTTAACGCGTTCCGCCGTATCGCTCATTGTCTTGTAAGCCTCTCCTTGAGTGCCTGCCGGGGTTGGTTGGATGGCCCGCAGGTTGGGCCCGCACTGATAATGCTTTGATGGGGCGCGCGTTTCGTAACACAAAGGAACGCCGCCCGCTACAATAGGGTTAAACCCTTGATCGGGTTGTCAGATCATCGACATTCCGCCATTGACCTGGATGCTCTCGCCGGTCACATAGGCCGCTTCCTCGCTGGCCAGATAGACCACGGCGGCCGCGATCTCGGCCGGCGTTCCCATGCGGCCCGCCGGGATTCGCTGGGAAATCGTCTCTTTCTGGGCATCGGTCAGCACGTCGGTCATCGCGGTCTGGATGAAGCCCGGCGCCACGGCATTGACGGTGATGTTGCGCGAGGCGACCTCGGCCGCGAGCGATTTGCTCATGCCTACCAGGCCTGCCTTGGCGGCGGCGTAATTGCCCTGACCGGGATTGCCGGTCTCGCCCACCACCGAGGTGATGGAGATGATGCGGCCCCAGCGCTTCTTCATCATACCGCGCAGCACGGCGCGCGACAGACGGAAGGCGGCGGTCAGGTTCACCGCGATGACCTCGTCCCACTCGGCATCCTTCATGCGCAGGAAGAGGTTGTCGCGGGTGATACCGGCATTGTTGACCAAGATGTCGATCGGTGCGCCGGCGGCGGTCTCGGCGGCCTTGGGCAGCGCCTCGACCGAATCCTTGTCGCCCAGATTGCAGGGCGCGACGAAGGCGCGGCTGCCGAGCTCGGCCTTCAGCGATTCGAGCGCTTCGGCGCGGGTGCCGGAAAGAACGACGGTCGCACCCTGTGCGTGCAGCGCGCGCGCGATGGCGCCGCCGATGCCGCCGGAAGCGCCGGTGACGAGTGCGACTTTGCCGGTCAGGTCAAACATGCTCATGCCTTTCATCTCCCTCTTGCGGGGAGGTGACCAGGAGAGAGGAGATGTCGAGCAGCATCAGAGAGATTTCGCGAACGCTTCGATGTCCGCCGGGCTGTCGAGCGTGACCGTCGCGAGGTCCTTGTCGATGCGCTTGACCATGCCGGTGAGCACCTTGTTGCCGCCGACTTCGACAGTCGCCGTGACGCCATAGCCGCGGAACGCCAGCACGCTTTCGCGCCAGCGCACGCGAGCCGTCACCTGCTCAACGAGCAGGCGGCGGATTGTTTCCGGCTCGGCCGTCTCGGCCGCCGTGACATTGGCCACCACCGGCACGGCCAGCGGACGGATCGTCACCTGCGCTAGCGCCTCCGCCATCTTGTCGGCGGCGGGTTGCATCAGGGGGCAATGGAAGGGGGCGGAGACGTTGAGCGCCATGGCGCGCTTGATGCCCTTGAGCTTGGCGATCTCGGGCGCCTTGTCGAGCGCGGCCTTGCTGCCGGAGATCACGACCTGGCCGGGCGCATTGTCGTTGGCGACGACGCAGACGCCACCGGTCGCGGCGGCGCATTCGCGCGCGAGTTCTTCGGCCTGTTCGATCTCGGCGCCGAGCAGGGCGCTCATGCCGCCCATGCCGACCGGCACGGCGGACTGCATCGCCCGGCCGCGCGCCTTCAGCAGACGGGCGGTGTCGGCGAGCGAGAAGGCGCCGGCGGCGCACAGCGCGGTGTACTCGCCCAGCGAATGGCCGGCGACGAGGCGCGCATGCCGGGCAAGGTCCAGGCCGCCGTCCTTGCGCAGCACGGCCAGCACGGCGAGCGAAGCCGCCATGATCGCGGGCTGGGCGTTCTCGGTGAGGACGAGGTCGCCTTCCGGGCCTTCCCACATCAGCTTCGAGAGCTTCTGGTTCAGCGCGTCGTCGACTTCCTGGAAGACTTCGCGGGCCGGCGCGAAGGTCTCGGCAAGGACCTTGCCCATGCCGACGGCCTGGGAGCCCTGGCCGGGGAAAATGAAAGCGCGTGTCATGGCGGGGCGGTTTATAGGGCGGGCGGCGCTTGTGCAAGAAGCTCCACCGAGCTCAAAAAGAAATCCCCCGTCATCCCGACCGAGCCCTCGTGTCGGCACGAAGCGCCGCATGAGGATAAACTCCGCGAGAGCCGGGAGACAGGGAGCCGACGGCACGATGGGTCCCGGCTCTGCGCGATGCGTACGCATCGCTTGGCCGGGATGACAATTGTAGTGTTAGGTTTGGCACCTGCATCCCGGACTTCAACTATGCGCCGCAACGACATTATCCATATCGGCCTGCTGCTGGCGGCGCTGGGCGCGGCCTATGTCCTGCCGTTCGAACTCCTGCTGCTGTCCTATGCCATCCTCGGGCCGGCGCACTATTTTACCGAGATCAACTGGCTGCACGACCGCGGCTATTTCCTGCCGCATCGCGGCATCGCACTGGCGCTCGTGGCGGCGGCGCTGGGCGCCATGTTCATCGCCGATCCCTATTGGACCGGCGTGCTGCTGTGGAGCCTGTTCGTCCTCTGCGCGATCGCCGCGACAGTGAAGGACCCGCGCCGCGCCGGTCTCTATGGCGTCATCGCGTTTGCCGCGACGCTGGCGATGGTTCTCGCCGACGTGCCGTTCGGCATCGCCGGCGTGCTGCTGCCGACGCTGGTCCATGTCAGCCTGTTCACGCTGGTGTTCATGACGCTGGGCGCGGTGCGCGCGAAGAGCAAGGTACAGTTCGGCATCGTCGGGGCCTATCTGGCGGCGCTGCTGCTGATCGTCGTCGTGCCGCCCTGGCGCGGTTCGGTGGTGCCGGCGCTGGCGCGTCTGGGCGAGGATTATTTCGGCGGCGTCGCGCCGGCGCTGGGATCGCTGCTCGGCGCGCCGGACCTGCGGTTCGGCGGACGCGTGACGGGGCTGCTCTCGTTCGTCTACACCTATCACTATCTCAACTGGTTCATCAAAGCGGACGTGATCCGCTGGTCGGCGATTCCGCGGCCGCGGCTGATCGGCATCGCCCTGGCGAGCGCAGCGGCGACGGGGCTGTATTTCTACGATTATGGGATCGGCTTCCTGGTGCTGCTGCTGATCAGCTTGATGCACGTGCTGCTCGAGTTTCCGCTCAACGCGCTGAGCATGCGGCAGCTCGGCAGCGCGGTGCTGTCGCGGTCCGCGAAGGCTTGACAGGGCTGCGCGTGCGCGCCGGATGGGCTACACTTTGGCGATGAGCAATCCCCCACCGTCTCGCGCCCCGGCGCTGGCCGCCCTGCTGCGCAAGGTCGAAGGAAATCCCGAGGCGATGATTCGTCTCGCCGGGCTGATGCGCGGGGATGGGCAAGGCGACGAGGCGCACCGCCTGGTGCGCCGCGCAATGGCGCTGGCGCCCGCCGATCTGCGCATCGTGCAGCTCGGCCGCGAATTCCTCAGCGACAGCGTGCCCAAATGGCACTTCGTTCTGGTGCGCGACGAAGTGCGCAACCGCGCCTATGACGCGGCGCTGCGCCGTGCGATCCGGCCCGGCATGCGCGTGCTGGAGATCGGCACCGGTTCGGGCATCCTCGCCATGATGGCGGCGCGCGCCGGCGCCGCCGAAGTGATCACCTGCGAGGTCAATCCGATCGTCGCCGCGACGGCGCGCACCAACATCGCGCGCAACGGCTATGCCGATCGCGTGCGGGTGATCGACAAGCACTCGGGCAAGCTCGACGTCGAGCACGACCTGGGCGGGCGCATGGACCTTCTGGTCTCCGAGATCATCAGCAACGACCTGCTGGCCGAGGACGTGCTGCCGGCGCAGGAGCAGGCGATGCGCGAACTCTTGAAGCCCGGCGCGCCGGTGATCCCCGCGCGCGGCGTCATCCGTGTCGCGCTGGCGGAGAATTCGCTGCCGAAGCACGCATCTGTCGGGATCGTCGACGGCTTCGATCTCTCGGCGATGGAGGACTGGCGGGCGCCCGTGCTCACCGTGAAGAACACCGATGCGGAGTTCGCCCTGCGCAGCGCTCCGGCGGACCTGTTCACCTTCGCCTTCGATCGCGCCGAACACACACCGGCGGAACGGCGCAGCGCGACGCTGCGCGCGACCGGCGGCCGCGCCAACGGCATCGTGCAGTGGATCCACCTGACGATGGACGATGTGACGACTTACGAGAACGCACCGGGCTCGGCGCACTTTTCCTGCTGGGCGATGCGCTTTCACCCCTTCCTCGCGCCCCTCGAGACGCGCGCCGGCGACGCCGTGACGATCCACGGCGCCCACGACCGGCATCGTGTGCGGGTTTGGCTCGAGCCTTAATTCAGCGCCACGCCCGCGACCGTGATGCGGTGCATCAGGCGCTCCGCGCCGTGATAGTCGTTGAGCGCGAAGTGCCAGGTGGCGCGGTTGTCCCAGAAGGCGACCGAGCCCGGACGCCATTGGAAGCGGGACTGGAATTGCGGCTGCATCGCGTGGGCGAAGAGCCTGTGCAGCAGCGGGCGGCTCTCCTCCGCCGACTGGCCGTCGAAGCGGATCGTGAAACCGGGATTGACATAGAGCGCCTTGCGGCCCGAGAGCGGATGGGTGATCACCACCGGATGCACCGCCTGGCCGACCGCGGCGTCGTTGGCGAATTCCTTGCGCTCGGGATTGTCGTAATAGGCGTTCGAGCCGAAGACATGCGCGTTGGAATGCACCGCCCTGAGATCCGCGATCGCGGTTTTCGTCTCGCTGTCGAGCGCTTCGTAAGCGGCGTACATATCGGCGAACAGCGTGTCGCCGCCGGCCGGAGGCAGGACGCGCGCCACCAGGATCGATCCCATCGCGGGAATCCGGTCGTAGGAATGGTCGGTATGCCAGCCGCCGCCGATATTGGTCTTCTGCTCCTTCTCCTTGCGCACCGCGGCGATCTGCGGATAGCCGTCGATGTGCGGGAAGAACTTGTTGATGTCGATCGCGCCCCAGCGCTCGGCAAAGACGATGTGCTCGTCCTCGGAGAGCGCCTGGTCGCGGAAGAAGATCACGCCATGCGCGGCATAGGCCTCGCGGATGGTCTCGAGGTCGGCGTCCGTCAGATGCCTGAGATCGACGCCCAGCACTTCGGCGCCGCAGCCGCCGTCATGTCTGCGAATCTCGATGGTGCCCATGCCGTGCTCCGGTTTCCTGTCGGCCGCAGCTTAGCGCGCCCGGCTTGCAGGATTGTCACTTTCGTTACAATCTTCCGCGATGGCCGACGATGCCAAGATCCTGCTGCGCAATCCCTGGCTGGCGCGCCAGTCGCCCGCCCTGCGCGAGGCCCTGCTGGCCCAGGCCCGGACGGCGCGGGTCGACGCCGGGCAATGGATCTACGGCACGGGCGACGCGCTCAACGGATTGTACGGCGTGCTGGAGGGCTCGGTGCACCTGCTGCTGACCCTGCCGGACGGTGAGACGCGGCTGCTCGACATCGTGCAGCGCGGGCAGTTCTTCGGCCAGCCGGCGCGGTTCGGCGGCGGGCCGCGCCTGGTCACCGCGATCGCGGGGGAGCATTCGCGGCTGCTGCACGTGCCCGACGCGGTGCTGGCGCAGATCGGGCGCGGCCAGCCCGATGTGTGGCGCAACTTCGCCACCCTGCTTTATGCCCAGCTCGCCGGTGCGCTGCAGCTTGCGGGGGTGATGATCCATCTGCGCCCCGCCAGGCGCGTCGCGGCGCGGCTTGCCCTGCTCGCGCTTTCGACCGACCGGGTCGCAGTCACGCAGGCGCAGCTCGCCGAGATGACCGGCCTGTCGCGCAAGACCGTGAACGGGCATCTGCGCGAGCTGGAGCGGCGCGGCGCGATCGCACGGGAATACCGGCACGTCCAGGTGCGCGACCGCGACCGGCTTCAGGCATTGAGCCGCGTGTAGCGCTCCAGCGCCGCGGCGCGTCCGGCGAAGGTTATCGTGCGGCCGATCATGACCACCAGCACCGCCGCCGCGATCAGGCCAAGCGCCAGCACGCCGAGCCCGGCGGAAAAGTTTCCGGTCTGCGCCTTCAGCCAACCCATCATGCCGGGCCCGACGAGGCCGCCGAGATTGCTGATCGAATTGATCAGCGCGATGCCGCCCGCCGCGGCGGTGCCGCCGAGGAAGGAGGGCGGCAGGGTCCAGAACACCGACAGCGCCGCATAGACGCCGCAGACGCAGACGGTGAGCGACACCAGCACCGCGATGCGATCATGCAGCAGCGCCGCGCCGACCAGCCCGGCGGCACCGAACAACGCCGCGGCGGCGATATGCCAGATGCGCTCGCGCCGCGCGTCGCTCGACAGGCCCCACAGCACCATCGCGAAGACCGAGACGAAATAGGGCAGCGCCGAGATCAGGCTGCTGTCGAGGACCGAGAAGCCCATGCCGCGCACGATCTGCGGCAGCCACAGATTGATGCCGTAGAGCGACAGCACGATGCAGAAATCGGGCAGCGTCAGCAGCCAGACGCGCGGATCGCGGAACATCGGCCACAGGCCGGTATGGACGTGCGGCGGGTCTTCCGCGAGGGCGGCGGCGATCGTGGCGCGCTCGTCCTCGCTGAGCCATTTGGCGTCGGCGGGCGTGCTGGGCAGCCACCACAGGACGGCCAGACCGAGGAGGACCGACGGCGCGCCCTCGAGCAGGAACAGCCATTGCCAGCCATGCAGCCGGTGGACCAGCTCCATCTGCAGGATGAACCCGGAGATCGGCTGGCCGATCACATTGGTGAGCGGCAGCGCCACCATGAACAGCGCGAGCAGCCGCGCCCGCATGGGACCGGGAAACCAATAGGTCAGATAGAGCACCATGCCGGGGAAGAAGCCGGCTTCCGCAAGCCCCAGCATGAAGCGCGCGGCGCAGAAGCTCAGCGGTCCCGTCACGAACGCGGTCGCCATCGAGACCGCGCCCCAGGTCAGCATGATGCGGCCGATCCAGAGCCGCGCCCCGACCTTTTCCAGGATCACGTTCGACGGCACCTCGAACAGGAAATAGCCGAGGAAGAACACGCCGGCGCCCCAGCCATAGGCGGCTTCGCCCATCCCCAGGTCCTTGTTCATGGTCAGCGCCGCGGAGCTGACATTCACCCGGTCGAGGAAGGCGACGAGATAGAGCAGCACCATCACGGGAATCAGCCGCCATGTTGCTTTCGCAAACACCCTCGCGCCGATATCCGCCATACGCCTTGCCCCCAAGCCCTTGTTGCGACCAACTATGCGCATCGTGCGCTCCGCGGCAAAGGCGGCAATTTAAACTAAGTGACGCAAGCGTCATTCATGCTGCGTTCAGGCGCGGAAGCCGAAGATTTGGGCTGTGAGGGGCAGGGAACTTCGCGTAAACAATGTCGTTAACGGAGAGTCGTCGACGACTAGTCCAACCTGATGAGGGATCTCCCATGAAAAAGATTATCTCGGCTGCCGCGATCGCGGTGGCTTTGATCGGCGCCAGCACCGGCGTCGCAGAAGCCCGCTGGCATGGCCATCATGGCGGCTGGCATCATCACCGCCACTGCACGTCCTGGGGCTGGCACCATCACCACTCGCGGTTCTGCCGCGGCTGGGGCTGGTAAAAGCACCATCATCTGAAAGAGGGAATTGAACCATGAAAGCATTGATCGCATCCGTCTTCGCGCTGGGCCTGCTCGGCGCCGCCGTGGCTCCGGCCGAGGCCCTGTCCATCCATATCGGGGGCGGCCATCACGGCCATCGCCACTGCACGAGCTGGGGCTGGCATCACCATCACCATGACCGCTATTGCCGCGGCTGGGGCTGGTAGGCCTCCAGGCGCAAGCGTTGAGAATTGGGCGCGGAAGGCCAATGCCCTCCGCGCCTTTTCTTTGTCCGGCCGCCGGCTTGCCCTGCCCCGGCCCTTCGCCTATAAGCCGCGCCTCACAAGTGGCTGCGGTCGCCTGGGCCTGCCGTTCGGCGGGTTTGCGCATGGTGCGTTCCAGGGCGATCCAAAATGGTGACGGGTGTCCGCCCCGAGCCGTTCCGCAGGCCGAGGAAAGGACGGACATGGCTCTCTACGAGCATCTCCTGATCGCGCGCCAGGACATCAGCGCGCAGCAGGTCGACGCGCTGGCGACCCACCTCAAGACCATCGTCGAAGGCGAAGGCGGCAAGGTCGAGAAGCAGGAATATTGGGGCCTGCGCGGCCTCGCCTATCGCATCAAGAAGAACCGCAAGGGGCATTACGTGCTCCTCAACATCAACGCGCCCTCCAAGGCCGTCGTCGAGCTCGAGCGCCAGCTCAAGATCAACGAAGACGTGCTGCGCTACATCACCGTGAGCGTGGATGCGTTCGAGGTCTCCTCGAACAAGAACCGCCGCGACGATCGCCCCGAAGGCGAGCGCAAGCCCGAGGACGCCCAGCAGGAGACCGCACAATGAGCTTTGGTGGCGAACGTTCCGGCGGCGGCGGCCGCGAGGGTGGCGGCGGTGGCCGCGAAGGCGGCCGTGGCGGCGAGGGTGGCCAGCGCCGTCCCTTCTTCCGCCGCAAGAAGACCTGTCCGTTCAGCGGCGCCAATGCGCCGAAGATCGACTACAAGGACGTGAAGCTGCTGCAGCGCTTCATCTCCGAGCGCGGCAAGATCGTGCCCTCCCGCATCACCGCGGTGTCCAACAAGAAGCAGCGCCTGCTCGCGAACGCCATCAAGCGCGCGCGGTTCATGGCGCTGCTCCCCTACGTGCTGAACTAGGGGGGATACGACCATGCAAGTCATTCTGCTCGAACGCGTCGAGAAGCTCGGCCAGATGGGCGACGAGGTGAAGGTGAAGGACGGGTTCGCCCGCAACTTCCTCTTGCCGAAGAAGAAGGCCCTGCGCGCCAACAAGACCAACCGCGAATATTTCCTGAGCCAGAAGGCGCAGCTCGAAGCCCGCAATCTGGAACAGAAGAAGGAAGCGGAGGCCGTCGGCGGCAAGCTGGACGGCAAGACCTTCGTGCTGATCCGCCAGGCCGGCGACCGCGGCCAACTCTACGGCTCGGTCTCGCCGCGCGACATCGCGATGGCGATCTCCGAGGGCGGCGTCAGCGTCGAGCGCACCCAGGTGCCGCTCGACACGGCGATCAAGACCATCGGCCTGTTCAAGGTCGGCGTCCGCCTGCATCCGGAAGTCCGCGTCCAGGTGACGATCAACGTCGCGCGCAGCGAGGACGAGGCGGAACGCCAGGCCCGTGGCGAGGACGTTCTCGCCGAGCGCACCGAACAGGAAGAGGCCAAGGTCGCGGCCGAGGAACTGTTCGAAGAAGGCGCCGGCCCGAAGACGGAAGGCGGCGACGAGGTGGAAGCCGAATAGGCTCCGCGCGCGTGGCGAGGAACAGGGGCGTGCCGCGATCGCGGCGCGCCCTTTTTCTTTGGCATCAGCGCTCCGCGAGCGCCTCGGCCAAGGCGCGCTCGGTGCCCGACGGATCGTCGGCGGGCATGCGGGCGTGATTCCACTCGAACTGGAAAGCGCCGAAGATCATATCGGCCTGCGCGCCATCGTCGGACAGCGGCGTGAGCAGCGCCTCGAAGAATTTCGGGCTCTGCGCGAACCAGGCGCCGTCGCCGCTCAGGCGCAGCGGCTCGTCGCCCGCCAGCACCGCGCGATAGGCATCGAGCGTGGCGTCCACCGTCCCGGTTCCGAACGGCGCGAGCATCGCGCTCATCAACTGGCCGGTCGGCTGCACCGGAAAATAGTCGTGCAGCCGCGAGCCGACCAGGCGGTAGCGGAAATCGCGGCCGCCCTCGACCGGCTCGACCAGGATGACATAGGGAAGCAGGCTGCGGATCTCGCCCGGCTGGATGTCGCGACGCGACGGCAGCCGTCGCGAACCGCGCTTGCGCTGCCAATAGCCCCGCAACTCCGCAAGGAGCGGCGGCTCCTTGGAGACGGGATTCCATTCCAGATGCGGCGGGTTCATGCGCAGCCTCCGCGCTCGGCGCCACTGTCTGCAGCGGTCTCGCGCGATCAAGTCCCGACGACAGCCGGCGGGCAATCCTTCTCCGCCCTTCGCGGATCGGCGATATGTCTACTATCTGACAACGCCATCTTGCCAGGGTCGTTCCCGCGGAGCGGCTGCACATGGAAACCCGGATTTCTTGCACTGCGCCGCACGCGCAACCCGCAGTGGCGCCGCGGAAAGACGGCGCGGCGCGTCTCCCGATCACGACCGAGGAATTGCGGTGGTTTGGGAAATCCTTAGGATTGCGTGCTAAGGTTTGATCCCTTGCGCCGGCATTGGATTCCATGGACGGCGTCCGGCTTTTTTATGGAGAGGGACGGAACGTGAGCAAGCAAGCAGAAGGCGCCTCGGCGTTCGCGCCCGATCCGGCCAAGGCCGCCCTGCGCGCGCCGTGGCAGCAGCCGGTGCTTCGCGCCCTGTCCACCGACGAAGCCGAAACCGGCGTGAACTCCACCGCGGACGCGACCGCCACCTTCAGCTGACCGCCGGCTTGCGCGACCAGAAGCGCTCCAGCAAGTCTTCATAGCCGCGCAGCGACATCTCCGTCAGGCAGTCGTGGCGCTTGTGCCCCGCGACCGGAATCAGATCCACGCCTTCGAGGCCGGCCAGATGGGCGGCGTGCATCACGTCACGCCGGTTCGCGGCGCTGTAATAGGCGTCCACCCGCAGGCCGCCGGGCCGGGCTTGGATGAGCGGGCGCAGCGGCGCCATCATCGGCAGGACGTTCTCGCGCAGCCGGAACAGCGTATGCGCCCCGCGCGTGAGGGCCGGGTTGGCCGTCGATATCATCATCGTCGCCGGTGAGAACACCACCGCCCCGTCGGCGCCCAGATCCATCGCCGCGCGGATCGCGGTATAGCCGGTCGCGGAACCGCCGATCGTGATCAGGCGCCGCGTCCCCAGTTCCGCTGCGAGGGCGCGGATGCCGTCGATCATCGCCTGATAGCCGGGGCCGAAGCGGTCGGTGCCGGCCAGGTGAAAGAGTTGGCGACTGTCGTAGAGATAGAGCCCGTTCACCCCGTTCGACGACAGCATCGCGTGCACGGCGTTCACCGACGATCCGAGCGTGCCTTCCGGAAGCGCGAAGCCGACGACCAGCGTGTCCGAAGACGGCTCGCGCACGACGAAGGAGCTTTGCGCCGCGGACAGCCAGCCGGGGATGTCCGGCCGTCCCTTCGCCCGGTTTTGCGCCAGCCGCGCGATCGCGGCGAGATGGCCTTGCGCCAGGCCGCGGTAGTGCTTGTCGTCCAGCACCCGGGCGAAGCCGTCGCGCGCCGGCTCCAGCCGGTTCTGGGACATCAGGTAATAGGCGGAGAAGAAAAGCTTGGTGGCGGAGGATCTGGGATCGGCGACGATGGCCTCGGCCTCTGCGACGGCGGAATTCGACCGCCGCCACAGGCGGCCATAGCGCAACAGGTCGAGGTCGATGCGCTCATGTGCGATCCCGCGCGCGCGGGCGTCGAGCAGGATGCGCTCCGCGCCCTCGATATCGCCCCGCTCCTTCACGGCCTGGGCGATCTTGAGCGGCCATTCCGCCTTGCGCGGCTGTTCCTGTTCGAGGGCGCGCCAATGCGCGATGGCCGCCAGCCCGTCGCCCTTGCGCCAGGCGATGTCGGCCAGCCGCTCCTGCCGCCGGGTTCCCGACGCCGCCGCCGCAAGAACGCGCCGCCAGGCGTTGGCGAGCGGAACGACCGTCCTGGCGCGCACCCGGAGCACACCGAAGAGGGCGGCGGATTGAAGATGGGACGGCATAGGCGAAAACCCGATTGCTGGCGCCAGATGTCTCGCATATCCACGGCACCTTCGAAACGGCGCAGGACATATACGGAGGGCAGGCAGGTTTCGCGGAAGGCGGCTGTTTCGCAAGGATTTTTGCCGGCCGCGCCCGTCCCTTGGCATTCAGAAATCCGTCGTACCGTCGCACGGGATGCGCTATAGTCTCGCGCGACGGGTCAAGGACCCCCGCCGTCCACTTGGCGCCCAGCGTCGCGGACAGGCCTCGTTCCCCATCTCCTGCGAGCCAAGCGAGGAATCGCGTCCATGTCCGTCGTCACACAGGCCAAGCGCGTCACCGTTCCGGAGATCCGCGCCCACAAGAACGCCGAGCCCGTCGTCTGCCTCACCTGCTATCACGCGCACACCGCGCGGCTGCTCGACGAGCATGTCGACCTCATGCTGGTCGGCGACAGCCTCGGCATGGTGATGCATGGCATGGAGACCACGCTGGGGGTCACGCTCGACATGATGATCACCCACGGCAAGGCGGTGATGCGCGGCAGCCGGCATGCCCTCGTCGTCGTCGACATGCCGTTCGGCTCCTATGAGGAGAGCCCGCAGATCGCCTTCCGCAACGCGGCGCGGGTGATCCAGGAGACCGGCTGCACCGCGGTGAAGATGGAGGGCGGGGTGCGGCTCGCGGAGACCGTGCGCTATCTCGTCGAACGCGGCATTCCGGTGATGGGCCATATCGGGCTCACGCCGCAGGCCTTCAACGTCACGGGCGGGTTCAAGACCCAGGGCCGCACCGAGGCGGAATGGCCCGCGATCGAGGCCGATGCGGCGGCGATCGCCGGCGCGGGCGCCTTCGCGATCGTGCTCGAAGGCATGGCCGAGCCGCTGGCGGCCAAGATCACGCACCAGATCGCGATCCCGACGGTGGGGATCGGCGCCTCCGCCGAGTGCGACGGGCAGATCCTGGTCATGGAGGACATGCTGGGTCTCAATCCCAATCCGCCGAAATTCGTCCGGCAATACGCCAATCTCGGGCCGGCGATCGAGACCGCGGTCAAGGCCTATGCCGCCGACGTCCGCGACCGCAGCTTCCCGGGCCGCGAGAATGTCTACAGCATGAAGAAGACGGCTTAGGGTCCGGACTCAATTGGGATTCGCAGTGTCACTGTCATGGCCCGCAAAAGCGGGCCATCCAGGTGACGCCGCCACAATCGTCGAAAGCACGAGCGCACCAACGGGATGGCCCGCTCTCCGGCGGGCCATGACACTCATTTTATCATTGAGTCCGGACCTGGCGGACGCGGGCTTCGGTAGAGCAATGCCACCTGTCATGCCCGCAGGGGAAAGGCCATCCCGCGGGGCCCGGGAGGTGAACAAGAGGCAAGTTGCGCCCGTCCCCGCCAACGGCTAAATCATCCGCGCGGTCAATATCTTGGGCGCATCAGTATCTTGGGCGCACTGGGCGCGCCGGACCGGCACCCAAACGAGGACAGTGCATTGAGCGACATCTTCCAGGAAGTCGAGGAGGAAGTCCGCCGCGAACGCTTCGAGCAGCTCTGGAAGCAATACGGCGACTATGTGATCGCGGGCGTCGCCCTGATCTTCATCGCCCTGTCCGGCTATCTGCTGTGGGACAAGTACCAGAACAATGAGCGCCTGAAGGCCTCGGAGACGCTGATCGCCGCCCAGGAGCTGGCGGACAGCGGCGATTTCACCCGCGCCAATCCCGCTTTCGCGACCGTGGCCAAGGACGCGCCCGGCGGCTATGCCGAGATGGCCCGCCTGTCCGAGGCGGGAACGCTGCTGCGGGCCGGGCGCCGGCCCGAAGCCATCCAGCTCTACAAATCCATTGCCGCAAAAGACAGCGGTCCGATCGGCGCGGTCGCGCTGATCCGCGCCGGCTGGGCGATGGCGGGAAACGCCTCGCGCGACGACGTCGCCAACCTCCTGGCGCCGCTGACGACCCCGACCAGCGCCTGGCGCCATTCGGCGGGCGAGATCATCGCCTATGCCGACTATCACGCCGGCCAGATCCTGCGGGCACAGGCCGAGTTCCAGGCCATCGCCGACGACAAGGACGCGACGGACGCGATGCGCCGACGCGCCGACGCCATGGCGAAATTCCTCAAGCAGGGCGGCTTCGCGAATTTCGGCACCGTGCCGCCGCCGCCCGCGCCAGCCGGCCTGCCGTCGCCTGCCGTCGAAACACCGCCCGGTACGCCCCCCAAATGACCTTCAGACACGCCCGCTCCCTCGCCGTCGTCCTGGCGGTCGCGATGCTCTCCGGCTGCGCCATGACCGACATGGTCTCGGGCTGGTTCGACACCGGCGGAAAGAAATCCAAGCTGCGCGGCGAGCGCATCTCGGTGATGACCATCGACGAGACGCTGCGGATCGACGAGACGCTGCGCAACGTCCCGGTGCAGCTGCCGGCGCCCTACAAGAACAGCGAATGGCCCGAGCCCGGCGGCTATGCCTCCAATGCGATGTACCATCTGGAAGCGCCCGGCCCGCTGCGCGTGCTGTGGCAGCATGACGCCGGCAAGGGCTCGGACCAGTCCTCGCGCCTGACCGCGGCCCCGGTGGTGGGAACGGGACGTGTCTTCGTGCTCGACGCCGCGGCGCATGTCTTCGCCTTCGACGCAGGCAGCGGCAGCCCGCTCTGGGACCGCTCCATCGCGCCCGAGGGCAAGGACGACACCTGGCTGTTCGGCATGTTCGGCACGGACAACACCATCGATCCGACCAAGGGCTTCGGCGGCGGCGTCGCCTATGACGACGGCAAGGTCTTCGCGACCAGCGGCTTCGGCGAGATCGTCGCGCTCGACGCGCGCTCGGGCAAGTTCCTGTGGAAGCAGGACCTCGGCGTGCCCATCGTGAACGCGCCGACCGCCAATGGCGGGCGCGTGTTCGTCTCGACCCAGGACAACCATCTCTTCGCGCTGGCGCAGACCGACGGGCGCCGGCTGTGGGACCATCAGGGCATCTCGGAATCCGCCGGCATCCTGGAAAGCACCAGCGCCGCGGTGGCGGGCGAATATGTGATGGCGCCCTACTCCTCCGGCGAGATCTATGCGCTCAGGGTGCAGAACGGCCGCCCGGCATGGAACGACATGCTGACCCATTCGGGCGTCGCCACCGCGCTTTCGGAGCTCGACGACATCGCGGGGCGGCCGGTGGTCGATCGCGACACGGTCTTCGCCATCTCCCATTCGGGCATCATGGCGGCGATCAGCCTCAACACCGGCGACCGGCTGTGGTCGCGCGACATCGGCGGCATCCAGACGCCCTGGGCGGCCGGCGACTACGTCTATGTGCTCACCACCGAGCAGCAGCTCATCTGCCTCACCCGCAAGGAAGGCAAGGTGAAGTGGATTCACCAGCTGCAGCGCTGGGAGGACCCCGAGGGCAAGCACGGCGCCATCGTCTGGGCGGGACCCGTGCTGGTCTCGGACCGGCTGGTCGTGGTGTCGTCGAAGGGCATCGCGGCCGCGATTTCGCCTTATACGGGCGAGCTGATCGGCAAGATGGAGATTCCGTCGGGAACATTCATCTCGCCGGTCGTGGCCAACGGCATGCTCTATCTCTACACCAGCGACGCGCAATTGGTGGCTTTGCGCTAGGCACGGCGCTACAAGTCGGCGATGTCGTTCCTTCTCGCCATCGTCGGCCGGCCCAATGTCGGCAAGTCCACGCTGTTCAACAAGCTGGTGGGCCGCAAGCTGGCGCTGGTCCATGACACGCCGGGCGTGACGCGCGACCGGCGCGAGGCCGAGGCGCAGCTCGGCAACCTCGCCTTCCACGTGGTCGACACGGCGGGCTTCGAGGATGAGGCGCCCGAGACGCTTGCCGGACGGATGACGGCGCAGACCGTCGCGGCCATCGCCGAGGCCGGCGCCATCCTGTTCGTGATCGACGCGCGCGCCGGCATCACCACCGGCGACGAGGTGATCGCGGCGGCGCTGCGCAAGGCCGGCAAGCCGGTAATCCTGGTGGCCAACAAATGCGAGAGCCGTGCGGGCGACACGGGCTTCGGCGAGGCCTATGCGCTGGGCTTCGGCGAGCCCGTCGCGGTATCCGCCGAGCATTCGCTGGGGCTGGGCGCGCTCGAGGAGGCGCTGGCGGAATACATCGCGCCGATCGTTTATCCCGAAGACGAGGCGGAAGGCGGCGCGGCGCCGCACGAGACGCCGTTCGAGGACGGCGATTTCGAAGACCTTCCCGCCGACCGCGTCATCCGCCTCGCCATCGTCGGGCGTCCGAATGTCGGCAAGTCGAGCCTGTTCAACCGGCTGCTCGGCGAGGAGCGCGTGCTGACGGGGCCGGAAGCCGGGATCACGCGCGACACCATCGCGGCGCCGTGGCAGGCGCAGGGCCGCGACTTCCTGCTGCACGACACCGCGGGGCTGCGGCGCAAGGCGCGCGCCGCGGGACATGCGCTGGAGGAGATGTCGGTCGGCAGCACGCTCGACGCGATCCGCTTCGCCGATTGCGTGATCGTGATGATCGACGCGACGCAGGCCTTCGAGAAGCAGGACCTCACCATCGCCGACCTCATCGCGCGCGAGGGCCGCGCCGTGGTGTTCGTCGCGAACAAATGGGACCTGGTGGAGAACCGCGCCGGGGCGGTCGGGCAGCTGCGCCTGACGCTCGACGAGTCGCTGCCGCAGGTCGTCGGCGCGCCGCTGGTCGGCCTGTCGGCGCTGACCGGCGAAGGGCTCGACCGCATCGTGCCCGCCGTGCTGTCGGCCGATGCGGCGTGGAACAAGCGGGTCGGCACCTCGGCGCTGAACCGCTTCCTCGAGAAGGCGCTGGAGCGTCACGCGCCGCCGGCCATCAGCGGCCGCCGGGTGCGCATCCGCTACATGACGCAGGTCAAGGCGCGGCCGCCGACCTTCGCGCTGTTCGGCAACCAGCTCAAATCGCTGCCGGAGGACTATGTGCGCTACCTGACCAACGGATTGCGCGAGGCTTTCGCGCTGTACGGCACGCCGCTGCGCTTCCTGATGCGCGGCGGAAAGAATCCGTTCGCGAAGGACTAGCGGGCCTGGAGCGGCTTTGTTTTGACTGGAATCATCAAATTCCGGGGGGTAAGTCTTCTCAACCCAAAACCGCTAGCCGGGTTCGGCGCGGATCTGGCTCGTGAGGTTCGACAGTTCGGCCGGCGGGATGTCCCAGTAAGGCTGTGGAATCTGGACGCCGGCGATCAGCAGATGGTCGACCGCCGCGTCGTCGGCGCCCAGCGGCAGAAACGCGGTCTCGTGATACAGCAGCTTCGAGTTCGCGGGCTCGTGATCGACGCGGCCGCGGACGAGGAGCGGCACGGCTTGCGCACGGACCTGCTCGTACACACCTCGCAGCACATGTCCCAGCTTCGGCAGGACGGCTTCGATCTGGGTCACGCGGATACCCTTTAGCGGAACCTTGAACGCGATCCGTTGCGCCTCGCCCGCATAGCGGTATTCGAAATCGGCGCCCTCGCCGATGACGGCAACGATGACGACATAGGGAAGAATGGCGGCCATGCCGCGCAGCGTCAGGTCCGCGCGCGCGGGGAAACGCCTCTCTCCACGCACGGAGCGCCAATAGGCGACGGCCTGTTTGACGAAGGGATTCACGGCGGCATCGAGGGAAATGAGCGCCGCGTCGGCGGCCGGCACGGAAAGGATTTGAGACATCGTCGCGGCTCCGGTCCCCCCGGCCGCGTCACCTGCGGTCAAATTCGTTAACAATCGCTACGGCCCGCCTAGGCCCGGACTCAATTGGGATTCGCAGTGTCACTGTCATGGCCCGCAAAAGCGGGCCATCCAGGTGACGCCGCCACAATCGTCGAAAGCACGAGCGCACCAACGGGATGGCCCGCTCTCCGGCGGGCCATGACAAGCCTTTGAATGACTCAGGGCAATTGAGTACGGACCCAACCTAGGCCCGGAAGCCGATCAGCTCGCCGTTCTTTTCATTGGCCGGAGACAGCAGCTCGACGATCAGCGGCGCCACGGCCTCGGGCGGCGGCAGGGTCTGCGCATCCTCGCCCGGCATGGCGCGGGCCCGCATCGCGGTGCGCATCGCGCCGGGGTTGAGCAGGTTCACTCTCACATGCGTGGTGGCGCATTCCGCGGCATAGGTCAGCGCGAGGGATTCCAGCGCCGCCTTCGCCATCGCATAGCCCCCCCAGAACGGCGTGTGCTTGCGCGCCGCGCCGGAGGAGACGAACAGCACGCGCCCCGCCTCCGAGGTCCGCAGCAGCGGATCGAGCGAGCGGATCAGGCGATAGTTCGCGGTGACGTTCACCTCGACCAGCTCCTGGAAGACCTTGGGATCCAGATGGGCGAGCGGCGTCAGCACGCCGAGCGATCCCGCATTGCCGAGGAAGGCGTCGAGCCGGCCCCAGCGCTCGAAGATCGACTGGCCGAGGCGGTCGAGCGCCGCGGCATCGCGGATGTTGAGCGGCACCAGGGTCGCGCCCGCGCCGCCGGCCTTGCGGATGGCATCATCGACCTCCTCCAGCGCGCCCGAGGTGCGCGCGAGGCAGATGACATGCGCACCGGCCGCGCCCAGCGCGATCGCCGCCGCGCGCCCGATGCCGCGCGACGCGCCGGTGACGAGCGCGATCTTGTTCGAGAGGGGCTTGGTCATGGCGGGCACCATCGATTGGCGAGTAGCGAATAGCGAGTAGCGAGTAGGGATTGCAAGCGGGATCGCCCTACTCGCTACTCGCTCCTACGCCACGTCCGCCAGCAGCGAGAGCTGGCCGTTGCGGCTGCCGCCCGAGATGTCGGTGAGCTCGATCGGGTAGTCGCCGGAGAAGCAGGCGTCGCAGAATTGCGGCGCCGCGGCGTCGCGCTTGTCCTTGCCCATCGCGCGATAGAGGCGGTCCATCGAGATGAAGCCCAGCGTGTCGGCGCCGATGGCGCGGCGCATCGCCTCGACATCCGCCTTGTGCGCCAGCAGGTCGTCGGTGTTCGGGGTGTCGACGCCGTAGAAGCAGGAATGCGCGGTCGGCGGGCTGGCGACGCGGAAATGCACCTGCGACGCGCCGGCATCGCGCACCATCTGCACGATCTTCTTGGAGGTGGTGCCGCGCACGATGGAATCGTCGATCAGCACGACGCGCTTGCCCTGCAGCGTGGCCCGGTTGGGATTGTGCTTCTTGCGGACGCCGAAATTGCGGATGCCGTCGGTCGGCTCGATGAAGGTGCGGCCGACATAATGGTTGCGGATGATGCCGAGCTCGAAAGGCAGCCCGGCCTCGGCGGCATAGCCGATGGCGGCGGGGATCGAGGAATCCGGCACCGGGATCACCATGTCGGCGTCGACCGGCCATTCCTGCGCCAGCTGGGCGCCGGTGCGCTTGCGCAGCTCGTAGACGTTGCGGCCTTCGACCACCGAATCGGGGCGCGAGAAATAGATGTATTCGAAGACGCAGAAGCGGTTCGGCTGCGGCTTGAAGGGATGATAGGTCTCGATCCCTTCGGCGGTGATCACGATCATCTCGCCGGGCTCGATGTCGCGCACGAATTCGGCGCCGATGATGTCGAGGGCGCAGGTCTCCGAGGCGAGGATATAGGCGCCGTCGAGCTGGCCGAGCACCAAGGGCCGCACGCCCCAGGGATCGCGCACCCCGATCAGCTTCTTGGAGGTCAGCGCCACCAGCGAATAGGCGCCATGCACCTTCTTCAGCGCGTCGATCAGCTTGTCGACGATCGGGCGATAGGTGCTGCGCGCCGCGAGATGGATGATCACCTCGGTGTCGGAACTCGACTGGAAGATGCGGCCCTCGGCCACCAGCTCGGCGCGCAGCGCGCGGGCATTGGTCAGGTTGCCGTTATGGGCGAGCGCGAGGCCGCCGCCGACAAGCTCGGCGAACATCGGCTGGATGTTGCGCGGGTTGGAGCCACCGGCGGTGGCATAGCGGTTGTGGCCGATTGCGAAGGCGCCCTGCAGGCGGCTGACCCGCTCGCGGTTGCGGTCCCCGAAGACGTCGCCGACGAGCCCGGCATGGCGCTCCGCGACGAATTGGCCCTCGTGATAGGTCACGATCCCCGTGGCCTCCTGGCCGCGGTGCTGCAGCGCGTGCAGGCCGAGCACGGTCAGCGGACCGGCGCCGGCATGGCCGAAAACGCCGAAAACGCCGCACTCCTCGTGCGGCTTGTCGTCGTGGTGGTCCTCGGAAAGGCCGGTCATCGGTTGCCTGTCGCCTCGAAAAGTCTGTCTAGCGCGCGGCGGTCGGCGGCGCCAGCGCCCTTTTTGGTGTGCTTCTTTTTTACCGGCTTGGGCCGCGCGTGTTCCGGTTTGGGCTTCGCGGCCGGCGTGACGACGGGCGTCGATGGCGGCGGAGCGACCGAATCATGATGCTCGCCGCGATCGGGAACCAGATCGGTCAGGACCTGTGCCGAGGCCTGGATCATCGGCAGCGTCCGCGCTTCGCGCAGCCAGAGCGGCTGCTGCAGGATCGGGACGAAGGCGGTGAAGACGATATAGGCGATGCCGAGGATCGCGAGGCCGCGCACGATACCGAAGGTTGCGCCCAGCACGCGGTCGAGCGGGCCGACCGCCGAGCGCTTCACGCCTTCGGAGAAGCGGTGGCTGGCGAATTGCAGCGGGATGAAGATGATGATGAAGGCGAGGCCGTAACCCGCGACGGTGGCGATCCAGGGCGTCGCAATCAGCGCATGCATCATGCGCCCGACCCAGGGACCGAGATAGAGCGCCGCGAAGGCCGCGGCCGCCCAGGCGACGATGCCGAGCGATTCCGAGACGAAGCCGCGCCAGGTCGCATAGGCCGCCGAGCCGAGGATCACCAGCACGACCAGCAGATCGACGAAGGAAAAGGCGAGACTCATGGCCGCACTGTATCACGCCGCGGCTCGGCGCGGTCCGCCCCGGCAAGTTCGATCAGCTCGGCGACGTCCCGGATCGGCCGGAGCGCGATGCCGGAGCCCTCGACCTTGGTGCCGACCGGCACCACGGCGGTGGAAAAGCCCAGTTTGGCGGCTTCCTTGAGGCGCAGCTCGGTTTGCGGTGCCGGCCGGACGTCGCCCGAAAGACTGATTTCGCCGAAGAAAACGGTCTCCTTCGGCAGTGGCCGGCCGGCAAAAGAGGAAATCAGGGCCGCCGCGGCCGCCAGGTCGGCCGCCGGCTCCCCGACTTTGAGCCCGCCGGCGACGTTCAAATAGACGTCCGAGGCGCTGACCCCCAGGCCGCCCCGCGCGTCCAGCACGGCGAGGATCATCGCGAGGCGGCCGGTGTCCCAGCCGACCACGGCCCGGCGTGGGCTACCGTAGCCGGCGGTCGCGACCAGCGCCTGGATCTCCACCAGCAGCGGCCGCGTGCCTTCGAGGCCGGCGAACACCGCGGTGCCGGGCGAGGTGCTGTGGCGGTCGCCGAGGAACAGCGCCGAGGGATTGGCGACCTCGGCGAGGCCCTTGCCTGTCATCTCGAACACGCCGATCTCGTCGGTCGGTCCGAAGCGGTTCTTCACCGCGCGCAGCACGCGGAAATGGTGGCCGCGCTCGCCTTCGAAATAGAGCACGGCGTCGACCAGATGCTCGACCGCCTTGGGGCCGGCGATCTGCCCGTCCTTGGTGACGTGGCCGACAAGGATCACCGCGGCGCCGGTCGACTTGGCGTAGCGCACGAGATCGAAGGACGCGGTGCGCACCTGCGCGATGGTGCCGGGGGCGGCTTCGAGCGCGCCGGTCCAGATCGTCTGGATGGAATCGATGGCGACGATGTCGGGGCGCTGTCCCGCTTCGAGCGTCGCGAGGATGTCCTCGATATTGGTCGCGGCGCCCAGCGCCACCGGCATGTCCGAGACGCCCATGCGGGCGGCGCGCAGGCGGACCTGCGCCATCGCCTCCTCGCCCGAGATGTAGACCGCCTTGCCGCCGTTCTGCGCGAAGGCGGCGAGCGCCTGCAGGATCAGCGTCGACTTGCCGACGCCCGGATCGCCGCCGATCAAAAGCGCCGAGCCCGGCACGATGCCGCCGCCGGTGACGCGGTCGAACTCCGCGATGCCGGTGACGCGGCGCGGCGGCTCCTTGTCCTCGGTCTTGAGGTCTTCCAGCGCGAAGCGGCGGCCCTTCACGCGCTTGGCGGCGCCTGCGCCGATCGGGGCCGGGGCGCCTTCCTCGGTGATGGTGTTCCAGCCGCCGCAGGATTCGCAGCGCCCCGACCATTTGGGCGCGGTGGTGCCGCAGGACTGGCAGACGAAAGAGGCGGTGGAGCGGGCCATGATTCGATCATAACATGGGCGTCAAGCCCTGAACTTATCGCCGATGCACAGACAGACCGGTTAGCAGGCTGTTGAAGAAGTCTTTTGCCGACGGGCGATGAAGGGGATGTCGTCGCCGTTTTGGAGGGAGATTTCGCCTTCGAGGGAGTCGTCGGTTTTGATCTCGGCCCATCCCTCGCCGGAAGCTTCGTCCATTTCGTCGTTTCCTGACCATTCGAACTCGATGGCATCGCTTGCGCAGGCGCCCTGGAAGGAACCGGTGAGGCAATCCAGGGCGAACTCGCCCCCATCCTTATCGAACAGGATGTAGGAGCCCGGCCCGGCCATGTCATATCCCGGCGTCTCGACGACGCGCCATTTGCCCTTCAGCGTCATGCCGGCACCGCCAGGAGTTTGGGCAGGCGGATGAGGTTGTAGGCGGACAAGGCCATGACGAAGGTGGCATTGACACGCGCCAGCCCACGGACCTTGACCTTGGCCAAGCCGGCCGATGCCTTGATCCAACCGAACACCTCTTCGATGCGCTTGCGGCAGACTTGGCTCACGGCATAACCGCAATGGCGCAGCGTCCGGTTGTCGATGGCCGTCTTGCGCGGCTTGCCGGTCTTGCTCAAATGCCCATCGATGGCGACGTGCGGCGTGATCGCGCGCGCCCTAAGCGCCTCGACGAAGGCCTCCACGTCATAGGCCTTGTCGGCGCCTAGCGTGATCCGCCGTCGTCGCCGGGGACGATGGCGATCCACCAGCGTCAGCGCTTGGTCCCGTTCGGCCATGCCGTTGGCTTGGCTCGCCTGGCCTAAGACCGCCAGGCCGTGGCGGTTCTCCATCAGCGCATGCCCCATGTAGCAGAGCTTGGCCGGCTGGCCATCGCCCTTCTTGTAGAGCTTGGCCTCAGGATCGGTCGTGCTCTCATGGGTCTCGTTGGAGCGTTTCTCCTTGTGGAAGCTGCGCTCGGCGTTGCGGCCCGGACCATCCTGGTCGTTGTCGGCGCCGTCCTTCCTGCGGAAGCTCTTGAGCGAAGCCCACGCCTCGATCAGCGTCCCATCCACCGAGAAGTGCTCGCTCGACAGAAGCCGCTTCACTCGAGGCTGAGCCAGGATCGCGTTCAGGAACTTGGCCGCGATGTCACCTTGAAGCAGCCGATCCCGGTTCTTCGAGAACACCGAGTGGTCCCATGCCGGATCATCCACCCCAAGCCCGACGAACCAGCGGAACAGAAGGTCAAACTCTATCCGTTCCATCAGCAGCCGCTCCGAGCGCACACCGTAGAACGCCTGCAACAGCGTCGCCCGCAACAGCTTCTCCGGCGCGATCGAGGGACGGCCAAAGTCCGTGTAGAGCTCGTCGAAGTCCTTCGACAGATCCATCAACGCCGCGTTCGCAATTTCCCGGATCACCCGCAGAGGATGGTCATGGCGAACCCGGGACTCCAAATCCACGTAACTGAACAGCGCCCCGGACCGCTCGTCGCTTCCACGCATCGTCCATCCCTCGGCCGACCCGCCCAAAGGGAATCACGATCCCAAACGCGCCGCCAGAGACTTCTTCAACAGCCTGATAGAGCAATTTCGGCTCGAGAAAACCCACCCGTCATTGCCCGGCCCACGCGGTCGCCAGGCCTGTCCGGGCAACCCAATTGCCGTTCCGTCGGAAACAAGATGGATCGCCCGCATAAAGCGGGCGATGACGGCTTCGGTGATTCCATTCAAACCAAATCGACTCTAAGCCGCGTCGATGAAGCCGCCCATCTGCCGGTTCCACAGGCGCGAATACGGTCCGTTGTTCGCCAGCAGCTCGCGGTGCGGGCCGTCTTCGAGGATCTTGCCGTTGTCGAGATAGACCACGCGGTCCATGCCCGCGATGGTCGAAAGCCGGTGTGCGATGGCGATCACCGTGCGGCCCTGCACCAGCGTCCATAGCGCCGACTGTATCAGGTGCTCGCTCTCGGAATCGAGGGACGAGGTCGCTTCGTCGAGCACCAATATCTTCGCGTCCTTCACCAAGGCGCGAGCGATGGCGACGCGCTGGCGCTCGCCGCCGGAGAGCTTGATGCCCTGCTCGCCGACGATCATGTCGTAGCCCTCGTCGCGCTCGGCGATGAAGTCGTGGGCATGCGCCTGGCGCGCTGCACTCTCGACCTCCTCGGCCGGGGCCAGAGGGCGGGCGTAGCGGATATTGTCGCGGACATTGCGGTGGAAGACGCCGGGCATCTGCTGCACCTCGGCGATCGCCTCGTTGAGCGAATTCCAGGTGACCCGCGCGATGTCCTGGCCGTCGATGGTGATGCGGCCATGCTGCGGCTCGAACTGGCGGCGCAGCAGGCGGACCAGCGTCGACTTGCCCGCGCCGGACGGGCCGACCAGGCCGATCCGCTCGCCGGGCTGGATGTCGAGATTGAGATTCTCGAACACCTGATAGCCGTTGGGATGGCGGAAGCAGACGTTCTCGAAGCGGATATGGCCGCGGCTGACGATCAGCGGCCGGGCGTCGACCGCATCGACGATCTCGTGCGGCGCGCTCACGAGGTCGAGCGCTTCGGCCAGCGTCCCGAGCTGCTCGAAATAGTCGAGCATGCGGAAGGACAGCTCCTGCACGCCGCGCGCGATCTGGTTGGCGAGCAGGTAGATCATGGTGAAGGCGCCGAGCGAGATCGCACCGGCCACGATGTCCCGCGCGGTCACCCAGACCAGCGCCACCAGCAGGAGCAGCGTCGCGACCTGCATGAACAGCCGCATGGTGATGAGGAACCAGCGCAGGCGGCGCGAGGCGTTCATCTCGTCCGCCAGGAAATAGGAGATGAATTTGCGCTCATACACCGCCTTGGCGAAAGCGCGCACGAGGTCGGCGTTCGAAACCGCGTCGATCAGCCGGCCGGTCGAGGTCGACACCTCGTCGGACAGCGCCTTGGACAGCACCACGCAGCGCCGCGCCAGGGCGAAGACGACGCCGAGATAGAGCAGTGTCCACAGCCCGAGGATGATCGCATAGGCGGGCGCCTGGAGCGCCATCAGTACCGCCCCGATCACGACGAGGCCGAAGACACGCACCGCGTCCATGCAGACGATGCCGAGGATGCCGATGGTCGCCTGCCCGGCCTGCTTGACCTTCTGGCCGAGCTTGCCCGCGAAATTGTCCTGGAAATAGCGCGGGCTATGACCCAGCAGGTAGACGAAGAGATATTTCTGCGCGAGGCCGCGCATGCGCGGGCCGGTGTTCACGTCCACCATCTCATAGGCGCGATAGGCCAAGGCGCCGCTCAGCCAGATCGCCGCGAGGGTGAGGATCCACGGCAGCACCGTGCCGAACCCGCCATGCACCTTCACCGCCAGCGTGATCGCATTGACGAGATGCGAGAAGGCAAGCGGCGTGAAGGCCTCGATGCTGGTCGCGAGCAGCGCGAGACCCGCCATCGCGGCGACCCGGCCGGGAAAATGGGTGCGGATCAGGAACCAGATGAAGGCGAAGGGCTTGCCGGGGACGCGCGACAGCGCCACCGCCTCGTCGAGCGGCTCATCGTCCCGAAGGACGGTCTCGGTATGGATCTCACGCGGCATGACTCAATGCCCGGCTTCAAAACGGGGCGCGGAGAATAGGCGCGCAAATTGCGTTGGGAAGTGGGCGAAGCGAATTCCGGCCCGGCGTGGCAGGAATACCGCGACGCATCCGATGGGGATACGCCGCGGCCTGCAAAAAGCCTAGGCGCCGGCGGTGCTCTCGTTGTCCTGGCGCTCGGCGATACGGGCCGACTTGCCGCGGCGACCGCGCAGATAATAGAGCTTGGCGCGGCGGACGCGGCCCTTGCGGACCACCGTCACGCTGTCGACCAGCGGCGAATAGATCGGGAAGACGCGCTCGACGCCCTCGCCATAGGAGATCTTGCGGACGGTGAAGCTCTCGTTGAGGCCGGCACCCTGGCGCGCGATGCAGACGCCTTCGAAGGCCTGCAGGCGCTCGCGGCGCTTCTCGGCCTTGGCCTTCTCGTCATAGGAGACTTCGACGACCTTGACGTTGACCTTGAGCGTGTCGCCGGCGCGGAACTCGGGATGCGGCTTGGCCCGGACGGCCTTCATCTGCTCGGCTTCGAGCGTCTGCAGCAGGTTCATGTTCGTCAGTCTCCGGGCGGTCAGCGAAAGAGCGGGGCGTATAGCCTAGGTTTTTTTCTTTTCATAGAGGGTCCAGAGGTCGGGGCGCCGCGCCTTGGTGAGCGCTTCGGCCCGGGCCTGCCGCCATTTGGCGATTTCCTTGTGATTTCCGTTGTTTAGCACATCCGGAATGGCCAGCCCCTCGACCGCCTGGGGGCGGGTGAATTGCGGATATTCCAGGAGGCCGGCGGAGAAGCTCTCTTCGGCCGGCGACTCCGCGGCCCCCAACACGCCGGGGATCAGGCGGACGGAGGCCTCGATCAGGGCCATGGCCGCGATCTCGCCGCCGGCCAGCACGAAATCCCCGAGGCTGATCTCCTCGATCTCGCGGGCGTCGATGGCGCGCTGGTCCAGCCCCTCGAACCTGCCACAGAGCAGGATGGCGCCGGGCCCGGCGGCGAGGGCTGCGACCCGCGCCTGGGTCAGCGGCAGGCCGCGCGGGGACAGGTAGATGAGCGGCCGGTCGCGCCGTTCCACGGCATCGATCGCGGCGATCGCGACGTCGGCGCGCATCACCATGCCCGGGCCGCCGCCGGCCGGCGTGTCGTCGACCTTGGCGTGCTTGCCGACGCCGTGGTCGCGGATGTCGCGGACCTCGAGCGACCAGAGCTCACGCTGCAAGGCCTTGCCCAGCAGGGAAATGCCGAGCGGGCCCGGGAACATCTCGGGAAAGAGGGTCAGGACGGCCGCGGACCAGGTCATGCGGCGAACGCCGACGGATTTCCACGCGACGGCGCGACCCAATTCATTCCACGCCGTGTTCGCGTTCGGCTTCGTCGTCGCGTGGGACGGCGACCACGATGCGGCCCTTGTCGATCTCGATATGGGGAACGGTCTCGCGGGTGAAGGCGAGGAGGACGGTGTCGCCGCCCGGGATCTCGATCTCGATCACGTCGCCGGCGCCGTAATTGTGGATCGCCTTGACGGTGCCGATGACCCGGTCCTCGACATCCTCCGCACGCAGGCCGACGAGATCGGCGTGGTAGAACTCGTCGGCGTCGGGCTGCGGCAGCGCGGCGCGGGTGACGTAGAGCTCGGTGCCCTTGAGCGCCTCGGCCGCGCCGCGGTCGCTCACTTCGGCGAGCGTCAGCACCGCCTCGTCCGGCCTGGTGCCACGCGCCGCCGTCACCGTGAAGCGGCGGCCGTCCCTGGTGTGCAGCCCGCCATAGCGCGCCAGCGCTTCGGGCGCGGCGGTGAAGGCCTTCACCCTCACCTCGCCCTTGAGGCCCTGGGCGCCGATCACGGCGGCCATCAGCACGTCGCGGGACGGCCCCGCCATCGTCTTAGCCTTCCGCGGCCGCAGCTGCGGCTTCGGCGGCCTTGGCGTTCGCCGCAGCGCGTTCCTGCGCCTTCTTCTTCGGCTTGGCCTTCTGCGGGTTGTTCTTCGCCAGCGGCTCGACGAGGCCGGCATTGGCGAGGAAGCGGTGGACGCGGTCCGACGCCGTGGCGCCCTTCTTGATCCATTCGCCGGCCTTCTCGACCTCGAGCTTCACGCGGTCGGCGTGGTCCTTGGGCAGCAGCGGGTTGTAGAAGCCGATCTTCTCGATGAAGCGGCCGTCGCGCGGGCTGCGCGAATCCGCCACGACGATCGCATAATGCGGGCGCTTCTTGGTGCCGCCGCGGGCCAGTCTGATCTTGAGAGCCATAAGTCGCAGTCCTTCTTCTTCGTTCGTGTCTGTCGTCGCCCCCTCCACCGCCTTCGGCGGTTCCCTCCCCCGCTTTGCGGGGGAGGATCACGGAGAGAGCGTGAACTTCATCGTTTGGGCATCATGCCCGGGGGCATGCCGCCGCCACCGCCGAACAGGGCGCTGAGGCCCTGCATGGCGCGGCCGCCCTTGCCCATCTTCTTCATCACGTCCGACATCTGCCGGTGCATCTTGAGGAGCTTGTTCACTTCGCTCACTTCGACGCCGGAGCCTGCGGCGATACGCTTGCGGCGCGAGCCGTTGATCAGGTCGGGATCGGACCGCTCTTTCTTCGTCATCGACTGGATGATGGCTTCCTGGCGGGTGAGCAGCTTGTCGTCCATGCCCGATTGCGCGAGCTGGTCCTTCACCTTGCCGACGCCCGGCAGCATGCCGAGCACGCCCTGCATGCCGCCGAGCTTCTTCATCTGGCGCAATTGTTCGGCGAGGTCGTTCATGTCGAACTCGCCCTTCTTCATGCGCTTGGCGAGTTTTTCGGCCTGCTCCTTGTCGATGGTCTCGGCGGCGCGCTCGACCAGGCTGACGACGTCGCCCATGTCGAGGATGCGGCCGGCGACGCGGGCGGGATGGAACGGCTCGAGCGCGTCGAGCTTTTCGCCGGTGGCGAGGAACTTGATCGGTGCGCCGGTGACGGCACGCATCGAGAGCGCCGCGCCGCCGCGGGCATCGCCGTCGGCGCGGCTGAGGATGATGCCGGAAAGCGGCACGCGCTCGTTGAACGATTTGGCGATGTTCACCGCGTCCTGGCCGGTCAGCGAGTCCGCGACCAGGATGGTCTCGTGCGGCTTGACCTGCTCGCGGATCGCGGCGACCTCGAGCATCAGCTGCTCGTCGATATGCTGGCGGCCGGCGGTGTCGAGGATGACGACGTCATAGCCGCCGACCCGGGCGCTCGCCATGGCGCGCCTGGCGATGTCGAGCGGGGTCTGGCCGGCGACGATGGGCAGCGTCGCGACCTGCGCCTGCTCGCCCAGGATCCGCAGCTGCTCCATCGCGGCGGGGCGCGTGACGTCGAGCGACGCCATCAGCACCTTTTTCTTCTCGCGGGTCTGCAGCATCAGGCCGAGCTTGGCCGAGGTCGTCGTCTTGCCCGAGCCCTGCAAGCCGACCATCAGGATCGGCGCGGGCGGGCTGCCCAGGTTCAGCGAGGCGTTTTCCTCGCCGAGCGTTTCGACCAGCACGTCATGGACGATCTTGACGACCTGCTGGCCGGGCGTGACCGAGCGGATGACGTCCTCGCCGATGGCGCGGGGGCGGACCTTGTCGATGAAATCCTTGACGACGGGGAGCGCGACGTCGGCCTCGATCAGCGCGGTGCGGACCTCGGCCAGCGCGGCGTCGACATCGGCTTCCGTGAGCGCGCCGCGCCCGCGAAGCCTGTCGAACACGCCGCCGAGGCGGGACTGGAGTGAGTCAAACATCCATCATCCATCTCCGTCATCGCCCGGCTTGTCCGGGCAACCCAATTTCGGCGGCGGAGCCGGAAATTGGATCACCCGCATGCGCGGATGATGACGGGCAAGTAATACCCAAAGCAAAACGGCCCCAGGGGGCGCATCCGCGCTGCCTGGGGGCGATCCTGGGCCGAGCCCAGGACCGGAAGCGACCTCGTCTCTTCCGGAAGCGGCGGGTTTTAGGCCAGAGAGGGCGGGCCGTCAATCACAGGTCGTGCCGACGGATGACGCGCCTAGCCCGATGCGGCCGGGAGGCGGCGCGGCAGGCCGCCCAAGGCGCAGTCGATGCCGGCCAGGACGAAGCCGACGACCAGGTAGATCCCAAGCAAACCCAGGCTGTTGATCGCCACCCGGCCGGCGCCGAGCGCCGCGAGGTCGAGGAAAGGATAGGCATAATGGCCCGTGAGCGCGCCCTGGACCAGCATGAAGACGAGATAGGCAAGCGGGAAAGCCAACCAGGCGAAGGGTGCGCGCCAGCCGAGCGTGCCCTTGGGCAAGAACAGCCAGAAGACGAGGTAGAGCGCCGGCACGATGTCGTGGATCGCCGCGTCGAGCAGCATGCGCAGGCCGCCGGCTTTTGTTTCAAGCGCGCCGTGGAATTCGAGGAGATAAACCAGCGCGACGACGGTCAGATAGAGGAGGATCGCGGTGAGGATATTCGCGCGCGCCGCGCGATGCGGATCGAATGCAACCGCCGCCAGTGCCACCGCCGCGAACAGATTGGCAAGAATGGTGAAGGAGCTGACATAGCGGCCGAGCGCCGCGGCGGCACCGAGACCGTCCTGCGGCGCCGTCACGGCCAGCACCAGTTCGGTCAGCAGGACCGCCCAGACAAAGACGGCCGCGATTGCCGCGAAGATGCGCCCGAACCTGTCCATGCCGACCTCCCCGTTCGGGCACAGCATGGGGGCGGCGGCCGCTCTATTTCAATCCCAATTTCTGTTTCAGATACACATAGCTCAGCGCCCACATCTCCGCCTGCGCGGCGTTGGTGGCGCCGGGGCCGTGGCCGCCTTCGGCGCTTTCGTTGAACAGCACGTCGTGACCCTGCGCCTCCATCTTGGCCGCCATCATGCGAGCCCAGATGGGCGTGACGCGGTCGTCGCTGGTCTCGGTGATGAAGAGGATGGAGGGATAGGCCGCGTCCGGCTTCACGTTCTGATAGGCTGAGTATTTCGCCAGCCAGGCGCGGTCTTCCGGCTTGTCGGGATCGCCATATTCGTCGATCCAGGAGGCGCCGGCGCCGAAGCGGGTGTAGCGCAGCATGTCGACCAGCGGGCGCTGGCAGACCACGGCGGCGAGCAGTTCGGGATGCTGGGTCATCGTCACGGTGGTCAGCACGCCGCCGTTCGAGGCGCCGACGATGCCGAGCTGTTTGGGCGTGGCGAGCTTGCGCGTCTCCAGGTCGCGCGCCACGGCGGCGA
This sequence comes from Rhizomicrobium sp., assembly GCA_037200385.1. Classification (NCBI taxonomy): domain Bacteria; kingdom Pseudomonadati; phylum Pseudomonadota; class Alphaproteobacteria; order Micropepsales; family Micropepsaceae; genus Rhizomicrobium; species Rhizomicrobium sp. The sequence goes on along the minus strand of JBBCGL010000001.1, from coordinate 4,402,837 downwards.
AATCGTCGAACGCCTTCTGGCGGTTCTGCTTGAGCGCCGCCTGGTGCCAGCGCGGCCCGAACTCGCCGCCGCCGCGGATATTGGCCACCGCGATGGCGCCGCCCCGGCTCAGCCAGACCTGGCCCACATCGAGCGGGCGATGGCCGTCGTTCCAGTACCAGGGCGTCAGCGCGAGCTCGAAACCGCCATAGGAATAGAGGATGGTCGGCACCGGACCTTTCGCGGCCTTGGGGCGGATCAGGAAATACGGGACCTTGGTGCCGTCGGACGAGATGGTCCAAAGCTGCTGCGCGCTGTAGCGGCTCGCATCGAACAGCGGCGCCTGGGATTTCACCGCGATGGGCGGCGAGGTGCCGTCGGTGGCGTAAAGCGTGGGCGGGGTGAGGAAGCTCTCGAAGGCGAACTGCGCGGCGCCGCTCCAGGGGTCGGCCGGCAGCACCGCGGTCGAACCGCCTTGCGGCAGGGCGAGCTTCGTATCGCTCCAATGGCCGTTGCTCTCGCGAAAGGCATGCACCGAACCGGTGACGTTGTCGTAGATCGAGGCATAGACCGCGTCGCGGCCGGCGACGACGCCGTCCACCGCGTCGCGCGGGCCCGGCGTGTAAAGAAGCTCGAAGCGCGCCTGCATCTTCTGCAGCACGTACGGCTTGACCGCGAAGGCGATCAGCGCGCCGCGCCCGAGGGGCTTCTGCGCGCCGGGCGGCGTCCAAGGCTCGCGCAGCGTGAAGATCAGCTTGCCGCCCGTGACCCCATGCAGTTCGGCGCCGGGCGGGAGCGGCAGCTTCATCGTCGATCCGTCGGGATAGACATAACGATATTCCGCGGTGAAGAAGGTCAGGCCGCGCTCGACCAGCGCGATGGTGCCGTATGGTCCGTGGAAGACGACGGGGTTTGCCGAGATGTCGTCCGCGGTGCCTTCATAAACCGTCCTCGCGTCGGCAAGCGCTTCGCCGCGACGCCAGAGCTTCACGATGCGCGGATAGCTCGACTTGGTGAGCGTGCCGGGACCGAAATCGGTCGAGACCAGCACGGTGTTCTCATCGATGAAGGCCGCGTTGAGCTTCGAGAGCGGCAGCGCGAAGCCATCGGCCACGAAGCTTTTGGTCTTCAGGTCGAACTCGCGCACCGTCGCGGCATCGCCGCCGCCGGGCGAAAGCCGGATCAGGCAGCGGTCGCCGTCCGGCGCGCAATCGGCACCCTGCCAGACGAACTGGGCGTGCTCGCCGGCGTCGAGCGTGTCGAGGTCGAGCAGGGTTTCCCAATGCGGCGTCTTCGACGCGTAGTCGGCGGCCGTGGTGCGGCGCCAGATACCGCGCGCGTGCTCCGCGTCCTGCCAGAAATCATAGACCTTGCCATGATCGAGCTGGCCCAGCGGGATGCGGTCGGGCACGTCCAGCGATTTGAGGATCGTCCCGTAATCCTGGGCGTAGCGAGGATCGGATTTGAGCGCGGCTTCGCTGGTGGCGTTCTGCTGCTTGACCCAGGCGAGCGGCTTTTCGCCGTAGATGTCGGAGAGCCATAGATTGGGATCGTCGTCGACGGGAGCGGCGAGGGTTGAGGTGGCGAGGAGAGCGATGGAGGCGAAAAGAAGAGACTGAAAGCGCACGATGTCCTCCGTTTCCTCCCCCGTAACAACGGGGGAGGAAAGTTATTTCAATCCCAGCTTCTGCTTCAGATACACGAAGCTCAACGCCCACATCTCGGCCGCCTCTTTGTGGTTGGCGCCGGCGGAGTGGCCGCCGTCGGTGTTCTCGAAGAACAGCACGTCGTCGCCATAGCTCTCCATCTTCGCGGCCATCTTGCGCGCATGCACGGGCGTGACGCGGTCGTCGCTGGTCGCGGTGGTGAACAGCACCGGCGGATATTTCACGCCCGGCTTCACGTTCTGGTAGGGCGAGTATTTGAGGATCCATTCCCGCGCCTTCGGATCGGCGGGATCGCCGTATTCGTCGGCCCAGGACTGGCCGGCGCCGATCTGGGTGAAGCGCAGCATGTCGATCAGGGGCACCTGGCAGACCACCGCGCCGAACAGTTCGGGATGCTGCACCATCGAGGTGGAGACCAGCAGACCGCCATTCGAGCCGCCCATGATGCCGAGCTGCGGCGCGGTGGTGAGGCCGCGCCGGACGAGATCGCGCGCCACGGCGGCGAAATCGTCGAACGCTTTCTGACGGTTCTCGAACAGCGCGGCTTCGTGCCAGGCGGGGCCGAACTCGCCGCCGCCGCGGATGTTCGCGACGACGAAGATGCCGCCCTTGGCTAGCCACAGCATGCCGAAATTCGCCGAATAGGCCGGCGTCTGGGAAATCTCGAAACCGCCATAGCCGTAGAGGATCGTCGGCGCCGGACCGGCGGGCGTCTTCGGACGCGTCACGAAATACGGAATCTTCACGCCGTCGGAAGAGGCGGCCTCGAATTGCTCGGTCACCAAGCCGGCCGAGTCGAAGCGCGCCGGCAATGACTTGATCGCGCGCGGCTTGTCGTCGCCCTCGTCGAGATAGAGCGTCGCGGGTTTCAGATAGCTCTCGAACGTATACATCGCCTCGGGACCGAAATCATTGGTCGAGACGATATGCGTCGCGCCGTTGGGCGGCAGGCCGAGCTTGTCGTCGCGCCATTTGCCGTCGACGCGGCGAAAGGCATGGATGGCGCCGGTGACGTTCTCGAAGATCGAGGCATAAACCACGTCGCGGCCGGGCGCGACCTCTTCCACCGTGGCGCGCGGGCCCGGCGCATAGAGCACGTCGATGTCGCCGCCCGACGCCGCCATGGAGAGCAGCGCCCCCTGCGGATAGGTCTGGCCGCCGGTCTCCCATGCCTTGCGCAAGGTGAAGAGAATACGGTCGCCGGTCATGCCCTGGATGCTGGCCGAGAGCGGCAGGTCGAGCTTCGTCAGTGAGCCGTCGGCATTGATGCGATGATATTCGTTCTCGAAGAACGTCACGCCGCGCACGACGAGGGCGGTGACGCCGTGCTTGCCGTTGAGCGTCAGCGTCTGGACCGCGATATCCTCCGGCTTGCCCTCCAGCAGCGTCTTGGCCGCGTCGATCGGCTGGCCGCGATGCCAGAGCCTGACGATCCGCGGATAGCCCGACTTGGTCATCGTGCCGGGACCGAAATCGGTGTCGAAGACCACCGTGTCGTTGTCGATCCAGCTCGCATCGGACTTGGCATGCGGCAGGGTGAAGCCGCCGCTTATGAAAGTCTTCGTCTTGAGGTCGAATTCCCGGATGACGTGCGCGTCGCCGCCATCGCGCGAGAGCTGGACGAGGCAGCGGCTGAGGTCCGGGGTGCAGTTCGCGCCTTTCCAGATCCAGTTCTCATGCTCGTCGGCGGCGAGCTTGTCGACGTCGATGACCGTTTCCCAATGCGGGCTGCTGTTCGCGTAGTCGGCGACCGTGGTGCGGCGCCAGACGCCTTTGGGATTGACCGCGTCCTGCCAGAAATTGAACACGCTGTCCCGGACGATCGCGCCATAGGGAATGCGGTCGGTGGCGTCGAGGACCTTCAGGACCGCATCGTGGTCGGCCTGGTAGCGCGGGTCGGCCTGGAGGACGGCGCGAGTACGGGTGTTCTGGTCCGCCACCCAGGCGAGCGGCTTGGCGCCATGCACGTCTTCAAGCCAGATATAGGGGTCATCCACGCTGTCTGCTCCTCTGGCCGCGACGGCCGCCAACACGGCCATGGCCGCGATCCATTTGCCATACTTCATTCGTTGCTACCCCTCACGCGGCCGCCTATATACCGCCCATGACGCCGTTCCTGAAAATGCACGGGCTGGGCAATGATTTCGTCGTCTTCGACGCGCGAAAGCAAGAGCTTGCGCTCGATGCGGCGGCCGCGCGCGCGGTCGCGGACCGCCATTTCGGGATCGGCTGCGATCAGATCATCGTGATCGGGCCCGGGCGGGACGGCGCGGACGCGGTGATGACCATCCGCAACGCCGACGGCAGCGAGGTGGAACAGTGCGGCAACGCCACGCGCTGCGTCGCGCGGCTGCTGATGGAGGAGAGCGGTGCCGACCGCGTACGGATCGATACCGCGGGCGGCACGTTGCTGTGCAGCGACGCGGGCGGCGGACAGGTCACGGTGGACTGGGGCGCCCCCAGGCTGATGTGGGACGACGTACCGATGGCCCAGCCGGCGGACACCAACCAGTTCCAGCTCAATGTCGACGGCGCCACGCATCTGGCGAGCGCGCTGTCGGTCGGCAATCCCCATGTCGTACTGTTCGTCGACGATGCCGAGGCTGCGCCGGTCGCGGCGCTGGGCCCACGGATCGAGACCCATCCGATGTTCCCCGCGCGGACCAATGTCGAGTTCGTGAGCGTGGACGGCGGGAAGCTGCGCATGCGGGTGTGGGAACGCGGCGTCGGGATCACCAACGCCTGCGGCAGCGGCGCCTGCGCGGTGGCCGTGGCGGCGCACCGGCGCGGACTGGCGGGCCGCAAGGTCGAAGTCGTGCTGGACGGCGGCTCGCTGTTCATCGAATTGCGCGAGAGCGACGACCATATCCTGATGACCGGTCCGTCGGCGCTGGCGTTCAAGGGCGATGTCGACCTGAAGGCACTGGCGGCGTGAGCGCTCACATCGTCACCTTCGGCTGCCGGCTGAACGCTTATGAATCCGAGGCGATCCGCGCGCGTGCGGCCGAGGCGGGCTTGCGCGACGCGGTGATCTTCAACACCTGTGCCGTGACGGCGGAGGCGGTGCGCCAGTCGCGCCAGGCGATCCGCCGGGCGCGGCGCGAGCGGCCTGGTGCGAGGATCGTCGTCACGGGTTGCGCGGCGCAGAGCGAGCCGCAGACCTATGCCGCGATGGCGGAGGTCGATCTCGTCCTCGGCAATGCGGAGAAGCTCCAGACCCCGGCCTATGCCGGTTTCGGCGTGGCCGGGTCCGAAAGGGTCCGGGTCAACGACATCATGTCGGTGCGCGAGACCGCCGGGCAGATGGTCGACTGCTTCGAGGGCCACACGCGGGCTTTCCTGCAGGTGCAGAACGGCTGCGACCACCGCTGCACCTTCTGCATCATCCCGTACGGCCGGGGCAATTCGCGCAGCGTGCCGCCCGGCGCCGTGATCGACGAGGCGCGGCGGCTGACGGCGGCGGGGTTTCCGGAGCTGGTGCTGACCGGCGTGGACCTCACGGCCTATGGCAAGGATCTGCCCGGCGCGCCGTCGCTGGGGCAGCTCGTGCGCAAGATATTGAAACTTGTGCCGGCGGTACGGCGGCTCAGACTGTCTTCCATCGACTCCATCGAAGCCGACGCCGCATTGTGGCGCGCCATCGCCGAAGAGGAGCGGCTGATGCCGCATTTCCATCTCTCGGCGCAGTCGGGCGACGACATGATCCTGAAGCGCATGAAACGGCGGCATGGGCGCGGCGACACGATCGCGTTTTGCGAGCGGGTGCGGCGCCATCGGCCGGACGCCGCGTTCGGTGCGGACCTCATCGCAGGCTTTCCGACCGAGAACGAGGCGATGTTCGCGCAGACCCTGGACCTGATCGATGCCGCGGGCCTCTCGAGCCTGCATGTCTTTCCGTTCAGCGCGCGTCCGGGCACGCCGGCGGCGCGCATGCCGCAGCTGGACCGTGCCGTCGTGAAAGACCGCGCGGCGCGGTTGCGTGCCAAGGGCGAGGCGGCGACGACCGCGAGGCTGGCTTCGCTCGAGGGTACGACGCAGGAATTGCTGGTCGAACGCGGCGGGATCGGGCGCACCGCCTGCTTCGCGCCGGCCCAGATCGCAGGCGCGGCGCATGGAACGTTCGTGCGGGTCCGCGTCACCGGCGCGGCAGCCGGGCATCTCACGGTGGCGGCATGAGGGATTTCGGTGAAGCGCCGCCGCCGCCGACCTTCTTCGAGCGGCTGAAGGCCGGCCTGTCGCGCTCGACGGCCGGTCTGACCGACAACCTCGCGGGCGTCCTGACCAAGCGCAAGCTGGATGCGGTCAGCATCGGCGAGCTGGAGGACGCCCTGATCAAGGGCGATCTCGGTCCCGCATTGGCGAGCCGCCTGGCAAAGGCGGTGAGCGACAAGGGCTTCGGCGCCGACGTCAGCGACCACGACATCCGCGAGACCCTGCGCGGCGAGCTCCTCAAGGTCCTGCAGCCGATCGAGAAGCCGCTGCACGTCACCGACGATCACAAGCCCTTCGTCATCCTGGTCGCCGGCGTGAACGGCGGCGGCAAGACGACGACCATCGGCAAGCTCGCCAAGCGCTTCGCCGCCAACGGCGCCAAGGTGATGCTGGCGGCGGGCGACACCTTCCGCGCCGCGGCCATCGAGCAGCTCGCCGTCTGGGGGCAGCGCACCGGCGCACAGGTGGTCGCCAAGACGACCGGCGCCGACGCAGCCGGGCTCGCCTTCGAGGCGCTGGAGAAAGCCAAGGCCGACGGCACCGACGTGCTGCTGATCGACACGGCGGGGCGCCTGCAGAACAAGACGGGCCTGATGGCGGAGCTCGAGAAGATCGTGCGGGTGATCCGCAAGCTCGACCCCAGCGCGCCGCATGCGACGCTGCTGGTGCTTGATGCCACCACCGGGCAGAACGCGATCGGCCAGGTCGAGGCCTTCAAGGGCGTGGTACCGCTGACAGGGTTGATCATGACCAAGCTGGACGGAACCGCCAAGGGCGGCATCCTGGCGGCGCTGGCGCTGAAGTTCGGCCTGCCGGTCCACTATATCGGCGTGGGCGAAGGGGTCGACGACCTGCAGCCCTTCAACGCCGCCAATTTCGCCAAGGCACTCACGGGGGCAAGATGAGCGTTCAATTGCGGCGGCTGGCACTGGATCTGGGGCCGCTCGTCGCCTTCTTCATCGTGTTCCAGTTCTTCGGCATCTACGTCGCGACCGCGACGTTCATGGTGCTGGTGCTCGCGTCGCTCGCCGCCGGCTATGCGATGGAGCGGCGGCTGTCGCCGATCGCGATCTTCACCGCGGTCATCGTGCTGGTCTTCGGCGGCCTGACGCTCTACCTGAAGAACGACCTGTTCGTGAAGATCAAGCCGACGGTGATCTACACGACGTTCTGTGCCGTTTTGCTCGGGGGCCTGGCCTTCAACCGGCTGTTCATCAAATACGCGCTGTCCTTCGAGTTCGAGCTGCCGGAAAGCGCTTGGCGGACGCTGACCTGGCGCTGGGGACTTTTCTTTGCGGTCCAGGCGGTGCTGAACGAGATCGTCTGGCGCAACTTCTCGCTGTCGCACTGGGTGACCTACAAGAGCTGGCTGGTGATCCCGATGACGGTGATCTTCGCCGCGCTGCAAACGCCGCTTCTGCTCAAGCACATGCCGCAGGACACGTCAGACTGAGCCTCACGGTTGTGGAAAACGTCCTGTCTCGCCCGGCGGGTTCGAAAAAGGTGCAAAATTGCTCACCTCTCTGACTTCCCGCCAGTGGTTCAGCGCCCAGTGCACGCTGGGGAAAGCAATCTCCGTCCACGGAATATCGTCCCAGTCGAAGAGGGCGACGTCGAGGCTTTCCGCGCCCGCGCCGAATTGATCCGTATCAAGACGGGCGCGATACATCAGTTGCACCTGGCTGATCCCCGGGATTGAATAGATCGCAAGCAGGCCCTGCAAAACAATGTCGCAGAGCGCTTCCTCTTTCGCTTCGCGGCGGGCGCCGTCTTCCGGCGTCTCGTGCTCTTCGAGATAGCCGGCGGGCAATGTCCAGAAGCCCTTGCGCGGCTCTATCGCACGGCGGCACAGCAGCACGCGCGCGCCCCGCGCAACGACCGCGCCCACGACAATTTTCGGATTGCTGTAATAAATATGGCCGCAATCGCCGCAGACATAGCGCTCTGTTGTGTCTCCGTCCGGTACACGCCGCACGAAGCGCGCGTTCGGCGGCGGCGGAATGCCTCGCGTGCTGTCGCTCATGGGATCAGTTTGACGCGCCTGTCAGCGAAACAAAAGTGCGGTTGAAAAATCTTTGCGTTGCCAACGCCCGCGCAAACGCGATAGAGAATGTTGTGACGGGACACGGGGACGTCTAGTCTTTTCCCACAAACGCATTGCCCGCATATCGGTGCCTGACAACCGAAGCAGCGGCGCTCAGAAGCCGGCCGGTTGTTCCGGAGGGGTGTTGAATGACGAAGGCTCAGCGCAAGACGAATGGGAGCTTCGCCCTGTCGGAGTCACCATCGCATCTCCTCAAGCGCTGCTCCCAGTTCTTCGGCGACCTCTATGCGCATGAAGTCGGCTCGAGCGAACTGACCAAGCAGCAGTTCACGCTTCTCGCCGCGCTCGAGCACAATGAAGGCGCGAGCCAGACCGCGCTGGTCGAGATCACGGGCATCGACCGTTCGACGCTTGCCGAGATGGTGCGGCGGATGCTCGAGAAGGGCCTGCTGTCGCGCGAGCGCACCGAAGAGGACCAGCGCGCGAACTCCGTCGCCATTTCCCCGAGCGGTCGCAAGGCATTGCGCGCGGCACGCACGGCGTCGGACCGGGCGGAGAAGGCCCTGCTCGATCCCCTGCCGCCGGCCGAGCGGCAACGGCTGGTCAAGCTGCTGAGCACGGTGGCGGCGGCAGCCGAATCCTTTGCCGTTGACGGCCATGCCGCGCCCAAGGGGCGCACCAAGCGCCGGCGGGCCTAAGGACTTTCCCCTAAACGCGAATATCGAGATTGGCGCCGAGGCGCGTGCCGGCGTTGTAAGCCGGCGCAGGCGCTTGCGCCAACGGAACGGCCGATGGCCTCGCGGCCGTCGCCGGCTTGAAATCCATCGGCTCGAACGAGGCGGCGTCGGCGCCCTTCTCCTTCGCAAGCGCGGACGCGAACGGCGTCTGCCCGTCCGCCGGCGGACGGGCCGCGCCGCGCGAGAGCTGCTGTGCGGCGATCAGGAGATTGGCGGCGCTGAGTTGCATCGCGCCAGCATCGCAAAACATGGTTGCCGAAATCTGAAGATCAGTGTGCCGCCGCGATGGCGGGCAGCACGTCGAGTATGAGGCCGTCGGGCGTGAGCGGCCCGAACCGGCCGCGCACCACGCCATGGGAGTCGACGACGAAGGATTCCGGCACGCCCGAGATGCCCCACTCGATGCCCGCGGCGCCGGCGGCGTCGAGACCGATCCGCTCATAGGGATCGCCATATTCATCGAGGAAGGCGCGGGCCGCCTGCGGCGTGTCCTTGTAGGCGATGCCGATCAGGCGCACGCCGCGGGCGCGGGCCAGCTGGGCGAGCTGCGGCGCCTCCTCACGGCAGGGGATGCACCAGGAGGCGAAGACGTTGACGATCGTGACCCGGCCCTTCGCGGCGAGATCGGACCGGCCGAAACCCAGCGTGTGCGCATCCAGGGGCGGCAGGGCCAGCGCAGGCACGGGCTTGCCGACCAGCGCCGATTGCATCGCCGCAGCCGCCGGCGGGCGCAGGCTGGCGTGCAGGAACCAGGCGAGCCCGAGGAACGCGAGCACGGGAAGGATGTAGAAGAGGCGCTTCACGACTTTTCGAGCGCCGCGAGTTGTGCCCTGGCCCGGGCATAGGCGCGCACCGTCGTGGCGACCGCGGCGCCGAGCAGCAGAACCGAGACGCCATAGGCCGGCCAGACATAGGCGCCGTAACCGCCCATCGCGAGGAAGCCGCTCATGCCGCCGCTCCACCCAGCAGGAGCGAACGGATCCGCCGCTCGAGGATCTCGGTCCGTATACGGATGGTCCACAGCGTGAAGAACAGCAGGGTGTAGCCCGCCATGCTGACGAAGAGCGGCCAGAGGAAGACGCTCGCGATCGTCGGGCCGCCGGCGCGGAAGATGCTCTCGCCCTGGTGCAGCGTGTGCCAGTTCACCGAGAACTCGATGACCGGCAGGTTCACCGCGCCGACCAGCGCGAGGATCGCGGCGGCACGGGCGGCACGGACCTCGTCCTCGATCGCGTTCCACAGCGCCATGTAACCGAGATAGAGGAACAGCAGCAGCAGGAACGAGGTCAGCCGCGCGTCCCAGACCCACCAGGCACCCCACATCGGGCGGCCCCAGAGCGAACCGGTGACGAGGCCCAGCAGCGTGAACGTCGCGCCCAGCGGCGCCGCCGCCTTCGCGGCGACATCGGCCAGCGGATGGCGCCAGACCAGGCTGAAAAGCGACGCCAGGGCCAGCAGGCCATAGGCCATCATCGCGGTCCAGGCCGCCGGGACATGGAGATACATCAGCTTGACGGTGTCGCCCTGCTGATAATCGGGCGGGCTCGCGAAGCCCAGAACGAGCCCCGCGAAAAGCGCGGCAACCGTCGCCGCGACGAGCCAGGGCAGCACGGCCGCGCTGAGGTCCATGAAGCGCTTCGGATTGGCATAGGCGAACAGGCTGGCCATGACAGCGATCTAGGCCTCCCGCGCCAGGGTCGCAAGCATCGGGCTTATCCTGCGAGGTTGAGCCGCACGGCGGCGGCGGCCGCGAAGGGCGAAAGCAGCGTCGCGGCGACCGAGAACGCGGCAAGAAAGAGCAGCGCGCCGTTCGACAGGCCGTCGAGGACCGCCTGCACCGCACCGGCGCCGAAGATCACCGCGGGGCTGAGCAGCGGCAGCACGAGCAGCGGCAGGATCAGCCCGCCGCGGCGAACCGCGAGGGTGAGCGCCGCGCCGATCGCGCCCAGCGCGCTCACCGACGGCGTGCCGACCAGCAGCGACAGCCCGAGGACGGCGATGGCGCGGGGCGGCAAGCCGAACATCAGCCCGAGCAGCGGCGACAGCAAGGTGAGCGGCAGGCCGGTGGTCAGCCAGTGTGCCGCGATCTTCGCCGCGGCGATGCTTTCCAGCGAAAGCGGCGAGAGGGCGAGGAGGTCGAGGCTGCCGTCGTCGAAATCGGCCTGGAACAGCCGGTCGAGCGAGAGCAAGGCGGCCAGGACGGCAGCGACCCAGAGCACACCGGCCGCGATGCGCGCAAGGAGCCGCAGGTCGGCGCCGACACCGAGCGGCACCAGCGTCGCGACGGCGGCGAAGAAGGCGAGCGCCAGCGCCGCGCTGCCGCCGGCACGGCTCGCAAGGCGGATGTCGCGGAGAAAGAGAGGGATCATGTGGGACGCATGTTTTCCTCCCCCGTTGTTACGGGGGAGGTGGCTTGGCGCGCGGCGCCAAGACGGAGGGGGCCGGCGCAGGTGTCACCCCCTTCACCATCGCTTCGCGATGGTCCCCCTCCCCCGTAACAACGGGGGAGGAAAAGGATCGCGTCCGCGCTCATGCCGGCGCCCCCAGCACCAGCCGCTCGCACGCGATCCCCAGCGGCTCGTGCGTCGCCGCGATGGCGATGCCGCCGAACAGGGCATGGGCGTCGAGAAACTCGGCGGCGAGCCGCTTGCCGCCGGCATCGAGCGACGCGAGCGGCTCGTCGAGCAGCCAGACGGGACGATTGGAGATCTTCAGCCGCGCCAGCGCGAGGCGCTTCTTCTGTCCGGCGGACAGGTATTGGCAAGGCAAGCTTGCCACCGCCGCGAGACCGACCGCGGCGAGGGCGTCGGCGATCTTCGCGTCGCTGCGATAGAGACCGGCAAAAAACGCCAGGACCTCGAGCGGCGTCAGCTGCGGCTTGGCGGCGTCGTGATGGCCGAGCCAGCCGATCAGACGGCCACGCTCCTCGGCATCGTCGATCGTCGCGGCGCCCGCAGTCAGCGCGATCCTGCCGGCGGCGGGGACCAGGAAGCCCGCAAGCAGGCGCAGCAGCGAGGTCTTGCCGGCACCGTTGGGACCTTCAAGCGACAGTATCTGTCCGCCGGCGACGCGAAAGCTCAGATCGCGGAACAGGACGCGCTGCCCGCGGATGCAGGTGAGACGTTCGACGCCGAGGCTGGCAACCGTGCTCAAGCGATCCCTCATCCTTCGACAAGCTCAGGATGAGGGCCTTGGAGAAGGCCCCATCTCGAGCGCGCCGAAGGACGAGGCCGTACACGCGATCGGTTCAGCCCGCAATATACTGCGCGCCGTTCACCGTCATGGTGGCGCCGGTGATGAAGGCGGCGTCGTCGGACGCGAGGAAGCAGGTCATCTTGGCGATCTCCTCGGCCTTGCCGAGCCGGCCGACCGGGATGGTCGAGATGATGCCTTCGAGCACCTTGGGCGGCACCGCCTGGACCATCTCGGTGTCGATGTAGCCGGGGCAGATCACGTTGACCGTGATGCCCTTCTTCGCAGTCTCCTGCGCCAGCGCCTTGGTGAAGCCGATGATCCCGGCCTTGGCGGCGGAATAGTTGGTCTGGCCCATCTGGCCCTTCTGGCCGTTGATCGAGGAGATGTTGACGATGCGGCCAAAATTGCGCTCGCGCATGCCGTCGATCAGCGGCCGCGTCATGTAGAACATCGAGCCGAGATCGATGCGGATCACGTCGTCCCACTGCTCGGCGGTCATCTTGTGCAGCATGGCATCCTTGGTGACGCCGGCATTGTTCACGAGGATGTCGACCGGGCCGAGCGCCGCCTCGACCTCCTTGAGGCCGGCGGCGCAGGCGGCGGCGCTGCCGACATCCCATTTGAACACCGGGATTCCCGTCTCGGCCTTGAATTTCTCGGCCGCGGCGTCGTTGCCGCAATAATTCGCCGCGACGCTGTAGCCGCAATTCTTCAGGCCGACGGAAATCGCCGCGCCGATGCCGCGCGTCCCTCCCGTCACCAATGCCACCCGTGCCATGTCTGGTCGTCCCCGTGAGATTTTATCGTTGCGTAGCACATAGCGCGGTCGCGCGGGATGGCGCAACAAAAGACTTGCGCGACACTTCGCCGAGACATTTTCGAACTCAGCAGAAAGGGCGGCGGATCGCTCCGCCGCCCCATCCAAAGCGAGATCGGATGCTCAGCGTTCCACGCACATGGCGATGCCCATGCCGCCGCCGATGCAGAGCGTGGCGAGCCCCTTATGCGCGTCGCGGCGCTGCATCTCGTGGAGCAGCGTGACGAGGACGCGCGCGCCCGACGCCCCGATCGGATGGCCGATGGCGATGGCGCCGCCGTTCACGTTCACCTTCGAGGTGTCCCAGCCCATGTCCTTGTTCACCGCGCAGGCCTGGGCGGCGAACGCTTCGTTGGCTTCGACGAGGTCGAGGTCCGAGGCCTTCCAGCCCGCCTTCTCCAGCGCCTTGCGCGAAGCGGGGATCGGGCCCGAGCCCATCACCTTGGGATCCACGCCGGCTTGCGCCCAGGACTTGATCGTCGCGAGCGGCTTGAGGCCGCGCTTCTTCGCTTCGCTGGCGCTCATGAGGACGAGCGCCGCGGCGCCGTCATTGATGCCCGAAGCGTTCGCCGCCGTCACCGTGCCGTCCTTCTGGAAAGCGGGCTTGAGGCCGGCCATCGCCTCCAGCGTCGCGCCGTCGCGGATGTACTCGTCGGTGTCGATGACCTTCTCGCCCTTGCGCTCCTTGACGGTGACCGGCGCGATCTCGTCCTTGAACCTGCCGGCCTTCCTGGCGGCCTCGGCCTTGTTCTGCGAGGCGACGGCGAACTGGTCCTGCTGCTCGCGGGTGATCTGCCACTCGCGCGCCACGTTCTCGGCCGTGACGCCCATGTGGTAGCCGTTGAAGGCGTCCCACAGCCCGTCCTTGATCATCGTGTCGACGAGATCGAGATTGCCCATCTTCGTTCCGGCGCGCAGATAGGCCGCGTGGGTCGACTGGCTCATCGATTCCTGGCCGCCCGCGACCACAATGGCGCTGTCGCCTTGGGCGATCGCCTGGGCGCCGAGCGCCACGGCGCGCAGGCCCGAGCCGCAGACCATGTTGACCGACCAGGCGGGCGAGCCGTTCGGCACCCCGGCATTGATCGAGGCTTGGCGCGCCGGGTTCTGGCCCTGCGCCGCGGTGAGAACCTGGCCGAGGATCACCTCGGAAACCTCTTCCGGCTTGACGTTGGCGCGCTCGAGCGCCGCCTTGATCGCGATCTTGCCGAGCTCATGCGCCGGCACGCTCGCGAACGCGCCGTTGAATGCGCCGACGGGCGTGCGCGCACCCGATACGATGACGACTTCTTCCACCAAAACCTCCCGGACTTTCACGTTGTTGGGTATTTCACCAAAATGCCGCGAATGCGAGCAGCGGTAAACAGCGACTAATCCCGTGGGAATTTCAATGACTTAAGGCGTGACCGCGATGCAACCTGATGTTGCGGTTGCTCAAATGGCACTGGACAGGGGCGGAGCCATGTTGTTGTTTTAAGCACAAGGGAGCGCCCGAAAGAGGCGCGAAACACCATTTCCAGCGAGAGAAACCGCGTGCCGGAAGACAACCCCAAGGCGGAGACGCCTGTCGTCATCAAGAAATACGCGAACCGCCGGCTCTACAACACGCAGACCTCGAGCTATGTCACGCTCGATCATCTGGCGTCGATGGTGAAGGAAGGAACCGAGTTCGAGGTGCGCGACGCGCGCACCGGCGAGGACATCACCCGCTCGGTCCTCACCCAGATCATCTTCGAGGAAGAGGCCAAGGGGCAGAGCCTGCTGCCGATCAAGTTCCTGCGCCAGCTCATCCGCTTCTACGGCGACAGCCTGCAGAGCTTCGTGCCGGGCTATCTCGACATGAGCATGGACGGCTTCGCCAAGAACCAGGAGGCGATGCGCAACCGCCTGGCCGAGGCGTTCGGCGGCTCGGGCCAGGTGATCGAGAACCTCACGCGCCAGAACATGGCGATGTTCGAACGCGCGATGTCGATGTTCTCCCCGTTCGCCGCGACGCGGCGCGCGGGCGGCGACGAGGAGCCGAAGGGCAACGGCGCCGCGGCGACCGAGCCCAAGCCGAAGCCGTCGGAAGAGATCAGCGAGCTGAAGAGCGAGATCGAGGCGATGCGCCGCCAACTCGCCGAGCTCAGCCAGCGCAAATAGAGGCGTCGATCAATCGACGAGCGCGTGCTGCTGCGTGGTGACGGGCAGCAGGTAATCGGGCATGAGCGCCGACGACAGCTCCCATTCGATGATGTGGATGTCGTAGAGGTCCTGCAGGAAATGGGCGTTGGCGCCGCACAGATCGTTGGGATCGGAGATATGCAGCACGCCGGGCCCGAATTGCGTCAGACGCGGCGGCGCGGCGGCGCGCGCGTCTTCGATGTTGCGGACGCGGCCGAGTTGGGCGTGCCAGGCAGCGAAATCATGCGCCATCGCGAGTTCGGCCGGCAGCGGGCGGTCGGGCGCGGGCACGACCGCGGCCTGGACCTGCAGCACGATGCGGAAGGCCGCATCGTCCACGCCGTAGCGGCCGGCGACGAAGGCCGCGAACTGCGCATAGAACACGGTCCATTCGGCGACCGTCATGGCGGCGAAGTTTTCGCGATATTCCTCGACTGAATCGACGATCTGGGACACGGAGGCCGGATCGCTCTCCATCCGCTCCTGCAGGGCGTCAAGCACGTCGAGAGAGCGCAGGCCGTGCTCGAGCTGCAGATAGAGGAGCGGATATTTGAGCGCCCGCGCCTGCACCATGCCGGCATAGAGCTTGGAGATCCGCCGCATCCGCGCGAGGTCGGCCTGCGAAAAGCTGGCGCTCTCCACCACCCGGTTCTCGGCGTCGATCTTGATCTTGTGCTTGGCCATGTAGTCGGGATGGGCCATCGGGCTGTTCGGCAGCAGCCGCGTCGGATAGACCTTGAGGCCGACCCGGCGGTCGTAGAAGAACTGCAGGTCGCCCTTGAAGGTCTCCGGCGTGCTGCCGGGCAGTCCCATCATCAGGTCGGTCGACATCGGAAGCCGGTTGGAGCGGAACACCTCGATCAGCTCCTCGTAGCGCTGGGTGGAGATGTTCGAGCGGTTGATGGCGGTCAGTGTGTCCTCGTCGCGCGTCTGGATGGAGACGATGCCGTGCGCCATGACGCCGGCGGAGCATAGCGTGCTCACGATCGTGGCGAGCCGGGCGGTGGCGTTTTTCGCGTAGCTGAGGATGACCTGCTTGGGATAGCCGTGCGTCCGGGCGGCATCGGCGATCACCTGCGCGATGCGGACATCGCGCTCGAAGATTCCGAAATTCGCATCGGCGATCCACATGATCGGGATCTTGTGCTCGGCGACCCAGGCGATTTCCGCCTCCACCTGGTCGAGGTCGAATTTGCGGATTTTCGAGAGGGTGAGCGAGCCCCAATCGCAGAACGCGCAGCCATAGGGGCAGCCGCGGTTGGTCTCCAGCACGACGGCTTTCCAGCGCGCCACCTCCTGCGGCACGAAGTGACCGGTCAGATAGGGCGAGGGGAATGCGTCCAGCGTCCTGACCTGCGGCCGTTCGCCGGTGCGCACGATGTCCGCCCCGTTGCGAAAGGTGATGCCGGGCACCGCCGAGAGGAAACTCGGGTCGCGCGCCGCGCTCTCCAAGCCCTGCGCGGCGAGCTGTTCCAACAGCTCTGCGGTGACGATCTCGCCCTCGCCGCGCACCGCGATGTCGAGGATGGGATAGCGCGCGAAAAAGGCGCGGCAGCTGTCCTCGTATTTCGGCACGTCGGGACCGCCATGGATCACGATTGAGCCCGGCAGGCCGGATTTCAGCAGGCCGGAGAGCTGAAAATTCCTGACGGTCGTCCAAACGTAGTCGGAACAGAGAATGACCCCGGGGCGGCCCGTCAGGACTTTTTCCAAAACGGCGCGCGGGCCGTCGACATATCCGGGAACGAAGTCGAACGCCTGCTCGAGCACACCGTCCTTGTAGCGCTTGGCAAACGCTATGATCGCGGCCAGGCCGAGAGGCGAATGGCCATTGTCGGGGTAGACACTGTAAACCGGGATCTTCGCCATGCACCCAAGCACCGGGCTGGTGGCCACGGACTCGCACTTATTATTTTGCGCACTGCGGGAACAGGTGCGCTGCGGCACAAGGCATCAAATTCGGTGGCATGGTCAAGGGTGGGGAAAGTTCCGCCGGTCAGCGCTTCAGCCAGGCCGGCTCGAGTTCCGGCTCGCCGAAGAAGAAGCCCTGGAAGTAGTCGACACCGAAGCTTTCGAGCAGCTTGGCATCCTCTTCCGAGCCGACCCACTCGGCCACGACCTTGAGGTTGAAGCTCTTGGCGAGTCCGGTGAGGGTGCGCACGAAGACCTGGTTCTCCGGCGAATCCGACAGGCCCTTCACGTAGGCGCCGTCGATCTTGACCATGTCGAGATGCAGCATCTGCAGATTGCGGAACGAGGTGTAGCCGGCACCGAAATCGTCGATCGCGATGGTGCACCCCAGATCGCGCAGCTGGCTCACGAACTGCGCGTTCTCCTCGAAGTGATGCAGCGCGGCGGTCTCGGTCAGCTCGATGTTGAGGCGGGGTGCGACATCGCGATTGAGGCGCACATAGTCGAGGAAGGCGTTGAGCCAGGCGGGATTTCCCGCCGCGGTGCCCGAGACGTTGACGCCGAGATGGACCTGCGGATTGGCGCGCAGCGTCGCGATGGCGATCTCCAGGGCGCGGCGGTCGATCAGGCCGACGATGCCAAGCTGCTCGGCCGCCGGCACGAACTGTCCGGCCGTGGCCACGCTGCCGTCCTTGCGGCGCATGCGGAGCAGGCATTCATACTTGAAGACCGAGCGGTCCTTGGCATGGATGATCGGCTGATAGGCGAGCAGCAGCCTGTCGTCGTTCAGGGCGGCGACGACTTCGTCGGCGATCGCCATCATGCGCAGCCTGGCGCCTTCGCGCAGCGGCGATTTCTCGTAGGCGAAGAAGCCGTCGCGGCCGGCGCTGCGGGCGCGGTCGAGCGCTTCCTCGGCGCGCAGCATCGCTTCCTGGCTGGTTGCGGCGCCACTCGGCAGCCACACGGCGCCGACCGAGGTGGTCGCCGAAACCTGGCCGCAGCGCGTGTCGACCACGCTGCCCCGGACGGCGGAGCGCAGCCGGTCGGCCACCACGCCGATCTCGCGCTCGGAGCAATTGCGGAGGATCACGCCGAACTTGTTGCCGGCGGTGCGGCCGATGATGTCGCTCGAGCGCAGCGTCCGCGCCAAACGCTCGCCGACCGCGACGATCACCTCGTCGCCGGCATCGAAGCCATAGCCGTCGTTGATCATCGCGAGGCGGTCGATCGAGGCGACGAGGAAGGCACAATGGCGGTCCTCGGCCCGCGCCCGGTCGATCGCCTGGGTCAGCTCGGCCCGCAGCGAATTGCGGTTGAGATGGCCGGTCAGCTCGTCGCGCGTCGCCAGATAGTTCAGGCGCTGCATCTCGCGCTGCTTCTCGGTCGTCACGCGCATGAAGCCGGTGACGCGCTCGGCACGGCCGTCGGGACGCGCGATCCGCATGCCCTCGAGCGTGATCCAGAGCGAGCCCATCGCCGACGAGGCTTCGAGCACCAGGTCGAACGGACAATCCTGGGCCGAGCGCGACTCGACCATCGCGATCAGCCGGGCCCGCGATTCCGGACTGAGCCAGCCGGTAAAGGCGACGCCGCGCGCGAGGCGGGCGGGATCGGCGTGATAGGGGATGATATCGACGGCACCGTCCCAGACGATGCGGTCGTCGGCAATGGACCAGTCGAAGGCGGCAACGCCCGCGCCCAGCATCGCATAGCGCAGCCGCTCGGCCTGTTCGGTCGCTGCGAGCGACCCGAGGCCTTCGTCGGCTGGCTTCTTCTGAAGCGGCTGACTCACATCCACCATCCCTGGCCGGTTTTCGGCCTTATGCAACGCAGCATGCGCAGGGGGGGCTTAAAAAACTCGTAATTCCTCAAGTGACGAGCGGAACCGACAGGGACGGTCCGGGGTTTGCCTTAAGGACCGGTTATGAGCACAACGCAAACCCTCTTTGCTCCGACCAGCGCGCAACTCGCCCGCGCGAAGGTGATGACGCGTGGCATCGGCAAATCCAATACTTCCCGTACCTTAGACAGTGGATGCGGCGACGAGGAGCGGTTTCGCGAGCGCGCTGCCGCTTTCTCTCATCGTGCTGGAGCGTCCCAGAACGGCACGGACACGGGTGTTCCGCCTTGGAACACCATCGCCCTGCAGCCCGCTTTCGTCGCGCAGGTGATCGGCCAGGTGCTGATGCAGGCACAGCCCGTGCGCTCAAGCCTTGCGGTGGCCTATGGGCGCGTCGCGCAGGTCGGCACCGGCGCGCTCTGCGACCGCGACGCCTGAGCGCGACAGCGCAAGCGTCAATCCAAGCAAGCCGGCCGCACAGAACAGCAACAACGGGGCACCTGCGCCGTCCCGCGCGAAAGCGGCCGCTGCGGCGAGGAAGCTCAGCGCCGCGGCCGCGCCTTGCAGCCCGGCCAAGCGCGCATCGGCGAAACGGCCGGCGCAGATGAGGCCGATCGCGAAGATCGCTCCGACGCCCGGCACCAGCGCCAAAGTCGCGAATCCGGTGATCGCCGCGGCCAAGGCGGCGAGGCATATGGCGGCGAGAAGCAGGCCGCCGGCGACGGACGGCACGGCGCGCACAAAGCGGCCCGCGGCGGCGAGCGCGAGCACGCCCAGCGCCAGCGGCAAAACCAGCAGAGCGACCGCCGATGCGGCCTGCGGCGGCGCAACGGCACCAGCCGCGAGGGCCGCGAACAAGATCGCCGCGAAGCGCAGCTGCACCCGCACCGCCGGCGGCGCAGCGCGCGCGACGAACCAGACGACGAGCGTGGAAGCGAAGAGCAACAGCGCGGCAAGCACTGCGCTCATCGCCGCGTCCGCAGCTCGAGCAGGAGCGCCTTGATCTCCGCCAGGCTGCGTTCGATCCCGGTCAGCCGCGCCGCGAGTTCGCCCGTCTCGGGCACATCCTTGGGGATCGGCGTCGAGACGCCGGCGCGCGACGCGATCTCGCCGACCGGAACCGCCAGCAGCAGGCTCAGGATGCGCACATCGTCGGCCGAGAGTTCGCGCTGGTCCTTCCACATCTCGGCCACCGCCGCGTCGGGGAGACCGAGTGCCGCGGCGACGGTGGCGCGCGTCAGCCCGGCGGCTGCCAGCCGCGCGTCGAACCACTCCGAATCGAAGAACAGCGCCATCGCGCGGCGAGTTTAAGGCCTATTGGCTCGCGTAGTAATCGGGGCGGCTGATATAAGCGGCGCCGATCACATGGCCATAGCCACCCTGCTGCACCACGACCGCGATGCCGTCATGCGGCAGGTTCGCCATCGCGGCACGCGGCACGGTGATGGCGAGAGCGCGGCCCTTATAGGTCCCGATCGCCCGCAGGCCGCCGACGACATTGTGATAGACGATGGTGTGCCCTTCGTTCTCGCCCGAGGGAATCTTCACACTGACCTGCGAGCGCAAATGGAACAGCCATACCGTCGCGTCGCGCGCGCCCGGCGCGGCGCCGATGTCGATGAGAAGGTCCTGCAGCGTCTGGCGCATCGCCACCGACACGAGCGGATCCGTGTGGGGTGAGGCCGGCGGCTGGGGCAGCGGCGCCGGCAGGAGCGCGGACGCCGAACGGGCAGCGACAGGCTGCGCAGCATCCGCGGCGACAGCCTGGGCCCGCACCGCTTCAGCCGCATAGCGGGCCGCGTCGCCGCGCGCCACGACCATCGCCTGCGCCTCGGCGAGCTGGGCCTGACGCATCGCGATGGCCGCATCGACGTTCGCCACCCGGCTGCCGACCACGTCGATCACGCCATCGACGATGATCTGCGGCGTGTAAACGCCGCCATGTCCCATGGCGGCGGCATAGGCCTTTTGCCGACGGGTGTTGGCATCCGAGGCCAGCGTGTCCTTCCAGCCCAGCATGTCCCAATAGGTGATCGGCAGGCTGAGCGCGATGAGGTTCGGCCGCTGGGCGAGACGCCCGAGCAGCGCGTCGGCCGGCGGACAGGAGCTGCAGCCCTGGCTGGTGTAGAGCTCGACCACGATGGGACGCTGGGCGCTACCGGCCTCGGCGCCATGGGGGCCCAGCGCCAGGACGGCGGCAACCGACAGGACGAGGCGGAGCGATCTCATGTCCCGACCATAGTGTCAGAGCCGCGCGGTCTCCAGTCACTTCGGCTTGAAGCCGGGAACGCCGCGAAAAAAAGCCTGTGTTCTCAACGGCAACGGCGAGGGCCGTTCGGGCTTGTCCGCCCGCTGTGTCCGGGAAGGCGCAACGCGTGCGATTTTCGCGGCCGGACCCTGCGGCGCAATTGACCGCCCGACACGACCCAAACTAGGTTCCGCGCCCAATTTGGCGTGTCGAACGGTGGCGGGAAAATCCCGTCCGCCGCGATCGTGCTTGGGGGCGGAGCGATGCCATGGCGCAGATAGACGTCGAGAATCTCAGCAAGACATACACGATCGCGGCACGCGATCCCGGCCTGGCGGGCGCGTTCCGCGGCCTGTTCCGGCGGCGGCAGCGCCGGATCGTCGCGCTCGATTCGGTGAGCTTCGCGCTCGAGCGCGGCGAGCTGCTCGGCTTCATCGGGCCGAACGGCGCGGGCAAGTCGACAACGATCAAGATCCTGTCGGGCATCCTGCGGCCGTCATCCGGCCGTTGCGAGGTCGCCGGCCTGGTCCCCTGGGAGAGCCGCATCGCGCATGTCGGGCGCATCGGCGTCGTGTTCGGACAGCGGACGCAGCTGTGGTGGGACCTGCCGGTCATCGAGAGCTTCGAATTGCTGCGCGACATCTACCGCGTCGATCCCGCGTGCTTCATCCGGACCAAGGACCGGCTGGTCGAGATGCTGAAGATCGCAGGCGTGCTCGATACGCCGCTGCGCCAGCTTTCGCTCGGCCAGCGCATGCGCTGCGAAATCGCGGCGGCATTGCTGCACAGGCCTTCGATCCTGTTCCTCGACGAGCCGACCATCGGGCTGGACGCGGTGTCGAAGCTGGCGCTGCGCGCCTTCGTGAAGGACCTCAATCGCGAAGACGGCGTGACCGTCCTGCTGACCACGCACGACATGCACGACATCGAGGCGCTGGCGCGGCGGGTGATCATCATCGGCAACGGCAGGGTGCTGCGCGATTCCAGCTTCGAGTCGATGCGGACGCAGGTGCTGGGCGAGCGGCGGCTGATCGTCGACTTCGCCGGCGATGCCGACGCCATGGCGGTCGAAGGCGCGAGCATCCGCGGGCGCGACGGCCGCACCATCGAGTTCGCGTTCGATCCGACACGCATCGCGGCGCATACCCTGATCGCACGGATCGCCGCGGCGCACGAGGTGCGGGACATCCGGGTCGAGGACCCCAAGATCGAGGAGGTGATCGCGCGGTTCTACGCGCTGCACGGCGCGGTGGATGCGTGAGCGCCGCGGCCCTGCCCTATCTCGCCATCCTGCGCGCACGCTTCACGCTGATGCTGCAGTATCGCGCCGCGGCGCTCGCGGGCTTCGCCACGCAGTGCTGGTGGGGCGTGATCAAGGTCATGGTGCTGGCGGCGTTCTATGCCGGCGCCGGGGCGCAGCCGATCAGCCTGGCGCAGGCGATCACCTATGTCTGGCTGGGGCAGGCATTCCTCGCGCTGCTGCCCTGGCAGGCGGACGGGGAGATCTCCGAGGCGGTGGAGAGCGGCAACGTGGCCTATGAGCGGCTGCGGCCGGTCGACACGCACAGCTTCTGGTTCGCCCGCGCCGCGGCGCAGCGCGCGGCGGCGACGCTGCTGCGGCTCACGCCGATGTTCGCGACGGCGGGAATCGCCTTGCCGCTGCTGGGCCTCGGCGCCTGGAGCTGGCGCTTGCCGCCGACGGCGGCGGCAGCGGCGCTGTTCGCCCTGTCGATCGCACTGACCGTGCTGCTGTCGTCGGGCTTCACCGTGATCCTCAATGTCGCGGTGACGGCATTGAAGACGCGGCGCGCGTCGAATCTCGCGCCCGTGCTGGTGACGCCGCTCTCGGGGATGATCGTGCCGCTGGTGCTGATGCCCGGCTGGGCGCAGCCCTTCCTGTTCTGGCAGCCCTTCGCCGGACTCGTGGACATTCCCTATCGCATCTATTTCGGCAACCTGACCGGCGCCGCCGCGGCGGCGGGGCTCGCGGCCCAGACCCTCTGGGTCGTGCTGTCCATTGTCGTCGGCCGTGCCTGGCTGAACCGCGTGATGTCGCGCGTCGACATGCAAGGGAGCTGAGGATGAACGAATTCGCCTTGTTCCGGTGTTATGTGCGCAATTGCCTGCGGGCGCAGATGCTCTATCCGAACGCGTTCCTGTTGCGGCTCGCCTCGCAATTCCTGATCACCATCACCGAATTCGGCGGGCTCTACGCGTTGTTCGCGCGGTTCGGACATATCAAGGGCTGGACTTTCGCGGAGGTGGCGCTGTTCTACGGCGTCGTGAGCACGGCCTTTTCGCTGTGCGACATGAGCGCCCGCGGCTTCGATATGCTGGGTCCGCAATTCATCAAGACCGGCGATTTCGACCGCATCCTGCTGCGGCCGCGCTCGGCGACGGTGCAACTCGCCGGGTTCGAGTTCGGCTTCACGACGCTGGGCCGGCTGGCGCAGGGCCTGATCGCGACGGCGGTGGCGCTATCGCTGCTGCCCGTCGCGCTGAGCGCCGCCAAGATCGCGCTGCTGCTCTGGGCGGTCGCCGGCGGCTTCGCGCTGTTCTACGGCATCCTCGTCCTGCAAGGCACGCTGTCCTTCTGGACGGTGGAGAGCCTGGAGGTGGTCAACACGCTGACCTATGGCGGCGTCGAGGCGGCGCAATATCCGCTCGACATCTATGCGGGATGGCTCCGCAAATTCCTGATCTATGTCGTGCCGCTGGGCTGCGTCGTCTATTTCCCGGTCGCCGCCGTTCTCGGACGCAGCGCGTCCATCGGCGTGCCGGAATGGCTCGGCGCGGCGACCCCGCTCGCCGGCTTCGCGTTCCTGGCCGTCGCCTTCGCCGCCTGGCGCCGCGGCATCGCGCATTACACGAGTACCGGGAGCTGACCTTTTGGTCGCGCATCATACGGCTATGCGCTACGCGCTTCGCCCAATGCGCTCCTGTGCTATACGGTTTCGTATGGCGCGCGGCGAACCGAAATGGGAGACCTTCCGTTCCTTCCTGGCGGTGATGGACGAAGGCAGCCTGTCGGCCGCGGCGCGCAAATTGGCGCTGACCCAGCCGACCTTGGGCCGGCATATCGACGAACTCGAGGCCGCTCTCGGATTGTCGCTCTTCACCCGCTCGCAGACGGGTTTGATACCGACCCAGGCGGCGCGCCGATTGCTGCCGCATGCCGCGGCGATGGCGAGCGCGGCCGAGGCCCTGGTACGGGCCTCGTCCGGCGCCGACGCGGAGGAGCGCGGCACGGTGCGGCTGACCGCCAGCGTCGTGGTCGGCGCCGAAGTGCTGCCGCCGATCCTGACCGCCTTCCGCGAAAACCATCCGCATATCGCCATTGAGCTCGTGCTGTCGGACCGGACGCAGGATCTGCTGCGCCGCGACGCCGACATCGCGGTGCGCATGGTGCGGCCCAAACAGGAAGCGCTCGTCGCGAAGAAGATCGGCCGGATCGGCCTCGGCCTGCACGGCCATCGCCACTATCTGGAGAAACACGGCACGCCGCGCTCGCTCGATGAGGTCGCGCGCCACGCGATCATCGGTTTCGACAAGGAGACGCTGGTGGTGCAGGCCCTGCGCAAGATGGGGCTGACGCTGGAGCGCGAGATGTTCGCGTTGCGCACCGATGCGGACCTCGCCCAGCTTGCGGCGTTGCGCGCGGGTTTCGGGCTGGCCGTGTGCCAGTTCGGCATCGGACGGCGCGATCCCGATCTCGTGCATCTGCTGCCGGGCGCGTTCCGCTTCGAGATCGAGATGTGGCTCGCCATGCACAGGGACCTGCGTGGCACCAAGCGGATGCGGCTGCTGTTCGACCATCTGGCGGAAGGCCTCGGCGCCTACGCCGCGACCTCGCGGGCGGCTTGACGATGGCGGAGCTTCTGTGTGCAGCCCTCGACGCGGACGCGACGGAGTTGCATGTTATACGTATTTCACGTATATTACACCTACGATGAAACCAAAAGCCACAGCAACCGCAGGCGAACTGGTCCGCCAGTTTTCGCATTACAGCGACATGGCGCTGAAGGAGCCGTTGGTCGTGACCAAAAACGGCCGACCGCGGCATGTGCTGCTCTCCGTCGAGGAATATGAGCGGCTGAAGCTCCGCGACCGGCAAGTATTCCGCGCCGAGGACACGCCGGAAGAATTCATAGAGCAGCTCGAGGCGATCGCACGCGGTGAGATTCCCGAGTGACCGCGCCGAAGCCCGGCGCTGTGATCCGTTATGCTTATCTTTGGGCGGATGACGTCGACCGCGGGCAAACCGAAGCCGCCAAAGATCGTCCTGCCCTGGTGGTGACTGCCGCCGTGATCGATAACGACGGTGCGCCTTATGTCATGGTGCTCGCGATAACCCATTCGCCGCCATCGAACCCATCCGACGCGATCGAATTGCCCATCAACGTCAAAAAGCAGATCGGATTGGACGATCTGCCATCTTGGATCGTCACGATCGAGGCAAATTCCTTTCGCTGGCCAGGCCCCGATATCAGACCTTTTTCCGGCCGAGAGCCAAGCACGGCGATCTACGGACGCATTCCGCCGGCGCTGCTGTCGCGCGCCGCGCAAAGCTACCTTGAAAATCGGAAGAACCGGCGCGGACGCATCGTACACCGCGCCGATTAAATTCTACGCCGCCACCAGATTCCGCAGCACATACTGCAGAATCCCGCCGTTCTTGTAGTACGACACCTCGTCGGCGGTCAGGATCAGCAGGAAGAGCGGCATCGCGGCCGTCTTGCCGTCGGGATAGTGCACGGTCGCGGTCACTTTCATCTGCGGCTTGATCTCGCCCGAGAGGCCTGGGATGTCGATCGCCTCGCGGCCGGTCAGCGCGTAGTCGCGGCGCGTCTTGCCTTCGGCGAAGACGAAGGGCGCCACGCCCATGCCGATCAGGTTGGAGCGATGGATGCGCTCGAAGCTCTCGGTGATCACGGCGCGGATGCCGAGCAATTTGGGCCCTTTGGCAGCCCAATCCCGGGAAGACCCGGTGCCGTATTCCTTGCCGCCGACGATGACGGTGTCGATGCCTTCGGCCTTGTACTTCGCGGCCGCGTCGAAGATCGGCATCGCTTCGCCCGAGGGCGAACTCTCCGAGAAGTACAGCGTGTTGCCGCCTTCCTTGCCGCCCATCATCTCGTTGCGGATGCGGATGTTCGCGAAGGTGCCGCGCTCCATCAGCTCGAAATTGCCGCGCCGCGCGCCGTAGGAGTTGAAATCCTCCTGCCGCACCTGGCGTTCCTGCAGATAGAGCCCGGCAGGCGACGCCGTCTTGATGTTGCCGGCCGGCGAGATGTGGTCCGTCGTGATGGAGTCACCGAACAGCGCGAGGATGCGCGCCTTGGAAATCTCCTTCACCGGCTGCGGCTCGATCGTCATGCCTTCGAAGAAGGGCGGGTTCTTCACATAGGTCGATGCCATCGGCCAGTTGTAGGTCTGGCTCTTGGTCGCCTTGATCTTGCGCCAGTTGGCGTCGCCGAGGAACACATCGCCATAGCGCGCCTTGAAGCTGGAGGTCTTGATGCCCTTGCGCATCGCGGCCGAGATCTCCGCGGCGGTCGGCCAGATGTCCTTGAGATAGACCGGCTCGTTCTCCTTGTCGTAGCCGACCGGATCGCGCGTCAGGTTGATGTTGATCGAGCCGGCCAGCGCGTAGGCGACGACCAGCATCGGCGAGGCGAGGTAGTTGGCGCGCACCAGCGGATGCACCCGGCCCTCGAAATTGCGGTTGCCCGAGAGCACGGCGGCGGTGACGAGATCCGAGCCCATGATCGCGTCGGTGACGTTGTCGGGGAGCGGCCCCGAATTGCCGATGCAGGTGGTGCAGCCATAGCCGACGAGCTGGAAGCCGAGCTTGTCGAGATAGGTGTTGAGGCCCGCCTTCTCCAGATAGTCGGTGACGATCTGGCTGCCCGGCGCCAGCGAGGTCTTCACCCAGGGCTGCACCTTGATGCCGCGTTCCACCGCCTTCTTGGCGACCAGGCCGGCGCCGATCATCACGGACGGGTTGGAGGTGTTGGTGCAGGAGGTGATGGCCGCGATCACGATGTCGCCATGGCCGATGGAATGCTCGGTGCCGGCCAGCTTGGCGCGCTTGTTGGCTTCGGCTTCCTTCTTGTAGGTGTTGATCAGGGCGCTCGCGAATTCGTCCGCGGCCTTGTCGAGCGGGACGCGATCCTGCGGCCGCGCCGGGCCGGCCAAGCTCGGCTCCACGGTGGTGAGATCGAGGGCCAGCGTGTCGGTGAACACCGGGTCTTCGCTCTTGGCAGTGCGGAAGAGGCCCTGCGCCTTGGCATATTTCTCGACCAGGGCGACGCGGGCGGGCTTGCGTGCGGTGTCCTTGAGATAGCGCAGCGTCTCGCTGTCGATGGGGAAGAAGCCGCAGGTCGCGCCGTATTCCGGCGCCATGTTCGCGATGGTGGCGCGGTCCTCGAGCGACATGTCGTCGAGGCCGGGGCCGTAATACTCCACGAACTTTCCGACCACGCCCTTCTTGCGCAGCATCTGGGTGACGGTGAGCACGAGGTCCGTCGCGGTGACGCCTTCGCGCAGCTTGCCCGTGAGCCGGAAGCCGATGACTTCGGGGATGAGCATCGAGATCGGCTGGCCGAGCATCGCCGCTTCCGCCTCGATGCCGCCGACGCCCCAGCCGAGCACGGAGAGGCCGTTGACCATGGTGGTATGGCTGTCGGTGCCGACCAGCGTGTCCGGGAAGGCGTATTCGACGGACGTCTTGCCTTCCTTCTCCTTGCGCGTCCACACGGTCTGCGCGAGATATTCGAGGTTCACCTGGTGGCAGATGCCGGTGCCCGGCGGCACGACGCGGAAATTCGCGAAGGCCTGCTGGCCCCAGCGCAGGAACTGGTAACGCTCGGCATTGCGCTCATATTCGATGACGACGTTCTTCTTGAACGAGCTCTTGTGGCCGAAATTGTCGACCATCACCGAATGGTCGATCACGAGGTCGACCTCGGCCAGCGGGTTGATCTTCTCCGGATCGCCGCCGAGATTCTTCATCGCGTCGCGCATCGCCGCCAGGTCGACCACGGCCGGCACGCCGGTCAGGTCCTGCATCAGCACGCGGGCCGGGCGGAAGGCGATCTCGCGGTCCGAGGACTTCTTCTCCAGCCAGCCGACCACGGCCCGGATGTCGTCGGCGGTAACGGTCTTGCCGTCCTCGTAGCGCAGCAGGTTCTCCAGCAGGACCTTCAGCGAATAGGGCAGCCGGCTCGCGCCCTTGAGGCCGTTCTTCTCGGCGGCGGCGAGGCTGAAATAGGCGTAGGTCTTGCCGCCCACCGTCATCGTGCGGCGGGACTTGAACGAGTCGAGACTGCGGGTCACGGGGAAGCCTTTGGCAGGAATGGCGGACGCGGCGGGTTTAGTCCCGATTTCAGCAAAATCCAAGCTCCCGCAACGTCACGGTGGTCCCTTGCGACGCCTCGTGACAAACTGCGGAAAATCCAGGGGGAAGTGCCATGGGCGCCGAGCATGTCCGCGTCGAGCAGAACGGCGGCATCACGACCATCGTCCTCGACCGGCCCCATGCCCGCAACGCGGTCGACCGCGCCACCGGCGATGCGCTGGTGAAGGCCTTCCTGGCCTTCGAGCACGACAACAACCAGAAGGTCGCGGTGCTGTGGGGCGCGGGCGGCACGTTCTGCGCCGGCGCGGACCTCAAGGGCATGAGCGAGGGGCGCGGCAACCGCCTGATCGCGCCCGGCCAGCACTACGACCCGCATGCCGGCGACGCCCCGATGGGGCCGACCCGGATGCGGCTGCTCAAGCCCGTGATCGCGGCGGTGTCCGGCCATGCGGTGGCCGGCGGGCTGGAACTGGCCTGCTGGTGCGATCTGCGGGTGGTCGAGGAGGATGCGGTGTTCGGCGTGTTCTGCCGCCGCTGGGGCGTGCCGTTGATCGACGGCGGCACGGTGCGGCTGCCGCGCCTGATCGGGCAGTCGCGGGCGATGGACATGATCCTCACCGGCCGTGCCGTCGGCGCGCAGGAAGCCCATGGCTGGGGCCTCGCCAACCGCATCGTGGGCAAAGGCGAAAGCCGGCGCGCGGCCGAGGAGATGGCGCTGGAGATCTCCCGCTTCCCGGAGATTTGCATGAAGGGCGACCGTGCTTCGGTCTACGAGCAATGGGACCACGACCATCACGGCGCGATGATCCAGGAATTCAAGCTGGGCACCGCCACGCTGCAGACCGGCGAGAGCCGCGCCGGCGCGGCGCGCTTCGCGAGCGGGCGCGGCCGCGGCGGACGCTTCGACGACCTGTGATGATCGACAAAAACCATCCTGGAGCGTCCCTCAAGAACCGCCTGCGGCGGTTTCGCCGCGCGCCGCTCCAGGTCATCATGCATCGCGTGCATCGCTATCGGCGCAATCTCCTCGATGCGCCGCACGAGTGGCGGCTCGGCATCCGGACGAGCGGCGTCATCTCGCAATTCATCGATCAGAACGAACAGAATGTCCGATGCGAGTCGGTATCCTACCGCACGCTCGACGGCATCGGACGCCACATGACGGCGCATGGCATCACCGCGCCTCGTTTCGCGGATCTGGGCGCCGGCCTGGGCCGGCCGCTCTATTTCTTCGCCTCCCGGTTCGAAGAGCTCATCGGCTACGAACTCATCGCGCCGATCCATGCGATGGCGCTGGCCGAGTTCGCGCGGGTTCGGGCGCGGCGGCCGGAGTTCGCCAGGATTTCCTTTGAATGCGCCGATGCGACCACCGCGGTGCCGCTCGACCGGCCGCTGGTGGCTTTCCTGTTCAATCCGTTCGGACCCAAGCCCATGGCGCGGCTCTGCGAAAGGTTGCGCCGGGCACAGAGCGACGTGCATCTCTACTACGTCAATCCGCAATTCGCGGACGTGATCGCCGACAGCGTCGGGCCCCGCGCCGATACATTCCGCAGCGACTTCGCCGTGGCGTATTTCCACATCCGCGGCACGGGGCCGGACGCCGCCGCCGGTCCCAAATTCGCCCCATTCGCCGCCTAGCCTGAGCCTGGGGGACGTGCCGACTTCAGATCGGGACGCCAAGAGAGCGGCGCAAACACAAGAAGGCGAGAATGCCCAAGCGTGGGATCCCGATCGCGTTCGTCGCGCTGCTGGCTTTCGGCGGGGCCGTGCACGGCCAGAGCGGCCTGGGCGAGCGCTTGTCCCTCGACCGGCTCGGCGACATCCAGACGGGCATCTACACGATCAGCACCGGCACGACGTTCACGCTCGACCATGACGCCGACAAATATCTGATGCGCTTCGTGAACGAACCGGAAGTCTACGTCCTCTATGTCGATCATGCCTCGCTCGGCGGACGGGTGCTCAAATACGATTCGGGCGCCACGGCCCTGGCCGTGTCGGGCTGGGGCGCGGTGACGATCTACACCGATGCGCAGCCCGGCGGACTTCCCGCCGACCGCAGCGGCGCCAGCACGCCGCCCAGCCTGGCGCCGCTGTCGCTGAGCGACATGCAGAAGGCGGCAGCGGACGAGGCGACGCATCTCGTCTACACCCGCGGCTTGCGCATCCTGTTCAATGCCGACTGGACGGCGCTGGCCGGCGACGCGGTGTTGCGCGCCCTGACCTTCGACGCGATGCAGAATGCGGCGCGCGGCATCGATCGCTTCACGGCAAACCCCGCGGCACGCGCCGCAGTGGCGGCGAAGATGGATATGGTGCAGATGGTGAGCGGCGGGCGGCCGACCATCGCGCTGCACGGCCGCACGCTGCTGGTCACCTTCACGCCGTCACGCGGCTTCGTCGGGCGCGCCTCCAGCCACGGCATCGCACGGGCGCTGGGGCAGTTGTTCTCGATTCCGACCGAAGGCTAGCGGGGTTCGAAGCCGTCCGGCGCGAGCTCGAAGGTCGCGAAATCGAAACCCGGCGCCACGGTGCAGCCGACCAGCGTATAGGCTCCCAGCGAACGGGCGGTCTGCCAGCCGCGCGGCGGCACGACGATCTGCGGCCGCTCGCCCTTCTCGATCCGGTTGCCGAGCACATGGCGCACGGCGGGACCGCGCAACGGCGCGATGGCGAGCTCCAGCGGACTGCCGCGGTAGAAATGCCAGACCTCGGACGAGTCGATGCGGTGCCAGCGCGACACCTCGCCCTTCTTGAGCAGGAAATAGATCGCGGTGGAATGTGCGCGGCCGCGGCCGCCGGGGCGGTTGTCGCGGAACGCCTCGCGGTAATGGCCGCCTTCGGGATGGCGACGCATCTTCAGGATGCGGATCAACTCGTCGGCATCCATCGCTCAGCTGCGCTCGACGGCCACATGCTGCGGATAGAATGCCAGGTGATCCTTGATCGCCGCCATTGCGGGATAGGGCGTCTCGTAGCTCCACACCGCGTTCGCGGCGTGCGCCTCCCCGGCCGCGAGGTTGAAATAGCTCGCATCGCCCTTGTAGGGGCAGTGCGAGCTGTGCGCCGCGCGGGTGAGGTGATCCATATGCGCGTCGGCACGCGGGATATAGAGCACCGCCGGATAGGCGGCCTCCCGCAGCTCGAGCGCGTGCGTCGTATCGGCGATCACCGTGCCGGCGAAGCGTATGACGACACGGCCCTTGGCAGGCTCGATGGTGATGGGATGATCCGGACCGGGCAGCTTCATGCCGCTGTTCTAGCAGCGGCCGCCAGATCGGCAAATAGGCTCTTGGCCCCGCGCGCGACGAGGACTTTCATGCCGGCGGCGATCGACAGGCTGTCGGCGAGTGCGTTGTGCGCCCTGCCCTCGGACGGAATCCCCAGCTTCGGCGCGATATCGCAGGAATGCAGGCCGGACGTGCTGAGCCCGTTGGCGCGGAACCAGGGGCGCGCGTCGCGGAATTCCGGCGTGGGCCGGGCGGCGAGGCCGTAGAGACGCAGATTCTCGTCGAACACCAGCTCGTCGCGGCCGAAGGCGGCGCAGGGCTCGCCGCGGGCGAAGGCGAGGAACGCATCATAGCCATCGGCGAAGTCGCGGCCTTCTTCGCGCAGGATCGCGTTCGTGATGCCGGTGAGGCGTTCGAAATACGGCGAGAGCTGCGCGTTGATTCGCGGACGGATCGTGACGATGAACGTCTCCCGCACGTCGAGCGTCAGCGCGTCCACCCGCGCCGCCCCGATCTGCACGACTTCCTTGAATTCGCCGGGCCGCAACCAGCGATGGCGCATCGAGCCTTCCCAGGCGGTGAATTCGAGGTCGTAGACGACGGCCGACGTCATGGGCGCTTTGCAGTCTGTGAAGGGTCCGGACAATTCCGAATCAAAGCGTGCGGCATAATTAATACATTCTTAAGACCCACAGCGGAGCCTAAGCCCGAGATTTTCCG
Organism: Rhizomicrobium sp.; assembly: GCA_037200385.1. Taxonomy (NCBI): domain Bacteria; kingdom Pseudomonadati; phylum Pseudomonadota; class Alphaproteobacteria; order Micropepsales; family Micropepsaceae; genus Rhizomicrobium; species Rhizomicrobium sp. The sequence goes on along the minus strand of JBBCGL010000001.1, from coordinate 4,370,714 downwards.
CTACGGAGCCGTCATGGCCGCACAGGCGCATCCGTCCTTCGATATCGTGACACCCGCCTACCCGACGGAGCCCGAGGCGGTTGCCGCGACCGGCGGCGTCGTGGCGCGGCTGGCACAGATGCATGCGGAAGCGGTCGAGACGGCGCGGCTGGCCAACCTGCTGGGCCGTTCGCTGCATGCCGCCATCGCCTTGCCCGCCATGGCTGTGCTGGCGATCATCCTGGGCGGCGGCGCGGGCTTTGCGCCGACCGGCGCCTGGGCGATCCTGGTCGCGGTCGCCGGACTGGCCATCGGGCGCGCTTACGGCCACGCCATCGGCCAGCCTTTCGAACGCGCAACGCTGCACATCTTCGCACAGGACCTGAGCGCCTGCCTGCTCTATGCGGGCTTCGCCTGGGGCGCCGGCGCGTTCCTCGCGCTGCCCACCGGCATATCGGGCGGCGCCGCGCTGCTCTATGCCAGCCTGCCCGCCATGGCGGTCGCGTGGTTGTTGCGCGAGCGGCAAGCGGTGCTGCTTTTTCTTGCGCCGGTCGCGGCGCTCACGTCATTGGCTTGCGTGATGCGGCCTTTCGCGACAGGCGCGCTCGACGCGGCCCTCGTCCTCATCGCCTGCGCCATCGTCGCCGGCGCGATCGAGCTCGCGGCGCGTGCGGATGCGAAGCGCCAGCTTTCCGCGCTGCCGCACGGCCTGATCGCCTCGTAAATATCACAATTGCCCGGTTTTCCGGTGCGGCGCGCAGGGATAAGGTCCCGCGCGCAATGCGGCCGACCGCACCCTCCTGAAGGCTCCTCATGTCGCTCAGCTCCTCCGACGATGCCGCACATGTCACGCGCCAGAACGAAGCCGATGCGGCGGCGCGGCTGGCCGCCGGCGCGAAGCTCGCCGGCGAAGGGCCGCTCGCCGAAATCTTCGCAGCGCTCTACCGCAACGCCGCGCCGGACGACGTGAACCGCTATTCGCCGGAATCGCTCGTCACGCTGGCGCGGCTGGTGCTGAAGCGCGTCGCGGCACATGCGCCCGGCGCGAGCGACGTCACGCTGTTCTGCGCCCGCGAGGAGGATCCCGGCTATGGCGAGAACGATTTCGTCCTGGTCGCGGTCAATGACGACAAGCCCTTCCTGTTCGACTCCCTCATCGCCGACTTGACGGCGAGCGGCGGGCGGCTGCGCGCCGTGTTCCATCCCATCGTGCAGCGCGACGGCCAGGCGGCAAGCGTGATCGTCGCGGTCCTCGAACCGGTGCTGAGCGAGGTGCGGCAGGCCGCCATGTTGCACAGCGCGCGTGCGACCTTCGCCCAGGTCGCCGTCGCGGTGCGCGATTGGCGCGCGATGATGGAGCGCCTGCGCGACTCCGTCGCCGGGCTCAAGACCAATCCGCCCAAGATCGGTCCCGAGGAGCTTGCCGAGAATCTCGCCTTCCTCGAATGGCTGGGCGACAACCACTTCACCTTCCTGGGGGCGCGCGACTATGCCTTCGATCCGTCCGGCGACGGCGCGCTGAATCCGGCGGAGCACACCGGCCTGGGCGTGCTCAGCGATCCCGATGCGCGGGTGATCCGGCGCGGTCCGGACCGCGCGGCGCTGACGCCGGCGGTGCGCGCCTTCCTCATGCAGCCTTCGCCGCTGATCATCACCAAGTCGAACGAGCGCAGCTTCGTCCATCGCCGCGTCCATATGGACTATGTCGGCGTGAAGATCTTCGACACGGACGGCAGGCTCGCCGGCGAGCGCCGCTTCGTCGGCCTGTTCACCTCCGGCGCCTATAGCCGGCGGCCCAGCGACATTCCCCTGCTGCGCCGCAAGGTCGCCGACGTCATCGCGCGCGCCGGCCTGCCGCCGGCCAGCCATGACGGCAAGGCGCTGGCGCACATCCTCGACAATTACCCGCGCGACGACCTGTTCCAGATCTCGGTCGACGACCTGTTCGCGATCGCGCAGGGCATCCTGCGGCTGGGCGAGCGGCCGACGGTGCGGCTGTTCCTGCGCTTCGACCGCTTCGACCGCTTCGTCTCCGCCCTCGTCTTCGTGCCGCGCGACCGCTACGACACCCAGGCGCGCGAGCGCATCCACCAGATCCTCGCCAAGGCGCTCAACGGCCGACTGTCCGCCGCGACGCCCTCGATCGACGACTCCGTGCTGGCGCGGGTGCATTTCATCATCGGCCGCAACGAAGGCGCGCGGCCGACCGTCAGCATACAGCAGCTCGAAGCCCAGATCCGCGGCGCGATCCGCACCTGGGACGACGGCTTCGCCGAAGCGATGGAGGAGATCCATGGCGAGAGCGATGGGATGCGGCTGACGCAGGAGCGGCAGGCGCATTTCTCGCCCGGCTATCGCGGCATGTTCTCGCCGCTCGAGGCGGTGCACGACCTCGATGTGATCGCCGCCCTCGCCCAGGCCGAGGACGAGCTGCGGCTGACCGCGCAGGTCTATCGCCGGCACGGCGACGCGCATGACGCCCTGCGCCTCAAGCTCTACATGCTCGGCCCGGTGATGCCGCTGTCGGCGTCGCTGCCGATCTTCGAGAATCTGGGGCTGAAGGTGATCGCGGAGGATGCGTTCCCCGTCACGCTCAAGACCGGCGACGGCTGGACGCATGAGGCCAATGTCCTCGACTTCCAGATGGAGCGCGCCGACGAAGGCGCCGCCGAGCTCGGCGCGGTGAAGGCGCCGCTGGAGGCGGCGTTCCACGCCGTCGTGCGCGGCCAGGCGGAGAGCGACGGCTTCAACCGGCTGGTGCTGGGCGCGGGTCTCGGCTGGCGCGACGTGACGATCCTGCGGACGGTCGCGAAATTCCTGCGCCAGGCGGGCTTCGCCTTCAGCCAGGACTATGTCGAGCAGGCGCTGAGCCGCAATCCGGACCTCGCCGGCCTGCTGGTCGCGCTGTTCCATGCGCAGAACGATCCCGAAGGCAGCGCGCTGGATGCCGCGGCGATCGCCAAGCGCATCGACGGCGCGCTCAACGACGTGCAGAGCCTCGACGACGACCGCATCATCCGCCGCCTGCGCAACGTGGTGGAGAACGTGCTGCGGACGAATTTCTACCAGCGCGACGCCGCCGGCGCGCCCAAGCCCTATGTCGCGATCAAGCTCAACTCGCAGAACCTCGACGAGCTGCCGCTGCCGCGGCCGCATGTCGAGATCTTCGTCTATGCGCCGGAGGTCGAGGGCGTGCATCTGCGCTTCGGCCGTATCGCGCGCGGCGGCATCCGCTGGTCCGACCGGCGCGAGGATTTCCGCACCGAGATCCTGGGCCTGGTGAAGGCGCAGCAGGTCAAGAACGCGGTGATCGTGCCGGTCGGCGCCAAGGGCGGCTTCTATCCCAAGGCGATGCCGGCCAATCCGACGCGCGATCAATCCCAGGCGATCGGCATTGCCGCCTACAAGGTGCTGATCAACGCGCTGCTCGACGTCACCGACAATCTCAATCCCGACGGCACGGTCGTGCCGCCCGCCGGCGTCGTGCGGCATGACGGCGACGATCCCTATCTCGTGGTCGCGGCCGACAAGGGCACCGCCACCTTCTCCGACATCGCCAACGGCATCGCGGAGGACCGCGGCTTCTGGCTGGGCGACGCCTTCGCGAGCGGCGGCAGCCACGGCTACGACCACAAGAAGATGGGCATCACGGCGCGCGGCGCCTGGGAAGCGGTCAAGCGCCACTTCCGCGAGTTGGGGCGCGACATCCAGAGCGAGCCCTTCACCTGCGTCGGCGTCGGCGACATGTCGGGCGACGTGTTCGGCAACGGCATGCTGCTGTCCAAAGAGACGCGGCTGCTGGCGGCGTTCGACCATCGCCACATCTTCCTCGATCCCGATCCCGATGCCGCCGGGAGCTGGGGCGAACGCAAGCGGCTGTTCGACCTGCCGCGCTCGAGCTGGGCGGATTACGACAAGAGCCTGATCTCCAAGGGCGGCGGCGTGTTCGCGCGCTCGCTGAAGGAAATCGCGCTGACGCCGGAGGTGAAAGCGGTTCTCGGGATCGCGGCGGACAGGCTGTCGCCGCAGGCGCTGATGAAGATCCTGCTGAAGGCGGAGGTCGACCTGCTGTTCTTCGGCGGCATCGGCACCTATGTCAAAGCGGCGGCGCAGAGCAATCTGGAGGCCGGCGACCGCGCCAACGACGCGATCCGCGTCAATGGCGGCGAACTGCGCGCCAAGGTGGTCGGCGAGGGCGCCAATCTGGGCGCGACGCAGCTCGGCCGCATCGAATATGCGCGGACCGGCGGCCGCATCAACACCGATGCGATCGACAATTCGGCGGGCGTCGACACCTCCGACCACGAGGTCAATCTCAAGATCCTGCTGGGCGGGCCGCAACGGCGCGGCGAGTTGACGGGCGAGGCGCGCGACGAGCTGCTGGGCGCGATGACCGACGACGTCGCGGCGCATGTGCTGAAGGACAATTACGACCAGACGCTGGCGCTCTCGGTGGCGCAAGGCCGCGCGGTGCGCGATCTCGATGCGCATGGCCGCTACATGCGCGACCTCGAGCTGCGCGGCCGCCTCGACCGCGTGGTCGAGTTCCTGCCGAACGACGTCGAACTGCAGAAGATGGAGAACGAGAGCCGCGGCTTGACGCGGCCAGAGCTCGCCGTGCTGCTCGCCTACGCCAAGCTCGATCTCGACGCCGAGATCGTGGCCAGCGACCTGCCCGACGATCCGGCCTTCGCGGCGGTGCTGGCCGGCTATTTCCCGCCCCAGGCCGTGGCGCGCTTCCCCGCCGCGCTGGAGCAGCATCGCCTCAAGCGCGAGATCGTCTCGACCGTGCTGGCCAACCGGATCGTCAATCTCAGCGGGCCGGTGTTCGTGGCACGCATGAAGGAGATGTCGGGCGCCACCGGCGCGCATGTCGCGCGGGCCTTCGTGGTCGCCGAGGGCGCGTTCGGGCTGGGCGCGCTCAAGACCCGCGTCGACGCGCTGGACGGCAAGGTCGCGGCCGAGGTGCAGACCGGGATGTACACGGATATCTCGGAGATCCTGCGCCGGCTGGGCCTGTGGTTCATCACCAATGTCCCGGGCAATGCCGATCTTGCCTCGACCATCGCGCTCTATCGCGCCGGGGTCGAGAACCTGCGCGGCACGTTCAACTCCCTGGTTTCGCCTTATGAAGCGATGGACACCGAGGGACGCATCCGGATGCTCGCCGATGCCGGCGTGCCGCTCGACGTGGCGGAGGACGTCGCGGTGCTGCCGCTGATGAGCACGGCGCCGGAGATCGCGGCGCTGGCGCGGGCGCGGGGCTGGAGCGTCGACATGGTGGCCGGCGCCTATTTCGCGATGGGCGCGACGGTCGGCATCGACCGGCTGCGCGGCCTGGCGGCGCGGATCAGCGCGACGCAGCACTGGGACCGGCTCGCGATCCGGCGCATCGCCGACGATCTGTTCGCCGGTCAGCGCGCACTGACGGCCGAGGCGCTGTCGGCGCCCGATGCCGCGAAGCCACAGGGCACGCGCGGCGACGGCGCCGCGGCGGTGAAGGCATGGGCGGAGGCCCGCGGCGAGGCGCTGGCGCGGGCCAAGAGCTTCCTCGAAGCGCTGGAGCGCGGCGGCGACCCCTCGGTGGCCAAGCTCACGCTCGCCAACAGCCAGATCAGAGAGTTGGCGGCGCGGTAATAATCCAATCGTGTCATCCCGGCCGAGCGATGCGTCAGCATCGCGTAGAGCCGGGACCCATCGCGTAGCACGCTCCATGGGTCCCGGCTCTCGCTGCGCTCGGCCGGGATGACACGCTTGTTTTATGAATAAATATTCTCGGACGAGGTTTCTTCCGCGATCCCCAGCGCCCTGCGCGTCTTCTTGGGCAACCTCGCCGCTACCAGCGTATGCGCGCGCGTCAGGTAGGCTTTCAGCTCCGCGGGCTTGAGCGGTTTCAGGCCCGTCATCTCAACCCATTTGGCGCGCCAGAAATAGGGGCATGGGCCGATGCCTGGAACCTGCGTAAGTATCTCGTAGGAATAGTCGGACGCCTTGAACCACAGGCCGATCGGCTTATGAGCGTCGTCGTGCACGATCACGGCGAACATCTTGCCACCGATCTTGAAGACGGTCGTATCGCTCCAGGGTTCCTCCCGCACCGCGCCGGGAAGCCCCAGGCAATGCCGCTCGACGTCCTTGTAGTTCATGCCGCGCCGGGTTCAGGGATGTGCAGCGCGGCGCGCGCCATGGCGCGATGCTCCTCCTTGACGTGGCGGGCGACCATGCCGAGCGCCAGCGCGATCACCGCGGCGTCGTCGGTGAAGCCGATGCCGGCGACAAAATCGGGGATCAGGTCGAAGGGCATCACGAAATAGGCCAGCGCGGCGAACAGCGTCGCCTTGACCTTTGCGGGCGTGGCCGGGTCGACGGCGCAGAAATAGGCTGAGGCCGCATCCTCCGCGAAGGGGATGCGGCCGGCAACCTTGCGCAGCTTGTTCCAGAAATCGCGGCCGACGATTTTTTCGTCGCGCGGCAGCGGCACGGGAAGTTGCACGGGTGTATCTGCGGTCATCGGGCTAATATCGCCATCGGATCGTGGCGAAAAAAGGGGTGTCATGGAGATCGGCAAGCGGATTCTGGCGAACCAGCCCTTTCCCACGCTGATGGGGGTGGAAGTCGTGAGCGCGGAACCCGGCAAGGTGCTCGCCCGGCTGACGGTGCGGCCGGACCTGTGCACCGCGGGGCACATCCTGCATGGCGGCGCGATCATGGCGTTCGCCGACGCGCTGGGCGCGATCGGCGCGGTGCTCAACATGCCGCGCGAGGCCAACACCACCACTGTCGAAAGCAAGACGAACTTCATCGCCGCGGCGAAGGAAGGCACGACCGTGATCGGCGAGAGCATGCCGATCCATGTCGGCAAGCGGACCTCGGTCTGGCAGACCCGGATCGCGCGGGAGGACGGCAAGCTGGTCGCCGTGGTCACGCAGACCCAGATGATTTTGCTGCCGTAGCGTCCGCTTTGCGTCACTGCGCGGGGCGATGTAGGAGTCCGGCCGGCCAACAGGAAGGGCATTTCCATGGAACTGAATTCTTCGATTTCCGCCGTCGTCACCGGCGGTGCCTCGGGTCTGGGCGAAGCCACGGCACGGGCGCTGCGCGCCAAGGGCGTGAAGGTCGCACTGCTCGACATGAACAAGGCGAAGGGCGAGGCCCTGGCGTCCGAGATCGGCGCCACCTTCGCCGAAGCCAACGTCACCAATGAAGAGAGCGTGCTCGCCGCCTTCGAGACGGCGCGCAAGGCCAACGGCCAGGAGCGCATCCTGGTGAACTGCGCCGGCACCGGCAACGCGATCAAGACCGCGAGCCGGGACAAGAAGACCGGCGAGACCCGCCGCTTCCCGACCGACGCCTTCAACTTCATCATCCAGATCAACCTGGTCGGCACATATCGCTGCATCGCCATTTCGGCGCAGGGCATGCTGGGCCTCGAACCGCTGGCGGGCGGCGAGCGCGGCGCGATCGTCAACACCGCTTCGGTGGCGGCGCAGGACGGCCAGATCGGCCAAGCGGCGTATACCGCATCAAAGGCCGGCATCAACGGACTCACGCTCGTCGTGGCACGCGACCTGGCGCAGGAAGGCATCCGCTGCAACACGATCATGCCGGGGCTGTTCAACACCCCGCTGCTCGGCGCCGCGCCGGAAGCGGTGAAGGCCGCGCTGGGCGCGCAGGTGCCGTTCCCGCCGCGCCTGGGCAACCCGCCGGAATACGCTTCGCTGGCGCTCGAGATGCTGAGCAACCCCTATTTCAACGGTGAGACCGTCCGCCTCGACGGCGCGATCCGAATGGCGCCGCGCTAGGACAGGCCTGTCGGGCCCGCGCAGGCGGGCTCCGGCTTGCTCGGCGAAATTGAGAGGGGTTCCCACCTCGGCCGGAGCGGGACGAGACAGGCGAACGCATCGTCCCGGGGCACAAGCGGCGCGAGCCTCGAAGGACGGTGCGCTCTGCGCTACCATCGCCCATGACCCAGGCCGCCCTCAACCTCTGGCACGACTATTTCATCACCGTGGCGCAGGTCAGCGCCACGCTGGCGGGGCTGTTGTTCGTCGGGCTCACCATCTCGCTCGGCCATGTGCTGGCGGGCAACGGCTATATGAGCCGGGCCTTCGTCTCGCTGTTCCTGCAGTTCGAGATGCTGCTGATCGGCATCTTCGGCGTCGTGCCGGGCCAGCCGGCCTGGGTGGTGGGCGGCGAGTTCATCGTCACCGGACTCGCCGTGCTGACCGGCACTTCGGTCTTCGTGGCCAACTTTCCGGAGGATCCGGGCTCGGTGCTCGGCTCGCGCGGCCCGCGCGGGGTGCGCACCGTGCTTGCCTGGACGGCCACGCTGATGCCGGTGGCGGCGGGCGGCGGCCTGATCGCGGGCTGGCCCGGGGCGCTCTATTTCCTCATCCCGGCACAGATCGCCTGTCTCTATCTGTCCATCGGCAATGCCTGGGTGTTCGCGGTCGAGATTCCGCGGCGCATGAACCAGAGACCCGAATAGCTATTTCTTCGGCGGCGGATTGGCCGTCAGGGTCGGGACAGTGCGGATCAGGTTGGAGGTCACCAGCTCCGGCAGGAAGCTGAAATTCGCCGGCACGTCCTGCGTCCCGCCCTTCTTGGCGACCAGGCGCGCCGCCGAATGGCAGGAGATGCAGGAGCCGGTGGTGAACGGCGAGTATTTGCCGCCCGGCGCCCAGAAGGTCTGCAGATAGGTCTCCAGCACCGTGTTCGACAGATAGTTGGGCACCACGCCGGGCGGACCGCTGGGCGGGTTGGTCGGCTCGAGCGAGGCGCCCCATTGGGTGCCGATCAGCATGTAGTTCGCGAACACCGACCCCACACGGCGCAGTTGCGCCTGCCATTGCGCATTGAGCGACTGGGTCAGCCGATAGAGCTGGAAGCAGCGTGTGATCTGGCTCCCGAAGCGAAGCGGCGAGCCTGGAACGCCCTGCAGATATTTCTGCGCGTAGGGCACGCCGGGATTCCAATGGAAGGCCTTGCCGCCGTCCGCCGGGAAATTGGTCTGTGCCTTGAGGCCGCGGGGATCGAAATAGGAATAGGACGGCGCGCCCGGCGGCAGGCCGGCGACCGGGCAGCCGGTCTGGTTCAGCAGGGTGCAGTCGGTCTTGCTCGGCTTGGTGATGTCGCAAGCCGCCGTCGCGAGCGGCGCATTGTCGACGTGCTCGAAGGTCGACCAGAACCATTTGGGCTCCAGCCGATTGTGGGAGTCGACGTTCTTCTGGATGATGTGCATCGCGACGAGGCCGAGATCGACCGTGGCGCAGATCGGCGCCGGCTTGGCGCCGGCCGGACGGTCGATGAGATCGGGCGCCACGCCGACCACCGCGCGCACCGCATAGTAGCGCTTGACGTTGTCGGCATGATGCGCGGGATCCAGGATGCGCCACGCCGCCTTGATCTCCATCGCGCCGTTCTGGGTGGGGCCGCTGGCGGGGAAATCGACCTGGCCGCCGCCATTGGCGAACGCGACCTGGCCGTCATAGGTGTTGAGGTTCCAGCTCGCTTGGCCTTTCACTGGCGCCGCCAGATAGGCGGCTTCGACGCCGTTCACGCGGCGCTCATACAGCGTGTAATTGCCCAGCACGTCGATCGCGGGCCGCGCCGTCGCGGCCTGGATGTATTCCTCGTTCTGCGACACCGGATTGCCCTTGCCGTCCGAGCCCATCGAGAAATATCGGTAGCCCGCGGGCACGTTGCAGTTCGCCTGTCCCGTCGCGTTGCCGAAGATCGCCGAGACCCGCTGCCAGCCTTCCCAGACGCGCGGTCCGGCATTGCCGTCCAGCCCGACCCGCGCAGGCGCCTGAACCTGGGTGCCCGCCCAGTTCAGGCCGACGAAAGTCTGCCAGGAGAAATTGTCGAACGGCGTCTCGACATCGCTCGCGGGCGCGGTCGCGACATTGCCGACCAGGCCCTGATAGCCGACGCCCTTGCCGGCCAGCAGCGGGTCGGGACTGATATCGCCGGGGATCACCGAACAAAGCGGCGAGTCCGCGGGATCGACCGTCTGCGCCTGCGGAAAGCAGTATTGCGCCTGCGGCTGGTAGGCGCCGAGCAGCGGCGCGGCAACGGCGAGCGCGGCACAGGACAGCGCGGCGAGAACGGGCAGCAGGATGCGGAGCTGGCGCATGGCGGAATCCTTCCAGTGAGGATCGCGAACACGCCACGCGCGATGGGCGGAGCCTAAGCCAATTCGCGGCAGCGGGGAATCCTGTATCGTGGACGGATCGCAGAAAGTGCGCGGCATGACTTACGACGCGATAACCAAGCATCTGCTGTCGGGCGCGACGCTGTCCGTCCAGTGGGGCGACGACCCTATCTTCAGGATCGGCGGCAAGATGTGGATGCGCGATGGTTGACCGCATCGCGGTCATCGGGATCAGCGCGGCCGGCAAGAGCATCTTCGCGCGGGCGCTGGCGGCGCGCACCGGGCTGCCCCTGCTGCATGGCGACCAGATGGAGTGGCTGGCGGGGTGGCGGGAGCGGCCGCCCGGCGAACTGAAGACGCTGCACGCCGAATGGCTCGCGCGGCCGCGCTGGATCATCGAGGGCTGGATCGATCCGGAACGGACGGCGCGGCTCGACGCCGCCGACCTGGTGATCGATCTCGACTATTCGCGCTGGCGCTGCGCCTGGCGGATGCTCCAGCGCATGCGGCGCGCGGCGCGGCGGGACGAAATGCCGGAGGGCTGCGTCGACCGCTTCCGCTGGCGGACGCTGGACACGGTGTTCTGGAAGAAGGAGCGGCCGTTCATCGATGCGGCCTTGGCGGCGGCGACGCTCAAGCGATATGTGCGATTGCGATCGCCCCGCGCCGCTGCTGCGTGGCTGCTGCATTCGTTTGAATGTCACGATGGCGTGCAGACCTAGCGCGGCGGCGAAATCGAGGCGTGGAGGTAGTCGGCGGTGGGCTTGTCGACCGTCAGGCCGACGAACTGGATGCCGATGCCGTCGCCGTGATGGCGCGCGACGCGGCCCGCGAGCTGCCCGATCAGCACGAATTCGCCGATCATCGGGCGGATCGCCGTCTTGACCGAGACCCCGCTGGGCGACAGGTCGAGCACTTCGCATTTGACGATCGTGCCGTCGTTGCGGGTGAACTGCGCCAGGCCCTTGGTCGGCGTGCGGTCGTGGGTGCGGATGACGTCCGTGCCGTCGACCAGCGCCTTGTTCATGAACAGGGTGAGCTGCTCGGCGATCTTCTCGCGCTTGAGCTGGGTGGCGTTGAAGCGCAGGCCGAAGCCGGAGCCCTCGCGCCGGACCGCCGCGCCCTCGAAGCGGCCGAAACCGTCGATGTAAAGAACGATATGGGTGCCGGCCTCGGGGAGGAAATCCGACTCGACCGACGCGCCGCCCGGCGACAGGTCGACCACCTTGCAAGACGCCTCATGCGCCGAGGCCGGAACGAACAAGCGGCCGCTCAGATCGACGCGCACGCGGCGGAAACGGCGGCGGTCCGCCTTGGCCTTCGCCAGGACGGGATCTTCGACGCGTTTCAATAAGGGCTGGCTCATTGCCCGCCGCTCCGGTCTTCAAATCACCGGTCAGTCTCGCCTGCGAGGGTCAACAGAGTGTTACCGACCGTACACTTTGGTGAAGATAATCCCGGCCCTTGCACAAAGGCTTAACCTTCCCGGGGCTGCGCGCTATAGGAAGCGGGCATTCCTCATGTCCAGTATCCGGGGGTTCCATGGCCGCGCTTCGCATCTTCCAACGCCTGACGGCGGGCTTCGTGCTCGCGGCAGCGGCCTTGGGCCTGTCGGCCTGCGTCAGCACCTCTTCGCTCGACGCGTTGGCCGGGACGACGCCGACGGGTTCGGCCTTCGCCCAGCAATTGTTCAAGAACTACAGCTATCTGGCCAATTCCTTCCACGGCGCGGCGGATGACGATGGCGGCCTGTTCGACGATGGCGGCGGCTTGTCCGCCCTGGCGGAAGCGTTCGCGACCAAGGCGCTGATCGCGGCCAAGGGCACCGAGCCCGACCCCGAACCCAGCATCGACGGCGATTCGGCCTCGGCGCGGGAGCGCCTGATCCGCGCCCTGTCGGCGGGCAAGGACCGCTATCCCTATGACGCAGCCCGGGCCCAGACCGATTTCGACTGCTGGATGCTGAACAGCGCGCTCGACGCGCAGCATGGCGCGGCGGCGCAATGCCGGGCCTCGTTCGGCAATTCGATCGCCAAGCTGGAGCAGGACCTGCACCCGGCGACGGTCGCGCCGGCACCGGCCGCGGCGGCGCCGGGCGCCGATTTCACGGTCTATTTCGACTTCGACTCCTGGACCTTGAGCGCCGAGGCGCTGGGCGTGCTGCAGCAGGCGATCACCGCGGCGCGCACCGGACTGCAGACCCATATCGCCATCGTCGGCCATACCGACACGTCGGGGTCGGCGGACTACAACCGGGCGCTGTCGCTGCGCCGCGCCAATGTCGTGAAGGAGGTCCTCGTCCAGATGGGCGCGCGGGCCGACGCCATCGACACCTCGGGCGTCGGCGAGAGCGATCTGGCGGTGCAGACGCCGGACGGGGTGAAGGAATCGAAGAACCGGCGCTCGGTGGTGACGCTGGCGCCTTAAGGCGCTACGGAGATTTGGACGGGGAGTGGCACCGGCGACGCCGCGTCCTCCGTGCCTGCGGGTAAAACCTGAAGCTCAAAAAACATCGTCATGCCCGGCCTCGTGCCGGGCACCCATGAACTCCCTGCTGCTTGGGTGTTCATGGGTGGCCGGGACGAGCCCGGCCATGACGATTGGTTTAAAAGCGGGCCAGGAAATCGTTGATCTCCCCATCCGTCGTCAGCCGCACCACCGGCACAGCCCCGCCGTGCGCCCTTGTTTCCGCTTCGATCAGCGGCCGGTTGATGCGCTCGAAACCCTCGATGAAGCGCAGGACCTTCGGCAGGTCGCGCAGGGCGTGATCGGTGCCGGGCGTCAGGGCGCGGATTGTCGCCCGCCAGGCGCAGGACCAGCGCGGACGGTCGAGCCAGACGATCATCGTCGCGCGCGGCAGGCGGATGTCGAAGCTCACCGCGGCGAAGTTGCCGTCGCTGATCCAGGCGTCGCCCACATGCATCCGGCGCAGCGTCTCGCGGAATTCCGTAACGTCAGCACCCGGCGTCCAGATCGCATCCAGACAGATCAGCGCCGCACCGGTGCGCGCCGCGTAACGCCGCGCCAGGGTGGACTTGCCGCTGCCGGCGCAGCCGAGAAGGACGATGCGTGCCATGCGCGGCAAACTTGAGCGTCCTTGACGTTACGGTCAAAGGCGACACCGGCGTCATCTTTGGTTATGTTGCGGCCAAGAAGACGGCAGGGACGGATCGCCATGAAAGCCTATGACTACGTCATCATCGGTGCGGGCAGCGCGGGCTGCGTGCTGGCCAATCGCTTGTCGGCCGATCCCGCCACCGAGGTCCTGCTGATCGAGGCCGGCGGCCGCGACAAGTCGATGATGATCCACATGCCGGCGGGCATCCCGGCGCTGCTCGGCAAGCCCAACCCGTTCAACTGGTATTACCAGACCGAGGGCCAGCAGCATCTCAACGGCCGCAGCCTCTACTGGCCGCGCGGCCGCGGCTGGGGCGGCTCGTCGTCGATCAACGGCATGATCTATATCCGCGGCCATGCGCGCGATTACGACAGCTGGCGCCAGCTCGGCCTCGAAGGCTGGTCCTTCGCCGACGTGCTGCCTTACTTCAAGCGCGCCGAGAACAACGAGAATGGCGGCGACGATTTCCACGGGCATGAAGGCCCCTTGCGGGTCTCCAACGGCCGCTCGGACAATCCTCTGTTCCGCGCCTTCGTGCAGGCGGGCGTCGAGGCCGGCTTCAAGCAGACGCCGGATTTCAACGGCGAGCAGCAGGAGGGCTTCGGGCCCTACCAGCTCACCATCCATGAAGGGGCGCGCTGGAGCGCGGCCAAGGCCTATCTGACGCCGATCCTGGGCCGCAAGAACCTCACCATCGAGAGCCATGCGCATGTCAGCCGCATCCTGTTCGACGGCAAGCGGGTCAACGGCGTCGAGTTCGTGCAGAAGAAGCAGTCGGTGCGCGTGACGGTGACGCGCGAGTGCCTGCTGTCGGGGGGCGCGGTGAACTCGCCGCAGACGCTTTTGCTGTCGGGCATCGGCGATCCGGCGATCCTCGGCCGCTTCGGCATTCCGGTGGTGGAGGCGCTCACGGGCGTCGGCAAGAACCTGCAGGACCATCTCGACGCCTCGATCCAGTACGAATCGAGCCAGCCGATCACGCTCTACAGCCAGGCCAAGCCGCTCAATGCGCTGAAGACCGGGCTCAACTACATGCTGTTCAAGAAGGGTCTTGCGACCGGCCAAGGGCTGGAGAGCGGCGCGTTCCTCAAGAGCCGGCCCGATCTGGAGAATCCCGACCTGCAGTACCACTTCATCGCAGCGCTGATGACCGACCACACGCGCAAGAAGTCGGACCGCCACGGCTTCATGGCGCATGTCTGCCAGCTGCGGCCGCAGAGCCGCGGCTATATCTCGCTCAAATCGGCCGATCCGCTGGTCGCGCCGGTGATCCAGCCCAACTATCTGGAAGCGGAGGAAGACCGCCGCGCGATGCGCGAAGGCGTGAAGATCGCGCGCGATATCTTCGCGCAGGAGGCCTTCGATCCCTATCGCGGGCCGGAGCTGTGGCCCGGCGCGCATGTCCGGACCGACGAGCAGATCGATGCCTGGGTCCGCAAGACCGCCGAGACGATCTATCATCCGGTGGGCAGCGCCAAGATGGGCAAGGACAGCGAGAGCGTGGTCGACGCGCAGCTCAAGGTCTACGGCATCGAAGGCCTGCGCGTGGTCGACGCCTCCGTCATGCCGACCCTGGTCAGCGGCAACACCAATGCGCCGACCATCATGATCGCGGAGAAGGCCGCGGACATGATCCTGGGCCGCACGCCACCGCCGCCCGAATCCGTGAAGGTGGTCGAGGATCGCGCCGTAGCCGCCGAGTAGCCGCTGCCCACACGGCCACCGACAACCGTGCCATGTGTATCCGACATGGCGGCGCCCTTGCGGGTCGGACAAATCGGACACAGTTGATCGATATCATCACGGCCCTGCGTCGCGGCGTGCTTCCTGCGCGTTGCGGCAGGGAGTAGGCTGAGAGGATGTCCGGCATGAAACGCATTTTGACGCTTGCCGCCGCGGTGGCGGCCTTCGCGCTGCCGCTGTCGGCCCAGGGCCAGCGGGTCGACGTCCAGACGATCAATTTCGATATGTGGTGCCAAGAGACACAGCACCTGCCGGCCGATCGCTGCGACAAACGCACGGCGGAGGACGAGGCGGACTTCGAGGCCTATCGCGCCAAGGTCGAGAAATACGAAGTGCCTTTCGAGCAGGGCCAGCAGAATGGCGCCCAGCTCAACCGCGTGATCCTGCACAGCGATCCGGTCGACAATCCAGTGACCCAGGACCCGTCCGCCGCGGCACAGCAGCCGACCTCGCCGAGCAGCCCGCCGAAGCCTTAAGCGCGAGCACAAGAGACGACAGCGACGGCGTCGAACTAGCCGCAAAGCGCGCTTGCGTCGTTGATGCAATCAAGACTCACAGCGAAAATCGCGTGACCGTGCCAAATCATATAATTTACTAATATCTTATAGCGAGATATAGGTAGTTATATGGACCGCAAAAAGAACCCTTATGCGCCTGGGGCGGGAACACCGCCTCCCGAACTTACAGGCCGTGATAAAATTCTGGAAGATGTCGAAGTAACTCTTGCAAGAGTTATTGCCGGTCGACCTAGCCAAGGCATGTTTTTGACCGGTCTGCGAGGGGTAGGGAAAACCGTTCTACTAAATGAATTTCTGAACATCGCCGGCCGAGAAGGCTACGTTGCCGACTTTATTGAAGCACCTGAAAACAAGTCGATCGCCGAGTTGCTCGCCGTCAGCTTGAGACAAGCGCTGTTGAAGATAAGCGCTTACGAAAAAGCAAAAGACTTGGCATCCAGAGCCCTAAGCGTCTTAAAGAGTTTCTCTCTTTCGATGAAGATCGGAGAGATGGAAGTCGGCCTCAAGCCGGCGGTTGGCACGGCCGACAGCGGAGACTTGGAGCGCGACCTTTCGGATCTCTTTTTGGCTACCGGCGAGGCCGCAAAGGCTAACAGCACTGCTGTCGCCTTTTTTATCGACGAGATTCAATATCTATCGCAGCCAGACTTGGCGGCGCTCATCGTTGCCGTACATCGGGTTGCACAACGCAATTTGCCGATTGTTGTAATCGGGGCCGGTTTGCCTCTGTTGCCAGCACTATCCGGTGACGCCAAATCATATGCCGAACGTCTATTTACATATCCAATCATCGGCGCTCTTGATGCCAAGGCTGCAAAGCTCGCACTGACAGAACCCGCACGAGACCTCGGGGTTGCATATCAAACTGACGCGCTTGATGAGATCGTGCGGGTGACAAGCGGCTATCCATACTTTGTTCAAGCTTGGGGTTCAGTTGTTTGGGACTTGGCGCCGAAATCCCCGATAAGTTTGCAAGATGTTCACAATGCCAGCGCCGAAGCGACGCGTCGACTCGACGAGAGTTTCTTTCGCGTGCGGCTAGATCGCGTGACCGATGCCGAACAGCGCTATCTGCGTGCGATGGCAGAATTTGGGGTCGGTCCATATAAGACCGGAGACATCGCCAATTTCTTTAAAAAGAAAGGGACTTCATTCGGTCCGGTGCGCGACTCTCTCATCAAGAAGGGAATGATTTACAGCCCTCGCTATAGCGAGATCGATTTTACGGTTCCCCTCTTTGATCAGTTTATGAAGCGCGTCCAGCCGGAAGCCAAGGCAAAGCCCGCCAAGTCGGGTTTATAAGGCACTATAAGGTTATATAAGCCACTACATCTGCATAATTGAACTTACATGGCTCGTCGCCGCTCAGCCTTGAACTCTGCGTCGCAGAGCTTATACTCTGCACTGCAGAGTTCTCGGTGATACAGCTGATGACGACCGAACGCGAAGAGGCTTCCGCCCTGCTCCAGGGCATCGCCGGCACGGAGAAACGTACGCGCGAGATCCTCACCTATGCCCGGGCCGGGGACTACATGATCCTGTGGGGGATCCTCTGGGTCGTCGGGTATGCGTTCGGCGACCGCATCTGGCCCTATACGCGGGCGTTGTGGTGGACCCTCGATGGCATCGGGATCGCCGGAACCGGCGTGATCACCTGGCGCGCGGTGCGCTGCATGGCGCCGCAGGCCTCGCGCTTCCTGCTGCTTCGGCCGCTCGTCGGCATCGTCGTCCTGATCGGTTTCGGGACGATGTGGACATGGCTGGCGCATTTCGGCGGGCGCGAACAATCCGCCTTCTGGCCGACCTTTTGTGCCGCCCTGCTCTTCGTGTTCGGCCTGTGGGCCGGCCGCGCCCTCGCGGCGGGCGGCGCCCTCGTCTTCGCCCTCACCATGGCGGGCTATTTCTGGAGCGGGCCCTGGTTCGACCTCTGGCTCGCGGGCACGAGCGGCGGCGCGCTGATCCTCGGCGGATTGTGGCTGAGGCGCTGAGATGGTCGACGAAGTCATCCACCAGTCGATGCGGCTGAAGATCATGTCGTCGCTCAACCTGCTCGGGCGCAGCGACTGGCTCGAATTCACCCGCCTCAGGGCGATCCTGGACACCACGGACGGCAATCTGGGAGCCCATCTCGAGACCCTGGCCAAGGCCGGCTACATCGCGGTCGACAAGCGCTTCGAGGGCAAGCGGCCGCAGACCCGCATCAAGGCGACGGCGGCGGGGCGCCGCGCTTTCGCCGATCACGTCGCCTATCTGCGCGCCATCCTGGACACATCCGACGAAGGACCATCCTCATGAGCAATCTCGCCAAGGCGTTGAAGCCGCTCGTCTCCGATCTTGCGGCGACGATCTTCTTCGCCGCGCTGTTCTGGCTGACCGACAATGTCTATCTGGCGACGGGGGTCGGCGTCGCCGTGGGCGTCGGGCAGGTCCTGCTCGACAGATGGCGCGGCAAGCCCATCGCGATCATGCAGTGGATGAGCCTGCTGCTGGTCGTGGTGTTCGGCGGCCTGACGCTGTGGCTGCACGATCCGCGCTTCATCATGGTGAAATTCACCATCGGCAAGGTCGCGATCGGCGTCGCGATGCTCACGCCCAACTGGATGAGCCGCTATCTGCCCAAGATCGTCACCGACACGCTGTCGGCAGCCGAACTCACCTTCTACAGCGCGATGTGGCCCGTGATGATGTTCGGGCTGGCCGCCGCCAATCTCTATGTCGGCTTCACGATGGGCACCGAGGCCTGGAAATGGTTCATCGCCCTCGTGCCGACCGCGGCGCCCTGGGTGCTGTTCGGCATCCAGTATCTGATGATCCGCCTGCACGTCATGAGCATCCTGCGCCGGCGCGGCGCGCTGGCGGCGGCGGAGTAGAGGTCACCTCCCCTCATGGGGAGGTGATGATTCTCCCTAGACCAGCTCCAAGCGCCCCAAGCCCTGACCCAGGGTCTTGATCAGATCCGATGCCGCCTGGTCGGCGAAGTGCACGGTGGCGGTGGCGGGACGGCTTTGCGACACGACCAGACGCAGATGCGGCGCGCGCGGATGGTTGCGCAGTGTCGTCAGGCCGTTGGACGGCGGCGGAGGCGGCGGCAGATTGTCGAAGGAGGGCAGCGGATCGTCCTCGCGGATGAGCTGCGAGGCGGCGAGGCGCTGGAAGGCGATGGGCTTGCCGGCGAGAAGGCTCTGGTCGCCGAGGATCTGGATCATGCCGACGAACCGGGTCGGCAGGCCGCCGTTGAAGCTGACCGGGCAGAGCACGGTCTCGAGCTCGACCATGCCGCAATCGGCCGAGGCGCCGATGGAGGAGAGGCAGACCGGCTGGTTCAGCGTGAGCGCCTGGCGCAGCAGCGCGGACAGCGCCTGGGCCGACTGCGCCTCCCAGTGGGCGAGGAAGCCGGTGCCGCGCAGTTCGAAGCCGAAGCGCTCGCAGAGCTGGGTGCCGGCGAGGCGGTAGATCGGGCGTTGCGGATTCTCGACATCGAGGATGAAAACCTGGGAGAGCATGCGCTTGATGGCGCGGGGATCGATGTCCGTCTGGTCGGGGACCGCGCGACCCTTGCGCAGACGACTCCAATATCCGACCAGCAGATGGCTGTTCTTGTGCTTCATGACCCCACTCATCCCGTTTGTGCTGCGCGTTCCCGTTTCGGAACGCCGGCTTGCTGCTGGACGGGGAGGAGAGCGAAACCTATGCCACCCGCCTTCGCGCTGCGCGCTCCGGCGTGGCAAGCCTATCCGTCGGCCCAGGGACCGCGGGGCTCGAAGGGGCCGAAATAGGGGATGTCGCGCGCCTTCAGCAGCGGCGTGAGGAGAAGCCCGGCCGCGAAGCCGCCGACATGCGCCCACCAGGCGGTGCCGGGCTCCGACGCCGGGGTGAGCAGGCCGCTGACGAGCTGCAGCGCGAACCAGATGCCCAGCACCCACACCGCGCGCAGCCATATCCAATAGAAGAAGAAGCCCAGCGTAAGGATCGTGTGCACGCGGGCGCGCGGATACAGAAGCATGTAGCTGGCAAGCACGCCGGAGATCGCGCCCGAGGCGCCCACGATGGGGGTCTGCGAACCGGGATCGACCAGCACCATGGCGAGCGCCGCGGCGACACCGCAGGCCAGATAGAACAGGGCGAATTTCACATGCCCCATCGCGTCCTCGATGTTGTTCCCGAAAATCCACAGATAAAGCAGGTTGCCCGCGATATGCAGGTAGCCGGCGTGCAGGAACATGGACGTGAAGATCGTGCCCCAAACCGGGATGCCGGCGCGGGGCGCCGTGCCGGGGTGGAAGAGCGCGTAGGGCGTGAAGCCGAAGGCGGCCAGCGCCTCGTCGGTCCGCGTCCCCAGCGCGAGCTCCCACAGGAAGGCGAGGCCGCAGAGCAGCATGATCGCAACGGTCACGATGGGTCTGCGGCGCGCCGGATTGTCATCCGAGATCGGGATCATGGAGACAAGCCCGGCCGCCGAACGCGGCGACATTGTGCCAGATCGGGGCAGCACGGCGCCGGGACGGAGCCCCCGGGAATGGCACGGTTCGTGAAGCGAGGGGGACCCGAGACCAAGACTTTGCCCATTTTGGTAGACTTCAAGGAGCACACCATGCCGCGCCAGACCACCCGCTTCATCGCCGCGCTCGCCAGCGCCGCCCTGACGCTCGCGCCCCTTTCGCCGGCGCTCGCCGGGAATATGGGCGGCGGCGGCAGCGGCCATGGCGGCGGCTCGATGCCGGGCTGCAAGGACAATGGCGGCGGCGGCCACGGCTCGACGCTGAATATCTACAAGCCGGTCAACATCAACAAGAACATCAATATCTATAAGCCGGTGGTCATCAACAAGAACATCAACATCAACAAGAACGTGGTGATCAACAAGAACATCGTGATCAACAAGGTCAGCGCGTTCTCATCCGCCGAAGCCTCGGCCTTCGCGACCGCCGCCTCGGCGGCGCAGGCCGGCGCCGCGGCGCAGACCATCGTCTATAGCGGCAGCTACCAGATCATCAACTACAACAACCGCGGCGGCGGCGGCGCCATCGCGATCGCCGCCGTGCGTGAAGGCGGGGCCTGCCACATGACGGAGGCGACGGTGGTCAAATCGATCCACGCGGTCTGCGTCTCCTATGAAGGGCGCGAATACGCCGCCAGCCACATGATCGGCGACACCTGGATCGACGCCAGCTATGAGGGCGAGGTCGCGCGCTGCATTCCCGGCTCGCATCTCAAGGTCGTCATCGGCGACGTGCTGCAGTCCGACCAGGGCATGGCGGGCACTTATGAGCACGGCCAGGTGCTGATGTGCGGCGAGCACGAGGCGCTGCGCCATTTCAAGGACGGCATGGTGAAGTGCGCCCCGGCGGTGCCGGTGCCGGACTGCACAGAGCGCACCAACCTGCGCCGCTATGGCGACGGCGATTTCTTCTTCTCCTTCCGCGCCAAGGTCTGCGTCACCGAAGTGCACACCGCGGACGCCGCGCCGGAAGCCGAAGTCGGCGGCATGTCGCTGGACGGCGGCGTCGGCGACGCCTCAGGCAACTGATCGGCGCGCTGCTCGTTTGCGTAACGGAATCGGTCGGCGTCCCTCCCTTCAGCGAGGATTTGACCAGGCTCCCCGTCCTGCAGGGCGGGGAGCCGAATTTTTTGCGAGCTGCTCTCCGATGTCATCCCCTTCCCTTCGCATCGGTCGCGATGCTCAGCCGGGGATGACAGTGGGGGTTTCTTAAGCAAAATCGACCAGCATGGCGGCATGTCCGCCCTCCTCACTGCGCTGCGCGACGGCTCGTATCTCACGCGCGAGCGGGTGCGGCTGTGGACCGTCGCGTTGCTGATCGGCTTCGCGCTGGGGATCGGCTGGCTGATCGCGACGTCCCATGGCGGGATCGATCGCGAAGGCCGCCCGCTCGGCAGCGACTTCTCCAATGTCTACGCCGCCGGCGTGGCGGCGCTGCACGGCGATGCGGCGAAGCCGTTCGATCCGCAGGCGCAATATCGCGCCGAGCAGGCGATCTTCGGCCCGGCGACGCCCTTCTATGGCTGGCACTATCCGCCTTACTTCCTGTTGATCGCGGCGCCGCTCGCCGCCCTGCCCTATCTCGGCGCGCTGGCGGTGTGGCAGATCGCGTCGGCGATCCTCTATCTTGGCGCCTTGTGGCTGCTGCTGCGGCACGGTCCGCTGCCGTCGCTGGCGCGGGACCGGCTCTGGCCGGCGGTGGCGCTCGGCTTCACCGCTGTGTTCGTCAACCTCACCCATGGCCATAACGGCTTCCTGACGGCCGCGCTGTTCGCCGCGGGGCTGGCGCTGCTGGACAGGCGGCCCGTGGTGGCAGGCATCCTGTTCGGCCTGCTGGCGTACAAGCCGCAATTCGCGGTGCTCGTGCCGCTGGTGCTGGTCGCGACGGGACGTTGGCGCGTCCTTGCCGCGGCGGCAGCGACCCTTATCGCGCTGACGGCGCTGGTGACCGTCCTGTTCGGCTGGGAGGTCTGGCCGGCGTTTCTCGCTTCGTCGCATTTCACGCGGGTCGTCGTGCTGGAACAGGGCGGCACGGGCTTCCACAAGATCCAGAGCGTCTTTGCCTGGGTACGGCTATGGGGCGGACCGGTGGGGCTCGCCTATGCCGTGCAGGGCGCGGTGTCGCTGGCGGTCGCCACGGGCGTGGTGGCGCTGTGGCGCAGCGCGGCGCCGATGGCGCACAAGGCCGCTTCGCTGTGCTTCGCGGCGATCCTCGTGACGCCCTACAGTCTCGATTACGACCTGATGATCCTCGCGCCCGCCATCGCGCTGCTCGCAGCGGAGGGATTGGCGCGGGGCTTCCGGCCCTGGTGGCCGACACTGCTGGCGGCGCTATGGGCGATGCCGATCGTGACGCGCACCTTTACGCAGGCGACGCTCCTGCCCCTGGGGACCGTCCTTCTGCTGGCCGGATTCGCTGCGATTTGCGCTGAAAACACACCCCGCCGGGTGCAATTGCGCGCCGCGCCAAGCATCTGAAAGGCGGCGGTCCGCCCCAAGCTTGCGCGGGGAGGGTCGGCTGCTATTGTGCCGCGCATTCCGCCATCAAAGCCCAGGATTTCCCCATGAATATCCATGAATACCAGGCCAAGGAGGTTCTCCGCGGCTTCGGCACTCCCGTGCCCCGCGGCAAGGCCGCCTTCACGGTCGAAGAAGCCGTCGCGGCCGCCAAGGAGCTCGGCGGGCCGGTCTGGGTGGTGAAGGCGCAGATCCATGCCGGCGGCCGCGGCAAGGGCGGCGGCGTCAAGGTGGTCAAATCCATCGAGGACGTGGAGAAAGAAGCCAAGCGCATGCTCGGCATGACGCTGGTGACGCACCAGACCGGCCCGGCCGGCCGGCTCGTCAAGCGCCTCTATATCGAGGACGGCTCGGCGATCGAACGCGAGCTCTATCTCTCCGCCCTGGTCGACCGCGCCACGTCGCGCGTCGCGTTCATCGCGTCGACCGAAGGCGGCATGGACATCGAAGAGGTGGCGCACAAGACGCCCGAGAAGATCAAGACCTTCCAGATCGAGCCGGCGGTCGGCTATTCCAACTATGTCGGGCTCGACATCGCGAGCGCGCTCAAGCTCAAGGGCGACCAGGTCAAGCAGCTCGGCGCCGTGGTCAAGTCGATCTACGACGCGGTGATCGCCAAGGACATGAGCCTGCTGGAGATCAACCCGCTGGTCGTGACCAAGGACGGGCACGTCATCTGCCTCGACGCCAAGATCAATTTCGACGACAACGCGCTCTACCGCCACAAGGACATCCAGGCGCTGCGCGATCTCGACGAGGAGGACCCGGCCGAGGTCGAGGCGAGCAAATACGACCTCTCCTACATCAAGCTCGACGGCGAGATCGGCTGCATGGTGAACGGCGCGGGCCTCGCCATGGCGACGATGGACATCATCAAGCTCTATGGCAGCGAGCCGGCCAACTTCCTCGACGTCGGCGGCGGCGCCACCAAGGAGAAGGTGACGCAGGCGTTCAAGATCATCGTCTCCGATCCGAACGTGAAGGGCATCCTGGTCAACATCTTCGGCGGCATCATGAAATGCGACATCATCGCGGAAGGCATCATCGCCGCCGCGAAGGAGGTCTCGCTGGGCGTGCCGCTGGTGGTGCGGCTGGAAGGCACCAATGTCGAGCTGGGCAAGAAGATCCTGGCCGAGAGCGGCCTGCCCATCGTCTCCGCCAACGACCTCGCGGATGCCGCGCAAAAGATCGTCAAAGCCGTGAAGGGCTCCAAGTAATGTCCATCCTCGTCGACAAGAACACGCGCGTCATCACCCAGGGCTTCACCGGCAACCAGGGCACGTTCCATTCCGAG
Organism: Rhizomicrobium sp.; assembly: GCA_037200385.1. Taxonomy (NCBI): domain Bacteria; kingdom Pseudomonadati; phylum Pseudomonadota; class Alphaproteobacteria; order Micropepsales; family Micropepsaceae; genus Rhizomicrobium; species Rhizomicrobium sp. The sequence goes on along the minus strand of JBBCGL010000001.1, from coordinate 4,346,894 downwards.
CAGGCGATCGCCTACGGCACCAAGATGGTCGGCGGCACCTCGCCGGGCAAAGGCGGCTCGACACATCTTGGCCTCCCCGTCTTCGATACGGTGCGCGAGGCGGTCGAGGCGACCGGCGCCACCGCGACCGCGATCTATGTGCCGCCGCCCTTCGCCGCCGACGCGATCCTCGAAGCGATCGACGCGCAGATCCCGCTGGCGGTCTGCATCACCGAGGGCATCCCGGTGCTCGACATGGTCAAGGTCAAGCGCGCACTGCAGGGGTCCAAGACCCGGCTGATCGGACCCAACTGTCCCGGCGTGATCACCCCGAACGAGTGCAAGATCGGCATCATGCCCGGCCACATCCACCGCCGCGGCACGGTCGGCATCGTCTCGCGCTCCGGCACCCTCACCTACGAAGCAGTGGCGCAGACCACGGCGGTCGGCCTCGGACAGTCCTCCTGCGTCGGCATCGGCGGCGATCCGGTCAAGGGCACGGAGCATCTCGAAGTGCTTGAGATGTTCCTGCGCGATCCGGAAACCGAGTCGATCATCATGATCGGCGAGATCGGCGGCAGCGCCGAGGAAGACGCGGCCGATTTCATCAAGCACAACAAGACCAGGAAGCCGATGGTGGGCTTCATCGCGGGCGTCACCGCCCCGCCCGGACGCCGCATGGGCCATGCGGGTGCGATCATCTCCGGCGGCAAGGGTGACGCGAATTCCAAGATCGAAGCGATGAAGAGCGCGGGGATTCGGGTGTCGCCGAATCCGGCCGCGTTGGGGACCACGCTGGTCGAATTGCTGAAAGGTAATTGACGCGGGAGTCGAAAATTCCGGCCGCACCTGCTATGTTGCCTGTGTTCGCAGGCTGCGTGGAAGCCTCGTGCTCCTGGGAGGCCTCGTGCGGCTACCGCGCGTTTTCGCGAAGTTTCGCTCCATCCTCAGCGCCGTCTCAGCCGCCGATCCGCGCGTGAGCGGAGGCACGTCGGCCGTCCTGGGCCGGATGATCCGATGGCAGGCGACGGCGCGCCTGTGGCGGCAGCCGCTGGTGATGGATTTCGTCTCGGGCACCAAGCTTGTCGGCAAGACGGGCATGACCTCGGTGAGCGCCGAATATTACAGCGGCCTGTTCGAATTCCGTGTCGCGGGCTTCATGCTGCATGCGCTTGCACCGGGCGAGCGGCTCGTCGATGTGGGGGCGAATGTCGGCGTCTTCGCGGTGATGGGCGCCGGCGTCGCGGACGCCGACGTCATCGCCTGCGAGCCCAGCCCGGCGGCGCTGGCGGCGCTCGCGGCGAATATCGGAATCAACAACCTCGGCAACCGGGTGGAAGTCCACAAGGCGGCGATCGGCGACGCGCCGGGCATCCTCTACGCAAGACTCGACGGCGCGGCGGTCAACGAAATGCGCACCGACGCCGCCTCCGGTTACGGGGAAGTCCCGGTCATGCGCCTGGACGACATCGTGGCGGATCGGCCGGTGAGCTTCCTCAAGATCGACGTGGTGGGTTTCGAGCATCACGTCTTGCGCGGCGCGCCGCGGCTGCTGGCCAATCCGGCGCTCAAGGCGGTGGCGCTCGGTTGCCTCCGGCGGACCGTGGGATTCGGCAGTTCGCCCGAAGCCACGCTCCAGGAGATGACGTCGCATGGCTTCACACCCGTCCAGTACGACCCCGTGACGCGGAAGCTGGAGCGCCTTTCGCCGATCCCCTATGATGTGAAGGTGCTGTTCGTCCGGAACTTCGACGCCATGGCGGAAACCGTGCGCCAAGCACCCAGGTTTTCCGTCAACGGACGCTGGTACTAGGACCGGCAAATCGCGGCCCGGACCGTCGCGGCCGTCCGGTAACCGCGCCCGCTCAACCGCGCGCCGCAACGGAATCTTTCCGCTGCCCCAGACTCCGCAGCAGGATCTGCATCGGACGCTCGAAATACCGGTAGGACAGCGTCCCAAGCCCGATCAGCACGACATAGAAGGTCAGCATCACCCAGCCCTGCATGAAGAAGCGCGGCGCCAGCCCCAGCGCGGGCGCCAGCAAGGCGAGACCCAGTTGCAGCGGAAAATGGATCATATAGGTCGAGTAGCTGATGTCGCCCAGGAAGCCCAGGGCCGCATAGGAGCGTCCGCGCGCCTGCTCGTGCAGCGCAAGCGCCAGGACGGTCAGCGGACAGAGCCCGAAATCGAAGGCCAGGAGGAACAGGTTGTTGGCCTCGCCATTCGCGAGCCAGGAACTGCCGCGGTAGAGCATCGCGGCGAGGGCGAGCCAGCCCAAGACGGCGGCGGCGCCGAGCAAACGCCCGGCGGCGCGGGCATCGGCGCGGACCCTGAGCAGATCCCACACCGTGAAGACAAATCCGCCCATGAAGAAGCCGATGATGCCGCGCGCGATGTGCTCGTCATAGGGCAGCAGCAATCCGCCGAGACAGGCCAGGACGAAACAATGCAAGCCGCGCTTCAGGCCGGCGCGGCAGGCAATGAAGAAGAGCACATAGAGCAGCACCTCGACCGACACCGACCAGCTCGGCCCGTCGAAGCTCTGGGGCGACCCCGGCCACCAGTTTTGCACCATGACGAGGCTGGCCGCGAAATGCGGTGCGTCGTTCGCCTCGTAGATGAAGAACACGCCATGGGCGCGGAAGAACAGGAACTGCAATGTCGCCGCCACGACCAGCAGGACGACGTGCAGGGGATAGAGCCGCGAAAGGCGCAGGCCCGCGAAGCGCGAGGCCGCGACGGCGCGGCTGCGGATCGCCGCACCATAGAGCCAGAAGAACACGAAGCCCGAGAGCACGAAGAACAGGTCGACCGCCGCCCAGCCCTGGACATAGAACGGCTTGAGCAACCCATAGGCGGGCTGCATGTCGCGCGTCCAGCCGTCCATCCAGTCGCCGTCGAGCGCGAAGAAGTGTTGCCAGTGCCACAGGACGACGACCAGCGCGGCGAGGCCGCGCAGCGCATCGAGCGAGGTCAGGCGTTTGGGTTCCATGAAGCGGAGCTATACACGGCGGAAGCGGTCGCCCTTAAATGAATTCAGCGCAAAAACCGTACGCAAAGAAGGGTTCTTCGGTTGTCGCAATACGGTCCCATTGCACCCATATTTAACCGTGTGGAGCGTTGAATTGATGGCCCAACGGCGCTACCACGCGCAGCCTCCGGCCTCCAAGCCAAACGGATCGGCCAGGACCCAAGAAGTCCGGCCCTAACATTCTGAAATGACTGATCAATCCTCCTCTCCCCGCCTCGCCCGCAGCTCCAACGACCTGCTGGAGGCGACATCTTTCCTGACCGGCACCAACGCCGCCTTCGTCGAGTCGCTCTACGCCCAGTACCTGGAAAATCCCGACGCGGTCGATGAAAGCTGGCGTGCCTATTTTTCGAGCCTGGGCCAGAACGGCCTCGCGCCGGCCCAGCTCGGCCGCGGCCCCGAATGGCGGCGCGACAAGAAGCCGGACTATGCCAATGGCGAGCTGGTGGGGGCCCTGACCGGGCAGTGGCCGTCGCGCAAGGGCGCGAGCAGCGAAGCCGACCTGCACAAGGCGGCGCAGGATTCGATCCGCGCCATCCAACTGGTGCGCGCCTATCGCGTCATCGGCCATCTCGAGGCCGACCTCGATCCGCTGAAGATCACGCCCCGCCAGCCGCATCCGCAGCTCGAGCCGACCTTCTACGGATTCCATGCCGAGGACCTCGACCGCCCGATCTACATGGACGGCGTGATGGGACTGGAGACGGCGACGCCGCGCCGGGTCACCGAGATCCTCAAGCGCACTTATTGCGGCCGCATCGGCTATGAGTTCATGCACATCAACGACGCCGAGCAGAAGGACTGGCTGCAGCGTCGTATCGAGGGTCCGGACAAGGAAATCGTGTTCTCACCCGAAGGCAAGAAGGCGATCCTCAACAAGCTGGTCGAGGCGGAAGGCTTCGAGAAGTTCGCCAGCCTGCGCTTCCTCGGCACCAAGCGCTTCGGCCTGGACGGCGGCGAGGCGATGATCCCGGCGCTGGAGCAGATCATCAAGCGCGGCGGCCAGCTCGGCGTGAAGGAGATCGTGATCGGCATGGCGCATCGCGGGCGCCTCAACGTGCTCGCCAATGTCATGAGCAAGCCCTATCGCCAGCTGTTCCACGAATTCTCCGGCGGCAGCGCGAACCCCTCCGAAGTGCAGGGCTCGGGCGACGTGAAGTACCATCTGGGCGCCTCGTCGGACCGCGAGTTCGACAACCACCAGGTCCATCTCTCGCTGACGGCGAACCCGTCGCATCTCGAAGCGTCCGATCCGGTCGTGCTGGGCAAGGCGCGCGCCAAGCAGGCGCAGCTCGACGACACCGCCGACCGCTCCAGCGTGATGCCGCTGCTGCTGCACGGCGACGCGGCCTTCGCGGGCCAGGGCGTGGTCGCAGAGTGCTTCTCGATGAGCGGCACCAAAGGCTTCCGCACCGGCGGCACGATCCATTTCATCATCAACAACCAGATCGGCTTCACGACGTCGCCGGCCTATTCGCGCTCCTCGCCGTACTGCACGGATATCGCGTTGATGGTGCAGGCGCCGATCTTCCATGTGAACGGCGACGATCCCGAGGCGGTGGTGCATTGCGCCCGCATCGCGACGGAATTCCGCCAGCTGTTCCACAAGGACGTCGTGATCGACATGGTGTGCTACCGCCGGTTCGGTCACAACGAGACGTTGGAGCCGACCTTCAGCCAGCCCTTGATGTACAAGGCGATCAAGGATCATCCGACGACGCTGGTGCTCTATACGCAGAAGCTGGTCGACGAAGGCACGCTGAGCCAGTCCGAAGCCGACGCGATGCTGAAGAGCTTCATGGCGCGGCTCGACGACGAACTGACGGCGTCCAAGACGCACAAGCCCGAGCATGCCGACTGGCTCGACGGGCGCTGGTCCGGCATGTCCATGGCGCCCAAGGGCGACCGCCGCGGCGATACCGCCGTGCCGCTGGAGACCGTGCGCGAGGTCGGTGCCGCGCTGACCCGCGTGCCGCCGGGCTTCAACGTCCACAAGACGGTGGCGCGCGCGCTGGACGCCAAGGACGCGATGTTCGCGTCGGGCGAAGGCTTCGACTGGGCGACCGCGGAGGCGCTGGCCTTCGGCACGCTGATGCTCGAAGGCATGCCGATCCGCTTCTCCGGCCAGGATTCGACCGAAGGCACGTTCAGCCAGCGCCACGCCGCGCTGATCGACCAGGAGACCGAAGCGCGCTGGTATCCGCTGGCGAACATCCGCGACGGCCAGGCGCCGTTCGAGATGATCGACTCGCTGCTGTCGGAAGAGGCGGTGCTGGGCTTCGAATACGGCTATTCCTCGGCCGAGCCCAAGGCGCTGACGCTGTGGGAAGCGCAGTTCGGCGACTTCGCCAACGGCGCGCAGGTGATCATCGATCAGTTCATCGCGTCGGGCGAGACCAAGTGGCTGCGCATGTGCGGCCTGGTGATGCTGCTGCCGCATGGCTATGAGGGCCAGGGGCCGGAGCATTCCTCGGCACGGCTGGAGCGCTATCTGCAGCTCTGCGCCCAGGACAACATCCAGGTCGTCTATCCCACCACGCCGGCGAACTATTTCCATGCGCTGCGGCGCCAGCTGCACCGGCCGTTCCGCAAGCCGCTGATCGTGATGACGCCCAAATCCCTGCTGCGCCACAAGAAGTGCACCTCGTTCCTGGCCGATTTCGGGCCGGGCTCGTCCTTCCACCGCGTGTTGCGCGACCAGGCCGAATGCGTGCCGGGCGCGTGGACGACCAGGCTGGCCGAGGATAAGGACATCAAGCGGGTCGTGCTGTGCTCCGGCAAGGTGTATTTCGACCTGATGGAAGCGCGCGACAAGCTGAACGAGAACCGGGTGCAGATCATCCGGCTCGAACAGCTCTATCCCTTCCCGGAGAACGTCCTGGCGCTGGAGCTCAACCGCTTCCCGAAGGCCGAGATCGTGTGGTGCCAGGAAGAGCCGAAGAACCAGGGCGCCTGGGGCTTCGCCGCCCCGCGCATCGAGCAGACGGTGGCGCAGCTGGGCGGCACCGCCCGCCCGCGCTATGTCGGCCGCCCGGAATACGCCTCGACGGCGGCGGGCCTGATGAGCCAGCACAATGCGGAATTGAAGGCGTTCTTGGCCGAAGCTTTGACGTTATGAATGAGCCGTCATCACCCGGTCCGGAGCGAAGCGAAGGATCCGGGTGACCCAATTTTCTTTCCCCGAGAAGGAAAATGGGTCGCCCGCATGAAGCGGGCGATGACGAAGTGGGTTAGTGTGCAACGGTTCATGCCGAACCCCGCGTTCTCCGCGGCTTCGCGTGACCCCCTTGGTGAGAAATCACGATGACCATCGAAATCAAAGTGCCCGCGATGGGCGAGTCCGTCACCGAAGCCACCGTGGCGCGCTGGTTCAAGAAGGAAGGCGAGGCGGTTGCACGCGACGAGCCGTTGCTCGAACTCGAGACCGACAAGGTGACGGTGGAAGTGCCCTCGCCGGCGGACGGCTCGCTGCAGTCGATCACGGTGAAGGAAGGCGACACGGTCGAGGTCGGCGCCCTGCTCGGCTCCATCGCCGAAGGCGCCAAGGGCGCGCCGTCCGCGACGACGGCGAAGAATCCCCAGGCCGCTGCGCCCAAGGCACCGGCCGTCGAAGCACCGAAGCCTGCGCCGAAGGCCGAGGCGCCCAAACCTGCGCCGGCTCCCAAGGCGGCACCCATCGCCGCCGCGCCGGCACCGATGCCGTCGGCCCGCCGCATCGCGGAAGAGAACGGCGTCGACACCACCACGGTCCAGGGCACCGGCCGCGACGGCCGCGTCACCAAGGGCGACATGCTGGAGGCCCTGGAAGCACGCGCCGCCGAGCGCACCGCCGTCCGCGCTGCACCCGCACCGGTGCATGCCGGGCCGCGCCCGCGCGCCGAACGCGAAGAGCGCGTGACCATGTCGCGCCTGCGCAAGACCATCGCGCTGCGCCTGAAGGAATCGCAGAACACCGCCGCCCAGCTCACGACCTTCAACGAGGTCGACATGAGTCACGTCATGGCGTTGCGCACCGAATACAAGGACAGCTTCGAGAAGAAGCACGGCGTGCGGCTGGGCTTCATGGGCTTCTTCGTGAAGGCCTGCATCGCGGCGCTGAAGGACCTGCCGAACGTCAATGCCGAGATCGAAGGCGACGACGTGGTCTACAAGAACTATTACGACATCGGCGTGGCGGTCTCCACCGAGCGCGGCCTCGTCGTGCCTGTGGTGCGCGATGCCGACCTGCTCTCGCTGGCGGGGATCGAGGCGAAGATCCACGACTACGGCCTGCGCGCCCGCGACAACAAGCTGAAATTGGAGGAGCTGCAGGGCGGCACCTTCACCATCACAAACGGCGGGGTGTTCGGCTCGCTGATGTCGACGCCGATCCTCAACACGCCGCAATCGGGCATCCTGGGGATGCACAAGATCCAGCCGCGCGCGATGGTCGAGGACGACAAGATCGTCATCAAGCCGATGATGTATCTGGCGCTCTCCTACGACCACCGCCTGGTCGACGGCCGCGAGGCGGTGACCTTCCTGGTGCGGGTGAAGGAGAACCTGGAAGACCCGCAGCGCCTGCTGCTGGATATCTGACGGCGGCCTTCGCCGATCCCGGAGCTGCGCCTTGGCCAAGCTGCTGTCCGACTATGTGAAGGTCTATGACGGCACGCTGTCGCCCGCACGCTGCGATGCATTGATCGGGCGCTTCGAGACGGATGCCGCGCGGCACGAGCGCATGCAGGCCGAGCGTTCCTACAATTTCGCCGAACTGAACGTCAGCCGCCACTGGCCCGAGGTCGAGGCCGAGGTGCTGGGCGTGATGATGCAGGCGATCGAGCGCTACAACCAGGAGATCGGCATCGGAGCGGCGTGGCCGGACAAGGTGTGGGCCGAGAAGGTGCGCATGAAGCGCTACATGCCGGGCGGCGCCGAGGGCTTCGCGCCGCATGTCGACGTGATGAACGACGAGCAGAGCCGCCGCTTCCTGACCGCGATCCTCTATCTCAACGCGCCCGGCGGCGGCGAGACGGTGTTCCCCAGGCTCGACGTCAGCGTCGCGCCGGCGCCGGGCCGCATGCTGGTCTTCCCGCCGCTCTGGCTCTACCTGCACGCCGGCCTGCCGCCGCGCGACACGCCGAAATACATCTTGCACCGCTATCTCTGGTACCCGCCGGCGTCGGAGAGCGCACATCCGGCAAACCGGCCTCAGCCGGTGGGTTAGGGTCGCGAACAGACGGCTTTGGAAAAAGAAGAAAACGCCACGGCCCGCTGTTGCTGGTCATGGCGATAGCGCGCGAATCTTACGCCACCCTCTGGTCCATCATCTCGAGCTTGGCGATCTCGACATGGGCCCTGAGCTCGATCTCGTCGAGCACGCCTTGCAGCTTGGGGTCGTTGAACTGGTCGTGGCGGCGGGTCACCGCGTTCGCCAGGCGGTTGAGCGTGGTGCGCGGCACGCCGCCGGCCAGGAGCCCGTCGCGAATCTCGTCCAGCATGTCGAGCAGCTTCTCGCCATGCGCCGCGGCCTTGGACTTGCCGTCGGTGGAATCGTCGAGGCCCTGCAGCATCAGGATGGAGTCGAGCGCGCCGATCGGGCCGGGGCCGGCGACCACGCTGCCGCGCGCTTCGCCGGCATCGGCGACATGGAACGCGCCGCCCGCGCCGCTCGCGGGCCGGCCCGCACGGCGCACAGCCGCAGTCTCGATCCTTTTCGGTCCGTTGATCTCCATGGGGCCCCGTCCCATTGCGACACAGGAGCATCGCGGATTGTGGTTAAGGAAGGGTTAGGACGGTTCTTCGAGGCTTCGCCTTCGGCGAAGCCGGGCCTCGAAGCACGCGCTACGCCCGATGATACGGATGTCCCGCCAGGATCGTCAGGGCGCGGTAGATCTGCTCGCTCAGCATCGCGCGCACCATCAGGTGCGGCCAGGTCTGCGGCCCGAAGGCCAGGCTGCGGCCGGCCTTCTTGCCGGGGAGCGGCGCAAGGCCGTCCGGACCACCGATCACGAAGGCGAGGTCGCGGGTGCCCGCGTCGCGCAGCGCCCCCAGCATCTCGGCGAAATCCTCGCTGGTCATGCCCTTGCCCTTGGCATCGAGCAGGATGACATGCGCGCCCTCGGGCACGCGGCGGGCGAGACGCTCAGCCTCGTCCTCCATGCGCTTCTTAAGCTCGCGGTCCCTGGAGACCGCGATCTCCTCGCAAGTCACCGCGGTGAAGCCGAGGCGGCGGCCCATCTGCAGCGCGCGACCGACGAAATCGTCGGTCAGCGCGCCCTCCTGGGTGCCGCGCCCGAAACCGACGCAGAGGATGTGGAGACGCATCGGCTCAAGCCCGCGAGCGCTGCGGTTCCTCGACCGACCACATGCTTTCGAGGTTGTAGTATTCGCGCACTTCGGGGCGGAAGACGTGGACGATGACGTCGCCGGCGTCGACCAGGACCCAGTCGCCTTGTTGCGCACCGTTCACCGGCCGCGTGCCGTAGCCGGCATCTTTCAGGCGCCGCGCCAGATGTTCTGCGATCGAGGCGACATGACGCGACGAGCGGCCGGTCGCGATCACGATCGCGTCCGCGAAGGAGGAGCGGCCGGCCATGTCGATGGTCACGATGTCCTCGGCCTTGTCGTCCTCGAGCGACGCCTTGATGCGCTCGAGCAGCGCTTCGTCGACATGATAAAGCGGCTGGTTGGCCGCCTTCTTCAGCGAGGCTTTCTTCGAAACCGGCTTCTTGGCGGTGGCTTTCTTCTTGGCAGGCGCCTTGGCGGCCTTCTTGGGCGGCGCCTTTGTCTTGGTCTTGGCGGTCAGTGTTCGCACTCCATTGCGCCCCTGTCTATCATGTGGGCAGGGCGCCGACAAAGCCTTCCGCGAAGCGCTGCGATGCGCGGATCGCGGTGGCGCTTTGCGGGTTGCGCCGGCCGTCCAGGATGGTGATGGCGGGCGTGCAGGTCGTGCAGAGCCCGCGTTCGACCCGCGACCGGCCGAACCGCTGGATCGGCTTGGCCGCGAGCATCGCCATCACGGTTCCCGGGCGCTGGACGACCGCGATGGGGACACGCTGGACGAACTCCTGCCAGCGATGCCAGCGGCGGAAGATCTGCAGATTGTCGCTGCCCATCAGCCAGACGAAATCGAGCTGCGGAAAGCGCTTCTGCAGCGCGCACAGCGTGTCGAAGGAGTAATGCGTGCGGAAATCGTGTTCGATATCCATCACCACGATGCGCGGATGGCGCGCGACGCGCCTGGCGCTGCGCACCCGTTCGGCCAATGGCGCCATGCTGCTGCGGGCTTTCAGCGGGTTCTGCGGCGTCACCAGCCACCAGACATAGTCGAGGCCGAGCCGCTTCAGCGCCACTTCGCTGACATGCAGGTGGCCCTCATGCGCCGGATTGAACGAGCCGCCGAGCAGGCCGATGCGCAGGCCCGGCGCGACCGGGCCGGGCGGGCGCACCCAGTTGGCATGCGGACGTTCGAGATGCGGCTTGCTGCCGAAGTGGAATCTCATGGCCGGATCTGTCCCGTGCCGCGCACGACGTATTTGAACGTGGTGAGCTGTTCGACGCCGACCGGGCCGCGGGCGTGCAGCTTGCCGGTGCCGATGCCGATCTCCGCGCCCATGCCGAACTCGCCGCCGTCGGCGAACTGGGTGGAGGCGTTCCACAGCACGATGGCGGAATCGAGCGCGGCCAGGAAATGCTCGGCGGCCGCGGCGTCTTCGGTGACGATGCTTTCGGTATGGCGCGAGCCGTAACGCTCGATATGGGCGATGGCGTCCTCGACGCCGTCGACCGCTTTCACGGCGATGATCGCGTCGAGATATTCGGTCGACCAGTCGGCTTCGGCGGCGGGCTTGGCGGCGGGGAAGACGGCGCGCACCGCCGCGTCGCCGCGGATCTCGCAGCCGGCTTGCGCCAGATCGCCGAGCACGGCGACGCCAAGCGTCGCGAGGATCGCGCGGTCGATCAGCAGCGTCTCCGCCGAGCCGCAGACCGAAGTGCGGCGCATCTTGGCGTTCACCGCGATGGCGCGCGCCTTGGCCGCGTCGGCCGCGGCATGGAGATAGACGTGGCAGATGCCTTCGAGATGCGCGAGCACCGGCACCCGCGCCTCCGCCATGACGCGGCCCGTGAGCCCCTTGCCGCCACGCGGGATGATGAGGTCGATGGCGCCGTCCAGCCCTTCGAGCATCAGGCCGACGGCGGCACGGTCGGTGGTGGGTACACGGGTGATCGCGGCCTCCGGCAAGCCGGCGGCGCGCAGCCCTTCGAGCATCGCGGCATGGATCGCGGCCGAGGAGCGCGCCGATTCCGAACCGCCGCGCAGGATGGAGACGTTGCCGGATTTGAGCGCCAGCGCGCCGGCATCGGCCGTCACGTTGGGACGGCTCTCATAGATCATGGCGATCACGCCGATGGGCGTGGCGATGCGCGCGATGTCGAGGCCGCTGGGCACGCGCCAGCGCGCCAGTTCGCGGCCGACCGGATCGGCCAGCGTCGCGACGGCTTCGACGCCGGCCGCCATCGCTTCGATGCGCTTGGCGTCAAGCAGCAGGCGATCGCGCAGTGCCGGCGTCAAGCCGCTCGCCGCGGCGAGGTCCTGCGCATTCGCGGCGAGGATATCGCTCCCGCGCGCGCGGATCGCGGCGGCGGCGGCGCGCAGTGCCTTGTTCTTTGTTTCCGTGGACGCTTCGCGCAGCGCGCGTGCGGCGGCGCGGGCGGCGGCGCCCAAGGCCTGCATCTCCGTCGCGAGCGAGACCGGCGCGTTCATTCCGCCGTCACCGTCAGCGCGAGGTCGTCGCGGTGGATCATCTCGTCGCGGCCGCGATAGCCCAGGATGGCTTCGATCTCGGCGGTGCGTTTGCCCGCGATGCGCTCGGCGTCGGCTGCGCCGTAAGCGCAGAGCCCGCGCGCGATCTCGCGGCCTTGCGCGTCCTTCACCACCACCGCGTCTCCGCGTTCGAAGCGGCCGTCGATCTGGCGGATGCCGGCGGGCAGCAGGCTCTTGCCGTCGCACAGAGCGCGCGCCGCGCCGGCATCGATGATCAGGGCGCCTTCGGGTTTGAGCACACCCGCGATCCAGCGCTTGCGCGCCTGGGCCGGCGTGCCCGAGGCGGCGAAGCGCGTATGGCGCGCACCCTGGCGGATCGCCGCGACCGGGTTGTTCGTCTTGCCGATCGCGATGATCACGTCGCAGCCCGCGCCGGTGGCGATCTTCGCGGCGGCGATCTTGGATGCCATGCCGCCGCGACCGAGGCCGGACACGGATTCGCCGGCCATGGATTCGATCAGCGGCGTGATCGCGGGCACCTCGGGAATGTGCTGCGCATTGTGCACCCGGCTCGGGTCGGCGCTGTAGAGGCCGTCGACATCGGAGAGCAGCACCAGGCGGTCGGCGCCCATCATGCTCGCGACGCGCGCCGCGAGCCGGTCGTTGTCGCCGTAGCGGATCTCCGCCGTCGCGACGGTGTCGTTCTCGTTGATCACCGCGACCGCGCCGAGATCGAGCAGCGTGTTGAGCGTGGCGCGGGCGTTGAGATAGCGGTTGCGCTGCTCGGTATCGCCGAGCGTCAGCAGGATCTGCGCTGCGGCGATGCCTTCGCCGGCGAGGATGTCGGCATAGGCCTCGGCGAGCCGCACCTGGCCGGCGGCGGCGGCGGCCTGACTCTCTTCGAGCCTGAGGGCGCCGGATTTGAGCTTCAGGGCCCGGCGCCCGAGCGCGATGGCGCCGGACGAGACGAGCAGCACGCCCTTGCCTTCGCGCTTGAGCGCCGCGACGTCGGCACAGAGCGAGCGCAGCCAGTCCCGCCGGAGCGTGCCGCTCTGGGCATCGACCAGCAGCGCCGAGCCGACCTTCACGACGACGAGCTTGGCGGACGCGAAGGGATCAGACATCGCCGGCATCCGGGCGTGCTTCGAGGCTCCGCTTCGCGGCGCACCTCAGCATGACGAGAGGGGAGGCATGCAATACACAAGCGTCGTCCTGAGGCGTTCGACGCCGCGGCGCGGCGGCGAGCCTCGAGGGATGGGCCGCAAGGAACATCGGCGTCACGGCGCCCACGCCTTCTTCTCCGCCCGCTTGGACGCGACCGGCTTGCCGCGGCGCTTGACGATTTCCTTCGCGATGGCGCGCAGCACGTCTTCCACCCCGTCGCCCGAGACGCCCGAGATCGTGAACACCTTATGGCCGCAAGCCTTCTCCAGCGCAGCCTGCTTCTTCGCGAGCGCCGTCTTCGGGATCGCGTCGCTCTTGTTGAGCGCGACGATCTCCGGCTTGGCCTCCAGCCCGTTGCCATAGGCTTCGAGCTCGGCGCGGATGGTCTTGTAGGTCTTGGCGATCGCGGTCTCGGTGCCGTCGACCAGGTGCAGGATGACGTTGCAGCGCTCGGCATGGCCGAGGAAGCGGTCGCCCAGACCGACGCCCTCATGCGCGCCCTCGATCAGGCCGGGCAGGTCGGCGAGGACGAAATCGGTCTCGTCGATCTTCACGACGCCGAGCTGCGGCTCGAGCGTGGTGAAGGGATAGTCGGCGATCTTCGGCCGCGCCGCGGAGACACGGGAGAGGAAGGTGGACTTGCCGGCATTGGGCATCCCGATCAGCCCGGCATCGGCGATCAGCTTGAGCTTGAGGATGACGGTCTTCTCTTCGCCCGGCTGGCCCGGATTGGCATGGCGCGGCGCCTGGTTGGTCGAGCTCTTGAAATGCGCGTTGCCGAAGCCGCCATTGCCGCCGCGCAGCAGCCGGAAACGCTGCCCGGTGGTCGCGAGATCGGCGATCAGGGTCTCGCCGTCCTCTTCATAGACCTGCGTGCCGGGCGGGACTTTCATGACGGCATCGTCGCCATGGCCGCCGGTCATCTCCTTGCCCATGCCGGGCTCGCCGTTCTTGGCGCGGACATGCTGCTGGAAGCGGAAATCGATCAGCGTGTTGCGGTGGTCGACCGCCTCGACGATCACGTCGCCGCCGCGGCCGCCATTGCCGCCCCAGGGACCGCCATATTCGATGAACTTCTCGCGCCGGAACGCGACGCAGCCATTGCCGCCGTTTCCCGACTGGACATAGACCTTGGCCACATCAAGAAATTTCATGATGCGAACCCGTTCCGGCGCGTGAAGTCCCGTTTCATGCCGCCTTCTTTCGCGCAAATTGCTCTGCCGTCAACAGGACGCGGTTGGAGAGCACCTCGCAGCCCCGGGCGACGCAGTTTCGCTGCATCGTCCCGACCGTCTCGAAGCCGAGCTTTTCGAGCACCCGGCCCGAGGCCGGGTTGTCGAAGAACCACCCCGCCATCAGCATTTCCGCGCCCAGATCGTCGAACGCGAAACGCAGGATCGGGCGGCCGGCTTCGGTGGCATAGCCCTGGCCCCAATAGGGCCTGCCATACCAGTAGCCGAAGTCCCAGATTCCGCCGGCGATGCGCTCGACCGCGCACAGGCCGATCAGGGCACCGTCCATCGCCCGCGTGACGGCGAAGCGATGGCAGTCGCCCTTTTCGCGCTCGGCCGCGTCCCTTTGCAGCGCGTCGTGGAAATCCCGCTCCATGAAGGGGTGCGGAACCTGCGCCAGGTTCTTCGCCACCTCGTAGTCGCCCAGGATGGCGACGATGGCGGTCGTGTCCGCCATCATCGGGGCGCGCAGGATCAGGCGCTGGGTCGTCGGGTGAAAGCTCATGCCGCCCTCCTGCCCAGAAATGCCTCGCGGCTCAACGTCACCGTGTTGCAGCCGATGTCCATGCCGCGGGCGAGGCAGTGGCGCTTCTCGAAACTCCTGGGCACGCAGCCGAGTTTCGCCAGCACATGTCCCGAGCGCGGGTTGTCGTGAAACCAGCCGGCCCACACCGATTCCGCCTTGAGATCCTCGAACGCGAAGGCGACGAGACGCTGAGCCGCCTCGGTCGCATAACCCTGCCGCCAATAAGGCTGGCCGAGCCAGTAACCGAACTCGAACGCACCATCCTTCAGATGCAGGCCGATGCCGCCCATGAATACGCCGTCGGGTTTCCGCGTGATCGCGAAGTTGAAATCCGTGCCGGCGGCCCGCTTCTCTTCCGCATGCGCCACGAAATCCTCACCATCTTGCGCGGTGTAGGGGTGGGGAAGCTTCGAGAGATTCTTGGCGACCTCGTAGTTGTTCGCCAGCGGCACGAGTGCGGGAATGTCGCGCCGCTCGGGTCGGCGTAACAGCAGTCTGTCGGTTTCCAATAGGCACATGGCACGTCCCTCCGGGCGGAGGGACAAAAAAGGGAGATGGCGGACCATCTCCCTCCTGATAACGGGCCGCCAATTTCTTGGCGGCCTATGTCTTCAGCCGCCTATTCCGCCGCGATCTTCGCCGCCGCCGGGTTCGTCGTATTAATCACCGATACGTAGGTGCGACGCTTGTAGCCCTGGCGGAACGCGACTTGACCGTCGGTAAGTGCAAAGAGCGAATGGTCCTTGCCCATACCGACGCCTTCGCCGGCCCAGAACTTGGTGCCGCGCTGACGCACGATGATGTTGCCGCCGGCGACCTTCTCGCCGCCGAACAGCTTCACGCCGAGCATCTTGGGGTTCGAGTCGCGACCGTTGCGCGAGGAACCGCCTGCTTTCTTGTGTGCCATGCGACTAGTCCTTCGAAACTTAGGCTGCGGAAATGCCGGTGACCTTCACCTTGGTGAAGGGCTGGCGGTGACCGCGCTTGCGATGGGTGTTCTTGCGGCGCTTCTTCTTGAAGGCGATGACCTTCTCGCCCTTGCCCTGGGCCAGGATCTCGCAGGCCACCGAGGCGCCCGCGATGAGGGGCGCGCCATGCTGGAGATTGTCGCCGCCCAGCATCAGGACTTCGCCGATCATGAGGGTCGAGCCGACATCGCCGACGACCTTCTCGATGGTCAGGACATCGTCCTTGGCCACTTTATACTGCTTGCCGCCGGTGCGGATAACCGCGAACATGACCTTAAGTCCTTGAAAATGAGTGTTTTCCTGAAGAACCGGGATTCTTCGGGAGCCGCGCAATATACTGAGGGGCGTTCCCGGGTCAAGGCATGATCTCGCGGAAGGCGGATTCGGTCACAGACCGCATCCGGAGAGATGCGCATGGCGATCCGATGAACTTCTTGTAAGGATTCACCGGATGCGAAAGCCCGCGACATCCCTGTGAGCGATACCGGCGAGCTGGCCGCTGCCGGAGCGGCGCGTTCGCCCGCGCTGCGGTTGCTGGCAGATTGGATTCGGCGGAACCGGCGCGCCTTGGCCCGGGTCGTCGTGTTCGCCTTCCTCGGCGCAAGCGCCAGCCTGATTCAGCCGCTGGTCTATCGGGTCGTGGTGAACGACCTGTCGGGCCTTTATGTCTTCTCGGCGACGCGCGATGCGCTCGACGACCCCAGCGTGGCGATCGACACCAGCCATGCGCATCGCCGCGGCCATGTCGAGCCACGCACGCCCGACCAAGCGGCGCGCACGCTGTTCCTGGCGATCGGCCTGTTGCTGCTGGTCAATCTCGGCTCGCGCTATTTTGCGCTCGCCGCCGACAATCTCGCCGCGCGCACCGGCTCGGCGATCGAGCAAGGCATCATGGTGCAGGCCCTGCGCCATGTGCTGCACCTGCCCTTGCGTTTCTTCTCGAACCGGTCGAGCGGCGCCATCGCCAAGCAGGTCGACCTGACCGACCAGGTTTCGCCGGTGATTACGACGCTGGCCAAGGACATCTTTCCGGAATTCGCGCGCGTTGCCGGCGCCTTCGCCATCATGATCACGCAGCATTGGTCCCTGACCCTCGTGGCGCTCGCGACCCTGCCTGCCTATCTGTGGATCTCCAGCCGAATGGCACGCCGCTTCCAGGTCGGGCTCGACGACTACTATGAACGCTGGGAGACGGTGGGCGCCGCGATCCAGGAACCGCTGGGCGCGATCAAGACGGTCAAGCTCGCGGGCGCCGAGGCGCAGCACGTCCGGGCCTTCGACGGCGTCGCCGGCGCCGCGTTCCGCGATCATCTCGAACGCGTCCAGGTGCAAAACCGCTATCTGCTCTGGCAGGTGGCCTGCGTGCATGTCGGACAGGCGCTGGTGCTGGCTTATGGCGGCTGGAAGGTGCTCACGCACCAGCTCACGCCGGGCGACGTCGTGATGTTCGTCGCCTATCTCGATCTCATCTACAATCCCATCGATCAGCTCACCAGCGCGATCACCGCACTGCAGGACCGCTTCGCGAAGATCGGGCGCGCCGCGGTGCTGCTGGCGACCGGCGAGGAGGAAGCCGGCGGCGTGCCGTTCCCGCACGGCGACGGCAGCGTGGAATTCCGCGACGTGCGCTTCGGCTATGCGCCGGAGCGCGAGGTTCTGCGCGGCGTGTCCTTCCTGGCGCGGGGTGACCAGGTGACGGCCATCGTCGGACCGTCCGGCGCCGGCAAGACCACCACGGCCGATCTGCTGCTGCGGCTCTACGAGCCCTCATCGGGTGAGATCCTGCTGAACGGTGTGGCGCTCCACACCGTCGAACCGGCAGCGTTGCGCCGGGAGATCGGTGTCGTCACGGCGGACGGCGCGCTGTTCAGCGGCACGCTGGCCGACAACATCCGTTACACCAGGCCCGAAGCCTCCGACGCCGATGTCCAGCGCGCGGCACTGGGAGCGGGTCTCGGTCCGGCGCTGGAGCGCTTCACGCCAGGCTTGCGGACGCAAGTGGGCGAACGCGGCCTCGGCCTCTCCGTCGGCGAACGCCAGCGGGTGCAGATCGCGCGTGTGCTGGTCGGAGCGCCGAAAATCCTGCTGCTCGACGAGGCGACGGCCAATCTCGACTACGCGACGGAGCAGGAGATCGGCAAGGCGATCGCGGCGCTGCGCCGGGGCCGCACGACGCTGGTCATCGCACATCGCTACTCGATGGTACGCGATGCCGACCAGGTGATCGTGCTGGACGCCGGTCTGGTCGCGGAGAGCGGGCCGCCCCAGCAACTGGCGAGACAGGGCGGGTGGTTCGCCCGTCTGGCACAGGCGGCGAATGCGCCGCCGGCCGCGCCCGAGGACATGCGCGATCCGACCCCACAGCCCTCGCTCGGGGAAGCCACCGGAGCGCCGACCAACAGCTAGAGGCGCGGCGAAATGACCGGGCAGGCAACCGACAGCTTGTCAGCGACGTTCCCGAAGGAACGCGAAGGGGCTCTCATATGCGTAAAATCCTGTTCGGTACCACACTGGCCATGCTGGCGGCCGGCTTGCCGCAGGCCGCCGCCGCGAAAGACCCCGCCGACACGCGCTCCGGTGCCCTGTCGCTCCAGTTCGAGAACGACATCTTCTTCAACACCGACCAGCACTATTCCAACGGCATCGCGCTGTCCTACACGACCGCGCCGCAGGACACCCCCGGCTGGCTGGAGAATTTCGCGCATCACCTGCCCTTCTTCGGCGCCAAGGGCGAAGTGCGCACGAACTATCAGCTGGGACAGGACATCTTCACGCCGCGGCGCACCGGGCTGGTCGTGCCCGACCCTACCGACCGGCCTTACGCCGGCTATCTCTATGTCGGCCTCGGCATCCTCTCGAAGTCCGACACCCATCTCGACCAGGCGCAGCTCGAACTGGGCATCGTCGGGCCGTCCTCGCTGGCGGAAGACGCGCAGAACTGGGTGCACACGGTCATCGGCGACCATAAGGCGCTGGGCTGGCACTATCAGCTGCGCGGCGAGCCGATCGCCAACGTCTTCTACGAGCGCAGCTGGAAGCTCATTCCGCCGAAATCGGTGTTCGGGCTGTTCTTCGACCTGGAGCCGCATATCGGCTTCGCGGCAGGCAATGCGTATGACTATCTGAACGCCGGCGCGATGGCGCGGGTGGGCATCAACCTGCCCGACGATTTCGGTCCGCCGCGGCTGGAGCCAAGCCTGCCGGGCAGCAGCTTCTTCGAGCCGAACGGCGCGATCAGCGCCTATCTCTTCGGCGGTGTCGACGGGCGCGCGGTGGGGCGCAACATCTTCCTCGACGGCAACACCTTCGAGACCAGCCGCAGCGTCGACAAGCGCATCCTGGTCGGCGACGTGCAGGTCGGCGCGGCGGTGCAGCTCGGCGGCGCGCGGCTGTCCTTCACCCATGTCTTCCGGACCAAGGAGTTCGATACCCAGCCGTCGCCCGATCAGTTCGGCTCGGTGGATCTGACGTTCAGGATTTGAGGCTCCTTTCACCTCCCCCTTGCGGGGAGGTAAAAAGGCGCCGCCATGCCCTTCACCCACCGACTCGCCACCGCCGCCGACCTTGCCGTCCTGAAACCGCTGATGAACGCCGCCATCGGCGAACTCCTCAAGCCGTTCCTGACGCCGCAACAGGTCGCCGCATCGTTCTCGATCATGGGTCTCGACAGCCAGCTCGTCGCCGACGGTACCTATTTCGTCGTCGAGAGCGACGGCCGGATCGCGGGCTGCGGCGGCTGGAGCCGGCGCGCGACGCTGTTCGGCGGCGACCATTCGGCGGGGCGCGACGCAGCGCTCCTCGACCCGGCCAGGGACGCGGCCCGCGTGCGCGCGATGTACACCCATCCGGATTTTGCACGCCGCGGTGTCGGACGGCTGATCCTCAGTCTGTGCGAAGCGGCGGCGGCGCGCGAAGGCTTCAACCGGGTCGAGCTGGCCGCGACCATGGCGGGCCTGCCGCTCTATCGCGCCTGCGGCTATCGCGAGATCGAAGCCTTCGAGAGCGATACGCCGGAGGGCGTGAAAGTGCCGCTCATCAGGATGGGGAAGGCGCTCAGCTAATCACCCCCCTTGCGGGGAGGTGATTATTGTTCCTCTTCTTTCTTCGGCCACCACAGCTTGATCACGCCCGCGATCGCGGCAGCAAGCAGCGCCACGCCGACCGCGAAGCAGACCCATTTGATGTTGGTCGCGAGAAATGCGCTGGCGGCGCTGCCGTCGTCGGGCGTGCCGGTCAGCTGGGACAGCTCAACCGCGTTCTCATAGGCGTCGGCGATGGCCGCGACGAACGGCACATAGCCCAGATAATCCATGAACCGCCGCGCCGTGCCGCGCTTGGGCGTGAAGGCTTCGCGCGCGACCATTGCCGAGAAATAGAACGCCATCGCGTAGAGCGCCATGAAGAGATAGTCGAAGCCGAGGCTGAAGCCGGCCGTGGCGGCATGGCCGCGCGCGATCCAGGCGGCGAGGACACGCTTATAAGCAAAGGCATCGCGCGCCGCTTGCAGGTCGAGCACGCCGAAACCGGTGGCGGACTTCAGCCGGCCTTCCAGTGTCCCCAGCACCGCGAAGGCGGCAAAAGCCAGCAGCGTCGTCCAGATCCACAGGCGTATCAGTGTGCGCAGCCGCATCGACCCTCTCCCTCGCGTTTGCGGATGATAGCGTGCGCCGCTACATATCCGCCATGCGCGGCCCCGGCGACGTCCTCTACAATTTCCACTGGATCGTGCCCCGCGAAGCGGCGCGCGCGGCACAGGCCTTCGCCGGATTCCTGGGCCCCTTCCTGCGGCGCCACGGCATCCGCGCGATGATCAACCTGCGCGGTCCCAATCCCGGCTATGGCTGGTGGCGGACGGAAAAACGGGTGACGCAGGCGGGCGGCATCGCGCATTTCGACGTGGTGCTCGACTCCCGGCACCTGCCCACGCGGGCGATGCTGGTGGCCCTGCTGGATGCGTTCGACGCCGCGCCCAAGCCGTTCCTGGTCAAATGCTCGGGCGGCCAGGACCGCACCAGCCTGGCGGCGGCGCTCTACCTGATCCATCGCGGCGGCTGGGCGGCGCGCGCCGCGGCCGAGCGGCAGTTCTCGCGCTGGCCCTATCTGCATTTCCCCAAGGAGCACCAGCGCTGGCTGCGGCCGTTCATCGCCTTCGCGGCGGAGGACGCGGCCGGTCGGCCGATCGGTGAATGGGTGCGCGACAACTATGCGCCGGAGCGGCTGCGCAGCTGGCTGGTCGCGCATGATTTCGCCGGAAGCTTCAAGGGCATCTTCGAGCGGCGCTCGCCGGCCGGCAGATGGCAATGGTGAAGCCGCTGGCGCTTGCGCCGGGCGTGCTGCTGTGGCGGGGCTATTTCGATCGCATCGGCCAGGCGGCGTTATTGGACGACGTGCTGGCGCGGGTGGCCGAGGCGCCGTTCTACAAGCCCGTGATGCCGCGTTCGGGAACGCCCTTCTCCGTCGAGGAGACGAATTTCGGAACGCTGGGATGGATTTCCGACATCGCGGGCTATCGCTACGCGCCGCTGCATCCGGCGACGCGGGAACCCTGGCCGGCAATTCCGCCGCCGCTGCTCACGCTGTGGGACGACGTCGCCGCCTGCCCCGCGCGGCCGGAATGCTGCCTGGTCAACCTCTATCGCGCCGGTGCCAGGATGGGGGCGCACCAGGACCGCGACGAGACTGCGGACGCGCCGGTGGTCTCGGTGTCGCTCGGCGACGAGGCGCGGTTCCGCTTCGGCGCCGAGAGCCGCAAGGGACCGACGCAGAGCATCCTGCTGAGCTCCGGCGATGTCCTGGTGTTCGGCGGACCGGCGCGGCGGATGTTCCACGGCATCGATCGGATATTGAGCGGCAGCTCGACGCTGATCCCCGGCGGCGGGCGGATCAACCTGACCTTGCGGCGTATCGCGCAGATAAAATGACGCCCGGTTGGGGGGCCAACCGGGCGCCGGATGCGCTGTTACGCGCTGGTGTCGGGAGGGGATGACCGACACCGCGAAGGAAGTCACCCGGCTTGCGAGCGGGGGGGCAGTGCTTGCCGAGCGATGTTCTTCCTTCGAGTCCAACCTATGCATTGAAGCCACACATTGCAAGATTTTTTTCGCTGAAAGCAGATTTCGAATTATTTTTAATGACAGATGCAAATCTGCAACGGCCAAATTTGACCACAAGCGGCCGCGGAATTCCGCGAAAACGACGCGAAGGGCGACTTGGCGACGGGCAGATGAACGGCTGACGCCGACAACGCACGGCGACGTGATCGCCGTCCTCAAAGCTTGCCGCAATCCCGCGCGGTGCGGTCGATCGCGGATTTCAGCTTGGCGACGATCTCCTCGACCTCGCCTTCCGAAACGACAAGCGGCGGCGCGAGCACCATCGTGTCGCGAACCGCGCGGCTGACGAGACCGTCGTTGAAGCAGTAGTTGCGGCAGAGCGTGCCGATGGTTCCCGGATCGGGAAAGAATCTGCGCTCCGCCTTGTCACGCACGAGCTCGATCGCCGCGAGCAGGCCGATGCCGCGCACTTCGCCCACGATCGGATGGTCGGCGAAGGTCTCGCGCAGGCGGCGCTGGAGATAAGGTCCGATGGCGTCGCGCACGCGCGGCACCAGGCCGTCGCGTGCGATCACTTCCAGATTCTTGAGCGCGACCGCGCTCGCCACCGGATGGCCGGAATAGGTGAAGCCGTGGACGAGTTCCTCATTGGCGTTCAGCAAGGTCTCGTCCATGCGGGCGCCCAGCGAGATCGCCGAGATCGGCTGGTAGCCGGAAGACAGGCCCTTGGCCATCGTCATGATGTCGGGGGCGATGCGGTAGGTCTGGGCGCCGAACCATTCGCCGGTGCGGCCGAAGCCGGTGATCACCTCGTCGAGATGCAGCAGGACGTCGTAGCGGGCGCAGATGCGCTGCACCTCGTGCCAATAGGTCGCCGGCGGGAAGATCAGACCGCCCGCGCCCTGCACCGGCTCGGCCGAAAAGGAGGCGACGCGGTCGGCGCCGAGCTCGAGGATCTTCTCCTCGAGGCGTCCGGCGATCAGCAGGCCGAACTCCGCCGGCTCGATGTCGCCATAGCCGGCCGCCTTCGCGCCGTACCAATAGGGCGCCGGCACTTTCTCGAAGCCGGGCAAGGGCAGGTCCCATTGCGGATGCATCGGCGTCAGGCCCGAGAGCGAAGCCGCCGCCATGGTCACGCCGTGATAGCCATAGTCGCGCGACAGGTGGATCTTCTTCTCCGGCCGCCCCTTCAGGTTCCAGTAGTAGCGGATGAGCTTGAGCGCGGTGTCGTTCGCCTCCGAGCCGGAATTGGCGAACAGCACGCGTTCGTGCCCGTCCGGCAGCAGCGTCGCGAGCTTGGCGGCGAGCTCGATCGTCCAGGGGTTCGAGGTCTTGAAGAAGTGGTTGTAATAGGGGAGCGCCTTCAGCGCCTCATAGCCGGCCTCGGCCAGTTCGGCATTGCCATAGCCGAGCTGGACGCACCACAGGCCCGCCATGCCGTCGATGATCTTCTCGCCTTCGCTGTCCCACAGATAGACGCCGTCGCCGCGGGTGATGACGCGCACGCCTTCCCTGTTCAGGGCAGCGGTGTCGGAGAAGGGATGGATGTGATGGGCGGCATCGAGGGCCTGCCAGTGTTTCGTCTGATTGCTGCCATGCGGGGCCATGGGCGCGCACTCCTTGAAGGGGAACGAAGCGAAGGCGGCGGCCGCGCGCACGCGGCCGGCGGACTTCAAGGGTTGAACCCGATCCGCGCACATAGCACGAGAAGCGCGCGCTTGGCTGTCATGCGGCGAGCCTAGCAGCGGACGCGCCGGGTTTCACCTCTTCCGGCAGGCGTTGGGCGCCCTCTTTTCAGGGCTTGGGTGCGGGGGCGCCGGTTTCGACGAGGGATTTGAGGCGCGCGAACTGCTCGCCGAGGACACCGTCGACCGGCGCGGCCCAGCTCGCGAGGCCGTCCTTGAGATAGCCGCCGACATTATAGGTCGCGGTGAGATCGGTGCCGTCGCCGGCCGCCGTCAGCCGGATCGTCAGCGCCCCGTCGACGCCCAGCCCCTGGAGCGGCCCGAGCGCGCCGCGCAGCACCAGCGCCTTTCCCGGCGCGGCGTAGACCACGACGAGGTGCTGCACCGAGGCGCCGCCGGCCAGGGTCTCGCACCAGCAGCCGCCGGCGCGCGGATCGAGCGTGAGATTCGCAGCCTCTCGCGAAAAGGTGTGCTTCGAACTCCACCACCGCGCGGGCGCGACCAGCGCGGCATAGACCTTTTCCGGCGGCGCCGCGATATGGACGGCCTCCGCCACCGAGAAACCGTTCGCGGCGGAATCGGCCACCG
This sequence comes from Rhizomicrobium sp., assembly GCA_037200385.1. NCBI lineage: Bacteria > Pseudomonadati > Pseudomonadota > Alphaproteobacteria > Micropepsales > Micropepsaceae > Rhizomicrobium > Rhizomicrobium sp. The sequence goes on along the minus strand of JBBCGL010000001.1, from coordinate 4,322,921 downwards.
CGGCATGCGCGCCCGGACAGACCAGCGCGACGGCGACGAGCAGGCCCATCGCGACATGACAGATTCGATGCATGACGGTTCTCCTCTTTGCGAGTCAGCGTTCGGCTTCGCTCTTGAACAATTCCAGAATCCCCGGCCAGCCGCCATCGACCGCGCCACGCATCTTCCCGCCACCTTCTTGGCCGAGACTCTCGAAGCCGCGATGATCGAGGTCGACGCGCGTGACGTTCGGCCCTTCCGGCGTGAAGGTCACCTCGACCTCCGACGCGACGGTCGCGTCGGGCTTCCATTGCGCATCGATCTCCCAGCTGAAGACGATGCGGACGGGCGGCTCCCACACAAGCATGTGTCCGACCACGGCTTCGCTGCCGTCCTCGTGCACGGTGTACCAGCGTCCGCCCTGGCGCGGCTCGATCACCGATCTGCGCAGCGGCGTGGCGCCGATGGAATGGCCCTTCGGCCACCAGCGGTCGATCCCGTTGGTGAAGACTTCGAAGGCGCGCGCCTGCGTGGCGTTGACGGTGAGGCTCTTCCGCACCGGTGCGATGACGATGGTCTTGCTCATGTGCCGTCTTCCCCTGTGTCCTTTTCGGCTTCCGCCTTGAAGGCGTCGAGCGCGCTCTCCCAGAATTGATCCAGCCAGGCCCGCAACTGCGCCAAGCCGTGCGGATCGATGCGGTAGATGCGGCGCGTGCCGTCCTGCTCTTCACGCACCAGCCCGGCCTTCTTCAGCACCTTGAGATGCTGCGACACCGCCGGGCGGCTGACCGGCAGGCCGTTCGCGAGCTTGCCGACGGCCGAGGGGCCGGCGCGCAGTCGTTCGAACACCTGACGGCGGGTCGGATCGGCCAGCGCTTCAAGGGCATTTCTGTAAGCCATGACTAACGGTAAGTTACGGCTTACTATAAGTCAAATCGCTCGCTGCGAGCGGTGTTGGCGCTTCGATGCGACCCAACAGAGGCCTGCTTTGGGCGCCTCACGGGCGTCCATGACGGCAGGGGATCAACGCTCCAATTGCGTACGGATTCTAGCCCCAGACTTCCTTTACGCCCTTGCGCTTGGCAGCGACCTTCACGCCGGGGGCCGGAATGTCTTCGGTGCCGGCGCCGAAATAAAAGCCTTGGCCCAGATCGAAGCCCATCGCCTTGGCGGCGGAGACCTGCTCGGCGGTCTCGAGGAATTCGGCGACCGTGACGATGCCGAGTTCGGCGCAGAGCTTCACCATACCGCCCAGCAGCACGTCGTCGCGCCGGGATTGCCCCAGCTTGGCGATCAGGCGGCCGTCGAACTTCACGAAATCGACCGGCAGCGCATGCAGATAGGTGAGCGACGCGGCGCCGGCGCCGAAATCGTCCAGCCCGACGCGGAAGCCGAGCTCGCGCAGCGCGGCCACCGCCTTGGCGGCGGCATCCAGATCGGCGATCTCGGCGCTTTCGGTGATCTCGATCAGGAGCCGGCCGCTCAAGGCGCGCTTGCGGGCCAAGAGACCCGCCAGCAATCCGAAATTCGACGGCGTGCAGATCGTCCTGCCCGACAGGTTGAAGGCGATCTGCTGATCCCGCGAAGTCTTGGCTTCGACGACGGCGACGATCTTCGCCGCGACGGCGAGATCGAACGCGTCGGAGATGCCGAGCGCCTCGATGAACTGGATGGACTCGCCGGTGGCGGCGCCTACGAAGCGGGCGAGCGCCTCGAAATGCGAGGTCTCGCCGCTCTTCAGGTCGACGACCGGCTGGAAGACGACGCCGAAGCTGCGGTCGGCGACCGTCTCGGTCAGGGCGCGCAGGCGATCCTGGGTCTCCTCCAGCATCCGGTTGAACTGCGTCGCCGCATCGGTCGCTGCGTCGCCGTTCCATTGCCCGCTGGTGAACTTGTCGACGACATAGCGCATCACGAGATCGCGCTGCGCTTCGGAAAGATCGCGCCCCTTGAGCGAGACCAGCGTCTCCTCGATGGCCAGCGCCGCGGCGCCGCTTTCGGCAAGGGCAGCGCGGATCTTGCCGGCGAGCTTGGGCATGCCGCCCACCGCGTCGGCGATGATGCAGAAGCTGGATTGCGACAGCCGTCCGGCTGCCTTGGCGCCGACCTTGGTCAGGGCCGCGCCGATATTGCCGAGCAGCTTGGCGGAATCCTCTTCGCTGAGCGTCGCGCACAGCTTCGGCAGGCCCGGAAGATTCACGAGGGCAAGCGCGTCGCCCTCGCCTGCCAGCTGCGATGCCGCCGCGAGGAAGCCGTCGCGCGTCTGAAGCCCGGTCTTGGCGTCGAGCGCGGCGAGGCCGCGGCCGCCCGGTTTCGAGAAGGTGCAGGAAACCTGGTTGCCGTTGTCGGGCAGACGGAACATCGACAGCGCGACCTCCGCACCGGCCGCGAGCTTCAGCCGGAACGGCCCCGCGCGATCGCCCTTGGCGAGCGAGCGGCTGAGGGTCGCGAATTTCGCCGTTTCCGACGTCGCGAAAAGCCTGGCGGCCGGCTTCCCCACGACGGCGCCGTCCTTCACGAAATCGCGCGCGGCGCCCGTCGCGAAGGTGACGGTGCCGTTCACGTCGACTTCGAAGAGGAAGTCGGCATTCGCGAAGGCGAAGCCCAGCAAGCGGGCGGCGTCGATCATGGGTGGGCAGCCGTGACGTGTCCGTCAGGCTCGCACGCAAAACACTAGGAAAGCGTAAAAAGCGGGCCTCAGCGCCCCGCATGCGCGCGCAGGGCGTCGCCGAACGCGGCGAAGATCGCGCGCGAAACCGGGTTTTCCGACCATGCCCATTCCGGGTGCCATTGCACGCCGAGGACGAAGCCCTCGGCGTCCGGCATGGAGACCGCCTCGATCTGGCCGTCGGGCGCCACCGCCTCGCGGCGCAGCGGGCCGGCCATGCGATCGATGCCCTGGGAATGCAGCGAGTTCACCGCAAAGCTCCGCTCACGGAGCAATTGCGCGAGCAGCCCACCCTCTTCCACCGTCACGCCATGCGCCGGGCCGTATTGCTCGGCCAGCGAGGCCTCCGTCTTCTCGCGATGGTCGCGGCGGCCGGGCACTTCGTGCACGTGCTGGAACAGCGTGCCGCCGAGCGCGACGTTGAGCTCCTGGAAGCCGCGGCAGATGCAGAGCACCGGCTTGCCGGCGGCGATCGCGGCTTTCAGCACGGCGATGGTCGTCGCGTCGCGATGGGTGTCCTGCAGCACGCTGTCGCGCGGCGGATGCCCGCCATAGAGTTGCGGCGCCACGTTGGAAGGCGAGCCGGTGAAGAGAAAGCCGTCGACGGCGGCAAGGAGATCGTCGGGCGGCACCGGCGGCTCGAGCACCGGCAGCAGGACCGGCGTGGCGCCCGCGCCCTGGCGCACCGCCTCGATATATTTCTCGCCGACCATGTGGAACGGGTGCTTGCCCACCATGCGGCGGTCGCAGGGAAAGCCGACGACGGGTCTGCGCATGGCACTAATCCTGGTGGCGACGCAGCGAATTCTTGTCGGGGAGCACAAACAGCGACGCCGGCAGCACGGCACCGGGCTGCAGGTTGCGCACCGCCACCGTCGTCGTCAGGCCCTGGTTGTCGACGACGCTCCATTGCCGCAACTCATATTCCGGCTCGGAGAACACCAGCGCGATATTCGCATTGCTGCGATTCTGGCTGGTGCGCAGCGAGATCACGAGGCTGCCCTGGGCGTGGCTGACGCTCAGGAGGCGCGGATCGTGGCGGATGTCGACCGTGTTGTTCAGGATCAGGCTGAGCGGCGTGTCGTTCAACGGATAGCGGTCGACGGTGTTCAACCGCCTGTTGGCGACCGCGACCGTGCTGCCGTCGGCGACGATCAGCGTCGGCGAGGGCGGCCGGTACTCGAAGCGCATCTTGCCGGGCTTGGAGATGTAGAACGCGCCTTCGACGACATTGCCGCTGGGATCGAGCTGCATGAAGCCGCCCTTGAGCGTGGCGATGCCGTTGAGATAGGCGCTGACGGCATCGAGTTCGGCGCGGTCGGCTTCGCTCAAATCGAGATGGCGCTGCGGCGCCACTTGCCCCGCGCCCATGAGGAGCGGCGAGGCGGCGGCGATGAGGACGGCGAGGAGGAAGCGGCGCATGGCGCTTCTTAGCCGGGGTTTGTGGCCGGAGCTAGGCGTGCCGTTGTGCGTGCTTCGAGGCTCGCCTTCGGCTCGCACCTCAGCATGACGAGATATGAGGTGCTTCGGGATCAACCCGGAGCGCCACCCCGAGGTGCTCCGCCGGAGGCGGAGCCTCGAAGGGCGACGCGTGGCTGCGCTACTCCGCCGCCTGACGCGAGGCGTTGCGGCATTCCGCGGCATGGACCGGGCAGAGGCCATCGATCAGGAGATTCATCACCCCCTCCAGCTCGCGCTCGAGCTTGGGCAGCGTCAGCTTGGTCCATAGCTGCGGATAACGGAATTTCATGGTGGCGGACTGCACCATCTCGGCGGTGAATTCCTTGTCGGCAATGGTGAACTCGCCGCGGCGCTCGGCCTCGACCATCAACTCGACGAGGATCTTGCGCTCGTTCTCGAGCATCCAATTGGCGAAGGTCGGGCGCTCCTGGCTGATCACCCGCGCCATGTCGAGGGCGCGCGGATCCTTCTCCAGCTTGTGATAGGTGCGGCGCAGCTCTTCGAACAGCAGGTCGTGCAGCCGCTCGCGGGCGTTCCTGCCCGGCGCCACGGCCAGCTTGCGCAGGTGCTCCAGATGCTTGGTGTAATCCTCGGTCGCGATCGCCTCGGCGATGTCGAGCTTGCCGGGAAAGAAGCGATAGAGATTGCCGGGCGACATCGCGCAGTCGCCCGCGACCTCGGCCATCGTGGTCTTGGCGTAGCCGAAATGCGAGAATCGTTTCTTCGCGGCTTCGACGATGCAGTCCCGGACGGAGTGTTTTTCGGCCATGTGCAGTTCCCTACCCAAGCGCAATTTCTTCTTGTACCGGAGAAGATAATGACGATTTCTGAATAATCAACAAATCGTTCAATCTTCTTACCGAGGACGGGAACTCCGATTGTGGAAAAAAGTTCCGGAATGCCAATGGTTTACAGCGCCATCACGACAATCGGAGGTGGCGCTTGGGGGACGGCCCTGGCGCTGGTCGCGGCGCAGGCGGGGCGGAAGTCCCTCCTGTGGGCACGGGAATCGGCCGTCGTCGATTCGATCAACCGGAGCCATGACAATACGCGTTATCTGCCTGGGATTCCCCTGCCGGCGACGCTGGCGGCAACCGCCGATCTGTCCCAGGCCTGCCGTGCCGACGCCCTGCTGATCGCGGTTCCGGCGCAGCATCTGCGTGCCGTGCTCGCGCAGCTGGCCCCGCACGTCGCGCCCGGCACCCCGCTCCTGCTCTGCGCCAAGGGGATCGAGCGCGGCAGCGGCCTGCTGCTCACCGAAGTGCTGCGCGAGGCGGCGCCGGACGGCGTGCCGGCGATCCTTTCCGGCCCGTCCTTCGCGCGCGACGTCGCCAAGGGCTTGCCGACCGCCGTCACCATCGCCGCGGCGCAGATCGAGATCGCACAGCGCTTGCAGGCCAGCCTCGCGCAGGCGCAGTTCCGGCCCTATGCCAGCGACGATCTCACTGGTGTGGCGCTGGGCGGCGCCGCCAAGAACGTCTACGCGATCGGCTGCGGCATCGCCGACGGATTGGGCCTGGGCGAAAGCGCCCGCGCCGCACTGCTGGCGCGCAGCTTCGCCGAATTGCTGCGCCTGGGCGAGGCGATGGGCGCGCGCCCCGAGACCCTGATGGGCCTGTCGGGGCTCGGCGATCTGGTGCTCACCGCGTCGAGCCCATCCTCGCGCAATTTCGCCTTCGGCTTGAAGCTGGGGCGCGGCGAAACGCTGCACGAACTGCGCGCGCCCGGCGCGCCGCTGGCCGAAGGCGTCGCGACCGCGCCCGCGCTGGTGGCGCGCGCCAAGCGGCACGGCGTCGAGCTGCCCATCGCGCAGGCGATAGCGGCCGTGCTCGACGGTACCTTGCCGGCGGGCGCGGCCTTGGAAAAATTGATGTCCCGGCCGCTGAGGCCGGAGTGAATTGGAGCTTGTGGGGGCTCATGCAGAAGATCTGGGGCCGCGCGCTGGTCGCGGGCGTCGTCGCGCTGTGCGCGCTCCTGCCCGCGGCCGGGCGCGAGAAGCCGGACCGCACCGACAATCCCAATATCGTCGACGACGCCTGGATCCGTCCCGCCGACGTCCTCCTGATCGGTGATTCGGAAAGCCTCGGCTATTTCGGCGCCCAGCTTTATCGCTCGCTCTCCACCGAGCCCGACCCGCACAGCGGCAGGCCGCTTACCGTCTGGAGCTTCTGGACCTGCGGTTCCGACGTCACCACCTGGATGCGCGGCGGCGTTTCCTATTGCGGCATCCGCAGCTGCAACGGCGCCGGCGACTGCGCCCGCGACCACGGCCCGCTCGACCGGCCGGGACGGGTCCGCTACCTGGCGCTCGGCGACTATGTCGCGCGGGTGAAGCCCCGGATCACCATCGTCTCGCTCGGCTCGAACATGCTGACGGCGCGGCCCGGCGCCTTCCGCGCCTTCTACGACACCTATCTGGCGCAGGCCCGGCGCCTCGCGGACGCGATCGCCGACGGACACAGCCGCTGCATCTGGATCGGCCCGCCGCAGGCCGCGCTCAAGACCAAGCCCGAAGCGGACTATGCGCGGTTCGTCGCCGATGTCGGACGCGCGGTGCGCGGCGAGGGCTGCGCCTTCATCGACTCCGCGCCGCTCAGCGACCGCAACTTTGTCCTTCGCGGCGACCCCGAAGGCATCCATTATCAGGCGGCCGGCGAGAAGGACTGGGAACGCAAGGTGTGGACCGTTCTGCGGCCTGTGTTGCTGGCGAGATTGACGCACGGACTTGATCCTCCCTAAAGGGCGGGATCGAATTGAAGGAAGACCCATATGCTGTTCGTCGTCACGGCCATCGACAAGGAAAATGCGCTCGCCCTGCGCCTGGCGACGCGCGAGGCGCATTTCGCCTATGCCCGCGAGACCGGCGTAATCCGCCTGGGCGGCCCCTTCCTCGACGCGAAGGACGAGATGGCGGGAAGCCTCATCATCTTCGAAGCCGCCGATCTCGCTGCCGCGAAGGCGTGGCACGCCGGCGATCCTTATGTGAAGGCGGGGCTGTTCGCCCATTCCGAGGTGCGGCCGTGGAAGGCGACGTTCAACCATTGCGACGCCAAGCTTTGACGGAGGGTGCCATGGCCTATTGGCTGTTCAAGACCGAAGCCGACACCTTCTCCTGGGAGATGCAGAAAAAGCGCGGCGCCAAGGGCGAGCCGTGGAGCGGGGTGCGCAACCATCAGGCGGCAGGGCATATGAAGGCGATGAAGAAGGGCGATCTCGGCTTCTTCTATCACACGGGCGACGAGAAGCAGATCGTCGGGATCGTGGACGTCATCGGCGAATATCGCCCCGATCCCACAGACGAGACCGGCAAGTTCGGGCTCGTCGATGTGAAGGCGGTCAAGGACGTCCCCAAGCCCGTGACGCTGGCACAGGTCAAGGCCGATCCCAAGCTCAAGGACATGGTGCTGGTGAAGGCCGCGCGCCTGTCGGTCCAGCCGGTCAAGCCCGAGGAATGGGCGTATATCTGCAAGCTTGGTGGGCTGAAGTAACAGCCAACAAAGATATATCCGTGTAAACATCGGAACAGGCAGACATATTGTTCGATATATCCGCTGATGTCGGATTGAATATTTCAATGCACACAGAATTCTGCTTATCCACCTGAGTTCGCTGCGATTTTGATGAATTTTTTTTGAATTGCGGTACTCACGCCACAGTGAAGTTTGTTAGCGTTCTCCCCATGGGCGACTTGGGGTCGCCCCTGCAGGGGAACATCATGACAAACAGAAACCGCCGCCAGCTGGCGGGCGTCCGGAATGCCTTCCTTGGCGCAACCGCTCTGGCCGGCTTTGCCGCACTTTCCACGCCGGCAGCCGCCATCGTGATCAACGACAACTACACGCCCGCGGACGTGGTGGACACCACCAACGTCACCGGCGTCGGCCAGATGGTAATCGACGAGCAAAACGGCTTCATCGGTCTCTGCACCGTGTCGCTGATCAATCCGCGCACGGTGATCTTCGCGTCCCACTGCGTGAACGAGAACGCCGACGAAAACGCCTTCCAGCCCGGTACGGCCTATGGCGCGAAGTTCGGCGGTTCGCCGATCGGCTTCTTCTTCAACGCCAACAACAACGCGGCCGGCAATTCGGCCATCGGCCACTGGCTGAGCGGCGTCGCCGGCGGCCCGGCGTACCAGACCGACGTCGCGAACCACGCCTACAATTCGAACTTCGTGGTCTACGACACGAATTGCTGCACCATCGGCGTCGGCAACAACTTCCTGCAGTCCGACATCGCGATGGCGGCCCTCGACACGCCGGCCCTCGACATCCCGACTTGGACGCTGCTGTTCAGCCCGCTGACCGCGCCGGCGCACGCCACCATCGTCGGCTATGGCGACAACGGCATCGGCACCAACGGCCAGGGCTCGATCGACTTCAAGCGCCGCGTCGCGGAGAACGTCGTGAGCGTGCTGGGCTCGCTGGACGACCAGGACGCGGCTCTGTTCGGCAACCCGGACGGCCTGCCCGCCAATCTCTACATGATGGATTTCAACGACCCCAAATTCAACACCGCAGACGCCAATGTCTTCGACTTCAACATCTTCCACGACACCGCCTACGACAAGGAAGGCATCACGGCGCCGGGCGATTCGGGCGGACCGCTGATCATCGACAACACCTTCGCCTCGCCGACCATCGCGGCGGTGCTCTCGGGCGGCGACCGCTTCTATGGGAGCGCGCAGCCCGGCTCGTCCTATGGCACGACCTCGTTCTACCAGCCGCTTTATCTGTATTGGGACTGGATCGTCGCCAACAACCCCTACAAATACGTCACCAACACGGGCGGCGATCATAGCTGGACCGATATCGACGCCTTCAAGATGGCGCTCGATCCGGCCTATCTGACGGTCGACGGCAACGGCAACACGATCAACGCGCTGCCGACCACCGCGGCGCTGGGCGAGGCCGACGTGCCGGCCGGCTTCGGCGAGGTCTGCTATTACGACGACTGCATCAACATCGTGACCGGCGTGGAGAACAAGCATTCGCCGGCGCCCGGGCCGAATCCGGCCGGCGGTCCGCCCTCCGACTCACAGCCTGTCGCGGGGAGCGGCTCGCGCCCGTTCGGCGGCGGTCTCGGCATCGAAGGCTTCCGTGCCCTGGTGCAATCCTTCATCGCCGCCAATGGCGGCCAGGATTGCGGCGCAGCGCAGGTCAGCGTTGCCGCGCTCAATTCGGGTGATCTCAGCGCCGTGCAGTCCGCCTGCCCGGCGGCGGGCGGCGGCGGCGGCGCTTCGGCCAGCGCCAGCGCACAGTCCGATTGGACGAATCCGGAAGGCTTCGCCCATGTCGGCGACGACGTGAACGGCGAGGACGTGCAAGGCGCGCCCGGCGCCTCGCCCGGCCGCGTGGTCGACAACACGGACGGCGACCCGACGACCGGCGCACCGGCCCGCTATTACGACGTCACGCTCTCGGCCGACGGCACGACGACGCTTTCGGGCGCCGACATCACCGTCGACAAGCTGACGATCAACGGCGCGGCCACCGGACTGACGATCGCGGCGGGCGCCAGCCTGACGACCAACATCGTCACCCAGACCTTCGCCGGCGACCTGAAAGTCAACGGCGTCCTCAACAGCCCGAACGGCGTGGTCATGTATGGCGGCATATTGGAGGGCACCGGCGTCGTGAACGGCGACACCTCGTTCCTGATCGGCGCCGTCGCGCCGGGCACGAACGGCACGATCGGCACGCTGACGATCAACGGGGCGCTGGGCCTGAGCCTGGGTTCGACGACCCTGATCGACATCACCAACAACACCACGGACGTGCTGGCGGTCAACGGCGATGTCGCGCTGGGCGGCACGCTGATGCCGGAGCCGCTGACCACGCCGCACTGGCATGACACCCATGTCTTCCTGACCGCGACCGGCGCGGTGACGGGCAGCTTCGACGAGGTTGCCGACACGTTCGTCGGCCTGCTCTATCCGAAGGTGACCCAGCAGGTCGTCGGCGGCGTGACGCAGGAGGTCCTGACGGTCGAGGCCGAGACCTTCGCCCAGTTCATGGGCGGCGCCGGCACACCCGACCAGAAGGCGATCGCCGGCGCGCTCGACGCGCTGCGCGGCTCGCATTACGACGACCTGGCGCCGATCTACCAGGCGTTGGACACGCTGTCGGACGGCGCGCTGATCCAGGCGATCGGAAACTTCGAGACCCTGGCGCCGGACACCGAACGCGCCGCGCCGCTGGTCGAGGACATGATCCAGTCCAACCTCGACAGCATGATCTGGCAGCGTCTCTACCAGGTCGGCGGAACGCCGGACGACAGCAAGAGCGCCGGCCTGAGCATCAACGCCGAGGGCCTCAAGATGGCGCTGGTCTCGGCCGGCGGCACCTCGCCGGGGTCGCAGCAGCTCGTCGCCATGGGGATGGGCATCGCAACCAATCCGGGCGCCGGCAATGCCATGCCCGGCACGGGCGCGGCGGTCTCGCCGAACGACGCGAGCGACACGTGGATGGATCTGCCGGCCGGCCTGGGCGGCTTCCTCTCGGGCAGCGCGCTGAACGGCAGCGTCGAGGTCGGCGGCGGCGGCGGCCGGGCCAAGGTGAACGGCCTGGTGATCGCCGGCGGTCTCGACATCGCGGCCGGCGGCGGCCTGACGGTCGGCGTCTCGTTCGGCTATTCGGACGCCACCGCGACGCTGTTGTCGCGTCCGGCGGTGCTGCAGACCAACGCCATCCAGGGCGCGGTCTATGGCCGCTACGACTTCGGCAACGACTACATCCTCGAAGGCTTCGCGTCCTACGGTCATCAGACCATCCAGTCGCGGCGCATCGCGATTGTGGGCGCCACGAGCTATGACCTGTCCGGTCACACCGGCGGCGACTCGCCGTCGGTCGGCGGCTACTTCGGCCGGACGTTCCGGTTCGACGCGTCCGACGCTGCGTTCAAGATCGTGCCGTCGGTCAGCCTGCAATATGCCGAGGCGGATGTGGATGCGTTCAGCGAGACCGGCGGCGCGCCGGCCTTGACCTTCGACTCCTATGGCGAGCGGACGATCCTGAGCCGGCTGGGCTTTGACGCCCAGACGACCTTCGATCTGGACATGCTGCATATCACGCCGAACTTCCATGGGTTCTGGGTGAACAATTTCGGCCACGCCAATGCGATCGACGCCGCCTTTGCGGCGGCGCCGTCCTCGATCATGACGTTCGAGATGGCCCCGCGGCAGCACTCCTATGCGGAGCTGGGCGGCGGGCTCGATTTCGATCTCGGCGACGTGCTGGGGACCGATGCGACCCTGTCGGCGCGCTACGATGCGCAGACCCGGGAAGACGTCTCCTACGGCGCCTGGACCGGCCGCCTGTCGATCAAGTTCTGATCGACGGCATAGCCAAACGGAAAAGGCCGCGGCGAAAGCCGCGGCCTTTTTTTTTGCGGTTCGCGCGCCGCCGAGCCGTCAGGTCACAGATACTTTCGCAGCTCCAGCGCATAGGGCGCGAAGCCGGCCTGCCGATAGACGTCTTGGGCGCGCGCATTGTCCGCCAGCACGCCGATCCGCAGGATGCCGATGCCGTGCTCCTTGGCCCAGGCCTCGCAGCGCGCGATCAGGTCGCGCCCCAACCCCGTGCCGCGCGCCGCCTCGACCAGGTAGAGCTCCGCGATATAGGCGAAGCGGCGCTGCGCCTCGACGACATAGATGTCGTCCTGCGCCGCATGGACCACGGCCCAGCCCAGGATCGCGCCGGCGTCCTCCGCCATGAAGACCGCGCCGCCCCGTTCGGCGAGGCGCTTGTCGAGCACGGCGAGATGGTCGGCCGCGACCGTGGCGTCGAGCCGCCGGTTGGGCTCGACTCTGTGCTCGAAAGCCTGCAGGCCATCGATGAAGGCGAGCATCGCGGGCCGATCGTCGGGCAGGCGGGCGGGACGGATCGTGGTCATGGCCGCAATCTGCCACAGCGCCGCGGCATGGCAAGGCGCGGCGGCCGAGGGAGGGCCCTAGCCCAGCGCCTTGACGATCTCTTCCGTCATCTTCTTGGCGTCGCCGAACAGCATCATCGTGTTGTCGCGGAAGAACAGCTCGTTCTCGACGCCGGCATAGCCCGAGCCCATGCCGCGCTTGATGAAGAGCACGGTCTTGGCCTTCTCGACGTCCAGGATCGGCATGCCGAAGATCGGCGACTTCGGATCGGTCTTGGCCGAGGGATTGGTCACGTCGTTGGCGCCGATGACATAGGCGACGTCGGTGTTGGCGAATTGGGAATTGATGTCCTCGAGCTCGAACACCTCGTCGTACGGCACGTTGGCTTCGGCCAGCAGCACGTTCATGTGCCCGGGCATGCGGCCGGCGACCGGATGGATGGCGTAGGAGACCTTGACGCCCTCCTTCTTGAGGATGTCGGCCATCTCGCGCACCGCGTGCTGCGCCTGGGCCACCGCCATGCCGTAGCCCGGCACGATGATCACGCTGCCCGCGTTCTTCATGATGAAGGCGGCGTCCTCGGCCGAGCCCTGTTTCACGGGGCGCGTCTCGGCCGGGCCTTTGGGGCCGCCGGTCTCGCCGCCGAAACCGCCCAGGATCACCGAGACGAAGCTGCGGTTCATCCCCTTGCACATGATGTAGGAGAGGATCGCGCCCGACGAGCCGACCAGCGCGCCGGTGATGATCAGCGCCGAGTTCTCCAGCGTGAAGCCCATCGCCGCCGCCGCCCAGCCCGAATAGGAGTTGAGCATCGACACGACCACCGGCATGTCCGCGCCGCCGATCGGGATGATCAGCGTGATGCCGAACACGAAGGAGAGAACCGCGATGGCCCAGAACGCCCAGGCCGGCTGCGCCACGGTGAAATAGACCACGAGCCCCGCAATCGCGAGGAACAGCACGGCGTTGAGCACATGCCGCGCCGGCAAAAGGATCGGCGCGCCGCTCATGTTGCCGTTGAGCTTGGCGAAGGCGATGATCGAGCCCGCGAAGGTGATCGTGCCGATGGCGACGCCGAGGCTCATCTCGATCAGGCTCTGGGTGCGGATCGCGCCCTCCGCACCGATCCCGAACGCCTCGGGCGAATAGAACGCCGCCCCCGCCACCAGCACCGCAGCCAGGCCGACCAGCGAGTGGAACGCCGCGACCAGCTGCGGCATGTCCGTCATGTGGATGCGCCGCGCGGCGAACGCGCCGATGCCCCCGCCGATGCCGAGGCCCGCGACGATCATGATCCACGTCGTGACGTCGGTGACGCCCGCGACCCACAGCGTGGTGAGGATCGCGATGGTCATGCCGACCATGCCGTTGCGGTTGCCCGCCCGGCTCGAGGCCGGCGACGACAGGCCGCGCAGCGCCATGATGAACAGGACGCCGGAGACGAGATAGAGAAGCGCGGCGATATCGGCTTTCATCTCAGCGCCCGCCGTCGTTTCGGCGCTGCCACACATGCAGCGCGAACCCGGATGCCGAAATCGCGAACCCGGCCGCCATTAGCGTCATAAGCCCGCCGCGGATGGCCTGAGGATCGGAAAGGAAATGGGCCATGGCGCTCACTTCTCTTTCTTCTTGTACATCGCAAGCATGCGCGCGGTGACGAGGAAGCCGCCGAAGATGTTCACGCTTGCCAGGATCAGCGCGCCGAAGCCCAGTCCCTTGGAGACCCACGAGCCGGAATCGAGCACCGGTACCGCGACCGCGATCAGCGCGCCGACCACGATCACCGAGGAGATCGCATTGGTCACCGCCATCAGCGGCGTGTGCAGCGCGGGCGTCACGCTCCACACCACGAAATAGCCCACGAAGATCGCCAGCACGAAGATGGTGAGGCGGAAGACGATGGGATCGACCATTTCCATGGGATTTCAGCCTTTCAGCGCCGGATGCACGACCTGGCCGTCGCGCGTCAGGCCGGCACCCTTCACGATCTCGTCGTCCCAGTTCAGCGCCAGCGCGCCGGTCTTCTTGTCGACGATCAGGGAGACGAAATTGAACAGGTTGCGGGCATAGAGCGACGAGGCGTCGATCGCCAGCCGGCCGGCGAGATTGGTGTAGCCCATGATGGTCACGCCATGGACCTCGACGACTTCATCGGCCTTGGTCAGGGGCGTGTTGCCGCCCTGCTCCGCCGCGAGGTCGACGATCACCGAGCCCGGCTTCATCGTCTTGATCATCTCCTCCGTCACCAGCACCGGCGCCTTGCGGCCCGGGATCAGTGCGGTGGTGATCACGATGTCCTGCTTCCGGATGGTCTCGGCGATCAGCGCCGCCTGCTTGGCCTGGTATTCGGCACTCATCGGCTTGGCATAGCCGGCGGCGGTCTGGGCGTTCTTGAACTCCTCGTCCATCACCGCGACGAAGGTGGCGCCGAGCGATTCCACCTGCTCCTTGGTGGCCGGCCGCACGTCGGTGGCCGAGACGATGGCGCCGAGCCGGCGCGCGGTCGCGATGGCCTGCAGGCCGGCGACGCCGACGCCCATCACCAGCACGCGGGCCGGGGCGATGGTGCCCGCGGCCGTCATCATCATCGGCATGGCGCGGCCGAACTGCGCCGCGGCATCGATCACCGCCTTGTAGCCGGCGAGATTGGCCTGGCTCGAGAGCACGTCCATCGCCTGGGCGCGGGAGATGCGCGGCAGGAGCTCCATAGCGAAGGCGTCGACGCCCTGCGCCGCCAGCTTCACCGGCGTGTCCTTGTCGGTATAAGGCGCCAACAGCGCGGCCAGCACCGCGCCGGCCTTCATCTGGGCGATCGCGCCGGCCTCCGGCGCCCGCACACCCAGCACGATATCGGCTCCCGCCAGCGCCGCGCCGGCATCGGGCGCAATGCCCGCGCCCGCCGTCTCGTAATCCGCATCGGAGATCCGCGCGCCCGCGCCCGCGCCCGTCTCCACCGCAACGTCCAGGCCGAGGCCCTTGAACTTCTTGACGGTGTCGGGCGAGGCCGCGACGCGGGTCTCGCCGCCCTGGCGCTCCTTGAGGATCGCGAGTTTCATCCGGGCCGCGTCAATGCGTCCGGAAGATGGCGAGGAAGACCATGATCAGGCCGACGAAGATCGCCGACCATTTGACGAATTTGGTGAACCCCGCCCAGGCCTTCACATGCTGGCTGATGTCCATCGTGCCGGGCTGGTAGTCGCCGTGAGAATCGCCTTGCGCGGCCATTTGAGTCCCCTGGTGAAGCGGGCGGGACTATAGCAATTGATCCCCCCGGGGCAACCGCGCATGGGGCCGCATTTTGCGGGCAAAACGACCGAAAGCCTCGGCGAGCGGTCGGCCGTAAACTTCGAGCGCCCGCTCAGGGGCGGAGCATCGTATTCCCCGTCATCGGGTCGACCAGCGTGACGTTCTCGAGCGCCTGGATGCGCCACGCGCCGCCGCGGAGCGTCACCACCGCAAGGATCAAGGTGTCGACCTGGTGCGGCCCTGCCGGATGCGCGGCGCCGGCACTGAGCCGCGTCCAGAAATGCAGGATCGCGGCCTCGTCGCCGATCGGATCGATATCGGGTGCGTCGATCGCGAGCGTGGAATCGCGATAGATCGAAGCGTGGATGCGGGCGTGGCCGGCGACGATCTGGTCCACTCCGCGCCAATAGGTTCCGAACCGGTTCACGAAGGTCGCACCCGGATGGAACAGGTCCCCGAACGCCGCCATGTCATGCGTGTTCCACGCGTCCTGGAAACGCGCGGTGATCGCTGCGGGCTCCGTCCCCGCGGTCATCATGCCCCCATCAAGGGCTTGCGCGTCGCCGTGGAGTGTTCCCAGTCGGCCAGCAGGGCGCGCAGCGCCGCGACCAGCGCCAGGGGCTGGTCCAGCATGATGTGGTGCTGAGCCTGCGGGATCTCGACCACCGGCGCCTGGCGGCCCAGCAGGTTGAACATGTATTCGCCGATCGAAGGCGGCAGCAGCACGGAATGCTCGCCGCGGAACACCGCGATGCGGCAGCGCGTGGCCTTCAGCCGCTCCGCCGTGTCGCCGATGGAGAAGCGCTGCCAGATCGCCGGGTCGAACTTCCAGGTGAAGCCGGTCTGGCCGTCGCCCTTGGGCACCTCCTTGAGCGAATACCGCGCCACCCAGTCGACCAGGTAGAGGTTGTCGCAGCTCTGCGGCGGCATCAACCGGAAGCGCGCCATCGCGGCGCCAAGCGTGGGATAGATGTTGTGCGGCTTGATCGGCCGGTCCGGCGGCCCGCCGGGGCGGTCGGGCGGATTGACCGGCGAGTCCACGATCACCACGCCCGCCAGCCGGTCGCCATAGAGCCCGCCGGTCAGCATGGTGACGAAGCCGCCGAAGCTGTGCGCCACGATCACCGGCGGCTCGTCGAGCTTGAACATGCCGGCGTCTTCGCAGACCGCGATCTCCTCCCGCGCGAAGAGGTCCATCGCATAGCCGCCGGGACGCCAGTCACTGTCACCCATGCCGGACAGGTCCATGGCGGCGACATTGTAGTCGCGGGCGAGGAACGGCGCGATGAAGTCCCACCAATGGGCATGCGCCGCGTTGCCGTGGACCAGCAGCAGGCCGGGCCGCGAACGGTCGCCCCAGCGCAGATAGTGGATCTTCGCACCGGAGACTTCGACGAACCGGCTTTCCGGCTTGATCGCAAGCGCATCCCCGAACCATTTCGGCGCCGGCGGCGGCGCGCCGTCCAGATCCGCGAGCGGCCCCTGGGTTGCCTGGATGGTGAACATCTGCTTCTCGGTGTCGGGCAACAGGCCGGGCACCGGCGGAAGGATGGGCGTGTCGCTCATGCGCCGGTCTCCGCGGGATGCGGCGTCAGGCGCGGGCCCAGCACCTTGAACACGCCGGTGCCGGTCATGATCGTGCGCGCGCCGGTCCAGATGCGGCCCTTGACGGTGTAGAAGCCGTCCGCGTCGCCGATCATCTCGCTCGTGCCCTCGACCCAGTCGCCCAGCTTGGCGGCGGCGACGAAATCGGTCGTCATCCGGGCGGTGACCCAGTAATGCGAGCGGCGGTTGGAGATCGAATGGCCCCACACCATGTCGGCGAACGCCATCAGCATGCCGCCATGGCAATTGCCCATGCCGTTGACGTGATGTTCGCCCACCTGGAAGGCGCGGATGAAGCCGCCGTCCTTCTCATCGCGCTCGTAGAACGGCCCGACCTGACGGCCGAAGCCCCGCGACCAGTTCATCGGCCTGAAGCCCGGCGGAATGCGCGTGGTCTCGGATTCGAAGAGATCGTCTGACATCGCCCCATTGTGACCTTTTAGGCGAGCCACTCAAGCCAGGTGCCGTGCGGATGGCAGTTCGCCAGCACGGCCTCCTCGCGCACCCCGTCCGCGTAGCGGATCAGCGACAGCGTGTAGAGCGCACCGTCATACTCGAACGACAGCCGCCAGACCGGCCGACGCAGCCCCGCGACGGTGAGGATGCCCTCCAGCGCGTCGCGCATCTCGCGGCTGAACTGATAGACCGCGATGGTGTGATAGACGACCGGCGCATGCTCGCGCGGCACCGCGGCGAGCGCATCGGGCAGCAGCTCCAGGGCGTCGCCGGCCAGGATCGGCGGCGCTTCCCGCGCAAAGAGCGCGATGGCGCGGTCGAGGCGCGCGAGCCGGCTCGCCTGGTCGGGCCAGATCAGCGCGCGCAGCCAGTCGCGGTCGTCGGCCTCCGACAGATCGACGGGGTTGAGCTCCAGCCCCACGCGGCCGCCGATCTGCGGCGTCGGTCCCACGGGCGGAATCTTGTCACCGCGCAATTCGCAGTCGATCACCAGCGGCGCGCTTGCGTTCACGGACGCGGCAGTCCCGCCGTCGCGCCGGTAGCGCACGCCATAGCGGTCCCAGATCAGGTTGAGGCCCGCGCTCGGACCGATCTCGATCAGCGAGAGCGGCACGGCCGCCTGCTGCGCCGCGGCGCGGAAGCCGGGATGGAGGATGGCGCTGCGGCCGACCTCGTTGGTGTTGGTCACGCGGGTCGCGATCAGCGGCGCGATGGCATCGCGATGCCGTTCGACGAAGGCTTCGAATTCGGGAAACGGATCCTCGTGCTCGGCCGACGCGGTGCCGCCGGCCGTGGGATAGAAGCGCGTCAGCGGATCGCGTGCGCCGCGCAGGATGAGGAAATGCACGGCTCCCAAAAGCAGATTGGCATGCGGCTGGCCCGCGCGGGCCTGCGCCGCCAGCGCCTTCAGCCCGGCGTCGCCGCCGATGCCGGCCGAGAGGCGCGCGTAAAGCACGCTGCCGGTGCGCGCGGCGTCCTGCGCGAAGAAGGTCCAATAGTCGATCTCGCCCGCGATGGCCTCATCCTCCCGGCAGCAGGTCGCGCGGCCGCAGCGTCGCCTGTCCGGCCCGCCCGCGCCGCACATAGTCGAACAGAATCGGCTCGTCGAACGTCGGATCGCGCAGCTTCTCGCGGATCGCGAAGAGATCGAGCGTCTCGCTCTTGCGCCGGTCGATCGCCGTGACGACATCGCCGACGCGCAGGCCCGCGACGTCCGCCGGTCCGCCAGGGATCACGTCGAACACCTCGAACAGCGCTCCATGCCGCCCAAGCCACAGACCGCCGCGATCGTAGCGGTCGGCGACCTGCGCCCCCGGCAGCAGCCAGAGGCGGTTGTGCGGATAGTCGATGAAAGTGCGGAAATGCTTGAGCACGCCGGTTCCGACGCTGCCTGCGATGTGCGGATCGGCGAAGGCGCCGGACGTCTGCAGCGAGAGGCGGGCGACGATGCCCCGTGCCTTCGCCGGACCGAAGGCGAAGAGCGGCACGCGCACCACGACGCCGCGGATCGGCCCGCCGACGCCGTAGCCGGTGAGCGCTGCGATCCCCGGCGTCAGCGTGGCGTCCAGATGGCGGGCGCGCCAGAAGGGTCCGAACAAGGTCAGCGAGGAGCGGTCGCCCAGATCGACGACGAACCGGCCGCGCACGCCCGCGACGCTGCCGCGTACCAGCGGCATGAAGCCCTGGTAGAAGGTGAAAGGCACCGCGATCGCGCCCGGCGGGGCGTGGAACGCGTTCGGCTCGATCAGCCGGAGGCGCGCCGTCGCGAAATCGATGTCGACCACGTAACGCCGGAAGACCGCCTCGCCCGCGATGCCATCGAAGCGCCGAAAGCCGATCACGTCGTTCAACGCGCCGAAGCTCTGCGCCGTCATCGGCAGGTTGCGGAACGTCGCGCGCCCGATCTGCAGCGTCGCGACATGCGTCTTCACGACCCAATCGCTGTGCTCGCCCGCGCCGCCGGCACGCGCGTGGCCTTCCACCGGTGCGCCGATGGCCTGCATGGTCCGGAGGGATATTCCGCCCGTATCGGCGCCGGTGTCGAGCAGGAGCCGGAACGGCCCCTGGCCGTTGAGCGTCGCCGGCACGAACACCCGGTTGTCGATCAGCGTGAACGGAACATCCGCCGCGACGGGCTGCGCCTTGAGCGAAAGCGGCGCCGACACGGCGAGCGCGACGCTCAGCGCGGCGAGCCGCTGCCACGATTTGCGCGCCATCCCGGTCATTTCCGTGCCGTTTACCCCTCGTTAAGCGTAATCCAATTGTCCCGCGAAAAGACAGGATTAAACGCGTCGTTTACCTGCACCGCCGACAATGCCCGCTGTTCCGTTTCGAGGCACGCCTATGGCGCAGATGATTCTGGTTGTCGATGACGATCCCGTGCAGCGCCGGCTTCTGGAAGCCGCGATCACGCGCTCCGGCATGCATGTCGTCACCGCGCCCGGCGGCGGGCCGGCGCTCGACCTGATCAACGGACCCAAGGGCGAGCAGATTTCGCTCGTGCTGCTGGATCTCGTGATGCCCGACATGGGCGGGCTCGAAGTCCTCGGCAAGCTGCGTCCATCCCATCCCGAACTTCCCGTCATCGTGCTGACCGCCAAGGGCGGCATCGATTCCGCCGTCGAAGCCATGCGGGCCGGCGCCAACGACTTCCTCGTCAAGCCGGCCAGCCCCGAGCGCATCGCGATCTCGATCCGCAACCAGCTCAAGATCGGCACGCTGACCGGCGAGGTCAAGCAGCTCAAGAAGAAGAGCGAGAACCGGCTCACCTTCGACGATCTCGTCGCGACCTCGGCCGAGATGCGGCAGGTCTTCCGGCTCGGCACCCGTGCCGCGCAATCCAACATCCCGATCCTCATCGAAGGCGAAAGCGGCGCCGGCAAGGAGCTGATCGCGCGCGCCATCCAGGGCTCATCGGAGCGCTCGGGCCGGCCGTTCATCACGGTGAATTGCGGCGCCATCCCCGAGAACCTGATCGAATCGATCCTGTTCGGCCACGAGAAGGGTTCGTTCACCGGCGCCAGCGACAAGCATCTGGGCAAATTCCAGGAAGCCGATGGCGGTACGCTGTTCCTCGACGAGATCGGCGAACTGCGCCTCGACATGCAGGTCAAGCTGCTGCGCGCGCTGCAGGAAGGCGAGGTCGACCCCGTCGGATCCAAGCGGCCCGTGAAGGTCGATGTGCGCATCATCTCGGCGACCAACCGCGACCTCGCGCAGCTCGCGCGCGAAGGCCAGTTCCGCGAGGACCTGTTCTATCGCCTGAACGTCTTTCCGATCTTCGTGCCGTCGCTGCGCGACCGGCGCGACGACATCCCGGCCCTGGCCCGCCATTTCGTCACCCGCTTCGCGGCGGAAGAGCACAAGGCGGTCGCCGGCCTGACGCCGGAAGCGGCCGCGCTGCTCGAAGCCTTCAATTGGCCGGGCAATGTGCGCCAGCTCGAGAACACGATCTTCCGCGCCGTGGTGCTGTGCGACGGCACGCTGCTCGACGTCGTCGATTTCCCGCAGATCGCCGCCGCGCTCGGCGTCGATGCGAGGGTTGCACGGGCGCCCGCGCCGTCCGCCGCGCTGCCCAGCGTGCCGCCGCAAGCGGCTTCTGCTTACGCGTCGCCCGCCGTGCCGCAGGCGCATGCCTCGCCCTACGCGCTGGCCGGTACCGACGCGGCCGGGCATATGCGCAAGCTCGAAGACATCGAGGCCGAAGTCATCCGCATGGCGATCGGGCGCTATGACGGCCACATGTCGGAGGTCGCGCGCCGGCTGGGGATCGGCCGCTCGACGCTCTATCGCAAGCTGAAGGAGCTCGGGCTTGAGCCCGATGGCGAGATTCCGGCCGCGGCCGCGGACGAGGCCGTGCAGCACGCCGTGGGCTGAGCCATGCCCGGACGCCTGAGCCATACGCGATTCTGGAGCCTCGCTCCCTGGTTCGCGGCGATCGGCATCTTCGCGCCTTACCTGTTGTCGCCGCTGTCCATGATGCTGTTCGCGCCGCTGATGATCGGTCATCACCCTTCGGGGGCGCGCGGACCGTCGACCATCGTGCCGCTTATCGCGGTGGCGTTCGTGGTGCGCGCCGCGACCTGGATACCGCTGCTGCTGCTGGCATCGCGCCGGCTGCACGATGTCGGCCGCAGCGGCGCGATCCTCGTCGGGCTGTTCGCGACCGTGGCGACGGTGCCGCTGTTCGGCTTTGCGGCCTATATGTCGATCCCGTTCATGCTGGGCGGCCGGGAGGTCGGCGTTGTCGTCGTCGCGGCGGCCGCGATCCTGTTCATTGCCGATGCGATTGCCGCCTTGATCCTGGTGGTCCAGTCCGTCCGCCTGTGCACCCGGCCCGGCGAGCCCGGCACCAATCGCTATGGCCCGGTGCCGGCCTAGCAGGCTGTTGAAGAAGTCTCTGGCGGCGCGTTTGGGATCGTGATTCCCTTTGGGCGGGTCGGCCGAGGGATGGACGATGCGTGGAAGCGACGAGCGGTCCGGGGCGCTGTTCAGTTACGTGGATTTGGAGTCCCGGGTTCGCCATGACCATCCTCTGCGGGTGATCCGGGAAATTGCGAACGCGGCGTTGATGGATCTGTCGAAGGACTTCGACGAGCTCTACACGGACTTTGGCCGTCCCTCGATCGCGCCGGAGAAGCTGTTGCGGGCGACGCTGTTGCAGGCGTTCTACGGTGTGCGCTCGGAGCGGCTGCTGATGGAACGGATAGAGTTTGACCTTCTGTTCCGCTGGTTCGTCGGGCTTGGGGTGGATGATCCGGCATGGGACCACTCGGTGTTCTCGAAGAACCGGGATCGGCTGCTTCAAGGTGACATCGCGGCCAAGTTCCTGAACGCGATCCTGGCTCAGCCTCGAGTGAAGCGGCTTCTGTCGAGCGAGCACTTCTCGGTGGATGGGACGCTGATCGAGGCGTGGGCTTCGCTCAAGAGCTTCCGCAGGAAGGACGGCGCCGACAACGACCAGGATGGTCCGGGCCGCAACGCCGAGCGCAGCTTCCACAAGGAGAAACGCTCCAACGAGACCCATGAGAGCACGACCGATCCTGAGGCCAAGCTCTACAAGAAGGGCGATGGCCAGCCGGCCAAGCTCTGCTACATGGGGCATGCGCTGATGGAGAACCGCCACGGCCTGGCGGTCTTAGGCCAGGCGAGCCAAGCCAACGGCATGGCCGAACGGGACCAAGCGCTGACGCTGGTGGATCGCCATCGTCCCCGGCGACGACGGCGGATCACGCTAGGCGCCGACAAGGCCTATGACGTGGAGGCCTTCGTCGAGGCGCTTAGGGCGCGCGCGATCACGCCGCACGTCGCCATCGATGGGCATTTGAGCAAGACCGGCAAGCCGCGCAAGACGGCCATCGACAACCGGACGCTGCGCCATTGCGGTTATGCCGTGAGCCAAGTCTGCCGCAAGCGCATCGAAGAGGTGTTCGGTTGGATCAAGGCATCGGCCGGCTTGGCCAAGGTCAAGGTCCGTGGGCTGGCGCGTGTCAATGCCACCTTCGTCATGGCCTTGTCCGCCTACAACCTCATCCGCCTGCCCAAACTCCTGGCGGTGCCGGCATGACGCTGAAGGGCAAATGGCGCGTCGTCGAGACGCCGGGATATGACATGGCCGGGCCGGGCTCCTACATCCTGTTCGATAAGGATGGGGGCGAGTTCGCCCTGGATTGCCTCACCGGTTCCTTCCAGGGCGCCTGCGCAAGCGATGCCATCGAGTTCGAATGGTCAGGAAACGACGAAATGGACGAAGCTTCCGGCGAGGGATGGGCCGAGATCAAAACCGACGACTCCCTCGAAGGCGAAATCTCCCTCCAAAACGGCGACGACATCCCCTTCATCGCCCGTCGGCAAAAGACTTCTTCAACAGCCTGCTAGAGCTTCATCCCCAGCGCGCTCAGATAGAGATCGAGCATCGCTTCCTGTTCCTGGCGGTCGGCGCTTTCCATCTTGCGCAGCCGCACGACCTGGCGCATCACCTTGGTGTCGAAGCCGGTGCCCTTGGCTTCGGAATAGACTTCCTTGATGTCGTCGGCCAGCGCCTTCTTCTCCTCCTCGAGACGCTCGATGCGTTCGATGAAGGACCGCAGATGCTCTTTCGCGAAACCCGACTTGGCCATGGGACCCACCGTTCTTGGGCCCGACAAATAGGGCGTCCGGCGCGGCGGGCGCAACCGTCGGAGCGACGTTAGCTGTGAGTCTTTTGGCGTGCCGCGAAATCGGCCTGCTGTTCCGGCGTCGCTTCCGTCTGGTAGCGCTTTTTCCACTCGGCCGGCGGCATGCCGTAGACGATCTCGCGTGCCGCATCCTTGTCGAGCGCGATGCCCTTTTCCGCCGCCGCCTCGCGATACCAGTCGCCCAGGCAGTTGCGGCAGAACCCGGCCAGAGTCATCAGGTCGATATTCTGCACGTCGGTCCGCGCCCGCAGATGCGCGACCAGGCGGCGGAAGGCGGCGGCTTCGAGCTGTTCGCGGGTGCGTTCGTCCATGGCGGTTCCGGTTGCTGGCAAGGGGCGGGTGAACTCTAGCGCGGGCGGGCCCATCGCGGCCAGCGCGCGCTCCAGGATCGGCTTCAGCCGTGCGGCGAAGGCGCGCGCCGCCGCCGCGTCGCCGATCAGGTCCTGGCGAATCTCGATCAACACGTGCGGCAAGCCCAGCATCGTCCCGTGGCGATAGAGGCAATCGCCCTCCAGCTCGCCGTCATAGGGCTCGTTGTCGCCGACCGTGAAGCCCGCGCGGCTGCATTCGGCGATCAGGGGCCGCGCCAGCCGGCCGTCGCGATCCCACAACACGCCGATCTCCCAGGGCCGCTTCCAGCCCTTCCACACCGGTGTGAAACTGTGCATCGAAACGAGCACCGGAACCGTGCCGTCTGCGCGCAAGGCCGCGATCTGCCCGGCGATGGCCGCGTGATAGGGCGCGTGGAAAGCCGCGATGCGCCTGGCCGTCTCGGCGGCATCGATCCGCGCATTGCCGGGAATCAGGCTGCCATCGGACAGTTTCATGACCAGGGTGGGATCGTCCTCGCCGCGGTTGAGGTCGACCAGCAGCCGCGACCAGCGCGCCAGCACCGCGGGGGCGCCGAAGGCCGCCGCGAGCGTCCGGGTCAGTTCCGCCGCGCCGATGTCGGACGCGATATGCGTTTCGAACAGGGCCGGCGCGAGTCCCAGGCCGCCATACGCCGCGGGAAGCGCGCTCGCGGCGTGATCGCACAGGAACAGCAGGCCGGGCCCGGGCACGGCCGGCGGAATCAACTCGAAGGGCGGAACGGTCATGGAAAAGCGATCATTGTGCGCTCTGAAGACGCCGGCAAGCGCGTTGACAGGGCCTTGGCCATGCGCGACACCGGGTCACTGCCCGGCCGCAGGGTGCGATTCGTCCGCCGACGCGCCAGCGATAGGCTCATTTACGCATGCGGTTCGCCCTCGCCGTCGTCATCCTGATCGCCGCCGCCGCGCCCGCCGACGCGGCCCTGAACCTGTGCAACAAGGGCCAGCGGCCCATCAAGGCAGCGGTCGGCCGCTTCAACGGCACCCGCTGGATCAGCGAAGGCTGGTGGCGCGTGAACCCGAAAAAATGCGCGGAACTGGTCGCCGGGAAGCTCGATGCGCGCTACTACTACCTCTACGCGACCGACGGCGCGGTGGGGACCTGGGACGGCAGCCGGGGTTTCTGCACCGGCACGGCGGAGAAGTTCGCCATCGTCGGGCGCGGCGACTGCACCGGCCGCGGCTATGACCGGCGCGGCTTCTTCGAGATCGATACGAGCAACCGCACCGACTTCACCCAATCGCTTTCGGACTGAGATTTCGGATTCCCGATGAGACGCCGCCGCAAAACCAAGATCGTCGCCACGCTGGGCCCCGCCACTTCGACGCCGGAGAAGATTCGCGCCCTGTTCGATGCGGGCGTCGACGTCTTCCGCATCAATATGAGCCACACCTCGCATGCCGCCCTGGGCGAGCTGCATGCCGCGGTCCGCGCGCAGGAGGCGGTGGTCGGGCGGCCGATCGGCATCCTGGTCGACCTGCAAGGCCCCAAGATCCGCCTCGGCACGCTGCCGGGCGGTTCGCGCGTGCTGGTGGAGGGCGAACAGGTGCGCTTCGTGCGCAAGGTGCAGGCGGACGATCCCAAGGACATCCCGATCCCCCACCCCGAAGTGTTCCAGGCGATGAAGATGCGCCACACGCTGCTGATCGACGACGGCCGCGTGCGCCTGCGCCTGCTGACGGTGAAGGACTATTATGCCGATGCCATCGTCGTGGTGGGCGGCACGATCAAGGACCGCAAGGGCGTCAACCTGCCCGACACGCTGCTGCCGGTCTCGGCGATGACGCCGAAGGACCGCAGCGATCTCGACGCCGCGCTCAATCTCGGCGTCGACTGGATCGCGCTCTCCTTCGTGCAGCGCGCCGACGACGTGGCCGAGCTGAAAAAGGTCGTGGCCGGCCGTGCCGCGGTGCTGGCGAAGATCGAGAAGCCCAAGGCGCTCGAGACCCTCAACGAGATCCTCGACATT
The DNA here is from genome assembly GCA_037200385.1 of Rhizomicrobium sp. Taxonomy (NCBI): domain Bacteria; kingdom Pseudomonadati; phylum Pseudomonadota; class Alphaproteobacteria; order Micropepsales; family Micropepsaceae; genus Rhizomicrobium; species Rhizomicrobium sp. The sequence continues at coordinate 4,297,116 of JBBCGL010000001.1, read as the reverse complement.
GCCGACGCGCTGATGGTGGCGCGCGGCGATCTGGGCGTCGAGCTGCCGCTGGAAGCGGTGCCGGGGCGCCAGAAGCAGATCGTGCGCGCCGCGCGCAAGGCGGGAAAGCCGGTCGTCGTGGCGACGCAGATGCTGGAATCGATGATCACCTCCGCGGTGCCGACCCGCGCCGAGGTCAGCGACGTGGCGACGGCGGTGTTCGAAGGCGCCGACGCCGTGATGCTGTCGGCCGAGACCGCGTCGGGCGCCTATCCGATCGAAGCGGTCCAGGTGATGGACCGCATCGCGCAATCGGTGGAGGGCGACAGCCTCTACACCTCGATCCTGGAATCGCAGCGCAACGCGCCGGAGGAGACGATCGCCGACGCCATCATGGCGGCGGTGCACCAGGTCACCCACACCGTGCATGCGCGGGCCGTGGTGTGCTGGACGAAATCGGGCTCTACCGGGCTGCGCTGCGCGCGCGAGCGGCCCGAGGCCCCGATCGTCGTGCTGACGCCGCTGGTCGAGATCGCGCGCCGCCTGGCGCTCGGCTGGGGCCTGCATTGCGTGACGACCGAGGACGCGCACGACCTCGACGACGTGACGGACCGCGCGGCGCGCATCGCGCAGCAGGAAGGCTTCGCGAAGTCGGGCGACCGCGTGGTGGTGACGGCCGGCGTGCCGCTGGGCACCCCGGGTTCGACCAACCTGCTGCGGGTCGCATTCGTCGGGCCGAAGACCGGGTAGCGCTTTTCCTCCCCCGTGGTTACGGGGGAGGGGGACCAAATCGCGAAGCGATTTGGTGGAAGGGGCTGCCGCCTGCGCCGGCCCCCTCCGTCTCGCCGCTTGCGCGGCGATCCACCTCCCCCGTAACCACGGGGGAGGAAAGTTCTTCAAATCCCCTGGCCCTCGACGTCGCGGGTGAGCGCGTCGACATGGCGCTGGGCGCCTTCGAGCTGCGGGTCGAGGGCGAGCGCCCTGCGATAGAGCTTCAGCGCGCCTTCCTTGTTGCCGTAATCCTCGAGCAGGTTGCCCAGCTCGTACATCGCCGCGAATTGCCGCGGATTGAGCAGGATCACATGGCCCAGCGAAAGCATCGCGCCCCGGTCGTCGCCATTGGCATGCTGATAGGTGGCGCGCACATGCCAGCCCTCGGCATAGTCCGGCGCGACATCGGTGATCGCCTCGAGAAGCTGCTTGGCGGTGTCCTTGTCGCCCGCGGTCAACGCCGCGGTGGCGCGGGTCATCAGCAGCTCGACGCTCGCGCTGCCCGACTGCAGGAACACGCCGCCGATGCGCTCCTCGATCGGCTTGGCCTCGTCGGGGGAGCCGGCTTTCTTGAGCTGGTCGAACAGCGTCTCGAGCGGCGGCCTGGCCGGCGGCGCCGCGGCCGAAGCCGGCAACGCAAGGGACGCGAGGAGAAGGACGACGAGAAACCGCATGGTGGGATTTTAGCCCGCGTGCCGCGCCAGCGCCACCGGCAAGGGGCCGCCCTCGCTCCAGTCGAGCAGTTCCGCCAGATGGACCAGCGGCGGCACGCCGGGTCCGGCCAGATGGTTGAGACAGCCGATATTGCTGCTCGCGACGATGTCGGCGCCGAGCGGGGCGATGTTCGCCAGCTTGCGGGCGCGCAAGGCCTGGGCGATCTGCGGCTGGAGGATGGCGTAGCTGCCGGCCGAGCCGCAGCACAGATGCCCTTCCGGGATCGCCGCGACCTCGAAGCCCGCGGCGGCCAGCAGGGCCTCCGCCTTGCCCGCAAGCTTCAACCCGTTCTGCAGCGAGCAGGCCGCGTGCCAGGCGACACGCAGATGGCGCGGCGCGGCAGGCGGACCCGCCGTCGCCAGATCGAGGAAGTCGCGGCACGTCGCCGCGAAGGCCCGCGCCCGCGGCAGCCAGAGCGGATCGTCGAGGAAGAGAGGCGTGAGATCCTTGAGATGCGAAGAGCAGCCCGTCGCCGTGATCAGCACGCCATCGAAAGTCTCGGCGCCGCCGCCGCGCTCGAAGGCCTCGATCGCGCGGCGGGCCCAGTTCTTGGCGTCTTCGCTGCGTCCCAGATGATGCAGCAATGCGCCGCAGCAGCCGGCGCCTTCCAGCGGCACCAGCTCGTAGCCGCGCCGCGCGAGGACGCGCGCCGCCGCCGCGTCGATCTCCGGCGCCAGCGCCGCCTGGGCGCAGCCGGGCATCAGCGCGATGCGCTTGGCATTGGGCAGGATGGCGCGCGGCGGCGACAGCGGTCCCTGCAGCGGCGCGGCAGCACCTTTCTGCACCATGACGCGCAAGCGTCCCGGCAGCAGAGCGGCGAGCGGCCCCATCAGGCGCGCGGCGAACAAGCCGAAGCGTACCAGTGCGGGGCGCGGCAGCACGGTGGCGATCAGCCAGCGCAGCAGCTTGTCGCCGAGCGGCCGGCGGTAATGGGTCTGGATGTGCGAGCGCGCCTCGTCCACCAGCCGCGCATAGTCGACGCCCGACGGGCAGGCAGTGCGGCAGGCGAGGCAGGACAAGCAGCGATCGACGTGCAAGACGGTCTCGGAATCCGGCGCGCCGCCCTTCTCCAGCATGTTCTGCATCAGCACGATGCGGCCGCGCGGCCCGTCGCGCTCGTCGCCGAGCAGCACATAGGTCGGACAGGTCGCGGTGCAGATGCCACAATGGACGCAGGCGCGCAGGTTCTTCTCCGCCTCGACGAGATGCGGATCGGTGAGCTGGGTCGGCGTGAACGCGGTACGCATCAGACGTCTTCCATGCGCTCCGGCCACATCCGGCCGGGATTGAACAGGCCAAGCGGATCGAACGCGGCTTTCACGCGCCGCGTCATGTCGAGGCGAACGGCATCCTGCGGCTCGAACACGGCGAGGCGCTCGCGCGTCTCCTCTTCGGCGCGCAGCAGGACGCTGTGCCCGCCCACGCGGCGCACGCTCCCGCGCACGGTATCTGTGCCGGGGATGGTGCCGACCCATAGAAGTCCGCCGGCCCAGTCGGCGAGCCAGAGCGGCGAATCGATCTCCGCCGCCACTTGCGCGGCGCTCGCGGGCGGCACGAAACAGCGCCAGACGTCATAGGGCATGTCCTCGAACACCGAACCGTCGGCGATGGCGCGGAAGGCGATCTCGCCATCGGGGATTTCGAGCATCTCGCGGTCCAGCAGAATCCGCAGCGCTGCGCATTTCTCCGCCAGCGGCGCCGGCTCGCCGTCGAGCCGGATCAGCACCGTGCCGCGGCTATAGGCCAGGCCGGTCGCGTCGAGCGGCGAGGACCACACCTTGCGCAGCAGCGCGAAGCCGTCCTCGGGCGTCAGGTCGCGGATGCCCAGAACTTTGGAGAGAGACGGCCTCGGAAACACCCGCAGCGTGACTTCGGTCAGCACGCAGAGCGTGCCCATCGCGCCGCAGACCAGCTTGGGCATGTCGAAACCCGTGACGTTCTTGACCACCTTGCCGCCCGCCTTGAAGGCCTCGCCGAAGCCGTTCACGGCGCGGAAGCCGAGCAGGTGATCGCGCACCGCGCCATGGCGCAGCCGCGCCGGCCCGTTCGTGTCGGCCGAGATCGCGCCGCCGATGGTGCCGAGGCCCGGCGCGGCGCCCAGCAGCGCGCCCCAATCGGCGGGCTCGAAGCCGAGCCGCTGGCCCTTCTCCGCCAGCACGGCTTCGATTTCGCTGGTCGAAGTGCCCGGCTTGGCGGTGAGGATCAATTCCTCCGGTTCGTACGACACGATGCCGGACAGGCCGGAGACGTCGAGCGTCGAACCCATCGTCACCACGGTGCGGCCGAAATCGCGCTTGCTGCCGCCCGCCACGATCTCGAGCGGCGAGCGCCATCGGCGCGCCGCCACGACGGCATCGACGACGTCTTCCTCGGAGGAGCATATGTGGGTCGGCATTATTTCTCGCTGTCATGGCCCGCGAATGCGGGCCATCCAATTGAAGACTTCACCAATGTCGCCGTTTGATCCCGGAATCTTTCTGCCGCTCGAGCGCCCGGCATCACCTGGATGGCCCGCATTCGCGGGCCATGACAGCGGAGGGAACGTGGAGCGCGCGCCATCTAAAACCGCGGCAGCGCCGCGAAGGGCAGCCGGCCGTCCTTCACATGCATGTGCCCGCCCTCGACACAGGCCGAGAGCGTGGGGAACACCTTGCCGGGATTGAGCAGCCGCGCGCCGTCGAAGGCGCATTTGAGGCGCTGCTGCTGCGCCAGATCGGCGTCCGTGAACATCGCGGGCATCAGGTCGCGCTTCTCCACGCCGACGCCATGCTCGCCGGTCAGGACGCCGCCGACCTCGACGCAGAGCCGCAGGATCGCGGCGCCGAACGCCTCGGCGCGTTCGAGCTCGCCGGGCTTCATGACGTCGAAGATGATCAGGGGATGCAGGTTGCCGTCGCCGGCATGGAACACGTTGCAGAAGCCGAGCTTGTAGTCCTCCGCCATCGCGGTCATGCGCGCGAGCACGACCGGCAGGGCGCGGCGCGGGATCGTGCCGTCCATGCACAGCATGTCGGGGGCCAACCGCCCCATGGCCGGGAACGCGGCCTTGCGGCCGGCCCAGAGCCGCGCACGGTCCGCCTCCTCCCGCGCCTCGGTCACGGTCGCGCCATTGGCGCGCGCGATCTCGGCGATGCGGACGATGGCGTGGTCGACCTCCGCGGCAAGGCCGTCGGCGTCGATGATCAGCACGCCTTCGGCACCGCGCGGATAGCCGGGCGCGCAATGCGCCTCGACCGCCGCGATGCAGCGGCCGTCCATGAACTCCATCGCCGCGGGCACGAGACCGGCGGCGATGATGTCCGCGACGCATTGTCCCGCCGCCGGCACCGACGCGAACGCCGCGAGCAGGGTGCGCGTGCAGGGCGGCTTGGGCAGGAGGCGCAAGGTCGCCTCGACCACGACACCCAACAGGCCTTCGGAGCCGGCGACGACGCCCAGCAGGTCGAGCCCGCCGGCACCGGGCGCCTTGCCGCCCAGGCGCAGCCGCTCGCCGGTCGCGAGCACCAGCTCGACGCCGAGCAGGTTGTTGGTGGTCAGGCCGTATTTCAGGCAATGCAGGCCGCCGGAGTTCTCCGCGACATTGCCGCCGATGGTGCAGGCGATCTGGCTCGACGGATCCGGCGCATAGTAGAAGCCGCTGGCCTCGACCGCGCGGGTGATCGCGAGATTGGTCACGCCGGGCTCGGTCACGACGCAGCGATTCTCGAGATCGATCTCGCGGATGCGATTCATGCGCGTGAGGCTGAGCAGGATGCCGTCCGCGCGCGGCAAGGCGCCGCCCGAGAGCGACGTTCCGGCGCCGCGCGGCACGATGGGCACGCCATGCGCGGAGGCATAGGCCAGCACGGCGGCGACCTGCTCTGCGCTGCGCGGCAGCACTGTGACCAGCGGCTTCTGGCGATAGGCGGTCAGCGCATCGCCGTCGAATGCGGCGAGGCCCGCGGAGTCGGAGACGACGCCGTCGGGCACGATGGCGCGCAAGGCGGCGGCGATGTCCGCGCCATGGGCGATGATGTCGGTATCGGCCTCTGGAAGGTTCACGCTTGCGCCCGTCATGCCTCGAGGCTCCGCTTCGCAGAGCACCTCAGCATGACGAATAGAAGAGACGGCGTCATCCCGAGGTGCGCACGGCGTGCGCCTCGAAGGAAGACGGCAGCGCCGCGCTTAGCCCTGGCGCGCCTTGAAACGCGGGTTCTTCTTGTTGATGACGTAGACCCGGCCCTTGCGGCGGACGACGCGGCAGTCCTTGTCGCGCTTCTTGAGCGAACGGAGCGAATTGCGAACTTTCATGGTCTTATCGAAGCCCTGGATCGGGCACGAAGGCCCCGCAAAGAGGCGCGGAAGCTATTGCCCGGCCCCGTCCCTGTCAACCGGCGAAAAACCCAGGGATTCCGCCATATTCCCGCCCCCAAGCGATGGTCTATAGGTTCGACCGCCCATTCCGGGCGCGATAGGGTGGGGAATGCGGCTTTTGCTCAAGACCGGCATCAAACTGGGCCTCGGCGCGCTCCTGATGCTGGCCGGTGCCTGCGCGACCTTCGAGCCGACCGATGCCCACCGGGTGAAGCATCATCGCCACGAGCCGCCGCCGCCGCCCAAGCCGTCGCCGCAGGACCTCAAATTCGCGCAGTTCCTGGTCGACTTCCGGACGACCGCGCGTGCGGCCGGAATCGCGGGCCGGACCTATGACGCCGCCATGGGCGGTATCCGGCGCAACGAGAAGATCGAAACGCTGACCGAAGCGCAGCCGGAGTTCGTCAAGCCGGTCTGGGCCTATCTCGACACCGCCGCGTCGCCGCGCCGGGTCGCGGACGGGACCGCCGCGATGGCGGCGCAGGCCGGGCCGCTCGCGACCATCGAGGCGAAGTATGGCGTGCCGCGCGAGATCCTGGTGTCGATCTGGGGCAACGAAACCGATTTCGGCCGGGCACTGGGCAGCTTCAACATCTTCGAAGCACTCGCGACTCTCGCCTATGACGGGCCACGGGCGGAATTCGGCAAGGCGCAGCTCATCGCGGCCCTCGAGATGGTGCAGCAGGAAGGCTTCGATCCGCATCAGATGCCGTCGTCCTGGGCCGGCGCCTTCGGCCAAGCCCAGATGCTGCCGACCACCTTCCTCAAGAGCGCGGTCGACGGCGACGGCGACGGCAAGCGCGACCTGTGGCATTCCGCGCCCGACGCGCTCGCCTCGGCGGCGGTCGAGGTCGCGGGCGATGGCTGGCAGCGCGGCCATGTCTGGGGCTATGAGGTCAAGCTGCCGGCGAGTTTCGCCTATGAGGCGGCGGACGGCGAGACGCCGAAACCGGTCGCCGACTGGAGCCGGCTCGGCGTGACGCGCGCCGACGGCACCGCGCTGCCGGCGAATGCCGAGGGCGGCGCGATCTATCTGCCGGCGGGCGCGCGCGGTCCGGCTTTCCTGACCTTCGGGAATTTCCGCGTCATCTTGAAATACAACAATGCGGCGTCCTACGCGCTCGCCGTCTGCTATCTGGGCGATCTTCTCGTGGGTCGTCCTGCGATCATCGCCGGCTGGCCGCGCGACGAGCAGCCGCTTTCGCAGGACGAGCGCATCGCCTTCCAGACCGCGCTGACCAGGCTGGGCTTCAATCCCGGCAAGATCGACGGCGTGATCGGGCATGACGGCAAGGCGGCGCTGCGGCAATGGCAGAAGGCGCACAACCTGCCGGCCGACGGCTTCCCGACGATGGCCCTGCTGGCGCAGATGCTGGTCGAGGCCAAGCAGAAGGGGCTTTAAGCGTTCGCCACCGGCGTCGCGGCGTTTTCTTCGACGATCTCGACATCCGGCGGGATGATCCCGGCATTGCGCAGCGCCGGCGACAGCCACATGTAGACGAACAGGCCGGCGAGCAGTGCAGCAGCGAAGCCGTAAGGCAGATAGGGCGACAGCTCGTACATCCCGCCGATCGCGGGGCCGACGATGAAGCCGGTGGCGCTGGCGCCGCCGATCACGCCGGCCACGGCGCCCTGCTCATGCGGCGCGACCGAGAGCGAGGCGCCGGACGTGAATCCGGGCCGCGCCATGCCGAAGCCAAGGCCGGAAAGCGCCAAGCCGACCACCAGCACGATAAAATTGCCCGAGACGAGGAACACGGCGCAGGAGACGAAGGCGGTCCCGAGGCCCCAATTGGTCAGGGCCCGCGCGGAGAGACGGACATACTGGATGACCACGAGCTGCGCGAAGAGCGCGGCGAGCGAGGTCGCGAGCTGGCCGATCATGTTGTATTGCGCCGCGTGCTCCGGCCTCACATGCAGCACGTCCATGAAGAAGAAGCCCATGGTCTGGATCGGCACCGTGCTCGCGGTGGAAAGCCCGACGGCGAAGATCACGAAAGGCCGCACGCGCCGGTCGTGCCATTGCAGCGAGGCGGCGGCGGTCATGCTCGACCTGGGCGCCGTGCGCTCCGGTAGCAGGAACCAGATCGTCGCGGCGCTGAGCAGCGCCAAGCCGGAGATGAAATAGAACGGCACCAGCAGGCCGAAGGGCGTCAGCAGGCTCGCGATCGCGGGGCCGGCCACGGTGCCCAGGCCGAACGCCGAACCGATGGTGGCGACGCCCTGCATGCGTTCCTGCGGCGTGGTGCGGTCGGCGACATAGGCTTGGCTCGCCGGCGCGGTGCCCGAGCCGAACACGCCGTAGATCGAACGGGTGAGGATCATCAGCGGAAAGACCGCGACGGCCGGCAGCCAGTGGCGCAACCCGCCCAGCATCACGCTCGCGAACAAGGCGAAGGAGGCCGCGAAGGCGATCAGCCCCATCAGCATGACGGGCTTGCGGCCCCAATGGTCGCTCTTCTTGCCCCAGTAGGTCGAGGTGATCACCCAGACCAGCGCGGAGACCGAGAACACCGAGGTCGTCTGGATCTCGCTCAGATGGAGCTGGCGCGACAGCGGCGGCAGGATGTTGAACAGCACGGTTTGCCCCGCGCCCATGCAGAGCAGGCTGACGAACAGAATGAGGAAGGCGCGGCGCCGCTCGGCAAGCGAGGTGATGTGAAGAACGTCGCGGGCGGAATCTGGCATTGCGGGCCTAACCACCGCAAACGCGCGGCCGGGTCAAGGCCGTTGCTCATCCCTTCGGCTTCTTGAACCTGACCTGGGCGCTGTCGCTGCGGCCTTGGGCGTCCACCACGGTGATCCGCGCGAGGCCTTCGCCATCCGGCGTGTAGAACACCGGCTGGAAACGGTCGAAGTTGCCGAGGAGCTGGCCGTTCACCAGCCAGGTCAGCGGCGCCTTGCCGCCATCGGCCTTGAGCACGATGGAACGGTCCTTCGCCGTATCCGCCGGCAGCGGCACGATGGTGCCGTTGGGCGGGAAGGCGATGGTGGGCGGCGGCACGGTGGTTTCGCGCGGCGGCGCCGGCGCGCTCTCGCGGCGGAACACGCGCATCGAGGGGGGCAACTGGTCGTTCTCGCTGGTGAGGATGGCAGCCGCCGGCGGCGGATCGTCGGCATGACGGTCGGGCGGCAGCAGTTCGAACGTCTTGAGCAGGAGGGGTGCGGCGGATTCGCGTCCGACATGGCCGGCGCGCGGGCTGCCGTCGGCACGCCCGACCCAGACGCCGACCGTGTAGTCGTTGGAAAAACCCACCGACCAGGCGTCGCGATAACCGTAAGAGGTGCCGGTCTTGAACGCGATGGCGCGCTTGCGCGTCAGGCCCTGTCCCATCGCCCAGCCGTCCGGCAGCGCGACGCCGCGCAGAACCTGCTTCAGGTAGAACGCCGCGACCGGCCCAAACAGCCGGTGGTCGGCGGCATCGGGCGTGCCCCTGACATAGCGCAGCGCCCGCGCTTCGCCGCCATTGGCGATGCCGGCATAGAGCATGGCGATGTCGGCCAGGCTGATGCCGAGACCACCCAGCGCCACGGGCAGGCTCGGTGCCGCGCCGCCGGCCGGGAAAGCGAGACGCGCGCCGGCATTCTCCAGCGTCGTGGTGAAGGCGAGCGGGCCGACGCGGTCCAGCACCATCACGGCGGGGATGTTGAGCGACATGCGCAGCGCATCGCGCGCGCTCACCGCGCCCTGGAAGGTGCCTTCGAAATCCTTGGGCGCGTAATCGCCGAACATGGTCGGTGCATCGCTCATCAACGAGGCGGGGTGCAGGATGAGATCGTCGAAGGCGAGGCCGTAGATGAAAGGCTTGAGCGCCGAGCCCGGCGAGCGCGAGCGTTGGGCAAGGTCGATCTGGCCGGACGGTCCCCAATAGTTCACGCCGCCCATATAAGCCAGCACGTCGCGGCTGCGGTTCTCGACCACGACGATGGCGAGCGCCGTGCCATCGCCGAAATAGGGTTGTTCCTGCGCCGCGAGACGCTCGACCGCGCCCTGCAGGCCGGCGTCCAGCGTGGTGACGATACGCGTCGCGCGCCGGTCGCGCAGCTTGAGCCGTGTGGCGAGATGCGGCGCCGAGAGCGGCATGGCCTGGCGCGCGAACGGCACACCCTCGCGGCGCGCCACATCGGCATCGCCTTGCGTCACGATGCCCTCGCCCACCATGCGGGCCAACACCTTGTCGCGGCCCTTGGCGGCGCGGATCGCGTGCCGGTCGGGCCGTTGCTTGACCGGAGATTGCGGCAGGGCGACGAGCAGCGCCGCTTCGGAGAGGTCGATCTGCGCCGGATCCTTGCCGAAATAGGAGAGCGATGCCGCGCGCACGCCTTCGAGATTGCCGCCGAACGGCGCCAAGGTGAGATAGAGCGAGAGGATGTCGTCCTTGGAATAGCGTTCCTCGAGCTGATAGGCGCGCAGCATCTGGAACAGCTTGGTGCCGATGCCGCGACTTTTCGGCGGCTCCAGGATGCGCGCGACCTGCATGGTCAGCGTCGAACCGCCGGAGACGACATGCCCCGCGCCGGCGAATTGCAGTCCGGCGCGCAACACCGCCAGAGGGTCGACGCCGCCATGGTCGTAGAAGCGCTTGTCCTCATAGGCCATGAGCATGGCGAGATAGCGCGGGGAGACGTCGCGGACCCGCGTCTTCATCCGCCAGTAGCCGTCATCGGTCAGGAAGGCGCGCAGCATGGCGCCATGACTGTCGACCACTTCCGGGGAGGCATGCACCGCGCGCGTCATGTCGGGCGGATTGGCGACGTCGGCCGTCGCGACGGCACAGGCGACGCCGAAGAGAGCGAAGGCGGCAACAATCAGGCCGGAATGCCAATGCGGCGACATGTTCAATCCCTTTCCTCCCCCGTGGTTACGGGGGAGGTGGCTCGGCGCGCAGCGCCGAGACGGAGGGGGCCGGCGCAGGCGGCGCCCCCTCCACCATCGCTTCGCGATGGTCCCCCTCCCCCGCAACAGCGGGGGAGGAAAGCTCCTGCGTCATGGCGCGATCGTCACTTTGCCCAGCGTCGTGCGGCCGCGGATCGTCGGCGCGTACATGTCCTCGACCACGCCGGCCGGCATCACGAAGCTGCCCGCGGTCACCGCGCGAACGACATAGGCGATGCGGAACACCGGCTGCGGCTCGGGCTTCTTCTTGTCTTCGTCGCTGACATAAGATGAGCCGATGGTGAAGGACGCCACGAAGCGGTCGTCGCGCACATCGGTCATCGTCGTGTCGGACAGCGTGTTCAGGAAGGCGTAAGGCTTGCCGTCCTCCGCGCCGAGCGGCATCTCGATCTCGAGCCCGGCCGGCAGCATATCGATCACGCCCATCTGGCGATAGGTGTTGTGCTGCATCTGGCCGCTGAGCTCGACGATGATGCGGTCGTTCTGGTGCAGGCTGCCGAGATCGGCCGGCGTGCCGCCCATGGTCCAGAAGGTCTTGGTCAGCGTCAGGCCGCTTTGTTCCGCCGCCAGCGGCGCCGACGGCGTGCCCTGCACCGAGGTCGTGCGCCACACCGGCGCGTCGCCGCGATTGAGGAACGTGATGCCGGCATTGAGCTGCGCGGTCGACGGCGAGAGGCGGATCGCGCCGTCGCGCGGTACGCCGGGCTGGCCGTTGACCAGCACGTTCAGCGGCACCTTCTGCCGGGTCAACTCGTAGGCGGCACGCAGCATCCACGCCTTTTCCTGGGTCGTGGTGGCGTTGAGCGTCGTGTCCAGCTCGCTGCTTTTCTTCAGCAGCGCGGGAATCAACTCGGCCTGTCCGTTCTCCGCCGCCAGCGCGGTCGTGCCGGCGACGTCGCGCAGCAGCGAACCGTAATCGCCGACCGGATAGCTGAACACCTCGCCCTTGAGCGCGATCGCGCGCGCCCGGCCGAAGCCATAGGCGGCGCGGGCCCGGTCGCCGGCCTCTGCCGCCGCCGAGGCCGTGAGCGCCTCGCCGATGGCGGTGTTCATCTCCGGCCCGCGCGTGTCGGCGAAGTAGCGCAGGTCGGAGAGGTTCACCTGGCCGGTGCGGGCCAGCAGGTAGAACGCGTAGGCGCGTGTATTGTCGGTGTTGGAGTCCGTCGCCGCCGCGGTGCGCAGCCAGGCCGAGCCGCGCTTCAGCGCGTCGTTCGGCACGACATAGCCCTTCTGCTTGGCCTGGTAGAGGAAATCGAGCGCGAAGACGCTGATCCATGGATCGGCGTCCGAGCCCGGCGCCCACATGCCGAAATTGCCCGCGTAGTTCTGCATGTCGAGCACCGCATCGATCGCGTCCTGCACCCGGGGACGCAGCGCCTGGTCGCGCGGCAGGCCGGCGAGATCGGACAGGTCGTTGAACACCAGCAGCGGCATGGCGCGGCTGGTGGTCTGCTCGATGCAGCCATAGGGATATTTGTCGAGCCATTTCAGCAGGCCCGGCACGTCGCTATAGCCATGCGCCGACGATACGGTGAGGCCGACCGTCGCGGTGCCGCGGATCAGGTCCGCCACCAGCTGGCCGTTCGCCGCATAGGTCGCCTTGGGCGCGAACGGCACCGTCTCGTCGCGCGCGATGTCGAGCTGCGGCGCGCGGCTTTCGATCTGCCAGGAATGGCTGACCGCGAAACCGCCCGGGCCTTTCACATCGAGCGCGAGGGTGGCGATGCCGACGCCGCGGCCCTCGATCTGCAGCGGCAGCAGCACGCGCTGCCCGACGCGCAGGTTCTGCGTCACCGTCGTGTGGTTGGCGTTGTTCGGCAGGCCCACCGGTCCCGACGCGGTGAGCGTCGCGACATACGTGCCGGGCTTGCCTTCGACATTGTTCATGTTGAGCGCAATGGCGGCCTGGTCGCCGGGCGCCAGGAAGCGCGGCAGCACGACGTCCGCGACCACAGGATCGCGCACCGTCAGCGGTCGGTCGGCGTGGCCGAGCTTGCCGTCGGTCACCGCCACGGCCATCAGCCGGAGTTCGCCATTGAAGTCCGGCACGTCGAGCACGACGTTGGCCATGCCGCCGGGGCCGACCTTCACGAGGCCGGAGAACAGCGCCACCGTCCGCGTCGGGACCACGGCAAGCGGCCGGCCGCCGAAGCTGTCGCCGCCTTCGCGCATCGCGCCGACATCGCCCTTCTCGGGCTTGATCAGGCGGCCATAGTCGTCATGCATGCCGACGCCGAGCTGGCGTTTGCCGAAATAGTAGTCGTTGGGATTGGGGGATTCGAAATCGGTGAGCTGCAGGATGCCCTCATCCACCGCGGCGAGCGTGAGATAGGCCTGCTCGCCATCGCCGAGCCCCTTGATCGTGACGGGGATCGTGACCTTCTGGCGCGGCAGCACCTTCTGCGGTCCGCCGAGATTCACCGTCAAGGTGCGAGCCGAATTGTCGACCTGCAGCCAGGCGACGCCGATGGCACGCACCGGTTCGTGGCCGGTCGCCTCGTTCAGCGGCCGGTAGTCGGTGACCAGCACATAGGCGCCGGGGCCCCAATCGGCATCGACCTTGACATCGACGCTGGCGCCACTCGCCGGCGCATCGATCAGCTGCGACGAGAACACCTTGTCGCCGGCGACGACGACCAGCGCCTTGCCGTTCGCGGTCGGCTTGATGCGGACATGCGCAACCTCGCCGGCGCGATAGGTGGGCTTGTCGGCCGCCACCGGAATGCGGTCCGGGCGATCACCTTCCGAGCTCGCGGCCCAGCCGGAGTAGAAGCGATAAGACGAGGCGGTGCCCGAGGCCGGATCGGTGATGGTCAACCGGTAAGAGCCATAGGGGAAGTTCTGCGCCAGCTTCGCCGGCGCGCCGGCGCCGATGTCCAGCTTGCCGCTGGTGACCAGGCGGTCGCGGGTGACTGCCTGGTACTTCCAAGCGCCATCCTTCTGGTACCACTGATAGGTGGTGTCCTCGCGCACCCAGGAATAGGTGAGGTTGCCGAGCGCCGTGCGCGAGCCGTCGGCCTTCAGGGCGATAACCTCGAAACCGGCGCGCGCGTTCTCCGCCACCGAGCCGTATTGGAAATCGGGCCGGATGCCGATCAGCACGTCGTGGGTGCGCACCGGGATGGTGACGTCCTTGTCCGTGGTGCGGCCGCCGGGTTCGTGGATCGAGATCGTTACGGCCGCCTTCAGCGGCAGCGTGGTGTCGGCGAGATCGCCGACCGGACCGGTCGCTTCCGTCACGCCGGTCGCGTCGGTCTCCGGCACCGTCATCTGCACGTCGACAGCGGCAAAAGTGTCGTCGACTCGTCCGAACTGGTAGTCGCTGAAGGCGGGATAGGGATTACTGTCGGCCTGGATCTTCGCCGTACCCTCGCCCGAAAGGCCGGAAGCCGGCGCGCCATAGAGAAAGCGGCTCTCGGCGCGGATCTTGATGTCTTCGCCGCTGTGCACGACCTTGGTCTCGGGCGTCAGCGTCACCTTGAGGCGCTGCGGCACGAAGTCGGCAACGTCGAATTGCACGCGCCCCACCGCCGCGGCCTTGGGATCGATATAGGCGGCGATCTGCCAGCGGCCATGCGGCGCCCGCGCGCCGAGCTTCACCGGCCAGGTCGCCGTGCCGGCCAGCAGCGACTTGCTGTCGATCGTCGTGCGCGCGACTTCGAGTCCGTCGGGACGCGTGGCGACCAGGGTCAGCACCGCGCTCACGCCGGCACCGACGCGGTCGCGCAGCATGGTGGTGGACTGCACCGTCTCGCCGGGGCGGTAGACGCCGCGCTCGGTATAGAGGAAGGCGTCGACCGGTCCGGGCGTCTCGCGCCCGCCGACACCGCGATCGGTCAGGTCGAAGGCCGAGCGCCGCAGGTCGAGGAAGCTGAAATCGCCGTTGTTGCCATAGGCCATCACGACGACGGGCGCGTCGCCGCCGGTGGCGCGCAGCAATCCACCCGCGAAATCGGCGCGGCCATTGCCGTCCGTCGTCACGGTGCCGACGACATTATTATCCTTGGCGACCAGGGTGAGCTTCACGCCCGGCATCGCCCGCGCGGTGGCATAGGAGCGGGCAAACACGGTCAGCCCGCTGGTGCCCTGGAAGGTGGTGAGCGCGATGTCGCTGTCGACCACCCATTGGGCGGCGATGGTGCCTTCCTCGTAATAGTCCTTGGTCGCATCCTGCGCCCCGTCCATCGCGATCAGGACATAGGCGCCGGGCGGCTTGCCCTTGAGGATGTCGTGGATCGGCACCAGCGTGACCACGCTGTCGTTCTTGACGCTGTTGACGTCCATCGTGCCCTGCCAGACGACGGCGCCCTGGCTGTTCTCGAGCTCGCTGTCGCTCCAGGAATAGAGCGTGGTCTCGTCGATCGTGCCGCTTTCGATCTGCGACAGCAGGCGGTCGCCGACGCGGATCACCTTGAGCCGAAGCTTGGTGATGTTCACCGTGGTGACCGGCACGCCTTCCATGTTCTCGCGCGGCAGGATGATGCCGCCGGAGAAGCGCACCAGCGAAGGCTTGTCGCGCAGTTCGACCGGGACGGTCTCGTCCTCGGTCAGCTTCTCGCCGGTCGCGGCGGGCAGCCCCGATTTGAGGGTGACCTGGTAGGTCGCGTTGAAGGCGAGGCCGGCAAGACAGAGCCGGTCGCCCACGACATGCGAGGCAACCTTGGTCTGGGGATCGACCGAGAAGTAGTCCTCGTAATGCGTCTTGCCGGAGGTATCGAGGTCGCGGGTGAAGACCAGGCAGGCTTCGGGCTGGGATTTGGTGGTGTCGACCTCGATCCGGCGGAAGGCGAAATAAGGCGCCTCGGCCATCTGCGCGGGCGTCATGCTGCCGGTGACGGAATTGAGCCCGTTCTCGATCCGGGCGAAGAAGCCGTTGCCCAAGGGCGAGTTGCCGCCGCCGAGGAAATAGAGCGTTCCGGTCACGACCGCGATGACGGCCAGAATGCCGCCGCCGACCATCACAAAGAACCGATTGTTGCGCACCAGAATCCCCCGCAGTCGCGACGAATGACCTTACCATGCGCCCGATGCGCAGCAATTCGCCGCAACCGACATTCAGCGCCGATAAAGGCGGGATGGTGACAAACGCCCTGCGGAAGGCAACGCACCGAAAAAATAGTTTGCGAGTCGTGCGGCGGCTGAAGCCGGCTATTTCGGCGCCAGGCAGACGATGCTGCGGTTGGCATAGGTGCATTGCCTGATCGGCTTGCCGGCGGAATCGAAGAGCTGGACCGCCCAGCCCTCGCTGTCCTTCTCGCGCGTCAGCATCAGGAAGCCGAAGCCGCCGACCGAGAAGCCGGTCTTCACATGCACGCCCGAGTCGCCCTGGAAGATCGTGCCGCGCAGGTTCGCCGGCGTCACGTCCAGCGTGTCGCCGCCATGGCCGGCGACGATCTGCGGCGGGATCCTGGACACGTAGTTGATCGCCTCGAACGCATGGATGTGCCCCGACAGCATCAGCGAGACGGCCGAGAAGGCGGACAGGTCCCCCGCCGCCTCGATCATGGTCGCGTTGCCGCCCGCCGGGATTCCCATGAAGGAAATCGCGGCCCAGATCGGACGATGCGTCCCCAGCCACAATTCCCGGCCCGGACCGGCATTCGCCATCGCCTTCAGCGTTTCGAAATCCTTGGCATAGAGCGGTACGGCCTTTTCATCGACCGGCCGGTCGGATGCGTCGGCGCTGTCCAGGATCGCCAAGGTCCGGCTGCCGACCGGCACCGCATAGGGATCGAGATGGACGGCACAGGGCGCGGCAGGATCGTAGGCGACAGGCCCCAGCAGGCGCAGGAAGCCCGGTCCGGCACGGTTGCAGTCTTCGTGGTTGCCGCGGATGACGATCCAGGGCGCCGCAGCCAACAGCGGCGCGGCGGGCGTGAAGAAATCGGCATCCCAGCTTGCCCAGTTGTCGCCATAGGGCGACCCGGCGCAGCCGGCGAAATCGGCCGGACAGGGCGATTCGCGGTAAAGGTAATCGCCGAGATGGAGGATCAGGTCGGGATGCTGATCCGCCGCGGCCTGGGCCAGGCCGGCAAAGGGCCATGCCTTGGGGTCGTTGCAGGCTTGGACGAATGTACCCTTGATCCGGCAACCCGTGTCGCCGAGCACCAGGATGCGCTGCGGCTCGGCAAGCGGAATGTGGAGTTCCTGCATCGTCGTGTGTGCCGGCTCGCCCATCCGGCTCATCGCGACCGAAACCCGCTTGACGCCGGACGGGATGGGCAAGCTGCAGACGGCCGGAAAATCGGCCGTCGCCGACGCGCGTATGACCATCGGGACATCGGATTTGGCGGCGTCGCCGAACACGACGAAGGGGCAGCCGCCCGCCGATACGGCGCGAACCTCCGCCTGCCCACCAGGACCGAGCTGGATCCAAGCGGCCTGGGTGCGGTAGCCGGCGACTGGCGCGACCTGGGTATCCGCTCCTTGCGCCCCGCCGATGGCGAGGCATGCTGCAAGCGCGAAAAAGACATATCTTTTCATCGTTTTAGTATGCCGCAAAGCCGGCTGCATCCAAAATGCCCCTTGCCGGCATCTCCTCGGATAGAAACCGCCAAAGGAGTTCGCATGTACTGGATTCACGCCGATTTCTTCTGGATTTTTATCCTTGTGATCGTGCTCGTCGGGACCATTTCGCGGGTCATACGCAGCCATCAGCGCGAAAAGACGATCCGCACCGCGATCGAAAAGGGCGTGACGCTCGACCCCGCAACGCTGGCCAGTTTGCAGGCGAGTCCAGCCGGCAATCCCCGCCAGGGCCTGCTGACCGGCGCCATCGTGACCTTCTTCGTCGGCTGCGGGCTTGCCTTGATGGGCTATGTCCTGAACACCGATTCCAATGGAGAAACCTTTCGCGCGATGGCCGCGGTCGGCGCCTTGCTGTGGTGCATCAGCCTAGGACTGCTGCTCGCCGGCTTGGTGGCCAAGCGTAGCTAGGCGGGCGGCGGGTGGCGCTAGGCGATGCAACGGAGGCGCATGTGGTGATGCTGGCGGCACTGGGCGACGAGCGTGCGTTCGCCGAGCTGGTGCGCCGGCGCCAGGGAAGCCTGCGTGGGATGTTGCGCCGCCTCACGCGGGACGCCGCACTGGCCGACGATCTGGCGCAGGAGACGTTCGTGCAGGCCTGGAAGACGCTGTCGCAGCTGCGCAACGCCGCGGCATTCGGCGGCTGGCTCAAACAGGTCGCGGTGCGGACCTGGCTGCAGCATGCCCGCAAGGCGAAGCTGCCGATGGATCCGCTCGAAGATGCCGATGACGAAGCCGCGATCCCCGACAGCGCGGTCGAGCGCATCGATCTCAGCCGTGCGCTCGAGCGGCTCAATCCGGCGCAGCGCCTGTGCGTCGTGCTGTCCTACGGCGAGGGCCTGAGCCATGGGGAGATCGCGGAGACGACCGGCTGGCCGCTGGGGACGATCAAATCCCATGTTGCGCGCGGCGGGGCGCGGCTGAAACAATGGCTGGGACCATGACCGACGACGCCGACTTGATCCGCCTGTTCGCCGAGCAGCCCGTGCCGCCGGACGATGACGCGTTCGTTGCCGGCGTCGCGGCGCGGATCGCGCGGCGCGGATGGCTGATGCTGGCGCCACCCTTCGTGGTCGTATTGATCTTTGCGCTCGGCGTCTGGGCGACATGGCCGGCGGTCTTTGCCTTCAGCGCGGAGGCGTTGCGCGGCATCAGGCTGATCGCCAATGGGGTTCGCGCGGTCTTCGACTCCCCGGCCGGAATGGCCATCGCGACGGTGCTGCTCGCGACCGCGGCCTTCTGGACCTGGCTTTATGAGCGGGTACGCGGCGTTTCCTAGGCCGGCCGCCAGTTGCCGTGAAACCCAAACGGCACGCGGCGGGGCAGTTCGGCGATACCGACCGGCCCCTTGGCCACATCCGTCGCATCATAGACCGCGAAATCCGTGCGATCTTCGGCGCCGCGATAGATCAGCGCCACGAGCCAGCCGTCGCCTTCCGCGGCATCGCTGCTTCCGGGGACGAAGATCGGCTCGCCCGGCGCGTCGCCGGCAGGAAGCCGGTGCACCGCGCGCTTGCCCGTCTTGAAGTCGATATGGGCAATGGCGTTGAACAGCACCTTGCCGCTGTCCTCGGTATCGGCCGCGAAATAGCCGTGGCGGTAGGAGAGGCCGGCGCGGCGCTCGTCGAGACGCGGGAATTCACCGGCGAGGTCGTCGATCTTCGTCTGCTTGACCGTGTCGGTCTTGCCCGAAAGATCGATCTCCCAGCGCACAAGGCGAGCGGAGACCGCCTTGCCCGGAGAACCGTCGGCATTGGGGAAGAGCGGCGCCTGAGCGTATTGCATCACGTCGGCATAGAGCGTGTCGCCCTCTTCCCAGGCATTCATCGGGTGGAAGACGTAACAGGGATCGGTGGTCAGCCAACGGATGCCGTCGACGCCCTTGCCGCGTCCCATCAGGCCGATACGGCTGCCCAGTTCCGGTTCCCAGGCGAAGGCGGGCTTGCCGTTCATCGCGCGTTCGAGGCTGCCGGACAGCGGCAGGATCGGGAACAGGACATGCCGGTCGGTGACGCAGAAATCGTGGACCATGCTCGAATAGGGCGCGTCGAACTGATCGAGACGGGTGACCGCGCCAGCCCTGTCGACCACGCCATAGGCCATGCCCCTGGCGAACGGCATGGCACCGACGCCATAGCCGAAGAAAATCATCTCGCCGGTCTTGGGATCGATCTTGGGATGGGCGGTGAACCGCTTGGCCGCGCCGGCGTAATCGAGATAGCCGCGCGTCTCGAGCGTCAGCGGGTCGGCTTCGAGCGGCTGGTGCGCCTCCTCCAGCGCCAGCAGCTTGCCGGCGTGCCAGACGACATTGGTGTTGGCGACGCCGCCATCCTTGCCGACGACCGACGGATCGCTGGTCAAGGGATTGCCGAAGCTGCCGAACAGCGAGCGCCCGGCGGCGTGCTCGAGCGTGTATTTCGGGGTGTGCATATAGCGGTTCTTGTAGGAGACCCTGCCGTCCGCGACGAAGAAGCCGTGCAGCATGCCGTCGCCGGAGAACCAGTGATGGTTGGGGTCGCGCGGCGGGAATTGGGGGTTGGGGCCATTGCGGTAGAACGCGCCACGCAGGCCTTTCGGAATCTCCCCCTTGATGGTGAGTGCGGCGAAATCGTCCTCCGATGTAACCGGCGCGAAGTTTCCGACGAGATAGGGATTGATCCGGGCGGGAGCGTTCATGGCCGTCTCCTTCCTCTGTAATGTTTTACCACGTAAATTTATCGCATATAACGTTCCGGTTTGGCAAGTCTAGAAATTGACAGGGATTCTCAATGCCGCGCGTCCTGACCCAGACCGACGTTGCCGATTTCCGCGAACGGCTTTGCGAGGCCGCGACCCGGCTGTTCGACACCCGCGGCCGCGAAGGCTTCACCATGCGGGAGCTTGCGAACGAGCTCGGCGTCAGCGCGATGACGCCTTACCGCTATTTCAAGGACAAGGACGACATCCTGGCCGCGGTGCGGGCCCGTGCCTTCAACCGCTTCGCGACCTCGCTGGAGACCGCATTCAAGAATGCCGCCAGCGCACCGGAGAAGTCGGCGGCCGTTTACCGCGCCTATACGGACTTCGCGTTCGGCGAACCTGCGGCCTATCGGCTGATGTTCGATCTCTCGCAGCCCGACGAATCGGCCTATCCCGAATTGATCGAGGCCAACACGCGTGCGCGGGCGACGATGACGGATTATGTCCGCGCGCTGGTGGCGGACGGGATTCTCGAAGGCGATGCCGAACTGATCGGCCACGTCTTCTGGGCGTCGCTCCACGGCGCGGTGGTGCTCAAGCTCGCGGGCAAGCTGGGCGCGGTCTACGACTTCGATCGCGTCAACGGCGAATCGTTCCGCGTGCTGTTCGAGGGCTATCGGCGCAAGGCGTGAGCCCTATCCCGGCTCGCGCGTGCCGAGCGGCGGCGGCGCGGCAAGCGCCGGCTCGGACCCGGTCAGGCTGTCGATGACGCCCGAAGCGCCGGCCAGCGCGTCGCGTTGCGCGAGTTCGGCGCGGATGTCGTCGTGCCGCGTCGCATCGAGCTTGTAGCCCCACAGCGCGGTAGCGCCGACGAACATGGTCAACACCGGCACGAAGACATAACAGCCGATAAGTGCGTCCAGCGGCACACCGCTGTTCTGCGCCGCCTTGGCGTCGAAGCCGAAATATTCGAGCACCCCGAAGGTGACGATGACGGAAACTGCCGAGCCGACTTTCGAGGTTCCAGTGATCAGGCCATACAGAAGCGCGGCGCGGTCCTTGCCAATGTCCAGCCGCACTTCGTCCGAAATGTCGGCGACCATGGCGCGAATCAGGAAGGTGAAGCAGCTCACGACGAAGCCGGCGAGGAACATGCCCAGCACCATGAAGGCCATATTGCCGTGCGGAAGGACAAAGACCAGCACTTGCGCCAGAGCATAGAGCACGCAGCCGAGCATGACGGTCTGGTGCTTGCCGATCCGGCGCGCCAGCATCGCCCAGGCCGGCGCACCGGCCAATCCGGCCGCGATGTAGATCAGCAGCAGCGAGGTCGTCTGGTCGCGGGTAAAGCCCATCACCTGGATGAAGAAGAAGAGATAAAGCGCCGCCGTGATCGCCGGCCCCAGCGCCAGGAAGAGATCAGCGACCAGGGTGCGGATCAGCGACGGCCGGAACAGCATCGTGCGATAGTCGGCCCAGGTGATCATCTGCTCGGGCGCATTCTTCGGCTCCGGCACGGAAAAGACGCTGATCGCGATGGAGACGGGCGTGATCGCAACGATGAACCAGCCCATGCCCTGCACGCCCTGCGGGATGGTGACGTGCCACACCTTCGACAGGATCACCGGCACCGCCAGGATGACGACGGTGGCGACGACGCCCACCACCTGCATCCAGCCGTAGATGCGGCTGCGCTGGTGATATTCGGGCTGGAGCGCCGCGGCCCAGGCCTGGTGGCCGAGCGTGAGCATGGAGAAACCGGCATAGAGAACCACGAGCCATAGGACGAGATAGGATCTCGTGATCCCCGGCGAAGCCATGAAGATCATATAGGCGGCCAGCATCAGGAGCGGCACGCTGGCCAGCATCCACAGCTTGAAGCGGCCGAACCGCGTCTTCGTTGCGTTGATCGCGACGCCGATGGCGGGATCGAAGGCGATGTCAATAAGGCGCACGATGCTGAAGGCGGCGCCGACCGCGGAGAGCGACAGGCCGATGTCGTGGGCATAGTAGTTGGGAAGGTACACGGTCAGCGGAATGCCGAGCGCGGCCACGGGCATTGCGGCCAGCGAGAACAGCGCCATCTGGACGGGCGGTAGATTCTTCGGGGTCAGCGAAACCGGCGTCGGCGCGTTCATGCGGATTCTCCCTGCCACAGCCTCTTATGGGCCATTCATGACGCAGATTTCACACGGGATCGCGCAGGCCGTGCAACTGAAATCCGCGAGAGCGTCAATACGCTCTCACGGAACCGGCGCGAAAGGTTCAACCTGAATCGGCCGACTGGCCGTTCCTTTGGCGTTGCACCACGGCTCAAGCCCGCTAAGGTCGACTGTCACAATCGGGCAGGATGGGGCGTGAGCATCAGGCAGGCGGGCAAGCCGCATCCGATCGTCTACCTCATCCTCTGCATACCGTTCGGCGTCACCAGCGGTTATGTCAGCGTCACGCTCGGCTTCCTGCTGGCCCATGCCGGCGTCAGCGTCGGCGCGATCTCCGCGCTGGTGGCGTTCGGCCTTCTGCCGCAGACCTGGAAGGCCGCCTGGGCGCCGGTCGTCGACACCACGCTGACCAGCAAACAATGGTACCTGATCGGCGCCGCAGTCTCGGCCCTCGCCATGATCGCGACGGGACTGTTTCCGGTCAACGCACAGGGACTGCAGGCGATCACGGTCCTCGTCTTCCTGTTCAACGTATCGATCAGCTTTCTCGCCATGGCGGCCGAGAATCTGATGGCCCATTCGACCGGCCTCGAGGAAAAGGGTCGCGCCGGGGGTTGGTACCAGGCGGGCAATCTGGGCGGCTACGGCGTGGGCGGCGGGCTTGCGTTGTGGATCGCCGAGCATTCCACGATCGGCTGGCTGCCCGGCGCGGCGATGGGCGTGCTCTTCCTGTTGTGCTGCGCCGCGCTTTTCTTCGTCGACGAGCCCTCCGCCGAACACCGGCAGACGACCTATGCGCATACGCTGCGCGATCTGATCGCGGATCTGTGGCAGACGGCGAGGTCGCGGGCGGGCTATCTCGCGCTGCTGATCTGCTTCCTGCCCATCGGCTCCGGGGCAGCGACCAATCTGTGGGGCGCGGTGGCAAGCGACTGGCACGCCGACGCCAACACCGTCGCGCTGGCCAACGGCGTTCTGGGCGGCTTCATCTCGATGGCCGGATGCCTGATCGGCGGCTATCTCTGCGATCGCATGGAGCGCCGCTTCGCCTATGCCCTGTTCGGCATCGCGCTGGCGGTGGTGACGCTCGCCATGGCCGCGGCGGCGCGCAGCGCGACGATGTTCGTCGTCTTCACCCTCGCCTACAATTTCGTGCAGGGCTTCAACTATGCGTCGTTCAGCGCCGTCGTGCTGGAGGCCATCGGGCGCGGAGCCGCGGCGACGAAATACAATCTCTATGCCTCTCTTTCGAACATCCCGATCGCCTATATCGGATTGGCGGACGGCTGGGCGCACGACCATTGGGGCTCGATGGGATTCCTCCTCACCGATGCGCTGAGCGGCCTTGTCGCAGTGGGCGTATTCTTCGCGATCGCCGCGGCAACCCGGCCGCGCGTGGCGGCGACGGCCTGAGCCCCGCGCGACGAAGTGGGCGCAGGGCCCCGGGGCGCGCCGCCGGCGCCCGTCCGGCTAAGAATAGTTGTCGGCAGCGTCGGTATATATAAACGAACTGTTGGCTATTTGCGCCGCGCTTGCGTCGAGCTTGACGAGTACAGGGCGCTGCCAGGCGATGCGCAAACCTTCGACAGACACTTTGACGACGTCTTCGGGCTTTTCCGACACGGGGACTTCCTACGCAGCACACATCACTGTGACACGGACGCGATTTCCAGGACAAGCCGTTCGTCCGTCACACCTGCCGAATATGGATGTAACCTATGGCGCAAGCCGCGGATTTCTCTACCACCGGTTACGTACCGCAGAAGGTTTGCAGCACCACCTCATCCGGCTTGGGCGGGTCGGCATAGGCGGCGACATCCGGCTGCGCGTCATAAGGAGAAGCCAGCACCGTCATCAATTCCGCAAAAGGCGCGTAGTCGCCGCGCGCCTGCGCCGCGACGATCGCCGCCTCGACGCGATGATTGCGCGGGATGAACAGCGGATTGACCTTGCGCATCGCCGCGGCGCGCCCCGCCGGCGCGACGCCGTCGCGCGCAAGCTGGGCCCGCCATTTCGGCAGCCAGACGCTGACGGCCGCCGCATTGTCGAACAAAGCCCGCAACGCATCGTCCGCACCCTCGCCCGCGGCGCAGTCGCCGAGCCGCCGGAAGGTCAGCGTGAAATCGGCGTGGCCGTCGGCCATGTGGCGGAAGAACTCCGCCGCGAGCGTCAGGTCGTCGTCTCGCGCCGCGACAAAGCCGAACTTGGCGCGCAGCCCGGCGAAATAGGCGGCTTCGAACTGCGACGGATAGGCGTTGATCGCCTCCTGCGCCGAGGCCAGCGCGCTCTCCTCGCTGTCGCCGAGCAGCGGCAGCAGGGCCTGGGCGAAACGCACGAGATTCCAGTGGCCGATGCGCGGCTGGTTGCCATAGGCGTAGCGGCCGCCCTGGTCGATGGAACTGAACACCGTCGCCGGGTCGTAGACGTCCATGAAGGCGCACGGGCCGTAGTCGATGGTCTCGCCCGCGATCGAGGTGTTGTCGGTGTTCATCACGCCATGGATGAATCCGATGCACTGCCAGCGCGCGATCAGGCTCGCCGTGCGCGCGATCACCGCGTCGAGCAGCGCGCGATAGGGCTGCGCCGCCTGCGCCGCCTCCGGATAGAGCCGCGCGATCACGTAATCGGCGAGCGCGCGGACCGCCTCGACGTCGCCGCGATTGCCGAAATATTCGAAAGTGCCGACCCGCACATGGCTGCGCGAAACACGCGTGAGCACCGCGCCGGGCAACATGCCCTCCTGGCGCAAGATGGTCTCGCCGGTCGTCACGGCGGCCAGCGTGCGGGTGGTCGGCACGCCGAGTGCCGCCATCGCCTCGCTGACGATGAACTCGCGCAGCACCGGCCCCAGCGCGGCGCGGCCGTCGCCATTGCGCGAGAACGGCGTCGGGCCCGAGCCCTTGAGCTGGATGTCGTAGCGCAGGCCGTCATGTGCCAGCACTTCGCCGAGCAGGATGGCGCGCCCGTCGCCCAGTTGCGGCACCCAATTGCCGAATTGATGGCCGGCATAGGCCATGGCGAGCGGCTCGGCACCCTCCGGCACGCGGTTGCCCGCAAGTATTTCGATCCCTTCGGCCGTGGCGAGGCTGTCCGGATCAAGGCGCAGCTGCCGGGCCAAGCCGGCATTCACGCGGATCAGCTGTGGCGCGCCGACCGCGGTGGGCGCGAGCCGGGCGTAGAACCGCTCGGGCAGGCGGGCATAGGAATTGTCGAAGGCGAAGGGCATGGCGCCGACTCTAGCATATCGAGAGCGGCGCGCGGCGCGTCACCCCCATGCATAACCATCCGGCGCGCATCGCGCTCCGCCGCCTTAGGGTTCCCGGCGGAGGAACGCTCATGGATATCGGCTTCGTCGGTCTCGGAGTCATGGGACAGCCCATGGCGCTCAACCTGGCACGCGCCGGGACGCCCCTCATTGTGTGGAACCGGTCGGCGGATCGTTGCGCACCGTTACGGTCCGCAGGAGCCAGGGTCGCGGAATCAGCCACCGAACTCTTCGCCCGGACGCGGATCGCGATCCTCATGCTGGCGGACGATGCGGCGATCGACGGCGTGCTCGGCCGCGGCACACCGGCATTCGCCGCGAATGTCGCGCGTCACATCATCGTGCATATGGGCACGACGTCGCCCAGCTATTCGTCGGCGCTCGATGCGGACATCCGGGCGGCGGGCGGCCTCTATGTGGAGGCACCGGTATCCGGCTCGCGCAAGCCGGCCGAAGCGGGCCAGCTCGTGGCAATGCTCGCGGGCGAAGCGGACGCCGTCGGCGAAATCCGCCCCCTGCTGAGACCGATGTGCCAGGAGACCGTGGCTTGCGGCGCGGTGCCGTCGGCGCTGCGCATGAAGCTGGCGGTCAACCTGTTCCTGATCACGATGGTCACGGGGTTGACCGAGGCGGTGCATTTCGCGGACCGGCATGGCCTGGACATGCACAAGCTGCTCGCCGTGCTCGATGCCGGACCGATGGCGAGTGGCGTGTCGCGTCTCAAGGCGCGCAAACTGGTCGAGCACGATTTTGCGGTGCAGGCCGCGGCACGCGACGTCCTGAAGAACGCGCGGCTGGTCGCCGACGCGGCGCGCGAGGCCGGGCTCGCTTCGCCGCTGCTGGACGCGTGCCATGCGCTGTATCGCGAAACCGTCGCGCAGGGCCATGGCGAAGACGACATGATCGCGGTGCTGCGCGCGATCGAAGCGCGGACCGATGCCGGGTCGACGGGCGCCCCGGCGCGCAGTGCCGCGCGGCCCGCGACTTCCGGTCAAGCTTGAACCGCGATCACAGCTTCCCGAGAAGCAGGCGGCCCGACGTGCAGCCCGCACCGAAGGTGCTCAGGAGCACGAGCCAGGCCGTCGCGGTTCACCGCACGAAACGGTCGTTCACGTCGCAGAGGCAAAAGTTGCGTATCTCCCGCGCCGTCATCGCCGCCGCCTCGAGGGGCAGCATATGCCCTTCGCCTGAGAAATTGACCTCCTTGCAGAAGGAAAGCCCGAGCGCCGTCGCGTGCTGTTCGGCGGGCGGAACGACGACATCGCGAACGCCGCTGAGGACGAGTGCGGGAATCCGGATTTCACCCAGCCGCGGCGTGATCACCTGATCCGGAAAGGTCGAGAAAAAAGCTTCGTGGACGGAGCGGTCCATGATCCCGATCGAGTCGACGGCTTGGTCGATGGCGTTGCGATCGGCGTGCACATACATGGACGAAAAGAAATCGAACATCGCATCGCGGTCCCCTCCCCGCTCCGTAAGCAGCCGTCTGACCTCGACCGGCGTGTGACCGCCGCCGCTCGCGGGCGCCGTCGCCAGCAGGCAGAGCGCGGAAAAAATGCCGGGATGGCGCATCGTCGCGTACAGGCCGGTGAAGCCGCCGAGCGAGTGGCCCGCGTGGACGGCGCCTTGGAGCCCGAGCGCATCGGCGAACGCCGCCACATCGTCGGCGATGGTCGCGAGGGACCAGTTCGCCGTTTCGCCGGCCGATGCCCCGTGCCCTCGAAGATCGAGCGCATAGACCGTGAAATCTCCAGCCAGAAGAGACAGGAGTTCGCGATAGGCTGGCCCGGTGCTTCGCATCGCGTAGCCATGCACGAAAACGAGCGGCGGTCCCTTTGCGAGATCATGAACCTCGTATCCCAGTCGCGCGCCGTTTGCGTCGACGTATTTCTGTCTGTCGGCCATTCACGCAGTCCTTCCGGTCCAGGTGCTAGAAATGATAGCCGGCGGATATTCCGATCTCCCGGCCCGGGTCCAGTCCGCCGAGCGCAAGAGAGCCCAGGAGCGCCGAGACGACGATCACATGGTTCTTGATGACCGCATCGGTGGCGTTGAGCGCGAACACGCTCGCCGTCCATCTGTCGTCCTCGCTCGCATAGTTGATCGACAGATCGAGCTTTCCGGCCGGTCCTTGCGAAGACACCGGCAAATTGAACGGATCGAAGAAGAGCCGTGACTTCCAGTCGTACCGCGCGCTCAGCGTGACGGTACCGGGAACGGAAATCGGCACGTCGTAGTAAGCGGCGCCGCTCAGCGAGAATTTGGGCGCTTGCGGCAACAGATGGCCCGCGAGGTTCAGGATCCCCAGGCCAGGTCTGGCCGAATCCTCGGTATTGAACACGTCGAAATGGGCATCCAGCCAGTCTCCGGACAGTTCGAGACGGAGTTCGTCGGAGACCCGGCCCACGAATTCCGCTTCGAAGCCGTCGATCGTCGAACTTGCTGCGTTGGTGACGGCTTCCGATACGCCGTTCACCTGATTGACCTGCATATTGCTGTAGCTCATGTGAAAGGCCGCCAGGTTGGCCTGCAGCCGGCCATTCAAATAGGAGCCTTTCAGATCGGCCTCGACACTGGTGTTTTCTTCCGGACTGAAAGGACCCTGCAACGATCCGATGGAAAAGCCGCCGCTTCTATATCCGGTCGAGTATTTCAGGAATCCGGTGACGGCGTCGCTGAAGTCGTAGGACGCGCCCGCCTCGTAGGTGATGTGGTTCCAACCTTTTTGGTGGTCCAGGGTTCCCACGAAATCGTTGAATTCATCGGCGGCCTTGTGGTCGCTGGTGTATCTGAGCCCGGCAAAGACCTTCAGTCCGGGCTCGATTTCATACTGGCCATGGACATAGGCGGCGTAAGACGACGTGCCCAGAGTCCCGCCGAGGATGACGGGGATGGCCAGATAGCGGATGGGCACCGTGATCTGCTGAAATTCATTCTCGTGGAAATAGTTCGCGCCGACCACGTAGGTGAAGGGATGGGACGGATCCGACGAATACAGCACCTCGGCGTAATATTGATTGGACCTCTGGAGATACTCGGTGTGCGTGAAGTCGACGCCCGTCCCGGAGCCGTTCTGGCTTGTGAACTGGTCGTAGGAATCGACCGCGACGACGGCCTTGAGGTCGCCGCCGTCGAGGACCCAGTCGGTCGTCAGCGTCGCGCCGGCGGCTTTCAGATTGTTGACGCCCACATTCGAGTAGGTCTCGCGCTTGTCGATATTGCCCGAGGGGGCGCCCTGGATCTGGACCGGAAGCGGTGCGCCTGGAGGGACATCGCCCAGCAGGAACAGGGCGGCTCCGCTGTCGTCTTCCTTTTGATAGTCCAGCGAAAGTCGGACCGTCAGGTCGCCCGTCGGCAACCATTCCAACTGACCGCGCCCCGAATAGTTGTTCTGGCCATCAAACCGGGAGGGTCCGTCCGGAGCGAGGTTGCGCGTGTAACCGTCGTTGTAGGTTTGCTGGACCGCGAGGCGGGCAAGCCATTGGCCGTCCGATGTGAGCGGCCCGCTCACGAAGGCCGTACTGTGGTCCTGCGTGGGACCGAAGCCTACCGATGTATCGATTCCGGCGGCGAACTGCTCGGTCGGGAGATTGGGGATGACATTGACGGCGCCGCCGGTGGCGTTGCGGCCAAAGAGCGTGCCCTGCGGACCGCGCAATATCTCCACGCGGCTGACGTCGAGCATCGAGCTGATCGTCAAGCCCGACTGCGCAAGATAGACACCGTCATAGTTGAAGGCGACGCCGGGATCGGAGCCGGCGACGGTCTGCGGATTGCCGATGCCGCGGATCGTGATATCGGCATTGGTGCTGTAGATGCCGATCTGGACGTCGGGACTCGACGCGACCAGATCCGTCAGCGTCACGACGTGGTCGGCGGCAAGCTGTTTGCCGCTATAGGCGGAAACCGCGGTGGGCGTTTCCCTGACCGTCGTTTCGCGCCGCGATGCCGTTACGGTGACCGTCTCTATCTCGGAGGACTGCGCGTTCGGCGATTGTGCCGATGCGCTTGTCTGCGCCGCGACGCCGCCGGCCGCCAAGCTCCATGAAACCACTGCGCAACCGCAAAGAAGAACCGGTCTCAGCACGGCATGCCGCGCGCGAATTTGCGTCCTGTCCAAAGCTTCCTCCCCGAAACTGTTTTATTTCGAGGGATGTCGCGACCACGCCCCCCGAGCCCTGACGGGCTTGATTTGCTTCATTTTTCGGGGAGATCGGCGGATTACATAGGACGGAAAGGCTCACGCAGCCGGCGAAATGGGGACAGTTGCGCTTAAACGCACATCGCTTTGGCGAACGCCTGAATGCGCCGATGCACAGCCGGGTTCGGCCTCAGGATGTCGGCGGAGGCGTGTTCCATTCGCCATTCCAATGGAGTCCTGCCCGTCGCGCTTTTGATGAATCGCCGGAAGCTTCGCGCGTCCGAATAGCCGATCCGCGCGGCGACGGCATCGACGCTGTCCGCCGTGTTGAGCAGCAGATCGAGACCTGCGGAGACGAGCGCCTTTTCGCGGGCCTGGCGCAGACCGCCGTCGAAGCGATCCATGCGGCGTCGCAATGTGGCCTGACTGATGCCGGCGGCTTGCGCCAGTTGACGCGCGCGAAAATCGCGCATCGAGTGTTTCGGCGCGATCGCGGCGACCGCGGCCGGTTCCACGAATGCAAGCCACTCCCGGAACACATCGCAAAACAGGTCGTCCGTGCCGTTGGCCATGCGTGGGGCCAGCAAGACCGCTTTCGGAAACCGCAAGGCCGAAAGGCTGCCGAGACGGACCGGAGCACCTGCGGCCCAGTGGGTCCGTCCCAGATTCATATGCGTCGGATCGCGGGTCTCAACCGCGCTCAGCGGCAGGATTTTGCCGATGAAGTGATTCACGCACATGAACAGGAAGCTGAGATAGGCGTCTTCCAGGGACGTGGAATCCGATCCGGATTGACCGTCCTCGCAGTGCACCGCGAGAACTGCCTCGTCATAGTCGACGGTCAAGCGAACCTTCATGGTCGTCGACGCCAAGTCATACAAATGAGCGACCGCGCCGATGGCGCTTTCGAGCGTCGAACAGCCGAACATCGCCCGGATGGCAACCGTTCCCAAGCCGACGGGGATTCGGCCGCGACTGTTTCTCCGGGCTTCGTCGTCGGTGCTCAAATTGGTATGGTAGTAGAACAAGGCGAGCTGCGCCGACGAAATGCGGTCTCGATCGTCGCCAAAGCGGGGTTCGATGAGCGCCATATCGAACAAGTGATCGAGCGAGACGCCCTCTGCAACAGCGTTTGCACAGTGCCGTCTGGCCCACGATAGCGGGATGCTCTGAATTCTCATGACCGCCACAGTCCTTCAGTGCTCACGGACTGTGCATGCAGCCCCGGTGTAGTCAAGGAGCGCGCGCCGGCGAGGTCGGCGCGCGACGATAGCGGGGCGACGGCGTACCATTCTGCGTCGCCGCAAATAGGGCATGGCGCGCGGCGTCATAGGCGCCCCACAGCGCCTCGTCGTGAACCGAAGGCAACGTGATGGCTTCGCCTCTGTCGAATCCGGCAAGGGCCGCGTCGACCATGTTCTCCGCGGTCATGACCACGGCGGGATCGAACGCCGAAAGCGGGATCCCCGCCTGATCGTAAAATTCGGTCGCGGTCCCTGCCGGAAGAACGACCTGCACCCTCACGCCCGTGCCGGCAAGCTCTTCCTGGAGGCCGCGGCTGAAGTTCAGCACATAGCCTTTGGTTCCACTGTAAAGAGAGGTGATCGCAAGGGCATGGAGCGCCATCACCGACGACACGTTGATGATCGCGCCCGCATTCCTCGCAAGGAACGCCGGAAGAACCGCACGGGTCAGGCGCGTCAAGGCCGTGATGTTGAGGGCGATCGTCGAGGCCATGTCTTCGACCGCCATGTCCGCCGTGCCGCCGAGCTTGCCGTTGCCGGCATTGTTCACAAGAAGGGACATGGCGGGGTTCGTGGCGAGGATGTGTTCGACGCGCGCAATGTCGGCATCCTTGGTCAGGTCTGCGCCGATCGCGTCGACTTTGACGCCATGCGCCTGCGACAGCTTTGCAGCGAGTGTCTTCAGACGTTCGGCGCGCCGGGCGACGAGCACGAGATCGTAGCCGCGAGCAGCTAGACGTTCGGCATAGACGGCGCCGATGCCCGACGAGGCGCCCGTCACAAGCGCGACAGGCTTTCGAGAAATCATGCCTGGTCCCCAGTTGTTTAATGATCGTTATGTATCTTTGGGTTGACCCTCGCAGTCAATCCTTTATTTAACGGTCGTTATGGAACTGGCGGCAAAACATCCCGGTGGTCGGCCGCGTGGCTTCGATCGTGACGCTGTGCTGGAAACAGCGATGCGCCTGTTCTGGCGTCAAGGCTACGAAGGCGTTTCATTCCAACAACTTACGGCCGAAACGGGACTTGCAGCACCAAGCCTTTATGCAGCGTTTGGCAACAAAGCATCGCTCTATCGCGAGGCGATCGATCGGTACGCCGCGATGCGGGGTGCGTCGGACCTGTCATTCATGGGCGAGCGGTTCACGCTCGCGGAAGCGGTCCGCCTGTTGCTCGAAGGCACAGCCAAAGGGCTGCTCGACCCGGCGGGCGAGCTGGGTTGCATGCTCAACACCGGCTTGATCGCCAGCCATCCCGATCATGCCGACCTCGCCCGGGAATTGACCGAACGTCGCGCCGCGTTCCGCGATCTGCTTGCCCGGAAGCTCCGCTTCTGGGTGGACGACGAACGCGCCGAAAATCTGGCTCGCTATCTCACCACCGTGATGCAAGGCATGGCGATCCAAGCCAGGGACGGCGCGACCGCCGGCGAACTCCAGGCCATTGTGGATGAGGCCTTGCGGGCGTCCTGACCCGTGGTCCACACGTTCCGCCGGCTGTCATTCCCAATAGCGATTGCTTTGTCGCGATCGCGGATCGCCAGAATGCCTCCGCGCCGATTCCTGCGCGGCATGAGCATTCCATACGCCGTCCGACGGAGCCGCCGATTCTCGGAGCGCCCGGTCGGCTTGGCCAGCCTCGCACAGCGCGAGACGCTCGCTCAGGTCGATGGCGGCGCTCACGGGCTGGGTCCGAAGAACACCAGTGCCCGCACCTCGATGCTCTCGCGCGGCAGCGCGGTCGGCGGCGTCGTCGGATCGTCGAAGCCGGTATGCGGCGCAAAGCGGGCCGGGTTGGTGACGTCGGAGTCGAATCCCTTGATGAGGATGACCTCTTCGCGCTGCAGGCGCGGGAAGTAGAACCAGCGATGCCGCGGATTGTATTGGACGGAATAGGTCTCGCCGACCTTGTCGCGATAGATGAGGTCGCTGGGGATCAGGTCCGTCTTGTCCAGGGTGCGCCCGTCGAGCACCGCCAGCGGCGTGTCCTCCAGCGGACCCCGGATCGGGCGCCAGACATTCACCTCGATGAAGCGATAGCGCAGTCGTTCGACGGCCTCTTCCCACGTCAGGTTTTCGTGTGCGCGGCGGACACCCGAGAACTCGGTGTAATCGTTGTGAACGCGCCGGACCGGCTCGCGCATTCCGGCCACGCCCTCCTTGGCCTTCGGGACGGAGCGGATCGTATGGTCGAAGATCACGACCTTGTTGCCACCGGTCTCGCGCTTCAGGAGCGCCTCGATTTCGGGATAGTAGGTCGCGCGCAGTTCGTCCTCGTCGTAGAAATCCGACACGCGGCTTTCGTGGCGCCGCAGAGCGAAGCCCTGCTCGTCGAGCGATAAGGCATCGGCGACGGCGCGGCCGTCACGGATCAGCACGTTCTCGACACTGTTCACCTCGCCCGAACGCGGCGGCACGCCTGGTGCAGGCTCGAACGTGTAGCTGTAGGGCTTGACGCCCGTGCGGACCAGGTAGTGAAGCGTCGCCCGGACGCCGGCAAGTGCATCGATCTGCTGGATATTCACGGGGACCTCCGAAATTTCCGATTGCACGCGGGTAGTGGATCGCCGATACTCTATTGAGTCAATAGACTTTGACTTGCGTATCCTGCATGGCGTGGCCGCAAAATTGCCGGCTATCCCGCCGCGAAAGGCGGAATGGGCCATTGTCTGACAAACACAGGAGGATCGGCGTGAACCGGCAAGACGTGGCGATCTGCGGAAACGGGGCCGCCGCGGTCGCCCTGTTCCGCGCCTTGGCGCGCAACGCGCACGGCCCACTGTCCATAACCATCGTGGGACCGGAGGCGCAGTTCGCGAAAGGCGCCGCCTATGGAACATCCGATCCGGCGCATGTCCTCAACGTTCCTGCCGAGAAGATGTCGGCGGACGCGGAGGAACCGGATCAATTCGTTGACTGGCTCGGCCGCCAGCATGTCCGCATCCCGGATGGGCCCGACAGATTCGTTCCGCGAGAATTGTATGGACGCTATCTCGTCGATCTGGTCGAGAGCACGCGGCAGCAGTTTCGCGGGAAGATCGAATTGAACATCCTTTCGTCCGAGGTCGTCGGGCTGGGGCGGCAACAGGACGGGTGGTGCGTCTTTCACACTGCCGGCGTGTTGTCGGCCGGCAAACTCGTCCTGGCGACCGGGCATGGATCGCCGCGGCCGCTGGCCCGCTTGTTCGGCGGCGAGGTCGCCCACGCGGTCGTCGACGATCCTTGGGGGCCGTGGTCCGTCGAGTCCACGGCGCGCATCCTCATCGTCGGCAGTGGCCTGACCGCCGTCGACACTGCGCTGACTCGCCTGGACGAGGGACATAGAGGGAAGATCGTCATGCTGTCGCGCCATGGGCGTCTGCCGCAGATGCATGTCGCACACCAGGCGGGCGCGGCGCTTCCCGGTCCCTATCCCGACCGGGCCTCGATGCTGCTGCAAAGCCTGCGATCCGCCGTCAGGAAAGACGCACCGGCGCCGGAATGGCAGGCTTTCATCGACGCCATGCGCCCGCACTGGCGCGAGGCGTGGTCGGCGTTGCGCGAAGCCGACAAGCGCCGGGCGCTGCGCCACGGCCTCTCCATCTTCAACACGCACCGCCATCGCGTCGCGCCGCATCAGGGCCGCCAGATCGCGGACGCGATCGCCGACGGGCGCGTCGAGATCCTTCGCGGACGTCTTTTGGACCTGACGCCGCATTGCAATTCCGTGCTGGCGCACATCGCCACGGCGACCGGTCGACTTGAGGCGGTCTTCGGCCGGGTGGTGAACTGCAGCGGCCCGAACTCCGATGTCGATCGCAGCCCGGGTACCCTTCTGAAAACGCTGATCGCGCGCGGCTTGGCACGCCCGGGCCCGGCCGATCTCGGCATCGATGTCGACGATGCCGACCGCGTCCTCGACCGCGACGGCGCCCCCCAGCCGGACCTGTTCGCGATGGGCGCACTGACCCGCGGCAAGTGGTGGGAAATCACCGCAATGCCCGAGATCGCTCGCCAAGCCCGCCGGATCGCTTGGACCATATCGGCGCAAGGAACGGCAACGTCGCGGCAGGCCGCCGAAACCGCTGGACATACTCTACTTGTTGGATAGACTTTCAGCACCTTTCGCTGGAGGACCAAATGGCGGCGCAAAGCATACTGATCGTCGGCGTCGGTGCCCGTGAGGGTCTGGGCGCGGCTCTTGCCAAGCGGTTCCTTGATGGCGGGTTTTCCGTTGCGATTGCAGGCCGCAACGCGTCGAAGCTGGAAGAGACCGCGAAGGCACTGGGCGGCGATGTCGAGGCCTTGGTCGGCGACGCGGCCAATGCCGCCGATGTGGCGCGCTTCGTCGCCGCCGCCAACCGGCGCGCGCCCTTGGCAGTGGTCATCCACAATGCCGGCAGCAACCAGCCGGCGCCGTTCCTGAAAGTCACGCCGGAGACGTTCGAGCAGCATTGGCGCGAGCACGCGCTGGGCGGATTCCATGTCGCGCAGGCGGCCCTTCCGGTATTGCTCGACAATGGCGGCGGCTCGCTCTTCTTCACCGGCGCGTCCGGCAGCCTGCGGGGCAAGGCGAACTTCGCGCCCTTTGCCGCGGCAAAGGCCGCTTTACGGGCCCTGGCGCAGAGCATCGCGCGAGAATACGGACCCAAGAACATCCATGTCGGCCATATCGTGATCGACGGCGGCATCGGCGGCGAGAGGCTCCTGTCGCGTGCGCCGCAGCTACGCGAGCAGCGTGGGGTGGACGGCCTGCTCGCCATCGATGCGATCGCCGAAACCTACTGGGCTCTGCATCACCAGCACCGCAGCGCCTGGACGCTCGAGCTCGATCTGCGGCCATGGGCCGAGACCTTTTGACCTGGCTGTGCGAGGCTGAAGGTGTCCAGAGATCGTCTCTATGCCGGACTGGTCAGGGCACTCGCCGAGGCGTTCGGCCGGTCGTCCGGTACTTCGCCCCATCCGGCATACCGCCGGATGAGCGGCATCTGTCCCTGCGAATGCCAATCCGCCGGCGGCTATCAGTGGCTTTATCCTGGATTGATCATGCCCATGGGCAGCAGCGGCACGGATCGATGCAGCTGCGATAGTACCGACAGCGAGCGCGACACCCGCATATGCTAGACTTCGCTACCATCGACCGGCGACGATCCGGCGGTCGTGCTCAATCCCTGTCGGTGAACGATGTCAGATGATCCTGCGCTCACACGCCGCGTTTGGCTTGGAGGAGCATCCGCCGCCGGACTGATGCTTGGCGGCCGGGCCGGTGCCGTCGCATCTGCAAATCCCGTCCGGTTGTCGCTGAACGAGAATCCATTGGGCCCGTCGCCGCAGGCGCGCGCCGCGATCGAGCGCGAGCTTGGTCAGGTTGCCCGCTATGTGGGCGTGGAGGCGCGCGGGCTCGAACGGCAGATCGCGGCGCGGGAAGGCGTCGCGCCCGATCAGATCATCCTGGGAGAGATTCTCGACAGCTTGGGGCTCCAGCTCGCTCTCGCCGGCGGGCCGGGCGGCGAGTTCATCTATTCCCGGCCCGGCTATACCGCGTTGGTCGATGCGGTCGCGCCGGGCGGCGGCGTGGTCGTCGGCGTTCCGCTCGACGCACAGCTGGCGAATGATCTGCCGGCCATCGCCGGCCGTGTCGGGCCGCGGACGCGCGCCGTCTATCTCGTCAATCCGCACAATCCCACGGGCACGGTCGGCGATGCCGGTCGGTTCAAGGACTTCGTCCGCGGGGCCGCCGCACGAACGACGGTGATCGTGGATGAGGCCTATCTGGAGTTCGACGACGATTTCGCCGGGCGGACCGCCGTCGGCCTGACGCGGGAAGGCGCCAACGTCATCGTGTTTCGCACCTTTGGCAAGATCTACGGCCTGGCGGGTCTATCGATCGGCTATGCCGTCGCGCCAGGGCCGCTGGCCCTGTCGCTCAAGAAGAAGGGACTGGGCGATCCGCACACGCTCAATCGCCTTGCGATCGCCGCAGCATCCGCGAGTCTCGGGGACGAAGCCTATGTCGCGACGCTACGCCAGAAGGTGGCGGCGGAGCGGCGCACCTGGCATGCCCTTCTCGATCGGCTGCGCCTTCGCCGCACCGACGCACGCGGCAACTTCGTGTTCTTCGAGACCAGACGGCCGCACGCGGCGTTTGCCGCAGACATGCTGGGGCAGGGTATCGAGATCGCGCGCGCCTTTCCGCCGCTCGACGCGTGGGCCCGCATCAGCATCGGCCTGCCGGAAGAAAACGAGCGCGCGAGAGACGCGGTGCGCGCGATCCTTGGCTAGATGGTCGGCAGCGCGCAGGTGCCCGAACCGAACCCCTTCTGGCGAGGTTTGGCCGCGGGCAGGCCGGCGACAGCCTGCGCCACGCGTCGTACGGCGACATTGGCAGCGGCAAGTGCGCCCCCCAGGAGCATGAAGTCGTGGATCATATCGGCGAACCCGAGCGATTCGACCGGAACGCCGCTCTCCTGCAATCGCCCGGCATAGGCGACCGCTTCGTCGCGCAAGCGGTCGAAACCGGCATACAGGATGACCGACGGCGGCAGACGGCTCACGTCATAGGCGAAAAGCGGCGATAGACGCCACAGGCCGGGCTTGCTGTGGCCGGCAGCATAAGCCTGGCGATACCGGCGGTGCATCTGTGCCGTCAGCGGACCGTGCGCATCCGGGGTCTTGTGCGACGGCATGCAGGCCGACATGTCGAGACAAGGATAGAGCAGAATCTGGCGATGCGGCTGATAGCCCGTCGCTTCGTTGCATTCCGCCAGACAGGCTGCGGCGGCGAGATTGCCGCCCGCGCCATCGCCGGCAAGGGCGATCCGGTCGGGGTCTATCCCCAGCCAGCGGCGGTTCGCGTGGACCCAGCGCAGCGCGGCGCGCGTATCGTCGAAAGCGGCCGGGAAAGGGTGTTCGGGGGCCAGACGGTAGTGAACATAGACGACGATGCTGTCGGTCGCGTTCGCAATCTGCCGGCAGAGCGGCTCATAGATCTCGAACGTGCCGGCCGTCCAACCGCCGCCGTGCAGGAACAGAATGGCGGACATGCTTTTTCGATCCACGCTTGCGATCGGGCGGATGACACTCACCGGCGGCCCTTCGCCGGCGCGCGGGTGGACGTGGAAGACGCTATCGACCGCCTCACGGGCCGGCACAAAGGGTTTGCGACACGCCTCGTAGCGCCGACGCAGCTCCTCGATGTCGTCGAACGGTTGGGGCGCGCGGCACGCCAGCTGCGCACTCACCTGCAAGGCTTCGGCAGCTGGCTGCCCGTCACGGGCCTGCCAAGCCAGGCGCGGTTCCGCGGACGGGCCGGTGGTTTCGGGGGCTGCCTCCTTCCAGCCGGCGTCCTGCCTCATCTCAGTCTCCATGATAGTCTAGCGCATTTCTATACTAAATGACCGAATATTGCGATAGCGCCGGCAGGTGGCTATATAGAGCGCAGCTGGGGATCAAATGCTGTCCAACAAAGCCAAATACGCCTTCAAGGCGATGTTCGCGCTCTCGCGCCTCGCACCGGGGCAGCTTCTGCAGGCGTGGGACATCGCGACTGAGGAAAACATCTCCAAGAAGTTCCTCGATCTCATTCTCCTGGAGCTCCGCGGACAGGGCCTGGTCCGCACCGTACGCGGCCAGCACGGCGGCTATGCGCTCGCAAAGCCGCCGAGCGAGATTACGCTCGGACAAATCGTACGGATCATCGACGGCCCCCTGGCGCCCATCGCCTGCGCGAGCGTCACCGCCTATCGCCGCTGCAAGGATTGCAAGGACGAATCGAATTGCCTGGTCCGCCAGAGCATGCGTCGCGTGCGTGACGCC
The DNA here is from genome assembly GCA_037200385.1 of Rhizomicrobium sp. Lineage (NCBI taxonomy): Bacteria > Pseudomonadati > Pseudomonadota > Alphaproteobacteria > Micropepsales > Micropepsaceae > Rhizomicrobium > Rhizomicrobium sp. The sequence continues at coordinate 4,258,593 of JBBCGL010000001.1, read as the reverse complement.
GCGTCCGACGTTCTGGACCACACGACTCTGGCGAGTGCGCTTTTGATGGAGCGGGCCCGGAAGCCCGCCAAAAAGGCGAAGCGCCGCGCCGCCTGATCACCACGCCAATAGCGCCGAGAGAGTCTCGGCGATCCAATGTGCGCGCTTCAAGTGCCAGCGTAGGACGGCACGTGCCCGGTCGTCGCGCAGATCCAAGTGGAGCAGCTCGCGCGCCATATCCTCTTCGCTACTGCCCGCGGCTTCTTCGTCCAGAAGCCGGGCGTAAAGATCGATGTTCCGCTTGTCATAGGCGGAGGGCCGTTCGCTCCACGCGGCCGGCGCGCGAACCGCCCCGCGAGGATTTCGGCCAGCCCGCCCGACAAGGCCCGGAAATGCGAGAACCTGCGCCATCCGTGAAACACCCGTGGCGGGCGGACGGGAATGCCCATCCGCCCGACCGTTTCCGTTCATTCCGCCGCGTGCTGGAGGTCTGGCGCCTTGACCTCCTTGCGACGCGTCACGCTGGACGTGCCATCGATCCCGACGGGCACGTCGCCGTCGATCGTCACGCGATGCAGCTCGCGCCTCTCGGTGAAATCGCCGATGCCGTAGTGCTGGGTGGCACGATTGTCCCAGATCGCGACGTCGCCCAGCGCCCAATGCCAGCGTACCGTGTTCTCCAGCCGCGTGATGTGGTCCTGGAAAATGGCGATGAGACGCGCGGAGTCGTCGCGGTTGAGCCCGATGATCTTCTGCGCGAAATTTCCGAGCAGCAGCGTGCGCTCTCCCGTCTCCGGATGGACGCGGACCAGCGGATGCTCGGTCTCGTAGACCGTGGAAGCAAAGACATTCCTGTGATGCTTCACGCGGTCTGCCGACGCGTCGGGGCGGGCGGCGGCATAGTCGAACGCATTGGTGTGCAGTGCCCAGAGCTTGTCCGCCAGCTCGCGCAGCGGCACCGGCAGGTGCTCATAGGCGGCGGCCGTGTTGGCCCACACCGTGTCGCCGCCCTTCGGCGGCAGATGCACGGCGCGCAGGATCGACGCGAGCGGATAAGCGTCCACGAAGGTCACGTCGGTATGCCACTGGTTCGCGGCATAGGTACCGTCGGAGACGATGTTCAGCGCGCTTTCCGTTCCCTCGATCTTTGGAACGGTCGGATGCGGCACAAGATTGCCCAGCAGCTTGCCAAAGGCTTCCTGCTGCGCATCCGTCAGATCGTGCTGATCGCGGAAAAATATCACCTTATGCTTGAACAGCGCCTTGCGGATGGCAGCGACGGTGCGCGCCTCAAGGTCGCCGCCGAGCTTGACCCCCAGAATTTCGGCGCCGATCCGCCCGGCGACGGGGCGGTACTCCAGTTCGATGTCTTCGATCTTCTCATGCAAACCCATGTCGATCTCCTAGTTGAGGGCCTGAGGGAAAGGTTCGGCTCGGCCGAGATAGTCCGCACGGCCGCGCTCTTCGAGCGCGATGCGCAGTTCGGCATGGCGGCGCTCGTCGAGCGGAAAGCGCCAGATCAGGACGGCCGAGAAAAGATGACCCAATGCCGGTCCCACCGCGAACAGGACGGCAAGAGCCGACAGCGCGGCATGCGAATTGGCACGACCCGGTGTGAATCCGAAGAAGGCGATCAGCGGATAGGCGATGCCGACGGCGGCGGCGGCCGCGGCATTGTTGGTGACGTTGAAGATCGAAAACAGAAGACCGGACTGCTCCTTGCCGGTCTTGAGCCGGTGATCGTCCGCCAGATCGCTGACGATGGAGCGCAGCATCAGATTGCCGGAGCCCTGCGCAAACCCCTGCGCGACGGTAAGCGCCAGCAGCGGCCAGAAGCGGCCCGGCGCGATGAAAAGCAGACCGAGATTGATCGCGATCTGGGCGATTTCTCCCAGCACCACGGTCTGATGCTTGCCGAAGCGGTAGCCGACACGCAGCCATAGCGGCGCGGCGAAGACGCCGAACACGAATTGCAGCAGGAATAGGAGGCTCGCCCATTTCGGCAAGCCCATATAGGCGCTGACGAAGAAGACGAAGAGCGCGCCACGGATCCCCTGCCCCGTCGCGACGAAGAAATCGGAAGCCATGACGCGCAGAACAAGCGGATTGGTGGCGAACGTCCGAAGCGCCGCCAGCGTGGAGGCGCTTGACGGCGCGGGCGGACGCGGCGGCTCGCGAAAGCGAGTCAGCAGGAACAGGACGGCCGGTACGAAAGTGACGATGGCGAAGGCGCCCATCGCCGCGATCTTCTCGAACTCGCCCCGCGCCACGAACTGGTCGACCAGCGCCGGCAGGAGCAAGGTCAAGACCAGCCCGAGTGCGCCGCCCGTTTGCAGGAAGGTCTGGACGCGGCTGCGTTCGTGATAGCCGGCGGCCAGTTCGCTCGCCCAGGCGGCAAGCGGCGTGCCGATCATCGTCCAGCCGAGATAGAGCGCAAACAGCGCCAAGCCGAGGTGAAACGCGGTCAGATGTTGCGGCGGCCAATAGACCGCGACGACCGCCGCGATGAAAATCACGGCGCCCGCCGCGATCCAGGGCTTGCGGCGCCCGAAGCGGCTGCGCGTATGGTCGGACAGGAGGCCGATCAGCGGATCGCATAGCGCATTCCACAAGCGGCTCGCCATGAAGACGATACCGACCGTGCCAAGCCCGAGTCCCATGGTCTGGGCATAAAAAGGCGGCAGATAGACGCCCAGCGGAAGGAACACGGCTGCGAGCGGTATCCCGAGCGCGGAAAAAGCGAGCAGACGCCCGACGGGTTGCCTCGCGTCCCTCTTCCACGCCGTCGTATCCACCGCGACCCTCCATGCCGGCCGGCACCATACCATTTAAACTCTATCTTTCAACTAGACTATCTTGCATTTATCTTTGAGCGGAGATATTCATCCGAACGACAAACGCGCGCGAAAGCCGCCGCAGAGGAACCATGCGCGAGTTCGGCACATTGGAATTGCTCGGCTATGCCGTGTTTGCAGCGCTGTTCCTGGCGGTGGTGGGACTGCATCCCGTGCACGCGGTCGATGTCGGATCGGCGGCGGATGCCGCCGCCGCGACACGGGCGGAAGACGCCGCTACGCCGTCACGTTGACGGCGTGCACGCCATATCCCGGTCGGCACCAAGACGAAAAATCCAGCCAGTTCTCAGTCGGTTCATCGAGGGGTTTCTGCCAACCGGTCGCAGGCGGAAAACGGCGTCTCGCGATCACCGACGTCAGTCGCCGGCACTGTGCGGATCGATCTCGCGTATCGGCAAATCCCAGTGGTTCAAGGTCAGTTCCCATCGCCTCTGCTCTTCGCGCTCCAGTACCGTTTCGTCGGGGAAAAGCCGGCGCTGGACCTCCCTCTCATGTGTGGAGGCCGCGTAGTCCGGATATGCGATGACGATGCGATAATCCCAGCGCGAATCCTCGCTCGTATGAAGGCCCGGCCTGTCCACGACATAGCTTGTGACATATCCAAGCTGCTTTTCGCGATCGAGGATGGCGATCTGATACTTCTGGAAGATCTTCCACCATTCGCTCTGGTGGCCGTATTGAATGCGATAGACCCATTCCACCCGATACGGCTTGCCCTCTTGCGCGCGGCTTGCGCCGGTCAGAGCCAACAGAGCCATGCAGGCGGTCGCCAGCGTTCTGCGGTGCATGCCTAACTCCGTTGCAAGGTGAACGGCGGCGATCGGTGCCGAATTTCGATCGCCGCGTCGTTCCTATTCCACATGCGCGTCGAACGTGACGCCGAAGGTGCGTGGATCGCCCAGCACGCCGACGACCGGCGTGATGGCCGATGCGCCGCCGATGCCGATGAGATAGCGCTGGTCGGCGAGATTCTTCGACCAGAGGAGCAGCGAGTATTTCCCATCGCTCGTCTTCACGCCGATGCCGAAATTGGTCAGGCCGTAGGCATCCTGGTAGGCGTAGGGCGAAACCGGGTTGTAAAGCGACGTCTTCGAGCGGAAGGACTGGTTGAGATAGGTAAAGGCGGTGAAATCGTCGTCCAGCGGCTGCTCGTAGTTGATGTCGAGCTGCCCATTCCATACCGGCGCCCCCGGAAGCTGATAGCCGGACAAGTCCACCGATTTGGTGACGTTCGTCAACTCGATCGGCGCCGGCGCATCGTCATAGGATACGAACGTGGCATTGTTGTAAGCGCCGCTCAGCGAAATCGTCAGGTTGTCGAGGAGAGAATAGGTGGTCTCCAGCTCGACGCCGCGCTGGCGCACCCGGGCCGCATTGGCGAGGAATATCTTGGTCGTCGGTCCCGTGGTCACGGCGGAGGACGCCTGATAGTCCGAGATGTCGTTCCAATACAGGTTGAGGTTGGCGATCAGTCGACCCTCGAGCCAAGTCGTCTTGACGCCGACTTCGTAGTCGGTGGCCCGTTCCGGTTTGATGATGACCGGGATGCCCGGCGCGGCCGTTGTGTTGATGCCGCCCGACTTCTCGCCATGGCTCACGGAGAAATAGGCGAAGATGTTGTCGTCGATCTTATAGGAAGGATTGATCAGCCAGGAGACCGAGCCGAAATCCTTCTTCTGGGCGACGGAAAACAGACCGCCGAAGCTGCCGATGACGGCATTGCGCGTGGCGAGCGGCACGCCAGTCAGCGTCGCGCCGCCGAAGGATGTGGCGTCGTCGCCGCCTGCCTTGTGCTCCCAGGTGTAGCGCAGGCCGCCGGTGATCGCGGCGGCATCGGTGACGTGCCAGGTGCCCTGCGCGAAGCCGGCATAGCTGTCCGTCGTGGCGCGACCGGCCTGGTCGTACTCCACGCCGTTCATGATCGCCGACGGTGCCGCCGGGTTACCCAACAGGAAGGCGGAGGCATCCGAGAAGAAGATGTCCCGGTTGTCGCTCAACACGCGCTCGTGCAGCAGGTAGACGCCTCCCTGGTACTCGAAGGCCTGGCCCACCGGCGACGCGACGCGCAATTCCTGTGAATATTGCGACACGTCCACATCGTAGCCGCCGCGGAAGATCGGGAGCGGCGACAGGTCGGAGTCGTTGTACGGCCGGAAGCGCAGACTGCGGAACGCCGTGATCGACGTGATCGTGTGGTCGGCGACAGTCCAGTCGAACTGGTTGGATATGCCATTGACGGACGAATGGGTGATCCCCTGCGTATCGAGGCTCGCGCCCTTGGTCAGGTCGAAGCTCGGCGTGTAGCCGAAGACGCCTTGCAGCAGCTTGGACCAGCCCACCCGCACCGCGCCATTCGCGTAGTTCGGATCGGCGACCGCGGGGTAGTAGTTGTTGATCTCGTCGGTCTGGTTGTGCTCGATGATCAGCCGATCGCGGAAATTGCTGGTGGGCGTGAACAGCAACTGGCCGCGCACCGACCACCGGTCGGTGTTGAGCAGGTGATCGTCGTTGTCGTTGTTCTTGATCCAGCCATTGCCCTTGTCGCCCGACACGGTCAGGCGAAACGCCAGTTCGTCGTCGATGATCGGCGCCGTCACATTGGCGCGGATCTGTTCCCGGTCGTGATTGCCGTAGGTGGCTTCGATATCCGCCTGCGGCGTGAAGCTCGGCTCCTGTGTCGTGATGACGACGGCACCGATGGTGGTGTTCTTGCCGAGCAGCGTGCCCTGCGGCCCGCGCAGGACTTCCACGTGATCGAGATCGACGAAGTCGAACCAGCTGAAGCCGACATGGGTGAACACGACATTGTCGACGATCAGGCCGACACCCGACTCGACGCCGTCGTAACTGGCGTTGCCGCCGAGACCGCGAATCGAGAATTGCGATACGCGGGTGTTCTGCTGGACCGCGGAAAAGTTCGGCACCTTGTCCGCATAGTCGGCGATACGGTCGGCATGCTCCAGTTTCAGCTTGTCGCCCGCGATCAGCGAAATCGGAATCGGGACATCCTGGTTGTTCTCGGCACGGTGCCGGCCGGTGACCACGATGGTCTCGATGGTTTCGGCCGACGCGGCGGCATTGGCCACCACGATCGGCGCGACGGTGTCACCGACGCCGGCATCTGCGGCATACGCCCCGGATGTCATGAACGCAGCACTGCCTGCCAGCAACGCCAACCGGATGGACGAAAGTCTTTTTGCGCCGGAGCGCATGGCCCCAGCCGAATGGAATGATGACACGCGATTTGCCCCTGCTCTAGCCAACACAACGCCACAACATTGATAGTCTATCAACTTACTAGTGTATTGATAAGAGTATCGCGGCTGGCGGTCAATAGGATTGTTCCGGACAATGCCCCTCCACAAAGACGGGACGGCGGGACGCGTCGCGGTTTCGCTGCGGGAGACGGCGCATCTACGATGCGTATGCGGCCATTCCGCGCGGCTTTCCGGAGCGCCCCGCGCCCGCCGGGCATCCCCAATGCGTCCCGAGCGATGCTTGGAGCGATCCGGAAGTATACTATATTCGCTAGATAGACTTATAGGCGCCGCATGCCACCAGCATCCCTTCTTCGCTCCCGGCCGTCGTCGGTCCGGTCTGGTTCGGCTCGCAAGCCACGGCGTGGCGCGGAAGTCGCCGTCTATGAGCCGCCTCGGGACAGCCGTGCCGTTCGCGTGATTCGGCAATGACGGGCTTTTCTGCGATCCGGGCGGCACTATCTGTAGAATTGGGTGTCCAAATGCAGGGCGGCACTGCGCCCGGAAGGAAAGCGAACGTCCCATGAGCAGCACACGGCAATTGAAGCTCGGCGCCTTCATGCGGCCCGTCGGAATCCACACCGCCTGGTGGCTCTACCCGGGCGCCTGGCCGGATGCCAATTTCAACCTGAAGCATCTGGTGCGGCTGATTCAAAAGCTCGAGCAGGGGAAATTCGACGCCTTCTTCATGGCCGATCACCTGGCGGTGCTGAACATGCCGATGTCGGCGCTGAAGCGCAGCGCGACGGTGACGTCGTTCGATCCGCTCACCCTGCTGCCGGCGCTGGCGATGGTGACGGAGCGCATCGGCCTCGTCGCCACGGCCTCGACAACCTACAACGAGCCCTATCACGTCGCGCGCAAATTCGCGTCGCTCGATCACATCAGCGGCGGACGCGCGGGATGGAACCTCGTCACGTCCGGCAACCCGACGGAAGCGTGGAATTTCGGGCTGGAGGAGCATTGGGAGCACGACACCCGCTACCGCCGCGCGCGTGAGTTCTTCGACGTGGTGACCGGGCTGTGGGACAGCTGGGCGGACGATGCCTTCATCCGCGACACGCAGAATGCGATCTATTTCGATCCCGAGAAGCTGCACGTCCTCGACCACAAGGGCGAATTCCTGAAGGTGCGCGGCCCGCTCAATGTCGGCCGCCCGATCCAGGGCTGGCCGGTGATCGTGCAAGCCGGCGCATCCGAGGCCGGCAAGCAGATCGCTGCCGAAACGGCCGAGGTGATCTTCGCCGCCGGCGGGCGTCTGGCCGATGCGCAGCGTTTCTATGCGGACGTGAAGGGCCGGCTCGACAGGCTGGGGCGGCCGCGCGACCACCTGAAAGTTCTGCCGGGCGCGCTGGTCGTGGTCGGTGACACGGACGCGGAGGCACACCGGAAACGGGAGCTGCTGGACAGCCTCGTCCATCCGGACAGCGGACTGCCGAATCTGTCGATGCGGCTGGGTACGGACGTTTCCGGCTTCGACCTCGACGGGCCGCTGCCGTCGGACCTGCCCGAGACCAATGCCAGCCAGAGCGGCCGCCAGGCGCTGATCGACCGCGCCCGGCGGGACAACCTGACCGTCCGCGAGCTGGCGCGTATCGTGGGCGCCTATGGCGGGCTTGCGTTCGTCGGCACGCCCAAGACGATCGCCGACCGGATGGAAGAGTGGCTGCTGACCAACGCCTGCGACGGATTCAACATCATGTTCCCCACGGTGCCGCAAGGGCTGGATGACTTCGTGGACCTGGTCGTGCCGGAGCTGCAGCGCCGCGGCATCTTCCGACGCGAGTACGAAGGCACGACCCTGCGCGAGAACCTCGGCCTGCCGCGGCCGGAGAACCGCTTCTTCGCCAAGCCGGCCGAGCGGGTATCAGCATGACGCAATCATGGGATCCCGACCTGCAGATCATCCAGGGCTTCCACGCCCACGTATATTTCACGCCGCAAACCAGGCCGGCCGCCGCCCGGCTGCGCGAGGCGGTCGGACAGACCTTCGCTGTGACGCTCGGCCGCTGGCATGACGCGCCGGTCGGGCCACACAGCCAACCGATGTACCAGATCGCCTTCGCACGCGAAGACTTCGGCCGACTCGTGCCTTGGCTGATGCTGAAGCGCGAAGGCTTGAGCGTCCTCGTGCATCCGGTGACGGGCGACGACTATGGAGACCATGCGACCTCCTGCCTCTGGCTCGGACCGCCGCTGCCGCTTCATCTCGATGTGTTGAGACAGGCGCGCGAGGCGTGAGACGACGGATGCCAAGACCGCTGCGGCTGCGCGCCGTCTGGACATACAATACTATTCTGATAGATTATAATTGGATTTTCAATTGAGGCCGGGGCGCGGCCGGCGATGCCGGTCGCGGTCGTTACAACATGCGAAACGCTTCTGAAGTCGCCGTTCGCGAAGGATCATCCGGACCGCGCCGCAAGGAAGGTGCGGTGGACACCGGAACGCTCGATGCCGTCGTCGCCGAACTGCGCCGATCCCGCGAGATCACCCACAACATCCGCGAGGGGGGCATCCCCCGGCGGCTTCCCTCCGCCACGGCCATCGCCGAGATCGTCGAAAGCCTGTCCGCCGTGCTTTTCCCCACGCATTACGGCCAGCCGGAGCTCACCGGCGAACGCATCGACGGCTTCGTCCGCGGCGTGCTGGAGGACACGCTGGCGGCGTTGCAGGAACAGATTCGCCGCGCCCATCCCGTTACCGGCGACGCGCCGGAGCGCGACGCGGCCGACCGCGTGACCGGCGATATCGTCAGGGCCTTTGCGGCGCGGCTTCCCGCGATCCGCGCGCTGCTGGTGGGCGATCTGCAAGCGGCTTATGAAGGCGATCCGGCGGCAACGACGGTCACGGAAATCCTGCTTGGCTATCCCGGCATGGTGGCCGTCATCCATTACCGGCTGGCGCGCGCACTCCATCTCCTCGGCGCGCCGCTCATTGCGCGGCTGATCTCCAACATCGCCCATTCCCGGACCGGCATCGATATCCATCCCGGCGCCGAGATCGGTGCGAGTTTCTTCATCGATCACGGCACCGGCGTGGTGATCGGCGAGACGGCGATCCTCGGCGACCGGGTGCGGCTCTATCAGGCCGTCACGCTGGGCGCCAAGCGCTTTCCGGTCGGCCGCGACGGCATATTGGTCAAGGGCGTCGCACGCCACCCCATCGTGGAAGACGACGTCGTGATCTACGCCGGCGCGACGATCCTGGGACGCATCACCATCGGCCGCGGCTCGACGATCGGCGGCAATGTATGGCTGACCCAAAGCGTGCCGCCGGGAAGCAACATCACCCAGGCCCAGACGCGCGATGTTTGAATATCCCTCCCGCGCCATGGCGCAACTCGACCGGAAATGACACTCCCATCGAAGGCGGAAATCCCATGACCCACGACAGCAAGTTGAACTTCTTCTGGTTCCTCCCGAGCGCCGGCGACGGCAGCTATCTCGGCTCGAACGAATTGCGCCGGCCGGCCGATTTCGGCTATCTGCGTGAGATTGCCTCGGCCGCCGACCGCCTGGGTTATGGCGGCGTTCTGTTGCCCACGGGCCATGGCTGCCTCGACGGCTGGACGCTGGCGTCGGCCTTGGCGCCGTTGACCGAGCGCCTCAAATTCCTGGTCGCGCTCCGTCCGGGAATCCAGACGCCGGCGCTCGCCGCCCGGCAAGCGGCCGCGCTGGACCAGATCTCCAACGGCCGGCTGCTGCTGAACGTGGTGACCGGCGGCAATCCGACGGAGCTTGCCTATGACGGCCTGTTCCTCGATCACGACGAGCGCTATGTGCAGACCGGCGAATTCCTGACGCTCTGGCGGCGCATCATGCAGGGCGCGCCGATCGACTTCGACGGCAAGCATCTTTCCGCGAAGGGCGGCACGCCGCTCGTCTTCCCGCCGGTGCAGACGCCCTATCCGCCGATCTATTTCGGCGGATCGTCCGCGGCCGGCGTCGCGGTGGCCGGCGAACATGCCGATCTCTACCTCACCTGGGGCGAGCCGCCCGCGCAGGTCGCCGAGAAATTCAAGGAGGTGCGCGAGGCCGCGGCCAAAGCCGGCCGCAAGATACGGTTCGGCATCCGCCTGCACTTCATCGTGCGCGAAACCGAAGCGGAAGCCTGGGAGGCCGCCGACCGCCTGATCAGCCGGCTGACGCCGGAGATCATCGCGGCGGCACAGGCGCGCATCGCCAAGCGCGTGGAGCAGTCCGAGGGCCAGCGCCGCATGGTTGCGCTGCACGGCGGCAAGACCGACAAGCTGGAGATCAGCCCCAATCTGTGGGCCGGCATCGGGTTGGTGCGCGAAGGCGCTGCGACGGCGCTGGTAGGCGATCCGCAGACCGTGGCCGAGCGCATCCGCGAATACCAAGCGCTGGGTGTCGATACCGTGATCGGATCGGCCTATCCGCATCTCGAAGAAGCCTATCGCGTCGCCGAGCTGCTGTTTCCCGCGCTCGGACTCGGCGACAGCCGGACCGAGACGCCGCTGCGCGCAGCGGCGGGGTAATTCGCTCAAGCTGGCGGCCGAGCGTTGCTGACGCGACGCTCGGCCGGGGCGGCAAGCAGCGCTAATTCACATCGCGCGCTTCAAGGAACGCCGCAACATCGCCCGCCGAACGCGCCGGAATCTCGACCTGCGGCAGGTGACCGACGCCGCGGTAGACGATCAGCTGCGCGCCCGGAATGGCGTCGGCGAATTTGTGCGCGCTTGCCACCGCGATCAGCGGATCGACGGCGCCCCACAGGACCAGCGTGGGCACCGCGATCCGCGACAGCGCCGCCTTCGTGGCGACGCTGTTCCTGCCCGGCGCCAACGACATCAGGATGTCCCGATGGCCAGGCGCGCGCTGGAATTCCGCCCAGCGCGCGATGAAGGCATCGGTGATGACCGCGGGGTTGCCGACCTCGCCGCGCAGGCCGCTGCGGATGAGCGGAGTATTGTCGATGCTCTTCAGGAAGGCGCGTCCCCAGCTGTACCGCAGAAGGCGGAAGGCAAGCGGCGGCGATTTCAGCGTCTCGCTCGGCCAGCCAGCGGCATCGACCAGGATCAGCGCGCGCACCCGCGCGGGATAACGCAGCGCGAACTGCCAGGCGACACCGCCGCCCAGCGAATTTCCGGCGATGGCGAATTTGGGTAGATTCAGCTTCGCCGCCAGCGCGTCGATCAGTGCCGTGCTCCCGTCGTCGTTCAGCACATATCCCGAGGGCGCACGCGTCAGCCCGTGACCGGGCAGATCGATGCGGATGACGCGGAAGCGGTCGTGGAGCCGCGCAGCCCAGCCGTCCCAACTGGTGAAGGAATCGCCGAAGCCGTGGACGAGCAGAAGGACCGGCGCTCGCGGGTCGCCCTCATCTCTGTAGTGCAGCCGCACGCCGCCCGGCAGGTCGGCGAAATGCGACTGCGTATCGGCGTATTTCGCCTCCAGCACAGCATAGGGAATGTCCGGTCCGCGCAGGACGAACCACCAATAGCCGGCGGCGGCCACCACAAGCACGACCAGCAGCCAACCTATGAGCTTCAGCACGGACCGCATGGCGCCCTCAGTATTTCAGGCTGAGGCGAACACCGACCGTCGCCGGCTCGCCGCGCTGCGCGATGTCGATATCCGTCAGGAAGAAGTTGCGCGTGGTGTCGTAATTCGCATTGAAGATGTTATGGCCGAACAACGCAACCGACCACGGCTGGTCCTCTGGCGTGAGCGTGAGGTTCGCATTCGCGATCCAGTAGGAGTGGACGTAGTAGACCGGGCCCAGCAGCAGCGGATCGAAATGATCGTGGAAGGCATAGTCGGCCTCCGCCTCGAGCGAATAGCCCGGCAGCAGGAACGTATAGGCGGCCGATCCGCCATAGCTCCACGGCGCGAAGCCGACGCGCGCACCCTTGCGGTTGACGTAGACCGGGTTGAGCGTGTTGCCCGGCGGCACGCAGACCGGGGCCGGCACGCACAGCGCGGTGGTGGCGGCGATGTCGAGATCGTTGTCGTATTCGTCGAACTTGCCGTCCTTCCAGCCGACCGACTGCGAAAGCTGGAGCTCGGGAATCGGCTGCCACTTGCCCTCGAATTCGAAGCCGTAGATATGCGACTTGCGCGCGTTGACGATCGCGCCGATGGCACCGAAATCGGACCAGATCGCCGACTGCACCTGCTGATTGTGGTAATCGTAGTAGAATCCCGCGCCGTTGAGCTGCAGCGTGCCGTCGGCGAGCGTGGTCTTGAAGCCCGCCTCATACGCCCACAGCGTCTCCGGCTTGAAGGCATCGACCGCGCTGGCGCTGGGCACGTTGTAGGACGTGAACCCGCCGGATTTCACGCCTTCGCTGACGCTGGCATAGAGCAGCGTCTCCTCCGCGGGCTTATATTCCAGCTCCGCCTTGCCGGAGAGGTTGGTGCCGTTGAGCGTCTTGTCGGCCGGCGCGCTGAAGCCCGCCGGCGTCGTGCCGGGCGCGTAGACCCCGGAGGTCACATAGTTCTTCTGCTCGCGGTGCTCGTTTTCGCCGCGCAGGCCGCCGATGAGCGACCACTGCTCATTGAAGCGATAATGGACCTGCCCGAACAAGGCTTCGCTCTCGACATGCTGATTGTAAGTCGTCTGGGTGACGAAGCCGAGCGACTGCCAGAAGTCGGAATCGAAGATCTCGTCCAGATCCTCATGCGAGAAGTAGAATCCGACGAGCCAGGTGAGCGGCGCCGCGTCGTCGTTCGATGCAAGCCGCAACTCCTGCGAATAAACATTCGCCTTGGTGTCGAAGTAGGTCCCCGCATAAGCCAGCGAGGACGCATCCCAATCGTTGTATTCCTTGCGGTCCAGATTCTCATAGGATGTGATCGAAGTCAGCGTAGCGAAGCCGAGATCGGCGTTCGCGCGCAGGCTTACGCCGCCACTGGTCGTGTCGTGGAACGGCTTGACGTCGGCCGGCTTGCCGATGAGTCCCGCGAACACGTCCGAGCCGCCCCACCCGGTTTGCGCCGTATTGGTAAAGGCGGGCACGACCTGCCCACCGAGATAGATGTTGGGGATGGGATCGAACAGGTAAAGGCCGGTAGGCTCGGAATCGTCGTAGCCCCAATGGCCCTCGAGCAGGAAATTGACCGTGCTCGATGCATTCCATTGCAGCTCGCCGCGAAAAGCGCTGGTGTCCTTGTCGCCGAGCGACTGACCGTTCTCGCGATTCTTCTGCCATGCGCCGCCCTGATCGGTGGTGGCGGCGAGGCGGAAGAGCAGATCGTCCGAAATCGGGCCGGAAACGAAGCCTTCCGTATGGAATTCGTCGTGGCTGTCGAAATCGGCGGTCAGGCCGGCGCTGAAATCGGCGGTCGGCTTGCCGGTGATGAAATTGATCGCACCGCCCGTGGTGTTGCGGCCGTAGAGCGTGCCCTGCGGCCCGCGCAGAACCTCGACGCGGTCGAGGTCGAACAGCAGGCCTTGTGTCTGCGCCGGCACGGGGTAGGCGACCTCATCGACATAGACGCCGACGGTCGAGCTGTTGTTGGAGCCATAGTCGTCGAAGCCGACACCGCGCAGGCGGAATTCGGGCTGGCCGCTGCCGAAAGCCGGAACGATCTCGAGACTCGGCGTGGCATATTGCAGGTTGTTGATCTGGGTGACGTTGTGCTTCGCGAGATCGTCGCCGGACAGCACCGTCAGGGCGATGCCGACATTCTGCGCGGACTCTACGCGCTTCTCCGCCGTGACCGTAACGGTCTCAATCGCCGTCGGCGATGTATCGGCCAACGCCGGACTCGATATCAGGATCAGTGCCAGCGACGCAGCAACAAACTCGGTCTTCATCATACCCCTCGAACAACGATGTTTCTTCTTACACGCGCAGGCCGCCGCGGCGAAATGCGACGACAGGCCATCTGAATCCGGGCGCGGGACGGCCAGGCGCAGCCGGCCTCCGGCCTTCGCAATGTTCAAGCACCCGCTGATGAAGATCGGCCCCCGCGTCATCGCCCCAGTCGCGCAATCGCACAATCTTGCGGCGCAGATGCCATTCGGCAAAGCTGCCATATTCGCGCTTCCATCGGCGCGCGAGGCTGTCGATGCCGTCCACCCCTAAACCCCCACGTCAAAAATCCGTCCGCCGCCGGGAAAGGGGACCGGAGGCCCACCAACAAGCAGCATCGTCTCTATACTATATCGTTTTACTAGAGTAAAGACTGGCCCGACGAGTTTTGGGTCGCGGGGCGAAGGTTGCCGACCCGCCGGAATGGTCACGAGCTTGAAGCGGGCGCTTGAGCTATCCCGGGTGCCGAGAATATAATATTTCCAATAAGTTATGCCATAAATGCCTACGAGAATTGGAAGTCTCGCCCAGCGGCGTCGCGACATCGAAGCGCTTGACCCCGCCAAGATCCGGCGGGACGTTCGCGGCGAGGGGCCATGACTCGTACCATCCGCTTCGCCGCGCTTCACGTCGCGCTTGCCGCGATGGTGCTGCGCGCACTGTTGCCGACCGGCTGGATGCCGAACCCGGCTGGAGCGGGCAGCAGTCCCTTCACGATCTGCACCATGGACGGCCCGGTCCACGTCCAGCCGCTCAAGCAGAAGCCCGTACAGGACGACAGCCGTCACCATGAGTTCTGCCCTTTTGGCGCGGCCCCGCACTTTGCCACGCCGCTTGCCGCCCAAGCAGCGCCAGCCCCGGTAAACATTGCCGGCGGGGTCGAATCCAAGTTCGTATCGGCCTCCATCGCCCAACCGGTGCGCTACGCGCCGCAATCGCCCCGCGCTCCACCCGCTTTCGCCTGAAGTATCCGAATGGCGCAGACGGGTGGAACGCGTTTCCAGCACATCGCGCCGTCTCCACACTTCAAGCGAGAACAGCCATGTCGCTCCACTTTGCGCGATCGCACATTGCCGCGCTTCTGCTCGGCGCAGCCCTGATCATCCCGTCCCGCGGCCACGCCGCCGCGATCGAAACCGTCGTCGTCACCGGCGAACGGACCGCCGGCGAACAGCCCAACAGCATCGAACACGTCACCGCGCTGAAGGCCCGCGAGCAGATCAACGCGGTCAACACCGAAGACATGCTCAAATACACCCCGTCTTTGGTGGTGCGGAAGCGCCATTATGGCGACACGCAGGATCCCATCGCGACGCGCACCTCGGGCGTCGGCGCCTCCGCGCGCACGCTGCTCTTCGTGGACGGCATCCTGATCTCCTCACCCATCGGCAACAACAACACGTCCGCCTCGCCGCATTTCGGGGTGGCGGCGCCGGAGGATGTGTCGTCCATCGACATCCTCTATGGCCCCTTCGCCGCGGAGTATGCCGGCAACGCCATCGGTGCGGTGCTCAACATCACGACACGGATGCCCGAGCGCCTCGAGATCTACGGCGACGCGCTGGGCGCGGTGCAGCCTTTCAGCCAGTATGGCACCGAACATAGCTACGGCACCTGGCAGCTTGCCGCCGGGATCGGCGACCGCGATGGCGACTTCTCCTGGCGCTTGTCGGCCAACCATCTCGACAGCACCGGCCAGCCACTGGCTTACGTCACGCTGACACGGCCTGTCGGCAACAGCACGGTGGGTACCCCCGTCACGGGCGCGTTCGACGACCTGAGCCGCACGGGCGCCCCCATTGTCGTGATCGGCGCCGGCGGCATCGAGCACCAGGTGCAAGACACCGACACGCTGAAGCTCGCCTATGACCTGCCTTGGCAGATGCAGCTCACCTACATCGTGAGCGTCTTCCATCAGGAGGACGATGCGACGGCAGAGGCCTATCTGCACACGGCCGCCGGCGCCCCTGTGTTCTCCGGCAGCACGAATATTCATGGTCAAACCTACAACATCGGCGCCACCGGCTTCTCGAACAACGTCTATGATTGGAACCAGACCCATCTTGCGCAAGCCATCTCGCTCAAATCGGGCGACAAGGGCGACTTTGCCTGGGAGTTCGTCGCCAGCGACTACAATTACCTCGACGACAATCAGCGCGTTCCGTCCGTCGCTCTGCCGGCGGCCCGACTGGGCGGCGCAGGCTCCATTACCCGCCTGAGCGGCACCGGTTGGTACACAATGGACGCCAAGGGCGTGTGGACCGGCTGGGCGGGCAACGTGCTCTCATTTGGCGCGCACCGTGATGCGGAGACATTCAGTCAAGTCAAGTTCAACACCGCGGACTGGATCGGCGGAGCGCCCACAACCCTCGCCGGCAAAGCCCAGGGCCGCACGGCGACGAACGCGCTCTGGGTGCAGGACATCTGGTCCTTCGCGCCGGACCTGAAGGCGATCATCGGCGGGCGTTACGAGGATTGGCGCGCCTATGACGGGATCAATTTCTCCGTCGCGCCGCCGCTGGACGCGTCACAGCCGAAGCTCTCGGGGAGCTATTTCTCGCCCAAGGCGTCGCTTGCCTGGCAGGTGGCGGAGCCCTGGACGCTCAGCGCCTCCTGGGGTTCGGCCTATCGCATGCCGACGGTGACGGAGCTTTACCAGGCCGTTACGACGGGCACGCAGCTCACGGTGCCCAATCCCAACCTCAAACCCGAGCATGCCAACTCTTACGAACTGGCGGCGGAACGGAACACCGGGAACGGGCGCATCCGGCTGTCGCTGTTCCAGGAAGAGATCGGCAATGCTTTGCTCTCGCAATCCGCGCCGCTGGTGACGGGCTCGACTGCGCTCTACAGCTATGTGCAGAACGTGGCGCACACCCGCGCGCGCGGCGTCGAGCTGGTCGCCGACCAGAATGATGTGCTGATCGATGGACTGGAGCTTTCCGGCGGCGTCACCTATGTCGACGGCCGCACCACAAGCGATCCCGTATTCCTCAAGGCAGTCGACAAGGTCATTCCGCAGCTTCCCCGTTGGCGCGGCGAGGCGGTGGCGACCTACCGGCCCGACGATCGGCTCGCCTTCACCCTGGCGGCGCGCTACAGCGACCGCTCCTTCGGCAGCATCGACAACTCCGATCCGGTCTCTCACACCTTCCAGGGCTTCGACGGCTATCTGGTCTTCGATGCCCGCGTGCAATACCGCGTGGACGACAATTGGATCGCATCCTTCGGCATCGACAACCTCAACGACGACAAATACTTCCTCTACCACCCCTTTCCGCAGCGCACCTTCGTGATGGAAATCCACTATGCGCGATAGGCCGGTGCCGGACGGGTTTTGCGCCGCACAGCGGCAGCCCCAAAAAGCTGCCGCGCTTACGGGCGCGTGCCCATCCACATACGGGCCGCATCGGCTCCTATTCGGCCATCGCGCTCCTCGAACCCGCCTTCACGCCGCCTTGCGTCCGGCCTGGTCGAGCGTCGCGAATTCCTCGTCGCTCAGATGCACATCGACCGCGGCCACGTTCTCCTGGAGATGGCTGACCTTCGACGTGCCGGGAATGGGCAGCATCACGGGGCTGCGCTTCAGCACCCAGGCGAGCGCGATCTGGCTCGGCGCGGCCTTATGCTTCTTTGCGATCGCGTCGAGCACCGATCCCGGCTTGGCGAGGCTGCCGGACGCCAGCGGAAACCACGGAATGAATCCGATGCCGTGCGTCTCGCAATAGTCGAGCACCGCCTCGCTGCCGCGATCAACCAGATTGTAGCGGTTCTGGACCGTGGCCACCTTGAACAGTTTCGAGGCAGCTTCGATGTCCGCGACCGAGACCTCGCTCAAGCCGGCATGTTTGATCAGCCCATCCTTCAGCAGCGACTGGATCGCGCCGAACTGCTCGCCGGCGGGCACCTTGGGATCGATGCGATGCAGCTGCCACAGGCCGATCTGCTCGACACCGAGTTGCTTGAGGCTCTTATGCACCTCCTTGATGAGGTACTCCGGCCGGCCATTGGGGTTCCAAATGTTCGGGCCGGGGCGTTCGAGGCCACCCTTGGTCGCGATCAGCATGCCCTTATAGGGATGCAGCGCCTCATGGATGAGCTTCTCCGACACGTCGGGACCATAAGAGTCCGCCGTATCGATGAAATTCACGCCGAGTTCGGGAAGGCGCTTCAGGGTGCGCAAGCTTTCTGCGCGATCCGCCGGCTCGCCCCAGATGCCGTCACCGGTGATGCGCATGGCGCCGAAGCCCAGGCGATGAACCTCGATATCGTCGCCGATTTTGAAAGTGCCGGATTGTGCTGCGTTGGCCATGACGGACTCCTGACTCACGCGTCGGCGGCCTGCCCCTCATAGGCACAACGCTCGCCGCAACTCTCGCGAAGAACCGTGACGCGCACAAGGCCCGGAACGGCAAGCTGGTCCCAAATCCAGCGCGCGATGTTCTCCATCGTGGCCGGGCCCATATCCGCGACATCATCAAGGAATTGGTGATCCAGCCTGGCGCGCACCTTGCCCAAAAGTTGCTCAAGCGCGCCGACATCCATGATCATGCCGGTGTCGCGATCGGGCTTTCCCCTTATGGTGACCTCGGCTTTGTACGAATGCCCGTGAATGCGCTGGCTGGCTTCACGATCGATCTCGCGGCGAAGGGTGTGCGCCGCCTCGAAACCGAAGGATTTTGTCAGTTCCCACATGATGGGCAGGACTCCGCAAGACAGATCGGGCCGCCTATGGACCGACGACGCAATCTAGCATCCGGCACGCACCGGTCGTTTGCAAATTTGTCACGCGTCAAACGCGGCGCATCGTCAAAAAAAACGCCGGCGCGGCTCAGCGGTCGACCATCGCCATGCCGCGCTCGGTATAGCGGGGACCGGAAACCGCAACGCTCTCCAGCTTCGCGACATCGTCGGCCGACAGGGCGAGCGACGCCGCGCCCAGATTCTCTTCCAGATATTTCCGCCGCTTGGTTCCGGGAATGGGCACAATGTGCGGTCCACGCTGCAGGAGCCATGCGAGCGCGACCTGTGATGGCTTCGCGCCATGTTTGGCCGCCACGTCAAGCACCAGATCGGCGATGCGCAGATTGGCGTCGAAATGCGGGCCTTGGAGCCGCGGATCGTTCTGCGCGCGGAAATCGCCGGGCGCGAAATCCTCCGCCCGCTTCGTTTCACCCGTCAGGAAACCACGGCCGAGCGGACTGAACGGCACAAGACCGATGCCGAGCTCATCGAGCACCGGAATGATATGGTCCTCAAGGTTGCGCTCCCAGATCGAATACTCGCTTTGCAGAGCGGCGACCGGTAGTACCGCATGGGCGCGGCGGATCGTCTTCTCGCCGGCTTCGGAGAGACCGAAGTGGAGGACCTTCCCCTCCGCGACCAGCGCCTTCACGGCGCCCGCGACATCCTCGATCGGCACGTTCGGATCGACGCGGTGCTGATAGAGAAGATCGATGCGGTCGGTCTGCAGCCGCTTCAGGGATGCCTCCACCACCTCGCGGATATGCGCCGGCCGGCTGTCGGTGCCTTGCGGCAGGCCCGCGCCGCCGATGGTGAAGCCGAATTTGGTGGCGAGCGTCACCTGATTGCGCCGGCCCTTCAGCGCGCGGCCGAGCAACTCCTCATTGGTGAACGGCCCATAGACTTCGGCGGTGTCGAGGAAGGTGCAGCCGAGCTCGATGGCACGATGGATGGTTGCAACGGACTCCGCATCATCCGGCGTGCCGTAGGCGTGGCTCATCCCCATGCAGCCGAGGCCAAGGGCGGAGACTTCGAGTTTTCCCAGTGTACGTTTGGGCAGCATGATGATTCTCCCTCAGGCCGCGTCGCGCAGCGACGCCATGTCGATGACGAAGCGATACTTTACGTCGTTCTTCAGCAGACGTTCATAGGCTTGGTTCACGGACTGGATCGGGATCATCTCGATATCGCTGACGATGCCGTGCTCGGCGCAGAAATCGATCATCTCCTGCGTCTCCTTCATCCCGCCGATGGCAGAGCCCGTGACGCTCTTGCGCCCCGCGATCAGGCCAACGCCTTTGAGTGCCGGCTCCAGCTCGGTCAGCACGCCGACCAGCGCCATGGTGCGGTCGCGCTTGAGCAGATCGATATACGGATTGAGGTCGTGGCCGACTGGAATGGTGTTGAGCAGGAAGTCGAAGCTCGCCTTGTGCGCCGCCATCGCCGCCGCATCGCGCGAGATCAGAACCTCGTCGGCGCCGAGACGCTTGGCGTCCTTGCCCTTCTCCGGCGAGGTCGTGATCATCACGACATGGGCACCCAGCGCCTTGGCGAATTTCACGCCCATATGGCCGAGGCCACCAAGCCCGATCACGCCGACCTTCTGGCCGGAACCGATGTTCCAGTGGCGCAGCGGCGACCAGGTGGTGATCCCGGCGCACAGCAGCGGCGCCACGCCCTTCAGGTCCATATGGGCCGGAACCTTCACCACGAAACGCTCCTCGACGACGATCTGCTCGGAATAGCCGCCAAAGGTCAGTTGCTCGCTGTCGCGCTCCTTGCCGTTATAGGTCACGGTCGGGCCGCCGTTCTCGCAATATTGTTCGAGATTGTCGTTGCAGGCTGAGCAATGGCGGCAGGAATCGACCATGCAGCCGACGCCGGCGTAGTCGCCGACCTTGAGCTTTTCGACGTGCTTACCGACGGCGACGACCCGGCCCACGATCTCATGCCCCGGCACCATGGGATAAAGCGAACCGCCCCAATCGTCGCGGGCCTGGTGGAGGTCGGAGTGGCAGATGCCGGCATAGAGAATCTCGATCTGAACGTCGTGCGGCCCCGGTTCACGCCGCTGGAAGCTGAACGGAACAAGCGGGGAATGGGGATCATGCGCCGCGTAGCCGCGAACCTGGGTCATGGGATTGCCTCGGATTTGATTAGCTTGGTCGGATAATAGTTAGAATTGTGCGCTGCAACAACGTTGAGTTCTGGCACGAGTTGTTGAATATAACTCAACAATGACCGCTGCACCGACGCTTGCCCACCTCACGGCTTTCGCGGCCGTCGCGCGCACGAGCAGCTTTCAGCGCGCCGGCGCCGAGACCGGCATGTCCACGTCCGCTGTGAGCCACGCGATCCGCGGGCTGGAGGAGCGTCTGGGGGTCAGCCTGTTCAACCGCACCACGCGCAGCGTCGCGCTGACGGAGGCCGGTCAGCGCCTTCTCGAACGGCTGGTTCCGGCGCTGCGCGATGTCGGCGACGCGCTGGAAGAGATGAACAGTTTCCGAGACACGCCGACCGGCACGCTCCGGATCAACGCCTCGCGCGCCGCGGCGCATCTCCTGCTGGCGCCCCTCATCCCGCAATTCCTCGCGGCCTATCCGGAGATTCATCTGGAGATCGTCAACGACGACGGCCTGGTCGATATCGTGGGGCGCGGCTTCGACGCCGGCATCCGCTTCGAAGAGCAGGTGCCGGAGGACATGGTGGCCGTACATATCGGCGCGCCGCTGCGCCTGGTCGTGGTCGGGACGCCGGATTATTTTACGCGGCATCCTGTGCCGACGCATCCTGACGACCTCCTGGCGCATGATTGCATCCGCTATCGTTTTGCCAGCGGGCGGCTTTATCGTTGGGAATTCGAGAAGGGCAACGTCAAGATCGAGATGGCCGTGCAGGGCCGCGTCGCGCTCGGCGATCAGGACCTGATGGTGGGCGTGGCGTTGAGCGGCCACTGCCTCGCCTTCGTGTTCGAGGATGTCGTGCAGGAGGCGATTGCCGACGGCCGCCTCGTCCGGGTGCTTGAAGACTGGTGCCCGCGGTTTCCCGGATTTACGCTGTACTATCCGCGGCAGCGGCGCGTGTCGTCCGCCCTGCGCGCCTTCATCGACATGGCCAAGGCCGCCCGCCCGGCGTGAAAACCCTGCTATAACCGGTGGGCATGCTTGTCCGCCATCTCGCCTATTTCGTGACCCTGGCGCGGGAGCGCCATTTCGCGCGCGCCGCCGAAGCCAGCAATGTGGCGCAGCCGACGCTGTCGGCGGCGATCCGCAAGCTGGAAGAGGATCTCGAGGCCCGCCTCGTGATCCGCAATCATCACTTCGTGGGGCTCACACCCGAGGGCGAACGGGTGCTTGCCTGGGGCCGGCAGATCCTCACCGACTACAACAGCCTGCGCGAAGATCTGTCGCGCCTGCGCAAGGGCATGGTCGGCACGCTCCGCCTCGGCGTCATTCCGGCTGCCATGCCCTCGGTGTCGTTCGTCACGGCAAAATTCTGCAAGGACCATCCGGCGGCGGACGTCGAAATCCAGTCGCTGAACTCGCGCACCATCCAGCGCGGCCTCGACACGTTCGAACTCGATGGCGGCATCACCTATCTGGAGAACGAGCCGCTGGAGAATGTGCGCCGCATTCCGCTCTATCGCGAGCACTATGTGTTCGTGACGCGGCGCGAGCATCCCCTGGCGTCGCGCCGCACCGTGACATGGACCGAGGCGGCCGCCGAGAAGCTCTGCCTCTTGAGCGAGGACATGCAGAACCGGCGCATCATCACAAATCTGCTCGCCTCCATCGGTGTCGCGATATCCCCACCGATCGTGAGCAATTCCTTCCTGGGGATCTACTCGCACCTGCAGCATGGCGAATGGTCGAGCATCGTGCCCCACACCTTCTCCTACATGTTCGGCGGCATGCGCGATCTGGTGGCCGTCGATCTGATCGAGCCGGTGCATACGCAATCCATCGGGCTGGTGCTCTCCAACCGCGAACCGCCGTCGCCGATGTCGAATGCGCTGCTCGCCTCGGTGCTGGAGGGCGATCTCGGCTTCACCTTCTCGCAACCGCGAGACGCTTGATCGGATTCGCCTATCAGTTGTTCCAAAGCTTTCATTGGATACCGCAGCGCAAGCGGGACCAGTATCGCGCCGTCCGATGCGAGACGAAGGCGCGACAAGCGCACGCTTCCGTCGGACGAGGAAACGGTCCGGTGCGCGACATTTCGATGACAATTCCCACGGCCGCCATGGACGTTCCTCTCCCGCAAAATTCGAAGCGTGAGGATTATCCAAATGGCAAAGGTGGTTTGCGTTCTCTATGACGATCCGGTCGACGGCTATCCCAAATCCTATGCGCGGGACGGCCTGCCGAAGATAGACGGCTATCCCGGCGGCCAGACACTGCCGACGCCCGAGGCGATCGACTTCAAGCCTGGCACGCTGCTCGGCAGCGTGTCGGGCGAGCTGGGCCTGCGCAAATTTTTGGAATCGCATGGCCACAAGTTTGTCGTCACCTCCGACAAGGACGGCCCCGATTCGGTGTTCGAGCGCGAGCTCGTCGACGCCGATGTCGTGATCTCTCAGCCCTTCTGGCCGGCCTACCTTACCGCCGAACGCATCGCCAAGGCGAAGAACCTGAAGCTTGCGATCACCGCCGGCATCGGCTCCGACCATGTCGACCTCAAGGCCGCGAGCGATCTCGGCATCTCCGTCGTCGAGGTGACGTATTGCAACTCGATCAGCGTTTCCGAGCATGTGGTGATGATGATCCTGGGGCTGGTGCGCAACTACATCCCTTCCTATCAGTGGGTGGTGAAGGGCGGCTGGAACATCGCCGACTGCGTGGCGCGCTCCTATGACGTCGAAGGCATGCATGTCGGCACCGTGGCCGCGGGCCGCATCGGTCTGGCCGTGCTGAAGCGGCTCAAGCCCTTCGACATGCATCTGCATTATTATGATCGCCATCGCTTGCCCGAAGCGGTCGAGAGGGAGCTGAACCTCACCTGGCATCCCAACGTCGAGGATATGGTGAAGGTGTGCGACGTCGTCACCATCAACGCGCCACTGCATCCCGAGACCGAGGGGCTGTTCAACGACAAGCTGCTATCGAAGATGAAGCGCGGCGCCTATCTGGTGAACACGGCGCGCGGCAAGATCTGCGACCGCGACGCGATCGTGCGCGCGCTGGAGAGCGGCCAGCTTGCCGGCTATGCGGGCGACGTCTGGTTCCCGCAGCCGGCGCCGAAGGATCATCCGTGGCGGACGATGCCGCATCACGGCATGACGCCGCATATCTCCGGCACCTCGCTCTCGGCGCAGGCCCGCTATGCGGCGGGCACGCGTGAGATCCTGGAATGCTTCTTCGAAGGTCGGCCGATCCGCGACGAATATCTGATCGTGCAGGGCGGCAAGCTCGCCGGCACCGGGGCGCACTCCTACAGCGAGGGCGACGCGACCAAGGGCTCGGAAGAAGCCGCCAAGTTCAAAAGATAACGACACAGGGGAAGGGCCGGCGCGTGCCGGCCCTTCGCAGTCTGGAAACACCGGGAATGTCCATACAGGACGATGCTTCAGAACTGGGGCCCGAGCCACTGCCGTCGCTTGCGCGCAAGCTCGGCTTCGCGGCGGTCTCCGGTCTCGGCGGGTTCATTGTCGTCTTCCTGCTGGCGCAGGCGACCGCAAGCCTGCACACCGTGCTGCTGATCGCGCCGTTCGGCGCGAGCTGCGTGCTGGTGTTCGCGCTGCCGCACAGTCCGTTGGCGCAGCCGCGCAATGTGATTGGCGGGCATCTGGTTTCCGCGACGGTCGGTGTTTGCGTTTGCGCATTGTTCGGAGCCGTGCCGTGGAGCTTCGGACTCGCGGTCGGTCTTGCCATCGCGCTCATGGAGTTGACCGGCACGCTGCATCCGCCGGCCGGCGCCGATCCCATCGTCGTGATCCTGGCGAAGGCGGGATGGATGTTCCTGCTCTCGCCGGTGCTCGCGGGCGCCGTTCTGATCGTGGCGACGGCCTTCGCCTATCATCGCGTCTTTTCGCAACGCCCTTATCCAATCCAATAAGATCGGGAGGACCGCTCTCATGGCCAGCACAACCATTTCCGGCACCGGAGGTTCGAACCTTCTCGCGCGCGAGCGCACCATCGCAGGTCCGGCCTTCAATCGCTGGCTGGTGCCGCCGGCGGCCCTCGCCATCCATCTGTGCATCGGCATGGCTTACGGCTTCAGCGTGTTCTGGCTGCCGATGAGCAAGATGCTGCCGGGCGCCGCGATCTGTTCGGGCGGCTTCCTGGCCGAACTGACCGCAACCAATTGCAACTGGTCGGTCGCTGACGTCACCCACATCTTCGAGACCTTTATCGCCATGCTCGGCATCTCCGCGGCGATCTGGGGCGGCTGGCTGGAGCGCGCCGGGCCGCGCCGGGCCGGCCTCTACGCCGCGCTGTGCTGGGGCGGCGGGCTGATCCTGGGCGGCTATGGCGTGATGATCCACCAGCTCTGGCTGGTCTATCTCGGCTGCGGCTTCATCGGCGGCATCGGACAGGGGCTGGGCTATATCACGCCGGTCTCGACCCTGATCAAGTGGTTTCCCGATCGCCGCGGCATGGCGACGGGCTTCGCCATCATGGGCTATGGCGGCGGCGCGATGATCGGCTCGCCGCTCGCGGTCTGGCTGATGGCACGCTTCGCGGCCGACGGCACGGCCGGCGTGTCGACCACGCTGATGGCGCTGGGCGCGATCTATTTCGTCGCCATGGCGCTCGGCGCCTTCGGCTTCCGTGTCGCGCCGGTCGGTTGGAAGCCCGCCGGCTGGACCGTGCCGGCGGCCTCGAGCGGCGGCATGATCACCGGCCGCCACGTCCATCTGGACACGGCCTGGAAGACGCCGCAGTTCTGGCTGATATGGGGCGTCTTGTGCATGAACGTCACGGCCGGAATCGCGGTGATCTCCATGGCAAGCCCGATGCTGCAGGAGGTGTTCGGCGGCCGGCTCGTCGGCCTCGACGTGCATGCCGCGCTCAGCACGGCGCAGAAGGCGGCCATCGTCGCCGCGGCGGCGGGCCTCGTCGGCCTGATCAGTCTCTTCAACAGCCTCGGCCGCATCTTCTGGGCTTCGCTGTCGGACTATCTCGGACGCAAGAACACCTATTTCGTGTTCTTCCTTCTCGGCATCGCCCTTTACGGCCTCCTGCCCACCTGGGGCCATATGGGCCTGGCGGCGGCGTTCGTCGCCTCGGTCTGCATTATCATCACCATGTATGGCGGCGGCTTCGCGACTCTTCCGGCTTATCTCGCCGACATCTTCGGCACACAGATGGTGGGCGCGATCCACGGCCGGCTCATCACCGCGTGGTCGGTGGCGGGCGTGGCGGGACCGGCCCTGATCGCCGGCCTGCGCGACACCCAGCTCGCGCATGGCGTGCCGAAGGCCCTCGTCTATGACGGAACGCTCTACATCATGGCGGGACTTCTGTTCGTCGGCCTGCTCTGCAATCTGTTCGTGCGGCCGGTCAACGAGAAGCACTACATGAGCGAAGAGCAATTGGCACGCGAGCGCGCGCTGCAGCATGAGGACCGTTCGACGGCCGATGCCGCGAGCGCGGCGCGCGGCGGATTCGGCGGGCTCGGCATTCTGGCGTGGCTGGCAGTCGGCGTTCCATTCCTGATCGGACTTTACATCGCTCTCACCAAGGCGGCGGCGTTGTTCTGAGTCCGCACAACGCCCGATGATTGTGTGATATAGATCGCGCATGACGCCATTCGGGATGTGGATTCCGCTTTCACATGGCGAACAGGCGTCGCGCCGGCGCGACGCCGCCTGCGAGGGGGAGGCCGGCCTTGATTCTTGTCCTGTTGTCCTATCTCGGCGGCGTCCTCACGATCGTCAGCCCGTGCATCCTCCCGGTCTTGCCGTTCGTCTTCGCGCGCGCCGATCAGCCCTTTGTGCGTTCGGGATTGCCTTTGCTGCTGGGAATGGCGTTGACCTTTGCCGCCATCGCAACGCTTGCCACGCTGGGCGGCAGCTGGGCCGTCCATGCGAACCAGTATGGCCGGATCGCCGCGCTGATCCTGCTCGCTTTTTTCGGGCTTACGCTGCTGTCGGATTCGCTCGCCGAGCGGCTGACGCGCCCGCTCGTGGCGCTCGGCGACCGGCTCAGCCAGGGGACCGGCGATAAGACCGGCAGCATCGGCGGCTCGCTCCTGCTGGGCGTCGCCACCGGCCTGCTCTGGGCGCCATGCGCCGGACCCATCCTCGGCCTGATCCTGACCGGCGCCGCGATCCGGGGGGCGAGCGCCAGCACGACGCTTCTGCTCTTCGCCTATGCGGCGGGTGCCGCGACATCCCTCGCCGCCGCACTGCTGGTCGGCGGCCGCGTATTCGCATTCATGAAGAGGTCGCTGGGCGCCGGCGCGTGGATCAGGCGCGGCCTGGGCGTCGCGGTGCTGCTCGGCGTGGTCGCGATCGCCTTCGGGCTGGACACCGGGCTCCTCGCGCGCCTGTCGCTCGCCCAAACCGCAGGCCTCGAACAGGCGCTCGTGGACAAGGCCTTGCCAACCCGCACCACAAAGACCGATGCCGTAGCCGGCAGCGACCTGCCAAGCGAAGGCGCGTTTCCATCGCTCGGCGGCGCCACGGCCTGGCTCAATTCGCCGCCGCTCACGCCGGCACAATTGCGCGGCAAGGTCGTGCTGGTGGATTTCTGGACCTATTCCTGCATCAATTGCCTGCGCGCGCTGCCCTACATCCGGGCCTGGGCGGCGAAGTACAAGGATCACGGCCTGGTCGTGATCGGCGTGCATGCGCCGGAGTTCGCGTTCGAGAAGGACCTCGACAATGTCCGCAACGCCGTCCGCGCGCTCGGCGTGACCTATCCGGTGGCCTTGGACGACGACCTGAAGATCTGGCAGGCGTTCAACAACGAGTACTGGCCGGCGCATTATTTCATCGATGCGCAAGGCCGCATCCGGCACCATCATTTCGGCGAAGGCGAATACGACGACTCCGAAAGAGTCATCCAGAAGCTTCTGACGGAAGCCGGCTATCGCAACGTGCCGGCCGGAATCGTCAACCCCCGGGCCGCCGGCGCGCTGGCCGCCGCGGACAATGCCGACATGCAGTCGCCGGAAACCTATATCGGTTATGCGCGGGCGGAGAATTTCGCCTCGGTCTCGCCGGTATTCGATGCGCCGCAGGCGTACGCCGTGCCGGCCACGCTCCGGCTCAACCAATGGGGCTTGGCCGGGACCTGGACCATCGCCGGCGAACATGCCGCGCTCGACCGCGCGCCGGGCAAGATCGTCTTTCGCTTCCACGCCCGCGACCTGCATCTCGTGCTGGGTCCTGGACCGGACGGCAAGCCGGTGCGGTTCCGGGTGACGGTGGACGGCGCGCCGCCCGGGGCGGCCCATGGCGCGGACACGGACGATAAGGGATTCGGCACGATCGCCGGTCAGCGTCTCTATCAACTGGTCCGGCAGAACGGCCCCGTCACCGACCGGACCTTCGCGATCGAGTTCCTCGATCCCGGCGTGCAGGCGTTCGCGTTCACCTTCGGCTGATCGGACGGCGGCAGAACGCGGCATAAAGCGAACCTGCCGCTCCCGCGCTAGGCCGCCTTGCCGCGCTTCTCGAACAGCGACCACACGCCGTTCTCGCCGTCCCAGCTGCCGCGGCTGGCGCCTTTGGAATATTCGGTGGCGCGCTGCTCGAAGAAGTTGGCGTGCTCCACGCCATTGAGGATTTCCACCAGCCAAGGCAGCGGATGCGCTTGCAGCGCGCGATAGCCGCCATCGGTCTCCTCGAAATTGCCGAACACCGGCGTTAGCTTGAGCTGCGTCAGCCGCCAATCGGCGATGTAGCGAACATAGAATTTGATGTCGTCCGCACTCATCCCCTCGATGCCGCCGATCCCGAAGGCGAGATCGACGAAACCCTCCTCCAGCTTCACCATCGTCTTGGCGACGTCGATGATGTCGTCGCGGACGCCGAGCGTGACCGCGCCGGTCTCGGCGTTCCAGGCGTGGAAGAGCTTGATGATGCCTTCGCAGTGCAGGCTCTCGTCGCGCACCGACCAGCTCACGATCTGGCCCATGCCGTTCATCTTGTTGTGGCGCGGGAAGTTGAGCAGCATCGCGAAGCTCGCGAACAGCGACATGCCCTCGGTGAAGGCACCGAACATCGCCAGCGTCCGCGCCACGTCGGCACAGGTGCCGACGCCGAAGGTGTGCATGTAGTCCGCCTTGGCGCGCAGTTCCGCATAGTCGCGGAAAGCCTCGAACTCGGCCTTCGGCATCCCCAGCGTCTTCAAGAGCAGCGCGTAGGCGTCGATGTGGACGGTCTCCATGTTGGTGAAGGCCGCCATCATCATCTGCACTTCCAGCGGCTGGAAGATCGGGATGTAGCGCTTGAGGTAGTTGTCGCCGACCTCGACGTCCGACTGGGTGAAGAAGCGGAAGATCTGGGTCAGCAGGGCCCGCTCGGCCGGGGTGACGCGGTCCGATGACCAGTCCTTGATGTCGTTGCCCAGCGGCACTTCCTCGCCCATCCAATGGGTCTGCTGCTGGCGCTTCCAGAATTCATAGGCCCAGGGATAGCGCTCGACGTCGTAGGTACCGGTCGCGGTGAGCAGCCCGATCTTGCCGGTGCCGATCAGTGAGCGCTGTAAGTCGATCAAGTGGTTGAAAATGGTGGACAACACAGGGATTGAACCTGTGACCTTCCCCATGTCAATGGAGGGCCATTCAACGATTTCGATGGCTTACGCTGGCCATCTTGTGCACGAGCGGGCTGGAAAGGCAGTTTTTGCCCCAGTTGCGTTACACCTGCGCGCCACCAGAACGCCTGTTCTCGGGCCTCGAACCGAAGTGCATGGTTCAATCCATCGACGAAGGATAGATCGAGAGTTCTGGGAACGCTGCGACCGATCGCTTCGGCTGGCCGCGGAGGTCCGGGATGTCTTTTTCGCGCCAAGCTCGCCGCGCAGGAGCATTGCCTTTCAGCGCGACGCAAGCGGCCGCATCACGGGATATGTGAGCCGTCGCGACGAGCGCGATTTGCCGTTCTCCGAGATCTAGGACGTCGAACGCGCCAGCCGGATCATATACAGGCTCGTCGTGATTTTCCGTGCCGTCATTGGCACAAGGTTGACATGGCGGGCCTGGCGACAACCAAGACTGCGCAAGCTCGGTTGTACGCCGGAACACCTTCTGGCAGAGGCGTATATTGGAGAGACGTCATATGAGCGGCATTTGCGGGATCATCCGGCTGGACGGGCGCGACGCCGCGTCCGCTGACCTGGAGCGCCAGACCCGGCGCATGGCCCATCTTGGGCCCGACCGGATCGGCACCTCGGTCGAAGGTCCTGCGGCGCTGGCGCATCTGATGATGCGGATCACGCGTGAAGACCGACGGGATGCCCAGCCTTTGCATCACGGCGATCTCAGCCTGGTTGCCGATGTGCGGCTGGACAACCGCGAAGAACTGGCGGCGTTGCTGGCTCTCGACATCACGGACATGACCGACAGCGAACTGGTGCTGGCGGCCTGGCGCAGATG
Source organism: Rhizomicrobium sp. (assembly GCA_037200385.1). NCBI lineage: Bacteria > Pseudomonadati > Pseudomonadota > Alphaproteobacteria > Micropepsales > Micropepsaceae > Rhizomicrobium > Rhizomicrobium sp. The sequence goes on along the minus strand of JBBCGL010000001.1, from coordinate 4,228,429 downwards.
GGGCGAGGGCTGCACCGAACATCTGATCGGCGATTTCGCTTTCGCGGTGTGGGATGCACGCGCCCGCACGCTGACGCTGGTGCGCGACCATATGGGCCAGCGGCATGTCTTCTATACCCAGGGTGCCGGCTTCTTCGCCTTTGCCGCCGAGATCAAGGGCCTGTGGGCGCTGCCCGACGTGCCGCGCGAACTGAACGAACAAGGCGTGATGCGCGCCTTGTTGATGGAGGAGAAAGAGCCCGGCACCACCGACTATGACAATATCCGCGCCGTGCCCGGCGGTTCGATTCTGAAGCTCGCCGCCGACGGCACCATCGCCACGCGCCGCTATTGGCTGCCGCATGCTGGCCCCGAACATCTGGGCAAGGACGAAGCCTATTACATCGCCACCTATCGCAAGGTGCTGGCGGAAGCGGTGCAATGCCGCCTGCGCCGCGCCACCTATGCCGGTGGGCTGTTCAATGGCGGCGGCTTCGATTCCAGCGCCGTCTGCGCCCTGTCGGGCGCCGCGGTGGTGCCCAACGGGCTGAAATTCATTTCCGCCTGCTCGGTGATGCCGGAGGACTACCGCGGCACCATCCGCCATGCCCGCAAATGGGTGGAGATGTGCCGCCGCGTCATGCCGCATCTGGAGGTGCGCTACGTCACCCGCGACGGGCTCGACATCTTCAGCTTCATGGAAGAGGGCTTTCTCAGCTTCGACGGCCGCCATAGCCCCAACCGCTATGTCACCCACGCCCTGTTCCAGGAAATCAAGAACGCCGGCGGCCGCATCGTGATGGACGGGCATGGCGGCGACTATACCGTCAATCCACGCGGCCAGAATGCGCTGCTGCGCCTGCTCGCGAAGGGGCGGTTGCGCCGCTTCGTGTCGGAATTCCGCGCCACCGGCCGGCATATGCGGCTGGGGCCGCTGCGAAACTTCAAGCGCAACGTCGCCGACGGCGCCATACCGCATTGGGTGACGCGGCTGCGCACGCGCTGGCGCCACGGCCTGGCGCTGTTCGGCCCGACCTTGCCGCTGTCGCGGGCCGTGAAGGCCACTCACAACGCCAAGGCCCGCCGCGACGCCGGATACCGCTCGTCCACACCGCAAAGCGAGAGCATGGCGCGCGCCCTGTGCAGCCAGCAGAACTTTCCGGCGCAAGGCTATTCCATCGCCGGCGCCCAGCACGGGCTGGAATTCACCCAGCCTTTCCACGACAAGCGGGTGGTGGAATTCGGCCTGGCGATTCCGGAAGACCTGTACATGAAGGACGGCAAGACCCGCTGGCTGGCGCGCCAGGCGCTGAAAGACTTGTATCCGCCGGAATACCAGGACCGGTTGCCCGGCAACGACGATATGGGTCCGGATTTCCTGATCCAGGCCAAGCGGATCGAGCCGCGTGTGCTGGCGGAGATCGACCGCATGGAGCAGGCGGGATACCTGAGCCGCTATTTCGATTTCCCGCGCATGCGCGCCATGCTGACCCGGCGCACGGTGGACGACCACAACTCAGGCAGCGAGTTCGACACGCGCCAGGCGCAACTGGCCTTTATCGCGGCGCGCTATATCGAATGGTTCCGCGGCGACAACCGCTGAGGCGGTTGCGATCTCGGCGATGCCGGACGGGCTCTGCGCGTTCGCCGCCCGGCGGCAAAAGGCAGTCGGGTTTATGAGGGGGTGGCGAAGTTGGTCGTCGTTGCAAAATGGCCTTCGAAAGCCTGGCTGGATGTCTTGTTTATCGCACGCCCGGCATCCAGCGTCTCATCCGCGATGGCCGGCACGGCCCAGGAGCGCTTCGCCCCGGTGGGCCCATCCTGCACGATCTGCTTATTTGCCATGCTACGCACCCTTGCCGTTCGTTTTCATACTGTAGGATATGAAATAGCCGCCGGACCACCCCCATTGCCGCGGAATCCGCAGGCCGACAACCACCCAGGCCTGGCGGCGTAGAGCGGTTTACCGGCGCCGATAGAGCTGTTTTCGAAAGCAGCACCAATCGATCGTAACGCCTCCGCCTTGCACCCACCGACGTTGCGATAGTGGCATGGCCAGACGCTCCGCGATTGGTCGCGGCATATCTTCGGGCGGGGCTACGACTCGCGCGTGATCTGAACCGTGCTTGCGAGATGAGCGTCACCGACCACGCAACAAGAACTGGACTTGGCGATAACGGTGCGGGTCCCGGGTGTTTCGTCCATGATCGACGGGGGGGACCATGGGCGTCTGTGTGCAGCAGGCATACGCAACGAGCCCGGGATCGACGACATGAGACCATCCTCAAAAAAGATAAAGGGCAATACCACAATAATTCCCATGGCAAAAGGCGCGGCTTGGCTGCGGCCATGAGACGGTGTGGAAATGCGATACCGACAAGGGCAGTGGCAGGCTTGCGTCAACTTGGCGTTACGTTACAGGCGCGCAATCCCTTGCAGACCGTGGTGACCCGGCCCTGTTTTTTCCGGCAAAAGATTGTACCGTAAATAGAGAGGCGGGGCATAAAGGGCATAGGCCTAAGGGCATGACGGTCACACTGGATACGCCGCTGCGCCGCAGTGATGACGTTCTGTACACGCCGGTCGGCAGCGACCGCGGTGTCTTCCTGAACATGAAGGCCAACCGCTATCACAGCCTCAACGCGGTGGGCGCGCGGGCCTGGGAATTGCTGGAGACGCCGCAGACCCTGGCCCAGCTCTGCGAACGCATTACGGACGAATTCGATGTCGATGCCGCAACCTGCCAGACGGCGATGACGGAATTCGTCGGCCAGCTTATGGAGCGTGGAATTCTGCATGTCGATCCGGCGTAAGCTCGCGTCCTTCCGCCGCCTTCCCGGCCGCGACCGGATGATGGTCTGCGAGGCGGCGATGCTTCTGGGTATCGCACGGGCGGTTGTGCTGACGCGGCCCTTTCGCGCCCTGGTGCCCTGGTTGTCGCGTTCGCCCGACAGCGGCAGCGCCGACGCCCTGCTGATCCGCCGTGTGCGCCGCGCCGTCACCATCGCGGCGCGCAATGTGCCGTGGAGCGCCGTCTGCCTGCCCCAGGCGATGGCCGCCAAGGCGATGCTGGCGCGGCGCGGCCATGGCTCGGCCTTTCACCTCGGCGCGACCATCGAGAATGAAAAGGTCAGCGCCCATGCCTGGCTGACGACCGGCGCGGTCGTGGTCGTGGGCGCCAAGGGCATGCCCGGCATGTCACATATGGCGCAGTTCGGTTAGAGCAGCATGTTTCACTACAGGATCAGCGGGCTCTCCGTCGCTTCGGAGACGGAGTTGCCCGGCGCCATTCCCGCCGCGCTGGCGCTGGAGCCGGACGTGACGGTCCAGTTGACCCCATTGCCGATGGAACTGGCAGGCGCCTCCACCACAGGACCGAACTGGCAGATGGACGGCGAGGCGTTTCTGCTGCACGTGCCGCGCGTGGGCCGCTTCCTGATGTCCGCCGGCAAGTCCATCACGGTGGCGCTGGATGACGGCGCGACGCCCCGCGATGCCAGCGTGTTCGTGCTGGGCAGCGCGCTGGGCATTTTGTTGCATCAGCGCGGCGCGCTGGTGCTGCATGGCTCGGCGGTCGCGCGCGATGGCCGCGCCATCGCCATCTGCGGCCATTCCGGCGCCGGCAAGTCCACTTTGGCGGCGGCGCTGTGCCAGGCCGGATGCAGTTTCGTCACCGACGATATCTGCGTGGTGGGCTTGAACAGCGCGCGCCAACCGATCGTGCTGCCCGACGGCCGGCAGTTGAAGCTGTGGCGCCAGTCGATCGAGAAGCTGGATCTGGACGGCCGCCAGGGCGAGGCGGTGCGCGAAGACCTGGAGAAATACTTCATCGCGCCTGAGGATGTGGCGGTCGAGGCGCCGCGCCTGTCGGCGATCTACGTGCTTCGCGAAAGCCGGCCCCCGTTGACGGACGGCATCGGGGAACTCGACCTGCCCGACGCCATGCGCATGCTGGAATACGAAGCCTATCGTCCCGGCTTGCGGCGCAGGCTGGGCTCGGCGCCGCAGATGCTGGCGCAGGCGGGCGCGATGTTCGGCCATGCGCGGGTCTTCCGGCTGGTGCGGCCGCTGGACTTTGCGCGCATGGGCGAGACGGTGGACGCGCTGCTGCAACACTGGGACGGACTGTGATCGCGCCGGCGGGGATCGTGTGGCTGGCCTCCTTTCCCAAATCCGGCAACACCTGGTTCCGGATATTCCTGGCCAACCTCGCCGCCGGCGAGAACGGCCCCGCCGACATCAACATGCTGGACGAGCGCGGCGGCATTGCCAGCAGCCGCCACGAATTCGAAGCCGCCACCATGCTGGATTCGAGCCTGCTTTCGCATGACGATATCGACGGCTTGCGGCCGCGCGTCTATGAGCACATCGCGGGCGAGGCGAGGGAGCAGCGCTGGATCAAGGTGCATGACGCTTATACCGCACTGCCGGATGGCGAGCCGATGCTGGGACGCAGCGCGCGCGCTGCGATCTATCTGGTGCGCGATCCCCGCGATGTGGCGGTGTCGCTGTCGCATCACAACAACATCCCCATCGACAGCGCCATCGCCAGGATGAACGACCGGGGCAGCGCCTTCAGCCGCAAGCCCAAGGATCTGGCGCAGCAATTGCGCCAGAAGCTGCTGGGCTGGAGCGGCCATGCTGCAAGCTGGATCGACCAGATGGACGTGCCCGTGCACGTCGTGCGCTATGAGGCGCTGCGCGCCGATCCGATGGCGCATTTCAGCGCCGCGCTGGTCTTTGCGGGGCGGCCCGCCACCAACGATGCAATCGCGCGTGCCATCCGCCACGCGGATTTCTCCGAACTGCAGCGCCAGGAAAGGGAGAAAGGTTTTGCCGAACGCCAGTCGCGCAGCGCGCCGTTCTTCCGCTCCGGTCGCGTGGGCGGCTGGCAGGACGTTCTCAGCGCCGAACAGGTGGCCCGTATCGAGGGTGCGCATGCGCCGATGATGTACCGGTTGGGTTATTCGATGCCTGGAGGGCGCTCACCGTGCAAGCCGGTGGGCCTATAGCATTCATCAGCGCGGGATAGCGTGGGTCAGCCTAGATGCCCCGGCGATAACGGGGCGCCGGGGGTGCGGGCCTGCAAAGAAAGTACGCTGAAAATTTGCGGTCGCTGGGGTAGCCTGTTGAACCCACTGGAAATCGTCGGCGCGACTCGCCGCCGGCGCGTCAGCGACGAGTTGATCCGCGAAGCGAACGCCTTCCGTGCGGCAGGAAGCCGAAGGCGATAGATATCGTCGAAGCGCCCGCGACCTCTTCGCCGAGCGCGGTGCGCCGATTCATATCCCTTCCGCCAACGGGCCGGAATTTGTTGCATTCGCACGTCAACTTTATGTCCGGCGATCAGCCAGCAGATGAGTTTGGAAATGTCTTGTCGAAGGGAACAGGCGCCTCGCCGGTGAATGTCGGGCCGTCGATCCGGGCAGGCTGGCCCGCGTCTCTCGACGGGACGCTCAGCTTTGCAATATAGGTGGGCTCGGCGAAATTCGTGTAATCGGCGTATTCCTGTTTCGCGTTGAAGGTCAGGAATTCGACATCGAACGATGCCGCCGTCGCGGCGCAGACGCAGATGCCGTAGGAATCCGAATCCATATAGGGGATATGCTTCAGCCGGCGTTTCGCCGGGTCGGGCCTTGCGTCTCCGCCCGCCTTGGCGTCGCGCAGGCAGCGAAGCGATTCCTCCCAGCCGAACAGCGTGGTCACCCCGGTCCAAGGCAAGGGAAGCTGTCCCTCGGGCACGGCAGGGCCTGCCACCAGGGCTTCCGCATCGGTGCCCGGCATTTTCGCCTTGAGAAAACTGCGCAGGACGCCGCCGAAGCTGGAGGAACTGATTCCGCCGGAGACAAACTCGGCGCCGACCGCCGCCCTACCCCCGTCTTCGCGATCGGGACTGAGCAGGCCGCAAAAATGCATGTGATGATCGCCGGAGAGCGAGATGTAGTTCGTGATGGCGTTGTCGCGCAGGAATTCCAGCATCTCGCGGCGCTCGGCCGGATAGCCTTCCCAGGAATCGGTCATCACGACCTCGTCCGGCACGACCGATTTTTCGGCAAACCGGAAATCGAAGCTGAGCGGCGTCTGGGGAATGGAATTGACGCAGACCTTCCATACCGCCTGCGACTCCTTGAGCTTCTCCTTGATCCATTGCTTCTGGTCGTAGCCATACATCGTGCCGACGGGCGAATCGCGGCGGGTGTTGGCGAATGTCATGCCGCGTACGTCGATCGTGTCGCGCGGATGACCGTCATGCGCCGTCTTGCCGGCGTCGAACTCCTCCACCATCGTGCGCGGCAGAAGCGCCCGCGGATGAAAGGACAGTTTCAGCCCCATTTCGCCCGGAACGGGATGCTCGGAGCGATAGGAGCGACTGTCGGTCAGGATGATGTCGACATGGCGGCCCCAGTGCAGGCGCCGCGCGATGTTGATCGAATGGATTGCCGCCAGATTATTGGGCTCGGTGCTGCGGTTGAACGCGTCCACCGCGCCGAACGGAACGTCCTCCACCGCCGCCGCCTTGAAGTCCTGCGCCGGACTCTCGCGCGGCAGATCGGACAGCATCATGGGGATGTATTCGAAATAGGCCTGGTTGGCCGCCACCTTCTTGCGCTGTGTCGGCGTTCCCGGCGGCTGATAGACTGTCATCGACTGCCAATAATCGTCGGCCATCTCGTGATCGTCGAAGACGTGGATGAACGGCCAGTTCTGCCGCGCCTTGGCCAGCCAGGGATCGGCCAGCACGCCGCGATACAGGTAGCGATATTCGTCGACCGTCTCGGCATATTGCAGCGCGATCTTGCGGCCGAAATTCTTGTTGTTGTCGTCCCAAGGCTTGTCCGGAAAAGCCAGCGCGCGGCCCGGCACGCCGGTCTCGGCGGGGAAGATGAGTTCGTAAATGAAATCGCCGACGAACAGGACGAAATCGATCTTGTCGGCGCCGCTGCCCTGCTCTTCACGCCGCAGCAGATAGCGATAGGCATGATAGTAGCCGGTCTGGAAATTCTGGCAGGACGCGAGGGCGAAGCGCGCCGCGACCTTGGCCAAGGGGTCCGGCGCCGTGCGCGTGCGGCCGACCGGCGAACTCAGATGCGTCTCGTCCACAAAGCGATAATAGTAGGTCGTGGCGGGCTCGAGGCCCATGACGACGACGCGGACCGTATGATCGGCCGCCGCCAGGGCGGTGACCCGCTTTTCCACGGCAACCGTCTTGAAGTCGCGCTGCGTGCTGAGATGGAGCGTGAGCGGAATGTCCGTCTCGCCCAGCGACGGCTCGGCCCGCGTCCACAGCACGATCCCATCCGGCAACGGGTCTCCCGATGCGACGCTGAACGGATAGCGTTGGGCGCCGAGCTGGTCGGTGCGCCGGCGGGCGGCAAAGGCGGGCGAAAACGAGGTGCCCGCGCTTGCGATGAAGGTGCCGAGCACGGCCGCCGATGATCTGAGAAAGTCCCGCCGCGTCGCCATCCGTCTACTCCGATAGGGTCATGGAACCGCCCGTCGAACCCGGTCTGCCTCCGGCTTCGACTGTCGATCTCAATAGTTGAAGGTGAGTTCGCCCATCACATTGGCCGGCGCATCGGCGTGGACATAGGCATTGCCGCCCGATGTGAGCCCCCGGTCGGCATAGCGGGCGTCGAGGAGATTGTGACCCGAGACCGAAAGCCGCCAGCGATCGAGGTTGTAGGCCACCGACGCGTTCAGCAGCGTATAGGGCTTTTGCGAAATGGAATTGGCGGAATCATATTCCATCGAGCCGAAGCGCGTGATGTCCGCCGCGAGTTCCAATCCCGTCGCCATCAGGTAATCGAAGCCGGCGCCGGCCGAAAAGTCGGGCACCTCCTCGATGCGGTTTCCGCTGTAGTCCAGGGCCGGCGTCGGGTGGAAATCGAGATATCGCGCGTTCGTGTATCCGCCCTTGGCATAGACCTGCAGACCCTCGATCGGAAGCCAGCTGACTTCGCCCTCCACGCCGTAGCTGCGCGCCGACGTGGCGTTGTCGACGACCGTGAAAATACCCGGCGGCGAGACGCTGAGGATGCTGCGTTGGACCTGCAGGTTGTTCCAATCGATATAGAACACGCTGGCCTGCAGCTGCAGATGCCCGTCGTCCAGCAGGCTCTTGTAGCCGAGCTCGTACTGCCAGGTGCCTTCCTGCTTATAGCTCGGATCGCCCGGGTTCTGCACCGCATTGCTGACGAACACCGCTCCGGCGCGGAAGCCGCGCGTGACGGACGCGTAGATCTGCGAATTCTTGTCCGGAAGATAGGAGAGCACGAATTTCGGCTGAACCGCCGGATAGGACTGGCTCGCATGCATGAGCGCCCCGCCCTTGCTCAGGACGAAATCGTATTTCTGCTGCTCGTCGGCAAGGCGCAATCCGACCGTCGTCTGCCAGTGATCCGACCAGGTGGTGACCGCTTCGCCGAACAGCGCTTCGGACTGGGTGTTCTGGTGCTGGTTTTGATAGGAAAGCAGCAGATTGACCGGATGGGCGAGATTGAGCGTGGTCAGGAACCTGTCGTTCTCGTTCATCAGGTACAGGCCGGCGATCCAGCTCGTGCTCTGGCCGAGAAGGGAGCTGGTGCCGGCGACCCGGAATTCCTGGCTCAGCGTGTCGCGGCGATCGGCCTGGCCGTTGAGCAGCGGCGCGATGACGGACGAGAAATCGAGCACCCGGCTGGCATCCGCAAAGGACGTGGTGGACGTGAAGGTGAGATCGTCGTCCTTGTAGGAGACCGTGACGATCGGCATCAGCAGGTGCCCGCCGGTCGTTCCGACATCCGGCGCGATGCTCGAATAGAGGGACGTCGCCGGCGTCAGGTCGTCCGAGTTGCCGTAATAGCGGTCATAGGTCAGCGACGCCTTCAGCATCCAGCGATCGTCTTCCCAGCCCGCGGTCGCGCGCACAGTGCCGTTCTTGCTCTGGTCGGTGTTGTCCAAATGCAGGACGCGGTTGTCTATGTAGCCGTCGGTCTGCTCGCCACGTGCGGCGACACGGAAGAAGAAGCCGGAATCCGCCACCGGTCCGCCGAACGCGGCCTGGAATCCCGCCGTGTTGAAGCTTCCGTAATAGACGTCGGCGATGGCGGGCGCCGCGACGCTGCCGTCTTGCGGAACGATGTTGATCAGACCGGCATTCGTGTTGCGGCCATACAGCGTTCCTTGCGGGCCGCGCAGGATTTCGACCTGTTGCAGGTCGAGCAGGCGATAGGCATTGCCATAGGGCACGATCGTGCCGTCATAGGCGACGTTGAAATTCTGATTGTCCGACGTGCCGGTGGCGCCGATGCCGCGATAGATGAGACGGTACTGGCCGTCGCCGAACTGCGCGACGTCCACATTGGGGACGGTCCGCCCCAGGGCCTCGACGTCCAGAACCTGGTCGCGCGACAATTGCCGAGCCCCCAGCACATCCACGCTGGCCGCGACCGACAATTCGGTTTGCGGGCGCTTGGTCGCGGTCACGATGACGGTCTCGATGGTGGCGTCACCGTCGGCGGCGCGCGCGGGCCTGACTTCGGCAAAGGCCGCGATGGCGGTGCCCGCCGCCAGCAAGGCCAGCAGGCGCCCGCGTTTCGCGGCGCCGCGCGCGGCATGGGTCATGTTCGACTCGATACGCATTTACACCCCTTCCGCCGGTTGCCGCCGGCGTCATCGAATTAGTACATTCGTCCAGTTCCGCCTTCCATCCGCGGTTCCCTGCCGCGTCTGGCGGCCGGAAGCCCGGGATAGGACATCTTGCACCAGAACATTGCTTATACTTCGTGTCAGGCCTGTGACATTCAACGCCGCAGATTGCCTATTCCCATTCGTCCTGGGTGTGGCACAATCGTCCAGTCTGGTTGTGACGGGTCGGACGTCACGCGCGGCGTTGATGGCCGAGGCGCGAAGACGCTAGGTCTCTTTCCACGGGAGAGCGGGTTGACGAATCGAATGACGGGGACGGCGGGGGCGCCCAGGCTGGAAGGCGACCGTGCCGTCGCCCGCGCCGCCGCGGCAGCCGCTCGCCTGTGGGAGCAGTCCGGCCCCGCCGCGATCACCTTCGGCGCCGTTGCCGAGACCGCCGGCCTGGCAAAATCGCTCGTGTCGCATCACTTCTCGACTCGGGAGCAGCTCGTTCGAGACGCCGCGCGGCTGCTCGTGGCCGGCGTGCAGGACGATCTCGCATCGCTTTCCGCCAGACTGGACGGGCTTGCAGCGGAGCTTCGCGCGCCCGTGGAGATTTCCGCCTACATCGTCGAACATCTCGTGACGGGTCCGGCGCGGTCCGGCACCGCCTTGCTCGAGTTCGCCTCGCTGGCGCTGACAGAAGCCCATTACCGCGAGATTTTCCTGCAATTGATCGCACAGATCGGGACGGTGTTTCCGAACGGAGATCGCCTCGAGCGCGAGAAGCATCTCATGGCTTTCGTCGTCGGCGAGCTGCTCGCCCATTGTCCGCAGCGATGCGGCCCGATCGCCTTGGCGGGCCTGCGCAAGCGCCTCGGCTGGTTCATGACGGCGGAAGATACCGACCAGGCGCGCTGGCTGTCGCGACTGCTCGTCGTGCTCGAGAGCGGCGGAGCCGTGGACGGCGACCAAGTCCCATCGGGCGTGCCGGCCGGCCTGGTCTGGGATCGAAGCCATGGACCGAGCGAGCCGGCCGAGCGGCGTGCGGTGATCGTCTCCGCGGCGCTCGAAGTCCTGGCGGAGAGCGATGCCGCCAGCGTCACCCATCGCAAGATCGCCGAGCGCGCCGAAGTGCCGCTTGCCGCGACCACCTATCACTTCGCATCGAAGATGGCGATTCTCGAAGCGGCTTACCAACGGATCATCGAGGTTGCGATGGCGGAGTCCCGGCGACTCTCGGATATCGCGATGGGCGGGGGCGAACGATCATTCCAGCACCACATCGCGATGATGCTCGACTTCTATGCCTCGGACGGACGGCGGAGCACGCTCGCGCACTTTCATCTTGCCCTGTCGGCCTGCCGCAATGACGGCCTCGCCGCGTTTGCCGTCCGCGCGCATGATACCGAAGTCGAGTTGCTGCGCGCCAGCGCGCGACAGCTTGGCGTCACGCTGGATCGAAATCTGGCGCAGGCCGTCACCTCCCTGGTCGGTGGAACGCTTCTGTTCAGGATGTTGGGATGCGGCTGACCTGCAAGTGCGCATTGCACCGTCCCCTTTTACGGTCGGCTCGCTGCGCCGGATTATCGAATCGGAACGACGTCGAAAGCGACGCTGATGCGCGCACCGTCGATGCCGGTGGGCTCGGTTGCGTGTGATACGTAGGAGGGAAATAGCACCAGCCGGCCCGGCACGGGTTCGATCGCACGCGTGCCCCAGGGCGGCTCGAAACCATGTTGCTTGGTGTCGATGGCGCCGACGATCAGCGCCCCGCGATAGGCGTTTTCACCGGGAAGCCGAGGCGCATCGACGTAATAAACGCCGCTGATCCACCCGCCCGGATGACCGTGAGGTGCGACGATGAGGGCCTCGACGGCGACGGCATTGGGTTGCCGAAGCTGCCTTGTCTGCCGACCGTCACACGTGGCCGAGCACCAGCCGGCGTCCTTCATTGTCCGGCATGTCATCGATTGCTTTGCGGGCCAGCGCCGCTGCGACCCGCGCTTTCGCTCCGCCGAATTCTGGTAGCCATTGCATAACTAATAGCGACCACTGCGTGGTGTGGCGCCCCAACGTATCAACGGACGGTCGAAACCGTCCATCAAGCCTTGGAGCGGAGCAAGCCGTCGAAACAGCCATCGGATCCAACGATGGCAAGCACGCCTTTCAGGCGAGGACGCTACTATCGGCTCTCGCAAGGGCTTTTCATATGGATTTCGCAATGTTATGGCTGAATCGCACCGGAAAAAGGGCTGACCACTGTGACAGAACGCGATAATCAGCCAGAAGACGGCGTCGGCACCGGTACGTCGGGCGGGCGTCCGGTGTGGCGGAGGCCTGAGGTCACCGTTCTCGATGTCGAAAGCGGAACGCTCACAACCGTAGGTCATTTCAGCGATGGCACGGGCAGCACCAGCTAGCTGGCCTCATCCCGCCGGAACACGATCAAAGCACAGGTCGGTATGAGTTCGTTTGTCGGGACCGTGTTGCTGGGTTCCGGCGAGTCGCTTTGCGTTCCACCTTCTTCGCCGCCAGACGAGCCCGGCCTGGAGTCCTGTACGCGACACGAGGGCTTGGGCTGGGCCATCCGCCATCGACTGCGCGTGGTCACACCGGAAGACCGCCTCGAAGACCAGCCTTTGCCGGCCTGGGGCGACGGCTGGGTTTGTTTCGCCGGCCGGCTGGACGGCCTGCCGCATCTGGCCTCTGCCCTGAATATGCGATCCGCCGGAATGGCCGACGGCGCGCTTGCCTGCCGGGCACTGGAGCGCTGGGACTGTGACGCGCCGGCCCGCCTGATCGGCGACTATGCGCTGGCGGCCTGGCATCCCGCCGAGCGAAGGCTGATCCTGGCCGCCGATCCCCAGGGCATGCGCAGCATGTATTACTGGCGCAAGGACGACACGGTCATTTTCTCGACAACCCTGCACGGCCTGCTGGCAATGCCGCAGGTGTCGCGCGCGATTGATCAGCGCCACGTCGCCGACTATCTGGCGATGAATTACGGCGACGCCGATACGACCTTTTATCGCGACATCCGCAAAGTCATCCCTGGCACCTGTGTCGTCATCACCCAAGGCTCGATTCGCACCGTTGAGGCCCACCGCTTCGATCCCGAACGTCGAATCCGGTTGAAGGACGATGGCGCCTATGTCGAGACCGCACGCGCCCTGCTCGACCAGGCGGTCGCGGACCGTCTGCGGGCCGTGGGGCCGGTCCCGATTTCCGTCAGCGGCGGCCTCGATAGCGCCTGCGTCGCAGCCAGCGTTCACACACGGGCCCCTTCGACAAAGTTGCTGACGGCGATGGCGGGACCGGGCGCCATAGGGATCAGGAAAGGCAGGGGCTATGCCGACGAACGCCCCCTTGTGGAAATTCTGGCGCGCGCCCTTCCCGGCCTCGATGCCGAATTTCATGTGGCATCCCCCAATACGGATTGGAGCCCGGATTCGCATCTCTCCACGGCGCACAGCGGGGCGCCCTATCGAAATCCCGCGCATCTCGCCTGGTTTGGCGGCGTCTACCGCCGCGCCGCGGCGTTGGGCGCGCACTCAATACTGACCGGAAACGCCGGCAACATGACGCTGACATGGGATGGCCGCCGCGGACTTCTTTCGGCATTGCGCCAGGGCAGGATTGTCCGTCTGGCGCGCGAACTGGCGATGGGATCGCGCGGCAGTCCAAGAACGCTGGCGGGCACCATCTGGAAACATCTTGTTCTTCCGTTGAAGGGGCAACAACAACTTTCGGGAGAACTGAGATCTTATTCAGCGCTTAGTCCGCAAGCGATGCGCGAATTCGACATCCTGGACAGGATGCGCGCCCGCGGAAACGACACGGGGTTCGTGTTGCAAGGCGACAGCCGCAGGATGCGCATTCAGTCTCTGCTACGAAGCCGCCACGCGCGGTCCGACGTGATGAATATGCTGCGGGGGCTGTATGGGCTGGATATTCTGATACCGCTCAACGATGTCCGCCTGGTGGAATTCTGCCTGGCGATCCCCGAAGAGCAATTCCTGAAGGATGGAACAGACCGCTATCTTGCAAGGCGCCTGCTGCGGAAGGCGGGCGTACCCCACGCGATCACGGAAAACCGCCAGCGCGGCCGCCAGCATCCCGAATGGTTCGCCCACATGACTGAAGCCGCGCCCTCATTTCCAGCCCAGATGGAACGGCTGCGCCGGTCCCCTACCGTGGGCCGCCTGATCGATCTGGATCGTCTTGATCACCTGATCGGCGCATGGCCGGCGAACGCGCAGGCGGCCGAACGCCAGCGCAAGACATATGGCGCCCTCATGAATGCGGCGCTCAGCGTGGGCGCTTTCATTGCCTGGACGGAAGGCACCAACTGAAAGCCGCAAAATCAAAGATAACCCAGGCGGTCCATCACCGCGCCATGACGTTCGACTATCGCGCGAGCCTGGGCTGAAGACAGCCGATCGCGCCAACCGCCGGCACGGCCTGTTCGAAAGAAGACGTCCGTCGATTCGCTTTGACGCTCGCGAAATCCGCGAATCCTCTCCTGCCCCGCCAATGTCTCGAACCGGGTGGCGGCCACCGCCGAACCCAGCATCGCATCGGTAACGGCGATGCCCAGATGCGATGCCACCTGCGCCAAGAGGCCATGGGGGTCGCGCAGCATGTCTTCATATCGGATGACCAGAGGGGACAGCGACGCCTGGTCCAGCCAGGACAGGACGTGACCGCTCCACGAACCCAGCGGCTGCGGCAACTGGATCTTCGCGCCGCTAGCGGCATCGGCCATGAACGCGCCGTCATTCGCCATGAATTCTATGGTCCTGTCGATCGCTGTCCCGCGATGATGGGAAAAAGAGACCGCCACGTCACGCGGGTCGCGCACGAGATATACCGCGCCCTGACTGATCTGCGGCGGAAAGGCTGCCTCTCCCACCCCGGTGCGCCAAAACCGGTCATGGACCTTTCGCAGCAGCAACCGGCCATCGGCATCGGCGGCAAGGGCGGCGCAAAGCGCGGGCCGCAGATCTGCGATCTCCTCACCGGTAAGCTCGCTTGCCTCCACGCCGAACAATTCGTCTACCTCGGCGAAAGTCGCGACACTCGAATCGTCCTGGAGCGCGTTGATGTCGACGGGCTTTCCGCCGGACTGGAGGCTGGAGAGCATCATCCGCAGCCAGGTGTTTCCAGACTTCGGATATGAGACCAACCATCCGAACCGCGCGGCGGTCATGGATGAGCTTGAAGTGCCGACGCGGCAAGGCGCACCAGATCCGGCAAATCCGCCACATTGCCAGTTCGGGTCAGGGAAAAGATGGGCACGAGCGTCGCCAGGCGCGTCAGGTCCTGAAACTGCCCTTCACGCCTGCCAAGATGGCGCCCCAAACGCGCGCGATAGAGCATCTCAGTCGCCGGCATGACAGATACCGGCCCCGACAGCCGGATCATGGTTGGTGTCTTCAGGCGGGGATCGACGCCTAAACGAACGATAGCGCCCAGCGGAGCGGGCTCACAACGGCCTGGAGACAGGACGAGCAGGCGTTTGGCATGGCCCGGACGCCCGGCCAAGAGCGATTCCGGTGGATGGGACAGGGCGCGCGCCGCGTCGGGCCACAACCGTAGCCGCAACGGTCCGGGAAAGGCGTGTGCCCGACCATCCCTGACCACGATCCGGCAGATGTCATCTGTCATCGCCTCGTACCCGTGCGCCACAAGGCAAGCAGCCAAGGTGGATTTCCCACGTCCCGACAACCCGGCGATGGCGACCGCGCCGTCCCTGCCATGAACGCAGCTGGCATGCAGGATGAGATCGCCGCGCTGGTGCAGAAGCACGCCCGCCACAGTGCCCTGCAAAAAAGTCTCGACGTCCTGGATCGGGCAGTTGGGGCCGAGATCGGCAACCACGTCGCGTCCATCCCGGATCAAAAAGCGCAATTGCCCGGAAGCCTTCAACAAAAGGCAGCCATCCGTGTCGACCTCGATGAAAGGGCTCTTCCAGACAGGAGCGTCCAGGCTTTGCGGCACGTCCCCGAGCCGCAACACAATGTCTGCGGCGCCTTCGCGCAGCAGCGGCGGAAAGCTGGCGATTGGCAACTCCGTGCGGAGCCGATAGCCGTAGAAATATCTGTCTTCCGCCGCGTCTGGGGCCATCGCGCTATTCGGCGCCGCCCGCTTCGATGTCGATAAGGCCATACTCGCGGAGCCGCGAAATCAGGTCGATGGTGTCCTGCGCGATCACGGCGCCGTCGCCGTCGAAGTCCCGCACCAGCCCGTCGCACAATTCCGACACGGTTTGGGGGCGCTCCAGACGGCGCCAGATTTCGGACGCCACACCGTCAAATCCGACATATTTGCCCTGAAGCAACCCCATCACCACCATCTGTCCGTCGATCTCTGCGGTTAGCTGATCGGCATGCCACTTCACGCGCGTACCTGGACCGATCTGACCCGTTCTTTGCATCTCAATCTCCGTAACGTCTTTGCCGCGTCCGCTCGGCCCGGTCTTGTCAGTTTGAAGTCACGTCAGCCATGGATCCACATATTGACCGCGAAGCGGCGGTCCGCGAAAGCCCCATCACGGCAAAGAATGGGCTCGACCGAATGGGGTGCAATCGAAGGGAAGGCGACCATGAGGTTGTGGTCGGGAAGGATGTCCCTGGTTTGAGAAGTGCCCACCGCGTACATCCGCAGGGCCCCGCCCGTAAAGCCGGCCGGCCGACGGTTCAGATAGAGAACCAGGGTCAGTATGCGCGGCCTTCGCTGTCGAACTGGGCCGAGGAAGGTATCGACATGCCGACGGAAATGCGCGCCGTCCCCGTGCGACACCATTTCAATCTCCACCTGCGTGGCCTCGAACGGGTTCATCCCGAATGCCTGCTGGAGTTCGCTCTTGATATCCAGAGCGCGGGATCTCAGCAATGCCTCGAAAGGGCCGAGGCTCGGCAATTTCAGCGCGCTGCGAAGATTGGCATCGACGCGGACCGCACCTTCATGGAGCACGGCGGCGGGCTCGTAGCACATCTCCCGCTCAATTGCGTAGCGCAACAGCGCGTCCGCCGCCTCGGGGCCCAGCCAGTCCGGCTTGACGAGCATCGGCAGAAAGCCGCCGCGGCCACGATCGCCGGCAGTTGCGCTCATCGGCTCCACGACGGTCTCGATGCTCCTGTCACGATTTCACGCCGCAATCATTCAACCTCGGGGCCGGGCGCGTAGTTCACCGTGGGCTGCACAAGATCGCGGCCGCCATTGAAATCCTTGTACGTCTCGTCACCGATGCGATAGGCCGTCCTCGTCATCTGCGCCAACGCAAGTGCGTTGCGGATTTCTCTTGTGAACCGCAGGACGGGCGCCACGAACCAAGTGGCGAGCGTCGCTTCGAGCGGCTCAAGCCGCGGATCAAAGGTATATTTGTCCGACGGACCACATCTATGCTCGTAGTTGCTGCAACCGCGCTTGACGAGCATCTTGGTATCGGGGCCTAAAGACGAGTGCTGATCGATTTTCTCGCGCACCTTGCGGTAATAGGCCTGCGCGACACCCAGCCCGGTGAGATACAGATAGGTTCCATAGGGACTGGAATTTTGCGGGTTGTCCACTTCCGGACCGCTCTTGGACGCACAGGGCAATGATTTGACGATGTCGCGGACCGCCATCAACTGCCGCATGGATCGTGACACCACCTTGACCTTGTAGCAGTCACGACACCCGAACGGCACAGCCGTCTCCCCATACGCCTGGCGAAACAGGAAGTGATTGAGGAAGGCACATGGGGGGAAGGTGCCTTGCGGGCCATCTTTGATGAAGGGATCCAGCCGGGATGGCTTACCGGGATGACTGACGAAGTCCGCCAGCTCGAGCCGGCCGTCTGCTCTCCGCACAAGCGCGCCGCTCTCCGCCGCCTGTTCCAGGTTTTCGGCGACGGACCTGCCGTTGGCAAGTACCATAGAAGGCAATGTTTCGATCGCCCTCGCCATTCCCGATACCTTTCCTTTTTTTACCTTCCAGCCATCCCCCTTGACGCTAGCATTGGATTCCGGGAATGCACAGACGTGCGAGGGGCGATATCCATACCGGGTAAACACAAGCATCGGGACGATACCGATCCTCGTCATGCGTCATTTTCACATGATCCCCATGGCTCGCTGACGTATCTGTTGTCACTGCAGACCAATTGCAAACGCGCCCTCTGGATATCGCATTCAAGCGCTCTGCAGTCGCCCCTTGTCAGCATGCCTGATCATCAAACCGCCGTGCCCGGTCGATCCGGTACTGGATCGACACAAAGCTCGCGACTTGGCTTTTGAGCCTCAAGATCGCCATTGCGGCACTTTTATGCGAGTGCACGCGTCATGAAACATCTCCGCGGCGCACGGCGCATTCGCGGGTCGTGACCTGAGCGTCGCGCTGCTGCAAGGCCCAGGGGCAATTGGGAGGGCATGGTGACGTGAGCACTAAGGACGAGACCATTTTGCCTGGCCCGTCGCAAGCTACGAAGCCGGCGACCTCCATCCGTATTTCATTTCCACCGATCGAGAACGATTGATGCCGGCCAATCGAGATCAGGCGGCTCGACGATGACGCCGATCAGACTTCTTTCAATCCAAGCGCGGCGTACGAGTTCCTCCACCGCGGGCTCACGGCCCCGGAAGCGGTGCTCCCGTCCGGTCTCGGACAGCAACGTGAAGCCTTCGAAGTCTCCAAAACGATCATAGCGGATGCCGATGATCTTTCCCGTATAACGATGCTCGCCCGCGGGCTTGCCGGGATGGAAGGAAGGAGGCTGATACCCGCCCGGGGACGGTGGAATCTTGGACGCGTTGCCGCCCATTCCGTTGATCCGGCCCGAGAGGTAGCTGATGTAACGCAACAGCACCTTGTACCAGCGGTTGCCGGAACCGATCAGGCCGAGTCGCCATTTCAGTATCGCAAGCAAGTTTTCGTCCGCTGGAACAATCCTGCTTTCGCGCTCCACGGAAATCTTTGCAAGGAAAGCGCCCGACACGTAACGCCAGACCATAGGTTCGCGCTCGGCCGTATCGATGCTGGATGCCGCCAGGAACAGCCGATCGTTGGCGCGCTTTTCTCTCGTCCGGACCTGCTTGGTGGAGATGCGGCGCACGAGCACGTTGAATTCATTGCCTTCCCGGACCGAGGCTGGAAGGTCGATCGTCATCAACCCCGCGAAGCTGCCTCCGGCGCCAAAAGGAATCGGTATGTAGGTGACCGGACCCACCACCTCGCACTGAATCGTGTTGGCATCGGCGGCCGAGAGGGTGTTGGTGGGATACAGCCGTTTTGCGAGATCCAGGACCCGCTCGGCGCTCAGTTCCGGCCAATAGATCTTCGCCACACTGCCGCGCGGCGTGGTGCCCCAATCGATCATGATCTCGTCGGGGTAGCTCAGAATGCTGCGCCGGTCGGTGGACTGCGGCGGCGGGCTCGGACGGACATCGATTGTCTGGGGAACGCGATGAGTCGTGGGGAATCCCGGGTTGCCGGATGTCGTGACCTGAAGATTGCGCTGCGCCAACTTGTCGGAGTTGCCAGGGTATTCGATCACGCCGTTGGCATTTTCGATCGGCGCGAATTCATACGCGATCTGCGCGACGAGGCAGTTGTGGGCGCTGCCCGCGAGCCAATATTGGACGGGGTGGCGGCCGTACGGACTCGCCGCGTCACCATATTGATTCGTCGCATCATTGACGTTGAGGAAGCAGCCGTAGAAGGCCCAGGCATTTTGGCCGTTGGGAATCGTGATCGTCTGATTGTTCGCTCCCGTCGCAGCATAGTCGGTGGGAGAGTCGCTGAAATTGGCAGTGGCGAAAAAGGGCAGCGAACAGCCATTGATCGCGCCATTGCCGTCGGTCCCGGGCAGCGGGCTCGAAGGATTCGATCCGCCGGGAGGATAGGTCACATTGGGGTCCGCGCTCGAGACCGCGGCCGTGGCGTTGATGAAGTCCGTGTCGAACGTCTGCGTGGTGAACATCCGGAAGAACACTTTGACGTTCGGCGCGGGGTCGGCCGGGCCGGAAGAGCCCTGCAGGCGGACGCGCGCGACGGCGAAGTTGTAATTGATATTCGATCCAGTCTTCGGGGTGGCCGAAGAATCGCCCAGCAGGGCCCCGGTCTGTTGCGGCAGCACGGTGTCCAGAGGATCGGATATGTTGGTGTCGGGCGGCGTGTAACCCGGGTCCGTATTCAAATAGCCATAGGTCTTGTTGAGCCAGGTGATCAGCTCCTGGATGTAGGTGTAGGCCGCGCCCGTGTCCTGCGTGGCCGGACCGCCGGTCTGGAATTGGAATGGCACGGGCGGGACCGGCGACAGGGGATCGACGATCGGCGTCTGGTTGTCGCCCGTCGGCGTGACCGTGAAAACCCGGAGATCCTGACTGAGATAGAAGTGATTGTCCGCGGCCACGTTGATGTTGGTGAAATAGGGATCGGCGCCGCCCAGCAGGAAGAACTCACCCGTCGTGATCGGGTGGAAATAATCTCCGATAGCGATGCTGGCATCGAGCGTAAAAGGATTGGGCGGATCGCCCGGATCCGGGAAGGCGCTGAGGGACGCCATGTCGAACGTGATCGCATATTCAAAGCGGATGCGCTGCTTCACGTTGGCGTTCGTGCCGGTATTGCCGAGCTCATAGGTGATGGTAGGAGGATGGGAGATCTGAAGTCCGGGGATGTCGGTCGTGAAGCCCCCCGACAATTGGGGAAGGATATTTCCCAACACGTTCGGAGTGAACCCCTCCAGAAACAGGTAGAACGCGTCCCCGATGGGGGTGGAAAGTTGATCGGAAACCTCGTCGCGCCCGTAGTTGTTCTTTCCGAGGCCGAAATAGAACTTGCGATCGGTCCAGGCGAGCCACGTCGCGAGATTGGCATAGAACGCCTCGAGCTCCTTGAGCACGGCCTTGCCGCTCGGCGAGGCATTGAACCCTTGCTGCTTCGTGGTGACGAGGCTGCACGGATCGCCCAGCAGATTCAGATCGAGGAAATGGTGAAAGGACGAGTCCGTCGCGACCCGGCCGACATTCACGTTGTGCCCATCATAGGCCGCGAGCGTATTGTTGGCGTTGGCCCCGCTTCTGACGTTGCAGGGAGATGTATCGGCGCTGAAATTCTTGTTTTCGCAGACCACGTCTTCCAGATTCATGCCTTGCGGGACCTCGGTGACATGGCCGATCAACGTTCCGCCGGGACCGGGCGTGCCCACGGTGCTTTGCGCCAGGATGATCACGGGTTCCTGGTAGCCGCCGACCGTGGGGAATTCCACGAAACCCGCGCCCGCGAACGACAGCGTGGCATCTGAATTGAATGTCTGCGTCAGTTGAGCCCCCGCGGGCACCATGACCTCGCCTTCATGCATGTGATCCGGATAGACCGTCAGGGGGCCCGTCGCGCCCTGGATCGCCGGATGCGAGGAGACCAATACGGTAAGCTGCTGCGGAATATCGTCGGACTGATCGTCGAAGAAGAAAGTCGTGCCGGAATCCGTCGCGCCTTTTTGCAGGGTGTCCACGCGTGCCGGGCCGCCACCTGGCCAATTGGCGACCCAATTGGGCGGAAGCCCTGTGCTCGAATCCCCCTGCTCGAACCATTTGCGCATGTAGCGCACCCGAGGAATGAAGCCGGACAGTGCCGCGCCCAGGCCGGAATGGTCGCCGGTGGCGAACACGCCTCCGCCCATGTTCATGAACTCGGTGATCTTCGTCAATTCACCGTCGGAAAGACGGCCGGGTTCCAAAGTCCCCGACACCGGACCGACCGCGAGCGTGCCGCCGTCGTAACCTTCGAAACCGAACAACCAGATCTCGTCATAGTCCAGGAGATTCAGGCCCGGATCGTCAAAATGAAATGGCGTCGGATTGCTCGGATCCGGCCCTTTTATAGTGGCATCCGGATCGGGAATCGAATTGGTGACGATTCCGGCGTCGAAGTCCTGAGATGCATTGAATCCGCGGCTGGCGGTGTCGACCGTGAACGTCGGCGACGGCCAATTGCGCAAGGTGTTGATCAAATGGGACAGCGTGAACCACGCGTCCGGGCCATAATCCGTATCGCTTTCGGGCCCAAAGGGAGGCACGGTCGGATCGATGGGATACGTGGTTGTAAGCGAAAAAATACCGTCGACGACAATCAGGACTTTGATATCGGACATGCCATCGTCCCCATTATTTTAGAGGCGATAATACAATAAAAGGAACTTTCTACTTCTAATATGTCAAGTAAATGTTTCGCGCCAACATGATGAAGAGGGCCGCGCTTTCAGTCTATGCTCTTGCTTGTAAGCAAATACTTTCCGGCAAAAGAAGATTTGCCGGAATAAAGGCGCCGGTGCCTGGAACGACAGGCGATTGAATCATCAATTTCCTGGATACTGCCTAGGTATTTAGTCCCGGCATTTGATGGAGAAGATCGAACGTGAATCGTTCGGACTCTGTCCAGAGCTTGCCGATGTGTTCGTAAGGCGTGACCTACGGGGTGATCACAACGCACGCCGCGACGCCATCTTTCAGGCCGAGCTGTTTCGCCTTGCTCGATCGAAATCTTAGATGCCCATGGCATCTTGACCCCGATGTAGATAGTGAGCTTACGCAGCCTCCGCCTTGGAGGGTTCGTGGAATGGGCATCCATTTTTGGACAAACGGAATTTTGCCGATTGCTCATAGGTCTCTTTGCGCGCGCGCATAATGGAGCCGAGCGGCCGATGCACTGCCAGCCCGTGCCACGGACTGAACGCCATGGCGGTGTCGATCTTCTGATAGCTCTCGTCGGAATAGGCCTCCTGGACGGGCACTTCGATCCGGGCGACGGTGATATATGGACTCTTGTCCTCCGGCCAAGGCTTGGATGCGTCCTCGACGGGCATATCTTCCAGGTTGGTGCAAAGCTGCACACGGATATCCCAGGCGCCTCCGTTCCTGGAGAAGAAATCCCGCACGGCAGTGCGAAGCGCGTCGTGATCGTGACTGAAGTCCAGCGGCGTGTCGGTAAGACGCGTCAGTTCGGGCGCCACCGGGAAGACGCCGATTTTGGCGATATAACTACCATAACGGATTGGCACCTGACTGAAGAAGCTTTCCCCAGTATGTGCGTCTCGGGATAACCACCCAGCGACTTCAGCTTGGCGCTTTCCCCACCCAACGCTTCGACAGCCGATTCGGTAAAGCGCAGGACTGCGGAAAGCGCGACTTTGAGGCCTTCCGCCTTATCTGTAGTGCCGGCCAGCAATTTGAGGTTGCCCAAAAATTGCTTGGCATTCGCAACCGGAAACTCCTTGCCGGTGACCAACAGAAAGTCCTGCGTATTGTCGCCCTCGGAGCCGGGCAAGCGCTCGCCTTCCACGCCGACCAATTTCAGCGCAAGGCCCCGCGGCGTCGAAACGCTGTCCGGCAAAATGTCGCCTGGGCTCGTGGAAAAGCGCATAGCCAACGGGTACTGGCCAGGGTTCGCGAATACTCCCTGCGCCAGGACGGCCGGCAGATCGTCGGACACGGTCAAAGTACCACGGAGCAGACCATGGGGCTTGGCATGGACGGCACGAAGCGCATGTCCGCCGTCCTCGTAGGTGGTCTTGCTGATCTTGAGCAGAGTCTCAATGAGTTCGGCGAGAACCTTCGGTTCATCGGCGTCCGGCTTTTCCACGGAGGGCGTATAGCGCAGCGGCATGCTCGGAGCATTTGTCATTGTGAGGCCTCTGGGATCGCCATGGTTGGATTGGGCTAAGGAGAACCCAACAGCGCCCAAGGAGAGTACGCGCCTGTGACGGATCGGTTGCTTCATTGCTTGGCGCCGGTTCAAGCCGCGCGGTCGTTGGCAAGTTTCCCGCTCGAGCTCAACCACCCAAGGTCGTCATGGCGATGAGCGGCTTTCCATCACGATCGGAGGCTTCGGCCTGGGCAAGAGCGGTCGACAATTCACTGGCTCGGTAGATTTTCGCGGGTGGCAGCTGTAGCTGCCCGGTTGCCAGACGATCGAGGACGCGACGCAGGGCGGCGGAGGTCTCCGCGATCGGCGTGACGTCGAGCCAGTGAAACAAAAACCATCCCTGCACGCTGGACGCCGCGTAAATCAGCCGTGGCACAAAGATCGGCATCTCGAAGGCCGCCGGATCGGACTGCCGGTGCGAGGAGAGCGCGCCGTAAACCAGGAGTCTGCCGCCGGTCTGCAGTCCTCGCGCCACGACGGCACCGACCCGGCCGCCGACGCAATCGATCGCCTTTCCGAGCCGGCCGCTCTCGGCGGCGTGCGCAAACTGAGCCGGCCAATCCGCATCTTCCGTGCACAAGGTCAGATCGCCGCCCAATTCCGCGATCTCTGCGACCTGCGCAGACCGCCGCACCATGTTAAGCGTGCGAAATCCCTCGCTTCGCGCAAGCTGCAGCACCAGGCGGCCGACGGTGGATCCGGCGGCGGTCTGGGCGAGCCATTCGCCCGGGCGAAGGTGTTCCGGACAGGGCCGGCGTCGGTAACCCTAGCCCGCAGCCGCCATCAGCACGTGCTGCAACTCCTCGTCGAGTTCGCACCCCGTTTTGGCCACCTCCTCGTTTCCAAACTGGTTGAACAGGGAGGACGGCAAATCGTATTCGAAGACCGCGCGTCGCTGCTCGTCTTCGTAGAGAACGATGCGCAGCGGTGCGTATAGACCCGCGGCCAGGCGGTGGCGCGTCATGCGCTCGGCGGTCAGCGGATTGCCGATCTCGAATTGGATCGCCTTCCTCGCCTGTCCCTCCGCTGCAACGAGCGCTCCATGATCGCGCGTCTCGAACAGCCAGAGTTTCGGCCCGGTGGCGCGTCGTTGCTCGATCTCTGCGGCATTCGCACCTATCAATAGTTCGACGAGATGGGGATCGAGCGCCGGCACGTCTTTGATGAGTGCATCGCGCACAGCTTCAAACGGCCGTCCGCATGCGATCGTGACGTGAACGACCTCAACGATCGAAGTGCGCATAGTGGCTTGCGACATTGCCTGCTCCTCCTACGATTTCAGGAAGGCCAGCAGATCGGCATTCACCTTGTCCTTGTGCGTGGCGAGCAAGCCGTGCGGCGCGCCCTCATACACCACGAGCTTGGCGTTCTTGACGATCTTCGCCGTCAAGTTACCGGAAATTTCGATGGGAGCGATCTGGTCGTCGCTGCCATGCAGGATCAACGTCGGCACGGTTACCTTCTTCAAATCGTCCCTGAAGTCGGTTTCCGAGAATGCCCCGATTGCCTGGTAAGCCGCCAGGATTCCGGTGGTCATGCCTTGCCGCCAGTATTCGTCGCGCACGCCCTGGGACATCTTGGCGCCGTCCCGGTTATAGCTGTAGTAGGACATCGATACGTCCTTGTTCCACTGCGAGCGATCCGCCCGTACGGCGGCGCGCATGCCGTCGAAAACTTCGATCGGCGCCCCGTCGGGGTTCGTCGTGGTCTTCAGCAGGAACGGCGTAACGGCAGCGACGAATGCAAGCTTGGACGCACGCTTTTCTCCGTGACGTCCGATATAGCGGGCCACCTCGCCGCCACCCATGGAATGGCCGATGAAGGTAACGGCCGCCAGATCGAGGGTTTCGACCAGGGCGGCCAGATCGTCGGCAAATGTGTCGAAGTCGTAGCCCTGGCTTGGCTGGCTGGAACGGCCGAAGCCGCGCCGGTCGTGAGCAACCACGCGATAGCCGTGCTGCAACAGGAACATCATCTGGTTTTCCCAGGCGTCCGACGACAGCGGATAACCGTGGCTGAAGACAACGGCCGGGCCGGTGCCCCAGTCCTTGTAATAGAGGACGGTGCCGTCCTTTGTGGTGAATGTACTGGAGGTCATCTATTTCCAACCGTATGGTTCGAGGTAGCAACGCTTCAACCGTCCTGGCGCCCAAAAGAAAAACGGCTCCGCTTTGTTTGATCATCACATCCGTTGCACACGGTAGACAGATTGAGATCCACTTCACGATCTGCCGCCGTGATGAAGCCGAGGCCAACCAGGCCTTCATTGGCAATGGTCAGGCGAAGACTTTCGGCAGGCGGTTGTGGACTGCGGTAGCGGCGGTCGCCGCTTCGCCCTCGGCGACGACGATTTGATTGAGGCCGCGCACGAGATCTCCAGCCGCATACAGTCCATCGACCGAGGTTGCCTGGTGCGCGTCTACGAACAACCGGTTGGAACTGTCCATTCGTGCGCCCAATCCCGTCGCCAGCATCGTCTGGGATGTCGTGCCGAAAGCGGAATAGATGGCGTCAAACCGGTGGGTCTTGGCATCCTCGACGCTCAATACCGTCACCCCATCATTGCCCATGCTGACGGAGCCGATGACCACATGGGCCACGCCGATACCCGCCGCTTGCAATGCGCGCTGGGTATCTTGTGAAAGCGGCGCGGTCTCGGTCGCCATGAGAAGGAGAGACAATCTGTCGGTATAGGTGCGAAGAAACAAAGCCTCCGCAGCGGCATGCTCGCCGTCGCCCAATACGGCTATGTGTTTGCCGATGCTTTCGTAGCCATCGCAAATCGGGCAGGTCCGGATGAGTCCGCGCTTTACGGCGTCGGCCACGTGTGCGACGGGCGGTTTGTTCTCGATCACGCCGGTCGCGAGAATGACCGTGCGCGCGACCAAGGTCGCGGTGTCGGTTTTCGCGCTGAACATTCCATTGGCATCACGCAGCAAGGCGTCAACGACCCCTGCTTCCAAGACCGCGCCATAGAGCCGGGCCTGTGCCCGAAGGTTTCCCAGCAACGCGGAGCCCGCAATACCATCCGGAAAGCCCGGCAGATTGTGGCTTTTCGCGATCCACTCCGCGCGGCTCCAGCCCTTGTCCATCACCAGCACGCGGCGCCGAAATCGCCCCAGGTAGATCGCTGCGGTAAGGCCCGCAGGCCCACCGCCGATCACAAGGCAGTCCAAGACGTCGCTCATGGCTGTGCAGACGGGCGAACAGTCCGCACGCATCGCCTGAGAGAGCGATTGGCCTCAGGCCTCGGCATAGGCTTTTGCCATAGCCTTCAACGGCTCTTCCTTCGCGGCATTTCTGCCGGCTATGCGACCAAACGCGAAGCATTCACCGATATTGCCGCCGCCCTGATAGAGAAAAGGATAGATCGAACCAAGCTCGCCCGCCGAGTAGAGCCGACCTATGGGTGCGCCGTCGACGCCAACGATCTGCGCCTCCTTGTTCCGGCGCGGGCCGCCTTGGGTGTTCACGAAGGCCGGCGTCAATTCCATGGCGTAAAACGGTGGCGTATTCACCGCCGCCATGGTGGCGGCCGCCCGGCCCCATTCGGCATCTTTGCCATCCACCGCGAAACTGTTGAAGCGAGCCACGGTCGCGTCCAGCGCAGCGGCGGGTATGTTGATCAGGGCTGCCAACTCTCGAACCGTGTCGGCCTTCTTTATCCAGCCCTTCTCCACCTCGCGGAGGTTGTCGTCGCTCCAATCGTAGCGATTGCCATGGACGACATCCCAATCCGCCGTTGCGCGACCGATATGGCCGGACTTGCGATAGGTTTCATCGAAGATCATGTGAATCGGGACTGGCAGCACCTGCTGTGCCCAGGCGCCGTGCCGCTTGACCTTGCCGTGGAGATCGCCGGTGACACAGGGATCACCCTCCATCGTAAAGCGCGTGCCGTCGCCGGCCACGAAGATATAGCTTCTGCCGTGCGGAAGATTGAGCCACTGGGCCACCGGAATCTCGGGCGCCTTGAAGGACAGCAACGGACCGGAAATATTGTTCATGTGCCAGAGATCGGCGCCGACCTCGATCCCCATGCGGATGCCGTCACCGGTATTGTAAGGCGTCCCGTGGGGGTAGATGTTCGGCAACCCGTCTACATAAGTGCGGACCATGACCGGGTTGTTCTCGAAGCCGCCGCAGGTGAGCACCACGGCCCGATTGGCCTTGATGGCAATGCGCTTGCCTCGACTTTCAGCGAGAACCCCGGCGATCGCCCCTCCCTTCTTTACCAGGCCGACTGCCGGCGTTTCATAAAGAACGCGGATCGGACGTTTGGAAACCGCCGTTTCGACCACGTGCCACAGGCGTTCGCCGCCCATCGGCCCTTCGCCGTTCATCAGCACATGCACGCAATCGGAGCCTTCGAACTCGGGGAACTCAATGTATGGGATCTCGGCCGTCTTCATGCCGAGGTTCTCCAACCACGCTCGATTGGCATACATTTCCTCGGCCCAGACTTGCAGCATTTCTTCCGGCAAATTGTCCATGTAAGGCCCGGCCATCGCCCTGAAATAGGCTTTGGCCTTCGCGATATCGTCCGGCCAAAACACGAGATTGGCGGACACGCGGCTATTTCCACCCTTGTGCTTTTCGGGAGCTTTTTCCAGCAGCAGGACTTTGGCTCCGGCGTCATGGGCCGTGATTGCCGCCGTGGCACCGGCAAAGCCATAGCCGATAACAATGACGTCGGCCTCTTCGTCCCATTTCGGGGTCGCGTCAGTCATGGTCGATGTCCTTCACGAGAACGGCCTGGGCTTCACATCGCGCGCGAAAGCGAAGACCACGCCAATTCGGTGCACGGATGAGGTCCGGCTCCTGCTGGATGTTAGGCCAATGGGGGCAGAGAGGACTGAGCAAGACGGATCACATTCGCCCACGGGCACGGCAAATCGGTTCTTTCAGAACTGCTATCAGAGAGGATCAGAGCCTGAAGCAGTTGCGGACCGCCTCCGCCGCCATGGTCTACTATCGTAACGCGCGGATGGCCGGATGGTCTCTAACTGTGCGTCGCTATTGGAAAGTTGCTAAGGCCATGCGTTATGGACCGTCCGTCCGGGAACAGTTCTAATGGCCACCCCTTCGAAAATCTCGATCTACTCCGCGCTGGCCGGCAATGTCGCGGTTGGCTTGGCGAAGCTGCTGGCGTTCTTTTTCAGCGGCAGCTCTTCCATGTTGGTGGAGTCGATCCATTCCGCCATCGATACGCTGAATCAAGGTCTGTTGCTGTTCGGCATGAGTCGCGGCGCCCGGCCGCCGGATGCCCGGCATCCCTTCGGCTACGGCCTCGAGGCCTATTTTTGGACCTTTGTGGTCGCGCTCATGATCTTCGCGGCCGGCGGCGTCGCGGCGATATATGAAGGCGTGGAAAAGCTTCGGCACCCGACGTCGGTCGATCACGTCCCGCTGACCATTTTGGTCCTTGGAGTTTGCGCTGTCTTGGAGATCGTATCGCTTGTCGTCAGCGTGCGGCAGTCCGAGAAAGGACGCTCCAATGCCTCGCGCAAGCGCTTTCCCTCGGTGTCGTTTCTGCAGCGCGTACATCTCAGTCCCGATCCGGGCGTGTTCGAGGTGTTGGCTGAAGGCGCCGCGTCGATCCTTGGGCTGATCCTGGCCTTTCTTGGTGTTATCGGATCGGCCTGGTTCCACTGGCCGCCGGCCGACGGAGCGGCAGCCCTGGCGATCGGAATGCTCCTGATTGCGCTTGCGGGTGTTGTCATCGCCGAAACACACAGTCTTTTGACTGGCGAGGCCGCATTGCCGTCGACGATAGATGCGGCACGCGCGCTCTTTGAAGCCGACCCACGCGTCTATTCGGTTTGCGAGATTCTCACCATGCATCTGGGGCCGGAAGAAATCCTCATGGCCGTGACGCTGGATTTTCAGGACGATCTGTCAGGCCCGGGTCTTGAAGAAGCGGCTGACGAACTGACCGGTAAGCTGCAAGCAGCCGATCCACGCATCACCCGCCTGTTTCTCAGGCCGGGTCGGGCAAGGCCGCCATCGTAGTTTCGTTTGGACATCGGCGGGTCAACCATGTCGTTGTCGCTCCTGTCCATGCCGTCACGGACGTGAAATCGTCAGGGCACGAGCACGATCTTGCCATGCGTGTGACGCCGCGCGAGATCGCGATAGGCCTCGCGCACATCATCCAGGCGATAGATCTTGGCGATCGGGATCTCGAGGCGGCCGGTGTCGATCAGGCCGGCGAGTTCGGCGAGCACTTCGGCCCTCGCCGCCGTGCCGTTGCCATCCGTCTTGACCTTGTACTTGGCGGCGGCCGCGAAATCGATGATCGTATCGATCCGGTCGGGCGCGACGCCGAGCTGGAGCGCCAGCTCGACATAGCCGCCGCCGAACGTATCGATGAAGGCATCGACCTTGCCGCCGGACGCGGCGCGAATGCGGTCCGCGACGCCGTCGCCATACGCGACGGGGATCACGCCATGCTTGGCGAGCCAGGCATGGTTCTCTGCACCGGCAAGACCCAGCACCTTGGCGCCGGCGATCCTGGCCAGTTGAACGGCAATCGAGCCCACGCCGCCCGCGGCGCCGGAGACCACCACGGTGTCGCCCGCCTTCAGCGAAACGGCGTGCACGGTCGCATAGGCGGTCGTGCCCGCGACGAACAGGGCCCCCGCCTGCTCCCATGAGACATGCGCGGGGCGAGGGGTGAGATTGCCGGCATCCACGACGACCAGTTCGGCCTGGCTGGCTCGATTATTGGTGAACCCGATGATCTCTTCGCCGACCGTGACGCTCTTGACGGCGTTGCCGACCTCCTCGACGACGCCGGCAAGGTCGCTGCCTTGGCCTGACGGAAATGTTGCGGGCCACCGCTCGGCCATGGCGCCCTCGCGAATGCCAGCCTCACCCGGATTGATGCCTGCAGCCTTGACGCGGACGAGAACCTGATCGGGACCCGGGACCGGCCGGTCGACTTCCACGACGCGCAGGACATCGACGTCGCCATATTTGTCAAATCTTACCGCGCGAGGCATGGACTTCTCCCTGAGATCGCTGCGGCGGTCATGCTATGCGCGCACGTCGTGCAATGCCATGAACGCCCTGTAAAGGACACGCGGGTCGAACTTGCCGTGGTAGACCGCGGGCGGTTCGCGCTTCAGGCCAAGCAGCGCATAGACGCCCGCCTGCGCCGAACGGATCGAATATTCGACGGTGAACACCACGTCCTCCGGCAGTTCGCAGAATTGGCCCATGAAGGCGAGGTTTTTCCAGCCCTTCGGCACGACCTGCGGCCGGTCGCCGGCGCTGCGCGGCAGGAACTGGCTGGTGATGAACGGCATCATGCAGGGGATGCAGGTCGAGGTCTCCAGGATTTTCGGCAGCTCCGCTGCGATGCGCAGATGACCGAGCACCTCCGTCATGATCTCGCGGCCGGTGCAGGCCGCCATCGGCTTCTTGACGAAATCCCCGGGCTTGTCGACGGCGAGGCCGTAGCCCCAGAAGACGGCGACCCCGTCGGGTTGGCCGATGAAATGCGGCTGATATGGGATGACGATCGAGGCGAGCCACGCGGAGTCTGCGAAGGTGATCAGACCGCCTTCGCCGGGCACGTTGCCGGTGAAGTCTCGGATGAGACGCAGGAACGTCGGATCGCGCAGCGTCGTGGTGAACGATATCCATTTGGACTGGTCGATATGGTCGGCGAAAACCGACGGTCGTCCGAAATCGGGCCGACCCGCGGCGATCCTCTCCCACAGCGTCCACGCGCCGCCATCCGTCTTGCTGCGCAGGACCGGCGCGGCGTCCATGCCGCCGAGGCTGGACGCTTCGGTCATCGAGCCGAGGGTGACCAGGACATAGTCTCCCTCGCCGACCGCGATCTCCGCGGCCTTGCCGGCCCGCTCATAGGCGATGCGCGTCACGGCCTGTTTCCCGTTGCGCTCGCCATAGCCGAGATCGGTCACGCAGGTGTTCAGTTCGAACACCACGCCGCGCTCGTCGAGCCATTTGCGCAGCGGCCGCACCATCGAATCGTACTGGTTGTAGACGGTCCGCATGATCCCCTCCAGCCGGTCGAAGCCCGAGACCATATGGGCGAACCGCACGAGGTAGCGCTTGAACTCGACCGCACTGTGCCAGGGCTGGAACGCGAAGGTGGTGCACCACATGAACCAGAAATTGGTCTCGAAGAACGCGGCGTCGAACTGATCGGCGATGGTGGTGCGGCCGAGCAACGCTTCCGGCTCGATCGCCAGACGCTCGATCGTCAGGATGTGTTTTTCGCTGAGGCCGAATTCGGGTGCGGTCTGCCGGCGGCCATCGCGCACGAGACGCGATTTGGACGAGGTCTTCATCGTCTCGTTCCATGCGAAAATCTCCTGCGTCACCGTCCTGCTTCCGTCGAGCGTGGGGATCGACGAGAACAGTTCATAGGTGCAGAGATATTTGCTTTCCAGCATCCGGCCGCCGCGCAGCACATAACCGTCTTGCGGCGAACCGGAGCCGTCGAGGCTGCCGCCGATCTCGTCGAGCTCTTCCAGGATGGTGATGTTATGACCGAGGACGTCGCCATCGCGGATCATGAAGGCCGCCGCGGCCAGCGATGCGATGCCGCCGCCGACGAGATAGACCTTGGTCGTGCTCCGGTCGGAGCCGTGACCTGCAGTTGCCATGGAAGGGAGTCCTCATGTTGCGGTGGTGCGGCCGACGCAGCGAACGCTCGTGCCGCCGGGCGCCTTACGTCTTTTTCGGCTTCGGTTGGGGATCGATGGGTTCGCTGCCTTCGACATGCGCGCCGAAACCGAAGCGCATGGCCGAGAGCATCTTTTCGCCGAAGCTGTGCTGCTGCCGCGAACGGAAACGGGTATAAAGCGCCGAGGTGAGCACATTGGCCGGCACCGCCTCCTCGATCGCGGCCTCGACGGTCCAGCGGCCCTCGCCCGAATCCTGGACGAAACCCGTGAAGCCTTCGAGCTGCGGATCGCTCGCCAACGCCGAGGCACCGAGATCGAGCAGCCAGGACGAAATCACGCTGCCGCGCCGCCACACCTCCGCGATGTCCGGCATGTTCAGCGTGAAGCGCTCTTCCTCGGGCAGGTCCTTCGAGTCCTTGTTGCGCAGGATATCGAAGCCTTCGGCATAGGCCTGCATCAATCCGTATTCGATGCCGTTGTGCACCATCTTGACGAAGTGCCCGGCGCCGACCGGACCGGCATGGATGTAGCCTGCCTCGGGTCTTGGATCGGCACCCGCCCCGCGCTTGGTGCGCGAGATGCTTCCGACACCCGGCGCCAGGGTTTTCAGGATCGGATCGAGCGCATCGACGGCGCGCTTATCGCCGCCGACCATCATGCAGAAACCACGCTCAAGACCCCAGACGCCGCCGGACGTGCCGATATCGACATAATCCAAATCCTTGCTCTTCAGCGTCTTCGCGCGGCGAATGTCGTCCCGATAGAACGTGTTGCCGCCGTCGATGATCGTGTCTCCCGGGCTGAGCAACCCGCTGAGGGCGGCGATGGTTTCTTCGGTCACCTTTCCGGCCGGGAGCATGATCCAGACGGCGCGCGGCGGCTTGAGCTGGCGGACAAGGTCGCCCAGATCCTTGGCCGCTGCCGCACCTTCCTTCACCAGCGTCGCGACCGGTTCGGGATGGCGGTTGTAGACCACACACGCATGATCGCCGCGCAACAGGCGGCGCGCGATGCCCATGCCCATCCGGCCGAGTCCGATTATTCCGATTTGCATGATCTGTTCTCCTGGTAGACGATTTTCCGGGTCACGGCACGAGCACCGCGGCGCCATCGAAGCGGCCGGCGCGCAGATCCGCGAGCGCCTGGTTTGCCTGCTCGAGCGGATAGCGTGTGGTCTTGGTGACGACGCCGATCTGCGGCGCCAAGCGCAGGAAATCGAGCCCATCCTGCCGCGTGAGATTGGCGACGGAAACAAGCTGCCGCTCTTCCCAGAGCAGTCCATAGGGAAAGCCGGGGATGTCGCTCATATGGATGCCCGCGCAAACAACGCGACCGCCCTTGCGCACCGCCTTCAGCGCCACCGGCACGAGATCGCCGACGGTCGCAAAGATGATCGCGGCATCCAGCGGCTCCGGCGGCATCTCGTCCGACCCGCCGGTCCATGCCGCGCCGAGGCTCCGGGCAAATGCCTGCGTGGCGACGTCTCCCGGCCGCGTGAAGGCAAACACCGATCGTCCCTGCCACTTCGCGACTTGCGCCACGATGTGGGCCGCGGCGCCAAAGCCGTAAAGGCCGAGCTTCCTGCCCTCGCCCGCGATCCCCAGCGCGCGCCATCCGATCAGTCCGGCGCAGAGCAGCGGCGCGAGCGCCTCGTCGCTCCCGTCTTCGCCGAGCGGAAATGCGTAGCGCGCATCGGCGATCGCGGCCGTCGCGAAACCACCGTTGCGCGTGTAGCCGGTAAAGAGCGGATGATCGCAAAGATTTTCCCGACCGCCGATGCAGTAAGGGCAGATACCGCATGTGTGGCCGAGCCAGGGAATGCCGACGCGCTGGCCCAGATGCAGCCCTTCCACCCCGCTTCCGAGCGCGTCGATCCGGCCGACGATTTCGTGGCCCGGAATGATAGGCACTTTCGGGTCGGGCAGTTCGCCATCGACGACATGCAGATCGGTGCGGCAGACGCCGCAAGCCGACACCTTCACCCGTATCTCGCCCGGCCCAGGTTGCCGGTCGGCAAGCTCCGTCCATTCGAGATCGGTTCCAAGCTTCTTGAGCACCATGGCCTGCACGGTATTCTCCGCTCTAACTCGCCGCGAAATCGAGAACCACGCGGGAGGGAACATCACCATGCTCAAGTCGGTCGAAAATCTTATTGATCTTCGACAAGGATTGCAGCTCGATATCGGCCTTGACTTTGCCTTCGGCCGCAAAGGCAAGCGCTTCCGCCATGTCCTCCCGCGTGCCGACGAACGAACCGCGGATGGTGATGCAGTTCGCCACCACGTCGAACAGCGGGACGGGGAACTCGCCCGGCGGCAGTCCGACCAGAACGCAGGTGCCGCGCTTGCGGGTCATAGCGACGCCCTGTTTGAATGCCGGCAGCGACGGCGCCGTGATCAGGACGCCATGCGCGCCCCCACCTGTCGCCGTCTTCAATGCCACTGCCGGATCGCCGGACTTGGCGTTGAACACAAGGTCGGCACCGAGCCGCTTGGCATGATCGAGCTTTCCGTCATCGATATCGACGGCGCAAACCTTGAGGCCCATGGCCTTGGCATATTGGATCGCGAGATGCCCGAGGCCGCCGACGCCGGAGATGGCGATCCACTCGCCCGGCCGCGCCTGGGTCTCCTTGATCCCCTTATAGGTCGTGATGCCGGCGCAGATAATCGGCGCGGCATCCTTTGCTGCAAGACCGGCCGGAATATGCGCGACATAGTTGGGATCGGCGAGAATATATTCGGCGAAGCCGCCGTTCTTGGTGTAGCCGCCGAATTGCGCCTCCGGGCACACCGTTTCCCACGCCGACAGGCAATACTCGCAATGCCCGCAAGCCGAGTAGAGCCACGGCACGCCGACGCGATCGCCTTCCTTCACGATCGTCACACCGGAACCGAGAGCGACGACGCGCCCAATGCCTTCATGCCCGGGAATGAACGGAAGCGTGGGCTTCACAGGCCAGTCGCCGTGCGCGGCATGGAGATCGGTGTGGCAGACGCCGCAGGCCTCCGTCTTGACCAGAATCTGGCCTGGGCCGGGCGTCGGAATATCCCACTCCCGCAGCACCAGAGGCTTTCCGAATTCTTCGACGACTGCGGCGTGCATTGTACGGGTCATGAGGCATTCCTGTTTTTGAAACTGGATTTGGTCGATTTCGGCGGGACCGCCTGCGGTCGGCCTCGATCACTCACCGGCGTTTTCGGTCCGGATCGATGCTTCGCCCTTATGATGGTGCAGACGCCCCAGGGTCGACTCCAGCAGATGCGCCATCTTCCCGCCGGCTCCCTCGAGCGCGGCCAGCAAGGTCGGCGCGTCGTGGCTGGCGGTCAGCGGCTGGTGGCCGGCCGGCCGTGCCTCGATAAGGCATCGCTTGTCTGCGCCGCCCGATTTGCCCCCGTTTTCATCGCTGAGATATACCTCGACCCGCGTGATCTGATCTGCATATCGATGCAGCGCGGTACGCACCTCGGCCTCGACTTGGTGCGTGAATTTCTCGGACCCTTCGATATTGTGGTCCGTATCGACCAGGATTTGCATGGGCATTCTCCTTTGGGCTTTGGTTCAGGCGGCGGCGGACAATCCCAGCCCCTTCACCGCCTCTATCATTTGCGCCATGACGGCAGCGGCATCGCCGTAGACCATTTCGCAGTTGTCGGCGTAGAACAGCGCATTCACGACGCCCGAATAGCCTTTGCCCTCGCCGCGCTTCACGACGTAGACCTTCTTGGCTTTGTCGGCGTTGAGGATCGGCATGCCGAAGATCGGCGAGGATTTGTCGGTACGCGCCGCCGGGTTCACCACGTCGTTGGCACCGATGACGAGCGCGACATCGGTCGTCGCGAAGTCGTCGTTGATGTCTTCGAGCTGGAAGATCATGTCGTAGGGAACGCCGGCCTCGGCCAGCAGCACGTCCATCTGGCCCGGCATGCGTCCGGCAACGGGATGGATCGCAAATTTGACATCGACACCCGCCGCCTGCAGCAGCTTCACGAACTCGTAGAGCTTCTGCTGGCCCTGCGCAGCGGCGAGACCGTAGCCGGGCACGATGATGACCTTGCTGGCATAGCGCATGAAGATGCCGGCGTCGCCGGCCTGCACCGGCTTGAGGCTGCCGCTGATGGCGCCGTGCTTGTGCTTGGCGGGCGCGCCGAAATTCGTGAAGATGACATTGCTGACCGAACGGTTCATCGCCTTGGCCATGAGCAGGGTTAAAAGCGTGCCGGCGGCGCCGACGACCGTGCCGGCGATCATCAAGGCCGGGTTCTGCAGCACAAAGCCTTCGAGACCGACCGCGAGGCCGGTGAGAGCATTGTAGATCGAGATCACAACCGGCATGTCTGCGCCGCCGATCGGAAGCGTCATCGCAATCCCGAAGACCAGGGCGCAGCCAAAGAACAGAGTGATGAGACTGGGCATCGCGATCGGGGGCACCGTGCCGCTCTGGATCACGTAGATGATGTAGCCGCCGACCGCGAGCGTCGCGAGCATGACGACTCCGTTGAAAGCCTGCTGACCCCATACGCGCAATGGCTTCTCGAT
This sequence comes from Rhizomicrobium sp., assembly GCA_037200385.1. Classification (NCBI taxonomy): domain Bacteria; kingdom Pseudomonadati; phylum Pseudomonadota; class Alphaproteobacteria; order Micropepsales; family Micropepsaceae; genus Rhizomicrobium; species Rhizomicrobium sp. The sequence continues at coordinate 4,191,953 of JBBCGL010000001.1, read as the reverse complement.
GACGCCGTCGAGCTTCGCCCACGCGATCAGCGAGCCGGACAGCGACACGGCGCCAATCAGCGCGCCTATCAGCGTCATGACGAGCTGGGTCGCTCCCTGTGCCTTGCCGCCGAACAGCTCCACCGCGGCGATCGCGCCGGCCGCGCCGCCGCCCATGCCGTTGTAGAGCGCCACCATCTGGGGCATGGCGGTCATCGCGACCTTCCGGCCGCTCCACCAGGCGATGCCGCCACCGACGACGAGAGCGATCAGGGCCAGTCCGATATTCATGGGCAGAAACGGCCTGGCTGCCGCGCCGACGCTGAACACGTAGAGAAAGCTCGCCAGGATCGCGACCAGCATGCCCATGCCGGCGACAAAGATGCCCGACGGCGCCGTCACCGGCGACGACATGCGCTTAAGGCCGTAGAGAAAGAGAAAGGCCGCGGCGAGATCGACTGCGCCGATCGTCAGTTGCGGAATCATTGCGAGCATATCTCAGCCCTTCTTCGCATGCTTGGGTTTGGCGTGAGAGGGCTTCCCGTGGTGGCCTTGTCCGCTTGTCTGGAACATCGCGAGCATACGATCGGTGACGGCGTAGCCGCCTGCCGCATTGCCGGCACCGAGCAGTACGGCAAAGAAGCCAATCACCTGTTCCAGCACCGTGCTGGCGTTGAGCAAGGCAAATATGCCGCCGACCACGACGATGCCGTGAACGAAATTGGAGCCCGACATCAGAGGCGTATGCAGGATCGCCGGCACCCCACCGATGATCACCCAACCGGCAAAGCCGGCGAGCATGAAGATGTACAGCGCCAGGAAGCCCGTCATCGCGATCTGGAATTCCATTTCGACCTTTCGTTCCGGCTTAAGCCGCTTTCGCCGGCGGCTTGGCCGCGTGAGGCTTGCCGGCCGATTTCGGCGCTCCCGGCTTGGCGTCGGCGTCACAAAGCATTCCGGCATGAGTAAGCGCCGTCTTGGCGAGCACCTCGTCGTCCCAGTCGATCTTGATGATGTTGTCCTTCATCATCAGGGCGAGCAGGTTGTATTGGTTCTTCGCATAGAGTTCGCTCGCATCTTCGCCGAGCAGCGATGGCACGTTCAGCGGTGCGATGATCGTCACCTGACCGACCTCGATGGTTTCGCCCGGCTTTGTATCTTCGCAGTTCCCTCCGCCCTCGGCCGAAAGATCGACGATCACGGCACCGGCCTTCATGCCCGCGACCTGCGCCGTGCTGATGAGCTTCGGCGAGGCCCTGCCGGGAATGGCGGCTGTCGTAATGATAAGGTCCGCATCCTGGATGTGCTTCGTCAGCACGGCGGCGACTTTGCTCTTTTCTTCCGCGCTCAGTTCGCGGGCATAGCCGCCCTTGCCGCGTGCGTCGACGCCGGTCTCGACGAATTTCGCGCCCAACGATAGCGCCTGTTCCTCGGTTTCCGGGCGCACGTCATAACCCTCGACGACGGCGCCGAGCCGATGGGCTGTGGCGAGTGCTTCGAGACCGGCCACGCCAAGTCCCATTACAAGAACCTTGGCCGGGCCGATCGCTCCGGCGGCCGTCGTGACCTTCGGAAGGATGCGTGCCAGATGGGTCGAGCCGAGTTGTACGGCGTAATAGCCCGCCAAGGCGGATTGGCTCGAAAGCGCGTCCATGGCCTGAGCCCGCGAAATCCGCGGAACGCGCTCCATGGCGAAGCAGGTGATCTTTTTTTCCAGAAGGCGCTGCACCAGCGCCTTCTCCTTGTCCGCATAGACGAAGCAGATGAGGATCGCGCCTTCCTTCATCGCATCGATCACATCCATCGCAGGCGGCTGCACGGAAAGGACTACATCGGCGTCGCTGACCAAGGCATTGCGATCATCCATGAACACGACGTCTTTGAAGGCCGCGTCTCCCAGCTTAACGGCGTCGCCCGCGCCAGACTGCATATGCAGCCTGGCGCCGAGTTTGATCAGCTTGGGCACAACGGATGGCACCAGCGCCACCCGCCGCTCGTGCGGCTGAGTTTCCTTCAGGACGGCGACGTTCACATACATCGCCGCGCCTATACCGGCGCTTCGGCAGCCACGTAGCGGACGAGCTTCTTGTTCACGAACTCCTGGATCCCCATGTCGCCGAGCTCGCGCCCATAACCGGAGTCCTTGATCCCGCCGAACGGCAGTTCGGCGTCAGACCAAGAAATGTTGTTGATGAACATCATGCCGGTCTCGACACGGCTGGCGACGCGCTTCCCGCGGGCGATGTCCCTGGTGAAAACAGAGCCTCCCAGGCCGAAGTCGGAATCGTTGGCGAGCGCTACGGCCGCGTCCTCGTCCTTGACGCGGAAGAACAGCGCGACCGGACCGAAGAATTCTTCGCGGAAGGCGGGATTGCCTGGCTTGATGTCCGTCAGGATCGTGGGCTCCATGTAGGAACCCGGACGATCGATACGCTTTCCGCCCATCAGCAGCTTTGCACCATGGGAGACCGCGCCATCGACCTGTTTCAAAAGATCGAGCAAAGCTTGTTCCGAGGACAACGGCCCCAGTGTCGTCTTCTCGACGAGCGGGTCTCCCGGCTTCAGTGCCGCAAGCGAGGCCTGAAATTTCTCAAGGAATTCGTCGGCGAGCTTGTCGACCACGACAAACCGCTTGGCGGCACAGCAGGTCTGGCCTGTATTGTACATCCGTCCCCAGACCGCCCATTTGATGGTGTGTTCGAGATCGGCGTCTTCGAGGACGATGAACGCGTCGCTGCCGCCCAGTTCCATCGAGGAGGGTTTGAGATTCTTTCCGGCCCGCGCCGCGACGCTCCTGCCGGCGGCGACGCTGCCGGTCAGCGCCACGCCCTTCACGCGCGGATCATCCACGACGGCGTCCGACTGATCGTGCGAGATCAAAAGATTGGTATACAGGCCGGCCGGCGCGCCCGCGTCGGTCAACAGCTTCTCGAAAGCAATCGCGCATTGCGGCACGATGCCGGCGTGCTTCACCAAGAGGACGTTGCCCGCCATCAGATGCGGGCCGGCAACCCGGGCGAGCTGATAATAGGGAAAGTTCCATGGCTCCACGCAGAAGATCACGCCGATCGGACTGCTCTCCATGTGGCCTTCGCCGAGAGATGGATGGAGTTTGACCGGGGCCAGGAAACGTTCGGCGTTCTTGGCGTAGTAGGAAAGGATGTTCGAGCTGAACTCCACTTCGCCGAGCGCTTCGCCGATGCGCTTGCCCATTTCGAGCGTCATGATGTGCGCGAAATCGGCCGCCTTGGCATGCAGCAGTTCCGCCGCCTTGGCGATAATGACCGCACGTTCGGCGTAGGTCTTGTGGCGCCATGTCTTGTAGCAGGTCTCTGCTGCCGCGATCTTGGCTTCAAGCTCCTTGTCGCTCAGACTCTCGAACTTCTTCAGGATTTTTCCGGTCGCGGGATTGGTGCTCTGGTACTCGGCGGATTTAACGTTTTGGATGTTCACGTCTTTGCCCTTTTCGAAATTGCGCCGCGGAAAACCCGCGGCATCGGTGCTTAAGCCTCGATGATGACTTTGAGCGCTTTTGTCTTGGCGGCATTGCCGAACGTCTCGTAAGCCTCGAGAATGTCGTCGAGCTTGAAGCGATGCGTGATCAGCTTCTTGGGGTCGATCTTGCGCGACGAAACCGTCTTGAAGAGCATCGGGATGGTCGCCGTATCGACCAGCCGCGTGGTGATGGAGATATTGCGGTCCCAAAGGCTCTCCAGATGAAGGTCGACCTTCTTTCCGTGGACGCCGATATTGGCGATGTGGCCGCCGGCCGTGACGATTTTCTCGCAGAGCTCGAACGTGGCGGGAATGCCGACCGCTTCGATGGCGGAATCGACGCCGCGCTTGCCGGTCATCTTCATGACCGCTTCGGCTGCTTTACCGTCAGTGCTGTTGATCGTGCTCGTCGCACCAAACCGCTTGGCGACGTCGAGCCGGTTGTCATCGAGATCGATCATGATGATCTCGGCCGGCGAATAGAATTGGGCGGTCAGCAGCGCCGCGAGTCCGATCGGTCCGGCGCCGACGATAGCGACCACACTTCCCGGCTCGACCTTCCCGTTAAGCACGCCGCATTCGAAGCTTGTCGGCAAGATGTCGCTAAGCATCACCAGCGCCTCTTCATCGGCGCCCGCAGGGATCGGATAGAGGCTCATATCCGCATGGGGAATGCGCACGAACTCGGCCTGTGTACCGTCGATTGTGTTGCCCAGAATCCAGCCGCCGGTGGTGCAGTGCGAATACATCTGTTTGCGGCAGTAGACACATTTGCCGCAGGCGCTGACGCAGGAAATCAGAACGCGATCGCCCGGCTTGAACACCGTGACCGCGGGACCGACCTGATCGACGATGCCAACGCCTTCGTGGCCCAGAATGCGGCCGGGCTGACAGGACGGCAGATCGCCCTTTAGAATGTGAAGGTCGGTGCCGCAAATGGTGGTTTTCGTGATCCTGACGATCGCATCGGTCGGCGCGGCGATCTCCGGCTTTGGCCGGTCTTCAAGGGCTTTCTTGCCTAATGCCTGATAGATAAGCGCCTTCATTGTCGGCTTTTTTGTCTTTGCTGGTTGGTCACCCGTTGTCGGTTTTGGAATCGTCGCGAGCGTCATGGATCAGTCACCTTTCGGCTGAGTTGTTGAACATCGAGCACGAGTTGGTGAACTGCTACGCCGACCGGCGAGCGGTCCGCATTCAGGTCAGCTTGTGGGTAGTGCGGGTACAACGGGCGATGCGCCCAGGCGTTCCAACCCGATAGCGGCGGTGGAGCGCGATAAAAGCAGAACGCGCTCACAAATGATTCATGGCCTCGGGCGGAGGACGAACCTGGCGTTTCGGCGCATCGCGGAAAGATCAGCAATTGCGCGGTTGCGTGAAGTCCCGATTCCCCCTTTTTCTCGTGGAAGCGAAGTAATGAAGCGCCACGAAACTTTGTTGCCTGCCGGGCATTCCTTCATCGCGTGACAAGTGGTCCACCGCGCTTGCCGCTCTCGCGCCACGCATGATCTTGCGGCGCCGCTCAAGGATGAATGGGATGAAATCGAAGAAGACATATCGGACCGTTCACGATCTGCGGGACATCGATCCCACGAAAATCGCAGTCCCAGACGTCTCAGGTGAGTTTGCCGGCCTGGAAGCCTCACACGGAGCCAAGGACACGCGCGTCGTCTCGCCCGGTATCGGCGTTCAGACGCCCGGTCAGACGACGCACGAATAAAGCCGAATTGTAACTCGCGAAATTTCTTTCCAGAGCAACGCCTCGGATACGACGCTGCTTTTCTTCCTCGAAAGGCGCAGCGACATGCTCTTTCTCACTCCATTTATCATCCCGACTGTCGCGGTCGTCGCGCTCATTCTGATCACGGTGAGCGTGAAAATCGTGCGCCAATACGAACGCGCGGTGGTGTTCACGCTCGGACGCTTTCAGGGAGTCAAAGGACCCGGCCTCGTTCTGCTGATCCCCTTCATCCAGGAAATGGTCCGCGTGGACCTGCGCATCCAGGTGATCGAGATACCGACCCAGGACGTGATCTCGCGCGATAACGTCTCGATGAAGGTCGATGCGGTGCTCTACTTCAACGTCGTCAATCCCGAGCGGGCCATCATACAGGTGCAGCATTATCTTCCCGCGACGAACATGCTCGCACAGACGACGCTGCGCGCGGTCCTGGGCCAGCATGAGCTCGACGAGATGCTCTCCGATCGCAAGAAGCTCAGCACCGACGTCCAGAGCATCATCGACGCCCAGACCGAGACCTGGGGAATCAAGGTGAGCAATGTCGAGATCAGGACCGTCGAACTGACCGAGAACATGGTGCGCGCCATCGCCAAGCAGGCCGAAGCCGAACGCGACCGTCGCGCCAAGATCATTCACGCGGAAGCAGAATTCCAGGCCTCGCAGACGCTCGTCAACGCGGCCAAGATCCTCTCCAGTATCCCGGCTGCCATGCAGCTGCGCTACCTGCAAACCCTGACCGAGATCGGCGCGGAACAGAATTCCACGATCATCTTCCCGATGCCCATCGACATCATCAAGCCGTTCCTCGATCTGGTCGAGAAAACCGGCAAGCCGTCAGGCGCCAATGGCGCCGCCCATGTCGCCACCCCGGATGACTCGCGCGCGAACGCATAAACCGTAAGGCGGGCCGAGAATTTGCAACTCTTCCCGCGAGCCATATCGAACTGAGGATCACCAAATGCTAAGGCATGAATCGGAAATCGACGGGTATGCCATTCATGCCAGCGATGGCCTTATCGGCACCGTCAGCGACTTCCTGTTCGACGACGCCACCTGGCTGGTTCGCTGGCTGGTGGTCGATACCGGAAATTGGCTTCCCGGCCGTCGAGTCTTGCTTCCGCCCCGCGCCTTGGCGGACGTCAATCATATGGGGCGCCAGTTCTCGGTCAGGTTGACAAAGCAGCAGGTCAAAGAGTGCCCCGACATCGAGTCTGATAGACCAGTGTCGCGGCAGTCGGAAGCCAGCATCTACGACTACTACGGCTGGTCGCCTTATTGGGGCGCGGGCTCCTATATGGGAATGGTTGGCTATGGAGGTGGCTATCTGCCCGGCGCGGCGCCGCCGTCGCCGGAATTGATGCAGAGGGAAAAGGCAATCGACGATGCCCAGCGAAACCGGGACGATCCTGCCCTGCGCAGCGCCAATGAGGTCACCGGCTATCACATTCTCGCCAGCGACGGCGAGATCGGGCATGTCGCGGACTTCCTCGTCGAGGACGACGACTGGAGCATCCATTACCTCGTCGTCGATACGAAGAACTGGTGGCCAGGCAGGAAGGTGCTCATCTCGCCGATGTCGGTACGAAAGATCGAATGGGCCGAGAGGCGGGTGAACCTCGGCGCGGGTCGCCAGAAGGTCAAGGACAGCCCGGCATACGACCCGTCGATGACGATCGACCCGCTCTATGAAAAGAATTTCCACGAACACTATGGCGATCTGCGATTGCGGGAAGCGTCCTAGGCGGCGGCAAGCGCCGCAATCGGTATCTCGAAGAGGATTTCGACGTTGAGGAAAATCAAATGAATCACGGCGGTTTGAACGATTGGTTCTTCGGTTGGGGCTGGTTTATTTGGCTCGGTTTCATTTTTTCGATGTTCTCAAGTATTGGAAATTGGGGCTACACCTATCGCGCGCATCGGAAATACGACGGGCAACCTCGCAAGGAAGCGCGTGATATCCTCAACGAGCGGTATGCCCGCGGAGAAATAACCCGGGAATAGTTCGGTCAGTTGAAATCCGACATTGGGGGTGCCTGAGGATGATGGTGAGACCGCGATACGCGATCCAAAATGAGAGGGTCGGCGCATGAATGCGCATGGCCATCACGGGGACTCGCCAAAGCCTGCGCATCGACGCGACTGGCGGCGCATCCACCATTCACCGCTGTTCTGGGTCGGCCTTTTGCTGTGTCTGGGTGCGATCACGATCTATGTATTGACCGAGGATCTCTCATGGCGGCCGTTCTAACGTGCGTGCGCCAAGTCCAGAAAATCAGCCCTCTGCCGGCAAACTGACCGCCGCCGGCTATCCCACTTGCCTGTAAGCTCCGAGGTTGCAGCCTTGGTGAATGCAGACAGGAAACCACCGGGCTGAGCGGCGTTCCACCGTGGGAGGTCCAAAGCATGTTGGGACACAAGGCCGCTGGACTGCGGACGACGGAGATCTACGCCAAATACGATCCGAGCTATCTGCGTGCGGCACGGCTCGCCATTGACGAGGTCATGGCGGACATCAACGCAAGAACGACGAAGCGCAATATCGTTCTGCCGAGCCAGCCGAAACTGGTCGTTGTGGGTTCTGTAAGTTGAACTAAGTGCTTGAAAATGGTGGGCAATACAGGGATTGAACCTGTGACCTTCCCCATGTCAACGGAGGGGCCATCGAGCAATTTCAATGGCTTAGGTATGCCAGCGTATGCAGAAGAAGGCAGAAAAAGGCCGGATTTTCCCACCGGCGCGTTACACCTGCGTGCCACCAGAACATTTGTTCTCGGTATCGGGTGGGCTGTCCAAATTCACAACGGGTTCTAGTCACCACGCGTGGAAAAGACCGTGCAGTGGCCCCTTCACGTTCGGGAAGAGGTCCGGGTCCAGTAGGTTGGTGTCGATCCGCCACTCAGCCGAAGTCATATGCGTCCTCGTTTCACTGGGTGAACCGCTCATGTGCGGGGCGGAAACCGCCCAAGTGCGACCCGGCGGACCTGCTCGCTATCGGTCGGCTGATGGCCGACGTCGTGTGTGGGCGCGGGCACCTCCTGCACTGTGTTGCTGAGGCGGCCGATGCCCGTAACCTCGATCTCCACCACATCGCCCGGCTGCATCGGGCGCGAGTTAGCCGGCGTGCCCGTCAGAACCACATCGCCGGGCAGAAAGGTGATATGCCGGGACAGGTCGGCCATAATGTAGGGGATATCGAAGGTCATCTCCGAAACCGGACCGTCCTGCACGACCTTACCGTTGATATAGGTACGAACGCGCGATTCCCGAATATCGACGCCTCTCACAATGCCCGGACCGATCGGGCAGAAGCCGTCCTGGCCTTTGACGCGCAGCATCGAACCGGCATCGGTGTCCCGGAAGTCCTGCGCGCCGACATCGTTGGCGGCGGCGAAGCCCGCGAGATGGTCCCATACCTCGGCGGGCGCCACGTTGCGCATCGGCTTGCCGACGATGGCCGCGATCTCGCCTTCGTAGTTGAGATACTGGCAGTTGGCCGGACGGTTGAGCTTGCCACGGTGCGAATTCAGGGTCGTTAGGGGCTTCTGAAAGTAGGTCGGCGTTGTCAGCGGCGGAGCGCGGAATTCGACCCGGCGCGATTCATAGTTCAGGTGAATGCAGATGATCTTGCTGGGATCGCAGGGCGGCAAATAGATCGCCTCGGCGTCCCCCACGGTGCGCCCGTCGGCCAGGCGCAGCAAGTCACCCTCGGGCTTGACCCAATGCGGCGTGCCTTCAAACAGAATGCGGCGCAGCTCTTCGCGCGGACCGGTCAGGACGGACATTTTTGATGTTCCTTGCTTGTTGATTCTGCCGCGTGTCGCTTAGGGCGTCCCCGTCACACCGGCTCCATGTTCGGCGCGACGACACCGGCGACCGTGTCGTGCCCGGAGATGTCACGTTGATAGTATTCGGACTGGTGCGTCGACGAGCGCGCGCCCCAGCCGATCTCGGACATGAAGCCCGACGGGTTCATGAAGTAGAACGAGTACATCTGGTCGTTCGCGTGACGGCCCGGCTGGATGCCGACGGAGATCCCCGCCTTCTTGACGGTCTCGTAGGCGAGACCGACATCGTCGAAATTCTCGACCTCGAACATCAGATGGTTGATGCGCTTCTTGCCGGGACCGCTGAACGCCAGCGTGTGGTCTCGGTCGTTGCAATGCAGGAACACCAGGTCGGCGGGACGATGCAGGCCCGGCACCGGCACGCGGTATTCGACGCCGCCACGCATGCCGAGCAGCTTATAGAAGGCATAGGTCTTTTCCTGCCCGACCGTTTCGCGGATCATCGCGTGCCCCAAGCCGCCGCTGCCGGTCTTGAATCGCCCGTGCATGCGGCGGCCGGGATGGAAGGGCTTGTCCGCCAAAACATGCGGCCCGTGGAAAATCTCGATCTCGTAGCCGCTGGGGTCCTGGAGCATCATTACTTCGAGCACATGGCGCTCATATGCCTCCTCGAACGATCCGACGCGGACGCTTGCCCCTGCCGCTTCCAGCCGTTTCGCGATCTCGCGGAACTCATCCTGTCCGGCGACACGGAGGCCGAGCGACATCAGGTCGTCCGCCCCGTTTTCTTCAAGGACGATCCGGTGATGCCAATAGTCCATGCGGAGGTAGCAGCGATCCGGCCTGCCACCATCGGCGACTTCGACGCCCAGGACTTCGCCCGCGAAGGACTTCCAGCGACCGAGATTCTTTACGCCGAGCGTGAGGTATCCAAGCTCCGTGACTTGCACCATGTCAGCCTCCCGCCTGCGCGAATGAGCCTTTGCGGACCGCGACGTTCTTGATGTCGCAATAGAAGTCGAAGCTCCACGTCCCGCCCTCGCGGCCGATGCCGGAATGGCGCGCGCCACCAAACGGCGCGGCAAGCTCACGGACGAAAAAACAATTCACCCAGACCGTGCCGGCGACCACGCCTGACGCGATGCGTATCGCGCGCGCTTCGTTGCCGGTGAACAACGTAGCCGCAAGGCCGTATTTCGTGGCGTTGGCGATCTCAATGACTTCGTCGTCGCTCCTGAACGTATTCCAGGTCAGCACCGGACCAAACACCTCCGATTGGAAGATTTCCTGGTCACGGCGTGCCCCGGCGATGAGCGTGGGCTGGAAGTAGAGCTCGCCTTGATCGTGACGCTCACCGCCCCACAGCAGTTCCACGCCTTCCTTGCGGGCGCGGGCGACAAAGCCCTGTACGCGCTCGAAATGCTCGGGATGGATCAGCGGACCCACGCGCGTCGTCGCTTCGCGCGGATCGCCCACCGTCATATGGGCGACGGCCTCCCGCAGATGGCCGAGGAACACATCGGCGATCGGTTCCTCCACGAGCACCCGCGTGCCGGCGAGGCAGACTTGGCCGGCATTGACGTACTGGCCGGCCACTGTCTGGGCAGCAGCCATGAGATCGGCATCCGCGCAGACGATGAAGGGCGACTTGCCGCCCAGCTCCATGCTGACGGGCGTGATGCTGTGCGCGGCGGCCTTGCCGATGAGCTGCGCGGTTGCGGTCGAGCCGGTGAAGCTGATGCGGTCGACATCGAGGCGCTGCGCGAGGGCGGCACCAGCGTCTTCGCCAATGCCTTGCACGACATTGAGGACGCCCGCTGGAAGACCCGCCTCATCCGCGATGTCGGCGAGCAGCGAACAGGTGAGCGGTGCCCATTCCGGTGGCTTGATCACGATGGTGTTGCCGGCCGCGAGCGCCGGGCCGACCTTCCAGGTGGTCAGCATCAGCGGCGCGTTCCAAGGCGTCACCAGCACGGCGACACCAGCCGGATCGTAATGGACGTGGTTCACGACTTCCGGCGAGTCGATGGTGTGCCCAGGCAGCGTCAAAGCGTGTTCCGCAAAATAGGAGAGATTGAGCGCCGCCCGCGGCACGACACGGTGCTGGTTGCCGGCAAGAAGCGAGCCGTTGTCGAGCGTCTCCACCGCCGCAAGCTGGGCGACGCGTGCCTGGATGCCGGCGGCGAAGCGGCGCAGGATCGGCGCGCGGCCTTCCGGCCCCAGCGCCGCCCAGGCCGGAAACGCCCGGCGTGCTGCTGCAACCGCGATCTCGGCTTCCGCCTCTCCGCCCGCCGCAATCTCGGCGAGTGCCGAGCCGTCGATTGGGGAACGATCCAGAAACCGGTCCTTTGATTTCACGCGCTTTCCATTGATGTAGTGGTCCGGCGAGATCTCAACACCAGCGACGTTTACGCGGCCTTCTGACATGACTCGCCTCCTTTACTTGCAGGTGCGTCGGACTTGGTAAGAAATTGATCGACGAGCCGGTTTGCGCGTGTGGAATCGCCAAACATCTCCGCCATCTGGCGGTTGCGCGCGCCGGAGGCGAGATAGAACCGCTCGTACTGCTCGTTGCGGCTTGCGAGCGCACTGCCGACGAAATCCCACGCGAGCCGGAACACGCGCACGCGATCCTCGGCGGTCACGTCCTTCGCGCCCCGCAGATACTTGTCGAGCAGCGGCTTCAACTCAGGATCCTGCATTTGGGTCTGAGTCGGAGCGGCGAACATGTTGTGCGAGCCCAGCAGCCGAATGATTTCGTTCACCCTCGGAAACCAGAACGGAAGTGTCGACCGCAAGGCGTGCAGCGGACGAACGTCTGGGAACCAGGTGCCCGCGGGCGATTCCTGCGCCTGCATCTCGGAGGCGTAGATCGCGGCGCGGGCGAACTCGCAGAATGTCCAGATTTCGCCGAGCATTTCGGCATTCGCCGGTTGCTTGCCGTTGATGCTTTGCAGCATGCGGTTCGCGAGTCCCCAGGCGAATTCGAGCTTCGTCTGCGCCCGGATCATGGTCTGCTGCATGATATTGGGCGACCACGACGTGCGCATGACCTGGTTGTAGGCGGCGAGGGTTGCGTTGATGAAGAGGCGATCCTTTGGGACTTCAACGTCGTCGAAGATGACGAACGCATCCTGCTCGTCGAACCGGCCCGAGAGCGGATGGTCGTAGGCGTTCGTCGGCGCAGAATAGCTGTCGCGGCAGATGAGCTTGAGCCCCGGCGTCGTCATCGGAATGGAGAAGGCCAGCGCATAGGCGTCCGCGCCCTCGGGCAACGGATGGCCGGGATACACCGCCATCTCGTCCGCGAACGGCGCCAGCGTTGCGAGGATGCGGGAGCCCCGCACGACGATACCGTGCTCCGTCTCGCCGACCTTGTGCAGAGCCACGTCGTTGCCCGCTCGGGGGACGTCGCCCTGGGCCTTGTCTGTCGTCGGATGGATGATGGTATGCGTGAGGGACCAGTCGTTCCGCCGCATCGCCTTCTGATAGGCAACGAGGTTTTCCGCACCCTGCTCGTTGCCGCCGGCGGACCACTCGTCCGGACGCGCGGCGAAGCCTGCAAAGGTGACGTTCATATAGTCGGGCGTGCGACCCATCAGGCCGACGCTGCGCTCGGCCGTGACTTCCAGCGCCACGTGGCGTTTGAACAGATCGTCGCGCGAGCGCGGCACGATATGGCTGGCGTTGATCGGCTCGCCGGTCTCGGGGTCCGGCACAAGGCAGCGATCCGCCTCCTGGTGCTGAAGATCGAAGATCGCGGCAAGCTCCCGCGCGCCGCCCGCGAACGCGGGATGGCTGGTGACATCTGCCACCTTCTCGGTCCCGACCCAAATGCTTCGGGGCGGCTTCAGGCCTTCGAGAAACTGTTTTCCGGTCCGCGCGGACATGTCTCTTCCTTCCCGGCGACCATGGTCGCCCAGCTGTGCGTTTCTATAGTTGGTGTTCACGGAGCTTCAGGCCCCGCTTGCGTCTACGTCATCGGAGCCCTGCCATCAGCACCAACAACTGCCTTGGCAGGTCCCGATCAAACCGCTCGCGGTCGATATAGCCATTCAGAAGCATTCCGAGCGCGTGGTAATAGATGGCGAAGACGGCTTGTGCTCCGGCCATGAGAGCCGTGGATTCCGCGACTTCGCCGCGTACTTTTGCACCGTCGATGAGCATCGCGAGACGCCGCAACAGTCCGTTCATCAGATCGGTAACGGCGGCGCGCTGCTCGTCGTTCTGCACGTAGCCAAGCTGGCGCATGAGAGCCTGAGCAAGGGACCGGTCACGCTCGTGATACGCGACGAGCGTTTGGAAAAAGGTCGTGAACTGATCGATCAGCGTCTTTTTCAGACGCGCAGCCTGATAGGCGCGCTCCACCATCTCGACCATTTCCTCGTGGAAGACCTGAATGAGAAGGTCTTCTTTGGTCTTGGCGTAGATGAAGACGGTGCCGACGGCGACATTGGCGGCATACGCGACCTCCTGGGTGGTCGTCGCGTCGAAGCCTTTGTGAGCGAACAGCGCGCGGGCCGCCGCGATGATGCGGGCTCGCTTTTCGAGCTTGTTCTGCTCACGACGACTGACGGCAGTGTGCGCCACGGCCCGTTCCTGTTGTTTTTCTTCCCTGCCCTCGAATTAAGCCGGCTGCATACTCAAGTCAAACAAAAAATGAGTGTAGTCACTTTTTTCTTGAACCGGAGACCCGGACGTTGCACAGAGTAGCCCAGATAACGGGCAGAAAGCCCGAATCTTCACTCGGAAAATTCCTGAGTGCAGTCCAAATCCTCGGAAGGTCACCATGAAGGCTATTCGCGTCCGAACGTTGCTTTCCGAAGGAAAAACGGTCTTGAACGGCTGGTCCGTGGTGCCCGGCGCATTCGTCGCCGAGATCATGGGATCGCTCGGCTGGGACGCACTGACCATCGATGCGCAGCACGGCATCATCGGGTATCCCGAGATGGTGGCGATGCTCCAGGCGGTCTGCCGCTTCGACCTCACGCCCATGGTCCGCCTCGCGGGCAATGATCCGGTGCTGATCGGCCAGGCGCTCGATGCGGGCGCAATGGGCGTCATCTGTCCCCTCGTGAGCTCTCCCGAAGAAGCCGCGCGCTTTGTTTCCGCATGCCGCTATCCACCGCTTGGATGTCGCAGTTCGGGTGCGACGCGGGCAATGATCTACGCCGGCTTCGACTACGGCGGACATGCTGACAAAGAGATTCTCAAATTCGCGATGATCGAGACGCGCGAGGCGCTCGACCGCGTCGAGGAAATAGCGGCCGTCGAGGGCCTCGACGGATTGTATGTCGGACCGTCCGATCTGTCGCTGGCTCTGGGCGGATCGCAGGGTTTCGACAAGGCCGAGCCCGCGATGATCGCGGCGTATGAGCGGATCGTCGCGGCATGCCGGCACCACGGCCTCACCGCAGGCATCCACACCGCATCGCCCGCCTTCGCCAGACGCACGGCGCAAATGGGGTTCCGTTTCATCACCCTCGTCGGCGACCTCAACTTTCTGCTGGCCGGTCGCGTCGTCGTAACCGAAGCACGCAAGCAGCTTGCTTCCGTCTGAACGCCCACAGCGAGGTCACTCCTATGCCCTTTACGCCCGAAGAAATCTCCAGCATCGCGGCCTCCTTGCACGAGGCCGAGAAAACCAAGAAGCGCATTCCGCAGATCTCCAAAAGTCATTCGGAAATGTGCATGGACGATGGCTACGCGATCCAAACCGCTTGGCTTGAACTCAAGGGTAAGGAAGGACGGCGCACAATCGGTTACAAAATCGGGCTTACATCGCGGGCGATGCAGATAAACGCACAGATCGATGAGCCCGATTACGGGTCATTGCTTGACGACATGCTTTATCCGGAGTCTTCGGATATTCCGGCGAGCCGCTTCATTTCTCCCCTCATCGAGGTCGAACTGGCCTTCATGCTTGGAAAGCCGCTCAAGGGTCCGGGCGTCACGATCTTCGACGTGCTGGCCGCCACGGAGTACGTAACGCCGGCTCTCGAAATCATCGATTTGCGCGTTCAGCCTGTCGATCCCGATACGGGCTCGAACCTCAAGGCACTCGATACAATCTCCGATAACGCGGCTTGTGGCGGCGTAGTGCTGGGCGGACGTCCGGTTAAACCCGATGCATTCGACCTGCGCTGGATCGGATGCCTATTGAGCCGAAACGGCGTCATCGAGGAAACAGGTCTGGCAGCTGGCGTACTGAACCACCCTGCGACCGGTATCGCGTGGCTCGCCAACAAACTGGCCCCCCACGATGTCAACCTTGAGCCCGGGCAAATACTGCTGTGCGGATCTTTCACGCGACCTGTATTCGCACGGCCGGGCGATGTCTTTCACGCGGATTATGGCGTCCTCGGAAGCATCGGTGTGCGATTTGTCTAAGAATTATTATTACGGATTTGCGTTCGTCGTTTTCTCGCAAGAAAAGCTCGCGTAGTTTTCGCGCCGACCGGTCGAGAGCCGGTCGGCGGTCACGGCGCCGGTCTTTCCGTCGAGAACAAATTCCAGCGTCCCAAGAGCGCGCGGCATCGACCATTTGAGCGAGTCGCTCACCCGCTGCGCGGGGAGGGTGTGGATTCCCTGCGGTGCGATGAACGAACTCGGCGTCGGCTCCAGCGTGACGGTGGAGTTCTGTGGATCGGTGCGCAGATGAAACGCAGGCTCGTTCAGGATCGGATCCTTGCAGTCGAGCGCTTCCGCCTTTGCAGGTTGAATGGCCGCCACCGTCAAGAACAGAAGCGCCGCCACTGCCGTGATCAGCTTGTCCACCAATGCGCGCATCGCTTGCTCCTGAGGCTGGTCAAGCTTGCAGATGATGCGCCGTCGCGGTCCGCAAGGGCGAGGCGCGGTCTCTACCGGGCATTGTCAGGATCGTCGAAGCCCCGCGAGATGCGAGTGCTTCGTCTTGGATGTAGGACTTGCGGTCCAATTGCGTCAGCGCGTCCATGACTGCCGAGAACGTCACCGGAAAGGTCGTACCCGGCAGCATTCGCAAGGTCGGGAACGAGGGGACCGCGCAGGCGTCGGAGGCCCACTCGCAGAGAATGGAGCGCTTTTCTCCCATACTGAGGGATGGATCGTCGATCACCTCTTGCGGAAAGGCGAAGTGGCGCTCTGGCACGATAGTGCTGTCGCGAGGAAGCTTGTTCAGGATCGGGTCGGTCGCGACCAACTCGCGCCTGTTGTTGCGCGCGCCGGGACCGACGGAGACGACTTCGACTTCCTCCGTTTTTTCCTGCGCCGTGTCGGGGATGAAGATGCCGCCGGCGGTCTTCCGATCGGCCTCGATGCGGCGCACGACCACGCGGTCGTGCAAGGGACGGAATTGCATGCAGTCCTCCAATTGCAAAACAACGGTGTCCAGAGCCCGGCTCCGCGCCGGGCGATTTTCGATTTAGCGCGCCTCTTGGCACTTTCAAGAGTGGATTGCCAAAAAATTCCTCCGACAGTTATTCCAACGATTACAATATGTTAATCGGTAAGATGGCGTTCGGAACGGACGTATTACGGGCGTGCGGGTGGCACGCGAATATGTGGCGTGCCACCGACGCGGACGTCATTCGCGATTGATCGCGATGCGCTTGACGCTGCTCTGCGCCTCAGGCCGTTTCGACAGCGTGATCGTCAGCACGCCCTTGTTGAACGCGGCCTTGACCTTCTCGGGATCGACTTCCGCGCCCAGCTGGATCGAGCGGGCGAACTGCCCGTGCCAGCGCTCGCTGTAAACGGCGCCGTTGCTCTCGTGCTTCTTCTCGCCCCTGAGCGTCAGAATGCCGTCGCGCAACGTGATGTCGATGTCCTTCTCGTCTAGCCCGGGAAGCTCGGCCACGACCGTCACCTCCTTGTCGCCTTCGCTGACCTCGACGCTCGGCCAGCCCGCGGACCAGCCGCGCGCAAGCGGCGCATCGAAGTCGCGGAAGAAATCGTCGAACAGCCGGTTCACCTGCCGGTGCAGCGACAGGAACGAGCTGGGCTCGTCGGTGGAACGGTTGGCGGGCAACGCCGTTTCGCGTGCCCAGGGAATGAGACTGCGCATATTCATGGTCTTCTCCTTCATTGATGGGCGGGCGGCGCGCTCCGCGACGCCCGCCGATTTCGTCTTGCCGGTGCTGGTCAGGCCGCGCGCTTCGCAGCCGAAGCATTGGTCTCGCCGCCGATTGCGATGCGCCGCGGTTTCATCGCCTCGGGCAACTGGCGTTCGAGCTCGATGGTCAGCAATCCGTTGGCCAGTTTGGCCTCGCGAACCTGGACGTAGTCGGCGAGACCGAACTGCCGCGTGAAGGGCTGCCCGGCGATCCCCTGATGGAGGAACGTACCGCGCTTCGGCGCCTCGTCTTTCCGTCCCGTGACGGTCAGCCGGTTCTGTTCCTGCGTGACGCTCAGCTCGCTGTCGGCGAAACCGGCCACGGCCACCACGATGCGGTAGCGGTCCTCGCCGGCCTTTTCGATATTGTAGGGCGGATAGCTCTCGCCGGGATCACCCGGATTGCTCCGCAGCAGGTCGAGCATGCGCTCGAAGCCGATCGCCGACCGGCCGAAATTGGTGATGTCGATCGTGTCTCTCATAGCCACATCCTCCTTTCGAGCAACACGGATACGAGTTTCGTCCTGGAATAAGAACTGTCCGGACCCCACGACGGGCGTCCGGCGGGATTCGATCTAGAAGTCCGGCCGATCTCTTCAAGGTCTTTGCCGCAGAAAAATTCTGCGCCTGACATGAAAACTTCGGCGCTCCGACGCGTTGTTTTCAATTCGTCCGGCCACCGTCGACAGCGAACCCTTCAAAAATTTCACGGCGGAACAGACGCTTGGATCTTGAAGGTCCGATTTCCCGCGCTAGATTTCCGGCCGTCTGAAACCCAAAGCCAGGGAGACAGCCATGAAATCAATCCTTCCCGTCGTGGTGGCCGGCGCGGGCGCGCTGCTGCTAGCAGGGTCGGTTGCTTTGGCCGCCAGCCGTCCCGCCGTCCACGACATCACGATCCAGTTGCCAGATGGCGGCGTCGAGCATGTTCAGTATACAGGCGACATCGCGCCGAAGGTCGTCTTCGACGCGCAGCCGTTTGGGATGGTCGCGGCCGACTGGACGCCGTCCTTTGCGGCCTTCGATGCGCTGGACGCGGCGATGGACCGGCAGATGGAGGCGATGCTGCGGCAGGTCCGGGCGCTGCAAGCCGCGAACGGCGGTCCGAACGACGCGGTGCTGCGCGCTCTGCCGCCGGGCACCAGCAGCTATAGCAGGATCATGACCACGAACGGCGCGCGCTCCTGCGTCCGCACGATCCAGGTCCGTGCGCCCGAAAGCGGCGGCAAGCCGCAGGTCGTATCGCAGACGAGCGGCGATTGCGGCGACAGCGCCGCGGCAAGGCCGATCCAGGCCAAATGGAGCGCCGCGCCGGAAGCAAAGAACGGTTCAACGCTTTAATGCGCGTTGCGGGCCGGTTGCCGGCCCACTTCGCTCTTCCCAAGGAAAGGGGGGGGAGAAACCGGGAGGCTTCGATGTTCGACGAATGCAAAGATACAAAAACCAGGCCGCCCTGCCGGCCTTACACCGGCGACGACGACCTCGACCGGCTGTTGACGCCAGCGCGGTATTTCTCCCGCCCGAAAGACGTTCTGGCGGACGCGACGCTCTCGCTTTCGGAGAAGCGAGCCGTCCTTTCGTCCTGGGCGTCGGATGCATGTGCGGTCAAGTGCCTGCAGGACCTGCGGCTCGCCCCAGGCGGCTCGGTGCCGGTATCGTTCGACGCCATCGTGGATGCGCTGCAGCGTCTCGACGGCCTTCGGGACGCCGCGCTTCGCGCGCCGTTTGAGCGGCAGCGGGGCAGCGGCAGCCACAGCGCATCGGCGTGACGGTGGCGATGAGTCTTTCGCTCAGCCTTTGGTCGGCTTTTGTGACCCTGTTCGTCACGATCGGCCCGATCGAGACCGCGACGGTGTTCGCCAGCCTGACAACCGGGGTGCACCGATCGCGTCGCACGAGCCTCGCCGCGCGTTCGGTCAGCATTGCCGGCGTCATGCTGCTGCTGTTCGCACTTGGAGGCAATCTGCTGCTCGGCCTGCTGCATGTCACGCTCCCGGCTTTCCAGATCGCCGGCGGCATCCTGCTTTTTCTGCACGCGCTGACGCTGACCTTCGCGAGCCCCGGCCTGTCGTCCATCAGCGAAGGAGAGCATCGCGAGGCCGAACGTCCGGGCGACATTGCCGTTCTACCGCTGGCCTTTCCGATGATCGCCGGACCCGGAAGCCTTTCTGCTGTCGTTCTCCTGATGAGTCGTCTGGAACGCTGGTCGGACGAGCTTGCAGTGCTGGTCCTCCTCGCGGCCTGCCTGGCGCTAACCTTCGTCGCCATGCTTCTTGCGGACGTGCTCCAGCGCTGGCTGGGCCAGACCGGTTCGGACGTCGTAGGGCGTATTTCCGGCGTCCTGCTGGCCGCTCTCGCGGTTCAGTTCGTACTCGATGGGCTGCGCCAAAGCGGTCTTGTCCATTGAACGGTTCCCCCCCGCCAAGCCTCGAACCCACTGCGGGAGCGGCGTTTGAGGACAAGTCTGGTCCGCTGCGATCGCCTCATGCGTCCCGGCGATCCGGGCCGTCACCGGCAACAATATCGGCCGAAGGATTCCTGCGATATTTGCGTTTTGCCCCCTCGCGGGGCTTTCGCGGTCGAGCGCGAGAAGCGGGTCGCCAAGAACCTGACGAAGCCTCGCAAGTTGCGCTGAAAGTGCCGGTTGGTTGGTGTTCAGACTGGCCCGCCGCACGGGTACATTGGCTTCTTCGATGAGCGCATCGAGCGAAATCAGGGGATTGAGGTCGACGCCAGTGAGATCACCCACAGTTATATCATCCTGATCGATAGTTGCGCCGGCAATGACAAGCCCCCCCAAATCGCGCGCTTCCATCGGTTGAAGCTGCCATTTCTCGATCGGCTGCATGACGCCGGAGAGCGTGGATTACGTGCGCGCTCGCAGTGGTGCGAATTCCAGTTCAACTAACAGCGACCCTTTCCTGCTGTCTCAACTGACGTTGTCGCAGACGCCGCAGTCGGCATCCGTGCTCACTTCGATTTGTAGCGTTGTATGTTCGATGCCGAATGCGTGGCGCAATTCCTTGGCGATAGCGACGGTGAACGTATCACCAGGGTGTCTCCCTGGCATAACCAGATGGCAGGTCAATGCCGTTTCGGTGGTACTCATCGGCCAGATATGCAGGTCGTGAATGCGCGTGACGCCGGGCACTGTGCCGAGATAGGCGCGCACTTTCTCAGGGTCGATGCCGCTCGGCACGCCAGCGAGCGCCATGCTCACGGAATCGCGCAGCAGCCGCCACGTTCCCCAGAAGATGACGACGACCACGACAAGCGTCACAGCAGGGTCCAGCCATAGCCATCCGGTAAGGACGATGAGGCCGCCTGCGACCAGTACGCCGAACGACACCACCGCATCGGATAACATGTGGAGGAATGCGCCACGGACGTTGATGTCGCCTTTGCTGCCGGATGCGAATAGCCACGCGGAGATGCCATTGATGACGATGCCCGCCGCGGCGACGATCATGACGATTCCGCCCTGCACCGGAGCGGGATCGGAGAGGCGTTGAATGGCCTCCCAGGCAATACCGCCCAGCACCACCATCAAGAACACGGCATTGAAGAGCGCGGCGATGATGGACGAACCGCGCAAGCCATAGGTATAGCGCGTGGTCGCCGCACGGCGGGCAAGACCAGCCGCGCCCCAGGCAATAAGCAGACTCAATACGTCGCTGAGATTGTGCCCCGCATCGGCCAGCAAGGCGGTCGAGTGAGCGATGATACCGTAAGTGGCTTGCAAAACGACAATGCCGACATTCAACAGCGTCCCGAGCAGGAACATCGTGCCGAAGTCTTTTGGCGGCGCGTGATGATGACCGTGGTCGTGGTGATGGTGATGGTCGTGCTGGTCAGCCATTGCGCTCGCTCTGCGGTTAACATCCTCAGCATACAGCTTTCGAGGCACTGCGAATGACGGTGGTCGGCCACCATTTCAGCGATGCTGCAATCCCGCGCACGCCCCTGTTTTGTGCGGCGGATCATGCGATGCGACTCTGACATAAATCCGTTCTAGAAATACGGCGGGAGTTGGGCAATTTATCTTTCACCTTGACCCACTGTTGGCTTTAGGATTTAGGTTCGGGTGTCATGCAATCCACTGCTTCATTGTCCATGCGCAGCCTCTCGGACCGTTTGTCCGTGCAGGTGCTTGCCCTGCTCGGCATGCTGCTGGTGTTGCTGCTGGCGGCGCATGTCACGCAATGCGCCGATGAGACCGACAATCACGGCGTGGTCCGCTCAATGCGCAGCGCTGAACGGCTGATCGATTTCGTCTCCGTGCACCTGGAACTGGAGACCGACAGGGCCGCTGGAAGCGACGGAAAATCCCAAATCGATGCGGCGCTCGCCGTTGTCACGTTGCTGGTGCTGGCGATCTGCGCCGCGCTCTTCCAGCGCGCCGATGGCGCACCGCTGTTGCTGGCCACCGCGCGCAATACCGCGCTGGCGCACCGCAAACTCACCGCTTTGCTGATCTAACCGCCGTTTCGATGACGTTCGTCGGGCGCGCCTCCGCGCGCTCATTCGTCATTCATCGGCGCGCTCAACCCTCGTTGACGCGCAGCAACGGCACACCATGAATCGCAAATCACAATGCAGGTCTTTGACCTGGTTCATTCAACGTGCAGCGCTTGGAGCATGGCTATGCGTCTCGCCGATGGCGTCGGCCAGCGCGGCGGCTCCGCAGGCTCCCGGCACGCCGGCCTTGACCGTCCGCGAAGCGGTGCAGCGCGCGCTCGCAGCGTCGCCGCGCCTCGATGCGGCGCGTGCGGGGGTCGCGGCGGCGGCGGGCACGGAATTGCAAAGCCATCTGCTGCCCAATCCCGAACTCTCGGTCGAGGCGGAGAACATCATCGGCACCGGCCCCTATCGCGGCCTGTCGGGTTCCGAGTTCACCTACGGCGTCGCGCAGCTTATCGAACTCGGCGGCAAACGAGACGCGCGCCAGCAGGCAGCCGCCGCCAATCGCCGTGCGGCCGAGACCGAACTCAGCGCCGCGCAACTCGACCTCGTGCGCGATGTCACGCTGGCCTATATGGATGCCGTCGCCGCCGAAGAGGGCGTGCGGCTGGCCAAAGACCTCGAAGGCACGGCGCGCAGCGTTTTTGCCGATGTGTCGCGCCGCGTCGCCGCCGCGCGCGATCCGCTGTTTCAGCGCAGCCGCGCCGAAATGGCGCTGACCAATGCCACCATTGCGCGCCAGCGCGCCGAATCGGCGTTGGTGACGGCGCGGCAGAAACTCGGCCGCTATTGGGGCGAGCCCATCGTGACGGAGTCGCTGGCAGGCAATGTGTTCTTCGTGGCGCAAGCACCGGATGCGCTGGCCGACTATGAGGCCAAGCTGAAGGACGCGCCGGACCTCGTGCGGTTTGCGCGGTTGCGGGACGCGCGCGAAGCCGATCTTGCGCTTGCGCGCGCCGGCGCGGTGCCGGACGTTCGGGCCAGCCTCGGCGTCCGCCAATTCGCAGGCCGCGATGCCGCGCTGGTGGCAGGAGTCTCCATCCCGATCCCGGTCTTCAACGAGAACGAGGGCGAGATCGCGCGCGCAGGCGCGGAAGTCACGCGCATTTCGAGCGAGCGGCGGCAGGCCGAACTGGAACGCTCGCAACAGCTCGTGGATGCCTTGGGCCGCTGGAAGAGCGCCTTTGCCGAGATCAAATCCCTGAAAGACGCCGCGCTGCCGCAAGCCCAGCGCGCCTTCACGCTGGCTCTGGCCGGCTACCGCGTCGGCGGCTTTCAATATCTCGACGTGCTGGACACCCAGCGCGCGCTGTTCGAGACGCGCGGCGCGCTCAACGCGGCCCTGACGCGGCTGCATGCGGCACGCATCGAAGTGGAGCGCCTGACGGCGCTTGGTTCCTCCGACATTACAGGTTCGCCATGAATATATTTCGCGCATACAGACCGTGGGTCTGGCTCACGGTCGCCGCTATCGCGGCACTGATCGTGTTGCTGGTGGTAGTGCGTCCTTGGCGCGAGGATGCGGCCACCGCCGAGCAAGCCGCGCCCGTGCAGGCGCCGCCGAACGAAGTGGCGATGAGCGCCGGGATGGCGCGCGATTCCGGCATTACTATCGAGACGGCTGGCCCGGCCGCCATCGGCGAGACGGTCACCCTTTACGGCACCATCAAGCCCAATGCCGAGCGCGAGCAAGAACTGCGCGCGCGCTATCCCGGCGTGGTCCGGTCGGTCACCAAGCGGCCCGGCGAAACGGTGGCGCGCGGCGAGACGCTGGTCACCGTGGAATCGAATGAGAGTTTGCAGACCTACGGCATTCCGTCGCCGATCGCGGGCAGCGTCCTCGAACGTCACGCAAACCCCGGCGAGTCGGTCGGCAGCGACACGGTGCTGATGAAGGTCGCCGATCTCGGCACGGTGTGGGCCGAGTTTGCGGTGTTTGCACACGACCTCGGCCGGGTGCGTCCGGGATTGAAGGTGCGGGTCAGTGGTTCGGACGCCGGACAGGTGGCGCACAGCACGATTGCCTATGTTGCGCCGGCCGGCAGCGCCGACAGCCAGACGGTTGCGGCCCGCGCGGTGCTCGACAATGCCGATGGCCGCTGGGTGGCCGGGGAATTCGCGACGGCGGACGTCGTGCTCTCCGAGGTGTTGGCCCCGGTCGCCGTCAATCCTGCCGCCCTTCAGAACGTCCATGGCAAAGTGGTGGTATTCGTGCGGACCGCGCAAGGATTTGAGGCGCACGCGGTGACGATCGGCAAACGGTCGGGCGATGCGGTGGAGGTGACGCAAGGCCTGCGCGCCGGCGAGCGCTACGCGTCGGCCAACAGTTACATCATCAAGGCCGACCTCCTCAAAGGCGAAGCGGAGGAGGAATAGTGATCGACCGCATCATCAAGGGCGCCATCGCCTATCGCTGGCTGGTCATGGCGGCGGTGCTGGGCTTCGTGGCCTTCGGCATCTACGAATACCGCCGGCTTGCCATCGACGCGGTGCCGGACATCACCAATACGCAGGTGCAGATCAACACGACGGCGCCGGGCTATTCCCCGGCCGAAGTCGAGCAGCGCGTGACCTTCCTTATCGAGACGGCGATGGCCGGCATTCCGCATTTGAGCTACACGCGCTCGACCTCGGCCTATGCGCTGTCGCAAGTCACCATCGTCTTCGAGGACGGCACCGACGTCTATTTCACCCGCCAGCTCGTCAATGAGCGGCTGCAGGAGGTGCGCAGCCAGCTTCCTGCGGGTGTCGAGCCCGAGATCGGTCCGGTCTCGACCGGCCTCGGCGAAATCTATCTCTACACCGTCAATGCCCGGCCCGACGCGCGCAAGCCGGACGGCGCGGCGTACACGCCGACGGATCTGCGCGCCATCCAGGACTGGATCATCCGGCCGCAATTGCGGCAGGTGGCGGGTGTCTCCGAAGTGAACTCGATCGGCGGCTACGCCAAGCAATATCAGGTCGCACCGGACCCGGCGCGGCTGCTCGCCTTCAAGGTTACGCTGTCGGATTTGATCGCGGCGCTGCAAGCCAACAACCTCAATGTCGGCGCAGGCTATATCGAGCGCAATGGCGAGCAATATCTTGTGCGCGTGCCCGGCCAGCTTGCCGACGAAGAGGCGATCCGCCGGGCGGTCATCGCCACGCGCGATAACGTGCCGATCACGGTAAGCGACGTGGCCACGGTCGGCATCGGCAGGGAGCTGCGCACGGGTGCCGCGACGCAGGACGATCACGAAACGGTCCTCGGCACGGCGATGATGCTCATCGGCGAGAATAGCCGCGTGGTGAGCGAGCGCGTTGCCGCGCGGCTTGCCGACATCAACAAGCGACTGCCGCCCGGCGTGACGGCGACACCGATCTACGACCGCACGGTGCTGGTCAACAAGACCATCGAAACGGTGCAAAAGAACCTGCTGGAAGGCGCGGTGCTGGTCATCGTCGTGCTGTTCCTGTTTCTGGGAAACCTGCGTGCCGCTTTGCTGTCCGCCGCCGTCATTCCGCTTTCGTTGTTCGCGACGTTCACCGCGATGGTGGAGGGCGGGGTCAGCGGCAATCTGATGAGCCTCGGCGCGCTGGATTTCGGGCTGATCGTCGATGGGGCACTTATCATCGTCGAGAACTGCATGTTCCGGCTGGCGCAAGCACAGCACGAACATGACCGGCTGCTGACGAAGGGCGAGCGCTTCGACACGGTATTCCATGCCACGCGGGAGGTGTTCCGCCCCAGCCTGGTCAGTGTCGTGGTCATCGTGCTGGTGAATCTGCCGATCTTCGCGCTGTCGGGCGTCGAGGGAAAGATGTTTCACCCGATGGCCTTTGCCGTGGTCGCCGCGCTGGTCGGCGCGCTGATCTTCTCCATCACCTTCGTCCCGGCCGCCTGCGCCTTGCTGCTCAGCGGCAGAATCAAGGAGAAGGACAACTGGCTCGTGGCCGGGGCCAAGCGCCTTTATGAGCCGCTGCTCACCCGCGTGCTGCGCGTCCGCCGCCTGGTCGTCGCGGCGGCAGTGATCCTTGTCGTGCTCTGCGGCGTCCTTGCCGCGCGCATGGGCGCGGAGTTCATTCCGAACCTCGATGAAGGCGATCTGGCGATCGAGACGGTGCGCCCCGTCAGCACGGGCATCGAAACGGCGGTGGCCATGCAGCGCCAGCTCAACCGGACGCTGGGCAGGCTGCCGGAAGTGCTGACGGTGTTCGCCCGCAACGGCACGGCGGAAGTGGCGACCGATTTGATGCCGCCCGGCCGTTCCGACACCTATGTGATGCTCAAACCCAGCAAGGATTGGCCGGACCCGAGCAAGCCCAAGGCGCAGCTGGTTCGCGAGATCGAGACGGCGGCGCATACGGTGCCGGGCACGGTGTATGGCTTCAGCCAGCCGATCCAGCTTCGGTTCAACGAGCTGATCTCCGGCGTGCGCAGCGATGTTGCGCTGAAAATCTTCGGCGACGATCTCGACGAGCTGGTGCGGCTTGCCGCCCAGGGACAGCGCATTCTGGCCGCCATCCCCGGCGCGCAGGACGTGAAGACCGAGCAAGCCTCGGGCCTGCCGCTGCTCACCATCGCGCCGCGGCGTATCGCATTGGCGCGGTACGGCTTGAGCGTCGCAAATGTGCAGGACGTGGTTGCCGCCGCGCTGGGCGGCAAGGAGACCGGCCTTATCTATGAGGGCGATGCGCGTTATCCGCTCGAAGTGCGCTTGCCAGAGCAGATGCGTACCGACCCGGACTTGCTGAGGCGCCTGCCGCTGGCACGGCCGAATGGCGGCTATGTGCCGCTGGCGGAAGTCGCAGATATACGATCGAGCGAAGGACCCAACCAGGTCAGCCGCGAGAACGGCAAGCGCTTTATCGTGGTGATGGCCAATGTGCGCGGCCGCGATCTGGCCGGTTTCGTCAACGATGCGCGCAAGCAGGTGAGCGACAAGCTCCAGCTGCCGCCCGGCTACTATGTCTCGTATGGCGGCACCTTCGAGCAGTTGGCTTCGGCGTCCGAGCGCCTGACCGTGCTGGTGCCGCTGGCGCTGTTGCTCATCCTCGGGCTGCTGATCCTGACGTTCGGCTCACTGAAAGACGCGCTGCTCGTGTTTTCCGGCGTGCCGCTGGCACTGACGGGTGGCGTGCTTGCGCTTCTGCTGCGCGGCATCCCGCTGTCGATCACGGCCGGAGTGGGGTTCATCACCCTCTGCGGCGTGTCGGTGCTGACCGGCGTGGTGATGGTCTCCTATATCCGCGATCTGGTCCGCGAGGGACTTCCCGTCGATCAGGCCATCATCCAGGGCGCGCTGACTCGGCTGCGCCCCATCCTGATGATCGGCCTGGTCGCCTCGCTGGGCTTCCTGCCGATGGCGCTCAATACGAGTACGGGCGCCGAGGTGCAGCGTCCGCTGGCCACCGTCGTCATCGGCGGCATCGTTTCGGCGACGCTGCTGTCCCTGTTCGTGCTGCCGGCCCTCTACCGGATGTTTCACCGGGAGGAGCCGACCAACGAGGCGGGCTAAGCACGCAACCGAGGGGGTGGCCGGGAAGAGGCAACCGGCGCGTGACGCGTGGCTGCCACGACCAAGCGTTCTGTCGTGAGCAGATCTGTCCCCTGACGATTGCCGTCTGATGTCCTCGCCAAAGCTCGCGGTCATAGCGGAATATCCTGCAACGGGGGGAGCCATGTGATTCAGATAGCTGCGCCGGCGCCATAGTTGTTTCGGCATTGCACCGGACTTGAGAGCCGGGGCCTCAGAGGCCGTCTGTCTGCGTCACGCGGATTTCTCCCGCAAAATAAAAATATACCGGGAGAACACGATGTCAGGATTGAGAGGCGCAAATTGCGTCCGCACCTTAGCGTTTCAGCCGGCCGTTAGCCGGGTCCAACGCCGTTCGCTGCTGGTGGCGGCACTGCTTTCGACCGCGTCCGCGATCTGTCCTGCCCACGCAGCGGATATCGAGACGGTCGTCGTTACCGCCGAACGGCACGAAGCGGACATCAACAAGGTCGGCATGTCGATTCAGGCCTTCAGCGGGGCGGCGCTGAAGGCACAGCGTGTCACCAATGTGACGGATTTGGGCACCGTCGTCCCAAGCTTCAACGTCTCGCAAAGCTATGAAGGCGTGCCGACCTTCACGCTGCGCGGCATCGGATTCAACACGGTCGATCTGTCAGCGACCTCCACTGTCGGCACCTATGTCGACGAGGTCGCCTATGCCTACCCCTTCATGATGTCGGGGCCGCTGTTCGATGTGCAACGCGTCGAAGTGCTCAAAGGGCCCCAGGGCACGCTCTATGGCCGCAACACGACGGCCGGCCTGATCGACCTCATCACCAACAAGCCGACGGACGATTTCGCGGCCTCTGTGACCGCCGAAGGCGGCAACAACGGGACATACAATTTCGAGGGCTTCATCAGCGGCCCGCTGACGGACACGTTGAAAGCCCGCCTCGCCTTCCGCACGGAAGACAGCGCCGACGGCTGGCAGCACAGCAATACGCGTCCGGGCGACACGCTCGGCAGGAAGCACAATTATGGCGCGCGCGGCGAATTGGAATGGCAGCCGACACCGCAATTGACCGTCAACCTGACGGTCGATGGCTGGATCAACCGGTCGGACTCCGTCGCGGCGCAGGCGACCGGCCTGACCGTTGCGGCAGGCCCTCCGAACGCCCAATCCTGCCTGCAATTGTCCAGCGTCTTTACGGCGGCCTTCGTGCCCGGCTTTACCCCGGGCGGCGTCTGCCCGGCGACGACCTTGCCGATCGGCGGATTGGTGCCGGTCGCCGGCCTGCCGATCGACACCCGTCTGCAAAATTACCTGGCGGCCAATCAACCGACAAAGGGTTCGCAAGCCGACTGGGAGCCTGCGGCCCAGCGCGGCGCCGATATCGGCACCGGCCTGGGAATGAACCGGCCGCTCGCCGAGAACGACAATTTCTATTCCATCGCCGGACGCGTCGATTACAGGTTCAACGACAATAATTTCGGCAACCTCGCTGACGGCGTTCAATCATGTCAAGCGTGACGGCGTCAACGACTGGTCGGGAGCCCCTTACGAGATTCTCGTGCAAAACGAGGTCGGGCATATCGGATCGTTTTCCGAGGAGCTCCGCCTGCAGGGCGATACCGATGCGGTTCACTGGATGGTCGGCGGCTACTACGCCAACGACACCATCTTCGACGGCGACCGGACCATGCTGGGCCAGAACAGCAGCGCCTTGCTGATCCGCTCGCTCGGCGAGGTTTTGCTGGCCACGCCGCCGTTCAACGCGATCAACACATTCGGCACCACGCCGACGGAGATGGCGGAGGCGTTCCGCACGTTCGGCGACCGCGGCACGATCGACTCCAACACATGGAGCGCCTTCGTCAACGCGGACTGGCAACTGACCGATGCGCTCAAGCTCACGGGCGGAATTCGCTATACGCAGGATCACCAGACCTTCGCGGGCTGCTCCTTCGACGTGAACGGAAACCTCGCGACGAGCGTCAACATCGTGAATCGCACGTTGTTCCCGCTGATCTATGGCGTGGCGACACCCGCCCCGATCGCCCCCGGTGACTGCGTTTCATTCAATCCGGTCACCGATTCGTTCGGCGTGATCAACGAGAAGCTCAACGAGGACAACGTGGCGTGGCGCGCCGCGGCGGACTGGCAGGTCGAGCCCGATACGTTGCTCTATGCGTCCGTGTCCGAGGGCTACAAGGCCGGCAATATCCCGATCATCGCCGCGAACATCGCCAGCCAAGAGGTCCCGGCCAAGCAGGAACGCCTGTTGTCCTATGAAGTGGGCGTGAAGACGGGGCTGGCGGATGGAAAGGTTCAGCTCAACCTTGCCGCGTTCTATTACGATTATGGCGACAAGCAGCTGAGCGTCCTGTTCGCGGATCCGATCTATACCGTTCTCGGCCGGGTAGCGAATATTCCGACGTCCAATGCCAAAGGCCTGGACGGCGACGTGACCTGGGCGATCACCGATCATCTGACGGCGATGCTGGCGGCGACCTATGTCGAGACCTATGTCGGCAATTATCTCGGCGTGGACGAAGCCGGCAACCCGGCGAATTTCAAGGGCGGCCGGTTCCCCTATAGTCCGCATTGGCAGGGCGCGTTGACGCTCAATTACGACACGCCCATCACCGATACGCTCGGTCTGCAGGCGACCGTCAACGAGCATTGGCAGTCGAAATCCTGCGCCGATCTGTGCACGGACGCCGTCTATGCGATCAAGTCCTACGGCCTGCTGAACGCCAGCATCGGGCTCCATAGCCTGGACAATAATTGGCTGCTTTCCATCTGGGGCCGCAACCTCACCAACCAGTATTATTGGACCTCGGTGGCCAACAACACGAACACCTATGTGCGCTTTCCGGGCATGACCATGACCTACGGTGCATCCCTGACCTACAATTTCAATTGAGAACGCGCTGCCCGCCCCGAATTTTTTGGGACGGGCACGCCATGCGTCTATATCAGCGCGTATAGAGATAGAACGAGGAAAGCCCCATGCGCCGGCAGGATTGCGAAGGTGGGCTGGACAGCACCGGAATGCGATCCGCCAGCGCGCCGGCGATGCGTATAAGCCTGGCCTCCCACGGTTTCAAACTCCATTCCGGCCCCAGGCCCAGAATATCGCGAACCCATTGCGGGGTGATCTCGACGGCGGCGCGTACCAGCATCCGCTGAACGGGCTTCAGCGGCCCGGGGAGGATCGGCGTGCGCAGCATGATGTCGAGGAATTCGAACACGATGTCGGAGCGTTCGAGCTTCGGCCGTATCGCTTCAAATTGGGCGTTCAATTCCGCCCGAGAGGTCGGGGCGCCCGTTGCGCCGTACAGACGCGCCGATGGCGCCGCTTCGGCATAAAATTTATCCTTGTCCGCATCGCTGACCGGCCGCACGAAAGCGCTATAGGCCTCGAGGAAGCCGAAGCTCGCTGTCGCCTGCACCCAGTCGAGCAGTTGGGTATCATTGGCATGATAGGGCGTGCCGTCCGGCGTCGTTCCCACGACGCGCGCATGCATGCGGCGGACGCCGGCGATCATCGCCTCGGTCTTGCTGCGCGGCCCGTAGACGGTGAGCATCGCGGCGAGGCCCGTGCGCTGCATGCGCGCCAGGGGCTCACGGCGGAACGAGGAATGATCCCAGACTCCCGAGCGCACGCCGGGCTCGGCGAATTCGAGCAGCACGGCCGTGATGCCGCCAATGAACAGCGACACCGGATTCTTGAACACCTGCCAGGAAACCGAATCCGGCGCGGTCAGGGCCGGCTCGCCCTTCGGCGTTGTGAAATCGATCTTGCCGTAGCTGGATGGCCTCTGCTTGGCGGTATTGGAAGAGATCGTTGCGGCTGTGTCGGTCATGCGGTGTTGCACTCCTGTCATGATAACGGCGGGCCGGGCATCGGGTTCAATTCACCCGCCGCTCGCGGCTCGCCCAATAGGGCTCGCGCAACTGGCGGCGCAGGATCTTGCCCGAAGCGTTGCGCGGCAGGGCAGCGATCACGTCGATGCTCTTGGGCGCCTTGAAATGGGCTATGCGCGAGCGGGCGAAGGCGATGACATCGGCGGCATCGACGGTGCGGCCGGGCTTGGGGACCACGACGGCCTTTACCGCCTCGCCCCATCTTTCATCGGGCACGCCGATCACCGCGACTTCGGCGATGTCGGGATGGCCGTAGATCGAGCTTTCGACTTCGGCGGGATAGATGTTCTCGCCGCCGCTGATGATCATGTCCTTGACACGGTCCTGGATGTAGAGATAGCCGTCGGCGTCGAGATAGCCGGCGTCGCCGGTCCGTAGCCAGCCCTCACTGTCGACCGTCTTGGCCGTCGCCTCCGGCAGGTGCCAATAGCCGGCCATGTTCGCCACCGAGCGGATCGCGACTTCGCCGATGACGCCGGGCCCCAACGTTTTTCCAGCTTCGTCCATCACCTTCAATTCCACGCCCGGCATTGGGATGCCGGCGGAGCGCATGCGCGGATTGCCGGCCGGATCGTGATCCTCCGGCGGCAGATAGGCGACCGTGCCGCAGGTTTCGGTCATGCCGTATTGCTGGCAGAAGCCGCAGCCGAACACCGCCATGCATTCGCGCAAGAGGTCGAGCGGAATGGGCGAGGCGCCATAGAGGATGTATTTCAGGCGGCTGTAATCGACCTCGCGGGCGCGCGGCTGGCTGACGACGATCTGCAGCGCCGCCGGCACCATGAACATTTTCGAAATCCTGTCGCGCTCGATGAAATCGAGCACCTTGGTCGGATCGAACTCGCGCGCCACGACGCCTTTGGCGCCGTTGTAGAGGCCGACGATGCCCCAGCCGGTGCCGCCGATATGCGCGACCGGCATCGCCACGAGGCTGACATCGCCCGGACCCCACTGGTTCCAGTCGAGCCCGGCTTCCGCGGCCAGGCGCCGTCCGCCGAGCAGATTGACGTGCCGCAGCATCGCGCCTTTGGGATTACCCGTGGTGCCGGAGGTGTAGAGTTGCAGGGCGATGTCCGTTTCCCGGATCGGCCGTGCGGGATCGGTGTCGCTTTGTCGATCGCGCCACGCCTCATAGAGCGGAAATTCTGCCGCGTCGTCTTCCATGGCGACGATTTGTTCGACTTTATCGAGCTCGCCGCCGATCTGGCGAACCAGCGCCATCGACTCCGGGCCGACGAAAAGGAATCGGGCCTCCGCATCATTCGCCATAAAGGCGACTTCGCGCGGCGCCAGCCGCCAGCCGATCGGCGTCATCACCACCCCGGCCTTCGCCGCACCGAGCAGCAGTTCGAAATAATGGTCGCTGTTCTTGCCGACATAGCAGATGCGGTCGCCCGGCCGCGCCCCGGCCTCGATGAGCGCGTGGGCGACCTGGTTGCTGTGCCGGTCGAGCGCATCGAAACTCGTGTCGCGGCCCTCGAACGACAGGGCGATGTCGTCGGGCCGAACGCGCGCGTGGTAACGCGGGATATCCGCAAGGGTCGGAATCTGTGCGTGATCGAGCGGGGCAGCCGATTGCGATGAACTCATGCTCCTGATCCTTCAGAGGCGCAGCACATGGCGGGCGATGATGTCGCGCTGGATTTCGTTGGAGCCGCCATAGATCGACGCCGCGCGGTTGTTGAGATAGCGCGCCATTGTGTGGAGGCTGTGCGCCGGGCCGACCGGTTCTATATTCGAGCCCGGCATGCGGGCTTCGGGCTGCTCTACCAGCGCATAGTGGCCCGCCACTTCGATGCCGATTTCGTCCAGGCGCTGCATGGCCTCGGTGCTCTGCATCTTCAGCATCGAGGACGCCGGACCCGGATTGCCGCCGGAGGCCAGGGCGCACATGACGCGGTGCTCCGTCATCTCGATCGTCTCGATCCGAATCGCGGCTTCAGCCAGCTTGCGGCGAAAATCCGGATCGTCGCGCAGGGCGTCGCCGCCGCCGGCGGGTTCGGCTTCCGCCATCTGGCGCAGCCGCTCCAGCGCGACCTTCAGGCCGGCCGCCGCGCCGCCACCGCGTTCGAATTCGAGGAGATATTTGGCGACCGTCCAGCCGTCATTCTCCTCGCCCAATCGGCCCGCCTTGGACACGCGCACATCGGTGAAGAACACCTGGTTCAGCTCGTGCTCGCCCGCCAGCGTGATAATGGGGGCGACGGTGATACCTGCGCTCGCCATGTCGAGCAGCAGGAAGGTGATGCCAGCCTGGGGCTTGCCTTCGGCCCGGGTGCGCACCAGGCAGAACATTTTGTTCGCCCAATGGGCGTGCGTGGTCCATATCTTGGAGCCGTTCAGCACGTAATCGTCGCCGTCGGAGATCGCGCGCAGAGACAGCGATGCCAGATCCGAGCCAGAACCCGGCTCGGAATAGCCCTGGCACCAGTAATCCTCGCCGGAAAGGATGCGCGGCAGGTAATGCGCCTTCTGCTCCGGCGTGCCATAGCCCATGATCACGGGACCGACCATCCTGAGCCCCATCGGCGCCAGGCCAGGCGCACCCGCACGGGCACATTCCGCGGCGAAGATGTAGCGCTGCATTTCCGTCCAGCCGGTGCCGCCATATTGCTTCGGCCAGCTTGGCGCGACCCACCCCTTGGCGTGCAGGATTTTCTGCCAGGCGATGCTGAAAGCCTTCGGCGTGAAGACGCTGGTCGTGGCGCGTCCCGCCGCGCGCAGCTCGGCCGTCAGATGCTCGTCCAGGAACGCGCGCACCTCGCGGCGGAACAGCAACTCTTCAGACGTCAACGCAAGATTCACCACCGGCCTCGTGAAATCGTAAAATGCGCGCCCGCGCTGCGTGATTCTGGTGCATAGCTCAGGTCCCGGCTAGGACGCGCCTGTGCAACAAGACCGGGACAAATTCGATCACGGCAATCGCCGCAGATGAGAATTTCCGTAACGGAATGCTGCCGCGCGCCGTTCCGGCTGTCGCAAGAGCCGGGTGATTGTGATGAAATAGCAGCTGGATAAACGGCGCTCGTCACGTTGGTGCCAGGGAGAAAAGGCGTGAATCTCGCCGTCCACATCCGCCGTCCCGAAGGACCTGGGCATTTCACGGCGGCAGGCTTTCATGTGCCGAGAGATTACTTGGTTCTGCTTCTGGGGTCCGTCGTGGCCACGCGGCTGCTGGCGAAATCCGGCGCGCACGGCAGTGGCCGTCCGGATTGCGACGAATTCATACCCTCGACCGTATTTCTGAAACTGTGCCTCGAACAGATGCGCATAACCGACGACGAATCCTTCGGCATATCGGCCAAACCCATCCCCAAAGGCACGCTCGGCATCCTCATGGCCGCCGCCGGCCAGGGCAACAATCTGGGTGAGGCTCTGAAACGTTTCGCCGCTGCCGCGGTGCTTTTGAGGCCGGATATCAAGGTCGCCGTAAGGCGGAACAGGCGGGGGCTCAGCATCGCCTTGAGCTATGAAGGCAAGCGAACCGCGCGCATGGAATTGTTCGTCGAGACCTTCGCGCTCACGATCCATTGCGCCTTTCGCTGGCTCACGGGCCGCCGCTTGCGGCCGCTGCAGGCGATATTGGCCGAGCCGATCGGTCGATTCCGGAAGACCATGCTGAAGAGCGTTCTTCGCTGCCCAACAATCGTGAAAGGTAGCGGGGCGACGCTGTCCTATCGGGCAAGTGACGCGGCGGCGCCCCTCGCGCCGGTCAAATACAATACCTGGGCGGCGCATGAATTCGTCGAGTTCATGCGCCTGCTCGAGGAAGCGGCAGCCGACCGCAACTCACGCACGACCGAGGGCGCTCCGGCAATTGTCAGGGATGTTCGCGAGGCGATTTACGGCGGACTGCACGGTGAGACGGCGGTGGCGCGACATCTGCGGATGAGCTCGGCCACGCTACGGCGGCGGCTTGCGGATGCTGGCAGCTCGTTCCGCGCCTTGCTGGACGATGTTCAGCGCGGCACGGCCGCGACGCTGCTGATGACCGACAAATCCTTCGAGGAGATCGCCGCCGAAATCGGCTATTCCGACGCGCGCAGCTTCCGGCGCGCCGGCCAGCGCTGGTTCGGCATGACGCCCAGCGCCTATCGGCGAGGACAGGCACCGCGCCACAAGCGGCCAGTGTAACGGTCGCGCCAACCGTATCTGCTCGTACCTCTCCGCGCGCTCGCGCACACATCGCATGCTTTGCCGACATAGAGAATTTCGCGCACGCCGGAACGAGATAGGCGTGGAAGGTCGCAAGCAGACAAAGAAGTGTCGGCCGACGGTTCCGATGACCAACACGCTGCTGCCATGGTTACAGAAAGTGAAGTCCAATTACGTCGTCACCTATCACGGTGACCGTGTCTTCTCGGTCAAGAAGGCCTTCCAGCGCCTGCTCAAGATAGCCAAAGGCTTGCCAGAGCGGATTTCGCCCTACTGCATCCGGCACACCATGGCGAAAGAACTCAGGCGTCGCGGCGTTCCGCCCCGGGAGGTCCAAGGCATGTTGGGACACAAGGCCGCTGGACTGCGGACGACGGAGATCTACGCCAAATACGATCCGAGCTATCTGCGTGCGGCACGGCTCGCCATTAACGAGGTCATGGCGGACATCAACGCAAGAACGACGAAGCGCAATATCGTTCTGCCGAGCCAGCCGAAACTGGTCGTTGTGGGTTCTGTAAGTTGAACTAAGTGCTTGAAAATGGTGGGCAATACAGGGATTGAACCTGTGACCTTCCCCATGTCAAGGGGACGCTCTCCCGCTGAGCTAATTGCCCGCGCGATGCCGGTACCGGCGGGGCGGCAGCTATAGCCTCGACTGCCCAGGGGGGCAAGCGAGCTTTTCAAGCGGCAAAGCCCGACCCGTCCAAGCAAAAAGCCCCGCAGTGCGTCGTGGCTCTGCGGGGCCGGCAATTGCGGTGGCCGTTAGCGATGGGCCTGTGTCAGGTCGAACTTCACTGCCGCCAAGGTTCGGCTCGCCACGGCATTGCCGCTCTCAAGGGCCGGCTTGTACTTCCAGTGTCCGACCACCCAGGCGATGGCGGCCTGATCCAGTTCGGGGAAACCGCTCGACTGCGCGACGCTGGCCGAAGCCACGTTGCCGTCCGGCGCCACCATGACGGTCAAAGTCACCGTACCCGTATGGCCCAAGCGGCTTTCGAGCGCCGGATAAGGCGGCGTCGTATGGGTGCCTGCAACGGCGACAGCGCCCCGGTCGACCGGCAAGGCGGTCGGCTCGGTCGGCTGGAGCGGACGCGGGTCATGCTGCGTCGCCTGGATCACCGGCTCGTCCCGCGCGATGTCGAATTTGGGTTCAGGCACGTAGACCTGCTTCTCGACCGGGACCGCAAGCACCGGCGTCGGCGGGATGGGGACCGGCTTCGGCGGAACGGTCCTTTCCGTGAGATCGACCGTGAGGGTGTGATCGACATTCGCGATGATGTGCTGCGCCATGCCGCTGACGAGCATATAGGCCGCCCCCACATGCAGCAGCGCCACCGTGCCGATGATCGCCGCGCGCCGCGGCGTCATCCCAGAGGGCCGTGTGCTCAGTATGTCGTGTCGTGCAATCTGCATCGATGCCTCCCGCTTTCGCCGACGCCCAAGCGCGCCGGCGGCCGGCTCCCCGATCAGCTCGGACTTGCCGGACGGCGGAATGGGAGCGCAGAAATCCGGCGGCGTGCAGGCGCCAATGGGGCGCGGCGGCCTCATTGACCGCGCAAAACGGCCTCATTTCGGATGGCGCGTGGCGCCTTACGCCGCGATCATGCGGTCGACTTCGGCGACGATCTCGCGCAGATGGAAGGGCTTCGACAACACCTTCGCCTGCTTGGGTGCGTTCGCCGAGGGATGCAGCGCGACCGCCGCGAAGCCGGTGATGAACATGATCTTCAAGGCCTGGTCCATCTCGGCCGCGCGCTTGGCGAGTTCGATGCCGTCCATGCCCGGCATCACAATGTCGGTGACCAGAAGATCGAAGCGGAAGCCCTTCAGGC
Organism: Rhizomicrobium sp.; assembly: GCA_037200385.1. Taxonomy (NCBI): domain Bacteria; kingdom Pseudomonadati; phylum Pseudomonadota; class Alphaproteobacteria; order Micropepsales; family Micropepsaceae; genus Rhizomicrobium; species Rhizomicrobium sp. Next base: position 4,155,005 of record JBBCGL010000001.1, on the reverse strand, counting down.
ACTCGTAGGCATCGCCGCCATCGCCGAAATCGGTGACCGCATGGCCGGCCTTCACCAGCGCCTGCGCGAGGAACTTGCGCAAGCTTTCGTCGTCTTCTGCCAGAAGAATATGCGCCATGGGCCCGCTCTTGCCCCTCCACTTAAGCCTATAACGGGCAAACGGTAAACGACGGTTAACGGCGGGGCCGGGACGGAGACCGACCCCGGCAAGGCGCGGCCCTTTCGCCGCTTGATCGGGCTGGCGCGTTAATGGTCCACTGAAGGCAAGGACGGCGAATCGCATGGCGCAGGCGGGATCAGGCAGGACGGGTGACGGCGACGCCGAGCTGGCCGGACTGTATGCCGAACCCTTTCGCATCCATCGCCCGTTCCGCCAGACGGTGCCCTTCGTCTTCGCCTCGCCCCATTCGGGCCGCGCCTACCCCGCCAGCTTCGTGGCGATGAGCCGGCTCAGCGCGCTTTCGTTGCGCCGCTCGGAGGACGCCTTCGTCGAGGAGCTGTTTTGCGGTGCGGTGGCGCTGGGCGCGCCGATGATCGCCGCTCGCTTTCCGCGCGCCTTCCTGGACGCCAACCGGGCGCCGGCGGAAATCGACAGCGCGATGTTCGAGGGCGCCCTTGCGGTCACGGTCGACACGCCGACACCGCGCGTGGCGGCGGGGCTGGGCGTGATCCCGCGGATCGTGCGCGATGGGGCGGAGATCTACCGCGCCAAGCTCCCGGCGCGCGACGCCGAGGAGCGGCTGACCCGGCTTTATCGGCCTTATCACGCCGCCTTGAGGGAATTGGTGGAGGAAACCCGCGCGCTGTTCGGCGTGGCCGTCGTCATCGATTGCCACTCGATGCCGTCCGCCGCCGCCATCCCCGACGTGGTGCTGGGCGACCGCTACGGCATGGCCGCGGCGCCGCTCGTGACCCGGGCCGCGGAGCTCGCCTTCGAATCGCAGGGCTTCCGGCATGCACGCAACACGCCCTATGCCGGCGGCTACACGACGCATCTGCACGGACGACGCGACCAGGACGTGCATGCGCTGCAGGTCGAAATCAACCGCGCGATCTATCTGGACGAGGAGCGGATCGCCAAAGGGCCGCATTTCGAGCTGGTCCATGCCCGGCTGACCGAGGTGATCACCCGCCTGGTCGGCATCGAGCCGGGCCTGTTGGCCCGCAGCCGCCGGCATAGCCTGGCCGCCGAGTGAACCTTCCGTTTCCGTGATGCCCAGAATTCGGACTTGCGCGGCGCCAGCGGCGTCCGGTGCGATAGCGATGCAGCAGAAGCTGGGGAAGAAAAAAGGCCGCTCCAGAGGAGCGGCCAAGTTCAGGGAGGAAACGCCCAGGAAGGGCAGGCGGCATGACTAACGGGAGGTCGGTCATACCGCGCTGCAACAATATGGACTCCTGCCTTGCTCCGCGCAAGTCCAAAGATTCGGCAATTTCGTGAAAAACCCAGCAAATCGGCGCCAATTAGCCTGATTTGCAGGCATTCTCGAAACTTCCGACTTTATTGTGCGGCGCAAAATCACAGGCTGATCCGCGGGGTGATCCCTAACGAATCCTTACCAAGTCATGCCGCTGTCGCTGCACCGCAACAAAAGATTCGCAGACCTTCCGCAAAAGATTCGCACGCTTAGCGCAAAAGATTCGTGCGCCACCGTTACGCAGTCGGCTTCAGAAGGGACGCAGATTCGCGTCCGCTTTTGAGGAGCGCGACGAATGGCCCGTATCTCCTGGCTGGTATCGCCGCCGGTGTCTTTCAAGCCGCCGCGCGTCGCGTCGCCGCCGGCCCGGCCGACACGCTTCCACCGCACGATCTTCGTCTCCGACATCCATCTGGGGACACGGGGCTGCAAAGCCGAGCAGCTGCTGGACTTCCTCGAGCAGAACAGCTGCGAGACCCTTTATCTGGTCGGCGACATCGTCGACGGCTGGCAGCTCAAGCGCCGCTGGTTCTGGCCCGAGGCGCATAGCCGCGTGGTCCATGAGATCCTGCGCAAGGTCGACGAGGGCACCCGGGTGATCTTCGTTCCGGGCAATCACGACGAATTCCTGCGCGGCTTCTGCGGCCGCACCTATGCCGGCGTGGAAGTGGTGCGCGAGACCGTGCACGAGACGGCGGACGGCAAGAAGCTGCTGGTGCTGCACGGCGACCAGTTCGACGGCGTGATCGAGTTCGCCAAATGGCTCGCCCATCTGGGCTCCTGGGCCTACGACAAGGCGCTGGCCGCCAACGAGGTGCTGCACGGCATCCGCCGCAAGCTCGGCCTGCCCTATTGGTCGCTCTCCAACTGGCTCAAGCATGCCGTCAAGGACGCCGTCGAATATGTCTGCCGCTTCGAGGAAGTGGTGGCGCGGGCGGCCGAAAGCAAAGGCCTCGACGGCGTGATCTGCGGCCACATCCACCAGGCGGCGATCCGCCGGATCGGCAACGTCCTCTACCATAACGATGGAGACTGGGTTGAAAGCTGCACAGCCCTTGTCGAAGATGCCAGCGGACATCTGGAGATCATTCGTTGGGCCGCTCCCGTTTCAGCCCAAGCCACAGGATCCCAAGAGGGGGCCGTCGCCGGCGAAGCCGCGCCTGTACCCGCGTAGGGTCCGGCGGCTCTGGCCGGACGCGGTGAGGCCGCTCGGCCGCTTTCCTGTGCCCGGCAAGGAACACCTCAAGATCCTGATCGTCACCGATGCGTGGAAGCCGCAGGTGAACGGCGTCGTCACGACGCTGGAGATGCTGGGCCGCGAGCTCAAGGCGCTCGGCCACGAGGTGCGCTATGCGACGCCCGAGGGCCGGTTCAGCCTGCCGCTGCCGACCTATCCCGAGATCCGTCTTGCGATCTTCCCACGCCAGGGGCTGGAGAAGATCATCCGCGAATTCGCCCCCGATGCGGTGCATATCGCGACTGAGGGTACGATGGGGATGAGCGCCCGGGCGATCTGCATCGAGCACGGCATCGAGTTCACCACCGCCTTCCATACCCGCTATCCAGAATACGTCCATGCCCGCTTCCCTTTCATCCCGGAGCGCTGGGTGTGGGCGTGGGAGCGCTGGTTCCATGCCCGGGGCGTTGCCACCATGGCGCGCACCCCCGCGATGAAGCGCGAGCTGGAAGCCCAAGGCTTCAAGAACGTCCGGCTGTGGGAAGGCGGCGTCGACGTCGAGCGCTTCCGCCCCATCCCGGACGCGACCCTGCCCTATCCCAAGCCGATCTTCCTTTATGTCGGCCGGGTGTCGATCGAGAAGAACATCGAGGCGTTCCTCACGCTCGACCTGCCAGGCACCAAGGTCGTCGTCGGCCCCGGCCCGGCCCGCGAAGCCCTGGCGGCGAAATACCCGCAGGCGAAATTCCTCGGCCCCAAGTCCGGCGAGGAGCTCGTACGCTGTTTCGCGGCCAGTGACGTGAACGTCTTCCCCAGCCTGACCGACACGTTCGGCCTGGTGATGCTGGAGTCGCTGGCCTGCGGGACGCCGGTGGCGACCTTCCCGCGCGACGTGATGCTGGACGTGGTGGGCAATTGCGCCGCCGCGGCGCTGGATGAGGACCTGGGAGCCGCCTGCCGCCGGGCCTTGACCTTGCCGCGCGAACTGGCGCGGCATTATGCCCTTAACCATTCGGGCGTGGCCTCCACGCGCCAATTCCTGAACAATCTGGAAATAGAGCAGCCGCAGGAAGGGTAGGCGCTAAGCCCTATGGCTGCCGCCTTCCGGTACGGGAAATCCCGTTTCGCCGCGGCTGGATGCCCGCATGGGCGGGCATGACAGGCACAACGCCTTGCTCTAGAACCGGCTCGCCTTCTTCGAGCGCGCGCCCCTAGCCCATGTCTGTAGCCAGTGTCGATTCGCGCGCGCTCCGGCTCAGCCGGAATGAATGGCTGTTCCTGTGCCTCACCATCGCGTTCTGGGGCGGCTACGTCCTGTGGCTGGGCAAGGACACGTCCTGGGACTTCCGCAATTACCATTGGTACATCCCCTACGCCTTCCTGAACGGGCGCGAGCCCATCGATATGCTCGTGGCGCACCAGGCGAGCTACTACAACCCGTTCCAGGACATCCCCTTCTACCTGCTGGCGACGCATACGCCGGCATGGTTCGCGCTGTTCGTGCTGGGCTGCGTACAGGGCGCCAATGTCGTGCCGCTCTACATCCTGGGACGCCAGACCCTCGCGATCGACGAGTACAAGCTGGGCGCGGCGGGACTGGCGCTGCTGGGGCAGACCGGCGGCCTCGGCCTCAACATGTTCGGCACGACCTATCACGACAACACGATGAGCGTCCTGATCCTGTCGGCGATCGCGGTCCTGGTCGTGAACCGCCGGCGGCTGCGCGAAGGGCCGCTCTGGCAGGCCGCGGCGATCGCGGGCGGCGCCGGGCTGCTGGTGGGCTCGACGGTCGGCCTCAAACTGCCGGAATTTCCCTTCGCCATCGGCTTCGCGGCGGCGCTGGTCGCACTGGGCGGGAGCTGGAAGCACCAGTCGGTGCGCCTTTTGGCCGGCGGCATCGCGGGCCTGGTCGGCGTCGCGGCGATGATGGGCTATTGGACGCTGCATCTCGAGCACATCACCGGCAACCCGCTCTTCCCCTATTTCAACGAGTCGTTCAAATCGCCGCTCGCGCTGCCGGCGCCCTATCGCGACATGCGCTTCCTGCCGACGCATTTCTGGATCGCGGCGACCTTTCCGATCCGCTTCGCGCTCGATTGGCGCATCGCCGACGACATCCCGTTCCGCGACATCCGGGTGATGCTGGCCTATGTCACGAGTCTCGCCGCGATCGTCGTCTGGCTCCTCGGGCGGCGCTCCAAGGCGCCGCTGGTGTCGCCCGCCGCGGCGGCCGTCACCCTGGCCTTCGCCGGCGCGTCCTATCTCGTCTGGCTCAAGATGTTCGCGATCTACCGCTACATCGTCGGGCTCGAGATGCTCGGACCGCTGCTCGTCGCGATTGCCATCGGATTGCTGCCGCTCCCGCGACGGGTGCAGCTCATCGTGCTGGCCGTGCTGTTCATCGCCACCGCGGCGACGACGCATGTGGAGTATATCGAGCGCTCGCCGGTCAGCGACCCCTTCGTCCAGGCCGACCTGCCGAAGATCGAGCACCCCGAGAAGGCGATGGTCCTGCTGACCGGAGACGGACCGCTGGGGTTCATCGCCCCCTCCTTCCCGCGCCGCATTCCCTTGCTGCGGATCGACGGCTGGATGGTGCAGCCGCAGGATGGCACCAGGCTCACCAAGATGATGAAGGGCCGGGTATGGGAATGGATCGCCCGCAGGCGCGACCTCTACGTCCTGTCCGACGCCTATGACATGGGCCGGACCCGCGAAGCACTGGCCGAATACGGCCTCAGGATCGACTGGCTGAAATGCACGGTGTTCGACACCAACATCATCGGCGACTATGAGTTCTGTCCGGTGTTCAAATGGCCCCGCCAATGACCGATCCGAAAATCGCCGTCCTCCTGCCCTGCTACAACGAGGAAGCCGCGATCGGGAAGACCGTGCGCGACTTCCGCACCGCGCTGCCGGCGGCCGACATCTTCGTCTACGACAACAATTCGAAGGACCGCACGGCGGAGGTCGCCCGGGAGGCGGGCGCCATCGTGCGCAACGAGCCGCGCCAGGGCAAGGGCAACGTCATGCGCCGGATGTTCGCCGACGTCGAGGCCGACATCTATGTGCTGGCGGACGGCGACGACACCTATGACGCGACGCAGGCGCCGGCGCTGATCGCCAAGCTGACCAGCGAGGAGCTCGACCTCGTCACCGGGCGGCGGGTGCATACCGAGGCCGCCGCGTACCGCGCCGGCCATGTCCTGGGCAACAGGATGCTGACCGGCTTGACCGCGCTGATGTTCGGGATCGAACTGAAGGACATGCTGAGCGGCTATCGCATCATGTCGCGGCGGTTCGTGAAGTCGTTTCCCTTCACGGCCGAGGGCTTCGGCATCGAGACCGAGCTGACCGTGCATGCGGTGCGCCTGCTGATGCCGATGGCCGAGGTCGACACGGCGTACAAGGAGCGGCCCGCCGGCTCGGCGAGCAAGCTCAACACCTATCGCGACGGATTCCGCATCCTGTTCACCATCGCCAAGCTGATCCGCGAGGAGCGGCCGCTGTTCTTCTTCAGCGCGATCGCGGCCTTGCTCGCGGTGATCTCGGTCGCCCTGGGCTGGTCGCTGCTGGTGGAATATTACCACACCGGCCTGGTGCCGCGGCTGCCGACCGCGCTGCTGGCGACGGGCCTGATCATCATCGCCTTCCTCTCGCTGATGAGCGGGCTGATCCTCGACACCGTCACGCGCGGCCGCTGGGAAGCCAAGCGCATGGCCTATCTGTCGCTGCGCGGCCCGCAAGACCGGCGCAACTCGTGAGCCTGGCCGAGCGTATCGGCGCCCTGCTGCGCCTGCGGATCGTGCGCTTCGGCGCGGTCGGTGGCGCCGGCTTCGTGGTCGACGAGGCGGTGCTGTGGACCTTCCATCATCTGCTGGGCCTCGACCCCTACAGCGCGCGGGTGATCTCCATCTTCTGCGCCGCGACCTTCACCTGGTGGGGCAACCGCAACCTCACCTTCGCCGAGCACGCGGCCACCGGCGGCGCCGGAGCGCTGGCGCGGGAATGGCTGAAGTTCATGCTGGCCAACGCCGTCGGCGCGCTGGCGAACTATGGGACCTATGTGCTGTGCGTACGCTTCGCACCGCTGCCGCTCGGCAATCCGCTGATCGCGACCGCGGTTGGCGTGGCCGTCGGGCTGGTGTTCAATTTCACTCTGTCGAAGCGGTTCGTGTTCCGGCCCGGCTGATCACCAGATCTTCACGCGGTCCTTCGGGGCCCGGTACATCCGGTCGCCGGGCTTCACGCCGAAGGCGGCGTACCACGCGTCGATGTTCTGCAGCGGGATGTTGGTCCGGGCGCCGGCCGGGGCGTGGGGATCGCTGACGATGCGCTGGCGCGCCGCGTCGTCGCGGATCTTGTAGCGCCAGACCTGGGCCCAGCCGAGGAAGAAGCGCTGATCGCCGGTCAGGCCGTCCAGCACCGGCGCCGGCTTGCCGCCGAGCGACGTGTGATAGGCGTCATAGGCGATCAGCAGGCCGCCGAGATCGGCGATGTTCTCGCCCATGGTGAGGTCGCCGTTGACGTGCAGGCCGGGCAGCACCTCATAGGCGTCGTATTGCGCGCCAAGCGCCTTGATGCGGCGCGCGAAGATCTTCGCGTCGGCCGGCGTCCACCAATCGGCGAGACGGCCTTGCGCGTCATATTGGCGGCCCTGGTCGTCGAAATTGTGCGTCAGCTCATGCGACATCAGTCCGGCCGCGCCGTAATTCACCGCCGGATCGGCGCCGGGATCGAAGAACGGCGCCTGGAGATAGGCGGCGGGGAAGGCGACGAGATTCATCACCGGGTCTTCGTAATCGTTCACCGTCTGCGGCGACTCGGCCCATTCGAGGCGATCGACCATCTTGCCCGGCCGTGCCGCGAGGCGTGCCCACTCGAATTCGCCGATCCGCTGCGCATCGCCGAACAGGTCGTCGGGGGTCACGGCCAGCTTCGAATAGTCGCGATCATCGACCCCCGAACCGATCAGGATCGTCAGGGTCTTGAGCTTGTCGAGCGCCTTGGCCTTGGTCGCCGGGCTCATCCAGTCCAGTCTTGCGATGCGGGCGCGCAAGGCCTCCTTCAGATTGGCCATCTGGACCTGCGCCTTGGCCTTCACCGCCGGCGGGAAGTGCCGCGCCACATAGAGGTCGCCGGTCGCCCAGACCAGGCAGCCATAGATCTCGCTGCGCAATCCGAACAGGATGTCGCCGCCCGCCACGGTGTGCACGCCGCGCTTCCAGCGCGGCCGCTGCTCCGTCGCGCCGGTCAGCGCATGGGCGTGGAATTCGAAGCTCGCATCGGTGAAGGGCTTGGAGAGGTAGTTCGCCGCGTTGTCGGCGATGTTGAACGCCATCCAGGCCTTCAGCGTGTCCAGATCGGCGGCGGCGAACAGCGCCGCGATCTTCGGGATCGCCGTCTTCTCGACCACGACGATCTTGTCCGGCGCGCCGAGGCCGGCACTTGCGAAGAAGCCGTCCCAGTCGAAGCCGGGCGCCATTGCCTTCAGTTCCGCCAGCGACATCGGGTTGTAGGTCTTCACGACGTCGCGTTCTTCGACCCGGCTCCAACTCGCCTCTGCGATCCGTGTTTCGAGCGCGACGATGTCGGCCGCGTTCTTCTCGGCATCCGGCCAGCCCGACAAATCAAGCAGCTTCGCGATGTAGGTCTGATAGGCCGCCTTCTTCGCGGCGAACGAATCCTGAAGGTAGTAGTCGCGGTCCGGCAGGCCGAGGCCCGACTGGCTGAGGCCGATCGCGTAATGCGCCGGGTCCTTGGCGTCGGGCTGCACGAAGACCGAGAAGAACGTACCGTAGAAATCGGCATTGGCCCTGCCCATCAGCGCCGTCAGCGCCTCCCGCGAGGCCGCGCCGCGCACCGCGTCGAGCGCGGGCTTGAGCGGCGCGGCGCCAAGCTGTTCGACCCGTGCCTCGTCCATGAAGGCCGCGTAATAGGCGCCGACCTTGCCTTCGACGGTGTTCGGATCGGCCTTGCCGGCGTCCTCCATGATGCTGCGCAGCTGCAGCAGCACGCGCTCGGCGAGCTGGGCGTGCATGCCCCAGTTGGAGCGGTCGGCCGGAATTTCGGTGCGGGCCTTCCAGGCGCCGTTGGCATAGGCGGCGAAGTCGTCGCCGGGCTTTACCTGCGTGTCGCGCGCCGTGAGATCAAAGCCCCAGGCGCCGAACGGCGCTTCGCTCGCCGCCTGCCCGGCACAAATTGCGATCGCGACCGCCAAGCCCGTCAAAGCCGCATGGAACCGTCTCATGACCAACCCTCCGATGGCCGCCTCTCTTACAGCGAGGCCCGCGCAAGGCCAATCACAAGCGCGGGAGGGGGGCGGCCGGCTGGCCGACCGTCACCGATTTCACGATGGCGAATATGGGCTTGCCGGGCGCCAGCGCCAGCCTTGCGGCGGACGCACGGGTGATGCGCGCGACGAGGCGGGTGGCGCCGCAGGCGAGCTGAATATCGGCATGGCTCGCCGTCTCGGCAATGCCCGACACCAGGGCGGGCAGCACGTTGTTCGCGCTGATCCCGCGCGGCGCCTCCAGCGCGAGCAGGATCTCCTCGGCCCGGATGCGCAGGCGCAGGCGGGCGCCGACGGGCTCGCCCAGCTGCGAAACCAGCAGCGTGCCGCCATCGAAGGCGAGCGCGGTGAGGCCGTCGTCGCGATGGGCGGAGACCGTCGCGGCGATTACCGCGCCGAGCGGCGGCGCACCCGCCAGCGCCGGCAGTTCGAGGCCCGTCAGCACGTCGAAGACCGAACCCTGCAGCGCGACGCGCCCGTCCTTCACCACCACGATGTCGTCGGCCAGCCGTGCGACCTCGTCGAGCGAATGGCTGACATAGAGCATGGGCAGCTTCGCCGCGTCGCGCAGCTGTTCGAGATAGGGCAGGATTTCGGCCCGCCGCTCCGCATCCAGCGCCGCCAGCGGCTCGTCGAGCAGCAGGATCTGCGGCGCGGACAGCAGGGCGCGGCCGAGCGCGACGCGGCCCTTCTCGCCGCCGGACAGCGCATGCGGGCGCCGCGCCAGCAGGTGGGACAGGCCGAGCAGCGCGATGACGCGATCGATCTCCGCCGGCGGCGCCTTCAGCGGGGCGCGGCGCCAGCCGAACAGGAGATTGTCGCGCACGCTCATATGCGGGAACAGCCGGGCGTCCTGGAAGACATAGCCGGCGCGGCGCTGCTGCGGCGGCACGAAGATGCCGGCGGCGGTGTCGAGCACGGTCCGCCCTGCGATGACGATGCGGCCTTGGCGCGGCCGGAACGTGCCGGCAAGGGCGTTGACGATGGTGGTCTTGCCGGCGCCCGATGCGCCGAACAGCGCGGTGACGCCGGTGCGCGGCAGGGTGAAGGCGATGTCGAGCGCGAAGCCGGGGAATGCGTGGCGCAGCGAAAGCTCGACGCTCATGGGCGCGGCCGCATGCGGCGCTGCGCCAGCTCGGCCAGGACCATGAAGACCAGCGCCAGCGCGATCGACATCAGCGACAGGCGCAGCGCCTCCGCCTCGCCGTCCGGCGTCTGCAGCGCGGTATAGATCGCGAGCGGCAGGGTGCGGGTCTCGCCCGGGATGTTGGAGACGAAGGTGATGATGGCGCCGAATTCGCCGAGGCTCGCGGCGAAGGCGGTGATGACGCCGGCCGCGATGCCGGGCAGCGCCAGCGGCAGCGTGATGTTGAGCAGGCGGTCCCACCAGACGGCACCTAGCGTTTGGGCCGCCTCGCCGAGGCCCTGATCGATGGCTTCCAGCGACAGGCGAATGGCACGGACCTGGAATGGGAAGGTGATGATGGCCGAGGCAAGGGCCGCGCCGGTCCAGCTGAACACCAGGCGGATGCCGAAGCTGTGGAGCAGGAAGGCGCCCGGCCCGGCCCTCGTCCCGAAGGCCATGAGCAGCAGGAAGCCGATCGCCACCGGCGGCAGGACCAGCGGCACATGGATCAGACCGTCGACCAGCGTCTTGCCGGGAAAGCGGGTGCGCGCGAGCAGCAGCGCAGCCGCGAAGGCGAAGGGCAGCGCGCCGAATACGGCCGTCGCCGAGATGCGCAGCGACAACAGCAGCGCCTCGCTCTCGGGCGGGGTGAGGATCGCGTCCATGCAGGCGGTGACCGGAATGTTACGCAAGCCTTATATCGGCCAGCCGCCCGCCCGGCCACGCTTCCCGGCTCCGGCGGCGTCCTCTACCGTTCCGGCAAAAAGGGGGAGCCGTGGGGACGTCCAGGTTGGCCATTGCCGTGCTCGCAGCGCTGCTGCTGGGCGGCGCCGGCGCGTCGGGGGACGAGGCGCCGATCGTCGCGGTCACGCCGCCGCCCGTGCTCGCCGCGCTCTATGTGGTGCGTTTCGACCACTGGAGCGCGGCAGACGAGCGCGGCTTCGGCGAGTTCCTGACGTCGCTGGGCGATTCGAACTGCAATACGGTGGACCGCTGCCTGCACGGCCCCGGCAATCCGTTCCGCGCCTCCGACCCGGAGGGGATCTATTTCCGCTCCGACTGCGCCGACCTGCCTTACGTGCTGCGGTTCTACTATGCCTGGAAGCGCGGCCTGCCTTTCGCCTATGTCAGCGACGTCGAGCCCCGCGGCCACACCCGCGATATCCGCTACACCGCGAAAGGCAATGCGGTTTCCGAGCGCGTCATGGTGCCGAGCGGCGAACAAAGCGGCTATGCGGTGATCGACACGCTGCGCGACACGATCTCGTCGGCGACCTATCGCGTCCATCCCGAGCTCGAGGCGCCGCTGCCGCAGGATTTCTATTCGCCGGCGATCGGGCCCCGATCGATCCGGCCGGGCACGGTGATCTACGACCCCAACGGCCATCTGGCGACGGTCTATCGTGTCGATCCCGACGGGCGCATCCATTATCTCGATGCCCATCCGGACAATGCGATGACGCGCGGCTTCTACGATCTGCGCTTCGTGCGCGCGTCGCCGGGGATGGGGGCCGGCTTCAAGAACTGGCGGCCGGTGACGCTGGTCGGCGCGGTGAAGCAAGCGGATGGCAGCTTCGCCGGAGGCCATGTCGTGCTGCCGATGAACCGTCAGATCACGGACTATTCGGTGGAGCAGTTCTTCGGCAATGGGCCGCGGCCCGACGACGACCGCGACTGGCGGGGCGGGACCTTCACGCTGAACAAGGAGACGATGGATTATTACGACTATGTCCGGGCACGGCTGGCCGGCGGCAGGCTGGAATTCGATCCGCTCAAGGAAGTGCACGACATGGTCGAGTCCAATTGCGCCGACCTGCACTACCGTGCCGATGCGGTGACGCTGGCGCGCAATGCCGGGCTGACGGACATGCCCCAGCCGGCTCGGCTGCCGCCCAACATCTACGGCACCGAAGGCGACTGGGAGACCTATTCGACGCCGTCGCGCGACGCCCGGCTCAAGACGGCGTTCAAGGCGCTGCGCGACCAGGTCGCGCGCTTCATGGCGATGTACCAGGCCGGCGATCCGCGCCTCAAATATGCGGGGCCGGGCCTCGCAGTCGACATGCTGACCATGTACGACCGCACCGCTGCGGCCTGCCGCATCTCCTATGCGCGGAGCGACGGCGCGACGGTCGGCTTCGGCTATGAGGATGCGCGCAAGCGGTTGTTCCTCTTTTCCTTCGATCCTTATCATTGCGTCGAGCATCGGTGGGGCGCGTCGGACCCGCGCGAACTGGCGACCTGCCGCGACGGCGCGGTCAAGCGGGCCTGGTATGTGGCGGAGCAGCCGCTGCGCAACCAGATCGCGCGGACATACGACGTGCAGATGGGTTTCGCGCTCGGCGAGCTGACCGCACATGCGCCGGGCTCTGGCGTCGCGGCAGCGCCGGATACGGATGTGCGGACCTATCTGTGGCTGAACAGAACCGCGCCCCGCGGCAAGCCGAAGCCCAAATAGAAAAAGGCCGGAGCGGGCTCCGGCCTTTTCGATTCATGCGCCGGGACGCGCCTCAGCGCGTGCGGGCGTAGATTTCCCAGAGATGCGCGACGACTTTTTGCTTGGGGTCGCTCACCTTGGCGAAGGCGCGGATGGCCTGCTCCTTCTGGCCGGCGCCGAGATAGGCCATGCCGAGGCGGATCTGGGCATTGTCGCTGTCGCTCACGCCCTTGGCGATGCCGGCCTGGACCAGCGCCAGCGCATCCGGGAAGCGCCCCTGGCCCCAGGCATCTTCGCCCAGCTTGACCAGCGCATCGCCGTTGGCGGTCGCCCGCTGCCGCGCAAAGCCCGCGGCATTGGCGCCGGCCTGCCCTTTGGCCATGTTCAGCAGGCGCACGCTGCGGTCGTCGGTCAGGACCTTGGCCGTGATGCCCTTCTGGACCACGTTGGCCGACTCCGCCGCGAAGCCAAGCTGCAGCGCGAGCTGCGCCAGGAGGGTGTAGTCGTCCTTCTTGGTCAGCGTATTGGTCAGCAATTTGAGGCGGTAGATGTCCAGCGTGCCGTGGTCGGAGACACCCTTGGTGCCCTCGGCGGTGCTGAGAAGCTGGGTCCAGTATTCCGGCTTGTTGGTGCGCTGCACGAGCTGCTCGAGCGCGATGCGCTGGCCCTCATTGTCGCCGCTCTCGAAGGCGCAGCGCTGCTGCATCTGCAGGATGCTTTCGCCGGCGCCGCCGCCGAAATTGTTGCGGATGTAGCTGGTGCAGCCCTTGTAGTCGTGCGTGAGGTAATAGGCCTGCGCCACGAGCTGCATCGACTGCGCGTCGAGGCCGCCCTTGCGGCCGGCGGCGATCACGGCGCCGTAGCGGCCGGCCGTGTAGTCGGTGACCAGCCCGCCCTTGCCGCCCGCGGCACCCGACTTCTGGGCGATATAGGAGCGCACCTGCTCGATGGCGGCGTGGTCGCCGGAGGTGAGACCGCCGACGGCCTCGGCCTGCGCCACCGCGGCACGTGCCGCGCTGTAATTGCCGGCACCGGCCTCGCGGATCGCCGTCTGAAGCGCCTTGCCCACGGCAGGACGCGCGGCCGCCTCTGCGGACACGGTGAGCGAGAGGGTGGCGGCCGCGAGGGTTGCGGTGCCGAGGAGAAGCGCCGTTGCGGCGGCGCGAAGCGACTTGGACAGCATTCTACAGACCTCTACTTCAAAAAACGTGGACCCAGAGGCATGCTGGCGCATGCACCTGGGATCCCCGGGACGTCCCTCACTTACTGCATATTCTCGATGCCGGTGAACCCGATGTGAGTCACCCCGATGCGCTGCGCATCGGCCAACACCATCGCCACCTGGTTGTACTTGGCCAGGCGGTTGGGCTGGAGATGGATTTCCGGCTGCGGATCGTCCGTCGCGGCCGAGGACAGGTAGCTGTCCAGCGTCGCGCGGTCGACCTGGGTGCCGTTCCACAGGATCGAGCCGTCGAAGTCCACCACGAGCGTCACCACGACCGGCGGCGTCTGCGGCGGCTTGTTGTTCTTCTGCGGCATGTCGAGCTTCACGGCGTGCGTCTGGATGGGAAGCGTGATGATGAGAAGGGTGAGGAGAACGAGCATCACGTCGATCAGCGGCGTGGTGTTCATCTCCACCATCACCTCGCCTTCGCCGCTCTCGTTGCCGACATTCATTGCCATGTGGCGATACCTTTACTCTGCTCGCGTTACTGCGGCTGATCGTTGCGCGGTTCGGTCAGGAAGCCGACTTTCTGGATGCCGGCAACCTGGCAGGCAAACACCACCCGGCCGACCGCCTGGAAGCGGACATTCTTGTCGGCCCGGATGTGGACCTCGGGAAGCGGCTTGGCGGTCGCGAGGGCGCGCCGCAGCGCGTCCTCCAACTTGTCCTTCAGCTCCGACGGATCGATCGGCTGGTTGTTGTAATAGATGTTCTCGTCCTTATCGACGGCGACGACGATGTTTTCCGGCTTCGTGATGGTCGCGATGTTCTTATAGTTCGGAAGCTGGACCGGAACCGTCTTCACGATCACCGGAATGGTGACCAGGAAGATGATGAGAAGCACGAGCATCACGTCCACGAGAGGCGTGGTGTTGATGGTCGTGTTCAGATCCGGATCTTCGCCGTGATCGTCCTGCTGAACGTTCATAGCCATGGATGAAATCTCCGCGCCGTTCGGCGTCCCTGGCTTACTTGGCGCTCTTGGTGATCAGATAGGTCTGCAGGTCGCCCGCGAAGCCGCGAAGCTTCTCGTTGATGACCTTGTTGCGGCGGACGAGGTAGTTGTAGATCAACACCGCCGGCACCGCGACCATCAGGCCGATGGCGGTCATGATCAGCGCCTCACCGACCGGACCCGCGACCTTGTCGATCGAGGCCTGACCGGCGACGCCGATCGCGATAAGGGCCTGCAGAATGCCCCACACCGTGCCGAACAGACCGACGAAGGGCGCGGTCGAACCGACCGAAGCGAGGAAGGCGATCGAACCCTGCAGACGCGAATTGGCGTCTTCGAGCTGGCGGGTCAGCGACATCGCGATCCAGTCATTGAGACCGACGAGGCTGGTGCCGCCCTGGCTGGCGCGGATGCCGGCATCGGCCACCGAACGGAACATCGAGTTCTTCGGCAGCTTGTCGACGCCCTCGGCCAGCGTGCCCGAGGTCCAGAAGCGCTTCTCGACCGTGCGCGCCTGGGTCAGGATGCGCGACTGCTCGAAGAACTTCATGAAGAAGATGTACCAGGTGCCGGCGGACATGATCGCCAGAAGGCCGAGCACGGTCAGCGAGACCGGGTTGCCCTTCTTGATGATGTCCTCGAGGCCATAGGGATTGTCGGTCGATGCCGCGGGCTTGGGCGCCGGCGCGGAAATCGCAGGCGCGGCGGGAGCCGGTGCCGGCGCGGCGGCCGGTGCCGCGGCGGACGCTGCGGGGTCGGCAGGCGGCGTGGACTGGGCGAAGGCCTGGCTAGCGCCAAGGCCCGAAATCAGGACGAAGGCGGCTGCGATCGTCAGGTGCTTCAAGTTCATTGTCGTACTACTCCGTGTAATCCGGGAAAAATGGACGTGATGGTCAGTGGAAGACAAAGCGGATGATGGCCTGATGATTCGGCGAAGCCACGGGCGAGCCGCCCTGCATGGCGGGCGTATTGCGCCAACGGGAGGAAACGCACGAAAGCGCCGCCTGGTCCAACCGGTCGAAGCCGCTTGATTTGGTCAGGCCCACATTGCTGATGGAGCCATCGACGCCCACATCATAGTGCACCGCGACATCGCCCTGCTCGTTCAGGCGGCTGGACAGCGGCGGATAATAGGACTGGCAGTCATGGGTGCGGCCGACAGCCTTGGAAGGCGTCGGAGGCGGCTCGGCGGCCTGGACCGGCGCGGGCGGAGTCGCCACGGTGTTCTGCACCGCGGTAATCGCATTGGTCGGCGCCGCGTCCGTCTGGATGTTGATCTCCGGCGGCGGCACGAAGGGCGGCGGCGGCTTGACCAGATCCGGCGGCGGCGGCGGCGGCGGCTTCACCTCATCCTTGGGCTGAACGACTTCCGCCTTCAATTCTTCGGGCAGCTTGTCGAGCATGCCGGATTTGAGGCCTGCGATCAGCGCGAAGCCAAGGCCGACATGAATGAGTGCAACAACGGCAAAGCTGATCGTGCGCCGACTGGTATTCTCGGCGACGGTCGTGGGATGGGTTCGTAGATCGTGTGCTGGTTGTTCCATGGGTCTTCCGTCGCCTACACAAAACTAATCCCGGCGCGCTCGCACCGGGATTGGCGGATTTGGGCCAAAGTACGCGTCCCCCTCCCGGCACCGGTTACCGCCCGATGCTCCCTTTTTCTTAAAGCCAACGTAATCACGGTTCGCAAGGGGGGTCTAGTCTCCGATTTTGGTAAACGCAACTTCGTGAACAGCCTAGTTAATTCGCAAGCGCCGCGCTTTTGCGCAGCAATCCCTCCGATGGGTTGGCGCGAATGGCATATCCGGCGCGGGACCCCGGCAAAATCGCGGGATTCCTTAATCCACTTTGCCAGGAGGTGATAACGCATAAACCGCTGCTCCGCATGCATTGCACGATGATCGTTCAGATGCGGCTAATCGTTCCACCGCGCTTTGCTGACACGACAACATTCTTTTTCAACGTGGCGAAAATGCGCCTCTCGCGCTGCAACATGACAAGTGATTCCGTCTTGTGATCATTCGTCAGCATCGATTTCATTGATAACATAAGCCATTAGGGCTGCGGATGGCCGCACCGGCCGCCGCATAGGGAAGATCACGATGCGCTATCTCCACACCATGGTTCGTGTCGGCGACCTCGACGCCGCGCTGGAATTCTATTGCGCGAAGCTCGGCCTGAAGGAGCTCAGACGCGTCGACAACACGATGGGCCGCTTCACGCTGGTCTTCCTGGCGGCGCCGGAGGATGCGGAAAAAGGCAGCGGCGACGCAATCCCGATGGTCGAGCTGACACACAATTGGGACGAGAAAGACTATGCCGGCGGACGGAATTTCGGTCATCTCGCCTATCGGGTCGGCGATATTTACGCGGTATGCAAGCGGCTGATGGAAGGCGGGGTCACGATCAACCGGCCGCCGCGTGACGGAAATATGGCATTCGTCCGTTCGCCCGACGGGATCTCGATCGAGCTGCTTCAGGACGGCACCGCGCTGCCGCCGCAAGAGCCCTGGGCCTCGATGCCCAATACCGGCACGTGGTGAGCACCGCGATGAATTTCGCCAGCGACAATCAATACGGCGCCTCGCCGGAAATCCTGCGCGCACTGGCCGCGATCGGCCAAGCACCGGCCGCGGCCTATGGCGACGACGCGGTCACCGCGCGCGTGCGGCGCCGCCTGAGCGAGGTCTTCGAACGCGAGGTGGCGGTCTATCCGGTGATCAACGGCACCACCGCCAACAGCCTTGCGCTGGCGACGCTGACGCCGCCGCATGGCGCGATCCTCTGCCATGCCGAGGCGCATATCGCGGTCGACGAGTGCGGCGCGCCGGAATTCTTCACCCACGGCGCCAAGCTGGTGCCGATCGCCGGCAGCGACGGCAAGCTGACGCCGGCGGCCGTCGAACAGGCGCTCCGGAATTTTCGCGCCGGCTCGGTCCACCAGGTCCAGCCTTGCGTTCTGAGCCTGACCCAGGCGACCGAGCTCGGCACGGTCTACACGGCGGCCGAGACCGCGGCGCTCGCGGACCTCGCACAGGCGCGCGGGATGAAAGTGCATGTCGACGGCGCGCGTTTCGCCAACGCCCTGGTGGGCCTGGGCTGCACGCCCGCCGAGCTCACCTGGAAGAGCGGCGTCGACGTGCTCTCCTTCGGGGCGACCAAGAACGGCGCGCTGGCGGCCGAGGCGGTCATCTTCTTCGATCCCGAAGACGCGCGCGATTTCGAATACCGCCGCAAGAAATCCGGTCATCTGCTGTCGAAGATGCGGTTCGTCTCGGCGCAGCTCGACGCCTATCTGGCGGACGATCACTGGCTGGACAATGCGCGCCGCGCCAATGGGCTGGCACGGCGCCTTGCCCAGGGGCTGGCCGAGATCCGTGCGATCGAGATCGCCCATCCGGTATCGGCCAACGCCGTGTTCGCGCGGATGCCGCAGGCGCTCGCCGCCAGGCTGCGCGAAGCGGGGGCCGTGTTCTACGACTGGGGTGCGCCGCAGGACGGTTTCGTGCTGGCGCGGCTGATGCTGTCCTTCGCGACGCCCGAGACGGATGTCGCGAAGCTGATCGACGCGGCACGGTGAACGGCCCTCCCCCGCGGAGGGCCGGCCTCAGATCCGGCCCAGCAGCGAGAGCGTCCCGACCTGCTCGGTCGCGTTGTTCGAGCCGCGCACGAAGTCGTAGTTCAGGCCGATGGTCCAGTTCTCGGTCGTGGCGTTGAGCGCCGCGCCCGCGACGTAGTTGCCGCGCGCCGGGTCGGGGCCCTGGATCGCGAAGGGCGTGCCGGGCTGGTTTCCGGTCTGCGTCGGATCGGTATCGGCGAACTGCGCATGCAGCTTCACCGGATCGTTCAGGAAGTCGAAGCGATAGCCGAGGCGTCCCGCGGGCTGCAGGAAGAAATCGCCGAGGTCGATGTCGGTGCGGAATTCGCTGCCGAGGAAGGCGCGCAGCGAGTTTGCGTAGTAGGGTTTGACCGCGAGGTCGAAGCCGGTGCCGCCGCCGCTCTCCGTGAAGCCTTCCTCGCGCATGGTCATGCCGTCGAGCGAGAGCTGCGGGATCATCGTCAGGCCGCCGGCATGCATCTGCGCGCCCATGGTGAGGCCGATCGAGGCCAGGAGGCCGGCGCGCTTGCTGTCCGCTTCGCGGGTGAAGGTCGTGCCGCCGGCGGTGCTCGGGATCGTGAGGTCGAGGATGCGCTTGCCCTTGAAATTGCCGTAGCCGAGCGAGGCCTGGCTTTCGATGAACAGGCCGCGGCCGCGCCATTCGGTATAGCCGGTGAGCATGTACCACAGGGTCGAGGTCTTGGAGATGCGGTCGCCGCCCTCCGACACGTCGCCGGTGTAGAAGGTGAAGGCCGCGCCGTACCAGCCGCCCGAGGCCGAGCCCTCGTCGAGGCCAAGCGAGAAGCCGAAGCCGTGATCCTTGAAGCCCGGCGCGGCGCCGGAGTTCAGCGTCGGATCGCTGGGCGAGACGTTGCCGCCCTTGGTGCTGAAATATTCGCCGAACTCGTTGCCCCACAGGGTCAGGTCGCCCTGTTCCTTGCCGAAGATGCGAAGCTCGCGGTTGCGCGCGGCGACCACGCCGGTCCCCTGGTCGGTCAGCGAGATCGCGATCTGGCGCACGCCGCCCGAGACGTCCGGCGCGAAGGCGTCATAGGCCTTCTGGGCATCGGACTGCGAATTGATGCCGGCGATGAGCGCGGCGCCGAGCAGCGTGTCCTTGGCCACCGCCTGGTTGGCGATGGGGAACATGTGCTCGGCGTAGCCGGTGATCCCGAGCGCCTGCACGGTTTTCGGCACGACGTTCAGCACCAGCTCGTCCTTGCCGGCCACATGTTCGATATCGATCGCGGCGCTGTCGAACAGATAGGGCAGATGGTCGGGGCCGCCGACCTCGTCCGAATAGGCATCGACATCGGTCTGGTCGATGTTGAGATGGCCGGTCGGCGCAGAAAGCAGGACGAATTTTCCGTTGCCGGTGAGCGGAATGAAGCTGCCATATTGCACGGTGAGCTTGGCGCCGGTGCCGAACGTCACGGCATCCGAGGCCGCGATGACGGCCGTCGTGCCGAGCCCCTGCGAGACCGTCAGGTTCAGCGTGCCGGCCGTCGTCACGCCGCCGCCCGCCAGGGTCAGGTCGCGCACGTTCAGCGCCGTGTCGACGTTCTGGACCGACAACGCGCCGTAATTGTCGATCCGGATGTCGAGCGTGCCTTCGGAGGTGATGGAGCCCGCGACATTGGCGAACTGCCCGACATGCAGCACGTCGAGATCGGCGGTGTTGGTGAATGTGTTCGTGCCGCGCGAGCTCGCGCCGAAATCGATCGCGCCGGTGTGCGTCGCCGTGCCCGTCGTCGAGCTGTCGGTACCGACGACGTTATACGTGTCGCTGCCGTCGCCGAAGATCACATCGCCCTTCACCGTGCCGGTATTGTTGAAGGTCAGGCCGTTGCCGATCGGGCCGCTCGCGAATACCGCCGTGGCGTGCGCGGTCTGGCCGTTGGTAAGCGTGGTGGCGAAGGCGCTGATCGTGCCGTGGTTGGTGAGCGTGGTCAGCGTCCCCGTGTCGTCCTCGATCGCCACGGCCGAAAGCGCGACGGTGGGAAGGCTGGGGTCGGTCGCAATGGCGTTGGCGGCGACGGTGGCGCCGGCATCGATCGTGATCGTGGGAACCGAAACGCTGCCCGTGCCGCTGTCATGGATGTAGATCGCCTGCGCCGTCCCTCCCATGGGACCGGAGATCTGCGCGAGGACCGTGCCGCCGCTGCCGGCCTGGGCCGAAATCTCGATCGCGGGAACATTGGCATAACCGGCGATCTCGATCGCCGTGGCGCTGACCGCGGTGCCGGGATCGATGCTCGTCGTCGAGGCGGTGATCGTGCCGGAGCTGAAGATGCCGCCGGTGAAGTTGACCGAACTCGTCGAGCTGCCCGCGATGAAGATCGCGTGCGCCTGCTCATTGGGGTCTTCGGGCGACGCCGAGATGATGCCGCGATTGATGAAGCCATAGGTGCCGTTCGCGTCGCCGGTGACGGCACCGATGACCATCGGCGCGCTCAGCGTGGCGCCGGGCGTGAACAGGATGGTCGCCGTGGCCTGGGTCGAGCCATTGCCCTGGATCGTGGCGGCGACGGTGCCGTCGCTGGCGCTGAGCGGTCCGTTGTTCACGAATCCGCCGGCCAGCCCGTTCTGCACGATCACGGCCGAACCGGAATTGGCGTTGCCCTTGTTGGACGAGCGCGTCGCGACGCCGGCCACGGCGATGGTGCCCGAGTTCGCGAAGGTGCCGATCTCCGCGCACGACGCCACCGTACAATGCTGCAGCGCGCCGCCCAGCAGGAAGCCGACCGCGCCATTGCCGATCGCGGTCATGGTCGACGAGGTCCCGATGAGGATATTGCCGTTGGTGATACCCTGCAAATTGGCGAGCACCACCTGCGACGACGAGGATTCATTGTCGCTGCTCGGCTGCACCGTGACGGCGCCGGCAAGCAGCCAGTCGCCGTTCAATATCGCCGTGGCATCGCTCTTGAGGGCGACGGACTGGTCGCCGACGATGGTGACCGCCGACGAGCTTTCCAGATCGATGTTGCCGGTGAAGGAGCTCGTTCCGGCCAGGTAGATGCCCGTCTTGGCCGTACCGGAACCGCCCAGGCTGATCGAGCCCGTGTTGGTGAAGCTGCCCGCAAGCCCGTTCGCGTCGATCTGGACCGCCGTCGCCGTGGCCTGGTCGGACGCCGAGATGCTGCCGCCATTGTTGACGTTGTTGCTCGAATCGATGGTGAGCATCGGAACGGTGGCGGACTTGAAACTGATACCGCCACCCGCATCGATCAGGATGTCGCCCGGGCCGGTTCCCGCAGTGTTGGACGTGCTCGTCTTCTGCGCTGTCGAGACGACCGTCTTGATTTCGTTGGTGTCGGTGGCCAAGGCCGGGCCGGACAACAAAGCCGTCACGGCAGCCGAAAGCATAAGAGCGCGCTTGTTCAAGTCGAACCTCTTGTAACCATGGCCAAATTGGAACCGAAGGGGGCTAGCCCGGGGCCCTCTCTTCGTATCACCCTCGCTTATGCCGCAAGGCCCCACCCCGGAAACCAGCCGCAGCGAGGGCACCATAACCGATTTTCTCGGAAGTCACCTACCCATAGGCTGCGAAGAAGGCAAATTTCCGCTTCTTAATCAGCTATTAGGCCGCCGGCGCCACACTGGGCCCGCGCCAAAGTTAACGCTCTTCCGGTGTCCCCATGACCGCCCATAGCCGCACGAGCTTCGCCAAGCTCAGCCAGAAAGAGGCTTCGGCCGCCGCGGCGCGCCACGAGATGCTGTATTCCGGCCGGATGGGCGGGGCACGCGCGGTCTTCGCTTTCAGCGACCTGTCCGGCCTCGACCTGTCGGGGCGGAACCTGGCGGACGCGGATTTCACGGGCGCGATCCTGGAAGAGGCGAATTTCTCGGGGGCCCGGCTCGACTCCTCGAGCTTTTTCGGCGCCGATCTGCGACGCGCCAATCTTAGCAGTGCCAGCATGCGGCGCGCCGACCTGCGCGGCGCCTGCCTGAAGGGCGCCAACCTGATCAGTGCCGACCTGTTCGAGGCCGATCTGCGCGAAGGCACGATCGCCGAGAAGGACAAGTATGGCGAGCTGCGGGTTTTGAACCATGACATCGGCCCGTCCGAGATGCCGGCGGCGCTGATGCATTCGGCCAATCTGGAGCGGGCCAAGATGTCGGGCACCATCGCGGTACAGGCCGATTTCACCGACGCGATCATGAAGGGCTGCCGCCTGATGCGCGCGAATCTGCGCCAGGCGAAGCTGTCGGGCGCCAATCTGGAGAACGCCGACCTGTCGGGCTGCAACCTGACGGGCGCGGATCTGAACGGCGCAATCCTGGTCGGCTGCAAGCTCGATTTCGCCGTGACGCAGGGCGCCGATTTCAGCGAGACGCTGACCGAGCAGGCGATGGGAAAGCTCCCCGCCGAGCTCACGGTCCCGATCGAGGACCTGCTCGACTCCCACGCCCGCTGGGTCGAGAGCGAAGGCCGCGAAGGCAAGCCGGCCGATCTGTCCAACATGGACCTGCGCGCCGTCGCGGCGCTTGGCCGCAAGCCGCTGACGGCGCTGATCGCGCCGGGGGCGTCGCTCTATGGGCTGAATCTCGAAGGGGCATCCCTGCAGGGCAGCAATCTCGCGGGCGCCGACCTGCGCTCGGTCAAGCTCGGCGGTGCCGATCTGCGCGGGGTGAACTTCGTCGGGGCACGTCTTGGCCATGCCGATTTCCGCGACGCGCGGATCGGGCCGCTGATGCTCTCGGACGCAAGGCTGCTGCCCGCGCGGATGGACCGCGCCGTCGCGCGCTATGCCGATTTCCGCGGTGCCGATCTGCGCCGCATCCGCTTCACCGGCGCCGATCTCGCCTATGCGAATCTGAGCGACGCCGATTTGCGCGACGCCGACCTGACCGATGCCGACACGAGCGGCACCAAGCTGCCGATGGTGTTCGCGGACAACGTCCAGACGGCCGCGCAATAGCGGACGGCCCTTCGTTCGCGTCCCGGAGAGGCGCAGCTACTGCGCCGCGCTGGCCTGCGCGGTGGTCCGCGTGCGGATGAACTGGCCGAGCCGTTGCAGGCTCACCTTCGCTTCGGGCACGTGGCGGTTGGCCTGGAAGACGTGTTGCATGCCGTCATAGATCTCCACGCTGACCGGCACACCGGCGTCGGCGGCGCGGTCGCCGAGCCGCGAGGCGTCGTCGCGCAGCATTTCGAGGCTGCCCGCATGGACCATGATCGGCGGGAAGTCCTTGAAATTGGCGAACACCGGCGAGGCATAGGGATCGGAGGGATTCGTCTTCTTCAGATAGTGCCGTGCACTGACGAACAGCAGCTCCCAGTTCAGCGCATTGTCGGACTTCGCGTTCTGCAGCACCGACCAGCCGCCGAGCGACAGGTCGGCCCAGGGCGACATCGCCACGCAGCCCGCCGGCATCGGCAGGTTGGCGTTGCGCGCCGCATGCAGCACCGCGAAGGCCAGGCCGCCGCCCGAGCCGTCGCCGGCCAGCACGAGCTGCTGCGGCGAGACGTTCTTGGCGATGAGGTGGCGGTAGGCGTCGATGCCGTCGCGCACCGCGGCCGGGAAGGCGAATTCCGGCGCCAGGCGATAGGCGAGCGAGAAGGCCGTCGCGTCGCTGGCCTGTGCCAGACGGGCGACCAGCGCGCGATGGCTCTGGGGCGAACCGGCGATATAGCCGCCGCCGTGGAAATAGAGGATCAGCCGGTTGGGCGAGGAATTGGGCAGCCTGACCCATTCGCCCTTGAGCGGCCCGACCTGGGCGGGCTCGAACACCGCCTCGCGCGGCGGGGCGCCGAAGCGCTCGGACAGATAGGTGTACTGGCGGCGCAGCTCGGCGATATCGGTCTCGACGCCGGCGCCCTTGGGTCGGCCCAAGCGGCGCAGGCGATCGACAAAGGAGCTTTGCCAGCTTGGCATGATCTATCGGGTTGTTATTACGAAGCCATCCCTACGCCCAACGCACAGGGGTGTCATCCGGGGCCAGAAAACGTGGTTAGGACGGGAACCGGGCGGCGACAGGGCGATCCGCGCCTGCACGCACACCTCCAAACGGAAAGGCCGGACACCTTCCGGCATCCGGCCTTTCCCATTTCACGCGAAGCCTCAGGCTGCCTTGGCCTGGCCTTCGATGGTCGCCAGCGCCGGCGCGTTGATCGCGATGCGGCGGGGCTTCTTCTCTTCCGGGACGACGCGCTCCAGATCGATGTGGAGCAGACCGTTCTGCAGCTTCGCGGCGCGGACTTCCACATGCTCGGCGAGCTGGAAGCGGCGCTCGAAGGCGCGGCCGGCGATGCCCTGGTAGAGATAAGCCTGCTTCTCACCTTCCTCGCGCTTGCCGATGACCGTCAGGACGCCATCCTTGACCTCGACATTGAGATCCTTCTCGGCGAAGCCGGCGACGGCGACGGAGATCACATAGTGGGTCTCGTCGGTGCGCTCGATGTTGTAGGGGGGATAGCCGTTGCCCGCGTCGACGGCCTGCTCAAGGCGATGGAAGAGCTGGTCGAAGCCGACAGTGGAACGGAAATAGGGGGAAAAATCACGCATGGTTACAACCTCCTGAAAGCGTTGCGGTTTGACCCCGTCCGCAGGGACCGGGGCCGGTTTTGTGATGCCGAACGCCACGATGGGCCGCTCGACAAGCACTAGGTAGGAAGGAGTGCCAGGGCGTTCAAGGGCCGCCAAATGGGAACTTTCACCACCAAAGCAGGTGGCCGAGTCCGGCGCTCCACAACACCAGGAGAACGAAATAGGTGAAGAGGTCGATCTGCCAGGGCCGGAACGGGTAGCCGAACAGGCCGGTCGCCAGCGTCAGCAGCCAGGCGCCCTCTTCCTTGTTGTGCGGATCGCGCCATTGCCCGGACCGGATCAGGGATTCGAAATTGTTCAGGACGCAGGAGTTCTTGTTGAACTGCCATTGGAGCGCGACGGCGGGCAGAAAGCCCAGATAGAAGATCAGCGCCGCGTGCCACGGTACGACCCAGCCGATGACGATGTAGAGCATCACCGCGAAGTGGAAATAGAAGCAGAAATTTCCCAGCGCATCGCGCTTTTCTGCGGCATGCGACGGCAGCGTGCTGGCGGCCGCCGGACTTTCGTCGTCGTTCGCGAGGCTCATGCGCGGCGTCCGCTGCGGTGCAGTTTGACGGACATATTCTTGCCCTTCCCGGTTTGTGAAGGTTCTGCTTATTGGATGCGCAATGCAAACCGCGGCGGCCGGCGGTTGTCTCCGGGCGTACCGGTGCTAATAATCCCCACAATTCCCCGGCTGTTCGGCACAGGGGCTTTCGGGAAGGACACGGCATGACCTCGGCGGTCGTACAGCAGATCATCACGCAGATGGGCACGGCGCTGGGTGCCAATTCCGGACTGGGCGGCACGCTCAAATTCGATTTCGGCGACGATGGCAGCGTCCTGCTCGACGGCAAGTCGAGCCCCAATGCGGTCACCGATGGCGCCGGGCAGGTGGCGGACACCACGATTTCCATCTCGCTGGCCGATTTCGAGAAACTGGCAAACCAGGAACTCGACCCGACCTCGGCCTTCATGCAGGGCAAGCTGCGGGTGGCGGGCGACATGGGACTCGCGATGAAACTCGGTCCCGTCCTGCAAAAGGCCCGGGGCTGAGCGCCCTAACGGTCCCAGCGGTCGAAGCGCGGCAGCAGCGCGAACAGCGCCAGCAGCAGCAGGACGAAGGCGATTGCGTTCCACGCCATGGGATCGATAACCCGCGAACGCGCCACTCGTGCCATATATCCCGATGAGCGATCCCGTCTTCTCTCCCCATTTCATCAATACGCCAGGGGGCGCGCGGCTGCGCACGGCGGTCTTCGCGCCGGCCGCCGGCGGGCCTGACCGCGGCGTCTGCGTGCTGCTGCACGGCCAGACCGAATTCATCGAGAAATACGGCGAGGTGATCGGCGAGCTTCGGGCGCGCGGCTTCTGCGTCGCGACCTTCGACTGGCGCGGCCAGGGCGCCTCCAGCCGGGCGCTGGCGGACGGGCGCAAGGCGCATATCCGCGACTTCGCCGAATATGACGAGGACCTCGCGGCGTTTCTCGAACAGATCGTCAAGCCGCTGGGCGCGGCCAAGCCGCCGCTCGCGCTCGCCCATTCGATGGGCGCGCATATCCTGCTGCGCACGCTGCATGACCGGCCGACAAGCTTCTCCGCCGCGGTGTTGAGCGCGCCGATGATGGCGATTTCGACGCGCGGCCAGCCGGCCTGGATCGCCAAGCTGGCGACCGCGGTGATGAACGCGCTCGGCCGGTCCGAGGACTGGGTGCTGGGGATGGAGGGGCGCGACCCGCTCAAGCTGCGCTTCGAGGACAATCTGGTGACATCCGACCGCCGGCGCTGGGCGCAGGCCCAGGCACTGCTCGCCAAGAATCCCGATATCCGTTTGGCCGGCCCGACCTGGGGCTGGCTCAAGGCAGCAGCGGAGTCGATGGCGCTGGAAATGTCGTCCGGCTATGCCGAGGCGATCGAGACGCCCGTGCTGGTGTGCGGCGCGGGCAAGGACCGCATCTGCCTGACGCCGGCGGCGCGCGATTTCGCACACCGGCTGCAGCGCGGGACATATGTCGAGTTCGAGGATGCCGAGCACGAGATCCTGATGGAGAACGACTCCATCCGCGCGCGGTTCTGGACCGCGTTCGACGCATTCGTGGCCGCGAATACCGTTTAGCGTATCTTTCTTCCCCCCCGTGGTTTCGGGAGGAAAGATCGGCGCTCAGACGTTCAACAACGTCATCGCCGCCTGGTGCAGCTCCGGCGTCGCGGCGGCGAGGCATTGGCCGCCTTCGGCGCAGGAGCCGCCCTGCCAGTTGGTGATGACGCCGCCGGCGCCTTCGACCACCGGGATCAGCGCCGCCACGTCCCAGCGATGGAAGGCGGATTCGATGATCAGGTCGGTGAAGCCCAGCGCCATCGTTCCGAAGATGTAGCAATCGCCGCCCCAGCGGGTCATCTTCACGGCGCGCTGCACGCGGCGGAAGGCGTCGCGCTCTTCCTTCTGGAAATAGCCGTCGGGATGGGTAGCGCAGAGGATCGCTTCGGAAAGCTGCGTGCATTTGCGCACCTGCAGCGGGACAACCGCGCCACGGAAATGCAGCTCGGCCTTGCCATTGGCGCCGATGAAGCGCTCGCCGATCCAAGGTTGGTCGATGATGCCCAGCACGGGCTTCAGGTCGTCTTCCAGCGCGATCAGCGAGCCCCATTCGTGGCGGCCATTGATGAAGGCGCGCGTGCCGTCCACCGGATCGAGGACCCAGCGCAGGCCGGTCGTGCCCGGCTTCTCGCCGTACTCCTCACCCAGGATGCCGTCGTCGGGCCGCTCGGCATCGATGATGGCCCGGATCGCCTTTTCGGCGTTCTTGTCGGCTTCGGTCACCGGGTCGAAGACCGGCTGGCCGTGGATGACGGGACGCTTGTCGGTGACGTCCAGGCGCTGACGAAAATAGGGGCGGATGACCTCCCCGGCGGCGTCGGCGAGGCGATTGGCGAAGGCGATGGCGTCGGGGGATACGGTCATGCGCTCTTTTACCTCCCCGGCACGGGGAGGTCGATCCGTCGAAGACGGATCGGGTGGGGGCATGGCGAAGGGCGTGCATTCACGGATAGAGTTTCCCCACCCGACGCGCTTTGCGCGTCGACCTCCCCGTAGGGAGGTGAACCATCGAGGTCTCCCATGAAATCCGTCGTCGTCACGGGATCGTCCACCGGCATCGGCTGGGGGATCGCCAAGGTTCTCATCGAGAAGGGCTTCCGGGTGTTCGGGAGCGTGCGCAAAGCGGCGGACGGCGAGCGCCTGAAGACGGAGTTCGGCGCCAATTTCGTGCCGGTCCTGTTCGACGTGACCGACGAGGGCGCCGTCGCGCGCGGCGCCGAACAGGTCGCGGCGGCGCTGGGCGGCGCCACGCTGGCGGGGCTGGTGAACAATGCCGGCATCGCGGTGGCGGGTCCGCTGCTCTATCTCAAGCTCGACGAGTTCAAACAGCAGATCGCGGTCAACCTCACCGGGCAGCTCATCGTCACCCAGGCCTTCGCACCGCTGCTCGGCGCCGATCGCTCGCGCCAGGGCGCGCCGGGGCGGATCGTGATGATCTCGTCGGTGGGCGGCAAGAACGCCAATCCGTTCCTGGGCCCTTACAGCGCATCGAAATTCGGGCTGGAGGGCTTGAGCGAAGCGTTGCGCCGCGAGCTGATGCTGTTCGGGATCGACGTGATCGTGGTCGCGCCGGGTGCGGTCGCGACGCCGATCTGGGACAAGGCCGACCAGGTCGACGCCAACATCTATGCCAACACGCCCTACTTCAAATCGCTGACCCTGGTGAAGGACTACATGGTCAAGAACGGCAAGAAGGGCCTGCCGCCCGAGCGGCTCGGCGAGGCGGTGTGGATCGCGCTGACCACGCCCAAGCCGAAGGTGCGCTACACGGTGACGCCGGGGCCGTTCCAGAATTTCCTGATGAACGCGCTGCCCAAACGCATGGTGGACAAGCTGATAGCGGGACAGCTTGGGCTGAAAAAGAACGCCTAAGCCACTTCCGTCCGCGAGGCGCGCTTGCGGTCGTGCGGCGAGAGCTGCTTCTTGCGGATGCGGATCGACTGCGGCGTCACCTCGACCAGCTCGTCGTCCTCGATATAGGCGATGGCCTGCTCCAGCGTCATCGGCACGATGGGCGTCAGGCGCACCGCCTCGTCCTTCGACGTGGTGCGGATGTTGGTGAGCTGCTTGGCCTTGAGCGGATTGACCTCGAGGTCGTTGTCCTTGGCGTTCTGGCCGATGATCATGCCCTGATAGACCTTGGTGCCGGGCACGACGAACAGCTTGCCGCGTTCTTCGAGATACCAAAGGGCATAGGCCACCGCCTCGCCGTCGCCGGTGGCGATCAGGACGCCGTTGACGCGGCCCTGCACCGGCCCCTTGTGCGGCGCGTAGTCGGAGAACATGCGGTTCATCACGCCGGTGCCGCGCGTGTCGGTGAGGAACTCGCCGTGATAGCCGATCAGGCCCCGCGACGGGGCGCTGAACACGATGCGGGTCTTGCCGGCGCCGGTCGGACGCATGTCCTGCATCTCGCCCTTGCGCTGGCTGATCTTGTCGATCACCACGCCGGTATAAGGATCGTCGACGTCGACGGTGACTTCCTCGATCGGCTCGAGGCGCTCGCCCTTCTCGCCGGTCTTGAACAGCACGCGCGGGCGGCTGATGGAAAGCTCGAAGCCTTCGCGGCGCATGTTCTCGATCAGGACGCCGAGCTGGAGCTCGCCGCGGCCCGCGACTTCGAAGGCGCCTTCGCCGGTTTCCTTGACCTTGATCGCGACATTGCCCTCGGCTTCGCGCAGCAGGCGGTCGCGGATCACGCGGCTCTGCACCTTGTCGCCCTCGCGGCCCGCCAGCGGCGAGTCGTTGACCGACACGGTCATGGCGAGCGTCGGCGGATCGATCGGCTGCGCCTGGATCGGCTCTTCCACCGTGATGTCGCACAGCGTGTCGGCGACGGTTGCGTCGGTCAGGCCGGCGATGGCGACGATGTCGCCCGCCTCGACGCGCTCCACCGGCACCCGGGCGAGCCCGCGGAAGGCGAGCAGCTTGGTGGCGCGGGCGCGCTCGACGACTTCGCCCTTGCCGTTCAGCACCTTGATCTGGCGGTTGACGGTGATGGCACCGGATTCCACGCGACCGGTCAGGATGCGGCCCAGATAGTTGTCGGCCTCCAGCGTCGTCACCAGCATCTTGAAGGGATGGTCGTCGCCGGCGAGCGCCAGCGGCTTGGGCAGCGGGACATCCTCGACGACGCGCTTGAACAGCGGGTCGAGATTCTTGTTCTCGTCCGAAATCTCGGTGAGCTCGTTCACCGCCCAGCCGTTACGGCCGGAAGCGTAGAGATAGTGGAAGTTGAGCTGGTCGTCGTTGGCCTCGAGCGCGAGGAAGAGATCGAAGATCGACTCCAGCGTCTCCTTGGGCTGGGCGTCCTGGCGATCGATCTTGTTGATCACCACGATGGGCTTGAGGCCGAGCTTGAGCGCTTTCGAGAGCACGAACTTGGTCTGCGGCATGACGGACTCGGCCGCGTCGACCAACAGAACGACGCCGTCGACCATCGAGAGGATGCGCTCCACCTCGCCGCCGAAGTCGGCGTGGCCGGGGGTGTCGACGATGTTGATCCGGGTTCCGTGCCAGTCCACCGACGTGCACTTGGCCAGGATGGTGATGCCGCGCTCCCGCTCCAGGTCGTTGGAGTCCATGGCACGCTCGTCCATGTGCTGGTTCTCGCGGACGGAACCGGACTGTTTGAGGAGCTGGTCGACCAGCGTGGTCTTGCCATGGTCGACATGGGCGATGATCGCGATGTTGCGTATGTCCATGGATTCGGGCGCCTGGCTGGAAAGCGCGGGCTTATATAGGTGCCCATGCCGCAGAGCAACACATTGCATTTTCGCAAGGAAACTCAAGGCGAATTGAGCGGTTAACGCTCCGCATGCGAAGCTTCGATGACGGTTTGCGCGCCGAATGCTGCGGCGCGACAGTTTAAGACATTGCCGGTCTGGCAATTGGCGAAGGCCATGCTAGGACAGGCTTGGAAGCGCGGCCCGGCAGCGAATTGCGGGGGTGATGTCCTTTGGCCCAGGGACCACGCCTTGAATCCAGGCCGACGGACCGCTCTATGAACATCCGCATGCCCAGTTCCTTCGACGCCGCGACCGGCGCTGCCCAAGACCTTCCGGGTCGGGTGCGCGAGACCTATCAGCAGACCGGCACGCGCACGCGTCTGATCCTAGGCATCCTCGGCGTGCTGCTGGTGGCCGCCATCGTCGCCTGGTTCTTCATGGGCGGAACGGCACCCAAGAAGACCCCGGCACCCCCAGTGGTCGTCCAGAAAGTGACGCGGCAGGATCTCACCGTGGCCGAGCACACGATCGGCACCGTAGTTTCCGACGCGACGGTACAGATCACCGCGCGGGTTCAGGGCGAACTGCTCAAGGCGTTTTTCGTCGAGGGACAAACCGTCCATAAAGGCGACCTGCTGTTCCAGATCGATCCCAAGCCTTATCAGGCGGCTTACGACAACGCGGCGGCCACGCTGACCTCGGCCAAGGCGAAGGCCGAGCGCTATGCCCGGCTGCTGGAACAGAAGGCGGTCGCGCCGCAGGATGCCGACGATGCCAAGGCCGCCTATCTGGTGGCCGTGGCGAATGTCGACGCGGCGCGGCTCAACCTCGGCTACACCACCATCCGCTCGCCGATCGACGGCAAGACCGGGCCGATCCTGATCCAGCCCGGCAACCAGATCACGGCAGCCGGCAGCACGGGCAATGGACCGACCACGGTCGCGCCGGGCGGCAATCCCCTGGTGACGATCACCCAGATCACGCCGATCAAGATTTCCTTCGCCCTGCCCCAGGCCGACCTGCCGCGCATCCAGAGGCGCATGGCGTCCGGCATGGCGGTGACGCTGATGCAGCAGAACGCGCCGGACGCCCAGCCGCTCACCGCGACGGTGAACTTCGTCGGCAACCAGGTGAACGACCAGACCGGCACCATCGAGCTGCGTGCCAGCTTCGGCAACGAAGCCGGCACGCTGGTGCCGGGCCAGCTGGTCGATGTCGGGGTCGTGCTGGACACGGTCAAGAGCGCCCTCGCGGTGCCGCACGACGCGATCAATCTGGGACCCGACAAGAACTTCGTCTACCTGGTCAAGGACGGCAAAGCCGTGATGGTGACGGTGAAGGTGCTGCATGACGACGGCACGACCGCCGCGATCGAGGGCAAGGTCAAGCCCGGCGACACGGTGATCGTCGACGGCCAGCTGAAGGTCGTTCCGGGCAAGCCGGTGACCGTCGCCAAGCCGCAGAAGAAATAGCGCGGCCATGAACATCTCGGCGCAATTCATCGAAAAGCCGGTGATGACGACGCTGCTGATGGCGGCGCTCGTGATCTTCGGCCTGTTCGGCTATTCGAGCCTGCCGGTCAGCGAGCTGCCCAACGTCGACTTCCCGACCATCACGGTGTCGGCGAGCCTGCCGGGTGCCGATCCGGACACGATGGCATCCGCGGTCGCGACGCCGCTGGAGAACCAGTTCTCGACCATCGCCGGCATCAGCTCGATGACCTCGTCGAGCTCGGCGGGCTCGACCTCGATCACGCTGCAATTCGACCTCGACCGCAACATCGACGCGGCGGCGCAGGACGTGCAGTCCGCGATCTCGGCCGCGGGCCGCCAGCTGCCGACCAACATGCCGACGCCGCCGACCATCCGGAAGGTCAATCCGTCGGACCAGCCGGTGATCTTCATCGCGCTGCATTCGCCGGCCCTGCCGATGTCGGAGGTCGACAAATATGCCGAGACCCTGCTGGCGCGGCAGATCTCGACGCTGAACGGCGTGGCGCAGGTCAACGTCTACGGCTCGCAGAAATACGCGGTACGGGTCCAGATCGATCCGGCGCAGCTGGCGGCGCGCGGCATCGGCATCGACCAGGTCGCCGCGGCGCTGCAGAACGCCAACGTCAACCAGGCGACCGGCCAGCTCAACGGCCCGACCCAGGCGACGCTGATCCATGCCAACGGCCAGCTGATGACGGGCGCGGCCTTCAACAACCAGGTGATCGCCTACCAGAACGGCGCGCCGGTGCGGGTGCGCGACGTCGGCCGCGCCATCGACAGCGTGCAGAACAACCTCGCCTATAGCTGGTTCAACGGCCAGCCGGCCGTCGTGCTGGCGGTGCAGCGCCAGCCCGGCTCCAACACCATCGCCGTGGTCGACGAGATCAAGGCCATCCTGCCGGCCTTTTCCAAGCAGCTGCCCGCCTCGCTGTCGCTCGACATCATCTACGACCGCAGCCAGCTGATCCGCAGCTCCGTCGCCGACGTGCAGAGCACCCTGCTGATCGCCGCGGTGCTGGTGGTGCTGGTGATCTTCATCTTCCTGCGCAACCTGTCCGCCACGGTGATCCCGTCGCTGGCGCTGCCCATCGCGGTGATCGGCACCTTCGCGGGCATGGCGCTGTTCGGCTACAATCTCGACAACCTGTCGCTGATGGCGCTGACGCTGTCGGTCGGCTTCGTGGTCGACGACGCTATCGTGATGCTCGAGAACATCGTGCGCCACATCGAGGAGGGCGAGCAGCCGCGCGAGGCGGCGATGAACGGCTCGCGCGAGATCGCCTTCACCATCCTGTCGATGACCGTGTCGCTGGCGGCGGTGTTCATCCCGCTGGTCTTCATGGGCGGCATCGTGGGGCGGCTGCTGCACGAATTCGCGGTCACCATCGTGCTCGCCATCGTCGTCTCCGGCATCGTGTCGGTGACGCTGACGCCGATGCTGAGCGGCCGCTTCCTGAAGGCCGCCAAGGCGCACAAGCCGGGCGGCTTCTACGAGCGCAGCGAAGCGATCTTCGACCGCGTCCAGGGCGGCTATGAGCGCTCGCTGGGCTGGAGCATGGCGCATCGCGGTTTCATCCTTTTCCTCTTTTTCGCCAGCCTGGCCGCGACCGTCGGCATGTTCTACCTGGTGCCGCTGGATTTCATCCCGACCGAAGACCAGGGGATGATCCGTGCCCAGACCGAGGGCGCCGACCGCACCTCCTTCCTCAAGATGGCGCAGTACCAGCAGCGGGTTGCGGCGATCGCGGCGAAGAATCCCGGCGTGAAGACGGTGATGTCGTTCGTCGGCGGCGGCGGCTCGCGCACGGGCACCAACACCGGCACGCTGCTTCTGACTCTGAAGGATTCGGGCGACCGCGATTCCGCGGACGAGATCATCCGCCAGCTGCGGCCCAAGCTGGGCGCGGTGCCGGGCATCAACACCTATATGCAGAACCCGCCCGCGATCCAGATCGGCGGCCGTCAGTCGAAATCGATGTACCAGTACACGCTGCAGGACCTCGACCAAGGCGAGCTGCAGACGTCCTCGCTCAAGCTGATGAACGCGCTGGCGACCACGCCGGGGTTCCAGGACGTGACGACCGACCTCGACCTGGCGGCGCCCTCGATCAACGTCGCGATCGATCGCGACAAGGCGGCGGCCCTGGGCATCACGCCGGCCAAGATCGAGACCGCGCTGGGCGCGGCCTTCGGCACCGAACAGGTGTCCACCATCTACGGCTCGGCCGACCAGTATTTCGTCATCATGGAGCTCCTGCCGCAATACCAGTTCAAGCTCAGCGACCTGTCGCGGATCTACCTGTCGGCGGCGGACGGCACGACGCTGGTGCCGCTGACCTCGGTGGTCAAGCTGACGCCGGGCACCATGCCGCTGACGGTGAATCACCAGGGCCAGCTGCCGGCGGTCACGATCTCCTTCAACCTCGACAAGGGATACTCGCTGGGCGATGCGCTGAGCTCGATCGACCGGGTCAAGGCGCAACTGCACCTGCCCGACACGGTGAGCGGCTCGGCCCAGGGCACGGCGCAGGCCTTCCAGAGCTCGCTGAGCAATATGGGCCTGCTCCTGCTGATCGCGCTGATCACGGTCTACATCATCCTGGGCATCCTGTATGAGAGCTTCATCCACCCGCTGACCATCCTGTCGGGCCTGCCTTCGGCGGCGGTCGGCGCGCTGATCACGCTGTGGCTGTTCCACCAGCTCTTCACCGCGGGCATCACCGGATCGGACACGCCGCTCAGCGTCTATGCCTTTGTCGGCATGATCATGCTGATCGGCATCGTGAAGAAGAACGCGATCATGATGATCGACTTCGCGCTCCACCGGCAGCGCAGCGAACACGTGCCGCCGGAGAAGGCCATCGTCGAAGCGGCGCTGGTGCGGTTCCGGCCGATCATGATGACGACGATGGCGGCGCTGATGGGCACGCTGCCGATCGCGATCGGCTTCGGCGCGGGCTCGGAGTCGCGGCGGCCGCTGGGCCTGGCGGTGGTGGGCGGCCTGCTGGTCTCCCAGCTCCTGACGCTCTACATCACGCCGGTGATCTACACCTATCTCGATCACCTCGGCGAGCGCGCCGGCCATTTCCGCTGGCGCAGCCTGTTCGGCGGCGGAGCGCGGACGCAGCCGGCGGAGTGAACCTGTGTGCTTCGAGGCTTGGTTCGCGGCGTTGCCGCGAACCAAGCACCTCAGCATGACGCGGTCGGTAAATGCGGCAAAAATGAAACCGCCATCCTGAGGTGGCCGCACAGCGGCCCTCGAAGGATGGCGCAGCGCCGACCTAAGCCGTTTTCTGCGTGATGCGATCGACTTCGGCGACCTCGCCGGCGGACAGTTTCCAGCTTGCCGCGGCGGCATTCTGGTCGATCTGCTCGGGCCGGGTGGCGCCGGCGATCACGCTGGGCAGCCAGGGATGCGCCAGCAGCCAGGCGAAGGCGAGATCGAGGACCGTGCGGCCCCGCGCCTCGGCGAAGGCGGTCAGCGCCTCGACGATGGCCCAGTTCTCCTCGGTCATGTAGGTGTCGGCGAAACGGCCGGCGCGGGCATAGCGCGTTCCGGCCGGCGCCGCTTCGCCCTTCTTGTACTTGCCGCTGAGCAGGCCGCTGGCGAGCGGGAAATAGGGCAGCAGGCCCATGCCCTCGCGGGTCAGTTCCGGCAGCAGCGCGGTTTCGACGTCGCGAACGACCAGGCTGTACTGGTCCTGCGCCGTGACATAGGCCGCAAGGCCGTGCTTGCGCGAGGCCGCATGTGCCGCGGCCAGCTGGTCGGCAGGCAGGTTGGAACAGCCGATGGCACGGACTTTCCCCTGTCTCACCAAGTCGTCGAGCGCCCGCAGGGTCTCCTCGATCGGCGTGTCCGGATCGGGGCGGTGCTGCTGGTAAAGGTCGATCCAGTCGGTCTTGAGGCGCCTCAGGCTCGCCTCGCAGGCCTCGCGGATATAGGCGGCCGAGGCGCCGGATCTGGCGCCCGCGTCGTCCATCGGCATGGCGAATTTCGTGGCGAGCACGATGTCCTTGCGGCGGGCGCCCAGGATATCGCCCAGCTGCTCCTCCGAGCCGCCGCGATTGCCATAGACGTCGGCGGTGTCGAAGAGGGTGATGCCCAGGTCCAGGGCGCGATCGACCACGCGGCGCGAGGCGTCCACCTTCAGAGTGCCGAAATTGTTGCAGCCGAGGCCGACGACCGAGACCTCTATGCCGGACGTGCCGAGCTTGCGCGTTTCCATGGTTGGCTCCTGGGCGGCCGGTTGGATACCGAAGGCTAGTCCATCCGGCGCGGGCGCGGAACGGCGGGCGCCGGCCAGCGACATCGGCGACCGCCGGCGGCAAAGAAAAAGGGCGCCGCTGCCGGCGCCCTTTTCCGGGAAAGACGGTCCGAAGCCTACCAGCTCGCGCCCAGCGAGATGCCCACGACCCGCGGGTCTTCGGAGAACACGTTGGTGTACAGCGCCGAGGTCGGATCCGTCAGATAGACGCCCGTCGGATTGCGCTTGTCGAACACGTTGGTGGCGAACACCTTGGCGTACCACGCGGCGTCCGGCGCGTTGAGCTGGATTTGGGCGTTCATCGTGTCCCAGCCGTCCACCCGGTCGATGTTCGCGTCGTTCCAGACGCGCGACTGGAAGCTCGACTGCCAGTAGTAGTCGACGCGCGGCACCAGGGTGTAGTCGCCCAGATGCGCCGTCCACTGCGCGCCGAAGCCGATCTGGGCATTCGGCACCTGCGGCAGCTGATTGCCATGCAGGTTGACGACATTGCCGTTGCCGTCGTGGAAGGTGCTGCCCGTCGAGTCGACGGCCAGGGCACCGGTCTTGGCGTTGACGGCAAAGGTGTATTGGAAGCCCTGCGCCTCGAGCGCGTCTTCGTAGGTGTAGACCGGATGCGCCGGCGTCGGCGTGAACCCCGCGGGAGCCCCGCCGGCATATGCCGTCGTCGGAGCGCACACGCCGTAATTGACCAGCGGAATGCCGTAGGGGGCATCGATCGCGGCGTTGCCGCCATTCGGCAGGTAGAAGTTGGCGATATGAAGCGCGGACGATTCGCCCGGAGTATGACCCGTCGCGGCGACGCCGAGCGCATTCGCGGTCGGCACGATCACGCAGTTCGAACCGTTGGTCAGGTCCTTGACCAGGATCGAGTTCGGCACGTTCGCCGTGGGATTGCGCTGGTCGGCGACAAAGGAGTTGCCGGCCGCCGATTGCGTCAGCGACAAGGTCAGGTTGAAAGCCAGGTCTTCCTCGGGCTGCCACACGATCTCGCCTTCCAGGCCGTAGAGATGGGCCGGGATGTTGAGGGTGAGCGCCTGGCGGTTGGCGATGATGCCGACCTGGTAGTTCTCGTAATTGTAGTACCAGACGTCGAGGTTGGCCTGCAGCGAGCCGTCCAGCAGCGTGTTCTTGGTGCCCAATTCGAGCGCATCCACCGTCGCCGGCACATAGACCGTCGGCACGACGGCGGCCGCCTGCGCATTGTTGGCGACGTTGATGCCGCCGGCCAGCTCACCGCGCGACGCGGTGGCGTAGACCAATGTCTGATCCGTCCAGGAGAGCTTCGGCGACCAGTTGAGGGTCGCGCGGCCCGTCCACAGGTCGGTCACGCTGTTCTGCTGCCCCGTAACGAGGGTGGGCGAGCGGTTCGTGACGTCGAGATTGACCTGGGCGCCGATCGGCGCGAAGCCGTTGGTCAGCAAGGCGCCGCCGACCGGGATGGTCGTGCGCAGCAGGCTCTGGCGATCGTCGTTGTAGCGCGCACCGGCGATGAACCGCAGATCGTCGGTGATGTCGTAGGTGCCTTCGAGGAAGATCGAGCGCGACTGCACGTCGTCGCGGCGCGATTCCGAATCGAAGGTCGGATCGGCCGCGACGAGCGGCACGGGCGAGCCCGTCAATCCCGTGACGAGACCGCCGATCGCGATCGCTTCGAAATCGAGCGCCGAGGACGCGACCCAGTACTGGTTGCGCGACTGGAACGACATCCAGAACGCACCCGCCGAGAAGTTGAGCGGACCTTCGAAGCTGGTCTGGAACCGGATTTCGCCGGTCAGCTCGCGGCTGCTGAACGAGTCTTCGTCATAGGTCGTGAAATAGGGCGTGTTCATCAGCACGCCGCCGCGGCTGTTGTCGATGATGCCGCCATAGGAACCGAACTTGCCGTTGTAATAGGTGTTCGAGATCGGAATGGTGCCGATCGGCGCGCCGCCGGGCGCGAAATAGGCGTTGTTGTAAGGCGTGGGATCGGCGCCAAGCAGGGCAAGGGCCCCGTTGAAGCCGAGGACGGAGGGCACGATCAGCGAACTGATATTGGTCGGCGGCCCGTCATTGTAGTCCTGCTGCGTGAACTGATAGCCGTTGGAATAGCCGAAATCGACGGTGGATTTCAGCCAGGGCGTGACGGTCTGGGTCCAGTTGAAGGTGTAGACCGCGTCGCTGCCCTTGAATTTCGGGTTATAGGCGGTGTTCGAGGTCAGCAGGTCCGGCGAGACCACGCCGCCGAAGCCCGAGCCGATCTGGTTGACCTGGGCCGGACCGGGGCTGCCCGGTCCGAGGAAAAATACGCCGGCCGGGCCGGCCGGGTCCCCCGGGCCGCCATTGCCGCCGAGATTGAACAGGCCGACCGTGTTGCCGAGCAGCACCGAGAGGCCATAGGGCGCGCCGATGGTGTTGCTCAGCAGCGCCGTCAGGCCCTGCTTGGAGCCGAGGGTCGCGCCGAGGGTGGCGTTCAGGTTGATCGGATCGAAGCCGAGGCGGTCGGGCAAGCAGCCGATCACGCCCGACGGATCGCGATGGCATTCCTGCTTGTCGCCGCGGACGCGGGTGTCGTTCTCGTAGCCGATCTCGGCCGTGAGATCGATCAGCGTATCGGCGCTCGGCTGCCAGCGGATCGAGCCGCGGCCCGAAGCCGTGCCCTGGCCGTTGACGCGGCTGTCGACCGGGCCGGCATTGGTATAGACGGTCGGGCCGGCATATTCGTTCTTCTCATAGCCGTCATGGAAGACGCCGAGTGCGGCGAAGCGGACGCCAAGCTCGCCGTCGATGAGCGGGACGTTGACCATCAGCTCCGGCTTCATCGTGTTGTAGGTGCCGTAGTCGAAGGAGGCGCGGGCCTGGAACTCGTCGAGGTTCGGCTTGTTGGTGTTGATGTTCACCGCGCCGCCGGTCGCCGCGCGGCCATAGGAGGTCGATTGCGGGCCGCGCGCCACTTCGACGTCCGCGACGTCGAAATACTGGCCGGTCACGAGCGCCGGGGCTTCGAGATAGATGTCGTTCTGGTTCTGCGCGATGGCGGCGCCGAGACCGAACTGGGTGGTGATGCCGCGGATCTGGAACTGCGCGCCGCCGAAGTTCGACTTCGTGTAGGTCACGCTCGGCACGTGGAATTGCAAATCGCGGAAGCTGTTGACCTGCTTCGCCTTGAGGTCGGCGCCGCTCAGCGCGGTGACGGCGACCGGCACGGTCTGAATGTCTTCGGCCTTGCGCTCGGTGGTCACCACGACGGTCTCGATCTGCGCGAAGGCAGGAACCGTGAAAGCGGTCGACATCAACAAAGCACTGATGAACGTAGCTGACCGTGCGGTCGCGACTGAACGCATTGCAGGCATGATTTGAGCTCCCCGTTGCGGCACGGCATAGACGCGTGCCTTGATGCCCATTGCGCCCCACTCGCTCTCCAAGTGGACCCAGACCGACGCAATTTGGCATTGGAACGATATGAGCAAGCTCAAGCAGCGAGCAAGAAGATTATCGAGTAATGGCGAAGACACGCACGAAATCGGAAAGTGTTTGTGCCCGTTTTGTCACAGCAAAACGCGCTGCAATGCACCCTCGCATTTGCACAACAATGTTCATTCAACGATGAATAAACGAATATTCCGCGTACGGATGAGTACTTAGATGTGCTTGGGGAAGGGGCCGACCGGGAAGGGCATCTCGTCGCGCGCGAACACGATATAGGCGAGCAGCTCCCACTCGTATTGGATCAGCGTGCTGCAGAAGGACTTAATCTCCTCATGCACGCGGCCGTTGATCGCGATCATCACAAACTGCACGACGGCCAGCACGAAGATCACATGCATGACGAACCAGGCGACCAAGCCGTAGCCGATGGAATAGAGCAGCCGCAGGAACGGAAAAGGCGGATGCACGACGACGGGAATCTGTCCGGGCGGGATTCCGCTGGCCTGATTGGATGTGTCGGACATGACGGCCTCCTCGGACGGCGCGACGGATGCGCCTCACGCTATATCTAAGGTGGCTGCGGCCGGCTTCAAGAACCGCAGCGTCCCAGCCGGTGCAAATCCCGCAAAATGCCGGGACAAATTGCAGTTCCCGCCCAGGGGCTCAGCGCAGCAGCGCCGCCTCGACCAGTTCCAGGCGGTCATTGCCGAAATACATGTCGGCGCCGCCGACGAATATGGTGGGCGAACCATATCCGCCCCGCGCGATCAGTTCGTCGGTGTTGGCGCGCAGGCGACCCTTGATCTCCTCTGTCTGGCCCCGCGCCAGGATGTGCTCGCCGTCGAGATCGGCGGCCACGCAGACCTCCAGCAGGACATGCGGCAGGCTGATGTCCTTCAGATCGGACCAATAGGCCTGGAAGCAGGCGCGGGAATATTCGACCACCTTGCCCTCTTCCTGGGCCGCCAAGGCGCAGCGCATCGCCAGCGTCGCCTTCACCGGAAAGACCGGCGGCGGCATCACGATCGTGATCCCGACATGCCTGGCCCAGTCCTGGAGGTCCTTGGCGCCGTAGGCGGCCTTGCGCGGCTCGGGATTGGCCCGGCGCTCATAGACCTCCTGGTTGACGGCGTTGAAGACGCCGCCGACCAGGATCGGCTTCCACACGATGTCGGCCCCGGTGCGCTGCGCCATCGGCTGGACCCGGGTGAAGGCGAGATAGGTCCAGGGCGAGGAACAGTCGAAGAAGAACTCGAGCGTAGCCAAGCGGGCCTCCGGCAGTTGGTGACGATCCAAAATAACGCAGGCCCGTGCCGCTTTGGAACACGCGGCCGCGGCCAACGCGGTACTGACCGGCCGGATGGCTGGCAC
The DNA here is from genome assembly GCA_037200385.1 of Rhizomicrobium sp. Taxonomy (NCBI): domain Bacteria; kingdom Pseudomonadati; phylum Pseudomonadota; class Alphaproteobacteria; order Micropepsales; family Micropepsaceae; genus Rhizomicrobium; species Rhizomicrobium sp. The sequence continues at coordinate 4,113,881 of JBBCGL010000001.1, read as the reverse complement.
GGCGGTTGCTCATGGGTGGTGCGAGACACCTTTGCACATGAGACATCCCATGGCCGTCCATAGCACGATCCGCTTCGCCGCCGCGCTCCTTGCCGGAGCCGCCTTCGCGGGCACCGCCCAGGCCGGGGATTACAGCAATTCGTCCAGCTACAACGCGCCCTACGGATTGCAGGCCGGCCAGGAAAACCAGGCGCCGACGCCCTCGCTGCGCGACGCCAACGGCAATCTCACCGTGGTGAACGGCCAGTTCACCAGCGCGAATTTCGGCGGCATGGCCGGCGCGGGCGCCTCGGCCTCGGGCGCGGCCTCGGCCGGCGGGGTTGGCACGAGCGGTGCAGGGACGGCTTTCGGAAGCGCCACGGCGATCGGCAACCAGCTCAACGTCGTGACGCTCGGAAACAACAACACGGTCATCGTCAACGCAACGCAGACCAACAACGGCAACCAGACGGCCACCAACACGATCAACGGCCACTAACTTTCGAACTCCAGAGGGAAGCCCCATCCCATGACTCGCCGCGGAAGAAAACACCTCATCAAGCCGTTGATCCTCGCGATCGCGGCGGTCTCGCTCGCCGGCTGCATCAGCCCGCAGGCCGACAGCACGACCGGCCGCTACACGGCGCCGATCGGCGGCTCGCCGGTGATCTCGAACGAGACGCCCTACTCCGCCGCCCTGCGCTGCATGGCCGGCTATACCGGACAGCGCCCGCTGAAGATCGCGGTCGGCCAGATCGCCGACTACACCGGCAAGGCGGAAAGCGACAATTCCGGCCGCAAGATCACCCAGGGCGCCGCCCTGATGGCGATGAGCGCGCTGAGCAAGGCCGGCGTCCAGCTGGTCGAGCGCTTCGACACCTCGGTCGCCGAGATGGAGCTCAAATACGCCAACAACAAGCTGATCGGCGCGGATGCCGGCCCGAACGGCCAGGGCGGCAACGACTACCGCCAGATCATCGCGGGCTCGATCCCGGGCTCGGACTACTACCTGGTCGGCGGCATCACCGAGCTGAACTTCAACATCCGCTCGGTCGGCGCCTCGGCCGATGGCGGCGAGACCGCCACCAACGGCATCAAGGGCCAGACCGGCGGCAACATGTACGTCATGAATGTCGGCCTCGACCTTCGCCTGGTGGACACCAAGACGCTGCAGGTGGTCGACGTGATCTCCTACCAGAAGCAGATCATCGGCCGCCAGGTCTCGGTCGGCGTGTTCGACTTCCTGGGCGCCAATTTCTTCGACGCATCGGTCGGCGAAAGCGCGCTGGAGCCGATCCAGCTCGCGGTCCGCTCGGTGATCGAGCGCGCCGTGCTCGAGATGACCAGCCGGCTCTACCACACCAGCGGCTCCTGCGCCGCCAGCACCGACCCGCTGGCCGACGGCAGCGACCGCAATCCACCGCCGGTTCACACCAACAACAACCCCGTCACCGCCCGCAACGAGGACCACCACAATGACGACGCGTCTCGCCAAGCTCCTTATCGCTTCTACGGTTCTAGCGACCCTGTCGCTGACACCGGCCTGCGCGGGAGCGAATAACGGCAGCGGTCCGGACCAGGTCGCGCCGACGGCCCAGGGGAGCACGATCCTCAACGGCCAGCTCACCTTCGGGGCGCAGTGGTCGACGGTGACGACGAATGCCAGCCATGTCGCCGGCGACGTCGTCATCCAGAGCCAGGGCGCAGGCAACACCTTCGAGGCCGTGACCTTCGACAACACGCATGTCACGAGCACGCAGGACGACGAGAGCACCAATATCGGCTCGACCGTCAACGCGAACGTCAACGGCGTGGGCGGCAGCGTCTCGATCTCGGGCCTCGCGGTCTGCAACTCGACCGACGTGTCGACCGATCCGGACGTCACGGCGGTGAACAGCAAGCAGACCTGCCATGCGCAGGATCCGGGCTCGGAAGTGACCGCGGATGTCCGCAACGTGACCGGCGACGTGGCGGTGCAGTCCACCGCCTACGGCAACACCTATACGGAAGACACCAACGCGCTGAACGCGCCCACCGTGCTGCAGCAGACCAACACCTCCAACGTGTTCAGCACCGCCAATGTCGCGGTCCGCAATGTCGGCGGCAGCGTCGGCGTGACGTCCTCGGCGGTCGGCAACAGCACCCAGGTGGTCCACTACTCGACCACGCCGTAAACCGGTTCCGCGTCGGCACCACCGGGGGCAAACGGTGGTGTCCGGAAGGGGGGAGGGCTTCGTGCCCTCCCCCCTCTTTTTTTTGAAAAATTGCCCTATCGCTTCGCTGCATGAGGGCAATTTTTCGCAGAGCGCGCCGCTAGAGGTGCAAGTACGCGCGTACGACATTCGGCGTCCGCGCGCTGCGGCTGAACGCGAAGCCCATGTCGCGCGCGAGGCCGAGGGAGGCGCGGTTCTCGGGCAGGATGTCGGCGAAGACATCGTGGGTCCCGCGGTCGCGAGCATGGTCGAGCAGTCGGCGCATCAGCAGGCGGCCGAGGCCGCGGTGCTTGAGGTCGGAGCGGACGGTGATCGCGGTCTCGCCCTCGACAAGGCGGGCGCCGCCGAGCAGCGCGCCCGTTCCGGCGTCGGCGCCAAGCAGGACCAGGTCATGCTCGAAATCCGCCTGTGCCAGACGCTCGACATAGCCGGGCGGCGGGCCGTGGCGGCCGGCAAAGAAGCGGGCGCGGATGTCGGCGGGATCGAGGGCTTCGAAGAAGCGGGTCAGCGCCGGGGCGTCGCACCGTCCAACGGGGCGCAGCAGGACGGGGCCGAAACCGGCGAGGACCGTCAGACAGGGAAAGCCTGCTGCCATATCCATAGTGTCGGGCGTCGCGGGCGCGGTTGCCAGCGCGGATCGCGAAGACCCCGATGCGCGATTGTGCATGGCTGACGGAGGGGCCTGACGGAAGATATCTCTTCTTTCGCCTCCCCCTTGCGGGGAGGCCGAAAAATCGCGAAGCGATTTCGGGTGAGGGCGGTGTGAGCGGGGAGAGACCCCCACCCGAAATTCTTGGGATTCTTTGCGCTCCCGCGCCGTCGTGTAAGTTGGGCGGGCTGTCTTTCGATTTGAGGGCCATGACCACTTCTTCCATCCGCCCCGCGGCGGAGCTCACCGTTCGCGGCCTCATCCTCGGCGTTCTCATCACGCTCGTGTTCACGGCGGCCAATGTCTATCTCGGTCTGAAGGTCGGCCTGACCTTCGCGTCGTCGATTCCCGCCGCGGTGATCTCCATGGCCGTGCTCAGCGTCCTGCGCGGCTCGACCATCCTCGAGAACAACATCGTGCAGACGGTGGCCTCGGCGGCCGGGACGCTGTCGTCGATCATCTTCGTGCTGCCGGGCCTCGTGATCGTGGGCTGGTGGACCGGGTTTCCATTCTGGACCTCGTTCCTGATCTGCCTGTCGGGCGGCGTGCTGGGCGTGCTGTTCACGATCCCGCTGCGCCGGGCGCTGGTGACTCATTCCGACCTGCCCTATCCTGAAGGCGTCGCGGCGGCCGAGGTGCTGAAGGTCGGCGCAGGCGTCCGCGACGACGGCACGCCGGCCGATCCGGCCGAGGCGCGCGAAGGCTTCCTGGCGGTCATCCTGGGCTCGGTCGCATCGCTGGGCATGATCGCGCTGGCGGCGACGCAAGTCGCAGCAGGCGAATTCCAGCGTTTCTTCTCGACCGGCAAGGGCGGCACTTCGTTCGACTTCTCCTTTTCGCTGGCGCTGATGGGCGCGGGACACCTGGTCGGGCTTTCGGTCGGCATCGCCGGACTATTGGGCATCGTGATCGGCTGGGGCGTGGCGGTGCCGCTGCTGACCGCCGCGATGCCGGCGGCGGGCGACCTGGGCACGCATGTGATGGCGATCTGGCAGCACCAAGTGCGCTTCATCGGCGCCGGCGCGATCGCCGTTGCGGCGATCTGGACGCTGATCAAGCTCGCCAGGCCGGTGGTCGGCGGGCTGGTCAGCACCCTGGCCTCGGCGCGGTCCAAGATCGCCGCCGGCGGCGACCAGCGCGAGCGCGATCTGAGCGCCGGCTGGATCCTGGGCCTGACGATCGCCGGCCTGGCAGTCGCGGCCTTCGTCATCTGGCGCTTCGCGAACGAGGCGGGACTGGGCGCGCAGGCCGCGGTGCTGACCGCGGTCTCGCTGCCCTTCGTGCTGGTCGTGGGTTTCCTGATCGCGGCGGTGTGCGGCTACATGGCGGGCCTGCTGGGATCGTCGAACAGCCCGATCAGCAGCGTCGGCATCCTCACCATCGTGGCCTGCGCGGGGCTTCTGCTGCTCGTCGCGGCGCCGGGACCGACGCAGCCGGTGGTGGCGTTCGCGCTGATCGTGACCTCCGTCGTCTTCGCGGTGGCGACGATCTCCAACGACAATCTCCAGGATCTCAAGACCGGCCAGCTGGTCGGCGCGGCGCCGTGGCGGCAGCAGATCGCGCTGCTGGTCGGCGTGGTGGCCGGCGCGGCGGTGATCGCGCCCGTGCTGAACCTGCTGGTGCATGCCTATGGCATCGCGGGCGCACCGCATGCGACGGCCAAGGCGCTGAACGCACCGCAGGCGACGCTGATCAGCGCGCTGGCGCAGGGCGTGATCGGGCACAATCTGAACTGGGCGATGATCGGGATCGGGGTGGCGGTCGGGATCGGGCTGGTCGTCATCGACGAGCTTCTGGGACGCGCCAAGTGGCTGCGCCTGCCGCCACTGGCGGTCGCGATCGGCATCTATCTGCCGATGTCGGCGACGCTGCCGCTCACCCTGGGCGCGGTGGTCGGCCATTGGTATGACGGCCGCGCCAAGCGGGCCGCCAATCCGCAGCGGGCGACGCGGCTCGGCGTGCTGGTCGCGTCGGGGATGATCGTGGGCGAGAGCCTGTTCGGGGTGCTGAACGCGGCGCTCATCGTGGGCCTGACGAAGGACGCGCCGCTGGCGCTGGTGCCGGCGGATTTCGCGCTCGCCAACCCCATTGCGATCGTGGTGTTCGTGGCGCTGGTCGCCGGGCTTTATGCCTGGATGCTCAAGCGCAATGCCTCGACGAGCGCCAGCACATGACGCGCCTGCTTGAGGTGCGGCTGGTCGAGCATCTTGCCGTCGAGCGACGCGACGCCGGCGCCTGAAGCAAAGGCGGCGACGACCTTCGTCGCGTGCTCGACATCGGCGGCCGAGGGCGTGAAGGCGGCGTTGATCGGCTCGACCTGGTCGGGATGGATCGCGAGCATGCCGCTGAAGCCCTCGCGCTGGGCGAGGCGCGCGGCGCGCTCGAGACCCGCGCGGTCGCGGAAATCGGCGTGCAGCGTCTCGACGGCGGCGACCCCGGCCGCCTTGGCGGCGATCAGCACCAGGGCGCGCACCATCTTGTGCACGAAGAGGAATTCGCCCGTCTCGTCGCGGTTGGTCGCGGCGCCAAGCGCGGCGGACAGGTCTTCGGCCCCCCAGCTCAACGCGGCGAGGCGCGGCGGCGGCGAACGGTAGTCCTGCAGCGACAGCACGGCGGTCGGCGTCTCGGTCGCGACGGGCAGCAGCTTGATCGCACGCTGCGGCAGGCCGGCCTGGGTCTCCAGCGTGATGAGATGGGCGTCGAGGGTGAGCAGGTCCTGCGGGCCGTCCGGCTTGGGCACGACGAGGCCGGCGGGCGCGGCACCGACCACCGCCGCCATGTCGTCGACGAAATCGGCGGAGCCGACCGGGTTGATGCGGACCCAGACGGATTGGCGGTTCTTATCGCGCAGGAAGTCGGCGGCCATGGCGCGGGCGCGGGGACGGTTCTCGGCAGCGACCGAATCCTCCAGGTCGAGGATCAGCGCATCGGCCGGCGACGACTTCGCCTTGGCGAGCTTCTTGTCGCTGTCGGCGGGGACGAAGAGGAAGGAACGGAGGATCATGTCAGTTCAAGCCTTTGGCGGCTGTGCCGAGTCTGGAGGCGAATTCCTTCAGCTTCTTATCTCTCGTCCAGAGCAAGCAGTCGACGGTGAGAAGGCTCGACGCCAAAAGATGAGCATCGACATAGCCCAATCCCGAACCCGTGAGTTGATATCGGTCGATCAATTGAACCACTTCGCCGTCGGCCGCAATTATCGCCGACGGGAGTATCTTCAGGCCTGCGAGCACGGCGTCGCGCGGCCGTATGTGCCCCAGCGCGACTTCGCCGATGATAAAAGGATGGCAGGCGACTTCGTTTGCGTCCAACAGCGGCTGCAACGATGCATCCGGTGATCGGATATGATCGATCCAGATCGAGGCATCGACGAGAATCACGCAGGTTTCGGCCGCCGACGCGGCGCCGCACGCGCATGCGGATCGCTGCCGCCAAGACGCGCGAGTCGGCGGGCCGCCTGCTGCTGCACGAAAGACTTCAAAGCCTCGTGGACAATGGCCGATTTTTCTTCGAGACCGCTATATTCACGCGCCTTCGCGATCAGGTCGTCGTCAAGCGACAAAGTTGTTCGCATATGTGTCTCCTGCCGCACGGAATATAGCATCATATGATGCTGTTTTCAATGCGCGGGCATCCTATGCATCAGCGCGCTGCGCTTGCACTGGGCGACCGTCTCGCCGCGCTGGTTGATCGCCTTGTGCTCGAAGACCACGATGCCTTGCGTCGGGCGCGATTTGCTTTCGCGGATCTCCAGCACCGCGGTCTCGACGTGCAGCGTGTCGCCGTGGAAGACGGGTTTGGGGAACACCACGTCGGTCATGCCGAGATTGGCGACGGTGGTGCCCAGCGTCGTCTCGTGCACCGAGATGCCGATCATCAGGCCCAGCGTGAACAGCGAGTTGACGATGCGCTGGCCGAACTCGGTGCCCTTGCCGTATTCCTCGTCGAGATGCAGCGCCGCCGGGTTGTGCGTCATGGCGGTGAAGAGGACGTTGTCGGTCTCGGTCACGGTGCGCCGGATGGCGTGCGCGAAGGTCTGGCCGACGGAGAACTGCTCGAAAAAGAGACCGGGCATGGTGCACTCGTGCTGTTGCGGCGGGAGATATAGAACGCGCCTAGGGCTCGCGATAGAGCATGACCGTCGGATCGCCCTTGTAGGTCGTGCGCGCGACTTCGCGGAAGCCGGTCTTCGCCGCGACGTTGAGCGAGGCGGCGTTCTGCGGCGCGATGATGCAGGCGAAACGCGTCTGGCCGAAGCATTGCTCGCCCCAGGCGAGCGCGGCGCGGACGGCTTCGGTGGCATAGCCTTTGCCCTGCGCGGCTTTGGCAAAGGCCCAGCCGACTTCGGGGATGCCGTGCATCGAAGGGCTGATGTCGCGGCGGGCGTCGAGGAAGCCGACCTCGCCGACGCGCGGGCCGCCGGTCTCGTGCACCGACCAGAAGCCGTAACCGGCCAGGGCCCAATGGCCGAAGATGCGCATGAACTTGGCCCAGGCCTCTTCCTCCGTCAGCGGCATGCCGCCGATGAAGCGCGTCACGGCGGGATCGGCCCACATCGCGGCATAGGCCGGGAAATCTTCCGCCCGATGGCCGCGCAGGATCAGGCGCTCGGTCTCGAGGACCGGGACGTCCACCTATTCCACCGTGCGGAAGGCATCCGCGTCGCGGTCCAGCACCTCGAGCCGGCCGTCGGCGATGCCGAAACGGGCGCCGGCGAGCGCGAGGCGGCCGTCGCGCACGCGCTCCGCCACAAAGGGAAAGGTCAGCAGGTTGTCGAGCGACAGGCGCACGCAATCGCGCTCCATCGCGACATGGCGCTCGGCCGCGTCGTGGATATGTTCGGAGTGCTCCAGCGCGGGCTTGAGGAGCGCGATCCAGCTGCCGATGAAGGGCACGCCGGCGACCAGGCTGCCGTCGAGCGCCGCGGCGATGCCGCCGCACTGGGCATGGCCGAGCACCACGACATGCTTGACGCCCAGCTGCATCACCGCGAAGGCGAGCGCCGCGCTGGTGCCGTGATAGCCGCTGTCCTGCTCGAACGGCGGCACGATCCCGGCGACGTTGCGCACGACGAAGAGTTCGCCCGGGGCGGCGCTGAAGATCGTCGCGGGGTCGGCCCGCGAGTCCGAGCAGGCGATGACGAGATAGTCGGGGTTCTGGCCCTTGCGCGCCAGTTCCTCGTAATGCGCATGTTCCTCCGGCCAGCGGCCGGCGCGGAAGGCGCGATATCCTGCGATGAGACGGTCCATGCGCCGGTTATAGCGCAGACCCCGGCAAAATCACGGGGCCACGGGCCGGATATCGCCGCCGCCCGCGGCGCGACGGCCGCTGCCGAACCAGCGGGACAGCAGCGGCGGGCGCTCCACCGGCTCGAAGTTGCCGCTGTCCGGATCGAGCACTTCGAGCACGCCATTGGCGATGTCGAACCGCAGGCCGTCGACATGCAGGGCGCCCGTCTTCTCGCGCTCGGCGATGAAGGGATAGCTGCGGAGCCGCTCAATCGACAGCTTGACCGCCGCGCGCTCGGCATCGGCATTGCCGTGCCCATGTGCGTGACCCTTGGGAATCTTGCTCTCGACCGCCGGCTTGAGGAGGCTGACCCATTGCTTGAGGAACGGAATGCTGTCCGCGACCTTGCTGTCCATCGCCGCGGCGACGCCGCCGCATTGCGCGTGACCCATCACCACGACATTGCGCACATTGAGCGCGAGGACCGCATAGGCGATGGCGGCGCGCGTGCCGTAAAAGCCGGCGTCGTCGCCATAGGGCGGCACGACGGCGGCGACGTTGCGCACCACGAAAAGCTCGCCCGGATTGGCGCTGAACACGGTCGCCGGATCGGAGCGCGAGTCGCTGCAGGCGATCAGAAGATATTCGGGACGCTGGCCGCGCTTGGCCATGCGCGCGTAATTCGCGCGCTCCTCCGGCCAGCGTGTCTTGCGGAATTCGCGATAGCCGCGAATGAGACGATCCATGGCACACCCCCAACACGTGTCATGGCCCGCCTCGCGGGCTCATTTTACCCTGGTTAACGATGGCGGAGTTCCGGGGATTTTGACAGGGGCCTGCTGGATTTATTTGGTGAATCCCTGCGCGAAAACTGCGCAATGCGATGGGTTTGCGGTCACCGCCTGCTCAATGACACGGCAAATGCATTTGGATGAACCTTTCAATACGATTTCGGCAATCCCAGCACGTTCTCGCCGATGAAGCTGAGGATCAGCTGCTCGCTGACCGGCGCAAGGCGCGGGATCATGCTTTCGCGGAGCAATCTTTCGATCTGGTATTCCTTGGCATAGCCCATGCCGCCATGGGTCATCATCGCGCGGGTGCAGGTGTCGAAGGCGGCGCGGGCGGCGAGCAGCTTCGCCGCATTGGCTTCGGCGCCGCAGGGCTGTTTCGCGTCGTAGAGCGACGCCGCGCGCAAGGTGAGCCACCAGGCGCTTTCGAGCTGGGCCCAGCTTTCGGCCAGGGGATGCTGGATGCCCTGGTTCTGGCCGATGGGACGGCCGAACACGACACGCTCCTTGGCGTATTTCGCGGCGCGGTCGAGGGCGTCGCGGCCCAGGCCGATCGCTTCTGCGGCGATGAGAATCCGTTCGGGATTGAGGCTGTCGAGCAGATAGCGGAAGCCCTTGCCCTCTTCGCCGATGCGGTCTTCGTCGGGGACGAAGAGGTCGTCGATGAAGACGGTGTTCGAGTCCACGGCGGCGCGGCCCATCTTCGGGATGCGGCGGACCTCGACCTTGGCGCGGTCGAGGTCGGTGTAGAACAGCGTCATGCCGTCGGTCGGCTTCCGGCCGTCTTCCTTCTTCGCGGTGCGGGCGAGGATGAGGATCTTATCGGCTTCCTGGGCCGTGGTCGTCCAGATCTTGCGGCCCTTGAGGATGTAGCCGTCGTTCGTGCGGCGCGCGAAGGTCTCGATGCTGGTGGTGTCGAGGCCGGCGTTCGGTTCGGTGACGGCGAAGCACGCCTTCTGTTCGCCCCTGATCAGCGGGGGCAGCATGCGGCGCTTCTGTTCGTCATTGCCGTGCACGACGATGGCATGCGGCCCGAAGATGTTGAGATGGATCGCGCTCGCCGCCGCATAGGCGCCGCCGCCGCGCGCCACGGTGTGCATCAGGATGGCCGCTTCGGTGACGCCGAGGCCGGCACCGCCATACTCCACCGGCATGGCGATGCCGAGCCAGCCGGCCTCCGCCATCGCCTTGTGGAATTCGATGGGGAATCGCGGCGCCTGATCGCACGCGGTCCAGTAGGCGTCGTCGAAGCGGGCGACGACGCGGCCGACGTTCTCCTCGATGGCGCGGTGGTCGGCGGAAAGGGTGATATCCATGTCCCCACTCTCTGGGGAACCACGTAAATGTGCAAGAAATCAAAGGCTTGAGGAGGTAACCACAGGCCGTGAAGGGATAGAGGGAGCGGTTGCGCTCGCTATCTCCCTGACTAAACTCGAAAAATGAGGGGAAATGCCGGTCCGACGGGTCTATAAGGTCGCCGCCTTTAAAGGGGCGCCTCACGTAAAATCGCGGGCAAGAGCGCTGTCTTGGAGATCACGTACATAACATGAGTGTCACGGCTGATGGGCGCCCCGCAGCGGTGCGCCGCCCGGGAATGGCGCCGACCAACGTTTCCGATCCGAACTACTTCCACAAAGTCGTCGACTGCCAATGGGCGTGTCCGGCGCACACGCCGGTGCCGGAATACATAAGGCTGATCGCGGAGGGCAAATACTCCGACGCCTATATGATCAACTGGCAGTCGAACGTGTTCCCGGGTGTGCTGGGGCGGACCTGCGACCGGCCGTGCGAGCCGGCGTGCCGGCGCGGACGGGTCGAGGAAGACCCCGTCGCGATCTGCCGCCTCAAGCGCGTCGCAGCCGACAACAAGGACGATGTGAAGGGGCGCATGCCGCGGCCCGCGTCGCAGAAGAACGGCAAGCGCATCGCGCTGATCGGGGCGGGGCCGGCCTCGCTGACCGTGGCGCGCGACCTGCTGCCGCTCGGCTATCACGTGACGATCTATGACGCCGACGCCAATGCCGGCGGCATGATGCGGACGCAGATCCCCAAATTCCGCCTGCCGGAGCATGTGCTGGACGAGGAGTGCAACTACATCCTCGCGCTGGAGCCCGAGACCAAGTTCGGCCAGCGCATCGACAGCCTGAAAGCGGTGCTGGACCAGGATTACGACGCGGTGTTCGTCGGCTGCGGCGCGCCGCGCGGGCGCGATCTCGACATCCCCGGCCGCACCGAAGCGGCGGCGAACATCCATATCGGCATCGACTGGCTGTCGAGCGTCTCGTTCGGCCATACGACCTCCATCGGCAAGCGCGTGATCGTGCTGGGCGGCGGCAACACCGCGATGGATTGCTGCCGGACGTCGCGCCGCCTGGGCGGCGAGAAGGTCGACGTTGTGGTGCGTTCCGGCTTCGAGGAGATGAAGGCGTCTCCCTGGGAGAAGGAGGACGCGATGCATGAGGACATCCCGATCCACAATTTCCTGGTGCCCAAGGAATTCGCGCATACGAACGGCAAGCTCACAGGCGTGGTGTTCGAGAAGGTGAAAGCCGAGCGGGACGCCAAAGGCCGCCGCAACCTCGTGCCGAGCGGCGAGCCGGACGTGCTGATGGAATGCGACGACGTGCTGGTGGCGGTGGGGCAGGAGAACGCCTTCCCGTGGATCGAGCGCGACCTGGGCCTCGAATTCGAGCCCAAATGGGATATGCCGATCGTCGACACAGTGACCTTCCAGTCGACCAATCCGAAGGTGTTCTTCGGCGGCGACGCGGCGTTCGGGCCCAAGAACATCATCTGGGCGGTGGCGCATGGCCACGACGCGGCGGTCTCCATCGACCTCTTCTGCAACGGCGAAGACGTGAAGGTGCGGCCGTCGCCGCTGGTCAACCTCGCCAGCCAGAAGATGGGCATCCATGAGTGGTCCTACGACAACGACGTGTCGCTCGACCTGCGCTTCAAGGTGCCGCATGCGCCCAAGGAGATCACGCTCAAGGACGTGAACATGGAGGTGGAGCTGGGCTTCAGCCGCGAGCTCGGCTTCAAGGAGGCGCAGCGCTGCCTCAATTGCGACGTCGAGACGGTGTTCGCGGAGAATTTGTGCATCGAGTGCGACGCCTGCGTCGACATCTGCCCGGTGGACTGCATCACCTTCACGGCGAACGATCCCGAACCGGTGCTGCGCACCCATCTGCAGGCGCCGGCGGTGAACCTGACGCAGGACCTCTACATCTCCGACATCCTCAAGACCGGCCGGATCATGGCGAAGGACGAGGATGTCTGCCTGCATTGCGGGCTGTGCGCCGAGCGCTGCCCGACGGGCGCCTGGGACATGAAGAAATTCTATCTCGAGACGGCGAAAGCAGGCTCATGTCACAAGTGATGACCAACCAGCCGGCGACGCAGCCGGCGGCCGCGACCAACGATTTCGTCGTCAAATTCGCCAACGTCAACGGCTCCGGTTCGGCCTCGGCCAACGAGTTGTTCGCGCGCGCCATCCTGCGGATGGGCGTGCCGGTGTGTTCGCGCAATATCTTCCCCTCGAACATCCAGGGCCTGCCGACCTGGTACGAGGTGCGCGTCTCGGGCGAGGGCTGGCTGGGGCGGCGCGGCGATACCGTGGACCTGATGGTCGCGATGAATCCGCAGACCTGGAACAAGGACGTCGACAGCATCGAGCCCGGCGGCTACCTGTTCTACGATTCCACCAAGCCGCTGACGACGCAGAAGCTGCGCGCCGATGTGAACCTGCTCGGCGTGCCGCTGACGCAGCTCTCCAACACGCTGGAGGGCACGATTCCGCGCGAGCGGCAGCTTTTGAAGAACGTGATCTATCTCGGCGCGGTCGCGCAGCTGCTGGACATGCACCTGGAGACCATCGAGGGGCTGATCACCGAGCAGTTCAAGGGCAAGGACAAGCTCATCAAGCTCAATTTCCGCGCGATGAAGATCGGCTACGACTATGCGGCGGCCAATCTCGCCGGAAAGTGCAAGCTGAAGGTCGAGAAGTCGGACCTGGTCGGCGACCGCATCTTCATCCAGGGCAATGACGCGGCGGGGCTGGGCGCAGTCTATGGCGGCGCGACGGTGTGCGCCTGGTATCCGATCACGCCCTCGACCTCGCTGGCCGAAGCCTTCACGGCGCATTGCAAAAGCTTCCGCATCGATCCGGCGACGGGGAAGAACAATTTCGCCATCGTGCAGGCGGAGGACGAGATCGCCGCCATCGGCATGGTGATCGGCGCCGGCTGGAACGGCGCGCGCTCGTTCACCGCGACCAGTGGCCCCGGCATCTCGCTGATGCAGGAATTCTTCGGCCTCGCCTATTTCGCCGAAGTGCCGGCGGTGATCTTCGACATCCAGCGCGGCGGGCCTTCGACCGGCATGCCGACCCGTACCCAGCAATCGGACATCCTGCTCGCGGCTTATGCGAGCCATGGCGACACCAAGCATCCCCTGCTGTTCCCGGAGGACCCGCATGAGGCGTTCGAGTTCGCCGCTCAGGCTTTCGACCTCGCGGAGCGGCTGCAGACGCCGGTGTTCGTGATGCTCGACCTCGACATCGGAATGAACGACTGGCTTTGCAAGCCCTTCACCTGGGACGACAGCCGCACATACGACCGCGGCAAGATCATGACGGCGGAGGAGCTGGAGGCCGGCACGTTCTTCGGCCGCTATACCGACGTCGACGGCGACGCGATCCCCTACCGCACCCTGCCCGCGACGCATCCCAGCAAGGGCGCCTATTTCACCCGCGGCTCGAGCCGCAACACGATGGCGAAGTATTCGGAAGAGGGCGCCGACTACGTCTACAACATGCAGCGCCTGTTGCGGAAATTCGAGACCGCCAAGGGCCTCGTGCCCGGCCCGGTGCGGCGCGACGCGCGCGAGAAGACCCGGTTCGGCGCGATCTATTTCGGCTCGACCTCGGCGGCAATGGACGAGGCGCTGGCCGCGCTCGAGCAGTCGGGCGTGCATCTGAACACGCTGCGGGTCCGCGCCTTTCCGTTCAACGACGAGGTCGTCGAGTTCATCAACGCGCATGACCAGATCTTCGTGGTCGAGCAGAACCGCGACGCGCAGCTCCAGAAGCTGATCGTCAACGAATGCGCGATCGATCCGGCGCGCTTCACCGCCATTCTGCATTACGACGGCACGCCGATCACGGCGCGCTTCATCACCAAGGCGATCGGCGACCACCTGCAGATGCTGCAGGTCGCGCCGGGCCGCAAATCGTAAGGCGGCGCGCACGATGCGGCTGGCGCTGCTGACCTACGACACCCAGCACCGCAAGACGCAGGAGGTGTTCTTCCGCCTGCGCCGCCGCGGCTTCGCCGATATCGGCCTGGTGCTGACGCCGTTCAAGCCGCGGGCGCCGCGCGCGATCGCGGTCAACCACCGGCCGTTCCAGTTCACCGGCCCGAGCGCGCAGGCGCTGGCCGAGCGCTACGGCCTGCGGCGCGTGATGCTGGACGACTGGCGCAGCTTCCGCGACGACTACGACTATTACCTGATCTGCGGCGCCAACCTGATCGACGGCGAGTTCTGCAACAGCGCGAAGGTGGTGAACTGCCATCCCGGCCTCGTGCCGCAGACCCGCGGACTCGATTCCTTCAAATGGGCGATCCACAAGAACCAGCTTGCCGGCAACACGCTGCATCTGCTGGACGACCGGGTCGATCTGGGCACGGTGTTCCACCAGGAGCCGACGCCGGTGTTCGCGGAGGACGATTTCGCGACACTGGCGGCGCGCCACTACGATAACGAGATCGACCTGCTGGCGAATTTCGACCGCTACCTGGGCGGCGCCGGCACGGTGCTCGGCCTGGCACAGGGCGAAGCGACCAAGCGGATGCCGCCCGATCTCGAGCCGCAGATGATGACGAATTTCGAGACCTTCAAGACGACCTATGCGAAAGGCGTTGCGCCATGACCTATATCGCCAAGCCGAAGCTGCATCATCCCGGGCTGGTCCCCAACAAGCTGGGCTTCACGCACCGCGACTATGAAGGCTCGATCTCGACGCTGTGCGCCGGCTGCGGGCATGACTCGATCTCGGCGGCGCTGATCCAGGCGGCCTATGAGCTCGACATCGAGCCCTATCGCGTCGCCAAGATGTCGGGCATCGGCTGCTCGTCGAAGACGCCGGACTATTTCCTGGGCGGGGCGCATGGCTTCAACAGCGTGCACGGCCGCATGCCGAGCGTCTTGACCGGCGCCAATCTCGCCAACCGCGACCTGATCTATCTGGGCGTCTCGGGCGACGGCGACAGCGCCTCCATCGGGCTGGGCCAATTCGCCCATTGCGTGCGGCGCGGTGTGAACATGGTCTATATCTGCGAGAACAACGGCGTCTATGGCCTGACCAAGGGCCAGTTCTCGGCGACGGCCGACAAGGGCTCGAAGTCGAAGGCGGGCGGCACCAACACCGACAATCCCATCGACCTGGTTTCGCTGGCGCTGGTGCTCGGCGCGACCTTCGTGGCGCGCTCCTTCTCCGGCGACAAGAAGCAGCTGGTGCCGATCCTCAAGGCGGCGATCCAGCACCAGGGCTCGGCGGTGATCGACGTGATCAGCCCCTGCGTGCAGTTCAACAACCATGCGGGCTCGACCAAGAGCTTCGACTTCGTGCGCGAGCACAACGAGGCGGTGAACCGGCTCGACTTCATCGAGGACCGCGCGCCGGTCCTGGCGGATTACGAGCCCGGCACGGTGCAGGTGGTGCAGCAGCATGACGGCTCCTTCCTCAAGCTCTCCAAGCTGCAGGCCGACTACGATCCGACCGACCGCGCCGCGGCGATGGCGTTCATCCAGCATCATCACAGCAAAGGCGAGGTGCTGACCGGGCTGCTCTATGTCGAGCCGCAGGCCGACGACCTGCATGCCGAGCTCAAGACGGTGCCGACGCCGCTCAACAAGCTCGGCGTGCGCGAGCTGTGCCCCGGCTCGGCCAAGCTCGCCGCGCTCAACGCCGACTACCGCTGATGGCGGCGCTGCCCATCGACGTCGCGGCGGTGACGCGCGCGGCGGTGGCGCGCGAGCCGTTCCCCTATTTCATGGTGCCGGGCTTCGTGAGGCCCGAGGCGCTGGACGCGATCAATGCGGATTTCCCGGCCGTGACGCATGCCGGCAGCTTCCCGCTGCCGACGTTATCCTATGGGCCGGCGTTCCGCGCCTTCATGGAGTCGATCCAGGGGCCGGACTTCGCGCGCGCGGTGGGCGAGCGGCTGGGCCTCGACCTTTCGGTGCGGCCGACCATGGTGACGGTGCGCGGGATCTCCGCGCCGCGCGATGGGCAGATCCACACCGACAGCGTGACCAAGCTGGTCACGGTGCTGATCTACATGAACGGAAAGTGGGAGGCGCCGGGCGGGCGGCTGCGCCTGCTGCGCTCTCCGGACAATCTCGACGACATGATCGCCGAGGTGCCGCCGGACGAGGGCACGCTGCTGGTGTTCGAGAACAAGCCGAATGCGTGGCACGGCTTCGAGGCCTTCGACGGGCCGCGGCGGGTGATCCAGCTCAACTGGGTGACCAACGGGCGCGTGGTGTGGTGGGAGCAGACCCGGCACAAGGTGAGCGCGTTTTTCAAGGCGCTGCGCGGGCGCTAGCCCTTCTAACTCCTCTGTCATCCCGGGCGAGCGCAGCGAGACCCCGGGACCCATCGCGCGTGCGGCAGGATGGGTCCCGGCTCTGCGCGATGCTGACGCATCGCTTGGCCGGGATGACAGCTGTGTTTTACGCGTCCGAATACTCGTGCCATGCGCCCGCGTGATCGCGGATGCGCCAGTGGCCGGGTGCCGTCTCTTTCACATCGTCGCTCAGCAGCGGGACCTTGGCGTGGCCGCCGGGGATGTCGAGGACGTAGGTGGGCAGCGCCAGGCCGGAAAGCTCGGAGCGCAATTGGCGCATCAAGGCGCGACCCTTCGCAATGCTCACACGGAAATGCCCGGTGCCGGGCGCACGATCGGGATGGTGCAGGTAGTAGGGCTTGATGCGGGTCTCGACGAAGGCGCGCATCAACGCGGCCAGCGTTTCGACATCGTCGTTGACGCCTCCGAGCAGCACCGACTGGCTGACCAGCGCAATGCCGGCATCGACCAGGCGCGCGATGGCGCGGCGCGCGGCGGGCGAGAACTCGGCGGGATGGTTGGCATGCAGCGCCACCCAGCTCGTGACGCCGGGGGCGCTGAGGGCGGCGACGAAATCGTCGGTGATGCGCGACGGATCGACCATCGGCACGCGGGTGTGCCAGCGCACGATCTTCACATGCGCGATGGCGGCAAGCCGCTGGGTGATCTCCTGCGCGCGGCGGGACGACAGGATGAAGGGATCGCCGCCGGTGAGGATGACCTCCCAGATCTGCGGCTGCGCCGCGATATAGGCGAAGGCGGCATCGAGCGCCTCGGGCGACAGGGCGTTGGGACTCTTGGGGCCGACGCTCTCGCGCCGGAAGCAGAAGCGGCAATAGACCGGGCAGGCCGCGACCGCCTTGAACAGCACACGGTCGGGATGGCGGTGGACGATGCCGGGAACGGGGGAATGCACGCCGTCGCCGATCGGGTCGGCGGTTTCGTCGGGACGCGCGACCAGCTCAGCTTCGCTGGGGAGGAACTGGCGCGCGATGGCCGGATGATCGAGCAGCGCCTCGATCTGCGGCGTGATGGCGTAGGCGTAGCGGGCGGTGACGGCATCGAGGCTCACGGCGCCGGCGTCCACAGCACGTCGTCGATCCGAGGCGCGCCGGTGGCGAGCATCACCAGGCGGTCGAAGCCGAGCGCGACGCCGCTCGCCTCGGGCATGTGGTCCAGCGCGGCGAGGAAGTCCGCGTCGATGGGATAGCGCTCGCCGTAGATGCGCTGCTTCTCGTCCATCTCGCCTTCGAAGCGGGCGCGCTGCTCGACCGGATCGGTGAGCTCGCCGAAGCCGTTCGCCAGTTCGACGCCGCAGGCATAGAGCTCGAAGCGCTCGGCGACGCGCGGGTCGGACGGCACGGCACGGGCCAGCGCCGCTTCGCAGCGCGGATATTCGACCAGCAGCGTCGGCGCGCCGAGGCCGAGGCGCGGCTCAATGGCGGCGGCCAGAACCTTGCTGAAGATGTCGGACCAGCCGTCCTGGGCGGTGATCTCGAAGCCGGCGCGGCGGGCCTTGGTGGCCAGCGCGTCGCGGTCGCCTTCGCCGCCGGGCGAGAGCGTCGCCATCAGGTCGATGCCGGCGTGGTAGGTGAAGGCCTCCGCAACGGTGAGGCGCTGCGGCGTGGCGCGCGGGTCGCAGCGGCGGTCGCGGTAGACGAGATCGCCCGGCGCGGCGAGGCGCAGCAGGTCGAGGCAATCCTGCTGCACGGTCTCGTAGCGCGCGCCGGCGCGGTACCATTCCAGCATGGTGAACTCGGGGGCGTGCAGCGGCCCGCGCTCGCGGTTGCGGAAGACGCGGGCGAAGTCGAAGATCTTCGTCTCGCCCGCCGCCAGCAGCTTCTTGGCGGCGAATTCGGGCGAGGTGTGCAGATAGAGGGTGCGCGGCTCGCCGGCGACGGTCAGCGCTTCGGTGCGGAAGGCGTGCAGATGCGCCTCGTTGCCCGGCGAGACGGCCAGCGCGCCGCATTCGACCTCGGTGAAGCCCTGGGCCTCGAGATGGGCGCGGATCGCAGCCTTGATGGCGGCCCGGCGCAGCAGCAGCGGACGGCGGTCGGCGTGGCGGTGGGGCGACCACCAGGGGGTGTCAGGCATGGGCGGTTCCGGGCCGGCCGGCCGGGTCTGGCGCGGGGCGGGCCGGGCTGCTATTAGCCCCGGTCTTCACGCCAATCCAGAGGTTCTTCGTGGTTTCGGTCATCGCCAGCTCCGTGCGCAAGGGCAACGTCCTCGAGAAGGACGGTAAGCTCTATGTCGTCATCACCGCCGAGAACATCCATCCCGGCAAGGGCACGCCGGTGACCCATCTGGAGATGCGCCGCATCCCGGACGGCCTCAAGACCGTCGAGCGCCTGCGCACCACCGACAGCGTCGAGAAGGCGTTCGTCGAGTCGCAGCGCTTCAACTATCTCTACCAGGACGGCGAGCACTGGGTGTTCATGCAGCCGGAGAATTTCGACCAGGTGCATGTCGGCAAGGATGTGGTCGGCGACTTCGCGCCTTATCTGATCGAGAACATGGAAGTGCAGTTCCAGCTCTATGAGAGCATTCCGATCTCGATGGAAATCCCGCAGCGCGCGACCTTCGAGATCGTCGACACCGAGCCGGTGGTGAAGGGCCAGACCGCGTCGGGCTCGTTCAAGCCCGCGATGCTGTCGAACGGCGTCAAGACCATGGTGCCGACCCACATCACGACCGGCACGCGCGTCGTGGTGATGACCGAGGATGGGTCCTATGTCGAGCGCGCGAAGGACTGAAGCCCGTCGCGGCCGGAGTGTGTCGCCAAAGCACCGGTTTGGGCTGCATCGATTCGAACGGCCGGTTTTCTAGCCGGCAAACTTCGCGCGGATCGCCTGGCCGAAGGTCCGGCTCATGGTGACGGGACAGCGCGGCTGCGGGACGGGCTGGTGCGCGGCGTGCTGTCATCTTCGGGTGCCGTCGCCACATTGAGAGCGGAACGAGGGGACGACCGCGCATGACCTCACCTTGGCGTATCGCAATCTTTGCCGTGCTCCTGCTGGCCGGCTCCGTGGCGGCAGCGGCGCAGCCGGTGCGGACCGATGCCGGGCTGGTGGCGGGAACCGAAGAGGGCGTGCTGGCCGTCTATCGCGGCGTGCCCTATGCCGCGCCGCCCTTGGGCGCGCTGCGCTGGCGGCCGCCGCAGGCGGTGACGGCCTGGCACGGCGTGCGGGCGGCCAAGGCGTTCGCGCCGGCCTGCATGCAGAAGGACGTCTCGATGCCGGGCGAGACGATGCCGGCGGTCGGCGAGGACTGCCTCTATCTCAACATCTGGGCGCCGCGCGGCGCGGCGCATCTGCCGGTGATGGTGTGGATCCATGGCGGCGGCTATGCCAGCGGCTCGACGGCGATGCCGCTCTATTGGGGCGACCGGCTAGCGCGGCGCGGCGTGATCGTGGTCACCATCGCCTACCGGCTTGGGCCTTTGGGATATCTCGCACATCCCGAACTGACGGCGGAGTCGCCGGAGCACAGCTCGGGTGATTACGGGCTGATGGACCAGGTCGCGGCGCTGCAATGGGTCCGGCGCAACATCGCGGCGTTCGGCGGCGATCCGGCGCGGGTGACGATCGCGGGCCAGTCGGCCGGCGCGATGGCGGTCGGCATGCTGATGGCCTCGCCGCGGGCCAAGGGGCTGTTCCAGGGCGCCATCGCGCAGAGCGGCGGGCTGTTCGAGCCGCTGGCCCTGGCGCCGAACTATCTGCTGCCCAATGCCGAGCGCGACGGCGTGGCCTATGCCGCGTCGCTGGGCGCGCCCACGCTGGCGGCGCTGCGTGCCCTGCCCGCACAGGCGCTGCTGGGCGGCAAGGCGGCGCTGGTGACGCATCCGGTGATCGCGCCGGGCGTGCTGCCGCAGGCGCCGTACGACGTGTTCGCGGCCGGCCGGCAGAACGACGTGCCGATCCTGGTCGGCTCCAACGAGGAGGAAGCGCGATCGCTGGCCAAGCTGGACGGCGTCACGGCGGCGAATTTCAACGACGACCTCGCGAAGAATTTCGCGCCGCTGCCGCCGGCGATCGTCGCGGCCTATCCGTACAAGACCGATGCCGAGGCGCGGGCGGCGCGCGCCGACCTGGAGCGCGACATGCGGTTCGGCTGGGACATGTGGACCTGGGCGCGGCTGGCGGCGGCGACGGGGCGGCAGAAGGTGTTCTATTACCACTTCACGCGGAAGCCGCCTTTTCCGGCCGGGTCGCCTTACGCGGGCTGGGGCGCGAGCCATTATGCCGAGCTTTGGTACATGTCCGATCATCTCGATCAGGACGCGTGGGCATGGACGGCGGCCGACCGCCGCCTAGCGGATGCGATGGCGACCTATTGGACGAATTTCGTGAAGCGCGGCGATCCGAACGGCGCCGGCGTGCCGCGCTGGCCGGTGTTTGCGGGCGGCGACGCCGGCGTGCTTTATCTTGGCGATCCCATCTCGGCAGGCGGCGTGCCGGACCGGCGCACGCTGGCGGCGGTCGACGCGGTCTATGCCGCGCTGCGCGGCTCGACGGTGCCGGAGCGGTAGGGGCTGCGCATATATTTGTCATCCCCGGCGAGGCGCGCGATAGCGCGCCGAGGGAACGGGACCCAGGTGGGAGGGACCGTCACCGTGTTTGGCGCCTGGGTCCCCTTCCCTTCGCACCGCTCCGCGGTGCTCAGCCGGGGATGACAAGGATGGCGGCTTCGGCGTCTCAGCGGTTTTTTACCGCGTGCTTGCGCTTGCCGGCGAAGTGCTTGTTGCTTTTTTTGAAGGGGGGCTTGGCCGGGCGGTCTTGCGGCGGCGCGTCCGGCGCGGGGGCGGTGTCGACGCTGGGGCCGTCGGGGGCGGGGAAGATGCGGACGCCGCCTTTCTTGCGGTCGGCGACGCGGAGCGCGAAGGCCTCGGCGACATCCGGTGAGACCTCGAAGCGCGTTTCGCGCTCGTAAACGCGGATGGCGCCGATGTCCTTCTTGGCGACCTCGCCCTGGCGGAGGATCTCGGGCAGCAGCCATTTGGGATCGGCGTTGCGCTCGCGGCCGACGGTGATCTTGAACCACACGCCGTTCTGCATGTCGCCGGGGCGCGGGCGCGGCTCGGATGGCGCGTGTCTGCCCGGAGAGTCCGGACGCGGTGCGCGCGGGCCTCGGGTTTCGTGTGCGCGATGCTTGCCGCGCGGCTCGAACACCTCGGCGATCTCTTCGGGCGCGGGCAAGGTCGCGCGGTACATCTTCACGAAAGCGGCGGCGATGTCCTGCGGATTGTGGGCGGCGAGGAGGCTGTTGGCCATCGCGAGCTCGTCGTCGGTGCTGGGCTCGGTGAGGATCGGGTTCTGCAGCAGGCGGTCCTGGTCGAGCTTGCGGATGTCCTCCGCCGACGGCGGATCGGTCCAGGTGAACTGCACGCGGGCGCGCGACAGCATCTCCTCCGCGCGGCGGCGGCGCGAATTGGGCACCAGCAGGATGCTGACGCCCTTGCGCCCGGCGCGTCCGGTCCGGCCGCTGCGATGCTGCAGCACCTCGGCGTCGTTCGGCAGGTCGGCGTGGATGACGAGGCCGAGATTGGGAAGGTCGAGGCCCCGCGCCGCGACGTCGGTCGCGACGCAGACGCGGGCGCGGCCGTCGCGCAGCGCCTGCAGCGCGTGATTGCGCTCGCCCTGGCTGAGTTCGCCCGAGAGCGCCACGGCCGCGAAGCCGCGCTCGCGCAGGATCGCCTCCAGGTGGCGCACCGCCTGCCGCGTGGCGCAGAAGACGAGCGCGTTGGGCGGGTCCAGGAAGCGCAGAAGATTGACGATGACGCTCTCGGCCTTGTCGTGCGCGGTGCGGATGGCGCGGTATTCGATATCGGCATGGCCTTCCGTCGCGCCCAGCGTCTTGATGCGCAAGGCATCGCGCTGATAGTGCTGCGCCAGGGTGACGATGGCCTTGGGCAGGGTCGCCGAGAACAGCAGCGTGCGCCGCGTCGCGGGCGTCGTCTCCAGGATGAATTGCAGGTCCTCACGGAAGCCCATGTCGAGCATCTCGTCGGCCTCGTCGATCACGACGGCCTTCAGCGCCGAGACCTTCAGCGCCCGGCGCTCCAGGTGATCGCGCAGGCGGCCGGGCGTGCCGACCACGATGTGCACGCCGTTCTGCAGCTGGCGCCGCTCGACGCTGGGGTCCATGCCGCCGACGCAGGCGACGACGCGCGCGCCGGCATAGTGATAGAGCCAGCTCAGCTCGCGCTGCACCTGCAGGGCGAGCTCGCGGGTCGGCGCGATGATGAGCGCGAGCGGCTCGCCCGGCGGGCCCAGCGTGTCGGCGCCGTCGAGCAGCGTCTGCGCCATCGCGATGCCGTAGGCGACGGTCTTGCCCGAGCCGGTCTGGGCGGAGACCAGAAGGTCGCGCGCGCCGGTGCTCTCTTCGAGCACCGCGGCCTGCACCGGGG
The DNA here is from genome assembly GCA_037200385.1 of Rhizomicrobium sp. Classification (NCBI taxonomy): domain Bacteria; kingdom Pseudomonadati; phylum Pseudomonadota; class Alphaproteobacteria; order Micropepsales; family Micropepsaceae; genus Rhizomicrobium; species Rhizomicrobium sp. The sequence continues at coordinate 4,090,989 of JBBCGL010000001.1, read as the reverse complement.
TGGCTTCGTTGTAGTCGCGTTCGGCGAGAGCGCGGGCGAGCGCGGCAGGGGTCTTGGAGAATGCCAAAATGGAACCTTTGGGAGGACGCGCTTCATGGCGCGCCCCTCTTTATCGCGATTGGGCGGAAAAGACAGCAAAAGGGTGGACCGTGGGGTAACTCGCCAACTATTCCCGCTTGTCATCCCCGGCCGAACGCCGCGCAGCGGCGTGAGGGGACTGCGTAGCGACAGCGTACGCAGACCCAGGCGCCAAATACCGTGACGGTTCCTCCCACCTGGGCCCCCTTCCCTCGCCGCGCTGCGCGCGGCTCGCCGGGGATGACAAGGGATGATTAATCAAACAAAAAAAGGCCGCCGCTTTCGCGACGGCCTTTTTCATTTCCTGCCGCGAAGCGGCTTAAGCGGCCTTTGGCGTGTAGCCGAGGACGGCCTTGGTCTCGAGGAATTCCTCGAAGCCGTGGTCGCCCCATTCGCGGCCGTTGCCGGACTGCTTGTAGCCGCCGAACGGCGCGCCGAAATCGGCGCCGGCGCCGTTGATGTGCACATTGCCCGAGCGGATGCGCGAGGCGACCTTGCGGGCGTGGTCGATGTCGCCCGACTGCACATAGCCCGACAGGCCATACACGGTGTCGTTCGCCATCGCGATGGCGTTCTCTTCCGTGTCATAGGTCAGCATGGTCAGCACCGGCCCGAAGATCTCCTCGCGCGCGATGGTCATGTCGTTGGTGACGTTCGCGAAGACCGTGGGACGGACATAGTAGCCGCGGTTGAGGCCTTCGGGACGGCCGAGGCCGCCGGCGACCAGCGTGGCGCCTTCGTCGATGCCCTTCTTGATGAGGGCCTGGATCTTGTTGAACTGCACTTCCGACACGACGGGGCCGATCGTGCCGGGCGTGGACTCGGCGGAGTCCGGCGGCGCGACCTTGACCTTCTCGGCGGTCGCCTTGGCGATCGCGATGGCCTGGTCGTTCTTGGCCTTGGGCACGAACATGCGCGAGGGCGCGTTACAGGACTGGCCGGAATTGGTCATCATCTGCAGCACGCCGCCCGACACCGCCTTGGTGAGGTCGGCATCGTCGAGGATGATGTTGGCCGACTTGCCGCCCAGCTCCTGCGCGACGCGCTTGACGGTCTCGGCGGCGGCCTTGGCCACCGCGATGCCGGCGCGGGTCGAGCCGGTGAAGGACATCATGTCGATGCCCGGATGCGAGGAGAGCGCCTCGCCCACCGTCGGGCCGTCGCCGTTGACGAGGTTGAAGACGCCCGGCGGGACGCCCGCCTCGTGCAGCACGTCGGCGAAGAGCATCGCGTTCATCGGCGCGACTTCCGAGGGCTTGAGCACCACGGTGCAGCCGGCGGCGAGCGCCGGCGCGACCTTGCAGACGATCTGGTTGATCGGCCAGTTCCACGGCGTGATGAGGCCGCAGACGCCGACCGGCTCCTTGACGATCGCCGTCGTGCCACGGGTTTCTTCGAACTGGTAGGTCGAGAGGATCTTCACGGTCTCGGCGAGATGGCCGAGGCCCGTGGCGGCCTGGGCCGCCTTGGACAGCCACATCGGCGCGCCCATCTCCTCGGAGATCGCCTTGGCGATCTCTTCATATTTGGACTGATAGACGGCCATCACCTTCTGGAGCAGCGCGATGCGCTCTTCCTTGGTGGTGCGCGAGAAGGTCTCGAACGCCTTGCGGGCGGCGGCGACGGCCTTGTCGACATCGGCCTTGGAGCCCAGCGAGATGCGGGCGAAGGCTTCTTCGGTGGCGGGGTTGATGACGTCGATGGTCTTCGGCGTGACGGGATCGACCCATTTGCCGTCGATGTAGAATTGAAGACGTTCCTGCATGTCCCTGAACTCCTTTTGCTTGTGGCGTGTCGAATAGGCGGGCGGAACCTAACGGCTTTCCGCGAATGGCGTTGACATAAAATCACATCGCCGGGGCGGCGGCAAAGCGGTCGCGACGTCGCGAAAATCCGCGTCCGGCCTGTGGAATTGGCAACGCCGCCGCGCGATGCGCGTTCTGGTTTCAAGGCGATACCGAAGCGGCATCCGACGACCAGGGAGCACACCATGAAACTCAACAAAACGCCGGTCTGGGCCGCCGTGCTGCTGCTGTCGAGCGCCACGCTGGCCTATGGCCAGGCGACGCAGGTTCCGGCGCCGGGCGGGACAGTGCCGCCAGTCGCCACGCCCAGGCCGGAGCCCACGCCGCCGGGACCGACACCGCAATCCGCCACGGGCCAGAACGCGGTCGTGCCGGCACCGGGCGGCAACCCGCCACCGGTCGTAACGCCGGTCAATCCCGCAGCGCCGACGGGGCCGACACCGCAAGGCGGGACGGTGAAGCCCTGAACGGGCAGTGCTAAACATCCGTCCCGCATTGGGGACGGAGATGCAACGTCGGCTACACCTCGGCGATCAACCTTCCGTTGCGCGCGGCCATGGCAGCGCTGGGCATGACGCGGAATCCGGTCGACGATTTCTTCGACTCCACCGTGCCGGCGGACGATCCGGCGGCACCGCATGTGCTTTATCGGATCGGCAATCCGCGCCGCGACGTCAGGTCCGGAAATTGAGTTCGATCAGGATGCCGTCGGGATCGTTCACGAAGATTTGGCGCAGCCGACCGCCGGGGACACCGGTCTCGCGGAAGCGCAGACCGCGGGACTGCAGGGTTGCGCGCGTGGCCTCGATGTCGCGGCTGCGGAAGGCTATGTGATCGAGCGCCGCCGTATCGCCGGCCTGGCGCGGGCCGTCGCGGCCGGCGCTCTCCCCCGCATCGACCAGATGCACGATCGGCACGCCGCCGAGATAGAGCCAGTAGCCCTTGAACGGAAAGGCCGGACGGTCGCCGACGGCGAGGCCGAGGACATCGCGATAGAAGTCGCGGGTGCGCTCCAGATCGGCGCAGCGGATCGTGTAGTGCTCGAGCGTTTCGACGGGCATGGCGAGGCAGATTACGCAATCGCCCGGACATACTCCACCGCGAAGATCGGCGTAACATGGCGCGCGAGTCGGCGGAGGTTGAGCCATGCAGTTCGTCTGCGATGCACCCGGGCGGCGGACCTGGTTCCGGATCGAGACCGAAGCGGAAGCGACGGCGGAGTCCGAAACGATGCGCCACGCGGTGGAGAAGTATTTCCGGCGTGCATACGAGGCGGCGGTGCGCAGCTACCGCCCCGCCAGCACGATCAGCTATATCGAGCGCGACATCGGGCTCGGTGCGCATGTCCGGCGCAGCATGCCGCTGTTCCTCACGCTGCGCGAGCACGACGGCACGCCGCTGGCGACCGCGATGCTGCCGCCCGGCGGGACGGAGGACGCGGTCTTCCGCACCATCATCGTCGCCGCCGCGAATGGCGATCCGTTCGCCACCTTCGGCGAGGCGATCGCGGCGCTGGGGAGCCATTTCGACCTCAGCCTCACGCGCGAGCGCTGCTATCCGTATCAGAGCTATGGCGTGTGAGCGGGCCTTGAGCAGGGCGCGGCCCTGCCTCACCAGCGCGTGGACATAGCTGCGCAGCGCGCGGTTGCGCGCGGTGTAGGCGCCGTGTTTGCGCGCACGCGTATTGCCCCGCGGGGCGCCGCGGCCACTCAATCTTGCGGGTCCTGGGACGCGGCAACACCACGTACTGTTTTCGCGGGCGGCGTCGGATCGACTTTCTTGGCGATGGCGATGTTGAGCTGGACGAGCTTGGCGAGCGCCGAGATCGCGAGGCTGCGCGTGTCCAGCGAGGCCGAGTCATTGACGACATCGCCCATGACGTGGCGCGCGGCCTTGACGATCTGGGCGGCATGCTCCGACAGCGCGGCGCCGAAATCCTCGAGCGGCGGCGGCGCCTGGCGCACGAGACCCCCGGGCCCGATGAGCTCGTCGAGGAAGGCGTGTCGCCTGGCGCAGGCTTCCTGAAATTCGAGATGTTCGCGCGCCTCGCGGGTTTCGCGTTCTTCCTCGGTCTCGTAATGCATGTCGATTCTCCTTGGCGAGACCGGATTATCCGCCCGCTTCGGGGGTGGGGGGACAAGTAAACGGCGTAAATCTTCGAAGGCGTGTATTTCGAGGGGCTTGCGCATGACTTTGGCGCCGCGCCGCGGATATTATCCACGCCACTTTCCGGGAGACCCGACATGACTCGCTTTGCCGCCGTTTGCCTTGCCGCCGCGCTGCTCGGCGCAAGCCCTGCGCTCGCCACCCTGAAGCCGGGCGACAAGGCGCCCGACTTCACCGCGCCGGCCGCGCTGGGCGGCGGGGAGTTCACCTTCTCGCTCCGCGATGCGCTGAAGAGCGGGCCGGTGGTGGTCTATTTCTATCCCAAGGCCTTCACCAAGGGCTGCTCGCTGGAGGCGCATGCCTTCGCCGAGTCGATCGACAAGTTCAAGGCGCTGGGCGCGCGGGTGATCGGCATCAGCCATGACGACATGACGACGCTGCGGGATTTCTCGGCCAAGGACTGCGCGGCCAAATTCCCCGTCGCCTCGGACGCCGACCAGCACATCATGAAGGCGTATGACTCGATCCTGGACAAGAACCCGCAATTCGCCAGCCGCACCTCTTACGTGATCGCGCCGGACGGGCATGTGATCTACGAATTCACCGACATGGATTATTCCAAGCACGTCGAGAACACGCTGGCCGCGCTGGCGAACTGGAAGGCAGGGAAGAAGTAGCGGGGCGGCGCCCATGGCGGAGGCCGGCGCGACACCGTACTTCCGGCGTTTCGTGCATCCGGATCCGGCGGCTTTGGCCGCCGAGATCGTGCAGCGGCGCGCGGCGCTGGCGCAGGCGCGCGCGGGCGGCGCCGGGGTCGCACTGATCGAGGCGATCGGCTGGCTCGGCGCATCTCTGGTAATGGCGGGAGAGGAAGCGGAAGCGGCGCCGCTTCTGGAGGAAGCCTTGGCGCTGTCGCGGCAGGTCGGAGACCAGGCGACGGAGATCGACGGGCTGCTGGCGCTGGGCACCGCGGCGCAATATCTCGGCGATCGCGCGCGGGCGCAGGCGCTGTTCGCGCAGGGTCTGGCGCTGTGCCGGCAGAGCGGGATTGCGCGGCAGGAGCATTTCCTGCTGCAGCACAGCGGCCGCTGTTACGTCGAGCAGGGCGAGATCGCCAAGGCGCGAGCGGCGTTCGAGGCGGCGCTGGCGATCCGGAAGGCGCTGGGCGAGCCGCGCTTCATCGCGGCGACGCAAGGCGCGCTGGATGAGATCGCGGGGATGGAGGGCCATCGCGCTTGAGAGCCTTTCCGGATCCTGCCGCGTCATCCTGAGGTGCCGAACATGCGTGCTTCGAGGCGCCGCTCTGCGGCGCACCTCAGCATGACGAGCGTGGGCCGCATTCCCTGCGTCAGCCGCGCTCGAGCAGCTCCAGCACGTTGCCGAAGGGATCGCGAAAGGCGGCGTAGCGGCCGAACTCGTTCCGTGCCGGGGTCTCGTGAAGGAAAGGGACGCCTTTGGACGTCAGGTCCCGCATCGCGGCGGCGAGCGACGGGACGGCGAAGACGAAGGTGGTCGATGCGGCTTGCCCATGTATGGCGGGCGGCGCGCCGGTCGTGCCCCGGAAGATCACCAGGTCGGCGCCGCCCTGCGCGAAGATGAGGCGCTCGGACGTCTCGCTCTTCAGCGCGAAGCCGAGCGTCGCGCCGTAGAAGTCTTTTGCGCGGGCGAGGTCGGGCACGATGATGAGGAGGAGGGCGAGATTCATGGCGTGACGCTATCGCGCCAAGCGCGGCTCCCCCCACCCGAAAAAGCTTCGCCCGTGGAGCGAATCTTTTTCGACCTCCCCGCGAGGGGGAGGTGATTCATGTCAGTAGTCCTGCTTGCCCTTGTGGGGTTTGCGGACGAGCTGGGGCTCGACATAGGCGGGGGCCTTCAGCGTCGTCGCCGGCGCGCCGCCGCCGGGCTTCTTGTCGGACTTGGGCTTCTTCTTTTCCTTGTTGCCACGCTGTTCGCGATTGGCCATGGGAGTCTCCTTTGGGCGACGGCGATGCCGATTCGCGCATCGCGCATTATACTGCAACGCCGGCGCCGGAAAAATCGGGCGATCGCGCCGGCATTGGAGAGCAGGACGAGCGGATGGACGGAACGGAAAAGGCCGAGCTGGAAGCTATACGCGATGCGGTGCGCCGCCGGTTCCCCGTCGCGACGATCATCGAAGCGCTAGGCTCGGGCGACAAGCCGGCGAACGCCGTGCTGGGCGCTGCCGTCCTGCTCGCGGCCGAGATCGCGCCGGCCCTGTTGGCCGCCGTCGAGCAGGCTGCGACAGGCGAGGCGCTGAGCCCACGTCAATCCTGGCTGGCGTTTTACGGCCTACACATCCTGGGCGGCGCGCGTGATGCTCGCGTCTTCGCGCCGCTCATCCGCATCCTGCACCTGCCCGAGGATACGCTGTACACGCTCCTGGGCGACGCGCTGACGGAGACGGTCAAGCACGTCGCCATCGGAGCATTCGACGGGCGCGCGCACTTGCTGTTCGACCTGATCGCCGATCGGAGCGCCAACGAATATGCACGTCGGGAGATGTTCGGCGTCTTGGCGTTCCTGGCGTTCGAAGGCCGCATCGAGATCGCCGAGGCCAAGCGCTTCATCCTGCGCTTCGACGAAGAGCGCCTGGCGCCGGAGGGCGACATGGCCTGGTGCGGCTGGGAGGAGGCGATCGCGCTGCTTGGGTTTCGCGATCTCGTGCCGCGCGTGGAGGCCGCCTGGCGCGACAGGCGGCCTCCCCAAGGTTTCTCGGAGCCGAAATATTTCCTCCGGGATCTCAAGCGGGCCGAAACCGCGTGGGGCAAGGTCGACCGGTTCGTGGACGGGCACAATCTCAGATACATCGAAGACATCGCGGAAGAACTGGCGTGGGTTTCCCATGCCGACGGCGGTACCGAGGATGCGTCCGGTCGCGATGCCGACGACTTCGGCGCTGTGGAGAATGGCGGCGAACCTTACGTCAATCCGCTGCGCGGAATCGGGCGCAACGATCCTTGTCCATGCGGCAGCGGCAAGAAGGCCAAGCGCTGCTGCCTGGGCGGGTGACGGCCCAGATCAGCTGTGCCAGCGCAGCGACATGCAGGAGAGTCCGGCGTCGAGCTTGCCGATCTCGGTCACCGGAAGGGGCACCACGGCATAGCCGCGCCGCGCCAGACGGTCGGCGGTGCGCGGGAAATGCGCCCCGAGGAAGACCGTGCCGTTGACGCGCAGCGCGTTGGCGGCGGCGTCTTCCCCGTCCGCCGTCGTGACGATGTCGAAGCCGGCGAAAGGTCCGGCCGCGGCCATCGGTGCGGTCGCCAGCAGGGTCCGGTCGTCGAGCAGCGAGACGGCGGTCTTGAAATGGAGGATGCCCGGCGGGGTCGCGACGATGCGGCCCCTGGCGCCGAGCGTTTCGAGATGCGCGACCAGGGCGGCGGCGCCGCGCGCAGTGGTGCGGGCCGAAAGACCGATGAAGACGGTATCGGGCGTGACGAGAACGTCGCCGCCATCGGCGAATTCGCCGTCGCCGAGCGCGAGCAGCCGGGGAAAGCGGCCCGCCAGCGTGGGACGCAGCGCGTCGGCCTCGCCCAGGCGCGTCGGCGCGCCGGGGCGCAGCAGGATCGCGCCGGCGCCGAACGCCAGGGCGGGATCCTCGACGAACATCGAATCGGGGAAAGCCTCGAGCGGCGGCAGGATCTCGACCGCGACGCCGGCGGCGCCCAGGGCGGCGACATAGGCGGCGTGCTCGGCGAGGACGCGATCGTAATCCGGCACGGCGCGCGGATCGTCGCGCAGGCCGTGGACGACGCTGCGGCCGGGCGTGCGGACGATCGCGGAGTCGAAATCGAAGACGCGCATGGATGGCCCTATCTCGTTAGAGCCATCGCGATTTTCTTCATGATTTTCGCGATGTCGTCATGCTTGGTTATGTGAGTTTTTGCCTGTTTTGCTATGCGGACCGAATCTGGCCGAGAAAAGCGACAGTCGAAAATCAGCCTATACGCCTCCTGCCAGATCGCCGCTTCGGACATATGTGACAACAGCGATTCGATTTCTGTCTCGGTTGGCGAGCGATTCTCGGCTGACCGTTGATCCCGATGAGCCATTGGCAATCTGTGCGCTGCGAGCTTGGCTCGGAAAGCTAAAACTAGATTCAGCGCCTCTTCTTCGCCGAACTCTTCGATGATTCGGGCCAGCTCTCGCAACGGATTTGCATACGCTTTCGAACCCATCGCCAAAGAGTAAGCACGGAGGATCAAAAGCAAAAAGCCCCGCGCTTGCGCGCGGGGCTTTTCGAGGTTTGTGAAGGCGTGTCCAATGGACCTCACGCTTTCGCGTATGGTCTGTTTTGCAGGCGTCCTTGGCAGGACTGGCAGCGACCTACTCTCCCGCGGCTTGAGCCGCAGTACCATGGGCGCTGGAGGCTTTAACGGCCGAGTTCGGAATGGGATCGGGTGGAATTCCTCCGCAAGGACCACCAGTCCGGCGAAGGACGCCTGCAAATTGGAAAATACGACACTTGTTTGCTGATTTACGGGCTTCGCGCCTTCGCGCGAGGCCTTGAGCCTTCGAGATCCCGCTCGTTGCTGACGGGACATTCGAAGGGCGTGATGCCTGGCTTTGTTTCCAGACATGGAACGGTGCTGCTTGCGATCAAGCCAATCGAGCGATTAGGACCAGTCAGCTCAACACATCGCTGTGCTTACACATCTGGCCTATCGACGAGGTAGTCTTCCTCGGCTCTCAAGCGAAACCTAGTTTTGAAGTGAGTTTCCCGCTTAGATGCTTTCAGCGGTTATCTCGTCCGTACATAGCTACCCGGCAATGCGGCTGGCGCCACAACCGGTCCACCAGAGGTACGTTCCTTCCGGTCCTCTCGTACTAGGAAGAAGTCTTCTCAAGTTTCGAACACCCACGGCAGATAGGGACCGAACTGTCTCACGACGTTCTAAACCCAGCTCACGTACCACTTTAAATGGCGAACAGCCATACCCTTGGGACCGGCTACAGCCCCAGGATGTGATGAGCCGACATCGAGGTGCCAAACCGCACCGTCGCTATGGACGCTTGGGTGCGATCAGCCTGTTATCCCCGGCGTACCTTTTATCCGTTGAGCGATGACCCTTCCACTCGGGATCACCGGATCACTATGACCGACTTTCGTCTCTGCTTGAGCCGTCGCTCTTGCAGTCAGGCAGGCTTTTGCCATTGCACTCAACAACCGATTTCCGACCGGTCTGAGCCTACCATCGCGCGCCTCCGTTACTCTTTGGGAGGCGACCGCCCCAGTCAAACTGCCCACCATACGCGGTCTCGGACCCCGTTTCGGGGTCGCGGTTAGACATCAGGATCACAAAGGGTGGTATTTCAAGGGTGGCTCCATCCGAGCTAGCGCCCGAACTTCAAAGCCTACCACCTATCCTACACATCGCAGTCCTAATGCCAGCGTAAAGTTGCAGTAAAGGTGCACGGGGTCTTTCCGTCTGACCGCGGGAACCCCGCATCTTCACGGGGAATTCAATTTCGCTGAGCTGGTGTTGGAGACAGTGGGGAAGTCGTTACGCCTTTCGTGCAGGTCGGAACTTACCCGACAAGGAATTTCGCTACCTTAGGACCGTTATAGTTACGGCCGCCGTTTACCGGGGCTTCGATTCAACGCTTTCACATCTCCTCTTAACCTTCCGGCACCGGGCAGGCGTCAGACGCTATACGTCATCTTTGGATTTCGCAGCGCCCTGTGTTTTTAGTAAACAGTCGCCACCCCCTGCTATGTGCCCCCTGCCAATGCTTGCGCAAAGACAGGGCCCTCTTCTTCCGAAGTTACGAGGGCAATTTGCCTAGTTCCTTCAACACCATTCTCTCAAGCGCCTTAGCATACTCTGCCAGTCCACCTGTGTCGGTTTGGGGTACGGACTGAACGTGGGAGCTATTTCCTGGGACCTCTTCCCGGCCCACCCAATCCAGTAAGGGTGAACAAGTTGCAAGATCCGTCACTTCCCACAGGCCCACGAATATTTACGTGGTTCCCATCGGCTACGCCTTTCGGCCTGGCCTTAGGGTCCGGCTAACCCTGCGCAGATTAACTTGACGCAGGAACCCTTGGACTTCCGGCGAGAGGGTCTCTCACCCTCTTTATCGCTACTCATGTCAGCATTCTTACTTCCGATACCTCCAGGCTCGCTCACGCTCACCCTTCGCAGGCATACGGAACACTCTGCTACCATTCCACCTTACGGTGAAATCCTAAGCTTCGGCTCATGGCTTAATCCCCGATACATTTTCGGCGCAAAGTTCCTTGTTTAGATCAGTGAGCTGTTACGCTTTCTTTAAATGATGGCTGCTTCTAAGCCAACATCCTGATTGTTTTGGGAACCTCACATCCTTAACAACTTAGCCATGAATTGGGGGCCTTAGCTGTAGGTCAGGGTTTTCATCCCTCTTCACGACGGACGTTAGCACCCGCCGTGTGTCTGCCACACTCAGCACTCACCGGTATTCGGAGTTTGGTTAGGTTTGGTAAGCGGTGAAGCCCCCTAGCCCATCCAGTGCTCTACCCCCGGTGGTGATATGTGACGCGCTACCTAAATAGCTTTCGCAGAGAACCAGCTATCTGCAAGTTTGATTGGCCTTTCACCCCTAGCCACAACTCATCCCCGACTTTTTCAACAGGCGTGGGTTCGGTCCTCCAGTGCGTGTTACCGCACCTTCAACCTGGTCATGGCTAGATCACTTGCTTTCGGGTCTCATCCGTCTAACTCACGCGCCCTATTCAGACTCGCTTTCGCTGCGCCTCCACCTGACGGCTTAGGCTTGCTAGACAAACGAACTCGCTGACCCATTATACAAAAGGTACGAAGTCACGGGCTCGCCGATGGCGAGCGCTTCTCCGTCGTTCCTCGAGAACAAGCGAATAGCGAATAGCGAGTAGCGAGTAGGGAATCTCGAACGACCGGCCGGAGCCAACCATTCGCTATTCGCTACTCGCTATTCGCCACTCATCATTCGCGTTGTCAGCAAGGTAGACGAAGCTGCTCACCATCGGTGAGCCCGCTCCTTCTGTTTGTAGGCGTCCGGTTTCAGGTCTCTTTCACTCCCCTCGCCGGGGTGCTTTTCACCTTTCCCTCACGGTACTAGTTCGCTATCGGTCACACACGAGTACTTAGGCTTGGAGGGTGGGCCCCCCATCTTCAGACAGGATTTCACGTGTCCCGCCTTACTCAATAGTTCCGTTCTTTCTACCCGTACGGGGCTATCACCCGCTATGGCTGCCTTTTCCAAGGCATTCCGGTTCTTAAACGGAGTTTCATGGCCTGGTCCGCGTTCGCTCGCCACTACTAACGGAGTCTCAATTGATGTCCTTTCCTACGGGTACTGAGATGTTTCAGTTCCCCGCGTTTGCCTCTCTCCCCTATGTATTCAGGGACAGATAATGCTTGCGCATTCGGTTTCCCGATTCGGAGATCTGCGGGTCAAAGGGTGCTCGCCCCTCACCGCAGCTTATCGCAGCGTGCTACGTCCTTCATCGCCTGTGTGTGCCAAGGCATCCCCCAGACGCCCTTGCTTTAACGCTTGATCGCTCAGCATTCGTTCCATGCCCAGAAAGAAAGCCAGCGTACGAGCGACCCCGTACACCGCGTTCAACCTGGTATGGTTTTCATGCGATCAGTTTTAAGTGTCGTATTAAGATCTCACCGGTCGTGCAAACCGGCTCAATCCCGCCTTCACAATGTCAACGCTCCAAAGCGGAGCTCCTTGCGAACATCGCCGGCGCCGTAGCGCCAACGCGTTCGAAGTCGATTGTTCGTTTCCGTCGTCTTGTTGCTGTCTGCCGGATGATCCCGAGGCTTGCCGGCCAAAGCTGCGAAGCAGCGAAGGCTGGTGGAGCCAGACGGGATCGAACCGACGACCTCATGCTTGCAAAGCACGCGCTCTCCCAACTGAGCTATGGCCCCGTTGGAGCTCAAACGTCCGACACCCGCTCGCTTCGCTCGCAGAGCGCCAGCTTTTGTAAGCTCGCTAGCGCTCGCTAACAAAAGCTAGGCGTGGTGGGCCCGGGACGAGTTGAACGTCCGACCTCACGCTTATCAGGCGTGCGCTCTAACCACCTGAGCTACGAGCCCGATTGAGGTTCAGCAACGTTCCGCGCGCGATCGCGCAGAACATTCGACGGAAAGGAAGGGAAACGAGGACGGCGGCAAGACGCCAATTGTCTAGTGACGATGTTTGGGATGGCTCGTGAGAGATCCGAAAACATCGATCCTTAGAAAGGAGGTGATCCAGCCGCAGGTTCCCCTACGGCTACCTTGTTACGACTTCGGCCCAGTCGCTGATCCTACCGTGGTCAGCTGCCTCCTTGCGGTTAGCGCACTGCCTTCGGGTAGAACCAACTCCCATGCCGTGACGGGCGGTGTGTACAAGGCCCGGGAACGTATTCACCGCAGCCTGCTGTTCTGCGATTACTAGCGATTCCACCTTCATGTACTCGAGTTGCAGAGTACAATCTGAACTGGGACGGTTTTTTGGGATTAGCCGCTCCTCGCGAAGTAGCTGCCCACTGTCACCGCCATTGTAGCACGTGTGTAGCCCAGGGTGTAAGGGCCATGAGGACTTGACGTCATCCCCACCTTCCTCCGGCTTGTCGCCGGCGGTCCCTCTAGAGTGCCCAACTTAATGATGGCAACTAAAGGCGAGGGTTGCGCTCGTTGCGGGACTTAACCCAACATCTCACGACACGAGCTGACGACAGCCATGCAGCACCTGTCTCTGAGTCCCTTGCGGGAAAACTCCTATTAAGGAGCGGTCTCAGGATGTCAAACCCTGGTAAGGTTCTGCGCGTTGCGTCGAATTAAACCACATGCTCCACCGCTTGTGCGGGCCCCCGTCAATTCCTTTGAGTTTCAACCTTGCGGCCGTACTCCCCAGGCGGAGTGCTTAATGCGTTAGCTGCGCCACTGAACAGCAAGCTGCCCAACGGCTAGCACTCATCGTTTACGGCGTGGACTACCAGGGTATCTAATCCTGTTTGATCCCCACGCTGTCGTGCATGAGTGTCAGAAACGAGCCAGTGAGCCGCCTTCGCCACCGGTGTTCTTCCCAATATCTACGAATTTCACCTCTACACTGGGAATTCCACTCACCTCTCTCGTCCTCAAGTTTCACAGTTTCAATGGCAATTCCGGAGTTGAGCTCCGGGCTTTCACCACTGACTTGGAAAACCACCTGCGCACGCTTTACGCCCAGTAATTCCGAACAACGCTAGCCCCCTTCGTATTACCGCGGCTGCTGGCACGAAGTTAGCCGGAGCTTATTCTCCCGGTACAGTCATTATCTTCCCGGGTAAAAGAGCTTTACAACCCGAAGGCCTTCATCACTCACGCGGCATGGCTGGATCAGGGTTTCCCCCATTGTCCAAGATTCCCAACTGCTGCCTCCCGTAGGAGTCTGGGCCGTGTCTCAGTCCCAGTGTGGCTGATCTTCCTCTCAGAACAGCTATCGATCGTTGCCTTGGTGAGCCATTACCTCACCAACTAGCTAATCGAACGCGGGCTAATCCTTCGGCGATGAATCTTTCTCCGCTAGGACGTATACGGTATTAGCTGCAGTTTCCCGCAGTTGTTCCGTACCGAAAGGTATATTCCCACGTGTTACGCACCCGTCCGCCGGTGATGCATTGCTGCACCCCCTAGACTTGCATGTTTGAGGCCTGCCGCCAGCGTTCGTTCTGAGCCAGGATCAAACTCTCAAGTTATGATCCTGAACAGACGACGCGCCGATTGCTCTTAACGCGTTTGTTCGCATGACATTTTGACAAGGGTTGGTCGTGTCCGGTCCCGTCACAGGCCCGAACCCGACCATTCATGTTTTATGTCTTGCAGAGAAACGCGAGCAATCTTTACGTCGCTGCTCGATTAGTTAGCCCGAAGCCGAAGCTTCAGGCATGGCTGTCGAACCGCCGCCCACGTTCCCCTTCCTTAAATCACAATGTCAAAGAGCGCTTCCGGCAGACAAACCTTTGTCTTCCGGCCGCAACACCGTTCGCGAGCTCGTCACCCGCGTTCGGCGTGGGCGCGGTGTATAGGCGGAGGCCCAAAGCCTGTCAAACGGTAAAAGACCGGAAAAACACGATTTTTTCAGGGCCCTGTGGATAGGTGCGCGAAGGCGGCCCTGCGGGGCATTCCCAGACACATCATGTAGAGGTTCGCAGGTGCGGCGTAACTTTATGTCGAAATTCACCTTACACGATGCGGCGCTGCGGGCGTGCTAAAGTTTCTCCCGGTGTGCATGCAGGCGTGAAAGAAGGCGGAAATGGCCGACGGGACAAAAAAAGCCACGAGCCGGCGGGCTTTGCTGGGAGCAGCGACCGCGGCGCTGGCGGCGCTGCCGGCGCAGGCGCAAGGCGCGGGAACGCGGATCGTGGTGGAGCTGGGCGGCGTCGAGCTGCCCCGCGCGATCGCGGATGCGCTGGAGCGCGACATCCGCCGCGCCGTGCTGATGGCGGTGACCAAGGCGCGGCCGCATACGAAATTCCGCAGCCTGCCGCTGCCGCACGGGACGCGCGGGATCGTGCTGCAGATGGCGGAGATGTGAGCTCGTCCGTGGGCGGAGAATAACGCCGAGGCAGCCCGGCGTTGCGTTCCTTGAAATCCAACGCACAATTGTCATCCCCCGCCGAGCACCGCGAAGCGGCGCGAGGGGAAGGGGACCCAGGCAGCGAACACCGTCACGGAATTTCCCACCTGGGTCCCCTTCCCTTGCATCGCGCGCCATGCGCGCGATGCTCGCCGGGGATGACAATTGTGCGTTGGAGGAAAGCATATGGATTGCAGCGGCACGGTCGCCCCGGGTTTCGAGCGCGTGGGCGCGGCGTTCGCGGCGGCGCAGGCGGGCGATGCCGGCGGGGCGCAGCTTTGCGTCTACCGCCATGGCGAGCCCGTCGTCGACCTGTGGGCCGGGCGCGACAAGGTCCATGACCGTCCCTATACGGACGAAACCCTCGTCATCCTGATGTCGGCGAGCAAGGGCGTCACCGCGACGCTGGCGCATGTGCTGGCGGACCGCGGCCGCCTCGACCTCGACGCGCCGGTGGCGCGCTACTGGCCGGACTTCGCGCAGAACGGCAAGGCCGACATCACCGTCTCGCACCTGCTGACGCACAGCTCCGGGCTGGTGAATTTCGAGGCCGACAGCGGCTTCGCGGTCGAGGACATGTGCGACTGGGACAAATGCGTCGGCCTGCTGGAGCGCATGGCGCCGCTGTGGGCGCCGGGCACCGCCTTCGCCTATCACGCACTGACCTATGGCTTCCTCGTCGGCGAGACGATCGCGCGCGCCATGGGTAAGCCGTTCGCACAGGTCTTCGCGGACGAGATCGCCGGGCCGCTGGGCATCGAATTGTGGTTCGGGCTGCCGGCGCGCGAGGAGCATCGCGTGGCGCCGCATTTCCTGCCGGGAAAGCCGTTCGACATGGCGCGGCTGGTGGCGCGGCAGAAGGAATTGGGCGTCGATTTCGACACCCGGCTCGGACGCGCGATGGCGGCGCAGAGCCTGCGGACCTTTCCGGACTTCGACGTGCTGAACACGCGCGCGGCCCACGCCGCCGTCATCCCGGCGGGCGGCGGGATCGGGACGGCGCGGGCGCTTGCCAGGCTCTATGCGGCGACCATCGGCGCGGTCGACGGCGTGCGGCTGTTCGGGGCCGACACGATGGAGCGGGCGCGCGCCTGGCGCACCGAGGGACTCACCGCTCCGGGCGATTTCGCCAAGCTGCCGGGCGCGGGCGCGATGCGGCTGGGGCTCGGCTATGAGCTCGACGGCCCGGTCTCGCCGAAGCTGGGGCCGGGCTCGTTCGGACATTCGGGCGCCGGCGGACGGCTGGGCTTCGCGCATCCGGAAAGCGGCTTCGCGGTGGGCTATGTCTGCAATCACATGCTGTGGGATTCGATGAAGCCCGACCCGCGCTGGGTGGGATGGCACGCGGCGCTGGGGGAGATCGTAGCGGGCTGACCCCACCCGAAACGCTTCGCGTTTCGACCTCCCCCGTTGGGGGAGGTGGGATGATGCCTTATGCTTGTCGCAGAGCCATCTTCGGGGAGATCCATGGATATCGACGGTACCGTCGCAAAGGGCTTCGAGAAGCTTCGCGATGCTTTCGCGGAAGGCCAGGCGGCGGACGAAGGCGGGGCGCAGCTTTGCGTCTATCGGCGCGGCGAGAAGGTCGTCGACCTGTGGGGCGGCCGCGACACCGCGCGGGACCGTCCGTATACGGACCTCAGCCTCACGGTCTGCTTCTCGGTCAGCAAGGGCGCGACGGCGACGATGGCGCATATGCTGGCGGAGCGCGGCCTGCTCGATTTCGACGCGCCGGTGGCGCGCTACTGGCCCGAGTTCGCGCAGAACGGCAAGGCGCAGATGCCGGTGGCGGACCTGCTGGCGCATCGCGCGGGACTGTTCGGCTTCGATCCGGCGGCGGGGATGGGGCCGCGCGACCTGCTGGACTGGGAGCGCTGCACCACCGCGCTGGCGGCGATGGCGCCGCTGTGGGAGCCGGGCACGGCGTATATGTACCACGCGGTGACCTATGGCTTCCTGGTCGGCGAGGTCATCCGGCGCATCACCGGCAAGATGCCCGGCGATTTCTTCGCCGAGGAGATCGCCGGGCCGCTGGGGCTCGACCTGTGGATCGGCCTGCCGGCCGGCGAGGAGGCGCGGGTCGCGCCGCATTTCTCGAGCCGCAAGGGGCTCGATCCCGAGCAGATGAAACTGCTGGCGGCCGGACTCGGCATCGACGCGGAAAGCGCTGTGGCACAGACGTTTTTCGCGGCGATGACCAGCATGACGGAGGGCATGGCGCTGCTCAATTCGCGCGACGGCCACGCAGCGCAGATCCCGGCCGCGAACATGATCGGCAATGCCGCGTCGCTGGCGCGGATGTATGCCGCGACGATCGGACCGGTCGACGGGGTGCGGCTGCTCAGGCCGGAAAGCATCGCGCGTGCGACGGTGCCGCAGACCGACGGGCTGAGCGCCCCGGGCGACTTCGCGCTGCTGCGGAGTCCGTCGCCGCTGCGCTACGGGCTGGGCTATCAGCTGACGCGGGCCTTCGCGCCGATGCTGGGCGAGGGCTCGTTCGGCCATGACGGAGCGGGCGGACGGATCGGCTTCGCCCATCTGGGACGCGGCGTCGCCGTCGGCTATGTCGGAAACAACATGCTGTGGGACGGGATGAGCGGCCCCGATGCGCGCTGGCTGCCCTGGACCGCGGCGCTGCGCGAAGCGATCGGGATGTAGCGTCTACCGCGCGTCGGCGACGGCGATGGCCGGGGCGTGCACGTCGTGGGCGATGATCACGTCGTGCGCACGGCTGTAGACCAGATCGTCGCGGTCCAGCCAGATCTGCTCCGACGGCATGTCGCTGAGCGCGACGCGGATGCGCTGCACCCGGCCCGCGCCATTGGTCGAGACCGCGACGACACGGCCGAAGGTCTTGCCCGAATTGAACTGGACGGCGACGTCGCGGAAGGCGCGCTGCGGATCGGCGATGGCGGCGATCGGGGTGGTGCGGACGGTGGCGCTCGCCTGCTCGCCGGCGGCGGCACTGGCGTCGTTGCCGGCAAGGCCCGCCGTGGCACCGCCGGCAAGGATGGCGGCGACAGCGGCGACGGCGAATTTCGAGATGGCCATGACAGCAGCGCCTTCAGGTTCATTTCAAGAACGCGGGCCGGAGGCCGCCGTTCCGTGACAAAAGCGAAAGGCCGGCACGATGGCCGGCCTTTCGTGCTTCTTACGCAACACTCCTAGAAGCGCGGAGATGGGGTATGCGACATGTCGTAGACCTGGTCGCGGGTGAGGTCGGTGACCGCGACGCGCGCCGCGGGATCGAATCGCAGATCGTCGGGATCGAGCCAAGCGACATCGCCGCCGCGCAGATGGACGGCGACCCGGGTCACATGGCCGTCCCGGTCGACATCGACGTCGCGGATGCGTCCGACCGCTATGCCGGCACGGGCATTGACGCGCAGGCCCACCAGATCGCTCTCGGACATGCCGTCGACGCCGCGGAAGCGGCTATAGCCGTAGAATGCGTCCCAGCGATGGACATAGCCTGCGCGCTCGGCGTGGTAGCGGGCACGGTCGCGTTCATAGGCGGCGCGGTCGGCCTGGTTCTCCTGGATCTTGCGGTCGTAGTCGGAGCGGGCGGCGTTGTAGTCTGCATTCGGCTTCGCCGTGGTGGCGGCGTTGTCGTCCGCATCCGTGTCGTCCGCATCCGTCGCGTCGTCGGCGGCATCGCTGTTGAGCGTGTTGGTCTGCGTGCGCTCCGCCGGCGTCGGATTGGTGTGATAGACGTTTTGCGCGAAAGCCGGCGCGATCAGCGCGAGGGTTCCGGCCAGCGCAGTACCGAGTAGCAAGCGGTTCATGAAGCACTCCAAAGTTTGACTGGTCCTACAACGCAGCGCTCCGGCGGCCGTTCCGGGAACCGCAGCGCCGGTGCGCCTATGGGACGCGATTGGCCGGACAATTGGTCGAGCCGGGCAGCGTCGCGGGCGCGCCCGCCTGCGGTGCCGGACCCGGCGCGCAGAGCGGGCTGGGCGTCGGGCAGGACGGGACCGCACCCGGCACGCAGCTGGTGGTCGGCGACGGCATCACCGTGCCCGTCGTCCCCGCCGTCGTGCCGTCCGGCAGGGCGGTGCCGTCGGGGCTGACACGGGTGCCGGGCGTCGCGCTCGGAGTCCTGTTGGAGCCTTCCGGCGTCTGGTTGGCATTCGGCATCGCGGTGGTGCCATTGGACTGCACGGGCGTCTGGTTGGCATTCGGCATGGTCTGGGCGGTCGCGGCGCTCAGCACCATGGCCAAGGCGGCGCCCGCAAAAACGGCGTGTTTCATGTTTTTCTCCCGTTGTGGAAGAGCAACGCCGCGACCGAGACCCTGTTCCGCTTGTTCCGGGAACTAGATCCGCACCGTCACCTCCAAGCCGCCTTCGAAAGGCAGCGTCATGCTGCGCAGCCGGTTCGCGGGATCGGCGATGAAAGCGAAATAGGCGTCGTAGCCGCGGCGGGCGGACACGGTGTTGTCGGCGACGACGACCGAGCCCGGCCGCAGATGCGGCGCGATCCGCGCCATCGCGGGCATCACCGCCTCGGTCCAGATGTCGAGCAGCACGAAATCGACCGGGCCTGGGATCGCGCGCAGCGTCTCCCTGAGATCGCCTTCGCGCAGATCGACGAAGGCGGCAAGTCCCGCGGTTTCGAAATTGCGGCGCGCGGCCCGCGCCTTCACCGGTTCGTATTCGGTGGCGATGACGACGGCGCCCGATCCGTCTTCGGCACCGGACGCGGCGGCGTTGTCGCGCAGCGCGGCGGCGAGATAGAGCGTCGAGACGCCGAAAGAGGTGCCGCATTCCACGACGCGCCTTGCGTTCAGCGCCCGGCAGAGCAGATAGCAATACTCCGCCTTGACCTTCTCCAGCGCCACCATCTTGTCGGCGAAGAAGGCGTTGCTCTCGCCGTCGAAACCGTCCCAGCTCAGCGTGCCGTCGGCGATGCGGCGGCGGAAATAGCCTTCGATCGCGTCGGTCTGGCCTTCGCTTCGGGCGTGCAGCGCGTCGAGGAAGGCTTCCAGCGCCGGATCGTCCAGCACGCTCACGACGCGCGCCGCTGCGCTTCGTAGGCGGCGTCGTATTTCATCGCGCCGACCCGGTTGCCCTCCGGGTCGTCGAAGTAGAGCAGCTCGCCCACCGTCTCGATGCGCATCTTCGGCATGGTGATGGTGCCGCCCGCAGCGCTCACCCGGCGCGCGATCTCGTCGACGTCGTCGACCCCGACGGTGATCTCGAAGGCGCGGTAGCCGGTGCCGGTGAGCGGCTCCCGCCGCGTGTGCAGCGAGCCTTCGAGGCCGGCGCCGCGGATCAGGTAGAAGCCGGGCGGCCCCCAATCCTCGAAGCGCCAGCCGAACACGGTTTCGTAGAATTTGCGGGCGCGGACATCGTCGTCGACCATGATGGAGAAGAACTTCACGTGGTTGGGCATGGGGCATCTCCTGTTTCCTCCGCCGGGTCACGGGGAGGTTGCCGAGCAAAGCGAGGCGGAGGGGCCAACGTCGGCATCTGCCCCCTCCACCATCCGCCTACGCTGAAGCTCCGGCGGATGATCCCCCTCCCCCCGTAACCACGAGGGAGGAAAAGATCGAGGTGGAGATTAGCCGCCCAGCCGCCCGGCGCGATACAGCACTCCTGACAGGTTCTGTCGAAAATGCGACAGTGGCGCCATGGGATATGCGCTGCGCAGCGTCGGACTGACTTATGGGGACGGGCACGTGCTCGAACCCCATGCCCATGACTGGGGCCAGCTGATCTTCGCGAGCAGCGGGACGATGCGGGTCGCGGCGGCGGCCGCGCTGTGGTTGGTGCCGCCGGGCCGGGCGCTGTGGGCGCCGCCGGGCGTCGTGCATGCCATCGCGATGCGCGGCACCGTGGCGATGCGCACGATCTATGTGCCGCCGGAGCGCGCCGCCGCCCTGCCCCCGCAATGCGCGGCGCTCGAGGTCGATCCGCTGCTGCGCGCGCTGATCCTGCACATCGTCGAACGCGGCATGCTGCGCGAGGACGCGGCGGCGGATGCGCGGCTGGCCGGCGTGTTCCTCGACCGGCTGGGCGCGGCGCGCGGGTTGCTGCTGCAGCTGCCGATGCCGCGCGACGTCCGGCTGCGGGCGCTGGCGGAGCGGCTATGGGCCGATCCCGCCGACGGGCGCACGCTGGCGGCGCTGGCGCGCGCCGCCGGGATCAGTGTACGGACGATCCAGCGGGGCTTCCTGGCCCAGACCGCGATGCGCTTCGTCGCATGGCGCCAGCGCCTGCGCCTGATCCATGCGGTCACGGCGCTGCATGGCGGCGCGAGCGTCACCCAGGCCGCGGCGCAGGCGGGCTATGCCAGCACCAGCGCCTTCATCGCCGCCTTCCGGCAGCAGATGGGCGAGACGCCGGCGCGCTATGCGAAGCTCAGGCCGCGGTGATGTATTCGCGCAGGGAGGCGGCTTCCTGCACCGTTTCGGCGATGCGGGTCTTCACCACGTCGCCGATCGAGACGATGCCGGTCACCAGGCCGTTGTCGAGCACCGGGACATGGCGGAAGCGGCCGATGGTCATCATCTCCATCAGGTCCTGGACCGTGTCGCAATCGCTGCAGGTGGCGACGGCGCGGGTCATATAGGCGCTGACCGGACGGGCGAGCGCCGAGACGCTCTCCTCCGCGACGGCACGCACCACGTCGCGCTCCGAGATGATGCCGGCGAGCGCGCCGGCGGCATCGCGCACCACGACGGCGCCGATGCGCTTGCGCGCGAGCAGGCGGGCCGCCTCCGACAGGGTGGCGTCGGCGCTTATGGCGATGACCTCGCGGCCCTTTTCGCCCAGGATGTGTTTGACCAGCATGTGTCGCTCCTCCAAGACGGTGTTGCCGACCGCATCGAGGACCCGCGGCAAATCCGGAGCCGCAGGATGCGGGGCGGAGCTGCGGCGGGGCTGGCGCCCGATGGGTCTGCCCCCGCTGTGGCAGAATGCTGCGCCTGTCGGGCGGTTGCCGCAAGCTTTGAATCGCGGCACCGCCGGACTTTGCACGCGACGGCTACCGCAAGTGCGAGATGGGCGGTGCGCAGGCCGGCGAGGCGAACGGCAGAGACGAGATCGCCGCCGGCTCCGTCGAGCAGCACGAGGTCGCCCTCGATGTCACACAGCGTTTGGCGGGCGTCACCTTCGCGGATATCGACCAGGCCGGGAAAGGCCGGCCGCCTCCAGGTCGGAGCGCGCCTTTGCAACCTTCGAGGACACGAATCCGGTGCCGGCCAGCTGCCCGCCGCCATCGTCACGGCGCCTCGCGCCGGTGTGGGCGAACGCATCGTTGACGAGATCAGGAGACTTGTTCGGCACCCGACACGGTCGACCAGCGAACATCAGGTTCATCCGGACGCGCTCGGTGCGTGGATTCCACGCAAGAAAAAAGGCTTGCGTTGAGGAACAAAAAAGGGCCAGAAGTCTGAATTCCTACAACGGAATGTCTGAAAAGACGCGGGAGCTGTGGCCGAGAGGCTGAAGGCGGCGGTTTGCTAAACCGTTATACGTTTGTAAAGACGTATCGAGGGTTCGAATCCCTCCGGCTCCGCCAGTCTACCGTTCGCCGGTGTTCGCCGTTGCCCGCGATATCCTAGAAGACACAAGCACTTACGCTCTAATGTGCGTCCGTGGTCGTTCTCCAATGTTCGGCCAAAACCGCGTCAAGCTGGTGGGTAGAGTGGTGGGTACAGATGACAGCGGGTTTGGCGGAAGACATGGGATTCGAACTCGGGTGGCACCGAGGTATGTATGGTGCTCCTGCTTCATCGACTGTCTGCCCTCAAAGTATCGAAGCTCTGCGAACCTGGCTACTACGCCGACGGTGACGGGCTCTATTTGCAAGTAACCGCGGGCAATGGCGGACCTGCCAAATCGTGGTTGTTCCGTTACTCGCTGAACCAGAAGCGACGCGAGATGGGGTTGGGTCCGCTCGGGACCTACTCGCTCGCGGAAGCGCGCGATCTCGCAAAGGTGTGCCGGAAATCGGTAAACCAGGGCGTCGATCCGATCGATGCACGACGCGCGACACGTATGAAAACCGCGCTCGATGCCGCCAAGAACGTGACCTTCAAGATCTGTGCCGAGAAATACATCGCGTCGCATAAGGCGGCTTGGAAAAACAAAAAACACGGCGCGCAATGGACAGCCACGCTTGAGACCTACGCCTATCCGACGATCGGCGATCTGCCGGTACAGAGCATAGAAACCGGACACATCGGCGATATCCTGGAACCGATCTGGTCGACCAAAGCCGAAACCGCTGGCCGCGTGCGTGGGCGCATTGAAGTGATTCTTGATTGGGCAAAGGTGCGCGGCCTCCGCACGGGCGACAATCCCGCGCGCTGGCGTGGCCATCTCGACAAGCTCTTGCCGGCGCGCTCGCGCGTGCGCAAGGTCAAGCATCATGCGGCGCTTCCGTATGCCGAACTGCCGGCATTCATGACCCTGCTTAGAGACGAGAACGGCGTCGCGGCGCGCGCATTAGAATTCCTGATTCTGACCGCGGCACGCACGTCGGAAGTTCTCGACATGCCCGACACCGAGATCAAGGAGGGTGTCTGGATCGTTGACGCGTCTCGAATGAAAGCCAGCCGCGAACACCGCGTGCCGCTATGTACCCGAGCGCTAGATATCATCGCGGAGATGAAGCGGTTCTATACAGGACCTTACGTATTTCCTGGGCTCAAACTCAACAAGCCGCTGAGCAACATGGCGCTGCTCGTACTCCTGGAGCGAATGGGCCGCCCGGATCTCACAGCGCACGGTTTTCGCTCAACGTTCAAGGATTGGGTGTCGGAATGCACCGATTATTCCGGTGAACTTTCGGAGATGGCACTCGCGCACGCCGTTGAAGACAAGGTCGAGGCCGCATACCGGCGCGGCGATCTATTCAACAGGAGAATCGGGCTGATGCGGGATTGGGCAACATATTGTGAGGGGAGATTACTCCCGCCGCGCGCCAGTTGAACTTTCAACATCTCGTTATGAGCGGTGTGTTCGAAAGAGGAAAACGGCGGAAATGCTAACTTTTGCATTCAATATCGTGCAATCGCGTTTGATGAAGATACAAGGGGTTATATCGAAGTGCGTGCCGTTTGCGTGCCGCAGCTTTATGGGGCCCATGCCTCGCCACTGCGTGGATTTACAATCCTCTCCGAAAAGCCATTTGGCGGGATCCCTAGTTTTTGGACTTCTATGGCGCCGCCGTGGCGCCCTCAAAAGCTTCCAGACCTTTGCAAGCCATCATGCATCAGCACAGGCAAAAATATTGAACCTCCGCCGCTTATAGAGGCAATTCTACCTCGTGCGCCACGTTCCCCGGTCTAGTCGATAGAACCATTCCGTCACTTAAGTCGTGGGGTGACCCGCATGGCTGGCACCTCGAGCTGAAAAGGACCGCGAAGGAGCTTTCCGCCGCTTGCTGAGATTTGATACTCTTCCGACCTCATTTTCCGGACAGGGGCAGTTCGACACCACCGCGATCAACCGCGCCACGGCCATGGCGGCCGCAAGCGCGCTGACATAGGGAACGGCGGTGCTGGCTCCGCCGATTTCGCTGGCGCCGCAGCGGCCGATGTCCGCTTCCAATTCCTTATATGTGTCTCTCTCCAGGATCTTTTCGTCCTTGGGCTCGTCTTCCTGCTTCGCAAAATGCCGGTCGATCGGGCTGTGTTGGTCAAAGACGGTGACGCGGAATCGGTCGGCTTGATCGGCAGTGCGTCCGAGGCCGGCGTCAATGATGCAATCAAAGCCGGTGCTGGCCATCCCCTTGCGCGCCTCGACCCGATCCACGCCCGACAGGGCCATGCGAGGATCGTCATCTTCAAGTCTATCGTTCTGAAGGAGCCGCCGGTCCACCCGCCGCACATTGAACCCGCGCGCCGTTGTGAAGGCTTCGGCCGCCTTGGTCTTGAGCTGGCCAAAGACCTCTTCATGCACGAGAACCGACGTTCCCCAGTTGTCCTCGCTGATGCGGTCGCGATCCTGAAGGACGAGCTCGAGCTTCTGGGGGTCTTCGTAAGGCAACGATGCCAGGGCCCAGATATATGCCTGCCCAAGATTGCCAAGGCCGATCATCCAGAGCGCGCCGGGCAAGAACACCTCGGCAAAATCCGGCGGTGTTTCGGTTTCACTAACGGGCCAAAGATCAATCTCGCGGTCGGTCGTTACCTTCAACCCGCGTTCCGCGTCAAAGGCGGCGCCAACGGCCATCGCCCCTGCGGCGATGCCGGTGAGCGGATTGTGTCCAGCGTCAGAACCCGTGCGCGGGTGGGCGTCGACACCGGCACGCCATCCGCTCCACCAGGGGAAGAGCGCACCTTCCACCGCATTTTCGGCGCCCATGCCGATCTCGATCCGTTGACGGGGCGGCCCGTCGAAGGTTCTCGCACCAACGAGCCGGGCTGCTCCGCCGATCGTTTTTGCGGCCAGCGGAAGACAGGATTTCAAGGGCAGGTCGAGAGAGCCCGTGACCTTGACGCCGCCGGCGAAGGTGCGGCTGCCGACCGACACCGCCGTGAGAATCGCGGCATGCGCCACGGGCGAGGTCGCCTGTGGGCCGATCGCGATTTCGAGGGTCAAGGCCTTGAGGCGCGCTTCCGCATCCGGAAAGCCGATATCGTCGGCGTCCACGAGGATCTTGCTCACCCGCGACAGGCGGCGGTCTAGCGCCATGGCCACCATCCGACATGAAGCGGCGGTGCGGCCTTGAAGCTGTTGTCGCGCCACCGGCGATTGCCCTGGTATTCGTAGATGCCGATCTGGCCTGGCCTCGTTCCCTCCGCGGCGTAATCGGGCAGGATGAAGGCGATGTGACCGGCCTCCGCCATGATGGGATTGCCTTGGTCCGACGGGCTCTGGCCAAAGCCGTAGGGGTGGACATGCACATCCGCGACGACTTCGCGCTTCGTCCGGCGGCAATGCTCCCAGAGCTTGCCCAGCCTGCGGCCGTCGATCACTACGATGCCCGTCGCGAGTGCGTCGGGGTCGATATCGTCGTAATAGACAAATTCCTCGATACGTCGCGGCCTCGCTTTCGAGCCGAGCAGAAAGGCGCCGCTTTCCCGCCAGCCGCCCGCGCGGCGCCGGAGTTCGGCGACGCCGGCGTCCCAGACGGCCGCGTCACAGAGGATGTCAGGCGGCGGCCCGAAGGCGGAGCGTACGAGCGTTGCTATTAAGGATGCCATGGAGATCTTCGAAGATGAAAAGGAGGCTGCGGTCCGGTCGCCAACAGAGGCTCGGCATGTTTGGCGTATTGGCGTCATGGGGACCGGTTTTGCGGTCCCACGGACGATAGACGGTGTCCTCGCCCCAGTGCTGAAAAGTCTTCTGGAGTCGCGGTCCGCCTTTCGGGCGGAGCGCGGGCGCGAGGGGCGCATCGCGGCCCAGGTCCCAGATGCGGACCATGGGATTCTGGGCGGGGAAGTTGGAAAGCTCCGCCCAGAAGCCGTACTCGGTCTCGCTGCCGTCAGGCTCCGTCGCCGAAACTGCAAACCGCAAGATCGGCGCCTGCCAGGAAACGATGCGCCAGCGCCCACCCCTGCAACCCGCCAGGAAGGCGGGTTGCGCGAGGTCGGCCTCGACCTTGGCGGTGCTAGGATCGGTGATCATCGTCTTAGCCGTTCGAGATCTTGCCACGGATGAGATCGAGCGCCAGCGTCTTGTGCTTGCCGGCGAGGTGGCCGACATGCTCGTCGCCGGGCAATTCAGTTTCTGAGCCATGCAGGGCCAGTTCCATTTCGCTGGCCATCGACGGGTCGATGCAGAACTCCTTTATCGACCATTCGAGGACGTGATCGATGGTGGCGCGACGCTTGAACTCCTTCGCCCGCTCCTGGCCACCGTAATAGACTGTGACCAGCACCCGCTCTTTGCGGTGAACATGATGCGTGTGGTGGTGCGGATAGGCCTCGTTCACGATAACGATATCAGTGAGGGCTTCGAGCTCATCGCCCCTGAAGATCTCGATCTCCTCCACGGTGACGCCCTGCTTCAGGGCGATCTCGGCGAGGACGACGGAGATGCTGTGGCCATGGGCGATCGGGACCACCTCAAAGACCTCAACGCCGGCCTTGACCGAAATTTCACATTCACCGGCGCGGGCCTGGTGCCCGCCCGCCCCGCCCTCGACAGGCGCTTTTTCGACAACATCACTCATGACAGGCCTCCAAGGCTGGTTGCTATCGCTAAAATCCAAATACTTGGCCAGATTGCGATATCGCAACCAGTTCGAGTAATCTAATCAGGAAGTGCTTCGATTGCAATATCGCAATTGGTTTAATTTTCACAATGGAGTGCCCATGCCAGAAGACCGTTTCGACAGCGAGGCCTTCTACGCTGCCTTGAACGCCGCCCGACTGAGCAGACAAAAGACTTGGAAGGATGTTGCTGAAGAAGCCGGCGTAAATGCCTCCACCCTCTCCAGAATCGGGCAAGGGGCCAAGCCCGACGTCAACGGATTAGCCTCGTTGCTCACTTGGGCCAACCTTAAAGCAGAGACATTCATACGTGGCGCCAACAGGAAGAAAGGTGAGCCGCTCGCCGAGATTACCGCCCTGCTGCGCGCCGATCCAAATTTGAGCAAGACAAACGCCAAGATCATCGAAGATATCGTAATTGGCACCTACAGCAAATTGCGGAGCACGTAAGTGGGATTTCGGCGGGGTTTCAAAGCCGAAGCAAATCGGATCGCCCTGCGCATTCGCGAGGGGATGGGCCTGGACGCTATTGCGCCCATCGACCCCGAGGCCGTTTGCGCGCGCTTTGAAATCCAGCTCATCAAGCTCAGCGAACTAGATCCGCGCTGCCCGCTGCTTCGCAATAGTTCAGAATTCTCGGCGGTAACTGTTCCACGCGGGCACGTTACTGCTATCATCCACAACGACCGGCACCATCCGCATCGCCAACGCAGCAACATTTGCCACGAGCTGAGCCACTGCTTTCTAGGCCATAAATGTACCCCGCCCCTAACCGAGGACGGGAACCGCACTCGCGATGGCGGCATCGAGGCAGAAGCCAACTTCCTAGCCGGCGTTCTGCTCATTCCCAACGAAGCCGCGATCCATATCGTCCGAGAAGGGTTGGTTTCTCAGGCGCAAAATCTCTATGGCGTGAGCGGACCTATGCTTACCTATCGGCTGCGGGTCAGTGGAGCGCACGTCATTC
The DNA here is from genome assembly GCA_037200385.1 of Rhizomicrobium sp. Classification (NCBI taxonomy): domain Bacteria; kingdom Pseudomonadati; phylum Pseudomonadota; class Alphaproteobacteria; order Micropepsales; family Micropepsaceae; genus Rhizomicrobium; species Rhizomicrobium sp. Next base: position 4,063,272 of record JBBCGL010000001.1, on the reverse strand, counting down.
ACGAGCGTCGGATGAGACAGGTGCGTCCCAATCGCCGTGCTTGAGTTCGAGTGCTCAACTCATAATTCTGTGTGACCGATGATGGGTGGCAGCGATAGATATTCTAATTCAAGCCATTGCGGCACGTCATGTGTAATTCGTGTGCACAAAGAGATCCGCAATCACCAATCTAGATTCAGTTTGAGGAGTGTAGAGCCAGCGCGACCTACGACCAGATCACGCGAGACAATGCATAACGACAAACGCGCGCAGAAACCGCAAAGAGCGTACCGCGACCATCTAATTCAGGTTCTTTCATCGCAATTTTTCCTTTCGAAGTTGAATCATTTCACCACATGCAAGAAAGAACGCTGATTACCTGGCTGAATGCCATAAAGATCGCGCAGATCATTTATGTCGATATGAAAAAGTCCTGCCACGTCTTCGGGCTTGTATTCTAAATCGGTCGTATGAAGGTTGAGCAGAGCGGGAAAGAGATCGGCCTGTTCGGGCTCAAAATCTGTATCGGCCGGCTCTCTGGTACGCCACCCCAGTTGAGAGATGCGCCGCCACAACCGATCGGCTGGATAATGCCCCAACACGCCGACCTCCTTTGCTTGGTACAAAAGGGATTGCATTGAGACACGCCAATAGGCTTTCGCGCGCGCCAGTGTTTCCAGCGTGATTTTGCGCCCGATAAAATAGCGATAGAGCTCTTTAGCCGGCGTCAGTAATTCGCCCGCAAAAGTATTGGCCTCTTCTTCCATGGTATCGGTCGGCACGCGATGCATGATCACATGGCCGATTTCATGCGCGAGTGAGAAGCGCATGCGGTCGGCGGGAACGTTCTTGTTCAAGAAGATGCAGGGCGGCAAGTCACGCTCCTGCATCGTCACGCCATCGATCTTCGTGTCCAAATCGCACATCACCACCAAAATGCCAGCGCGTTCTGCATAATGGATCAGATTGTCAATTGGACCAGGCGGAATCATCCATGCGCTTCGGACCTTACGCGCGATCTCACGCGGGCCGCCGGCATCATCAACGTCATAGCGTGGCCGAGGCAATTCCTCCTCGGTCTCCGTCGCCTTCAAGAGACGGCGGACATGCATGAGGCGGATATTCAATTCTGCGTGGAGCCGCTTCACGGTTTTCTCGCCGACACTCTCCTTCTTGCGATGCATAGGATGCATGCTGAGAGGCAGTCCTGCCATGTGATCCGGCTGATAGAAGAAGCTGACTGGGAATGCCAAGGTCTTGGCAATGCGCCCGACGTTCTCCTCAGCGGGATCGCCCTGGAGCAGACCGCTCTCGATGCGGGAATAATGTGGCTGGGTGAGGCCCGCGCCGGTTGCGACCGACGCCTGACTCCTCTCCCGATACTGCCGCGCGAGCAGCAGCAGATGATGATTGAACTGATCAGGCATGTTACTCGCCCGACTTTTTCTTCTTCTCGGCGTCCGGTTTCTTGACCTTCGCCAGCTTCGCAGTGGACCTCTTTTCGGTAGCAGGGCGCAGGACCATCGGCTTGGCATCTTCGTCGAACTCGAACTTCCAGATCACCTCGTCGCCATCGCGGGCCACAACGCCCGTCCATACGATCTCGGTGTTGTACTGGTTGAGGACGTACACCGCCTCGACGCGCTGCTCCCCGGCATAGCCAAACAGGTCGGGTGTCACTTCATGAAATAATTCGGCGAGTAGGGTCGGGTAGTTGCTCGAGTGGAGCTTGGCGTCGGCCTTCTTAAAGCGCACCAGTACCAGTCCGTCGAAGATGAAGGAGACCGTATCAAAATGCTCGTCGACATGGACGCCATGATCGCCAGCGAACAATTCGATTGCCTTCTCGACGGTGGCTTCCCACATCAAGCTCGCCCGGGTGCAGCCCCGGCGGAACTTCAAATGATCGGGATGGGCTTTGGCTCGCGCCCAGCCATATTCGATGGCGGCCTGCAGCTTGGACACGCGGCCATTGTCGGCCAAGGTGTTTCTTACGATGCTTTCGACCGGTTTTGCCATTGAATCTTCCCGCCCTTACCGTATATATATCAGATACTTAAGCGAAAAACACACGAAGATACACACAAAATATGCGCCGAGTTATACGTCTCGTCAACCGACGGCGATGCGAGCAACTCCAAGCAGGGCTTCGGACATTTGGATGTTCTATTCACGCAAACTGAACAGAGAAACCGGGCAGGTCGAGGTCTGGGAATGTGAATGGTCCAATCCCGGTACCGGGATGGCAAAGAAAGAATTCATTCGCAAGCACGCCGACGAAAGCGATGTCGAATTTGAACATGAGCAATACTCGGCGGCGGCGGCCGTGTGTTGGGCGCCCGGTCGGACAATCGGGAACATCGCGGTCAGCTCCGAGGAGGTGTTTGGTCATTTCGAGGGAAAATCTGGCAACAATGCCCTTCTCCCATGCCACATCGTTCCCTGTGGGAAATTTCGCAACGGGGCATCACGCTGGTATTGCAAAACGCACCAAATTCACTGGGGGACGAATGCGGATATAGCCGCGTTGCCGGAATCTGGCGAGGTCTTGTGCAGCAACCATCTCACTGAGATGAGTTATGTCGTTGATCCCCTCGAAGTTTCGTTCAACGAGTACGAAGAGATAGGTATTTGGTGTTCATTGCCCCCTGCCCTCTCTAGCCGGCCGATCGAGAGGCGTGCACCGAAGATTCATGTGCACAAGCGATTTTCTGGTGCCGAGAAGAAAGTCTTGGACCGCGACTTTGATGCGATCGTGTGTTCTTACAACCAGGATGCCGGTCTTTTCGTCAGCACCGAAATCACCATGATTCAAATCACGCCGCCGGCGGCGTTTGAGTTTGTTCGGTCCATTGAAGAGCAGTACGAGACAGCCTGCGTCACCTGCAAGAAATGCGGCTATCCTCACCTGGACCTGGGAAGCTTTGCACGCACGCCCCATTCCAAACATTTCTGCGGCAACTGTGGTAACGATAGCATCTGGAGTAGCAAGAAAATCGTTTCAACTCCGCTCAAGCCGCTCCACGACCAGTTCAGTAATAGCAATACTTACGTGCCGCCCGATCGGCGGCTCAACCTTGATGAATACCCCGACCACCACTTCGACATGTGGTCATCGACGCCGGCGGTGCTTTGGACGGCAAATCGGCCGCAGGAACTGGGCATCCATGTGCATGTCTACGATGGCGAAACTACCCGTCGGGTCGTCGACGACACATTCGCGGACGTGACGCTGAACGGGCAATCGCTGGATCGCAAGGATCTGTGGCAGCGCATGACCGCCAATACGGTGTACTAGTAGGGGGCGGAACCTGCTGACTCGGGTTAAACTCGGTTCCTTGTTCTTGGGTCTTCTACGGTTGCGGATCGTCTGAGCCGCCTCGGATGATCGTTACCTGCTTAAGTCTAATGCCCTGTTTCAGTGCGTATTCGCTTAGAGCATCGCACACATCGATAGCTTCGTGGCTTGCCATATAAGTGATCTCGGCAAGGTCCATTGCGGTCAACCGGATACGTTCCCCCACCCTCCAGCGACGCTCGCGCACCGGCCTTTCGTGCCGAAGAGGTTCGACGAATTGCGCGCCCGCTGGCAGTTTATTTGCCTCGTACCGATTACCGTCAGAAGCCAACAAACTGGGGTCCAAACCGAGCCAGGTGATGACCAATTCATCGCCATCGGTGCAGTGCTTCTGCCGGACAACCCCCGAGCCGTGAGCTAGCGCGTTGCGCGCCGACACAAAACTTTCAAAATGGCGGGCGTAGATTCCTTCGACCTGGAATTCATCTTTGAGGATTTTGACCTTCGCACCAAGCGACACCCGCTCGAATTTCTTCATGCGTTTGGCTTGATCGACCGACGGCGCGAGAGTCAGGCCCGAGTCGTAGATTTGGTCGAGGAAATGCGCGAAGGCTTCAACAAGGTCGCGCAGACCATTTCCTAGAATCCAGGAAACGTACTGCTCATTATATTCCTTGAGTACGTGCTCCGGCATTGGCTCCGGCACTACCAATATTCGAAGGCTTCCGGGCAACTCCGTTTCGTCAAAATGCCAGAGCGACACGCCCCGATGGCCGAGGCGCATAAACACGAAAGCGCGGTGCACTTCGGCGAGCACCTCCCGATAGATCCTATCGAGGTCGATAGCCGGGCTGACGCAGGTCTGGCTCATTGGTTCTGCGAAATCTGCGCGGCTGTGCTACGGATTGCTGCCGCCACGGCGCCAGGTTTCTCGCGCTTGGTGTTGATGATGACGAGCTGCGCGTTATGGCTGGCTGCGAACCGCTGGACGTAGCCGAGCGTAACGCCTTGCGACTTAGAAGCGCAAACGATCACATCCCAGTTGTGCTGGTCAATGAAAGTAAGGCTCCTGCTTACGACACTCAGATTGTCTCCGCCTGTCGCGATTCCAAGGACGCGCTTCTTTCCTGCAGCGAGCGGCGGAACGACAAGCACAAGGTCGCCATTGTGCTTGTCGTGAAAAATTCCGAGGTTTTCCAAGAATAGCCGGATGGATTTCGTCTTGCCTGTATTGGCTGTGCCGGCGATGAGTATGACCTTTGGCATGGGTCGCTCTGAGTTAGTGGATGATTGGCACCTAGACCGAACCTGGGAAAGCACACCTTCGGTATCGCATTTTGAGTAAGTGCAGTTTAACGGTGCCGAGAAAAATAAGCGTCAACCAAGTACTTTCAGAAACCGCATAGCGACATCGGCAGCCTGGCGTTGTCGCAACAAGCGGTTCTCCCGGGCCTCGTCGCCATCGTCGAACTCGAACCTTGCGACGGCGACCGGTCCCACCTTTCGATATCCTTCGGTTGTTGCGTCATCGACAAAATGACGTTGGATGATGTCGACGGCCTTCCCAATGGCGTCTCGGTGCTTTCCTTCACGGGCGGCGGCGAAATGCTTGGCGGCTTGCTCTGGTCCTCCTTGGCCGAACTCCAGGCAATAGACGAGATCATGCGCGTCCTTCGGTTCATTGCGGTCGTCGAAAGCAAAAGCCTTCAGGCAAGTAAAGCTGACGATATCGGCATATCGAACGATTTCTTTGGTGACGCCGCGATCATCGAGGAGTTCCGCCTCGACCTCCAACTCGTTATGATGATCAAAGACCATGGACGAATGAGGAATATTTAGAGCGGAGATCTTACCCTTGGTCGGTAGCTCTCGCACCTTTCCGCCCGAGAGACCGGGATTGTCGGCCAAGAGTTCTAAAATGATGGTCGGCCCTCCCTTGGGACGAATCTGCCAGCGCCAAGAGACCTTGTTCCCTTTGCTGTTTTCGGCGCGTTCGAAGCCAAGCCTTTGCAGGTTCTCCTCAAGCGTATGATACGCCTCGGTGTCTTCCAAAATCGCAAGCTCGACGACGACATCGACGTCGCCGGTGCCAGCGTGCGGCGGGACTTTCGGCGGGCGATCGGGAACAAGATAGCGTGGCGTCAGACCGCCAATGAGGAAGATCGACTTCTTCCACGGCCCGAGATTGCGTAGAAGGGTGACCAGCACCCGCTCACAGGCATCGGTGACGCGCGTGTCGTAGCCAGCTGCTTTTTGGGGTTTCATCGTCAGAAACCTATTATCTCTTGGCGCAGATGTTCGGCCTGTTCTTTGGCGCGACCGGGCCTGCGTAGAAGATCAAGATAAACTTGTACCGGGCTCGCGAGGCAAATATCGCGTTTGGATTGGGTGAAAAGAAAATCCCCTTCATCGCGCGTTTCGATCACATTGAGATTGGCGCCTTCATTGACGATGCGCGCTTGCAGCGCCACCACGACATCGTTGGCAGCCCTGCTGGTACGCATACGGCAGGACACTTGGGACACATGCGTCAGGTAAGCAGCATAATATTGTGCAGCGGCTTCCTCGGTGATTGCATATTGGACATGACGTTCGCGACACAACTCCGCGAGACGTTCAACGAGATTTTCGGTGTTGCCGCTCGATACGAAATAGCGCCTATAGGCGGGAGGCCGTGAGGCGGCTAGAATCTGCCTCCGCCACTCGTCTAGGAGGGCTGCAGGCTGCATAAGCCGGCGTTCCTTCGACGGACCCTGTCCTTGAGAACTCAGCCAATCGAATCGGTCCAACGCGCTGAGCGTCTCTGATGCCGTTGCGGGAGACACTTTTGCGAGCGCTGCGAGCTCGAGGACGCCGAACCATTGCTCACGATGCGTGAGGAGTGCGAGCAGGATTTGGGAGCGTTTGCCGCGGAACAGATTGCGGACGGGTTTTTCGAGCGCTTTTGGCGGCGGCTTCTCGATGTAGACGTAAGACCCTCGGCCGGGGATGAAGAGGCTGCCGCCCGTATCATAGTAGCCGACATTCTCCTTCCTCAGCAGATCCTTTGCGCCCGGCGATATCGACTCAGCCGCGACTAGCGGAATGGCGTTGGCTTGGCGCCTTTCAAAGTGATGGAGCTGCCATAGGAGTTGAGGGACATCGCGTGGGAAGATCGACTTCTTCACTTCAATGAGGAGAAGGTATTTCTTGCCGGCGACGTCGAGGCCCAACGTGGCATCGATTTCGCGCCCTAATTCGGGTGCTGAGACCTCCCAGGAAGGCATGCTCGGCCGCACTTCAGGAATTTCCCTGAGGTCGTCGATCAACCGAGAGACGACCTCATGCGCGAGGTCGTGCTCGTAATTTGCCTTATGGTCCATATTTTGTGCGCAGCGAATTTAGGTCTTATAGCGAATATTCGCCAGAAAAGCAATATTCACTGTTCAGCAAAGTTGCCGCTTGCGGCGATTAACTTAGCTGAAGCTTCTGATATAACTAGCTTTTTTCATTTCTTAGCTCTTAGGACGGCGGCTCGGCCGCGTAGGCGCTATTGAGGCGGAACCCCCTCCGGACCGTACGCTCCATTCGCCGACAGCATCATCCCGACGTTGCTGCGATCAAGGCTGCGAGCAGACCAAGCCCAATCAAAAGCGCTGCCGGATTCACCGCTTTCACATCCGGAACGGATACGCCGCTCGCCTCAAGCTGGCTTGCGTAGTTGTCGGCCTCCGCAAGAAGCTGACTTGGAGCGAGCCCCAGTGACCTGGCGACTGGGCGAAGCTGGGAAAGCGTCATTGACGTATCGCCGCTCTCAATCCGCGAATAGGCCGATCTGCTCAACCCGATCGCAGTGGCAATCTGGCTTTGGTGGAGCCCTAATTGATCACGGTGGGATTGAATGATCTGACCCACCAGAACTGGATAAGGGACGATCGGAGGTACCTGGGACATTGACCGCCTCGTGCACATGTGCATACCATGCACCTGTGCGAATCATGCAGGTGTGCACTATGCAAAACAACCATATTTCGCCGCAACTATTACGCTCCGGCGGCATGGTCAAGGTACAAATTCAAGGCCTTCTTGGCCTCTATTGGCATTTCGGCATCGTCTCGGACCGGCGCGATTGGCGAGGCTTTCCCTACGTGATCTCGAATTCGTCAACGAATGGAGGGGTCCGTGAAGAATCCTGGGAAACCTTCTCCGGTGGTCAAGACGTTCGCGTCCTTGGCTTCCTCAGCTCCCTCCAACCGCACGACGTGATTGCAAACGCGCGCCGCCTCTCGTCAAAGCCCTACAATCTAATCTTCTGGGATTGCGAGCGTTTCGCGCGAGCCTGCCAGGGCCTGCCCCCGCGAAGCAGCCAGTTCGAGATGACACTGCTCGCCGCTTTCGTGGGCGCTCTCTTTCTAGCAGCACAGAGTTAAACGGCCGACGTCAATCGGATACCAATGACCTCTGACGACTCCACACCAACGTCGCCTGCCGTCCGTCTTCAGCTTCAAACAGTGCGGCCGACATAGCGTCCGTCAAACTTGGGTCTTCAAGCCTTAGACTGAGATAGTCGCGCGGGTTGTCGCCTTGCGACCGTGCCTTCCACGCAGCGCCAACCTCTGACTTGCCAGCAAATACACGAAACGCTGGTGCCTTCTCGCTCGACAGGTTGTCGTTCGGCACGAGCCGCACTTTCGTGTTGATGGTGAGTGTCTGGATCGTCCCTTCCCATCCGCCGTCTTTGGACGCCGTGAAATGTCCGATGATCGCCATGCTACGACTCCTCTTCCGTGGTTCTTGCATCGGCGCCCTTGCGGGCCTTCTGAAATCCTTTGTCCGCCTCCATGAAGGTCTGCAGCATGTAGGGACAGAGCTCGGCGACAGCTTCTTCGCTGCCATAGGTTTTGGTATAGAACGCGGCATACTCCTGCAGCATCCGGTGCAACTCCGGGCTCACCGTCATGGTGACCTTGACCGGTGTGCGATCGGGAAGCTTGGCAAGCCGCAGCGCCATGGCAATCATCCGCTGTAAGGTTTGAGGACGAGGTCCTTGTGCACGATGACGCGCAATGGCCAGCCGGGCCGCACGGTGATGGTGGGCTGGATGTTCAGGTCCTTTTCGACTAGCGCCTGGCCCGCCTGGTTGGTGCTTTCCTGCGTCGACTCGCGGATCACCTGCACCAGATCGCTGTTGCTACTACCGAACGCGACTTGGCCGCCAACACCAAGCAGGGTCGACATCGCGATGCCCTTGAGCAAGGTCCAGGTGTGATAGTCGACGTCATCCTCGAGCCCCGCATAACCGCTGGTGTCCGACGCCGGCAGGTTGTCGATCTGGATCGACATGCCGTTGGGCATGATGATCCGCTGCCATACAACCAGTGCCCGGCTCTGCCCGAATGCGATCACGCTATCGTAGCTGCCTATGAGGCGCGAGCCCTGCGGAATACAAACCGCGGCGGTATCCAATGAGCAGTACACCGGTTCTGTTACCTGTGCGATGACCAGGCCCGGCAAATCAGAATTCAAACCCGAGATCAGGCTTGCCGGGATGATCGATCCGGCCATCACCTCATAAGGCGACAACGGCTGCTGCAGCGCGTGCTGATTGTAGACCGAGTCGTCGGTCTTGCCGTTCAGGACGTCCAGCTTGCGCCCCTGATTGTTCGGGTCCTTCGTCGGATCGAGCGACAGCGCCGCTGTTGGATTGGTCGGGGCCGACTCCGACGCCGGGAGGGTCGGCGCCACTGTCGCATTGGCGGCGCCGGCAAGCGCCGACTTCTCTGCGATCTGGAAGAACACGCCCGCTTCCATCGCCTGCCGCTGTTGCTGCGCCAGGCGAATACGCTCGGCCCGTGCCGCGTCGTCTTCCGGATTGGGATGAAAGCTCTGATCCGCGGGCGACAGGCCCAAGCTCCGCTCGCGATCCACCACCGGCTTTCCGAGGTCACCAGGCAGCGGTGCGCCCAACCGGATCTTGTCGTAGCTGGGCGGCAGGGCCGCAAGCCCTTCGGGCGTCGGTTTGCGATCGGTGTTGTAGAGCTCGTCGGAACCCGGGCGGTGCAACAGGTTCGTGTTGCGCAATGCAAACCAGGTTGTCCCGAAGATCGCGACGGCCCCGACGGCGGCGATGCCGATCAGGAGATTGCGCTTGAAGCGTACGACCTTACGCGGGGAGGCGCGCAGGACCAGGGTTTCGGGATCGACCTTGGGAGGGGGATTTGGCTCCGCCATGGTCAGCCTCCGAACAATCCGGCGAGCCCGCCCTTGTGCGGCTTGTCTTCGCTCCGCGTGATGCGCACGACCTGTTGTGAGTCTTGGCCCAGGCGCAGTTCGGCTCTGCTGAATAGCCGGTCCACGACATAGAAGTTGCCGCGCATTCGATAGTTGACGAGCTCGCTCCGGCCATCCTGGCCCACGACAAAGAGCGGCGGCGCCTCGCCGCGATCGATCTGCTCCGGAAACTGGATGTAGACCTTCTTGCCGTCGTCGAAGACGCGCACCGGTTTCCAGGGCGGGCTGTCCCCGCTGATCGCGTAGCGGAATTTGAGATCGTCGAGCTGCAGGCCGGTGTCGATGGTCGGCGGCCCCTGTTCGGCCGCGGCGCGTGCCACAATGAGCGCTTCCTGCGGATAGCTCCAGGATAGAGCCGCCATCGCGGTGCGCTCGGTGCTGGCAAGCTGAAGGTGGTAGGCCCGCTTGTCGGTAAGGATCACGAGGTTCGTCGTCAGCCCGGCCGCGAACGGTTTGACCATCACATGCACCTGCCGCGATGTGCCGGCGCCGCTCGCGGTATCGCCCACCGCCCAACGCACCGTGTCGCCGGCAGAGATCGCACTCAGCGTCTCGCCCGGTTCTAGGGCGATATCCGTCACCTGTCCCGGCGCGGCATAGAGCCGGTACAGCGCGTTGTCCGAGAAGGGGTAGATTTGGGCCGCGTTGATGTAGCCAGCGCTGGTCGGCTCGCGCAGCGCGAGATGGTTGGCGACGTCGACCCGCGCGGTCGCCGGCTCGGCTTCGCGAACGGGCTGAATGTGCAGTTGCGGCCCAATGACCGCACCCGCTTGTACGACCGGTGCCGGCGAAGCGGGCGCCGGATCACGCTGCAGCGCGGCCGGGACCAAAGGCGTAGGCGGCGCCGCGGCACCAGTGGTGGCAGCACAGCCACCGAGCAGCAAAGCGACCGCGGTCGACAGCAGAACATGTTTGCGAACAGACATGAGGTTCTCCTTCAGTGGGTGTCGGGCGCGAGTTCGCGCGACCAGTTGATGCCGTTGACGTAGAGACCGAGCGGGTTCTTGCGCAGCACCTCGGCGTTGGGCGGATCCTTGGTCACGACCGACAGGATCGCAGTCCAGTGCTCAGTCTTGGCGAGCGCGTCATGGTCGTAGGTCTGCTCGACCCACTTCACCTGAAACGATCCGTCCGACACGCGCACAACGCTGGAGACCTGCACCGAGACGGTGCGCGCACCGACCTGTTTGAACGGATCGTTTATGCGGGCGTACTCGTTGAGGAACACCGCGCCGTGATCTGTCGCGAAGTCATAGGCCTCGAGCCAGTCATTGCGCACGACCACCGGATCGATGGAGAGCGACCGCACATCGGTGACGAACTTCGCCAGGAAGTAAGCGATCTCGGTGTCGTCGGGTTGATAGTTGGCAGTCGCAGGGGCAACCGCTTGAGCCACACCCAGACGATCGACGCGCACGACATACGGAATGACCCTGCTCTGTAGCGACTGCCAGATGAGACCACCAGCCAGCGCGCCGGAGAGCACGAGCGAACCAAACGCTATCAGCCGCCAGTTCTTCGCCTGCACGCGTGACGAGCCTATGCGGTCGTCCCAGAGCTGGGCCGCTTTCTGGTAGGGCGTCACAGGTTCGGGTGTCAGGCCGTAGCGTTGGACAGTGCGTTTAAACATGCTCACTCCTGTTCGAGATCGGGCGCGGCGCCCTGGGCTGGGCGATCGCCTTCCTTGATGGCTTGTTGGACGGCTTGGCTGTGGCCGCGCCGTTGTTGCTGGGAACGGAGACGGCGGGCCCAGGCGGGTGGCGTCGCACTGGACCCGCCGCCATCGGTCGCGCCGCGGGGGGACGGCTGACCGTTTGCGGATGGCAATGGTGTGGTTGATCTGGTCGCACCCGACGGCGGCGCGCCGGCCGGGCCTCCGGGACTGCCAGGATTCGATGGCCCAACGGCATTTGCAGCGCTCGCAGTCATCGCCGAGCCAGCCCGAATAGCCGCCATGCCGCCGCCGGCCACCGCGCGCGCGGCACCCGCGGCCGCCGCGCCGCCAAGCGCCGCGCCGCCGATCAGGGCGCCCGTCGCGCCGATGGCGGCGCCCGCACCCAGCTGTGGGCCGCCGGAAACAAGGCCGCTTGCGATGCCGGGGCCGAAGATGCCGAGGCCGAAGAGCGACAGTGCCGCGAGCACCAAGGTCATGGCGCTTGAGAGCGTCGGCTCCTGGCTGCCGAGGGCATTGATGAACTGGCTGAAGAAGCTGGATCCGATGCCGATGATGACGGCCAGCACCATCACCTTGACGCCGGTCGAGACGACGTTGCCAAGCACGCGCTCGGCGAGGAACGAGGTTTTGTTCCAGAGCGCGAACGGCACCAGCACGAATCCGGCGAGCGTGGTGAGCTTGAACTCCAGGATGGTGATGAAGAGCTGGACAGCGAGAATGAAGAACGCCAGCACGACGATGAACCAGGCGCCGACCAGCACCAGGATGGTCACGACGTGGTTGAAAAACGACGTGAAGCCCATCAGCTTGCCGGCTTCCTGCAGGAGCGGCCATGCCGCCTGGAAACCGGTGCCGGCAAGCTTGCCGGGCCGCAACAGATCTTGTGGGCTCAGATTGTTTGCGCTCGCCTGCAGGCCGAGCTGCGAGAACGAGTTGTAGACGATGGTCGCGAGGTTGGAGAAGTTGTTGATGATGAAGGCGAAGGCGCCGACATAGAGCACCTTCTTGATCAGCCGCGCCATGACATTGGCTTCGCCATCGAGCAGCCAGAACACGGCTGCCAAGGTCACATCGATCGCCACCAGGATCGACGCCAGCCCCGCAACGCTCCCTGACAACAAGCCAAAGCCGCTGTCGATGTACCGAATGAAGGTCTGCAGGAAATTGTCGATGACGTTGAAGTCGTTCATGGCGACAACAAAACCCCTATTGGGCGGTGTAAGCCTGACCGTTGCCGATGAAGGTGGTGAAGGCGCTCTGTGCGGCCGTCTCGTCCTCGGCCTTGCGGGCGGTATCGAGCGAGTTGGCGCGGTACTGTGCGGCCATCAGGTTTTGGACCTGCAGTTGCTGCTTGGTGGCCAGCGCTAGCAGCTGGTTGGTCGCCTGCAGCGCCTGCAGGTTGCCGATAGCGCCTTGGCTGGTGTTGACCAGAGACGCGAGCGTCGTCGCATCGGCTTGCACGTTCTGGGCGACCTGGGCCTGCACTTGCAGCGTCTGTTGATAGGCCGCCATCGCCTCCTGCCAACGGGACAACGCGGTCGATGCCAGCGTTGTCGACGAGGTGCCGAGCGGATAGCTGCCGGGAAACGATGAACTCCAGAAGCTGTTGGTGGCGTTGAGGTTGAAGGCGATGCCGTTGCCCTGGTTCATCAGGCTGCTGATCTGGCTGAGCGCCGAGATCATGGTGGAAAGCTGCGACGTGTTGAGCGACGTCAGGTTCTTCCCCATGTTCTGCAACATGGCGGCTTCGTTCTGCAGTTGCTGGATCTGGTTGTTGATCTGCTGGAGGGCACGCGCGGCCTGGAGCACGTTCTGCGAGAAGTTCGAGCCGTCGAACACGGCCATCTGCGCGTGGGCCGGTAACGCAATTGCGCCGACTCCGAGTGTCGTGGCGAGCAGGATCGAGAGAAGCCTACGTTTCATGGGTGGTCTCCTTGAGGTTGCTGGTGAACTCCCCCAGTAACGGCACGGCCCATTCGAGGCCGCGCGCGAACAGAAACTCCGCGGCGAACGCCTGATCGGATGGCTTGACCAGGATCGCGTCGATCAGGGTCTGGCTGGCCGGATCGGACACGCCGCAAAAACTGAGCGCGATCGGACCTAGCCCCAGCTCGAACAGCCGGTTGCCGCGGCGCGATTGCAGGTAGTAGTGCCGCTTGGGTGTGGCCCGCGCGATGAGGTCGATTTGGCGCGCGTTCAGGCCAAAGCGCGCATAGGCCTCCTGCGCCTGCGGTTCGACGGCACGGTCGTTGGCCAGGAAAATGCGCTGCGGGCAGGACTCGATGATCGCCGGCGCGATCGAGCTGTTGGCGATGTCGGCCAGCGACTGTGTGGCGAAGACGACGGAGACGTTCTTCTTGCGTAGGGTCTTCAGCCACTCGCGGATGCGGGCAGCGAATAGCGGGTCGTCGAGAAATACCCAGGCCTCGTCCAACACGAGCAGCGTCGGGCGGCCATCAAAGCGCTCTTCCAGCCGGTGGAAGAGATAGGTGAGCACCGGCATGACCGCGCTTGCCTCATGCATCAGGGTCTCGGTCTCGAAGCACTGGATGTCGGCCAGCGCGAGCGCGTCGCTGTCGGCGTCCAGCAAGCGGCCGAACGGTCCCTCCAGGGTGTAAGGCATCAACGCGGACTTCAGCGCGTTCGACTGCAGCAAGACTGACAAGCCCGTCATGGTGCGTTCGGGCTTCGGCGCGCTCGCGAGATTGGACAGCGCCGACCACACGGTTTCCTTCACCTCCGGCGTGACGTGGACCTTCTCATGCGCCAGCAGCGAGGCGATCCATTCCGCGGCCCAGCTGCGCTCGGCTGGATCGTCGATCCGCGCCAGGGGCTGGAAGGCCAGCGATCCGTCCGAACCCAAGGCGTGATGCGCGCCGCCCATGGCGAGCACAGCCGCACGCGCCGAATTGCCCTTGTCGAAGATGGTGATCTGGGAGTCCGGATAGCGCCGGAATTGCAAGGCGATGAGCGCCAGCAACACCGACTTGCCGGCGCCGGTAGGTCCGACGATCAGGGTATGGCCGACGTCACCGACATGGATGGCGAAGCGGAACGGCGTCGACCCGGAGGTCTCGGCCACGAACAAGGGCGGTCCGTTGAGATGGGCGTCTTTTTCCGGCCCCGCCCAGACCGACGACAGCGGCAACAGATGCGCCAGATTGAGGGTATGGATCAGCGGCTGGCGGACATTGGCGTAGACATGCCCCGGCAGAGAGCCGAGCCACGCTTCAACCACGTTGATGCTCTCGCGGATGGTCGTGAAGCCAGCGCCATGGATCACGCGCTCGACGGCACGGATTTTGTCGTCGGCGCGATCGCGGTCCGTGTCGAGCACCACCACCGTGGTGGTCAGATAGCCAAAGCTGACGTGATCGCCGCCCAACGCCTGGAGCGCGAGATCAGCGTCTACCACCTTGTTGTCGGCGTCCGAGTCCAGGAGCTGGACCGGTTCGTTGTACAGCACTTCGCGCATTAGCGCGGTGATGGACTTGCGCTTGTTGAACCACTGCCGGCGCAGCTTGGTCAGCGCCTTGGTTGCCTCGGTCTTGTCGAGGGCGATGAAACGCGTCGTCCAGCGATAGGGAAAATCCAGATGATTGAGACCGTCGAGGATCCCGGGCCGCGTGCTGTTGGGGAAGCCGAGCATCGTGAGCGTGCGGACATAGTGGTTGCCCAACATCGGCTCGAGGCCTGTGCTCAGCGGCTCGTCCGGCAGAATGGAATCGAGATAGATCGGCGCGTTCGGTGAGGCGAGCTGGAAGCGCTTGGTCGAGATCGTGCCGTGCAGGTAGGTGAGTGTCTCGGCATCATCGAGTTCGGCGATCTCCGGCATGATGCCGGAGAGAAGATCGAAGACCCGCGCGCACTCGGCGGTAAAATTGACCAGCTCCTGATGCCAGTCCCGCGCCTTCTCTTCCTCGGCGCGTTCCAGCAGTGCCCGTTCTGCACCGGATGCTGCGTCCGGCGTTGGCATATATATAAGTGTCAGCGTGTAGCTGTTCTCGTAGTGTTCGCCAGAGCGGAACGCGGCCTGCGGGGACGCTTCGTAACCCGCGCGCTGGAACTGGGCGCGGCGTTCCTCGTTCACCAGCCAAGACGCGGCCTCCGGAAACTCCGAACTGGGATAGTGCGGCGCCTCATGCCGCTCGGCCTCGAAGAACAGCGCCCATCCGGAGCCGAACCGCCGCAGCACGTTGTTCAACCGCGCGCAGGTCGAGACGAGTTCGGCTTGCGTGGCGCTTTCGAGATCGGGTCCACGAAACCGAAAACTCTTCTGAAACGAGCCGTCCTTGTTCAGCACAATGCCCGGGCCGATGAGCAGCGCCCAGGGCAGATGATCGGCGAGGCGGTGCGGATGCGCGCGATACTCGGAGAGATTCAGCATGCGAGATAGGCCTTCTGACGCAGATGGCGGATGAGGACGGTCGCGAAATCGGGATCGCGCTTGGCCGCAAACACCGCGAGCGAGTGCCCGACGATCCAGAGCACCACGCCGGCCAGCCACATCTGCAGACCCAGTCCCAGCGCCGCCGCGATCGTGCCGTTGACGATGGCGATGGCGCGCGGCGCGCTGCCCAACAGGATCGGCTCGGTCAGCGAGCGGTGCAGCGGCACCTCGAAGCCCTCGATGTCGCCCTGCATCAGACGAGCGCCCCGCCACCGAAGGAGAAGAAGGAGAGGAAGAAGCTCGACGCGGCGAAGGCGATGGAGATGCCGAACACGATCTGAATCAGGCGGCGGAAGCCGCCCGAGGTCTCGCCGAAGGCCAGCGTCAGGCCGGTCACAATGATGATCAGCACTGCGATGATCTTGGCGACGGGTCCCTGTACCGAGTCCAGAACCTGCTGCAGCGGCTGCTCCCAGGGCATGTTGGTCCCGGAGGCCCAGGCCGGTCTGCACACGAACAGTGTAAGCGCCGCGCCTGCGATGAAGGTGCGAAGGGCGGAAGCGAATTCACAAAGGCGCATGAAGGTCTCCTCTAGAGCGCTTGCAGTCGGATGGATGAGAGTTCTTTGACGGCGTAGTCGCCGTCTGTCTCGAGGCCGGTCAGTTCGGCGATGGTCTCGATGCGCCGTGACAGTCCGCGGCCCTGGATGAACACCAGGATGTCGATGGCCTCGGCGATCAGTCGCCGCGGCACGGTGACGACGCTTTCCTGGATGAGCTGTTCGAGCCGGTAGAGCGCGGCGCGCGCCGAATTGGCATGCACCGTGGCGATGCCGCCCGGATGACCCGTGTTCCAGGCCTTGAGCATGTCGAGCGCTTCGGCGCCCCGCACTTCGCCGACGATGATGCGATCGGGACGCAGGCGAAGGGTCGAGCGGACCAGGGCGGCGAGATTGACGACGCCCGGCTTGGTGCGCAGGGACACGCAGTCCGGCGCGGCGCATTGCAGCTCGCGCGTATCCTCGATCAGGATCACCCGTTCGTCGCGCGTCGCCATCTCGGCCAGAAGCGCGTTGGCGAAGGTGGTCTTGCCGGAGCTGGTACCGCCCGCGACCAGGATGTTCTTGCGGTCGTGGACCGCGCGCTTCATCAGGTCGGCCTGCGCGGGAAGCAGGATGCGGTCCGAGACGTAGTCTTCCAGCGTGTATATCTTGGCGGCCGGCTTGCGGATCGAGAAACACGGTGCACTGGAGACGGGCGGCAACAAGCCCTCGAAGCGCTCACCCGACTCCGGCAGCTCGGCGCTGACAATCGGATTGCCGCCATGCACTTCCAAGCGGATGTGCGAGGCGACCATACGGATGATGCGTTCCACCTCCGCTGCGCCGAGGCGGACGCGCGTGTCTATGCGGCCCTCGCCCAGCCGATCCAGCCGGAGTGCGCCGTCCGGGTTGACCATGACTTCAACCACCAGCGGATCGGCAAGGGCCGCGGCGATCTCGGTGCCCATAGCGGTGCGCAGCATGGTGCGGCGGCGTTCGTTCGATTGCGGGTGGGTGACGCTCATTGCGGCGTCTCGCTTTCCGCCATACGGCCGAAGACGTCGTCGACGACGCTCTTGCCACCGGCGACGCGACGGCCGACCTGGTCGATGAAGGCCTGGAAGCGGTCGGCGGCGAGCGCCCGGCCCGCCGCTTGATCTGCTTCGGGCAATGGCGGCAGGATCGAGAAGTGGAACCGGATATAGAGCGCGAGGCTCTCGATCAGCACCCGCTGGTTGCGTTCGATGCGGTTGAGCTGATGGGACAGCTTGTCGAGTCGGGGCTTGAGCTTGTCGTCGAGCTCCTTCGATCCCTTGCGCTCGAACAGGGTCTTGAGCGCTTCGGCGACGATCGCCGATTTTGACGTGCCGGGCTTCTTGGCCAGGCGTTCTAGCTCTGCTGAGAGGTCTTCATCCAGATACAGATTCTGCCGGGGCTTCATCGTCAGAACTCCGGCAACAGATCGTGCGAGGCATGTTTGTGCAGATCGCCTTCGTTCATCGCGTGCGCGCGAGCGACGGCATCGAGGGTCTGCTTGTCCGATTGCGGGTCATCGTCCTCGAACAGGGCCGTCTCGACTGTCGGTGCGTCGTCACGCTTCGGTTCACTTTCGTCGGGTGCCCAGGGCTGGCGCTGAAGATCGCCGCCGCCGGCGTCGGCGGTGCCGAACTCGCGGTCGAGCGGACGCGACAGATCGATATGCACGCCGCGGATCTGCCCGCTCCAATCGTCGCGCCGCGGGGGTGGGCGATCGCGATAGACCGTCGCGGACAGGTCCGGGGTCGCTTCGACGCGACGCAGGAAATTGCTGTCTTCGTAATAGCGAAGCTTCTTGGCGCGGATCGGCGCCAGGCCCGACACCAGCACCAGTTCGTCGGCGGGCGGCAGCTGCATCACTTCGCCGGGGGTCAGAAGCGGACGCGCCGTCTCTTGCCGACTGACCATGACGTGACTGAGCCAGGGCGACAGGCGGTGACCGGCATAGTTGCGCTGCGCGCGCAGCTCGGTGGCCGTACCCAGCGCATCGGAAATACGCTTGGCGGTGCGTTCGTCGTTGGAGGAGAACGCGATGCGGACATGGCAATTGTCCAGAATGGCGTTGTTCTCGCCATAGGCCTTGGAGATCTGGTTGAGCGATTGGGCGATGAGGTACGCCCGGATGCCGTAGCCGGCCATGAAGGCGAGCGCGGTCTCGAAGAAGTCCAACCGCCCCAGTGCCGGAAACTCGTCCAGCATCATCAGCAGCTTGTGGCGGCGCGACTTGCCGGGATCGCCTTCCAGCCGCTCGGTCAGATGCCGCCCGATCTGGTTGAGCACCAGGCGCACCAGCGGCTTGGTGCGCGAGATATCGGACGGCGGCACGACCAGGTAGAGCGAGACCGGGCGTTCGGCATCGACCAGATCGGCGATCCGCCAGTCGCAGCCTGCCGTGGTGCGCGCGACGACCGGATCGCGATAGAGACCCAGAAACGACATGGCGGTCGACAGCACGCCGGAGCGCTCGTTCTCGGACTTGTTTAGGACTTCGCGCGCGGCCGAGGCCACAACGGGATGTACGAAGGGTTCATCCAGCGTGCCCAGATGGTTGGTCTCCATCATCTTGCGCAACGTGTGCTGGAAGGAGCGCTGGGGGTCGGAGAGGAAGGTCGCGACCCGTGCGAGAGTCTTCTCTTCCTCGGCATAGAGAACGTGGAGGATCACCCCGACCAGCAGGGAGTGACTGGTCTTTTCCCAATGGTTGCGCTTCTCCAGCGCACCCTCGGGATCGACGAGGATGTCGGCGATGTTCTGCACATCGCGGACCTCATTGGGACCTTTGCGGACTTCAAGCAGCGGGTTGTAGCGGGACGAGCGCGGATCGGTCGGATTGAACAACAAGGCGTGCGAGAACTTGGCACGCCAGCCGGCGGTCAGCTGCCAGTTCTCGCCCTTGATGTCGTGCACAACGGTGCTACCTGTCCAGGACAACAGCGTGGGAATGACAAGACCAACGCCTTTGCCGGACCGCGTCGGCGCAAAGGCCATGACGTGTTCGGGCCCGTCATGGCGCAGATAGCGACCCTCGAGTTGGCCCAAGAATACGCCCGCCGCCCGAAACAGTCCGGCATGCGCGATCTCCCGGTCACGTGCCCAGCGCGAAGAGCCGTAGGTCGTGACCAGCTTGTTTTGCCGGGCGCGGTAGAGCGAGCCGATGATCGCAACCGCGATGCCCGCGAAGCCGCTGCCCGCCGCAATGGCACCGGCATGGTTGAACAGCGACGGCGCGTAGGCCTCGTAGGCGTACCACCACTCGAACAGCCGCCACGGCAGATAGATCGGCCAGCCGTGCACAAGGAACCAAGGCGCGCCGAGGCGTGGCTGGAAGTCGAGATGCCAAGCGCACCATTCAGTGGCGAACCAGACGCCGAAGATCACGACCGCAAAGACGATCGCTATCTGTCCCACAAGAAACTTGGTCGGCGTCATGGAAGGTGCTGCCCGCGTTTGTGCGCGAGCGACTCTTCGGACGAACACGTCTTCCGCTCAATCGGCCTTGTGATGGACCAAGATGGATTGTGTTTGCTTTGGCGTCGCGACCATCACGATTTGCGCGAACGGCAGAAAATTCTCTGGCATTGCGAAGCTGTTGGAATAGAATTCGGGTGTCCCTTCGCGAAGCGCAGAGCGCCGCCCAGGCTCCCAACCCCAGCACTGATCGCCGCGCCTCCGGGTGCGCTAGGAGGATTCGATGTTTCTGTTGATGGCGATCGGCGCTGTGTTGGCCCTGTGTGGGCTGCTGTGGCGGGTCGCAGTCCACGCATTGCCAGTGTTTGTCGGATTCACCGCGGGCTGGTGGGCGCTATCGCTCGGTGCGGGTGCGGGCTCCGCCGTCGTCGGGCTAGCAGCGGGAATGGCGAGTTGGGCCTTGGCGGGCTGGGCCTCCCGCAGCGAATGCCGGGCGCTCAGGATCGCGGCGGCGATCACATGCGCACTTCCTGCTGCTTATGTCGGCTTCACGATCGTCTGGCAAATCACGGAGTTGGGGATATCAAACGCGGGTTGGCGTATCCTCTTCGCAGTGGTCGCGGGCTTGGCCGCCGGGCTCACAACCGTTGCACGGCTGGATCACGCGACCACTGCAGAAACGCCTTAGCGGCAGGCCTGCAGTTCGGCCCTTCAGTGCTAGGCTTGTGCAGCAGACAGAAGGTCCGGGCCGTTGGATATTGCTCCCATCCGAGAAGCGGTGCAGCGCGCGATCGCGCCCTTGACCGCCGCCACGCCACAATCCTCCGCCGCGAAGGACTTTCTCTTCACGGGAAGGCGGATGGCCGCACGTTTGCCAGAGTACTATCTGGTCTACTTCCTGCTCGTGGATTTGCTGGGATTCAAGAACCTCGGCCAATTCGAGAAGATCGCCTGGTCGGTTCCCGTGGACCTGCGGGGCCGCGCGTTCCTGATCGAGCATCGCAAATTTGGAATCGGCGTGTTCGGGGGCGACGCACCTACCGACGAGAACGACGCGGCCGAGGTGGCGGAACTGATCCGGCGCGGCGTCAAGGCGGCTGAGCCCTATTTCACTTGGCGGGCTGCGGAGGCGGTGCGGGCATCCCAACTCAACGTCGTGAACAAGGCCGGAGAATTGTTCGAGCGCTACCGCTATTTTGCTGACCGTTACAAAGAGGTCCGCGCGGAGGCCGAACGCCGCAAGGATGAAACCATTCGGACCGATATTCGTCCGAATGCCTGGACCATCTCGCGACCAAGCGTTGCCTTGCGGCGACAGGCAAAATGGCTGGCACTTTCGACCATCGAAAGCTTCTTTAGCTGGACCGAGCACGTGTTCATTCTCTTGGCGATCCTGCAGAGCCGCTGCACGACCGGCGACGAGGTCGCCAAGCTCGCCTCGGCGAACTGGGCGACGAAGTACAAGGCAGGCCTCGACCTCACAGACGTGGAAGACAAGCGCTTCTACGGTGAGCTGATCGCGATCCGTCGGCAGCTGCGTAATTTCGTGGCGCACGGCGCTTTCGGCAAGGATGGCGAAGCTTTCCTGTTCCATTCCAATTGCGGCACCGTCCCGGTTCGGCTACCGCACCAAGAGGACGCGGCGTCTTTTCGCTTCGGTCGCGGCATCGAATTTGTCGATCACGATGCGATCGAATTGTTGGAGGCCTTTGTCGCCCATCTGTGGTCGGGCGCCCGCGCGCCTGCCAAGCTCTACATCCAGGACCACGGCATGCCGCTGATCCTGACCATGGCACAGAGCGGCGAGTATCAGGCCGCGATGGTTTCGGAGGAAGCCATGACAGCGTTCTCCGATCACCTCGGTCAGCTGATGGATCGCTACTCCAACATGGATTTCTAGCGGCGTCTGGCCCCGCGTTTGCGGTGGCGTCAGTCAACGATGCGCGGACTAATTGCGGCGATTGCGCCCCGCCCGGACACCGGCGACGAGCTGGTCTCGTTCGTGCTTCTTGCGAAGGGCCGTGACCATCCGCGCCATCTGCCGTTCTTTACGCAGCACGGCGATGTTGGCGCCTGCGAAGTCGATGAGCGACTCCGTGGTTGGAGCTGTGCGGGTGTACTCATGGGAGACACCAAAGGTCGTGGGTCCAATACCGAACTGCAGCTCTGCGACGGACATGTGCGCGCGCATGAGCTCGATCTGAAAAGGCGATTGCAGCTGGCGCAACAAATCTTTCGGGGTCGGCACATCGCCCTCCCAGTAGGATTTCAGCACCGAGCGATGGAGGAGACGGTGTTCCTTCGGCAGCCGGTGCGCCGCCACCTGCCGCAGCGTTCCATTTTCGAAGAACCACTTCAGCGCCGACGCATCGGTGAAGTACACGCCATCGATTCCACCTGGAACTGCAAAAGGTAGCGAGTTCACCACGCAGGGGACGACCTCCAGCGTCAGAGCATGCGCCCCGATATGCGTCTCCAAGATGTCGGGATACGTCTTCAGCGCCTGCACGAGGCGCTGAACCTGACGGACATGCGATCGTGTCTCGCGGTCGAAATAATAGGCTTGCATCGGATCGTGGCCCGATAGGCTGCGGTTCTTGCACTCCAAGACAAAGAGATAGTCGCCACACACCACAACGGCATCGTACTCAAACTCCTCGCCGCCCCGGTTGGCTTTGAACGCATACACCGAGAGCCCAGGCTGCGCCTTCAGGCGACGCCTTGTGTCTTCCTCGAAGGCCTTGCCCTTGCGGGCGAGAGACACGCCCAGATTGGCGATGGCGGAGAGCGTAATGCGCGCGAGGTCGGCCGGCATGATCGCGGCACCGAACAGGAGGTAGTTGCCATCGGCAGTTCGCAACAGCGGGTGGTCGAAGAGATCCCAACTCTTGCGACCGAAGGTGACACGGTTGACGAAGACGTTTGCCGCCTTTGCCGACAGACCGCAGCGTTCGAGCACCGCCAGCAGCTCTGCCGCGTCGAACATGGGCAGATAGATGGGGTTTGCCTTTTGCGCTTCGCGCTCGGCCAAAGCGTGCAGCACCGCATAGCCGCGTAGCCACTCGACGACACGGAGACCGCCCGGCCGTTCGTCGCTCGCCAGAATGTCATAGGCGAGGATTTCACAGAGCGAGACAGCGGCATGGCCCTCGCGTTCCGATACCATACTGCCGCGGCCAATCGGCAGCGGGTTGTCGATCCCCTTGCCCGCCGTCGCCAGCGGTGTCTGGGTCATCATCTCCATGAACGTCTGCACCAGGCGGTCGTTGAGCCGTTCGTTGGCGATGTAATCCAGCTCTTCGGCGACCGAGCCTGCGGGCATATACTCGACCACCGCGGTCAGACCGTTCGCCGCCGAGGTCATGTCATGCTCGCTCAGCTCACCACCCCAGTAGCGAAACCGCGTCTCCGTGCGCAGCCAGCGCCGCCACCAGTTCGCCAGGTGGGCGGTGACGTCCGAGAGGCGAACAAGGTCCTCGGAGGCCACCGGCAGGGCGGGCAGCACCAGCCGACCCTGGAGATCGAACCACCCCGCGCCATGCGCCTCCATCTTGAGAGTCATGCCCATGACATCCACCATCGCGGACAGCGCGCCGTCCGCGTTGAAGGAAATGCCCTGATCGTCCTGCAGCATGAACGTCGGCGAAAAGGTCTTGCCCTTGCGCATCGCGCGATCACTCGCGGCGACCACCTGCTTGTAGAGCTGCTCCACCGTTCTGAGCAGTCCGGCAATCCGCTCCGCTGGGGTGAAGATCGCCACCGGGCTCATCGCCAGAGTCGTCAGGATGCCGCGATAGCCCGCTTCGATGCGGCGGAGATCGTGCTCCAACGCAGCGGCTTTCTCCGCAAAGTCCTTTCCCTGACCGGCCGCGAAGGCGCGCAGCCCAGCGAGAAAGGCGTCTCGCCGCAATTCGCGCGCCTTGTCGGGCCTCTGCACGATGAGCGCCGCGCACCGCCGCAGGTGTCCGAGCAACTCTCCGAAGCAGGCGTCATCGATGGCACTCGCCAATCCGGCCTCCAGCAGCGGCCAGGACAGTTTGTTCAATGCCTCTTTGACGAGCGCTTCCATCACCGAGCCTCCGACCCGGGGTTGCCTTAAGGGGCGCGGGTGATAGCCGATGGCGACGACTCATTCAATGGCGGGGCCGCCACGCTGCCGACCCAGGGTCCAAGAGATTGTTTCCCCGCGCGAAATCCCCGAGACCGTCTGTCCGAGTCTGCGTTCCAGGACCGGGCGCCACGGGACCAACGTGAAATCCCGTGCCTTCTCGATCAGTGCGAATCGGCCACTCGCCAGGTCCACCGCGCGGCGGTAGACGCCCTCGATGCGGTCACCCGGTTTGGTTTCGCTGTACATCAGGCCAAGCTCGGCGGAGAGCTGGCCCGCCACACGCGTAAGCTCGCGCCGCTGCAGCGACGCTAGCAGGTCGGCGCGGACCGTGAACGCGCCGTTGTCCTGGCGCGCCAGGTCTTCCGCCATCAGCCATTGGCGCCGGCGCTGGAGCGCGTCGCGCACCTCGCGCCCAAACCCGATGGTGGTCACCGCTTCCGGCTCGCGGGCCACGATCTGCTTGTCGAGCCAGGTGACGCCGTCGGCGCCGATCTGCTGCACCAAGGGAGCACGAGACAGGGTTTCGATACGGACCGGGACCAGCCGGGCGCGGTCATGTTCGTACGCCTCGACCTTCGCCAGATGGTCAGGCCCTATCTGCCAGCTACCGTCTTTTTCCCGGATGGCAAATCCGCCGGCGCGGCGCATCGCCTCCAAGCGCCGAACATGGGCTTGCGCGAACTCCACGGAGGCGGACGGATCGCTCCGCAGATGATGGTCGACGCTGTACCGGCCAGCATTGTCGGCAGCGATCTGCGCGACCGTCCGGTCGACGTCGCGAATTCCGCCATGCGTAGGCTCGATCGCGACCAGCATCCCGCGGCGAATCTCTGCCGCTTCGTCCGCCCGTCCAATGTCGACGTAGTGCGCCCGGCCGTCCGTGCCGTTGAGCACCAGATAGGAGCGGTCATTGATCTCATCGGAGAGACCACGCGCGACCACCTCCCCGACCAGTCTTTGCGAGACGCCCGCGTCCTGCACGGAAAGCTGAGAAGGATCGAGCGCCACGCCGTGCGCCTGCAACGCGTGCTGAAGGGTCTTGATGATGTCGCCGCGCTCGCCAATCCGGCGCAGTACGTCTTCCATATTCGGCGCCAAGCGCCAGCGACCCGTCTCGATCTCGTCCGCGAGTTCCAGACGCGCGAGTTTCTGAAGGCGAGCGACGAGAAGCGTTCGCTCCAACGGCGAACCGCGTCCGCTTGACGCGTCGAGAATGCCTTCGTCGTTCGTGAGACGCAGGAGGCTTCGGTCCAGGCTGGTGAACCGGTCCTGTTCGACCTCGTTGCTCAGCCTGGCTTCGATCTCGTGGTCGGGGCGCGGACCAAGGTCGAAGGCCACAATCTCCGCTGCGCGCTCGCGCATACCCTGGCTGATGTAGTCGCGGGCGATGATCAGATCCTCGCCTTTGTTGTCCTTGCCGCGCAGCATCACATGGGTGTGGGGATGGCCGGTGTTGAAATGATCGACGGCCACCCAGTCGAGCTTGGTGCCCAGATCGGTCTCCATCTGTGCCATCAGGCGGCGTACGAAAGGCTTCAGGTCTTCGTACTCGGCGCCATCCTCGGCCGAGACGATAAAGCGAAACTGATGACGGTCGCCCGCCCCGCGCTCCAAGAACGCCTTGCCGTCGGCCCCGACCCGCTCGGCGTCATAGAGCTGCCCCGGCTGACCGTCGCGGGTCACGCCGTCGCGCTGGATGTAGCGTAGATGCGCTTTGGCCGCCGCCAGCCCCTTGCCGGCCAGTTTGACGATGCGCGATTTGATGATCACCCGGCGGGACCGGAGCGCCGCATAGCGGTCGCGGGTCGAAAGCATTCGGCCGATGCCGCTGCCCCGCCCCATCCGGCTTCCGGTGAACGCCCGCGCGGCGCTTCGCGGGCCAGCTAAGACGGATGCATGCAGGACACGCTGCAAATAACTGCGCCCGCGCTTGGACTGGCGGTTGCCGATCTTGCCCGGCCTCGGCTCGAAGTCGTCGTCGCGCATCGCAGTCATTCCTGTCGTCGCGACCGACGCTGCGCGCTTTCGGCCTTGCGTCCAATCGGTGCCATTGCGGTGAGCGTTCTCAAGAGCTTGCGACGGCGTGGTGCCATGACGGTTCTTGTTGGCACTACGGATTCTCGATGTGCAGACTGGCAAAACGGTGCCGATGGTGCCGTTGCTTTATCTTGCCTTCGCGTCGACCTCTCCGCTTCGGTTCCTGACTGTTGCTCACGATGGATGTCGTTTCTGGCTCAGCGCTGCGCGGCGGACAGCATCACAAATAGAGAGGACGCCGAAGCCCCAGCTGTAGTGTTTGTTTCATGGGCGCGATTGACAACGAACAGCGCACTGGGTGGCGTGTTCGGAGCGCCGCCTTCAGAAAGAGGTGACGACGCTCTACCGCTTAAATTCGTGCCGGTAATCCCTGCCACATACGTCGAGGTCGCGTGCGGAAGCGGCCGTCCGCGGTTCAAGAAGTCGTCGAGTCGCGACGGCCCGGCGTTATAGGCCGCGAACAGATTGGGGTAGCCGTAGCGCTGATAGAGTTCATGAAGATAGGCTGCGCCTGCGAAGACATTGTCATGGGGATTGTAGGCGTCGGCTCCGAATCCATAGCGCGCACGCAGCGCTTCGTAAGTCTGTGGCATGATCTGCATCAGCCCCATTGCGCCCGCGCTTGATGTGATGGGACGACCATTCAGCGTGGTCATGCCACCACTTTCCGTTGCCATCACGTGGGCGATCCACGGCTCGGGAACGTCAAAACGACCCGACGCGGCCGCGATAATGGGCTCCCAGTGCGCGATGGCAGGTGGCAAATCGCTGGGCTGCGCGGCACACAAAAGACAGCCCAAAACTGTGCTCAATGCGTCCATAGCGGCACCAACTTTCCGAGGATGGCGGTGGTGGAGATCGGCCCGAAATAGCGTCCGTCGAAAGATTGCGGCACGTCGGGATTGAGCAGCAGAACGGACGATTGTGTGAGCGTCTGACACCCCGTCCATGCCGGCAGCGGACGATGATTCCCGTCGGCAGTGAGGCGAATGACGGCGACATGACCGTTGATGGTGATCGTGTCGCCACGCGCGCAGATGCGATCATGCGCGAGAGCCGCAACGTGTTTGACCAATGGTACGCCGAACGGGAGATAGCCGCGACTTGCCGCGAACTGCTGGATTGACCGTGATGGCAAGGCGAGAACGAGATCGCCGCGGTGAAGCGTTTCGCCTCTCGCGGCTCGGTAGAGACCGATGGGTGCGCTGGCGGTCGCGTTCCAGACAAGACGCGGTGTCTTCGGTCCGCCGTCTGCGATCAAAGCACAGGCCGCAAGGGTGGCGATGACGGTTTGGCGCGCGCTCATTTGGATTGCGCCTTCGACCAGGCTTCGAGATCGTCGATGTGATAGAAGATGTAGCGTCCGTGATGACGATGGCTGGGACCGCGCCCTTCCATACGCATCTTGACCAGCGTGTGCGGCTTCAAACCGAGGAAGTACGCGGCCTCCTTCGTCGTAAGAAACGGAGAACCTTTTCTCGCCTTCGCTGCGCGGAGGGCGGTATCCTGCGCCGTGTCGTCCATCGTCGCCTCGTCGTGTCTGTCGCGAGTGGACGACGGAGGACCGCCATCCCCCGAAGACGACGATAAGTTCTCCCGCGTGGCACGCGTACCGGCGAACGACATGGCCCTGCGGTTCGCCGGATGATGGGTGAAGAAGGATCAAGCGCGACGAAACCCCGCGCCCGTTGCCGGACGCGGAGCTTCGTGAGAGTGCCGATCAATCGACCGGATTCCAGATGACTGCGAACACGTCGTCGTCATCCTGTCCGGCGGCGCGGCCGAGATTGGCGTAAAGCTTCGAGCGTCCCAGAGCGGGATCGGCAAAGCTCAGCGACACGTAGTTCTCGCCGCTGGTCTGGCCCTTTTTGATCCAGCCCGCGCCGATCTCGACGTTGCCGGAATACACGCGATAGTCGGGTTGCGTGTCGCCATTCTTGCTCGGATTGAGCAGGATATCGATGGGGGCGCGGAACGACAGCGTCTTGAGCTGACCCTTGAAGTTGCCGTCTTTCTGCTTCGTGACATGACCGATGGCAGGCATTGTTCGTCTCCATTTGCTCGCGGGAGACTATTCTCCCTTGCGATGGCGGACCGTTGATGGGCGGGAGACGGGCACCCGAACCCAGTTGGGCCGCAGCGCAGCGGAGGACCGGAGCGAACGGGAAATTTGGAGCGCAGCGTCCGCGAGGAGCGCGTGAAACGCGCGGGGAAATTTCTTAGGCGCGATGGTTTCGGAAGGACCGGACCCGCCCATAGGTCTTGCGCCACAGCTAAGGGAGAAGATGGTCCCGCGATCCGGAGACGATCACAATGCGCTCCGGTTTGTTGCGGCAGAAGGCAACGTTGGGCGTCGAACGAGCGGTATCAATAACGCGTCCATTGCTGCGGAAATCCGAGGTGGTGACGCGGCCTATCGCAGTTTTCCGGTGCCGACAGGCTGCGCGGGATAGAAAGGGTCGGACCCACGGCGAATGTCGCCAGCGCATACGGCCCTCACGCACTCGATATGCCAATCCGGCTGCGCCGACGGACACCGCAAAGACCGTTCGCGATCTTGGGTCCGGGCGGTGACCCGGGCTAGAACAAGCTCTCCTGCGAGATCGGCGGGGCCTTCTTCGGCGTGTTCGGGTTCGGCTCTTTGGAGGCCCTACCTGCGCACTGGCCCGAGATGTTGGCCCCCGGCGCCATCGTTTCAGACGTACTCGGGCACTGAAACCGCCGCCGCAACGCCGAATCAGGAATGGGCACGCGCGGATTCTTGACAGCGCATGGAATTGTGGCAGAACCAGTGCCGTCACGTTTCGTGCGTGACGCCGCGTGACGATGTCATTCGCATCGCACGCCTATGATCGCAAACCGGACACTGTCCATGACCACATCGCACCGCGATGGGATGACCGCGCATCCCATCAACAAAGTCATCCAGCTCAAGAACGCGACCTGTCCCTATTGCGGACGGCCCTTCTCGGACGATCTGCCCTTCACCAAGGAACATGTGGTCGGCCGCAGATTTGTGCCCAACGGCACGCTGCACGGCATGCCCAATCTCCTGCTCAGGGCCTGTGCGCCGTGCAATGGCGCCAAGTCCGATCTCGAAGACGATATCTCGGTGATTTCGATGCATCCGGATGCGCATGGCCGCTTCGCGGTCGACGATGCGCGGCTGCGCGAGGCCGTGCAGCGCAAGGCGAACAAGGCGATCAGCCGGCGAACGCGCAAGCCGGTCGCCGCCGGCGATCCGCCCCTCATCATCAAGGGAACGATGGGACCATCCGTCAGCATGACGTTCACGATGCATGCGCCGCCGCAGGTGGATGAGGCTCGTCTGTTCGCGCTGGCGCGCGCGCAATTAATGGGATTCTTCTATTGGCTGACCTACCAGCCCGCAGAGGCGCGCGGCCATTGGTGGGTGGGTGAGCATTTCCCGCTGCTGGCGATCCGACGTCCCGACTGGGGCAATCCGCAACTGCGCTGGTTCGAAACGCACACCAAGACCTGGGCAGGCCGCCTGATGTTCGTCACGGCGGACGGCTTCTACAAGGTGTGGATACGCCGCGAAACCGAGACCAGTCTGGTGTGGGCATGGTCCATGGAATGGAACCAGAACTTCCGTCTGGTGGGCTTCTTCGGCGATCCCGAGGCGATCCAAACGCATATCGCGGCGATGCCCGCCCTGGCGATGGACACGCTGCATGAAGCGCCCGGCCGATCCTTGCGGATGCGGCTCGACACGCCCTTGGCGCAGAGCGACGATACACTCTTTGCGTGGGACTTGGACGAACCGCTGGAAGCGGCCTGAACGAAGACGGGGCGGCGCGGACGCCGCCCCGTCTGTCGTCGCGTTGCTATTCTGCGGCGATGGGCATGGCGTCCATGCCCACATCGTTCTCATGGGTGACGCTGCCGAACTGCATCCAGCGCGGCAGCCAACCTTCCACTTTCGCGCGGCCATTGGTGCCGGTCAGGTAATCCCGCACGATCTGCTTCTGGGTCTTGGCCTTCTCCGCGACATTGGCCTTGGCAACCGCGTCACCGGCGATTTCGGTGAGAAGCGCATTGACCGTAGCGCGGTCGCGGATGAGTTCGAAGAACACATCATCGGGTTGCCAATGCGTGCGTGCGTCCACGGCAAGCCGCGCACCCACATCCTCCACCACATCGCTGCCCGATTGCAGCGAGCGCGCCATGAAGAACGCGGCCACGCGCATCACGTCCGCATCGGACAAGCCGACCAACGCGCCGAACACATCGCAGGTTTCGCGGCGGACGAAGACCTCTTCGTCGTCGCCTTCCTGCCAACCCAGCAACGCAGTGACAGCGCGTTCCTCGCCCGCGAACGCGGCTTGGGCTGCGCTGGCCTCGATGGTGGCGCGGATAGCCGGATTGCGGGTCGTCTGCGGATCGGGTTTGACGCTCCAATTGCCCGCCGACGCGGCCATATGCGCCACTGCCAAGCGAAACGCCACGCTTGGATGGGCGATCAAAGCCAGCCGGACCACGACATGGCGATGCAAGTCCAGATAGTTCTGCAATGCTTGGGTGATCACGGCACCACCGTTCGGCGCGCCCTCCTTCTTCTCGCGCTTGTTGCTGTCGCCCTCGGCCTGTTTTGCGAGCTTCTTCGCCTCCTTCTGGCTCAGCCAGCCGTCGAAGATTTCGACGGCACCGTCATGGCTGACGGCGATGAACACCTTGCCGCCCTTCTTCTTGGGCACCTTCACATGTTCGTATTGGGCGAAGCGTGAACCGACTTCGAGGATCACGACTTCGCTCCAACCAGATTTGAGCAGCGCCTCGCGCTTGTCCGCGATGGCGCGGTTCTGCAACGCCCAGAACAAATCCGCATCAGCAAAGAAGCTGTCCTCCCCGAACAAATCCTCCACGATCTGGCCCGTGTAGTCGGCCAGCTTGAACAGCGCATGGGACGTGGCGATCTGCTGGCCTCCGAACAACCATTGCTTCAACTGCCAGCCGCGCGGGGCATGTTGGTGCGGATCGTTGTAGAGCCGCAGCCATTTCCGCTGCTGCGTCGGGGACGCCATGGTCAAGTGACGCACGGTCTCGTCATCAATGTCCTCGGCGCGATAGGCATCCCGGATTTTGGGAAGCAAATTGCCGAGCGCCAGACGCTGGTTCACCTGTGTCTTGGTCAGGCCGAACGTGGCGGCGATGCCATCCACGGTGCGGCCTTCCTTGATCAGGCGCACGAAAGTTTCGTATTCGCGCATGGGATCGGGATCGCGGCGGGCGACATTCTCCAGAAGCGACAGTTCAATCGCTTCGGCGTCGTCGCCGTCCTCCATGATGGCGCAAGGCGGGGCGTCCACCTCGCCCAGCTTCTCGCGCTTGGCCTTGAGCGAGAACCAGCGCCGCCGACCCGCGACAACGCCAAATTTGCCGTCCTCGGGCCGCACGATGAGGGGTTGCAACACGCCCTTGGTCAGGATCGACGGCAGGATGTCGGAGACATCCGGCGCGGGATCGCGGTAGCGCATATTGGTCTTGCTGATTTTCAGCTTGCTGAACTCGATGTGCTGCAGTTGCATGATGCTCTGTCCTTCTTCTGGAGATGGACCGGCTTCGTCCGTCGGTTTCGAGATCGGGCGGGCGAAGCCGGGCGGTGCGAGGGCACCTATCCGGCCACGCCCGTGGCAGGAATTTCGTTGTCGTTCCTATGCATGAAGGCGAGGATGAACTCGCTCGCTTTGCTGGCTTGGCTGGCGGCATGAAAGATCGCGCGGGAATCCTCTTTGAGGATTTGCAGCCAGTGACACAGATACCCCGCATGGCGGATTTGCGGGACGATGGTCAGATGCGCGCACAGGAACGCACTGGTGAGTTCGGCAATGAGTTCTTCGCGCGCATAGGCCGATGAGCCGAAGCGGTGTTTCAGGTCGCGATGGAGCCGTGTGGGATGCGCCGTCCAGTGCCCAAGCTCATGCAGGGCGGTGCAATAGTAGTCGGCGGGCGTAAGGAACGTCTCGCGAAACGGCAGGCGGATAAAATCTTCGCCCTGATGGTAGAAAGCGTCGCCGCCGCCTTCGACAAATCGCGCGCTCGTGGCAGCGATAAGCGCATCCGCTCCGGCGTTCAACTCGGACGGCGGAACGGGCTTGGGCTTCGCCACGATGTGCGATGGGAGACCATCGCACTGTTCGATATTGAACACGACAAACCGCTTGAGGAACGGCACGACATTCGCCGCCTCGCCCGTTTCGGCAACGCGTTCGCGTTCAGCCTTCGGGACAAAATTGTCGGCGTGGCAGATGGTGGTGCCCTTCTCGCCCCGGCGCACATGCCCGCCGAGGTTCAAGGCTTGGCGAAAAGTCAGCCACTCCTGCGCGGCGTAGCCGCGTGTCAGCACCGCATCCCAGAGGATCAGCACATTGATGCCGGAATAAAATTTGCGGCTCGCGGCACTGCGCGGCATGCCGAGCGGCGCGGTATTGGCTGTCCACGGTTTCACCCATGGCACTGCGCCTTTTTCCAGTTCGCGGGCGATGGCGTCGGTGACGTCTTGGTAGAGATTGGCGCGGGGTGCGCCGTTGTTCGGCTGCTGGGAATGCTGGCTCATCTGTTGCCTCCGGCTCAGACCTCCCGCCCGCAATTCCCCCAAAGCGGGGGTGGGCGGCGTCTTCGACCGGAGAGGCCTGCCGTCAGAGGCGGCGCGCATCCGTCAGGAGCGGAGCGAAGCGGAGCACCCGAAGCGCAGCGAAGGGTTGCGCGCCGCCGCGGCAGGCCTAGAAGGGAGCGCCGCCCACTACCGCGACGGGGAATTGCCCACAAACGACGTCATCGGCCCGCAGGCCGATGGCCGAACCCCTTGCGCCAAGGATCGAAGCCCGAAGGGCCGAGACTGCTGGCAGGCTCGGTTCACGAGAGCCTGGCCGCGGGCAAAGCCCGCGGGGCGCCCCCAAGAATCTGTGCGATTCGCAGAAAACGCCCTTGCGTCCAAGGCCGCCGGGCCTAAATTCCCGCTCCCTTTTCCCCGATTCTGGAGCGTGCCCGTTTCTGCCAAGCATGTTTGACCATCTTTGACGGTGCTACGACACCGGACTTGCGAGGTGCCGGATGAACAATGCCGCGCCTTCCCTGCAGGCGATCTTCGAAATGATGGGCGCAGGTCAGCTTCAGCAAATCGCCGACATGATGGATGCGCAGCGAGCGGTGGCGGAGCCTGTCCTCGCGTTCCAGGTCGGCAATCTGCAGATCGACAAGACGAGCCTGCTTATGCAGGAGGACGCGCGCCTCTTCGATGCCGGCGGCCCCCGACAGCGCGGCATTCCATGCCACGTCCGGCGTCGGGACAGGTCCCTGGCGAGCGATGCCGTCGGCAGTCATCGGCGGCCCCCACAGGCGCGTTGCGTTTCTGAGAGCCGGTTCGGCCGGCCACGAGGCCGCTCAGCTTTCACCGGGAAAAGACGCGCCGAACATGGGAAGACCGCTCTTCGAGGCGGCGCGGGAGGCCTCGTCCTGGATCACATCCCAATGCTCGACCAGGACGCCGTCCACCATGCGGACGATGTCCACGGCGATCCAGTTCGGGGACGATCCGCGCCCCGAGAAACGTCCGTGCATCATCACCATGTCGCCGTCCGCCATCACCAGGCCCGGTTCGTACCTTGCCGACGGCGGCAAGCTCTTGACCAGA
Source organism: Rhizomicrobium sp. (assembly GCA_037200385.1). Classification (NCBI taxonomy): domain Bacteria; kingdom Pseudomonadati; phylum Pseudomonadota; class Alphaproteobacteria; order Micropepsales; family Micropepsaceae; genus Rhizomicrobium; species Rhizomicrobium sp. Next base: position 4,029,873 of record JBBCGL010000001.1, on the reverse strand, counting down.
TTGAACAGGCCCTCGCGGCCCTGTGGAACATGCGCGCTGTGCTGAACGTAGTCCGGCGACCAGGACTTCTCGGCGGCTTCGAAATCGCGCCTGTTGAACAGTGCGTCGAACGCCTCGAGCGCGCGTGCCTTGTTGCTCTGCTCCAACGTTCCCTTCATAGCCCTCTCCATTGCGTTGAACGTGCGTGCCGGCGCGTCATTGCCGCTCGGTACTCAGATACAGAAGTCCGAACAGCGGCAGCGCGCCGCCGAGCGCGACAATGCCCGGCCAGCCGAACCGAAAATACATCCAGCCGCTCAACGCGGACGCGATCGCGCCCCCGACAAAAAAGGTCGTCATGAAGAGGCTGTTGACCCTGCTGCGCTGATCGGGCGCGAGCGCGTAGATCGCGCGCTGTCCGAATACGAGGTTCGCGGACACCGCGAAGTCGAGAACGATCGCGCAGAGCGCAACAACCACGACGTCGGCGAGTGATCCTCCGCGAACCAGCAGGGTCGCCAGGACGGCACCGGCCGCCAGCAGCATTGCCGCGATCGTGCCGCTCCGCGTGAAGCCGTTGTCCGCCATGCGGCCGGCCAGCGGCGGCGCCACCGCCCCCGCGACGCCGGCCAATGCCACCAGAGCGACCCCGCGCTGCGACAGGTTGAATTGCGGACCAGTCAGCCAGAGCGGCACGGCGGTCCAGAACACGCTGAAAGCGCCGAACATGAGGGCGTGGTAGAAGGCGCGGCGGCGCAGAATGGGCGTCGTCGCGAAGATGCGGCCCATGGAGATCAGCAAGTTGCCATAGCGGACATCCGCGGCGGGTTGACGGTTCGGCAAGGCGAGCCATAGCGCGGCGAAAAGCACTGTCAGAAGCCCTGCCGAAATCCAGAAAATCGCCCGCCACGACCACATATCGGAGACGAAACTCGACAGCGGTCGTGCGAGCATGATTCCCAGCATGACGCCGCTCACCACCTTGCCGACCGCCTGGCCGCGCATTGCCTCGGGAGTGACATAGGTGACATAGGGCACGAGCACCTGGACGGCGGAGGCCAGAACGCCGGTGGCGAAGGCCGCGCCGAGAAAAAGTTCGGGTCGCGAAAGAAGCGCGAGCAGCAGGACACAGACCGCTTCGCCCGCAACCAGCGCCAGGACGAGGCGGCGATTCTCGAACAGATCCGCCAGCGGCACCAGCATCAGCATGCCGGCGCCGTAGCCGGCGAGCGGCAGCGTGACCAGAAGACCGACACTCTGCGGTGGAATGCCGATGGCTCCGCCTATCAGACCGGTCAAAGGCTGGGCGTAGTAAAGGTTGGCAATCAGGGCCGCGCAGGCCGTGCCCAGCAGCCATTGCAGGCGAACGATGCTCTCGGCGCTCATCGACGGCGCGGCCGCGGTCATCGCTCAAAGAACTTCAAAGACGCTGTAGACCGGACCGTTCGGCAGGCGGTAGCCGGCGCCGATCGCGAAAACCCGGTTGAGCCAGCCATATTCCGGCGATGCCGTCTCGAAGCGCGGATTGATCCGGAAATAGTATTGTGCGGGATCCACCGGCTCGCCCTTGTCGACCCTGGCCATCAGCTCGGGCGGTCCATGGCGGATGCCTTGATAGGTCATCGCGATGAGCACCCCGTCGGTTGTTCTGAGCACCAGGCGAACGTCCAGCGTCGTCGCACCGTCGTCGCGTATCGTCTGCCAGTCGTTGCCGCCGTCCAAGACCTCGCCCGACAGGCGGTCGCCTTCGAACGTGCCGCCCTGCACGATGCCGACCCGCCGAAACGCCTCGGGCGTCGCGCCGACCACGACGGTCGCCTTGACGTCCGGGCGTACGACAAAGAGCAGCCGCGTGCGGATGGTCTTGAGAGCTTCCGGCAGCTCGATGTTCCGGCCTATCGACATGAGATCACTCCTCCGAGCGGTTGCCTATTGTGCCGCCGCGGCGCGTTCGATCACTTCCGCGACTTCGTCGGGATGGCTGATCATCGCAACGTGCGACGCGCCGGTGATGACCTTCACCTCGCGTGCATGCGCGCGCTCCGCGAAGAAGGCGTGCAAGGCGGGCGCAATGCAAAGATCACCCGAGCCATAGACGAACCAGCTCGGGATCGTCTTCCAGGCAGGTTCGCCCGACGGTTCGATGAAAGCCGCCTGGGTGATCGCCCGCTGCGTTTCCGCCATGAACTTGGCTTCGGCCGGATCGACATCGGCGGCGAACACCGCGTGGAAGCGGTCGGCACGGATATAGAGGTCAACGCCGGAGGTCAGCGGCGCCGGCGCCAACGAATCGGCACCGATGCCGCCGGGAAACTTCGCGCCCAGCGCCGCCGCGCTCTCGCCCTTGTCAGGCGCGAAGGCATCGACATAGACCAGTGCCTTCACATTCGCGATGCCCCTGGCCGCGTTCGTGATGACCATGCCGCCATAGGAATGGCCGACCAGGACGACCGGTCCCTTGATCGTCTTCAGGAGGCCGGCAACGACGTCGGCGTCCGAGCCGACGCTGCGCAGCGTGTTGGCCGGGGCGACGACGGAATAGCCGTCGGTCTCGAGACGCTTCGTCACGCCGCGCCAACCCGACCCGTCGGCGAAGGCGCCATGAACCAGAACGATCGTAACGGCCGCCACGGCGGCGATGCTTGCAGGCATTTTGCTCTCCTGTTGGAACGGGACTCTCTTCTCCCATGTCCCGGGGACCTGTTATCGGATCGCCCGACCGCCTTTGGTACGATTCCAACTTGGACCGCGTCGGTTAGCTAAGCGCCCGCGCAGCGGCATTCAGATCGGCGAATTCATCGTCGGAGAGCGCCACGCCAGCAGCCGCAACGTTGTCCTCCAGATGGGAGACCCGGGAGGTGCCCGGAATCGGCAGGATCACAGGGCTGCGCTTCAGCAGCCATGCAAGCGCGATCTGTCCCGGCGTCGCGCCGCGCGTCTTGGCAATCTTGTTGAGCAGCGAGCCGGGCCGGGCGAGATCGCCGGCCGCGAGCGGGAACCACGGTATGAACCCAATACCGTTCGCCTCACAATAGTCGAGCACCGCTTCGCTGCTGCGATCGACCAGATTATAGCGGTTCTGAACCGTGGCGACATCGAACACGCGCGACGCCGCCTGGATTTGCGCGACCGAAACCTCGCTCAGGCCCGCGTGACGGATGAGGCCGCTGTCGAGCAGCGCCTTGATCGCACCGAACTGCTCGGCTGCGGGCACCTTGGGATCGATACGATGGAGCTGCCAGAGCGCAATCTGCTCCACGCCCAGGCGGCGCGCGCTGCTCTTGGCTTCTGCGATCAGATAGTCGGGACGGCCATTGGGCACCCAATTGTTCGGGCCCGGCCGCGTCAAGCCGGCCTTGGTCGCGATGAGCATGCCCTTGTAAGGGTGCAGCGCCTCGCGGATCAGCCGCTCCGAGACGCCCGGTCCATAGGAATTGGCCGTATCGACGAAGTTCACGCCGAGTTCCGGCAGGTGCCGGAGCATCCGCAGGCATTCGTCGGGATCCGCGGGCTCGCCCCAGAAGCCATCGCCGGTGATGCGCATGGCGCCGAAACCGAGCCGGTTCACGGCGACCGTGCCGCCGATTCTGAACGTGCCGGCCTTTGCCGCGTCGGGAGTCGTCATCGCCAAATTCCTGTTGCAGGCTCAGCTGTCGACCAGTCTACACGGGATACGGCACGCGGATTGGACGAAGCCGCTGCCCTTTAACGTTCCGACACGCTAACGGGAACCGGAAACGCCTTCGCCGAACAGACCGCTCTGGCCGTGGGGCCGGGCGCGCCAATACTGCGGCGGAGCCTGCACCGTGCCGCCGAGCTCCGCCGCGGCATGCCAGGCCCAGCGCGGGTCGTAGAGCATGGCCCGCGCCAGCGCGACGAGATCGGCCTTGCCGCTGGCGATGATCTCTTCGGCCTGGCGCGCGCCGGTGATGAGCCCGATCGCGATGGTTTCGACATTCGCGCCCACCTTGATGCCTTCCGAAAACGGCGTCTGGTAGCCGGGGCCTTCGACGATCTTCTGAAGCGGCGAGATGCCGGCGGACGAGGCCGTGACCCAATCCACGCCCCGCGCCTTCAGCGCCTTGGCATATTCGACGGATTGCACGAGGTCCCAGCCGCCTTCCATCCAGTCGCTGGTCGAGACTTTCACGCCGATGGGCTTGGCGGGCGGGAACGCTGCACGCACCGTTTCGAATATCTCGAGCGGAAAGCGCATGCGGTTCTCCAGCGATCCGCCATAGTCGTCGTTGCGGCGGTTGGCGATGGGCGAGAGGAACTCATGGATGAGATAGCCATGTGCGCCGTGGATCTCAATTGCGTCGATGCCGAGACGTTCGGCACGCTGCGCGGCCTCGGCAAATGCCAGACGGACGCGGCGCATGCCGTCGGCGTCGAGCGCCGCCGGGGCCCTCTCTCCGTCCTTGTGCGGAACCGCGGACGGCGCCGGCGTGGTCCATCCTCCCGACGAGAGCGGCAATTGCTGTCCGCCCTCCCATGGCACGCGGCACGAGCCTTTGCGCCCGGCATGGGCAAGCTGCAGTGTCACGGCGATCCCGGAATGCTTGCGAATGGCGGCGAGCGCCGGGCGGAAGGAATCCTCGGTCTCATCGTCCCACAGGCCGAGGTCGCCGGGTGTTATGCGCCCCTCGGGCACCACCGCCGTCCCCTCGATGCACAGCATGCCGGCGCCGGAGAAGGAGAGGCCGCCCAGATGGACCAGATGCCACTCGTTCATCGCGCCGTTCTTGGCGGAGTATTGGCACATCGGCGCCACCACGATCCTGTTGGGCAGCGTGAGGCCGCGCAGCTTTAGGGGCGAGAACAGTGGGCTCATGGGGACCTCGTGATTGCGATTTCCTTCGGGTCGATGGGCATGCGGGTGAGTTGCTTGCCGGTGGCCGCATAGACGGCATTGGCAACGGCCGGCTGCACGACGACCGTGCCCGGCTCGCCGATGCCGCCAGGCGCCTCCTCACTGGGCATGAGGTACACCTCGATCTTCGGAATCTCGTCTATCCGCAGCACGCGATAGTCGTTGAAGTTGCCCTGCTGCACGCGGCCTTTCTCGATCGTGATCTGTCCGTGGAGTATGGCGCTGAGGCCGAAGATCATGCCGCCCTGCACCTGCGCCAAGACGCCATCGGGATTGACGATCGTGCCGCAATCGACGGCGCAGACGATGCGTTTGAGCCGGACCTCCCCGTCATCGGTCACCGCGACGTCGGCGACCGCCGCGAGATAGCTGCCGAACGCCGACAGCATCGCGATGCCGCGACCGAACCGCCCGCCGCCGGGAACGGCGCGGGGCAGGGTCGTCCATTCCGCCTTCGCCGCGGCATGATCAAGCGCCGCGAGGGCGCGGCGGTTCTTCGCCAGCATCCGCTGCCGCAGGACGAGCGGATCGATTCCGTGTTGCCGCGCCAGCTTGTCGATGAAGCATTCCGCCGAGAAGATGTTGCTGTTCGGCCCGACGCCGCGCCAGAAACTGGTCGGCACCGGCGCCAGCTCGTGCCGGGTGAACTCGACCTGCAGATGCGGAAAGTCGTAAGGTTGATCGACTGCGCCGTCGACGCCATCCAGATCGACGCCTTTGACGAAGGCCGGCGGGAGATAGCGCGCCAGGATCGCCGGACCGACCACGCGATGACGCCAGGCCGTTATGCGGCCGCCTTCGAGCTTTGCCGACATGCGGTCGTGATAGACCGGCCGGTACATCTCCTGCTGGATATCCTCCTCGCGCGACCACACGACCTTGACCGGCCCGTCGACATGCCGGGCGATGCGGACGGCCTTGCCGATGCCGTCGACTTCCAGCCGCCGGCCGAAGCCGCCGCCGATCAGGTGATTGTGGATGACGATCTGCTCGGCACGCAGGCCGCTCTCCTTGACCGCGATGGCCTGTGCCTTTCCCATCGCCTGGGTGCCGACCCAGATTTCGCAAGCGTCCTTGCGCAGGTGTACGGTGCAGTTCATCGGCTCCATGGCGGCGTGCGCCAGGAAAGGCAGCTCGTAGTCGCCTTCGATCACCGTTCCACTGCGCAATTGCCCGATCGCATCACCGGTCTTCTGCGCCACGACGCCTTCGCGGCCGGCGGCCTCTCCCAAGCCGCGCCAGATGTCGGCTTGCGAAAGGTTGCCATGCGCACCGTCCCATTCGACCACCAGCGCCTCGAGGCCCAACTTCGCCGCCCACGTGTGGTCGCCGACGACCGCGACCAGATCGTCGAGCACGATGATTTGGCGGACGCCCTGTACCGCGCGTGCCGCCCGATCATCGACATGCGCAACCCGGCCGCCGAATACCGGGCTGGACGCAAGCGTCGCGAATTTGACGCCGGGCGGCATGGCGTCGATGCCATAGACGGCCGTGCCGTTCACCTTGGCCGGCGTATCGAGCCGCTTCAGCGAACGGCCCACCAGCTTGAAGGTTTTCGGATCCTTGAGCTTCGGATTGACCGGCGGCGGGATCAGCGCGGCATGGGCTGCAAGCGAGCCATATGTCGCCGAACGCTTGGTCGGATCGTGGAAAACCGTTCCATCGGCGGTACGGCAGCTCGCCGGATCGACGCGCCACATCGCGGCTGCCGCGCCGACCAGCATGGCGCGGGCGCTGGCGCCGGCCTTGCGCAACGGCATCCACCAGCCGCGGATCGTCGTCGAACCGCCCGTCATTTGGATGCCGTATATGGGATTGCCGTAGTATTTCTGGTCGGGCGGCGCGGCTTCGAGCTGCACGCGCGTCAGCGGAATGTCGAGCTCTTCCGCCAGGATCATCGGGACCGACGTGTAGGTGCCTTGCCCCATCTCGACCGACGGCATCACCAAAGTCACCATGTCGTCGGGCGCGATACGAATATAAGCGTTGGGCGCAAAGGCTTTTGCGCCGGTCGCGGCGCCGGCTGCGCCCGACAATTCGAACCCCAGGAGCAACGCGCCCGTGCCGCCGGCCTGCAGCACGAACCGACGCGACAACGCGCGCGGATCGTCCCGTGGCGCGTCCGCCGTCCCCTCCGTGTGTTTGCCGTCGCTTACGGACACACGGCCTCCTCTCCGGCGTGCCGCATCGCCGGATCGCCGAGCGCCGTTCGGCGCCAGGCTGCCGGCGTCGTGCCCGCACACTTCGAAAATACGCGCGTGAAATGGCTTTGATCGGTGAACCCGCAGCGTGTCGCGATGTCGTGAATCGGGATGCTTCGGACAGCCAGCAAGGCCTTCGCGCTGTCGATGCGCCGGCGCTGAAGCCACTGATAGGGCGCCAATCCCGTGGTCTCGCGGAAAGCCCTCGAAAAATGCGCGACGGAGATTCCGCATTCATCGGCGATCTCCTGCAACGACACCCCGCAGCTAAGACCGGCGGAAATCCGCTCCTTGGCGCGCCGTTCCTGCCAGGGCGCCAGGCCGCCGCGTCGAACGGCCTTGGGGACCGCGCCGCCATACGCCACCGCGAGATGGGTGCAGACCGCGTGCAGGATACTGTCCACGAACAGCGTCGAGGCTTCCGCCGGCGATTCCAGCGCCGGCAGCATCGCCAAGCCGAAATTCCGGATCGTATCGTCAGCCAGCGACTCACCCGGCGCGAATTGCAGGACCGGACGCGTGCGAAGGCCGGCATCCTCCGCCCAGCGGCGCAAGCCGGCCGAGGGAATGCGAAAATCGATGCGGTCCATGGGATGGGTGACGCGCCAGACGACCGGCACGCGCAGGTCTTCCATCGCGCTCTCGAGCGCCTGCCGCGGACGCGCGGTCTGTGTCCGTCCGTCGCGTATCGACTCCAAGGCAGGCGTGTTCCGCAGGTAGAGCTCGGCGCAGTCCGCGTCGACGCCATGCCAGCGGACTTCGCGGTCCGCGCCATCGCAACGGATGCGAACGGCGCGCAACGCTTCGTCCGAGTCCGGGCAGCCGGATTGAACCAGTGCCGCGACAATCCGGAAATCGAGCAGGGCCGATGCTTCGTCCGTCATGTCACTGCTCGCTCCATGCGCCGGGACTGACGCCCGCGAAACGCAAAAACACGCGGCAGAAATGACCCTGATCGGCAAAGCCGCAACGGAGCGCGATCTCCGCGAGCGGAAGCGAGCGGGCGCACAGGAATTCCTTTGCCCGCTCGACGCGCGCGACCATGAGCCAGCGATGCGGCGATTGTCCGGTCGACTTGCGGAACGCCCGCGTGAAATGACTATTCGACAGGCCACACGCCTTCGAGAGGAGTGCCAGCGAAGGCTTGGACTCCATGCGCGACAGCATCAGGTTCTTGACGGTGCGCAACTGCCAATCGGCCAGCGCACCGGCGACCGGGCGCCGCTCGGCCTTCGATTTGCCGTAGCGCTTCGCGACATGGGCACAGACCGCGTGAAGGATATCATCCAGAATGATCTCCCTTCCCGCGGCGGCACGGTCGTCGAGGTGCTTCATGGCCGTCGATCCGAGATGGCTCAGGACCGGGTCTGTCCGATCCGGACCCGCCAGTTCGTTGATGCAGGCGCCACCCTCCCTCTGCGAAGCCGCCGAAAGCGCCGCACGCGGCAGGTAGAATTGAAGCGAGCGGTGCAAATCCGGCGCCGCAGGGGCGCGACCGCTTCGCAGATCGAAGAAAGCCAGCTCGCCATTGTTGTCCGCCTCGGGATCGTCGCCCCGAAGCCCGACCGTCAGGAGATAGGCGTCGTCACAGCCGTGCGTTCCACGCGACGCTGGAGCGACCGGGGGCAAATCGATGACGGCGAGAATGCCCGAACCTCGCGTGCGGGTCAGGTGGACCTTCGAGCCTGATGGGGCGTGGAACTGGGCTGGTTCGGGCATGCCGGCAAACCAATGGATTGCCTGGAGATATTGGACCGGGCGCCCGGCCTTCGCGCGTTAAGTGTCGTTAGGCGGCGTTTTGTGCCCAAAGCCGGACCCTGTAATGTTCGCTCGGTTTCACCCTGGGCGAGCCGGAGACCGCAGCGCGGCGCGCGGATGGCTCACGCCGAGCGTTTCCAGCAGCGCAAAACATGCCTGGAAATCCGGCGTGTCGAATCCCTCGGTGATTTTGTCGGCAATGGGCTGCAGGATGCCGACGGCGTCGGACGGGCGGCCCTGGCCCAATCGCAGCCTTGCGAAGCTGACGGCAGTCCTGGCCTGCCACCCGAGCGTTGCCTGCGCGGACGCCTGCGCCATGGCGGCCTGAAACAGCGCCTCGGCCTCCTCCTGCGCGCCCGGACGGCCCGAGGCCAGGATCAATTCGGCCTTGACCCGCCGCAGCTCCGGAAGAACCACCTCGGTGGGATTTGCGCCCAGGATCGTGAGCGCCCCGTCGACGATCTCCATTCCGCCCGCGATGTCTCCGGTCGCGCCCAGCGCCGCCGGGACACGGCCGGCGATCGTCGAGAATTTCGCAATGAAATAGATCCGGTATTCCCGCTTCACGGCGCGCAGGGCTTCGGCGACGTCCCGGAAGCTCTTGCGTTCGCCCGCGATGATGCCGCGGACGAGCCCTACCTCGCCTTGCCGCATGGGGCTGTGGACATTGGCGGAGAATGCCGACATCCGGGCGATGGCGCCCTCCGCCGCTGCGAGGTCGCCCACCAGGATCGCCGTCTGCGCCAACCCTTCAAGCAGTGCCCAGCCCATCGTTATGCCGTGCTCCGTCGCCTCGGCCGCTTTCACGCCTTCAACGGCGTGCTGCAGCGCCTGCTCGGGGAAGCCCTGGAGCCAAAGCACCAGCGCCAGCAGCGTGCGCCCCGAGACGACCTGATCCAACTGGAACCGGATGACACCCGTCTGCTGGACGGGCGTAACGTGATAGGCAAGCAGCTGCTCCATCCGCTCACGCGATTCTTGCAGGTTGCCGAGCTGATAATGGGCAATGCTCAGCATGCGTTCGGCTGCGATTCTGTGCGCCACGGGCTGTTCGGTCGCGGCGAGCGCCTTGAACCGCTCGGCGAGCGCAAGAAGCTTCTGCGGTTGGCCCTTGAACAGAAGACACTGCCACTGGCCCCAGAGCGTCAACATGAGATGTTCGTTGTCGCCGAGCGCCGTCGCGAGCGACTCGATCCGGTCCCAGAGCGGCATGTCGTGGATCCCCGAATAGCTCTGCACGACGCCGAGCGTCGCCTTGAGCTTCATCTCCCGGCGCGCGTCCGGGAGCCTTGTCCGCGTCAGCGCTTCCAACATCGCCTCGGCGTATTTCCTGCCTTCGTACAACAACGAAAGGCGAAACCAGACGGCTGCCGAATTCCAGGTGACGTCGGTGGCAAGCTCGAGATCCAGGCCCGACGAAATCGCCCAATCGAGCACGGCGCGGACATCGTCCACGATCCGCGCGTAGCGCTCGACCCAGACCGCGCGCGGCTGGCCGATCCAGTCCGCTTCGCAGCCCTCGAGCCACCCCAGCACGAGTTGGGCGTGCCGGCGGCGCGTCGGGTGGTGTTCCGGCAGCTTCCCCAACCGTTCCAGGCCGAAGGCACGGGGGACGGCCAGCAGGCGGTAATATATCTCTCCGCCGCGATGGCCGATTTCGACAAGGGACTTCGCCGCCAGCTCCTGGAGACATTCCGTGACGGATGTCGCGTCGAGTCCGTCATGCGCCGCAACGGCGATGGCGGCATCCAAGGCAAACTCGCGCCTGAATACCGCGAGCCTGCGAAACAGCACCTGCTGCCCGGCGTCCAGACGCCGATGGCTCCAGTCGAGCATCGCTTGCAGCGTGCGGTGTCGCGCCTGCGCCGTCCGCTGGGCACTTGCCTCCAACAGCAGATGCCCGTCCAATTGTTGCGCAAGCGTTTTCGGGGGCACCGCTCCGACCCATGCTGCCGCCAATTCCAGCGCCAACGGAATGCCGTCCAACTGGCGGCAGATATCGGCGACATAGGGTGCATCGGCATCTTCCAAGCGAAAGGCTGCGCCGCTGGCTTCGGCGCGCTCGACGAAGAGCTGCACCGCGGGCGATTTCAAGGCTTCGTCGGCCGAGATGCGTGCGCCACCATCCGGCATATCGAGCGGCGCCAGTTTCTCGATCTGCTCGTCGTCCAATCCCAGCCGCTCGCGACTCGTGCACAGGATGTGCACATCGGCGACCCGGCCGAGGATCGCTCCCGCAAGCCGCGAGGCTTCGTCGAGGACATGCTCACAGCTGTCGAAGATGAGCAGCGTTCTGCGGTCGCGAAGGAGTTCCTGCACGCCAGGCAGTACGTCCGCCGTCATATCCGGGCTTCCCAATGACGTCGCCAGGACGCGCGATGCCTTCTCCGGGTCGTCGGCAAGACTCAGATCGACGAAGCAGATGCGATCGAAATCGTCCAACAGCCTGGTGGCGGCCGCGAGTGCCACGCTCGTCTTTCCGATGCCGCCGGTACCCGTCACGGTCACGAGGCGGTTCGCACGCGCGGATTCGGTGAGATGCGAAACGATCTCCTCGCGGCCAATCAATCGAGACAGCCGCGACGGGAGATTGTGAACGGCGCCGCCATACGGCGCGCGTCGGCCCGCTGCGCCGGATTCGGCGTGATCCCAGGTGACCGGCGCCACCAGGCAGTAGCCGCGGCCCGGCACATTCTCGATGTAGCGAACGTCGTCGCCCAGAACGCGACGCAGCCCGGCGATGTGGACGCGCAAGGCGCCCTCTTCGACCGTCATGTTCGGCCAGACACGCAAGATCAGATCGCGCCTGGAGACGATCTGGCCGGCGCCCTCCGCCAGGACGATCAGGATCTCCAGCGCGCGCGCGCCGATGCGCACCAGCTCGCCGTCTTTGCGCAAGGCGCGTTCCTGCGGCGACAGACGAAACGAGCCGAACGCCATCGTTGTCGGAGCCACAATCACCCCCTCAGGAATTCAGCGCCGGACCATCGCAACGGTCGTCTGCGATCGTCTGCCGGCGTGCTGCAGGCCCCTACGGTCCAACGGAATACGGGCGTGAGCATCAGCCCGAACGCCGTGGCCAACGCCGTCATCATGCTCGCGCCGGCAGCGTCGCTCTGGGACAATCGGCGCGGCTTTTGCACGATTCCGGTACCGCGGCGGCACGCCGGCACGGAAGTTCGTCACTGCGGAAAGTTGACCGCGACCACCGTGCCCGATGGGCTCGAGCGGATTTCGATCCGGCCGCTCAAGGCGCGCACGAGCATGTCGAGTATCCGCGATCCGGTCCCCGCCGTGCCGCCGGAGAACCCCACGCCGTCGTCGGACACGATGCAGTGCCAGACTTCCATGCGTTCGAAAAGATCGATGCGCACCTTGCCGCCGGCGGCGCCGGGGAATGCGTGTTTCGCGGCGTTGGTGACCAGCTCCGCGATCATCAATCCGACCGACTCGCATTTTGCGCTGGGCAGGGCGCCCTCACCGATGAACGCTTCGCAGCGGACGCCGAGCGGGGCGAGCATGGCATCGACCAGCCCCTCGCAGAGCGGCCGGACATAGTTCTCTACGGCGATCACCCCCATGCCGGGAGCCGTCGAAAAATGGCGATGCAGATTGCCGAAACCGACGATGCGGCGCTCATGCCCGCGAAGGATCGCCCGGACGTCCGGGTCGGTGACGGCGGACAGATCGCGCCGCAAGGCGCCGGCGAGCAGCGCGAGCGTGTTCGCCATGCGGTGATGGGCCTCGCGCAGCGCGAAGGACGAATCGGAATCGTCGTTGGCGGCATGGAGGATCGCATTCACCTGCTTGTCCGAAACGAGTTCCGCCATAGCACCAGCCTTCGACGCGACATGCGCGGACCCGCTCGCGTGGGGGAGGTCGAACGGGTCCGCGCTTTGAGGGCAAGTCCCTATGCCCGATCGCGAACCTAAGGATGTGGCGCCACCCGCGCTTGGACATTCGTCTCGCATTTGGATCGATCCAGCGGTCATACCGCCGATGCACGACATGGTTGCACTTCGGGCGGAAACCCGGCTGCCTCGCGCGAGGTCGGTCACGGATTCGTCGTGCGTCGGATCGAAGAATGGCGCTGATAGCCGCCGCTTCGCGATTTCGGCCAAAGACCGCTATGATGATAGCGGTACAAACCGTTCCTTGGGGCAACCCTGTGGCTGCTCTCCCCGACAAGATCATTTCATTCGAACAATTCGAATTCTTGCCGGGGCGCCGGCTGCTCATCGAACAAGGCGTCCCGCTGCCCCTGGGCGCCCGCGCCATTGCCATTCTCCAGGTTCTGCTGGAGCGGCCGGGCGACCTGGTGAAGAAGGAAACCCTTCTCGCGCAGGTCTGGCCCGATACGCTCGTGGGAGACGGCAGCCTGCGATACCACATCGCCGGCCTCAGACGAGAGTTGGGTGACGGACGATCGGGCCGCCGCTTTATCGTCAATGAAGCAGGAATGGGATACAGATTCGTAGCGCCGGTCTCGATCCGGCACGAGACATCCGCCCATGCGAACGCCTCTCGAAACACCTTCCACAACCTCCCGCCGCGCGAACTTCCCATCCTGGGCCGCGATCGGTTCATAGAGGAGCTGGTCGGGCTCCATCCGCTGCAGCGGCTCATGACGATCACCGGTATCGGCGGCATCGGCAAGACGACGGTCGCCACCGCCGTCGCGCGCCGGCTGACGGATCGTTATGCGGACGGCACGGTTTATGTCGATCTCGCGCCGCTGACCGACCTCAAACTGGTGCCCGTGACGCTGGCGTCGCTTCTGGGCGTGCAGATCGCGGCGCAGGACCCCACTTTGGATATCGTGGAATTCCTGCGCGACAAGCAAATGCTCCTGGTGATCGACAATTGCGAGCACCTGGTCGATACGGCTGCGCGGATGGCGGAGGCGGTGCTACGGGCCGCGCTCAACGTCTCCATCATCGCAACCAGTCGCGAGCCTCTGCGCATCCCCGGCGAGTATCTGCACCGGATGGTACCCCTCGACGTTCCGGGTAGTGAAAAGACCCGCCAGGAGATCTCGGCCTTCCCCTCGGTGCAGTTGTTTGTCGCGCGCGCCACCGCGAACGTCGCGCGCTTCGCGCCGGACGACGAGGAAATGCGCGCCGTCGCAGACATTTGCCGCCGGCTCGACGGGCTGCCGCTGCCGCTTGAACTCGCGGCCGCCGCGGTCGAGGCTTTCGGCGTGCGCGAGCTTGCCATCCGGTTGAACGACAGATTCTCCGTTCTCATTCATGGCCAGCGCACCGCGCTTCCCCGCCACCAGACGCTCCGAGCCATGATCGACTGGAGCTTCGAGGCGCTCTCGCCGGACGAGAGGACCGTCCTGGCGCGCGTCTCGATCTTCAGCGGCGAGATGAGCTACGCCGACGCGACGGCCGTCTGCGCGCTCGGGGGCATGAGCCAGAACGCGGTGTATACGCACCTGCTGTCCCTGGTGGCGAAGTCGCTCGTCACCGTGCATGTCCGCAACTCCGAGGCGAAATACCGCCTGCTCGAATCCGTTCGCGCCTATGCGCGGGAGAAGCTGAGAGCGTCGGGCGAATACAATACGTTGTCGCGTATCCTGGCGCGGCATTGCGACAAGGCCATCGTTGCGCGCGACGTGGCCTCGCGCACCAGCGGACGCATCGCCTATGCCAGCCAACTGGACGACCTTCGCCAATCGATCGCCTGGGCATTTTCCGATGGGAACGATATTGCGCTCGGCATCTCGCTCGCCGTCGTGAGCACGCCACTGATGCTCCTGCTCGGGCTGGAAATGGAGTGCACCAACACGCTCGAAATCGCGCTGGAGCACATCGACGACACGACACCGATGCGGAGCGTTACCGGCGTCTACGCCGCGCTTGGGTCCGTCATCATGTTTTCGACGGGAGACGGTCCGAGGCTGGTAAGGACATGGGGACACCTGCTCGATCTGGCCAAGCGCATCGACGACAGGCCGCTGAAGCTGAACGCGCTGTTTGGAATTCATGTCGGATACGCCTTTTCGGAGCGCATGGATCTTTCCCATATTCACGCGCGGCAGATGCTGGAGGAGGCGATCGAAGCCGGCGATGCCGGTGCGGCGGACATCGCCAGCACGATGCTGTCCAACACCCAGCAGTCCTGCGGCGACTCGGGAGCGGCGCTGGAGACCTTGGCGCTTCACGTAGCCCCCCGCGAGCTTTCCGTCGTGACGCGCGAGAGATTCATCTTCGATCCCACGGTCGTTCGGATGACAGGAAAGGCCCGCGCGCTTTGGATCGTCGGAAAGCTCGACCAGGCGCTGTTTTTCGCCCGCGCCGCGGTCGAGGAAGCGCTCGAAATTCGCCACGAGCCCTCGCTCGTCTATGCGCTCATCCAGGTTTCCTGCGCCGTGGCCATTGCGATCGGCGACTTCGAGACAGCGGAGCAGTTCGTCTCCTATACGCAGGACATCATCGGCGACAATCCGATGCGGCGCGATCTATGCACGCTCCATGAAGGGGCGTTCCTGTCGCGGCAAGGCCGCGTCGACGACGGCCTGAAGCTCATCGAGTCCTCGGTCGAAAGGCTCGGCAAATCGCTCAACAACATCATGCCGACCAAACCTTTCTTCGTCGCGGCGCTCGCCGAATCGCAATTTCGAGTCGGAAGATTCGATGATGCCGAGGAAACCGCGGACATGGGCCTGCAGACGTCGCGTGACGGCGGCGGAACATGGGTCGATCCCGAATATCTGCGGATCAAGGCGAATGCGATGATCGGACGGGCGAGGCCGGTCGCCGACGTCCAGGCGGTGCTCGAAGAGTCGCTCGCATTGTCCCGCCGGCAAGGCGCGCTCTTCTGGGAGCTTCGCGCGGCGACCGACTTGTCGCGTCTGTTCGCGCGACAGGCCCGGCTGCGCGAGGCGGACGGCCTGCTGAGCGTCGTTCTTGAGAAGTTTTCCGAAGGCTTCGATCGGCCGGACGTTCGAGAAGCGATCGAATTGCAGGCGCAGATCAGAGCCTGAGACGGGCCAGCCGACATGGCTTCCCTCAGCTGAAGACAAGTCTTCCGAAATCGAGGGAGACGAGCAGAGGTTCGGGCACTTTGCGCCGCGCCTCGTCATAGGCGTAGATTCGCCTTCTGGTGGGCATCATGATCCCTTGGACGTCGCGATAGCCGTCCGGGTAATTGGCGCCAGCCGCGCCACCCAGGATGTCCACGGTGTAGTCGTGGCGGCGCATGATGCCGTCCGGGCCGAAATGCACGATCTGAACCTTGGTGTGGCTCGCGATGCGGTTGGGGAACGTCACGCGCAGTCTTCGCCACGTCTCGCCGTTCTCGCACCATGGCTCGATTTCCTCGCTCTGGAAACCGGGATAGGTGTAGAGGAACGGCGAAGCGAGGTAGGTCCACAGCGCCTCGCTCGCGAAATAGGCAACGTGGAATTTGTCCCACGGCGTTTCGCGCCTGTGCCCGGCGAACGCGGCGCACGGATTGTTGCGCGCGGCGACGATCTTGCCGGTCAAATCTTCCAGTACCAACCGCCGCCCGGTGAACACGCTGCGGGTCTCGGTGCCTGCAAAAGGTGCGATCGTCAAACGCTGCTCGTGCGTATCGATCGTCACGCGCTTGTCGGCGAGCAGGCCCGGCTGCTGCTTGATGTGCCAAATCGCGCCGTCGATCGTGACCTCGGCTTCGAGCCTGTTGAAAGCGTTCCAGCGCCCAAGGCCCCCATGCGCGTTGACGGCAAATGCAAGCAGATCGTTCATCGGTTTTTCCGTCGCTCCCCAGAGCCCGGGGCCGCCGAGGCGCAGGGCGCCGGAGCCCCGCCGGTCGATCGCACCACCGGTCCCGAACGCAAGCGATCTGGCCGCGATGGCTGCCATCCGGCTGGCCTCCCGTACTTTGTCGGCAAGGACGCTACGGGCCTGTTCGCCTCCGGTCTTTGCAGCGATGGCTGCTTTTGCGCTTTCTGACCATTGCGGCGTGCGAAGGCCGGAGGGCATGATCGGGACGGCGCGGACGGGGCCTTCCTGGCGTCGGTCAGGACCAGAATTGCATGGGCGATAGCGGAGTTTCAGCGGGAGGCGGGTATCGGCACCCGGGCGACATCGCCGGCGCCTTCGGGCAAAATCTCGCCACCATCTTCCATCTTCGCGAGAGCGAGCAAATCGTTACACCCTGGCCGGGCAAAGACGCCTTCGCGGTGACACGGCTTCGCTCGGACACCGGCATCCCCGACCGGACGACCAGCGTGCCGAGCGAGCCGGCGCTTCACATCTCGGTCGCGATCCTGCCGGTCGAGCTGCGCAGCTATGAACTGTGGATCGACGACAAGGCGGTGCCTGTGCCGTACATACCCGCGTTTCACACAAGCGTCATGGACCTGCAGTCCAACCCGATTTGCTGGGTCGGCAGCGGTTTCGACTATGTCCACTTCCACGTTCCGCGTGCCGGGCTGGACGAGATCGCGCACGATCACGGCGTCGAGCCGATCGGGGATTACAGGTTCGTCATGTGCGAGAACGACATCGTGCTGGCGCAGCTCGCGCGTTTCATCCTGCCGCTCATAGGCTCGCGGGACTGGACGGAGTCGTTGTCGCTCGATCAGTTCAGCCTGATTCTCGGCGCGCATGTGCTGAAAACCTACGCCGGCCTTCGGGCGTGGCGGGCGGTTGCGCGAGGTGGGCTGGCACCCTGGCAGCAAAGGCGGGCGGCGGAGATGATTGGGGCAAACCTGGACGGGTCGATACGCCTTGCCCAGTTGGCGCAGGCGTGCGGGCTCTCGGTGAGCCATTTCGCCCGCTCGTTCAAGAAGAGCTTCGGAATGACGACGCATCGCTGGCTGATCGAACGGCGCATCGATCGCGCCAAGGGGCTTCTGATCGCGGCGAACCTGCCTCTCGCCGATGTCGCGATGCAAGCGGGTTTCTCCGATCAGGCCGCGTTCACGCGAAGCTTCCATAAGATTGTGGGAGACAGCCCCGGCCGATGGCGCCGCGCGGCTGCCCGGCGCTGGTTCTATGGTCCCTTCGAGAAGGCCGATGGCTCAACCGGGACGAAGTAAGTCCGCGCGCGGCCAGGCCGGCACCGGATCGTGCCGCGCGCCGGAATGGCGACACAAGTCCGTCACGGCAACGTCCATGTGGGGATAGAACGGCAGCGACATCGGAATATCGTGCGTCTCGGCCGGCCTCCGACCGCGAAGACGCCGATGTCAAAGAAATGGGAAGCGGGAACGTTGCGGCGGGTCGTCATGCGCGGCTCGCGATCACAAATTCCATCAATCGACGCGACGCGAGGCTGAGACCGCCACCGCCGTCGCCGCGGTCTTCGATCCCGTGTGACGAAATCAGGTTCCGCAATCCACCCTCTCGGGCCAGCCGCGAGCTGTAATGCGGCACCTCGGGCGGCGCATCGCCTGTCGTCCCGGTCCAACCGATCGTGTCCGGGTGGGAATTGGGAATCCCCGGCGCGCCATGCAGCATCGAAGGCGTATGGCTGAACGCGACGGCCGGCGCGAGCCTGGTGAAGGTGCCGTGCGGTGACGGCTGGTCCACGCCATGCTCCATCATGTCGCGCATCGTGAGCGGGGCATATTGTTCGGCCTCCCTCGGCTGCACGAACTCCGTCGCCATTGTGGCACAGCGCGACAATGCGGCCTCGACGTTCCAGAAGCCGCCCTTCACCTCCCGCTCGCTGAGCGCCGCGATCGTCCCGATCGCCCCGATATAGCCGGTGAGATAATCGTTGAGCAGGACCGAGATCACCGTGGGATCCGGCAGACCGTCGGAATTGGCATCCATCATGCCGCTGACCGACTGCGCGATCTGTTCAAAGCCGCGCCTGCCCTGCCAGGGCGTGCCGGCCGCACAGTAGGCGACGCTTGTGTAGACAAGGTTGGGATTGAGCGCCTGGAGCGATGCCCGATCGAAGCCGATATGGTCGAGCGCGCCGCGCCGCTGGCTGCTTATCAGCACGTCCGCGCCGGCGAGAAGCGCCGCGAGCCTGTGCTTGCCGAAACGGCTTTTGATGTCCAGCAGCATCGTCTTCTTGCCCCAGCCCGTATCGAGCCACAGGGCCATGACCAAGTCCGCAATCGGAGGCTGGATCTTGATGACCTCCGCGCCCTGCTCCGCCAGAAGCCGTCCGATCGTCGGTCCCGCGACAAGATTCGCCAGTTCGACGACCCGAACACCTTCGAGAGGGCGGTGCTTCGCTTTCCCGAGCTTTCGCCCATGGGCATTTCCCGAATGCTCAAGATCGACCATCGATCGCTTGACGGTGGCTGCGCCCTGAGGATGGCTCCGCCACTCCTGCGCAGTCCGCACGATTCCAGCCGGAAGATTCAGGACCGCGAGTTCGTCCTCAATCTGCCGGGCATCTTTCTTCTCCGCCGACGCCTGAATCGCCTTGGCGGAATTCTGACACCGGAAATAATCGAGCAGCCCATCGCGAAGATGCGGATGCAATCCGATTATCGTTATGTAGCGGCCGTCCTTCGTCCGGTATGTGCCATTGTCGGGACCGATCGGCCACGTATCCATCAACATGCCGTAGCCGTTGAGAAACTGCATCTGCCCGGAATTCAGGAGAAGACCGCAACGGCGCCGGTTCAGCGTCATCCTTTGGGCGGCCAGCCCACGCATGACGCCCAACCGCTCCACCACACAGCCATAGGCCGCCATGATGCCGGCAGCGTAGTCATGCGCTTTTATCGGGCTGCGGGTGTAGGAGAGTCCCGGCTCGACCGTCACTCTGCTCCAGTCCAGGACAAAGGGGAGCGCGCCGGCGACGGCATCGAACGCCTTGCGCTGCAATTGCCCGGGCGAATTTGGCTCCGGCTGAGAAGCCACACCTGGCTTCGCGGACGCTGTTTCCTTCCGAGGGGACTCGGGGCTGCGCCTTCCGGCTTTGAAGGAATTCCAAAATATCGGCATTCGCGGATTCCTAAAGCGCCAGGGTCAGCCGAAGGTCGAAGAGCTCGGCCGACTTCTGATCGAGCGCGACCTTCGCCGTGAGCGGATTCCATATGTGTTGATAGCCGGGGATCACGCGGATCGCCGGCGTCAATGCGAAATCGTAGAAGACTTCAACGCCCTGCTCGTTCTTCAGACCGGCAAGCCCGCCGCTGAGCCGCCCGACATCCGCCTTCAAATCGCTGCTGATCTCGTCGTAATAGTAGCCGACGCCGAAGCTGTCGTAGTTGCGCGTCGGGACGATGCCGTGCGCGAACAGCCCGATGCTCGCGTCGCGCGCGACGGTGTTGGTCCGTTCCGGCGCGAAACCGAAGCGTCCGACGACACCGACGCCGTCGATCACTTCGCCCGATTTGAGATCGGCAGCGACCTGCTCGGGCGTGTCGGTGACGTAGAGATACTGCGAAAAATTCCCGATGAAGAACCAGCTCCGGTTCTGGTAGTTGACCGGCAGTCCTGTCGAGGGCGCGACGCCGAGGAGATTGCCGATGGCCTGCGTGGCCTGTCCCGGCGTGATCGGTCCGTATGGATCGCGGTAGTCGTTCTGCAGCTGGTTGGACCAGTTGAACGCCGGTCCGAATTGACCGGGCAGGCCGTCGATCGCGTAGGAGACGATGGCCAGGCCGTAGAGGTTCACGCGATCGAACGCTTTTGAGGAGAAATTGCTGGAATCCGTATTGGGATCCAGCACGCCGCCGGCCAGCGTGAGCCAGGGCGCCGGCAGCCAGGCGGCCAATGCCGCATTGGCGGTCGGGTGATAGAAATTGACCGTCATCGGGTTCTTGTTGAAGTTGAAATTCGCGAAGTAGTACTTGTAGCTGTTGCCCATCAGCGTCTCGTCGGGGATGAAGACGTCGCTGATACGCCCCAGCACGAGAAAGAATTTCGGGCTGAGCGCCTGCAGCAGGAAATATTCCGACGGATAGGTGCGGTTGGTTTCGAGCGGGCCGGGCTCGACCAGGCCCGTATATTGTGGAAAGGCACTGCCGGCGTTGAAGCTACGCGTTGTGTCGGCGCCGTAGCGCGATTGCACCGTGACGTGGATCAGGCCGCCCGACCACAGCCCCGCCCGGCCGGTGTCGAGATTGATCGACAGCTGGGTGTTCTGGACGAAGGAGTCTCCGGTCGACAAACCGCCGCTCGTGACGTCCTGATAGGTGCTGGTGGAATAGAGGTCGATGAACAGGCCCTCATCGACGAGCCGCGAGCGCGCGCCGCCCCAATCGCCCGTCACTTGGGTCTGCCGCCAGAAATCGCCGGTCACCGTACCCGGCGTGCCGAACACGGGCCCATTGTTGAAGAACGGCAGCAGCGCCGGCGCCGCGTCGGCGATCGAAAGCTTCGCCGGCGCCGCTTCGACCTGGTGCAGGCTGGCGAGACCCTCCTCCGCTCTGGCGCCGTGGGCGACGAGGGCGGCAGCCACAAGGACGGTCGTGCCGAGCATCATCCGGAACGTCCTGTCGCGCATTTTGGCCTCGGCCGCGCACGCGTGCTTCTTCGTCATGATCATCACCCCGGAAGGAAGAACTGAACCTGGACCTGCAATTGCCATTTCGGCGCGAAGCTCGGCCGCTCGACATTGTTCAGGTATTGGACGCGCGCATTGATCGGCAGCGGACCGACGGTGAACAGGCGGCCGAAGCCGCCGCCGACCGGGACGGTCCATTGCTGTCCGCCCCGCGCCGTCCAATCCGCCGTCATGATGCCGGACGAGACGAGGTACCAGCCGTCGCTGAAATTTCGGAACACGAAGGGATTGAAGGTCATCTGATTGACCCGCGTTCCTCTCTGCGAACCCGCCCAGACATTGTCGGCGAGCACGCCGAACGTCCACGGACCCTGGAAGGTCAGCGCGGCAAAGGCCGGACCGGCGCCCCATTTGCTGACACCGAGCCGGCTGTCGGTTTCCGTCGGCAGATAGAACTTCACGCCGGCGCCCCAGAGGATTTCGCCGGGGTGAGCCGGCGAGAGATAGAAGGCCGGCTGCATGTTGCCGAGGCCGAACTGCGTGCCTTGGGACGGCGCAAGACCCGGCGCCGACACGATCGGCGTCACGAAGCGCGCAATCAGATTCCAGTCCTGATCGATGTGGAACGGCACCACCGGCTCGAACACAAGGATGTTCGCCGTTTTTCGTTCCGGTCCGTCGCTGAAGAACGTGTTGTTCTGGAACGGCACCGAAATGACGTTGGCGAGCGGATTCTGCGCGTCGTGGACGCTCGCGTTTCCGCCTGCAGCGTCCTCGGCCGCGGCGGCCGACGATCCCAAGACCATCGCGGCAAGGATCGCGCAACACGCGGCGCGGCGTCGAGATGCGGCCGTGAGCCTCTCGCGCATGTCAGTAGCCCAACCAGGCCGGTTCGGAGGCGCCGCGGACCGTCAAGGCCGGGCGACCCGGCACCTCCCAATAGGCGGGAGTCTTGGCATAGGCGATACCGGGTTCGAGCCGGACGACGGGTCCATAGGGACTGTCCAGACGCAGGCCTTGCGGCGGGATGACCTGGTGGCCGGGCTTTCGGATCGTTTCGCCGACATAGACCGGATCGAAGACGCCAAGCTCCGAATACCACATGGAGAACCGCGCCAGCGACGTGCGCACGTGATAGCTGCCGCCCTGCCTGGCGCGCAGGACCAGCGCCGCGAGCACGCCCATCGCGGTGAGATACCCGGCCAGGAAGTCGTTGAGGACGATGGTCGGCGGCAGCCGCGGACGGTCTCTCGAGCCTTCGAGCACCGTGTAGCCCGAGCAGCAATTCGCATCCATGTCGAAGCCGCCGCGGTCCGACCAGGGGCCTTCCCAGCCGAAGGCGCGCACCGAGGCGTAGATGATTCCGGGACGCAGACGCGCGAGATCTTCCGCCGAAAAGCCGCGGCGCGAGATCGAGCGGTGACGGAAATTCTCGACCACCACATCGGCCGACCCGAGCAGCTTTTTCGCGACCGCGACATGCTCGGGTTTTTCCAGATCCATCCATGTCGAGCGCGTGCCGACGGACGTATCCTGATAGAGGGCGTCGTAGTCGTATTCCGGCCGCGCCAGGTGCAGCACTTCGGCGCCCTGCTCCGCCAAGGTCCGCCCGACCACCATGCCGGCGATGACATGGGTGAAGGATGCCACCTTGAACCCGGACAACGGCCGTTGCGGGTTCACGAGCTTGGGCAGCTCCGGCGCGCTGTCGCCGATCTTGACGATTTCGATCAGCGGCACGCCGGCGAGGATGCGTCCCTGCGGGTGCTCGCGCCATTCCTGCGGCGTACGGCAGATCGAACCGATCATGCCGCGCGCGGCAGCGGCGTCTTCGAGGTCCTGTGCGTTCCACCGGGAAATCGCCTCGCGAACGCTCTTCTCGTTCAGATCGCAGCGCAGAAGGCTGATCCAGTCGGGGATCATCTTGGGATAGGCGGCGGTCGGCAGATAGTGGCGCCCGTCCTTGGTCGGATAAATCCCGAAGCCCATCGGATTGTAGGACGGCGCCACGAACAACGTCTGATAGGGATAGCCGTTGACCGTCGGATGGAAGAACGCCATCGGGTTGATGTGCGCCACCGCGCGGCGCAGATCGACCGACAGATCCTGGCCGTCGCCGCCGCGCATCCGGTAGAGGATCTGGGTCGCCGCCGCGGCTCCCATCATCCCCATCGCCATGATGGCGCCCAGGCGGTGATTGCTCGGGAGGATCGGATCCTCACCGGTGAAGGCGATCGCACCGCCGGTATCTTCGGGCTTCAGATGCACGACACCGAGCAGATCGGCGAACGCCCCGTCGATATCGAATTGCGCACTCATCTTGTCATCCTTCTTGTCGTCGCTCCCGGCGTCGACGGCTTTCCCACGTGTGTCGCCGCTTGCAGCGGCACCGGCGCGTTTCTTTCGCGAGGTCGAAAACAACGTCATCGTCACGACTCTCCAGCCGATAGGGGCGCCACATCGATGGCAGATGCATCGCATCGGTCGCGACCATGCTGTCGTCGGCATGAAGCGCGTTAGCCGCCGCGTGCCGCGGTTTGCGCGCGCGTGCTGCTTTGGCGCGACGTTCGATCACGCCCATGCCAGCGACAGCACACGGCTTCAAAAGACGGCGCGATACCGGATCGCAGGCGACGCGGAGCGCCAGCCATGGCAGCCATTTGCACAAATGTGCTGCGTTTGAAGGGTGAGGCGTCTTGCCGTCGCGGCAATTGCGGGCCTGTGCTATTCTTCGTCCATATGTTGTCTAGTCACGCCGGTCGCATGGGCCGCGGCGGAGGGGAGTTGCGGTGGCCTCGCCCAACTATTTCGAGCAGATCAGCAATACGATGGCCCTGGAGGCGCCGCCGGTCGTCGCGACCCGCCCGCTGGGTACGTCGCTCGTGCATTTCGCGCAGATGTCGTCCTTGCGGGACGATCACGGCATGTTGCCCACGCCGGTCGACGACGCCTTCCTGCTGACGGTGGAGATGATGGCGCTTCCCGCGGTCAATGTGTGGGTCAATGGCAGGCATCAACTCAAAAGCGCGCAGCCTGTCGGCAATTTCACGCTCGTGAACTTGAATGTCGAAACCGTGCTTGAGATGAACATGCCGTTCGACAGCGTGGAACTGTACATCCCGCGATCGGTGTTGAACTCCGTGGCGGCGGAGCAGGGCATTCCGGAGATCACCGCCCTCGACGTCGATTTTCTGACGTCGACCGAGGATCCCGTCGTATGCAGCTTGGCGCACTGCCTGCTGCCGGCGTTCGCCTCTCCCGAGCGTGCGAGCCGGCTTTTCATGGACCACGTCGCCATGGCGGCGTTGAGCCATCTGACCCAAAACTATGCCGGCTTTCCGGTGCCGCGCCGGGTGGCGCGCGGCGGGTTGGCGCCCTGGCAAGCCAAACGAGCCAAAGACATCCTCTCCGCTCACATCTGCGGCGACATCTCGATTGAAGAACTGGCAGGCCAATGCGGGCTTTCGCGCAGCCATTTCGCCCGGGCCTTCAGGAAATCGACCGGCAAGCCGCCGCACCGTTGGCTCATGGAATTGCGCCTCGCGCGGGCGCGCGACCTGTTGGTGAATTCCACTCTTTCGCTCGGAGAAATCGCCGAACGATGCGGCTTCGTCGACCAGAGCCATTTCACCCGCTCCTTTTCCGCAGCCATGGGCGTCGTGCCGAGCGCGTGGCGCCGACTGCGGCGGTCGTGATCGCACGCTCGAGCAAGCAGCCGGCACCGTGTCGCAGGACGCGGTTCGCCTGCGGCGTTTGCACATGCGTGCTCCAATCGGTCGCGTGAAGCGCCCTCGGCTCTGTTCCGGCGCCGGACGCAATCCTAAAGTCGTGGCAACCGGTGTCCTGCCACGAGCAGATTGGCCTGCGACATGGACGATGCCTGATTGCGGCGCCGGCGCGCCAGCCTGGGAGAATCTCTTTGCCAGGACGCGGACATCTGTGGCCTGCCGATACGGAAA
Organism: Rhizomicrobium sp.; assembly: GCA_037200385.1. Lineage (NCBI taxonomy): Bacteria > Pseudomonadati > Pseudomonadota > Alphaproteobacteria > Micropepsales > Micropepsaceae > Rhizomicrobium > Rhizomicrobium sp. Next base: position 4,004,686 of record JBBCGL010000001.1, on the reverse strand, counting down.
AGAGCGACGGGGCACCCCCGACGCTGATCGCCCGCCCGTCGCGCGAAGCCGGGTTTTCGGTGACGCGAATGACGAACGAAGCCCAGGCGCCGGGCACGCTTGTGACCTCGCCCCGCGTCGACAGTTTCGGCTTGACCGTCTTTCTGGCGGACTACCCGGCCTTCGACCTGTCCGTCGACGGAAAAGCCATCCGCGCCGCGCCGGCACGGGTGGGAGAGTTCCACCTTCACGATCTCAACGCTGGAATCTTCGCCGATCTCCATCAGCCGCTCGACGTGCTGTTTTTCCATATTCCACGACAGGTCCTGAACACCGTATCCGAGGAATGCAGCCTGCCGCGCCTCGATGGATCGCCTATGATACCCGGTCTCGGCGTGCCGGACGCCGTCGTGCAGGACCTCGGCGCCAGCCTGCTGCCGTCGCTGCGGCGTATGCATGGCGCCCATCGCCTGTTCATGGACCATATCGGCACGGCGTTGCTCGTCCATCTGGCGCGGACCTATGGCAACGCCCGCACAAGACCGAGGGAATCGGAGAGCGAGTTGGCTCCCAGCCAGCTACGGCGCGCCGACGAGATGATGGTCGCGCGGCTGGACGGCGATATCACCCTGGAGGAATTGGCGAGCGAATGCGACATGCCGCGGCGGGACTTCGCGCGCGCGTTCAAAAAGATCACGGGTCGGCCGCCGCATCGATGGCTGCTCAAGCGCCGTGTCGAGCGGGCCCGCGACATGCTTCTCAACACCGACCTGGGGCTCGCCGAAATCGCCGTCGCGTCGGGGTTTGCCGATCGTAGACACTTCGTCCGCATTTTCGCGCGGGCAACAGGCACCGCACCGGCCGATTGGAGGCATCATTGTCGACCGTCGCGAAAGGACCATCCGCGGCCGGGCGTGTGAACTTCGAAAGACGCGTCACCCTGGGCCGTCTTGCGCGCGCACACCGCCCGCACCGGTCGCGGCCTAGTTCGACAAATGCTCCTGGAAATAGGCATCCGTCGCCCGGAACAGCGCGATCCACGATCCATATCGCGCCAGGTCGTGGATCTCGTTGGGTATCATGATCTCGTCATGCGCGATGTTGTGGCTGCGCAGATCCTCGATCAAATGGGACGCTTCCTCCGACGGCACGTTGCGGTCGTCGTCCGCCTGGACGATCAGCACCGGCGAATGCCACTGATCGATCGTCGCGACCGGCGAGGATGCGACGGCCTTCTGCGTCGCCGCGCCCGCGTCGACCGGCGCGCCGATGGCGGAAAGAAACGCCGCCCAATCGTAGAGGCCGGCATAGTCGACGCCCGCGGCGATCTCCTTGGAATCGCGCGCCAGGCCGAGCGCGGTCATGAGGCCGCCATAGCTCGCGCCGTAGATCCCGATCCGCCTGGCATCGACATCCGTCCGGGATTTCAGATAGGTCACGGCGCCGAGGAGATCGTTCAGCTCGCTGCCGCCATCCGGTCCGAAATCTTTCGGCTCGCGATAGTTCAGGCCATAGCCGATGCCGCCGCGATAGTTGACCGAGAGGACGATGTAGCCCTCCGAGGCAAGATACTGGTTCATCGCATAGGTCCAGTTGTAGGCGCCCATCGGGTGGAAGCCGAGATATATCTGGCGCTGCGGCCCGCCGTGGAAAAACAGGATCGCGGGATGGCTTGCCGCGCCGTCCTTGGGCACGAAGAGCTGAGCGTGGGCTTGCTGGCCATCCTTGGCCGTGAAGACGACCGCCTGCGGCGTCACGAGCTGCGCCGACGGGAAGGACGCACCGACGGCATCGGGGGCAAGCGGTTGCCAGCGCCCATCGGACAGAACGACCGGACGGAGCGGTACGGTCGCTTCGCTGCGCAAGGCGAAGGCGGTGCCGTCGGCGGCGAGCTCAGGATAGTCCTCGATCGCAGCATCGGCCGCCAGTCGCGCCGCCGCACCGCTCTGCACATCGAAGGACCAGACATGGATTCCGTCGATGTCGTCCTGGTTGGAGGATACGAGGAGGTGCCGCCGGTCGGAGCCGAACCCCATATGCGCGACTTCGAACGCGCCGGATGTGAGCGGCCGGACGTCGCCGCCCCGCGCACCGACCGAATAGAGCTGCACCCAGCCGGTCTTCTCCCAGGGAAAGACGAGCCGATTGTCCGCCGTCCACAAAAGGTTTTGCGTGGAGAGGGTCGGGCGAAACGCGCTTCCCACGCCCGCGTCGGCGAGGAAAATGCGACGGCCGGCGCCGGTCACCGTGTCCGCGACCCAGATCGACCAGGGCTGGCCGACGCGCCGGCTCACGAATTCGAGACTCTTCTCGGACGGAACGCGAATGAAGGCGAGTTGCGATCCATCCGGCGAGAACGCCGCCGATGCGTCGTGATCGAGGCTGGGACTCATCCAGGCGATCGTCTTGGCGACGGTATCGTAGACGCCGATGAGGGTATGGCTGCCGCGATGGCTCGAGAAGGCAAATCGCCTCCCGTCCGGCGACCATGTCACGGACGACAAACTCCACTTGTCGACGACCAGCGGCTGGGGCGGCGCCTTGCCGTCGACCGGCGCGGCCAGGATCGTGGTCCGGTCGGCAAAGATCACGCGGCCGCCATCGGGCGCGAAGCTGGGCGCGTGGCCGCCGGCGATCTTGCGGGCGGTGCCGCCGGCCACCGGTACGATCCAAACGTCGCGACCCGACGGGCCGTCGGGCGAATTGTTGACGTTTGCCGGCGACGGATCCTCCAGCGTTTCGGCGCGCGTGAAGGCGATCCATTTGCGGTCGGGCGACCACGCGATCTCGCCGATATCGACGCCATCCTGCGCGAAGCTCGTGATCGCGTGCGCGCGGCCGGTCGGGCTTGCGGGATCGGCGATCCAGACATTGCGGACGCCCTTGGTGTCGAACACCCAGGCAACGGCGCGGCCGCTCGGGGCCACCGTCAGATCGGACGGATAAGGGGCCTCCATCACCTGCTCGATCGTGAATTGCGCCGGATGGGCGGCGGCGGCGAAAGCGGTCGCGAGGCTCAGCGCCGCGCCGAGAAGATAGGTCCTGGCATTGAACATCATCGTCTTGGTTCCTGCTTGAGCATTGGCTTAGGGCGCCGCTTTGCGCATGTCGTCATTGGCGAGGTCGACCTCGATCGCCGAGGGATAGCGGACCGAATGGAAGACGGAGTGGGTCTGCGCCGTGTATCGATCTGCCTGGGCCTTGAAGATGTTGGGCACGAAGACCTGAGGGTTGCGGTCGATCAGCGGGAACCAGGTGCTCTGCACCTGAACCGCGATCCGGTGGCCTTTCTTGAAGACGTGCGACGCCGAATGCAGGTCGATCGCGTAGTCGAGCACCTTGCCGGGCACGATCGCCTGGGGATGCGCAAAACTCCTGCGGAAACGGCCGCGGAACACATCGTCGGCAATGATGAGCTGGCGGCCGCGCAAGCCTGGCGGCGTCGCGGCATCCGATGGATAGACGTCGATCAGCTTGACGATCCAGTCGGCGTCGCTGCCCGTCGTGCGGGCGAAAAGCTTGGCGAGGACGTCGCCACGGACCGTGACGTCGTGCGTCAACACATCCGTCTGCCAGGACAGGACGTCGGGGCGCCGGGCGAAGGGCGCCTGGTCGTCGGCCAGCCATTCGGACCAGGTGCTCTTGCGGCTTTCCATCGGCACGATCGGGCGGGCGCGATAGGGCACGGGATGGGCGGGATCGGAACGGAAGGTGTCGGGCGCGTCATCGCCCGGCTTCGGCGGATCGAAGGACAATCTGCCGCCGGCATGGAAATAGAGGGCGCGGCGCGCAACGCCGTCGCGCGGTGGCCACGCTGCGTAGCGATGCCAGCGATTGCTCCCGGTTTCGAAGATCAGCGCCTTGGGCTGGTCGAGCCTGCCTTCGCCTTTGAGCCAGTACCGGAACCACGGCACCTCCACATTGGAGCGGAAGAAATCGCCCGTCGGCGCACCGAAGTCGAACGGCCCGTAGGTGCGGCCGTCGCCCTTCGCCCAGCCGCCGTGATTCCAAGGGCCGATCACGATGGAACTGAGATTGCGCGGATCACGCGCCTGTTCGCGGCGAAAGATGGTCAGCGGTCCGTAGAAATCTTCCTGGTCCCACCACCCCGCGACGATGAGATCGGGCACCGTCACATGTGCCGGCATCTGCGCCGTCGTCACCTGCGTTCGCCAGAAGGCGTCGTAGTTCGGATGCGTGGCGAAATTCCGCCAGGTGGGCAGGACAACGCCGACATTGCGGACATCGAGATCCGCGAGCGGCGACTGTTTCAAATACCAGTCGTAGGGATCGTCCGGGCCGAAGGAAAACGGCTTCATCGTGCGGCCGTCGCTCTCGAGAGCCGCCGCATATTCCCAGCCATAGTCGAGACGGAAGGCGCCGTTGTGATGGAAGTCGTCGCCGATGAACATGTCCTCCGGAGAGGCCTGTACCGAAATCGCCTTCAGCGCCGGATGCGGGTGGATCGTCGCCATCGCGGTCGTCCAGCCGAGATAGGACACGCCGAAAATCCCGACCCGGCCGTTGTTGTTTGCAACGTGGTGGATGGCCCAGTCGATGGTGTCGTAGGTATCCGTCGCCTCGTCGATGCCGCCCGGCTTCGACGATTTGGGACGCAGCATGACGAAGCTGCCCTGCGAACCGAAGCGGCCGCGGATGTCTTCCAGCAGGAAGATGAAGCGCTCGGCCATCAACTCCTTGAATTGCACGCCGAAATAGCGCTGGACTGTGGGCAGCTCAAATCCGTAGGGCGAGCGTTGCATAAGAATGGGGAGCGGCCCCTTGGCCCCCTTCGGCCGCCAGATTTCGGCATGCAGCGCCACCCCGTCGCGCATCGGAATCATGACGTCTTGGGCAACGTAGTTTCCGATCTGGGAATCGGCCGGCAGAAACCCGGTCTTCGGTGTCGGCGCCGCGGAAGCGATTGTCGCGAGCGCAAGCGATGCCAATAGAATATGCAGGGTCCCCCTTCTCACCGTCCTGTCGTCCCCTCGATCATGGCTGTCTAGCGGTGCCGCGATCAACTTACGTTCCTTGTCAGGCATAATTTAGCCTGATAGGAGAAATAGTGTCAAATTCTAGTGCGCCAGTGAGGGTTTTGCGGTGGTGGATCGTAGCGACGGTGGGGCAATCGCCTGGTTTCTGGTCTTGGTCGTTGCGCTGAGCGCAATCTTTTGGACGCTCATGATTTCCGCCGGTCACGTTGGTGCCGGAGGCGGGCGTTATGTCGAAGGGCTGATGTGGTGCCCGGCGATCGCGGCCTTTCTCACCATCACGATCCGCGGCCTCGACATCGGATCGCTCGGACTGTCGTCCGTCGGCGGTCGCTACGCCATCTTCGCCTATCTCACGCCGCTGATCTATGCCGCGATCGCCTATGCGCTGGTGTGGACGCTCGGCTTCGGCTTCTTCCCCAACCCGCTCGCCGTCGCCAAGCTGTCGGAACGGCTCGGCTGGCACCTGAACGGTACCGCGACGTTCGTGACGCTCTATTTCCTGTTGATGGCTACAACCGGGATGGTCTCGGCGACCGCACACGCCCTGGGCGAAGAGATCGGCTGGCGCGGCTTTTTGGCGCCTCGGATGGTGCGGCAGCTCGGGTTTACCTGGGGCGCCATCGTCACCGGCGCGATCTGGACGGCCTGGCACATGCCGATCCTGTTGTTCGCCGATTACAACAGCGGCACACCCTGGTGGTTCGCGTTGCCCTGCTTCGCCGTCTTGGTGATCAGCATCAGCGTGATGCTCACCTGGATCCGGCTTCGCTCCGACAGTGTATGGCCCTGCGCCATATTCCATGCCAGCCACAACCTCTTCATCCAGGGCGTCTTCACGCCTCTGACCGGACCGCGTGGTGCGGTCACCAGCTACGCCGTCGACGAATTCGGCGTCGCGGTCCCGCTGATCGCATTGGTCTTCGCGGTCATGTTCTGGGCTTACCGCGAGCGCGCTGTGGGCGGCGAGCAGCTTCAGCCCAGCTAGTTTGAATGGACGCCGGCGGCGCAACGCAGATGCGCCGGCGCGCCACGACCCAACCGTTTGACAATTCTCCATATAGAGACAGAATGTCCTGATAGTACCAGTCAGGGGTGAGGCAATGGGTGGCGTTCGGTGTATTTCGCTGGCGGGAGCGGTCCTGGCGGCCGCGCTAACCGCGGTTTCAATCTCGCCCGCGCAGTCCGATCCCGCGATCGCGCCCCCGGTGCTGACCAAGACCGACCTTGATACCTGGCTGGACGGCTTTATGCCCTATGCGCTGAAGTCGGGCGGTGTGGCCGGCGCCGTCATCGCCGTCGTCAAGGACGGCAAGGTCCTGACCGAAAAAGGGTTCGGCTATTCGGATGTCGCCGCGCAGCGTCCCGTCGATCCACAAACTACGCTTTTTCGGCCCGGCTCGGTTTCGAAGCTCTTCACGTGGACCGCCGTGATGCAGCAGGTGCAGGCCGGCAGAATCGACCTCGATCAGGACGTCAACGTCTATCTCGACTTCAAGATTCCGCCCTACCAGGGCAAGCCCGTCACGATGCGCGAGATCATGACTCATAGCGCAGGTTTTGAAGAAGCGCTCGGCGGCTTGATCACAAGCGGTTCGCAAGTTCCCTCCCTCGGCGAGGTCGTGAAAAAGTGGATTCCGGAACGGATTCATGCGCCCGGATCGACGCCGTCTTATTCAAATTATGGTGCGATGCTCGCAGGATACATTGTTCAACGCGTGTCCGGCGAGCCTTACGACGCCTATATCCAGAACCACATCTTCCATCCGTTGGGCATGATGCATTCGACGATGAGCGAACCGCTGCCGGCCAACCTCGCGCCTTTGATGTCCAAGGGATATTCGGTTCCCTCCAGCCCGCCAATGCCATTTGCGATGGTGACGTTCCGGCCAGCGGGCAGCGCGACGTCCACTGCCGATGACATGGCGCGCTTTATGATCGCGCATTTGAACGAAGCCAATAACCCGCTGCTCGACCCCGCGACATCGAGGGAAATGCACACGACGGCGCTCACGATTCTTCCCCCTCTGGACCGGGCGGAGCTCGGGTTCTTCGAATCCAATCTGAACGGCCACCGCATCATTGGCCATGGCGGCGACCTTCTGGCCTTCCACAGCGACCTCTGGCTAATCATGGACCAGAATGTGGGGGTATTTTTCTCCGTGAACAGCGCGGGCCGCGGCGCGACATCGATTACGCTTCGGGCTGCCCTCATCGCCAATTTCATGAATCGCTACTTCCCAACGCCCAAAGCCGCTCCATCGACCTTCAAGCCGCAAGCAGCGGATGCGGAAGCGATGACCGGGACCTACCTTGTATCGCAGCATTCGGAATCCGGGCCGCGCGCGGCACTTAACTTTTTCACGCAAACTTCGGTCAGCCTCGATGCGCAAGGCCATCTTCAGGTTCCCGGATTTGTTTTCGTCGGTACCGACGGCGCGGCGCGGGACTGGGTGGAAGTTGCGCCCTTCGTCTGGAAGGACCGCTTCGGCAGCGAGCGACTGGCCGCCCAGGTGGTTGATGGCAAAGTCGTCCGGTTTTCTGTCGATGCAGTTTCGCCATTTCAGGTTTTCGAGCGCGCCCCTTGGTATAAATCGACGGCATGGCTGCAGCCAGCGTTGATTGTTAGTCTGCTCCTTCTTCTCATCGCGGTCTTGTCGCTTCCCTTCGGCTGGCTCGTGCGCCGGTATTACGGTACCGACCGCATCGTCCAAAGATCCGAACGTACCGCTTACCTGGCGCAGTCGTGGTTCGCACTCGGCTCACTCGTCATCCTGGGTCTCTGGATGTCTGTACTTCTCACGCTGACCTTCAATCCGCTGGGCAGCTGGGTCTATGTGCTTGAAGTGGCGACGATCGTCGCGCTGCCTCTGCTCTGTGCCGCAAGTGTTTGGCTATTTTGGGCGAGCGTCCAGGCACGGCGCGGGATCCTGGCGCTCATCTGGCGCGGCGCGCTCGTGCTCGCATCGGTCTGCGTGCTGTGGTTTGCAGTGGCGTTCAATCTCACCCATATCGGACTCGACTACTAGGTGAGCACGCAACCCCAACCGCGTCCGAGCTGGCTGCAGCGCTACATCCTGCCGGGGCTTGCCTTCAAGGCTGTCGTGATCGGCGGCGGCTATGCGACCGGGCGCGAGCTCGCGCAATTCTTCCTGCCGAGCGGGCCGACCGGCGGGCTGCTCGCCATCCTGGTGGCGACGCTCGTGTGGAGCGTCGTCTGCGTCCTGACCTTCGCCTATTCGCACGCCTATCGGCTGCTCGACTACCGCGCCTTCTTCGGCAAGCTCCTGGGGCGCGGATGGATCGTGTTCGAAGTCACCTATCTTTTGTTCGTGCTGCTCATCATTTCCGTGTTCGCCGCGGCGAGCGGCGCGATCGGCCAGGCGCTGTTCGGCTGGCCGACGCTTGCCGGCGCGCTGTTGCTGCTGGTGGCGATCGCGGGGGTCGTCGCCATAGGCCCCAAGGCGGTCGAGCCGCTCTTCAAATATGTCTCGATCCTGCTCTATCTGACCTATGCGCTGTTTCTGGGCTTGAGCCTGTCGAAATTCGGCGGCCAGATCCTGTCGCATCTGGCCACCGCGCCGGTCGGCAGCGGCTGGCTCCAAGGCGGCATCACCTATGCCGGCTACAATTCGGTCGCGGCCGTCGTCATTCTTCCCGTTCTGCGCCACCTGACCAGCCGGCGCGACGCGATCGTCGCGGGACTTATCGCCGGACCGCTCGCGATGCTGCCGGGACTGTTCTTCTTCCTGTCCATGATCGCGTGGTACCCGCAGGTCGGCGCCGTCACACTGCCCTCCGATTTCCTGCTGATGAAGATCGACATCCCGGTGGTCCGTCTTCTGTTCCAGGGCATGATCTTCTTCGCGCTGCTCGAGAGCGGCACCGGAGCGGTCCACGCCATCATGGAGCGGGTCCGCCACGCCTTGCATGCGCGGACGGGCATCGACGCGAACCTGCCGGCGCGCGGCGCGATCACCCTGGCGGTGCTGACGATTTCCGTCTTTGCGGCGCAGGGTATCGGCCTCGTGGACCTGATCGCCAAGGGCTACACGGTGATGTCCTGGATCCTGATCGCGATCTTCATCCTGCCGATGATCTTCGTCTCCCTGACGAAGGGCGCGTTCCTGCGGGCCTGACCGCGAGAGCCATCATTTCGGCGGCACGTTCAACGCGGCGCGATTCTACGACCGCCCTGCGGACGATCTCGCGGCACGGCATTCGGGGCCGCGGCGCCACGAGCGTCAGGCGGTCTGCTTGGCTTCGCTCTCGGCCAGACTGATCAGCTCGCCCGCCAGATTGGGATCCTCGCTCGAGCAGACCGCGAGAACCACCGCGCTGTCGCAATCCTTTGCGATGTAGGCATGGCCCATCGAGCTGTCTATGTAGATGCCCTGACCGGCCTTGAGCGTCACCGGGCTGTAGAATTGCAGATGCACCTCTATCGTGCCTTCCAGGACGAAAATGAACTCCTCGCCCTGGTGGCGGACGGTCTCGCCGAATTGCGCGATGTCATGACTGCGGATTCGCGTGATGATCGGCACCATGCGCTTCTCGCGCAAGTCGGCACAGAGGTACTCGTAGTCATAGTTCGGCGTGGAAATCTGGATCGAGTTCGCGCTCGAAGTGAGGCTACGCCGTGCGGTGAAGATCTTCGGCCTGCCGCCATCGACCGGCGCCTCGCCGAGTGCCAGGAACTCGGTCATCGTCAGGCCGAGCCGCGAGGTGAATTGCTGCAGCTTATCGTAGGTCAGCGAGAGCTTGTCGGCCTCGACCTTGGCCAGGGTCGACAACGGAATGCCCACCTTTTCGCTCATCTGGCGCAAGGTCCAACCCTTGCGCTGCCGCAGCAGCTTGATGAGACTGCCTAACGTGCTGTTCTGCTTGGACATTTTATGGTACTCTCGCTGCCTTCGTGGATGACGCTTCATCGGCGCATGTTGGCACGACTCGCGATCGCTTCAATTTCCACACGGGCATTTGCTAGCACAAGCTGAGAAATCACGCACGAGCGTGCCGGATAGGGCGGCTTCAGGCGTTTCAGGTAGACGGCGTTGAAGGCGGCGAAGTCGGCTGGATCGCAAAGCCAGACAGTGACTTTCGCGACATTGTCCAGGGTCAGGCCGGCCTCGGCGAGGACGTCCGCCATCGAAGTGAAGATGCGGTCGGTCTGTTCGGCGATCCCACCAGGAACGGTGCCATCGACCATCGCGATCTGCCCTGACAGGAACACAAGCCCGTTCGTCTCGATCGCCGCGGAAAGGGGGATAGGATTTCCGGCAGGGCCAATCGGGGCAGGACCAAATGTCTTCATGTGCGTCACATCGGTCAACCAACGATCGGGATCGGCGCCGGGTCGAACAAGCGACGCCGAACCGGTCCCACACGCCGCCAAGGGAGTGTTCGGCGTGTGGGACTAGGACCGGCGACGTCTAGTATTTGAGGTCGAAAGACAGACCGATCGTGCGCGGTTGAAGGACATAAGACGATATGGCGATCGGAGCGCCGCCACCCAGACCGAATGCGCTGCTCAACACCGCCTGTTGCAGATAGACGCGCTCATCCGTCAGGTTGTGAACATAGAAGTTGATCTGATAATTGTCGTTCGACAATCCAGCTCTGAGATCGATTCTCGTATAGGCGGGATCCATCGTGTTGAAACTCGTGTCGGTCGGAGACGCCACCAATTCCGAATCCGTGTAGTGAATGCTGCCGCCGACATTCGCTTGCCAGTTCTCGAATGCGGCCCATGTGTATTCCGCATTCAATCCGCCAGAAAATTTCGGAACGCCGGCCAACTGGTAGCCCAACAGGAAATTTGTTCCGCCGGCCCCAATGCTCGCAATTTCTGCATCGGTGTACGCTCCGTCGAATCCGACGCGCAGTCCGTCGAGCGGTATGACGGAACCTTCGAGCTCGACGCCGCGGCTGTACGCGCTACCGGCGTTTCCGAGATAAGACTGGCTGTTGACCGTCACATTGGTCTGGAAGTTGCTCCATTCGACATCGAATGCCGCAATGTCCAAAACAGCCTTCCCATCGAGGAACGTGGCTTTGAGTCCCACTTCATAGTTGATCAACGTGTCGGACTGTGCCGGCGGCGGGACCGGCCCGCCGGGAAGAGCTGCATTGGGACTTCCCGGACGATAGCCGGATGCGATGCGTACATAGGCCATCGTGTTGTCGTCGAAGTGGTAACGGGCGTTGCCCTGCCACGTCCAATTTGATTCTCCCGATTTGCCCGGCGCGTCTATGGCCGTTACCCCGTTGATCGCGACGATCTCGTGGAACTGCTGGTCGTTGCGCGAGAAACGCACGCCGCCCGTGACATCGAATTTGGAGCTGAAATTGACGGTGACGTCGCCAAACAGCGCGACTTCCTGGTAATTCAGCGGCAATTGCACGCCTTCGTAAGGTGTACCAGCAAGGTCCAGCGGCAAAGGCTGAACCAGGCCGCTGAACAGCGCCTGGTCAAACTTGCTGATTTCCCGCGTGTAGTAGGCGCCAGCCAGCCACGCGACCGTTTGATCGGTCGGCGATGCAAGGCGGACTTCCTGCGTGAATTTGTCGAGCGAGAAGTTGTAGCCAAGATAGGCGGGTATGTCGCCTGCCATGCTTCCAAACGTATCGGTTCGGTCCGACGGCTGAAGTGTCGTGGTCTTTGCATAGCTCGTCGCAGACGTTGCCTGCGCCCAGCCAAGATCCCAATTCACCGTACCGGAATAATAATTGATGTTCTTCTTGAGAGGAGCACGGAAGAAATTGTTTTCCGCCAGCGAGCCCAGCGTCGGCGAGCCGGTATAGAAAACGGTGCCGCGCGAATCCGTGTGCGTCACGAGATTGTCGAGGCGCACGAGATTCGGGTCGTCGGAATCCTGCCGATACCAGATGGCGTTGAGATTGACGGTCACGTTTGAAGCGGGAAGCCATGTCACGGCGGCGCGGCCGCCATATTGCTGATCGCCGTTGACGCCCTTCAAACCGAGCCGGACGTTATTGATATAACCTTGGTCTTGCTGATCAAAACCACTCACGCGAATGGCGAGCGTGTCGTCCAGCGGGATGTTCACCGCTGCGCGGAAAGAATAACCGGGCGCGCCTGAGTCCCCGGTCGAATTGATTTCCGCCCCGGCTCGCACGCTGAACCCGCTTGGATCCGCTTGCGTCAGGACATATTTGATCAGGCCGCCCATGGCGCCAGCGCCATAGAGCGTCCCCTGGGGACCTCGCAGCACTTCCAGTCTGTCCACGTCGTAAGGCAGCAAGTCGAGCGAGAACTGGTCGGCGTCCGCGTAGTTGCCGCTGGATCCGAGCGGCGTGTCGTTGATGTAATAGCCGACGAGCGACCCTTGGCCGCCAAGGCCGTCGGAAATGCCGCGGAGCGTTACGCTCCCCTGGCCCGGCGAGCCCGTCTGGTGAATCTCGAGGCCAGGAACATACTGCGCGTAGTCGTCCAGACCTTTCAGGCCCAGCCTTTGAAGTTCGGCGCCAGGCACTGCGCTGACCGATGCGGGCACTTGCTGGATATCCACTGCCCGCTTTTCCGCCGTCACCACCACGGTCTCGATCGTGTTCGGCGAACTCGCCGTATCCGCCAAAGCCGCCATCGGGCTGAGCGCTGTGGTCATCAACAATGCGGCAATTCCGAACCTGCGGTTACGCGTGACTGATCGATACGCCATGTAAGGCCCCCGGTTTCGATTTGTGACAAAATTCTATTCGTTTCCCTCTATTGCCTGTCAAGAGAATATGTTTCTTAATGTAGAAATATGCGGGCGTTTCGGTCTCTTTTGGCATAATTTCTTCAGAGTGAGCCATTAGAGGCACAGATGGAGATTGGCGGGTGAGACGGATCGGGCCCGTCCGACCCGGCCAGAGCAGCGCAACCAGTGCGCGGTGGGAGACATATGTACGACATAATAATCGTCGGAGCCGGGATCGCCGGGGCGTCCATCGCTTACGAACTGGCGAACCGGCACAGCGTCTGCATCCTCGAGGCCGAGCCGCAGCCGGGCATGCATGCGACCGGGCGTTCGGCCGCGCTATTTGCCCCAAGTTATGGCGGCAGCGAGATCCGTGCGGTCACGCGGGCCAGCCGCGCCTTCTTCGACAATCCGCCGCCCGAATTCGGCGACCGACCGCTTTTGGGGCAGAGAGGTTGCCTCTATCCCGCGCGAGGTGATCAGCGCGAACGGTTGGGCCGGACCTTCGACGCAGTCCGCGCCTCGGGCGGCGAGGTCGAGCTGATCGCGCCGGCGGACGCGATCGCGTTGATCCCCTTGCTTCGCGAGAGCTATGTCGCGGCCGCGATGCTCGACCGCGGCGCCATGGACATCGACGTCAACGCGCTTCACCAGGGGTTTCTCAGAGGTGCGCGCGCCTCAGGCGCCGTGCTGCGGACCGGCAGCAGGGCATCCAAGATACAGCGGCGCAACGGCGCATGGTTCATCGAGCTCGGCGGCGACGTCATTGCGGCACCGACCCTCGTCAATGCCGCCGGCGCCTGGGCCGATCAGGTCGCCGAATCCTGCGGAGCCCGCGCGATGGGACTGCAGCCTTTGCGCCGTACCGCCATGCTGGTCGATGTTCCGGAAAATACGGATGTTCGCCGCTGGCCGGCGGTGATCGACGTCGACGAGCAATTCTACTTCAAGCCCGATGCGGGAAAGCTTCTCCTGTCGCCGGCCGACGAGACCCCCGACCAACCCGGCGACGCCCAGCCGGAGGAGCTGGATATCGCGATCGGAGTCGATCGCGTACAGGCGGCACTCGCCATCGACGTTCGCCGCGTCAGCCACAGCTGGGCGGGCCTGCGGACCTTTGCGCCGGACCGCGTGCCCGTGGTGGGGTTCGATCCGGACGTCCCGGGACTGTTCTGGTGCGCCGGCCAGGGCGGCTATGGCATCCAGACCGCGCCCGCAATGGCGCGGCTGTCCGCCGCGCTCATACAGCGGCAGAGCACGCCGCCCGATCTCATCGGCGAGGGGCTGTGCACCGAAAATCTCTCGCCATTCCGCTTCGGCCGCGCCGCCGCCGCAAAGCGCCAGCGAGACGCCTGATCATGGTGGACCGGCGCCCGCCATCCCGAAAGGACAAGGACACCGCGTCGGCGCCACGCATCCCCGCCTCGACGCATATTGCGGGCGACACGATGCGGGTGTCCGCCGGCCGCTTGCCGATCGACGACATGGATCTGCGCCTGTTGGACGCATTGCAACGTTGGGGACGATCCTCGCTGTTGTCCCTTGCGAAGCATACGGGGCTGACTTCGCCGCCGACATTGCGGCGCGTCCGCAAGCTTCAGGAGAGGGGCATCATTCGCGGCTACCATGCGACGATCGATCGTTCGAAACTCGGTTACGACTTGCTCTGCTTCGTGACGGTGCAGTTGGTGTCCCAGTCGGACCGCAATCTCCGGGCTTTCGAGTCGCTGGTACGGGAGTGGCCGAATGTCCGCGAGTGTCTCGCGCTCTCCGGACATCACGATTTCCTCCTGAAATGCGCATTCCGCGATGCGCGCGAGCGTGACGCATTCGCCGCCGATGCTCTCGGCAACACGCCAAACGTCGAGCGGATATCGGTCCTGAGCTGCGTCCGCGTCGGCAAGGAAGAACCCGGCCTGCCGCTCCGGGAGAACAGGATCGCGGATGACTAAGCACATGCGCCGGATGATGCCGGGTGCCGCACTCTTCAGATTTGTACCGGGGACGTAATCCACATGTTTCGCCTCACAGCTTTGACCACGTCACTCTTGCTGATTGCGACCTCGGCGGCGCCCACGCCGGCGGGGTTCGACCAGTCTGCTCTCGAAGCGGCGTTCGACGCCGCCGTCCGACCGGCCGAGATGGCTGCTTGGAACAAACAGATGGCGTCGGAGCCCAACAATGTCGGCTCGCCGCACGACCGCGCGAACGCCGAATGGGAGCTGGCGCAATTCCGCAAATTCGGCTGGGATGCGCGCATCGAAACGTTCCAGGTCCTTTACCCGACGCCGATCCGCGAGACCGTGGCGCTCCTCGGATCGAGGCCCTTCACGGCCACGCTCACGGAAAGGCCGGTCGCCGGCGATACGAGCGCAACGGCGCATTCTCCGGGACTCCCCGCCTATTTCGCCTACCAGGGCGATGGCGACGTAACCGCGCCGCTCGTCTATGTGAATTACGGCATGCCCGACGATTACAAGGCGCTCGAGCGCATGGGCGTCAGCGTCAAGGGCAAGATCGCGATCGTGCGCTACGGCGCCGGCTGGCGCGGCCTCAAGCCGAAGCTCGCGCAGGATCACGGCGCATTGGGCTGCATCGTCTATTCCGATCCAAAGGACGACGGCTATGCCGTCGACACGCCCTATCCGGAAGGGCCGGCGCGCCCGTCGCAGGGCATCCAGCGCGGGTCGGTGATCGACCTGCCGATCTCGCCCGGCGACCCGCTGACGCCCGGCATCGGATCGGTGCCCGGCGCGAAACGGATCGCACGCGCCGACGCCGCGGTGATCCTGAAGATTCCCGCCATCCCGATCTCCTATGCCGACGCGCGTCCGCTGCTCGCGGCGCTCGACGGGCGGGTCGTGCCGCCGGGCTGGCGCGGCGCGCTGCCGATCACCTATCGGGCGGGCCCCAGCCGGGCGATGGTCCATCTCGTGGTGAAATCCGATTGGAGCCAGAAGACGATCTACGACGTGATCGCGACGATGAAAGGCAGCGAATATCCCGACCAGTGGATCCTGCGCGGCAATCATCGCGACGGCTGGGTGTTCGGCGCCAGCGATCCGCTTTCCGGACAGGTGTCGCTGCTCGAGGAAGCCCGCGTCATCGGCGATCTCGTGCGTCGGGGCTGGCGTCCGAAGCGGACCCTTGTCTATGCCAGTTGGGACGGCGAGGAAGCGGGCCTGCTCGGCTCTACCGAGTGGGTCGAGGAACACGCCGACGAGCTGCGGCGCAAGGCGGTCCTCTACATCAATACCGACGACACGGGACGCGGTTTCTTTCATGCCGGCGGCAACCAGGATCTTACCCACTTCGTCAATCTGGTGGCGGCCGGGGTGACCGATCCGGAAACCCATGTCTCCATCGGCACGCGCGCCCGTGCGGAAACGCGGTCGCAGGCGAGTGAAGCTGGAGCAAATGCCGAGATAAAGACCGCAGCCAAGCTCGCCGCCGATGCCGCCAGGGACCTGCCCATCGAGGCGCTGGGCTCCGGCTCCGACTACTCGGCCTTTCTCGAACACCTCGGACTGCCGGCGCTCGATTTGGGATTCGGCGGGGAAGGCGGCGAGGGCGGCGTATACCACTCGCGATACGACACCTACGAATACCGCGCCCGATGGATCGATCCCGGCTTTGTCTACACGGCGTTGCTGGCAAAGACCGTCGGACGCGTCGTTCTGCGGCTCGCCGATGCCGATCTTCCGATCGCGCGGGAAGCCGAATTTGCCGACGCCGTGGAGAACTATGTCGCCGACCTGAAGGTGCTGACTGCCGGCAAACGCGAAGCGGCCGCAAATCAGGCGCAGCTCATTGCCGACCACGTTTTCGCGCTGGCCGCCGATCCGACCAAGACGAGCGGGCTTCCCGAAGCGCTGGAGCCGGTTCCGGATCTCGACTTCGCGGCCCTCGACGACGCCGTGAAAACGCTGAGAAAAGCCTCTGGCGACTATGACATTGCGCTCGAGAAGAACGCCTTGCGTCTTTCGCCTGAGGCCCGGGCAAGATTGTGGGCGCTCATGCAAATGCTTCCGCAAACCCTCGCGTCGTCCGCCGGCCTGCCCGGCCGCACCTGGTACCGGAACCTTGTTTACGCGCCCGGCCGTTACACCGGCTACGGCGTCAAGACGCTTCCGGGCGTGCGCGAGGCCATCGAGGAACAGCGTTGGAGCGATGTGCCGACCTATGTGCGGCGCACGGCGGATGCTCTGAACGCCTATAGCGCCCTGCTCGAGCAGGCGACAGAGGTCTTGAACGGCGGCTGAGTCTCGCGATCACCGCCGGCCTCAGCGCCGAGTCGGCTCGGCAGCGCCGGGATGCGCGCCCGCGCGCCGGGGCATGAGCGCGACGAGAGCGATCATGACGACCGCGATGATGGCGGAGGCGACAGGCCTGCTCACATTCAGCCCGCCCTGCGCGAACGGCTTGTCGAAAAAATCGCCGACCGTCGCGCCAAGCGGCCGCGTGAGGATGAAGGCCGCCCAGAACAGCGCAACGCGCGAGATCCCGCTCGCGTAATATGCGACCGCGACGAGCGCGAGCGCCGCGGCGAAGACGGCGGCGGCTCCGAGATAGCCGAGCCCCGACGTGTCCGCCATCCAGTCGCCCAACGCGGTGCCCAGGGTTTGCGAGAGGGTGATCGTGGCCCAATAGAACGCCTCCACCCGCGGCCTGTTCACGGTCTCGACCGAGACGGTGCCTTCCGTCCGATACCACAATGCGAGCATCGCCAGGACGCATAGAAGCAGCACCGCGGACCCGCCGGTATAGCCGATGCCCAGCGAGCGATCGGCGAAATCCGCCATCGTCGTCCCCGCCGTCGTCGAAGCGACGATCGTCGCCCAATAGAGCACGGGATGGAACGTCTTCGCCGCGATCTGCAGCACGACGAGCACGACGAGAAGCGCGAGGAAGATCGCCGTGCCCAGGAGATAGCCGAGATCCATGGTCATGGTCACGGTGTCTCCCCCGGTCTCGCCGAGGGTCGTCGCCAGGATCTTGACGATCCAGAAGCCGAGCGTGACGGCGGGCACCTTGCTCAGCGCGGATTCGATTTTCGCCATGGATCGGCAGCCTCAAAGCGTGAACGGAACGGACGCGTGCCCGGAGCGGCATGGGCCGGCGGATGGTAGCGGTCGTCGAGATCGCAGACGAGGCCGCCGCGCCGTCCAGACCAGGCGCCGGCACCACGCGCGCAAGCACCGCACAATCGGCCGGATCGTCCATCGGCAAGCGCGCGCAAAGCGCGATTCGAGCGTGGCGGCGGCGGGCATAATCGACCGGCCTTTGCGGACATCCGATATGGTAGACCGCTGTCTTGTATGTCAGGGCGCCGGCTATGCGCAATTCCGCCGGGGGCGTCCGTTCAAGCGGTCGCGGGACGCAATTGAGGGCCGAACCGGGCGACCAGGTCGAAGCCGGTGCCGCAGAAGATCTGGCGCACATAGGTGATGTGCTGGTCGCCGCGCCAAGTCTTGCGCTCCAGGGCCAGGCAAGCCGCGCCTGCGGCCAGCGCCAGCAGTCCGGCGACCTTGCCGTCGGCGTTGATGGCGGTGATGCGATGTTCCGCTTCGGTCCAGGCGACATGCCCGAGCAGCCAGGTGCCCGGCGGCACGATAGCGAAATCGGCGGCCGCGGCGTCGGGCACCGCGTCGAGATTGATCAGGCGCTGTTCGAGGGCGAAGGGCGTGCCGCTCGCCAGATGCAGGCAGCGCAGCGCAAGGAGTTCGGCACCATCGAACATCTGCTCCTCGGGCATCGTGCGCCTGGCGGTGTAGCGGCGGCGCGACAGCAGCTTGAGGCCGTAACTGTCGCCTCGCGCCAGGATGTCGGCCTGGATATCGGGAATATCGAGGACGGCGGAATGCACCCGCGGCTGGGCGACGAAGGACCCCGCGCGGCGGCGGCGTACGATCAGCCCCGCCTCGGCGAGACTGGCCAGCGCCTTGCTGACGGTCATGCGGGCGCAGCCATAGCGCGCCATGAGCTCGTGTTCGTACGGGATGCGATGACCCGGCGCCCAGGCGCCCGAGCGGATGCGCGCCTCGATATTCGCGCGGATGCGGTCGTGCAACGTCGTATCGCTCATGCCGCCAGCAACCTGTGCAGCACGGCCCGGTATCGCGCGATCACGGCGCCGCGCGCGCGGTGTTCGCCCCCCGAGACCACGTGTTCGCCGCCCGCCCATACGTCGGCGATGCGCGCATGGGCGAAGATCAGGCTGTCGAGCAAGGCGTCGCCTTTCCTGCCCACCAGGGCGGGTTGATCGATGGACAGACCGACGATGTCCGCCCGGGCACCGACGCGCAAGCCGGCGGCGCAGCCCAGCGCCCTGGCGCCGCCGGCGACCGCGCCGTCGAACAGCGAGCGGCCGACGGACGGCACGGAAGCGAGCACATTGCGCGAGCGGGCGTGCAGGCGCTGGCCGTATTCCAAAAGGCGCAGCTCCTCCCGCATGTCGATGAGGACGTTCGAATCGCTGCCGATGCCGAACGAGCCGCCGGCCGCGAGATAGCGCGGCGCCGCGAAGAGCCCATCGCCCAGATTGGCTTCCGTGATCGGACACAGGCCGGCGACCGCGCCGCTGGCGGCGAGCCGCGCGCTTTCCGCGTCGTCCATATGCGTCGCATGCACCGCGCACCAGCGCGGGCCGACATCGGCGTGGTCCATCAGCCATGTCACGGGACGGGCGCCGAACCAGGCAACGCAAGCCTCGACCTCCAGCATCTGCTCGGCGATGTGAATGTGGATGGGACCGTCGCCGGCGAGCGGCAGCAGCGCGGCGAGCTCGTCCGGCGTCACCGCGCGCAGGCTGTGCGGCGCGATGCCGACGACGCCGTCGCGCAGGCCGGCGACCGCCTTGCGGCTGCGCGCCACCAAATCCGCATAGCTGTCGAGGCTGCTCGCGAAACGCTTCTGCCGCTCTTGCAGCGGCATTCCGCCGAACCCGCCATGGGCATAGAAGACGGGCAGCAGCGTCAGGGCGATGCCGGTGTCCTGGGCCGCCGCGGCGATGCGCGCCGCCATCTCGGCCGGATCGTCATAGGCGCCGCCGTCGGGCCGGCGATGGAGATAGTGGAATTCGCCGACCCGGGTGAAGCCGGATTCGAGCATCTCGACGAAGGCCAAGGCCGCGATGGCTTCGAGATCGTCGGGCGTGATCGCCGCCACGAAGCGGTACATCGTCTCGCGCCAGGTCCAGAAACTGTCGGCGCTGCCGCCGCGACTTTCGGCGAGCCCGGCCATGCCGCGCTGGAACGCATGGCTGTGGAGATTGGGCAGGCCGGGAAGCCCGACGCCCGACCGCGCGTCGCCGGAGCGCGACGGTGCTGCCGGCTGAATCTGCGTGATCACGCCGGCCGCGACGGCGATGCGCACGTCGTCGGCCCAGCCCCCGGGCAGGAGCGCGGTCTCGAAATGCAGCCAGGCGTCGTCCTGGTGCGCGCTGCGGGACTCCACTGGACAATCCCTCCGGGGCGGTCTTTATATGTCTAGACATAATGGGCTCCGCCGCCAAGGTGGAAATTTCGTCCGGAGGGACGCGTGCGCTGCGACCGCCTTTGGCGCCATGCCAGACTGGCCACGATGGTGCCGCCGGGGCTCGGTCTCGTGGAGGACGGAATTGTCGCCTGCCGGGACGGGCGGATCGTCTTCGCAGGCGCCGCTGACGACGCGCCGGCCGGACTCGATGCCGCCGAGACCGTCGATTGCGAAGGCCGCTGGATCACGCCGGGCCTGATCGACTGCCACACCCATCTCGTCTACGCGGGCGATCGGGCGCACGAATTCGAATTGCGCCTGGCCGGCGCATCCTATGAAGAGATCGCGCGCGCCGGCGGCGGGATCGCGTCGACGGTGGCGGCGACGCGGGCCGCGACGCAGGAGGAACTGGTGCGGGCCGCCTTGCCCCGGCTCGATGCGCTGATCGCCGAAGGTGCGACGACCATCGAGATCAAGTCGGGCTACGGTCTGTCGCTCGACGCGGAGCGCAAGCAGCTTTGCGCGGCGCGCGCATTGGCGACGCAGCGCGCCGTCGACATCACGACGACGCTGCTCGCGGCGCATGCCCTGCCGTCCGAATATGCCGGCGATGCAGACCTCTATATCGACAACGTGTGCCACGGCTTGATCCCGGCGCTTGCCGCGGAAGGGCTTTGTGACGCCGTGGACGCGTTCTGCGAAACCATCGGCTTTTCGCCGGCGCAGACGCGGCGCGTCTTCGAGGCGGCGCGAAAGGCCGGGCTGCCGGTGAAGCTGCATGCGGAGCAGCTTTCCAACCAGCATGGCGCGGCGCTCGCCGCCGCGTTCGGCGCGCTGTCGGCGGATCATCTCGAACATGCCGATGCGGACGGCATCGCCGCGATGGCCGGCGCGGGCACCATCGCCGTTCTGCTGCCCGGTGCGTTCTACTTCCTGCGCGAGACCAAAATGCCGCCGGTCGATCTTCTGCGCCAACATGGCGTCGGCATCGCGCTGGCGACCGACTGCAACCCCGGCACCTCGCCGCTCACCTCGCTGCTTCTGGCGATGAACATGGCGGCGACGGAATTCCGCCTGACGGTCGAGGAATGCCTGGCCGGGGTGACACGCGAAGCGGCCAAGGCGCTGGGGCGGGCGCGAAGCATCGGGATGCTGGAAGCCGGGAAGTCCTGTGACCTGGCGATCTGGGACATCGCGCGGCCGGCGGAGCTTGTCTATCGCATGGGGTTCAATCCGCTGCAGATGCGGGTGTGGAGAGGCCGATGAGCACGATCATCCTGCAACCGGGCGCGGTGGCCCTGTCGCAATGGCGCGCGATCTATCGCGGCGCGCACGCCGTGCTGGATCCCGCCTGCGGCGCGGCGGTCGCCGAAAGCGCGGCCGCGGTGGGCCGCATTCTGGCAAAGGGCGAGCCGGTCTACGGCATCAACACCGGTTTCGGAAAGCTCGCGAGCGTGCGCATCGCGGAGGACGACCTGGCGATCCTCCAGCGCAATATCGTCCTGTCGCATGCCGCAGGGGTCGGCGAGGTCACGCCGGTGAACACGGCACGGCTGATGATCGCGCTCAAGCTGGCGAGCCTCGCCCAGGGCGCGTCCGGCATCGCGCCCCAGACGCTCGCCCTGCTCGGCGCGATGCTGGAACGCGGACTGACGCCGGCGATCCCCGCGCAGGGGTCGGTCGGCGCCTCGGGCGACCTGGCACCGCTCGCCCATATGGCGGCGACCATGATCGGCGTCGGCGAGATCATCAGCGACGGCCGCCGCCTTCCCGCCGCCGAAGCGCTGGCGCGCGCGGGACTGCAGCCCGTCACGCTCGGGCCGAAGGAGGGGTTGGCGCTGCTGAACGGCACGCAATTCTCCACCGCGGCGGCGCTGGCCGGATTGTTCGAGGCGGAGACGCTGTTCCAGGCGGCGCTGGTGACCGGTGCGCTTTCGACCGAAGCGGCGAAAGGCTCCGACACGCCGTTCGATCCGCGCATCCATGCCTTGCGGCGCCATCGCGGCCAGATCGAGACGGCGCGGGCGCTGCGCGATCTCATGGCGGGCTCGGCGATCCGCGCCTCGCACCTGACCGGCGATCCGCGGGTGCAGGACCCATACTGCCTGCGTTGCCAGCCCCAGGTGATGGGCGCGGCGCTCGACGTGCTGCGCCAGGCGGCACATACGCTCGCCATCGAAGCCAATGGCGTGTCGGACAACCCCCTCATCTTCGCCGAGACCGACGAAGCGCTGTCGGGCGGCAATTTCCACGCCGAGCCGGTCGCCTTCGCCGCCGACATGATCGCCATCGCGCTATGCGAGATCGGCTCGCTGGCGGAGCGGCGCGTCGCGATGCTGGTCGATCCCGCGCTGTCGGGATTGCCGGCGTTCCTCACGCCGAAGCCGGGGCTGAATTCCGGCTTCATGATGCCGCAAGTGACCGCCGCCGCGCTGGTGTCGGAGAACAAGCAGCGCGCCTATCCGGCCAGCGTGGATTCGATCCCGACTTCGGCCAACCAGGAAGACCATGTCTCGATGGCGGCGCATGGGGCGCGCCGGCTCCTGCCGATGGGCGAGAACGCGTCCGGCGTCATCGGCATCGAATTGCTGGCGGCGGCGCAGGGCTGCGACTTCCATGGCGCGATGCGGTCGAGCGCGGCGCTGGAAGCGGCGCGAGCCCTGCTGCGGGCACGCGTGCCGACGCTCGAGGACGATCGCTATATCCATCCCGACATGGACGCAGCGATCAGCCTGGTGCGTTCGGGCGCGCTGGCGGACGCGGTCGGCCCGCTGCCGGACGTCTGCGGTGACCTGCGATGACAGGTTTCCTCAACATCCATCACGGCGAGGCGCCGCTTATCGTGAGCTTCCCCCACACGGGCACCGACATTCCGCCGGACCTTGAAGCGCGGCTCGCATCGCCCCGGCAGGCGCGCGAAGATGCCGATTGGTGGGTGGACCGCCTGTACGATTTCGCGCGCGACCTGGGTGCGACCACGATACGGACGACGATTTCGCGCAGCGTGATCGACGTGAACCGCGATCCGTCGGGCGCATCGCTCTATCCCGGCCAGGCGACCACGGCGCTTTGCCCGACCACGACCTTCGACGGCGCTCCGCTTTACCGGGCCGGCGCAGAACCCGACGCGGACGAGATCGCGGCGCGGCGGACGGCGTATTTCGAGCCCTATCACGACACCCTCGAAACGGAGATCGCGCGCCTGCGGGCGGACCACGCCAAAGTGGTGCTCTACGACGCGCATGCCATCCGCTCGCGCATTCCGCGCCTATTCGACGGCCTGCTGCCGCATTTCAATATCGGCACGAATGACGGCGCGACCTGCGATCCGGCCCTGGCCGAGGTTGTCGAAGAGGCGTGTGCGCACTCGTCGTTCACGCACGTCATGAACGGCCGCTTCAAGGGCGGCTGGACGACGCGGCATTACGGCCGGCCGGCGCAGGGCGTACACGCCATCCAGATGGAGCTCGCCTGCCGCGGCTATATCGACGAGCCGGAGGCGCCTGACGACGCCAACTGGCCGACGCCTTATGGCGAAGACAGGGCCGCGCCGCTGCGCGCGGTGCTGCGCGACGTCCTCCGATCCTGCATCGCATTCGCCGGGAGCCCCGCATGACCCGCATCGACAACAGCCGCGTCATCCGCGCCGCGCGGGGACCGGAGCTTTCGGCCAAGAGCTGGCTCACAGAAGCGCCGCTGCGCATGCTGATGAACAATCTCGATCCCGACGTCGCGGAGCGGCCGGAAGAACTCGTCGTCTATGGCGGCATCGGCCGCGCCGCGCGCGACTGGGAGAGCTTCGACAGGATCGTCGCGACGCTGAAGCGGCTCGAAGACGATCAGACCCTGCTGGTGCAGTCGGGCAAGCCGGTCGGCGTCTTCCGCACCCATGCGGATGCGCCGCGCGTGCTGATCGCGAACTCCAACCTCGTGCCGCGCTGGGCGACCTGGGACCATTTCAACGCGCTCGATAAGAAGGGCCTGGCGATGTACGGCCAGATGACCGCGGGGTCGTGGATCTATATCGGCGCGCAAGGCATCGTGCAGGGCACCTACGAGACCTTCGTCGAGATGGGCCGCCAGCACTATGCCGGCGACCTGTCGGGCCGCTGGCTGCTCACCGCGGGGCTCGGCGGGATGGGCGGCGCGCAGCCGCTGGCGGCCGTGATGGCAGGCGCCTCCTGTCTCGCGGTGGAGTGCCAGCGCTCGCGGATCGAGATGCGCATGCGCACCGGCTATCTGGACCAGGCGACCGAGAGCATCGACGAGGCGCTGGCGATCGTCACGCGGGCCGGTGCCGACAGGACGCCGGTGTCGGTCGGGCTGCTCGGCAATGCCGCGGAGGTCCTCCCGGAATTGTTCCGGCGCGGGGTGCGGCCGGACCTGCTGACGGACCAGACCTCGGCGCATGATCCGACCAATGGCTATCTGCCCATCGGCTGGTCGCTCGAGCAATGGACGACGGCGCGCGAGCGCGATCCCAAAGCGGTGGAGCGCGCGGCGCGCGCCTCCATCGCACTGCATGTGCGAGCGATGCTCGACTTCCAGGCGGCCGGCGTGCCGACGGTCGACTACGGCAACAACATCCGGCAGATCGCGCTGGAGGAAGGCGTGGCGAACGCGTTCGATTTCCCGGGCTTCGTGCCGGCCTATATCCGGCCGCTGTTCTGCCGCGGCATCGGGCCGTTCCGCTGGGCAGCGCTTTCGGGCGATCCGGAGGACATCTACCGCACCGACGCCAAGGTGAAGGAGTTGATGCCAGACGACGCGCATCTCCACAACTGGCTCGACATGGCGCGCGCCCGGATCAAGTTCCAAGGCCTGCCGGCGCGGATCTGCTGGGTCGGGCTGGGCGACCGCGACCGGCTCGGGCTCGCGTTCAATGCGATGGTGGCGAGCGGAGAACTCAAGGCGCCCATCGTGATCGGCCGCGATCACCTGGATTCCGGCTCCGTCGCCTCGCCCAATCGCGAGACGGAGGCGATGCGCGACGGCTCGGACGCGGTGTCGGACTGGCCACTGCTCAATGCCCTGCTCAACACCGCGTCGGGCGCGACCTGGGTGTCGCTGCATCATGGCGGCGGCGTCGGCATGGGTTTCTCGCAGCATGCCGGCATGGTGATCGTCTGCGACGGCACGGCTGCGGCGGCGAAACGCCTGGCACGCGTGCTGTGGAACGATCCCGCGACGGGTGTGATGCGGCATGCCGATGCGGGCTATGACATCGCGCTCGCGACGGCGCACGAGAAGGGCCTGGACCTGCCGGGCATATTGGGCTGAGCGTGGCCCGCCTCCTGCGCGCCGGCGAGCGGATCGCCAAGCCCTGGAAGAACGGCGGCGGCGTCACCACCGATGTCGCCGTCCATCCGCCGCTGGCGGGGCTCGACGATTTTCTGTGGCGCGTGAGCATCGCGGAGGTGCGGAGCAACGGACCGTTCTCGCGCTTCCCGGGCATCGACCGGACGCTGGCGGTGCTGGACGGCGCGATGCGGCTTGCGATCGGGGATCGGGAGCCCGTGATGCTCGCCGCCGACTCCGACCCCATCGTATTCTCCGGCGACGCGCCGGCCGACGCGGTGCTGATCGGAGGACCGCTGACCGATCTAAACGTCATGACACGGCGCGGCGTTTTCGACGCGCGCGTCACGCGGCATCGCGCGCCGGCGACATTCCGCTCTGCAGGCGGGCCGATATTGCTGATCGCCCGCACCGGACTTTCGGTCTCGCTCAGCGGTGACGCCTTCGATCTGCGCACGCGCGACGCCCTGTCGATCGGCGATGAAGATGGCGAGGTTCGCGTGGCTTCGCCGGAGCCGGACTTCCATCGCGTCGAGATCCTGCGCGCCCGATAGGGCGCTCGCCCTAGCCGCGATAGCGGACCAGCGCGTCGCCCAGCGCCGCTTGGAGCGGAGTGAGCCATGGCTTGTATTTCGTCCATTGATCGAGCCCATCGCGGAAGATGGGCCGCCGCACCTGCTCGGAGCTCGGCGTATGCACGTTGCGGTCCGTCTCGTGGAACGCCATGCAGGCCGGCTCGAAGGCGAGCCCGCAATGGTCCAGCATCCGCCGCACGCTGCCTTCCAGATCGGCGACCACGTCCTCATAGTGCACCCGCAGGATGCGGCCCGGCAGGACCTCGTCCCAATGCCGCATCAATTCGAGATAGGCCCGATAGTAGCGCGCGACATCCGTTGCGCTATAGGCGAACTCCTGGCCGTCGGCGAAAAGCTGCTTCAGGTTGCTGAAACAGCAGGACATCGGTTCGCGCCGCACGTCGATGATCCGCGCATTCGGCAGCATCAGGTGGATGAGGCCGATATGGCGGAAATTGTTCGGCATCTTGTCGATGAAGAAGGGCTTGCCGGTCCGATAAGCCTGCGTATCGGACAGATACGCCTCGCCCAGGCGGCGGACGTCGTCTGATGTCAGCGTCTCCAGCATGGCTGGATAGCGCGGCTTGGCCGGATCGTGGCCCTGAAGATCGCGGACCATCCGCGGGATCTCCGCCAGTTCCTGCGTCCCCTCGACCTGCGAATGCGAAGCCAGGATTTGTTCCAGCAGCGTCGAGCCGGAGCGCGGCAGGCCCAGGATGAAGATCGGGTCGCGGCGCGCAGTGCCCCATCCCGTCCGGCGCGCGAAGAAATCGCGGGTGCAGACCTCGATCTGCTCGGCGGTGCTGGCCTCGATGCGCTCCGGGCGGTAGCGGTTTTCCGAACGCATCAGTGCATTGCCGCGCGCGTAATATTCCCATGACGCGGCGACGTCGTCGCGATCCTCCAGCGCCTTGCCCAGCGCGAAGCAGAGATGGATGCGATCGACGGGCGAGGTGGCCGGCGATGCTTCGGCGGCGCGCATCCGCGCGATCTCGCCGTCGCCGAAGCGATAGGTCTTGAGATTGGCGAGGCTCCAATAGGCGTCGCCGAAATCGGGGCGCGCCACGGCGGCCGCGCGATAGGCGGCGATCGCCTCCGGCACCCGTCCGACCGTCTTCAACGCATGGGCGAGCCGGAGATGGAGATCGGGGGATCGCGGCTGCTCGGCGATCAGCTCGCGATAGAGTGCGGCCGCCCGGGTGTGATCGCCGAGGCCTGTCGCAACGGTGGCCGCGAGAATGCGGTAATCCGGATTGCCCGGCTCCAGCATCAGAAGCGGCTCGACCTGCTCCGACGCCAGCTTGTATTTGTGCCGCCTTGCGAGCGTGTCGGCATAGTCGCAGCGCGCTGCGTGATAGCCGGGCGACAGCGTCAGGACGGCGCTCAACAACCGCTCCGCCTCGTCGAGGACGTCATGCGCGAGAGCGATCCTGGCCAGCAGCCGCATGGCTTCGGGATGATCGCCGTGGCGCAGAAGATAGGCGCGGACGATGTTTTCGGCGGGCGCCAGTTCGCCATCCGAAAAGAGCGAGGTCGCGATCATCACGTCCGGCGGCAGGCGCTCGAGCAGCCCGACATGGGCCGCAGACGCATCTGCGTTTTTCGCGTCGCCGTTTGCGCGATAGAGACCCTCAAGCAGGCTCCAGCTTGCCGGCAGCGCGGGGTTGATGCGCACCGCGCGGCAGAACGCGTCGATCGCCCCTGCCGCGTCCTTGAGCGCCAGATGGCAAAGACCGCGCTCCTGATAGAGGCGGCTGAAGCGGGGCTGCGACCGTTCGAGGCTTTCGAGCGCCGCAAGCGCCTCGCCGACGCGGCCGAGATTGCGCAGCCCGATGGCGACGATCAACGCAAGATCGCGGTTCTCCGGCCGGTCGCGCAGCAGGTGCCGTGCGTCCCGCAGCGCCTCCGCATGCCGACCGGCCCTTTGCCATTCGCGCAGGCGCCGGATCTCCCGGTCGACCGGAGAGGCAGGCGCGGCGGCGGCGGCGGTTTCCATGGAGCCCATCACGAACGGGTGGCCCTGGCCGCCCGCGGCAGGGATGCTACGCCCCTATTCCCCGCTTACCAGTCCTTCGTTACGGACAGGCTGATGAAACGGCCGAGCGGCGATGCATTGGTCGAGTCGTAGCCGCTCGAGAAATACGACGCCTGGAAGCCGCTGCTGTTGAGGGCGGGCGGGTCGGTGTCGAACAGGTTGTGCACCGACAGGCCGAGCCGAAGTCCCTGCATGTATCCCGTCCAGTCCGCGGTGTTGTAGCTGACCTGGAGGTCCGCGGTCGTCCAGACCGGGACGTGGACCGGATAGCCCAGGCTGACATCGGTTTCGCCGCTGATGTGATTGACGATGGCGGTGACCGACCAGTTGGTGTCCGACCATGTCAGGCCGGCGCGCGCCTTGAACACGGGCGGATTGAAGATCGTGCCGCTGAGGATCTGCGTCGGCGACGTCTTGGTGGCGTGCTCCGCGAAGCGAAGCCAGGAACCGTTGCCGAAAAGGTCGAAGGCGCCGACATTGGCATCGATGTGGTAGCTCGCCGTCAGGTCGACGCCCGACGCATTCTCCGCGCTCACATTCTGATACTGGTTGTCGACGATGGCGTAGACGCGGGACGGATTGTAGGGACCGCCCGGCGTACCCGCCGTGAAGTCCGTGAAGGTGTCCGAATTCGCGACAAGCGCCGCCTGCTGCGCGGCGGACGGAGAAAAGGTCAGGAACGGCGCGTCGGCGGGGGTGACGAACGCGAGCTGACGATTGACGATCGGCGTGATGATGCGGTCGCGATAGCCGATCCCGAACACCGTCACGCCGAGCTTCAGATCGGGAAGGATGTCGGGATTGATGTCGGCGCCGGCGGTCCAGGTCTCCGATTTCTCGGGCACGAGATTCGGATTGGAGCCGTATTGCAGCATGAGCTGCGCATTGGCGGGCGTGCCGGGATAGTTGGTGGTGGGATAGATGTAGAGCTGGCGCGGCCCATCCTCGATATAGAGGCCCGGCGCACGGAACGACGTGCCCCAGGTCGAGCGCAGGGACAGGCCGTGGACGGGAACATAGAGAAGGCCCAGCTTCGGATTGGTGGCGGATCCGAAATCGCTGTAGTGCTCCCAGCGGCCCGCGAGCGAAAGCTCGAGCCGCTCCAGGCCCGCGCGATCCTCGGACGCCGTGACGAGCGGCACGTGCATCTCGCCGAAAGCATATGCGACGCCGCGGTCGAAGCCGCCCGGCGCCGTGCTGTCGTGGAAGTTCTCGGCGCGATAGCCGCCGCCGAGCGCGACCGATACCGCACCCGTCGGCAATTCCGCGACCGTGCCGTTCACCAGCGCTTCGACGGCATACATGCCGTTGTCGTAGTCGATCTGCCCCGCCTCGGGGCCGCCAACATTGATGTAGGTCGCCGCGTTCGAATGATCGTGGGAGACCGTTCCGGTGACGTTGGCATGCCAGTCGTCGTCGATCTGCCAATTGGCGCCGAAGTTGAACCCGTAGATCTGCGACCGGTAGCGATTGTAGTAGGAGAAATAGCCCGGAATGGTCTCGATGTCGCTGCCGGTGCGGGAGGTGTAGAGCCCTTCGGCGAAGACGGAGACGTCGTTCCCCAGATCCTGGTGAACGGTGCCGAACAGCGAGTTGCGGTCCTCTTCCGGGATGAGCGAGAAGGGTTCGGGCGTGGCGGCGGAGAATGCCCGATGACCGCCGAACAGGAAGTTCTGCCGGGAGTATTCGTAGTTCAGCAGGCCGCCGCCCGATCCCCAATCCTTGCCGATCAGCTGCGAGCCTTCGTATTGCGTGCCGCCGCCCTGCGTCGAGGTGCCGATCTGGCCGCTGCTCTGGGCGCCGTCATAGCCCTGGCGCAAGATGAAGTTCACCACGCCGCCGACCGCGTCGGCGCCATAGATCGCCGACGCGCCGTCGGTCAGGATCTCGACCCGGTCGACCGCCGCGAGCGGGATGGCGGAGATGTCGACGACGCCGCCGACGAAGCCGTCGGAGGCCAGCCGGTGCCCGTCGATGAGGGTGAGGGTCGATTCGGCGCCCAGGCCGCGCAGGTTCACGGTCGAGGCGCTGGACACGTTGTTGGTGGACTCGCCCAACGTTCCGAGAGTCTGCGGGTTGATGCCGCCGCCGAAATTCTGCGGCAAGGTGCGCATCAGGTCGGCCGTGTTGGCATAGCCGGAATTGAGGATGTCGGAGCGATCGACCGTGATCACCGGCGACACCGGCGGGGCGCCGGGCACATGACTGCCGGTGACCGTCACCATCTCGATGGAAGCCGCCCCGTCAGCGGAGGCGGCTTCGCCGTTTTTTGCGTGCACTCTCAGAATGATCGTCTGGCCATCGTCGGAGGCGATCTCGATTCCGGTGCCGGCGAGAAGCTGCTCGAGCGCGGCGTGCAATCCGAGCGTGCCGTTGATGGCGGGGGTGCGGACGCCCTTGAGCTGGTCGCCGGGGGCGACGATCTGGATACCCGCCTGGCGGGCGAATTCCGGTATCGCCTTGACGGCGTCCTCGGCCGGAACGTCGAAGGTCCGGGTCTGCGCCAGCGCGCCGCCGTTCCAGCCAAGCACGACCAGCATGGCACTCGATGCCAACAATGCACGCCTGAAATCCATGACGGATGCCCCTTGTTCAGACCCTGCCCCTGCTTGGGTCTCTGCGGGACTAGACGTGCAGCACTTCGCAAATCCCCTACTCCCGCGACGCAAAAACGTCACGGCCGGATATGCACCGCGTCGCCGGCAAGCTCCGTATGCAGATCGAGCGACAGCGCCACCGCGTTCGAGAAGCCGACGGGATCGTTGGAGACGTACAGCCCGGTGATCGTCTTGTTTGCAATCGCGGGGTCGTCGATCACGATCCGGGTTTCGCTGTAGCGCGCGAAGATGGCGGCCGCCTGTGCCAGCGTTTCGCCTTCGAACGCGAGCCGGCCGACCCGCCACGACAGCGCACGAACGACCTCGGCGCTGGCCACTCTTTGAGCAACGATAGGCGCATCCTTAGGCGTAACCGCCCGCGTGTTTGCCGGAAGCCTGACGGGCGGCGCGGCGGGCTGATCCGGACGTTTGACCTCGACGATGCCTTCGCGGACCAGGACCTGGACCGGCTGTTCGGGGAGCAGTTCCACCGTGAAGCTGGTGCCCACCGCGCGCACCGACGTGCCGTCGGCGTTCACGATGAAAGGCCGCTTGCGGTTCTTGGCGACATCGAACAAAGCCTCGCCCCGCAGAAGCCGAACCATGCGCGCGTCATCGGTGAAGTGGATGGCCACTTCGGAATTGGTGTTCAGGGTGACGATCGAGCCGTCTTCCAGGGGCACGACCCGGGTCTCGCCGATCCGCGTCGAATAGCTGCGGCCGGCGACCGCCAGCCAGGCCGCGCCGCCGGACAGGACGACCGCCGCGGCGCTCGCGGCCACGCCGCCCACCCAGAGCGCACGGCGACGCGAGACCGGCGCGGACGGCGTTTGGTGGTCCCCGCCGCGGGCGGGCACGAAGGAATCCGGATCGAAATTCGGGCCAAGCGCCCGCGCCCGCTCGCTGTGCAGGACGATGGCGCGCGCCTTGGCGAAGGCGCCGAGATGGCGCACATCGGCATCGAGCCACGCCGCGAGCTGTGCCTCTTCCTCCGGCCGAAGCTCGCCGGCATCGACCCTGGCGGCCCATTCGGCCGCCCGGTCGTCAATCTCCGGGCTCTTGGTTCTTGACTGCATTTCGAGTCTTGGTCTCTCCCGTTACGTCCTTGGACGCGCCGACCCGTGGTTTCCCCCCACGGCCATACCGATCCATGAGGAAGCGGATGGCCTGGGTCATGTAATTTTCCACGGTTTTCTCGCTGATCCCAAGATGTTGCGCGACTTGGCGTTGGGACAGGCCGTCGACCCGGCGCAGCAGGAAGGCGGTGCGGCAGCGGGTCGGCAGGCTGGCCAGGGCGCCCGCCAGCTCGAGGAGCTCGTCGCGCGCCTCCAGGATGTCCTCCGGCGTCCCGTCATGGGCCGGGATCGACATCTCGCTGAGGTCGGCGCTCGCCTGGATCGGCACGATCCGCGCCCGCCGGATCCGGCTCACGAAGATCGAATGCGCCACCTGGAACGCATAGCTCTTGGGATCGCGAATGGCGTCGACCGAGTCCAGCGTGATGAATTTCGCGTAGGTCTCCTGCACCAGATCGTCGACGTCGAAATCCGACAGCCCCCGCCGGCGAAGCCACGCGCGCAAGGCGGGTTCGACCGGCAGGACATGGCGCGCGAGCCAGAGCGCACGCGCATCGGAGACGCGACACATGCCGGCCAGCAAAGGTCACCGAGGATGCGTTTGCAAGCGACGAATTGCCCGGTGTGGCGGCCAGGACCCGGAGCGGAAAATCCCGCATGCAGGCGATAGGGGAAATGACGTTGCCGAGCGTCTATGTGCCCGGCGCGGGGGTCATTCCTTCACCGGCGCATATTTCCCGATCCACGCCATGATGCGGGCCAGGAAATCGGCCTGGTTCACATGCTGCTGAATGCCGTGCCCCTCGCCCTCGTAATAGAGGAACTGTGCGTCGATCCCGCGAAGCCTGAGGCTGTTGTAGATCAGCGGCGACGAGGCGGAATTGATCCCATGTTCGCCATTGACCAGCATCATCGGCGTCGACGCCGTGCGAAGCGCCGGAACGACCGAGTTCGCCATATAGGTGGGAAGCCGATCGAACGGCGTGCCGCCCATCTCCCATTCGACCGAGACGTTGTGGTCCGGCCATTCCGGCCGACCGCCCCAATCGGTGAGATAGTCCAGCCCCTCATAGGTGATGGCGGCACGGAACATCGTCGAATGGGTCGCGATGTAATTGGTCATGGCGCCGCCATAACTGAGGCCGATGAGGATGAGGCGCGTAGGATCGACCGAGCCGCCGTCGATCAGCATCTGCACGCCGCTTTCGATGTCGGCGCGGTCGTCGGCGAATATCCGGCCCGCGTTCTTGGAACGGATATAGGGGCCCCAGCCCAGTTCGCCGCTCGCGCGATAATCGGGCCGCAGCACCATATAGCCGCGCGATGCGAGCAGCGCATCGAAATAGCCGTCGCCGGGCCAGCCGTAATCGGTCATCTCGACGCCGCCTTGCGGCCCCCCATGGACCTGCACGACCAGGGGATATGTCCTGTGCCTGTCATAACCGGGCGGCACGGTGAGCAATCCGTCGATCACGGTGCCGTCCGGGCTCTTCCAGGTCAGCGCGGTCGTCGTGCCGAACTCCGGACCGAACGAGGCCGGCTGGACATCGAGCGTGCGGGTCGCCTGCAACGGCGCGGGAAGCGTGCCGGGCGCGACATGGATGACGAACGCCTCGAACGGCTTGTGGACGGTCCATGCCGCCCATCTTCCGTCGTCCGACTGCGACAGGCCGAGCGTCTGGCCGAGTTCGGTGCTGAGCACGACGATCCGACCGTCGGCGAGAACCGCCTTCAGCTGCCGCTGCGTCGACATACCGTCGGTGAAATACAGCGTCCGTCCGTCGTCGGACCAGCGCGGCGATTGGATCGCGGCGTTTTCCGTGAGGACCTTGACGGCATGCGTCCTGACGTCGAACACCGCAAGCTCGCGCCGCCCGGGCGTGAAGACCGGCTCGCCCGGATCGGCGATGAACGCGATCCGCCCGCCGTCCGGACTTGCCGCGGGCCTGTAGGTGACCTGCCGGCCGAAGCCGTCGAAGAGTTTTTCTTCACGGCCGCTTTGGATGTCGAAGGCGTACACCGCCGCGTGCGCCGTGAAGACGGGACGGCCGTCGGTGCGGCTGTAGACGAGCGCGCCATTGCCGAGCCATTCGACATCCGGCACGGCCTGCTTGACCGTCCATTTGCGCAGCAGATCGCCCGCCGCCGAAAATACCGCGATCTTCGAGGCCAGACGCGAATCCTGCGACGTATCGATCGGATAGGCGTGCACCGTCGAGGTTTCACCGCTGGGCTTCACATTCGCAAGCTGGTTGAGCGACAGCGCCATCCGGAAGAAATGGCGGCCGTCGGGCGACCAGTGATAGGACGTCCAGGTCACATATTGCGCGCCCGTGGGATCGACCCGATCGCCGCTATCGACCATGTGCCGTCCGGTGCCGTCGGTGCCCATCATCCATAGGACGGTGCCTTTCCCGTCGGCGCCATGCGCCAGGAAGAGCATGCTGCGGCCGTCCGGCGACACGGCGGCGCCCTGCCCCTCGCCAAGCGGCGCGGCACGGCCCGTATCGGCGTCGAAGTCGACCAGCTTCCCCGTGCCGCCGTTCATCTCGCTGTAGATGAAGCGGTGGGTATGCGCGATCCAGGAGGGGATCATGTTCTCGGTCGCAAACAGCGGCTTGTCGGCCCAGGCTCTATCGAGCACGTCCTGCTCGGTCAGGACCGATGCGAGCGCATGCTGCGACCACAGGAACAACGAAACCCATCCGACTGCGATACGCGCGAGCGGCGTCTTCCTGATCATCTCATATCCCCGGCGCGGCATCGATCACCGCCGTCCGCGCGCAATCTCACGGGATAGACGCGTGCGCGGCGGAAATCCCCCACAGCGGGGCCGGAAGGCGATGGCGATGGCGTGGCGCACCGAAACCCGCGGCGCGCCTAGGAAGACCGCGCGATCTTTCTTACGGCTTGAACTTCTTCGGGATCGCGGCAGCTTCTTCCGCCGTCAGCTCCGTCATCGTCTTGACGATGCAGGGTGTGGCCGCGCCGGGAAACCCTTGGCTGACCTTCAGGTCCCAGTCGAGCGCCGAGCAGACCGAACTGGAGCCCCGCCATTTGGTGATGAGGTGAGAATCCGGCATCAGCAGCGCCGAACAGGAGTTCGCGAGATCGAGGCGGTAATAGCGGTGCAGATTGACCCGGATATAGATCGTCCTGGCATCCGGCGCCTTCCAGTTCTCGAAGCCGTTCACGAAGAAGCACTGCGAGTGCCGTGCCGCCGGATCGGCGGCTGCCGGCGCGGCTGCCAGAAGCAGACCGCAAACCGACGCCAGGATAGGAAGGGACAGGCGCATCGCCATCTCCAGAAGGAACCTCAAGCGCCATCCTACGCCAGATCGGGGATTACCGCATCAGTCGTAGACGCTGTTCGCCGGCGGCCGATCTTCCCAGAACAACCTTTGCTCACGGTTCGGATCGTTTGCTACCTGGATCGTCTCGTCGAAGATCATCGTCGCACGGCGATGGGCATCGAATCTCGGCCATTGGGGAATGTTGGCATTGTTCGGATCGCCGGTGGCGGCGAATGCCGCCCAGGCGGAGACAAGGGCCTTGCACAGCCTGCGGCCGGGTTCGGCGCCGCCGCCCATGATCGCATCGCGGCTATTGCCGAACGACGCGGACACGTCGGTGGCATGCGCGGCGCCCCAGCGGCCGTCGAACGCGGGAGTCGCCCAATCCCATTGATAGAAATAGACCGGCGCACGCGCCTGCTCGGCCTTCCGTTCCGCCTGCGCATAGGCGAAGCGGCGGAAGCCGTAATCCGTCATGATCTGCGCAAAGGTCAGGAAGGGCGATTTCGCGGGCCATTTTTCCCGGTACAGACGCAGCATCGTATCGGCGATATCGCCATGCCGGCCGCGCAGCTTCGCCTTCAGGCCGGCCTCATCGAGATCGAAATCGGCGAAGAACAGGCCGGCATCGTCCAGCGTGGTCGATATGACGAGCGGTATGTCGGCGCTCTCTTCCGGCGCCTTGGGGTCGAAGGGATGGTGCGGCAGGTACCGCCCATCGAGAACGGGGCTGAAATTCAGCGCGCCGATCTTGGTCTGTGCGGCGAGCAGGACTTGCCAGGGAACGTCCCGGATCCTGTCGGCCGTCGCCTTGGCGAGTCCGAGCTCGGCGATGAGCGCAGCCGCGACGGCGGCGGACTGTTCGCGCGTCTGCAATCTGAGCTGGGAGCCGCTCTGGATGCCGGCGCGATGGAACAGGCCTTTCGCGGCCGGCGTGGCGAGCAGCGTGCTCACCTTCCAGCCGCCGCCGGATTGCCCGAAGATCAGCACCCGGTTCGGATCGCCGCCGAAGCCCGCGATGTTGTCGCGCACCCATTCGAGCGCGAGCACGAGGTCCATGATCCCCGCATGGCCGGCGGCAGCGTCGTCATCGCCGCCGCCGCCGGCGTCGCGGAGGTTGAGATAGCCGAAGCTTGCCAGCCTGTGGGTCACCGACACGACCACGACATCGCCGAGACGGGCGAGCTCGGCGCCGTCATACATCCGGCCATTGCCCGAGCTGATGCCATAGCCGCCGCCATGGATGGAGACGATCACCGGCCGCTTTGCGCCGTCGCGCAGTCCCGGCGTCCAGAGATTGAGGTGCAGGCAATCCTCGCCCATGCCGCCCTCGGACACGGCGACGTCGTATTGAATGAGCTGGCCGTAGGAATTGGTCAGGTCGGTCGGAACCTGCGGCGAGACCGGCCCGTAACCGAAACACTCGCGCGTTCCGGTCCAGGGCACCGCTTTCCGCGGCGCCCGGAAGCGGCCCGCGCCCGCGGTCGAGGCGCCATAGGGGACGGCCTTGAACTGCCTTATGCCGCCGCTGACGAGTCCCTGGATGCGGCCCGACGTCGTTTCGCCGACGCAGAAAATGCCAGTCTCGATGTCGGTCATATCGGGTCGATCCGCTTCGCGCAGCTTATGGGCCGATGGCAGCCTTCAGCACCAATCCGACCGTGCGCGGCTGGGACAGCGTGACCGGCACCGGCGCGGTGGGATCGTATTCGTTCGCCAGCGTCGACGCCGAGACCTGCCCCGCTTCGTCGAACACGTTCTTGATATAGGCGTCGAGTTCGAGGCCGTGCGGCATCACCACCGCCAGATCGATATCCAGCGAATTGTAGCCCGGCAGCTTGTAGAGCGGGCTGATCGGGCTTCCGGCATAGCCGGAGGTGCGGTCGCCGATATAGCGGTCGGTGACGTTGAGGTCGCCGACATAGTCCTGTGCGATGTCGAAGGTGTAGTTCGCCGACAGCGCGAAA
Source organism: Rhizomicrobium sp. (assembly GCA_037200385.1). Lineage (NCBI taxonomy): Bacteria > Pseudomonadati > Pseudomonadota > Alphaproteobacteria > Micropepsales > Micropepsaceae > Rhizomicrobium > Rhizomicrobium sp. Next base: position 3,967,693 of record JBBCGL010000001.1, on the reverse strand, counting down.
TTGTAGCGCGGCGACAGCGGCAGGCGCACGCCGCTATGCGCCAGGCCGAGCGCCGGCGCCGGTGTGGTGAGTTTCGCGTCGGTATAGGCGGCCGAGCCCGCGACGGACAGCGCATGGTCGACCTGATAGGCGAAGCTGACTTCGGCGCCCTGGACCCGCGCATTGCCGCCATTCTCGATCTGGTTGATGCCGCCATTGTTGACGGTCAGCTGGATCTGCGACCACTCGATGTCGTAGATGTCGGCGTTGAGGGTCAGCCGCTTGTCGAACAGCGTCGCCTTCTCGCCGATCTCGTAGTTCCAGAGCGAATCGGGCTGGAAGGTCGGTGCGCCGCCGCCCAGCGCCAGGACGAAGTTGGGGCCGCCCGGGCGGTAGCCGCTCGCCGCCTTGGCGTAGAGCATCACGTCTTCGTTGATGTGCCAGCGCGGGTTGACGAGATAAGTCACCACGTCCTGATTGGACTTCGCATCCTCATGCGTGACCTCGGCCGGATCGGCCGGCACGACCAGGATGCCGTGGGCCAATTGCTGATAGTGCTGCTCGTTGTTGCTGTAGCGGATGCCGAGCCCGATATCGAAATCGTCGGTGACGAAATAGGTCCCGTCGCCGAAGATCGCAAACTCCTGATAGACGCTGGGCAGGGTTCCGAGAAACGCCGCCGAGCCGAAGAACAGGTGATCCGGACTTGCATAGTTGCGCAGGTCGATGTTCTCCAGCGTCGACTCGCTCGTGAAATAGCCGCCGACGAGCCACTCGAAGGTCGTGTTGTCGGGAGAGGCGAGACGGACTTCCTGCGTGAACTTGCTGGTGTTCGTATCGACGAACAGGCCATAGGGCAGCACGCCGAAGACGCCGGCGAGCAGCGGGTTGTAGACGTCGCTCACGTCGGACAGATATTCGCCGTGATTGACCTGATAGCCGGTGACCGAGGTCAGCGTCGCCCATTGCAGGTTCCAGTCGGCGACGCCCGAATAGAGCGTGATCTGCGCGGCCGAGGGCTGGCGGAGCGCGAAGCCCTGCTCATATTCGCCGGCGACCGGCTTGCCGGTGGCGAAATCGCGGAAGTCCGCATTGACGCCGAGGCCGTCGATGTTCTGCGCAAACACGCCGAGCCGTACATCGAGGTCGGGCGTGACCTGCCAGAGCAGCGAGGCGCGGCCGTTGAAGCTGTTCGACGAGCCCTGGTTCTTCGCTCCGCGACCCGGATCGTCGATATAGCCGGAGTTGAACTCCTGCACGCCGTCGATGCGGATGGCGGCGGTGCCCGGATCGATCGGCAGGTTCGCCATCAGGCGCAGCCCGTCACTGAAAGAGCCATGATCGGTATTGGAACCTTCGGCCTCTGCCAGCGCGCTGTAGCTGTCGAGATTGGGTGCCGCAGTGATGTACTTGATCGTGCCGCCGAGCGCGTTCGAGCCGTAGAGCGTGCCCTGCGGTCCGTTCAGGACTTCGACGCGCGAGAGGTCGAAGGTGTTGACCGACAGCGTCTGGAACGCGAGGCCGAACGACGAGCTCGCGCCCACCGGCACCTGGTCGACATACATGCCGACCGCGCCGCTGAGCTGCGAGCCGCCCGTCGTGACGCCGCGGATCGCAATAAGATCGCTGGTGGGGCCGGTGTTCTGGAAGCTCAGGCCCGGGACATAGGCCGCGAAATCCTCGAAGCTCTTGGCGTGGATCTGATCCAGGTTGGAGCCGGTCATGGCGGTGACCTGGCCTGGAACGTCCTGTACGGATTCGGAGCGCCGCGATGCCGTGACGACCACCGTCTCGATCGTATCGGGGTTCTGGGCGGCAGGCGCCTGCTGCGCCCATGCGCCGGCCGGCCAGGCCAGTGCGGAAATTGCCAAGCTGCCGCACAGCGCGGCCTTTTGCGAAAGACGCATCGTCATTTCTCCCGGCGTCCGCGTTATGTTCGGCGTTTGCAGCCGATTATCCGACGCGGACTTAAAGTTTCCTCGACCCTGTCGGGTCATCACACGACATTAAGAACCGGCAATCTTCGCCGATGCCATGACGGCGAGGCACGCAGCCGCGCTGCGTTCCGACTCCCTCGACATGCGAGCGGACCGTAGGCAGATGATGCGGGCAAAGGCAGGACGGGACTGCGAAATCACCAGCGGATAAATTCGCTCATTGACAGACCGGTCCCGGCGCCCGATGACTGCCGCAACGAACCACGAAGCGTGCACACTCTCGATGCAAGCCGTCCGCCTCGAATATCTGTCGACCTTGATCGGGCGCGATGCGACCGCAAGGCTGATCAGCCGGTCCGGTCTTGCGCCGCGCGGGGTGCTGCCGGGATCGGTCGATCTCCCGACGTTCTGGCGGCTTTGCACCGAAAACATTCAACTCCGCAACGACGAGACGCATGGCGTCGCGGCAGAACCGGTTCCGCGCGGCAGCCTGTCCGTCCTGTTCACGGCGGCCAAGGAGGCGGACACGCTGCTGGAAGCGCTCAAGCGGTTCACGGCGACGGCCCGTCTGATCCGCAAGGAATGCCGGATCACCCTGCGCAGGAGCGGGGAAACGATTCATCTGACGACGGTGCCTCGCGACGGAAACAGCCTGCGTGCCGAAATCTATGTCGAATGTTTCACGGTGGTGACGCATTGTGCGTTGCGCTGGATGACGGGACGACGCCTCGATCCGGTCCTCGTCCGCGGCTCGGCCACGCTGCGGGGCGTCGATGACGCGCTGCTTGCCTCGCTGCATGCGCCGATGGTCCGTCGCGGCGCCGGCGCGACCATCGTCTACAGTCTGGAAGACATGCAGGCGCCGATCCTCGCCCAGAAGTACAAAGCCTGGGGCGACCAGGAATTCGAGAGCTTCCGGGCCATGCTGGAAGAGCATGACGGGCAGGCGCTCGACGGCGCCGCGACCGGATTTTCCGTGCGGCAACATTTGCGCAAGGGGCTGCGCTCGGAAAAAGACGTCTCGGATGCCCTGCACTGGAGCGTGGCGACGCTGCGCCGACGCCTCACCGACGAGGGCATGAGCTTTCGCCGCCTGTCGGCTGAGGTCCGCAGCGCGCAATTGCAGGATCTGCTCGCGACCGAAACGCCGATCGCTGACATCGCCGAGAAGATGGGCTTCTCCGACGACCGCAGCCTTCGCCGCTTCTGCCGGGACAATTTCGGCCGGGCGCCGAGCCAGTACCGCCAGTTGCTGCGCGGCCTCAAAGCCTGAGTTCGGCGCGCCCCTGCAAGGGCGGCGGATTTCGGGAATTGTCCCCTTCGCAATTGTGATTTTTCCGGGATCGGCTCTGCGCTAGCATGGGCGGAACGCATGGGGCCGAGGTCATGCAGAACTACGAATTGCGGCTGCTGGCGACGGACGGTCGGACGATTGCGATGTATGGCTTCGAGGCGGCAGACGACGAGAACGCCATGGCGAGCATCTTCGCCGTCGGCGACGTCGCGTATGACCGATATGAAGTCTGGCGCGGCATGGTGATGATCAACGAAGGTGCGCGGTTCATCTGCGCCAATCGCGTGGATTCGGCGTTCAACATGTCGGGACTGCCGCACTAACCCCCGGCCGGCCACGGGATGGATATGGTTCCGCCCCCAACTCGACACAATGGCGTTCGACGATCCGTCAACGGCGTGGGATTGGCGCACGCCGGGTCTGGGGGAGTTGTCATGGACATTCGCACAAAGATGTTCGCCGCGCTGTTTTTCACGGCCGGTCTGTTCCTCGGTGGGGTGGCGGCCGCAGCGGCGCCGCAAAATCCCGAACTCGTGGCGCATGTCGGCGAAGGCGACGATCCGGCGGCGAAATCCGCCGCGCTGGCGATCGGCAAGCTCGATATCGATGTCGACATCGTCGGCGACACGGCCCACACCACGGTCACCGCGCAGTTCCTCAATGCGAGCCCGCGGGCATTGGAGGGCGATTTCGTCTTCGACATGCCGCCGGGCTCGGTCGTCACCGGCTATGCGCTGGACATCAACGGCGCGATGGTCGACGGCGTGCTGGTCGGCCAGCGGCAGGCCAAGCTGACCTTCGAGTCGCGCGAGCGCCGCGGCATCGATCCGGGCATCGCCGAGGTCACGCGCAGCGGCGCGTTCATGACGCGGGTCTTTCCGATCTTCGAGAACCGGGGCCGCACCGTGCGGCTCGAATTCGTCACGCCGCTGGAGCCGGGCAAGCCCCTGGTGCTGCCGCTGGCGACGCAGCAGGCGGTCGGCGCGGTCTCGATCCATGTGCACAGCGATGCGGCGCACGCGCCTGCGCTGCGCGGTCCCGACGGCATCGCGCTTGCCTGGACGCAAAGCGGATCGGGCTTCGAAGCGCACGGTGCGGCGGCGAACCTCGTTCTTGCCGGCGGACTGACCGTTGGACCGGCGGACGCCCCCGCCCTGCTGCTTGCGCGGCACGGCAGCGGCGCCGCGTTCTTCGAGATCGACGATGTCGCGGCGGCCGCGAGCGATGCGCCGGTGCATCCGGCGCGGTTGCGGCTTTATTGGGACAGTTCGTTGTCGCGGCGCGACGCCGACCTGTCGAAAGAGATCGATCTCGTCGGGCGCTATATCGCCGCCGCGCACCCCGAGATCGTCGACATCGTCTTCTTCTCGTCGGATGCGCCGCATCTGCGCAGCTTCCGCGCCCCCAGCCCCGAGGCCATCGCCGCGGTGCTGAAGACGACGGATTACCAGGGCGGCACCTCGCTGAAGCCGCTGCTCAAGGCCGACTGGCCGGCGGCCGATGCCTGCCTGCTGTTCTCGGACGGCAATGTCACGGTCGATGCCTATCGCGCGGTGCGGCTGCCTTGCGTGCTGTCGACGCTGTCGAGCGCGGCGGACGCCAACCGCGCTCTGCTGACCGCGCTCGCGCACAAATCGGGCGGCGACTATATCGATCTCGGCGTCCAGAGCCCGGACGAGGCGCTGGGCCGCCTGATGCACCGCGCGGCAAGAGCGGTCGAGGTGCGCGGCACGGACGGCCAGGCGATCGACTTCGTATTGCTGCCGGCCGCGGCAGGGCGTTTTCGAGTCGTCGGGCCGCTGCCCGCGTCGGGCGGGATCGTCGTCACCCTGACCGGTGCGGCCGTGAACACGCGCCACTATGACGTCCCGCGCAACGACATCGCAGAGGGCGACACGCTCGGCGCGCTGTGGGCGGCACGGCATATCGACGAGATGAACGGCGCGGACCGGCCGGACCGCGACGCGATGCTGGCCCTGTCGCGGCGCTATTCGATCGCGAGCACCGTCGCCTCCTTCGCGGTGTTCGAGAACCTCTCCGACTATCTGGAAGCCAAAGCCGAGCCGCCCGCCACGCTGGGCAAGGCGGCGCTGGCGCAATACGCGCGGATGAAGGCCCAGGCGGATGCAGACGCGGCCAAGGCGCAAAAGGCGCGGCTGGACGTCGTCCTCAAGATGTGGACGGACGAGAAGCTGTGGTGGCAGCGGGACTTCAAGCCCGTTGCGGTCAAGAAGCCGGGCGGCCGGACCCAGGGCGCGCCGTTCGTGCCGCCGCCGGATGTGAGCATGCCGCCGCCGCCACCGCCGCCTCCGCCGGCGCCGGCACCGGTATCGAACCGCGCCGACAGCAGAGGCGGCAGCGCGGTGGAATCGGTCGTGGTCACCGGCAACAGGGTACCGGCGCCGCGAGGACCGCAGATGAGCGTCACCATCGCGCCATGGAATCCGGACCGCCCTTATATCGCGGCGCTCAACGCCACAGGGCCGGAGACCTATTGGAGCGTCTATCGCGCGCAGGAAAAGCAATATGGCGCGCTGCCGGCGTTCTATCTCGACGCGGCGGAGTTCCTGTTCCGGCATGGGCGCGCGGACGACGCGGTGAAAGTCGCGCTCAACGCGCTCGAACTGCCGTCGGCCGATGCGACGACGATGACCATCCTGGCCGACCGGCTGATGCGCTATGGCGACGAGGATCGGGCGCTGTGGCTCTATGAGCGCCTGCTCTATCTGGAGCCCGACCGGCCGCAGCCGCGGCGCAATCTCGCGCTCGCGCTGGTGACGCGGGCCGAGCAGGGCGGCGCCCTCGCCGAGCCGCCGGCCGCGCGGCGCCGCGACTATGAGCGCGCCCTGGGCCTGCTCAACGAGATCGTGACGCATGACTGGCAGGAGGCGTTCGACGGCATCGAGGTGATCTCGCTGATGGAGGCGAACCGCATCGTCGTCAAGCTGCACAAGCTCGGCGCCAAATCGGTGGCGCTCGATCCGCGCTTCGTCGCGATGCTCGACGAGGACCTGCGCATCATCCTGGAATGGAATACCGACGAGACCGACATGGATCTGTGGGTCGACGAGCCGACCGGCGAACGGGCGATCTACAACCATCCGCGCACCGCGATCGGCGGCCGGCTGTCGAACGACATGACCAACGGCTACGGCCCGGAGCAGTATCTGCTGCATCACGCGCCCAACGGGACCTATACGGTGCGGGTGAACGTCTATGCCGCGGACCGGCTGAACCCGAACGGCGCAACGACGGTGCGGGCGCATATCTTCCGCAATTACGGCCGCGCCGACGAGCGGGAGCAGACGCTGGAGCTCGAGCTCAAGCGCGGCGCAGTGCGCGACGACGCGCATCTGGTCGGCACGGTGAAGGTGACAGGTGGATCGTAAGCCGGCGGCGATCCCGGGTGATCGGCTACATCAAGGTGACCGAAGCGGGCGATTCCGGCACGGGCGACATGACGGGCAAGTGCCTCGATACCCGGTGACGCGGTGCGTCAGTCGGCGGCGCGCAGGCGGTAGCCGACGCCCTGCTCCGTCAGGATATGCGCCGGCCGCTCGGGATCGGCTTCGAGCTTCTGGCGCAGCGAGCGGATATAGATGCGCAGATATTGCACGTCGGTGGCGGCGCCCCAGACTTCCTTGAGCGCGAATTTGTGCGTCAGGACCTTGCCGGCATGGCGCACCAGAAGCGCCAGCAGGTCGTATTCGCGGCGCGACAGCTTCACCTCGTGGCCGCGCACAATGACGATGCGGCGCACGAGGTCGACCGACAGGTCGCCGCTCCGGAAAACCGGCTGGGTGCCTTCGGCCTGCAGGCGGTGGCGCAGCGCGGCACGGATGCGCGCCATCAATTCGTCGGCGCCGAACGGCTTGGTGACGTAGTCGTCGGCGCCGAGATCGAGGGCGCGGACCTTGCCGGCCTCGTCGTCGCGGCTGGAGAGCACGACGATCGGGACGCTCGAGCCCTCGCCGCGCAGGGTTTCGATCACGGAAAAGCCGTCCATGCCCGGCAGGCCGAGATCGAGCACGACGACATCGGTATCGCGGCGCCGCAGGATCGCGAGCGCGGCGGCCCCGTCGCCCGCTTCCTCCACGCGATAGCCCGCCGCCGCGAAGCTGGTTTTCAGCAGGCGGCGGATCGGCGGCTCGTCGTCGACGACCAGGATACGCAGCGGCGCGCCGCTCATGCCGAGACCTCCGTGCTTGGCGCCCCGGGAAGCGCGATGGTGAAGATCGCGCCGCTGCCGCCGTCGCGATTGCCGGCCGTGATCGTGCCGCCCATCGCCTCGACGAAACCGCGCGCGATCGCGAGGCCCAGGCCCGTGCCGGCACGCTGGCTGTCGCCGGCATGGACGCGGTAGAATTTGTCGAAGATGCGTTCGCGTGCATCGCCGGGCAGGCCGGGCCCTTCGTCGGCGACCTGCAACAGGATGCGGCCCTTGTCAGGTCGCGCCGAGATACGCACTGCGGTGCCGGCCGGCGTATACTTCGCGGCGTTGTCGAGAAGGTTGAAGAGAACCTGCTCCAGGAGCACGGAATCGCCCTGCGCGAGCGGCAGCCCCGGTGCGATGTCGAGCGTGACCGCGTGACCGGCGAGGATGGCCGTGCCGCGGCGCAGAGCGCTGCCGACGACATCGCCGATATCGACCGGCTCGCTGCGCGGCTGGATCGCGCCGGATTCCAGCCGCGTCATGTCCAGCAGGTTGGCAATGAAGCGGTTGAGCCGTTCGGCCTCCTCGGCGATGACGCCGATCAATTCGTCCTGGCCCTGCGCATCCAGCGTCGCGCGGTAGCTGCGCAGGCCGGTCGCGGCGCCCAGGATGGAGGCGAGCGGTGTGCGCAGATCGTGGCTGATCGAGGTGAGAAGCGCGTTGCGTAGACGCTCCGTCTCGGCGGCGAGACGGGTCTTGTCGATATCCGAAACCAGATTGATGCGCTCGATGGCGAGCGCCGCCTGGTCGGATAGCGCATCCAGCAGGCGGCGCTGGTCGGGCGAGAGCAGCGGTCCGGCGCGGTCGCTGTCGAGACCGATCACGCCGACGATGCCGCGGCCGGTCTTGATCGGCAGGAAGAGGCGCTTGGCGCCGGGCAGCGTGTCGGCACCGCGGCCCGCGGCCTGGGCATGCTGCCAGCTCCATTTCGCGGCGGCGAGGTCGGCATCGTCGAGCATGTCCTCCGGGGGATAGCCGGCGCGCACCGCGATGCTTTCGCCTTCGGGCAGGAGCAGCACGACGCGCAGCTTCAGCATCTGTGCGATCTGGTGCGCGGTAGCCCAGAGCAGGTCGTCGAGCTGGCTGACGCCGGCGAGCTTTCGGGCGAAGAGATAGAGATCCTCCGTCATCTTGGCGCGCTGCCGCGCGACCAGCGCCTGGGCGCGGACATTGGCCGTCAGGTTGCTCGCGATCACCGCGATGATCGCATAGGCGACGAGCGCGACGACGTTCTCCGGCGCCGCGATGGTGAAGGTATAGAGGGGCGGCAGGAAGAAGAAATTGTAGGCGAGGACGCTGACCAGCGCCGCGAACAACGCCGGCCACAGGCCATAGGCGACGGCGCTCGCGAGAACGGCGGTGAGAAAGACCAGCGCGACGTTGGAGACGCCGAGGAGGCGCTGCAGCGCGAGGCTCAAGCCCAGCGCGGCCACGACCATCGCAAGGCTCCAGCCATAGGCGGCGAGATCGCGCGGCGGCGGCGCAGCCGCATCGCGGGACACCGGCGCATCCTCGGCCGCGCCGGGCTTCGGATCGGGGATGACATGCACGCTGACCTCGCCGCCGCGGCGGATGATCTCATGCGCTGCCGAGCCGCGAAGGAATTCGAGCCAGCGCGAGCGCTGCTGGGTCGAGACCACGATATGGGTGAAATTGTTGGCATGGGCGTAGTCGACGATTCCGTCCGCGACCGACGCGGCGGGCAAGGTGACGGCCTCGCCGCCAAGCCGCTCGGCGAGGCGCAACGCTTCGGCGACGCGGTCGCGCGCGTCCTCGCTGGCCCGCCCGGCGCTCGAGGTCTCGACATGGATCGCGGTCCAGGAGGCGCGCAGCCGGTCGGCGAGGCGGCGGGTGTAGCGGACCAGCGCCGCATTGCCGGGGCGCGCGTCGACGCAGACGAGGATGCGCTCGCTCGCCTCCCAGGGACCCTGGATCGCATGGGCGCGCATATAGTCGACCATCTGCGCATCGACCCGCTGGGCGGTGCGGCGCAACGCCAGTTCGCGCAGGGCGGTGAGGTTGCCGGGCATGAAATAGGCGTGGATCGCGCGCTCGGCCTGTTCGGGGACATAGACCTTGCCCTCCTTCAGACGCTGGATCAGGTCCTCCGGCGTCAGGTCGATCAGCTCGACCTCGTCGGCGCGGTCGAGGATGGAGTCGGGCACGGTCTCGCGCACCCGCACCCCGGTGATGCGCGCGACGACGTCGTTGAGGCTCTCGATGTGCTGGACGTTGAGCGTGGTGTAGACGTCGATGCCGTGGCCGAGGATCTCCTCGACGTCGAGATGGCGCTTGGGATGGCGGCTGCCGGGCGCGTTGGTGTGGGCGAGCTCGTCGACCAGCACCAGCTTCGGCTTGCGCTGCAGGATGGCGTCGAGGTCCATTTCGGCCAGCACATGGCCCTTATAGGGGAGCCGGCGCTTGGGGATCTTCTCGAAGCTCTTGGTCAGCAGGTCGGTCTCGACCCGGCCATGGGTCTCGACCACGCCGATCACCGCGTCTACGCCGTCCAGACGGCGCTGGCGGCCCTGCATCAGCATCTCATAGGTCTTGCCGACGCCCGGCGCCGCGCCGAGGAAGACCTTCAGCCGCCCGCGCCCCTCCTGCCCCGCCTCGCGCAGCAGCGCTTCGGGAGAGGGACGGTTGTCGCGGTCCAGCCGGTCATCGGTCATGCGGCCGCGAGTCTACCCCGTTCATGCCCACACGTCAGCGCAGTGCGTCGAGCGCCATATTGAGCTCGAGGACGTTCACATGCGGCTCGCCGATGAAGCCCAGCAGGCGGCCTTCGATATGGGCTTCGACCAGCCGGTGCACGCGGTCCTCGGAGAGGTGGCGCGCCTTGGCGACGCGCGGGACCTGGAAATAGGCGCCGGCCGGCGTGATGTCGGGGTCGAGGCCGCTGGCCGAGGTCGTGACGAGGTCCGCCGGGACGGGGACGCCGGGATTGTCCTTCTGCAGCGTCGCGGCGTCGGTCTTCACGCGGTCGATCAGCTTCTTGGAGGTCGGGCCGTAGTTCGAGCCGGAAGAGTTCGCGGCGTCATAGCCGTTGCCGGCGGCGGATGGCCGGCCGTGGAAATAGCGCGGGCTGGCGAATTGCTGGCCGATCAGCTCCGAGCCGACGGTCTTGCCGTTCACGACGACGAGGCTGCCATTCGCCTGGTGCGGGAAGAGCGCCTGGGCGAGGCCGGTCATGCCGAGCGGATAAGCGAGCCCGGTGAGCAGCGTGAGCAGGACGAGCAGGAGGATGGCGGGACGGATCTGGCGGAGCATAGCGGTGTCTTTCAGGCAAGACCGGCGGCGGTCACGATGATGTCGATGAGCTTGATCCCGGCGAAGGGCACGAGGATGCCGCCGAGGCCGTAGATCAGCAGGTTGCGGCGCAAGATCTGGGCGGCGCCGACGGGCTTGTACGTCACGCCCCGCAGGGCGAGCGGGATCAGCGCGACGATGATCAGCGCGTTGAAGATGATCGCGGAGAGGATCGCGCTCTGCGGCGAATGGAGCCGCATCACGTTCAGCGCCTGGAGCTGCGGATAGAAGGCGAGGAACATCGCGGGGATGATCGCGAAATACTTCGCGACGTCGTTGGCGATGGAGAAGGTGGTCAGCGCGCCGCGAGTCATCAGCAATTGCTTGCCGATCTCCACCACCTCGATGAGCTTGGTCGGATCGCTGTCGAGGTCGACCATGTTGCCGGCCTCGCGCGCCGCCATGGTGCCGGTGTTCATCGCGACGCCGACATCGGCCTGGGCGAGCGCCGGCGCGTCATTGGTGCCGTCGCCGCACATCGCGACCAGCTTGCCCTTGGCCTGTTCCTCGCGGATCAGCTTGAGCTTGGCTTCCGGCGTCGCCTGGGCGAGGAAATCGTCGACGCCGGACTCGGCGGCAATGGCGGCCGCGGTCAGCGGATTGTCGCCGGTGATCATCACGGTGCGGATGCCCATCTTGCGCAGCGCCGCGAAGCGCTCGCGGATGCCGCCCTTCACGATGTCCTTCAGGTGGACGACGCCGAGCAGCTTGCCGTCGCGGGCGACGGCGAGCGGCGTGCCGCCGGACTTGCCGATGCGCTCGGCGAAGGTCATGAGCTGCTGGGCCGCCTCCGCGCCGACCGCCTGCACCGCGGCGGCGACCGCGCCGTCGCGGGTCGCAGCGGCCGGGATGCCGGCCTGGGCGCGGACATGATCGAGCACCGCGTCGACCGCGCCCTTGCGGATCACGGAGCCGTCGATGTCGATGCCGCTGATGCGGGTCTGGGCGGTAAAGGGCACGAAGGTCGCGGAAAGGCCGGCCATCTCGCGGCCGCGCAGGCCGTATTTCTCCTTGGCGAGCACGACGATCGAGCGGCCTTCCGGCGTCTCGTCCGAGAGCGAGGAGAGCTGCGCCGCATCGGCGAGATCGCGCTCGCCGACGCCGGCGAGCGGCAGGAACTCGGTCGCCTGGCGGTTGCCGAGCGTGATGGTGCCGGTCTTGTCGAGCAGCAAGGTGTCGACGTCGCCGGCGGCCTCGACCGCGCGGCCCGACATGGCGAGCACGTTGAAGCGCACCAGGCGGTCCATGCCCGCGATGCCGATGGCGGAGAGCAGCGCCCCGATCGTGGTCGGGATCAAGGTCACGAACAGCGCGACCAGGACCAGGATGGAGATCGTGCCGCCGGCATAGGCGGTGAAGCTCGGGATCGTGGCGACGGCGAAGACGAAGATCAGCGTCATGCCGGCGAGCAGGATGTTGAGCGCGATCTCGTTCGGCGTCTTCTGGCGCTCGGCGCCTTCGACCAGCGCGATCATGCGGTCGATGAAGGTCGAGCCCTGGGCGGCGGTGATGCGGACCTTGATCTGGTCGGAGATCACCAGCGTGCCGCCGGTCACCGCCGAGCGGTCGCCGCCGCTTTCGCGGATCACCGGCGCGGATTCGCCGGTGATGGCGGCCTCGTTGACCGAAGCGACGCCTTCGATCACGTCGCCGTCGGAGGGGATGAGATCGCCGGCCTCGACCAGCACGATATCGCCCTGCTTGAGCTGGGTCGCGGGGATGAGGCTCCATTTGCCCGCCTTGTCGAGCAGCTTGGCGGCGGCTTCGGTCTTGGTCTTGCGCAGCGACGCAGCCTGCGCCTTGCCGCGGCCTTCGGCCACCGCCTCTGCGAAGTTCGCGAAGATCACGGTGAACCAGAGCCACAGATTGATCTGGAAGGCGAAGCCCAGATGCGGCGCGCCGACGGCGAGGTCGCGGAAGAACAGCACGGTGGTGAGGGTGGCGACGATCTCGACCACGAACATCACCGGATTGGCGATCATGTGGCGGGGATCGAGCTTCTTCACCGAATCCCAGATCGCGGGAAACAGGATGGCCGGATCCGTCAGCGTGGCGGCGGACGAGCGGGTGCGGGATTTTGCGATGTCCATGGTCAATCTCAGAACAGGTTGCCGGCGTTCATCGCGAGATGCTCGACGATGGGGCCGAGGGCGAGCGCCGGGAAGAAGGTGAGGCCGCCGACGATCAAGACGACGCCGATGACGAGGCCGACGAACAGCGGGCCGTCGGTCGGGAAGGTGCCCTCCGAGGGCGGAACGATCTTCTTGGCGGCGAGCGAGCCGGCCGCGGCGAGCATCGGCACGATCATCAGGAAGCGCCCGATCAGCATCGCGAAGCCCAATGTCGTGTTGTAGAACAGCGTGTTGGCGGTGAGGCCGGCGAAGGCGCTGCCATTGTTCGCAGTGGCGGAGGTGTAGGCGTAGAGAATCTCGCTGAAGCCGTGCGGGCCGGAATTGAGCGGCCCCGCAAGCCCGTCCTTGAGCACGACCGCGAGCGCCGTGAAGCCCAGCATCGCGAGCGGCAGGACGAGGATGGCCAGCATCGCCATCTTCACTTCCTTGGATTCGATCTTCTTGCCGAGATATTCCGGGGTACGCCCGACCATCAGGCCGGCGACGAACACCGCCACGATGGCGAAGAGCAGCATGCCGTAAAGGCCGGAGCCGACGCCGCCGAAGATGATCTCGCCCAGCATCATGTTGATCAGCGGGATCATGCCGGCGAGCGGCATCAGGCTGTCATGCATGGCGTTGACCGCGCCGCAGGAGGCGTCGGTGGTGATGGTCGCGAAGAGCGCCGAGTTGGCGATGCCGAAGCGGACCTCCTTGCCCTCCATGTTGCCGCCGGCCTGCAGCGCGCTCGCGGCCTGGTCGACATGCAGCGCCGCGAAGGCGGGATTGCCCGGCGCTTCGGCGGCATAGGTCACGACCACACCGGTGAAGAACAGCGCGAACATCACTGCGAAGATCGCCCAGCCCTGGCGCTGGTTGCCGACCATGCGGCCGAACATGTTGGTGAGCGCGGCGCCGAGCGAGAAGATCAGCACGATCTGGATCAGGTTGGTCAGCGCGTTCGGGTTCTCATAGGGATGCGCGGAGTTGGCGTTGAAGAAGCCGCCGCCATTGGTGCCGAACATCTTGATGACTTCCTGGGACGCGACCGGGCCCTGGGCGATGGTCTGCTTGACGCCCTCCAGCGTCGTCGCATCGACATAGGCATTGAGATTCTGCGGCATGCCCTGCCAGACGAAGACCAGGCCGACGACGATCGAGACGGGCAGCAGGATGTAGAGCGTGCAGCGGGTCACATCGACCCAGAAATTTCCCAGGCTCTTGGCCGAGCGGCGGGCGAAGCCGCGCACGAACGCGACGGCCAGTGCGATGCCGGCGGCGGCGGAGACGAAGTTGTGCATCGTCAGTCCGGCCATCTGGGTCAGGTAGCTCATCGTCGTCTCCGGCACATAGGACTGCCAGTTGGTGTTGGAGACGAAGCTCACCGAGGTGTTGAAGGCGAGATCGGGGCCGACGGCGGCGAGATGCTGCGGATTGTAGGGCAACACGTCCTGCAGGCGCTGCAGCGCATAGAGGAAGACGAAGCCGACGATGCTGAAGATCAGCATCGCGACGCCATAGATGACCCAATGCTGCTCCTCGCGCTCGTCGATGCCGCTGATCGCGTAGAGGACCCGCTCGACCGGGCGCAGCACGGGCGACAGGAAGGTGCGCTCGCCATTGAAGACGCGCGTCATATAGGCGCCGAGCGGCTTGGTGATCGCGATCAGGATCGCGCAATAGAACGCGATCTGGATCCAGCCATTGAGGGTCATCAGAATTTCTCCGGCCGGATCAGGGCGTAGACGAGGTAACCGAGGATGAAGAGCGTCACCGCGCCGGCGAGGGCATAGTCGAAGATCATGGCGGGCTCAGAGCTTGTCGCAGGCGACCGCATAGGCGATCGACGCGAGGAAAAAGAGGACGCAAGAGGCGACGAAGATGGTGTCCATCATGGGCGTCAGGCTCCAAACGCCGCAGAGAACAGCGCCGCGAGCGCGAGCGGAACGGCGAAGACGAGGCCCATCTCGAAAAAGACCCGTCCGGCATCATTGCCGGACGAGGCCGCGCGGGGCGGCAGCGCGACATCCGTCTCGCCGGCGAACCAAGCCCAGCGTTCGGAATCGGAAAGGCTGCGGAGGAAGTGCATGTCTGCTCCAGACCGTGAATGTCAGGACGCAGAGATAGGGTTGGGAGCCGTATAAAATCGAGGCGCCGGGGGCAGGCGCTTATATAGCAATTCCATATAAACCGCGCTCTCAGGCGGCCGGGACTAGCCCGTCGGGCCGCACGGGCGTCGCTTTTCGAGGCGGCGGAACGCCGGTCGCGTGCGAGTCATCGGCTGCAACTACACGCCGCCGTTCAGGCAGACGCCGGCCGATGGTCTTGCGCCGGCGCGGCGATATCTTGAGTCACGGCGAAGGTCCCTGGCGGTCCGGAACCGACGGTAGGAACGCGCAGAGCCGAACAATCGCTGCGATCGGGCGTCAGAAAACGAGCCGCGCCACGACGAAGCCGAAGGCCGCAGCCAGCGCCAGGGCGGTCAGGGGACGCGCGGCGATGAATTCGTCCAGACTCTCGGCTTCGCGCTCGAAACCGTCGGCACTGTCGATGAAGTGGTCGCGGTCGTCGTCGTCCGGGGTGGTGGACATGGCGCTCTCCAGGTGTGTGGGGCGGTAACGGCCGGCCGGCAAAGCAGTTGCCTGACGAGGCAGCTCAACCGCCGACCACCGGCTCCAGGGGCCGCTCGCGATGGGTTCGCAGCCAGCGCTCGTTCTCGGCCAGGGCCTTCTTGCCGAGTTCCAGCAGGATCTCGTCGCGGCGGGCGAGCCCGGTCCGCGGATCGAGGATCGTGTCGCGGGCCCGCTTGAAGAATTCGAGGGCTTCCTCATAGCCGCGCAACTCTGCCTCCCAGGACAACTTCTCGGCGGCATAGCGGGCGGCGCCGACCGTGGCGGCCAAGGCGATCGCGAAGGTGGCCGCGAGGTCCTCTGCCAGAGTCGGATCGCCCCGCGACGCATCGAACGCGCCGAGCGCGATGACGACGCCGGTGACGAGGCCCGCGACCACTTGCCAATGCGTGTCGCCATGCCCTTCGACATGACGCTTGCGCGTGAGGACGAAGAACAGGCCGAGAAGGACGAAAGCGGCCACGCCGAGCCCGAGCGGGATGCCCGGCGGGAGATGGCGGTCGTACCAATCGGCCAATCCGCCCAGCGGCCGGGGCGCGGGGAACTGATGCAAGGCGACGACGGCGACGGCGCCCAGGCTGCCGGCGAAGGCGGACCAGCCGCTGGTCTCCAGCGCGACCAGGCGGGCGCGGCGCCGTGCGATGCGATCGGTGTAGTAATCGACCTGGCTGGCGATCCACACGCCATGGCCGCCGCCCGAGCCGGGACTGGTCGAAAGGATGCGCGCCGCGCTGATCGCGGCACGCACCGCCTCGCGCACCAGGGTGAGCGGGCCGCGGACG
This sequence comes from Rhizomicrobium sp., assembly GCA_037200385.1. Lineage (NCBI taxonomy): Bacteria > Pseudomonadati > Pseudomonadota > Alphaproteobacteria > Micropepsales > Micropepsaceae > Rhizomicrobium > Rhizomicrobium sp. The sequence goes on along the minus strand of JBBCGL010000001.1, from coordinate 3,951,438 downwards.
CCTTCGAGATAGAAGCGGTCGGCACGGGCGGTCGCGAGGCCGGCATCCCACCAGGCCTGCTGCACGCGCAACACCTCGGCGACGGCGCGATATTCCTCCGCGATCGGCTGCCAGTTGTTCAGCCGCGCCACCCAATAGACCGCAAGGGCGGCCGTGCCGAAAGCGACGTAGAGCACGACGAACCAGTGCAGCAGCGGAATGCCGCCCCGGGCCGAGAACAGCTCGAAACACAGCACCGCGACCGCCGAGAGCAGTGCAAGCGCCCACACCGAACGGCGCAAGCGGCGGTTCGCAGCGCCTTGCAGCTCGGACAGGCCGCGCTGCTGGCATTCGAGGATGGTCCGCGCGTCCTGCGCGCCGAAGCGCGGTGCCGCCGGCGTCCTGCCCAGCGCCCGTTCGGCCGCGATCGTCCGGCGGTTGAACTCCTCGATCTGGCCGGCGAGCGGCAGGCTGCGGTCGGTGCCGGACTCGCGGCCGGCCATGTTGCTGCGGACCTGGACGGGGGCTTGCGGCGCGCCCAGATCGACCACCCAGACCGTGCCGGCCGGAACGACATCGAGCGGACAGGGCTCGTCGACCACGCTGCTGCGCGCCGCGACGGTCGCCGCGTCTTCGTCGAAATGGCCGCGGAGCTTATAGGCCACGATGCGCGCGGTGCCGCCGAGACGGCCAGGCGTCTCGTCTGCCGCCATGACCGCGATCAGCAAGGTGCAGCAATCGGCGATATATTGTCCGACCTGTTCGTAATGCGCCGCGCGGCTGGTGTCCTCCGCCAGCGCCGGCAACGCGAAGCTCGCGACGCCGGGACGCGCGAGAAACGCGTCGAACCACGCCTGGCCGGCGGCGTCGAAATCCTCGGCATAGGCCGCTCGCGGCAGGGGCAAGGGGGCGACGACCTGCCAGCCGGGCCGGCCGGCCGCCTCCTCGGCCGCGAGACGGTCGGCGCCTTCGGCCAGCGCGCTCAGCATGATCCGGGGCGAGTGGGGATAGGCGGCATCGAGCCGGTCGAGCACGGCGGCGAGCGCCGAACGCACCGCAGCGTCCCGGCCCCGCAGGTCGCGCTTGCCGGTGATCCCGATGACGAGCGGGATGAGGGAGGGGGGCTGTTCGGCGGCCATCATCGCAACGACAATAGCGTGCCTGCAGCCTCAGCCCAAGACGACCTGCACCAGATGCTCGATCCCGTCATCGGCCAGAGCGATGCGGTTGCCGGGAAGGATTTTCCCGTCGAGTTTCAGGGAGAGGACGGAGCGGCAGACGCCCAGCGGGTTCTCGACCGCGATCCTGTAGGTCGCGCCGCCATGGCGATAGACGATCTCGAAGCCCGGCCACGCCCGCGGAATGCAGGGATCGATGAGCAGTTCATTGCCCTCCTTGCGGAAGCCGAGCAGGTGCTCGAGCGTCACGCGATAGAGCCAAGAGGCCGAGCCGGTATACCAGGTCCAGCCGCCGCGTCCGACATGGGGCGGCATGGAATAGACATCGGCGGCCACGACATAGGGCTCCACCTTGTAGCGGTGCATGGCGGCCGGGTCGCTCGAATGGTGGATCGGATTGAGCATGGCGAGCAGTTCATAGGCGCGGTCGCCATTGCCGAGCAGAGCATAGGCGAGCGCGGCCCAGACCGCGCCATGGGTGTACTGGCCGCCATTCTCGCGGATGCCGACGGGATAGCCCTTGATATAGCCCGGATCGTGCGACGGATGGTCGAAAGGCGGCGCGAAGAGCAGCGACAGCTTCTGGTCGCGCTGCACGAGATATTTGTCGACCGCCGCCATCGCGCGCGCGGCACGTGCGGGATCGGCGGCGCCGGAAATCACCGACCAGGACTGCGCGATGGAGTCGATGCGGCACTCCGTGTTCTCGACCGAGCCCAGCGGCGTGCCGTCGTCGAAGAAGGCCCGGCGATACCAGTCGCCGTCCCAGGCTTCGTCTTCGAGCGCCTCGCGCAGCCGGCCGGCGTGCTGCATCCACGTCTCGCCATGCGCGCCGTCGCCGCGCCGCCGCGCGACCGGGGTGAAATCGATCAGTGCACGATAGAGGAACCAGCCCAGCCAGACGCTCTCGCCCTTGCCGCCGGCGCCGACATTGTCCATCCCGTCGTTCCAGTCGCCGGTGCCCATCAGGGGCAGGCCATGCGCGCCGAGGGCCAGCGCGCCGTCGAGCGCGAGGACGATATGCTCGTAGAGGCTGGCGGTCCGCTCGGACACCGCCGGCTGGAAGAACGAGTCGTGCTGGTCCGGGCTGAGGATCGGTCCTTCGAGGAACGGCACCTGCTCGTCGAGCACGCCGTCATCGCCGGTGGTGCAAACATAGTGCGCGGCGACATGCGCGAGCCAGATGCGATCGTCGGCGATGCGGGTGCGGATGCCGCGGCCGGTCTCGGGCAGCCACCAATGCTGGACGTCGCCTTCGGGAAATTGCCGCGCCGCGGCGCGCAGCAGATGCTCGCGCGCGATATCCGGACGGCTGACGCAAAGCGCCATGACGTCCTGCAACTGGTCGCGGAAGCCATAGGCGCCGCTCGCCTGGTAGAAGCCGGCGCGCGCCCAGATGCGGCAGCCGAGCGTCTGATAGAGCAGCCAGCGATTCATCAGGATGTCGAGGGCGCGGTCGGGCGTCTTGACCTGCACGGCGCCGAGGATGTCGTCCCACTGGCCGGTCGCGGCGGCGAACACCGCGTCGAGATCGGCGGCGCGGTATTTCTTCACCAGCGCTTCGGCGTCCGACTTCGACGCGGTCTGCCCGAGGAAGATCACGACCTCCGCCGTGCCGATGGGATTGAGGCGCACCCGCGTCTGCACTGCGCCGCAAGGATCCATGCCGGCGCCGCAGCGGTTCGACAACACGGCGCCGTGCAGCAGGCCGACGGGACGGTCCCGCGCGCCGTCGCGTCCGATGAACTCGGTGCGGTCGCCGGTCCATGCGGTCTGCTTGCCGGCGAGGTCGAGGAAGGCGACGCGCTCGCCGAGCTCGTTGTTCCAGCGGTTTTGAGCGAACATCGCGCCGGTGCCGGAATTGATCTCGGTCGCGATGACGGTGCGGCCCTGGCGCTGGGCCGATCCCAGGACCCATTCGACATAGGCCGTGACGGACAGCCGGCGCTCGCGGCCGGACAGGTTGGTGAGCTTGAGGCGCGCGATCTTGATGCCGTCGTCGACGGCGACGAACTGGGTGAGCTCGGCGCCGATCCCGTGCGCCGCATGCTCGAAGCGGCTGTACCCCTGGCCGTGGGCGACGCTGTAACGCGTATTCCGCTCGCGGATCGGCGCGGAGGCGGGCGTCCAGAGCTGGCCGGTATCCTCGTCGCGCAGGTAGAGGATTTCGCCCGGCGCATCGCCGACCGGATCGTTGGCCCAGGGCGTGATCTGGTTCTGCTGGCTGTTGACGCTCCAGGTATAGCCGCCGCCGCCGGTCGAGGTCTGGAAGCCGAGCTCGCGATTGGCGATGACGTTGATCCAGGGCGCCGGCGTGCGGTCGCCGTCATCGAGGATGGTGAGATACTCGCGGCCCTGCTTCGCGAAGCCGCCGAGGCCATTGAAGTATTCGGTCTCCGGACGCGGCAGCGGGACTTCGGGCGCGGCCAGCGGAAGCGGCCGGCGCACCGGCGGGGCCGGCTGCGAGCGGTTGTCGCGGGCGCGGTTGACCTGGTCGGCGAGCGATCCGTTCTGGCCGCGCAGCACGGCGCGGGCCACGCTCAGCAACAGCTCGTTGGCTTCGGCCGGAATGAGATCGCTGCGCAGGACGAAAACCCCGCCCTTCACGTCGGGATGCGAGATGCGCGGCATGGACTGGTTCATCCGCACCAGCGAGTCGATCGCGTTCTGGAAATCCTGGATGTAGGACGAAGCCCGCTCGTTGAGGATCACGAGGTCGACGGCGAGCTGCTTGGAGCGCCAATATTCGTGCGCCCGCAAGAGCTGGCGGACGAGGAGCAGATCGTCGTCTTCCGCGATGCGGACCAGCACGATGGGATAGTCGCCGGAGATGCCGTGGGCCCACAGGGTCGAGGCCTTGCGCACGCCGCGCTTCAGGCTCTCCGGCGGTGGCCGCAGCGTGTTGTCGGAGTACAAGACATGGTTGGCGAGACGCTGGTAGAGATGGGCTTCGCCGGTCTTGAGGCCGAGATGCTGGAGCTGAACCTGGGCCTGCGTCCACGCAAGCGTCCGGACGCGGTCGAAGGCGCCTTCATCGTGATATTTCTCGGCGAGCTCGAGGACGTCCTCGCGGCTCTCCGCCACCATGGTCCAGAACGCGACCGTCACCGTCGCGCCGCGCGGCACGCGCACGCGGCGGCGCAGCGAGAAGATCGGATCGAGCACCGGACCCGCGGTGTTCGATAGCGGCCAGCCTTCGGCGATCGCCTCGGGGTTGCGGATGACCTGGCCGCGGCCGAGGAAGCGGGATCGGTCGGTCTCGAATTGCGGCTCGCTGGTGACGGCGCCCTCGACCACGGCGAGATGCGCGGCCCAGACGAGCGGATCGGCGTCGGAGCGGCGGCGGCGCGTGGCGAGGATCACGCCGGGATGCGGCACGAACTCGGTCTGCACGAACATCTTGGCGAAGGTCGGATGGGCCTGGTCGTCGGCCTGGCGGGCGAGCGCGAGCTCGGCATAGGAGGTCAGCTCGATATCGCGGGCGCGCGGTCCGTGATTGGTGATGCAGACGCGGCGCACCTCGGCGTTGTCCTCGGGCGACACGATGACTTCCAGAAGGGTCGAAAGCCCGTCGTCGCGGCGCACGATCTCGGCGCGATCCTCCGAGAAGCTCGCCGTATACTGATCGGGCGTCGCGGCCGTCGGCTGATAGCCGGCGGACCAGACCTCGCCGCTCTGCACGTCGCGCAGGAAGCAATAGCTGCCCCAATTGTCGCAAGTGGGGTCCTCACGCCAGCGCGTCACCGCGATATCGCGCCAGCGCGTATAGCCCGAGCCCGCGGCCGTCAGCATCACGCAGAAATCGCCGTTCGACATCAGGTGCGTGCGCGGCAGCCGGCTATAGGGCGAAACATAGCGGCGCTCGACATCCGGCACGATGGTCCCGATCTCGATGGTCTCGGCGACATGGTCCGGCGGCGGCCGCGCCACCACGACATCGCGCGGCATGCGTTCCTGCAGCAGCAATTCGGCGGCGCGGACGATCGGCTCGGCATGGAAGCGCGAGCGCATCTGGCCGTCATGCAGCGCATTGGCGATCGCGATGAGGCTCATCGCCTGGTGATGCGCCATGTAGCAGCGCACGACAACGACCTTGACTCCCTCGGGCAGACGGGAGCGCGTGTAGTCCAGGGCCTCGTACCACCCATAGGTACCGCGGCCGCCGGCATCGGCGAGGCGCTCGAGATTGCGGGCGGCATGGGCCGGATCGACCATCGCGGCGAGCGCGGTGGCATAGGGCGCGATGACCGTGTTCTCGGCGAGGCCGCGCTTGTAGCCGAGATCGGGAACGCCGAAGCTCGAATATTGATAGGTACGTTCGATGTCGCGGGCGCTGAAGGCGGATTCGGAGATTCCCCAGGGCACGCCCAACTCGTCGCCATAGGCGCGCTGGCGCCGCACGACGAGGCGATTGGTCTCCGCCAGCAGGCTGCCGGACGGCGCGCGCATCACCAGCGATGGCATCAGATATTCGAACATCGATCCCGACCAGGAGATCAGGGCTGAGCCGCCCGGCAGCGGCGTCAGGGTACGGCCGAGGCGGAACCAGTGACGGGCGGGCACGTCGCCTTTGGCGATGGCGATGAAGCTCGCGAGACGCGCCTCCGACGCGAGCATGTCGTAATAATTGGCGTCCAGCGCCCCTTCACCGGCCCGGTAGCCGATCGAGAAGAGCTGGCGGCTGGAATCGAGCAGGAAGCCGAATTCCATTGCGTCGAACATCTCGGTGGCCTGCTCGGCGAGCTTGGTCAGCCGATGGCGCAGCCGCACCGCGTCGGGCGCTTCGGCATCGAGCGCCTGTACGTCGCGCTTGTGCGAATGCACCGTGTTGCGCAGGGCGCCCGCCCAGATGACGGCTTCGGGCCCGACATCCTCTGCCAGCGCGAGGACACGTTCGGCCTTGATCTCCAATTGCGTGAGAAGCTCGGAAAGACCAGCCTCCTCGTTGCCCAGCAGCCCCACGAATTCATCGAGCGTGCTGGCGAAAGACGAATAGGACGGAGCACGGCCGCCGCCTTTCGCGATCTCGCGCAACAGGGCGACCGCATCCTCCAGCCCGTGACGCCAATGCAGCGCGAGCGGCTGCAGGCAGAATTCGCGGCTCGCGTGCGCGAGCGCGATCAGATGGCCCGCAAGATTTCCGCTGTCGACCGAGGATATGTAGCGCGGTTCGAGCGGACGCAGATCGCGCGTATCATACCAGTTGAAGAAATGGCCGCGCTGACGCTCGAGCTTCTCAAGTGTCGCGAACGTATGCTCCAGCCGCTCGACCGCTTCGGTCGAGCCGATCCAGCCGAAATCGCGCGCCGCGATCACCGACAGCAGGTAGAGACCGATGTTGGTGGGCGAGGTCCGGTGCGCCACGACCGGCTCGGGATCCTCCTGGAAATTGTCCGGCGGCAGGAAATTGTCGTCTTGCGTCACGAAGGTCTCGAAGAACCGCCATGTGCGCCGGGCGACGAGACGAAGGGCGTGATCGTCGGCGGGGCTGACCTCCAGCTCGGTCTCGGAACTGGGCGGCAGGCTGGCCCAGTGGGCGATCAGCGGGGACAGCAGCCACAGCGCGCCGAACGGCACGGCGAGCGGCCAACCGCCCCGCCCGGCATAATAAAGGACAGCGCCGGCGGCGGCGAGAAAGACGACGCTGGCGACGATCTGGGTGAAGAGCGCGCGATTGTCGAAGCCGTGCTCGTCGGTGGTCTGCGCCGTCGTCACCCATTGCAGGAGGTTTCGGCGCCGCACGAACAGACGCCAGATCGTGCGGCCGATGGCGTCCACCATCAACCAGGCCTGGTGCGCGAGGAAGGTCAGCGAGAACGCGCTCTGCACGATGCCGAGCTGGACATCGCGGGCGATGCCGCGCCAATGGCTGCGGACGGAAATGCCGACCCGGCGGGGCAGCAGGCCGGCAAGCGCGGGAACCAGCGTGGGCAGCACCAGGAGGAGCAATACGAACGCGGTCCACGCGACCGCAGCCGGCCAGTTGAGCATCCAGCCGAGCAGCAAGGTGAGCAGCGTCGCGGGCGCGGAGAGCGAGCGGCGCAGGTTGTCGATCAGCTTCCAGCGGCCGGTCAGCGGGATCGACGTGCGCCGCCGCGAGGCGCGCGGACCGTTGGCGAATATCCACGGCAGAAGCTGCCAGTCGCCGCGCACCCAGCGATGCTGGCGCGAGGCGGCGACGTCGTAGCGCGAGGGGAATTCCTCGACGACCTCGATGTCCGAGACCAGGCCGGCGCGGGCGAAGATGCCCTCGAGCAGGTCGTGACTGAGCACGGTCTCGACCGGAAAGCGCTGCTCCAGCGCCGCCTCGAAGGCATCGACGTCGTAGATGCCCTTGCCGAAGTAAGACCCCTCTTCATACAGGTCCTGATAGATGTCGGAGACCACGATGGCATAGGGATCCAGGCCGTTGGGGCCGGAGAAGACGCGCTGGAACAGCGAGCCGCCGTCCTGCAGCGGCAAGGACGGCGTCACGCGCGGCTGGAGGATCGCATGGCCGCGCACGACACGGCCAAGGCGCGCGTCGAAGCGAGGCCGCATCAGCGGATGCGCGATCTTGCCGACCAAGCGGCGCGCCGCCCCGATCGGCAGCCTTGTGTCGGCGTCCAGCGTGATCACATAGCGCACATCGGCGGGGATGGTGGGCGCCTTGCCGCCTGCGGGAATGAACGTCGTGTCGGTGGCGCCGCGCAACAAGCGGTTCAGCTCATGCAGCTTGCCGCGCTTGCGCTCCCAACCGAGCCATCTGCCTTCGCCCTCCGTCCAGACCCGGCGGCGATGCAGGAGAAGAAACCGGTCGCCGCCACGGGGGCGGGGATATTTCGCGTTGAGCTGCGCGATCGCCTGTGCCGCCGCATCGAGCAGGGCGTCGTCGCCTTCGGCATGTTCGGTGGGCGCGTCCTTCCAGTCCGAAAGCAGCGCGAAGCCGAAATTCTCGTCGAGGTTGGCGAGATAGTGGACTTCCAGCTGTTCGACCTGCCCTTCGATCGCGCTCGCCGAGGTCAGAAGCGTGGGCACCGCGATCAGGGTGCGGAGTTCGGCGGGAACCCCGTCGCGCAGCTCCAGACCCGGAAGCTGCATCGCACCCACGCGATGGGTGATCACCCGGTTGACGATGGCGATCGCGAGATCGGATGCCGGGACGATCGCGGTGACCGCCAGCACGGCCAGCAACAGACCCGCGATGCCGTAGGACGCAACCGCGACCAGCCCTGCGCAGACAAGCAGCGCGGTGAGCAGGGCGAGCATCGCCACATAGCTGAGGACACCGGCTGCGGAGAAACGGCGATAAAGGCCGGTCTTGGGATGGACCCGGCAACCGAGGTCGGTCTCGAACGCCCGGCGGCCCTCCGCGATCAGATAAAAGCCCGGATCGCATTCGCGGCGTGTGACGCGCTCCGCCGCAGGCACGCTCTTGCCGGCGCGCACGGCAGCAGCGGCGGCCCGTTCGGCAACCTCGGCCTCGTCGCGCCCCGATTCATGCGCCAGGGTTTCGATGGCGCGCCGGTAGAGATCGCGGGTGGCGAAATCCATCGCCGCGAAATTGGTGTTTTGACGCAGCGCGGCGTCGACCAGGCTGACGCTTTCGAAGAATTCGGGCCAGTTGATCGCCGAGATCAGCCGCATTGCCGTGATGATGTTGCGGACCGTCACGTTCATCGCGCTCTGGCGCTGGACCTCCTGGCGGACGATCTCATCGGCCGTCGTCCCTTCCGCGGCGAGCCGGTCGTTGAGCCAGCGCAAAGCCGGCGTGACGTCGGGATCGCGGTCCCGCATGCGCTGCGCGAGCTGGACGGCGAAAGGGCCGGACCATTTCTTGCGCTGCAGATCGGCCAGGACCGTGGCGATCGGCTCCTTCACGTCCTCGCCGAACATCCGCTCGGCCAGCGCTTCGGCGTCCTCGCTCGCGGACAGGCGGGTGAGCAGACCTTCGGCGACCCGGCGCAGATTCTCCACCAGCGTGATGCGCAGCGTGATGGCGATAGCCCAGAGCTCGCCGATGGTGAGCGGCTGGACGCGCTGATAGGCCTCGACGAAGCGGGTGAGCTTGGCGACGTCGAGCGCGCTGTCGGTATGGGCGATCAAGGCCCAAGCGATGCCGAAGACGCGCGGATAGCCTTGAAGATGGCCTTCGATGAGCTTGGGTAGCTTGCGGTAGAAGCCGGGCGGCAGGTCGTCCTTGATCTCGCGAATCTGCTCGTCGACGATGTGGTAATTGTCGAGCAGCCATTCGGCGGCCGGCGGCACCGAACGGCGGTCCCGTGTTGCCTTGACGATGGCGCGATAAGCTTCGGCGATGACGCGCGCATTGTCGTCCAGCCGCGTGACGAGCGGCTTGCCGCGTTCGATGTCGGGAGAAACGCGCTGCGCCGCCGCCAGGCTAGCGGCGTGCTGCTCCAGCCGTTCGACGCTGAACAGCTCTGCCCGGATGGGGCCTTCGGCCGGCTCCTGCGCCCGACGCCAGGACGCGCGGCTGCCGATTTCGGAATAATTCATGGCGTGACGCCCTTAATCCACGCGCAATGTTGACGCTCGCAGACCGCGCCCAGTCCCGCCGTTCAACAGATGATGATGTCTTCAGGCACAACGCGGCTGCACCACGCGAGTTCCCGGAACCCGCGTGGCGTCGCCATGGCTTTCATTCAGAAATCAGCTGCTGCGGCCGTATTTGTCGTAAAGGCCGTGCGCCATGCCGAGATGCTCGGCGACCGGCGTCGCGGTTTTCTCGGCGAAGGCCTTGACGGCCGGATTGTCGCCGTTCTTCGCATAGCCGCGCATCAGGAGCAGCGCCTCATTGTGCGCGTCGACCTGTTGACTGAGATAACGGCCGTCGAAATCGACGGCCTTTGCGCCGCGCAACTCGTCGAGCATGCCCTGACGGCGATTGTCGACATGGGCCGGCGCGGCGGGCGAGCTGGGAAGCTTCACCAGAATGAGCTTGAGCGCGTTCGTGGTGCCGGTGTGCGCCTCGATCATTTTCTGCGCGAAATCCTTCACTTCGGGATTTTGCGAGCGCTTCAGCGCGATGCGGGCGGCTTCGACCTCATACATGTCGCTGATCGCGGCGGCCTCGACGAAGCCCTGCAGCGTGGTCGTGGTCGCGGCATCGACGGTGCCGACGGCGTGACCGGCAGCATCCGTCAGCGTGCTCAGCGTGTCGTTCGCGGTTCCCGGCGTGGGCTTGGCATGTCCCGGCTGATCGGGTGCGGCGTTCGCGGCGGTCAGCAGCGCGACCAGCGCCGTGGCGCCAAGAAGAAGTTTCGTGTTCATGGCGTGCCTCGTGCAATTCGCTTGCCGTAAACCAAACGGCCAGCCTTTGGTTCCGGTGTTGCAGAGGCTGCGAGCGTGCCTATTCTGCTGCCATGCGCTCCGGCGCAGGCAAGGCGACCGGATGCGCCTTGGCGAACCGCAGCGTGCCGTCATTCACCTTGCCGTAGCGCAGCGTCACCATATCCAGTGCGTAGTTCTGGTAGAGCTTCCACGGCTTCTTCGAACCCTGCTTGGGCAGGACGTCGAGGGCGCGCTGGACATAGCCGGACGAGAAATCGAGCCAGGGCAGCTCCTGCACCGTCGGATCGTCATTGTGCGGCGTGGCGATCGCGACGCCCTTGCGGTCCATGTAGTTCAGGATGCGGCAGACATATTCGCAGGTCAGGTCGCATTTCAGCGTCCAGGACGCGTTGGTGTAGCCGAAGGACGAAGCGAGGTTCGGCACGTCGGAATACATCATGCCCTTGTAGGACATCGACTTGGAGAGATCCCTGGCGACGCCGTCGACCGCGATCTGCAGACCGCTCAGAAGCTGCATCTTCAGGCCCGTGGCGGTGACGATGATGTCGGCTGGGATTTCCTTGCCGGTTTCGAGCGCAATGCCGGCCGGCGTGAAGCGCGCGATCCGGTCGGTGACGACTTCGGCCCTGCCGGTCTTGATCGCCTGGAACAGATCGCTGTCGGGGACGAGGCAGAGACGCTGGTCCCAGGGATTGTAGCGCGGCGTGAAATGGGTCGCCACGTCGTAGCCGGGCCCCAGCTCCTTCTTGACCATGTCGATCAGGCCGGCCTTGGTCTTCTCTGGATTCTTGCGCGCCATGTTGAAGAAGAACATGCCGAACAGCACATTGCGCCAGCGCGTGATGTTGTAGGCCAGCATCGGCGGCAGCTTGGTGCGCAGCCAGTTGGCGAAAGCGTCTTCGGCGGGACGCGAGACGACATAGGTCGGCGAGCGTTGCAGCATCGTGACATGCGCCGCATCCTTGGCCATCTCGGGCACCAGCGTCACCGCCGTGGCGCCGGAACCGATCACCACGACGTTCTTGCCGCGATAATCGAGGTCTTCCGGCCAGAACTGGGGATGGACGATCTTGCCGGCGAAGCTGTCGCTGCCCAGGAAATCCGGCGCATAGCCTCCCGCGTAATCGTAATAGCCGCTGCACATGAAAAGGAAATTGCAGGTGAAGCGCACAAGCTGCTTCTGCGGGCCGGTCTCCGCTTCGACGGTCCAGCGCGCATCGGCGCTCGACCAGTCGGCGCGCTTGACCTGGTGGTGGAAGCGGATGTGCGTGTCGATGCCGTTCTCGGCGGCGGTGTCCCGGACATATTTGCGGATCGAAGGGCCGTCGGCGATCGCCTTGGCTTCGCGCCACGGCTTGAAGGAATAGCCCAGCGTGTACATGTCGCTGTCGGAGCGGATGCCGGGATAGCGGAACAGGTCCCAGGTGCCGCCGATGGCGTCGCGGCCTTCGAGGATCGCGTAGCGCTTGGTCGGGCAATTGGTCTGCAGATGGTAGCCCGCGCCGATGCCGCTGAGGCCCGCGCCCACGATGATGACGTCGAAATGCTCGAGAGCCATTTGGCTTTCCACCCTTGTTTTGTGCGGTGATGCCACAGTTCAGCAGAAATGACAAGTTGTCAGTTCGTGGCCGCCAATCTGCCGCCGATGGCGGCGTGCGCGACGGAGCGATCGCGGCGATCCTGCCCGACCTACTCTCGGCCTTCCTCGATGGGGTGTGCGTGCATGCGGCCGGCACGCGAGGATGAAGGCTCGGTATCGCGGCAATCGGAGACTTTCGAAGCATCTCTAAGCCGGATCGTCACGGCGCGTTGACGCGCAAAGCGGCCGCCTTCCCCGTGGGAAGCGGTGGCAGCGGGGACGCTCTTGGCTCTACAGTCCGCGCCATCATCATCCAGGGAAGGAAAAGACAATGGCCATCGACTTCGAGATTCCGGCGGACGCCAAGGCGATCCGCGAAAAGGTCCGGCAATGGGTGCATGACGAATGCATTCCGGCGCAGGAGAAACTGCTTGCCGGCGCCGATTACAAGACGACGCTCGGCGAGCTGCGAAGCAAGGCGCGGGCACAGGGCCTGTGGTGCCCATTCATTCCCAAGGAATATGGCGGCATGGGATTGGGGCCGCTCGCCAATGCACTGGTGCAGATGGAGCTGGGCGAGAGCTATCTCGGCGCGCTGTCGATGAACACGCAGGGACCCGACGATGCGACCATGCTCACGCTGCTGCAGAACGGCACGGAGTTCCAGAAGGAGAAATTCCTCAAGCCGCTGCTGAACGGCGAGAAGCGCATCTGCTATTCGATGACCGAGAAGGCGGCGGGCGCCGACGCCACCGGCATGCAGACGCGGGCGGAGAAGAAGGGCAATTCGACCTATGTGCTGAACGGCGAGAAATGGTTCTCGTCCGCCGCGTCTGTGGCCGACATCGCGCTGGTGATGGCCAAGACCAATCCCGATGCGCCGCGGCACCAGCAGTTCTCGACCTTCCTCGTCGAGCTGCCGAACCCCGGCTACAAGATCAAGCGCGACATCAAGACGATGGCCGTCGAGGGGCCGCTCAGCCACATCCTGGGCGGCGGGCATTCGGAGATCGAAATCACCGATCTCGAAGTCCCGGCGGAGAACCTTCTGGGCGGCGAGGGCAACGGCTTCAACATGGGGCAGCACCGCCTCGCCTATGGAAGGTTGCGGCACGGCATGCACAACGTCGCGATGGCGCAGCGCGCGCTCGATCTCGCCGTGGCGCATGTCACCAAGCGCTCGACCTTCGGCAAGCCGCTGTCGGACCGCCAGGGCGTGCAGTTCATGCTCGCCGAATGCGCCAGCCAGCTCTACATCGCGCGGCTGATGCTGATCCACATCGCCTACAAGGCGGAGAAGGGTCTCGACCTGCGCAACGAGAACGGCATCGCCAAGGTGTTCCTCGCGAACATGGTGCACAAGGTCGTCGATACCGCGATCCAGCTGCACGGCGCGCTGGGCTATTCGATGGATACGCCGCTGGCCGCCTGGTACACCCATATCCGCTCGCAGCGCCTGGTCGACGGGCCGGACGAAGTCCACAAATGGACGACGGGCCGCAACGTCATCAAGGCGTACAAGGCACATGGCACGACGGCGTCGGCGACGGGTGGCGATATCCTGTAGCCGGATGGGAAAAGCGGGCGTCGGGTGGCGGCAGCCTACTCGACGTTGCGCGCCCGGTAATAGCCGCCCATCTCGCCCTTCGCAGCGCTCTCGCGCGCCCGCCGGAGTTCGGCGACGATCTTCTCGACCGTGTCGCGGCCGCAAACCGGCCCAAGCTTATCGAACAGCCTGTCTTCCGGATGCTTGCCGATAAGCCCGGAAAGCCCGCGATATTGGTCGCCGTACAGCATCGACAATTGTTCGCTGCGGGCGCGCTGATCCTCGCTGAGAGATGCCTTCAGCGCCGTGATATCCTTCGCTTCGGGAACAGCGCAGCCGCCGACCGGACCGGCGATCGAAAAATCGTCCGCGCTGCCGGTGGTGATCACGCCATAGGCTTCCTTGGCCCGCTTGGTCCGCTCATGCGCCGGGCTCGGCAGCCACCAGGTCATGGTCAGCACCTTCGATGCGTCCACCCGGTTGCCGATGAAGTTGATCGCGTTGGCCGTCTCCACGACACGGCCGCGATAGGTCTGGTTGCGCGAGCCGCTGCCGGCTTCTCCCGAACGCGAACGCAGCGAGAAATGCGGGATCGCGGTATGGACCGCTTCGTCCACCTCTTCCGACAGCCGCATGTAACGAAGCTCCTGCACCATGAGCAGCGAGACGTTGTAGACCGAAGGACCGGTGCCGGGACTTTCGTCCGTGGAGTAGCGCACCAGGAACCAGTAGCCGCCGATCCGCTCCAGCAGCGAAACCGGCTTCTGGTCCTCGATCTTCATATTCATCGCGCGGAAGAAATCGCGATCGAGATGGACCTGGTCGTCTTCCACCGTGAAATGCCGCCGGTCGAGGCCGAGCTCGGCGAGCAGGGCACGCATCAGGCGCAGGTCGCCCATGATCGTATGGTCGCCTTGCTGGGCCGTGATCTCGTCCACCACGATCCGGCGCAAGACGTGGAATGCGGCATCCGGCAGATTTGCTCCGCCTGCCAGGAAATTATCGAAGCGGGCCCGCTTGATCCCGCCCTCCCCTTGCAGTTCGGCATTGATGCGGTCCAGCAGCTTCTGGACGTAGAAGCTGGCGCCCAGGCGCTTGAGCCCCACGACGGTCAGCAGGCTAAGGGCACGATTCTGATCGTTCGCCTGCCCGATCTTGGCCGGCGGGGCGGGCGCTTTGCGCACGTCCGTCGGAGCGGGCGTACGATTGGCGGAATTGCGTGGCCTCCCCACCGGATGTTCTTTCTGCTCGTCGGACAAAATTATTCGTCCCGTTTCCGGAAAAATAACGATCAAGCAAAAATTATTGTGCGGCCTTCCGATTATTGCAACAGCAATCGAAATTCTTGCAGTGCGTTACGAATTCTTTCGGAATTCATCAAAAGAAACAAACGGCAGACGACAACCGCCGGCCGGCCGCACGTTTGGCGGGCACTGCCTGTTTCTCCGGCGGCCGGCGAATTTTGCCGCCCATGTTCCAACAACGCCGTCCGCGCGCCAATTCCGCCTTGCGCAAAGCACTTCGAATGCACCACCGCCGATTCGTGTGACAAAGCGGAATTTTTGTCCCGGTATCGCCAAAAAATGGCACCCTAAACCTCTGTTTTGTAAAGATAAATTCGCGGATTTGCAGCTTTTGTGACACTCGCATGCAGGAGACTTGCAGCACTGGGAAGTCGTAAGGAAAGAGGTGTTCCCATGACTCGTCTTCTGATCGGTTTGGTCCGCCTGGCATATCAGGCCCTCCGCTATGTCGCGCTGGTCGCGCTCGTGCTCGGTTGGCTGTGCTTCGATGGCGTCGTCATCGCGCATGGCCTGCCGGGGACCGGCGCGTTCTGGCAGCACTGCCTGGGTCACGTCGCCGCGACGGTGATGGGCGTCGTCGATTATGTGATAGCACCGGTCGTCGGCGCACGGCATCTCGGGGCCGATGCCCTGCACCTTTACCGCGTGACGGTCCGCCCGTTCCGGCGCATGCCGGACGTCACCGACGGTGTCGACTAAGCAGCGTCACCAGACCGAACAACGCCAGGGCGGTCGACATCGCCGCGGCCCACCAGTTCTCGCCGATGACGCTGAAGACCGCGGCAAGCACGCTGAGAAGCGACAGCGGCCACAGCAAGGGCCTCAAAAGGCGCTCAAGACTCCGGTTGCCAGATTCAAGATCGTCGGCGGCGTGCTCGATGCGCTGGGCGGTTCGCTCCAGTTTCGACCGCCAGCCGTCGGACATTGCGCGCTCCGTCTTTGCCGGTGCTTCGATCTTATGGTCTTTGTATACGACTTTCGGGATTGCGGCCCACGGCTTTTGTCGCAAAAAATCTGTCACAATCCAGCACACTCGTTGCATCCCACCGTCTGCGCGCTCTGGAGTCCGCCATGCTCTACCTCCTGCTGACTCGCTACCTCTTCGATCCCCTCGCCTGGGTGCTGTATCTGCTGATCGGCGGACTGGTGGCGGGGCATTTCCAGCAGGCGGCGCTGCAGCGCGGCCTGACCATCGGCGCGACGGTGCTGCTCCTGTGCCTGCTGGTGCTGCCGCTGGACCAGATGCTGGCGCGGCCGCTGGAGAACCGCTATCCGCGGCCGCCCCTGCCCGCACAGGTCGACGGCATCGTGATCCTCGATGGCGGCCTCAACCCGCGCATCTTCCGCAGCCGCGGCGTGACGGGCGAGAATGCGAGCACGATGCGCATGATCGCCGGGGCGGATCTCGCACGGCGCTTTCCGGCGGCCAAGCTGGTGTTCTCCGGCACCTCGGGCCGGACGCCGCTGCAGCAGGAGGTGGAACACGAGACGGCCGAAGCGCTGCTGCTGTCGCTCGGCGTCGCGCCGGGGCGCACGATCTTCGAACGGACATCACGCGATACGGGAGAGAACCTCGTCAACTGCAAAGCGCTGCTGCACCCGAAGGACGGCGAGACCTGGGTGCTGGTGACCTCGGCGATCCACATGCCGCGGGCGATGGCGATCGCGCAGAAGCTCGGCTGGAAGATGGTACCGTGGCCGTCGGACTACATATCCGCCACCGGCGGCGGCGCGCTGCGGATCGGCTATCCTTCGGAAGGATTGACCGATATCGACCGTGCGCTGCATGAATGGATCGGGATGGTGAGCTACCGGCTGCGCGGCAAGGCCGAGTGAAGGCCGGCGCTGTTCCGCGCGGCCATTTGCGATAAGGTGCCGCGCGTTTCGAAAGACGAGCGATTCACCATGCATATCCTGAAGAGCGTCGCGTCGCTGGCGGTGGCCGGCCTCCTGCTGTCCGCCTGCGGCAAGAGCACGGAAGAACGGCACTACGATCTGTCGGCGGAATCCAACCAGAAATTCCTCGCCGACAACGGCGCGCGCAAGGATGTGGTGACGCTGCCCGATGGGCTGCAATACCGCGTCATCACGTCCGGGCACGGCAAGCAGGTCGCGAGCCCGGCCGATGTCGTGACGGTGACCTACAAGGGCTGGACGATCGACGGCCATGTCTTCGACCGCACCAAGCCGGGCGACACGGCGAGCTTTCCCGCCGGCCGCCTGATCCCGGGTTGGGTCGAGGCACTCAAGCTCATGCATGCGGGCGACGAATGGCAGATCGTGGTCCCATCCGATCTCGGTTATGGCGCGGAAGGCGCGGGGGCGGACATCGGACCGAACCAGACGCTGGTGTTCAACATGCAGCTGATCTCGGTCGCCCCCGCGTCGTAATCGCCGGCGCCGTCAGGCCTGCGCCGGCAGGACTTTGGGATTGCGCAGCAACGCAGCCGAGATGACTGCGATGACGAGGCCGACCGGGAATATCTCCAGGAAGGTCATCGGCAGGCGGAACAGCGGGTTGCCATATTGCGCCTTCATCGCGTCGAGCTGCGCGATCTGGGCGGCGAGCGCGGCGCCGGACACCCCTTGCGCCCGCTTCGCCCGGATGATGCCCGCCACATAAGCGTCCATGAAATGATAGCCGGTCGAGGCCAGGTAGGCCTCCCAGGCCGCCGTGTAGATGACGCCCGCCACGACGGCGATCCCCAGGCCGAGAAGAAAAGCCGGAACGAATTTAATGACCCCGCCCAGGTCCCGGTCGCGGTAGCGCCGGACGCCGAGGAAGATCATGGACAGGGCCACGATCATCGAAAGATAGCCGAACCATTCCGTCGACAGGAAGCTCTGGCCTCTGAGGACGGTGATGCCGGCGATCAGCACGCCGATGACGATGAAGCCCGCAATGGAGCCGTAAAGCAGCGAAGTCCTGAACATGAACGGTAATCCCCCTGGTTGAACGACGCACGACGCTAGCGGCAGGACCGGGGCTTTTGATATCGCCCGAAAGGGTGAAATGGCGGAATTCGCCCGTTCTTGGGCCGCCTAGGGGACAAGACGAAGTTCGCGGGCCTTGTGAATGGCCTGGGTGCGGCGCTGCACCTCCAGCTTTTCGAACAGCCGCAGGATGTGGGATTTGACCGTGTTCGGCGACACGCCGAGGCTGCGTGCGATCTCCTTGTTCGATTGGCCGGTGGCGAGCAACGCGAGCACGTCATATTCCCGGTCGGTGACGCCCAGCGAACGGAGCGCCGCGGTGTTCCGCTCGAACCGCGCAGCGGCACCCCGGGGGGTGAGGCGATAGCCCGTCCACAAGCCGAGCCCGGCGAAGCCCAGCGCGATCAGGACGACATAGACCTCCGTCGCGAAGACCCGCGTGACATATTTGTATTGCAGCCATTCGAGCGCGAAGGCGCCGGCGGCGAGGAGGACTGCATAAACGAAGATAGCCTTCCACATCGCCGTGGAGCTTGCCAACAACAGGCGCGGCGCGCCAGCCCCGCAAGCGCGGTCTCGACGGCGGGGATTTTCTGATATGGTCCGCGCCCCATGACGAACGGATTTTCCATTGGCGGCGTCGCGATCGCCGGACGGGTCCTGACCGCGCCGATGACCGGCGTGTCGGACCTGCCGTTCCGACGTGCGGCGTCGCGGCTGGGCGCGGCCTATGTCGCGACCGAGATGGTGGCCTGCGAACTGCTGGCGGGCGGACGGCCCGATGTGGTGCGGCGCGCGGCGGTGGGCGATGGGCTGCCGCTGACGGTGATCCAGCTCGTCGGGCGGCGCGCCGACTGGATGGCGAAGGGCGCGCGCATGGCGGAGGCGGCCGGCGCGGACATCATCGACATCAACATGGGCTGTCCGGCAAAGGAAGTGACGGGCGGAGCGTCGGGCTCGGCCCTGATGCGCGACATGGCGCTGGCGGAACGGCTGATCGGCGAGACGGTGAACGCGACGTCGCGGCCGGTGACGCTGAAGATGCGGCTGGGCTGGGACGATGCGTCCAGGAACGCGCCCGAGCTGGCGGCCCGCGCCGAGGCGCTGGGCGTGAAGGCGATCACCATCCATGGCCGCACGCGGATGCAGTTCTATGGCGGCCGCGCCGACTGGCGCGCCGTCGCGGACGTGAAGGCAGCGGTGCGCGTGCCGGTGATCGTCAATGGCGACATCGTCGATGCCGCGCATGCGCGCGCCGCGCTGGCGCAATCGGGCGCGGACGCGGTGATGGTCGGACGCGGCGCTTACGGAAAGCCCTGGATCGCGGCGGCGATCGAACGCGCGCTGCGCGAGGGCGGCGCAGTCGTCGAACCGGGGCTGGAGATGCGGCTGAGCATCGTGCTGGAGCATTTGCGCGATTCGCTACGCTTCTATGGCGACACGCTCGGCCTCAAGATCTTCCGCAAGCATCTGGGCTGGTATGTCGAGGGCGCTCCCCTGCCCGCTTCGCCGGAGGCGCGGCGCGCCGCGAAATCGCGGCTGTGCCGGATGACCCGCGCCGGCGAGGTCGAGACCGCACTGACCGCGCTATGGCGCGCGGGCGAGCTCAAGCACGCGGCCTGACGATGGCGGCGTTCGTCTATGTCCTGCTCAGCAAGAAAGCGCCGAAGCGGACCTATGTGGGCTGGACGCTCGACCTGGCGCGACGGATCGCACAGCACAATGGCGGCACCGGCGCGAAGTTCACCCGCGGCGGCAAATGGGTTCTGATCTATGCCGAGCGCCATCGCACCCGCAACGGCGCGATGCGGCGCGAGATTTTCCTCAAGCGGGACAGGGCGTTTCGCGCGCTGCTGCGAGAGAACGGAACGGCTCGCCTCTAACCCCGCCCCACGAACGGCATCCTGGTGGCCATCACGGTCATCGACAGGACGTTGGCGTCGAGCGGCAGGCTGGCCATGTAAAGCACCGCCTTCGCCACCGCATCGACGTCCATCACCGGCTCGGGCATCAGCGTGCCGTCGGGCTGGGGCACCCCGCGGGCCATGGCGGCGGTCATCGGCGTGCCGGCGTTGCCGATATCGATCTGGCCGCAAGCGATATCGAAGGCGCGGCCGTCCAGCGCGGTCGCCTTGGTGAGCCCCGTGATGGCGTGCTTGGTCGCGGTATAGGGCGCGGAATAAGGCCGCGGCGCATGGGCCGAGATCGAGCCGTTGTTGATGATGCGCCCGCCGCGCGGGTCCTGCGCCTTCATCAGGCGTATGGCGGCCTGGGTGCAGAGGAACGGAGCCGTCAGGTTCACATCCACCACCGCCTGCCACTGCGCAAGCGTCACATCCTCCATCGGCACGGGCGGCGCGCCGGTGCCGGCGTTGTTGAAGAGCACGTCGAGACGGCCGAAGCGGGCTTTCGTCGCCCCGAACAGCGCCGCGACCGCGTCGGCATCCACCACATTCGTGGGCACGGCGAGCATGGGCTTGCCGGGCGCCAGCGCGGCGGTCTCCTCCAGCGCACCGGCCCGCCGGCCCGCGAGGACCACCGCATATCCGTCGGCGGCGAAGGCCAGCGCCACGGCGCGGCCGATGCCGCTGCCGGCGCCCGTTATCAATGCAACTCTATCCATGACGAAACCATTCCTTAACCAGCCCGGGATTCTGCCACAAATTGTGGTTAGAATGTTTCCGGGGCGTGTCCTTTGGAGGTAGCCGTGGGGATTTTCTGGTGGATCATACCGGCACTGGTCGCGGTGTTCGGCGGCCTCTTCATCGTGAGCGGCGCGGGGCATCTGTTCCGCGGCCATGTCGGGCGCGGCGGACGGCATGTCGTCGGCGGCACCACGATCGGCGCGATCGGCCTGGCGCTGAGCCTCGTCGGCCTTAACATGCAGCTCTTCTCCCGGCTGACATACGAAAAACCGGTCGCCGAGGTGAGCGTCAAAGCGGTCAATCCCGCGCAGAGCCTCTACCAGGTCACGGTCAAGCGGCTGGACGGCAACATTCCGACGCAGACCTGCACGATCCAAGGCGACGAGTGGCTGATCGGGGGACGGGTGCAGAAGTGGAAGGCCTGGGCGAACGTGCTGGGGCTGGACGCGACCTACACGCTGGACCAGGTGTCCAACAAATATTCGACGGCCGAGCGCGGCAACGGCAAGCCGATCACGTCCTGCGATCTCGCGGGCAAGCCCGCGGTCGACAGATACATGCCGGAGAGCTGGGTGAACTGGCTGTTGGCGAATTTCTACACCGAAGACCGGCGCTTCGGCTCGGCGAACTACATGCCGCTCGCAGAGGGCGCGACCTATAAGGTCGTCATCACGCAGGCTGGGTTCAACGCCGAGCCGGCGAACGACGCCGCGAAGGCCGCGAACGAGGCCACGCCGTAGCTCAATTTTCCTCGGCGGCGAGCACGACCGGTGCCGCGCCGAGACCGCCGACGAGCGCCGCCTCGCCGAGCGCCGCGGCGTCGCGGGCATCGAGCTCCTTGCAGATCTGCGCATGGCGCGCGGCATCGAGACGCCAGCCCAGGACGCAGACGCCGCCCAGCATCACGAACAGGATCGGACCGACGACGAATATCCATTCGAGCGCGCGTATGGCGGACGGCGTGTTGTGCGCGCCCTCCGCGGCGGTGTAACCGAAGAATTGCAGCAGGGGGAGCGACAGGCCGATGGCGAAGGCGGCCGTGAGCTTGGCGGCGAAGGTAAGCAGCGAATAGAGCAGGCTCACCCGCTCCTTGCCCTGGTGGAGGCGGATCTCGTCGCCGACATCGGCCATCATCGCATTGATGGTGAGCCCGAAGCCGGCCGCCATGAAGCCGCACCAGGCCATGATCGGGATCGCCGCATAGAGATTGCCCCACGGCACCAGCGGGATGGTGAGCAATGCCAGCGAGAAAGCGATGGTGGTGAATATCAGCGCGCGATGCTTGCCGATGCGGGCCGAGAGCTTCGCGGTGAGCGGCGCGCCGGCGACGCCGATCAGGATATAGACAAGCAGCAGGATCGAGGACTGCTGAAGCGTGTAGCCCCGCGCATCGTGGAAATAGAAGAGATACATCGCGCTCATCCAGCCGGGACCGAGAGTCAGCGCGACCTGGGCGAGGAACAGACGGACGACTTCGGGCTTGGAAACGATCTCCCAATAGTCCTTCAGCTCGAAGCGGTGATCGAGCGTCCGGTTGATCCGCTCGGGCGTGCGCCACACCGCCAGCCAGACCGAGACCGGCGTCAGGACGACCATCGCCAGCCCCATCGCCTGCACGCCCTGCGCGTTGCTGAGGCCGAAGAGCGGCGCCAATGTCGGGATCAGGATCGTGGCGACCGTGGCCACCACGCCGACCGCGACGCCGATGCCGAAAACGCGGCTGCGCTCGTCATAGGCGGTCGCCAGCGTCGCGCTCCAGGCCTGCTGCGACAGCGTGAGCACCGAATTGCCCAGGTAATAGACGAACAGCCAGACGAACAGATAGACGCGGCCGATGCCCTTGGGCGCCAGGAACAGCATGTAGGTCGCCAGCATGAAGACCGGCACGCCGGCGGCGAGCCAGACGCGATAGCGGCCGAAGCGGGTCTGCGTGCGGTCCATGAGATGACCGAGCAGCGGATCGACGAACAGATCGGCGATGCGCACCGAAGCCCAGATGGCGCCGACGGCGCCGAGCGACATGCCGAGATGACCGGCGAGATAGGGCGGCAGATAAACGAACAGCACGACGCCGAGCGAGGCCACCGGCATTATCGAGAACGAGAAGACGACAATGGTCGGCAGGGGCAGCCGCCGCGTCGCCAGACCTTCACCGCTCATGCGCCCTCGCCTTGAAAATCAATTCGCCAGCCGCGCCAGCAAAGAAGCCGCGAATTGCGACAGCGTGTCGTCGCGCGCACCCATGATCACGATGCGGTCGCCGTCGGCCGCCAATTCGAGCAGCTTGGGCAGGCACGCCTCGCGATCGGCGAAGACGTAAGCCTCGCGCCCCGCCGCTTCAACGCCGCGCACGATGTCGACCGAGGAAACGCTGCGGTCCGCCGTGCCGCCGAAATAGACCGGCTCGGGCATGAGGAGGACGTCGGCAGGCCCCAGATTGCTGGCGAAAACCGCGATGAACTGATCCTTCATGAGCTTCAGGGGTCCAAAGCCATGCGGCTGAAACATGACGAGCAGGCGGCCCGGGAAGTCATGCAAAGTAGCCAGCGTGGCGGCGATCTTGTCCGGGTTGTGCGCGAAATCGTCGATCACCGTGACGCCGCCGGCGGTTCCGGCGACTTCGAGACGGCGGCGGATCCCGGCGAAGCGCGACAGCGCTTCGGCGGCCTCGGCCAGCGCGACGCCGGCGGCGCGCGCCGCGCCGAGTGCCGCCAATGCGTTGGAGACATTGTGACGGCCGGGCACTTCGAGGCGGACCGGCACGGCGCTGGCGCCGTTGCGCTCGCTGACGGTGAAGGCGATGCCGTCCGGCAGCGGCTGGACGTCCTGTGCCAGGAGATCGGCCTTGGTGTTGGCGATGCTGTAGGTCAGGCGGCGCGCCGCCGGCAGCTCCGCGGCGAGCGCCGCGGTCTCCTCGTTGTCGAGATTGAGGATCGCGATCTCCGATCGCGCGACGAACGCGCGGAACAGCGCGCGCAGTTCGTCCATCGATTTGTGGTCGAGCGCGATGTTGTTGAGCACGGCGATGCGCGCATGATAACGGGCGATCGAGCCGTCGCTTTCGTCGACCTCGCTGACGAAGAGATCGCCATGGCCCACCAGGGCGCTGGCGAAGGGCGCTTCGGGCGTCGCGAAATTGCGCATCACCGCGCCGTTCATCACCGTGGGATCGAGGCCGCAGGCCGAAAGGACCCAGCCGATCATGCCGGTGGTGGTGGACTTGCCCGAGGTGCCGGCGACGCCGATCGCGTTGGGCGCTTCGTTGAAGAGCTGCGACAGCAGCTCGGCCCGCAGCATCAATCCGGCGCCGATGCGGCGCGCCGCCTGGACGTCGGGGATCGTCTCCTCGACCGCGGCGGAGGTGACGACGATGGTGTCGGCACCGGTCACGCCGCTGCCGTCCTGCGGGAAAAGTACGATGCCGGCGCGGCGGATGTAGTCGAACTTTTCGGCGAGGCGGCCCTGGTCGAGGGCGCGGTCCGAGCCGCGGACCGTGCGGCCGCGCGCCTTGAGGATCAGCGCCAGCGGAAGCATGCCGCTGCCGCCGACGCCGCAGAAAAAGTAGGGCCTGTCTGAGGTCATCGCCGGACGCTATAAGCCGAAGGCAGCGATGACAACAAGGGCATGGGCGGATCGGATTTGGCGAAGGTTAGGATCGGCATCGTCGCACCGGCGGCACGGCTGCATCCCGATACGGCCGGCCAAGTGGCCGCGCTTGCGCGCGACGCTTTCGGCGACCGCGCAGACGTTGTCTTCCATCCGCAGTGCTTTCTATCGTCGGGGCATTTCGCCGGCGACGACGCGGCGCGGGCGGCAGCGTTCCTCGAATATGCCAACGACCCGGCGTTCGACGCGCTGTGGTTCGCGCGCGGCGGCTACGGCTCGGGCCGCATCGCGGAGACGGTGTTGGCCGGATTGTCGCCGGTCGCGCGGGACAAGACCTATCTCGGCTATAGCGACGGCGGCTTTCTGCTGGCGGGTCTGTACAAGCACGGCTTTCGCGCCGCGCATGGACCGATCCCTCACGACATGCGGCGATCGCATGGCGAGACGGCTGTGAAGCGTGTCTTGTCGTGGCTGGTCGACAAGGAAAGAAGTACCCTGGAGCCGTCGCTGGACGGGACGCGGCCGGCCGTCGCGCTCAATCTCACCATCCTCAGCATGCTGGTCGGCACGCCGCTGATGCCCGATCTTGCGGGACATGTGGTGATGGTCGAAGAGGTTTCGGAGCATCTTTATGCCCTCGACCGTCTGATGTTTCATGTGACGTCGACGGCGGAGATGCGCAAGGTCGCCGGGATCCGCCTGGGGCGGGTCAGCGACATACCGCCCAACGATCCGGAATTCGGCCAGACGCCGGAAGAGATCGTGCGGCATTGGTGCGATGTTTCGGGCATCGCCTATCTCGGCGCCGCCGATATCGGACACGACGCGGGCAACAAGATCGTGCCGTTCGGCGCCTAAATGCGGCGCCGCAGCGTTTGCGCCCCGAATTATGGCGCGCCGCAGTCCTCCGTGCAGCCGCCGCCCAGCGCCATACAGCCGCAGCCGCCATATTCGCGCTTGAGGCGCTCCAGATGCGCATCGAGCGCGACGTGCAGGATCTGATGCCGGGTCACGCCCTTTTTCACCGCGGCGATGCCGAGCTTTTCGAAGTCGGCAGGGCTCAGCGTCACCATCATGCGGTGCGGCTTGCCGGCCGGCGGCGGGTCGGCGAGCGGTGGTTCGCGGGTCCAAAGCAGGGACGGCTTGGCCTGGACGGCCGACGGCGTCGCGTCGCCCTTGCGGGCGAACAGGGCGGAGGTGATGGGCGCAAAGCGTTGCGAGCTCACACGGGTCTCCTATTGCGGGCGGTCGCTGGCGCGGCGGCCGAAGGGATGGGCGCGGCGGTCGGCACCACCGAACGGCGCCAGGCTGGTGCGGCGCTCGCCGACGAAACGGCGTTCGGGCAGCAGCGGCGGCGGGATCGACGAGGTCTCTTCCGCGCGCTCCGGCACAAGGACCGGCGGCGGGCGGATTTCGTCGGAGGGCGACAAGGCGTCGATCGCGAAATGGACGGGA
Source organism: Rhizomicrobium sp. (assembly GCA_037200385.1). Lineage (NCBI taxonomy): Bacteria > Pseudomonadati > Pseudomonadota > Alphaproteobacteria > Micropepsales > Micropepsaceae > Rhizomicrobium > Rhizomicrobium sp. Next base: position 3,925,921 of record JBBCGL010000001.1, on the reverse strand, counting down.
CGTATCTCGGGCAGCAGCTTGGGATCGCCGGTAAGCCGCGAGAGACGGTCCTGGATATAGAGCCACAGATCGCGCACTTCCTTGGCCGATTGCGACTTTGCGACGACCTCGCCGACGGTGCGGCCGTCCACCATGCTGGCGGCGAAATCCACCCGATGATGCAGCGTGACCGGCGCGACGGTGCCGTGCTGCGAGAGCGCGACCGCCGCCTCGCCGGTGATGCGGGCCCGCGGCGTGGCCGCATTGATGACGAAGATCACCGGCTTGCCATGGCGCTCGGCGATGTCGACCGTGGCGCCGACGGCGCGCAGGTCGTGCGGGCTCGGCCGCGTCGGCACCGCGACAAGATCGGCAAAGGCGACCACCTGCGAGATCGAGGCGGTGATCGCGGGCGGGGTGTCGATCACGGCGAGGCGGATGCCGGAATTGCGCAGCTGCGCCAAAGCTTCGCCCAGCTCGAACAGGCCGACCTTGGCGAAATGCGGCGTCGGCGACTGGCGCGCGTTCCACCAATGCGAGAGCGAGCCTTGCGGATCGGTGTCGATCAGCGCCACCGGACCGATGCCCGCCGACACCGCTTCGACCGCGAGATGGCCCGACAGCGTGGTCTTGCCCGAGCCGCCCTTTTGCGACGCCAATACCAGGACATGCATGTCGCCCCCTTGGCCGGACGCGCCGGCCGGATATGCTGGCTTCGACGCTAGAGCGGCAGGCGTTACGCCGGGTTGAAGGCAAAGCCGCGCAATTGCATCTGTTTGGCGTCGAATTTTCTTCGAAATGCGCGTGGAGGAGCCATGAAACTTCGTGTTGCCGCTCTCGGACTCGCGGCCGTGTTCGCTCCGGCGCTGGCCCAGGCGCCGAGCGGCGCGCCGGTGCAGGACTGGTCGAATGTCGAGACGGTGGTCGTCACGCCCGGCAACGGCGGGCCTGCGCTCTGGCATGTCGCGAGGAACAGTGCCGAGGTCTGGATCCTTCCGACGGTCTCGCCGGTGCCGAAGGACATGAAATGGGACAGCAGCCAAGTCGCGGCCCTGCTGAAAGGCTCGAGCGCCATGCTGCTTCCGCCGCGCGCCGAAGTGGGCATCGTCGAGGGGCTGTGGTTCTGGACTTGGCACATGGACACGCTTGAGCAGCCGGATGGCACGACGCTGGAGTCGACGCTGCCCGAGCCGCTCAGGACGCGCTTCATCGCCGCGCGCACCCGCATCGGACGCGACGCGGACCGCTATAGCGAATTTCTTGGCGGCGTCGCGGCACTCCGCCTGGAAAGCGACTATTGGGATTTCGCGCAGCTCACGGCAAACGGCCCGCAAAAGACGATGGAGAGCCTCGCCAGCCACGAAGGCGTGCCGACGCAGACGGTCGCGGTATACCCGGCGATGGGCGTCGTCCACGACATCCCGAAGATGACGCCGGAGGCCCATCGCGCCTGCCTCGACTTCGCGATCAATGACGTCGATACCGCTTCGACGCATGCCGTGGCGGCCGCCAATGCCTGGGCGGTCGGCGACCTCGCCGGCGTCAAGGCGCATTACTTCGAGACGCGGCTGGACGATTGCCTGGGGCAGAACGCGGCCTACAGCGTCCTGCGCGAGACCGCGAACCGCGACATGGCGAAAGCGATCCTCGCGGCGCTGAACAAGCCGGGCAAGACCTTCGCGGTGCTACCGATGGGCTTCTTCCTGCGCAAGGGCGGCGTGCTGGAGCGGCTAGAAGCAGCCGGCCTGACCGTAAGCGGACCATGAGCGCAGGCATTGCGTAAGATTTTAATGGAACGGTTAATTATACAGGCGTTATCCGTGTATTAACACAACTACAGGTAGCAGTACTGCATATGGACAACCCATAAGGAGATCCTCATGCAGACGAAAATCCAGTCGCCACTGGCGACATCGGCCAACCGCAATGGACCGCAGGCAAGGCTGCCTTGGGCCAGTCCCAGCCTACGCGTCGTACCTGCCCGGACGGCTGAATCGGGTCTCTTGCTGGGACCGGAGATCATCCTGCTTTTGTCGTGAAGCGCGCCTCTGGCGACGCTACCGGACCAGCGTCGCCTGCGTCTTCGCCGTGATCTCGTCCTGCGTCACGCCGGGCGCGAGCTCCGCGAGCTTGAGGCCGCCCGGCACCACGTCGAACACGCCGAGATTGGTGACGATCCGGTGCACGCAGCGCTGGCCTGTGAGCGGCAAGGTGCAGGCCTTGAGCAGCTTGGAATTGCCCGCCTTGTCGGTGTGGTCCATCGTCACGACGCAGCGCTTGACGCCGGCGACGAGATCCATCGCGCCGCCCATGCCCTTCACCAGCTTGCCCGGCACCATCCAATTGGCAAGGTCGCCGGTCTCAGACACCTCCATCGCGCCGAGGATCGACAGATCGATATGGCCGCCGCGGATCATCGCGAAGCTGTCGGCGGAGGAGAAATACGAGGTGCGGTCGAGCTCGGTGATGGTCTGCTTGCCGGCGTTGATGAGGTCGGCATCGACCTCGTTCTCGCGCGGGAACGGTCCCATGCCGAGCATGCCGTTCTCCGACTGCAGCGTGACGTCCATGCCGGCCGGGATGTAGTTCGCCACCAGTGTCGGGATACCGATGCCGAGATTGACGTAGAAGCCGTCGCGCAATTCGCGCGCGGCCACCTTGGCGAGATCGTCGCGGGTCCAGGGCATCAGGCGTTCTCCCGCACGGTGCGTTTCTCGATGCGCTTTTCGTAGGCCGCACCGGCCAGGATGCGCTGCACGTAGATGCCCGGCGTGTGGATCGTGTCGGGATCGAGGGATCCGACGGGCACGATCTCCTCGACCTCGGCCACGGTGACCTTGCCGGCCGTCGCCATCATCGGGTTGAAGTTGCGCGCGGTCTTGCGGAAGACGAGGTTGCCCTGGGCGTCGCCCTTCCAGGCCTTGACGATGGAGAGGTCGGCGACGAGGCCGGTCTCCAGGATATAGGTCTGGCCGCCGAACTCCTTGTGCTCCTTGCCCTCGGCGATCAGCGTGCCGACGCCGGTCTTGGTGTAGAAGCCGGGGATGCCGGCGCCGCCCGCGCGGATGCGCTCGGCGAGGGTGCCCTGCGGATTGAATTCGAGCTCGAGCTCCTTGGCCAGGTATTGCCGCTCGAAGGTCGCGTTCTCGCCGACATAGGAGCTGACCATCTTCTTGATCTGGCGGGTCTGCAGCAGCAGGCCGAGGCCGAAATCGTCGACCCCGGCATTGTTCGAGATCACGGTGAGGTCCTTGACCCCCGACGCGACCAGGGCGGCGATCAGCGTTTCGGGGATGCCGCACAGGCCGAAGCCGCCCGACATGATGGTCATGCCGTCGAACAGCAGACCGTCGAGCGCGGTCTTCGCATCGGGATGGATTTTCTTCATGATGGGTCCGGATCAGGAGCGGCCCGCACTATAGCGGGACGTGCGGCGCTTCGCGCGCGTCATTCCGTCCAGGAAAGTCCGACCCGCAGGATGCGCGGCGATGCATAGTTCGTCACAAGGTCCGCGCTCTCGGTGGTCGCGACGCGGGCGTTGAGCAGATTGTCGCCCGCTACATACGCACTGAGCCCGTCCCACAACCGGTAGGCGATCCGGGCATCGACCGTGGTCGCTGCGGGCAGGACCAGCGTGTTCTGGTCGTCGGCATAGCGCAGGGTCTCGTAGCGCAGATCGGCGGTGAGCGTCAGACGCGCGAACGGCACCGCCGTGACGCCGCCGGTGAGGGTGAAGCGCGGCGCCTGGGACGGCCGCTTGCCGGTGAGCTGCGCCGCGGCCGCACCGCCTTCGACATGGGCGTCGACATAGTCGAAGGCCGCATGCAGCGACAACCCGTCCGCGACATGCCACTGCGCGTCGGATTCGATGCCGTAGGCGAGGATGTTGCCGGCGTTCTGGCGCTGGATCAGCGTGCCGCCATTGGTGACGGTGCCGACGCCCGGCACCACGATGGGGCAGACCACCGCCGGATCCGGCGACGGGCAGCGGCCGACCGTGACATTGGTGATGGCGCCGTGGAGCTGGTTGTAGAAGCCCGTCGCGTCCCAGGAAAAAGTCTCGCCCTCCTGGCCCAGGCCGATCTCGGCGCCGTAGAGCTTTTCGGGCGCGAGCGATGGATTGGCCTCGGTGAGATTGTTGCCAAGGCGGAACGGGCGGTAGAGCTCGTTGAGGGAGGGCGCGCGGAATCCGCCATAGGCCGCGGACCGGACATAAAAGCCCGCGCCCAGATCCTGGCGCAACCCGAGGCGTGCGGTCGGCACGATGCCGCTGCGCGACGGCGTCGTCTGGTTCACCGACACGATGCCGGTCGCGAGGGTCGTCTGGATCAGATGGCCGCCGGTCGAGGCCCATTGATCGGCGCGCAGACCCGCGGTCAGCAGCAGGCCGTCCAGATGCAGGGCGCTTTCGACGTAGACGCCGCCGACGAAGGTGCGGCCGCCGCTGATGCGTCCCTGGGTCGGCGAACCCGCCACGAAGGAAAAATGCTCCTTGGAATCGCCCTGGGCGAAGCGGGCGTCGCTGCCGATCTCCCAGTCGAGCCGCGACCAGCTTCCGCGCAACGCCGCGTTGAAGCCCCAGCCCAGGGACGGCGTCGAATACTGGTCGTTGCTCACGGTCGTCGAGGCGCGATGCGGCGGATTGACGGTCGCGGAGATGTTCGAGAAATCCGAATTGCGCAGCCAGGCCTGCAGGCGCCAGCCGAGATCGTCGCCGCTTTCGGGATGCGCCACGGTCAGGCTGGCCGTCACGCCGTCGGCCGACGAGGTCGAGCCCACCAAGCCCGAATCGCGGTTCTCGCCATAGGCGCCGAGGCGCAGCGAGACCAGCGTGTCGGTCCAGGGCGTCGCTTCGGCGCGCAGCGAGGCGTTGCGCGCGTGATAGGTCACCGCATCGTCGGCGGCGCCGCGATCCGGCAGCAGGACCGGGATCCAGCCATCGCTGTCCTCGTCCGAGGCGCTGGCGAACAGCGTGACCGGTCCGACGGTCGTGCCGCCCGCGGCGGCGAGGCGCCGTCCATTGCGTTGCGCCAGCGAGGCGTCGGCAGCGACGAGGCCGTCGCCGCGCGCTTCGTTCAGGGCGATGACGCCGGTGAGCGCCCCCGCGCCATAGGGGCCGGCGCCGGCGCCGCGCACGATCTGAGCGCCGCCGATGTCTTCGGGCGGCAGGGCGGACCAGATCACCCAGCCGCCGAAGGGATCGTTCTGCGGCACGCCGTCGAGCGTGACCAGGGCGCGCCCCGCGCCGGACGGCGCGATGGAGCGCAGGCTGACGCCTTGTGTCGTCGGATTGGCCGAAAGCGAGGAGTCGCGGCGGAAGAGCGAGAGACCCGGCACCTGCGACAGCGCGCTGTCGAGCTCGGTGGAATTGTGCAGGTCCCTGGCATCCAAGGTAACGACAGAGAAAGCGGCGTTGCCGACGGGATCGGGCGGTGCCGCCGTGACGACGACGGTCTCGACATCGGCGGCGCGCGCCGCGGGGACGATGACGGCGAGGACGGCGCTGAGGAGAATCCGGCGGACGATCATGATTCGAAACTACGCGGGCGGGTCCCAAAAAATAAGGCGGGCATCGCGTCGCGCAGGCGTCGAAAGATGATGTTTGCGCAAGGCACGAGCCCGCCCCGGCTTCAAAGCTCGACAGGCCGGCAGGCGGAAGACCGGACGGCCGACCGCAAGCACCTTCGCTTCGCCACCCTGGGCATTGCGGCATCCGGTTCGGGCGGCCGGGAGAGCACCCTCATGCTCCCGCGGCCACCGTGCCGTTCACCGCACGGGCGCAGCGAGGCGCGCGCCCTTGCCCTGTATGCTCGCGGTCTTCCTGGCGGTGTCGCTCGCCTCGCGCCCTTCTGGCTGGCCTGCCGCCGGGGTGATGTTGCTCCTTGATCACAACTGTTACTTGTATACAACAGTCCGATGCAACGCAAGCGGGAATTTTCCAGTCTCACGCTGCGACGGCTCACGCGGAGATTGCGGAGCGGTGATCCTCCGCGGCTCTACGTGCACCAGGGTCTGGACTCAATTCAATTTCAAAAGAGGTCGTCATGGGCAGGTTTAACCCGCCCATGACGGTGGTGAAGAAGCTGGCAGGGATGTTGACTGCCTGCACAGTCTCGTACAAGGTACGCGTACGCTGTACGAGACTCCATGCCCAAAGAGCTGTCCTCCGAAGACTTCGAAGCGGTGCGTGCCAAGATCGGCGCGGCGGCGACGGCGCTTTATGCGGCAGGCGGGGTCGGCGCGATCACCATCCGGGACATCGCGCGCAAGCTCGGGCGCAGTCCGATGGGGCTCTACCGCTATTTCGCGGATCGCGAAGAGATCCTCGCCTTTGCGCGGGCCGATGCCTTCGACCGGTTCTCCGATGCGCTGGAGGCGGCCTTCGCCTCGGGCGACGACGCCTTCGCGCGGGCCCGCGCCGTGGGCCGCGCCTATCTCGATTTCGCGCTGAAGAATCCCAACGCCTACCGGCTGATGTTCGACCTCGATCCGCCGGACGAGGCCAAGCATCCCGAGCTGCGCCGTGCCGGCAAGCGCGCCGGCGAGACGGTGACCCGGCATGTGAAGGACCTCGCTGCGGCGGGCGTGGTGCGCGGCGATCCCAAGATCATCGGCAATGCGCTGTGGGCGGCGTCGCATGGCGTGATCGTGCTGCATCTGGCCGGCCGGCTGCCGCCCGGGATGAAGGTCGAGGAGCTCTATTTCGAGACCATGCGGCTGACCTTCCGCGGCGCCCGCGTGCCCGCATCCGCAAAGACGCCGCTCGGGCGGCCCATGACATTCGCATCGCAACCGTAACCGGAGACAACACCATGGCCCTCAAAGGCGCATTGACCAAGAAGCTTTCCCTGCCCGTGATCGGCTCGCCGCTGTTCATCATCTCGGGCCCCGAACTGGTGCTGGCGCAGTGCAAGGCGGGCATCATCGGCTCGTTCCCCTCGCTCAATGCGCGGCCGCTGTCGCAGCTCGACGAATGGCTGGCGCAGATCACCGAGGAGCTCGCGGCGTGGGACCGGGCGCATCCGGACCAGCCGAGCGCGCCTTTCGCGGTCAACCAGATCGTGCACCGCTCCAACGACCGGATGGAGCAGGACCTCGAGCTCTGCGTGAAATACAAGGCGCCGGTGGTCATCACCTCGCTGGGCGCGCGCGAGGACGTCAACGCGGCGGTGCATTCCTATGGCGGCGTCGTGCTGCACGACGTGATCACCAACAAATTCGCCCACAAGGCGGTCGAGAAGGGCGCCGACGGCGTCATCGCGGTGGCGGCGGGCGCGGGCGGCCATGCCGGCGTCCTGTCGCCCTTCGCGCTGATCTCCGAGATCCGCGAATGGTTCGATGGGCCGCTGGCCTTGTCCGGCGCGATCGCAACCGGACGCGCCGTGCTGGCGGCGCAGGCGATGGGCGCGGATTTCGGTTACATCGGCTCGGCCTTCATCGCGACCCGGGAAGCCAATGCGATGGAAGGCTACAAGGAGATGATCGCGCAATCGGCCGGCGACGACATCGTCTACACCAACCTGTTCACCGGCGTGCACGGCAATTATCTGCGCCCGTCCATCGTGGCGGCGGGGCTCGATCCCGACAACCTGCCGGTCTCCGATCCCTCGAAGATGAATTTCGGCTCGGGCGGCAATACCAAGGCGAAGGCGTGGAAGGACATCTGGGGCTGCGGCCAGGGCATCGGCGCGGTGAAGGGCGTGCTCGGCGCGGGCGAGTTGGTGGCGCGGCTGAAGCGCGAATATGACGAGGCGCTGGACGCGCTCACGGCGCAACGGATGAAGATCGCGGCCGAATGACGACGGTCGAGACGCTCGGCGCGGCGACGATCCGCGGTTCGGAGAGCTTTGCGCTCGGATCGGCGCAGGTGGACGAGACGTTCCTCGTCGACGTCGCGGCGCCTTTGAACCACAGCGGCAAAGCCTTGCCGGTCATCTATGTGCTGGACGGCAGCCAGGGCTTCGGCCTGGCGGCGCAGACCGTGTCGCAGCTGCAATTGGGCCGGCTCCTGCCCGCCGCCATCGTGGTCGGCATCGGCTATCGCGCGGAGATGTCGCGCGTGCGCAGCCTGCGTCTGCGCGATTTCACGCCGGATGCCGATGGGGCCTATCTCGCACGGGTCGCGGGCACGCCGGACGCGCCGGCCGACGGCGTCGCGCCGGGCGGCGCGGCGGCCTTCCTGCGCTTCGTCCAGGAAGAATTGAAGCCCTTCATCGAGTCCCGCTATGCGGTCGACCGGACCGACCAGACGCTGGTGGGCATGTCGCTGGGCGGCTTGTTCGCGCTGCACACCCTGTTCGACGCGCCGCGGAGCTTCCAGCGCTACCTCGCGCTCAGCCCGTCGATCTGGTGGCACGATCGCGCCATCCTGGCCCGGGAGAGTGCGTTCGCGCGGCAGGCGCCGGATCTGCCGGTCAACCTGTTCCTCTCGATCGGCGCGCTCGAGGAGGCCGAGTACGCGTCGGCGCGGATGGTCTCGAACCTCTATGAGCTGCATGCGCGGCTGGCGCAGCGCCCATACAAGACGCTGCGGCTGGCGATGGAGGTGTTCGCGGGCGAGACGCACGGCTCGGTCTATCCGGCGGCGCTGTCGCGCGGCTTGCGCACGGTGTTCGGGACCGCGCCGGGCTTTTCCGATTGGGCGACGCCCCCCGGATAGAATATGCTCGCGCAGGGAAAACGGGCGCGAGCATGATACGGGCGGGCATCGGCGGATGGAATTTCGAGCCGTGGCGCGGCGTGTTCTTCCCCAAGGGCACGTCGAAGGCCAAGGAGCTGCACTATGCCAGCCGCCAGGTCACCTCGATCGAAGTGAACGGCACCTTCTATTCGACCTTCAAGCCACCGACGTTCCGGAAATGGCATGACGAGACACCGGACGGTTTCGTGTTCGCGCTCAAGGCGAACCGCTTCGCGGTGAACCGCCGCGTCCTGGCGGAAGCGGGGCCGTCGATCGCGCGCTTCCTGGAAAGCGGCGTGTCGGAGCTGAAGGGCAAGCTCGGGCCGATCCTGTGGCAGTTCATGCACACCAAGAAATTCGATCCGGCGGATTTCGAGGCGTTCCTCGCGCTGCTGCCCGCATCGATCGACGGCGTGAAACTGCGCCATGCCGTCGAGCCGCGGCATGAGAGCTTCCTCACACCCGCGTTCGTGACGCTGGCGCGCAAATACGATGCGGCCATCGTGTTCGCCGACTCGAAGAAATATCCCGCCATCGCCGATCCGACCGCCGACTTCGTCTATTGCCGGCTGCAGGAGAGCCAGGAGGACGTGCCGAACGGCTACAAGCCAGCCGCGGTCAAGACCTGGGCCGCGGCCGCCAAGGCGTGGGAAGCGGGCGGCACGCCGAAAGGCTTCGCGCTCCTCGGCAAGGCACCCGCGAAGAAGAAGCGCGACGTCTTCGTCTATTTCATCGCCGGCGCGAAAGTGCGCAATCCGGCCGCGGCGGCGGCGTTCCTCAAGGCGCTGTAGCGCCCCGCCGCGATTTCCGATGACCGGCGGTGCCGTTCAGGCGGAAAATCAGCGTGCGGATCATGGCTTGGCTTGAGGCGCCGGCGGGCGCGTGGTCCCCGCTTGCCCCGGCGGCGCGGCGGAAATGCGGCGTATACGGTGCAAATATCCCGCCCCGGCGGCGGCTTTTTGCGCTATAGTCGAGTCTAAGAAGACCACTCCGCAGAGCCCCTGCCCGCGCCCGGCGCGGACCCGGACCCCGCGCCCAGCAGAGGAGTCCTTCATGCCCGATGCCATCCGCGATCTCGCCCGCCGCAAGACCGGCGCGACGTTCACCGCGTCCGAAGCGCGCGACGCGCTGGTGAAAAAGGAACTCGAAGCCGAGCGCAACGCCTTCGAGGCCAAGACCGCCAAGCTGCGGGCGCTGCGCCTTGCCAAGGAAGCCGCCGACCGGGCCCTGGCGGTCAAGCTCGCGGCGGAAGCGCCGGCGCGGAAATCCGCCGCGAAAAAGAAGACCGCGAAGGCGCCCTAAGGCGGGGCCGCAGTTTCTTCACGGCGCCGATTGCGATAAGCTCGGCGCAACGTAGACGGCGTTCCGTCAGAGAAAGCGCACGACTGGTCCCTGCTCCTTCCGCATCGCGCCTGGACGACACAGCCTCCCTTCCTCTCCCGACACCCGTCATCGCGTTCCGGACCGGCGCGTCGCCGGTGCGGGATTCTTGTGAGCAGGACCCAAAGACATGACGATCGGAACCGTGAAGTTTTTCAACACCGCGAAGGGCTATGGCTTCATCGCGCCGGATGGCGGCGGCAAGGACGTGTTCGTCCACGCCACCGCGGTCGAGGCGGCCGGCCTGCGCAGCCTCAGCGACGGGCAGAAGGTCTCCTTCGACGTGCAGCCCGATGCGCGCGGCTCGAAAGCCGTGAACCTGAAAGCGGTCTGAGCCGCGTCGCGTTCTGAAGACGAGCGGCCGGCGGCGACGCCGGCCGTTTCCATTTGGGCCGCGCCTATTTGTGGCAGGCCATGTCGGCGTCGAGCGCGAAGCCCGAATCCGGATAGTCGGCGGTCATCTCGCGGTAATGGCCGGTCGTGCCGAGATCGTAGATGCGGACCAGGAGCTCGACCTTGAAGTTCTTGCTGCAGTCGACCGCATACCATTGCGGCGTCGGGTCCTTGCACATCTTCACCGCATATTGCGTGAGGCCGTCGGCGCCCGGCTTGACGCTGTCCTTGTCGAAGCACATGGGCAGGCCGCCGCCATTGTCCCTCGTGTGAACCCAGGTCTCGGCCCGTGCGCCGCCGGTGAGCAGGATCGCGGCGGCAAGAACGGAAAGGGCAAAGCGCATCACGGGTCTCGGCAAGGGTTCCGGCACCGGCGATTATAGCCGAGCCGGCGATTTGCCAAAGGGGCCGGCGATGCCCAAAATTGCAGCATGGCTCCCGACACCGATTCGCCGCCGGAAATTCCGGGCGAGGCGACACGACGCACCGCGGCCGACGGGGCAGACACGGCCCTGCGCGGCGGTCCCCGCGGCTTCGGCGGACGGGCGTTCGATCCGCGCCTGCTGGAGGGGCCGATCCCGCGCTCCCTCTTCCTGCTCGCCATCCCCATCATGGGCGGCAATATCCTGCAGATCGCCTATCAGCTGGTCGACGCGTTCTGGGTCGGCCGCCTGGGCGCCGCCGCGGTGGCGGCGGTCTCGGTCTCGATGCCGCTGATGTTCCTGATGATGTCGATCGGCATGGGCTTCACCATCGCGGGCTCGACGCTGATCGCGCAATATGTCGGGGCGCGCAACCGCGCGATGGTCGACCATGTCGCCGGCCAGACCCTGCTGACCGTGGTCGCGGTGTCGCTGGTGCTGGGGCTGTTCGGCTTTGCCGTCGCGCCCTACCTGCTGGAGCTGCTGGAGGTCGCGCCCGACGTCTATCACAACGCGCTGGGCTTCCTGCGGGTGCAGTTCCTCAGCCTGCCGCTGATGTTCGCCTATTTCTGCTTCCAGTCGCAGATGCGCGGCGTGGGACAGGTGACGGTGCCGCTTTACATCATCGCGGGCACGGTGCTGGTCAACTTCGCGCTCGATCCGCTTTTCATCTTCGTGCTGCATTGGGGCGTGACGGGCGCGGCGCTGGCGACGATGGTGAGCCAGTTCCTCTCGGCGGCGGCGGCGATCACCCTGCTGCTGCAGGGCCGCTACGGCATCCAGCTCAAGCTCGAGGCCTTGAAGCCGGACTTCGCCTTCATCAAGCGGGCATTCAATCTCGGCTATCCGGCCGCGATCGAGGGCTCGGCCCGCGGCCTGGGCGTAACGATGATGATGTTCCTGATCACCAGCTTCGGCACGGTGACGACCGCGGCCTATGGCGTCGGCGGCAATGTGCTGCAATTCGTGGTGATCCCGGCGATGGGCTTCTCCATGGCGACGTCCACGCTGGTCGGGCAGAATATCGGCGCCGGCAACCTGCCGCGCGCGGAAGCCGTCGCAAGGCTGGCGGCGCTGATAACCTTCTCCGTCCTGACGGGTTTCGGGCTGTTCGCGCTGGTCTTCGCCAATCATATCGCCGCGTTCTTCGTGCCGGGCGACAAGGCGGTGATCCATGAGGCGGCGGTGTTCATCCGCACCATCTCCTGGAGCTTCGGCTTCGTCGGCGTGCAGTTCGCGCTGATGGGCGTGCTGCGCGCCTCGGGCAACATGTTCGCGGCCATGGTGATCAGCCTGGTCTCGCAATGGGTGCTGACCTTTCCACTGGCCTTCGTGCTGTCGCACCGCGCCCATCTGGGCGCACACGGCATCTGGTGGGCCTTTCCGGTGGCCAACGTCATCACCGCCATCGTGAGTTTCCTGTGGTTCTCCCGCGGCGACTGGAAGAAGCGGCGGATCCTCGACCAGACCGAAGCCGAGGAAGAGGAGGAAGAGGTCAGCGAGCAGGTGATGGTGTGAGAGACGAGCTCCACGCCTTCCTCGCGGCGCAGCGCTACGGCGTCGTCGCGACGATCCAGCCGGACGGCGCGACGCAATCGGCGCTGGTCGGTATCGCGGTGTCGCAGGCGCTCGAGATCTATTTCGACACGACAGGTGATACGCGCAAGGCGCGGAATCTGCGGCGCGATCCGCGCCTCTCGCTGGTGATCGGCTGGGAGAACGAGCGCAGCGTGCAGCTCGAGGGCGTGGCCGACGAACCCAAAGGCGCGGCGCTGGCGGCGCTCAAGGCGATTTATTTCGCGGCGTGGCCCGATGGGCCTTCGCGCGAGAACTGGCCGCAGATCACCTGGTTTCGCGTCCGCCCGCGCTGGATCCGCTTCAGCGATTTCAACCGGACGGACGACGCCGTCCGGGAAATCACCCTGTAGCTATTCGTTCGCCTGGAAATCGGGGAAGCGCAGGACGACCCGCTTCTGCGCGCCCGTGCCGAGCGAGAAGGTCGCGGTCGCGGGCTTGGCGCCCGAACCGTTGATCGCGGCGGTGACGCCATAAGAACCCGGCGTGCCCTTCACCAGCACCCAGGGCCCGGCGCAATTGAGATCGGCGACGTCCTTGCCGCCATTGCGCAGCGTGACATGCGCGCCGGAGAGATATTGCGCGCCGCCATTCGAGAACTCGATGCGGATCGGATAGGACGACCATTGCGGATCGTCCTTGGCCGAGCCGACGCCGGTGCATACGGTCTGCAGGCTGCCATAGGCCACCGGGGTGTCCATCGCCATCGGCTGCGGCAGCTGCGGAGCGGCCATGGCTGCGGCCATCACGATTGCCGCCGTGGGGAACATCATCATCATCGTCTCCTGGAAATCGGGCGCAGCCTCGCCGGGCAGCACGGCGGAAACGTCGGGGAAATGCGTTTGTTCCGCCGGCCCTAGGAGAACCGCTCCCACGCGGCCTGGCGCGAGACGTTGAGCGCTCCCGCGATGTCGGCCCAGCTCACCGCCCGGCCGCGCAGGATGTCGACGGTTTCCTGCACCCGGTCGCGGACCTCGCGGTACATCGAATCCTGGCTTGCCAGGATGGTCAGGAGCTGTGCCGTGGGCATGTCGGCCATTGTGTTGATCCTGGCCGGCGCCTCCGGCGTGGGATCCGGCGTCTCGGCAACGATCTTCTCGCAGAGCGCGACGCATGTGTCGCAGATCAGCACGGCCGGTCCGGCGATGAGTTTTTTCACGTCGTGCTGGGATTTGCGGCAGAACGAACAGTAGAGCGTGCTGGCTGGGCGCGCGGAGGGCTTCGCGTTCATGTTCGGACTCTGTCAAGCCTACCCTGACAGTCAAGCAGGGCTTGACAAATTCGTCAAGGCGAGCCTGACGGACATTTCTGTCGGGAGTTGTATTCTGCAACCGGGACGATCTGGAGGCGGGAATGAATCGCGCATTTTTCTGTGTTGCGTTGGGTGCCGTGCTGGCGGTGACGACACCGGTGCTGGGCGCAGCGTCGAAGGCGCGCGCCATCGCCAAACTGTCGGGCGCCGATGGCGGCGCGCTGGGGACGGTCAGCTTCGCGGCGACCTCGCATGGCGTGCTGATCCAGTACGACCTCAAAGGCCTGCCGCCCGGCGCGCATGCGATCCATCTGCACACATCCGGCAATTGCGATCCGAAGGCGGGGTTCGCCGCAGCCGGGCCCGACCTCTCCTTCGACGCGAGCAAGATGCATGGCTTTTTCGCGCAGCACGGGCCACATGCCGGCGACCTGCCGAACGAATGGGCCGCGGCCGACGGCACGCTGAAGGCCAGCGTGATCGACAACGCGTTCTCGCTCGGCAACGGCAAGAAATCGATCTTCGACCGCGACGGCGCGTCGATCATCGTGAACGCGCGGGGCGACGACTATGTCAGCCAGCCGGCCGGCAATTCCGGCGACCGCGTCGCTTGCGGCGTGGTCATGCGCACGGTGGGGCCGGCAGCGCGCAAAGCCGGCAAGCGCAAGGCGCATAAGTAAGCACCGCCCACCTCGGGCATGATCGTCCTGCGCGACGCGGAGGGACCATCATGCTTGTGCTTCACCAGATGCACGTCTCGGGCAATTGCTACAAAGTGCGCCTGACGGCACGCCAGCTCGGCATCCCGCTCGCGCTGAAAGACTATCCGCTGCATGGCGGTTCGACGCGGGAGCCGGCGTTCCTCAAGCTCAACCCCAATGGACGGGTGCCGCTGCTGGAATTCGAGGACGGACGCACGCTGGCGGAATCCGACGCCATCATCTCCTACCTCGCCGACGGCACGGCGCTGATGCCGGAGAGCCGCTGGGACCGCGCCCAGGCGCTGCAATGGATGTTCTTCGAGCAGTACAGCCACGAGCCCTATATCGCGGTGGCGCGGTTCTGGCTGGGCTATGCGCCGAAGGATCAGCTCGAGCCGAAGCAGCACCTTGTTCCGGAGTGGCACGCCAAGGGAAATGCCGCGCTGGGCGTCATGGAAACCCATCTCGAGGCGCATGATTGGTTCGCCGGGAACCGCTACTCGATTGCGGATATTGCGCTCTACGCCTACACGCATTGCGCGGCCGAGGGCGGTTTCGAACTGTCGTCCTATCCGGCCGTTTCCCGCTGGCTGGCACGCGTGGCCGAGCAGCCGGAGCACGTTCCGCTGCGTGAACGGTGGTGACTTGCCTTGGGTAAGGCGACCCCCTATATGCCCGCTTAATTGAGGCCGCGCAGCCTTTAGAGAAGTTTCTTGTGCCCATGCGAGGCTCCATTCCACCGGAGCGCAGTGCTGGCGTGACGACGACGCTTTTCCTGAAACAAGTCGCGACTTCGATCATCGCGATGGGCGTGGTGCCCGAGCGATAACGCAAATGCTTTCAGGAGAAAGCCGTAATGATCGGTCAAGTTAAGTTCTTCAACACGACGAAGGGTTTCGGATTCATCGCCCCGGAAGACGGCGGCAAGGACGTGTTCGTCCATGTCACCGCAGTCCAGGCGGCGGGCCTTCGCGGCCTGAACGAAGGCCAGCGCGTCAACTTCGACGTCGAAGCGGACAAGCGCGGCCCGAAGGCCGTCAATCTGAAGCTCGTCTGAGTTTTAGAACCGAAGAATGCGGAAACGGCGCGGGAGAGATCCCGCGCCGTTTTCGTTTGTGTGGGATTTTCGATCACGCGGGTTCAAGCACCGCTGTCATCCCCGGCCGAGCATGAGCGAAGCGAATGCGAGGGGAAGGGGACCCAGGCGCCAACCACCGTGACGGCATCTCCCACCTGGGTCCCCTTCCCCTCACGCCGCTTCGCGGCGTTCGGCCGGGGATGACAATGGGAGCTTGATCGCAGAACCCCACTCCCGTCACACCACCGTCGCTGCCGCGCTGCACAATCGGCTTTATCGGCCCAAAGACTTATGGACAGGCCCGGCCGACGCACCTCACACTGCGCGCAACTTCTGTGACTTCCTGAAGGGGGACGCACATGGACAACTCCAAGAAAATCGCCGCTGAATTCCTCGGTACCTTCTGGCTGGTGCTGGGCGGCTGCGGCAGTGCCGTCCTCGCCTGCAACATCGAAGGCGTCGGCATCGGCTATGCCGGCGTGGCGCTCGCCTTCGGCCTGACCGTGCTGACGGGCGCCTATGCTTTCGGGCACATCTCCGGCGGGCACTTCAATCCGGCGGTGACCTTCGGGCTGTTCGTGGCGGGACGTTTTCCCGCCAAGGACATTCCGGCCTATTGGATCGCGCAGCTCCTGGGCGGCATCGCGGCGGCCGCCGTGCTCTATGTGATCGCCAGCGGTACCGGTCCGATCAACATGGACACCGCCGGCTTCGCCACCAACGGCTATGGCGCGCACTCGCCGCAAGGCTATTCGCTGGCGGCCGGCGCGGTCTCGGAGACCGTGCTCACCTTCATGTTCCTGATCATCATCCTGAACGTGACGCTCGCCGCGCCGAGCTATGCGCCGATCGCCATCGGACTGGGCCTGACGCTGATCCACCTGATCTCGATCCCGGTGACCAACACCTCGGTCAATCCGGCCCGCTCGACGGCCGTCGCGGTGATCCATGGCGGCTGGGCGCTGGAGCAGCTCTGGCTGTTCTGGGTGGCGCCGCTGATCGGCGCGGGCCTGGCCGGCGCGGTGCAGCGCTGGTTCGCGGGCGGCTCGGAACGCCAGACCTCGTCTAAGCTCGCGTCTTAGAGCGGCGATTTTCCTCCCCCGCGGTTACGGGCTTGGCACGCTGTCGCCACCAAGCCCCTAACCACGGGCGGAAAGCATGACGCCATGGCCCGCCCGTGATATGCGGGTTCATGGGTTATGAAGCACCGGCGATCGGCGAGCTTTTGGATGGCGATGCGCTGCGGCGCGCGCTGACCGCGCTCGCCCAGGCGGCGGGCGACAGGGCCAAGCTGCGCGCCGAAGCCCTGGGCCTGATCAAGGGCGCATTCCAGGACGGCCGCGCCCAGGTCAAGGACAAGGTCGACGGTGGGACGCTGAGCGGCCTGGCGGCGGCGCGCGCGCTGTCCGCGCTGCAGGACGTCACGATCCAGGTCATCTACGATTTCGCGGTCAAGCATTTCTACTACGCGCAGAACCCGACCAGCGCGGAACGCATCGCGGTGGTGGCGACCGGCGGCTATGGCCGCGGCGAGCTGGCGCCCGGATCGGACATCGACCTGCTCTTCGTGCGTCCCTTCAAGCAGACGCCGTGGGGCGAGAGCGTCATCGAATTCATCCTCTACATGCTGTGGGACCTCGGCCTGAAGGTCGGACATGCGACGCGCTCGCTGGGCGAGTGCGTGCGGCTCAGCAAGCAGGACGTCACGATCCGGACCGCGATCCTGGAAGCGCGCTATCTGTGGGGCGACGCCAAGCTTTATGAGGAGCTGCGCAAGAAGTTCTGGAACGAGGTCGCCACCGGCACCGGGCAGGATTTCGTCGAGGCCAAGCTGGCCGAGCGCGACGAGCGGCATGCGCGCCAGGGCGAGAGCCGCTACCTCGTCGAACCGAACATCAAGGAAGGCAAGGGCGGCTTACGCGACCTGCAGACGCTCTACTGGATCGGGAAATACGTCTACCACGTCGAAGACGCGGCCGATCTCGTGCAGCACAACGTCTTCACCCGCGACGAGTACAAGGTGTTCCAGAAGGCCGAAGCCTTCCTCTGGGAGGTGCGGGTCAAGCTGCACTATCTCGTCGGGCGGGCGGAGGAGCGCCTGTCGTTCGACGTGCAGCCCGAGCTCGCGGCCCGCATGGGCTTCACCGGCGATTCGCCGCGCCGCGCCGTCGAGGCCTTCATGAAGGCCTACTTCTTGGTGGCCAAGGATGTCGGCGACCTCACCCGCATCTTCTGTGCCGCGCTGGAGGACCAGAACCGCAAGCGCCGGCCATCGCTGGCCGCGATGCTGCCGGGCTTCCTGCGTCCGCGCACCAGCGGCGACGATTTCTACGTCGAGAACGGCCGGCTGAACGCGCGGCCGACGCTGTTCCGCGGCGACCCGGTCAACATGATCCGCATCTTCCACATCGCGGACGCCAAGAAGGTCGACGTGCATCCGGACGCCTTGCGGCGGATGACGCGCAATCTCGCGCTGATCAACGACGACGTGCGGCACAATCCCGAGGCCAACAAGCTGTTCCTCGAGATCCTGTCGTCGCGCACCGATCCCGAGCGGGCGCTGCGCCTGATGAACGAGGCCGGCGTGTTCGGCCGCTTCGTGCCGGAATTCGGCCGCGTCGTCGGGCTGATGCAGTTCAATATGTACCACCACTACACGGTGGACGAGCACCTGATCCGCGCCGTGGGCTATGTCGCCTCGATCGACCGCGGCGAGCACCGCAGCGAGCATCCGCTGGCCACCGACATCATCAAGCGCATCAAGTCGCGCGAGGCGCTCTATGTCGCGATGCTGCTGCACGACATCGCCAAGGGGCTGCCGGGCGACCATTCCGACGTCGGCGCGGCGATCGCGCAGAGCCTGTGCCCGCGGCTGGGCCTGTCCCCCGAAGACACGACGGCCGTGATGTGGCTGGTGAAGAACCATCTCGTCATGAGCGACATGGCGCAGAAGCGCGACATCTCGGACCCCAAGACGGTGAAGGACTTCGTGAGCCAGGTGCAGACGCCGGAGATGCTGCGGCTGCTGCTGGTGCTGACCGTGGCCGATATCGCCGCCGTGGGCCCTGGCGTGTGGAACGGCTGGAAGGGCCAGCTCCTGCGCGAGCTCTATTACGAGGCCGAGGGCCTGATGTCGGGCGGCGACGGCGCGCCGGCGCGCATCGCGCGGGTCGAGCAGGCGAAGACCGCGTTGGCGCGGCGGATCGGCGATCTTCCCAAAGCCGCGCAGGAGCATGCGCTGTCGCGGCATTACGATCACTACTGGCTGGCCTTCGACGACGCGGCGCATGAGCGTCACGCGCGGCTGATGGCCGAGGCGGACGCGCGAGGCGAGTTGTTCAGCCTGTCGGCGGAGAGCAATGCGTTCCGCAGCGTGACGGAGATCGTACTCTACACGCCCGACCATCCGGGCCTGTTCTCGCAGCTCGCCGGCGCGGTGTCGGCCTCGGGCGGGACCATCGTCGACGCCAAGGCCTTCACCACGACGGACGGCTTCGCGCTCGACGTGTTCTCGGTGCAGGACGCGGAGGGCGGCACCTTCGGCGACATGGAGCGGGTGACGCGGCTGCGCCAGTCCATCGAGAAGACGCTACGCGGCGAGATGACGCCACGGCAGGCGATCGCGCGGCGGCCGGGCAAGAAGCGCAGCAGCGCCTTCAAGGTCACGCCGCGGGTCAATTTCGACAACGAGGCCTCGGCCCGCGCCACGGTGGTGGAGGTCGAAGGGCTCGACCGGCCGGGACTGCTCTATGAAGTGACCGACGCGCTGTTCCAGTCGGGCCTGTCGATCTCCTCCGCCATGGTCTCGACCTATGGCGAGCGCGCGGTCGACGTCTTCTATGTGCGCGACGGCTTCGGGCACAAGGTGCGGCATGAGGAGCGGCTGAAAGCGGTGCGCGAGCGGCTGATGCGCGCGCTGGCACCGGATGCGGCGGCGACCGCCTAAAGTTGCTTCGGCCCAAACCATCCATCTTCGTCATGGCCGGCCTCGTGCCGGCGATGACGGTTTGGGACAAATCCGATCAACTTGAAAAAGCGCAAATCCCTTTCACTCGCCCCCCCAAGCGGTTATACCGGCGCGCAAGCATGCGATGGGAAAGCGCCGCGATGGTCCGGCCGTTGTCAGTTCTGTCCGGTTCGCTCCTGCTCTGGCGGGGCTGGCGACGCGCGTAAACCGCGCCCATCCGACAACCCGTTTCCCTCTTCGCCTTCGGACACTCCCATGACCACAAGCCATCGCCAGCGCGTCCTTTCCGGGATGCAGCCGACCAATACCCTGCATCTGGGCAACTATCTCGGCGCGCTCAAGAACTGGGTGCGGATGCAGGACGAGATGGAGTGCCTGTTCTGCGTCGTCGACATGCACGCGCTGACGCAGGAATCCGGCTACGCCAAGCCGGCCGACGTGGCGCGCGCGACCCGCGAGGTGACGGCCGCCTATATCGCGGGCGGCATCGATCCCGCGAAGTCGCCGATCTTCAACCAGTCCCGCGTCCCGGCGCACGCCGAGCTGGCCTGGATCTTCAACTGCGTGGCGCGGCTCGGCTGGCTCGACCGCATGACCCAGTTCAAGGAGAAGTCGGGCAAGCACAAGGAGCGCGCCTCGGTCGGGCTCTACACCTATCCGGTGCTGATGGCGGCGGACATCCTCGTCTACAAGGCGACGCATGTGCCGGTGGGCGAGGACCAGAAGCAGCATCTCGAGCTGGCGCGCGACATCGCGCAGAAGTTCAACAACGACTTCGCGGTGCCGGACTTCTTCCCGCAGCCCGAGCCGGTGATCGCGGGTCCGGCGACGCGGGTGATGAGCCTGCGCGACGGCCTCAAGAAGATGTCGAAGACCGACGAGTCGGACAATTCGCGCATCAACCTGACCGACGACGCCGACACGATCGCGCAGAAGATCCGCAAGGCGAAGACCGATCCGCATCCGTTGCCCGCGAGCGCGGACGAGCTCAAGGGCCGGCCGGAGGCGGAGAACCTGCTCAACGTCTATGCCGCGCTGGCGGACGAGAAGGTGGCCGACGTGATGGCGCGCTTCGCCGGCCAGCAATTCTCGGCGTTCAAGAACGAGCTGGCGGATCTGGCGGTGGCGAAGCTGGGGCCGATCACGGTGAAGATGAACCGGCTGATGGCGGACACGGCCGAGATCGACCGCATCCTGGCGGACGGGGCGCAGAAGGCTGCGGCGATCGCGGAGCCGATCGTGACCGAGGTGAAGAAGATCGTGGGGTTTGCGGTTTAAGTACCGCTGTCATCCCCGGCCGAGTGCGAACGAAGTGAGCGCGAGGGGAAGGGGACCCAGGCGTCAATGACAAGCACCATTAGCGCGGAGATACCTGGGTCCCCTTCCCTCACGCTCGCGTTGCTCGCGCTCGCCGGGGATGACAGTTATTGCTTGCCCACCGGTGCATCCGGCAGGATTCCATAGCTGAACATCACGTCGCGGGTGCGTGGCTGGAGGTGCTGGCCGCCGTCGACGATGATGGTCGTTCCGGTGATCGACGGCACCTTCACGAGGAAGCTCAGCGTCTCCGCGATGTCCTCCGGCTTGCTGCCGAAGCCGAGCGGCGTGGCGGCATGTGCGGCCTCGAAGCCTTCCTGCGTCTGCTCGCCGCTGCGCAAGGTGAGGCCGGGCGCCAGACCGCAGACCCGGATGCGCGGCGCCATCGCCTGGGCGAGCAGCTGCGTCGCGGTCTCGAGCGCGGCCTTGGTCAGCGTGTAGGACAGGAAGTCCGGATTGAGGTTGAAGACCTTCTGGTCGAGGACGTTGACCACCAGACCTTTCGCGCCCTCGCGCAACTGGGCGGCGAAGTCGCGCGCCAGCAGGATCGGAGCGTGGAGATTCACCGCGAACAGCCGCTCGAGACTGGCGCGGGTGACGCTGCCGATGTCGTCATATTCGAAGGCCGAGGCGCTGTTCACCAGCAGCGAGCAGAAGCCCCAGCCGGCGTTCACCCGGCCGAACAGATCGGCGAAGTCGTCGAGCGCACCGAGATCGCCGCCGACGATCACTGCCCGGCCGCCGCCGTCCTGGATCTCCCGCGCCAGCGCTTCGGCATGTCCGGCCGAAGCCTTGTGATGGATCGCGACGCGCCAGCCGTCGGCGCTGAGCCGGCGCACCATCGCGGCACCCAGGCGCGTGCCGCCGCCCGTGACCAGCGCATAGCCGCCCTGATGCGGGATCGCGCTCATCCGCGCAGCCGATAGATTTCGACGCCGGCCCCGGCGGCTTCGTTGTAGATGTCGGGCTTGAAGATCGAGACCCGGCAGGCCTGGACGCGCTTGTCCTTGAAGCAGAGCTTCACCAGCTCGTCGAGCAGCGTCTCGATGAACACGGTGTGCTTGCGCCGCGGCCATTTGCGCAGGGCATCGCGGATATAGTCGTAGTCGACGATGGCGGAGACGTTCTCGAATTTCCTGGTTTGCGGCGCGGCGTAGAGCTCGACATTCACCACGATGCGCTGGGGCTTCTCGGGATGGCGTTCCCAGGGGTGCAGGCCGAGCCGGACCTCGGTCACAAGGTCGCGGATCATCATCCGGACATAGCCTTTGTCGGCGGACCAGGCCGGAGCGGGCACGGGCGGCGGCGCTTTCTTCATGCCGGCTGCTTTAGCATTCGGCGCGGAACGGGTACAACCGGCGGGTCATGAGCAATGTCTCCCGCCTTCCCCTAGCCAGCGCCGCGCTCGCGGTGCGGCATGTCTTCATCCGCAACCTCGAAGTGCTGGCGCATATCGGGGTGCATGGCCATGAGCAGGGCAAGCTGCAACCGGTGCGGATCAATGTCGATCTCGCAGTCGAGGATGCGGCGGTGTTGGGCGACAAGCTCGATCTCGTCGTGGACTATGAAGCCATCAGCCAGAAGATCCGCGCGCTGATCGCGGCGGGACACATCAACCTGGCCGAGACGCTGGCCGAGCGCATCGCGGACGGCTGTTTCGGGGACGCGCGGGTCAAGACGGCGCGGGTGCGGGTCGAGAAGCTGCACGCCCTGCCCGGCGCCGAAAGCGCGGGCGTCGAGATCGAGCGCCAAAGGGCGTAGCGGCAGCCGCCGGCGCAGGGCTCGAGAAAGTTCCGGGCCGGTCGTTTTATTTGCTGCGCGGGCGGAGTATTGTCGCACCTGTAAATAATCGCCACGTCTCATTCGATGGAGCGGTCGTGGATACCACCTATATCAGGCTTGTCATTGGCGCATCTGTTGGATTTGTTGCTGTCCTGATCGCCCATCTGGGCTTTGGACTTGGCATCGAAGGCTGGCTGGCCGCCTTGATCCCGACGGCGACGGCGCTCATCGCGAGCGCCATCGGCGGCTCCGGCACGACGGGCATCACCGTCGCGGAGGACACGACGGTCGCGAGCGGCCCGCCGGCCGGGGCCGCCTGAGATGGCGGGCGGAGCAAGGAAGGGCGCCAACGCAGCCTTCGGCGGCGGCCTGGGCGGCGCGGTTGCCACGATAGCGAGTTGGGGTGCCCGTCAGTTCTGGCACGTCGAACTGCCGGCCGAAGTGGCGTCGGCAATGGCATTCATCCTGATCACGACAGGCGGCTGGATAGGCCAGCGGCTCGACGCCTAGCGATTCGCGGTCATGAAGTGCGTCGTCGGCGCCGGCGGCGGAACAACTGTCATGAACCGGTTGACGCCCGTGCTAAACTGGCCCCGACATGAGTTCCGATTCCGACACCGACGTGCCCCTGCGCGGCGCCGAGCGCATCCAGGCTTACCTCAAGACCCTGCCCGACGGGCCGGGCGTCTATCGCATGCTCGATGCCAAGGGCGACGTGCTTTATGTCGGCAAGGCCAAGAGCCTGAAGAAGCGCGTCGCGGCCTATGCCAGCGGCCGGCCGCATTCCGACCGGCTGACGCGGATGATCGCCGATACGGCGGAGATGCTGTTCGTCTCGACCAACAGCGAGATCGACGCGCTGCTGCTCGAATCCAACCTGATCAAGCGGCTGAAGCCGCGCTACAACGTCTCCTATCGCGACGACAAATCCTTCCCCAACATCCTGCTGCGCGAGGACCATGCGTTTCCGCAGCTGCTGAAGCATCGCGGCGCCAAGTCGACCAAGGGCAGCTATTTCGGGCCGTTCGCCAGCGCGCGGGCGGTGGTCAACACGCTGAACACGTTGCAGCGCGCCTTCCTGCTGCGCTCCTGTTCGGATTCGGTGTTCGAATCGCGGACGCGGCCCTGCCTGCTGTTCCAGATCAAGCGCTGCAGCGCGCCCTGCGTCGGGCGGATCGACCAGGCCGGCTATGCCGAGCTGGTGCGCGAGGCCGAGCAGTTCCTCACCGGCAAGAGCCGGATGGTGCAGGACATGCTGCTGGCGGAGATGAACAAGGCGGCGGAGGTCACGCGCTATGAGGAGGCGGCGCGCCTGCGCGACCGCATCCGCGCGATGAGCCATATCCAGCTCAACCAGGGGATCAATCCCTCGACCTTCTCGGATGCCGACGTCTTCGCGCTGCACAACCAGGGCGGCGAGACCTGCATCCAGGTGTTCTTCTTCCGGGCGGGGCAGAACTGGGGCAACAAGCCCTATTTCCCGCGCGGCGGCGTCGAGCTCAGCGACGGCGAAGTGCTGGAGGCGTTCCTCGGGCAGTTCTACGACGAGCGGCCGGCGCCGGCGCTGGTGCTGCTGAGCCATGCGATCCCGAGCGCCGAGCTGCTCGGCGAAGCGCTGGCTCGGCGCGCGGAGCACAAGGTCGAGATCTCGGTGCCGCAGCGCGGCGAGAAGCGCGAGATCGTCGAGATGGCGGCGACCAATGCGCGCGAGCAGCTCGGCCGCCGCATGGCGGAGAACTCGGCGCAGCGCGAATTGCTGGAAGGCGTCGCCGGTGCGTTCGGGCTGGAGCAGCCGCCGCGGCGCATCGAGGTCTACGACAACTCCCACATCATGGGCGCCCATGCGCTGGGCGGGATGATCGTGGCAGGCCCCGAAGGCTTCGAGAAGGGCGAGTACCGCAAGTTCAATATCAAATCGACCGAGCTCACCCCCGGCGACGACTACGGCATGATGCGCGAGGTCCTGACGCGGCGCTTCGCCCGGCTGGTCAAGGAAGGCGACGATCCGAAGACCAAATGGCCCGACCTCGCGCTGATCGACGGCGGGCCGGGGCAACTCTCGGTGGCGTGCCAGGTGTTCGCCGATCTCGGCGTCGAGGACGTGGCGCTGGTCGGCATCTCCAAGGGACCGGACCGCGACGCGGGGCGGGAACATTTCTACCGGCCGGGCAAGGAACCTTTCCGGCTCGATCCCAAGGATCCCGTCCTCTACTATCTGCAGCGGTTGCGCGACGAGGCGCATCGCTTCGCCATCGGCAGCCATCGCAAGAAGCGCTCCAAGGCGATCGGCGCCAGCCCGCTGGACGAGATCGCAGGGATCGGGGCGGCGCGCAAACGGGCCCTGTTGCAGCATTTCGGCTCGGCCCGGGCGGTGGCGGCGGCCGGGATCAGCGACATCGAGGCGGCGCCGGGCGTCAGCAAGGCGATGGCGAAGAAGATCTACGACTTCTTTCATCCGAACCCGTGACTGTGTCGAGAGCAGGCGTGCTTCCGCCGTCGCTCCTTCGGAGCCATGGCGGGACAAGTCGAGGCCGCTTCGCGGCACATCAACATGGCGAGAGGGGTGAAAGCGTCATCCTGAGTCGCGAGCTTCGAAGAGGGCGCGGCTGCCTTGCCGAAAACGGCGTGCCATCGGCCCCGGACTTGTTCTAAGTTCGGGTGATGCTGCAGATCCCCAACCTGATCACGCTGTCGCGCATCCTGCTGGTGCCGGTGTTCGCCGTGGCCTTCGTGCTGCCCAGCGAGGCGTGGCAGGTGACCGCGTTCGTGGTGTTCGTCATCGCCGGGGTGAGCGATTTCTTCGACGGCTTCGCGGCCCGCAAGCTGAACCAGCCGAGCGATTTCGGGCGCATGCTCGATCCCATCGCGGACAAGATCCTGGTCGGCGTCGCGCTGATGATGCTGGTGTGGAAGGGCTCGGTGCAGGAGTTCAGCCTGGCGCCCAGCCTGTCCAGCCTGCTGCGGCTGGTGCCCGCGCTGATCATCCTGGCGCGCGAGATCCTGGTGTCGGGCCTGCGCGAATTCCTCGCCGGCGCCTCGGTCAGCGTGCCGGTGACGTTCCTCGCCAAGATCAAGACCACGATCCAGCTCGTCGCGATCGGCGCGATGATCCTGGGACCGATCGCCGACCGCTGGGTGCCCGGCTCGCTGGCGCTCGCCTATATCGCGCTGTGGGTTGCGGCGGGACTCACGGTCTACACGGGATACGCGTATTTCCGCGCCGGCGTCGCCTATGCGCAGCGCCGGCGCCGCGAGGGCGCGGCATGAACGTGCTCTATTTCGCCTGGGTGCGGCAGAAGGTCGGGCGGAGCGAAGAGACCGTCGAGCACACGCCCGCGCTGCGCACGGTCGGCGACCTGGCGGCGATGCTGCAGGGGCGCGGCGGCGGCTATGCCGAGGCCTTCGCGGATATCGCCCGCCTGCGCGCGGCGGTGAACCAGGTGCATGCCGGACTCGACGCGATCCTCGCGCCGGGCGACGAGATCGCGTTCTTTCCGCCGGTGACCGGCGGATGATCGTCAACATCCATATCCAGGCCGAGGATTTCGACCTCGGCGACGAGGTCGCGGCGCTGGGCGACGACGGCGCCGGCGCGGTGGCGAGCTTCGTCGGGCTGGTGCGCGGCGGCGGCGGGCTGACCGCGCTGACGCTCGAGCATTATCCCGGCATGACCGAGCGCGAGATCGGCCGCATCGTCGACGCGGCCGCGGCGCGCTGGACGCTCACCGGCGTCACGGTGATCCACCGCGTCGGGCGGCTGGAGGTCGGGGCGCAGATCGTGCTGGTCGCGGTCGCGGCGGCGCATCGCGGCCAGGCTTTCGAGGCCTGCCAGTTCCTGATGGACCATCTCAAGACGCGCGCGCCGTTCTGGAAGCAGGAAGAGCGCGGCGGCGAGAGTACCTGGGTCGAGGCGCGCGAGAGCGATGCGGCGGCGGCGGAGCGCTGGCGCCGGAAATGAGTTTCCTCTGGGTGATCTTCACCGTCGTCGCGGCGGCAGGCCAGACGGCGCGCAACGCCATGCAGCGCGAACTGACGCAAAGCCTCGGCGCGGTCGGCGCGACGCATGTGCGCTTCCTGTTCGGCTTTCCCTTCGCGCTGGTTTTCCTCGCCCTCGTCGCGCTCGGCACCCACACCGCGCTGCCGGCGACCCATGCCGCATTCTGGCTGTGGGACATGCTGGGCGCGCTGGCGCAGATCGGCGGCACCGCGCTGATGCTGGTGGTGATGACCGAGCGCTCCTTCGTGGTGACCGCGGCCTATCTGAAGACCGAACCGCTGTTCGTCGCGGCGCTGGGCCTCGCCGTCCTGCACGATCCGCTGACGCCGGGCATGGTGGCGGCGATGCTGCTGGCGATCGCGGGCGTGGTGCTGATTTCGCTGCGCCGCGGCACCGCGGTGGCGGGCGGCGGCTGGCATTCGGCCGTGTACGGATTGTCGGCTGGGGCGCTGTTCGGCATCTCGGCGATCGGCTATCGCGGCGCGATCTTGAGCCTGCACCTGCCCGGCTATGTGATGGGCGCGACCTTCACGCTCGCGGTCGGTCTGGTGATCCAGGCGGCGCTGCTCAGCGCCTGGCTGGCGCTGCGCGACCCCAGGGTGCTGCTCGCGATCGCGCGGCTGTGGCGGCCGTCGCTGTTCGCGGGCTTCATGGGCGCGGCGGCGAGCGAGTTCTGGTTCCTCGCCTTCGCGCTCGCCAGCGCGGCGAGCGTGCGCACGCTGGGCCTGATCGACGTGCTGTTCGCGCAGATCGTGAGCCATGTCGTGTTCCGGCAGAAGACGACGGCGCGCGAGGCGGCGGGGATCGCGCTGCTGGTGGCCGGCGCGGTGCTGCTGGTGTGGGCGCACAAATAGAAGGCGCGGGACGTTGGGGAGCGGGGTGCGAACCCCTATATTCTCCGGTGGATAGCGATGGAGAGCGCCATGGGATTTCTCGATGGGATGATCGGCGGGATGGTCGGGGCGGCCATGATACCGGTCGTCAACAACCTGCTGGCGCAGCATGGCGGCGTGCAGGGGATCGTGGATTCGTTCGAGAGCAACGGGCTCGGGCCGACGGTCAGCAGCTGGGTGCAGGACGGGCCGAATGCGCCGGTCTCGCCCGAGCACGTACATAAGGCGTTCGGCGAGCAGACCATCAACGAGCTTGCCGCCAAGGCCGGGATGACGCCGCAGGAGCTGGCGGCAAAGCTCGCACAGGTCCTGCCGCATGCGGTGGACGCGCTGACGCCGGAGGGTGTGGTGCCGGGGCAGGGATAGCGTACTCTCACCCGGAGCGTGCTTCGCGAGACCGTCCGCGTTGATATGCCTGGGTCCCCTTCCCTCGCATTGCGCGTCACGCGCGCAATGCTCGCCGGGGATGACAGCGGCGCAGGCGGCTTATCCCATCTTCGGCAGCACCACGCGGCTCTTTTCCGCGCGGACGTCGTCGGCGTAGTCGTTCATCAGGGTTTCGCTGATCCGGCCGGGCGTGAAGCGGTAGGGGCCGATCTCGCTCACCGGCGTCACTTCCGCCGCCGAGCCGGTGATGAAGCATTCGGTGAAATGGATCAGCTCCTTCGGCTCGATGTGGCGGACGTTCACCTCGATCTGGCGGGCCTTGGCGAGTTCGATCACCGATTGCCGGGTGATGCCGTTCAGGAAGCAGTCCGGCGTCGGCGTGTGCAGCGCGCCGTCCTTGACGAAGAAGACGTTGGCGCCCGTCGCCTCCGCGACATAGCCGCGATAATCGTACATCAGCGCGTCGGCGTACCCCATCGCCTCCGCCGCGTGCTTGGACAGGGTGCAGATCATGTAGAGGCCGGCGGCCTTGGCCTGGGTCGGCGCGGTGTCGGGCGCCGGGCGCTTCCAGTCGGCGATCGCCAGGCGGATACCCTTGAGCTTCTCCTTGGGATCGAAATAGGACGGCCATTGCCAGCAGGCGATGGCGACATGGATGTGGCTGTTCTGCGCCGAGACCGCCATCTGCTCCGAGCCGCGGAACACCACCGGGCGGATATAGCCGTCGACGATGCCCTGGACCTCCGCCGCGTCGCGGCAAGCCTTGTTGATCACCTCCTGGCTGAACGGGATGTGCATGCCGAGGATCCTGGCCGAGGCGAAGAGGCGCGCCGTATGCTCCTCCAGCTTGTAGATGCGGCCATTGTAGATGCGCTCGCCTTCGAACACGCAGGACGCGTAGTGCAGGCCATGGGTCAGGACATGGGTCTGGGCCGAGGTCCAGGGCACCATATGGCCATCATACCAGAGATGGCCCTCGCGCTGATCGAAGGGCAGGATGTCGGCCATGGCGGTCCTTTCGCCCTTGCCCGCATCCCGGGTTTGGGCCTAGTTATTGCAAGGGGTTAGCGTACCTCGCCTGCCATTATAACGGCCGGGCGGGACTTGCAAACAAGGCGCCCGGAATAGCTGCCATGACCGCCAGCCAATCGTCCATGGAGGATCCGCATCTGCTCGTGGTCGACGACGACGAGCGGCTGCGCGCGCTGCTGCAGCGCTATCTCACCTCCAACGGCTACCGCGTGACGGCGGCGGCCGACGCGGCGGACGCCCGCACGCTGATGAAGAGCTTCGCCTTCGACCTTCTGGTGCTGGACGTGATGATGCCGGGCGAGAGCGGCTTCGACCTGACCCGGGCGGTGCGGGAGAATTCGGCGGTGCCGATCCTGATCCTCACCGCGCGCGGCGAGGCGGAGGACCGCATCCAGGGGCTGGAGCTGGGCGCCGACGACTACCTGCCCAAGCCGTTCGAGCCGCGCGAGCTGATCCTGCGCGTCAACGCCCTGCTGCGCCGCGCCACGCCGCCCGCGCAATCGGCGCATGCCGAGGTGAAGATGGGCGACGCGACCTACGATCCCGAGCGCGGCCAGCTCCGGCGCAAGGACAAGCTGGTGCATCTGACGAGCTCCGAGGCGGCGCTGCTGAAACTGTTCGCGGCGAATGCCGGGCGGTCGTTCTCGCGCAGCGATCTGTGCACGCGGCTGGGCGTGGCGCTGGAGCGCTCGATCGACGTGCAGGTCACGCGGCTGCGCCGCAAGATCGAGGAAGACCCGAAGCTGCCGCTCTATCTGCAGACGGTGCGCGGGGTGGGCTACGTCCTGGTCCCGGACCGTGTCACCTGAAGCGCCGCGCGGGATCGCGCGCCTCGACCCGTTCCGGTTCCTCAAGCGCTACCTGCCGCGCGGACTGTTCTGGCGCTCGCTGCTGATCATCGTGGTGCCGATGGTGCTGCTGCAGGGCGTCGTCACCTATGTGTTCTTCGAGCGCGACCTCGACAGCACGACGCATTGGATGGCGCGCGACATCGCGGCCGACGCCGCGTTCCTGGTGGCGCTGGAGGACAGCCATGCGCCGGCGGAGCGGGCGCGGCTGCGGCAGATGGCGAGTCTGCGGCTCGACTATCCGGTGAGCTTCGAGGCCGGGCGCAAGATCGATCCGCCCTCGGCGCGGCACCGGCCGTCCACCATCGACCGGGCGCTGGACGCGGTGATCGGCCAGCTTGCCGGCAACCGCAATTTCGAGGTCCAGAGCACCCATCGCGTCATCGAGATCCGCATCGAGGTGCATGACGGCGTGCTGCGGATGATGGTGCCGCGCAGCCGGGTGACGGTGACCAGCCCGGACATCTTCATCGTGTGGATGGTGGGGTCGGCGCTGATCCTCCTGGCGGTCGCGGTGCTGTTCCTGCGCAACCAGGTGCGGCCTATCGAGCGGCTGGCGCTGGCCTCGGAGGCGTTCGGCAAGGGGCGCATCGTGCCGGACTTCAAGCCCTATGGCGCGAGCGAGGTGCGGCGCGCGGCGCGGGCCTTCCTCACCATGCGCGAGCGCATCGAGCGGCATGTGCAGCAGCGCACCGAGATGCTGGCGGGGGTGAGCCACGACCTCAAGACGCCGCTGTCGCGCATGAAGCTGGCGCTGGCGATGATGGGCGAGACCGCCGACATCCGCGCGATGCGCGCCGACATCGTCGAGATGGAGCACATGCTGGACGAATATCTCGACTTCGCGCGCGGCGAGGGCGGCGAGCAGTCGGCGGTGGGCGATCTGAGCGATCTCGCCCGCGACGCGGTGTCGGCGGCCGCGGCGGCGCGCGGCGCGGCCGCGCGGGTGACGGTCGAGGCGCCGGGTGCGGTCGTGGTCGACATGCGGCAGAAGGCGATGCGGCGCTGCGCCACCAACCTGATCGAGAACGCGCTCAAATACGGCAAGCTCGTGCGGGTGTCGGTGCTGCGCGACGAGCGCTTCGCGCGGCTGATCGTCGACGACGACGGCCCGGGCATCCCGCCCGAGCGGCGCGAGGAAGCATTCCGGCCGTTCCACCGGCTCGACGAGGGCCGCAACCTGCAGGCGGGCGGCTCGGGCCTGGGGCTCGCCATCGCGCGCGACGTCGCGCGGGCACATGGCGGGGAGATCGTGCTGGAGACCAGCCCGATGGGCGGCCTGCGCGCGACGATAAGGCTGCCGGTGTAGCGCCGTTGTCATCCCCGGCCGAACATCGCGAAGCGATGTGAGGGAAAGGGAACCCACGCGCCGGGGATGACAGGCGCGCTTTATTTACGAGCCCAGCTCCTTCGCGCGTTTGCGGGCGGCGGCGACGGCGCGGCGCATCAACGGGGCCAGGCCCTTCGTGGACATCAACACCTTCAATGCGGCTTCTGTGGTGCCATGCGGGCTGGTGACGTCGCGGCGCAGGGTCTCCGGCGGCGACGGATCGCCGTCGAGCAGCGCACCCGCACCGGTGATGGTGGCGCGTGCAAGAGTCTGCGCCAGGGCCCGCGG
Organism: Rhizomicrobium sp.; assembly: GCA_037200385.1. Classification (NCBI taxonomy): domain Bacteria; kingdom Pseudomonadati; phylum Pseudomonadota; class Alphaproteobacteria; order Micropepsales; family Micropepsaceae; genus Rhizomicrobium; species Rhizomicrobium sp. Next base: position 3,894,620 of record JBBCGL010000001.1, on the reverse strand, counting down.
CAGGCCTTCGGCCTGTGCGGCGGCCGCCAGTGTCTCGACCAGCAGGAAGACATAGGCGGGACCGGAGCCCGAGACCGCGGTCACCGCATCGATATCGGCTTCACGTCCCACCCAGACGGTTTCGCCCAGCGCGGCGAGCAGGCTGTCGGCCAGCGCGCGATCCTTCGGCGTCGTGCCGGGTGCGGCGAACAGGGCGGTGATGCCGCGGCCGACCGCGCCGGGCGTGTTGGGCATGGCCCGGATGAGGCGGGCCTTGGCGCCCCATGCTCCGCGCATCGCCTTGAGGCTGGTGCCGGCCGCGATCGAGAGCATCAAGGCGCCCGACTGCGCGATGGGCTTCAGCGACGCGATCTCGGTCTTCAGGATCTGCGGCTTGAGCGCGACGACGCAGGCGCGGGCGGCGAGGGAGTCGATGTTCGCCGTGCGGGCGAAGAGCGCGATGTGATGTTTCTTCGCCAGCGCCTTCAGCTCGGGCGACGGGTTGGGCTCGACGGCGAGGACAGGCCCGAGGTCGCGCGCGACCCAGCCCTTGAGCAGCGCGCCGCCCATGCGCCCGGCACCGATGAGGAGGATGGGTTGGGTCATGGGGAATATCCTTTACCTCCCCCTTGCGGGGAGGTCGACGCGCGGAGCGAAGCGAGCACGTCGGGTGGCGGGAGTTCTATCCGGAGAGACTCACGCCTGGCCCGCGCACTCCAGCACGGCGGCGGCGACGGCCTCCTCGGCAGTCTTGTTGCCCCACAGCACGAACTGGAAGGCGGGATAGTAGTGTTCGCAAGCCTCGAGCGCGAGATTCAGCAACGCTTCGCATTGCGAGGCGGAGGCGCGTGCATCGGGAAAGATCATCGCATGACGGAAAACGATGGTGCCATCCTCGGGCCAGAGGTCGAAATGGCCGATCCAAAGCCTGGCGTTCACATACATCAGCAGGTCGGCGACGTTAGAGCGCCGCACGCCTTCGGAGATCCGCATGTCGAAGGCGCTGGAGAGATGCAGCGATTGCAGGTCGTCGCGCCAGGAGAAGCTGAAATGATGGTCGCTCCAGCGGCCGGCAACGGACAGGCTGAGCTCGTCGCGCCCGGCGCGCTCGAACGCCCAGCCATTCTCTTCCACCGCCCGCTCGAGCATGTCGATCGGATGCGGGGTGGCGGGTGCCTCGTCGAGATGGATGACGGTCATCAAGTGCTCCGGATTCACGGCCGCGACGCAACGCGAAGCAGTCGTGAATCAAACTGGCACAAGATTTTGTGGTGGCACAAGAGTCTGACTCTACAAGACCCTGAACAGTCCGCGGCATCCACAGGCTTGGCGGGTGCGGCGATTTGAATCGGATGTTGGCTGCGCTTATGCCGACCGGGCAGGCGGAGAATCGGTCGCTTTCGCCTCGAGCGCCGCGATCCGCGCCGCGAGCGCCTCGTTCTCGGCGCGGGCCTTGGCCGCCATCGCCTTGACCACCTCGAATTCCTCCCGCGGCACGAAATCCATGTCGGCGACCAGCCTTTCGAGGCGCTGCTTCACGAAGGTGTCGATCTCGTCGCGCACGCTCTTGGCGGCGCCGGCCGCGTCGGTGAAAAGGCGGGCCATGCCGTCGAGAAAAGGATTGTCGGTCTGGGCCATGCGGGTCTCCTGCTATTCCCTATATGGCGAGTGCGCCGCGGCCCGGCAAGGCGGCGGCTTGACAGGAACCGGCGAACCAGACGTGGTTCGCCCATGAGCCTGGGCCTCTTGCAGTTCCCGAACATCAATCCGGTCATCCATATCTGGTTCGTCACCATCCACTGGTATGGGCTGGCCTATCTCGCGGGCCTGCTGGCGGGCTGGTGGGTGGCCGCCCGCATGACGCACGAACGCCGGTTGTGGAAGAACCCGACCTTCTCCGGCAAGCCGCCGATCACCGCCGACCAGATCGGCGATTTGGTGGTCTGGGCGACGCTGGGCGTGATCCTGGGCGGCCGCATCGGCTGGATCCTGTTCTACGGCATCATCCTGTGCAGCGTGTCGCCCGGGACCGCGATGTGCCTGGCCCCACAGGGCGGAGCGCCGCTGCCGCTGGGCTTCGTCGAGGATCCGATGCGGCTGATCACCATCTGGGAAGGCGGGATGTCGTTCCATGGCGGGCTGGCCGGCGTGGCGCTGGCCGTGTGGCTGTTCTGCCGGAAGAACCGCCTGCCGCTGCTGCCCGTGGCCGACATGCTCGCGGTGGTGGCGCCGATCGGGCTGTTCTTCGGGCGGCTGGCGAACTTCGTGAACGGCGAGCTGTGGGGCAAGATCACCGACGTGCCCTGGGCGATGGTCTTTCCGCATGCCGGGCCGTACCCGCGCCATCCCAGCCAGCTCTATGAGGCAGCGCTCGAAGGCGTGCTGTTGTTCCTGATCCTGCAATTCGCACTGCGCCGCCTGCAACTGCAGGAGCGGCCGGGTCTGCTGACCGGGCTGTTCTTCGCCGGCTATGGCGTGTTCCGCTTCTTCGTCGAGTTCTTCCGCGAACCCGACGGTCCGTTCATCGGCTGGTTCAGCATGGGCATGGCGCTGTCGATCCCGCTCTGGGTCGCGGCGGGGGCGTTCTTCTGGGTCTCGCTCCGGCCCCATGTCAACGCGCGCGCATGATCGGCGCGCGTATCGCCGGGCTCATCGCGAGCCAGGGACCGATGCCGCTGGCCGAGTTCATGGCGCTCGCGGCCGGCGACTACTACGCGACACGCGATCCGTTCGGCGGCGGCGGCGATTTCGTCACCGCGCCCGAGATCAGCCAGATGTTCGGCGAGCTCCTGGGGCTGTGGATCGCGCAGAGCTGGCACGACCAGGGCAAGCCGGCGCGGCCGCTGCTGATGGAACTGGGGCCGGGACGCGGAACCCTGATGCGCGACGCCTTGCGGGCGATGAAGCTGATGCCGGAGTTCCACGACCAGCTCGCAGTCGTGCTGGTCGAGGCGAGCCCGGTGCTCGAAGAGGCGCAACGCGCCGCGTTGAAGGATTGCGGCGTGCCCATGCGCTGGTCCCGCAGCTTCGCGGCGGAGGGCGATCGGCCGCTCTATCTCATCGCCAACGAGTTCTTCGACGCGCTGCCGATCCATCAATATGTGAAGACCGGGCGCGGCTGGTGCGAGCGCATGGTGACCCTGGACGCGCAGGACGGGCTCGTCTTCGCGTTGGCGCCCACGCCCTTGCCGGACAGCCGCGTGCCGGCCAATCGCGACGGCGCGCCGCCCGGCGGGTTCTTCGAAGCCTCGCCCATGGGCGAGGCGCTGGCGGAAGAGATCGCGCATGCCGTGGCGCGGCGCGGCGGCGCGGCGCTGATCGTCGACTACGGCTATGCGGTGCCGGGCTTCGGCGAGACCCTGCAGGCGGTCAAGGGGCATGGCTTCGGCGCGGTGCTGGAGACGCCGGGCGAAGCCGACCTCTCGGCGCATGTCGATTTCACCGCGCTGGGCGACGCGGCGGTGCGCGGCGGTGCCTCGGTCTGCGGCCCGGTGGAGCAAGGCGCCTTCCTGCAGAGCCTGGGAATCGCGCACCGCGCCGGGGTGCTCGGCCAGTTGGTCGAGTTGGAGCGGCTGACCGGTCCGGAGCAGATGGGTATGCTGTTCAAGGCGCTGGCGATCGTGCCGAAGGCCGCACCGACGCCGCCGGGGTTTGGGTGAATTCGTTCCATGAAGCCTCGTCATCGCCGCGCGAAGAAAATTGGATTGCCCGCATGAAGCGGGTGATGACGGTTGTGTAGAAGAATGTTGCATCTAAAAGCCGCGTCTCTCTCCGCCCTGCCCGGCATCACGCACGGCTTCTTCGGCCGCACGGGCGGGGTGTCGAGCGGACTCTATGACTCGCTCAATTGCGGGCCGGGCTCTGGCGATGCGCGGGCCAATGTCGCCGAGAACCGGCGGCGGGTCGCGGCGGCGCTGGGCGACGCCGCGCTCGTCACGCTGGGTCAGATCCACAGTCCGGATGTCGTGACCGTTACAAGGCCATGGCCGATCGGCGAGACGCGGGCGGAGGATGCGCGCCACATCCCGCTCGGCGATGCGATGGTGAGCGCGGTGCCGGGCATCGCGCTGGGCATCCTCACCGCCGATTGCGCGCCCGTGCTTTTCGCCGATGCGCAGGCGCGCGTGATCGGCGCGGCGCACGCGGGATGGAAGGGTGCGCTGGGCGGCGTGCTGGCGAACACGCTCGACGCGATGGAGGCGCTGGGCGCGCGGCGCACGCGCATCGCCGCCGCGATCGGGCCCTGCATCGGCCAGGCGAATTACGAAGTCGGGGCGGAATTCCAGGCGCGGTTCGTCGCCGAAGATATGGCGAACGCGACATTATTCGTCCCGAGCCAGCGGGCCGGACATCACCATTTCGACCTCGAGGGCTTCGTCGCGAACCGCCTGCACGCGGCGGGTGTGGATAGAATCGAACGGTTGTCCGCCTGCACCTATGCGCGCAGTGCCGATTTTTTCAGCTTCCGGCGTGCAACCCATCGCGGCGAAGGCGATTACGGACGCGAAATTTCCGCGATCGTGCTCCGCTGACACTTTCCGGGCGCGGGCGCGCTTGCTACAAGCCCGTCATCAAAGCATCACATCAGCGGTGGGCAGCGTCATGACCGAGACCAACGGATCGCGTGGCATGAAGCTGCTGGCCGGCAATTCCAACGGCGAGCTCGCCAAGGCGATCGGGGCGCATCTCAAGCTGCCCTTCATCAAGGCCATCGTGCGGCGCTTCGCCGACATGGAGGTGTTCGTCGAGATCCAGGAGAACGTCCGCGGCGAGGACATCTTCGTCATCCAGTCGACGAGCTTTCCCGCCAACGACAACCTGATGGAGCTGCTGATCATCATCGACGCGCTGCGGCGCGCCTCGGCGCGGCGCATCACGGCGGTGCTGCCCTATTTCGGCTATGCCAGGCAGGACCGCAAGGTCGGGCCGCGCACCCCGATCTCGGCCAAGCTGGTGGCGAACCTGATCACCGGCGCGGGCGCCAGCCGCGTGCTGACGGTCGACCTGCATGCCGGGCAGATCCAGGGCTTCTTCGACATCCCGACCGACAACCTGTTCGCCATGCCGGTGATCGTGCGCGACATCCAGGACTATCTGGGCACCGGCGATCACCTGATGGTGGTCTCGCCGGACGTCGGCGGCGTGGTGCGGGCGCGGGCGCTGGCCAAGCGGCTGGGCACCGAGCTCGCCATCGTCGACAAGCGCCGGGAGCGCGCCGGCGAATCCGAAGTGATGAACATCATCGGCGACGTCGAGGGCCGGAGCTGCATCCTGATCGACGACATCGTGGATTCGGGCGGGACGATCTGCAACGCCGCCGAGGCCCTGCTCAGGAACGGTGCCAAGGACGTCTGCGCCTATGCCACGCATGGCGTGCTGTCGGGCGGCGCGGTGGCGCGCATCGCGGGCTCCAAGCTCAAATCGATGGTGGTGACGGACTCGATCAGCGCGACGGAAGAGCAGCGCAAATGCGCCACCATCCGCCGCATCTCCATCGCGCCGCTGCTCGGCGAAGCGATGCGCCGGATCAACAACGAAGAGAGCGTGTCGAGCCTGTTCGATTGACCTGAGCCGATCGCGTCTTCACCGCGCGTCATGCTGAGGCGCTCCGCGAAGCGGAGCCTCGAAGCACGCACATTCGGCGCCGTCATCCTTCGAGGCTCCCCCGCCCTTCGGACGGGGTCGCACCTCAGGATGACGCGGTGCCAGCCCCTAACGCCGCTTCCCGAACAGCGCGCTCTCATGCGCCATGTCCGGCAGGCGGCGGTTGGCGGGATCGTATTGCGGCGTGTCGGTGTAGCGGTGGACGTTCAGCACGGTCTCGAACGACGCCGCCGCCGCCGTGTCCTTGAAGCGGAAATTGCTGTGGCGCAGCGCCAGCAATCCGCCCGGCTTCAGGCAGCGCGCGAAATCGGCGACGGTGCGCTCGAAATCGGCGAAGCGGATCAGGTGATCGCAGCGCGGCGGCCGGCTGCGCGCCAGATCGCCATGGCGCAGCACCGCCATGCAGAAGATCGCGTCATAGGAGGCGTCCGCCTCCTGCGCGGTGGACCCGGCGACGGCGAAGGCGAGGTGTGGATCGCCGCCCAGGGCGGCCCGGCAGACCGCGATGCTCTGCGGATTGATGTCGATCCCCTTGATGAAGGCCCGCGGGAAATAGCGGCGCAGGGTGGCGACCTCCTCCCCCGTCGCGCAGCCGAAGGAGAGCAGGCGCAGCGCCGGGCCGTCGCCGAGACGCGCGCGCGCCGCGCCGAAGATCGTCGGATAGCGGTCGGGGCGCGCGGCGCTGTAGGGCTGGAACCGGTTGCGCGGGCGGCGCAGCGCGAGCAGCAGCATGCCGCGATAGGCCGGATCGGCCACGAACCGCGCGAGGGCGCGGGCGCCGCGCCGCAGGGGCGCCAGGATCCGCTTGACCGGGCTGCTGGCAGGCAAGGGATTCGCGCTCCCGATGGACAGAAGACCTATAGCACGAGGCCGGCCGATGCCGACGAAACGGGGAAAGACCGCGCGCTGCACGCGCCCCGAATCAATGCGCGGCGATGAAGGCCAGCATGTCCGGGTAGAGCGTCGTGTTGCCGCGCAGGCCCGGCGCCAGCGACAGGATGATGCCCAGATGGCTGACGCCGGCATATTCCTTCAGCTCGACCGTGTTGCCGGCGGCACGCAGGCGCTGGGCCATGCGGCGCGAATTGCCCGCGCCCACCGTCGTATCGGCGGTGCCGTGCGCCAGCAGCATCGGAGGATGGCGGCCGGCGGCGTATTTGATCGGCTGCGTCGCCATCACGCGGTCGCCGCCGAAGATGTCGATCAGCGCGGGGTCGGCAAGCGGCAGGAAATCGTAAGGCCCGGCAAGGCCGATGGCGCCGCGGATCCAGGCCGGATCGGCATGGGCGGCCTTGAGATAGGTGTCGTTCACCGCCAGCATCACCGCGATGTAGGCGCCGGCGGAATGGCCGGAGACGAACAGCCGGCCGGGATCGCCGCCATAATCCGCAGCATGTGCGTGCACAAAGGCGACCGCGGCGGCGCCGTCCTCGAGGAAGGCGGGATATCTCACCTGCGGATAGACGCGGTAGTCGGCGACGACGGTGACGATGCCCCTGCTCGCGAAGGCCTGGCCGAAGGCGCGGTAGATGTCCTTGGAACCGCTCTGCCAACTGCCGCCATAGAAGAACAACAGCACCGGCGCGGACGCCTTCAGATGGTCGGGGATATAGACGTCGAGCGTCTGGCGCGGATCGCTGCCATAGGCGACGTCGGCGCGGATCGAATAGCCCGCGCGCGGCACCGCAAGGTTGAGGAGCGGCACGCAGCCGGCCAGGAGGAGGCCTCCGGCGGCGGCGAACCAGTGCGACAGCTTGCGGGTCAAAGCGCCGATCATCCTTTTGGTGATATACGAAGTGCGGGCGCGATTGGACCGGCACCCCGATGGCGGGTGCCGTCTTGTGTTGGTCCCGCGCTTCCGCTAAAAGCCACGCCTTTCCGGGACCTTTTGGCTCGTGCGGCCTCTAAAAAGTGCCGATCAATCAAGGACTTGACTATGCGTGAGACCCAGGAATTGCGCGCCGAGCCGCGCGACGGCACCGGCAAGGGCCCGGCCTTCCAGATCCGCGTGAAGGGCCTCGTGCCCGCCGTGGTCTATGGCGGCGACATCGCGCCCGAGAACGTCGCGGTCGACTTCCGCGCCCTGGAGCGCCATTTCCAGACCGGCAGCTTCACCACGCAGCTCGTGATGCTCGACATCGCGGGCAAGAAGACCCGCGTGATCCCGCGCGAAGTGCAGGTCGATCCGGTCACCGACCGTCCCGTCCATGTCGATTTCATGCGCCTGGGCGAAGGCGCCAAGGTGCGGCTCGCCATTCCCGTGCATTTCCGCAACCAGGGCGACTCGCCGGGCCTCAAGAAGGGCGGCGTGCTGAACATCGTGCGGCACGAGATCGTGCTGCTCTGCCCTGCCGAGAGCATCCCGGAAGAGATCGTCATCGACCTCTCGGGCCTCGACATCCACGACTCGGTCCACATCGACGACGTCAAGCTGCCGGAAGGCGTCAAGCCGATCATTCGCGGCCGCGATTTCACGATCTGCTCCATCGTCGCGCCGACCAGCGTGCTGGAAGAGCAGCGCGCCGCCGCAGCAGCGGCCACCGCCGCCGCATCGGCTCCGGCCGCCGAGGAAGCGGCTGCCGCGCCGGCCGCCGGCGCCGCGCCCGCCGCCGCGCCCGCGAAGAAGTAATCCTTCGCAGCTCCGATGTCGGACACGCCGCTTCTCATCGCCGGGCTCGGCAACCCCGGCGCGGAGTATGCGCGCAACCGGCACAATGCCGGCTTCATGGCGGTCGACACGATCCACGAGAGCTACAAGTTCGGACCCTGGCGCGGACGTTTCCAGGGCGCGATCAGTGAAGGGCTGCTGGGCGGGCGCAAGACATACCTGCTGAAGCCCGGCACCTATATGAATCTCAGCGGCGACAGCGTCGGCGCCGCCATGCGCTTCTTCAAGCTGCCGCTGAACGCCGTCGTCGTGATCCATGACGAACTCGACCTGCCGGCCGGCAAGCTGAAAACGAAAACCGGCGGCGGCGACGCCGGCAACAATGGGGCGCGCTCCATCACCGCCGCCATCGGCTCCGACTACCGCCGCGTGCGCATCGGCGTCGGCCATCCGGGCGGCCGGGAGCGGGTGACGGGCCATGTGCTGGGCAATTTCAGCAAGGCCGACGAGAAGGAATGGCTGGGGCCGATGCTGTCGGCGATCGCCGAGGCCGCGCCGCTGCTTGCCAAGGACAACGACATCGGGTTCATGAACAGGATCTCGCTGGCGCTGAACCCGCCGCGGCCCAATGCACCGCGGCCGCCGCTCAAGCCGGCCAAGGTGCCGCCGCCGAAAACCGAACAGAAAGATGACGAATAATGGGCTTCAAATGCGGCATCGTCGGACTGCCCAATGTCGGCAAATCCACGCTTTTCAATGCGCTGACCCAGACCGCCGCGGCGCAGGCCGCGAATTATCCCTTCTGCACCATCGAGCCCAATGTCGGCGACGTCGCGGTGCCGGACCCGCGGCTCGAAACGCTGGCGAAGGTCGGCAAGTCGGCGGAGATCATCCCGACCCGCATCACCTTCGTGGACATCGCGGGGCTGGTGCGCGGCGCCTCGAAGGGCGAAGGGCTGGGCAACCAGTTCCTCGCCAACATCCGCGAGGTCGACGCCATCGCGCATGTGCTGCGCTGCTTCGAGGATGACGACATCACCCATGTCGAGGGCAAGATCGATCCCGTCGGCGACGCCGAGACGGTCGAGACCGAGCTGATGCTCGCCGACCTCGACAGCCTGGAGAAGCGCATCAAGCCGCTCGAGAAGAAAGCCAATTCCGGCGAGAAGGAGGCCAAGGAACAGCTCGCGCTGATGATGAAGGCCATCGTGCTGCTGCGCGAGGGCAAGCCCGCGCGGGATGCCGAACTCACCGCGGAGGAGCGCACGCCGTTCTCGCAGCTCGGACTGATGACCTCCAAGCCCGTCCTCTATGTCTGCAATGTCGACGAAGGTTCGGCGGCGGCGGGCAACAAATTTTCGGCCGCGGTCGAAGCGATGGCGAAGCGCCAGGGCGCCGGCACGGTGACGATCTCCTGCCGCATCGAGGAGGAAGTCGCACAGCTCGCGGCGGCGGAGCGCGAGGAATTCCTTTCGAGCCTGGGGCTCGAGGAGCCGGGCCTCAACAAGCTGATCCGCGCGGGCTACGCGCTTTTGGGCCTGCTCACCTTCTTCACGGTGGGTCCGAAGGAGACGCGCGCCTGGACGGTGACCAAGGGCTCGCGGGCGCCGCAGGCGGCGGGCGTGATCCACACCGATTTCGAACACGGCTTCATCCGGGCCGAGACCATCGCGTTCGCCGACTACATTGCGGGCAACGGCGAAGCGGGCGCGCGCGACGCGGGAAAATTCCGGCTCGAAGGCAAGGACTATGTCGTCGCCGACGGCGACGTGATGCATTTCCGGTTCAACGCGTAGCGCCAATTGTCATCCCCGGCCGAACGCCGCGTAGCGGCGTGAGGGGAAGGGGACCCAGGTGGGCAAGACCGACACCGGTCTATCCACCTGGGTCCCCTTCCCTCGCGCGGCTTGCGCCGCGCTCGCCGGGGATGACATCCTTGCCTTAAGTGGCACCAGACAAAACGGAGAATCACATGGCCCTCAAAGGCAAGATGGAAAAGATGACGATGAGCGATGGCGCCGAAATCGGCGTCTATCGCGTGCAGGCGCAGGGCGCGCGGCGCGGCGGGCTGGTGCTCATCCAGGAGATCTTCGGCGTCACCGAACACATCATGGAATTGTCCGACGGCTATGCCGCGGAGGGCTATGAGGTGCTGGCGCCTGCGCTCTACGACCGCGAGCATCCCGGCTTCCAGGCGAGCTATTCGCCGGAGGACATCCAGGTCGCGATCAAGCTGGCGCGCGCGGAGCATCCCTTCGACCTCTCCGTCGCCGACACGCAAGCCTGCATCGACGACCTGAAGGCGCGCGGGCCTGTGTTCATCACCGGCTATTGCTATGGCGGCAGCGTGACCTGGGCGGCAGCGGGGAGGTGCACGGGGCTGAGCGCGGCCTCGGGCTATTATGGCGGCAATATCGGACAGATGATCGACCTACAGCCGAGATGCCCGACCATCCTGCATTTCGGCGAAAAGGATCACGGCATCCCGCTGGAGACCGTGCGCAAGATCGAAGCGGCGCATCCCGAGGTGAAGGTCTATGTCTATCCCGCGGGCCATGGATTCAATTCGGATCGCCGGACGGATTACGACGAGGCTTCCGCCAAGCTCGGCAAGCAGCGCACGCTGGAACTGTTCCGCGCCCATGGCGGGTGACGCACGGAACGGGTTTTCGCGATAGCCGTTTTGGAACAGGGTTCGCCAACAGGGGCGAATGTCGAAGGCGCCAATCGAGGAGTTGCGCCATGTTCCGTTCTTTCCGTTTCGCCCTGATGGCCGGTGCCGTCGCCCTTGCCGCGGCGGTGCCCGCCGCCGCACAGGACTACGGCCGCCATGACCGTGATGGCCGCTATGACAATGCCGCTTATGGTCCGGACGACACCGAGCGGGTGATCGTCATCTCGCCGCGTGGCGAGCGCTGGGTCGACCGCAACGGCGTCGAGAAATTGTCGCGCGAGGTGTCCTATGCCGATCTGGATCTCGGCACGCGCGAGGGCGCGCATGCGTTTCGCGAGCGGATTCGTGCGACGGCCCGCGACGTCTGCCATGAACTCACCAACCACGATTCCGCGGCCGACCAGGGCTATGAGGCCTGCTATACGGCCGCGGCGCGCGATGCGCTGAACGAAGCGGACGATGTGATCGCCGACGCGCGGGACTAACCCAACAAGGAACGGTGTCGCGCCGGCATGGCGCGGCGCCACCACCCAACGGGAACGAATCGGCGTCACCGACTGTTAGCTGAGGACCGTTCCCATTTCATAAGGACATATTTCATGAAAACGCTGATCGCGACGGTGTTCGCGCTGACTCTCCTGGGTGCCCCCGCCGCCAGCGCCGAGGGCATCGGCCTTGGCGTCCATGTCGGCGGCATCGGCGTGGGCGCTCATGTCGGCGGCCATGGCCGCAACCATCACCGCCATTGCCGGTCCTGGAGCCATCACCGCCACTATTGCCGCGGCTGGTACTGACAAAAGAGGGCCGGGCGGATACGTCCGGCCCCTTTGCTCGTCAGCGTAGCGCCGCCTCGATGTTGCCGCCGTCGACCGTGATCACGGCGGCGGTCGTCTTTTCGGCGTGCGCGAGATAGACGAAGGCTTCGGCGACTTCGCTCGCATAGACTTCGCGGCCCAGCAGGTTGCCCGACATATAACTCTCTTCGCTCACGCCCCGCGCCTTGGCGCGGGCGGCGACCATGTCGTCGGTCAGCAGGCCCGTGCGGATGCGGTCGGCGTTCACGGCGTTGGCACGGATGCCGTCCTTGCCGTGGTCGAGCGCGTATTGACGGACCAGGAAGAGCGTCGCCGCCTTGGGCAGGCCGTAGGGGCCGAAATCCTTGCCGGGGTTCACCGCCTGCTTGCTCGTGTTGAACAGCAGGCAGCCATAGGTGCCCTGCAGCTTCATGACGTGCACGGCGTTCTGAGCCACGCTCTGATGCGCGAAGAAGTTCAGCTCGAAGCTCTTGCGCAGCACCGCGTCGTCCACCGTGCCGATATTGCCCTGCCAGGCCGCGCCGGCGTTCGAGACGACGATGTCGACGCCGCCGAAGGCTTCGACCACCTTGTCGAAGGCGTGGCGGACGGAGGCCGGATCGGTCACGTCGCACTGGATCGCCAGCGCCTGCTTGTGCACCGCCTTGGCGGCCTTGACCGCCATGTCGTGGTCGCGATCGAGGATCGCGATCTCCGCCCCCTCCGCCGCCATCGCCTTGGCGGTCGCGGCGCCGATGCCGGAGCCGCCGCCGGTGATGACGCAGACCTGGCGGGCCAGCGGCTTCTCGGCGCCCTTGCCGAGCTTGGCCTGCTCCAGCGACCAGTACTCGACCTCGAACATGTCGTTCTCGGTGATGCATCTGTATTCGCCGATCGCCTCGGCATCGGTGATGACGTCGATCGTGTTCTCGGCGATGTCGGCGGCGATGGCCGCGTCCTTGGCGGTCTGGCCGATCCCGAACATGCCGATGCCGGGGACCAGGATCACGCGCGGGAGGGGATCGAGCTCTTTCTTCTTCGGATTCGAGGTCGCGTTGTTGCGCTCGAAATACTCGTGGTAATGCGCGACGAAGGCGTCGACCGCGGCGGTCACGTCCGTCTTCCAGTCTTCGAGCCTGTGCGCATCGGGCGCCGGCACGACCAACGGCCAATTCTTGGTGCGGATCGTATGGTCGGGCGTGACGACGCCGACCTGGCTGTAGCGCGAAAGCTCCGCGCCATTGACGTAGTCGAGGATCGCGGGACTGCTGCGGAAGCAGAGGATCTGGCGCTTGACCGTGCCGGCCATCGCATTGCGCTCGATGGCGACGGCGCCGCGCAGGATGGGCGCGATCTGCGGCACCGTAGCGAGATGCGCCGGCAGCGCTGCGGCCTTGCGGACCTTGCGCTGACGGCTGAGGCGCTCTTCCGCCAGGGTCACGAATTCGATCATGCGCTCATAGGCCTGCTTGGCGTTCTCGCCCACGGTGAAGATGCCGTGCTGGAGCAGGACGAGGCCTTCGACCTTCGGGTTCGCGTCGAACACGTCGGCGACTGACTTGGCGAGCGCGAAGCCCGGGATCGTGTAGGGGACATAGGCGACACGGTCGCCATAGACCTCACGCACCACCGCTTCGCCGTCGGGCTGGTCGGTCAGGGCGAGGACGGCGGTCGAGTGCGTGTGGTCGATGAATTTGTGCGGCAGGAAGGCGTGCAGCAGGGTCTCGACCGACGGGTTCGGCGCCGAGGAGTCGAGCAGGTTGATGCGCTGGAAGTTGACCATGTCTTCGTCGGAGAGCTTGGGCAGCTTGCGCAGGCGGCGCAGCTCCTCCAGGCGCACGGCGGGCAGGCCGGCGGGCTCGATATTGCCCATGTCCCAGCCGGAGCCCTTGACGCAGATCACCGCGACCTCCTCGCCGAGCTGGTCCCTGGCCGTCGTCTTGACCGAGGTGTTGCCGCCGCCGTGGAGGACGAGGCGCGGGTCCGAGCCCAGGAGGCGCGTGGTGTAGGTGCGCAGCGCGAGGTCGGCGCCCACGCCCTTCTCGGTGTAGCGCTTCACGAAATCGTCGGCTTCGGATTCAACCCAGCGGGACTTCATCGTCGTTCAACCACCATATCTTGCATGCCATCGGCAGCATGGGCCACAGCGTATTGTTTTCGCGTTCCGGAATGCGAATAACGAGTGGCGAATAGCGAGTAGGGAGGCGCCGAGCAACCCCATTCGCAACTCGCCACTCCCTATTCGCCGGGGAGTAGCCCCGCCGCCCAACACAGGGCCATCAGGCGGCGGGGAAGAGGCTGCGTAGGCCCTGCTCCGTTGCCGCGCAAGTCCCGCGTTCGGTGATGAAACCGGTGACGAGACGTGCGGGCGTGACGTCGAAACCCGGGTTCGCCGCTTGAGAACCGGGAGCCGCGATCTCGACCGTCTGGATGGTTCCAGATGGGGTGCGGCCGGTCATTTTCAAGACCTCGTCGGAAGAGCGTTCCTCGATCGGGATGTCACGGCCCGATGCCAGCGTCCAGTCGATGGTCGAAGAGGGCAGCGCGACATAGAAGGGCACGCCATTGTCCTTGGCGGCGAGCGCTTTGAGATAGGTGCCGATCTTGTTGGCGACGTCGCCGTTTGCGGTCACGCGGTCGGTGCCGACGATGCACATGTCGACCTGCCCGTGCTGCATGTAGTGGCCGCCCGCATTGTCGGCGATGATGGTGTGGTTCACGCCATGGGCGCCCAGCTCGAAGGCGGTCAGCGCGGCGCCCTGGTTGCGCGGGCGGGTCTCGTCGACCCAGACATGCAGCGGGATGCCTGCGTCATGCGCCATGTAGAGCGGCGCCAGCGCGGTGCCCCAATCCACCGTCGCCAGCCAGCCGGCGTTGCAATGGGTGAGGATGTTGAGCGGCGCGCCCTTCTGCTTGTGGAGATCGCGGATGATCTCGAGCCCGTTCCTGCCGATGGCTTCGCACATCGCGGCGTCTTCGTCGGCGATGGCGGCGGCCTCCTGCCAGGCGAGGGCGGCGCGCGCGTCGCGCGGCCGGTTGCGGATGGCGTCGCACATCCGCTTCAAGGCCCAGCGCAGATTGATCGCGGTCGGACGGGTCTCGGCGAGCATGTCGTGGGTCGCGGCCAGGTTCTCGTCCGACGGGTCGGCACGGACGGCGAGCGCGAGGCCATAGGCGGCGACGGCGCCGATCAGGGGCGCACCGCGGGTCTGCATGGTCTTGATCGCGACCGCGGCGTCATCCGCCGATTTGAGTTCCAGCGTGACGAATTCGTGCGGCAGCCGCGTCTGGTCGATGATGCCGAACGCCGTGTCGCCGACGGGCCAGACGGAGCGGTAATGTTTGCCGTGGATTTTCATGGGGCGAATCTGTCGTTGAAGTCGGCCAGCAGCGCATCCCGGAGGTGCCGGTCAAGGCCCATAACGAAAATTGTGCCGCTGGCGAGCGCTGGCGGGGTCAGGTCCAGCACCACGCGGCCTTTATATTCGAGCACGATCCTGCGGTTCCCGCCTGCGGTTGCGCGCGCAAGACGAGCGGCGCCCTTCGTATCCAGGCGGATCAGCACGCCCGAGTTCCGACCCTGGCCTCCGGAAGAGCGCAGACTCACGATGTCGCGGCGATTGAAGATGACGTTGATCGACCCACAGACGGGAACGGCTTGCCCCTTGTCGTAGGACGTTATTGCATCTTTGAGAAGCGCCGTGCCGGGGGCGCAAGGGACGACGATGCGGGCATCCAGCATGCCCGACGCCAAGGCGGGAAAGACCGGCAAGACTGCAAAAAGGATGGTGGCAACAACGGATTTCATAGCGCGGCTTTTAGCGGGAAATCGGCGGCGGCTCTAGCCCAACGCTGTCGTCCCCGGCAGAGCGATGCGACAGCATCGCGAAGGGAAAGGGATCCAGGCGGCAAAGGCCGTCACAGTGTTTGCCGCCTGGATCCCCTTCCCGTCTCCGACCGCCTCCGGCGTTCTGAGACGCCGGGGATGACACCGGTTCAGTGCGGCGCGGTCGCCAGCATGGACGGGAATTGCGCGAACTTCGCGAACCATTCCGCCAGCTTCGGGTGGCCGTCACGCCAGGCGATGTCGGGGTAGCGGAAATCGAGATAGCCGAGGGCGCAGCCCGTCGCGATCTCGCCGATGGTCGGCACCGCCGCGAACTTCACACGCTCCAGCGCGTTCACCCCGGCGTCGATGGTGGCGCGGTAGCGCGCCATGTGGTCGGGATTGCGCTTGTCCTCGCCGGTGCTCTCGTAGCGCAGCGCCACCGCCGCATCCATGATGCCGTCGGCCAGGGCATGCAGGCCCATCGCCTTCCAGCGGCCGGTGGAGTTGCTGAAGAGGTTCATGCCCGGGAAGAACTTCCCGCCGCCCATATGGTTGAGGTATTCGCAAATCACCCGGCTGTCGAACAGCGCCGAGCCGTCGTCGAGGACGAGGACGGGGATCTTCTTGAGCGGATTGACCTTGCGCAGCGTCTCGTCGTTGCGCGCGTCGACCACGATGACCTCGAGCTTGAGGTCGAGTTCATGTGCCACGATCTTGCACTTGCGGCCGAAGGGCGAGATGGGATGGGAGTAGAGTTTCATGCGCGCGCGCACGCCCCCACCCGAAAAATCGCTGCGCGATTTTTCGACCTCCCCACGAGAGGGAGGTGATCAGTGCCCCTCATAGGCCACCAGGGTCGTGACCCGCTTGCCCAGGGCACGGATCTTGTCGGCACCGCCGAGCTCGGGGAGATCGATCACGAAGGAACAGCCCACGACGTTGGCGCCGGCGCGCTCCAGGAGCCTGATCGCGGCGACGCAGGTGCCGCCCGTGGCGATCAGGTCGTCGACCACGATGACGTTCTCGCCCGGCTTCACCGCATCGGTATGGATCTCGACCCGGTCGGTGCCGTATTCGAGCGCGTAATCCTCGCCCAGCACGGTGAAGGGCAGCTTGCCCTTCTTGCGCACCGGCACGAAGCCCGTGGAGAGCTGATGCGCCACCGCGCCGCCGAGGATGAAGCCGCGCGCCTCGATCCCCGCGACCTTGTCGATCGCCAGGCCGGCATAGGGCTGCACCAGTTCGTCGACCGCCCGGCGGAAGGCACGCGGGCTGCCGAACAGCGTCGTCACGTCGCGGAACATGATGCCGGGCTTGGGATAGTCCGGGATGGTGCGGATGACGGTCTTGAAGTCCATGGCGGGTCTCCTGCGTGGGGCTCCCCCCACCCGAAAAATCGCCTTGCGATTTTTCGACCTCCCCGCGAGGGGGAGGTGATTACTTTTTGCGCTTCGTCGATTTTTTCTTCGTGGGCGTCTTCGCTTTGGTTTTCTTCGGCAACACGCGGCCGGCAACGGCGTCGAGCTTGCGCACCAGGCGGGCGTCGCGCTTGTCCGGCGCGGTCATCACGGCGGTGTCGAGGACGGTTTCGATCGCCGGCGTGGGCGTGCGGGCGGGACCGAGCTTCTGCGCCACGTTCATGATCAGCTTGCGGGCGTGGTCGGCGTTGGCGTGCATGATCTTGACCACCGCGTCGACCGTCACATGGTCGTGGTCGGGGTGCCAGCAATCGTAGTCGGTCACCATCGCGACGATGGCATAGGGCAGCTCCGCCTCGCGGGCGAGCTTGGCCTCGGGCATCGCGGTCATGCCGATCACGCTGCAGCCCCAGGAACGGTAGAGATTGCTCTCCGCCAGGGAGGAGAATTGCGGCCCTTCGATGCAGATATAGGATCCGCCGCGGGCGTAGGCGATGCCTTCTTCCGCGCAGGCGGTGTTCAGGGCGTGCGCGATGCGGCCGTCGACCGGATGGGCCATCGAGACATGCGCGACGAAGCCGGGGCCGAAGAAGCTCTTTTCGCGCGCGAAGGTGCGGTCGATGAACTGGTCGGCGATCACGAAGGTGCCGGGCGGGAGTTCTTCCTTCAGCGAGCCGCAGGCGGAGACGCTGATCAGGTCGGTGACGCCGACGCGCTTGAGGACGTCGATGTTCGCGCGGTAGTTGATCGAGCTGGGCGTCTGGACATGGCCGCGGCCATGGCGCGGCAGGAAGACGAGATCGGTGCCCTTGTAGGTGCCGAAGAGGAGCGCGTCCGACGGGGCTCCCCAAGGCGATTTCACGGACTTCCAGCGCGGATTCTCGAGGCCGGGAATGTCATAGACGCCGCTGCCGCCGATGACGCCGAGGATGGTCTTGGTCATGGGCGGGCTTTTAGCATGCGTGCGATGTCAGGCCAGAGACTTTCCTCCTCCGTAACAACGGGGGAGGAAAATCCGCCGCGCTCGACAGCTCTAATGCGGCGTGTCTTTCCAGACCTTGCGATAGCTCAGATAGAGCAGGCCCGAGAGCACGATCAGGAAGATCATCACGCCGACGCCGATGCGGTGGCGGTCTTCGAGATGGGTCTCGCTGGTCCAGGCGAGGAAGGTCGCGACCGCCTTCGCCTCGTCGGCGATCTTGTTCGGCGCGCCGTCGACGAAGGTCACCTGCCCGTCCTGCAGCGGCGGCGGCATCGAGATGTTCCAGCCGATGAAATAGGGATTGAAATACTTGCCCTCGGTCACCTTGAAGCCGGGCGGCGGCGTCTCGTGGAAGCCGGTGAGGATCGAGTAGACGTAGTTCGCGCCGCCGGCGCGCGCCTTCTCGATCAGCGACAGGTCGGGCGGCAGCGCCCCGCCATTGGCGGCGCGGGCCGCCTGCTCGTTCGCGAAGGGACCCGGGAAGACGTCCGCCGGGATGCCCGCACGGGTCAGGGGGTTGCCCTTGTCGTCCGTCGTCTCGCCTTTGTCGTTGGGGTCGGCCGGGACGTGATAGCCGGCCGCCAGCGCTTTCATCTGCGCGTCGGTGAATTCCGGGCCGCCGGATTCCGCCAGGGCGTGGAAGGCGACGCGCTTGAGGCTGTGACAGGCCGAGCAGACCTCCTTATAGACCTGGAAGCCGTGCTGCAGGTCGGCGCGGTTGTAGGTGCCGAACGGGCCGTCGAACGACCAGTCGAGCGTCTTGAGCGGCTTTTGCTCGCCGTCCGCGGCGAGCGCCGGCGCGGCAACGGCAAGACCCAGGGCAAGTCCGAGCGAGAGAGCGAAGCGCATGGATGTCCTCACGCGGATGGCGCGGCGGAGTCGCCGAGCACGGATTTGGCGATGGAATCGGGCAGCGGCTTGGGCTTTTCGATCAGGCCGATGACCGGCATGAGCACCCAGAAGAAGCCGTAGTAGTAGGCGGTGGCCAGACGCGCGACCCAGACCAGCGGCACGCCGAACTTCACCGCATCGGCCTGCTGCGCACCCAGCCAGCCGAGCAGGATGCAATCCAGCACGAACAGCCAGAAGAGCTGCTTCATCAGCGGCCGGAAGCGGTTGGAGCGGACCGGGCTGGTGTCGAGCCAGGGGATGAAGGCCAGCGTCACGATGGCGCCGCCCAGCACCAGCACGCCGATCAGCTTCTGCGGGATGGAGCGCAGCATCGCGTAGAACGGCAGCAGGTACCATTCGGGCACGATGTCGGCCGGGGTCACGCTCGGATTGGCCGGGATGTAATTGTCCGGATTGCCGACGAAGTCGGGCGCGAAGAACACCAGATAGGCGAACAGGATCGCGAAGAGGCCGACATAGAACGCGTCCTTCGCCGTGTAGTAGGGATGGAAGGGCACGGTGTCCTGCGGCCCCTTCACCTCAATGCCCAGCGGGTTGTTGTTGCCCGGCACGTGCAGCGCCCAGATGTGCAGGCCGACGACGCCGGCGATCACGAAGGGCAGCAGGTAGTGCAGCGAGAAGAAGCGGTTGAGCGTCGCATCGCCGACCGCGAAGCCGCCCCACAGCCAGTGGGCGACATGGGTGCCGACCTGGGCGTGGCCGGTGACCTGGTCCAGCGAGGAGAACAGGTTGGTGATCACGGTCGCGGCCCAGAACGACATCTGGCCCCAGGGCAGGACGTAGCCCATGAACGCCGTCATCACCATCAGCAGGTAGATGATGACGCCGAGGATCCAGAGGATCTCGCGCGGCGCCTTGTAGGAGCCGTAATAGAGGCCGCGGAACATGTGGATGTAGACCGCGAGGAAGAACATCGACGCGCCATTGGCGTGGATGTAGCGCAGCAGCCAGCCATAGTTCACGTCGCGCATGATGCTTTCGACGCTGTCGAACGCCAGGCTCGAGCCCGGCACGCCGCCGGCCGCCGCGACCGGCGCGTAATGCATCGCCAGCACGATGCCGGTGACGATCTGCACGCCGAGGCAGAAGGTCAGGATGGCGCCGAAGGCGTACCAGAAGTTCAGGTTCCGCGGCGTCGGGAACGTCAGCATCGTATCGTGGGCGAAGCGCACGAGCGGCAGGCGGGAATCGAGCCAGCGGGTGAGGCCCGTCTGCGGCACGTAGGTCGATGGACCGGACATGTATGGGCTCCTCAACCGACTTTGATGCGGGTGGGCGACAGGAAGGAATAGAGCGGAATCTCGAGGTTCTGCGGCGCAGGACCTTTGCGGACGCGGCCGGCGACGTCGTATTGCGAGCCGTGGCAATGGCAGAGCCAGCCGCCGAAATCGCCCTGCGGCGCCTGCGGCGTCGAGATCGTCGGGATGCAGCCCAGATGGGTGCAGACGCCCGAGACGATCAGCCATTCCGGCTTGGTCGCGCGGTTGGCGGCGGTGGCCGGCGCGTCGTCCGGCAGGTTGGCGTTGCGCGCCACCGGATCGATCAGCTCGGAGACCGGAACGGCGTTGGCGGTCGCGATCTCGGCCGGGGTGCGGCGGCGGATGAAGAGCGGGTGGCCGCGGAACACCGCGGTGATCGCCTGGCCGGGCTGGATCGCCGACAGGTCGACCTCGATCGAGGCGAGCGCGAGAACCGCCGAGCTGGGATTCATCTGATCGATGAACGGCCAGGCAGCGGCAGCGGCACCGACCGCGGCAACCGCGCCGGTGGCGATGTAGAGAAAGTCGCGCCGCGTCGGTTCGGCGGTCGTGCTGGTGGCCAAGGCTTCACCTTTGAATTCGGTTATGACGCTCCGGGCGGGAAGGATGGTCGTGCGCGCTCTCCCCGGAATCTCAATAGCGCGCCGCTTTGCGGTGCGCAAAATAGAGCGCTGGGTCTGTAGGGTCTTGCGGCACGATGACGCAGAAAATGCCGGAGATTCACGGGGTTGCGGCAGGTTGGCGCGTCAGCACGCGACAACGGCGAGATGGCCCTCGGCGCCATAGGCCAGCAAAGCGCGGTCGGATGTGAGAACCGCATAGCCATATTCGCGCGCGGTGGCGGCGATGATGCGGTCATAGGGATCGTTGTGGATGTTGCCGGGCAAGAGCGCCGATTCGATGAGAAGCTCAGGCGGCATGGCAGCAACGACCATGCCCGGCTGTCCGACGAGCGCAGCGAACCAGCGCTGCGGCGTGAGAACCGATTTGAACCGCCCTTTTCGGGCCGATGTTCCAATCTCCAAGGCCGTGACCGGTGAAACATAGAGCGGCAGACCGGAGGAGTAGGAGTCAGCCAACGCCTTCTCTGCCTTGTCGGTGAGCTCGCCCCCCATAAGCCAAAGACACGCGCAGGTATCCAGCAACAGGGGCTGCTTCACTTCGTGCTGCGTCCGGCTTCGTACAACGCGGCGTGGCGGTCGATTGCCGCCTCCCATTCCGCAACCTCGTCGGGATCGGAACTGGCGATGTCGTAGCCGGGTTCGATCGTGAACATGCCCTTCAGAGCGCCGCTTGCAGGATGACGATCCACCTTCTGTCCGAGCAACGGGAATCTCGCGGGTTCGGCAGGGGCGAACATGCGCGGCTCCTCATCTAGGCCGGACGACCTATCGATCTTCCTGAACACCAACTTCTTTCCAGCGACATCGACCTGTTCGGTGCGATAGCCGGCGTCCAGCCAGACCTTGGTCATCACATTGTTCGATGTGGAGTTACTCCACCACGACTGGTGGTTCTGGGATTCAGGCAACGCGAAGCCAACGATCCGTTCGACCTGGGCAAATGTCATCGGGATGTGGCGTGTACCCTGCTCACGCAGCCAAGTCCCCAAGCGATCATATTTTCCCATAGCCTTCTCCCAAGGATTTCCTGTAAAGGAAATCATAGTTCCTGTCAAAGGAATATTATATGCGCCTGGTCCTGTTCGAGCCCGATATTCCCCAGAACTGCGGCAGTCTGCTGCGGCTGGGGGCTTGCCTGGGCGTGCCGGTCGAAATCGTCGAGCCGTGCGGCTTCGTGTTCGGAGAGGCGCAGATGCGGCGGGCGGGGATGGACTATCTGGCGCAGGCCGACTTCACCCGTCACGCCTCGTGGCGCGCGTTCCTGGCGCAGCATGCGGGCGGCCGGTTGGTGCTGCTCACATCGAAGGGCGCCCAGCCCTATACGGACTTCGCCTTCGCGCCGGATGACTGCATCGTGCTCGGGCGCGAGAGCGCCGGCGTGCCGCAGGCGGTGCATGCCCGGGCCGAGGCGCGCTTGCTTATCCCGATGACATCGGGCTTGCGTTCGATCAACGTGGCACAGGCGGGGGCGATGGTGCTGGGGGAAGCGCTGCGCCAGACAGGGATGTTTCCATGACGACGACGGACGTCGCCGAAGATCGCAAGACGCGGGCCCGTGCCTGGTTCGAGAGCCTGCGCGACAGGCTCTGCGCCGAATTCGAGGCGATCGAGCGCGAGCATGCGGGCCAGCTCGCGGATCGTCCGCCGGGCATTTTCGAGCGCCGGAGCTGGTCGCGGCCGGGCGAGGATGGCGGCGATGCGGGCGGCGGCGTGATGAGCGTGATGAAGGGCCGCGTGTTCGAAAAGGTCGGCGTCAACGTCTCGACCGTGTACGGAAAATTCTCGCCGGAATTCGCCAGGACCATCCCGGGCGCGGAGGAAGACCCGCGCTTCTGGTCGTCGGGCATCTCGCTGATCGCGCATATGCAGAACCCGCACGTGCCGGCGGTGCACATGAACACC
Organism: Rhizomicrobium sp.; assembly: GCA_037200385.1. Classification (NCBI taxonomy): domain Bacteria; kingdom Pseudomonadati; phylum Pseudomonadota; class Alphaproteobacteria; order Micropepsales; family Micropepsaceae; genus Rhizomicrobium; species Rhizomicrobium sp. Next base: position 3,872,036 of record JBBCGL010000001.1, on the reverse strand, counting down.
CGCCACATGGTGACGACCAAAGCCTGGTTCGGCGGCGGCGCCGACCTGACGCCGATGTTCCCGGAGCGCAGTGCCGAGGATGCCGGCGACTTTCATGCTGCGTTGCAGCAGGCCTGCGATGCGCATGGCGCCGACTACTACGCCCGGTTCAAGAAATGGTGCGACGAGTATTTCTACCTGCCGCACCGCGGCGAGCCGCGCGGGGCGGGCGGAATCTTCTACGACCGTCTCGACAGCGGCGATTGGGAGCAGGATTTCGCCTTTACCCGCGACGTGGGACTCGCATTTGCGGGCATCTATCCCCAAATCGTAAGGAGGCGAATGGAGTTGCCCTGGAGCGCGGCGGACCGCGACCATCAGCTCATCCGCCGCGGTCGCTACGTCGAGTTCAACCTTTTGTGGGACCGTGGCACCCAATTCGGCCTGAAGACCGGCGGGAATATCGATGCCATCCTGGTATCGATGCCGCCGGAGGCGCGCTGGCCGTAAGCACCAAGAGGTAGAGTCGTTTGGAGTTTCTGATCAGCCACGGCGGGTTCTTCGCGCTCCTGCAGGTCGTGCTCATCGATATCGTGCTGGCCGGCGACAACGCCGTGGTCATCGGCATGGCGGCGGCGCGCGTCCCGCAGATGATCCGCCGCAAGGTGATCTTCTGGGGCCTGGTGGCGGCGGTCGTGCTGCGCGTCATCCTGGCGGCGGTCACGGTGGAGCTGCTCGAGATCATCGGCCTGATGTTCGCCGGCGGCGTCCTCCTGCTCTGGGTATGCTGGAAGCTCTACCGCGACATCCGCGATGCGGCGGAGGAACGCAAATGCTCGGTCGATGCGCTGGGCCATGTCGCCGACAAGCTCGGCGGGCCGTTCAGCCATGAAGCGACCGCCGCGATGGTGCGCAAGGCGGTGGTGCAGATCGCGGCGGCGGACCTCTCCATGTCGCTCGACAACGTGCTCGCGGTCGCCGGCGCGGCGCAGAAACATGTCGTGGTGCTGGCGGTCGGGCTGATGCTGTCGATCGGGCTGATGGGCGTTGCGGCCAGCGTGATCGCGCGGGTGCTCAACCGCTATCCCTGGATCAGCTATGCGGGCCTGTTCATCGTGCTCTATGTCGCGATCAAGATGATCCTGCAGGGCGGCGCGCAGGTCTGGCCCTATGCGATGGAGCACGTCGTGCCCTATCTGGGCGGGTAGAGTCCGTCGTTTTCAAGTTGATGCAACCCAACCCGGTGTCATGGCCCGCTTTTGGGTGACTCCTTCTGATGGCAACAGACTCCAGGGCCTGTTCGCTATGCCAGCCGGAGCAGCACCGCGGTCGCGTCGTCGCTTTTCTTGAAGCGCGGATGCTTGTGGCCTTGCGGGTCGGCCTCCTCGATCTCGCGCAGTTCGTCGGCGAGGATGCCCAAGCCCTTGGCCATCGCCTTGTGCATCAGCGTGTGCGGCGTGTAGCGGCCGTAATCGGTGGCCAGCGCGAGAAAGCCGTCCGAGGCCAGCAGCAGCGTGGCGCCCTTGGGCGCCGCGACGCGCTTGTGCGCGACGTGATCGGCGGCACGGACGTCCGGCGAGAAGACCCATTTGGTGCCGGAGTTGATCCGGCTGCGCGCGGCGCGCAGAGCGGGAATGAATTCCGGAAGGTTGGCGCCGGAGGCGGGCGCGACGCCTTTTTCCTTGGCGAGCTTGGCGGCGCGATCGGCTTCGGAAGCCTTGTGCGCGAAGGATTCGCCGAGCACCTCGACCGTGTCGGCGGCGAAGAGGAGGCCGGCGCAATCGCCGAACCATAGGAAGTCGAAGCCGCCGCGCGCCTCGGACGCGAAGGCCATGGAGGCGAAGGGAATCTGCCAGGGCTCCTGCGGTGGATGGCGGCGCAAGGCCTCGAAGGATTTCTGCGCGTCGGCGAGGGTGTGGCGGAGCGCGTCGTGCGGATTGTCGCCGTCCTTCACATGCGCCATCAGGCGGCGGGCGCCGAAATGCGCGATCCAGGCGGCGTCGCTGTCGCCCGGCATCAGCGAGTCGCCGAGGCTGGTCGCGCCGTCCAGCACCACCGCGGCGGAGTCCGCATGGCCGAAGGCGTCGTCGTTCGGCTTCAGGGGGTCGCCGGGGAGGGAGATTGTGTCGAGGACTTCAAAGGGCATCTTCTGACTCAGTTAAAACGTCATCGCCGGCCCCGTGCCGACGACCCATCATCACAAACGGACATGGGTGTTCATGGGTGGCCGCCACGAGGGCGGCCATGGCGATGTTACAGGAGTACGCAATTGCGGCGAAACTAGTACGCCGTCGCCTGAACGACCGCTTTTAACCGCTCCGCCAGCGAGAACTCGTCCTCGATGAAATCGGCGTCGATCCACCAATCCTCGACCTCTTCGAGGATACGGCCGATCAGCGGGCCTTGCGGCACGCCGGCCAGCATCACTTCGCGGCCCGTCAGGGGGAAAAGCGGCCGCTGCCAGGCATCGGCGACGGCCAGCAGCATGCGCCACTGGATCGCGTTGGACTCCTTGGGATCCTCCGCCCATTTGAGGAAGACGCGGTCCTTGAAGCGTGCCGCGTCCAGCCGGTAGAGCAGCTTGCGCACCTCTTTCACGGACAGATAGGAGACGATCTTCTCCCGCGCCCCCGCGATGTCGGCGAGGCGGTCGGCCTGGGCGTTGGAGAGCCGCCATTCCTGTGCGACGCGGCGCGCCTCCGCGACATCGGCCGGCAGCAGCGCGGCGAGCCGCAGCAGCGGATCGGGCTTGAAGAAAGCCTCGGCATCGATCCGCACCAGCCGTTCGAGCCGGTGGACGTCGAGACTGCCGGTCAGCACGTCGGAGAGGATGCCCGTGGCGGCCATCTGGCGCAGCACCGGCACCGGATCGTCGGCCTCCAGCAGGCGCAGCATCTCCTTCTGCACCCGTTCGCCGGCGAGCAGAGTGAGGCCGCCCTTCTCCGCCGCGGCGGCGTGCAACGCATCGCCGTCGAGCGCGCCCTTGCCGTACCAGGCATGAAAGCGGAAGAGGCGCAGGATGCGCAGGAAATCCTCGCGGATGCGCGTCACCGGATCGCCCACGAAGCGGACGCGGCCGGCCTCGAGATCGGCGACGCCGCCGACCGTGTCGAGGATCTCGCCATCGGCATCGGCATAGAGCGCGTTCATCGTGAAGTCGCGGCGCTGCGCGTCTTCGGCCCAGTCCGTGGTGAAGGCGACGGTGGCGCGGCGGCCGTCGGTCGCCACGTCGCGGCGCAGGGTGGTGATCTCGAAGGGCCGGCCGTTCGCGATCGCCGTGACCGTGCCGTGCGCGATGCCGGTGGGCACGGCGCCGAGACCGGCGGCGACCAGGCGCTTCGTCACCTCATCGGGGAGCAGCGGCGTCGCGATGTCGATGTCGGCGACGGGCTTGCGCAGCAGGGCGTTGCGCACCGCGCCGCCGACGAAGCGGCCTTCGCCGCCGAGCGCCGCCAGCACCGCGCGCGTCTCCGCGGCGGTCATCCAGGGATGGCGGATGGGATCGAGCTTCACTTCCTGGTCTCCGGCGGCTCAACATAGCCCGGAACGACCTTGCCGTTCACCATATGCGGCGCGACATAGATGCCGGTGATCGGCTCGACGCTGGTGGCGCGCCAGATCAGGAAGCTGAGCGCGACCAGCACCAGGCCCGCGATGGTCAGCGCCATCCAGGGATGGGCGCGCGCCTGGCGCGGCGGAAACAGCTTTGCCCAGACCAGATAGAGGCCGTAGAGCGCGAACGGCACCGCGAACAGGGCCAGGCGTTCGACGAGGGTGCGCATCATGGAGCCGTGATCCGTTCGCTGAAATTGATCAGCATCGCCGCGGTGGCGCCCCAGATATAATGCCCGTCATAGGTAAAGGAATAGAAGGTGCGCTGCGTGCCCTGGAATTCGCGGTTCTGGCGCTGGCGGTTGGCGGGATCGAGCAGGAAGGACAGCGGGACCTCGAAGATCGCCGCGACCTCCCGCACCTGCGGCTTGAGCGCGAAGCCTTGGCTGAGGACGCCGACCACCGGCAGGACCGCGTAGCCGGTGCCCGTCTCATACGCGTCGAGGAAGCCGGCGACGGTGACGAAGGCCGGTTCGATGCCGGTCTCCTCCTGGGTCTCGCGCAGCGCGGTCTCCACCAGGGTGAGATCGCCCGGATCGGCGCGCCCGCCGGGAAAGGCGACCTGTCCCGCATGGCGGGTGAGGGTGTCGGTGCGCTGGGTCAGCAGCACCATGGGCTCGTCGCGCAGGATGAGCGGCAGCAGCACCGCGGCGGGCGTGAGATCGCGCGGGCCGGCGGGACGATTCTGGGGATTGAGATCGAAGTCGCCCCATGTCGGCGTCAGCGGCAGGAGCGGCGGGGTGTGCAGCAGCCGGGACCGCAGTCCCTCGAGCCCGCCGGTGACGATGCCATGGCCGATATCCGCGGGCGACTTGCCGTCGACGGGTCCGCTCATGCGGGACGGCCGAGGCGGAAGAAGGCGCCGCCGCTCCAGACGCCGAGAAAGCCTTCGTGCGCGCCCGCGCCCGGGACACTCAGATCGGCGAGCTGGTAGAAGACCGCGCGCGCGATGCGGGCTTCGAGGCCCTTGCGGACATGCACGTAAGGCGCCGGTTCGGCGGTCTGCGGATCGGTTTCGACGCGGATCGGGTTGTCGGGACCGGCCACGCTCTGGTCTCCGACATTGGTGGTGAAGGTGAGGACCTGATCGCGGCCCTGGCCGACGACATCCAGCAGAACGGCGAGGAAGGGCGCGTTCTCGACCACGATGCGCATCTTCTCGCCCGGGGTGACGAGGACGAAGCCGTCCGGATCCTTGCGCAGGATGGTGGAGAACAGGCGCACCAGTTCCTGGCGCCCGATCGGGCTGCCCTCATGGTACCAGGTGCCGTCGCGGGCGATGCGGATGTCGATATCGCCGCAATGCGCCGGGTTCCATTTCTCCACGGGCGGCAATGCGCGGCCCGCCGCCGCGTCGCGCTGCAGACTCGCCAGGCCGAGGGGGAAACCGCCGCTGCTCATGTCCGTTAAGCCACTTCCATCACAGCCCTGTGCGGCCGGGGGCTTTTCCTTGTTGTGCCTGGGCGCCCAAGGTACATAAGTCCCTTCCCGGCGTATGACACAAGGATAGGGTTCGGCGTCCGGACCGGCAACCGCAACCACCCGCGAGATTCCATGAACGACACCGTGGCTGAAAGTTCGAGCGCCGCCCCGAGCGCCGCGGCGCATGTCGAGCGCGCCGCCGCCACGCTCACCCGGGTGCGCGAGGCGGTGGGCCGCGCGATCTTCGGCCAGGACGCGGTGATCGAGCAGACGCTGGTGACGCTTCTTGCCGGCGGCCATGGCCTGCTGATCGGCGTGCCGGGCCTGGCCAAGACCAAGCTGGTGGAGACGCTGGGGATCGTGCTGGGGCTGGACTGGAAGCGCATCCAGTTCACCCCCGACCTGATGCCGACCGACATCATCGGCTCCGAAGTGCTGGAGGAAGGCGGCGACCACAAGCGCGCCTTCCGCTTCCTGCCCGGGCCGGTGTTCACCCAATTGCTGATGGCCGACGAGATCAACCGCGCCAGCCCGCGCACCCAGAGCGCGCTGCTGCAAGCGATGCAGGAGCGGCATGTCACGGTCGCGGGGCAGCGCTATGACCTGCCCAAGCCATTCCATGTGCTGGCGACGCAGAATCCGCTGGAGCAGGAAGGCACCTATCCGCTGCCCGAGGCGCAGCTCGACCGCTTCCTGCTGCAGATCGACATCGGCTATCCCGACAAGGAGTCGGAGCGGCGCATGCTGGCGGCGACGACCTTCGGCGACGAGGAGAAGCCGGTCGCGGTGTGCGGCGCGCAGGACCTGATGCTGGCGCAGCAGATCGTGCGGCATATCCCAGTGGGCGAGAAGGTGGTGGATTCGATCCTCAAGCTGGTGCGCGCGGCGCGGCCCGGCGAAGAGGGCGCCAAGGACGTGCGCGATGCGATCGCCTGGGGACCGGGGCCGCGCGCGAGCCAAGCCTTCATGCTGGCGGTGCGGGCACGGGCGCTGATCGAGGGACGGCTGGCGCCGTCGACCGACGACGTCGAGGCGCTGGCCTTGCCGATCCTGCGGCACCGCATGGCGCTCACCTTCCCGGCGCGCGCCGAAGGCATGACGGTCGGCTCCGTCATCGAGCGGCTGTGCCGGAGCCATCTTTGAGTCGAACCGACAATCTTCAATACGAAGCCGAAGCGCTCGGCGCCGGATTGCCGCCGCTGCTGCTGGATGCCGAGCGGCTCGCCGCCGCCGTGAGCCTGGGCGTGCACGGCCGGCGCAAGGCGGGAATGGGCGAGACCTTCTGGCAGTTCCGCCGCTATCGCCCCGAGGATCCCTCGGCCGCGATCGACTGGCGGCAATCGGGCAAGTCGCAGCATCTGTTCGTGCGCGAGCGCGAATGGGAGGCGGCGCAGTCGGTCTGGCTGTGGTGCGACGGCTCGGCCGGGATGCAGTTCGCGAGCGGCGCGGTGACGAAGGCGGCGCGGGCCAGGCTGCTCGGGCTGGCGCTCGCCTCGCTGCTGGTGCGCGGCGGCGAGCGCGTGGCGCTCTATGGCGAAGGCGAGGCGCCGGCCGCGTCGCGCGCCGCGCTGCGGCGGATCGGACATACGCTGCTGGAGACGCCGCAAAGCCCGGCGGCGCTCCCGCCCGACGCGGTGATCGCCAAGAACGCGCAATTCGTCTGGTTCAGCGATTTCCTCTCGCCGCTGGAGGCGATCGAGGCGACGCTGCGCCGTCTCGCCCATTCGGCGGTGACCGGCCAGCTCGTGCACATCATCGATCCGGCGGAGGAGGATTTCCCCTATGCCGGACGCATGCGCTTCGAAGACGCGGCAGGCGCGGCGAGCGAAACCATCGGGCGCGCCGAAAGCGTGGCGCAGGCCTATCGCGCGCGCTTCAAGGCGCATGCCGAGACGCTGGGCGCGCTGGCGCGGCGGCTGGGCTGGTCCTATATCGCGCATCGCACCGACCGGCCGCCGCAGACCGCGCTGATCGCGCTCTATGCCGATATGAGCGGTGCCTGACGTGGCCGGGCTGCTCGCGGGATTGAGCTTCGGCGCGCCTTACATCCTGGGCGCGCTGATCCTGTTGCCGGCGATCTGGTTCCTGCTCCGGGTGACGCCGCCCCTGCCGCGCCGCATCGTGTTCCCGCCGCTGCGGCTCTTGCTCGGGCTTTCGGGAAAAGAAGAGACGCCGGCGCGCACGCCGTGGTGGCTGCTGCTGCTGCGCCTGGTCGCGGCGGCAGCGGTGATCGTCGCGCTGGCCGAGCCGCTGCTGGGCAAAGGACCGCAGATCGCGGGCACCGGGCCGGTGGTGCTGTTCGTCGACAATGGCTGGACCGCGGCGGCAAACTGGGACGCGAGACAGGCGTTGATCGCGGACGTGCTGCGCAGCGCCGCGACGCAGGGACGCGCCGTCGCCATCGTGCCGACGGCGGACGTGCCGGAGGTCAATCTGATGGATGCGGGGCGCGCGGCCCGGCTCGCGCAGGCGCTGCAGCCTGAGCCCTGGCTGCCCGATCGGGCGCGCGCGGCGAAGGCCGTGGCGAGCGCGAGATTCGCGCAGGCGCCGCAGATCCTGTGGCTGAGCGACGGGATCGAGGACGGCACGGCCGGGGCGACGGTGGAGACGCTGTCGCGCGTCGGCAGCCTGAAGGTCTATGGCGAGGCGCCGGGCGCCGGCGTGCTGGCGCTTCTGCCGCCGGCCAACAAGGCCAATGGTTTCGATGTCGGCGTGCTGCGCGCCGGGAGCGACGGGGCGCGCGGCGGCGAGGTCGCGGCGCTGGGACGCAATGGCGAGATGCTGGCGACGGGACGTTTCCGCTTCGCCGACGGCGACGGCAAGGCGAGCGCGCATATCAGCCTGCCGCTGGAAGTGCGCAACGAAACGACGCGGATCGCGATCGCCAATGACGATGCGGCCGGCGCGGTGCAGCTTCTGGGCGGCGGCGGGACGCGGCGCGCGGTCGGGCTGGTGGCGGCCGACACGCAGGAGGACCAGCAGCCGCTGCTGTCGGACACCTATTACCTGCAGCGTGCGCTGGCGCCCTATGCCGAAGTGCGGCGCGGCTCGGTGGGCGACCTGCTGGCGCACAGCATGTCGGTGCTGATCCTCGCCGATGTCGGGCATGTCACGGGCAGCGACTACGACCGGATCGTCCAGTTCGTGAAGGATGGCGGGCTGCTGATCCGTTTCGCGGGCGGCCGCATGACCGGCGGGACGGACGATCTGGTGCCGGTGAAGCTGCGGGTCGGCGGACGTTACCTCGGCGGCGCGCTGGCCTGGGCGGAGCCCCAGAAGCTCGCGCCGTTCGGCGATGCCAGTCCCTTCGCGGGTCTCGCGGTTCCGCCCGACGTGGCGGTGAGCCGCCAGGTGCTGGCGGAGCCGTCGGTCGAACTCGCCGACCGGACCTGGGCCCGGCTGGCGGACGGCACGCCGCTTGTCACCGCGCAAGGCCGCGGCAAGGGATACATCGTCCTGTTCCACATCACGGCGGGGCCGAGCTGGTCGTCGCTGCCGCTCTCCGGCCTCTATGTCGACATGATGCGGCGGCTGCTGGCGCTGTCGGCGGGGGCGCGGCCCAGCGACATGCGCAGCGCGACCACGCTGCCGCCGGTCGCGACGCTGGACGGCTTCGGCCATCTGCGCCAGCCGCCGGCCGAGGTGCTGCCGATCCGCGCCGCCGATCTGCCCGCCACCGTGCCGTCGCGCAGCCATCCGCCCGGACTCTATGGCGTGGCGGGCGCCGAGGACGCGCTCAATGCGGTGAGGGGCGACGCCGTGCTGTTGCCGCTGGGCAATATCGGCGCCTCCATCGAAGCCTATCCGCAGGCCAAGGTGCAGGATCTCGCGCCCTGGCTGCTCGCGGTCGCCGCGGCGCTGCTGTTCCTCGATGCCCTCCTGTCGCTGTGGCTGCGCGGCTATCTCTCGCGCCTGCGGCTGGCGCGGATCGCGGGCGTGACACTGGCCTTGACGCTGATCGCGCAGGCGCCGCGGGCGCGGGCCGACGATGCGTTCGACCTGAAGGCCGCGACCGACACGCGGCTCGCCTATGTGGTGACGGGCTTGCCGGACGTCGACGACATGAGCAAGGCGGGGCTCACGGGCCTCGGCCTGCAATTGCGCCAGCGCACGTCCTACGAACCGCAGGATCCGATGGGCGTCGACGTCGCCAAGGACGACCTGTCGTTCTTCCCCCTGCTCTACTGGCCGATGGACCCGCGCGAGAAGGATCTGTCGCCACAGGCGCTGTCGAAGATCACCGATTATATGCGCAATGGCGGCACGATCCTGTTCGACACCCGCGATCTCACCCTGGGCGCGGCGCGCGGCGCGAATTCGCCGGGCGAGCAGACGCTGCGCCGGCTGGTCGCGCGGCTCGACCTGCCGCCGCTGGAGCCGGTGCCGCACGACCATGTGCTGACCAAGACGTTCTACATCCTGCAGGACTTTCCCGGACGCTGGACGGGCGGGAAAGTATGGGTCGAGGCATTGCCGCCGGCCGATCCGGGCGCCGGGCCGGCGCCGGCGCGCGGCGGCGACGGCGTCTCGCCGGTGATCATCGGCGGCAATGACTGGGCCGCGGCCTGGGCGGTGCGGCCGGACGGCGCGCCGCTGGTCGACGTGGTGCCGGGCGGCGAACGGCAGCGCGAGATGGCCTATCGCTTCGGCGTGAACCTCGTGATGTACGCCTTCACCGGCAACTACAAGGCCGACCTGGTGCATTGGCCGGCGCTGCTGGAGCGCTCGGGCAAATGAATCTGAGCCTCGACTTCGCGCCGCATGTGCCGCTCACCCTGTTGTGGATCGCCGCCGGATTGGCAGCGGCGCTCATCGTCGCGTCCTTCGCGCTGCGGGCGCGCGGCGCCTGGGCGCGGGCGCTGGTCTTCGCAGCGCTGCTGTTCGTCATCGCCAATCCCCTGATCGTCAACGAGACGCATGCGCCGCTGCCCGACGTGGCGGCGATCGTGATCGACCGGTCCCAGAGCATGGGGATCGAGGACCGCCGGGCCCAGGAAGACGCGGCGCTGGCGGCGATCCGCAAGCAGCTCGCGGGCGACAAGAGCCTCGAAGTCCGCGAGAGCGTCGTGACCACGACCGCGACGGGGGAAGACAACGGCACGCAATTGTTCGCAGGGCTCAACAGCGCGCTGGCCGACGTGCCGCCGGAGCGCATCGCGGGCGCGATCCTGATCACCGACGGCCAGGTGCATGACGCGCCGCCGGCCGACAAGCTGAGCCTCCATGCGCCGATCCACGCGCTGATCGCCGGGCATCGCGGCGAGAAGGACCGCAAGCTCACCGTGCTCAACGCAGCACGCTTCGCCATCGTCGGGCAGAACGCGGCGATGGAGATCCGGGTCGACGATTTCGGCGCGCCGCCGGGCGGTGACGCGCAGGTCGAATTGCGGATCGACGGCACCAGCCTGGGCGCCACGACGGTGCCGGTCGGGCGCAGCATCGTACTGCAGGTGCCGGTCAAGCATGGCGGCGAGAACGTCGTCGAGATCGAGGCCCGGCCCGGCCCCGCCGAGTTGACGCTGCAGAACAACCGCGCGGTGGTGACGGTGTCGGGGGTGCGCGACCGGCTGCGCGTGCTGCTGGTGTCGGGCGAGCCGCATGCCGGCGAGCGGGTGTGGCGCAACCTGCTCAAATCCGATCCCGCGGTTGATCTCGTCCACTTCACCATCCTGCGGCCGCCGTCCAAGCAGGATTCGACGCCGGTCAACGAGCTGTCGCTGATCGCCTTTCCGACCCGCGAGCTGTTCAGCGAGAAGCTCGACAGCTTCGACCTCGTGATCTTCGACCGCTACAGCGAGCGCGGCATCCTGCCCCTGCTCTATTTCGAGAACCTCGCCAACTATGTCGAGAATGGCGGCGCGCTGCTGGTCGCGTCGGGGCCGGAATTCGCGCAAGGCATGAGCATCTCGCGCACGCCGCTCGCCTCGGTGCTGCCGGCGCAGCCGACCGGCGAGATCCTCGCGCAGGGCTACAAGCCGATGGTGACGCCGCAGGGCCTGGCGCACCCGGTGACGCGCGACCTGCCCGGCGCGAACACCGCGACGGCACCGCCGAGCTGGGGCCGCTGGCTGCGCATCATCGGCGCGACCAAGATCGCGGGCGAGACGGTGATGAGCGGTCCGGGCGACCGGCCGCTGCTGGTGCTCGACAGCGTCAAGAAGGGGCGCGTCGCGGAGCTGCTCTCCGACCAGGCGTGGCTGTGGGCGCGCGGTTTCGAGGGCGGCGGGCCGCAAATGGAGCTGCTGCGCCGCTTGGCGCACTGGCTGATGAAGGAGCCGGAACTGGAAGAGGAGCGGTTGTCGGCGAACATCGCCGAAGGGCTGATCACCGTCGAGCGCCGCACCATGGCGGACGCCGCCAAGCCGGTGGTGCTGACCTATCCGTCGGGCAAGCATGCGACGCTGGACATGAAGAAGATCGAGCCGGGCATCTGGCGCGCGAGCGCGAAGGCCGACGAGCTCGGGCTCTACCGCCTGACCGACGGGACGCTGACCGCGGTGGCGGCGGCCGGGCCGCTGAATCCGAAGGAGGTCGCCGATATGCGCGCGACGGAGGCGGTGCTGGCGCCGATCGCCGATGCGAGCGGCGGCTCGGTGCACTGGCTGGCGGACGGCGTGCCGGACGTGCGCCGGGTGGGCGAAGGCGGCAATGCGGCGGGCGGCAACTGGATCGGCCTGCGCAGCAACGGCGCCTATCGCGTGACCAGCGTCGAACAGCGCCCCTTGTTGCCGGCCTGGGCGGCGCTGCTTCTGCTGCTGGGCACGCTGCTGATCGCGTGGCGCGTCGAGGGGCGATAATAGCGGCGAAATTGGCCGCCTTTTCTTGAAACGCGGCAGAATGTGCCGTATAATCTGGTCTGGAATGCCGACGCTTGCGCGCTTCGCCGGTTTCGAGATCGCGATGTACTTCGAAGACCACAACCCGCCGCACGTTCATGTGGTGGGGCGGGACTTCGAAGTGCTGTTGGCGATCCGTGACGGCGCCGTCCTGGCCGGCGAGGGGCCTGCCCGGGCGCGGCGGATCGGCGCGAAATGGATCGCGAATAATCGCGCCATGCTTTTGACGAGATGGGACGCATATCACTGATGCAGCCAAGCCATTCTTTACCCCGTGTGAAGTCCGTCGAGGCCGCCAAGGCGCCGTTGTCACTCAATATCGTGTGGGTGGACGGAACGAAGTCTCGCGTCGACCTGACGGGACTCGTGCACAGTTCGCGGCATTTCAAGGTCTTCGCCGACGATGCCGTCGCGTTCCGGCGGGTAAAGCCTGTGGGCCATGGCACGGGCATCGGATGGGACAACGGGCTGGACTACAGCGCCATGACGCTCAGGATTCTTGCGGAGCAGCAGCGGACATTGTCAGGCAAGCATCTTACCGCGTTCGAGGCGCGACATGGTCTGAACACGGCCGAAACCGCCGCGCTACTGGATGTGGCGGAGCGTACCGTGCGGAGCTACCGCGGCGCCCATGCATTGCCCGAGCCGGTTGCCATCGCCCTGCGAGCACTCGACAGCGATCCGACGGTCTTTGCCGCACATTACCGTCCCGTCGCGCGGCGCGAACGCGGCAGGCCCAGGAAGCTCGCGGCGGCATAGAGCAATTCCAGGAAAAGTGCGAAGCGGTTTTCCGCCGGGAATTGCGACCAACCAATACCTTAGAGCGGATCACCGCTTCCGTGAAACGGTGATCCGCTCTAGCGCGCTCTACGCCAGAACCGGCGCCAGCGGCGCGCCGTCGGCGCAGACGCTCTCGCTCAAGGGGGCGCGGCGGATGTTGCCGTTGAGCGCGAGCAGCGCGCCCGGCTTGAGCGACAATCCCAGGACGCGCGACGGATCGACCGGGCCGGGGAAGCGGATGCGGCCCGGCGGCAGCTTCGAGAAGCCGACGCGGGCATAATAGGGCTCGTCGCCGACAAGGATCACCGCTTCGTGGCCGCGCGCCTGGGCTTCCCCTAAGGCACGCTCCATCAACGCGACGCCGATGCCGCGGCCGCGCTGCGCCTGCACCACGGCGAGCGGTCCCAGCATCAGCGCCGCATGGGCGCCGATCATCACCGGCCAGAAGCGCACGGAACCCTTGAGCTGCGCCGTCTCGATCGCCACGAAGGCGAGCGCACCCACCTGCGATACGCCTTCGCGCAGGCGATAGGCGGATTTCGCGAAACGCCCCGGACCGAAGGCGGCCGCGTTCAGCGCGTCCACCAAAGGTGCGTCTTCGGGGCGCTCGGGCCGGATGGTCCAGCCGGGTTCGCTTGCGTCGCTCAACAGGGGCTCGATAATCTCAAGAACAGACAAACGCGATGGAGGAAACATATGGGCGTGCTTGATGGCAAGGTCGTTCTGGTGACGGGCGGTGCCAATGGCATCGGCAAGGAGTGCGCGCTGCTGGCCGCCCGGGAAGGCGCGGCGGTGGTGGTGAACGACCTGGGCGGCGCGGTGGCGGGCGGCGACGAAGGCTCCGCCGGGCCGGCCGAGCAGGTGGCGCAGGAGATCCGCAACAGCGGCGGACGCGCCGTGGCGAACTCCGACAGCGTGAGCGACCGCAAGGGCGTCGGGCATATGATCGAGAACGCGATGGATGCGTTCAAAGGCCTGCACGCGGTGATCAATCCCGCCGGCATCCTGCGCGACTCCATGTTCCACAAGATGACGGACGCCGACTGGGACATGGTGGTGAACGTCCACCTCAACGGCGCCTACAACGTGACGCGCCAGACCATCAACCATTTCCGCGAGCAGGGCGAAGGCTCCTATGTGCTGTTCACCTCGACCTCGGGGCTGATCGGCAATATCGGGCAGGCGAACTATGCCGCGGTGAAGATGGGCGTGGTGGGCCTGTCGCGCATCATCGCGATGGAAGGCGCGGCGAAGAACGTGCGCTCCAACACCATCGCGCCCTTCGCCTGGTCGCGGATGATCGCGACCATTCCCGTGAAGGACGAGGCGTCGGCCAAGCGCGTCGACCGGATGAAGAACTTCATGCGCGCCGACCAGGTGGCGCAGCTTGCGGTGAGCCTCGCCTCGCCGGCCTGCAAGGACGTCAACGGGCAGATCTTCGTGGCGCGCGGCAACGAGGTGTTCCTGATGAGCCAGCCCCGGCCGGTGCGCGGCATGGCGAAGCTCGAGGGCTGGACGCCGGCCACCATCGCCGAGCACTGCATGAGCGCGATGAAGCCGAGCTTCACCGATCTGCTGCCGACGACGGGCACGTTCGGGTGGGATCCGGTGTGATCACACACCGCTGTCATCCCCGGCCGAGCGCCGCGTGAGCGGCGCGAGGAGAAGGGGACCCAGGCGGTGACAGAAAGACGGTGACGAAGAAAAAACACGATATCTCGCGACAGCGGCAAGACCGCGGATATGTCGCGACCTGGGTCCCCTTTCCGCTCATCGCTTCGCGATGAGCGCCGGGGATGACAGGGGAGTTTGAAAAACAGCAACGGAGGAAACAATGGGCATTCTCGAAGGCAAGGTCGTCTGGGTGACGGGCGCCGGCAACGGGATCGGCAAGGATTGCGCGCTGATCGCGGCCAAGGAAGGCGCGGCGGTCGTGGTCAACGACCTGGGCGGCGGCATCCATGGCGACGACGAGGGCTCGGCCGGGCCGGCGGAGCGGGTCGCGCGCGAAATCCGCGCCGGCGGCGGCAAGGCGATCTCGAACTCGGACAGCGTGACCTCGCTGACGGCGATGGAGGCGTTGCGCGACCGGACGCTGAAGGAATTCGGCGGGCTGCATGGCGTGATGAACCCGGCGGGCATCCTGCGCGACGCGATGTTCCACAAGATGACCGAAGCCGACTGGGACAAGATCATCGAGGTGCACCTCAAGGGCCACTTCAATGTCTGCCGCGCGACCATCGAGCATTTCCGCGAGCAGCAGGACGGCTCCTATGCGCTGTTCACCTCGACCTCGGGGCTGATCGGCAATATCGGGCAGTCGAATTATGCCGCGGCGAAGCTGGGCATCATGGGGCTGTCGCGCGTGCTGGCGATGGAGGGCGCGAAGTACAATGTGCGCTCCAACATCATCGCGCCGGTGGCGTGGACGCGCCTGACGCAGTCGGTGCCGATCCGCGACGAGGCGCAAGCCAAGCGCCGCGAGCAGATGGCGCAGGCGATCCGGCCCGACCAGCCGGCGAAGCTCGCGGTGGCGCTGGTCAGCGACCTGGCGAAGGAGGTCTCCGGCCAGATCTTCGGCGCGCGCGGCGACACGATCGAGCTCTACAGCCAGCCGCGGCCGATCGTGAACCTCACCAAGGAGGGCGGCTGGACGCCGGAAGGCATCGCCACCGAGGCGTTCGGTCAGATGAAAGAGAAATTCTTCCCGGTCTCGCGCTCGGCGACCTCGCCACAGCCTGAGGCCAAGGTAGGCTGAGGGTCACCAAAATGGGGTGGGTGGCGTGTGGCCGACATATTCGGCCAGGCGCCGCAGCGTTCCGAAAGAGGCGGATGGCGGCGGCGCGGCGGGATCGACGAACACGAGATCGCGCACTTCCAGGCTGGGACGGAACGCGACCTGGACATTCTTGAGAAGATAAAGCGCGATCAGGTTGGTCGCCCAGCCCGACGGCCGCGTATAAAGGCCGAAAAGCACGGGCGGATCGCTGCGGACGGCGCCGAGCTCCTCCGAAAGCTCCCGGAGCACGGCATGCTCGGGCGGCTCGCCCCGTTTCACGCCGCCGCCCGGAAAAGACAAGCCACCGCGGTAGGAATGGCGCGCGAGGCCGACCCGGCCCTCGCCGTCGATGAGCATCGCATGCGCCCCGAACGCGACCGGCGCGAGCAACGCCTTTGCGCCCATCGCAAGGGAGCCGAAGGCGAATTGTCCCACCTCTCGGCGAATCCATGAAAGCATCTCGGTACCCTTGGACTTTGTGAAACCGTCTTATAACGGGCTTCTTCTAGCGTGCCCCGTCCAGCAGAGCGAAGCCAATCGTGACGTTGCTGGATACGTCTTTTCGGCCGAGTGCCGTGTTCGCAGCGGCGGACGGCTTCGGGAAGGCGCCCGCCATGGCGGTCCGCCGAGCCTCGCGGTGACGGCCGATCTGGACGCCCCGCTCTGTGCGGCGCGGACGCCGGACGACGCGATTAAGGATTCGGCAAGGGCCTGCGCCTTGCCCTTCAGCGCTTCTTAAGCCCTCTCGTTAATGATGTCCGCTCGTTATCCTTTCGGGCGGGCCATGCTTCAGATCGGCGGCATCGTAGTTCTCTTCGCTTGCGTGTTCGGCGGCTATCTGATGACCGGCGGCTCGCTGGGCGTCGTGTTCGAGGCGTTGCCGCACGAGATGCTCACCATCTTCGGCGCCGCGATCGCCGCCATGCTGATCGCCGGCTCGATGTATTCGATCAAGAAGGTCGCCGGCTCGCTCGGCAAGGTGATCTCCGGCCCGCAATGGAAGCCGGGCGACTACCGCGACCTGCTCTGCCTGCTGTTCCTGCTCACCAAGACGATGAAGTCCAAGGGCCTCATCGCGCTCGAGGCGCATATCGAGAAGCCCGAGGATTCGCCGATCTTCAGGCGCTACCCGAAGATCATGAAGGACCATTTCGCGCTCGACTTCATCTGCGACACGCTGCGGATGATGACCATGAGCCTGGAAGATCCGCACCAGGTCGAGACCGCGATGGAGAAGCAGCTCGATAAGCATCATCACGAGGCGCTGGTCGGCGCCAATGCGCTGACCACCATGTCGGACGGCTTGCCGGCGCTGGGCATCGTCGCGGCGGTGCTGGGCGTGATCAAGACCATGGGCGCGATCAGCGAGCCGCCGGAAGTGCTGGGCGGGATGATCGGCTCGGCGCTGGTCGGCACCTTCCTCGGCGTGTTCCTCGCCTATGGCATCGTCGGCCCGATGGGCGCGCGCCTCAAATCGATCGTCGACGAGGACGCGCAGTTCTATCACGTGATCCGCGACATCCTGGTGGCGCATCTGCACGGCAATGCGGCGCAGGTCTCGGTCGAGATCGGCCGCGGCAGCGTGCCGAGCGAGGCGCAGCCGTCCTTCGCGGAGCTGGAGACCGCGCTCAACAACATCCCGCCGGACAACGGCTAGGAACGCGCCTTCACCGTTTCGAGCTGATCGGCCAGTGCGACGAAGAAAGTCGCGAGGGCGCCGGCCAGGATGCCCAGCGGCATGGCGCAGTAGACGTCCATGTCCGTGCCGAACACGATGATCGACGTGACCACGATCCCGGTGAATTGCGCCACGCTTTTCGGCATCCCCAAACGTCCCTGGAAGAACGCATGGACGCTAAGACATGGGTGCGGGCCGCGAAAGGACGTGGTGAAGGAAGCGTTAACGCGTCAGCCGCCGAGATCCTGCTTCTTCTGGAGATATTCCTCGCGCTGGATCTCGCCGCGGGCGTAGCGCTCTTCCAGCGTCGCGAGCGCACCGGAGCGGCCGGGCGTGTCGCGCCAGCCCCAGGGGTGATGATAGTAATAGTAGCGCCGGCGGCCGAAGATCAGGCCCAGGATCAGCACCAGAAAAAGCAGGCTGAACAGCCCGTGGAACGGCGACCAGATGAAGAACGGCCAGAACAGGATCGCATGCAGCATCGACGGGGCCCTTCCAGGCTGACCCCTCCGATATGGTGTGTGTGGCTTAGGATTCCAGAGCGAGCTGGATTGAACCTATCCCCAAAACCCGTCATTGCCCGGCCCACGCTGTCGCTAGGCCTGTCCGGGCAACCCAATTTCATCGCATGAAGAAAAATGTGTCGCCCGCATAAAGCGGGCGAATGACGATCTTTTTGTTTGGCTCAGACAAAGCGCGGCGCCCTCACACCCCGAATTCGATCCCCTGGGCCAGCGGCAGGGCATTGGAATAATTGATGGTCGCGGTCTGACGGCGCATATAGGCCTTCCACGCGTCGGAGCCGGATTCGCGGCCGCCGCCGGTCTCCTTCTCGCCGCCGAAGGCACCGCCGATCTCGGCGCCGCTGGGGCCGATATTCACATTGGCGATGCCGCAATCGCTGCCCGAGGCGGCGATAAAGCGCTCGGCCTCCTGCATGTCGAGGGTGAAGATGCAGGAGGACAGCCCCTGCGGCACGGCGTTGTGCAGCGCCAGCGCGTCGTCGAGCGCCGCATAGCGCATCACATACAGAATGGGCGCGAAGGTCTCGCGGCAGACGGTCGGCGTCTGCGCCGGCATCTCGACGATCGCGGGATGGGCGTAGAACGCGCCCGCGAAGGTCTCGCCCAGCGCCCGGCCGCCGCCGGTGACCGCGCCGCCGTCGTCCTTCGCGGCCGCGAGCGCGCGCTGCATGGCGTCGAACGCCGCCTTGTCGATCAGCGGTCCGACCAGCGTCCCCGGTGTCAGCGGATCGCCGATGGGCAGTTTCGCATAGGCGGCTTTCAGCGCCGGCACGAGCGTGTCGTAGATGCTGTCATGCACGAAGAGGCGGCGCAGCGTGGTGCAGCGCTGGCCCGCCGTGCCGACCGCCGCGAACAGGATGGCGCGGACCGCGAGGTCGAGCTTGGCCGACGGCGCCACGATCATCGCATTGTTGCCGCCGAGCTCGAGGATCGACTTGCCGAAGCGGGCCGCGACGACCGGCGCGAGCTCGCGGCCCATGCGGGTCGAGCCGGTGGCGGAGACCACGGGAATGCGCGCGTCCTTCGCCAGCGCTTCGCCCGCATCGCGCAGGCCGAGGATCACCTGCGAGAGATCGGCCGGCGCGTCGCCGAAGCGCTGCGCCGCGCGCGCGAACAGCGCCTGGCAGGCGAGCGCGGTGAGCGGGGTCTTCTCGCTCGGCTTCCAGATCACGCTGTCGCCGCAGACCAGCGCCAAGGCGGCGTTCCATGCCCAGACCGCGACGGGAAAGTTGAAAGCGGAGATCACCGCGACGGGGCCGGCCGGGTGCCAGGTCTCCATCATGCGATGGCCCGGCCGCTCCGAGGCGATGGTGAGGCCGTAGAGTTGACGCGAGAGGCCGACCGCGAAGTCGCAGATGTCGATCATCTCCTGCACTTCGCCGAGGCCTTCCTGCACGATCTTGCCGGCCTCGAGCGTCACCAGGCGGCCGAGCGCGTCCTTGCTGGCGCGCAGCTCCTCGCCGAACAGGCGCACCAGCTCGCCGCGGCGCGGCGCCGGCACGTCGCGCCAGGCGCGGAAGGCGGCGGCGGCGGCGGCGATCTTCGCTTCGATGGCCGGAGGCGCATCGTAGGAGACACGGCCGATCTGCGCGCCGTCGATGGGCGAGCGGACGATATGGTCGCCGGCAGCGGCGGAGACGCCGAGCGTCTCGAGGAGATCGGTCACGGTCATGGGCGGATTCCTGTCTTCAGCGCACGGTATGGTACCCCGACGCGAGGCGCCGCATGTCGGGGACGGCCTTGGCGGCGACATACCAGACGTTGAGCGCCACGATAAGCAGCACGACGGCATAGGTGACAAGCGGCCAGAACCGGGCGCCGGCGCGCCAGGTCCGGCTGGCGCTGTTCCAGATCCCGACTAGTTGCCAGAACGCGAAGAGGAACCCGACCATCGACACCACGATCAGGGCGCGGACGAAATCGGCGCCGCCGGAAAGTCCCAGCTTGCGCACCAGCAGCAGGGCCGCGAGCTGCAGCGCCAGGGCCGGGATGAACAGGACGACCCCGTTCACCCAGAAGGATCGCGCCAGCGAATAGCCGCCGCGCCAATGCCGCGCCACAAATCCCATCCCCGTTCCCTCCCCGGCCGCTGGGGCATTATTGGGGCGGGCATTATAGCGGAAATAAGACCTGCTTAACCCTGCACGGCTAGGCTTCGCGCTCGCCGCGCCCGGATCCGCCATGACTGCTTTGGACCTGCCAGCCGTTTCGCCGCGCGCCGCCGCGCCCGGACGGCTGGTTCCAGCCGTCGTCTATGCCGCGACCGTATTCCTGTCGGCGGGGCTGCTGTTCTTCCTGGAGCCGATGTTCTCGAAGATGGCGCTGCCGCTGCTGGGCGGCTCGTCGGCCGTATGGTCGGTGGCGATGGTCGTGTTCCAGGGCCTGCTGCTGGCGGGCTATCTGTATGCCTATCTGCTCACCCGCACCCTGCCGGTCCGCCTGGCCGCGATCGTGCATGCCGGCGTGCTCGCCGCGGGATTGCTCAGCCTCCCGATCGCGGTGCAGAGCGGCTTCGGCGCGCCGCCCGCGCAAGGCGTCTCGCTCTGGCTGATCGGCCTGTTCCTTGCCTCGGTGGGGCTGCCCTGCTTCGCGCTGTCGGCCAATGCGCCGCTGCTGCAGGCGTGGTTCGCGCGGCGCGGCGCGGCGGAGTCGACGAAGGCGTATTTCCTGTATCGCGCCTCCAATCTCGGCTCCTTCGCGATCCTGCTCAGCTATCCCTTCGCGATCGAGCCCAATATCGGGCTGGCCGGCCAGTCGCGGCTGTGGAGCATCGGCTACCTGCTTTTGGCCGTGGCGGTCGCCGCATGCGGCGTGCTGGTCTGGCGGCTGCCGGCGACTTTCGCTGCTGCGGCGGCGCCCGTATCGGCCGCGGCGATACGCTGGCGCGACCGCATCGCCTGGATGGCGTTCGCCTTTGTGCCGTCCGGCCTGCTGGTGGCGGTCACCGCACATATCGCCACGGACGTCGCCTCGGCACCGTTCCTGTGGATCGTGCCCTTGGCGCTCTACCTGCTGACCTTCGTCTTCGTGTTCACCGACAAGCCGACCATCGGGCCGCGCGCGATGCTCGCGCTCCAGCCGGCCACGGTGGCGGGCCTCGTGCTGCTGTTCCTGTGGACCACGCATGTGCCGTGGGGGCTGGCGCTGCTTGGCCACCTGGCGGCGTTCTTCGTCGCGGCGATGGTGTGCCATGCCCGGCTCTATGCGCGGCGTCCGGATGCGGCGGAGCTCACCCAGTTCTATGTCTGGATGTCGCTGGGCGGCGTGCTGGGGGGAATCTTCGCCGCGCTGGTCGCACCGCAGATATTCCATAGCGTGGCCGAATATCCGTTGCTGGCCTTCGCGGCGCTGCTGCTGCGGCGCGACGTGTGGACCACGCCGCGCGCGGCTTGGCTGAAGGACGGCATCTTCGCGCTCGGCATCGCGGGCGCGCTGGCGGCCGCGTTCTTCCTGCTGGGCAAGCCGGTGGCGCTGTTCGCCGTGGGCATCATGGCGCTGGCGGCACTGCTGGCGCTGTCGGGGACGTCGCCGGCGCGCTTCCTGCCGCTGGCCGCGCTGCTGCTGGCGGCGAGCCATTTCTACGACCCGTCGCAGAGCATCGTCTATCGCGGCCGCTCGTTCTATGGCGTCTACAAGGCGGTCGACATCGATGGCGGCCGCTTCCGGGTGCTGTTCCAGGGCACGACCGCGCATGGCGGCGAGCGGCTGCGCAACGATGACGGCTCGCCCACGACGGGACGGCCCGATCCGCTCACCTATTATTATCGCGGCGGCCCGTTTTCGAGCGCGATCCAGGCGCAGCGCGCGCGCATGGGGGGCACGCTGCACGACGTGACGCTGGTCGGCCTCGGCATGGGAGCGCTGACTTGCGATGCGCGGCCGGGCGAGCGCTGGACGCTCTACGAACTCGATCCGCTCAGCGTCGCGATCGCGCATGACACGGCGCTGTTCCGCTCCGTGTCGGCCTGTGCGCCGGCCGCGCCGGTCGTGCTCGGCGACGGCAGGCTCACGCTGCGCGACGCCCGGCCGGGCGTCGAACTTCTGATCCTCGACGTGTTCTCGTCCGACGCGGTGCCGACCCATATGCTGACGCGCGAGGCCTTCGCGCTCTACAAGGCGCGGCTGGCGCCGCATGGCACGATCGCGATCAACATCTCCAACCAGCATCTGCGGCTGGCCGAGGTCGTGGCGGCGTCGGCGGAGGCGAACGGCATGGTCACGGCGGTAAAGCGCGACCCGCAGAAGACCGATCGCGCCAAGCTTCACATGCAGGCGGAGATCGCCGTGGTCGCGCGCGACGCGGCGGACATGGCCGCGCTCAAGCTGGGCCCGGACTGGCGGATCGTGCGCGGCGACGGAACGCGGGTGTGGACCGACGACTACTCCGCCATCCTGGACGCGATCACCGCCAAGCTGCGCGAATAGCGGAGCATCGTGCGGTCAGGCGCCGTCACGCATAGTAGCGCCCGAAACGGTTGGCGAGGAAGTCGGGGAGCGCCGCTTCCTCCTGCCGCACGAAGCCCTTCTGCGGCAGCTTGCCGGCGGCGAGCATGTCGCACATGGCGCAGATTCCGGCGGCGGTGGTGATCTGGATCGCGCTCATCAGGCGGCCGCCGACGGTCTGGGCGTAGATCTTCTTGGCGTAGCTTTCCTGCGTCAGCCTTCCGTCGCGCAGGCCCGAGACGGTGACGAAGATCAGCACCACGTCCTGGTAAGTGATCGGGATCGCCGCCTCCAGCACATCCTTGAAGATGTCGCGGCGGGTCCCGAGATGCAGGTCGCGCACCAGCATCTTGACGATGTCGCGATGGCCGGGATAGCGCGCGGTCTTGTAGTTCAGGTTGTCGACCTTGCCCTCGAGCGTGTCGCACAGCGTGCCGAGGCCGCCCGAGGTGTTGAAGGCCTCGTACTGCACGCCGTCGAGGTCGAAATGCTCGAGTTCCTCCAGCGAAGGCACCTCGACACGGCGGCCGTCGCGCACCGCTTCGCACGGGTTGCAGTACTCGTTGATCAGCCCGTCGGTCGACCAGGTCAGATTGTATTTGAGCGCATTGTGCGGGAACACCGGCAGGGCGCCGACGCGCATCTGCACGTCGCGCAGCGTGTCGAATTTCTTCGCCAGATCATAGGCGACGATCGAGATGAAGCCGGGGGCGAGGCCGCATTGCGGGATGAAAGCGGTATCGGCGCCCTGCGCGAGCTGCTTGATGACGCGGGTCGATTCGACGTCCTCGGTCAGGTCGAGATAGTGCGCCCCGGCCCGCTTGGCCGCCGCGGCGACCGTGGCGGTCAGGTGGAAGGGCGTGGCGGAGAGCACGATATCGTGGCCCTGCACCTCGCGCGCGAAGCTTTCGGGATCCGCGATCTCGACGGTGCGGGTCTCGACATTATGTTTGGGCATGCGGGCGAGCGAGGCGGCGTCGCGGTCGACCACCGTCACGCGATAATCGCCGGTGGCGCCGAGCAGTTCGGTGATGGCGATGCCGATCTTGCCGCCGCCGACGAGCATGACGTTCTTCATTTCGTTTCCTTCCCGACCGTCATCGCCCGCGCCTGCGGGCGATCCAATTTGTCCCAGCAAAAACGGGTCGCCCGGACAAGCCGGGCGATGACGAGTTTGGGGGAAGAAACGTGCTTTTCGCAGGCGGCGAAGCGCCGGACGGTGTAGAAAGCTCCGGCGAATCGCAGGGGGAACCGGCGGAATGACGGTACGTGACGGCGATGCCCCGCTTCTCACCCTGCTGCGCGCCAATGCGCGGGAGCCGACCGCGTCGCTGGCGCGCAAGCTGGGCCTCGCGCGTTCCACGGTGCAGGAACGCATCGCGCGGCTGGAGCGCGAAGGCACGATCAGGGGCTATACGGTGCGGCTGTCGGACGCGGTCGACGCGGCCAAGCTGCGCGCGGTGGTGATGATCGAGACCGATCCCAAGCGCGCCGACCGCGTCGCCGCCGAACTCAAGAAGATGCCGGAGGTGCGCTCGCTTGCAGCGGTCGCCGGGACTTTCGATCTGATCGCGACGGTGGAGGCCGAGACACCGGCGCGGATCGATGCGCTGCTCGACCGGATCGGGAGGAGCGCGGGGGTGGCGCGGACGGTGTCGTCGATCGTGCTGAGCGAGAAGTTTTCGCGGTAGAAATTACGCTCAGTTGTCATGGCCCGCCGGAGTGCGGGCCACCCAGTTGGGCATGGAGCACAATCGTCAACGGAAGAGGCTGCGCCGCCTGGGTGGCCCGCATTCGCGGGCCATGACAAGGGGGATTAAAAGCTCGACGGCCGCAGCGTGAAGCCTGCGCCGGTCAGCGCGCCGCGGATTTCGTCGGCATGGCTGCTGTCGCGTGCTTCGACCACCATGCCGAGCGTCGCCGATTTCACCGGCATGTCGGTCATCATCCGGTTGTGGCTGACTTCGAGGATATTGCCGCCGGCATCGCCGACCAGCGTGGCGACGCGCGCCAGCAGGCCGGGGCGGTCCTCGATCTCGATCTCCAGCGACATGAGCCGGCCCTCGCGCGACAGCTCGCGCAGGATCACGTTCGAGAGCAGGCGCATGTCGATATTGCCGCCCGACAGCACGATGCCGATCTTGCGGCCGTGGAAGAGCTGCTTGTTCTCCAGCACGGCGGCGAAGGCCGCGGCGGCGGCGCCTTCGACCACGGTCTTCTCGATCTCCAGCAGCGCGGCGAGCGCCTGTTCGATCTGCGGCTCGTCGACCAGCAGGATGTCGTGGACATGGGCGCGCACGATCTCGCGGGTGATCTTGCCCGGATCCTTGACCGCGATGCCTTCGGCGATGGTCTGGCCGGCGGAGGGCAGATTGGCCCCCTTGTAGCTGTCGTACATCGAGGGATAGGCGCGGGTCTGGACGCCGTAAATCTGGATCGCAGGATTGATCGCCTTGGCGGCGATCGCGATGCCGGAGATCAGGCCGCCGCCGCCGATCGGCACGACCAGCGTGTCGAGCGGCTCCTCCGCGTCGGCCAGCATCTCCAGCGCGACGGTGCCTTGGCCCGCGATCACCGCGGGATCGTCGTAAGGATGGACGAAGGTGAGGCCTTCGTCGCCCGCGATCTGCAGCGCACGGGCGTAGGATTCGCTCAGCATGGCGCCTTCGAGGATCACGCGGGCGCCGAAATCCTTGGTGTGCTTGACCTTGGTGAAGGGTGTGCCTTCGGGCATCACGATCGTCGCGGGGATGCCGAGGCGGCCGGCGTGATAGGCGACGCCCTGGGCATGGTTGCCGGCCGACATGGCGGCGACGCCGCGCTTGCGCTGGTCTTCGCTCAGGGAGAGCAGTTTGTTGAGCGCGCCGCGCTCCTTGAAGGAGGCGGTGTATTGCAGATTCTCGAATTTCAGGTGCACCTCGGCGCCGGTCATGCGCGAGAGCGTGTCGGAATGGCGGGTCGGGGTGCGCTCGACGGCGCCGTGGATGGCGCGCGCCGCGGCGCGGATGTCGTCGATGGTCACGGGAAGGGCTGCGGAGGCGGGGGTTGTGGTCAACGCGTCACCTCATCGAACGGATTGGTAGCAGCGGAGGGATTTGAACCCCCGACCAAGGGATTATGATTCCCCTGCTCTACCACTGAGCTACGCTGCCAAAGCCATCGCGGGCGGGCATGTAAGGGAGGGGGTCGAAGCCTGTCAAGCGAGAGCCGCCGACATGGCCTGGCGCGGGCGCCGTGGCATAATGTGGCCTGCCATGACCGCTCCCCGCAGCAAAAAGCCGCCCAAATACGCCCTGATGCAGCGGCTCGCGCTCGCCCTGCCCGGCACGCAGGAGATCCAGGATCGCCACGGGACCTGGTTCAATATCGGGAGCAAGACCTTCGCTCTGCATGGGATGCGGTCGGACCGGTGGATCCTGCGCCTGCCAAAAGAGCAAGTGACGATGCTGGTGGAGGCGGCGCCGGAGACCTTCTCGCCGATGCGGAGCGGGGCGCTGCTCTGGGCCTATGTCGATGTGACGAAGCTCGGCGCCGGGGAGTTGCGCGGCTATGTCGAGGCCGCGTGGCGCTACACCGCGCCGAAGAAATTGCAGGCGGCTCAGCGGTCGTAGAGCGCCTTCAATTCGGTCTTGGCGCGCTCGAGAATCCTGCGGCGGCTCGCGGGCAGGTTCTTGCCGGCGCGGTTGATATAGAAGGTCAGCATCGAGGCGGCCGAGCGGTAGGGCGAGGATTTGCGGGCCGTACTGGCCTCCGCCGAGCGCTTCAGCGAGCGCGCGATCGCCTTCGGATCGGGCAGCGTGAAAACGTCCTGCTGCAGCGACAGCGCATGGCTCGTGCGCGTCACCCGCGCCGACCAGCGCTTGCCGCCGGTCTTCTTCGTGGCTGTCTTCCGGACGGATGTCTTCTTCGCGCGCGTCGCCATGGGGGCAGAACGCATGAGCCGCGCTTGGGTTCACCGGTGGCTACGGTTTGGCGCTCCAGGGCTCCACGGTTCCCACGATCGAGAGCGGCGCGGCCGACCGGATAGCGGCCAGCACGCCGGCGGAAATCTCCTCGTTGCGCAGCCAGCGCGACCGGCCGCCCTCCACGACGAAGCCGAGCACCACGGCCTGGTAGTCGATCGGCAGATCGTCGGCCGCCTCGGCCATCTCGGCAAGACGTTCGGGATGAGCGGGATCGCCATGGGCGCTGCCCAGGACTTGCAGGAAGCGGCCCTCCGCCGCCACGCACTCCGCCAACGCACGGCGGGCATGCGGCGCGCGGCCATGGATCCAGGCGATGACGAGATCCGGCGGATCGAGCGCGCCCAGCGTCTCGGCCAGGGCGACGCCGTTGTTGTAGTCGCAGGCAACGGGAACGATCTCGGGTGCGATGGCGCGGATGCGACGTTCGTTGCGCGCCAGGACCGAGACGCGCCCACCGCCGTCGCAGAGGGAGCGGCAAAGACCGGCGAGCATTCCGGAGCCGCCGACGATCAGGGAATGTTGGAACGTCGTCACGCGCTTGAGCGTCCGTCAGGCCTCGATCAGGTCGAGGCAGGTTTTGTTGTCGGGCTCGCCGCTCATTCCGGAAACATAACAGGAACGGCCCCAAATGCCAATGACGTCAGGCGGCGGCGGAGGCCATTTGCGTCTTCGCGATCCAGCCGCCGCCGCGCACGCGCGAGCCGTCGCGGTCGTAGAACACGCAAGCCTGGCCCGGCGCGATGCTGTCTTCGGGCGCGAGCAGCTCGACGCGCGCGCCGCCGTCGTGGAGCGGCGTGACGCGCGCCGGCACGGGCGGACGCATGGAGCGCACCTTCACGGCGCAATCGAAGGGTGCGGCGGCGGGCACGAGCCAGTTCACGTCGCGCAATGCCACGGTGCGGGTCGCGAGCGCGGCGCGCGGACCGACCACGACGCGCGCATTCGCGGCATCGAGCGCGACCACGAAGAGCGGCTCGACATTGCCGGAGAGGCCGAGCCCCTTGCGCTGACCCACCGTGAAATGGACGACGCCGTCGTGGCGGCCGACCACCGCGCCGGAGAGATCGACGACCTCGCCGGGACGCACCGACTCCGGCTGCAGCTTTGCGACGATGTCGGCGTATTTGCCGTCGGGCACGAAGCAGATGTCCTGGCTGTCCGGCTTCGCCGCCACGCCCAGGCCGAGCTCGGCCGCAAGGGCGCGAACCTCCGGCTTCGGCAGGCCGCCGAGGGGAAAGCGCAGATAGGAAAGCTGCGCCGGCGTGGTCGCGAACAGGAAATAGCTCTGGTCGCGAACAGGATCGACGGCGCGATGCAGCTCGGGCCCCTGCGGACCGTCGAGCCGCCGGACATAGTGGCCGGTGATGAGTGCCTCGGCGCCAAGCGCGCGCGCGGTGTCGAGCAGGTCGGCGAACTTCACCCGCTCGTTGCAGCGGACGCAGGGAATCGGCGTCTCGCCGCGCCCGTAAGAGGCGGCGAAATCGGCGATCACCCGCTCCTTGAAGCGCTGCTCGTAGTCGAGCACGTAATGGGGAAAACCGAGTTGTTCGGCGACCCGGCGCGCGTCGTAGATGTCCTGGCCGGCGCAGCAGGCGCCTTTGCGCCTGGCGGCGCCCGCATCGTAGAGCTGCAGCGTCACGCCCACGACGTCATAGCCCGCGCGCTTGGCGAGCGCGGCGGCGACGGAGGAATCCACGCCGCCCGACATGGCGGCGACGACGCGGGTTCCGGAGGGCAGGCCGAGGTCCATGCGCGGCCCTATAAGCCCGCCCCGGCGCCGCCGCAAGGTTTCAGCTTTGCGGCAGGTAATTCAGCAGCGAAACCTGGTTGAGCTGGGCCGTCACCTGGACGGCGGCCTGGAGCGCGACCTGGTTCTGGTTGAGCTGGGTGATCGCAGTCGGCATGTCGACGTCTTCGATGTTGGAGACGAAGCCCTGATACATCGTGGCGAGCGACGACTGGTTGTCGGACGCGTCCTTGAGCTGGTTGTAGACGAAGCCGTTCGACGCCGCCGCCGCGTTCACATTGGTCGCGGCGGTGATGGCGCTCGGCAGTTCGTTGCTCAGGAAGGTGCTCTGCGCCTG
Organism: Rhizomicrobium sp.; assembly: GCA_037200385.1. NCBI lineage: Bacteria > Pseudomonadati > Pseudomonadota > Alphaproteobacteria > Micropepsales > Micropepsaceae > Rhizomicrobium > Rhizomicrobium sp. The sequence continues at coordinate 3,843,934 of JBBCGL010000001.1, read as the reverse complement.
CGTCAGATTGGTGCTGCCGGCGAAATTGCCCGACGAGCCGGCGTCGAATTGCGCGATGTCCTGCAGCGTCTGCATCAGGTCGCCGCCGATATCGGAGGCGAGCACGCCGACCTGGACGCTCTGGCCGTCCGCCACCATCACCGACTTCTGCTGCGTGCCGTTGGAGAAGGCGCCGGCGGCGGAGGGCAGCGCCGCAAGCTGGCTCAGCGACGAGACGTTGAGCGGCGGTACGTTGTCCTTGTCGCCGCCATAGAGGTAGTTGCCGTTGGCGTCCTTGGTGTTCAGGATCTGGCTCGCCTGGTCGAAGATGCCCTGCGCCGTCGCCATCAGCGTCGAGCCGTCGCCATTCGCGATGGATGTGGTGAGCGCTTGGCGCAGCTGGCCGGCAAGATCGGACAGCGAGCTCAACTGCGAATCCTGCAGGTCGGCCTGGTTCACCGCGGCGGTTGTGTTGGTCTGATAGGCGGTCGCCTTGTTCGCCGCGGTCCGCGCCGCCTCCAGCACCGCGACCTTGTCGCCGAGGCCGGCATAGTCGGTCGAGACCTTGCCGCTGGCGACCTGCGCCTGGGTCTTGTCGAGCTGGCTGGCGGCGGCCTGGACCTGGGTCAGCAGGAACTGCGACTGGCCGGCGGAGGATGTGCGTTCGATGGTCATGGGTCAGCCCTATTGGATCTGCAGCAGCGTGTCCCAGAGCTGCTGGACGACCGACAGCATGCGGGCGCCGGCGCTGTAGGCCTGCTGGTAGCTCATCATATGCGTCAGTTCCTCGTCGAGGTTGACGCCGGAGTTCGACGACAGGCGCGTCTGCGCCTCCTGCAGGCGATCGTCCTGCGTGGTCTGGTTGGCCGTGGCGGTCGAGCCGCGCGTCGCGACGTCCTGATAGAAGGCCGCGGCGTAGTCGCTGAGCGATGCGGTTTCGGCCGCCATGCCGCCGGCCTTGGCGAAGCTCTGGGTCGCGGAGGCGACGTTCTGCAGCGCCAGGGCGCCGGAATTGTCGCCATGGGTGACGATGGAATCGCCGACCGTGCTGGTCGCGGTGATCTGCGGCTTGGCGAAGGCGAGGCGCTGCGGCGACGACGCGACCTGCGGGTTGACCGCGAAGCTGGTGGCCTGTTGCGCAATCTGGTTGTCGCCGATGCCGAAAAGCTGCGTGAAGCTCATGCCGGTCGTGCCGCGCTGCGTCGTGTCGGCGGTGACGTTGAGCGCATAGCCCGCCAGCGGGGTCGACTGGGTCTGGCTGATCGAGCCGTCGGCGTTGAGGCTGAAGACGGCGGAGCCGCCCATGGCGGTGTTCAGCGCGCCGACCACGTCGCCGATCGTCATGCCGGCGGTCAGCGTGACGGTGGCGGAGCGCGCGACGTCGCCGTCCGGTCCCTTCAGCTGCAGGCTGATCTGGCTGCCGGCGGCGAACCCGCCGGCATCGCCGGCCGAAAGACCGGTCGCGAGGATCGAAGGCGTCGCCGAGCGGAAGAGATCGTTCAGCCCGAAAAACTGCGAGAAGCCCGAGCCGCCGCGGCTGGCCGGCGTGGTCGCGTCGTCCTGGGTGACGATGCCGTTGCCGCCATTGGCCGACAGCGTCAGGACGCCATTGGCGAAACTCGCCGAGCCATTGCTACCGAGCGCGCCGTTCAACGCGGCGGTGAAGCCGCCGACCGTGCCGCTGAACGATGTCGCGGCACCGCCGTTGACCGACAGCGTGCCGGCGGAGAAGTCGACGTCGATACGCTGCACCAGCGCGCCGCTGGAATCGGCGACTGCGATGGTCGTCTTGCCGGAGAAGTTGAGCGCGTCCGCGGCGCCGAGGCCGGTGTTGCGGCCGCTCAGGGAGGCCGGCGGCGGGAAGGCGGCGTTGGTATTGCTCACGGCGTTGTAGGCATTGGCGGTGGTGCGCGCCAGATTGCCGACCTCCTGGCCGAGATCGGCCAGCGTGCCGTCGCGCATGTCGATCAGGCCCTTGATCGTGCCCGAGGCGAGATGGGAATCGAAATTCTGCGCCGGGCCGATCGCGGCGCCGGACGAGGGATTGACGTTCTGGATGGAGATCGCGCCATAGGTGCCGTTGTTGGCGCCGGGCGTGTAGGCGAGCTGCGCATAGGAGCTGCCGACGAGGCCGACGCCGTCCTCCGTCATCACGTTCACGCTGCCGTCGGGCTGGTCGACCGTGCGGATGCCGACCTGCTGCGCGAGACTGCCGAGTGCGACGTCGCGCTGGTCGAGGAGGGCGCTCGAATCGTCGCCACCGATCTGCGAGGTCCTGATCTGCGTGTTGAGATCGTAGATCTGCTTGACCAGCGTGTTGACGCTGCTGACGGAGGTGGAGACCTGCTGGTCGACCTGGTTGCCGAGGCTGGAAATCTGCGACGACAGGTTCGAGAGCGTCGAGGCGAGGTTCTGCAAGCCGTTCAGCGTGCCGATCTGACTGGCGGTGGTCGAGGGGCTGAGCGCCGCCTGGCCGAGCGCGGTCGAGATGTTGGTGAGCTGGGAGGTCAGGCTCGTATTGTCGCCGGGCTGGCCGAGGAGGCCGTTCAACTGGTCGAACACCGTCGCCTGGGTGTCGTAGCGCGCGGCCGACGAGCCGGCCGAGAGCGCCTCGGCGCCGAGGAACTGATCGGTGACCCGCTGGATGTCGCCGACGCTGACGCCGCTGAGGGCGCCGCCGGAGCTCACCGTCTGTTCGTTGACGACGCGGCGGGCATAGCCCTGCGTGTTGAGGTTCGCAACGTTGTTGGAGACCACCCGCAACGCGGTGGAGTTGGTCTGGAGGGCGCTGAGCGCCACCGATGCGATTCCGTTCAGGCTCACGCGAGTGGGTCCGCAGATGCTTTTGTGCCGAGCAGGAGTTCGCAAGCGCCGTGCCATGCGAAAGCGGCGGTTTCCCCGCGATATCGGCGGCGGCACAGGGCAATCCGCGCCGTGGCGACCGGCAGAGTTTGCCGCGCGGCTGCAGTTCGTGCCCGTCCCGGGCCGCCGCAAAATTCCGTTTCCACAGGGAAGGCGCGAAAACATCTTAAAAAAAATCTGGTCCGGGGCTTGCTACGACGGGCGACGGAAACCTGCGGGCCTGCTCGTGACATCGATCGCCGCCAACCCTGTGACGAACGGACAGAGCATCGGCGCGACCGCCGGTGCCGCCGCGACTGCGTCCGCGGACGGCGATACGTTTTCCGCGATGCTGGACGATGCCGTGCAGGGCGGCGCGACGGCAAAGCCTGTTGACACGACGAGCGGCCCGACCGCGAAACCGTCCAAGGATACCGGCAAGACGGACGACGCGCGCGATCCGGCGCAGCCACTTTCGACGCCACCGGCATCCGACCCTTCCGTTCCGCCGCCGCGGGCGGATCAGGCAGCCGCCAAACCGAGCGACGACGATCCGGCCCTGCGCCCGATGGCGGGGCTCGATACCGACAGCGACACGCCGCCGAACGACCCGCCCGCCGCGACGCCGATGGCGACCACGGCCCGCGGCGCAGACACGCGGATGCGCGACGGCCGGACATCGGATCCGGCCCGCCTGCGCAGCGATACCGCCGACACACCGGACGATCCGAACGCAGTGCAGGCTGCACCGCCGCCGCAACCGGCAGTGGCCGGCGCAGTTGCGCTTGTCCCGCCGGCCATCGTCGTGCCCGCGGCGCCAGCGGATCGTGATGGCGAAGCCGAAACGACCGCGCCGATCGCACAAGCGGCCGCAGCGCCCGCGACCGATGTCGCAGCGGCAGCGATCCAGCCCAAGGGCACGGTCGTCAAACCGGGCAAGCCCGGCGATGCCAAAGCCGCCGGCGATGACGGCAAGGCGCAAAGTCGCAACAGCGCGGCCGCAACGCTGGCCGATGCCGGCACCACGGCGACGCGCAGTTTCACCGATTCCAAGACGGCGGCCGCGCCGGCGATTCCGCTGCATGGCGCGCTGGACGTGCCGAAGAACGGTTCGCAGCCGGCCGATGCGCGTCCCGCACAACAGGATCGGCCCGACACGGCGACCGCGCCCCCGGCCGAGACGCGCACGCGCGTGCCGACCGACGACCTGACAGAGCTGGCCGGCGCGACGCCGGCACCGGATGCGCGGGTGACCGCGAGCCTGCAGGCCGCTGGCCTCGCACCAACCGCCGGCCCGGCGGGCACCGCCGCAGCGACGCGGGTCTCGGCGCAGCTGCAGATCTCGCATCCGTCCGCGGAGCCCGACATCAACGCGCTGGCGTTCAATATCGCCTCGAAGTCGGACGGCGGGACCAAGCATTTCGATATCCGCCTCGATCCGGCGGAGCTGGGCCGCGTCGATGTCCGCCTGACGGTCGACGATGCCGGCAAGGCGCAGGCTTCGCTCACCGTCGAGAAGCCGCAGACGCTGGAACTGCTGCAGAAGGACCAGGGGCATCTCGAGCGCGCGCTGAAAGACGCCGGCCTCGACCTGACGCAGAACGGCCTCAGCTTCTCGCTCAAGGGCCAGCAGCAGCAACAGAGCAACAATGGCGGCAATGCCACGCCGCGCGGCCGCGGGTTCGCCGCCCGCGCCGTCGCGGCCGTCGACAGTGCCGCGTCCACAGTTTCCCTGGGCCATGTGCGCGCAAGCGACACCCGGCTCGACATCCGGGTCTAGAGGTCAACATGACAACCGTTCCCAGCACCACCAACACGCCGACCACGCCGCAGCCCAACGCCGCGCAGCAGCAGCTGAGCAGCAATTTCAGCACCTTCCTCACGCTGCTCACCACACAGCTGCAGAACCAGGATCCGCTGAGCCCGATGGACTCCAACCAGTTCACCCAGCAGCTCGTCGAGTACAGCCAGGTCGAGCAGCAGATCGACACCAACACCAACCTCAACACCCTGATCACCCAGGGCTCGAGCCAGACCGGGTCCTATGCCGTGTCCTATCTCGGCAAGGCGGTCACCGTGGCGAACGGCCAGGCGCCGCTCGCCAACGGCCAGGCAATCTGGGCCTACAACCTGAATGCCGCAGCCGCCACGACGCAGCTGAGCGTCACCGACGCCAATGGCAACGTCGTCTATAGCGGCGCCGGCGAGACCGGTGCGGGCGCGCATCTGTTCAACTGGAACGGCCAGAAGACCGACGGCACACAGCTGCCCGACGGCACCTACAAGCTGACCGTGACGGCCGCGGCCTCGGACGGCACGGCCGTCACCAACAGCGTCACCTCCACCGGCGTGGTCAGCGAAGTCGACATGACCGGCGCCTCGCCCGTCCTGATGGTCGGGCCGATGTCGGTGAACCTCGCGGACGTCGCGGGAGTCGAAACACTTTGATGTGAAACCCGCGCCCGAGAAACGGGCGCTCGAGATCCGCTCGCGGCAGGCCAGAAGCCGCGCGAGCCCCCAAGGAAAGACAGACAATGAGCATCTATGGCGCAATGATGATCGGCGTCTCGGGCCTCGACGCCAACAGCCGGGCCCTGAGCGTTGCATCGTCCAACATCGCGAACGTCAACACCATCGGCTACAAGGCGTCCGGCAACGCCTTCGCCACGCTGCTCGCCTCGGCGGTCGGCTCCGGCGACGTGTCCTCGGCCGGCGTGGTCGCCAACCAGGCGCAGAACATCACCGAGCAGGGCGGCATCACCTCGACCCAGTCGCCGACCGACCTGGCGATCTCGGGCAACGGCTTCTTCGTGGTGAGCCCCAATCTCGCCGCGACCAACGGCACCAGCCAGTCGCTCTGCTATACCCGCGCCGGCAATTTCACGCCGGACTCCAACGGCAACCTGCAGAACGCCTCGGGCTTCTACCTGATGGGCTGGCCGCTCTCCGCCGACGGCTCGGTGCCGACCGACCGCAACGACCTGACCAACATCAACGTCAACGATCTCGCCGGCAAGGCGGAGGCGACGACCTCGATGTCGATCAAGGCCAACCTGCAGGCCTCGACGGACATCACCTCCACCTATACGCCGGGCGACATGGCGGCCGGCAATGTGAAGGCCGACTTCCAGCGCACCATCAACGTCTATGACAGCCAGGGCGGCACGCAGCCGCTACAGGTCTCCTACGTCAAGACCGGCGCCAACACCTGGTCCTATGAAGTGACCTACCAGGGCGCGGGCGCCAATATCGGCAGCCCGACCAACAACGTGCTGAAGACCGGCACGATGTCGTTCAATGCCGACGGCACGCTGAAGACCGCCGACACCTCGGCCGCGTCGCCCACCGGCGACATCAGCGTCACCATCCCCTGGGCGCCCTCGGCCTCCGGCCTCAATCCACAGACCATCAGCATCGACATGGGTTCGGTCGGCGGCTCCGACGGCATCACCCAGGCCGACAATCCCTCCGCGCTCGTGTCGTCCACGGTCGACGGGGCGCTGTTCGGCTCGCTGTCCGGCATCTCGATCGACTCCGACGGTTTCGTCACGGCGCAGTTCTCCAACGGCCTGTCGCAGAAGGTGTTCAAGATCCCGGTCGCGACCTTCGCGAACCCCGACGGCCTCTCGGCGGTGTCGGGCAACGCCTATGTCGCGTCCAACGCATCGGGCTCGCCGACCATCGGCGAGGCGAATCTGGGCGGTGCGGGCGTCATCCAGTCCAAGGCGCTAGAAGGCTCGACGGTCGACCTCGCCAACGAGTTCACCAACCTCATCACCACCCAGCGGGCCTATTCGGCATCGGCCCGCATCGTCACCACGGCCGATCAAATGCTGCAGACGCTGGAACAGATCCAGTAACGCAGCGCGCGGAACTTCCGCGCCGTGCGAGGGCGCGGCGCGGAAGTTCCCGAGATGTGTCCAGTTGGAGCGGAAATCATGACGGTTCGTTTACCACGCCCCTCAGCCAAATTTTAAAGCCGGCAGGACTAGGTTGCGCGTGAGTAATGAGGTTGGGAGTCCAGATAAATGGGCGAAGAGAGAAAAGGACGCGTGAGCTACGTCATCGGGCCGGATGGCAGCCCGCTGACGCTTGCCGATCTTCCGCCGCCGGGAACACGGCGCTGGGTCATCCGGCGCAAGGCCGAAGTCGTCGCCGCGGTGCGCGGCGGCCTCCTGAGCCTGGACGACGCCTGCAAGCGCTATACGCTGACGGTGGAGGAATTCCTCGCCTGGCAGCGCGCGATCGACCGATTCGGCATGCCGGGCCTGCGCGCGACGCGGGTGCAGCAGTATCGCAACTGAGCGAGCAAGTAGCGAACAGGGAGAGCCGAGGCGCAAAGGTTACCCAATCCCTACTCGCTACTCCCCTCTCATCGTTAAGCGCGCCTTTACCAACGACACGGCAATGTTTGCCTAGCACGGCGCGAGACCTCTTCGCGTTCGAGAGCGGAGGGCACATTGCCGGAGTTCGTCAAAGCAATCGGGGCGGCGCGGTTCGGCGTCATGGCGGGCGTGGCCGCGGCGCTGACCGCGTTCTTCCTCTATGTCGCGGGCGCACTGACCGAGCCGCCGAAGGCCATCCTGTTCTCCGGCCTCGAGGCGCGCGACGCCGCTTCGGTCACCGCCAAGCTCGACTCGCTCAACGTCAAATACGAAGCCAAGGGCGACGGCGGCACCATCCTCGTCCCCGCCGACGACGTCACCAAGCTGCGCATGGAATTGGCGCAGGACAACCTGCCGGCGGCCGGCGTCGGCTACGAGATCTTCGACAAGTCGGATGCGTTCGGCGCCACCGCCTTCGTCCAGAACATCAACCGCCTGCGCGCCCTGGAAGGCGAGCTGGCGCGTTCCATCCAGACCATCCAGGGCGTCGACGGCGTGCGCGTGCACCTCGTCATCCCCGAGCGCCAGATCTTCAGCCATGACGACCAGTCGCCGACCGCCTCGGTCGTGCTCAAGACGCGCGGCGTGCTGGGCCGCGGCCAGGTGCAGGCCGTCCAGCACCTCGTCGCCGCCGCCGTCGCCGGGCTGACCGCCGAGCGCGTCGCCGTGGTCGACGACAAGGGCGACCTGCTGGCCGGGGGCGACGACAAGAACGGACCCAACGCCGCATCGATCGGCGAGGACAACCAGACGACCGAATTCGAGGACCGGCTGCGCCAGCGCATCGAGTCCATCGTCGCCAGCGTCGTCGGCCCCGGCCATGTCCGCGTCCAGGTGACGGCCGACATGAACTACAAGCACGAGAACACCGTCGCCGAGCATTTCGACCCCGACAGCAAGGTGGTGCGTTCGACCCAGACCGTCGAATCCAACAACACCGACACCAATGGCGCCGGCGCCGCGGCGGTCTCGGTGGCCAGCGCGCTTCCCGGCGGCGGCACCGCGCCGGGCGCGGACGGCTCCAAGTCCGACGCCGCCCGCACCGAAGAGACGACCAACTACGAGATCGACCACACCACCACGACCAGCGCGGTCGACGGCGGCACGGTGAACAAGCTGTCGGTCGCGGTCGTCGTCGACGGCACGCCGGGCGCGACGGCCGCCGCCTACAAGCCCCGCAGCCCGGCCGAGATGAAGCAGATCGACGCGCTGGTGAAGTCCGCCATCGGCTACGACGCCAAGCGCGGCGACATCGTGGCTGTCGACAACATGCCTTTCGCGCGCATGGACGTGCCGGACGGCACGCCGGCACCCGCGCCGCTGCTCGGCCTCGACGGCCAGGACTGGTTCAAGATCATCGAGGTGGCGATCTTCTCCGTCACCGCGCTGCTGATCGGCTTCTTCGTCGCCCGCCCGCTGATCAGCCGGATGTTCGCCCCGAACAATTACGCGCTCGCCCCGCAGGCACCGGGCGGCGTCGTGGCGGGCCAGCTGTCGCCGCCCTCCCCGGTCCCCGCATCGGCGACGCCGCAGCTCGACGCATCCGGCCAGCCGGTTGCGATCTCCGCGCCGTCGCGCCCGTCGATCGACATCTCGCAATTCGAGGGCCAGGTCCGCGAATCCTCCATCAAGAAGGTCGGCGAGGTCGTGCAGACGCATCCCGAGGAAGCGCTCGCGATCATCCGCACCTGGCTCCACGAACCGGCATAAGCGACCATGGCACCGCGCAGCAAACCGACCGTCAAGGAAGACATCCGCCAGCTCACCGGCGCCGAGCGCTCGGCGATCATCATGCTGTCGCTGGGCGAGGAGCATTCCGCCAAGCTCTGGCAGATGATGGACGAGGAGGAGGTCAAGGAAGTCTCCCAGGTCATGTCGACGCTCGGCACGGTGTCGTCGGGCCTGGTCGAGAAACTGCTGGTCGACTTCGTGTCGCAGATGTCGGGCACCGGCTCGCTGATGGGCTCCTACGAATCCACCGAGCGCCTGCTGTCGCGCATGATGCCCGAGGAGAAGGTCGGGCAGATCATGGAGGAGATCCGCGGCCCCGCCGGGCGCACCATGTGGGACAAGCTCGCAAACGTGAACGAGACGGTCCTCGCGAACTACCTGAAGAACGAATATCCGCAGACTGTTTCGGTCGTGCTCTCGAAGATCAAGCCGGAACATGCGGCGCGGGTGCTCGGCGCCCTGCCCGAGGAATTCGCGCTGGAGGTCGTGCAGCGCATGCTGCGCATGGAATCGGTGCCCAAGGACATCCTCGACAAGGTCGAGCAGACCCTGCGCGTCGAGTTCATGTCGAACCTCGCGCGCACCGCGCGGCGCGACAGCCATGAGCACATGGCGGAGATCTTCAACAATTTCGACCGCCAGACCGAAAGCCGCTTCGTCACCGCGCTGGAAGAGCGCAGCCGCGATTCGGCCGAGCGCATCAAGGCGCTGATGTTCACCTTCGAGGACCTCGGCAAGCTCGATCCCGGCTCGATCCAGACGCTGCTGCGCCATGTCGAGAAGGACAAGCTGGGCCTCGCGCTCAAGGGCTCGACCGACACGCTGCGCGACGTCTTCTTCTCCAACATGAGCGAGCGCGCCGGCAAGATCCTGCGCGAGGACATGGAAGCGATGGGGCCGGTGCGCCTCAAGGACGTCGACGAGGCGCAGATGCGCATGGTCAACGTCGCCAAGGACCTCGCCAACAAGGGCGAGATCATGATCGCCAACGGCAATGCCGAAGACGAGCTGGTGTATTGATGGGCATGTCGGCGAAATACACCTTCGACACCGAGTTCCGCCCCGAGGGCGATCTCGTCTCCAATGCCGCGCGGGCGCGCCAGAAGAAGGCGTACACGACGGACGAGATCGACCAGCTCTCGGCCCGGGCCCGCGAACAGGGCCTGAAGGCCGGCCAGGTGCGCGCCGCCGAGGCCCAGGCGCAGGAGATGGCGCGGCTGGTCGAATCCCTGCGTGCGGTCGTCACCCGCTCCGCCAAGGCGACGGAGGAGGTCCGCCGGGAAGCCGCGATGATCGGGCTCGCCGCCGCCCGCCGCCTCGCCGCCGCCGCGGTCGACGCGCTGCCCGTCGCCGATGTCGAGGAGACGCTGCGCCAGGCGCTGCACCAGGCGTTGGGCGAACCGCGCGTCGTCCTGCACGCCAGCGCCGCCGTCGCGGAGCTCCTGCGCTCCCGGCTGGCCGAGATCGCCCAGGAGGAAGGTTTCGAAGGCCGCATCGTCGTCTCGAGCGATCCCGCGATGAACGGCGCCGATTGCCGCATCGAATGGCGTGGCGGCGGAACCGAGCGCGCCGGCGCCGCCATCGAAACCGCCATCGCCGAATTGATCGCGCGCCGCTTTTCCCATCCCGCGTCGGAGGACTGAACCATGGCCCCCAATGATGTCGACCTGCCCGATCTGGGACATGAAGGGCGCGGCGCCAGCGCCGCCCTGCTGACCGGCGACAGCTCGCAGGACGCCGAGATCAAGCGCACGGCGCAGGACCTCGAAGCGGTGTTCGACGTTCCGGTCACGGTGTCCGCGGTGCTCGGCAAGTCGTCGATGGAAGTCAGCCAGCTTCTCAAGCTCGGCAAGGGCACCGTGGTCGAGCTGGACCGCAAGGTCGGCGAGGCGATCGACATCTATGTCAACGACCGGCTGGTCGCGCGCGGCGAGGTCGTCCTCGTCGAGGACCGGCTGGGCGTCACCATGACGGAAATCATCAAAGCCGGTCAGTCGTAAGCGGCGGCGAGAAGGAAACAAGCCATGCGTCTACTCATCGTCGGCCAGCTCCAAGGGCAGCTCAGCACCGCCACCAAGATCGCGATGGATCGCGGCGCCAAGGTCACGCACGCCATCGATATCGAGCAGGCCCTTGCCAGCCTGCGCGGCGGCAAGGGCGCCGACCTCGTGCTCTGCGACGTCAAATGCGACATCGCGCTCCTGGTGCGCGGGCTGTCGACGGAGCGCATCTGCACCCCGGTCGTCGCCTGCGGCATCAACACCGACGCGCGCAGCGCGGTCGATGCGATCCGCGCCGGCGCCAAGGAATACCTGCCGCTGCCGCCCGATCCCGAGCTGATCGCCGCCGTCCTCGCCGCCGTGGCGGACGAAAGCCACCAGATGATCTTCGAGGACGAGGCGATGGAGGCGGTGATCTCCCTCGCCGACCAGGTCGCGCCGTCGGAAGCCTCTATCCTGATCACGGGCGAGAGCGGCACCGGCAAGGAGGTGATGGCACGCTACATCCACCGCAAGTCGCAGCGCGCCGACAGGGCCTTCATCTCGGTCAACTGCGCCGCGATCCCCGAAAACCTCCTCGAATCCGAATTGTTCGGCCATGAGAAGGGCGCTTTCACCGGCGCCATCGCCCGGCGCATCGGCAAGTTCGAAGAAGCCAATGGCGGCACGCTGCTGCTGGACGAAATCAGCGAGATGGATGCCCGGCTGCAGGCCAAGCTGCTGCGCGCGATCCAGGAGCGCGAGATCGACCGCGTCGGCGGCACCAAGCCGGTCAAGGTCGACATCCGGATCATCGCGACCTCCAACCGCGACCTCGCCGATGCGGTGAAGCACGGCATCTTCCGCGAGGACCTGTTCTATCGCCTGAACGTCGTGAACCTGCGGCTGCCCGCCCTGCGTGAGCGGCCGAAGGACATCCAGGCGCTGGCGCGGCACTTCGCGCACAAATACGCCCAGGCCAACGGCGTCGCCTATCGCCCGATCGCGCCGGTGACCGAGCGCCTGCTGGCCGGACATCCCTGGCGCGGCAATGTCCGCGAACTCGAGAACACCATCCATCGCGCCGTGCTGCTGGCGAGCGGGCCCGACATCCAGCCCGAGGCGATCCGCCTGCCGGACGGCACGCAGGTGGCCCATGGCCGCCCCGGCGACCTGCCGGCGCCGGTGCAGGCGGCGGTGAGCAACGCGGTGGCGGTGACGCGCGGCCTGGTCGGCCGCACGGTGGCCGACGTCGAGCGCGACCTGATCCTCGACACGCTGGACCATTGCCTGGGCAACCGGACGCATGCCGCGAACATCCTGGGCATCTCGATCCGCACGCTGCGCAACAAGCTGCGGGAATATTCGCAGTCCGGCCTGGCGATCCCGAGCCATGGCGAGCAGCGCGTGGTGAACGGGTGAACACATGAACTCCGTTGTCATCCCCGGCCGAGCGAAGCGAGGGGAAGGGGACCCAGGCGTCGAAACCGTCACGGTTTTTCCGACCTGGGTCCCCTTCCCTCACACCGCTTCGCGGCGCTCGCCGGGGATGACAACTTTTATTTTGGTGGCAATTGGACATGGCTGACGTCACCACCGCCGCATCGCCCGCCTCCGGCTTCGGGCTGAATCTCGCGACGCTCGCCGACATCCTCAAGCGCTCCGACCTGGCGCTCGCCATCGGGATCATGGCGATCCTCGTCGTGCTGCTGCTGCCGCTGCCGCCCTGGCTGCTCGACATCTGCCTGGCGCTGTCGCTGTCGTTCTCGATCCTGATCCTCATGACGGCGGTGTTCATCCGCAAGCCGCTCGAGTTCAGCTCGTTCCCCACCATCCTGCTGATCACCACGATGATGCGGCTGGCGCTCAACCTCGCCTCGACGCGGCTGATCCTCGGGCACGGCTCGGAAGGCACTGCCGCCTCCGGCTATGTCATCCAGGCCTTCGGCAAGCTCATCATGGGCGGCAATTTCATCATCGGCCTGATCGTCTTCGCGATCCTGGTGCTGGTGAACTTCGTCGTCATCACCAAGGGTTCGGGGCGCATCGCGGAAGTCGCGGCGCGCTTCAGCCTCGACGCGATGCCCGGCAAGCAGATGGCGGTCGACGCCGACCTGTCGGCCGGCCTGATCGATGAGAAGGAGGCCAAGCGCCGCCGCAAGGACCTGGAGGCCGAGAGCAATTTCTTCGGCGCGATGGACGGCGCCAGCAAGTTCGTGCGCGGCGATGCGATCGCCGGCCTGATGATCGTCGCGATCAACGTGATCGGCGGCATCATCATCGCGGTGGCGCAGAAGGGCATGAGCTTCGTCGATGCCTCGCAGACCTTCACGCTGCTGACGGTGGGCGACGGCCTGGTCAGCCAGATGCCGGCGCTGATCGTCTCGACCGCGGCGGGCCTGATGGTCTCCAAGGCGGGCGTCGAAGGCGCCACCGACAAGGCGCTGATGGCGCAGCTCTCCTTCTACCCCCAGGCGCTCGGCATGGCCGCCGCGGTGATGGGCATCATCGGCGTACTGCCCGGCATGCCGACCTTCGTGTTCATGGGCCTCGCCGCCGGCGCCGGCAGCCTCGCCTATTTCGCCTACAAGAAGAAGGACGCAACCGAATTCCAGGCGCGCGCCGAGGAGGCGAAGGCCAACGGCGAAGACAAGGCCAAGGAGGAGCCGATCTCGACCGCGCTGGCGCTCGACCTGCTGCGCGTCGAGCTGGGCTATGGCCTGCTGCCGCTGATCAACGACGTGAAGGGCCATCGCATCACCGACCAGATCAAGGCGTTGCGCCGCCAGCTCGCCACCGAGATGGGCTTCGTGATGCCGGCGGTGCGCATCCTCGACAACATGCAGTTGGGCGCCAACGAGTATCGCATCCGCGTCAAGGAAGTGGATGCGGGACGCGGCGACCTCTATCCCGGCTCGCTCCTGGTCATGGATCCGCGCGGCCTTCCGATCGACCTGCCCGGCACGCACACCACCGAGCCGGCCTTCGGCCTGCCCGCGACCTGGATCAACGCCGCGCTGCGCGAGGAGGCGAGCTTCAAGGGCCTCACCGTGGTCGATCCCGGCACCGTGCTGACCACGCATCTGACCGAGGTGCTCAAGTCGCACATGGCGGAGCTGCTGTCCTATGCCGAAACCAAGAAGCTGCTGGACGACCTGCCGCCCGAGAACAAGAAGCTGGTCGACGAGCTGATCCCGTCGCAGATCTCGGTCACCGGCGTGCAGCGCGTGCTGCAGACCCTGCTCAACGAACGTGTCTCGATTCGGGACTTGCCCGCGGTCCTGGAAGGCATTGCCGAGGCGGTCGGCCACACCAAGAACGCCATGTACATCACCGAGCATGTCCGCGCCCGGCTGGCGCGCCAGCTCTGCCACGCGAACCTCGCGCCCGGCGGCTATCTGCCGCTGATCGCGCTGTCGCCAGCCTGGGAGCAGGCATTTGCCGAATCCATCGTCGGACAGGGCGAAGACCGCCAGCTCGCCATGGCGCCGTCGCAGCTCCAGGCTTTCATCCAGTCGGTGCGCGACCGCTTCGACGAGGCGAGCGGCAAGGGCGAGGTGCCCGTGCTGCTGACCAGCCCGCAGATCCGGCCCTTTGTGCGCTCCATCGTGGAGCGCTTCCGGTCGCAGACCGTTGTGATGTCGCAGAGCGAGATCCATGCTTCGGTGAAGCTGCGCACCATGGGACAGGTATAGCGTCATGCAGCTTCGCACCTTCCTGGCCAAGGATATGAGAGAGGCGCTCGCGCATGTGCGCGCCGACATGGGCCCTGACGCCGTCATCATCGCGTCGGAGAAGGCCAAGAGCGGCGGCGTCATCGTGCGCGCGGCGCTCGACGGGCCGGACGCGGCGGACGACATCGCCGAGCCCGCGCCGGAGACGACACCGGTCGCGGATTTCGAAACGCATTATCGCGACGGCTTGCTGCGCCGGCTGCGCCATGCCGGCGGCGAGACGGCCAAGCGGATCGGCTTCGACCGCACCGAGCTGCTGGCGGCGCTCAACCGGCAGCGCCTGCCCGACGGCCTCGCGCACGCGCTGGCGGAAAGTGCGGCGAAGGCCCAGCTCACCGACATGACGCTGGCGCTCGCCTCGGCGCTCGACAAGAGATTGAAGACCGCGCCGATCGACATGGAGACGGTCGCGGCGCTGCTGCTGGTCGGGCCGAACGGCGCGGGCAAGACCGCTGTGGCGGCGAAGATCGCAGCGCATGCGCGGCTGGCGAACCGGCGCACCACGCTGGTGGCATCGGACTCCGCCGGCGCCGGCGCGGTGGCGCGGCTGGAAACCTTCGCCAAGCATCTGGACTGCGCGGTCACGACCACGGACAGCGCGGCCGAGCTGAGCGTGCTGGTGGGCGAATGCGTCGCCAAGAAGACCTTCGTCATCGTCGACACCGCCGGTTTCGATCCGCGCGACGCGCGGGCGCGCACCGCCTTCGCGGCGCTGGCGCGGATCGCGAAGCTGGAAACCGTCGGCGTCGTCTCCGCGCTCAACGACGCCGAGGAGATCTCCGAGATCGTCGAGGCCCTGTCGGCGCTGGGTGCCGGACGGCTGGTCGTCACCGGCCTGGATCTCGCGCGGCGGGCCGGCGCGCTGACCGCGGCGGCGACGCAGGTCGTCCCCCTCGCCCATGTCACCCGCTCGCCGTTCATCGCCGGCGGACTCGATACGCCGTCCTCGCTCTCGCTGGCGAGGCTTCTGCTCGACCAACCCCGGAGCGCGCAATGACCCATCTCACCGCCATCGGCTCGGGCAAGGGCGGAACCGGCAAGACGCTGATCGCGGTCAGCCTGGCGCATGCCTTCGCGCATCAGGGCGAGCGCGTGTTGCTGTGCGACGCCGATCTGGGGCTGTCCAATGCCGGCGTGCATCTGGGTTTGAGCGAGACCGGCGATCTCGCCGGACTGATCGCAGGCCGCAAGATGCTGAAGGACGCCGTGGTGCGCGTCGCCAGCGGGCCGCATGTGAGTTTCGATCTTCTCGCGGCGCCGTCCGGTTCCGGCGCGTTCGCCAATGCGAGCGAAGCGGCGGTGGAAGCGCTCGTTTCGATCCTGGCGCGGGCGGCGCAATACGACCGCGTGCTGATCGACCTGGGCGCCGGGGTCGACGCCGCCGTCATGAGCTTCGCGGCCCATGCCGACGACGTCCTTCTGATCGTGACGCCCGATCCGGCCTCGCTCACCGACGCTTACGCATTTGCGAAGCTTTTGTTGCGGCGCACCACCAGCCGTGTGCCACAGATCCTGGTGAATCAAGCGCTCAACGCCACCGAAGGACGCCGCGTCGCCGAAGCACTGATCGCGTCGGCCAACGCCTTCCTCAAGCGCAGTCCCGATTATCTGGGCTTTGTCCCCTGCGACGCGCGCGTAGCGGACGCGGTGCGCCGGCAGAGCCCGCTCCTCACCCTGTTCCCGCAAGCACCGGCCGCCGTGGCGATCGAGAACATCGCGCGCCGCCTGCATGGCGAGGCACCTGCGCCGTTTGCCGCGACGGGCCTGCGTTAACCCTAGATCGTCATTGCCGCGCGTTTCCCCGCTGCCCGAATTCTCGGCAGCATGGAACTGGTGTATGCTTTCTTAATAAGCGGCGCAGATGCCTATCCGCGCCGCGCGGGAAGCGTCTGTCGAAAACTGGGGGACTTATGCCTATTCTCATGGATATCTGGCACGCCATCCACGATGTGGTGCTGTCGGCAAACTGGGTGACCTTGGCCATCATGGCCGTGATCGCGCTCGGCGCGGGCTATCTGATGCAGAGCTTCGGCTCGGTGATCTCGACGACGGTCGTCGCGCTGGTCGCCTTTGCGCTGGTCGAATATGCGGTCGCGGTCACCGTCGGCAAGCAGAACCCGTCGGCCTATGCCTCCGCCGACTGGCAGGCCTTCCAGAACCTGCACATGCTGACCCTGCTCGCCTATGGCGTGGTGTTCGGGGTGGCGATCGCGGTGGCGCATACCGCGCGGACGCTGATCCTCGACCGCTAAGTCCCGCGCCGGCGGGATAGACGCCGTGCGGCGAAGCGGCTAGCTTCGCGGCATGGTGCTTTACATCGTCATCGCCGTCGTCGTCCTGATCGTCCTTTGGGGCATCATGACCTACAATGGGCTCGTCAGCCGCCGCGCCATGGTCGCGGAGGGGTGGAGCGGCATCGACGCGCAGCTCAAGCGCCGCGCCGACCTGATCCCCAACCTGGTCGAGACCGTGAAGGGCTATGCCACGCATGAGCGCACGACGTTCGACGAGCTGGCGCGGCTGCGCTCGACCGCCGGCGTCAGCCAGGACCCGGCCCAGCGCGCCGCGGCCGAGACCGCGATCACCGCGGCGATCGGCAAGGTGATGGCGGTGGCGGAAGCCTATCCCGAGCTCAAGGCTTCGGCGAATTTCCAGCAGCTCCAGACCGATCTCGAGAATCTCGAGGACCAGATCCAGCTCGCCCGCCGCTACTACAATGGCGCGGTGCGCAATTATAACGTCAGCGTGCAGCAATTCCCCTCCAATCTCGTGGCGGGTGCGACGGGCTTCACGACGGCGCAGTTCTTCCAGCTCGACAACGCCGCGGACCGCAACGCGCCGAAGGTCTCGTTCAGCTGATGCTGCGCGGCGTTCTCGCGCTGGTCACGGTGCTGGCGCTTGCCGTCATGCCGTCCGCCGCGCAGGACGAGCAGAGCAGCGAAGCCCGGCACCAGGGCTCGCCGCCGGCCGCAGCAGCCGAGGCCCCGGCCGGCGACGCGGCCGCCGACCTGCGGCCCGACGAAGAGCGCATCACGGATTTCGACAGCGACATCACGGTCGCGAAGAACGGCACGCTGACCGTCACCGAAAGCATCGCGGTCAACGCGACGGGCGAGCAGATCCGCCACGGCATCTATCGCGATTTCCCCACCCTCTACACCGATCCGCACGGCGTCCGGGTGCGGGTGCGCTTCGACGTGATGGGGGTGACGCTGGACGGCGCGCCGGCGCCCTACGACACCGAATCGATCAGCAACGGCGTGCGGGTCAAGATCGGCGACAAGGACAGCATGGTGTCGCCCGGGCGGCACATCTATGCGCTGAGCTACATCACGGCGCGGCAGATCGGGTTCTTCGACAAGTACGACGAGCTCTACTGGAACGTCACAGGCGTGGGCTGGATCTTCCCGATCGACAAGGCCGCGGCGACGATCCACCTGCCCAAGGGCGCGAAGATCCTGCAATCCGCGGTCTATACGGGGCCGCAGGGATCGTCGGCGCATAATGGCAGCGCCGAGCCGCTCTCCGGCGACACGATCCGCTTCGTCACGACGGAGCCCCTGGGATCGCATGAAGGCCTGACCGTCGCGGTCGGCTTCGCGAAGGGCGCGGTGGTGCCGCCGTCGGATGCCGAACTGAAGCGCGATTTCATCATCGACAATGCGAGCGCGATCGTCGCGGTGCTGGGCGTGCTGGCGCTGGCGATCTTCTATCTCGCCGCGTGGTGGCATTATGGCCGGGATCCCAAGCGCGGCACCGTGATCCCGCTGTTCGCGCCGCCCGCCGGGCTGTCGCCCGAAGCGGTGCGCTACATCCACAACATGGCCTATGACCGCAAGGCGTTCGCCGCGGCGCTCATCAACATGGCGGTGAAGGGCTATCTGACCATCGCCGAGGCCGGCGGCACCTATACGCTGACGCGCACCGGCAAGAGCGAGGCCGCGGCGCAGCTCTCGGCCAGCGAAAGCGCGATGGGCAAGGAGCTGTTCGACGGACCCGAGGATTCGATCGAGCTCAAGCAGACCAATCACAGCGCCGTCCAGAGCGCGATCAGCGCACTGAAGATCGCGCTGAGCCGCGAGTGCGAACGGCATTATTTCGTCACCAACAGCGGCTGGTTCTGGGGCGGGCTGGGCATCCTGGCGCTGACCGGCGGCGCTGCGGCGCTGCTGAGCGACGACGCGCAGACCACCGCCGTGATGCTGGGCATCGTCGCGCTCTGGGCGGCCGGCGCGAGCTATCTGCTGCATGCGGCATGGCGCAACTGGGTCAGCCTGTTCGTCGATCACGGCTCGCGCGTCACGCATTTCTTCGTTGCGCTGCTGGCGAGCGTCTTCGCCGTGCCGGTCGCAGGATTGCTGATCGCCGCGCTGTTCTTCCTGAAGGAGGTGCCGTGGCCGGCCTTCGCCGCGCTGCTGACCGGCGGCGTCCTCGCCTATGTGTTCTATTACCTGCTGAAGGCGCCGACCGTGTCGGGCGCCGCGATCATGGACCAGATCGACGGCTTCAAGCTGTTCCTCGAAACCGCGGAGAAGGACCGGCTGGAGATCCTGAACCCGCCGCAGGTCACGCCGGCGGTGTTCGAGAAATTCCTGCCCTATGCCATCGCGCTCGACTGCGAGAAC
The DNA here is from genome assembly GCA_037200385.1 of Rhizomicrobium sp. NCBI lineage: Bacteria > Pseudomonadati > Pseudomonadota > Alphaproteobacteria > Micropepsales > Micropepsaceae > Rhizomicrobium > Rhizomicrobium sp. The sequence goes on along the minus strand of JBBCGL010000001.1, from coordinate 3,824,660 downwards.
CAGTGGAGCCGGAAGTTCGAGGCGGAAGCCGCGGCCGCGGGCCTCGGTTCGGATCAGAATTACGGCTATGTGCCGCTCTGGTATGTGGGCTCGAATTTCGGCCAACTGGGGACGGCGGGGCTCGTCTCCTCCATCGGCTCGTCGCTCGGCAGCGCGGCGGCGTCCGCGTCGGTCGCGCCCGGATCGAGCTCGGGCAGCGGCGGCGGCGGATTCTCCGGTGGGGGCGGCGGCGGTGGCGGCGGCGGCGGCTGGTAGCACGCGGCGTTCACGGGCCGGCCGCGCATGCGGACGCCTGGCGCGCCTCTTCGCATGTCTGATCGCGGCGGCGGCCCCGACCGCCGCGACAGCCGACGACATCGAGCGCGTGACCGATTACCGCCAGGACGTGACGGTCGCGCCGGACAGCCGGATCGATGCGACCGAGACCATCACGGTCAACGCCCAGGGCGATTCCATCGTCCACGGCATCTACCGCGATTTCCCGACGATCTATCCGGGCCGCGTCCATGTTGCGTTCGAGGTCTCGCATGTGACGCTCGACGGCGTGGACGCGCCTTACGCGGTGCTCGACATCGCGAACGGAAAGCGGGTGCGGATCGGCGACAGCGACACGACGCTCAGCCATGGCCGGCACGTCTTCACGCTGCACTTCGCGACCGACCGCCAGATCGCGTTCGGCAAGGACCACGACGAGCTCTATTGGAACGTCACGGGCAATGGCTGGGATTTCGCGATCGATCATGTGCGTGCCGTCGTCCATCTGCCCGCGAACGGCAGGCTTATGGGCTGGGACTTTTTCACCGGGCCGCAAGGCGCGCACGGCAGAGCCGCGAGGGCCGAAAAGCTGGCCGGCAACACGATCGCGTTCGAGACGACCGAGACGCTCGATCCCAATGACGGCCTGACCGTCGATGTGCGTTTCGCCAAGGGCGCGGTGACGGCGCCGGCGCGCAACTACCTGCTGCGCGACAATCGCGGGCCGTTCGCGGCGTTGGCGGGATTGATCGTCCTGCTGCTCTATTTCAGTGCGGTGTGGCTGCTGGTCGGGCGCGATCCGGCGCGCGGCAACGTGATCCCGCTCTATGCCCCGCCGCACGACCTGTCTCCGGCCGCGATGCGCTTCATCCGGCACATGCATTTCGACCGCAAGGCGTTCGCGGCGACGCTGGTGGACCTGGCGGTCAAAGGCGTGCTGACGATCGGTGAGACCAAGCATGTCCTGGGACCGACCTATGCGGTGACGCGGACCGGCGCGGCGGAGGTGACGCTGCCCAAGGCCGAAGCCGGCGTGGCGGAGAACCTGCTGGGCTGGGACAGCGAGCCGGTCGAACTGACCCAGGCGAACCGTTCGCGCATCGCCGCCGCCGTCGCGACGCTGAAGAAGGATCTCGGCGACGCGTACGAGACGGTCTATTTCCGCCAGAACCACGCTTGGTTCTGGCCCGGGCTCGGCCTCATCGCGTTGAGCGCGCTGGGCGCCGCGGTATTCTCCGACGATCTGGGCGGCGCGTTCCTCACCTATCTGTGGAGCGGGCTGTTCGGTGTCGCGACGAGCCTCTTCGGCTTCTATGCCTTCCGCGCCTGGCAGGCCGTGTTCGCAGGTCCCGGTGCGCGGGCCGTGCATCTCGGCATCGCGCTGCTCCGCACGCTGGCGGCGCTGCCTTTCGCGGCGACCTGGATCGGCGTGACCTTCTTCATCGAAGACGCGCTCCAGCCGGTCACCATCGCCATCCTCGCTGCGGAAGGCGTGGTCGCCGCGGCGTTCTATGTCCTGCTGCGCGCGCCGACCTTGCTGGGCGCCAGGCTGCGCGACGAGATCGACGGCTTCACGCTCTACCTCAGGACCGCCGAGCAGCCGCGGCTCGAGGCGGCAGCGCCGCCGCAAGTGACGCCGGCGCTGTTCGAGAAATTCCTTCCCTATGCCATCGCGCTCGATTGCGAGACGCAGTGGAGCCGCAAATTCGAAGCCGCGATGGCGGCGGCCGGCGAGGGCGCTGCGGCTGCCGATCACCACTTCTATGTGCCCATGTGGTACCAGGGCGACGCGTTCGGCCAGCTCGGCACTGCAGGCTTTGCGTCCTCCATCGGCCTGTCGCTGGGCGGCGCCGTTGCGGCGGCTTCCGTCGCGCCAGGCGGCGGTTCGGGCGGCGGCGGCTTCTCGGGCGGGGGCGGTGGTGGCGGCGGCGGCGGCGGCTGGTAGTTCAGCGCCGCGGCTTGGGCTTGATGCTGTCGATCGCGACCGGGCCCGGCCCCATCCCCACGAGCAGGAGCAAGCCGCCCGCGATGGCCATGTTGCGCGCGAAGATCGCGTAATCCGCGGCGCGATCGATCGCCGTGCCGATCAGCCAGAAATCATGCATCGCGATCGAGACCACGATGGTGAAGCCAAACAGCAGCATCGCGCCGTGCCGGGTCTGGAAGCCGAAGACCAGCGACAGGCCGCCCAGCGTCATCACGATCAGCGCCAAGGCGAGCAGGACCGGCGCCGCCGGAATGCCCTTGAGCGCCATGAGCTGGATCGTGCCGTCCCATTGATTGGCATAGGCGAGGGCCTCGCCGAGGAAGAACCAGGCGAGGATCAGGCGGCCGACCAGCGGCGAGATGTATTCGGAAAAGGACATTTGCCGCGCCTGGACGAATCAGCCGTGCTATTCTAGCGCAGGCCCGCGGAGGGACGGATATGGCGGAAATGTCCAACGCGATCGCGGGTCGCGCGGCGGCGAGGCGCCTCCTGCTCGCGGTCATGGCCGGCGCGGCCTGCCTGTTTTCGCATACTGCGGACGCGGGCGATCCGGCCGTCATCCCGCAATTTTCCGCCTCGCAGGCTTGTCCCGGGGACGGAAGCCCGGAGATGCAGTACGACTGCAAATTCCTCGACGATGTGGGCGCGAAGGCGCTGCAGGCGCCCGCGGGATCGAGGGTCTATCGCGAAAGCTGGATGGGACCGTTCGCGTCGCCGATGCATGATGGCAGCATCGTGCTCATCATCGCGCCGGACGGAACGCGCACCTTGCAGACGCCGTGGCGCAGGCGGCCCTATCGGCTGAGGCCGGGCGAGCTTCCGGATTTCGAAGCCGCGTTGGCGAAGTCGGCCTTCTCCCGCCGGACCGTCTACAACCGCATCGAAGGCTTCTGCGTCGACGGCGTGGCCACCGCGCTGGAGGCGGTGGTCGACGGGCGCTATCGCATGGTCCTGTACGACTATTGCGGCGGCGTGTTCGACGAGGACGTCGCGCAGGCCCTGGACCAGCTCTTCGTCTTCGCGGCCGGGCTGTCGGGACTGCACTATCCGGTCAATCCCGACCATCCGACCTATCGCGGCTGACGGATCAAGCGCCGCGCATCGCATGCTTCCGCAGATGGCGGACCAGCGCCATCTCGTCGAGGCGGGACTGGGCGCGGCGGGACTCGATCTCGGCGGTGCGCTTGGCCTGCTGCTCCGTGGCGAATTCGAGGCTCTTGAGATCCTGGAACGCGGTGTTCAGGTCGGTCTGGGCGGTGATGCGCTCGCGCTCGATGTCCTTCAGCGTGGCGCGCAGATTCTCGCGCCGCGTCTCGATGGAGCGCAGGAAGGACGGGAAGGCCAGGCGCCCGATGTCGGAATCGCCGGCCCGCTGGCGCTCACGCGCCACGCTCTCCTCGAGATCGGCAAGCTTGCGCTCCGCATCGGACTTCATGCCGTCGAGCGTCGCCATCCGGCGCTTCATCTCGTCGACGCGGAAGCGCCGCAAGCGGATCAACGTATCCCCACGCTTCATGCTCCATTACCTTTCCCCGGTGCCGTGCCGACGATCTTCTCAAGAGCGGCATAGCATTCGGTAAACGACGAGCACTCGTCCTTCTTCTGAGACAGGAAGGCTTCGAGTTGCGGATAAACCTTTACGGCCAGATCCACTTCAGCATTCGTGCCAGATTTGTAGGCGCCGAGCCGGATCAGCTCTGCCATGTCGTCGTAAACCGCGAGCGGCGCGCGGGCCCGCTGCACAAGCACTTGTTCCTCCTTGGTATTGCAGCCCGGCATGGCGCGCGAGACCGATTTGAGGATGTTGATCGCCGGAAAGCGGCCGCGCTCGGCGATGTTCCGTTCCAGCACAATATGGCCGTCCAGGATGCCGCGCACCGCGTCGGCGACTGGCTCATTATGATCGTCGCCCTCCACGAGGACGGTGAACAGGCCGGTGATCGAGCCGCCTTTCCCCTGCAGGCCCGGGCCGGCGCGTTCCAGAAGCCGCGGCAGCTCGGCGAACACGGTGGGGGTATAGCCCTTGCTCGCCGGCGGCTCGCCGGCGGAAAGACCGACCTCGCGTTGCGCCATCGCGAATCGCGTGACCGAGTCCATCAGCAGCAGGACATGCAGGCCCCGGTCGCGCAGCTGCTCGGCGATCGCCATGCCGACATAGGCGGCCTGGCGGCGGACCAGCGGCGGCTCATCCGAGGTGGCCGCGACGACGATGGAACGCCGGAGGCCTTCCTCGCCCAGGTCGTCCTCGACGAATTCCTTCACCTCGCGGCCGCGCTCGCCGACCAGCGCGATGACGATCGCGTCGGCGTCGGAATTGCGCGCGAGCATCGCCAGCAGGGTCGATTTGCCGACGCCCGAGCCGGAGAAGATGCCCATGCGCTGTCCCCGGCAGCAGGTCGTGAACGCATTCATCGCCCGCACGCCGAGGTCGAGCTTGCCGCCGACCCGTGCCCGATGGCCGGCCGGCGGCGGATTGGCCTTGAGCGGATAGGGTTCCGGACCGGTGGGGAGCGGCCCCTTGCCGTCGGTGGGATTGCCGAAACCGTCGAGCACCCGGCCGAGCCAGGCTTCGCTGGGGAAGATCACCGCCGGCCGGTCGTCGAAATCGGCCCGTGCCCCGAGCGTCATGCCGTCGAGGCTGCCGAGCGGCATGACTTGCGCCCGTCCGTCCCGGAAACCGACCACCTCGCACGGAATTGTCTTGCCGGAACTTGAGGTTAGGCGTACCTGACCGCCCAGGCTGACGGCCCCGGCGGCGCCGGTGACCTCGACCAGCAAGCCCTCGATCCGGGCCACCCGTCCGAAACGGCGGACCGGCGCGATGGCGGCGATGTCTCTCAATAAAGCGTGCATGGGGCCCTTTGGGGGCGTTCTGCCCCGCGAAGCCCCGATAATGCCGCGAAGGTTTTAAGTGGCGGTAAACTTAACAATGCGAATCAAGGGGATGACCCCGGGCCGGGAACGGTTTCTTAAGCCGGGGTTCGCGGAAGCTGATCGGGCATTAATCAATGCAACGGGATGTTAACCAGTTAAGCATAGGGTCGGTTAATCAACGACCGCAGCCTGCCTGAAGAGGGGTTCTTTGATATGCGTGTTCTCCTGATCGAAGACGACAGCGCCATGGCGCGAAGCATTGAATTGATGCTCCGCAGCGAGGGCCTGAACGTCTACACCACGGATTTGGGCGAAGAGGGCATCGACCTCGGCAAGCTCTACGATTACGACATCATCGTGCTCGATCTGCAGCTGCCCGACATGAGCGGCTTCGAGGTCTTGAAGGCCCTGCGCGTCGCCAAGGTGCAGACGCCGGTGCTGATCCTCTCGGGCAACGCGATCGTCGAAGCAAAGGTCAAGGCGCTGGGCTTCGGCGCCGACGACTACATGACCAAGCCGTTCCACAAGGACGAGCTGGTCGCGCGCATCCAGGCCGTGGTCCGCCGCTCCAAGGGCCACAGCCAGTCGGTCATCACGACCGGCAAGCTGATCGTGAACCTCGACGCCAAGACGGTCGAGGTCGACGGCAGCCGCGTGCACCTGACGGGCAAGGAATATCAGATGCTCGAGCTGCTCTCGCTGCGCAAGGGCACGACGCTGACCAAGGAGATGTTCCTCAACCATCTTTATGGCGGCATGGACGAGCCGGAGCTCAAGATCATCGACGTCTTCATCTGCAAGCTGCGCAAGAAGCTCGCGGCGGCGACCAATGGCGACAACTATATCGAGACCGTCTGGGGCCGCGGCTATGTGCTGCGCGATCCGCAAGGCGAGGAAATCGTGGCGGCGTAAGACGCGCCATACGATGCGATTGGAAAAGAGCGCCGCGACGGCGCTCTTTTCGTTTCAAGGCGCCAGCCGGCAATCGAGGATGTGATTGTCCAGCGGCGAGCCGATCAGCATCCGGTTGCCGCTGACCGCCGCGACGCTGGCGCCGCCGATCTGGGCGCCGGTGTCCGCGTAGACGAGATTTGCGCTCTGCGGCAGTCCGTTCGCGAGCGTCACCTTGAAGATCTCCGACGGCGCCGGCTTCGCCGGGTCGTGGCGGAAGGCGTTCATCGCGAAGACCTTGGGATGGCTGCCCACCCACAAGCGGCCCGATGCGTCGAAGCGCAGATTGTCGAGATTGGTGGAGAGCGGCAGCGTCGCGGCTTCTTCCAGTCCGCCCGAGAAGGGATTGCGGTTATAGGCGACCAGCCGCCGGCCATAGGCCTCCGCCACATAGACGAACCGGCCGTCCGGCGAGAGCGCGATCCCGTTGGGGTACGCCAGGCGGTCGGCAACCGGCCGGAACACGGTGCCATCGTAATACAGGACATTGGCGCGCGGCAGGATGAAGAGGTCGTCGAGCTGGCGGCCGAAATGCGTCCGGCTCGCGTGATCGTTGGTGACGTAGAACCGGCTGCCATCCGCCGCGGCGATGGCGTTGGGGCTGACCAGCGCGTCGCTCTGGATGCTGCCGGTCTCATGGAGCGCCGTCGCCGCGCCATGGCCCAGTACCGCGAACATATCGACGCTGTGGGTGCCGTCGCTGCGATGGTTGATCGCCATCAGGGTAAGGCTGCCGTCCGGCGCGCGGTAAAGACCGATGCCGTGGGGGTGGAAATCGGACGGCGCGCCCGCGAGCTTGCGGGGGTGCAGCGCACCGTCGCGCAGGGAGATCGCATAAAGGCCGTCGGTCTTCGATGGATGCCCGGCCGCCTTGGCGCGGCGATCGAGGGTGGAGATGAAGGCGAGGCCCGTCGTCTCGTCGATCGCGATGTCGCCGGGACCGTTCGCCGTCGGCACGGCGGTGCAGATGCCGGAAAAACCCGGCGTCACGTCTGTGAAGACGCCATAGGCCGACAAGGTGCGGGCGGCGAGCGCCAAGGCCCCGACCAGGATGACGGACCCGGCGGTGAGCGCGGCGCGCGTCGCGGGCCGCATCAGCTTGCCAGCGCCAGGGCGCCGGTGAATTGCAGATCGGCGAGATGGGCATAGAGGCCGCCGCCGGCGACGAGCTCGGCATGGCTGCCTTCGCCCACCACGCGGCCCTGATCCATCACCACGATGCGCTTGAGGCGCTGGATGGTCGCGAGGCGGTGCGCGATCACGATCGTGGTGCGGCCGGCCATGAGGTTGTCGAGCCCGATCTGCACCAGGCGTTCATTCTCGGCGTCCAGCGCGCTGGTCGCTTCGTCGAGCAGCAGCAGCGGCGCATCGCGCAGGATGGCGCGGGCGATCGCGACGCGCTGGCGCTGGCCGCCGGAGAGCGTGACGCCGCGCTCGCCCACCAGCGTGTCGTAGCCGTTCGGCAGGCGCTCGATGAATTCGGCCGCGGCGGCGGCCTCGGCGGCGCGGCGGACGTCGGCGTCGCTCGCATCGGGCCGGCCGTAGCGGATGTTGTCGGCCAGCGAGCCGGAGAAGACCACGCTGTCCTGAGACACCACCGCCATGTTGCCGCGCAGATCGGTGGGGTCGAGATCGGCGAGATCGATGCCGTCGAAGGTCACCGCGCCGGCCTGGGGCGCGAAGAAGCGCAGCAGGAGCTGGAACACCGTCGACTTGCCGGCGCCGGAGGGCCCGACCAGCGCCACCGCCTCGCCCGGCGCGATGTCGAGCGTGAAGCCGTTCAGTGCCTTGAAGTTCGGGCGCGAGGGGTAGTGGAAGGTGACGTCCTTGAACGAGACCGCGCCCTTGACCGGCTTGGCGATGGCGCGCGGATGCAGCGGCGCGGCGATCTGCGGCACGGTGTGCAGCAATTCCATCAAGCGCTCGGACGCGCCGGCGGCGCGCTGCAGATCGCCCCAGGTCTCGCTCATCGCGCCCATGCCGCTGACGAAGATGATGGCATAGCCCGCGAACTGGGTGAGCGTGCCGATGCTCATGCGCTCGGCGACCACGTCATGCGCGCCGACCCAGAACACGCCGACCACGCAGCAGGTCACCGCCGCCATCACGACCGCGGTCATCACCGCGCGGGCGCGGGTGCGCAGGATCGCGACGGTGAAGGAGGACTCCACCGCGGCACCGAACAGCTGCCGCTCGGCAGCCTCGCGGGTAAAGGCCTGGACGGTCTGCACCGCATTGAGCGTCTCGCTGGCGCGGGCGCTGGTGTCGGCGATCCTGTCCTGGCTCTTGCGGCTCAGCGTGCGCACCCAGCGGCCGAACAGCAGCAGCGGGATCAGCACCAGCACCACGATGCCCATCACCAGGCCGGTGAGCTTGATCGACGTGATGAAGAGGAGGACCAGTGCGCCGACCAGCATCACGAGGTTGCGCGCCGCGACCGAAGCCGAGGAGCCGATCACCGTCTGGATCAGCGTGGTGTCGGCGGTCAGCCGCGACAGCACTTCGCCGGTGCGGGTCACTTCGAAGAAGGCCGGGGTCAGGCCGATCACGTGATCGAACACCGCCTTGCGGATGTCCGCGATCACCCGCTCGCCCAGCCAGGTGACGAAGTAGAAGCGGATCGCGGTCGCCACGGCGAGCGCCAGCGCGATCCCGATCAGGGGAAAGAAATAGGCGTCGATATGCGCCGCGAGGGCCTCGCTGAAGCCGTGCTGCACCAGCTGGCCCAGCGCGGGCGGGATCAGGAGGCTGGCGGTCGAGGAGCAGATCAGAGCCAGGGTCGCGATGGCGATGGCCGCGCGATAGGGCTTCAGGAAGGGGACGAGCTGGCGCAAGGGGCGCAGCGACCGGGCCTTTGGCCGGGCGGCGGCGGCGAATTCCACCTGCTCCGCGTATTCTTCCCCGTTCTGCGCCACGACTCTCGCCCGGTTTGCTCTGGTTCCGGGTGGTATATAGGACGCTTCGGCAGCGACCTAAGAGACCCTTCGCCGCGCTTGTGCGATTGCCGGATATCTCAGAATATTACAGCAATAATCCGTGGGGACGGAACATTCTCATCAGCGAGGGGCCGATGTATGAGATAAACGCGTGGAAGAAATTCTTCTCGCAGTCATGGCTTCTTGGCGGAATTGGAGTTCTGTTCCTTCTTCTTTCGGTGATCCTTGACCAAGGATTATTGCTGGACGGGCATGTGAATGAAAGTACGCTGTGGTACCGAAATCCATTCGTACTTGTCGAACTCTTAAGAGAAACTGGGTTCGCAGCAATAATAGCACTGGTTGTAAGTACACTTGTTGAAAGGACTGCCAGAATAGAGCAGCAGGAGCGTACGAATTCCGATTTGCAGAAAATCAGCAAGAACGTGATTGCCGCCACCTTTGGACTGCAAATCCCAAATAGGATCGTAAACAACGTCATTTACTCTGTATTATCTTCCAAAATAATCAGAAGCAGGATGAAGGTGACGTTCATACTCCTGGATATTCCAGAAGAAGTAGAGATAAAGCACGGAATACCAAAGGGTAAATTTCGAATACTGCAAATGCAGTCCGATTCTGAGATGACGAATGTCAGTGCTACTGCAATAGACCATCCAATTAGGCTTTTTGTCCCGATAATCGACAGCACGCTGAACCACTTGGTCGGACTGAGGTCCGGAAGCATCGGCTCGGAGAAGCTCTCCGAAGCATTGATTCGACAGGGTTCAGAGGCGATTCCCGATACTGCGTATGAGAAGAGATACGAGTGGTCGAGGCGTATCGCTCCGATGGAGACAATAAGAGTAGCCTTTAACTATCAGCTACTTAAGGAAATATCCGACAACGAAGTCTGGACAAGCCTTCTTCCGACTGAGAATTTGGAAGTGACTGTTGATATTCAGTGCAATGATGTAGAATGGGGGTTGGATGCGAGGTGTATGGGCCAGTTTCGGCCAGCCTACGATCCGCTGAACGAGGTTTTCGATGTCGATCCGGATTCTGCACCAAAACGAAGTGGGCGATTCAGGTTCACTCCAATCGACACTTTGTTGCCTTACCAAGGAATGACGCTTTGGTGGAGGCCGGCGAGGAATATTCCCGTTGGCCCTGTCCCGGCGGCGTCCATGCGAGAGGCGTTTGAATAACTACTCTTGTGTGCGGGGAAGTGCTCGCCTATAAGCGCGCCTCCGAGCGCCAATGCGAGTTTTCGGCCATGAAAAAGGGCATCCACCCCAACTACCATTTCGTCGAGGTTCGTCTTAACGACGGCTCGACCTACAAGACCCGCACGACCTGGGGTGAGGCCGGCCAGCAGCTGACCCTCGACATCGACCCGACCACGCACCCCGCCTGGACCGGCGGGCAGCAGCAGCTGATGGACCGCGGCGGCCGCCTGACGCGCTTCAACAAGAAGTTCGCCGGTTTCGTGAAGTCGTAGGACTTCGGTTCTCGTCATCCCTATCCCAAGCCGTGCTCCGCGAGCACCGCGGCGATCGTGCGCGCGGCGTACTTCGCCAGCGGCGGATTGCTCGTCCTGTAGTAGGGCAAGGCCATCAGCGCGACCGATAGGGCCCAGCCGCGGCCACGTGCCCAGGTGGCATCGTCGACACCCATGGCCCGGCGGAAGATTTCGCGCGCTTCGCCGGAAAATAGACTCCAGGCAAGGATCAGGTCGACGGCAGGATCGCCGACCGCAAGGCCTTCGAAATCGAGCACGGCGCCGAGCCGTCCGCCGCGCAGCAGCAGATTGCCCGCGTTCAGGTCGCCATGGATCCAGACCGGCGCGGCGGATGGCGGCGCGGCGCGCAGGTCCTTCTCCCAGGCGGCCGTTGCCGCGGCGATATCCAGCAAGCCTTCCGATTGCGCGATGGCCTTGCGGGTGATCCGGTCGCGCGCGGCCAACGCCATGCCGCGGCCGAAATTGTGCGCCCCGGGCGGCGGTCCCTCCGCCGGATCGATGCGCTGCAGGGCGAGAAGGAATTGCGCGAGATCGGTTGCCACGCGGTTCGGATCGGGCAATCGGTCGGGCAGCGGATTTTCGCCCTCGAGCCAGCGGCAGATCGACCAGCTCCAGGGATAGCCCTCGCCGGGCACGCCGCGGGCGAGCGGCAGCGGCACGGGCAGCGGCAGATGCTGCGCCAGGCGTGGCAGCCACCGCCACTCCTTTTCCACCGCGGCCACGGCCCAGGCGATGCGCGGCAGGCGCACCGACATGTCCGCGCCCAGCCGGTACATCGCATTGTCCGTACCTCCCGAGGGGACGCGCGCAACGGGAAGCTCCGCCCAATGCGGGAATTGCGCGGCGAGCAGGCGGTGGACCAGCGCGGCGTCGCTGGCGATCTCGCCGTCATGCAGCCTGGGCACGGACATGACGCTCTCCTTCGCAGTAACGGATCGCCGCTTCGGCGGCCGGCGTGTCCGGCACCGAGACGCCGGCGCGCAGGAGCAAAGCGAGAATGAACACCTGCCCCACGCCTTGGGCGAAGGCCTGGATGGCGGAATGCAGATTGACGCGATTGATCGCGGCATTGCCCACGAATGCCGTGGGCCGTGGAAGGGACACGGGGAATTCCGACGGAGCGTGCGGGAGGGAACCGGCCCCTCAAGGGTCGGTCAGCGGCGTCGCGCTATGAATTATTCTTACGCATCGGAAGGCTCCGTCGATGTCCGGAGTATGCGAGCGGACTTGCCCGACTGCAAGGCAGAGGCGCTCAGGCGTCGCTGCCGAAGGCCTTTTCAAGACGGTTGAATTGCGCATGCACCGCCGAGTGCGCCTTCAGGCCGTCGGCGAACAGCACGTCATCGAGCCGCGCGATGCGGCGATAGAGATTGTCGCTGCGTTCCAGCAGATCGCGCAGCGTGGCGGGCAGCAGCTCGACGCCTTCCGTCCCGCCGCCGAGGCAGATCTCCTTCGAGCCCAGGCGATAGCGCTCTTCCTGGGCGTCCCGTGCCTCCATGTCGCCTTCATGCACCGCGCGCTGGACCAGCAGCCAGCTCGCCGCCTGCATCAGACGCGTGGTCACCCGCATGCTTTCGCCGGCATAGAGCAGCGCCGCCTTGCGCGGCAGGTCGCGCGATTCCTGGCGGCCGCGGCCGTCGAGATATTTCGCGGTCTCCTCGACCAGCGACATGCCTTCCTCGAAGGTGCGGTCGAACAGGGCCGAGCCGGTGAAGCTCTGGATGGTGACGCCGCGAAGCGCGTCGTCGTCGGCTGCACTGTTGCTCATCTGCGTTCGCCGCTGTCCATGTCGAGAGAACCGCACGCTATCAACTGCCGCGCCCGGCGCAAGCCGCAATCGCCGTCGTGTTACGCATAAACCAAACGAATGGTTGCGCGAGGGCAACGTTCGGCTGTGCGTATTAATCTTGATGAGAGGCGTCGTCGCCGCAGTTAACGCTTAAACACGGCATCGGCCGCCGATTTCGTCGCGTTGCGCACCAGGATCGCTTCGCGGCAGCGTGCGATCTCGGATTCGAGCGCGGCGATCCGTGCTTCGAGCTCATGCGCGGAGAGGGCCGAGATGTCTTCGCCCAGCGCGATGTCCGGCCGCTTCTTGCGCGGCTGCAGTTCCTCGGGGTCGATCGGCATTTCCGCCTCCGTTCGTTCCTGCGCTATCTTCGTTAGCGGTACATCGGCGCGCAAGCGCAAGGAGACGTCATGAAGGCCATCGAAGTCGCCAATCCGGGACAGGGCTATCGGCTCGAGCTTGCGGAACTCGCCACGCCGACGCCGGGCGCCGGCGAAGTGCTGATTGAAGTCGCCGCCGCCGGCCTCAACCGCGCCGATCTTGCCCAGGCCATGGGCGGCTATCCGCCGCCGCCCGGCGCATCGTCGACGCTCGGCATGGAAGTCTCGGGCACGATCGCCGCGGTGGGTGCGGGCGTCGCACAATGGCGCGCGGGCGATGCGGTCTGCGCCTTGATACCCGGCGGCGGCTATGCGGAGTACGCTGTGGCATCGGAAAAATGCCTGCTGCCGGTACCGGCGGGCGTGAGCCTCGTCCATGCGGCCGCCTTGCCGGAGGTGCATTTCACGGTCTGGACCAACCTGATCGACACGGCGCGGCTCAAGGCGGGCGAGAGCGTGCTGATCCATGGCGGGACAAGCGGGATCGGCACCGCGGCGATCCAACTTTGCGCGGCGCGCGGACACAAGGTGTTCTCGACCGCGGCATCGGACGGGAAGTGCGCCGCGATCACCGCGCTCGGCGGCTACGCGATCAACTACAAGACGCAGGACTTCGTCGAGATCGTGAAGCGCGAGACCGGCGGACGCGGCGTCGACGTGATCCTCGACATGGTCGGCGGCGACTACATCCAGCGCAACATGAGCGCGGCAGCGATATGGGGACGGATCGTCAACATCGCCTATCAGGGCGGCATGCAGGCGAGCGTGAATTTCGCGCCGATGCTGATGAAGCGCTTGTCGCTGCTCGCGACGACCCTCAGGGCACGCAGCAATGACGAAAAAGGCGCGATCCGCGACGCGGTGCGGCGCGAGGTCTGGCCGCTGATCGAGGCCGGCCGCGTCAAGCCGGTGGTGGACCAGACCTATCCACTGGCGGATGCGCAGGCGGCACATACGCGCATGGCCGGAAGCGGGCATATCGGGAAAATCCTGCTGACGCCGTGAGCGGCGGTGTCGGCGCTGCGCGCGGGCAGATTTCGCGCGGTTTTGCCAGCATTCCCCGGCCTTTCCAGCCTCGAAAGACCACCGGCAGATAATCCTTCCCCTTTTTGGCCCTTTCGCTTAAAACCCCTGCTATTCCTCGAAAGGCAAGCCTTGAGAGGTCGGTGGGACCGGTGAACGGCCCCCCGGCAAGGGAGAAGATTTATGGCCGTTGATACCAAGCCCCTGATGCCCAAGGCGACCGCCGTCTGGCTGGTCGACAACACCTCGCTGACCTTCGAGCAGATCGCCGATTTCTGTGGTCTTCATCCGCTTGAAGTGAAGGGCATCGCCGACGAGGACGTGGCCAAGGGCATCAAGGGCCAGGATCCGGTGTCCTCCGGCCAGCTCACCCGCGAGGCGATCGAGGCGGCGGAGAAGAACCCCAAGGTGCGGCTCAAGATGGCGCCGCCCAAGCACAAGATGCCGGCCGTCCGGCAGAAGAAGGCGCCGCGCTATACGCCCGTGTCCAAGCGCCAGGACAAGCCGGATGCCGTGTACTGGATCCTGCGCAACCATCCCGAATTCGCCGATGCCGACATCATCCGCCTGATCGGCACGACCAAGGCGACGATCCAGAAGATCCGCGAGCGCTCCCATTGGAACGCGACCAACATCAAAGCGGTCGATCCGGTGACGCTGGGCCTGTGCTCGCAGCTCGAGCTCGATCTTGCGGTGAGCCGCGCCGGCGCCAAGCGCGACCGCGCCGAACAGCGCGCCGTCAAGCGCGGCGAGACGCTGCGGCCGGTTTCGGAGACGACCGCGGCGGAATCGCAGCCCGGGGCCGATCCCGACCCGCTCGAATTCCCGCAGGAAGACGACAGCCCGGGCTGAACACGGAGTCGCTAAGCCGCACGTATCCGGTCGGCGCCGCGCGGATCGAGTTCGGCTTCGCCCGGCGTTCCCTGCGGCGGCACGGCCTCGTAGGACTCCCGGCCGGACAGCGGCGCGGCGTCCTTCAGCGTGATGCGCAGGATCGCGAAGCCCGCCATCGCGGCATGGATCGCGGCCGTGTAGAAGAACAGCGCGCTCGTGCCGAAGCGGTTCATCACCAGCGCGGCGATGGTCGGTCCGCCGACCGACGCCATCGCATTGATCATCAGCAGGGTCGCGGAGGTCTCGACGAATTCGTCCCGCGCGATCCGGTCATTGGCATGGGCCACCGACAAGCCGTAGAGCGGCAGCGCCATCAGCCCGAAGCAGCCGATCAGCGGCAGGATCAGCCAGCGATGCGCGCCGCCGAACGCGCCGAGCGCGACGCCCAGCGCCGCCGCCATGACGCAGACGAACGCGATGATGATGCGCCGGTCCATCCGGTCGGAGATGCGGCCCAGCGGCAGCTGCACGAGCGCGCCGCCCAGCGTGAAGACGCTCATGAAGACGGCGATCCAGCCCTTGTTGAGGCCATGCGCCTGGGCATAGACCGGACTCAGCGACCATATCGCACTGTTGGCGAAGCCGACCGCGATGCAGCCCATCACGCCCACCGGCGACAGGCGGTAGAGCCAGCGCGGCCGCAGCACCGGCACCGCTGCGGCATGGGGCTGGGGCAGGCGCGTCAGGCCCATCGGGATCAGGCACAGGGCGTAGAACACCGCCGCCAGGCTGAACAACGTGAAGCTCTGCGGCCGGGCGGTGCCGAACAGCATCTGCCCGACGATGATCGCGGAGAAATTGACGGTGAGATAGGCGGAGAAGATGCGGCCGCGATTCTCGTTGGTGGCGCGGTCGTTCAGCCAGCTCTCGATCACCATGTAGATGCAGGCCGCCGCGACGCCGAAGCCGCCGCGCAGCACGATCCACAGCGGCACCGAGACGAACATCGACTGCAGCAGGATGGTCGCGGCGGAGAGGCCGGCGCCGATGCCGAAGGTCCGGCTGTGCCCGACCCGGGCGAGCAGGCGCGGACCGGCGAAGCAGCCGAGCACGAAGCCGGCGAAATAGAACGAGCCGATCACGCCCAGCGCGAGGTTGGAGAAGCCCTCCATATGCGCGCGGACGGGGATGAGCACGCCGATCAGGCCGTTGCCCATGATGTAGAGCGCGGTGGAGAAGAGGATGGCCCCGACGGCCAGTATCTGTTTGCGCATCAGCCTCTCGCAGCCAGCGGTATGGCGCCCGCCATGGCGCAAGTCAAAGCAGGGCAGCGTTGCACGGGCGGGAGGCGCTTCGCCTCAGCAATGCCCGAATCGGCGCGTGGAATGAGGGTTCGCGCCGGCTTCAGAAGAGGTAACGCACCGCCACGAAGCCGAGGACGACCAGCGCCAGGAAGGCGGTCAGCGCGAGGGCCATGTATTTCTCGAGGACGGCCTGCACCGGCGCGCCGAAGAAATAGAACAGCGCCGAGACCAGCGTGTAGCGCACGCCGCGGGTGATCGCCGAGAACAGCATGAATTGCGCGAAGGGCACGCTGGCGAGGCCGGCCGAGATGGTCACCAGCTTGTACGGGATCGGCGTCAGGCCCTGGACCAGGATCATATAGGCATGCGCGCTGTATTCCTGGCGGAGGGCATCGACCTTTTCCAGCGGGATGTGGAGCGCGTGGATGATCCAGAGACCCGCGGTGTCCCAGAACAGCGCCCCGATCGCATAGCCGAGCGCGCCGCCCAGCACGGAAAACAAGGTGCACCAAGCCGCCAGGGCGAAGGCGCGGTTGCGATTCGCCAGCACCATCGGAACCAGCATCACATCCGCGGGAATCGGGAAAAACGACGCCTCGGCGAAGGCGAAGGCCGCGAGGCCCGCCCAGGCATGCGGCCCCTGGGCATTCTCCATCATCCAGTCGTAGAGGCGGCGCAGAAGGCCACGGCGCGGCGCGGGCTGGACCTGTTCGGACATTTTGCATTCCACTGGAGCACATCTTCCTAGCAACCGGCCTGCGCGCCGTCCATCGCGAGCCTTGCTGGTTAATGCGGCATTCTTTAGCGTTCGGCCGCTGTCGAAACCGCTTATCCAAAGACCGTCATGGCCAAGCCGAAGAAGAAAAAGCCGTCCAAGCCCGCCAAGGCCAAGGCGCCCAAAAGATCCGTCAAAAAGACGACGAAGAAGAAGGCCGTCGCCAAGCCCGTGCGCGTGCCGCCGCCGGCCCCGGCCAAGTCCGCCTCGCGGCGGCGCGCCACGAAATCGCTGGTGCGCCGTGCGGTGGAGGGTGCGATGCGCGCCATGCCGCGCCTGGCGCCGCGCTTGCGCGGCGGCAAATACGAGGCCGACCTCGAGCGCAATCCCGCGAACTACCAACCGCTCACGCCGCTGACGTTCCTGGAGCGCGCCGCATCGGTCTTCCCGGACCGCACCGCGATCATCCATGGCGGCCAGCGTTTCAGCTATGCCGACTATTATGCGCGCGCGCGCCGTCTGGCATCGGCGCTCGCCCGGGCCGGAATCCGCAAGGGCGACACGGTGGCGGTGATGCTGGCCAACACGCCGCCCATGCTGGAAGCCCATTATGGCGTGCCGATGACGGGCGGGGTGCTGAATGCGCTGAACACCCGCCTCGATCCTGCCGCGCTCGCCTTCATCCTCGACCATGGCGAAGCCAAGCTGCTGATCACCGACCGGGAGTTCTCCGACACGATGGCCCAGACGCTCAAGCTCGCCAAGGTGAAGCCGATCGTCGTCGATTACGACGATCCGGAATTCCCGCAAAGCGGGGCGCGGCTCGGCAGTATCGATTACGAGGCGTTCCTCGAAAGCGGCGATCCGGATTTCGCCTGGGCGCCGCCCGGCGACGAATGGGATGCGATCGCGCTGAACTACACGTCGGGCACGACGGGCAATCCCAAGGGCGTGGTGTTCCACCATCGCGGCGCGGCGCTGATGGGCTACGGCAACATCCTCGCGGCGCGGATGCCCTACCATCCGATCTATCTGTGGACGCTGCCGATGTTCCATTGCAACGGCTGGTGCTTTCCCTGGTCGCTGTCGGTCGTCGCGGGCACGCATGTCTGCCTGCGCTGGGTGCGGGCCAAGGCGATGTACGATGCCATCGCGGACCACAAGGTCACCCATCTGTGCGGCGCGCCGATCGTCATGTCGGCCTTCATCAATGCGTCCCCGGAAGAACGCCGGCCGCTGCCCCATCAGGTGGAGTTCGTCACCGCCGCGGCGCCGCCGCCCGAATCGGTGCTGGCCGCGATGGGCGATGCCGGCTTCAATGTCACGCATGTCTACGGCCTGACCGAGACCTATGGGCCCGCCGTGGTCAATGAATGGAGCGAGAGCTGGGACGCGCTGGAGAAAGGGCCGCGCGCGGCGAAGAAGGCGCGGCAGGGCGTGCGCTATCATGCGCTCGACGCGCTCACCGTGATGGATCCGGAGACCATGGAGCCGGTGCCGGCCGACGGCGAGACGCTGGGCGAGGTGATGTTCCGCGGCAATGTCGTGATGAAGGGCTATCTCAAGAACGCCAAGGCGACGAAGGACGCCTTCGCGGGCGGCTGGTTCCATTCCGGCGATCTCGGCGTGATGTATCCGGACGGCTATGTGCAGCTCAAGGACCGCTCGAAGGACATCATCATCTCGGGCGGCGAGAACATCTCCTCCATCGAGGTCGAGGACGTGCTGAACAAGCATCCGGCGGTGATGTTCGTCGCCGTCGTGGCGAAGGAGGACGAGAAATGGGGCGAAACGCCCTGCGCCTTCGTCGAACTGAAGACCGGCTTCGACCACGTCACGGCCGACGAGCTGATCGCCTATTGCCGCGAGAATCTCGCGCGCTACAAATGCCCGCGATTCATCGCCTTCGTCGAATTGCCCAAGACCTCCACCGGCAAGATCCAGAAGTTCAAGCTGCGCGAAATGGCCAAGGACGTGACGTGAGCGCGGCTGCGGAATGCGCCTATATGTTCGTGGTGTCTTAAGTTGCATTTCGCAACTTTGGTATCCGATGTGGGGTACCCCCGATTCAGCGGGGTTGGCCGCGGTGTTGCGGGAAGACGATCCTCCGTTCCTTTGGGCAGGTAGAGGAACATCGGTGACATCGAAGCTTATACGACACGGCACGGGCACAGCACGCCCGCGCCCGGCGACGAAGCACAGCCCCGACAACGACCTGCTCGCGCGCCTCCAGGCCATGCTCTACGAATTCCACGCCATGGGCCGCTTCGAGGACGCGCGCCCGCACCTGCTGCGGCTGATGGAAATCGCCGAAGGCGCGCCACTCGCGGCGGCGCCATCCGGCCGGCCGTCCTAGGGCCCGCGCAGGCCGCAGAGTCCCGGCCAGGCCGGAAAATTTCCCCAAGACGGACGGAACGGCGCGCTCTAGGCTGCCGCCCGATCCGCTTCGGGGGAATGTGTGAGCGAGCCGGCGTCCGCGCCCGCCAGCCGTACGGCGCTGGCCTTCATCTTCATCACCATGCTGATCGACACGATCGGTCTGGGAATCATCATTCCGGTCACGCCGGCAATCATCAAGCACCTGACCGGGCAGGAGCTGGGCGGCGCCGCGAGCTGGGGCGGTTGGCTCCTGTTCGTCTATGCGCTGATGCAGTTCTTCAGCGCGCCGGTGATCGGCAATCTTTCCGACCGCTATGGCCGCCGGCCGGTCCTGATCCTGTCCCTCGTCATGCTCGCGGTCGACTACGCCATCACGGGGTGGGCGCCGACCATCGGCTGGCTGTTCCTGGGACGCATCCTGTCGGGCGCCGCCGGCGCCTCCTATCCGACGGCGAACGCCTATATCGCCGATGTCTCGCCGCCAGAGCAGCGGGCGGCGAATTTCGGCCTCACCGGAGCGGCCTTCGGCATCGGTTTCGTGCTCGGACCGCTCCTGGGCGGCTATATCGGCGAGCTCTGGGGACCGCGGGCACCGTTCTTCGTCGCCGCCGGATTCGCACTCGCGAACGCCCTGTTCGGCCTGCTGGTGCTGAAGGAATCGCTGCCGCCGGAGCGGCGCCGCAAATTCGAGCTGTGGCGCGCCAATCCGATCGGTTCGCTCGCGGTGCTGAACCGCTTTCCGATGATCCTCAGCCTGTTCGGCGTCGCGATCCTTTTGCGGCTGGCGCATGACGTCAATCCATCCACCTGGAGCTACTACGTGATGCTCAAATTCCACTGGACGAGCGCCCAGGTCGGCTATTCGCTCACTGCGGTGGGCGCGCTCACCGCCGTGTCCTTCGGCGTGCTGCCGCGGATCATCGTGCCGCGGATCGGCGAGACGCGGGCGGTTTATGTCGGCTTGTTCTTCACCGGCCTGGGTTATGCCGGCTATGCCTTCGCGGCCACGCCCTGGCAGCTCTATGCCTGGATGGTGGTGTGGGCGCTGGGCGGGATCGGCGGGCCGGCGCTGAACGCGATCATGTCCAGGCAGGTCCCCGCCAATGAGCAGGGCGAACTCATGGGTGCGCTCGGCAGCGCCGACGGGATCACGTCCATCATCGCGCCCCTGGTGCTGACGGGCCTGTTCTCGTACTTCACCAGCGGGCATGCCTTCATCTACTTCGCGGGCGCGTCTTTCCTGGCGGCGGCGCTGCTCGAATTCAGCGCGCTGGGCCTGTTCGCCCTCCGTCAGCCACGCATATCGGCGCAGCCTGCGGCGTAGATCAGACGTGACCGGCTAATTCAGTGAATGCTGCCTCGGAGGCGTTCCAGCTCGTCCTTTATTCGGAGCTTTTCTTTCTTGAGGGCCGCGACCTGGGTCTCATCCCAGTCCGGATGCGCCATCTCGTCGTGGATGCGCTCTTCAAGCTTCTTGTGTTTTTCGGACAACTCGTCGATATGCCCTTGCAGTGCCATGCTTGCACCTCTCTCTTAGGCCTTGGAAGTAGATCACTGTCGCCAGGACCTGTCACGCCCTCTTCCGCCCTTGGACAACATTCTGTAAACGGACCGTCATGGCGAGGGTTGCGCAACTCCTTGAAAAAGAACGGCTAGTCGTGGGCATCAGCGGTGCCTCCGGCGTCGCTTACGGCATCCGCCTGCTTGAGGCGTGCGTGCAACTTGCTGTTGAGTCGCATCTGGTGATCACCAAGGCGGCCGAGATGACCATCGCGCTCGAGACCGATCTCAAGCCCAAGGCGGTTGCCGCCAAAGCACATCGCGCCTACGCGCCCAGCGACATCGGGGCGCCGATCGCATCGGGCACGTTCAAGACCAAAGGCATGATCGTCGCGCCCTGTTCGGTGCGCAGCTGGTCCGAGATCGCGACCGGCGTGACGACGGGTCTGCTGACGCGCGCCGCCGACGTCACGTTGAAGGAGCGCCGGCCGCTGATCCTGATGATCCGCGAGACGCCGCTGCATGTCGGGCATCTGCGCACGCTGGCGCAGCTCGCCGAGATGGGCGCGACGATCCTGCCGCCGGTGCCGGCCTTCTATGACGAGCCGCACAAGATCTCCGATTTCGTCGACCAGATCGTCGGGCGCGCGCTCGACCTGCTCGGCTATGACTGGCCGGCGCACAAGCGCTGGGACGGCGGACGCAAACCGAGATGAGCAGCGAGGTCACGCGTCCCGACGAGGTCGTCCTGCGCGCCAAGCTCGCCGAGCTGACGCAGGAGCATCGCGACCTCGACAATGCGATCGCGGCGCTGACCGACACCGGCGCGCGCGATCAGCTTTCGCTCACGCGGCTGAAGAAGCGCAAGCTGCAGCTGAAGGACGAGATCGCCAAGATCAACGACCAGCTGCTGCCCGACATCATCGCTTAGCCCGGCGCGGCGGCATTCCGCCAGAGGAAGCGCAACGTCGCCTTGGCGAAGGGCGACTGGATGATGCGGAACGAGACGAAGCCGTTCTCGTCCTTGCGTTCCGGATTCAGCTCCTCCACCGCGTTCTGCTTGATCAGGTAGACGTCCATCTCCGGCGGTATGCGGCTGACCGGAAACTTGATGGTCACGTCGACATTGCTCACCGGATAGAGGAGCGATTCGAGGGAGAACACGCCCTGCGGGCCGTTATATTCGTTGTCGTTCTGCGTCGTCGCGTTGCGCCGGGCGATCGTGCTGCGGAACACATTGGCATGCTTGAAGAGCAGGAGGACCACCATGTCCGGCAGTAGCGTCGCGAGAAAATTCGTCGGCAGGGGCGCGTCGAACACCTCCATGATCTGGACGCTCTTCTTCGGATTGCCCGTCATCACGAGCTTCTTGGTGATCTTCCGGTTGTTGATCCAGGACTTGATGTGGATGCCGTTGTCGGAGATCGTTCCGGTGTCCGTGCTGCTCTTGATGTGGTAGGCGGTCTGCCCCGCGCGGTTGGCGTGATAGATCTGCTCGCGCGTGAGCGTCGAGTGCGACAGGTCGGCGGAGAACTCCAAGGTCAGCTTGGTCTCCAGCACCGAAAGCGGCACCGTCGCATTCTCCCAATAGATCACCACCGAGCGGCCGAGCGAAACCAGGAAGACCAATCCGCCGAATGTGGTGAGGAGAAAGAAATAGCCGCCCAACGGCACGGAATAGTACCGGCTGTGGATTTGCAGCAGATCGCCGAAGACCACCCAGGCCGACGTTCCTTTGAAGAGCGCCATGACGGGCGGACCGACGAGTTCGACCCAGCCGAACAGGGATGCCAGCCCCAGGAAATAGGGAATCAGTCTTCTGCCCGTCATTCGCACACGCCCCCATGCGACGAAGTCAAAAAAAAGAGGCGTGGTTCTTCACCACGCCTCTTACAATTGGACTGAGGAAAACCTCAGATGGTCTCGGTAGAGATCGACATGTGTGCTCCTCGGGGGATCACCCCTGGCTTCCAGCCTAAGATAGGCACAAAACCCTAAAATTCAAGCCCTACGACAGGCGCGCGGCATGCCGGAAGGCACTGCCGTACAACTATCTAGACGGGATGCCGTTTCCCTTCAATACGCGATTGCGTGCGCCCCAGGGCCGAATTCCGGGATTCCGGTGGAAAATCCCAGGAGCCGCCCGTCCTCAACGCCCGCCGCCGCGCTTGTTCGCGTACATCGCCTCGTCGGCGCGGGCCATGGCGAGATCGGCGTCGTCGCCGGCTTTGAGCTCGAAGGCGCCATAGGCGAAGCTGACGGGGATTGCGGTGCCCTTCCATTGCGCCGGCGCGGCTCGGAGCCTTTCGGCGAGGATGTCGGCCTTCTTATGCGCTTGGTCCTGGTCGGCATGGCTGAGCAGCACGCCGAACTCGTCGCCGCCGAGACGGCCGACGCAGTCGCTGTCGCGCACATTGCCCGACAGCACCGCGGCGAAATTCTGCAGCACCGCGTCGCCGCCGGCATGGCCGTGGGAATCGTTGATCGCCTTGAACCCGTTGAGGTCGAAATAGATCAGGCTCGACGGCGTGCCGTAACGGCCAGCGAAGCCGATATAGCGCGTCAGCTCGCGCACGAAGGCGCGGCGGTTGAGGAGCGGCAGCAGCTGATCCTGGTCGGCGTTCTTCTCCGCCACGTCGAGCCGCTCGCGCGTCGCCACGAGCTCCCGGCGCAGGTTGTCGACCTCTCCCATCAGCGTGACGATGGCGTCGCGCACCCGAGGGGTGAATTCGCTCTCCGGAATGCCCAGGACGCTGGCGGTGGCGCCGATCGTCGCGGCGGCGAGCGGTGCGGCGACCGCCTCGGCCTGGCGCGCATAGGCGGCAACGCCGACGGAGCGCGTCCCCCGCGTTGAACTCGTCCGCTCGACCTTCATGATCGCCCCCGGCCATTCTGGCGCCAAAAACAATACTAAGATTGCTTTAACAATTCCTTTATGAAGAAAACCAATTGGTAAACAAGCGGCAAAGAGACCCTTTTCCGCAGGCATTTCAGGGCTATACTCCGGCGCTTCCCGGCGGGTGATTTGCCCGCCTTCCTCGCCCCCAAAAGGGAAGCATGCCCGCGAACCCGAAGCCTTTGGTCGGCCTGATCATGGGGAGCCAGTCGGACTGGCCCACCCTCAAGCCGGCCTCGGAACTCCTCGACAGCCTCGGCGTCGCGCATGAGGCGCGGATCGTCTCGGCGCATCGCACGCCCGACCGGATGCGCGACTATGCCAAGGCGGCGGCGGGGCGCGGGCTGAAGGTCCTCATCGCGGGCGCCGGCGGCGCGGCGCATCTGCCGGGCATGACGGCGTCCTTCACCACTCTGCCCGTGCTCGGCGTGCCGGTGGAGTCCAAGGCGCTCAAGGGCATGGATAGCCTGCTCTCCATCGTGCAGATGCCTGGCGGCGTTCCGGTCGCGACCTTCGCCATCGGCGAGAGCGGCGCCAAGAACGCGGCGCTGCATGCGGCGGCGATCCTCGCCCTGTCGGACAAGGCGCTGGCGCGGCGGCTGGCGGCGTGGCGCGCCCGGCAGACCGACTCGGTCGCGGAAGCGCCGTCCGACAAATGAGCGAGATGCGGACCTTGGCCGCGCCCGTGGCGCCGGGCGGCACGATCGGGATTCTCGGCGGCGGACAGCTCGGCCGCATGCTGGCGCTCGCCGCCGCAAGGCTGGGGTTGAGGGCGCATATCTTCTGCGACGATCCCGGATCGGCCGCGTCGCAGGTCGCCGACGCGCACACCGTTGCGAAGTTCGACGATGCGGCGGCGCTCACCGCCTTTGCGCAAGGCTGCGATGCGATCACGCTCGAATTCGAGAACGTCCCGGCCGAGACCGTGGCGCAGCTCGCACGGCTGAAGCCGGTCCACCCTTCGGCACAAGCCCTGCGCCGCACCCAGGACCGCTTCGACGAGAAGACGTTCGTCCAGTCGCTCGGGCTGACGACGCCGCGCTTCGCCGCGGTGGATTCGGCGGCGGACGCGGCGGCCCTGTTCGAGGCCTTCGGCCGCCGCGCGATCCTCAAGACCCGGCGCCTGGGCTATGACGGCAAGGGCCAGGCCAAGCCGGCGAGCGCCGCCGAGGCGGCGGAGGCCTTCACCCGCTTCAAAGGCGCGCCGGCGATCCTGGAAAGCTTCGTCGATTTCGTGTTCGAAGCCTCGGTGATCGCGGCGCGCGGCCAGGACGGCGCCTTCGCGGCCTACGATCCGCCGGAGAACGCGCATGAGCATCACATCCTCCGGCGTTCGACCGTGCCGGGGCGGCTGACAGCGGCGCAATGCGATGCGGCGAAAGCGATCGCGCGCAAGATCGGCGACGCGCTCGGCTATGTCGGCGTGTTCGCCGTCGAGCTGTTCGTGATGGCGGATGGCGCGCTGGTGGTGAACGAGATCGCGCCGCGGGTGCACAATTCGGGACACTGGACGCTGGAAGCCTGCGCCGTCAGCCAGTTCGAGCAGCATATCCGCGCCGTCGCCGGCTGGCCGCTGGGTGATCCCACGCGCCATGCCGACGCGGTGATGGAGAACATCCTCGGCACCGAAGCGCTCGACTGGCAGACCTATGCGGCACGGCCGGGCGCGCTGCATCTCTACGGCAAGGGCGAGGCGCGGCCGGGACGCAAGATGGGACACTTCACCACGCTCGGGCCGTTGACGAAGCCCTGAGCGGACAATAGGGTCCGCCGCGATGCTGACGATTTTCAAGCGCAAGACGACCACGACGAAGCCCGGCCGGGCTTCGGAGAGCGCGCGCGCGTAGGAAACCAACGCATCGCCCGATCCGAAGCCCCGCGACAAGGTCCGGGGCTTTTTTGTTGCCTGGAGACGAAGACATGAAGAGCAATCCCACCGTAGCGATCGTCGGCGTGACCGGCGCGGTCGGCGCCGAATTCATCGCCTGCCTCGACACGCGCAAGTTTCCGGTCGGTACGCTGAAAGCGCTGGCGAGCGCGCGCTCCGCCGGCCAGACCGTCGACTTCCGCGGCGAGCGCGTCGTCATCGAAGAGCTCACCGCACAGTCCTTCGACGGCGTCGACATCGCGCTGTTCTCGGCCGGCGGATCGATCTCGAAGACATTTGCGCCGGTGGCGGTGAAGGCCGGCGCGGTCGTGGTCGACAACTCGTCGGCCTTCCGCATGGATCCGGACGTGCCGCTGGTGATCCCCGAAATCAATGCGCGGCGGATCGGGGACCACAAGGGCATCATCGCCAATCCGAACTGCTCGGCGATCACCGCGCTGGTGCCGCTCTGGCCGATCCACCGCAAGAATCGCATCAAGCGCCTGATCGTGTCCACCTATCAGGCATCGAGCGGCGCGGGCGCCGCCGCGATGCGCGAGCTGGAGGATTCGACCCGCGCCCATCTGGACGGCAAGCCCTTCGCGCAGAAGGTCCTGCCGCATCCCTATGCCTTCAACCTCTTCAGCCACAACACGGCGATCGATCCCGCGACCGGCTACAACGACGAAGAGACCAAGGTGATCCAGGAGACCCGCAAGATCTTCGAGGACGACAGGATCGCGATCGGCGTCACCTGCATCCGTGTGCCGGTGCTGCGCGCCCATAGCGAGTCGATCACCTTCGAGTGCGAGAGCCCGATCACCGAAGACGAGGTGCGTGCGATCCTGTCCGATGCGCCGGGCGTGCGCATCGTCGACGACCGCGCGAAGAACTATTTCCCAATGCCGATCGACGCGTCGGGCCAGGGCGACGTGCTGGTGGGCCGCATCCGCAAGGATCTGAGCGATCCCAGCGGCC
This sequence comes from Rhizomicrobium sp., assembly GCA_037200385.1. NCBI lineage: Bacteria > Pseudomonadati > Pseudomonadota > Alphaproteobacteria > Micropepsales > Micropepsaceae > Rhizomicrobium > Rhizomicrobium sp. Next base: position 3,798,491 of record JBBCGL010000001.1, on the reverse strand, counting down.
ATTCCATCGCGATGTTCGTCGCCGCCGACCAGTTGCTCAAGGGCGCGGCGCTGAACGCGGTGCAGATCGCGGAGCATCTGCTGTGATTTTCCTCCCCCGTAACAACGGGGGAGGAAAAGTTCAGCGACAGCCTTCTTACCCTCTTCGCACGTTGAATGCGGCCAGCACGTCCGCGAGCGGCGGCAAGCGGTCGAAGGCGGTTTTCGCCTGAGCCTTGGCCTTCTCGAAGGTCATCACGTTCTCGATCCGCTCGGCGAGGAAGGCCGTGGTCTCGCTTTCGTCGGCGCTCTGGTCGGTGAACCAGCGCATCATCGTGGCGGCATAGACGCCGGCGAGAATCCCCCGCTTGGTGTAGAAATTGAAATCGGTCGCGGTGTCGCCGGCGGCGCGCCACATCGCATCCGCCGTGTTCCAGACGAGCCTGGCGCCGAGCGCGGCGTGCGGCGGCAGCGTCAGGAAGGCGGCGGCACGGCGCGCGGCTTCCTTGTGCGGGCGCAGCGCGGTGATGCGGGCCATCACCGCGGCGGCGATCCGGGCGCGGATCTTCATGGCTTTGAGGTCCATCGCGGCGAGGCTCGTTTCCATTTCCGCGTCGGCGGCCTGCGAGAAGGCCTCGACCAGGCTCGACGCGCCGCCGGGAAAGAGTCGCGCCAGCGTGTCCTTCGCCACGCCGGCCTCCTTGCCCGCCACCGCCAGGGTCTTGTCGGTGAAGCCGTCGAACACGGCGTGCTCGAGCGCCGCATCGAGCACCGCGGCCTTGCGCGCCGTATCGTCGGGGGATTTCTTGCGCGGCGCCATGGGCGTCCTTAGGGCGAAGAGGCGGCTGCGAGTATCGGCCCCGCGGCGGCAAAAGTCATTGCGACATCCAGTGTTTGGCTTCGCTCTCGAAGATGAGCTTGCCGAGATCGGCCATGCGGCCGGGATAGAGCCGGCCGTCGAGATGGTCGCATTCGTGCTGCACCACGCGGGCGTGGAAGCCCTTGGCGGTGCGCTCGATGCGCTTTCCGTCCAGATCGAAGCCGCGATAGCGGATATGGAAAGGCCGCTCCACGAAGCCGCGCAGGCCGGGTACCGACAGACAGCCTTCCCAGCCGCCCTCGATCTCGGCGCCGACGATCTCGATCTGCGGATTGACCAGCACGGTGAGCGGCGCGGTGTGGTCGAAACGCTCCTCCTCCGAAAGACCGGGATCGCTGCGGCCGTCGGGCGCCTGGAAGACCACCACGCGGAGCGGGACATGGACCTGGGGCGCGGCGAGGCCGGCGCCATTGGCGTCGATCATGGTCTCGATCATGTCGGCCACCAAGCGGCGGATTTCGGGCGCGCCGGGATTGGCGACCGGCTGGGCGATCTGGGCGAGGACCGGATGGCCCATCTTGGCGATTTTCAATATAGCCATGATTTCCGAGGCTTACCTTATATGCCCAATTGAACCTAATATTCGGAGGGGGGTACCCTTCTTCAGCTTCGCCGGCCCAGGCGGACCTTGCCGCCGCAGCCGTCTCGCACATATAGGAATGCTGTCATTTTCGCGCAAGTGCGGTGGACAGGCCGGAGCCCGTCTGGTATCACCCGCGCCTCCCAAAATTGGGCCAAGGAGAGCCAGTTGCAGATCATCGTTCGCGACAACAATATCGACCAGGCGCTGAAGGCGCTGAAGAAGAAGATGCAGCGTGAAGGCATCTTCCGCGAAATGAAGCTGCGCGGCCATTACGAGAAGCCGAGCGAGAAGCGCGCCCGCGAGCGGGCCGAGGCGATCCGCCGCTATCGCAAGCTGCAGCGCAAGCGCCTGCAGCGCGAAGGGCTTCTGCCGCGGTAGTTTTCGGCCTGCCGCTTCGCAGCTTGAGGCCGCGGTCGTTTTCGGCACCGAGATTTCGAAAAGGCCGCCCAGCGACGGGCGGCTTTTTGTTGCCCGGGCGCCAGTGCGGACGGCTTGAAGGATCGCGCCTGGGGCGCTTAAAGTTGCGCGGGGCAAAGCTGCGCGCATCGATTGGGACGCGCGGCACACGGGGGCGTGCATGTTTTTCATATCGTGGGGCAGCCGGGTTTGCCGGCGGATTTTCGGCGAGCCGTCGGTGCACGATTGCGACATCTGCCGCGAGCAACGCACCTTCCGCAACATGGTGATCTACAAGGTCTATCACGTCTGGTGGCTGTTCCGCTGGGTGGTCAACAAGGACTTCATCCGCGTCTGCACGGTGTGCAACAACGGCGTGCGGATCGACGAGCACGACGTCGTACCGAAGGGCGCCAAATCGCCGATTCCCTTCATGGATCGGATGGGCTGGGCCGCGGGCCTGGGCGGCGTCGCCGCTTTGGCCGCGATGGTCTCGGTTGCCGGCGCGGCGCAGAGCCATCGCGAAGACGCTTGGCTCAGCCAGCCGGAAGTCAACGACGTCTACGAGGTCGACCTCGCCAAGCTGACCACGAACCCGGAGGCGAGCGTCATGTACTCAACCCTCGAAGTCGTGCGGGTGTCGGGCGGCGCGGTGGATGTCCGCCTGCCCAAGACCTATTTCGACAAGATGAGCGGCGTCGCCAGCGCCGTCCGCGACGGACGGGCGAAAAGCCCGGACTTCTACAGCGACAAGGTCATGAGCATTCAGGTCGCGGCGTTGCACAAGATGCACAACGACGGGGCGATCCTCTCGGTGGATAGGTAAGCGACGCGACGACCAAAGCCGCGCGGTTTTCCGGGGGCTTTTTCTTTCGCACCCTCCAGCGTCCTCCTTTCACCATGGCCGGGCTTGACCCGGCCACCCATGGCGCCTCAAGACTCGCTGCGCGCGCGGACGCGCGCTTGCTGGATGGCCGGCTGAAGGGCCGTGGTGAAAGGTGGGTTTGGTGACCGACATCTCCGATCGCGTGCGGATCGAAAAGACCGAGATCCTCTCCGACAATTGGTACGTGCTGCGCAAGATCACCTTCGCGTGGCGGCGCGGCGACGGAAGCTGGCAGAGCAGCGCGCGCGAGGCCTATGACCGCGGCAATGGCGCGACGATCCTGCTCTACGATCCGGCGCGGCGCACCGTGGTGCTGACGCGGCAATTCCGCATGCCGGCCTATCTGAACGGCTATCGCGACACGCTGATCGAGGCGGCGGCGGGACTGCTCGACGACGCGACGCCGGAGGACCGCATCCGCCACGAAGCCGAGGAAGAGACCGGCTATCGCGTCTCCGATCCGCGCAAGATATTCGAGGCGTTCATGAGCCCCGGCTCGGTGACGGAGAAGCTGCATTTCTTCGTCGCGGAGTATTCGCCGGCGTCGCGCGCCGGCGCCGGCGGCGGGCTGGCCGAGGAAGGCGAGGACATCGCGGTGCTCGAACTGCCCTTCGACACGGCCTACGCGATGATCGCGGGCGGCGAGATCGTCGACGCCAAGACCATCCTGCTGCTGCAATGGGCGAAGCTGGAGCTGTTCCGCCCTTGACGCGCCTCTAACTGGGCCTTCCGAACAACCGTCCCACCAGCGCGCCCAGTGTCGGCGGCCGCTCGGTTGTCAGGACGTGGCGCGCGAAGACGCGGCCGGTCCAGACGATCATCAGCGCCGTCGTCGCCAGCGCCAGCGCCGTCGTGCCCCAGACCTGCCAGGCCGGCGGATGCGAGGCGAGGCGCAGCATCATGAAGAACGGCGTGTAGACCGGCACCCAGGACAGCGTGCTGGCGAGCACGCCATTGGGATCGCGGATCACGCCGCTCAACATCAGGTTGGGCAGCATCAGGATCAGCATCGACGGACCCAGCAGAGACTGCGCGTCGGCCAGGCTGTTCGCCATGCTGCCGATGGCGAGGAACAGCGAGCCGTAGATCAGAAGACCGCAGAGGAAGAAGATCAGCAGCAGCGGCAAGGTGTCGAGCGAGGCCACCGCCTTCAGCGACGCGAAAACCAATCCCACCGTCTCGCGGTCGGCGAGCGCCATCAGCGCGAACAGCACCAGGGCCCAGATCACGAGCGTGGTCAGCGCCACCGCGATGACGCCGACCAGCTTGCCGGTGGTGATCTCGCGCGGCGTGGCGCAGGACAGCAGCACCTCGATCATGCGGGTGGATTTCTCCTCGACCACGCCCTGCAGCAGGACGGAGGAGTTCATCACCGAGATGACGAACAGGATGATCGCGAGGGCGACCGGCACGATCGAGGCCAGCGAATCGTTTCGCGGCGCGCCGGCGGGCTCGTGCGCCGTCAGCGCCGCGGTGCGGTCGAGGGCATCGACATCGGCGAAGCCCGGCGCGGTCTGCCGGATCGCCGCCAGGCGCAGCGCCCGGGTGACCGCGGCTTCGAGGAAGCGGCGGAACGGCGCGTCGAGCGGATAGCGGGTCCAGATCTCGGCAGTGCGGCCCTCGCGCCCGAAGCCGGGCGGAACGACGACGATCGTGTCGAGGAAGGGCGGGTTGTCCGCATATCCCGTCTCGTAAAGCTGTTCATAGGCGCGCTGCCGTGCCGCCGGGAAGTGTGCGGCGTCAGCGCCGGCAAGCCAGTCCGGCGCGGCGACATAATCGCCATAGGGCGTGCCCTGGATGAGCCGCCCGCCACGCGTCAGCGGTGCCAGGATCGCATCGCGCGCCGCCCCGCCGGTGCGGTCGACGACGGTGAAATAGTGATGCGCGACCGGCTCTTCCTTCGGGCCGCTGCCGCCGGTCCATTTCGGGATGAAGATCACGATCATGATCCACAGCGGGAACATCAGGATCGACAGCAGGAAACCGCGCCGCGTCACGTATTTGATGAATTCCTGCCGCGCGATGAGGAAGGCGTGTCTCATGCCGCGTCCGCCTGTCCGCCGACCAGCGAAACGAACACGTCGTGCAGGCCGGGCGGCGCGACGTCGAAATGGGTGAGCGGCACGCCGCGCTCGAAACAGGCGGCGAGCAGGCCGCGCCCGGCCTCGCCTTCCTTGAGATCGACGATCCACCAGGGCTGGCCCGGCGCCGGCGGCGAGGCGTGCGCGACGCCGGGCAGGCTCGCGACGAAGCCCAGATCCGCATCGGCGGCCAGGCGGGCGCGGCGCGGCAGCAGGTTGCGCGCCGCGTCCAGCGAGCCTTCGAAGCGCTTGCGCCCCTTGGCCAGGACGATGATGCGGTCGCACAGCCGCTCGGCATGCTGCATCGTGTGGGTCGAGAACAGGATCGTCTTGCCCTGCCCCGCCAGGTCGCGGATGAAGGTCTCGAGCTCGCTCTGGTTCACCGGATCGAGCCCGGAAAAGGGCTCGTCGAGGATCACGAATTCGGGATCATGCGCGATGGCGGCGAGAATCTGCACCTTCTGCGCCATGCCTTTGGACAGGCCCTCGATGCGCACCCGTGCGAAGGCGCCCAGGCCGAAACCGTCGAGCAGCGTGCGGGCGCGGGCCAGCGCATCGGTGCGGTTCAGGCCCTTCAGCGTCGCGATATAGGCAATGGCGGCGTCGGCCCGCATCCGGCGGTAGAGGCCGCGCTCTTCCGGCAGATAGCCGATGCGGTCGCGCACTGCGCCGATACTGCGGCCCAGCACCCGGATCTCGCCCGTGTCGGGCGGCATGATGCCCAGCATCATGCGCAGCGTGGTGGTCTTGCCCGCGCCATTGGGTCCCAAGAACCCAAGGATGGAGCCGCGGCCGAGCGCGAAGCTCAGGTCGTCCACCGCAGTGAAGTCGCCGAACCGTTTGGTGACGTGGGAAAGTTCGACGATGGTATCGGGCATGCCGCCCGACTGTAGGCGATCCTCCCGCTGCAAGGGAGGGGGTCGCTGCAGCGGGAGGTCGCTCAGGCCCGGCGCGGGAGGGGGTCACGCGCCGGGCACTGCTCGGATGCTTAGTGGAACCCGCCGGAGGCCGAGATGCGCTCGCCGGTCAGCCACTGGGAGTCCTCGGAGGCGAGGAACACCGCGACGCGCGCGATGTCGTCCGGCTGGCCGAGGCGGCCGAGCGGCGTGCCGGCGACGATGCGCTTTTCGAAATCGCTGCCGACCATGCCGACGGCAATGGAGCCTTCGGTCTCGACGCCGCCGGGCGCGATGACGTTGACGCGGATCTTGCGCGGCGCAAGTTCCAGCGCGAGCGCGCGGGTCAGGGTGTCGACGGCGCCCTTGGTCGCCGAATAGACGATGCTGCCGGGCGGCGGGCTCTGGCTCACGACCGAACCGATATTGATGATGCTGCCGCCATTGCCGTTGAAATGCTTCACTGCTTCCTGGGTGGCGAGCAGCGTGCCCAGCACGTTGATGTTGAATTGGCGGTGGAATTCCTCCTCGCTGACGTCTTCAAGCGGGAAGAAGCTGAACACGCCCGCATTGTTGACGAGGATGTCGGGGGCGCCGAACGTCTTGCGCGTCTCGGCGAAGAGGCGTTTCACGTCGGCGGATTTGGCCACGTCGCCCTGGACCGCCGCCGCCTTGCCGCCCTTGGCGAGGATCTCGGCGACCACCTTGTCGGCGCCTTCGCGGCTGGACGCGTAGTTCACCACGACGGCGGCGCCTTCGGCTGCCAGGCTCCTGGCGATGGCGGCGCCGATGCCCTTGGAGGCGCCGGTCACGACGGCGATCCTGCCCTTCAACTTGCTCATGAAACTGCCCTTGGGTTGATGCTTCGATAGTTAGATAATTGTCTAACTGTCGGGTTCAAGGGGTGGCGCGCGTTTCAATCCTCCCCTTCGGGGAGGGTCGGGCACTCAGATCTTTCCCAGATGGCTCAGATAGGCGTCCAGCACGTCGCGGCGCAGGGTGAGGTTCATGAACTTGCCGTCGCGCGTGCTCTCGACCAGGCCGGCGATCTCCAGTTCCTTGAGATGGTGAGACAGCGTCGCGGCCGTGATCTGATGGCAGTCGCGCAGCACGCTGCATTGCATGGGCGTCTTCGAGGCGCCGATCTCCCGCAAGAGCTGATAGCGGCGCGGTTCCGCCAGCGCCCGGGCGATACGGGCGATATCCTTGTCGGTGAGCTTGATCTCTTTGGCCATGACGCAAAGGTAATGCGTGAGGCCGCCGACTTAAAGCGGCGCGATGCGGCAGGCGCCGGCGCAGCGCGTCACGGCGTGCCGCAATCGGCGCAGATCGCAACTTCCACCGTGACATGGCTGAGGTCGGGGAAATGCTGCCGCAGGCCCGCCTTGACCGCTTCGGCGTCGGTGATCGCGGGACTGACCAGCGAGACGATCAGGCCGCGATGGCCCGGCCCCAGGCGCCACAGATGGAGGTCGCACACCCGGGTGCCGGCGGCGCGTTCCAGATAGCCGCGAATGTCGCCCGCGAGGCGCGGATTGTCCTCGGCGTCGAGCAGGACCAGGGCGCTGTCGCGGATCAATCCATAGGCCCAGGAGGCGATGACGCCGGCGCCGATCACGCCGACCAGCGGATCGAGATAGGCGATGCCGAAGAACAGCCCCGCCGCCAGCGCGGCGATGGCGAGCACGGAGGTGGCGGCATCGGCCAGCACATGCACATAGGCGGCGCGCATATTGTGATCGGCATGGCCGTGCGCCGCATGCTGGTGATCGTGACCATCATGCGCATGGCCGTGATCGTGGCGATGCGAATCCTTGAGGATGAAGGCGCTGACGATGTTCACGACGAGGCCCAGCGTGGCGATGGCGAGGGCGTCGCGATAGTTCACCGCCACCGGCGCCAGCAGGCGCTGCATCGACTCGACGGCCACGGCGACGGCGATCAGGCCGAGGACGATGGCGCTGGTGAAGGCGGCGAGATCGCCGAACTTGCCCGAGCCGAAGGTGAACCGCGTATCCTTGGCGTGGCGCCGCGCCAACCAGTAGGCGCCGGCCGCGAGCCCCAGCGCGCCGACATGCGTCGCCATGTGGAAACCGTCCGCGAGCAGCGCCATGGAGCCGAAGCCGAGACCGGCGACGATCTCCACCACCATGAAGACCGCGGTGACCAGGGTCGCGAGGCGCGCCCGGCTTTCCGCGCGCGCATGGCCGGCGCCGAGGAACACATGGTCATGTGTCCAGATGCCGTGCTCGTGCGCGTCGTGACCGGGGATCGCCATGGAGGCAGCTTACGCCATCGGCGCGGCAAAAGCAGATGACAAAGAAAAAGGGTCGCGTCGGAACGCGGCCCTTTTCTTACGTCGAGAGGAGGAGATGCCCAGGCCTTAGTGGCTGAGCACGACCTTGTGCTGGTCGGCGACCGTCGAGCCCTCGAGCTGCTCGCCATGCGGCTTGAGCAGCGCATAGGTCTCGCCCGAGGCGGAGATCAGCTGGTAGCCGGTGGAGGTCGGGGCCCATTTGGTGAGCGTGACGCCGTTGGCGCAATCGGCGCCCTGGGTGACCGCGCCCTCGGCGGTGATGGTCAGATCGCAAGCGGCCCTGGAGCCGACCGCGAGCTTGTAGCTGCCGGCCGCGAGGGCCGGAGCCTGCGCATAGGCCGTGCCGAAGCCGGAGATCGCCAGAAGGAAGGAAAGGGTGATGAAGCGGGACTTGTTCATGTGAATAATTCCTTCAAGGTTCAACGTTCAGAAAATTAGTATCAGCCGCCGTAATTTCAAGGACAATTTGTTCGCAGATGCAATAAATCGTTCGGATAAAATTAATGCCCCGGAATTTTCCCAATGATATCAAAGCTATATGTATAGAAAAAATTTCCGCCGATGCGGCTGATTTTGCTGTGATGCGGGGTGGAAGGCTGCACTGCAGCACGCATGTTGCGGGTGCTTTGTACAAGTCCGACAAATTGTCAGTTGAAAGAAGGGCTTAGTTGTCGCGCCAGCGATTCGCGCTCTGTCGCGCCTGGCGAGGACAGGCGAGCGGCCTGGATGCCCGCTTTCGCGGGCATTGGCAGGGCGAAAAACCATGACCTTCGAAGCATCCCGCGCCTAATCCGGCTGGGGCACGATCCGCAGATAGGGCTTGGGCGCCTTCCAGCCGCCCGGATAGGCTTTCTTCGCATCCTCGTCGTTCACCGAGCCCGCGATGATCACGTCGTCGCCGGGCTTCCAGTTCGCCGGCGTGGCGACCTTGTGCCTGGCGCCGAGCTGCAGCGAGTCGATCACCCGCAGCACCTCGTCGAAATTGCGTCCGACCGTCATCGGATAGACGAGGATGAGCTTGATCTTCTTGTCGGGGCCGATGATGAAGACGTTGCGCACGGTCTGGTTGTCCGCGGCGGTGCGCTTGGCCGGATCGCCCGAGGCTTCGGCCGGCAGCATGTTGTAGAGCTTGGAGACGTTGTAGTCGGTGTCGCCGATCATCGGATAGTTGGGCGCGGTGCCCTGCGTCTCGGCGATGTCCTTCGCCCAATCGGCATGCTTCTCGACCGGATCGACCGAGAGGCCGATGATCTTCACGTTGCGCTTGTCGAATTCGGGCTTGAGCTTGGCCATGGTGCCGAGCTCGGTGGTGCAGACCGGCGTGAAATCCTTGGGATGCGAGAACAGCACGCCCCAGCTGTCGCCCAGCCAGGGGTGAAAATGGATCGGGCCTTCGGTGGTGTCGGCGGTGAAGTCGGGCGCGGTGTCGCCGATGCGCAGGGACATATGAACCTCCAAATCGTTCCTGGGGAGATGGGAACGGTGGAGAGTTTAGCCAAGTTTCTTTGCGCTTTTCACCGCGAAGTACGGTGTGGTTTCCCGTGCCGGACGCGCGGCTATATCTCCGTTGACTCTACCGGCTTTATAGAGTTTAAACGGGATGCCGGGTGATCCGGCGTTTCCTCCCTGAACTTTGCGGGCCGGGGATCAGGAATTGGGGTGGGGCGCTTTTCCCCTTTTGCGCCTTGGCTCCCGACGGACTTACACTCCGGCCCGCAGCTTTTTGTTCCGAGCGGAGAGAGCCATGACCAAGATCGCGACCCGCAGTCTGACCCCCGCCATCGGCGCGGTGGTGGAGGGCGTCGACCTGTCCCGGCGGCTCGAGGACGAGGAGATCGCGGCGATCCGCGACGCCCTGCTCAAGCACAAGGTGATCTTCTTCGAGGACCAGAACCTCACGCCGGTGCAGCACCGCGATTTCGCGGCGCGCTTCGGCCGGCTGCACACCCATCCGCTCTATCCCGGCGTGCCCGAGGCGCCCGAGATGTTCATCCTCGACAACCATGCCAGCAACCCGACCGACAACGATGCCTGGCACACCGATGTCACCTTCATCGAGACGCCGCCGCTGGGCGCGATCCTTTATGCCAAGCTGCTGCCGCCCGAAGGCGGCGACACCTGCTGGGCCAATATGCAGGCGGCTTATGACGGCCTGTCCAAGCCGCTGCAGCGCTTCCTCAGCGAACTCGACGCGGTGCACGATTTCGCGCGCGGTTTTCCGGCGCGCGGCACGGTCGCGGGACAGGCCGGAGCGGAGAGGCACGCCAAGGCGGTGGAGGAGCATCCGCCGGTGATCCATCCGGTGGTGCGCACCCATCCCGAGACCGGCGCGGACGGATTGTTCGTGAATTACGGCTTCACCGACCGGATCAAGGGTCTGCGCCGCGAGGAGAGCGCCGCGCTGCTCAACATGCTGTTCGTCCATATCCAGAAGCCGGAATTCCAGGTGCGCTGGAAATGGAAGCCGAATTCCATCGCCTTCTGGGACAACCGGATCACCCAGCATTATGCGGTGAACGACTACCTGCCGCATCGCCGGATCATGAACCGCGCGACGATCCTGGGCGACCGGCCGTTCCACCGCGCGCGCAAGCCGGCCAAGGCGAGGATCGCGGCGGAGTAGGCCACCGCTTTTCTCCGGCGGCGGTGTTTTGTAGAGTCCCCGCCGGGGCCAAGGGGACATCCAGTATGTACAAGGACAACGTGGCAGCGAAGCGCTTGCCGTGGCAGACGCCACGCCTTCGCGCGATCGCGGCAAGTGCGGCGCAGATGCCGGTGGGCAAGACCAATCCTGGTTCCGACGGCATCTCGATGTCGTGACGCCTTGGCCGGTCAGGCCGGTGGCGGGCGCATCAGGGAATTCTGGCGCCGGCGCAGCATGAAGATGCCCGCCTCGATCGCCAGCGCGGCGATGAAGGGCGACCACGCCACGGCGGGGCCGTCTTCCTCTTCTTCGAACTTCCACAAGGCGCCCAGGGCGCACAGGCCGATCGCGGCCAACAGCCATTTCTGCATGTCACTCGAACGCCAAGGCGACCGGTAAGGTTCCGCGATGTCAGCGCGGCTCGAGCAGGACGCTCTGGCTGGCGCGGCCGAAGGTCCCGTTGAGGTCTGCCAGGCGCGCAAACGCAATCGCCGCACCCTCCGGCCCGGCCCAGGTCTCGGAATCGAGCAGGATCCAGTCGCCCACCGGATAGCGCGCCAGGCTGAGCGTGAGGTCGGCGTTGATGAAGGTCCAGGCGTCGAAATCGACCACCGCCGAGGTGCCGTTGCAGAAATCGGCGGCGACGACGGCGCGCATCACCGGCGAGATGTCGAAGCCCTCCACCGGCGGCCGCAGCAGGCGATACCAGACCGCCGCCGGACCGGGCGTGCGGAAGCTGCCCCGCGCGGGCCGCGAGTCGATGCCGGTGAGGAACGGCGTGGTGGTGAGACGCATCGCGTCGGGCACGGTGCAATCGTCCGGATGCGGCGCGCCGAGCGGCGTCTCGCGCACGGTGCCGGGCAACGGCGCGGCGCCGGCGCGGATCTTCAGCACGCTGGCGCGCAGGCATTCCTTGCCCTGGGCGAACAGGCTCACGGCACAGAGCTGGATCTTGGCGCCTTCGCGCACGACCTCCGCCTTGTAGGTCAGCGGCGCCACCGGCACGGGCTTGAGCAGGTCGACCGTCACGCGTGCGATGCGCATCGGGACACGGCTGGCGATCCGCTCCGCCGCCCAGACCACCAGCGACGATGCGGCGCCGCCATGCTGCATGCTGGGGTCCCAGGGACCGCCGGCATGCTCGCGGGTCTGGATATCTGGGCCGTCGACCCGGAAAATCGCTTCCATCAGCCGTTCTTTGTCCTTGCGGCCGTCACCGGCATCCGAGGGATGAGAATCGCCACTATTTCCCCTCGAATGTCGGGGGCCGCTTCTCGACGAAGGCCAGCATGCCTTCGCGCGCGTCGGCGGTGCGCAGCAGCGGCAGGAGCTGGAGATAGACGTGATGGACATGCGCGTTGAACGGCTCCGACAGGCCCATGCGCATCATCCGCTTGGCGGCCGCGACGGCGAGCGGCGCGTTGGCCGCGATCTCCGCGGCCAGGGCGCGGGCGCGCGGGATGAGCTCCGCGTCAGGCACCACCTCGCTGGCGAGGCCCATCTCGACGCACTCCGCCGCCGAAAGGGTGCGGCCGGTGAAGATGATCTTCGCCGCCTTCTCCCAGCCCAGCAGGCGCGGCAACAGCCAGGTGCCGCCGCTCTCGGGCAGGATGCCGCGCTTGGCGAAGGAGAGCGCAAGCTTGGAGGACGCGGCCATGATGCGGATGTCGCAGCCGATCGCGGTATCGGCGCCATAGCCGGCCGCGCCGCCATTCACCGCGCAGATCACCGGCGTGTCGATGGCATGCAGCACGGTCGGCGGCGTGTTGCGCAGGTCGATGTCGGTGGCGCCGGCGCCGCTGCCGATCGCCATGCCGACGCCCTGCGTCGCCTGGCGCAGGTCGAGGCCGGCACAGAAGGCACGGCCGCTGCCGGTGAGGATGATGCAGCGGACCTCCGGATCCTTGTCGGCCGCCAGCAGGCATTCCGAAAGCCGCGCCAGCATCGGGCCGGAGATCGTGTTCATCCGCTCCGGCGCGTTGAGCGTGATCGTCGCGATGTGCTCGGAGACCTCGTAGAGGACTTCGTCGGTCTTGACGTGCTGGTTCACGGCGTTCTCCCAAAAGTCTTCGGGAGAATCTAGGCGCGAACCGCGCGGCTGGCGAGGCTTACGTAGGTGGAGGCGCGTGGAGATAGCTCTCCACCAGCGAACCGGCGACGAGGCGCCAGCCGTCCACCAGCACGAAGAAGATCAGCTTGAACGGCAGGGAGATGACCACGGGGGGCAGCATCATCATGCCCATCGACATCAGGATCGAGGCCACCGCCATGTCGATGATGAGGAACGGCACGAAGATCAGGAAGCCGATCTCGAAGGCGCGCTTGAGCTCGCTGAGCATGAAGGCCGGCGCCACGGTTGCGATCGGGGTGTCCTCCGCCTTGGCCGGCACCTTGGTGTGGCCCATGTCGAGGAAAAGCTTGAGATCCGCCTGGCGGACATGCGCCAGCATGAACTTCTTCATCGGCGTGGCGGCGCGGTCGAAGGCCTGCTCGGTGGTGATCTGGTTGTTCACCAGCGGCACGACGCCCTGGTTGTAGGCGTCCTTCAGGGTCGGCGTCATGACGAACAGGGTGAGGAAGAGCGACAGCGAGATGATCACGCTGTTGGGCGGGCTCTGCTGCAGGCCCATCGCGGTGCGCAGCAGCGAGAGCACGACGACCATGCGCACGAAGCTGGTCATCATGATGAGGATGGATGGCGCGATGGAGAGGATCGTGATCAGCGCCACGATCTGCATCAGGTGGTCGGTGAAGAGGCCGCCGCCGGAAAAGTCGATGTTGAGGCCGCCCGGCGCCGTCGCAGTGGCGCCGGCGCTCGTGGCGGCGACGGCCTTCACTGCGGGCGATGCGGCATGCGCCGCGCCGGGAACGAGCAGGAGCGCGACGAACAGCGCGACGAGGACGAGGGAGAACGTCTTCACGACGACGCCTCCGGCGCCAGAAGCGCGGCGGTGATCGGCAGGGGCGCGGCGGGAATGCCGGTCTCGATGACCGTGGTGCCTTCGGGACCGCTCAGCACGAGATGCTCGACGCCGTCGCGGCGGATGATGAGAAGGCGCTGGCGGGGCCCCAGGCCAAGCGTCTCGACGACCGCCAGCCGGCGCGCCGCGCTCGGCTTGACAAGGCCGTTCAGGCCGCTGACGCCGAAGCGGCGCGCCGCGAGACCGGCCGCGCCGACCAGGCCAAGCACGAGAAGCAGGGCGCCGATATAGCGCGCGAAATCGATCAGATCCATGCGCCAAACAAAACCGATCAACCTTAATCGCGCGTTAAAGAGCGGCAAGAACGGCCCGGCAAAAACTTCCATGTCGTTAAGCGGCGTTTAATCGTTCGGGCGCATCCTCGGCGTCGTTAGGGATAATTTTCCGTATACGGAGGGCACCGCCATGGCAATGGACGTCGACAGCATGCCGCTTCTGGCGATGCTGAAGCAGCGCATGAGCTGGCTGGGCGCGCGGCAGAACGTGCTGGCGCAGAACGTCGCCAATGCCGACACGCCCGGCTACACCGCCAAGGACCTCAAGCCCGTCGAGTTCGCCGACATGCTCAAGGGCGCGACGTCGCCGTCGCAGTTCCAAGGCGGCATGAGCGTCACCGATCCGCGGCATATCTCGCTGGCGCCGCAGGGCCAGCCCGAATTCGCCGACTTCAATTCGCCCGACACCGAAGCCAGCCCGACGGGCAATTCGGTCAGCCTCGAGCAGGAGATGATCCGCGTCTCCGACACCCAGGCGGAATACCAGGCGGCGAGCAATCTCTACGCCAAGGCCGTCGGCATGATGAAGACCGCCATCGGACATGGCGGCTGAAGGAGCGCAATATGGATTTCACGACATCGCTGATCGTCGCCGCGTCGGGCATGCGGGCCCAGTCGGATCGCATGAAGACCATCGCGGAGAACATCGCCAACGCCAATTCGACCTCGGCGACGCCGGGCGGCGATCCCTATCGCCGCAAGATCTCGACGGTGAAGAGCGCGTTCGATCGCGAGCTGGGCGCGACGCTGGTCACCCCGGGCAAGCCGGTCGCCGACGCGTCCGAATTCCGGATGCAATACGATCCGGGCAATCCGAACGCCGACGCCAAGGGCTACGTCAAGCTGCCCAACGTCAACGCGCTGGTCGAGATCATGGACATGCGCGACGCGCAGCGCTCCTACGAGGCCGACCTGACGGTGATGGACGCCTCCAAGTCGATGCTGGCGCGCACCGTCGACCTGCTCAAGGGCTGAATTTTTTGGCGCGCAACGCGGGTTGCGCGCAAGGGGGATAGAACATGGCAGTCCTACCGGCCGCAGCGGCCGCCGCCTATCAGGCGATCTCGAACATCGGCGCAAGCGCGGGCGCGACCGGCGCCAGCGGGGCCGGTTCGCTTGGCGCCGGCGCCGGCGACTTCTCCAACTTCCTCTCGACCGCGCTGAAAGACGGCATGGGCACGATGAAGCAGGGCGAGGCCATGGCGACGCGCCAGGTCGCCGGCCAGGCCAATATCGTCGACGTGGTGAGTGCGGTGAACCAGGCGGAGATCACCCTCGATACGGTGGTCGCCGTCCGCGACAAGGTCGTGCAGGCCTACCAGTCGATCATGAACATGCCGATCTGACGATCACGGCCGACACGCTCATCCTTCGACGATCCGGGATGACGGTTCGCGCAAGAGACACAACGGAACACAGATGACACCCGCCGATTCCATCGATTTCGCCCGTTCCTCCATCCTCGTGCTGCTCGAGATCATCACGCCGGCGATGCTGACCGCGCTGGTTGTCGGCCTGGGCATCGGATTGCTGCAGGCGCTGACCCAGATCCAGGAAATGACCCTGGTGTTCGTGCCCAAGATCGTCGCGATCTTCGTCGTGCTGCTGATCACCCTGCCCTTCGCCGGCGCGGCGATGAACAGCCTGATGGTCGATATCGCCCAGCGCATCGCTGCGTATTAGCGATGGCGGGCGGCGACAGCCCCCTCCGCCATCGCTTCGCGATGGTCCCCCTCCCCCGTAACCACGGGGGAGGAAGGCACTAGCCATGCACATCCACCTTCCCGCCCTGTCGGGCATGATCCTCACCTATCTGCTCGTGTTCTCGCGGGTGGGGTCGATGGTCATGCTGCTGCCGGCGCTGGGCGACGGCGGGATCCCGTCGCGGGTACGGCTGGTGCTGGCGCTGGCGATCACCGTGGCGCTGGCACCGACCGTGCAGGGCGCCTATCCGGCACAGGCGCCGGCCAACACGCTGCAGCTGGGCCTGCTCATCGCGCAGGAAGTCACCGCCGGCATGCTGGTCGGCGGGATGTCGCGCATCATCATGAGCGCGCTCCAGGTCGGCGGCTTCCTCATCGCGACGCAGACCGGCCTCGCCTATGCCCAGACCGTCGACCCGACGCAGCACGAGCAGGGCGCGGTGATCGGAAACTTCTTCTCGCTGCTGGGCGCGGTGCTGATCTTCTCGACCGACCTGCACCACGTCGCGATCGGCGCCATCGCCGGCAGCTACAGGATGATCCCGCCGGGCGCGGCGCTGCCCACCGCCGACATGGCCGAGCTGACGATCAGGCTGGTGAGCGCCGCCTTCGTGCTGGGCTTCCAGCTGGCGGCGCCGTTCATCGTGTTCGGCTTCGCGCTCTATGCCGCGCTGGGCATCCTGGCGCGGCTGATGCCGCAGTTGCAGGTGTTCTTCGTCGCCATGCCGATCAACATCATGTTCGGCTTCGTGCTGCTGGCGCTGATCCTCGGCTCGATGATGACGCTGTTCCTGAATTTCTACGCGGCCCAGATGGCGCAGTTTCTCTGACCCATGGCAGACGATCGCGACCCATCCCAGCAGACCGAAGCGCCGACGCAGAAGCGGCTGGAGGAGGCGCGCGAGCACGGCGACATCGTCAAGAGCCCGGAGGTCTCCGCCTTCGTGCTGCTGCTCGGCGGCACCTTGACGATCATGATGTTCGGCGGCTCGACCATGCAGGGCATCGCCACCGCGATGCGCGTCTTCCTGGAGCAGCCCGAGCAGATGGGCGTCTCGTCCTCCGCCGACGCGATGGGGCTGGCGCGCCAGGTCGTGATGACGCTGGGCGGCATCTTGGGGCCGGTGTTCGCGACCATGATGGCGTTCGCTCTGGCCGGGCATGTGTTGCAGGCGCGGCCGGGCTTCAGCTTCGAGAAGATCAAGCCGGATTTCGCCAAGCTGTCGCTGATCGCCGGCCTCAAGCGGATGTTCGGGCCCGAGGGGCTGATGAACCTCGTCAAGGGCCTGCTGAAGATGGGCGTGGTCGGCGTCGCGGTGTGGACGCAGATCTGGCCCGAGCGCACCATGCTGCAATCGGTGCTCGACCAGTCGCCGATGGGCGTGATCGGCGACATGGGCCAGCTGCTCTACAAGGTGCTGCTGGCGGCGCTGGTCGCGCTCGCCGCGATCGCGGCGGCCGATTACATCCTGCAGCGCTACCGCTTCCTGCAGCGCAACAGGATGTCGAAGCAGGAGATCAAGGAAGAGTACCGCCAGAACGAAGGCGATCCGCAGATCAAGGCCAAGATCCGCCAGATCCGGCTGGAGCGCGCCAAGAAGCGCATGATCGCCGCGGTGCCGGAGGCGACGGTGATCATCACCAACCCGACGCATTACGCGGTCGCTCTGAAATACGAGGCCGGCAAGATGGCGGCGCCGATCTGCGTCGCCAAGGGCGTCGACGCGCTGGCGTTGCGGATCCGCGAAGTGGCGAAGGCCCACGACGTGCCGATCGTCGAGAATCCACCCCTCGCACGCGCGCTGCATGCCTCGGTCGAGGTCGACGAGGTCGTGCCCGCGGAGCACTTCAAGGCGGTGGCGCAGGTGATCGGCTATGTCTACCGCCTGACCGGCAAGATCAGGGCGAACTAGCAAACCGGTCCAGCGCGCCGACGATGCTCTCGCGCATGCCGGGCGTGCGGGTCTCGTGGCCGGCGTCGTGCACGACGATCAGTTCGCTGCCGCGCCAGGCACGCGACAGTTCCCACGCGGTGTCGAGCGGCGAGCCGAGATCGAGCCGGCCATGGATCAGGACGCCGGGAATGCCCTCCAGCCGGGAAGCATCGCGGAGGAGCGCGCCTTCTTCCAGCCAGGCGCCGTGCCGGAAATAGTGCGTGACGATGCGCGCGAAGGCCATGCGGAAGCGGGGGTCGGCGTAGCGGACGCCGGGCTTGCGCCCGGGCGCAGTCGAGACCACCGCATCTTCCCAGTCGCACCACGCCGTCGCGGCGGCGTCGCGGACCGCCGGAGCGGGATCGGCGAGCAGGCGATGATAGTCCGCGACCAGATCGCCCGCCGCTGGACCGGCGGTCGCGCGGAAGCGGGCATGCTCTTCGGGGAAGAGCCGGCCGGCGTCGTGATAGAGCCAGTGGATCTCGCTGCGCCGCGTGGTGGTGACGCTGGAGAGCACCAGCGCGGCGACTCTGGTCGGATGGGCTTGCGCATAGGCAAGCGCCAACGTGGTGCCCCAGGAGGCGCCGAAGATCACGAAGCGCTCGATCTGCAGATGCATGCGCAGCCGCTCGATATCGGCGATCAGATGCGCCGTCGTGTTGGCCGCCAGGTCCGTCGCAGGATCGCTCGCATGCGGCGTGCTGCGGCCGGCATTGCGCTGGTCGAACAGCACGACGCGATAGCGCGCGGGATCGAACAGGCGGCGCATGTCCGGCGTGCAGCCCGAACCGGGACCGCCATGCAGCGCCAGTGCCGCCTTGCCGTCGGGATTGCCGCAGATCTCCCAATAGAGACGATGCCCCTCGCCCACATCGAGCATGCCACGATCGTAGGGCTCGATCTTCGGGTAGAGGTCCGGCATGCGCCGAGATTAGCACTCAGCGGCAGAGCGTGTCGAAGGGCGGCAGCGGCACGCCGTGGCCGGCATAGGTCACGCCCTGCGCGCTCATCGCCTGTTCCAGCGTCACGGGCGTCGGCGGCAGCATCGGGTTGTTGTCGGCGGCGTAGAACGGATCGCGCTCCGCCTCGTCCAGCGAGACGAAGCTGACGCCCTTGGCGGCATAGAGCGCCAGCAGGCGCGGCAGCATGCGGGCGTCGAAGGCGCCCAGATGCATCAGCAGGACATAGGGGATGTCGCGGCCGTAAAGCGCCAGCGAAAGCTTGTGCTCATAGTCGAGCGTGTCCGCGGCCGCCGCGAGATAGGCCGCTTCCATCTGCGCGATGGCGGCGTCGTTGCCTTTCGCCACGCAGCGCGCATAGGGCTCGTTCCACATGAAATCGCCGAAGCTCATCGTCACGCCGGCGATGCGATAGCCGTTGGCCGCGAGGAACTGGCGCACCGCGACATGCTTGGCCGGAGTCTCGCCCTCCGCGAGATAGGGAAAGCGCAGCCAGTGCCAGTCGCCCCCCGCCATCAGCGGCGCCAGCACGCTCTCGTTCTTCTGCGTATCGGCCTCCCATTCCGCCACGCCGTGCTGGCCGAGGTTCATATGCGACCAGGTGTGGTTGCCCAGCGGGAAGCCGGCGTCGCGCCACTGCTGGAGCACGGGGGCGGAGCCCGGATCGTCCTCGAGCCGGATGCCGTTCATGAAGCCGTAGACCGGCGGGGTCTGCGCGTCCTTGAGCGCCGCGATGATCGCGGTCGCGATCCCGACGCGCGTCTGCCCCGGCGGCAGGGCGCTATGCGAGGGCAGGTCGTCGAAGGTCAGCGCGATCTGGACCGCCGACGCCGGCGAGGCGACGACGCAGATCAGCATGGCGAGGACAAATCGCTTCATCTGCGACGAGCCTTGCGCGGCTGCGCGAAGAAAGCGAGCGGAATCGCATCCGCCATCGCCTGGTAGCCGGCCGGCGAAGGATGCAGGTGGTCGCCGGATTCGAATTGCGGCAGCAGGCGCCCGGGAGCCGCAGGATCGCGCAGCACGCGGTCGAAATCGACCACGGCATCGAAATTCCCGGGCGTGCGGATCCAGGCATTCAGCGCTTGGCGGTCCGCCTCGTTCAACGCATCGGGATGATAATAGGTGAAGCCCAGCCAGGGCAGCAGCGTCCCCGCCATCACCGCGATGCCATGGGCATGGGCGCGCAGGGCGATCTGGCGATAGGCGGCGACCAGCCGTGCCACCAGTGCCTCGTGCTCGGCGGGCGATACCGGCGCGTCGCGCGTCAGCACGCCCAGATCGTTGATCCCCTCGAGCAGGATCAGCCAGCGCACGCCGGGCTGCGCCAGCACATCGCGGTCGAAGCGCGCCAGCCCGTTGGGTCCGAGACCGTCGAGCAGCAGGCGATTGCCGCCGATCCCCATGTTCAGCACGCCGATGCCGCGGCTCGCCGGCGCGGCCTGGAGCCGCCGGGCGAGATCGTCGGGCCAGCGATTGTTCGCGTCGGGGACGGAGCCGCGGCCGTCGGTGATCGAATCCCCGAAGGCGACGACCGTGCCGCGCAGCGCAGGCCCCGATACTTCGACTCCGGCGAGCATGTACCAGTGCGCCAGCGCGACGGCTTGCGACAGAAGCGGCACCGCGGCGTCGCCGTCCGACGCCAGAAACGACGTGGCGCGCGAGCCCGGATGGCCGGTCGGCTGTCCCGCGAGACTCGCATAGCGCAGCGTGACCGCGAGATCGGACAACGGCGCGACCGGGACGTCGAGCGGATCGGAGACATAATCTGCGCCGGCCGGGACCGTGACCTCGGCATTGCCGGAGAACCGCAGCAGCCGGTCGCTTCCGTCCACGATCGCGCCCGGCGTGCCGGGCAGCGGCCGCGCGACATGCACTTCGGCGAGATGCAGCGGCGCGGTGCCGTAAGCGTTTGAAATCCGTACACGGATCATGCCGCCGCCGGCGGAGAGATGCACGACTTGCCGCAACAGGCCGCCCTGCAATGCCGCATCGGGAAGCTGATTGGCCGGCTCGGGAAGCTGCTGGGCGGCGGACCAGCTTCCGACCCAGCGCGGCGCCGGCGGCGCGGCGGCGGCGGCGGCCACGACGCCGACGGCGGCCAGAGCGATGACTGCCCGGATTCCCCTCAAGCCCTGCCTCACAAGAATTGGTAACGATACCAACAAACTAGCCGATCGCGATTTCCCAATGCAACGCGGCTTCCGGCATGACGACATCGGCAGATAGGCCGAAGGCGGAAAAAAGCCTACCGTCCCCCTTATCCGAATCATGATGGCGACCCGCAGTTTGAACAGCAGTCTCGGCATCCCGGCGGGCGCATGGCGCTGGGCGGCGCTGGGCTTCGTCTTCCTCGCTCTGGCCTCGGCGGGTCTCGCCGTGATGTCAGCGGACAAGGTCGGCT
The DNA here is from genome assembly GCA_037200385.1 of Rhizomicrobium sp. Classification (NCBI taxonomy): domain Bacteria; kingdom Pseudomonadati; phylum Pseudomonadota; class Alphaproteobacteria; order Micropepsales; family Micropepsaceae; genus Rhizomicrobium; species Rhizomicrobium sp. The sequence goes on along the minus strand of JBBCGL010000001.1, from coordinate 3,777,574 downwards.
GGGCCGGCGTCATGCTGCTGGCGGCGATCGGCGCGGTGGCGAGCCTGTTCCTCTTCGCGGTATGGCCCAAGGACAAGGTCAGCGCGGCCGATGCGCGGCGGATCGCCGAAGCGGCGGCGCGCGCGAACATCGCCTGGGCGATCACCGGCGCCGATGGCGTGGTCGCCGATTGCAACGACGTCTATCGCCGCATGGCAGGCGCCAAGGCGGGTGAGGCCGCACCGCCGCCCGAGCTGGCGCTGGCGGGCGAGCCTTCCGCAGCCGTGCTCTATCGCCTGACGCGCGGCGCGGCCGAAGGGGTGCCGCGCGAAGAGAGTTTCGCGGTCGGCCCCGGAATCGAGCTGGTCGCGGCGGTCCGGCCGCTGTCGAACGGACAGACCGCGTGGTGGTTCACGCCGCGGCTTTCGACGCCCATGCCGTCCGCCGTCACGGCGCCGCCGGCCGCCGCCGCGCCCCTGGCGGCCGCGCCGCTCCCGGTCGCGGTGGCGCCCGCCGGCATCGCCGATATCTTCCGCGACGCACCCGTCGGCGTCGCCTTTGCGGGCGGCGACGGCAAGCTCATCGACGCCAATCCCGCCTTCGCGAAATTCTTCGGCGTCGCCGGCGGCTTGGCCGGCCGGCTGCTGGGCGAGCTGGTCGAGGGGGCCGACCGCGGCCGCATCGGCGAGCTGGTGACGCAGGCGGCGCAGGGCACGCACAACGTCGCGAGCGCCGAGCTGCGCGCCGCCGGGATCGACGAGCGCACCGCCGAGCTGTTCGCCAGCCCGATCAGCGGCGGCCGTGCGATCCTCTATCTCGTCGACGTCTCGGAGCAGAAGGCGCTGGAGACAAAATTCGCCCAGAGCCAGAAGATGCAGGCGGTCGGCCAGCTCGCGGGCGGCGTGGCGCACGACTTCAACAACCTGCTCACCGTCATCATCGGCAATTCCGAATTCCTCCTGATGCGCCACCAGGCGGGCGATCCGTCGTTCAAGGAGATCAACGAGATCCACCAGAACGCGCTGCGCGCCGCGACGCTGGTGGGGCAGCTCCTGGCCTTCTCGCGCAAGCAGACCATGCAGCCCCGCGTCCTGGCGGTGCGCGACGTGGTCGGCGAACTGGCGCTGATGCTGCGACGCCTGCTGCGCGAGGGCGTCGAACTCAAGCTCGAGCATGGCACCGACGTCTGGCCGATCCATGCCGACGAGGCGCAGCTTTCCAACGCGATCATCAATCTCGTGGTCAATGCACGCGACGCCATGCCCAAGGGCGGCACGGTGACGATCCGCACCGCCAACGAGACCGTCACGACCGCGGCGGCGCTGGGCACCGCGACCATGCCGGCCGGCGATTATGTGCGGATCGACGTCGCCGATACCGGCACCGGCATCGCGCGCGAGCATCTGGGCAAGATCTTCGATCCCTTCTTCACCACCAAGCCGGTGGGCCAGGGCACCGGGCTGGGCCTCGCCACGGTGTACGGCATCGTCAAGCAGACCGGCGGCTTCATCATGGTCGACAGCGAGATCGGCAGGGGCACGACCTTCCGAATCTACCTGCCGCGCCACCGCATCGACGCCAACGCGCCGGCCCCCGAGCCGGAACGCGCCGGGCCGCGCGACGTGACGGGCCAGGACACCATCCTGCTGGTCGAGGACGAAGAGGCGGTGCGCAGCTTCGCGGCGCGCGCCCTCAAGATGCGCGGCTACAGCGTGCTGGAAGCGGCCGGCGGCGAAGAGGCGCTCGAGATCGTCAAGCGCGCCACGTCGCCGATCCACCTCCTGATCACCGATGTGGTGATGCCCAACATGGACGGCCCGACGCTGGTGCGAGCGGTCAAGCGGATCAAGCCCGAGATGGCGGTGATCTTCATGTCGGGCTACGCCGAGGAAGCCTTCCGGCGCAACGACGAGAAGGCCGAGGACCTGCACTTCCTGCCCAAGCCGTTCGGGCTCAAGCAACTCGCAGCCAAGGTGAAGGAAGTCCTCGCCGGCATGCCGGCATCGAAGACCGGCCACTGACCAGTTGTGTTTCGTGACCACATTCCTATATTGCCCGCGGAGTAGGCCGGTTATTTGAGCGGGGAATGAAGATCGCTGTCGTTGGGAACGCACCGCTGGTCGGCGATTGCGGCCCGCAAATAGATGGCTCGGACATTGTCGTCCGGTTCAACCCATGCCCGAATTACGCCGTGAACACGGGGACGAAGACGACCGCGCTGGCAGTGTCGAACGCCGGGAAACCCGGGCGCCGCATGGGCGGCGACGTCGCGCTGTTCGGCTTCACGCATCGGGGAAATTCCTGGCATTCCTGGGACGCGGAGCGGCGCTATGTCGACGAGAAGATCCGGCAGGGACTTCTCAGGCGCGGCGAAGCCGTGACCGCCAATATCGGAGATTGATTTGCAGACCTATGTCATAAACCTGGCCCGCAGGCCGGACCGCATGTCCGCCATGACGGCGCAGCTCGAAGCCCTGCAGATACCGTACACGCGGATCGACGCCGTCGACGCCAAGGACGAACACATCCCCGACATCGAAACCCGGATCGCGCGGACCGGACCGCTCGGCCCGATCGCCCGTGGCGATGCCTGTTGCAGCCTCTCCCATATCCTGTGCTGGGAGTTGTTCGTGGCCAACTCGACGGAGCGCTATGCCCTGATCCTCGAAGACGACGTCACGCTGCGCCGCGACTGCCTGAAGCTGTTCGCCGAGCTGGCGCGCCTGCCCGAAGAGGTCGACCTGCTGAAGCTCGAATGCTATGGCGGCGCGTCGCGGCAAATCCTCGTGGGCAAGGAGACGCGGATCCTGCCGGAATTCCGCGTGGCGCCGCTGCATTCGCGGCATACCGGATCGGGCGCCTATCTGATCTCCAGAACGCTGGCGGCGCGGCTGCTCGAGGACAAGCGGCTGTGGCCCTTCACCATCGACCACATGCTGTTCAATCCCGACATTTCGCCGATGACCGCCGTCGCGCGGCCCTACCAGCTGATCCCGGCCATCGCGCGGCAAATCGAGCTGAAGACCGATTCGGATATCGAGGAGTGGCGCATTCCGTTCCGTGCCTTGAGCTGGTTCTATATCCGGCGGGAATTGCGGCGGACATGGACGGGCCTGGCATTGTTGCCCAAGCAGATCCTGGACGTCGTTTCCGGCAAGTCCCGCGTCATCCAGGTCGGATTGGCGCCGGAGTAGAGTTGCCGGAGTCGCGGGCCTTGGCTGGAAGCGGCTGCGAATATCCTTAGGCTGCTCTCCGAATTGTGCCGGAGCATGCGTGCAGATTCCCGTCATCGACATCGCGCCATTCGCTTCGGGCGACCGGCAGGCCGCGCAGGAGGTCGCACAGGCCTGGAACGACGCGTTTTCGACCGTCGGCTTCGCGGCCGTTGCGGGGCACGGCATCGCGCCGGAGCTGCTTGACGGAATCTATGCCCAGGCGATGCGCTTCTTCGAACGCCCGGCCGCGGAAAAGAACAGGTTCGACTTTCCCGACCGGGGACGCGGCCAGGGGTACCTGCCGATGGGCCGCGAGACGGTGGGCGCGGGCCGCGATCCGGCAGCACAGCCCGATCTTTGCGAATCCCTGACCTTCGCCAATCCGCGCTTCGATACCGCGGCACCGGACGGCGCATGGGACGCCCGGCTCTATGCGCCGAATCTCTGGCCCGACGACATGCCGGGCTTCCGCGAAACGGTGGAGGCCTATATCGCGGCCGGCCGCGCCTTGGCGCTCGAGCTGATGCGATTGAGCGCGGCAGCCCTTGGCCTGGCCGACGCGCATTTCACGCCGTTCTTCGACCGGATGGAGCTGAACCTGCGTTGCGTGCTCTATCCCGACCAGCCCGAGCCGCCGCCGCAAGGGGCGCTGCGCTATGCGCCGCATACCGATTTCTCCGGCTTCACGATCCTGCGCCAGGATGCGGCGCCGGGCGGGCTGCAGGTGAAGACGGAGGATGGCTGGATCGACGTGCCGTCCGTGCCGGGCACGCTGGTGATCAACGCGGGCGATCTGATCCGGCGCTGGACCAATGACCGCTGGCGGTCGAACCTCCATCGCGTCGTCAATCCGCCGCGCGATCGGACGATGGGGACGCGGCGGCTCTCCGTCGTGCTGTTCACCGGGCCCAATTCGGACGCCGAGATCACCTGCCTGCCCGGTTGCGGTGTGGCCGGATATCCGCCGATCCTGGCCGGGCTCCATTCGGAGGAAAGGATGCGCCAGACCTATGGGCAGATGCCTTAGCCTTGCCGCGATCGCGTTCGCCGCGCTTGCCGCTGCGTCTCGGGCCACGCCGCCGCATGAGGCGCAGGTCGCGGCCCTCGTCGCGCGCTATGCGGCGACACCGCCGCAATTGCGCGTGCTGCTGCAGCCCATGCCCAAGGGCGGCGACCTGCACAATCATCTCGACGGCTCGGTCTATGCCGAGGATTATCTGCGCTGGGCGAGCGCGGACGGCGACTGCGTCGATCCCGGGACGCGCGCGATCGCGCCGCCGCCCTGCGCGTCCGGCCAGGTGGCCGCGAAGGATCTCGTCAGCCGCGATCCGAAATTCTATCAGGAGACCATCGACGCCCTGTCGATGCGCAATTTCGTGCCGGGGACCGGCACGGGCGAGACCAACGGCCACGACCACACCTTTGCGACCTTCCGCCGCTTCGGGGCGGTCGCCGCAGCGCATCTGGCGGACATGCTGTGGGCCACGCGTTACCAGGCGGCGCTGGACCATGTGCTCTACATCGAACAGATCGCCGATCCGTCGCAGGCGTTTTCGCCCCTGCTTCTGGATGCCGATCACAATTTCGGCGCGCGCGAGGACGCGTTCGCGCAGGATCTCGGCGCCCTGTCGGCGGTCGTTCCCGCCCTTGTCGCAGGAGCCAGGAAAGAGTTCGACGCGGCCGGCGACCGGGACCGGTCGTCATGCGATGCCATCGTGTCGACGCCGGAAACCGGCAGGACGTGTCAGGTGCGCGTGCGCTATCTTTTTTTCGTCCTGCGGACCCTGCCGCCGCAGCAGGTCTTCGCGCAGATGGCGCTGGGCTTCGCGCTCTGCGCCGCCGATCCGCGGTTCGTCGGCGTCAACCTGGTGGCGCCGGAGGACGATCCGGTGGCGCTGCGCGATTTCGACCTGCAGATGCGGATGTTCCGGTTCTTCCACCAGCGCTATCCGCAGGTGAAGCTGTCCTTGCATGCGGGCGAGCTGGCGCTCGGACTCGTGCCGCCGGCGGCGCTCGGCTTCCACATCCGCGACACGGTCGAGATCGCCGGCGCCAGCCGCATCGGACATGGCTATGAGCTGCCCTATGAGCACGACGCTTCCGCGCTGCTGAAGGAGATGGCGGCGAAGAAGATCGCGGTCGAGATCAACCTCACCAGCAACGCGATCACCCCAGGCGTCGTGGGCAAGGACCATCCGCTGGCGCTGTATCGCGCGGCGCATGTGCCGGTGACGCTGTCGGCCGACGATGAGGGCGTGTTCCGCATCGACCTCACCAACGAATATGTCCGCGCCGTGACCGAGCAGCATCTGGGGTATCGCGACCTCAAGCAGATCGCCCGCAACGGCCTCGAATACAGCTTCCTGCCGGGCGCGAGCCTGTGGCGGGACGGCAGCTATCGCCGCACCGTCCCGGCCTGCGCCCGCGACCGGCCGCAGGCGATGGCGGTCTCGGCGGCCTGCGCCGCCCTCCTGCGGGGAAGCGAGAAGGCGGCGCTGCAATGGCGGTTCGAGCGGGAGATCGCCGCGTATGAAGACGCGGTGCTGGCGGGGCCGCTCGCGCGACCGTGATCGCGGGCGCCGTCGCCTGACGCGATTGTGCCTCCGCCCCGGAACGGCGCGGCGCTAGACTGCCGCGAACGCCCTGGGGAATTTTGCGATGAACAGACATCTTCTTGCCGCGGCGGCGCTGGCCGTCCTGCTCGGCGGCGCGGCGCTTGCGGCCGAGGTGCCCGACTATGTCGCCGCCGCGGTGGCCGACACGGCGCGCCCGAAGGACGATCGCGCCTCCGACGCGCTGCGCGATCCGGCCGCGACGCTCGCCTTCGCGGGCGTGAAGCCCGGCATGGTGATCGGCGAGCTGTTTCCAGGCGGCGGCTATTTCAGCCGCATGCTGAGCGACGTCGTGGGGCCCGGAGGCAAGGTCTATGCGCTCGAGACCACGCGTTGGAAGGGCTCGGTCGAGGCCGACCAGAAGATGGCGGCGGAGCCCGGACGCGGCAATATCGTCGTGAGCGGGACCGCGTTCGGCGCGTTCGACCTGCCGGAGAAGATCGACCTGTTCTGGATCACCCAGAACTATCACGACCTGCACATCGCCAAATATGGCAGCGTCGACCTGGCGGCGTTCAACCGGCACGTCTTCGAGTCGCTGAAGCCGGGCGGGACCTATTTCATCCTCGACCACGAGGCCAATCCCGGCACGACCGCGGACCAGATCGCCGTCCTGCACCGCATCGAGAAGGCGCAGGTGATCCGCGAGGTCACCGCGGCCGGCTTCAAGCTGGTCGCGGAAGGCGGTTTCCTGCGGCGCGCCGGCGACGACCACAGCAAGCCGATCTTCGACGAGAGCATCCGCGGCAAGACCGATCAGTATGCGCTGAAATTCGTCCGGCCGCTTTAGGGCCGCCGCCAGGTCTCGGAGCGGCACAGCAGGAAGCGGCAGCCCTCGACCTCCAGCGTGCCCTGCGACGTGAGCGTGAGGGTCGAATCGTTTGACAGATCGCCGGTCTGGGGATCGTAGACCGTTCCGCCGCGCCACGCCGCAGGACCGCCGCGATAGCCGTCGAGGATGCGCAAATCCTTCACCGGGCGCGTGCGCTTGGCCGGATCGGGATTGTTGACGTCGGCCTGGGCCGGATTGGCGCGGAGCTGGTCGCCGTCCGCGATGCGCGCGCACACCGCATCGCCGCAGGGCTCGACGATCACCCGGCCATGGTTCTTCGGGGTGAGCCAGAGGCCCAATATGCCGGCCGCGTGCGCCGAAGCGGTGATGCAGGCCAGGGCGAGCAGCGCGACAGGGGTCCGATTGCGCATCAGCCTTGGGCGTAGCTCGGCTGCAGCTCGCGGTCCGCCGCGGCGGTGAGGGCGCGGTCGTCGACGTGCCAGGGATGGAAGCCCGGCCGGTAATAGGTCGCATAGCGCCCCATGACCCGGCGCAGCATGCCCGGCCGGACGAAGGCGAAGTGCAGCCAGCGGAGCCAGGTGCGCCCGCCGCGGATGCCGTCCTGCGCGAACAGATCGCCCAGGCCGAAGGCCAGGAAGCGGAAGAACAGGATCGTGGCCGCCAGCATCCCATAGCTGCGCAGCGCCCAGCGCCGCCAGGCCGAAAGATCGTCGGTGACGAAGAGGAAGGTGTCGTAGGCGACGGCCTTGTGCTCGATCTCCTCGATCGCGTGCCAGCGCCACAAACGCCTGGCCTCCGGCGGCGCCTGCGCCAGGTGGCGCGGATCGGCGAGGAGCTCATGGGCGAGGATCGCCGTGAAGTGCTCCAGCGCCGCGGTCGCGGCGAGCTGCTCGACGGGCTTGCGGCTGCGCGCCCAGCCCAGCACGCCGCGCAGATGGGCTTCGATGCGCGCCAGATCGTAGCCGCCGGCCTCGATCTGCCGGTTGAAGACGATGTGCTCACGGGTGTGCAGGGCTTCCTGGGTCAGGAAGCCGGCGATCTGCGCCTGCAGCGCGGCCGGCGCGCGGTCGCGATAGTGGCGGACGCTGTCCATGAAGAACCGCTCGCCCTGCGGAAAGGACGCCGACAGCACGTCGTAGAAGATGCTGGCGACGGGGTCCCGGCCCATCCACCAGCGGGCGCCGCCGGCGGTGCGCCCGATGGACAGGTCGCGGGGGCGGATGGTCAGGTCGGGCGGGGTTTGCATTTTCGAAGCCAAGGTATGAACCTCTCCGTATGGACACTCCTGTAATTTGAACTGACACTAATGTCAATAAAGCCTGTTGCAAAATCCCGGGCCAAGCCGGCGGTGCGCCGGCGCCGTTCGGCCGACGAGGCGAAGAGCGAGGCCATCGCCTCGGCGCGCCGGCTGCTGCTGGAGGACGGACCCAATGCCGTGACGCTGAAGGCGGTGGCGGCGGATCTTGGCACCAGCCACACCAACCTGCTGCACCATTTCGGATCGGCGGCGGAGCTGCAATCGGCCTTGATGAGCGCGATGGTGCGCGACCTCGCCGTGGCGCTGGAAAAGGCCGTGGAGCATCTGCGCTCCGATATCGGGGCGCCGCGCGAGCTGATCGACATGGTGTTCGATGCGTTCGAGAAAGGCGGCGCAGGCCCGCTGGCGGCCTGGATCATGCTGTCCGGCAATGCGGATCATCTCGCCAGCGTCGGCGAGGCCGTCACCGAACTGGTGAAGGCGATCGAAGAGAAATTCGCGCATGAGGCGGGCGATCCGCACCAGGGCGTGACCTCCGCCGTCCTCTTCCTGGCGCTGATCGCGTTCGGCGATTCGATGATCGGCGCGCCGCTCAAGGACATGCTGGAGCGCGAGCGCGCCGCCGCGCGCAAGATCGCAGCCTTCCTGCTGCCGAAGTTCTTTCTCTAGCCTTTCCGCGTCGTGCCGATCCTGCTGTTGCGGCCGGAACACGCCGTCGCGCTTTTCCGCCGGAATAACTGACACTTATGTCAATCTATATTGACAGCATTGTTAGTATCTGGAACCGTCATCGACAATGACAAGGCGGCCCGAGCGCCGACCAGGAAGCAAACGGCTGCCGATCCAGCCGCAGGGGAGGTTTCATTCATGCGTTTTTTCTCACGCCATAAATCCGTGTTGTGTGCCGGCGCCTGCGCCGCCGCGATGGTCGCGGCCTTTCCGGCAATCGCCGCCGATGCCGGCGGCGGCGTCGAGACCGTCGTGGTCACGAGCCAGAAGGTCCAGGGCGACGTCCAGACCCTTCCGATCGCGGTCACGGCGCTGTCGCAGACCCAGTTGACCACCCAGCAGATCGCCGGCGGCCCCGATCTCGTGAAGTCGGTTCCGAACCTGACTTTCTCCAAGACGAATTTCACCGGTTACAACATCGAGATCCGCGGCATCGGCACGCAGGCGGTATCGGCGACGACCGATCCGGCGGTGGCGATCGGGATGAACGACATCGCCTTCATCCGCAATCATTTCTTCGAACAGGAATTCTTCGACCTCGACCAGGCCCAGGTACTGCGCGGACCGCAAGGCACGCTCTATGGCCGCAACGCCACGGCCGGCGTGGTCAACCTGATCACCGCCAAGCCGACCGACCAGTTTCAGGCGATGGCCTCAGTCGATGTCAGCAATTATTCCGGCCGCCGCCTGGAAGGGATGCTCAACATCCCCATCATCGGCGACAAGCTCGATCTCCGCGTGGCGGGGGAATGGACCGTGCGCGACGGCTATACGTTCGACCAGACGACGGACAAGGCCGTCGACGGGCGCGATCTGTGGTCCGGCCGCGCCTCCCTGCTCTTCCATCCGATCGAGGATCTGACCGCGACCCTGGTCTGGGAGCATTTCTCCGAAGACGACGACCGCATGCGTTCCGCCAAGCAGCTTTGCGAGAAGGATCCGGGCCCGGATTCCGTCGGCGGCGTCGACCTGGACGATCCCGGCCTGTCGGGATTCTACAAGAACGCACTGAGCCAGGGCTGCAAGCCGACCTCGCTGTATTCGGCGAGCGCCTATGAGACGCCCAACGGATTCGCGATTCCGTTCGTCGAAGGGGGCGCGTTCATGTTCAACGGATCGGGACTGGGCGGCGGCGGCGCGGGCGGCTTTGTCCTCAACCCCATCGATCCCTATGCCAGCCAGACGCAGCCGCGGAATCTGCGCGTCATCCAGTCCGCGATCGAGCCGAACTATCGCGCCAAGTCCGACGTTCTCGAACTGAACGCCGACTACAACATCACGCCCACCCTGACGCTGACCTCGCAGACCGGCTACGACAACGACCAGCTCCGCTCGACGGAGGATTACAACCGGTTCAACACGGCGCCGGGACTGTTCGCGACGGCCGGGGCGAGCCAGTATGTGGTGACCACCCCGGTCGTCAACGGCGTCTATTGCGATCCGCAGCTCGGCTGTTCGAGCAGCATGGTCGCCGAGGACCTGTCGCAGGAACGCTCCTCGCAGTTCACGCAGGAGCTGCGTCTCACATCGAGCTTCGATGGACCGCTCAATTTCAGCGTCGGCGCCAACTACACCCATTATCAGACGCTCGACGACTACTACACCTTCTTCAATCTGCTCTCGCTCGAAGCTCAACTTAGCAATGGGTCCGGTCCCAAGGATTACGGAAACTGCTATGCGCTAGGCACCATAGCGCCGACGCCGTACCCCATATCGCCAACACCCTACTACGTCGATTTCGGGAACGGGCCGGTCGCCACGCAAGGCTCACTCGGCTGCATTCCGGGATATAGTCCCGGCACGTATATCGATCCCAATCCGATCTCCAGTCTCAACGGCAATGGCCACAACTACTTTCGCAGCGAGAACCCCTACCACCTCAACTCCTGGGCCGGCTTCGGCGAGGTGTATTATCAGATCCTGCCCGATCTGAAGCTCACGGGCGGATTGCGCTGGACCGAAGACCAGAAGAAGTTCTGGGACATCCCGAGCTGGACCTTCCTGCAAGGCGGCGGCTATCCGGTCGCGGGAATCGTCAAGCAGAGCTGGGGGGAAGTGACCGGTCGCTTCAATGCGAGCTGGTCGCCCAAGCTCGATTTCACCGACGCGTCGATGTTCTATGCCTCCTATTCGCGTGGTTACAAGGGCGGCGGCGCCAATCCGCCCGGTCCCGAGCCGGCTTTCCTCGGGCTGGGAAGTTTCGTCACGCATCCCGCAACCTTCGCGCCGGAATTCGTCGATGCTTTCGAGCTCGGCACCAAGAACACGCTGCTCGACGGCAGCCTGACGCTGGACGCCGATGTCTTCTACTATGCCTACAAGGGCTATCAGATCTCGCAGATCGTGGATCGGACCTCGGTCAACCTGAACTTCGACGCCAAGGTCAAGGGCGCCGAGCTCGAAGCGACATGGCAGCCGCTCCCCGGGCTGTCGTTCAACCTCACGGGCGGATATGAGGACAGCTCGATCGACAAGGGCCAATCCGCGGTCGATCTGATGGATCGTACGGCCGGCCAGCCGGGCTGGGTGGTCGTCAAACCCTATGTCTCCGGCACATCGAATTGCATTCTGCCGGCGAGTGTCGTGGCGACGCTGGTGAACACGTACACCAGCGGGCCGGGCGTCAGTACGCTCTTCGCTCCGCTGGCTACGGCGTGCAATGCCGCTTACGGCGGAGTGGGTTCCACAGGCATTTCACAGCCGCTCGACGATTTCAGCGAATACGGCGTCACCGGCTTCGATCCGGCCAGCGTGCCCAATGGCGGTGCCGGCTTCTCGAAGAACCTGGGGGGCAACAAGCTGCCCAACATGCCGCCCTTCACCCTGTCGCTCGGCGCGCAATACACGATGCCGCTGAACGAGACCTGGACGGCGACGTTGCGCGGCGACGGCTATTGGCAGGGCAATTCCTTCGCCCGCGTGTTCAACGACCGGCCCTATGACCAGATCCACGGCTACACCAATGTGAACCTGTCGGTGACCCTCGCCGATCCGGATGGCTGGCAGGCGATGTTCTACGTCAAGAACCTGTTCGACACGACGGCGATCACCGGCGCCTTCCTCAACTCCGACGATTCGGCGCTGACCACCAATGTGTTCCTGACCGATCCGCGGCTGTTCGGGGTGCGCATCAACAAGTCCTTCTGATCCCTGCCCAGGGGACACTGCGACTGGCGGCGGAGGCGACTCCGCCGCCTTTTTTTTGCGCCATCGGCCGCGGGCTTGCCGCGGCCGCAGCCTTTTTGCGCGCTGGGGCGTTTTGTCGGAGCGATCCTCCGGAGCCTTCCATGCGCGAACCCGACAGCTCGAACACGGCGCAGCAGGATTCGGACAAGGCCAAGCGGGCGCCGGTCAAGCGCGATCCCCTGGGCAACAGCACGACGGATATCCCGGACGGCGCCGTCCATGGCGGGGAGGACACCAAGCCTGGCCAGATGGACGGCGACGAGGACCTCTCGCCCAGTGCGCCCCAGGCGGAGGTCCGCAAACTGCCGCTCACCCCGCCCGACTGATACCGCTCTCCGATTCGCTTCGGGACGCTTTCGACACGCGGCGTGGCAACAGCGGAACATGGCACGAACAAGATGTTGTATTTCGCTGTGAAATCCTCGCTTTAGCCAGCGTCTTGCAAACGAGAACAAAGCGTGTACTTTTGCTGCCTCGGATCGGCGGCTTGGGTTTTCCGTGCCGCTCTGGAATAAGGAGGCGGTTCTCATGGCACAGGCGGCATTGCGGGTTGTGGGCAAGGAAGACAATTCGGATCGCAAGCGGGCGCTCGACGCGGCGCTGAGCCAGATCGACCGGGCCTTCGGCAAGGGCTCGGTGATGAAGATGGGGGCGCGCGATCTGGGCGTCGCCACCGATGCGGTCTCGACCGGCTCGCTCGGCCTCGACATCGCGCTCGGCATCGGCGGGCTGCCGCGCGGCCGGGTGATCGAGGTCTATGGCCCGGAAAGCTCGGGCAAGACGACCCTGGCGCTGCATGTCGTGGCGGAGATCCAGAAGAAGGGCGGCATCGCGGCCTATATCGACGCCGAACATGCGATGGACCCGGGCTATGCCAAGAAGCTGGGCGTCGACATCGACGAGATGCTGATCTCCCAGCCCGACACGGGCGAGCAGGCGCTGGAGATCACCGACACGCTGGTGCGCTCGGGCGGCGTCGACATCGTGGTGATCGACTCGGTCGCGGCCCTGACGCCCAAGGCGGAGCTGGAGGGCGAGATGGGCGATTCGCTGCCCGGCCTGCAGGCGCGGCTGATGAGCCAGGCGCTGCGCAAGCTGACGGCGTCGATCTCCAAATCCAACACCATCGTGCTGTTCATCAACCAGATCCGCATGAAGATCGGCGTGATGTTCGGCAATCCGGAGACCACGACGGGCGGCAATGCGCTGAAATTCTATTCCTCGGTGCGTCTCGACATCCGCCGCATCGGCGCGATCAAGGACCATGACGAGGTGATCGGCAACCAGACCCGCGTGAAAGTGGTCAAGAACAAGGTCGCGCCGCCCTTCAAGCAGGTCGAGTTCGACATCATGTACGGCCAGGGCATCTCCAAGACCGGCGAGCTGCTGGACCTCGGCGTCAAGGCCGGGGTGGTGGAGAAGTCGGGCTCCTGGTTCTCCCATGACGGCAACCGGATCGGCCAGGGTCGCGAGCAGGCCAAGACCTTCCTGAAGGCCAATCCCGCCGTGGCGGACACGATCGAGGCCGCGATCCGCGGCAGTGCCGGCCTCCTGGCCCAGAACCTGGCGCTCGGCGGCGAAGGCAAGGATGACGAGGACGACGAGGGCTGATCCCCTCGAAAAGACAGCGTTCGTTCCTTTACTGGCATGAAGGAACGACTCCGGCGAAGGGGCGCTCCCGGCAACGGGCGCGCCCCTTCGTTTTGCCGGGCCGGGCGGAAAAGGCCGGCGGGCCGCTATTCCGCACGCCGGGGATGACAGAAAATGTCGCGAACGCTACATAAATCCCCATGACCAGTCTCGCAGACGTCCGCAGCTCCTTCACCGATTTCTTCCGGGACCGCCAGCACGCGGTGGTGCCGTCCTCGCCGCTCGTGCCGCGCAACGACCCCACCTTGATGTTCACCAATGCCGGCATGGTGCAGTTCAAGAACGTCTTCACCGGCGCGGAGAAGCGGCCCTACAAGCGCGCCACCTCGGTGCAGAAATGCGTCCGCGCCGGCGGCAAGCACAACGACCTCGACAATGTCGGCTACACGGCGCGGCACCACACCTTCTTCGAGATGCTGGGGAATTTCTCGTTCGGCGACTATTTCAAGGAAGACGCCATCGCCTATGCCTGGGATTACATCTCGCAAACCATCGGCCTGCCCAAGGACCGGCTCTGGGTGACGGTCTACCCGACCGACGAGGTGGCGCGCGGGCTGTGGAAGAAGATCGCCGGCATCCCCGACGACCGGATCGTCGGCCATGAGAGCAATCTGTGGGCGATGGGGCCTCTAGGGCCCTGCGGCTATTGCTCGGAGATCTTCTACGACCAGGGCGACGGCGTCGCGGGCGGGCCGCCCGGCAGCACCGACGAGGACGGCGACCGCTTCCTGGAATTCTGGAACCTCGTCTTCATGCAGTTCGAGCAGGTGGACGCGACCACCCGCATCGAGTTGCCGCGCCCCTCGATCGACACCGGCATGGGGCTGGAGCGCATCACCGCGATCCTGCAGGGCGTCACCAACAATTACGACGTCGACCTGTTCCGCCACCTGATCGAGGCCTCGGTCGAATATTCCGGTGCGAAGAATGCCGGCGAGGCGGTGTTCAGCCACCGGGTGATCGCCGACCATCTGCGCGCGACCTCCTTCCTGATCGCCGACGGCGTGCTGCCGTCGAACGAGGGCCGCGGCTATGTATTGCGCCGGATCATGCGCCGCGCGATGCGCCACGCCCATCTGATCGGGTCGAAGGATCCGCTGATGTACCGGCTGGTGCCGGCGCTGGTGGCCGAGATGGGCTCGGCCTATTCCGAACTCAAACAGGCCGAGACCACGATCCGGGACACGCTGAAGCTCGAGGAGATCCGCTTCCGCGATACGCTGGCGCGCGGCCTCAAGCTGCTCGACGAGGCGAGCGGCGGCCTCAAATCCGGCGACCGGCTGGCCGGCGAGACCGCCTTCAAGCTCTACGACACCTATGGCTTCCCGCTCGACCTCACCCAGGATGCGCTGAAGGCCAAGGGCATCGCGGTCGACACGGACGGGTTCGACGCGGCGATGGCGCGCCAGAAGGCGGAGGCGCGCAAGGCCTGGGCCGGCTCGGGCGAGTCGGCGACCGACACGCAATGGTTCGCGATCAAGGACGAGCTCGGCTCGACCGAATTCCTCGGCTACGACACGGAAAGCGCGGAAGGCAATATCGTCGCGCTGCTCAAGGACGGCGCGCGCGTGCCCTCGGCCAAGGCGGGCGAGACGGTGCTGCTGCTCACCAACCAGACGCCGTTCTATGGCGAATCCGGCGGCCAGGTCGGCGACGCGGGATCGCTCGCCGCGGCGAAGGGCGAGGGCATCGTCACGGACACCGAGAAGAAGCTCGGCAGCCTGCATGTGCATGTCGTGACCGTGACGAGTGGCGTGCTCGCGGTCGGCGACACGGTCGACCTGAAGGTCGACGGCGAGCGCCGGCGCGCGACCCGCGCCAACCACTCGGCGACGCATCTGCTGCATGCCGCGCTCAAGCGCGTGCTGGGGCCGCATGTGCAGCAGAAGGGTTCGCTGGTCGCGCCCGAGCGGCTGCGCTTCGACTTCAGCCATCCCAAGCCGGTCAGCCATGACGAGCTCGAGCGCATCGAACAGCTGGTCAATGACGTGATCCGGCAGAACTCCGACGTGACCACGCGCCTGATGGCGACGGAGGCGGCGATCGAGGCCGGCGCGGAGGCGCTGTTCGGCGAGAAGTACGGCGACGAAGTGCGCGTGCTGAGCATGGGCAGCGACCTGGACGCGGACAAGACTTATTCGGTCGAGCTGTGCGGCGGCACCCATGTCCACCGGCTGGGCGATATCGGCCTCTTCACGATCCTCGCCGAGAGCGCGGTCGCCGCGGGCGTGCGCCGCATCGAGGCGCTGACCTCCGAGGGCGCGCGCAAATATCTCTCCGGCCAGGCCGAGCTCGCGCGCGAGGCCGCCGCCACGCTCAAGACCAGTGCGGCCGACCTGCCGGCCCGCGTCGCGGCCTTGTCGGATGAGCGCCGCAAGCTGGAGCGCGAACTGACCGAGGCGCGCAAGCAGCTCGCGCTCGGAAAGGTCGCACCGGCGTCGGCCCCCGCCCGGGCGGCGGCCGATCCGAGCGGCAGCCCGGCGCTGGATGCCCGGATCGTCGAAGGCGTCGCGGCGAAGGATCTGAAATCGCTGGTCGACGGCGCCAAGGCGCAGCTCGGCTCGGGCATCGTCGCTTTTGTGGCGGTGGCGGATGGGCGGGCCTCGCTGGTGGTCGGCGTGACCGACGACCTGACGGCCCGGATCAGCGCCGTGGATCTCGTCAAGCTCGGCGCCGAGGCGCTGGGCGGCAAGGGCGGCGGCGGCCGGCCGGACATGGCGCAGGCCGGCGGACCGGACAGCGGCAAGGCGGAAGCGGCGCTTGAGGCGATCCGGGGCCGCGTAAAAGCGCTGCCGCCCGCGGCGTGACATCCCGCCCCGGCGAGAGCTTGCGCCGGCGTGCCTATCTCGCGCTGGAAGGCGGCCGGGCCGGCGGTCCGGCCGGCGCGATCGTCGAAGTGACGCTGATCGCATTGATCGTGCTCAACGCCGCGGCCTACACGCTGCAAAGCGTGCCGCAGATCGCGCACGACTATGCCGGCGCGCTGGCGATCTTCGAGCTGATCTCCATCGTGGTCTTCGCCGCCGAATATGTCCTGCGACTTTGGACGGCACCCGAGGACCCGGCGGCGGGCGAGCGCGGGCCGGTCCTGGGACGGCTCTATTTCGCCACGCGGGCGCTGATGGTCGTCGACTTCATCGCGGTGGTTCCGGCCTTCGTGGCGCTGTTCGTGCCGTTCCTCGACTTGCGCGTGCTGCGCCTCGTGCGGCTGTTGCGGCTGCTCAAGATCGCGCGCTATTCGCCCGCCCTGTCGGCGCTGTCGCGCGCCCTGGTCGACGAGCGCCGGGCGCTCTATGGCAGCCTGCTGATGTTCCTTTGCGCCATGCTGCTCTTCGCCGCCGCGATGCACGCCGTCGAAGGCGCCGCCCAGCCCAAGGCGTTCGGCACGATACCGGACGCGATGTGGTGGGCGGTCACGACCCTGACCACGGTCGGCTATGGCGATGTGGTGCCGCAGACCGCGCTCGGCCGCCTGCTGGCCGGCGTGGCGATGATCGTCGGCCTGGGCCTGGCGGCGCTGCCCGTCGGCATCATCGCGACCAGCTTCGCCAGCTCCATCCACCGCCGCGACTTCGTGGTGACCTTCGGGATGCTGGCCCGCGTCCCGCTGTTCCGCGGCTTCGACGCCCACACCGTCTCCGACATCATGAACCTGCTGCGCGCCTATACGGTGAGCGCCGGCGATGTCATCTCGGTGCCGGGCGAGCGGGCCGCCGCGATGTACTTCGTGGTCGCGGGCGAGGTCGAGGCGCAATTGCCGCATGCGCGGCTGCGGTTTCGGGCCGGCGACTTCTTCGGCGAACTGGCGCTGCTCGAACATCCCATGCGCGACGCGAGCATCGTGGCCGTGACCGGCACGCGCCTGCTCGAATTGTCGGCGACGGACTTCGAAGCATTGCTGCGCCGCCGGCCGGATCTCAAGCAGACGCTCGAAAGCTTCGTCCTCCGTCCGGCCGGGGAAGACGGCCTGACGGAAGAGGAAGTGGCCGAAGCGCATGACGTGCGGCCGGCGGACTGAGCCGCACTACGGCGTGAAGAACACCGCGATCTTGTTGCCGGTCGGATCGCGCAGATAGGCGCCATACCAGCCTTGCCTGTCCGGCGGACGATAGCCGGGCCGACCTTCGCATGTGCCGCCGTTCGCCAGGCCGGCAGCGTGCGCGGCGTCGACCGCAACCTCCGAATGCGCCTTGAAGGCGATCATCATGCCATTGCCGTGACAGGCCGGCTCGCTGTTGTAGGGCGGACAGATATAGACGCAGTGCGCGTCGCTGCTTTGCGGGCCGTAGCCGATCCAGCCGCCATCGGCGAATTTGCGTTCGTTGCCGCAAGCCTCCATGACCGCGTCATAGAATTTTCCCGACGCCTCACTGTCCCTGGCGCCGATGGTCACATAGCCGATCATGGTCCCCTCCCCATTGGCGCGAAACCATACCAAAACCGCCGGAACGGATAAAGAACCGAGGCCCGCAGCCCGGCCAGGAAGCGGCCTAAAGCGTATCCAACGCCGGCACCGGGCGGCCGGACAGAAACGCGGCGAGGTACATCTTCCCCGCAATATGGATCGTCTGCCGTGTGCCAGGCGCCAATCGCCCCTCGCGCCGGGCGCGGCGGAAATCCGCCAGCGACGGCGCTGCCAGATCGGTGTCCGGCGCCTCTCGCGGCAGCGTCGCGGACGCACTGAGCAGAACGCCCGCATAGTAGAGGCGGGTGAGCGAACGCAGCAGCGCAAGGCGGGTGTACACGGCCTCGTCAGGCGCGCGGCCGAGCCAGGCTTTCAGAAATACCGCTTCCAATTCCGGCGTTGGGGCGAAGTTGTCGAGCAGGATCGCGACATCGGCGAAAGGATCGTTGCGATAGGCCGACTCCCAATCGATCAACCAGAGCCGCTCGCCGTCGAACAGGATGTTGCGCGGATTGGGATCGTTGTGGCTGGAGACCAGTTTTGCCGGATCCCAGGGATGGGCCTCGCTGAGCCGCGCGAGGTGCTCCATGTGGCTGTCGAGCAGACCGGCGGCGAACAGTCCCGTCCGATCCACATGCGCCAGCAGGCGGCGAACGAGGTCGGGATAGTCGATGAAGGCCGGGAAGGCCGGCGTGGCCTGCAGCCGGGCCAGCAACACGCCCAGCGCCTGGGCCAACGCACCCGGGCCGCCCGGATAGGCCGACAAGGGCTGCTGCACAATGAAATCGGTTATCGCGATGCCGGCTGCCGCGTCGACGTGGAAGAGCTTGGGCGCGAGGCCGGCCTCCGCCGCCAGGCGCATCGAGACATATTGGTGCGGATTGCGCAGCGGACTGGGCGGACCCTCGACCCGCAGCAGCAGCAGCCGCTTGCCGGACTCGACGCGAAAGATCAGCGCGCCCGACGCGCCGCCGGAAAGGGGCGTGACGACAGCGACCGGTGCGGCGCCCAAGACCCCGGCGAGCGCCGCGTCCACGATCGCGCGACGGGCCGCAGGAACGGCATCCAAAATTTTCGCGTCCATGCCGCCGCTCCACACATGCCCGATGCGGCGCCGTTCTTATTCGGAAATGACGGGCATTTGAAATGTGGAGACGGGCCGCCCCGCCCTCACATGGGCGTCGCGGCGCCGTCGGCATCGCCCGCGATCGGCAAGGTGAAGAAGAACACCGTGCCGGCCGGAGCGTTCCTGTCCGCCGAGAGCTTCCCCCCATGCTCTTCCAATATCTGCCGGCAGATCGGAAGACCGAGGCCGAGGCCGCCGGTCCTGCCGGCTTCGTAGGGATGGAGGAGCCGGGCAGCCGCTTCGGGCGGCAGGCCAACTCCCGTATCGGCAAGATCGACGCGCACCCCGCCCGTGTCTGCGCGGGCCGAGACGACGATGCGCCGCTCCGCACAGCCGCGCACCGCCTCCGCGGCATTGGCGATCAGATTGACGAGCACCTGCTGGATCTGGACGCGGTCGATCCGCACGTCGGGCAAGATCGCGTCGACATGTATTTCGACCGTGGCACCGGCATCGCGGATCGCACCTTGCGAGAGGCGCACCGCGTCCGCCACGACCACCGCGAAGCCCTCGCGGCGCAACGCCGACCGGCCGCTCTCCATGTAGCGCCGGAGGCTCTTGACGACGTCGCCGGCACGGTCGATCTGCGCGCTGAGCTTTTCGGCGATCTCCGAAACCTTGTCGCCGGCGTCGGGCTCAGAGAGGTAGCGCTTGAGTGCGGCAAGGTAGTTCCGTGCCGCGGCGAGCGGTTGCGCGACCTCATGGGCGAGCGCCGACGCCATCGTCGCGACCGTGCTCAGACGCGACATCCGGAGCAGGCCCGCGCGCAGCCTGTCGATGCTTGCCAGTTCCTCGTTGGCTGCCCGCAACCGCGCGATGGTGGCTTCCTGATCGCGGGCGAGGCGCGCGACCGGCGACAGGCTTTCGGGATCTTGGACCGCGCGGGTGATGTCGCGGATCCGGTGAAGAATCCAGCGCACCGCACCGCCCTCGTCGAGGATCGGCGAATGCATGACGCTCCAATAGCGTTCGAGAAAGCCGCTCTCTTCAGGCCAGATCGGATCGAAACGCCGGGTCGCCATCGCGTCGGGCCGCTGCAGCCTGAGGGTCCGCTCCAGCGATGCGGTCAGCTTTTCGATGGCGTCGGTGCCGGGACGTTCGGGCAGATCGGCGAACATCTCGAAGATTCGGCGACCGAGGACCTCGTCGCGCCGGACGCGGGCGAGGTGGCAATAGGCATCGGTGATCGCCAGCACGCGGAAGTCGATGTCGAGAACCATGAACAGACCCGGCGCCTGCTCGAACAGCACCCGGTAGTCGACGGCGTGTGCGGCATCGGACGGCATCGCAAACCGATCTTCAGTCAATCCACAACCGGATTGTCTTCCGCGCGCGGCAGGTCGGCGATACGTAAGAGCCCTGATGCCGCTTTCACGCAGCATGAAACGGCAGAATCGGACTCTTCGATTCCAGGACGCGGCAATTCAACCGGCGGCAAGAATTTTCCGCGTCGATTCAACCGCAGGATGCACTCCGTGCCGGAGCGTCAGGCCATCGCCGCTTTGAGATTCTCGTCGACCTTGTCGAGGAAGCCTTCGGTGGTGAGCCACTTCTGGTCCGGACCGACGAGCAGCGCGAGGTCCTTGGTCATGAAGCCCTGCTCCACCGTGTCGACGCAGACCTTCTCCAGCGTGTGCGCGAATTTGTCGAGCGCCGGATTGCTGTCGAGCTTGGCGCGGTGGCTGAGGCCGCGGGTCCAGGCGAAGATCGAGGCGATGGAGTTGGTCGAGGTCGACTTGCCCTTCTGATGCTCGCGGTAATGGCGCGTGACCGTGCCGTGTGCGGCTTCCGCTTCCACCGTCTTGCCGTCGGGCGAGAGCAGCACCGAGGTCATCAGGCCGAGCGAGCCGAACCCTTGCGCCACGGTGTCGGACTGCACGTCGCCGTCGTAGTTCTTGCAGGCCCAGACATAGCCGCCGCTCCACTTGAGCGCGGAGGCCACCATGTCGTCGATCAGGCGGTGCTCGTAAGTGATGCCGAGCTCCTTGAACTTGGCGGCGAACTCGGTCTCGTAGACCTCCTGGAAGATATCCTTGAAGCGGCCGTCATAGGCCTTGAGGATGGTGTTCTTGGTCGACAGGTAGACCGGATAGTTGCGCGCGATACCGTAGTTCAGCGAGGCGCGCGCGAAGTCGCGGATCGAATCGTCGAGATTGTACATCGCCATCGCGACGCCGGCGCCCGGCGCGTCGAACACCTCGTGTTCGATCACCTGCCCGTCCTCGCCGACAAATTTGATCGTCAGCTTGCCCTTGCCGGGGAAGCGGAAATCGGTGGCGCGATACTGGTCGCCGAAGGCGTGGCGACCGACCACGATGGGCTGGGTCCAGCCCGGCACCAGGCGCGGCACATTCTTGCAGATGATCGGCTCGCGGAAGATCACGCCGCCCAGGATGTTGCGGATCGTGCCGTTGGGCGACTTCCACATCTTCTTGAGCTTGAACTCCTCGACCCGCGCCTCATCCGGCGTGATGGTGGCGCATTTGACGCCGACGCCGTGCCTGGCGATGGCGTGCGCCGCGTCGACCGTGACCTGGTCGTTGGTGGCGTCGCGATGCTCGATCCCCAGGTCGTAATATTCCAGCTTCACGTCGAGATAGGGGAGGATCAGCTTCTTCTTGATGAGGTCCCAGATGATGCGGGTCATCTCGTCGCCGTCGAGCTCGACGACAGGGTTGGCGACTTTGATCTTGTCCATGGGGGCCTCGAAAGTGCTGCTGGCGCGGGGTATAGCGACGGGACAATGACAGGTCAAAGCGGCATCCAGGCTCTCCTTCACCTCCCCGGCACGGGGAGGTCGGAACGCGCAGCGTTCCGGGTGGGGCAATCCCCCATCGGCACGTCCCCACCCGACGCGCTATGCGCGTCGACCTCCCCGTGCCGGGGAGGTGAAAAGTGATGGCCCCCGCCATCATCCTCAGCCATCCCCAACTGGGCGAGAACATCGGCGCGGCCGTGCGGGCGATGAAGAATTTCGGGCTGTCGGACCTGCGGCTGATCCAGCCGCGCGACGGCTGGCCCAACGAGAAGGCGCGGCATATGGCGGCGGGGGCGTCGGACCTGCTCGACGCCGTGCGCCTGTTCGACGACGCCCAAAGCGCCCTGGCCGACCTGCAGCTGGTCTTCGCCACCACGGCACGCGAGCGCGGCGTCGCCAAGCCGGTCGTCACGCCACCGGAGGCCGCGGCGCAGTTGCACGTCGCGGTTGCGGCCGGCACGCGCTGCGGCATCCTGTTCGGCGGCGAGCGCGCCGGGCTCGACAATGACGAAGTGTCGCTGGCGACGGCCATCGTCACGATCCCCACGGCGAAGTTCTCCTCCCTCAACCTCGCGCAGTCGGTGATGATCCTGTGCTGGGAATGGTTCCGCGCCGCCGACCAGACGCCGGCTGTGCGGATCGACCATGGGCCGATCGCCAAGACGGCGACGCGCGAGGAGATGTTCCATCTCTTCGAGCATCTGGAGCGCGAGCTGCTGCGCTCGGGCTTTCTCTATCCGCCCAGCAAGGAGACGCCGATGATCCGCCATATGCGGGCACTGCTGAACCGGGCCGACCTGACAGACCAGGAGGTGCGCACGATCCGCGGCATGATCGTGGCCCTGGCGAAGGGCAAGTTCAGACGGCCGCCGCCGGAGTAGATCGGTTGCGAACGGCGGAGTGTGGTCGGCGGCATTCCCCCACCCGAAATTTGCTTCGCAAATTTCGACCTCGCCGCAAGGGGGAGGTCAAGTTTCGTCCGATATGCTAACGCCTGGGTTCATGACCACCCTCGCCTATCTCCTTTTCGTCCTGATCGCGCTGGCCGCGGCCGGCTTTGCCGCCGGGCCGGTGCTCTGGCGGCTGACGGGACGCGGCCGGTTGCTGCTGGGTGCCGCCGTGGCGCTTCTGGTGCTGGGGATCGGCGGCGGGCTTTATCTCTATCTCGGCCAGCCGGCGCTTGCGGTGCGCGCGCTCAAGGGCGCCGACGACCGGAGCCCGAACGCGCTGATCGGCCGGCTGGGAATCGCGGTGCGGACCCACCCGGCCGATCCGCGCGGCTGGGCGTTGCTGGGCCAGGCCTATGCCGCAGCCCACGACTACCAAGACGCCGCCAATGCCTTCGGGCGCTCGATCGATGCGGCAGCGGGGCTGGGACGGCATTACTCCTTCCTCTATTCGGCCTATGGCGAGGCGCTCACCCAGGGCGCGGCCGGGGCGGTGACGCCCGAGGCGGAAGCGGCCTTCGGGCAGGCCATCGCGCTCGATCCCAAGGACGTGCCGGCACGCTATTTCCTGGGCCTTGCCGAGGCGGCACGCGGCAATGCGCCGGCGGGCCTGCGCTATTGGAACAGCCTGCTGGGCGACACGCCGCCCGATTCGCCGCTGCACGCCGAACTGGTGGACCGGATCGCGGCGCTGACCGCGCGGGGCGGAGGCGGCCCGCCGGATGTCGCGGCGATGGTCGCCGGCCTCGCGGCGCGGCTGAAGGCCGAGCCCGACGATCCCGCGGGCTGGCAGCGGCTCATCCGCGCCTATGCCGTGCTGGGCGACAAGGACAAGGCGCTCGCCGCATTGGCGGATGCGCGCAAGGCAGCGGCCGGGCGCAGCGATCAACTCGCCGCGCTCGCCGCCGAAGCAAAGCAATTGGGACTTTAGTTGTTGGCGTGCTTGGCGCGAAGCTTGGCCCAGTCGTCGTCGCTCTCTTCCACCACGATGGTGATGTAGCAATAGTTCATCACATAGCGGAACAGGCGCGACCGGACCTTGCCCTTGAGCGGCACGTTGCGCATGCCCGGATCGTCGCCCGGGATGTCCACGAAATCGCCGACATTGGGGATCAGCGCGAATTGGTCGTGATCGACCTCGACATCCACCGGCTGGGTGTTGTCCACCGGCGTGGCGCCGCCCTTGGGCAGGTAGCGATAGTCGATTCCGTATTTCACCTGGCCGTCTCCATGCGTGTGCTGAACCGCATACTTACCGGGCGCGACGGCAAGTCAAGACACCGCCACAAACGAAAACGGCGGCCTTCCGGCCGCCGTCGAAAATCCGAATTCTGCAGCGTTCAGCCCGAAATCCGGCCCTGCCAGACCGGCCAGCAATTGGTTTTGCCGGCGCGCTTTTCCTGAGTGTAGAGCTTGATCTGCGCGTCCGCCGCGCTGGCGCCGTTCTGCATCGCCATGAAGTCGCTGCCGCCGGCGCACCAGACATAGAACTGATGCCGCCCGGAGGCGAAGAAATCCGCCTGTTTCGACGATGTCAGGTTCGCCGCCAACGCGACGCCGGCCACCGCCACCACGATGCCGCCAACCGCAGCCCCCAGAACCCGCTTCATCGTCATCTTTGTCGCTACTCCAAGGTCAAAACGCGTTGCGAGCCCTTGGCACGGGCCCCAGTCCTTTCGTCGGGCCGCAGCCCATTCGTTCGTAGTTTCCGCCCCAGGGGCGCGCCGTTCGTCGCGGCTTCGCCTCTCTTCGGAGGACGCTACACAAGGCACCCTGCCTTGTCATGCTTAATGTCAAGAAAACCGGGCTCCGGCCAAAACAGCCGAAACGGCTCAAGTGGTTACCCTTGTGCCCGGGGCGCCCAAATCGCGAAGCAGAGCCTCGATCTTCCGGGCCGCGGCTTCGACATCCTCGGGATCGCGACCGCGCGCGACCAGTTGAACGCCGTTTCCGCCTTCGCGGTAGAACGGATAGCTGCCGATTGCGACGTCTTTATGGTCGCGCTGGATGGCCGCCAGCCCCTCGGCAAGACGGCCTTCGGGAACCTTGGTCTGCACCGTCGCGCTGTGGACGACGGCGCCGCGCGCCAGCCGCGGTTCGATCGCATCCATCATCGCGCGCATGATCATCGGCACGCCGGCCATCACGAACACGTTGCCGATATGGACGCCCGGCGCGGTGGAGACCGTGTTCTGCACGAGCTCCGCACCGATCGGGATATACGCCATGCGCTTGCGCGCGTCGTTGAACTCGCCCGGCTTGTAGCGCGCCGCCATCGCTTCCATCGCCTCGGGATGGAAATGGCAGCCGACCCCGAACGCAGCGGCCACCGCCTCGAAGGTGATGTCGTCATGCGTCGGGCCGATCCCGCCGGTGGTGAAGACATAGGTGTAGCGGGCCCGCAGCGCGTCGAGCGCGGCGACGATCTCGTCCTGCACATCGGGCACCACGCGCGCCTCGCGCAGGTCGATCCCCAGCGCGCCGAGGAAGCGCGCGATATAGGCGGTGTTGGTGTCCTGGGTGCGGCCCGAGAGGATCTCGTCCCCGATCACGAGGACGGCGGCGGTGGGATTTGAACTCATGGGCTCGTTTTTAGCGCATCGGCGGCGCAAAGGGCCATGGCTCGGAACCGATCCGGTTCCGGCAGGGAAAAGTCCAAGAGATTCAACAGCCTCCGCCGAAGCGGCCAAGAAAGCCATTGAGAATGGGGCGGGAGCTTCTATATCTTCCTGCCATGATGTCCTTCATGCCCGACGCCGAACAGTTCGAAGCCACCCGCAAAGCCCATTTCGCGGTGACGGTGCACGATCCGTCGGATTTCGACGGCATGCGCCGCGCGGGGCGATTGGCGGCCGAGGTGCTCGACCTGCTGGTGCCGGAAGTGAAGCCCGGCGTCACAACCGAATATCTCGACAAGCTGGCCTATGACTACGTCGTGAGCCATGGCGCGGTGCCGGCCTGCCTCGGCTATCGCGGCTATCGCCACACGGTCTGCACCTCGATCAACCACGTGGTGTGCCACGGCATCCCGAACGACAAGCCGCTGCGCGATGGCGACATCATCAATATCGACGTGACGGTGATCCTGGACGGCTGGCACGGCGACACCAGCCGGATGTACCTGGTGGGCGACGTCAAGCTCAAAGCCAAGCGGCTGGTCGACATCACCTATGAATCGATGATGCGCGGCATCGCCGTGGTGAAGCCCGGCGCGACGACCGGCGATATCGGGCACGCGATCCAAAGCTATGCCGAGGGCCAGGAGCGCTGCGCGGTGGTGCGCGATTTCTGCGGCCACGGCCTGGGGCGCATCTTCCACGCGCTGCCCAACATCGTGCATTATGGCAAGCCCGGCCACGGCATCGGCCTGAAGCCGGGGATGTTCTTCACCGTCGAGCCCATGATCAATCTCGGCGGCTACGGCGTAAAGGTTCTCAACGACGGTTGGACGGCCGTGACACGCGACCGTTCGCTTTCCGCCCAATTCGAACATTCCGTGGGTGTGACCGAGAATGGCGTCGAGATCTTCACCAAGTCGCCCAAGGGCTGGGACAAGCCTCCCTACATCTGAGCCGACCGCCCTCGCGGACATGGGCCGGCTGTTCGCGCCGGCGCCGGACGCGGCGACCGCCGCGGCATCGCATCAGCTCGGCCATCGCGAGCGGCTGCGCGAACGCTTCCTCGACGGCGGCGCGGGCGCGATGCCGGACTACGAGCTGATGGAGCTGGTGCTGTTCGCGGCGATCCCGCGGCGCGACGTCAAGCCCCTGGCCAAGGACATCATCGCGCATTTCGGCAGCTTCGCGGAGGCGATCCAGGCGCCGCGGGCGCGGCTGCTGGAAGTCGAGGGGATCGGCGAGGCCGCCGTGACCCAGCTCAAGATCGTCGAGGCCGCGGCGCTGCGCCTGTCGCGCGCCGCCATGCTGAACAAGCCGGCGCTGAGCTCCTGGGCCGCCCTCATCGATTACTGCACGGCGGCGATGGCGCGCAGTCCCACCGAGGAATTCCGCGTCCTGTTCCTCGACCGCAAGAACATCCTGGTCGCGGACGAGGTACAGACCAGGGGCACCGTGGATCATGCCCCGGTCTATCCGCGGGAGATCGTCAAGCGGGCGCTCGAGCTGGGCGCGAGCGCCGTGATCCTGGTGCACAACCACCCCAGCGGCGACCCGACGCCGAGCCGTGCCGACATCGAGATGACGCGCGACGTCTGCGCCGCGGCCAAGGCGCTGAAGATCGCGGTCCACGACCACCTGGTGATCGGCCGCAGCGGGCATGCGAGCTTCAAGGCGCTTGGGCTGCTCTAACGCGGCGGCATCAGGCGTTGCGTTGCGTCCCGGTCGCCAAGAGCTGACCGGTTCCGCCGCCGCATTAATCTTCCGCCAAGCAGGCGCGGATTACAGACGAATGGCCTTGCCGGGGGGCGCTGGTATAGTTGCCCGAGATCGGGGACTTCATGCTGCGTTTCGTGCTGCGCGAGGCCGGGAGACTGGCGCTGGGATTGCTGGGCGCCGTCCTGCTGGCCGCTGCGATCTCCGGACTGGCGCGGCCGCATGCCGGCGACGGGCCGTGGCCCTTCCTGGTCGCCTGGGGACGGGCACTGGGGGGCTTCGGGCACCTGGATTTCGGACATAGCGCGATGAGCGGCGAGACGGCGGTCGCAGAACTGGCGGCGCATCTGCCGCTGACCCTCGGGCTGGTGCTGGAAGGTCTCGCCGTCGCGCTGCTGGTCGGCGTCCCGGTGGGTGTCCTGTTCGGGGCCGGTCCGGCGCGCCGCGCCGCGGCACCGCTGATCCAGGTCGTCTCGGCTGCGCCGATCTTCTGCGCAGGCCTGGCGCTGGCGTTCGTCGCCGCCAACCTGCTGCATTGGCCGGTGCCGGGCGGAACCGGCACCGCCACGGACCTCCGCCTCATCCCACACAGCGCCGGCGAAATCGAAACTTTGCTGCTTCCCGTGCTGACGGTCGGCCTCGCCGGCGCGGCGGCGGCGCAGTTGGCGCTTCGGCGGGCCGGCGCCGAAGTCGCGCGCCAGCCCTGGCATGTCCAGCTTCGCCGCATGGGGCTTTCGGCGTGGGAAGTCGAGACCGTTTACGGCGTGCCGAGAATTCTCGCGGGGCTGCTGGCCAGCCTGGGCGACGTCATGCTGGCGCTGTTCTCCGCCGCGGCGGTCGCGGAATGGGTGTTCAACTACGCCGGCGCCGCCGATCTGTTCGTGAAGTCGGTGGCGCTGCACGACTGGGCCGTCGTCGCGCCGATCCTGCTGGTGTTCGCCGCCCTGACCATGATCGCGGCCTTCATCGGCCGCTGCGCCGCCTTTCCGCTCGCCGGGGCTGCGGCATGAGCGTGAGCAGCGCGGCGCCCGCGACGCAATCGCTGCACGCCGCCCTGCGCGCGACGGGCTGGATCGGGCTTGGCCTTATCGCGGTGGCGGTGAGCCTGTCGGACTTCCTCGCCACCGCGCCGGCCAGCGCCACGGGGATCGGGCCGCTGCTCGCCGCTCCATCGATGGATTTCCGCTTCGGCACCGACATCCTGGGTCGCGACATGCTGAGCGAGACCCTGCACGGACTGAGCGCGACGGTCCGCAGCGCCTTGCCCGCAACCCTCACCGCGCTGGTCGCCGGTTCGCTGTTCGGCTTCGTCGCGGCGCGCTTGCCGCGCGGGCTGGCGCTGACCCTGCGCGGCGCGATGGGGATTTTCGCTGCGCTGCCGGCGCTCCTGCTGGCGGTGCTGGCGATCGGGCTCTCGGCGCGCGGCTGGGGCGGCATCGCCGCGGGCCTTTCCGCCGCGCCCTTCGCCTTCGTGCGCGCCTTCGAGCAGGCACGGTCGCAGGCACGCGCGACGCATTCCGAATATGCCCGCGCCACCGGGATTTCCGCCTCGACCCTGATGCGGCGCGATCTCACCTATGAATTCACCGGCACGATCCTGTCGAGCGCCGCCCGTGCGCTGGCCGCGGTCTCGATCATCCTGTCCACCGTGAGCTTCCTGGGATTCGGCGCGGTGCCGCCGCACCGCGACCTCGGCCTGATGATCGCGGCCTCCAAGCCTTATTTCCTCCACGCCTGGTGGACGGCGGCGTTTCCCGCCCTGGCGCTGACCTTGCTGATCCTGTTCGCACGCCTCGCGGCCGGCCTGGACGAAGGCGAGCGGGCATGAGCGAGGCGCGGCGCATCGTCGAAGTGTCCGAACTGGGCGTGGCGCGCGGCGGTGCCGTCGAGCTCGACAAGCTGTCGTTCCGCCTCGATGCCGGCGAGACGCTGGTGGTGCTGGGCGACGACAATAGCGGCAAGGATGCGCTGCTGCGCGTGCTGGGCGGCTATGCGCCGCGCGGCGACGAGCTTTCCGGCACAGTCCGGTTCGCCGAAGGCGCGCCCCTGCCGGCGTCGGCTCGGACGCGACCCGGCCTGCGCGTCGTCTATCTCGCCGGCGCCGAGGCGGCGCCGCTCAATCCGCATGCCAGCGTCGTCTCGCAGCTGACGCGGGTCGTCGCGCGCCGGCACGGCAGCCCGCGCGCCAGCGCGCGCGAGGAGCTGCGGCTCGCGCTGGAGCGCTTTCCCGGCGCGCCGGCTTTCGCCGAACTGAACAAGATGCCGGGCGAGATGGGCGTCATGGCGCTCAGCTGGGCGCTGCTGGCGGCGGCGATGGCGCAGGCGCCGGACCTTCTGATCGCGGACCACGCCTTCGCGGAGCTGACGCCGCGCGCGATCCGCACCATCGTGGATGCCCTGGTCGCGGAGCAGGCACGGCTGGGCTTCGCGCTGCTCTATGCGGCGCGCGGTCTTCGGACCGCGGCGCGGCTGAACAGCCGCGTGCTCGTGCTGCGCCGGGGAAAGGTCGTCGAGGAAGGTCCGTTCGCCAAGCTCGCCGGCGGCCAAAGCCATGCCTATACGCGCACGCTGTTCAAGGCGCTGCGCACGCCGGTCGAAGCGCCGCCGTCGCGCAGCGTCCGCGGCGAGCCCTTGCTGCAGGTCCAGGCTCTCGACCTGCTGGGGGCGAAAGAGCCGCGCGCGCGGGGACGCGACGGCATCTCCTTCGAGTTGCGCCGCGGCGCGGCGCTGGCGCTGATCGGCGAGGAAGGTTCTGGACGCCGGGCGCTGGTGCGCGCGCTGCTGGGTCTCGATCCGGTCGCGGGCGGCCGCGTGGTGCTCGATCAGGTCGACATGAGCATCCTGTCGGCGGCGATGACGTCGCGCCTGCGCCGCCGCATCGCCTTCATCACAGGCGCCGACGACGCGCTCGATCCGCGCATGACGCTGTGGGACACGGTGGACGAGCCGCTGCGGGCGCATCTGCGGCTGCCGCGCGAGATGGTCGCGGGGCACCGCGAGACCGCGCTCAAGCGCGTCGGCCTCGCCAGCCATGATGGGCGGCGGGCGGTGGCGACGCTTTCGCCCTTCGATAAGCGGCGGTTGCAGGTGGCACGCGCCATCGTGGGGGCGCCCTTCCTCGCGGTGATCGACGAACCGTTGCGGGGGCTGGACGCCTTTGCCCAGTCGATCCTGATCGAATTGCTGGAATCCTTGCGGCGACAGGAAGGGCCCGCCTTCCTGGTGATCACCGCCGATATGAGCGTGGCGCAGGCGCTGGCCGACGACGGGATGGTGTTCAAGGACCGCCGGGTGGTGGAGCGCGGGCCGCTGCGCGACATCCTCAAGAATCCCAAGGATGCGGAGACCCGCGCGCTGATTGAGGCGGCCGCCCCCGGGGCGTATAAGGCGGCGTAACAAACCGGTCGCAAGATGATCCCCCGCTATTCCCGCCCGCAGATGGTTTCGCTCTGGTCGGACGAAACCAAATACCGCATCCATTTCGAGATCGAGGCGCATGCCGCCGACGCGCTCGCCGAACTGGGCGTGATCCCCAAGGACGCCGCCGCCGAGATCTGGAAGAAGGGCAATGCCGCAACCATCGATCCCGACCGCATCGTCGAGATCGAGAAGGAGACGCGGCACGAGACCATCGCGTTCACCACGCATCTCGCCGAGCTGATCGGGCCGGCGGCGCGATTCGTGCACCAGGGCATGACGTCGTCGGACGTGCTCGACACCACGACGGCGGTGCAGCTGGCGCGGGCGACGGACATCCTGATCGGCGATGTCGATCTGCTGCTGGCGGCGCTGAAGACGCGGGCGCTGGAGCACAAGTACACGCCGACCATCGGGCGCAGCCACGGCATCCATGGCGAGCCGACGACGTTCGGCCTGAAGCTCGCGGGCTATTATGCCGAGTTCACCCGCAACCGGGCGCGCCTGGTGACGGCGCGCGCGGAAGTCGCGACGGCCATGATCTCCGGCGCGATGGGAACGTTCGCCAATGTCGATCCGCGCGTCGAGGCGCATGTCGCGGGCAAGCTCGGCCTCGAGGTCGAGACCATGTCGACGCAAGTGATCCCGCGCGACCGCCATGCGGCCTATTTCGCGGCGCTGGCCGTGGTGGCGAGCTCGCTTGAGCGGCTGGCGACCGAGGTGCGGCACCTGCAGCGCACCGAGGTGCTGGAGGCGCAGGAATTCTTCGCGGAAGGGCAGAAAGGCTCCTCCGCCATGCCGCACAAGCGCAATCCGATCCTGAGCGAAAACGTCGTAGGCCTGGCGCGCGTCATCCGATCCTATGCGATACCGGCGTTCGAGAACGTGGCGCTGTGGCATGAGCGGGACATGTCGCATTCCTCGGTCGAGCGGTTCATCGCGCCGGACGCGACCATCACGCTGGACTTCGCGCTGGTGCGCATGGCGGGGATCATCGACAAGCTCCTGATCCGCGCCGACCGGATGCGGAAGAATCTGGAATCCACGCAAGGCATCATCCATTCGCAGCGCGCCTTGCTGGCGCTCACCCAGGCCGGCATCGAGCGCGAGGCCGCGTACAAGCTGGTGCAGGGCCATGCGATGCGCGCCTGGGCGGGCGAGGGCACGCTGCTGGAGCTTCTGAAGGCGGATCCGAACGTGGCGAGCGTGGTGCCGGCCGCGGCACTCGAGGCGATGTTCGACCTCGACTACCATACCAAGCATGTCGACACGATCTTCGCGCGGGTTTTCGGCGCATGATCTCGGCCCGCCTCGCCTATCGCATCAGCCTGGGCGGCGGCATCGTCGTGCTTCTTCTGGCGCTGTTCGCGCTGTTCCAGGCACCGCTCGTCCCCTGCGGCGGCCTGGCGAAGGGCTATGCGCCGGTGATCGGCGAGGAACTGGCGCGCAACCTCGCCGACCTGCGCGCGATCTTCGGGGGCGGGCCTAGCGCCTGCCGCAATGCGCTGGCGGCGCAGATCAACGCGATCACCTGGATCGACAGCCTGGTCTTCATTCCCGCCTATGGCGTGTTCCTGCTGTTCTTCTTCCTCGCCATGGTGCCGCGCGACGACCGCTCGGCGCTGATCGGCTTCCTGCTCTCGGCGCTGGCGCTGCTCGGCGACTATGTCGAGAATGTCTGCCTGTTCCAGATCACGGCGGCGCCCGACATGATGGGCTTTTCGCTGGCGGTGCTGCCCTGGGCCACCGGACTGAAATGGCTGACGCTGGGATTGGGCGCCGCGGTGGGCGGGACGATCCTGATCCGGACGGGCCGGCTCAACTATCCGGCGGCGGCACTGTGCGGCCTGGCCTTCCTCGGAACGGTGCTCGGCATCGCCAATCCGCGCCTGTTCGGACCGTTCATCTCCAATGCCGTGACGCTGGCCTGGGTGGTGTTCCTGATCGTCGATATCCGCGGCGCGCTGGGCAGTGGCTCAGCCGTGGCGCAGCTTGAAGTAGAGAATGGTGCCGGATAGCAGGAAGGTCGCGCCATTGGCCGCGATCAGCGGCACATCGCCGATGATGGCGCCATAGATCAGCCAGAGAAAGATGCCCGTCGTGAACACGGCGAACATGGGCAGCGACAAATCCTTGGTCGAGCGCGTCCGCCAAGTCTGGATGACCTGCGGCAGGAACGCAACCGTCGTGCAGAATGCCGCAGCAAGGCCGATGAGGGTAACGGGATCCATGCCGCAGCCGTCTTCGATTCGGCGTCTACCCTACCCTCTCGTCGGCGGTGGGTCGAAGCTCAAGCCGCGCGCAGCTTGTAGCGCACCGGCAGCGTCTTCAGGCCGCTCACGAAGGTCGACTGCACGCGCTTGGACTCACCGGTCATCTCAATGCTGTCGAGGCGCGCCAGGAGCTCCTTGAAGAAGGCCCGGATCTCCATCTTGGCGAGATGCTGGCCGAGGCACAGATGGGCGCCGTAGCCGAAAGCGACATGCCGGTTGTTCTCGCGATCGACGCGGAATTCGTCGGCATCGGGCCACACATCCTCGTCGCGATTGCCCGAGATATAGAGCAGCTGCACGGCCTGGCCCTTCTCGATCGTCTTGCCGCGCAGCGTATAGGCCTCGCCCATATTGGTGCGCATGAAATGCTGTACCGGCGTGACCCAGCGGATGATCTCGTCCACCGCGCCGCCCAGCAGCTCCGGATTGGCCTGGAGCTTGGCCAGCTGGTCGGGGTTCTCGATCAGCGCGCGCAGCCCGCCCGCGATGGACGAGCTCGTCGTGTCATGGCCCGCCGTCGCGACGATGATGTAATAGGACGCGGTCTCGACCGGTCCGAGCGGGCAGCCATTGACCTGACCGTTGGCGATGACGGTGGCAAGATCTTCGCCCGGGCATTTGCGCCGCTCCTCCGTCACGGTGTTGAAATAGGCGAAGAAGTCGGCGATCACATTGGTGTTGGGATCGCGCTCCTTGCGCTGCATGTCGGGGTCGCCGCCGCCGAACAATTCCTGGGTCAGCTGCAGCATGCGGGGCTCGTCGCTCTCCGGCACGCCCATGATCGACATGATGACATGCAGCGGATAGTAGACCGCGATGTCCTTGGCGAAGTCGCATTCCGAGCCCATCGCCTGCATCTTGTCGACATAGCGCTTGGCGAGCTCGGCGGTGCGCGTCTCCAGGTTCTTGCGCAGGTTCGGCGGCATGAACCAGGCCTGCGTCAGGCCGCGATAGGCGCGATGGTCGGCGCCATCCATGTCGATCAGCGTGCGCAGCGGCGAGACGCGGCCGGTCTTGGGATCGGGGCCGCCCCACATCGCCGCGAGGTCGTGCTCGGCCTGCCGGTTCATCAGCACCGAGCGCGGCTCGTTCTGGAACTGGTCGTTGAGCTTCTCGATCTCGAGGATGTCGGCATGCTTGGTGAGCGACCAGAAGGGACGGTAGCCTTCCGGCTGGGTCCAGTGGACGGGATCGTTCTTGCGCAGCTCGGCCAGCAGGCCGTGGATCTTCGCTTCGTCGCCATAGGTGACGTTCGAAACCAGCGCGTTGTCGAGCTCGGCGGTCATCGCATCCTCGCGGAAAATCGGTGCCGCTAACTGCGCCGATTTCCGTGGGGGAAGTCAATTCGGCAGCGCGAAGGCCATCACCGTGTCGCCGCGTTTGGTCCCAAGCTTGGAATGGCCGCCGGCGGCGATCACCACATATTGGCGGCCTTTCCACACATAGGTCATCGGCGTCGCCTGTCCGCCGGCCGGGAGGCGGCCCTTCCACAGTTCCGCGCCGCTTTTCGCATCGAAGGCACGCAGGTAGTCGTCCATCGTCGCGCCGATGAAGACGAGGCCGCCGGCGGTCGCCATCGGGCCGCCGAGATTGGGCGTGCCGGTCTTGCCCAGCAGATATTCGCTGAACGGCGCGAGGTCTTCGGTGCTGCCCAGCGGCACCGACCACAGGATCCGGCCGGTATGCATGTCGATGGCATGCAGCTGGCCCCAGGGCGGCGGATTACATGGCAGGCCGAGCGGCGACACCAGCGTCTCGCGTTTCATGCCGAAAGGCGCCCCTTCATTGGGCGAGACCTCCTTGTCGAAGAACCGCTCGCGAGCCTCGGCGAAATCCTTCTGGCGGATCAGCGTCACCAGATGCATCGCGCTCGATGTGTTGACGTAGACGACGTCGCGCGCCGCGTCGAAGGCGAGGCCGCCCCAGTTCGTCCCGCCGCCGGTGAAGGGATAAAGGATCGTGCCTTGCGTGCTCGGCGGCGTGTAGAGCCCGTCATGGCGCACGGCCGCGATCATCGCGCGACACTTGCCGCGATCCCAGAAGGTGAGGCCGAAGGCATCGTCCGGTGTGATGCGGTTGGGCGCCAGCGGCCCCGGCGCGACGGGAAAGGGCTGGGTCGGCGAAAGCGTTTCGCCCGGCGCGCCACCTTGCGGGACCTTGCGCTCCACCACGGGGATGAGCGGCACGCCGGTCTCGCGGTTCAGGGTGAAGAGGAGGCCCTGCTTGGTCGGCTGCAGCACCGCCGGCGCCGTGTTGCCGCGATAGGTCACCGTGCCCAGCGTCGGCTGGGCGGGAATGTCGTAATCCCAGACGTCGTGATGCGTGGTCTGGAACGACCACGCCACCGTGCCGTCGGCGATGTGCAGCGCGACGACGGAATTCGCATATTTGCCGCTGCCCGCGCGCAAGCCGCCGAAGAAGTCGGGACTGGCGCTGGAGACCGGCAGGACGACCAGGCCGCGCCCCTCATCCACGCTCATCGGCGCCCAGACATTGGCGGCGCCGCCGCGGATATGCGCATTGGCGAGCGGATCGAAGGCCCAGCGTTGCGCACCGCTCACCGCGTCATAGGCGTGGACGGTGCCGCGCAGCTCGTCGACCTTCTGGTTGTCGTCGATCGCGGAACCGACGACCACCACGCCATGGCTGACCACCGGCGCGGAGGTGGTGTGAATGCGGCCGAAGCGCCTGGTCTTGCCCTCGCGCACCGCGCCTTCGCCGATCACCACCGTTCCGTCCTTGCCGAAATTCGCGCAGGGCCTGCCGGTGCGCGCGTCGAGCGCGATCAGGCGGCGGTCGGCGGTGTTGAGGTAGATGCGCGTGGCGCAAGCGGTGCCAGCCCTGGCCAGATTGGACGCAAAGGCGACGCCACGGCAGACATAGTCGTTGGGATAGCGGATGGCCGTGTCGAGCTTCGGGTCGAAGCGCCAGAGCAGCGCACCCGATCCGGGATCGAGCGCGCTCACTTCGTTGAACGGCGAGCACACATAGAGCCGGCCCTCTGCGAGGATCGGCGTGTTCTCGAACGAGGCGCGCTCGATGACGTCGCCATGGGTCGCGAGATCGCCGGTGGAGTAGCGCCAGGCTTCCGCCAGCCCGCCGACATTGGCCGGCGTGATCTGGCGCGCCGGCGAAAAGCGCTGGCCGCCGGGATCGCCACCATAGGTCGGCCAGCCGGGGTCCTTGCCATGCGCCAAGCCCGGCAGGAGGAAAAGGACGGCGGCGGCCGCCCCGAAGATGACATTGCGCATTTTGTCCCTCCGGTCTGGAGCCCGGCGCCCTATATTGCGGCAATGGCTGAGCCTGGCTCCGACACGCTCCAATCTGGTTCGCGCCCTCTTTCGGTGAAAGAGGGCTGGGGCGGAATGCGCCGAATCGGTGATATCTGGCAGAGGCTTGGGACGAACGGCGCGCGCTCCGGGACGAGCGGCTCAGGCTGGCGAACCTTCCTCTACGCCGCCGCACCGATCGGGGTGCTCGTTGCCCTGATCAACACCCTCAACATCATCACCACGCTTCACAATGCGCCGCGTTATGGCCTGCTCGCCCCGGTGGTCTGGGAGGGTTCGAGCTGGATATCGCTGATGGCGTTCCTCTGGATCCCCTGGACCGCCTTCCGGCTGGCACCCCTGACCGAGCGGCCCTATTGGCGCGCCGCCCTGGTGCATCCGGCTGGCGCCGTGCTGTTCGCGCTCGCGCATGTCCTGGGCTTCATCGCGCTGCGCAAGCTCGCCTACGCGGCGGCCGGGCAAAGCTATGTGTTCGGCGCCTTCGGGCCCAATTTTCTCTATGAGTTCAGCAAGGATGGTCTGGGTTACATCCTGATGATCGGAGGCTTCACGCTCATCGCGCGGCTCTTGCAGACGCCGCGAACCGCAAACGACACGACCTTCACGATCCGCGACGGCGCGCGGATCGTGCGCATCCCCATCGACGACATCCTGGCGGCCAGCTCGGCGGGCAATTATGTCGAGTTCGCGCTGCGCGACGGACGCAAGCCGCTGATGCGCTCCCCCTTGAGCGCCATCGAATCGGAGCTCGCGCCACATGGCTTCGTGCGGGTGCACCGCTCCTGGCTGGTCAATCCAGCGCGGATGACGGGCCTGACGCCGAATGGGAGCGGCGATTACACGGTGGAACTGGGCGCGCTCAGCGTGCCGCTGTCCCGCCGCTTTCCTGGGGCGCTGGCGAGACTGCGGGCGGCTTAGCGCTCTACTTCCCCTCGCCCTGGACCTGTTCGGCGGCGGTCTCCAGCAGGTCGAGCATCTTGTGGCGAATCACCTGGTCGGCGATCTGCGGGCCGAGGTCCTTGCGCAGCTTGCGGAAGACGTCCTCGTCGCCCGCTTCCTCGAAATCGGCCGCAATCACCTCCTTGGCGTAGGCGGCAGCCTCGTCGGCGCTCTTGCCCATCTCGCCGGCCGCCCACAGGCCCAGCAGCTTGTTGCGGCGGGCCATGATCTTGAACTGCATGTCGGCGTCATGCGCCCATTTGGCCTCGAAGCCCTTGCGGCGATCATCGAACGAGCCACTCATCTCTTAACCTCTTGAATATAAATCGTTAAATCGCCATCTGGCGGCATCCTGGGCGCCCATCAGCGTAAGCTTGTGGACAGCGCATGGATAGGGGCGTATGCGCGCTTTCGCAACGTTGCCGCTAAGGCGTGCGCTGGCTATTTTGCCGCTTCTGACGGGGCGGCGGGCAGGCTCCCGATTCGCGTCTACGGCGACGATCTAAGGACAACACGATGAAGCGCCGGCGCATGATTTATGAAGGCAAGGCCAAGATCCTCTATGAGGGGCCCGAGCCCGGCACGCTGATCCAGTATTTCAAGGACGACACCACCGCGTTCGACGCCACCAAGAAGGCGGTGCTGGACGGCAAGGGCGTGCTGAACAACCGGATCAGCGAATACCTGATGACGCAGCTCAACGCGATCGGGGTGCCGACGCATTTCGTCCGCCGCATCAACATGCGCGAGCAGCTCATCAAGGAAGTCGAGATCATCCCGCTCGAGGTGATCGTGCGCAATATCGCGGCCGGCTCGATGTCCAAGCGGCTGGGGATCGAGGAGGGCACGGTGCTGCCGCGCTCGATCATCGAATATTGCTACAAGAACGACGCACTGCACGATCCGCTGGTCAGCGAGGAGCACATCACCGCATTCGGCTGGGCCAGCCCGCAGGACCTCGACGACATCGTCAACCTCACCATCCGGATCAACGATTTCCTCTCCGGCCTGTTTCTCGGCGTCGGCATCAAGCTGGTCGACTTCAAGGTCGAGTTCGGCCGGCTGTGGGAGAACGACTATATGCGCATCGTCCTGGCGGACGAGATCAGCCCGGATTCGTGCCGCCTGTGGGACGTGACGACCAACGACAAGATGGACAAGGATCGCTTCCGCCGCGACCTCGGCGGCGTGGTCGAGGCCTATTCGGAAGTCGCCCGCCGGCTCGGCATCATGCCCGAATCGACCCAGGGCGAGAGCAAGGGACCGCAGCTAGTCCGATGAGAGCGCGCGTATTCGTGACGTTGAAGACCGGCGTCCTCGACCCGCAGGGCAAGGCGATCGGCCACGCGCTGAACGGGCTCGGCTTCGGCGCGGTCGGCGAGGTGCGGCAGGGCAAGGTGATCGACATCGACCTGGCCGAGACCGACGAGACGAAGGCGCGCAGCGACCTCAGGGCGATGTGCGAGAAGCTTCTGGCCAACACCGTGATCGAGAAATACGAGATCGAGATCCCATAGGAGATCGCCATGCGTCATCGGATCGTCATCGCGCTCGCGGCAATTCTGCTGTCGCCGCCGGCCTGGGCGGCGGAGGACGGTTCGGCGGCCGTCTGCAGCAAGAACGGCGCGACGGCCGATGCGGGCGACCTGGACGTCGCCCGCGGCATCCTGAAGACCACGCATGCGACGGACAACGTCGTGACGGCGATCGACGCGATGATGCCGCCGATGATGGACCTGATCCACAGGGCGGCGCCGCAGATACCCGACAACGCGATGGCCGACCTGAAAAACGCGCTGCATGACGAGATGATCAAGCAGCTTCCGGACCTGATGAACGCGGAAGCGTGCATCTACGTCCAACACTTCTCGCATGACGAGCTGCAGCAGCTGGCCGCGTTCTACGCCGGGCCGCTGGGCAGCAAACTGCTGTCGGAGAACCCTGCGATCCTCAAAGAGAACATCGCGATCGGCCAGGCCTGGGGCCAGCGCGCCGCCACCACCGCCGTGCAGCACATCATCGCGAAATACCGCAAGGACGGCAACAAAACGTGAAATCCGCCGTCGTCGTTTTTCCAGCTTCCAATTGCGACCGCGACGCGGCCGTCGCCTTGAAACAGATGACGGGCAAGGACCCCCACATGGTCTGGCACCAGGACGCCGACCTGCCGGAGGTCGATCTCGTCGTGCTGCCAGGCGGATTCTCCTATGGCGATTATCTGCGCTGCGGCGCGATGGCGAGCCAGTCGGCGGTGATGCGCGCGGTGAAGGCGCATGCGGAGCGCGGCGGTGCGGTTCTGGGGATCTGCAACGGCTTCCAGGTGCTGACTGAGAGCCATCTGCTGCCGGGCGCGCTGATACGCAATGCCGATCTCAAATTCGTTTGCCGGCCGGTGGCGCTGGCGGTCGAGGAGACGCAGTCGACCTTCACGCGCAAATACGAGAAGGGCCAACGCCTCTCCTTCCCCGTGGCGCATGGCGAGGGCAATTTCGTCGCCGATGCGGAGACGCTGGACCGGCTGGAGGGCGAAGGCCGCGTCGTGTTCCGCTATACCGAGGGCGACAATCCGAACGGCTCGGCGCGCAACATCGCGGGCATCCTCAGCGAGAAGCGCAACGTGCTGGGCCTGATGCCGCATCCCGAGCGCGTGGTCGATCCGCTGCTGGGCGGGACGGATGGGCGTGCGCTGTTCGAGAGCCTGATCGAGACCTTGTCGTGAGTTTCCTGGCATGACCGAGATCACGCCGCAGCTCGTTGCGGAACACGGCCTCACGGACGAGGAATACGGTCGCATCAAGCGGCTGATGAATCGCGAACCGAGCTTCGTCGAGCTCGGCATCTTCTCGGTGATGTGGTCCGAGCACTGCTCGTATAAATCCACCCGCATCCACCTGGCCAAACTTCCCACCAAGGCGGCCTGGGTGATCCAGGGGCCGGGCGAGAATGCCGGGGTGATCGACATCGGCGACGGCGATGCCTGCATCTTCAAGATGGAGAGCCACAACCATCCGAGCTTCATCGAGCCCTACCAGGGCGCGGCGACCGGCGTGGGCGGCATCATGCGCGACGTCTTCACCATGGGCGCGCGGCCGATCGCGATGATGAACGCGCTGCGCTTCGGCGAGCCGGCGCATCCCAAGACCCGGCATCTGGTGAGCGGCGTGGTGAGCGGCATCGGCGGCTATGGCAATTGCATGGGCGTGCCGACGGTCGGCGGCGAGGTGAATTTCCACAAGAGCTACAACGGCAACATCCTGGTCAACGCGATGTGCGTCGGCCTGGCACGGACCGACAAGATATTCCTCTCCGCCGCCAAGGGCGCGGGCAATCCGGTGGTCTATATCGGCTCCAAGACCGGACGCGACGGCATCCATGGCGCCACGATGGCGAGCGCGGAGTTCGACGATGCGTCGGAGGAGAAGCGGCCCACCGTGCAGGTCGGCGACCCCTTCACCGAGAAGCTGCTGCTGGAAGCCTGCCTCGAGCTGATGGCAACGGACGCGATCATCGCGATCCAGGACATGGGCGCGGCGGGTCTCACCTCCTCCTCGGCCGAAATGGCGGACAAGGGCGGCAGCGGCATCGAGCTCGATCTCGATCATGTGCCGCAGCGCGAGGCCAATATGACCGCCTACGACATGATGCTGTCGGAGAGCCAGGAACGCATGCTGGCCGTGCTCAAGCCGGGGCGCGAGGCCGAGGCCGAACGCATCTTCAAGAAGTGGGAGCTCGATTTCGCGGTGATCGGCGTGACCACCGACACCGGGCGGCTGGTCGTCAAGCACAAGGGCGCGGTCGTCGCCGATATGCCGGTGACCGCGCTGTCGGACGAAGCGCCGAAATATGAGCGGCCGTGGCGCGAGCCGGCCGCGGCCACCGGTTCGCCGGCGTTCGACGCGTCGCGGCCGGTGTTCGAATCGCTCAAGACCATCCTGGCGGCGCCCGACATGTGCTCGCGGCGCTGGGTGTGGGAGCAGTACGACCACACGGTGATGGCCGACACGGTGCAGCACCCGGGCGGCGACGCCGCCGTGGTGCGGGTGCACGGCACCAACAAGGGCCTCGCCATCACCACCGACGTGACGCCGCGCTATTGCTTCGCCGATCCCTTCGAGGGTGCCAAGCAGGCCGTGGCGGAGGCGTGGCGCAACCTCACCGCGGTAGGCGCCAAGCCGCTGGCGGTGACCGACAACCTCAACTTCGGCAACCCGCAGAAGCCCGAGATCATGGGCCAGATCGTGCGCGGCATCGACGGGATCGGCGAGGCCTGCCGGGCGCTCGACTTCCCGGTGATCGGCGGCAATTGCTCGCTCTACAACGAGACCAATGGCGAAGGCATCCTGCCGACGCCGGCGATCGGCGGCGTGGGCCTGATGCGCGATGTGAGCAAGATGGCGACCGTCGCCTTCAAGCGGCCCGGCGACGTGATCATGCTGGTCGGCGAGACCAAGGGCCACCTCGGCCAGTCGATCTATCTGCGCGAGATCGAAGGGCGCGAGGACGGCGCCGCGCCGCCGGTGCATCTGCCGAGCGAGCGGCGCAATGGCGACTTCGTGCGCCTGCTGATCGAGGCGGGCGGGATCGACACCGTGCACGACGTGTCGGATGGCGGCCTCCTGGTCGCGCTGGCCGAGATGGCGATGGCGGGCGGCATCGGCGCGAATATCGCGCTACCGGCGGGAAGCGCGCCGATCCCCTTCCTGTTCGGCGAGGACCAAGCGCGCTATGTCGTGGCCATGCCGTCCGCACTGGCGATGCGGGTGGGCGAAACGGCGCGCAATCACGGTGTGCCGCATGTCCTGATCGGCTGCACCGCGCCCGGCAAGCTGCTGGTCGAGGGGGTTGGCGAGGTCGCGCTACCCGACCTCAAGCGCGCGCATGAAGACTGGTTTCCGCGTTACATGGGCGGCGAAGAGCTGCCGCCGAGGAATTGAACGATGGCGATGAAGGCCGCAGAGATCGAGACGTTCATCAAAGAGGCGTTCCCCGACGCGGAGGTCACGATCACCGACCTCGCCGGCGACGACAACCATTGGGCCGCAGTGGTGACTTCGGCCGCGTTCCAGGGCAAAAGCCGGGTGCAGCAGCACCAGATGGTGTATGCCGCGCTGAAGGGTAATATGGGTGGCGTGCTGCATGCGCTGCAGCTCACCACGCAAGTGAAATAGTAAAATCAAATAGCACCCGGCTGAGTTGCCGGCCTTTCCGATGGAGGTCGCCATGCTCTCGCGTGTTCTTCTGGCTTTTTCTCTTCTCGTCGCAAGCGGCATCGGCGCAGCCGCCGTGCCGGCCCGCATCATCATCTTGCGCCATGGCGAGAAGCAGGACGGCTTCGCGCTCTGCAGCGTCGGGGTGCAGCGCTCGCTGGCGCTGTCGACGCAATATCTCGGCAAGGGCGCGGCGGACTCGCTGTTCGCAAGCGGCGAGACGCCGGCCGCCTTCGTGACCATCACCCTGCACACGCTCGAACTCGCAAGCCCGGCGGCCCAGACCTGGAGCCTGCCGCAGAGCCTGTATTCGGCCGTGCCGATCTCCGGCAGCCCGCTCGGCGATTCCACCGCCGTTCTCAATATGCGGACACAGGAGGCGGTTGCCGACGTGCTCACCAACCCGCTCTACAACGGCAAGACCGTCGTCATGATCTGGGAGCACAAGCACATCGCGAACAAGAAGCTCGAAGCCGCCTATCCGGGCCAGAAGATCACATTGCGCCAGCTCCTCGGTCTCGACGCGCTCGGCAGCCAGGTGCCCGACACGTGGAAGGGCGACAATTACGATTACTTCTGGATCGTGACCTATGGCACCGCCGGCTCGCCGGTGCCGACCGCCTTCACGGCACAGAAGCAGCACTTCACCGCCTCGGCTTATGCCGCCGTGCCGCACAATGACTGGGGCAAGAAAGAGAAGCTGCCGGCGAATTCGGGCTGCAAGTCCTAGACGACGTCGCCCCAGTCGGCCTTGCGGACGCCGGCAAAAGCTCCGGCGTCGCGCTTGGCGACGAAGCGTGCTTGCAGTCCGTTCGGCGTGCAGAGCTTCAGTTCGATGCCGGGCTTGGTCGCGTGCGGCGGTGCCAGGACGCGCGCAAGGCCGTCGAACGCCGAGCGGCGCGTGCGGCTGACCGCGACCCAGGCATAGCGCTCGTCTTCATAGGGAACGCTGGCGCTTTTCGCCTGCATATGGTCGCGCGAGCGCGGCAGGCGCTGCGAGAAGTGGCACCAGTCCGGCGCCACCATCGGGCAGGCATTCGCATGCGTGCAGGGACCAAGGACGTGCGCGCCCTGTCCGATCAGCACTGCGCGCGCGGCGCGAATGCGTTCGAAGCCTTGCGGCGTTCCGGGTTCGATCAGGACCAGGACGTCTCGCGCGGCCGCAAAGAGCTTCTCGACGACCGGCACCTGCGACGCTTGCGCGATCTCGGCGAGGACGAAGCTCGCGAGCACCAGGTCGGCTTTCGGCAATTCGTCCCGCGTGAGGTCGCGGGCGAGGAAAGCGGCATCGCGCGACGGCGCCAGCTTGCGCGCGAGATCGAGGAAATGCGCGTTGGAATCCGTCAGCGTGAACGCGGTCAGCGCCGGCCAGGTCTCATGTGCCGCCCAGCTCGCCGTCGCAGGCCCGGCCCCCACGTCGAGCAGCGAGACCGGTGCAAAGTCCGGGACGGCGGCATGGATTTGCGCCAGTGCCGCAGCCGCCACGGCATAGGTCGCGGGCAGCCGCGCGATGAGATAGGCCAGCGTTTCCGCGGCACCGGTGACTGCGGCGGCGGAACTGCGGCCGCTGCGGTAATGCCCGGAAATCGCCTGCGCATGCCCGGCCAGAGCCTTGCGCGAGACGCCCTCGAGCAGCGCATCGGCGGCGGCTTTGAACGGCGGCGGAAGCGCGGGATTCACGCTATCGCGCACGTAGTATGATGCGCCGCGGGCGACCGAACCTTGACGCCTTGCGGTGCCGGGCATACATGGAAATCGTCCTATCATCGCGAGGGCGCCACGCGGCGCGACACAACATGACCGACATCCGCACGCGCATCGATGAAGAAGTCAAAGGCAACCCCGTGGTGCTGTTCATGAAAGGCACCCCCGTCTTCCCGCAATGCGGCTTTTCCGCCGCGGTGGTGCAGATACTTTCGCATCTGGGCGTGAAGTTCAAAGCGATCGACGTGCTGAAGGATCCGGAGATCCGCCAGGGCATCAAGGAATATTCCGAGTGGCCGACCATTCCGCAGCTCTACGTCAAGGGCGAATTCGTCGGCGGCGCCGACATCCTGCGCGAGATGTTCGAGAATGACGAGCTCGCGGCGTATTTCGCCGAGCACGGCATCGCGCTCGAGAACGCCTGATCAGGCGTAGCCGGAACTCTTCAGGACATCTCGCAAAGGCCGGCGCGGCGAAAGCGGCGCCGGCTTTTCCGCGTAGCCCAGGCGAAAGATGAAGGTCGGCTGCCAGCCCGGCGCGTTCGCCATCCGCACCAGCGCATCCTGATAGCTATCGCGGCGGCCGAGCATCGCAGCG
The DNA here is from genome assembly GCA_037200385.1 of Rhizomicrobium sp. Taxonomy (NCBI): domain Bacteria; kingdom Pseudomonadati; phylum Pseudomonadota; class Alphaproteobacteria; order Micropepsales; family Micropepsaceae; genus Rhizomicrobium; species Rhizomicrobium sp. Next base: position 3,733,158 of record JBBCGL010000001.1, on the reverse strand, counting down.
CGGTCGACGCACTCGACCGGCTGATTGAGCGGCTGGGCCGCAAGGCCCAGATGGGTCGCGGCGAGATGCAGGCGCTGCCAGACGCGGCCGGCGGCGATCGCCTGCGCCATCTCCAGCCGGTCCTTCACCAGGATCACGCCCAGCACCGGCGCGTGGACCTGCGTGTCGCGCGTGGCGGCAAGCCAATACCGGTCCTGCGATGCGGCGCTCAGGTCGGGGGCGAGCTTGGCGAACATCACGGTCGCGGGCGACAAGCCGGCGGCGTCGACGGTGACGCCGTCGCGATGCGCCGCGACCTCGCGGCGGCCGGTGCGGACCCAGCGCGCACTGTCGGCGGACATTTGCGGATCGGCGATGATGCGCTGGGTCGCATCGACGATCAGCGCGCCCAAATCCCGGCGGGCGGCCGGATCGATCACGAACGCGAGGCGCACCGGATCGGCCGCGGCGAGATCGGCAAGACCGCGCAACGCTTCCGCCGCGATGGGCTTGTCCCGATAGAAGCCGCGATGGGTGTGGCGGTCGGGAATCGCCTCATAGAGCAGGTCGCGTCCGGGCGCGCCGGGATCAAGCGTGATGTGCGCCGCGATGGTCGGCACATCCGGCGGCGACGCGGCCAGCCGGCCCGCGACCGGGCGTACATAGGGCGTAAAGCCATAAACGCCGGCGGCGCGCACGAGATTCTCGATCGCGGCGCCCAGGCCCAGATGCATCTCGCGGCGGAACGGATCGAAGCTGCCGAGATTGCGGGCGCGGTCGGCATAGACGGTGATGGACTCGTCGCCGACCTCGAACAGCCAGGGCTGGGTGTCGTGCGGACTGGCGGCGAGGATCGCCGCATTCAGCGGGCGCGCGACGCCATCGACCACGCTGCCGCGCCAGCGGCCCCAAGGCGCATAGGCGTCACCGCCCGGCGCCGCGAACACGCCGCGATCCCAGATGCGGTAGCCGAGGCCCGCAACCAGCGCCGCGCCGGCACCGCCGGCGATCATCGTCCTGCGCGAAACCATCCCCGCCTCCGCCGTTCCCAAGGCAGAGATAGTAGCGCGTATCCGGGGCGGAAGAGCGGCGGATTCAACGAAACCGTGGCGCCGCCGAACGCGGATGAATGGCCTCAGGCACCGAAGTGCCTGGCCCAGACCGGGGCAATGGCGGGACGCGCCGCAAGCCCCGCGGCGATGCCCGAGAGCTTGGGGATGTGCCCCTGCTCCAGCCAGTCGCGCCCGATGCTGCCGCGCCAGCGCGTGAACATCGAGGCGTAGATGTCGAGGATCGAAAAGCCCGAGGACAGAAACCACGGGCCATCCGCGAAGCGCTCGACGATCAGCAGGCGCTCGCGGATGCGGGCGCGCGCCTTGGCGCGCAAGGCCTCGGCGTCGGTGCCGTCCGGCGTGAAGCGCTCCGGATAGTCGGAGATCTCGACCATGGGATAGATCTCCGACGCCATGAAGGCGAGCCAGCGATAGGCTTGGGCCCGCGCGGCGCTGGCCTGCGGCGGCAGGAGGCGCGCATTGGGGAAATGATCGGCGATCGCCAGGAGGATCGCGGCCGATTCGGTGACGATCTCGCCCTCGGGAAGGCGCAGGGCGGGGATCTTCCCGCTCGGATTGATGCTGAGGAATTCGGGCTTCTTCTGCTCGTGCTTCTCCAGCGAGACCGGATAGAACTCGTAGGGCGCGCCGGCCTCCGCCAGCACCGCTTCCGCCGAGAACGCGCCCGAGCCCTTGTCGCCGAAAATCGTATAGGTCATGCCGGCAAGCTAAGACCGCAGGCGCCGATTACAAGGCAAAAGACCGCAGAACGGACCTGCGGCCTTTTCCATCGGCGGCATGGGGTTTACCGCGCCTTCGCCTGGTCCTTGGGCGTCTGTCCGATCGACCAGCTCACGCCGAAGGGATCGCGCAACCGGCCGTAGAGATCGCCCCAGAACTGCTTGCTCACCGGCATCAGGACGGTCGCGCCGGCCGCGACCGCGCGCCTGAACCAGGCGTCGATATCGTCGACCTGCAGATGCAGGGTGAAGGCGGCGGGTGTTTGTGCCGGATGGCCGTGCTCCGGGAACGGGTCGCTGAGCATGAGCGAATTGCCATTGAGCACGAGATGGCAGTGGATCAGCCGGCCATCGGCGGCGCCGGGCATGCGCGCGATCTCGTCCGCGCCGAAGGCCCGCTTGTAGAAGTCGGCGGCTTTGCCGGCGCCGTCGAGGTTGAGATAGGGCACGATGCCACCGCGCAAGGCGGCGGCGGAGTTCTGGCCGAGTTCGGTATCCATGCAGGTCTCCTTGCGGTCGCGACGCTTGCCGCTTCACGGGCGAAGGACGCGCGGGCGGCGCCATCCCCGACAATGCGCGGGACAATCCTATGGGACCTGTTCGAGCCGATCCAAATGCATGCGGATATGGGCGGCCTCGGCCGGCGTGCCGGCCAGGGAGATGGCCCGGCCGAAGGCCTCGCGGGCTTCCAGGGCCCGGCCGAGTTGGAGCAGCAGCGCACCCTGCAGGCCGTGGAAATGGAAATAGTTGCGCAACGGCGCCGCCAGCGGCGCGATGAGCGCCAGCGCCGCCTCCGGGCCGGCGACCTTGGACACCGCGACGGCGCGGTTGAGCGTGACCACCGGCGACGGCTGCAGGCGCTCGAGACTGGCATAGAGCAAGGCGATCTGCGCCCAGTCGGTATCGGCAGGCGCAGCGGCCCGCCCATGCAGGGCGGCGATGGCCGCCTGGATCTGATAGGCGCCGGGACGCGCGTGGCGCATCGCTTTGTCGATCAGCGCGAGGCCTTCGGCAATGGCTTGCCCGTTCCAGCGTGTGCGATCCTGGTCGTCGAGCAGCACGATGGCGCCGGCCGCGTCGAAGCGCGCCGCATGGCGCGCATGCTGGAGCAGGAACAGCGCGAGGAGACCCATGATCTCCGGCTCCGCCGGGAACAGGGCGAGCAGGAGACGGGCGAGACGGATCGCCTCTTCGCAGAGCGGCGCGCGCACCTCGCTCTGCACCGCATCGGCCGCGGAATAACCTTCGTTGAAGACGAGATAGAGCATCGTCGCGACCGCGGCGAGGCGTTCGGCGCGTTCGATCGGACTGGGCGCCTCGAAGGAGGCGCCGCGCCTTGCGATACGCGCCTTGGCACGGGTGATGCGCTGCTCCACCGCCGCCTCGGAGGCGAGGAAGGCGCGCGCGATCTGCTTCACCGTGAGGCCGCTGACGATGCGCAGGGCGAGCGCGATCTGCTGCGTGTCCGGCAGGTCGGGATGGCAGCAGACGAACAGCAGGCGCAGGATGTCGTCGCGGTAGTCGGCATTGTCGAGGCGCTCGGCCAGCGGGGCCTCCACATCGTCGATATCCGAGATGCGGTCCTCATCGGGGAGCGACTCGAGCCGGCTCGTGCGGCGGACCCTGTCGATGCCGGCGTTGCGACCCACCATGATCAGCCAGGCGGCGGGATCGCGCGGCGGACCATTGCGCGGCCAGCTCTTCAGGGCGCGCAGCGAGGCTTCCTGGAAAGCCTCTTCGGCGGCGTCGAGATTGCGGAAATAGCGGAGCAGCGCGCCGACCGCCTGGGGACGGGCAGAGGTCAATGCCACGTCGAGCCAGGCCAGGTCGCTCATCCGGGAAGCGTTCCCTTGTCGAACATCAGCAGCGGACGGATCTCATGAGCGCCGCCCGGATTGACCGCGCCCAATTCGCGCGCGAAGCCGAGCGCCTCTTCCAGATCGGCGCAATCGACGACGTAGAAGCCGAGCAATTGCTCCTTGGTTTCGGCGAAAGGGCCGTCGAGCACCAGCGGCGTGTCGCCCTTGCGCAGCGTGATGGCGGCGGTCGTCGGCATCAGACGCGCGACGGGGCCGAGCTTGTTGACCTTGGACAGGCGCGCCTGCACCGCGGCGAGGTCGGCCATGACCTTGTCCTCCTGCGCCTTGGACCAGGAGAAGACGGCGTTCTCGGAATTGTAGCAGAGGATGGCGTAGAGCATCGGAAGACCTCGTTCGATCCAAGGACGGGCCGGTATGCCCGACGCCGACAGCGGGGCGGAATTTGTTGCACCCCAAATTGTGGACCGCGGCGGCGCGAAGACCCCAACCGATTGATCATTGTTTGCACGCGCCGGCCTTTGCGACGGCCCAGGCAAAGAAAAAGGCCGCGGATCGCGCCGCGGCCTTTTTCCAAACGGTTCGCGCCGGTCTCAGCGCGAATAGAATTCGACGATCAGATGCGGCTGCATCTGGCTCGCGTAGGGCACGTCCGACAGCTTGGGCGTGCGCAGCAGCTTGGCCGTCATCTTGTCATGGTCGACGCTGACATAATCGGGCGTGTCGCGCTCGGCGCTCTTGGTCGCCTCGAGCACCAGCGCCATCTCCTTGGCCTTGGGCGACAGCTCGATCGCATCCTTGTCGCTCACCTGGTAGGAGGCGATGGTGACGCGGCGGCCATTGACCTTCACATGGCCGTGGCTGACGAGCTGGCGGGCGGCGAAGGGCGTCGGGACGAACTTGGCCCGGTAGACGACGGCGTCAAGACGGCGCTCGAGCAGGCCGATCATGTTCTCGCCGGTGTCGCCCGGACGGCGCGAGGCCTCCGTGTAATACTTGCGGAACTGGCGCTCCGTGATGTTGCCGTAATAACCCTTGAGCTTCTGCTTGGCCTGGAGCTGGGTGCCGTAGTCCGACAGCTTCTTGGCGCGGCGCTGGCCGTGCTGGCCCGGGCCGTAGGAGCGCTTGTTGACCGGGCTCTTGGGACGGCCCCAGATGCTCTCGCCCATGCGGCGGTCGATCTTGTACTTGCTTTCAGCGCGCTTGCTCATGCTTCGTCCGGATTTCGAGTTTGCGGAATGGGTCCGCGAAGGCGGCGCACTATAGTCAGGGACTTCGCCCTGTCAACGGCCGGAAAATCCGGCTTAAGCCTTGGAAATATTTGGCTTTCTGCCTGACGCTCAACCGGAGATTGAATCTATTTTCCGCGCCGGTAGGCCAGAATCTGGACGATCAGCGCCAGAACACCGATCACGAATCCGCCGGCGGTCAGGAAAAAGCTCAAGGCATGACCGTGCATCGGCGGGCTCGGCGCTTGCGGCGAGGGCAAGATTACCGGCGGCGCAAGGTGGCGGCAAGGCGGCTTGACGCGACAGCGCCAAGCGCACCAGTTTGCCCGCTTCCAGGCCCCGTGGCGGAATCGGTAGACGCACCGGACTTAAAATCCGTAGCTGCGAAAGCGGCGTGTCCGTTCGAGTCGGACCGGGGCCACCAGTCTTCGCTGCGCAGCGACGGAGACTGCCGTGCCGAAGCCGCCGTTTACAGCCCCGATTCACTGCGCCCGTCATCGGCTTCCGCCATTGTCCAGGCCAAGGTCAGCAGCGAAATGCCCGCCGTCACCAGAAGCAGGGTGACCGCCGACGCGGATCGTTCGCCCGACAGCCAATCGCGCCAGCCGATACGAAGGAGCGGCGAAGACAGCAGGCTTAACCAGCAGACAGTCACGCCCGCCACGACTCCCGCCGCCAACGGCCACGCAGGGTCGTGGCGCCGGGGCGGCAAGCGTTGCATCACGCCATCGCAAAAACCTTCGTCAGGCACCGGTCCTTCGAACCGTTCCAGCAGCAGGGCATCGACGGGATCGTCTTCGCGTTCGCTCATGATGGGTATTCCTTTCGCTCCGTCTCTTGCCAGTCCGCGAGCAGCGCGCGCAATTTCGCCTTGCCCTGCGCCGCATGGGTTTTCACCGTGCCGAGCGGCATCGCCAGCACATAGGACGTCTCGCTGTGGCTCATGCCCAGCTGAACGCAATGCAGCAGCACCGTCTGCTCGGCGGCGGACAGGCGTTGCATCGCGCTCTCGATATCCAGATGCAGATCCATCGCCTGCGGCGCTTCCGCCTGTAGGCCGGCGCCGTGGTCGTCGGCGTCGGATGACCATGACGGCTTGCGGCGCGCCTGAAGAAAGCAGGTATAGGCGATCCGGTGAAGCCAGGTGGAGAACCGTGCGTCGCCCCGGAACTGATGGAGCTTTCGCCAGGCCAGCAGAAATGTCTCCTGCGCCAGATCGTCGGCCCGGGCATGATCGCCCTTCAGCAAGCGGCGCAATTGGGCGCGCACCAATCCCTGGTAGCGTCGCAGCAGCTGTTCAAACGCGCGCCGATCGTCCGCCAGCAGCACACGGACCACCAACGCCTGATCGACACGCGCTTGGGCGGCGCTGTCAGTCACCCATGCCACCGCGCCGGTTCAGCCACCAGCTTGCGAGATAGCCCAGGCCTGTCATCAAAGGCAGCAGGCCGAGACCCCACAGGCTGCCGACGCTCTGGCCCTTGTCGAATTGCAGCGGCAGCGCCAGGAACACCGCGATCACCCCAAGTCCGCCGCTCATCAGCACCAGCGCCCTGCGAAGGTCGGAGTGCACGGCATGGGGATCGGCAAGCAGCTCGGGGGGCAGCGTCACGTTCTTGTCGGCGAGCTGCAACAACATCCGGTAGCGCGCCTGCGTCTGCAGATAGCGGTATCGCAACAGGACGAGAATGGCGGCCACCGGGGCCAACATGACCATGAAGGGGATGAAGATTTCTGGTGCCATAGCGATGCTCCTGGAAAGTTGGCTCGAATTTCAGATGAATCGACTTGCTGTGCAGCCGCGCCGCGTCACGGCTTCGCGCCCTCGGCGGCGAGCAGGTCGGCGACGCGTTCGGCCAGCAGCATTGCCGTCTGCGAGTCGCCTTCGTTGCTCGTGACGGCGACCGCGGCGCCGGTTTCCCATACGATGGCGAGGTCCGCGTTCATGCCGTCCGCGCCGCCGGCATGTCCACGGATATGGCGGCCATGCGACGGGCGGTCACCGAAGCCCGCGGCGTATCCGCCCGGCCCTGCCGGCACCTCGCCGTCGAACATCTTTTGCAGCGTTTCGCGCTTCATCAGCTTGGCATCGCGCAGCGCCGCGGCAAACCGCAGGAGATCGGTGTTGGTGGAATAACCGCCGCCGGCCGGGCTTCCCTTGAAGGGCAGCGTCATCGCGTTCGCTTTCCAGGCGGTCGCGAATACGCCGTCGTGGAAATATCCGGTCGCAAGGCGCGGCGTGACATCCTCCTGGCTGTCGAACCCGCTGGAGGTCATGCCGGCCGGCGCGAACACATGGCGCTGGATGTAATCGAAATAGTTTTCGCCGGAAGCCTTTTCGACGATGCGGCCCAGCAGGATGTAGCCGGCATTGCTGTAATTCCAGTCGCCGCCGGGCTCACCGGCTTTGGGCTGGCGGGCGATCAGATCCAGATAGTCGCCCGGATCGACGAACTTTTGGCGATTCTGAAAGAACTCCGGAACGAAGAAATCGCCGAGACCCGCGGTGTGGTGCAGGAGTTGCCAGACTGTGATCTTCCGCGCCGTGTCCTGATCCGGATATTCGGGCACCAGCTGGGCCAGCGTGGAGTCCCACGACAGCTTGCCAGCGTCGACAAGCTGGGCGATGGCGACGGCGGTGAACATCTTGTCCATCGAACCGATGTGGAAGCGTGTCTGGCGGGTGGCGACGGTGCCGAAATTGCGCTCGGCCGCGCCGCGGCATTCGTCGAAAATCGTGGCGGCGCCGTCGGAGACGGTCAGGCAGCCGGAGAAATCGGACGCGCGCACCAAGTGATCCAGGGCGTCGTGCGCAAGGCGCGCGATTTGCGTATGCGGCACGGCCTCTTTCGGCCAGGCGGCGTAGAGCGCGGGATCGTCAACCGGCACCAGGCCCGCGACCGCCAGCTTGCCGGGCTGCGCCGGATCGGGGGCCAGGAAGAGGGCCGCCCGCTGCCCGGTGCGGCGCGCCTTGATCGTGACGGCGATCATCCCCGGCCCTTGTTCGCGCACATCGACCAGATCCACTCCGCCGCTGTCGCGCGCCGCGGATGCCAGGCCCTTCAGGAAGTCTGCCCTGTCGCCGTCCGGGACCGCGGGCGACAGGATGGACGGTGCCCATAGCTGAATGCGTTCGGCGGTGTCGGCATTGATGTGCTGGATCAGCGCGCCGCCCAGCTTGCCCGCGGTGCTGTCGGGCAGCGTGGTCGATAGCGAAGCGGCCATCGCAGTGGACGCAGAAAGAGCCATGGAGAACGCGAATACCGGTGCGCGCAGGCGGCTGCCCGGTTTCGTCTGGACGCAAAAGCGCATGGTCGATAATCCCTCGGTTGCCGCAGCGTGCATGGCTGCGGCTTCGAAGGGTTAGATGCATCCCTCGACCGAATTGGATGGATGGAGTCGATTCTGATTCAGGTCCCTCGGCGCTCCGGCGCGGCCCGGTGGGGCATTCGCTTATCACAAAGACATTTATTCTAATGAAAACAACGTGTTGGCTTCCTCGCCGGACTTAAGATTTACAGCCGCAAAAGCGGGTGTCCGTTCGAGCCTGACCGGGCACCAGTCCCCTCCGGGCTGCCGCCGGGATGGCGCGCGACTCGCAAAGATCCGGCTGAACTCAGACCCGTCATTCCAATCCTGATTTCCACCAATATTTCTGTTTGTTCTTATAATACTGTATTACACTGCCTCAGAGACGTTGCGTTTCCTGCTCTCATCTTTCGGGGGATTCGCCATGGGCTGGTTTCGCAGATCTCTGTTCGCTGTTGCATTGCTTGCGCCGCTGGGGGTGCTGCTCGCCGGACCGGCGGCCGCCGCCGCGCCGGCCAAGCCGCATGCGGCCGTCTTCAAGGGCAAGAACGCCGCGCGGGCCGTGCGGCCGCATCAGATGGCCATGCCGGTGCGGGCGGCCGCGCCGGTCACGCCCGGCTGCGCCTATCAGGACATCGACCTCCAGAAATACGGCATGCAGCCCTTCGCCGACGCCCCGGTGATCCGCTCGGACGCGAACCATGTGCTGACCGCGACGCTCGCCATCGCCTATACCGATCCCGCGACGACGTCGATCGCCGGCTGCCCGGTGCATCTGCGCACCTATAACGGCCAGCTCATCGGCCCGACGCTGCGCGTCCGGCCCGGCGACACGATGAAGATCACGATCCGCAACGACCTGCCGCGCGAGGCAATGCCTTGCCCGATGGCGCACTCCAACACGATGCAGGCGCTGAACACGACCAACCTGCACACCCACGGGCTGCATGTCTCGCCGTCCGGCAACAGCGACAACGTCTTCATCGAGATCTGCCCGGGCACGTCGCAGGATTACGATATCCACGTGCCGCTCGACCATCCGGCGGGGACCTTCTGGTATCACGCGCATGTCCATGGCTCGACCGCGGTGCAGGTCTCGAGCGGCATGGAAGGTGCGCTGATCGTCGAGGGCGGGCTCGACGACGTGCCGGCCATCCGGATCATGAAGGAGCGCATCTTCCTGATGCAGCAGATCTCCTACAACGAGCAGGGCGAGATCGAATCCCTGACGCAGTTCAGCCCCGGCAGCTGGGCCGATTCCAAGCGCGTCATCACGGTGAACGGCCAGATCGCGCCGGTCGTGACGATCGCGCCCGGCGAGATCCAGCACTGGCGCTTCATCCATGGCGGCGTGCGCGAGACCATCAAGATGTACCTGCAGGGCAGCGGCATGCCGCTGAACGAGGTAGCGACCGACGGCAACACGCTCGGCCGCATCGACGCGTGGAGCACGCCGCTCGAGTTCGATCCGGGCTATCGCAGCGATATCCTGTTCAAGGCGCCGAGCCAGGCCGGCCGCTACTATCTGACCAGCGCGCCGCTGACCGGCCTGCAGCTGCTGGAGACGCGGCTGCCCTCGCCGGCGCTCCACGGCAAGAAGGTGAGCGCGGACCTGTTCGCCGCAAAGCTGACGGCGGTCCTCAACCAGGTGCAGCCCGCCAATGTGATCGCGGTGATCGACGTGCGCGGGCCGTTCACGATCATGCCCATGCCGACCAATGCGGAGCTGGCACCGCTTGCGCCCTACAAGACGATCACCGACGGCGATCTCAACGGGGCGCCGCAGAACGTCGCCTTCTCGATCGAGAACATGGTGTGCGCCGGTCCGGGGCCGTGCACGCCCTGCACCTCAGGTCCGACCTGCGACATCCGGTTCATGGTCAACGACTACCCTTACCCCACCGGACCGGTGCGGCAGATGAAGCTCAACACCGCCTCGCAATGGACGCTGACGGTGGCGCCGACCTCGCTGGCGCTGACGCATCCCTTCCACATCCACGTCAATCCGTTCGAGATGAAGCGGCCCGGACCGGACGGACAGCCCGAGATCGTGTGGAAGGATACGGTGCTGGTGCATCAGGGCACGCCGATCCCGGTGCGCAGCCGCTACACCGAATTCACCGGCGCCTTCGTCCTGCACTGCCATATCCTCGACCATGAGGACCAGGGCATGATGCAGAAGGTCGAGATCGTTCCCTGATCGGCGCAGGCGGAGCGCCTTTCAGGGCGCTCCGCCACGCAGCAGGACGATCTCGAGCGGACGATGCGGCTGGTGCCGCGAGGCGTGGACCGCGACGGTTATGCGCTCCTCCCAGGCCCGGCGCACGATCGCCAGGACGCGCGGCTCGCTGCTGTCATAGCGGTGGAATTCGCCGGCCTCGGTCTCGATGACGAACGCCTCGAAGTCGCCGAAATGGTTGAAGACCAGGGCGTCGATCTTGCCGGTGACGGCGAGCCTCTCCAGTTCGTGCAGCGGATGGCCGTCCTGTGAAGCCGGTTCGCCGTGCCCGGTCGGATAGGCCGGCGTCTTGCCGGCGCCGCCGATGAGCGTCAGGCCCGGCCATGTTCCATCCGGCGTCGGCGGCACCGAAGCCGGATCGCCGCCCAAGCCCTCGAAGCGCGCCGCCAGCACGTCGAGATAGCGCTTGAAGACGGGATACCAGCGGCTGTTCGCGGACAGCGCCGCGGCGCGCCAGCGCAGGATCGACAGGATGCGCGCCTCCGGCACCAGCATGTCGGCCTTGGTGCTGACGGGAATCGCGATCTGGAAGCCGCCATAGACCTTGCGCCAGTCCGCGCGCGGCGCGGCGCTCTTCGCCCCGAGCCGTGCCTCGAAGATCTCGGCGCGCGCCTTGCGCGCCTCGTGCGAGCGGCCGCTTGGCGCGTCGGCGGCCTTTGCAGTCAGAGCAGCGGCTGCGACGGCCTGCAGGCCGGCCGTCGTGATCTGGCGGAGCGCGACGTCGAAGCGTTGGCCTTTGACGATGCCGGCGGGAAGGTCGAGCGTGAACAGGCCGGCGAAATTCGCCAGCCCTGCGGTCGGAAGCGGGACATAGGTGATGCCGCCGACCGGGACCTGCAGCGTGTGCGCGTCGAGCGCGGCGAGGCCGTGCGTCGCGTACATCTTGCCCGCGAGCGCCACGACATCGGCGGCCGCCACGGCGGGAAGATACAGCGCGGCCGTCGCGCCACGCGGGACGTTGCGCCAATCGATCATCAACTCGTCGGGCCGGTGCGTCCCGTCGAGACCGACCGGCGAGGGCCGCACCTCGAAGGTGTGCGTCGCGGTGCGCGAGCTCGGCGTGCCGGGATTGGCGACGGTCGTGTAGGCGATATTGCGCTGCGCCAGCTTGTCGGAATTTCCGGGATTGGAATTGTTGGGGATCGGCGCGCCGTCGAACACGATCTCCGCTCCCAGGCATTGATGCACGCCAGCCAGCAGCGCGGTGAGGATGGGCTGCAAGGGGCCGCTATAGGGCCCGTCGCGATGCGCCTGGCCGACCGGCGTCGCAGGAAAATAGCCCGTCGTCTGGTTGGTATCGAGCCAGGCGCCGTAGAAGAACTGCTTCTCGCCGCCGCCCGGCACCAGGTTCTTGGCGTTCAGGTCGTCATGCTGTGTCGTCATGTTATTGCCGGTCGCCGTATTCGTCGCGCGCACCGCCGCGAAGCAGGGCAGCGAGAGATACTCCGAGCCATCGGCGCTGATTCCGACCAGCGGGACCTTGCGGCCGCCCGTGCCGCCCGTCGCGAACTGCGCATAGCCGAGCGTCGGGTTGCCCGAGCCGTCGGTCTGATAGGTGAGCGCGGCCGTGGTCGGCGCCTGGAAGACGCGGAAGAACACCCGCGCCGGGTTGGCGGGCAGCGAGACGCCGTTCAGCCGGACCCGCGCCAGCGCGAAATTGAAGATCGACTTGCCGTCGGTGGTTTGCGTGGTGAGGCTGAGCGCCGAGGTGTTCTCGTCCGTCGGCAGGGCGTCGAACTGGGACGGCGTCATGCTCGCCATGGCGTTCTGGATGAAGATGCGGGCGTCGGCGGCGGTATGGCCGAGCACGAAGCCGAACGGCGCCTCCCCCTCGATCACCTTGAAGACGCGCAGGTCCGAGCTCAGATAGCCGACGGTGTTGCCGTTGGCATAGTTCGAGAAATAGGGATCGGCATCGGTGATCAGCTCGATCTGCGCCATCGCCGGCGCAGGCGCGGGGCTGACGCCGAGCGCTGCGGCGATCGTCAGCACCTTGGCGCCGCCGGCGAAGTTGAACACCGTCAGGTCGGTGAAGGTCGCGCGGTAGACGAACGTGAAGCGCTGCACCCGCGCCGGCAGCGTCGCATCGTCCGAGGAAACGCCGATGGCGGTGAAGGTGATGCCGGCCCCGCCCGCCGGTGTCGGGATGTGCGGCGCCCAGTTCGCGAGCTTGGCCAGTTGCGCCGCCGTGGGCGCCGCCGGATCGATGAGCTCGTCGAGCGGACCGCCCGGAAAATCGGCCGGGGCCAGGCCGTCGACGATGACGTAGAGCGCCGAATCGAAGCGGCCCATCGGATGGGCCTGCGCCTCGTCCTTGCCGTAGGTGCTCTTGTCGATCACCAAGGTCAGCGTGCGCACCGGGCGGGCGAGCCAGGCAACGGTGTTGTTGAAGAAGGCGCTCATGTCGGCGAGCATGCCGGGCGTGCCGTTGAAGCCGGCATGGGTCTCCGCCGAATTGCCGCCGCCGAGATCGCCGCCTTCCGGATCGCCGATCAGGTTGATGTCGAGCAGGTGATGGAAGGATCCGTCGGTCACGACGCGCCCGACGCCGGCCTTCCATCCGTCATAGGTGCAGAGTATCCCGATGGGCGGATGGACCGCGGTATCGCTGTTGTCGTTTCCGCCGCTGGGGCCGGTGAAGTTGGGCGAATTGACCGTGGTGTGCCCGGGGATCACCGTGCCGGTCGCGAGCAGCTTGGGGGCCTCGAGCGGCTGCGCCGGCAGAGCGGGATATTCCGGCCGCGGCGCCGATCCGAGGAAACTGTAGGTCGCGGAGGTCGTCCAGGGCACGACGGTCATGCCCTCATGCATGTGGTCGGGATAGCGGTTCAGCACGCCGCTCGGCACCTGCAGGATGGGATGGGTGGAATCGTGCACCTGCAGCGGCTGCGGCACGCGGTCGGACTGGCTGTCGAAGAAGAAGCCGCCGCCCACCGAGGGCTGGAGCGTATCGGCGCGCTGCGGACCCAGCACCGTCCAGTTCGCCTGGCCGCCGGGCGGCACGTCGGCGGGAATCGCCGAGACGTCCCAGTACCAGTTGCGCATCGTGCGCAGGCGCGGGATGCGGCCGCACATCTGCGAGCCGATGCTCTCGTGATCGCCCGTCGCGAAGACGCCGCCGCCGCCATCCATGAAATGCGCGATCGCGAGCAGCTCGTCGTCGCCGATCGGGCTGCCGCCATCGGTGCTGCCGAGACCTTCGTCGCCGATCAGCCAGAGCACGTCGAACTGGGTGAGATCGGTGGCGGCGAAATTGAATGCGGGGAAGTCGAGCGGCGCGCCCAACGGATCGGCCGGCTTGCGGTACGCGGTCTTCACCTGGAAGGCCGGATTGGACTTGAGCGCGCCCACCAGGAAGGAGATCGTGAACTGCTCGTTCGGCTGTACGCCCGCGAAGCTGAAGCGGTCGCCGTCGCACACGATGAGAACGCGCGTCGTCATGGAATCCTCCTCCGGAATTTCTCGGTTTCACAGCACTGGAACGCCGAGCGCAGGCATGCTGCCGACATTGCCGGCAGGCCGCACGAATAAGACTACAAATGAAATACGGGAAATGCGCACCCGTTACGCGTTCTACTATGGTATCAATATATCGCAATTACTTGATGGAGGCGAGCCAATACTTTGGATCGCCTCCGAGAACTTCACAAGGCGCGCCCTACCAGACGCGGACGCGGTGCGCCGGATCGAGATAGAGCTTCTGGTCGGGCGTGACGGCGAAGGCGTCGTACCAGCCGTCGATATTGCGCACCGCCTGCGCGCGATACATCGCCGGCGCATGGCCGTCGGTCAGGACCTGCTCGCGCAGCGCCGCATCGCGCGTCGCCTGCTGCCGGGTCTGGGCATAGGCGAGGAAGAAGCGCTGCTCGCCGGTGAGGCCGTCGATCACCGGCGCCGGCTTGCCGCCGAGCGAGGCGCGCCAGCCGTCAAACGCGGCCGACAGGCCCGCGACGTCGGCGATGTTCTCGCCCAGCGTCTGGTTGCCGTTCACGGTCACGCCGGGAAAGGGGCTGTACTGCGAATACTGCGCCGCCAGGCGTTGTGCCGAGTCGCGGAAATGCGCGAAATCGGCGGGCGTCCACCAGTCGATCAAGCGGCCCTGGGCATCGAACTGGCTGCCCTGGTCGTCGAAGCTGTGGCTGATCTCGTGGCCGATGATCGAGCCCATCGCGCCGTAGTTGAAGGCCGGATCGGCCGCGGCATCGAAGAAGGGCGGGTCGAGGATCGCAGCGGGGAAATTCAGCGCGTTCTGCAGCGGCAGGTTCACGGCGTTCACGGTCTGCGGCGTCATGCACCAGGTGCTGCGATCCACCGCCGTGCCGAGCAGCGCGATGTTGCGGCGGTACTCGAACGCCTCCGAACGCTGCTGGTTGCCGAGCGCATCGCCGCGCACGACGGAAAGCTTGCCGTAGTCGATCCATCTGTCGGGATAGCCGATGCCGACATAGAGCGTCGTGAGCTTGGCCTTCGCCCTGGCCTTGGTCGCCGGGCTCATCCAATCGAGCGCGTCGATGCGGCGGCCGAAGGCGGCCTTGATGTTGTCGACCATCGCCTGCGCCTCGGTCTTGAAGGCCGGCGGAAAATAACGCGCGGCATAGAAGCGGCCGACCGCCCAGCCGAGCGCGGCGTTGGTGGCGGACACCGCGCGCTTCCAGCGCGCCTGCTGCTGCGGCGTGCCCGACAGCGTCGCACCGTAGAACGCAAAGCGCTCCTCGGCGAAGGCCTTGGGCAGCAGCCCCGAATAGTGATTGAGGACGTGGAAGGCGAGATAGTCCTTCCACACGGCCAGCGGCGTATCGCCGACCGCGGCGGCGACGCCGGGGACCGCGCCCTGCTGCCAGACCGTGATGGTCTGCTGGTGGCCCAGCGAAGCGCCCGCGAAGAACGCGTCCCAATCGAGGCCGGGCGCCTTGGCCGCGAAGTCGGCACGGCTCCAGCTGTTGTTGGCCTTCAGCACGTCTTCGCTGTCGGCGCGGGAGCCCTGGATCTGCGCGATGCGGGTCTCCAGCGCCACGACGGCCTTGGCGCGCGTCTCCGCGTCGGCGAACCCGGCGAGGGTGAGGAGCTTCACGACATGCGCCTGATAGGCCGCGAGGATCTGCAGACTGTTGGGATCGCCGGCGACGTAATAGGAGCGGTCCGGCAGGCCGAGGCCGCCCTGCAGGAGATAGGCGGTGTAATGATCGGGATCGCCGAAGCCCGGCGCGACCCACAGGCCGAAGATGTTCTCGGTGTAGAAATTGGTGTTATTCAACGCGTCGACGTCGGCGCGCACCGAGCCGCCGAGGGCGCCGGCCAGTTCGTGCTTGTCGGCGATCGCGGCGATGGCATCGAGCTCGGATTTCACGGGTGCAAGGCCCTTCGCCTCGATCCCCGCCTCGTCCATGACGCTGGCATAGAAGTCGGCGATCTTCCGCGCGTCCGTGCCGGGCGCGGCTTTCTTCTTCGCGATCGCGGCGATCAGATCGGCGGTGCGCTTGGCGGCCTTGTCGCGCAGGGTCGAGAACGAGCCCCAGGCGGCCTGATCGGGCGGGATCACCGCCGTCTTCAGCCAGGCACCATTGGCGTAGAGATTGAAATCGTCGCCGGGCCGGACGGCGGTGTCCATGTTGGCGCGCTGCACGCCATGCGGTTCGGCGGAGGGTGCTGCGGCCAGCGCCGCGGCACAAGCGAGCGGAAGAGCGAAGAGGATGGAACGCAGCGCCATGGATTTCCCCCGTCGACGGTCCGCGTGGGCGCGGAACATATGTTTCGGGAGTCGTCCTAGCACAGCCGGACGGCGGCCACGATCACAGCCGCGTGGGCGGCAGAAACAAAGAAGGGCTGCCCCGTGGGGGACAGCCCTTCCATTGTCTTACTGCGGTCCGTGAAGGCCGCAAGGGCGTCGCTTACGCGAAGCTGACCTCACCAGAGGCGAGGATCCAGGTCGCGGCTTTCGACGTCCGCAGGTAATGACAATGAGACACTGGATCACCTCCTTTCAAAGATTGTTGCGTCGCGAGATATAGGGCAATCCGGCCGATATTGTAA
Organism: Rhizomicrobium sp.; assembly: GCA_037200385.1. Classification (NCBI taxonomy): domain Bacteria; kingdom Pseudomonadati; phylum Pseudomonadota; class Alphaproteobacteria; order Micropepsales; family Micropepsaceae; genus Rhizomicrobium; species Rhizomicrobium sp. Next base: position 3,716,763 of record JBBCGL010000001.1, on the reverse strand, counting down.
GGGGCACGAATGCAACAGCCCGGTGAAATGGCGATGAAGGGGCCTTGAGCGGCGGCGGCGGCCGGGCGAGTTTGCGCTCCGTTCCTTGGGTTGCGCCGCATGAACCGAATCATCCTTGCACTCTGCGCGTTGTTGTTTGCCGGCAGCGCCCACGCGGCCGGCGACGCGCCGGTTGCAGCACCGCCGGTCGCGGCGCCCACCGCCGAGACGCCTGCGCATGTCGCGCTGTGGAAGGTGAGCGGCAAGGCGAGCACCGTCTATCTGCTCGGGTCGGTCCATCTTCTGTCGCCGACCCTGCAATGGCGCGATGCGCGGATCGACAAGGCGATCGGCGAGGCCGATGCGTTCTTCTTCGAGACCGCGCTCGACCAGGATGCGATCAAGCAATATGTCGCGGCGAGGGGCACGCTGCCGCCCGGCCAGTCGCTGCGCGCCATGCTGCCGCCGGACTCGCAGAAGGATCTCGACGACGACATGGTCCTGCTCGGCATGCCGGAGGCAGCGATCGACGGACGGCGCCCCTGGCTCGCGGGCCTTGCCATGATCGGCATCAAATACATGAAGACCGGCCTGTCGGCGCAGGCCGGAGTCGATCTGGCGGTCATCGCCGAGGCGCAGGCACGCGGCAAGCCGCTGCGCTATTTCGAGACCGCGGGGCAGCAATTGGCGCTGCTGGCGCCGGACGACCCGAAACTGGAGCTCGAGTCCTTCGAGATGCTGCTGAAGGACTTCAAGAGCGAGACGGACGACGTCGGGCCGATGGTCGAGGCCTGGGCCGCAGGCGACACCGCCACGCTGGACAAGCTTTTCAACAAGGGTTTCGACAATCATCCCGTCGCGCGCAAGGCCGTGCTCGACGACCGCAACAAGGCCTGGGTGGATGTCCTCAAGAGCGTGCTCGACACGGAGAACGGCACGTTCTTCGTGACCGTCGGCGCCGGCCATCTGGTGGGAAGGCGCGGCGTCCCGGTCCTGCTCGGCCATGCGGGCTATAGGGTCGAGCGGCTTTAAGCGCGGACTTGGAACTGTGCGGCGGCGGCGAGCGGCGCCTCGTCCGGGACCGCCACGACCAAGTGAACCGATCTGGTCGCGGAGAGGAACGCATCTTGAGCCGCGTCGACCCCGCGCCTAGCCTCCGACGGTGGATACGCTTTCGACCCATTGCATAATCGCCGGCGGCGGCCCGGCCGGCATGATGTGCGGATTGCTGCTCGCGCGGGCCGGCGTCGATGTCTGGGTGTTGGAGAAGCACAAGGACTTCCTGCGCGATTTCCGCGGCGACACGGTGCATCCCTCGACCTTGCAGATCCTCGACGAGCTCGGCCTGCTCGAGCGCTTCCTCAAGAAGCCGCATGACGAGGTGCGCGAGATCCGCGCCGAGATCGGCAAGGAGAGCTTCAAGGTCGCCGACATGTCGCGGCTGCCGACGCGGGCGAAATTCGTCGCGCTGATGCCGCAATGGGATTTCCTCGACTTCCTCGCGGAGGAAGCCCGCCGCTATCCGGCCTTCCATCTCGCGATGGAGGCGGAGATCACCGAATTGCTGGTCCGCCGCAAGCGCATCGTGGGCGTGAAGGTGAAGACGCCGGAAGGGACCGGCGACATGCTGGCGCGGCTGGTGATCGGCGCCGACGGACGCCGCTCGCGCGTGCGCGAGCGGGCGCGGCTGACAGTGAAGGATTTCGGCGCGCCGTTCGACGTGCTGTGGCTGCGCCTGCCGACCGAGCCGTCCGACCCGCACGAGCCGGTCGCCCGCTTCATCGGCGGAAGCCTGTTCGTGATGCTCCATCGCGGCGACTATTGGCAATGCGCGCTGGCGATCCCCAAGGGCGGCTTCGCGGCGTTGAAGGCCGAAGGCCTGTCCGCCTTCCTCGCGCGGCTGCGGACGGCGGCCGGCTTCGCGCGCGACCGCGTCGAAACGATCAAGAGCTTCGACGACGTCAAGCTGCTCACCGTCACCATCGACCGGCTGACGCGCTGGGCCCGGCCCGGGCTTCTGTGCATCGGCGACGCGGCACATGCGATGAGCCCGGTCGGCGGCGTCGGGATCAATCTCGCGATCCAGGACGCGGTGGCGGCGGCGAACATCCTCAGCCCCGTCCTCGCACGGCGGCGCCCTTCGCTGGCCCGGCTGCGCCGGGTGCAGCGGCGGCGCGAATGGCCGACGCGGGTCGTGCAGCGCTTCCAGGTAATCGTGCAGAATGCGGTGCTGGCGCCGACCATCCGCTCGCAGCAGACGCCGAGGCCACCCCTGCCGCTCTACCTGCTCGACCGCTGGGCGTGGCTGCGGCAATGGCCGGCGCGCTTCATCGGCATGGGCGTGCGCCCCGAGCATGTGCGCTCGAAAGCCATCACGCCAACCGATAGCGCGCCCAGCTGATTCCGAAATCGTCGACGCCGAGATCGTCGAGCCCCGTCATGCGCTCCCAGCCCGTCGCCTCATAGAAGGCGATGGCGCGGCGGTTGGGCACGTCGAGCTTGAGCGTCAGCGGCGCGCCCGCGATCCGGCGGACATGCGCGACCAGGGCGCGCCCGACGCCGAGTCCTTGCGCATCGGGATCGACGTAGAGGCAATGCACGAAGTTCTCGGGCTTGAACAAGGACAGGACGCCGACCGGCGCCTCGCCGAGAAAGGCGAGCCAGACCTCCTCGTCGAGCGCGAACATGCGGAAATCCGCGGCGCGGAAATGGTCGGGCCCGCGCCAGGTGAAGGCGGCCCGGCCGCTGCGGACATAGAGCGCGGCGGCTTCGTCGATCTCCGCGGCGTCGCGCGCCAGGCGGATGGTGAGGCTGAGGGTCGAGCAGACGGGCCGGGACATCGCCGGATATTACATCTGCATCGCCCAGCCTTCGACGGCCATGGCGGCCTGGCGGACGGCTTCGCTCAGCGTGGGATGCGGATGGCTGGTGCGGGCGATATCCTCGGAGGAGGCGCCGAACTCGATCGCCAGCGCCGCTTCCGAGATCATGTTGCCGGCCTCGGCCCCCAGGATGTGCACCCCCAGCACCCGGTCGGTCTTCGCGTCGGCGATCACCTTGGCGAAGCCCTCGGTCGCCGCGATGGTCTTGGCGCGGGCATTGGCGGTGAAGGGGAATTTTCCGATCTTGTAGGCGATGCCGGCGGCCTTCAGCTCTTCTTCGGTCTTGCCGACGCTGGCGACTTCCGGCGCGGTGTAGACCACGGCGGGGATCGCGTCGTAATTCACATGGCCGGCCTTGCCCGCGATGCGCTCGGCGCAGGCCACGGCTTCGTCTTCCGCCTTGTGCGCCAGCATCGGGCCTTCGCGGCAGTCGCCGATCGCCCAGATGCCGGGGACGTTGGTCGCATAATGCGCGTCGGTGACGACGCGGCCGCGCGGGTCGAGCGTCACGCCGGCGGCGTCGAGGCCCAGCTTGTCGACGAAGGGCCGCCGCCCGATGGAGACCAGCATGATGTCGGTCTCGAGCGTCGTCTTCTCGCCGCCCGCCGCCGGCTCGACGGTGACGCGGAGCGCGTCGCCCGTCTTCTCGACACCGACGACCTTGGTCGAGAGCTGGAACTTGATGCCCTGTTTCTGCAGGATGCGCTGGAACTGCTTGCCTACTTCGCCGTCGAGGCCGGGCGTGATGCGGTCGAGGAATTCGACCACCGTTACGTCGCTGCCCAGGCGCCGCCACACCGATCCGAGCTCGAGCCCGATATAGCCGCCGCCGACCACGAGCAGGCGCTTGGGGACAGCCGTCAGCGCGAGCGCGCCGGTCGAGGAGACGATCCGCTGCTCGTCGATTGTGACGCCCGGCAGCATCGCGACCTCGGAGCCGGTCGCGATGACGATATGCCGAGCCTCGAGGTCGCGGACGGAACCGTCCTTGGCCTTCACTTCGACTTTTCCGGGCGCGACGATACGGGCCTCGCCGACGATGGCTTCGGACTTCGCCTTCTTGAGGAGGAATTCGACGCCGCGGGTCAATTCGCCGACGACTTTGTCCTTGTGGGCCATCATCGCCGGAAGATCGAGCGACACCGTCGCCTGGATGCCGAGCTTGGCGAAGCCATGGCCGGCCTCGTCGAAACGCTCGCTGGCATGCAGCAGCGCCTTGGACGGAATGCAGCCGATGTTGAGGCAAGTGCCGCCGAAGCTGCCGCGCTTGTCGATGCAGGCGGTCTTGAGGCCGAGCTGGCCGAGCCGGATCGCCGCGTTGTAGCCGCCAGGGCCGCCGCCGATGACGACAGCATCGAAAGTGTCCGCCATAAATCGCTTTCCTAGAATTTTGGAACCGCGTTATGCGCCCTGCGCCTGCGCGAGACAATCGGGACCGGACGACGCGGCTGGCATGCAAAAAGACCGGCCCTTTCGGGCCGGTCCCTTCGCGGATCTGCGGCGCGCGGCGCTAGTGACGGCCCGCCTGCTGCCCGGTCCGATCCTGATTTTGCTTGCGCCCGCCGGCCTGATCCGGATCTTGCCGGCCGGCCGCCTGTTTGCGGTCGCCGCCCTGATCCTGCTGCTGCGGCTGCTGCCGCATGTCGTTTTTCTGACCCGTCTGGCGGGTGTTGTCCTGGTTGGTCATTGTTCTTCTTCTCCAACGTTCGAGGTTTCCCGGCGCGCTGTCTGCGCGTCGTGGAGAAAACGGCGTCTTCGCGGCGGCGTTGCCTTTGTTCCGGCAGGAACTGCAAGAAACCTAGGCAGTTGCCTCGCCCAGCGGATCGCGGAACGTCACCTCCACGGTCGTGCCTTTGCCCGGCTCGGAGCAAAGGGACGAGGAGCCCCCGATCTGGGCGCCGAAGGTGCGGATCAGGCGCGTTCCGATGCCCGTGCGCTGCGCCTGCGTGTCGAAACCCGTGCCGTTGTCGGAGATGGTGAGGCGCAACCTGCCGCCTTCGATCTCGGCAAGCGTGATCTTCACCACCCCGCTCTGGCCCGGCGCGAAGGCGTATTTGAAGATGTTGGTCAGCGCCTCGACCGCGAACAGCGCAAGCGGCACGGCGACGTCGCCGGCGACGTCGCGCGGCACCAGATCCTCCTCGATCCGGATCGGCATCGCCTCGCTGCGCATGCCTTCGGTGATCTGGAACGCCAGTTCGTGCAGGAGCCGCTTGAGGTCGATGGTCGTCTGATCCTCGATCTCGTGCAGGATGCGATGCACCAGCGCCAGCGCGTTGATCCGCACCTGGGCCTGCATCAGCGCGTCGCGCGCGACCGGGTCCTTGAGCTGGCCGGCCTGCAGGCTGAGCAGGCTCATCACGATCTGCAAATTGTTCTTCACGCGATGGTGGATTTCGCGGATCAGGAGGGACTTCTGGGTCAGCGCATCGCGCAGTTTGCGGTCGCGATCCTGGATCGCCTCGGCCATGTCGGACATCCCGCCACCCAAGGCGCGAAACTCGCGCGGCGCATCCTCGAGCTGCGGCCGGATCGTGTAATGGCCGCTGCGATAGGCGGCCGAAATGCGGCGCAGATAGGCGATCCATTGCGTGACCTGACGCTCGGTGGCGAACCAGATGCCCGCCCAGGCCAGGCCGATCATCAGGATCGGCATCAGGAAATCGGTGCCGACATGCAGGTAGGTCGGGCCGAACAGGCGGCTTTCGCGCATCGCGAAGGCGACCCGGATCGTGCTGCCGCGCAGCGGCGACGAGGCATAGGTCCAGTTGTTGCCTTCGGCGTCGGAGGCCGAGCGTATGCCCGGCCCGTCGCTGTCGCGCCCGGCGCCGGCCGAGAGCGCGCGCGCCACGGCCGGCTCGCTGGAGGCGAGCACATTGCCGTCGTGATCGTAGACGAAGATGACGGCGCCTTTCGGCAGGTCGTGGCCGCGCACCATGAGGTCGAGCCAGTGGAGCTGCAGGACGACCGACACAACGCCCTCGAACCTGCCCGTCTTCTTGTGATGCAGGGGCAACATGCCCACGATGACCGGCTGATTGAGGACCGCGCTCCGGATCTGGTCGCTCACCACGAAACCCTTCGCCGTGCGCGCCCGCCGGAAGACCGGACGATTGAACGCGTTGGCCCCCTTGGCGCGCGGCAAGGCGGAGCACACATTCGTACCGCTCGCATCGAGCCGCGAGATATTGGCGAAATAGCTGACGCCGATCAGGGCGTCGTTGAGAACGGCGTCGCAGTTGCGGGTGACGTCGCGGACATCGCCGATATTGGACAGGGCGCGTGCGATCTGCTCGGCGGAGGACAGCAGATTCTCCTCGTCGCTGGCGGCGGCATGCGCCGACTGGACCAGCCGGTCATGGACCTCGCCGACGTCGATGCGCGCGCGCTCGACGCCTTGAAGGATGCTGACCACGGCGATGGGGAGAAGCGCGATGGTGACGGCGACGAGCAGGGTGACGCGAAGGGGCCAGCCCCGCTCAGTCGTCGGATCCCTTGCGTCGTCTGCGGACGGCGTCGGAATCCGGCGGCGCGAGGCGATCCAATTGCGCCATGATGTCACGAGCAGCCTCTCCTTCGGGCGGACGGTCGGATTGCGGCAATGCCTCGTCCCCGTCGAGAATGGCGATCAGCGCCTTTCGCGCCCGCGCGACCCTGCTCTTCACCGTGCCCACAGCACAATTACAAATTTCCGCGGCGTCCTCATAGGAGAAGCCCCCGGCGCCCACGAGAATCAAAGCCTCGCGTTGCTCGTCGGTCAGCGCGCGCAACGCACGTGCCGTATCGGAAAGCTCGGCCGACCAACCCTGGTCCTGGCCGCCACCCGGAATCTTCTCGGCAGCATCCTGGTCCCAAGGCGCCTGGCGCCAGGCGCGCCGGCGGTCGGAATAGAACTGGTTGCGCAGGATGGTGAACAGCCAAGCCTTGAGGTTCGTGCCCGGCACGAAGGAGTCGCGCGACTGCCAGGCCTTGACCAGCGCTTCCTGCGCCAGATCGTCGGCGCCTTCATGGCTGCCGCAAAGTGATCGGGCGAAAGCGCGAAGGAACGGGACCAGGCCGAGCAATTCGGTCTTGAAGTCGTCGGTGTCCGCATTGGACGGATTGTGGGGCGCCGGAGCGGCGTGGGGGGCGGTCATGACGACTTCTTCCCCTCTTCGTTGCTGTCCATCTTGCGCAGCAATTCGAGGAAGTCATCGGGCACCGGTTCTTGCGCCACGCCGTCATAAATGCGGCGAAGCTCCCGGCCGATAACCCTCTGCCGCGCCCGGATGGCGCGCGCTTTCTCGCGATTGGGGTTCTGCTCTTTAGACAAATTCCAATTCCGTTGTTGCGGCGCGCCTGACAAAGCCATTCTCCAATAAGGGGCGAAAATTAAACAAAGTCAGCCCCTTAGTTCGGTTCATCCGCCCACCTGTTCCCTTCAAGGGTGCCAACGCCCGCGCCCTTTGTTGGTTCCGCTCCTTATGGAACTTTTCCCGGACAGGAGCATTCCTTGGGTGTATCGATCACCGTGACAGCCCCGTCGAAGGAGCTTCTTTTTCATGAGCATGTCCCAGACGCTTGCGCCGCATCTGCCCTATCTGCGCCGGTATGCGCGCGCCTTGTGCGGATCCCAGGCCAGCGGCGACACCTATGTCCGCGCCGCCCTCTCGGCCCTCCTGGCCGGCGACCAGACGCTGGTCGAGGGCGTGGCGCCCCGCGTCGGCCTTTACCGCGTCTTCCACGCCATCTGGCAATCGGCTTCGGGTCGCATCGAAGATTCGGCGCCGCGGCCCACCGAGTCCAAGACGTCGCCCGAAGGGCGGCTGAGCGCGCTGGATTCGAACAAGCGCGCCGCCCTGCTTCTGACGGCGGTGGAGGCGTTCAGCCTCGAAGAGGCCGCCTTCATCCTCGACGAGACGGCCGAGGAGGTCGAACGCGCCATCGTCGACGCGCAGCAGACGATCGACCGCCAGCTCGCTTCGCGTGTGCTGATCATCGAGGACGAGCCGATCATCGCGCTCGACCTGGAGAATCTCGTCACCGAGCTCGGGCACAAGGTGGTGGCAACGGCTGCGACCCGCGACGAAGCGGTCGCCAAGGCGCATTCGGAGCGTCCCGGCCTGGTCCTGGCGGATATCAATCTCGGCGAAGGCGGTTCGGGCATCGACGCCGTGGCCGAAATCCTCAACAGCTTCGACATCCCGGTGATCTTCATCACGGCCTATCCGGAGAAGCTGCTGACCGGCGAGCGGCCGGAGCCGACCTATCTGATCGCCAAGCCGTTCCTGCCCGAGACGGTCCAAGCGACAGTGGGTCAGGCGCTGTTCTTCCATTCGGCGGCCAAAAAAGCCGCATAAGCCAAAGTTTCCTCGGACGAGGCTTTGAGGCATTGTGTGGGGGTTCTCTCGCGAGAGCGCCCCACGTTCTTGAGATTTATGGAGGAAGACATGGCCGCGAACAGCAAGGCCGCCGCTGCGGGCGATATCGATACGAGACTGTCGGCGCTGCGCACCGATCTGGAGACGTTGCAGAAGGACCTCAGGGCCCTCGCAGGGGATGTCGGCGGCGTCGCCACGGCCCAGGCCAAGGATGCCATGAAGAAAGCCGAAGCCGTTGCCGAACGGGCCTATGCGCTGGCCGAAGAGGCTGCCGCCGATGCCAGCAAGCGCGCCTTCGAGGCCGCCGAAGACATCGAAGAATGGACGGCGGAGAACGCCGAGACCCTGCGCACCACGGTGCGCGAGCAACCGCTGACGTCGCTTGCCGTCGCCGCCGGCGTCGGCGCGTTCCTGGCCCTGCTGCTGCGTCGCTGACGTGGGGGGCATTGGGGTGAAAATCGCCGCCTCGGCGGTGCTGGGGCTGATCGGGCTGCTGCTTCTGGTCTTCGGCGTGGGCTTCCTGGCCTATGCGTTGGCGGCGGCGCTCGCCCCATCCCTGGGCGTCGCAGGCGCCGCCGCCGTGACCGGTGGCGTGCTGGTCGCGCCCCCCGTCCTTTGGGCGATCATCGTGCTTCTGCTGCGCTCCGCGCCCAAGCCGAAGCCGGCAGCCGCGCCGATGGGCGGGCTGTGGACCGTGCTCTTCGCGGCGATCGCGAAGGAGACGCCGTGGATCGCCATCGCCGGTGCGGCCCTCGTTGCTGCGGCCGAGATATTCCTCAGCAGCCGCAAGCGCAGCTGACCGGAACCGGCGGAACGCGCTGACGTTTCTTTCCCAGCGGAAAGGAACCCCAACATGCTCGGATACGCCCTGATGTTTCTCCTGCTGGCCCTGGTGGCCGGCTATCTCGGATTCTTCGGATTGGCCGGACTCGCGGCCGTCATCGCGAAGGTCCTGCTGATCGTCTTCGTGGTGCTGCTGATCGTCAGTGCCTTCTCCGGCGCGCTGCGCGGCCGGCCGCCGGTCTGAACACCGCCGGATTGGCCTTGAAACGCGGCGGCCTTGGAGCCGCCGCGTTTTTGTTTGGATAGATCTAGAAAAACAATGGCTTAGGCATCGAGCCCGTCCGACCAAAAGTTTTTCCAAAAAAAACGGCGCGACATGCAACCCAATTTGGGAGGGCACGTTATCTGATCCGAGCGGACGTCCGATCCGGAACGCCCCAGCCCCTTCGACAGCCCGCATCGGGTGTCCGCTCGTCTTTCCCCAAACCCGGAAATTTACGGCTCGCGTCCCAGTGGCACGCCGCGCCATCCCTCGACCCGATAAACGATGTAGTGCGCGATCGGCACGCCGTGACGGAGCCGGTCGAAGGACGCAGCCGGGCGCACCTGCGTGAAGCTCGCGGCAAGCGCCGTGTGCCGGTCGAGGCGCCGCTCCACCACATACAACAAGGGCCGGTTCAACAATCCTGCACCGGGCACCGGTGAGTCGGGATAGCGATAATCCTCGCCCACCGGAATCACCGGTGCGGGGAGATAAAAGGCGAGCCAGGCGGTCGAAGCATAATCCGTGGTGAGAATCGCCGCCGCGCCATTCGCGCGCTGCGCCGCTTCGACCTGGCCGGCCACCCCGTCGAACCCGACCGCGAGAAGCCGCGCCAGGGGATCGCCACGCCCCAGCGGAACGACACCGAACAACGCCTGCGCATAGACGGCCAGCAGCAGCACCGCCGCGACGGGCGTCGCCAGCCGGCGCGACACGCGCCAGACCGGCGCCGTCCAGCCGGACCAGTCGGGCTGGAGAAAGGCCTCGGTGGCGGCCACGGCCAGCATGGGAAAGAGAAAGGACGGCCAATTGCCCTGGATGCGATCGTGCAGGGAATGGACGAGGAAATAGAGCGCCGACGGGAAGACGAGCGCGGCCAGCAGGAAGGTGGCGCTGTCGCGGTCGCGGGCGCGAAACGCCAGCGCGAGCGCCGCCAGCGCGAAGATGAAGGGCGAGGCCAGCAGGATCTGGGCGCCGAGGAATTCGAACAGGAAGCGCAGGGTGAAGCCGCCGCCCGCGATCCGGCCGAACTGGAAGACGAAGGTCGCCCAGCCATGCTGCGCGTTCCACAGAAGATTCGGCAGGAAGATCGCGAGCGCGAGGGCGCCGCCGGCCCAGGGCCACGGGGTGAACAGCCAGCGCCGCGCTTTGGGCGACAGGAGGAGCCACACCGCCATGCCGGCGCCGAGGAAGAAGGCGGTGTATTTGGACAGCAGGCCGAGGCCCGCAGCGGCCCCCACGGCCAGCCACCACCCGCCCTTGCCCGTCTCATCGAGCTTCGCGAGCGCGTACAGCACGGCGGCCGCAGCCGCGACCGCGGGCGCGTCCGGCGTGGCGGCCAGGGTCTCGACCGAGACCATCAAGGTGAGATTGAAGAACAGCGCGGCGCGGGCGCCGGCATCCGCGCCGCGCAACAGGCCTTGCGCGGCCCGCCAGACGAAGACGGTGGCGAGCACCGACAGGAGGATGCCGCCGAAGCGCACGCCGAAAGGCGTGGCGCCGAACAGCAGCGTGCCGGCGCGGATCGCATAGGCGACGACCGGCGGATGGTCGTAATAGCCGGCGGCAAGGTGGCGCGACCACAGCCAGTAATAGGCCTCGTCCGCCGAGAGCGGCAGGACCGCGGCGGCGACGGCGCGCAGAATCGTCAGCAGCGCGATCGCCGCGAGGAAGCGCTGCGCCGTCCGCGTCATCGCGTGCGCCAGACGAACAGGCTGGACATCGCGTAATTCCACAGCGCCCCCATCACCGCGCCCGCGGCGCCCGCGACCCACCACACCGGATCCTCGGAATAGAGCCAGGACGCGAGGCCGACATTGGTCAGCGCGCCGACGCTGCCGATGAGGCAGAAGGCGATGAAGCCCAGCAGGATCGAGATGCCCTTGAGGCGGCGATCGCGATAGGTGAGCTCGTTGTTCAGGAAGAAATTGCTGGTCAGCGCGACCAGGGTGGCGATGGCCTGCGCGACGGCGAAAGGCTGCGCCCCGGCGACCAGCGCGATCTTGAGCACGCCGAGATGGACCACCAGGCCGATGGCGCCGACCAGCGCGAAGAAGATGAAGCGCGGATCGACCAGGTCGCCGGTCAGCTTGGCGAGGATCAGGCCGAGAAACTCGACCCCGATCTGGACGTTGAACTTGCTCTCGCCCTGCTCGCGCTTGCCGAAGACGAAAGACTGTTCCGCGACGCGCAGCGACGGGCCCGCCGTCGCGACGATGTCGAGCAAGATCTTGAACCCGACCGGCGACAGCCGTTCGGCGATCGCGTCGAACCGGTCGCGCCGAAGCATGAAAAAGCCGCTCATCGGATCGCTGAGCGGCACGTCCAGCACCCTGCGCGTCAGGGTGGTGGCGAGGCGGCTGATGCGCCCGCGCGACTTGTCGAAGGACTCGGCGCTGCCGCCAGCGATGTAGCGGCTGGCGGCGACGAGGTCGGCCGTGCCCTCGCGCAGCTTGTCCAGCATGGCGGCGAGCGCCCGCTCGTCATGCTGGAGATCGGCGTCCATCACCGCCACGAAAGGCGCGCTGGAGGACAGGATGCCTTCGATGCAGGCGCCCGCGAGGCCGCGGCGTCCGACCCGGCGCAGGCAGCGCACCCGTGGGTCGCGCGCCGCAATGGCCTTGGCGGTCTCCGCCGTGCCGTCGGGCGAATTGTCGTCGACGAAGATCGCTTCCCAGGCGATTCCAGCCAAAGCGGCGTCGAGCCGGCGCACCAGCTCGGCGACATTGCCCCGCTCCTTGTAGGTGGGGAGGACGACGGACAGTTCGAGGGGACAGGCGGGGGCGGGCAACGCGGCACTCCTTGACGGCCGCCTTGGTGGCAACAGCACCGGGCGGCGTCAAGAGAGCAATCGAAACCCGCGCCTCACATGATGTGAATGACGTACAGGACGATGCCGGCGAGCACCGCCAAACCCAGACTGAACATCAGGACTTTGCGGACATGGCCGGAGGTTTCTCCCTGACGGGCTTCTTCCGTCGGAACCACGATTTTTGGCGGCGTTTCATCGGTTGCCGGATAGGCCATTTTACGCTCCTTATTGGCCGGCGGGGCGATGCCGGCGCTCGATTTCTTCGCGGGCGCTGCCGACGAGCTGCAGGCGCTGCGATTCGCCCTCGCCGTCCTGCTCGCGGATTTCCCGCTCCCAGGCGCTGAGGATTTCCAGTCGCTCGTCATCGTTGAAGCGGCGGTCACGCACGACATCGAGCGGGGCACGGTGGAAACGCAGCGGGGTCTGTACGATGTCTTCGATCAGTTTCTTTTTGGTCATGGCCGCGTCCCGCGCGCTAGAACCGTCCCAAAAGGACGAGAACCAGGATGATGATGAGGACGAGGCCAAGTCCGCCGGAGGGGTAGTAGCCCCAACTCCGGCTATAGGGCCAAGCCGGCCAAGCACCGAACAGAAGCAGCAGCAGTACGATGATGAGAATAGTGCCGAGCATCGAAAATGTCCTCGAAGGATCGCTGGTAGGAACACTTCGGACGGGCGCGGGTTCCGCATCGCCGTCGGCCGCAAGTTCCGGTGCCCCTTAAGGATCGGAACAATCGGAACGGCCCCATGGGCAAGACGTTCTTTAGGTCTCACGAACCGTCCTTCCGAAGGAGATCCCATGAAGATCCATACTCTCGCATTCGGCGGCGCCGTGGCGTTGGCAAGCATGCTCGGCACCACATCCGCGTTCGCGTTCACGCATCATCCGGCCACCCCGGAGGAGATCCAGCAGACCGACGCGCTCAATGCGCAGGCGCTGGCGAACGCGCATGGCACGTCGACCAACACGACATTGAGCGGCTCGGCTACCGCACCCGCGGGTTCGGCCAACACCGACACCAATGCGAATGGCGATGCGACGACCAACGGCACGACAGCCAATGGCGCAGCGAACGGCAGCGTTCCGACGCCGGACACCACCGCTCCGGCGCAGCCGGCGCCCAGCACGACGCCTTAGCCGGCATCCAATATCTGCTTGAAAGGGCCGGCGGTCACGACCGCCGGCCTTTTTCATTGTCCGGGCCGATAGTCGCGCGCGATATGGCCCTTCAAGGCATCTTCCGTGAACCACACCGGCTTCATCTGCATCTTCACGAACAGCGGCGTCTGGTCGGCATAGTGCGGCGAGTTCACATCGAGGGTCGCCGAGCCGTATTGGTGGATGCTTTGCGATGAAAGCTTTCCCTGCCTGTCCCAGGTGACGAACATGATGAAGGTGTCGCCGTCGACCGCGGTCAAGGTGCCGTCATCCTGCTGGGTGCCGTAGACCGCGCGATAGACGTCCGGTCCGCCATCGACCGGCAGGTCGAGCTTGCCGCGCCGGAAGCGGTTGACTTGGCCCCATTCGGGATCGAGCCGCCCGAAATGCGCCTTGAGAATCCCGATCGCTTCCTTGAGCGCGACCAGCGGCTTCTCCTTCCAGGGACCGTTCTCGCGCTCCGGCGCCGCCCGCACGCCCATCAGGACCGCGAGCGCGGCGCCGCGGCTGTGGATGTCGGTGCGGCGATCCCAGCTCCGCAAGATCCGCTGCGCCTGCTTGAGATCCGCGTCATCGCCCGGATCCGCCGCCAGGACCTCCGCGATCATCCGCGTCACCGGCGAATGGGCGCTGTAGCTCAGGTCGAACTTGTAGCGGCGAAACTCCTCGGGCGTGATCGAGGGATCGGCCCCGAAGGTCTCGAGCGCCCGCATCGCGCGGTTGGTCATGTTGGTCTGGATACCGAGCGTCGGTGAGAAATCCGAAGGCTTGAGATCGTCCTGCGGCGCCGTCGCCTGGAACGGCGTGTTGTTCGAATTGAACACGAAATCCGATTTGGGATTCCAGATCTGCGGGATCTTCTCGAACGGCAGATAGGCGTGCCAGATGAGATCGGAGCGGTCGCCGGGAAGGAAGCCGCGCCAGTTGACGCCTTCCTTCCGGACCGGAAACTCCGCGTTGTAGACATAGCCGATCGTGCCGTGCTCGTCGGCATAGACGTAGTTGATGCTGGGCAACGCCTGCAGCCGCATCGCGGCCTTCCACTCCGCCAGGTCGCGTGCCTTGTTCAGGCGGTAGTATTGCAGCACCTGCCGGATCTCGTTCATGCCCGCGAAGCGGACCGCAAAGACGCCATGGTCCGTCTTGAAGACCGGCCCCTGCGCCGACCACAGCACGTCGCGATGGAAGGTCCAGTAGAGTGGGCCCAGCAGCTTCACGCGGATCGCCGCGTCGCTCTTCTCGAAGTCGCGCCACTTGCCGTCGAGCCGATACTGGTTCTCGTTCGCCGGGTTGATGACGAGCTTGTAGATGTCGGCCAGATCGGGATCATTGACCGTATTGGCCCAGCCCAGATGCGCGTTGTGGCCGTGCAGCATGAAGGGGGAGCCGGGGAACAGGCCGCCGGCGACATGCCAGCCCTCGCCGGATTCGAGCACGACCTCGTACCACGACACGGGACCGTCATAAGGCTGATGCGAATTGACCAGCAGGCGCGTCGCGCCGTCGGCGGAGCGGCGTGGCCCGACCGCAAGGCCGTTCGACCCGATCTCCGGCAAGGGCTTGCCGCCGGTCTCGGCGTTGAGGCGGCGGAGCGTATTGTCGAGCCCGTAGAACAACGGCGTCTTGAACACGAAGCCCGCGACGACATCGCGTCCGGTCAGCGGCAGCAGCGCGCCCTTGACCTTCTCCGGATGCAGTGCGGCATAGTAGTTGACGCCATCGGCATAGGCTTCGACCACACGGCGCACATCGGGCGGCAGGTCCGTCTCGTAGCGCGCATTGACGTTCTCCCAGACGCGGAAGAGATGCACCAGGTAGTCGGTCGTCGCCCCTTTGAGGCCATTGACGGCCGCGAGCATGCCGCGGCTGGCGAGGCTGACGTCCTGGATGGTCGCGAAATCGTCCTCCGAATGCGCGAAGCCGAGGCCGAAGGCGACGTCGGCGTCCGTCTTGCCCAGGACATGCGGCACGCCCCAGGAATCGCGGCGGATATGCACGTCGTATCTGGCGGCCCGAGCGATGAAGATGGCCGGGTCGGGCGGCGCGGGCTGGGCAAGACGGTCCGCGACGATGATCGCCGTCAGCGCCACAATGACGAGCACCACAAGCGTCAGCGCGCCATATTTGACGAACCGCATATCTCCTCCCGGACCCTTTTATGGCGCCGGACGCTAGAGCGCGCATGGCAGCCTGTCGAGGTGGCGCGATTGCCTCGGCCGGCGCCGGGGCTCATCATCGCCGCATCATGAGCGAGCCCGCCGAACCATCGCCTGCCCGCCCCGCGGCGTTCGGCTTCATCTTCGTGAGCGCCGTCGCCTGCGCGATGTCGATCGGCCTGATGGTGCCGGTGCTGCCGAACCTCCTGAAGCAGTTCAATGGCGGCGACACCGCGTCCGCGGCGGATTGGAACGTCACGTTCCAGGTCTTCGGCGGCATGATGAGTTTTCTTGCGGGCCCGGTGCTCGGCCTGTTGTCGGATCGCTTCGGGCGCCGGCCGGTCTTGCTGGTGTCCCTCAGCGGCCTGGGCCTCGACTTCCTGTTCATGGCGTTCGCGCCGAGCCTGGGGTGGCTGTTCATCGGTCGGCTGATCAGCGGCGCGACCTCGGGCGTGTTCTCCACCGCCAACGCCTATGTCGCGGACGTCACGCCGCCGGAGGGGCGCGCCCGCGCCTTCGGCTGGATGGGCGCGGCATTCAGTGTCGGCTTCCTTGCGGGGCCGGCGCTGGGCGGCTTCCTCGGCGATATTGATCTGCGCCTGCCCTTCCTGGTCGCCGCGGCGCTGACGCTGGTCAACGCGCTCTATGGCCTGTTCGTCGTGCCCGAATCGCTGCCGGAGTCCAAACGGGCCACGGCATTCCATTGGCGCCGCGCCAACCCGCTGGGCTCCTTGCGCCTGCTGCGCTCGCATCACGAGCTGCTGCCGCTGGCGGGCGCGGGCTTCCTCAACCAGCTCGCCAACATGGTATGGCCGGCGGTCTTCGCGCTCTATGCCGGCTATCGTTTCCATTGGACGCCCGGGCTGATCGGCCTTTTCATGGCGGGCATCAGCGTCGTCAATGTCGCGGTGCAGAGCCTGATCGTGGGGCCCTTCGTGCGGCGTTTCGGCGAGCGCGCCTGCCTGATTACCGGCGCGGCGCTGCCGATCATCGGCCTGTCCTGGGTCGCTTACGCGCCGAATGGCTGGCTCTACCTGATCGGCGTGCCGTTCAACGCGTTCTGGCAATTGCTGGTGCCGGGACTGCAGGGATTGATGACACGGCGCGTCGGGCCGTCGGAGCAGGGCCAGCTCCAGGGTGCCAATCAGAGCATCATGGGCATGGCGTCGATCGTCGGGCCGCTGCTCTATGGCTTGTCTTTCGCCTGGGCGGTGCGGCATCCGCAATGGCATGTCCCCGGCCTGCCCTTCCTGCTGGCGGCGCTGACCATGGCGGCCTGCCTGGGCATCGCGATCTGGTCCGGCCGGGCGGCACGGGCTCACGACATGCGCGAAGCCGCCAGATAGCCGGCCGTCGCGGCGGCGCCGGTGACCAGCGTGCCCCAGACGATGTCGAGCGCGGCGAGATGCACCGGCCAGACCTTCAGCGTCGCCATATTGGTGAGGTCATAGGTCATGTAGGCGAAGAAGCCGAAACCGGCGCCGAACAGCAGCGCCGTGACCCAGTGGCCGCTGCGCAGGGCCGGCGAGACCGCGAAAACCAGCAATCCGGCGACATAGAGGAGATAGAACAGCAAGGTCGCGCCGAGACCGGTCTTCGGCGCCAGAAGCGACCCGACGGAGGCCTCGAAGATGTGCTTCATGACCAGGGTGAGCCAGGCGAGGTCGAGCGCCACCATCACGGCGGCCGCGGCCAGGTAAGCAACCAGATAGCGCGCCATCTCGGTTCTCCTATGAGACGATGTTACGGGCGCCGGGCCGTGTCGGATCACGGCTGATCCGCCGCCCCGCGCCTTGCGTATCACTCGCTGAACCCAGCGGGCGGCCCATGGCGAAGATCGCGATCATCGGAACGGGAATTTCAGGCCTGGGCGCGGCCTATCTGCTGAGCCGCCAGCACGAGGTGACGGTTTACGAGAGCACGGCGCGGGTCGGCGGCCATGCCCGCACCGTGACCGTCGACTATGACGGCACGCCCATTCCGGTCGACACCGGCTTCATCGTGTTCAACGAACAGAACTATCCGCAGCTGAGCGCGATGTTCCGGCACCTGGGCGTTGCGACGCATAAGAGCGACATGACCTTCGCCGCGTCGATCCGCGACGGCTGGCTGGAATGGGGCGCCAAGGACCTCAACGCGGTGTTCGGCCAGCGCCGCAACCTGCTGCGGCCCAGTTTCGCGCGGCTGGCGCGCGACGTGTTCCGGTTCAATGCGCGCGCCGAACAGATTGTCGAACGGCTGCCCGATCTCACGCTGGGCGAGATGGTCGACGCGCTGGGGCTCGGCACCTGGTTCCGGCGCTACTACCTGCTGCCGATGTCGAGCGCGATCTGGAGCTGTCCGCCGTGCGAGATGTTGCGGTTTCCGGCGCACACGCTGATCCGCTTCATGGCGAACCATCACCTGCTGCGCGCGAGCGGCCAGCCGCAATGGTACACGGTGACGGGCGGCAGCGCGCAATATGTGCAGCGGCTGACGGCATCGTTCCGCGACCGCATCCGCGTGGATTGCGGCGCGACGCGCGTCCTGCGCGGTCCGGCGGGCGTGACGGTCGGCGATACGCGCGGCGGACAGCACGCGTTCGACCACGTGATTTTCGCCTGTCACGGCGACGAGGCGTTGCGCCTGCTGGGCGACGCGGATGTTCGCGAGCGCGATGCGCTCGGCGCCTTCCGCTATCAGAAGAACACCGCCGTGCTGCATCGGGACGCCGCGGTCATGCCCAAGAACCGCCGCTGCTGGGCAAGCTGGAATTATGCGTCCGACGGCCAGGGCGAGGAGCCGGCCCTGTCGATGACCTATTGGATGAACCGGCTGCAGGGCATCCCAGACAAGACGCCGCTGTTCGTCACGCTGAACCCCAAGACGCCCATCGCGGCCGAAAAGATCTTCGACGTCGCGCAGTTCGATCATCCCGTTTTCGACCGCGAAGCGGTGGCCGCGCAAGGGCGCGTGCAGGCGATGCAGGGCGCCCGCAACAGCTGGTTTTGCGGGGCGCATTTGCGCTATGGTTTCCATGAAGACGGATTGGCCAGCGCGGTCCATGTCGCCCGGCTTCTCGGGGCCGGAACGCCCTGGCAGGCGCCGCGACCGGCGTTCGGGGAACCTGACGCGCCTTTCGTCGTTCAAGACGAGGCGGCGTGACCATGAACCTGATCCCCAACAGTCTGATTGAAAGAAAATGGCGCAAGGCGGCCGAAAACCTCGCCTATGGCACCCTCCGCTTCACGGCGCCGGACGGCGGCGTCATGGTGTTCGAAGGCATGCAGGGCGGCCCGACCGGCGACTTCAAGGTCCATGACTGGGAGGTCTTCCGGATGTGCCTCGCCCGCGGCGATGTCGGGCTGGGCGAGGCCTATATCGACGGATTGTGGGACAGCGACGACATCGAGACCCTGATCAACCTGTTCCTGCTGAACATGGACGGCCTGGGCAGTTTCGCCGACGGCAGCCTGCTGCAGCGCATCGGGTTCGTCATCCATGACGCGTTCGTCCGGCGCAATTCGTTGTCCGGCGCGGCGCGCAACATCAGAGATCATTACGACGTCGGAAACGACTTCTATTCGCTGTGGCTCGACCCCAGCATGACCTATTCCTCGGCGCTCTACGCCGGCGAAGACAAGGCGCTGGAGCAGGCACAGGGCAGCAAATATCAGCGCATCCTCGACCGGCTCCCGGGCCGCAACTCGTCCATCCTCGAAATCGGCTGCGGCTGGGGCGGGTTCGCCGAGCGCGCGACCGCGGACAATCACCGCGTCACCGGCCTGACGATCTCGCCGGCGCAGCACCGCTATGCGACTGCCCGACTGGCGAACCGCGAGGCCGATGTCCGCCTCGAAGACTATCGCAAGGTGCGCGGCACGTTCGACAACATCGTCTCCATCGAAATGTTCGAGGCCGTCGGCGAGCATTACTGGCCCGCCTATTTCGCGACGGTGGCGGAACGGCTGAAGCGCGGCGGCCGCGCCGTGATCCAGACCATCACGATCCGGGACGAGCTGTTCGCCGGCTATCGCCTGCGCAGCGATTTCATCCGC
The DNA here is from genome assembly GCA_037200385.1 of Rhizomicrobium sp. Classification (NCBI taxonomy): domain Bacteria; kingdom Pseudomonadati; phylum Pseudomonadota; class Alphaproteobacteria; order Micropepsales; family Micropepsaceae; genus Rhizomicrobium; species Rhizomicrobium sp. Next base: position 3,697,333 of record JBBCGL010000001.1, on the reverse strand, counting down.
CATTACGTCTTTCCAGGCGGGATGCTGCCGTCGCTGGTGCGCTTCCGCGAGGAAGCGGATCGCGCGGGCCTCAAGGTCGCGGGCGCCTTCGCCTTCGGCAAGGATTATGCCCGGACCCTGCGCGAATGGTCGGCGCGCATGATGGCGGCGAAGGACGACATCTTCGCGCTCGGCCATGACGCCAAATTCCTGCGCAATTGGGAGTTCTACCTGGCGATCTGCGCCGCGACCTTCGCCGCCGCGCGCACCGACGTCGTGCAGGTCGAGCTGGCGCACACCTAAAGACGCTAGACGTCGGTTCCAGGCCCCATCGCCGAGCTGCGGATGCGGCGCATGAAGGGCAGCACCAGCAGCGACAGCGCGAACAGCACGCCGATGGCGATCCAGGCCTCGTTGAAGGCCTGCACCATCGCGGCCTTCTTGATCAGCGGCTCGGCGAAGGCGCGCATGGTCTCGTCCACCGGCATGTCCTGGCCGTGGAAATATTCGACCGGCAGGCCGACGAAGCGTGCCGCGGCCGGATCGCCATGCTGCAGCCGCGCCGCCAGCGCCCGCGCGTGCACGGGCGTGCGCTGATAGAGGATCGTGTCGACCAGCGCGATGCCGATGGCGCCGCCCAGATTGCGCATCAGGTTGAACAGCGCGCTGCCGTCGGCCACCTGCCCCGGCACCAGCGTGTCGAGCGCCAGCCGCGTCGCCGGCAGGATGCAGAGCATCACGCTGGCGCCGCGCATCACCTGCGGCCAGAACAGCCCGGCATAATCGGTGTTGATGTCGGCGAACCCGTTGGCGATGAGGCCGATGGCGAACAGGGTGTAGCCGAAGGCGGTGAGCAGGCGGGGATCGGTCTTGCTCTCGAGCAGCGCCGCGACCGGCGCGGTCAGGAGCTGGGCCGCGCCCGAGACGATCATGATCGTGCCGATCTCGAGCGGCGAATGCTCGCGGACGAGACCGAGGAAGAGCGCCAGGAGATACACCGAACCGTAGAGCCCGAGGCCCAGCACGAAGCTGAGGATGCAGCCGAGCATGAAGGTGCGTTCGCGGAAGCGATAGAGATCGAGAAAGGGATGCGGGCTGTAGAGGCTGCGCCAGATCGCGCCGCTGCCGGTGACGACGCAGACGACGATGCAGGCGACGACGAAAACGCCCTGCCAATCGTATTTCGGCGCCTCTTTCAGCACCAGTTCCAGCGTCGCGAGAAAGACGGCCGCAAGGGCGATGGCGAGGAAGTCGATGCGCCGCAGCTCCGAAAGGTCCGGCGCGCCGAGGCGCACGAAGCCGATCACCACGCCGGTCACCAGCAGGCCCGGCGCCAGATTGATCAGGAAGATCCAGTGCCAGCTGTAGTGCTCGGTCAGATAGCCGCCGATCGCCGGACCGATGGTCGGCGCGACGACCGCCAGCGTGCCGGCCAGCGCCGTCGCGGCGATACGATGCTTCTCCGGCATCATGACGAACACCGAGGTGAACACGCCGGGGATCAGCATGCCGCCGCAGAAGCCCTGCACGACCCGCAAGGCGATGAAGGGCGGCAGTGTCGTGCAGAGCGCGCAGCCCAGGCTCGCGAGGGTGAAACCGAGCGTGGCGGCGGCGAACAGCCAGCGCAGCGAGAGCGCCCGGGTCAGCCACCCGGTCAGGGGAATGGCGATGACCTCGGCCATCAGATAACCGGTCTGGATCCAGCTCAACTGGTCCGACGTGACGTGAAAGGAGCTTTGGATCGTCGTGAAGGAGCTCGCCACGATCTGGATGTCGAGCACCGCCAGCGCCATGCCGAGGCACATGGCCACGAAGCCGATCCAGGTTCGCAAAATGCTCTGCATGGGTCTCTAGATCGCGCTGCCTTGCGCAGTGTGCAGATTTTGGACGGCCGGGTCCATGACGCGGCGCCATAGCGGCGGGACCAGAGCGAGGAGGATGCTGCCGGCGTAGCCGGCCGGAAGCTCCGGCGCGGCCGGGCGCCATTTGAGGCTCTCATAGGACGAGGCCGGGCGCGCGTGATGCCAGGAATGGCGGCCCATGTTGAAGATCAGCGTGTTGGCGAGCGCATTGCTGGAATTCCAGCTATGGCGCTCGCCGAACGGCTCGCCCGGCGCGCGGCATAAGCCGTAATGGGCGATATAATTGAAAAGCTCGAGGACGAGGATGCCCACCGCGCTTTGCGCGGCGAACAGAAGCGCGCCCCGCCAGCCGGCGAAGACGAAGAGCGCCGCATAGACCGCGAGCATCGCCGCGACGTCGCGGGCGATGCGGTTGTCGGCGAGCGTGCCGCCCTTGGCCGCGACCCGGCGCCGCTCGATGGACCAGGCATCGGCGAACTGGCCCGCGACGGTGCGCAGTGCGAAGGCATAGAAGCTCTCGCCCAGGCGCGCGCTGGCCGGATCGAGCGCCGTCGCGGCGTGGCGATGGTGGCCGAAGATATGCGCCACGCGAAAATGCCGATAGGTCATGCCGGTCAGCATGACGAGGCCGACCAGCCGTTCGGTGCGGTCGTGGCCATGCACCAGCTCGTGCGCCGCCAGCACGCCGAACACGCCGGTGGTCACGCCGACACTGATCGCCAGGGCGGCAAAGCTCCAGCCGTCGCCGTCACCTGCCACGGCGGCGGCCCAAAGGATCACGCCGAGCTGCAGCGGCACGTAGAGATTGGGCAGAAGGCGGAACAGCCGGGCCTTCGGCGCGACGGCCGGCCCATCGCCGCGCGGCGAGATCGACTCGGCACCGATCAACGCGAACAGCAAGGCGACGACCGTCAGGATCGGTGCGTGCGGACCGGCCAGGTAGTAGAGCGCGGGGATCGACAGCGCGAAGAGGAAGGGACTGGAGAAGCGAAGCGCGCCCATCGCGTCACGCCGCATTGGCCGGCAGGCGCGCCCGGCGGGCGGACAGGGCCGCGTCCTCCTGGCGGATCCGCCAGGCGAGCATGGCGGCGTTCAGCGCCGTGAACACGATCGCCACCGCGATTTCGCCGAAGGCCAGCGGCAGCGCCGCGATCTCGCCCGCGACCACGAGATAGTTGGGGTGGCGCACGAAGCGGTATGGCCCCTTGCGCACCAGCGGCGCACCTTCCAGCGTGATGATCCGCGTCGTCCAGTAGGGGCCCAGGGTCGCGAGCACCCAGACGCGGCAGAGCTGCAGCACGATGAAGGCGGCGAACGGAAGCCAGTGGATCGTCGCATCGGCCGGAAGCAGCAGCACGATGGCCGCCAGCCAGGCGGCATGGAGCAGGACGATCAGCGGATAGTGCGCCCGCCCGACCTCGACCGCGCCGCGTGCCAGAAGCGCGCGCGTATTGCGCTCGGCATAGGCGACCTCCGCCAGCCGCTGCAGCGCGACGAGCGCGAGGATGATGTAGATCGCGAGCCTCACCGGCCGATCATCAGGAAGACGGCGGAGAAGCCGGGACCGAGCGCCGTCATCAGGATGCGCCGCGCGCGCCAATCCATCCGCTCCAGGACGAACAGCGCCGTGACGGCGGACATGTTGCCGTAGTCGCGCAGCGTCTCGCGGCTTTCGACCAGCGCGCCGCGCCCGAGGCCGATCGTGTCCTCCAGCGCGTCGAGCACCTTGGCGCCGCCGGGATGGCAGGCGAAGCCGTCGATCTCGGCGAGCCTGAGATCATGGGCGGCGAGGAAGCCGCGCAGGATCGGCTGGAAGTCGTTGGCGACGAGCGACGGGATGCTCTGGCTGAAGATCGCTTTCAGTCCGTCTTCTTCCACGTCCCAGCCCATGATGCCGAGCGAGTTGGGCCAGGTGTATTCGCCGCCCGGGCCGATCTCCGGACCGTCGCCTTCGGTCGAGAGGATCGCACCGGCCGCGCCGTCGCCGAACAGCGCGGTGGCGACGATGTTGCTCTTGGAGATGTCGTCCTTGCGGAAGGTGAGCGCGCAAAGCTCGACCACCAGGAACAGGACGCGGCTGCCGGGATGCGCCTTGGCCAGTTCGGACGCCCGGGTGAGACCCACGACGCCGCCGGCGCAGCCGAGACCGAAGATCGGCAGACGCCGGATGTTGCGGTTGAGGCCCAGCCGCTCGACCACCAGCGCGTCGAGGCTTGGCGTCGCGATTCCGGTGGTGGAGGAGACGACGATGGCGTCGATGTCGCCGCGCACAAGGCCCGCTTCTTCGAGCAGGTCGAGCGTCAGCTTTTCGAACAGATCGACCGCGTTCTCGATATACAGCGCGTTGCGATCGGTCCAGCCATGCGGTTCGTTGTACCAATCGATCGGGACGCAGGAGTAGCGCCGCTCGATACCCGTGTTCTCGAACACCGGCATCAGGCGGGTCATGTCGCGGCGGCCCTGGAACAGGGCTCCGGCACGCTTCGCGACATCGGATTGATCGAGAATATGCGGTGGAACCGCGCTTTTCAGCGCCAGCAAACGCGGCTGCATTCTTGCTCCCGATATGACACGCGCAACGCCCGATCGGAGGCGAGTATAACGGTTGTGCCCTGAAACGCTATCAGCCCGTTTACGGCGTATCCGAGACGCCTATTCGGCCGCTGCGAGGGGGAAGCGCGGAATCTGTGCGGACGCCAGCGACAGCGGATCGCCTGCCGGGGCACCGACATGGTGCACCAAAGGTTCCATGACGTTCAGCGCCAGGCGGAGCGTGTCGAGCACCTCCTGCGTGACGGTCGCGATGACGGCGAGCTGGGAACCGCCATTGTACTCGGTCGCAAGGCCGAGCGGCTTGATGTCGAGCCCGATCAGGAGATGGCGGAACAGGACGTCGGGCGGCATCAGGAGCGTGACCTTGCGATAGCCGGCGCGGACACAGAATTCCAGCAGGCCGACCACGATATGCTTGCGCGCCAGTTCGAGCGCCGGACGGCCGAGCCTTTCCTCGTCGACGACGAGACGCGAGACCTCGAGGATATCCGGGCCTCGCTGCACGCCGCGGACGGCACAAGACGCCGGAAGGATTTCAGAAAAGACGTGCGGCCCCGTCGTCGGCAGCAGGCGCAACGCGCCGCTCACCGTGCCGTCATCCTCCGTCAGCAGCAGATAGATCGCATCTTCGGTGTCGAAGCGGTCCTTCTGCAGCCCGTCCAGACTTCGCAGACGCAGGAATCCCCGCGTTTCCACCAGCATGCGGTGGCGCAGCCGGAACATGTCCTCCAGGGCGTCCTGGTACAGGAGGGCGTTGCCGCTGGTCACCACTTCGATCACGAACACCTCCGGCTAGGGTCGGGGAAGCGTCGCGCCAGATGACGGCCCTGTCATCCCCCCGGTATAGGGGGACGCCGCGCCGCACGATCAGGCGATGATCTGCTTGGTGAAGATCGCGATGGCGACGGCCTGGGCGCGGGTCGTGGCGTTCAGCTTGGTCATCGCGTTCTGCACATATTCGTGCGCCGTCTGCTCCGCGATGTGGAGGATCTGCGAAATCTCCCAGTCGGTCTTGCCGGCCGCGACCCAGGAAAGGCATTCCCGCTCGCGCGGCGTGAGCTTGGGGCCGCGCGGCGGCGGCGCGTTCTTGGCCCGCAACCGCTCCAGCTTGGTATGCAGGAACATCGACGCCATGTGCAGCAGCGTCTCTTCGGTCTTGCTGATCTCGTAGTGCTCGGCGCTCATCGAGATCGCGAGCAGGAAGCCCTCGCGGCTGTAGATGGGCAGCGCGAAGCCATCCTTCATGCGGAATTCATGGGCTTCCTCGAAGATGCGCGAGCCCGTGGCGTTGCTGGCACCCAGCGCCTCGCTCCAGCGCACAGGCTCGTTCTTGGCGAGCAGCCGCCGCGAGACCGGATCGACGTAGAGATATTGCTGCGACGACCAGTGATCCAGCCATTCCTGCGGCCACGTCGTAGCCCATAGCCGGTCGTCCCGCGGCATGCCGGGCCGGTCGGGATTGCCGACCATGAAATGCAGCATGCCGAAACGACCGATCAGCGTCTGGAACGCCCCGACCAGCGATGGGATATCCTCCTGCTGGGCGAGGGCATCGATGAAGTCGAACGTCGCGTTCGTCAGAAGCATGAACTGATCTTGCGGTTCCCTCTGCCGGTCGCCCGACAGAGGGAACCGACGAGATCAGCCTATCACAGAGCCCGTGCTCTGGCTCGCCCTGAATTCCGCGAGCAATCCAAGCTGGTTGCTGGTGAGGCCGTCGACCGAATGGATGTATTCGGGCAGGTCGTCGCGCAGCAGGATCGAAGGGCACTGGCCCTCATAGTTGCCCAAATTGGGCCGGTGCAGCTTGTAGCCCACGAGCCGCGCCAGTTCCGGCGAGAAGGTCTTGGCGACCTCGGGCGGATAGCAGAGGAACTGGTTTTCGAACTGCTTCAGCCAGCCCAGCCCGAAGCCGATGATCATGCCCGTGCGCGGCTTGTCCGTGCGGTTGGCGCCCGCGGCGTGCTGGGTCGAGCCGAGATAGACCATGGCGTCGCCCGGATCCATCTCGGCCGAGATGGCCTCGGCGCGATCGATCACCAGCTCGTCCTGGCGGCGGTTGCTGCCCGGCCAGATCAGCGTGGCGCCGTTCTCCGCGCGGTAGGGCGTGAAAGGCCACATCACGTTGAACATGTATTCGATCTGGCCGACCGGAGCCTGCCACATGTCCTGGTCGCGGTGCGGAACCTGCTCGGGCGCGCCCGGCCAGATCTCGAGCGCCTGGGTCGTGTTGAGCTGGAAGTTGTCGCAGAACGGCGCGAAAACCGCTTCGGCGATGTCGAGGATCGTCCGGTTCTGCACGAACTCCGCGGCGAGCGGCGAACGCTTGAGCAGCGAGCCGAAGCGCTTGGTATGCGGCCCGTAGAAATCGCCTTCCGAGAAAGGCGTCTTCTCGAAGCGCTCCCGCATATCGGCATGGATCTGCGCGACCTTCGTCTTGGGCATGAGGCCGCGGATGATGACATAGCCCTGCTCCTTGAGGATGCCGACATAGTCGGGCTCGGGCTGATGGGCGAATGCGACGGACATGATCGGGTTCTCCTGTTCGAGGGGGTCAGGCGGCTTTTGCGATGGCGTCGAGTTCGAGCACGGGATGGCGCCAGCCCATCTTCATGCGGAAGAGCTGCAGGGTCGCGGGCGTGACGTTGATGATCAGCGCGCCGACCGACTCGCCGTTGATGTCCTGCGGCAATCCCAGGGGCTCGCATTCCCAGCCGACCGCCATGATCGAGGACAGCCAGGAGGTTTCGGCGACGCAGGTGTATTTGTTGATGCCGTAGAGCAGCGCGAATTCCACCATCCCGACGGCGAGATAGGAGCGCGCCAGCCAGGCGGCGCGGCCGCGCAATTGCGGCGCGGTGCACAGCCGGGTGATCTCCCAGATGTCGTCGCCGCGCGGCACGCCGGCGTCGCAGAGCGCCGGGAAGACGTCGCCCAGCAGATGCGGCTTGGACGAGGGCAGGAGCCGGACGGAGCCCAGATGGGTCTCCTTCTGGGCGTCGAGGGCAAGCAGATAGACCGCATCGTCATTGTCGAACTGATCGATCTCGTACTGGCCGTCGACGACGGGGATGTCCCATTTGAGGGTATCGACGAAGATCTTCTTGCGGTCATTGTGCATGGCGTCGACCATGCTGCGGAACTTGTGCCGATTATTGGCGGTAACCACGTCAACCATGTCTCGCTCCTCGTGAATACGAGGGGCAGAGTTGCATCGAACGCGGAGCGCTACATTCCCCTGATTGGGGGATGCGTCATTTGAAAAGGTCGACGAAGGCGAGCTGGCTGTCGAACAGGGCGCGGACCACGAGCTCCATGCGGGTCGTGACTTCGTATTTGCGCTTGGCGTCCTCGAGATGCTGGTGGACGGTCTGGTCGCTGATCCCGAGCTCGCGCGCCACGGCCTTGTCGCTCTTGCCGCGGCCCGCCAGGACCACGCATTCGCGCTGGCGCCGCGTGAGCTTGGGCGGGTGGGCGGACGCCGAAGACGACGTCTTGACGCTCTTGCGCTGTACCAGGCGGCGGGCCGCCTCGAACGCAAAGCTGCCGACATAGTGGGCGGCCGGCAGCGCCGATTCGGGCAACGGGCGGCCGATCTTGGTGCTGAAGGAACAGGCGCCCATGATCTCGCCGGGGATGTGGACCGGCACGGTGAAGCCGGCGCCGAGCCCGGCATGACTGGCGGCGCGCAGGATCTCTTCCTGGCGCTCGCTCATCGAGATGAGTTGAGGGACCTTCTCCCAGACGAAGGGCGCGCCGGATTTCTGGCAGGCGACGAGCACGGGATCGTCGGTGAAATAGCCCTGACGGTCGACGAGATCCGTCCAGGCCTTGGGGAAATCGAACATGTGCACGACTTCGGCGTCGGTGCGGTGGATGTCGACGAAATGTACAAGCGCGTAATAGTCGAAGCCGAGCTTTTGCACCGTCCCCGAGAGCAGTTTTTTCAAATCCTCGATATCTGAAACCCGATTTGCATCGCTGACGAACGCCTGCACGTCTTCCAGCAGACCCATCTACGCCTCCACCAAGCTCAAGGCGTCATGCGATGCTCCACCATCGCCCTGACATCCAACGCGAGCCATCCCCGTCCCGTTAACTATCGCAGTGCGTGCAGGAGAAGACGAGTCTTTCACGACGTCGCGTGCGCAGCCGTCCACAGGCCTGCAATTAAGCAAGCCAAATCATCGCGTTACAGGGTGGTGCGGCAGGATATCCCGCCGCCGATGCAACCTAGGGAAACAAAAGCACCCGGCCGACGGCCTTGCGGCTTTCGATATAGGCGTGCGCCGCGGCGGCTTCCGAGAGCGGGAAGGTCTTGTCGATGAGCACCTTCAGCTTGCCGTCCGCGACCTCGTTCACCAGCGTCTGGATCATGTCGTGCACGCGATCGGTCGCGAGCTCCGCGCCGAGGAACACGCCGGTGAGCGAGCGGTTGCCGCCCATCATGGAGCCGACATCGACCCGCATCGGCTCACGTCCCGCCGCGCCCACCATCGAGACCCGGCCGCGATAGCCGAGCGACAGGATCGAGCCCTGCAGCGTCGAGCCGCCGACGGAATCCACGACGAGGTCCACACCCTTGTTGTCGGTGAGCTTCATCACCGACTGCACGACGTCGGAGGTCTTGTAATTGATGCCCTCGTCGAGGCCGAGCGGCTTCAGCCTCTCCAGGCGCTCGTCGCTCGACGCGGTGGCGAGCACGCGCGCGCCGGCGCGCTTGGCGAGCTGGATCGCGGCCACCCCGACGCCCGAGGCGCCGGCCTGCACCAGCGCGGTCTCGCCGGCCTTGAGCCTGCCGAACTCGAACAGGCAGTCATGCGCGGTGCCGAAGGGCACGGGGACGACGGCGGCTTCCTGCACACTCGCGCCCTGCGGAATCTTCCACGCGGTGCGCGCCGCGACCGAGCGCAGCTCGGCATGGCTGCCGTTGAAGCCGGTGGTGACGGCCTTGTCGCCGATCCGGAAGTCGGTCACGTCGGCGCCCACCGCGACGACCTCGCCCGCCGCCTGATAGCCGACGATGTGCGGATGCGAAGTCAGCGCGCCACCCTGGCGGTTCAGCGTGTCGCCGCCTTCGATCGACACCGCTTCGACCTTGATGATGATGCCGTTGGACATCAGCGTGGGATCGGGCACTTCCTCATACTTGAAGACCGAAGGTGGGCCGTTCTCGTAATACACAGCGGCTTTCATGGCATTTCTCCCGATGGCGTCGAGAACAGGCTATCGCTAGGTTACGCGCAAAGACAATCCGGGGAGTTTCATGTCCGCATCGAAAGAGGCTTTCATCTGCGACGCGGCGCGCACGCCGATCGGGCGTTATGGCGGCGGCCTCGCTTATGTGCGCACCGATGATCTGGCGGCAATTCCGATCAAGGCGCTGATAGCGCGCAATGCGGGCGTCGACTGGAGCCAGGTGGAGGAGGTCTATCTGGGCTGCGCCAACCAGGCCGGCGAGGACAACCGCAATGTCGCGCGCATGGCGGTGCTGCTGTCCGGTTTGCCGGAGACCGTGCCCGGCACGACGATCAACCGGCTCTGCGCCTCGGGGCTCGACGCGGTGGGCAGCGCGGCACGCGCGGTGAAGACCGGCGAGATCGGCCTTGCCATCGCGGGCGGCGTCGAAAGCATGACCCGCGCACCCTTCGTGATGGGCAAGGCGGAGAGCGCCTTTCCGCGCGCGGCGGAGAATTACGACACCACCATCGGCTGGCGCTTCGTCAATCCGAAGATGAAGCAGGTCTATGGCACCGATTCGATGCCGGAGACGGGCGAGAACGTCGCCGAGGCCTATCAGATTTCGCGCGCCGACCAGGACGCTTTCGCGCTGCGCAGCCAACGAAAGGCCGGGCGCGCCATCGCCAGCGGCTTCTTCGCGGAGGAGATCGTCGCGGTGGAGGCGAAGGACGGCAAGGGCAAGCCCGTGCCGTTCACCGCGGACGAACATCCCAGGCCGCAGACCACGGCGGAAGACCTCGCCAGGCTGAAGACCCCGTTCCGCAATCCGGGCACGGTGACGGCCGGCAACGCCTCCGGCGTCAATGACGGCGCGGCGGCGATGATCATCGCCTCGGAAGAGGCGGCGAAGGCGAGCGGCCTGACGGTACGCGGCCGCATCCTCGGCATGGCGACGGCGGGCGTGGCGCCGCGGGTGATGGGCATCGGTCCGGTGCCGGCGACGCAGAAGCTGTTGGCGCGCTTAAGCCTCAAGATCGGCGATTTCGACGTGATCGAACTCAACGAGGCCTTTGCCAGCCAGTCGCTGGCGGTGCTGCGTGGACTGGGGCTACCCGACGACGCAGATTTCGTGAATCCGAATGGCGGTGCCATCGCGCTCGGCCATCCCCTGGGCATGAGCGGCGCGCGGCTGGCGCTGACCGCGCTGCACCAGCTCGAGAAAACCGGCGGCAAGCGCGCGCTGGCGACATTGTGTGTCGGCGTAGGACAAGGAGTGGCATTGGCAATCGAAAGGATATGACCATGAAGATGGCGATAGCGGCAGCGGTTCTCCTCGCAAGTTTCGTCGCAGCACACGCCGCCGATCCGCCGAAGGTGCAACCGACCCCGGTAGCGAACATCGACACCACGATCACCGGCCAGCGCATTGTGGTGCCGACAAAGCCCGACGTCATCGTCGCTACCGCGTTGTTCCCGCCGGGCGCGCGGCTGCCGGTGCACAAGCATCTTTACCCGCACTACGTCTATGTGACGCTGGGAACGCTGACGGTGGTGAACATCGAGACCCACACGACCCGCCGGTTCCAGGCCGGAAGCTTCATCGCGGAGCCGGTGAACACCTGGCACTACGGCGTCAACAATGAAAATGGGCCGCTGACCGTGCTGGTGATCGACCAGGTGCCGCATGGCATGAAGGGCAATATGGTAACGAAGCCGTGAGCACCGCAGTGGCGCCGAAATGAAAAAGGCCGATGCGGTTGCTCCGGCCTTTCGCATTTCTTTGCGCGCCGGCGCTTAATACCCCAGCAGCGTCGCGTAGCGGTCGCGGTGGTAGCTTGCGCCGCCGAAGGTGGCTTCCTGGGCGCGGGCGCGCTTGAGATAGAGGCCCGCGTCGTGGGCGTCGGTCATGCCGATGCCGCCGTGCATCTGCACCATCTCGTTCGATACGAGATGGACGAGATCGCCGACCTTGGCCTTGGCCAGCGAGGCAAGCTGCGCCACGTCGTTGGCGTCGCGGTCGATGGCGGCGAGCGCGCCTTCGACGCAGGAGCGGCCGAGCTCGAGATCGGTGAACATCTTGGCAGCGCGGTGCTGCAGCGCCTGGAAGGTGCCGATCTTCTGGCCGAACTGCTCGCGGGTCTTGAGATAATCGAGCGTGATGTCGAAGGACTGCATCGCCTGCCCCAGCATCTCGGCCGCGAGGCCGGCGCGGGCACGGTCCAGCGTGGATTCGAGCACGCCATAGCCCTGGCCGAGCGTGCCGAGGACTTCGCCTTCGACATCCTTGAAGGTGAGATTGGCATAGCCCCGCGAGTCGACAGTCTTGAGCGTCTCGCGCGTCAGGCCTGCGGCCTCACCGTCGACCAGCACCAGCGTGATGCCCGACTTGTCGCCCGTCTTGCCCGAAGTACGAGCCGCCACGATGATCAGATCCGCGGTGCCGCCGTCGAGCACGAAAGTCTTTTTGCCGTTCAGCGTCACCTTGCCGCCCGACGTCGTGCCGGCGAGCGCGATCTTCTCGGGCGCGTGGTGCGGGCCTTCGTCGACGGCGAGCGTCGCGATCAGCTTTCCTTCGGCTATGGCAGGCAGGTATGTCTGCTTCTGCGCGTCGGACGCGGCCAGCAGCAGCGCGGTGGTCGCGGTCAGCGCAGTCGAGATCAGCGGCGAGGCGGTCAGCGTGCGGCCGGTCTCTTCCAGCACCAAGCCGAGCGTCAGATAGCCCAGCCCTGTGCCGCCGAACTCTTCCGGCACCAGGATGCCGGCCCAGCCCATCTCGGCCATTTCCTTCCAGGCGGCGCGGTCGAAGCCGTCCGCATTGCCGCTGTCGCGCAGCTTGCGGAACGCCGTGACCGGCGATTTCTCCTGCACCCACGACTTCGCGCCGTCGCGGATCATCGTCTGTTCTTCGTTCAAGGCTGCCATTGTTTTCTTCCCTAACGTTCCGGTTCCGATTTCAACTTTTCCTCCCCCGTTGTTACGGGGGAGGTGCCGAGCGAAGCGAGGCGGAGGGGGCTGGCGCGGTGGCTGCCCCCTCCACCATCGCTTCGCGATGGTCCTCCTCCCCCGTAACCACGGGGGAGGAAAGCGCCGGCGCATTCCTCATTGGTGATCCAGCAACCCCAAAATGCGCTTGGCGATGATGTTGTTCTGGATCTCCTGGCTGCCGCCATAGATCGTCGTGGCCTTGCCGCCGAGCCAGCCGCGCACCGTGTCGAGCTCGTCGCGGGTGAAGCCGGCGCCTTCCCAGCCCAGGCCCTGGAAACCCATCATCTCGATCAGCAGCTCGGCGCGCTCCTGGCCGATGCGCGAGCCGGCATTCTTCATGATCGAGGTGGTGGCCGACGGGCCTTGATTGCCCTTGGCCTCGCCCATCGCGCGCTGCACGGTGAGCATGAAGGCGCGGGCGTCCATCAGGTGGTTGGTGATGCGGGCGCGCAATTCGGCGTCGGCCACCTCGCCATTGTCGTTGGCCCCGACATAGGCCTTGGCCACCTGGTCGAGGCTGCGCGTTTCGCCCCCGCGATTGAGGCCGCCGCCGGCGATGCCGCCGCCCAGGCCCTGGCGCTCGAACTGCAAGAGGCGCTTGCCGATGGTCCAGCCGCCATTGAGCGGACCCATCAGGTTTTCCTTCGGCACCTTCACGTCGGTGAAGAAGGTCTCGCAGAACGGCGAGTTGCCGGAGATCAGCTTGATCGGGCGCACTTCGACGCCCGGCGATTTCATGTCGATCAGCAGGAACGAGATGCCCTCATGCTTCCTGGTGTTGTCGGTGCGGACCAGCGCGAAGCACATGTCGGCGTATTGCGCACCGGAGGTCCAGACCTTCTGGCCGTTGACCAGGAAGTGATCCCCCTTGTCGACGCATTGCGTGCGCAATGAGGCGAGGTCGGAGCCGGCGCCCGGTTCGCTATAGCCCTGGCACCACCAGGTCGTGCCCTGCACGATGCCCGGCACATATTTCTTCTTCTGCTCCTCCGAGCCGTATTCGAGCAGCGTCGGCCCGAACATCATCACGCCCATGCCGCCGATCGGATTGAACGCGCCGATGCGGTTCAGCTCCTGGTTCACGATGCGGGCCTGCGGGGTGGAGAGCCCACCGCCGCCATATTGCTTCGGGTAAGTGGGCGTGCCCCAGCCCTTGTCGCCCATCGCCTTCTTCCACTTGGCGAAGTCGCCGCCGTCTGCCGGGCCGCCATCCTCGCGCAGCATCATCGCGCTCTTGCCCTTCAGGGAGGGCGGGAAATTGGCCTCGATCCAGGCCCGCGCCTCGGCGCGAAAGGCTTCAAGGTCGGTGTCGGCGGATGCAGCGGCACTCATGTTTTCTTCCTTCATAGAGCGAATAGCGAATGGCGAGTGGCGAATAGGGGCACCCTACTCGCTATTCGCCATTCGCTATTCGCTTTTGCGCTCATTGGTGATCGAGAAGTCCCAAGATTCTTTTGGCGATGATATTGCTCTGGATTTCATTGGAGCCGCCATAGATCGGCTGCGCCTTGCCCGAGAGCCAGTTGCGCGTCGCGTTCAGCTCGGTCTCCGAATAAGTCGGGCCGTCCTTGCGCTTCAGCGATTTGGGAGAATGCGCATCGATGAAGGCGCGCACTTCGGCACGGACGGATTCAAGCTCGCTATCGTTGGCCAATGCAGCGGACATCTGCTTCTCCCCGTGGCGGCGGAGAGGTACGCGCCTCTCCGTCTCGCGCATCCTCCTTATTGGTGATCCATCAGGCCGAGCACGCGCTTGGAGATGACGTTGAGGTTCACCTCGGACGTGCCGCCCTCGATCGAATTGCCCTTGGCGCGCAGCATGCCGCGCATCGCCGCGATCTCGCCGGGCTTGTAGGAATCGCCCTCCCAGCCCAGCGCCTGGGTGCCGAGAGCCTCCACCATCAGCTCGGTGCGCTCCTGGTTTATCTTGGCGGCGGCGTATTTGATGATCGAGGTCGCGGCCGACGGGCCCTTGCCGGTCTTCGATTCTTCCTCGGCGCGGCGCACGGTCAGCGCGAAGGCGCGCGCCTCCATCTTGTGCGCGGTGATGCGGGCGCGCAGATCGGCGTCGGCGAGGCGGCCGTCGTCCTTCTTGCCCACAGAGTCGAGCGCCGCGTGCTCGAGATCGTAGGCGCCACCGCCCCCGCCGCCGAAACCGCCCGCGGAGATGTTCTGGCGCTCATACTGCAGAAGCCGCTTGGCGATGTCCCAGCCGCCATTGAGCTTTCCGACGAGCTGCGCCTTGGGCACCTTCACGTCGGTGAAGAAGGTCTCGCAGAACGGGCTCTGGCCGCTGATCAGCTTGATCGGCCGCGGCTCGACGCCCGGCGAGGTCATGTCGAACAGCAGGAAGGAAATGCCTTCGTGCTTCTTGGTGTTGTCGGTGCGGACCAGGCAGAAGATCCAGTCCGCCTTGTCGGCGTAGGAGGTCCAGATCTTGGAACCGTTGATCAGGTAGTGGTCGCCCTGGTCGACCGCCTGGGTGCGCAGGCCCGCGAGGTCGGAACCGGCGCCCGGCTCCGAATAGCCTTGGCACCAGCGGATTTCGCCGCGCACGATCTGCGGCAGGAATCTCTTTTTCTGCTCTTCATTGGCATATTCGAGCAGCACCGGGCCCAGCATCCAGATGCCGAAGGACATCAGCGCCGGCCGCGCCTTGAGGCGGCCGAGCTCCTGGCCGAGCACGCGGGCCTCAGCGCTCGACAACCCACCGCCGCCATATTCCTTGGGCCAGGTCGGCGCAGTCCAGCCCTTGGCCGCCATGCGGTCGAGCCAGAGCTTCTGATCCGGATTCTTGAAAGTCGCGCGGCGGCCGCCCCAGATGGAGTCGTCGCCATCGTCGGTGACCGAAACCTCGCCGGCCCGCATGGTGGGTGGGCAATTGGCTTCCAGCCAGGCGCGCGTTTCGGTCCGGAATGCTTCGAGATCGCTCATTCGTCCTCACCCGTCCGGGTTCTTGACGACCCGGCACGCTGCAACTGTAACGGTGTATGGAAGGAGTGCAACGTCTCCATACCGTCCGTTCGAAGCATAGGCTCTATTCCGGCACTGCACCGCAAGTCCATGTTGCCGCAGCGATAACTGCGGCGGCTTGGAACCTCACGGATGCAGCTTGGGCGGCGTAAAGCCCGCAGGCACGACGACCAGCCGGTAGGCTTTGTCGTCCTTCAGCCAGTCCTTCGCAGCCTTCTGGACGTCTTGCGCCGTGACGCTTTTGAGATCGGGGATGGTGCTGCGGATCACGTCCAGCCGGCGCGGCTCCTGCTGCGCGCCTGCCAGCAGCGCGACCCAGTACTCGTTGGTCTGCTGCTGCTTCTGGATGTCCTCGATGCGCGGCCCGCGGGCGCGCTCGAGCTCGTCGGAGCTTACCGGCTTGGCGGCGAGGTCGGCCGCGACCGCATCGACCTCGGTATAGAAGTCGGCGAGCTTGTCGGGCGGAATCTGCGCCCTGGCATAGAGGAAGCCGTAATCCTTCGTCGAGAGCGAGGCATAGCTCGAAGCGCCGGGTGTGTAGGTGATGCCTTCGCGCGTGCGCAGCTCGTCCAGCAGGCGCTGGGAGAAGATCTCCGACAGCACCCGCAGCGTGCGCTGCTGCTTCATGTCGGGGAAAAGGCCCGTGGTCGGGAAGGCGATGAGCGCGACGGCCTGGTTGGCGGCGCCGCGATGCGTCAGCACCACCGGCTCGGGCGTCGGGGCCGGAAAGCGCTCGTCGCCGGCCGGCGGCGCGGCATCCGGGCGCGGCGGCAACGCGCCGAAGGTGGCGGCGACGGACCGGATCGCCTGCTCCACCGTCACGTCGCCGACCATCACGATGTCGATCGGGGCATTGGCCAGCGCCGGCGCGAGCAGCGCCTTGGTGTTGTCCAAGGTGGCGCCCTGGATTTCCGCGAGGCTTGGGGCGCGCCAGCGCGGATCGTTGCCGTGCACCAGGCCGTAGAATTCGCGCGACAGGACCGCGGCGGGCGAGGCCTGCGTCATCTCGAAATTGCCGGCATAGCCGACCTGCATCTGGCCGAAGGCCTGCGGCGCCCAGGCCGGGTCGGTTACATAGGCCGTGAGCACCTGCAATTCCGTGTCCAGATCGCCCGATCGGGCCTGGCCGCGCAGGGTGAAATCGTCGTCGTCGACCGAGAGCGAAGCGCCCCAGGATTTGTCCGCCATGTATTTCTGCAGGTCGTCGATGCCGTAACGCTTGAGGCCGCCCGGCACGAAGCCGGCCAGGCCCCAGACCGGCGTCACCGCGCCGCGCGGCAGGCCGAGCCGCCCGGCGCCGAGCCGCACATCGACCAGGATCTGCGCCGCGCGGAACGCCGTCGGCTTGACCGTCAGCGTCACGCCGTTGGCGAAGCGCACGAAGGTCACACCGAGATCGTCCACCGTCGAGGTCGCCGCGACCGTCCCCGGCTTGCCATAGCCGGTATAAGGCCAGGGCGGCAGCGTTGCCGCCGCGCCGGCGGCAAGCGGGGCTGCGTCGGCGTCGGCCAGCGCAGACCTCACCGCGGCATCCCCGCCCGGGAAAGGCACGCCGCTGGCGGTGAAGACGAGAGGGCCATCGCCGCCGAAAAGATATTGAAGCGTCTGCGAGACCCGCGCCGCGGTCAGGTCCTTGACGATGTCGCCATACATCGCCAGATCGGCGGCCGGCGCGGTGAAGACATCCTTCTTGTCGACCGAGCGCAGCAGCAGATTGATCATCTGCGTCGATTGCGTGCTGTCCGCCGCGGCGGCGGCGTCCTGCAGAAAGGTGCGCCATTGCGCGACGACCGGATCGACCTCGTCCTGCCGGACGCCGTGCGCGACGATGTCGCGCCAGGCGCGCTCGGCCGCCTTCAGCCCGTCCACGCCCTGGCCGGAGCGGTAATTGACCACGAGTTCGGTCACGTCGGCGATGTCGGCCATGTTCTCATAGCTGGCGGACGCCGCGATGAAGGGCGGATTGGCGCTGTGCGCCAGGGCCGCGAGGCGCTGGTTGAGCACATCCAGCGCGATGAAGCGCAGCACGTCGCGCGTCTCGACCGCCTTGCTGTCCGGCGTGGCGTCGAAGGGCCGTGCCCAGCTGAAGATGAGATAGGTCGGCGACCCGGATTCGTCGAACAATTTGACCTTGTCGGGATGCTGCGCCGGAAGGCGGTACAGCGGGGCCTTGCGCGGCGGCGCTTTCGCCCGCCAGTTCGAGAAGCGCGTCTTGATCTTGGCTTCGACCTGCGCCGGATCGACATCGCCGACGATCAGCAGGGTCGCGCGTTCCGGCCGGTACCAGGCTTGATAGAAGCCGCGGACCAGTTCGGGCGTGGCATGCGCGATGACGTCCTCACGCCCGATCGGCGTCAGCGCCGCGGCTGTGCGATCGCCATAGAGAAAAGCATAGCCCGACTTGACGAGATGCGACACCGGGACATCGCGTAGATGCGCCTCGGCGAGCACCACGTTGCGCTCGGTATCGAGCGCCTCCTGGCGGATATTCAGTTCGCCCGCGATCTCCCGCATCAGCATCAGCGCGGTGTCGATCGACTCCGCGTCGTTCTTGGGCATGTCGAAGGAGTAGACCGTCTGGGTCGCGGCGGTGAACGCGTTGGTGTCGGCGCCGAAGGCGAGCCCCAGGCTCTGCAGCTTCTTGACCGTGTCGCCGTCGGCGACATGGACCGAGCCGCGGAAGGCCATGTGCTCGAGCATGTGCGCGATGCCCTGCTCGTCGTCGCGCTCCATCAGCGAGCCCGCAGCGATGCGGAACCGCACCGAGACCGCGCCGGCCGGTGTCGTGTTGCGCTTGATGGCATAGCGCATGCCGTTGGGCAGGGTGCCGAAGCGCACCGCCGGATCGGCGGGAAGATCGCTGTGGCTCTGTGGCCAGGGTGTGGCGCGGACGACGGCCTGTGCGGCGGGCGCCAACAGAAAAAGAGCCGCGAGCGCAGCAAGCGCCTGGCGCGAAAGCCATGTCATGAGAGGTCCTTGGACAAGAACAGCGTATGAGCCTGTACCGACGCCACGATAGTCGCGAGCCGCCGCGCCCGGTTCAAGCCCGGCAAGATAAATAGAACGTCAGAATGGGGCGTTAACGCGGCAGTTCCGAGGATCCCATCAGGAACTCGTCCACCGCGCGCGCCGCCTGGCGGCCTTCGCGGATCGCCCAGACCACCAGCGACTGGCCGCGGCGCATGTCGCCGCAGGAGAAGACCTTGGGCACGGTGGTCTTGTAGTCCAGCGTATTGGCCTTGACGTTGCCGCGGCCGTCGACGGCCGCGCCGGATTGCGCCACCAGGCCGTTATGCCGGGCGCTGAGAAAGCCCATGGCGAGCAGGACGAGATCGGCCTTGAGAAGAAAACTGCTGCCTTCGACTTCGCGCATCTCGGTGCGGCCGTCGGCGCCTTTCACCCATTCGACGCGAACGCATTCCAGCGCCACGACCTTGTCGTTCTCGCCGATCGCGCGCCGTGTCACCACCGAGAAGTCGCGTTCGGCGCCTTCCTCATGGCTCGACGAGGTGCGCAGCTTGAGCGGCCAGTCGGGCCAGGTGAGCGCCTTGTTCTCCTTCACCGGCGGTTTGGGCATGATCTCGAGTTGGGTCACCGAGGCGGCGCCATGGCGGTTCGATGTGCCGATGCAGTCCGAACCCGTATCGCCGCCGCCGATCACGACGACATGCAGGCCTTTGGCGGAGATCGTGCCGGCCGGCGCGGCTTTCGACTCCGGGTCGCCCGCAACGCGCTTGTTCTGCTGGGTGAGGAAGTCCATCGCGAAATGGATGCCCTCCAGCGTGCGGCCTTCGATGTCGAGATCGCGCGGCAGCTCGGCGCCGCCGGACATCACCACCGCATCGTAGTCCTGCAGCAGCTGCGTCACCGAGCGGCCGGCGCCGATCTCGACGCCCGCCTGGAAATGGACGCCCTCGGCCTCCATCTGCCGCATGCGGCGGTCGATGAGATGCTTCTCCATCTTGAAGTCGGGAATGCCGTAGCGGAGGAGCCCGCCGATGCGGTCGCTCTTCTCGAACACCGTCACGCCGTGCCCGGCGCGCGCGAGCTGTTGCGCGGCCGCGAGCCCCGCGGGGCCGGAGCCGACCACGGCGACGTTCTTGCCCGTCTTGCGGATCGGAAGCTGCGGCTGGATCCAGCCTTCCTCCCAGCCGCGGTCGACGATCTGGCATTCGATGGTTTTGATCGTGACCGGATTGTCGGTGATGTTGAGCGTGCAGGACGCCTCGCAGGGCGCCGGGCAGACGCGGCCGGTGAACTCCGGGAAATTGTTCGTCGAATGCAGCGTCTCGAGCGCGGTGCGCCAGCCATCGCGATAGACGAGGTTGTTCCAGTCGGGGATCAGATTGTTGACCGGGCAGCCATTGTGGCAATAGGGGATGCCGCAATCCATGCAGCGCGACGCCTGCTGCTGCACCTCGGTATAGGGCAGCGGACGGACGAATTCGCGATAGTTGTGCGTGCGCTCCGCCGGCTTCTCGTAGCCGCGGTCGTGGCGCTCGATTTCGAGGAATCCGCTCGGGTTCGCCATGTCTATTCCGCCGCCACGGCGTCGAGAGCCGTCTTTTCGCGCCGCAGATCCGCCAGCGCCTTGGCGTAATCGGACGGCATGACCTTGACGAAGCGCGAGAGCGCTGCGTCCCAATTGTCGAGGATCTCCTTCGCCCGCGCGCTGCCGGTATAGAGATGGTGCCGCTCGACCAGGATGCGCAGCCGTTCCGCGTCGAAGCGCAGGGGATCGCCCATGCCGCTGTCGACGGCGCTGACGGACCGCTGGCGCGGCGCGTCGGGGTCCTCGCCGGCGGGCGCGGCCGCGATAGGCTCCAGCCGGACCATGGCCTGGTTGCAGCGCTCGGCGAACCTGCCCTCGACGTCGTAGACATAGGCGATGCCGCCCGACATGCCGGCGGCGAAATTGCGTCCGGTCTTGCCAAGCACCACCACGACGCCGCCGGTCATATACTCGCAGCCGTGATCGCCGGTGCCTTCGACCACGGCGACGGCGCCGGAATTGCGCACCGCGAAGCGCTCTCCCGCCACGCCTTCGAAATAGGCTTCGCCCGCGATGGCGCCGTAGAGCACGGTGTTGCCGACGATGATGTTCTCGGTCGGCTCGCGCCGCGTCGGCTTGGGCTGGCGCACCACGACGCGGCCGCCGCTGAGGCCCTTGCCGACATAGTCGTTGGAGTCGCCGGTGAGCTCCAGGCTGACGCCGCGCGACAGGAAGGCGCCGAAGCTTTGTCCGGCGGTGCCGGTGAAGCGCACCACGATGGTGTCTTCGGGCAGGCCGGCATGGCCGTGGCGGCGCGCCACCTGGCCCGACAGCATCGCACCGACCGTGCGGTCGAGATTGCGGATGCCGCGCTCGATCCGCACCGGCTGGCCGCTCTCGATCGCCGGCCGCGCCGCCTCGATCAGGTCGCGGTCGAGCACGGTCTTGAGATCGTGGTTCTGCTGCTCGACCTGATAGATCGCGATGCCGGGCTTGGGCGTCGGCTGATGGAGCAGGCGCGAAAGATCGATGCCCTTGGCCTTCCAGTGGCCGATTGCCTCGACCATGTCGAGCCGGTCGGAACGGCCCGTCATCTCCGCCAGCTTGCGGAAGCCGAGCTGGGCCATGATCTCGCGCAGCTCTTCGGCGACGAAGAAGAAGTAGTTGATCACATGCTCGGGCTGGCCGGTGAAGCGCTTGCGCAGCACCGGATCCTGGGTCGCGACGCCGACCGGGCAGGTGTTCAGATGGCATTTGCGCATCATGATGCAGCCGGCGGCGATCAGCGGCGCGGTGGCGAAGCCGAACTCATCGGCGCCGAGCAGCGCGCCGATCGCGACATCGCGGCCGGTGCGCAGCCCGCCATCGACCTGCACCGCGATGCGGCCGCGCAAGCCGTTGAGGACCAGCGTCTGCTGGGTCTCGGACAAGCCGATCTCCCACGGCGAGCCGGCATGGGTCAACGAGGTCAACGGTGAGGCGCCGGTGCCGCCTTCGAAGCCGGAGATCGTCACATGGTCGGCGCGGCATTTGGCGACACCGGCCGCGACGGTGCCGACGCCCACTTCCGAGACCAGCTTGACCGAGATGCGCGCCTCTTCATTGACGCTCTTGAGGTCGCGTATGAGCTGCGCCAGGTCCTCGATGGAATAGATGTCGTGGTGCGGCGGCGGCGAGATCAGCCCGACGCCCGGCGTCGCGTGACGCACCTTGGCGATGTTCTTGTCGACCTTGTGGCCGGGAAGCTGGCCGCCCTCGCCGGGCTTGGCGCCCTGCGCCATCTTGATCTGGATGTCGTCGGCGTTGACGAGATATTCGGCGGTGACGCCGAAGCGGCCGGAGGCGACCTGCTTGATCTTCGAACGCATCGAATCGCCATTCGGGAGCGGCACATAGCGGTCCGATTCCTCGCCGCCCTCGCCCGTGTTGGAACGGCCGCCGATGCGGTTCATCGCGATGGCGAGCGTGGTGTGCGCCTCGCGCGAGATGGAGCCGAAGCTCATCGCGCCGGTGGAGAAGCGCTTGACGATCTCCGCCGCCGGTTCGACCTCGGAGAGCGGGATCGGCTTGTCGGCGAATTTGAACCGCATCAGGCCGCGGAGGGTGAGCAGCCGCTCGCTCTGCTCGTTGATGCTTTGCGCGAAGACCTTGTAGTCGTCCGGCAGGTTGCCGCGCACCGCGTGTTGCAGCTTCGAGACCGATTCCGGCGTCCAGGCGTGGTCTTCGCCGCGCAGGCGGAAGGCGTAGTCGCCGCCGGCGTCCAGCATGGAGCGATAGATCGGGTTGTCGCCATAGGCGTCGCGATGCCGGCGCACGCCGTCCGCCGCGACGTCCTTGATGCCGATGCCTTCGATCGTGGTCGCGGTGCCGGTGAAGTATTTCTCGACGAAGGCCGACGACAGGCCGACCGCGTCGAAGATCTGCGCCCCGCAATAGGACTGGTAGGTCGAGATGCCCATCTTGGACATCACCTTCAGCACGCCCTTGCCGATCGCCTTGATGTAGTTCTTCTGAACGTCATAGGGCTTGAGCTTCAGCCCGCGCTGGACGCGGATCTGCTCCAGCGTCTCGAAGGCGAGATAGGGATTGATCGCTTCGGCGCCATAGCCCGCAAGCGCGCAGAAGTGATGCACCTCGCGCGCCTCGCCGGTCTCCAGCACCAGGCCGGTCTGCATGCGCAGGCCGAGCCGGACGAGGTGGTGATGCACCGCCGCGGTCGCGAGCAGGGCCGGCACCGCGATGCGCTCGGACGAGACCGCGCGGTCCGACAGGATCAGGATGTTGGCGTCGAGCAGGACGGCATTCACGGCCTCGTTGCAGATCCGCTCGACCGCCTTCTCCAACCCCGCCGCGCCTTCGGCGGCGTCCCACGTGATGTCGAGCGTCATGGTGCGGAAAGCGCCGTCGAGCAGCGTCTCGATGGAGCGGATCTTCTCGAGATCGGCATTGGTCAGCACCGGCTGCGCGACTTCGAGCCGTTTGTGCACGCCGGCCTGGCGGCCGTAGAGATTGGGGCGCGGCCCGATCATCGAGACCAGGCTCATCACCAATTCCTCGCGGATCGGGTCGATCGGCGGATTGGTGACCTGGGCGAAATTCTGCTTGAAATAATTGTAGAGCAGCTTGGGTTTCTTGGAGAGCACGGCCAGCGGCGTGTCGGTGCCCATCGAGCCGATGGGATCGTCGCCCGCTTGCGCCATCGGCTCGAGGAAGAACTGAATGTCCTCCTGCGTGTAGCCGAAGGCCTGCTGGCGATCGAGCAGGGCGGACGCGTCGTTGGACGGCGCCGACTGCTCCTCCGGCATGTCTTCGAGGTCTTCGAGCTTGAATTGGGTCTTCTTCAGCCATTCCTCATAGGGCTTGGCGTCGGAGAGCTTCTGCTTGATCTCCTCGTCCTCGATGATGCGGCCCTCTTCGAGGTCGATCAGCAGCATCTTGCCCGGCTGGAGGCGCCATTTGCGCACGATCTTCTCGTCCGGCACCGGCAGCACGCCGGATTCGGAGGCGAGGATGCAGACATCATCGTCGGTGACGATGAAGCGCGCCGGACGCAGGCCGTTGCGGTCGAGCGTCGCGCCGATCTGGCGGCCGTCGGTGAAGGCGATGGAGGCTGGGCCGTCCCATGGCTCGATCAGCGCGGCATGGTATTCGTAGAAGGCGCGGCGGCGCACATCCATCTGCTTGTTGCCGGCCCACGCCTCCGGGATCAGCATCATCACCGCATGGGCGATGGGATAGCCGCCCGCGATCAGCAATTCGAGCGCGTTGTCGAGGCTGGCGGTGTCGGACTGGCCGTGCGGGATCAGCGGCCACATCTTGTCGAGGTCGGGACCCAGAAGATCCGACTCCATGGTGCGGCGGCGCGCATTCATCCAGTTGACGTTGCCGCGCACCGTGTTGATCTCGCCATTATGGGCGATGAAGCGGTAGGGGTGCGCCAGCTTCCAGGATGGGAAGGTGTTGGTCGAGAAGCGCTGGTGCACCAGCGCGATCGCCGACTTGGTCAGCGGGTTCTTGAGATCGACATAGAAACGGCCGACGTCCGGCGCCAGCAACAGGCCCTTATAGACCACGGTGCGGGTCGAGAAGGACGGCATATAGAATTGCTCGATGCTCGGCAGCTTGTGGCGCTTGGCGAGCGCCTGGAGCGGATTCTGGGTCTGCTTGCGGATCGCCAGCAGCTTGCGCTCGAAGGTGTCCTGGTCCTTGACCTCCGGACCGTGCCCGACGATCGCCTGGCGGATCAGCGGCATCTGGTCGAGGACGGTCTGGCCCAGCCCGGTCGGATCGACGGGCACGTCGCGCCAGCCGATCAGGCGCTGCCCCTCGTTCTTGATGAAGCGCTCGAACTGCTTGACGACGATGTCGCGCGCCTTGGCCTCCGGCGGCAGGAAGCACATCGCCACGGCATAATGACCCGGAGCCGGAAGTTCGACGCCCGCCCCTTTTGCCCAGTCGCGCAATAAAGCGTCAGGCGTCTGAATTAGGCAGCCAGCGCCATCGCCAACCAAAGGGTCGGCACCCACGGCGCCGCGGTGATCGAGATTGATGAGAAGCTGAAGGCCTTGGGCAATGATTTCATTGGATTTTTCGCCCTTGATGTTGGCGACGAAGCCAACACCGCACGAGTCGTGCTCATTGCGGGGGTCGTATAGACCCTGTTTCGGCGGCAGTCCGGACATCGCGCTTCAAACCCAAACCCAATAGAGCAGAGCAATCAACGTGCTCTTTCAGCAGTCCAGTAGACCATAAATTTCGCGGGGGCAAAATGCGAAATTGCCGCGCTGCAATACATGCCTGTTGAGCGTTCGGTGCGGGTCCGTGCCGTCAGGCGGCGGCTTCTTCCGTGGCCGAGCGGCGGGCCAGCCGCACGGTGATCTTCGTGCCATGGCCGGCCACGCTCTCGATGTCCAGCACGCCGCCATGCAGGTCGACGAAGCTTTTCGCCAGCGGCAGGCCCAGGCCGGTGCCCTCATATTTTCGTTCCAGCCGGCTGTCGACCTGACCGAACGGCGTAAGCGCCACCTGCACGTCGTGCGGGGACATGCCGATTCCGGTGTCGGCGACGGTGACGGCGACCGTCTGTCCGTCGTCGGCGGCGCTCAGCTCCACCGTGCCCCCGGCTTCGGTGAATTTGACCGCGTTCGACAGCAGGTTGAGGAAGATCTGCCGCAGCTTCGCGCCTTCGCCCATCACCGGCAGCTCGCGATCGAGCCCGCACAGGACGAAGTGCAGGCGGGCCTCGCGGCATTGCTCCTCGATCATCCGGACGCACTCGCCCAGCACATCGGCAAGGTCGACCGATTGGGGCCGCAGCTCCATCTTGCCCGCCTCGCTCTTGGAGAGGTCGAGCACGGAATTGATCACCGCCAGCAGATGGCGGCCGGCCCGCATGATGTCGCTGGAATATTCGACATAGCGTGGGTTGCCCAGCGTCCCGAAGACTTGGCCGGAAAGCACTTCCGAGAAACCGATGATGGCATTGAGCGGCGTGCGCAGTTCGTGGCTCATATTGGCGAGGAAACGCGACTTGGCCGCGCTGGCCGCTTCGGCTTCCTTCTTGGCCTGCTTGTAGCTCTGTTCGCGTTCCTTGATTTCCGTGAAGTCGCTCACGAAGATGATCCGGCCGCCATCGCTGGTCGGGCAGACCGTGATGCGGACCCAGCGTCCGTCCGGCAGCCTCTGCTCGCCGGCGACGCCATGCGCCGTGACGATGGCATTGGCACCCGGACGCTCGGGAAACCTGACTTCGTATTGCTGCAGCAGCCCGGCGAAGGACGCGCCGGGACCAAGCCCGGCCGCCTCCGGAAAGAACGCCTTGAGCTGGCTGTTCACGGTCACGACGCGGCCGTCGGCGCCGACCAGCATCACGCCTTCGTCGGAGGTCTCCAGCGCGTCCGTCAGGCGCACCTCGGCCGAGGCCGCGCGCCGCGTCTCGCGCTCGACCATGGCCCGGATATTGTCCTGCATCACGGCCATGGAACGGAGCAGCGCGTCCGTCTCGCGCAAGCCGCCCGGCGGCAGCGGCGTGTCGAACGCGCCGCGCGCGATGCGGTCGGCGGCTGCCGCGGCCTGCGCCAGCGGCCGGCCGATGCGGCGCGACAGGAGCACGGTGATCGCGAAGGCCAGGAACAACGCTGCGACCATGCCGCCGACAAGCACATATCCGAAGCGCGAGATCGCGCTCACCGCCTGGCGCCGGGCGACAAAGCTGTGATCGGTGTTGAACTCGATCAGCAGGTCGAAGGCGCCGTCGATCTTTTCCGACAGTGCGGCCATCGCCGCATCGTCGCCGGCCCTGCGCGCAACGCTCCACTGCTTGACCAGGGTCTTGATGGTCTCGATCTGCTTGCGCTCGTCGGCTTCGTCCGAACGGTCCTCCGCCACGCCCAGGTCGTCTTCGAAGGTGGAGGCCAGCGCATCGATCTCCGATTCCAGACGGGCGCGCTCCGGACGCGAGGCACGGTCGCGCTCCAGCTCCTTGCGCTCGATCTGTGCGAAGTCGAAATTGGCGGCACGGGCATAGTTCACCGCCATCAAGGGGCGGTCGAAGGTGTCGACCACGATCTGGCCCGCAGCCCTGAGCACGCTGAATCCGAAATAGCCCTGCACCGCTATGATGATGCAGATCGCGAAGAAGGCGCCGAACAGGATCGCGCCGATGGACTTGCGGAACACGACCATGGGCGCAGGCGCCCGGCGTTGCGGGCGAACTCGAGGATTTCGGGGCGAGTTTGACGGCCCTGTGGTTGCCGGAGCCTTAAGCGCACGGTGACGGAGCCCGCCTATTTCACGTGGACAATCAAGGCCATCTTGGGGTGGATGTGGCAGTGCACCTCGAAAGTTCCCGCCGCGGGGAATTTCAGCAGGACATCCTCGCCCGGCGGCTGCTCGTCGGAATCGAAATTCAGCGCATCCGATTTGACGTAGATCTGATGGATGAACGCGTCGCGATTGGCGAAGGTCAGCGTCTCGCCCGGCGCGATCGTCACCTCTGCCGGGTGGAAGGCGCGCCCGTTCTGCACGATCGTGTGGCTGTCGTCGGCAAACCCCACGACGCCGCCGAGCGAGAACATCGCGGCGGCGACCAGGGCATGGCGCCGGATCATTTGGTCACGACGTCGTGCTGCATCGGTGCCAGCCGGGCGAGAAAGCGGTTCTGCACGGCGAACGGGATGCCGGCCTTGTCCATCGCGTCCTGCAGGTCCTCGACCACTGCGTTGAAGTCGGCATTGCGCAGGCCGAGTGCCTTGTGCGCCTCCCGCATCGAGCGGCCCTTGTAGGTGCACGGTCCGCCGGCCACGACGCAGAACTGGTCGGAGAGCAGCCTCTCGAAGCGCTCCATATTGGTGTTGTCGAAGGTCGTCCTGGTGCGCGGATCGGCCAGGAGATTCGCGGTGGTGTATTTCGCGATGGTCGCAATGCCTTCGCGGTCGCCGAGGTCGCGGTAGAGCGCGTCGTCCGCCGCGAAGGCGGGGCCGATCCGCGCGGCAAGCGCGGTCACGGCGCAAGCCAGCACGACGGCGCGAAGGGCGTGGATCGCGAGCCTGTGCATGGTCACAGCCCTCCTTGCAGCGAGAGATAGATGCCGTGCTGCCCGTCATGGAGCACGATATTGCCCAGATCGGCATAGGCCAGCGTCAACGAGACGTTCTTGTCGAGGAAATAGGCGGCGAAGACGTCGAAGGCATTGTCCTCACGCGCGATGGAGAGATTGTCGGGCTTGGTGCGGTATTCGGCGCCGACTGCGAAATTGCGGCTGAACAGATAGGCGGCCGAACCTTCGAATTGCGTGGAATAGCCGTCGTCCTTGTCGCCGCCGAAGCCGAGGATGCCGAACTGGTTGGCACGGGTTTCGCGCAACGTGGCGTCGACGAGCAGGCTCTGCGCCAGGAACAGCTTGGTGCCGGAAAGGTAGAAATCGACGCCGTCGGACGACCGTCCGCCGATCGCCGCGATGACCGCGCCGCGGTCGTTGCTTTTATATTGAAGGCCGGCGGCGACCTGCGGCCACCAGGAATCCTGATCATAGACCGCGTCGCCGAAAAGCTTCACCTTCAGCCCGACGATGTTCTCGTGGAACGTGAAGCCCTTGCCGAGCCCCAGCGCGGCGCCTGTCTGCTGCGTGTCGAACGCAGCCCAGGCATAGGAGAGCTCCACCCGGTCCAGGATGCCGATCGCGATGCCGGGTGCCTGCAGGTTGTAGTCGGGCAAGCCGACATAGGTGTAATGCGCGTCGATGCCGATGCCGTCGCGCGAGCCGTAGCCGGTGATCGTCGCCCAGCTCGCCAGACCGCCGCCGCCGGCCCCCTCGACGGTGCTGACACCGCCGGTCGCGAGCAGCTTGCCGCTGTCGAACAGCGCCAGCCCCTTGTCGAGCATCCCGCCGCCGTCTTCGGCGTGGGCGGTCGAGGCGGCTATGGCCGTGCCCGCGACAAGCGCGGACGCGAGGAAGGCGCGGGACAGCGACAAGGATAGGTCCTTCCGGTGCGAGACACGGACCGGGCACCCTATAGGTGGCGAGGTTAAGCGATTATAAAATCTGGCGAAATCGGCCCGGCCGCACGGTCACAACGACCGGCGGCGGCGGTGGGATGCGTGGCCTGCCGGGGGTAGACAGGCCGGAGGCGATGGCCTATATCCGCGCACCCTTCGCCACTGCGAAGGCCCTATGACGCGGGGTGGAGCAGCCCGGTAGCTCGTCAGGCTCATAACCTGAAGGTCACAGGTTCAAATCCTGTCCCCGCAACCAATGAAAACAACGGGTTAGAGGATTCCTCTAGCCCGTTTTTTCGTTCAGAATCCCTCGCACAAGACTCACACATTCTCGCACGCGAGTTTCGTGCGCCGAGGAGGTCGAGGGATGTCCGAATGGCACGATCTGATGGGCGGCAAGCTTCACGTCTATAGGCGTGGCGACGGTCGCTACTGGCAATGCTCGACGTATCTCAAAGGCAAAGAGTGGCGGCAGAGCACGAAGCACGACAGCCTCGGGCTTGCAAAGGAGTTCGCGGAAGATTGGTATCTCTCGCTTCGCGGCAAGGAGCGCGCTGGGCTGCTGTCGGTCGCCAAGCCCTTCCACATCGCGGCTGACCAGTTCGAGAAAGAATACGAGGCCATCACCGAAGGGCAACGGAGCCCCAAATGGGTGCAAGGGCACAAAGATCGCCTTCGCCTCCACCTCCTCCCGTACTTCGGCAACAAGGCCCTCACCGAAATCACGGCTGGTACCGTGCAGGAATACCGCGCGCATCGCATGGCAGAGGTGAAGGAGCGCGAACTGAAGCGCGTGAAGGAGAAGGCAAAGCGCGACGGTACGCCTGAGGAGAAGCCCAAGCTCCTGGCCCGCAGCACGCTTCATGATGAGGTTGTCACGCTCCGGCAGGTACTAAAGACCGCCGTTCGCCACCGCTGGCTTGATCACCTGCCCGACCTGTCGCCGCCGTATAAGACCCAGGGCAAGATCGTGCATCGCCCGTGGTTCAGCCCCGAGGAGTACGTCGCGTTCTACAAGGCGACTGGCGAGTACGCGAAGAAGCCGTTCCGCGAGATAGACCGGTGGGCGGCGGAGCAGGTGCATGACTTCGTGCTGATCATCGCCAACACCGGGCTTCGGCCGGATGAAGCGAAGAACTTGCAGCACCGCGACGTTCAGATCGTGACCGACGAAGCAACAGGCAAGGAAATCCTTGAAATCGAGGTTCGCGGCAAGCGCGGTGTCGGGTACTGCAAGAGCATGCCGAACGCCGTCTACCCGTATCGACGCTTGCTTGCGCGTGCCAAGCCGCAGGACGTGGAGGAACCGAGCGGCAAAGCAAAGAGGGCCTTGGAGCCGAAATACCCGCAGCCGACCGATCACGTCTTCCCCGGTAATCACGTGAAGCTCTTTAACGGCGTGCTGCGCAGAGCGACGCTCAAACTCGACCGCGACGACAACCGGCGCACGGCATATAGCCTCCGCCATACCTACATCTGCATGCGGCTCATGGAGGGTGCGGACATCTATCAGGTGGCGAAGAACTGCCGTACCTCGGTAGAGATGATCGAGAAATTCTATGCGGCGCACATCAAGAACACCCTTGATGCTGCGGCAATAAATGTTCTTCGCAAGCGTGCATCGCCTAAGACTGAGAACGGGCAGGATAGTCAGGAAGCAGAACCGGAACTACAATCGGCGTATGGCTGACGGCGAATTCTCAAAACAGACCATTGAAACACTAACGAAGCGAGCAGGAAACCTCTGTTCGAATCCCGATTGCGGCGCGCTTACGTCAGGTCCCGCGGATGTCTCTGACCGTTCAGTGACGATCGGTGAAGCGGCGCACATCTACGGACGGCTGCCCGCCTCCGCTCGTTACCGCAAAGAGATGACCAACGCGGAGCGCGCGGACAGCACGAATGCGATTTGGCTCTGCCGAAATTGTCATAAGCTCGCGGACGCCGACGCCGGGAGGTTTCCCGCCGACGTCTTGTTTGAATGGCGACGCGGCCATGAAAGGCATGTAGCCGAACAGATAGGTCAACGGAGTGAAATTGTCCGACAGCGCATACTTGATCGCCAACTTGCGGCATTCAAGGACGCCAGCTACCTCGCGCAGCAAATCGTTATCGACAAGCCCGAGCACTGGGAGTTCAAGCTAGCGATTGAACTCCTCCGAACCGGTCTCGGTCGCATACAGAAGCGCATGGCGGCGATTGATCAGGGCCTTTATGCTAAGCCGTATGTGGTCGTCGCTGCCGAACAGATGGCCGATTGGAATCGGGCGCGAATGGATGATCTCGTGGGACAGATCGGCGCGTTGAAAAAACTTGCGACTGTCGAACTTGCGGAAGCTTTTGGTCCACCGGGCACGCCCGGCGATGAGCTGAAAATTCTCAGTACATGCAATTTGCTCGCGGAGTCCTGCGAACGGCTACTTGAATGGGAAGAGACAGTAAGGTTCGCAACGCTGCCTCAATCGTTCAAAGAGTATCGGTCGATCTTGATCGGTGCGGGTGCGCGCTTTTTTCGCGTCGTGTATCGCATTCCTCAGGAAATGGCCCAAATCTTTGCTGACGATGCGCCTAGTGGCAATCATGACATCAACTTGGTTTTCGACTTGCCCGACGGTTTCGGCGACCGCGCCACAGCCGCATTCCTCCGGGGCGTTAAGGGAAGTCGCGCGCGGAGTTGGCGTTGGTGACGGCGGTATGCGAATGCGCTTGCCGCAAAGCGCAGGCACAGCGATTACCGAAACTGCCTAGAGCTAGGAGATGGCTCTCATGCCGCGCACAGCTCGGATAATCCCCTACGCGACTTGGATTTTGCTTCCCAATTGGCGCGAAAATATTCGGAAGGCCATTCTGTTCTTGGTGTCATCGCCGATGGTTGGCGTGGGGGTCGTTGCCACAACGCTTTCGATAATGAACTTGCTGGAGAAATATCTGGGCCATTCATTTTATCACTTCGTCACGGATGTCGTACAAACCTATCGAAAGATTTTCTTCTATCCGTTTCACCTCTTGGACCGCTTTCTGCACGTGCATATTGGTGACCCGTATCGAGATATCATTGTCATCTGGCTCTGCGTCGCCGCGATCTATGCGCGATCATATATCTATCTCACAAAAGCGAGCAGCGAGCTGTTCAAAGACGATAGATCGAAATACGACAGCAAGACCGAACATCGAAGGGTGAATTACACCAACCTTCAATGGGGATACAAACTCAGCGGCTTCCGCTTAAGGCTGTTTCGATTTCTGAATCACAGGTTTGTATGGTGGACAAATGCTCTAGACTTCACCCACCCAAAATCCCCGTTTCTATATGAGGTGTACGTATTTTTCTGGGTCTTACCTTTCGCGCCGCTCTTATTCCTGTTCACTGCATTCTTCGACGACATGATGATCTCGGTAACGTGGTGGATGGTCCGGGATGGGAAGCGGCTTGATTATGACGACCCTACGTATGAGCACTTTTCACAAGAGGACGCCGACACCGAGGAAGAGTTTAAGGTGGAGGTTAGTCTGAGATCGTTTTTCTGGGTGCAACTATTGTTTCTCCTGAGCGCCATCGTGCTTTCAACGGCCTACTGACGTCCTGTAACAGCGAAAGGTGCGGATGGCGACCGCGTCGAGGCAGCCACCTAATCCGCACGTCAGAAATTTAGGGCTTCCGACTGGAAGCGCGATCATCAGGGATCAGCACCCTGCGCATCCTTCACCATTTCTCCAATTAGAGCGCTTTGAAATTCGGAGCGGTGATCACGCAACACGTTCTGCGCGTTATCTATCCCTTCTTTATAGATATTAAGCTTGAGGACGAAATCCGGATCGCGCTCGCCCCTCGTGAGCCATTCGATGATCTCCGCCTCCGCGAGTTGAATTGCGCCTTTGATATGATGCACAAATTGCACCACCAACATCGCGTCGCGCCCTGATCGCGCGTTCAATTCAGCGTACGCGGATTGAACATCTTTTATGGCATGGCTGAGTCGGCTGCGTATCCGATCCTGATCAACGGACTCGGGGTAATGCACATAGTCGTGAATGTAGCTGAGGGAGTCCTTGAACTCCTGAAACGCCTTTATTAGGACTTCGATGCTTTGAAGCGATTTTAGATTTTCGTCGAGGAGCTTGCTACCGATCAGCGCGCTCCTTGCGAAGCGCCGTTCAAGTTCAAGTGTCTCCAACTTCAGCCGCCGGTCAGCAGTTGTGCGAAGGCGGCCTTCGCGCAAAGTGAACCACGCGTTGAGCGCTGCGACAACAATAGTTATCGTTGCCGCGATATATGGAGCAACATCTATTGGCTTCTCGATCATGGGCGTTGTCATGTAGCTGCGCGCGTAGTCATCTACGCATGCGGTGGGAAAAAGTAGAGAAGCGCAAAGATCGCAGCGGCTCCGCCGGCTGAAATAACCACCTGCGTACCAAGCTTGATGTCTGCCTTTATAAATCCCGAAATGACGCCGCCAAAAGCACCGCCACCAATGGAAAGGACCGCGAGCAGAATGTGAGTCTGAATAGGCGATGGATTTGCGAACGCGAACCCAAGCACGACAACTAACAAAATGAGAGCCAACCCAACGATAGCCGGTAGCTGTTTCACGACTGTCTCCAGCCACGTTGGACGCACTGTCAGATCGAAGTGAAAATCGTACCAGGTCTGATCGGAACTCAAAGTAACAGGGCCCAATACGATGCCGTCGTACTCGGAGCGCACAGAAACGACCGCATCACTCATTAGCTCATACGAGCTAAGACCATCAGTGTAGCTACTTTCGCCACCGTCTTGGCCATTCAAGAACCATTGAAACTTCGTGCCTTTAATGAGTGCACCGGACGCATCTAGTGCTCTGACTGCGATCCTTCGACTAAAGAGTTGATCTGTCATACGCAGATGCGCACAGCGCGATCTTGAACATTACAGATCACGCACGGTATCCCAGTCGGCTTGCCGCCTGGACACCTAGCTTCCCTCTGGCGGGTTTGTGCGGGAATAAACGGGACGACAATCGTAACCGTGTGCTGGCCTCGGGGTACTGGGCCTGAACCCACGTTGAATGTTGGGCCTAGGGCGGCGGCGGCAAAGATCGCATTCGGGTCACGCGCTTCTACGAAAGCTTCGCCAGTCGGTCCTAAAATCGCCGTGCCTGCACGCGTACTATTCACGAATATTTCGATTTCGATTCCCGCGCCTTGATTACCCGCAAGGTCAACGACTGAAATCTCCAAATAGCTGTCGCCAAAGTTAGGCAGAATTCCTAACGGCATATGCGCCCCCAATTTGTTAGCCTAAAGATGAAAGATTATTTCCTGGTGTCAAGAATTGGCTCTGTAATCACATAACAATCGACCCGCCAATTATGAATTGGCTGGGTTGCTCAGCTCGGAAGTTGAGCAAAGCCGTTGCTTCGCAACGGAAATTCCCCCCGCAACCGTCGGCCGATTACGCCCGACTTCGACCGTTCCCCACCGCTTATCGCATGTTCATGCTCCTGCGGATGGCTCACCACCGCGCATCGGAATGCGCTCCGGTTCGGGGTTCGCCGGCTACCACTAGGTAATGACGCCGCTCACCCGAAACGCTCGAAGTCGGGCCTCTCGCTGCCGCAGCCAATCGCCTCAAGCGAGTACGCAAGAGGCTCTTGGGCGGACAGCGGCGTCCGACGGTTGCGGGGGGGGTGAATGCAAAAAACAAATCGTCCGCGCCAGGTCGCGGACGAGTTTCGGAGGCCGCATGGCGGCGGGGCATCGCGGAGGCGATGCCCTCGGTTTGCAGACGCGAAGGCGTCTGCCCGCTTTTTCTTCGTGCCGACCGAAGGGGCGGCACAGGTCGCGCGAAGGCGCTACTTTTCTTCGTCGTCTATCCCGAGCGTGCGTTTAAGGTCGACTTGGCTTTCGGCGATTTCGGCGTTCTGACGGTCAACTTCTTCCCATATCTCGTCGACTACATCCTTGGGATAGTGAGCGCGCGCGAAGCGTTTGAGCTCGGCGGCATCTTCTTTCGCCATACCCACGAGTTTTGCTCGAAGCACAGCAGTCGAAAATTCAAAGCGGTCTCTTGCAGATTCTCTTCGCCGTGCGGCGTCGTTCAAAAGCGCCTGAGCCGCGTTAAGATCAGCCCGAGTGTCCTTAGGGTCCGAACTTTCGGGTTTCGGAGCCTTCTTTCCCAACCATCTTTCGAATGGGTTTTTTGGCAGATAGGTGAGCGCATTGGGCGCTGACTAAACTATACGCGAAAGTTGCATTTCTGCACGGAGTGGCTAGGTGCGAAGTGTGCACAGCTCGATTAGCTAGTGACTTGCAACTAGCACGCGTGCACCATCCTGTTGGGGAAACTTGATTCGTCGAGGCCGATGTGTCGTGCGAACTGGACTCTGCATAGCCGTCATCGCCACTGGATTGCTCCTGGGGACCTCAAGCGCATGCGCTTCTCCACCGGACGAAATGCAACCGTTCGATAATTCAGACTTTGCCACACCAAATGCCGTTGCTGATGCCGTTGGCTCTGTCTCGATCAATCCGAATTGCGCCGGTGGCACCGGTTCGACGCGCAGAGAACTATCGGCTCGTGTGAACGTTGATCGGTCGGGCGTCTCTGCGCCAGGCGTTGCCTCGGCGCTCGTACGCGATGCGCTTAAACAACTATGGATTCAGTGCGAACTCGATGAACCAATTACGGGGACGCGCATACCACAGTACCTATCCGGCAGAGTTCTGTTTACCGTCCAAATCGTCCAACCAAGCTTGGACGGGGAGCATGACGAAGTTGCATTAACCGCAACCGATTTTGAGATTGCGACGGCGCGTTGGCTCACGATCAATCGGAGCTGGCCTGAAACTGATCAGACAGCGCCCAAAGCCGATTCGACGCAGCACATCGCAGGATCACGATCCGAGCAAAGTGCGCCTACGATGCAGGCATATCCGTCGGCACGCACGCTCCAGTCTCCAGCTGCGCCTTCGCTGCCGCCTGCGAAAAGCGTCGCTACCGCGAATCCTCAATTCGCAGATATGACGAGCGAGCCCTTGATCAAAATCTTAATCGTGGGACTTGCCATCATCGTTCTAATTGTCATGGCGCGCGGACTGTTCTCTGGAGAGTTTTGGTACTCGGTGTTCCGCGTTTTGCCACTGAGTTCGTCATCGGAGTTAAGTGCTCGAGCTATACGCCAACAAGCAGCCCAACTCAGTCACGCTGCAAATCGAGACTCAAGAAATGCAGACATAGCGGACGCGCTTGTCGCACACGCTCGCGCGAGTGCAGCGCGCCGCGTAAGGAGACCGTGATGTTTGGACGAAAGCGCAAGCAGAACTTTATGCTGGCTGACGAACAGTCCGCTTTCTCAGCGCCACTCGGGACGCCGCTCGGCATACCTGCTCTTGGCATACAGCGATACCGGGCGTTTCGCGAGTTACAAAGCCACGCAATACCGGCGCTACGAGATGCCACAGAATTCGAAGACGCCATTAGCGATTTTCTCGACGCAAGGGCGAAGCGCGCGCAAGCATATGTCAGGTTCACGAAGAGTAATGAGCTGCTGGATAATCTAGACCTCATATGTGAAGGCGTGCGTATGCAAGTGCTCGCCGAATATCACGAGCAGCGACGGCGGCTTAAAGACGCCACAACATATTTGGAGGTAGACGATGAATCATCAGTCGAGGATGCTGCGCAAGACGTTGTGGCCGTTGCCGAGCTTACCAACGCTGCGCGCAAGGCCAAGGCGCGGATTATCGACGAGGCGGGCGGCGAAGACTACTTGGCCGATGTTGACCGCGACGCACTCGATACAATCGATGCATACGTAACAGCCGCTGCAACGGGGCAGCTTAGCCGTCGCCTTCGATAATGCTTCAGCTTGGCACGCTCGCGTCCGGCTCGCGCCTCGCCCTCAGCGACCACGAACGCGCGCGGCACGTCCACGTCGTCGGGAGCATTGGGACCGGCAAGTCAAAGATGCTCGAAGGCTACGTCCGGCAGGATATCACTGCCGGTCGCGGCCTCATGCTCATCGACCCGCACGGCGAACTCGTCGATGGCATCGAGGAGTGGTGCGCCCTTCGCGGCCTTGACCGCATCCGCAGCATCCATGTGCTGCGGCCCGGAAGTGACCGGCTGATTCCGGGTTTCAATCCGCTCGGCGGCGAAGCGGGCAGGGATGTGACGACGCGCGTGGACTACATGGTCGCCGCGTGCGCGCAGGCCTGGGGCGCGAAGAATCTTGGCGAGACGCCGCGCCTCGAGAAAATTCTTCGCGCACTCTTTTACGTCATCGCCCACCATGGCCTCACGCTTGCCGAGGCCCCTGCACTTCTCTTGCCGCACGACCCCAAGGGACTGCGCCGCGCCCTTACCGACGGCCTTCCAAACGAGAGCATGCAGCTCGTTTGGGAGCAGCTGAACGCGCTTCCGCGGCGCGAATTTGCCGAATACGTCGAGAGTACCGCCACCCGCCTCACTAAGTTCCTAGCCTCGCCCGCCATGCGGCTCATCGTCGGCCAGAAGACCCGCGCGATCGACTTCCGCGCCGCTATGGACGAGAGCCAAGTCGTCCTCGTCGATTTGAGCGCCGCCCGCTCGTTCTCGCACGAGAACGCCCGGACACTTGGCGGCCTGCTCGTGAGCGACCTGTTCTATTCGTCGCTCGGGCGTGACCTCGCCATTGCGCGCCAGAAACCCTTCACCCTCTACATCGACGAAGCCTATGACTACCTCTCCGGGAGCGTCGAGCGGCTGCTCGACCAGTCCCGCAAGTTTGGCCTTCATGCCGTGCTTTCCCATCAGCGCATCGGACAGCTCCGGGCGCAGGGCGAGTCCGTATACAACGCCGTCATGGGCTGCACGCAGACCAAGATCGTGCTTGGCGGCCTCTCTGATGACGACGCCGAAATCATGGCGCGCGAGATCATGCGAAGCGATATCAACCTCGCAGTACCGAAGCCTGGCCTCACCATGCCCGTTGTCGTCGGCGAAGAGCGCGTTCGGCTCCGTTCGGGAAACGTGAGCAACGCCCGCTCGCGCGGGGCGTCGCGCACCTCGTCGTTTGGCACGACCGGCGGCGTAACCACGACGCTTGGCGCGTCGGAAGATGAGTTTGGCGAGAATATCCGCGCTGTCGCGAGCAGCGCTCTAAGCGGCGGGTGGAGCGATAGTGTCGGGGAAGCAGAAAGCCACGGCGAAAGCAGCAGCGAGACAAGCGGTTGGTCCGAGACGTTCCGATCTATCCGTGAGGAACGGCCGGTCCAGCTCTACACGCTTGAAGAGTCCTTCCACCTCGCCATGCGCCGTATCAGGGACCTTCCCGACCGGACGGCGCTCGTGAAGCGGCGCGGGCGGCCGGTAGATGAAATTCGGACGCTCGATATTGCGCGGCAGCTCTCCGTGCCCGGGATCACACGGCGCGCCCGCGAGCGGGCCGAGCACCGCGCCGTCTACCAAAGCAGCGTCGCGGCGGCCGAGGCGGAAATCGACGTCCGGCGGACAGCGCTTCTCCCCGCGCGCCCTAGCGAGTCGTTCTGGCAGGCCGAGGATGACCGAGACGCTTGAACCGAGCCGTTCGCGCGCATCCCGACCCCGCTTCAAGCGGGTCGGGGAGCCCGAGCGCATCGAGCTTACCGACGATGATATCGCCATACTCAAATGGGTCTGGAAACTCCGCTTCGTCCGCGCCGACGACTTGCACCGGCTCTTTGATGGGCGGAGCAGTGACAAGCTCTCACGCCGCCTCATGCGCCTCTATCGCAGCGGCATCCTCGACCGCCCGCTCGCGCAGATCGACCGGTATCATCAGGGCGGCTCCAAGGCGCTCGTCTACGGGCTCGACAATGCGGGAGCGAAGTACCTCAAAGACGAGCTCGAAGTTCCAGTTACCGGCTCCGACTGGCGCGGCCGCAACCGCTCCTACACGCGCGAAAACCTCGATCACACGCTAGCCGTATCGCGCTTCATGATTGACCTGGAACTCCTGTGCAGGAAGCGGCCGGAGCTGTCGGTGATTTCATTCGAGGAGATACTGGCGAGGGCTCCCGAAAGCACGCGGAGATCATCGCACCCGGGCAGATGGCGCGTGGATCTCCGCTATCGGAATGTGCACGGCTCCGTGCATATCATTCCCGACGCAATCTTTGGGCTTCGGATACGGAAAGCGGAGGGACGTTCGCTCACAAGCTACTATTTCCTTGAAATTGACCGAGGCACGATGACGATAGCACCATCGCGCGCCGTCCAGGAAAGCGATGCCTTCCTCTACCGGGCTACGATGCTTCGCAAATTCGTCACCTATGCGGAGAGCTTTCGACAAAAGCTCCATGAAGCGCAGTACGGCATTCACATGCCGAAGGTTCTCACGCTCACCACAAGCCAGATTCGCGCGGAAGCGATGCGAAAGGTCGCCAAAGCCGTTGCCGCCGAGCTTGGCGTACCGGAGGAGCTGTTTGCGTTCGGGCTCGACGAGGTGTCGTCAAGAGTAAGTTGAACCAATGCCGTTTACTTGACATATTACAAGTATTTGATAATACATGGGAATCTCCTTTGAGCGTTAGGGTGACTCGCTTGGGGTCATCCTTAGCTCATGGGAGAAATGAATGAGAATACGATTGTCCCTGCGGGGCCTGGTCATTTTCGGGTGCGTCGTGCTGACGCTCAATCTCGCGCTCAACGCAGCCTATTGGCTGGAGAAGCCCGGCCACTGGCCGTGCCCGGCACAGCCAGCGCAAAAAGTACAATACGGCCCGCCCCACTAGGGGGCGGGCTTTGTATAATGTATTTGACACTACTAATGGCTTACGTGGGTGCGGGGGCACATTGAGCAATTTTAACAGGTGGCTATGGGGCGGGATTGGTGGAGGCGTCGTCGCAATAGCGGTCGCACTTCTGACCTCTCCACTTGTTGACCATTTTGTTTTTGGAAAAGATTCTAATAGCAAGCCTCAAGCGCCGGTCACCGTAAGCCCAAAAATTACAGTCCAAGTTGGTGTACCGACTGCATCTGCACCTCGGGACTTTACGGCGGCGATCTCCGGCCTATGGCGGATCAAGCAACTTCCCTGCCGCAATGGCATCCGATTTTTCATCGCTGATAATGTCCTGGTCGTTCGTCCCGTCGAGGGCAATGTTCTCCGCAAATACCAAATCGTCAGAAACGACAGCAATCAGCTCGTTGTTACCAGTGCCGACGGACAAACCACCTATTGGCTCGAGGACAACAGACTGCATTTCTCGTCGCAATCAAGTTCGGGGGAATTCATCCGATGCGAATAGTACTCCGCGTTTGTGCGATAGTTGCCTCGGTTTGCTTTCTGATCCAGGCACGTGCTGACGACACCTCGGTCATCTGCTTAGCGCCGGCGGCGAAATGGCATGAGGAAGGCGCGCAAATGTCGGTCGCAGAGCTAAAGCGAATCGCAGGCGCTGTTAGCCTTGAATGCCCCCAACTTGCAGGTGACCTAAAGGCCGAGATTGCTCGACGAACTGCTCCCGCAAACAAGCCTTTCGCACAAAGCAACGCGCGCAGCGTTAGAGCCACCAATCGGCCGCAGACGCTTCAAGAACCAAACCTTTCTCTCGATTCAACTGACGAGATCGCCGCGAAGTCTCGCCTTTCTGAGCGGTACGGCCTTCTTCTTGAGGGCGCGAACCGAGGGGATTCGGTTGCGGCTCTACTTGTCGGGATTGCGAACGAGAAAGGGCTTGGGACACCTCAAGACGAGAACCAAGCAGTCATTTGGTATCTCGAAGCTGCGAATCGCGGCCTGGCGAGAGCTCAGGTTGAAGTTGGCAGAACGCTCGCAGATGGCATCGGGGTCCCAAAAGACTTACCAGCAGCTGTATCGTGGTATCGAAAAGCGGCAGATCAAAGTGACGCGCAGGGCGAATACGCGCTAGGGCACGCCTATGAACTCGGTTTGGGCGTCGAGACAACACCTTCGATTGCATTTGCTGACTACATGAAGGCCGCAACGCAGGGGCTACCAATAGCCGAAGCGGCCATTGGCTATTGCTACATAAAAGGGGTCGGAGTGACTGCGGACCCAGCGCAGGCTCTTATATGGTTGAACAAATCCGAGACAACTCCGAATTCCACGGCCGAACGTGGCATGGGATACCTTTATTCAGAGGGGCTCGGTGTTCCGCGAGATAACGCACAGGCGATAGTCTGGTATCGAAAGGCGGCGGACAGAGGCGATCCAAGGGCCGAGTACCAAATCGGCCTGCATTTTGAACAGGGACTCGGTGTTACTCGTGACCTAAACGAGGCTTTGAGCTGGTTTCACAAAGCTGCAATTCAAGGAAACGTCGATGCCGAGCAAAGTCTCGGAGATTTATACGGCGGGAGCCGAGAAACACGAGATCAAATTACTCCAAACACGGGAGAAGCTGTTTCGTGGTGGCGGCGAGCAGCTGAAGGAGGGAGTAAGGCAGCCATTATTCCGCTTACCCATGCATGTCTCGATAAATCGAATGCTGATATATTTTCCGAGGGATGCGTGACTTGGATCAAGCAAGCTGCCGATTCGGGAAACGATGCCGCTCTCTATGATCTTGGTCTTGCATATGAGCTCGGCATCAAGCCGCTGACAGCTGATATCGATAAAGCCATAGCGCTCTATCAACGTGCATCAGACAAGGGCAGTTGGAGCGCAAAAAGTCGACTAGGCTGTATGTACTACAAAGGACTCCACGTACCGAAAGACGAAGCACGCGGACTTGCTCTCATGCAACAGGCATTCAATCCACCGGTTGAAACCGGCATATTTGGATATGATAAATGCGACGAAGTCATAAGCGATACGAATTATGAAAACGTCGGCAGCTACTACTGATGTCTTATCGGGACCATAACCGATTTACTCTTCATCCACGCCGTATGCCGAAGGTTCTCGCTTACCGCGAGCCCGGCGGGGGCATCGACGGTGGTGTCTCGATCAGGACCGAAAAGATTCGCGCACGGCCGGCCGGTATCAAGCGCGTGCCGAATACTCTGCAAAATCACCTAAGAGCTTCAGTAGTCGAATCCGCTCACCAGAAGAGCTTGAGAACTTCCCAAACAACATTGACCAGCAGCGCAAGAACAATCGCGCCCCAGACAGCTCTGTGCGAGATGCTCGTGTCGTTGTTGTCCGCAAGTTCGACAAGCGGGAATGTCCACTTCGTGTAGCCAAACAACGCCCGATAGCCATTCAGCAGGAAGAAAAACAGATAGACATATGCTGCGGCGGAGAGAAACGGGTTGATAGAACCTAGGTGATGCTCGATCCAACCAGAGAGCCGCCAGCACACGTATAGCGTGAACGGCACGCCAAATAGTAGTAACCCGGCATCGTATAGTTGGCCACGGTGAAGCCATCGACGGTTAGTCTTCCGCGCCTCGGTGGTCTGCGTGACCGCATTCGTTATCGCCGCCACCCACGCGTCTCTGCTACCGTCAACAAAGAGCTGGCTGCTATTTGCCGTGGGGGCAGAAACCGGGACCGTAAAGTCGATGAGACGCGGCTTCGAGAAATCGAGCGTCAGTTCGAACGAGTGGAGCGGGCGCTGATGGGCAAATGACTGATACGCAGTGATGTTGGTCATGAAAATCGACGCGATCTTGTCAGGACGGTTCGGTGCCGAGAACACGGCATCATCGGCGCCAAACAGCGTCTGCCCATCTCGTCCAATCAGCGACGTTGTCACCTTAAATGCTTCGGTCCTCGCTCGCTCCTTCACTTCAGCGAACTGCTGATCAGTCTGGTTATCGAGCTTCTTCAATGCCGCAATTTCGATATCGGCTTGCTCGGCGAGTTGGGCCTGCAACCTTCTGCAAATTGTTGCCACGTCCGTGAGATCGAGTCTCACGGCTCTAATCGGCACTGTCTTGCGCAAATGATTCGCCATCACCGAATCAAAATGAGGACCGAAGCGAAAGTTAGCAGCAACCCTTGATCACGTCAGCATGATTTGGAATTCCGAGCCAATGCCCCGACGATATTGCATGAAGCGTCGCTACGCACTGGCCCACCAAATCCAGCGTGCTCGGGACGAGCGAAATTCAACTCGGCATGATTGCCGAAATTCTCTACTCGTCTTGGAGTTACTGCTACAATTGAGAACCGTTCTACACACGGTCGATAGGTGCGCAGTTGGTAGAAGATCGCTTCCCAAATGATCCCTTTTTTAGGCGCAACCCCGATATCACCTGGAATGCCTGTATTGGCGTACAAGGCGACGAAGAGAACTACATCGAGGGATACATCGAAGCCGCCACCGAACTCGCGTCATCGGTCATTGGCAAGAATATGCCGGAGCGGCGCGACACGCTGGTGCTGCCGATACTCTATAACGCCCGGCACGCTATCGAATTGGTACTGAAGTTCTGCCTCTCGCGCCTTGCAAGGGCGAAGCTTCTCAAACGCGAGTTCGTTCGAAACCACAACATCCGATCGTACTGGATGATGCTCGATGAGGCAGAGTTGGGCGACAGGGCGCTTAGTCGCCACATCGCGGCACTAAAGCCATTTATCGATAGCCTATCGGCCATAGATCAGGACGGCCAGGAACTCCGCTATCACCGGAATAAATCGGACGACACGAGCATGGCGAACTACTCCCTCGCCAACCTCGTGGTCATCCGCGAAAGCCTTCTCGTCCTCGCGAAAGCGATCTCGGACCTTAGATATCGTCTCGTCGACTACTTCAATGAACGGGCTACCGGCACGTTCACCAACGAGTGCTCGCGTTCCGATCTGCTAGCCATAACAAAACTGCTTCCGCCGATTGCGGCATGGAACGAGCCGAAATTTGACGAAGCAAAAGATGCCATCAAGACGTCGTTCGGGTTGAGCGGAAAAGCGTTCTGTCGGGCTATTGACGCCATCAAAGGTAGCCGAGAAATGCGCACTATGCTCGGCACGGAAACACCGCTCTTGTATATTTCGGATGAGAAAATCGAAGCCGTCATCTCAAAGTGGAATGGCCTGCGGCGGCACAACGTAGGATCGGGATTTCTCGGTGATGCTCGAAAGATCGAGTGGCACGCAGGCGCCGAAGACAGGCGGAAAATAATCAATGACCTCTGTGCGATGCTTACGCCCGAGGAGCTAGCCGACCTGCATGCTGTCTTCTATCTCGGCCGCGATAGATCATTTTTCCCCGAGAACTACGAAGCGGAGGCGGATCGCGTGCTGCATCAAATCAAGGCACGCAGCGATTTCGTGTCAGATGCTGTGTACCTGTTCGACAAGGGCAATCTGCAATCTGCGCTGGCAATAGGACTTTTGAAGCTTGGCCGACTAACGCTTGCGAGGAAGCTGACATAACTTGAATAGGTAGTCCGCTCACGGACCCTTATCGGGCTTGCTCTCCAAATGCGTTTGAAACGCGAACGTCACCAACGCACTTGCCGCGCCAACACAAAGCCTCGCGTGCCGCGCGCTGACGCCCCGAACGCGACCGTCCTTGCCGTGGCCTGTGCCATACAGACCACGGATTTCGGCAAGCCCTTGGACGACTGTCGCTAGATTGCTGAGAAGCCGCTTAATGCTATCGGCACCCTTCGCTGCGTCCGGCACATCGTCTGGCAGCAGCTTCAGTTCCTTGAACACCTTGCGTCCGAGCTGCGGCAAGTCATCCCCTTTCGCATACTCAACGCCTCGCTCTCCCAAGATGGTCTTGAAGCAACTCTCCGTCAGCTCCTTCGCGGTACCGATGGCAAGAGCCGGGTCCGTATCAATCGATGCTTCGATACGCTGGATTTGCTCGCTCATATGCGCGGCATCAAAGCCCTGTGCGATGGACTTGGCATCAGCAAGTCGCGCGGAAGCGGTGACGCCGTGAATCGCAGCGTCCTTGTATGTATATCCATCCTTCGTGAGCTGGTCGGTGAATTGAACGAACGTGGTGGTGTCGGCAGACTGTTTGGCGTAGATTTCCATCCGCCGAATAAAAACCGCCAACACATTCAGGAATTTCCGGGCGTCACTGGCGTTCTTTAAATCTAGGTTATTGAGATATCCCTGCACCATCGTTCGGCGTTGGCCGCCTGCGGCCTGAGTTGGCGCGGAATAGCGCACGCCTTCCGCCTCAAATTCGTTCTCTATCTCACGCAATACGGAATTACTCGACAG
This sequence comes from Rhizomicrobium sp., assembly GCA_037200385.1. Lineage (NCBI taxonomy): Bacteria > Pseudomonadati > Pseudomonadota > Alphaproteobacteria > Micropepsales > Micropepsaceae > Rhizomicrobium > Rhizomicrobium sp. The sequence continues at coordinate 3,652,720 of JBBCGL010000001.1, read as the reverse complement.
ATAGTCTGTCAGCATGATTCGTAGGCGGCGGCTGATAAGCTCGTTGGTCACGATAGACTCGTCTCATGCATCGTCACGTCTAGCATAATACAGCCCGAATAGCTCATCGGATTGACCACCGACCGCTTCAAGAACCGGCGACGTGCATGGCATTACGGTTGAGATTCAACCATCATCAGCAATCAAGAATTTCTCGACGGCCTCCCTATGGAAGCAGTAGACAGCCGTGACCGATCCATGCCGTTGCAGCAAGCGCTATGTGGGCGTCGGCGCGGGCGGCGAAAGCGCCGCGATCCAGAATTGGGGCGGGACCGGCAACCGATAGTGCCGACACGCGGCTAGTATCACTGGCCAAAAGCCGCAGGAGTTCGCACTCAACGCCGTAAAGCCATCATTTGCAGCACATGCATCAACGATAGTCTGTAGCAACTCGCTACCATCGCCACCAAGCGGCAAGTCTGCGAGGGCATCGCCGTGGCTATCGTCATTAAGGTACAGGTGATCCTCGCTCTCTTTGCCGGGAAGCCAAAGCTGAAGCGTGCAGTCCTTGAGAGCGTCCGACTTCAAAGCCACCAATTTCTCGAGCATCGCGTGATCCTTAAAGGCCGACAGCCACGCAGCCAGGAGCGGAACGAGGGTGCTACCGGCAAGCGCGTCGCTTCGATACTCGGGGGTGTTGCTTTTAGGATGATCGATCAAGTCCTGATAATCGCTGAGATTGCAGGGGTACTTTCCGTTTGAACGGACCGCAATCTCGAGTCTCTTACTCATCTCGCCAAGCCAGACGTGGATATCGCTGTGTGATGCTGTTGTACGTACCGCGAAGATGAGAAAAAGCGCCACTTCGATTGCTTGGTCATCTTGAATCGGCAGAAATAGTGCGGGATTGTTGTTGATCATCTGCATGCCGACCGCGACGGTCCTGTCGAGAACCACCTGCACGCTAGGTTCAATGGGCTGGCCGCCGAGCGTGGCGACCCAAAACATCCAATGCCCGGTCATCGCAAGACGGCCCAGCATATCAAACAGCTTCAAGTTGATGTCGACAGACGTTCGCGTCGCCACAGCTACCGAGAGCGCATTTCGACGATTTGCATGTGGCGATATCTTGTTTCCAAGATGCGCGCCGATTTGGATGTGCAGATTGATTACGTGCTGCACAACGGTGATCACGGCACGCGCATTAGCTGACTTCTTGCCAATGAAGGGCTTGACCATCTGCCAGAGGTTAAGAAGCGCCAATTCGCTGGCGCGATAAGGTGCGTCAAGATTGTCGATATCACGCGCCCAGACGAACAACACCCATAAACAGATATAAATCTGGCGGGCTACCCGGACGGCACCCTTCTCCGTCTTCGCTCGCGACCGAAAGGCGATCAGAAGCCGTGCGAAATGCTCATAAGCGATCTCCGGCTGATCGACCATCGCGACCGCCTTTTGAAAGCTCGAACGCAGCTCTTTAGGCAGCAATTCTTCACGAAGCACGCCAGTTAGAAGCAGCTCGGCAATCTTGTCGCCGTTCCACTCTTCAAAAGATACTTTCCCTTTAGTGTGCCTCTTCGTGAACTGCGTAACCAACGAGCGTGCGCTCTCGTGAACATCGCCGCCAAAGCAAAGAACAATGACGACCTTAAGCTTTCGATACGCAGCCGGGATTCGTGTCGGGATGTAATCGTCAATGATTTCGTTGAGTGATGGCCGCAGCTTTTGAGAATTGCCGTCCCACTCTTGCCGCGTAAGATCGCCGGGCTTCACGCTGAAGAGGTAGAGCTTTGGCTTCCCCCCTCCAAGGTTGCCCACCGCCGCCACGTCAACGCCACGCTGTGCCGTCCCCCGTCCAGGGCGGGAGATCACATTGAAGCCCAGTTCACTAAGAAGGTCGGGAAGAATCGCATCTAGCTCTTCGCGCTCTTTGAGCGAAGCCACGTAGTCGCGGATCAGGAGCTTCATTTGCGGCGCGTTCTCCGGAACGTCAGAAGCGTCAAGCCGAGGCCAACGGGGTCGATCACTTCCTGTCTTGGCAATTCGAATGAATGGCTGATGGTATGCAGGTCCATGCTCACCGGACGCGCCTTTTCACCCGGAAGGTGCACAAACGTGATTGAGCGTCGGCCGTGAAGCAGCGTCGAACGATGGACCAAATTGAAGAAAACAGACTGCTTCTCGGCATCCTTGCGCACCTTGCGCACCTTGCGCATCATGTCGTGCGCGTGCCGCCGCTCGACGCTGCGCTGATATTCGGAAGGGCGCAGCTCCTTAATTTCCGGGCTGATGTCTAAACCTTTTACGTAGGCTTCGCCCGATTTAAGTGCTGCGCGGACGTGCGGGTAAGCCGCATCGCCCTTCTTGATACTCTTTAGGTAGTCACGAAGCTTGCCGCCGTAGTTGATAAGAAACGGGTCGAAAAGAAGCCCGCCAATATATTTGGCTGCATCCGATCCGCTACCGCGCACGCAAGCAACTAGTATCGAGGCTGCCGTAACCTCGTTGGTGAATAGCCAGCCCAGCGCCTTATAGGCGAGCAATACCTGGTCGTCGTCCGTTAGACCAAGGCCCGCGGTAGAGGTATCAAATGGGACGGCACGCTCGCCGGTTACGAGCATGTCGGACGCTGCTTCGCAGAGTTTCCTGTCTCCGCTAAGCAGCCATCGGACCAATAGCTTAAAGAGCCTGTCGCGATCACCTCCAGCAAGCGCGTGCTGCGTGCTCTTAAACTGATCAAGGTCGAGGCTGCGGTCGCCGGTAGCCAGGGCGTCCGTCAGATAGTCGACAGCAAGATCGCTATCATCTGTTTCCAAGAGATTCTTTAGCGCAAGGTCTAAGCTTCCGATGATTTTCCCCAAAGTCGGATCGGTCATCCGAAGCGCCGTTAGAGCGCGCTCAATGGACGCTCGATCGAATTGCTTCTGATGAAGCCAGAGGGCCTGCGCGAGATTATAGAGCAATGCTGGAGTCGGATTCGTACTTGCTGCAGCAATCGCGCTAAAAAAGTACTTCGGCCCAATCGCAGGAACCGCCTCACAGATTTGCAGAGCTGGCATTAGGGAATTGCATCGCGTGAGTTCATCAAACGCAGAATCGATAAATGGCAAGAGTATCTGTAGGGACTTCTCCGCATCCTCATCGTTCTTCGGCACGATCCGCCCGAGAGAAAACAAGGCGGAGAGTCGCCGTTCATCGGAGTACTTTGCCACGATAGATCGTGCCAATTGCGCGTCGTTCAATGCAACCAACGCAAACGTCAGAAATGCTATGGATTGTACGTCGCCGCTCTCCGCTCCCGTAACAATGCTTTCGGCGCGACGGAGATCGACGGAGCACCACTTTCGGAATGCATCGTTTGGCGTGCTAGCCATAAGATCGGCTCCGCCCTTCGACACCAGAGTACTAACGGCCTTCATAAGCGGCTCAACGGGCGTTTGGAGCCTTGGAATAGCTTCGCAAAAGAAGTGCTGCGAAACGAAGAACATCGATGCGGACAGCGCGCCGAATTGCGCTGATTCGGTAAGCGCCAAAAGATCAATTTGGCCATCGTTGTGAAGCACCACACAGCGACTCAACAGTGAGTTAGGATCGGACCCGTCTGGATCAGAGCGGTTGATGTCCTCGATCAATTCGCCGGATCGACATCGAGCGATGATTTCTGCGTCGGTAGGCGTCATAGTTGTTCAGCGAATCTTCGTGCGTCTGAGTCATATCACAACTTCGACGTCTACTGAGACTTCGCTTTGGTGCACCGTTGAGAAGGACGCAAGCACCAGATTATCTGTATACATGGAAACTATGCGGATTCTGTTCAGTCAAACGGCAATTACTCGCATATCACAGCATAAATAATAGGACTGCTCGGGTAGGACAATCAGGCTGCTCCGGGTGCCAAATCATCGGTAGCTGCTTTTGGCTCTGCGTGTTCCCATATTTTACGAGCATTGGCTGCAATATCATCTAGAAGCTTCGACAGCCAACCAGCAATCTCTGCATCGTTTGATAGGTCAAAACCCAAGCTTGGCAGCGTGTCTAACCGCCTCTGTATTAGTTCGTGGTAATCGCCAATGGTCGCGCGCTCCACGCGTTGACAAGACATCCCCAACGCCGAGAAATGCTCGATGCAACCTTCCGCCCACTCTTTGGTTACTCCTTCGAGGAAGCCGCCGGTCATATCGATTTCGCTTAGCGGTCTGCGCGATCTGTCGAGGCCAGCTACCCTCAATGCAAAGTACTCCCTTCCGAGAAACAGCTGGCGAGGAGTGCGCCGCTCTGACCGCTGAAGATTGAATGGTGTAAGCGCGATATCGACCGCATCAACAATTGCGCCAAGCGCAGATGCCGATGAACGCCGCATTCCATGAAGATTAAGCAATGGTACAAATTGCGAGATGCGCCTAAGAACGAAGGGTTCATCGTCATCGTCGGTCGACATGTACCAACGTCGATAGGCGTCAAACATTAGCGTATCGCCGGTAACTAGCACTGTGCGGACACCGAGTTCGTTATATCGGGCAGCATGACAAACAAGCGCAAGCGATTTTGCATCATTCCATAGCGATGCCTTTTGGCGCGATTTGGTCACGCTCAGCGGCAAATGCCGCCGATACCGTTGCTCCTCCAGAAGCCGGACCATCCAAGCATTCGCATCCCTCGCGATGTCATTGTCCATAGCGCTGCTTGTCGTGCCAAAAGGAACAAAGTGTTCGATTATACCACCTGAAAAAATACGCTGTATCTGCCGCAAGCACTCAATGCCGTCATCGTCAGCTAATGCTTGTGCCGCATATCGCGTCCACAGATATTGCCTTAGAGCGCCTTGTCCTACTCCGAAATTCCGTAACTCACGCAAATCTATCGAGACGTCGAGATCGTCTTCAACTTGTGTCTCGTTAAGCCGCTTATCCAGGTCGAGGTCCGCAAGATCACGAAGCTCACCCAAGTAGACTTCAGTCGGCAAAACAAGATGGCTGGCGGCAGAGGAAGCTTCGCGCATGATGCTGAAAATGCGTTCACCAAGCTCGCCGTAGTGCCACTCGGTCATATGAAAGCGTTTGCCGATTTGCCCCGGCAATTTGCCCGAGAATAGGTATTCCGACGTGATCAAGGCAGTTTGGCTGTTAATTCTGTCGCTTTCCGACGCACCAGTTAGCTGCGGCCAATGGGCGGAATAGAACGTCGACGCAAAGTCACGATACAATTTGGGCCGCGCGAAAAGTTCGAATACGTTTTCGTCGAACACATACTCGATCCTGCCGCCACCTTCACTAAACCACATGTCGTCTCGTTGCCGGTACATGTCGTTGCTGGCTTCGACCATGCGCCATAATTGCCTAATCGCTTTATCCTTCGTGGAAGTATCTCGGCGCGCGCGAGCAGCTGGCCGTTCCGCGCTTGGAAGTAGTGTGTATCCCTGGGATACGCGTGGGCCGCTTTGTGCAGGCACTGCCTGTTTGTCCTTTTGCGCCTTTATCTCGGCTGCTGCATTCCGAATTGACTGAGCAACATCGAGAAACGCGCGATCACGGTCCGACCAAGAGCGTATCGGCTTACCGTCCTTGGGTGCAGCCTTCAGACGTCCAAAGGGAGCCTCATGCCACTCGCATGCGCGCAAAATTACAGGAATTACGCGCAGCTTGCCTCTCCGGTGGAGTTGCATGGCGCGCTTTACTTCGATGCCATAACAATACGCTGAGGCGAGAAAATCGGGCGAAACAAGAAACAGCACAATGTCTGCGCTGTTCAGGTGCTTGTTTATTTTGAGATCAAGCTGGTCGCCAACGATGATTTTAGCGTCATGCCAAGTCTCGATGATGCTCTGGTGTTTTAGCATCGCGAGATGCGTCTCTAGCTGATCTCTGAGCGCAGTGTCCTTATGGGAATAAGAAAAGAATAGCTTTACCACTGCACATCCTGTCACCAGTATCTACAACTCAACCCGAAGAAATCTACTCAAATTACCATCAGTCGGTATACTAGTGAAACAATATGCCGAATTTTGTTTCAATTCACTTAGGCAAGTCAACTCACAAGATTAGGCGCTGGCCTTTCATTGCTTATTGAAGCGCCATGAAGTGGTCGCTTTACGATGCAAGAGGCAGAAGAAAGTATCTCGTCCCTATTGAGCGAGATGCGTTTCTCGGTGCGGCAGTTCGGATCGGCGGTCCAACCTCGACATTCTGCGCCGTCCTTGTGTTCACGGGCGCCCGGATCACTGAAGTGCTCTCACTCACAGCCGAAATGATCGACGACGCCAACGGCGCGATCAATTTTCACACGCTAAAGCGCCATCGGAGAAAGAGCGGCGAGCCGCCGCCGCCCACCGTTGTCGTCCGCAGCGTGCCGGTGCCAATGAGGCTTCTTCGGCACATCGAGTTAGTGCATCAGCACCGCGAGCGGCAACGCAGCCCACGACTAGCGACAACCAGATTATGGGAGTGGAGCCGGACAACAGGATGGCGGCGAGTGAAGGTGGTTATGTTGCTTGCACGTGTGCCGGGCTTCATCGCAATGCCAAAAGCGGTTCGACATGCGTTCGGTGCTGCCGCAACGACGAGAAATATTACCCTATCGATGACCCAAAAGTGGCTAGTGTCCTGATTCAGAAGTTCTAGCGTTTTTGGCTTGGTAGTTGGCGATCTTCAGGGTTGCGAGACAGAAGCGCTTGATGGAGGCCAGGATGTCGTCTGCGGTCTTTGTCCACCGGAAGGGCTTTGGGTCGTCGTTGACGCATTTGATGTAGTCGCGGATCGCGGCTTCGAGCTGGCGCGTCGAGCGGTGGGCGCCACGGCGGATTTTGCGTTCGCTCAGATCGGCGAAGAAGCGTTCGACCTGATTGATCCAAGAGGCGGAAGTGGGCGTGAAGTGGACATGCCAGCGCACACGCTTGGCCAGCCAGCGGCGGATCGCCGGCGTCTTGTGCGTGGCGTAGTTGTCCATCACCAGGTGGATGTCGAGATCGTCCGGGACATTGGCCTCGATCTCGCGCAGGAACTTCAAGAACTCGCTGCCGCGATGGCGCGCGAAGCATTTGCCGATCACCGTTCCGCTTGCCGTATCGAGGGCCGCGAACAGCGACAAGGTTCCGTGGCGGGTATAGTCGTGACTGCGCCGCTCGGCTTGTCCGGGCCGCATCGGCAGCAAGGGTTGCGTGCGATCCAGCGCCTGGATTTGGCTCTTCTCGTCGACGCACAGAACCAGCGCCCGCTCCGGCGGAGCGAGATAAAGGCCGACGATGTCGCGAACCTTCTCCACAAACAGCGGGTCGCCGGAGAGCTTGAAGGTCTCGCTGCGGTGCGGCTGAAGACCGAAGGCCTGCCAGATGCGGTGGATCGTCGAGGGCGCATGACCAACCGCCCGCGCCATCGAGCGCAAGCTCCAATGGGTCGCGTTCGCCGGTGCCGCCTCCAGCGTCAGACGGATCGTCTCGGCAATCTCGTCGTCACCGATCTGGCGCGGTGCGCCCGGACGCGGCTCGTCGTAAAGCCCCTCCAGGCGCTTGGCCGCATAGCGCCGACGCCACGATCCCACCGTGTTCTGGCTCGCCCCAAGCCGCTCCGCGATGACTTGGTTCTCAACTCCGTCCGCCGCCATCAGGACAATTTGCGCACGACGCGCCAGTCCCTGTCCCGTCTTGCGCCGCCGCGCCAATCCCTCAAGCTCTCGCCGTTCCGGCGCGCTCAACTCAATCGCGGGTGCAGGCTTGCCCATCCATCATGCCCTCCGAATCACTCAGACATGATCTCAGAAACTTCTCGATCAGGACACTAGGGCATGCCGACATCAGGACAACGACGATATATACAACTGTCGTTGGGCGGGAGGAGCGCGCACTGGCTAGAAAGGCATGGGGGAGCCTTGAGCGAAGGCTGTAATCCAATCTAGCTCCAGCTTCTGAGCTTGTTAGTCGGGGCTGATTTCGCGTAGCGAAGCCGCCGCCCCACTCATACAATTCATACGAGAGCGCTGATTCACCGCTCGTCGACAATTCGAAGAACTGCCGATAGAGATCTCCCAATGTGGCAGGCATTCAAAGGATTTGTAGACGCGAACGTAAACGTGTTCGTAGTCGTGGGCACCGTACTCACGGCGCTAACACTATTTAGCTCGTCCGTTCGGGGCATCATAGCTCGGTGGGCGCATATTGCTGGTTCTCGAGCGGTTGTACGGCCACCTAACGACACAATACCCGAGGCGAAGAAAATAGAGCCTGCTGTCGCGGTGGACGGAAAGCGGGCGATACTGACATTCGACCTATGGCTGGCGCGCCTTTGGTTTGCGGCGCTATCAAATCTTTACTATTGGGTACCTCGGCTTCCATATCAGGTGCCGGAGGGATCGCCCGTCGTAGACAATGGGATATATAATGGAATGCGTAATTCCGCCGACTTTTTCTCACATCGATTCCAAGAGGCGTTTCCCGCAGTACGAAGTAATACGTCGTTTACGTCCCCATCAGACATTTCGCATCGCCTATCTCTCCTGCTTAAGCAGCCCTTGTCCGCGTCAAAAGATGACACCGAAGTCTATCGTACTCCGCTCTGGTGGTTTCATGGCCGGGGAAACTTGCACATCAAGCGGTTTGTACGAATAAAGCCACGCGTTTTTCTGCTTCGGCCATATGGAAATGGATATTGCAAAGATTGTTGCGGTGCCCGGCGCAGATTATTGGCAGAACTTTGTATACGTCGAGTGCCGCCCGCTGCCGCAAATTGGCTTATATAACGACACGCCAGAGGATATCGAGCGACGGAGAAGGCTCGGGTTGGCGTATGAAGAATATGCAGTGTGTGGCCATCAAGTTTTTACGCGCGATCAATATGACGATGGGGGCTACGTAGCAAACGGACGCGTGCGACGGTTCAGGCGAGACCCCGATATCCGCCTTCGGTATGTCGCTCCATACAATTTCATAATCTCCTCAAAAATGTTTCCGGCGAATGTCGCCTCGTTGGATGACAGACTTACGAGAATGTTGGATGCTTGCCTCGAAAATCCGGCGGCGTTTAACAAGCTCGTTGCTTGGATTTTGACCCTCCCGAAACGCCCTGATCGCGGCGAGGACTAACGTTTAACTGGCGGGCCAGTTGAAACAAAATTCGGCATATTGTTTCAATCTTGGGGGCAGCTATGCGGGCAAAAGCCTGGGTGTCGGTAATAGTGGCCTGCGTGGCGGCCGGTGTGCCGCCTGCAAATGCAGCCTTCCCAAAATGCGCGGACGTGGAGCGGACAGTCTCAGTAGACGTTGCCAGATTTGGCGTCCTGACCTGCGTAACGTCGCGGGGAGCCGCCATCCGCGGGTCGCAAACACTCTTGTTTGCGGACAATTTCCTCATGGTGACCGCCCAGGTATCTCTCCCGACCGGACCCGGGATGATCCGTTCGTCGGCAGTCGTGAAGGACTTCTCGTCCGTCACTATCGGCGCTGCCGAAGAATGGTGTCCCGGTATGTTCGAGGTGCAATTGACGTGCGCGCGGCCTGCCTGCGCGATCATGTCGAACGGAAACGCCGAGCACCCCTTTCGCAATCACGTTGACCACATCGGCATACCGCTAAGCGATCCGCTCGCACGCATTCGCGTGTCGGGAGCTTTGCGGCAGATCATCGAGGGCCGGTGCGCGTCGTGATGCGGTATGGGGCGGTGGCACTGGTGGGGCTGATTGCGCTTGCCGGATGCGGGCCGAGGCAGGCCGAGCTTTCAGATTCGGATGCCGCTGCTCAAATCCGTGCGCGGCTGGAAACAGCCCAGTTCACGTTCTATGACGGCAAGCAATATCCCTGCTCCGATACCTTCACCATCGAATCCGTCACGGTTACGGACAAGTCCGTGACGGACTCCTCGGCCACCGTCGAGGTCGAGGCCGCACTCGTTTCGAAGAAGCCGCTTGATGGAGGCGCGCTTATCGAAAGCCTATGCTTTGGCGTTACGTGGAACGCGCCGTTCGTGGCCGGACAGCGAGGGACGTGGAAAAGCAGATATACCTTCGAGCGTTGGCAATCCGGTTGGAGGCTTTCGTAGCGTGGGAGCTTTGGCTTGGCCGATTGAGAACGACCCCGGCGAAGCGCCGGGGTCGTGTTGTTAAGGGTCGTCGTTTCGCGTCGCAAGGTACGCCAAGTACTCGAACGCCTCCTGTGCCTTGCTCGCGGCTGTGAAGATCGCCTTGGGGTCGCGCTTCAAGACCGTGAGCCAGGTGGAGACATAGGCGGCGTGGTCGAGCCGGGGCTCGCTAACGACTCCTAACGCCGAACACGCAAACGCAGCCCCAATCTCCGCAACAAGCTCCTCCATCGCATACGCTTCGCTTCCGAAGCGTTTCCCCATATCTCGCCCAAGGCGATGCGAGGCACCGGTCCAGTGCGTGAGTTCGTGGAGGAGGACGCCGTAATAGGCTTCGAGCGGCGAGCTGGTGTCCGTGCCGACAAACCACGCGCGCATGGGCATCTCGATACGGTCCATGTCGCTTCGGTACTTTGCCATCCCATATCCATGCTCGATGCGAGCGCCAACGGCCTCGATGAATGCCTCGGCCTGCTGGTGGGCTTCGAACGGGTCAACCTTAGGAACGGCTGAGGGAACGAAGCCGTCCACCTGTTCGGCATTGAATACGTGGGACCTCTTTGCGACGAACCGCTGCCGATCCTCGCCCTCGCCGCCCTGCGCGCCCGCATCTCCATCAAGGCGCTTGTAGAAGACGATGGGTGCGCCACGTTCGCCTTTTCTGACCTGGGCGCCGAGCTGCTGCCACTGCCTGTAGCTGGCCCATTGGCTGCTTAAATATCCGCGCTCCATGGCTTCAATCACAACGCCAGAATGTTGACGCCCCGATAGTATGCGGTCGTCGCGGCGTTGATTGGGGCACCAAGGCCGGGCGCGTGCCATGGTCGTTCGAATTTATCGGCGCCTGCTTCGACCGCAGCGACAATCTTGGCGGTTACGGACTCGTATACGTTCGATCTTGAATGAACTTCGCTCATGAACATCTCCCGTGCACCGCGGGAGCGCCGGACCATTCCGACGCTCCCAAATGCGCGGGAGCGCCAGTCAGCCCAGGTAGTAGCGGGCAACGTAGTAGGTGATCGCAACAGCGGCTGCGTTGAACAACGACTGCGAATACCCCTCGGGCATCCACGGTTTGCGTTCTGCTGGAAGCCGCGGCCGAAGCGCTGGAATCTCGTCAGCCACGGCGCGCGCGACCTCTGCTCGCGTCGTTGCTCCGCGAGCAGCAAAGCAAGCGCGCACGGCCGAGCGCGGAAACACGCTCGTCCTCATTCCTGCGCAGTGCGCTAGGTGCAGCATCGAGCGGCTTAGCTCCGTTGCGCGAACGCCCCGGCTCTCGCTCGCGTCATCAACATCTTCAAGAACGAGCGTTTCGGGATGGTTTCGCGCGAGAATTCGTTCGAACCGGGTCAAGAGGCGGGTCGAGCGCGATCGTCGTATGCTCACGATCCCCCAATCGAGTGCGGACCCTGGGCCGTCGAACAATATCCAGCCATAGCCGCGTGTCGTGGGGTGAACCGCAAGAACGAGATTTGGCGTGAGCGCGGGATTCATGCGGCTGGCGTGCTATCGCCGCAGTCCTGAAGGGCGCGAAGGAAGGCCAGCTTGTGTGCGCTGTCCCGATAGGGCCTGCGGCGGAGTTCGGTATCGAGTTCGGCGGCTCGCCGAACCACTTCCTTATGTACTTGGGCAAAGCTGTCGGGGAACGCGTCGCGCGGGCTCACATCGAATATCGCTTGAAGGGCGAGCAGGAAGTTGAAGGTGGGACGGACGCCTTGCGCTTCGAATTTGCTGATGGAGCTCTTGGTCGTGCCAAGAAGCCTCCCAAGCTCCTTTTGCGAAAGGCCAGCGTGACGCCTGCGCTTAACGAGATGGGCAGGAATATCTTTGATTTGTGACATGGGAATGCGCTGTTTATTAGAGGTGGCGCAGGCCCATGATTCCAGCGAGGAGAAAACCGCTGTAGAAGTGAAAAGTGGAATGCCGCGATACCACGCGACAGTGTCCGAGCACCATACCGGGCGCAGATGAGATTTTGCTAAAGTTTCCGTGATGGATTGCTCAAACCGAGCGCTGGATTATCCCGTGCCGCTCGGCAAGGCTTGCGACGCGGGGACGCTCGCTCGCCGGCACGACGTATATGCCGCCCGAGCGTCGTGTCGATAGGTGAAGGCGCGCGCGGATCGTGTAGCCGACCCACTTGCTTGAGACGGGCGCGCCATACTCGTCCTGGTGCTCGGCGTTGAATCGTTCCGCAATAGCGCGGACCGGAACATGACCGCTCGTCGCCATAAACGCTGCCCAGGTAGCGGCAAGAACGCGGACTTCGGGAGAGGCGTGGCGCTCGGCATCGAAGTCCGCATAACGGGCAAGAATTTCGCCTTCGACGAGCGCCCAGTCGCGCGGATCCTCGATTAGGGCCAGGAGTGCAAGCGCCGTCTGGTTGAGGCGAGGATTAGCGCTCGGAATTGCCCGTGCGCTGTCGCCGTCGATGGCGAAGAACTCGCTGAGCCGGAAGTGCAGAAGCCGGTTACGAAGCGCGAGCGCTTCCTCGGCAAACGAGGACGGCAGCTGCACGGGAATGTCGTCCCGCAACGTCCGCATGCCGGTGTCCTCCGTGATGAATCGGCTTTCGAGGGCGCGGTCCTGAAACGTGCCGCGCATGGCAATGAGCTTCGGACCGAATACCCTGAAGGCGTGCGGATTTAACTCTTTGTGCCGGTTTTGGATGGTGCGCAGTACGGGAAGACCGGCGGTCGTGCCGTTGTTGAGTATCTTGGTGAGGTCTGCCCGCGCGTCGCTTTGGGGAAAGTCCGCTTCATCGAGGATGAGCGTGCCGCCAAAAGTATCGAGGATGTGAAATATCGGCGACGTGGTGGACGCGCCGGATGCGAAAAACGGGCGGTAGCAGAGGGAGCCGATAACGAGGAGCGCGCGGGTCTTGCCTGTGCCGTAGTCGCCCCGAAGGCGTAGATAGCCAAGCTCCCGGAAACGGTCGTGCACCCAGGTTAGCAGGATGTAGTAGGCGGCGATTGTCTCGAATCCCGGACTCACATCGAGGTAGCGCCGCACGAACGCCCTGATATCCGCGATCAGCTCCGCCTGCGTACCATACGGCTCGGGTGCAGACGGAAGAAGGACGCACCCGCTCGTCAGGAGGTTGTTCGATGCGGCGTAGGGGACAAGCACCTCGCCCGTCTCAATGCGGACCTCCTGCTCGGCATTCCAGAGCCCGCCAAAGCGCGAGACGACGAGCGCCGTCTGCCGTTTGCGCTGATCATACGTCAGTTCGACCAGCGTGTCGGCAAGGACGCGCGACACCGTTGGCACTCTCGTTGGTTCGTTCATGCGCGAACTCTAAATGACGCATGAGATTGCGGCAGAAGTGACAAGTGGTGGGCCGTTCAACATCACGTTTCTGCCGTATCCGTCTCCTACGTCGCACGATCGGCATATGGCTATTTCGCCCCGGAAGCCCGGTGACGACATTCTTGATCGGTATATGCCAGGCGCAAGCGCTGAGGAACGCGAGATTGCCCGGGCAAACCTCTATCAATTCATCGCAATGATTATCCGCATCGTCGAGCGCGAGAACACAGCTGACTCAACGATTCGCGCCGATGACGACGGGCATGTAGAATTGGCCGATATCCCTACTGTATGAAGCGCTATCTCGGTTATCTCCGCGTCTCAACCAAGCGCCAAGGCGAGCATGGCGTTTCGCTGCAAGAGCAGAAGCGGTTGATAGAAGCCAGCGCGGCTAAGCTTCAAGGAGAAATAGTCGAGTGGTTTGAAGAGCGCGAAACGGCTGCCAAGCGCGGCAGGCGCGAGTTTATGCGCATGATGCAGGCGCTTAAACGAGGGAAGGCCGATGGCGTCATCCTGCACAAGATCGATCGGGGCGCCCGCAATCTGCACGACTGGGCGCAAATTGCCGAGCTGACCGAGCAAGGCATCGAAGTCCACTTTGCGCACGAAGCGCTCGACATGACATCGCGCGGGGGCCGTTTGGCCGCCGATATTCAAGCGGTCGTCGCAGCAGATTTCATTCGCAATTTGAGGGACGAAGCAAAGAAAGGAATCATGGGCCGCCTTCGTCAGGGCGTCTATCCGTTTCGCGCGCCGCTTGGCTACGTCAACAAAGGAAAGGGCAAACCAAAAGAGATCGACCCCATCGCTGGTCCGCTTGTGCGGTTGGCATTTGAGCTCTATGCGACCGGAGAATGGAATTTCTACCAGCTAGCCGACGAAATGTATCGGCGCGGAATTCGCAACGTGCATGGGGCACGCGTCTCGCTCAACAGCTTGACGCTGATACTCAACAATCCCTTCTACATAGGCCTCATGCGCATTGATACGCTGGATGAGACTTTCGAGGGTAGGCACGAGCCCCTTATTACCCGCGCTACATTCGATCAAGTGCAGCAGGTCCTTAGGGGCAATCGACCAACGCCCGGCACGCTAAAACACAACTTCGCTTGGCGTCGGATGATTCGCTGCGAGCGATGCAATCGTTCCCTCATTGGAGAGAAAGCCAAGGGTCGCTACGTCTATTATCGCTGCCAGACAAATGGTTGTCAGGGCACGTTGCTTGCTGAGACAGAGCTTCGGCAGAAGTTTGACGGGCTCTTTCAACGGCTGCGGCTGGACGAACAGGACTTCAGTGACATTAGGAGAATGGCTGATGTGCTCCTTTCTGAACACACGAAGGAGGCCGCACACCGAGGCCGTGGCTTAGATTTACAGGTCAGGAAGTGCGACGAACGATTAGGACGCCTAGCTGATCTCCTGCTTGATGGCAGCATAGACACTCGTACCTATCACGCTAAACAACGGCAGTTTCTCGAGGATAAGCGCGCGCTTCTCGACCGTCTATCGACGGCCGCCTCAGAACAGTCCGTTGCCGAGAAGGTCCACAATTACCTCGAACTCGCAAATGTGGCGCACTTGCTTATCCGTTCGGAGAATTCAGACGAAAGACGCGAGATTGTCTCAACCGTCACCTCGAACTTCTCGACGAACAAGAAAGACCCAGTAATTACACTGAAATCTCCTTACGAAGAGATCGTTAGACGACGCATCTCTGATGAATGTGCGCTCTCTCGGGATGCCACTCGAACTTCGGCAAGGGAGATTTTCGAGATCATGAAGCGAGCGGCTAACGCAGAGCTAGGGCTGGAAAGTCACCAAAGTCCTGATGTCCCAGGCCAGGTCAAATAGCAGTATCCAACCGTTCGACTTTTCACTCCTCTCGGCGTTGCATCGTGCTCGGCATAATCGGGAAGAATGCAAAGCGACGCCTTATCTTATCTCGCGCGGTCTAATTTTCGAAATTCCCACAAACTCGTCGGCATCAAGCAGGCCGACCGCCTCCTGCATCTCTACGTCATCGGCAAGACCGGAGTCGGCAAGTCCACACTTCTTGAAACGCTCGCGCTCCAAGACCTCGAAGCCGGTAGAGGCTTCGCCCTCATAGACCCCCATGGCGACTTGGTAGAGCGGGTGTTCGCCGCAGTGCCCGAGGACAAACAAGAGCGCGTTGCCTATCTCAACGCACCCGACGCTTCCCAGCCATACGGGTACAATCCGCTCAGGAGGGTACGGGCAGACAAGATACCCCTCGCCGTCTCCGGCCTCATCGAAACGTTCAAGAAGCTATGGCCCGATGCCTGGGGCGTGCGCATGGAGCACATCCTTCGCAACTCCCTCTATGCGCTCCTAGAGCGGGACGGCTCGACGCTTCCCGACATCCTGCGGCTCTATCGGGACGAGCGGTTCCGCACGGCCGTTACGCGAGGCATTCGTAACGAGACGGTCCAGCGCTTCTGGCAACACGAATTCGAGAACTATCATTTCCGCATGAAGGCGGATGCTGTCGCGCCGATTCAAAACAAGCTCGGAGCGCTCCTATCGGACCCGACCCTGCACAGAATCCTCGTCAACCCAGACATTGACCTTAGCTTCCGCTCGATCATGGACGAGGGAAAGGTGTTGCTCGTTAATCTGGCGAAGGGGCAGCTTGGCGAGGAGAGCTCGGCGCTCCTTGGCGGATTGATCGTCTCAACGCTTGGCCTCGCGGCCTTCAGCCGTGCGGAAGTCGAAGGTAGCTCTCGGCGGCCGTTCTTCGTCTACATGGACGAATTCCAGTCCTTCACGACACTCATGCTCGCCAACATGATGTCGGAGCTTAGAAAGTATGGCGTTGCCCTTACGCTCGCTCACCAGCACCTGCACCAGCTCGAACCGGACATTCGGCACGCAGTTCTCGGAAATGCTGGGACGATCATGAGTTTTCGCGTCGGGGCTGAGGATGCAGCGTATCTAGCAAAAGAGTTTCAGCCGACGTTTGATGTGCAAGACCTCATCAGCCTGCCAAACTACAACGCCTATCTGAAACTCATGATCGACGGGGAGCCGAGCGGGGCTTTTAGCGCGAGGACGGCTCGGTATGACGAGTTGCATGACGCGGGACCCGAGCCCTCACCGCACTTGATGATCAACGGCGATACATCCCCATCGGACTTCATGACGGAATAGCAGAAAGCGTGAATTGCGATCTACGCCTACGACGCACTCGGCCGTATGACGTAGAGCATCACGTTGCTGCGCTTCCACAACTACATGCTGGGCGCAAATGAGGCCGTTTGCTTCAACAACTTATGGCGCTTCGAGTTTTTCGCTGGCTTGGGTGGTTCTTTGGGGTGGTACAGGGATTGGACCAACCAGCCGGAGCGCCCCTTGATCTGAGGAGCGCGAAGCACGTCATAATATGGGGAAACGTATTCCGACTTGGATTGCAGCCAATCGCGGTGGAGGCGCATGAGTATGTCGAAGGCGTCGGAAAAATTGGCGTCAAGCTGGCGTGACAGGTTGCTCGTGGCGGGTGCTATTACCAGTACAATTGCCTCGGTGATCTTCACGATCGACTATTTCGCCCGTCACCTGATTCTCGGCTGGCGTTGGTAACGCGCAAGCTTTTTCGAAATTCAGCGCGATGTGAGGAGCGACTTGGCATCTTCCCATGAAGTAGTGACGGTGAACGAGCGCCGCTCGGCAACCTGAGCCGGATGACGAAGGGGCATACATCGCGCGTGTCAGCAACTTGATGAAGATCAGAGGACCCGTCGGTTGGATGGGCGTGATAGCGGGTTTCGGTCTTGTCGCATGTGACCTCTTGAAAGCCCATTGGTTTACGCCCCGCATTCTTCCTGAGCACCGCTGCGGAATAAGGGTTGCCAAGGGCAGGAAAAACTGGACAGATTCTTTTGCTTGGGATCGCACTTTAATGGAGTGCTTTGCCCGTGGCACATCGAGCTTCAAAAAAAGCATGCCGTAGCTGGCGCGAGTTTTGGCTATACGCTGCCGCGATCACCGGCACGATTGCCTCGACGCTTATTATCGCGGACTACTTCTTTCATCACGTCACGATCATCATTCGCTGACGATGGCGCCTATTGACCGCGATATCTGGCTGTCCGCCCTTGCGCTACCGCCTCACTCGGCGGCTCACAACTGCTTAACCTGCTCTTGATGCTTGCGGTAGAGGGCAAGCGGCATGGCGGCGAATCCCCGGAGCCCTCGGATAACGGCCTGCTCCATGAGATCGCGTTCGGCGTCAGCGCGCTTCACATAGTCGGAGGTGATTGGTTCGGGCGAGCATTCCTGCCGCTCCGCATCCACCAGGACGAGCTTCCAGCCTGTTTCGTGATGCTCGAAGTGATAGCTCAGGCCCGCCCGACAGCAGACCTCGGCGAAGGCCCTCGGGAGCGGGATGCCCGTCCCCGCGCGACCGACAATCTCGTCCTCGTTCTCTGCCACCACGACCCATACGGCGTACTCCTGCCAAAACCCATATGAGAACAATTTGAGAACAAACGGCGTAAGAGTCCAGCCGCTAGGGGTTGAGGTTCTACGCACAAGCTCTAGTGGAGCGTGCCGAAGGCGGCTTGCACCAGCGTCGGCTCCCACCAGAAGGGCATCGCCCTCGTATCGCACTGCGTAATCCAAACCTGCGAACGCAGGATGAGCCTCGGGCGGCGTCCGTTTCCGCCGGGCTGGCATTTTCGCACAAGGTCAAACGGCAGCTCGATGCCGTGCTGTAGGCCCTCAAGCTCAAGCAGGAACGAGTGATCGGTGACGGCCTTCACAATCCACGGGATGCCCCCACGGTCGATCCAGAACCCTTCCGGAAAGACACTGCGGGTTCTCGGCCACACAAGGACGCGCTGCCATTGCAGCGCTTCGAACACGTCGTTGTTCATGGCTCACTCCACTCAGGTACACGCCACGCGGAGCAAGCGTAGCGCTCGGATGGAGAGTTCCAAAGGGTGCGCCTCTGCACCAATAATGCTGCGGCGAAACGGCACAGACGCATCAGCAAGCGCCTGTTTATCTCGCACAAACTCTCACACAGAGGGCTGCGAAATGAAAAATACCTATATACTTTCAAATAGATAGAACGTCGGCGTTTAGTCTCATAACCTGAAGGTCACAGGTTCAAATCCTGTCCCCGCAACCACTATCAAGACGTCCTCTTAGGCCCGGCCCTGTGCCGGGCCTAAGTCGTTTTGGTGCGCTGCGACGACTACTTGCCCACGGGACCGATCTTCAGCGTGTAGGCGATGTAGAGGCCCAGATCGAGCGGGCCCTTCTGGTACCAGTTCACTTGGCGCTCCAGCCCCTCGATGCTCACGCCATAGCCCGGCCCGAGCGCGTCGGCGCTGCGCTTGGCGTCGGCGAGGATCAGGGCGACGAGCTGATCGTGATATTGCTCCGGCCCGACGATCGTCAGATCCCAATTGCCTTCCCGAAGGACCTGGGTGCGGCCCGCCCGCGGCACGCCGCGGATGAAATCGGTAAGCCGGCGCGTCGCGGCGTTGAGCGTGTCGTTCGCCGCGACCTTGGTCTTGACGATGACGATGGCGCGGCTGGTATCCGGCCGGACGTCCGGCGTGATGATGTCGTCGAAATTGGCTTCGTTCAGTTCGCCCACGATGCGGTCGCCGACGCCGAGCGAGATCGAACCGGATGCGGCCCGCATCATGTTGCGCAGGGTCTCTTTCAGCTCGTTCAGGCGCTGCGGCGCCTCGCGCGTATCGCAGGTCACGTTGACCCGCGTGATCAGGTGATCGGCGCGCTTGACGATGGAGAGATGCGGCGCCTCGGCCTCCTCGCGCAACGAGGCGGTGACGACGACGGTCTCGACCTGCGCCCGGGCGGCGGCGAGAGACAGCAGGACGAGCGCCGGAATGGCGATGCGCAGGAATGGTCTGGACATTGTCCCCCCAAGTCCGATCTGCGGGTAGTTTAGCGCAAAGGCGCGGTCGACGCTGCGAATGACTTTCCGTCAAGCGCGATTTTCGCCTTGACGCGCGACGGCGCAGCTTCGCAGCCCTGCCCAGGCCGCATGACTCGCCGCGCCGATTGCGCGCTAGCGTGACGCGCAGGAGGATGCCACATGACCGTCACGATCCGGCCCGTCACGCAGGCCGACTATGCGCAATGGCGCCCGCTGTGGGACGGCTACAACCGGTTCTACGAACGCGTCGGTCCGGCCGTGCTGCCGGAGGAGATCACCGCGACCACATGGTCGCGCTTCTTCGATGCCGCCGAACCGGTCCATGCCCTGGTCGCGGAAGAGGACAACCGGCTGGTCGGCATCGTGCATTATCTCTTCCACCGCAGCACGACGCTGCTGAACGACACCTGTTACCTGCAGGATCTGTTCACCGACGCGACCTGTCGCGGCAAGGGTGTCGGCCGCAAACTGATCGAAGCGGTCTATGCCGCGGCGCGGGCGAAGGATTCGGCGCGGGTCTATTGGGTGACACACGAGACCAATGCGCGGGCCATGGTGCTTTACAACCAGGTCGCCGAGCGTTCCGGCTTCACGGTCTACCGCAAGCTTTTCTAGCCCACCATACATTTTCGAATAGCGACGCGACGAACTCGGCGATTCCTGTTTCTGAGCGCCCGGCGCATGCTGCCGGCGTCGTCGAACAGGAGACGGGACGTGGCGGACAGCATTCCGGGAGCGGCCGAAGGCGGTGTGAGGACGCTGCTGCGTCTGGAAGGCCTGGCGGTCCTGGCGGCGGCCGGCTGGTTCTACTGGCGCGCGGGCTTCGACGGAGGATGGTTCGCAATCCTCTTTCTCGCGCCCGATCTGAGCTTCCTTGCCTATCTGGGCGGGCCGCGCAGCGGCGCCATCGCGTATAACGCGGCCCATTCCATCCATGGCGCGCTGGGGCTCGGCGTCGCGGCTCTCGCGCTGGGCCAGCCCGGCCTGCTCGCGGTCGCGCTGATCTGGTTCGCCCATATCGGCTTCGATCGCGCCCTCGGCTACGGCCTGAAATATGGCCGCGGGTTCGGTTTCACCCATCTCGGCGGGTTCGGCCGCCAGGCAAAGGAGATCTAGATGTTCATCGGACATTACGGCGTTTCGTTCGCCGCCAAGGCGGCGCAGAAACAATTGCCGCTCTGGCTGCTGTTCATCGCGGTGCAATGGCTCGACATCGTCTGGTCCGGGCTCGTGATGCTCGACGTCGAGAAGCTGCGCATCGTGCACAATCTCGCGGAGGGCAGCGCACTCGACCTGTATTACATGCCCTATACGCATGGATTGATCGGCGCGCTGGCGCTCGCGGCGGCGCTGGGTGCGTTGACCGCGCTCTTCTTCCGCGATGCGCGGGTGGCGGGCGGCGCGGTCGTGGCCGGCGCGGTGTTCTCGCACTGGCTGCTCGACCTCGTCGTCCACCTGCCCGACCTGCCCCTGCTGGGCGACGGATTCAAGGTCGGCTTCGGGCTGTGGCGCCATGTCTGGATCAGCTTCCCGCTGGAGATCGCGATCCTGGTCGCCGGCGCCGCCGTCTACAGCCGGGCCGTGCCGAGCCGGACGCCGAGGGGCGACGCAACCTTGTGGATGTTCGTCGCGGCGATGGCGGCGCTCCAGGCTTACATCTCGTTCGGACCCGATCCGGCCTCGCCGCTCGCCATGGCCCAGATGGCGCTCGGCGCTTATGTCGTGCTCGCGGGGCTGGCCGGACTGGTCGACTGGATGCGGGGGACCACCAGCACTCGCCAGGCCGCCGCGGCGACGCCTTAAGTTCCCGCGCTAACGACGTTAACGAATTGCGATTGACGGGCTGGGGCGCATCGCTATAACCCCGGCCGTCTGGACACGCGTTCCATGTCGAAGGGAGTGCGCATGGGTACCCAACTTCCAGCCGGCTACAAGCCGTCTGAGAGCGAACCCTTTATGAATGAGCGGCAGAGGGAGTATTTCCGCCGCAAACTCAACACCTGGAAAGACGAGATCCTTCGCGAAAGCCGCGAGACGATCCAGAACCTGCAAGCCGAAACCGTGCCGCATGCGGACCTGGCCGACCGCGCCTCGACCGAAGCCGAGCGCCAGCTCGAGCTGCGGACCCGCGACCGCCAGCGCAAGCTGATCGCCAAGATCGACGCGGCGCTCCGCCGGCTGGAGGACGGATCCTATGGTTTCTGCGAGGAGACCGGCGAGCCGATCTCCCTCAAGCGCCTCGACGCCCGTCCGATCGCCACCCTGTCGCTGGAAGCGCAGGAGCGGCATGAGCGCCGCGAGAAGGTCTACCGGGACGACTAGGTCCGACGGCGCCGGACGTGAAGACAGCGGCCGAATCCCTTCGGACCCGGCCGCTGCTCCAGCCCCCTCGCCCGCCTGGGGCGAAGCTCAGAACGGCATGAGGATGTCGAACAGCTGCGAGCCGTAGCGCGGCTGCTGCATGTCGCTCACCGTGCCGCGGCCGCCATAGGAGATGCGGGCCTCGGCGATCTGGCTGAGATCGACCGTGTTGGCGCTCGTGATGTCCTCGGTGCGGACGATGCCGGCGACCTGCAGATCGCGCAGCTCGTTGTTCACCCGCACCTGCTGATGGCCCCCGATCACCAGATTGCCGTTGGGCAGCACCTGGGTCACCAGCGCGGCCATGGTGAGGTTGATCGCCTCGGACCGATCCACCGAGCCCGAACCGACATTCGACGTATCCGATCCCATCTTGACGATGCTCGCCGGGTTCATCCCGGTGCCGGCCGCGATCGGCGCTTCCAGGCCGAAGAAATTGGTCAGGTTGGCGTTGTCGGAATTGGTGCGCGCCCGCGTCGTCGTGTTCGATATCTTGGCGGTGTCGGCGACGGTGATGTTGACCGTGATGATGTCGCCCGGACGGCTGGCCCGCGGATCGTGGAAGAAGCTGCGCGAGCCCACCACCCAAAGCGAATTCACGCTGCGCGACGGCTCCGGCGGCGGCGGCATCGGCACGGGCGGCGTCGGCGCATTCACCGGCGAATTGGGATCGGCCAATCCCGCCAGGCGCGGCGGATCGCCGATCTCCTTGATGCGGTCGACCGCCGTGCAGCCGGCGAGGAGGGACAGGCTTGCGCTCAGCACAAGCGCCTTGGGGATGGAGCGGCTCATGGCGGGTATCCTCTCAATGCGCGGATGCGGTGCGGGTGGAAACGGCGAGCGCCGACGTGGCGGCGCGTACCGCGCCGGGCCCGGTGACGACCGCGCTGACCAGGCGGAAGGACGCGGGATTCTGGACCGTGACGGTATCGCCGACGCCGCCTTCGTTCATGGCGCGCCCCGAAGCGGTGAGCGTCACGCCCGGCGCTTCGAAGGTCATGGTGACCATCTCGCCCTTGGCGATCACGAGCGGATGACGGACATCGTCGGTGCGCACGACCTGGTTGGCGCGCAGCATGCGCCGCGCCTCCATGCCGCTGAGCTGGCCGGCCGCGGTGACGATGCCGGAGAACACGGTGTTCGACGGGATCGTGCCGTAGGCGAGGTCGGATTCGCCGATGATCTCGCCGCGCGCGATGTCGCGGTTGGGGACGACGACGCGCATGGCGCTGTCGGCGAAGGCGGGATAGGCGATCAGAAGCGCCGAGATGAAGATCATGAGACGCAGAACCATGGCTATGAACCTCCCAGGCGCGCGGTTTCCTGCAGCATGTCGTCGGCCGCGGTGACGACTTTCGAATTCATCTCGTAGGCCCGCTGGGCGGTGATCAGCGACGTGATCTCTTCCACCGAGTTGACGTTCGAGGTCTCGAGAAAGCCCTGCTGTATCGTGCCGTAGCCCGCGGAGCCGGGGACACCGGCCTGCGGCGAGCCGGAGGACGGCGTTTCGAGATAGAGATTGTTGCCGACCGGCTCGAGGCCGGCCTCGTTGGCGAAGCGGGTGAGCTCCAGCGTGCCGACGACTTGCGGCGCGGTCTGGCCCGGCACGGTGACCGAGACCTGGCCCTGCGCATTGACCGCGACGGCGAGCGCGTTGGTCGGAACCGCGATTCCGGGCGCCACGGTATAGCCCTGGTCGGTGACGAGCTGCCCCTGTGGCGATAGGCCGAAATCGCCGGCCCGTGTGTACGCATCGGTGCCATCGGGCTGCTGCACGCGGAAGAAGCCGGGCCCCTGGATGGCGAGGTCGTAGGGGTTGGAGCTGTTCTTGAGGTCGCCCTGCGTCGTCACGCGATAGACCGAAGCGGTCCGCACGCCGGCGCCGATCTGCACGCCGCTGGGCAGGACCGTTCCGGAATCCGACGAGTTGGCGCCGGGCATCGAGACGTTCTGGTAGAGCAGGTCCTGGAATTCGGCCCGCTGCTCCTTGTAGCCCGTGGTGTTCATGTTCGCGAGGTTGTTCGCGATGACTTCGACATTGGTCTGCTGGGCCAGCATTCCGGTCGCAGCGATGGAGAGAGCGCGCATGGTCCTGGTCCTTTAATTCGGCATCGCGCCAAGCTTGTCGATCGCCTGGCGCATGAGGTCTTCCTGGGTCTGGGTCAGCGTCGCGGTCGCCTGATAGGCGCGCATGACCTCGATCATGTGGCTGATCTCGATCACGGGCTCGACATTCGAGGTCTCGAGCATCCCCGATTGGAGCGCGAAGCTGTCGGCCGTGACCGGCGACTGGCCCGCCGCGGCGTAGAGGCTGGCGCCTTCCTTGGTCAGGGCGCGCGGATCGGCGAAATCGACCACGCGGATCCGGCCGATCTGGCCGTTGGCGCCGCTGACCGTGCCGTCCTGCGCGATGTGCACCTCGCCGTCGTCGGGCGTGATGGCGATCGCGCCGCCGTCGCCCTGCACCGCATCGCCGTTCGAGGTGACGATCTGACCCGACGCGTCCAGCCCGAAATGGCCATTGCGGGTGTAGCGCTCGCCAGTGGGGGTCTGCACCACGAAATAGCCTTTGCCGTGGATCGCCATGTCGAAGGGCGCGCCGGTCGTCTCGAGCCGGCCTTCGCTCATGTCGCGCACGACGCCGCTGTCCTGCACGAAGCTCAGGGTCTGGGTGCCGCTCTGGCCCTCGGCCGGCGGGACATGCGCGAGATATTCCTGGAAGCTCGGCTCTTCCCGCCGGAAGGCCGGCGTCGAGACGTTGGCGATGTTGTTCGCGATCACGTCCATCGAGCGATAGGCCGCGATCTGGTGCGAAAGACTTATAAGAAGCGAATTGTCCATGTCGGGGCCCTTCAGACCTTTCTGGTCCTTGCCGTGCCCTTGCGATTGCAGCCGCCGTGCCAAGGCGAATTCCGCGGAAGCGCCGGGTTTTTCGCGCAGCGGGCCGGCCCCGGGGGCGTCGCTTGCCCGGCAGATTTTTCCGCTTGGGCGCTTCCAGGCCGTCAATCTGAACCGGTTCTTAACCACGTCCGCCTAATTTGCGTCCGGGATTGAAGGGCGGCGGGCGTGGCGAAGAAAGAGACTCGGGCGGACGACGCCGAGAAGACAGACGGCGACGCCGCGGAAGGCGACGCCCCGAAGCAAGGTCTCGTCAAGAAACTGCTCGGCAACAAGCTCGTCCTGTTCGGCGCCGCCGGGCTGATCGTGCTGCTGCTGGCCGGCGGCGGCGCCTACTGGTTCTTCTTCACGGCGGCGGACAAGCCGACCGAACTCGCCGCCGGGGCGCCGGAGCCTTTGCCGGCCACGCCGCCCAACGTCACCTTCTACGACGTCCCCGACATCATGGTGAACATCCAAGGCGCCGACGCCGCGCCGGCCTATCTCAAGCTCTCGGTCTCGCTCGAGCTCGACGGTCCCGAAGAAGAGGCCGGCCTCAAGGCGCTGATGCCGCGGGTGGTCAACGAATTCCAGGGCTATCTGCGCGAGCTGCGGCTCGACGATCTCAAAGGCTCCGCCGGCATCGCGCGGCTCAAGGAAGAGCTCCTGCGCCGCATCAACATGTCCGCCGCGCCCTATCGCGTTCGCGACGTTCTCCTCAAGCAAATGCTCGTCCAGTAGCGGATACAACATGACAGACGACACCGCAGAATCCTCCGAAGCGGCCGAGACCATTCCGGTCGCGGCCAGCAACGGCACCGCCGAACGCATCCTGAATCAGGAGGAGATCGATTCCCTCCTGGGCTTCGACGTCAATTCCGACCAGCTCCAGGACAAGTCGGGCGTCCGCGCCATCATCAACTCGGCGCTGGTCTCCTATGAGCGCCTGCCGATGCTCGAGATCGTGTTCGACCGCCTGGTGCGGCTGATGACGACGTCCTTGCGCAACTTCACCTCGGACAATGTCGAGGTCAGCCTGGACAGCATCACCTCCATCCGCTTCGGCGACTATCTCAACTCCATCCCGCTGCCGGCGATCCTGGCGGTGTTCCGCGCCGAGCAGCTCGACAATTACGGCCTCTTCACCGTCGACTCGAACCTGATCTACTCCATCGTCGACGTCCTGCTGGGCGGGCGCCGCGGCTCCTCCGCCATGCGCATCGAGGGCCGGCCCTACACGACCATCGAGCGTACCCTCGTCCAGCGCATGATCGAGGTGATCCTGCAGGACATGTGCGCCGCCTTCGAACCCCTGGCGCCGGTGAATTTCGGCCTCGACCGGCTCGAGACCAATCCCCGCTTCGCCGCCATCGCGCGGCCCGCCAATGCCGCGATCCTGGTCAAGCTGCGCATCGACATGGAAGACCGCGGCGGGCGGACCGAGCTTCTGCTGCCCTATGCGACGCTGGAGCCGATCCGCAAGCTGCTGCTGCAGCAATTCATGGGCGAGAAATTCGGCCGCGATTCGATCTGGGAAAGCCATCTCGCCACGGAATTGTGGTCGACCAATGTCGAGATCGCCGCGATCCTGGACGAGCAGACCCTGCCGCTGAACCGCGTCATGAATCTGGAAGTCGGACAGACCATCATGCTCAACGCCACGCCGGATTCGAAGATCGAGATGCGCTGCCGCGGCGTGCCGCTGCTGAAAGGCCGGATGGGCCGGGTCGGTGCCTCGGTCGCCGTACGCATCGAGGAAGCCGTCGAGCGCACCGACGCGTCGCGCGGACTGTAGGAGACAGACATGCATTTCAATCTCGCCCTGATTGCCGATTGCGCGCTGACCGGGCTTCTTGCGGTCACCCTCATCTACTGCATCGTGCTGGAGCGCCGCCTCGCGGCCGTGCGGCGTGGGCAGGAGAGCCTCAAATCCACCATCGGCGAGCTCGACAGCGCGATCACCCATGCCGGCGCCGCGATGCGCGCACTCAAGGCGGCCGCCAGCGGCGCCGCCGACACGCTGGACGAGCGGCTTAACCGCAGCCGCGCCGTCATCGACGAATTGTCGCTGCTGACCGCCTCGGGCGAGCGTATCGCGGAGCGTTTCGACCGCGCCTCGGCCGCCGCGCGGCCGCAAGCGGTCGGCGGCGATCTGCCCTCGAACAACATCATGCGGCGGCTCGATGCCTTGAGGGCCGTCCGGTGAACGGTATTCCACGCTATCTGCGCCTGCTGCCCGCGGTGGTCATCGTCGGCACGGCGGTGCTCGCCTTCAAGGGCTTCGACATCGCGCGCGCCGCACAAGCCGCCGCCGCGACCGCCGATCCCGACCTGCCGGACAATTCCGGCCTGGCGCCCACCGACAATCGCGGCGCGGCCGCAACGCCGGACTACGCCAATGCCGACGGCACCTCGCCGAGCGCGGCGGAAGTCGATGTCCTTTCCAGCCTCACCCACCGCCGCGCCGAACTCGACGCGCGCGCGCGCGCGCTCGACATGCGCGAGAACCTGCTGAACGCCGGCGAAGGCCGGGTCGACCAGAAGATCGCCGCCCTCAAAGCGCTTCAGACCCAGATCCAGGCGCTGCTGGCACAGCGCGACGCCAAGCAGGACGCGCAGATCGCATCCCTGGTGAAGACCTATTCGACGATGAAGCCCAAGGACGCGGCGCGCATCTTCAACACGCTGAGCGACGATGTGTTGCTGCCGGTCGCCAAGGGCATGAAGTCCGACGTGCTGGCGCCGGTGCTGGCGGCGATGAATCCCGATGCCGCGCAGAAGCTGACGGTCAAGCTGGCCGCGCTCCTCAAATTGCCGGACAACGCGCCGGCCGCGATCTGTCCGACAAACACGGCCGATGCCGGCACGGCTGTGCCGGTGGCCGCCGGCGCGCCCGCGGCACCGCTGCAGACGGCCGCGCTCGGCTCGCCACCGGTGACGCTGGCGCCGCCGCCGGCCGCCACGCCGCTGCCGACGCCGCCCGCGCCTCCGGCCCCCGCACCGGCGCCACCGCCGGCCCAAGCAACCACGGCCCCCGTCCCAGCACCGAACAAGCCGGCGCCACGGCATGACGCGTCCGTCAAACCCGCGGCGCCGGGCAAGCCTGTCGCCGCGCCGGCGACCAAGGAAACTGCCGCCGCGACGCCGCCTGTGAAACCGGCGGCCCCCACGCCCGCACCGACTGCGGTGCCGGCGACGGGCACGCCGACGGCCCTGGCGCCACCACAGACGAAGTGACGGGATGCCGGGCGCCGCGACTCGCATGACCTTGATCCGCCTGATGGTGGCGGCCTGGGCGTTCGCCCTGGCGGTCGCGCCGGCCAAGGCCGATTCGCTGAATGTCGGCACCGCCGATGGATATGCGCGCCTGCTGTTCGGTTTCACGCCGCACGGGCACGTCACAGCAGCCGTCGATGGCGGCGTGCTGACGCTCGGCTTCGATCGCAAGCCCGGTGTTGCGGCGAGTGCGCTCGCCCAGAATGCACCCGCCTATGCCGGCGCCGCCCGCGTCGATCCTGACGGCAAGACCTGGCGTATCGCGCTGGTCCAGCCGGTGCGTCTCCATCAAAGCGAATCCGCCGGCCGGATCGCGATCGACCTGGTGCCCGCCAGCTTCCCCGGCACGCCGCCCGATCTGCCGCCGCCGCCGCCACCGGCGCCCACCACGCTCGACGTCGCAGCCCTGCCCCAGATCGCGGTGCGCTCCGGCAGCTACCAGAACTTCACGCGGCTGGTCTTCGACTGGCCGCACCCCGTCAAATATGCGGTGTTCCCGGGCGCGGGAAAGCTCGGCATCCGTTTCGAGGCGCCGGCGCGCGTCGATGTCTCCGCCATCGCGCGCTTTGCGCCGCCTTGGGTCAAGAATGCGAGCTGGCGGGTCGACGGCAAGGGCACGGTCGTCGAGTTCGATATCGACCAGGCCTCGGGCTTTCACGACTTCCGCGACGGGACGAAAATCGTCCTCGACGTCTTGGCGCCCAAGACGGACGCCGATTCCTATCATCCTCCGGGCGGCGGCAAGCCGACCGTCACCGCGCTGAACGCCGCGCCGCGGAGAACCTCTGCCATGTCCGGCGCACAAGCGGCGGAGATCGCCGCGACGGCCCAGAAGCTCGCCGACGCCGGAAAGCCTGTTGCAGCACCAATCCCTGCCGCCGCGCCGCAACCGCCAGCCGCAACGCCGCCATCCGCGCCGGCAACGGCAGTCGCAGCGGCACCTGCACCGACGGCAGACGCGGATGGGCAAGTCACCCGCACCGGCGCGGTCCTCACCTTCAACGGCGCCGCCAATCGCGGCTCGGCCGTTTTCATCCGCGGCATGACCGCGTGGATCGTGCTCCAGGGCGCGCCGCCGCTGGACGCGGTGAGGCTGAAGGCGGAACTGCGCGACTATCCCGCCGCGGTCGAAGCAGCCTCGGCCGACGGCGTCAGCGTGCTTCGCATCACATTGAAGGGTCCGGCACAGATCGGCGCCCATGCCGACGGCTCGAACCTCAAAGTCGTCATCGGACGGCAAGTCAGCGAATCGCCGATCGCCATCGGCTTTTCCCGCAACCAGGACGATGCGACCCATTCCTCGCTGAGCACGCTGCTGCCCGGCGCGACGCATCCGGTGACGCTGACCGATCCCGTCGCCGGCGACCAGCTCGTCCTTGTTCCCGCCGCGGCGGGACGGGCGATGCTGGCGCCGCATGACTATGTCGAGTTCGGCGTGCTGCAGACCGCGTCCGGCCTCGTGCTGCTCCCCTATGTCGACGATCTGGCCGTCACCATCGACCGCACGCGCGTGACGGTCACGCATCCGGGCGGGCTCGCCCTCACGCCGCCCACGATGCCAGTCGCGGATTCGCCGGCGGCCGTCGCCGCCCGCGGCGGCAGCCCATCCTTCCTCGATTTCGCCGACTGGGCGAAATTCACCGGCGG
Source organism: Rhizomicrobium sp. (assembly GCA_037200385.1). NCBI lineage: Bacteria > Pseudomonadati > Pseudomonadota > Alphaproteobacteria > Micropepsales > Micropepsaceae > Rhizomicrobium > Rhizomicrobium sp. Next base: position 3,623,278 of record JBBCGL010000001.1, on the reverse strand, counting down.
CAGCTTCCTCAATACCGAGCGCCGCCTGCGGGCGGCCACGGCACGCCTCAGCCCGGGCGACGCCACCCACGCCCGGCTGGTGCTCGCGCGTTTCTATCTCGCCAACGGCTTCTCCGCCGAAGCGCTGGGCCTGATCAATCTGATGCAGTCCGAAAATCCCGCGCTGCAAAGCGACCGCCAGCTCCTCACCATGCGGGCGGCGGCAGACTTCATGATGGGGCGCTATCGCGATGCCCACAACGACATCGCCGGCGCGGCCTTCGACGCGGATCGCCATGCCGCCTTCTGGCGCGGCCTGATCGAGGCAGCACAGGAAGACTGGGACACGGCACGCGCCGATCTCGACCGCGCCGAGCCGGTGCTGGGACAATACCAGCCGGACTGGCAGGCGCGTCAGCGCATCGCCAAGGCACAGGCCGCGCTCGGCCAGGGACATCTGGAAGTCGCGGACGCAGCCATCGCGCGCATGCCGCAGGCGACGGACCGCCGACTTGCGATCGCCGCCGATATCGTGCGTGCGCGTCTGCTCGCCGCCGAAAATCGCGGCCATGATGCGGGACGCCTGTTCGATGCCGTCGACAAGAGCGGCGACGAGCGGGCCGCAGCGGAAGCGATCTACTACCGCACCGAAGCTGCGCTGAAGGCTGGCGTGATGACGCCCGATGCCGCCATCGCGGCCTTGGAGCGCCTGCGCTATCGCTGGCGCGGCGACATGCTGGAGATGCGGACATTGCGCAAGCTCGCCGCGCTCTATTTCGGGCGGCAGCGCTGGCGCGACGGGCTGCACGCGCTGCGCGTCGCGGCGCAGGCCTTCCCGAACGACGATCTGGCGCGCAAGGCGCAGGACGACATGCGCGCGGCCTTCGCGGCGCTGTTCATCAAGGGCAGGGCGGACAAGATCCCGCCGGTCGAGGCGCTGGCGATCTTCTATGACTTCGTCGACCTGACCCCGATCGGTCCGGACGGCGACGAGATGATCCGGCGGATGTCGGACCGGCTGGTCGGGGTCGATCTTCTCGGCCCGGCGGCGGACCTTCTCAACTACCAGATCACCAAGCGTCTCGACGGCATAGCGCGCGCCCAGGTCGCGACGCGGCTCGCCATGATCTACCTGATGGACCAGAAGCCGCAGAACGCACTGGACGCCATCCGCACGACCCAGATCAGCACCTTGCCCGACGATGTGAACCACCAGCGCCTGCTGCTGGAAGCGCGCGCCTTTGCGGCCCTCAAGCAGTGGAACAACGCGCTCGATCTCATCGCCGTCGATCCGGCGGCGGACACCGCACGGCTGCGCGCCGATATCTATTGGGAGAGCGGCAATTGGGCCGTCGCCGGCCAAAAGGCCGAGGAGATGCTTGGGACGCGTTACGGCGACGCCGCGCCGCTCAATCCGACCGAGCGGGAAGACGTCATGCGCGCCGCCGTCGCCTATTCGCTCGCCAATGACGAGCCGAGCCTCGATCGCCTGCGGGCGAATTTCGGCCCGAAGATGAAGGCGAGCCCCGATGCGAGCGCCTTCGCGGTGCTGGCGCAGAGCATCGACGCGCATGGCGTCGCCTTCCGCGACCAGGCGGCGCAGATCGCCTCGGTCGACACGCTGCAAACCTTCATGACGGATTTCCGCAAGCGCTACGCCGCGCCCGCGACGAACTGATCTGGTGCCACCGACGGTATCGCGGATCCTGCGCGAGGCTATGCTTTTTTGCGCAGGCCAAACCAGCCGCGCTTTGCAGTGGACGCGCTTTCAGCCCGGAGTCCCGCGTCGGCGAGATAAGCCTCCAACGCATCCGTATTCCCGGACGATACGATCGCGCCGACATAACCGTCCGGCCGCACGAGCACCCAATCGCCCTCGGCCAAGCCATAGGCCGTTCGGAAATGACCTCCATCGTCCGAGATGTCGCCGCGCGAACCGACCGCGTGGATGTGAAGGCCGGGGCGCGGCTTCACGGAGAGCCGCTCGACACCATAGCCCAGCAACGTCCAGTGCGGGCCCTGGAACAGTTCGAAGAGGCGCGTCGGCAACCCGGCGGCGCCACGCAGGGGCGCATCCGGCGCACGATCGCCGGCAAGTACGCCGTCCTTGCGTGCCGGCTTCTCCAGAACGAGGGACGACTGCGGATAGCCGATGTCGAGTTGCTGGACTTCGCGGCCGCGCCGCATCGAGCCCTGCTTGGCGGCTTCGAGCAGGCCGGTTGCCAGGCCGAGCATCTGCGCCGCGATGGGCCTGCGTTCTTCTTCATAGGTGGCGAGCAGTTTGTCGGGCGCGCCGCGCAGGACCGCGCCGAGTTTCCAACCGAGATTGTAAGCGTCCTGGACGCTCGTATTCAGTCCCTGGCCGCCCGTCGGCGGATGAATGTGCGCCGCGTCGCCGGCCAGAAAGACGCGCCCGGCGCGATAGCGGTCGGCGATCCGCGCATTCATATTGAAGGCAGAGGCCCACGCCACCGAGCGGACGACGATATCCGTTCGTCCGGTGCGTTCGGTGAGAAGAGTGGTCAGCCCGCCTGGCGAGAGATCGATGTCGCCTGCGAGCGGAATGGGGCCTTGGAGCTGGAACAGCGAAGTTCCGGCGAGCGGGCACAGGGAAATCTGGCCGGCCGACCCTTCACCCCAACGATGCCAGAAGTCCCGGCTTACGCCATCGACGGACACGTCCGCGACGATCGCGCGAACGCCGAGCGTCTTGCCGGCAAAGTCGATCTCCAAGGCATGGCGGACGAAGCTGCGCCCGCCATCGGTGCCGACAAGATAGCGCGCGCGAACCGCCTGTCGGCCCCGCGGCGTGGAAACGGTCGCCGAGACGCCTTGGCCATCTTGTGTGAAGGCGACGAGCTCGCGCGCATATTCGACACGATGCCCCAGCTCCAGCAGGCGTTCGCGCAGGACGGCCTCGGTCAGGAATTGCGGGACCATCAACGGGATCTGATAGGGCTCGGCGGGGGTCGGCTCGCCGAGTTCGATGACGACCGAGTCCTCGAAGCCGCCGTCGGGACGATAGGCGCGCTGCGGTGGATAGAGACCGCCGACGGAGACGATGCGGTCGATGACGCCGAGATCCTCGAAGACCTCCTGGCTGCGGGGCTGGATGCCCTTGCCGCGCGAGCCGACGAACGGCGTGGGCGCCTTTTCGATGAGGCGGAATGCGACTCCGCGGCGCGCAAGGTCGATCGCGAGCGTGAGACCGGCGGCGCCGGCGCCGCAGATCAGGACGTCCGTCGAAAAAGGCCTGGCCATACCGACCTCGCGTTATGTGTAATATGCACGTAATCGCGGCCCGCGCCCGGGTCAAGAGGGTATGTGCAAAATGCACTGAATAGGCTATTCGGCTGTCCGGTGGATCAGGCAGCGGGACTCGCAATGCAGGACGGTCGCAGGAAGGCGCAGATCCGGGATTTGCATGCCGCCATGATCGACCTCATGGCCTTGATGAACCGTCCGCAGCGCGACGACATCGTGCTGAAGGAAGCCGGCGTTTCCCTGGATCGCGCCCTCTTTCCGCTTCTGTCGGGCATCGAGAGATTCGGGCCGGTCGGCGTCGTCGATCTGGCCGACAGAGCAGGCCGCGATCACACGACGGTGAGCCGGCAGGTCGCGAAGCTGGTCGCCTTGGGCCTTGTCGAGCGCCGCCCGAGTGCGGCCGACGCACGCATTCACGAGACGATGCTGACAAAGAACGGGCGCAAGATGACGGAGGCGCTGGCCGCCGCGCGCCAGAGGCTCGCCGGTCCGGTGCTGGCCCGGTGGAGCGAACGCGACGTCGACAACCTCGTACGCTTGATGCGCCGTTTTGTCGACGATCTGGCCGGCCTGGAATAGAAGCTCAGCCGGCCTTTGCCCGCTTGCCGGCGGTGCCCAGGATGTCGCCGAGCCAGCCCAAGGCCCGCGCCGCGATCGTCTCCCAGCCCGGCTCCCCGACCAGCCAATGGCTGTGGCCTTCGATCTCTTCGTAGATCGCGCGGCCTTTATAGCGCTCGGCGATGCGGCGAACGGTCGACGGCGGATTGATGCGGTCATGGCTGCCGGTCAGGCAGAGGATGGGACAGACGACGTCCTGCGCATGCACCAGCGCGGCACGCTTGAGATCGAAGGCCCAATGCATGATCTCGAAGGTCGCCAGGCCGGATTCCGGGACGAAGCGCGCGAACACCTTGTGGCGTTCGGCGGGCGGCAGCCGGTCGAGGGAATTGGCCGCCGCGACCCAGTAATCCGGCTTGAGCGGCTGGTTCCAGAAATCGCCCGCCAGCAGCATCGTCTGCGCCGAGGCGATCTCGAACAGCGTGGAGGGCAGGACGCCCCAGGGCGGGCACGGCGCCAGCAGCACCAAGGCGCGCGCCAAGCCCTTTGCCGCCAGCATCTGTGCGAGGAGCCCGCCCAGCGAGTGACCGAGCAGCACCGGCGGCGCATCGAGCTTGGCGATGAACGTCGCCAGATCGGCGGCATAGTCGACGAGGCTCGTCGTGCCGAGCGCACGCGGGACCGGCGCGCCATGTGCGTGGTGGCGCAGCATCGGCGCATGGACACGATAGCCCGCGGCCTCGAAGGGCCTGCGGAACCGCTCGAATACCCACGGACCGCAGAACGCGCCGTGGATCATCACAATCTCGGGACGTTTTGCCGTCACGCCACCGGCCCGGCGACGTCACGGAACGCCGCTATGACCTTGGTGTAGGTGTCGCGCTTGAACGGCACGATCAGGCGCGGCAGCGCCTCCAGTGCCAGCCATTTCCAGGCGGCGAATTCGGGATCGTGCGTCTTGATGTTGATGTCGCCGTCCTCGCCGGTGAAGCGCATCGCGATCCATTTCTGGCGCTGGCCGCGATAACGCCCGTGCAGTGCGACACCCAGCAGGTGCGCCGGCAGGTCGTAGGTCAGCCACTCGTCCATCTCGGCCAGCACCACCGCCTTGTTGGTGCCGGTTTCCTCTTCGAGCTCGCGGAGCGCGGCCTGGGCCGGGGTCTCGCCGTCGTCGATCCCGCCTTGCGGCATCTGCCAGCCTTCGACGGTCTGGTCGATGCGGCGGCCGACGAACACCAGCCCCTCCCCGTTGACCAGCATGATGCCGACACAGGGACGATAGGGCAGGTCATCGTGCTTGAGGAATCCGCCGGCGCGGGCCATGGGCAATCGGGTGCTACTTCTTCGGAGCAACTATGGCCGATGCGGGCACCAGAACAAAGCCCCGCCCGGGCAGGCTTTGGGCCCATTGCCGGACGCGGTCGACCGTGACCGGATGCAGGAAGCCGGCGCCGGAGGCCGAGCCATGGGCGCGCGCTTCGCTCTCCAGCTCCGACAGCTCGCGGTCGATCTCCATCGCGGTCTCGATCTTGTCGATGGTGGCGGTGGCCTGCGCGAAGGGCGTGCCGGTGCGCGCGGCGACGTCGGGCGCCGCCGAATGGCTGGCCGTGCCGTTGTCGTAGAACAGAAGTCCGCGGCGCGAGAGATAGGTCATCACCGGCTCGAGCGAGTCGGAATCCGACATCAGCCGCCCGCCCAGCAGGTTGGTCACGCCGGTGTAGCCGGTGAACCGGGTGAGCGCCCAGACCAGGCGCTCGGTGTTGGCGTCCTCGCCGACGCCGGAGCGCAGCGTATGCGGGCCCGGATCGCTGTCGGGAAAGTCGAACGGTTCCATCGGAACTTCGAGCAGCACTTCGTGGCCCTCGCGGCGCGCTTCGGCGACCCAGCGCTGTACGTCGGAGGCATAGGGCGCGAAAGAGAGCGTGACGCCGGGCGGCAGGCTGGCGAGGGCGGCGGACGTCATCTTGGCGCTGATGCCGAGGCCGCCGATCACGATGGCGATGCGCGGCCGGCCGGTGTCGAGCGTGACGCCCGCATAGGCGCGCAGCGGCGGCGTGCCATCGGCGCCGATCCGGGGCAGCGGACCATTGGGCGTCGCCTCGATCAGGGCGGGATCCGCGACGAGGGCGCGGCCGGCATAGATGCGCTGGCTGATCGTCGCGGGCACGATGGCCGGCGGCGGGACGACATCGCCCGGATTCTGTCCCGGCTGCGGTGCGGCGTTGGCGGCGCCAGCCTGCGGCACGACCGGCACCGCCGCGATCTTCTGCGCGATCTCGGGCATGGCGAAATGCAGCACAGGCTCGCCGGCGCGCGGATCGCCGAACAGGACGGCCGTGATGCCGAAAAGAATCAGAAGCGCCAGGACGACGAAATAGCCGAGCGCGAGCAGGCGCGGCCCGCGCGGCTGCCGGGCATCCGCGGGCGATCCGTCACCGGTCATGCTGCTCGCAGCCATGAGCGGAGGATAGCGCGATTTACCGTTACGGAGTTGTTAACGATCCGCATTCAGGCGTGGCTGGGGGTGTTTCCGTCGACGGCCAGCGTCTTGTGCAGGAAGGCGAGCGCCATCGCGAGCTGGAAGTCGTCATAGGTCTTGCCCGGCGCCGGCTCGAGCGCCTTGCCGAGCGGCTTGGCGGGTGGACCTTCGGCGAGGAGATGATGCGGCAGCTCCTCCTCCCGCTCATAGTCCGGCGCGTCGGGTCCGCCCGAGACCACGACGTCGGGCACGATGCCCGTCACCTGGATCGAGCGTCCCGCCGGCGTGTAGTAGCGCGCCGTCGTCATGTGCAGCGCGCCGCCGGCGCCATTGTCGAGCGGCATGATCGACTGCACCGAGCCCTTGCCGAAGGAGAGCGTGCCAAGGATCGTCGCGCGGCGGTGATCCTGCAGCGCGCCCGCGACGATCTCCGAGGCCGACGCCGTGCCGCCATTGATCAGCACCACCAGCGGCCTGCCGCCCGTGATGTCGCCGTAATGGGCGTCGTAGCGCTCGATGTTGTCGCGATCGCGGCCGCGCACCGAAACGATCTCGCCGCGGTCGAGCAGATCGTCCGCCACGTCGATGGACGCCTGCAGCACGCCGCCGCCATTGTCGCGCAGATCGATGACGAAGCCTTTGAGCGAGGGGCCGATCTGGCGCTTCAGCGCCGCCACGGCGAGTCGCAGATCCGGATCCGTGCGGTCGGAAAACGCGACGATCTTGATGTAGCCGACGTCGCCCTCGCGGTGCCAGGTCAACCGTTCCACCTCGATCTGCTCGCGTTTCAGCGTCAGGTCGAGCGGCTTGGCGCTGTCGCGCGCGATGCTGAGCGCCACCGTCGTGCCGATCGTGCCGCGCATGCGCGAGGAGACGTCGTCGAGCGTATGACCTTTCATCGCCACGCCGTCGATCGAGACCAGGACGTCGTCCTTCTTGATGCCGGCGCGGCTGGCCGGCGTATCGTCGATCGGCATGACGACCTTGGCGACGCCGTCTTTCACGGTGACGATCAGACCGATGCCGCCATAGGCGCCGGCCGCCTTGGTCTCCATCGCCTCGAAGGTACGCGGATCGAAATAGCTCGAATGGGCGTCGAGATTGGTCAGCATGCCGCCGATCGCATGCTCGACCAGATCGCGATCGTTCGGCTTCTCCAGATAATCGCTGCGCACCAGCTGCAGCGCCTCGCCGAAGCGGCCAAGCGCCGGCTCGCCCGGGGCGAAGGGATTGATCGCGCCATAGGCGAAGTGCGACGCGGCGAAGGCGAGGCCGAAGCCCGCCACCGCACCCAGCGCAACCAGACCCAGCCTGTTCATCGCCCCGAACGTCCGCCCTATTGGTTCGCTGCGACCTTGCCGTGCAGCATGTTCAGCGCATAGGTGAGCTGGAAGTCGTAAGGCTTGCCGTCCGTTCCCGTCTTCGGCGCGGTCGCCGGGGGACGGATGACCGTCTGGTTCGCCTTCTTGACGACCGGCTCGCCCGCGAGATGGCCCGGAAGGTCGGCCTCGCTCGGGCGCGCGATCTTCGGGATGTCGTCCTCGTTCCCCGCCGCCACCATCACATCGGGGACGATGCCCTGCGCCTGGATCGAATGGCCGGACGGCGTGTAGTAGCGCGCCGTCGTCAGGCGCAGCGCGCCGCCCCCATCGCCCAGCGGGATGATCGTCTGCACCGAGCCTTTGCCGAACGACGTCATGCCGAGGATCGTCGCGCGATGATGATCCTGCAGCGCACCGGCCACGATCTCGGACGCCGAGGCGGTGCCGGCATTGACCAGCACGATCACCGGCTTGCCGTCGGTGACGTCGCCGGCATGGGCGTCGTAGCGCTGCGTGTCGTCGGCATGGCGGCCGCGCGTCGAGACGACTTCGCCGGAGGTCAGGAAATCGTCGGAGACCTGGACCGCCTGGTCGAGCAGGCCGCCCGGATTGTTGCGCAGGTCGAGGATGTAACCCTTGATGCCGGGGCCGATTTGCTTCTTCAGGTCGCGCACCGCGCTCTCGAGGCCGCTCGCGGTGTTCTCGTTGAAGCCCGGCATGCGGATATAGCCGACATCGCCCTCGCGGTGCCAGCGCACCTCGTCCACCGCCACGACGGCGCGCATCAGCGTCACGTCGAAGGGCTTCTTCGGCGCCGTCTTGTCGCCGGTGCGCAGGATGGTGAGCGTGATCTTGGTGCCGACCGCGCCGCGCATCTTGTCGATCGCGTCGTTGAGGTTGAGGCCCTGCACCGAGCCGCCGTTGATCGCGGCGATATAGTCGCCCGCCTTGATGCCGGCCTTTGCGGCCGGCGTGTTGTCGATCGGCGAGATGACCTTCACCAGGCCGTTCTCCATCGTCACCTCGATGCCGATGCCGCCAAAGGAGCCCTTGGTCTGGATCTGCATGTCGGCGAAGGCCTTCGCGTCCATGTAGCTCGAATGCGGGTCGAGGCTCGAGACCATGCCCTGGATGGCGGCGTCGATCAGCTCGTTCTCGTCGACGGGGCGCACATAGTTGGCGCGGACCCGCTCGAAGGCGTCGCCGAACAGATTGAGCGGGCGGTAGATGCTCGCGTCGCCGGCGCCATGGGCGGCGGGCAGGACGCCGAGCGCCACGATGAAGCCGGAGACGACGCCGAGGCCGGCATATGCAAAACGCTTCATGTTCTTTTTGCCTTCCTTAAGTCCAGACCCAGCAGAGGTGCCGGACTGGCCGCCCGCCCGTTCTGACGCAATTCGAAGTAAAGCTCGCCATTCTGGCCCATTTGCGGCCCGTTACCGCCCGCCTGGGGCATGACGCCGACCGGTTCGCCAGCCAGGACCTGATCGCCCGGCTTCACCATGACCCGGTCCAGCCCCGCGAGCACGAGATCGTACCCAGTCGTGACTTCCAGGATCAAGACTTGTCCGTTCTTATGGTAAGGACCTGCAAAAAGCACCTCACAGTCGGCAGGTGCGACGACCTGCGCGCCGGCAGCGGCGGCGAAGCTCACGCCGGGACCATGGCCTGCGCCGGGGCCGGACAGCATGGTTCCGACCACGGGCTGGAGCAACGCGGGGCGCGAGCCGCCATCCCCGGCGTTTTGCGCGGTTACAACCACGACAGATTGCTGCGCCGGCCTCGCCCGCAGCACCGCGACCTTGGCGAGCAGCGCCGCCAGATCGGCGGCCTGGCCGGCAGCCGCCTCCAACCTGGTGCGCAAGACGGCATAGGTTGCGTCGGCCGTCACCGCCTCGCGGTTCTTGATCGCGAGGAGTTGATCGAGTTCCACCCGCGCATGGGCCAGCGCCGCCGCGTTGCGAATGCCGTCGCGCCTGCGGGCGACGAGGTCGCGCCGGGTCCGCTGCAAGGCCTCGATCCGCCGCGCCAACGCCGCCGCCTTGCCGTAGACGTCGGGCAGCGAGGCGCCGACCAGCATCGCGCCGCGCGCCGCGCCCAGCGCATCGTCGGGACGCATCGCGATGGCCGGCGGCGTGTCATGCTGCAGCCGCTCGATCACTGCGAGCAGACGGGCGACGCCGACGCGGTCGCGTGTGAAGCTCGCCGAGAGTCTTCGGTCTTCCACCACAAGCCGCGCGATCTCGCGGTCGAGGACGATCTTCTCGCGCTCCAGCGTCTGCACCATGCGCGCGGTGTCGATCAGTCGTCGCTGCAAGGCGCGCGCTTGCGCCTTCAACGCAGCGCTATGCGCCTTGGCCGAATCCACCGCAGGTCTGGTTTTCGCGATGTCGCCTTTGAGGTGCTTGAACTGGTCTGCAGTCGACGGCAAGCGCCCGGCGTCGCGCGCCGGCAGCGCATGGGACAGATCCGGCAGCGGTTCGACCGTCGGCTCGATAACAGGGGGCGCCGGCGCAGTCTGCACGGCTTCGGGCTTGGCGCGGGGCCGCAGATGCGGGCTCGTGTGCGGCGGCTTGCGCGCGCCCGCAAGGAGGACAGCGGCCGCCAGCGCCACGACCAGCAAGGCGCGCGGGCGCAAGGCCGTCAGGCGGCGCTCTCCGTCGCATGCCGGACGAGGGAACGCCCCGTCATCTGCGGCGACCGCGGCAGGCCCATCAGCTCCAGCAGCGTCGGCGCGACGTCGGCGAGACGGCCATTGCCGAGTTTCGTTCCGGACGGCGCGTTGATCGCGATGATCGGGACGTCGAGCGTGGTATGCGCGGTGTGCGGCGCATGCGTCACGGGATCCTTCATCAATTCGACATTGCCGTGGTCGGCCGTGACCAGCAGCACGCCACCGGCGCGTTCCACCGCGGTGCGCAGACGGCCGAGACAGGTGTCGATGGTGTCGACGGCTTCGATCGCTGCCGCCATCACGCCGGTGTGCCCGACCATGTCGGGATTGGCGAAGTTCACGACGATGAGATCGTAGATCCCCGAGGCAATGGCGTCTTCCAGCCTGGCCGTCACCTCGAAAGCGCTCATCTCTGGCTTGACGTCGTAGGTCGCGACGTTGGGACTGGGGACGAGGATGCGGTCTTCGCCGTCGAACTTATCCTCCCGCCCACCATTCAGGAAGAAGGTGACATGGGCGTATTTCTCGGTCTCGGCGATGCGCAGCTGTTTGAGGCCGCGCGCCGCGACGATCTCGCCCAGCGTGCCGGTGATGTTCTCGGCCGGGAACAGCGCGGTCATCAGCCTGTTCAGGTCGTCGGAATATTCGGTCATGCCGGCCGCGGCGCTGAACGCCACCATGCGCTCGCGCGCGAAGCCGGCAAATCCCCTGTCGAGCAGCGCCAGCGAAATCTCCCGCGCCCGGTCGGCGCGGAAATTCGCGAACAGCAAGGCATCGCCGTCCTCCATGCCGGCATAATCGCCGATCACGCAAGGCAAGACGAATTCGTCGGTCACATCGCTCTCGTATGACGTCTCGACGGCGCGGAGCGCATCGGCGAATTTGTCGCCCCGCGCATCGACCAGCGCCTCATAGGCCTTGCTCACGCGATCCCAGCGCTTGTCGCGATCCATCGCGTAATAGCGGCCCGACACCGTGGCGATGCGGACGCCCGCGAGACCCGCGATCGAATCGAGGAAGGTCCCGAGATAGCCCTCCGCGCTCTTGGGCGGCGTGTCGCGGCCGTCGAGGAAGGCGTGGACGAAGACCGGCAGTTCGGCGGCGGCCAGCGCGTGGACCAGGGCGGTGATGTGGGACTGGTGGCTGTGCACGCCGCCCGGCGAGAGCAGCCCCATCACATGCACCGCGCCCTTCGCGGCACGCGCCCCGGCGATGAGATCGACCAGCGCGGGGCGCCGCGCGAGGCTGCCGTCCTCGATCGCCAGATCGATGCGCGGCAGGTCCTGGCTCACCACGCGGCCGGCGCCGATGTTCATATGGCCGACTTCCGAATTGCCCATCTGGCCCGCCGGCAAGCCGACGGCATGGCCGGAGGTCGCGAGCAGCGCATGCGGCGAATCGGCGAGCATCCGGGTGTAGTTGGGCGTGCGCGCCGCCGCGATGGCGTTGTCGGTGGGATCGGGCCGCCAGCCCCAGCCGTCGAGAATGCACAGAACCGCCGGACGCGGACGCGAAGAGGATGGGGCGGCGGACATCAAGAGTTCCCATTACGGATGCGGCGTGAAAGGAAAATAGGAAGCGGACTCTAGCATGTCCAATCCTCCTTCCGGCGTGCGGGTATTCGCGCACGCGGGCCATGCGTCCAGCGCCTTTGACACGGGCGGTGCCCGCGCCATCTTCTCCGGATGCGCTCTCTTCTCCTCCTCCGCCGCGGACCGTTCGGCCGGCCTTATGCCTTGGTCGTCGTCGGCATCGTGTTCGTTTCCCTGCTGGCCGCGGCCGGGCTGCGCTCGACCCCGGCCGTGCTCATGGTGCCGTGGGGACATGCGTTCGGCTGGTCGCGCGCCACCGTCTCCTTCGCCGCGGCGACCGGCATCTTCCTGTTCGGCCTCACCGGTCCCTTCGCGGCGGCTGCGATGCAGCGCTTCGGCATCCGCCGCACCGTGCTGGCGGCGCTGGTGCTGATGAGCGCATCGACGGGCTTGAGCCTGGCGATGACGCAGGCCTGGCAGCTCGTCCTGCTGTGGGGCGTCTTGTCGGGCGTCGGCAGCGGCTGCATCGCCAATGTGCTGTCCGCCACCATCGCGAATCGCTGGTTCGTCACCAATCGCGGCCTCGTCACCGGGCTGTTCGCCGCCAGCACCTCGACCGGCACGCTGGTGTTTTTCCCGCTGCTCTCCGCCATCGTCGAGCGCGGCGGCTGGAAGCCGGTCGTGATCGTCGTGACGCTCGGGCTCGCCGCGCTGATCCCGCTGGTGGCGTTCTTCCTGCCCGAGCGGCCGGGCGATGTCGGCGAAGCCCCGTTCGGCGCGGACGCAACGCATGTCCCGCCGCCGCCAAGCAAGGCCAATCCGCTGCGCACCGCCTTCGAGGGTCTCGCCCTGGGCGCACGGAGCCGCGATTTCTGGCTGCTGGCCGGCACCTTCTTCGTCTGCGGCCTCACCACCAATGGGCTGATCGGCACGCATATGATCGCGCTGTGCTCCGATCACGGCCTGGCCGAGGTGACGGCGGGCAGCCTGCTCGCGATGATGGGATTGTTCGACCTGGTGGGGACGACCGCGTCGGGCTGGCTGACCGACCGCTTCGATCCGCGCAAGCTGCTCTTCGCCTATTACGCGCTGCGCGGCCTGTCGCTGATCTACCTGCCCTATGCCGATTTCACCTTCTACGGCTTGTCGTTCTTCGCGGTGTTCTACGGCCTCGACTGGATCGCCACCGTGCCGCCGACGCTGGCCTTGGCGAACAAGGCGTTCGGCGAGGCGCAGGCGCCGGTGATCTTCGGCTGGATCTCGGCCAGCCACCAGATCGGCGCCGCGACCGCCGCCTTCCTGGCCGGCGCCTCGCGCTCCGCCAGCGGCTCCTATCTCGAAGCATTCGTCGCCGCCGGGCTGGTCGCACTGGGCGCCGCCCTCGCCTCGCTGTTCATCGCCGGACGCCGGATGGCGCCGGCCTGAAACTGCCGGGAAGAACTTGCCGGGCGCCCGCGAGCGCCTCCCTATCCCACTGAATGGAAAGGAGAATCTCCGCGCCAACCGCGGCACGAAACTGGCAAGAGAATGCCCGGACAAGCGTCAGAGAGCAGAATGCGCCGCGCACTCTATATAAGAATTGCCTGCCTCTTCCTGGGGGCGAGCCTCGCCGCGGCGCCGTTCCCCGCGCTCGCCTTCAGCCGGGTCAAGGACCTGGTCGACGTCGAGGGCATCCGCGACAACATGCTGATCGGCTACGGCCTGGTCGTCGGTCTCAACGGCTCGGGCGACAGCCTCAAGAACGCGCCGTTCACCCAGCAAAGCCTGCAGACCATGCTGGAGCGCATGGGCGTGAACACCCATGGCACGACCATGCAGACCAAGAACGTCGCCGCCGTGATGGTGACCGCCAACCTCCACGCCTTTTCGGCGCAAGGCACCCGCATCGACATTTCGGTCAGCGCCATGGGCGACGCCAAGAGCCTGCAGGGCGGCACCTTGCTGGCGACGACGCTGTTCGGCGCCGACGGCCAGATCTACGCGGTCGGCCAGGGGCCTGTCGCGATCGGCGGCTTTGCCGCCAGCGGCGATGCCGCCAGCGTGACGCGCGGCGTGCCGACCGCCGGGCGCATCGCGAACGGCGCGATCGTCGAGCGCGAGATCCCGTTCAACCTCGCCTCGCAGCGCGCGCTGCGCCTGTCGCTGCGCAATCCCGATCTCACCACCGCGTCGCGCATCGCAACCGCGGTCAATGCTTATATGGGCGGCGGCGTGGCGGAGGCGACCGATCCGTCCACCGTGCGCCTCACCGTGCCGGACGGCTATCCGCGCGGCGTCATGGGCCTCTTGACCGATCTCGAACAGGTCAAGGTCGATCCCGACGAGGCGGCGCGCGTCGTGATCGACGAGCAGTCCGGCGTGATCGTGATGGGCGCGGATGTGCGGATATCCACCGTCGCCATCGCACAGGGCAATCTCACCATCCGCGTCACCGAGACGCCGCAGGTCAGCCAGCCCCAACCTTTCTCCAGCGGCGGCACGACGACGACCGTTCCGCGCACCCAGATCAGCGTCGACGAAGGCAAGGGCAACAAGATGGTCGTGCTGCACGAGGGCGTCTCGCTGCAGAGCCTGGTCGACGGCTTGAATGCGCTGGGCGTGGGGCCGCGCGACATCATCTCCATCCTCCAGGCGATCAAGGCGGCCGGCGCGCTGCAGGCCGACATCCAGGTGATCGGATGAGCGGGGCCATCGACACCACCGGCGCGATGACCGCGCTGCAATCCGCGCCGGTCGCGATGCCGAGCCGCACCAGCGACCCGGCCGCGGCCAAGAAGGCCGCCGAGCAGTTCGAGGGCGTGTTCATCAACCAGTTCCTCGGCGAGATGTTCGCCGGGATCTCGACCGACGGGCCGTTCGGCGGCGGCCAGGGCGAAGAGATGTTCCGCTCCCTCATGGTCGACGAATACGGCAAGCAGATCGTGTCGCAGGGCGGCTTCGGCCTCTCCCAGGCCGTGCAGCGCGAACTCTTGAAGACCCAGGAGGCCGTCCATTGAGCGCGGAGAGCGAACGCATCGAGCGCCTGGTCAAGCTGGCCGAACGCCTGATCGAGGCGATCGAGGCCGACATCGCGGCCTTGAAGGCGGGCAAGCCGCAGCAGATGCGCACGACCGACCCGGAGATTCAGCGGCTGTCGGCGCTGTATGGCCGCGAGGCGCATGGCCTGACGCCCGACGCGGCGAAAGCCGCGCCGGCGCCGTTGCGGGCGCGCTTCGTCGACGTCACGAACAGATTCCGCGACCTGCTGCAACTGCATGGCCGCATGCTGACGCGGGTGCGCAATGCCAGCGAGGGGATGATCAAGGCGATCGCCGCCGAGGTCGACCGCCGCGCCGCGCCGACGCGGACCTATGATCCGCGCGCCGCCACCTATGGCAAGCCGGCGCGGGCGATGGTGTTCAACAGCGTGGTGTGACGGCGCCGCTTTTCGCCGGCTTCAGGCGACGAGGGACGATGACGACGTGCTGCCGCCGAGCATGCTCAGCGCGAGGCTGTAATTGGAGAGCTGCGAGGTGAGATAGGCGGGCGCGGCTCCGGACGTGTTGCCCGGCGTCGCCGCCGGTGTCGCGGGCGCATTCGTCGTCTGATAGGCGCTTTGTATCTTGGACAGCACGCCGAGCAGCTGCGAACGCGCCATGTCGGCACCGGTCTTGGTCGTCAGATCGAAACTGCCGGTCAGTCCCAGACCGAAGGACGGCGTGTCGGTGCTCGACGAGGTCGTATTGGCGCTGCCGTCGGAGTTCTTCGTGGCCGGCGCGGAGAGATTGCCGGGCGGAATGCCCAGGCGCGACAACGCGTCGAAATTCGCCGGCCCCGACGCCAGCCCGATGGTCACGCCGGGATTGACCGCGATCGTGAGCCCTTCGGCGCCATTGGTATAGGCGACCGAGGCCTTGCCGTAGGATTGCAGCTGGATGTTGATCTTGCTGACCAGCGATTGCAGCGTCTCGCCCTTGTCGATCGTGATGGTCGCGGTGCGGGCCGCGATGCCCTGGAGCTGAATCTGGAACGAGTCGCCGGCGCGCAGCGTGGTCTGGGCCGTCAGGTCGACGGACTGGTTCGGATTGACCGTGCCGCGCGGCAGCCCCAGCGCATCCAGCACGCTCGAACCGCTGGCGTCCACCGCGATGCCGGCGCCGCTGGAGATGCCGTCGAGCCCGCCATATTGCCGCGTCCAGTTCACCGTGCCGTCCGCCGCCATCGAAGTCGCGAACATGTTGCTGACATTGGCGATGTTGCGCGACTGGCCGGCGAAAGTGCCGGTGGTCGAGCCGGTGAGATAGACCGTGCCGTCGCCGCCGACGGTGACCGCGCCACCCTTGTCGGCGGCGCTGGTGCCGACATAGGAGACGAAATTCGCGGCCGCCGTCGTACCCTGATCGGTGAGCTTGAAGACGAACGCATCGGTGCCGCCCGAACTCGCCTGCGCGACGCCGGCGGCGCCGCCCGCGGTGAGATTGCCGTTGGCGGTCGTACCGGACACGTAGACCTGGTTGCCCGAGACGGTGAGGCCGCCGATCGCGCCGCCGGCCTGCAGGTCGCCGAGATCGCTTTGCCAGACCGGGGCGCCGGTCGCGTCGCCATTGGCGTATTTGGAGATGATGGCGTGGCCGTCCTGCGTGCTCGCGACATAGAGGCTGCCGTCGGCGCCGGTCGCGGTCGCCGCGACCGTATCGCTCGCCGTCGTGCCGAATTGCCGTTCGTAGACGACCTTGCCCTTGTTATCGAGCTTGGCGAGATAGGCGTCCTGGCCGTCGACCTTGGTCTGGCCCGCGCCGATCACGCCGCCCGAGACCTGGCCGCCGATGAAGACATTGCCCGAGGCGTCGACGCTCACCGCGGCGGCTTGGTTTTGCGCCAGGGTCTGGATCTGCCTGATCCAGGTCTGGTTGCCGTCGGCATCGTATTTCGCGACGAAGGTATCGGTGTTGCCGTTGGTGACCGATGTCGTGGCGAGCTGCGCCGTGCTCGATCCGGCGATCACCACGCCGCCGGTCGGATCGAGCGCCAGCGACGTGCCGCTGGCGGAGCCGGCACTGCCCAGCATCCGCGTCCACAGCACGTTGCCGGCGGAATCGTATTTGGTCAGGTAGGCGTCCTGGGTGCCCTGGTTGACCTGGTTGCCGAAATCTCCGGTGGCGTTGCCGAGCACATAAACGTTGCCGCTCGCATCCACCACGGTCGACTGCGCCGTGGTCGTGCCCGTCGTCGGCTGCGCGCTGGCGCTTCCCGTGCTGACCGGATCGCCATCGAGGTCGGAGAGCTTGATCAGGCGGCCTTGCTGGTCGGCGACGGTCGAGCTTGTGGTCGTGCCGTTCGCGACGGTGGTGACGGCGGACGCCTGGCCCATCGAGCCGGCGAGATAGAGAGCCGGCGTCGCGTCCGCGGAAGAGAGATTCACGGTCTCGTTCGCGCCCGGCGAGACCTGCAGGCCATAGGTCGCCGTGGTCGGGTCGAGCACCGAGCCGGCGGTCAGCACCTTCTGGAAGCGCGTCTTGAAGCCGTCGGTCGACAGCGTCTGGTTCACATAGGAGACGACGTTGTCGAGGGTCAGCGGCCCCTGGATCTGGGAAAGGTCGATGTCGACATTGGTCGTCGTCACGCCTTTCTTCACCGCGATCGTGAAGCTGTCGGACGCCGAAAGCCCCGGCAGCGCATTGCCCAAATTCGCGTTGTTCACGAGCGTTTTGGTCTGGTAGTCGAACGAGCCGAACGGGACGACGACGCTCGATGTGACGCTCGCCGCGGGGATCGCGGCCTGCAGGGTGAAATTGTTGAAGCTCGTCTTCGAGATATAGCTCTCGACCTGCTGCAGGCCGGCCTGGAAGCGAGTGTCGAGGCCGGCGAGCTGCCCTGCCGTCGTGCCGTCGCGCTGGCCCATCTTGGCGATATAGGCAAGCGTGTTGACCGCGCTGTAGAGCGAGAAGAGCTTCTGGTTGTCCTGCTCGGTCTTCGCGTCGGTGCTGATCGACGTGCTGAGCGGCACATTGCTGGTGTCGAGGAAGTTCGTGGTCGACAGGACCTTGGCGTCCATCACCGTCTGGTCGGGCTGCGAGGCCTCCCAGGGCGGCGCGTCGTTCGCGGTCGCGCTCTTGTTCGTGCTCGTCGCTGCTTGTTGCGGCGCCGCGGACGCCGGCGTCGCGGTGCTTCCAAGCTTCGCCTGGTAGAAGCTGAGCAGCAGGTTGGGATCGAGACCGACGGACACGCAGGCAGCCTTTACGGAACGATGCCGAAGTTTTGCCCGATGCGCCTTAACGCACGGCTAATTCGCGGCCAAACGTGCTTAAGCGGGCCTTAACACGGCATGGGCCAAAGTCCGTACATGCATGCATTCGCCGATCCCTATGAGCAGGGCCTGAAACTCTCCGGTCTCGGCCGTCACGCCGAAGCCATTTCGCGGTACGAGCAGGCGCTGTCGGCAAAGCCGGACGATGCGCGGGTGCTGTTCGCGCTCGGCAACACGGCGCGCGCGCTGGGCATGGCGGGTCCCGCAGCGGAATTCTATCGCCGGGTGCTGCACCGGGACCCGGCGCGGCTCGAAGCCATCGTCAGCCTCGCCAATCTGCTGCGCGCCGAAGGACAGCCGCAAGCGGCACAGGCGCTGCTGGCACCGGCCCTGGCGCGCGACCCGCAGGCGCCCGAATTGTGGCTGACGCTGGGCTCGACCTGGCGCGAGATGGGCGATTTCGAGCGGGCGGCCGTGCATTACCGCGAAGCGCTGGCCCGCAAGCCGGACTATGCGGCGGCGCTGAGCAATCTTGCCGATATCCTGACCGATGCCGGCGAGACCGGCGAGGCGCTCGCGCTCTACAGCAAGGCGATCGCCCACGAGCCCGACAACGCCCAGGCGCGCTTGAATCGCGCCATCCTGCATCTGCTGGCGGGAAACCTGAAAGACGGCTGGCGCGATTACGGCGCGCGGCTGAACCTCGCCAAGGTCCCGGTGCCCGACCACAAGCTGACGCGCTGGACCGGCGGCAGCCTCAAGCGCACGCGGCTTCTGGTGACCGCCGAACAAGGCATCGGCGACCAGATCCTGTTCGCCAGCATGATTCCCGACCTTGCCGCGCGCGCGGCGCGCGACGGCGGCGCGATCGTGCTGGAATGCGAGCCGCGCCTCGTCGGCCTGTTCGCGCGCTCGTTTCCCGGCGTCGCGGTGCATCCGTCCGACATGGAGACCAGGGGCGCCGTCCATCGGGCGCGCTATGGCTGGCTCAAGCAGGCGGGCGGCGCCAATGCCTTCACCGAGATGGGCAGCCTGCCGAAAATCCTGCGCGGCAGCCTCGAGGCGTTCCCGAAGGCCAACGATTTCCTCAAACCGGACCCGATGGACATGGCCCGCTGGGGCGGCTTGCTTACGGGCTTCGGACCGGGGCCGTTCATCGGCGTGTGCTGGCGCAGCGGCAATGTGCTGGGCCATCGCGCCTTGCAATATGCGCCGCGAGAGGCGTGGGCGGCCTTTATCGCCCGAGTGCCCGGCACGGTGATCAGCGTGCAATACGATGCTTCGGACGACGAGGTCGAAGCGCTGGCGGCGCAGAGCGGCCGCACTATCGTCATGCTTCCGGACCTGGACCAGAAGAACGCGCTCGACCGGACCGCCGCGCTGCTGGCGTCGCTCGATGTCGTGGTGAGCGCGCCGACCGCCGTCTCCTGGCTGGCGGCGGGAACCGGCGTCGACACCTACAAGGTGCTCTACGATACGAGCTGGACGGCGCTGGGCCAGGGCCGCGAGCCTTTCGCACCGGCTTGCGAATTGATGATGCCCGACGTCCGCGGCGATTGGACGAGCGCGTTCGAGAAGACTATCGCGCGGCTGTGAGCGGCACGCCCGCGCGGCGCTCGGCCAGGGCGGCAGCCAGGTCGGCCGCGATGCGGCCCGCGCCGTTGCCGTCGATCGTCATGAGGCCCGCGGTACGCATCGCGCGGCGGCGTGCCGTATCGCCCAGGAGGCGCGCGACCGCGCGGGCGATCGTTGCGTCGTCGACATCCGCCGCGACGCCCAGCGACAGGCCGATGCCCGCTTTCTCGAAAGCAGAGGCCGAGCGGGCATGGTCTTCATTGAGCGCCAGATAGAGCGCAGGCACGCCGGCCGCGGCGAGTTCATAGGCCGTGACCCCGAACGCCGTCAGCGCGAGATCGGCAGCGGCGAACTCCGTGGCGAGGCCCGCGGCGCCCTCGATGGTTTCGAAATTGGGATTGAGGGACACGATCTGCCGCGCCACCGCGCCGCGCCCGGCCATGCCCGGCCCGATGACGAAGCGGGCGCGGAACAGCGGATCGAGCCGCGCCAGGGCGCGGGCGCTGCGCAGCGTCAAGCCGAACGGATCGCTGCCGCCCATGGTCACGAGCAGCACCGGCCGGCCGTTCGGGCGCGGACGACTCGCTGCCGGGTTCGAACCCAGGATCGACCATTCCCAGCCGATGCGCGGCACGCAGCGCGACGCAGTCCAATCCAGCGCAAAGGCCTGCGGCACCGGCGGATAATAGGCCAGATCGGCGGCGAGGCGGCGGTCCGCGCCGTCGTCGATCACGGCGGTAAGCGGGACGCGCCGCGCCAGCTCGGCAAGCCCCTCGCGATCCGGACCTTCGCGGCCGTCGAGCAGCAGCAGGTCGGGAGCATGGACGCCGATGAGGCTTTCGAGACCCTCTCGACCCAGCCGGGTCACCGCGAAGCCGGCATTGCGGATGGGCGTGCCGGCGTCTTCGGATCCGTTGAGCGCGAACACTGCGCCGATACCCTGCGCGTCGCGCAAGGCCCGCGCCAGCGCCACCATGCGCTTGACATGGCCGTAGCCGAACGCGCCGCCGCCGTCGCAGCGGATCAGCGCCAAGCCACCGCGGACCGCGATCGGCTTCTGCCGCACATGGGCGTTGATGCCGCGCAGCGCCGGTTCGCGCTCCAGCAGCATCAGGATGTCGCTAAGCGAGGCCTCGCCCGCCTTGGCTTCCAGCCGGACATGGACGGCTTCGATGAAGGCGAGATCGTCCGGCGTGTCGATCGTCAGGCGCCCGCCCTCGCGCGCCAGCCGCGGATAGGCCGGTGCGCGGGCGATGGGCACGAAGCCCGGATGCAGCTTGAAATAGCCGGTGACATGCTCGCGCGCCACCGGATCGGCGTGCGCGTCCATCATCAGCTTGTCGAGGCCGCGGCGGGTGAAGGGATCGACGCCCTCATGCGCGGTCGTCGCGCCCTCCTCCATGAGCACGAAGTCGCCGCCCTGTTCCAGCAGGGCCGTCAGCAGGTGGTCGACGAAGGCCGCGTCGATGAAGGGCGCATCCGACGAGACCCGGACGATGACATCGGCGCCGGTCGCCTCGGCAGCGAGGGCGAAGCGCGCCAGCACGTCGTCCTCCGGACCGCGGATGACGGCGACGCCGTTGTCGCGGCCGAATTCGGCGATCGCGTCGTCGAGCGGGTTGGTCGTGGTGGCGACCGCGACCGCGTCGATCCGCTGCGATTTCTTCAGGCGGTGGACGATGTGCCAGAGCAACGGATGACCCGCGATGGGACGCAGGACCTTGCCGGGCAGGCGCGTCGAACCCATGCGCGCCTGGATGATGGCGACGATGCGGGGCTGTGCGCTCACGCGGCGGGCTCCCATACGGCACGGATGGCGCGGAGCGGGCGCATGCCGTCGACGGGATCGGCGCGCCAGTCGCGGTCCGAGAGTTCGGAAGGCTGCGGGCCCTTGAATCCGGCACCGTCGGCGACGGCGGATTCGCGGATGCGGGCGATGACCGGCGCGATCTCGCCCGGCAGCCAGCAATGGCCGGCGGCGTATTCGGCACCCTCGCCTTCGAGATCGAGATGGAATTCGACGGCCGCCGCGCCCCAGCGATGCACGGCACGCTCGACCACGGCGGGACGGCGCGTATGGTCGGACCAGCCGACCTTGCAGCCCGTCGCGTCGCGGATCGCGGCGATCGCCGCGAGATTGGCCTCCGCCGCCGGGGTCGGATAGGCCGAGACGCAATGCAGCAGGGTGATGTCGGAGGCGCCGGCGCGCTTGAGCGTGTCCGCGGCGGCCGCGATCTCGTCCATCGTCGCCATGCCGGTCGACAGGACCACCGGCTTGCCCGTCGCGGCGCAGGCCTCGAGCAGCGGCGTCACCAGCAATTCGTAGGACGCGACCTTGTAGAAGGCGACGAAGGGCCGCAATTCCTCGACCGCCTCCAGATAAAAGGGCGTGCAGGAGAACTGGATGCCCCGCGCCAGGCAGCGCTCGGCCAGCGGCGCCAGATGGGCCGGCGGCAGCTCCCACTGGCGGCGGGCGCGATGCTTTGCGCTCTGCGCGAGAATCTCGGGCGCGAACATCCGGTCGATCTTGAAGAGCTGGAATTTCACCGCGTCGCAGCCGGCGGCGGCGGCGGCGTCGACGAAGGCGAGCGCGCGGCCGAGATCGCGGTCGTGGTTGCTGGAGGCTTCGGCGATGAAGATCGGCGTGCGTGGCGTCATGCGACGCTCCCTAAACTTAACGTTTTCTAAATCGGTCATGGCTAAAAGAGCGTTAACAAGGGGCGCCCATGGGCGCCGAATTTGCGGACATGACGATCCCGGCGGCCCAGCCTTGAGCAAGACGACACAGCCCTTCTTCATCGTGTCGAGCGGTCGCTCCGGCACCGCCATGCTGCACAAGGTGCTGTCGGCGGTGCCCGGCATGGACATGCAGCACGAGTACATGGTGCAGATCGCGCAGCCGCTCGCCGTCCGGCGCTATCTGGGCCTGGCGACGGATGCCCAGGCCCGGGAGATACTGACCGAAACACATGCGGCCGCGGTCCATTACAGCGAGGCGGCGCATTGGGGCGATTCGTCGAACAAGCTCTCCTGGCTGATCCCGGAGCTGGCACAGGTCCTGCCGGCGGCGAAGTTCGTCCATCTCGTGCGCGATGGGCGCAAGGTCGCGGGATCCTATTTCCGCAAGCTGGGCGACGAGTGCTACGACGACCGCTCGACGGCGATCCTGCAGGCGCATTGCGACGATCCGTCGAGTGTGCCGACACCGCCGCCGGAGAAGAAATATTGGTGGCCGGTGCCGCGCCGCGGCGATCCCGCCGCCGGACCGTTCCGCGGCTTCGACCAGTTCGGACGCATCTGCTGGCATTGGGCCGAGATCAATCGCGTCATCCTGGCCGAACTCGCCCGCCTGCCGCGCGCGCGGCAGATGTTCGTCCGGCTCGAGGAGCTGCAGGCGTCGCCGGAGGCGGTGAAGGGGCTTTATGGATTCCTCGGCCTTCCCTATCGCGACGCGGCCTTTGCCGCTTTCGCCCGGCCGCACAACGTCAACCGGCCGGAGGACCGCCTGCTCGATGCGCGGGAGCGCGAATCCTTCGAGCGGATCGCGGCGCCGATGCAACGACAGCTCGGCTATGCCGAGCGCCCCGAATATGTGGTGAATTATTAACCAAGCCCGTCCGAAGATGGTTACCGGAATACTTCTGGGGCCAAACCCATGGGCGACACCTGCGAGCTCTGCCTGCGTGCGGCGCTCGAACCCGTCTATAAGCCGGAACGCTCTCCCCGCGGCCTGACGGTCTATCTCTGTGCGGCGTGCGGATTGTTGCAGAGCCTGCCGCGCGTCGACCGCGCCGCGCGGGCGCCGGCGGCCGTCTCGGCGGGTGCCGACTGGGGCAATGTCCGCTATGGCAAGGGTTTCCGCACCCAGATCGCGATCGACGCCCTGCGCCGCCACGGCGATTTCACGGCAGAATCCACCTTGCTCGACGTCGGCTCCAACCGCGGCAGCTTCGCGCACGCGCTGCTGGACGCCGCGCCGCACATCCGTCTCACCGCCGTCGAGCCCGACGAGCGCGTTGCCGCCGCCTGCGCCGGCCTGCCGCGCACCGAGTTGATCCAGGCGCGCATCGAGAACACGGCGTTCGAGACGCGCCGCTTCGACGCAATTCACTCCTGCCACACCATCGAGCACCTGATCCATCCGGCGCGCACGCTGGCCGACCACCACAGGACCCTGAAGGATGGCGGCCTCCTCGTCCTGGACGCGCCCAACACCGCCCTGCTGGCGAGCGACGACATCGTCGAGGAGTGGTTCATCGACAAGCATCTCTATCATTTCTCCGAGCGTACCCTGACGCGGATGATCACGGCGGCAGGGTTCACGATCCTGGAACGCCCCGATCCCAAGGATCGCAGCAACCTCTTCTTCGTCGCGCGGAAGACGGCGCGCGCACCGAGCCATGCGGGGGTCGATCTCGACGAGGCCGGCCGCGCCCGGGATCTGATCGCGACCTATATGGCGAACCGCGCCCGCAACATGGCGGCGCTGATCGCGGTGGCGAGCGAGTTGCTGCGGCTGGCGCCGCGCCGCGTCGCGATGTGGGGCGCCGGACGGCTGTTCGACAGCCTCGTGACCCATGGACGGTTCGACGCGACGATGCTGACGCTGCTGATCGACAAGCATCTGAAGGCGCATGTCGGCGAGCGGCATGGCTGCACCCTGGCCGGCCCGGAGGCGCTCGCCGGGGCCGATCCCGGGGTGGTGGTGGTGATGAGCCGCGACTTCGCCGGTGAGATCGCGGACGAAGTGACCCGCCTGACGCCCGGCGCGGAAATCATCCTCTACACGGATCTCATCGCCCAGGCGCGCATGCGCCTGGCGGCGTAGGAGCACGCATGGCGCTGACGCTCAAATCCATCACCGAGACGACGACCGAGCAGGATCTCCAGACCAAGCTCGCGATCGCCGCCGCCTTCGTGCGCAAGCACACGATCGCGTCGATCTACCACGCCGGCTCGGGCCATCCCGGCGGCGCGCTGTCGTCCGCCGATATCCTCGCCTGCCTGTTCGGCGCCGAGCTGAACTTCTGGCCCTCGGCGATCGACGATCCGGCGCGCGACCGCTTCGTGCTCTCCAAGGGCCATGCGGCGCCCGCGCTCTATGCGGTGGCGGCGCATTACGGCTTCTGCGACGCCAAGGCCGCGCTGCGGCTGCGCAAGCTGAACAGCCCGTTCCAGGGCCATCCCCATGTGCTCGACCTGCCCTGGGTGGAGACCAGCACCGGCTCCCTCGGCCAGGGCTTCTCGGTCGCGCTGGGCATGGCGATGGGCTTGAAGCTGCAGAACATCCCGGCCCGCGTCTACACGCTGCTCGGCGACGGCGAATTGCAGGAGGGCGAAGTGTGGGAGGCCGCGATGTGCGCGGCCCATCACGGCCTCGACAATCTGTGCGTCATCATCGACTACAACAAGCTGCAGAGCGACAACCGCAACGCCGCGATCATGCGGCTGGAGCCCCTGGCGGCGAAGTGGCGCGCCTTCGACTGGGGCATCGCCGAGATCGACGGGCACGACATTCCCGAAATCCTCTCGACCTTGCGGCGCGCCGGCGTCACGCAGGGCCGCCCGTCCGTGATCATCGCCCATACCGTCAAGGGCAAGGGCGTGAAGTATATGGAAAACGTGCCCGCCTGGCACGGCAGCGTGAAGCTGACGCGCGAGCAGGCCGAAGAGGCGCTGCAATCGCTGGGCGCCGGCCGCGGCGAAATCAAGGATCTGCTCGATGGCTGCTGAAGCCCCTGCCCTGATCGGCTCGAACGGCGACAGCCTGCGCGAAGCCTTCGGCAAGACGCTGTCGGCCCTCGCCGACGAATTCCCCAAGGTCGTCGTGCTCGATGCCGACATCGCCGGCGGCACCGGCGTGCATCATTTCCGCAAGAGCCACCCCGAGCGCCTGCTGCAATTCGGCATCGCCGAGCAGAACATGATGGCGGCGGCCGGCGGGCTTGCCGCCACCGGCCTTATCCCGGTGGTGACGACCTTCGCGGTGTTCTGCCTGCGCGCGATCGAGCAGGCGCGGCTGTCCCTCGCCTATGCGCGGCGCAATGCCAAGATCGTGGCCAGCCATCCCGGCCTCGACGTCGGGCCCGACGGCGGCTCGGCCCAGGCGCTCGAGGATATCGCCGCGTTCCGCGCGATCCCCGGCATGACGGTGATCTCGCCCGCCGATCCGATCGAGATGGCGCTGGCGACCCGCGCGATCCTGGAATTCGACGGACCGGTCTATATGCGCACCGGCCGCAGCCCGGCCAAGCGGCTGTTCGGCGACGACCACCGATTCGAGATCGGCAAGGGCCAGATCATCCGCGACGGCAGCGACGCGACCATCGTCGCCTGCGGTGTCGAAGTCGGCCGCGCGCTGGAGGCGGCCGAGCGGCTGGCCGGCGAATCCCTGTCGGTCCGGGTCGTCAACATGCCGACGATCAAGCCCATCGACAGCGAACTCCTGGCCCGTTGCGCCGCCGAGACCGGCGCCGTCGTCACGGCGGAAGACCACAACATCCATGGCGGCCTCGGCGGCGCGGTGGCGGAAGCCCTCGCGGCGACGCATCCCGCCCCAATCGAATTCGTCGGCGTGAAGGACGTGTTCGGCGCCTCGGGCGAGCCGGACGAGCTTGCCGAGCATTTCGGCATCGGTGCCGGCCATATCGCCGAGGCGGTGCGGCGCGTGATCGCCCGCAAGACGGCGCGGCCATGAACCGCTTCTCGCTTTCCGGCAGGAACGCCGTCGTCACCGGCGGCAGCCGCGGCATCGGGCGCGCCATCGCGATCGGCCTGGCACAGGCCGGCGCGGACGTGGTGTTCAGCTATCGCGAGAAACGGGTCGAGGCGGATACCGTCGCGGCCGAGATCGTCAAGCTCGGGCGCCGCGCGCTGGCGCTGCCGATGGACGTCACCAGCCGGGCCAGCGTCGAGGCGATGGCGAAGGAAGCCCGAAATTTCGGGCCGATCTCCATCCTGGTGAACAATGCCGGGATCAACAAACCGACCGACTTCGACAAGATCGAGGACGCGGACTGGGACCTGATCGTCGACACGAACCTGAAAGGCCCGTTCATCTGCGCCCAGGTGTTCCTGCCGCTGCTGGCGGATGCGGGCGGCGGCTCGATCGTCCATGTCGGATCGGTCAGCGGCCAGTATGGCGGGCCGCGCACCGCGCATTATGCGGCGTCGAAGGCCGGTCTGATCTCGCTCGCGCAGGTCATCGCCCGGTTCGGCGCGGCCTCGCATGTGCGCTCGAACGTCGTGGCGGCGGGCTTGATCGCATCGGACATGGGCAATGCGGGTTTGCAGGCGGCGAGCGTCCAGAAGGCGGCGGAGGGCATCATCCTGAAGCGCCTGGGGCGCACCGACGAGGTCGCCGACGCCGTCGTCTTCCTGGCCGGCGATGCGGCATCCTACATCACCGCGCAGACCATCAACGTCAATGGCGGGCTGTATTTCTGATGGGCCAATCCTCGCATGGGTAAGACGCTCCTGATCATCTCGGGTGGAATCGAAGCAGCCGACGCCGCCAGACGCGCCAAGGAGATGGGCCACACCGTCGTGGTTTCCGACCGCGATCCGCATGCGCCGGGCTTCGCCTTCGCCGATTCCTGCCTGATCGCAGACGTCTATGGCGCGACGGAGACCGCTGCCGCGGCGGAACGCTACAACCGCAAGATCCGCAAGATCGATGGCGTCATCTGCGTCGCCGCCGACGCACCGGTCACCACCGCGACGGTGGCGCAGCGCCTCGGCCTGCCTGGCATTTCACGCGCCACGGCAGAGCTCGCGAGCGACAAGCTTGCAATGAAGCGACGCTTTGCCGAATGCGGCGTGCCGGTGCCGTGGTTCGCGGAAGTGGCGACACCGCAGGATCTGCAGCGCGTCGCCATCGCGCGCGGCCGCGACCTGGTGATCAAGCCGGTGGACAGCCGCGGCTCGCGCGGCGTGCAGCGCGTCGCGCAAGTCGCCGACCTCGACAAGGCATTCCTGTTCGCCCGCTCGCATTCGCCGAGCGAACGCGTGATGGTCGAGCAATATCTCGACGGACCGCAGGTCTCGACCGAATCGGTTGTCGTGGACGGGCATTGCTTCACGCCGGGGTTCTCCGACCGCAACTACGAATATCTCGAGCGCTATGCGCCGTTCTTCATCGAGAATGGCGGCGACCTGCCCAGCCATCTGTCGGCCGAGATCCAGGCGAAGGTGAAGGACGTCGTGGCCCGCGCCGCGGCCGCGCTGGGCGTGACCAACGGCACGGTGAAGGGCGATATCGTCGTCCATAAGGGCGAGCCCTATGTGATCGAGCTTGCGGCGCGGCTGTCGGGCGGCTTCTTCTGCACGCGGGAGATCCCGCTCAACACCGGCGTCGATTTCGTCGGCGCCGCGATCAGGCTCGCGCTCGGCGAGACGGTGACGGCGGCCGAGCTCGAACCGGTCCATGTCACGCCGGTGATCCAACGCTACGCCTTTCCCGCCGCCGGACGCGTCGTCTCGGTCGAAGGCGCCGAAGCGGCGCGCAGCATCGCGGGCGTCGCGGAGCTGATCGTGACGGCCGCGCCCGGCGACGTCATCCCGGCGGCGGGCGACAAGCGACCTTCCGCCGCGATGGTGCTGACGACCGGCCCGTCGCGCGAGGCCGCCCTGGCCGCCGCCAACGACGCGCTGGCCTGCCTGAGGATCGTCACCGCATGAATGCGCCGCTGGGCCAGCGCGAGATCGCCGCGGCGAGCGGAACGCTGCGGCTCTTCGCGCTGTTCCACCTCAATCTCGCCTTCTCCTCCATCGAGGAAGCGCAGCGCGGCGCGGTGATCGATCGCTGCTACTGGCCGCTGCTGCGGCTGGCGGAGAGATACGGGCCGATCGGCATCGAAGCGACGGGCTTTACGCTGGAAGAGATCGCGGCGCGCGATCCGGCCTGGATCGCCGAGGCGCGCGCGCTGCTCGGCGCGGGCCGCATCGAGCTGATCGGCTCGGGCTATTCCCAGATGATCGGGCCGCTGGTGCCGGCCCCGGTCACCGAGGCCAACCTGCGGCTGGGCAACGAAGTCTATCGGCGCCTGCTGGGCGCGACGCCCGCCATCGCGCTGGTCAACGAGCAGGCCTATGCGGGCGGCCTGGTCGGGCTCTATCTCGACGCCGGCTATCGCGCGCTGGCGATGGATTGGGACAATCCCGGCACGGCCCATCCCGACTGGACCGCCGAGACCCGCTATCTGCCGCAACGCGCGCTGGGCGCCGACGGACGCAGCATCGGGCTTTTGTGGACCAACACCGTGGCCTTCCAGAAGCTGCAACGCTTCGTGCATCGCGATATCGCGATCGAGCCCTATCTCGACTATGTCCGAGGCTGCGCGGCGCCGGCGCAGCGGGCGCTGTGCGTCTATGCCAGCGACGCCGAGATCTTCGACTTCCGCCCCGGGCGCTACAAGACCGAGGAGAAGCTGACCGGCGAGTCGGAATGGGTTCGCATGGAAGCGGCCTTTGCGCGGCTGGGCGCCGAATTCGCGTTAATAGCGCCGTCGGACGTTCTCGCGCTGCAGGACGGGCCGCAGGCCGGGCAGATCTTGCGGCTGGAGACGGCGGCAAGTCCCATCCCGGTGAAGAAACAGCGCAAATACAATCTGGCGCGCTGGGCCGTGACCGGCCGCGACGACCTTGGCGTCAATGCCGCCTGCGAGCGGATCTATCGCGGCATGACCAGCGGCGGCGCAGACGACGCGGCGTGGCGCGAACTCTGCTTCCTGTGGTCGAGCGATTTCCGCACCCACATCACCGACCTGCGCTGGAACGATTTTTGTACGCGGTTGCGCCTGGCGGAAGCCCGCTGGAGCGCACCGGCGCCCGGGGTGATTGCGCCGCAGGGAGAAGCCGTGGAGGCGCGACAGATCGATGTCGCGACTCCCATGCTCGCCGCGCGTCTCGACCGGCGGCGCGGCCTGGCGCTCGAGAGCGTGCACTTCGCCGGCCACGCGCGACCGGCGCTGGGCGGCGTGCCGCATGGCCATTTCGACGACATCGCGCTGCAGGCCGACTGGTACACCGGCGATTGCGTCTTCGAGGCGCCCGGCGAGCATAAGATCACGGACCTCGAATGGGCGGCGACGCGGCGCTGGACAGCGGACAATGGCGACGTGTTCGTGCACGGCCGGATCGAGACCGCGAAGGGACCGATCGACAAGACGTTATGCTTCGCGGCGCACGAGCCGCGCATCGATTTCGATCTGACGTTCCACTGGAGCGACTGGGGCAAGGGCAGCCTGCGGCTCGGCCATGTCACCCTGCTCGGCGACGCGTTCGACGTGACGCGGCTGTCGCTGACGACGAAGAACGGCGGACACGCCGTGGAGCGTTTCGCGCTGGCCGGCCAGAGCATCGAGCACGGCGCGCCGGTGTCGTTCCTGGTGTCGTCCTCGCAAGGGCTCGGCTTGACCGAAGGCTGGGCCGAGATCGGCGACGGCACGACGCGGGTTCGGATCGAAGTGGACCGTTCGACCGCCGGCCTTCTCGGCATGCTGACGCACCGGGTGAGCGGCGGACGGCTGTTCTGCCAGTTCCTGCTGTCGGCGCTCGAGCTCGACGACACGCGCAAGCCCAGCGCCTATGCGGCGGGGCCACGCCGTTTCCGTTTCAGCCTGGTCGGCGCCTGAGACGATACGGACGGCGGCCCGAAGACCGCCGTCCGTTCGCTTTTTCTAACCCACCGATAGTCAGTCCCCCACGCCTCGGGGCGAAGGATCGATTCTTCGATTCCTTCGGAAAACGGCAAGAGCGGCGGGCCGTTCGCCCCGCCGCTCCCGATAGGCTTAACGGAACAGCGACAGGATGGTCTGCGGCGCCTGGTTGGCGATCGACAGAGCCTGGACGCCGAGCTGCTGCTTGACCTGCAGGGACTGCAGCAACGCGCTTTCCTGCGCCATGTTGGCGTCGACCAGGTTGCCGATACCCGCGGTCAGCGTGTCCGACAGCTTCTGGGCGAAGGTCGCCTGGATCGAGAACTTCTTCGCGCCGGACGACAGCTTGGCGAGAGCGGAGTTCACATTGGTCAGCGAGGACTGGATGGTCGCCACCAGGGTCGACGCCTTGGCCTGGGTCGAGATCGAAGCGGTCTGCGTCAGCGTCACGATCGTACCCGAAAGCGAAAGCTTCTGGGCCGCGGTCGTGATGCGGCGCGCGCCGTCGGCCGAGGCCAGCGCCGTGATCTGGGTCGTCGAACCGTCGACCAGGTTGATGCCGTTGAACGTCGCATTCTTGACGATCGTCGTGATCTGGTCGCGCAAGGCAACGAAGTCCTGGTTGAGGGCCTGGCGGCTCGTCGTATCCAGCGAGGAGTCCGCGGCGGCGAGCGCCTTGGTCTTGAGCTGGATGAGCAGGTCCGAGACCGATTGGCCGGCGGACAGGGCCACATCGACGGCGGACGCGCCGCGATTGAGGCTGTCGGTGACGGCGGAATAGCCGGCAACCGCGCCGCGCTGGTTCTGGGCGATGGCGTAGGTCGAGCCGTCATCGCGCGCCGACGCGACTTTGAGGCCGCTGTTGATGGCGGCCTGCGTGGTGTTCAACTGCGACTGCGTGGCATTGAGGTATTGCAGCGCGACGAGTGCGCCGGAGTTGGTATTGACGCTGAAAGACATGGTCGTCTCCGTTCTGGTTAGGCTTGAGCAGCTTGCTCGCAGGCTTTTTGCCCACGCCAGGCTGTTGGCAAGCGGCGTGCCGAACGGAGTTCAGAAAGTTCTAACCATCGATTCCCGGGGCGGAGGGAAAATACCGACCCGGTCGAATTTTCCGCAATTCGTCGCCATTAGGCATTTTCTTCCGCCGACCGGGAAATTCCTGCCTAGCGGCAGGAAGAAATTGCCGGGCAAAAAAGAAGGAGCGGCGCTTGCGCGCCGCTCCCCTTCCCTGAAAACACCTTGGGCTTACTTGAACAGCGACAGGATGGTCTGCGGCGCCTGGTTGGCGATCGACAGAGCCTGGACGCCGAGCTGCTGCTTGACCTGCAAGGACTGCAGCATGGCGCTTTCCTGCGCCATGTTGGCATCGACCAGCTGGCCGATACCGGCGGTCAGCGTGTCCGACAGCTTGCCGGTGAAGGTCGCCTGGATCGAGAACTTCTTCGCGCCGGCGGAAAGCTTGGCGAGAGCGGAGTTCACGTTGGTGAGCGACGCCTGGATGGTCGCCACCAGGGTCGACGCCTTGGTCTGCGTCGAGATCGAGGCGGTCTGCGTCAGCGTCACGATCGTACCCGAAAGCGCGAGCTTCTGGGCCGAGGTCGTGATGCGGCGCGTGCCGTCCGAAGACGCCAGGGCCGTGATCTGGGTCGTCGAGCCGTCAACCAGGTTGATGCCGTTGAACACGGCATTCTTCACGATGGTCGTGATCTGGTCGCGAAGCGCGACGAAGTCCTGATTCAGGGCCTGACGGCTCGTCGTATCCAGCGAGGTGTCCGCGGCGGCGAGCGCCTTGGTCTTGAGCTGGATGAGCAAGTCCGAAATCGACTGTCCCGCGGACAGCGCAACATCGATCGCGGACGAGCCACGGCTGAGGCTGTCGGTGACGGCGGAATAGCCGGCAACCGCGCCGCGCTGATTCTGGGCGATGGCGTAGGTCGAGCCGTCGTCCTTGGCGGATGCCACCTTCAGGCCGCTGTTGATCGCGTTCTGGGTGGTCGTGAGCTGCGATTGCGTGGCATTGAGGTATTGCAGCGCGACAAGTGCGCCGCTGTTCGTGTTGACGCTGAAGGACATGACTTTCTCCATTCCATTCTGGTGGGCGACGGCGTTCTGCGCGTCCGGGGCGCGACGGCCCCGCTCGCGGTTTCGCAAGCGCCGTGCCAGGAAAGGACGTCTCGTAAACCCTCTAAGCCACTGGTAGTGCTGTGTTATTTGAGAGCGCGCCGCGCCGCATGTTAGGCATGAATTGCCGACCGGCAAAAACGAAAGAGGCCGGCGTCACCGCCGGCCTCTTTTCCTTTGTCGCCATTGTCAGGCCGCGCCTTGCAGGCCCTGCATGATGGTGCGGTTGATCTCGATCAGCGGATCGAGCGAGGCACCGTTGCGGGTGACCTGCTTGGAGTATTTGGTGATCCACAGCGACAGCGAGACGATCTTCGCGCGCACGTCCTGGGTCAGCGAATTGCGGTCGTCCATGCAGTCGGCGGCGAGGGTTCGCCACAGCGTGCGGTTCCAGTCCACGGCCTCTGCCAGCGGTCCGCCGGCAACACCGCGCTTCTGCGCTTCGATGAGGGCGCCGGTGACCTGACCGAACAACCGGTATTCGGTTGCGCGCGGGTCTTCAGTAACCCGCTGCGTATTTTGGTAGGCTCTCAGGGTCATAGTTCAAGCGTTCCTGTTCAAAATCGAAAAGTTTGCGACAGGAGATCAGCGCCTTGTAGTAGGACGCCGCCATGACGTCGCGGCTGATCTCGATGCAGGTGGACAGCGTCTGGCGGTTCTGGACCGCTCCCATGAACTCGGTCATGCGGAGCGCGAATTCGTTGTAGTACTGGTCGGATTCGTCCGGATCGAGATACATCATCATGATCGGGACATAGATACGCCGCGCCGGCGTGGTCGCATCCTGCGGCTGCATGATGTCCTTCTCGCGCAGCACGCAGGCCTTGTTCTGGATCACGAGGCTGGCGCGCTTGTCGCCATTGGTCATCACGGCGCCGTTGAGGACGAATTTCTCGCCAGGCTTGAGCGACAGTTTCAGCGGCATCGTTTCAGCTCCCCGGCGCGCCGCGGAGGGCGGCCGCGCGTCGACGGAGGCGACCTTAAGGCGGCCGTGGTTAACAAAGTGCTTGCGATTGAAGGCTCCACGTTCACTCCGGCTTAAGCATGATCGGCTTTCATCGCGCGGATAAACCCCACGGATCCCCCCGCGATGGCGCAGCCCCAACCCCTTCCCTCCCTCGACAGCCTGTCCGGCATGGACGCCAAGATGACCGCGCTCGCCAAGCTCGAGCAGCTGCAGGAAGAGACGGACGCACTGCTGGCGCGCAAGAAGTCGAACGGCGCGCTGCGGCGCGGGATCAAGGCCTGGCGGCGCGGCGACATCACGCGCGCCGGACAGCTCGCCCTCGCCGCCAGCACGCTCGATGAGAGCAACGCCAAGGCCTATCATGTGCTCGGCATGGCGCTGGAGCGCATGGGGCATGTCCACAAGGCGCTCGTCACCTATGAGCGCGCCTTCGAGCTCGATCCGGACGATCCGGAGCTGCTGATCAATCTGGGCCTGATCGCCTGGAACCTGAAGCAGAACGACGGCGCGGCGCGGATGTTCAGCCTCTACATCCAGGCCTGTCCCGACAGCCCCCTGGGCTACAACAATCTCGGCTCCATCCTGTGCGACATGGGACAGCCGGAGGATGCGATCGAGACGCTGCGCGCCGCGATCTTCCGCATGCCGGCCGAGCCGATCCTGTGGAACGCGCTGGCCACCGTGCTGGCCGAAGAAGGCCGCGCCGAGGAGAGCCTGGTCTTCTACAACGAGTCCGTCCGGCTCGATCCGAGCTTTGCGCGGCTGCATCACAATCTGGGCTATGCCTATGCCCATCTGGGCCTGCTGGACAAATCCTTCGAGGCTTACGAGACCGCGCTCCATCATGCCACCGATCCGGCCGAAAGGCTGGAGACCGAGCATTCGCGTTCGATCTGCCTGATCGGCATGGGCCGGCTGGCGGAAGGCTTCCGCGAATTCGAGACGCGCAACAATCCGCGCTTCCGCGCCTATGTGAACCACCTCATCAAGGCGCCGCAGTGGACGGGCGAAGACCTGGCCGGCAAGCGGATCGCCGTGATCGGCGAGCAGGGGTTGGGCGACGAATTCATGTTCGCCAACATCCTGCCCGATCTCCAGCGCATGGTCGGCGACACGGGCAAGCTGCAGATCGCGGTCGACGGACGGCTGGTGACGCTGTTCCAGCGCTCCTTTCCCAAGGCCGATGTCGGCGCCTACGACGATCGCACGCTGCTCGATCCCGACGGCAACAAGCCGCTGCGCTTCGTGAAGTTCATCACGGATGTGCGCGAGCCCGACTATTGGATTCCGATGGGCTCGGCGCTGCAATATCTGCGCAAGGACGTCGCGGCGTTTCCGCACGAAGCGTTCCTGGTGCCGGATCCGCAGCGCGTGCAAGCCTTCCGCGATGCGCTGAAGGACAAGGGGCCGGGTCCCTATATCGGCGTCTGCTGGCGCTCGATGATGCTGGCGGCCAAGCGGGCGAAATACTACAGCGCGCTCGACATGTGGGAGCCGATCCTGAAGACGCCGGGCGCGACCTTCGTGAACCTGCAATATGGCGACTGCGCCGCCGAACTGGCGCGGGTGCGGGACGCGTTCGGCGTGACCATCCATGCGATGGAGGTCGATCTGAAGGACGACATCGACGGCGCGGCGGCTTTGTCGGCGGCGCTCGATCTCGCGATCTCGGCGCCCACGGCGGCGGCGGCGAATGCCGGCGCGGTGGGCACGGAGGTCTGGTTCCTGACGGCGGGCCGCACCTGGCCGCAGCTCGGGAGCGACGAGTATCCCTGGTATCGCAAGGCGCCCGTGTTCTCGCCCGAGACGTTCGGGGATTGGAGCGCACTGATCCCGCGCGTCGCCGCGGAGCTCGCCCAATTCGTGAAAAAACGCACGGCGTAAAACCCGGCCTACCTCGCAGGCACGCCGCGCCGGCACGCGCGTCGCGCGCAGGAAGTTGCGGTCGCCATGCTGCGATTCCTAGGATTGTGCTCGGTAGGAATATTTGGCGAATTCACTCTTCGGTCCGAGGATAAAAGGAAAATATACTTATCTTCTGCGCCGAGATGCTATACGCTTGATCGCCTTATGGTCCTCGAAACGCGCGCGTGGATAAGTCGGACGGTGACGGCCAAGCCGGGAGCGGCACGCCCTGTCGATGGCATAGGCGTGCCGGAGCCCGCGCTGGCGGCGCAGATCCTGCGCGAGCGGGTACAGGACATGGGACAGCGGCGGGTCTTCGCCGATCGGGCCTTCGTCGTGACGATGTGCTGGCTGGTCTTCCTGTTCGCCTTCGCCGGGGCGCAGGTGGCGCTGAGCGCCGCCGGTCACGGGCTCGACGACGCGCAGTTCATCGCGGTGGTGACCAGCACGACGGCGATCGTGTTCGGTGTCTGGATGCTAGTGGGGCGATATCTGTTCGGCGGGCGGTAGAGGCCGACAACGCTCGGCGCTGCAGGGTCTGTACTCGTTGGCATCGGCCTAACCAACAACGTGTTTATTGAATACAGACCCTAATGCCCCTTGCGCAGGTTCTCTTCCACCGAGACGAGGCAGCGATTGTAGCCGTCGGAGCCGGGGTGATAGCCGCGCGCGACGCAGAATTGCGCCGCCTGCGGGCAGCCCTGCGCGGTGCAGCCATTGGCGGCCGGAGCATTCGAGGCGGCGTCATCGTCGCCCAACAGATCGACATCGGTGCAACCGCCCAGGAGCAGGGTCAGCCCGATCGCCAGTATTGCCGCGCGTGTCGTCATGATGGTCCCTGCCGCTGATTCGAACTTTTTATACTGCCGTCGGGTCCGACTGCCTACGGGACGCACCGTCTTATCCTCCCGCGTCCTGAGGAGCCGGCATCTGGCGTGGTGTCGTGCGTGCTTCGAGCTCCGCTTCGCAGAGCACCTCAGCTTGACGGGATCTTACAAGCCCCCCTCTCGTCATGCTGAGGTGCCCGCCGCAGGCGGGCCTCGAAGCACGCACGATCACTGCTGTTGCTGCTGCTGGTGATAGAGGTGCTCCGGCATCGAGGGTGTCGGGCGCGGGGCGCTCATCGGGCGGGCGACGCGCAGGAAATCCTCGTGCCGCACCGGCGCCTGGGTCGGCTCGACCGCGACCGCAATGGCGAGCTCGCTCTCGGCGCCGCCCTTGTAGGTGCCGCGGGTCGGCGGCACATCGGCATAGTCGCGGCCGACCGCGGCGCGGATGTGGCGCTCGGCCGGCATGATGTCGTTGGTGGGATCCAGCCCGACCCAGCCGAGGCTGGGCAGATAGGCCTCGACCCAGGCATGGGTCGCGTCCTCGCCCGAGCGGTCGCTGCCGCGGCCATGGTGCAGATAGCCCGAGACATAGCGGCAGGGGATGCCCCAGCTGCGCGCGACGGCGATCATGATGTGCGCGAAATCCTGGCAGACGCCGCGCCCCGCCTTGAGCGCCACGTCTATCGGCGAGTGCGCGTCGGTGATCCCGGCGGTGTATTCGAAGGAATCGTAGATGACCTTGCGCAGATGCTTGAGCGCGCTCAGCGGATCGCCTTGCGGCTTGTCCAGGCCATGCGCCGCGATGAAGCCGCGCAGCAGCGGCGTCAGCGTCGCATAGGTCGAGGACTCCATGAGGTCGAAATGCTCGTCCGTCAGGTTGTAGGCGTTGAAACGGCCCCATTCGAGCGCGTCGGCGCGTTCGGGCAGAGCGGGGATGACGCCGATCTCGACCACGGCCTGGGCCTCGATCCGCAGCTCCTCGTGATCGCGCAGCACGTTGAAGTGGTAGACCGCGTTGCCGAGATGATCCGTATACGCATAAAGCTGGGCGCGCGGATTGGTGGCGAGCTGGAAGCTGCGCAGCGATTGCGGCCCTTCGGAGCGCGGCTGCATGCGCAGCTCCATCACGCTCTCGCGCACCGGGCGGGAGTAGCGGAAACGGGTGACGTGGCGGATGGAGTAGAACATTCAGAAGCCGCTCCCGCGCCGTCGAATTCCTCCCCCGTGGTTACGGGGGAGGGGGACCGCATCGCGAAGCGATGTGGTGGAGGGGGAGCCACCGGCCCCCTCCGTCTCGCCTGCTGCGCAGGCGATCCACCTCCCCCGTAACCACGGGGGAGGAAAAAACAAGCCCGCCATCACAGCACCGTCTCCGCGCCATAGGCGATGTAGGCGAGGTGGACGCTTTCGTGGATCTGCTCGCATTGCCGCGTGATGTCGGCGAGGAAGGGCACGAGCTGGCCGGCCATCAGCTCCTCGATCTGGCCGAAATCGACCGTCGCCTTGAGCCTGCCCGCGAGGCGCTCGACCCCGGCGCGGCGGGCCGGCGGGGCGGCGGCCGCGACCTTGCCCAGCGCGTCGACGATGCGGTCGACCGCGAAGCGCAGCGAGTGCGGGAATTCGGCGTCGAACACCAGGAACTCGGCGATCTTCTCGGGCCGGATCTGCGCCGTGTAGGCGCGGCTATAGGGCTCGAAGGCGGTGCAGAATTTGAGCAGCACCAGCCAGTCGAAATATTTCGGCGGCTGCGAGCCGGGGGTGGCGCGGAAATGCATGTCGAGCAGGCGGCTGACGAGCTGGGCGCGCTCGATATGGCGGCCGAGCTGGATGAAATGCCAGCCCTCATTGTGGCTGAGCGTCGAATAGACGACGCCTTCCAGGGTGTGGAAGTCCTCCAGCGCCTCGCGGAAGACGCGGGCGGGATGATGGCCCCAGACCGCGTCGGTCGTCACCGGCTGGAGCCGCAGATAGAGCTTGTTGAGATGCTCCCACACTTCGGTGGTGAGATGCTCGCGCACCTGGCGGGCGTTGTCCCGCGCAAGGCGCAGCGAGGCGACCAGCGAGGACGGGTTCACGCGGTTGAAAGCGAGCGCCTGGGTGATGACATAGGCGTCGTGCGCCTTGGGCGCGAACTCCTCGGCCGAGAGCGCCTCGACGACGCGGTGCCAGGCGGCGTCGGCGTCCTCTCTGCTCTGCTCGACCATGGATTCGAGCTTCACCGCGACGACGCGCGCGGTGTGCTCGCCGCGCTCGATATAGCGCGCCATCCAGTAGAGCGAGTCGGCGACGCGGCTCAGCATGCTCGCACGCGTGAACTGAAATAGAGGTTGTCATGGCCCGCGAATGCGGGCCACCCAGGTGAAAGCGGCACGGCATACGTAGGTTGGGGGCGCACACAACCTTGCACCGACGGTGCAGACGTCACCTGGGTGGCCCGCATTCGCGGGCCATGACAACCGTGGAGGGGCGGAGAGCGGAGCCTCATTCGCTCAGCACCCAGGTGTCCTTCGAGCCGCCGCCCTGGGAGGAGTTCACCACCAGGCTGCCGCGCTTGAGCGCGACGCGGGTCAGCGCGCCGGGCACGATCGTGGTGTGCTCGCCATGCAGGATGAACGGCCGCAGATCGACATGGCGCGGCTCGACCCCGCCATCGACGAAGGTCGGCGCGGTCGAGAGCTGGATCGTGGGCTGGGCGATGTAGTTGTCGGGGTCGGCTTTCACCTTCTCGCCGAAGGCGTCGCGCTCCGCCTTGGTGGCGTGCGGGCCGACCAGCATGCCGTAGCCGCCGCTCTCCCCCACCGCCTTCACCACCAGCTTGTCGAGATTGGCGAGGACGTGGTGCAGCGACTTCTCCTCGCGGCACAGATAGGTCTCGACATTGTCGAGGACCGGCTCTTCGGAGAGGTAATAGCGGATCAGGCGCGGGACATAGGCGTAGACCGCCTTGTCGTCGGCGACGCCGGTGCC
The DNA here is from genome assembly GCA_037200385.1 of Rhizomicrobium sp. NCBI lineage: Bacteria > Pseudomonadati > Pseudomonadota > Alphaproteobacteria > Micropepsales > Micropepsaceae > Rhizomicrobium > Rhizomicrobium sp. The sequence goes on along the minus strand of JBBCGL010000001.1, from coordinate 3,584,221 downwards.
AAGGGCATTGGCGACGACGACATTGCCGGCGCGATAGGCGTTGAACAGGCCGGGCACGCCGAGCGAGGAATCCTCGCGGAAGATCAGGGGATCGACGAAATCGTCGTCGATGCGGCGGTAGATCACGTCGATCCGCTTGAGGCCCGAGGTGGTGCGGGCATAGACGACATTGTCGTTGACCAGCAGGTCGCGGCCTTCGACCAGCTCGACGCCCATCTGGCGGGCGAGGAAGGCATGCTCGAAATAGGCGGAGTTGAAGACCCCGGGCGTCAGGACCGCGATCGAGACGTCCTCATGGAACGGCGCGAGGCTGCGCAGGGTCGCCAGCAGCTCGTTGGGATAGTGCTCGATCTGGCGCACGCCCATGGAGCGGAACACCGCCGGGAAGGCGCGGCGCACCACGTCGCGGTTGGCGAGCATGTAGGAGACGCCGGAGGGAACGCGCAGATTGTCCTCCAGCACGACGAAATCGCCGGCCTCGTTGCGCACGAGATCGCTGCCGCAGACATTGACATAGGCGCCGTGCGGCACGGGCAGGCCGCGCATCTCGCGGCGGTAATGCTTGGAGCCGTAGATCATCGAGCGCGGGATCACGCCGTCCTTCAGCACGCGCGCATCGCCATAGATGTCGCGCAGGAAGAGGTTGAGGACGCGGATGCGCTGCTCGAGGCCGCGCTCGATGCGCGACCATTCCTGGGCGGTGACGATGCGCGGCAGCAGATCGGTCGGGATGATCCGCTCGGTCGCCTGGTTGTCGTTGTAGACGGTGAAGGTGATGCCCTGGTGCAGAAAGGACAATTCACAGGCCTGTTGGCGGCGCAGCAGCTCGCCGGCCGGCAGCGTGGTCAGGCGGCCGTCGAGCGCGGCATAGTGCGGCCGCACCGTGCCGTCGGCGAAGAACATCTCGTCATAGGCCTTGCCCAGCGCGTATTGCTCGTAGGGCGCATCGCGGCCGGGGACGCAGGTTCGGGTGGGCTGATGCTGGTCAGGCCCCCCGAAATCTTCCGTATGCGCCAGCGCGTCATGCTGCATCGCGAAATGTGACGAAATTTCAGGGCATTCCGTCAAGCAATCCTTTTCGGGCGACGCGGCGGGGGTGCGGTCAAATGCGCGCAGGCGGCAGATTCAGCCCAGGACGGCTTCGATCAGGCGCGGCCCGGTCTGCGTCATCGCCGCCGCGAACTGGCTTTCGAAATCGCGGATATTGCTGGCGCGCGACGCTTCCACGCCCATGCCGCTCGCCAGCTTCGTCCAGTCGAGGTCCGGCCGGTGCAGGTCGAGCATCGAAAGCGCCTTGGGCCCCGGATTGCCCGCGCCGACCCGGGCGAGCTCGATATTGAGGATCGCATAGGAGCGGTTGGCGAAGATCACCGTCGTGACGTCGAGATTCTCGCGCGCTTGGGTCCACAGCGCCTGCAGCGTGTACATCGCGCCGCCATCGCCATGGACGCAGACGACCTTGGTGCCCGGCGCGGCGACGGCGGCGCCGGTCGCGACCGGCAGGCCCTGCCCGATCGAGCCGCCCATCAGGCTGAGCTGGTCGTGCGGCGCGGCGGTGACGGTGGCGAGTGCGATGCCCGCGCCCGAGGTCGCCGCTTCGTCGGAGAGGATGGCGCCTTCGGGCAGATGGCGGGCGATGACCTGGCCGATCGAGTATTGATCGAATTTGTCGGCGATGCCCTCCGGACGTTTCAGCGCCGCGACGCCGGCGGGCGCCTTGGGCGCGCCCAGCACGTCGGCAAGGACTTCGAGCGCCTGCGTTCCGTCCTCATGGGCCTGCGCGAGATAGTGGATCGCGCAACCCTCCGGCAGGCCCCAGCTCGGCTTGCCGGGATAGGCGAAGAACGACACGGGCGGCTTGGCGCCGACCAGGATGAGCTGCTCGGTGTCCTGGAAGAACTCGACGATCTGTTCGGCGAAGTATGGAATGCGCGCCAGCGCTACGCGGCCGGCGCCGCGCTGGATGCGGGCGGTGAAGGTATCGCAGGCGAGACGCGCGCCGGTCTCGGCGGCGATGCGGCCGGCGGCGGCGAGACCGCGTTCCTTCAGCGCAGCGCCGCGGACCAGCACGGTCGTCCGCTTGCCGTTGCGCAGCGCCAGCGCGGCGCGCGTGACGGCGTCGTCGCCGACGGGCGATGGCGCGGGACGCGGCAGTGCGGGCGCCGCGCCTTCCGCCTCGTTCCATGCCGTGTCGGCCGGCAGGATCAGCGTCGCGACCTGGCCCGGCGGCTCGAGCGCCGCCCGCACGGCACGCGCGCCATCGGCGGCGACGGTCAATGCGCTCGGCGAGGAATGCACCCAGGCCGAGACCGGCCGCGCGAAGCCCGCGATGTCGGAGGTGAGCGGCGCGTCGTATTGCGCGTGATAGGTCGCGTGGTCGCCCACGACGTTGACGATCGGCGTCGCGGCGCGGCGGGCATTGTGCAGATTGGCGAGGCCGTTCGCGAGGCCCGGTCCCAGATGCAGCAGGGTGCAGGCCGGCTTCTCCGCCATGCGGCCATAGCCATCCGCCATCCCCGTGACGGCGCCTTCGAACAGACCGAGGATCGCGCGCATGCCGTCGACCCGGTCCAGCGCGGCGACGAAATGCATCTCGGAGGTGCCGGGATTGGAGAAACAGACCTCGACGCCCGACGCCACCAGCGTGCGCACCAGGCTTTCCGCCCCATTCATGCTCGTTCTCCCCGGAAGTCCGGACGTTTTCCGCCTTTTCCGCGGTCGAGGCCAGCCCCGACGATACTCCCTATAATTCCCTATTGTGGTGTTTCATTGGGAAGTATAGAGAGCAATATATGGCACAAGACCTCTACACCGTCGACGAAGTGGCACGCCTCCTTGGCCTGCACGTGAAAACCATCCGCAACTTCGTGCGGGACGGCCGCCTCAAGGCCGTGCGGATCGGCAAGTCCTATCGCATCGCGCGCGCGGACCTCGAGACGCTGACCGGGGCCGCCTTGCGCACCCCCGCACCGGTGCGGCGGCACCGCCATGTCGAGGTCGGATGCGTCGTGGACATCGACGCGGTCGACAAGGACACCGCCTATCGCCTCACCACCGTCCTGACCGCATCGGCACAGGGCCGCCCCGCCGGCGACGCGCCGTTGCGGATCGACACGATCTATGACGAGGAGCGGGCGCGGCTGAAGGTGATCGTGAACGGCAGCATCGACAGCACGCGCGTCGTGTTGGCATCGATCAAGGCGCTGGCGGAGCCGTGACGCTGACGATCTGGAAGACGTCGCAAGGCGCGGCCGAAGTCGAGGCCCGCTATCGCGCCATCCTGCAGCATTGGCCGCAGCCCAACCGGCAGGTCACCGTGCCGACGCGCGAAGGCGATACGTTCGTGGTGTCCTGCGGACCCGAGGACGCGCCGCCGCTGGTGCTGCTGCATGGCTCGGCGTCGAACGCCTTCATGTGGATGGGCGATGCGGCGCTGTGGTCGCGGCATTTCCGCGTCCATGCGGTCGACATCATCGGCGAGCCGGGCCTGTCGGCGCCGTCGCGGCCGACGCTGGCGAGCGGTGCCTATCCGGGATGGCTCGATGATGTGCTCGCCGGGCTGGCGATCGAGACGACCGCGCTGGTCGGTTTGTCGCTGGGCGGCTGGCTGGCGCTCGACTATGCGACGCGGCGGCCCGAGCGCGTGCGCGCGCTCGTCGTCCTGTGCCCCGGCGGCGTGGGCCGGCACAGGAATGTGCTGCTGTGGGCACTGCCGCTGCTGCTGCTCGGGCCGTGGGGACGGCGCAAGGTGAGCGCGATCATCGCGGGGCCGAAGGCGCCGGACGCGCCGCAGATGCCGGCCGCGGTGCGCGACTTCCTCGATCTCATCTACAAGAATTTCCGCGTGCGCCGCGAGCGGCTTCCGGTGATCGGCGATGACGCGCTGCGACGCCTCGCCATGCCGGTGCTGGCGATCCTCGGCGGCAAGGATGCGATGATCGACAGCGCGGGGACCCGGCGGCGGCTGGAGCAGGCGGTGCCCCATGTACAAATCCGCTGGCTGGAAGAGCAGGGGCATTTCCTGCGCGGGCAGGCGGCAGCCATTCTCGATTTCCTCCAGTGCCGGGGACTGACGCGGGCAAAAGGGTGATCGCTCGCGATTCCATTTGAACGGCAACCGCTTTAGAATCTGTTGTGATCCGTTTGAATCACGACTGTCATCCCGGCCAAGCGATGCGTCGGCATCGCGCCGCGCCGGGACCCATTGCGCAAGCGTCTCGATGGGTCCCGGCTCTCCCCCGGCTCAAGGCCGGGGTCGGCCGGGATGACATTTTTCTTAAGATCGATCGCAACTTGTTCTAATCGGATGGAAGGCCACCGGTCTTCCCTGGTCGCCGATTGAGCCGACAAATATCGGGGCGCGGAGAACGCATCATGGATCGGGATGAAATCGAATCCGTTTTCCCGGCGGCGGCCGGCAAGTTGGGTTTCATGAGCAGCGGCATTCCCATCCGTCCCGCCCGCGACGACGAATTCGATGCGGTCGCGCGCGTCTGGATCGCCAGTCATGAGACGACCGGGCTGGGGGGCGCGGACTTCGACATGTTGCGCGCGCGCATCCCGCGCGAGATCGAGAATGGCTGGCAGCTCTACGTCGCAGACGATGGCGGCGCGATCGCGGCCATGCTGGCGTTCCGGACGCGCGACAATTACCTCGACCAGATCTTCGTCGCGCCCGGCCATCAGCATCGCGGGATCGGCAAGATGCTTCTGGCGTTCGTCCGCACCCATCTGCCGGACGAGATCCTGTTGCGGGCCGACACCCGCAACCATCGCGCGATCGCCTGGTACGAGCGCGAGGGCTTCGTGCGCGAGGACGAGGTGATGCAGGACGGCTGGGACGCGCCGCGGGTCTATTACCGCTGGCGGCGCGCCGGATAGGATCCCTACTGGATAATCCCGAGTGTCATGGCCCGCGAATGCGGGCCACCCAGGTGAAACCCTGAGAAATTCGGCAATGCTTTCTCAGGCGTCACAAGATAATCGGCATTTTGCAGAACCCGGCTGGGTGGCCCGCAGTCGCGGGCCATGACAAGTTGTTGATGAGGCTGCCCCCAATTGAGTCCACGCCCTAATCCGGCATGTCGTCGCGGAATTCGTGCGCCGGATAGACGCCCAGCACGCTGAGCTTCGAGGTGAAGAAGGCCAGTTCCTCCAGCGCGCGCTTGACCGCCGGATCGTCGGGATGGCCCTGGATGTCGGCATAGAACTGCGTCGCGTTGAACGAGCCGCCGAGCTGGTAGCTTTCCAGCTTGGTCATGTTCACGCCATTGGTCGCGAAGCCGCCCAGCGCCTTGTAGAGCGCGGCGGGCAGGTTGCGGACGCGGAAGACGAAGGTGGTGACGATCCGGCGCCCGTCATTGGGCGCATCGTCGGGCGCGCGCGACATGATGAGGAAGCGGGTGTGGTTGTGATGCGCATCCTCGACATCGGGTTTGAGGATCTCGAGGCCGTAGAGTTCGCCCGCCATCTTCGAGGCGATCGCGGCGCGCGCCGGATCCTTGAGTTCCGCGATGTATTTGGCCGAGCCGGCGGTGTCGTGCCAGTTCTCGGCCTTCAGCTTCAGGTCGCGGATGACCTTGAGGCATTGCGCCAGCGCCGGGCCCTGGCTGTAGACGCTTTTGAGGCCCGCGAGCGTCGCCCCCTTGATGCCCAGAAGCTGGTGGCGAATGCGCAGGAAGTGCTCGCCCACGATATGCAGGCCGGCCTCGGGCAGCAGGTGATGGATGTCCGCGATGCGGCCCATCAGGGAATTCTCGACCGGGATGATGCACAGGTCGGTCTCGCCGCGCTTCACCGCCTCCACCGCCTGGTCGAAGGTCGGATAGGGAATGTATTGCGCGTGCGGCAGCGCCTCGCGGGCCGCGAGATTGGCGTAGGCGCCGGGCTCGCCCTGGAAGGCGACGCGCCGGGCATCGTGAATTGCCGAACCACTCATGACGATGCCTTCACTCCCAATACGCGCCGCGCTTTTTCGAGGTCGGCGGGAGTATCGACGCTGAGCGGAACGCTGTCCACGCGCGCCACTGCAATGCTCATGCGCGCCTCGAGCGCACGCAGCTGCTCGAGCTTCTCGCGCGTCTCGAGCGGCGACGGCGGCAGCGCGACAAAACGCGCGAGCGCGGCGCGCGTGTAGGCATAGATGCCGATGTGATGGAACAGCGCGCCGTCGCCCGATGGCGCGCGCGCCCGGGTGAAGTAGAGCGCATGGCCGCGCGCGCCGTCCCAGGCCACGACGGGTTTCACCACGGCGGGATTGTCGTAGTCGGCGGGATCGTCGATCTGCGCCGCCAGGGTGGCGATGTCGGCGCCGCTCGCCGCCAGCGCGTCCGCGACGGCGCGCACATAGGCCGGATCGAGCGCCGGCAGATCGCCCTGCAGGTTGACGACCACGTCATGCGCGCCTTGCGGATCGGCCTTCTGAAGCGCCTGGAAGATGCGGTCCGAACCGGAGGGCAGATCCGGGTCGGTGAGCACCGCCCGGCCACCCGCAGCCTCGACCGCCGCGACGATCTCGGCTTCGGCCGCGGCGACGAGCACCGGCCCGATGCCCGCCGCCACGGCCTGCTGCCAGACGCGCACGATCATCGGACGGCCCGCGATATCGGCCAGCGGCTTGCCGGGCAGCCTCGTCGAGGCCATGCGGGCGGGGATAAGCACGATCGGTTTCATCGAAACCCTTGAATTCCTTGGACTCCGCGACGCTTCGCCGCAATGACGGTTCCCAGCCCATGGGTAATGTCGCCCGGCATTTCTGCCAGCTTAAGCGGAGCGTGACCTTATGGATTCCTGGGAGTGGAACAAGATCGCCGGAGCGGTCCTGGGCACGCTGATCCTCATCCTTGCCATCAAGTTCGGGACCGAGGCGCTGTTCGAGCCGGAGAAGCCCGCCAAGGAGGCCTATCACGTCGAGGGCGTGACCGAGACGGCTTCGGCCGGCGGCGCCGCGGCCGGACCGGCGGTGGAAGCGCTGCCCGATTTCGGCACCGTCTTGCCCAAGGCGGACGTCGCGGCGGGCAAGGCGATCTCGACCCGCTGCGAGCAGTGCCACGACCTGTCGAAGGGCGGCCCCAACAAGGTCGGCCCCAATCTGTGGGACCTGATCGGCCGGCCGCGCGCGACGCATCCGGGCTTCGACTATTCCAGCGCGATGAGCGCCGACCACAATCCGTGGACCTATGACAAGCTGTTCAAGTTCATCAAGTCGCCGCAGGGCGAGGTGCCGGGCACCAAGATGACCTTCGCCGGCCTGCGCAGCCCGGACGACCGCATCAACCTGCTGGCCTATCTGCGCACGCAGGAAGACACGCCGGCCCCGATCCCCGCGCCGGCTCCCGCCGCGGCACCGGCCAAACCGGACGCGACGAAGAAGTAGCGGCGCCGACTGCGGTTGTGGGCTTGCACCCACGGCGCAAACGCGTGAGCGTCCCGGCATGAGTGCGCAACCGTCGATCCTCCTGCTCGTGCCGCCCGGCTGGGGCGGGCTGTGGCAGCAGCCGCTGGCGGACGGCGGAACCACGGTCTACGCCCATGGCGTCGACGCCTATGATCCGGCGCAGATCGATTATGCGGTGAGCTTCCGGCCGCCGCCGGGCCTTCTCAAATCGCTGCCCGGGCTCAAGGCCGTGTTCTCGCTGGGCGCAGGCGTCGACGGCTTCCTGCTCGATCCGGACTTTCCCAGGCAGATCCCGCTGATCCGCTTCGTCGACGATTCGCTGTCGGGCGAGATGGCGCAGTTCGCGGTGCTGCATGTCCTGATGCAGCACCGCACGGTTGCATTCTTCGCCGCGGCCCAGGCCGAGGGCGCATGGCGGCAGCGCATGCTGCCGCGCGCGACGGCGCAGACGCGGGTCGGCATCCTCGGACTTGGGGAAATCGGCACAACCTGCGCCGAGCGGCTGCGCGACCTGGGCTTCGCCGTCAGCGGCTGGAGCCGCACGCGCAAGCGCGTCGACGGCGTGAAGAGCTTCGCGGGCATGGAGGAACTCGACGCGTTCCTCGCAGGCTGCGATTTCGTGATCTGCGTGCTGCCGCTGACGCCGGAGACGCGGCACATCCTGAATGCGGCGGCCTTCGCCAAGCTGCCCAAGGGCGCCTATGTCATCAACATCGCGCGCGGCGGACATGTGAACGAGCCCGACCTGATCGCGGCGCTGGACAGCGGCCATCTCTCCGGCGCGACGCTGGACGTGTTCGAGACCGAGCCGCTGCCGCAGAACAATCCGATCTGGAAGCATCCCAGGATCGTCGCCACGCCGCACATCGCGGCGATCACCTCGCCGCTGCATGCCGTGCGTTCGATCCTCCGCGGCATCGCGGACATGGAACGCGGCGAGGCGCCGAAAAACGTCGTCGACCTGAGCCGCGGGTATTAATTCCCCGCGAGATGCCGTTTAGTGTCGCCCCGCAGCCGACGGAGCCCGATGATGAGAGTTGTCACGCGGACGAGGGCTTACGACGCCCTGTTCGAAGAGTTTTTCGACATCTACAAGCGACGCCCCATCACCAGCAATGCGGGCGGCATGCTGCTTCCCCACATGTTCGCGACCTGGGTCTTCATCCGCGAGAGCGAGCCGGAGGTCGTTCTCGAAAGCGGCATCTGGCGCGGGCAGTCGACCTGGCTGATCGAGCAGGCGACGAATGCCGACATCATTTCGGTCGATCTCGAACTGGGGAACCGCGCCTACATCTCCAAGCGTGCTAAATATGTCGACATCGATTTCTCGCATCTCGACCTCAGCGCCCTGCCCAAGACGAAGACCGTCCTGTTCTTCGACGACCATGTGAACGCGTTCGAGCGGCTGATGCAGGGCCGCGCCTGGGGCTTCGCGAATTTCATCTTCGAGGACAACTATCCCCCGGGACAGGGCGACATCCCCTCGCTCAAGCAGATGCAACAGGCCGCCTATGACGCCTATGGCGCGAGCCGCGTCGCAAAAACCCGGAACTGGCGCGATGCGGTGAAGCGCAACCTGCGGCCGCTGGTGGCGAAATGGGATTATCGCGCGGAACGCTACGATCCCGCGATGCTGCAAAGCGCGCTGGCCGCGCTCGACTACGACTATGAGGAATTCCCGCCGCTGAAGACCTTCCCGGACACGCGCTGGGGTACGGATTGGCGCGCCACCTATGGCGATGTGCAAGCCTGCCTGGATCCGGCCAAGCTCAGCCCCGAGGCCGCCGCCCTGGTCGACCGCGAAGGCCGCGGCTATACGTCGATCTGCAGCGTGCGCCTGCCGCAGGTTCCCTGATCGTCGCGAGTCCGGCGGCAGCCGCCGTTTCGAACGCGCTCTATAGCCGCCGGATCGCCGTCACCGGCCCGGGCGCGATGCGCGCGACGGCATCGGCCAGCGGCTCGATCTCCACCTGCATGTGGAAGGCGTTGGCATGGATGAGACGGCTTTCGTCCAGCATGATGCCGACATGGCCGTCCCAGAAGACGAGATCGCCGCGCCGGCGCTTGGGATCGGGGCAGTCCAGGCCGAGCGCTCTTTCCTGCTGGTCGGTGTCGCGCGGCGCGGCGATGCCGGCGGTGGCGAGGGCGAGCTGCACGAGGCCGGAGCAGTCGATCCCCGCATGCGTCTTGCCGCCCCAGACATAGGGCGCGCCGACGAACCGCTCGGCCGTGGCGACCCAGTCGCCGACCCGCTGCTCCAGCGGCGCAAGATGCCCGGCGAAGACATAGCCGTCCGGCGCGATCCGCACGAACCCCTTGACGCGGTCCTGGACCTTGACCCGCGCGCCGAGCGGGAGGAGGTCACGCGAGGGCTGCTTGACGTCCGGCCCGGCCAGCACCGGCGTCGCGATCGCGGTCACGCGATGATCCGGCACGAAGGGCTCGTGGCACGCGATGGTGTGGATGTAGCCGACATAGCCGTCGGACGCCGCCTGGCCCCAGGCCCAACCGTCCTTGCGCGCGAACACCATGAAGACCTCGCCGAAGAGGAGCTCGTTGTCCTGCACGGCGTCCTGCGAGGGCGCGTGGCGCAGCGCGACACGGCCGCGCGCGATGGTCTGCGTTTCGCCGCCGGCCACGACGGCCCCGTCCTTCATCGGCGTGGTGCGCGGATCGCTCATTTGCCGTAGCGGGCGCTGATCAGCGAATAGAGCGCGCGCGCGGCGGTCGCTTCCGCCCCGGTGCGGCGGCCGGGGCGGGGGCGGTCGACCCAGGCGGCGATGTCGAGATGCACCCAGCTCTTCGCCTTCTCCACGAAGCGGCCCAGGAAGAGCGCGGCGGTGATCGCGCCGGCATAGCCGTAATTCGGATTGTTGTTGAGGTCGGCGACGGTGGAGCTCAGCACCGGCTCATAGCCGCGCCACAGCGGCAGGCGCCACATCGGATCGTTGACCCGGGCGCTGTGCGTCATCAGCTCGGCCGCGAGGGCCTCATCGTCGGTGAAGAAGGGCGGCAGCTCGAAACCCGTCGCGGTGCGGGCGGCGCCGGTGAGGGTGGCGATGTCGATGAGAAGATCGGGTGCGTCCGCGTCGGCCTCGGTCAGAGCGTCGGCCAGGACGAGACGGCCTTCTGCGTCGGTGTTGCCGATCTCCACCGTGAGGCCCTTGCGCGAGGGAAAAACGTCGCTGGGCCGAAAGGCGGAGCCGGACACCGAATTCTCCACCGCCGGGACGAGGACGCGCAGGCGCACATCGAGCTTCGCGTCCATGATCATGCCGGCGAGACCGAGCACCGTGGCGGCGCCGCCCATGTCCTTCTTCATCGCGAGCATGCCCGAAGCGGATTTGAGGTCGTAGCCGCCCGTATCGAAGCAAACGCCCTTGCCGACCAGCGTGACCTTGGGCGCGTTCGCGCGGCCCCAGATGAAGCTCGCCAGGCGCGGACTGCGCTCCGAGCCTTTGCCCACGGCATGGATCAGCGGATAATTCTGCTTGAGAAGCGCGTCGCCGGTGACGACGGCGAATTTCGCGCCATGCGTCCTGGCGAGCGCGCGCGCCGCATCGGCCAGTTCCGCCGGTCCCATATCGTTGGGCGGCGTATTGATCAGGTCGCGAGCGAGAAAGACGCCGGCCGCGATGCGCGAGACCTCTTCGCCATCGACGCCGCCGGGCAGCACGAGCTTGGCGGCCAGCGCCTTGCCTTTCTTGTAGCGGGTGAACTGATACGTGCCGAGCACCCAGGCGAGCGCGCCATTCGCTTCGCCGACGTCGCCGGGAATGTCCGCGAAGCGGTAGGTTCCGGCCGGAAGCTGCTCCGAGAAGGTCGCGAGCGCCAGGATATCGCTGTTCTTGCCCAGGCCGAGCACGGCACTGCCGATCTTGCCCGCGGCATCGACGATCAGCCTGAGTTCACCCTCGCCGGCCTTGAAAGCGGTGGCTTTGAGAATGGCCGCCTCGCGCTTGTCGCGCCGCGCCAGGAAGCGCTCGAGGTCGGCGACCGCGACGGCATGGAGCGGGATTGCGTTTCGCGCAGCCTTGACCAGGCTGGAATGCATCGCGGGGCGCCTTTCGGTTCGTGTGGGGATGGAATAGGACGGGCGGGAAGTCGACGCAATCTCGCACAGGTGGAGAACCGCCTATGGCCGCACGCTACACGCTGATCGTCGGGACCAAGGACTGGTCGAGCTGGAGCCTTCGGCCCTTCCTGGCGTTGCACGCGACGCGGGCGCCTTTCGTCGAGATCGTGGTGACGTTGCGCCGGCAGCCGCTGACCGGCGACGAGATCAAGCGCTATTCCAAGGCGGGCCGCGTGCCGGTGCTCAAGATCGAGCAGGATGGACGCGAGGTCACGGTGTGGGACAGCCTCGCGATCTGCGAGACCCTGGCCGAGCGGCATCCGGAGGCCAAGCTGTGGCCGGACGATCCCTTTGCGCGGGCCGAGGCGCGATCCTATGCGGCGGAGATGCATTCGGGCTTTCCCGATCTGCGCGACCAGCTCTCGATGGATTTCGCGCGGCGTCATCCCTTGCCGGAGCTGCGCGACGCGACGAAGGCGCAGGTCGCGCGCGTCATCGAGGCGTGGTCGTCGGCCCTGGAGCGCTTCGGCGCGGAGGGCGGGTTCCTGTTCGGCGGATTTTCGATCGCCGACTGCATGTATGCGCCGGTGGTGTCGCGCTTCGCGACCTATGGCGTCACGGTGCCGCCCGCGGTGCAGGACTACATCGCGCGCGTGATGGCGTTGCCCGCGATGCGCGAATGGGGCGATGCGGCGCAGAAGGAAGTCGACACGGGCGCCGCCTAGATCTTCCCGGCCTTGGTGTTCGGCTTCGGCAGGCGCCCCGCTTCGCGGTAGAAGCGCAGCGCGCCGGGATGCAGCGGCGCGGGAAGATCGCGCGCCGCGGTGTCGAGCCGGATCTGGCCGGTGGCGCGGACGCCCTCGTCCAGCGCGCCGCGGTTGCCCGGCGCGAACAGCGCCTTGGCGATGCCGTAGACCAAAGCCTCCGGCTGCGCGGCGTTGACGATCCACAAGGCGCGCAGACCGACCGTCTGCACCGCGGGTGCGCCGCGATAGGTACCGGCAGGGATGACGGCCGGCGACAGGCTGGGCACGGCCTTGATCAGCTTGTCGCGGCCCTTGCCGTCGATCGGCACCAGCCGCGCGACACCGCGGGCGATGAGGTCGTCGACCAGGCCGACCGGACGGCCGCCGACGAAGAAGAACGCATCGAGCTGGCCCTGCTGCATCAGCTGGGCATCGACATCGGCGGCGTCGTGGCGCGCCTTGATCCGCCATTCGGCGATGCCATAGGCCGCGAGGACGGCGCGGGCCGTCACGCCGGTGCCCGAGCCGTCGGCACCCAGCGAGACCCGCTTGCCCTTGAGGTCGCCGACGCCCGCGATCTTTGCCTTGCGCGCGACCAGAAGGTGGACGTCTTCGGGGAACAGATCGGCGATCACGCGGATGGACGACTGCCTGCCCGCCTTGCGGAAGGCGCCCTGGCCGGCGACGGCTTGCGCGACCACATCGCCCTGGGCGAGCCCGGACTCGGCCCGGCCGGCATTGACCGCGAGGACATTGGCGACCGCACCCTCCGATGTGCGCGCGGTGATGATGAGCCCCGGCGGACCACAGACGCTGTCCCCCTCGCAACGGTCGACGCCGGGCGGGTGGCTGAGCAGGCCCGCGATGAGCTGGCCGACCGGGAAATAGGTGCCGCCGGTCGAACCGGTCAAAATCTGGAACGCGATGCGCTGGGAGAGCGCCTCGGCCGGCGTGAAATAGACGGCAAGCAGCAGCGCGCCGAGGACCGGGAGGGCCAAAGCGGCTACCGCGATCCCTGTCGTCCGGCGCAACCTCATGACGCGAGAATCCAGCCCATCATTGCGTCAGCAATTGGACGCCCCTGCGAAGGAAAGAAGTTCCAGCCTGCCCCAAACGCGACTTCGGCCAACCGCTGCAGGCCTTTATCTCGTTATGGCGCAATATGCTTAAGGGTTTGTTGAGGGGGATGCGGCCATGCTGCGGCGGAGCGTTTTCGTCCGGCAAGAGGAATCATCGATGCGTCGTTTGGCTCTCCAGATCGCGGGATTGGCGCTGGGCACGGCCCTGCTCGGCGGCTGCGGCATGATGGGTGGCGACAGCACGGCGGCCGCCCCCGCCAGCACGCACAGCAGCGACGATGCGGCCCCGATCCCGCTCGACATGGCCGCAGCGGTTCGCCAGGCGCAGATGCTGCGCACCAAGGGCGACCTCGACGGTGCGACCAGGGTCCTGAGCCAGCTCATGCTGATGCAGCCGGACGATCCGCGCGTGGTCGGCGAATACGGCAAGCTCCTCGTGCAGAAGGGCCAGACCGCCGATGCGGTGCAGTTCCTGCAGCGCGCCATCCAGCTGCAGCCGAACGACTGGACGCTCTATTCGGCGCTGGGCGTCGCCTATGACAAGCAGAGCGATCCGGCGAATGCCAAGCTCGCCTATGAGCACGCCCTGGCGATGAAGCCGGGCGAGGGCGCGGTGCTGAACAATTATGCGATGTCGCGGATGCTGGCCGGCGATACGGTCGGGGCGCGCACGCTGCTGATGCAGGCCCAGGCGAGCGGCGCGAGCGATCCCAAGATCGCCGCCAACATCGCCCTTCTCGACCGCATGGCACCGTCCCTCGCCGGCGCGCCCACGGCATCCGGTTTTGCGACGGCCGCGCCGCGCAGCCCCGTGGTCGCGAGCACGCTGCTGTCGCCGCCGGCCCAGGGCGCACCCCGCGCGCTCGGCCGCAGCGGCGGCGCCGATGTCGTGATGCAGGCCGTGCCCTTCGATCCCAAGGCCGGGCCGGTCGGGCGCGAAGCCCGGACGGTGAAAGGCAAGCCCGCCAAGCTCGCGAAGGCCGGCCATCCGGCCAAGCGGCTCGCCGCCGACGGCGCGACGCCCAAACCCGCGAAAGCGGCAAAGACCAGCGCACCGGTCAAGGACCATATCCCGGCGCTGCGCATGACGGCCGACGCCAGCAAGCCCTGAAGGCTTCGCCGAAGCACCGTCCGGCGCGAAGACCGGCTTCAATGGTGCATGTGCATGATCTTCATGATCGCGGGGCCGAGGATCACCACGAACAGGCAGGGCAGGAAGAATACGATCATCGGGACCGTGAGCTTGGCAGGCAGGGACGCCGCCTTCTTCTCGGCTTCCGACATGCGCAGCTCGCGATTTTCCTGCGCCGCGACGCGCAGCGCCTGGCCCATCGGCGTGCCGTAGCGCTCCGCCTGGTTCAGCGCGGTGGCGACCGATTTGACGCCGGAATGGCCGCAGCGCGCCGCAAGGTTCTCGAAGGCCATGCGGCGGTCGGGAAGATAGGAGAGCTCGGCGGTCGTCAGGCCGAACTCCTCGGCCAGCTCGGTCGACTGCACCCCGATCTCGGAGGCGACGCGCTGGAATGCCGCTTCCACCGACATGCCGGATTCGACGCAGATCAGCAGCAGATCGAGCGCATCGGGAAAGGCCCGCATGATCGACTGCTGGCGGCGCGAGATCGCGTTGCTCAGGAACAGATCCGGCAGATAGAAGCCGAGCAGCGCCATGCCGACGCTGACCGTGACCTTCATGGTCGACGTCCAGTGGAAATGGGCGATGACGAACAGATAGAACAGCGCGAAGGCGAACACGGCGAAGGGCATGATGAAACGGAAGAACATGAAGGTCACGATCGGGCCCTGGCCGCGATAGCCGGCGCGCGCCAGCTTCTCGCGCGAGTCCTCGGATTCGAGCAGATTGCCTAGCTTGAAGCGGTCCAGCGTGGTCTTCATGTAGCCGACCGGCGCGCTGCGCAGCGCGCCGCGCTTGGCGGTCAGGGCGGCGAGATGCTTGGCGCGCAATTCCTCGCGCCGCGCCGCCACGGCCTTCAGGCGCTGGCCGAGACCGTCGCGGTTGGCGAGCGGCAGGCCCAGCGTCACGATGGTCGCGAAGGCGAAGATCGCCGCCGCCAGCGTGGCGAGGAAGGTCTTGTCGAACAGGATGTCGAGGATCCCGACACTGGACATGGCGCGTCCCCTAGGATTTGAAGTTGATCATCTTGCGCATCACGAAGATCCCGAGCCCCATCCAGACGGCGCAGCCCGCCAGCATCAGGTTGCCGGCCTTCTCGGTGAACAGCAGCTTGATGTAGTCGGGCGTGGTGACATAGACGATGCCCATCACGCCCGGCGGCAGCGAACCGATGATGCCGGCGGACGCCTTGGCCTCGGACGACATCGCCCGGATCTTGCCGACCAGGCGCTTGCGGTCGCGCAGGACCGCCGAGAGATTGCCGAGCGCCTCCGACAGGTTGCCGCCCGATTTCTGCTGGATGGTCATGACGATGCCGAAGAAGCTGACCTCCGGCGTCGGCATGCTTTCGAACATCTTCTTCACGCCCTGCTCGAGCGTGACGCCGACCTTGAGGCTTTCGCACAGCCGGGCGAACTCGCCGCCGCAGGGATCGGGAACCTCGCGGGCGACGATGCGCAGCGCTTCGTTGGTCGGCAGGCCGGAGCGGACGCTGCGCACGATGACGTCGATGGCGTTGGCGAATTCGTTGGTGAAGGCTTTTTCCCGCCGCGCCTTCAGGAAGCTGAGCACCCAGCGCGGCAGGCCGAGCCCGAAGGTCAGCGCGGCGCCCAGGTCGACATAGATCGTCTGCCCCGAGATGAAGCAGAAGAACAGCGCCAGCAAGGCCGAAACGCCCGAGGCGATCCAGAAATTGCGGTTCGAGACGTTGGGCAGGCCGGCCTGGTCCAGGCGCTGGCGCAGCGTGATCTTCTTCTTCGTTTCCGCCTGCTTGCTCTCGATCTCCTTGAGCAGGGCCTGGACGTTCTTGCGTTTCAGCGCCGCGGTATCCGGGGTCTTTCCGCCGCGCGCCTGGGCCTGGGGCTTGGCGATCGCGCTCACGCGCTTGGCGGAGCCGTTGCCGCCGCTGAACGCGTAGACCGCGCCGCCCAGCGCCAGCATCGTGAACATCGCGGCGAGCACGAAGAGCATCTATCGCCTCACGCCTGCAACGCGTCGAGCGCCTCGGCCAGCTCGCGTTCCAGATTGTAATACCGAGCCCGTTCCCAGAAATTGGGCCGCACGATGCCGGTGCCCATATGCTTGCCCTTGAGCCGGCCGGTCTCGTCCTCGCCGGAGATCTCGTAGGTCATCAGGTCCTGGGTGATCACGACCTCGCCTTCGGTGCCGACCACCTCGGTGATCTTCGTGATGCGGCGCGAGCCGTCGCGCAGGCGCTCGGCCTGGAGGATCACGTCGATCGAGCCGACGATCATCTCGCGGATGGTCTTGGTGGGCAGCGAGAAGCCGCCCATGGTGATCATGGATTCGAGGCGCGACATCGCCTCGCGCGGGGTGTTGGCGTGCAGCGTGCCCATCGAGCCGTCATGGCCGGTGTTCATCGCCTGCAGCAGGTCGAAGGCCTCGGGTCCGCGCACCTCGCCCACGATGATCCGCTCGGGACGCATGCGCAGGCAGTTGCGCACCAGGTCGCGCATCGAGATCATGCCCTGGCCTTCGAGGTTGGGCGGGCGGGTTTCGAGACGCACGACATGTGGCTGCTGCAATTGCAGTTCGGCGGCGTCCTCGCAGGTGATGACGCGCTCGTCCGCCTCGATATAGCCGGTCATGCAGTTCAGCAGCGTGGTCTTGCCCGAGCCCGTGCCGCCGGAGATCAGCACGTTGCAGCGGCAGCGTCCGATGACGCCCAGCACGCGCGCCCCGGCCGGCGAGATGGAGCCGAACTTGACGAGATCGTCGAGGGTGAGCTTGTCCTTCTTGAACTTTCGGATGGTGAGCGTCGGACCGTCGAGCGCCAGCGGCGGCGCGATCACGTTGACGCGGGAACCGTCCAGCAGGCGCGCGTCGCAGATCGGCGAGCTCTCGTCGACGCGGCGGCCGACCTGGCTGACGATGCGCTGGCAGATGTTCATCAGCTGCGCATTGTCGCGGAAGCGGATATTGGTGAGCTGCACCTTGCCGGCGACTTCGATGAAGACGCGGTTGGCGCCGTTGACCATGATGTCGGAGATGTCGTCGCGCGCCAGCAGCGGCTCGAGCGGACCGTAGCCCAGGACGTCGTTGCAGATGTCCTGGAGCAGGTGTTCCTGCTCCGCGATGGACATCACCACGGCCTTGATCGAGATGATCTCGTTGACGATGTCGCGGATTTCCTCGCGGGCCGAATCCGGATCGAGCTGCGCCAGCTGGGCGAGGTCGATCGTGTCGATCAGGGCCGAGAAGATCGTCGTCTTGATCTGGTAATAGTCTTCGGAGCGCGTGTCGGCGAGGACGCGCGCGGCCTGCGCCTTGGGCGTCGGCGTGACCAGGAGCGGGGCGCTGCGCTGCGGCGCCGACTGCGCGCCTTCGGCCTTGGGCGGCGCGGCGCCGGCGAGCGGCGGCGGCGGCGCCGGCATGGCCGGGCGCGGAGCAGCGTCAGTCGTCGCGTTGCGCTTGCCGAACATCAATTATGCTCTCTTCTTTCCCTTCAGGAACGACAGGAAAGGCGGGGTCTTCTGCTGCGCCTGCGGGACGCGGCCCGTGCAGAGCTCGGCGAGGCGGCGGATGCCGGCGGCGGTCGGAGACTTGGGCGCGAGCTCGTTGATCATCTGGCCGTTGTTGTGGGCCTGGCCGAACAGCGCAGGCTCGAACGGCAGGACCAGCGCCGGCTCGATACCGATGGTCTCCGCGAAATCCTTGACCGGAATCTCGGGACGCTTGGCGACGCCGGTCTGGTTCAGCACCAGGCGCGGCGGCGTGTCGTTGGGGCGGCTGGCGCGCAGCAGCTCGACGAGGTTCTTGGCGTTGCGCAGCGAGGCGAGATCGGGCGTCGCCACGATCACGATGTCGTCGGAGCCGATCAGCGTCGTCTTGACCCAGGGCGCCCACAGATGCGGCAGGTCGACGATCACGCAGGGCGTGGACTGGCGCACGGCATCGAGCACGGATTCGTAGGCGTCGGCCGGCGCCTCGTATTCCCGGTCGATCAGCGCCGAGGTCGCGAAGATCGAAAGATGATCGCCGCGCTTCACCAGCAGGCGATCGAGCAGAACGTCGTCCAGGCGTTCGGGCGCGGAGAGCGCGTCGGCGACGCCCTGGCTCGGCTCGTCGTTGAAGTCCAGCCCCGTCGTCCCGAACGGCAGGTCGAGATCGACGATCGTCGTGTTGATGGCGAGCTCTTCGGCGATGCACCAGCCGACATTGTGCGCGAGCGTCGAGGCGCCCGTGCCGCCGCGCGAGCCGACGAAGGTGATGACGCGGCCGATCGGCGCGGCATCGGGATCGAGATAGAGGCCGGAGATGACCTCGATCAGGTGCAGCGGGTTGAGCGGCGCGACGAGATATTCGCTGGCGCCGCGCCGCATCAGCTCGCGGTAGAGCTCGACGTCGTTGACCCGGCCGACGACGATCACCTTGGTCGTCGGATCGCAGACCTCGG
This sequence comes from Rhizomicrobium sp., assembly GCA_037200385.1. NCBI lineage: Bacteria > Pseudomonadati > Pseudomonadota > Alphaproteobacteria > Micropepsales > Micropepsaceae > Rhizomicrobium > Rhizomicrobium sp. The sequence goes on along the minus strand of JBBCGL010000001.1, from coordinate 3,565,376 downwards.
CAAGGCGGTCCAGCTCCTCGAGCGCGGCCTGGCCGTTGAGGCGGGTCTCGACGATGAGGAGGTTGGGCGTCACCTGGCCGACGAAATGCTCGACCGCGGCGTTGATGCCGCCGAGCTGCACGTTCAGATGCGCCTTGGCGAGGCGGCGGTCGGCGCCGGCGCGCTGCAGCGCGGCGCCGGTGTCGGGAAACTCGACGAAGGCGGCGATGGAGATGCGCGGCACGGGACGCTCGTGCGGCGCGGCGCCGAACGCTTCTTCCTCTTCGGGCTCGTTGGACTTCGCCATGATCGCCTCTATTGCTTGTCGACGTCGGCGATGGCGCCGGACTGTTCGGCGTTCTTCTCGGCGCCGGTCGGCTTGCCGTTCTTGTAGTTGTCGTAGACCGTGGCGCGGCGTGGCGCGTCGCCCGAGCCCATCGGCTGCGGCGTCACCAGATCGCGCGGATCGGCAACCTGGGCGGCGATGTTGTGCTGCACGGCACAACCGAGATTGGGATAGGAGCGGTTCGAGGCGGTGTCGGCCATGTTGGTCGACCAGTCGCCGCAGGGCGCGGTCGACGCCTCGTAGCTGATATAGCCGAGCTCGACCTTGCCGTCGGGCATCGCGCGGGTGCCGACCAGGATGCGCTCGCGCGGCACGCCGGCGGCGGCGAGGCGCTCGCCGAAATAGGCGATGGTCGCCGACGCATCGCGGCCGGCCGGCGCCGAGATCGAAATCGCGCCATTGCCGTGCTGGATGTAGTCGGCGACGAAAGCATCGAAGAGCTGGGCGTCGTCCGGCATCAGGCCGGCATCGGGCGCCGAGAAGGGCAGCTTGATCGCGCGATAGCTGGGCTGCACCTGGATGGGATGGTTGACGACCGGATCGTCCATCAGGCCGTTCCCGTCATTGACGGGCGCGGCGCAGCTTCCGGCCGCGAGCACGGCGAGCAGCGAGGCCGCCTTGAGGAAATCTTTCGCGCTGGGGTTCATCGGCATGATCCTCGACTCTACTGAACGATGAAGCCGACGCCGCTCGACGGCGTCGGCGCGGCACCCGCCGGCTTGTTGTCGTGGATGGCGTTGAGATGGCCGAGCAGCAGCGTCTCCGGATCGGCCGGCGTGACGAAGCCGTCGGTCGGCGACGAAAGATTGGCGGCGGTCGTGGGCGTCACCAGATAGGCGCTCACGATCACGACCAGTTCGGATTCGTCGTTCTCGTAGTCGCGGCTGCGGAACAGCGCGCCCAGGATCGGCACGTCCTTCACGCCGGGCATCGCCTCGATCACCTGCTTGGACGCATGCTGCATCAGGCCGGCGATGGCGAAGCTGCCGCCGGACGGCACTTCCACCGTCGTCGAGGTGCGGCGCACCGACAGCGCGGGAATGGTGAGGCCGGCCGCCGCGCCCGAACCCTGCAGCGTGAAGGAGCCGGTGTTGGTGAGCTCGCTCACCTCCGTCGATATCTGCAGCGAAATGCGGCCGCCGCTGAGGACCACCGGCGTGAAGGACAGGCCGATGCCGAACTGCTTGAACTCGACCTGCACATTGCCCTGCTGGTCGCGGCCCGACGGCACGGGGAACTCGCCGCCCGAAAGGAACTTGGCGGTCTCGCCGGAGACGGCGGTCAGGTTCGGCTCGGCCAGCGTGTGCACCAGGCCGACGGATTCGAGCGCATGCAGCGTGCCCTGCAGGTTGTTGGGTCCCAGCGTGCAGGGGCCGGCGAGCGGATTGGTGCCGCCGGAGCAGACCTGGCCGAACTGGCCGCCGGACAGATCGTTGAGAGCACGGCCGACCAGGCCGAATTGCTGCGCCGAGGAGGCCGCGATCGGCACGCCGGCGACGATCGCGGCGGACGCCAGATCGATGCCGAACTGCTTGGCGACGTTGCGCTGCATCTCGGCGACGCGGACGCGGATCATCACCTGCTCGCTGGCGGCGACCTTCAGCATGTTCACGACCTTGGCCGGATCGCCCGCGAAGCGCGCCGCGAGATCCTGGGCGCGGGCCGCCTCCTGGGCGCTCGCGACCGTGCCGGTGAGGACGACATTGTCGTTCATCGCCGAGACCTTGACGTTGGATTTGGGCATGTCGGCGTGGATCATGCTGCCCAGATCCGTCACGTCCTTCTCGACGCGGATGTCGATGGACGCGAGCTGGTGGCCGGCGGCATCGAAGAAGAAGGCATTGGTCTGGCCGGTCTTGAGCGCCAGAAGGAAGATGCGGCGCGGGGTCCGCACGACTGCGTCGACGATGTCGGGACTTGAGACGAGCACGTCGCGCGCATCCGCATCGAGCTGGACGACGATGGCCTTGTTGAGCGCCAGCGTCACGCGCTGCGTGACGGTTCCGCCCTTGGTCGAGACCGCAATGACATGCGCGCCGGCGTCGGCGCCGCGCGGCGGCGTCGCGCCGGCGCTTGCGACATAGCCGAGCGCAGCAAGCGCGGCGGCGATAAGGACCTTGCGCATGGCTACTCTTTCCTTCCGGTCGGCGCACCTGTCGACATGACGCCGAACCGGATGATCCGGGGCATGCCCCCGGCGGCGCCGGAATCGTCGTCGCCGGGCTGCTGGTTCGCGGCGAGCGGCGCCGGTCCGGAATTGTCGCCGAGGGCGCGCAGCGCGAGCGACAGCGGACCGGCGGCCTGCGCCTTCACGATCATGCTGGCCTGGGCCGGCGAGAGCTGCAGCGTCGCGCTCTTGGCGAGCACGACCTTCTGGTCCTTGTCCTGCTTGTAGGTCTGGTCCATCGCAAGGACGCGGATATTGGTGAGCACGACGCGGGCGCTGAAGCGCCGCGGACTGTCGGAGATCTGCTCCGACATGATGACGTCGACCCGGTCGTTGGGCAGGATGAAGCCGCCGGCGCCGGATTCGGTGGTGATCGGGATCGACACGGCGCGCATGCCCGGCTCGAGCGTCGCGGCAAGAAAGCCGGCGGCGTCGCCATGGACGAATTTCGTGTTGGTGATCGGCTCGCCCTCGACGATCGGCGCGCGCACCACGGTGCCGGTCAGCGCAGTCTCGAGATTGGGGGTGTCGGCATGGGTGATGAAGGTGCCGTCGACGCCCGCCTTCGGCCATTTCTGCCAATGCACCACGGTCGCGTTGAGCGCCTGACCGGGCTGCAGCGGCTGCGAAGCGACGAGCACTTCGGCGACCTCCACCGACGGCGCCGGCGGCGCGATCGCCGCGGCCTTCGGCGTGCCGCCGCCCATCAGGCTGCGCATCACGAAGATCGCCGCAATCGCGGCGACCACAGCCAATCCCAGAACCAACATACGCGGCATGTTCATGAGCCACTCCTCGGCCGCGATCCGACCACAGAACCCTTTAGAATTTGCTTAACAAAATGCTGTGCAAACGAGTCATGCGGCCGAAATGCCGGCACCGCTATATCGTTGTCGCAATTTTGAAAACTTCCGTCTGCGGAAGAATGGCGAACACGCCCGCCGCGAGCGCCGCGCCGTAGGGAATGCCGCCCTTCGCATCGTGCAGGCGCGCGATCCAGGCCTGGCTTATCAGGATCCTGGGCAGCGGCAGGCGACGCATGCCGATGATGAGAAGGCTGAGTGCACCGCCCATTACGCAGGCGACCAGGGTGTAGTCGAGCAGGTTGGCGAAGCCCATCCAGAGCAGGATGCAGGCGAAAAGCTTGGCGTCGCCGCCGCCGATATAGCCGAAGGCGAACAGCGTGAAGCCGATCGCCAGCCCGACGAAGCCGGCCAGCAGGTGATAGAAGATCGCGCCGGGCGCCATGCCGGCGGCGATCACGAAGAGCGCGAAGGCGGCGATCAGCGCGAGCTGCAGGAAATTCGGAATCGTGAAGCTGGCGATATCCCAGCCCGCCGCCGAAGCGAGCAACATCGAGAAGACGACGATGAAGAGCATGCAGCTTCCGTTTGCCTGGCGTGCGAACGGCCGCTCCCGCGAGGAAGCGGCCGCACACGAAACACCCGCTTGAGGCGAATGCCTTTACTTGATCTTGTTCGACACCGTGGTGAACGTGCTCGACAGGTTGGTACCCACGACCTGCACGGCACCGATGATGACGACCGCAATGAGGGCGGCGATCAGGCCATACTCGATGGCCGTCGCGCCGGACTCGTCGCGCACGAAGCGAGCGAGAAGATTGTTCATGTAAGCCTCCACAATAATGACACCCTAGGACGTCCGGCCGGCATCATTTTGGCGAGAGACCAACCTGGACTGATGGTGATACTAAGCGGTCGAGCTTAATGCGGGCTTAAATCTGAGAGGGTTGCATGCAGCAACATGTCCCGCGACGGCACGGAAACGGCACCGTTCGACGGTCGCTAAGATTAATGTTTCCGCGTTCTTAACCAGCGGGACGAAAGCAAGCCGGCAATTCGCGTTTAACGGCGCGGCGGACGGCGCGCGCCGTGCGGCGATCAATCATTCCGTCATCGCTTTGCATTACCCATGCCGCCGGAAGGATCGGGCATGGATTTGGCCGGGACAGTGCGGATGAGACCGGGACGTGCGATCGCGCTTTGCGCCGCCGTGCTGGCCTTTGCGGTGACCGCCTTTGCGCCGCAGGTCCTGAACGACGGCGACACCTTCCTGCATATCGCGGCGGGCCGCCGCATGCTCGCAGAGCATGCGATCCTGTTCAGCGATCCGTTCTCCTACACGTTCGCCGGGCAGCGCTGGGATGCGCATGAATGGCTGGCCGAGATCACCATGGCGTCGGCCTATCGGGCTGCCGGCTGGGCCGGCCTGGTCGCCTTGTTCGCCGCGGCCGCCGGGGCGACGGCCTATGTGCTCGCCCGCGCGCTTGGACAATGGCTCGCGCCGAAGGCGCAGACGGCGATCGCCGGACTCGCGCTGGCCTGCATGACGGGCAGCCTGCTGGCGCGGCCGCATCTCTTGGCGCTGCCGCTCCTGGCTTTGTGGACGGCGGAACTGGTGCGGGCGCGGCGAGAGAGACGCGCGCCGTCCCTTGCGCTGCTGCCGGTGATGACGCTTTGGGTCAACATCCATGGGAGTTTCCTGCTCGGCTTCGCGCTCGCCGGCGGACTGGCGCTGGAGGCGCTGGCGGCGGAACGCAGCGTGCGGGCGCTGCGTCCCTGGATCGTGTTCGGGCTGGGCGCACTGGGCGCCGCGCTGATCAATCCGCATTTCATCGGCGGCGTCATCTTTCCGCTGACCCTGATGGCCACGCCGGGGCTTGCCCATGTCGGCGAGTGGCAAGCGACCGCCTTCTCGCCCTTCCAACCGATCGTGCCGGTGTCGGCGGCGGCGCTCTATGTGCTCATCACGCGGCGCGTGCGGGTCTCCTGGGTCCGCGCCGCCATGTTGCTGGCGCTGCTGTACATGGCGATCGCGCACCAGCGGCATCAGATCGTCTTCGCCGTCGCGGCGCCGCTGCTGCTGGCGGAGCCGTTGGCGGCGGCATTCGGCGTCGGGGACCGGTCACGGGCGAATTGGAGCGCGCTCGGCGCCGGCGCCATCGCCTTGCTGGCGGCGTTGTTCGCCGTGCGGCTGGCCTTGCCCTTGACGCGCGGCGACGCCGCGGTGGCGCCGATGACCGCGCTGGCCCATGTGCCGGCCGGGCTGCGGACGGCGCCGGTGCTGAACGACTACGGCTTTGGCGGCTATCTGATCTTTGCGGGCGTGCGGCCCTATATCGATTCCCGCGCCGAACTGTACGGCGAGGCGGCGATCGAGCGCTATGCCGCGCTGATCCGTCCCGATCCGCGGGCGCTGGACGAGGAACTCGTCCGTCACGGCATCCGCTGGGCGATCCTCGCTCCCGCATCGCCGATCGTCGCGGAGCTCGATGCCCGCCCCGGCTGGCACCGGCTTTATGCCGACCGTTACGCGGTCGTGCAATTTCGGGACAGTGCCGCGCGGTGAGACACCGGCGCGCTTAAGCCATCCTTTACGCCGCGCGCGCTATCTTTCCGCAAACACATAAGGGTGGGTTCGATGCGTAACGGTCTTGTCGCTGTTCTGGCCGCCGGGTTGCTGAGCACCTCCGCGCTCGGCGGCGCGGTGAGCGTGCCGATGGACGAAGTGCGGACCGTCACGTTCGGCCGCCCGGTCGCCACGGTCTATATCGGCAATTCCGTCATCGCCGACGTCAACCTGATCGACAACCGGCATGCCTTCGTGCTGGGCAAGGCTTTCGGCACCACAAACGTCATCGCGCTCGATTCCTCGGGCCGCGAGATCTCGAACACCTATGTCAGCGTGCCGGAGACGCGCGGCTCGACCGTCACGGTGTTCCACGGCGCCCAGCAGGTAACGATGTCGTGCAGCGGGCCGCGCTGCAACGCGTCGCCCATTCCCGGCGATTCCGGGTACAAGGACCGCGAAGGCGACGTCCAGGCCCACCAGGATTTCGGCACCAAGACCGCCAGCCCGTAATAGGCCGGCGGGATCGCCCGGCCGCTCTCAGTTCACGATCGGATAGATCACCTGCATGCCGAAGCTCTCCGGCATGTTGCTGTCGTCGACGCCGTAATTCTCGGGCAGCTCGCCCTTGGGCATGTAGAACGTCCCGAAGATCACGTCGAACAGCGAGAAGGTTCCGGCGAAATTCTTTCCGTCGTGCTCGCGCGTGTGGTGCCAGCGATGGAACACCGGCCCGGCGAAGATGTATTTGAACGGCCCCAGCGTCCAGTTGAGATTGGCGTGCACCCAGCCCGAGGTCAGCGTGTCGAGCGGCGCCATGATCAGGAAGATGTCGGGCGAAAAGCCGACCATCAGGGCGAGGACGTCGACGAGAACCGCGCCCAGCAGCAGGTTGACCGGGTGGAAGCGCGCCGCCGAGATCCACTCGACGTCTTCGGAGGAATGATGCACGGCATGGTATTTCCAAAGCCGGGTGGCGTGGAACATGCGGTGCGACCAATAGAGCAGGAACTCGGTCCCCAGCAGGTAGAGGACGAATTGGAGCCAGAACGGCAGGCGCGAGACCGGACCATGGCCGAACTCGAAGAAGGCGATCAGGCCCTTTTCCGTCGTGATGCCCAGGACATAGGCGGTGATCAGCACCGAAAAGCCGATCCGCGCATAGCGCGTGAACACCGGCACGATGAACCAGTAGCAGAGATCGGTGACGAGGCCGCGCTTCTTCCACCAGGGCCCACCCGGGTTGCATGGCGTGAAGACCGTAAGGCCGGCGAACACCACGCCCATCACCGCCATGTAGGGCAGGATGCGCATCAGCGTATGCGCAAAGCCGGTCACGATTTCGCCGAGAAAAGGCATTCGGGTCCTATCCGTTGTTGCGTTCGAGCCTAGCGGGCAAAAGCTTTCGCAATGCTTTCGCCGACGCTACTGCGCCACCCGCAGATTGGTGATCTGCTGGCCGATGGCGTTGAGCGTGGTGATGATGGCGCCCGAGGTCGTCAGGTCGAAATATTTGCTCGAATCCGAGGCGCAATTCTGCAGCACGCTCGAGTTGCCCTGGGTTCCGTTGAGATCCACGAACACCGCATAGATCGTGAAGCCGGCGGTCTTGGCGTTGGTGCAGGCGATCGCCATGCGGTCGTCGACGTCGGTTTCCTGGTTCGAGCCGTCGCCGTCCCAGCGGTTCTGGGTGTTGAGGCCGTCGCTGAGGATGATGATGTACTGCTTGGTGTTGGCGGGCAGGGACGGCGCGTTCAGCGGATCGCCGATGGTCAGCGCCTGCATGCCCCAGGCGAGGCCGATGGTCTGGTTGGTCGAGCCTCCCGCGGTCATGGCGGTGACCTGCGCGTTGAGCGAGGTCCAGTCGTAACTCAGCGTGCCCAGGACACTGGGCACGCAGGATTGGCTGTTCTCGGCCGGGAACTTGGTCGCCGTGGTGGTCGGCGTGGTGAAGGTCGTGTCGTAGTTCTGGGTGCGGTCCATGATGCAGCCGTGCCAAGTCGAATGATCGTTCACCACCCAGGTGTGGTTGTAGTTGCCGGTGCCGGTCTTGGCCACGGTCTGATCGACCTTGGTCGAGGTGATGGTGCGCGTCCACGAACAGGTCTTGCTGGTGCAGCTCTTGCTGCCGTCGACCGTGCCGCTCGTGGTGTTGGACGAGGTGGTGGTGGAATCGCCGGTATAGCCGTTGGTCGTTGCGCTGCTGCTCGTCGTGGTCGGGCTGGCGGTGCTGGGATAGCCCGATTTGTTGCTGCAACTGACATTGCCGCCGCTCGTATTGGACGTACAGCTCTGCTTGGTGGTCGTCACCGTGGTGACGTTGGTCGTGGTGGTCTTGGTCTGCGAGCGCACGCTGTTCCAGCAGCCATTGTAGTAATGGCCGCCCAGGCCCGTGCTGGCGTTGGCCGAGGGCGCGCTGGGGCAGATCAGGCCGCTCGACGGGATCGTATCCGCGCAGTCGTCGCCACGGCCGTTGAAGCAGTTGGCATCATTGGTGGCGCTGGGCGCGCAGTAGAAGCCATTGCTGCTCCAGCTGTAAGGACAGCTCGAGCCGGGGCCAACGGTGCCCGACGGCGTCGAGCCCGCGGGCGCCGCTTCCCAATCGGTCCAGTCGATCCAGGTCGCGCCGGCATTCGCCGTGCCGACATTCACCGTCTTGGAGAACGGGATGATCGCGGCGCGCACGTCGCCCGCCGTCGACGACGCGTTCTGCAGCATGGTGAGCAATTGATGCGTCGCGGTCTGCAGCGCCGATATCTTCGACGTTCCCGTGGAGTCGGTCTGCGTCATCGAACCGGTGTTGTCGAGAACGAGGCTGACCCAGAGCTTGTTCTGGCCCCACACCACGGTCGAGGACGACGCGACATTCACCGTGTGGATGCCCGCGACGTTGATCAGCGTGGTCGGCATCGGCACGGTGGTCGACACCGTCACCTGCTGGCCGCTTTGCACCACCGCTACGGCGGCCGGGGTCCCGTAGGACGAATCCGCCTTGTAATTGGCGTTGAAGTAGTTCTGCGCCTCGGTCTGCATCTGTGCCTGCGTGAGGCCGGTCGTGCTCGCGACCGCCAGGGCGGAGGCGTCGAGCGCCTCGCTGAGCGAGGATTTCACGATCATGGCGCGCGCGAGGTCGAGGCCCGTGCCGGCGGCGATCGTCACGGGGATGATCGAGATCGCGAAGATCATCGCCACATTGGCATCGTTGTTGCGGAGAAAGCGCCGCGCGCGGGCGCGAACGCGCTCCAAGGCAGACCCAAACTTCTCGCGCAGGGACATCGAACGGACCCGGAATGGAATGACAGGACTGCATCATCCACCAAAGGTGTGAAGAAAGCCGCGCCAAAGCCGCGGCGTGGTTAGGTCTTCGTTAGCGATACGGCGAACATTCCAGTCGAAATAAAGGAAGATTAGCGAAACATGAACGCCGCCGGCGCATCGTAACCATTCGAGGCATAGCGAGCGCATGGATTTAAGCCTTTGGTCAGCATACGGGTGGCATATCCTTCGCGTTGCGCGCCCGCCGCCGTAGAACGCGCCGGGGCAAGAGGCTTAAGTAGACAGGGCCGTGACCGGCGTGAAAGCCACATTCGGGAAGTTGCGAAGGCGCCTGGCCGGGACGGTGCGCCGCATGCGCCGCGAAGGAACACGGGCATCCGCCGCCATCGAATTCGCCATCATCGCGCCGGTGTTCTTCGTCCTGCTGATGGGCATCATCGAGAACGGCATCATCTATTTCGCGGGTTCGACGCTGCAATATGCGACCGACAACGCCGCGCGCTACGTCCGCACCGGCCAGGCGCAGACCACCAGCATGACGCAGACCCAGTTCCGCACGATGATCTGCAACGACATCTCGCCGCTGCTCGCCTGCGACTCGAACCTGCAGATCGACATGCAGGCCTATACGGGCTATTCCGGCGCGACCTTCAGTTCGCCGACGGACGCGAACGGCAACCTGAAGAGCACGCTCAACAACTACCAGCCCGGCACGCCCTGCAGCGTCGTGCTGGTCCGCGCCTTCTATACCTGGAAGGTGCTGACGCCGGTGCTGCAGCAATTCCTCGTCAATGCGAACGGCGCCTATCACCTGATCACGGCGACCGCGGCGTTCCGCAACGAGCCCTATACGAACGTGATATCGGGATGCTGACGCTCTTGCGCAGATTCGCGCGTGCGAAGGACGGACTGGCGGCGATCGAATTCGCCATGCTGGCGCCGGTCATGGCGGCGATGTTCCTCGGCAGCATCGAGCTGGCGGACGCACTCGACTGCCAGCAGAAGGTCACGGGGATGTCGGCGACCGCGGCCGACCTGATCGCGCAGGAGACCAACGTCACCAACAACGACATCACCAATGTCGAGTCGGCGGTCAACTCGATCGTCTATCCCTACCCCGCGACGGGGCTGAAGATCGTGATCTCCTGCCTGGTCGACAACGGCACGGGCGGCGGCAAGGTCACCTGGAGCGACGCGCAGAACGCCACGGCGCGCACCGTCGGTTCGAATGTCAGCGTGCCGACCGGGGTGATCACCAGCGGCGGCAGCGTGGTCCTGGTGGAGGTGACCTATCCGTACAATTCGCCGGTCACCGACTACCTGACCGGCACGACCAACATGACGTCGAATTTCTACGCGCGGCCGCGGCGGAGCACGACGATCACCCGCAGCGCAACCTGATCAGGATTTCTTTTCCCGCACGCGCATCAGGCCTTCCTGCACCACGCTGGCGACGAGCTTGCCGTCGCGCGTGAACAGCGAGCCGCGGTTGAAGCCGCGCGCGCCGGCGGCGCTGGGCGAATCCTGCGCATAGAGCAGCCAATCGTCCATCCGGAACGGATGGTGGAACCACATGGCGTGATCGAGGCTCGCCATCTGCATCGGCGAATGCCACGAACGACCATGCGGCAGAAGCGCGGTGTCGAGCAGCGACATGTCGGAGGCATAAGCCAGGACCGATTGCTGGACGATCACGTCGTCGGGCACCGGGCCGGTGGCGCGGATCCAGACATTGTCGAGAGGCGGGCGCGGCGCGCGGTTCATCCAGTCATCGAGCACGACGGGGCGCATCTCTATGGGGCGCGGCCGGCTCATCCAGGCCTTCTGCTCCTCCGGCATCTTGTCCATCCACCGCTTGCGCGCTTCGTGCTCGTCGAGGAGTTCGTCGGGGCCGGGGACCTTCGGCATGTCGAGCTGGTGTTCGAGCCCCTTCTCGGGCACCTGGAACGACGCGGACATGTTGAAGATCTGCTTGCCGTGCTGGATGGCGACGACGCGGCGCGAGGTGAAGCTTGCCCCGTCGCGGGCGCGATCGACTTCATAGAGGATCGGGACCTTGGGATCGCCGGCGCGCAGGAAGTAGGCGTGGAAGGAATGGCAGACCCGGCCTTCCACGGTGCGGCTGGCCGCGACCAGGGCCTGGCCCAGCACCTGGCCGCCGAAGACGCGCTGCATCCGGTCCTCCGGGCTTTGGCCGCGGAAGATGTTCTCCTCGATCTTTTCGAGGTCGAGCAGGTCGAGGACGTCCTCGATGGGTGTCTTGCCGGATGCTGTCTTGGTCATGCGCCGTCCTTAAGCGGGCTCCTTCGCGGGTGCAAGATCGCCGGCAGGAGGAGCGGACGCGGGAAATTCTTTGCCAGCATCCGTCATTCCGTCATAAAACTTTGCCATTCCCTACATGCACGGCGAAAAAGAAGGTTTTTCAAAGGACTGTCATGGCCAATCAGCTCCTCGACAAGGCGGCGCATCAAAAGCCTGCCAACACGAAGCGGGGCGCGTTGGAGCGCCTTTTTACCCTTATGTTCCAAGGGTTTGTCTATAACCAGATCTGGGAAGACCCGGTCGTGGATCTGGCCGCGCTGGCCTTGGCGCCGCAGCACCGGCTGATCACCATCGCGTCGGGCGGCTGCAACGTCCTCAACTATCTCGCGGCCGATCCGGCGAAAATCGTGGCGGTGGATCTCAATCCCAACCACATCGCCCTGACCAAGCTGAAGCTGTCGGCGCTCGAGCATCTGCCGAACTATGAGACCTTCTTCCGCTTCTTCGGCCACGCCAACGACAAGGCGAATCGCGGCGCCTATGACAGGTACCTGCGCAAGCATCTCGACGAGGAGACGCGCGAGTACTGGGAAGAGCGACGGCCGCTGCGCGGCAAGCGCATCAACATGTTCGGCAAGAACCTCTATCGCTACGGTCTTCTCGGCCGCTTCATCGGCATCCTGCATACCGTCGCCAAGCTGCACGGCAAGAAGCTCGAGCCGATCCTTTCGGCCCGCACCCCGGAAGAGCAGCGCCGCCTGTTCGAGCGCGACATCGCACCGCTGTTCGAGTTCAAGTCGATCAAACTGCTCTCGAAGAGCCCGGTCTCGCTCTATGCGCTCGGCATCCCGCCGGCGCAGTACGACGAACTGGTCGCCGCCGGCGACCCGGTCGCGGTGCTGCGCGAGCGCGTCGAGCGGCTGGCCTGCGACTTCCCGATCAACGAGAACTATTTCGCCTGGCAGGCCTTCGGGCGCGGCTACGACGTCGAGCACAAGGAAGCCGTGCCGGACTATCTGCGGCAGGACGTCTACGACGTCATCCGCAAGCGGACCGGCAAGGTCGAGGTGCATCACGCCTCGCTGACCGATTTCCTCGAAGCCCAGGCGCCGCAATCGCTGCATCGCTATGTGCTGCTCGACGCACAGGACTGGATGAACAACGACCAGATCACGGCGTTGTGGCGCGAGATCGACCGTACGGCCGACGCCCGCGACGCACGGGTGATCTTCCGGACCGCAGGCCCCGACTCGCCGCTGCCGCGCAAGCTGCCGCCCGAAGTGCTGGCGCCCTGGACCTATCTCGAGCAGGAAAGCCGTGCCTGGCACGGCAAGGACCGCTCCTCGATCTATGGCGGTTTCCACGTCTATGCCCGCCGTCCGCTGTCGTGAGCGCCGCCGATCACGCCGCGTTGATGGACAAGGTCTATCGGCGGCAGCGCTATATCTATGATTTGACACGGAAATATTATCTTTTTGGCCGCGACAGGCTAATCCGGGATTTGCGCCTGAAGCCGGGTGCGCGGGTGATCGAGATCGGCTGCGGCACCTCACGCAACCTGGTCAAGATCGGACAGGCCTATCCCGATGCCAGGCTGTTCGGCCTCGATGCCTCCCAGGAAATGCTGATCAGCTCGCATGCCTCGGTCGCGCGGGCCGGGATGGCGGATCGCGTCAAGCTGGTGCAGGCCTATGCCGAGGATCTCAGCCCGTCCCTGTTCGGCGAGAGCGACCCGTTCGATGCCGCCGTGTTCTCCTATTCGCTGTCGATGATCCCGGACTGGAAGAAGGCCTTGCATGCGGCACAGGGCGCGCTGGCGCCCGGGGGAACGGTCCATGTCGTAGATTTCGGCGACCTGAAGGGCCTGGGCCCCGTCGCCGAACATGTGCTGCGGGCATGGCTGTCGCTCTTCCACGTCGCGCCGCGCGAGGAATTGCTGCGCACGATCGAGGCGGGTGACGGGCATAAACATTGGGGCGCGCTGACGCTTTTGCCCGCGCGCTATGCGTTTGTCTGGACTGCGCGGCGCGAGGCGGCGTTCTGGAGCGGGGCCTTCCTCTGACAAAGCCCTGGCGGCGAAGCGCGTCGTCGTGAATCGGGCCGAGGAGCATCGATCAACTGCGCCCGAAGGGTCAAGGGCAGGCGGACGACCGGCGCGGTGAGACAAAGCCGCGCAACGGCGCCCGGCCGCCGGGTAGAAGCGCCTGCAATGGGATTAATTGTGCGCGCCGTTCATGCCGCGCGTCGCGCTTATGTCGCACAATGCTTTGAAATGCCGTCCAAAAACCGCCGGGCTGTTGCAGTGCAGTCACAGGGCATGTGTAAATCGGCGTGGCGGTAGCCAAAAGCTATGAATCCCAAAACGGGCAGGGGAGACATCTGCATTCGGCGCCGTTATAAGACCACTGTCGTCCGAACGTTTAGGTGGGGGGGTCCCTGCCCGTCGGTATTTGAAGCGAGGATAGAAATGAAACTTCGTTCGATCGCCTTGACGGGCGTCGCACTGGCGGCGCTCAGCGCCTCCCCTGCACTGGCCAATGATACCCAGGGCTGGTATCTCGGCCTCGGTGTCGGTTACGACCATATGGAGCCGATCTCCGCTGTCACCGCGCCGCCGGGCTCCGTTCATGCCGATCTCGGCCAGGCCGATACGGCTTTGGTGACCGGCTCGTTCGGTTACAAGTGGGCCAGCAATCTGCGCCTGGAATTCGAAGTCGGTTACGACTCGCACGACCAGCATAAGGACAATCCTCCCTTCGTTGGTACGCTCAGCGGCCAGAACGCGCTCAAATCCGCGCTGGTCAACTTCATCTATGACTGGAATCTCGGCGATCGCTGGAGCCTGTCGTTCGGCGGCGGCATCGGCGCCGGCGCGCTCGACCTGTCGGTCAAGGACTCGCTCTTCGGGCCCCTCAAGGTCCTCCGCGGCCAGCACACCGAGTTCATGTGGCAGGGCATCCTCGGCCTGAACTATGAGATCGACCCGACGGTCGAGCTGTTCGCCGACTACCGCTATCGTTCGGCGGAAGTCGACCACAACTACGTGTCGGACTTCGCGGCGATCGAGCCGATCCACATCTCGCAGGCGCAAGAGCATGTCGCGATGATCGGCATCCGCTGGTACATGGAGGAAGCTGCTCCGCCGCCGCCTCCCCCGCCGCCGCCGCCCCCGCCGCCTCCCCCGCCGCCGCCGCCCCCGCCGGTGAAGACGTTCATCGTCTTCTTCGACTTCGACAAGTCGAACCTGACCGACAAGGCGCAGGAAGTGGTTGCCGAAGCGGTTCGCACCGCCAAGGCGAACGGCTTCGTGAAGGTGCTGGTCACCGGCCATACCGACACGGTCGGCTCGGACAGCTACAACCAGGCGCTGTCGATCCGTCGCGCCCAGTCGGTCAAGGACGAGATGGTCCGCGAAGGTCTGGACGGCGGTGGCATCGACATCGTCGGCAAGTCGTTCCACGACCCGCTGGTCCCGACCGGTCCGGGCGTCCGCGAGCCGCAGAACCGCCGCGCGGTCATCGACCTCGGCGGCTAAGCAGCACCTCGCTTCAAGCATACGGAAAGGGCGGGCCTCACGGTCCGCCCTTTTTGTTTGGAGCCGGCTTTGTCTCGAATGGATTCACGAAACCCGTCATCGCCCGGCTTGTCCGGGCGATCGGTTGCGCCAAGACAAACTGGGGTCGCCCGCATGAGGCGGGCGACACGGGTTGGGGGCGAGGTTTCTCAAACCGAAACCGCTCTCGGGTCTGTCCTCAATTGGAGCCTTGCTCCCCTACCGTCATGGGCGCCCTTGAGGCGTCCATCCATCGCGCCCGCGTCTGCCGGCGCACAAGAGTCTTTTCGGCACGTAGACCCGCGCCGGATGGATGGGCGGTTAAACCCGCCCATGACGACCTTTCTTGCAATGCAATTGTCCAGACCCTAGGGCCGGCGCAGATCGGCGTCGTGTGGCGTTCCGTCAATCCGACGGAGGCGCGAACCGCATTGGAGCCGTCCGGATACAAACCGCCATGCCTGCCGGAGCGCGGCGTGCGCAGCGCTCCGGCAGGGTGGTGG
Organism: Rhizomicrobium sp.; assembly: GCA_037200385.1. NCBI lineage: Bacteria > Pseudomonadati > Pseudomonadota > Alphaproteobacteria > Micropepsales > Micropepsaceae > Rhizomicrobium > Rhizomicrobium sp. Next base: position 3,549,921 of record JBBCGL010000001.1, on the reverse strand, counting down.
CCGCCTTCAAGGCTGGTATTTCAGCGTGATCACGCCGATGCCGGCGGCGATGTTGAGGCCGGTGTTGCCCTGGACGCTGACCGGCTGCAGCGCGATCGACTTGTCGAGGCCGCCGATCAGGACATTGGCCCCGAGGCCCACGACCACCGTCGCGCCCGCCGTGGCGCCGGCGTAGTCCCCTTCCAGCGAGCCGGCCCGGACGTCGGAGGTCGGCGCGACCACGCCCCATACCAGCACGGCCGAATCGGCGTATCCGATATCGACTCCGTACTTGGAGAAGGTGCCCGTGTAGTGCTCGCCGCTGCCGCTATTGGGCGCATAGGTGCATTTGAGCTCCTTGGAGGAGCCGAAGATCAATCCGAACCCGCTGGAGACATTGCAGGTCAGGCTGCCGACCTTGATGCCGGCGGGAGCCGGCGGCGCGACCGCGGCGACGACCTCCGGCGGATCGTCGGGCTGCGGCGGCCGCGGCTTCGGCATGACCACGGGCGCGGCCTGCACGCCCTTGAAGTTGACGTCGACCTTGACCGAGCAGCTGTTCACCGGAGTCTCGGACTCCGCCACCGGCACGCCGGAGACGAAATCCTTCAGGCTCGGCTTCTCCGTACCATTGGCCGCGGCCAGGACGAGATCGGCCGACTGGCAGAAGGCCCGCGCGTCCTTGACCCGGCGGAGCTCGGCCTTGGACGCCATGTCGGTCTTGAACAGATTGTACGCCGCATCGCCCTTGGTGCCGCCATAGACGCGCTTGAACATCGTGAGCAGGGCCCTGTCGCTGCCGCGCAGTTCCGCGGCAAAGGCGGTGCGATAGGCATTGAAGCCGTTGCGGGTCGCGTCGCCGCAGGTCAGCGCCGCATCGACCAGCTGCTGATCGATCACGGTGGTCTGGATGGCCGCAACCTCGGCGGGCTGGGCGCATTTCAGCACCGGACGGCGGGCGGCCTCAGCCTGCCCGGCCAGAAGGACGGCGATGGCGGATACGCAAACGCCCGCCTTCCATGCGTTTCCCATGTTTTTCGTGCTCATTGTCTGGCTGCGGCGGGCACCATAGCATCGGGTTTTCGGCACCGCTAATGCGTCTTGCACGCCATAGTTAAGGTTCCGATGGCCAAGCCGCGACGCGGAAACGCATTGCGATCTCTATGCGCGAGCCGAGAAGCCTGTCGACCTGGAATACCGCTTCCATCTCCGGCGCTTCAGCCGCATGAAGACGGTGGAGCGCATCATCGGCAACAAGATGGACACGGGCGGCAGGTCGGACATGAGCGACCCGAAGAAGGCACCGGATCTGAGCTTCTGTTCCGAGCTATAGGCGGTCCGCAGCGAGATATGAGGCGGTTAACCATGCTGCGTCGGAGGATTGTCACAATTCGGTACAGGTCCTAGGGTTTCGCCGGGGCTTACATAACGGTGGGAGAAACCTCATGAAGACCAAAACATTTGCTGCCATTGCCTTCGCGACAGCCTTGAGCGCGTGCACCACGCATCATCCGCCGCCGCCGCCACCCCCTCCTCCGCCTCCACCGCCGGTCGTGCATTATCAGTCGGTCACGGTGTTCTTCGATTATCAGAAGGCCAATCTCACCAGCGCGGCCGCCGACCAGGTGGCGAACTTCGTCTCGCAAGGTCATCACGTGCCGCATCATGCGGTGGTGACGGGCTATTGCGACACCGCCGAGCATCACTGCAAGGAGCTGTCGCTGCGGCGCGCCGAGGCGGTGAAGGATGAGCTCGTCCGCCGCGGCCTGGATCCGGCCACCGTCGAGACAGCGGGTTCGGACGATCTTCTGGTGAAGACGCCGGACCATGTCCGCGAACCGCAGAACCGTCGCGCCGTCATCGATCCGCGCTAAGGAAGGACATGGGGGCCCTTTCGCATCTTCGGGTCCTCGACCTTTCACGCGTATTGGCGGCACCTTGGGCGACCCAGATCCTCGGGGATCTGGGCGCCGAGGTCATCAAGATCGAGAAGCCGGGCGAAGGCGACGAGACCCGGCGTTTCGGACCGCCCTTCCTGACCAATCCCGACGGATCGCGGGGCGACGCGACCTATTTCCTGACCGCCAACCGCAACAAGAAGTCGGTCACGGTCGACATCGCCAAGCCGGACGGCCAGGCCCTGATCCGGCGGCTGGCGCGGCGGGCCCATATCGTCGTCGAGAACTTCAAGACCGGCGCGCTGGCGCGGTATGGGCTCGACTACGAGAGCCTGAAGGCCGAGAATCCCGCGCTGATCTATTGCTCGCTGACCGGCTTCGGGCATGACGGGCCCTACAAGGACAAGGCCGGCTACGACTATGTCATCCAGGGCATGGGCGGGCTGATGAGCATCACCGGGCAGAAGGACGGCGAGCCCGGCGCCGAGCCGATGAAGGTCGGCGTCGCGGTCAGCGACCTGGTCACCGGGCTCTATTCCGCCATCGCGATCCTGGCGGCGGTGATCCACCAGGCGCGGACCGGCGAAGGCCAGTCGATCGACATGGCGCTGTTCGATTCCCAGGCGGCGGCGCTCGCCAACCAGGCGACCAATTATCTCTCCGGCGGCATGGTTCCCGAGCGCCTCGGCAATGCCCATCCCAATATCGTGCCGTACCAAGTGTTCGCGACGGCCAACGGGCACCTGATCCTCGCAACCTCGAACGACCAGCAGTTCCGCCGCTTCGCCGCCGCGGCGGGAATCGGCGACGTCGCGCGCGACCCGCGCTATGCGGCCAATGCCGAACGCGTCGCGAACCGGGAGGCGTTGATCGATCTGCTGAAGCCCGTCTTCGCGACGCGCACCACCGCGCAATGGATCGCGGACCTCGAAACGGCGAACGTGCCTTGCGGCCCGATCCATCGCGTCGACCAGGTGTTCGCCGATCCGCAAGCCGTTGCGCGGCAATTGATCGTCACCATGCGCCACGCCACCGGTCCGATGCCGCTTGTCGCCAGCCCGCTGCGACTGTCGGCCACTCCGCCCGAATATCGCAATGCGCCGCCGCTCCTGGGCGAGCACACGGACGAGATCTTGAGCGGCGTGCTGGGCCTGTCGCCAGCCGATATCGAAAAATTGCGCGGCGAGCATATCATTTGAGCCGCCACCCACTTGACAAATCGCAACCAAGCATTCGACCCGCGCGTTAATGGTCGACACGACGAAGCGCTACAGGGCGACGTGCGATGCGGTTTGTTTCGATCCTATTGCCGGGCCTGATCGCAGCCTGCACGGCGGCGGGGCCGGCAGCGGCGATGCATCTGATCATGCCGGACGACAGGCCGCAGCGTTACGACGGCTATGAATCCCCAATGATCGCGCAGCCCTGGGTCAACCGGCAGAACAACCTCGCACCGACCGAGCGGCCGATCGGCGAAATCATCGCCACCCGGCTGGGCCTGGTGAACGGCAGCGCCGAGCTGTTCCGCTTCCGCGTGGAAGGCGCGCCCTCCAACAAGACCATGCTGGACGGCATGGTCGATGGCGGCGGCATAAAGCTCAAGCTGAGCTGGTAGCTTTCCTCGCCCGGCCGATTGGCGTATGGGGACGCCGGTTTTGCGGCGGAAATCCCTGATGTCTTACAAAGTGGCTGTGGTCGGTGCGACGGGCAATGTCGGTCGCGAGATGCTCAATGTCCTCGACGAGCGCGTCTTTCCGGCGAGCGACGTCGTGGCGCTGGCCTCGACCAGCTCGGTCGGCACCGAAGTGTCGTTCGGCGACCGGACGCTGAAGGTCAAGGCGCTCGACTATTACGACTTCAAGGGCACCGACATCGTCCTGATGAGCGCGGGCAGCGCGGTCTCGAAGACCTGGGCGCCGAAGATCGCGGCCCAGGGCGCCATCGTGATCGACAATTCGAGCGCCTGGCGGATGGACCGCGACGTGCCGCTGGTGGTGCCCGAGGTGAACGCCGACGCGCTGAGCGGGATCAAGAAGGGCATCGTCGCCAACCCGAACTGTTCGACCATCCAGCTCGTGGTCGTGCTCAAGCCCCTGCACGACGCGGCGAAGATCAAGCGCGTCGTTGTCTCGACCTATCAATCCGTCTCCGGCGCCGGCAAGGACGCGATGGACGAGCTGTTCCGCCAGACCCGTGCGGTGTTCGTCGCCGATCCGGTCGAGGTCGAGCACTTCACCAAGCAGATCGCCTATAACGTCATCCCGCATATCGACGACTTCCTGGATTCCGGCCTGACCAAGGAAGAGTGGAAGATGATGGTCGAGACCCAGAAGATCCTCGATCCCGACATCCAGCTCACCGCGACCTGCGTCCGCGTGCCGGTGTTCATCGGCCATTCCGAAGCCGTCACCATCGAGTTCGAGACGGCGATCACCGCCGACAAGGCGCGCCAGATCCTGCGTGCCGCGCCGGGCATCCTGGTCGTCGACAAGCGCGAGGACGGCGGCTATGTCACGCCGATCGAGACCGCCGGCGAGGACGCGACCTATGTCAGCCGCATCCGCAAGGACCCGACCGTCGAGCACGGCCTGTCGCTGTGGATCGTGGCGGACAACCTGCGCAAGGGCGCGGCGCTCAACGCGGTGCAGATCGCCGAGAGCCTGATCAACCGCAAGCTGCTGAGGGCCGCGTGATGCCGAAGGGGTACTGGATCGCCCGCGTCGATGTGACGGATCCGGACGCCTACAAGAAATATGTCGACGGCACCGCAGAGGCCTTCGCAAAATACGGTGCGAAATTCCTCGCCCGCGGCGGGCGCGTCCAGGTGCTGGAGGGCAAGGCGCGGGCCCGCAACGTGGTGACGGAATTCGAGAGCCTCGAGCAGGCCGTGGCCTGCTACAACTCGGTGGAATACCAGCGCGCCAAGGCTTTCCGCGATGGCGCCGCCGAGGCCGAGATCATCGTCGTGGAAGGCGTCGCGTGACGCCGGCCGATTTCGCCGCGCTGGTCGCGCGCTTCGCCGCGGCCGCGACGGCCGGCGACGGCAAGGCGCTAGCGGCCTGCTTCACCCCCGACGGCGTCTATTACGACTATATCTACGGCCCGCATGCCGGGCGCGACAGCATCGCCGACATGCTGGAGACCCTCTTCCACCGCGACGCCGCCGAATATGACTGGACGTTCTACGAACCGGTGGTGAGCGGCGAACTCGGCTATGCCCATTCGCTCTCGACCTTCATCTCCAAAGTGCCGGACTATCTGGGGCGCGAGGTGGCGATCGACGGGATCAGCCGCTTCGTCCTGAAGGATGGGCTGATCGCGGAATATCATGAGAGCGTGAACGGCGGCGTGGCGCACGCCCAGCTCGGGATCGCGCCCGAGCGCATGGCCAAGGTGATGGCGCGCTGGGCCAAGCGATTCCGCGACCGCCCGGACGTGCAATCTTACGTCGCAGCGGTTCGGGCCCGCCACGCCAAGGGCTGACTTTGGCGCCGGGCGCTCCGGCGCTACTGTCCGCCCAGCCAACAACCAAGGGAATGCCATGACGACGATACGGCCGCGCCGCTCGGTGCTGTACATGCCGGGCTCGAACGCCCGCGCTTTGGAGAAGGCGCGCAGCCTGCCCGCCGATGCCCTGATCCTCGACCTCGAAGACGCGGTCGCGCCGGACGCCAAGGACGTCGCGCGGCAGCAGGTCTGCGCCGCGGTCAAGGCGGGCGGCTTCGGCAAGCGCGAGATCGTCATCCGGGTGAACGGCCTGGGCACGCCTTGGGGCGAGGCGGACCTCGCCGCGGCCGCGGCGGCGAAGCCCGACGCCATCCTGGTGCCCAAGGTATCGAGCGCCGCCGACCTGCATGCCATCGACGGCAAGCTGATGGCGGCGGACAAGGCGATCGCGGTCTGGGCGATGATCGAGACGCCGGTGGCGATCCTGAACGTCGCCGCCATCGCGGCGGGCGGCGGGCGGCTCGCCTGCTTCGTGATGGGGACCAACGACCTGATCAAGGAAATCCGCGGCATCCATACGCCGGACCGGCTGAACCTCAGTGCCGCGCTCGGCCTGTCGGTGCTCGCGGCGCGGGCCAACGGGCTGGCCGTGATCGACGGCGTCTACAACGACATCCAGAACGCCGACGGCTTCAAAGCCGCCTGCGAACAGGCGCGCGCCTTCGGCTTCGACGGCAAGACGCTGATCCATCCGACCCAGGTCGAGCCGTGCAACGCGGTGTTCGCCCCTGCGGCCGAAGAGGTCGAAGCGGCACGCAAGATCATCGCGGCGTTCGATCTGCCGGAGAACCGCGGCAAGGGCGCGATCAAGCTTGACGGCCGGATGGTCGAGCTGCTGCATGCCGAGATCGCGCGCGGCACGGTCGCGATGGCGGACGCGATCGCGGCGCTGGAAAGTGCGTGACGTGAAAACCAATCCGGGAAACTATTTCGAAGACTTCCAGGTCGGGCAGAAGATCGCGCATGCCACGCCGCGGACCTTGAGCCGTGGCGATGCGGCGCTGTACCAGGCGCTCTACGGCTCGCGCTTCGCGCTGCAATCATCCGACAGCTTCGCGCAGTTCTGCGGCCTGCCGCGCAGCCCGCTGGACGACCTTCTGGTGTTCCACACCGTGTTCGGCAAGACGGTGCCGGACATCTCCCTGAATGCCGTCGCCAATCTCGGTTACGCCGAGGGGCGCTTCCTGCGGCCGGTCTATCCCGGCGAGACGCTGACGGCGCATTCCGAGGTCATCGGCCTCAAGGAGAATTCCAATCGCCACACCGGCGTCGTCTATGTCCGGACCCATGGGATGAACGAGAAGGACGAGCAGGTCCTCAGCTATGTCCGCTGGGTGATGGTGCGCAAGCGCGATCCGGACGCGGCGGTGGCGCCGGCCGTGGTGCCCAAGCTGGCCGGTGCGGTCGCGGTGGCCGATCTGCATGTGCCGGCGGCGCTGAAATTCGACACCCTGTTCGAGACCACGCAATCGGGTTCCCGGCATCTGTGGGACGATTATGCGGTCGGCGAGAAGATCGACCATGCCGACGGCATCACGGTCGAGGAAGCCGAGCACATGATGGCGACGCGGCTCTACCAGAACACCGCGCGGGTGCACTTCAACCAGTTCGCCGAGGCGCAGGGCCGCTTCGGCCGGCGCCTGATCTATGGCGGGCACGTCATCAGCCTGGCGCGGGCGATCTCGTTCAACGGCCTGGGCAACGCCTTCACCATCGCCGGGATCAATGGCGGGCGGCATGTCAATCCGCTGTTCGCCGGCGGCACCGTGTTCGCGTGGAGCGAGGTGCTGGACAAGCAGCCGCTCGGCCATCGCAAGGATGCGGGCGTGCTGCGCCTGCGGCTGGTGGCGACCAAGGACCTGCCTTGCGCCGGCTTTCCCGACAAGGACGCGGCCGGCGCCTATCCCGAGAACGTCATCCTCGATTTCGACTACTGGGCCGTGTTGCCGCGCGGATGAGCTTGCTCGAGCGTTACCGCGCCGCCGTGTCGAAGGGCGAATTGAAGGCCGATGCGGCACAGGAACGCGCCGCGGCGAAACTGTCCGTGCTGGCCAAGGCGCTGAAATCCTACCGGCCGGGACGGCGGCTGTTCTTCGGGACGCGGACGCCGCCCCGCGGCGCCTATCTGTGGGGCGATGTCGGGCGCGGCAAGTCGATGCTGATGGACCTGTTCTTCGAGCACGCCGCCGTGGCGCGCAAGGTCCGGGTGCACTTCAACGAGTTCATGGTCGACACCCATGCGCAGATCCATGCCGAGCGGCAGCGCGCCGGCGCCGCCGACCCGATCCCGCCGGTGGCGCGGGCGATCGCGGCGCGCGCGACGCTGCTGTGCTTCGACGAGTTCCAGGTCACCGACGTCGCCGATGCGATGATCCTGGGCCGGCTGTTCGAGCAGCTGTTCGCGCTGGGCGTGGTGATCGTCGCGACCTCCAACACGCCGCCCGAGCGCTTGTATGAGGGCGGCCTCAACCGCCAGCTCTTCCTGCCCTTCATCGCCGCGTTCCAGGCGCGGCTGGACGTCGTCGCGCTGGATGGCGACGTCGATTACCGGCTGCACCGGATCTCGGGCTTGCCGGTCTATCTGCAGCCGCTGGGACCGGCGGCCGACGCCGCGATGGACACGGCCTGGCGCAAGCTGACCGGCCAGGCCGGCGGCGCGCCGATGAATCTGACAGTCCTCGGCCGCAGCGTGCGGGTGCCGCGGGCGGCGCGCGGCGTGGCGCGCTTCGCATTCGGCGATCTGTGCGCCCAGCCGCTGGCGGCGGCGGACTATCTGGCGGTGGCGCACACCTTCCACACAGTGCTGATCGACCACATCCCGCGCCTGACCGCCGATCAGCGCAACGAGGCGCGGCGGTTCGTGCTGCTGGTCGACACGCTGTACGACCAGAGCGTCAAGCTGATCTGTTCGGCCGCGGCGGCGCCCGAGGAGCTCTATGCGGCCGGCGATGGCGCCGAGGCCTTCCGCCGCACCGTGTCGCGCCTGCATGAGATGCAGAGCGACGACTATCTGCGGCGCGGCCACGGCGTCCGCGAGATGGTATAAGCGGCGACGATGCTGAGACAACTCCTCACAACGGCCCTCGCGATCTTCGCCGTGCTGCTGGTTTATGGCTTCCGGCACCGCATCCTGGCGCGGCTGCGGCGCTTCGATGCCGCCAATGCGCAGCGCATCGCCGACGAGCAGCGCGACCGCAGCGACCCGGTCGCCCATTTCCGCCACACGCTGCGCGTCGCCGAAGAACAGGTCGAGGCGGTCGGCGAGATCGTCGAGACCGATGAGCGGCTGGGGACGCCCGTGACGCGCTTCCTGTTCGAAGGCGAGCGTTTCGCAAGTCGCGACGCGGCGGAGCGCGCCCGTGCCGAGAAGATCCGCGCCATCGCGCGCGGCTATTACGCCGACCTGCCCGTGGCGCTGGCGGAGCGGCGCAAGGACAAGCTGAACTGAAGCGGCACAGCCGGTCTAGAGTCTGTTGCAATCAGAAGGAGTCAGCCAAAAACCTGTCATGGCCCGCGAATGCGGGCCACCCGGGTGACGTCTGCTCCTGCCGTTGAAGTAGGAGTGGCTGTTTACCGTTGATGTCGTGCAGAGCCAAACTGGGTGGCCCGCATTCGCGGGCCATGACACCGGATTGGGTTGCATCAACTTGAAAACAACGGACTTTACGCCGCCTCGCCCTTCAGCAATCGCGGCAGCTTGCCGACATCGCCGCCGGCGTGGCGCATGAAGAAGCGGCGGGCCGGGCCGATCGCATCGACGAGCCCCATGCCCAAGTCGCGCAAGGCGCGGACCGGCGCCAGATCGTTCGAGAACAGGCGATTCAGGCCGTCGGTGGCGACCGAAAGCGCGAAGGCGTCGAAGCGGCGCCAGCGCTCGTATTTCTGCAGCACGTCGAGCGCGCCGATGTCGCGGCCCAGCCGGGCTGCGTCGAGCACGATCTCGGCCAATGCGGCGGCATCCTTCAGGCCGAGATTGAGACCCTGTCCCGCGATCGGATGGATGCCATGCGCCGCATCGCCGGCCAGCGCGAAACGCGGCTTCACGAAGCCGCGGGCCAGATGGAATCGAAGCGGATAGGACCAGCGCGGTCCGGCGGCCTTGGTCGCGCCCAGGTGATCGCCGAAGCGCCGCGCGATCTCGGCGTCGAAGCCTTCCGCATCGAGCGCCATCATCTGCGGCGCAAGCGATTCCCGTTCCGTCCACACCAGCGAAGACCGGTTGCCGGTCATCGGCAGGATCGCGAACGGGCCCGACGGCAGGAAATGCTCGTAAGCGACGCCGTCATGCGGCTTCTCATGCGCGACGGTCGCGACGATGCCCGACTGCGCATAGGACCAGGCGATCACCGGCAGTCCCATCAGCTCGCGCATGGGCGAATCGCGGCCGTCGGCGGCGACGGCCAGCGCCGCCTCGATGCTTTCGCCATTGGCGAGCGTGGCACGGATGGCGTGGGCATCCGGCTGCAGATCGGTGAGCGCGGCCGGCGCGACAAGGCGCAGATTGGGCAAGGTCGCAGCGACGGCATAGAGGCCGGCGCGGGTGTGGCGGTTCTCCACGATATGGCCGAGCGAGGCAGTGCCGATCTCGGCGGCATCGAAATGCAGCGAGAAGGGCGAGGCTTCGCCATTCAGCCGGGCGTCGGTGACAAGGATGTCGTTGATCGGCTGGGCGTCGGGCGCCAGATGCTCCCAGATGCCCAGCGCCGCGAACATGCGGACCGTGGCATAGCTGAGGGCGCTGACGCGGCCGTCGAACTTTGCCTCCAGCGCCGCGGCCTGGGGCACGGGGTCGGCCACCACCACATCGAGGCCGCCCTTGGCGAGGGCGATGGCGAGCGGGAGCCCGACCATGCCGCCGCCGCCGATGATCACATCACAGCGTTTCATGGCCCGAGCCTAGGACGGGCGCGGCGGAAAAGCGCCGCGGAAATTGTCCTGCCCAATTGAACCCGAGATTCCGGTCCCCCTCCCTTAAGTTTCAAAATTTGAATTCAATTCCGGAAATTCCGCTGCATGTCTTTGGGAATACACCGATTTCGCGCCATTTCGGCTGGCCGCAAACCATGCGCTGCCGCCTTCCCGCAGAATCCGGCCGTACAGGAATTTGGTCCTTCCTTCGGCGGACTTCAAGATGTGCACATAATTTAATCGACGGAATTTCATATGCCTGAGAAATAGGCGTTTGGAATGATTTCTATCGCGCCGACTCCGGCAGCGGACAGAAAATTCCCTTTTGAATCAACGAACGGTCATATCCCTGCATCGCGGCACGGTTCTTGATGAAGTGTTAACGGCCTAGGGGCGCCAAGGGGGCGTCGAAAGGCGGTTTAACCATGGAAGGACGGCAGATGAAGCTCATCACGGCGATCATCAAACCCTTCAAGCTCGACGAGGTCCGGGAGTCCCTGTCCGCGCTGGGCGTACAGGGCATGACGGTCACGGAGGTCAAGGGGTACGGACGGCAGAAGGGCCACACGGAAATCTACCGCGGGGCGGAATACGCGGTGAGCTTCCTGCCGAAGCTGAAAATCGAAGTCGCCGTCAAAAGCGAGATGGCGGAGGCGGTGATCGAGGCGATCACCTCCAAGGCCAAGACCGGCCAGATCGGCGACGGAAAGATCTTCGTCACGCCGCTCGAGCAGGTCGTGCGCATCCGCACCGGCGAAACGGACGGCGACGCGCTGTAAGGGGCGCAGCCATACGGCCACGCGCGGCGCGGCCATCAACGAGTTTGGGATCCATCAAGGGGAGCTTGAAATGAGTTTTGCGAAGTTGAAGCGAATGGGGCTTGGCGTCGGTGCCGGGCTTGGCGCGTTGGCGCTGACGGTGGCACCGGCCTTGGCCGCGCCGCCGAAGATCGATTCGGGCGATACCGCCTGGATGCTGACGTCGTCGGCACTGGTGCTGATGATGACGATACCGGGCCTGGCGCTGTTCTATGGCGGCATGGTGCGCAAGAAGAACGTACTGGCGACGCTGGCGCAAAGCTTCGGCGCGACCTGCATCATCACCGTGCTGTGGATGGTGATCGGCTATTCCATCGCCTTCACGCCCAATCCCGATCCGACGCTGAACAAGTATATCGGCAGCTTCACCTATGCCTTCCTGCATCCGATGACGCTGAATGCGGTGAACCCGCTCGCGGGCACGATCCCCGAGTCGGTCTACATGTTCTTCCAGATGACCTTCGCGATCATCACGCCGGCCCTGATCGCCGGCGCGCTGGCGGACCGCATGAAGTTCTCGGCTTTCATGTGGTTCATGTCGCTGTGGCTGCTGCTGGTCTATTGCCCGATCGCCCATTGGGTGTGGGGCGGCGGCTGGCTGGGCAGCGCCGGTGCGCTCGACTATGCGGGCGGCACCGTCGTTCACCTGAACGCCGGCACCGCGGCGCTCGTCACCTGCCTCGTCCTGGGCAAGCGCATCGGCCTGGGCAGCGAGAACATGGCGCCGCACAATCTCGTGCTCAGCGTCATCGGCGCCTCGCTGCTGTGGGTCGGCTGGTTCGGCTTCAACGCCGGTTCGGCGGTCACGGCCAACGTCAATGCCGGCATGGCGGCGGCGGCGACGCAGATCGCCACCGCGGCGGCCTCGCTGGCCTGGATGTTCGCCGAATGGATCATCGCGCGTAAGCCTTCGGTACTCGGCATGATCTCCGGCGCGGTTGCCGGTCTCGTGGCGATCACCCCGGCTTCGGGCTTCGTCGATCCGGTGGGCGCGCTCATCATCGGCCTCGCGGCCGGCGTGGTCTGCTACATCTCGGCCGTCTGGGTGAAGAAGCTGTTCGGCTATGACGACAGCCTCGACGCCTGGGGCGTGCACGGCGTGGGCGGCGCGCTCGGCGCCATGCTCACCGGAGTGTTCGCCTCCAACGCGATCAACCCGGCCGGCAAGGGCTGGCTGATCGACGGCAATATCGGCCAGCTCTGGCTGCAGTTCGAGGACGTCGCCGCGACGTTCCTCTACTGCGCGATCGTGACCTTCATCATCCTGAAGGTGATCGACATGATCGTGGGCCTGCGCGTCTCCGCCGAGGTCGAGGTCGAAGGTCTCGACATCAACCTCCATGGAGAAACCGTGCACGGCTGATCCCCCGTGTGACGTCTTCCTCCTCAACTGGGGCGCCGGGAAACCGGCGCCCTTTTTGTTTGGGGGCGGCGCTGTTCGGGTGGGCGAGCCCGCAGCACCCCCACCCGACACGCTTCGCGTGTCGACCTCCCCCTTTGGGGGAGGTGGATCGACCCCCTTCGTAACAACAGGGAGGAAAACGACGGCGCGCGATGCTAACAATGCGCCATGCTCTTTCCCGGCCGCCTCTCCGAACTTCCGCCCTCCGCCTTCGTCAAGCTCGCGGCGCTGCTCGATCCGCATCCGCCGGGGCTGGACCCGATCAGCCTGGCGATCGGCGATCCCCATGGCACAGTGCCGCCCTTCGTCGCCGAGGAGCTGACGCGGCATGCGGCGCAGTTCGGCTCCTATCCGCCGATCAACGGCTCGAAGGACTGGCGCATGGCGGCAGGCGCCTGGCTGACGCGGCGCTTCAGGCTGGCGGAGGGCTCGATCGATCCGGAGGCGAACCTGCTGCCGCTCAACGGCACGCGCGAGGGGCTGTTCCTCGCCCTGTTCACGGTGATGCCGGAGAAGAAGGCGGGGCAGCGGCCGGCGGTGCTGATCCCCAACCCGTTCTATCAATGCTATGCCGCGGCGGCGCTGAGCGCGGGCGGCGAGCCGGTGTTCGTGCCGGCGACGGCCGCGACCGGCTTCCTGCCCGACTACGCGGCGCTGCCCAAGGCGCTGCTGGAGCGCACCGCGGCGGTCTATATCTGCTCGCCGTCCAATCCGGAGGGCGCCTGCGCTTCCGAACAGTATTGGCGAACGCTGTTCGCGCTCGCGGACCAGTATGATTTCGCGGTGTTTGCCGACGAGTGCTATGCCGACATCTATCTCCAGCATGAGCCCAAGAGCGCGCTGCCGATGCGCGGCGCGCCTTATGAAAGGCTGCTGACCTTCCATTCGCTGTCGAAGCGTTCGGGCCTGCCGGGCCTGCGGTCCGGCATCGTCGCGGGCGATACGGCAATGATCGAGCGCTTCCGCCAGTTCCGCAATTATGCCGGGCCGCAGGTCGCGCTGCCGATCCTCGCGGCGTCGGCCGCGGCGTGGCGCGACGAAGGCCATGTGATGGCCAATCGCGCGGGCTATCAGCAGAAATTCCGCGCCGCGCAGCGCATGCTGGGCAATCGCGCGGGCTTCCGCGTGCCGGAGGCGGGCTTCTTCCTCTGGCTCGATGTCGGCAATGGCGAGGAGACCGCGCTGCGGCTATGGCGCGAGGCGGGGGTGCGGACGCTGCCCGGCGCCTATATGGGGCGCGAGACCGTGCCGGGCGAAAGCCACAGCAATCCCGGCTTTTCCTATATCCGGGTGGCGCTCGTTAACGACCTGTCAACCATTATGGCTGCACTCGAAAGGATGGCGCAGACGACGCTCCGCTCCGATTGAATTGGAGCGTGGTCTGACTCATTAATGGTCGCGCGATCCGGCCGCACCGCCGGAGCGCTGACCTGTTGGAGCGGGCATGGGCCAGGCGACGCGTCGGATCATGGCAGGCGGCGTATATCAGCCGCGCTCGAAAGGCGCGGCGATGGCGGACGCACTGGCCGATGCGCGGCGCTCGGTGGCGCGGCTGCTCTCCATCCTCATCATGCGCGGCGCGGGCGCGCTGCTGTTCCTCGGCGCGGCCGCCGCGCTGATCGCGCTGCTGAGCCACGACGCCAGCGATCCGAGTTGGAACAACGCGACCGGCAACAGCGCGGCCAACCTGCTGGGCGGGCCGGGCGCGATGGCGGCGGACATGCTGCTGCAGGCCTTCGGCATCGCCGCCGTCGCGGCGCTCGGCCCGCCGCTGGTGTGGGGCGCGCGCGCCCTGATGGGACTGCATCTGAGCCACACGATGTGGCGCGCCTTCGCCTGGCCGCTGGGCACGCTGCTGCTGGCGGCAGGGCTGGGCGTGGTTCCCGCCCTGCTGACGCTGCCGGCGGGCAATGGCGGCGTGATCGGGCTTGCGGCCGCCTCGCTTTCGGTCAAGACCGCCGCAGCGTTTCACCAAGGCTGGATCGCGGCCGCGATGCCGGTGCTGTTGCTGCTGGCGGGCCTGCCGCTCTCCTTCCTCGCGACCGGCTTGCGGCTGCAGCCGATCCTGCGCAGCGTGGCGAACGTGCCGGCCGCGTTTGTGTGGATCGGTGCGCATCTCAAGATGCCGAACCTCCGCAAGGCACACGACTATGACGAAGAGGAATCGGAGCCCGAGCTCGACGAGGCGCAGGAGGAAGACGCCTATGCGCTGGACGTCGCGCCCGAGCCGATCGCGGCGACAAGGCTGGCGGAGCGGCGCGAGAACCGCGTGCGGCGCGAAGAGGCCAAGAAGACCGCGACCACCAACATCAAGCGCGCCAAGCAGCCGGCACTGGACCTGGTCTCGGGCGAATACCAGCTGCCGGCCCTGAGCCTGTTGGCGGAGCCCGTCGTGGTGCATGACGCGACCGCGCTGTCCGACGAGGCGCTGGAAGAGAATGCCCGCATGCTGGAGGCGGTGCTGACCGATTTCGGGGTCAAGGGCCGTATCATGGCGGTGCGGCCGGGCCCGGTCGTGACGCTCTACGAGTTCGAGCCGGCGGCGGGCGTGAAGTCGTCGCGCGTCATCAGCCTGGCCGACGACGTGGCGCGCTCGATGAGCGCGGTGGCGGCGCGCATCGCGGTGATCCCCGGCCGCAACGTGATCGGCATCGAGCTGCCGAACCAGACGCGCGAGACCGTCTATCTGCGCGAGCAGCTGGCGAGCGCGGAATACGACAAGGCGCGGGCGCCGCTGACGCTGGCGCTGGGCAAGACCATCGGCGGCGAGCCGGTGATGGCCGACCTCGCCAAGATGCCCCATCTGCTGGTCGCGGGCACCACCGGCTCGGGCAAGTCGGTCGGCCTCAACACCATGATCCTGTCGCTGCTCTACCGGATGACGCCGCAGCAATGCCGCCTGATCATGATCGATCCCAAGATGCTGGAACTGTCCGTGTACGACGGAATCCCGCACCTGCTCTCGCCGGTCGTGACGGACCCGAAGAAGGCGGTCGTGGCGCTCAAATGGGCGGTGCGCGAGATGGAAGACCGCTACCGCAAGATGTCCAAGCTGGGCGTGCGCGGCGTCGAGGCGTTCAACGACCGCGTGCGCAAGGCCAAGGAGAAGGGCGAGAGCCTGAAACGCACGGTGCAGACCGGCTTCGACCGCGAGACCGGCAAGCCGGTCTATGAGGACGAGACGCTCGAGCTCGAACCGATGCCGTTCATCGTGGTGGTGGTCGACGAGGTCGCCGACCTGATGATGATCAGCGGCAAGGAGATCGAGGGCGCGGTGCAGCGCCTGGCGCAGATGGCGCGCGCCGCGGGCATCCACCTGATCGCGGCGACGCAGCGCCCTTCGGTCGACGTGATCACCGGCACGATCAAGGCGAACTTCCCGACCCGCATCTCGTTCCAGGTGACCAGCAAGATCGACAGCCGCACCATCCTGGGCGAGCAGGGCGCCGAGCAGCTGCTGGGCCAGGGCGACATGCTCTACATGATGGCGGGCGGCCGCATCAAACGCATCCACGGCCCGTTCGTGACCGACCACGAGGTCGAGGACGTCGTGCGCTTCCTCAAGACCCAGGGCACGCCGGAGTATCTCGACGCGGTGACGGAAGAGCCGGACGAAGACGGCGAGGATCCTTACGCCCTTGCCGGCGGCGCGGGCGGCGGCAATGCGGAGAGCGGCGACGATCTCTACGACAAGGCGCTCGCCATCGTGGCGCGCGAGCGCAAGGCGACGACCAGCTATCTGCAGCGCCGGCTGCAGATCGGCTACAACAAGGCGGCCAGCCTGATCGAGCGCATGGAGCATGACGGCGTGGTCTCGCGGCCCAACCACAAGGGCCTGCGCGAAGTGCTGCTGCCCGATCACGACGAGAGCTGAACGGCGGCCAGAGTCCGTCGTTTTCAAGTTGATGCAACCCAATCCGGTGTCATGGCCCGCACGTCATCCCGAGCGACGCCGCAGGCGGCGTCGAAGGGCGCGGGCCATGACAAGTTTTTGGATGACTCCTTCCGATCACAATAGACTCTAGCCCCACAGGGTCTCGATCCTGCGCGCCACTACGACGAGATCGACGTCCGTCGTCGTATCGATTTCCAGCACCGCACCGATGCCGATGGGCCTGGCGAAGCGGCGGGCGATTTCCTCCACGGACAGCTCCGGCAGCGCGGCGTGGGCGTCATGGCGCACGGGCGATCGGGCGCGCTCGGCATAGCGGCGCGCGACCTCTTCCGGCGGGCAGCGGCAATAGACTTCGACGATCCGGGCATCGAGCGACAGCAGCTGCCGGCGCTCATAGGCGCTTTCCGGATCGAAATTGGCTTCCAGCACCGCGTGCGGCTGGCGCCGCGCCAGCGACCACAGTACTTCCCAGGACGCGGCACCGATCCGGTGCGAGAATTCGAGATCGCCCTTCACGCCGCCCAGCGCATCGAAAATAGGCTCCTTGATGTCGTCCTTCGCGATCAGGCCGAAGCCCAGTGCCGCCGCCAGCGGCCGCGCCAGCGAGGTCTTGCCGGAGGCCGGCGGACCGGAAACGAGGACGATGCGGGCGCTCATGCGGGCGATGATAGAGGCGTCCGCGCCGCGATCTACCGTCCGCGGGCCGAACACCGAAAAATATCGGTTGCGGCTGCCGACGGATTGTTCTTTCCGCGCCATTGCAGGCTAGAGTTCCGCGTCGTTTGCGGAGTGACCCATGTCGTACATCGAGCAATCCCTGGGCCAGGGCGAGAGACTGGTGGCGCGGGCGCATTTCCACTGGTGGTACAGCTTCAAGGCGATCCTCGCGCTGATCTTCCTGTCGGTGTTCCTGGGCCTGGGAATCTACATCTTCGTGGCGATGATGGTGCGCAAATGGACCACCGAGATCGGCGTCACCACGCATCGCTTCGTGGAGAAGAAGGGGCTGTTCACGCTCAAGACCTTCGAGGTCGCGCTGCCCAATATCGAGGGCGTGCGGGTGACGCAGAATTTCTGGGGCCAGATCCTCGGCTATGGCAGCCTGCGGATCGAGGGCACGGGTGTCGACCATGTCGACCTGCCCGACATCGCCGATCCGCTCGCCTTCCGCGCCGCGATCGAGACCGCGAAATCAGGCCTGGGGCGCTGAGCGCGGCCGCAGCGCCAGGTGCAGCAGGAGCCCGGCACCGGCGCTCCCCGCCATGACCGCCGCCAGCGGCACCGGCGACGCCGCGTTGAACGCGCCCATGACGAGCGACGTCGCAAACCCCGCAGCGAATTGCAGCGAGCCCAGCAGCGCGCTCGCCATCCCCGCATTGGCGCCATAGGGCCGCATCGCGGCGCCGGTCGACATCGGGCCGATGGCGCCGTTCATCGACATGAACAGGAAGAGCGCCGCGCCGATCCCATAGACCCCGCCGAGGCCGCTGAGCGCGACGGCGACGAGCACGCCGCCCGCCAGCAGATGCAGGCCCTGGGCGCGCAGCAGCACAAGCTCCGGCAGCCTTCCGCGCACCAGGCGGGCCGCGATCTGCGCCGTGCCGATGAGGCCGATCGCATTCGTCGCGAAGAAGAAGCCGAAATGCTGGGGCGGAATGCGGTAGATGTCGATGAAGACATGCGCCGCGCCGGTGAGATAGGCATAGAGCGACGCGTTGCTCACCGCGCCCGACAGCGCATAGGCGATGAATTCGCGGTCGCGCGCGATGCGGGCGTAGTCGGCGAGCAGGATCGCCGGATGCAGCGGCCGGTGCGCCCCGCCATGGGTCTCGGGCAGGCGGATCGCGATGGCGATGGCGACCACGCTGCCGACCGCGAACTGGAACCAGAAGATCGCGCGCCAGCTCGCCCACACCAGGAAGTAGCCGCCGAGGAACGGCGCGACGAGCGGCGCGACCGACAAGACCAGCATCATGTAGGCGAAGACGCGCGGCGTCTCTTCCGGCCCGAAGATGTCGCGCACGCAGGCGCGCGCGATCACGCCGCCGGCGCAGGCGCCGACCGCCTGGAAGACGCGCGCGAACATCAGCATGTCGACGCTGGTGGAGAGCGCGCAGAACAGGCACATGGCCGCATAGAGCGCCAGCCCGGCATAGAGCGGCGGCTTGCGGCCGAAACGGTCGGCCAGCGGCCCGAACAGGGCCTGCCCGCCGGCGAAGCCGAGGAAGAACGAGGTCAGCGTGTGCTCGGCCGCGCCGATCGGCACGCCGAACTCGCGCGCGATGGTGGGCAGCGCCGGCAGATACATGTCGATGGAGAGCGCGCCGAAGGCGGTCAGCGCGCCGAGCAGGACGATCAGCTCGACGCGGCGCACGCCGGTGAGGGAGGGCTTTGGGGAGGTCATGGCCCACCCTATCGCGCGCCGCCGGCTTTGCGCTAAATACGCGGCGGACAAATTCGCGTGGGGATATCGATGCGCTTTGGACTCTTCGCCGCAGCCCTGATGCTTGTCGCCGCAACCCCGGCGCTTGCCGCCGATGCCAATAACGGCAAGGCGATCTTCAGCCGCTGCGCCGCCTGTCATGTCGTGGCCAAGGGCGGCGGCAACGGGCTGGGGCCGAACCTGTTCGGCGTGGCGGGCCGCAAGGCCGCATCGCTGGCCGACTATTCCTATTCGAGTGCGCTCAAGGGCTCGGGCATCAAATGGACCAACGACAAGCTCAAGGCCTGGATCGGCGGTCCGTCGCGGCTGGTGCCGGGGACCAAGATGGCGTTCGGCGGGATCTCCAATCCGGCGCAGGCGGACGACGTGGTCGCCTATCTCGATACGCTGAAGTGAGGTGCCGCGCGTTGGCGCAGCCGGTCGTTCCCGTTTAGGCGGGACTGCCAGACGCTATCTCGGTTTGCGCAGCGTGTCCGCCAGGCGTTCCACATCGCCTTTCAGTGCGATCGCGCCCCAGGCGGCAAGCTCGTCGGCGAAGGGGGCATAGACATCCGCCAGCAGGTAGATCGCCTTGCGGGCATCGAAGGCGATCGCGATCTCCGCGAAGGTGTTGGGGCCGATGTAGTTCTTCCGCCCGCGCTTCGGCCGGTTGGCGACCAGGATGGCAACGACGTCGTCGCGGCGGATGCGGCGGAAATAGGCGCGCGACACGCGGCGCTTGAACCGCCTGCGCGCCTCGAGCGTGGCCATGCCGCGGTTGCGCTCATCGGCCGGCGCGACTGCCTTGATGCCGTGCGCGCGCAGCGCCGCACGGAGCCCGCGCATCGCGGTCTGGTGTGCCATGCTTCCGCAAATGACGACGGTGCGCGGCGCCGGCCGCCCGGGTGGAAACGTCATGACGCGATGTGAGCCGAGGACAGGCCCGCAGGAAACGCCGGCGCTTTGCCTGCCATTGCGGCGGAATGACGCGGGAATGGGCATTTGCTGCGATGCAACCAAAAAAGAGCAGGGATTCATTGGGGTTGTTTCGCCAAGGAAACCGGAACGACGCTTCGTTGACACGGGGCAGGACGCAGTCCTAGTTTTTGCGCCGCACAAGAGGGGGCGGTCAAAAAGAAACGCGGCGCGCGCATCGCCTGCCGGCGCTAAACCAACCGCCATCGTTCAGGGAATTTCGAGCTCATGAAGGTACTGGTGCCCGTCAAGCGGGTGATCGATTACAACGTCAAGGTCCGCGTGAAAGCCGATCAAACCGGCGTGGACCTGGCCAACGTCAAGATGTCCATGAACCCGTTCGACGAGATCAGCGTCGAAGAGGCCGTGCGCTTGAAGGAAAAGGGCAAGGCCACCGAGGTCATCGCCGTCTCCATCGGGCCGCAGCAGGCCTCCGAGACCATCCGCACCGCGCTGGCCATGGGCGCCGACCGCGGCATCCTGGTGAAGACCGATGCCGAGGTCGAGCCGCTGGCGGTCGCCAAGATCCTCAAGGCGATCTGCGAGGCCGAGCAGCCCAAGCTGGTGATCACCGGCAAGCAGGCGATCGACGACGACAGCAACCAGACCGGCCAGATGCTGGCGGCGCTGCTGGGCTGGGCCCAGGGCACCTTCGCGCACAAGCTGGAGCTCGGCGACGCCGACGCCAAGATCGAGCGCGAGATCGACGGCGGCCTCCAGACCGTGGACGTGAAGCTGCCGGCGGTGATGACCGTCGACCTGCGCCTCAACGAGCCGCGCTATGCCTCGCTGCCCAACATCATGAAGGCGAAGAAGAAGCCGATCGACGAGAAGTCGCCGGCCGATTACGGCGTCGACGTCACGCCCAAGCTGAAGACGCTGAAAGTGACCGAGCCGCCCAAGCGCCAGGCCGGCATCAAGGTGAAGACGGTTGCCGAGCTGCTCGACAAGCTCAAGAACGAAGCGGGAGTGATCTGATCATGGCAACTCTCGTCATCGCCGAACACGACAACAAGACCCTGAAGGAAGCCACCGCCAAGACGGTGAGCGCCGCGACCCAGATCGGCGGCCCGGTGCATGTGCTGGTGGCCGGCGCCGATGCCGGCGCGGCGGCGGACGCCGCCGCCAAGATCGCCGGCGTCGAGAAGGTGCTGCTGGCCGACGATCCGCTCTACGGCAAGATGGTCGCCGAGACGATGGAGACGCTGATCCTCTCCCTCGCCGACCAATATGACGCGATCCTCGCGCCCGCGACGACCAACGGCAAGAACTACATGCCGCGCGTCGCCGCCAAGCTCGACGTCGCGCAGATCAGCGAGATCATCAAGGTCGTGAGCGCCGACACGTTCGAGCGGCCGATCTATGCCGGCAACGCCATCGCCACCGTGCAGGCGGGCGCCGGCAAGAAGGTGATCACCGTGCGCACCACGACCTTCAAGGCGGCGGGCGAAGGCGGCACGGCCACGATCGAGAAGATCGCCGCCGCGGCCGATCCGGGACTGTCCAAGTTCGCCGGCGAGGAATTGTCCAAATCCGAGCGGCCCGAGCTGACCGCCGCCAAGATCGTGATCTCGGGCGGCCGCGGCATGCAGTCGGGCGAGAACTTCCACATGCTCGACAAGATCGCCGACAAGCTGCACGCCGCCGTGGGCGCGAGCCGCGCCGCGGTCGATGCCGGCTTCGTGCCCAACGACTACCAGGTCGGCCAGACCGGCAAGGTGGTGGCGCCCGATCTCTACATCGCGGTCGGCATCTCCGGCGCGATCCAGCATCTGGCGGGCATGAAGGATTCCAAGGTCATCGCCGCGATCAACAAGGACGAAGAGGCGCCGATCTTCCAGGTGGCCGATTACGGACTTGTGGCGGACCTGTTCAAGGCCGTTCCGGAAATGGAAGAAGAGCTCACCAAACTCGGCTACTAGCCGAGGAGGACCAGTCACATGGCTATCGAACGCATCGGCGTAATCGGCGCGGGGCAGATGGGCAACGGCATCGCGCATGTGCTTGCCCTTGCGGGCTATGACGTGGTGCTCGACGACGTCAACAAGGAGCAGCTCTCCAAGGCGATCGAGCGCATCGGCAAGAACATGCGGCGCCAGGCGGCGCGCGGCCTGATCCAGGACGACCAGATCGAGCCGGCATTGGCCCGCATCCGCACCACGACGGCGCTGGACGAGCTCAAGGACCGCGACCTGGTGATCGAGGCGGCGACCGAGGACGAGGCGGTCAAGAAGAAGATCTTCCAGGAGCTCACGCCGCGGCTGAGCGACAAGACGCTGCTGGCGACCAACACTTCCTCGATCTCGGTGACGCGGCTTGCGACGGCGACCGACCGGCCGGAGCGCTTCATCGGCATCCATTTCATGAATCCGGTGCCGGTGATGCAGCTCGTGGAGGTAATCCGCGGCATCGCGACGGACGACGCGACATTCCAGGCGGCGCTGGAGATCGTCAGACGCACCGGCAAGACCGCGGCCTATGCCGAAGACTTCCCGGCCTTCATCGTCAACCGCATCCTGCAGCCGATGATCAACGAGGCGGTCTACACGCTCTATGAGGGCGTTGGGAACGTCGAGGCGATCGACACCTCGATGCGGCTGGGCGCCAACCATCCGATGGGACCGCTGCAGCTCGCCGATTTCATCGGGCTCGATACCTGCCTGTCGATCATGCAGGTGCTGTATGAGGGCCTGGCGGATTCGAAATACCGCCCCTGCCCGCTGCTGGTGAAGTACGTCGAGGCCGGCTGGCTGGGCCAGAAGACCGGCCGCGGCTTCTACGACTATCGCGGCGACCACCCGGTTCCGACGCGGTAAGAGCGCGCACTACCAGCACCACTTGTCATCCCCGGCTGAGCGATGCGCGAGCATCGCGAAGGGAAGGGGACCCAGGTGGGAAACACCGTCACGGTATCTCCGACCTGGGTCCCCTTCCCCTCACGCTCGCTATCGCTCGCGTTCGGCCGGGGATGACAGGGGTGCGTGCGGCCATCATCGCACCAGCGCCGCCATGAACTCCGCCGGCGGGGCGCCTTCGGGCCAGCTTGGGACTCCGGCGGGGATGTCGATGCCCTTGAGTTTCCGCTTGGTCCAGATATGCGCGACGATCTCCAGCGCATCGCTGCGGTCCAGCGTGCCGGCGCGGATCACCGCCATGCCGGGACGTCCGGTGTTGGTGTTGTAGATCCGGGTGAGACAGGTGGCGCAGCCATACTGGTACGAGGTGCGCCGGCCGTCATCCGACAGGCGCGTATAGAGCAGCGGCGTGCCCTTCACCGTCAGCGCATCCTGCGGCACGATGCACTGGACGCTGAAGGCGCTGCCCGACCAGGTCTGGCAATAGAGGCAGTGGCAGGCATAGACGTTCGGCAGCGCGTCCAGCGCAAGCCGGTAGCGGATCGCGCCGCAGCGGCAGCCGCCTTCGATGGGATCGCTCATGTCAGTCCTCGCGGTCGAGAAAGCGCTTTAGCACATTGCGCGTGATGCGCGTCACGAACGGATCGCGTGCCGCCAGCCCATAGGCCCATTCGGTGGTGCCGGCATTGAAGACCTCGCCCTTGCCGCGGCGGAACGCGGCCATCACGGCATGGCCGCGGCTCACCCGCGCGATCGTCGCGGGGCTGTCGTCGCCATAGGCGGCGCGGGCGACGACCGCCATCTGCTCGGGCGGGATCAGCGGGCGATAGGGATTGTCCGGCGGCTCGGCGAAGGCCGCGGGCACCAGGGCGATGATCTCCAGATCCGCCGGCACGCCGACGCCGCCGTCGGGCGCGGGCAGGCCGTCGGCGCCGAAACGGAGGGGGCAGCCGTCATTCTCATAGCCGACCAGCGGCACGGCGCCGCCGATCACGTCGCCGTAATAGAGATCGGTCCCCGCCAGCGCCCAATGCCTGTCGCGATAGATCGTGTAGCCGCCGGCGCCGCGCGCGGCGCACAGGCCGAGCCGGTGATAGCCGCCATAGAGGAAGCTGAGGCCGGTGATCGCGGCTTCGGGGCGCGCGAACATCGGATGCGACCACAGATGGGTCTTGTCGGCGTCGGCGACGGCCTCGTCCTCGCCCTTCCATTTGCGGCAGACCAGCGTCTTGCCGCCGTCCTCCCAGCGCACCTTCCAGAAGGCCGTGTTGCCGGAGAAGATCGCGAGACGGCCGCCGCGGTCGACGAAGGCCTCGAGCGCATCGCGCTCCGGGCCGGACCAGTACTCGCTATGGCCGACCAGCAGCACGACGCCGTAGCCGTCCAGCGCTGCCGGATCGCGGTCGAGGTCGTAATCGGTGAGATAGTCGAACGTCAGGCCCTCGTCGCCTTCGGCCCAGCGCACGAAGGCATGCTCCCATTTGTGGAGATAGCCGGCAGAGCCGTCATAGGGCGACTGGCCATGGGCGCGCGACCACCCGGGATCGGCGCCGGCCCAGCTCCGCTCCGCGAAATCGCGCGGCCGCAGATTGACGAGACGCGGCATGTCGGGCGGCGGAGCGAGCAGGAGCGGCGGGAAAGGCCGCTGCGTCGACAGCACGCCGATGGCGCCGGCCATCGCTTCGGCCAGCGGCTTCTCGCGCCGCATCAGCGATTCGACATCGCAATAGGCGCTGGCGCCGCCCCAGTAATTGTAGGCGTGCAGCGTGTTGGTGGCGAGGACCAACACCATGCGGGCGCGTGTCGCGCCGGCGGTGACGCAGACGAAGTGATGCGCTTCGGCGCCCGTCGTGTCGGTCAGCACGATGTCGTAATAGCCGCTGCGCCAATCGGCGCCGGCCGTGAGGGTGTCGGCGACCGGCCAGGCGCAACCCTTGGCGTCGGCATCGGGCGGCGCGGGATGGGCGCCGGGGTCGAGGGTCGTGGTGTGCACAATCTCGCGCACCGCACCGACGCGCGCGATCTCGAGCGTACACGGGCCGGCATCGCTGCTGGCGTGAAGGGCAAAGGTCTCGCCCGGCTTGACGCTGAGGCGGTCGGTATAGAGCGCGGTCATGCGGGGAAGCTTAGAGATGCTCCCTCTCCTCGTCATCGCCCGCTTCATGCGGGCGACCCAGTTTCTTTGCGTGGAGGGAAAATTGGGTTGCGAATTTTTCCGGGCGTCATGACCCTGGACAGCGGCGGGTTTCCTGTCACGGTTGTGCAAGACGAACGGGCCTGGCGGACATGAAAAAATACCGTATCGGCGTCATCGGGCTGGGTCAGCGCATCGCGCATGTGCTGGGAGCGATGGCGGAGGTGGGCTGGAGGCTCGACATCGCGGGCCATGTCGATCCGCGGCCGGTGGGGCTTCCCATCCTGGCGGAGCGGGACATCCCGCCCGGGAAATCCTATGCCAGCGCCGCGGCGCTGCTGAAGGACGGGCCGTTCGACCTCGTCATGATCGGCTCGCCCAACCACCTGCATTACGAGCATCTTCTGGCCGCGTTCGAGGCCGGCTATCCGATCTTCGCCGAGAAGCCGATCGTGCGCACGGCGGCGGAGACCTTCGCGCTGGCGCGGCACCTGGCGGACGTGAAGACGCCGCCGCTGTTCATCGGGCTCGTCATGCGCTCCATGCCGATCGTGCGCGAGACGATAAGGCGGGTCGATGCCGGCGAGCTCGGGATGCTGGTCTCGATGGACGCGACCGAACACCTGCCGCCGGAGCATGGCGGCTATCTCGCGCGCAACTGGCGGCGCAAGCAGGAATGGGGCGGTTCGTTCTATCTCGACAAGGTATGCCACGATTTCGATATCTTCGGGCGGCTGGCGCGGGCGCGGCCGGGCCGTGTCGCGAGCTTCGGCGGCAGGCGGATCTTCGACTCCAGCCGGGAGAACGTCGAGCGGACCTATTCCGACGGCTCGCCCGCCTACGCGATGCGCGACGCGGGCTGGGCGGGGGCGAACGACGCGTTCCATTCCGACATGGACGTGACCGATCACCAGACCGCGCTGGTGGAATATGACAGCGGCTTCCAGCTCTCCTTCCATTCCAACAGCCATGTGAGCCTGGGCGAGCGGCGCTGGTACATCGCGGGCACCGAAGGCACGCTGCTGGCCGACCTGGTGCGCAACAAGCTGATGGTGCGGCGCGCGATGAGCAAGGCCAAGCCGGAACGCATCGACTATGCCGAGCGCACCGACGACAACCACAACGGCGCCGACCAGGCGATGGCGCGCGATCTCCTGGCGACGCTGGAGACCGGCGCGGCGTTCCCGGTGACGCCGTATGAGTCGATGGAGGCGGGGCTCACCGTCATGGCGATCGACAAGGCGCTGGCCGAGCGGCAGGTGATCGATTGCGAGCCGATGTGGACGGCGTATGACGCGGCGCGGGGTGGGACGTAACGCGCACACCCACTGTCATCCCCGGCTGAGCGATGCGTCAGCATCGCGAAGGGAAGGGGACCCAGGTGGCTAGATTGGCTCTCGTGCCCACGGTTTTGTGTCGGCGCGCATCTTTCAGCGCTTCCCAGACGTAGACGCCTGGGTCCCCTTCCCTTCGCATCGCTTCGCGATGCTCAGCCGGGGATGACAAGCGGAGTGCTTTAAGGTTTTGCGGCCAAGCCCTTGAACCAGGCAATCGCCTCCGGCGAATCCCACGCCGCCGGCCCCAGGGCGCGGCCGATCTCGCGTCCCTTGGGGTCGATCAGGATGGTCAGCGGCAGGCCATAGGTCGCGAAGGCCCGCAGCAGCGCGCTGTTCGAATCCACATAGGTGTCGAGCGCCCTGGCGTCGTGGTCGTCGAGGAAGCTGCGCGCATCGGCCGCCGTGCCGCGGCCGACATCGACCGCGATCACCGCGAGGCGCGGGCCCGCGGCGGCGACCTTGAGCTTGGCGAGCGCCGGAAGCTCCCGCACGCAAGGTGCGCACCAGGGCGCCCAGAGATTGAGCAGGACATAACGGCCCTTGAACGCGGCCAGCGACAATCTGGCGCCCGACGCGTCGCCGATGGCGACCTGGGGCACCGGCACAGGCGCCTTGGCTGCGGCGAAAGGGGCCAGCGTGGCGGGCGGGGCGGCACCGTCCGCGTGGACAGGCTTGGCCGACATCCCATATAGAACCCCTGCGATCGCCAAGGCCGCCACGGCGAGGCCGGCTGCGATATAGTGCCAACGGGAAAGCGTCACGGGCGTCTCATGGTTGCGAACAAGATGTGGGGCGGCCGGTTCGAGGGCGGTCCCGCTTCCATCATGGAGGTCATAACGCCCTCCATCGATTTCGACAAACGGCTGGCGCAGCAGGACATCGCCGGAAGCCGGGCGCATGCCCGGATGCTGGCGCTGCAACAGATCATTTCCCAGTTCGACTGCGAGGCGATCCTCAAAGGGCTCGACACCATCGAGGCGGAGATCGCGGACGGGACCTTCGCCTATAGCCGGCAGCTCGAGGACATCCACCTCAACATCGAGTCGCGGCTCAAGGAGCTGATCGGCGATGCGGCCGGCCGGCTGCACACGGCACGCTCGCGCAACGACCAGGTGGTCACCGATTTCCGCCTCTGGATACGCGACGCCTGCGCCCGCGCCGATGCGGCGCTCGCAGGGCTGCAGCGTGCGCTGCTGGTCCAGGCCGAAGCCAACCACGCCACCATCATGCCGGGCTACACGCATATGCAGCCGGCCCAGCCGGTGACGTTCGGGCATCACTGCATGGCCTATGTCGAGATGTTCGGGCGCGACCGCGGCCGCTTCGCCGATTGCAGCAAGCGCCTGAACGAATGCCCGCTGGGCGCCGCGGCGCTGGCGGGGACACCCTATCCCATCGACCGCGATGTGACGGCCAAGGCGTTGGGCTTCGCGCGGCCGATGCGCAATTCGCTCGACGCGGTGTCGGCGCGCGACTTCGCGCTGGAATATCTCGGCGCCGCCACCATCGCGGCGACGCATCTGTCGCGGCTGGCGGGCGAGATCGTGCAGTGGTCGACGCCGGCCTTCGGCTTCGTCCGGCTGTCGGACGCGTTCACCACCGGCTCCTCCATCATGCCGCAGAAGCGCAATCCCGACGCGGCCGAGCTGGTGCGCGGCAAGACCGGACGTGTGCTGGGCGATTTCGTGGCGCTGGCCACTGTGGTGAAGGGGCTCGCCCTCGCCTATGGCACCGACCTGCAGGAAGACAAGGAACGGGTGTTCGACGCCGCCGACACGATCGAGGTCTGCATCGCGGCGATGGCGGCGATGATCGCCGACCTGAGCGTGAAGCCCGAGGCGATGCGCGCGGCGGCGGAGGCCGGCTATCCGACGGCGACCGATCTCGCCGACTGGATCGTGCGCGAGCTCAAGAAGCCGTTCCGCGACGCGCATCACATCGCGGGCTCCATCGTGCGGCGGGCCGAGGCGCTCGGCCTGTCGCTCGAGAAATTGCCGCTGGCGGAGATGCAGGCGGTCGAGCCGGGGATCACCGACGCGGTGTTCGCCGTGCTGTCGCTCGAAGCCTCGGTCAAGGCGCGGATGAGCTATGGCGGCACGGCGCCGGACCGGGTGCGCGAGCAACTGCGCGTCTGGAAGGAGAAGCTGAGATGACCTTCACAGCAGGCGTCGGGAAGAAGGCGCTTCTTGCAGCGCTGGCATTTTCGCTCGCCCTCGGCGTCGCGGGTTGCGGCGTGAAGAACGACCTCGTCATGCCGGACGGCAAGCCGACCCCGAAGGGCGAGAAGGACCCGTCCAAGCCGCCGACGCCGCAACAGCAGGGTCTATGAATTATTTCGGCTATCGCGACGGCGTGCTGCATGCCGAAGACGTCGACCTGAACGCGCTGGCGGCCGAGGTGGGCACGCCGTTCTATTGCTATTCGAGCGCGACGCTGGAGCGGCATTACCGGGTCTTCGCGCAGGCGCTCCCGAAGGACGCGCTGGTCGCGTTCTCGGTCAAGGCGCTGGGCAATGTCGCGGTGCTGAAGACGCTGGCGGCGCTCGGCGCCGGCGCCGACGTCGTGTCGGGTGGCGAACTCAAGAAGGCGTTGCGCGCGGGCATTCCGGGCGAACGCATCGTGTTCTCCGGCGTCGGCAAGACACGGGCCGAGATGAAGCTCGCCCTGGAGGCCGGCATCCACCAGTTCAACGTCGAGAGCGAACCGGAGCTCAAGGCGCTGAGCGAGGTCGCTGGCGCGCTGGGCCTCACCGCGCCGATCGCCATCCGGGTCAATCCGGATGTCGACGCCCGGACGCATGCCAAGATCACGACCGGCACCTCGGAGACCAAGTTCGGCATCCCATGGTCGCAGGCGCGCGCGGCCTATGCGCTGGCGGCGACGCTGAAAGGCATCCGGGTCGTCGGGATCGACGTGCATATCGGCAGCCAGATCGTCGCGCTGGAGCCGTTCGAGCTCGCCTTCAAGAAGGTCGTCGAGCTGGCGCAGGTGCTGCGCGCCGATGGCCACGACATTGCGCGCCTCGACCTCGGCGGCGGGCTGGGCGTGCCTTATGTCACCGACAACGCGCCGCCGCCCGATCCGTCGGCCTATGGCGCGCTGGCGACCCGGATCACCAAGGCTCTCGACTGCCGGCTGATCCTCGAGCCGGGGCGGCTGATCGCGGCCAATGCCGGCATCCTGGTGAGCCGGGTGCTCTACGTCAAAAAAGGCGAGGCCAAGACCTTCGCCATCGTCGATGCGGGGATGAACGACCTGATCCGGCCGGCGCTCTACGAGTCCCATCACGAGATCGTGCGCGTCAACGAAGCGGGACCGGACACGCCACGGCAGCGCTACGACGTCGTCGGCCCGGTGTGCGAAACCTCGGACATCTTTGCCGCCGAGCGCGAGCTGCCGGAACTCGGCGAGGACGATTTGATCGCGATCCTGACGGCCGGCGCCTATGGCGCGGTGATGTCTTCGGCTTACAATGCGCGTCCGCCCGCGCCCGAAGTGCTCGTGAAGGGCTCCCGCTGGAGCGTGGTGCGGCCAAGACTGGACGATGACGCGTTATTCGGATCCGAACGAATTCCGGACTGGCTCTAGAGCCGACAAGGCGACGGAGAACGCGGTCTCGTGGTCGCGTGCCGCGCTGGCGTGGGAACGCGTCTGGCCGGCATTGTGGCCGGCGAGCGGCATCGCGGGACTGTTCGCGGCGGCGGCGCTGTTCGACCTGTTCGCGCCCCTGCCCTGGAGCCTGCACGCGCTGATCCTGAGCGCGGCGCTGACCGGCATCGGCCTGTCGCTCTATTTCGGATTCCGCGCCGTGCGCCTGCCCGGCTGGAGCGACGGGGCGCGGCGGCTCGAGATCACCAGCGGCCTCAGCCACCGGCCGATCTCCGAGGCGGGCGACCGGATGGCGGTCGGGACAGGCGACGCCTGGGCCGAGGAATTGTGGGCACTGCACCTGCGCCGGCTGCTGGCCGGGGTGAAAAACCTCAAAGTCGGCTGGCCGCATCCCGGACTGGCGCGCCGCGATCCGCGCGCGCTGCGGTTCGTCGTGGTGCTGCTGTTCCTCGGTGGATTGGCGCTGGCGGGCGGCGATGCGGGGCGGCGGCTGTGGGCCGGGCTCAACGACGACAGCGCGGCGGGCCGCGCGACACTGGACGCCTGGATCGATCCGCCGGCTTATACGGGAATGCCGCCGGTCTATCTGACGCCGGGCATGACGCTGGCGGTGCCGGCCGGGTCGGTGCTGAATTTGCGCGCCCATGGTGCGGGACACGCGCCGGGCCTGTCGCTCGACTCCGCGTCGGACGGCGGTGACGGATTCACCGGCGGGCGCGGCGAGTATGCCGCGAATTATCGCATCATTGCCGATGCGCGGGTGCGGGTGCGCAGCGCGGGGCGCGCCATCGGCGACTGGCGCATCACGGCGATCCCGGACCATCCGCCGTCCATCGCCTTCGCCGGCGCGCCGGGCAAGACCGAGCATGCGGCGCTCAAGCTGTCCTACAAGGCCATCGACGATTACGGCGTGACGGCGGTTCGCGCGATCATCACGCCGCACCAGCGCCACGGCGCGGCGCTGGTCGTCGACCTGTCGCTGGCGACGGCGGCGAAAATCGTGAACGAGACGTCGTACCAGGACCTGACGGCGCATCCCTATGCCGGGCTCGACGTCGACATCGCGCTGCAGGCGGTGGACGGCGCGGGCCAGGTCGCGACGACGATGCCGGTGACCTATCGCCTGCCGGCGCGGGTGTTCACCAATTCCCTGTCACGGGCGCTGATCGAGCAGCGGCAGGCGCTGGCGACCAGCACGACGCCGGGCGAGCGGATGCACATCGTGCGGGTGCTCGACGCGCTGACCCTCGCGCCGCAGGTGTTCTATCAGAACCAGTCGGGACCTTATCTCGCGATCCGCGCGGCGCGCTGGGCGCTGGCCGATGCGGCGCATGTCGAGGACATCGAGCATGTCGAACAGCTCCTGTGGGAGACCGCGGTGGGGCTGGAGCGCGGCGGCCTGCTGTCGGCAGCCGAGGAATTGCGGCGGCTGCAGGCGATGCTGGCGCAGGCGCTCGCCCAGGGCGCGCCGCAGGAGGTGATCGACGAATTGCTGCAGCGCTACCAGGACGCGATGCAGCGCTACATGCAGGCGTTGGCCGCCAATCCGCAGGAGAACAATGGCGCGCCGCCGCCCGGCACCAAGATGCTGAGCGAGCAGGACCTGCAGACCCTGCTCAAGACCATCCAGCAGCTGGCGCAGGGCGGTGCACGCGGCCAGGCACAGCAGATGCTGGCGCTGCTGCAGAATCTTCTGGAGAACCTGCGGCTGAGCAATGGCGCGGGCGGCAGCGCGGACAGCAACCCGCAAAACAAGGCGCTGAGCGACGCGATCAAGGGCCTGGGCGAATTGATGGGGCGGCAGCGCGGCCTGCTCGACAAGACCTTCAAGGGCCGCCAGGGCGAGCCCGTCGATCCCAAGGCGCTGCAGCAGGAACAGGGCGACATCCAGAAGCAGCTCGGGCAGGTCCTCAAGGGCATGGGCGACCAGAAGATCCCGGCGCCCGGCGATCTGGGCCGCGCCGGCACTTCAATGGGCCAATCGGGACGGGAGCTCGGCTCCAGCGACTATAACGGCTCGAGCATCGACCAGAAGAATGCGCTGGACGCGATGCGCGGCGCGGCGAACGACCTCGCCAACAAGCTGATGAAGCAATCGGGCCAGGACCAGGACAACGGTCAGAACGAAGATCCGCTGGGGCGGCGGCAGAGCGGCCACGGCGCGGGCACGGGCGTGAAAGTGCCCGATGCCTCGCAGCTGCAGCGGGCGCGCGACATCCTGATGGAGCTGCGCCGCCGCGCCGCCGAACGCGGCCGGCCGCAACAGGAGCTGGATTACATCGACCGGCTGCTGAAGGAGTTTTGAGGGTTTTCCTCCCCCGTGGTTACGGGGGAGGAAAGGAGAGGCGCGGGGCGCCGCCTTATCTAGAACAAGGTGCGATCCGTCTTGCGCGAAATGTCATCCCGGCCGACCCCGGCCTTGAGCCGGGGGGAGAGCCGGAATCCATCGAGACGCTTGCGCAATGGGTCCGTCCATACGCTGTCGCTATGGACCAGCGCGATGCTGACGCATCGCTTGGCCGGGATGACAGTCGTGATTCAAACGGATCACGACAGACTCTATTCGCCCGCCTGCGCGAAGCGGATCTCGAGATCGTGGGTGCCGGCGGGCGGGCTCGAGAGGCGGGTGCGGAACTTGGCGACCTGGCCGGGCTTCAGGGTCGAGACGCCGGGCACGAAGGTCCAGTGATAGAGCTCGTGCCGGTCGGCATCGAACAGCGCGACCCGCACCAGCGGCACGGTCAACTCGTGATTGGAGCGGTTGACGATCTTGCCGGTGACGGCGAGGACCTGCTGGCCATCCTCGGTCTCGATGGCGCGGCCGACATCGGTGAAGTCGATGCCGCGGGCATTCACCGGCAGGCCGGCTGCGGCATAGAAGGACGAGGTCTGCGGCAGCCAGGTCGCGATGCTGTCGCGGAAGCTGACCGCGGCCCAGCCGATCACCACGACGAGCCCGACCAGCAGCACCCAGCCGCCGGCCAGCGCGACGCCGCTGAGCCAGCGGCGGGGCGCGCGAGGCGCCGGTCCGTCCTCCACCGCGATGGCTGGAGCCGAAACGCTGGGCGCGGGCGCAAAGGCGGCGACGCGCGGCTGGGCCGCGATGCTGACGGGCTCGGGCGCGGGCGGCGGCGGGGCCGCCGGCTCCTGTACGAAGATCTCGGCTTCCGGATCGGGTTCGGGTTCCGGACCGATCTGATGCCACACCGTGCCGCATCTGGCGCAGCGTACGCTGCGGCCGGCAGCCGGAAACTTGGACGCGTCCGCGTTGTAGCGCGTCTCGCATTGTGGGCAGGTCAGGATCATCCGGGGAGTGTCTCCGCTTAAGGCAAAAATACCTTTAAGGACACGGCCCTCGCAAGGCGCGCGGGCGTCCTCGATTTGTCACGCAATCGGCGCCCCAGCCGGATTCCACTCGGGATGATCGCACTCTATGGTCCAATCCCATGGTTCGCTTCGAAAATGTCGGCATGCGCTACGGCGCCGGGCCGGAAGTGCTGCGCGACGTCACCTTCCTGCTGGAAGCCGGCTCGTTCACCTTCCTGACCGGGTTGT
The DNA here is from genome assembly GCA_037200385.1 of Rhizomicrobium sp. Taxonomy (NCBI): domain Bacteria; kingdom Pseudomonadati; phylum Pseudomonadota; class Alphaproteobacteria; order Micropepsales; family Micropepsaceae; genus Rhizomicrobium; species Rhizomicrobium sp. The sequence continues at coordinate 3,516,627 of JBBCGL010000001.1, read as the reverse complement.
CCGGCGCGGGCAAGACGACGCTGCTCAAGCTCATCTATCTGGCCGAGCCGCCTTCGCGCGGGCTGATCACCCTGTTCGGCAACGACATGGCGACCGCGCGGCGGCGCGACTTTCCCGCCATGCGGCGGCGGATCGGCGTGGTGTTCCAGGACTTCCGCCTGCTGTCGCACCTCTCCGCCTTCGACAACGTCGCCCTGCCGCTGCGCCTGGCGGGCCGGCACGACTATGAGCATGACGTCGAGGAGCTCCTCTCCTGGGTCGGGCTGGGCGACCGGATGCAGGCCAAGCCCGCGACGCTGTCGGGCGGCGAGCAGCAGCGCATCGCGATCGCGCGTGCCGTGGTGGCGCGGCCGGACCTGCTGATCGCCGACGAGCCGACCGGCAATGTCGATCCCGAGATCGGAGCGCGGCTGATCCGCCTGTTCGGCGAGCTCAACCGGCTGGGCACGACGGTGCTGATCGCGACCCATGACCGGGCCCTGATCGAGAGCACCAAGGCGCATGAGATGCGGCTGGTGGATGGACGGCTGGTGCAGCTGCGCGGGGTGCGGACATGACGCGGTCGGGCCGCCTGTTGCCGCGCGAGAAGGGCGCAGCGCCGCTGGACGTGGTGATCGGCGTGATGGCCTTCCTCGCCGCCCTGGCGCTCGGCGCCTCGCTGGTCGCGGAGCGCGCTTCGGCGGGCTGGCGCGAAGGCTTGTCGGACCGGCTGACGGTGCAGATCCTGGTGCCGGCGCAGGGCGATGCGAACGCCACCATGGGGCGCGAGGCCGATGCCGCCCTCGCCGTGCTGCGCGCCGCGCCCGGCATCGCGCATGCCGCGCCGCTGTCGGAGGACGAGATGCAGAGCCTGGTCGAGCCCTGGCTCGGCAAGGGCGCGCTGGTCGCCGAACTGCCGCTGCCCCGGCTGATCGACGCGACCATCGTGCCGGGCGCGCGGGTCGACCTCGCAGCGCTGGGCGCGCAGCTGAGGGCGGTGGCGCCGGACGCGCAGCTCGACGATCACGGGCACTGGATCGCGCGGCTCAAGAGCCTCGCCGACACCATCGTGTTCAGCGCCTATGGCATCCTGTTTCTGATCGCGATCGCCACCGCCTCCATCGTCGCCTTCGCGACGCGCGCTGGGCTGGAGGCGCAGCACGACATGGTCGCGCTGCTGCACCAGATGGGCGCGCATGCCTGGTTCATTTCCCGCGCCTTCGAACGGCATTACGCGCTGGCCGCATTCGGCGCCAGTGCGGTGGGGGCGCTGGCCGCGGCCGCGCTGTTCCTCGCCGCGGGCGGATTGGAGTTCGCGGGACTGGAGGCGGTGCCGTTCCTGCCGCCGATCGCATTAAAACTTACCGAAGCCGCCTGGCTCGCCGCGGTGCCGGCGATCGCGACGCTGATCGCCTGGGCGACGGCGCGGCTCTCGGTTCTGGCGGCGGTGCGGGAGATATATTGAGACGACCGCCCGCTTTTTGCCCGGATTCCCGGCTAACGCTATCCTGAGCCCGAGGAGCTGGAATCGCGCGCATGCGGAAAGTGTTGCTGATCGTCGTGGCGCTCGTCGTGCTCTATGTCGCGGGCTTCGCGCTGTTCGTCGGGACCTTGCCGACGCGGCCGACGCAGGCCCTGAAGGCCGACGCCATCGTGGCGTTGACCGGCGGCGATGCGCGGCTGGATGCGGCGGTGGCGCTGCTCGAGGGCGGGACGGGCAAGCGCCTGCTGATCTCGGGCGTCAACAAGGCCTCGACCAAGGACGAACTCAAGCGGCGCTCCGACGGCGGCCGGCGCTTCGCGTGCTGCGCCGATATCGGCTATGCCGCGGAAGACACCTATGGCAATGCCGAGGAGGCCGCGGCATGGATCGCGGCGCACCATTACAAGAGCCTGATCCTGGTGACCGCGAGCTATCACATGCCACGCAGCCTGCGCCTGTTCCGCTCGCTGATGCCGGGCGTGCGGCTGATCGCCTATCCGGTCGAGCCGGCAGGCGTGGACATGGCGCAGTGGTACCGGCCCGGCACGCTGCATCTGCTGCACAACGAGTACCTGAAATATGTCGCGAGCTTCGTGATGACCGCCGTTGACCACAAGAGCGACGGCGGCAAGTCTGCCGCGACGTCCTAGTGTCTGGACTTAATTGGCGTCCGCCTCATAACGGCTTGTCATGGCCCGCGAATGCGGACCACCCGGTTGGGCTCTGCGGGACGCAATTTGTTTATGAGGTCTGCGTGAACGTCGCCGGATTTCGCAGGGTTTCACCTGGGTGGCCCGCATTCGCGGGCCATGACACGCATTTTTTGTCGTCTACGAACCCGAGGCGCGATTCTCCCGCATGACGATCCTTCGCTCCGCGATCTTCATCGTCTGGTTCTCCCTCGTGACGGCGGTGCTGGCGGTGACGTTCCTGCCCGCCCTGCTGCTGCCGCGCGGCGTCACCATGTGGATGGCGCGCCAATGGGTGGGACTGAACTTCTGGGGCCTTCGGGTCTTCGCCGGGCTGAGTTTCGAGGTCCGCGGGCCGCTGCCGCCGCGCGGCGTGCTGATCGCGCTCAAGCATATGAGCATGTGGGAGACCATGGCGATCTACTATGTGCTCCAGGATCCCTCGATCGTGCTCAAGAAGAGCCTGCTGAACGTGCCGTTCTACGGCTGGTATCTGCGCAAGGCGCGGATGATCGCGATCGACCGCGAGGGCGGGGCGCACGCCTTGCGCGCGATGGCCGCCGCGGCGCGGGCGCAGCTCGCGCAGGGCCGCAGCATCGCGATCTTTCCCGAGGGCACGCGGGTCAAGCCCGATGCGCCGCCCGACTACAAGCCCGGCGTGGCGGCGCTCTACATGCAGCTGAACGTGCCTTGCGTGCCGGTGGCGCTGAACTCCGGGCTGTTCTGGACGGGACCGGTCGGCTTTCTCAAGAAACGCGGCAGGATCGTGCTCGAATTCCTCCCGGCGATCCCGCCGGGCCTGCCGCGGCGCGAGTTCATGACGCGGCTGCAGAGCGCGATCGAGGACACGACGGCGAAGCTGGTGGCGGAAGGCCGCGACCTGCTGGAGCGGCGCAACAGCGGTTGAAGGCGACAGCTTTGGTTTCGATCGATCTGTCATGCCCGCGAAGGCGGGCATCCAGACCGCTTTCGCACACTAGGCTGGATGCCCGCCTTCGCGGGCATGACAGCAGTCTCTTCCGGAGAAACCGAACCCTATTCCTCGTCCGCCGCCGGTCCTTCGAGCGACAGCGCACCCTGATCGGCTTCGCGGGTTGCACGGCGCGGGAGCTTGAACGTCGTGCCGCTGGGACGGATCGGCGGACAGCTGAAGGTCGCACCGTCCAGCAGCGCCTCGGCCGTCAGGATCTGGAGACGGCCGTGCTGGCCCCAGGGCGAAACGTAGAAGCCCGCATCGGCCGCTTCGGCGCGCATGGGCCGGGACGGCTCCTCCAGCGTGATGAGCCAGCCCATCGCCGCGTTCTCGCGCTCCACCACGCCGCGCAAGTCGCGGATGTCGCCGGCCTTCACGCCGCCGGACTTGACGGAGATGAAGACACGCTTGTGTTCGCTGCCCGTACCGCCCTCCTGGAAGGAGAGCTGGCCGTCGATCCCGCGATCCGCTCCCTTGCCCTTGGCGGACGCGCGCGCGCCGACGAGGCCGAGCGCCCAATGCTCGAACTGGTGCCGGTCGTCCTCGGCGAGCTGCTTGGCGCCGTCGATCGTGGTCGGCTCGCCGATGACGGCGTAGTCCTTCTTCGCGTGCAGCCCGAAGGCGTGCAGCAGGCGATGCTTGATCAGGCCCACCGCCAGATGGGTGACGTCGATGCCGATCCAGTGCCGGTTCATCTGCTGCGCCACCGCGATGGCGGTGCCGCAGCCGCAGAACGGATCGAGGACCGTGTCGCCCGCATTGCTGCTCGCCTCGACGACGCGGGCCAGCAGGGCTTCGGGCTTTTGCGTCGGATAGCCCATGCGCTGCGTGCGGTCGGCCGGCTGGATGCAGGGGATGCGCCAGACATTGTCGATCGTGCGGTCTTCCTTCAGGCGGTAGATCACATGGCCGTCTTCGTCCCTGGCGTTGACCATGCGGCCGCCCAGCTTCTTGCGCGCGAGCTGGCGGACGGGCTTTTCGCGCTGCTCCTTGAGTTGGCGATAGGTGAAGGGCGCGTGGACGTCCTTGACATAGAACAGCAGCGTGTCGGTGGCGCGCGGGAACAGGCGCTTCCGGCTGTCATGCATCTTGTTGTAGTAGTACCAGACGATCTCGTTGCGGAAATTGCGCGGCCCGAACACCGCGTCCATCAGCAGCCGCAGATGCGCGCTGGCCGTGACGTCGCAATGCAGGTAGATCGAGCCGGTCGGCCGCAGCACCCGCCTGAGCTCGACCAGGCGCGGCGCCATCATCGACAGATAGGCGAGCATCGGCGTGCCGCCGAGCAATTGCCGGAATGCCTCCAGCGCGTTGGCGACGGCGCCGCCGGCGCGCACCACATCATCATAAGCGGCCGCGGCGCGCAGGTCCCACTCCCAGGAATCCTCGAAAGCCTGGATCTGCGCCGCGGCCTTGGTGCCGTCCTGTTCCTCGAACAGGATGTTGTAGTCGCGGCCGCTCTGGAAGGGCGGGTCGAGATAGATCAGGTCGACCGAGTCCGCCGCCACATGGCGCCGCAGGACGTCGAGATTGTCGCCGTAGTAGAGCGTGTTCACATGCAGCCTTGCTGTCCGGCGCGGCGATTCGCGGGCTGCATCATGCCATGGTCCGGATCATGCCGTTTGCGGCCGTGCCCGGGAACATTCGGGGAACAAAACTTGACTTTAACCTCCGCAAGCGTTACCTGATGCACCCGCTTTGTGGGCGCGTCGGACGAGGCCATGAGCGATATTTCCCGCCAGATCTGGGACATGAAATACCGGCTGAAACAGCCGGACGGCACGCCCGTGGACGGCGAGGTGGCCGATACCTGGGCGCGCGTGGCGCTGGCCGCCGCCCAGGCCGAAGCGCCGGAGAAACGCGGCACCGTGGCGCTGGATTTCGCCCAGGCGCTGGCCGGACACCGTTTCCTCCCCGCCGGACGCATCCTGGCCGGCGCGGGCACGGCGCGCAGCGTGACCCTGTTCAACTGCTTCGTGATGGGGACCATCGACGATTCGATGGACGGCATCTTCTCCGCCCTCCGCGAAGCGGCGCTGACGCTGCAGCAGGGCGGCGGCATCGGCTATGATTTCTCGACGCTGCGGCCCAGGGGCGCGGCGGTACATGGCGTGGCGGCCGACGCCTCGGGCCCCGTTTCCTTCATGGATGTGTGGGACGCGATGTGCCGCACCATCATGAGCGCGGGCAGCCGGCGCGGCGCGATGATGGCGACGCTCGCCATCGACCATCCCGACATCGAGACCTTCATCGACGCCAAGCGCGAACGCGGAAGGCTGTCGAACTTCAACCTCTCCGTGCTGGTGAGCGACGCGTTCATGGACGCGGTGAAGGCGGACGGCGACTGGGCGCTGACCTTCGGCGGCGTCGTCCATCGCACGGTGAAGGCGCGCGACCTGTGGGACCGCATCATGCGCGCCACCTACGAGACCGCCGAGCCCGGCGTGATCTTCATCGACCGCATCAACCAGGAGAACAATCTCGGCTATTGCGAGACGATCAGCGCGACGAATCCCTGCGTGACGGCCGAGACCTGGATCGCGACGGCGGGCGGGCCGCGCCAGGTGCACGAATTGATCGGCACGCCGTTCACGGCGCTGGCGGAGGGCCGCGGCTGGCCGAGCGACGGGCGCGGATTCTTTTCCAGCGGCGTGAAGCCGGTCGTCGAACTCAGGACGCGCGCGGGCCACGCCCTGCGGCTGACCGCCGATCACCGCGTGCGCAAGGTGACGCGGCGGACCCACTGGCGCAGCGACTGGACCTGGACGGAAGCGGGCACGCTGCGGCCGGGCGACGAGGTCCTGCTGCACGATCACCGCGCCATCGCCGGCTGGGGCGACGCGGCCGTTGCGCAACGCGACGGCGACGAGGGCTATCTGCTCGGCCTCCTGGTCGGCGACGGAACGTTGAAGGACGACAAGGCGGTGCTGTCGGTCTGGCCACGCGCCCAGGCCGCCAATGGCGAGGCGCCGGCGGACGGTGTGCGCGGCGTGATGGACGCGGCCTTCGATGCCGCGTCGCGCCTGCCACATCGCAGCGACTTTGCCGGCTGGATGGAGGTGCCGGGGCGGGGCGAATTCCGGATGGCGACCGGCGCGCTCGCGGCGCTGGCGCTGGCACATGGCATGACGCCGGGCGACCAGGCGATTTCGCCGGCGATCGAGCGGCGCTCGAGCGCCTTCCAGGCGGCGTTCCTGCGCGGCTTCTTCGATGCCGATGGCAGCGTCCAGGTCGCGCAGGACAAGGGCGTGAGCGTAAGACTCAGCCAGAGCGACCTGCCACGGCTCGAAGCGGTGCAGCGCATACTGCTGCGGCTGGGCATCGCGAGCACGCTCTATCGCGACCGGCGCGCAACGGGAACGCGGCTTCTGCCGGACGGCAAGGGCGGTTCGAAGGCCTATGCCGTCGCGGCGCAGCACGAGTTGGTAGTTTCCGGTGACAATCTGCCGGTGTTCGCCGAGCGCGTCGGGTTTTCCGATACGGACAAGACGTTGCGGCTCACGCTGGCCCTGAAGAATTACCGGCGCTCCCTCAACCGCGAGCAGTTCTGCGCCACGGTCGAATCGGTGCGCCCGGCGGGCGAGGCGGAGGTGTTCGATGCGGCGATCCCCGGCCTCAACGCTTTCGACGCCAACGGATTGTGGGCGCACAATTGCGGCGAGCAGCCGCTGCCGCCTTACGGCGCGTGCCTGCTGGGCTCGATCAATCTCGCCAAGCTGGTGAAGCGGCCGTTCGAGGCGGACGCGCATCTCGACATCGCGGAATTGACGCGGCTGACGCGCAGCGCGGTGCGGCTGCTCGACGACGTCATCGACGTGTCGCGCTTTCCCTTGCCGCAGCAGCAGGCCGAGGCCAAGGCCAAGCGGCGCATCGGGCTGGGCGTCACCGGGCTCGCCGACGCGCTGATCTTCTGCCGCACGCGCTACGGCTCGCCGCAAAGCGTGGCGCTGATCGATGCCTGGCTGTCGGCGCTGAGCGACGCGGCCTATCTCGCCTCGGCGGAACTGGCGGCGGAGAAGGGCCCGTTCCCGCTGTTCGATGCGCATGAATTCCTCTCGCGGCCCTTCACCCTGCGCCTGCCGCAGGAGATCCGGACCGCGATCGCGAAACACGGGATCCGCAACGGCCTCATCACCTCCATCGCGCCGACCGGCACGATCTCGCTGTTCGCCGGCAATGTGTCGAGCGGCGTCGAGCCGGTGTTCGCCTACACCTATACCCGCAAGGTCCTGCAGCCCGACGGGTCGAGCACGACTGAGACAGTCGAGGACTATGCCTATCGCGCCTTCCGCGCGCGGTTCGGCGAAGAGGCGGCGCTGCCGGACTATTTCGTCACGGCCCAGACCCTGGCGCCCGAGGATCATCTCGCGGTGCAGGCGGCGGCGCAGCGCCACATCGACAGCTCGATCTCCAAGACCATCAACGTGCCGGTGGAGATCTCCTTCGCGGCGTTCAAGGACGTCTATCTGCAGGCCTATGAGATGGGCTGCAAGGGCTGCACCACCTACCGGCCGAACGACGTGACGGGATCGGTGCTGCAGGCCGAGACGACGCCGGCGGCCGATGCGCGCGGAGAGCCGGCGCCCGCAGCCCGGCCGCGCGAGGTCTCGCCGGGCGGGGTCGTCTACATGACGCGGCCGCTCGACCGGCCCGACGTGCTGATCGGCCAGACCTACAAGATCAAATGGCTGGACAGCGACCACGCCTTCTACATCACGATCAACGACATCGAGAAGGACGGGCGGCGGCGGCCCTTCGAGGTCTTCATCAACTCCAAGAACATGGAGGCCTATGCCTGGGCGCTGGCGCTGACGCGGATGATCTCCGCGGTGTTCCGGCGCGGCGGCGACGTCTCCTTCGTGGTGGAGGAGCTGAAGGCGATCTTCGATCCGCGCGGCGGGCAGTGGAGCGGGACGCGCTACGTCCCCTCGCTGATGGCGGCGATCGGCGAGGTGATCGAGACGCATATGATCGACACGGGCTTCCTCGCGTCTCGCGACGCGCCGCTGGACGCGCCCGAGCGCCGCGCCGTCGCGGTGGCGGCGGAGGGCGCACCGGCGCGCTTCTGTCCGCGCTGCGGTTCGCCCAGCCTGGTCAAGCTCGAAGGCTGCGAGTCCTGCATCTCCTGCGGCTATTCGCGGTGCGGGTAGACGTTCATGCGATGACGTGGCCGCTTTCGCCATGAGCACGCCCTTCCATATTTCCAACGCGCAAGCCCGCGCCCTGATCCTCGCCAGGCACGGCCTGAGCGGCGAGCGGCAGGCGGGCGGCGCCGCGGCGATCGCGCCGCTGATCCGCAAGCTCGGCTATGTCCAGCTCGACTCGATCAAGATCATCGAGCGGGCGCATCACCACATCCTCCATTCGCGGCATGGCGGCTACCGGCCGCGCCATCTCGAGCGGCTGCAGGCCCGGACGCCGGCGCTGTTCGAGCACTGGACGCATGATTCCTCGCTGATCCCGCTCGAGCATTATCCGCATTGGCGTCACCGCTTCGCGAAGTCCAAGGCGAATGTCGCGGCGTGGCGCGAGCGCTTCGGCGACGACCGGGTGCTGAAGACCGTGCGCGACCATGTCGAAGCGCACGGCCCGTCGCTGGCGCGCGACTTCGCGCATCTGGGCGGACGGACCGGGCCGTGGTGGGGCTGGGGCCCGGCCAAGGCGGCGCTCGAATATCTCTGGCGCATCGGCGAGCTCGCGGTGCTGGAGCGCAACGGCTTCGAGAAGGTCTACGACCTGGCGGAGCGCGCGATCCCCAAATCCCTGCGCGACGGCAGGCCGACGCGGCTGCAGACGCTGGACTGGGCGCACAATGCGGCGCTCGACCGGCTGGGCGCGGGGACGGCGCGGATGATCGCGGATTTCTGGGGCCACGCCTCCATCCCGGAAGCGGCCAAATGGATCGAAGGCGAGCGGCGCGCCGGGCGGCTGATCGACGTGACGCTGGAGGGCGCGCCCGGCAAGCGCGGCTTCCAGGCGGTGGCGCGGCCCGACATCGCGGCGGAGACGGCGCGCCTGCCGGTCCCGACCTCGCGGCTGCGCGTGCTGTCGCCCTTCGATCCGGTGCTGCGCGACCGGGCGCGGGCCGAGCGCATCTTCGGCTTCGACTATACGATCGAGATCTTCGTGCCCGGCCCGAAGCGGACATATGGATATTACGTGTTCCCGCTGCTGGAGGGCGCGCGGTTCGTAGGGCGCATCGACATGAAGGCGGAGCGGGCGGCGGACCGCTTGGCGGTCAAGGCGCTGTGGCTGGAGCCGCGGCTGTCGCTGAGCGCGGCGCGGCGGGCCAAGCTGGAGCGCGCGCTGGAGCGGCAGGCCCGGCTGGGCGGCGTGCGCGACATCCTGTTCCCGCCCGGCGCGGTGAAAAGCGGCTAGGTTCGGCCCCGCTCACCCTTCGACAAGCTCAGGGTGAGGATTCAGCCGAAAAAACCTCATCCTGAGCTTGTCGAAGGATGCGGAGCACCGAGACCAGACCGCAGCATGAAATATTCCAGCCGCTTCTTCCTCTATGCGCCGCTGGCGCTGTTCCTGCTGCTCGCGCTGGGCGTCAGCGTGGTGTGGTGGCGCGAGGCCGATGCACTGTCGGACCGGCTGGACGCGCTCAACGGGCATGCGGCGGTGCCGGGCGCGACACTGGCCTTCCGCTCGAAAAGCATCAGCGGCTTTCCCTTCAATCTCGACGTGGTGTTCGACGGGTTGCGCGTGACGGTGAAGACGCCGCATGGGCCGGCGTCCTGGACGGCCGGGAAGTTCGCGCTGCACGCGCTGACCTATGGCCGCGAGCAGATGATCTTCGAGGCGACGGGCGACCAGGCGCTCACCTGGACGGACCTCGCGGGCAAGCCGCATGCGATGCCGTTCGCGGCGGGCGCCCTGCATGCCAGCGCCATCCTGGGCGCGCAGGGCCTGTCGCGCTTCGATCTCGACGGCATCGGCTTCGTCGCGCCGGCGCTGAGCGCGGCGCGGGTGCAGCTGCATCTGCGGGTGGCGCCGAACGGCGGCACGGTGGACGTCTTCGCGATCGCGGACGGGGTGCATCTGTCGCCGGCCCTGACCGGGCTGTTCGGGCCGGACATCGTGCAGGTCAAGCTGAACGCGGCGGCGACGCCGGCGCGTGCCTTCGACGGGCCGCGGGCGGGGCGCACGGATTGGGTGCGCACGTTCGAGACCTTCCGCGCGGCGAACGGCATGCTGGACGTGCGCGACCTGGAGATCGCCTGGCCGCGGCTGAGCGCGGTGGGCAAGGGCGCGCTGTCGCTGGATGCGGCGCATGCGGTGCAGGGCCTGCTCGATTTCAAGGTGGCGGGAATCCAGACATTGCTCGGCGCCGCGCAGAGACATCGTGTGCAGGGCGGCGCCGACAGCGGGATCGCGGCGGCGCTGCTCGCGCGCGCCGCGAAGGCGGGAAACAACGATGCCGGGCTGCTGGGCGCGGTCGTCGCCTTCCACGGCGGCATGGTGAGCGTCGGAGACACGCCGGCGACGACGGAAGAGCCGCTGTATTAGAGTCCGTTGCTTTCAAGTTGATGCAACCCAACCATGACAAGTTTTTGGTGACTCCATCTGATCAACAGACTCTAGCCATCCTCCCAGCGCGGCGAGGCGGACAGGAATTCAGCGCTTGGTTTTCTTCTTCGCCGCCGCGGGCGCGTTGCGGCCGAAATTCACCGCGGCACTGTCCTGGCCGGCATCGACGATGCCGCGGCGCAGGGCGCGGGTGCGGGTGAAGAGCTTGAACAGCGCGTCGCCGTCGCCCCAGCGGATCTGCCGCTGCAAGGCACTGAGATCCTCGCTGAAACGGCCCAGGACTTCGAGCACCGCCTCCTTGTTGTTGAGGAAGACGTCGCGCCACATCGTGGGATCGGAGGCCGCGATGCGGGTGAAGTCGCGGAAGCCGCCGGCGGAGTATTTGATCACTTCGCCCTGGGTGACCGACCGAAGGTCGTCGGCCGTGCCGACGATGTTGTAGGCGATGAGATGCGGTACATGGCTGGTGACCGCGAGCACGAGGTCGTGATGGCGGACGTCCATCGTCTCGACCTTGCTGCCGAGCCGTTCCCAGAAGCCGCGCAGCGCCTTCACCGCGCGCTTGTCGGCGCCCTTGGGCGGGGTGAGGATGCACCAGCGGCCGTCGAACAGCTCCGCGAAGCCCGCTTCGGGGCCGGAACGCTCGGTGCCGGCGATCGGATGCGCCGGGATGAAATGCACGCCCTTGGGCAGGAACGGGCCGACATCGGCGACCACCGCGCCTTTCACGGACCCGACATCGCTGACGATCGCGCCGGGCTTGAGATGCGGCGCGATGGCCTTGGCGAGCGCGCCGAAGGCGCCCACCGGCGTCGCGAGGATCACCAGGTCCGCATCCCGGACCGCGGCGGCGGCGGACGCGGCATAGCTGTCGGCGAGCTTGAGACGCCGCGCGGTCTTGAGCGCCTCCTTGCGGTCATGCGCCACGACATGGCCAGCGAGGCTCGCGCGGCGCATGGCATGCGCCAGCGACGCGCCGATCAGGCCGACGCCCAGAAGCGCGACACGGGCAAAGGCCGGCTTGCTCATCCGGCCTTCGCGAAATCGGCGAGGGCGGCGACGACGGCGCGGTTGGCCGCCTCCGTCCCGACGGTGAGGCGCAGGCAGTCGGGCAGGCCGTAACTGCCCACGCCGCGCAGGATCAGGCCGCGCTGCGAGAGGAAATGGTCCGCGTCCTTGGCGGTGCGGCCCTTCTCCCTGCCGAAATGGATCAGCACGAAATTGCCGACGCTGTCGTCGACCGGGAAGCCCAGCTTGCGGATCTCTGCGGTGAGCCAGTCGCGCCATTTTTCGTTGTGCGCGAAACTGGCCTCGACATGCGCCCGGTCGGCGAGCGCGGCGGCGGCGGCGCGCTGCGCCGGGACCGAGACGTTGAACGGGCCGCGGATACGGTTGAGCACGTCGGCGATCGCGGCGGGGCAATAGGCCCAGCCGACCCGCAGGCCCGCAAGGCCGTAGATCTTCGAGAAGGTGCGGGTCATCACGACGTTGTCGAAGCTCGAGACCATCTCGAGGCCCGCCTCGTAATCGTTGCGCCGGACATATTCGGCATAGGCTGCGTCGATCACCAGCAGCGTGTCCCTGGGCAGGCCGGCGTGCAGGCGGCGGACCTCGTCATGCGGCAGATAGGAGCCGGTGGGATTGTTCGGATTGGCGAGATAGACGAGCCGCGTCCGCGGCGTCACCGCCGCGAGCATCGCGTCGACATCGGCGCGAAGGTCCTTCTCCGGCACGATGACGGGCGTCGCGCTGTTGGCGAGGGTGGCGATCTTGTAGACGAGGAAGCCATGCTCGGTGAACATCACCTCGTCGCCGGGGTTGAGATAGGCGCCCGCCAGCAGGGTGAGAAGCTCGTCCGAACCGTTGCCGCAGACGATGCGGCTGGCGTCGAGCCCGTATGTCTTGGCGAGCGCGTCGCGCAGGATCTGGGCGCTGCCTTCGGGGTAGACGTCGAGACCGCCTGCCGCGCCCTGGAACGCCTCGATCGCGCGCGGGCTGGCGCCCAGCGCCGATTCGTTGGACGACAGCTTGATCGTCTTGGCGACGCCTTCGACATGACCGCGGCCGCCGACATAGGGCGCGATGTCGAGGATGCCGGGACGGGGCTTGGGACTCATGACACGGATTTTCCAGGGAAGGGATTGGCGTAGCAGCCGACGCAGGCGACCCGCTGGATGGCATCGCCGGCCTGCTCGGTCAGCATGCCGAAGCGCGCGTCGTCCGCGGGCACGAAGCCGGCGATCTCCAGCAGGTGATGCCGCAGCGGGCTTTTCGCCGAATCGCGGCTGACCGCGAGCAGGCGCGAATCCAGCCCGCCCTGCTTCAGGAGGCTTTGCAGCTTGGTGAGGCTGAGCGTGTCGCCGGCCTCCAGCAGGATCAGCGTGGTGTCGTCGCCGCTCGGCTGCGGCTCCAGCGTGCCGATGACATAGGCGGCGGGCTGCTCGGCGCCAGTGAGCGGCAGGGTCGCGACGATGCGCGGGCCGGGCTGGCCGGACGGCGTGAGCTGGGCCCACCAGGCGCGCGTGCTCTCGTCGCTTTCGGGCGGCGGCACGACGCCGAAAGCGGCCGGATCGCCGCCGCATTCCTGCACGATGGCGGTGGCGGACAGATGCCCCTTCATCGCCACCAGCGAGCCGAACAGGTCGCGCGCCAGATCGCGGAACGGGCCGGCGCGATCGGCGGCATAGACATGCACGGTGCGGCCGGCCGGTGCCGCGGCGGCCATCATCTCCCGCCAGATGCGGACCAGCGCGGCCAGCGGCAGGTTGCCCTTATGGCGGGCGGCGAGGCGGCGCAGGCGGATCGCCTGTTCGGCGGGCGAGATGGCGGTCGCGATCTGCGCCCGCTTGATCAGCAATTCGTGCAGCTTGTCGTCCAGCGCATCGAGCCTGGCAGGAAGATCGGCGGGCGGTGTCTTGCGCGGCGGCATATCGGAACTTCTGAAATCTTCTCGAGGAGCAAGGATTAAGTCCCCGGCCCGGCCGAGGGGGCGGTATTGATAAGGGCGGGAGGCGGCAAAATCAAAGCGCCGAGGCCCCCATGTTTGACACTACAGCCTTGTGCCCTTAGCAAAACCGCCCTCAAGTGCTGCAAAAGGCAAGAAAGCCGCGGAATGGCCGGTAATCCCAAATTCCTGCGCCCGGTGACGCAGGCGGACGCCGATATCGGCCATGCGATCACCTTCGACGCGCCGCTGGTGCTGGACTGCGGCAAGACGCTCGCGCCGCTGACCGTGGCTTACATGACCTATGGCGCGCTGAACGCGGCGCGCAGCAATGCCGTGCTGATCTGCCACGCGCTGACCCTGGACCAGTTCGTGGCGTCGCCCAATCCGGTGACCGGCAAGCCGGGCTGGTGGGACGCGATGGTCGGGCCGGGCCGGCCGGTCGACACCGACCGCTTCTTCGTGATCTGCGCCAATGTCGTGGGCGGCTGCATGGGCACGACCGGCCCGGCGGAGACCAACCCGGCGACGGGGCGGCCCTATGGCCTCGACTTCCCGCTGGTCACCATCCGCGACATGGTGCGGGCCCAGGCCATGCTGCTCGATGCGCTGGGCATCGAAAAGGTGCTGAGCGTGATCGGCGGCTCGATGGGCGGGATGCAGGTGCTGCAATGGGCCGCGACCTTTCCGGACCGCATCCTCTCCGCCGTGCCGATGGCGTGCGCGGCGCGGCACTCGGCGCAGAACATCGCGTTCCACGAGGTCGGGCGCCAGGCGATCATGGCCGATCCGGACTGGAAGGGCGGGACCTACCAGCTGCACGGCACCCAGCCCTCGAAGGGCCTCGCCGTGGCGCGCATGGCGGCACATATCACCTATCTCTCCGAGACGGCGCTGCAGCGAAAATTCGGCCGCAACCTGCAGGCGCGCGAGCAGATTTCGTTCGGCTTCGGGCCGGACTTCCAGATCGAATCCTATCTGCATCACCAGGGCATGAGCTTCGTCGACCGCTTCGACGCCAATTCCTATCTCTACATCACGCGCGCGATGGACTATTTCGATCTCGCGGCGGAGCATGACGGCGTGCTGGCCCAGGCGTTCGCCGGCGCCAAGGCGCGCTTCCTGATCGTCGCCTTCACCAGCGACTGGCTGTTCCCGACGGCGGAGAACAAGCACGTCGCGCACGCCCTGAACGCCAGCGCGGCGATCGTGAGCTTCGTCGAGATCGCGACGGATCGCGGGCACGACGCCTTCCTGCTCGACGAGCCGGAGATGTATTCGACGGTGCGCGGCTTCCTCAACTCCGTCGCCGCCGCGGCGGGCGCATGACGGCGCTGCGCCCCGACCTCGCGGCGATCGCGGAGATGATCCCGGACGGCGCGCGGGTGCTGGATGTCGGTTGCGGCGACGGTGCGCTGCTCGAACACCTGGCCGCGACGAAGCGAGTCGACGGACGCGGGATCGAGCTGTCGCAGCAGAACGTGAATGCCTGCGTGGCGCGCGGGCTGCCCGTCATGCAGGGCGACGCCGACACCGACCTGGGCGAATATCCCAGCGCGGCGTTCGACGTCGCGATCCTCAGCCAGACCATCCAGGCGACGCGCAGCCCGCGCGACGTGCTGGGCCATCTGCTGCGCATCGGGCGGCGGACCGTGATCTCGCTGCCGAATTTCGGCCATTGGAAGGTGCGCACCTCGCTGGTGCTGCGCGGGCGCATGCCGCGGACGCAGGCGCTGAACTACCAGTGGTACGACACGCCCAACATCCATCTGTGCACCATCGCGGACTTCGTCGCCCTGGCGCGCGAGACGGAATCGGTGATCGAGCGGGCGCTGGCGCTGGATGGACAAGGCCGCACGCGCGAGATGCGCGCGGAATCCTGGGGCCCGAACATCCTGGCCGACGGCGCGATCTTCCTGCTGCGCGGAAAATAGAGAGGGCGGCGGGCGGACCGAAGCCGCCCGCCGCGAGATCTCTAGTTCGACGCGAGCATCTCGAGCGCCTTGGCGTAGCTCGTCAGGCCGGTCTTGTAGAGGCCATGCGTGCAATAGCCCTGGGCGCCCTGCGCCTGCGCGCGCGCGGCGGACGCATTCGGCGACGACGGATTCGCGTCGAGCGCGGCGTTGACCTTCTTCTGCATGTGCAGGCAGCCGATCACGCTCGCCGGCTCGTCCGACTGTGCGGAAGCGGAGACGCCCAGCATCAACGACAGCGCCGCGACCGAGACGGCAGATTTCACGAAACTCATCACATCCTCCTATTTGCACCGGCGATACCGGCAGGGTGCATTTGGGGGAGAAGCCCGTGGATTGAAAGGGGCGCGCGATCACGGCGGCGTGCGCTTCATAACAATTGCGCGACGGAAGCCGCGCAAGGCCCACCGCGGCAAGGAAGAAGGCTGCATTGCGTTTGCCGCACAGGCGTGCAGCGGCCCTGGGGGAGGCATGAACTGTTGCAGATTTAAACTAGCGGCGATGCTCGGCGTCGCGGCTGGGCGACTTGCTGAGCGTCGCGTCGCGCACCGGCGCCCATTGCGGCTGTGTCTTCGCGACGCGGATGGGTGCCGCGCCGTACAGCGTCTTGCCCGCTTCCACCAGGTGCACGCCGGAGAGCGCCGGGAACAGCCGACCCAGGAGGCGATCCCAGCCGGCGCCGGTGCGGACCAGGCGGCGGCCGCGGAAGGGCGGCACATAGAGCGCGCGGTCCCAGGCCAGCGGCTCGAACAGGGCACTGCGCAACAGACGGTCGAGCTCGCCGCGGCTGAAGGGGCGGCCGGTCGCGAAGGGCGAGCGTTCGAGCTGGGTCCACGGGCTGGTGCGGTTGGGCGCGACGAGCAGCAGGCGGCCCTCCGGCGCCAGGACGCGCCAAAGCTGCCGCAGCAGCGGCCGCGTCGCATCGGCGCCCTCGAGCCCATGGACGACCAGGATGCGGTCGAAGAAGGCATCGGGGAAGGGTAGCGCGGTCTCGTCGCACAACGCGGTGAGCGAACGCCCGGCGGGCCAGGCCACGACGCCCTGCTGCGCCGGCATCAAGGCCACCACGCGCTCCGCCTCGCCCTGGAATTGCCGCAAATACGGAACCGCGAAGCCATAGCCGAGCAGGCAGGCGCCTTTGGTCGAGGGCCACAGCGCGCGCAGCTGGCGTGCGATGATGCGCCGCGTCAAAAGGCCCAGGGGCGCCTCGTAAAAATCCGCGAGATCGGCGGCGTCGAGCTGCATGCTCTTGCGTAGCGCGACGCCGCGTCCGGTTCAACGCGCGGTTGACGGCTGATAGGTTAACCCGATGAGCGCGCTCGACATCGAAATCGTCCCCTGCCTGACGGACAATTACGCCTATCTGGTGCATGACGCCGCGGCGGGACTGACCGCCGTGGTCGATCCCTCCGAGCCCGATCCGGTGAAAACGGCGCTGGCGCGGCGCGGCTGGCGGCTGACGCATATCCTGAACACGCATCATCACTTCGATCACACGGGCGGCAACCTGCCGCTCAAGGAACAATTCGGCGCCAAGGTCGTGGGGCCGGAGAAGGACCGCGAGCGCATCCCCGGCATCGACGAAGGGGTGAGCGCGGCGACGCCGTGGCGCTTCGGGGCGCGGTCCGTGCCGGTGCTGGAGATCCCGGCGCATACGCGGGCGCATATCGCGTTCGTGTTCGACGACGCGGTGTTCACCGGCGACACGCTGTTCGCGATGGGTTGCGGCCGGCTGTTCGAGGGCACGCCCGCGATGATGTGGGCCAGCCTGTCGAAGCTGGCGGCCCTGCCCGACGCGACCCGGGTCTATTGCGGCCACGAATACACCCAGAGCAACGGGCGCTTCGCCCTGACCCTGGAGCCGGGCAATGCGGCGCTGGTGAAGCGGACGCGCGAGGTCGATGCGTTGCGCGCCAAGGGGCAGGCGACGATCCCGTCGAGCATCGGGCTCGAGAAGGCGACCAATCCGTTCCTGCGGCCGGGCTCGGCGGAGATCCGCCGGACGCTCGGGCTGAGCCACGTCGACGACGTCGAGGTGTTCGCCGAGATGCGCAAGCGCAAGGACAATTTCTGATTTTCCCTGCCGCGGCGCGGCAGAGAATTATTTGTCGTCGTCGCTCTTGCGATGGTCCTTGTCGGAATCGCGATCCTCGTCGTCGCTGCCGCTCACCGTATCGGCGGCGCCGCGCACGACGCTGGAGGTGACATGGACCGTGGTGGAGACCACCGTGGTCGCGACGTCGACGCCCGCCCCCGCGACCTCGGCGACGACGCAGCCCGACAGGGCCATGGCCAGCAGACTCACGGCGGCAAGCGGCAGCAGAGCGCGCATCGGATTTTCCCTTCGACGACGGCGTATCCTGGCATGGCGGACGTCAACGAAAAACTAACTTTACGCGCAGCCGTCCGGGAACTTCGGGCCGGGACGGGCATGGAGTGGCGCCGCGCGGCGCGATAGGGTCCACCCAACCGAGGGGGCTCGCATGTCTGTCACGCACAATCTGCCGGTCTATGCTTTTTCGCTCGGCGGGATGACGCCGGAATTCACGATGCTGGCGCTGGCCGCGGCGCTGGGCCTGTTCCAGCTTCTGATCGCGGCGCGCGCCGGCAACGGCCAGCGCGGCCTCAAATGGAACGTCGGCGCCCGCGACGAGGCCGCGCCGCCCGTCGGCAAGGTCGCGGCGCGGCTGGAGCGTGCCGCGCGCAATTTCATGGAAACGTTTCCGTTCTTCGCGGTGGCGGTGATCCTGTGCGCGCTGAACGGCCGGCATAGCTGGGCGACCGTCTGGGGCGCGCAAATCTATGTCGTTGCGCGGCTGATCTATCTGCCGCTCTACGGCTTCGGCGTACCGGCGCTGCGCACGCTGGTCTGGCTGGTGGCGACGCTGGCGATCATCCTGTTGCTGGTCGCGCTGTTCTACCCGGCGCTGTGACCTTGGCGCGGACGCTTTCCTTTTTCGCGACACAGATCCACCAGGCACGGCTTCGGCCGGTGGCGGGGCTGGAGAAGGCGTGCCTTGCCATCGCGCGCGAGGATCGCGCGGGGCGGCGCTGGGCCAAGGAACATGGCTATCGCGGCTACACCTCCTATGCCTCGCTCGACGACCTGCCGCGGCGGGCGCCAGAGTTCGCCGAGCTGCAGGGGCAGATCGACGCGCAGGTGCGGGCTTTCGCGCGCGTCCTGCACTTCGCGCGCAGCGCGCTGACGCTGGACAGCCTGTGGATCAACGTCATGGCGCCGGGCGGCGTGCATGGCGCACACATCCATCCGCATTCGGCGATCAGTGGCACCTATTACGTGGCGCTGCCGGATGGCGCGAGCGCGATCCGCTTCGAGGACCCGCGACTGGGCCTGATGATGGCGGCGCCGCGGAAAAAGGAACGGGCGCGGGACAAGCCGTTCGTCACCATCGCGCCCAAGCCCGGCATGCTGCTCCTGTGGGAGAGCTGGCTGCGCCATGACGTGCCGCAGAATGCCGCGCGCGGTCCGCGGGTGTCGGTGAGCTTCAACTACAGCTGAGCGCCTACAGCGCCGCGAACAGCGCCTGCGCTTCCGCCCAGTCCGCCACGATGCGCTCTGCGCCTGCCTGCGTGAGATGGGCGGCGAGGCGGTCGGTCATGTGGCCGCCGCCGCGGAAGCCCCAGACACGCATGCCGGCGGCGCGGGCGGCGGTGACGCCGTTCACCGTGTCCTCGATGACCAGGCACTGCGCCGGGGCGATGCCGAGCGAATGCGCCGCCAGCAGGAACAGGTCCGGCGCCGGCTTGGAATGGATCACGTGCTCGGCGGAATAGACATGCGGCGCGAAATGCGCCCAATGGCCGACCTTCCGGAGCTTGGTTTCGAGCGCCTGCGCGGCGCTGGAGCTGGCAACCGCCTTGGGCAGGCGCAGGGCCTGGATCGCGGCGCGCGCCCCCGGCACCTCGGCCAATCGTTCCGCGATCGCCTTGCCGTAGCGCGCCTTGATCGGACCGCGGATCTCCGCGACGATCGAGCGGCCGAGCCTTGCGCGGCCGTCGGCCTCGAGCAGCTCGAAAAACGCCGTGTCGCTGCGGCCCATGAAGCGGATGATGAAGTCGTGCGGGTCGTAGGTCAGGCCGATCTCGGCCAGGACCGCGATCTCGACCTCATGGGCGATGATCTCGCTGTCGACCAGCACGCCGTCGCAATCGAAGATCACCGCGCAAATCATGGTGCGTGGTTAGGCGATCGCGCGGCGTGGCGCCACTCACGAAAGCTTGCCGAATCTAACTGGCGAATTCGAAGGCAATGGCGGAGAAGTGCAGCACCGCGGCGACCAGCACGAAGGCATGCCAGATCGCCTTGTGATACGGGATGCGCTCGATCACGTAGAACGCGACGCCGGCGGAGTAGACGAGGCCGCCGCCCACCAGCAGCCAGAAATCGGTGGCGCTCATCGCCGCGTGCAGCGGCTGGATCACGGTGACGATCAGCCAGCCCATGGCGAGATAGAGGCCCAGGCTCAGCCATTCGAAGCGGCGGGGATAGAGCACCTTGAGCGCGACGCCGGCACTGGCGCTGAGCCAGATCGTGGCGAGGATGATGCTGCCATAGGGCGCCCCCAGCCGGTTGACCGCGAAGGGCGTGTAGGTCGCCGCGATCATGATGAAGATGGCGGCATGGTCGAGGCGGCGCAGGATCTGCTTCGAGGGGCCGTGCGGCGCCAGATTGTAGGCGGCGGAGAAGCAGATCATCGCCAGCAGGCCGGCGCAGTAGACCAGCACGCTGATCCCGACCGACATGCCGGTGACGTGCCAGAGCAGCCACAGGCTGGCGTTGATCGCGAACAGGATGCCGAGGATGTGGATGGTCGCGTCGGCCCGGTGCTCGACCTCGGAATAGATGCGCTCGGCTTTCGCGATGATGGTCATGGCTCAATCCCCATATGGCGTGCCAGGGCCCGTCGGTCCATTCCGGCTAACGTCGCATGCCGCGGTTTGGATGCCGTTAACGTCTTGGACGGATGCAGCCGCAGCCACCGCCTTTGCCAGGGGTTGCACCCCGGTGTTAGAGCGGAAGGCCACCATCGGGATGGGATCGGATGCGCCGGATTGCGGGATTGCTGAGCCTGGCCCTGCTGGCTGTGCCGACAGTGGCGGCGGCCGGCACCTATGGCGCACCCCCGCCGGATCTGGCGACGGTGCTGGACCGGCTGGTCGCCGCCTATCCCGCGTTCCTGGTGCGGCATGACGGAACCTGGCTGTGGCTGAAGGATGGGCGGCGGCTGGCGGTCTCCGACGGGCGTGCGGACAAGGACTTCACGGCCCTGCTCGAACAGCCCGACATCGACGACATGTTCTATGCCGCCTATCCGGCGGGCGCCGCCGCGACCGCGCCGCCGGCGGATGTCGATCCAGGCCGGGTGCGCTATGCGCCGCTGTTCGACGCGATGTATGGCGATTGCCGCAAAGGCGAGGTTGCGCCCAGGCTGCGGCCGGTCGCCTGGCTGCCCCGGCACCGGGGCGGGCAGGTCCGGATCACCATGGTGAACGGCGTGGACAAGGCGTTGGAGGCGGTGAGCACGGAACTGGACGCCCTGCCCGAATCCGACATCCGGTACCTGATCCCGGATTCCGGGACCTACAATTGCCGCGCCGTCGCGGGCTCGACCGCCCGCTCGATGCATGGCTGGGGCGCGGCCATCGACATCGACAGCACGATGTCGGACTACTGGCGCTGGTCGCCTGCCGGCTGGCACAACCGCATCCCGCTCGCGATCGTGCGGGTGTTCGAGCGTCACGGCTTCATCTGGGGCGGGCGCTGGTCACACTACGACACGATGCATTTCGAATACCGGCCCGAGCTTTTCCGATAGGATCCCCGCATGGACGAAGATGACCTGCCGCCGAAGCCCTATGACAGCGAAGGCGGATTTTCGGGCGAGCTGGGACGCACCGTGGCAGGCTTCGTCTGGGTCGCGGTATTCGTCGCCATTGTCGGGGTCGGGCTCTACCTTGTGACGCACTGGCACTGAGCCGTCGTATCCGCGAGGTTGCCGCGGCGCAGCATAAGCCGCCCGTGGCGCCGGCCCCGCTTCGCGCCTAGCATCCCCGCCGTCGACGCAGCGGGAGGGCGGGGCATGACTCCGGGGACATTCGGTTCGGTCGAAATGGAGATGTTGTGGCTGAGCATCGTGCTGGGCCTGCTCCAGCTGATCCTCGCCGTGCTGTTCAGCGTGAGCGGGCGCGGCCTGCCCTGGGGCGCGGGGCCGCGCGACGAGCCGACGCCGCCGCTCGGCAGGGTCGGCGGACGGGTCGAGCGGGCATTCCGCAATTTCCTCGAGACCTTCGTGTTCTTCCTGGGCGCGGTGCTGCTCGCCAATGCACTGGGCAAGCACACCGCAACGGGCGCGCTGGGGGCGCAGCTCTATTTCTGGAGCCGGGTCGCCTATGTGCCGGCCTATATCTTTGCCGTGCCGTTCCTGCGGACCCTGCTGTGGACCGCCTCGCTCATCGGGATCGGGATGGTGATGCGCGGCGTCTGGCCGGGGATGTAGCGCCGCACCAAATCGGCTGCCGCGCGTTTTCTGACCGATGACAGTCAGGCACAAGACGGACGAGCCCGACCTGTTCGCTGCGCCGGCGGAGGACGTGCCGAAACAGGCGCTCGGCACACTGCGGCGCGAGGCGAAGGCCTGCACGCGCTGCGACCTCTATCGCCACGCCACCCAGACCGTGTTCGGCGAAGGGCCGGCGGAGGCGCGGATCGTGCTGGTGGGCGAGCAGCCCGGCGACCAGGAAGACCTGGCGGGCAAGCCGTTCGTGGGACCGGCGGGCCAGCTGCTCGACCGCGCGCTGGCGGAGGCGGGGATCGACCGCGACAAGGTCTATGTCACCAATGCGGTGAAGCATTTCAAGTTCGAGCCGCGCGGCAAGCGGCGCATCCACGCCAAGCCCAACGCCGGCGAGATCCAGGCGTGCAAATGGTGGCTGGAGCGCGAGTTCGCGGCGCTGGCGCCGGACTTCGTCGTCGCGCTGGGCGCCACGGCGGCGCAGGCGCTGAGCGGCCACGCGGTGGCGGTGACCAAGATGCGCGGGCGCGAGACGCAGCTGATGGGGTCACGCGGGATGATCACGGTGCATCCGAGCTACCTGCTGCGGATTCCGGACGCGGCGAGCAAGGCGGCTGAGTACGGCAAGTTCGTCGCGGATTTGCGGCTGGCCGCGAAGCTGGCGCAGGCGGGATGAGGACGCCTGGAGCGCGGCAGGCCACCCGCCACGGTGCGGCTACGGCAGGGCCTCGTCGCCGGAGAGAAGGGCCGGCAGGTGCGCGCCCGAGGACGGTCGCCTGCGCGACCGGCTGACAGCCATACTTTGATATGGTAGTCTGTCCGTATGGCCGACGCGAGCTTCGAATGGGATGACGACAAGGATCGCGTCAACCAGGTCAAGCACGGTGTGTCGTTCGAACCGGCGCAGCGCGCCTTTCTCGACTCGCGGCGCGTGATGTGCCCGACCTCGGCCATAGCGGCGAAGAGCAGCGCTATTTCTGCTTTGGAAGCGTGGAAGGCGGCGTGATGACGGTTCGTTTCACCTGGCGCGAGCAACGCATCCGCATCATCGGCGCCGGCTATTGGCGCAAAGGCAGGAAGATCTATGAAGAAGACCGTTAAATACACCAAGGGCGAAATCGGCAAGATCGGCCCGGTGCTGAAGGATTTCCTCCCGCCGCCGGAGAAGCTGGTGCTGCGCGAGGCGAATGTGAAGGTGACGCTGTCGCTCAGCCAGCGCAGCGTGGACTTCTTCAAGCGCGCCGCGAAGAAGGAGCGCGTGCCGTATCAAAGGATGATCCGGGCGCTGGTGGATGCTTATGCGGAGCGGGAAGATGCATAAGGTGCGTGAAGCGAAACTTCACGAGTTGAAGCGGCGGAACGCGGCCTCGACGTCGGCGACGGAGGCGTATTGTCCGGCCTTCGCCTGAGCCAGCCCTTCATGCACTGTCGGCAGATGCGCGGGATCGATCTGCTCCGGCTCGGAGTCCGCCGGAAGCTTCAACATGGCGCGCGTGGTTTCGTGTTGGCTATCGGAGGGGAGCTTGGTCACGGGGGCGAAGGCTTTGTCGAGGAGCTTGGCCATTAGGCAATACTACGGCAATTGGAACTCGCTCAAAAGTCGTCGAGAGCTTGGATTTGTATGTACTGCCAATCGACCTGCGGCACTCTGATAGCCAACCCGAAGTTGAGAAATATTCTAACACATTATTCTAAAAGGTATATTTAATCTTCCTCGCGGAATTAAATCAGAAAATAGCAAAACGTGCTTGCTTATCTAGCAAGCACGTTTAAAGTAATGATGGACAGATCGAGGACGGAATCACAATGCTCGAAACAAAACAAAGCAAAGGCGGCAGGGCTCGCGCAGCTAGCCTTAGCGACGAAAAAAAACGCGAAATTGCCTCGAAGGGTGGCACGGCACGTCAGGCGACAGCGCGTGCTCTCGCCGTTAGCGGCGACCTGCCGAAGGCCACACATCAGGGAAAGATGCTCGTCGGCGACCTGGATCTTGACTGCTACGTTCTGGAAGACGGTCGTCGCGTATTTCACAAGCGCGGTATGGCGAAGGCGCTGGGGATGAAGTCCGCCGGCGGCAACGTATTTTTGCGCGCCGTGCAGCGTAAAGGCCTCGGATCCCAAATTAAGCCCAAGCTGCTCAAAAAAATCGAAGGCCCTATCGTTTTTAAGCCGCTAACGCAGGATCTCGCGCACGGTTACGACGCGGAGGTTCTAGTCGAAATCTGCAACGCAATTATAAGAGCGGACGAAGAAGGCGCTTTGCACTCCACACAGAGCAGCCTGGCAGCTCAAGCGAAGATCTTGTTGTCGGCGTTTGCCAAGGTGGGTGTGACTGCGCTGATCGACGAAGCGACAGGCTTTCAACAGGTCCGTTCGCCAGATGCATTGCGCGTGCTCGTTCAACAATATGTCGAGGAAGAGCGCCGCGAGTGGGAAAAGCAGTTCCCTGACGAATATTATGACGAGTTGAATCGCATCTACGGCAGCAAGAGGCTCACCACCACGGGATCGGGTGCGGTAATTCAGAATCGGCCGCAGCACTTCGCAAAATTCACAAGATCCTATGTTTATCAGCCACTCGCTAATGGTGCGGTATTAGACGAACTCGACCGTTTGAATCCCAAGATCGATAAAAAGGGCAATCGCAAAGCTCGGTTTCATCAACATCTGAAGGAGGGATACGGCATCGAGAAGCTGAAGCGCCAAGTAGGCGAGATCCTCACACTTATTAAGGTGTCTGATAGCGTGTTGCAGTTCAAGAAGCTCTTCGTGCGTCGCTTCGGTCAGAGCGAACGCCAACTGAGCTTTCTGGACGAGTAGGGTCTCGAGAATCGAAACGAACGACTGCTACCGATTAACCGGCGCGAAACACACAGGAAGCTCGCGATAGCTACTTATAACTGTTCTCATCGCAGCGCCTGGATCCCCGCATTCGCGGGGATGACAGGGAGTGGCTGAGAGAATATTCCCCCGAAAGTCGCTTCGTGATTCCGACTTTCCGAATTGGCGAAGTCAGAACGCCGAGAGCGGAGCGCGCAACCGCCCCCTCCACCGCCTTCGGCGGTCCCCCTCCCCCGCTACGCGGTAGAGGAGCCCATGGGGCTAGTTGTCGAGGAAGCTCCGCAGCTTCCTGCTCCGGCTCGGGTGCTTCAGCTTGCGCAGGGCCTTCGCCTCGATCTGCCGGATGCGTTCGCGCGTCACGCTGAACTGCTGGCCGACTTCTTCCAGCGTGTGGTCCGTGTTCATGCCGATGCCGAAGCGCATGCGCAGAACTCGTTCCTCGCGCGGGGTCAGCGTCGCCAGGACGCGCGTCGTCGTCTCGCGCAGGTTGGCCTGGATCGCGGCGTCGATCGGGAGGATCGCGTTCTTGTCCTCGATGAAGTCGCCCAGATGGCTGTCTTCCTCGTCGCCGATCGGCGTTTCGAGAGAGATCGGCTCCTTGGCGATCTTCAGAACCTTGCGGACCTTCTCGAGCGGCATGGCGAGACGCTCGGCCAGCTCTTCGGGCGTCGGCTCGCGGCCGATCTCGTGCAGCATCTGGCGGCTGGTGCGCACCAGCTTGTTGATCGTCTCGATCATGTGGACCGGGATGCGGATGGTGCGCGCCTGGTCGGCGATCGAGCGGGTGATCGCCTGGCGGATCCACCACGTCGCATAGGTCGAGAACTTGTAGCCGCGGCGGTATTCGAACTTATCGACCGCCTTCATCAGGCCGATATTGCCTTCCTGGATCAGGTCGAGGAACTGCAGGCCGCGGTTGGTGTATTTCTTGGCGATGGAGATCACCAGGCGCAGGTTCGCCTCGATCATCTCCTTCTTGGCGACGCCGCTTTCGCGCTCGCCCTTCTGCACGGTCTGGACGTTGCGGCGGAATTCGCTGACCGACTGGCGCGTCTCGGTCGCCAGGGCCTGCATGTCGTCGCGCAGCGTGTTGATCTTGTCGCGCTCGTCCTGGACGAAATCCTTCCAGCCGATGCGGGAGAGCCGGCCGACGCGGCGCGCCCAATGCGGGTCGAGCTCGTTGCCGAAATGCTCCTTGAGGAAATCCTCGCGCGCCACGCCATGCGCCTCGGCGAGGCGGAGCAGGCGGCCCTCCAGCGACACCAGCCGCTTGTTGATGCCGTACATCTGGTCGACGAGGGCTTCGATGCGATTGTTGTTGAGCTTGAGGCCCTTGACGAGATCCATGGTCTCGTTGCGCAGCTTCTTGAAGCGGCGTTCCTGCCCGGTCGACAATTCGTCGCTCGCGAGCGCAGCCTCGACCGAGGCGTCCTGCAAGCGGCCGAGCTTCTTGTAGAGATTGGCGATGGCGTCGAGCGCTTCGAGCACCTGCGGCTTGAGCGAGGCTTCCATCGCGCTGAGCGGCAGGTTGCCCTCGTCGTCGAAATCGTCGGCTTCCTGCGAGTCGGCGGCGGCCGCGGCCTCGGCGGGATCGGCCTCTTCGCCATTCTCATTGGCGGAGGGGGCCTTGGGCACCGGGGCGGGCTTGGGCGGCGCCGGCGGCTTGGGCGGCGCGGGCTGGCCGTTGATCGCCGCGACATGCGCGGCGCTGGCGGCGGCCTGGGCGGCGGCGGCGGCCTGGCCTTCGGGGCCGACCGCGTACATCGCTTCCAGATCGATGATGTCGCGCAGCAGGACCTTGCCCTCGTTGAGCTCGTCGCGCCACACGGTGAGCGCCTCGAAGGTCAGCGGGGATTCGCACAGCGCGCCGATCATCAGCTCACGGCCGGCCTCGATGCGCTTGGCGATGGCGATCTCGCCCTCGCGGCTGAGGAGCTCGACCGAGCCCATCTCGCGCAGATACATGCGCACCGGGTCGTCGGTGCGGTCGTATTGCTCGGCGGCGGTGCCGGTCTTGGCGACGACTTCCTTGCCGCCCTCGGCGACGGCGGGGAGGTTCTCGTCGGCGCCCTCCTCGCTCTCTTCGCTCTCGATGACGTTGATGCCCATCTCGTTGAGCATCGACATCGTGTCTTCGATCTGCTCCGACGAGACCTTGTCGGAGGGCAGGACCTTGTTCAGCTCGTCATAGGTGACGTAGCCGCGGGTCTTGGCCTTGGCGATCATCTTGCGGACGCCAACATCCGACATGTCGAGCAGCGGCGAATCGGCGTCGCCGGGGGTCTCTTCTCCCGGCTTGGCGGCTTTGGCGCCGGCCTTCACGGGAAGCTTGGCATTGGCCTTGGCGGTCGGCTGGAGCACGGGGGCTGCTTTCTGGCCGGCCTTCGCGGGCGCGGATGCGGCCTTCGCGGCCGATCGGGGATCCGGTTTGGTCTTGGCCGCAGGCGTCGCCTTGGCGGCAGGCTTGGCAGCGGCGGCGGTCTTGGCGGCAGGCTTCGGCGCCGGCCTGGCGGGCACCGCCTTCTTCGCGGCCGCCGGCTTGGCCGGAGCGGTCTTCTTTGCGGGTTTCGCCTGTTTCTTGTTTGCCGTCTTGGTCGCCACGCTGCATTCCGTCAGAAAAGGGCCCCTATATAGAGGCCGGTGAATCGCCTTTTTCGCTGAGGCCACGCGCCTCAGGACCCGCCGTCATGCCGGCCCAACAGCCTTTCGGCCTCGTTCCAGCTTTCCTCCGTGCCCTCGGTCTTGAAACGCTCCATGGCGCGGGCACGCTCCGGGGCGTGTTCGGCCATTTCGCGAAGATCGCTGGCTGCCTGGAGAAAGCGGGCTTCGAGGTCCTCGGCATCGCCGTCCGTCAAGTCCGCGGGTTCCGTTCCTGCCCGTCCCTTGAGGCGCGCGACGAGATCGGAGTGACCCAGACGATGCAGATGGTTCTCAAACCCCTGTTTTTCAAGGCTGGAGCCGGAGGCGGCGAGGTTTAGAAGCTCCTGCCGCAATGAGTCAAGTTGCGCGTCGGAAAAGGGCAGTTCGGCAAGCAATTCCCCGTGCCGCTGCCCCAGATCGGGTAGGGCTAGGATCAGGCGGGCGATCTCGGCCTCTTTCATGCGGCGGGCGCCGGACCGGCCCGACCGGGCCAGCAGGCTGGCCTTCACCGCCGGCGAGACCGTCTCGCCGAGGCCGGACGGCAGGCGCGGACGGTCGCCCGGGCGCCAAGGCTTGCCGCCGCGCGGGTTCGGCTGCCATTCGCGTTTGGGGGACGCAGGGCGGCGCTTGAAGGCGTCGAACACCTTCTGGTCGAAGTCACGGCGGTAATAGTCGGCGATCTTGCCGTCGTCGATCGCCGCCACGATCTCGCCCAAGGCGCGTTCCAGACCGGCGCGGCGTTCGGGGGTGGAGAAGTCCTTGCCCTCGGTCTCCACCCGCCACAGCACCTGGGAGAGCGGCAGCGCCTCGTCGAGGACCTTGCGCAGCGCGGCGGGGCCGTTGCTGCGCAGGAAACTGTCGGGATCCTCGCCGGTCGGCAGGAAGGCGAAGCGCAGCGAAAAGCCGGCCTTCAGATGCGGCAGGGCCAGCCGCGCGGCGCGCTGGGCGGCGCGCAGCCCGGCATCGTCGCCGTCGAACGCCAGGATCGGTTCCGGCGCGGTGCGCCAGAGAAGATGGAGCTGATCCTCGGTCAGGGCGGTGCCGAGCGGTGCCACGGCGTGGTCGAACCCCGCGCGCACCAGCGCGATGACGTCCATATAGCCTTCGGCGACGACGATGCTCTGCGCCTTCATCGCGGCCGGGCGGGCGGCGGCGAAATTGTAGAGCTCCTGTCCCTTGGAGAAGAGCGAGGTCTCGCCGGTGTTGATGTATTTCGGCTTGGCGTCGGGTTTGAGGCCACGGCCGCCGAACGCGATGATGCGGCCGCGGCTGTCGCCGATGGGGAACATCAGCCGGTCGTAGAAGAAATCGCGCGGGCTGCGGCCGTCCGCCGCCGGACGCACCACGCCGGCGGCGACCATGTCGTCCACCGTGATATTCTTCGTCTTCAGATGCTCGATCAGCGCATTGCTGCCGTTCGGGGCGTAGCCGAGGCGGAATCTCTTCGCGACGTCGCCATTGAGACCGCGGCCGCGCAGATAGTCGCGCGCCTCGGCGCCGGCGGGGCCGCGCAACTGGTCCTCGAAGAAGACGCAGGCCGCGTCGATCACGTCGTAGAGCGATTTCTTCTTGTCCTCGCGCGCCTCTTCTTCCGGCGTCCATTTGGGCAGCTCGACGCCCGCCTCGCCGGCGAGACGCTCGACGGCCTCGGGGAAGGAGAGGCCCTCGGTCTCGATCAGCCATTGGAAGGCGTTGCCGCCCTTGCCGCAACCGAAGCATTTGTAGGTCCGCCGCTCGTTCTCGACCTTGAAGCTCGGCGATTTCTCGGCATGGAAAGGACAGCAGCCCCACATGGTGCGGCCCTTGCGGGTCAGCTTCACCCGGCGGCCGACGAGCTGCACGATATCGGTGCGGCGCAGGATCTCTTCGAGCAGGTGGGGGCCGAAACGCATGGGGGGAGTGTACGCGGAGACGTACGAATTCCGTACCTCTTTGAGCGGAGGTCGCCGAGAATCCCCAGCTGTCATTCCCGGCCGAGCCGTGCGCAGCGCGGCGAGGGGAAGGGAACCCAGGCGGTTGGATCGAGTCCGGCCGATCCACCTGGGTCCCCTTCCCGAACGCACGGCTTTCGCCGCACGTTCGCCGGGGATGACAAGCTAGTGCTTACTTCGGCGTCAGCGCGTCTTTCACCGCGCCGCTGGCGCGGCCGAAATCCATCTGGCCGGCGTAACGCTCCTTGAGCGCCGCCATCACCTTGCCCATGTCCTTGATCGAGGCGGCGCCGATCTCGCCGATGACGGCGGCGATCGCCGCCTTGGCCTCTTCGGGATTCATCTGCTTGGGCATGAATTCGCGGATCACCGCGATCTCGTCGCGCTCGCCTTGCGCCAGCTCGGGCCGATTGCCGGCGTCATAGGCGGCGATCGAATCCTCGCGCTGCTTGATCATCTTGGCCATGAGCGAAAGGATCTCGTCGTCGCCCAGCAATTCGCGGCTGTCCGCGGTGCGGGCGGCGATGTCGCGGTCCTTCAGCGCGGCGTTGATCAGGCGCAGCGTGCCGACCCGCTTGCTGTCCTTCGCCTTCATCGCGTCTTTCAGCGAATCGTTGATCTGCTCGCGCAAGCCCATGGGTTCCGTCCCGAGGTGGAGAGCGCCAATCTAGTCAAATCGCGGCACTTTGCCAACCGATTGAAACTCCAAGACAAAATAGCCGTCGCAAAAGCTTGACCCTCGCGGACCCCATCCCTATTTTCCGGCAAATCGAACCGGACCTCCCCATGCCCGATGCCAGCCCCGCTCTCGCCGCCCGACCGGCGGTGGAAATTTCGCGCGGCCGGCTGGTATTGGCCGACGGCACGGTGTTCGAGGGCCAGGCCTTCGGCGCGGCGGCGGACGGGATCGGCGAGGTCTGCTTCAACACCGCGATGACCGGCTATCAGGAGATCCTCACCGATCCATCCTATGCCGGGCAGATCGTCTGCTTCACCTTTCCTCATATCGGGATCGTCGGCACCAATCTCGAAGACATCGAGTCGCTCAATCCGGTGGTGCGCGGCGTCATCGTGCGCGCCGACGCGGAGCAGCCTTCCAATTACCGCGCGCTCAGCCAGCTCGATGCCTGGCTGAAGAAGAACAACATCCCGGGCCTCGCCGGCATCGATACGCGGGCGCTGACCAATCGGATCCGCGAGAAGGGCATGCCGCACGGCGCGATCACGCGCGGCGACAGGGCGGCGGGACTGGCGGCAGCGCAAGGATTTCCCGGACTGGTCGGGCTCGACCTCGCCAAGGATGTCTCGTCGCGGCAGACCTACAAGTGGCGCGAGATGCCGTGGGCGTGGAATGCGGGCTATGGCGAGCTGCCGGCGCCGAGCTGGCGCGTCACGGTGGTCGATTTCGGGGTGAAGCGGAACATGCTGCGCATCCTGGCCGGCCTCGGCGCCGACATCACGGTGGTGCCGGCGCAGGCCGATCTCGCCGAGGTCCTGCGCCACCAACCGGACGGCGTGCTGCTCTCCAACGGGCCGGGCGATCCGGCCGCGACGGGGACGTACGCGATCTCCACCATCCAGGGCGTGATCGCCGCCGGCGTGCCGACCTTCGGCATCTGTCTCGGGCACCAGATGCTCGGCCTCGCGCTGGGCGGGCAGACGCGCAAGATGGGCCAGGGCCATCACGGCGCCAACCATCCGGTGAAGGACCTGGAGACCGGCAAGGTCGAGATCGTCTCGATGAACCACGGCTTCACGGTCGACCGCGACAGCCTGCCCGAGGGCGTGAAGGAGACGCATGTCTCGCTGTTCGACGGCAGCAATTGCGGCATCGCGCTCGAGAGCCGGCCGGTGTTCGGCGTACAGTATCATCCCGAGGCGTCGCCGGGACCGATGGACAGCCACTACCTGTTCGAGCGCTTCGCCGCCGCGGCGAAGGCAGGGAAGAAATAGGCCATGAGCAATCCGCCGCTGAAGATCGATCTCGTCGCTTCGGCGAGCAAACTGGCCGCCTCGGGCCAGGCCTCGGTGGCGCTGTTCCAGCATGGCGATGCGAACCTGCTGCTGTTCGTGCCGCAGGACCAGGACAGCCAGGCGGCGCACAAGCGCGACGAGCTCTATGTCGTCCAGGCCGGGCAAGGCATCTTCAAGCGCGGTGGCGAGACGGTGCGCTTCGACGCGGGCGACGTGCTGTTCGTGCCGGCCGGCGTGCCGCACCGCTTCGCGAGCTTCTCCGCCGACTTCAAGGCCTGGGTGCTGTTCTTCGGGCCCGAGGGCGGGACGGCGGCGTAAGACCGCGACTGCAAGGCCGCCTGGGTCCGGACTCAATAACGAAAATAGGTGTCATGGTCAGGTGACGCCAATCGCGCACAGATCTATCCCACCCGCCAAGGCGGATAGCGTCGGGCTTCGCCGGCTTTGTAGAGACAGAGCTTCACGCCCGCCGGATCGGTGAACCACGCTTCACGCCACAGCCAGCTCTGATCGACGGGATCGCTGTCGAACACGACGCCTTTGGCCTTCAGCGCGGCAACGCGGGCGTCGAGATCCTCGCATTCGAAATAGATGCCGGCGCCCTCCGCGGCGCGGCCGGCATCCGTGACCAGATGGATCGAGAAGGTGGCTTCGCCGTCCGGCAGCTCGAAGCGGGCATAGTGCGGCGACTCCACGATCAGGCGCAGGCCGAGCGTCCTGTAGAACGCGATCGACGCGGCGACATCGAGCGCCGGGACGGTCACCTGGTTGAGACGCATGTCATCCTCCCTGTTCGGCGAGTTGCTCCGCGATCGCGTCGCCGGTGATCCACGCCGCCTCGCCCTTGCGCGCGACGGCGCGGACGAAGCCGTAGAGCTTGTCTGTATCGGCCTCCAGCATAGCGATTCCGTCGGCGGATGACTTGGCATGGAAGCCTTGCAGATATGGCAAGGCGGCACGGTACCAATCGAGCCACAGCGCGTGGCCATCCTCCATCCAATCGGCGTGCTCGACCGTCACGAGGCCGGTCCTGGCCCAGTGGTGGCGCCACCAGGCCGGCGAATGGAAGCAGCAGAAATCCCACTCCCACCACGGCTTCAGATGCGCCGGCACCGCGTCGATCTCATGCCGCAGGCCCGGCACGACGATGCCCAGGCGGCCGCCCGGCTTGAGGAATTGCGCGATGGTGCCGAGATAGAGATCGTCGGTGCCGAAATACTGATAGGCGTCGAGACTGACGATGGCGTCGAACTGGCCGGGCGCGAAAGGCAGCGCATGCGCTTCGGCATGCACCGGCAAGATGCGACCGGCGAGCCCCGCCGCTTCGATGCGGACGAGATTCTCGGCGGGCTTGATCCACAGGTCGGCGGCGGTGACCTGCGCCCCGAACTCCTTCGCCAGGAAGATGGAGCTCAGCGCCTTGCCGCAGCCCAGGTCGAGCACG
Source organism: Rhizomicrobium sp. (assembly GCA_037200385.1). NCBI lineage: Bacteria > Pseudomonadati > Pseudomonadota > Alphaproteobacteria > Micropepsales > Micropepsaceae > Rhizomicrobium > Rhizomicrobium sp. The sequence goes on along the minus strand of JBBCGL010000001.1, from coordinate 3,483,693 downwards.
CGCATGCCGGGCGCCAGCGGCATCGCCTGCGCGAGATATTCGGCGAGCCACAGCACATTCGGCCCCATGACGCAGTCGAGGACGAGCGCGAGGTCATAGTGCGCCGCGCGCGGAAAGCGCGGCTTGGCGAGGCGGGTCTTGAGAGCTTCGAATGTCATGGGTTGCTCCTAGCGGTTGTCGAGTTGGGCGCGGACGGAGGCGAGCCCCAATCGCGAGATGCGATAGGGCGCGCCGCCATGGCTGTAGATCAGGCCGCGCCGCTTCAGCTTCTTGAAGAGATCGAGCGTGCAGTCCGCGAGGCGGTGGCCGTCGCGGTTCCAGCAATCGACGTCGACGATGCGGTTTTCAGACCAGGTGTGTTGAATGCGGCCGCCCTGCGCGAGGCAGTGCAGCACGCGCTGCTCCAGTTTCGAGATGTTCAAGGGATAAGTCTCTCATCGCGCGATACTCCACGTGCCGCGGCGTACAGGCGAACGCCTGCCCTCGCGGAACGCGTGTCTCATGCCCGCAACGGATGCGGGCGATCAGGCGATGGTGACAATCTCTTGCATAAACCCTCTGATGGGGCGGTGCGACGGCTGCGATTTAAGCAGCGCCGCCGCGGCTGTCAACGCGCGCGCCAGTCCGGCTTGGCGAGCGACATGCTGACGGACCGGGCGTCGCCGCCCGGCTCCTGCGCGACTTCGACGAACCCCAGCGATGTGTAGACATGGCGGGCGCGCAGATTGGTCTTGTGGACGTGGAGCCGGACGCGCGCCACATTGCCGTTCGCGAAGGCCCAGTCAATGAGGGCGGACAGGAAGGGACGGCCGAAGCCCTGCCCGGCATGCACCACCGCGATGCGGCGCAAGAATTCGCTGCCGTCGCCGCTGTTGCGGTCCTGGAGGATGGCGAAGCCTTGGTCCGTGCCGGCGTCGTCGAGGCCGATGAAATAGAGCCAGTTGTCGTCGGCGAGATTGGCGCGATGCTCCGCTTCTTCGAACCGGCCGACGAGCGCCTCGTAGCCCTCGCCGCGCTCGGTCGCCAGGATGAACGGGACGTCGTCCGGCGTCGCGACGCGCAATCGAACCATGCTCAGCGCTTGAGCTCGATCACGTCGAAGGTGGATTCCTGCACGGGGAACGGCATCTCGAGGCGCAGATGATTGGCGCCGATCGCGGTCAGGATGCCGATCTGGTCGTCGGGTGTCGCACCCGCCCCGGCGCTGGCACCATTGCCCGAATAGGCATGCGGCGGCTCGCCGATCACCGAGGAAGCCCCGAGATAAACCAGTCCGCCATCGGCCGGATAGAGGAAGCCGTTGGTGTGCTGGCTGCCGCTGGTCTTCTCGAAGAACAGGGCGCCGCCACGGTTCGCGATGCGGCAGTTGAACCAGGAATAGACGACATAGGGCGTGATGCCGCCGAGCTTGATGGTGCGGCAGCGCCATGCGCCGGTGATCGCGCCGGGCGACGGCGCATGGCTGGCGGGGCCGAGCGCGGAGTCGATGGCGGAGGCGTCGCCCGAGCCGGTGCCGGCATGCGCCTCGGCAAGACCCTTCTGCTTGGCGTCGGCCAGTTGCGCGAGACGCTGCTGGTCGGCCTGGCTGGCGACGTCCTGCCAGCCGGCGGCGGCGGCGGTCGCGCAGAGCGCGAAGGCAGCCGCGGCGAGAATGAGTTTAGACGGGTTCGCGCGCATCGTTTTTGCTTCCTTCGCCCGCGTCGATCTCCGACGGAGTCCAGCCCTTGAGGTCGGCCGTCGGCGGCATGCCGACGACGTTGAACCCGGCGTCGACGAAATGCACCTCGCCGGTGACGCCGCCCGACAATTCGCTCAGCAGATAGAGCGCGGCACCGCCGACATGGTCGAGCTCGACGCTCTTCTTGAGCGGCGCATGGCTGCGGTTCCACTTGAACACCATGCGCGCGTCGCCCACCGCGGAGCCGGCCAGGGTGCGCATCGGGCCGGCGCTGATCGCGTTGACGCGGATCGCATCGCGGCCGAGATCGGCGGCGAGATAGCGGACCGAGGCCTCGAGCGCGGCCTTGGCGACGCCCATCACGTTGTAGTTGGGCATGACGCGGCTGGCGCCCAGATAGGTCAGCGTCACCATCGCGCCGCCCTTGTTCATCATCCGCGCGGCGCGCTGCGCCACCGCGGTGAAGGAATAGCAGGAGATCGACAGCGTCTTGCAGAAATTGGCGCGCGAGGTGTCGACATAGCGGCCCTTGAGCTCGTCGCGGTCGGAGAAGGCGACGGCATGGACCACGAAATCGAGGCTGCCCCAATGGGTCTTGAGGCGGTCGAACACCGCGTCGAGCTCTGCGTCGTTCTCGACGTCGGCGGCCATCACGATCTGCGAGCCGATCGATTGGGCGAGGGGACGCAGCCGCTTGGCCTGGGCGTCGCCCTGATAGGTGAAGGCGATCTCCGCCCCCTGGGCGGCGAGCACGCGCGCGATCCCCCAGGCGATGGAGTGGTCGTTGGCGACCCCCATCACCAGGCCGCGCTTGCCTTGCATCAATTTGCCGTCCGCCATTTTTATCCCTGCCCTTTGCTGGGTCTGTTCCGTATCGGGACAGCCGGCATGGGGCCGGTTGTCCGATGCAAGTCCTGTACTCGCTTGCCCCTATGCGTCACGCCGAAGGGCTCCGCGCAGCGAAGCCCCGAAGCATCAAACCCGCTGGAACACCAGCGAGGCGTTGGTGCCGCCGAAGCCGAACGAATTGGAGAGCGCCGTTTCGATCCTGGCGTCGTCGATCCGCGCGCGCACGATGTTCGCGCCCGCCACGGCCGGATCGATCTCCTCGATATTGGCGCTTTCGCAGATGAAGCCCGACTGCATCATCAGCAGGGTGTAGATCGCCTCGTGCACGCCGGCGGCGCCCTGGCTGTGGCCGGTGAGCGACTTGGTGGCGCTGATCGGAGGCATCTTGTCGCCGAAGACCTCGCGGATCGCGTTGATCTCCGGGATGTCGCCGACCGGCGTCGAGGTGGCATGCGGGTTGATGTAGTCGATCGGCGCCCTCACATTCTCGATCGCCATCTGCATGCAGCGCACCGCGCCTTCGCCGCTGGGCGCCACCATGTCGGCGCCGTCGGCGGTGGCGCCATAGCCGACCATCTCGGCATAGATATTGGCGCCGCGCGCCTTGGCGTGCTCGAGCTCTTCGAGGATCAGGATGCCGCCGCCGCCGGAGATGACAAAGCCGTCGCGGTTCTTGTCATAGGCGCGGCTGGCCTTTTGCGGCGTCGCGTTGAACTTGGACGACATCGCGCCCATCGCGTCGAACAATTCGGAGAGCGTCCAGTCGAGCTCCTCGCCGCCGCCGGCGAACATCACGTCCTGCTTGCCCCACTGGATCATCTCATAGGCGTTGCCGATGCAGTTCGCCGAGGTGGAGCAGGCCGAGGAGATCGAGTAGTTCACGCCCTTGGTCTTGAACCAGGTCGAGAGATTGGCGGAAGCGGTCGACGACATCGCCTTGGGCACCGCGAACGGCCCGATGCGCTTGGGGCTGTTGTTCGCGCGGGTGATGTCGGCGGCGGCGACGATGGCCTTGGTCGAAGGGCCGCCCGTGCCGACGATCAAGCCGGTGCGCGGGTTGGAGACGTCTTTCTCCTCCAGCCCGGCATCGGCGATGGCCTGGGTCATCGCGACCCAGCAATAGCCGGCGCCGTCGCCCTGGAAGCGGCGGGCGCGGCGGTCGACCGCCGCGTCGAGATCGATCTTGAGGCTGCCATGGACCTGCGAGCGGAAGCCGAGGCGGATATAGTCGTCCGCCGCGACGATGCCGGACCTAGCCTCGCGCAGCGAGGCGACGACCTCCTGGGTGTTGTTGCCGATGGATGAGACGATGCCCATCCCCGTGACGACGACTCTTCTCATGATTGCCGCTCTGCTGTGCCGCCCGTCGCCACGCTGTCGCTATCGACCCCGCAGCAGGGCGGCAATTGGAAGATGTCCGCCCATGCGGGCGTGACAGAGTCGTTCAGGCCGTGACGGTCTGCGCGCCGGCGCCTTGCAGCGCCGCGACCGCGTCGCTGAACAGCCCGACCTTCATGTCCTTCACTTCATACACGACCTTGCCGTCGACCTTCATGATGCCGTCCGCGACGCCCATCACCAGCTTGCGCATGATCACGCGCTTGAGCTCGACATAATAGGTGATCTTCTTGGCGGTGGGCAGCACCATGCCGGTGAACTTCACCTCGCCCACGCCGAGGGCGCGGCCCTTGCCGATGCCGCCCATCCAGCCGAGGAAGAAGCCCACCATCTGCCACAGCGCGTCCAGCCCGAGGCAGCCCGGCATCACCGGATCGTCCTGGAAATGGCATTTGAAGAACCAGAGGTTCGGATTGACGTCGAGCTCGGCCTCGACTTCGCCCTTGCCCGTCGCGCCGCCATTGTCGGTGATCCTGGTGATGCGGTCGAACATCAGCATCGGCGGCAGCGGCAGACGCGCATTGCCCGGTCCGAACAATTCGCCACGGGCGCAGGCCAGGAGGCCGGCCATGTCGAAGGAAGATTTGCGTGCGGGATTGGGCTTGTCCACGTCCTGGTCCTTTTGGGCCGGCCCTTGACAGAGAGGGGGCTTTCGGCCGATTTGTATGTTAGAAACGTTCTAACGAATGTTCCATCGGAATTAGAATAGCAAAGTTGCCGCCCGAGTGTCAGCGGTCTGGAGTCGATAACCCGTTATGGGAAAAAAGGTTCGCGAAACGGGAGATGAAGCGGTGGAGCGCTTGCGCGCCGCCGGATTGCGCCCGACGCGGCAGCGGGTGGAGCTGGTCGGCCTGCTCTTCGCGGAGGGCCACCGGCACATGACCGCCGAATCGCTCCATGGCGACGCCACGGCCGCCGGGGTCCAGGTTTCGCTGGCCACTGTCTACAACACGCTGCATCAATTCACCGAAGCCGGACTGCTGCGCGAGGTCGTGGTCGATGCCGCGCGGTCCTATTTCGACACCAATACCGGCGATCACCAGCATTTCTTCGTCGAGGACGACGGCACGCTGATCGATATCCCCGGCGAGCACATCGCGGTCGCGGGCGTTCCCGAGCCGCCCCCCGGCATGGCGGTGGACCGGATCGATGTCGTGGTGCGCGTTAAGCGCGCCTGAAGCACGGCTTCCTGCGAACGACTCTCAAACTCTTTAGAACCGTTCTAATCTATTGACAGGCCACGCTTAACGCTGTCTTCTCCGGCGCGGAAAAGATGTTTTTCCAGTGCAAGGAGAAGACGCATGGCCGACCTCAAAGGCTCCAAGACTGCCCAGAATCTGCGTGACGCGTTCGCCGGCGAAAGCCAGGCCAACCGCCGCTACCTCTATTTCGCCCAGAAGGCCGATGTCGAAGGCTTCAACGACGTCTCCGCCGTGTTCCGCTCGACCGCGGAAGGCGAGACCGGCCACGCGCACGGCCATCTCGAATATCTCGAAGCCGTCGGCGATCCGGCGACCGGCGAGCCGATCGGCGCCACCGACCTGAACCTCAAGGCCTCGATCGCGGGCGAGACGCACGAATACACCGACATGTATCCGGGCATGGCCAAGACCGCGCGCGGCGAAGGCTTCGACGAGATCGCCGACTGGTTCGAGACCCTGGCCAAGGCCGAGAAGAGCCATGCGGGCCGCTTCCAGAAGGCGCTCGACTCGCTGGGGAAGTAAGCAAAGCTGTCATCCCCGGCCGAGCGGCGCACCAGCGCCGCGAGGGGAAGGGGACCCAGGCCGGGATGACGGATTCGATTGCGGAGAGGTTCGCGCCCCTTATGCGAACCCCTTCATACCTTGCCTGTTTCACCACCTGGGTCCCCTTCCCTCGCCGCGCTGCGCGCGGCTCGCCGGGGATGACAAGGGTTTGTAATGTCCCGCGAAGGCAGCCTCGAAGCGCCCACCCGTCATCCCATCGCCTGGCGCGACGAGGCGTTCTACGACGCGCAGGCGCTCGACAAGGAGATGCGCCGCGTCTTCGACATCTGTCACGGCTGCCGGCGCTGCTTCAACCTGTGCGATTCCTTTCCGCGGCTGTTCGACCTGATCGACAACAGCCCGACCGAAGAGCTCGAAGCCGTGGCGTCGGAGGACTTCGCGGGCGTCGTGGAGGCCTGCACGCTGTGCGACATGTGCTTCATGACGAAGTGCCCCTATGTGCCGCCGCATGAATTCCAGCTCGATTTCCCGCACCTGATCCTGCGCGCCCGCGCGGTCGAGCAGCGCCAGGGCAAGACGAGCTTCACCCAGAAGCAGCTCGCGGAAATGGACCGCAACGGCACCGCGGCGCGCTTCGCCGCGCCGGTGGTCAACTGGGCCTCGGCCAAGGGCAATGGCTTGACGCGGCCGGCGATGGAGGCGGTGGCGGGCATCGACCGCACCGCGGAACTGCCAAAATTCCACAGCCGCACCTTCGTGGCGGCGGATCGCCGCGATCCGGTGCAGGCGAACGGCGCAGCGCCGGCCTATGGCAGACGCAAGGCGGCGCTCTATGCCACCTGCTTCGTGAACTACAACAAGCCCGCCACCGGACTGGCGGCGCGCGCGGTGCTCAACCATCTGGGCGTCGAGACCAGGGTGGCCTATCCCGGCTGCTGCGGCATGCCGTTCCTGGAGCAGGCCGAGCTGGCGCGCGTCGCAAGCAATGCGGCCAAGGTCTCCAAGGAATTGGTCAAGCTGATCGACGAGGGCTACGACATCGTCGCGCTCACCGCCTCCTGCGGGCTGATGCTGAAATTCGAATGGCCATTGATCGTTCCTGAAAACGAAGATGTGCAGCGCGTGGCGAAAGCGACCTTCGACATCGACGAATATGTCGTCGACATCGCGAAGAAGGAGGGCCTCCCCGAAGGGATGACCGGCCTGCCCGAAGGCGTGACGGTGCACCTGGCCTGCCATGCGCGGGCGCAGAACATGGGGCCGAAGGCGGCGGAGATGCTGCGGCTGATCCCCAACACGCCGGTCGACGTGATCGAGCGCTGTTCCGGCCATGGCGGGACCTTCGGCGTGGTCAAGCCGACGCACGAGCTGGCGGTGAAGGTGGGCCGGCCGGTGTTCCGCACCGCGAGCAGCCAAGGGCGCGGCCATATCGTCAGCGACTGCCCGCTGGCGGCGCAGCATATCGTGCAGCAGGTGGGCGAAATGGCGGAGCGGGACGGAAAGCCGGCGAAGGTGCGCGAGCCCGAACATCCGATCCAGATCCTCGCACGCGCCTATGGATTGGAGTCCGCCTGATGTCGCTCGCCGAACGCAAGATCACCGCCGCCGATATCCTGCCCGACGCCCAGTACAATGCGCAGCGCACGGAACTGCGCGCCGCGTCCATCGCGGCGAAGAAGAACCGGCGCATCGAGGTCGGGCCCTATGCGACGCTCTATTTCGAGAACTACCAGTCGATGTGGCTGCAGGTGCAGGAGATGCTGCGCATCGAGAAGGGCGGCGCCGAGCAGATCGCGGGCGAGCTCGAAGCCTATAATCCGCTGATCCCGCAAGGCTCGGAGCTGATCGCGACCATGATGATCGAGATCGAGGATGCCGACCGCCGCGACCGCGAGCTCAAGAAGCTCGGCCATGTCGAGGACAGCGTCTTTCTCGACGTCGGCAAGGAACGGATCAAGGGCACGCCGACCGATTATGAAGACCGCACCACGGCGGACGGCAAGACCTCCTCGGTGCACTGGCTGCGCTTCGTCTTCACGCCGGCGCAGGTCGCCGCGTTCCGCGCCGGGCACGAGCCGGTGGTGATCGGGATGAGCCATCCCAATTACGGCCACATGGCGGTGATGCCGGCCGCGGTGCGCGACGCGCTGGCGGACGATTTTTCTTAGTCATCGTCTTCCCCGCAGCGGATGAGGTGGAAGCGCTATGCCGCGCCCATGAAGTCGCGCTTGCCGATCTCCAGGCCGAGGCTGCGCAGGATGTCGTAGGCCGTCGTGTGGTGGAAGAAGAAGTTCGGCAGGGTGAAGCCGAGCAGGAATTGCTCGCCCTTGAACGGCATCTCGCGGCTGCCGAATTTGAGCACGATGTCCTTGTCGTCGGTGCCGTCGATCTGTGCCGGCGTCGCGCTCTTCACGAAATCGAGCGTCTTCGTCACCCGCTCCTTCAGCGCGGCGATGGTGGTCTCGGCCGCGCCGAATTCGGGCTGCGGCAGGCCGGCAAGCTGGGCGACGCCCCGCGCCGCATGGGCGCAGACCTGGCCGACCTGGACCGCGAGCGGAAACATGTCGGGATAGAGCCGCGTGCCGAGCAGCACGGCCTGGTCGAACTTCTTCGCCTCCGCGAACGCGGCGGCCTTGTCGAGCACGGCGGCGAGCGCCGTGAGATGGCGTGTAAAGACCGGGACCGATACCCGATACATCGAAATGGTCATTGGCGCTTCCTGTCGTGTTTGCGATGGCAGCGTTGCGCGAGATTGGCGGCTGCCGCGTGCAGCGTCATGCTATGCTTCGCGCCGGATCGCAACAGGAGGACAGCATGCTTGAACTCTATTATTGGCCGACGCCGAACGGGAAGAAGGTCACCATCCTGCTCGAAGAGCTCGGCGTGGCGCACACGATCAAGCCGGTCAATATCGGACGCGGCGACCAGTTCGATTCCGAATTCCTCAAATTCTCGCCGAACAACCGCATGCCGGCGCTGGTCGATACCGCGCCGAAGGGCGGCGGCGCGCCGATCCGCATCTTCGAATCGGGCGCGATCATGATGTATGTCGCCGAGCGCGAAGGCCGCTTCTTCCCGCAGGACACGGCGAAGAAATACGACGTCATCCAATGGGTGATGTGGCAGATGGGAAACCAGGGCCCGAAATTCGGCGAGCAGGGGCATTTCGCCCGCGCCTCGCAGAACGCGGCGAACGGCGACCTGACCTATGCCGTCACGCGGTTCTCCGACGAGGTGCATCGGCTCTACGGCGTGATGAATCTGGGGCTGCACAACAAGGAGTGGCTGGCGGCCGGCGAATACACGATCGCCGACATGATCTGCTATCCCTGGGCGTCGGGCTACAAGCTGCGCAAGATCGACCTCGACGAATTCCCCAATGTGAAGCGCTGGATGGAGCGCGTGGAGGCGCGCCCGGCGGTGAAGGCGGCGATGGAAGCCGCGTTGCCGCCCGACGCCGCCGAGGACCCCAACACGCTGTCGGATGAGGAAAAGGCGCGCCGGGCGAAGCTGCTGACCAACCAGCGCGCGACGAAGATACCGGCGGCCTGGGGTAGGGCGCTTGCATGAATTGACCGCCCGGCATCCGGCCAAGCGATACATCGGCATCGCGCATCGGATGTGAGCACCACTTGTCATCCCCGGCCGAGCAACGCGATAGCGTTGCGAGGGGAAGGGGACCCAGGTGCCGGTCGCCGCGACGGGACTTCCCGCCTGGGTCCCCGTACGCTGTCGCTACGGGGTCCCTTCGCGATGCTGCGCATCGCTCAGCCGGGGATGACAGTGGTGCTTGAGTTAAGAAAGTTTCAGCCCCGTCGCCGCTTCGAGCTCCGCAATGGCCTGGGCGCCGCTTTCGACCTTGATCGTCGTCATGCCCATGGCGCGGGCGGGCTTGAGGTTGCCGCCGAGGTCGTCGAGGAAGACGCAGGCGGCGGGCTTCACGCCGAGCTGCTCGCACATCAGCTCGTAGATCCTGGGGTTCGGCTTGCGGATGCCGAGCTTGGCGCTTTCGATCACCACGTCGAACATCTCCATGATCTCGCGGGCATAGAGGGTGCGGCCCGCCGCGGTTCCGCCGGTCGCGTTGTGCGGCATGTTGTTGGTGATGCAGCCGGTCTTGAGGCCCGCGGCGCGGACGCGGCGCAACGCTTCGATCACCTCCGGCCGAAAGTCCCCCGCCAGCAGCGGAAGGACGTCGCGGCCGGGAATGGTGTGGCCGAGCACCGCCGCCTCCGCAGCGAAAAGCTTGTCGAAGCCGTCGATATCGACCTTGGACTGCTCGAACTGGGCCCAGGCATTGGTTTCGTGGTTGGCCGAGTTGATCTTGCGGATCGTGCCGACCGGGATGCCGCGTTCCGCTTCGTAACGTGCGAAGGCCTCGAAGGGCGAGGTCGTGAAGACGCCGCCGAAATCCCAGATCACCGCTTCGATCATGTCCGTCCTCAATTCGCTTGCTTCAAAAAGCAGGCCGCGCCCTAATCGGTCAAGCTCCGGCAGCAGACCGCGACAATAGGTGAGGGATGGCGCTTCAATTCCGCAAGGCCTCGTACGAGCCCGGCGTCGCCGGCTTCGGCAATGGCTGTTTCGCTTACCTGCAGCCGGACGGCGGCTGGGGCTTCTCCAATGCCGGACTGGTGACGGATGGCGGCGAGGCGCTGCTGATCGACACGATGTTCGACGATGCGCATACCCGCGCCATGCTGGACGGCTTCGCGCGCGTCAGCGACGCGAAGATCGGCACGCTGGTCAACACACATCACAATGGCGATCACTGCTACGGCAATGGCTGCGTCGGCGACTGCGAGATCATCGCGACCGTCGGCGCGGCGGAGGCGATGAAGCACGAGACGCCCAAGGGTCTCGCGCAGTTCATGACGGCGGCGCCGGGGCTGGGCGTGACCGGCGAATATCTCGTCCATTGCTTCGGCGATTTCGATTTCGAGCGGTGTTCGGTGCGGGCGCCGGACACGACCTTCACCGGCCGCCTGTCGCGGATGGTCGGCGCCAAGCGCGTCGAGCTGATCGAGGTGGGGCCGGCGCATACCGGCGGCGACGCGCTGGTCCATGTGCCGGACGACAGGACGCTGTTCACCGGCGACATCCTGTTCATCGGCGGCCATCCGATCCTGTGGGCCGGGCCGGTGGGGAACTGGATCGCGGCCTGCGAAACGATCGCGGCGATGGACGTCGAGACCATCGTGCCGGGCCATGGGCCGGTGACCGACCAGCGCGGCGTCGCACGCGTGAAGGACTATCTCGTGCACGTCCGCGACGCGGCGCGGGCGCGCTACGACGCGGGGCTGGGCGCGCTGGAGGCGGCGCGCTCCATCGCGCTCGACGATTTCGCCGGCTGGGGCGATGCCGAGCGCATCGCGGTCAATACCGCCACGCTCTATCGCGAATTCGGCGCCAAGGACGTGCCGTCCGACGCCGCCACGCTGTTCGGCTGGATGGCGCAATTGTGGAAGGACAAGAGATGACCGTCATCGTCTACGAGCATCCGCTGAGCCCTTACGCCCAGAAGGTCAAGATCGCGCTCGACGAGAAGGGCGTGCCCTACGACGCCAAGATGCCCAGCGCGATCGGCAGCGGCCAGCCTGACACCGAATTCCTCAAGGCCAATCCGCGCGGCGAGGTGCCGGCGCTGATCGACGGCGAGACGCGGATCTTCGATTCCACCATCATCCTCGAATATATCGAGGACAAATGGCCGACGCCCGCGCTGCTGCCCCGGACGCCGGCGGCGCGCGCCACCGCGCGCACCATCGAAGACGTGATGGACACGCATTTCGAGCCGATCAACTGGGGCATGGGCGAGATCCGCTGGTTCAAGCGGGCCGAGGGCGAGCGGGCGCGGACCATCGAGGCCAAGGCCGCGATGCAGGCGCGCGGCATCTATGCCTGGCTGTCGCGCCATCTGGACGGCAAGACCTGGTTCAACGGCGAGAGCTTCGGCTGGGCCGATCTGTCGGTCGTGCCCTATCTGAACGGCGCGCTGGGCAGCGGCTTCGCGCCCGACAAGGGCTCCGCGCTCAGCCAGTGGCTGGAGCGCGCCAATGGCCGGCCGTCGGTGCAGAAAGCCTCCAAGGCGGCGGCGGAGGTGATCGCGAACATGGCGCTGGTCGCCGGCGCGGTGCAGAGCGGGATGTTCAAGCGCGAATATCGCGACCATCGCCTGGAATGGATGATCCGCTCGGGCGGCATCGACGTGGTGCTGGAAGGGATGAAGAAGAACAACATCCGGTTCTCGAATGAACTCTCCTAGTCCTTAGCCGTCATCACCCGCACATGCGGTGATCCAATTCGGATCGCGGAAAATGGATCGCCCGGACAAGCCGGGCGGTGACGGGTTTCGGTGAAAAGGAATATTGAATGACCGACGAGATCATCCTGCACAACTATCCCAACTCGCCGTTCTCCGAGAAGGTGCGCGTCGCGTTCGGGATCAAGGGGCTGTCCTGGCGCTCGGTGATCCAGCCGGTGATCATGCCCAAGCCCGATCTCATCCCGCTGACCGGCGGCTATCGCCGGATCCCGGTGATGCAGATCGGCGCGGACGTGTTCTGCGACAGCCAGATCATCCTGCGCGAGCTCGAGCGGCGCTTCCCCGCGCCCAGCCTGTCGCCGCAGAACAAGGGCGCGCCTTACGGGCTCGGCTTCTGGGCCGACCGGCAGGTGTTCCAGGCGGCGGTCGCGATCATCTTCGGCGAGATCGGCGACAGGGTGCCGGAGGATTTCAAGAAGGACCGCGTCGCGCTGAGCGGCGGCGGCTTCTCGTCGGAGGCGCTCAAGCGCGCCGTGCCGTTCATGCGCGACCAATACCGGGCGCATCTGCGCTTCCTCGAAGACCAGCTCTCCGACGGGCGGCCGTTCTGGGGCGGGGCGCAGGCCGGGCTGGCCGACATCCACGCCTTCATGAATCCGTGGTTCGTCGCCAACGCCCTGCCGCACAAGGCGCAGGAGACCGTCGCCGAGTTCGCGCAGGTGCAGGCATGGTACGCACGCATGCGCGCCATCGGGCACGGCCCCTCCAGCGCCATGATGCCGGGCGAGGCGCTGGCGGTGGCGAAGGCCGCGACCGCGACGGCGCAGGACGCGGCCGATCCGCACGATCCGAACGGCCGCAGGCCGGGCGACAGGGTGACGGTGGCGGCGGACGATTACGGCCGCGATCCGGTCGCCGGCACGCTGGTGTTCGCCGATGCGCATGAGATCGCGGTCCGGCGCAGCGACCCGGCCGTCGGCGAGGTCGTGGTGCACTTTCCGCGCGCGGGCTTCGTGGTGATGAGCGCCTAGAGTCTGTTGTGATCAGATGGAGTCACCAAAAGCTTGTCATGGCTTGCATCAACTTGAAAGCAACGGACTCTAGTGTCCTGATTCAGAAGTTCTAGCGTTTTTGGCTTGGTAGTTGGCGATCTTCAGGGTTGCGAGACAGAAGCGCTTGATGGAGGCCAGGATGTCGTCTGCGGTCTTTGTCCACCGGAAGGGCTTTGGGTCGTCGTTGACGCATTTGATGTAGTCGCGGATCGCGGCTTCGAGCTGGCGCGTCGAGCGGTGGGCGCCACGGCGGATTTTGCGTTCGCTCAGATCGGCGAAGAAGCGTTCGACCTGATTGATCCAAGAGGCGGAAGTGGGCGTGAAGTGGACATGCCAGCGCACACGCTTGGCCAGCCAGCGGCGGATCGCCGGCGTCTTGTGCGTGGCGTAGTTGTCCATCACCAGGTGGATGTCGAGATCGTCCGGGACATTGGCCTCGATCTCGCGCAGGAACTTCAAGAACTCGCTGCCGCGATGGCGCGCGAAGCATTTGCCGATCACCGTTCCGCTTGCCGTATCGAGGGCCGCGAACAGCGACAAGGTTCCGTGGCGGGTATAGTCGTGACTGCGCCGCTCGGCTTGTCCGGGCCGCATCGGCAGCAAGGGTTGCGTGCGATCCAGCGCCTGGATTTGGCTCTTCTCGTCGACGCACAGAACCAGCGCCCGCTCCGGCGGAGCGAGATAAAGGCCGACGATGTCGCGAACCTTCTCCACAAACAGCGGGTCGCCGGAGAGCTTGAAGGTCTCGCTGCGGTGCGGCTGAAGACCGAAGGCCTGCCAGATGCGGTGGATCGTCGAGGGCGCATGACCAACCGCCCGCGCCATCGAGCGCAAGCTCCAATGGGTCGCGTTCGCCGGTGCCGCCTCCAGCGTCAGACGGATCGTCTCGGCAATCTCGTCGTCACCGATCTGGCGCGGTGCGCCCGGACGCGGCTCGTCGTAAAGCCCCTCCAGGCGCTTGGCCGCATAGCGCCGACGCCACGATCCCACCGTGTTCTGGCTCGCCCCAAGCCGCTCCGCGATGACTTGGTTCTCAACTCCGTCCGCCGCCATCAGGACAATTTGCGCACGACGCGCCAGTCCCTGTCCCGTCTTGCGCCGCCGCGCCAATCCCTCAAGCTCTCGCCGTTCCGGCGCGCTCAACTCAATCGCGGGTGCAGGCTTGCCCATCCATCATGCCCTCCGAATCACTCAGACATGATCTCAGAAACTTCTCGATCAGGACACTAGGCGCTCTGTGCCACGGCGAGCGCCGGCTTGGGCGTGAAATAGGTGCAGGCGAGGATCGTGTTCGGCTTGCGCCCGCCATTCGAGAGCGGGGCCGAGAAGCTTTCGCCGTTGAGGTAGGAGACCCGGGGAATGGTGAAATAGCTCAGCATGCGCATCGGCGCGCCGGCGTCGAGCACCGCGTCATAGGCCGCGATCCAGCGCGGCATGCGGTCGGGTGGGATCGACATCTCGAGGAACTGGCCGGTCTGCTCGCCGAAGCGCTGGGCCAGCGCGCTGCCGTAGAAGCGGAAGCGATAGCTCGGCCGGCCGATGGCGTTGGTGGCGCGCTCCACGATCGAGACATGGCGCAGGAAGGGCTTGAGCGCCCGCGCATCGAAGTCCGCGCGGGCTGGAAGCCCGCCCGCCGCCTTCGCCTTCTCTTCCCAGATCGTCCGCAGTGCACTGAGTTCGGGTTGACGGAAATCGAGGTCCATGTCCGCTCGCATGGACCAGCCTTCTCGTTCGGACATCGCGTTGAGCCGCTTCGCTACATCATTCATGGCCGGCCCAGGTTGTACCCACCCCTCTCGCCAAACCATTAACGAATTGGAAGGAACTTTAACGGTCGTCGAGTTCCCTGCGCGGCTCGGCATAGGTGACGGACAGGATCAACGGCTCGGCCGCGCCCGGCAATTCCAAGGGCGCCAGGAAGCTTTCGCCGATCAGATAGGCGATTTCCGGGGCCTGATAGTGGGTCACCACGCGCAATGGCCGGCGGATCGCGAGCAGCAGATCGTAAACCGCGACGAAGCCGGCCAGGCGATCGGGATGGACCCGTTCGTCGAGAAATTTCCCCGAGCTGTCGCCGCCGTAGCGCGCCAGCGCCGTGCCATGCAGGCGCACGCGATAGCGGCGGTGGTCGGCCGATTCGGTCACCCGCTCGAGCAACGTCATATGGGTCATCCAGGGTTTCATCGCACGGGCGGTCAGGTCGGCGCGGCAGGGCATGGCGCGGGCCTGCGCCTTGTCCCGCCATAGCTGGCATACGGCATCGAGTTCGGGATGCGCGAAATCCTGCGCCGGGGCGCAGACAAAAGGCCAGCCGCGGACTTTCGCCCGCTGGTTGAAGGCGCCGATCGCGGCAGCGGCGGAGGGCATCGCCGGACTATCGGATTTTTCGGTCAACATCCGGTTAAGCCGGGCGGGCTTGCGCGCAACCGCCCGCTCCGCAAGGCTGCGGAAAACGCTCGAGGGCAAGACGATGGACCAGGCCGTTTCCGCAGAGGTCGAGATCGCGCAAGGCAGGCTGAAAGGCACCGCCCGGGACGGGGTGCTGCGCTTCAATGGGATTCCCTATGCCAAGCCGCCGGTCGGGCCGCTGCGCTGGCGGATGGCGGCGGCGCCGGAGCCCTGGGCAGGCGTGCGGGACGCCGCCCTGTTCGGCCCGATCGCGCCGCAAGTCGGCGCCGCCGCCGGCGCGGTGCTGGGCGGCACGCCGGGGACGCGCTCGGAGGACTGCCTCCATCTCAACATCCAGACGCCGGGCTGCGACGACGCGAAGCGTGCGGTGATGGTGTGGATCCATGGCGGTGCCTTCAACACCGGCGCGGGCAGCGTGGGGACCTATAACGGCAAGTTCCTCGTGCCGCGCGGCGACATCGTGCTGGTGACGATCAACTACCGGCTCGGCGCGTTCGGCTTCCTGAACCTGCACGACGCGACCGGCGGCAAGCTGCCCGGGACCGGCGCCGAAGGCCTGGGCGACCAGATCGCAGCGCTGCGCTGGGTGAAGGACAACATCGCGGCGTTCGGCGGCGATCCGGACAACGTCACGATCTTCGGCGAGAGCGCCGGCGGCATGAGCGTCGGCGCGCTGCTGGCCGCGCCCGGCGCGCGCGGCCTTTACCACAAGGCGATCCCGCAATCGGGGGCAAGCGACATCGGCTATCGCCGCGAGGCCTCGGCGAAGATCGCGAAGATGGTGCTGGACAGGCTCGGCACGGACGATCCGACACAGCTTCCCTGGGAAGCGATCCTCGAAGTGCAGAAGGCGATGCTGGAGGCGCCGCGCGAGGTCGGCGTCGGCATGCCCTTCGCGCCGACGATCGACGGGACCGTGCTGCCCCAGCGCGCCATCGCCTGCGTCGCGGCGGGCTCGGCCGCGGGCGTGCCCCTGCTCACCGGCACGACACGCGACGAGTGGAAGCTGTTCACCATCGCGGCCGAGAACCTCAAGACGCTGGACGAGACGGGGCTGCGAAAGCTGACGACACGGCTGGTCGGCGAGGCGCATGCCGATGACGTGGTCGGCGCCTATGAGAGCGGCACACCGTTCGACCGCTGGAACGACATCATGACGGATCACAGCTTCTTCGTGCCCGCGACGCGGCTGTTGGATGCGCAGGGCGCGCACGGGCCGACCTATGCCTATCGCTTCGACTGGCCGTCGCCGTTCCTGGGCGGCGCGCTGGGCGCCTGCCATGCGCTGGAGCTGGGCTTCACCTTCGGGACCTATCAGATGAAGGGCGCGGCGCCCTTCTTCGGCGCCGGCCCCAAGGCCGATGCGCTGGCCGCGGAGATGATGGACAGCTGGATCGCCTTTGCGAAGAACGGCAATCCCTCGAACGACACCTCGGGCGCCTGGATGCGCTATGACGCCGCCAGGCGCGCGACGACGATCTTCGGCGACGGCATGCCCCATGTGACGGCGCGGCCCAACGAAGTACGGCGCAAGGCGTGGGAGGCCGTGCCGGCCGACCGCATCGGACCTTGACGCTTCGCGCGCATGGCGCGGCGGGTTTTCGACCGGAACCCTCTATCGCTGCGCAAGCTGTTCGAGATCCGCCTCCAGCAGATTTCGATCGTGCATGTCCTCGACCAAGACGAGCAGCCGGTGCGCCGCCGTCAGATGGCGCTCCGTCTCCGCCCGGTCGCCCATCAGCTTGTGCGCCCGCGCGAGCGCTTCATGCGCGTAGGCCACGAAGAAGGGCGGCAGGCCGTTACTATAGGACAGGCAAATCCCGCCCAGCCTGACCGCCGTGTGAGGATCGCCGATCAGCGCATGGACCCGCGAGGCCTGCCAATAGCCGACCGACAGCTTTTGGTTGTCGCAATCGGGACGGTTCGCCCAATGAAAGATCGACGCGTAGCTCAAGGCGACCATCATGCGGTCGTCTTCCTCGGTCCGTGTTTCCTTCTCGATCAAATCCCAGGCGCGATTGAAGCAGTTTGCCGCGAAATATCGGTGTGCGGCGGCGAGATCGAAATCAGCAGGGCTGGGCATGGGCTTCCTATTGAATCCACATCGAGACGTCTTCTTCCGGAAATTGCCCGGAATTCCTTTGGTCGGCGAGGGGTACCCTCGGCACTGGCGCCGCACGCCATGCCTCGCCTTGTGTCCTTGCTCTTGGTGCTTTGTCCCAGGCTTCATGCTACGCCGCGCCATGATTTCCCGAAAAACCATCCGCCTCAAGCCCAAGGAAGGCCGCCGCGCCCGTGCCGGCGCGCCCTGGATCTTCTCCAACGAAGTGCAGATGGACGGGGCCGCGAAGGCGCTGGCGCCGGGCAGCGCAGTGAATGTCGCGTTCGACGACGGCCAGCCGGTCGGCACGGGATATTTCAATCCGAAGAGCCTGATCGCGGTGCGCCTGCTCGACAAGGCGCCGGACGTCGTCCTGGGAACCGGCTTTTTCGTGCGGCATCTGGAGCGCGCCTTGAAACTGCGCGATGCGGTCTATGCGCGGCCGTTCTACCGGCTGGTGCATGCGGAGGGCGATGGGCTGCCGGGACTGACGCTCGACCGTTTCGGCGACACGCTGGTGGCGCAGATCACCACGGCGGGCATGGAGGCGCTGACCGAGCCGCTGCTCAAGGCGCTCGACAAGGTGCTGGAGCCCACGACCGTCATCCTGCGCAACGACGCGCCGGCACGCGCCCTCGAAGGCTTGGACGAAACGGTCCGCGCAGCGAAGGGCGAGGCGGGTCGCATCGCGGTGGAGGAGAACGGCGCGCGCTATTTCGCCGATCTCACCGGCGGGCAGAAGACCGGCTGGTATTACGACCAGCGCGACAACCGCGCCTTCATGGCGGGCCTGGCGAAGGGCAAGAGCGTGCTCGACGCCTATTCCTATACCGGCGGCTTCGGCATTGTGGCCGCGAAGGCGGGCGCGACGGAGACGGTGTGCCTCGACTCGTCGGCGCCGGCGCTCGCGCTGGCGGAAGAATCGGCGGCGGCGAACGGCGTCGCGATCAAGGCCGTGAAGGCCGATGTGTTCGAGGAGATGGCGCGGCTGGCGGCCGCGAAGGAGACCTTCGACCTCGTGATCGCCGATCCGCCGCCCTTCGTGCGAGCGCGCAAGGATCTCGAGCCCGGCGCCAAGGCCTATCGCAAACTGGCGCGGCTGGCGGCCGAAGTCACCGCGCCGGGCGGGTTCCTGCTGCTCGCATCGTGCTCGCACAACATTCCAGTGGAACGCTTCGCGTCGGAATGCGCGGCCGGCATCGCAAAGACCGGACGGCGCGCGTCGCTGATCCGCCAGTCCGGCGCAGGACCGGATCATCCGGTGCACCCGATGCTGCCGGAGACGGCGTATCTGAAGGCGCTGGTCTACGCGCTGGACTGATCTCGCCGTGTCAGCTTATGGCGATGCCGCGCCCGTCTTGTCCGGCCACGCCGTCATCACCGCGTCGAACTGGGCCTTGCGGAAATCCGGGACCGCCCTGGTCTCGTCGCCGAAGACCAGCGTCGCGGGCGCCGCGCCGCCGAATTTCGGCCAGAGCGGCAGACCCGGCGCATTGGGATCGCCGGTCCTGGCGAAATTGGTCCAGTAGGACTGCACCAGGTCGACCATCGCCGTGTCCTGCGGCGGCGCGAAGACCGTGAGATCGCCGAGACCGAAAACGAAGGCCAATTCCCCGCCATGGCGTACGCCCTGCTCGCCGCGACGGCGCAGCAGGTCGGCGACGAAGCCGAAGCTGTAGAGATAGGTCGGCGTGGCGGCCGCGGCGTAGCCGGCGATATAGCGCGCGCTGCCCGCGAAGAAGCGGTCGCTGAAGAGCTGGCGATGGAATTCGGCATCGGTGGCGGGATAGAGCGCGCGCAGGGCCGGCAGGCGATCGCCGAAGGGCTTGGTCAGCCAGCCGGCGTCGTTGGCGTCGCCCAGCATGGCGCCTTCGTTCGAATTGGCGCCGATCAGCAGCGGCACCGGCGTGAAATGGCCGTGCGCGAAGGCGTCCGGCGCGTCTTCTTTCAAGAACGTGCCGTCGACGATCGGACCGGACGTGTCGTCGCCGGCGGCAAGGAGCGCGGCCACGCCGGCGGCGCGCAGCGATCTGGCGTCGGTCGCACCGAGCTTGGCCGCGACGGCAGCGGCGTCCTTGCGGGCGTGGTCGAGGGTGGTGGCGCCGAACAGGACCGAGGCGGATTCGCTGATCGCCCTGGCGAACAGGCCCTTCGCCTGCGGCAAGATCATCAGCAAGGCGACGCTGTCGCCGCCGGCGCTTTCGCCGAAGATCGTGACATTGCCGGCATCGCCGCCGAAGGCCGCGATGTTCCTGCGGACCCAGCGCAGCGCCGCGAGCTGATCCTCGAGACCGAAATCCGGCCCTTCGGTCAGCGCGGGATGGGCGAAGAAGCCGAGGCGGCCGAGACGGTAGTTGAAGCTGACGACCACGACGCCGCGATGCGCCAACCGGCTGCCGTCATAGCGCGGGATCGCGGCGCTGCCCGCGGTGAAGCCGCCGCCATGGATCCACACCATGACCGGCAGCTTCGCGGCGTGCTGCGCCGGCGCCCAGACATTGAGCGTCAGGCAGTCTTCGCTTTGCGGCAGGTTGGCGCGCTTCATCAGGCCGTCGGTCACGTTCTGCGGACAGGCGGGACCGAATGCGGATGCGTCGCGCGCGGCATGCCAATGCGGCGGCGCCTGCGGACTGCGCCAGCGCAGATCGCCGACCGGCGGCGCGGCATAGGGAATGGCCTTGTAGGAGTCGACGCCATCGGCGGATGTGCCGGTGAGCGGGCCCTGGCCGATGATGACGGTGGATGCAGCGGCAGGTGTGGCGAGGAGAATGGCAGCAAGGAGAAGCGCGCGCATCATGGCCGAACGCTAGGACGCGAGAACGCCGTCGCGCAAGGCGCGCGCGCAAATGTCATCAGATCGTGATCTGCGTGCCCAATTCCACCACCCGGCCGGGCGGGAGCTGGAAGAAGCGCGCGGGCGACAGCGCGTTGGTCGCGAGCCAGGTGTAGAGCGCGATGCGCCAGCTCTTGATGTCGGGATGCTCGCCGGCCACCAGCGTCTCGCGGCCGAGGAAGAAGGTCGAGGTGTCGGCGTCCAGCGCCAGGCCGTATTGCCGGCAGCGCTCCAGCGCCTTGGGCACGTCGGGGAATTCGAAGAAGCCGAAGCGGATCTTGACCTCGAAGAAGCCCTTGCCGAGCTTCTTCACCTCGACGCGCCGCGCTTCGCTGACGAAGGGCACGTCGTCCACCGTGATGCTGGTGAGCACCACGCGCTCATGCAGCACGTGATAATGCTTCAGGCTGTGCAGCATCGGGCCGGGCGTCACATCGGTGCGGGCCGCCAGGAAGATCGCGGTGCCGGCGACGCGCTCGGCCGGGGCGCGGGCGAGGAACAGGTCGAGCGGCAGCGTGCCGTCGCGCAGATGATCCATATGCACGCGGCGGCCGACGCGCCAGGTGTCGATCAGGACGAACACCATCGCCGCCATGGCGAGCGGCAGCCAGCCGCCCTGGATGACCTTCAGCGTGTTGGACGACAGGAAGGCAAGATCGACGAGGCCGAGCAGGCCGAACACCGCGAAGACGACCGGGCGGCGCCAATGCCACTGGCGGATCGCGACGACCGCCACCAGGAAGGTGCTGATCACCATCACGCCGGTGACCGCGATGCCATAGGCAGCGGCCAGCGCGTCGGAGGTCTTGAAGATCAGCACGATCAGCACGACGCCGATCGCGAGCATCGCGTTGATGCGCGGCACGTAGATCTGGCCGACCTCGGTCGCCGAGGTGTGGCGGATCTCCATGCGCGGCACCTGGCCGAGCTGGATCGCCTGGCGGGTGATCGAGAAGACGCCGGAGATCACCGCCTGGCTGGCGATGATGGTCGCGAAGGTGGCGAGGATCACGACGGGATAGTGCGCCCAGTGCGGCGCCAGCGCGTAGAAGGTGTTGCTGGCGGCCCGCGGGTCGGCAAGGACGATGGCGCCCTGGCCGAAATAGTTCAGCAGCAGCGCGGGCAGCGCGAAATACAGCCAGGCGTTGCGGATCGGGCCGCGCCCGAAATGGCCCATATCGGCGTAGAGCGCCTCGCACCCGGTCACCGCCAGCACGACGGAGCCGAGCGCGACGAATGCCGTCCAGGGCTCGTGCACGAACAGCGCGACGCCGTAGCTGGGCAGCGCGGCCCACAGGATTTCGGGATCGCGGGCGATGGCGGCGGCGCCCAGCACCGCCGTGACGACGAACCAGAGCACCATGACGGGCCCGAACAGCTTGCCGATGCGCTCCGTGCCGTAGCGCTGCAGCAGGAACAGGCCGACCAGGATCGCCAGGGTGAGCGGCAGGATCAGCGCCTTCAGGCTGTCGCTCTCGACGCCCAGGCCTTCGACCGCCGAGAGCACCGAGATCGCCGGCGTGAGCATGCCGTCGCCGTAGAACAGCGCGAGGCCGGCCAGCGACACCAGCGCGATGGCGGTCTTGAGCCGGCGGCCCAGACCGCTCGAACGGTGCGCCAGCGCCGCCAGCGCCATGACGCCGCCTTCGCCGTTGTTGTCGGCGCGCATGATGAAGACCACGTATTTGACCGTCACCACGATCAGCAGGGCCCAGAAGATCAGCGAGATCGCGCCCAGAACCGCGGCATGGCCCGGCAAGGCGCCGCCCGCGGCCACGACCGAGTTCTTCACCGCATAGAGCGGGCTGGTGCCGATGTCGCCGAACACGACGCCCAGCGCACCGAGCGTCAGCCCCGCCTCGCGCCGCCAGCCGCCGGCTCCCCTCGCTGTCATCGTCAGATCGTTACCTGTGTGCCCAGCTCGACGACGCGATTGGGCGGCAAATGATAGAAACGGGCCGGCGACAACGCGTTCGACGCCAGCTGCATATAGAGCCAAGTGCGCCAGCGGCCAAGCACCGGATGCTCGGCCGGCACCAGCGTCTCATGGCCGATGAAGAAGGTCGCGGTGTCGACATCCACGACGATCCCGAAGGGGCGCGCCTCGCTGAGGGCGCGCGGCACGTCGGGCGTTTCGAAGAAGCCGTGATGGATGCGCACGCTGTAGAAGCCTTTGCCGAGCTTTTCGACCTCCAGGCGCTTGTCGGCCGGGACCAGCGGCTTGTCCTCGACCACCACGTTGCAGAGGATCACGCGCTCATGCAGCACCTTGTTGTGCTTGAGGTTGTGCAGCAGCGCGCCGGGCATCACGTCGTTGCGGGCGCTCATGAACACCGCGGTGCCCGCGACGCGGGTGGTGAACTTGTCGGCGCGCGCGAGGAACAGGCTGAGCGGCATCGACTCGCTGCGGATGCGGTCCTGATGCGCGCGGCGGCCGATGCGCCAGGTCTCCATCACCACGAACACGCCGGCCGCGATGGCGAGCGGCAGCCAGCCGCCCTGTGGGATCTTCAACATGTTGGACAGCAGCATGGTCACGTCGATCAGGCCGAGCAGGCCGAACACGCCGAAGGCCAGCTTGATGCCCCAATGCCATTGCCGCGCCGCCACCAGGCTGACATGGAAGGTGTCGATCACCATCACGCCGGTCACCGCGATGCCGTAAGCGGCCGCGAGATTGGTGGAGCTGCGGAAGATCAGGACGATCAGGACGACGCCGATCAGCAGCAGGGCATTCATCCGCGGCACGTAGATCTGGCCGTAATCGGTCATCGAGGTGTGGCGGATCTCCATGCGCGGCAGCTGGCCCAGCTGCACCGCCTGGCGGGTGATGGAGAAGACACCGGAGATCACCGCCTGGCTGGCGATGATCGTCGCCAGCGTCGCCAGCGCCACCAGCGGGAAATGCGCCCAATGCGGCGCCATGGAATAGAACGCGGTGGCGGCGTGATGCGGATTGAGCAGCAGCGAGGCGCCCTGGCCGAAATAGTTCAGCATCAGCGCGGGCAGCGCGAGGGCGAACCAGGCGAAGCGGATCGGATGGCGGCCGAAATGGCCCATATCGGCATAGAGCGCCTCGCAGCCCGTCACCGCCAGCACGACGGAGCCGAGCGCGACGAACGCCGTCCAGGGCTCGCGGAAGAAGAGCTCGACGCCGTAATAGGGATTGAGCGCGGCGAGGATCTGCGGCGCGCGGACGATCCAGCTCACGCCCAGCACGGCGAGGACGATGAACCACACGATCATCACCGGCCCGAACAGCCGTCCGATGCGCGCCGTGCCGCGGCTCTGGATCAGGAACAGGCCGATCAGGATGATCAGCGAGAGCGGCATCACCAGCGGCTCGAGCGAATGGCGGCCGACGGTCAGGCCCTCGACGGCGGAGAGCACGGAGATCGCGGGCGTCAACATGCCGTCGCCGTAGAACAGGGCGAGACCGAGGATCGCGCCGAAGCCGATCATCATCTTGACGCGGCGGCCGAGCCGGGCCGAGCGGTGCGCCAGCGTCGCGAGCGCGAGCACGCCGCCCTCGCCATTGTTGTCGGCCCGCATGATGAGGACGACGTATTTGAGCGTCACGATGATGACGAGGGCCCAGAGGATCAGCGACAGGGCGCCGAAGATCGCCGCCTGGTTGGGCATGGCGCCGCCGGTGGCCAGAACGGTCTCGCGCATCGCATAGAGCGGGCTGGTGCCGATATCGCCGAACACCACGCCGAGCGCGCCGAGCGTCAACATCGCGTCGCGCTTCCACGAGCGCGGGCCGTCCGCCGCCGCGGGCGGATGCGCCGCGGGCACCTCTAGGCCGGCAAGCGGGTCGTTCGGCGCCACGGGGGACGCGAGGCTGTCTGGAGGGCTCACGGTTTTGTTTTGGGGCTCATCCGGCGGGGCGGTAACGCGAAGCTGGCCTTGTTGGTTTGCGACGCTCTCGCCCCCTTCCGGGCGGGACTCTCGATACGGCCGGTCGGCGGGCCGCTCGCGAAGGCGGGGAAAATAGGCCTATGCGGGGAACACGCAAAGAGGGGCGAGGCGGAATGGCGCACAATTCCGCTATCTCTTTGGGTTCGCTGATGAACTGGCTGGCCCGCTGTGCCCAAGAACGACACGCCGAGGACGACCGTGCCGTGCGATCCGCAATCGCTTGATCGCTTCACGGGTCTTCGGCGACTTCGCGTTCCGCTAGCGGGCGTCGTCGGCGGCGTCGGAGGCGGCGATCTGGCGGGCGATCGGATCGTCGCCTTGCGGCGCCCGGTAGGACGCCACCACGGGGTTGCCGTTGGCGGGGCCGGGTCCGATGAAGCCCTGGACATGGTAGGTTCGCGTGCCCCAGGAACCGCCCCGGATATTCCACACCTTGACCTGGGTCCAGTCATTGTCCGGGCTGACATCCACCACCGGATCGTTGACGTAGATCGCGCCATCGTCGAGCCAGTTGGCGTGGTCGATGCGGATCTCGCGCGGCGAGACGATGCGGCGGACCACCGCGACATGGGCGCGGCGCTTACCGTAGCCGTTCAGCACCAGGATCGAACCCA
Source organism: Rhizomicrobium sp. (assembly GCA_037200385.1). NCBI lineage: Bacteria > Pseudomonadati > Pseudomonadota > Alphaproteobacteria > Micropepsales > Micropepsaceae > Rhizomicrobium > Rhizomicrobium sp. The sequence goes on along the minus strand of JBBCGL010000001.1, from coordinate 3,458,867 downwards.
GCACCGGATCGCTGCCTCTTGCATACTGGCCGGCGGCCTGATCCCACCAGGTATAGGCGTTGCCGTGCAGGTTGACCTGCGAGTGGTCGCGGGCATAGGGCACGCATTGCAGATGGGCGCCTTCGACCGTACCCGGCGCCGTGCTGGCGTCGTCATCGTCGGGGAAGAGGGTCGGATCGGCCAGCGGGCCGGCCGGGGTGGTCCCACGGTCGGCATGGGCATAGCCGAGATCCGCTGCCGACGATTCCGTATCCGCCATCGCGCCGCAGCCGCCCAGGAGAGCGCAAAGGCACGCAGCCGCAAGGACACGAAGAGTCGGGACAGACGTCATGCAATTTTCCCCTCAAGGGCCGAAGCAGCGGCCCAGGGGCCACGCTACCAGCAGCGGTTCAAATCGCAGTTAAAGCCTTGGCCTGCATTTGAAAAGGTCAAAATTCGCTTGACCTTTCAACTATTCTCCGGGCCGATTTTGCGCTGCGGCATGGCCGCGCCCGATCCGGACAGCCCCATCGCCCCGATCGAGACCAGGCCGGTGACCGCGAAGAAGAAGAACGGCGCGCTCCAGGCCTGCTCGGCGAAAGCGAAAATCGGCAGCAAAAGGCCGATCACCAGCTCCGGTCCGCCGCGCCAGCCGCCGGCATAGCGCTCCCCCGGACGCAGCGTCCGATGGAAGGTCATCTGGGAGCTGAAGAAGGCCTCATAGGTCGCGCGGGTGTTGGCGAGGATGAGGCCGGAGGGGAAGATCACCGCCAGGGCGATGGAGCGGGCGATGCAGGGCAGGCCCTCGCGCCCCAGCATGCGCTGGCCGAGATAGAGATAGCCGGTCGAGGCGATGAGGCCGAGGGCGGAGACCGTGAGACCCAGCGTCGAGACCGAGGCGATATAGACCACGCCCAGATACATCAGCGTCAGGCTGATCACGGCGCTGAAGAAGGCCAGGGTGTAGAACGCGAACTGGCACATCTGGAGCGACATCGCGGTCTTCTTCCAGACGGGCATGTCGCTGGCCCAGATCAGCGGCATCAGCTTCACGGCCGTCTGGGCGTGGCCCTTGGTCCAGCGCGCCTGCTGCGCCCGCCAGGCCGCGGCGGTCTCCGGCAGTTCGCCCGGCACTTCGATGTCGGAGAGCATGGCGGTGCGCCAGCCCTTCATCGCGCAGCGCATCGAGAGGTCGAGGTCTTCGGTCAGCGTGTCGCCGGTCCAGCCGCCGCCATTGTCGATCGCCGCCCGGCTCCAGACGCCCGCAGTGCCGTTGAACGACATGGGCAGGCCGGCACGGAAGCGGCCCTCCTGCTCCACCGCGAAATGGGCGTCCAGAAGCATGCCCTGGGCGCGGGTCAGCCAGTTCTTGGTGCGGTTGGCATGGCCCCAGCGCGCCTGGACATAGGCCAGGCCCTGGTCGGCGACCAATGCCGGCACGGTGCGGCGCAGATAATCGGTCGGCGGCACGAAATCGGCGTCGAAGATCGCGACATAGGGCGCGTCCGAATGGGTGAGGCCGAAGGCCAGGTTGCCGGCCTTGAAGCCCGAGCGCTCGCCGCGGCGCAGCACCTTCAGGTTCACGCCTTCGGGCACCACGCTCATGATCGCGCGGATCAGCTCTTCGGGATTGCCGGTGCGGCCGTCGTCGAGGACCTGGATCTCGAGCTTGTCGCGCGGCCAGTCCAGCCTGGCGGCGGCGGCGGCGACGCGGACCGCCAGCGGGCCCTCGTCGCAGACCGGAAGCTGCACCAGGACGCGCGGCAGCGCCGCGTCCGGCAGCAGCGGCATGCGCACCCGCGGGGCAGGCTTGAAGAGGCGGAAATAGGCCAGCGCGACGAGCTGGAGCGACAGCACCGCAATGAGGCACAGCACACCGGCCAGCATGCATTGCAGGAGGATCGATAGACCGGTCATGCGAAGCGTTCGGACCCCACTCAAATTTCCGAAGAAAACGCCCCGTTGCACCGGGGGGTGTCATTTGGCCGGAATCTGTAACGGCCGGTTAGCTTTAGCAAGCTTGGGGCAAAGCCTCAATCGAGGGTCCGGCGGAAGCGCAGCAGGGCGATGGTTCCCACCGCAACCAGAAAGAGGAGAAGCGGCCAGACATCCGGCCAGATTTCAGCCGGTCCGTTGCCCTTGAGCAATATGCCGCGGACCACCCGGAGGAAATGTGTCACGGGCAGGACCTCGCCGATCCACTGTGCCCAGACCGGCATGCCGCGGAACGGAAAGGCAAAACCGGACAGCAGGATGGCGGGGAGCAGGAAGAAGACCATCATCTGCATGGCCTGGAGCTGGTTCTGCGCGATGGTAGAGAACGTATAGCCGACGGCGAGATTGGCCGCGATGAAGACGATCAGCACGGCGCCCAGCAGGGTCAGCGAGCCGAGCATCGGCACGCCGAAGACCAGCCAGGCCGCGAGCAGGACGAGCGCGGCCTGGACCAGCCCGACCACGATGTTCGGGGCGATCTTGCCGATCATGATCTCGACCGGCGTGACGGGCATGGCGAGCAGGTTCTCATAGGTGCCGCGCTCGCGCTCGCGGGTCAGCGCCATGGAGGTCATCAGCACCATGGTCATGGTGAGGATGATGCCGAGCAGGCCGGGCACGATGTTGTACTGGGTGATGATCTCGGGATTGTAGAGGCGATGGATCACCGCGGTGAAGGCGGGCGCCGGCGACGCGCGGATCGCCAGTGCGCCTGTGAGATCGTCGCGCAAGGCGTCGGTCGCGAGCTCGCCCAGCGCGCTCACCGCATTGGAGGACGAGGCGGGATCGGTGGCATCGGCCCGGATCAGGAGTTCGGGCTGCGCCCCGCGCACCAGGTCGCGCGAGAAATTGGTCGGGATCTCCACGACGAACGAGACCTTGCCCTGCGCCAGGAGGCGGTCGGCCTCCCGCGGATCGTTGGTCGCTTTCAGGACGTCGAAATAGCCGGAATTGTTGAGCGCCGCGACGATGGAGTTCGCGAAGGTGCCCGGATCGGAGATCGAGACCGCGGTCGGCAGGTGCTTGGGATCGTTGTTGATCGCGAAGCCGAACAGCACGAGCTGCATCAGCGGCACGCCGAGGATGAGCCCGAGGGTCAGCCGGTCGCGCCGCATCTGGATGAACTCCTTGTCGAGCACGGCAAGGATGCGGCGGAAGGAGAAGCGGTGAGATCTGGTTGGGGGCGACGCAGCACTCATGCGGCGGACCTGTCGGGGCCCGTTGCGGGCGCCGCGATCCCATCTCCGTTGTCATCCCCGGCGAGCTTCGGGCGCGCCAGCGTCCGAAGCGAGGGAAGGGGACCCAGACGGAGACGCTTCTGCGCAGCGGAGAGACCTGGGCCCCCTTCCCGCACCGCGCACGCGTCGCGTGCGCGGTCCGCCGGGGATGACACGGAGGGATTTGCCGCGATGCCTTTTCGGAGTCGCACAGCCAGCCAATCGAACCTCGCCGGTCCGCGGGCGGTCATGCGTATTCCCCCGTACCCTGCCCCTGGAGCTGGATGAAGACGTCTTCCAGGCTGGGCGGCGCCTGGTGGATCGCCAGGCCCGGCTCGGTGCGGAACGGCGCCAGCGCGCGCTCGAGCGCCGCCTTGTCCTTGCCGCTGACATGCAGCGCGGCGCCGAAGAAGGCGACGAATTCGACGCCCGGCAGGCCGTGCAGCCGGCCCGCCAGGGCGCGGGCGCCTTCGCCTTCCACGATGAAGGTGGTGAGAGCGGATTTCGCGATCACCTCCGCCACCGTGCCGCGCGCGACGATGGTCCCGAGATTGATGTAGACGATGCGGTCGCAGCGCTCCGCTTCGTCCATGTAATGCGTGCTGACGAGGACGGTGAGCCCCTCGGCGCTCAGCCGGTGGATCTCGTCCCAGAAATCGCGCCGCGCCTTGGGGTCGACGCCGGCGGTCGGCTCGTCGAGCAGCAGCATCTTGGGCCGGTGCAGCATGCAGGCGGCGAGCGCGAGGCGCTGCTTCCAGCCGCCCGACAGCGCCCCGGCCAGCTGGTTCTGGCGCTGGATCAGACCCAGGCGCTCCAGCGCCTGGGTTACCGCGGCGCGCGCGTTGGGCAGGCCATAGACCCGGGCGACGAAGTCCAGATTCTCGCGGATCGAGAGATCCTCCCAGAAGCTGAACTTCTGGGTCATGTAGCCGACCTCGCGCTTGATCTGTTCCGACTGGGTGCGGAAATCGTAGCCCAGCACCGTGCCCTCGCCTGCGCTGGCGTGGAGCAGGCCGCAGAGCATGCGGATGGTCGTCGTCTTGCCCGAGCCATTGGGGCCGAGGAAGCCCCAGACCTCGCCGCTGGGCACCGCGATGTCGATCTTGTTGACCGCGACCTTGCTGCCGAAGCGCTTGGTCAGGCCATGGACGTCGATGGCGCGTTCAGCCGTCATAACGGCCGCACGTCCACCGGCTGGCCCGGATTGAGCTTGAGGCCGTGCGGGGCGCGGGCCTCGATCTTGAACACCAGCTTCTCGCGGCTGCCGATGGAGAAGATCACCGGCGGGGTGAACTCCTCCTGGCTCGCGATGAAGGTCACCGTGGCGGTGAGGCCCGCCGGGCAGCCGTCGCAGCCGATCGCGACACGTTGGCCGAGCTTGACGCGCGCGAACTGCGCCTCCGGCACGAAGAAGCGGACATAGATGTTCTCCGGCGGCAGGACGGAGACCACCGGCGTCATCGCGGGCGCATATTCGCCGGTGCGGAAGAAGACGTCCTGCACCTGCCCGGTGGTGCGCGAGACCACGTCGCGTTCGGAGAGCTGATAGGCCGCGCCCGACAGCGACGCACGCGCCTGCGCGATCTGCGCATCGATCTGGCCGACCTGCGCGACGGCAGAGTCGTAATTCGCCTTGGCGACGTCGTAGGCCTGTTTGGTACCGGCCTTCGCGGCGAGGAGATTGGCCTGGCGCGTCAGCTCTTTCTGCGTCAGCGTGCGCGTCGCCTCGGCCGCGACACGCTGGCTTTGCGCCAGCGCGATCGCGGCATCGGCCTGGTCGCGCGCGGCGGCCTGGCTGGTGTCGTCGAGGGTGAAGAGCAGGTCGCCGGTCTTCACCGCGTCGCCGCGCCGGACCGCGACCCGCGCCATCCAGCCGGCCTGCGGCGCGGCGATGAAGGCGCTCTCGCCTTCGACATAGCCCAGCCAGCGTTGGTCGTCGGGCTGGCCGCAGCCGACAAGCAGAAGGACCAGCAGCAGCAGCACGGCGCGCGTCATGGCGCGGCGCCTTCGGGTGCCAGGCCGCGGAACAGGACATCGAGATGGGTGTCGATCAGGCCGCGATAGTCGTAGGGCGCCTCGTCGAACTGCGCGAAGGTGGCGTGCCAGATCGCCCCCAGCAGCACAGGCGCGATGCACAGGCGCACGACATGCTCGACCGGCAGCGGGCGGAATTCGCCCTGCTCGATGCCATAGGCGATCACCGCGCTGAAGGCATCGAGGCCGCGTGCGATGATCTCGAAGCGGTAGAAGCGGGCGAGCTCGGGAAAATTGCCGCTTTCGGCGATGATGATCTTGGGCAGCACGACGCGGTCGCTGTTCACCAGCAGCGACGCCATGGCCCCGAGCGCGAAGCGCATCAGCTCGCGCACCGGCCCCTTGAAGTTGCGCAGATGCTCCGTCACCGCGGTCACGGTCGTGCCGATGGATTCACGCACCAACGATTTGAAGACCGCTTCCTTGTTCTCGAAGTAGAGATAGATCGTGCCCTTGGTCACGCCGGCTTCGCGCGCGATGTCCTCCATCCGGGCGGCGGCGTAGCCCTTGGCGGCGAAGATCTTCAGCGCGGCATCGAGGATCTCGCCCGGACGGGCCTGTTTGCGACGGGTCCAGCGATGATCGGTGGCGCTCTCAAGGCTGGAGGTGGGTGGTTCCATCGCTTATATTAGTAACTGACCGGTCAGTTATAAAGTGAAACTTTTGCAACTCCGGTCCGCGGAACTTGCAGGCTATATAGTTGTTATTAACGCTAGGCAGGAGAAACGACATGCTTTTCAAACACCTAGCTTTGTCGGCTGCGATCGTGGTCCTGGCGGGCTGCGTCAGCCCGTCGACCTATCATCCCGCGCAGAGCGACCGCGGCACCGGCTATTCCGACCAGCGCCTGGCGGAGAATCGCTATCGCGTGACCTTCACCGGCAATTCGCAGACCCGCCGCGACGTGGTGGAGAATTACCTGCTGTTGCGGGCGGCCGAGGTGACCCGCGACGCGGGCTATGGCTGGTTCGCCTTCGATAATCGCGATACCGAGGCCAAGACCACCTATCACACCGACTTCGCCGGCTATCCCGGCTGGGGTCCGGGATGGGGCCCGGGCTTCGGCTGGTACCGCCACAGCTGGCGCTACGATCCCTGGGATCCGTTCTGGCAGAACACCACTTTCCCCACGACGCGCTATGAAGCCTATGCCGAGATCGTGCTGCTGACGCCCGAACAGGCGCATCAGGATCCGCATGCCCTGCAGGCGTCGGATGTGATCGCACGGCTGGGTCCGGCGGCCGTACCGCCGCCGCCAGCGCCTTAACGGCGAAGCGTGAGACGTGTAAGGGCGCCGTCGCGGGTCACATCCACGACGGCATAGCCTTCCCGATGGCACATATGCGGAATGTCGACCGCGGCCAGCGGATCGTCGGCGACGACCGCGATCTCCGTGCCGGGCAAGGCGCGCGCCAAGGCGCGACGTGCGAGCAGCGCAGGCAGCGGACACTTCAGGCCACGCAGGTAGAGCGGTTCGGACATGGTCTCGCGATCGGTAACCGGCTAAGCCTTAGATTCGAAACCTTAGGTCAAAGCTGTCACGGGCGGCATGGGACTGTTGAGCGCGCTGTCGCGCGAGGCCATCTATATCTCGGCCATCGGCCGCACCCTGTTTTCGCTGCGCGGCGTGACGCCGGACAGCCCGCACACCATTGTGGATATCGTCGAGGCGCAGGCGCGCGCCACGCCGGACAATGCCGCCTTCCATTTCCTCGAACGCCGGATGAGCTATGCGGCGCTCGATGCGCATGCCGACCGCGTGGCGCATTGGGCCCGGCAGGTCGGCATCGGCCGCGGCGACGCGGTCGCGCTGCTGATGGAGAACCGCCCGGAATATGTCGCGACCTGGCTCGGCCTGCTCAAGGTCGGCGCGGTCGTCGCCCTGATCAACAGCAACCTGCGCGGCATCCCCCTGGCCCACTCCATCGCCATCGCCGGCGCCCGGCACGCGATCGTCGGCGCCGAGCTCTGCGAGACCTATGCCGAAGCGGCGCCGCAGATCGTGCCGCGGCCGGTCGGCTGGAGCGCCGGCGGCACGATGCCCGGGCTCGAGGATTTCGATGCCGCGCTCGCCCGCCAGCCGGCCGCGAAGGCCGATCCCGCCTGGCGCGCCGGCGTGACGGTCAAGGACAAGGCCTTCTACATCTACACCTCAGGCACGACCGGTTTGCCCAAGGCGTCGAACTTCACGCATCTGCGCATGCTGTTCATGATGCACGGCTTCGCCAGCGGGCTGAACGCGCGGGCCGAGGACCGGATGTACAACGTGCTGCCGCTCTATCATTCGGCGGGCGGGGTGTGCGCCATCGGGCCGGCGTTGCTCACCGGCGGATCGGTGATCCTCAAGCGCAAGCTGTCGGTCAGCGAGTTCTGGGACGACGTGCACCGCCATGACGCGACGCTGTTCCAGTATATCGGCGAGCTCTGCCGCTACCTGCTGAACGCGCCGCCGGCGCCGCACGAACGCGACCACAAGATCCGCGCCATCACCGGCAACGGGCTGCGGCCGGAGATCTGGAAGAGCTTCCAGACGCGCTTCGCGATTCCGAGGATCATCGAGTTCTACGGCGCCACCGAGGGCAATGTCTCGATGCTCAACTATGACGGCACGGTCGGCGCGGTCGGGCGGGTGCCGTCCTATATGCGGCGGATCGTGACCACGCGGATCGTGAAGTTCGACGTCGAGCGCGAGCTGCCGGTGCGCGGCCCGGACGGTTTCTGCATCGAATGCGCCGACAACGAGGTGGGCGAGACGATCGGCCAGATCGGCGGCGAGCCGGGCAAGACCTTCGACGGCTATACCAAGGCGGCCGACACGCAGAAGAAGGTGCTGCACGACGTCTTCGCGACGGGCGATGCCTGGTTCCGCACCGGCGACCTGATGCGGCGCGACCGGCTGGGCTACTTCTATTTCGTCGACCGGATCGGCGACACCTTCCGCTGGAAGGGCGAGAACGTCGCGACCAGCGAAGTCGCCGAGGCGCTGGGCGTCGTGCCCGGGATCCGGGAAGCCAATGTCTACGGCGTCGCGGTCCCGGGGATGGACGGGCGGGCCGGCATGGCGGCGCTGGTGATCGGGCCGGCCTTCGATCTTGCCAAGCTCGCGGGCGCGCTGGCGGACAACCTGCCGAGCTACGCGCGGCCGATCTTCCTGCGCCTGCTGCCGGAGCTCGAGATCACCGGCACGTTCAAGCAGCGCAAGGTCGAGCTGGTGCAGGACGGCTTCGATCCCGGCACGATCCGCGACCCGCTCTACTGGCTGAACCATGCGAGCGGCGCGTATGAGCGGCTGACGCCGGAGGTGTATGCGGCGATCGCAGGCGGTGCGGTCAAGTTGTGACTGTCATCCCCGGCTGAGCGATGCGTCAGCATCGCGAAGGGAAGGGGACCCAGGCGTCAACGACATGCACCGGTGATGTAGAACCACCTGGGTCCCCTTCCCTCGCGCTCGCTTCGCTCGCACTCGCCGGGGATGACAGCGGAGCTAAAATACGACGCCCGCCGCCGGGATCACCTCCGCGAAGATGCGGCCCAGCGTGTCGTTCTGGATCGCGATGATATCCTTCGCCTTCGCCACCCTGGTGTCGCCGGTCGAATGCGCATCGGAGACCAGCGTGACCTGGTAGCCGCGCTCATAGGCGCCGCGCACCGCGGAGCCGACGCAGAACTCCGACTGCATCCCGGTGATCACCAGATGATCGACGCCGGCCGCCTTCAGCTTCGCGTCGAAATCGGTGCCGTGGAAGGCGCTGGATTTGTGCTTGACCGTGATGTCGTCGCCGGGCTGCGGCGTCAGCTTGTCGACGAAGGGAAAGCCGGGCGCGCCGGGCTGCATCGCCGTCTCGCCCAGCGCGTGATGCTGGACGAAGAACACCGGCGTGCCGGCGGCACGGGCCTGGGCGACCAGGCCGGCGATGCGGTCGACCACGGCGTCGCCGTCATAGGGCGCCCAGGCGGGGACCGAGAACATGATCTTCTGCACGTCGATGACGACGAGGGCTTTGCGCATGACGGACTCCGTAGCCGCGATGGATCAAGGGTGGGAAGATAGCGCAAATTCGTGCCGGCGCGCATGACCGGCCTTCGGGATTTGCACGCGGAGCCGCGGAAGGGCGTACCTCTGCCGATCGTCATGGCCGCCTTGTGCCGGCCACCCATGAACACCCATGCGACACGGGTGTTCATGGGTCCCCGGGACAAGCCCGGGGATGACGGTTTGAACGTTTGGGGAAGAACCTCCGCGGCGGCGCGTGAAACCTTACTCGGCCGCCTTGGTGTTCTTCTTGGCTTCCGCCTCGTGGTGCTTCTGGATGGTCTGCATCGCCGCGGTCATCGCCGCGCCGATGAACTTTTCCTTGTTGTCGCGCGCCCAGTTGAAGGCTTCCTCGCGCTTGGCGTTGGCGCCGTTGATCACCGGCGTCACATGGCGCTGCCACAGCTCATAGGACGTCTTGGTCGCGTCGAAATTCGCCCAATTGTGCGCGAGCTGGAGGAACACGCCGAACTCGCCCTGCTTGGCCTGGAGCCGGCGGATCTGGGCGATGGCGTCGTCCGGCGTGCCGATGACGAGCTGGCCGTCCTTGACCAGGTCTTCCACCGAGCGCGCCTCGGTCGCCTCGCGGCCGGCGACGGCGCTGATGCCGCCGAAATAGCTCTGCCATTTGGCGAGGCCGAACTTCACGTTCTCGAATGCCTGCTCGCGGGTCTCGGCGATGTGGACGGGGCCGACGAGGCGAAGCTTCTCCGGATTCATCTTCGTGCCGTTCTCGGCGGCGACGTCGTTGGCGACCTTCCAGTTGATGGAGAGCGCGTCATAGCCGCCGGCCTGGGTGGCGGCGACGCAGAGCATGCCGAAGCCGTGCTTGCCCGCGAGCTTGCCGCCCGAGGGCGTGACGGACGAGGCGACCGCGATCTCGGGATGCGGCCAGGTGTAGGGCTTCAGCTGCAGCGTCGCGTCGACGAGGGTGAACCAGTCGGATTTGTGCGTCACGCGCTCGCCCTTGAAGAGGCGCAGGATCACCTCGATCGCCTCGACCATGCGGTCGCGCTGGGTCGACGGCTCGATGCCCATCGCGAACGCGTCGGAGGGCAGAAGGCCCGGCCCGACGCCGAACATGAAGCGGCCGCGCGTCTGGTGATCGAGCTGGATCACGCGGTTCGCCGCCATCAAGGGGTTGTGATAGGGCAGCGAGATCACGCCCGAGCCGAGCATGATGCGCTTGGTGCGCTCGGCCGCGGCGGCGATGAACACTTCCGGGCTGGAGATGATCTCGTAGCCGGCGGAGTGATGCTCGCCGATCCAGGCCTCGTCATAGCCGAGCTTGTCGAGATGCTCGATCAGTTCGAGATCGCGCTGGATGCACAGCGTGGGATCTTCGTCGACGGGGTGGAATGGTGCGAGGAAGATGCCGTTCTTGAGCTTGATCGTCATGTGCGTTTCCCTTCGGATGTTCTGAGGCGATGTATGCCACAGGCGGGAAGAAGAGTCCTCGGTTACGCGGCGTCAAAGCTCGTCGTTACCGTTGCGGCAGCGGGCTCACGCGGAAGCCGACCTCCGGTCGCGTTGGTTCGAGCCAAGACTGTCATCCCCGGCGGAGCGGCGTGAGGGGAAAGGACCCAGGTCGGAGACACCATCACGGTGGCTGGCGCCTGGGTCCCCTTCCCCTCGCACTCGCTTCGCTCGCGCTCGGCCGGGGATGACAGTGAGATTTCAACTAGAGCGCCGGCGGCCTGAAGCCGAACTTGTCCTCCACCGCCGCGGCGAAATCGAACAGGCGGTCTTCGCCGTTCCAGGGGCCGACGATCTGTACGCCGATGGGGAGGCCGGCGGCGTTCCGGCCCGCCTGCACCGCCAGCGCGGGCGCGTGCAGCGCGGTGGCGGGCGAGATCCAGTTGAGGATGCTGGGATACGGTACGGGCACGCCGTCGACGTCGAGGATGCGATCGTTGAACGCCGGCGTCTGCTGGTGCGGGAAGGGCGGCACCATCGAGATCGGCATCACGATCACGTCGTAGCGCGCGAAGAACGCGGCCAGCTTGTCCTTGTGTTGCTGCTGCCGGACATTGGCGGCGTGCACGTCGCGGAAGGTGGCGGTGGCGCGCAGGCGGTAATCGGCGGCCCGGTCGCCGTTCTTGGCGAGCAGCTTGTCGTCCGGGCGCATCGCCTCCCAGCTTTCGAGCAGCGTGGGCGGCAGGCCGGTCGCGACGATGGCGGTGAGGATGGTGAGGTAGAAATCCATCAGCGCTGCGCCGTCGATGCCGGGCTTGGCGTGCTCGACATGCGCGCCGGCAGCGGCGAGCGCCTCGCCCGCGCGCTCCACGCCGTCGCGCACCTCACGCGCCAGCGGCCAGGCGGCCTCCTCGTCCCACAGCGCGACACGGGTGCCCTTCACGCCCTGCCGCGCCTGTTCCGGCATGCCGCGCAGGATGCTCCAGAGGAGCTTCAGATCGTCGACATTGCGCGCCATCGGTCCGACCACGCCGAGATCGCCCTCGTGATAGTGATCGGGGCCGGGCGGAACATGGCCGCGCTGCGACAGCACATGCAGCGTTGGCTTGAGCGCGGTCACGCCGCAGAAATTGGCCGGATGGCGCAGCGAGCCGCCGATGTCGGAGCCGATCTCGAGCGGCGTCACGCCGCTCGCCAGCGCCGCGGCGGCGCCGCCCGACGAGCCGCCGGGCACTTTCGTCGGGTCGTAGGGATTGTTCGTGGTGCCGTGCATCGCATTGAAGGTCTGCAGGTCGCCGAGCATGAAGGGCACGTTGGTCTTGCCCCAGATCACCGCGCCCTCGCCGCGCACGCGCGCGACCATCGCCGCGTCGGCGCAATCCTTGGCGCGGTCCTTGTAGGCCGGGTTGCCGGCGGTCGCGGGCATGTGCTCGACGTCGAAGCCGTCCTTGATCGTCATCGGCAGGCCGGCGAGTCGGCCGAGGGCCGCGCCCCTGGCACGGGCGTCGTCGATCGCGGCGGCGTCGTTTTGCGCGCGCGCGATGTCGGTCTCGACGACCGCGTTGATCGTCGCCGCGACCTGCGCGTTGCGCGCCAGATGCGCGGCGAGCAATTCGCGCGCCGAGACTTTCTTCGCCGTCAGATCGGCGAGCATCGTCCGTGCCGTAGCGTAAGTGCCGGTCATGCCGCTCTCCCGTTTGCCTTGGGCCGAGGATGGCATAACGTCCCGCCGGGTCGAAACGGGGAAGAGCCATGCGTGCCGCCGTGTTCAAGGAATTGTCGAAGCCGCTGGCGATCGAAGTGCTCGCCGATCCGGTGCCCGGCGCGCAGGACATCATCCTGCGGGTGCGCAATTGCGGCATCTGCGGCTCCGACCTGCACATGACCGAAGCGGGCACGATCATGCCGCTGCCCGGCGGCTCTGTGATGGGTCATGAATTCGCCGGCGAGGTGATGGAGGTCGGCAAGGCCGTCACCCATCTGTGGAAGGCGGGCGACCGGGTCGCGGGCTTTCCTGTGATCTGCTGCGGCGACGCCACGCCGTGCCTGAATTTCTCCGGCCGCGGGACCTGCGCCAAGATGTTGCCGGTCGGGCTGGGGCAAAGCCACGGCGCCTATGCCGAATATGTCCGCATCGGTTCGGGCAGCGGCTACCGCCTGCCCGACAGCGTCTCGTTCCGCGAAGGCGCGATGGTCGAGCCGCTCGCGGTCGGCCTGCATGCGGTCGACATGGCGAAGATGGCGCGCGGCGCCACCGTGCTGGTGATCGGGGCGGGGCCGGTCGGGCTCAGCGTGATGCTCTGGGCCAGATTCCTCGGCGCCCGTCACGTGATCGTGAGCGAGAAGGCGGAGAACCGCAAAGCCATGGCGGCGCGCTTCGGCGCGACCGACGCGATCGATCCGGGCCAGCCCCTCGCCGGCCAGGTCGAGAAGATCGCGGGCAAGGCGCCCGACATCATCTTCGAATGCGTCGGCGTCCCCGGCCTCCTGATGCAGACCATGGCGGAGGCGCCGCGCGGCGGCCGCATCGTGGTCGCCGGCGTCTGCCAGCAGCCCGATACGATCATGCCGCTGATGGGCATCATGAAGGAGCTGGAGATTCAATTCGTGCTCGGCTACCGCCCCGCCGATTTCGATTATGTCATCGCGATGATCGCTTCGGACCGGATCGATGTCGGGCACATGGTGACGGACATCGTCGACCTCGACGGACTCCCGGCCGCCTTCGAGGCGCTGCGCAAGCCTTCGCATCAATGCAAGGTGATGCTGGAGAACTAAGCTGCCCGCTGTTGCGGGCCGCGACGCGTCCGGAAATTGGCGACCGAGCCCGGGCACAATTTGTCCAACAATTATATCGGCCCGTCATAGCGGGGCGTTCAGTCGCAGCGCGCCGAGTCGACGAACTGTTACAAGCGCCACCGCGATTTGCCTCTTGGCAGGGAGTCGCCCTTTTCCGCATAGCTCGAAAGGACACTGCGCGCTTTCGCGCGCGCCCGTGAAGGCCGATGAATGAGACCGGTAACGTCTGCGCCTTGAAGCCCGCCAGCGAGCGGCTCGCCGCCGCCTATGGCGTGTGGTGCGATCTGGCCGCGGGACGCGTCGGACCCAGGCGCGAGGAGATCACGCCGGCGCGCCTGCGCAGCGCGATCGCTGCGACCTTCGTGGTCGACGTGCTCGATGGCGGCAAGGATTTCCGCTTCCGCTTCGCCGGCGACCGCATCATCCAGTTCATGGGACGGCGCCTGGCCGGCAAGCTGCTGTCGGAGCAGCGCGGGACGCCGTTCTTCGACGGCATGCACGGCATGTACACGCATTGCGTCGCGGCGCGTGAGCCGATCCTGGCCGGCCCGATGCCGGTGACCTATCCGGGCAAGGAATTCCTCGAGATCGAAGTGCTCGCCATGCCGCTCAGCGATGACGGGCAGGCGATCACCGCGCTGTTCGGCGCTTTCGACACCTGGCAGCTGGGCACGCACCGGGTGTAGCCGGCGCTATGGAATTGATCCCAAACGGGATTTTCCCGGTACCGTCGCTTTACGTGACGTTATCGTCACCAAAAGCTTGCCTAACGCCGCGCCCCTCTCTTAGATGCGCGGCACATTCAAGGGAGGACAGGCATGTCCGTCGACGGCAAGTGGAACATCACGATCAATTCGCCCATGGGCGCACAGAAGGCGACGCTCGACCTTAAGGCCGAGGGCGGCACGCTGACCGGCACGCAGGCGGCGCAGCAGGGTTCGATGGCGATCGCGAACGGCAAGGCGGACGGCAACAACGTCTCCTGGTCCGTCTCGATCACCTCGCCGATGCCGATGACGCTGGAATTCTCCGGCGCGGTGGACGGCGACAAGATCTCGGGCAATGTGAAGGCTGGCGCGTTCGGCTCCTTCCCGTTCTCGGGCGAGCGCGGTTAAGTTTGCGCGAATGGCTTGGAAGGGGCGGTGCAGGTCGCGCCGCCCTTTTTTCTTTGGGGCGGTGCTGTTCGAGACGCGAACCCTTCGACAAGCTCGGGATGAAGGATAGAGTGGCGCCCGCTCCCGGCTGAGGCCCTCGCCCGAGCTTGTCGGAGGGTGAGTTCGCAGGATCGCAGGACAGACCGTTTTGAGAATTCCCATCCATCGCGAAGGCTGGCGGTTCATCGCGATTTTCGCGCTCTTCAATGCCCTGCTTCTCTGGGTCTGGCCGTGGGCGGCGCTGGGCTTTGCGCCGCTGACGCTGTGGTGCATCGCCTTCTTCCGCGACCCCGAGCGGACGCCGCCGCCGGGCGAGAACCGTATCGTCAGTCCCGCCGACGGCGTGCTGCTGCCGATCGTCGAGGCGGTGCCGCCGGAGGAGCTGGGCCTGGGACCGGCGCCGCGGCGGCGCCTCTCCATCTTCATGAATGTGTTCAACGTCCATGTGAACCGCATGCCGGTGCGCGGCACGGTGATCGCGCTGGGCTATCGGCCCGGCAAGTTCTTCAATGCCTCGTTCGACAAGGCCAGCGTCCACAATGAGCGGATGTCGATGCGGGTGCGGCCCGAAGGCGGCCGCGATCCCGAAGCCGACCTCGCCGTGGTGCAGATCGCCGGGCTGGTGGCGCGGCGAATTGTCTGCGACCTGCGGGAGGGCGAGAAAATCGCCCGCGGGGCCCGTTACGGCATCATCCGCTTCGGCAGCCGCCTGGACGTATATTTGCCCCCCGCGGCCAAGATCGTGGTACAAGACAATTCCGTGACGGTGGCCGGCGAGACGGTCCTGGCGGAACTCTAAGTTCGGGTACGCATCCTTGGCATATCGTAGAATGGATCCGCGCCGCATGGCGGAGCGGCTGGAAGAGCTTTCCGTCGGACGGATCGTGCCCAGCATCCTCACGCTGCTGGGCCTGTGCAGCGGCATCACCGCGATCAAATTCGCCATCGAGTCGGAATGGAGCGCCTCGGTCGCGGCGATCCTCTGCGCCATGGTGTTCGACATGCTGGACGGCCGCGCCGCCCGCTTCCTGGGCGCCGACACGCGGTTCGGGGCGCAGCTCGACTCCCTTGCCGACCTCGTGAGCTTCGGCGTCGCGCCCGGCGTGCTCGTCTATATGTGGAGCCTGGCGCGGATGGGCGATGCGGGCTGGATCGCGGCACTGATCTTCTGCGCCTGCTCGGCGATCCGCCTGGCGCGCTTCAATGTGCAGAGCGTGCGCGACGAAGGCTCGTCGGAGCACAACCCCTATTTCACCGGCCTGCCCACGCCGGCCGCCGCGGGCCTGCTCATGCTGCCGATGCTGGTGAGCTTCCAGATCGGGCATGCATGGCTGCGCGACCCGCTGGTCAGCGGCGCGACGATCATGATCGCGGCCAGCCTGATGGTCAGCCGGCTGCCGACGCCCTCGATCAAATATATGCGTCCCGCGCGGCAGCACCGCCTTCTGGTATGGGGCTTCGTCGGCCTGCTGGCCGGCTTCATGCTGACCTGGCCCTGGCTGACCATGACGATCGGGATGGTGATCTATCTCACCGCGATCCCGCTCGGAATCGCGATGCAGGCAAGACGCGCCCGGCTGCACGCCGCGGATTAGGGCCTAGCCCTGGCTGGCCGCCACGATCTCGTCGATCTTCACGCCCTGGCTCTGCAGCATGGCGAGCAGCATCTCGTTCTGCCGCTCGAGATGGCGCAGGATCACCTCGATCTCCGCCTCCGCCTTGATGTTGACCTCGAGGTCGTGCTCGGCGCGCGCC
Source organism: Rhizomicrobium sp. (assembly GCA_037200385.1). Taxonomy (NCBI): domain Bacteria; kingdom Pseudomonadati; phylum Pseudomonadota; class Alphaproteobacteria; order Micropepsales; family Micropepsaceae; genus Rhizomicrobium; species Rhizomicrobium sp. Next base: position 3,442,485 of record JBBCGL010000001.1, on the reverse strand, counting down.
TCGGAGGCGCGGCCCTGGATGTTCTGGCCGATCATCAGCAGCGGCATCAGCATGATCTGGATCAGGTTCGAGATGAACAGCCAGAACACGAAGCCCATCGGCGGATCGAATTGCAGCGCCGGCGGCGCCAGCAGGTTCCAGCCGAGCCAGAAAACCGTCCAGATCAGGATGAGCAGGAAGAAGGTCATGGTGCCGACATGGTCGGTGATCCAGATCGCGACCTTTTCGAGCTTGCCCATCTCCGCCCTGAGCTCGGCATAGGTGTTGCGCAGCGGATGCAGGCGGCGGATTTCCATCAGCTTGGCGAGCGACGTCGATACCATGGCGATCTTCCCCTCAAATCCGGGCGCGACCATCGCGCGGCGCCCGCATCGTGCAACGCGCGGCACGGCCCCGCCGCCTTAACTCGGCGTAATGCGCCTAGAGATAGGCCACGCCGAGCAGCCCCAGGCCGACGGCGCCGAAGCCGAGCGCGGTGTACCACAGCCAGTTGCGATGGGTGATGATCGCCATGGTCGACAGCGCGATGCCGATCTCGAACAGCGTCGCCGCGCCGGTCAGCCAATGATGGCGGCCTTCATGCGTGGCGCTCTCGGCCAGCAGCCGGTCGCGGTCTTTCTCATTGTCCTTGGCGTCGCCGCGCAGCTTGGACTGGGTGTCGCCATATTCCTTGGAACTCTTGCGATAGCGCTCGGCATTGACGCCGCCGGCGTCGGCGGCGATGCCGTAAATGTGCTTCTTGATGCTGTCGGCCTGGAATTCGTCCCATGTGTCGGTGGCGCGGTCCTGCATCAGCACCGCCTCGCTGGTGGCGTTCAGCGCCCGGCCGCCCTCGACCGTCTCGAGGCTGCCCGCGACCGCCGCGAGCACCGCCAGCACCGCGACCGAGATCGCGACGCGGCTGACGAACGGATCGGCGGCATGCGCGGCATGCTCCGCATGCTCGGTGTGCTCATGCGCTTCCAAAGGGGTGTCGTGGCTCAAGCCCGATCTCCTCATACGCCGGCAAGATAGCGGTCGGCGATGGCCGCGTGCAGCGCGATGCCGTTGGCCATCGCGGCCTCGTCCATCATCATGCGGTTGGAATGGCAGGCATGGGCGTGATGGTGCGGGACGCCCTCCGGCGCGACGCCGAGGAACACCATGGCGCCCGGCATCTTCTGCAGCACATAGGAGAAATCCTCCGCCCCCATGATCGGCGCGGGCATCCGCAGGAAGCCCTTTTCGCCGAACAGGTCGGTGGCGACGGCTTCCGCGAAATCGACGAATTTTCCATCATTGATCGTGACGGGATAGCCGGATACGAGGTCGACGATCGCTTCGATGCCGTGCGCGCTCGCGATGCCGTGGGCGATGCGCGCGATCCCCTCGCGGGCGGCGGTGCGGCTGGTCTCCGAGAAGCTCCGCAGCGTACCGAGCAGCCTGGCACTTTCCGGCACGACATTGCTGGTGGTGCCGGCCTCGATCTTGGTGATCGAGAGCACGACGGGATCGAACGCCTCGATCCGGCGGGTGACCAGGCTTTGCAGCGCGGTGACGATCTCGCAGGCCGCCGGGATGGGATCGCGCGTGAAGTGCGGCATCGAGGCATGGCCGCCCTTGCCCTTGATCTCGATGTGGATCGTGTCGGTCGCCGCCATCAGCGGGCCGGAACGGCTCGCGATCACCCCGGTCGGGATGTTGGGCGAGATGTGGATGGCGAAGGCGGCATTGGGCGCCGGCGCCGCGTCGAGCATGCCCTCTTCGATGGCATGGCGGGCGCCGGCATAGCCTTCCTCGCCGGTCTGGAAGAAGAATTTCACATTGCCGTTCAGCCGCTCGCGATGACGGTGCAGCAGATGCACCGCGCCCACCAGCATCGCGGTGTGGGAGTCGTGCCCGCAGGCATGCATGCGGCCTTCGTTCTGCGACTTGAAGTCGACATCGGTGTCTTCCGGCATGGGCAGCGCATCCATGTCGCCGCGCAGCAGGATGGTCGGGCCCTGGCTGGCGCCCTTCAATGTCACCACGAGGCTGGAGGTCGAGGTGCCCTCGGCGATCTCCACATCGAGGCCGGCCAGCGCCTCGCGGGTGCGGCGCGTGGTTTCGGGCAGGTGCAGGCCGAGCTCGGGGAATTTGTGCAGCTCGCGGCGCAGCGCCACGACCTTCGGCATCAGCTCGGCCGCGCCGTCGCGCCAGAAGCCCAGATCACCGTTCGGATTGTCCATGTGCCGTTCCTGTGTGCCGCCGCCAGTCTTGCAACCGGCAGCGCCCGCGTAAAGTGCGCGCGACGCCGCTAGGGGCGCGTCCCTTCGAGGAATTTGCGCACGTCCTTGGCGGTCTGGTCGGCCAGCTCCTCCATCGGGATGTGGCCGGTCTCGGCATAGACGATCACCTTGGAACCCGGAATGGAATCGTGCCAGGTCGCGGCAGCGGCGACCGGGATCAGGTGGTCCTGCTCGCCCCACAGGATGAGGACCGGCATCTTGAGCGCGCCGACATGGTCCTTCACATAATGCGCGTCCGCCGGATCGAACTCGCCGAAGCGCTCCGCCGTCGCTTCGCGGCTGCCGTCCATCCGCGCCATGTCGGAATACAGATCGATCATCGGCTCGGTCAGCACGGCCTTGCGGACGATGGCGTCGTCGAGGCCTTCACGCACCAGCGGCTTGGGATCGAGATGCCGCAGCACGGGCTGGAGCCAGGACTGGCGCAGCAGCCGGAAGGCGACCGGCGTGTGATCGCCGGCCTTCGACGGCATGCCGGCGGCATCGACGAGGATCAGGGCGCTGACGCGCTCGGGATGCTCTTCGGCGAAGCGCGCCGCGACGCCGCCGCCCATCGAATTGCCGGCGAGCGCGAAGCTCTTCAGGCCGAGCTTGTCGGCGAAGGCGCCGACGAAATTCGCCATGCCCGCCTGGCTGTAGTCATGGTTCGGCGTCGCGCCGGTCAGGCCGTGCGCCGGCAGGTCGACCGATACGACGCGATAGGTGTCGGAGAGGTCCTTGGCCCAGGGCTCCCAGGTGAAGAGCGTGGCGTTGGAGCCGTGCAGCAGGAGCAGCACCGGCGCATCCTTTGGGCCACGATCGCGGTAATGGACATGCGCGGGCGCGCTGGATGCCGCACCACCGGCGAGGGTCGAAGCATATTCGACAGCAATGAATTGCGACGGCGCGGTGGCGTATTTGGCTTCCAGCGTGGCGCGCGGAATGTCCGGCGCGCTCAAATAGTAGAAGCCGGCGCCGAGCAGCACGACGATGATAAGCAGGGCGATCAGCAACCGGCGCATGGGTGTCTCCTTGAGGCGGCGATTATGGCGCGGCGATCGGCGCTAACCAAGGCAATCCAGCAGAGAAGGTTGATTGGGGCGGGCGGCGATGCGGATCTCCGCGAAGGCCAACGCGGCAAGCGGCTTCGCGGCGGCTTCGCTGATGCAGCATGCGATCACGCGAGTGCAGGCGGCGCCGAGGCCGGCCTCTACCACGCAGGCGGCGAACACCTGGGCGCTGCGGGCGGAGAGCAGAAGGATGGCGTCGAGCGTTCCGCTGCGCAGCGCAGCGCGCGCGGCTGGCGGCAGTTCGCCGACCGCCGACACATCATAGAGCACCTCGGTGCGCACGCTATAGCCGGCAGCGGCGAGGGACGCGGCGAGACGGCCTTCGGCCTCCGCCCCGGCGGCGTGCAGCAGTGCGCCCTCCTGCGGCTTGGCCCAGCCCTGCACGGCGGTAGCGAGATCGTCGGAATTGCCGTCGGCGTTGTGTACGTCGCCGAAGCCGGCATCGCGCGCCGCCTGGGCGGTCTGCGTGCCGACGGTGAAGACGGGAAAGTCGCGCCGCGAACTGCGCCGCGCAAAGGCACGCGCGCCATTGACGCTGGTGAAGAGCAGCGCCTGGACACCCTCGAGATGCAGCGGATGGCCGTCGTGATAGCGGACGCCGAGCAGCGGCGCGATCACCGGCGTGTGGCCGCGGGCGCGCAGCAGGGCCGCCGTTTCCCGTGCGTCGTCGGCCGGGCGGGTGACCAGCACGCGCATTCAGGGCCTTACAGCGCGAGCCAATGCTGGACGCTCGGCTTGAGCGCTTCGCCGGCCTGGCGGCCCGCGTCCTCCGCTTCGGCGCGCGGATTGGGGCCGAAGACGAGGTCGAAAGAGGTCGTCTTGGCGTCGCGTCCGTCGGGTGCCAGCACTTCGCCGCGGAAGGACAGCACGTCGCGCTCCACCGTCGCGAGGCCGGCGATCGGCGTGCGGCACGAACCGTCGAGCGCGGCCTGGAAGGCGCGCTCGCAGGTCAGCGCGAGTTCGGTCGGCGTATGGTTGAGCTGGCCGGTGAGCTCGCGCGCCTGCGTATCGGTCTCCCGGATCTCGATGCCGATCACCCCTTGGGCGAGCGAGGGCAGCCATTGCGCGGGATCGAGCACCTCCGTCGCGCGATCCTGCAGGCCGAGACGCTTGAGGCCCGCCAAGGCGAGGAAGATCGCATCCATCTCGCCCGCGTCGAGCTTGCCCAGCCGCGTGTCGACATTGCCGCGCAGCAGGACGATGTCGAGATCCGGCCGGCGGCGCGCGACCTGGGCGTGGCGGCGCACGGAGCTGGTGCCGACCCGCGCGCCCCCGGGCAGATCGGCCAGCGTGCCGGCCTTGCGGGAGAGGAAGGCTTCGCTCGGATCCTCGCGTTCGAGGAAGGCGCTCAGCGACAGGCCCGGCGGCAGGGCGGTCGGCACGTCCTTCATCGAATGCACCGCGAGGTCGATCTCTTCCTTCAGGAGCGCCTCTTCGAGCTCCTTGACGAACAGGCCTTTGCCGCCGGCATCGGCCAGGCTGCGGTCCTGGATGCGGTCGCCCGAGGTCTTGAGGATCACGATCTCGCAAGGCGCGCCCCTGGCCGCGAGCAGGTCCTTGACCAGATTGGCCTGCACCAGGGCAAGTTTGGAGCCGCGGGTGCCGAGGCGCAGAGGCGTGTGTTGCGGCATGATCTGGGACGGGACCGGGGACGACGGCGGAGCTTAGCAAAGACGCAAACGCATTGCGCGCGCGGCGGGTCCTGGATAGGCCGCGCCGGACAGGCGGCCGCCGGCGAATAAAAATACCCCCGCCCAGGGGGTGCCTGGACGGGGGCGGATTGTGGCCGATACGGAGACTACGGCGGTATTGGGGGGATCGCCGGAGGTCCGCTGTCGGCCCCTTGCCGGAACGCCGCTCGGGGGGAGTGATGGCGCGCCGGCGAAGCTGTCGGCCGGGCGTTAGACGTTCGCGAACACGCCGAAGGTCAGGACACCGGCCAGGACCAGGACCGCGAGCGAGAACAGGCTCGAAACGGCGCCGGCGAAGGCGGAGTGCTGGGCGGGGATCTGGGAATTGATGTTGGTCATGACGGCCTCTCCTTGTATGGACGCCGCCGGGTTGACCGATCAGCGCCGCTGCGAATTTCGTTGCCGGCGACCTGCCGACAGGGTGCATATAGGAGGGGGTCCGGAAGGTTTCAATGAATGGATTCGGAAATATTCAGTGTTCAATAATCCGTTTACGATGTATAACTAGTTGTTATAAATCACTATTTGTGCATTGCAGCGTAAAGCTATGCGCTGGGAGCATGGAAGGAATTCGTCTGCCGTGAAGATCGCAACATGGAACATCAACTCGGTCCGGCTGCGGGCGCCGCTGCTGCAGCGCTTCCTCAAGGAGCACCAGCCCGACGCCGTCGCGCTGCAGGAGACCAAGGTGGAGAACGGGCTGTTCCCGCGCGAGGCCTTCGCCAAGCTCGGCTATGTCCACCAGGCGATCCATGGCCAGAAGGGCTATCACGGGGTCGCGGTGCTCTCGAAGCTGCCGTTCCGGAACACCGCGGTCGACGATTATTGCCGCGAGGGCCATTGCCGCCATATCGGCGTGACCTTCGAGAACGGGGTGGAGCTGCACGACTTCTATGTCCCGGCCGGCGCCGACGTGCCCGATCCCGAGGTCAACCCGAAATTCGCCCACAAGCTCGACTTCCTGCGGCGGATGGAAAGCATCTTCGGCAGGCGCAAGGACCGCAGCCGCGCCGCGGCGATCCTGGTCGGCGACCTGAACGTCGCGCCGCTGGAGCATGACGTGTGGAGCCACAAGCAATTGCTCGACGTGGTGAGCCACACGCCGGTGGAGACGAACCTCCTGGGCGAGGCCAAGGCGGCGTTCGAATGGACCGACGTGACGCGCGAATTCGTGCCGCACGATCAGAAGAGCTATTCGTGGTGGAGCTATCGCGCCCAGGACTGGGAGGCGAGCAACCGCGGCCGGCGGCTGGATCACATCTGGCTCAGCCCGGCGCTGAAGGGCGGGCTGAAGAGCCAGACCATCGTGACCAAGATGCGCGGCTGGCAGAAGGCATCGGATCACGTGCCGGTGGTGGCGGAGATTGATATCTAGCCGTGCCGGTCATCCTTCGAGGCCGCGCTTCGCGCGGCACCTCAGGATGACGCTATCGCTTGATCCATCCCCTGTCGTCATGCCGAGGTGGCCGCGCAGCGGCCCTCGAAGCACGCACTATCCCCGCTTCGTCATCGCGCTCAGCGAGCGCGTCTTGAGATAGGCCTGGTAGTGGAACGTGAAGATGCACATCACCATGTTCGCGGTCGCGCCGTTTTCGGAGAGCGGCAGGTAGAGCGCGTCGTAGTCCGGGAAATAGTGCCCGCGCCACTCGCCGCCGCCGCCGGTCACGCGCAGCGGCGTGCGCGAGGCGCAGGTCTTGCGCAGGATCCACAACACGGAGTCGGTCGCGATGCTGCCGGCCTTGGCCGCGCCATAGGCTTCGCGCACCGTATGCCCGGTGGCGTCGGCGAGGAAATAATCGGCGACCCGGCTGCCGATGAGGCGGAAGCGGAAGTCCTCGCGCTCCGGCAGTACGTCGAGGAAGCAGAGCCAGCCGAGATGCTCCTTGAGATCGGCCGGCGCGATGTCGGCGCGCGACGGCATGGCGCGCGTGCCGCGCTTGGCGGCCCAATAGGTCAGGAAGAAATCGAGGATCGGATTGTCGGTCGCCGCCGGATTTTCGGCGATGGTGACCGAGACGGGCTGCGCCGCCATGATGAACTCCTGATAGCCCGAACGCGCGAATCGGCCTGTGCGCATCACGTTAGAAGATCGGGTGCGGCGAACGCAAAATCTCGCGCGGAAAATGCGCGCTCAATCCGTCTTCGGGGCTTGCGGCCGCTTGAGCGGCGCGATCATGATCGTGGCGGTTGCGGTGGCGATGACTTTCCCGTCTTCGCGCGCCAGCGTCGCTTCGAGGAAGTTGATGCTGCGGCCGCGCTTGATGACCTTGGCTTCGGCAATGTGGCGGCCGGCGCCGCCCTGGTTGAGATAGCTCACCTTCATCTCCAGCGTCGGCGCGATCTCGCCCCACTGCGCGATGAAGCCCGCGGCGACCGCCAGCACGTCGTCCATCACGCAGGCGATCGCGCCGCCATGCAGCGCGCCGAAGCGGTTGAAATGCGGTTCGCCCAGGCCATAGGCGATCTTCACCCAGCCGTCCTCGACGTCGATCTCCAGCAGCTCCTGATTGAGCCAGGCCGAGCAGGGTGCGGCGCGCTTGAAGATCGCCTGGACGTTGGGCGGGAAATCCTGCGGCTTGCTCGTGTCGATGGCGCGGCGCATGGCGGTCCGTTTTCTGATATCCGTGTCGTCATCCTGCACGAGGCCTTGGAGACTGCAAATTGCGCATCGCTTTCCTGCGTCATGGACCGACCGACTGGAACGCGGAAGGCCGCATCCAGGGCCGCATCGACATACCGCTCAGCACGGCGGGACGCGCGAAGATGGCGCGGCTCCTGCCGCCCGAAGGTTTCGAGGCCGCGCGCGCCTATACGAGTCCGCAGCTTCGGGCGCGCGAGACGGCGGCGCTGCTGGGCTTTGCGCAGGCGGTCGCCGATCCGCGGCTGGCCGAGCATCATTGGGGCGCCTGGGAAGGGATGACGCGCGAGGAGATCCTGGCGCGCGACGGTGCCGACGCCTTCACGCGCGCGGGCCTGGGCGCGGACTTCACGCCGAAGGACGGCGAGCGCACCGCCGACCTGCTGGCGCGGGTGGCGGATTTCCTGCGCGAGGTGGCGCGGACGCCGGGCGATGCGCTGGCGGTGGCGCATCGCGGCGTGCTGCGCAGCGCCTACACGCTGGCGACCGGCTGGGACATGCTGACGCCGATGCCGGCGACGCTGGACCTGTCGGCGGCCCTGGTGCTGGAGCTGGATGCCGGCGGCACGCCGCAAATCGCGATACTGAACGCGCCGCTGCGGGCGAGAGGGAGATGAAGCCGGTCCACTGTTATGCCCGCGAGGGCGGCGTGACAGCTTCAATCCCAGAACGGCTTGCGCTTGCGGAAATCCTTCCAGCCTTGCATCGCCTTCTTCGTCAGGCGCTTCTCGCGGCCTGCGTGCCAGCCGGCGACGGCGCCGGCGGCGAAGCGCAGGTCGGGGCCCGAGCCGATGCGTGCCAGCGTGTCGGCGATGCCGTGCACGTCGTTCGCCGCGCCCATCCGGTCGAGCAGCACCTTGAGCGCCTTGATGTAGCGCGCCGTCTTCTTCGGCGGATAGAGCGGGGCGAAGAACTCCGCCGCATAGCGCAGCTTCTTGAGCGCGATGCGCAGCTTGTGGGTGCGCTGGTCGTAGGTCTTGCGCACGCGCTTGCCGCGCTTCCTGGCCCGCGCCCAATGCGCGTCCAGCGCACGGCGCCCCACCTTGCCGATCGTCTTCGGCCCCGAGGGCGCCGACTCGGCCGCCGCGGCGACGTCGTTGAGGAATTCGGCGAAATCGGGATTCTGCACCTCGGCCTGCGCATCGTCCCAGGCCTCGCCGCGGGCATGGCGCAACGCCAGCGCGAAGGCGATGAAGGATTCGTCGCCGGCATATTTGTGCATCACCGGCTTGAGCAGCTCGTCGGTGAAGACGTCGAGCTCGCGCGCCGGACCAAAGGCCTCGGCGATGGCGCGGCCGCGCTTGCCCAGCACCTTCAGCTCCGGCGTTTCGGCGCCGAACGAGCCCAGCGCCATCTGCAGGCGGCGCAGGCCGACGCGGATCTGGTGCACGCCGCGCGGATCGCGCGAGCGGATCGCCGGCGCGTTGCCGGCGACCTGGGCGAGGCATTCGAGCATGGTGGCACGGAACGCCTGCTCCACCGGCATGCCTCGCGCCAACGGCACGCGGCGCGCGTTCACGGCCCGGGCGTGCACCGGACCGGGATGCGAGCGATAGGAGCGGACGATGGCGACGCGCGGCGGCTCTTCCATGCGCGCATCTTTGCCTAAGCGGGGCGCACCGGCAATCCGGCTTTTGCGAGCGCCGCCTTGGCCTGCGCAATCGTCGCCTCGCCGAAATGGAAGATCGAAGCGGCGAGCACGGCCGAGGCGTGGCCGTCGCGCACCCCGGCGACGAGATCCTCCAGCTTGCCGACGCCGCCCGAGGCGATGACGGGAACCGGAACCGCATCGGCGATGGCGCGGGTCAGCGGGATGTCGTAGCCGGCCTTGGTTCCGTCGCGGTCCATCGAGGTGAGCAGGATCTCGCCCGCACCGTATTCGACGAGCTTCACCGCATGGGCGACCGCGTCGATGCCGGTGGCGTTGCGCCCGCCATGGGTGAAGACCTCGAAGGGCGGATGATTGTGCGCGTGGCTGCCCTGTTTCGCGTCGATCGCCGCGACGATGCACTGGCTGCCGAATTTCTCCGCCGCCTCGCGGACGAATTCAGGACGGCGCACCGCTTCGGTGTTGATCGAGACCTTGTCGGCGCCGGCCAGCAGCAGGGCGCGGATGTCGTCGAGCGTCCGCACCCCACCGCCGACGGTGAGCGGCATGAAGCAGACATCCGCCGTGCGGCGCACCACGTCGAGGATGGTGCCGCGGTTCTCGTGGGAGGCGGTGATGTCGAGGAAGCAGAGCTCGTCGGCGCCTGCGGCGTCGTAGATCACCGCCTGCTCCACCGGGTCGCCCGCGTCGCGCAGGGATTCGAAGTTGATCCCCTTGACGACGCGGCCGTCCTTCACATCGAGGCAGGGGATGATGCGGATTTTGAGCATTGGCCAGTAGCGAGTAGCGAGTAGCGAGTAGCGAGTAGGGTAGCCACATTCAGCCCTATTCGCTACTCGCTACTCGCTATTCACGCTTCCTGCTCCGCGCCATGGCCGCAATGTTGAACAACGCCCGCGCCGTCACCGTCTCGGCCGGGACCGCCGTGGTCTTGGTCAGCGCCTCGGTCTCCAGCAGAAGGTCGCAGGCATCGAGCAGGCGGGCGGCCTCCCACAGGGCGAGCTGGGCCTTGAACGAGGCCTGGCGCATGAAATGCAGCGGCGGGCGCAGGCGGCGCAGCGCGCCATCGAGCGGCTCGCCCTTCTCCATCTCCGACTTGACCAGTGCGAGGCGCTGGAAATGACCGAGCGCCATGCGGACGATCGCGACCGGCGAGGTACCCGAGACCCACAAGCGCTCCATCGCGAGGTCCAGCTTGCGCAGATCGCCCTGCCCCGCGGCGTCGAGCGCCTCCTCGGCGCGCACCTCGGCCTCGTCGCCCAGCGTGGCGCGGACGTCTTCCAGCGTGATCTGCTTCTGCCCCTGCGCGTAGAGCGCGAGCTTTTCGAGCTCGCGCCGCGTCACGCCGCGGTCCGAGCCCAGCCGCGACGCGGCGTCGGCCAGGGCATCGGGCGCGATACTGAAGCCCTCGGCCTTCAGCGCGCTCTGGATCACATCGGGCAGGTCGCGCGCCGTGTCGCCATAACAGGCGATGGCGGCCGCGTTGTCGGCGCCCTCGAACACTTTGCGCAGGCCGGTACCCCGCGCGAGGTCGCCGCCCTCGACCACGATCAGCGCATCGCCGGCCGGGTCGTCGAGGAAGCGCTCGAACAGCTTGGCGAGCCCGTTGCCCGCGCCGCGCACCCGCACCACGCGACGGCCGCCCAGCATGGCGATCGCCGCCGCCTCGTCGGCCAGCCGCGCCGGATCGGAGGCCAGCACACCGTCGTCGAGATCGGCGATGAGGAAAGGATCCTTGAGGTCGGGTACGACGCTGCGGATCAGTTTCTCGGCCCGCTCGCGCACTAGGCCCTGGTCGGGGCCGAAGATCAGCGCCGCCACCATCTCCTTGGGGAAATGGGAGAGCGCGCGATCGATGCTGGCGCCTTTGATCTCGGTCATCGCCTGACGAAATAGACGTTGAGATCGAGCCGGATGCGTTCGGCGATGTCTTCCGCGGCCCGCTGGTCGGCATCCTGCTGCGCGGCAAGCGTGCCGTAATTGGCGTTCGGATAGAGGCCGGGGCCCGAGGGCAGCACGTTGTAGGCGGAGAGGCCCGTCTCGATGCCGGAGGTGATGAGCTTCCCGCTCATGTCGGTCAGCGTATAGGTGACTTTCAGCGTGTCGTTGTAGCGCGTGATCGACGACGTGTTGCCGCCGCTCTGCAGCGCGATGCCCTGGCTGGTCTGGGTCAGGGAGAGCTTGAGGCGATAGGCGGCGCCCTGGGCGCTGCCCTGGCCGTCGAGCAGGTCGATCATGCGGTTGCGCAGCTCATAGCCGATCTTGTCGGACACCGGCTCGACATAGATCTGCGACAGCGTCGCCTGCATGCGGCCGTTCATCCCGCCGTAGAGCGGATGGAAACCGCAGCCGGCGAGGAGGAACGTCGAGAGCATGATGGCGATCCACCTCCCCGGAACGGGGAGGTCGAAAAACATCGCAGATGTTTTTCGGGTGGGGCTTTTCGAGGCCGGGCGCCTCCACCCGAAAAATCGCTCCGCGATTTTCCGACCTCCCCCGTTGGGGGAGGTAAACCGAAATGCGACATGCAAAGCGCGCGGTCTCATGCGACGATGTTCACGATCCGGCCGGGGACGACAATGACTTTCTTCGGCGTCTTGCCGTCCAGGGCGCGGACGATGCCCTCTTCCGCCAGCGCGGCGCTGCGGACCGCGGCCTCGTCGGCATTGATCCCGATCGTGATCTCGCTCCGGCGCTTGCCGTTGATCTGGACCGCGATCGTGACGGTCTGGGACTGCGTCAGCGCCGCGATGAAATCCGGCCATTTCGTATCGACCAGCAGCGTGGCATGGCCCAGGGCCTCCCAGCAGCTTTCCGCCAGATGCGGCATCATCGGGCCGACCAGCAGCACGATGGTCTCGAGCGCCTCGCGGCGCACCGCGGCGTCGGCCTTCGGCGCATCCTGGATCGCATTGGCCAGGGTGTAGATCTGCGCCACGGCGCGGTTGAAGCGCAGATTCGCCAGGTCGTCGGTCACCGCCGCGATGGCGCGATGCGTCGCCTGGCGCAGCGCCAGCGCGTCGCCGGATGCCGCACCGACCTTGGTGCCCGGCGCAGGCAGGCCTTCGGCTTCGCTCACCAGGCGCCAGATGCGCTGAACGAACCGCCAGCAGCCCTCGGCCCCCGATTCCGACCAGTCGACGTCGCGCTCCGGCGGCGAATCCGAGAGCATGAACCAGCGGATCGCGTCGGCGCCGTAAGCGTCGATCATGCCCATGGGCGCGACGACGTTCTTCTTGGACTTCGACATCTTCTCCGAAGGACCGACCGTCACTTCGGTATCGGTGCCTTTCAGGAACGCCCGGTCGCCGCGCTTCTCGACCTCGGCCGGCTCGATCCAGCCGCCATTATGGCCCTTATAGGTCTCGTGGCAGACCATGCCCTGGGTGAACAGGCTGGCGAAGGGCTCGTCGATCTTCGCCCAGCCCGTGGCGTGCATGGCGCGGGTGAAGAAGCGGGCATAGAGCAGATGCAGGATCGCATGCTCGATCCCGCCGATATACTGGTCCACGGGCAGCCAGTAGTTCACCGCGTCGCGGTTCACCGGATCGGCCGCGAAGGGATCGGCGAAGCGCGCGAAATACCAGGACGAATCCACGAAGGTGTCGAGCGTGTCGGTGTCGCGCCGCGCTTCGCCGCCGCAAGACGGGCACGTCGTGTGCTTGAAGGTGGGATGCGCGTCCAGCGGATTGCCCTTGACCGAGAAGTCCAGGTCGTCGGGCAGCTTGATCGGCAGGTCGCTTTCGGGCGCCGGCACCACGCCGCAGGCGGCGCAATGGATCATCGGGATCGGGCAGCCCCAGGCGCGCTGGCGCGAGGCGAGCCAGTCGCGCAGGCGGTAATTCACCGTGCGCCGGCCCTTGCCCGCCGCTTCCAGGCGGGCGGCGACTTCGCGCTTCGCGGTCTCGACATCCATGCCGTCCAGGAAGCGCGAATGCACCAGCCGGCCGGGGCCGACATAGGCCTCGGTGCTCACGTCCACATCCGCCGCGCCTTCGGGCGCCACGACCGGCAGGATCGGCAGGCGGTACTTGGTCGCGAAATCCCAGTCGCGCTGGTCATGCGCCGGACAGCCGAAGATCGCGCCGGTGCCGTATCCCATCAGCACGAAATTGGCGACCATCACCGGCAGCTTCCAGTCGGGATCGAAGGGATGCGACGCGGTCAGGCCGGTGTCGTAGCCCAGCTTCTCCGCCGTCTCGATCTCGGCCTCCGCCGTGCCCGTGCGGCGGCACTCGGCGATGAAGTCGCGCAATTTCGGATCTGTCTTCGCCAATTCCTCCGTCAGCGGATGATCGGGCGAGAGCGCGACGAAGCTGGCGCCGAACAGCGTGTCGGGCCGCGTCGTGAAGACGTCGAGCGCGGTCAGGTTCGACAGGTCGAAGGCGAAGCGCAAGCCCTCGGAGCGGCCGATCCAGTTCTTCTGCATCAGCCGGACCTTCTCGGGCCACTTCTCCAGCTGGTCCAGGGCGCGCAGCAATTCCTCGGAATAGCGGGTGATGCGGAAGAACCACTGGCTCAGCTTGCGCCGCTCCACGGCCGCGCCGGAGCGCCAGCCCTTGCCGTCGATCACCTGCTCATTGGCGAGCACGGTCATGTCGACCGGATCCCAGTTGACGTCCGCCTCGTGGCGGTAGACGAGGTCGCCGGCGTAGAAATCCAGGAACAGCTTCTGCTGGTGCTTGTAGTAGTCCGGGTCGCAGGTCGCGAATTCGCGGCTCCAGTCGATCGCCAGGCCCAGCGATTTCAGCTCGGCGCGCATCGCGTCGATATTCGCATAGGTCCATTCGCGCGGATTGATGCCGCCGTCGCGCGCCGCGTTCTCCGCCGGCAGGCCGAAGGCGTCCCAGCCCATCGGGTGCAGGACGTTGAACCCTTGCGCCCGGCGGAAGCGCGCGATGACGTCGCCCATCGTGTAGTTGCGCACATGGCCCATGTGCACGCGCCCCGACGGATAGGGGAACATCTCGAGCACATAGCATTTGGGCCGGGAATGGTCGGTCGAGGTGAGGAAGGACTGGCGCGCGTTCCACGCCGCCTGCCATTTCGGTTCCGATTCCTTGGCGTTGTACCGCGCCATCGCTTCGCTCTTCCTCTGCCGCCGCTTTACGATGAGGCCGCTGAGGCCTCCGGCGTGGGATCAGGCTACAGCGATTTGCTCGAGATTAATTGCCTTCGCTCGCAAGTCGAAGCTCGCGGGCACGGGTCAGGATCGCGTCCTCCAGCTTCACGGCGGTGTCGTTCGACACCGTGGCGTCGGCCCAGCCGTCCGCCGCCTTGGTCTGGCGGAACACCGCGACCTTGAGGCCATCGGCGCGCAGGTTGCGGTCCAGGATGTAGACCGTGACCTTCATGCGCTCGGTCGGGGTCTGGGGCGGCGAATACCACTCGGTGATCACCACGCCGCCGAACGGATCGGCCGAGGCCAGCGGCACGAAGGACAGCGTGTCCAGCGTCGCATGCCACAGATAGGAATTCACGCCCAGGGTGCGCGCGCCGGAGTTCGCGGAGATCGCGGTCGCGCCGCTGCTGTTGTCGGGCATCGTGTTGTCCGAGCTGCAACCGGCCAGGATGACGGCCAAGGCCAGGACGGAAAGAACTCGCATGGGACCGCTTTCGTTGTTGGTGCTGCCAAAGACAGCGCGTTCGCGCGTCCTTGGGGAGCCCCTCTTTTACGCCCCCCACAAGGCAGCGCTTATAAAAGGGTCTTACCGGGGGCGCAACCGGGCTTACGCGGCGATTATTAACGTCCTGACAGGCGCTTAACCCGAAATCCGGGATGCTGTGCTATGACAGGCAAAAGGCCGCGGCCGGTGAGGGATCGTTTGCGCATGAGGAATTCGCTGGGCCGCAGGCTGGCCCTTGGGACCGCGCTGGGCGCCGTGCTGTGCAGCCCGGCCGCCGCCGCCTGGGACGATTGGAGCGTGGCGCCGCTGACCGGTTTTGCCGGCGACCTGGCCTATTCGGTCGGCGGGCAGGCCTATGGCAGCGCGTTCGACGCCGACCAGCCGTCAGGGCCGTTCGGCAAGGTCAGCGCCACCGGCGCTGCCGCGCTGAAGGCCAGCCTGCAGCGCGACTATGACAGCGGCCTGTCGCTCGCGGTCAAAGGGACGTTCGAGCTCTATCACGACGATCTCTCGAGCGACAATTACGGCGGCGACCTGCTCGCCAAGCTCTACGGCACGGCGCAGACCGGGCTGGGGCGGATCGATGTCGGCATGACGGACGGCGCGGCTTACGCGCTCGCGGTCACCGGCCCCGTCGTGAACGGCGAGGTCACGATCGACAATCCGAACGCGACCTTCTTCCGCGATCCGTCGACCGGTGCGGCCTTCATCAACGTGTTCGCGCTCAACAGCGCGGTCGAGTCGTCGCTCAACTACGCCAAGGTCTCCTATTATACGCCGCGCCTGTTCGGGGTGCAGCTGGCGGCGTCCTTTACGCCGTCGGAGGGCAAGGACGTCCTGCCGTTCCTCAACAATGGGCCGGCGGGGCCGAACCGGCAGAAGAGCCTGTGGGAAGGGGCGCTGAACTATTCGGATTCCTTCGGGCCGATCACCCTGCAGGCCTATGCGGGCATCACGGTCGGGCATGGCGATCGCAAGACGGTGGGCCATGCCGGGCTGACCGACTGGGGCGCGGGCGGCGAAGCCGACTGGGACATCGACGACGACACCAAGCTCGCGGTCGGCGGCGCCTTCCGCCAGGCCAACACCTATGCCTTCGACATCAACAACGCGCTGGCGTCCGGCGCGACGCGGAGCCTGCATCTGAGCACGGTGCTGTCGCGCGGCGCCTGGTCGCTGGGCGGCGAGTTCGGCACCGGCAATGCCGACGGCGCGCTCGGCCTCGCCGATCTGGGCGTGCATGCCTATGAGATCGATGCGGCCTATGCGGTGAACGCCAATCTGCAGCTCAGCGGCGGCTGGCAGAAGCTGCACTACACGCGCGACATCGGTACGTTCTACAACGGCGCGCCGCGGGTGGAGATGGACGCGGTGTTCCTGCACGCGGTGGTGAATATCTGAACGATCTTTTCCTCCCCCGTTGTTACGGGGGAGGTGGCTCGCCGCGTAGCGGCGAGACGGAGGAGGCGGACCCGATGGCTCCCCCCTCCATCATCGCTGCGCGATGGTCCCCCTCCCCCGTAACCACGGGGGAGGAAAACGCCAGCGCGCCGATCGCCGCGATGCCGGCAAAGCCGTGCAGCCGCTGCGCATTCTGCGCCTCGATGCCGCCAAGCGCATAGACCGGCAGGCCGCAGGCGCGCGCCATCGCGTTGGCGCGGACGGCGCCGAGGGCGGCGCGGCCGGGATGCGAGCGCGTCGGAAAGACCGGTGAGAGGAAGACCGCGTCGAGATATGGATCATGCGCGACCGTGCCATGCGCCGCGGCGGTGATCAGCCAGCGCGGATGGCGGGCGCGCCAATGGCCAGCCTCGCCGGCACGAGCCTGCGGCAGATGCAGGCCATCGGCCTGCGCCGCCAGGCGCGGATCGTCCGCGACGAGGCGGACGAGATCGCGCGGCATCGCGTCGAGCAACGCGGCGCGGCGGGCGGGATCGCGGGCGCGGACGACAATGAGGGAGCCCTTCGGCAGCGCGCGGGCGGCGGCCAGAGGATCGGGCAGGCGCTCGTCATCCGTCAGCAGCGCGAGCGGCGGCAGCAGGCCCGCCATGCCGCACGCGACATTGAGCCGGGCCGCTTGCCTTGCCAGCATGCGTCGCGTGAGAGTGTCGGCCACATGACCCCCGAGCAAATCAACGAGAACCTGTCGGCCATTGTCGCGCGCATCGACGCGGCGCGAAAGGCGGCGATCCGGCCCGCGCCGTCCACCACCCTGATCGCGGTGAGCAAGACGCATGGGCCGGAGGACATCGCGCCGGCACTGGTCGCGGGCCAGCGCGTGTTCGGCGAGAACCGCGTGCAGGAAGCGCAAGGCAAATGGCCGGCGCTGCGCGAGGCCTATGGCGATATCGAGCTGCACCTGATCGGTCCCTTGCAAAGCAACAAGGCGCGCGAGGCGGTGGCGCTGTTCGATGCGATCCACACGCTCGACCGGCCCCGACTGGTCGAGGTGCTGCGCAGCGAGCTCGACCGCAGCGCACGGGCGCCGTTCCTCTTCATCCAGGTCAACACCGGCGAGGAGCCGCAAAAGGCCGGCGTGCCGCCGCGCGAGGCCGATGGGCTGATAGCGCTGGCGCGCAAGCTGGGACTGCCGCTCGAGGGCCTGATGTGCATTCCGCCGGCTGCCGAAGCGCCGGCGCCGCATTTCGCGCTGCTGCACAAGATCGCCGCCGAGAACGGCCTGCCCCTGCTCAGCATGGGGATGTCGGGCGATTTCGAGACCGCGATCCGCTTCGGGGCCACCCATGTGCGGGTCGGCAGCGCGATCTTCGGCGAACGCCCTAAGGGCTGACGCTCAGCGTGTCGCCGGGCGCGAGCCGCGCCAGCACCGCGAGCAGATCGTCCCGCACCAGCGCGATGCAGCCCTCGGTCGCGCCGTAGTCGGCGCGCGCGACATGCAGGAAGATCGCGCTGCCCGCCCCGGCCACGACCGGGGCATCATTGAAGCCGAGCACGGCGACCAGGTCGTAGAGCGGATCGTCGCGCCATAGCGCTTCGTGGCTGGGGGCAAAGGGGCGCCGGATCTGCGTGTTGTAGGCCGGATCGTCCGGCGCATCGCACCAGCCGTCTTGCGGCGTCAACGCGGCGAGCGGCAGGCCGGTATGCGGCGCGACGAGACGATCGGCGCGATAGAGGATGCGGCGGACCGCGAAGCGGCCGAGCGGCGTGATGCCATCGCCCTCGCGCGATTTGGCGCCGATGCCGCCGCGCCCGACGGCGGCGCGGTAGCGCCGGCCGGCACACTCGAGGACGGCTTCGCGGCCGCTTGGCGTAACGCCGAGATTCATTCCGCCAGGCTAGCGCGAAGCGCGGGCGGAGGCACCGGCTGCGGCACGACATTGAGGGAGCGGCGATAGGCTTCCGTGGCGCGCAGGGCGACGCTGAGAGCCGAATCCTTGCCGGCCAGCGCCTGGATGAGCGTGTCTTGTCCCGGCACCATGAGCGTGTCGAGCGCCGCCGGCTGGACCTCGGCGGGTGCGGACAGCGCCGGTGCCGTCGATGCGACCGGCGTGGCGGTGGTGTCGATCGGCTGGGCCTTGGCGGCGGGCGCGGCTTCAGCGACGCCGGTGGCCGGCGCTGAGGAATCGAGCAGGTGCTGCGCATAGGCGAGCGCGGTGTCGCCGAAGCTCTTGCCGGTGATCTTCGTGAAGATCGAGTCGGCCAGCGAACCGGCAAAGCCCATCGCGCCGCCATAGAGCGTGTCCCCCGCGAGCTTGGGGAAGGTCTTGATCTGATCGCCGGTGATCTTGCGGTAGAGCGTGCTGACGACCGGGATGTGCTGCAACGGATTGACGATGTCGAGCGCGTCGGCGAACGAAAAGCCGTGATCGTCCGGGTCCGTCGACGCGGCCGCGCTCGCCGCCGCGGCGGCAGGGCCGGCGGCGGTGGGATTGACCGCATGGGCGGAGAAATTGACGAAGGCCATGCCCGGGAAAGAGCAAGAGCCTTGCCAGCGGCAAAGCCGCCGGATGCCGGTGTCCCGACACCCGCGGCGGCAGATATTGCCGGGCAGAGGCCGCCGGCTCCGCAAACGGAAGACGGAATCGGCGCGGCGTCAGCCCGCCCGCGCCGCGTGGTCGGCGAGCACCGCGGCGATGCAGGCGCTGACCCTCTTGGCGGTCGGGATGTGGAGGAATTCGTTGGGGCCGTGCGCGTTGGAGTGCGGCCCCAGGACGCCGGTCACCACGAACTGCGTGCCGGGAAATTTCTCGCCCAGCATCGCCATGAACGGGATCGAGCCGCCTTCCCCCATGAACGCCACCGGCTTGCCGAAATGGCTTTCGCTGGCGCGTTTGAGCGACGCCGCCAGCCAGGGCGCCAGCGCCGGCGCGTTCCAGCCCGTCTGGCCGGCATCGGCGTCGAACCGCACCTCGGCGCCATAGGGCGCGTCGGCTTCGAGTGTGCTCTTGAGCGCGTTGATCGCCGCCTCGGCGTCGCAGGTCGGCGGCAGGCGGACGCTGAGTTTCGCGGTAGTGTAGGGCAGCAGCACATTGCCGCCGTTCTCGGGCAGCGGATAGCCGTCCATCGCGGTGACCGCGAGCTGCGGCCGCCAGGTGCGGTTGAGGATCAGCTCCGTCAGGTCGCTCGCCATCGGCTTGGTGCCGCCGGCCAGCGGCATCTTGGTGTAGACCGCGTCGCCCAGGATCTGCGCCGAGGCGCGCGCCTGTTCGAGGCGGTCCGGCGGCACCTGCACATAGAGCTCGTCGAGCTTGATGATGCCCGTCGCCTCGTCCTCGATGCGCGACAGCAGGCCGCGCGCGATGCGGAAGGAGGAGGGCACGATGCCGCTGGCATCGCCCGAATGCACGCCCTCGGTCAGGACCCGCACGGTGAGATTGCCCATCGCGATGCCGCGCAGCGACGTCGTGAGCCAGAGCTGGTCGTAATTGCCGCAGCCCGAGTCGAGGCAGACGACGAGGTCGGGCGTGCCGATGCGGTCTGCGAGATGATCGATATAGAAAGGCAGGTCGTAGGAGCCGGATTCCTCGCAGGCCTCGATGCAGATCACGCAGCGCGCATGCGCCTTGCCCTCTTCGCGCAGGGACAGGATCGCCGCCAGCGAGGCGAACATCGCATAGCCGTCATCGGCGCCGCCGCGGCCATAGAGCTTGTCGTCCTTGGTGACGGGGGTCCACGGCCCGGTGCCTTCGGTCCAGCCCTTCATCTCCGGCTGCTTGTCGAGATGGCCGTAGAGCAGCACCGTGCCTTTCGCCTCGCCCGGGATCTCCATGAAGATCAGCGGCGTGCGGCCCTTGAGGCGCACCACCTCCAGCGCGGCGCCCGCGATCTTGCCGAGCTTCTTGTGGGCCCAGGCTTCGAACAGGGCGACGGCACGCTCCATGTGGCCGTGCACCTCCCAGTCGGGATCGAAATGCGGCGACTTGTTGGGGATGCGGATGTAGTCGGTCAGCGTGGGGAGAATGTCGTCTTCCCAGATATGTTCGAGGAAGGCCGGAATTTTTGCGCTGGTCATGAGGTGCCGCGTTTGTCCGTTTGCCGCGATAGTATTACTTTGGCAGGTAAGAAAAGGAAATCGCCATGCGCATCACCAGCAAAGGCCAAGTCACGATCCCGGCGCGGGTCCGCGAAGAAGGCGGGTTCATGCCGAACACCGAAGTCGATTTTGTCCGCAATACCAAGGGCAATTTCGAAATCGTGCCGGCGAAGGACCGCGGCAAGGCGAAAAGCCGGGGGGAAAAACTCATCGAGCAGATGAAGAAAGGCCCCCGGATCACCGGCATGACGACGGAGCAGATCATGAAGCTCACGCGCGGCTGACGTGCCTTCCATCCTGGTCGACAGCAGTATTCTGATCGATGTCCTTGCGGTGCAGTCCGTATGGGCGGCGCAATCCGACAAGGCCCTGCGGGACGCCGCAAATCGCGGGCTGTTGGTGATCAATCCGATCATCTTCGCAGAAGTGTCCGTCGGATTTCCCCGGTTCGAAGACGCGCATATCGCCATTCCCGGCATATTCGCGCGCGAGGAGATTCCTTACGAGGCCGCGTTCCTCGCCGGCAAGGCCTATCGGACCTATCGCAAGAATCGCGGCGAGAAACGCTCGCCGCTTCCCGATTTCTTCATCGGGGCGCATGCCGCGATCCGGGGCTACGATCTTCTGACCCGGGATCACGCCCGCTACAGGACCTATTTTCCGTCGGTGCGCCTCGTCGCCCCTTAAAGCGCCGCGACCACCGCGGCGTTGTAGATCTCGCTCATCTTGGCGCCGAGCGGGGCGATCTGGACCGATTTCTCCAGGCCCACCAGCAGCGGTCCCATCATCGTGACGCCGCCGAGCTGCGACAGCAGGCGCGTCGAGATCGCCGCCGAATGGATCGCCGGCATGATCAGGACGTTCGCCGTGTCGGTCAGGCGGCAGAACGGGTAGAGCAGCATCTTCTCCCGGTCCAGCGCGACGTCGACCGCGATCTCGCCGTCATATTCGAAATCGACGCCGCGGTTGTCGAGGATGTGCACCGCCTCGACGATGCGCTCCGACCGCTCGGAGCGCGGGAAGCCGAAGGTCGAAGAGGCCAGCATCGCGACCCGCGGCGTGAAGCCGAAGCGCCGCGCCACGCCGGCGGTCTGCACCGCGATGTCGGCGAGCTGCTCGCTGGTCGGCATTTCGTGCACCGAGGTGTCGGCGACGAACACCAGCCGGCCGCGCGCGAAGATCAGCATCACGCCGATCGGCCGCTCGCCCTTGGGCGGATCGAGCACCAGGCGCACGTCGTTGAGCGCCGCCGCATAGTTGCGCGTCGCGCCCGTCACCATCGCATCCGCATCGCCCATGGCGAGCATCGAGGAGGCATAGACGTTGCGGTCGTTGGTCACCATGCGCACCGCGTCGCGATAGAGCGTGCCGTTGCGCTGCAGCCGCTTGTAGAGGAATTCGATATAGGGCTGCGCCTCCTGCGCCGAATGCGGCACGCGGATCTCCAGCGTATGCTCCTCGATGCCGGCGCGGCGAATGCCGCTCTTGATGACCTCTTCGCGGCCCACGAGGATCGCCTTGCCGAGGCCGGAATTCTGGAATGCCGCGGCGGCGCGGATGACGGATTCCTCCTCGCCTTCCGCGAACACGACGCGCTTGGGATTGGCCCGCACGCTGGCGGTGATGCGCTGGAACAGCGCCGCCGAAGGATCGAGCCGCGCCGAGAGCTGGAAGGAATAGGCGTCGAGATCCTTGATCTCGCGGCGCGCCACGCCGGACTTGATCGCAGCCTCGGCCACGGCGCGCGAGACGCGGCTGATCAGCCGCGGATCGAACGGCACCGGGATGATGTATTCGGGACCGTATTCCGGGCGTGCCCCGCGATAGGCGGCGGCGACCTCGTCCGGCACGTCCTCGCGGGCCAGCTCGGCCAGCGCCTCGGCGGCGGCGATCTTCATTGCCTCGTTGATGGTCCTGGCGCGCACGTCCAGCGCGCCGCGGAAGATGTAGGGAAAGCCCAACACATTGTTGACCTGGTTGGGATAGTCGCTGCGCCCGGTCGCGACGATGGCGTCGGAGCGCACCGCCTTGACGTCTTCGGGCGTGATCTCGGGATCGGGATTGGCCATGGCGAAGATGATCGGCGCCTTGCGCATCGTCATCACCATCTCCTGCGTCACCGCGCCCTTGACCGAAAGGCCGAGGAACACGTCGGCGCCCTTCATCGCGTCTGCGAGGGTGCGCGCATCGGTGTCGATGGCATGGGCGCTCTTCCACTGGTTCATGCCGTTGGTGCGGCCGCGGTAGACGACGCCCTTGGAGTCGCAGAGGATCGCGTTGGCGTTGGGCAGGCCCATCGACTTGAGCAGCTCCAGGCAGGCGATGCCCGCCGCGCCGGCGCCGTTCACCACCACTTTGAGATCGTCGATCTTGCGGCCCGTGAGGTGCATCGCATTGATGATGCCGGCGGTGGAGATGATCGCGGTGCCGTGCTGGTCGTCATGGAACACCGGGATGTCCATCATCTCGCGCAGCCGCTCCTCGATGACGAAGCAGTCCGGCGCCTTGATGTCCTCCAGGTTGATGCCGCCGAAAGAGGGGCCGAGATAGCGCACCGCGGCGATGAAGGCGTCGACGTCCGAGGTGTCGACCTCCAGGTCGATGGAATCGACGTCGGCGAAGCGCTTGAACAGCACCGCCTTGCCCTCCATCACCGGCTTGGAGGCGAGCGCGCCGAGATCGCCGAGCCCGAGGATCGCGGTGCCGTTGGAGATCACCGCCACCAGATTGCCTTTGGAAGTGTATTCATAAGCGAGGTCCGGATTCTCGGCGATCGCCAGCACCGGCACCGCGACGCCGGGCGAATAGGCGAGCGACAGGTCGCGCTGCGTCGCCATCGGCTTGGTCGGCGTGATCTCGAGCTTGCCGGGCTTGCCCTGGGAGTGGAAGGCGAGAGCCTCCTCCTTGGTGAAAGAGGGGCGTTTGCTGTTTGACATGTTGTTACCGTTGAAACCAATCCACAGAATATCCCCCTTTGGGGGCAGGCATTTCAATGCCTGATACTGGGTGAGCGATGCGGCATGATAATGTCAGTGCCATGAACGAGCAGTCCCCCGACACGCAGGACGGTGCATCTTCGCCACATGGCGCGCCTGAGGGCGCATCTTCGCCACATGGCGCGCCTGAGGGCGCGACACCCATGATGGCGCAATATCTGGCGATCAAGGCCGCCCAGGCCGATTATCTGCTGTTCTACCGCATGGGCGACTTCTACGAGCTGTTCTTCGAAGACGCGGTACGGGCGTCGGAAGCGCTCGACATCGCGCTGACCAAGCGCGGCAAGCACCAGGGCGACGACATCCCGATGTGCGGCGTGCCCGTTCACGCCGCGGAAGCCTATCTCGAGAAGCTGATCCGCAAGGGCTTCCGCGTCGCGGTCTGCGAGCAGATCGAGGATCCGGCCGAGGCGAAGAAGCGCGGCGCCAAATCGGTGGTCAAGCGCGAGGTCATCCGGCTGGTGACGCCGGGCACCTTGACGGAGGATTCGCTGCTGGAGGCGCGGTCGGCGAACACGCTGGCGGCGCTGGGCCGGGCGGGCGGCGCCTTCGCCATCGCGGCGGCCGACATCTCGGCCGGCACGTTCAGCGTCGCGGCGGTCGAGCCGGGCGAGATCGCCACCGAACTGGCGCGCGTGGCGCCGCGCGAGCTGCTGGTGCCCGACGCGCTGCTGGCCGACGAGACCCTCGCGCCCGTCCTCAAGGCGTTCGGTCCGGCGCTATCGCCGCTGCCGTCGCTCAAATTCGACTCCGGCACGGGCGAACGCGCCCTGAAGGCGCACTACAAGGTACAGAGCCTCGACGGGTTCGGCGCGTTCGGCCGCGCCGAGCTGTCGGCGGCGGGCGCGTTGATCGCTTATCTGGATCTGACGCAGAGGGGCAACCTGCCGGCCCTGCGCACGCTGTCGCGCATCGCGCCGCGCGCCTTCATGGGGCTGGACGCGGCGACACGGCGCAATCTCGAACTGACGCAGACCCTGGCGGGCGAGCGCAGGGGCAGCCTCCTTGCCGTCGTCGACCGTACCGTCACCGCCGCCGGCGCGCGCGAGCTGGGCACCCGGCTCGCCGCCCCGCTCACCGATGTGGCGGCGATCGCGGCGCGTCACGATGCGGTCGCGTTCTTCGCCGAGGACGCGGAGCTGCGCCGGGTGCTGCGCGACGATCTGCGCCGCGCGCCCGACATCGCGCGCGCCCTGGCGCGCCTCTCGGTCGGCCGCGGCGGCCCGCGCGACCTCGCCAACCTGCGCGACGGCATACGCTGCGCCCGCGCCCTGCGCGCCCGGCTCAAGCTCGACGACCCGCTGAAGCCCGCGCCCGGCGAATTGCGCCAGGCCTGCCGCGACCTCGCCGAGGGGGTCGCCGACGCCTCGCGCCTGACCGACCAGCTCGACCTTCTGCTGGTGCCCGAGCCGCCCTTCCTCGCCCGCGACGGCGGTTTCATCGCGGGCGGCGTGCATGCGCCGCTGGACGAGGTGCGCAAGCTGCGCGACGAATCCCGCCGCGTGGTCGCGGGCCTGGAGGCGCGCTATCGCGACCAGTCGGGCGTCGGCCAGTTGCGCATCAAGCACAATGGCGTGCTCGGCTATTTCATCGAGGTGACGCCGCAGCATGCCGACAAGCTGCAGGCCGGCGACAACCGCGCCCTGTTCCGCCATCGCCAGACCATCGGCAGCGCGGTGCGCTTCACCACCGACGAGCTCGCAACCCTTGCGACGCGCATCAGCCAGGCCGCCGACCAGGCGCTGGCGCTGGAGCGCGAGCTGTTCGACCGCCTGGTGACGCTGGCGGTGGACGGCGCCGCCGCGCTCGGCACGGTGGCGAGCGCGCTGGCGGTGATCGACGTGGACACCGCGCTGGGCGAGCTTGCCGTCGCCGGCCGCCATGTCCGGCCGACGATCGACGGCAGCGCCGCGTTCAAGATCGTCCGCGGCCGCCATCCCGTGGTCGAGGCCGCGCTGGCCGGCGATCACGCGCATCCCTTCGTGCCCAATGATTGCGACCTGTCGCCGGGCGGCATCGGACGGCTATGGCTGGTCACCGGTCCGAACATGGCGGGCAAGTCGACCTTCCTGCGGCAGAACGCGCTGATCGCGATCCTCGCCCAGGCGGGCGCCTTCGTCCCGGCCGACAGCGCACATATCGGCGTGGTGGACCGGCTGTTCAGCCGCGTCGGGGCGGGCGACGATCTCGCCGCGGGCCGCTCGACCTTCATGGTCGAGATGGTGGAGACCGCCGCCATCCTCAACCAGGCGACGGAGCGCAGCCTCGTCATCCTCGACGAGATCGGGCGCGGCACCGCGACCTTCGACGGCCTCGCCATCGCCTGGGCCAGCGCCGAGCACCTGCACGAGAAGAACAGGAGCCGTGCGCTGTTCGCGACGCATTATCACGAGATGACGGCACTGGCCGAACGCCTGTCGTCGCTCGCCTGCGTGACGATGCGGGTCCGCGAATGGAACGACAGCATCGTCTTCCTGCATGAGGTGGCGCGGGGCGCCGCGGACCGCTCCTACGGCATCCATGTCGCCAAGCTCGCGGGGCTGCCGCCGGCGGTGGTCGGCCGCGCCGAGGAGGTGCTCAAGGCGCTGGAGGACGGCCGTGAGGGCCACAAGCCGCTCGCCCGGATCGACGACCTGCCGCTCTTCTCGGCCTCAAGCGCCGAAGCCCGAAAAGAGACGAGCGGCGTGGAGGATGCGATGCGCGCCATCGAGCCGGACACGCTCACGCCGCGCGAAGCGTTGGAGCAGCTCTATGCCCTCAAGAAGCTGCTTGCCCGTTAGCGAATGGCTTCAATTGTCGTCGTCGTCATCGTCGCTGTGATGCGCCGGCGGTGCGGGCGGTTGGGCGGCGTGACCCGGCACGGGCGGGACCGGGGGAATGCCGGGGACGGGCGGCATCGGCGGCACCGGCGGAATGCGGTCGCCGATCATGACGCTCGCCATGCCGTCATTCGACAGCTTGCCGCGATAGGCCTTGATGTGGACGTTGCCCGAGCCCAGCGCGCTGATCGACGGATTGACCGCGACGCCGCCGAAATACAGGTCGCCCGCGCCCGCGATATCGACCCGCAGCGGATCGGCGACGCCGTCGGCGATCTTGACGTTGCCCGAGCCCGCGATGTCGATGCTCACCGGCCCGTTGACCCTGGCCGCCGTAAAGTCGCCCGAACCGGCGATCTCGATATGCACGCCGCCGGTGATTGAGCCGACCTGCGCATCGCCCGAGCCGTAGATCTCGGCCCTCACGCTGCCGGCATGGCTGGCGGTGACGTGGCCGGAGCCCGCGATCTCCAGGCGCAGATCGCCCGCGACATCCGCGATCGACGTCTTGCCCGAGCCGGCCATCATGACATGCGCCTCGCGCACCCGCCCGACCGTGGCGTTGCCCGCGGTGGTCTCCAGCCGGATGACGCCATAGGTGTCGCCGACCGTCGTGTCGCCGATCATGTCCTCGACCCGGACATCACCGCCCTTGGGCACGGTCACCTTGATGTAGAGCTTGCCCGAGTGGTCGTCATGGATGTGCGAAAAGTCGAACCAGCTGCGCCAGTCCCACACATTGTAGCTGTCGGTCTCGTTGCCCGAGATGCGCAGCACATTGCCGTCGGCGCGCACCGAGACGCCGCTGATCAAATTTTTGGGGCCCGAGACGTCGACCTTCATCGGCCCGTTCTGCACATTGACCCGGACATTGCCGATGATGTCCTCGACCCGCAGCGCGGTCGTGGGAAAGCTCTTGGTGGGCCAGGTGACCCAGCCCGGATCGCCCGCCGCGGCCGGGAGGACCAGGAGCGCGGCCACCGCCGCACCGATCAGCATCGAGCTTGTCTTGTTCCGCATGGCACTCGCCCTCCAGGGGCGTTGTTGTCGTCTCAAGGGGACACATAGGGTGTCCCCATTAGTGGCGCATGAACGTTATTTTTGCGAGGCCGCCCTGCGTGGACGGAAGGGGAACAAACTAGTCCTAAGTGTCCGTTTTCACGGCATCAGGCGATAGCCGCCGCTTTCGGTCACCAGGATGCGCGCCTGCCCGGGATTGGCCTCGATCTTCTGGCGCAGACGGTAAATGTGGGTTTCGAGCGTGTGGGTGGTCACCGCCGGATTGTAGCCCCAGACCTCATGCAGCAGCGTCTCGCGCGGCACCGTCTCCCCCGAGCGGTAGAGGAATTTGAGGATATTGGTCTCCTTTTCCGTCAGCCGGATCTTCTTCTCCGCCGGGTCGAGCAGGACCTTGGCGCTGGGCCGGAAGGTATAGGGGCCGATGCGGTAGACCGCCTCCTCGCTCTGGCCATGGCTGCGCAGATGCGCATGCACCCGCGCCATCAGCACCGCGAAGCGGAAGGGCTTGGTGACATAATCGTTGGCGCCGGATTCCAGGCCTTCGATGGCGTCGGCATCGCTGTCGGCGGCCGTCAGCAGGATGATCGGCGCGGTGACCCCGCCGTCGCGGAAGCTGCGGCATAAGGCGCGGCCGTCGCCGTCCGGCATGCTGACATCGAGGATCATGAACTCGTACAATCCCTCTGCCGCGCGGTCGCGTGCCTCCGCGCAGTTGGACGCCTCGACGATGGTGTAGGGGCCTTCACTGGCGAGCTGTTCGGCGAGCGAGCTTCGCAGCATCGCATCGTCGTCGACCAGAAGAACGCGCTTGGCGCTGGGCATGTCCGTCCGAAAGGTAAGCGGGGCGGCAGGACTCTACCCGGTTTTGCGGACCGGGTGTATGTGGAAAGCAGATGAAGCCTTCGTCACGCCCGTCCAAAACCCCGCCCTCCTCGCCCGTCGACCGCGTGATCGTCGCGGTCGATGCCTTCCGGCGCGGCCGCCCCGTCGCGATAAAGGGCGAAGGCGGCGCCGTCCTCGCCCATGCCGTCGAGACCCTGGCCCCGAAAACGCTGAAGGCGCTGCAGGCTGGGCGGCCGCGCCTGGTGCTCTCCCATGCCCGTGCCCGGACGTTGAAGATCCGCCTCTACACACCGGACGTGGTCGCGCTGGGCGTGCCGCCGGAAATGGACCTCGCAAGGTTGCGCGCCATCGCCGATCCGACCGAAGACCTGAGCTATCCGTTGAAGGGGCCGTTCGAGGCCATCCGCGATGCCCTGCCGCGGGCCGCCGCCGCGTCGGTGAAGCTGGCCAAGCTCGCCGGCCTCCTGCCCGCGGCGCTGATCGTCGGTCCCCGCAATGCGCCGAAGGACGTCGTGACGCTCGGCGCCGCCGACATCTTCGCCTATGACGACGAGATTGTGCGCACCCTGAAGATCGTCGCGCGCGCCCGTGTGCCGCTGGAAGGCGCGGAGAAGACCGAACTGATCTCGTTCCGCCCCGAGGATGGCGGGCCGGAGCACTATGCGATCGTGATCGGCGCGCCGCCGACCGACAAGCCCGTGCTGACGCGCTTGCATTCGGAGTGCTTCACCGGCGATCTGCTGGGCTCGTTGAAATGCGATTGCGGCTCGCAGCTGCGCGGCGCCATCGACGCGATCTCCAAGGCAGGCGGTGGCGTGCTGCTCTATCTGGCGCAGGAAGGCCGCGGCATCGGGCTGATCAACAAGCTGCGTGCCTACCGCCTGCAGGATCAGGGGTTCGACACGGTCGAGGCCAATGAGCGGCTCGGCTTCGCGGCGGATGAGCGGCAATATGGGCTCGCAGCGCAGATGCTCAAGCTGCTCGGCTACCGCTCGGTGCGGCTGCTGACCAACAATCCCGACAAGGTCGCGGCGCTGAAGGCGGCCGGTGTCGCGGTGACCACCCGCGTGAAGCATGCCTTCCCGGAGAATGAGCACAACCGCGCCTATCTGCGGACGAAGGCCGAGAAGGCAGGTCATCTGCTCTGAGTGTGCCGCTGGCGGCGGACATGGCGCGGCTCGGCGATATATCGCGCCGGCGCTGCCACTCTCTCGCACGAGCCGCGTTCAACATGAAGGGACGCGGAGAATACGGCATGACCTTCATCGATCATGCGCCGGACCGGCGTCGGTATGGCGTCCTGGCGCTCTTCGCGTTATCGACGCTAGGCGTCGGTGCGGTCGCGGGCATCGTCACGGCGCCCGAAGTGACGGGCTGGTATGCGACGCTGACCAAGCCGAGCTTCAATCCGCCGAACTGGGTGTTCGGGCCGGTCTGGACGCTGCTCTATCTGATGATGGCCGTGGCGGCATGGCGTGTGTGGCGCGTCGCCGGCGGCCGGTCGCGGCCGCTGGCGCTGTTCTATGTCCAGCTTGCATTCAACCTCGCGTGGTCGTTCCTCTTCTTTCGCGCGCATGCGACCGGCGCCGCCCTGATCGAGATCTGCGTGCTGCTGATCCTGCTGTTCTGGACCGCCGCGTCCTTCGCCCGCTACGACCGCATCGCGACATGGCTGATGGTGCCTTATATCGCCTGGGTGAGCTTCGCCGCGATGCTCAATGCCGCGATCTGGGAGCTGAACTGAGCTAGCCTCGCCCCACCGACAGCAGCAGCACCGAGACCGCGGCGGCGAAGAACGCCACATGGACGGCGAGGCTCCGCCGGTCGGTGCGCATCACGCGCGCCTCGGTGATCGTTTCCTTCCTCTGCCACAGCGCCATCGCCACGACTTGCGCCAGGGTCGCGACCACCAGCAGGTAGGCAACGGCGTAGATCTTGTCCATCAGCACCAGCGTGCCGATCTCCGGCAACTCGTCGGAATAGGATTTCTGCAGGAAGACCAGGGTGAGCAGCGAGGTCGCGGTCAGCGCGGTACGGACGTCGACCAGGTCGGGCTTGACCAGGAAGGCCAGCCAGTTGGCGCACAGCACGATCAGCAGCGGCAGGAACAGCTTCCAGAGGAAGAAACTCGCGCGGCGCTCGATCGCGATGGCGAAGCGCAGCCCCGCATGCTGCGTCCCGCCCGCGATCTCCGGCGCGCCGAAATGCGTCGCATAGTCCTGCACCGTCGCTTCGGAGCTCCAGCCCAGCATGCGCCAGCCCGGGACCTGCAGCGCCGCGCCGAAGCCGGAATCCTTCAGGTCGGGGACATAGACGATGCGGTGGCGGGCATTGATCTCGTCCTCGACGGCGATGGTCAGGGTCTGCCGGTCGAAAGGAAAATCGACCAGGCTGAAGGGCTGGAAGAAGCGGCCATGGATCTGCAGGAGCTGGTAGGCGCTGCCGTCGGCCAGGCGGCGCGGCGCCGCGAACAGCTTGTGCTGGACGAAATTCTGCCGCTCGCTGGCATTGGCGAATTCGAGCCCGTCGGTCGGGTCGAGCGGCCCCTTCCAGCGCAGCCAGACATAGGCGACCACGTCATAGGTGCTGGCCGCGATGTTGAGGTCGTCGACCACGGTCGGATAGACGCCGACGGTCACGACCTCCGCGCCGGGCGGCGGGCGGTCCAGCGGCGCGATGGCGGCCTGGGGCGGCATGGCATGCAGCGCCGGCGCAGCGGACGTCGGCGGCCAGGCGGCAAGCGCCAGAACGACCGTCAGCAGACTGAACACCCTTGCCATGACCGGTCGCACACCCCAGATTTCGCCTGTCGTTATGCCGAAAACCTCAAGGATTAGAAGCCCTTTGAAGGCCTTGGAATTTCCGGCTCGCAGGCAACCGATGGCGAATCAGCTTGTTCCGTCTCTTGCCGTACCGGAGCGCCGTCCCTATATAGCCCCTGACACGGTAAGGGCCTTTTTCCAGGCTTTCGCCGTGGTTTTCCAGTTCAGGGGACGGCCCGGAGGGCGCTTCTTAGGAAGGCCAGGAAAACCGTCCGCCACAAAGGAAGGAACACATGGCTAAAGTTATCGGTATCGACCTCGGCACCACGAATTCGTGCGTCGCGGTCATGGAGGGCAGCGCCCCCAAAGTCATCGAGAATGCGGAAGGCGCGCGCACCACGCCCTCCATCGTGGCCTTCGCCCAGGACAGCGAGCGCCTCATCGGCCAGCCCGCCAAGCGGCAGGGCGTGACCAATCCCGAATTCACCTTCTTCGCGATCAAGCGCCTGATCGGCCGCCGGTTCGACGATCCGATGACCCAGAAGGACATCGGCATGGTCCCGTACAAGATCGTGAAGGCCGACAATGGCGACGCCTGGGTCCAGGGCCGCGACGGCAAGAAGTACAGCCCGTCGGAAGTCTCCGGCTTCATCCTGCAGAAGATGAAGGAGACCGCCGAGGCGCATCTGGGCGAGAAGGTCACGCAGGCCGTGATCACCGTCCCCGCCTATTTCAACGACGCCCAGCGCCAGGCGACCAAGGACGCCGGCAAGATCGCGGGCCTCGAAGTCCTGCGCATCATCAACGAGCCGACCGCGGCCGCCTTGGCCTATGGCATGGACAAGAAGGGCGCCGGCCAGACCATCGCGGTCTATGACCTGGGCGGCGGCACGTTCGACGTGTCGGTGCTGGAGATCGGCGACGGCGTGTTCGAGGTGAAGTCGACCAATGGCGACACCTTCCTCGGCGGCGAGGACTTCGACCAGCGGCTGGTCGGCTATCTGGCCGACGAGTTCAAGAAGGAGAACGGGATCGACCTGCGCCAGGATCGTCTCGCCCTGCAGCGCCTGAAGGATGCGGCCGAGAAGGCGAAGATCGAGCTTTCGTCCGCGCAGCAGACCGAAGTGAACCTGCCCTTCATCACGGCGGACGCGAGCGGGCCGAAGCATCTCACCATCAAGATCACGCGCGCCAAGCTGGAAGCGCTGGTCGACGACCTGATCCAGAAGACGGTCGGGCCGGTCAAGGCGGCGCTGAAGGATGCCGGCGTCACCGCGAGCCAGATCGACGAAGTGATCCTGGTCGGCGGCATGACCCGCATGCCCAAGGTCCAGGAAGTCGTGAAGCAGCTGTTCGGCAAGGAGCCGCACAAGGGCGTCAACCCGGATGAGGTGGTCGCCATCGGCGCCGCGATCCAGGGCGGCGTGCTGAAGGGCGAGGTCAAGGACGTCCTGCTGCTCGACGTGACGCCGCTGAGCCTCGGCATCGAGACGCTGGGCGGCGTGTTCACCCGGCTGATCGACCGCAACACCACGATCCCGACCAAGAAGTCGCAGATCTTCTCGACCGCGGAGGACAATCAGACCGCCGTCACGATCCGCGTTTTCCAGGGCGAGCGCGAGATGGCGGCCGACAACAAGATCCTCGGCCAGTTCGACCTGATGGGCATCCCGCCCGCGCCGCGCGGCGTGCCGCAGGTGGAGGTCACCTTCGACATCGACGCCAACGGCATCGTGTCGGTGACGGCCAAGGACAAGGCGACCAACAAGGAGCAGCAGATCCGCATCCAGGCCAGCGGCGGCCTGTCGGACGCCGACATCCAGAAGATGGTCAAGGAAGCCGAAGCCCATGCCGGCGAGGACAAGAAGCGGCGTGAGGCGGTCGAAGCCAAGAACCAGGGCGATGCGCTGGTCCATTCGACCGAGAAGGCCCTGTCCGAGCATGGCGACAAGGTCGGCGCCGAAGAGCGCACCGCGATCGAGAACGCCATCGCGTCGCTGAAGGAAGCGCTGAAGGGCGACGACGCCGAGGACATCAAGGCGAAGACGCAGGCGCTGGCGACGGCTTCGATGAAGCTGGGCGAAGCGATGTACAAGGCGCAGCAGGCCGGTGCCGCCGCGGCGGATGCCGCGGCCGACGGTGCCGGGAACAAGGCCGACGACAATGTCGTGGACGCGGAGTTCTCCGAGGTCGACGACAACAAGAAGGACGACGCGTAAGCGTCTGATACCAACGGGGCCCGGCGTGTCGCAGCGCCGGGCTTCTGTTTTAACGGGGCGAGTGTGCTGGGTCGGGCATGAGCAAGCGTTGCTACTACGAAGTCCTGGGCTGCCAGAAGGGCGCCGCCGTCACGGAGCTCAAGGCCAGCTATCGCAAGCTGGCGATGGAGCTTCACCCCGACCGCAATCCCGGCGACTCCACCGCCGAGGTCAAGTTCAAGGAAATCAACGAGGCTTATGACATCCTGAAGGATGATCAGAAGCGCGCGGCTTATGACCGCTTCGGTCATGCGGCGTTCGAGAACGGCATGGGCGGGCGCGGCCCGAGCGGCTTCGACTTCGCCTCCTCCTTCACCGATGTGTTCGACGACCTGTTCGGCGAGTTCATGGGCGGACGGCGCGGGCGGCGGCAGAATCGCGGCGGCGACCTGCGCTACAATCTTGAGATCTCGCTGGCCGAGGCTTTCACCGGCCGCAATGCCGAGATCAAGGTGCCGAGCGCGGTGGCCTGCGAAGGCTGCGGCGGCACCGGTGCGGAAGCGGGCAGCAAAGCCGAGCAATGCCCGACCTGTTCGGGCATCGGCAAGGTGCGGGCGCAGCAGGGCTTCTTCACCATCGAGCGCACCTGCCCGACCTGCCGCGGCAATGGGCGGGTGATCAAGAATCCCTGCAAGGCCTGCAAGGGCAGCGGCCATGTGCAGAAGGAGCGCACGCTGTCGGTCGACATTCCGCCCGGCGTCGAGGAAGGCACGCGCATCCGCCTCTCAGGCGAGGGCCAGGCGGGGATGAACGGCGGCCCGGCCGGCGACCTCTACATCTTCGTCTCGGTCAGGGCGCATGAGATGTTCCAGCGCGAGGGTCACGACCTCTATTGCCGCGCCCCGGTGTCCTTCGTGACCGCGGCGCTGGGCGGCGCGATCGACGTGCCGACGCTGGACGGCGGGCGCGCCAAGGTGACCCTGCCGGAAGGCGCACAGACCGGCCGCCAGTTCCGCCTGCGCGGCAAGGGCATGCCGGTGCTGCGCGGCGGCGGGATGCACGGCGATCTTTACGTCGAGGTCGCGGTCGAGACCCCGGCAAAGCTGACGAAGAAGCAGAAAGAGCTGCTCAAGGAATTCGAGAAGCTGAGCGACGCCGGGACCCACCCCGAAAGCGAAAGCTGGCTCGCCAAGGCGAAGAGCTTCTTCGCCGGCGAGACGAAGAACTGAAACGGACCTAGTCCTCGTCCTCGGCGAATTCGCCCGACAGTTTCAAGCCTTCGATCCTGGTTTCCCCGTCGAGCTTGACGACACGGCGGGGCTTTGCGCCCGCTTCGGCCTCCAGCGCGTCCGCAAGCACCTGCGAATGGGTGACGATCCAGACCCGCGTCCGCTCCGCCGCGCGCGCGATCATCCGGGCCAGCGGGGTGAGCAGGGCGGGGTGCAGGCTTGCTTCCGGCTCGTTGAGCGCGATCAGCGTGGGCAGGCGGTAACCCATCAGCGCACCCAACAGGCAAAGATATTTCAGCGTCCCGTCGGAGAGCTCGCGCGCCCGGAACGTCCGCTGCGGCATGTCGGCGAACGCCATGCCGAGATCGCACCAGCTTCCGCGGTCGCGGGCAGTGAGCGTCGCGCCCGGAAAGGCGTCGTCTATCGCCCGGCGCAGCTCCACCACATCTTCGCGGACGACGGAGAGCGTGGCGAGAACGGCCGCAAGATCGCTGCCGTCGGCCGAGAGGGTCGGCGTGGTGATCGCGTAGCAAGGCTGGCGCACCGGCGCGGCGGCATCGGTGCGGAAGTCATGGTAGAGCCGCCAATCGAGCAGTTCGCGGCGGACGATCTCCAGTTCGGGATAGCGCGCCGCATCGCGGAACGCGGCGAGGGCGCTTTCCGACGGCAGGACGGCATCCGGCAGGGTTTCGCGCGCGCCGTCGGCGTTGCGCAGCATGACGACGGCATTCTTGCGCTCCATCATCACGACGTCGCGCCGGCCCTGGCGCAGGACGAGACGCTCTTCCTTGATGCGCGGCTCAAGCGCGAACGCGGCTTCGGTGAAGCCCGGCAGGCCGATCTCGATCCCGTACGCGATCGAATCGAAATGCGCGCGCAGGATGAGCCGGACGGGCTTGCCCTTTGTGCGCCGTCCCGCCCAGAGGACGGAGTCGACGCCGCCCTCCTGCGCGATGGCGCGGGTGATCCCGCCTTGGGCCGCAGCCTGCAGAAGGCCCAGCGCGTGGTAAAGATTGGTCTTGCCGACGCCATTGCCGCCGATGAAGACCGACAACTCGCCGATCGTCAGATAAAGACGGCGGACGGAGCGATAGCCCTCGATGGAAACGGCATTGAGCCGCATTGCACGCCTCCCTCGTCGCGGCAAGCGTGCCACGGTCCGGTGACAGCGTATACGTGGGTCGCGCGGCCGTCTTATAGTGCCGCCGGTCCCACTGCCGGAAATCCATGCTTGATGCGTTCCGTTTCATCGGCCGGCTGATCGCCAACCCCCGCAGTACCGGCGCGGTGGCGCCGTCGGGGCGCGCGCTGTCGCGTGCGATGGCGGCGCAGATTCCGGACGGCGCGAGCGGCCCGGTCCTCGAACTTGGGCCGGGCACCGGCGTCGTGACCGCGGCGATGATCGCGCGCGGCATCGCGCCGGAGCGCATCACGGCCATCGAATACGACCGCGACTTCGCGGCGATGGTGCGGGCGCGGTTTCCGCGTGTGCATGTCGTCAACGGCGACGCCTTCGCGATGCATGCGACACTGGGCCGCCAGGCGGACACCACATTCGCCGCGGTGCTTTCCAGCATGCCGCTGGTCAACTTCCCGGCAGCGATGCGCCTGGCGCTTCTGGCCGATGTGCTCGACCGACTCGAACCCGGCGCGCCCTTCGTGCAGTTCTCCTATCGCCTGCAGCCGCCCATCGCGGCGCCACTGGGCGTCACGGTCAGGCGCGCGGCCCTGGTCGCGATGAATCTGCCGCCGGCGCGGGTCTGGGTCTATCGCCGCCGCTAGCGGCACGGAACGCTTCGCCGCGGCAGGCATTGCCAGAGGCATGCCGTCCTCTCCGGAAACCCTTCTTCGCGATCCCCTTCCGCGTTCGCCGCCTTCGGGCGGCTTGCGGGAGAAGCTCGCCTTTCTGCGCGGCCTGCTCGCCAGCCCCAAGGGCGTGTCGGCCATTCTGCCGTCGAGCCCGGCACTTGCCGCGGCACTGGCGGCGCAGATCGATCCGTCGGCGGGGGCGCCCGTTCTCGAGCTCGGTCCCGGCACCGGCGCGGTGACGCAGGCCATCGTCGCGCGCGGCATCGCGCCCGGCCGCATCACGGCCGTGGAATTCGATCCGCGTTTCGCGCAGATGCTGACGGCGCGCTTTCCCGGATTGCGCGTCGTGCGCGGCGACGCCTTCGATCTCACAGCCACGCTGGGCCCGCCCCGGCGGGAGTATGCCGCGGTGATGTCCGGCCTGCCCCTGATCAGCTTTCCCGTCGCGGCCCGCCGGGCGGTGATCGACGATGCGCTTGCCCGCATGCCGCCGGGCGCGCCGTTCATCCAGGTCTCCTATCGCGCCGCGCCCGCCCTGCCGCCGTCGCCGCAGATGACGGTGACGCGCGCCGCTTTCGTCTGGCGCAACGTCCCGCCGGGTTATGTGTGGGTCTATCGGCGGCGGACCGCATGAAAGAAAAAGGGCCGCGACGATATCGCGGCCCTTTCGAATTCGATGCGGGAACGCCTACTCCGCCGCTTCCGCAAGCAGCGGGGCGGCGTCGAGGACGTCGCTTCCGACATGCGCCTCGAATTTCTTGAAGTTCTCGCGGAACATGGTGACCAGCTTGCGCGCCTGCGCGTCATAGCCGGCCTTGTCGGCCCAGGTGTCGCGCGGGTTGAGGATCTTGCTGTCCACCCCCGGCACCGCGACCGGCACCCGGAAGCGGAAATGCGGATCGACCCGCATCTCGGCATTGGCGAGGCTGCCGTCGAGCGCGGCGGCGAGCAGCGCGCGCGTGGCCTTGATCGGCATGCGCGAGCCCGTTCCGAACGCGCCGCCGGTCCAGCCGGTGTTGACCAGCCAGCAATCGGCCTGGTGCAGGCCGATCAGGTCGCGCAGCAGGTTGCCGTATTCGCTCGGATGGCGCGGCATGAAGGGCGCGCCGAAGCAGGTCGAGAAGGTCGGCTGCGGCTCCTTGCCCAGGCCCTTCTCGGTACCCGCGACCTTCGCCGTGAAGCCCGAGAGGAAGTGGTACATCGCCTGGCTCGGGGTGAGCTTGGCGATCGGCGGCAGCACGCCGAAGGCGTCGGCCGTCAGCATGATGACGTTCTTCGGATGGCCGGCGCGGCCTGTCTCGGACGCGTTCGGGATGAAGTCGATCGGATAGGCGGCGCGGGTGTTCTCCGCATAGTGCGCGCTGTCGAGATCGAGGACGCGCGTGTCGGGATCCATCACGACGTTCTCGAGCACGGTGCCGAAGCGTTCGGTCGTCGAGTAGATTTCCGGCTCGGCCTCGCGGCTGAGCTTGATCACCTTGGCGTAGCAGCCGCCTTCGATGTTGAAGACGCCATGCTCGGACCAGCCATGCTCGTCGTCGCCCACCAGCGTGCGGGTTGCGTCGGCCGACAAGGTCGTCTTGCCGGTGCCCGAAAGGCCGAAGAAGATCGCGCTCTTGCCGTCCTTGCCGACATTGGCCGAGCAATGCATCGACATCACGCGCTTGGCCGGCAGCAGGTAGTTCATGATGGTGAAGACGGACTTCTTCATCTCGCCCGCATAGGACGTGCCGCCGATCAGGATCAGCTTCTTGGTGAAGTTGACCGCGATGACCGTCTTGCTGGCGCAGCCATGCTTGGCCGGCGTCGCCTCGAAACTCGGCAGGTCGATGATGGTGAACTCGGGCGTGAAATCCTCCAGCTGCTCCGCGGTCGGGCGGATCAGCAGCTGATGTACGAACAGCGAGTGCCAGGCATATTCGGTGACGATGCGGACGGGCAGGCGGTGGCTGAGATCGGCGCCGCCGAACAGGTCTTTGGCGAACAGCTCGCGGCCTTCGGCGAAGGCCATCATGTCGGCATGGAGCGCATCGAAATGCGCCGGGGACATCGGCTTGTTGTTGTCCCACCAGATCTGGCTCTCGGTGTTGTCGTCGCGGACGACGAACTTGTCGGACGCCGAGCGGCCGGTGTGCTCGCCGGTCAGGACGACCAGCGGGCCGTCCTTCGCCAGATGGCCTTCGCCGCGCGCGATGGCGATTTCGTAGAGCTGGGCGGGGGTGAGATTCCAGTTGACCGCCGTGAGATTGCGAAAGCCTTGATGCTCAAGGCCGTGAGCGCTCGGCCCATTCTTCGACATGTGTGAACCTCAGAAAAAGACCCGTGAGTGGCCTGCGTCGGACGCGGCTCTCTTATGCAAGGGAAAATAGAGGCTGCCATCCCCGCCAGCAACGCCAATGGTCCCATCGGGGCCCTCAAGAAATATTACTGATTTCAGTGACTTAGAAATGACACCGGTGACAATTCCGGGCGTCACTCCGCCGCGTCCCTGGGTATTTGCGACAGTCGGGATGGGCTATGACGCGATCCATGACACTTTCGGACGACGAGATCGACCGTTACGCCCGCCATCTGGTGCTGCGCGAGATCGGCGGGACCGGCCAGGCGAAGCTCAAACAGGCCCGCGTCCTGGTGGTCGGGGCCGGGGGGCTGGGCAGCCCGGTGATCCTCTATCTCGCGGCGGCCGGGGTCGGGACCATCGGAGTGGTGGATTTCGACACGGTGAGCCTGTCGAACCTGCAGCGCCAGATCGCGCATCGCAACCAAGACATCGGGCGCGCCAAGACGGAATCGGCACGCGACGCGGCCCTGGCGATCAATCCACATGTGGCGGTCGTGCGCCACGATGTGCGTCTCGCGGCCGACAATGCGCCGGCGCTGATCGGGGGTTACGACATCGTGGCCGACGGCTCGGACAATTTCGCGACGCGCTTTCTGGTCAACGACGCCTGCTATTTCGCGAAGAAGACGCTGGTCTCCGCCGCGGTGACCGAATTCTCGGGCCAGCTCTCGACCTATAAGGCGCATGAGGCGGGTTGCCCCTGCTATCGCTGCCTGTTCCCCGAAGCGCCGCCGCCGGGCACCGTTCCGTCCTGCTCGGAGAGCGGCGTGCTGGGTGCCGCGGCAGGCGTCATGGGGACGCTGCAGGCCTTGGAGGTGATCAAGGAGATCACCGGCGCGGGCGAAAGCATGGCGGGCCGCCTGCTGGTTTACGAGGCTTTGACCACGCGCTTCCGCACCGTGACCTTCAAGCCCGACCCCGCCTGCCCCCTTTGCGGCCAGGCGCCGGCCATTCGCGCGCTCGCGCAGGCTT
Source organism: Rhizomicrobium sp. (assembly GCA_037200385.1). Classification (NCBI taxonomy): domain Bacteria; kingdom Pseudomonadati; phylum Pseudomonadota; class Alphaproteobacteria; order Micropepsales; family Micropepsaceae; genus Rhizomicrobium; species Rhizomicrobium sp. The sequence goes on along the minus strand of JBBCGL010000001.1, from coordinate 3,403,121 downwards.
AACCGCGATTTAACAGGAAAAACCCCAAAGTCCGCCTTCTGACGTCCGGATGCGGAGCGGCATGGCCCAGTCGATCCATTACGAGATCTTTTCACGCCAGGGCGCCCGCGGCGGCTGGACGATGCTCGACGTGCGCACCGAGCGCGAGAGCGCGCTGGAATTCGCGCAGACCCTGATGGCCGAAGAGAAGGCCACCGGCGTCAAGGTCGTCAAGGAGACCTACAACGAGGACACCGGCGACTACCTCACGCTCAAGATCTTCGAGGCCGGCCATAACCAGGTGAAGACCGCGCCGGCGCAGGAGGACGTGCCGCACGCCCTGCCCTGCTTCAAGCCGGACGACCTGTATTCCTATCACGCGCGCACGACGATGACGCGGCTGATCCCCGAATATCTCGCGCGCAACCGGATCACGATCACCGAGCTCAGCCACCGCGCCGACATGCTGGAGAAGCTCGAGGCCACCGGCACGCTGCTGCAGCATGCGATCCAGAAGATCGCCGTGGCGCAGGCCGCCTCGACCGCCGCGCCGGTCGCGCCCATCATGAAGAGCCTGAACGAGCTCATCGCCAAGGCGTTCGCACGGGTCTATCGCGACGAGCGCAACAAGCTCTTTCCCGATGTGCCGGCGGGCGGCTTCAAGGCGCTGGCCGGCAAGCTGGCGGCGCAGCCCGACGGGCTTTACGTGCTGAACGGCGCGCTCGCGCGGCATCTGCGCGATGCCAAGGGCTGGGACGAGAAGGTGTTCCGCCTGCTGGCGCTGATGCAGGACGCGCCGGCGGAAGGGCCGGGCCGCGCGCTGCTGCTCAGCGCCATCGATTCGCTGCTGGCCGAGGTGCTGACCGGCTCGGCGGCGCTGCACGAATTGATCGGCGCCAGCGAGACTCTCGGGCAGGCGCTGGCCAGCCTGGTGCAGCTGTTCCTCGGCCAGGAAGCGGCGGGCGCGCGCGCCGGGCTTCTGGCCCTGACCCAGCGTTTCGCGGCCGACGACCTTCCCGAAGCGCGTACCGCCATCGCCAACCGCATCCTTGCCGAATTCAAGAGCGCCAAGCGGCTCTGCCCGGCCGCGCTGGACGAGGAGTTCAAGACGCTGCGCCAGATCGCCAACCGCGTGGTGCTGGGGATCGGCCGCTATCTGAGCCACGAAGACCTGATCGCGGCCTTCACGCTGCGCTCCAAGCGGCTGGTCACCCATGAGACGCTGGGCGAATACATGGCGGGCGCGGCGGCGCCGGACGAAAAGCTCGAGCGCCTTCTCTTCGTCGAGGAGAACATCATCGGGGCGGAGAACAAGCGGCAGCTTGCGACCTTCGTGATGCCGCTGCTGACCGCCAGCAGCTTCGAGGCGCATTTCTCCGGCGCCAAGACGCCGGCGATGGCGCGGCTGCAGCGCATCGCGCAGCTCCAGGCACGGGTGCGCCGCTCCGGCTTCCCCGAGAACCGCCGGCAGGAGATGGCCGAGCTGCTCGACAAGCTCGCGAGCGACATCGAGATGCGGGCGAAGATCTTCGAGACCATCGAAGCCAAGCCGGGCAGCCCGGTCGAAAAGGCGACGACCTTCCTGCGCCTGATGACCGGCGGCATGCTGACCGAGGGCCGGCTGTCGCGGCGGGCGCGCGAACGCGTGCTGGACCATCTCGGGCGGCCCGGCTTCCTCACCGGCTACATCGCGCAATCGGCGGCGGACGGCGCCGCGCGCGACGCCGATGCGATGATGGCCGACCTGATGCGGACACTGGGCAAGGCGGGGATCACGACCGAGACGGGTTTGCGCAACATCGCGGCATGAGGCACGGCCATGAACTACATCGTGACGCATGAAGACGGCGACGCCCCGGCGCTCGACCTGGGCGACGGGACGAAGCCCTTCGACCTTGCCGGCGCCATCGCCTTTGCCCGCCAGCTGATCGCGGACGGCAAGGATTTCGTCACCATCGACGACGGCAACGGCAACCGGATCACCGGCGCCGCCCTCGCCGCGGTCTGCGCCGGCGAGAAGACGCTGACGGCGGATCTGCGCGCGGTCTAGCGTCGCGATTCAGCTCGAATTGCCGGACAAATCCCTAGCCGAAGCGGCCGGTGATGTATTGCTCGGTATGCTTCTTGTCGGGCGCGGTGAAGACCTTTTCGGTCGGACCGAATTCGACCAGTTCGCCCAGATACATGAACGCCGTGTAGTCGCTGGCGCGGCTGGCCTGCTGCATGTTGTGGGTCACGATCACGATCGTGTAGTCGGCCGAGAGCTCGTCGATCAGCTCTTCGATCTTGGCGGTCGAGATGGGATCGAGCGCCGAGCAGGGCTCGTCGAGCAGGATCACTTCGGGACGCGTCGCCACGGTGCGCGCGATGCACAGGCGCTGCTGCTGGCCGCCCGAGAGCGACAGGCCGGATTCCTTGAGCTTGTCCTTGACCTCGCCCCACAGCGCGGCGCGCTGCAGCGCGTCCTCGATGCGGCCGTCGAGCTCGGAGCGCGGCATGCGCTCATAGAGTTTGATGCCGAACGCGACGTTGTCGTAGATCGTCATCGGGAAGGGTGTCGGCTTCTGGAACACCATGCCGACGCGGCTGCGCAGGAGATTGGTGTCGATGCGGGTCGACAGGATGTTCTCGCCGTCGAGCACGACTTCGCCTTCGGCGCGCTGGTTGGGATAGAGCTCGTAGATCCGGTTGAGGATGCGCAGCAGGGTGGACTTGCCGCAGCCCGACGGGCCGATGAAGGCGGTCACCTGGCGGTCATAGAGCGGCAGCGTGACGCTCTTCAGCGCCTTGGTGCCGCCGTAGTAAAAGCTGAGGTCCTTGATATCGACCTTGACTTCCTTCGGCGCGATGCTCGCGTCCATGACTAACTCCGTTTCGGTTGAAGGAGACGCGCGATGATGCTGAGCGTCAGCACGGTCGCGGTGATGAGGAGCGCGCCGGCCCAGGCCAGGCGGTGCAGGTCCTCATAGGGGCCCATGGCGTAGTTGAAGATGATCGCCGGCAGGCTGGCCATCGGCCCGTTGAGATCGGTCGACCAGAACTGGTTGCTGAGCGCCGTGAACAGCAGCGGCGCGGTCTCGCCCGAGATGCGCGCGACGGCGAGCAGGACGCCGGTGACGATGCCGGCACGCGCCGCGCGCCAGGTCACCGCCCGGATGACGCTGCTGCGCGGCGCGCCGAGCGCCGCGGCCGCTTCGCGCAGGCCGTTGGGGACGAGCAGCAGCATGTTCTCGGTGGTGCGCACCACCACGGGGATCACGATCACCGCCAGCGAGGCGGCGCCGGCCCAAGCCGAGAAATGGCCCATCTTCAGGACGATGATCTCATAGATGAAAAGGCCGGTGACGATGGAGGGCGCACTGAGCAGGATGTCGTTGACGAAGCGCACGAAGAAGGCGAGCCGGCCATAGCGGCCATATTCGGCCAGATAGGTGCCCGCGAGCAGACCGAGCGGCGTACCGGCCGCGACGGCGATCGAACTCATCAGCACGCTGCCGAGGATGGCGTTGGCGAGGCCGCCCTTGTCGCCCGGCGCCGGCGTCATCTCGGTGAAGACGCTGGGCGAGAGGCTGGAGAAGCCGTTGTAGAACAGCGCGCCGAGGATGAAGCCGAGCCACACCAGGCCGAAGCCGGCGGCGAGCGTCGACATGATGAGGAAGAAGCCGTTCCAGAGCTTGCGGCGGCGATAGAGCGAGCGATTGATCATGACGCGCTCCCGGCGCGGCGTTCCAGCGCGCGCAGCATGAGCTGGGCGGCGGCGAGCACCACGAAGGTGATGAAGAACAGGATGAGGCCGAGCTCGATCAGCGAGGAGAGATAGAGGTCGCCGACCGCCTCGGTGAACTCGTTGGCGATGGTCGCGGAGATCGTGGTCGCCGGGGCAAACAGCGATTTGTGGATGTGATGCGCATTGCCGATCACGAAGGTGACCGCCATGGTCTCGCCCAGCGCGCGGCCCAGCGCCAGCATCGCGCCGCCGACGACGCCGGCGCGCGCGAAGGGCAGCACGACGCGCCACATCACTTCCCAGGTGGTGCAGCCCAGGCCGTAGGCGGCCTCCTTCAGCATCGACGGCACGGTCTCGAACACGTCGCGGGTGACGGCGGAGATGAAGGGCAGCACCATGATCGACAGGATCAGCGCCGAGGTGAACAGGCCGATGCCGTAAGGCGGGCCGCCCAGATAGTCCTGCAGGTAGGGGATGTTGGCGACCGCGTCGACGATCGGGGTCTGCACATGTTCCTGAAACCAGGGCGCAAAGACGAACAGGCCCCAGATGCCGTAGATGATGGAGGGAACGCCGGCGAGCAGCTCGATGGCGATGCCGATCACGCGGCGCAGGGAGCGCGGGCAGATCTCGGTCAGGAAGATCGCAATGCCGATACCGACAGGCACCGCGACGACCATCGCCAGAATCGACGTCACCAGCGTGCCGTAGATCGGGGCGAGAGCGCCGAATTTCTCCGTCACCGGATTCCACGTCTCGGTCCAGACGAAGGGCAGGCCATAGGCCTTGATCGCCGGGAGCGAGCCGACGATCAGCGCGGTCATCACGCCGCCGAAAATCGCCAGGACGAGAAGCGCCGCGGCAAGCGTCAGATAATAGAAGCGGACATCGCGGGCGCCGCCTTTGCGGACGGCATCGGCCCTCTGCGGGATGCTGTTCATCTGTTCGGCAACGGAAATATCGGCCATGCGTGGGCGCCGTTCCTGGACGAGAGGGTTTGGCGGCCAAACGGCCACCGCAGAGAGATCACTGGAAACCCATCCCACCGGGGTTGCGCGCAAGGACCATCACAGTTTTGCAAAGGTTTTGTGACGGCGAACGGCTTCAAACCGTCAACCTTGGGCAAGCCATTGGAAATCATGGAAAAAAGCGCGGGGCCGCCGATGGCGGCACCCGCGCGGCAAATTGGTCTATACGGTTCAGCGACCCGCCGACATCACGACATCGAAGCTGTCGCCGGACGAATTGGTGACGCTCCAATGCTCGCCCAGGGCATGCACCGCGAGCGGCGAGCAGCTTTCGGGCGCGTTGGGAAGACCCGGCTGCAGGCAAAGCGTGGCGCCGTTGTCCTTGGTGGTCCATTTGCCGGGATAGGTCGCGGGCTTGCCGTCCGGGCCGGTGCCGTTGGCGCTATAAGTGCCGTCGGCGTTGAAAAGCAGCGTGCCGACTGCGCCGGTCTTGCTGTTCTTGGTCGTAATGGTGTTGCCGTAGGTGGCCGCCATCGGATCGTCGGCATAAGCGGCCGTCATGGCGAGCGCGAACAGGCCGGCAGCCGCCAGCATCGAGAAACGCATGAAATCCTCCTTGGAAAATACCCCTGGACGCCGGCGCTCTATAGCCCGGCCCGGCGATATTAACCCTTTCTGAACCCTGCCGGAACCGGCGGCTTTAAAGGTTTTCGAAGGCAGTCCAAGCCTAGGCTCGGGACAGGGCTTCACCGGATCGACAGGGCTTGCGCGCACTTCGCACGATATTGGGATTGATCGCCTTCGCGCTGCTCATCGTCGCGTTCGGCGACGTCATGCTGCACGGCCGTTTCACCCTGATGGCGCCGAGCCTGTTCGCCGTGCTGTTTGCGCTCGTGCTGGGCTTCCTGCTGCACGAATTCGTCGATGCGCGGCGGCGCACCGAAGTGCTCGACCGCCAGGCCGTCCAGCTGAAATCGGCGGGCGCGCGGCTGGAGCAGTCGCTGGCCGCGGCGGCGGCGTTCAATGCGCGCCTGAACCAGAGCGAGGCGCGCTACAAGGGGCTCGTGGACGCGCAAGGCGACGCGATCCTGCGCCGCGCCCCGGACAGCCGGCTCACCTATGGCAACGAGGCCTTCTTCAAGCTGTTCGGACTGCATCCGCAGCGCGCCATCGGGCAGCCCTTCGCACCGGAACTGCATCCCGACAGCCGTGCCCCCGCCTTCGGCAGCTTCGCGCGGCCCGGTGCCGCGCGCAGCAGCGACCGCTACGACCAGAATCTGCGCACCGCCTATGGCTGGCGCTGGATCGCCTGGGAAGACTATGCGGTGCGCGATTCCTATGGCCGCCTGGTCGAAGTGCAGAGCGTCGGGCGCGACATCACCGAGCGCAAGGCGCTGGAAGACGCGATCATGGTGGAACGCGACAAGGCGCAAGCGGCGAGCCGCGCCAAGTCCGGCTTCCTCGCCACGATGAGCCACGAGATCCGCACCCCGATGAACGGCGTGCTGGGCATGGCGCGGCTGCTGCGCGAGACCGAGCTGCGGCCCGAGCAGCGCACCTATGTCGACGCCATCACGCAATCGGGCGAGGCGCTGCTGACGCTGATCGGCGACATCCTGGACTTCTCCAAGATCGAGTCGGGCACCTTCGCGCCCGAGGAGGACGAGGTCGAATTGCGTCCGCTGATCGAAGGCGTGGTCGAGCTGTCCGGTCCCCGCGCGCACGACAAGGCGATCGAGCTCATCGCCCATGTCGACGCGGCAGTGCCGCAGATCATCCGCAGCGACGGCGTCCGGCTGCGCCAGGTCCTGACCAACCTCGTCGGCAATGCGGTCAAATTCACCGAGCGCGGCGGCGTCGAGCTCACCGCGCGGGTCGTGGAGGCCCATGAGCGGCGCTTCGTGCGCTTCGACGTGCGCGACACCGGCGTCGGGGTGCCGAAGGAAAAGCGCGACGAGATATTCCGCGAATTCGTCCAGGCCGATTCCAGCCATGCGCGCAAATTCGGCGGCTCGGGACTCGGCCTTGCGATTTCCAAGAAGCTGGTCGAGGCGATGGGCGGCGAGATCGGCATCGAGGACGCGGCCGGCGGCGGCAGCCGGTTCTGGTTCGCGTTGCCCGCCGTCGTCGTGAAACCCGCCCCGGACGCCGCGGCGATGCCGCTGGCGACCCTCAACGTCGCGATCGTCACGCGCAACGCGATCCTGCGCGAAGGGCTTGCCGCACAGCTGCGCGCCGCCGGCGCGAGCGTCGTCGCGGAAAACGATTCCGGACAGCCGGCCGACGTCATGCTGGTCGACGCGGGAACCGATTCCGAGCCGAATCCGCCCGGCGCGCCGGGCCGCGGCGTCCGGGCGCTGGTGCTGCTGACGCCCGCCGCGCGCGCGCAGCTCGACGCGATGCGCGACCAGGGCTTCGCCGGCTATCTCGTCAAGCCGGTGCGGCAGGCGACGCTGGTGGCGCGGCTGCGCGATCTGCAGGACCGCCGCGAGGCGCCGGCGCTGCATATGCAGGGCCATGCCCGCGCCGCTCCGGCCGAACTCGCCGGCGGGCGGCAGATCAAGATCCTGCTTGCGGAGGACAACCCGATCAACCTGCTGCTGACGCGCGAATTGCTGCGCCGGCGCGGGCACAGCGTCGTGGAGGTCACCTCCGGCGAAGCCGCGGTCAAGGCGATCCAAAGCGACAGTTTCGACATCCTGCTCACCGACATCCATATGCCGGGGATGGACGGCATCGAGGCGACGCGGGCGATCCGCGCCCATGAAACCGCGACCGGGGCACGGCGCACGCCGATCGTCGCGCTGACGGCCGACGCGCTGGAGACCGGCAAGCGGGCTTGCAAAGACGCCGGGATGGATGGTTTCCTGACCAAGCCCATCGACCCCGCCCAGCTGGACGACATGTTCGCGATCTTCTTCCCGGCCGTGCCTCTCAAAAATGCCGCTGCATGAGCGGTGATGACGCGCCGCCTCGCGCGCGCGGTCTTTTCTCGGCCCTTGCGGTTTTCGCGGAACGCCGCACCGTGGTCATGCTGGCGCTGGGCTTCGCGGCGGGGCTGCCCAACCTGCTGGTGTTCGACACGCTGTCGGCCTGGCTGCGCGATTCGGGGCTGTCGCTCGAAGTCATCTCCTTCTTCAGCCTGGCGACGATCTCCTATTCCTTCAAGTTCCTCTGGGCGCCGCTGATCGACCGGCTGGCCGTGCCCGGCCTGACCGGCTGGCTCGGCCATCGCCGCTCCTGGATGCTGGTGGCGCAGGTCGCGATCACGCTGGGGCTGCTGGCGGTGTCGACCTCCGACCCGAAAGGCAACCTCGCGCTGGTCGCGGTGTTCGCCGTGTTCACCGGCTTCTCCTCGGCCACCCAGGATATCGTGATCGACGCCTGGCGCATCGAGGCGGCCGACGTTTCGCGCCAGGGCGCGATGGCGGCGGCCTATCAATGGGGCTATCGCATCGCGATCATCGTGGCCGGTGCCGTGCCGCTGATCCTCGCCGACCGGCTGGGCTGGAATCTCTCCTATGGCCTGATGGCGGGGCTGATGCTGATCGGCATGCTGGCGGTGCTCGCCGCGCCGCGCGAGCAGGCGCATGTCATCAAACCGCTGCCGACCGATGGCGGCAAGGGTTCGCCGCTGCTCGAAGGCCTCGAATGGGCAGCGCGCTTCGCGCTGATCGCCGCGGGCGCGTTGTTCCTGGGCTCGGGCCTGATCGCCGATGCGGGCATCCTGCAGAAGCTGCTCGGGCTTGCCGGCTTCGGCGATGCCGGTGCTGCACTGCAGGCGGCCTGGACGGCCAAGCCGAACGGCATCTGGCTGCAACTTGTCGGCGTGCTCTGCGGCTTCGCGGTGATCGGCCTGGCAGCCTATCCGCTGCCGCATGTGAGGACGCGGCCCGGCACCTATATCAGCCATGCGCTCGGCGATCCGCTGGCCGATTTCTTCGCGCGCTTCGGCAAGGTCGCGTGGCTGATCCTGGCGCTGATCTGCCTCTATCGGCTGTCCGATTTCGTCCTCAACATCATGACGCCGTTCTATCTCGATCTCGGCTTCTCCAAGACGCAGATCGCCGAGGCCCGCAAGGTGTTCGGGGTGGCGATGTCGATGCTGGGGGTGTTCGCGGGCGGCTGGTCCATCGCGCGGTTCGGGATCATGCGCGCCCTGGTGGTGGGCGCCTTCGCGCTGCCGATCACCAACACGATCTTCGCCTGGCTGGCGACGCAGGGGCCGGACATGACGGCGCTGTTCATCGCCATCGGCATCGACAATGTGGTCTCGGGCTATGCCGGGACCTGTCTCGTCGCCTATATGTCGAGCCTGACCAGCGTCGGCTTCACCGCGACGCAATATGCGCTGTTCTCCTCGCTCTATTCCCTGCCCGGCAAGCTGATCGCCTCGCTGTCGGGGCGGATCGTCGAGAGCGCCGCGGCGGCCTCGGAACATGGCGGTCCGCTCGCCTTCCTGCAGGGGCTGTTCGCGCACACCCCGCCCGCGGCCTTCGCGGGCGCCATGGTCAAGTCGCATGTCGCGCCGGCGGCGCTGGGCTCGGGCTATGTCGTATTCTTTTTATATTCGGGACTGGTGGGCGTGGTTTCCATGATCCTGTCCGTCCTGGTGCTGCGTTACCAGCCGGCCAGGCCGGCGGAACCGGCCGCCTGAGGCGCAGACGGTTTGCCTGTGCGGGGGCGCTTGCGGTAAAATGGCTGGAGGAGCGGGCCAGCTGGCTGCAGAACAGTCGGCGCCTTCCCGATAGGATTTTTCGCTTGGTGAACATTCACGAGCCTGGCTCTTTCGAGCGCAGACTTGCGCAATGGCCCGTCCTTGCGACCGCGGGCGCGCTGGAAGTGCGCCTGGCCGAGACCGAGGGCGAGGTCGAACAGGCGCAGAAGCTGCGCTATCACGTCTTCTATGAAGAGATGGCCGCGGTGCCGTCGCCGCAGATGCGCGAGGAGCGGCGCGACTTCGACAAGTATGACGAGGTCTGCGACCACCTCCTGGTCGTCGACCGCAGCGCGGTGGGCGAGGACGGCCAGCCGCTGGTCGTCGGCACCTACCGCCTGACCCGCGACGTCGATGCGGTGCGCGCCGGCGGCTTCTACACTGCGGGCGAGTTCGACATCTCGCGCATGCTGAAAGGCCATCCGCCCGGCTCGCGCTTCCTGGAGCTCGGCCGCTCCTGCGTGCTCAAGGCCTATCGCAACCGCACTACGACGATGCAGCTCTTGTGGAAGGGCCTGCTCGCCTATGTCGCGCGCTTCTCCATCGACGTGATGTTCGGCTGCGCCTCGATCCCCGGCACCGATCCGGACGCCATCGCGCTGCCGCTGTCCTACATGCATCACTTCTATCCAATCCCGGCGGGCTTCGAGGTACGGGCGCGGCCCGAGCTCTATGTGCCGATGGATCGTATCCCGAAGGACCAGATCGATCCCAAGGAAGGGCTGCGCGCGGCCCCGGCGCTGCTGAAGGGCTATCTGCGCGCCGGCGCCTGCATCGGCGACGGCGCGGTGATCGACAAGCAGTTCTCGACCATCGACGTCTTCATCTATTTCCCGCTCTCGGGGATAGACCCGCGCTATCGCAGCCGGTTCGGGCTGGCGGAGTAGAAGTCTGGCTTGAAGAAGATGCCGAACGCTCGCCTCATGGCGGTGGCGATCTGAATTTTCGCGGAAGGAATGCCGCGCTCTTGCGCGACAGCAATGCACCGATTATCGGCGATCCTGGCGCGCGGCAGGCGCCGGCGGTCGCGTCGTGTCTTGGGTCGTGTTGCCGGTGTTCCTTCGCGCCGGGCGCTTGGGAGCGGTATGCTGCTGAGACGGCGCAGCGACGTCGTTGATGATCTCTTCCATGAGACGGTCGCGATAGTCAGATAGTGCGATTGAAAAATCGCGATTCATCCGAAGCATTGCATTCCTCGCTCGCACACCGCCGAGCCCGCCTGCGGTGTTTCCCCCTCCGAGGAGCGACCGCAGCCGATGGCCGATGTCGCTACGGAACCGTCATGGCAGGTGAGGCTAAAGTGAACCGCAGAACCGGTCAATCCGGCCCGTTGGCGGCAACGCTTAGCACCTCCCGGGAGCGGGAGGAAGGGACTATGCGCCAAGAAGTCTAATTGCGCGTAAATGACGTTTTCCATTCCAGGGCAACCACTTAACAGAGATAGGCGCAAAACGCGATTCTGCAACCCGCAGGCCGTCACGTTGCCGTGCGCCCTTGCCAAACGCGCTTCGTCCCGGGTGGGTTGCGGCCGCGGAAAGATGACCGGCACGTCACGCTTTTGCGCCGCTCGCCGGCCCATCATTTCGGCTGGAATTCGCAAGCATGATCGATGGCGATGTGGTCCGAATACACCCACCGCCTTGCCGTGAAGCCATCGCTGCGACCGTCGACCGTGAACTCGTTCACGCGTTGACCGGAAAGCGACAGCACCACGGCGCAGGTCCCGGGCGCGACCACGATCTCGCGCGTGTCGCCGGTCTCGTCGCGCCACAGGCCGATGCTGCGCCGCGGTTCGACGCCCGGCGGAGGCCTATCGACGGCACGGTTGACGATGCCGAGCGACGACAAGGTCAATACGGAGCATCCCGGATCGTCGGCCAGGCCCATCGCATAGCGTCCCGGCCAGCGCGCCGGCACCTGGGGACCGTCCATCAGAAGCGCAAAGACGATGGTCGGCCCGATCGAACGCACCAGATCGTGGACGGGCTCGAGGCGAGCGAGGTCCTCGCAGATCAACGGAATGAAGGTCGAGCCGCGGCGGAAAACGAAGGTGCTGATCCGGCGGCTGAGCAGCGGGACATTTTCCCACCAGGTGACGCCGGCGGTGAGGCTTGAGCCGATGCCGTAGGTGGCGACCTGCCGCGCGTCGATCCGCCAGCGATGATGCTTGGGCTGGAGATGAAGGATCGAGAGACGCGTCAGGTCGAGCGAATCCTTCTTCCGCGTCGGCCGCGAGAAGATGCATGCCGCGGCATAGTTGCCCGCCTTTCCCAGCGAGTTCGTTCGCACGCCGGCGACGAGGAGCTCGATGTCGTAGAATGCGTCGTTGGGATCGGTCGCCTCTTCGATCAGCTTCCGGATCGCCTTGAACGTGTCGTAGGTGATCGCCATCTCGGGCAACACGATGCCGTGTATCGGACCCGCCTTCTTCGCCCCCACCTCGGCGAGCAGCTCGATATGCTTGGCAAGCTTGCGTGGATTCTCGGGAAGGTCCGGGCCCCAGTTCTGCCGCACGCCGAACCAGCCCCAGCGATGGTTCGGATCGTCGTTGAAGGACGTCTCGGGCTTGAAACTGGACGCGGGAAGATCGTAGGGCCACGGCACCAGCAGCAGGTTCAGGGGCTCGGTATCGTCCCGCAGCTTGAAGATCTCGGCGGGCGGCGCGATCCAATAGGCGCGCGCAAGGCCGCGAGGCGGAACGAGCGCCAGATGATGCGACAACGATCTCAGCGTGCACCCGACTTGTGCCGTCCGCGATTTGGGAAGGACACAGGCGATGTCAGGTGAGATGGTCGAGAGCGTATAGCGGCCCGTCGCGGGATCGGTGTCCGACTCGGTCACGTGCTGATCGTCGTTTTCGGCTTCTTCCTCGGCACGCTCTTCCTCGACGGACTCCTTTTCATTCGACGCGAGATACGCTTGATAGAAAGCCCACAGCTTGCTGCGCGAGTTTTCCGATCCCTGAAAACCCAAGCTGAGCGCCGCCTCGTCGGCGATGACGAATAGCTCCAGGGTGATGGTCCACCAGTCCGGCGTCTTCTCGCCGGGCTTGAAGACCTTGAAAACGGGCTGCGGCCACGCCGAAAGAAGCTCTCTCCATTTCTCGGCAATGAACGGAGGAAACTCGTCGCGCCCTCCGACCTTCATGTTGCGCCAGTCCGCCGCAACCTTGGGCAGGACGCTGCGCGTCTCTTCCGACAGGACGATCGAGCGATGCGCCGGGTGGGCGCCCGCCAACTTGTTCGGCGAACCGGTGTGGTGCACCGCGCCGCTGAGATTGAGCAGCAGGCCGCAGATCGCAAACAGATCGGGGGGAAACCGCGGCGCTTCCTTCCAAGACGGTCCCGCGGGTCCCACCACTTTTTCGATGCGAAGTCCGGACTCGTCCGTCAGCACCTCGATTTGCGTGCCCTCCGGAAAGCAGCGAACGATGAGATCGCCGACAGTGACCGGCGACGCCACGAACTGAACGCCCGCATTCTCCGTGGAGATGTGTGAAGTGCTTTTCTTCCGTGGCATCACGTCTTCCTGCCGCAAACTGCGCCGAGGGAGAGTGCTTTGCGGATGAAGGCTGGTGGCAATACAGCGGCGGCTTCTGCCTGTCGGCAGAAGTCCCGTCTCTGACGGCCGGAGCTATGCCCGAATCTCCCCCCTCGGGCGGCGCAACCTTACCGAGCCGTATTTTTCAATACAACCACTCAATCGAATGCGGGCATACCTGCGGGGATGTAGTTCAAATGGGAGCCGGACCGACTCGGTTCAAGGGCCGCGCGAAATTTTTTCGCCGCACGCTTATCCCCGCGAACATGGCGGCAACACACGCAGATCGCCTGGCGAAATCCATAGTGGAGCGTGGATAAGGCTTCGCGTGCATCGCGGCGGACGATATTTTGTTAGCCGGAAATTATTTTTCCAAAGCCTTCCGTCTCTCGATCGCATCCCACACCAGCCCCGCGATGTCGGCGCCGCCGAAGCGCTTCACTTCGTGGATGCCGGTGGGGCTCGTGACGTTGATCTCGGTCAGGTAGTCGCCGATCACGTCGATGCCGGTGAAGATCAGGCCGCGCCGCTTCAGCTCCGGGCCGATCGTGGCGCAGATGTGCTTCTCGCGCGCCGTCAGCGCGGTCGCCTCGGGCCGGCCGCCGACATGCATGTTGGAGCGCGCCTCGCCCGCCGCAGGCACGCGATTGATCGCGCCCACCGGCTCGCCGTCGACCAGGATGATGCGCTTGTCGCCCTGGCGCACCTCGGGCAGGTAGCGCTGCACGATGATCGGCTCGCGGTAGAAGGCGGTGAACATCTCCAGCAGGCTGCCGAGATTCTCGTCGTCCGGCTTGACGCGGAAGACGCCGGCGCCGCCATTGCCGTAGAGCGGCTTGACGATGATGTCCTTGTGATGGGCACGGAAGCTGTCGATCTCCGCGCGGTCGGAGGTGATCAGCGTCGGCGGCATCAGGCCTTCGAACTGGGTGACGAAGATCTTCTCCGGCGCGTTGCGGACATGGCCGGGATCGTTCACCACCAGGGTCTTGGGATGGATGTTCTCCAGGACATGCGTCGCGGTGATGTAGGCCATGTCGAAGGGCGGATCCTGCCGCATCAGCACGACATCGGCCTGCGAGAGGTCGTAGACCTGCTTCTCGCCCAGGGTGAAGTGATCGCCTTTCACGGCGCGCACGCTCAAGGACCGAACGCGCGCGGTGACCTTGCCTTCGCGGAACGACAGGTCGCGCGGGCCGTAATAGAGCAGCGCATGGCCACGCGCCTGCGCCTCCAGCGCCAGCGCAAAGGTCGAATCGCCGCCGATATCGATCTTCTCGATCGGGTCCATCTGGATCGCGACGGTGAGCATGCGGTCTCCTAGTTCAGGCGGCGCTTGAGCTGTGCCAGCGACAGCGCGGCTTCGTTGTGCAGCGCCTGGCCCGGCGGGCTGAGCGCCAGGCAGGTCTCATAGGCCTTGCGCGAGGCGCCGAGCACGCCCACCGCCTCGTTCAGCCGGCCGAGATCGAACCACAATTCGGCGCGATGCGGCGCGAACAGCACCATGCGGCCGGTCAGTTCGAGGGCCCGCTCCTCCTCGCCGTCCTCCAGCGCGCGCAGCTTCAGATTGTTCTGCAGCCGGAGCAGGACGTCGGTATCGCCGACCGGCTGTGCGAGCTGTGCATCGTCGAGTGCGGCCGGGATGTGGCCGGGCTCCAGCACCATGCCGCCATGGAACGGATCGATGGTCAGGTCGTCATGGCGGTGCACGATGCGCACCAGGAAATGGCCGGCCGTGTTGAGGCCGCTGGCCCGCAAGCCCGCGGCGCGCGCCGCATGCATGTAGAGGATGCCGAGCGCCACGGGCAGGCCGCGGCGGCGGGCGATCACCGCCATCAGGTCGGCATTCGCCGGATCGTTATAGGTGCCGCGGTCGCCGTCATAGCCGAAACGGCCCGCCAGCGTGGCCGAGAGCGCCTGCGCGCCATCGGCGATGCGCAGGATCATCGGGCGCTGCGCCGCCATGGTCTCTGCGATCTCATGCAGATGCGCGAGGCTGGGCTCGAGCGGCTGGCCCGGATGATCGAGCGCCGCCAGCATCAGCGCGGCGCGCGCGATGTCGTGCGGGCCGTCGCCGGCGCGGCCGATGCCTTCGAGATAGGCGGCGGGACTCTCGCTCAAGGCCGCCACGCATCGCGGATGTGGCGGGGCAGGGTGCGCGGCGAGACCGTGACGATGTCGAAGCGCAGCGCCGCGCGGGCGAGCGCGGGCCGGCCCGCGACGAACAGCGATGCGGCCCGCGCGATCCGGGCGCGCTGGCGCGGCGCCACCGAATCCACCGCCGCGCGCGCATCGGGCCGCGCCTTCACCTCCACGAAACAGAGCACGCCGCGCGGCGAGCGCGCCACCAGGTCGATCTCGCCGGCACGGGTGCGGACGCGGCGGCCGAGGATGCGATAGCCCTTGAGGCGCAGCAGCAACGCAGCCAGCGCCTCGCCGCTGCGTCCCTGCTTCTCCGCGCTTTGCCGCTTGGCTGTGAACCGGTCAGGCATCGTTCTTCTTCGCTAGAGCGCGTTCATAAACCTCTTTGCGGGCGATGCCGAGGGCCAGCGCGATCATCTCCGACGCCGCCTTCACCGGCATGAAGGGCAGGGCATGGTCGAGCAGCGCGTCGAGCCGCGCGAAATCGGTCTGCGCCTCGGGCGGCGGCCCGACCAGGATGGTGACCTCGCCCTTGGGCGGCGCCTCGCCGGCATATTGTTCGGCGAGGATGGCGAGCGTGCCGCGGCGCACCTCCTCGTGCAGCTTGGTCAGCTCGCGGGTCACCGCCACGGCGCGATCGCCCAGGACCTGTGCCATCTGCGGCAGCGAATCGGCGAGGCGCTGCGCCGATTCGAAGAAGATCAGCGTGGCGCGGATGCCCTTCAGCTCGGCCAGCATGCTGCCGCGCTCCCCGGCCTTGGACGGCAGGAACCCCGCGAACAGGAAGCGGTCGCTGGGCAGGCCGGCCAGGGCCAGCGCGGTCAGCGTCGCCGAGGCGCCGGGAATGGCATGGACGGGAATGCCTTCGGCCAGCGCCTCGCGCACCAGCTTGTAGCCGGGATCGGAAACCAGCGGCGTCCCGGCATCGCTGACCAGTGCGATCCGCGCCCCATGCCGCAGCCGGGCGATCAGCGCCGGCCGCTCCCGGGCGCCATTGTGGTCGTTATAGGCGGTGAGCGGCTTGGAAATCCCGTGGATGGAAAGGAGCTTGGCGGTCACCCGCGTGTCCTCCGCCGCAATGGCGTCACAGCCGGCCAGTACGTCCAGCGCCCGCAAGGTGATGTCGCGGGCATTGCCGATGGGCGTCGCGGTGACGTAAAGGCCAGGCGCAAGTTCCCCGTCCCCGCCCGATTTACGGAGCGGGCCCAAAGCCTTAGGGTCGGTTTGCCGTGGAGGTCTCAATGCCTGTCTTGTCCGGTTATGCCGCTGCCGCGCCGCGCGCCGCGCGCCTTCTTGCCATCGCCGGCGCCGCTGCGATAGCGCTCAGCGCCTGCCAGACCAAGCCGCTCGAGGCGCCCAAGCCTGCGCCCGTGGTCGACACCGGCACCAAGCCCGGCAATGCGCTGACCGAGAACAAGCCCGGCTTCTTCACCTTGTCCAACATCCCGGCGGATCATACGCCGGTCCGGGTCGGCATCATCCTGCCCTTCACCAGCGGCACGCCGGCGGTGAAGGCGCTCGCCGCCGCGATGCTGAAATCGGCGCAGATGGCGCTCTACGAATCGGGCAACCGGGACATCATCCTGATGACGGCCGATGAGGGCTCTTCGCCGGCCGATGCCGCGGCCGGCGCCGAGCGCCTGCTGAACCAGGGCGCCGAGATCCTGGTCGGACCGCTCTATGCACCGTCGGTCAAGGCGATCGCGCCCGCGGCGCGCGACCGCGGCGTGCTGATGCTCGCCTTCTCGACCGACAAGAACGTCGCGGGCGACGGCGTCTATCTGCTGGGCTTCCTGCCGGAAGGCGACACCACCCGGGTGGTCGACTATGCGCTGGGGCACGGGCATCACAAATTCGCCGCGCTGATCCCGAGCACCGCCTTCGGCGACGTGACCCTCGACGCGCTCAAGGGCGCGCTTCCCGCCGACAAGGGCGAACTGGGCGAGGTGAAGCGCTTCCCCGCGACGGTCGACGGGATCGTCGGGCCCGCCGGCACCATCGCCAAGGCCGACGCCGACGCGCTGTTCCTGCCACAGGGCGGCCCGGTGCTGCGCGCCGCGGCGCCGGCGCTGAGCGGACTCGATCCGGAGAAGACCAAGCTGCTCGGCACCGGACAATGGAACGACACCGCCAATCTTGCCGAGCCGGGGCTGAACGGCGCCTGGTTCGCCGGGCCCGATCCGAGGAACGAGATCGCGTTCAACGCGAAATACCGCGAGGCCTTCGGCGCCACGCCGCCGCCGCTCGCGGCGCTGTCCTATGACGCGGTCTCGCTGGTCGCGGCGCTGGCCAAGGGCGAGCCCTACAAGCGGTTCACCAGATCGGCGCTGGCCGATCCCAACGGCTTCGACGGCGCCGACGGCATCTTCCGCTTCGCCGCGGACGGCACGGCGGAGCGCGGCCTGGCGATCATCGCGGTGACGCCGGACGGCTTCCGCCTGGTCGACCCGGCGCCGAAATCCTTCGTGAAGCCGGGGAGTTAGGAAGAGCGCCGCCCACTTTCCTCCCCCTTAACCACGGGGAAGAAAGCGCCGACGATCACTCCACCAAGGCGGCGATCACGCCGTTCAGCAACAGCCGCCCGCGCGGGGTCGCGGTGAGCCGCTCGCCTTTCAGCGTCACGAGGCCGTCTTCCGCCAACGATGCGATCCGCGTCGCGTCCGGCGCGGTGCCCCAGCGGGCGCGATAGGCCGCGAGGTCGATCCCTTCGCTCAGGCGCAGATTCATCAGCAGGTGCTCGTGCGCCGCGTCGCGCGGCGCGACGTCGCTCTGCTCGACCAGGCCGTGGCCGGTGCGCGCGACGGCGTCGCGCCAGCGTTCCGGCAGGCGCTCGGTCCGGGTCGCGATACGCCGGCCGCCGATGTCGAGGCGGCCATGCGCACCCGGGCCGACGCCGGCATAGGACCCATAGCGCCAATAGAGAAGATTGTGCCGCGCCTCGCTGCCGGGACGGGCATGGTTGGAGATCTCGTAAGCCGGACGGCCGGCCGCGTCCGTCATCTCCTGCGTCAGTTCGAAGAGCTCGGCGGCACGGTCCTCGTCGGGGATCGTCAGCGCGCCGCTCTTGTGGAGCGCCGCGAACGGCGTCGCCGGTTCGATGGTCAGTTGATACAGCGAAAGATGGTCGGTGCCGAAGGCCAGCGCCTCGGTCAACTCGCGGCGCCATTGCGCGACGGTCTGAGCGGAACGCGCATAGATCAGGTCGAGCGAGACGCGGTCGAAATTGCGCATGGCCAGCGCCAGCGCCGCCTTCGCCTCCGCGACGTCGTGCAGCCGGCCCAGCGCCTTCAGGTCCGCGTCGTCGAGCGCCTGGACGCCGAGCGACAACCGGTTCACGCCGGCGGCGCGGTAATCGGCGAACCGCGTGGCGTCGGCGCTGGCGGGATTGGATTCGAGCGTGACCTCGACATCGTTGGCGGTGCGCCACAGCTTCGCGATGGTGTCGAGGGCGCGGCCGACGCTCGCACCCTGCATCAGGGACGGCGTGCCGCCGCCGAAGAAGACGGTCTCGACGATGGGGCGGTCCGGCCCTTGCGCCGCCGCCGTCCATTCGAGTTCGCGCACGATGGCGTCGATCCAGCCGGACTCGTCGATCTGCCGACGGACGTGACTGTTGAAATCGCAATACGGGCACTTGGCCGCGCAGAACGGCCAGTGGACGTAGATGCCGAAGCCGCTCATGGGCGTATGCGCTGCGTGTCGCACCCATCAACGGTGTCATGGCCCGCATTCGCGGGCCATGACAGTTGTGTGGTGGGGCTCTTATCCACCTTTCGGTCCACCGGCGAAGACATCGCTCGCGACCAGCTTGTCGAAGGCGCGCTGGCGGTGGTTCATCGCGAGCTTCAACGCCGGGTCGATCTCGCCGAAGGTCTCGCTCATTCCATCCGCGATGAAGATCGGGTCGTAGCCGAAGCCTCTTGTGCCGCGCGGCGGGAAGGCGAGACGGCCGTGGACCTCGCCTTCGAAGATCCGCGGCGTCTCATAGGGCAGCGCCAAGGCGAGGGCGCAGACGAATTTCGCGGAGAGGTCTGTCGCCTTGGCCGCGCGCAATTCGCGTTCGACGCGCGCCATGGCGAAGGCGAAATCCTTGCCCGGACCGGCCCAGCGCGCCGAATAGATGCCGGGCGCGCCGCCCAGCGCCGCGACGCTCAGGCCCGAATCGTCGGACAGGGACATGTGGCCGGAGCGTTCCGCGACGAACCGCGCCTTCAGCGCGGCATTGCCGGCGAAGCTGTCTTCGGTCTCTTCCGGCTCCTCGATCTCGAGGTCGCCGGCGCCGATGACGTGCAGGCGATAAGGCCGCAGCAGGTCCACGATCTCGCGGACCTTGCCGGGATTGTGGCTGGCGACCACCAGCGTATCGCCCGCCGCCAGCTTCACAGGCCGAGCGCTTTCTTTTGCAGCGCGACCAGCTCGCCGATGCCCTTGCGCGCCAGCTTCAGGAGCTGCGCGAACTCCTCGTCGCTGAAGGGCTCGCCTTCCGCGGTGCCCTGGATCTCGACCAGGCCGCCCTTGCCGGTGAGGACGAAATTCGCGTCGGTCTCGGCCGTGGAGTCCTCGGCATAGTCGAGGTCGAGCACCGGCTCGCGCTTCCAGATGCCGCAGGAGACCGCCGCGACATGGTCCTTGATCGCCGGCTTGGTCACCATCCCCGTCTTTTTCATGAAGGCGATGCACTGGTGCAGCGCCACGAAGCCGCCGGTGATCGAGGCCGTGCGGGTGCCGCCATCGGCCTGGATGACGTCGCAGTCGATCACGATCTGGCGCTCACCGATGGCGGTGAGGTCGACCACGGCGCGCAGCGAGCGGCCGATCAGGCGCTGGATCTCCTGGGTGCGGCCGGACTGCTTGCCCTGCGCGGCCTCGCGCCGCATCCGGTCATGGGTCGAGCGCGGCAGCATGCCATACTCGGCCGTCACCCAGCCCTTGCCGGTGCCGCGCAGGAAGCCGGGCGCGGTCTCCTCCAGGCTGGCGGTGCAGCGGACCTGGGTGTCGCCGAAACAGACCAGGCAGGACCCTTCGGCATGCTTGGCCACCCCCGGTTCGAGGGTCACGTTACGCATTTGATCGCTTGCGCGGGCCGAAGGGCGCATGTTGAGTGCCTTGAAGTTTTGGGCGTCGGCCGTTACCTAGCGGCTTTGCCGCAGCGGGCGCAAATCGTGCCGTCGGCCGGCGAGAAACTGTAGACAATTCAAAGGCTTGGTTGAGTGGATCAGACGTCTGCCCGCGCAGTGAACGCAATCCTCGGCGAAAGGCCGCGGGAGGTGTTCCGCCATCTGGTGGAGGCCTATCTCTCGGGCGGCGAGCCGGTGGGCTCGCGCACCCTCTCCCAGCGCCTGCCGCTGACCCTGTCGCCGGCCTCGATCCGCAATGTCATGGCCGACCTCGAAGCCATGGGGCTGCTCTATGCGCCGCACACCTCGGCCGGGCGGGCCCCGACGGAAAAGGGGCTTCGGTTGTTCGTCGATGGCCTCCTGGAAGTGGGCGAGCTGGCGCCGGACGAGCGGGTCGCCATCGAGGCGCGGATGAGCGGTTCGGGCCGCGGCCTGGAAGAGGTCCTGACCCAGGCGACCTCGCTGCTGTCGGGTCTTTCCAATTGCGCCGGCCTGGTCGTGTCGTCCAAGCAGGACACGCTGCTCAAGCATATCGAGTTCACCCAGATCGCCTCGGGCAAGGCGCTGGTGGTGATGGTGAGCGAGGACGGCCAGGTCGAGAACCGGCTGATCGATACGCCGATCGGGCTTCCCGCCTCGGCGCTGACGGAAGCGTCGAACTACCTGAACGCGCGGCTGCGCGGCCGCACGCTGGATTCGGCGCGCGCCGAGGTCAAGGCGGAGCTGGACGGCGAGCGCGTCGAGCTCGACACGCTGACCGCCAAGATCGTGGCCGACGGCCTCGCAACCCTGACCGGCTCGGCCGGCGATGCCCGCCACACCCTGATCGTGCGCGGCACCTCGCACCTGCTCGACAGCGTCGAGGCCCAGGCCGATATCGAGCGCGTGCGCACCCTGTTCGAGGAGATCGAGCGCAAGAACGACCTGATCCAGCTCCTAGAGCTGGCCAAGCAGGGCGACGGCGTGCGCATCTTCATCGGGGCGGAGAACCGGCTGTTCAGCCTCAGCGGTTCGTCCATCGTGGCGGCGCCCTATGCCAACGCGGCCGGCAAGATCGTCGGCGTGATCGGCGTCCTGGGACCCACAAGGCTCAACTACGGCCGCATCATCCCCATGGTCGACCATACGGCGAAAGTCGTTGGCCGATTGCTGGGCTGATGCGTTAAGAGAGATTCCATGAGCGAAGCAGACGACGAAATCCCGCAATTCGATCCCGAGCAGCCGCATCCCGCCGACGTCATCCAGGCGCTGAACGCCGAGAATGTCGACCTGAAGGACCGGTTGCTGCGGGCGCTGGCCGAGACCGAGAATGTCCGGCGCCGCGGCGAGCAGGAGCGGCGCAACGCCAGCGACTATGCCGTGACGCGGTTCGCGCGCGACATGCTGGACATCGCCGACAATTTCGCCCGCGCCCTGAGCCACCTGCCGCAGGCGGTGCGCGACGCCGCCGACCCGCAGATCCGCTCCGTCATCGAGGGGGTCGAGGCGACCGAACGCCAGCTCATGAGCACCCTGGCCAAGCATGGCGTGAAGCCGATCGACACCTCCGACGCCAAGTTCGATCCCAACCTGCACCAGGCCGTCGCCGAAGTGCCGGGCGAGGGCCGGCCGGCCGGCGCGATCGTGAACGTGGTCCAGTCCGGCTACACCATCGCCGACCGCCTGCTACGTCCCGCCATGGTGACCGTGGCGCGCAAGGAAAGCGGCAACGGCGCCGCGCCGGCGGGCGGCGGAGTCGATACGACGGCGTAGGGCATCACCCTCCGCCGTTGGATGCCTGGAAGCGCTCTCGACAACCCCGCGCCCCAAGCCCCATCCTCACGGCCATGAGCGACAACGCCGTCCCCGACGATATCGCGCGCGCCCTGGGCGCTTCGGACCGGCATGCCTATCTCGAACAGCGCCTCTTCGTGCTTTCGCCCTTCGGCACCTTGCCGACCACGATCATCCTGTTCGCCGCCTTCGCGGGCAGCTTCGCGATCGCCTGGGTGATCTCGGGCCGCCCGTTCCTTGTCGTGAGCGACGGCCGGCTTCATGCCGGCATCCTGATCTGGCTGGCCTTCTGGTTCTCGCTGATGCTCACCACCGCACTGGGGATGCAGCGCTACAGCCGGGTGAAGGACCGCGAGGACATCGCGCGCTATGCCGCGGTGCTGCGCGGCGGCTGGCCGAGCGCCGCGACGATGACCGAGCTGACGCCGACCCGCGCCCCGCTGCGCCGCGCCAACCTCATCGGCCTCGCCGTGGGACTCGTCGCGAGCGTCCTGCTTTATGCGACGGGCGGTTCGCAAAACCTGCTGGCCTATCCCGCCCTGCTGATATGGTTCGCCGTCGCGACCACCGGCCTGATCATGACCTTCACGCGCGGCGTCGCGCTGACGCGCAGCGGCGCGCGCAACATGCGCCGCATCATCGACCAGGAGCTGCTCATCGACCTGCTGCGGATCGACCGGCTGTCGGTGATCGGGCGCTCCGCGGCGCGCCCCTCGCTGGTCTGGTTCACCGTGAGCGCGGTGATCTTCCTGCTGTTCATCGAGGGCGGGCTGACGATCTTCACCGTCACGCTGCTGCTCGCCTGCGCCGCGATGGGCCTCTGGGTGTTCGTCGCGACGATGGAGCAGGTCCACCGCAAGATCCTGCGCGTGAAGGCCGCCGAGCTCGAGCGCCTGCGCGGCGAGATCGACGCGGTGCAGGTTCGCTGCGCCGGCGACGCCGATTGCGCGGTGAAGCTGCAGGGCCTGCTGGCCTATGAGGCGCGCATCGCGGCGGCGCCGGAATGGCCGTTCGACCAGACGACGGCGGTGCGGGTCGGCGCCTCGGTGCTGATCCTGACCGTGCCGTGGTTCGGCCAGGCGGTCGCCGCTTATGTCGTCGAGCATGCCGGACACATCACAGGATGAACCGATGAGCAATCTCCGCATCGTGGTGGCAGGCGCCGGCGGGCGCATGGGAGGGATGCTGGTGCGTGCCGTCGCCGCGACGCCGGGCTGCGTGCTGAGCGGCGCGCTGGTGCGCCCGGGCCATCCCGATCTCGGGGACGATGCCGGCCTCATGGCGGGGATCGGCGCCTGCGGCGTGATGCTGACCGACGATCCGCTGCCGCTGCTGGCCGGCGCCCAGGCGCTGATCGACTTCACCACGCCCGCGCTGTCGGTCGAACTTGCCGCGCTGGCGGCCCAAGCGCGGATCGTCGACGTGCTCGGCACGACGGGGCTTTCGGGAGAGGACGACGCGAAGATCCGCGCCGCGGCGCGTCATGCGGTGATCGTCAAATCGGGCAATATGAGTCTCGGCGTGAACCTTTTGGCCAAGCTGGTGCGCGAGGCGGCCCGTGCCCTGCCCGACTATGACGTCGAGATCGTCGAGATGCATCATCGCCAGAAGGTCGATGCGCCGAGCGGCACGGCGCTGATGCTGGGCGAAGCGGCGGCGGCGGGCCGCAATATCGCACTCGGTGACAAGGCGATCCGCGGCCGCGACGGCGTAACCGGCAAGCGCGAGGACGGCGCGATCGGCTTTGCGAGCCTGCGCGGCGGCACGGTGATCGGCGAGCATCAGGTGATCCTGGCCGGGCCGCAGGAGCGCATCGTGCTCGGCCATGTCGCGGAGGATCGCGCGATCTTCGCCCATGGCGCGCTCGCGGCGGCGCAATGGGGCCAGGGCCGCAAGCCCGGGCTTTATGCGATGGCGGACGTCCTGGGCCTCTCGGAATAACGCGCCGCCTCCACCGCGAGCATGGCCCGCTTGCGCGCCATCCCCCAATGATAGCCGGTGAGGGCGCCCGAACTGCCCAGCACGCGGTGGCAGGGAATGATCCAGGAGATCGGATTGCGCCCGACCGCGGCGCCGACCGCGCGCGACGCCTTGTCGTTGCCGACCGCGGCGGCGACCGCGCGATAGGTCGAGACCTTGCCGTCCGGAATCGCCAGCAGGGCTTCCCAGACCTTGATCTGCCAGGGCGTGCCGAGCAGATGCAGGCGCAGATCCGCGCCCGGATGGCGCGGCAGGAAGATCGCATCGACATGGCTCGCGGTGCGCTCAGGCGCTTTCGCGTAGGTCGCGTTCGGCCAGCGCGCCTGCATGTCGGCGAGCATCGTGGCCTCTTCGCCCTCGTCGCCGAAAGCGAGGCCGCAGACGCCCTTGGCTGTCGCCATCACCAGCGCCATGCCGAACGGGCAGGCGTGGAAGCCATAGTCGATCGCGATACCGGCACCGCCCTTGGCGTACTCGCCGGGCGTCATCGCCTCGAGCTTGAGACACAGGTCATGCAGCCGCGACGGGCCCGACAGACCGGCGTCGAGCGCGGTGTCGAGCAGGCTGCGGCCCTGCGCCAGGTCGCCCTTGGCATGGCCGAGGGTGAGATGGCCGACGAAATGCTTGGGGCTGACGCCGACATAGCGGCTGAACAGGCGCTGGAAATGGAACGGCGAAAGGCCGACCGCATCGGCGGCGTCCTCCAGTGTCGGCTGGCTGAGATAGTTGGCGCTCAGGAAGCGGATGGCGCGGCCCATGCGGCGCCAATTGGCGTCGGTTTCGTCGAAGGAGATCACGTTGCTCATGGGCCCGATATGCGCCTCGACGGCACCCTTTTCGACCCGTTTCTTGCGCGTCTCAAGCGGTTGTTTCACGGGCGTTCTTTAGCGCGGATTGGAGCACCTTGGCGAACCGCGCCCGCTCCTCCGGCGCCAGGAACTGGCCGATGCGCAGGAACTTGCCGTGGCTCCACAGCGTGAGCTGGCTGCCATGCTCGGGCGGATCGTCCATCTCGACCCGCACCCAATAGGGATTGAAGGTCCAGGCGCGCGGCGGCGCCTTCGGGAAGGCGCGCGCGACGCAAAGCTGCGCCGGCGTGAGCGTCACACGCTCCTCCTTGCGGGCGGCGACGGTGCTGGCGCGGAACGCCCAGCCGAGCAGCGCGACGTCGAGGCCCATGAAAGGCGCCACCGGCCAGGCGCCTTCGAGCAGGAAGCCGATGACGAAGGCGAGATTGACGGCCGCGACGATCCCCAGAACGATCAGCAGCGTGCGCGGCTTGAGCGGCGGGCTTGGCCGCAGGACCTGATCCAGCAAGACGTTCGCGTCGGCGTCCATGACGGTTGCAATACTTGCGCGGGCGCCATGTTCCCGCAACACTGAAGTCATGCCCCGCCCCTTCAGCAAAGCCGAGATCGACGACTTCTTCGCGCGGCTGAAGACGGCAATCCCCGAGCCGAAGACCGAACTCAGATCGATCAATCCCTACACCCTGCTGGTCGCGGTGGTGTTGTCGGCGCAAGCCACCGACAAAGGCGTCAACAAGGCGACCGAGCCGCTGTTCAAGATCGCCGACACGCCCGCGAAGATGGTGGCGCTGGGCGAGGCGAAACTCACCGATTACATCAGGACCATCGGCCTGTATCGCACCAAGGCGAAGAACGTCATCGCGCTGTCCAGGCTCCTGCTCGAGCGTCATGGCGGCGAGGTCCCGCGGACCCGCGAAGAGCTCGAGGCCCTGCCCGGCGCGGGGCGCAAGACCGCCAATGTCGTGCTCAACGTCGCGTTCGGGCAGAAGACCATCGCGGTCGACACCCATATCTTCCGCGTCTGCAACCGCACCAATCTGGCGCCGGGCAAGAACGTCCTGGAGGTCGAGCTCGGCCTCGAGAAGAAGGTGCCCGACAGATACAAGCTGCACGCGCATCACTGGCTGATCCTGCACGGGCGCTACACCTGCATCGCGCGCAAGCCGCTGTGCCCGACTTGTGTCGTGCGCGACCTGTGCCGCTTCAAGGACAAGACGAAGGAAGGCGATATCCTTCGGACGCCCCGGCCGAGGACCGCTACGAGACCGGCCGCGAGGCGCTCCGGGCGCGCAGCGCGGTGAGGCAGCTCTCGTCCGCCGCGATGCTCTGGCCGCGCGGCATGGTCTCGACATGCCACACCGCCGTGACGCTGTCCTTCGAATAGAGGAAAAAGAACGCCTTGCAGGCCGCGGCGTCGAAGCGCCAGATCTGCGCCGTCCCGTCATGGCGCACGAAGGCCGGCTGGCCATAGAGCGCGCGCAGGCCGGCTTCGCTGAGCCCGGTCGTGCCCGCGGGCTCGCCGGCGGGCGGGGCGGAGGGCAGCGGCACCCGGCCGGTCGTCGCGCCGCCGCCGCCCGGCGAGGCGCAGGCGGCAAGCAGGATGCAGAGCGACAGGACGGGGACCATCCTTTTCATGGGGAACTCTCCAGATGGGCGAGGCGCCGGGAGAGATGTGCCATCAAAGCGGTGCCAAAAAAAGGCGCGATCAGGTCGATGCCCGGAATGGCCGTGAAAAGCGCGATGAACAGGCCCGCGAGATAGATCTTCCCGCCATGGCGATGGCGCAGCGCCGTCACCTGTTCGGGCGTCTGGTGGCGGAGCGCGGCGAGATCGAAGAACTCGCGCCCCAGCAGCCAGCCATTGACCAGCACAGTCGCCGCTTCGGGCAGGCCGGGGATGCCGACATCGACCGGCAGCAAGGCGAGATTGATCAGGATCGCCAGGCCGATCAGCCGCACGCTCTCGCCCACGCTGCGCAGCGCCGGGGCGCGGCGGACCTTCGAATCGCCGGGATAGAAATGCGCATCGACGCGGGCCGCGATGCGCTCCATGAAGGCCGCGCCGATGGTGGCGGCGACCGGCGCGCCGAGCACGAAGACGCTGAGCAGCAGCGCCACCGGCGCGATGAGCTCGAGGAAGCGGTTGACCCAGGGCGAGCCGAGCTCCGGCAGGCGGGCGAGGCCGTATTCCACGCCCGCGAGCAGCGCGACGAACAGCGCCGCCGTCAGCACCAGCGTCCAGAGCACCAGGCCACGGAAGTCGCGGTCGAACAGCATGCCCAGCGCGCGGCGCAAGCTTGCGAACATCGGCTCCGTCCTCTAACTCAGGCGCCGTTATAGCGGGGATTTGAACGATGGCGCACCGGTTTGACGTGGCAGGCCTGGGCAATGCGATCGTCGACGTGCTGGCGCCCGTCGCGGAAAAGTTCCTGCTCGACCATTCCATCGCCAAGGGCGTGATGACGCTGGTCGACGAGCACCGTGCCGCGACACTGCATGCGGCGCTGCGCAACACGCGCGAGATCGCCGGCGGCTCGGGCGCCAACACCATGGCGGGCTTCGCCTCGCTGGGCGGCAACGGCGTCTACCAGGGCAAGGTCAAGCAGGACCGGCTGGGCGAGGCGTTCCGCGCCAGCATGAAGGACACCGGCGTGCACTACACCATCGCGCCCGCGGCCGACGGGCCGGCGACCGCGCTGTGCATCGTGGCGGTGACGCCGGACGAGCAGCGCTCGATGAGCACCTATCTGGGTGCGGCGCAGGAATTCTCGGTCGACGACGTCAATGAAGACGAGATCGCGTCTTCGGCGATCACCTATATCGAAGGCTATCTGTGGGACCCGCCCAAGGCGCGCGAAGCCTGCATCAAGGCGATGGATATCGCGCACCGGCACGGCAACCAGGTCGCGTTCGCGATGTCGGACCCGTTCCTGATCGGGCGCTATGGCGACGAATTCCGCCGCCGGCTGGACAGCTTCGACATCATCTTCGCCAATGAGGACGAGGCCAAGGCGCTGTTCGAGGTCGATGCCTTCGACGACGTGCTGCAGAAGATCCGCGGCTGGAAGGGCATCGCGGCGCTGACGCGCTCCGAAAAGGGCTGCGTGATCGCGCGCGGCGCGGAGGTGCATGTCATCGATGCCTGGCCGGTGAAGCGCGTGCTGGACACGACGGGCGCGGGCGACCAGTTCGCGGCGGGCTTTCTCTATGGTCTGACCCACGGCAAGGGCCTGGCCGACAGCGGCCGGCTCGCGGGCCTGGCGGCGGCGGAGGTCATCTCGCATTACGGCGCGCGCCCCGAAGTCTCCTTGCGCCAGCTCGCGGCCGAGGCGGGACTGATTTAGCTATTCGCCGACGACATGCGCCGCGACCTCGCGATCATGGCCGCGGTCGCGGTGCTCGAAGACGTAGACCGCCTGCCAGGTCCCCAGCACCATCCGGCCGCGCTGCACCGGGATCGACAGCGACGTCTGGGTCAGCGCACTGCGGATATGCGCCGGCATGTCGTCCGGCCCCTCGGTCGTATGACGATAGAGCGCGGGGTCGCGCGAGACCGTGCGGCGCAGGAAGGCCTCGAGATCGCTCAGCACGTCGGGATCGGCATTCTCCTGGACCAGCAGGGACGCCGAGGTGTGGCGGATGAACAGCGTCAGCAGGCCCTGCGCGATGCCGGCCTGGGCCACGACGCGTGCCGCCTCGCGCGTGATGTCGACGAGACCGGGGCCGTGTGTCGCGACGGTCAGCGTGGCGGAATGCTGTTTCATCGTGGCTTGCGCAGATAGACATACATCGCGCCCGTGCCGCCATGCTTTTTATGCGCGGTCGCCGTGTTCGCGATCAGGCCGGCGAAATCGCGCTCGTTCAGCCAGCGCGGCACCGAGGATTTGAGCACGCCGCGCGAGCGCGCATGCAGTTCGAGGTCGAAGGGCGCGTCGGGCGCGAGGGGCTTGCCCTTGCCCGTCACCACCAGAACCAGCCTGTGGCCGCGCGCCTGGGCGCTGCGCAGGAACAGGAGGAGCGCGCGGTGCGCCGCCTGTTCGGTGAGGCCGTGAAGATCGAGCTTGGCGTCGGGATCGAGCAGGCCGCGGCGCATCCGCGCATCGGTGCGGCCGTCGACACCGGTGCCGCCCTCCACGATGCGCATGGCCCGTTTGGGCGGCACGGACGGCTTCAGCGTAGCGGGATGCAGCGGTCGCGTGTCGGCGAAGCTCTGCTGGAAGAGCTCGCGTTCCTCCGGCGTGATCTTGCGGCGGCTCATGGACCCGGCACGACCGATCTGGGCAGCAGCACATAGAAACGCGCATGCGCCTTGAGCGTGCCCGCGGCGGCTTCGGCTTCGGCGCCGAAGCCGAAGAAGATATCGGCGCGGCGCGCGCTGCGGATCGCGCCGCCCGTATCCTGCGCCACGAACAGGCCGGCGACGCCGCCGCCGGCGACGAACAGCGGCATGCCGAGCGGATGGACCTTGGCATCGACCGCGACGCTGCCGCCGGGCGTCAGCAGCACGCCCTCGCTGCCAGCCGGTCCCAGCGTCGGATCGCCGATGGGGCTTTCCTCGAAGAAGACGAAGGATGCGTCGCTTTCCATCACGCCCCGCGCCTCGCCGGGATGGCTCTTCAGCCAGGCGCGGATGGTCTGCAGCGAGACGTGATCGCGGGCCAGGGCGCCGCGCCGGATCAGGGTGCGGCCGATCGCGGTGTAGGGATGGCCGTTCTGCGCGGCATACGTCACCCGCAGCACGGTGCCGTCGTCGAGCGCGACGCGGCCCGAGCCCTGGATGTGCAGGAAGAACAGCGCAACGGGATCGTCGCACCAGAACAGCACCCGTGCCGTGGCGGGCGGCTGCGCATCGATCTGGGCTCTGGTGCCGTAGGGCACGAAGCGGTTGCCGGTGACGCGGCCGGCGATGTGCTCTCCCTTCCATTCGGGACGGAACAGGCCGAGATCGACGGTGACGAGATCGGCGGGCGGGCCGTAGACGGGCGTTTGATAGACGCCGTGGCGCGTCGCGCTGCCGTTCAGCAGCGGCTCGTAGTAACCCGTCACGAGTCCTTCGGCATCGCCGATGGGATAGGGCACGAAGCTGCCTTCGAAGAAGCGGCGAGGATCGCGCGCCGCCGCGGCCTTGAGGCAGCTCGCGCGCCAGTCGGCGGCCGTCCCGGCATAGCCCATGGCGCTGCGGGGCGGCAGCGCGAGGATCTTCATACAGGAGCGGCGAAAGGCGGCCAGTGCGGCCGCCGGATCGCTCTGCCGCCAGCCGGGCAGATCGGCGAACGCGACCGGGGCGAAGGCCTCCGGCGCCGGCGGCGCACGGTGCAGGCAATACCAGACGCCGAAACCACCGGCGCCGAGCAGGAATAGAAAGAGCGCGAGGACGAGGCGGGGCTTCATCCCCCGCAGTCTTACGGCATGCCGCCGGAGGTCGCCACAAGCAGCCAGTTGGGATCGCGCGCCCGCACGTCGCGGCTGAAGGTCCAGACGTCGGTGACGTCGCGGACCGATTTGGCGTCGCCTTCGATCACCGTGCCGTCGGCGGTCGTGGTCGCCGAGATGAACTGGGCGCCGATCGCGACCGTGATCTCCGCCATCCGGTTCAGCAAGGCGGCGTGGACGATCTTCACGTCCTTGAAACCGACAAAGGTGAACTCGACCTTTTCCTTGCGCTGCTCGCGCCCGGTGATGACCTGGTCGAAGGCGGCAAAGACTTCCGGCGACAGGAGCGGCTTGAGCTGCGTCCGCTCGCCGCGGGCGAAGGCGGTGACGATCATCTCATAGGCGGAGCGGGCGCCCGAAACGAAATGGTCGGCCTCGAAGCCGCGATCGGCGAGCTTGATGTCGAACACCCCCCGCGCCACGGGATCGGCCGGCGGCGCCTGGTCGGGGCGGACGGGCAGCGGCAGGATGTTGTCCTGGGGCGCGTCGGGCGAGGGCTGGCGCGCCCAGTAACCATTGTCGCGCGGCTGCTCATGCCCGGTGCGGCGGCCCAGCACCATGTAAAGCCGGAACAGGACGACGCCCGCAACCACGGCCAACAGGAGAATCTCGAGATATTGCGTGTCCGGCATCGTCGTTGAACCTGATGGCGGCCCCGCCATCCGCGTGACACGCAGCCTAGACCCGCCCCGGCGGTGGGTCCAGCGCCGCGATTAACCGGGCTGCGAAAGGGAAACCCGGCCTTGCCTTGTCACGGCCGCGCGATCCGTGGTACCCGCGCCGCGCCATCGAAAGAATTCAGGGAACGCGAGATGAGTGCAACGGGTGCCCCCAGCGACAACGGAACGGCCGCCGCGCCGCGCATCCAGATCATCGCGCAATATGTGAAGGATCTCTCCTTCGAGAATCCCGGCGCGCCCGCCGCGATGACGATCCGGCCGCAGATCGACCTCGGCGTCGACCTGCAGGCCAAGCGCCTCGACGAGCAGACCTTCGAGGTCGAGCTCAAGCTGCGCGTCACCGCCAAGAGCGCCGAGGACAAGTCGCTCTTCCTGCTCGAGCTCGCCTATGCGGGCCTGCTTCAGATCGTGAACGTGCCCGAGGACGTGATCCAGCAGGTGCTGCTGATCGAGGGGCCGCATCTGCTGTTCCCTTACGCGCGCCGCATCATCTCCGACGCCGTGCGCGACGGCGGCATGCCGCCGCTGATGATCGAGCCGATCGATTTCGCCGGCCTCTACCGCTCGCGCGCCGAGCAGGTGCAGCAAATGCGCGCGTCGGGGGCGACGGGGACCGCGTAGGCTTACGCCGCCGCGGCCGTGCCCCAGACAGGGTCCTTGCCCAATTCCTTCGCGACGAACGCCGCATGCGCCGCGGCCTCGTCTGTGCTGAGGCGCGATGCGAGCGGCTCCGGGCGCTGCCGCGCCGCGCGCAGCTCCGTGCCGCCGGCCGTCGCGGCCGCCACCGGATCGAGCGAGAGCTTGCGCTGCCGTCCGCCCACCAGCTCAAGATAGACCTGTGCCGTCAGCTCGGCATCGAGCAGCGCGCCATGCTTGGTGCGGGCGCTGAGGTCGATGGCGAAGCGCCTGCACAATTCGTCGAGCGAATAGCGGGCGCCGGGGATCTTGGCCTTGGCGATCTCGATCGTGTCGATGGCGCGGGCATGGGGGATGAGCGGCTTGCCGACCCGGTGCAATTCGGAGTTGACGAATTTGAGGTCGAAGCTCGCATTGTGGATGACGAGGGCGGAGTCGCCGAGGAATTCCAGCAGCTCCTCCACCACCTCGGCGAATTTCGGCTTGTCGGCGAGGAATTCGTCGGTCAGGCCGTGGACGCGGGTGGTCTCGGGCGGCACCAGCCGCTCCGGATTGAGATAGCAGCGATAGCTCCGCCCGGTCGGCAGGTGGTCGAACAGCTCGACGCAGCCGATCTCGACGATCCGGTGGCCCTCCGCCGGCTCGAAGCCCGTGGTTTCGGTATCCAGGACGATTTCGCGCATGCCGTTCAGATCATTCCATTGGCGCGACGGTCCTTGAGGGCCGCCACGATCATCGTCACCTGGTCGAAGGCATGCGCCAGCCCCTGGTCTGTCACAACCACAAAATGAGCTTTTGCACGCTTTTCTGCATCCGGCATCTGGCGGGCGTGCAGATAGTCGAACTTCTCCGCCGTCATGCCGGGGCGGGCCAGGACCCGCGCGCGCTGGATATGGGATGGCGCGCTGACGACGACAACCGCATCCATCGCGCCGTCGCCCCCGGTCTCGAACAGGAGCGGGATGTCGAAGAGCACGATGTCGGCGCCGGCCGCCTCGGCGTCGGCGAGGAACTTCGCCCGCGCGCCGGCCATCAGGGGGTAGACGATCGCGGTCAGCCGCTTGGTCGCTTCGGGATCGCCGGTGACATGTTTGGACAACTCCGCGCGGTCGACCGCGCCGTCGCGCACCGTGCCGGGGAAGGCCGCGCCCACCGCGTCCACCGCCGCACCGCCTGGGGCGTAGAGCGCGTGCACGGCGGCGTCGGCGTCGTAGACCGGCACGCCCAGCCGCGCGAACATCTTTGCCGTCTCCGACTTGCCCATGCCGATGGAGCCGGTCAGTCCGACATGGAGCGGACGCTTAGCGGGCACGCAGCGCCTCCTCGAGATGGCGGCGCAGCTCCGGCGTCACGGGCGGCGCGACGCCGAAGAACGCTTCGAAGGCCGGTACGCCCTGATGCATCAGCATCCCCAATCCGTCCACCGTGCGCAGACCAGCCTCGCGGGCACGGTGCAGCAGCGGCGTCTCGAGCGGGTTGTAGACGATGTCGCAGACCGCGGCGTCTTTCGGCAGGGCGGCTAGATCGAGATCGAGCGACGGGGCGCCCTTCATCCCCGCGCTGGTGGTGTGGACGACCAGCGCGGCGTCCGCCGCAGCCTTGGCCCAATCGGCTTGGTCGAACACCACAAGCCTGGGCGTGACATGCGGTGCCAGCGCGGCGGCGAGCTGTTCGGCACGGCCGCGGCTGCGGTTGAGGATGCGGATCTGGGCCGCACCCAGGTCATGCAACGCGACGCAGGCCGCGCGCGCGGCGCCGCCGGCGCCCAGCAGCACCGCCGTCTTGCCGCGCACGCAATCGGGTCCGAGATCTCCACGCAACGATTCCGCGAGGCCCGTGGCATCGGTGTTGCGGCCCGCGATCCGGCCGTCTTCATGGAAGATCAGAAGATTCACGGCGCCGGCGGCGCGCGCCGCGAGGTCGCAGTCATGCGCCAGCGCGAAAGCCGCTTCCTTGTGCGGGATGGTGATGCTGCTCCCCCGGAAGCCCGCCTTGATCAGCCCGCTTACGACGGTCGAGAAATCCTCCGGCCGCACCGCCAGCGGCACCAGCGCGCCGTCGACGCCGGTCTGCTCCAGCCAGAAACCGTGCAGACGTGGCGAGAAAGTCTGCGCCACCGGCCAGCCGATGATGCCTGCAACCCTGGCGGCGCCGGTCAGCCTCATGTCTTCAGCACACCCTGTGTTCGCAGCTCGGCCAGGAGCGGCTGGAGCGGCAGGCCGAGAATGGAAAAATAGTCGCCTTCGACGGCTTCGAAAAGCTGGGCGCCCAGGCCCTCCAGCTTGTAGCAACCGACCGTGGACAGCAGATCCGGACCTTCCGCGGCCAGGTAGTCGTCGAGGAAGGCGTCGCTGAAATCGCGCATGACCAGCCGCGAGATCGCGACATGGCGCCAGAGGACCGTTCCGCCGCGCGCCAGGACCATCCCGCCGACCAGCAGATGCGGATGACCGCGCAGTCGCGCGAGAAGACGGCGCGCGGCGGCGAGGTCGGCGCATTTGCTCACAAGCTCGTCACCGAACAACAGCGTCTGGTCGGCGCCGAGGACCAGCGCGGCGGGATGCGCGGCGGCGACGTGGCATGCCTTCGCTTCCGCGAGATGCAAGGCGATATCGGATAGCGGAGTGCCCTCGGCGACGAGCTTGTCCTTGAGCCTGTCCTCGTCGATGTCGGCGGCAACCGCCGTGAAGGGCACCGCGGCGGCGGAGAGGATCTGGCGGCGCGATCGGCTACCGGAGGCAAGGATGAATTTCACTTGCGCCGCTCCCGGCGTTCGGCCAGCAAGTTGATCACGGACGCTGCGGTTTCTTCCACCGAGCGCCGCGAGACGTCGATCGACGGCCAGTCCTGGGTCTCGAACAGCCGTCGCGTGTTGCTGATCTCGGCCCGCACGGCTTCGAGCTCGACATAGTCGGTGTCGCGGGCCTCGCCCATGGTGGTGAGCCGGTTGCGCCGCACCTGCACCAGGCGGTCCGGCGACGCCCACAGGCCGACGACCAGCGGCCCGCGGATACGCAGCAATTGCGGCGGCAGCGGAATGCCCGGCACCAGCGGCACATTGGCGGCACGCACACCGCGAATCGCAAGATAGACGCAGGTCGGTGTCTTGGAGGTGCGGCTGGCGCCGACCAGGACGACTTCCGCGCCGTCGATGCTGTCGAGCGCCTGGCCGTCGTCGTGCTGGATGGTGAAGTTGAGCGCCTCGATGCGCTTGAGGTAGCGCTGATCGACGTCATGCTGCGCGCCGGGGCGATGCGTCTCGGCCTGGCCGAGGAATTCGCGCATCTTGGTGATCGGGCCTTCCATCACGTCGAGGCAGGGCACGCTCGCCCGGGTGCAATGCGCGATCAGCTCGCGGCGCAGTTCCTGGTTGACCAGAGTGAAGAACACAAGGCCCGGCCAGGCGGTGATGTGCTCGAGCACGCGGTCGAGCTGGCGCGAACTGCGGACCAGGACGTAGGAATGTTCCTCGACCTCGATATCCTCGAACTGCGCCAATGCTGCCTTGGCGATGGAATTGAGCGTCTCGCCGGTGGCGTCGGAGACCAGATGAACATGAAACGTCTTGCTCACAGAACCATGCCTTTTTCATCCACCTGCGCTGTTGATAGAGACCAAAAGACCGGTCTTGTCCCCATGCCGGTGTGCGGTCCGAAGATCATACCGTCTTGATCGACAGAGCGCAGCACGATGTTCGCGCCGGGCACGGCTGCTAGGCGCTTGAGTCCAAAGCCTTTGCGGCTTACAGCACCGGCAGTCCACCGCTTCGTCCACACATCACAGGCCTAACATCAACTTCAGAATCTATATCTTAAGAGTCTTATTGAAGTCGTTGGAGAGACCGTGAAGCTTGCCGTCGTGCTGTTCAACCTGGGAGGCCCGGATTCGCCGGCGGCGGTCGAGCCGTTCCTGCGCAACCTGTTCGGCGATCCTGCGATCCTGACGGTGCCCGGCATCGTCCGCAAACCCCTGGCATGGTTTATCGCGCGCCGACGAGCGCCTGTCGCGCGCAAGATCTACGAGCAGATCGGTGGGGCGTCGCCGATCCTGAAAGAGACACAGGCGCAGGCCAGGGCTTTGGATAAAGTGTTGGCGACGCAGGGCGTGGACGCGCGGAGTTTCATCGCCATGCGCTGCTGGCATCCGTTCAGCGACGAGGCTGCCGCCGCCGTGAAGGCTTGGGATCCCGACAAGATCGTCCTGTTGCCGCTGTATCCGCAATTTTCGACGACGACGACGGCCTCGTCCTTTGCCGATTGGCGACGGGCAGCGAAGCGGGCGGAGCTCGACAAGCCGACGGTGCGGGTTTGCTGCTATCCGGAGGCGAAAGGGTTTGCGCAGGCGACGGCGAAGCTCATCCGGCAAGCCTTCGCGTGCGCGAGACCGGGGGTGCGGTATCGGCTGCTGCTCTCCGCACATGGCTTGCCGAAGCGGACGATCGCGAAAGGCGATCCCTATCAATGGCAGGTCGAGCGCAGCGCGGCGGCCATCGTCGAGGCCTTGGGGATCGAAGGCTTGGATTGGAGCGTGTGCTACCAGAGCCGGGTCGGGCCGCTGGAATGGATCGGGCCCGCGACCGATGCCGAAATCCGCCGGGCAGGCATCGAGGGCATGGGCGTGATCGTCGCGCCGATCGCGTTCGTGTCGGAGCATTCCGAGACCTTGGTCGAGCTCGACATCGAGTATGCGCATCTGGCGAAGCAGGCCGGCGTGCCGGACTATCTGCGCGTACCGGCCGCCGGGACCCAGCCGGATTTCATCGCTGCACTGGCGGATCTGGTTGTGCGGGCGCGAGAGGCGCCGTCTATTGTCGGCGGGAACGGCAGAGACCGGTTCTGCCCGGCAGGTTTGGCGGGCTGTGCCCAAGGGGGAAGTTGAATGTCATCGCTGCAGATGTTCCTGTCGAACCAGCTGAACTGGATCAAGGCGTTCCATGTGATCGCGGTGATCGCCTGGATGGCGGGCATGCTCTATCTGCCGCGGCTTTTCGTCTATCACAGCGAAGTGGCGGCGGGCTCGCCGGAGTCGGAGATGCTCAAGCGTCACGAGCAGTTGCTGCTGCGCCGGATCGTCAATCCCGCGATGATCGCAGTGTGGGTCTTCGGCCTCACCATGGCGATCCTCATGCAGACCTATGAGGAGACCTGGTTCCAGATCAAATTCGTCCTCGTCCTGGTCATGAGCGGGTTGCACGGCTTCTTCGCGGCGAGCGTGAAGCGGTTCGCGCGGGACGCGAACCGCCATTCCACCCGTTTCTGGCGGATCGTTAATGAAATTCCCTTCGTGTTGGTCGTCGCGATCGTGCTGCTGGTGATCCTGCAGCCCACTTTCGACTGAGTGGGCTTGACAGGCGTTTGCAACGACCCCAAATCGGGGTATAAGACTGCCGTTCCCCTTGGCACGCACTGGTCCCCGCTTAAAGAGAAGCGCGGCGCCGGAACCGGCGAAAAGCCGGGCGCGGGCCGGAAAACTCCGACACAAACTGGCTTCGTGGCGCTTTTCTTCCTTACCGCTCAGCCAGTCGGACCAGCCTTCCCATGTATTTCAGGTGTGACTCCCCATGACCGTTCAAGAAGGCCTGCAGACGATGAAGCTGCAGGATCTCAAATCCAAATCCCCCACCGATCTGCTCGCCTTCGCCGAAGAGCTCGAGATCGAAAACGCCTCGTCCATGCGCAAGCAGGACATGCTGTTCGCGATCCTCAAGGAACTCGCGGAGCGCAATGTCGAGATCATGGGCCAGGGCGTCGTGGAGACGCTGCAGGACGGCTTCGGCTTCCTGCGCTCTCCCGAATCCAACTATCTTGCGGGACCCGACGACATCTATGTCAGCCCGTCGCAGATCCGCCGCTTCGGCCTGCGCACCGGCGACACGGTCGAAGGTCCGATCCGTTCGCCGAAAGATGGCGAGCGCTATTTCGCGCTGCTCAAGGTCACGACGATCAATTTCGAGGACCCCGAGAAGATCAAGCACAAGGTCCATTTCGACAATCTGACGCCGCTCTATCCGACGCGCTGGCTCAACATGGAGCTCAAGGACCCGACCATCAAGGACAAGACGGGCCGCGTC
This sequence comes from Rhizomicrobium sp., assembly GCA_037200385.1. NCBI lineage: Bacteria > Pseudomonadati > Pseudomonadota > Alphaproteobacteria > Micropepsales > Micropepsaceae > Rhizomicrobium > Rhizomicrobium sp. Next base: position 3,365,551 of record JBBCGL010000001.1, on the reverse strand, counting down.
ATCGACATCGTCGCGCCGCAGGGCATGGGGCAGCGCTCGCTGATCACCGCCCAGCCGCGCACCGGCAAGACCGTCATCCTGCAGAACATCGCCAAGGCGATCACCGCCAACCATCCCGAGTGCTATCTGATCGTCCTGCTGATCGACGAGCGGCCGGAGGAAGTGACCGACATGCAGCGCTCGGTGAAGGGCGAGGTGATCTCCTCGACCTTCGATGAGCCGGCGACGCGCCACGTCCAGGTCGCCGAGATGGTGATCGAGAAGGCCAAGCGCCTGGTCGAGCACAAGCGCGACGTCGTGATCCTGCTGGATTCCGTCACCCGCCTCGGCCGCGCCTACAACACCGTGGTGCCGAGCTCGGGCAAGGTGCTGACCGGCGGCGTCGACGCCAATGCGCTGCAGCGCCCCAAGCGCTTCTTCGGCGCGGCGCGCAACATCGAGGAGGGCGGCTCGCTCACCATCATCGCGACCGCGCTGATCGACACCGGCAGCCGCATGGACGAGGTCATCTTCGAGGAGTTCAAGGGCACGGGCAACTCCGAGATCATCCTGGACCGCAAGGTTGCGGACAAGCGTGTCTTCCCGGCGATCGACATCCTCAAATCCGGCACCCGCAAGGACGAGCTTCTGCTCGACAAGGGCACGCTGGCCAAGACCTATGTCCTGCGCCGCATCCTGGCCCCGATGGGCACGATCGATGCGATCGAGTTCCTGCTGGACAAGTTGCGCTCGGCCAAGAGCAACGCGGATTTCTTCGACAGCATGAACACCTGAGCCGGGTGAAGTTCGTCCTGCTGCACAGCCCGCTTGTCGGGCCGTCGACCTGGGCGATGCTGGCGCCCGTGCTGCGGGCGCGTGGCCATGCGGTGGCGATGCCCGACCTCACGCCGCTGATGCAGGGAGAGCCGCCGTTCTATCCCGTGCTGGCCAGCGGCGCCGCCGCGGCGGTCGCGGAGGGGAGCGTCCTGGTGGCGCATAGCGGCGCCGGCGCGCTGGTACCGGCCATTGCGGCGCTGGCGGCGCTGGACGGCGTTGTGTTGGTCGACGCCCTGTTGCCGCATCCCGGCGACAGCTGGTTCGCCGGCGTTCCCGAAGAGCTCGGTGCGCGGCTGCGCGGCCTTGCCAAGGAGGGAAGACTGCCGCCCTGGCATGCCTGGTGGCCCAAGGGCGCGATGGAAGCGCTGCTGCCCGATCGTGCAATGGGCGCCGCCTTCATCGCCGAGCAGAAGGACCTGCCGCTCGCCTATTTCGAGGAAGCCGCGCCCGACTTGGCCCTGATGACGCCCGCCGCCTATCTTCAATTGAGCGGCGCCTATGCGCAGGATGCCGATGCGATCGCGGCGGCGGGCTGGCCGGTCGAGCGGCTTGCGCTGCACCATCTTGCGATGCTGACCGCTCCCGAGCCGGTGGCGGAAGCGCTCGAACGGCTCGCGGGGACGCTCAAAGCGCCGGCGCGCAATTGAGGATGCGGAACGCAGCCATGCGTTGTGCGACGCGCCGAATTGGATGTGGCGGCGGTTGACGCTGGGATTTTCCGGACGGAAACTCCGCGCAGCCAAGCAGGGATTTCCGCCGTGACCGAACATCCAGCCGACCGCGCCCAGTTCAAGGCGATGACCGAGGGTACCAAGGACGACTGGATGAAGATCGCGGCAGCGGCGTCGTCGTTCAACAAGGCGCTTCCCGATCGCGTGCTGGCGCATCTTCGGATGCTCGCGGGCGATTGCGGCGGCTTTCCGGTGGACCGGCTCGAGCATTCGCTGCAGGCGGCGACGCTGGCGCAGCGCGATGGGATGGACGAGGAATATGTCGTCTGCGCCCTGATGCACGACATCGGCGACATCCTGGCCTCGGCCAGCCATGCCGAGCTCGGTGCCACCATCATGCGGCCCTATGTGTCGGAGGCCAATTTCTGGATGATGGCGCATCACGGCATCTTCCAGGGCTATTACTTCTTCCATCATCTGGGGCTGGACCGCGACATGCGCGACCAGTTCCGCGGCCATCCGCATTTCGAGCGCACCGCGATGTTCTGCGCCCGCCACGACCAGAACGCGTTCGACCCGGCCTATGACACCATGCCGCTGGAGGCGTTCGAGCCGATGGTCCGCCGGGTTCTGGCGCGGCCGAAGAACACGATCTACATGCGGCCGGACCAGAAGATCGCCGCGGAGTAGCCGCTTGTCCGTCGAAGCCAACAAGGACGCGATGCGCCGCGCCCTGAAGGCCTATGGCGAAGGCGACTTCCAGCCGGTGCTCCAGCTGCTGCATCGCGATGTCGTCTGGACGACGCAGGCGCCGTCGGCGCTGTTCCGCTTCGGCGGCGTGCATCACGGCCATGTCGAGGCGGTCATCGGGGTTTCGACCATCGCGACCGATTACACCCTGCACCGCTATGAGATCGCCGAGATGATCGGCGAGGGCGATGTGGTCTGGATGAATGCGCGGCTGGACGTCACCGAACGCAAGAGCGGCAAGCACTTCGGCGTCGCGCTCGCCAGCCGCTGGGAGTTTCGCGACGGCAAGGCGATCGGTCTCACCGAATATTTCGACAGCGCGACCGTGGCGCTGCTGCAGGGTTCGGTGGCCGCCGCCGAGAGTCTGTCGTGATCCGTGGAGTCATCGAGACCGTGTGAATACGGGCCATGACACCGGGTTGGATCGCATCGACTTGAAAACGACAGACTCTAGGGGATCAGCACCGTCGCGCCGGTCGTCGCGCGGCTGTGCAATGCTTCATGCGCCTTGGCGGCGTCGGCGAGCCTGAAGCGCTGATGCACCGCGATCTTCACCGCGCCCGAAGCGATCACGGCGAAGAGATCGTCGGCGGTCTCCTGCAATTCGCGGGCGTCGCGCGTGTAGTGTGCAAGCGTTGGGCGGGTGACATAGAGCGAGCCCTTGGCGCTCAGGATGCCCGGCTCGAAGGCGGGTGCCGCGCCCGACGAATTGCCGAAGCTCACCAGCATGCCGCGGATCGCCAGCGCGTCGAGCGAGCCCGCGAAGGTGTCCTTGCCGATGGAATCGTAGACGACCGGCACGCCGAGGCCGCCGGTCAGCTCGCGCACCTGCTTCGGCCAATCGGGATCGCGCGAGTTGAGGACATGCGCCGCGCCGTTCGCCTGGGCCAGCGCGCGCTTGTCGTCCGAGCCCACCGTGCCGATCACCGTTACACCGAGATGCCTGGCCCATTGCCCGGCGATCAGCCCGACGCCGCCGGCGGCGGCGTGCAGCACAATGGTCTGCCCGGCCGTCACAGGATAGGTGCGCTTGAGCAGGTATTGCGCGGTCATGCCCTTGAGCAGTGCGGCGGCCGCGGTCTCGTCGCCGATCGCGTCGGGCAGCTTCACCAAGCGGTCGGCCGCGACATTGTTGGCCTCGGCATAGGCGCCCATCGCGCCGGCATAGGCGACGCGATCGCCGGGCTTCAGCGTCGCGACGCCGTCGCCGAGCGCCTCGACCACGCCCGCCGCCTCGCTGCCGAGGCCGGATGGCAGCGGCAGCTTGTAGAGGCCGGAGCGGTGATAGGTGTCGATGAAATTGACCCCGACAGCGGTGTGCCGGACCCGCACCTGGCCGGCGGCCGGTTGTGGAAGATCCACATCGACATAGTGCAGGACGTCTGGTCCACCGGTTTTTTCGAAGCGGATGGCTTTCATCGGGATCCTCAAGCAGTCGGTGGCGGCGGGAGCGATACTACCAGATCGTGATCTTTGTTTGCCGACGCGGGAAAGGTGGCCGCATCGGGGTGCCGCCGGATGACCGGGAATGGCACAACCGCCGGTACGTGGCTGGCAGCAACTTCAGGTTTCGTCAAGACTTGCAACCTACCGTCCGCGCCGACGATCTCCGGGGGGACATTGGAATGGCGACCATCATCCTTGTCCATGGGCATATGCACGGTGCGTGGTGCTGGGAAAAGGTCGTGCCGCTGCTGGAAGGCAAGGGACACAGGGTGGTGGCCTTCGACCTGCCGGCGCGCGGGAGCGACCAGATGGCGCATGACGCCGCGACGCTCGAACATTATGTCGACGCCACCCAGATGATCGTTGCGGCGCAGGCCGAGCCCGTCGTGCTGGTCGGCCATTCGGCCGGCGGCACGGTGCTGAGCGAGGTGGCGGAGCGGATGCCCGAGCGTGTCGCGAAGCTCATCTATGTCGCGGCGGCGCTGCTGGAGGACGGGCAATCGATCTTCTCGGCCCTGGTGCTCAACCGGCCGCTCGATCCGGCGCTTGCGGTCGTGGGCGCCAGCGCCGTCAAGACCGACAATCGGCTGATCCGGCACCGCTTCTACAATATGAGCTCCGATGCCGATGCGGCGGCCGCGATCGGCAAGCTCTGCGCCGAGCCGATCCGGCCGATGACCCATGCGGTGCGGGTCACGGCGGAGCGCTATGGCCGGGTCAAGCGGGCCTTCATCCAGACGCGATTCGACAATGCGGTGCCGCTCGATGCCCAGGCCGCGATGTGCGCCGCCCTGCCCTGCGATCCGGTGATCGTGATGGACACCGACCACTCGCCCTTCCTGAGCGCGCCCGAGGAATTCGCCGCCCATATCCACGCGCTCAGCGCGTGACGTTTATCTCTGCTCGAAATCGCCCATTTGCGCCGCGAGCGCACGCTGGAAGGCGGGGCGCGCTTCACAGCGCTGCTGATAGGACGCGAGAGCGGGCTCGGCCGCGACGAAATCGGTGCCGCGCAGGATGCGCAGCACGGTCGTCATCATCAGGTCGCCGGCGGTGAAGCGGCCGTCGAGATAGTCCTTGTCGCCCAGGCTCGCCGCCAGCTCCTGGAGACGCAGCCGGACGCGCGCGGCCAATTGCGGCCGCCGCGCCTGGGTCCATGCCTCCCCGGCATGGAAGGCATCGAGTTCGGCATAGGGCTGGACCACGACCTCGATCGTGTTGAGGGCGCAGAACAGCCAGGTGATGGCGCGGTCGCGCGCGGCGAGATCGGTGGGCAGCAGAATGGCGCTGCGGCGCGCGATATGGAGCAGGATGGCGCCGCTCTCGAACAGGACAAGGCCGTCTTCCTGATAGGCGGGCACTTGTCCGAAAGGCTGCATGGCGCGATAGGCGGGCGTCTTCTGATCTTCGAAGCCGATCAGCTTGGACTCGTAGGTCATCCCCGCCTCTTCGAGCGCCCAGCGCACGCGCAGGTCGCGCACCACCCCTTGCGCGAAGGGCGGCACCCATTTGAAGGCGGAGACGGTGATCATGGCTATTCCGGTTTGAGGGCGCCTTGCAGGACTTGATACTGCGCCTTGCGGAAATCGCTGACGGGCCCCGGCGCGTCGCCGAACGACATCAGCGTGTCGCGCGCGGGATCGAAGGCGGGCCAGGATTGCCCGATGCAATCGGGTCGGCCGGTCTTGGCGAAGCCCACCCAGCAGGAATGGACCAACGCCTCCATTTTGAGATCCTGATCGGAAAGCGTGATGCCGAGCCGCGTGGCGATCGGGCCGGCATTGTCGAAGACGTCGGGGATCTCGGCACCGTGATTGGCACCGGCCGCGATGCTGCGCAGCGCGGTCGGCACATAGGCGAAGTAATAGAGATAGGACGGCGCGCCGCCCGCCGCCTTGGCCGCGATCCAATGCGCCGGCGCGCCCATGACGGCGTCGGTGAACACCGCCTCGGCGAGCGTATCTTCGTTCTTGGCATCGGCGGCGTAGACGGCACGGGTCTCCGGCGTCAGGCGGCTGGTGAACGTGGCGGCGGGAATGCCGAAGGAATGCATCAGGGAGGCTTCGAAACTGTTGGAGCCGATCATCAGCGGGACATCGATCGCGGTGCCGGTCGCGAAGGCCGTGGTGGGCGAATGCGGAATCAGGCGCCCATCGACGAAGGGGCCGAAGCCGAGCGTGACAGGGAGGTCGAAGGTCTTGTCGACCGGCAAGGCGCGGAGCTGTTCGGGCGTCGCATCGGCACCCGGCAGGCCCTGGCGGGTCGCGAAGGCGGCGCCCTCGCTTTCCCTGCCCATGAGCGAGGACGGCTGGAACCAGCCGCCGCCGGACTCGACGATGGCGCGGGCGAACAGGCCCTTGGCGGACGGCGTCGCGAGCAGGAAGAGGATCGAGGAGCCGCCGGCGGATTCGCCGAACACGGTGACGTTGTCCGGATCGCCGCCGAACGCGGCGATGTTGCGGCGGACCCATTGCAGCGCGGCGATCTGGTCCATCTGGCCATAGTCGCCGAGCGGCGCGTCGGGCGCTGCGGCCTTGGTCAGGGCCGGATGGGCGAAATAGCCGAGCAGCCCCAGGCGATAGTTGAGCGATACGAGGATCACGCCGTCGCGCGCGAAATGGCTGCCGTCATAGACCGGCTGGGAACCCGAGCCGAAGCGATGCGCGCCGCCATGGATCCACACCATCACCGGCGCATGCCGTGCGCCATGGGGTGCGTAGACATTGAGGAAGAGACAGTCCTCGCTCTGTGGCTGGGGCGGGTCGAAGGGATCGGGGCGGGCGGGTTGCGGGCAGATCGCGCCGAATTTGGTGGCGTCGCGCGTGCCGCTCCAGGACGCGGCCGGTGCCGGCGGCATCCAGCGCAGCGGCCCGACCGGCGGCGCGGCATAGGGAATGCCCTTGTAGACGTCGACGATGCCGTCGCTCGATCCGGCGACTGCGCCGCTGTCGATGACGGCCTGCGGCGGCGCCGCCAGCGCGGCCGATGCATTCAGACAGAAGGCGGCGAGCGCGAGGCGGATTGCGTTCATGTCGGATTTCCTCTCGGGCTTGAACGCGCCGCCCGGTGCGATCCGGGGTGTGCGAGAAAGCCGGGCGTCAACTCAGATGCTGCCGGAAGAAGGTGGCGGTGCGGCCATTGGCGAGATCGGCGCAGGCCTTGTCGTAATGCGCCCCGCCCGGCCGCGCGAAGGCGTGGTTCATCTCGAGATAGGTATGGACGGTGATCAGGGCATTGCCCTTGAGGCCGTCGACGATCGCCTTCTGGGCCGGCGGCGGGACATATTCGTCCTTGGCGGCGATGTGCAGCATCAGCGGCTTCTTGATCCGTGCCGCCTCGCCCAGCTTGTCCTGGATGTTCACGCCGTAATAGCCGACCGAGGCGTCCGCATCGGTGCGCGCCGCGGTGAGATAGGCGAGCAGGCCGCCCAGGCAATAACCCACCGCGCCGACCTTGCCGGTGCAGCCGGTGACGGAATGCCGGAGGTAGTTGATCGAATTCTGGATGTCCTTGACCCCGGCGTCCTGGTCGAAGCGGCCCATCAGGTCGAAGGCGCGCTTCCAGTCGGCATCGCTGTGATCGGTAAGCTGCACGCCGGGCTCGAGTCGCCAGAACAGGTCGGGGCACAGCGCGAAATAGCCGCGCGCCGCGAATTCGTCGGCCAGCGCGCGCATCACCTTGTTGACCCCGAAGATCTCCTGGATGACGACGACGCCCGGGCCGCGCCCCGAGGCGGGCGAGGCGAGATAGGCGCCGAACTCCCCGTCGGGGCTGCTTTTGATCCTGACGTCCTGACCGGCCATGGCGCACGCTCCTCCGCGTTTCGGGGGAGGTTAACGGGTTCGGCCCGGCCGGCACAATCGCGGCCGGCGCCCGTTTATTGCGGCCGCTGTCCCGGCTGCGGCCGCGGCGGCGGCAGCTGAAGCATTTGCGACAGCGTCACCGGATTGGTGACCGGCGCGGACACCTGGCCGCGCTGGACGACATAGGCGGTGGGCTGGCCGTTCTGCATGCCGCGGCCATGCATCGGATGGCCTTCGGGGAACGCGTCGTCGGGGGCGAGCACGGTGAGGAAGCGGTTCGGCAGGGCGCGGCCGAGGATCGCGGCGGTCAGCTCATGCGTCTTGGGATGGTTGAGCGGGCCGATCACGACGAGCTGCAGCCCCGACATGCCGAATTCGAGGCCGGAGAAATAGGCGCCCATCGAGATGAAGGCCCGCTGCGCCTCGCCGGCGAAGGCGCCGACCAGCTGGTTGAGGCGCTCCGAATAGGACGCGTCGCCGGTCGCCATCATCAGGCAGGTGAGCACCTTGATCATCGTCGCATTCGCCGAGGGCGCCGGCTGGTCGAAGACCATCCGTGCACGGACGATCATGCTCTCGCCGTCCTCGGCGGTGAACAGGTAGCCGCCACGCTCCTTGTCCCAGAACTGCTCGTTGAGCACCCGGGTCCAGCGCCGCGCCTGGTCGAGATAGCGCTTGTCGCCCACCGCCTCGTAGAGCGCGATGGCGGCGCGGGCCATATGCGCGTAGTCGTCGGCGAAGCCGCGCGCGCCGCGCTTGCCGCCGATCCAGGAATGGTAGAGACGGTCGCCGTCGCCCATCGTCTTGACGACGAACTCGAAGGCTTCGATCGCCGCCTGGACCCAGGCGGTCTGCTCGAAGGCGCTGCCGGCATTGGCGAGCGCGGCGATGGCGATCCCGTTCCAGTCGGCGAGGACCTTGTCGTCGCGCGGCGGCGGGGTGCGGCCCTGGCGCGCCTTGAGCAGCAGCGAGCGCTGTTTGGCGAGCAGCGCCTCGTCGGCCTCGGGCTGCGGGAACGGCGCGGGCGAGCCCAGGCGCTGCAGGACGTTCTTGCCGTTGAAGGCGCCGTCGCGCACGACGTTGTAGGCGGCCTTGAACTTGGCGATGAAGGTGCCGGCCAGCGCGGCGTCCACTTCGGCTTCGGACCAGAGATAGTATTTGCCCGTCTGGCCTTCGCTGTCGGAGCTGATGCCGGCGGCGAAGGCGGCGCCGTTCTTCAGGTCGCGCAGGAGGAATTCGACGGTCTCGGCCGCGCGCGCCGCGCAGAGCGGGTTGCGGTTGAACTGCCAGAGGCCGGTGATGAGTTCGAGGATCTGGGCGTTGTCGACCAGGGTCTTCTCGAAATGCGGCACGAGCCAGCGCTCGTCGACGCAGTAGCGATAGAAGCCGCCGCCGACATGGTCGCAGAGGCCGCCGAGCAGGATGTTGTCCATGGTGGTCGAGACGACCTGCATGAACTGGCCCATGCCGGTGCGCAGGAAGGCGCGCCACAGGACTTCGAGCTGGGTGGCGGAGGGGAATTTGTTCTGCTGGCCGACGACGCCGCCGAAGAAGATGTCGAAGCGCTGCGCGATGCGGATCGCGGCGCTGTCGAGCGTGTTGGCGTCGATCGGGCCGCGCATGTCGCGATGCCACAGCGAGGTGAGCTCGCGCTTGATGTTCTCGCTCGCGGTCGTGAGGTCCGCGGCGCGCTCTTCGCGCAGGCGCCGTAGGTCTCCCAGCACGCGCGATAGCGGCGGTGCGAGGCCGGCACGCTCTTCCTTGGGGAAATAGGTGCCGACGAAGAAGGGCACGCGCGCCGTATCGAGGAAGATGGTGAGCGGCCAGCCGCCGGCATTGCCCATCAGGTTGGCGGCCGCCTGGTAGACCTGATCGACGTCGGGGCGTTCCTCGCGGTCGACGAGGATGTTGATGTATTCGGCGTTCAGCACCGCCGCGGTCTGCGGATCGCTGAAGCTCTCTTCGCCCATCACCTGGCACCAGTGGCAGGCGCTGTAGCCGATCGACAGATGGATGGGCTTGTTCTGCGCCTGGGCCGCGGCCAGCGCCTCGGGACCCCAGGGATACCATGCGACGGCATCGTCCTTGTGCTGCAGCAGGTAGGGGCTCGTTTCGGTGGCGAGGCGGTTCATGGCGTTTCTTTTCCGTGCGGTCCGCAAGGCCGGCGGGCACGAAGCGCCGTCGGCGTTGCAATGGGAGGCTGGATCGGGGGAAGCTTCTAACGGTGGCGCGCGCCGCTCACAAGCGCCACGGAAAAGCTGGGTTAAGCGCGATGAAGATGAACATTGTGATCGACATGACGCCCGACGAGGCCCGCAAATTCCTCGGCTTGCCCGATGTCTCCAAGGCGCAGGAGCGGATGATGGCCGAGGTCGAGAAGCGGATGAAGGCGGCGGTCGATCTCAACGATCCGGAGGCGATGATGCGGGCCTGGATGCCGCTGGGCGGCCAGGGCTTCGAGCAATTCCAGCGCTTCCTGTTCGACAGCGCGCGGCGCGCGGCCGGCGGCGGTACGGCGCGGAAAGACGCGGACAAGTCGTCCAAATAGCCGGACCGGATGAGCGGCACGATCTACGCGCTGTCGTCGGCGCCGGGACGCGCCGGCGTCGCGGTGCTGCGTGTCTCCGGTCCGGCGGCGGGCGCGGTGGTCGGCGCGCTGTGCGGCGCGCTGCCGGAGCCGCGCAAGGCGGTGCTGCGGCCGGTGCGGGGTGCGGACGGCGCGGCTATCGACCAGGCGCTGCTGCTGTGGTTTCCGGCGCCTGGCAGTTTCACCGGCGAGGATGTGGCGGAGCTTCACGTCCATGGCGGCCGCGCCGTCGTCGAGGCGGTGCTGCGGGCGATCGCGGCCGTGCCGGGCACGCGGCCGGCCGAACCGGGCGCGTTCACGCGGCGGGCGGTGGAGAATGGCAAGTTCGACCTGACCCAGGCCGAGGCGCTGAGCGACTTGATCGACGCGGAGACGGAAGGGCAAAGGCGGCAGGCGCTGTCGCAATATGGCGGGGCGCTGGCGGCGCTATATGAGGATTGGCGGGCGCGGCTGATCCGCATATTGGCCTGGGCCGAGGCGGCCATCGACTTTTCCGACGAGGAATTGCCGCCGGGTCTGACGGGGTCAGTGGTTCGGCAAGTATCTGATATTGTAGAAGAAATGGAGAATCATCTCGACGATTCGCGACGTGGCGAGATCGTTCGCGACGGGCTCTATCTGACGGTGATCGGACCGCCGAACGCCGGCAAGAGTTCGCTGATCAACGCCCTTGCCCAGCGCGACGTGGCGATTGTGTCCGAGACGGCAGGCACGACACGGGACGTGATCGAGGTTCGGCTCGATATCGGCGGTTACGCGGTGATCGTCGCGGATACCGCCGGCTTGCGGGCCGAGACGGGCGACCCGGTCGAGCGCGAGGGGATGCGCCGGGCGCTGGCGCGCGCAGAACAGTCCGATCTGGTCTTGCTGTTGCTCGATGGAACTACGGGTGGCGCCGGCTCGCAGCCGGCCGATCTGGTCGTCTGGAACAAGTCGGATCTTCCGGGTTTCGAAGCTGGCGAAGGCTTGTCCGTGTCGCTCAAAAATGGCGCCGGAATGGATAACCTATTGAAGGAAATAGAGAAAAATGTCACTGCGCGGTTGGAGCGGGTACGGGAGGCGCCGGCGCTGACGCGGGCGAGGCATCGGCAGGCGTTGATGGAAGCCCTGGCGGCCTTGCGGCGGGCACAGGCGGCATCCGAGGCGGAGCTGTTGGCGGAGGACCTGCGGCTGGCGGTCCGCGCCGTCGGCCGGATCACCGGACGGGTCGATGTCGAGGAACTGTTGGATGTCGTATTCCGCGATTTCTGCATTGGAAAGTAGGTCCCGCCTGTTTCACGTGAAACAGGCGCTTTCCAGAGAAGCGTCATTGTTTCCCGTGAAACAGCGCTTCGGCCTTGAGGCCGCCGGGCCCCTCCTCTATTGAGCCGGCATGAACGGGTACGACGTCATCGTCATCGGCGGAGGCCATGCCGGCTGCGAAGCGGCGGCGGCTTCGGCGCGTCTGGGGGCCAAGACTCTCCTGTTGACGCACAAGCTCGAGACCATTGGCGAGATGTCCTGCAATCCGGCCATCGGTGGTGTCGGCAAGGGACATCTGGTCCGGGAGATCGACGCGCTGGATGGCCTGATGGGTCGCGTCGCCGATGCGGCCGGAATCCAGTTCCGCCTGCTCAACCGCCGCAAGGGCCCGGCGGTGCGCGGACCGCGGGCACAGGCGGACCGCAAGCTCTATCGCGCGGCGATGCAGGCGGCTTTGGCGCAGACCGCCAACCTGACCGTTCAGGCGGCCGCGGCGGAGGACCTGCTGATCGAGGATGGCCGGGTCGCGGGAGTGATCACGGCCGACGCGAAAACAATACGTTGTGGCGCAGTGGTCTTGACCACCGGCACGTTCCTCAATGGCTTGATTCATCTGGGCGAGACGAAGATCCCCGCGGGCCGCGTCGGCGATGCGCCTTCCCTGGGCTTGTCGAAGACCCTTTATGGGCTTGGCCTGACGATGGGTCGTCTCAAGACCGGTACGCCGCCCCGGCTGGATGGCCGGACCATCGACTGGGCGCAGCTAGAGGTCCAGCATGGCGACGATCCGCCTTCGCCTTTCTCCTTCCTGACGCAAACCATCACGACGCCGCAGACCGTTTGCCATATCACCCGGACGACGCCGGAGACGCATGCGGTCATCCGAGCCAATCTGCACCGCGCCCCGATGTATTCCGGCCAGATCGAGTCGACCGGACCGCGCTACTGCCCATCTATCGAGGACAAGGTCGTGCGCTTCGCAGCGCGCGACAGCCATCAGATCTTCCTGGAGCCCGAGGGTCTGGACGACGACACGGTCTATCCCAACGGGATCTCGACCTCCCTGCCCGAGGATGTGCAGCGCGCCCTGCTCGCGACCATCCCCGGTCTGGAAAACGTCGCCGTGAAGCGTCCGGGCTATGCCATCGAATACGACTATGTCGATCCTCGTGAACTCAAGCCTTCGCTGGAGACCAAGAAGGTCGCCGGTCTGTATCTTGCCGGCCAGATCAACGGGACCACGGGGTACGAAGAGGCGGCGGCGCAGGGCCTGATGGCCGGCCTCAACGCGGCCCGCGCGGCCGGGGGCCATGAACCCATCATCCTGGATCGGGCGACCGCCTATATCGGGGTTCTTATCGACGACCTCGTCACCAAAGGCGTGAGCGAGCCTTATCGGATGTTCACCAGCCGCGCCGAGTACCGATTGACGCTGCGGGCCGACAATGCCGATCGGCGCCTCACGCCGATCGGCGTGCGCGCGGGCTGTGTGGGGACCAAGCGGAGCGCGGTCTTTGCAGCCAAGATGGCCCGGTTGGCGGCGGCGCGATCGGCGATCGCGGGCCTGAACCTTACGCCCAATGCAGCGCAGAAGCATGGGATCGGCGTGCGCCAGGACGGAGTGCGGCGGTCGGCAATGGAGCTGTTGAGCCTTCCGGAGGTGGATTTCCCAACCCTTGCCCGGATTTGGCCGCAGCTCGATGGGATGGACGCCGATACCGTCGAGCAGCTCGAGATCGACAGCCAATATGCCGGTTATCTGGACCGGCAGGACGCCGACATCCTCGGCTTCCGCAAGGACGAAGCGCTCGCCCTGCCCGATGCCCTCGATTACCGCGCGATCCACGGTCTCTCGACCGAGGCGGTCGCGAAGCTTGGCCTTGTCCGCCCGGCGACGCTCGGCCAGGCTGCGCGGATCGATGGCGTCACCCCTGCTGCCCTCACGCTCGTGCTTGCCCATGTCCGCGCCGCCAGACGCGCCTGAGCCCTTCGGGCCCGAGGACTTCGCGGCGCACGCGGGTGTTTCCCGTGAAACATTGGCGCGGCTGAAAGCCTATGTCGGTCTGCTGCAGGACTGGAATGCGCGGCACAACCTGGTCTCGGCCCGGTCCCTCGAAGATGTCTGGCGCCGCCATGTCTGGGACTCGGCACAGCTCGCGCCCCTGGTCCCAGCGACGGCGCGGACCTTGGCCGATCTCGGCAGCGGCGCCGGGTTTCCGGGCTTGGTGTTGGCGGAGCTTCTGCGCGGCCGGATCGCAGTGAGCCTGTTCGAGGCCACCCGCAAGAAGGCCGAATTCCTCGTTGCCGCCGCACAGCGCATGCAGCTCGACGTCTCCGTCCGCAACGAGCGGATCGAGGCCGATGGCCCCGGCCGTTATGACGTCGTTACGGCCCGCGCCCTGGCGCCCTTGGACAAGCTCTTGGGCTATGCACAGCAAAAGGCTGCGCCGGACGCCGTTTGCCTGTTCTTGAAGGGACAATCCCTAGCGTCTGAATTGACCCAAGCCCGTAAATCTTGGAAAATGACTGTTCTCCAGCATCCCAGCGCCACCGATCCTTCCGGCGTCATCCTGGAGGTCCGGGAGCTTCGCCATGTCCAGCCCCAACCTGAATAGACCGCGCGTCCTCGTCATCGCCAACCAGAAGGGCGGCGTCGGCAAGACCACGACGGCGATCAATCTCGGCACCGCTCTCGCCGCGGTCGGCGAGCCGACGCTGGTGATCGACCTCGACCCCCAGGGCAATGCCTCGACCGGACTGGGCATCCCGCGGGCGGAGCGCAATCTCACGACCTATGACGTGCTGACCGGCGAGGCGAAGATCGCCGAGGCGATCACCCCGACCCGGATCCCGAAATTGTCCATCGTGCCGTCGACCGTCGACCTCTCCGGCGCCGAGCTCGAGCTGATCGACCGCGAGCGGCGCAACCACATCCTGAAGGATGCGCTGGAGGAATATTCCGCACACGGATCATCTCCCTTCTCCTATGTGCTGATCGACTGCCCGCCCTCGCTCACCCTGCTCACCGTCAATGCGATGGCGGCGGCGGATGCGGTGATCGTGCCGCTGCAATGCGAGTTCTTCGCACTGGAAGGCCTGTCGCAGCTGCTCAAGACGATCGGGCTGGTGAAGGCCAACCTCAATCCGGCGCTCGAGATCCAGGGCATCGTCCTGACCATGTACGACAAGCGCAACAAGCTCTCCGAACAGGTCGAGGCCGATGTGCGCGAGAACATGGGCGACAAGGTCTATCGCACCACCATCCCGCGCAACGTGCGGATTTCCGAGGCGCCGAGCCATGGCCTGCCCGCGCTGGTCTACGACCTGCGCTGCCCCGGCAGCCAGGCCTATATCAAGCTTGCCGGCGAGCTGATCGCCCGCGAGCGCGAGCGCCTGCAGGCGGCGGCGTGATGGCGGCCGAAGAGCGTCATCGCGGCCTCGGCCGCGGCCTCTCCGCCTTGATCGGCGAGGAAAGCACCGCGACGCGCGGCGAGAACCGCGCCACCCACCGGCTGCCCATCGCCTTCCTGCGGCCGAACAAGTTCCAGCCGCGCAAGCGCTTCGCGCCGGAGGAGCTGCACGACCTCGCCGAGTCGGTGAAGGAGAAGGGTGTGCTGCAGCCGATCCTGGTGCGGCCGCTCAAGGGCGAGCCCAACGCCTATGAGATCGTCGCCGGCGAGCGGCGCTGGCGCGCCGCCCAGATGGCCAAGCTCCACGAGGTGCCGGTGACGGTCCGCGAGATGGACGACGCGGAGTCGCTCGAGATCGCGATCATCGAGAACGTCCAGCGCGCCGACCTCAACGCCATCGAGGAGGCCGCCGCCTACCAGGAGCTGATGGAGCGCTTCCACTACACCCAGGAGCGCATGGCGAAGGAGGTCGGCAAGAGCCGGCCGCACATCGCCAACATCCTGCGGCTGCTGACCCTGCCGGGCCCGGTCCAGGCCATGGTGCGCGATGGACGGCTGACCGCCGGGCATGCCCGGACCTTGATCGGTACCCCCGATCCCCTCGCCGGCGCGGCTGCGATCCTTGCGGGCTCGCTCAGCGTCCGACAGGCCGAACAGCGTTCAACGACCAAGAAACCATCCAAAGGGCGTCCGCAACCCGCCGACCCGAACATTTCGGATCTGGAATCCATACTTTCCAATAGCTTGGGCTTGGCTGTTAAAGTTATACACAAAGGCTCCAAAGGCGGGGAAGTGCGGATCGCCTATAAAACGCTGGAGCAGCTCGACGAGATAAACCGGCGTCTCAGCAAAGGCCGATAACGGCCTTATGCCATTGAATATTAAGCAATATATTTAGAATTGGTAAACGCCTAAACGGCGTTCGCGAGCTGCAAGGCCCGAACGGGCTCGATCCGGCCGTCATAGAGCGCGCGCCCGATTACAACGCCCTCGATATTCGGCTCGCCGGCTGCGATCAGTCGCTCGATATCGCCGATGCTTCCTACCCCGCCGGAGGCGATGACCGGGATCCGGATGGCGCGCGCCAGCGCCGCGGTCGCTTCGACGTTCACGCCCTGCAGCAGCCCGTCGCCGTCGATATCGGTGAACAGCACGGCCGCGACGCCGGCATCCTCGAACTTCCGGCCCAGCGCGGCCGGCGTGAGGTCCGAGACCTCCGCCCAGCCCTCGGTCGCGACCTTGCCGCCCTTGGCATCGGCGCCGACCACGATCCGGCCGGGGAAGGCGCGGGCCGCCGCCTTCACGAAGGCGGGGTCCTTGAGCGCCGCGGTTCCCAGGATCACGCGTGTGATTCCCGCTGCCAGCCACGCCTCGACCGCGGCCATGTCCCGAATCCCGCCGCCGAGCTGGATCGGCAGGTCGATCGCGGCCCGGATGGCGCGGATCGCCTGCGCATTCACCGAGCGGCCGTCGAAGGCGCCGTTGAGATCGACGCAGTGCAGCCACTGGAAGCCGGCGTCCTGGAAGCTTCGCGCCTGCGCCGCGGGATCGTCGTTGAAGACGGTCGCCTCGTCCATCAGGCCGCGCTTGAGCCGCACGCAGCGGCCGTCCTTGAGGTCGATGGCGGGGAACAGGATCATGGACGCCAGCCGAGGAAATTGCCGAGCAGCGTCAGACCGACGGCCTGGCTCTTCTCGGGATGGAATTGCACGCCGACCAGATTGTCGCGTCCGACCGCGGCCGTCACCGGGCCGCCATAGTCGGTCCGCGCCAGCACGTCGTCGGGGCGCTCCGTCGCGAAGGCGTAGGAATGCACGAAATAGGCATGGGCGTGTGGCGGAAGCCCTTCGAGCACCGGGTGGCGCTGTGCGAGGACAAGCTCGTTCCAGCCGATCTGCGGGATCTTGAGCGCGGGATCGGACGGCGTGAGGCGCACCACATCGCCCGCGATCCAGCCGAGCCCCGGCGTGACGCCGAACTCGCGGCCATGGCTCGCCATCAGCTGCATGCCGACACAGATGCCGAGGAAGGGGACGCCGCGCGCGATGACCGCGTCGCCCAGCGCCGCGGTCATGCCGTCCAGCGCGGCGAGCCCCGCCATGCAATCGGCGAAGGCGCCGACACCCGGCAACACGATGCGCTCGGCCTTCACCACCACGGCCGCGTCCGACGTCACCACGATGTCCTGTCCGGTGCCGCGTTCGGCGGCGACCCGCGCCAAAGCCTTCTCGGCCGACCGCAGATTGCCGGAGCCGTAATCGATCAGGGCAACAACAGGACGCATCTTTTCCACGCAATGGTTCCGCGGACCGCCCGCGAAGGCGGTCCTCTTAACGCAAAAGATCGCGGGTTAGAACCGGCGTCTCAGAATGACGACGGGCAGGGCTCGTACCGCTCGGAGCCTTCCGGCGCCGGATGCAGCCGGATTCCATCGAGCACGATGTCCCGCAACGGCGTGACGGGCGGCACCACCTGCAGCCGGCCTTCCCGCAGTGCGGCCCGCATCCCCGGGCAATGTCCGCCGATCGTGGCGATCGCGCCCCAGGTCTTGTCGGGCCGTTCCTTCAAAATGCTGCCGAACCAGAACCGGTCGCTGCCGGACACCAGCACGACCTCCTCATAGCCGTCGCCGTCGACATCCGCGAAAACCGCATCGCACGGCGCCCGCCGCAGCGTCAGGCAACCCGGCGCGCCGGCCGTCCGGCTCCAATCCTGATCCAGCAGCGTGCGCGGCAGGGCGCGCGTGTTGGGATAGACGGTGACATTGGCGGCGATGTCGACCGGCGCCGCCGGCGTCGCCAGACCCGGCGCCTTGTTCGCCAGCGCCTCGGCGGCAAGCGTGCGAACGCGCGCGGTCTCGTTGCCGAAGTGTCCCGTCGTCATCGCCTTGAGCGCATCGCGCCCGTAGCGTCCGCCTTCGCGATAGAGATAGCCGAAGTCGAAATTCGCCGGCCGCACCGCCCCGCTCTCCAGCCGCGCCGCCTGGCTCGCGGCGGCGAGGCGTTCGGGATCGCCGACCGGCGTGAAGAGGGCGAGCAGGACGGCCAGCACCACGAAAGCGGTCGCGACGTTCACCGGCGCCACCAGCCGCATCCACACGCCGCCGCGCGGCGACAACAGCGCCGCCGCCGCGTAGCCGAAGGTGTAGCAGAGCGCGACCAGGGTCGCGGCGCCGGTCGCGATGCGCTGGACCGTCCAGCCATACTGGTCCACCCGCAGCCACAGCGCATAGGCCGCGATCAGCACCAGCGGCAGCAGCACCAGCGCCGCGACGAACTCCGCATAGCGCAGGACGCGGGCGCGGTTGTGTTCCGGGCTGCCGTCCTGGAAGGCGGCATTGATGAGGACCACCAGCACGCCCGCGGCGCCCAGCAATCCGCCGGCCGCCGAACCCGCGGCCCAGAGCGGCGCCAATCCCGTGAAGGGCAGGGCGAGGACGAACAGCACCGCGATGCCGGTCATCAGCGGCAGCAGCCAGGACAGCAGCACATGCGCCAGGGTGCGGAGGCCGGCCACCAGCCGCGCCCGCACATCGGTGACATGCAGCGCCGCTGCCGTAGCCAGAGTGGTCGCGGGGATGGCGAACCACGCCTTCTCGATCAGCGTCTCCACGAAATGCACGTTGATCAGGTTGAACAGGATGGCGCCGAGCCACAGCACGCCCCAGAACACCGCCACGAACACGGCGGAAAGGACGAGCTGGACCTCGAGCTTCCAGGCCGCGTCGAAATAGGCCGCATAAGAGGCGATCCATCGCCGCTCGCCGTCCGCGGCGAGGATCAGCGCCTGGGCGATGAAGAGGCCGATGGCGGCGAAAAAGCCCAATGCGAAGGTCATCGCCCAATCGCGGCCGAACCCAACGGGATCCGGCGTCGCGCGGCGCCAGACATCGTACCAGGCCAGTCCCGCCAGCAGCACGGTTGCGATCACCAGCCACGCGATCAGGGTGCGGGCGCGCATCGTCCCCGCCGCCTGCTGGAACAGCAGCGGCACGAAGCGGAACACCATCGCCAGCGGCGCGATCCAATAAGGATCGGTGGCCGGCCAGGTCTTGTCCTCGACCGCGCGGTAGAGAAGATAGAGCGCGAGCCCCTGCAGCGCGCCGACCAGCAGGCGCCGAAGCCCGAGCGCGGTGACATCGCCGGCCGGCTCGCCGGCGGCCTCCTGATCCGACATCGCATTCCCTCCCAACAGCCGGGTGCATCATATGTGCGATTGCGGCTGATCTGCGTCCGGGCGGAGGCCGTGTCAGGGCTTGAGGATGCGCACGTCGCGCTCCTCCGGCGATTTGCGCCAGAAGAACAGCAGATAGAACACGCCCAGGCAGAGCACCCAGACCGCGCCATTGAACAGCGCCGACGTCACGGTGCCGAGCCAAGTGCCGTAAAGCGCCAGATAGCGCACGGTGACGGCCGACGGATGCGGCAGCGCCCCGAGCGACGCCAGGATCACGACCTTGAGGTTGGTCTCGAACAGCATCTGCCCCAGGAAGAGCAGCATCCCGGTCATGTAAGCGGCGAAGGCGAACAGCTTCATCGGCAGCCGCGCCTGATTGAGGAAATAAAAGATCGCCACCACCATCGCGAAATTGATGGTGATCATCTGCGTGAAATAGCCGATCTCGTTCACCGTCGTGGCGCGCGCGAGATTGAGAAGATCCAGTTCGGTCATGCGCACCCTCCGGGTCCAGCATTTCGCATCGTGCCGCCGCGTTCAAGGCGAAGGGGGCAGCACCCCCTGGGAATGCCGCGCGTCCCATCCTAGACAGGGGACGGAGACCATCTTGGAGCTTGCCGATGGGTCGGTTCGTATCGGGTGTCGTGGGCCTTGCCTTCGCAGCGCTCGCGGCCGCGGCGACGGCGGCCCCGCTCACCGTGCCGTTCGACTATTCGCGCGCCGCGCTCGGCCTGGACGTGACCGTCAAGGGTACGCCGCTCTACATGATCCTCGACACGGGGGTCGATCCTTCGGTGATCGACATCGCACGGGCCGAGGCGTTGCGCCTCCCCATCCAGCGCGCGGCGGGCGGCGAAGCCTCGGGCGAGGGCGACGCCAAGACGGCGCAGGCCTATCCCGCCACCATCACCGGGCTGTCGATCGCCGGCCGGGACTTCTCTGCCGTCGATGCGCTGGCGACCGATATGGGCGCGCTGTCGGCGCGCTATGGCCGGCCGCTGGATGGCGTGCTCGGCTACAGCTTCCTGGCGGACAAGATCGTCCTGATCGACTATCCGCGCAGCACGGTGAGCCTCCTCGATGCGCCATCCGACGCATGGCCGATGCTGCGCGGCTGCCATACGCACTACGTCCTGCCGCTGCGGTCTTATGACGGCGACACGATCCCCATCATCGCGGACTTCCGCCTGGGCGCGGCACGCACGCCGATCAGCCTCGACACCGGTTCGAATGGCGGCATCGCGCTCTATCAGGGCGCGCTCGCCCTGCCCGGCGTGCGGGCGGCGCTGACCGAGAAGGGCGAGACCGGCCTCACCGGCGCGCGCGGCGACTCGACCTCGAAGATCTATGCGCTGGATGCGGAGGTCGGGTTCGGGCCGTTCTCGCTGCCGCCGGGCCAGATCGTGACGGTGCGCCGCGCTCCCGGCTCGGCGGATACGAGATTGGCCAATATCGGCAACAAGCTCTTTGCGGCGATGAAGCTGAAGATGCTGCTGAACTATCCGGCGAACACGATGGTGTTCTACGGCGACTGCCCCTGACTTAATCCTGATCCATCTTCAGCGCGGCGATGAAGGCTTCCTGCGGGATGTCGACCTTGCCGAACTGGCGCATCTTCTTCTTGCCCTCTTTCTGCTTGTCGAGAAGCTTGCGCTTCCGGCTGATGTCGCCGCCATAGCATTTCGCCGTGACGTCCTTGCGCAGCGCGCTCAGCGTCTCGCGGGCGATGATCTTGCCGCCGATCGCGGCCTGGATCGGGATCACGAACATGTGGCGCGGGATCAGCTCTTTCAGCTTCTCGCACATCGCGCGGCCGCGGCCCTCGGCGCGGCCCTTGTTCACGATCATCGACAGCGCATCGACCGGATCGCCATTGACCAGGATCGACATCTTGACGAGGTCGCCCTCTTCATAGGCCTCGATGTGATAGTCGAACGAGGCATAGCCGCGGCTGACCGATTTCAACCGGTCGTAGAAGTCGAACACCACTTCGTTCAGCGGCAGATGATAGACCACCATGGCGCGGTTGCCCGCATAGGTGAGCTCGATCTGGCGGCCGCGGCGGTCTTCGCAGAGCTTCAGCACCGCGCCCAGATACTCGTCGGGCACCAGGATCGTCGCCTTGATCCAGGGCTCTTCGATGGCGGCGATCTTCATCACGTCCGGCATGTCGGCCGGGTTGTGCAGCTCCATCAGCGAGCCGTCGGTCAGGCGGATGTGATAGATCACGCTCGGCGCGGTGGCGATCAGGTCGAGGTTGAACTCGCGCTCCAGCCGCTCCTGCACGATCTCCAGATGCAGCAGGCCGAGGAACCCGCAGCGGAAGCCGAAGCCGAGCGCGGCGCTGGTCTCCATCTCATAGGTGAAGCTGGCGTCGTTGAGGCGCAGCTTGCCCAAGCCGTTGCGCAGATCTTCGAACTGCGCCGCATCGGCCGGGAACAACCCGCAGAACACGACCTGCTGCGCCGGCTTGAAGCCCGGCAGCGCCATGGCGGTGCCCTTGCGCTCGTCGGTGATGGTGTCGCCGACCTGGGTGTCCGCCACCTGCTTGATCTGCGCGGTGATGTAGCCGATTTCGCCGGGGCTCAGCACCTCGACGGCGACCTTCTTGGGCGTGAAGACGCCGATCTGCTCGACCTGGTAATAGGCGTCCGCATTCATCATGCGGATCTTCTGGCCCTTGCGCAGCTCGCCGTCGATGATGCGCACCAGCACGACCACGCCGAGATAGGCGTCGTACCAGCTGTCTACCAGCAAGGCCTTCAGTGGGGCGTTGACGTCGCCCTTGGGCGGCGGCAGGCGGGTGACGACCGCTTCCAGCACCTGGTCGATGTTGAGCCCGGTCTTGGCCGAGATCGGCACCGCCTCCGACGCGTCGATGCCGATCACGTCCTCGATCTGCTGGCGGATGCGCTCGGGCTCGGCGGCCGGCAGGTCGATCTTGTTGAGGACCGGCACGATCTCCAGGTTCGCGTCCATCGCCTGATAGACATTGGCCAGGGTCTGCGCCTCGACGCCCTGGCTCGCGTCGACCACCAGCAGCGCGCCTTCGCAGGCCGCGAGACAGCGGCTGACCTCATAGCCGAAGTCGACATGGCCGGGTGTGTCCATCAGGTTCAGCGTATAGGTCTCGCCGTCCTTGGCCTTGTATTGCAGGCGCACGGTCTGTGCCTTGATGGTGATGCCGCGCTCGCGCTCGATGTCCATCGAGTCGAGGACCTGGTCCTTCATCTCGCGATTGCTCAGCCCGCCCGTGTACTGGATCAGCCGGTCGGCCAACGTCGATTTGCCATGGTCGATATGGGCGACGATGGAGAAATTGCGGATTTTCGACAGTTCGGTCATTTCAATGGCCTGCCGCTTCGCACCTTGAGGCCGGTTGGCGCTCCTGCACGGCGGGATGGTAAGGCGGGGGATATAGCGGTGGGGGCGGCGCCGGTCCACACCCTGTTGCAGCGCGGCCGATAGCGTTACCATCTCCTATCGGGCAGCGGAAAACCGCCCCGTAGCGGGAGGCGGCATGCGACGGACGGCAATCGCATTGGGGGCGGTTTTGGTGACGCTGGCCGCGCCGGCACGCGCGGACACTGCCGATTTCCTCGGCAACTGGGTCAATCCGGACCGCGAGGCCGGCGGCATCGCACGCATCGTCGTCATTCCGGGGGACGGCAACCGGGCGAGCATCCGTCTTTTCGGCAGCTGCCAGCCGGCCGATTGCGACTGGGGAACCCGGCCCGCGCGGCTTTATGCCGATGCGCCGGGCGCCAGCGATGTGCGCAGCCTCGCGGCCGATTTCGACACGCCGGCCGGTCACAGGCACCTGACGCTGCATCTCGCCGTCGGCCATGCCCTGCGTTTCGAACTGCAGACCGATCTCGCGGATGGCCGGATGAGCTATGCGAGCACCGGCGCCGCGACCTTTGCCGGCGATTGGGCCGACGCGCCGCGCGTCGCGGACGCGCGGACCAATCCCGCGGCAGGCAGCACGCCGGTCCCGCAAGCGGAACCCGTCGGCCAGTCCGAAAGCGGCGGCTTTTTCGGCAGTTCGGGCCCGATCGGCATCGGCGCGCGCCTTCCGGCCGGCTATGTGCCGGCGAAAGGCGAGGACTGCATGCCGTTCAATCCAGACCAGACCCGCGCCGCACCGGTGGACGGCGACTGGCGGCTGGGCGATTTCGCGCACCGGCTGGTCAATTTCGGCGCGCACCGCGAAGCGGCCCAGCGCGCGCAGGCGGTGATCGCCTATTACCATTTCGACGAGCTGTGCTTCGTCACGCGCGAGAGCCGGGCGATGCTCTACTGGAAACGCGCCGGCCAGGTGCCGCGCGATCCGCTGAAGGGCGAGATCTGCACCGCGCTCGATCCCGCCGGCGTGAAGGCGGAACAACGCGACGGCGTGTGGACGGTGATGGGCGGCGGCGCGGTCCTGCTCGATCTGGACGAGGACAAGGACGCGGCGGCGCGCGCCGTATCGGTGATCCGCACCTATAAGCTCGGCCGCAAATGCATCGTCGCGGGCGGCGAGGGCACGGCCTTCCAATATTGGCTTGCGCAATAGCCGCGCGGCGGCCGCGGTTGGATTCGCGGCGCGCGCGTGCTTAGAAGCGCCCATGGCGAAGACGAAGACGGCGACCCTGCCGGCCGATCTGTGGCCGGGCCAGTCCGTCGCCCTGCTCAAGGCGCTGCACATCCTCACGCGCGACGGCGCGCTGAACGCGGATTCGCGGCGCAAGCTCAAACAGGTGCTGCACCTGGCGCAGCTCATCAAGCCGGCGCTGGACGGGGCTTTCGCGCAGCGCGAACAGCCGGTGCTGGCCGATCTGGGCGCCGGCAAGTCCTATCTTGGTTTCGTGCTCTACGACCTTTACTTCGCCAAGCAGGGCCGCGGCAGCGTCGTCGCGATCGAGGCGCGCCACGACCTGATCGAGACCTCGAAACGGATCGCGGCCGAAAGCGGCTTCGAGCGCATGCGCTTCATCGAGAGCAGCATCGCCGACGCCGAGCTGGGCACGGCGGATGTGGTGACGGCGCTGCATGCCTGCGATACCGCGACGGATGAGGCGATCCTCTTTGCCCTGAAGACCGATGCGAAATTCGTCGCGCTGGTGCCGTGCTGCCAGGCCGAGGTCGCGGCGGCGCTCGAAGATTCGAAGAAGAAGGAGCGCCAGCTCTGGCGGCATGCGATCCAGCGCCGCGAGTTCGGCGCGCATCTGACCAATGTGCTGCGTGGCCTCTTCCTTGAGGCGCATGGCTACAAGGTGCGGGTGACGGAGCTCACCGGCCTCGAGCATTCGCTCAAGAACGAGTTCATCTTCGCCGAACGCCACCAGCGCGCCAATGCGGCCGCGCGCGCGGAGTACGAAAGACTGGCCGAGCAGTTCGGCGCTACGCCGTCTCTCTTGAAATTTCCCGGATCGTAAGCCCGAGCGGGACCAGCGCGAGAAGCTGCGCCGCGATGGCGACCGTCGCCAGCGCCGCCAGCGAGCGGTCGTACAGCGCTCCGAGCAGCGCGCTGCCCGCGAACCACGCGATGCCGTAGATCGCCGAGAACAGGCCATAGGCGCGGGCGCGGATCGCCTGCGGGACGAGCTTGGCCACCGATGCCGACATCAGCGCGTTCTGCGTCCCGATCGCGAGACCCCACAGCACGGTGCCGATCAGTGCCGCCGTGGCGCCGCCGAAGAAGACCAGCGGCGTGGTCGCGGCGCCTGCAAGCACCGCGGGCACCAACACGATCAGGCCGCGGCGGTCGAACAACAGCCCGAACACCAGCGCCCCGACGCCGGATGCGGCCATGGCGCCGGCATAGAAGATCGGGATGAGCGCCGGCGACACCGTCCCGGCGCGGCTGAAGTGGAACGCAATCAGCGAGAAATCGGCAAAGCCGAAGCCGAGCAGCGCGGTGCTGGCGGTGTAGAGCCAGAAGGCCCGTGTCAGCACCGGCGGAACGTCGTTCTTCGACGGCGGCGCGACATGTCCTGCAAAGCGATAGCGCACCACGATGGCGCCCAGGGTCAGCAGGGTCAGCACCGCCGGCACGCCCAGCCAGGCATAGGCCGCGTGGTAATCGCCGTGCCGGGCCAGCACCGTCGCGGTGATCAGCGGCCCGATGATGGCGCCGGTCTGGTCGAGCGCTTCCTGCAGGCCGAAGGCCCAGCCCTGCCCGATCACGTCGCCGGCTTTGGCTTGCATGGTGTTGGTCGCCGGGCTGCGCACCGCTTTACCCGCACGCTCCAGCATCACGAACAGTGCCGCGACGCGCCAGTCGAAGGCGAAGGCCATCAGCGGCACCGCGATCATGGTCAGGACATAGCCGCCGATCGCGAGCGGCCAATAGGCGCCGGTGGCCTGCGCCACCCGGCCCGACAGAAGCCGGATCAGATAGCCCGCCAGCTCGCCGCCGCCCGCGATGACGCCGACTGCGGCGCCGCTCGCGCCCAAAAGACCGAGGAACGGGCCGTTGATCCCGCGCATGCCTTCATAGGCCATGTCGGCGAACAGGCTGACGATGCCGAAGGCGACGATGAAGGCGGTGGCGCTGCGGCGGTCGAAGGTCCGGTCCATCTCAGCCCATCTTGCCGTGCAGCACGGCGAGCCCGCGCGCGAGGACCGGATCGTCGCCGGCTTCGCGGGCGAGGTCGACCGGAATCGGCGGCGTCCATTTCTCGCGTGGCGTTCCGTCGAGATGATAGAGGCGTTCGACCGGGAATTGCACGGTGATGCCGCTCCCGGGGAGCGTGAAGCCCTGCGTCGCGCCGCATAACCCGGCCATGCGCGTGCCGACGACGGTCGCGCGCTTGAGGCCGTCGAAGCCGATGGTCATCCCCTCGCCCATGCTGCCGGTCCAGCGGCCGCATAGCACGACCAGCGGCTGGGTGACGGTCTCGCCGCGGCTGCGCACCCAGCGCGTCCAGCCGTCCTTGGGAAAGCTCTTGCCGGGCGCCGGATCGAAGACGCGCTGATAGCCCGGCCGGCCGGTGACGAAACGGCCCAGGATCGGCTCGGCGACATCGGTGTTGCCGCCGCTCGGCGTGTTGCGCAGGTCGAGGATCAGGCCGCGCGCATCGCGCGCCTGTTCGAGCGCCCGGTCGAAGGCCGGCACCAATGCGCTGTCGCCGAGGCTGTTCTCGATCCGGATGCAGGCGATGGCGTCGAAACGGCGCAACGTCAGCGGCGGACCGCTCGGTTCGGCGCGATGCGGCGGCAGCGCGATGGGCTTTTCGCCCGCGGCATCGCGCAGCGTGAAGACGCGTCGCGCCTCATGCGTGCCGGCGAGCAGGACGCGCAGCGTGTAGTCGTCCGCTTCGGGATCATGCGCCGCCAACGCGCGCGGCGCATGCGCCGCCACTGCCTGCGCGGCCGGCACGCCGCCGATCGCGACGACCTCGTCTCCGGCCCGCGCCCCGGCGCGCATCAGGCCGCTGCCGGGCCGCACCGCTTCGATGACGGCGCGGCCCCGGTGGAACGCGGCCCAGGCCTCCGCGCCGGTCGGCACGAGCTGCGGCGAAGCGCTGTTGTTCACCCCAGCCTCGACATGGTGGTCGTGCAGCTCTGCGAGACAGCGCTCCAGCACGCCCAGGAAGACATGCGGGTCGCAGGCGTTGCCGGCCTGCGCGACATAGAGCGCGCGCATCCGGTCCAGATCGACATGACGGTCGGGCAGATAGGCGTAGCGCGCCGCGATCTGGCCGATCAGCCATTCGATGTCGGCAGCATTGGCCTTGGCGTCCGTGCATTGTCCGGCGAATGCGGGAAAGGGAAGCGTGGCGGCCATCAGCGCGAAGAGCAGGTCCCTGCGATTCATGCGCCGCAGGGTTACGGTCCCCCCGGCACCGGCGCAAGGTCAAATCACCCGCAGCCTGGGCCCGGGCATCTGCGGCGATGCCTGGCCAAGTTCATCGCGCTCGAATTCCGCGATCCAGGCGTCGTAGGAATCGGGCGCGCCGGCACGGCTGTGGAAGTAGAGCCGCTGGGCCAGCGCCTTGGCGGGCGACGTCCGCAGGAAGGCGTTGATCAGGATGTTGGATGGCGCGGTGTCGAGCAGGCGGCGCAGCATCAGCTTGGCGCGGAAGCGCGGCGCTTCGCGCGCGAGCTGCGCCACCGGATGAGGCCCGCGATCGCCCAGGTAATCCGAAACGAGCTGCGCGCTGCGCCGCCCGAAATGCAGCGCGGTATGGATGCCGCCGCCGGTCACCGGCGAGACCATGCCCGCGGCATCGCCGACCAGCAGCACCCGGTTGGTGCCCAGATGCTTCAGCGTGCCGCCGCTGGGGATCAGGCCGCTGCGGCGCTGGCGGACGCGGATCTGGCGGATGTCGCAGACGCTCTTGAGGCGGCGCAGCAAAAGGCCGAGCTCGGGCCGGTGCGGCCGTTTCGCCGCGACGCCGATCTGGGTCGCGTCCACCCCGGGCACCACCCAGGCGATATAGCCGGGCGCGATGCGGCTGTCGGCGAAGCAATGCAGGAAGCGCGGATCGAGATCCGCCAGCGGCTCGCATTCGATCTCCAGCCCGGCAAGGAAATCGGTGTTGCGGCTCAGGCCGAAGAGCTCGGCGACGCGCGAGCGCGCCCCGTCCGCCCCGATCAGGAAGCTGGCATGCAGCCCCAGCCCGGTGAGCGCCACGCCGCGCGCATGCTCGACCGCGCCGTCGAATTTGCGGCCATAGAGCAGGGTCGCGCCGGCCCGCTCCGCCTCGCCCGCCATCCAGCGCAGCACGCCGGCGGTGTCGGTCGCCTGGAAGAAATAGCCGGGCGCGGACAGGTCGAGGTGCCTGTCGTTGGGCGCGTAGAGCCGCACGCCGCGGACCTTGCGCATCAGCCGCGCCGGCAGGTCGAAATCGTCGCTGGCTTCCTTGACCACGATGCCGGTGGTGCGGGCGCCGGGCTCCGGCTTGGAGTCGACGACGGCGACTTTGAGGCCGCGCAGCGCCGCGGTGCGGGCGCAGGCCAATCCGGCAAAACTGCCGCCGACGATGACGAGGTCGTAACGTTGGATCATGGCTCCCTCCCGCAGGAGGGATAAGCCTGGCCCGCGCGTTAGGCGGGATTGTGACGCAACTTTTCACCTCCCCGGAGGGGAGGTGGAATCACATGCGCAACGTCGCCCCGGTCGCCTTGCCCACCGCCGCGACGATCTTCGCCGCGAGGGCTTCGATCTCCGGCTCGGTCAGTGTCCGGTCCTTGGGCTGGAGGCGCACCGCGATGGCGAGCGATTTCCGGCCCTCCGGCATGCCCTTGCCCTCGTAGACATCGAACAGGATCGCGCTCTCGATCAGGTTGCGGTCGGCGCCCCTGGCGGCGCGCAGGACTTCGTCGGCGCTCACCTTGGCATCCACCAGGAACGCAAAGTCGCGCTCGACGGCCTGATAGGGCGACGGCATGAAGACGGCGCGGGCCTTGCCCTTGGCTTTCGCTTCCGGGATGGCATCGAGATTCACTTCGAAGGCCGCGACCGGGCCCTCGAGGTCGAAGGCGGCCAGGATCTTCGGGTGGATCTCGCCGAAGGTCGCCAATGTCTTGGGGCCGAGCGCCAGCGTGCCGGACCGGCCGGGATGATACCAGGCCGGCGCCCCCGCCTTCACCGGCGCGGTCATTGCCGCACCCGTGGCGGCTTCCAGCACCGCCAGCATGTCGGCCTTGACGTCGAACACGTCGGCGGGACGGGCGGACTTGCTCCAGTTGCGCGCCCCTTCGCCGGTGCGGATACCCGCGGCGATGGTCGCCTGGGCGCCCGGCATGCCGCTGCCGAACTGCGCGCCGACTTCGAACAGCATCAGATCGTGGAAGCCGCGCGCGGCGTTGCGCTTGGCGGCCGCCAGCAAGGAGGGCAGCACGCTGGGACGCAGCGCGTCGAGATCGGCGGCGATGGGGTTCGACACCTGGCGCGCGTCGTCGCCGCCGCCGAACAGCGCCGCATCGGCGCGCGCGATGAAGGAGAAGCTCACCGTCTCGTTGAAACCGCGCGCCGCGATGGCGCGGCGGACGGCACGGGTGCGGCGCTGGCCCGGCGTGAGCGTCGGCTTGGCCACCGCATTGCCGCGCGACAGCGGCGCCGACGGCACCTTGTTGAGCCCATGGATGCGGATCACCTCCTCGACCAGATCGGCGCGGCCGACGATGTCGCTGCGCCAGGACGGCGGCTGAACCTTCAACAGCGCACCGGCGTCTTCGACGGTGAAGCCGAGGCGCTCGAGGATCGCGACGCAGTCCGTCTTCGGCACGGCGAGGCCGCCGAGCTTGGCGACATAGTCCGGATGGAAGTCGATGCTGCGCTCCCACGGGGCCGGCGCGCCCGCGACCACGATCTCCGACGGTTCGCCGCCGCAGAAGTCGAGGATCATCCGGGTCGCCAGCTCGAGGCCCGGCAAGGTGAACTCCGGATCGACGCCGCGCTCGAAGCGGTAGCGCGCGTCCGAGCTGATGCCGAGCTTGCGGCCGGTGCGGGCGATGGCGATCGGATCGAACAGCGCCGATTCGACGAACACCTCGGTGGTGGCTTCGGTGCAGGACGACGCTTCGCCGCCCATCACGCCGCCGATGCCTTGCGCGCCCGCATCGTCGGCGATCACGACCATCTGGGGATCGAGCGTATAGGTCTTGCCGTCCAGCGCCAGGAGCTGTTCGCCGTCCCTGGCGAGGCGGGCGCGCAGCTCGCCTTTGAGCTTGGCGGCATCGAACACATGCAGCGGCCGGCCGCGATCCAGCGACAGGAAATTGGTGACGTCGACCAGGGCGGAGATCGGACGCAGGCCGACGGCTTTGAGCCAGTCCTGCAGCCATTTTGGCGACGGGCCGTTCTTCACGCCGCGGATCAGGCGGCCGGCGAACATCGGCGCGGCGTCCGTCTCGGTCGCGGTCGTGATCGGCGACGGGAATTTTCCCGGCACGGGCGAAAGATCGCCGGCGCGCAAGCGGCCGATGCCGGCGGCCGCGAGGTCGCGCGCCACGCCATAGACGGCGGTGCAGTCGCCGCGATTGGGCGTCAGGTTGATCTCGATCACCGGATCGCTGAGGCCGAGCGCGACGCTCGCCTTTTCGCCGACCTTGGCCTCGGCGGGCAGCTCGATGATCCCGTCATGGTCCTCGCCGAGCAGCAGCTCGCGCGCCGAGCACATCATGCCGCGCGATTCCACGCCGCGGATGGTGCCGATCTTGAGGGCTTCGCCGGTGACCGGGATCACGGTGCCCGGGCGCGCCAGCACGACCTTTATGCCCGCGCGCGCGTTGGGCGCGCCGCAGACGATCTGAAGAGGCTCCTTGTCACCGGCATCGACCATGCACAGCCGCAGCTTGTCGGCATTGGGATGCTTTTCGGCCGTGATCACTTCGCCGACGATGAAATCCTTCAGCCGCGCGCCGGCATCCTCGATGCCTTCGACCTCGAGCCCGATATCGGTGAGCTTGGCTGCGATGACGTCGAGCTCCGCATCGGTGTCGAGCGGCGCCTTGAGCCAGGAGAGCGGGAATTTCATGGCGAAGACCTCCCCCCAATGACTTTTCCTCCCCCGTGGTTACGGGGGAGGGGGACCATCGCGAAGCGATGGTGGAGGGGGGAGACACCGCGCCAGCCCCCTCCGTCTCGCACGCTGCGCGTGCGAGCCACCTCCCCCGTGGTTACGGGGGAGGAAAGGCCGTGCGTCCTCATCGGCTGAGCCCTCCGTCGAGCGAAGGCAGATCCAGCGCCGCGAAGCCATAATGGCGCAGCCAGCGCAGGTCGGACTCGAAGAACGAGCGGATGTCGGGGATGCCGTATTTGAGCATGCCGAGCCGATCGATGCCGCCGCCGAAGGCGAAGCCCTGGTACTTCGTCGGATCGATGCCGCACATCTCCAGCACGCGTGGGTTGACCATGCCCGAGCCGCCGAGCTCCAGCCAGTCATTGCCCTGGCCGAAGGTGATCTTGCCGGGCACCGAGCGGTCGCAGCGCAGATCCCATTCCACGGACGGCTCGGTGAAAGGGAAATAGCTCGGCCGGGCGCGCAGTTCGACCTTGTCGACCTCGAAGAACGCCTTGCAGAACTCCTCGATGGTCCATTTGAGATGGCCCAGATGGGTGTCCTCGTCGATCACCAGCAGCTCGAACTGGTGGAACATCGGCGAATGCGTCGCGTCGCTGTCGACGCGATAGGTGCGGCCCGGCGCCACGATGCGGATCGGCGGCTTCTGCTTGAGCATGGTGCGCACCTGCACCGGCGAGGTGTGGGTGCGCAGGATGTGCTGGCTGCCGTCCGCCTGCCTGGCCAGGTAGAACGTGTCCTGCATCTGCCGCGCCGGATGATCGGGCGGCATGTTGAGGCGGGTGAAATTGTAGTCGTCATACTCGACATCCGGACCTTCACCGATCGCGAAGCCGAGGTCGCCCAGGATGGTGGTGATCTCGTCGAACACCTGGGAGACCGGATGGATCGAGCCTTGCGGCTCGGGGCGGGGCGGCAGGGTGACGTCGATGGTCTCGGAGGCGAGGCGCGCATCGAGCGCGGCATCGGCCAGCGCGACCTTGCGCGCCGCGATGGCCTCGCCGACCTTGTCGCGCAGGCCGTTGATCAGCGGGCCTTGTGCCTTGCGCTCTTCCGGCGTCATCGCGCCGAGCGTCTTCAGAAGCTCGCTGATCGAGCCCTTCTTGCCCAGCGCGGAGACGCGCAGCGCCTCCAGCGCGGCTTCGTCGGAAGCCGCCGCCACCGCGCCCAGGATGTCGCGTTCGAGTGCCTGAATGTCGCTCATCTGAAATCCCTGAAACGGAATGGCTTGGACCATGGACCTCGGCGGTTGCCAAGGCCCTGGAAAGCTCCGATGGGATTTCGACTTAACCCAGCGACGGCGCGTTGGCCGCTGCCTGATCCACCAGAGCCTTGAAGGCATCGGGCTCGTGCGTGGCGAGATCGGAGAGGACCTTGCGGTCGATCTCGATGCCCGCCGTGGCGAGCCCGCTGATAAATCGGCTGTAGGTGATGCCGTAGAGGCGGCAGCCGGCGTTGATGCGCTGGATCCAGAGGGCGCGGAAATTGCGCTTCTTCTCCTTGCGGCCGATGTAATTGTGCTGCAGCGAGCGGTCGACCGCGGCATTGGCCGAGGTGATCGTGTTCTTGCGGCGGCCATAGAAGCCCTTGGCGGCCTTGAAGACCTTCTTGCGGCGGGCGTGGCTGGGTACGGAACGGGGGGCGCGTGACATGGCTCAGATTCCTCCGCCGTAGGGCATCCAGCGCTTGACGCGCTGGGTCTCGGACTTCGACAGAAGGTCCGTGCCGCGCAGGTCGCGGGTGCGGGCCGGCGAGTTGTTGATCAGCCGGTGGCGCTTGCCGACCTGGTGGGTCTTGATCTTGCCGGTCGCGGTGAACTTGAAGCGCTTTTTGGCGCCCGATTTGGTCTTCATCTTGGGCATTTTGCGGGTCTCCTTGGCTCGGATGAGCCGGTTCGCTTTACGAGCCGCCAAGGCATGCCCTGCCTGGCCGCTCACGAAAGAGCGCGCGTCTTAAAGGGGCCGGCTTTCCATTGCAAGGCGGGAAGCGTCCTCCCGCCGCAGCGCTGCCGCTCATTTCATCCTCGATGAAACGTTCTTTTGAGCCCGCAAGGCCGCTGGGGGGCAAGGCCGAGAGAGTCTGCATCATACAAGCTATTGTTTTTGCGGAATAAATTCTGCACCGGCACGTTCTCATGCTCCGGCGGCGGTATGGTGGCCGGTCCCGCGCCGACCTCAACCGTCATGCGGCCTTGCCGTGGCGTCGCGAACCACCCAGGCGCCGCAAATTGGGCTAGATCAGTGGGCCCTATTCAGGCCGCCCATGTCCCTCCGCGAAGTGTTGCATCTGTTTCGCCGGCTCGACGCCTGGCTGATCTGGCCGGCGCTGCTGCTTGTCATATATGGCGAGCTCGCCCACGCGCCGGTCCTGGCCGACGTGGAAGTCCATGTCTGGGACAAGGCGCTCCATTTCACCGCCTATTTCGGCCTCGCATTGATGACGACCATCGCGGCGCGGGCGGAGCGGCGGGCGCTGTGGTGGGCCCTGGGGCTCATCGCGCTCGGCGGCACGCTCGAGATCGTGCAGGGGATGACGGGGCGCGACGCCGACATCTTCGACGAGCTGGCGAACACGCTG
Organism: Rhizomicrobium sp.; assembly: GCA_037200385.1. Lineage (NCBI taxonomy): Bacteria > Pseudomonadati > Pseudomonadota > Alphaproteobacteria > Micropepsales > Micropepsaceae > Rhizomicrobium > Rhizomicrobium sp. The sequence goes on along the minus strand of JBBCGL010000001.1, from coordinate 3,332,557 downwards.
GGCGTCTGCGGCGGGGCTGGCCTCGCCTGGACGGGTGTCCTGCTGCTGAAGGCCCGCAAGCTTGTTGACGGCGAGCCTTAGGGCCTAATATTTCGCCCTGCGTTCAAGGGCTTCAGGCATGTTCAAGGAATTCCGCACCTTCGTGGTGCGCGGCAATGTGATCGATCTGGCGGTCGGCGTGATCATCGGCGCTTCGTTCACCGGGATCGTCAATTCGCTGGTCAAGGACGTGCTGCTGCCGCCGATCGGCCTGCTGCTGGGCGGCATCGATTTCTCGAACTTCTTCCTCGTGCTCAAGGGCAATCGCGACCTCGGCACGCTGAAGGCCGCGGCCGATGCCGGGGCGGTGACGCTGAACTACGGCCTCTTCATCAATACGGTCCTGAACTTCCTGATCGTCGCCTTCGTGCTGTTCCTGCTGCTGCGCCAGATCAACCGGCTGAAGACGCCGCCGCCCGAGGCGCCCGCCGAGGCGCCGGAGGATATCCGCCTGCTGCGCGAGATCCGCGACGCCTTGAACGCCAAACGAACGTAACCGCGCGCCCCGCCCGAGCGAATTGCGGGACGAAGGAGAACAACATGACCGTCAAGAAAACCGACCAGGACTGGAAGACCGAACTCGACGACGCGCAGTACTATGTCCTGCGCCAATGCGGCACCGAGCCGCCGGGCTCCAGCCCGTTGAACCACGAGAAGCGTGCGGGGGACTTCCTCTGCGCGGGCTGCGGTGCGGCGCTCTACGATTCGTCGACCAAATATGAGAGCGGCTCGGGCTGGCCGAGCTTCTACAAGGCCAAGGACGGCGCGGTGGCGACCAAGACCGACGCCAGCCTCGGCATGGTGCGCGACGAGGTCACCTGCGCCAATTGCGGCGGCCATCTGGGACACGTCTTCCCCGACGGGCCGAACCCGACCGGTCTGCGCTACTGCATGAACGGCACGGCGCTGAAGTTCGAGCCGAAATCCTGATGTTCGAAGGCGCGCGCCCGTCCGGCAGCAAGCCCGAGATCTACCGTGAGCTGGCGCTCATGGCGGAAGGGCTGTTCCGCGGCGAGCGCGACGCCATCGCCAATGCCGCCAACCTGTCGGCCTTGCTCTGGATGGGATTGCCGGATCTGAACTGGGCCGGATTCTATTTCCTGAAAGATCCGGGACTCGTGCTGGGTCCCTTCCAGGGCAAGCCCGCCTGCGTGCGGATCGAGATCGGTCGCGGTGTCTGCGGGACGGCGGCGCAGCGGCGCGAAACCGTCCTGGTGCGCGACGTCGACGCGTTTCCCGGCCACATCGCCTGCGATGCCGCATCGCGCTCCGAAGTCGTCGTGCCGCTGCTCGTGCAAGGCGAACTGCGCGGCGTTCTCGATCTCGACAGCCCGCTGACGGACCGGTTCGACGCGGAGGATGCGCGCGGGCTGGAAACGCTCGCCGCGCTCTGGGCGGCGGCGAGCGACCCGGTCTGACCTACTCTTCGTCGCCGCCGGCGGCGTGGCTCGCGGCCTCGGCTTCGGCCGCCGCCAAATCCTTGCCCTCGGGCCCATCCAGCGCATCCTCGGCCGCCTTGCCGAGGGCGGCGATCTGGCCGCGGTGCGATTTGACGAACGTCTCCTGGCTCTCGCGGAAGCGCTTCGAGGCCTTGTAATTGCCCTCGCCGAATTCGCCGCGGCCGGCTTTGCGCTTGGCCGCCGTCTTGGCCGGGCGCTTCGCCGTCTTCGCCACGGTCTTCTTCGCCGCCGCTTTGCGTGGTGCGGACCGCTTGGCGGCCTTCTTGGCTTTCTTGGCCGTCTTCGCCGGCGTCTTGCGCGTCGCCGCCTTCACGCTCCGCTTCGCAGCCTTCTTCGCCTTCTTGGCTGCTTTCTTCGGAGCCTTCTTTTTGGTCTTCGCCACCATATATCCGTCTCCTTGCTTCGAAATCTATTTGCCCTTGGTGACCAGGCCGGTCACTTCGCTGACCGCGCCTGCGACCGCCTTCCTGGCCTTGCGCACCGCCGACTTGACCTTGCGCGTTACCGTCTGGACGGTGGTCTTCGTCTTTTTAGCGACCTTCTTGGCCTTCGTCTTCGCCTTGGTCGCGGTTTTCTTCGCGACCTTCTTCTTTTTCGTTGCCATAGCCCTCTCCTTTGTGATGCGCACAGCGCGAATCGGATCAACGATCAGAGAGTGTGATTGTTCCGCGCGCTTGTGAAGTGAAGCGCGGCGATCAACGCCATGCCGATCAGCAAAGACACGCTGCCGAGCACGATCGCACCATGCACATTGTCGTCGGCGACGACGCGCGAGGCGGCGAAAGGGCCGAGTGCGCCGGCCAGCACCTGCGTGCTGCCGCCCAGCACGGCGGTGCGCCGCGAAGGATCGACCTCGATGGTCATCGGCACGATGAAAGCGGCGATCAGGATGCTGACGAAGCCGCCGAGCGCGTTGGCGGCGATGAAGATCCAGCCCGCCGGATGGCCCAGGAAGACGAGCCAGGTGGCGATCGTGACCACGGTCGAGACGGCGAACACCGTCAGCCAGCGGATATGGCCGGCCAGGACGGTCGAGGCCGCGCCACCCGCGATCTGCGCCGCCAGCGACACCCAGATCGCGGTGCGCGCGACGTCGGCCGACAGGCCCGCCTCCAGCGCCAGCGGCACGAGATAGACGCCGACCGTGCTGCTGGCGCCGATGAAGATGAGGGTGGCGAACAATGCGAACCAGCCGCGCCGCGGCGGCGCGCCGCTTTCGGACTCCGATTGCGGCAGCGGCGCATAGGATGCCGGCAGGAAGACTGCGATCGCGATGCCGGCGACACCGGCCAGCGCCAGCATCGCAAAGCCGCCATCGGCGCCATAGGCCGGCAGCACCCATTCGGCACAGAGCAGCGCGGCGACGAGCTGGCCGGCGGTCAGGGCGGCGAAAAAGATTCCGGCCCAGCGTTCCGGCGTCACGGTGCGTGCGATCATCGCGGTGGTGAGCCACAGCAGGATGCCCTCGGGCACGCCGGCCAGGGTGCGGACCAGCAGGATGCCGCCGTCATGCGCCTGCAGGCTCGCGAAGTCGGCGCCCGCGAGAACCAGCGCCGCCGTCGCCCCGATCCCTTTGAGATGGCGCGGCGGCAGGAGGATGCCGGCGGCGGCCGTGGTGAGGCCCATGGTAAGGCCTTCGAAGGTCGCGCTCAGTCCCATGCCCGCGGCGGAGAGCCGGTGCTCTTCGCCCAGCGCGCCCAGCAGCGCCGGCAGGATTCCGGCGAACAGCAGCGCGATGACGCCCAGCGCGAGTGCCGCGACCGCTTCGCCGAGCGGCAGGTCGGGGCCGACCGCCTCATGCACCATGGGACTGTCCGGCGACTCGCTCATGCCGTCCTTTGTAGCGGTTCGCACGCCGCCGTGATCAGTAGCCGGCGTGCAGGCGCAGGCCGAACACCGAGACCGGGCCGCGATCGCTGTTGTAGGCAGGGTTGCGGATCCACTGGTAGTCGACCGCGACGCTCAGCCAGTCCGTCGCGGCGGCGCTATAATAGGTCTCGATGATGTTCTCGTCGCCCGGATGGGGCAGGGCGCCGTCGCCGATCAGGATGCCGAGTCCGCCGGCCGCGAAGTAGCGCTGCGCCGCGCGCGAGATCGCATTGTCCACGCCGGCGATGGCGACGGTGTCCGCCGGACGGCCCCAGGCATCGCCCTTGAGCGACAGGCCGAGCACCAGGCTGCGGTTGATCTCGGTGAACTCGAAGGCTTCCTTGCTGCCGTCGTCGAGGCCGAAGCGCAGGAAGGCCGACCAATGGTCGGCGATCTCCTGTTCGGCGTTCAGCGCGAAGCCCGCGCGGTCGGCGGGGCGGCGCACCAGCGCGGTGTCCGGCGCCGTATGCGTCGCGGCGCCCAAGGCGACGGCGTCCGCGTAAGAGCCCATCCGTCCGCGATTGAGGAAACCCAGCAGCTTGAGGACGCCCGGCCGGCCGAGCCAGGACTGCCGCGCCTCGAACTCGCTCACGATCTCGTACTGGCCGAAGCCGCGCACCAGCTGCGTCGTGTTGGGGACCCGCGAGAGGTCGAAGATGCCGGTGCGCCAGGTCCACCAGCCTTGCGTCCACTCGGCGGCGGCGCCGTAGCTGTAGCCCCAGGCGTCGGCCGCATAGTCGAAGGCGCCGGTGTCGATCACCGACCAGTTCAGGAAATCCGCCTTGGGATCGTGCGCCAGGCTGTTGCCGTCGAACAGATCGGGGACGGAGAATTTGCCTGCGGTCAGGACCAGCGTGTCCGCGCTGTGCGTGCCGCCGAGCTGGTTGGCGCCCGGCGCGACCGAAACCGCCTCGCCGCCGAGGTCGAAGGTCTGGCGGAAAAAGAGCCGCTGCAGGCGGAAATAGGGCACCGACTTGCCGACCTTGTAGGCCTCACCGCTGGGGAATCCCGCGACGCCCAGCGTATTGGAAAGCCCAAACCCCTGGTCGATCTCGGGATCGACGTAGATCTCGCCGCCCTGCCAAAGGCGGGCGCCGGCGAACAGGGTGACGTCGACCGTCTCCTTGCCGACGCTGACCGGATCCAGGCTGTTGGCGCCCTGGAAGGCGGAGTGGAAGGCCGGCTGGTATTGCCAGACCAGCGTCGCCTGTGCGTGAAGCGACCAGGTCTCCGGCGCCTCGTCGGCATATGCCGGCACCGCCGCCGACAGGGCGGCGACCAGAGCCAGCGCCGAACACGTCGCGCGGGCGTCTCTCATGGCCGCAGCGCAGCCAGCAGGTCGTAGGCGCGGTTCACCAGGACGGAGAAATGCCCCTCGCCGGTGTAGAAGGTCGCCGTCGCATTGCGCATGCGCCGCGCCATCAGCCGCGCCGGACCGACCGGCATGATGCGGTCCTCATCGCCATGCCAGACGAAGATGCGCGGCACGGAAATTCCCGCGATGTCGAAGCCCCAGGGCCGCACCAGGCGCTCGATCTCGGCCCGGTTGCCGGCGCCCGACTGGCGCGCCGTCTCCATCATGGTGCGGGCCAGCACGTTGCGCAGCGCGGCGACCTGCATCAGCCGCTCGTCCTCGCCGCCCAGCCAATGGGCCACCCGCAGCATCCGGTTGCGCACCATGTCCTCCTGCGGCTCGCCGTCGGGACGGAATTGCTGCAGGCGGCGGCGCAGATAGCCGGGAAAGCGATAGGCGACCCACCAGGCGAGGCGGCGCACCCGCGGGCCGGTGCGGCGCGCGACTTCCGGCGGCGGCACGGCGCTGACCAGCGAACAGGCGGTGACGCGGTCCTTCAGCACATGGGCGCAGGCCAGCGCATAGGGACCGCCGGCCGACATGCCCTGCACCGCGAAGCGTTCGATGCCGAGCTGGTCGGCGGCCTCGGCGACGTCGGCCGGCCAGTCGAGCAGCCGGTCGCCGCTCTTGGGATCCGAATAGCCGATGCCGGGCCGGTCGAGCGCGATCACCCGAAGGCCGAGCTGGTTGGCGGCGTCTTCCAGCATCAGGGCCTCGAGACGCGACGAGCCGTGGCCGTGGAAGTGGAACACGACCGGGCCGCCCGCCCGGCCGACGTCGAGATAGGCGAGCTTGCGCCCGTCCTTCAAGGTCAGCGCCGCGTAAGGTTCGCCCAGTCCGACCTCGCCCATCAGCCCCGTCTCGTGTTGATCGTGGTGCCCGCCTTGAGCGCCAGCGTCACCGGCGTGCGCTCGGCGATGTCGGCGAGGCGGGCGCGCTGCGTCTCGTCGAGCGGGCCTTCGATGTGCAGGACGCGCTCGACGCGGAACGCCGCGTCGTCGCGATAATATTCGAGATCGACGACAAGCCCCGTCAACGGCCAGCCCTTGCGCTCGGCATACATGCGCAGCGTGATCGCGGTGCAGGCGCCGAGCCCCGCCAGCACGAAGCCGAAAGGCGACGGGCCGCCATCGCCGCCGCCGGCCGACACGGATTCATCGGCGATGAGGTCGTGATGCCCGACGCGCAGTTCGGTGCGATAGCGCGCCTCGGCCTGGTGGGCGCGGGCGCGCGCGACCAGGCGGCTTCCACTCTGCGGTTCGCTCATGCGTTCTCTCCGGGACCATCGGCGGCGACCGCCTTGGCACGACGCAGCACCGGCGCGTCCTGCGGTCCTACCAGATGTGCGATGCCGGCGGCCAGAGAGGATGGGAGATATCGCCGCACCGTTCCGTCACCGGCCCCAGGTCGCGATTGCGCCCGGCCGGTGTCACGGGGCGGCGTCCGGCAGCACCGTGACCTTGGTGATGGTGATCGGATCGACCGGCGCGGCGCCGGGCATGGGACCATGATCGCCCAGCGGCACGGTGGCGATCTTGTCCACCACCTCCATGCCGCCCACCACCTGGCCGAACACGGCATAGCCGGTGGCGTTGGCGGTGTCGCCGGCTTGCCGGTCGAGCGCGGTGTTGTCCGCGAGATTGATGAAGAACTCCGCCGTGGCGCTGTCGGGTTCGGCTCGCGCCATCGCCACCGTGCCGCGCAGATTGCCGAGGCCGGCCTCGAGCGGGATCGGCGCATGCGTCGGACGCGTCTGCAGATCGGCGGTCCAGCTGCCGGCCTGGATCACGAAGCCCGGCACCACGCGATAGACCACCGTGCCGTCGAAATGGCCTTCCTTCGCGTAGCGCAGGAAGTTGGCGACGGTCAGCGGCGCATGTTCCGGATCGAGCTGTAATGTGATGTCGCCCATCGACGTCTGGATCAGGACTTTGGGACCTTGGACGGGGGCTGGCGCATCGGCTGCGACGGCGGCACCACCGGCGACAAGCGCGAAGACCGTGGCGAACAGGAAATGCAGGACGCGCATGTCGGGCCGTGGCTGGAAGCTGCGCGGCGAACTTATCGGCGCGGGGCCGGGCCGGCAATCACGGCCGGCATGACAGGAATGCCCCGGCAAAAGCTTCCGCATGCCGGTCCACAATTGCCCGACTTGTCGCAAGACTCTGCCGGATAAGAAATCGCTAAGGCTGTTATTCGCGCGGCCGGTGCCGCATTGCCGGGGCATGTCTTCTGCAGGACCCGGGAAACCATCGGTGCAACGGCGCCGATTGCGGCCCAGCGGAGCAGCCTCATGTCCATAAGCAGTGTCGGTGCGGCAGGCGGGCTCAGCCAAGGCCTTGCCGCGCTTCTGGCGCAACTCACCGGCACGAAGGCAAGCGCCGGCGCAACCGGCACGCCGCCGGCCGCTTTCGCCGATTGCGCCGCGCCGCCGCCGCAAGGCGCGGCCGACACGGCGCTGACCGGAAGCGCCAAGGGATCGCTCAGCGACGAGATCCTCGCGCTGCTGACACAGCTGCAGCAACAGGCCGGCACGCAGACCGCCGCGGCGGGCAGCAGCACCGGCCTTGCGACGATGTCCGCCTCGACCGCGATCACCGCGGCCAGCTCGGCATCCGATCCGCTCGGCCAGCTCTTCGCGGCGATGGACGGCGACGGTGACGGCACGGTCTCGCAGAGCGAGATGGAGACCTACATCGAGAAACAGGGCGGTACTGCCGCGCAGGGCGACGCCCTGTTCGCCGGCCTCGATCCGAGCGGCTCGGGCAATCTCACGCAGACCCAACTGGCGAACGATCTGCAGCAGGCGCAGGGCACGGGCGGTGCGGCGCCGCATCACCACCATCACCATCGGCCGCCTTCGGCCGACCAGGTCGGCAATGACCTGCTGCAGGCCATGGACGGCGATGGCAGCGGCGCGGTCGACCAATCCGAGTTCGAAAACTTCGTGACGGGGCTCGGCGGAACGACGGCCCAGGCCGACAGCGACTTCAGCGCCCTCGATCCGACGCAAGCCGGCTCCGTGAACGCCTCGCAATTCGCGAGCGCGGTGGCGGCCTTCCAGGCGGCCGGATTCTCGGGAAGCGGCGGAACCTCGCCGGTTCTGAACCTGCTCGACGCGTTTCGCCAGGATGCCGGCTCTCCGGGGTCGGCGGTCAGCGTGACCGCCTAGACGATGTCCGACGCCCCGCCGGATATGGCTCCTACGGGACGAGCCCGCATGCGTGGTCTGCCGTCAGCAGATGGTAGTGGCCCTGTGCGAGTTTGTCGGCCAGTCCGGGATAATGCGTCTTCAAGAATGCGCGCGCCCCTTCCAGGTTGTTTGAGTAAGAAGGCACAAGCCCCTCCTCGGCGCGCATGAAGGTTACGCTCGTGATGTAGACGACGGTGCCGGGCGGCGCGTCGAAGACAAGCGCCTTTGCACCCGTTTTGCACGGTGCAAAAGCGACTGGGATTCTGCCGCTCTCATCAAACACCTGTTGAAGCTCCAGCGTCCGTCCGGAGCCGGAATGTCCGACGAGGAAGCCGTCCCGCGGCACGTTCATGACGAACGGCGTGAGCGGCACGTGTCGCTGCTCGAACTCGCCGTTCGACACGGAACCTTCGACGATCATCGCGCGCGTCTGGGCCGGGCTCAGGCCCAGCACATAGTAGGAGTCGTCGGGAGAACTCAGCACGGCCGTGGACGGGACATCGCCGATCGTGACTGTCGTGCACGCCCCCCAGACCACAGAGCAGTCCACAAACCAGCGCTGCCAGCATCACCCTCGACATGTTTCCCCCCGGGCATGCTGTTGAACCGATATTTCCCGGACGCTGCCAGTTGGTCAGAAAATATCGTGTTTCCAGGGCGGGCGGAAACTGAGCCGCCTTTTCCTCGCGCAGCGGACATTCAGCCGGCGGCGCTCAAACGACCGCTTCCGACCCGAAGCAAATGGACCTTGTGTTCAACTCGCTTGGCGGAGTCGCTACACATAACAACAATCGGTATTTGGCGCACCCGATAGGATTCGAACCTATGACCTTCGCCTTCGGAGGGCGACACTCTATCCAGCTGAGCTACGGGTGCGTGGCGGTCTCTATAGCGTAAGCGGCGGCCCGGCCGCAAATTTCCCTGCCGCGTCCGTCGCGGCCCCGCAATGCGCGCCGGCCAGGCTACAGCGCCGCCAGCGCGGCGGTCACCACCTCGGTCGCATGGCCCCACACCAGCCGCTTCCATTCCGGCGTATCGGGATAGAAGGCGTCGCGCAGTTCGCGGCGGATCGCCTCGGCGCTGGGATGGCGGTGGCCGCCCTCGGCGAAGCAGTGCAGCCAATTGTCCTTGCGCAGCGCGTTGAACACGGTGCGGGTGTCGCGGGTGCCGACCTCGAGCGCCGCGAAGGTCAACTCGGCCTCCGGCAGCCAGCCCGCCACCGCTTTGTCGATGGTGCCCGACAGCGGGGCCGAGACCGACTCGCCGGCCTCGCTCGAGGCGACGCGGCCGCCCCACATCGCCCTGGCGCGCGCATAGGCGGGACTGCCGGGCAGGTCCTCGCTGATCATCTCGCCGGCGCCGAACGCGCCCAGCCCGGTGTGGAAGTCGATCACCGTCAGCGTCTTCACCCCGTGCAGGCTTTCGGTGAAGACGTCGCGCAGCATCTTCAGCGACCAGCTCTCCCGCGCGCCGCCGTAGTAGATGCCGTCGGGATATTTGTACTGGCCCTTGGAGATCGCCTCCTGCAGCGCGAAGGGGCCATGCGCCTTGAGGAATTCGATCAGCTTGGCATTCGCCGTCTTCAGGCCCGCCTCGGAGACGTCGCGCGGCGAGATCTCGGCCCGCAGCGCGTCATAGGGCGCGTTGGCCGGCGGATGGGCGAAGTCGACGCTGTTGCGGTTGATGTCGGCGTTATCCTCGTTGACCCGTCGGTCCCAGGAAAACCCGTACGGGTTGAGCGCATGCAGCAGCACGATCTTGGCGCCCGCGGGCGCGCGCCGGGCGAGACCTTCGCGCAGCAATCCGGTCTGCACGCCGGAACCGAAATAACCTTCGGCGCCATGGGTCGCGGAGATCAGCAGCAGCGCCCTCTTCGCCGCGCGCGGACCGATCACCGCGGTGTCGAGGAACAGCGGCTTGCCGTCGCGGCCCTGCACAAGAGGATGCACCCGGGCGATGACGTCGATGCCGGCCTGCTCGCAGGCGGCGATGAAGGCATGACGCGCGGCGCGATAGTCGGCGGGAAAATAGTCGGCAGGGTCGGAGGTCATGGCTATAGTCTAGCGGCTCTTCCGGATTTTTCGAATGTCGCCCTTCGGTTTCCTCGACGCCTTGCGGTCGCGCCCCATCCCCGGCGTCGCGGCGGCGCGCGCGCTCTACACAGGATACCGCCGGCACCCCATCGCCCGCTCGAACGCATATTTCGCAGAGCCTCTGGTGGCGGCGCAGGAGCTCGGGCTGGCGGGCGAGAACTACTACTATGGGACGCGCAATCCGCCCTATTGGCGGCGCGCGGACGGCGCGATCCCCGATCTGCTGCTGCGCCAAAGCGTTGCGGCGAAGCTGGCGCGGATCAACGCACGGCTGGGCGAGGTGGGGCTGGAGCTCTTCCTGTTCGATGCCTGGCGGCCCAAGGCCGTGCAAGCCTATTTCCATGATGTTTGGTTGCCGGCGGAGCTGCAACGCCGCGATCCGTCGCTCAGCGGCGACGCATTGACCCGCGAGGTCGAGCGCTATTGGGCGGCGCCCAGCAGCGATGCGGATTCGCCCGCGCCGCATGCGACGGGCGCCGCGGTCGACCTCACGATCCGCTGGACGGGCGGCGAGGCGCTCTGGATGGGTTCGCTGTTCGACGACGCGGCGCCGCTGGCGCATCGCGACCGGTTCGAGGCCGTGGATGGTGGCACGCTGTCCTTCTCCGACGAAGAGGCGCGTGCCAATCGACGCCTGCTGCACTGGGTGATGGCGGAAGAGGATTTCGCCGGTCATCCCGACGAATGGTGGCACTTCTCCTGGGGTGACCAGCTCTGGGCCAAGCTCACGGGCGCTGCCGCGGCGCATTACGGGCTGGCGGACGTCTGAGCCCCCCTCCGGGGAGGTAACACGTCATTCCAAGATCGGGCGGAACGCACCGTCCCAGCTCTCGCCGGGCGGGTTCTCCTGGAAATAGGCGATGCGCTTCAGATGCAGGTCGTAGAGCTTCTGGCTCGCACCCGACAATTTGCGGCACTGCTCGATCAGTTCGCGCGCCTTGACCCATTGCTGGGTGCGCAGCGACTGGAAGATGTGGTCGTGGAAGGCGAGCAGGGCGCGGAATTTCGGGCTCGCCCGCATCACCGGGCTGCCCAGCATCGCATAGAGCTTCATCGGCGTGTCATGCGCGCCCGCCGCGATGTAATCGACCTCGAGGAAGGCGAAGCCGCGTTCGGCCGCCTTGCGGGTGTCTTCGGCGACGATCACGGCGGGGCCGTATTGCGCCGAGAGCTTCTGGATGCGCTCGGCTTCCACGGCGCAATCGCCGGTCACCGAATAGGCCATCCGGCCATGGCCGCCGAACACGCCCGCGATGGCTTGGCTGGTCGAGAGGCCGATGCCGATCTCCACCGGCGCGAAGGCGACACCGTCGTTGCGGCGCTCCTGGGTCACCAGCTCGTTGGTCCGCGCGATCGCCTCCATCATCGCGTTCGCCGCCTCGCAGGCATGGATCGCATGCTCGGGATCGTCGAGCGGCGCGTTCCAGAAGGCGCTGAAGCCGTCGGCGGTGAGCCGGCCGATCGTGCCGCCGCGGGCCTGCGCGACATCCATCAGCGGCACCAGCACGCGCTGCATCAGGCGGGTGAAGGCGGCGGGGTCGTCCTTGAAGGTGTCGGCCAAGCCGGCGAACTCGCGTACCCCGCAATGCAGATAGGTGACGGTGCGGCTGACGCCTTCGAAGTTGAGGAGCTCGGGGCGCCGCGCGATCTGCTCGATCACCCTGGCGGGCAGCGACTCGGCGAACGCGCTGCGCACCTTGGCGCGGGCGCTTGCGACGCCCGCGGCGCGCACCGCGGCGCCGGTCGCGAAGGTGAGCGCCAGGGCCACGCCCGGTCCCAGGGCATCGAACAGCACATGGTCGGCGGAATAGAGGCGCCAGGACACGAACAATGCGCCGCCGATCACCAGCGCGGTGAAAAGGCCGGACCACGCAACGCCGAAGCGCGCGAACAGGATGATGGCGCCGATGCCGAAGATCGCCAGGCAGATGAGCTCGGCCTCGATCGCCGAGGCGGGGCGGCGCAGCGGCGTGCCGCTCAGGATGTTCTCCAAACCCTCGGCATAGACGGCCGCGACGCTGCGCGGGCCGCCCGGCGTGGCCAGGGTCTCGCCCGGCGGCCCCAGGATGACGACGGCATGGGCCAGGCGGCCGGGCGGAAGCGTCCCCGCATCGAGCGTGGCGGCCGAGATCGCGCGCGCGGCATCGGGTCCGGAATAACCGATCCACACCGAGCCGTCGGGCGAGGTCGGGACCTCGCCGCTTGCGGTTTCGATCGAAGCGATGCCGGGCTGCGCGCCGAGCAGGCCGCTGTCGCCATCGTCGCTGCGCAACGACAGATGCTTCTTGCCCTGCAGCACGCGCAGCATCTCCGCCGTCAGCGACGGCACGGGAACGCCATTGAGCCGGAAGGCGAGCGGGATGTGCCGCAGCACGCCATCCGCATCGAGCGGCAGGTTGAGCGCGCCGACGCCCAGGCTGCTGCGCTCCACCGCGGGAATGGCGCCCTCTGCCGTCGCGAAGCCAGGTGCATGGCCGAAGGGATTCTTGGCTCCGGTGAAGCGCAGCGTGGCGTTGAGCGCGGGCGCCCGGGCGGCGGGCCCGGATCCCAGAGCGAAGCCGCTCACCGTCGCGAGCGCCGACATCGCGGCGGCCAGACCGTCATCCGGCGAGGCCAGCTGCGCCAGCGCGGCGCGCAGCGGATCGTTCTGCGCCCCCGCCGGAACCAGTGCGACGAGGCTCTTGGGCGAGGCGGGGTCGGGTGTGTCGAGCGGGAAGGCGAACACGGCCATCGCCGCGCCCTGCGCCTTCAAGTCCCGTTCCAGCTTCGCGAGCACGGCATGCGGCCAGGGCCATTTGCCGAAGCGCTTCAGGCTCGCCGCGTCGGCATCGAGGGTGCGGACCGCGAAACCGGCATGGGCAAGGGTGTCCTGATAGGGGCGCGGCAGGGACCGCTGGTAGGAATCGAACAGCACGCCGCGCAGCCGGGTCGCCACCGTGCCGGCATCGGTGGCGAGCACAAACAGAAGTGCCGCGAGCACGAGGCCCGGAAGCGCCCAGACGGCGATCGGTCTGCCCTGAAAATTCATGCCCAACCCATGCGGCGAAGAGAAAATCCTAGCACGCGGCCCGTGCCCGCTCGGTGCGCGCCGCGTCCGCAAGTAGCATCCGGTGCATAAGCCGCGCCAAAGGCCGTCGCTCAGCCTTAAGATACTGTCAATCCTGAATGTTTCAAACACTATCACTTTCTTGACGGCACCGTCATTTTTGCTTGCTCTGGCACACGGGGCGGGTATCCTTACGGCAAAGCCGCTGAGCGGCGTCTAAAGGGAGCACGAGATGGAAAACATCACCAAGGATCCGGCCTACAACGCGGTCGATCCGACCGATTTCCCCGCGATGCTGAATCCCGCACGCTATGGCGAGCGCTCGGCGGCGTTCGACAAGATCATCTCCGCGACCCATGACCATTTCTGGGATCCGCTGGACAAGAAATACATCGACTTCACCGCGCCCTTCGACATGACGAAGGAATATCTCGTCAATCCGCAGCTGAACGGCGACCTCAAGACCGCGATCGGCGACAAGCTCGACGAGGGCCAGAAGATCAAGCTCGCCAACCTCGATACGCTGTGGTCGCTGTCCTCGATCCTGCATGGCGAGCAGGGCGCGCTGTCGCTCTCGGCCTCGCTGTGCCACATCCTGCGCGACCCGGGCGCCCAGGAATACGCCGCCAACCAGACGCGCGAGGAAGCCCGCCACGTCACGGCGTTCTCGAAATACATCCAGGCCCGCTGGGGCGCGCCGTGCCAGGTCGGTCCGGCGCTGGGCAATCTGCTCAACGACATGGTCTCCTCCCCGCTCGTCTGGAAGAAGATCGTCGGCATGCAGATGCTGGTCGAGGGCCTCGCCATGGGCGCCTTCGCCACCTTCTTCAAGGAGGCCCGCGATCCGCTCATGCGCCATCTGATGCAGATGGTGATGACCGACGAGGCGTTCCATCACAAGTTCGGCAAGATCTGGGCCGACCGCACGATCCCCTACCTTTCCAAGTCGGAGCATGAGCAGATCGAGGACTGGGCGGCGCAGGTGTTCCAGGTGCTGCTCTTCAATCTGGGTTCGCCGAACCAGAAGGCGTGGATCTACCGCGAGGTCGGCCTCGACCCCGAGTGGTGCCAGGAAGCCTTCATGGAAGCCATCACCGACGCGGCGATCCGCGAGGACATGGCCGACGCGACCAACATCTTCCGCGTCCTGATCAAGACCCTGCTCAAGGCCGGCATCATCACCGAGCGCACCAAGCCGGTCTATGCCGCCTATATCGACATGGCCGAGCTCTATGCCGAAGGCGACCGCATGGTCGGCGACGACATCGCCGAGGAGGGGATCAAATATCTGATCCAGCTCAATGGCGGGAAGATGATCCTGCCGAGCTCGACGCTGGTCGCGGCGGAATAGTCGTTTTGCCGGATTCGCGAAAAGGGCGGGCCGCCGGCTCGCCCTTTTTGCTTTACAGTGGCGCGGCGCGCAGTGTCGCCGCCAGCCGAGGGGGGATTTTCGATGGCCCGCAAACGCAAGGGTGAAGGACAGACCGCGCTCGTCACCGGCGCCAGCATGGGGATCGGCGTCGATCTGGCCGCGTGTTTCGCGAAGGACGGCTATGACCTGATCCTGACGGCGCGCTCGCAACAGCAGCTCGAAGCGGTCGCCGCGACGCTGGCTGCGGCGCACGGCGTCAAGGCGACTGCCATCGCCCTCGATCTCGGCGTGCCGGAAAGCGGCGCGAAACTGGCGGCGGAGATCGCGGCACGCGGCCTGGTGGTCGACGTCCTGGTGAACAATGCCGGCTACGGCATCGCCGGCGCGTTCGACGGTTCGGACCGCAAGGCCCAGCTCGGCATGATCGACCTGAACGACCGTGCCCTTGCCGAGCTCACGCACATCTATTGGCCGCGCATGCTGGCCAACAAGCGCGGCGGCGTCCTCAACGTCGCCTCGACCGCCGCCTTCCAGCCCGGCCCTTTGATGGCGATCTACTACGCCTCCAAGGCCTTCGTGCTGTCGTTCTCCGAGGCGCTGTGGAAAGAGGCCGAGGGCACCGGCGTCCATGTCTCGTGCCTGTGCCCCGGTCCGACCGCCAGCCAGTTCCGCGAGCGCGCGGGCACCGGCAAGACGAAGCTCTCCAATCTCGGAACGCCGATGGCGTCCGCGCCGGTGGCGAAGATGGGTTATCGCGGCTGGCAGAAGAACCGCCGGGTGGTGATCACCGGCGCGCGCAACCGTCTGCTCGCGACGCTGGCGCCCTTCCTGCCGCGCCGCACCCTGCTTGGCATCGTGCACAACATGCAAAGCCCTGTGTGACCGCAAATTAGCATTTGCTTCGTGTGCCATAGTTATGCTAATTAGCATGTGTTAGGCGAACGGAGTATCTCATGAAAGTCACAATATACGAAGGCACTCCGGATGAAATTGCCCGGATCCTTCCCAGCATCCAACCCGCTCCCAGCCCTGGCCGCGACGCCGGAAGCGGCGGGGCTGCGGTCGCTGTCGCGGTAACCGGCGAAAAACGCTATGTAAACGTGGAGGAAGCGCGGCTTGTCCTGAGCCGCCGCCCATTGTCGGCCGAACAGCTGATCGTCTTCCGGACGCTCTACGAAGCACACCCCCACAGCGTTTTGGCCACGGAGCTTCAAGACAAGACGCATTATACGCCCGCACAGTTCGCCGGCCTAATGGGAGCTTTGGGGCGTCGGCTGACGCATACTGAAGGCTATAAAGAAGGCACATGGCTATTTGATGTCGCATGGGACATCAACGAAGGTTGCTGCCGCTATTGTCTGCCGGAGGGCGTCCGCTCGGCGCTGGAGTTGGAAAAGCTGGTTTAACGCATCGATCGGGGCGTGCATGACCATCGTCAGACTGGGTGAGTTCGTTTCCATCGCACGCGAGGGCGCGGTCGCCGTGGTGACGATGGATCGCGGCGACGGGCGCAACGCGCTGTCGCGGCAGCTCATCCTCGAGATGACGCAGGCGGCGCGCAGCTTCGCCGACGATCTCGAGACCCAGGCGGTGATCGTCACCGGCGCCGGGGCCTTCACCGCGGGCGCCGATCTGAAGGATCCGGCGATGGACCGCCGCCGCGCCGCGGGCCTGCTCGAACGCCGGCATATGACCAAGATCGGCCCGGATCTGTGCGACGCCTGGGAAGCGGTCGAGCAGGTCACGCTCTGCGCCATAGAGAAATATTGCATCGGCGGCGGCGGCGCGTTGGCGGCGGCGTGCGATTTCCGCATCATGGCGGACGGCGCGCACATGCGCCTGCCCGAGATTCCGCTGGGCATGAACATGAGCTGGCATGCCGTGCCGCGCCTGGTGTCGCTGATCGGCCCCTCGCGCACCAAGCAGTTCGTGCTGTTCGGCGAGAAGGTCGGGGCGGCGCAGGCGCTTGCCTGGGGCCTTGCGGATGAAGTCGCGCCCGACGGCCAAGCGCTGGCCGCAGCACGGCGTTGGGCCGCGAAGGTCGCGAAACTTCCGCCCAATGCCGTGCGCATGTCCAAGCAGGGCGTCAACGCCGCGACCAACGCCCTGCACCAGGCGACGACGTTCATGGACCTCGACCAATACGCGCTTGCGACCACGAGCGAGGACTACCGCGAGGCGATCAAGGCCTTCCTCGAGAAACGCGAACCGAAATTCACCGGCCGCTGACGCGGCGTGCAAAATCCCGATCCGGCCGATTTTGGGCGTTGACTGGTTGGACCGGCCGGCAAATCTTCGGCGGCGTGATCGCGCCGCGGATGGAAGAGCGAAGCGGAGACCGCCGTGAATCGGCCCATTTGGACCGTGCCCCATGGTCGCGTCCGACGTTGCGGGCGTTGGGTGCCATGTGCGATGGCCGAACCAGGACGGAAAAAGCAGAAGCTCCCATGCCGGCAAGTCGATATGCTTGGGTGATCCGAAAATCCGACCCGTGCCGACAATGCGGTCGCGCTAGCCGGGTCTTCGTCCCGACAGGAAACCGATCACGCCACCCGTCACGCCGCTGATGATCCTGTCCGCCCAATTGAACTGCTCATTCGAGACGCCCGGCACGACAATGAGGACCAGGCTCACAACGATCACGGCGCCCAGCAGGACAAATCCGATGATCTCCTTGCGGCGGCGATGATGCGCGTCCTCGCGGCTTTCGCGCGCCGGCGCGTTTCGCTTCCGGCCGGCATTGCGCTTGACGATTCGTGTGAGCTTCGACCATAGGCTGGGCATCGAAATCTCGTCCTATTGCATGCGTTCAACTTGAAAATCTGGGTGGCTCACCTGTCTGTGCGGGGGGCTCGCGGAATTGCTTCATCTTCCATTCGTGCAGGAGCTGAATGAGAAGATGCGCGGCGACGTCGTTCTCGGTGGCACCGAGGACCGTGCTGGACTTGAGATGCGTGAGGTAGTCATAGGCGCGCGACGGAATGGTCAGGCGCATCTGCACCGTCGTCTTGCCTTCCCTGGCGTCCTTGTATTCGGTCTCGTCCATCAGGTTCCCCACCGCTCTGTGCCATTTCATTCCGGCATTGGCCAGAATTGGCATCTTTTGCCTTGACTCTACGTTCGAATCAGTCAAAACGCCAAGAAATTCCCGCTCCAGTAGCAAAGATTCTCAGCGCACCTATGTGTCTCTCGGCGCGCAACTACAAAATGTTGTGCTACCCATGAGCGGGTAGAGCGAGGCCGAAATCGGCCGGGAGTGGCAATGACGGGACGGGTTCACGGCAAGATCGCGCTGATCACGGGCGGGGCGCAGGGCTTGGGCGAGGCGACGGCGCGGATGCTGGCGCGCGAAGGAGCGCGGGTCGCGGTGACCGACGTCAATGTCGCGGGCGCGGAAGCGGTCGCGGCCTCGATCAACGCGGCGCGCGCGGGTGCGGCGATCGCGCTCAAGCACGACGTCACGAGCGAAGACGATTGGGTCCGCGTGCTCGCCGAAACCGCCGACGCCTTCGGCGGCCTGCACGTGCTGGTCAACAATGCCGGCATCAGCCTGACCAAGGATCTCGAGCAGACCACGCTGGAGGAATGGCGCAAGGTGCACGCCATCGATCTCGACGGCGTGTTCCTCGGCTGCAAGCACGCCATCGCCTGGATGGCGAAGAGCGTGAAGGCCGACGGGCTGGGCGGCTCGATCGTCAACATCTCGTCGATCTCGGGAATCATCGCCGGCCACAACATGGCGGCCTACAACTCGGCCAAGGCCGGCGTGCGGCACCTCTCGAAGTCGGTCGCGCTCTATTGCGCGAAGAAAGGATTGAACATCCGATCGAACTCGGTCCATCCGGTGTTCATCGCCACCCCGATCCTCGACGATCTGGTGCAGCGCTTCGGCCGGGAGGAAGCTTACGCCAAGCTGGCGCGGCAGGTTCCGCTGGGCAAGATCGGCGAGCCCGACGACATCGCCTATGCGGTCCTCTATCTCGCCAGCGACGAAGCCAAATTCGTCACCGGCGCCGAGCTGAAGGTCGATGGCGGCATCAGCGCGATGTGAGGCCGCTACTTCGTGACCCGCATCGCGACCTGCGCGAGCAGGAGCCTGGCGCCCTTGCGGCCGAGCACGCGGTCGGTCACGCCCTGGAGCCGGTCGGCGATCGCCGTCACGTCGGGCTGGCGCGTGGTGCGCACCGCCGTGGTGCTGAACGCCATCATGTTCCGCAGAAAGCCGTCGCGCAGGACCGGCATGGCATGCAGCGCCGCGGCGCGCAGCTTGGCGTCCGGGATATCGATCCCGACGCCCAGCATCAGGATGCCGACCGGGCGGTCGTCGTCGATGATCGCGGTGTAGATCGGATCGATCATCAGATAGGAGTCGGACTGGGTGACCTTGTGCTTCGGCGCCTTGGCGTCTCCGTCGCCATCGTCGGCGCGCGCCGGCGCGGCCAGGGCGAAGGCCAGGCACAGCAGGGTCGCAAGACAAACGGATCGCATGACGGG
Organism: Rhizomicrobium sp.; assembly: GCA_037200385.1. Lineage (NCBI taxonomy): Bacteria > Pseudomonadati > Pseudomonadota > Alphaproteobacteria > Micropepsales > Micropepsaceae > Rhizomicrobium > Rhizomicrobium sp. The sequence continues at coordinate 3,313,637 of JBBCGL010000001.1, read as the reverse complement.
CTCGCACGTTTCGCCCTCAGATTTACGCTAAGCTCGTAAAGCCTTCCTTGCCGGAGCCCCGCATGATCCGCCGCCTGACATTCGTTGCCGCGTTCGCCGCCAGCGCCGTCCTTGCCGCAGCCGCCGACCAGCCGGGACAGACTTTCTCCATTTCGGTCAAGGACTTGCCGAAGCCCTATGCGACGCCAGGGGTCGACAACCATTCCACCGTGGTGGCGCGGCCCGCCGGCACCTTGCCCGCCGTGCCGCCGGGATTCCGGATCGAAATCTATGCCGCGGGCCTGTCCAATCCGCGCTGGATGGCGCTGGCGCCGAACGGCGACGTGTTCCTGGCCGAGCCGGGGATCGGCAAGATCACGCTGTTGCATGCGGCCGGCGGCAAGGTCGCGGCCTCGACCTTCGCGTCCGGCTTCGACAAGCCGCATGGCCTCGTCTTCGCGCAGGGTGCGCTCTATGTCAGCGACGTGCAGGCGGTCTGGCGGCTTGCCTATGCCGACGGCGCGAAGACCGCCGGCAAGAAGACGCGGGTGACCAGCGTCAAGGACCTCTCGCCGCTCGGCAACCACTGGACCCGCGATCTGGCGGTCGATTCCAGGGGCACGCTCTATATCGGCATCGGCAGCGCCAGCAATGTCGGCGAGGATCCGCCGACCCGCGCCACGGTGCAGACGGTGGCGCCCGACGGCACGCTCCGGACCTATGCCAGCGGCATCCGCAACCCGGTCGGCCTGCAGTTCTATCCGGGTACGGACGATCTCTTCGTCACCGTGAACGAGCGCGACGGTCTGGGCGACGCCTTGGTGCCCGACTACCTGACGCATGTGCAGCCGGGTGCGTTCTATGGCTGGCCCTATGCCTATCTCGGGCCGCATCCCGATCCCGATTGGGGCGCCAAGCGGCCCGACCTGGTGGCGAAGGCGACGATGCCGGACCTGCTGTTCCATGCCCATTCGGCGCCGCTGGGTCTCGTCTTCTATGAGGGCGCGCAGTTCCCGGCGTCGTTCAAGGGCGACGCGTTCGTGGCGCTGCATGGCTCGTGGAATTCCGGCGCGCCCACCGGCTACAAAGTGGTCCGGGTGCATTTCCGGAACGGCCGGCCGGCCGGCGGCTATGAGAATTTCGTCACCGGCTTTTGGAGCGGCGGCGGCAAGGACGGCCAACCCGCCCAGGTCTGGGGCCGCCCGGCCGGATTGGCCGTCGCGAAGGACGGCAGCCTGCTGATCGCGGACGACGCCGGGAAGGTCGTTTGGCGCGTGGCATATGTGGGGAAGTGAGGCGCGGTAGCCTCCGCTGCTGCGCAGCGCACTGCGATGCAGAAACTACGAGGGCGTAGGTTGGCTTGCCAACCGAAGCTGCGCGATCGTGGCTCGGCCCTCCTTCGCCCTGCGGGCTCGGCGGGCAACCTCCGCTGCCGCGCAGCGTAGGTTGGTGGAGCTGAGCGGGATCGAACCGCTGACCTCCTCATTGCGAACGAGGCGCTCTCCCAACTGAGCTACAGCCCCGAACCACGCATCCGCGCGAGGTCACCCCGGCGCGGGCGCGTATGTAGGGAGCGAGGCCTCGGCCTGTCAAGGCGCCAATATCGGGCGGTCGCGCCGGTCCTAACCGCTTGGAAAGCCTCGACGCTCCCGGTACAACGGCGCGTGCCCTTCGCGGCGCAACATTAGGCGGTCCCATGCTTCGCGTGATCTTCGTTCCGCTCGCCGTCGCGGTGCATTATCTGCTCAGCCTGGCCATGCTGGTGGTGATCGTTTCGGTGATCATGAGCTGGCTGATCGTGCTGGGTGTGCTCAACATGAGCAATCCGACGGTCCGGCAGGTGCTCCGCACGCTCGATGCGCTCACCGAGCCGCTCTATCGCCGCGTCCGGCGCGTGATCCCGCCAGTGGGCAATCTGGACCTGTCGCCGCTGTTCGTCTGGCTGGCGCTGCTGGTGGCGCAGGTCTTCTTCGACGAGCTGTTCGCCTATCTGGTGAGGCTGTCCGGATGACGGCCGTTCTCGCCGACACAACCGGCACGGCGCGCTGGCGCCGTGGCGATGGCGGGATCGCCCTCCTGCTGCGCTTGACGCCCAAAGGCGGCCGCGATGCCATCGACGGCTGGCGCACCGGCGCCGACGGGCGCGTCTATCTGAAGGCCCGGGTGGCCGTGCCGCCCGAGGACGGCAAGGCCAATGCGGCGCTGATCGCGCTCCTGGCCAACGCGCTGGATGTACCGAAATCCGCCATCCGCATCGTCGCCGGCGAAACGGCCCGGCTAAAGTCCATCGTCATCGCCGCGACGCCCGCCCTGGTCGCGCGGCTGGAGCGCATCGGAGACGCCGCGTGACGGCACGGATCATCGACGGAAAGGCCTATGCCGCAAAGCTGCGCGCGCGCGTCGCGGCGGAGACCGAGCGGCTGAAGGCGGCGCATGGCCTGGTCCCGGGCCTGGCGACCGTGCTGGTCGGCAACGATCCGGCGAGCGAGATCTATATCCGGTCCAAGGGCAAGACCGCCGAGGCGCTGGGCTTCCGTTCGCTGCACTATTCGCTGCCCGCCGACGCCGGCGAGGCCGAGGTGCTGGCGCGGATCGCGGCGCTCAACGCGGATAAGTCCGTACACGGAATACTGGTCCAGATGCCGCTCCCGCCGCAGGTGCGCGATGCCGCGGTGCTCGACATGCTCGATCCCGCCAAGGACGTCGACGCGCTGACCCCGACCAATGCCGGGCTGCTGCTCGGCGGCCGGGCGCATCTGGTCTCCTGCACGCCGGCCGGCGTCATGATGCTGCTGAAGGAGTATGTCGGCGACGTCGCGGGACAGGACGTGCTGGTGATCGGGCGCTCGCTGCTGTTCGGCAAGCCGTCGGCGCAGCTTTTCCTGGCCGCCAATGCGACCGTGACCATGGCGCATTCGAAGACGCGCGACCTGCCGGGCCTGGCGCGCCGCGCCGACATCCTTGTCGCCGCCATCGGCAGGCCGAACTATGTCCAAGGCGACTGGGTCAAGCCGGGCGCCGTGGTGATCGATGTCGGGATCAACCGGATCGACGCGGGCGGCGGCAAGACGAGAGTGGTCGGCGATGTCGACTACGAGGCCGCGGCGAAGATCGCCGGCCATATCACGCCGGTCCCGGGCGGGGTCGGCGCGATGACCATCGTCTGCCTGATGCGCAACACGCTGATCGCAGCGGCGCTGCAGTCGGGCCTGGCCATGCCGGACATCTGAGGAGAGACCATCATGCGCAACACGATCATCGCAATTCTTGCTCTGCTCTTGCCGCTCTCACAGGCGGCGCATGCTGCCGACGCAACCGGCGCGCCCGCCACGCCCCCCGCCCCCATCGTCTTCTTCGACATCGCCGGCCCCGATGCCGCGAAGCTGCACGCGTTCTATGCCGGCAATTTCGGCTGGGACATCGACGCGGGCAATTTGATCAAGACGCCGAACCTCGCCGGTGCGCTGCGCCAGGACCCGGCGGAGAAGGTCCTCTATATCGGCGTGCCGGATCTCGACGCGGCGATCCAGAAGGTCACGGCCTCGGGCGGCGAGGTCGTCACGCCCAAGATCGCGATCCCGGCGGGCCGCTTCGTGCTGTTCAAGGATCCGGCCGGCAACCGCATGGGACTGTTCGAGGCGAAGACGCCTTAAGTCTTCTCGCGCAGCGCGGCGGCCAGCGCGTCGGGCCCGATCGCGGTGTCGTCCCAATAGGCGAGGAACTTGCCGTCCGGGCCCATGAGATAGATTACGTTCGAGTGGTCCATGCCGTAGCCGCCCTGCGCGAGCGGCTGCTTGCGGAAATAGACGCGATACGCCGCGGCCACCGTCCGGATCGCCGCCAGGTCGCCGGTCAGCCCGACGAATTGCGGCCCGAAGGCCCGCATATAGGTCTTGAGCTGGCGCGGGGTGTCGCGTTCCGGATCGATGGTGATGAAGATCGGGACGATGCGGCCCGCCTTCGGACCGACCTTCGACAGCGCATCGCCCATCAGGCTCAGCGTCGTGGGACAGACATCGGGACAGTAGGAATAGCCGAAATAGATCAGCATGTAGCGTCCGGCGAAGCTCGCGGAGGCACGGCGACGGCCGTCCTGATCGACCAGGGTGAACGGTCCGCCGACGGCCGCCGTCCCGCTGGCCGTGACGAATCCCGGCAGGGCATCGCCGGTCCGCCAGACGAAAAAGCCCAGCACCAGCGCGACGGCGAGCACGGCAGGCAGTACAAGCAGGGGCAGGCGGCGCATGGGCAGGCCGATTGAAGAGCCGCGGGCCACGATTGATAATGGTGCGGCGCCCTGGATCAAGAGGACATGAGCGACATCGACGCCGCGCCACGGGTGCGCAGTTTCACTTCGACGCCGGCTTCGGCGGCGCGCGGCCGGGTGCGGCTGCGCACGCTGTCGAACCTGCGCTGGATGGCGGTCGGCGGGCAGTCTGCGGCGCTGTTCGTGGTGTATTTCGGCTTCGGCTACACATTGCCGCTGCTGCAATGCGCCGGCGCCATCGCGGCGAGCGCGGTGCTCAATGTCGCGCTGGCCTTGCGTTATCCCGCCAGCCATCGCCTGACCAACCGCGAAGCCACGATCTATCTCGGCTTCGACGTGCTGCAGCTCACGGCGCTGCTTTACCTCACCGGCGGCATCACCAATCCCTTCTCGCTGATGTTCCTCGCGCCCGTGGTGATCGCCGCCGCGACGCTCAATCTCGGCAATACGCTGATCCTGGCCGGGCTGGCCTTCGCCTCGGTGTGCCTGATCTCGATGTTCCATGAGCCGTTGCCCTGGCCGGCGAGCGAGGCGCTGGTGCTGCCGGAACTCTACCAGGCCGGCATCTGGGCCTCGCTGATCATCGGCATCGGCTTCACCTCGGTCTATGCTTGGCGGATCGCGAGCGAAGGGGCGCGCATGTCCGCCGGCCTGGCCGCGACCCAGCTCGCCCTGTCGCGCGAGCGCCGCCTCGCCTCCATCGGCGCCCTGGCGACGGCGGCGGCGCATGAGCTGGGCACGCCGCTCGGCACCATCGCCGTGGTCTCGCGCGAGCTCGAACGCGCCCTGCCGGCCGGGTCGCCCGAAGCCGAGGATGCGGCGCTGCTGCGCCAGCAGGCGGAGCGCTGCCGCGCGATCCTGGCGCGCCTCGCCAATCCCGAGGAGACCTTGCTGGGCGAAACCGCGCGGCTGCCGCTCGGCGCCTTCCTCGAGGACCTGGTCGACCAGTATCGCGGCGAGGATCTGGAGATTGCGATCGAATTGCGTCCCGACGTCGCCGGCGATTCGCCGCCGCAGGTCTGGCGCGCCCCGGAGCTGCTGCACGGTCTCGGCAACATCATCGAGAACGCCGCCGATTTCGCCAAGAGCCGCATCCGGGTCCAGGCGCGGTGGAGCGCGAGCCAGCTGCGCATCGCGGTGGAGGATGACGGCCCCGGCTTCGCCCCGGACATCTTCGAACGGATCGGCGAGCCCTACATCACCTCGCGGCCCGGCCATTTCGCGCTGGGCGAAAACGAGCTGGGACCGACCGCGACGCTCGACAAGCACGAGGGCATGGGGCTGGGCTTCTTCATCGCCAAGACGCTGCTGGAGCAGACCGGCGCGACCGTGAGCGCGGTCAATCCGGATTCCGGCGGCGCGCGCGTCAGCGCGGTCTGGCCGCGCGGCACGATCGACGGCGAGGGTCCGCCGGGGCGCGGCGAGGGATAGCGCGGTCTGCCTCGACAGTGCGAACCTCGGCTGCGCTCACGCCAGCAATTCACTCAGTGCACGGATGATCCGGTCCGGCCGTGCCGCATGCCCCGCCGGCACGCCGGCGCCGTGCGGGTCGTACCAGATCGTGGTGAGGCCGAGCTTCTGCGGCGCGATCACTTCCCATTCGAGATTGTCGCCGACGATCCAGGCCTCACGCGCCTCCACGCCCAGCACCGCCAGGGCATGGCGATAGGCTTGCGGCTCGGGCTTGCCGAAGCCGTGCTCGCCCTCGATCTGGATGTGATCGAAACGCTCGCCCAGGGCGAAGCGCACGACCTTGGCGCGCTGGCCCGGGCCGTCGCCATTGGTGATCAGCGCCAGCTTCACGCCGCGGGCGCGCAAGCCGTCGATGGTCGCATGGGCATCGGGGAAGACGTGCATCTGCTCGTCGCGATAGTCGCTGAAACGGTCGGCCAGGCGATCCTGCACGAGGCGCGGCGGAACCGGCCGGCCTTCCGCCGACAGCGCGGCGAAGGCCGCGGCCACGATCGCGCGCCGCGCCGCGCGCAGCTTCTGGCGCCACACGCGATGATGCTCGGGATCGGCCCAAAACACATCGGCGGCGGCGCGGATCGCGGCAAGCGCGGCGGTCCGGTCGACGGGTTCCAGCCGCGGCGCCAGTTCGTCCAGCACTGCGGCCCATGCCAGTTCCGGGCGGCCATAGGCGGAGATCAGCGTATCGTCCAGGTCGAACAGGACGGCGCGGGGAAGCTGTGTCATTTTGGGGGTTTACCACCCCGGCGAGCTTTTGGTTGTGGCGCGGAAGGTCGCGGTATATGAACCCCGCCGTACAGCGCTCCCTCAGCGCCAAGAGGATGCAAGCATGAACACCGAAGACAAGACCCTGCTGCTGGTCGAAGACGACCGCCCCCTGCGCGAGCGCCTGGCGCGCGCCATGGAAGCGCGGGGCTTCACGGTCACGATCGCGGAAAGCGTCGCGGAAGGCAAAGCCCGCGCCAAGGAATCGCCGCCGGCCTATGCGGTGGTCGATCTCAAGCTGGACGACGGCAACGGCCTCGACGTGGTCGAGACGCTCCATGTCGTGCGGCCCGACAGCCGCGTCGTGGTGCTGACCGGCTTCGGCAATATCGCGACCGCGGTCGCGGCGGTGAAATACGGCGCCATCGACTACCTGCCCAAGCCGGCCGATGCCGACGACATCCTCGCCGCTTTGATGGCGCAGCCGGGCTCCAAGCCCAAGCCGCCGGAGAATCCGATGTCGGCCGACCGGGTGCGCTGGGAGCATATCCAGCGGGTCTATGAGCTGTGCGGCCACAACGTGTCGGAGACCGCGCGCCGCCTCAACATGCATCGCCGCACGCTGCAGCGGATCCTCGCGAAGCGCAGTCCGCGCTAACCGGCGCCGCCCGCCGGACGGATCGTGCCGATCCCGCGGCGCGCGGCCAGCAGCTGTTCGCCGACGTCCTCGACCATCAAGATCAGGGCGAGCGTCGGGTCCATGCCCTGGGTGAAGACCGCACGGGCGACTTCGAACAGCGAAATGAAGACGAAGCCGATCCCGAAGAAGATGACCGTGAAGACGAATTCCTCGGTCTGGATCGAGCCGTGCTGCACGGTATGGCCAAAGATGGCCAGCGCGAAAACCGCGCACAGCAAGACGAGCCCGAGGTTCAGCGTGTAACGCAGGAAGCGCCGCCAGCGCACGACGATCTTGAACATGTAGATCATCTTTCGCACGCCCTGCGCCTTGACCAGGAAGTCCGTGACCATCAGCTCCCGGTTCGCCGTCGCGTAATCCTTGCGGATGTTGTTGAGATGATAGGAAATCACGCCCGCCAGGATCGCCGCGAAAATGACGAACGCGCCGACCGACATCGCGAACGCCCGCCAAGTCCCGATTCCGTAGAAGGGCAGGAGCGGCGAGGCGATGGCGATCGCCACGAGCGCCAGCGCCGGTATGAAATAGCGCCGCCCATGGCTCAATGGATGCCCGTCGAATTCGGCTATCGGCCGGCGAACCAGCCGGTCTTTGCCGTCGAAAAACTCCAGATCGTCGGCCCGTGCGCCGTCGCGGTCGTCGAGGCCGACGACGAAGGGATTGTAGTGCTTCAACCGCCGCCGGATGGCGCCCGCACCGTTCGAAACGTCCGCCATGCTTCACCGCCCTTCGCGCCGGGCGCGGCCGGCCAAGACAAGGAAAGATTACAGAACGCCCTGCAAAGAATTCAGCGCAACCAATACTTTCCTGTCAAGGCTGGATTCGATGCCGGAAGACCTCGTGCGATCATCGAGGTCTCTTCGTCGCGGGTTTGGGCTCGGTCTTCGGTGGTGTGGCGTCCCGGGCCTTTCGCGCGTTCTTCGGCGCCACCGCGCGCCAGCGCCGTTCCAGCATCTTGCGCAGCATCGTCTCGTTCAGCCGCGCGATGCGCACCAGCACGCTGGGATAGTTCCTGTAGTGGTCGGTGATGAAATAGGTCTCGGGATCCATCTCCAAAAGCGCATCGCGCTCGTCGATCGAATCCACGACCCATACAATGGACGCGTCCTCCTTGCGCAGGCGGACGAAGAACTTCTTCTCGATCTTGAAAGCGGGCTGGCCGTAGGACGGCTCCTCCCGCGCGCCGGGAAAGGACAGCGCGACCTTGCGCAAAACGGCCTCAGTGATCGGCATCGGGCAGCACCGTGTTCTGCCGCGGATCCTCGGCGAGTTCGAGCAGGTGCGCCAGCCGGTCGGCCGCGACCTTGGCGAAGCGCAGCGTCACCGCCTTGCGGCGGCTGGCATGCACGGGCGCCGGGATCGGCGGTCGCACGATCGCGCCGCCATAGCGGTCGGCGACGATCAGCCCGGTGCCGGGCGGCACATGCTCGTCCGGAAAATCCGGCGGGATCGCAAAGAAGAAATGCTCGCAGAACTCCAGATACTCCGGCCATTTGGTGTCGCCGCGCAGATCGGCCAGCGCCACCTTGATCTCGACGCCCAGCAGCGTGCCGTCGGCGCCCAGTGCTGCGACGTCCAGGCGACGGCCATTCGCCAGGGTGAATTCCAGGATCGGGCTGAAGCCCTGTTGCAGCAGGAGCCGGCTGACGCCGCGCGCCACATCCGCGGCGGTCGCTGTCGAGGTGATGGCCATAGGAGATTGGAACATTATAGGAACGGAATTTCAACCGCCGAGCGCAATGCCGACGAGATCAGATGCTGTCGCGTCTTGCTGGGAGGGCGCCAAGCGCCGCCCGTTTAGCCAGGCTGCGGGCGGCAACCGCCTCGTCGAATTTCGGCTTCAGGCCGACGGCCTTGTCGAAAGTCAATCCAATACCGGCCATCGCCCCGTCCGCCGCCCCGCTGCCAGCCTATAGCCGCGATGGCGTGCGGCTCAACCGGCCCTCACAGCAGCCTTTCGTAGAAGCCGCCGAAGTTCCGGGCTCGGTCCACCAGATGGATCTCCAGAATCCAGTGCCGCGTGTTTCCGGCGGCGTCCGGATCGCGCATCCGCGTCGCATTGCCCGCCGTGATCAGCCGGCCCGCCCGTGGCGCAGGCGCATGCGGGAATTTGCCGTGGATCGTGTGGCCGGCGATCTCGCCGCCGAATATCCAACCGGCCTGCGCGGCGGTCTTTTGCGCAAAGGCGTAAAGCTCTTCCGCGGTGATGTCGGGGCTCGTGCGATAGTGCGCCTGCACGATGTCGAACAGGCGCGGCAGGTCGGCCACCAGACGCTGCTTCTCGGGATCGCTGCCCAGCGCATAGCTGCGCCCCAGATCGGCTTCCCAATCTTCCAGCACCGGCCCGAGGTCGAGATAGACCAGGTCGTCGGCCGCGATGGCGTGCACCGGCGGATTTTCATGGAACATGCACACCGTGTTCGGCCCTGCGCGCACGATGCGCTTGTGCCAGTGATGCGTCACGCCGAAGCGTTCCCGCGCGAAGGCGGCGATCTCGTCGCTCAATGCGTCCTCGCGCTTGCCCGGCGCGATCAGGCCCGCGCGTTCGATGGCATCGAACAGCGCAAGGCCCCGCGCTTCGGCGGCTTCGAGATTGGCGCGGCGCGCGCTATCGCTTTGCACGATCAAGGCCTCGACACGATGAGAACCAGCGAGCCGAAGAACTGCGGCTGGCGGCGCAGCGCACCATATTTTGCATCCCAGGCACCGTTGTCGAGCTCGTGCTTCAAGTCGCGTTCGAACCGTGCCACCGCAGCCGCATCGACGAAGCTCCAGGCCGAACAGGCCAAGCGTGCGGCGGGATCGAGCAGCATTTCCGGCCGGCCGTAATAGGCCTCGTTGAACCCGTCGCGGCAGTCGAGCGGGATCGGCACGTCGACCACCTCTATCCAGCCGCCCAACCCCTCGGCGATGGCGGCGACCGTCGGATAGCGGCGCGCCTCGGTCGCGATCACCTCGGGCGCGTATTCGGTGAGCCAGAACTTCGTCAACGCTGCCGGATCGCCGGTCATCACCGCCACCGGTCGGCGCGCGACGCGGCGCATTTCGCCGAGGCCTTTGGCGAGGTCGGGCCATTGATGCACCGAGAAGGTGGTCATCGCCGCGTCGAAGCTCTTGTCGGGGAAGGGCAGGCGCTCCGCAACCGCGTCGATGGCGCGCGGCAGATGCGCCGGGCGCTGCGCCCGCATCGCCGCGGAGGGCTCGACCGCCGTAACGTCGCGGTCCGTGGGCTCGTAGGAGCCGGCACCGGCGCCGACATTCAGCACCGTTCTGGCATCCCCCAGCGCGGCATGGATCAGCGCCGCGATGCGCGGATCGGGCTGGCGGAATTTCGCGTAATCCTGCCCGATGACGCCGTAATTCGCGTCGCCCGCACTGCCGTCGCCCACTCTACCGTCGTGATGTCGCTCGGTCATGTCCTCCGGCTTAAGCCAAGCGTTCCGGCTTGGCCATGGCGCGGCCGGCATGCCAGGTTTGCCGCATGCGGATACGCTCCTATGACGTGCGCGACGCGGCGCAGCTCGGCATGGTGTTTCGCCGCGCGATCCTCGAGATCGGCGCGAAGGACTACACGGCTGGGCAGGTGGCGGCCTGGGCCGGACCGGAGGACGCCGGCCTGCGCCTGCACGGAAAGCTGAGCGACGGGCGCCACGCCTTGGTCGCGGTCGACGACGCGGATCGGGTCCTCGCCTTCGGCGACCTGGAGACCGACGGCCACATCGATTTCCTCTACGCGCTGCCGGAGGTGGCGGGCACGGGCGTCGCGTCGGCGCTCTACGACGCGCTGGAAGAAGTGGCGCAGACGCGCCGCTTGCCGCGGCTCTACACCGAGGCGAGCGAAGCGGCGCGCCGGTTCTTTATCAAGAAGGGCTTTGCGGTGGTGCAGCGCCGCGATTTCGCGGTGCGCGGTGTCGCGATCCACAACTATGCGATGGAAAAGCGGCTCTGAATGCAAAGCGGGCGGATCGCGAGATCCGCCCGTTCGCGCATTCCAAATGCCCTGGCAATCACTCCGCTGCGAGCAGTGTGTTGCCCTTGCTGCGGTCGCCGAAATTGATGGTCTGGAGATATTTGATCCCCTCCTCGGCGATGTCGTCGCCGACCATGCGGTCGCCTTCGTTCTTGAGCTCGTCCATGTCGACATACATGCCGTAGAAGGCGCGCGTACGCTCGGTGATGATGCCGGCGTTCAGCAGCGTCTTGACGAGGACGCGGAAGATGTTGGCGGACTGCTTCATGCTCTCGCGGCGGTCGTCGTCGGTGAAGGCCGCCATGATCGCGTCGCGGGCGTCTTCCCAGCGGATGCCGACGCTGGCATAGACGACCTGCATCTGCTCGGCATTGATCAGGTTGAACAGCAGCGTCTGGAAGCACTGCGCGGCCCAGTCCTCGACCAGCTCCTGCTCTTCCTTCGACAGCTTGGGGATGGTGCGGTCGGCCCAGATCTTTCCGAATTTGTGATGGAAGGCTTCGTCGGTCATCACGAGCTGGCACAGCTTGACCAGCAGCGGATCGCGCGACTTCTGGTACAGCGTCGCGAAGGCGCCCATGGCGAGGCCCTCGACCAGCATCTGCATCCCGACGATCTTCTTGTAGACCTCCGGCGCCCCGACCATTTCGGTCAGCAGCGCCTGCAGCGTCGGGCCGCAGGGCAGCGGCGAGCCCCAGCGGGCATGGATGTAGTTGGAGAAGCCGGTGACGTGGCGGGCCTCCTCGCGCGCCTGGTTGGCGGCATATTCCTGGGCGCCCGGGTCGCGCAGGATGTGGCACAGCGAGGCCGAGAGCGACAGCGCCCCCTGCTCGCCATGCAGGATGGCGGAAAGCTGCCAGCGCGCGGCTTCGTTGGCGAATTTGACCTTCTGCGCCTCGGTCATCGTCTCGCCGAGCTTGGTGTGGAAGATCGGGAAGAAATCCGGCGGGAGGATCATGTCCCTGGTGATGTCGAACGGCTCGGTGAAATCGATGTATTTCTTGTCGAGCGGATCCCAGAAATGATCGTGGGTCGCGCTGATGATCTTGTCGAACGCCGTCGTGCGCACGCCATAGCGGCCCGGATTCAGCATCGACGGGAAATCGTCGGGCGCCACCGCGTCATAGGCGTTGTCTTTGGTGATCTGGACCATGGGCGGCTCCGCAAGCTTCGCAGTGGAAATAGTGACGATGGCGTCACTGTGAAGGCTCAGCCCCCAAAAGTCAAGAAAAGATGACGCTGGCGTCACAGTTGTGACGGGGGAAAATGGTCCGGCTCTCTCGCTCAGATCTTTTCGCTCAACGACCCCTTGGTCGATGCGACGCCGCCTTCGAGCCGCTCATCGGGTTCGATCGCCTGGCGCAGGGCGCGGGCGAGGCCCTTGAAGCAGGTCTCGACGATGTGATGGCTGTTCTCGCCGTAGAGATTCTCGATGTGCAGGCAGATGCCGGCGTTCTGGGCGAAGGCCTGGAACCATTCCTTGAAGAGCTCGGTGTCCATCTCCCCCAGCTTCGGCTTGGGGATCGCGACCTTCCAGACCAGGTAGGGCCGGTTCGAAACGTCGAGCGCCACGCGGGTCAGCGTCTCGTCCATCGGGATGGTCGCCGCGCCGAACCGCGTGATGCCGGCGAAATCGCCCAGCGCCTTCTTCACGGCCTGGCCGATCACGATCGCCGTGTCCTCGGTCGTGTGATGGAAGTCGACATGCAGGTCGCCTTGGGCGCGGACCTTCAGGTCGATCATGGAGTGGCGCCCGAAACTCTCCAGCATGTGGTCGAGGAAGCCGATGCCGGTATCGATGTCGGCCTCGCCCGCCCCATCGAGGTCGAGCGAAACCGCGATCTCGGTCTCCCGCGTCTTTCTTTCCACCGTGGCGGTGCGCATGCGTCCTGTCCCGAACAAAGCAATCAAGGCTTATTATCGCAATCGCCGCATGGTGTCGAAGGGCCGAGGCTACGTCCCGCCTTCGGTGCCGGTGCGCGAGCCTCTGCCGGCGGCAGCAGGGCGGCCGAGCGCGTGCAGCGCCTCGGCGGTCGGCGCCGCCACGACGCGGTCGCGACCTTCCTGTTTGGCCTGATAGAGCGCGGTATCGGCGACATGCAGCAGGACGGCACCGTTCGGCCCATGCTCGGGAAACATCGCGATGCCCGCCGAGAGGGTGACGCCGCCCAGCGTCTGGCCGCGAAGCTGGACGGCGAGATGCTTGGTTTTCTGGCGCAGCGTTTCGAGGCGATCCTTCGCCACACGCAGGCCGGCGCCCGGCAGGATCACCGCGAACTCTTCGCCGCCATAGCGGCAGACGATGTCCTCGGCCCGCGCATTCTCCGTCAGCATGCGCCCGAAAGCGGCCAGCAGCGCGTCGCCGCCGTCATGGCCATGGGCGTCGTTGAAGCGCTTGAAGTGATCGATATCGAGCATGGCGACGGCCATGGGATGCCCATGCCGTTCGGCGCGCGCGATCTCGCGCGCCAGCGCTTCGTCCATGTAGCGGCGGTTGAAGAGGTCGGTCAGCGGATCGCGGATCGATTGGTTGCGCAGCGTCTCCTGGAGCCTGAGATTCGACAGGGTCAGCGACAGCTGTTCGACGATGGTCTGCACCGCCTGCTCCGCTGCGCCGTCGAGGCCCGCCGGATCCGCGGTCTGCAGGCTGAGCACGCCCAGCATCTCGTTGTGCGCCGACAGGGTCAGGCAAACGGACATGCCGCCGCCGCAGGTCAGGTGCGCGCAGCACGGCTCGCCGCTTCCCGGCCGATAGCGATGCGACCGGCCGCGCCGCAGCGCCCAGCAGTCATCGGGCGCGAAGCGCGTGGCAAAGCCGCTGGCGTCGCCGATCGTGCATATCACTTCCACGAGATCGCGAGACGACTGCAGCTCCGCGATGGTCCCGGACGTGCCGGGCAGGAGCTGCTCGATATGCTGTGCCGCGATCGCAATGGCCTCGTCCTTGTTGCGGCAGGTCTGCAGCAATTCGCCGAGCACGGCGACCGAGCGCGCGGTCTCGTTGTAGCGCTTCAGCGCCGCGAGCGAGCCGACCAGCCGGCTGTTGCTCTGGTGCAGCGACAGCTCGCTGTCCTCGCGCCGCCGGACTTCGCGCCGGATCAGCCAGAACAGGAAGCCGAGGATCGCCAAACTCCCGGCGACACCGATGCTGCACGTTGTGACCGCAAGCACGGCATTGCGCTGGATGTTGTGAAGACGCGTGGCGAGCAGGTTGCGCTCTTCCGCTTCCATCGCGTCGATGATCGTGAAGATCGTGCGCGTCGCATGGATGTCGGCCGGCGCGGAGAGCGCCGTCTGCGCGCCCTTCAAGTCGCCGCCGAGATTCTCCGCCACCACCGCGCTCATGCGCGTCAGCTCGTCGTTGAGCGCGGCATGCAGGCTCGCGACGCGGCGCTGCTGCGCGGGATTGTCGGCGGTCAGCCCGCGCAGGACCGAGATCTGCGAATAGAGCCGCGGCAGATCGGAGCGGAACGGCGAGATCAGGGCGAGCTTGCAGGTCGCGACATAGCCGCGCTCGGCCGATTGCGCATCGGTGAAGACGTCTTCGGTGCGGTCGAGCGCATCGATCACCTGATAGCTGTGCGCCATCCAGCCGGCGCTGCTGACGAGCTGTGCGATGCTGGCGAACAGGCCGGCGGTGACGGCCGCGAAGATGAGGCTCGCCAGCGCGAGCCAGGCGAAGACCCGCTTGCCCAATCCGGTACGCCACCGCGCGCCCGCGAAGATGCCTTGCGACGCGTCCATGGCGACAGCTTGCGCCCGTGGCCGTTAACCGTTCGCTACGCGGCAGGCGATGCATGCCGCATCGGGGCCGGTGGTTAATCAATCCTTGCCGAAGGTTCCCATCGGCAGGCGGAAGACCTGCGTCGCGGGCGCCGCGCCCGCCGTGCCCATCAGCGCGAGCGCGCCATTCGCCGCATTGGCGACGAAAGCGAGGCGGCTGTTGTGGTTGGCGATGGGCGGCTGGAACCAGGCGAAGTCTTCCGCGCCGCCCTGCAGCGACCGCGCCGCCGCGGCCCGGCCCAGGCTGTCGATCGGCCGGGCGCGCCAGCCCGCGGCGCCCATGCCGATGCGGCTCTCGAAATGATTGGCGACGCAGACGGCGCGGCTCTCGAGCGGGCGCAGGACGACCTCGGTCTCGGTGCGCTCGATGACGCAGCCTTCGCCGTCGCGCGTGCCCGACAGCAGGAAGAGCGCCGGCACGGCGAGCCGCGTCTCGCTCAGCATCGTCCGTGCGGCCGCATAGTCGGGTGCCTGCTCCAGAACCTGCCGCAGCAGATGCGCCGGCGGCAATCCCGATTCGTTGCGCGCCTGGATGCGATTCTTCAGCCAGTCGCCGGCATAGCCCGCGCGATGGCCGCGCATCGGCGCCTGGTTGATCGCGGCGGCGAAGCGCCCGGGCGCAAAGCCCTGGAAGCTGCCGCTGAGACCCGGCCAGGTGATGTTGTAGAAATCGCCGGCCGGCCCGGATTGCAGCGCGACCACCATGCTGGTGCCCAGGCCGGGGAACGGCCAGTCGAGCACGCGGCGCATCACCGGCCCGTCCGGCCCGGTCCACACGCCGCCGGTGCAGCCCCATTCGAAACAGAGATTGAGGAAATAGACGCCGCGGATCTGCAGCAGCTCGGCCAGCGCATCGATCTCCGGAAGAAAGGGATTGCCGGCGCGCACCAGCCAGGCGCGCGAGGCGCGGTCGCCGAGCGGCAGCGCCAGGGCGCTCGCGACGCGCGATGCGAAGCCGAAGGAATTGGTCGCGGCGCGCGCCAGCGCCCGTGCTCCGTCGGGATAGCGCTTCAGCAGATCGAGCGATGTTCCACCGCGGATGTCCGCGAACGGTATCTCGGGCAGTGTCTTCATCGCGTCAGCGGTCCGGATTGTCCGACCAGCCGCCATACATCGGATTGGGCAGCAGGAAGAGGTGGTCGCCGCCACCGTCGCCGCGATCGTCCTGGCCCATCGCGCGCAGGATCGCGTCCTGCGCATCGACGACGGCGAAGTCGGTCACCTGGTCGCCGATCCACAACACGGCCTTCGGATGGCCGCCGAATCTGCGCGCCAGCGCCGTCACCGCGCCGCGCCAGCGTGTCGTCTTGTCGGATGAATCCGTCATGCCGACCTCATAGTCGAAATGGATTCCGGCTTTTTTGAGGGTGTCCTGGGTGATCGCATCGTCCGAAGCCTTGCGGTTTGTCACGATGCCGACCAGGCCGCCCAGATGCTGGACCGCGGCGGTGAACGCCGCCGCCCCCGGCACGTCGCGCGCCATGTCGGCCGCCACCCAGCTTTCCCATTGCGCATCCTGGAAGTCGCCGCCGCAGGACAGGCGCTCGCGCTCGAACAGCGAATTGTCGAGCACGGTCTCGTCGGCATCCATCAGCACGATCCATTGATGCGCTTTATATTTCTTCGCCATCCGGCGCGCGGCACTCAGGGCCTGGTCGTAGACGTTGAGCGCCATGCGGCAATATTCCAGCGAATTGCGCTGCCAATGCACCGCGCTGGAGGGGTTTTTGCCCGGCATCGGACACTGCCAGGGATGGGTGTCGCCCGGCGCGACCGGCGGAATCGTCTCGACCCTTGTCATCCGCGCCTGGCAGTCATAGGTCAGGGGTGCGGCGGCGGCCGGCGCGGCGGCGAACGCGATCGCGCCAAGGACCATGGCGCCGACGAACATCCCGGACTTCATGCGTGACCTTCACAAGGACGGCGCGCAACACTAGGTGGGTTGCCATGACGGAAAAAGCGAAATGACGACGATCCTCTCGGTGCGCAAGGGCGGCCAGGTGGTCGTGGCGGGCGACGGCCAGGTCACGGCGGGCACGACGGTGATGAAGGCCAATGCGCGCAAGGTGCGCCGCATCGGCAAGGGTGCCAATGGAGGCGATGTCCTGGTCGGCTTCGCGGGCGCCACCGCCGATGCCTTCGCTTTGTCCGAGCGCCTGGAGGCCAAGCTCGAACAGCATCCCGGCAATCTCGCGCGCGCCTGCGTCGAGCTCGCCAAGGACTGGCGCACCGACCGCTATCTGCGCCGTCTCGAAGCGATGATGGCGGTGGCCGATGCCAGGACCTCGTTCATCCTCTCGGGCACCGGCGACGTGGTCGAGCCGGAGGACGGTCTGATCGGCATCGGCTCGGGCGGCGCCTTTGCGCTGGCCGCGGCCCGCGCCATCCTGGATGGCGACCTGCCGGCCGAGGCGATCGCCCGGCGCGCGCTCGAGATCGCCGCCGGGATCGACATCTACACCAACAAGAACATCGTCATCGAAAGCCTGGGCACCGCATGAGCTCGTCCTTCACCCCGCGCGAGATCGTCTCCGAGCTCGACCGCTACATCGTCGGCCAGCACGATGCCAAGCGGGCCGTCGCCATCGCGCTGCGCAACCGCTGGCGCCGCCAGCAGCTCGGCCCCGAGCTGCGCGAGGAAGTGCTGCCGAAGAACATCCTGATGATCGGCCCCACCGGGGTCGGCAAGACCGAGATCTCGCGCCGCCTCGCCAAGCTGGCGCAGGCGCCGTTCCTGAAAGTGGAAGCGACGAAGTTCACCGAGGTCGGTTATGTCGGCCGCGACGTCGACCAGATCGTGCGCGACCTGCTGGAGGTCGGCATCGCACAGGTCCGCACCGCGCGCCGCCGCGAGGTCGAGGCCCAGGCCGAGGCCCGCGCCGAGGAGCGCCTGCTCGATGCGCTGGTGGGATCGTCGAGCGGCGCGACGCGCGAGAGCTTCCGCAAATCGCTGCGCCAAGGCGAGCTCGACGGCAAGGAGGTCGAGCTCGAGATGAAGGAGGCCGGCGGCGCGCCGATGTTCGAGATCCCCGGCATGCCCAGCGCCCAGATCTCGATGGTCAACCTCTCGGACATGTTCGGCAAGGCGTTCGGCCAGAAGGGCAAGAAGCGGCGCATGACCGTCGCCGACGCGCATGCCCCGCTGGTCGCCGAGGAGGCTGACAAGCTGCTCGATGAGGACGCCATCGTCCGCGATGCGATCCACACGGTGGAGAATCACGGCATCGTCTTCCTCGATGAGATCGACAAGATCTGTGCCCGCAGCGAGATGCGCGGCGGCGGCGACGTTTCGCGCGAGGGCGTGCAGCGCGACCTGCTGCCGCTGATCGAGGGCACCACCGTCGCCACCAAGCACGGCCAGGTGAAGACCGATCACATCCTGTTCATCGCCTCGGGCGCCTTCCACATCGCCAAGCCGTCGGACCTTTTGCCGGAGCTGCAGGGCCGCCTGCCGATCCGCGTCGAGCTCAAGGCGCTGACCCGCGAGGATTTCCGCCGCATCCTCACCGAGCCGGAGGCCAGCCTCATCAAGCAATATGTGGCGCTGCTGAAGACCGAGGACATGGCGCTCGATTTCACCGAGGACGGCATCGCCGCCATCGCCGATCTCGCGGCGCAGGTGAATGCCAGCCTCGAGAACATCGGCGCCCGCCGCCTGCAGACCATCATGGAGCGGGTGCTCGACGAGGTCAGCTTCTCCGCCAGCGAGCGCGGCGGCGAGACGATCACGGTCGACGGCGCCTATGTGCACAGCCGCGTCGACGATCTCGCCAAGGATCAGGACCTGTCGCGGTTTATTTTGTGATTGCTGCTACCGCGACACCAACACCGCTGTCATCCCCGGCCGAATGCCGCGAAGCGGCATGAGGGGAAGGGGACCCAGGCGACGAAATCTGTTTCGGCGTCGACGATTTGGGCCGTGTTTTTCTTTCGCCACCGTTCGGACTTTGACGCCTGGGTCCCCTTCCCTTCGCGCTCGCTCCGCTCGCGCTCAGCCGGGGATGACAGCGGTGTTTTATCCCGCCCCCGGCGGCATCTTCTCGAACTGCATCAGGGCCGGGTCGATATGCGACCAAGGCTGGGCCGAACTTGTGTAGAGCGCGCCGCCGAGCGTCAGCCAGCTCGGATCGTCCAGCGTGCCGGCCTTGATGATCGCCAGCGGGCTGCCCGGCTGCTGCGTGTAGAGCGGCGTGCCGCAGGTCTCGCAGAAGCTGCGGGTGATCTCCTTGCCGGAATCGCCGGTGACGGTGAACGGCTTCGGCGCTCCCTTGGTCACGGCGAAGGCCGCCGCCGGCACGACCGCCACCGTCGAAAATCCGCCGCCCGAGGCGTATTGGCAATCGCGGCAATGGCAATTCATCACCGCCAGCGGCTCGGCCGATACCGTGTAGCGCACGGCGCCGCAGCGGCATCCACCCTCGAATGGCGCGGTCATGGGCTTTTCCTCCAGCCGATTTGGTGTGGAACACTCTATATCCGGCCCGGCCGCGCGCGCCAGTTGACCCCACGGGCATTTGTTGCAAAAAGCGGCGCCAAGCTCAGAAGGGTTCAAAGGCATGGCGCGGCAGAACTACCTCTTCACCAGTGAAAGCGTGTCCGAAGGGCATCCCGACAAGGTCAGCGACCGCATTTCCGACGAAGTGGTGGACCTGTTTTTCCGCGAGGGCGTCAAGGCCGGGATGAGCCCGTGGGACATCCGCGTCGCGTGCGAGACCCTGTGCACCACCAACCGCGTGGTGATCGCCGGCGAGACCCGCGGCGCCAAGACGATCACGCCCGAGATGGTCGAAGAGACCGCGCGCCAGGCGATCAAGGCCATCGGCTACGAGCAGGACGGCTTCCACTGGAAGAACGCCAAGGTCGAGGTGCTGCTGCACGCCCAGTCCGCGCATATCGCGCAGGGCGTCGATGCGTCGGGCAACAAGGACGAAGGCGCGGGCGACCAGGGCATCATGTTCGGCTATGCCTGCCGCGAGACCCCGGCGCTGATGCCGGCGCCGCTGTTCTACAGCCACAAGATCCTCGAACTGCTCGCCGCGGCGCGCCATGGCGGCAAGGAGCCGACGCTCGCCCCCGACGCCAAGAGCCAGGTCACGCTGCGCTATGAGAACGGCAAGCCGGTCGAGGCGACGCAGATCGTGCTTTCGACCCAGCATACCGAGGAGAGCCAGACCTCGAACGACATCCGCAAGATCGTCGAGCCCTATATCCGCAAGGCGCTGCCCGCCGAATGGATCAACGACAAGACGGCGTGGCACGTGAACCCGACCGGCAGCTTCGTGATCGGCGGTCCGGACGGCGATTGCGGCCTCACCGGGCGCAAGATCATCGTCGACACCTATGGCGGCGCGGCCCCGCATGGCGGCGGCGCGTTCTCCGGCAAGGATCCGACCAAGGTCGACCGCTCGGCCGCCTATGCGGCGCGCTATCTGGCGAAGAACGTCGTGGCCGCGGGCCTCGCCGACCGCTGCACCATCCAGATCGCTTATGCCATCGGCGTCGCCGATCCGCTGTCGGTCTATGTCGACACCCACGGCACCGGCAAGATCGACGAGGCCAAGCTCGAGAAGATCCTGCCCGAGCTGATGAGCCTGAAGCCGCGCGGCATCCGCACGCATCTGGGCCTCAACAAGGCGATCTATGCCCGCACCTCGGCCTATGGCCATTTCGGCCGTGAGCCCGACGCGGAAGGCGGCTTCTCCTGGGAGAAGACCGACCTCGCGGACGCGCTGAAAAGCGCGGTGTGACAATGCGTGCTTCGAGGCTCCGCTTCGCGGAGCACCTCAGCATGACGCGAGCCGGAATGCGTCATGCTGAGGTGGCCGCGTAGCGGCCCTCGAAGGATGACCGACACCGAACACCAGGAGCGCCGGCGCGGCCAGCTCTACGGCCGCCGCAAAGGGCCGAGGCTTTCGGCGTATCAGCAGGACCTGCGCGAAACGCTGCTGCCGCAGCTGGCGCTGCGGCTTCAGTCTGGTAGCGATCCGCGCGTCTACTTTTCACCTCCCCCTTGTGGGGAGGTCGAAGCGCGAAGCGTTTCGGGTGGGGGGCCGCTCGCTCCGTCCGGCACCGCCCCCCACCCGAAAAATCGCGTCGCTCCGCTGTGCGATTTTTCGACTTCCCCACAAGGGGGAGGTGATTTCACGGTCGCCGACGTCTGGCTCGAAGTCGGTTATGGCGGCGGCGAGCATCTGCATTGGCAGGCGGAGCAACATCCGGATATCGGCCTGCTCGGCGCGGAGCCTTACGAATCCGGCACCGCCAAGCTCCTGTCGCGGCTGGCGGAACACCCGCTCCCCAACATCCGTCTCTATGAGAACGACGCGCGCGACATCATCGATGCGCTGCCCGATGCCAGCATCGGCCGCTTCTTCCTGCTGTTCCCCGATCCCTGGCCCAAGACGCGGCATCACAAGCGCCGCTTTCTGCAGATGGAGATGCTCGACAGGCTCGCCCGCATCCTCAAACCCGGCGCGGAGCTGCGCTTCGCAAGCGACGACGCCGGCTACCTCGCCTACGCGCTGGAGCGGCTGGCGGCACATCCCGCCTTCCGCTGGACCGCGACCGGTCCGTCCGACTGGCACACCCGCCCGGCCGACTGGCCGCCGACCCGCTATGAAGCCAAGGAATTGCACGGCCCGCCGGCCTTCCTTCGCTTTGTGCGCCGCTGACCGTTTTTCTGCCGCAAAGGATTTGTTACAATGCTGTTCATGGGCGTGGTCGACGACGAGGGCAATATCAAGCAACCCAGCCCGATCTGGGACATGGGCGTGGTGCTGATCGCCGCGACGCTGACCTTTTGCGGTCTCGCCATGTGCTTTTTTACGTTTACCGTTTCGGGCGACAAGGCGGTCGCCCGGCAGCCGGCCGAGGTGACGATCGGGGTCGGCGACGGCAGCACCATCCATCCCGACGCACAGCCGGTGAATTCCAACCTCCGGCCCGTGCCGGCCGGCAAGCCGCAAGAACAGCCTTGAAATAGGCCCTTGCCGGGCGTACATAGCGCTCATCCCAGACAACAGAACGTACTGTTGTGTGGCGGTCCGGAAGGATCGCCGCGCGGGAAAAACATTGGTTTCGGCCGGGCAGACCCGGCCAACCGGAAAGACAGCGTCCGTTTGATCACTGCCATGGCCCATCTTGAGCCGATCATCGAACCCGCCGTGGAAGCGGCTGGGTTCCGGCTCGTGCGCCTGCGCCTGATGGGCGGCAACACCAAGACCCTGCAGATCATGGCCGAGCGGCCGGACGGCACGATGAACGTCGAAGGCTGCGCCATCCTCGCCCGCGCGCTGCAGGATTTCCTGGACAAGGAGAGCCCGCTGGAAGGCGATTTCGAGCTCGAAGTGTCGTCGCCGGGGATCGACCGGCCGCTCACCCGGCTCACCGATTTCGCCCGCTGGGCGGGCCATGAGGCCAAGCTGGAACTCCATGCGCCGATCGACGGCCGCAAGCGGTTCCGCGGCCGCCTGCTCGGCCTCGAAGGACAGGATGTCACAATCGAGACGCAGGGTCAGCGCCTCGTCCTGCCGTTCCGCGGTATCGCGGAGGCGAAGCTGGTGCTGACCGATGCGCTGATCGCGGAAGATTTGAAGGCGCGCAAGCGCGCAAGCTCTTAAGGAGAGAGAACCATCATGGCCACCATTGCCGCCAACCGGACCGAGCTTCTGCAGATCGCGGACGCGGTCGCGCGCGACAAGTCGATCGACAAGCAGGTCGTTCTGACCGCGATGGAAGAGGCGATGCAGCGCGCCGCCAAGGCCCATTACGGCAGCGAGAACGACATCAAGGTCGACATCGACCCCAAGACCGGCGAGACCCATGTCTCGCGCTATCTGCACGTCGTCGAGCTGGTCGACAACGACAAGACCGAGATTTCGCTGGCCGATGCGCGCGCCCGCAACCCTGCCGCCCAGGTCGGCGACATCATCGCCGAGACCCTGCCGCCGGTCGACTTCAACCGCATCAATGCGCAGAACGCCAAGCAGGTGATCGTGCAGAAAGTGCGCGACGCGGAACGCGAGCGCCAGTTCGACGAGTACAAGGACCGCATCGGCGAGATCGTGCACGGCATCGTCAAGCGCTCGGAGTTCGGCTCGGTGGTCGTCGACCTCGGCCGCGCCGAGGGCGTGGTGCGCCGCGACGAGATGATTCCGCGGGAGAATTTCCGCGCCGGCGACCGCATCCGCGCCTATATCTACGACGTGCGCCGCGAGACCCGCGGGCCGCAGATTTTCCTTTCGCGTTCGCATCCGCAGTTCATGGTCCGGCTCTTTGCGCAGGAAGTGCCGGAGATCTATGACGGCATCATCGAGATCCGCGCCGTGGCGCGCGATCCGGGCAGCCGCGCCAAGATCGCGGTGATCTCCAAGGATTCCAGCATCGATCCGGTCGGCGCCTGCGTCGGCATGCGCGGCGTGCGCGTCCAGGCCGTGGTGCAGGAGCTGCAGGGCGAGCGCATCGACATCATCCCGTGGAACAACGAAGCGGCGACCTTCATCGTCAACGCCCTGGCGCCGGCGGAGGTCTCCAAGGTCGTGCTCGACGAGGACACGCACCGGACCGAGGTGGTCGTTCCGGATGAACAACTGTCTCTCGCCATCGGCCGCCGCGGCCAGAACGTCCGCCTTGCGTCGCAGCTCACCGGCTGGCAGCTCGACATCCTGACCGAGGCCGAGGAATCGGAGCGCCGCCAGAAGGAATTCACCGAACGCACCAAGCTGTACATGGAATCGCTCGACGTCGACGAGACCGTGGCGCAGCTCCTGGCGTCGGAAGGGTTCGCGACCATCGAGGACGTGGCCTATGTGCCGTTGAACGAGCTTGCCTCCGTCGAAGGCTTCGACGAGGAAACCGCAACCGAGCTGCAGCAGCGCGCGCTCGAATTCATCGAGGCGAAGAACAAGGAAATGGACGACAAGCGTAAGGAACTGGGCGTCGAGGACGATGTTCTCGAAGTCGAAGGCGTCACCGCCGGCATGGCGGTCGCGCTCGGCGAGGCCGGCATCAAGTCGCTCGAGGACCTGGCGGGTTGCGCCACCGACGACCTGCTCGGCTATTACGAGGTCAACAAGGAGAAGGAGCGCGTGCGCGTTCCGGGCGCCCTCGAAGGCTTCAATCTCAGCAACGAAGACGCCAACGCGATCGTCATGAAGGCGCGCGTCAAGGCGGGCTGGATCGAAGAGCTTCCCGAGGCGGCTGCAGCCGAAGAGACCGAAGGGACGGAGGAAGAACAGGCTTGAGTTCGGCGGTCGCCATCGCGATGAACGACGAGGACGATGCCATGCGTGAGAGACGCTGCATCGTCCGCGGAGAGGTCTTGCCGGAGGGCGGCCTGATCCGCTTCGTCATAGCGCCCGATGGCGAGGTCACGCCGGACGTCGCCGCGATCCTGCCCGGCCGCGGCATCTGGGTCGGCGCCGATGCCGCCTCCGTCGCGCTCGCGGCGAAGAAGAACCTGTTCGCCAAGGCGGCGAAGGCACAGGTCAAGGTCGCGCCCGACCTGGCGGAGCGTGTCGAGAAACTGCTCGTGGCGCGGATGTCGGCCGATCTCGGCCTGGCGCGGCGCGCCGGCGCGATCCTGTTCGGCTTCGACAATGTCCTCAAGCAGATCCAGTCGGCGGAACCCCCTGCGGCCCTGCTCGAAGCTTCCGACGGCGCCGCCGACGGCAAGCGCAAGCTGTTCGGCGCGAGCCATGCCCGCGGGCTGAAAATCGAGACGATTGAATGCCTTACCTCCGCCGAAATCGGCTTGGCGGTGGGGCGCGAGAATGTGATACATGCAGCCCTTAAATCCGGGCGCCTTCAGGAACGGTTGAGCTTCGATGCCGGACGGCTTCGCGGTTTTCGTTCCGTTCGGGACGATGAAAGAGACGTATGAGCGATACGAACGACACCACGAAGAAGCCGGGCGGCCGGACGCCGCTGACCCTGAAGAAGGTCGAGACCTCGACCGTCAAGCAGAGCTTCAGCCATGGCCGCACCAAGGCGGTCGTGGTCGAGAAGAAGCGCACGCTGGGCCCGGCGCCTGTCGCGCCGAAAGCACCGGCGGCGCCCGTCAAGCCGTCGGCCGCCGCGCCGGCGCCGTCCGCACCGCCGCCTTCCGCGCCGCGCGGCGTCGTGCTGCGCCAGCTGACCGAGGAGGAGAAGGCCCGCCGCGGCGCCGCTCTCGCCGATGCCCGCGTCTATGAGACCGAAGCCCGCAAGCGCGCCGAGGAAGAGGCCCGCCTGCGTGCCGCCGAAGAAGAGAAGCTGAAGATCGAACGCGCCGCCGCCGAACGCCGCAAGGCGGAGGAAGATGCGCGCAAGGCCCAGGAAGCCGAACTGCGCCGCCATGCCGACGAGGAAGTCGCGCGCCGCGAGCCCAAGCAGGAAGGCGCCGCTGCGCCCGCCGCCGCGCCGGCACCCGCGACGCCGGCCGCCGCTGCTGCGGCCGCCGCAGCCGCGCGCGCCCGCCGTCCGGTCGAAGAGGAAGAAGAAGAGGCGACGACCAAGAAAGGCGTGAAGACGCCCGCCAAGGCCCCGCCGGCCAAGAAGATCGGCGAGGACAATCGCCGCCGCGGCAAGCTGACCGTGACCCGCGCGTTGTCGGGCGACGACGAGCGCATGCGTTCGGTCGCCTCCTATCGCCGTCATCTCCAGCGCGTGAAGGGCGTTCAGGCCCAGCCGGCCGGCCCCGCCGGCCCGCGCGAAGTCATCATTCCGGAAACCATCACGGTGGCGGAGCTTGCCAACCGCATGGCGCGCCGCTCGGTCGACATCATCAAGGTGCTGATGAAGAACGGCCATATGGCGACGGTCAACGACGTGATCGACGCCGACACCGCCGAACTGGTGGCCGCCGAATACGGACATACCGTCAAACGCGTCGCCGAGTCCGACGTGCTCGAAGGCCTCAAGGGCGGCGACGACGACGCGGAGCACATGATCTCGCGCCCGCCGGTCGTCACCGTCATGGGCCATGTCGACCACGGCAAGACCTCGCTGCTCGACGCGCTGCGCAAGACCGACGTGGTCGCGGGCGAGGCCGGCGGCATCACCCAGCACATCGGCGCCTACCAGGTGCAGCTGCGTGGCGGGCAGAAGATCACCTTCCTCGACACGCCGGGCCATGCCGCGTTCACCGCGATGCGCGGCCGCGGCGCCAAGGTCACCGATCTGGTCATCCTGGTGGTGGCGGCGGACGACGGCGTCATGCCGCAGACCGTCGAGGCCATCGCGCACGCCAAGGCGGCGCATGTCCCGATCATCGTGGCGGTCAACAAGGTCGACAAAGGCGACGCCGATCCGATGCGCGTCAAGACCGAGCTGCTGCAGCACGAGATCCAGGTCGAAGAGCTCGGCGGCGAGACCCTTGCCATCGACGTCTCGGCTACCAAGGCCATCAACCTCGACAAGCTCGAGGAAGCGATCCTGCTCCAGGCCGAACTGCTCGACCTCAAGGCCAATCCCGATCGCACCGCCGAAGGCACGGTGATCGAGGCCAAGCTCGACCGCGGCCGCGGTCCCGTGGCGACCGTGCTGGTCCAGCGCGGCACGCTGCATGTCGGCGACATCGTGGTGGCTGGTTCGGAATGGGGCCGCGTGCGCCTGCTGCAGAACGACCGCGGCGAGACCGTGCCGACGGCCGGCCCCGCGACGCCCATCGAAGTGCTCGGCCTTTCCGGCGTGCCGGAAGCCGGCGACGAGATGGTCGTGGTGGAGAACGAGGCGCGCGCCCGCGAGGTCACCGAATATCGCGAGCGCAAGCGCCGAGAGGCGCGCCAGGCGTCCTCGTCGCGCCAGACGTTGGACCAGCTGCTCAAGACCAAGGATTCGGGCGAGAAGCGCCTGCTGCCGCTGGTCATCAAGTCCGACGTGCAGGGCTCGTCGGAAGCGATCCAGGGCTCGCTCGCCAAGCTCGGCACCGACGAGGTCGCGGCGCAGATCCTGCAGGCCGGCGTCGGCGGCATCACCGAGAGCGACGTCATCCTGGCGCACGCCTCGGGCGCCGCGGTGATCGGCTTCAACGTCCGCGCGGATAAACTTGCGCGCGAGCGGGCGAAGCGCGACGGCGTCGACATCCGCTACTACAACATCATCTACAACGTCGTGGACGACGTGAAGGCGGTGCTGTCGGGCATGCTGGCGCCGGAAGTGCGCGAGAAGTTCCTCGGCAATGCCGAGATCCTGGAGGTCTTCGACATCTCCAAGGTCGGCAAGGTCGCGGGCTGCCGCGTCACCGACGGCGTGGTGCGCCGCGGCGCCAAGGTCCGCCTGATCCGCGACAACGTCGTGATCCACGAAGGCGAGCTCTCCACCCTCAAGCGCTTCAAGGACGAAGTGCGTGAGGTCCAGACCGGCCAGGAATGCGGCATGGCCTTCGCGAACTATCAGGACATGAAGAAGGGCGACGTCATCGAGTGCTTCGAGGTCGAGACCATCCAGCGCGCGCTGTAGCGCGCCGCTGCGATGGTCCGGTCCCGGTGCGCCGCCCGCGCGCAGGTCAGGCCGATGGTCGAAATCACGAGAGGTCCAGCCGATCCCAACCGTGCCGCGCGCTTCAAGCGGCTGGCGGACGAGGTCGATGCCGCCATAAGGGCGCAGGACATGCCGCGCGCCGTCGCCGGTGCCGAGCGGGCGGTCAAGGAGGGCTTCGGCCATCCGGGGTTCTTCAACCTGCTCGCCTATCGCGACCTGACGCAGGGCCGCTACCGCGAAGCCATCGCGCTGCTGCGCAACGGCCTGACCATGGCGCCGCAGGACGCCAATCTGCTCAATCTCCTGGGCGTCGCCCACAATCACTTGCAGGAATATCGCGACGCGATCGGCGCGCTGGATACGGCGATCACCGCGTTCCCCGACTTCGCGCCGCCCTTCTACAATCGCGGCTTGTCGTTCGAGGGTCTGGGCGATCTCGGTCGCGCCCATGCCGATTTCGAGCGCGCGGCGACGCTGCAGCCGAATTACCCCGATGCGCTGTCGCGGCTCGCCTATGCGGAAACGATGCGCGGCCGGCACGCGCTGGCGCTTGGCTATGCCGAACGCGCGCTCGCCGCCAATCCGCGCGATGCGCTCGGGCGATTGGCGTCCGCCATGGCCGAGGTCGCGCTCGGCCGGTTCGAGGCCGCGATCGCCCGGCTCACGGTGCTGCTGCGCGATCCCGAACTCGGCAACGTCAACCGCGCCATCGCCAGCGGCTTGCTGGGCGATGCGCTGGACGGCGCCGGGCAATACACACCGGCTTTCGAGGCCTATGCGGCGTCCGGCGACCTGCTGCGCCAGATCTATGCCCCCAGCTTCGGTGCGGACCACGCCCTGCAGAGCGCGCAGATGCTGCGGCGGTATTTCGAGCAGGCGGCGCCCGAGGCCTGGGCGGCCGATCGCGCCGCCGGCGCACAGGATGGCGTGCTCGGCCATGTCTTCCTGGTCGGCTTCCCGCGCTCGGGCACGACGCTGCTGGAGCAGACCCTGGCCGGCCATCCCGACGTGGTGACGAGCGAGGAGCGCGATCTGCTCGCCGATGCGGCCCATGCCTTCGCGCGCAGTCCGGCCGATCTCGACACGCTTGCGGCGCTGACGCCGGCGATGGCCGCGCAATATCGCGAGATGTATTGGAAACGCGCCGCGGCGGCCGGCCTGGACGCCAAAGGGCGGGTCTTCGTCGACAAGCTGCCGCTCAATGCGCTGCTGCTGCCGCTGGTGGCGAAGCTCTTCCCGACGGCGAAGATCCTGTTCGCGCTGCGCGATCCGCGCGACGTCGTGTTCTCCTGCTTCCGCCGTCGCTTCGCGATGTCGAACCAGATGTACCAACTGGTGACGCTGGACGGCGCGGCCCGCTATTACGACGTGGTGATGGGCGCCTGCGCCGCCTATCGCGAGCAGCTCGGCCTGGATTGGCACGATGTCCGGCACGAGGATTTCGTCGCCGATTACGAGCCACAGGTTCGCGCGCTGTGCGACCGGCTGGGGCTCGCCTGGACCGCCGGCATGACGCAGGTCGCCGAGCGCCTCCGGGCGCGCGCGGTCGACACGCCGTCGAGCGGCCAGATCGCGAAGGGCGTGAGCGAAGAGGGTGTCGGTGCTTGGCGGCATTATGCGCAGCCGATGGCAGACGTGCTGCCGCTGCTGGCGCCCTGGGCCGCGCGCTTCGGCTATGAGGATTGAACCGGTGAGCGGACGCGCAGTGACGCCCGGGCCGGCGCAACAGGTTCTGGCGGAAGCCGATGCCGCGATGGCCGCCGGCCGTGCCGGCGTCGCGCTGGCCGCGCTGGAACGGGCGCGCGCCCTGGCGCCGGACGATCTCCAGGTCCTCAACCGGCTCGGCGCCTGCTTGACGGGACTCGGCCGCGCGCGCGAGGCGGTGGCGGTGTTCGACGCGGCGCTCGCCCTCGCACCGGATTCTGCCGCACTGCTCTTCAACCAGGGTGCCGCGCTGGAAGAGGTCGGCCGGCTGCGGGATTCGGCTGCGATGCTCGAGCGCGCCCTGGCGGTGAAGCCGGCCTATGCGGAAGCGCTCGCGCGACTCGCCGGTCTCGCGGTGCGTCGCGGCGACTGGACGGCGGCGCGCGATTTCGCCCGCCGCACGTTGGCGCTGTCGAATCTGCCGGCCGCACGGCTTGCGCTGGCGAGCGCCGATCTCGCGGAGGGCCAGTTCCAGGCCGCGCGCGACGGGCTGCGGCCTTTGCTCGATGCGGTGACGATCAGTCCGGTGAACCGCTCGCTCGCCTATACGCTGACGGGCGATGCGCTCGACGGTCTCGACACGCCGTCCGAGGCGTTCGCCGCCTACACCACGGCGCGCCATCTGCTGGCGGAGCGGTTCGCGCCGCGCTTCGCGCAGCCGGGCGTGGAAACGGCGCGCGCGCAGGCTGATCGTTTGGCGCGCGCGTTCGAGAAAGCGGCACCGGCGCAGCCTGTGGAGGGCCGCGCCGAAACGCCTCTGCACGTCTTCCTGGTCGGCTTTCCCCGCTCCGGCACCACACTGCTGGAGCAGGTGCTCGCCGGTCATCCCGACATCGAGACGCTGGAGGAGTCCGACGCGCTGTTCGACGTCGGCAGGGATTTCGTCGCCAACGGCGCGGGTCTCGCGCGGCTGTCCGCGCTGTCCGCCGGCGAGACGGCGCAATTGCGTGCGCGTTACTGGCAACAGACCGGCGCGCGGCGCGACCGGCGGGTCTTCGTCGACAAGATGCCGCTGAACCTCGCGTTTCTCCCGGTCGCGGCGCGGCTGTTCCCGCAAGCCAAGGTGCTTTTGGCGCTGCGCGATCCGCGCGACGTGGTGCTCAGCGCCTTCCGCCGCCGCATCGCCATGTCGCAGACCATGTACGAGCTGACGACGCTCGCGCGCACGGCCGGCTATTACGACGCGGTGATGCGCCTGGCGGAGATCTATCGCAGGACGCTCGGCTTGCCGGTCCTCGAACTGCGCCACGAGGATCTGCTTGCCGATTTTGCGGCCCAGACCCGGCGGATCTGCGATTTTCTCGGATTGCCCTGGACCGCCGGTCTGGAAGATTTCGCCGCGCGCCGGCGCGACATCAAGACGCCGAGCGGCCCCCAGCTTGCCCACGGCCTGTCGGCCGAAGGGCCCGGGCAATGGCGGCGCTACCAGGCGCAGCTCGAGAGCGTGATTCCGGTCCTGCGACCGTGGATCGATCGTCTGGGCTACGCAGACGCATAGGAGAAACCATGTCGCGCCACCCCTCCAGCCGCAACGATGCGCGCAACGGTCCCACCCAGCGCCAGCTCCGGGTCGGCGAGATGCTGCGGCACGCGCTGGCCGACGTGCTGCGCCGCGGCGACATCCGCGATCCCGACCTGATCGGCGTTTCGGTGACCATCACCCAGGTGAAGCCGTCGCCGGACATGCGCTATGCGACGGTGTTCTGCGAGCCGCTCGGCGGCCAGAACGCCAAGCCGATCATCGCGGCGCTCAACCGGCACAAAGGCTATCTGCGCGGCGAGATGGGCCGCCAGATCGCGATGAAGTTCACGCCGGATTTGCGCTTCGTCGAGGACGAGTCCTTCGCGGAAGCCCAGAAGATCGAAACCATCCTCAAATCCAGCCGCGTCCAGCAGGACCTGAAGGCCGAAGACGGCGACACGCCGGGCGGCGACGACGAAGCCTGAAACGTCCCGTTCCGGGATGGCCGCCGGCTTGCATGGCGACACGCGAAGGACGGGCCCCCGTCCCGGTTCGACACAGGCGCGGAAGGATTTGCCATGCTCGCTTCGCTCAAGCCCACCGCCAAGGTGCTGCTCAACTCGGCCCTCTCGGTCCTGCCCAAGGCCGCTCAGCTCAAATACAAGGAATATCACGAGCTGCGCTATTGGCGCGGCGTCGCCGCCACCATGGAAAACAACAAGGCGCAGCAGGCGCATGAGCGGGCGCATTACGAGCATTTCTTCACCACCTTCTTCGGCCTGACCAAGGCGGACTATGCCGGCAAGGCGGTGCTCGACATCGGCTGCGGCCCCTGCGGCAGCCTCGAATGGGCCGACAGCGCGGCCGAGCGCGTCGGTCTCGATCCGCTGGCGGACGCCTATCGCAAGCTGGTGGAGGACGACCGGCAGCAGATGACCTATTGCGCCGCGCCGTCGGAGAAGATCCCGTATGCCGACGGCCATTTCGACATCGTCACCACCTTCAACAGCCTCGACCATGTCGACGATGTCGACGCGACCATCGCCGAGCTCAAGCGCGTGACCGCGCCGGCCGGCCGCATCCTCGTCATCGTCGAGTTCGGTCATGCCCCGACGCCGACCGAGCCGCATTGGCTGGACGAAAGCATCGCGGAGAAATTCGGCCCTGAGTTCAAGCCCCACGACATCCGCGTCTTCGGCGTCCGCGAAGACCACAATCTCTACGCCTCGATGCTGGACGAGGTCCCGCATGTGAAAGGCGAAGAAGGCATCATCGCGTTTAGGCTGGAGCGGGTTTAGGCGCGGTCCGATACATTCTCACTGTCATGGCCCGCCGGAGAGCGGGTCACCCAGTTGGGCGTAGAGCGAAATCGGCGAAATAGAGTCTGCGTCACCTGGATGGCCCGCAGTCGCGGGCCATGACAACCCTCTGGTTTCGATTCCTGCCGCTTGCTTTCCCCTCGCCCCCTTGGCAGAAGCGCGCCGCATGGCACGCCGCAAAAAAGGCCAGCCCGTCCATGGCTGGGTGATCGTCGACAAGCCGCTCGGCATGACGTCCACCCAGGTCGTCGGTGCGGTCCGCCGCATCTTCGACGCCCAGAAGGCCGGCCATGCCGGCACGCTCGATCCCATGGCCACGGGCGTGCTCGCGATCGCGCTGGGCGAAGCGACCAAGACCGTCCCCTATGCGATGGATTCGGAGAAGACCTATCGCTTCACCGCCTGCTGGGGCGAGGGCCGCGACAGCGACGATGCCGAAGGCAAGGTGACCGGCGCCTCCGAGGTCCGGCCGAGCCGGGAGGCGATCGAAGCCGTCCTTTCGCGCTTCACCGGCGCCCTCCTGCAGGTGCCGCCCGCCTACTCCGCGATCAAGGTCCAGGGCGAGCGGGCTTATGACCTGGCCCGCGAGGGGACTGCCGTGGAACTCGCCGCTCGCACGGTCCAAGTCTATGAGGCGCGCTTGCTCGGCATCTCGGATCCGGACCATGCCGAGTTCGAAATCCGTTGTGGCAAAGGGACTTACGTCCGATCCTGGGTGCGCGATATTGCCCTGGCGCTGGGGACTTTGGGCCATGTCTCGGCCCTGCGGCGCACCCGGGTGGGCGGCTTCACCGAAGAAATGGCCGTCCCCCTAGCCAGGGAGGGGGGTTCTGTGCATATTCCCGCCGCTTTTGAGCACTTGAGGCCCATTGCGACCGCGCTGGACGGCATCCCGGCGCTGGCCGTCACGGGCCCGGATGCGGTCCGTCTGCGTAGCGGCAATCCGATCCTGATCCGCGCGACCCAGTTCGCGCGGATCGCGGAAGGCCAACCCCAGGACGGCGATCTTCAAGGGCTCACGGTTTTCCTCCAGACCTCTGAGGGCGAACCGGTGGCACTGGCGGAATTCGCAAGCGGCGAGCTCCGTCCGTTCCGTGTTTTCAACCTCTGAAGGACCCGACGCCGAATGATTACGCCTGAACGCAAGAAAGAAGTCGTTGCGCAATACGCCATCACGGAAGGCGACACCGGTTCGCCCGAAGTCCAAGTCGCCGTGTTGTCGGAGCGCATCAACAACCTGACCGATCACTTCAAGACGCATGCGAAGGACAACCATTCGCGCCGCGGCCTGATCAAGATGGTCTCGACCCGCCGCAAGCTCCTCGACTACGTCAAGGCGACCGACGTGGCGCGCTACACGTCGCTCATCGAGCGGCTGGGCCTGCGTCGCTGAGCGGCCGAGTCGCATTCAAACATGTTTCGCGTGCGCTCGCGATGGTCGCGGGCGCGCGTGTCTGCGCGTTCCAAGGCATGGGCCGAGGAATGCATCCGCACGCCGGGCAATGAGGCCCGGGTGCAAACTGCGCGCGGCGATCCGGCTGCGGCAGACGAAGAAAGAAGACTGAAGATGTTTACCGTACACAAGGAATCGTTCGAATGGGGCGGCAGAACGCTGACGCTCGAAACCGGCAAGATCGCGCGCCAGGCTGACGGCGCGGTGCTCGCCACCTATGGCGAGACCGTCGTTCTCGCCACCGTCGTGGGCGCGCACAGCCCGCGCGAGGGCGTGGATTTCTTCCCGCTCACCGTGAACTACCAGGAACGCTATTATGCCGCCGGCAAGATCCCGGGCGGCTATTTCAAGCGTGAGCGCGCCCCGACCGAGCGTGAGACCCTGATCTCGCGCCTGATCGACCGCCCGATCCGTCCGCTCTTCGCCGAAGGCTACAAGAACGAAACGCTGGTCGTGGTGCAGGTCCTCAGCCACGACATGGAGAACGATCCCGATATCGTCGGCATGGTCGCGGCCTCCGCCGCCCTGACCATCTCGGGCATTCCCTTCATGGGCCCGATCGGCGCCGCGCGCGTCGGCTATATCGACGGCGAATACAAGCTGAACCCGCCGATCGACGACATGGTCAACTCCCAGCTCGACCTCACCGTCGCCGGCACCGCCGACGCGGTGCTGATGGTGGAATCCGAAGCGCAGGAGCTCAGCGAGCAGGTCATGCTCGGCGCCGTGATGTTCGGTCACCGCGAGATGCAGCACGCGATCAACGCCATCATCCGGCTGGCCGAGAAGGGCGCCAAGGAGCCGCGTCCGGTTCCGGAGGTCGGCACGCATGTGCTGGCGATGGAGATCGAGAAGGTCGCCGGCATCAATCTCGCCGGTGCGTTCCAGATCCCGATCAAGTTCGAACGCCGCGACCGCATCGCCGAGATCAAGAAGAAGACGGCGGAGTACTTCGTCGGCGAAGGCGACGGCAAGGTTTCGGCCAAGGAATTCGGCAACCTGTTCCACGAGCTGGAAGCCAAGATCATGCGGGGCGCGGTGCTCGACACCAAGACGCGCATCGACGGCCGCAACCTGACCACGGTCCGTCCGATCGTGGCCGAGGTCGGCATCCTGCCGCGCACCCACGGTTCGGCGCTGTTCACCCGCGGCGAGACCCAGGCGCTGGTCGTTACCACGCTCGGCACCGCCGAGGACGAGCAGTTCATGGACCAGCTGGAAGGCACCGTGAAGCAGAACTTCATGCTGCACTACAACTTCCCGCCCTACTCGGTCGGCGAGACCGGCCGCATGGGCGCCCCCAGCCGCCGCGACATCGGCCACGGCAAGCTCGCCTGGCGGGCCATCCATCCGATGCTGCCCAAGAAGGAGGAGTTCCCCTACACGCTGCGCGTGGTGTCGGAGATCACCGAGTCGAACGGCTCGTCGTCGATGGCGACCGTCTGCGGCACCAGCCTCGCGCTGATGGACGCCGGCGTTCCCCTGAAGAAGCCGACCGCGGGCATCGCGATGGGCCTCATCCTCGAAGGCGAGCGCTTCGCGGTCCTGTCGGACATCCTGGGCGATGAAGATCACCTGGGCGACATGGACTTCAAGGTCGCGGGCACCGAAGACGGCATCACCGCGCTGCAGATGGACATCAAGATCGCCGGCATCACCGAGGAGATCATGCGCGTCGCGCTGGGTCAGGCCAAGGACGGCCGCATCCACATCCTGGGCGAGATGAACAAGGCGCTGACCGGCGCCCGCGCCGAGCTCGGCGAGCATGCCCCGCGCATCGAGCAGATCAAGATCCCGACCGACAAGATCCGCGAAGTGATCGGCTCGGGCGGCAAGGTGATCCGCGAGATCGTCGAGAAGACCGGCGCCAAGATCAACATCGAGGACGACGGCACGGTGAAGATCGCGTCGGCCGACGGCGAGTCGATCAAAGCGGCGCTGAAGTGGATCAAGGGCATCGTGGCCGAGCCCGAAGTGGGCGAGATCTATGACGGCAAGATCGTCAAGGTCATGGACTTCGGCGCCTTCGTGAACTTCTTCGGTCCCAAGGACGGCCTTGTGCATGTCTCGGAGCTGGCCTCCGCGCGCGTCAACAAGCCGTCCGACGTGGTCAAGGAAGGCCAGGCCGTGAAGGTCAAGCTGCTCGGCTTCGACGATCGCGGCAAGGTCCGCCTGTCGATGAAGCAGGTCGATCAGACCACCGGCGAGGACCTCTCCAAGAAGCAGAAGACCGACGCTCCGGCGGCGGAATAAGCTTCGAAGTCCAAGAAACGAGAGCCGCCCGCGGAAAGCCGCGGGCGGCTTTTTTCTTGCCGCTGCGCGCCGATGCGTGATCGGCATCGGGTGGCTCGAGCGGATTTTATCAAATCTCGTCATCGCCGGACTTGTGCCGGGCATGACGGTTGGCGGTGATTCAGCTCTATGCGAAGCGCATCTCGCCGCCGAAAATGCGACGTCTGCCTAAGTTGCGGGCGCGCCTGCCGCGCATTTGCGCAAGTGCCGCGACATGAAAGCGACAGCCGGAAACCATCCGCCGCGAATGATGGTTAACCGCACGTAACCTCGCTTGTGCGCCGCAAAACCCCTCGCTAGCGTGGTTCCAAGGGGTCGGTGTCGGGGTGCGCCATGTTCGTCGTGTTGCGGTTGCTTAGTCTCATTCTCGTCGTGTCGGCTTTGATGCTGCTCGGCGCGGACGTCGTCACGTCGCTCGAAAACGGCGGCAAGGTCGTGGTCCGTTCGCTGGATCAGGTCTGGGCGCTGTTCGACAAGTCGGCGGTGACTGCGTTCCATGCGTGGTGCACGGCGCATCTTCCCGGCCTTCTCGCCCAGGCCATCGCCTGGCTGTTCGGCCTTCCGGGCTGGGCCGTGACCGGCGTGCCCGGCATCATCCTCGCCTTCCTGTTCGGCCGCCGCACGGCGGACGTCGCCTAACGGTTGGCGCCCGGGATCCAGAGCACGTCCTTGGCGCCGCCGTCATTGGCGAAGCGGCTCGCGACGAACAGATGGTCCGATAAGCGGTTGATGTAGCGGATCGCCGCGCCGCTCACCGTCTCGACCTGTGCCAGCTCGACGATCAGCCGCTCTGCCCGCCGCGCGATGGCGCGCGCCAGGTGCAGATGCGCCGCCGCCGCCGTGCCGCCCGGTAGAACAAACGAATCGAGCGGTTTCAGATTCTCATTCATCGCATCGATCTCGCGCTCCAGCCGTTCGACCTGGCTGTCGAGGATGCGCAAACGCGTCGCCCCGCGCCGGCCGTCCTCCGGTGCGGCGAGGTCGGCGCCCAGGTCGAACAGGTCGTTCTGGATCCGCCCGAGCATGGCGTCGAGCGCGCCGCTCGCCGCCAGCCGCGCGACGCCGATCGCGGCGTTGGTCTCGTCCACCGTGCCATAGGCCGCGACGCGCAAGTCGTGCTTGAGGCGGCGCGTGCCGTCGCCCAGCGCGGTTTCGCCCTTGTCGCCCGTCTTCGTATAGATGCGATTCAATGTGACCATGACACAGGATAGGCCGCCGGCGCCGGCGCCGTCACCCCGTCCGTATGCGCCCGCCCGGGAACCCCGCAGCCGATTGAAATCCTTGAAGAAAAACGGTCGTTGCGGCGCCGCCGCGCACTTGTATGATCCGCCCGCCTTGCCAAATCAGCCGCGGGAAAGCCATGCCGATCGAAGCCCCCGAGATCATCGAAGTCGACGATACCCGTGTCAAATGCGACGGCAGCGGCGGCGCGCTCGGCCATCCCCGCGTCTATCTCGAGATGGGGGACGAGGCGTTCGTCGAATGTCCCTATTGCGACCGCAAATTCGTCCTGAAGGCGGGAGCGCATCGGCATTGAGCAAGCCGGTCAAGGCATTGCAGACGGGCGATCACCTCTACCTGGTCGACGGCTCGGGCTATCTGTTCCGCGCCTATCATGCGCTTCCCCCGCTCACGCGCAAATCCGACGGCCTGCCGGTCGGCGCGGTCAGCGGCTACTGCAACATGATGTGGAAGCTCCTCGAGGACATGAAGGGCGAGGATGCGCCGACGCATCTGGCGGTCGTGTTCGACGCCGGCGCCGTGACCTTCCGCAACACGATCTACGACCAGTACAAGGCCAACCGTCCGCCGCCGCCGGAGGACCTGATCCCGCAATTCCCGCTGGTGCGCGACGCGACCCGCGCCTTCGGCGTCTCCTGCGTCGAGCAGGACGGCTTCGAGGCCGACGACCTGATCGCGACCTATGCGCGGCTGGCGCGCGAGGCCGGGGCGCGCTGCACCATCATCTCCTCCGACAAGGACCTGATGCAGCTGGTGGAGGACGGCAAGGTCGAACTGTTCGACACCATGAAGAACAAGCGCATCGGCTCGGCCGAGGTGATGGAGAAATTCGGCGTCCCGCCGTCGAAGGTGATCGAGGTCCAGGCCCTGGCCGGCGACAGCGTCGACAACGTCCCCGGCGTGCGCGGCATCGGCATCAAGACCGCGGCCGAGCTGATCAACCAGTACGGCGATCTCGAAACCCTGCTGGCGCATGCCGGCGAGATCAAGCAGCCCAAGCGCCGCGAGACCCTGATCGAGAACGCCGAGAACGCCCGCATCTCCAAGCGGCTGGTGACGCTCGACGACAACGCGAAATATCCCGAGACCATCGACCGGTTCGCGGTCCACGACCCCGAGCCGCAGACCCTGATCGCGTTCCTCAAGGGGATGGAGTTCAATTCCATCACCAGGCGGGTCGCGGCGCATTTCGGTGTCGAAGACACCGAAGCTATCGCACCGACGGTCGAACCCTCCGCCACCGCCGCCAACCGCGTGGTCAAGCAGGCGGAGAAGGAGACGCCGCAGACCGTCGAATCCCAGGTCGGCGCCGTGGCGGATCGTGCCGCGATCCTCAAGCCCATCGACCTCGACGCCTACAAGACGGTCACGACCGCCAAGGACCTCGACGCCTGGATCGCGCGCGCCCGCGAGGAGGGCCATGTCTGCGTCGACACCGAGACGACGGGCCTGGATGCCATGGTGGCCGGCTTGTGCGGCGTGTCGCTGGCGGTGGCGCCGGGCGAGGCCTGCTACATCCCCTGCGGCCATCGCAAGGGCGACGGCCTCGACCTCGCCCAGGCCGGCGACATCGTGCAGATGGACGAGGCGGACGTCCTGGCCCGGCTGAAGCCGCTGCTCGAAGACCCGTCGATCCTCAAGATCGCGCAGAACCTCAAATACGATTTCCTGATCTTCGCGCAGCGCGGCATCCGCGTCGCGCCTTACGACGACACGATGCTGATCTCCTATGTCCTCGACGGTGGCCTGCACGGCCACGGCATGGACGAGCTGTCGGAGCTGCATCTGAG
Organism: Rhizomicrobium sp.; assembly: GCA_037200385.1. NCBI lineage: Bacteria > Pseudomonadati > Pseudomonadota > Alphaproteobacteria > Micropepsales > Micropepsaceae > Rhizomicrobium > Rhizomicrobium sp. The sequence continues at coordinate 3,275,042 of JBBCGL010000001.1, read as the reverse complement.
CCACAAGCCGATCTCCTTCGCCGATGTCGCCGGCAAGGGGAAGGACAAGGTCACCTTCGACTGCGTGCCGGTGAAGGCCGCGACGCGCTATTCGGGCGAGGATGCCGACGTCACGCTACGGCTCTGGCTGCTGCTGAAGGCGCGCCTGGCGGCCCAGAAGAAAGTGACGGTCTACGAGACGCTGGAGCGTCCCCTCGTCACCGTGCTCGCCGACATGGAGCGGGCCGGGGTGATGATCGATCCCGACATGCTGCGCCGCCTCTCCAACGATTTCGCCAAGGCGCAGGCGAAGATGGAGACCGAGATCCACAAGCTCGCGGGCGAGGAATTCAACATCGGCTCGCCCAAGCAGCTCGGTGACATCCTGTTCGGCAAGTTCAAGCTCGAAGGCGGGCGCAAGACCAAGACCGGCGCCTGGTCGACCGATTCCGACGTGCTGGAAGACGTCGCGGCCCAGGGCCATCCCATCGCCAAGACCGTCCTGGAGTGGCGCGGCCTCGCCAAGCTGCGCGGCACCTACACCGATGCGCTGCCGACCTACGTCAATGCCAAGACCGGCCGCGTGCACACGTCTTACGCGATGGGCGCGACGTCGACCGGCCGCCTCGCCTCGACCGATCCCAACCTGCAGAACATCCCGGTGCGCACCGAGGAAGGCCGCCGCATCCGCCAGGCCTTCATCGCGCCGAAGGGCGCCAAGCTGATCAGCGCGGACTACAGCCAGATCGAGCTGCGTCTCCTGGCGCATATCGCCGACATCCCGCAATTGAAGAAGGCCTTCGCCGAGGAGCTCGACATCCACGCGATGACCGCGTCGGAAATCTTCCAGGTCCCGATCAAGGGCATGCCGGCGGAGACGCGGCGGCGCGCCAAGGCGATCAATTTCGGCATCGTTTACGGTATCTCGGCCTTCGGCCTCGCCAACCAGCTTTCGATCCCGCGGGGCGAGGCGGACGACTACATCAAGAAATATTTCCTGCGCTTCCCCGGCATCCGCGACTACATGGAGGCGACCAAGGCCTTCGCGCGCGAGCACGGCTATGTCGAGACGCTGTTCGGCCGCCGCGTCCATATCCGCGAAATCCGCTCGCCGGTGCCGGCGCATCGCGGTGGGGCGGAGCGGGCCGCGATCAACGCGCCGATCCAAGGCACCGCCGCCGACATCATCCGCCGCGCCATGGTCCGCATGCCGGACGCGCTGGCCGGGAAGAAGCTCAAGGCGCGCATGCTGCTGCAGGTGCATGACGAGTTGATCTTCGAGGCGACCGACGCGGAGGTCGAGAAGACCCAGGCGATCGCGAAGTCGGTGATGGAAAAGGCGGCGCTGCCCGCGGTCCAGCTCTCGGTGCCGCTGACCGTCGACGCCCGCGCGGCCCTGAATTGGGATGCTGCGCATTAGCTCCTATCTCACAAAGCCGCGGCTGATCGCGGCCTCGGCCATCGTGGCCGCCGCGGCGCTCGACATCACCATCAAGCGGCTGGTCCTTGCCCATGACTGGGACGATCGCGTCCTGATCCCGGGCCTGGCTGAGACCCACTACGCCCGCAATCACGGCGTCTCGTTCAACCTGTTCTGGCAGAGCGGCGCCGCCGGCAGCGCGGTGCTGGCCTTGCTGCTGGCCGGCATCATTCTCATCTTCGCGGCGATGGCGTTCCGCACCTCCAAGCCGATCGTCGCGGGCGGGCTGGGCCTGATCGTCGGCGGCGCGCTGGGCAACATGGTCGACCGCCTGAGCCATGGCGCGGTGTTCGATTTCCTGGTGCTGCGCCTGGGCGCGTGGCCGCTCTTCGTCTGCAACCCGGCCGACATCTTCATCTCGCTGGGCGTGCTCCTGCTCGCGCTGGACACGATCCTGACCGGCGACGATCCGAAGCCTGCCTGAAGCGGCTTCGGCGCTGCGGGCCGCCTATTGCAGCATCCGCGCGACGATCCGCCCGGCCGGCGTCGGCATCAGCAGGCCCATGCCGCCCGTTATCAGGCCGAGCGCGATCAGGCGCTCGCGGCTCGCTTTCGGCACGGTCGCGACGGGGATCACGCTGCGCGTGATGACGTCGCGCAGGGCCTTCATCTCGCCGTCGCTCAGCTCGTCGGCCCGCGGAATCCGGTCCATCACGCCACCGGCGCAAAGCGCGAGACGAAGGTGGTGTGGGTGACGGTCACCACCATGCCCTGCGGCGAACTCTCCGTTTCGACCTTGGCATTGAGCTGGTTGGCCAGCGCGCTCACCAGGCTGGTGCCGAGCCCGCCCTTGGCCGGCGTGGCGCCGTCGCGCCGCCCGACGCCATTGTCGCCGACGGTGAGCTTCCAGTCGGCGCCGCTCACCTCATACCGGACCGTCACCGCCGCATCGGCCGGCTGGCTGGGAAAGGCATATTTCAGCGCATTGATGACGAGCTCGGTCACGATCAGACCGAGGCTGACAGCGTCCGCCGACGCAAACTGGCCCGCATCGGCAAGGACCGTCAGCGTCGCCGCCTGGTCCTCGCCGATCATGGACTCGGCCAGCGAGGCGCAAAGCTTGGTCAGATAAGGCTTGATCTCGATCATCTCGTCGCGGCCGGTGCTGTGCAGGTGGCGCTGGACCGCCGCGACCGAGATCACGCGGCGATGCGCGTCCTGCAGATGCTGGCGCGTCTCTTCCGAATTCACCGCCCGGGCCTTCAGCATCAGGATGCTCGCGATGATCTGCAGGCTGTTGACGATGCGGTGCTGCATCTCCTCCAGCAGCATCTCCTTGTGCAGCACCAGCTCGTCGGCCTGGAGCTTCAGCTGCTCCTTCTCGATTTCGACCGCGCGGCGCTCGGTGATGTCCTCGATGTTCAGGATGACGGCCGGCCGCGCATTCGGCTTGTGCGCCACGGTGCGGGCGTGCATCTGCAGGACGCGGTGACCGATGCGCGGGAAGTCGTGCGCGATCTCGATGGGCGCGCCGATGTCCTGCCGGCGCCCGACGGCGTCGTGCAGGCCGCGCAGGGCCAGGATGTCCCAGGCGCCGCCGTCCAGCGCGAACAATTGCCGGTCGGTCACGTCGCTTGGGTCGAGCTGGAACGCGGTGCGAAACGAGGCGCTTGCAAACAGGATCCGGAAATCCTCGTCCAGTACGAGCACCGGCTCCCGCACCGTGTCCACGATGATCTGCGCGAGCGCACGCGCGTCTTCGACCTGCTCGAAGAGCTTTTGCAACGTCTGTCTTTCCGAAATCGCCGCGACCCTAGGCTCTTGTGCGGGCGATAGCAAAGCGCGGCGGATCGAAAGCCGGTTCTGCGAGTTCCCTCTGCGAGCCGGCGCTTCGGGCGCTCGCCCTAACCTGCGCTATTTCCCTTCGGAACCTCGCGCGGGCATCTCTCAAGGAAAAGACAATGTTGAACAAGATGAGCCTGTTGCTCGCCGCCGCTGCTGTCGCGCTGAGCGCCGGTGCGGCCAGTGCCGCCCGCGTCGATTTCGGCAGCGACAACAGCCACCGCCACAGCGGCCATGGCAGTGCCCTGTCGATCGACATCGGCACGGTCGCCTTCGGCTACAATGACGGCTATTGGGATACCGGGCATCACTGGCACAACTGGGCGAACCAGAACGACTACCAGAACTATCGCAGCCACGGCGCCAATTTCCACGGCTGGAAGCACACCCGCGACCATGACAAGGGCTGGCGGACCCGCTAGACCACGTCGCCCGCAACGGCGACGGAAATCCGGCGCGTCGAACGGCGCGCCGGAACATTCCCATGAGCATCACCTATACGATCCGATACCGCCGGCCCGAGGCGCCCTGGAGCGTCGTGGTCATGGTCGTGCCCAACGGGGCCGACATGGCCTTGGCGCAGGTCCAGCGGCTCCGCGCGCTCGGCTATGCCGTGTTCGACGTGACGCCGGCGCTGCCCGACCCCGCGCATGACGGCCTCGCCGCCCGGGTGCCGGACGCCGCCTGACCGCTCACGCGTAATCGGCCTCCGCCGTCGCATCGCTGGGCGGGGTGCGCAGCACGGCATTGAACACCCAGCTCAGGGCCACGCTCACCGCGATGTTGAGCACGAGCGACGACAGCGCCGCATAGCACGGGAAGGTGTAGCCGAAGAGCGTCAGCGGATAGATCTGCGTCTTCAGCGCAAGCTGGCTCGCCATCCAGACGCCGCTGCCGATCCCGGCGCCCCAGCCCGCCAGCAGCGCCCAAGGATTGAGCCGGTTGGTATAGAGGCCGAACAGCACGCTCGGCAGGGTCTGGATGATGATGATCCCGCCCAGCAGCTGCAGGCTGATCGCATAGGATGTCGGCAGCTCGATCACGAAGAACAGCGCCCCCAGCTTGACCACCAGCGAGACGATCTTGGCGACCTGCGCCTCGCGCGCCGGATCGCAATTGGGCTCGATATATTCGCGGTAGATGTTGCGGGTGAAGAGATTGGCGCAGGCGATCGACATGATCGCGGCCGGCACCAGCGCGCCGATCGCGATCGCCGCGAAGGCGACGCCGGCGAACCAGCTCGGGAACATGTGCAGGAGCAGCGCCGCGACGGCGAAATTGTTGCCGAAGGCTTTGAAGCCCGCGGCATATTCCGGCATCGCCTTCACCCCGGCCGCCACCGCCATCGTGCCGAGCAGCGCGATCAGCCCCAGCGCGAAGGAATAGGCCGGCAGCACGACGGCGTTGCGCCGCACGACATGCCGGCTCGAAGAGCTGAGCAATCCCGTCACCGCGTGCGGATAGAGGAACAGCGCCAGGGTCGAGCCGAGCGCCAAGGTCGCATAGCCCGCCTGCGGCCCCAGGCTGGTGGCCGTCGCCGGACCCAGGATCAGGGTCTTGGGATCGGCCGCGGCGAAGATCTTGCCGAAGCCGCCGAGCTCCGCCGGGATGATGATGATCGCGGCGATCACCGTCACATAGAGCAGGAAGTCCTTCACCACCGCGATCAGCGCCGGCGCCCGCAAGCCGCTCGAATAGGTGTAGAGCGCCAGCACGACGAAGGCGATCACCAGCGGGAAGTCGTGGACCGTGCCCAGCAGCGGCATCGCGACATCCATCTTGATCCCCAGCGCCGCGATCACGACCTCCATGCCGACGAGCTGCAGCGCGATATAGGGCATGGTCGCGACGATGCCGGTGACCGCGACCGCCAGCGCCAGCGTGCCGTTGCCGAAGCGCCCGCGCACGAAATCCGCCGCCGTGACGTAGCCCTTGGCGCGCGCCACCGCCCACAGCCGCGGGAAGACCGCGAAGAGCAGGGGATAGACGAGGATCGTATAGGGCACCGCGAAGAACCCGGTGGCGCCCGCGCCGAACAGCACCGCCGGCACGGCGATGAAGGTATAGGCGGTGTAGAGATCGCCGCCCAAGAGGAACCAGGTGACAACGGTGCCGAAGCGCCGCCCGCCCAGGCCCCACTCGGCGAGCTGGTTGAGATCGCCGCGGCGCCAGCGCGCCGCGAAGAAGCCGATGATCGTCACGAACGCGAAGAGGACGACGAAGACGACGATGGCGGTGACGTTCTGCTTCACTGGCCCCGCTCCTCCGACAGATAGATCGGGATCAGCACCGCGGCGCCGAGCAGGATCCAGAGCATCTGGTACCAGTAGAAGAAGGGAATGCCGGCCAGCATCGGCTCGATGCGGTTGTAGGACGGCACCCACAGGATCGCCGCATAGGGGACGAGCAGCAGCAGATGGAGCGGGCGAAACCCCCTGCGCTTCGGTTTGTCTGCCATGCGTCCCCCCGGTTCTTTGCCCAGATGCTTAAGGCAGGAAGGCGCGCCCGCCAAGGTGGCGCCTCCTTCGCATCTGCGTCATGAGGTGCTCCGGCGGCGGCGCTATGCGGCCGCGTCGCTCGGGGGACGCGGCATGCGGAGTCGCACGAGACCGAGCCGCGCGCTATGGGCTGCCGAGGATGACGAAGCCGTCCTTCTCGAAGATCGCACGCGCTTCGGGCCCGGACAGGAAGGCGAGGAAGGCCTGCGCTTCCGGCTTGCCGTCCTTGACCAGCGTGGCGGGATAGACGATCGGCGCGTGCGTCCCGTCCGGGAAGGTCGCGACGATGTGCACCTTTTTCTCGGCCAGCGCATCGGTCGTGTAGACGATGCCGAGCGGCGCCTCGCCTCGCGCGACATAGGCGAGGGCGGCACGCACATTCTCGCCCGGCGCGAGCTGGCCCGAAACGCTGTCCCACACGCCGAGCTGGGTCAGTGCCGCCTTGGCATATTTGCCGGCCGGCACCGAAGCCGGATCGGCCACCGCCAGCTTGCCGCCCTTGAGCGCGCCCAGCAGATCGAAATGCGGCGCGATGACGATGGCGACGGCCTGGTCCGCCGGCGCGACCAGCACGAGATGATTGCCCAGCAGGGTCTTGCGCGTGCCCGGCGCGATCAGGCCCTTCTTGTCGAGATAATCCATCCAGTCGGTGTCGGCCGACAGGAAGGCGTCGGCGCCGCCCGAGGCCTCGATCTGCTTGGCCAGCACGGACGACGCGGCGAAGGAGAACACGACGTCGTTGCCGGTCTTCGCCTTATAGGCCTTGCCGACATCGCCCAGCGCATCGGTCAGCGATGCCGCCGCGAACACCGTGATCCCGGCCTGCGCCGCGACCGGCGCGAGAACCAGCAATGCGGCCGCGAAGCCCGCGCGCAAAAACCGTCCGAATGTCATGGAAATTCCCCGGCTGAAATCGCCCATCGTGATATCGCAAGGGGTATCACGAGTCGAGATCGCCAAGGGTTTGCGCCGGGTTCAGGCGCGGCGTCCCGCGAACACCATGCCCAGCCCGGCCAGGATCACGATGATTCCCGCCGCGGTCGGAATCCAGACCGTGTGGTCCTCCTGCGAATTGACCTGGATCGGTCCCGCGCTCAGCACGGGCTTGGTTTCGCTGTAGCTGAAATGCCCGAACAGCAGCGCACCGACACCCAGCACGACGAGCACGACTCCCAATACCGTCAAACCGCGCATGATTCCCCGCATCGTCTCGTGGACCAAGGACGCAACGGACGGCATCTGCGAAGGTTCCCGTCAGCGCGGCTGCACGATCCGCCGATAGGACAGCGCTTCGGCGATATGCGGCCGGCCCACGCGCTCCAGGCCCGCAAGGTCGGCAATGGTGCGGGCCACGCGCAGCACGCGATGATAGCCCCGCGCCGTCAGCCGCATGACATCCGCCGCCTCGGCGAGGAGCCGCGCCCCTGCCGCGTCGGGCCCCGCGACCTGGTCGAGTAGTTCGCCTTCGGCTTCCGCGTTGGTGCGTATGCCCTTGCCTTCATAGCGTGCGCGCTGGATGTCCCGCGCCTTGGCGACGCGTTTCGCGACCTCGGCACTGCCTTCCGCGGGTGGCGGCAGGGCGAGGTCCGCGGCCGAGACGCTCGCGACCTCCACATGCACGTCGATGCGGTCGAACAGCGGACCGGAGATCCGCGACTGGTAGTCCACGGCGCATTTCGGCGCCCGGCCGCAGGCCTGCGCCGGATCGCTCAGATAGCCGCAGCGGCAGGGATTCATCGCGGCGACGAGCTGGAAGCGCGCCGGAAAGCGCACATGCGCATTGGCGCGCGCCACCACCGCCTCACCGGTCTCGATCGGCTGGCGCAGCGAATCGAGCACGCCGCGCTGGAATTCGGGAAGCTCGTCGAGGAAGAGGACGCCCAGATGCGCGAGGCTCACCTCGCCCGGCTTGACGCGCAGCCCGCCGCCGGTCAGCGCCGCCATCGACGCGGAGTGATGCGGATTGCGGAAGGGCCGCCGCCGCGAGATCGTCCCGTCCGGCAATTCGCCCGCCAGGCTCTGCACCATCGACAATTCGAGCGCTTCGCGCGCGTCGAGCGGCGGCAGAAGGCCCGGCAGGCGCTGCGCCAGCATCGACTTGCCGGCGCCGGGCGGTCCGATCATCAGCAGGTTGTGTCCGCCGGCGGCGACGATCTCGACCGCGCGCTTGGCGGTCTCCTGACCCTTCACGTCGCGCAGGTCCGGGGCGCGGACGTCGTCCTCGGCCAGCCGCGCCGCCGGCCGGTTGAGCACCGCGACGCCCTTCATGTGATTGACCAGCGCGATCACCGACGGCGCGGCGATGATCTCGACATCGCCGGCCCAGGCCGCTTCGGCGCCGCACGCGGCGGGACAGATGAGCCCGCGGCTCTGCTCTGCCGCCGCGAGCGCCGCCGGCAGCACGCCGGCCACCGGCGCGACCTGCGCATCGAGCGACAGCTCGCCCAGCGCGACATAGTTCGCGAGCTCGCTGGCCGGCAGCACGCCCAGCGCCGCCAGGAGCCCGAGGGCGATCGGCAGGTCGTAGTGGCTGCCCTCCTTGGGCAGGTCGGCCGGCGCGAGGTTCACCGTGATGCGCTGATAGGGCAGCGCCAGGCCGATCGCGGCCAGCGCCGCACGCACCCGCTCCTTGCTCTCGGCGACCGCCTTGTCGCCGAGCCCGACGATGTTGAAGATCCCGCCGCCGCCTTCGCCGATATGGACCTGGACGTCGACCTCGCGAGCCTCGATGCCCTGGAACGCAACGGTATAGACATGCGCAAGCGTCATCGCGGCGGGTCCCTCGCATGGGATCGGATCAGGTCGAGTGGAAGGACGCAACGCAGGTTGCAACGCAGCGTTGCGTCCGCAGCATAAAGGCGCCGCCGCCCGCCGATCAATGCGCCGCGACGATCCCCCAGAGATAATCGTGCTGCCTGTAGCCATGCAGCTTGGAAGGGATGATCCCACCCGTCGGACGCCCGGGCAGCGCCGCATAGTTCGGCGTGCCGTGGCGGTCGAACGCGGCATAGGCGTGGCAGGTGATGCAGGACGTGTCGGGCACGGCGACGCCCTTGTTCATCCGCTCGATCACCGAGTTGGCGAGGATGGTCGGCCGACCGCCCGGCGTGACGAACGTCACCTGCGTCCCCTTGAGGCAGTAATTGCTCCAGATCGCATCGATCCGGTGCGCCGCCAGCAGTGCCGCAAGGGCCGGCGTCTTCGCGCAGGGGCCGTAGTCCGTGTTGGGCATTGCGCGCGACGGCACATCGGCGGCGATCGCGCCGAAATCGTCATGGCAGCCGATGATGTCGCAACGCCCCGGATTGCTGCGATGCTCGAAGGTCGACCACACCCAATAGGGTTGCTGCTTGCTCTGCACCGACATCCCGGCGAGCGCGTATTCGCCGCTGCGTCCGTTCATCGTCGCGATGTTGGTGTAATAGGCGCGGCGGACGTCGTCGGCGGTCTTGTAGGCTTGCGGCAGCCAGCGAAGGATGTCGCCGACCAGCACCCAATCGGCCTTCACCACGATGGCGTCCCCGGGGAAGTCGATGCCCATCCCGTCCGCATAAGCCTTCTGCAGGCCCGCCGTGGTGTAGAGCCCGTTGCGGACGATGTAGTCGTAGACCGGCCGGTTGTGCTGCACCTCCTCGCCGATGCAGGCGCCGGGCGGGAAATTCCCCGCCTTGCCGTCCTTCGGCAGGCAATCCGCGGCCGGCGCCGCATGCACCGCGATGTCTTCCGCTTGCGCCGCGAGACTGCGCCGCAGCGTCCGCAATCCGGCATGGGCCGGCCAGTGCGGCGTCGCGGTGTAGATATCGTCGTCCGCCGCCCAGGTCTCGAAGGCGACGGCCTTGGCACGCGGCGTGCTCGCCGGCGCCGTCATCTGGAGGAAGACGTCCCATGCCATCCGGTCGGGCGTCGGTGCCGGCGCACCGCTGGAAGAGGACGACAACGCAAACGCAACGCCAAGCAACGCAAACCATTTGAATCTGGTCATTGCAGCCTCGTTACATGGAAAGAGCGTACCCCGCAGCGGCTCCGGCGATCGCCATGCGCGCCAGCCAGCCGAGACTATGGGCGAAGGTGATCTTTGCATCCAGCTTGATGAAAAAGCCGTTGACCGCGAGGACCACCAGCGGTCCGGCGATCCAGGCCAGCACCGCGATTGCAAGTCCCGCCGCGATTCCGCGGGCGTTCGCCGCCGCGCAGAGCGCCACCACGCCGCCGCTCGTCACATAGCCCAGGACGCTCGACCAGAGGATCGCCCGGCGCTCGGTGCCGTCGCGGATGCCGGAGCGCCAGACTTCGGGAAAACGGTCATAGGCGTCGTGGAACAGCAGCCCCATGAACAGCCAATCGGTGAACACGCCCACCGTCCCCGCGCCGAATGCGGCCGCCGCCAATGTCCAGGTCATCCGGCCTCCCCGCTGCTCATGGCGACAGCACATAGCCGGCGGCAAGGCCTGCCAGTTCCAGTCGCGCCAGGCTCCCCAAGCCATAGGCGAATGCGATGCCGCTATCGAGCCGGGCGAACAGGCCGTTGAGTATGAGAATCAGGCAAGGCACGACGAGCCAGACCAGCACGCCGATCTGAAGCCCCATCGCGATGTCGCGCACGTCGCTGAGGGCGCACGCCACGATGACGACGCCGGCCATGGCATGGACGAGCAGGGTCCATTCGATGAACAGCGCCGACGCTGCCCGGGGATCGGGATCCGGATGGACGCGCAGGCTCTGCTGCGGTCCGGCGCCCAAGGCCGGCATGACGAGCAAGTCCAAGATCACGCCTGCCGCCACGGCGACAAGCCATGCGACCACCAGAGCCCCTTCCATCGGTTTCTCCCTGCACCGCGCCAAATTAGCGGGGAATCGCGTCGAAGGCGATGGTGGTGCGGGCCGTCGGCGCGCGGAACGGCACCGTGCCGTGCCACATATAGGAAGGAAAAAGCACGAGCCGTCCCGGCACGGGCTTCACGGTCCGCCGCACCGGGTCGTTCAGCGACGTGTTGAAAGTCGGTTCGCCGAATTTGATCCAGCCCTGCTGCGCCTGCGGATCCTCGGCGGCGGCCGGCACCTCCACATAATAGCAGGAGCTGATCCAGCCCTTGGGATGGACGTGGTTGGTGTGGAAGCCCTCGTCGTGCAGGCGCGACGACCACGAGCCGGCGAAGCGAAATCCCTCCGCACGGCGCGAGGTCAGCGGGTGTGCCCCGCCGTCGTCCATCTGCGCGATATAGCGTGTCGTCGCCGCCTCTATGCGCTCGCGCAAGGCGAGGATCAGCGGATTGTCGCCGTCGAACAGCGGCTCGATGGTCTGCGTGCCGCGCCGCAACGTCTGGTCGATATGCTCGCGCCGGTCGCGATGCAGCGTGTCGAGATGCCGGTTCAACGCCGTGTTGAACGCGGCCATGTCCGCGAAGCCGTCCGGCGGCGCGAGATCGAAGACCTGCACATGCCGCTCGTAATCGGCCAGCCACGCCGCGCGCGGATCGCGATTCACCCGCAGCGCCAGTTCATGCGCGCCCAGCGCCGCCTGGTCGAAAGGCGCGCGCGCCACAGCCTGCTCGGTCAGGGCGAGAGCCCGCCGGTCCTCTCCCACCCGCAACATCAGGCAGGCGAGATTGGTCGTGGTCGGCACATCGTCCGGCCGCAGCGCCAGTGATGTCTCGTACGCGACGATCGCGTCGTCCAGCCGTCCCAGTCCCGCCAGCGCCAAGCCTTTGCCGTTATGCGCCTCGGGATTGCCCGCATCGCGCCCCACGGTCCGCTCGAAGCAATCGAGCGCCTCTTCGAAGCGCCCGACGCGGATCAGCAGGCCGCCCTTGTGCGGCAGCAGCGCCGCCGCATGCGGCGGCGATGCGGCGAAGGATTCGAGGAAGGCGGCGTCGTCGCCCATGCGGTAGAGCAGCGCGTTCAGCTCGTGATGCACCGCGACGTTCGCCGGATCGCGCACCAGATAGCGGCGATAGCCCGCCACGGCTTCGCCGTCGCGTCCCAGATGCAGCAAGGTGTTGGCACGGTTGTATTCGGCGAGCGGCAGGTCGGGCATCCGCGCGATCGCCGCGTCGAACGCCGCGAGCGCCTCCGCATGGCGTTTCTGCATCTTGAGCGCGACGCCCAGATTGTGTTCCAGCGCCGCGCGCATTCCGGCGGGCGCGTCGCGCTTCAAGGCGTCGCGCAGGACGGCCTCGCCTTCCGCCGGCCGCTCCGTCTCGCTCAGCAGCGAGCCGAGGCTGAGCGCCGCGGTCAGGTCGCCCGGGGCGCGTGCCAGCGCGGCGCGCAGGTTCTTCTCGGCGAACACCGTATCGCCCGCTTCGTTCTGCGCCTGGCCCAGCACGACCAGCGCATCGACATTGTCCGGATGGGCGCGCACCACGGCACGGAGCAGCGCGATGCCCTCCGCCGCCCGGCCGGTCATCGCCAGCAGCTTGCCGAGATTGATCTGCACATGCGGCTGCTTCGGCTTGGCCGCCAGCGATCGGCGATAGAGTGCCTCGGCCTCGCCGAGCCGTCCCTGGTTGGCGCGGACCAGGCCCAGCAGCTGCAGCCCGTCCGGCTCGCCCGGCCGCTGGCGCAGCACCTGCGTCAACACCGTCTCGGCGAAGGCCCATTGACCCTGGTTCATCAGGGCGATGGCCTGCGCGATGGGCGCGGCGATCTGGCTGTCCGGCGGTCCGCTCATGCTGCCCCGTTCGTGCAAACGGCCTGGGCCGGCGCACCCTTGCGCCGCCTGCCGCCGCAACCTACGCTTTACCTTCCGCTATTTCCTAAACGAGAGATCTCATGGCTCGCCAGCGTTTTGAAGGTACCGACACTTATGTCGCGACGGACGATCTGAAGATCGCCGTCAACGCCGCCATCACGCTGGAGCGTCCGCTCCTGATCAAGGGCGAGCCGGGCACCGGCAAGACGGAACTCGCCTTTCAGGTCGCCGACGCGATGAAGGCGCCGCTGATCACCTGGCACGTCAAGTCGACCACCAAGGCGATCCAGGGCCTCTACGAGTACGATGCGGTGACGCGCCTGCGCGACAGCCAGCTCGGCGATGCGCGCGTCAAGGACGTCAAGAACTATATCCGCAAGGGCAAGCTGTGGGAGGCCTTCGAGACCCAGGCCGCCCGCCCCGTCCTGCTGATCGACGAGATCGACAAGGCCGACATCGAATTCCCCAACGACCTGCTGCTCGAGCTCGACCGCATGGAGTTCTTCGTCTACGAGACCGGCGAGACGATCAAGGCCGCGGTGCGCCCGATCATCCTCATCACCTCGAACAACGAGAAGGAGCTGCCGGACGCCTTCCTGCGCCGCTGCTTCTTCCACTACATCAAGTTCCCCGAGCGCGAGACGATGCAGAAGATCATCGACGTGCACTATCCGGGCATCAAGCAGAAGCTGGTGAGCGAGGCGCTCAACGTCTTCTACCAGATCCGCGACGTGCCCGGCCTCAAGAAGAAGCCGTCGACCAGCGAGCTGCTCGACTGGCTGAAGCTGCTGCTGAACGAAGACATCCCGCCGGAAGCGCTGAAGGAAAAGGATCCGACCAAGCTGATCCCGCCGCTGCACGGCGCGCTGCTCAAGAACGAGCAGGACGTGCACCTGTTCGAGCGCCTGGCCTTCCTGGCGCGGCGCGAAAGCCGGAACTAAAGCTGGAGCGATTTCCGTTCGGCCGGGGATGACAACCGGAGCTTGGCGTCGCTTCATCCAGGGTGGGAAGGAAAGGTCGCGCGGCCGCCATTCCATCGGGGACCGCCATCTTTTCCGCTGCTGTGCCGACATCTGATAGGATCGGCCGCGACCAACGCCGGAAACGCTGCATGATGCCGACCTCGCTCCGCCTCGCCCTGGCCGTGCTGGCTTTCGCGGCCGCGCCAGCCCTCGCCCAGACCACCGATATCGACACCTTCAAGGACGCGGGCGACGAGGCCAAGCTGCACACCGCCTCGGGCTTCGTCTGCCCGCAATATATCGGGCGGTTCGAGCGCGACGCCTATGGCGAGCGCGATCCCTCGATCGGCTCGGATTTCTGCGCCTATTCGGCGCGCGACGGCGTCTATGGCACCATCACCCTGACGCCGCTCAAGGGCGCCTATGATCCCAAGACGGCGCTGGCGCAGGAATTCACCGAGCAGGAAGGCACCGGCAGCAAGCTGATCGGCGAAGGCGCCCTCAAGCTCGGCGGCGGCAAGGCCCCGCTGCCCATCTACACCCGCACCTACGAGACCGGCGCGCTGGAATCCGGCCACTACCGCATCCTGTTCTCCAGCGGCACGATCGGAAGCTGGGCGCTGGAGGCCACGGTCGAGTTCGCCACCCCGCGCGACGACGACGCCCAGCGCGCCTTCCTCGACGCCGTCTATGCCGAAGCCCTGGCACATGTCGCCAAGGCGCCCCCTGCTGTGTCCGCTCCTCCGCCGACGCCCGCGAAATAGCGGTTTTGCGCCCACTTGGCCCCTTGCCGCGGCGCGCGCTACACTTGCCCAACCGCTATCGCCTGCCCGGAAGGTTCCCATGTTCTTCCAGTTCTTCGACGAGCTCCGCGCCGCCAAGATCCCCGTCACGCTGAAGGAATATCTCGCGCTGATGGATGCCTTGGACAAGGGCGTCATCGACATGAAGATCGACGATTTCTACTACCTGTCGCGCACCGCGCTGGTGAAGGACGAGCGCAATCTCGACAAGTTCGACCGCGTCTTCGGCCATGTTTTCAAGGGGCTCGAAGGGCTCGACGGCTCGCTCATCGCGCAGATCCCGGAAGAGTGGCTGAAAGCCCTGACCGAGAAATTCCTCACCGAGGAGGAGAAGAAGGCGATCGAGGCGGCCGGCGGCTGGGACAAGCTGATGGCGCAGCTCAAGGAACGCCTCGAGGAACAGAAGAAGCGCCACGAGAAGGGCAACAAGGCGATCGGCACCGGCGGCACGTCGCCTTATGGCAACGGCGGCTACAATCCCGAAGGCGTGCGCATCGGCCAGGACAAGTCGCGCCACGGCAAGGCGGTGAAGGTCTGGGACAAGCGCGAATACAAGAACCTCGACGACTCCGTCGAACTCGGCACCCGCAACATCAAGGTGGCGCTACGCCGGTTGCGCAAATGGGCCCGCCAGGGCGCCGAGACCGAGCTCGACATGCCCGGCACGATCGCCGACACCGCCAACAAGGGCTATCTCGATCTGCGCCTGGTGCCCGAGCGCCACAACACGGTGAAGGTGCTGCTGTTCTTCGACATCGGCGGCTCGATGGACGCGCACATCAAGCTCTGCGAGGAGCTGTTCAGCGCCGCCAAGACCGAATTCAAGCACATGGATTTCTACTACTTCCACAACTGCCTCTATGAGGACGTCTGGAAGGACAATCGCCGCCGCCACAACGAGAAGATCCCGACCTGGGACGTGCTCCACAAATATCCGAAGGACTACAAGGTCATCTTCGTCGGCGACGCGACGATGAGCCCTTATGAGGTCACCTATCCCGGCGGCAGCGTCGAGCACTGGAACGAGGAGCCGGGCGCGGTCTGGCTCGACCGCGTGACCACTCTGTTCGAGCATGCGGTGTGGCTGAACCCGGTGGCGGAGAAGCACTGGGAGTACACTCCGTCGATCGCCTTGATGCAGCAGCTCTTGGGCGGCCGCATGTATCCCCTGACCCTGGGCGGCCTCGACAACGCGATGCGGGAATTGAACCGGTAGGCATGAGCGCGCGGGCCGACGCCACGACAGTCCGCGCTGCGAGCTGGGCCGATGCCGGGCCGCTCGCCGCGACGCTGGGGCGCGCCTTCCACGACGATCCGGTGGCCATCCATCTGCTGCCCGATCCGGCGACGCGGGCCGGGGCGCTGCCGCGGATGTTCCGGCTGCTCTTCAAGCTCGGCCTGCCTTACGGCGCCTGTTTCGTGACCGAGGGCTATGAGGCGGTGGCGCTGTGGCGGCCGCCGGATCTGTGGCGCGTGCCGTTCTGGCAATACATCGTCAACGCACCCGAGCTGCTGCGCACCTTCGGCGGCGGCGTGTTCAACGTGATGGCCACGATGGACCGGATCGAAAAGGCCCACCCGCACAAGCCGAACTGGTATCTGCAGACCATCGGCACCGATCCGGACAAACAGGGCAAGGGCTTCGGCAGCCGCATCATGCGCCGGCAGCTCGCCGTCGCCGACGCCGCGCGCATGCCGTGCTATCTCGAATCCAGCAAGGACACGAACCTGCCGATCTATCGCAGCTTCGGCTTCGAAGTGACCGGCGAGATCAAGATCCCCGGCGGCCCGACCCTCTGGCCGATGTGGCGCGAACCGCGGGCATGAGGCCATGAAGACGATCGCCGCGCTGCTGCTGGCGTTTCTGTTTGCCGCCCCCGCCTGTGCGGACGGCATCGTCCTCGGCGGCCATGTCCAGCATCCCGCCAGCTTCACCATGGCCCAGCTGCGCGCCATGCCGGCCATCGACGTGACGGTCGACCAGAAGACCGAGAAGGGCGCCTTCACCGGCACCTTCCACGGCGTGCTGCTGTGGACCCTCGTCAACGCTGCGGGGCTCGAGAACGGGCCGAACCGCCACGCCATCCTGCGCCATGCGATCCTGGTGTCCGCGGCCGCCGATCAATACGCCACCATCGTCAGCCTGGGCGAGATCCATCCCGAGCTCGGCAATGGCCAGGTCATCCTCGCCACCGAGCAGGACGGCCAGAAGCTGGCGCAGCCGCGCCTGATCGTGCCCGGCGATCTGAAGGCGGCGCGCGAGGTGCGCGACGTCACCGATATCGAGGTGCAGTAGGCCCGTCCGTCCGACGCGGCCCGTATTGCGCGGACCCGGCAATCCTGTTCCCCTGTCGCGCAGAACACCTACGGGGAAGCGCCATGACCATCCAGGTCCATCATCTCAACAATTCGCGCTCGCAGCGCATCCTCTGGCTCCTGGAGGAGCTGGGGACGCCCTACGAGATCGTGAAATACCAGCGCATGTCGCCCGTGCCCTTCGCGCCGCCGGAGCTCAAGGCGGTGCATCCGCTCGGCAAATCGCCGGTGATCACCGATGGCGGCAAGACGATCGCGGAATCCGGCGCCATCGTCGAATATCTGATCGATACTTATGGCAAGGGCCGCTTCAAGCCGAAGCCCGGCACCGACGATTACTGGCGCTACATCGAATGGATGCATTACGCGGAGGGCTCCGCGATGCTGCCGCTGCTGATGGCGCTCTATACCGGCATGCTGGGCGACGCCGCCGCGCTGCTGAAGCCGCGGGTCGACAGCGAGATCGCCAACAACCTCGCCTATCTGGAAGCGGGCATCAAAGGCCGCGATTTCCTCGTCGGCAACGACCTGACCGGCGCCGACGTGCAGATGCTGTTCGTGCTCGAAGCCGCCGGCGCGCGGCTCGAGCCCTATGCCGAGCTCGTCGAATACCGCGCCCGCCTGCAGGACCGTCCGGCCTATCGGCGCGGCATCGAGAAGGGCGGCGAATACGCCCTGATGAGCCGCTAGCGATGCGCGGCGTCGCGCCGTTGGCCGTGGCAGGACTTTGCCTGCTCGCCACCGGTGCGGCCGCCCAGACGGCCGGGCGCTATACCGCGCCGGGCGGCGTCTTCTCCATCGCGATGGCGGCGCCGCCCGACCGCGCCTTCACCATCGAGAAAGAGCAGTCCGACGCCGCGCATGTCTTCGTCGTGTTCAAATTCGCGCCCGGCACGCCCGCGCATGGCGCCTCTGGCGAGCGCAGCATCGTATGGAGCGCGACGACCGATCTCGTTCCCGATCCCGACACCGCGGCGACGGGGCTGGTGAACGCCTATCTCTCGGACCGTTTCCCGCAGGGCGGTTTTTCGGTCGACGTGCGGCTCTCGGCGCGCACTGCCTCGGGCCGGCTCTATCGCATCTTCCAAGCCCATGGCCGCTACCGCGACCTTCCCTCGGCCTGGCAGGGCTTCGTGCTGTTCTTCCCCGGCAAGGGGATCGCGCTGATCGGCGAGGTTCACACCCTGAACGGCGAAGGCCTCCGCGCCACGCTGGGCCTCGGCGATGCGGAAACCGCGGCCTGGGCGACCAGTTTCGAGCCTGCACCATGATCGACCACGTCTCCGTCGCGGTCGCGGACCTGGCGCGCAGCGCTGCGTTCTACGAGGCGGTCCTCGCGCCGCTCGGCCTCACCAGGCTCGTGACGCGTGCAGCGACGGTCGGCTTCGGCAAGGCCTATCCCGAATTCTGGATCAATCTGCGCGCCGGGCTGGCACCGGTCCCCGCCACGACCGGCGTGCATATCTGCCTGCGTACCCGCAGCGAAGACGCGGTGCGCGCCTTCCATGCCGCGGCGTTGGCACAGGGCGGTGCCGATGCCGGCGCGCCCGGGCCGCGCCAGGCGGCGATGACGACCTATTACGGCGCCTTCGTCTTCGATCCCGACGGCAACAAGCTCGAAGCAGTCGCGTTTCCGACGTAGCGCGAGTCGCGCGCGGTTCGTGCCGCAATGTCATCCCGGCCGAGCGCAGCGAGAGCCGGGACCCATTGCGCAAGTGTCGCGATGGGTCCCGGCTCTGCGCGATGCTCACGCATCGCTTGGCCGGGATGACATCCGTGCTTGATTGGGTCGCGCGCCTCTCTAACCCTTCCGGCTGGCGACATAGCGGTCCGCCATGGGGTCCACCATCGCCAGCGGCACCGCACCGCCGATCAGCATCGCGTCGTGGAAGCTGCGGATGTCGAACTTGCCGCCCAGCGCGTCCTGCGCCTTCTTGCGCGCCGCCAGCAGGGTGAGCTTGCCCAGCATGTAGCCGCAGGCCTGGCCCGGCTCCACGCAATAGCGCTCGGTCTCCGAGACCGCCGACGCCTCCTGGTCGCCCAGCGTGTCGACCATGAACGTGATCGCCTGCTCGCGGCTCCATTTCATCGCATGCAGGCCGCTGTCGACGACCAGCCGCACCGCACGGAACATCGCGTCGTGCAGGAAGCCGATGCGGCCGAAGGGATCGTCGTCATACATCCCCATCTCGTCGGCCAGCTGCTCGGCATAGAGCGCCCAGCCTTCGATAAAGGACGAGAAATACGAGACCCGCCGGATCAGCGGCATCTTCGCCTCGCGCTGGATCGACAACTGCAGATGATGGCCGGGAATGCTCTCATGATAGGTCAGGGTCGGCAGCAGCCAGCGCGGCTGCTCGGCGGTGTCGCGCAGGTTGATCCAGTAGATGCCGGGAATCTTCCCGTCGAGCGACGGCGAATTGTAATAGCCGCCGGCCTGCGACGTCTCGATCTCCTTGGGCACGCGCTTGATCAGGACGTCCGCCTTGGGCAACACGCCGAAATAGCCCGGCAGCTTCGCCCGCACCGTCGCGACCTTCACATTGAGGTCGGCGATCAGCTGTTCCTTGCCCGCGTCGGTATTGGGATAGAGCATCTTCGGATCGTCATAGAGCGCGCGCAGCCGCTGTCCCACCGTGCCGCTCGTCATGCCCTGCGCCCGCATCAGCGCGTCGATCCGGGCGCTGTGGTCCTGGATGATGTCGAGGCCGGTCTGGTGGATCTGCGCCGGACTCATGCTCGAGGTCGTCCACTGCAGCAGGCTGTCGCGGTAATAGGCCTCGCCGTCGGGAAGCTTCCAGACGCCCGCGTCATGCGTCGCCTTGGTGCGCAGCTGCGTCATCAATGCGATCTGACGGTCGAGCGCCGGGTAGACCTTGTCGCGCAGGATCTTCGCCGCCGGCGTCTGCCAGTCGCCGGGAATATTCTTCTCCTTCGTCCGCCGGACCACCGATTGCGTCAGCGGCGCGGCATCGGGCGCGAAGGCGCGCAGCGCCTTCATCTGGATCAGTGTCTTGTCGAGCGCGAAGTCGGGCGGCACGACGCCCAGTGCCACGTCGTGGCGTACGACGTCGGCTTCCTGGTCGAGCCGTGTCGCGAGCACGTCGAGGCGTGCAAGATAGGCATCGGCATCCGCCTTGCTCTCGATCGTATGCTGATTGTCGAGGAAGGACGGCGCGCCATTGTAGAGGCCGCCGAGCTGGCTGATCACATAGGGCGCCCCGGCGCGGCCGCCGCCATAGGCATAGCGCGCATTGGCATCGGCCTGGGTCTGCAGGCCGAACAGCACCACGTCATAGCTGACCTGGTCGTCGCCGCCGACCGAATTGCGGTCGAAGGCCTTGAGCCGCGCCAGCTGGCTGGCCGTCTGCGCCTGCTGGCGCGCGATGCCGGCGAGCGAGGCGTCGTCGACCTCGCTCTTCTGGTGCGCCCGCTTGCCGGTATCGACGCCCAGGGCGGTCGCGAAGGTCGGGGACACGTCAAGATTCTCGTCTATGAACGTGTCGAACAGCGCGTTCAGCGTCGCGCTGGGCGTGGGATCGGCGGCGAAAGCTGGACGCATCAGGGCCACGGCGGCGGCGCTGGCGGCGCCCGATTTGAGGACGGAACGGCGGCTCAGCATGGCATATCCCTCGGGCTTGACCGAAAGCTAGGCAGTGCCCCGGCACTCGACAAGGGAGCAAGCCCCGCGCCGCTTCACGTTCCCGTGCGCGTACCCGGCATGGGCACGAACTAGGCGGCCAAGCGCTGCTTCGCGGCGGCGAGACGTCCTTCCGCTTTGGTCAGCGCGGTCGCGGCCCCCAGGCCGAAGGGCGGCATGTTGCTGTAGATGCACTCGTTGCGGCCGGGCTCGACCAGATAGGTCTCGTGCCAGATGCCGAGCGACGGCTCACCCGCCAGTTCGCGCATATAGCGGCCCCAGGCGGGACTGTGCAGCGCGCCCTTGTCGTTCGAATAGGCCAGCAGCTTGTCGAAGCTCTCCCAATATTGCTGCACCATCAGGTTCGGATAGGAGATCCATTGCCGGTACCACAGAAGCCCCGCCTCGGGCTTCTTCTCCAGCTCCGCCAGCATCGACGGCATGGTGCGCGCGAACCACAGGAATTTGGGGAAGTTGCGCAGCTTGTTGAAGCGCATGCCGATCAGGAAGAGGACGACGGGCTTGTCGAACGCGGCCGTCATGCGGCCCGGAACGACGGTGGTCGGATGTTCCATGTGGCGACTCCCGGGCGCGGTCTCCCAGCGCGACCGGTCACGCCTTGGAGGCACTGCCCCAATAATTGAAGCCCGCAATCTGCGCGGTGCCGGGTAAATACATCGTCTCCATGTCGTCGATAATGAAGCCGCCGTCCCGTATCAGGTCGGGAATCGGCCGGTCGAGGTGACAGCCGCCGCCGATCCGTTTCCACAGGGGCGTAAGCCGGCGCTGCCAGCGCCGCACCGCCGCATCGGGCGCCGCGCCATGCTCGCAGAAGATCATCCGGCCGGCGGGTTTGAGCACCCGGCGCATCTCGCCCAGCGCTTTCGCGACGTCGGGAATGGTGCACAGCGTATAGGTGATCAGGATCGTGTCCGCCGCTTGCGCGTCCAGCGGAATGTGCTCGCCGGGCAGGCCGAGGAATTCGAGCGGAATGGGCGACGCGGCGGCCCGCTCGCCCGCCCGCGCCCGCATCTCCGCCGCCGGCTCCAGGGCCCAGATGCTTTCGACCCTGGCGGGGTCATAGAACGGCAGGTTGTGGCCGGCGCCGAATCCGACTTCGAGCACCCGGCCCTCCGCCCGCGGCACGACCTTGCGCCGCTGGTAGGTGATCGGCTTGGTCGACATCGCGGCATCGAGCAGCCGCGGCAGGATGTGGCGCGCGTAGAAGCCCATGGCGTCACCTATAAGCGAACCGTCGCAGCGGTTCCCTATATTTATTGATCCGGGTTCGAGGGTCTTCGACGGCATGCCTCTATTGATCAACCGCTTATAGCCTCCAAAGACAGCAAAAGCTCGCTCGTCGTTAATCGCGCCACCCCATCGCAAACGCTGGTCAGTCAGGATGGTCCGGCGGGTTGCCGTTGTTCGGGATGTGAAGGGCCTGCCCCGGCTGGTCGGCATAGCTCGGCTGGGCGTTGGGGTCGAAACCCTCGATGGCGCCTTTGGCGAGGCAGATCACCGTGCCGATGCTGAGGCCCGGCGGCGCGTTCGGGCTCATGCAGGGCAACAGAAGCGGCGCGTTCTTGCGCTCACGGCCGCGCTCCCAGAGCGCCGCCGCGCGCGACCGTGCCGTCCCGTCGCGGATGTCGACGGAATTGTCGAACGCGAACCCATTGCCGCAGCGAGCGCGCATCTCCGGCGACAGGTCTGCCTTCTCCTCCGGCGAGCATCCGAACAGGGATCGGCCGAGCGCGGGCGATCCGCCGGCATCCGGAATCGTGATGCCGCGAAAGTCCGGATAGGTGGTCGCGGCCGATGGCGTCGGCGCAGCCGAACGAGACGCCGCGTCGCGATCGCGTGGCCGCGCCGGATGCGGTGGGGGCGGCGGGAAAAAGAAGATTATCTCGCGCTCCGCGACGGCCGCCGCGGGCCGGTCGCGTCCGGCGTGAGAATAGACCAGCAACGCCCAGACCAGCGCGGCATGCAACAGCGCGACGGCGGCCGCGCCGGACAGCCTGCGCCATCGCGCGGCGTCCATCACGGGTCCGGCCGGTATTCCAGAAGATCGCCCGGCTGACAGTCGAGCGCCTTGCAGATCTTCTCCAGGGTCTCGAAGCGCACGCCTTTGACCTTGCCGGATTTGAGCAGCGAGAGATTGGCTTCGGTGATGCCGATGCTCTCGGCCAATTCCTTGGAGCGGATTTTCCGCCTGGCCAGCATCACGTCAAGACTGACGACGATCGCCATCAGACGAATTTCGCGTTTTCGTCGGCGAGCCGGGCCGCTTCGCGCATCACCCGCGCGATCACCAGCACGACGCCCGCCTCGAAAAGCGTGACCACGTCGCCCGATCCGAAGGCCAGCGAGATGTGGCGATGGTCGGCGCCGAGCGGCCAGCTCAGCAGCAGTGTGATCGGCGCGCGCATCGCGAAGCCGACGATCACCCCGGCGAACAGCGCCACCGCGATAGTGTGCATCAGGCTCAGGGCGCGCAGCGAGAACACCTCGCCCTTCGCATAGAGCAGCAGCATGCTGCGGAGCGACCACAGCGCCCACAGGGTGAAGGCTTCCCCGGCAAGCGAGCAGGCAAGCGCCGCGATGCGCCAGGCCAGGGGCGTCGCCGCCGTCAGGTCGCCGCCCAGATCGTCCACATTGAGCAGGAAGCCATTGGCCCTGCCGGGAAACAGATAGGCTGAGACCAGGACCACGGGCGAGACGATCAGCCCGATGGTGGTCAGCGCGGCCATGGTCCGGCTCAACCAGGCCAGGTTCGCGGCGGGTTCGTCCGTCATCGCGGTCTCCGTCGACATGCGGAGACCGTCTCTCAGAATATTATTATCGTCAAGCGATAATTTATTCCGGCGCGACGGTAACTTTGATCCCGTCGAGCTCCTCGGCGCAGACGATCTGGCAGGACAGGCGCGAGCGCCCGGGCTCGACCGCCAGCGCCATGTCCAGCATGTCGACCTCGGCATCCGATGGCGGCGTCAGCTTCTCGTACCAGCCGTCCTCGACATAGACATGGCAGGTGGCGCAGGCGCAGGCGCCGCCGCACTCCGCCGCGATCGGCAGGCCGGCATCGCGCAGGATTTCCATCACGCTCCAGCCGTCGCGGCCTTCGACGCTCTGTTCCGTGCCGTTGCGGTCGGTGGCGATGATCTTCATGCGTTCACACCCAGCTTCTTCTGCAGATTGGACGACGACGTCGTGTACTGGAAGCGGAGCTTCTCGTTCGGCTTGCAGATGTGGAACGCCGCCTGCGCCATCAGCGCCGCCTCGTGGAAGCCCGACAGGATCAGCTTGAGCTTGCCCGGATAGGTGTTGATGTCGCCGATCGCGAAGATGCCCGGCGTGGAGCTCTCGAAGCGCGCGGTGTCGACCGGGATCAGGTTCTCGTTGAGGTTCAGTCCGAACTCCGCGATGGGGCCGAGCTTGATGGTGAGGCCGAAGAACGGCAGGAACGCATCGGCCTCGTGGTGCCATTCGCTCTTGTCGGCGCCCGCCAGCGTCACGCCCGACAGCTTGCCGTCGTCGCCATGCAGCTGCTTGACGCTCGCGACGTGGAATTTGACTTTGCCTTCCTGCTCCAGCGCGCGCATCTGGTTGACGCTGTGCTGCGCGGCGCGGAAGCCGTCGCGGTGATGCACCAGCGTCAGGCTCTTGGCGAGCGGCGCGAGATTGATCGCCCAGTCGAGCGCGCTGTCGCCGCCGCCGGCGATCAGGATGTTCTTGCCGCGGAAGGTCTCCATCTTGCGCACCGCATAGTGCACGCCGATGCCGTCGCCGGCGTTCTCGAACCCTTCGATCCCCGGCACCGGCGGGCGCTTCGGCACGAAGCTTCCGCCGCCCGCGGCGACCACGACGACCGGCGCGACGATCTGCGTGCCGGCATCGGTGGAGAGCTTCCACTTGCCGTCCGGCTGCTTCTCCAGCGCCGTCGCCATCTCGCCGAAATGGTATTGCGCGCCGAACGGCTTGATCTGCTCGAGCAGGCGGTTGGTGAGATCCTGGCCCGTCACGATGGGCAGGCCGGGGATGTCGTAGATCGGCTTCTCCGGATAAAGCTCGGTGCATTGCCCGCCCGGCCGGTCGAGGATGTCGACCAGATGGCATTTGAGATCGAGCAGGCCGAGCTCGAACACGGCGAACAGCCCGATGGGGCCTGCGCCGACGATGACGACATCCGTTTCGATGGGCGTTTCGATGGGCGTGCTCATGCGTAATCCACAGTCTCTTGTTGTATGAACCGCTATACTAGCGCGTCTGTTATGTGAAAGCGGCGGCGCCAGCAACTCTTTCCAGAAAGGGCCGCGAATGTGCCGCAGCGCACTAGCAGCGCCAAGGGGGTAGCGTGCCGCCCGGTTAAGGGCCTGCCGGATATGACGAATTCAGCCAAACCCGCCGCCGAATGCCGGACCATGGGCGAGTTGCGCGGCGAGATCGATCGCCTGGACCGGATTCTGGTCTCGCTCCTGGCCGAACGTCAGACCTATATCGAGCGGGCCGCCGAGATCAAAACCGCCCGCACCGCCGTGCACGACCAGGCGCGGATCGACGACGTCATCGCCAAGGTGCTCGTCGCGGCGCGGGAAGCCGGCCTCAGTCCGGCGATCGCCGAACCGGTCTGGCGGGTGCTGGTCGACCGCTGCATCGCGCATGAATTCGCGACCTTCGACGTAAGGCGTCAGGCCGCGAGATAGTCGCGGATGAACGCCTGCACCGCCTGCGCCCGCGTCTCCAGGATGGCGATGGCGCCTGCCGCGATGGTGCGGTCGGACAGATCGATCGGCTCGCACTGCGCCGCCGCCTCGCCCATCGCGAAGGCGCCGATGCCGCGCGCCGCGCCTTTGAGCGTGTGGGTGACTTCCTTCCAGGATTTCGCGTCGCGCGCCTCGAGGATCTGGTGAAGCCGCCCGACCATCTCGGCGGTCTGGCTGTCGAACAGACGCATGATCTCGGCGTTGATCGCCTTGTCGCCGCCGGTGTAGCGGGCAAGGTGTTCCAGATCGATGACCGTATTGGGCCCGTCGCCCATGGCCTCTGCTCCCGGTTCAAGACAGGAGATCGTGCCCAATAACGCTCAACAGGCCGTTAACGGCCTGTGCAAGTCGCCGCTAGAACGGGACCCAGCCATTGGGGAACGGCGAGACGCCGATCACCCGCGCATGGCCGAACAGCACGGCGGCGAAAATCAGCAGCGCCAGGACGAAGCGCCAGTCGAAATATTCGCGGGCCTTGAACGTGTTGCGTCCCGCGAGGATCGCGGCAAATGGAACGTTCGACGTCCTGGCCGCGAAGCCCTCCCAGGCCGCGCCCAGCTTGCGCCGTCGCTTGGCATCGATGGAGACGGTGCCGAAGAGGGCCAGCGCGAAGAACGTCCCGAACAGCACGACCGAGGCGAGATCGCCATTCGCCGCCAGATGGAATGCGGCCCAGAGCGCCACGCCCCACAGGAAGGGATGGCGCGTCACGCGCAGGATGCCGCGCACCGTGCCGTCCTTCGCCGCCGCGCCTTCCTGCTTGACCGAGGTGGGGTTCGCCATCATCAGCCCCGGCACGCCGATCAGGAAGGCGAGCAGGACGACCGCGATGCCTGCGTCACGCACGCCGGTGCCCAGATCGTAGAGCGCCCGGTTCGCGCCGCTTGCTTGCGCCGCATTGTAGGCGATGCACAGCCAGGCGATCGCGCCGAGCGAGGCCAGCGAGAACAGCGCGAGATAGATCCCCTCACCGATCGTCGCGGTGATCGCGTCGCGAAGCCGCGTTCCCGCGATCAGCAGATGGATGCCGAGGAACACGGCCGCAGCTGCATAGAGCATGGACATGGCATGGCCCTCGTTTCATATTTACGATGTAAGATATAGGGCACCTGCAGGCGAATACCAAGCGAGACTCTCCCCGGGCACTCGCGCCGCACGGCATTCGATGGTTAAAGTGCGCCCGCTTTCGTTAAATTTATCGAGGGATTGATGGCAAACGCCGGACCGGACCGCGGCCAGCCCGTGCTGCTCCAGACTGCCGAGCCGCTGGGCGAGGTCGAGGCGCGGCTCACCCGCCAGACCGAACCCAAATTCGGCATCGCGGCGCTGATCTTCTCGATCGTCCTCTCGTTCTTCTGGGCGGGCTCCGCCGCCGGCTATCTGTGGGGCTATCTCGGACCCAAGGGCCTGGCCGGGCTGGACGTTCAGGCGCTGGCTCTGTTCGTCGCCACAATCTTCATCCCGCCGCTGCTCTTCATCGCCGCCGCCTGGGCGCTGGCCAAGGCGCAGCAGATGGCCCTCGCCTCCCAGACGCTGGCAGAGGCCACCGACCGGCTCTTCGCGGCAGACGAGACGGCCGGACGCACCGCCCAGCGCCTGGGCCGCGCGGTCCGCCGCGAGCTCGACGCCCTCAATGCCGGCCTCGACGGTGCCTTCACCCGCCTGCGCGCGCTCGAGAGCGTGCTGGAGAACCAGATCGCCGCCCTCGACGAGGCCGGCGCCCGCGCCGATATACGTGGCGAGGCGGTCGCCGCGCGCCTGACCGCGGAGCGCGAGCGCATCGAGAGCGTGGCCGGCTCGCTCAGCGACGCCGCGGCGCGCGCCGCCGAGACCGTCGCGGGCCGCACCGCGCAGCTCAAGGCCTCGATCGAATCCGCCGAGAGCGCGCTCAAGGCCGCCGGGACCACGCTCGACGCCCAGGCCGCCGGCTTCCGCGCCGCGGCGGGCGCCGCCGCCGACGCGCCGCATGCCGCCGCGGTCGAGCTCGACCGCCAGGCCAAGCGCATCGAAGCCGTCGCCGACGCCGCGATGGCGCGCGCCGAATTCGTGCTCGGCCGCCAGGAACGCCATCGCGCCGGGATGAGCGACCTGCTGCACCGCCTGAAGGACGAAAGCGCGTCCTTTGAGCAGGCGCTCGCCCGGGAACGCTCGGCGATGGAGCAGGCGATCCAGTCGCTGGGCGGCGAAGCGCAGAAATTCGAGACCGTCACCGGCGACACCGAGCGCCATCTCGAGCTCATCATGGGAAACGCCGCCGCGCGCGCCGCACAGCTCACCGGCAATTTCATGCGCGAAGCCGAAAAGCTAAAGGAGGCGTCCGACTCCGCCAACACCACCCTCGCCAACATGATCAACGCGCTCCAGCATGCCAATGCGGGCGCCCAGACCCTGATCGGCGAGACCGCGAACGAGGCCAAGACCAATGCCCGCGCCCTGGTCGGCGAGGCGATGGCGGAATGCGAGCGGCTGCTGCGCGCCTCGGGCGAGCTGGCGGCGCAGGCCTCCGACATCCGCTCGACGCTGGCCAAGACGGTCGAGGACGTGCAGCATCATCTGCTCACCCTGCCCGGCATCGCCCAGCAGGAAGCGCGCCGGGTGCGCGACATGGTGCGCGGCGAGACCGAGGAGATCCTCGACCTGTCGGCTCGCACGCTTTCGACGATCCAGGCCCGCACCGCGCCCCGCGCTCCGCGCAAGCCGTCCGAACCGCCGGTTCTCGAACAGCCCGAAAGCGAAGGCCTGCTCGGCATGGCCAAACGGCTGACCCAGCGCAAGCCGGCGCCGCGCAAGCCGCGCCCCGAAGGCCCGCCGGCCGACGGCAAATGGGAGATGCGCACCCTGCTCGCCGCGGTCGAGACCAACGAGCCGCGCGAATTGAAGGCCACCGGCGCCGCGGCGCTGGGCGCGCTCGAAGCCGCGCTGGCCGATCTCGCGGTCGATCTCGAAGGCATCACGGCGCAGGCCGCGCCGGGCGAGGACGAATGGCGTCTCTATCTCGCGGGCGACCGTTCGGTGTTCGCGCGCCGCCTGGCGGGCGCGATCGACGACGACACGGTCAACCGCATCGCGACGCTCTATCGCGAGGAGCCGAATTTCCGCGACGCCGCCAACGCCTATATCGCCGAATTCGAATCGCTGCTGACCCGCGCCAGGGAAGGCGACGGCGGCGGCCTCCTCACCTCGACGATGCTCAGCGCCGATACGGGCAAGATCTATCTCGCGGTCGCCTACGCGCTGGGGCGGCTGTAGCGCGGATTGGCTTTGGGTTTGGCCATTCGATCCCCGTCATCGGCCGCTTCATGCGGACGAGCCATTTTTGTCTTCTGCGCCCGGAGAGATGGATTGCCCGGACGTGAAGCTTGTCCTCCGGTCGCGCTTCGCGCGAGCCGGGGGGCCGGGCAATGACGGGTGGGTTTTCTCGAGCCAAAATTGCTCTCGAGGTCCGGCTCGTCGGCACCAGCTTACTTTCACGCGGAGCCGCGGAGCAGGCGGAGAATCTCCGCCATTATGGCGCAAACACACCTTGATCTCTGAACCGGTAGACAAGCAGCGAATCGTTCTGACATGATAATTCTGTGGGACTGATAAAAGTTTTTGGTGGCATTGGGTGGATTGGCTCCAGCAATTTGGGGCTAGGATAAATTTCACAAGCTGGTAGTCTGTCTCGAAGGTTCGGCGGAACAATCGGGTGCGCCACTGCGTTTTCAGCAGGTGGAATGGCTCGAAGGCCGTCTCGAAATGGGACAGTAATTGTGGTTTTCTACTGATTTCTTGTGGCCGCTTGGTTAACCAAGACCTTGGTAGCATGCCCATATCGAAGAATTGATCGAAAAGGCTCGGATCGATATGGAAAGAGACAAAATTCCTCGCCTCGCCGATAAAACTGGGGGATGCCCCGCGTTGCATCAGCTAGAGCATGCCGAACGTCTTCTCAAAGAGAGAGGCATTTCGGATCTGCACCTGGCGTTCGGGTCCACCACACATTACCGAGCTGATGACCTTCGCCTTGCAGTGGCTGAAGTTGTTGGGCGTATCCTTGGCGAATCACTCCCTGAATAAAGTTTTTCTCATAAAGAGAAAGATATCCAGTGGCTATTTTGCCACAACTCTTGAATAATCTGTGAACGTCTAGTATTTTGGTGCCTGTTGGAACCAAATTACGCTATTGCAACCGTGGATCGGGGCCTAAGGAAGTTGGATGTCTGAGCACGCGAAGAAGATCGAGAACGGCAACGACCTCGCCAATGGCGCGGGCGCGACTCGTCTGCACGCTGCTGAGGCGGCGCTGAAGCAGGCTGGCATTGACGATATGCGGTTTTCTCTCGCGGGAATGCGAAAGCATTCTCGCGATACCATCTACGGAGCTGTTGCTGAAGTCCTAGAGGCCGTGCTTCGCGCCGAAGGAAAATAAAAGCGACTGCAACGTTTCCTCTCCAGTCACAACTATAAGCTTTCGTAGCACCAGTGAAGGCACTGGCGGAAAAACTTTGTATTGGATGAAGAACCATCAAAACCTGTAGGGGATGATGACTAACCCACCGCGACTTCCAGAGAAGACGGAGGACCGCGACCAGCTCGTGGACGCACTTGTCGATTTTGCGCATAAGTGCGTCCGCGATTTAGTTGATCATCTAAAGGACGTTGGGGAAGACCCCGAAGTCTTTCCGAGATCTCCCGACGCGCTCGAAAAAGTCGTCAATTACCGATATCCGGGACTCATAACCGAAGTCCGCGAAGAACATCTCTCGGAGCAAACTGCCGATTTGATTTGGGGATACACCTACCCCATGGTCGGCGGAATTCTTGTCCATGGGCGTCGTTCCGGTCCCGCTGTTTTGACAGCGTCACGAAGCCATCCTCGCAACAGGCTCGTATTGGTCCAGGAGCTATTCCAGCGCGTATTGGATGTTCCCGAACTCGGGCCGACCCCCCTAAGGCAGATTGTAGACGGCATGTACAACTACCGGCAGGAGCCTGATTGGTTCACCGCCGAGCTTCCGGTTGTCCTTGAGTATCTGTCTGAGATCGCGGCTATCGAATATTACCTGCCGCATTCGCGCCGCATGGTCCTAATTCAGGAGATCGCTGCCGAGTATCAAGTCCCGCTCGATCATGCGGGGCGTTATCTCAGCTTCGGCTACATCGCGTACTTCGAGAAGTATCAGGACTCCGCCGCCGTCCAATCGGCTTGAGCCATTTGGCTTTGAGCATTGACGCTGATTTCATGCTATAATTTGGCATAAGGGTGGCGCGCACCATGTCACAACCGATGCAAAGTTTTGACGGCATGCTTCGGCGTACGCTGGAGATCGAGCGGCTTATTGAGGCCGAATATCTAAAAACTGATATTGGCGAAGCTGCATATCCACGCCCCTTTGAAAAATTTCTCAAATGCGCAAAAGCTGTCTTCCCAAAGCTCGATATCGCACTTCAGCGAATTGATAAGCCATTCCACACCGAGTTGGTTAGAGCAATAACTTTGCTCGAAGGCCCCTGGAGAGCGAGAGTGATATTGAACACCGATGATGACCTGGGCGATGAATATACTTTTGTCGTTACGCGCTCGGTATTTGAAGTAATTCTGAAAAATACATTGCCGCCAGATCAGCTTGAAACTCCAGGTGCGGTCACCGAGATCAACCTGCTAATCGATAATCTGATGTCGGAGAATCTGAAGGAATTAAATACAGCGAGTTTACTCGATACGCTATCAGATGCCGCCGCCGCTGAGTTCCTATTCCCTTTTAGAGAGAGACTTAAAATTTATGCTGAGGACCCAGATAGACCTTCAGTTAGAGAGGCAGCTCGGCGCTTTGGAATACCGATTGGTATTGCACGTTACTATTTGAATCCTGCTATGATCACGACGTTCCAAGATTTCCCGCTCTTAAGTCGTCCGTAGCAATAGGACGTCATCGACCTCTTTGGCGGGAGAGGATTTTATCTTCCAGCTCGTCGCACTGCTGTTCGGCCTCTCCGCAAAGGCGAGCAATAGTTTGCCCCTGCTCGTTATACCACCTGAGTGCATTATCGGATGGCGGATGCTGCATCCCACTCATGGTCGTCAGAATTTTGCCAATTGCATCATTCAAACTATCGATCTCATCCTGGTCAGAAGGATCGTGCTGCATCCGTTTATGTATCTTCTTCAACCCGCTAGTCAGGCCCTGGATCACTCGATTTTTTGCATCGGGTTCGTCTTGGATCTCACTGGTGAATACCGCCTTTATCGCGAACAGCCGACCGCCAGTATCGCTGACGGTTTGCTTTAGTTCTCCGCGCATGTAGTGGACGCGACTTTCGTAATCGCGTTCGGGCAGCCGTGACTGCATCCGAGCAGCCAAATAAGTCACAACGACCAGCACAAAAGTGGCGAACGCTAGAACGTATGTAGCAAACACCAATGCAGAATCGTTGCCCGCCATGATAAACAGGCGGGTCTCGCGAATTAGCAGCCACGCAGTTAGGCCCAGCCCTCCAAAAAAGAACGTTACTGGCAATACGATAAGAGGATTTTGGGGTGCTCCGGCGCGAACGCCGCTCCACCAATTTTTTATACGCTCAGGAATGAGTATCGACATACCTAGCCCGACAGCCTTGTAATCTAGGCCGCGCCCCCAAGCTTTTGATAACCTAATAAGACAGATTGTTTACTGTCAATATTTCAGCATCAACGCGAGACTTGTCGTCGAGCACCCCAGCGCGGGCTGGCTCAGTTCGGAATGTCCTGATTCCGACTTTTACTGGCGGTTGGGCAGCTTCTTTTGACGTGTTTTAACAGTTAGTGGGCGACTCTCGCGTATGGCTGGTTCGCACCTCGCTTCGAGATCGCTGTCGGAACGTCATCGACGTAGCTCACAAAGACGCCGCCTTGCGATTCGATCCGGTAGCCCGCGCTCCTTCATGAGAAGTTCGGTGAGATGCCATGTGCTCAATGGTTTGCCGGCCACGCGCAGAGCTGTAAGTGCCGCTCGGAAAGACTCACCTTTAGATGCTGTGAATGCTGGACGGCCCGTTGGCGGTGCTGGCGGAGCAACATCGGACCTAAAGATTCGGGATGCCGCTTCGATGGTTTCCAGTTCGGCGTTTGCGGCGTTCAGGCGCTTTGTAAGCAGGCGGATCGAGCGCTTAATCTCTTTACGCTTTGCGGCTAATGCGGCGATGACGTGCCGTTCGGCCATACCGATTAGATAGCTCTGAACGTTTTAGGAACCTAGGAGCGTAAGATGTGTTTGCGCCATAATGGCGGAGAATCTCCGCCGCTCCGCGTGAACACCTTCAGGCCACCCGCCTGAATCGCGCCGCATAGAAACCGTCCATCCCGCCCTTGCCGCCCAGGTGGCACGGCAGCGTCCGCAGATCGCCTTGTGCGCCGATCAGCTCGGGCATCCCGAACACCTCGTCCGCCGTCACGGGCTGGCGGGCAAAGCGTGCATCGCGCGCCAGGAAGCGCTCGGCCTGTTCGATGCCTTCCTCGGGCTCCAGGGAGCACACGGCAAACACCAGCGTGCCGCCCGGCGCCACCATGTTCGCCGCCGCATCGAGCAATTCGCTCGCGGCGTTCTCGCACAGCGTCACGTCCGACGCGCTCTTGATCCAGGGCAGTTCGGGATGACGCCGGATCGTGCCGGTCGCCGTGCAGGGCGCGTCGAGCAGAACGAAGGGCGCCGGCGCGTCGGGCACGAAATCGCGCATGTCGGATTCGACCAGCGTTGCCGCGAGCCCAGTGCGCGCCAGGTTCTCCCGGATGCGCGCCGCCCGCGCCGCGTCCCGCTCCACCGCCGTCACCTGCGCGCCCAGCGCCGCCAGCTGCATCGTCTTGCCGCCCGGCGCGGCGCACAGATCGATCACGCGCTGGCCGCCGATCGCGCCGAGCAGGTGCACCGGCAGCGTCGCCGCTGCGTCCTGCACCCACCACGCACCCTCCGCGAAGCCCGGCAGGTCCTCGACGCGGCCGGCATCCTTCAGCCGCAGGACAGAGCCGAACAGCGCTTCGCCCGGCGGCGCCACGGCGCCGTCCTTCAACACCAGATCGATCGGCGCGGGATGCAGGTGCGCCGCCGCGATCGCGCGCGCCGTGTCCTCGCCGAAGGCCTCGCACCAGCGCCGCCACAGCCAGTCCGGCGTGTTCAGCCGCGCCGCGTCCTGGCCGGCGAGCACGGCCTTGCCCTCGCGCGCCACCCGCCGCAGCACCGCGTTGATCAGCGATTTGAAATGCACCGCCTTGCCGTCCGCCTGCGCCAGCCGGTTCGCGGCGTCGACCGCGGCATGCGGCGCGACGTCCAGGAACAGCAATTCGCAGGCGCCCGCATACAGGATCTCCAGCGTCGGACCGGATTTGTGCGGCGGCGGCGTCTTGGGCATGAAATGCCGGATCAGCGCCTCGATCTGGCCGAAGCGGCGCAGCGTTTCGCTGGCGATGGCGCGCGCGAAGCCGGCGTCGCGCGGCGGCAGCGGCGGGCCGCTTTCGAAGGCGACGTCGAGCGGCCGCCGTTTGCGCAGCACGTCGGAGAGGGCCCGTAACGCCGCGCTGCGCGCCGCCTGTCCCGCGTTCACGCCCAGGGCCCGGGCTGGGCCGCGGGCTCTCCCGCCATGGCGCGCAGGCGCGCGATGCGCTCTTCGGTGGAGGGATGGCTCGCGAACAGCCCGGCCAGGCCGCCGCCCTGCAGCGGGTTGATGATGAACATATGCGCCGTCGCGGGATTGGCCTCCGCTTCCGGATTGGGGATCACGTCGGCGGCCCGCTCGATCTTCTGCAGCGCCGAGGCGAGCCAGAGCGGCCGGCCCGAGATCTCCGCCCCTTCGCGGTCCGCTTCGAATTCGCGCGTCCGGCTGATCGCCATCTGCACCAGCATGGCCGCGATGGGCGCGAGGATCGCGACCAGCAGGGCGCCGATCACGCCCAGCCCGCCCCGACGGTCGTTGCCGCCGCCGAAGAACAGCGTGAAATTCGCCAGCATCGACACCGCGCCCGCGATGGTCGCGGTGATCGTCATGGTCAGCGTGTCGCGGTGCTTGACGTGCCCCAGCTCATGCGCGAGCACGCCCGCCAGCTCTTCCGAGTTCACCCGCCGCAAAAGCCCGCTTGTGACGCAGACCGCGGCATGCGCCGGATTGCGTCCCGTCGCGAAGGCGTTGGGCTGGTCGTTCTCGACGATATAGACCTTGGGCATGGGCAGGCCCGCCTGCTGCGCCAGCTGCCGCACCAGGTGCACGAGGTCGGGCGCGCTCGCGTCGTCGACCGGCCTTGCGCCATACATCGACAGCAGCATCTTGTCGGAATTCCAGTAGGCGAACAGATTGGTTCCCGCCGCGAACAGGAAGGCGAAGACCATGCCGGTCTTGCCCCCGATCAGGAAGCCGACGAAGACGAACAGGGCGGTCAGTGCCGCCATCAGCAAACCGGTGCGCAGGACGTTCATAGCGGGATTGATGTAAGCTCGCGCTGTCCAGCGTCAAGCGGAGCCCGCCGTGCCAGCCAAGCGTAAGCCCAGTAAAGCCGAGATCGCCGCCCGGATCCGCGCCGCCGGCGAGCGCGCCAACGCCGAAGCCGCGGCCCGGCGCCAGGCTGCGGCGCCGCCCGAACGGCCCCCGGAACAAGGCGGTCCCAAAGGCCCCGAGCCCACGCGGTACGGCGATTGGGAAAGAAAGGGAATCATTTCGGACTTCTGAACCTTCCCCTGTCCGGTGCGTTGCCAGCCCCGCAGGGCTTGGGGTATTTCGCGTGGCGAAAGACGGGGCGCGCGGGCAAGATTTGGCAGACGCAACGACCGACCGCCGCATCGCGATCCTCGACGGCTACCGCGCGCTCGCCGTTCTTGCGGTGCTTCTCTATCACTATACGGTGCGTTGGGCGCCGCCGCACGATCCCTCCACGCGTCTGCCGGGCGGCGCGGTGTTCAGCGGCTTCCTGCCCTTCGCCTATGGCTGGCTGGGCGTCGAGCTTTTTTTCATCATCTCCGGCTTCGTCATCGCGATGACGCTGGCGCGCTGTCGCAATCCCGTGGACTTCGCGCTGCGCAGATTTGCCAGGCTGTGGCCGCCGCTCCTCGTGGCGGCCACCCTCACCACGATCGTCGTGCATCTGATCGGTCCGCCCGAGTGGCAGGTGAACCCGCTGAGCTATCTCACCAGCATCCTTCTGCTCGGCCCCGACGTCATGGCGAAGCTCACGCACCAGCCCGGCATCTACTGGGTCGACGGCGCGTATTGGAGCCTCTGGGTCGAGCTTCGCTTCTACATCCTCGCGGCGATCATCTATCTTTTCGGCCGCCGGCGGCGTTTCGTGCTGGATTGGCTGGTCTTCCAGGCGGCACTCGTCCTGTTGTCCGGGATTGCCGACAGGACCGGCACGCTCGAAGCTGTACCGCAATTCTTGCTGCGCGATTATCTGCCTTACTTCACCATCGGCATCTGCGTGTTCGAGATCTATCGAAAGGGGCTGGAGCGTCGGCTTGCGCTGGCCGGCGCCTTGTTCGGCGGCGCGCTGGTCCTTTGGAGCGCCGCCTGGCAGCAGGGGTTGTTCGAGGACATATCCGCGCCGGTAAGCATCGTCGCAAATCTGGCGATCTTCGCCCTGTTCGCGCTGTTTCTGCGCCGGAGCCCGGCGCTGCGGTTTTTCCGGGGCGCTTGGATCGTCGCGCTCGGCCGCGCCTCCTATTCGCTTTATCTGATTCATCAGCATATCGGCATCGTGGTGATGGCAGCCCTGATCGCGGCGGGCCTGCCCTATCTCGCCGCTCTGCCGGCGACCATCGTCCTGGTGGTCGGGGCGGCCTTCCTGCTCTTCCGTTTCGTCGAGGTTCCGGGAAAGGCGCTCGTCCTGGGCGCGACCAGAGGCCTCGCGGCCGGCGTGGATCGGAAGTTGCCTTGGCTGAGATACGACCCCGCGCCCAAGGCCGGCGATGTCCCGGACGATTACGGCATGTGAATTCTCCACGCCGCCGAAGGGGTTTTTCATGGCCCCGTTTGGACTTGTCCGGCACGCCCGGCCTTGATCGCATCCCTGCCAAGGTCCACATAAGCCGCAGGAGACACCGCATGTTCATCCAGACCGAATCCACGCCGAATCCCGCGACGCTCAAATTCATCCCCGGCCGCGAGGTCATGGGCGAAGGCCAGGTGGCGGATTTCCCGACCCAGGAATCCGGCGGCCGCTCGCCGCTCGCCGCCGCGCTGTTCGCGGTGCCCGATGTCAGCCGCGTGTTCTTCGGCTCCGATTTCATCTCGGTGACCAAGCGCGACGGCGACTGGAAGCATCTCAAGCCGGCCATCCTCGGCGCGATCATGGAGCATTTCACGCGTGGCTTGCCGCTGATGACCGGCTCCTCCGACGAGGCCGCGGACGCCGGCTCCTATGGCGAGGAGGGCGATCCGGAGGTCGTCGCGCAGATCAAGGAATTGATCGACACCCGTGTCCGCCCGGCGGTGGCGCAGGACGGCGGCGACATCATCTTCAAGGGGTTTGACGGCGGCGCCGGCATCGTCTTCCTGCACCTGCAGGGTTCCTGCGCCGGCTGCCCGTCCTCGACCATGACGCTGAAGAACGGCATCGAGAACATGCTGCGCCACTATGTGCCAGAAGTGAACGCCGTCGAAGCGGTGTAAGCTCGCGCTCGCGAATCTTGAGGGCGCGGACGCCGCATGGATCATCACGCCATAAACGACGAAGCGCTGGATACGATCTTCCGCGCCGCGCGCAGCCAGAACAAATGGCAGGACAAGCCGGTCAGCACCGCGCTGCTGATGGCGGTCTACGATCTCGCACGCATGGGTCCGACCAGCGCGAATTGCTCGCCCGCCCGGTTCCTGTTCCTGACCACGCCGGACGCCAAGGAGCGTCTGGCCCGGCATGCCTCGTCCGGCAATGCGCTCAAAATCCGCAGCGCGCCGGTGACCGCGATCATCGGCTATGACCTCGACTTCGCGCAGAAGCTGCCCGCACTCTTCCCGCACGATCCGACCGCCAGGACCTGGTTCGCCGACCCGCAGGTCGCGCAGGTCACGGCCTTCCGCAACGGGACGCTGCAAGGCGCCTATCTCATCATCGCGGCGCGCGCGCTCGGCCTCGATTGCGGCCCGATGTCGGGCTTCGACAATGCGAAGGTCGATGCGGAGTTCTTTGCCGGCACGCCGGTGAAGTCGAATTTCATCTGCGGCCTCGGCTATGGCGATCCGTCGGGTCTGTTCGCGCGCAGTCCGCGCCTGAGCTTCGACGAAGCCGCAAAAATCCTCTGACGTCGCGATGGCGATCGGCCTGCGTCACGATGGTCTCGACCCGGCGCCGCTCGCTGCGATCCACGCCGCATGTTTTCCCGATTCCTGGGATGCCGGGGCACTCGCGGAGCTGCTCGCGATGCCCGGCGCCTTCGTCTTCGCGGGCGATGACGGCTTCATCCTGGCGCGTGCCGCCGGCGGCGAGGCCGAGGTGCTGACCCTCGCGGTCTCGCCACAGGCGCGGCGCTTCGGGACCGGAACCGCTCTGGTCGCTGCGGCTGCGAGTCATGCGCATCGCCTGGGCGCGCAAAGCCTCTTCCTCGAAGTCGCGGCCGGCAATCTGCCGGCGCGCACGCTGTATCGCCGCCTGGGCTTCGTCGAGGCCGGCCAGCGCAAAGGCTACTACACGGCCGGCCGCACGGCACCCGAAGATGCCCTCGTTTTGCGCAGCGATCTGCCGCTTTCACCCCTTGGGAAAAACCTCCCGGCTGGTTAAAGTCGGCGCCGCAAGCAGTTTCCTGCCGGGATATTCGTGACGCGCATCGAAAAGCTCTGTGCCGATAAGGGTCTGCGCATGACCGAGCAGCGCCGCATCATCGCGCGCGTGCTGTCGGAAGCCGCCGACCATCCCGATGCCGAGGAGATGTACCGCCGCGCCTCGGCGATCGATCCGCATATCTCCATCGCCACGGTCTACCGCACGGTGAAGCTGTTCGAGGATGCCGGCATCCTGGAGCGTCACGATTTCCGCGACGGCCGCTCGCGCTACGAAGAGGCGCCGGAATCGCATCACGACCACCTGATCGACGTGCAGACCGGCAGCGTGATCGAATTCCGCAACGAGGAGATCGAAAAGCTCCAGCGCCGCGTCGCCGAGGAACTCGGCTTCGAGCTGGTCGATCATCGCCTCGAGCTCTATGGCGTGCCGAAGGGCGCCAAGAAGCCGCGCTGATGCAGACCTTGCGCGCCTGGGGCATCGTCACCGTCTTCCTGGTCGTGACCCTGCTCGGCATTCCGTACCAGAGCCTGAACCTGCGCCTGGGCCGCGCCGCGGCCAAGAGCTTCCCCAACCGCTACCACCGCTTCATGGCGGGGCTGTTCGGGATCCGCATCACGGTGGTCGGCACGCCGGTGACGGACGAGGGCGTGCTGATCGTCGCCAATCACACCTCCTGGCTCGACATCATCGTGTTCTCCGCGGTCGGCCGGATCTCCTTCGTCGCCAAATCGGAGGTCGCGACCTGGCCGCTGTTCTCCACCCTCGCGCGGCTGCAGCGCACCGTGTTCGTGGAGCGCACGCGGCGCAGCACGACCGGCGTGGCGCGCGACCAGATCCGCGACCGCCTGCATGCCGGCGACACGCTGGTGCTGTTCCCGGAAGGCACGTCGAACGACGGCAACGCCGTCCTGCCCTTCAAGAGCGCCCTGATGGGCGCGGTCGAGGCGCGGGTGGACGACGGCAAGGGCGGCAGCCGCGCCGTGAAGGTGCAGCCGGTCTCCACCGCCTATGTCGGGCTCTACGGCATGCCGATGGGGCGCGAGAACCGGCCGCTCTTCGCCTGGTATGGCGACATGGAACTGGTGCCGCATCTGTGGGAAGCCTTGCTGACCGGCCCGATCGACGTGATCGTCGAATTCCACCCGCCCATCGACGTCGACTCGGTCGGCGGCCGCAAGGTGCTGGCGGCGCGGGCGGAAGCCATCATCCGGCGCGGCCAGACCCGCGCCCTGGCCGGCCTGCCGCTCCCCACGCCCGACCCGGCCGCGGTTCCCCAGCCGGCGTCCGCGCTGGCGCCCGCCGCGGCCTGACCGTATAAACGCGGCCCCCGGTTCGGGCCTGAGCAATGAAGAAGCTGTTCGTCAAGACCTATGGCTGCCAGATGAACGTCTACGATTCCGCCCGGATGGCGGAATTGCTGGCGCCGATCGGCTATGGCCCGGCGGAGACGGCCGAGGATGCCGACATGGTGATCCTCAACACCTGCCATATCCGCGAGAAAGCGGCCGAAAAGGTCTATTCCGAGCTCGGCCGCCTCAAGAAGATCAAGGATGAACGGGGCCTGACCATCGCGGTGGCGGGCTGCGTGGCGCAGGCCGAAGGCGCAGAGATCGTCGCCCGCGCGCCGCAGGTCGACATCGTGGTCGGGCCGCAGGCCTATCACCGCCTGCCCGAGATGATCGCCCGGATCGCGCGCCAGGGCGGCCATGCGCTGGAGACCGACTTTCCCGCGCTCGAGAAGTTCGACGCGCTGCCGGCGCAGACCGCGCCCGCGGGCGCGACCGCATTCCTCACCGTGCAGGAGGGCTGCGACAAGTTCTGCACCTTCTGCGTCGTGCCCTATACGCGGGGCAGCGAATATTCGCGTCCCGTGGCACAGGTGGAAGACGAAGCGCGCCGCCTGGTGGCGCGCGGCGTGCGCGAGATCACCCTGCTCGGCCAGAACGTCAACGCCTATCGCGGCGAGGGCCCGGATGGCGCCGCCTGGTCGCTCGCCCGCCTGCTGGATCGCCTCGCGCGTATCGCGGGCCTGGCCCGGCTGCGCTACACCACCAGCCATCCGCGCGACATGGGCGACGATCTGATCGCGGCGCATGGCGATCTCGAAGCGCTGATGCCCTATCTGCACCTGCCGGTGCAGTCCGGCTCCGACACGATCCTTGCCGCGATGAACCGCCAGCATACGGCGGAAGCCTATCGCCGCCTGGTCGAACGCATCCGCCGCGCCCGTGCCGACATCGCGCTATCGTCGGATTTCATCGTCGGCTTCCCCGGCGAGAGCGACAAGGACTTCGAAGCGACGCTGTCGCTCGTCCGCGACGTGCGGTATGCCGGCGCCTTCTCGTTCAAATACAGCCCGCGTCCGGGCACGCCCGCCGCCGCGGCGCGCCGGCACATCCCCGAAGACGTCAAGGACGCAAGGCTGCGGGCGCTGAACGCGCTGCTGCTGGAACAGCAGGATGCCTTCAAGCGCTCCTGCGCCGGCCGCACCCTGGACGTGCTGTTCGAGAAGCCCGGCCGCCAATCCGGCCAGGCGATCGGCCGCAGCCCGTATCTGCAATCGGTGCATGTCGCGGACGCCGCCCATCTCATCGGCGAGATCCGCCGCGTGCATATCGCGGCGGTCTATCCCAACAGCCTGAAGGGCGACCTGATCGCCGACCGCGCGAAGGCGCTGGCGCATTGAGCCCGGCCAAGGCGAAGCGCGCGGCGACGGAGCAGACGACGCTCGAATTCACCCACAACGCCCATCTCGCCGCCCTGGCCGGCGGCCATGAGCGCAATTTCGTGCGGCTGGAGCAGAAGCTCGGCGTCAAGATCGCCACCCGCGGCAATCTCGTCGCGATCGAAGGCGATGCCGGGATGCGCGAGCGCGCCGCGGCGATCCTGCGCGCCCTCTATGCGCGGCTCGAGGCCGGCGACACCTGCAGCGCCGCCGATGTCGATGCCGAGATCCGCTTCGCCGCCGAGAAGGATGCCGCCGCGGTCGGCAATTCCTTCGGCTCCTCCTCCGTGCGCACCGCGTCGGGCAAGGTCACGCGCGCCCGCTCGCCGGCGCAGGCCGCCTATCTCGATCTCATGCGGACCCATCCGCTGGTGTTCGGCGTCGGGCCGGCCGGCACCGGCAAGACCTATCTCGCGGCCGCCTTCGGCGCGCATCTGCTGCATGAACGCCAGGTCGAGCGCCTGATCCTGTCGCGCCCCGCGCTGGAGGCCGGCGAGCGCCTCGGCTTCCTGCCCGGCGACCTGAAGGAGAAGATCGATCCCTATCTGCGGCCGCTCTACGACGCCCTGTTCGACGTGCTCGGCGACCGCACCGAAAAGCTGATGGAGATGGGCACGATCGAGGTCGCGCCGCTCGCCTTCATGCGCGGCCGCACGCTGACCCGCGCCTTCGTGATCCTCGACGAGGCGCAGAACGTCACCTCGGCGCAGATGAAGATGTTCCTGACCCGGCTGGGCGAGGATTCGCGCATGGTGGTCACCGGCGATCCCTCGCAGAGCGACCTGCCGGGCGGCCGCGCCGACGGCCTCAACGAGGCGTTGCGTATCCTGCACGGCGTCGAAGGCGCCGCGGTGGCGCATTTCGCGGAAAAAGACGTGGTGCGGCACGCCCTCGTCAGCCGCATCGTCGCCGCCTATAATAAGGCCGACCTGCAGAAATCCGGGCCGTGACGTTTTGCATTGACATCGAGGTGAGCGATCCGCGCTGGCGCAAGGCCCGCGGCCTCTCCACGCGGCTGAAGGCGGCGGCCGAACTGGCGCTCCGGCGCGGCAAGGCGCGGCGCGGCGGCCTGACCGTCCTGCTCGGCGACGCCGCGCGGCTGCGCGCCCTCAATCGCGATTTCCGGGGCAAGGACAAGCCGACCAACGTCCTGTCCTTTCCGGCACCGGCCAATCCCGACGCTTATCTCGGCGACATCGCGCTCGCCTATGACGTGACGGACGCGGAGGCGCGCGCGGCCGGCAAGCGCTTCGCCGATCACGCGACGCATCTGGCGGTCCATGGCGTGCTGCATCTCATCGGCTTCGACCATGTCACCGATGCGCAGGCGCGCCGGATGGAGCCGCTCGAGACCCGCATCCTCGCCGAGCTCGGCATCGCCGATCCTTATCGGAGCGAGGCCGCCTGATGGCCGACGCGGCGACCGGCGACGGCGACAAGCCGCAATCGCTCATCAAATGGCTGTCCGGCTTCGTGCGCGGCAACAACGCCGCGGCGACGCAGATGCGCGAGAGCCTCGAAGAGGTGATCGAGGAGAGCGACCGCCATGGCGAGCTGTCCGAGGCCGAGCGGCGCATGCTCTCCAACCTGCTCAAATTCGGCGAGCTCAAGGTGAGCGACGTGATGATCCCCCGCGCCGACATCGTGGCGGTGCAGGAAGACATCTCGCTGGCCGAGTTCGTCGCCCTGTTCCGCGACGTGCAGCATTCGCGCGTCCCGATCTATCGCGAGACGCTCGACGATCCCACCGGCCTCGTGCACATCAAGGACGTGCTCGGCTATCTCGAGACCGCCGCCGACGGCAGCTTCCGCTGGAAGAGCGGCGCGGTGGCGCAGGTCAAGCGGCCGCTGCTGTTCGTGCCGCCCTCGATGCCGCTGCTCGACCTGCTGCTCAAGATGCAGACCGCGCACACCCATCTCGCGCTGGTGATCGACGAATATGGCGGCACCGACGGGCTGGTCTCGATCGAGGACATCATCGAGGAGATCGTCGGCGACATCGCCGACGAGCATGACGAGGATCTGCAGCAGGTCCGCAAGATCGAGGACGGCGTCTATCTCGCCGATGCGCGCATCGACCTCGAGGATTTCCGCAGCCAGACCGGCCTCGCCCTGGCGCCCGAAGACGCCGATCACGAGATCGACACGCTGGGCGGACTCGTCGTCTCGCTGCTCGGCCGCGTCCCCCAGCGCGGCGAGATCGTGACCCATCCGTCCGGCTATGAATTCGAAGTGCTCGAAGCCGATCCCAGGCGCATCAAGCGCCTGCGCGTCCGCGCGCCCGCGCCGCCGCGCGCCGAAGCTCCCAAGACGGACGAGAAGCCGGCGTGAGGTCGAGCTTTCCGCGCCTCGGCGATCGTCTCCGTTCGCTGTCCGGCTGGCGCGCCCTGCTCGCGGCGATTTCCGCCGGCGGCGTTTACGCGCTCGGCTTCGAGCCCTTCATCCTCTTCCCCGCCTTGCTGCTCGGCCTCGCCGCGCTGGTCCTGTTGCTCGACGGCTGCGCCGGCGGGCCGCGGCCGGTGCGGCGCGCCGCGCTGTTGGGCTGGGGCTTCGGCTTCGGCCAATTCGTCGTCGGCATGCACTGGATATTCTATCCGTTTCTCGTCGATCCGGTCGAACATGCCTGGCAGATCCCGTTCGTCGCCATCCTGTTTCCCGGCGGCCTCGCGCTGTTTGCCATGGCCGCCTGCGCGGCCGCGATGGCGCTGTGGCGGCCCGGCCCGTCGCGCATCTTCCTGTTCGCCGCCTGCTATGCCGCCGCCGAGTGGCTGCGCGGCCATGTCCTC
The DNA here is from genome assembly GCA_037200385.1 of Rhizomicrobium sp. Lineage (NCBI taxonomy): Bacteria > Pseudomonadati > Pseudomonadota > Alphaproteobacteria > Micropepsales > Micropepsaceae > Rhizomicrobium > Rhizomicrobium sp. The sequence goes on along the minus strand of JBBCGL010000001.1, from coordinate 3,231,908 downwards.
ACCGGCCTGCCGTGGAATCTTCCCGCCTATGGCTGGGGCGCCTCGCTGGGAATCCTGCAAAGCGCCGCCTTCGTCGGGGCCTACGGTCTATCGCTGTTGACCGTGCTCCTGGGCGCCGCGCTGGCGGACTTGTTCGCCCGCGAGCGGCGCAGCGCCCTGCCGCTCGCCATGGTGGCGCTCTTCGCCGCGCTTTGGCTGGGCGGCACCCTTCGTCTCGCGGTCTCCCCGACCGCCGCCGTCGCGGCCGTCCATCTGCGTCTGGTGCAGCCGAACATCCCGCAGGACGAGAAATACCGCCGCGACCTGGTGATGCGCAATTGGCAGAGGCTGGTCGCGCTCAGCACACAGCCCGCCGCCGTGACGCCCAGCGTCATCATCTGGCCGGAGGCCGCGCCGCCTGTGCTACTTCAGCGCACGCCCGAGGCGCTGGACCAGATCGCGGTGCTGACGGGCAAAAACCGAACGCTCGTTACGGGCAACCAGCGCGTGCAATCCGGGGAGGGTAGCGACCGCTACTATTTCAACAGTCTGTACGTTTTCGCACCCGGCGGGCGGCTCGCGGCGACCTACGACAAATTCCATCTCGTGCCGTTCGGCGAATACCTCCCGCTGGAGACCTGGCTGCGCGCGCTCGGCGTCACCAAGCTGGTCGGCTTTCCCGGCAGCTTCTCGGCCGGCGATGGTCCGCATACGGTCGATATTCCCGGGGCGCCCGACGCCAGCCCCTTGATCTGCTACGAGATTTTGTTTCCGGGCGCCGTCGCCGGAACACCCCGTCCCCATTGGCTTTTGAACATCACAGACGATTCCTGGTTCGGTCCCTGGGCCGGCCCGCGCCAGCATCTGCTCGCCGCGCGCGTGCGCGCCATCGAGGAAGGCCTGCCGCTCGCGCGCGCCGCCAACACCGGTATCTCGGCGGTGGTCGATCCGAACGGGCGCGTGATCGCGCAATTGCAACTGGACCGTACCGGCGTGGTTGACTCATTGCTGCCGCAAGCGTTGTCGCCGACACTCTTCGCGCGCTTTGGCGATTCGCCATTTCTTGTATTGTTGCTCCTCACCGCAGCCCTTTTCTGGGCGTTTTCCCGCAAACAGGGTCGGCGTTAAGTGCTTGAATTAGTTCTTTCCCTCAACCTGCCGGCTCGCCTAAGGTCGGACTGAAACGGAGCGTTGTGTAATTACCGTGCCAAAGAAACAAGCCAATCCGATCGACGGCCAGGTGGGCAATCGCGTCCGCCTGCGGCGCATGCTCATCGGCATGAGTCAGGAAAGGCTGGGCGAATTGCTCGGCCTCACATTTCAACAAGTGCAGAAATACGAAAAGGGCGTGAACCGCATCGGTGCGGGCCGCCTGTTCGAAGTGTCCCGCATTCTCGGCGTTCCGATCGACTATTTCTACGAAGGCGTGAACAACCAGCTCTCCGGCAACCCGGGGTTTGCCGAGGGCGAAGCCTCTCCACCGGTGATGGAATTCGTCTCCAGCGGCGAAGGTCTCCAGCTCAGCCTCGCCTTCATGAAGATCAAGGATCCCAAGCTGCGCAAGCGCGTGCTCGATCTCGTCAAGCAGATGGCCGACGATCCGGCGGAGTAGCCACCAAGCAATATCCTGGAGCGGATCGCCGATTCCGTGAGGCGGCGATCCGCTCTAGGTGTTCTTGCGCGAGGCTTTTTCCGCGAGGCCCGACTGTCCTTCGCGCGCCGCGAGGGCGGCGTACACGTCGTCCGGCGTGACGCCGCTCGCGGCCCACAGGACGAGGAGGTGATAGAGCACGTCCGCCGATTCCGCGGTGAGCGCCGCCTTGTCCGCGAGCGTCGCGGCGATCACCGCCTCCACCGCTTCCTCGCCGAACTTCTTGGCGCATTTGGCGGCGCCCTCCTTGAGGAGCGCGGCGGTATAGGATGATGCCGGATCGCCCCCCTTGCGGGCGGCGATGGTCGCGAACAGCCGGTCGATCGGATGCGTCTCGCTCAATTCGCGCGATCCTCCAGCAGCCGGCGCGCGATGACGTTCGCCTGGATCTCGGCGGCGCCCTCGAAGATGTTCAGGATGCGGGCATCGCACAGCACGCGGCTGATCGGATATTCCAGCGCGAAGCCGTTGCCGCCGTGGATCTGCAGCGCATTGTCGGCGCAGGCCCAGGCGACGCGCGCGCCCAAGAGCTTCGCCATGCCGGCCTCGAGGTCGCAGCGCCGCCCTTCGTCCTTCTCGCGCGCCGCGTAGTAGGAGAGCTGGCGTGTGACGGTGATCTCCACCGCCATCATGGCGAGCTTGTCGCGCACCCGCGGGAATTCGATCAGGGGCTGGCCGAACTGCGTCCGCTCCAGCGCATAGCGCACGCCCAGGTCCATCGCGCAGAGCGCCACGCCCACGGCGCGCGCCGCGGTCTGGATGCGCGCCGCCTCGAAGGTTTGCATCAGCTGCTTGAAGCCCTGGCCCTCCTCGCGGCCGAGGAGATCGGCGGCCGGCACCTCGAAGCCGTCGAAGCCGATCTCGTATTCCTTCATGCCGCGATAGCCGAGCACGCCGATCTCGCCGCCGCTCATGCCTTTGGCGGGGAAGGTCTCGGTGTCCGTGCCGCGCGGCTTCTGCGCCAGGAACATCGACAGGCCGCGATAGCCCGGCTTCTCGGGATTGGTCCGTACCAGGAGCGTCATCATGTCGGCGCGCGCCGCATGCGTGATCCAGGTCTTGTTGCCGTAGATCTTGTAGACGTCGCCGTCCTTCACCGCGCGCGTCTTCAGGCCTGCGACGTCGGAGCCGCCGGATGGCTCGGTGAACACCGCGGTGGGCAGCTTCTCGCCGCTCGCGATCAGCGGCAGCCAATGCGCGCGCTGGTCTTTGGTGCCGCCGGTGAGGATCAGCTCCGCCGCGATTTCCGAACGCGTCGCCAGCGAGCCCACCCCGATATAGCCGCGGCTCAATTCCTCCGACACGACGCACATCGCCGTCTTGGACAGGCCGGCGCCGCCGAATTCCTCGGGGATCGTCAGACCGAACACGCCGAGATCGGAAAGCTCCTGGATGACGCCCAGCGGGATCAACTCGTCCTTCAGATGCCATTGATGCGCGAAGGGCGCGACCTTCTCCTGGGCGAAGCGGAAGAACTGCTCGCGGATCAGACCCATCGTGTCGTCGAGCCCGGGGTCGCCGATGAACATCGCGCCCGCATGCTGGGCCATATGGCCGGCGATGGCGGCGCGGACCTCGGGGCGCTGCCCGGTCTGCACCAGCTCGCGCACCGTCTCCGTCCAGAAGCCGGCCGTGTCCGAATCGTCGAGACCGAAATCATAAGGTCGCGCGATCTCGTTCTGGCTCATCGGGATGCCGCCCGCGATCTGCGCGAGATATTCGGCAAAGCCGGCGAGCAGCAGGCGCTGCTCGATCTCGCCGAATTTCTTCTCCTGCTCGAGATGCCGGCCCCAGCGCGCGGTCTGGCGCAGCGCCTCGACATAGGTGGCGAGCCAGGCAAGCCCATGCGTCGCGCGCTGCTCCCGGTCGAGCGCCGCCGCGGCGATCTTCCCGTCGACGCTGACGAGGCGCGCGACGGAATCCTTGGCCGCGATCAGGAAGCCTTCGGCCGACAGGACGGCCTCGTCGCATTTGGCAAGCAGATGGGGAACGGTCAGGGAAATCATGGGGAAAACTTCAAAAATTTCGATGGCGGGACTCTAGCGGAGTCCCCGCCGCAGCGCACCTTGGCGTGCGGCGTTGCGGCATCGCGTCCGGCGCCGCGTCGCGCCGACGCTGCGGCGCGCAAAAAAAGTCTTCCGATGTAAATCGGGAAGCCGGCATTTGACTTCAACAGTATTCGGTGAACACATTAAGTAAATGAAAGAAAAGAGGAGGCTGGGCATGAGTGGTCACGGGGCCGTCGAGGGCGGAATGACGCAAGCCGTTTTCGAGGCGCAGCGGCGCGAGATCGCCATCCGCCTCCTCAAGAAGACCGACGATTTCGTCGCCTGGGATCTCGAATTCAACAAGAAGATCACCGAGCTGATGGGCTTGCTGATCGAGCGCCTGCGCGAAAATCCGAGCCTGCTCGACGGCTCCGCCAACGACCTGCTGACGGAATTGGCCGCGCTCCGTGCCGGCGAGGGCAAGGGCGGCGGCGACATCGCCGGCGGCAGCGTCTGGGACGACATCTTCGGCGTCATCAAGGAAGTGCTGCTCGGCGAAAAGGAATTCATCGAAAGCCTCATCTCCAAGATCTTCGGGCTTTAGGATGTATCGGGCCGCGCCGCGTCCGGAATGACCGCGCTCGCGATCGGCACGCTCGCCGCCGCGGTGCGCGCCGCGCGCGCCGCCTGGCCGAACGAGATCTGCGGTCTGCTGGTCGGCCGTCCGCGCGCTGCGGCCCTGTCGATCCGGCTCACGGCCGGCAGCGCCAACACGCCGCTTTCCTTCCGGATCGCCGATGGCGAGATCGCGCAGGTCGAGCGGAGCCTCGAAGGCTCCGGCGAGATTGTGCGGGGCTGTTTCCATTCGCATGTCTTCGGGCGCGCCATGCCGTCGCGCCGCGATGCCGCCGGCGCGGTCCATCGCGGCGAACTCTGGCTGATCTATTCGCTGCGCGAGCGCCGGCTGCGCCTGTTCGAATGGACCGGCAGCGCCTTCCACCGCCGGCATCTGCGGATCGTGCGCGACCGGCGCGGAGGCGGGACCGGTTTGGGTTCGCGTTGACCCCTTAGGTCCGTCATCGCCCGCTTCACGCGGGCGATCCCTTTGTCTTCTGCGCCAAAAGATGGATTGCCCGGACGAGCCGGGCAATGACGCGTGGGTCTTCTCAAGCACAAATCGCGCTAATCGCCCTTCGATGCCTCGATGACGTCCTCGAAGGTGCGCAGTCCGGTGTGCTGGGCGTTGACCAGCACCGCCATGTTGCCGGGCAGGTGCTCGTTCTTCCACATCTTGGTGTGGGCGCGCGGGATGTCGGCCCAGGAGAACACTTCCGACATGCACGGATCGATGCGGCGCTCGACCACCAGCCGGTTCGCCTGGCTCGCCTGCAGCAGGTTGGCGAAATGCGAGCCCTGGATGCGCTTCTGCCGCATCCAGACATAGCGCGCATCGAAGGTGATGTTGTAGCCGGTGGTGCCGGCGCAGAACACGACCATGCCGCCGCGCTTCACGACGAGGCAGGAGACCGGAAAGGTCGACTCGCCGGGATGCTCGAACACCATGTCGACATCGACGCCCTTGCCGGTGATGTCCCAGATCGCCTTGCCGAACTTGCGCGCTTCCTTGGTCCACGCGTCATATTCGGGCGTATTGACCGCTGGCATCTGGCCCCAGCACTTGAAGTCCTTGCGGTTGATCACGCCCTTGGCGCCGAGCGAGAGCACGAACTCCCGCTTGGTCTCGTCCGAGATGACGCCGATCGCGTTGGCGCCCGACACGGCGCAGAGCTGGATCGCAAAGGAGCCCAATCCGCCGCTCGCGCCCCACACCAGCACATTGTGTCCCGGGCGCAGGATGTGCGGCCGGTGGCCGAAGAACATCCGATAGGTCGTCGCCAGGGTGAGCGTGTAGCAGGCGCTCTCCTCCCAGGTCAGATGGCGCGGCCGTTCCATCAGCTGGCGGTCCTGCACGCGGGCGAATTGCGCGAAGGAGCCGTCGGGCGTCTCATAGCCCCAGATGCGCTGGCTGGGCGAGAACATCGGATCGCCGCCATTGCATTCCTCGTCGTCGCCGTCGTCCTGGTTGCAGTGCACCACGATCTCGTCGCCGACCTTCCAGCGCGTGACCTTGGAGCCCACGGCCCACACGATGCCCGACGCGTCGGAGCCCGCGATGTGATAGGGATTTTTGTGCCCGTCGATCGGCGAGATCGGCGTGCCGAGCCCGGCCCAGACGCCGTTGTAGTTCACGCCCGCCGCCATCACGAGGATCAGCACGTCGTGGGAATCGAGCTCCCAGGTCGGTACGACCTCGATCTGGAAGGATTTCTCGGGTTCGCCATGGCGCTCCTTGCGGATCGTCCAGGCATACATCTTGGCCGGCACATGACCGAGCGGCGGGATTTCGCCGATCTCGTAGAGATCCTTGTAGACTTCCAGCGAGGGCCGCGTCTCGGCCGGTGACAACGCCATCCTACTCTCCCCTGCAGCGCTCACGGCTTACCCCAGCCGCGGCGGGTTTTTTGCACCGCACCATTTAGCCGAAACAATGCCGTTGTGAAAGGCGGACATGCAGCAATTTTGTTACAAAACTTGTTAACGGCAACGCAATGCGGCGTCCATAATCTCCAACGCCCGAACAAGGCCTTGCGATGCTCCGCTTTCCCGTCGTTGCCGATATACGCCTCGCGCGCCTGCCGCTTGTCGTCGCCGTGGCGCTGGCCGCTGCCTACACCTTGATCCTTGCCGTGCTCTTCCTGCGCCATGCCTGGATCGTCGATTCGGCAGGCCATCCGTTCTTCGCCGATTTCGTCGCGATCTGGACCTCGGGCCATCTGGCGCTCCAGGGCACGGCCTTGTCGGCCTATGACGGCCACGCGCTGCACAATGCCGAGCTCGCCACCATCGGCCATGACGCGCCCGGCTATCTCGGCTGGCCCTATCCGCCGATCTACTTCTTCGTCGCGGCCGCCGCGGCATCGCTGGACTTCACCGCCGCCTTCCTGCTGATCGGGCTGGCGACGTTGGCGGCGCATGCGCTGGTTGTCGCGGCGATCGCCCGCGACCGCAGCGCCGCTCTGTTCGCCTGTGCCGCGCCTTGGGCGTTCGCCGCGCTGTACGCCGGACAGAACGGGTTCCTGACCGCGGCGCTGCTTGGCGGGGCGCTGCTGGCCATCCCGCGGCGGCCCATCCTCGCCGGCCTCGCCCTGGGCCTTCTCACCTTCAAGCCGCAATATGGCCTGCTGTTTCCTCTTGCGCTGCTGGCCGATGGACGGTGGCGCGTCATCCTGTCGGCCCTGGCCGCGACCCTTGCGCTGTGGCTGCTCGCCGGCGCGGTGTTCGGCTTCGCGACCTTCGGCGCGTTTTTCCATAGGCTGTCGGAGACCGGCCAGACGCTGGTCGTGGAAGGGGCGGTCGGCTGGCACAAGCTGCAAAGCGTCTATGGCGCGACGCGCTGGCTCGGCGGCTCCACGGCGGTGGCCGGCCTGCTGCAGGCCGCGGCGACGCTCGCGGCGCTTGCCGGCAGCGCCGTGCTCTGGCGCAGCCGGCGGGTCTTCGCGCTGAAAGCCGCGGGCCTCGCCGCGGCGGCGCCGCTCGCGACGCCTTACGTCTTCCTCTACGACTTTCCCGTGCTGGCGGTCGCCGTCGCCTTCCTCTATCGCGAACGCCCCTTCGACCGGATCGAGTTCGCCGCGCTCGCCGCCGCGCTTGCCTGTTCGGTGGCCGCCGCCGCATACGCGATTCCGTCGGGCGCGGTGGCGGTACCGATCGTCCTGGCGCTGGTCGGGCGCCGCGCCGTCAGCCGAAGCGCGATGGCCGTCTCGCCGCGCCGTCTTTTGCCGGACGCTTTGCTTTCTTGACGATTTCCTTGAGCTTGACGGCTTGAAGCAGCGACAGGGACGCACCCGGGCCGCCCTTTTCGGGGTCCCGGAAGGCCCTTCCGTATTTCTCGACCCGCGTCTCGACCGAGCCGAGGAATTCGCCTTCCCAATCGGACAGCGCCACGCCCGCCGTCTCCGCCGCCCGCCGTGCCTTCTTCAGGGCGCGCAGCGCCGCGCGCTTCGCGGCGGCCTTGCGGTCGTCATGCGTCGGCGGCTTGGACCTCATGCTGCGCCCACGCTTGCTGCCCCGCCCGAACTCGTCTGCACTATAAGTCGCACCGCGGGGACATTCGATGGAAATCAACGGCGTCGCGCACACCTTCATCACCACGGGCGACTTCGCGAAGGCGCGCGCGTTCTACGGACAGCTCCTGCCCTTCCTGGGACTGTCGATCGTCATCGACACGCCCGACACCTTCTATTGCGTCGGCGGCCGTACCGGCTTCGGCATCCGCGCGCCTGCCGCCGAACATGCCGGCCAGCGCTTCAAACAGGGCGCCGTGGGCCTGCACCACCATTGCTGGCGCGCCCGCGAACGCGCCGATATCGACGCGGCGCACGCCTTCCTCGAAAGCATCGGCGCGACCATCGTGCACCCGCCGCAGCAGGACGATTTCGTGCCCGGATATTACTCCCTGCTGTTCGAGGATCCCGATGGCACGCGGCTGGAGATCAATCACGTGCCCGGCCGCGGCCTGCTTGCGCCCGGCGGCGCGCCTGTGGACGGGGCGCAAGGCAACCAAGAGGCTTAAGTCGCCCGCCCATTGCCGAAGGTCTTGACCAGCAATCCCTTGTCCTCCAGCGCCGTCACCGCGTCCAGGTCGTGCCCCGGCACGATGTGCAGCTTCGGCTCCGCCGCCTTCAGCGCGTTGAGCGCCGCGAGCTGCGCCAACACCGCATCGCGATCCTCCTTCAGCACCAGCGTGGTCGCGCGCGCCCGCTCCCGCCGCGTATCGATATTGCGCATCGTCCAGGCGACGTCGCCGGTGAAGAGATATTCCTGCCCGTTCGCGAGCTTCACATAGACCATCTGGCTGCCCGGCGTGTGGCCCGGCGCCTTGATCAGCACCACGCCCGGCGCCACCGCGAGATAGCGCGCATATGAGACCGGCTTGTAGGTCGCGAAGCCTTCCTTGCGATAGCTCGGATTGTAGTCGTCGAGATGCGCGACCTGCTCCGTCGTCAGCTTGGCATGCGCCAGCTCCAGCTCCATCCAGGGCGAGGCGAGCAGGCCGCCGATATGGTCGTTGTGCTCATGCGTGACCACGATCACGGCGGCGTATTTCAGCGCCGAGCGCACCCGGCGATAGGCATCCTCATCGATCGTCGCGCCCAGCTCCTGCGCTCCGCGCGGGCTGAGGCCGGTGTCGACGATGACGATATGCGGGCCGTAATCGACCTTGTAGGCGAACACCGCCATCGGCAGCGGGGCCCAGCCATCGCCCGCCAGCACGAGGTTGCGGCGGAAGGCGAAGGTCGCGACATGCTCGTCGTGGATCGCCAGCGCCTTCGGCCCCGGCAGCGAATCGGCCAGCCGCCGCACCTCCTTGATGTCGAGCGCGAAGGTCCCGGACGGCGTGCCGCTCTCCAGGACGAGCCAGTAATACGCACCGCCGCCGAGCACGAGTAAGACCACGAGCGCGATCAGCGCCCGCCTGAGCCATGCGTTCATGAACGTCCCCTGACCGGCGCTTTCTATGATGGCGCAGCGTGGCATTTTTCGCCGGCTTCGATCAATCGCGCCGCCTCAATGCTTTCTGTGCGGATCCTTCTCGCCGGCCTTGACCGCGGTAGCGATGCTGTCGACCGCGACCGGGCAAGTGAAGAAGGCCGAGCGGGCGCAGTTGGGATTGTAGGCATCGTTGAAATCGATGGTCGCGGTCTTCGGCGGGAAGGCGCCGAAATGGTCGATATCGACATAGCGGCCCGCGCCGTAGGCGACGCTGCCGGTCAGGTCGTCCATGAAGAAGGCCGAGAGATCGGTGATCTTCGCCGGATCGTTCTCGCCTGCATAGAAGGGCAGGGTGAAGGTCTTGCCGTTCAGCACGAAGGTCGCGTCGCCGGCATGGAAGAACTGCTTGTCGGTGCCGCGCGAGGTGCGGAAGACGCGCGGCGGCAGCTTCGGATCGGGCTTGAAGGTTGCGGTCACGCGATAGGCGGGATCATAGGGGAAGTACTCGACCCCTTTGAAGTTCACCGCATCGGCGCGCGTCTGGTTGTAGAGCATGACGCGGACGCCCGTCACGCCGGCGCTCACCTGCGTGCTGAAGCCCTGGATGTCGATGCCGTTGTCGATGGCGACGCCTTTGGCGAGGGTGGGTCCGTCGATGGCCTGGCCATGCATCGCCCCGCGGACCTGGTGGTTCTGCACGGTCACGGTCAGGATGCCGTCCTGAACCTTGCCCGGGACCCATTTGTAGCTCGCCGGCCGGCCCTTGCTGCCGGTCAGCGTCGCGCTCTGCCCCTCGCCGAGATAGGCCGCATCCTGGATCTTGAGGATGGCATGCGGGACCTTGGCCCAGTCGCGGTTCGCCTCCACGATCGAAGCCCGCCACGCCGTCTCCACCGGCGACGGTGCCGGCGCGGCGGCGAGCAGGAGGGTCGCCGCAAGGGCGGTACACAAGGTCGGAACGCGCATGCGAGTCTCCGTTCTCATCTGCCATGTCCGCGAAGGCGGGCATCCAGAGCCATACGCTGCAGCATCCGCCTGACGCGGCAATTTTGCGGTGCAGCAAAGTTTCTTATAGGCTCGTCCACCGGCAATTTTACACCGATCGACCCATGACCCGCGACAAGCCCTGGATTTTCCGCACCTATGCCGGCCATTCGAGCGCCAAGGCGTCGAACGCACTCTATCGCGGCAATCTGGCGAAGGGCCAGACCGGCCTCTCGGTCGCCTTCGATCTGCCGACCCAGACGGGCTACGATTCCGACGACGAACTCGCCAAGGGCGAGGTCGGCAAGGTCGGCGTGCCGGTCTCCCATATCGGCGACATGCGCGCGCTGTTCGACGGCATCCCGCTCGACAAGATGAACACCTCGATGACGATCAACGCGCCGGCCGCCTGGCTGCTCGCGCTCTACGTCGCGGTGGCGGACGAGCAGGGGGCGCCGCGCTCCAGCCTCACCGGCACGACGCAGAACGACATCATCAAGGAATATCTCGCGCGCGGGACCTACATCTTCCCGCCCAAGCCCGCGATGCGGCTGACCACGGACACCATCGCCTTCACGACGGCCGAATTGCCGAAATGGAATCCGATCAACCTCTGCTCCTATCACCTCCAGGAAGCCGGCGCCGACGCGGTGGAGGAGGCGGCGTTCGCCCTCGCCACCGCGGTCTCCACCCTCGATGCCTGCAAGGCGCGCGGCGCGATCCCGCCGGCGGAATTCCCCAAGGCCGTCGGGCGCATGAGCTTCTTCGTCAATTCCGGCGTGAAGTTCATCACCGAGATCTGCAAGCTGCGCGCGATGGGCGAATTGTGGGACGAGATCACCCGCGACCGCTACGGCGTCGAAGATCCCAAGCTGCGGCTCTTCCGCTATGGGGTGCAGGTCAATTCGCTCGGCCTCACCGAGCAGCAGCCGGAGAACAACGTCTATCGCGTGTTGTTCGGCATGCTGGGCGTGACGCTCAGCAAGAATGCGCGGGCCCGCGCCGTGCAGCTGCCCGCCTGGAACGAGGCGCTCGGCCTGCCGCGCCCCTGGGACCAGCAGTGGTCGTTGCGGCTGCAGCAGATCGGCGCCTTCGAGACCGACATGCTCGACTATGGCGACATCTTCGACGGCTCCAAGGTGATCGGCGAGAAGGTGGCGCAGCTGAAAGTGCAGATCCGCGAGGAGATGGAACGCATCGCCGCGCTCGGCGGCACCGCCACCCAGGACGCGCTGGAATACATGAAGGAGCGGCTGGTCGCCTCCAACGCCGCGCGGGTCGAGGCGATCGAGCGCGGCGACGAGATCCGCGTCGGCGTCAACGCCTATCGGGAAACCGAGGTCTCGCCGCTCACCTCCGGCAACGGCCATTTCATGACGGTCGACGAAGCGGCGGAAGGCGAACAGATCGCGCAGCTCAAGGCGTGGCGCGCCGCGCGCGACAACACGAAAGTCGCTGCCGCGCTCGCCGCGCTGGAACGCGCGGCGCGGGAAGACGACGTGAACGTGATGCCGGTCTCGATCGACTGCGCCAAGGCCGGCGTCACCACGGGCGAATGGGCTCGCGCGCTGCGCAAGGTGTTCGGCGAATATCGCGCCCCCACCGGCGTCGCCGCGACCGCGCCGGCCCGCAACGACGCGCGCATCATGCAGATCCGCGAAGAGGTCGATGCCGCCTCCAGGACGCTGGGCCGCCGCCTGACCTTTCTGGTCGCCAAGCCCGGCCTCGACGGCCATTCCAACGGCGCCGAGCAGATCGCGATCCGCGCCCGCGACGCCGGCATGGACGTGATCTATCACGGCATCCGCCACTCGCCCGACGACATCGTCGCCGAGGCGAAGGCGTCGCGGCCGCACCTGATCGGCCTGTCGGTGCTGTCGGGCAGCCATGTCAGCCTCGCCCGCGACGTGGTGACGAAGCTCAGGGCGGCGGGTCTCGGCGACATCAAGGTGGTGGCCGGCGGCATCATCCCGGCGGAAGACGAAGCGACCCTCAAGGCCTCGGGCATCGACGCGGTGTTCAGCCCCAAGGACTACGACCTCAACCAGATCATGCACGGGCTCGTCGAGCTGGCGGTGCGGTAGACTTCCCGGCTTGTCATCCCGGCCAAGCGCTGCGTCAGCAGCGCGCAGAGCCGGGACCCATCGCGACAGCTTCTCGATGGGTCCCGGATCGGACGCTGCGCGTCCGTCCGGGATGACACGAGAGTTAGCGCGCCGCGCTCCGTCCCAAATGGGGTCGTTGGTCGCCCGTCCGGCTTCGATCTCCGTCCCGCCGGTTGCGCCTACGGAACTCGCTACCGGCGCCGCCGCTCCGCCAAAGCTCTCGATATTCTGTCTCAATTGTCCGACCTCTCTCCAACGGCCGCCTGTCCCGACTGCGGCAGCTTGCCGTATTCCCGCCCCCTTTGATCGTTAACAGGCTCTTTACCTTGAAGCCGCGCGCCCGCGCGAACCGTACCGCCTGAGGGGGGACATCATGGTCGCCTATATCCAGAAGACGCAGGATCCCATCGCGGTGCCCGCCCGGCGCCAGGCGCTCAGCCATGAGCTTTTCCACGGCCTGACGCCCGAAGAATTCACCAAGGAAGCGCGCTCGCTGGCCGATGCCGAGGCGATGACGCCGTCCGTCCGCGCCCGCCTCGAAGCCCAGCTGCTCGAGCGCCTCAAGACCCCCGTCGACACGCCGAGCTGGGGCCCCGACTGGGTCAAGCGCGGCGAGCGCGTCGCCGCCGCCAACCAGGGCCGCAAGCCGCAGCGCTTCGCGCTGTTCGGCGCCAGGAAGGACGGCGAAGACGCGGCAGGCGACGAGGTCGATCCCGATCCCCTGAGCGCCGCGGAGCGTGACGAATCCACCATCATCATGCGCAACATGGAGAAGAGCCGGCAGGTCGCGCATTACCGGCCGCTCTATTTCATCGCGGTGCTGCTGGCGCTGGGCATCGCGCTGCTTGCGATGTTCGTCGACTATCACATCATCCGCGAGGTCTGGACCCGCGCCCTCGCCAATGAGTTCATGGAGGTGCCCGCCGCGCTGCAAAGCTCGGTGATCTTCAAGAGCCTGCAGGTGATCTTCGCGGTCCTGATCGTCCACGTCTTCCTGCGCATCACCGGCGTCTACGGCCGCAACACGATGATCGTGGCGGCGTTCGTGCTGGCCCTGGTGATGGTCGGCGGCCTCGGCTATCTCGTCGCCTACAACAACATGGCGGGCGCCACTTCCGCGACGCTCGACCAGCCGCGCGACGACGGCGCGAGCGCCTCGGGCGGCGGCAATTCGATCGACGCGCTGTTCACCCCGGCCAAGTCCTCCGACGCGCCGGCCGCTGCGGCGCCGGCCAATGCGGGCGAGGGCGTCTCGCTCGGCTTGCCCAAGCTTTCGACCGCCTCGCTGGCCAATGCGGATTCCTGGTTCTGGCTCGCCTTCGCCAGCGTGATCTTCTTCATCGTCACCACGGTGGCGGCGCTCTACATGCTCACGGTCGAGAACAATGTGCGCAACCTGCACATCGCGAGCGACTACAAGCATCGCCAGCGCCAGTTCGCGCAGCTCCATCTGCTGCAGCTCGCCGACAAGCGCACCGTCTCCATGCCGGCGCCCGCCGAAGCATGAAGCTCCTGCTCGCGGCGACCACGGCGTTCGGCCTGCTCGGCGGCGGCGTTCTCGCCACCCTGGCGTCGCGCGACGCCGATTTCGTCCAGGCTTCGCTGACCGACGAGGTGGCGATCCCGGCGCAGCGCCTCGTCATCGGCCTCGACATCTCCAAGTCCAATCCGCTGGTCGACGACCAGGCCTTCGCGGCCAAGGTGGCGGCACGCGTCGCCAACCTGGTGCGCGGCCTCGGCATGGCGTCCGAGGTGCATGTGCGCACCTTCGGCTCCTATGACGCCTCGTCGAACAATTTCTACTACGACGCGCGCATCTCGGCGCGGAACCGGCCCGAGCATGTCGCGGCCGAGATCCAGAAGCTGATCGCCGGCACGCCCTTCCTCGTGCGCAGCGGCAAGTGGCGGTCGCAGGAGAACACCAACATCCTCGCCTTCCTCGACAATGTCTCGCAGAGCATCGGCTGCGCCGGCCTGCCGACCACGGTGATCCTGGCGTCGGACGGGATCGAGGATTCGGAATATGTCCGGCTGCAGCGCGCCGGCGCGCATCTGCCCGCGCCGGACGGGCGGCCGTTCCGCGGCTGCGCCGCGATGGAGATCCTCGGCATCGGCCAGGGCACCGACAGCCCGATCGTGACGACCCGCCTGCGCAGCGAGTGGACACGCTGGGCCGCACAGGCCGGGTTCAGCCGCTTCGTCGGCCTGAACGACTGGTAGTTAGTTTTCCGCCGCGGTTCGATGGCCCCGCGGTCTCGCGTCAGAATCTCATCCCGACCGACCCCGGCAGCCTTCCAAACCGGCGCCAGAAGACTCGGACAAGTTCGCCCCGTGCCCCTTGAAATAGATAACTCTATAGCATAGAGTTATCTGGTCAGATCAAAGAGGAGGCCTCTTCAACCATGTCCCTGACCCCCGACGAAGCCGCAACCGCGCTGCGCGACATTGAAACCACCGCGCGCCGCAGTGCCTCGGCCTATTCCTATCGTTCGACCTCGCCCTTCCTGATCCTCTGGGGCCTCGCCTGGGCCGTAGGCTATGGCACCACGGAGCTGGCGCCGCAGCTGGCCAACCCCGTCTGGCTCGGCGTGACCGTCGTCGGCTGCCTCGCCAGCACCATCATCGGCATGCGCATGAAGGGTGGCGGCGCTGCGGCGCGAAAGTTCGACTGGCGCATCTTCACCGTCTGGGTCGCCTCGCTCGTCTTCCTGAGCGCGATCTTCACGATCGTCGGTCCCGTCTCTGGTGCGCAGATCGGCGCCGTGATCCCGCTGGTCATCGCCTGGGCCTATGTCGCGCTCGGCGCCTGGGCCGGTCCGCGCATTATGGTCATCGGCGTCGTGCTGGGCGCGCTCACACTGGCCGGTTATTTCGAATGGCCGCAGCATTTCGCGGGCTGGATGGCGGTGGTCGGCGGCGGCACGCTGGTCGGCACCGGCTTCTGGCTGCGGAGGGCGTGATGGAACAGCCCGATCCCACCATCCACCAGCCGGTGCGGCTCAAGATCATGGCGGCGCTCAAAGCGCTCTCGGACAACGAGCCGCTGGAGTTCGTCCGCCTCAAGGAGATCGCCGGCGCCACCGAGGGCAATCTCGGCGCCCACATCACCAGCCTGGAGACGGCCGGCTATGTGACCGTCGCCAAGGACTTCGCCGGCAAGCGTCCGCGCACCCGCGTCACCCTGACCCGCGCCGGCCGTCACGCCTTTGAGAACTATGTCGCCTATCTGCGCAGCATCCTCGATACCGGGAGCCCTACAACACGCTGAAGGGTTGATCTCACCTCCAACCCGTTTGAATCACGACTGTCATCCCGGCTCTCCCCCGGCTCAAGGCCGGGGTCGGCCGGGATGACAGTTTGCGCAAGACGGATCGCAACGTGTTCTAGAAACCCAAACGGGCTCTGACCGTTTCCGCCGTCGTTCCATCTTCCCGCAAACTTCGTAGCGTCACCGCATGATCGCGTTTCGAGAATTTGCGCCCCTGCGCATCCAGGATCAGCCGGTGATGCGCATAGGCCGGTGCCGGCAATCCCAAAAGTGCTTGCAGCAATCGCTGCACATGCGTCGCGGGCAACAGGTCTTCGCCGCGCGTCACCAGCGTCACGCCCTGCTGCGCGTCGTCCACCACCACCGCGAGATGATAGGCCGCCGGCATCGCCTTGCGCGCCAGCACGATGTCGCCGAACAGAAGCGGCTGCACCGCGACCGCCGCGCCATGCTCTTCGAAGCTCAGCGGTCCCGCCAGCGCCGCCGCCCTTGCCGCATCGAGCCGCAGCGCATGGGGCGTGCCCGCCGCGATCCGCGCCGCGCGCGCGTCGGGCGAAAGATGCCGACAAGTGCCCGGATAGATCGGTCCGTCGGGGCCATGCGGCGCCTCGACGGCGCGCGCGATCTCGTCGGCGATCGCCTTGCGCGTGCAGAAACAGGGATAAGTCAGCCCCTTCGCATCCAGCACCGCCAGTGCCGCCGCATAGGCCGCGCCACGCGCCGACTGCCGCGGCACCGGCTCGTCCCAGCGCAGCCCCAGCCAGCGCAGATCCTCGAAGATCGCGTCCACGAATTCCGCGCGGCAGCGTGCGGTGTCGAGGTCGTCGATCCGCAGCAGGAAGCGCTCCCCCGACGCCCGCGCCGTCAGCGCGGCGAACGCATGGCCAAGATGCAGCAACCCGGTCGGACTCGGCGCGAAGCGCGTGACGATCATGAGGTCGAAGATGATATCCACCCTGCCGGACCGCAAGGCGCGCATGCCGTCGCGGAGGTTCGCCGAAGCTTCGCGATCGCGGGCCGCGAAATCCGGGACCTCGCCCATGGCCTGCGCCCGCTTCCCGCGCCGCCGCCGCCGGGCTAGAACGCTGCATGGCTCTCGGTTCGCTCTCCGGTCCCCGCCTGCCGCCCACGCGCGGTGCCGCGACGCATCTCGTCGTGCTCTGTCACGGCTACGGCGCCGACGGCAACGACCTGATCGGTCTGGCGCCGCATTGGCAGCGCCTGCTGCCCACCGCGTCCTTCGTCGCGCCCAACGCGCCCGAGCGCTGCGCCGGCGCGCCCACCGGCTATCAATGGTTCCCCATCACGCGGCTCGATCCGGGCGAGATGCAGCGCGGCGTCGAATCCGCCGCCGGCCAGCTCGATGCCTTCCTGGATGCGGAACTGGCGCGGCTGGAATTGCCGCCCGAGCGCCTCGCGCTGGTCGGCTTCAGCCAGGGCACGATGATGGCGCTGCAGGTCGGCCTGCGCCGTCCGGTGAAGCCCGCGGCGATCGTCGGCTATTCCGGCATGCTGGCGCGCGGCACCGAGATGGAGGCGCTGCCGCCCGACACCCCGCCCATCCTTTTGGCGCATGGCGACGCCGATCAGATGATCCCGCCCGAAGCGATGCTGGCCTCCGCCATGATGCTGGGCCGCGCCGGTGCCGCGGTGCAGTGGCATATCGCGCCGGGGCTCGGCCACGGCATCGACCAGAAGGGCCTCGAGATGGGCGGCGCCTTCCTGACCCAGGCGTTCCGCGGCCTGCTGCGCCGTCCCGCGCCGGAGATCGCCTGCGCGCTTTGAGCGCGAAGAGTCACCTTTCTGTCACGCCGAATCGCTTAAGCTCACCCGCGGTGAACTTGGCAGGGCGCGGGCTTTGCCCTTAAGGTTCGCGCCGATCAGAGGAGTGACTGCCAAAGGGACTTATCCGTGTTAGCCGCGCGCATTCCCGACAATTGTCCGGCGCTGGTGCTGAACGCCGATCACCGGCCGCTGAGCTATTTCCCGCTGTCGCTGTGGTCCTGGCAGGACGCGATCAAGGCGGTCTTCCTCGAACGCGTGAACATCCTCGAGGAATATGACCGCGTCGTGCGCTCGCCCAGCTTCGAGATGAAGCTGCCTTCGGTCGTCTCCCTCAAGACTTATATCCGGCCGGCGCGCAATCCCGCCTTCACGCGCTTCAACCTGTTCCTGCGCGACCGCTTCGAGTGCCAGTATTGCGGCGACCCGGAGGACCTCACCTTCGACCACGTCATCCCGCGCAGCCGCGGCGGCCGCACGACCTGGGAGAATGTCGTGACCGCCTGCGCGCCGTGCAACCTGCTCAAGGGCGGCCGCCTGCCGGCGCAGATCGGCATGCATCCGCGCCAGCGCCCGCATCGCCCGACGATCAACGAGCTGCGCGCCAATGGCCGCAAATTCCCGCCCAACTATCTGCACG
Organism: Rhizomicrobium sp.; assembly: GCA_037200385.1. Classification (NCBI taxonomy): domain Bacteria; kingdom Pseudomonadati; phylum Pseudomonadota; class Alphaproteobacteria; order Micropepsales; family Micropepsaceae; genus Rhizomicrobium; species Rhizomicrobium sp. Next base: position 3,213,958 of record JBBCGL010000001.1, on the reverse strand, counting down.
ACAGCTGGGCGGACTATCTCTACTGGGACAGCGAGCTGGAGCCTTAAGCCCCGTTGTCATCCCCGGCGAGCGCGTCGCGCGAGGGAAGGGGATCCAGGCGGCGATGCGCGCGCGGTCTGAAAGGAAAATCGAGAACACCTGTCGAGGCTTCCCAGGTGTCGACGCCTGGGTCCCCTTCCCTTCGCAGCGCTTCGCGCTGCTCAGCCGGGGATGACAATTAGCGTTTCTCCCGCCACATCGCCAGCAGCGGCGGCGCGCCGGCCGGCGCGATGTTGCGGCGGGCGACGAAGCCCGCGCGCTCGTAGAGCCTGGTGTTCTTGGGATTGGAGTTCTCCAGATAGGCGGGCACGCCCAGCGTGTCGGCGCGCGTCACCGTCGCTTCCAGCAGCGTGCCGCCCAGTCCCAGTCCCTGCAGCCGCGGCGCCACCGCGAGGAAGGCGAGATAGAAATGCTTCTCCGCCGGATGGTTCTTCTCCATCGCATCCGCCATCGCCGAACCGCGCAGCAGCCGCGGGAAGCCGCACAGCCGCACGAACAGCGGCATCAGCTTGAGCTGCTCGAACAACCCGCCCGGGCTTGCCTCGGCGCCGGGCGGCAGCCAGGCCGCGGCGACGCTCGCATCGGGGCTCATCCACACCTCGCCATGGGGAATCGCGCGGATGCGCAGCAGCCAGAGGAAGAACTGCTCGAGTGCCTGGGCCCGCCGCGGTCCGGGCCGCGCGATCCAGTCCATCACCGGATCGGTGGTGAAGGCGGCGGCGAACAAGCGCGCCACGACCGGCGCATCGTCGATGGTGGCGCGGCGCGGCTTGGCGGCCGCCGCCAGCAGCGCGTTGCGGTCTTCGCTCATATCTTCTCGGACAGTTTGATGGCGACGCGGCAGCCCGCCTTGATGGTCTCGCTCAGCAGCCGGTAGGCCGGCGCCTCTTCCGCGCCGTGCGCCAGCGCCGCATCGCGATGCGCGATCTCCTCGGCGCGGAAATCCTCGACGGTGGCTTTCAGCGCGGGATCGCTGTCGCCCAGCCGCGCCACCTGCGCCGCATAATGCTGGTCGATCACCTCTTCCACCGCCGCGGTGCAGGCCATCGCGGCCTTCTCGCCCAGCAGCGCCGTCGCCGCGCCCAGCGCGAAGCCCGCGACGCGCCACACCGGCTCCAGCGCGGTGGGCCGCACGCGCCGTTCGTTGACCAGCGCATCGAAGGTCTTCAGATGCCGCTGCTCCTGCTCGGCCATGTGGCGGATCGCGTCGGCGGCGGGCGAGTTGCTGCGGCCGAGCACGGCAAGCTGGCCTTCATAGATGCGCACCGCGCCGTACTCGCCCGCGTGATCGACGCGGATCATGGACGCGATGTCATCCGCGCTCTGCGTGCCGGGCGCGACGGGACGGGCTTTGCGGCTCATGGCTTGCGGACCAGCTGCACCGCGCCGAACAGCGCGGCGGCGAGCGAGATCAGCGCATTATACCCTGCCAGCGAGATTCCGAAGAGGGTCCAGGCCGGATGATCGCAATGCGGCACCGGCGCATTGATGTCGAGCGGCCCGCCATTGAAGTGAAAGCCGGTCGTGCAGGCCGTCGGTCCCGGCCAGAACTGCCATTCGACGCCCGCATGATAGACGCCGAGCCCGCCGGAGACCGCGACGCCGAGCACCGCCAGCGCGGCGATGGCAAGCGCGCTGCGCGGCGGCAGCAGGCCGGCACGGATCAGCAGCGCGCCGCCCAGCCCGACCACCGCCGCCGCGATATGCGGCCAGCGCTGCCAATGGCACATCTCGCAAGGCGGATAGTTCAGCGCATATTGGAAGAACAGCGCGCCCAGGATGAGCGTCAGACCGACCGCGCCTTCGAACCATGCGACCCGTAGACTGTTCATCTTGCGAATATCCGGCTCTCGTCGTCGAAGGCTTTGAACTCCAGCGCATTGCCGCTGGGGTCGCGGATGAAGAACGTCGCCTGCTCGCCGGGCAGGCCTTCGAAGCGTATGTCAGGCGCAATCGTGAAGGGAACCTTTTCGCGCGACAGTTTGTCCGCCAAGGCGCGCCATTGTGTCATCGCGAGAATGACGCCGAAGTGCCGCACCGGCACTTGCTCGCCGTCGACTTCATTATGCGCTTTGTCGTTCGGCGTTTCCGCGCTTAAATGCGCGACGATTTGGTGGCCGAAGAAATCGAAGTCCACCCAGTCGTCGCTCGCGCGTCCTTCGGGACAACCGAGCAGGCTTCCATAGAAGGCGCGCGCTTCCGAAAGGGAGCGGACCGGAAAAGCCAGATGGAAGCGTGGGCGAGAGGTCACGGGCGATCTCGATGAGTCGAAATATTGCGGAGCACAGGGAAGCGTATGCGTAGTCCCATGGCAACCCGTCGCGCGCGGCGCGAATTGTTGCGCATCGATGGCCGGCCGGTCGAGGTCACGATGCGGCTCAATCCGCGGGCGCGGCGCCTGATCGTCAAGGTGCATCCCTCGACCGGCGAGGTCTCGGTGGTGGCGCCGTCGCAGCGCGCGCTCGATCGTGCGCTGGATTTCGCGCGCGGCGAGGCGCCGTGGATCGCGCGCCAGCTCGCCCGCGTGCCGCAGCCGATCGCGCTCAAGCCCGGCGCGCACATCCCGTTCCGCGGCCGCGAGCATCTCATCGTCCGGCACGAGGGCGGCCGCGGCCTCGCGATGCACGATGCGGAGGCGTATGTGATCCGGATCGGCGGCGACGACGCGCATGCGCCGCGCCGGGTGCAGGATTTCCTCAAGCGCGAGGCGCGCAAGCTCTTGGAGGAGCGCTCGCGCGACTATGCCGCGCGGATCGACAGCCGGGTCCGCGCTGTGACGGTGCGCGACACGGCAAGCCGCTGGGGCTCTTGCTCGGCGAACAAGACCATCTCCTATTGCTGGCGCCTGATCCTCGCGCCGGATTTCGTGCTCGACTATGTGGTGGCGCATGAGGTGGCGCATCTGCGCGAGATGAATCACGGCCCGCGCTTCTGGCGCCTGGTCCGCACGCTGGTGGCCGACATCGAGACGCCGCAGCTCTGGCTGCGCAAGAACGGCACCGCCCTGCACCGCTACGGGGTGAAGTGACATTCACTTCCCCCTTTCCTCCCCCGTAAACACGGGGAGGAAAAGGCGGCGCTATGTCCCGCCCTTGCTGAAGATGTTGTTGATCAGGTCCTCGATCGTGTCCGGCTTCTTGGCCTCCGGCGGCGGCGGGGCTTCGGCGGGCTCGGTGCCGTCCGGTGTCGTCGCCGGCTGTGCCGCCGCGACCGCGACGCCGCCCGCCAGCGGCTTCACCGGCACGCCGGCCTCGGCCGCCGTCATGAAGCCGTGGAAGATCTTCGCCGGCAGCGTGCCGCCCGTCGCATGCACCATCGGCGCGTTGTCGTCATTGCCGATCCACACGCCGCAAACGAGATCGGCGGTGAAGCCGACGAACCATGCGTCGTGGAAATCCTGCGTCGTGCCGGTCTTGCCGCCGGTCGGCCGTCCGTCCAGCCGCGCCGCCCGGCCGGTGCCGGTCAGCACGGTCTCGGTCATCAGGCGCGTCATCTGCGCCGCGTTCTGCGTCGCGATGACGGTCTCGCCGCCCTCCGGCTTGTGTTGGTAGAGCACCTTGCCGCTGCGCGTCTTGATCCGCAGGATCGCGAAGGGCGGGGCGCTGCGCCCGCCATTGGCGAAGGGCACATAGGCGCCGGTCAGCTCCAGCGGCGTCACGCCGGAGGTGCCCAGCGCGAGCGAGGCGACCTCGTCGAGCGGCGAGGCGATGCCCAGGCGGTGCGCGGTGCGCGCCACGGTCGGGGCGCCGATCTCGGCGGTGAGCTGGGCCGCGATCACATTGGAGGATTTCGCGAAGGCCCGCACCAGCGGCATCGCGCCCTCGAACTTGCCTTCATAGTCGCCGGGCTTCCAGCCATGGATGTCGACCGGCCCGTCAGTCATCACGTCGTCGGGCGTGTGGCCGTGCTCGAAGGCGGCGAGATAGACGAACGGCTTGAAGGCCGAGCCCGGCTGACGCACCGCCTCGGTGGCGCGGTTGTAGGAGCTTTCCTCATAGGAGCGTCCGCCGACCATGGCGCGCACCGCGCCGTCCGGCGTCATCGCCACCAGCACCGCCTGGCTCGCATGCAGCGCCGCGCCCTGCGCGCCGAGCCCCTGCGCCACGGCGCGCTCGGCCTGGCCCTGTGCATCGAGGTCGAACGTGGTCTCCACGATCAGCGAATCGCCGGCATCGCCGACATAGCCCGACAGGTTGCCGAGCACCCAGTCGACGAAATAGCCCGAGCCCGGCGTGCCCGAGCCGCGCACGATGCGGGGCCGCGTCGCCTGCGCGTCGGCCCGCGTCTTGTCGTCGATGAAGCCGCAATCCTCCATCGCCCGCAGCACGATCGCGGCGCGCGTCAGCGCGGCGTCGGTGTCGGCCAGGGGATTGTATTTCGCCGGCGCCTTCACGCTGCCGGCCAGGATCGCGGCCTCGGTCAGGGTGAGCTTCACCGCATGCTTGCCGAAGAAGCGCTGCGACGCCGCCTCGATGCCATAGACGCCGGCGCCGAAATAGACCCGGTTCAGGTAGAGCGTGAGGATCTGGTCCTTCGAATAGCGCGACTCCAGATAGAGCGCGAGCATCGCCTCCTGGATCTTGCGCTCGAAGGTGCGGTTGGGATCCAGGAACAGGTTCTTGGCGAGCTGCTGGGTCAGGGTCGAGCCGCCCTGCCGGACATGCCCGGCCTCGACATTCTCATAGGCCGCACGCATCAGGCCGACGGGATCGACCCCGACATGGCTGCGGAAACGGCGGTCCTCGATCGCGATGAAGGCGTTCGCGACATAGGGCGGCAGGCTGGAGACGTCGATCCGGTCGCCCTGGGTCAGGCCGCGCCGCGCGATCAGCCGGCCCTGGAGATCCAGGATGGTCACGTCATGCGACGCGCCTTTGGTCATCAGCCTGGTCGTGTCCGGCAGGTCGGACAGGAAATGCGACCAGAACACCGCCCCGGCGATCACCCCCCAGGCGAGCAGCAGCATGACGGCATAGGGCCAGGCGCGGCGCTTGCGGGGGCGGGGCGGCGGCGGGGCCGCGACGAAATCGCGGGGCGGCCCGTCGCCGGGGCCGCGCGGGCCCCGGCCGGATTCGCGGAATCGCGGCTCATCTCTGGGTTTTCTGGCCATCGGGTCGCCTCGGACAGCCTCGTTCTAGGCGCCAAGTGTTAACGGGCTTTAAACATACGCTTCGCGCCGGGCGCCGCTATCCGGAGGAATCCTCAGAGAAATGTCGGCGCCGCATTGCATCGGCGATAAGGGATCACTAACTCAGCCGCGGCCTAGGGGTTCATCGTCCTTGACGAACAGCAGCAAAGACCAGAGCGGCAGCGATCTGGCCACCCGCCTCGGCTTGGGCGCGGTGAAGGGCCGCTTCACGCGCCGGCAGTGGTTCTATATCGGCGGCGGCGCCGTGATCGTCCTGGCGATCCTCCTGCGCCTTGTGTTCGGCGGCGGCTCGGGCACCAGCTATGTCACCCAGGCGGTGACCCGCGCCGATCTCGCCATCACCGTCAGCGCCACCGGCACGCTGCAGCCGCGCAACCAGGTCGATGTCGGCGCCGAGGTCTCGGGCAAGATCGACGCACTCTATGTCGATTTCAACGATCATGTGAAGAAGGGTCAGAAGCTCGCGCGGATCGACACGCTGGCCTTCGATGCCGCGCTCGCCCAGTCGCGCGCCACCTTGGCCCAGGCCCAGGCCACGCTGATCCAGGCGGGGCAGACCCAGCGCCGCACCGCCGCGCTGTTCCGCTCCAACGCCGCCTCGCGGCAGGAGATGGACACCGCCAATGCCGATCTGGCGCGCGCCAATGCCGGCCTGCGGCTCGCCGCGGCGACGGTGAACTCGAACGAAACGACGCTGTCCAAGGCGACGATCTATTCGCCGATCGACGGCGTGGTGCTCGACCGCAAGGTCTCGGCCGGCCAGACCGTGGTCGCGGCGATGACCATCCCGGTGCTGTACACGCTGGCTTCCGACCTGTCGCAGATGGAGCTCGACGTCGATATCGACGAGGCCGATGTCGGCGTGCTGCGGACCGGCGCCAAGGCCTCCTTCACCGTCGACGCCTATCCGGCGCAGCGCTTCGCAGCCAGGCTGATCTCGATCCACAACGCGCCGCAGACCGTGCAGGGCGTCGTGACCTATCGCGGCGTGCTGCTGGTTTCCAATCCGGGCGGCCTGCTCAAGCCCGGCATGACCGCGACGGCGCAGATCGACGCCGCCCATGTCCGGCATGCCTTGCTGATCCCCAACGCCGCGCTGCGCTTCGTGCCGCCCGAGGATGTGAAGGCCAAGGCGCCGCCCGCGCCGACGCCGCAGAACGGCGCAAGCGTCGGCCGCGTCTGGGTGCTGGACGGTGGCAAGCTCTCGCCGCGCGACGTCAAGCTCGGGCCGAGCGACGGCCGCTTCACCGTGGCGCTGAGCGGCGACCTCAAGGAGGGCGATCTCGCGGCCATCGACACGGCCGGCGCCAAACCCGCGGCCAAGTCCTTCCCTTGAGCCCCGCGCCGCTCATCGAACTGAAGCGCGTCGCCCGCGTCTACGGCACCGGCGAGGCGCAGGTCGCGGCCCTGGCCGGCATCGATCTCGCCATCCGCGACGGCGAGTTCGTCGCCGTGATGGGGCCGTCGGGCTCGGGCAAGTCGACCTGCATGAACATCCTGGGCTGCCTCGACGCGCCAACCGCCGGCCACTATCTCTTCCGCGGCACCGATGTGAGCGCGCTGAGCCGCGACCAGCGTGCTCTTCTGCGCCGCCATTATCTCGGCTTCGTCTTTCAGGGCTTCAACCTGCTCAAGCGCACCACCGCGCTCGAGAACATCGAGCTGCCGCTGATCTATCGCGGCATGGCCAGGGCGGAGCGCCGCAAGCTCGGCCTCGCCGTGCTCGACCAGGTCGGCCTCAAGGGCCGCGAGCATCATACGGCCGCCGAGCTTTCGGGCGGCCAGCAGCAGCGCGTGGCGATCGCGCGGGCGCTGGTCGCCAGCCCCTCCGTCGTCTTCGCCGACGAGCCGACCGGCAATCTCGACAGTGCCAAGAGCCACGAGATCATGCGGCTGCTCAAATCGTTGAACGAAGCGGGCCTCACCATCGTGCTGGTCACCCATGAGGAGGACGTCGCCGCCTATGCGAACCGCCAGGTGCGCTTCCATGACGGGCTGATCGCCGCCGACAGCGGGTGCGCGCGATGCTCCTGAACGCCTTCCTGCTGGCGCTGCGCGAGATCCGCAACAACCTGCTGCGCGCCGGCCTCACCACGCTCGGCATCGTGATCGGCGTCGGCGCGGTGATCCTGATGGTCACGCTGGGCGCCGGCGCCAACCGGCGCGTGACCTCCGACATCAACACCATCGGCAACAACCTGCTGATCCTGGTCCCGGGCCAGCGCAACGGCCCGCCCACCGCGACCACGCCCTTCGACATGACGACGGTCGACGCCGTGCAGCGCGACGTGCCGGGCCTCGCCGAAGTCGTGCCCGAGCTGGCGGTGCAGGGCGTCGCGGTGAACGGCAACCGCAACCATTCGACCCAGGTCGACGGCACGACCAACGCCTATCTGCGCAGCCGCAACTGGAACGTCACCTATGGCCGCGACTTCTCGCCGGCCGAGATCCTCGCGGGCAAGTCGGTCTGCCTCCTGGGCGAGACGGTGCGCCGCGACCTGTTCGGCGAGCAGGTCCCGGTCGGTGAGCGCATCCGCATCAACAAGGTGACCTGCGAGGTCATCGGCCTGCTCGAGCCCAAGGGCACCTCGTCCTTCGGCCAGGACATGGACGAGCTGGTGCTGATGCCGCTCAAGGCGGTGCAGCGCAAGCTCGCCGGCAACACCGACGTCAACGTGATCCGCATCTCGGTCGCCAGCGCCGCCGAGATGGGACACGCGAAGGACGCCATCCAGCGCCTGATGCGCGAGCGCCGCCACATCCTGCCGGGCCAGAGCGACGATTTCGAAGTCGAGGACATGCAGGAGATCACCCAGGTGGTGCAGGGTGTGACCGGCGTGCTCACCGCCTTCCTCTCCGCCGTGGCGGCGATCAGCCTCCTGGTCGGCGGCATCGGCATCATGAACATCATGCTGGTCTCGGTGACCGAGCGGACGCGCGAGATCGGCATCCGCCTCGCGATCGGCGCCCGCGAGCGCGACGTGCTGCTGCAATTCCTCATCGAGTCGGTCGTGATGTCGGCCTCGGGCGGCATGGTCGGCGTCGCGCTCGGCCTCGCCGGCTCGGCGGCGCTGGCGAGCGCGTTCGGCCTGCCCTTCATCTTCCAGCCCGGCATCGTGGTGATCGCGGTCGGCTTCGCGGCCCTGGTCGGCGTCGCCTTCGGCTTCTTCCCCGCCCGGCGCGCCGCCCGCCTCGACCCCATCGAAGCCCTGCGCCACGAATAGCGCCGGTGCTATCCCGCCAGCGTCAGCACCACCGGGCCGCGCCTGGTCGCGACCAGCGTATGTTCGTATTGCACCGTCGCATGCCCGCCATCGGCAAACAGCGTCCAGGGATCGCTGCCTTCCTCGGCCCAGCTTGAACCGGTCGAGAGGAAAGGCTCGATGGTGAAGACCAGGCCTTCGGGGATCCGGCGCCGGTCGCCCGGCTCGTACCAGGTCGGGATATGCCCCGGCGCCTCGTGCAGGGCGCCGCCCACGCCATGGCTCGCAAGGTTGCGGATCAGGGTGTAGCGGTTCTTGTCGGCGAAGGCCTGCACGGCGCGGCCGATCTCGTTCAGCTTGCCGCCGGCCTTCACCGCGCGGATGCCGCTCCACATCGCGCGCTTGCCGTCGCGGCACAGCTTTTCGATCCTGGCCTGGACCGGCGGGATCGCGAAGCTGCCGCCGGTATCGGCGTAATAGCCGTCGATGTCGGCCGATACATCGATGTTGACGAGGTCGCCGGCCTTGAGCACCTGCGCGCCGGGAATGCCATGCGCGATGGCGGGCAGCACCGAGATGCAGGTCGCGCCGGGAAATTTGTAGGTCGATTCCGGCGCGGGGCGCGCACCGTCGCGTTCGAGCAGCGCGCGGCCCAGCGCGTCGAGCTCGCCGGTCGTCATGCCCGGCTCCATCGCCGCCGCCATCGCCTTCATCGTGGCCGCGACGACCTGGCCGGCGCGCTTGAGTTTCTCGAGCTGTTCTTCGCGTTCGATGGTCATGAGAGATGCCTTGCCGCTGCGCGGCCCATGGTGTCAGCATCCGCGGCCATGAGCGAGAGCCCCCTCGACCGCCCGCGCAAATTCCTCGTCGTCGTCGACAAGACGCCCGAGGCCCGCATCGCCGTGCGTTTCGCGGCGCGGCGGGCGCAGCACACGGGCGGCCGCGTCACCCTGCTCTGCGTCGCCCAGCCCGCCGATTTCCAGCAATGGCGCGGGGTCGAAGAGATCATGCGCGACGAGGCGCATCAGGAAGCCGAAGGCCTGATCTACGCCGCCGCCAAGACGGTGAACGAGCTGGCCGGCATCATCCCGGAACTCGTCATTGCCGAGGGCCGACCGACCGACGCGCTGCTCGAGCTCATCAAGGCGGACAAGGACATCTCGATCCTGGTCCTCGCCTCCGGCACCGCCAAGGAGGGGCCCGGCCCGCTGGTCTCGCTGTTCGCCAGCGGCGTCCAGGCGATCCCCGTCACCATCGTGCCGGGCAATTTCACCGACGAGAAGATCGACCAGCTCGCCTGAGGGCGCGGGAACGGCTTGAAGGTGGTTTGCGGCTCTGGTATACAACTTATGATTGTTACACAGGTTGTCACAACCTATGAAACTGCCCGCCGGGAAACTCCTGCTCGCAGCCGCGGCGATAACAATTATATTGCCGAAACTATCACAAGCATCTGATTATGTTACATATTTTCCCGGTCCGGTGGCCGCGCATGTCGACCGGGTGATCGACGGCGACACCTTCGAAGCCTCCGCCTTCATCTGGCTGGACCAGCAGGTCACGGTCCGCGTCCGGATCGTCGGCATCGACGCGCCGGAGCTGCGCGCCCGTTGCGACTCCGAACGCAGCCGGGCCGAAGCCGCCCGCGCCTATCTGAGCCGGCGGATCGAAGGCGGCGAGGTCCGGCTCACCGCGGTGCGCCACGACAAATACGGCGGACGGGTCGACGCCCAGGTCAGCGATGCCGCCGGCGACATCGCCGCCGCGATGATCCGCGCCCGCCTCGCCCGCAGCTATGACGGCGGCCATCGCGACGGCTGGTGCTGAACCAAGCAATCGTCATCGCCCGGCCTGTCCGGCCTCTTGCACCCCTGCATGTCCCGGCGGATACAGGACACTCCGCCGCCAAGGGACATCGCATGAACGGCAAGCTTCTCGTCGCCTTCGCGCTTGCCGCGGTGCTGGCCGCGCTGCTCAGCGGCCTCTATGTGTTGTGGCGCGGCGGCGCGGTGGCGGCGACCTGGTCCAACCGGCTGATGCGGCTGCGCGTGCTGCTGCAATTCATCGCCGTCGTCATCATCATGACCGTGCTGTATTTCAGCCATCGCTAGCGAGCGCCGGAACAATCTGTCCGCATGGCGGGGCGGCGAGAAATCCTCTTGCGGGCACGGGGCCAAAGTGCTGTTAAAGCCCCGCCATGACCGACAGAACCCTGTACGACAAGATCTGGGACGCCCATCTGGTGCACGAAGCGCCGGGCGAATCCGCCGTGCTCTATATCGACCGCCATCTCGTCCATGAGGTGACGAGCCCGCAGGCCTTCGAAGGCCTGCGCCTTGCGGGGCGCAAGCTGCGCCGGCCCGACCTCACACTTGCGGTCGCCGACCACAACGTGCCCACCAAGGACCGCGCCCTCGGCATCACCGATCCGGAATCGCGCGAGCAGATCGCGACGCTGGAGCGCAACGCCAAGGATTTCGGCGTCGAATATCTCGCGATGGACGACATCCGCCAGGGCATCGTCCACATCGTCGGGCCGGAGCAGGGCTGGACCCTGCCGGGCACCACCATCGTCTGCGGCGACAGCCACACCTCGACCCATGGCGCCTTCGGTTCGGTCGCCTTCGGCATCGGCACCTCCGATGTCGAGCATGTGATGGCGACGCAGACGCTGCTCATGCCCAAGTCGAAGAACATGCGCGTCACGGTGAACGGCACGCTGCCGCTCGGCGTCACCGCCAAGGACATCGCGCTCGCGATCATCGCCAGGATCGGCACCGCCGGCGGCACCGGCTATGTCATCGAATATGCCGGCGACGCGGTGCGGGCGCTCTCGATGGAAGGCCGCATGACCCTGTGCAACATGACCATCGAGGCGGGCGCCCGCGCCGGCCTGATCGCGCCGGACGAGACGACCTTCAAATACATCGCCGGCAAGCCGCGCGCGCCGAAAGCGGCGCAGTTCGAGCACGCGGTGATGTACTGGAAGACGCTGAAGTCCGATCCCGGCGCGCAGTTCGATGCCGAGATCGCGCTCGACGCCAGGGACATCGTGCCGATGGTCACCTGGGGCACCTCGCCGGAGCAGGCGCTGCCGGTCACCGCGGCCGTGCCCGATCCCGCCGCGATTCCCGACGAGGCGCAGCGCGCCGGCGTCGAGCGCGCCCTCGACTATATGGGCCTGACGCCCGGCGTCGCGCTCAAGGATGTGCGGGTCGACCGCGTCTTCATCGGTTCGTGCACCAATGGCCGGATCGAGGATCTGCGCGCCGCCGCCGCCATCGCCAAGGGCAAGAAGGTGGCCGCGCATGTCGGCGCCATGGTCGTGCCCGGCTCGGGCCTGGTGAAGGCGCAGGCCGAGGAAGAAGGCCTCGACGAGATCTTCCTCGAAGCCGGCTTCGAATGGCGCGAGCCCGGCTGCTCGATGTGCCTGGCGATGAACGCCGACAAGCTGGAGCCCGGCGAGCGCTGCGCCTCGACCTCCAACCGCAATTTCGAAGGCCGCCAGGGCCGCGGCGGCCGCACGCATCTGATGAGCCCGGCAATGGCCGCCGCCGCCGCGATCGCGGGACATCTTGCGGATGTGCGGGAGTTTCAGTAGCGCACCCGCCGCAAGCCCACTTGTCATCCCCGGCCGAGCAGCGCGAAGCGCTGCGAGGGGAAGGGGACCCAGGCGGGAAATACCGTGACGGTTTTTCCCGCCTGGGTCCCCTTCCCTTCGCGTTGCTGCGCAACACTCAGCCGGGGATGACAAGTGGGCAAGCAATATCGTCATGGCCGGGCTTGTCCCGGCCACCCATGAACACCCATGCAGCAGGGAGATCTTGGGTGGCCGCCACGAAGGCGGCCATGACGACTGGTTTGATCGGTTCAAACCAAATCGACTCTAGAAAAAACTCACCGGATCGACATCCACCGTCACGCGCACCTTGTTCGACAGCTTGAGCGCGCCCAGCCAGGCCCGCAGATAGGCCTGCACGTCGATCGTGCGCTCCGCCTGCACCAGCAGGCGCTCGCGGGTCTGGCCGCGCAGCAGGTGATAGAAGGCCGGCGTCGGGCCCCACACCTTCACGCCGCGCGCCGCGGGTGCCGCCTGCGCCAGCAGCTTGCCCGCCTCGACGACCGCCAGCGCGTCATGGCTCGACAGGATGATCGCCGCCAGCCGGCCGAAGGGCGGGGCGCTCGCGCGCTCGCGGAAGACGCGCTCCTGCTCGTAGAACGCATCGCGGTCGCCCGAGGCGAGCGCCGCCATCACCGCATCGGCCGGATTGCGCGTCTGCAGCAGCACCAGCCCCGGCTTGTCCGCCCGTCCCGCGCGCCCCGACACTTGGTGCAGGAGCTGGAAGGTCCGCTCGCGCGCCCGCACATCGCCTTCGGATCCGCCGAGATCGGCATCGATCACGCCGACCAGCGTCAGCTGCGGAAAGTGGTGCCCCTTGGCGACGATCTGCGTCCCGATCAGCACGTCGATCTCGCGCTTCGCCATGGCGCGGATCGCCGCCTGGGTCTCGCGCGGTCCATGCATCGTGTCGGACGAGGCGATGGCAAGCCGCGCCTGCGGGAACAGCGCCGCGAATTCCTCCGCGACGCGCTCGACGCCCGGGCCGCACGCGATCAGCGCGCCCTCCGCGGCGCATTGCGGACATTTGGGCGGTGTCACCGTCTCATAGCCGCATTGATGGCAAGCCAGCCGCTTGCGATAGCGATGCTCGACCAGCCAGGACGAGCAGTCGCGGCAGGTCAGCTTGTGGCCGCAGCTCGCGCACAGCGTCAGTGGCGCATAGCCGCGCCGGTTGAGGAACAGCATCGCCTGCTCCCCGGCTTCGAGCACATGCGCGACCGCATCGCGCAAGGGCTGCGACAGCCAGGATCCCGCCGCGACCTTTTCCTGCCGCAGGTCGACCAGGCGCGTCGTCGGCATGGTCGCGCCGCCATGCCGCGCGTCCAGCCGGCGATGCGCATAGCGCCCGCTGGTCGCGTTGACATAGGTCTCCAGCGACGGCGTCGCGCTCGCCAGCACCACCGGGCAATGCTCGAAGCGCGCCCGCACCACCGCCATGTCGCGCGCGTGATAGACCGCGCCATCCTCCTGCTTGTAGGCCTGCTCATGCTCTTCATCGACGACGATGAGGCCGAGCGCCTGGAAAGGCAGGAAGAGGGAGGAGCGCGCCCCCACCACGACCCGTGCCTCGCCGTTCATCACCGCGCGATAGGTCCGCGTCCGCTCCTTCTGCGACAGGTCGGAGTGCCACTCCGCCGGGCGGCAGCCGAAGCGGGCCGCGAAGCGCTCGAGGAATTGCACGGTCAGCGCGATCTCGGGCAGCAGGATCAGCACCTGTTTGCTCTGCCGCAGCGCCTCGGCGACCGCTTCGAAATAGACCTCCGTCTTGCCCGAACCCGTGACGCCGTCGAGCAGGCTGACAGCGAAGCGCTGCGCCGCAACATCGTGCGCCAGGGCCTTGGCCGCGTCCTGCTGTGCCGGATTGAGCCGCGGGACTTCGAAGTCCGGGTCGGCGGCGGGGAAGGGCGGAAATTCGGGAAGCTGCGTCGCCGCCAGCGCGCCGGCCTCGATCAATCCGCGCACCACCGCCGGCGAGACGCTGGCCTCCTCCGCCAGTCCCGGCACGCTGCGCGCCAGCCCGTCCCCGGCCACATCCAGCACCCGTGCTCGCGCCGGCGTCAGCCGCGCCGGCGTGATGCCGCCGCGGACATAGGCGATGCGCATGGCTTGCGGTGCGAAGGCGCGTCCGTTGCGCAGCACCATGGCGAGGATGCTGCCCGGCGGCGACAGCGTGTATTGCGCCACCCAGTCGACGAAATCGCACAGCCGCGCCGGCAGGGCCGGATACCCTTCCAGCGGCAAGGCCTCTTTCAGCCGGTTGTCGCCGACGCTTCCTTCTGCCGCGCCCCAAACCACGCCCAGCGCAGCGCGTGGCCCCAGCGGCGCCGAAACCAGCAGGCCGCGCGAAGCGTTAGTTCCTTTTGGCAGCTTGTAGTCGTACGCACCGGACAACGGCAAAGGAAGCAGGACTCCGGCACGCGGCGCGGGTTGCAGCAACAAATCTCCGGCAGGTCTCAACGCCGCGTGTCTCATGCGGTACACTTGTTATGGTGATTCTGCCGGGTCAACACCAAAGTGGCACCATGAAACTCTTCCTCGACACTGCAGATCCCAAGGAAATCGCCAAATGGGCCGAAACCGGCCTTGTGGATGGCGTGACCACCAATCCCTCCCTCGCGGCCAAGACCGGCCTCAACTATCTCGACGCGCTCAAGGACATCTGCGCCACGGTGCCCGGCCCGGTGAGCGCCGAAGTGCTCGCGACCGAGACGAAGGAGATGATCGCCGAAGCCAAGATCTTCGGGAAGATCGCCAAGAACATCACCATCAAGGTGCCGCTGACCTGGGACGGCCTCGCCGCCTGCCGCGCGCTGCGTGCCGAAGGCATCATGGTCAACGTCACGCTGTGCTTCTCGCCGGTCCAGGCGATGATGGCGGCCAAGGCGGGCGCGACCTTCATCTCGCCCTTCATCGGCCGGCTCGACGACGCGGGCCAGGACGGCATGGAGCTGATCCGCGAGATTCGCACGATCTACGACAATTACGGTTTCGACACGCAGATCCTCGCGGCCTCGATCCGCGGCATCCCGCATGTCCGCGAAGCCGCGCTGTCGGGCTCCGACGTGGCGACGCTGCCGGTCGACGTCTTCAAATCGCTGCTCAACCATCCGCTGACCGACAAGGGGCTCGCGGCCTTCCTGGCCGATGCCAAGAAAGCCGGCGTCAGAATCAGGGACGAATGAACGAACAGGCACAATCCGCACTTCCGGGGCAAGCGGCGGCCGACGCGGTCAAGGCGTTCATCCGGATGAACCGTGCCCAGCTCGCCGCCGATGGCGAGCTGCTCGCGCTGTTGCTGCCCGAACGCAGCGACCTCGGCGAGGTGCGCGACTTCCAGCGTTTCGTGATCGACAAGCTCAGTGCCGAGAACGCGGCCCTGAAGGCGGAACGCGACAGCCTGCTCGGGCATCACGAATCCTCCGTCCGCATGGGCGCCGGGGTGCGCCGCTTCGTGCTCGACCTGATCGACGCGCGCAGCTTCGCCGAGGCGATCGCGGTGGTGATCGCCGCCGCGCCGTCCTTCGGCGCCGACCGCGCCGCGATCTGCGTCGAGGGCGACGGCATGGGCACGCTGCGCACCGAAGGCGTCCGCCTCATCGCGCCGGGCACGACGGAGCTGGTGCTGGGCCAGGGCGGCACCGGCGCGATCCTCTCGGGCGGCGGCGAATTGCTGCTCGGCGCCGGCGGCGGCGAGTTCGGCAGCCTCGCGGCCTTCCGCGTCCGCATCGGCCGCAACGCCCCCGCGGCGTTGTTCGTGCTCGGTGCGCTGGCCGGCGGCGCCTTCGAGGACGAGGCCATCGCAACCGACCTGCGCTTCGCGGCGCGGGCCCTCGAACGCGCGATCCGGGCATGGCTCGATCTGCCCAGGACCTGAGCCAGGCCTGGCTGTCGTCGCTGGCGCATGAGCGGCGGGCCAGCCCGCACACGCTGCGCGCCTATGGCGACGACATCGAACGTTTCCTCACCTTCCTCGGCGGGCATCTCGGCGGCAGCGTCGACACGCGGGCGCTCGCCGGCCTGGTGCCCGCCGACATCCGCGCCTTCATCACGGTGCGCCGCGCCGAAGGGCTGGGCGCGAAGGGCGTGCAGCGTGCGCTGGCCGCGGTGCGCGGCTTCTTCCGCTACCTGGCGCGCGAGAACATCCTGGAAAGCGCCGCGGCGCGCGCCGTCCGCACCCCGCGCATCCGCCGCGGCCTGCCGCGGCCGTTGAGCGAGCGCGACGCCGCGCGCGCGATCGCCGTTGCGGGCGAACACGGCATCGCCTGGATCGCGGCGCGCGACACCGCCCTGCTGACGCTGCTCTATGGCACCGGCCTGCGCATCTCCGAAGCGCTGAGCCTGCGGCGCGGCGACGTCCCGCTCGCCGCGTCGCTGACCATCCTGGGCAAGGGCCGCAAGGAGCGCGTGGTGCCGGTGCTCGACGCGGTGCGCGAGGCCGTTGCCGCCTATGCCGCGCAAATCCCGTTCACCGGCGCCAAGGACGCGCCGCTTTTCCTGTCGCGCCGCGGCCTGCCGATGCGGCCGCGCGAGGCGCAGCGCCTGATGCAGACCCTGCGCGGCGCGCTCGGCTTGAGCGAACACGCGACGCCGCATGCCCTGCGCCATTCCTTCGCGACGCATCTTCTGGCCAATGGCGGCGATCTGCGCGCGGTGCAGGAGCTCCTCGGCCACGCCTCCCTCTCGACGACTCAGACCTACACCGAGATCGACACGCGCAAGCTCATGGAAGTCTACGAAAAAGCCCATCCGCGCGGGTGAGCGTCGAACGCTCCATTTTGTCATGGCCCGCGAAAGCGAGGGCTTTTCGGAAGTTGGGATTACTGATTCATTGTCTGTGTTGATCGGACGGTGGATTGGGCGATGGCGGAACGTCGTATCGGGCAGCTGAGCTTCGCGGATGGGGCGGTTGTTGCGGCTGGCGGCAGCAGCGGGGCGCTGGACCGAGTGTTTGCGCTTTTGGACTGGGCACCGGTGGAAGTCTTGCTGGCGCCGTTGCGCGGTGGTCCGATGGGGGCACCGGGCTATCCGGCCCTGATGCTGTTCAAGGCGCTGATATTGCAGCGTTGGTACGCGCTGTCGGACCCGGCCCTGGAGGAAGGCCTGAAGGACCGGCTATCGTTCCGGCGCTTTGCGGGCCTTGCGCTGAGCGATCCGATCCCCGACCACGTTACGCTGTGGCGGTTCCGCGAGAGCCTGGCGGGCGGGCTGGAGGAGGCGCTGTTCGCCGAGATTGGCCGGCAGATCGAGGCCGGCGGCTTCGTGCTCAAGCAAGGCACGCTGATCGACGCCTCGCTGATCCCCGCCGCGGTCAACCGGCCGCCCAGGCCGCAGGGCGATGGTCCGCGTGACGATGCGGGCAGAGCGGCGAGCAAGCTGGTGGGCAGCGAGCACGACCCCGACGCGGCCTGGACAAAGAAGGACGGCCAATACCACTTCGGCTACAAGCTGCACGCCGCGATGGACAAGACCAGCCGCTTTATCCGCCGCCTCCTCTTCACACCGGCCAACATCAACGAGAGCGCGGTTGCCGACCAATTGATCTGCGGCGACGAGCAGGCCGTCTACGCCGACAAGGCTTATGACAGCCACGGCCGCGCGGTCCGGCTGGGCGCGATGGGCATCACCAATCACATCATGCGGCGCGGCCATCCCAAACGCCCACTGACGCAAGACGAGCATGCCCGCAACAGCCGCCTCGCCAAGGTCCGTGGCGCCATCGAGCCGCTGTTCGCGCTGTTCAAGAACGTCCACGGCCTCAAGCGTGCACGATACCGAGGCCTGGCACGCAACGCCTGCGCCTTCCACCTCGCAGCCATCGCCATAAACCTCAAGCGCTGGGCCGCGGTCGCGTAGTCCGATCCGACCAAGCCGGGCCATCCACCCGGAGCGCAATCCCTGCAAAAGGCTCAAAGCTCAAATGCGAGCCCCAAACCCCCAACTTCCGAAAAGCCCTCGCGAAAGCGGGCCATCCAGATGACGTCCACGCTCTTTCTCAAAACCGTGCTTGGTCCAACGGGATGGCCCGCTGTTGCGGGCCATGACACATTGTGGACTGGCCCGCCCAATGATTCACGCGGATCCTTAAGCGCCGAACGTCACGAACCGCCGCGCCGCCAGGGCCTTGAGCACCGCCCAGATGCGCCGCTGGGCTTCGGCGTCGCCGCGCGCTTCGGCGTCGATCTGCAATTCGGTGAGCAGCCGGCGCAGCGGGTAATTGTTCTCGTTCAGCGCCGAGATGCGCAGCGAGGCATCCTTCGCCGCCGCCGCCGCTTCGAGCCGCGCGCGCAAGCCCGCGTCCTGCACCGAGGCGGCGAGCGCGCCGAACAGCGCGCGCAGGTCGGTGTTCTCGGCGAAGCGGATATCGGCACCGCGCTCGTATTCCTGCGCCGAAAGATTCAACATCAGGCCGAGCAGCCCGACCGTGCCGGCCGCGAAGGCCGCGCCGTGCTCGCCGAAGCCGCTCGCAAGCTTCTGCTGGGTCAGTCCGAGGATGGTTCCGACTTCCGGGCTCATGCGTCCGCTCCCAGCCGGTCGGCCAGCACCTTGTTGTGGAAGGCGAGGCAGTACCAGCCCGAAAAGGCGTTGATCGGATCGGTGTTGCGACCCTGCGCATATTCGCGTGCCGCCGACATCCAGATCGCCGCACCTTTGAGGCTGGCGAAGATCTCCCACCAGTAGAGCGCCGCGGGTTCGGCCTTCAGGCCGCTGGTCTTCTCCCACAGTGCGATGGCCTCGGCGCGCGGCAGCATGCCGCCCGGAGTCTCGGGATTGCCGCCCGACCACAAGGGATCGATCGCCCAGCCGAGATCCTCGAGCGGGTCGCCCAGATGCGCCATCTCCCAGTCGAGGATGGCGCGGATCGTGCCGCTCTCGTCATAGAGGAAATTGCCGGTGCGGTAATCGCCATGCACCACCGCGATCTTCTGCGCCGGCGGCGGCGGGTTGCGCTTCAGCCAGCGCAAAGCGGCGCGCACGATGGGCTGCGGCTCGCACTCGTCCTCGTCGATCACCTTCTCCCAGCGCGCCACCTCGTGCATCGCGACGTCGTGGATGTCGGTCTCGCCTTCGAAATCGCCGAGGCCGACATCGCGCGGATCGACCGACGCGATCCTGCCCAGCACCGAATAGAACTGCCGCCCGATGCTTTCGCGCTGCGCCCCGAACGGGTCGGGCGCCATGATCGAGCCGGTCTGGCAGTTCTCGATCTCCTCCATGATGAAGAAGGGCCGTTCCAGCGGCGCGGGATCGAGCTCGAGCGCCACCGGCGCCGGCACCGGCAGGCCGAGCGCGTGGAACGCCTCATAGGCGCGGTATTCGGTGGTGCGCTCGGTCTCGATCAGGCTGGCCGGCGGATCGCGCCGCAGGATCAGGCCGCGGTCCTGCCCGCCATGGCGCGCGCGGAAGCGATAGGTCTCGCGCGATGCGCCCCCCGGGATGCGCGACAAATCGGCGACGACCAGGTCGGGCGCCGCCAGCTTGCCGCGCAGATAGGCCTGCAATCTGCCGCTGAGCTCGTTCATGGCGCGGGATCGAAGATGCCGGTCAGGCCATGCGGCGCAAAGGCGCCGACGACGAGCTGCTCGAGCACGCCGGTGCCGGTGCTGCGCCCGCCGTCCGGTCCGGTGAGCGTCGCGTCGCAGATCGCCTGGATGTGCTGGAACTGCGGCTCGTTTTCGTCAACCGCGTCCGTGCGATAGGAATCATAGGCGACCGCCAGTTCGCCGCGATAGCGGCCATGGCCCCATTCGGGATGGCCGTAGCCGACGCCCGACATGTAGAAATTGAACTTCGGCGTCAGTTCGGCACGCCATTCGCCGCCCCTGGCGTCGCGCGCCGTGATCACCGCCCGCCGCGCGTGCCGCGTGCCGGGCTTGTAATCGATGGTCGACCAGCAGGCCGCCATATGCTCCGGCGCCGCATCGCCCAGTCCGCCGATCACCGAGGCGGTGTTCCACGCTCGACCCTCCGCATCGGCATTGTTGTGATAGAGCATGAAGCGCTCGGGGAAATTCAGCGGCGCCCACAGCCAGTAGAATTGCGGCAGCCGCGGCGGCGCCACGCCCTGCGGATCGCCCAGCCCGATCGGCCGCACGCCCCAGGAGCGGTCGCGCGTCCCCACGATGCGCGCCGGCGTCAGCGCGATGCGCCGGCCCGCGACCTCGATCCAGCCCTCATAACTGCCGTTCTGCGTCAGACGCGTATAGTCCAGCATGGTGCGCGGCCCCTGGCGGTAGGTGAAGCGCGGCTCCTCCACCGGCAGGGCGCGGGCGTGGAAGGTGATGTCGGCGGTCACGCCATGCGGATTGGCGGCGGCGCGGATGCGCAAGGTCTTGAGCGGCGCGACCACCTCGACCGAGAGCGGCCCGACCGTCGTGTCCATCCGCTCGCTGTTGAGCAGGCGCGAGGCGCGCAGATTGTGCTGCACCCCGTCCGCGATCACGGTCAGCGAGGCGTCCATCACGTTCAGATGCGGATAGACGCCCAGCGCCGCGGCGAAGAACACGCTGCCGTCCGCCGCATAGCCGTTGAAGAAATAGCGGTCGTAGAAATTGCGGTCCGTGCCGGATGTGGCGATGGGCTCCGGCAGCTGGTGCACCGGATAGTCGTCGGCTTTGGTGAGCATGGGCGTTTCGCTGTTATGTTTTGGCCAGCATGGCGGCCCGCGCGCGCCCCGGCAACGCAAAAAGCGGGACTTTCCCTTAAGGAAATCCTGTGTTGCAGTCTTGGGGCGGGGTTGTTATCTAGCGCCCTCTTTCGAGCGCCCTTGGCCGGGCGCTGGACGGAAGGCCGCTTTAGCTCAGCCGGTAGAGCACATCATTCGTAATGATGGGGTCGCGTGTTCGAGTCACGCAAGCGGCACCAGCCTTCGCTCGCGAAGCGAGAGAAGGCTGTCGCGCCGTAGGGCGAGGGCGGAGCGGTTGCCGCGAGCTGCGGCTCGGCAAGCCGGCCTTCGCGAAACCGGGCCGCTTGCCCTATGTTGCCGGACCGATGTCGCCTATGGTCGCTCATGGCTCGTGAGACCGCGTACATCGTTCAAGCCTTCGTCGCCGGCCGGGGCTCGGCGCTGAAGGCCGAGAAGGCGGTCCCGTGCAAATCGGGCGAGGCGGCGCGCCGGATGGCCGAGCGCATGGCGGAGTCCAAGCTCGGCGTCGTCGCATTCTCCACCACAGGAGACGCCGAAACCGGCGACTACGACGAGCAGCCCACCATCCTCTTCAAGGCGGGCCGTCTTTCGGCCCAGTTCGACGAATAGGCCGTCGCCGGGACCGGAACCTTCATTCGGACCGCGCGTTGTCCGTAACGCCCTCACTCGTGGCAGCAGGGCTCTGGCAGCATCTCTGGCAGGAATCGCGGCAGCACCCGCGCAAGCTTTGCCATACGGATGCGTTCATGGCCGTCATACTCATCGTCGAAGACGAAGTGTTCACGCGCGAGATCGCCGAGATGATGATCCGCGACTGGGGCCACGAAACCCTGTCGGCCGGCGACATGGACGAGGCGCTCCACCATTTGCGCTCCGCACAGCATATCGATGCGATGTTCACGGATATTTATCTCCGATCGGCGATACTCGGGGGGTGCGATCTCGCGCGGGAGGCAATCAAGCTGCGTCCGGCGCTTCGCGTCCTCTACACGACGGGCAATTTCGTGACCGACAAGATGAAGGCGCTGTTCGTCGAAGGCATGGAGTGCCTGAGCAAGCCCTACACCGAGCAGCAGCTCCAGGGATCGTTCGTCAATCTGCTCGCAGCGTAATTTCCGATCGCAACAGCGTCGAGGGACCATGCCCGTATCCGATATCGCCGCGAGTGACATCGTGGAGACCGTGCCGAGCGCGCTTCTGGTGCTCGACCGCAACCTCAACATCACTTCGGCCAATCGCGCCTTCTACCAGACCTTCCGCACCAGCGCCGACGAGACCGAGGGCTGCCTCATCTACGACCTCGGCAACCGGCAATGGGACATCCCCGCGCTGCGCACGCTCCTGGAGAGCGTGATCCCCCATCGCGCCTCGGTCGAGGGCTTCGAGGTCGAGCACGACTTTCCGACCATCGGCCAGCGCACGATGCTGGTGAATGCGCGCAAGATCTACCGGCCGGGCGAGCATGACGGGTTCATCCTCCTTGCCATCGAGGATGTCAGCGAGGAGCGCGCGGCCCGCAAGGAGAGCAACCGCAACTGGCAATTGACCCAAAGCATCGTCGATACGATCCGCGACCCGCTCGTCGTGCTCGAAACCGACATGACGATCGTCACGGCGAGCAAGGCCTTCCTCACCATGTTCGGCATCACCCAGGCCGAGGCGCATGGCCGGCGCATCTCCGAGCTGGGCCAGCATCAATGGGACGTGCCGGCGCTCCGCCATCTGATGGAAAAGGTGCTTCCCGAAAACAAGCCGATCGAGAACTTCGAGATCGAAGACGACTTCCCGGGTCTCGGCCTGCGCGTCTTCAACCTGAACGCCCGGAAGATCTCGCAGCCGGGCAATCACGCGCACCGGATGCTGCTGGTGTTCGAGGACATCACCGACCGCAAGCAGCGCGAGCGCGACGCCCAGATGCTCACCAACGAGATATCGCACCGCATCAAGAACAACCTGCAGATCGTCGTCGGCCTGATCTCCTACGAGGCCAAATGGACGCCGGCGCCGTGCTTGCCGGGCTATAAAGCCATGCAGGCGCGCATCGGCGCCATCGCGCAGCTCTACGACTTGATTTCGCAATCCAGCCGCGGCCGGACCGTCGCCGTCGATGCCTATTTGCGGGAGATCGCGAAGGCGATGTCGGCAAGCCTCGGGACGGAGTCGGGCATCGCGATCGCGGTGGAGGCCGAGCCGCTGGACATCGATCCGGATCGCGCGGTGCCTTTCGGCCTTCTGGTCAACGAATTGGCGACGAACGCCATCAAGCACGCCTTTCCCGGCGGGTCGGGCCGGGTCACGCTGACGGTGGAACGGATCGCCGACGAAATCGAACTGACCGTCGCCGATGACGGCATCGGCATGAAGGACAAGGTGGTCGCGAAAATCCCGGAGAAGCGCGGCGCCGACTATGTGGCGATCTTCGTTCGCCAGCTGCATGGGCGGCTCGCCGTGTCGGGTCCAGAGCGGGCCGGCACCGCGATCAAGATCCGCCTTCCGCTGCTCCTGGCCGGTGGCGCCGAGCCCCTGGCCGCTTAGCGGACCGGTCCGGTGGCGTCAGGCGAGCGGCACGACCTTCTCGCCATCGCATCCCGGCGCCGGCACGCCGCAGCGCAGCAGCACAGCCCGCAGGTCGCGGATCGGCGGGAACACCTCGTTGTTCCAGTCGCGGCCCTGCGCGTCATGCGCCTTCTGCTCCTGCTCCACGATGTCCTTGTCCTGGGCGAAGATGCCTTCGGTGAACCAGGTGATGAACGGCCAGGCGGCATGGATCAGGCCGGGGATCTTCGGCTTCTTCACCGAGAGATAGCCGAAGGTGCGGTTGGTGCGCTGCTCCGCGTCCAGCGGCGTATAGCCGAGCCAGACGTCGAGCACCGGCTCGCCGCCGTTCACCCACACTTTGAGGTTCTGGTAGGGATAGCCCGTGCGGATGGTCATCAGGTCGGCGTTCACGCCGGCTTCCGGCGCGCGCATCACGTTGAGGATCGCCGCCTCGCCGAGCGACTGGCTGCCGGCGGTGCGGGTGAAGGTGTAGTCGACCTCGCACCAATCCTCGCCCGAGCGCCGTCCCAGGCACGTCGCCTTGATCGTGCCCATCAGGCTGCGGTGCAGGAACTGGTGGTTCATGTCGAACAGGTTCTCGTGCATGAAGGTGTAGTGGCACGCGACCTCGCGGTTGAGCTGGCGCGTCTTGTAGAGCGCGTTCGCCTTCGAGCCGAGCGCTGCGGGCGCGCGTCCCTCCGCCAGGGCGGGGTCGCCGGGGAAGACGAAGATCAGGCCGTCGATCTCGCGCGCAGGATAGGCCCGCACGCCATTGGGCAGGCGCTCGCGTCCCAGATAGGGCACGTCGATGCATTTGCCGCCATTGTTGTAGGCCCAGCCATGATAGCCGCATTTGAGCGTGTCGCCCTCCACCACGCCGAGCGACAGCGGCACTTGGCGATGGGCGCAGCGGTCTTCGAGCGCGAAGACCTGGCCGCCCTTGCCGCGATAGAGCACGATGGGATTGCCGGCGAAGCGGCGGGCCAGCGTCTTGCCCTGCTTGAGCTCCTCCGACCACGCCAGCGGATACCAGAAATCGGGATGCGCGCCGGTGCGGCGCAGATCGGAGGAACGGGTAAGCCCGGCCGGCGCGATCGTCATGGACCAACCCCCTCGTCAAGCTCCCGGAGCGGGAGCGGCGTTCACGCTAAGCCAAATACCCGCCACGACCAAATGGGATTGTCGCGTCAGCCCGGGCCGGTCTCGCTGCCGCGAAGCCGCCGCGGTCCGTCGCGCACCGCCAGCATCGCGGTGACGCTCTGCACATAGTTGATCGTCTCGGCCGGCAGCGGCTTGCCGCGCTCGACATGGTCTTCGTAAGTTCCCGGCCCGCCATTATAAGCCGCGAACATCCCGGGATAGCCGTATCGGCCATGCAGCCATTTGAGATAGGCCGCGCCGGCATAAACATTGTCGTGCGGATCGGCCGGATCGGCGCCCAGCCCGTATTGCCGCCGCATCTCCTCATAGGTTGCCGGTTCGAGCTGCATGACGCCGACCGCGCCGGCCGGCGAGGTGATCGGCTGGTCGCCGGCCTGCACGGTGCGTCCGCCGCTCTCCTGGCGCATCACCGCGCGGATCCACGCCGCCGAGACGCCGAAGCGTTGCGCCGCGTCGCCGATCAATCCGTCCCAGCGCCGCATCAGGGCCTGCGGGCTCATCGCGGCCTCCCGCTCGAAGGTCGCATCCGGGTTCGGCGTGTCGCGGCCGGGCCCCATCATCTCGGTGAACACGCTGACGATCATGCGCGGCGCATCGGCGCGCAGGAAGCGCGGCGAGATCAGGAACGCGACCATCGGGATGAAGGCCAGCACCATCGCCAGGTGCAGGATCGCGGAAAAGGATTCGCGGCCGGCCGCGATGCGGGCCGGCCTCAACGCGGGCCTCCATGATTCGATTGCAAGCATGCGCGCGCATGGCGAGAGATCATGATCACCTGTCTCTATTGGATGGTCGATACACCGGCAGAGCCGGCGCCATCCCGTGGGCAAAAGCCCCTCGGGACGCGCGCGGCGTCACCGCGCGCAGCGCCACATGGGGCAATCGCGCGAAGCGTTCAAGCGTGAAAAGCTTTGGTTCCGCATGTTCCGTTCGGAACCGCCGGAACCGCGATCACATTTCGTGTCAGCGGCGGAACTTCACGTCGATGCCGCGCGCCTTCAGGCTCGTCTCGAGCGCATCGAGATCGATCACGCCCGCGGGCCGCGCCTTCGACGGCGCGTAGTCGAGATAGGGCGCGCGATCACGCCGCCACACGCCGAGCAGGCGGCGCAGCTCCGGCAAAGGCTCGGCGTGATCGTCGACCCGGATGCTGAGATCGGGAAAATCCTCCGTCGTCGTCAGCACCATCGCCGCCGATTGGCGTCCGCGCCGATCGCCGCCCGCGGCCTCGCCGCGCTCCAGCGCGGCCAGCATGCGTTCGGGCAGGGCGAGCGACGGATCGGCCTTGAAGCCGTCGAGCGTCGCCTGCGCCACGCGCGCATTGCTCAGCATGTTGCCCGCGACGCTGACGAAATCCTCGCCGACGCTGCCGGCCCATTCGACGCAATGCCGTCCGGTCCAGGCTGCGACGCGGCCTTGGCGGTCGACCGCGTGCAGCTGCCGGACGTCCCGCCCCTCGTCGCCCGCGATCGCGGCGTCGATCGCGAGCTTCGGCGAAAGTCCGCGCGCCATTCCGTCCAGCACCACCGGACCCAGATAGCGGTTGGTGATCGATTGGGTGCCCACGGCGCCGACGCCGGCGCGCACGAACGGCACGAAGGCACCGGCGGCGAACGCCTTGGTGGCGACCGCCGCGCCGAACGCGCCGCTGGCCTTGTGATAGGCGACGATGGACCAGGTCATGGACGCACTCCGCGGGACGGCGCAGAAATCTAGAGCAAGTTGCTATCCGTCTTACGCAAAATGTCATCCCGGCCGACCCCGGCCTTGAGCCGGGGGAGAGCCGGGACCCATCGAGCCGCTTGCGCAATGGGTCCGTCCGTACGCTGTCGCTACGGACCGGCGCGATGCCGACGCATCGCTTGGCCGGGATGACAGGCGTGATTCAAACCGATCACAACAGACTCTGGCCGCAGAAGAATCGCCGACCTATTGCGACAATCGTCGCCCGGACGGCCCCGCGAAGGGGAGATCCGCCAAACTGCAAAAGGGTCAGATCCACATGCTCTCGCCGAGGAACGGCAAGCCCAGCCGCGCGATCACGCGCTGCGAGGACAGGTTGTCCCGGTGGGTCGCATAGAACAGCACAGGGTGGCGCGGCAGCAGCGTGCTCCATGCCGCGGTGACCGCGGCCGCATAGCCGCGCCCGCGATGGGCTTTCAGCGTGTAGACGCCGACCTCCGCCGCCAGCAATCCCGTCCGCGCGGCGAAGGCGATCGCCGCGATCTCGTCGCCGGCCATCGCGACGCACCAGGGCTCCCAGAAATGGCTGAGGTCGGTGAAGCCGGCCGCGATCCAGTCCGGCGCAAGACCGTCGCGCTCGAGCCGTGTCCATAGGGCGTCGCCCTCTGCCGTGCCCTGGCACACGACCTTCACCGTGCTCGGCGCTTGCACCCCGCGCCGCAGGCGATGGATCGGTCCGTAATTGTGCGTCGTCAGCGGCGCGTCGGAACCGACGATCTCGCGATAGCGCTCGGCGAAGCGCGGCGTCGCGCCCGGCGCGGCCAGCGGCGGCTCCTGCGCGATCAAGTCCTCGACGGCGCGCGCGGCGGCCGCATCGACATCGTCGCGCAGATAGCCGACCCAGCCCTCCTCGCAGCCCGCCATGTACAGACGCGGCGGCGGCGAGCGCTCCGGATCGTTGGCATATTCCATCCGCCGGCCGGCGGACAGCTTGAAGAGCGTCGCCGCCTGGAGTGCGAGCAGGGCGCGCGTCACATGGCCCCGTCCGCGAATGCCTTGATCAGGTGATGTGCGATCGCCACCGCCGGCGGCACCGAGATGTCGTCGAACCGCTCGCCCGCGATCAGGCGCTTCGCCTTGTCGCGGTCCAGCCACATCGCAGCGGCGATCTCCTCGCCGTCGGGCTTGAAGTCGCGGCTCTCGGCTTCCGCCAGGCAGCCGATCATCAGCGACGAGGGAAAGGGCCAGGGCTGCGTCGCGTGATAATGCACCTTGCCGACCTTGAGGTTCACTTCCTCCAGCAATTCGCGGCGCACCGCTTCCTCGATGGTCTCGCCCGGCTCCATGAAGCCCGCGAGGGCCGAATAGAAATTGCCCGGGAAGCGCTTGTTGCGCCCGACAAGGCAGGCGCCGTCATGCACCGCCAGCATGATCACCACCGGATCGGTGCGCGGGAAATGCTCGGCCTTGCAGTGCGGGCACAGCCGCCGCCATCCGCCATCGGCCGGCGCGGTCGCGGTGCCGCAATTGGCGCAGAAACCGTGCCGGTTGTGCCAGTCGATCATCGCCTTGGCCTCGCCCATGATCGCCGCGTCCTTCAGCGGCAGGGTCGCGGCCGCCGCGCGCGCGTCGCGGAAATGCCCCAGTCCGGCCAGCGGCCCTTCGCTCGCCGGATCGCGCGCCGCGGAGATGTCGAGACCGAACATCGCGCTGTCGCCTTCCAGCCCGAGGAAGACGCAAGGCGCATCCGGCGCGGCCAGCGAATCCGCCAGTCCCGGCTTCAGCAGTCCGAGTTCGACCGGCGCCGGCGCCTTCTCGGGGCCGATGATGAAAGGCTGCAGCCGCCATATCGGCAGGATGAGGGATGTCGCGTCGCGCCGCCGCGCGGCGAGCCATTCCGCGTCGGTACGTTTGACGCTCGCCCGGTCGAGCGGATTGCCGGCGAAAGGAATCATATGTCACCCGATATCTTTGCCTGCATCGTAAGGGCGGACTTTGGAAAGCGCACGACTCGCATTTTCCGCGGGCCGGC
Source organism: Rhizomicrobium sp. (assembly GCA_037200385.1). Classification (NCBI taxonomy): domain Bacteria; kingdom Pseudomonadati; phylum Pseudomonadota; class Alphaproteobacteria; order Micropepsales; family Micropepsaceae; genus Rhizomicrobium; species Rhizomicrobium sp. Next base: position 3,185,887 of record JBBCGL010000001.1, on the reverse strand, counting down.
CTTATATCCCCGTCCGGAAGTCGGCTGGACGAGCCGCTCGCTAACCCGGTCAGATCGGGAACGAAGCAGCCGTACCGAATCCGGCTTGGGTCAGCCGGCTTCCACTGCGTGCACGGCGAAAACAAGTAGATGTAGTTCCGCAGTTGCGAAGCACTATATCTGGTATCTCAAAATAACACATTCGAAATGTAAAGCGGCCTTGACTCCGCCGTTCTGCCCGCCTATGTAAAGTACGCTTTACATTTGGAGCTTCACCATGGACATCGAACACCGCGCCGTCCTGCGCTACGCCGCCGAGATGACCGGCACCGTCCTGCTGCTCTTGGGCACCAAGGCAGCCGGCAGCGGCCTTCATCTCGCGCCCGGCTCCGCCGCCTTCGACGTCCTGGCGCTCGCCCCGCTGGTTCCGATCTGGCTGATGCTCCTGGTCACGCTCCGCTATTACCGCCGCATCGATGAGTTGCAGCGCCTGCGCTTCCTCCAGTCCGCGTCGCTGACCGGCGGGATCATGGCCTGCCTCGTCTGGTCCTATCCGCAGGTCGCCAAGGTCGCGACCCTGCCGCCGCTCGGCGACGTCTGGCATTTCTATTTCTCGGTGATCTTCCTGGTCGTGACGGCGGCCGTCGGCTGGCCGCGCCGCGCGAGGTTGCGGGCATGAACAACCGGCTGAAGGCGTTGCGCGCCGAGGCCGGCATGACCCAGGCCGACCTCGCGGCGCGGCTCATGGTTTCGCGCCAGACCGTGATTGCGATCGAGACCGGCCGCTACGATCCGTCGCTGCCCCTGGCCTTCGCCATCGCGAGGGTCTTCGCGCGGCGGATCGAGGATATCTTCGTGGACGGTCCGTGAGCGATACTTGCCCGGCCGCGGCGCCCGCTTGCTATACTCCGGCGCGATGAGCGACGAATTTTCCCTGGGCCTCGATCCCGCCCCGGCCAAGCCCGCCGGCGGCGCGGCCTACCGCGTGCTGGCGCGCAAATACCGTCCGTCCGACTTCTCAGGTCTCGTCGGCCAGGAGGCGCTGGTCAGGACGCTGTCCAATGCCTTCGCGACCGGCCGCATCGCGCATGCCTTCATGCTGACCGGCGTCCGCGGCGTCGGCAAGACCACGACGGCGCGCATCATCGCGCGCGCCCTCAACTGCATCGGCCCCGACGGCACGCGCACCGCGCCGACGATCCAGCCCTGCGGCGTCTGCGAGCCCTGCGTCGCCATCGCCGAGTCGCGCCATGTCGACGTGCAGGAGATGGACGCAGCCTCGAACAATGGCGTCGACGAGGTGCGCCAGATCATCGACAGCGTGCGCTACGCGCCGGCCAGCGCGCGCTACAAGGTCTATATCCTCGACGAAGTGCACATGCTGTCCAAGCCGGCCTTCAACGCGATCCTCAAGACGCTGGAAGAGCCGCCGCCGCATGTGAAGTTCATCTTCGCCACCACCGAGATCCGCAAGGTCCCGGTCACGATCCTGTCGCGCTGCCAGCGCTTCGACCTGCGGCGGATCGAGACCCAGGAGCTGGTCGGCCTGCTCTCCGGCATCGCGGAGAAGGAGGGCGTCGCCATCGCCCGCGATGCGCTCGCCCTGGTCGCCCGCGCCGCCGAAGGCTCGGCGCGCGACTCGCTCTCGCTGCTCGACCAGGCCATCGCCCATGGCGAGGGCGGGGAGATCGCTGCCGATGCGGTGCGCGACATGCTGGGCCTCGCCGATCGCGGCCGGGTGCTCGACCTGTTCGAGAAGCTGATGGGCGGCAAGGTCGCCGAGGCGCTGGCCGACCTGAACAATCTCTACGATCACGGCGCCGATCCCCTGGCAGTGATGCAGGACTTGCTGGAGATCGTGCATTTCCTCACCCGCGTGAAGGTCGCGCCCGGCGCCGAAGGTTTCTTCGATGGCGGCTCGGGTGAAGCCCGGCGCGCCGCCGAGATGGCGGGCAAGCTCACCGTCCCGTCGCTCACCCGCGCCTGGCAGGTGCTGCTCAAGGGCCTCCTCGAAGTGCGCGACGCGACGCGGCCCGTCGCCGCCTGCGAGATGGCGCTGATCCGCCTGGCCTATGCCGCCGACCTTCCGCCCACCGACAAGCTGGTGCGCGATCTGCTGGACGGCGAGAGCAAGCCGCCGCCGCGCCCAGCGGCGCCCGCGCTGGAGAGCCGGGGCGACGCGGCGCCGCGCGCGCTGTCGCCCTCTGCGGTCCAAGCGGCCCGGCAGGCGCCCGAACCCACGCTGTCGGCGGCGCCCGCCGTGCAGCTTCGCTCCTTCCAGGACATCATCGCCCTGCTGGAGCCGACCTCGAGCCTGAAGGTCAACCTCGAGCACAATGTGCATCTGGTCCGCATGGAACAGGGCCGTCTCGAGATCCGACCGACGCCGAAGGCGCCGACGACCCTGGCGGGCGATCTTTCGCAGAAGCTGTTCGCGCTGACCGGCATCCGCTGGTCGATCTCGGTCTCGCGCGAGGCCGGCGAGCCCACGCTCGCCGAGCAGAAGCGCGACGCCAAGGCCGCCAAGATCGAGAGCGTGACGCAGGAGCCGCTGGTGCGCGCCGTGCTCGACCGCTTCCCCGGCGCCGAGATCAAGGAAGTGCGCCGCATCGCCGACGACGACATCGCCGCGCCGATGCCGGAAGACGAGTCCTGATGGCCAGCCTCTCCGCCGGGCCCGAGATCGAGCGCCTGATCCAGCTTCTCGCCAAACTGCCGGGCCTCGGACCGCGCTCGGCGCGGCGTGCCGCGCTGACGCTGCTCAAGAAGCGCGACATGCTGCTGGAGCCGCTGGCGCTCGCCATGCGCGATGCGGCCGCCGCCATCAAGACCTGCGAGACCTGCGGCAATCTCGACACCACCAGCCCCTGCGCGCTGTGCCGCGATCCGCGCCGCGACGATCATGTGCTGTGCATCGTGGAGGACGTCGCCGATCTCTGGGCGCTGGAGCGCGCCGGTGTCTTCCGCGGCCGCTATCACGTGCTGGGCGGCGCCCTCTCCGCGCTCGACGGCGTGACGCCCGACCGACTCAATGTCGCCAGCCTGATCGGCCGGGTGCGCAATGGCGTCGACGAGGTCATCCTCGCGATGAACGCGACCGTCGAGGGCCAGACCACCGCGCACTACCTGATGGATCTCCTCAGCCCCACCGGCACCAGCGTCACGCGCCTCGCCCACGGCGTCCCTGTCGGCGGCGAGCTGGATTATCTGGACGAAGGCACGCTGAGCGCGGCGTTCAAGGCGCGGCGGTCGCTGTAAATCTCAAAAAATTCGTCATGGCCGGGCTCGTCCCGGCCACCCATGAACACCCAACTCTCAAGTGGGGTGAGCTGCTTGCAAAAGGTTTCACGCGGAGCCGCTGAGGAGCGCGGACCTCCGCGCCTCCGCGTGCAACATCGAGATCATGGGTGGCCGGGACGAGCCCGGCCATGACGGTGTTTTTTGGTTCAAACCGAAACAACTCTAAACCACAGCGCCGCTAACTCTCCGGCAATTGCGCCGGCGCGATCTCCCCCGGTCCCAGCTCCACATTGCGGATCCGGTCGGCCCGGCCCGTCACCTTTCCTGCCGAGACCAGGATGTCCTTGATGTCGCCGTCGGCCTGGTTGAAGTGGCGCTGCAGCTTCTCGACCCGCTCGCCCAAGAGCCGCACGTCGTTCAGCATCACGCCGACCTCCTTCTGGATCAGGCTCGCCTGCTCGCGCATCCGCGCGTCTTTCATCACCGTCTGGATCGTGTTGATCGCCAGCATCAGGATGTTCGGCGACACCACGACCACCTGCGCCCGGTGCGCCTTCTGGATCACGTCGCTGAACCCGTCATGCAGCTCCGCATAAATCGATTCCGACGGCACGAACATGAGCGCCGGCGTCTGCACCTCGCCTTGGATCAGATATTTCGACGCAATGTCGGTGACGTGCTTGCCGACATCGCTGCGCACCCGCGCCAGCGCCAGCTTGCGCTCCTCGTCGCTCACCGCCGCGCGGAGCAGCGTGAAGCACTCCAGCGGAAACTTGGAGTCGATCACCAGCAGCGCGTTGTTGCCGGGGATGCGGATGATGCAGTCGGGCCGGTTGCGGTTCGAAAGCGTGAACTGGAACTCGTAGAGGTTGGTCGGCAGCCCGTCGCGCACGATCTCCTCCATCTGCGTCTGGGCGAAGGCGCCGCGCGACTGCTTGTTGGACAGGACCTGTTGCAGGCTCGTCACCTGTCCCGAAAGCGCCGAGATGTTCTTCTGCGCTTCGTCGATCACGGTCAGCCTTTCGCCGATCCCCGAGATCGTCGCCGCCGTCTTGGTGGCGCTGTCGGTCAGCGTCTCGCCCAGCCGCTTGTCCAGCGCCTCGATCCGCTCCGACAAGGTCCGCTGCAGCGCCGCCTGGCTCTCGATGGTCTGGTGGAACCGTCCCAGGATATCGCCTTGGCCCTGCAGCACCGTGTCGATCCGTGCATCGGGCCGCGGCGGCTCGACGGGCATCGGCTCCGGTCGCCGCCCGCGCAGCGCGAAAGCCACGATTCCCGCCGCCGCGACGATCGCGATTCCCAGAACGATCAGCCCCAATTCCATGCGTTTTCCGCGTTTCCCTTGACCAAAAGCGGCCCGACGATTATCTCCCCGCCATGGCCATCCGCCCCATCCTTACCGCGCCCGACCCGCGCCTCAAAGCCGTCTCGCAGACCGTGGACACGGTCGATGCGGCGACGCGCAGGCTGATCGACGACATGGTCGATTCCATGTACGCCGCCGACGGCATCGGCCTCGCCGCGGTGCAGATCGGCGTGGCGCAGCGCGTCATCGTGATGGACCTGGACCAGCGCGAGGGCAAGAAGAACCCGCGCCATTTCATCAATCCGGTGATCACGTGGGCGTCCGACGAGGTCGCGAGCTTCGAGGAAGGCTGCCTCTCCGTCCCCGAGATCTGGGAAGACGTCGAGCGCGCCGCCCGCATCAAGGCGACTTACACCGACCGCGACGGCACCCATCACGAGCTCGAAGCCGACGGGTTGCTGGCCACCTGCCTGCAGCATGAGATGGACCATCTCGAAGGCATCCTCTTCATCGACCACATCTCCAAGCTCAAGCGCTCCATGGCGCTGCGCAAGCTGCAAAAGGCAAAGCGCATGAAAGAGACCGGCTAAAGAAAGGCTGTCATCCCGGAAGCCGCGTAGCGGCTATCCGGGACCCATCGGGACGCGGCACAATGGGTCCGTCGACACGCTGACGCTATCGACCTGCGCGATGCTTGCGCATCGCTGGGCCGGGATGACAGGTATTGGAATGGCTCTCCGCCTCGCCTTCATGGGCACGCCCGATTTCGCGGTCCCCACCCTCGCCGAGCTGATCGGCCAGGGCCACGCCATCGCCGCGGTCTATTCCCAACCACCGCGCCCCAAGGGCCGCGGCTTCGGCACCGAGCCTTCGCCGGTCCACGCCCTCGCGCTGGCGCACGGCATCGAGGTCCGCACCCCTGTCTCGCTCAAATCGCCCGAGGAGCAGGCAGCGTTCGCCGCCCTCGATCTCGACGCCGCCATCGTCGTCGCCTACGGCCTACTCTTACCTAAGCCCATCCTCGACGCGCCGCGTCTCGGCTGCTTCAACCTGCACGGCTCGCTCCTGCCGCGCTGGCGCGGCGCCGCCCCGATCCAGCGCGCGATCATGGCCGGCGACACCGAGACCGGCGTGATGTCGATGCGGATGGAGGAAGGCCTCGACACCGGCCCGGTCCTGATGGCCGAGCGCACGCCCATCGGCCGCAAGACCTATGGCGAACTGCACGACGAGCTCGCCCGCCTCGGCGCCGACCTGATGGCCCGCACCGTCGGCGCGCTGGAGCGCGGCAGTGCGGTGGAAACGCCACAGCCGGCAGACGGCGCGACCTACGCCAAGAAAATCCTCAAGGACGAAGCCCGTATCGACTGGCACAAGCCGGCGCACGAGATCGACGGCCTGATCCGCGGCCTTTCTCCCATTCCCGGCGCCTGGAGCGAAGTCAAAGGCGAGCGCGTCAAGATCCTCAACTGCGAACTGGCCACCGGTACCGGAGCACCCGGCAGTTTGCTCGACGACACCCTCACCATCGCCTGCGGCGAAGGCGCCCTGCGCCTCACCCGCCTGCAGCGTCCCGGCAAATCCGCGATGGACGCCAAAGACCTCCTGCGCGGCTTCCCGTTAGGTCGTGGTACGCTGCTGACATGATCCGCTCAACCCATCACCTTCCCCTTGTGGGGAGGTCGAAAAATCGCGCAGCGATTTTTCGGGTGGGGGGTCGCTCGTGACGCGCTACAGACTTCTCCTCGAATACAGCGGCGCCTCGCTCGTCGGCTGGCAGCGGCAGGAGCACGGCGCCTCGGTCCAGGGCATCCTCGAAGACGCGCTCCGCAAGATCACCGGCGAGACGGTCACCGTCCACGGCGCCGGCCGCACCGATGCCGGCGTCCACGCGCTCGGCCAGGTCGCGCATGTCGATCTCGAAAAAAATCTCACCGGCGACAAGCTGCGCGACGCGCTGAACCATTTCGTCCGCCCCAACGTCGCCGTGCTCGAAGCCGCCGTCGCGCCGCCGGATTTCCACGCCCGCTTCTCCGCCACCGCGCGGCATTATCTTTTCCGCATCCTCACCCGTCGCCCGCCGCCGGTGCTGGAGGCCGGCAAGGTCTGGCACGTCGTCCACGCCCTCGACGCCGACGCGATGCACCACGCCGCCCAGGCGCTTCTGGGCACCCACGACTTCACGACCTTCCGCGCCGCCGAATGCCAGGCCAAATCGCCGGTCAAGACGCTGGACCGCCTCGACGTCCGCCGCGCCGCCGACGAGATCCACGTCGAAGCCTCCGCGCGATCCTTCCTGCATCACCAGGTGCGCTCCATCGTCGGCTCGCTGAAGCTGGTCGGCGAAGGCAAATGGCGGCCGCGCGACCTCGCGCAGGCGCTGGCCGCCAAAGACCGCGCCCGCTGCGGCCCGGTGGCGCCGCCGGATGGGCTGTATCTGGTGCGGGTGGATTACCCCTGACTGTCATCCCGGGTCTCGCTGCGCTCGCCCGGGATGACAATCAGGGCTGAAGATCGATCAGCTCCACCGCCCCCGGATCGATCGCCTGCCCAAGGAAAATCTCCCCCGCCCGCGCAAACCGGTCCGGCGCATCGGTGGCGAGGAAGCTGAGCGTCCGCGCCCCACCCGCACGCGCGAGGCCCGCCTCGTCCAGCATCGCCGCCACCGCGTCGGCCGCCGTCACCGCGCTGTCGACCAAACTGATATCCGGCCCCGCGACCTTCGCGATGGCCGCTTTCAGCACCGGATAATGCGTGCAGCCCAGCAGCAGCGCCTTGGGCCGCGGCATCGACTCCAAGACCGGCGCCAGGTAGCGCGCGACGATGGCGTCGACGATAGGCCCCTCGACCAGCCCTTCCTCCGCCAGCGGCACGAACAACGGACAGGCCTGCTGCACGATCGGAATGTCCGACCCCAAAGCCCTTATTGCCGCGCGATAGGCGCCGCCACGCACCGTCGTCTCGGTCGCGATCACCGCCACCGGTCCCTCCGGCGCCGCCGCCAGCGCGGCCTTCGCGCCGGGCGCGATCACCCCGATCACCGGCAGCGGCGCCAAAGACTCCGCCACCGCCTCCGCCGACACGCTCGCCGTGTTGCAGGCGATCACCACCGCCTTGACGCCGCGCGCCTGCAGCGCCCGCGCCGCCTGGATCGCATAGCGCCGCACCGTCTCGGCGCTCTTGGTGCCGTAAGGCAGCCGCGCCGTGTCGCCCAGATAGAGGAAGCTCTCGCCCGGCAGCCGCGCGATCAGCGCCCGCAGCACGGTCAGCCCGCCCATGCCGGAATCGAACACGCCGATGGGGCGCGGATCGCTCATGCCGGCGGGTCGGCGAAATAGGCGGCCAGCAGCCGCTCATAGAGCACGGTCAGCTTCTCGATCTGCGCCACCGGCACGCACTCGTCCGCCTTGTGCATGGTGCCGCCGGGCAGGCCCAGCTCGACGACCGGGCAGTGATCCTTGATATAGCGCGCGTCGGAGGTGCCGCCGGTGGTCGACAATTCGGGTTCGCGCCCCGTCGCCTCCGTCGCCACCCGGCTCAGCAGCGCGGTGAACGGGCCCGGTGCGGTGAGGAACGGCTCGCCGCCGACATGCGCGCTCACATCGATCTCCACGCCGCGGGCGCCGGCGACCGCTGCGGCTTCGGCCTCGATATGCGCGATCAACGCGGCGCTTGTGTGGCGGTCGTTGAAGCGGATGTTGAATCCCGCGCGGACATCGGCGGGAATCACATTGGTCGCGGGATTTCCGACATCGATGGTGGTGAAGGCCAGCGTCGACGGATCGAAATGATCGGTCCCGCCGTCCAGCCTCCAATCCGACAGCCGCGTCACCAGTTCCGCCAGCGCCGGGATCGGATTGTTCGCCCTCTGCGGATACGCCACATGACCCTGCGTGCCCGTGACGCGCAGCTTGCAGTTCATCGTGCCGCGCCGCCCGATCTTGATGACGTCGCCGGTCTCGGCGGTCGCGGTCGGCTCGCCGACGACGCAGTGGCTGAGGCGCTCGCCGTTCTCCTTCAGCCACACCAGCATCTTCTTCGTGCCGTTGACGTTGGTCGGCCCCTCTTCGTCGCCGGTGATCAGCAGGCTGATCGAGCCATAGGGTTTGCCGCTCGCGAGGAACCGTTCGGCCGCCGCCGCGAAGCATGCCACCGCCGATTTCATGTCCACCGCGCCGCGGCCATAGAGCGTGCCGTCCACGATCGCCGCGCCGAACGGATCGTGCCGCCACAGCCTGGCATCGCCCGGCGGCACCACGTCGGTGTGCCCCGCAAAGCAGAAATTCGGCCCTTGCGTCCCGATCCGCGCATAGAGGTTCTCGACCGCCGGCACGCCTTCGTCCTCGAAGCGCAGCCTGTGACACGCAAAGCCCAGCGGCTTCAGCACGTCCTCCAGCACGCCGAGCGCCCCGCCATCCTCCGGCGTCACCGACGGACAGCGGATCAGGGCCTGCGCCAAAGTGACGGGATCGGGGGCGACCGGATCGGTCATCTCAGTCTCTCAGAAGTTCGTTGATCGAGGTCTTGGACCGTGTGCGCGCGTCCACCGTCTTGATGATCACGCCGCAATAGAGCGCCGGCTTGCCCGGCCCGCCGCCCAGCGATCCCGGCACCACGACGGAGTAGGGCGGCACGCGCCCGGTGACGATCTCGCCCGAATGGCGGTCGACGATCTTGGTCGTCGCGGTCAGGAATGTGCCCATCGCGAGCACCGAGCCCTCGCCCACGATCACGCCCTCGGCCACTTCGGAGCGTGCCCCGATGAAGCAATTGTCCTCGATGATGGTCGGCGCCGCCTGCAAAGGCTCCAGCACGCCGCCCAGCCCAGCGCCGCCCGAGATATGGCAATGCGATCCGACCTGCGCGCAGGACCCGACCGTCGCCCAGGTGTCGATCATCGTGCCCTCGCCGACATAGGCCCCGACATTCACGAAGCTCGGCATCAGGATCACGTTCTTCGCGATGAAGGCGGAGCGGCGCACGATGGCGCCCGGCACGGCGCGGAAGCCCGCCGCCTGGAAGCGGCCTGCGTCCCAGCCCTCGAACTTCGAATCCACCTTGTCCCACCAGCGCGCGTCGCCCGGCGCGCCGTCGATCAGCGTCATCGCATTCAGCCGGAAGGACAGCAACACCGCTTTCTTCAGCCATTGATGCACGGCCCATTCGCCGCCCACCTTCTCGGCCACGCGCCGCGTGCCGGCATCGAGATCGGCCAGCACCGTCTCCACCGCCTCGCGCACCGCGCCCTTGGTGCCGATGTTCAGTCCGTCGCGGGCCTCCCAGGCCTCGTCGATGGTGCGGGCCAGATCGTCACTCATGGGTTCAAATCCTGATCGTGTTCAGAAAGGCGGCGAGATTATCGGTCTGGTGGTCGATGTGAAGCTCGGGATTTTCAATGCGCCAATGCGCCTGGCCGAGCCCGTTGTTGAACCACACCGTCCGCATCCCCAGCGCTCGTGCCGGCACCAGGTTGCGCGGGCTGTCGTCGAACAGCGCAGCCCCGGCCGGCGCGAACGCCCCCAGTTTGAACAGCGCCGCATAGGCGCCCGGCTGCGGCTTGGGCACGAAATCCATCGCCTTGGCGTCGACGATGCCGGCGAACAGGTCGTCCATCCCCAACCGCTCCAGCACGGCGCGGGCATAGCGGCCGCAATTGTTGGTGAAGACGAAGCGCCGTCCCGGCAGCCGTGCCAGGCCTTCGCGCAAGGCGGCGTCGGGCTTGAGGTCCAGGACCTCCAGGTCGTTGACCGCGTCGTGATAGGCGTCGGGATCGATCCGCTCATGCATCACGAGGCCGGCCAGCGTGCTGCCGTAATCCTTCAGGTAGCGCTTCTGGATCGCCCAGGCCTCGTCGCGGGGCAGGCCGAAATGGCGCTGGACATAGCGGCAGATGCGCTCCTCCATCGCCGCCTGGCCCGCCGCGTCGAAGGTGTAGAGCGTGTGGTCGAGGTCGAAGACCCACGCGTCGATGCCGGCGAAATCGGGCCCGCCACCACGCAGTTTCGGGGTCTGTGCCGCTTCGCTCATGGCCGCGGACCATGGGCGAAGCGCCCGCTCCAGGCAAGCGCGTAAAGCTTTCTCAACCACATCTCTTAAGGCGCGATAAACCGCCGGCGCCCACACTGGCGCCAGGGAAGGACCGCCCGATGGGACAGGACATGCGCAGGCCGCAAAGGCCCGGCATGACGCGCGACAGCGCCTTGGCGTTGCTGGAGGCGCGCAGCCAGGCGGCGCATGGCGAGCTGGCCGGCCGCACCGATGCGGGCCGCGACGTGCTGGAATACCTGGCGGCGAACGGCGCGCCCGCCACGCGCCGTGCGGTGGCCGCGAACAGTGCCGCGCCGGCCCGCGCCAACCGCCACCTCGCGGACGACGAGGACGAAGACGTCCGCGCCGAGCTCGCGCGGAAGATCGCGCGGCTGATGCCGAGCCTCTCGCCGGCCGAGAACGCCCATGTCCATGCACTCACCGTCGAGACGCTGGAGCGCCTGGCGCGCGACCAGGTGGTCCGGGTCCGTGCGATCCTCGCGGAAGAGATCAAGGAACTCGACTGCGTCCCCAGGATGATCGTGCTGACCCTGGCGCGCGATCTGAGCGAACTCGTCGCCGCGCCGATCCTGGAATACTCGCCGCTGCTGTCGGATGCCGATCTGATGGAGATCATCGCCACCGCGCGCGCCGAAGAGGTGTTGTGCGCCATCGCGCGGCGCAAGCCGTTGACGGTCGACGTCTCCCAGGCGATCGTCGGCTCGCTCGACATCCCGGCGATCGCCGCCCTTCTCGCCAATCCGGATGCCGCGATCCGCGAGAAGACCCTGGACGACATCGCGGCACAGGCCGAGCGGATCCAGGACTGGCAGATGCCGCTCGTCCTGCGCAGCGACCTGTCCCGGCGCGCGATCCGGCGCATCGCGTCCTTCGTCGGTTCCAGCCTGATCGAGCAGCTCTCCGCGCGCTACGGTCTCGACGACGAGATCGGGCAGCAACTCAACAAGGCATTGCGGATCCGCCTGCAGGAAGACCGCAAGCCGGAAGACGGGCAAGCCGACGCCGCGCATCGCGACGTCGCCGCGGCCAGGGCCGCCGGCCGGCTCGACGACGCCTTCGTCGAGGCTGCCGCCAATGCGGGCCAGCGCGAGACGGTCACACTGGCCCTCGCGACGCTCGCCCGGGTGCCCGAGGCCACGGCGCGCAAGATCGTCGCCTCGCGGTCGGCCAAGCCGGTGACCGCGCTGGTCTGGCATGCCGGGCTCAGCATGCGCGTCGCCTTCAAGATCCAGAGCTTCGTGATGAAGCTCGGTGCCGGCGAGCTCCTCCCCGCCCGCGCCGGCGTGCATTTCCCGATGACGGAAGACGAGATGCGCTGGCATTTGGAATATTTCGGCGTGAAGGTGTGAAGCGTTCGGTGCTTCGCGTGGAGCACCAACACCAAAAACATCGTCATGGCCGGGCTCGTCCCGGCCACCCACGAACACCCAACCATCAAGTTGAGCGCACTTCATCCAAAAAGGGGTTCACGCGCAGTCGCGGAGAACGCGGAGTTCATTTTCTCCGCGGCTTCGCGCCTCGCCGTGCAACATCGAGATCATGGGTCGCCCGCATGAAGCGGGCGATGACGGGAGATTTCATTCCAAACCAAGACAGCTCTGAAATTAAGCGGGAAGAACCTACCGCCGCTTCGGCCCCGGCCGCACCAGCCCGTTCTCCCCGACATGCGCCGCATAGCCGTTCAGCCCGTTCACCCGCGTCTCGAGGAACCCTGTGTCCGCCAGCCCGCGCTCCTTGCAGCGCGTGCGGCTCTGGATGTCGAACTCGATATCGGCGGTGCAGAACTTCGCCGGCCCCGTCACCAGCGCCGGCCCGTTGATCCGCGTCACGAACAGGAACACCGAATCCACGCCGCGCAAATCGTCCATCACCTTGGCGCAGCTTCCCGCGGCGATCTTCCACCAGCCATGGCTGATCCAGTCGTTGCGCGCGCGCTGGCCCAGCGCGGCCGCGACGGACTTGGCCGTGTCGTTGCAGATCGCATAGCCGGCCGGTGTCGCGGTCTTCAGGGCCTCGGTCTCCAGCGCGTCGAACACGTCGCCTACGCTCGCGGCCGGCGCCATGCGCAACTTCTTGCGGAAATCCGCCAGGGCCCCGTCGGCCGCCTTGTCCGGCCTGGCGTCCAGCGCGCCGATCCGGTAGCCCGCGTCGCGCAGCAGCCGCTTCAATCCCGCCATCTGCGCCTGCGGCAAGGTCGCCAGCGCCGGCGACTCGCTGAACGTCGCGGTCCAGGATTTCAGGTGATGGGTGTCCACCGTTGCGAAGGGCAGCTGGAAGAAATCGTCGGACTGGCAAACCGGCGCGTTCGCCGCGTCGCGATTGGTGAAATTCGTATCCTTGACGCAAATCTGCACGTCGCCGCCCCAGGCGCGCGTCGGCCCGGAATGCGCCTGCGAGGAGCGGGCGTAGAGATAATAGGACGCGGCGGCGAGGTCTCCCGCCACCACGACCCGGCAGGCGCCCGGCGCGACCCGCGTCCAGCCCTGCGCGTTGACCCCGCCGCCGGTCGCCGCCCCGGTCGCCGCGTAGAGGACATAGGAGGTGCGATTGCACAGATTCATCGCGGCCTGTGCCGGACTCGCGAGCGTCGCGCAACCGAGCGCCAGCGTCACGACCGCAAGGAGACGCGAGAAAAGCCTCATTCGGCGGTGATCAGCGTGCCGGCGCCATGCTCGGTGAAGAGCTCGAGCAGAAGGACGTGCGGGATGCGGCCGTCCAGGATGACGGCGGCGCTGACGCCGCCTTCCACCGCGTCGATCGCGGTCTCGATCTTGGGGATCATGCCGCCCTTGATGGTGCCCGATTGGATCAGGGCGCGCGCCTCGGCGACGGTGAGACGCGGAATCAGCTTCTTCTCGCCGTCGAGCACGCCCTCGACGTCGGTGAGCAGGATCAGGCGCTCCGCCTTCATCGCGCCGGCGACCGCGCCCGCCACCGTGTCGGCATTGATGTTGTAGGTTTCGCCGTTCGCGCCGGCGCCGATCGGCGCGATCACCGGGATGATCTCCGAGCGCATCACGGTGTGCAGCACGTCGGGATTGACCTTCTCCGGCTCGCCGACGAAGCCGAGATCGACGCCGTTCTTCATCAGCTTGCGCGCCAGCACCAGCGTCGAATCCTTGCCCGACAGCCCGACGGCGCGGCCGCCCGCGGCGTTGATGCTCGAGACGATCTGCTTGTTGATCGAACCGGTCAGCACCATCTCGACGACGTCGATCGCCGCCTGGTCGGTGACCCTGAGGCCGTCGACGAAGGTGGAGGGGATCTGCAGCTTGGCCAGCATGGCGCCGATCTGCGGGCCGCCGCCATGCACCACGACGGGATCGATGCCGGTCTGCTTCATCAGCACGATGTCCTGGGCGAAATCCGCCGCGGTGCCGCCGCCGGCCATCGCATTGCCGCCGAACTTCACCACGATGGTCTTCTGGTCGTATTTCAGGATGTAGGGCAGGGCTTCGACCAGGACCCGCGCGGTCGAGCGCCAGCGCGCCATCACGCGCAGATTGCGGTCCTGCCCGAACTCGTCCGTAAGCGCCATAAACCCTGTCCAGCGAAAGCGAGGGCCTTATAGCCCATGCCTCAAGCCTCGGCCAACGCCGCAAGTTGCAACTTCACCGGATCGAGGCCCAGGCCGCGGAACGCCGACGTCGCATAGACCTCCGGGAACGCGGCGGTGTGCTTGCGCGCCGCGGCATCGGCCGCCCGCGCCGCGTCTTCCGCCTCCTCGGGCTTGAGCTTGTCGATCTTGGTCAGCACCAGCGCATAGGACACCGCCGCCTCGTCCAGCAGCGTCATGACCTGCTCGTCCAGGTCCAGCACGCCGCGCCTGGCGTCGATCAGCAGCGCGACGCGGCGCAGGCTCGCCCGGCCGCGCAGATAGGCGAAGATCAGCTTCTGCCATTCCGCCGTCATCGTCTTGGAGGCCTTGGCGTAACCATAGCCGGGCAGGTCCGCCAGCATCAGCGCGTCGCCGAGCTTGAAGAAATTGATCTCGCGCGTGCGGCCCGGCGTGTGGCTCACCCGCGCCAGCGTCTTGCGGTTGGTGAGCGCGTTGATCAGGCTCGACTTGCCGGCATTGGAGCGTCCGACGAAGGCGATCTCCGGCAGGCCCTGCGGCGGCAGGCTGTTGATGTCGCCGGTTCCCCACACGAAATCGCAGGCGCCGGCGAACAGCTTGCGGGCGGCGGCGAGCCGGGCGGTGGCTTCGGCTTCGTCGGAGGTCACGTTTCCTCGGGCGCCTTGGCGGGCGCCCTCAGATATTTCGTCACGCTCTCCAGCCGCAGGTTCTTGAACAGATGCACCTCGACGCCGTTGCGGCTCATGATGAACCATTGCTGCGCGATGCCCAGGATGTTGTTCCAGGTGTAGTAGATCACCAGCCCGGCGGGGAAGGTCGCGAACATGAAGGTGAACATGATCGGCATCAGCCCGAACATGCGCGCCTGGATCGGATCGGCCGGCGCCGGGTTCAGCTTGGTCTGCACCCATTGCGTCATGCCCATGAAGATCGGCCAGATGCCGATCGACAGGAAGACCGGGATGAACGCCGGCACGTGATAGGGCAGGAGCCCGAACAGATTGAGGATCGAGGTCGGATCGGGCGCCGACAGGTCGTGGATCCAGCCCCAGAACGGCGCCTGGCGCATCTCGATGGTGACGTACATCACCTTGTAGAGCGAGAAGAACACCGGGATGACGAGAAGCTGCGGCAGGCAGCCCGAGATCGGGTTCACCTTCTCGCGCTTGTAGAGCTCCATCACCGCCTGCTGCTGCTTCACCTGGTCGTCGGCGAAACGCTCCTTGATCTTCTCCTGCTCGGGCTGGATCTTCTTCATCTTCGCCATGGTCTTGGCCGAGGCGTTGGCGATCGGGAAGGTCACCAGCTTCACGCAGACCGTGAGCAGCAGGATGGCGAGGCCGAAATTGCCGAACAGCTTGTAGAAATAGTCCAGCACCCAGAACAGCGGCTGGGTGATCGGCCGGAACCAGCCCCAGTCCACCGCCATCACGAAATCGGTGATGCCCATCGTGTGCTCGTAGTGGCGCAGCGTGTCGACCACCTTGGCGCCGGCGAACAGGTGATGCGTGACGCTGGCCGTGCCGCCGCCCGCTGCGATGTTGCGCGCGCCGAGCCGGTAGTCGCCCTGATAGGCCTTGGTGCTGCCGGCGTCGGAAGCGCTGAACTTGCCGTCATAGGCCTCGCCCTGGGGCGGGATGATCGTCGCCATCCAGTATTTGTCCGTGATGCCCAGCCAGCCGCCGGTGGACGAGAAGGCGATCGGCTGCGCCCCCTCGTCCTTGAACTTGCTGTAGGTGGGGTCGACCACCGAATCCGACGCCAAGCCGACGAAGCCTTCGTGCAGCGTCGTCATGTAGCTGGCGCTGAGCGCGCTTTGCGGCGCGCCGATCCGCACCACCAGCGCGAAGGGATAGAGCGTCGCGGCGGCTGCGCCCTTGTTCTGCACGCTGTCGGTGACCGTGAACATGAACTGATCGTCGACCGCGATCTGCCGCGTGAAGATCAGGCCATGCCCATTGTCCCAGCGCAGCGTCACCGGCTTGCCCGGCGACAGCGTCGTGCCGCCGACCTGCGTCCACACCGTGGCGTCGTCCGGCAGCGCTTGGTTCACGCCTGCCGCGTTGCTCCAGCCGAAATCGACGAAATAGGGATAGGCGGCGCCCTTGGGCGCCAGCAGCACGATCTCGGGACTCTTGCGGTCCGAGGTCTCGCGATAGTGCTTCAGCCGCAGGTCGTCGAACCGCGCGCCTTTCAGCAGCAGCGAGCCGTCGACCGACGGCGTGTCGATCCTCACCCGCGCCCCGCCCTCGGCGAGCGCCTGGCTGCGGCTCAGATGCGCTGGCGCCCCGCCGGCGACCGCAGGCACGGTGCCGGGCGCCGCCGGCGCCGCCGCGGGATGCTGCTTCTGCGCTTTCACCAGGGCGGCTTGGTGCGCCTGCTCGGCCTTCATGGCGGGCTCGCCGATGAAAAGATACCAGCCGGCGAAGATCGCGAAGGACAGGATCGTGGCGATCAGGATATTGCGGTTGTTGCCGGTGTTGTTCATCGATGACCTATCGGGGCGGTACGGGATCGAAGCCCGACGAACCGCCGAGCCAGGAAATGGGATGGCAGCGCGCCAACCGGCGGATCGCAAGACCGAGGCCCTTCAGCGGCCCATGCACCTGGATCGCCTCGATGGCGTATTGCGAGCAGGTCGGCTGGAAGCGGCAGGCCGGCGGGAACAGCGGCGAGAGCACGGTGCGATAGACGCGGATCGGCGCGATCAGCGCCGCCGCGGCCCAGCCGCGCAGTGTCCTCGTCGTCCCGTTCAAGGGGCATCTCCCGGCCGGCCCAGCTTCAGATGGGCCGCGCGCAACGCTTCGCCAAGGTCGGCCGTCAGCTTTTCGAAGGGCCGCGTGGCGGTGCCTTGCCGCGCCACCAGTACATAGTCGGTGCCCGGCCGGCCGCAAAGGGGAAGCACCGCCGCGGCGGCGGCCCGCAGGCGGCGCTTGCAGCGGTTGCGCAGCACGGCATTGCCGACCTTGCGGCTGGCGGTGAAGCCGACCCGGACGGCCTGGCCGCCCGGATTGGCACAGATTTCGAGGGTCAGGCCGGGGGTGACCCGGCGGATGCCGCGCTGGGCGCGCAGGAATTCGCTGCGATTCTTGAGGCGGTCCATGGATCGCCCCTCAGGGGGCCGGGACGCTGCGGGCCGGGCGGCGTTCAGGCCGACAGCTTGGCGCGGCCATGGGCCCGGCGGCGGGCCAGGATCTTGCGGCCGCCCTTGGTGGCCATGCGGGCACGGAAGCCATGGCGCCGCTTGCGGACGATCTTGCTCGGCTGATAAGGGCGCTTCATGGGATTTCCCGCAGGCTTCTAAGGCGTCAAAAAGAGCGCGGGTTCTATGGCCTTAGCTAGTGGGCTGTCAACCGCGGCGGGCAGGACGGCCCTGGCGGCGCCCGCACTAGGATTTCCTTCTATCTTGGGGCTTTATGCCGCCCATGCCTGGCCGCCCCCGTGCCCGACTGGCCGCCGCCTATGGGCTTGTCGCCCATAGCCTCTCCGGCCGCCTCCTGCTGCTGACCATCCTCTATGTGATGGTGGCGGAGGTCCTGATCTTCGTGCCGTCGGTGGGCCGCTACCATCGTGAGCTGCTGGACAACCATATCGAATCCGCCGAACTCGCCGTCCTGCCCCTGACCGAGCCGGGCGGGGAACAGATATCGGCCGCGGTGCGGGAGCACCTGCTCAAGCGCGCCGGCGCCATGTCGGTCCTGCTCAAGAGCCCGGACAAGCGCGAATTCTTCCAGGTCGAGGGTGAGGCGTCCTGGATCGACGCCACCATCGACCTGACGAGAGCCGCGGCCGGCGCCGACATGCTGAGCGCGCTGGACTGCCTGTGGAGTGGCGGCGACCGGATCCTGCACGTCATCGCGCCGACCCGGGTCCGGGGCGCCGACAGCATTGGGATCATCCTCAAGGAGACGTCGATCCGCGCCGCCCTGGTCTCCTATGCCGACCGGGTGATGGTGACCGGCTTCATCGTCTCGCTGATCACCGGCCTGCTCGTTTTCGCCAGCCTCTACCTCGTCCTGGTGCGGCCGATGCGGCGGGTGACGGAGGCGATGGTCTCGTTCCACGCGAATCCGGAGGATCCGGCGCGCATCATCCAGGCAAGCGCCCGGCAGGACGAGATCGGCATCGCGGAGCGCGAGCTCGCCGCCATGCAGCGCGACCTCTATGGCTTCCTGCAGCAGAAGAGCCGTCTCGCGGCGCTCGGCCAGGCGGTGGCGCGCATCCAGCACGACCTGCGCAACATCCTCTCCAACGCCCGGCTCGCCTCGGACCGCCTGAGCGACAGCGAGGACCCGATCGTCAAGAAGCTCGCGCCGCGGCTCGTCGCGTCGATCGACCGCGCGGTGTCGCTCGCCACCAACACGTTGCGCTATGGCCGCGCCGACGAGCGGCCGCCGCAACGCAAATTCATCGACCTCGCCCCGCTGGTGGCCGAGGCCGCCGATGCCGCGATCGAAGCGCGCATCGCGCCGATCGAGATACGCCTCGAGAATGAGATAAGCGCGGCGCTGCAGGTCGATGCCGATGCGGAGCAGCTCTATCGCCTGGTTCTCAATCTCATCCGCAACGCGGTCGAGGCGCTGGTGGCGCGCGGTTGCGCCGGCCGCATCTGCCTCGCGGCGGAACGGCGCGGCCAGCGGGTGCGGATCGACATCGCCGATGACGGTCCGGGCATTCCCCAGGCCTTGCAGGTCCGCCTGTTCCAGCCCTTTGCGACGGCCGCGCGCGCCGGCGGCTCCGGCCTGGGGCTCGCCATCGCCCGCGACCTCGCCCGCGCCCATGGCGGCGACATCACGCTGGTCGCGACGGGCGACGGCGGCACGACATTCCGGGTGGAGATTCCGGACAGGGAGCTACTGTGAATGGTCTGGAATCCGAAAACCTATCTTGCCTTCGCCGATGAACGCACGCGCCCCGCGGCGGAGCTGCTCGCGCGCGTCCCGGACGAGAATCCGGCACGCGTCATCGATCTGGGCTGCGGCCCCGGCAATTCGACCGCCCTGCTGCGCGCCCGCTGGCGCGAGGCGGAGATCGAAGGCCTCGACTCCTCGGCCGACATGCTGGCCCAGGCCGCGACGTCCGGCGTCGCGGCGCGCTGGATCGCGGCCGATCTTGCCACGTGGCGGGCGGACGCGCCCTATGACGTGATCTTCTCCAACGCGACGTTCCAATGGCTGGGCGATCATGCCGCTTTGTTGCCGCGCCTGATGTCCGGCGTGAAACCCGGCGGCAGCTTCGCCTTTCAGGTGCCGCACAACATGGATGCGCCGAGCCACGCGCTGATGCGCGAGACGGCGGCGGGTGGCCCCTGGGCCGCCAAGCTCCGCAACGTCCGCGAGGTCGCGGTGCAGATGCCGGCCGATTACTATGCGATCCTCAAGCCCCACGCGGTCTGCGTCGACATCTGGGAGACGGACTATCTCCACGTCCTTCAGGGGGACGATGCGGTCTATCACTGGGTCAGCGGCACCGGCTTGCGGCCCTTCGTGCAGGCGCTCGATGCGGAAGAGCGCGAGGCGTTCATCGCGGCGTACAAGGACCGCCTGCGCAAGGCTTATCCAAAGCGCGAAGACGGCACGACGCTCTTCCCCTTCAAGCGATTGTTCGCGGTGGCGCGGCGCTAGAACAGCGGTGGATGTGCGCGGGAAGGCGCGCCTAATCCCCCAGCGCCACGCCGTCGCGCCGCGGATCGGCGCCGCCGATATAGCCGCCCGGGACCTTCTGGATGATGTGCAGCCCGCTCTCGAGCGGCGCCAGCACGACGGTGTGGCCCATCGCGGTCAGCGGCGCCTGCAGGGCTTCGAGCGCCGTGCCGCGCTCCAGGATGGTGGGTCCGTTCGGATTGAGCGGATGCGGCAGGGCCGCGGCCTCGGCCGGCGACAGATGCCCGTCGAGCATCGCGATCAGCGACTGCGCGACATAGTCGATGATCGCGGGCCCGCCCGGCGAGCCGGTGGCGATGAGGAAATCGCCCTTGGCGTCGAACACGATGGTCGGCGACATCGCGCTCATCGGCCGCTTGCCCGGTCCCGGCGCATTGGCGACCGGCTTGCCGTCGCGTGCCGGCTCGAAGGAGAAATCGGTCAGCTCGTTGTTCAGCACGAAGCCGTTGGCCATGGTCTCGGACCCGAAAGCGAATTCGATGGTCGTCGTCATCGATACGACGACCCCATGGTCGTCGACGACGGAGAGATGCGAGGTGCCGGGCAATTGCTCGCTGCGCTGCGGCGCATAGTCGGCGCGCTTGTCGGGCGGCGTCCCGGCGCTCGCCGTGCCCATGTCCCTGCTCGGATCGATCAGCGCCGAACGCTGCTTGAGATAGCCCGGATCGATGAGACCGCGCACCGGCACGTTGATCGTGTCGGGATCGCCCAGATAGGTCGCGCGGTCGGCGAAGGCGAGACGGCTCGCCTGGGTGAAGAGATGCACTTCGCTCTGCGAATTGGGCTTCAGCTCGCCGGGGCCGAAGCGCTCCAGCATGCCCAGGATCTGCAGCACCGCGACGCCGCCCGAGCTCGGCGGCCCCATCGAGCACAAGCGGTAGGCGCGATAGGCGCCGCACACCGCCGGCCGCTCGATGGCGTGATAGGCCGCGAGGTCCTTCAACGTCATGCCGCCGGGATTGACCGGCGCACGGTTCACGGCGTCGACGATGTGTTGTGCGATCGCGCCCGTGTAGAACGCCTTGGCGCCGCCCTTGGCGATCCGTTTGAGCGTCGCGGCGAGCTCGGGATTCTTCAGGCTCTCGCCCTGCGCCAGCGGCGTGCCGTCGGCATGAAAGAAATAGCGCTTGATGTCGGGCATCTGCGCCATCTGCGGGTAGGCTTTCAACTCCGCGGCGAGTTTTCGGCTGACCGGAAAGCCGTTCGTGGCGAGCTTGATCGCCGGATCGAACAGCTTGGCCCAGGGCAGCCTGCCATAGCGCCGGTGCACCAGATCGAACAGCGCGATCACCCCCGGCACGCCGGTCGAGAGTCCGCCGGGGACCGCGTCGAAATGCTGTCGCGGCTTGCCGCTCGCATCGAGGAACATGCCCGGCGTCGCCGAGGCCGGCGCCGCTTCGCGCCCGTCGAAGCTCAGCGTCCGCCTGGTCTTCGGATCGTAGAGCATCAGGAACGCGCCGCCGCCGATGCCCGACGATTCCGGCTCGACCAGGGTGAGCACGAGCTGTGCCGCGATCACCGCGTCCACGGCCGAACCGCCCTGCCGCAGCATCTGCCGTCCCGCCTCGGATGCCAGCGGATTGGCCGCTGCGATCATGTGATGCTTTGCAAGTGGCGCATCGGTGCCTTGCGCGGGAAGCCCAAGTAGGACCGCGCCGATGACGGTATAAAGGATGCGTCGCAACGCCATGATCCAAACGCCTCGCTTCTTCCCGCTCTCTGTTCGAAACGGTAGCCTCGCACACATGGTAAAGCCTGGCGCGCGAAATCTCATCACCGACGTCGCCGGGCTGCGCGTCGGCAATGCCGAAGACCTTGCGGCCATCACGGGCACCACCGTCCTCACCGCCGACCGCGCCTTCGCTGCGGCCGTCGACATCCGCGGCGGCGCGCCCGGCACGCGCGAGACCGATGCGCTCGAGCCCGGCAGCCTGGTCGGGCACGCCGACGCTATCGTCCTGTCGGGCGGCTCGGTGCATGGCCTCGATGCGGCGTCCGGCGTGACGGCGGCGCTGCGCCGCGCCGGTCGCGGCTTTCGCATGACTCCGGATGCGCCGCCCGCGCCCATCGTGCCGGCCGCGATCCTGTTCGATCTCACCAATGGCGGAAACAAGAGCTGGAACGGCGAGGCGCCGTATCGCGCGCTCGGACAGGCGGCGTTCGAGCGCGCGGGGGAGACCTTTCCGCTCGGCAATGTGGGCGCCGGTCTGGGCGCGCGCGCCGGGGCTTACAAGGGCGGTCTCGGCAGCGCGTCCTCGGTGACCGATGACGGCTTCGCCATCGGCGCGCTGGTCGCGGTGAACGCGCTGGGCTCGCCGCTGATTCCCGGCACCGACGTGTTCTGGGCTTTCCCCTTCGAGCAGGGCAAGGAATTCGGCGGACGCCGCCTGCGCGGCGACGTGACCGGCGGTCTGGATCTGCCGTCCGATCTGAAAGGTCCGATCCGCGCCGGCGCCAATACGACGATCGCCATCATCGCGATCGACGCGGATGTCACGCGCATCGAATTGCACCGCATCGCCATCATGGCGGCGGATGGTTTCGCGCGGGCGCTGCGCCCCTCGCACACGCCCTTCGACGGCGATCTCGTCTTCGCGGTGACCACCGGCGCTCGCGCCGTGACGGAGCCGCGCGCCCGCGCCCTGATGCGGCTGGGCAGCATCGCCGCCGACACGCTGAGCCGCGCCATCGCGCGCGGCGTCTACGAAGCGGCGACGCTGGGACCGATGACGAGCTATCGCGACACCTTCTAACGGAGATCATTCATGGACAAGCCAAGCGAACACAGCTTCGAGATGCCCCGCCGGGCCTTCGTCACCACGCTGGTGGCGGGCTTCACCCTGGCGACCGGTCCGGTCCGCGCCGACGTCATCGTGACCGATGCGAACGGCCTCGATGCCGGCACCGTCGACATCCCGGTGTCCGACGGCCATATCCCCGCCTATCGCGCGCGTCCGGCGGGCCGGCCGCAGGCACCGGTCGTGCTGGTGGCGCAGGAGGTCTTCGGCATCCATGAGCACATCAAGGATCTCTGCCGCCGTCTTGCGCACACCGGCTATTATGCCATCGCGCCGTCGCTCTATGCGCGGCAGGGCGACCCGGGCAAGTACGACCTGGCGCATGTCGGCGACCTGATCAAGGACATCGTCGTCAAGGTCCCCGATGCCGAGGTGATGAGCGATCTCGATGCGACGGTCGCCTTCGCGCAAGGCGAAGGCGCCGACACCGCCAGGCTCGCGATCACCGGCTTCTGCTGGGGCGGCCGCGTGGTCTGGCTCTATGCCGCGCACAATCACGCGGTGAAGGCCGGGGCCGCGTGGTACGGCCCGCTGGCTGGCACCGACAACGAATTGCGGCCGCACACGGCGATCGAGCTGGCGCCGCAGATCAAGGCCCCCGTGCTGGGCCTCTATGCCGGACATGACGAGAACATATCGGCCGCCGATATCGACGCGATGCGCCAGGCGCTGGAGGCGTCGGGCAACAGCGCGTCGCGCATCGACGTCTATGCCGATGCGCAGCACGGCTTCAACGCCGACTATCGCCAGAGCTACAACGCAGCCGATGCGAAAGAAGGCTGGTCGCGCATGCTCGCCTGGTTCAAGGCGAACGGCGTGGGCTAGCGAATGGTGGGTGGCGAATGGCGATTAGGCGAGTATCTACTCGCTACTCGCTACTCGCTACTCGCTACGCGTCAGCGAACGAACACCCGCACTTCGCTGGACGTCGCGCCGGGGTCGGTCGCCGAGGCCACCGCCAGCCGCGAGGCCGGTACGCCCATGTCGGTCATCGAACGCAGCACTTCCTGGGCATGGTTCTTGGCCGAGGTCTGGGCGATCTGCACCGCTGCGGCGGTCCCGCGCGTCGGCGCGACGGCGACCACCGAGAAGCCGGCATTCGGCTTGGCCTGCAGCGCCTGGCTCAGCGCGGCATAGAGGATCTGCTGGTAGTCGACGCCGGGCCGGTCGAAGCGGATCACCACCAGCGGCGTG
The DNA here is from genome assembly GCA_037200385.1 of Rhizomicrobium sp. Classification (NCBI taxonomy): domain Bacteria; kingdom Pseudomonadati; phylum Pseudomonadota; class Alphaproteobacteria; order Micropepsales; family Micropepsaceae; genus Rhizomicrobium; species Rhizomicrobium sp. The sequence continues at coordinate 3,162,082 of JBBCGL010000001.1, read as the reverse complement.
CCGGCATAGGCCAGCGTCGAGGCGGGAATCGCGCCGCCCGCGGAGGCGATGGACGGCGAGCCGAGATCGGCGCCGTAAAGCTCGCCGTTCTTGATGGCGCCGGCCAGGGTGGTGAGGTTGGCGCGCTCATTGGCGACATAGGCGGTCTGGCGCTGGGTGTCTTCCGATGCCGCCTTCAGCAGCCGGTCGATCAGCACGATGGTCTGGTTGGTCTCGTCCTCGAGCACCGCGAGCTGGCGATGATCCTCATCGACCGCGCCCGAGACGTTGTAGGTCGCCTGGATCTGGTCCAGCGCGTAATGCGCCGACGAGGAATCCGAGGCGATCGCGGCGCTCAGCGAATTCAGGGCGTTGATGTTGCCGGCCAGCGTGTCGAGCGACGCCTGGGCGCTGTTCCACTCGGTCACCAGCTCGGGATTGCCCCGCGTCGTGCCGATCTGCAGCCGCGTCGTGATATGCGCCTTGGATTCGTGATAGGCGAATGCCGCGTCCGCGCCCTGGTTGCGCAGCTCCGCGAGATGCGAGGCGCTGGCGGCGAGATGGTCTTCCAGCTGCTGCACCTGGCCGCGCAGGGTCGCGATGGTGCCGCTGACGGCCGTGCCGGTGTTGGAGCCGGGCTCGATCGAGACCGGCGTGATCGCGACCGTCGGGGCGGAGCCGCCGCTCGCGCCGGCCGGCGCGCCCGGCATCGTCCCGGGCATGGTGCCCGGCGCGCCCGGGGCGGCGGGCGGAAACTGGTCGGCGGTGCTCGCCGGTGCGGCAGGAACCGCGCCGTCGCCGCTGGGCGTGCTGCCCTGGTCGGCGAAAAGCGCGTTGTCGAGATCGGAACAGCCCGCGAGGCCGAGACCCGCCGCAAGCGCCAAGACACTGACAAGGCGCGATTTCCGCCTCGTACCAGCCGCCGGAATTCCCCTCATATGCCGCTCTCCGCGCCACCGGTCGTTCGCCCGTATCGGGGGCGACCGGTCTTCTCCACCAGCCTGGATCGCGCCACATCATGGTTACGCGAGTCCGACGACCACTCTTAACGAGCACCGCAGGGGCAAACAAGGGTGCGCAATGCCGCTTCCCGGGAGATTTCATCGAAGCCGGAAGGACTTGAGCCGATTCGCGCGATCCGGCGCCGGCATGGGCTGGCGGCAGACCGGCGCTTGCCTTTGGCCGCGCCGCTGAATAAGTTCGCCGCCCTTGAACGCACCCGTAGCTCAGCTGGATAGAGCATCAGACTACGAATCTGAGGGTCAGGAGTTCGAATCTCTTCGGGTGCGCCATTTCTTTGGGCGGGCGGGCAAAATAGCCGCCACGCCAGCCCTCCTTTGCCCGCCCGCGCAGTTCGCACTTCATCCCGCCGGGCCGCGAAGCACCACGACCTGAAATCCGGGGGTGTCGTTCTGGATGTCGGCGATGTCCGAGCGGGACACCGTCAAGCTGCCTTGCGCATCGTGTCCGATCGCCAAGCCATGGCTCGGCCGGGTGCCGGCGCCGAAGCCACGGACGGATACTCGCTCGATCCTTGTGTCGGAAAGCGACCGCCGGCCGGGGCGGAAGTCGCTCTGGCGGATGCGAATGGCATCGGAGAGGCTGTCCGTGATGCGCAAGCCGCCGATCCGGACGCCGGCGATGCTCCTGGCATCGACGCATATCTCCAGCGCGCCGCGCCACCCCCAGTCGTGGTCGAAGCCGCCGCAACGCTCGAGCCTGCAATTCTCGACGGCGGTCGTTCCGCTGAAATTGTTGTCGGCCGTCGCGTCCGATGTCGGGAAGGTCGTACTCAGCAGGATTCCGCTGCCGACGGAGATGTCGCGGAACAAGCAATCCTCGATCCGGTTGTCGTGCCCGCCATAGATCGCGCCGCCATTGGCGAGGGACGGCAGCTCGCCCGTGCACCGGCGGACGATGTTGTTCCCCGGGCCGGGCCTCTCCTGCATGAAGCCTTGATCGCTTACCGTCGGCCAGATGGCGAAGCAGTCGTCGCCGGTGTTGCGTGCCGTGCAGTTCTCGATGACCGAGTCGCGCACGTCGACGCAGAGATTGATCCCGTCGGCCAGCGTGTTGCGCAGCCGGCAGCCCCGGATGATCACGCTCTGGCAGACATAAAACCACATGCCGACTTTGGTATGCTCGATCCAGAGACGCGAGATCTCGCAGTCCTTGGCATGCGCGCCGAAGACGCCGTCGTTCCGCTCCTGGTCGTTGCGGCATTTGAGCTTGCCGATCAGCGCGAAGTCGGCGAGGCGGCATCGGCTGCCCATGACCTTGAAGCGCAGGCGCCGGTCGGGATTGCCGTAGAGCGCTTCGTCGCCGACGAAGGTGGTATGCCACATCCCCGCGCCTTGCAGGGCAGTGCCGTCGCGAAGGTCGATGTCGCCGGTCAGCTTGTAGTTGCCTGCAGGCACGAAAGCCGTTTTTCCCTGCGCCGCCGCCGCGGCCACACAGGCGCGCAACGCCTCGGTGTCGTCCGTCTCGCCATCGCCCTTGGCGCCGAAATCCCGGACGCAGAGCGCCTGCGGCGGCTCCGCCAAAGGCGGCGGGACCTGCTCGAGATCGACGAGGTCGACGATGCAATAGGGGGCGGCGTCGTCGGGTTTGCACAAGCGAACGACGTCGCCTTCGGCGAGGACCAGATCCTTGCAGCGGACTTCGTCGTAGAACCGTCGCGGCGCGCCGTCGGATGGCGCGTTGCCGAACGGATATTTGCCGTAGAGCCAGGCGAAGCGCGAGGTGATCGGCAGCCGCGTCACCAGCGCATCGTTCCGGTAGACATCGAGCGTCGAATCGATCCCGGCCCCGTCGGGCGAATCCGGCAGGCAATAGCGCACGATCATCGCATTGGCCGAAGCCTTGACGGTGAATTCGACATAGTCGCCGGCCTTGGCGAGCTTGACGCATCGCTGGCGCGACGATTCCATCTCGACGCGGGCGGGCGCGTAGACCGGGCCGAGAACCTCGCCCGTCATGCGCATGTCCTGCGCCAGATATGTCGTCCAGGGAAGGTCGGCGCCAGGTGCGCGCCGCGGGACGGTGGCGGCCCGGATGGTGCCGGCGCCGAGCAGCGCCGCCGTCGTCGTCGTCAGGAACGTTCTGCGGTTCATGATGCTAAGCGCGAAGGTGTCTGCCGGACGCCGCCACGCCAGACGAAGATCGCGCCTCCCACGAACAGCTTTCGCCGGGCCGGCATTCGATGACGCGGCCCCAGACGGCAAAGCTGCCCGCCTGCCGGTTGGTCGCGGCCGCCGCGACGGTCACGTGCTCCGGCGACACCCACACGGCATAGCGGCCGCCGCGATGCGTGAGCTGGAAGCTCAGGCTGCGCCAGGTCTCGTAAAGGCGCGGCGCGATCGACACCTGCTTTTCGTCCGCGGCGAGGCCGGCAAAGCCGAAAAGGCAGGCCATCCAGGCGCCGCCATTGGCGGCGGGGTGCGAGCCGCTCATGAACACGGTTCCCGCGAACACCTTGTACCGCGCTTCCAGATCGATGGTCGCGGTCTTCATGAAGTAGCGGTAGGCGTTTTCGAGATCGCCGAACTCGGCCGCCACCAGCGCATAGGCCGAGGCACTGAGGCTCGAGCCATGCTCGGTGCGCGGCTCGTAGTATCTCCAGTTCGCGCGCATCACGTCCGGCGAATAGCCGCTCTTGAACAGCGCCAGCAGCATCACGACGTCGGCCTGCTTGATCACCTTGGTCGGGACCGCAAGGCCCTGTCCGGCGCCGAGATATTCGTCGGGGTGGATGCGCCGTGCCTCCAGCTCGGCGATCGCGACGTCCTTCAGGTTGAAGTAGCCCTCGAATTGCTCGATCAGTCCGGATTTGGGATCGGGCTCGGGGACGTAGAGCAGCCGTCCCGCCTCCGCGAGCAGCGCCAGCTCCTGCGCGATGCCGATCTTGCCGACCAGCGCCTCGAGCCGGGCCGGGTGCTGCGCGCGCAGATGGGCGATCGTCGCGCCGGCGATCTCGAACGTCGCCTTGGCGACGCGGTTGGTGAACGCGTTGTTGTTCACCCGCTCGTGGTATTCGTCGGGACCGATGACGTCGAGGATTTCGTAACGGTTCTTGTCTCTCTTGAAGTAGGCATAGGAATAATAGAACCGCGCGCATTCCAGGATGACTTCCGCCCCGCCCTCCAGCAACAGCGTGTCGTCGCCGGTCAGCCGGAAATATTCCCACATCGCGATCGCGACATCGCCGCTGATATGAATCTGCTTGTCGCGGAAATGGGTGCGCAGCTCGCGCTTGGTCAAAGGATCGCCGATGTTGAAATAGCTGCAGGCGTCGTCGCCGGTTTCCTGGCTTTCCCAGGCATAGAACGCGCCCCGGTATCCGGCGCCTTCCGTCCGCGCCTTGCGGCGCGCGCCGTCGAGCGTGCGGATCCGGTAGCGCAGGAGCTCGGCGGCCTTTGCCGGACAGGTGTGCAGGAAGAACGGCAGCATGAAGGTCTCGGTGTCCCAGAACACCGCGCCCTTGTAGGCCTGGCCCGACAGCGCTCGGGCCGGAATGGAATTGCCGCTGCCCTCGACCGGTGCGGCGAGCAGGAGCTGGAAGATGCTGTAGCGCAGGGCGAGCTGCGCCTCGTCGTCGCCCTCGATCGTCACGTCGCTGGCGGCCCATTTGTCCGACCAGCGCGCGCCATGGCGCTCCTGGCACCGCGCGTAGCCCAGGCTGCGCGCATCCTTGACCGCGGCGACGGCCGCCGACTCGATCGGCATCGCGACCCGGTCGTTGCCCGTATAGACCGCGAAATACTTGTCGAAGGTGTAGGTCCTGCCCGCCGCGGCCCGCAGCTCGACGATCCGAAGATTTTTGCCTCGGTCTTGCAGATGCTCCTGGACGCCGAAGTCGAAGTCGCAGAGCTCGGCAACGACGACCTTCCGCGCCGTTTCGCTCGCGAGGCCGCTCATCAGCAGGACGCCGTCCTGGATCTCGGCGCGCAGCTCGGGCAAATGCGGCCCGTTCAAGTCCCATATCCCGCCGTCGATCCCCGTCTCGATCCGGAGGCCGGCCGCGCGGTCGCAGGTGACGCTGTAGCGGACGACGCCCAGATGCGGGTCGTCGGCGCTCAGAAAGCGCACCGAGCGGATCGTGATGAGGGCGCCGGACAGATCGAACACGGTCTCGCGTTCGAAGACGGCCTTGCGCAAGTCGATGCTTTGCCGATGGCTCCGGATCGGCGTCGTGCGTGCGGAAATCCCGGCGCCGTCGACCGCGATCCGCGTGAAGCCGCCGTTCGGCGCGTTGACCGGCTCGCGCCAGGCATCGCCGACCTGGTCGTACAGGCCCGCCAAGGTGACCGCGACCATCTCGTCCGGGCCGAATTCGTCGAGCGTCCCGCGATAGCCCATATAGCCGTTCGCGAGCTGGTAGATGTTTCCGTTCCGCATGATGGACTCGCCATCATTCGCGAACCGGTCGGTCTGGACCTTCCAAGTATCGCTCATGCGGGCTCCCGGGCAGGATCGCGCACGAACGCCATGGCGATCCCGGACAGCACCATCGCCGCGCCGCCCAGCACGATGGCGTAGATCGCCTGGCCGTGGAAAAGCGTGCGGACCAGAAGGCCCAGGATGGCCGAGGCGAGGATCTGCGGGATGACGACGAAGAGATTGAACATGCCCATGTACACGCCCATCTTGTGATGCGGCACCGCGCTGGACAGGATGGCGTAGGGGATGGTGAGCAGGCTCGCCCAGGCGATGCCGATGGCCGTCATCGAGACCAGCAGCAGCTTCGGGTCGGTGAAAAGATACATCGAGATCAGGCCCGCGCCGCCGATGACCAGGCAGGCGACATGGGTGGACACGCGCCCGATGCGGCGCGCGACGACGGGCAGCAGGAACGCCACGACCGCGGCGACGCCGTTATAGACGGCCATCAGCACGCCGACCCAATTGGCGGCGTCGTTGTAGAGCGCCGAGGTCGCGTCGGTGGCGCCGAAGTGAAAGCGCGTCACGGCCGGCGTCGCATAGATGAACATCGCGAACAGCGCGAACCAGGTCAGCACCGTGACGAGCGCGAGCTGCGTCAGCGTCTTGGGCATGTGGCGCAGGTCGGCGACGATCTCGACCAGGCCGCCCGTCCTGCCCGCGGCGTGCCGCCGGGCGGCCTCGATCTGCAGCGCGCCGTAGACCGCAAGGCCGATCGAGAGGATGTACAGGCCGTCATACCAATCCAGGACATGGATGAGCCAGGTCAGGATGAGACCGAAGGCGAGCAGCAGGCCGCCCTGCATATAATAAGAGCGCGCCTCGGGCCGCACCGGCGATGTGGCCGCACGGCTGCTGGCGGCGAAGCCCTCATGTTCCGCGGGCGAGTATTCCCTGACCGTCAGGATCGTCCATAGGACCGTGAACAGGAACGTCGCACCGCCGATATAGAACGACCATTTGACAGACGGTGGAATCTCGCCCGCTGCCGCCGTGTTCGCGACGCCGAGACCGTTGGCCAGAAGATAAGGCATCAGCGACGCGACCACCGAACTGACACCAATGAAGAAGGTCTGGACCGCGAAGCCCTGGGTGTGCTGCGCGTCCGGCAGCATGTCGCCGATGAGGGCGCGGAAGGGCTGCATCGTCACGTTGATGGCGCCGTCCATCAGCCACAGCATGCCCGCCGCCACCCAAAGCGCGGGCGAATTCGGCATTGCGATCAGCGCCAGCGAGGACAGAAGCGCCCCCGCCAGGAAATAAGGCTTGCGCCGGCCGAGCCCGTTCCACGTCTTGTCGCTCAGATGGCCGATGATGGGCTGGATCAGCAGGCCGGATATCGGCGCGGCGATCCACAGGATCGGGATATTGTCGATCTTGGCGCCGAGCGTCTCGAAGATGCGGCTGACATTGGCGTTCTGCAGCGCGAATCCGAATTGGATTCCGACGTAGCCGAAGCTCATGTTCCAGAGCTGCCAGAAAGGAAGCGTGGGTTTGCCCCTCATGCGCGCACCGTACCGCAGGTCCGCGCGCGCTTCATGTCCCGTTCGTGAAACAGCCGATCGATTTGCGCCAGCGAGATCTCGGCGAGGTCGGTCACGACGATATCGGCCCCGGCGCGGTGCAGCGCGGCCTCGTTGTTCTCGCGCGCCACGCCCAGGACAAGCCCGAACCCGCCGCGCACGCCCGCTTCGACGCCCGCCTGGGCATCCTCGACCACCAGGGTGCGCCGCGGCGCGACGCCGATCGCATCGCTCGCCGCGCGGAAAAGGTCGGGCTCGGGCTTGCCCTTCAAGCCGCGAGCCTCGGCGTCCGCGCCGTCCACATGGCCGTCGAAGAGGTCGGTCAGGCCCGCCTTCTTCAGGATGCGCTCGCCGTTCTTGCTCGACGTCGCGACGGCGACCTTGATTCCGCCGCGGCGCAATTCGCCGATCAGGGCCAGGGTCGAGTCGAAGACGACCACACCGTTCTCCTCGACGATCTCGTTGAACAGGACGTTCTTGCGGTTTCCAAGCCCGCAGATCGTGGCGGCGCCGGCCGGATCATTCGGCGCGCCGAACGGCAAGTGCAGGTTTCTCGACTGCAGAAAGGCTTCGACGCCCATGTATCGCGGGCGCCCATCGACATGGGCGAGATAGTCCGCCCGGGTGAACGCGTCGGCGCGATCGCTGGCGAGGAATGCGTCGAACGTTTCCTTCCAGGCGTGAAAATGAACGGATGCCGTGTGGGTGATGACGCCGTCCATGTCGAAAATCGCGCCATCGAAATGCATGACTCGGCGTTCCCCCGGATCGCTTGTTGTTCTTTGTCGTCAAAGTCGCCGCCGCACGACCTCCACACTATCTGTGCTCACCTCCATCGGCCAATCTGCGCGCATACGTATGCGTTGATCGTCGATGCTGCGCGCATCCGGTCCGCTGCAGCTGTGACCGAAAAGCAATACGCGGCGCCCTCGATCCATCAATGTGCACGTATACGTATACGGAGGTGTTGGCATCGAAGCGCGTTCGGTCGAACTATTATGCGACGCAATCACGCCGTGCTTTGCACCGACCGCGATGAGGGATCGCTTCGGCAAGGCGGGTGAGCAGAGGGGGCAAGTCTCAAGTCAGCCGAGCCATGCGCTCACCACGAAGTCAAAGCCGGCTCGACCGGCGACATATAACGATAGAATCCGGGGAGGTCGTTTGAAATGTGCAATGATCGTATGGGGCGTGCGGCGCTGCTGAGAAGCGGCGTATCGCTTGTGGCGCTGGCGCTGTTCGCGGCGGCCGGTGCGGCCCAGGCGCAAACCGCGCCGAACAGCAGCAATGGCAACGGCAATGGCAGCGGGACCGGCCAGGTCGAGACCGTCGTCGTGACCGGCGTTCGCGCCTCGCTCGAGAACGCGATACAGGTCAAGCGGAACGCCGACACGATCGTCGATTCCATCGACGCGCAGGACATCGGCGTGTTCCCGGACAAGTCGGTCTCCGACGCGCTGCAGCGCGTGCCCGGCATCACGGTGTCGCGCCTGCAATCGAGCGACGACACGACCCATCCCTCGGGCGAGCCGACCTCCGTGCTGGTCCGCGGCCTCACCCAGGTCCGCACCGAGCTCAACGGGCGCGACAGCTTCTCGGCCGACGCCGATCGCGGCTTGAACTTCAACGACGTCTCGCCCGAGATGATGCAGGGCATCGACACCTACAAGAACCAGACCGCGGATCTGATCGAGGGCGGCATCGCCGGCTCGGTCAATTTGCGCACGCGCCTGCCGTTCGATTTCGACGACCACACCTTGGCGCTGTCGGTGAAGGGCAACTACAACGACCGCTCCGACGACGGGACGTTCGACTACTCGATCATCGGCGCCAAGAATTTCGACACCACGATCGGCAAGTTCGGCGTCCTGGTCGGCTATTCGAACTCCCATGTCGTGACGCAGACCAACTCGGTCGTGATGATGCGCACCGGCACGTTCTGCTCGGCCGGCGATATGTCGGGCGGCATGGCGATCGTGAATTCGGACGGCTCCATCCCCTGCACGGCTTCGCCCTATGGCGGCTCGGGCTGGCAGTATCTGCCGGACGAGGTGAACTATTCGAGGGTCAACTACAACCGCAAGCGCGAAGGCGAGTCGGTGGCTTTCCAGTACTCCGACCCGTCGGAGGACTTCATCGTCACCGCGCAGTACAACGAATTCGCCTATCGCAATGCCTGGCTGGAGCACAGCGCCAACTTCGATTTCTTCAGCCTGTGGGCCGCGCCGGGCTTCGATCCGCTGAACGCGGCGACGGTCGTGCCTGCCGCGGGGACGCCGAACTTCGCCTTCAATCCCAACGGGACGCTGAAGTCGGGCGTCCTCGCCAACCAGTACTACGGATCGGCATGGGCGGCGTCCTGGGCTGGCAGCACGGCACAGGCGGCCAACGACGCTTCGGCCGTTCCCGGCGTGCCTTATGTGCCCTATTGCGGCGGTGGCGGCTGCGTCACGTCGAGCTTCAACGGCGCGCCGACCGTCGGCCCGCAGCTCGAAGACCAGGCGCGTGTGTTCGACCACTCCGAGGCGACGCGGAACTACTCGCTCAACGCGCAGTGGAATCCGACCGACCAGCTGCGCGTCGCCTTCGACGGCTCCTATGTCGGCGCCAAGACCAGCAACAACGACATGCTGGTGGCCGACGACATCCAGGTGAACGCCCAGTACGAGCGCGACGGTGACGGCCCGCCTTCGATCAAGGTCCTGCCCGGCGACAACATCAACTACGCGCCCGGCTTCCAGGGCAACCTCGCGAACTACTACAGCGACTTCATCCAGGACCACATGGAAGACAACGGCGCCAAGGAGCTGGCGATCCGCGGTGATGTCGACTACCGGCCTGAGAACGGCTGGCTGGAAGCGATCAGGGTCGGCGCGCGCTATGCGGTGCGCGATCAACTGGTGCGTTACTCGGCCTATAACTGGAATGGGGTCGTCGGCACATATATGTGCAACGGTCCGAGCTTCAGCCTCGCCAACACCTCGGCCGCGGCCTATCCGGCGGGCTGCTCCGGCTACAACGGGACGACGCAGTTCCAAGGCTATGGTTCGGGGATCTGGACGACCGACAGCTTCAACGGCTTCTACAACGGCAAGGTCCTCAACACCGGGCCGATGTACTTCCTGAACAACAGCACGCTGGAGGACTGGGGCAAGGTCGCTCAGGCGCTCGGCGGGAAAGCCACCGGCTCATCGCTGGGCTGGACGCCGATCTGCGACCGTCCCCAGGATACCGCCGGCTGCTTTGAGCCGTCAGAGCTGCTCGACGTGAGCGAGAAGACCGCGGCGGCGTACGCCATGGTCGATTTCGGTGGCGAAGATCTGAAGTTCTTCGACATCGCGGTGTCGGGCAATGTCGGCGTGCGCTTCGTCCAGACCGACCTGACCAGCTCGGGCGGCATCTCTTATCCGACGTCGTCCTGGTACAACACGGCGGCGGCGGGCGCGCCCTGCGCAACGCCGGTGGGCGGCACCAACGTCACCAACATCACCTGCTGGCTTTCGCCGTCGCTGCAGAATTTCAGCAACGCGGCATCGGGGCTGTCGTCCTACGGCAAGACCAACTACAATTTGTTGCCGAGCGCCAACCTCAAGTTCGAGCTGAACGACGAGCAGATCCTGCGTTTCGCGGTGTCCGAAGGGATGTCGCGTCCGGACTTCGGCTATCTGCGCAACTTCGTTCAGATCACGCCGCCGGCCATCGACGTCAGCAGCACATCGCAATACGTCATCTACAACTCGCCGACGGCGGCGCACATCCCGGCCAACGTCACGGGCTACAACTTCGTCTTCACCGCAAGCTCGGGCAATCCGACGCTGAAGCCCGAGACCGCGTGGAGTTACGACGCCTCCTATGAATACTACTTCAACAAGTCGAGCCTGTTCTCGACGGACCTGTTCCTCAAGAAGCTGAGCAACACCATCTCCTATGGCGAGGCCGCGCGGAATTTCACCAACAACGGCTCGACCCAGACGGTCTATGTGATGGGCCCGGTCAACAACAAGGATGGCGGCGAGCTCTGGGGTCTCGAAGCGAACTTCCAGACCTTCTTTGACTTCCTGCCGGCGCCGTTCGACGGGCTCGGCACGCAGCTCAACTACACCCACACCCACGAATCCGGCATCCACAACTCCAACCTGGCGGTCGAGCCGGGCTACATCGCTGGTAGTACGATCGGCTTCGGCGGCGGTCTGCAGGTCGACAACGCGGTCATCGACTCGCATCGCCTGGCCGGCATCTCGGACGACTCCTACAACATCGTGGCGCTCTACGAGAAGCAGGATTACAGCATCCGCCTGGCCTACAACTGGCGCTCGACCTTCCTGACCGACAATCTCGATTGCTGCACCGGCGTGCCGATGTACGAGAAGAGCGCCGGTTTCCTCGACGCGTCGTTCCGTTACGATTTGGACGAGCATGTGCAGATGTCGTTCGACGCCTCGAACCTGCTCGATACCCCGATCGTGTTCGAGCAGCAGGTGCTCGGCGATACCTCCCTGTCGCCCGGCGCCAAGCCCAAGCTGCTCGATACGGCGTGGAGCCAGAGCGGTCGTCTGTTCCAGGTCGCGATCCGCGTGAAATACTGATGCCCGAAGCCTTGGAGCTGCTGCGACACTCCCCGCGGCGGCTCCATTTCTTTGCCTGCCGGCGGCACCTCGATCTTCTTGTAGAAGACGGATGCAACCTGCCTGTTCTTGTGGCAAGATCGTAACGGTTTGACGATGGAGCCGCGGGGAACCATGGGGGAAAAGGAGCGCACCGCCTTGTCCAGCGCGGGCGTGCCGCTGCGGCCGACCTCATTCGACATTGCGCGGCGCGCGGGTGTTTCCCAGCCCACGGTCTCACGGGCGCTTCGCGGCGACCCGACGATCAGCGATATCACGCGGCGCCGCATCGCGCTGATCGCCAAGGATCTCGGCTACAAGGTCGACAAGAACGCCTCCAATCTGCGCGGCCAGCACGCTCGGACGATCGCGATCCTGTTTTTCGAGGATCACAGTTCCGCGGTGTCGCTTATCAGCCCCTTCTTCCTGTCGATGCTCGGCTCCATCTCGCAGTCCTGCGCGATGCGGGGATACGATCTCCTGATCTCCCTGCAGCATATGTCGAGCAATTGGCGCACCGACTATGAGGACGCGCGCAAGGCCGATGGCATCATCCTTCTCGGCTATGACGACTTCCTCGCCTATCGCGCGCAGCTGGAGCAGCTGGCCGAGCTCGGCACCAAGTTCGTGCATTACGGCGCAGCGCTCGACGGCCATCCCGGCCCTTCCGTCGGCTGCGACGACTACCAGAGCGGGATCCAGGCGACCCAACATCTGATCTCGCTCGGGCGCCGGCGGATCGCTTTTCTGGGTTACGCGTCCCCGCGCTATCCGGAGTTCTCCGGTCGCCACCGCGGCTATACCGACGCGCTGCGGGCGGCGGGGCTCGATGTCGTGCCACCGCTTCAGGCCGACGCCCTCAGCTCCATTCCCTCCGGCGAGAATGCCGCGCGGGAAATCCTGTCGCGCGGCGAGACCTTCGATGCGATCTTCGCGGCCAGCGACATGATCGCCATCGGCGCGCTCTCGGCTCTGAAGAAGAACGGCATCGACGTGCCGAAGGATGTCTCGGTGGTCGGGTTCGACGACATCTCCGCCGCCAGCATCGTGAGTCCGGCGTTGACGACGATTCGTCAGGACACCCGCCGTGCCGGCGAGATGCTGGTCGATACGCTCATCAAGCTCATGCGGGGCGAGCACGCCGAGGACGCCGTCTTGTCGACGGAGCTCGTCATACGCGAATCCTGCGGCGCGGTGCCGCCGGCGCGGCGAGGCGCGACCTGCTGATATCGAAGGCCTGATGCGCTGCGCAGCCTGCTCTCGCATGCGCTCGATTTTGCCGGAGCATCGAATGGGATTTCGGGGAGCGGCGCGTTCTGCGCTGTGCTCCTCTACCTTTCAGGCGGCGCCGGATATCCGCGAGGCATTGCTGAATGGTATCGAATAGCGCGCGGCACAAGGCCTCCCTTCGCGCTCAATTGGCTGGCGCGCGATTTCCTATCGGCTAACCTCGATCTGCCGGTAAGCTGTTGATTGATAACAGATTACCGGCACATCTTTTCCGGTACGTTCTTTTGCCTTCGCCTCAGAACATCTCATATTGCTGCGGATTTTCGTTCTTGGCCGCCCTGGCGCGGCCGTCGAACGAGACAATCGTCTCGTACTGCTTGTCGGTGAAATTGAGGATCTGCACCAGCCCTGTCTTCGGCAGCGAGCGTTCGAGCCGCTTCGCATAGGCCTCGGCTTGGTCTTTGCCGCCACAGAACCGCATATAGACCGAGAACTGGCTCATCGAGAAACCCTGATCCAGCAGGAAGTTGCGAAACTTCGTGGCGGCGCGACGCTCGCGTTTCGTGCCCACCGGAAGGTCGAAGATCACCATCATCCACATCAGGCGATAACCCGTCAGCACGGCCGGTTACGCATCCGCCGCCGCGCCTTCGCGGCGCGGCTGCGGAATTCGCCGCCCATCAGGAGCGGCCAGTAGCGACGCGCGGCCTGCGCTTCCATGTTCTCCGGATCGCCCGAGCGTACCCTGCGCGCGAGGAGGTCGAACGCGCCGTCCGGCCTGCCCATGCGCGCCAGCACCGCCCCCTGCTGCAGGATCTTCGCGCGGACGAGCGCCTGCCACAGCCGCTTCTTGAGCGGTTCGTCGGCGGCGAGCTGGTGACGCATGCGCAACGCCTGGACGTGATGGCCGTCGAGCGGCCACACCCAGGCGCTTGGCATATGATTGGCGCCGCACAGCACCACCGCTGTGCCGCGCTGCGACAGCTCGAGCAGGAGATTGTTGGAATAGGTGAGCCCGTGCGCGTGGCAGAGCAGCACGCCGATGTCGTCCAACGGCACGCGGCCGACTTCGCTGCCCGCCGTCGAGACCGTCATGAAGCCGCGCGACACCGCGAGGTGGCGGCCGTCGCTGGCGATCTCGATGACGCGCGGCGGCATCAGGGGCCTTTTGCGTCGCGCGCGCCGGGATCGGTCAGCCGGCCGATCTCGTCGACGCCGACCTTGCGCAGCCTGCAGTCCTTCGACGCGCCCGCCGATTTCGAAAAATATTTGAACGGATCGTCCTTGTCGGCATCGCGCGCCTTCAAGGCGCCGGCTTCGTTGTGGTCCGCCAGGACGATCGTCTGTCCGCTCATCTTCACCACGCGCAGGACGCGCCGGCGGCCTTTTCGGGTACTGCCGAACGACCTTACCTCCGATAGCGGAGGTCATGGTTTGGACGTCCAGGCATTTCGCTTCGCCGCGATGTATCCGCCGTTATAGGGCGTGAGGTAAGCGGGTGTCGTCACGCGCTCGCGCACGACAATGCCGCAATCCTCCAATTGCCCGATCTTGTCCGGGTTGTCGGTGATCAGGCGTATTTCCGTCACCCCTGCGGCGCGCAGCATGGCGGCCGCCGCGGAATAGTCTCGCAAGTCCGCCGGGAGGCCGAGTTCTCGGTTCGCCTCGAATGTATCGAAGCCTTCATCCTGCAAGCGGTATGCGGCCAGTTTTTTGTAGAGGCCGATTCCGCGTCCCTCTTGGCGCAAGTAGACGAGGAAGCCGCCCTCGGAAGACATGAGCTCCAAGGCGCCCGTCAGCTGTTGACCGCAATCGCAGCGCAGAGACCCGAACAGATCTCCCGTCAGACATTCGGAATGCACGCGCACCAGGGGCGCCGCCGACCGGTCGGGTTCTCCGACGATGAGCAGCAGGTGCTCTTTCTGTTCGTCCAGCCCTGTGAAGCTGCAAAACCGGACCGTGCTGCCGATGCGCGAGATCGGAATCGCGACGATCTCTGCAATCGTCGGAGGCTGTTCCGCGGGAATATCGATCCTGATGCTTGCCACTGGCCCTCCGGAGTTGCTTGTTTCGGATATTTCGAATATCATGCATACGATACAAACGAAAAATACCGGTTGTAAATGGCCCGATATGGGGAAAGTCCGACCAAGTCCGAGGTCGCGATGGCGCAGGCCGCCAAGCGCGTCCTTGAGCAGGCCCGCGGCGGACCGGCAAAGGTTTCCCTCGCCTCCCACAAGTCCGCGGCTTTGCCCGAAGCGGCTTTCGAGGTCCTGCTTGAGACGCTCAGCCAGATGGCGCGCGGCAACGTCGTCGCCGTTACGCCGCTCGAGGCGAGCCTGACCACGCAGCAGGCCGCAGAGCTCCTGGGCGTCTCACGGCCGCACCTGGTGAAATTGCTCGAATCGGGCGCCATTCCGCATCGCAAGGCGGGAAAGCACCGGCGCGTCAGCTTGAGCGACCTCAATTCCTATCGCTCACCGAAGAACGCAACAGGGGGACTTATGAAGCTCGACAACGTGGACGACGCGATCCGGGCCATCGCGCGTGGCGAGATCGTTGTCGTCGTCGATGACGACGATCGGGAGAACGAAGGCGATCTGGTCGTCGCGGCTTCGAAGGTCACCACGGAACAGGTCGCCTTCATGATCCGCCACACGAGCGGCATCTTGTGCGCGCCGCTCACGCGGGAGCGCGCGCAACACCTTCAACTGGAACCCATGGTGCGCGAAAACAGCGCGCCGCTGCAGACGGCCTTTACGATCTCCGTGGACTACCGGGAAGGGCTGACGACCGGCGTTTCCGCAACGGAGCGGACGAATACCGTCCGTGCCCTGGCAAACGGCAATGTGGTGGCGGGCGATTTCGTGCGCCCCGGCCACGTCTTCCCGCTGATCTCCGAGGACGGTGGCGTGCTCATGCGCTCGGGCCATACGGAAGCGACGACGGACCTCGCGCGTCTTGCGGGCCTGCCGCCGGTCGGTCTTCTGGGCGAGCTCGTGAATGACGACGGCACGCTCAAGCGGCTGCCGCAGCTCGTCGCCTTCGCCAGGGAGCACAAGCTGGCCATTGTATCGATTGCCGACCTGATCGCCTATCGGCGGGCGCGCGAGAAGCTGGTCAGGCGCATTTCGGAATTCGAGATCGCCACGGAAATCGGGACGGCGAAGGCGATCGCCTATGCCACGGCCTTCGACACCGTACAGCATCTCGCTCTGGTGTTCGGCGACATCGAAACCGGCAAGCCCGTCCCGGTGCGCATTCACCGTCAGGAACTGATTTCCGATGTCTTCGGGCAGCGCGGCACGCCCAATCTCATTTCCTCCGCGTTGCAGATCATGAAATCCGAAGGCGGCGGCGTCCTTGTCTATTTGCGCGAAGGCGCGTCGGGCGTCGCTGCACCGGCATGGGCGGATTCGCCCGCGGATGGATCCAAGGGCACGCATCGCAGCGAAGCCAAGCGGGAGAAGCAATGGCGCGAGGTGGGGATTGGGGCGCAGATTTTGAAAGACCTGGGGCTGGGCGCGATCAAGCTCCTCACCACGCACCGGCTCGACTACGCCGGCCTCGCGGGCTTCGACATCCAGATTGCGCAGAGTGAAATCATCGGTTCGCAAGCGCCTGGCGAACGCGGTTGACGATGGAGTGTTCGGTGGCAAGGAAACTGGGAATTGTCGATACGAGCTTTGCGCGGGTCGACATGGGGGGCATGGCCCTCAAATACCTGGACGAGGCCAGGTCGGCCGGGAACGATATCGAGTGCGTCCGTGTGACCGTTCCCGGCTTCAAGGATCTCGCGGTCGAAGCGAAGCGGTTGGTGGACGAGGATCGTTGCGACCTTGTCCTGGCGATGGGCTGGTCCGGCGGTGCCGAGCTCGACGGACGGTCGGCGCAGATCGCTTCGGCGGGGATCATGCTCGCGCAACTCATGACCGGATGTCATATCCTCGAAGTCTTCATCCACGCCGAAGAGGCTCCGGACGATGAAGGGCGGCTTCGGTCGATTGCCGAGAACCGCGTGCTTGGCCATTGCGAGAACGCCGTGCTGATGCTGCGCGACCGGTTCGCGTTGGTCGGCCGCGCCGGGACGGGCCGCAGGCAGGGCGAGCGCGATGCGGGTCCGCTTTCCTCGCCCTGACGTCGCGGCGCCTGCCCGCGGTAAACCGGGAATGACGAGCTTAGCCGGCCGCTTCCGCCGCCAGAAGCGTCATCACGCGACCGACGATGTCGGGCCGCATTGCCGCCTCGACCGGGTGAATGAGGTTGGCGATGCCGATGAACAGCGCGTGCAGTTCGGGGTCGTCGTCGGTCAGTTTCCGCAGCGCGCGGGTGAACGCCATCCGCATGTCGATGTCGGCCGGCCTGTCGCCCTTGGTGCAGGCGTAGCCGTAATCGAGGTTCTCGAGACCTTCCCACACGCCTTTCGTGAAGGCGTGGACGCGCTCGAAATAGGGCCGCGCCAGTCCGTCGAGGACGCCTCCGGTCGCGGCCCGTTGCGCGAGCAGATCCCACAGCGTCAGGACGTGGATCGAGGCCAGCGTCATCCCCTGGCCATAGACCGGATTGACGTGCGCATAGGCGTCGCCGACCGGCAGGATGCGGTCCGGAAACCGCGTCAGCCTTTCGTAGTGCCGCCAGCGCGAGACCGGCGCCTTGTAGACCTTGATCGGTGTGATCCGTTCGCCCTGCGAAATCCAGTTGTAGAGATCCGGCTCGCAAAGATCCTTCGCGAAGGCGAGGAACTTCTCCGGGTCGCCGGGCGGCTGCTGCTCGAAGCGGCCGATCAGGCTGGCGATCCAGTGCTCGTTCTCGATGGAGAAGATGAAGCCGGCGCGCGTGTCGGGGTTCTTGTCGAAGATCACCATGCTGTCGACCGCGCTCTGCCAGCCCGGCGGCTTCCTGAAGATCGCCGAGGCGTAGCCGGTCCCGATCTCGAGCCGCGTTTCCTCCACGGGCGCGAAGCCGCCGGCCTCGAGCCAGGATTGCGGGTTGCCGCTGCGCCCGGTGGCGTCGATCACGAGATCCGCGGCGATGGCCTCGTCCCCGCGCGCGCCGCGCACCGTCACGCCCGACAACCGGTCTCCTTCGAACCTCCAGCCTTCGACCGGCGTGGCGTCGCGGATCGTCACGCGCGGGTTGCGCCGCAGGAAATCGCGCACCGCGCCTTCCAGCAGGGGCCGCGACATCGTCAGCTGCAGCAGGTGCAGGTCGCGGCGCGTCTGCCAGCCGCCCTCGTCGCGGATGCAGAGTTCGGAGCCGGCGCGCGAGCACACGGCGCCCCGGTCAATCAGCTCGGAGGTCAGGCCCGGAAAGATCTTCTCGAGGTTGCGGCGGCCCTGGATCATCAGGGCATGGGCATGCGCGCCCTGCGGCACGTCGCGCCGCGGGTCCGCCGCTGCGGGCAGCACGTCCTTGTCGAGGACGACGATCTCTTCGAAGAAGCGCGAAAGGACTTCGGCGGCCATCATCCCGCCCATGCCCGCGCCCACCACCACGGCGCGCCGGCCCAGCCGCGCTGGACCTTCCTGGTTCGACATCGACAAACTCCCCATGACGCAACGTGGCTGGACGCATCCGCCACGTCATTTTGGTATCAACGCCGCGGTCAGCTCTCGACCGCAAAAGTCAGCCCGGCCTTCTCCGGGAGTCGCTTGAGCAAAGCTTCGGCCATCGCCGCCGCCGGCGACCAGCAACCGCCGGGCGTCGCGCTGCGCGGCACCGTGGCCAGCGCCAGGGCGGCCTCGGCGAGGATCTTCGATGTCGAGCCGTAGCCGGGGTCGCGGTCGCCTTTCACCGCGGCGCGCACCGTGCGGCCATCGGCGGCTTCCGCGATGAACAGGATGTCGTACCAGCCGCTGTCGCGCTCTTCCTTGGTCGGGCCTTCGCCGGGCTTGGGCAGGTCGCCCGCGCCGAAGCTGAAGCCGCCGAACCTGCCCGGCGCCGCCTTGGGCGGACCGTCCAGCATCTGCATCTCGTCGTATTGAAAGCCGTCGCCCCAGCGATGTCCGAGCAGGAAGTTGGTGCGATGCACCGCCTTGGTGTTGATCCCCGCCATCATGAACGGCCCCACCCAGGCGCCGGTGATCTTGTCCTCATAAGGCGTGTCGCCGTCCGGTTGTGCCGGACCGGCGAAGCCGGGCGTCAGCGCAAAGGGATTGGCGAGCGTCGCGCCGATCGAGGGGTCCTTCACCACCGCGGCCATCGTCGCCTGGCCGCTCGCAAGCGTTCCGCCGGACAGGCCGCCCCGCATGCCGCGGATGCGGCCGCGCACCCGGGCGGTGTAGCTGCCGAGCTTTTGCTTCGCCGCCTCCTCGACGAAATAGACGCCGAGGTCGAAGGGAATGGAATCGAAGCCGCAGGAGAAGACCAGCCGCGCGCCGGTCTTCGTCGCCTCGGCCTCGTGCGTCAGCATCTGCGCGATCCAATGCGATTCGCCGGTGAGGTCGACATAATCGGTCCCGGTCTTGGCGCAGGCCGCGACCAGGTTGGAACCGTAGAGCTGATAGGGACCGGCGGTGCTGATGACGACCTTGGCGCGCCTGCACATCGTTTCCAGCGACGCAGGATCGTTCGAATCCGCGACGATCAGGGGCAGGCTGGACGGCGCGTCGATCTGCTTTGCGAGCTCGACGAGCTTGTCCCTGCTGCGGCCGGCCATCGCCCACTTGACCGGGCCGTCCGGACCGTAGGTCTTCAGCAGGTGCTCGGCGACAAGGCGGCCCGTATAGCCGGTCGCGCCGAACACGATGGTGTCGAATTCCCTGCCTTCGCTCATGGCGTGTCCTCGTTCTGTGTTTTTCTATGCGGCTCGTGTCTTTTGCCGTCGCGGCAGGCTGAAGGCGATCACCGCCGCCCCCAGGGCGGCGGCCAGCACCGATCCGATCAAAACACCGATCTTGGCGATGGACGAGTCCCCGCCGGACGGAAAGGCCTGGTCGGCCATCAGCAGCGCGACGGTATCGCCGATGCCGCACAAGCAGGCCGCGCCGATGAAGCCGACCAGCGTGATGTCGCCCGGCAGGCGCGCGATCCCCGCCTTTACCGCGGCCAGCGCGGCGAGGCAGATGCCGATCGGCTTGCCCAGGACGAGGCCCAGCACCACGCCCAGGAGCACCCGCCCCGCATCCGGCGCCGACAGGTCGACGGCGAGGCTGACGCCCGTGGCGGAGAACGCGAACAGCGGCAAGATCACGTAAGCGCTCCATGGCGCGACGGCGCGCTCGATGCGCTCGGCGGGCGCGAGCAGGCGGTCGCTGGCGGCGGAAAGATTCCGGCTGGCCCAGTCCCAGATCGGCTCCTGCTGCAGGTCGCGCCTGCCGCCCGCTGCAATCTGGGCGTGCTCGAGCGCCGCCAATGCGGTCGCGGCTTGTGCCAGCAACGGCGCGGCGGCCGGTGCCGGACGGGTCGGCAGGAAGGCGGCGAGGAAAATGCCGGCCAGCGCGCCATGCACGCCGCTTCCATGCAGCGCCACCCAGAGAAAGATGGCGGCGACCAGATAGGGCCAGGTCGCATAGACGCGGAAACGGTTGAGCGCGAACAGCGCCGCGATGCCGATGACGGCGGCGGCCAGCCAGCCGAGCTCGAACGCCCTGGGATAGAAGATCGCGAGCGTCAGCACCGACAGGATGTCGTCGACCACGGCGAGCGCCGCGACGAAGACGCGAAGTCCGGCCGGCACGCGCGGACCCAGCAGGGCGAGCACGCCGAGCGAGAAGGCGATGTCGGTCGCCGTCGGCACGGCCCAGCCGATCGCCGTCGCGCCGCGGTTGAGCGCAAGGTAGATCGCGGTCGGTGCCAGGACGCCGCCGACCGCGCAAAGCACGGGCAGGGCGGCGGCGCGCAGTTCGGTCAGCGAGCCGGACGTCACCTCGCGGCGGATCTCCAGCCCGACGAGAAGGAAGAAGATCGCGAGCAGGCCTTCGGAGAACCAATCGCCGACCGTCATCGACAGAAGGCTGCCGCTCACGCCGATCCCGAAGGGCGTGGCGATGACCTGGTGGTAGAGCGGCGCCAATGGACTGTTGGCGAAAAGCAGCGCCGCCGCCGCGGCCAGCAGCAGCATGAGGCCGCCCGACGCCGGCAGGGCGGCGAAGACGCGCGCCGAACGCTCCAGCCGCGATGCGATCGGGCGCTGCAACTCCTCCAGCATGGAGTGGAAGTCCCAGGCGCCGTCATAGCGCAGCCCGTCGATGAAGAAGGACGGCGTGCCGGTCACGCCGTTGCGGCGGCCTTCCTCGAGGTCTTCGGCGACGCGGGCCTGGAGAGTCGCGTCGTCGAGATCGCGCTCGAACTGCGCCATGTCGAGGCCGATCTGCTCGGCCAGGGCGCGCGCCAGCTGCGGCGTCAGCGGATCGGCGTCGTAGAGCGCGTCGTGCATCTCCCAGAAGCGGTCCTGGCGGGCGGCCGCCTCCGCGACGCGATGAACGAACTCGGCGCCGGGATGGGCGCCCTCATTGGGGAAATGGCGGAACACATATTCCAGCCGGTCGCCGAGCGCCTTGCGCAGCCGCGCGATGATCAGGCGCAGCCGCCGGCAATAGGGGCAGAGATAGTCGCCATAGACGACAACCTCGACGACATTGCGGGTATTGCCGCCGCGCACGTGATCGCGTTTGGGATCGACCCGATGCAGCAATGTCGTTGGATCGCCTTCACCGGCCATATGTTACGCGCGTCCTGGAAATCGCGCCCTAATCTACGGAAAGCGGCGTTGTGCGCCAGCCCGTCGGGCGCGGAGGGATCACTTTTCGAAACCCAGCGTTTCCACCGCGCCCCTTCTGCGGCGCACGCAGCCGATTATCTCTCTTGCGTGATAAGGACGGCAGCCTAGCGGTAAGTCGTCCAAATGTTGGGCCGGAGCATCGCGGTTTCCCCCTCCCCGCATCTCCGGCCCAACGCTTTTTCGGGTTTCGTGGCGAAAACGGGGCGTACGCCACAATCCTTCCCGACAATGCCCAAAAGCAGGTCCGGCCCGCTGTATCCGCAACACAGTGCGGCCCGGTTCGCTCTTGAAGATGCGTCCGTCGCGCACGATCTGTGCCAGACGGTCGGAGAGAACAGTGGATGTGGAGACGATTTTTTCGCACGGCGCCTGGGTGCTGTCGGCGGTGTTCGCGGCAGGTGCCGCGGTGCATCTGTTCGGCCTGCGCATCGTGCGCGAGGCCTATACGCGCTGGCGCTATCCCAGCGGCTATCGCGAAGTGACCGGCACGCTGCTCGCCTTGGCCTCGGCCCTGCTCGCCTTTGCGCCCACGCGCTTGATCGGTGTCGCGATCGCGGCCTTTGTGATGTTCCTTTCGGCGACCACGCTGCTCCACCATCGGCAATACGGCTATGCCCTGCCGGTCATCGCGCTGCTATTTGCGCTCGTCCCGGTTTCCCTTTCGGGCTCGGTGTGACGCGGCGAGTTTCTGCGCCAGGAACTCGCCCAGCACCTCGACCCGTGCCGGCCGCGGTCCGCCCGGCGGCGTCACCCAGTGCAGCGCGCTCTGTCCCAGCGACCAGTCGGGCAAGACCCGCTCCAGGCGCCCTTCGGCCAGCGCCTCGCGCAGGATGAAATCCGGCAGCACGCCCAGTCCCAGCCCTGCGATCAGGCCCGGCAGCATGGCGTCGCCATTGTTGACCCGGAGCGGCCCCCCCGACGGATGCACCGTCGCCGTCTCGCCGGTCTTGTGCGTGAAGCGCCAGGTATCGGGCGTCAGCAGATAGGCGTAGCCGAGGCAGGCATGCTCGGTCAGCGCGAGCGGATGCTTCGGCCGGCCCCGCTCCTTCAGGTAGGACGGCGCCGCGACGAGGTAGCGTTCCACGCTGCACAGCCGCCGCGCGATCAGCGACGAATCCGGCAGCGTGGCGATGCGCAGGACGGCGTCGAACCCCTCGCCGATCACGTCGACCATCTGGTCGCTCAGGTGCAGGTCGACCTGCACGTCGGGATAGGCCTTCAGGAAGTCCGGCATCAGCGGTGCGATCGCCAGCAGCCCGAACGACATCGGCGCCGCCAGCCGCACCAGGCCGCGCGGCGTCACGGACTGGGATTGGGTGTCGCTCTCGGCCGCTTCCGCCTCGCGCAGGATGTTGGCGGCGCGGTCCGCCAGGCGCTTGCCGGCGTCGGTCAGGGCCAGCCGCCGCGAGGTGCGGTTGAAGAGCCGTGTTCCCAGCCTGGCCTCCAGCCGGCTCACCGCCTTGGAGACCGTGGCCTTGGAAAGGCTCAATTCCTTGGCCGCGCCCGCGAAGGAGCGCGCCTCCACCACCTTGGCGAACACTGCGAGGCCCTCGAAGTCGGGTAGTTTGGCCATGACGATTCCGGAAACGATCGGTTTCAAGAGTTTCTATTTTTAATCCAATGCCGACGGGATATCTACCTCCCAAGCAAGGCGGCACCTGCCGCAGGAGGACATCTCATGATTGAAGTCAGACCTTTCGCCCGGCTGGGCGGCGCCGACCATGGTTGGTTGAAAGCCAAGCATCATTTCTCGTTCGGCGAGTACTACGATCCCAAGAACATGGGCTGGGGCGCGATCCGCGTCTGGAACGACGACGAGATCGCACCCAACACCGGTTTCCCGCCGCATCCCCATTCCAACATGGAGATCGTCACCTATGTCCGCAAAGGTGCGGTGACGCATCAGGACAGCCTGGGCAACAAGGGCCGCACCGAGGCGGGCGACGTGCAGGTGATGAGTGCCGGCGCCGGCATCCGCCACGCCGAATACAATCTCGAGCCCGGCACGACGACGCTGTTCCAGATCTGGATCGAGCCGCGCAGCTCCGGCGGCCAGCCGGGCTGGGGCGCCAAGCCCTTTCCCAAGGACGACCGCTCGGGGAAGTTCGTGACGCTCGCCAGCGGCTTCGAGAACGACAATGACGCGCTGCCGATCCGCGCCGACGCCCGCGTGGTGGGTGCGACGCTGAAGGCCGGCGACACCGTCGAATACCCGCTCGGCGCTGCCCGGCACGGCTATCTGGTGCCGGCGCTCGGCGCGGTGGAGGTCAACGGCACCAGGCTCAACGCCCGCGACGGCGCCGCGATCAAGGATGTCGAGATCCTCACCGTCAAAGCCCTCGAAGATTCGGAAATCGTTCTGGTCGACGCGGCGTAAGCGCTGCGCCGCCAATCCCAAAGGAGTGGATCATGCCCAAGGTTCTCGTTCTCTATTATTCCGCCTATGGCCATATCGAAACGATGGCCGAAGCCGTCGCCCAGGGGGCGCGCGAGGCGGGCGCCACGGTCGACATCAAGCGCGTGCCCGAGCTCGTGCCCGAGGAGATCGCGAAGGCGTCGCATTTCAAGCTCGACCAGAAAGCGCCGGTGGCGAAGGTCGAAGACCTCGCGAACTACGACGCGATCGTCGTCGGCACCGGCACGCGCTTCGGCCGGATGTCGTCGCAGATGGCCAACTTCCTGGACCAGGCCGGCGGGCTTTGGGCCAGGGGCGCCCTGCACGGCAAGGTCGGCGGCGCCTTCACCTCCACGGCGAGCCAGCATGGCGGACAGGAGACGACGCTGTTCAGCATCATCACCAACCTGCTGCATTTCGGCATGGTGGTGGTCGGCCTCGACTACGGCCATGCCGGCCAGATGACGCTGGACGAGATCACCGGCGGCTCGCCGTA
This sequence comes from Rhizomicrobium sp., assembly GCA_037200385.1. Taxonomy (NCBI): domain Bacteria; kingdom Pseudomonadati; phylum Pseudomonadota; class Alphaproteobacteria; order Micropepsales; family Micropepsaceae; genus Rhizomicrobium; species Rhizomicrobium sp. The sequence continues at coordinate 3,137,694 of JBBCGL010000001.1, read as the reverse complement.
CGGCGCCACCACGATCGCCGGCGGCACCGGGGCGCGCCAGCCGAGCGAGAACGAGCTCACCGGCGCCCGCTATCAGGGCCGCAAGATCGCCGAGGTCGCGAAGAAGCTGCACGGCTAAAAGCTCCTCCACCGCGCGAAGCGTGGGGGGACCGCCGAAGGCGGGAGGGGGCGGCCACAAGCGCGCCCTCTCCGCTCTCCCTTCGATTTCCGTTGCCATTTCGTTCTGTTCTTGCTATGTTCCGAATCTCTTTGAGGGAGGGCACGGATGAAGGATTGGGACACCGAATGGCCGGCACTCTGCGCCGCCGAACAGCAGGCCTTTGAAGTCCACATGGCTGCGCAGGAGAGGCTGACCCGCCAGCGCCTCCACGGCCCCGAATCCGACCTCGCCCTGTCGCGCGAAGCCGCCGAAGCCGAACGCGCCTGGAAAACCGCCGAAGCCGCCTGTGACCACTTCCTGACCGCCTGGCGCCGCGCGGCGTAGTACGGCTTCGATGTCGACCCCACCGCAAAAATACCGTCATCGCCGGGCTCGTCCGGGCGACCCATGAACACCCATCTGGCAGGGAGTTCATGGGTGCCCGGCACAGCTTGTAGCGGCAGCGTACAAGCGGGCATGACGATGTGTTTTGAGCCGCCGCGATCAAATCGCCAGAAATCCCAGCGTCGAAACGTTCGGATGTGCGCCGATTCAACCATATCAAGGGCCCGCTTGTCTTTATCGATCACCCAAACCGATAGGAACGCGCATCCATCGCACACAACGCGCCGATCCAGGCGCCCGCAAATTTATTTTCATCGACTTGTCCTCGTCGCCGCAGGCGCGCCGCCGCCCGATCCGCGCCCTTCGCGCCGCCGGTGCGAGGATAAGTTTTGCCACCCCAAAACCGCCCCCTTGAACCCGCGCCGGCGCTCCGCCACGTCACCCAAATGGAGTCCGCGCGCGCCCGCACAACCACCGACACCTCAAGCTCCACGCCTTGCTGAAAGACGATCCCACGCTCTGGCCGATGGCCCAGGCCAACGCTGCCGCCGCGCAGGAGGCCTATGAGCGCCTGCGCACGCTATACGCGCTCCAGCAGCGCCACGGTGCCGTGCCCGCCATCGGCGCAGACCGAGACCACGGCGCGCGACCCGACCGGCATCGCGCCGAGTTCTTTCGCCGCCTGGCTCAGGATGCGCGCGCCGGTCGCGGCGAAGGGATGGCCGATGGCGAGCGAGCCGCCATGCGGATTGACCCGCTCCCAGGGAAATTCGCCGAGGTCGAAATCCACGCCCGCCTTCTCGCGGCGATAGACCGGATCCGATGCCGCCTTGACGTTGGCGAGAACCTGCGCGGCGAAGGCCTCGTGGATGTCCCACAGCGCGATGTCCGAAAATTTAAGCCGGTTGCGCGCCAGCAGCCGCGGGATGGCCCGCGCCGGCGCCATCAGGATGCCTTCCTCGTGATAATCCATCGCCGTGACCTCCCAATCGGCGAAGCGCACGGCCGCCGGATGGCCCAGCCGCTTCAGCCCTTCGGCGTCGGCGACGAAGATCGCAGCGGCACCGTCCGTGTTGGGTGAGGAATTGCCGGCCGTCAGCGTGCCGTGCTCGCGGTCGAAGGCCGGCTTCAGGGCCGAGAGCTTCTCGAGCGAGGTATCGCGCCTGGGGATCGCGTCATGCTCGACGCCGCCGAAGGGCAGCACCAGATCTTTGAAGAAGCCCTCGTCCTGTCCCTTGATCGCGCCTTGATGGCTGAGCAGGGCGCGGCGGTCCTGGTCCTCGCGCGGGATGTGGAAATGCTTGGCGGTGTCCTCGGTGTGTTCGCCCATCGAACGGCCGCTCTGCCGGTTCGCCCAGCCATGGATCGGCAGGTCGAAATCGGCCGGCGTCACCTTCTGCAAGGTTTCGAGCGCGCCGGCCGGGTTCTTCGCGAACTGGCCGAACACGCCGTCGGCGAATTGCGGTTTCAGCGCCAGCGGGACATGGCTCATGGTCTCGACGCCGCCGACCAGGGCGAGGTGCAGGCCGCCATGCCCCACCATCCCCGCCGCCTGGATGGTGCCGATGAAGCTCGTCGAGCAGGCCATCACGGTCGAGAAGGCCGGGATGTCGGGCGACATCTTGGCCTCGAAGATCAGTTCGCGCGCGATGTTCGAGACCGTCGCGTCCGGGATGACCTGGCCCCAGATCACGACGTCTGGCTTGGCCCGCGCGTTCATGGCTTGCGCGACCGGCACGGACAGCGCCAGCGCGTTGAACCCCGCGAAGGCGCCGCTCGCCTTGACGAAAGGCGTGCGCAGGCCGGGAACGAGGAAGGCGTCGCCCATCGCTCAGCCCCGGGGACGGAAGCGGCGCACCGCCAGATAGCCCGCGACGACGAAGGCGATCAGCACGATGCCTTGCGTCGCGCCGAAGACCGGCCCGCCCGGCGGGTTGCCCGGCGCCAACGCGTGCAACGCGGGGAATTTCACGAAGGACTGCACCACCAGCACGAAGCAGTTGAGATACAGCGCCGCCACCGCGGTCACGATGTAGACCGGCCGCCACGCCCCGCGCATCGCGAACAGATATCGCCCCGCCAGCGCGGGGATCAGCAAGACGCTCAGCACGATCCCGACGGCGACCGCCGGCGTGATGCCCTTGTACGGCAGCAGGAAGCCGGTCACGGCCGTCAGGACGCTGAACAGCAGGAAGACATGATGGACGCCGTCCTGCCGCCTGTTCCCCAGCAGGCCCGCCAGCATGACGAGACCGGAGACGATCGCGACCAGCGTGATCAGCGTGTGATAAAAGGCGAAAGATCCGAATGCGGTACCGAACAACATGACTGCCCCCTTTTCGATCCGTTGAAAATATCAGCTGGCGATGCGCACCGGCATCGCCTCATAGCCTTTGACGAAATTCGAGTTCATCCGCTTCGGCTCGCCGACGACGTCGATTCGCGGAAAACGTCTCAAGATCTCTTCCCACATGATGCGCAACTGCATCTCCGCCAGCCGCATCCCGACGCAGCGATGGATGCCGAAGCCGAAGGAGACGTGCTGGCGCGGCCGCTCGCGGTCGATCAGGAAGTCGTCCGGCCGCTCGATGGCATCCTCGTCGCGGTTGCCCGAGACATACCACATGACGACCTTGTCGCCGCGCCGGATCCGCTTGCCGCCCAGTTCTATGTCTTCCAGCGCGGTGCGCCGCATATGCGCCACCGGGCTCTGCCAGCGGATGATCTCGGGCACCATGGTCTCGATCAGCGCCGGATCGGCCCGCAGCTTGTCGTATTCGGCCGGATTCTCGTTCAGCGCCAGCAGGCCGCCGGTGATCGAATGGCGCGTCGTGTCGCTGCCGGCGACGATCAGCAGGATGATGTTGCCGAGATAATTCTCCGGCGCGTCCTTCCGCGTCGCCGCGTCGTGGCACAGCATCGAGATCAGGTTGTGGGCGGGCGGCAGCGCCAACCGCTCGTTCCACAGCGCGACGAATTTGCCCAAGGTGTTGAACAGTTCGAGCTGGCGCTGCTCCTCGGTCTGGACGATGCCGTCGGGTCCGATCGGCGACAGGATCAGGTCCGAGGCGCGGGGCAGGAGGCGCCGCTCCGCGAAGGGGAAGTCGAACAGCGTCGCCAGCATCTGGCTGGTCAGTTCGACGGCGACCTTGTCGACGAAATCGAAGGTCTCGCCGCGCGGCAGTTCGTCCAAGATCTTCGCGGCGCGCTCGCGGATCAGGGGCTCGAGGATCACCAGGCTGGGCGGCGCGAACATCGGCGCGATGACCTTGCGCTGCCGGTCGTGGTCGGGCGGATCGAGGGCGATGAAGCTCGACTGTTCGCGCGGCTGGCGGCCCTCATGGATCGTGATGCCGCCGATCTCGGAATCCGACGAGAAGACGCGGTGATTGCTGTCGACCGCGATGATGTCGCGGTGCCTGGTCACCGACCAATAAGGCCCGAACTCGCTCTCGGCGGTGTGGTGGACCGGATCTTCCTGGCGCAGGCGCTCGAACCACGGCCACAACGTGTCGGTCCGGAAGAGCTCGGGGTCGCCGACATGGAAGCGGTCGAGCGGCGTGGCATAGGCTCTGGCGCGGGCTTCGTCGGCGCGGCGCTTGAGAACGTCCTGCATGCGGCACCCCTGCGGCTGCGGCATGAGACCAAGCCGCGCGCCGGGGCGCAAGGGGCGTCAGGCGTTCCAGGTCGAGGCGACGTGGGTGTCGTCTTCCTGCGCGGTGCGCTCGTGCTGCAGGAATTTGTAGTAGCCGCAATGGTTGTCGCCCGGATAGGCGCGGCAGATCTCCGGCCGCGCCATATAGATGGTGCAGCGCCGCTTGTCGGTGTCGAAGAACTGGCAAATCTTGCCGTAATGCTCGTCCTTCTTGCGCCGCATGGCGAATTTCGCTTCCGGATCGGGCTTGGTGAATTTGGCGGCGGCGGCTTCGAAGGTGAGATTGAAATGCCTGGCCAGCCGCTTCACGTCGCGCGAATTGAGCGGGATGAGCGGATAGGAACAGCAATAGCCGGGGCACTTCGCGCAATCGTAAGCCATGGATCACCACCCGATCTGTGAACCTTCGATAACGGATTCGCGCTGCGGGACAAAGCCTTTCATCCGCGCTAGGGTTCCTGCCATGTCGAACTTCGCCGTCATAGACCTGCCGGATATCCGCCTGCGCGCCGCGATCGAAGGCGAGGGTCCGCTGGTCGTCATGGTCCACGGCTTCCCGGAATCGTGGTTCTCCTGGCGGCATCAGATCGCGCCCATCGTGGCGGCGGGCTTCACGGCCTGCGCCATCGATGTGCGCGGCTATGGCGGCTCCGGCCGTCCCGAGGCGGTCGCCGACTACGACATGGAGCACATGGTTGCCGATGTGGCGGGCGTCATCGGGACGCTCAGCCCGACCACCCCGGCCGTCGTGCTGGGCCATGACTGGGGTGCGCCGATCGTCTGGAATACCGCGCTGATCCGGCCCGACCGCGTGCGCGCGGTGGGCGCGCTGTCGGTGCCCTATCTGGGACCGCCGACGCGTCCGTTCAGCGAGATCTTCGACGCGATCTTCACCAAGCGCGGCAAGTTCTTCTACCAGGCCTGGTTCCAGAAGGCCGAGCTGCCCGAGGCGGAGGCGGAGGCCGACCCGCGCGACTTCCTGCGCAAGTTTTATTACACGCTTTCGGGCGATGCGCCGGACGGCGCCTGGCCCGACAACAAGACGGCAGACATGACATTGCTCGACGGGCTCAAGGATCCGGGGGTCTTCCCGGCATGGCTGACGCCGGCCGAGCTGGACTACTATGTCGGCGAGTTCGAAGCTTCCGGCTTCTTCGGTCCGATCAGCCGCTATCGCAACCATGAGCGCGATTTCGCCTATCTGTCGCGCTTTGCGGATCGGAAGATCGCGCAGCCGGCGCTGTTCGTCAGCGGCAGCCGCGATCTCGCCTTCAACATGTTCGGTCGCGGCGATCCCATCGCGACGATGCGCCAGCATGTCCTGGACCTGCGGGTCGCCGACGTGCTCGAAGGCTGCGGCCACTGGACCCAGCAGGAACGCCCTGCCGAGGTGAACGCCCGCCTGATCCCCTGGCTGAAAAGCCTTTAGGCGATCTCGTCCTGGAAGCGATAGGCGCCGTCCAGCCAGGCGACGATCTCGCGCGCCGCATCGTGTTCGATCGCACCATAGCGTGCCCGCAACCGTTCTTTCGTTTTCTCCGCCAGCCGCTCCAGTCCCACGTCGTGGAAGAACAGCAGGTCGTTGCGGATCGCGGTTGCCAGCTCGGTGCCCACCAGCGCGCGCGCGGCATTCTCGAGCGCGCGGCCATATTCGTAAGCCTCGCCGAGGCGATAGCTCTCGGCCAGCGTGACGGCGGGAATGCAGGACAGCATCGGCTGCAGCGCCGGATTGATGCTGTGCGCGGCCAGATGCGGCGCCAGGCTCGCCGGGCGTCCGGTGAAGGCGCGCACATGCAGGTATTGCGACATGCGCTGGCCGTCGTTGACGGGGTAGTTGTCCCACAGGAACGGCTTGCGGCCCAGTTGCTGCGTCACCCGCGCGAGATGCCCCGGCGAATATTCCCGGCTGCAGACCTCCTCGCCCGTCCAGAACACGGCGATGGCGGGATCGAGCAGACGGCCCAGGTCTTCGAGATAATCGTCCGGCCGCTTGCCGAAGAAGCGGTCGAGCACCGGATCGTCGGTGTAGTAGCTCGGGCAGACGATCAGGCGCGACGCCCTGCTGCGCGCCCGGACCCAATGGAGGATGTCGGCCTGCGTCTTCGCGAGATCGGGCAGATCGCCGCGCATGTCGTCGAACAGGACGGCCAGGTCGTCGATGCCCCAGGCATCGAATTCCGCGAGCTTGCGCGCGAGGTCGGCTTTCGCCTCGGCGTTGAAGTCGCGATAGAGCTCGAACGGGCTCAGTCCGATGCCGAAGCGCACGCCCATGCCGCGGCATTGCGCCGACAGGGTCCGCAGCGCCGAGGCGTCCGCCGCCGGATGGGGCTCGCGCCAGCGCTTGCGCAGGAACGCATCGGCTTTCGGCGCATAGATGTAATGGGCATAGCCGTGCGGCTTCAGCGTGGCGACGACGCGCGCGCGGGCCGGCCAGCTCCAAGGCGTGCCGTAATAGCCTTCGATCAGGCCGAGCTCGGGGCTCATGCGCGTCTCCAATCCAACGCAAGATAGAACAGCGCCACCATGGCCGAAAGATCGAGCACGTAAAGGTACCGGTAGTCGCAGGAAATGGAGATCGCGAAGAAGCTCGCCGCGAACGCGAACGCGCTGGCCAGCATGGCGGCCAGCGCGACGTCGGCCGTCCTTCGCCGGCGCAGCAGCACCCAGAGGCTCGCTCCCGCCGCCAAGACGAAGAACGCGTGGCTGAAGACGGGCGTCCCGAAAAAGGCCTTGCCGTAACGGTCGAGCGCGACGTCCCGCGCGTCGCGGCGCGGCGCGATTCCGAGCCGGTGCAATTCCGGCGCCGGACCCTCGACGCCGACGAAGACCGGGCGGCTGGCCGCGACGTCCGGTGTGAGCAAGATCCAATAGAAGTCCGCCGCGCGCACCTCGAGATAGGTCCACGGATGACGGACGACGAGCGATCGCCACTCCGCGCCCAGCGCATCGGTATCGGCATCCCTCAGCGCAGCTTGCATGGTTGGCGACGAGGCGATGGGATCGTTGCGCATCGGTGTATAAAGTCGCGCGCCATCGCCGCGGATCGCGCGCTCCAGCTCGGGATCGTCGTCGGCGAGGATGTCGAGCCGGATGGCGGGATCGCGCGCCACCGCCCCGGAAAGATCGTAGATCTGCAGCAGGTGAAGCTGCTCTGCGGGACCGGAGTCGCCGTTGCTGCGCAGATCGAGGAGCGCGTTCGCAGCCAGCGCTAGGCCCAGTGTCGCGACCAGGAAGCCGCCGCCCAGCAGGGCGGCCCGGCGCCACGTCCCATGTCCGGCCGCGGCGGTCCAGCCGACGGCCGTGGCGGCGAAGGGCAGCAGGATCATCCCGTTCTGGCGCGTCGTCGCGGCGAGCGACAGAAGCAGGACGCTGGCCGCAAGCCATATGCCGGACCGTCGGCGACGGTCCCAGTGCAGGAAGGCATGGGCCAGGCAGACGAACCCGGCGACGCCGGCATCGGCGAACAGGACGTCCTTCCAGACCAGCCCCTGGTACAGGAGCAGTTGCGGCGACAGCACGAAGATCGCGGCCAGGGCCGGCAGCCTCCATCTGGCGCGGTCCGGCGCCAGCAGCAGGACCCCGAAGAAGGCGCCGAAGCCCAGCGCGACGTCGAAGACCACGAACAGGCCCGCGCCCGGGACCACGGCGTCGAACAGCCCCAACAGCCACGCCATGACCGGCGGATGCCAGGTATTGTAAAGACCGGTGCGGCCCTGCAGCAGCTGCAAGATCGAGTCGTAGGAGAGATGGCCTGGCCAGTTGACGGCGATGGCCGCCACGGACCCCGCCAGGATGAACCCGGCAGCGGCGATGGCGGCACCGGTCCAAGGGGCTTGGGCGATACGTCCTTGCAGCATGCCGATCTTTTGGCACGGCGGCGGAATTTCCGCTAAATTGGCCCATGCGCGGCCTGCGTCGGACGCGGCGCCGCCTGGAGCAAGAAGAATGACAAGCAGGACGCAAACGGCCCGCGCCGTCCCTTCGGCGCGCGGGAATCCCTAGGCGATGGCGAACAAGCCGATTTTCTTCGACGCCACCGGCCGGCGCGCGGCGCGCGCCTCGCTGATCGGTTGGATCGTGGCGCTGATCAGCCTGCCCCTGGGGGCCGTGTTCGCCTTTACGCTGTTCAGCCTGGTGAACGTCACGACGACCGTCCGCCTGCCCGGCAAGCTGACCGCGATCAACACCCGGGATCTGGAAAAAAAGGCCAAGGCGCCCGGTCTGGTACGCGCCGCCGCCCGGCTCGGCGCGGAGGCCGAGGTCCGGCGCGAGGACATCGCCCGCCAGCGCCGCATCCGCAACGAGCGCGGCCTGACCATCCGTCCGCTCGCCTCGATCCTGCGGCCGCAAGGCGATCGCCCGCTTTCGATCGCCTTCTATCCAAGCTGGCAGCCCGGCACCGCCTATCCCGCGCTGATGAGCGCGCTGCCCAGGCTGGACTGGGTGATGCCCACCTGGCTGGCGCTGCAAGGGCCGGACCTGGCATTGAAGAGCACGCTCGATCCGCGGCTCCTCGCCGAGCTGCGGAGCAAGAAGTCGAACCTCGCCATCCTGCCGGTCATCCAGAACGCCGAGAAAGGCAAATGGAATGGTCCCGGCCTGGTGGCGCTCCTGGGAGACGACGCGCGCAGCAATGCCTTGCTCAATTCCATCATGGGTTTCGTCGGCGGCAACAAGCTGCAGGGCGTGACGATCGATTTCGAGGAAATCCCCGCCGGACAGCATGCCTCCGTCGAAGCCTTCCTCAAGAAGCTGTCGGCCGCCTTCGCGCCGCATGGCTGGATCGTGGTGATGGCGGCGCCGTTCGACGACGCCGACTGGCCTTATGCGGCCTATGCCGGTCTGATCGATTACACCTTGCTGATGGCCTACGACCAGCATGACGACACCGGCGGATCCGGCAGCATCGCGGCGCAGGACTGGTTCGAGAACACGCTGGACGCGCGCATGCGCACCCTGGCGCCCAGCCGGACGATCGTCGCGATCGGCTCCTATGCCTATGACTGGAACGGCGGCGGCGCCGAGGACCTGTCCTATGTCGACGCCGTCGTCGCGGCGCACGATTCCGAGGCGACGATCGATTTCGACGACGCCACCAACAATCCGCATTTCTCCTATATCGAGGACGATCACGTGCGGCACGACGTGTGGATGCTGGACGGCGTGACGGCGTTCAACCAGATCCATGCCTCGGACATCTATCGCCCCGCCGGCTACGCGTTGTGGCGCCTGGGCAGCGAAGATCCGTCCCTGTGGTCGGTCATGGGCCGCCCCTATGGCGCCGCCGTGCCGGACGGCTTGCGCACGATCACGCTCGACGGCGACATCGACACCGAAGGCCAGGGCGAGTTCATCCGCGTCGGCGCCGAGCCGTCTCCCGGCGCGCGCAAGCTCGAGATCGATCCGCAGACCGGCGACATCGACGACGAGGTCTATACGAGCCTGCCGACCAACTACGTCATCCGCCAGTTCGGCTATGTGCCGGGAAAGATCGCGCTGACCTTCGACGACGGCCCGGACCCGGAATGGACGCCGCAGATCCTCGACATCCTCAAGGCCAAGCACGTCCGCGCCACGTTCTTCATCATCGGCGCCAACGCCGAAGCCAATCCCGACCTCGTCCAGCGCATCTTCGACGAGGGGCACGAGCTCGGCAACCACACCTACACGCACCCCAACCTGGCCGATACGCCGTACCAGGCCGTGACGCTCGAGCTGAACGCGACGCAGCGCCTCTTCCAGGCGCTGACGGGCCACTCGCTGCTGCTGTTTCGCCCCCCCTATCTGGGCGACGCGGAGCCGGACGACACCAGCGAGATCATCCCGATGCAGATCGCGCAGAGCCTCGGCTACATCACCGTCGGCGAGCATGTCGACCCGGTGGACTGGTCGCTGCCCGGCGCCGACAAGATCGTGGAGCGCTCGCTCTATCAGCTCGATCACGCGGCGCCGGACGCGAAAGGCAATACGATCCTGCTGCACGACGCGGGCGGCGACCGGTCGCAGACCGTGGCCGCGCTGCCCGTCCTGATCGACAAGCTGCGGGCCCGCGGCTATCAGTTCGTGCCGGCATCGCAGCTGATCGGCCTGACCCGCGATCAGGCGATGCCGCCTCTGGCGCCGACCGTCGCGCTGCTGACCGACCGCTTCGTGTTCCTGGGAATGAGCTGGATCGGGCGCCTCCTCTATTATGCGTTCATCGCCGCGATCTGGCTGGGCATATCCCGGTTGTTTTTCCTTGCCGGCCTCAGCTGGTGGAATCGGCGGCGCGAGGTCGCCGAGGCCAAGACCCCGCCGGCGGAGACGCTGCATGTCAGCGTGCTCGTACCGGCCTACAACGAAGAGAAGGTGATCGCGAAGACCGTCGAGCGCATCCTCGCCAGCGATCACAAGGATCTCGAGGTCATCGTGGTCGACGATGGGTCGCAGGACGGCACGTCGGACGTGCTGCAGGCGGCGTTCGGCGGCAATGACCGCGTCACGCTGCTCCGCGTGCCCAATGGCGGCAAGGCGGCGGCGTTGAATGTCGGCCTCGGGCAGGCGAGGGGCGATATCCTCGTCGCGCTGGATGCCGACACGCAGTTCCAGCACGACACGATCCCGCGGCTGGTGCGCTGGTTCTCCGATCCGGAGATCGGCGCCGTCGCCGGCAACGCCAAGGTCGGCAACCGCACCAACATGATCACGCGCTGGCAGGCGCTCGAATATATCGTGGCGCAGAACCTCGAACGTCGGGCGCTCGCCGCGCTCGGCACGCTCACGGTGATCCCCGGCGCCGTCGGCGCCTGGCGCAAATCGGTGCTGCTGGGCATGGGCGGCTTCCATTCGGACACGCTGGCGGAAGACCAGGATCTCACCATCGGCCTGCAGGTGAAGGGCTTCCGCGTGCGCTTCGACAGTTCGGCGGTGGCCTGGACCGAGGCGCCGGCGACCTTCGGCGGTCTCGCGCGCCAGCGCTTCCGCTGGGCGTTCGGCACGCTGCAATGCTTGTGGAAGTATCGCGGCCTGACCTTCAATCCGCGCTATGGCGCGCTCGGCCTGTTCGCGCTGCCGCAGGTCTGGCTGTTCCAGATCGCGCTCACCGCGCTGGCGCCGCTCGCGGACCTGCTGTTGATCTGGCAGCTGGTCAGCCAGTGGATCGCCTATTCCCAGCACGGCTCGGAGTTCAGCAATGCCGATCTGGTGACCGTGGGCATCTATTACGTCGTCTTCGTCGTGGTCGATCTGCTGGCCGCGTCGTTCGGCTTCCTCATGGAGCGTGGCGAGGATTGGCGCCTGCTGTGGTGGCTGCCCTTGCAGCGCTTCGGCTATCGCCAGCTGATGTACTATGTCGTCGTGCGCTCGATCTCGGCGGCGCTGCGCGGCGCGGTGGTCGGATGGGGCAAGCTCGAGCGCACCGGAACGGTCAAGGCCCGCAGCTAGAGCGGCACGAAGAAGACCCGCTCGTCGTCGCGGCGCGCGATGCGGTACTGCGCGAACAGGGCATCGCGCACGTCGGCGGGCAGGGGAAACGGCGACAGCGCTTCGAGCTGCACGACGGTATAGCGCCGCGCCGCAAGCGCGGCCGCCAGCGGCGTGTCGCTGCGCGCCCCCGTCAGGTAAGCCTGCTGGACATTGAACACGTCGACCTCCGCCGGCTTGTCCGCCCAGTAGCAGAGCGAGAGCATCTCGCACAGCGCGGGTCCCTTGGCCGCGCGCAGCAGGGCGATCTCGCCGGCTGCCGCGGCCCGCTCTTGCGCCATCGGATGCAGCCAGAACGCCGTCTCGCGCCAGCCGGGATCGAGCATCCACAGCGCGACCGCCGGCGGCACGGCATAGGCGATCGCCGCGAGGCCGGTCCAGGCGGAGGCGGGCAGACGATTGACGAGAACGCCGGCGCCGAGCGCAAGCGCGATGTCGGCATCGAACAGGGCGTTGGCGTCGACGCCCGCGCCGCCCAGGAAATAAAGCCCGGTCGCCGTCGCCAGCGCGGCGTAGATCACACAGAAGACCGCGTAGCGATCATGCTTGGCTGAAAGGGCCAGCGCGACGACGCCCGCCAGCGGGATCGCGCTCCACGGCAGCCATTGCTGCAGCCCCACCCGGATGTTTTCGAATGCATAGCTCCGCGCCGACACGATCCGGCTGAACAGGCCGAAGCCGTAAGTTTGCCGGAACAGGCCGAGTCCCATCAGGAAAAAGATCGCGCCGGCGACCGCGAAGGTCCGCGCGGCGCGCCTGTCCGCCAAGGCGAGCCAGCAGGCCAGCGCTGCCGGAAGCACCACCAGATTGTGCTTGATGAAGAAAGCGAGGGTGAACAGCAGCGCCGCGCCGACCATGGCGCGGGGCGTGCGCGGCTCGCGCAGGGCGATCGCCAGGCCGCCGATGGCGATCGCGTGGCCCAGCATTTGGGGGTCGTCCATCCCGGCATAGTCGGTCGTCGCCATGATGCCCGCGGCGAAGAGGAGCGCCGCGAAACCCGCCTCGAGCCGGCTGCAGCCCATCTGCCGCGCCACCGTCCCGATGCCGAGCCCCACCACGCACAGCGCGGCCAGCGCCACGAGGCGGCCCGCGACGATGGCATCCCCGGTGAGTTTGGCGACCGCTCCGACCAGATAGAAGGAGAGCGGCGGGTAGTTGTCGATCATCAGGCTCTGCGGCGGCGGATAGGGAGAGCCTGCGGCCATCGCGGCCTGGGTGAAATAGGCGTTCCAGCCCTCGTTCGGATCGAACGGGATCTGCAGACCCAGGACGCATGCGACATGCGCCAGCCCCAGCGCGCAGCCGAACGCGAGCGCGGCGGTCAAAGCCATCAGCGGCAGGCGGGCAGGCATCATCGATCGCTACAGTGCGTGTCCGGAACGATGTCGTACAGCGTGTAGAAGCTCCCTTCGTGCCGCAGACGCAGCATGGCGGGCACGCGGGCGTGCGGCCCGCCGCCGTGGATCACGACGGCCTGGTCGAAATGGCATTGCAGCCCGCGCAGATAGGGAAAGACGTTCTGGTAGTCCTCGTCGGCGTCCATGCGGCCGGCGGCGAGGTCCTCCAGCTCGTCTATGTCGGGCGGAGAGCCTTGCTGGGCGGTCGCCGCGGCGAAGCGATCGAGGGGCGGCCGGATGGCGATGATGTGCTGCCCGGCCGTGGTGAACATCAGCGGCGTGAACGCGTCGCGGTCCACGACGGCGAATTCGGCCATGTGCCAATAGGGCTGATCCGAGGTCCAGCCGAGCGAGTCGCCGTCGAGCACGGTCAGCAGGCGGCTCCCCGGCCTGATCGCGTCGGCATGGGCGCGGAATTCGCGATACTGCGCATCGTAACCGCGCCAATCGCCGGCCAATATGGCAGCGCTGGCCGCCAGAACCACCAGCGCGCCGGCTGCGCTCATGGCGAGTGCGCGCGGCGGCAATCTCCATTCGACGGATGCAAAGGCGAGCGCTCCCAGGACGGCGGGCAGGCGCATATGGACGCCCCAGCCGCCGAGCGCCCATTCCGGCGCGAACAGCGCGCCAAGGGTGAACAGTGCCAGGACGATGGGCATGCGCGGATGGACGACGGCGCGGCGCGAAGCGACGCCCGCCACGAACACGACGATCAGGATGGCGGTGAGGATCGAGGCCGGCCGGTCGAAGCCGATCTGGATCGCGGCCTCGAAGCGGTCTTGCAGCGTATCGATAAGGTTGAAGCCGAAGGGGCCGCCGGCCGCCGCGGGCTTGAGGACCAGGAAGGCATAGGCGGCAGGGAGGCAGGCCAGCGCCGGCGCCAGGACGCGGCGCCCGATGGCGCGGGGCGAGAAGCGCTCCGCGAACAGCCCGGGCAGTTCATAGCCGCCGATGGCGAGCAGCAGGACGGCGAATGCGAAGAGATGGCTGAAATAGACGAGCGTGAAGGCGGCCGCGAAGCCGGCGAGATGGAGCGCGCCCCGTCGCCCCTCGCTCGCGATCCAGGCCGCGAAGACGACGAAGGCGAGGCCGGTCGCGAAACTGTAGTTGAAGAAACCCCAGATGAAGTTCGCGTTGTAGGTGAAGATGGACGCCAGCAGGATGCCCGGCCCGATCCGCCCGAACAGGGCGCGCTGGATCAAGGCCGGACCCAGGACCCAGAGCGCGACGGTGGCGGTCAGGAACAGGCGCGCCGCCATCTCCAGCGGCATCGCGCGCGACAGCCAGGGAACGATCGCCTCGGAGGCGAGATTCGGCAGGGCCTGCCAGGCGACGGTGTAGTGGCGCGAGGCCTGTCCGGCGATCAGCGCGAAGCTCGCCAGATGGGCGGGATAGTCGGGCATGCCGGGCATGGCGACCAGCCATAGCGGCGCCGCCAGCAGCAACGCGGCCAGGACCGCACTGAGAGGCCACACGAACTCCCGGACACGCAACATGTGCAACTTTGACTTTGATGGCACTGACCCCGGACCGCTATAGCGCCACCGGCCGCCTAATGGAAATCCCGGGATTTTGGCAGCACGCGGACATTGCGCGGATGGCGCGGGGTGCGCGAGTCCGGGTGCTGATAGGCGAGGTCCTCCAGCCGTCCCTGGAAGGGGGGCGGGGAATCTTCCGACAGCCGGTTCAGCTCCGCGCTGCGGTCGAAGATCCGCTCCGCCACCAGGTGCACGACATTGTCGGCGCTCTGCACCTTGCCTTCGATCAGCAGCAGCCGCGCCCCCATGATCTCGCGCCGGAAGGTCTCGAAGACCCGCGGCCATACGACGACATTGGTGATCCCGGTCTCGTCGCTCAGGGTGATGAACACCACCCCGGCATCGCCCGGCATCTGCCGCACCAGCACCACGCCGGCGCATCGCGCAGGCTTGCCGTCCCCGGCCGCTGCGACCGCAGCGCAGCTCTTCACGCCTTCGGCGTCGAACTGTGCGCGGAGGAACTGCATCGGGTAGCCTTTGAGCGACAGGCGCAGCGTCTGGTAGTCGGCCAGGACATGCTCGCTGAGCGGCATGGCGGGCAGGGGGGCGATGTCCTCCTCCGGCAATTCCTTCATGCGCTGCGCCGCGAACAGCGGCAGGGTGTGATGATCGGCGAGGCGGCGCACCGCCCACAGGCCTTCACGCCGGTCCATCCCGAAGGTGCCCAGCCCGTCCGCTTCCGCCAGCACCATCAGCGCCTTCTTGGGCAGTTCGCTGCGCCGCACGAATTCGGCGAAGCCGGGATAGCCATAGCCGCGGCCCTCCACGATCCCGCGCGCCCACGCCTCCCGGAAGCCGTCGATCTGGCGATAGCCCAGGCGCAGCGCCAGCACGCCGCAGGAATTGCGCTCCAGCGTGTTGTCCCAGTCGCTGAAATTGGCATCGGGCGGCAGGACCTCGACGCCATGCTCGCGCGCATCGCGCACGATCTCGGCCGGCGCATAGAAGCCCATCGGCTGGGCGTTCAAAAGGGCGCAGGCGAACACCGCCGGATGGTGGCACTTGATCCAGGACGACACATAGACGAGATGCGCGAAGCTCGCGGCGTGGCTTTCGGGAAAGCCATAGGAGCCGAAACCCTCGATCTGCGCGAAGCAGCGCTCGGCGAAGTCCCGGGTGTAGCCGCGATGCGTCATCCCGCCGATGAATTTGTGCTTGAACGTGTCGATGGTGCCGAGATTGCGGAACGTCGCCATGGCGCGGCGCAGGCCGTTGGATTCGTCCGGCGTGAACTTCGCCGCGACGATGGCGAGCCGCATCGCCTGTTCCTGGAACAGGGGCACGCCCATCGTCTCCTTCAACACCTGGTAGAGTTCGTCGGGCGGGCCGTGATCGGGATGCGGCGCGGGATACTCCACATCCTCGATGCCTTTGCGGCGCTTCAGATAGGGATGCACCATGCCGCCCTGGATCGGCCCCGGCCGCACGATCGCGACCTCCACGACGAGGTCGTAGAATTTGCGCGGGCGCAGGCGCGGCAGCATGTTCATCTGCGCCCGGCTCTCGACCTGGAACACGCCGATGGCGTCCGCCTTGCACAGCATGTCGTAGACTTCGGGCTGTTCGCGCGGCACATTGGCGAGGGTGAAGCGGCCCTTCTGTTTCTCATGGAGGTCGAACAGGTCGAAGGCCTTGCGGATGCAGGTCAGCATGCCGAGCGCCAGCACGTCGACCTTCATCAGGCGCAGCGTGTCGAGGTCGTCCTTGTCCCATTCGATGAAGTAGCGGTCGTCCATCGCCGCCGGGCCGATCGGCACCAGCGTGTTCAGCGCGTCGTCGGTCAGCACGAAGCCCCCGACATGCTGCGACAGATGACGGGGAAATCCCATGATCTGGTTGGCGAATTTGACGGCCTGGAAGATCGCCGCGTTCTGCGGATCGAGCTTGCCCTGGCGCACCTGGCTTTCCTTCAGCGCCTCGCCCCAGCTGCCCCACACGCTGCCGGCCATCGCGCCGGTGATGTCCTCGCTGAGGCCGAACACCTTGCCGACCTCGCGGATGGCGCTGCGCGGGCGGTAATGGATGACGGTGGCGGTCAGTGCCGCACGGTGATGGCCATAGCGTTTGTAGACGTGCTGGATCACCTCTTCGCGCCGCTCATGCTCGAAATCGACGTCGATGTCGGGCGGCTCGTCGCGCTCGACGGAGATGAAGCGCTCGAACAGCAGATCGATCTGGGTGGGATCGACCGCGGTGATGCCGATGGCATAGCACACCGCCGAATTGGCGGCCGAGCCGCGCCCCTGGCAGAGGATATGCTTCTCGTTGGCATAGGCGACGAGGTCGCGCACGGTGAGGAAGTAATGGGCGTATTTCCGCTCCGCGATGACCGCCAGCTCCTTCTCCAGCGTCGCGCACACCTTCTCCGGCACGCCGTCCGGATAGCGCCGGGCCGCGCCTTCCCATGTCAGGTCGCGCAGATGGCCGATGGCGGTCTTGCCCGGCGGCACCGGCTCGTGCGGATAGTTGTATTGGAGGTCGCTCAGCCGGAACGCGATGCGCCCGGCGAACCGCACGGTCTCTGCGATCGCCTCGGGGCAGTCGCGGAACAGCCGCGTCATCTCGAGCGGGGTCTTCATGTGGCGCTCGGCATTGGCTTCCAGGCGCTTGCCTGCCTTGTCGATGGTGACACGTTCGCGGATGCAGGAGACGACGTCCTGCAATTCGCGCCGCTCCGCCGCGTGGTAGAGCACGTCGTTCACCGCCAGCAGCGGCACGCGGGTCTCGCCCGCAAGAAGGCCGAGGCGGCGCAGGCGCCGCCGGTCGTCGCCGCGATGGAGCATCGAGGCCGCCAGCCAGACCCGGCCGGGCGCGAGACGGCGCAGGGTTTCGAGCGCCGCCTCCACCTTGGCGAGCGTACCGCGCGCCGGCGGCATCACGGCGAACAGCAGGCCTTCATGTCTTGCGTGCCGATCCTCCGGCTCGTGCCGCTCGGCCAGGTCGGACAGGAAGAGCGTGCATTCGCCCTTGGTGGCGCGCTTCGCGCCCTGCGGCACGCGCAGCTTGCCGGCAGACAGGAGCTGGCAGAGCCGGCCATAGGCGGCGCGGTCGGTGGGATAGGCCAGCACATCCGGCGTGCCGTCGGCAAAGACCAGCCGCGCCCCGATCAACAGCCGGGGTTTCCTGCCCTCGAGGCGCGGATCGCCGAACGCCGCATAGGCGCGCACCACGCCGGCCAGCGTGTTGCGGTCCGCGATGCCGACGGCTTCGTAAGCATAGCCATAGGCGGTGAGCGCCAGCTCCTCGGGCCGCGAGGCGCCCCGCAGGAAGGAGAAGTTCGAGGTCACCGCGATCTCGGCGTAAGGCGGCTGATCCTTCAGCACGTCGAGCGGCGTCTCCGGCGCCGGCTTGGGCGCGCGCTTGTCGCGCACGGGCTTGTCCGCTGTCATGCGAAGAGCCCGTGGACATACCAGCGCGGCTGGAACGGCTCCCGGCCGTAGAGGCCGTCGCGATAAAGCCAGAAGCGGCGCCCGGCATCGTCCTCGACGCGGAAATAGTCGCGGGTCGGCCGCGGCGACGGGTTGCGCCACCATTCCATCGCGATGCGCTCGGGCCCTTCGGCATGCGCCACCGCGTGCAGCATGCGGCGCCAGCGGAAGCGCAGGGGCGGCCCATCGGGCACCTGCGCCATCACGTCGATGGGTTCGGGCTTCTCGAACAGGCGCAAGGGGCGGCCCGGCGCATCGCCCTCCAGCCGCGGCTCGAAGGCGAGCGCGGTGTCGGGTGCGTGCTGCGCCGGCACGGCGACGCCCTCGGCTTCCGGGATATGCGTAGCCTGCGGCTGGAAGACCAGCACACGGTGCGCGCCGAAGCGCGCCGCCAGCCGGTCGATCAGGAACGCGACCTCCTTGTCGTCGTCGGGGCGGGCCTCGAGACCGACGCTTTCGGGCATGAGGCGCTCGGCATGCGGCACGGCAAGCCGCACGAGATCGAAGCCGAAGCCGGGATCGAGCGGGTCGTAGAGCGCGTCCAGGCGCGTGCGGAACAGGTTCGCGATGGTCTTCGCATCGCGCAGCGGCCGGGCGGTCTCGAGCGGGACGCGCCGCACGATGCCGTCGCTCCGGAAGAAGCTGGCCTCGAGCCGGCGCGCGCCCTGGCCGCGCTCCGCCAGCACGGCGCAAAGAGAATGCGCCAGGCCGAGGATCGTCTCCGCGATGAAATCCTGCGCCGTCACCGGATCGGCGAAGCGGCGTTCCGCCATGTAGTCGGGCAGGATGCGGCGCGGCGAGATCGGCTGTTCGCCGAGGCCGAGCGCGCGGTCGAGCTTGGCCACCATCTCCTTGCCGAAGCGCGCGGTGAGCTCGGCGCGGGAGCGGCCTGCGACCTGCGCGATGGTCTTGAGGCCGGCGCGCCGCAGGGCATGGCCGTCGCGCGCGTCGAGATCGAGCGCCGCCACGGGCAACAGGGCGGTGGCCTTCGCCTCCTCGCCGGACGCCGCGATGGCGCCGTCGGCATAACGGGCCAGGGCGCGCGCCGCCGCCGCCGTGCCGGCCAGGGCGGCATGCACGCAAAAGCCCTGGCGGCTCAATCTGCCGCGAACCTCGCGCAGCATGGTCTCTTCGCCCGCGAAGAGATGCGTCGCGCCCGTGACGTCCAGCAGCAGGCCGCTGTGTCCGTCGATGGAAATGAAAGGCGTGAAGCGGTCGCACCAATCGGCGATCCGGGAAAGGAGTTTGCCGTCCCCGGGAAGATCCGCCTCGACGACGGTGAGCGCGCGCACCATGGCGCGGGCGCTCGCGAGCGCCATGCCGGGATGCAATCCCAGCGAGGCGGCGGCGGCATCCACCGCATACAGGAGGCGCGTATTGGCGCTCCGGATCGAAACGACGAGCGGCGTTTCATCCGGTGTGGCGGAGCCTTCGGAGCGGCGGCGCAGCCGGTCGGTCGGAAGCCGCGGAAACCACAGCGCCAGGATGCGCCGCTTGCTGCTCGAGGTCCCGGAAAGCGCCATCGTCACAACACCACTCCATCGTCCAGCGGCCGGTCTCGCCCTGCCGGTTGCGCATCAGTTCGGCATCGAAGCACGGCATGCCCCAGTCATCGCCCGCGGCCGAGCACGCCGCGCGCACGCGCCAGCGGGTCTGCGCGGCGCTGGGTTCGATCTCGGCCGCGCCGCGCAGCAGGATCGCGGTCACGCCCCTGGCCTGGGCGCCCAGCACGAGCCGCCGCGAGGCGACGAGGTCGAGGATCTTCGGATTGCCCGGAATCTCCACGATCACCGCACCCAGCGCCGCACAGGTAAGGGCATCGGCTCCGGCCCGCAGCGCATCGGTCGCGTCGGCGGCGCGCAGCAGCAGCACGGATGGCGGATCGATCCCGAAGGCCTTCAGCCCCGTGGCCGAAACCTGGCCATGCTCCAGCGCGGAATAATCCTGCACCACCCAGAGCAGCCGCTTGGGTCCCGCCGCGCGCTGCGCAAGGGCTGCGGCAAAGCCGAATCCCGCACCGTCGTTGGCGGCAAAGACCTCATGCAGCGCGCCGCGCAGCAATCCGCCCTGGAGCGCGCGGTCCGCGGCCGCATGGCCAAGCGGCACCAGGTTCCGCGCCCGGCTTTCGCCCGGGATCGGAGCCAGAAGATGCCGGGGTCCGGCCAGCCGCGAGGTTATGCCATCCATGATGTTCGCTCTTTGTTCTAGTATTGAAAAATACCGGATGCCGAGTCAAGGGCCGGCATCTGCCCGTTGTTATAGCTGGATTATTCCGCGGGCTGCGCGGCTTTGCGGAACGCGGTCCTGGCGAGGCAGACGGCGCGGAAGCCTTCGGCGCTGTATCTCACCAGGCGCGGCTCGATGGCCTCGAAATCCCCCGGCTGGCACAAGCCGTCCGACAAGCTGTCGATCGAAGCATTGGCCGCGTTCACGATCATCAGCGAACCGGAGAACAGGTGGTAGCTCCAGAACAGGTCCGCTTCGTCGGCCTCGGGGAGCGCGCGTTTCAGCAGGACGATGAACCGCTTCAGCACGGGATTGTATTTCTGGGCGAAGATCTCGGCCAGCTCGGTGCTGTCGAGATGGGTCACGAAGGCGCAGAAATTCCGCCAGCCTTGTCCGCCCTGCCGGTTCAGGCTGAACATCGGGCGCAGATAGGCGCCGATGATGCCCTCCACCGTCATATGTCCACCGACCTCGGCTTCATAGCGGTCCATCTCCCGCATGCGCTCGGAGTTCAGCACGTCGCAGCGCCGGGCGAAGACCGCGTCGAAAATCCCGCGCTTGCATTCGAAATAGTAGTGCAGCAGGGCGGTATCGACATTGGCCAGTTCGGCGATCTCGCGCATCGTCACGCCATAGATGCCGTGCCGGGCAAAGAGCTCTTCGGCCGCGTCGAGGATGCGCTCGCTCGTGGCAAGACTCCGCTGTGTGCGTTTCGAGGTTTTGTCCTCGGACACACGGCGGAACGGGCGGCGGCCTTTACGCGCCACGCGGTCTTGAACTCTACGCCCCGGAACGGGGGCGGTTACTCCCTGCATAATCGTTTCCCCCCAAAGGAACGATTACCTTGTTGTGATTTTCACAAAGCTTACATCAAACGCCTTTTCGCCAAAGCGTTTGTGGTGTTCAACGGTTCTTAATTTCTGACAAAAAGTCGGGTGCAGTGCAGCGAGAACTGCGCGCAAATCTTTGACGCAGTGCAACATCGCGGCTGCTTCGTGACTCCACGGCCACACCGCTCCGACAATATTCAACGCCCGATGAATTCTCTTTGACAACAAAATTCCCCCCGGTCATCACTCACCGATCAATGAATAAGCGTCGCGATTTATGCGATCCGCAGGGGAGTCCGATTCGTGTCCATCAAGACCAGCTCAATGAAGCTCGCCACCGCTTTGCTCGTCACCACCGCGTTCACCGCGCCGGCTCTGGCGCAGATCGAAACCGTGGTCGTGACCACCGAGCGCAAGGCTGAAGACATCCAGACCGTGCCGGTCGCCGTCACCGCGCTGAGCGGCGCCGACCTCAAATCCAAGCAGGTCAACAGCTTCCGCGATCTGCAATTCCACGTGCCGAGCGTGACCTATACGAAGTCGAACTTCGGCGGCGCGCAGTTCCAGATCCGCGGCATCACCACCCAGTTCGGTCTCGGCGCCGCCATCGCGCAGAACGAGAACGACATCTACCTCGAAGCCCCGTCGCTCGTGACCGGCCAGTATTTCGACGTCGATCGCGTCGAAGTCGCGCGCGGCCCGCAGTCCACGGCTTACGGCCGCGCGGCGACCGGCGGCGCGGTGAACATCATCACCTCCAAGCCGAACCTCGACGAGTTCCAGGCCCGCGCCTCCTTCGACTACGGCACCTACAACACGATGAAGCCGGAGCTGATGGTCAACGTCCCGCTCATCGACGGCGAGCTCGGCGTCCGCTTCGCCGCGCTCGGCGTCTTCCATGACGGTTATGAGAAGAACGACTACAGCGGCCCGGCGCTGATCCAGGGCGGCCCGGCCGACAAGAGCGTCAACGGCCAGGGCACGGCTTCGGGCCGCGCCTCGGTCCGCTGGGAGCCCAGCTCCGACACGACGGTCGATTTCGTCGCCGAGCTCGGCTACGAGAACGACAACCGCGTCCGCGGCGACAAGCAGGAATGCCATCGCGATCCCTCGGGCGTGCTGGGCTGCTTGCCCGATCAGCTCGGCACCGATCCGCTCAACGTGCTCTCGACCCTCGGCGCGACGCTCGGCTCCAAGCAGGGCATCACGGCGCTGCTGAACCTCTCCGCGGGCGTCACGAATTTCCAGCAAGCCCAGGCGCTCGGCAATTCGCTGGGCCTGTTCCAGCTCGCCGGCAATGGCGGTCCGGGCGATCCGGCCGGCCCGGCCGGCCGCGTCTTCCTCGGCACCGCCGTGTTCCCGAACCCCTTCTCGTCGCCGACCGCGCTGCCGCCGCCCTATCCGGCGAACACTTACGCGATGAACCCGGCGCTGGTGGATGGCATCGGCTCGGGCGCCCACGGCCAGGTGTCCTCCGACCTGCTGCATGCCAACACGGCCTTCAACCCGAAATACAAGGCCAACAACGAAACCTATATGCTGAACTGGGCGCAGACGATCGCGCCCTGGCTGAAGTCGACCCTCGATGTCGGCTATGCGAGCACCTATCAGTTCACCCAGCAGAACTACAACGACTCGACACCCGAGAACATCAGCAGCCTGATCGGGCCCGCGGTCGCCGGCTTCGGCGTCCTGTTCGGCAATGGCAACGGCGCGCCGGGCCTCGTCAACGGCACGAACGCCACCGGCATCTACAATCCCTACTTCGCGCCCGCCGGCACGCTGCCGATCTCGAACACCTATTACAACGGCAAGTTCGGGTCCTATGCGGGCAGCATCGACCAAGCGCATGGCGTGCTCGCCAACACGCCCTATTTCATGGCCTATGACGAGGACCAGGGCTCGTCGCGCGAATGGACCGGCGAGCTTCGCGTGCAGACCAGCTTCGACGGCCCGCTGAACTTCTCGGCCGGCGCGTTCTGGATGTCCTATGACGGCCGCAACCAGTACTGGGTCGCGTCCGACGGCCTCGACTGGGAGTCGATCGCGCTCGGCGCCTTCACCGGCGGCAATTTCGGCAACGCCGCGCTGATGGCGGCGAACCCGACCTTCGACAGCGAGACCCGCCGCGGCGCGGTGCAGTCGCGGTCGGTCTTCCTGGAAGGCACCTATGACATCACCGACACGCTCAAGCTGATCGCCGGCGCGCGCTACAACGACGACCGCACGAGCACGCTGACCACGCCGATCCAGAACCAGCCCCTGTACATCGGCGGTCCGAACTCGTCCGTCGGCGGCGGCCTGCTGCTCACCAACGGCTTCTATCCGGTGGGAACGCCGAGCTGCGGCCCGAGCCAGGTCCAGACCGAGCCCGCGACCCTGCCTTGCGTCGGCTACCCGGGCGTGTTCCGGCTGCCCACCGACGTCACCGGCCAGGCGAACAGCGTGACCGACAAATGGACCGGCCGCGTCACGCTCAACTGGATGCCGCACCTGTCCTGGACCGACCAGTCCCTCGTCTACCTGACGCTGTCGCGCGGCGAGCTGGCCGGCGGCATCAACAAGACCAACACGGCGGCCACGCCGGCCGCGCCGCTGGTCTATCAGCCCGCCACGGTCGACGCGGCGGAGCTGGGCACCAAGAACACGCTGCTCGACGGCAGCCTGCAGGCCAACCTCGACGTCTGGTACTACAATTACGAGAACTACCAGGTCGGCATCATCTCGAACCGCCAGGCGCTCGAGCTCAACATCCCGGCCCATCTCTACGGCCTGGAAGGCGAGCTCGTGTGGCAGCCGCAGGACGATCTGTCGTTCAACCTGACGCTCAGCCTGACGCAGTCGCAAGCCGGCACGGCCTACCTCATCGACCAGCGCAACCCGACCGCCGGCCAGGCCAACTCCATCCTGGTCAAGGACATCACCAACGGCTCGCTCTGCGTGATCGTTCCGACCATGGCGCAGACGATCGGCCATACGCCGGGCGATTCCAGCGCGGCGCCCGCCAACACCCCCGGGGCGCATGTCAACAACTTCTACCTGCCCAATGGCGGCAACGCCGCCATCGACGCGCCCTACGGCGTTCCGCTGGTCAACTACGGCGTCTGCAACGCCGCGTTGCAGCCCCTGCTCGCCGCGGCCGGTTACTCCTACTCGACGGCGGTCAACAGCAAGACCGGCGCCGCGACGGGCATCATCGACGGCAACGGCATCGCGACCAATGTGAAGGGCAACCGCCTGCCGCAGATCCCGAACGGCCAGGTCGGCATCGGCGGGCAGTACACGTTCCACATCAACGAATACACCCTGGTCCCGCGCGTCGACTACTACTGGCAGTCGAGCATGGAAGCGCGCGTGAACAACGATCCCGGCTCCGACTATATCGGCGCCTGGGACACGATGAACGCGCAGATCCAGCTCAATGCGCCGGACAGCGCGTGGTACGCGAAGGTGTTCGCGACCAATGTCTTCGACAAGCACAACCCGACGGGCGAATACCTGACGGACCCGACCTCGGCCCTGTTCACCAACGTCTTCACGGAGGACCCGCGCGTCGTGGGCGTCTCGGTGGGCGCGAGCTGGTAGGTTTCGGGCTTGAACTCGCGGAAAAGGGCGCCGGCGACGGCGCCCTTTTTTGTTGCCTGCCGCTTGCGGCATCCCGACGCGTCCATATTGCTCATCGTTCGATGAATTTCGTTGACGGCTCAGCCGCCCGGATTTATTCATTGACTGGTGAATTAAATTGTTTGCGGCTGCGTTCCATCATTTGATGCGTCGCAACAAGCGTTTTACCCGTCGGAACGGCGCCTTACCCAGGGGACCCTCCGGCGGCAGAATCCCCCAGCCGGCGCTCCTCCTCGGGCAGGGCTGGGGGATGTTCTCCCTCCCGAATCACCTCCCGATTTCGTGTCGTCCGCCCTGGTTGCCGGGGCTTTGCCCCGACCGGCGTCCAAGGCAATCTCCTGCCGGCGATTTTGTCCGGAACGCGCATGCCCAGGCCTTTGAATGTGCTGTTCATCACGGCCGACCAATGGCGGGGCGAATGCCTGTCGGCCCTGGACCATCCGGTCGTGCGGACGCCGCATCTCGATGCGCTGGCGCGGGACGGGGTGCTGTTCGCGCGCCACTTCGCCAATGCGGTGCCTTGCGGCCCCTCCCGCACCTCACTGCACACCGGCATGTATCTGCAGAACCACCGCTCGGGCATCAACGGCACCCCGCTCGAGGCGCGGCATACCAACTGGGCCAAACAGGCCGCGGCGATCGGCTATGACCCCGTCCTGTTCGGCTATACCGACACCAGCATGGACCCGCGCGAATTGGCGCAGGACGATCCCTGGCTGCGCACTTATGAAGGCCCGCTGCCCGGCATCCGCCCGCTCGTGATGATGGGCGAGACGCCGTATCCCTGGACCGACTGGCTCAAGGCCCAGGGCTATCCGGTGCCCGAACCGATCTCAGGCGCCTACGGCCTGCGCGGCGACGGGCCGGACTATGAGGACGGCGCGGCGGTGCCCAAACCCCTGCTTTATCCGCCGGAAATGGACGAGCCCAACTTCCTCGCCGACCGCTGCATGGACTATATCCGCGGCGCCAAGGGCCCGTTCGTCGCGCATCTCTCGATCTTGCGGCCGCATCCGCCCTTCGTCGCGCCGGCGCCTTACAACGCGCTGTACGATCCGGCGGCCATGCCCGGCTTCTCCCGCCTCGCAACGCCGGACGACGAAGCGGCGCAGCATCCCTGGCTCGCGCATCAGCTGACGCGCCGCCAGTTCCGCGCCGGTGCCGACGAGAAGAAGCTGTGCCGGATGAAGGCGGTCTATTACGGCTTGATGAGCGAAGTGGATGCCGCGCTCGGCCGCGTCTTCGCCTTTCTGAAGGAAAGCGGCCGCTGGGACGATACGCTCATCATCTTCACCTCCGACCATGGCGAGCAGATGGGCGATCACTGGCTGCTTGGAAAATGCGGCTACTTCGACGCGTCCTACCGGATCCCGCTGATCGTGCGCGATCCGCGCCGGTCGGCCGATGCGGGGCGCGGCGGCGTCGTGACGCGCTTCACCGAGAACGTCGACGTCATGCCGACCCTGCTGGATGCGATCGGCGCGGAGATTCCGCTGCAATGCGACGGGCTTTCGCTGCGGCCCTTCATCGAGGGCCAGGGCGCGCCGCCGAACTGGCGGACGGAGGCGCATTGGGAGTTCGATTTCCGCGATCCCACCGACGACAGCGCCGAGCGCGCGCTATCCCTCACGCTGCACCAGTGCACGCTCAACGTGATCCGGGACGAACGCTTCAAATATGTGCATTTCACCAAGCTGCCGCCGCTGCTGTTCGACCTGGAGAAGGATCCCGGCGAGTTCGTCGATCGCGCCCGCGATCCGGACTATTTGGCGACCGTGCTCGAATATGCGCAGAAGCTGCTCTCCTGGCGCATGAACCATGACGAGCAGGTTTTGACGCATGTCGCGCTGACCCATGCCGGGCCGGTGGCGCGGCCGTCGGCCCGCTATTGAACGGCGCCCACACAAGCCTATCTTTCGCCAAACGAGGGGTTCTCATGCTGTCCATCCGCGACCTGGTCCACGTCTATCCAAGAGGCGTGCGCGCCCTCAATTCCGTCAGCCTCGAGATCCCGGCCGGGATGTTCGGTTTGCTCGGGCCCAACGGCGCGGGCAAGTCGACGCTGATGCGCTGCATCGCGACGCTGCAGACGCCCACCAGCGGCGAGATCCGGTTCGGCGACATCGACGTGATCCGCGAGCCGGAGAAGCTGCGCCGCGTCCTCGGCTACCTGCCGCAGGATTTCGGGGTCTATCCCCGCGTCTCGGCGCTCGACATGCTCGATCACATGGCCGTGCTCAAAGGCGTCACCGGCGCCCGCGAGCGGCGCGAGACCGTGGAGGCGCTGCTCAACCAGGTCAATCTCTGGTCGGTGCGCAAGAAGCCGGTCGCGGGCTTCTCGGGCGGCATGCGCCAGCGTTTCGGCATCGCCCAGGCGCTGATCGGCCGGCCTTCGCTGCTGATCGTGGACGAGCCGACCGCCGGTCTCGATCCGGAGGAGCGCAACCGCTTCCTCAATCTCCTGTCGGAGGTCGGCGAGCAGATCGTCGTGATCCTGTCGACCCATATCGTCGACGACGTCTCCGATCTGTGTCCGCGCATGGCGATCATCGCCGACGGCCGGATCGTCGGCGCCGGCGCGCCAGAGGACCTGACCCGCGCGCTCAAGGGGCGCGTCTGGAAGAAGACGATCGACAAGGACGCGCTCGACGCCGCGCGGGCGCGATATGCCGTGATCTCGACCCGGCTGGTGGGCGGCCGGACCGTCGTGCACATCGTGTCCGACAGCGATCCGGGCGACGGCTTCGCCGCGGTCGAGGCCGGTCTCGAAGACGTCTATTTCTCGACGCTGATCAACGCCCGCAAGGCGGCGTAATCGATGTTCGCCAAGATCGCCGGCTTCGAACTCCGCTATCAGATGCGCTCGCCCGTCTTCTGGGTTTCGGGCATCGTCTTCTTCCTGCTCACCTTCGGCGCCACCACCATCCAGCAGATCCAGATCGGTTCGGTCGGCGCGGTCTACCGGAACGCCCCGTTCGCGATCCTCACGGAACTGGGGATCATGTGCGTGTTCTTCATCTTCGCGCTGACCGCGTTCGTCGCGAACATCGTGGTGCGCGACGACGAGACCGGCTACGGCCCGATCGTCCGCTCCACCCGCATCACCAAGTTCGACTATCTCTTCGGCCGTTTCGCCGGCGCTTTCGCGGCCGGCGCCGTGCTCGCGCTGGCGCTGCCGCTCGGCATCTTCGTCGGCTCGCTCATGCCCTGGCTCGATCCGATGAAGATCGGGCCGTTTCGCCCGCAGGACTATCTCTACGCCTACTTCGTCGTGATGCTGCCGACCCTGTTCGTCCTGGGCGCGGCGTTCTTCGCGCTGGCGACGGCCACGCGCTCGATGATGGCGACCTATGTCGGCGTGATCGGATTCCTGGTTCTCTATTTCGTGCTGACGGCGCTGTTCCAGAAGCCGCAATACGATCACATCGTCGGCTTGCTGGAGCCGTTCGGCGTCGGGGCGGTCCAGGAGCTGACGAAGTACTGGACGACCTCCGACCGCAACGCGATGCTGCCGCCGCTGGCGGGCCTCATGCTCTACAACCGGGCGATATGGCTGGGGCTCTCCGTGCTCCTGCTCGCCGTCGCCTATGCCAGCTATCGCTTCGAGACCCGCGGCGCCAAGGCCGGCAAGGCGGAGAAGAAAGAGGCCGTCGTCGTCCGGGCGCATGTCGGCCCGCTGCCGGCGCCGCATTTCGACGCCGCGAGCCTGGCCGTCATGGGCTGGAAATGGACCCGCTTCGAGATGGCGCAGGTGTTCAGGAGCCCGGCCTTCTTCGTGCTGCTGGCGCTCGGCCTGCTCAATTCGCTGGGCGGCCTCGTCTTCGCGACCGAGCGCGCGGACTTCACGGTCCTGCCCGTCACCAACCTGATGATCCAGACGCTCAACGGCGCCTTCTCGATCATCCCGATGATCGTCGCGATCTACTACGCCGGCGAGCTCGTCTGGCGCGAGCGCGACCGCCGCACCCATGAGGTGTTCGAGGCCGCGCCGGTGCCCGACTGGGCCTTCGCGATTCCGAAGATCGTCGCCATCGTCCTGGTGCTGACGGCGATGATCGCGATCTCGGTCCTCGCGGGGGTCGCCGTGCAGGCCTCCAAGGGCTACTTCAACTTCGAATGGTCGCACTACCTGGTCTGGTACGTGGTCCCCAACGCGATCGAGGCGGTCGAGCTCGCGGTGCTCGCGATCTTCGTGCAGACCCTCTCGCCGAACAAATATGCCGGCTGGGGCGTGATGGTGCTGCTGCAGATCGTCCTGATCACCTTCGGCAATATCGGCTTCGAGCATCACCTGTATCTCTACGGCACCACGATCGGCGTGCCGCTCTCCGACATGAACGGCCAGGGCAAGTTCTGGATCGGCCGCGGCTGGTTCCAGGCCTATTGGAGCGCCTTCGCACTCATCCTCGCGGTGCTGGCCTACGGCCTGTGGCGGCGGGGCACCGAGACGCGGCTGCGGCCGCGCCTCCGGCGGCTGCCGCGCCGCCTGGCCGGCGCCGCCGGTGCTCTGCTGGCGCTCGGCGTCCTCGCCTGGGCGGGGAGCGGTGCCTATATCTTCTACAACACCAACATTCTCAACGAATACCGCACGAGCGAGGGCGACGACCAGTA
This sequence comes from Rhizomicrobium sp., assembly GCA_037200385.1. Classification (NCBI taxonomy): domain Bacteria; kingdom Pseudomonadati; phylum Pseudomonadota; class Alphaproteobacteria; order Micropepsales; family Micropepsaceae; genus Rhizomicrobium; species Rhizomicrobium sp. Next base: position 3,108,440 of record JBBCGL010000001.1, on the reverse strand, counting down.
TCTCGCCGACTACGAGAACGCGCTCTACAGATTCCACACCCTGCCGACGCCGCGCGTCACCGACGTCGCGCTGACCGTCGCGATCTATCCGCACGATCCGCGCATCGTCACCACGGGCCACTATGTCGTGCAGAACAAGACCGGCAAGCCGCTGACCGAGATCCATGTGCGCTGGCGGCGCGACCTCAAGATGGAGGCGCTCGACGTCGAGGGTGGCCGCGTGAAGCGGGATTTCGGCCGCTTCAACTACGTGATCTACGCCTTCGACAAGCCGATGCAGCCGGGGGAGAGCCGCACCGTGGGCTTCACGACCGTCTGGGCCCAGAAGGGCTTCCGGAACCGCGGCAACCTCACGCGCATCGTCGACAACGGCACCTTCGTCGACAACACCGAGATCGCACCGGCGCTGGGCATGGACGAGAACATGCTCCTCACCGATCCGGTCAAGCGGCGCCGCTATCATCTGAAGCCGGCGCAGCTGCGGCCGCCCAAGCTGGGCGACAAGTCCGGGCCCTCGGTGGGTTTCTTCACCGATGCCGACTGGGTGAATACGGACATCGCGGTCTCGACCGTCGCCGACCAGACGCCGATCGCGCCGGGCTATCGCGTGTCGGAAACCGTGGCCGACGGCCGCCGCACGGTGCGCTTCAAGAGCGAAGCGCCGATCCAGTTCTTCTTCTCGGTGCAGTCCGCCGCCTATGTGCACAAGACGGCGAAATGGCACGACGTCGACCTGACCGTCTACTACGACCCGCATCATCCCTACGAGATCGGCCGGATGCTCAATTCGATGAAGGCATCGATGGACGTCTATACGAAGGCGTTCGGTCCCTACCAGTTCCGCCAGGCGCGCATCATGGAATTCCCGGGCTATGCCGATTTCGCGCAGTCCTTCGCCAATACGATTCCCTATTCCGAGAATCTGGGCTTCATCCAGGACGACCGGGCGATCCGGTCCGACACCGACAAGATCGATCTCGTCACCTTCGTGACGGCGCATGAGCTCGGCCATCAATGGTGGGGCCATCAGCTGAGCGCCGCGAACATGCAGGGCAGCACGATGCTGATCGAGACCTTCGCGCAGTACTCGGCGATGCTCGTCATGGAGCACCTCTACGGTCCCGAGCACGTCCGCAAGTTCCTGAAGGAGGAGCTCGACAACTATCTGCGCAGCCGCGGCAGCGAGGAGATCGAGGAGCTTCCGCTCGACCGGGTCGAGAACCAGGGCTACATCCACTACCGCAAGGGCGCGGTGATCATGTACCGCCTGAAGGAGACCGTGGGCGAGGCGGTCGTCGACCGCGCGCTGCGGCGCATGCTGGCGAAATTCGCCTTCAAGCCCGCGCCTTACCCCACGACGCTGGACTTCCTCAAGATCCTGCGCGAGGAAGCCGGCCCGAAATACGATGCGCTGATCGGCGACCTGTTCGACCGCATCACGCTCTACGACCTGCACGCCGACAGCGCGGTGTGGGCGCGGCGGCACGACGGCCGCTACGACGTGACGCTGACCGTCACGGCGCACAAATACTACGCCGACGGCAAGGGCAAGGAGACGGAAGCGCCGATGAATGAGGCGGTTCCGGTCGGCCTGTTCACCGCAAGCCCGTCGGCGGCCGATTTCGGCAAGGGCAAGATCCTCTCGCTGGCGCCCGTCGCGATCGTGTCCGGCCGGCAGGTCCTGCACTTGGTGACGGCGGCGCCGCCGAAATTCGCGGGCATCGATCCGTACAATGAGTGGATCGACCGCAATTCCGACGACAACGTCGTCGCGGCGGGTTCCGGCAGCGGAAGCTGACGCTCTGGCGCGGAGCGGCATTTTGGGGAATATGGTCGGCCGACCACCGGAGCCGGAAGTCTCCTTGGACTCGCTCGATCACCTCGACGGCGTATTGCCGGTCAATCAGGCCCGCAGCCGCGACGCCCGCGACCGGCTGCTGGCGGCGGGCGAGCGCGTCTTCGCCAGGGTCGGCTATGACGCGGCGCATGTGAGCGACATCGCCCAGGCCGCGGGCTGCTCCGTCGGCAGCTTCTATCGCCGGTTCCGCGACAAGGAGGCTTTCTTCAAGGCGCTGCATGCCCGCTTCACGGAGCGCAATTTCGACAGCGCGGCGCGTTTCTTCGCCATGCCGGAATGGGACGGCCGGCCGACCTCCGCCGTCCTGCGCACGCTGATCGGCAATACCGCGCATATCATGAAGCGCAATCACGGCTTCTTCCGGGCCCTGTTCCAGCGCTCGCTGGCGGGCGCCGGCGCCGATTACTGGCCGCGCATGCGGGCCGGGACGCAGCGCCAGGGCGAGCTGTTGGCGGCGTTCCTCGCGGCGCGGGGCCAGGGCGGCGGCGAAAGCTTCGTCCAGGATTGCGTCTTCGCGCTGCGCTCGGTCGACGGCACGCTGGTCCATCGCATGCTCAATGACGGCCCGGCCATCGAGGACGAGGTGCTGGTCGATTCGCTGTCGCGCATGGCGCTCGGCTTCCTGAACATTCCCGACGACGGACCGAAATTGCCCAGCCGCGAATGATGCTCCCGCCCGGGACGCTTCGAAGCCCTATCCCTCCGCCACCATCTTCGCCTCCAGCGCGCCGATCCGGTCGATCTCGATCCGCACCGTGTCGCCGGCCTTGAGGAATTGCGGCGGCTTCATCGACTGGCCGACGCCGCCCGGCGTGCCGGTGAACACCATGTCGCCCGGCTCCAGCGTCATCGCCTGGCTCAGATAGGCGATCTGGTCGAAGCAGTTGAACACCAGGTTCTTGGTGTTGGAGTTCTGCTTGATCTGCCCGTTCACCAGGCAGCGTATGCCCAGGGTGTGCGGATCGCCGATCTCGTCCGCGGTGACGATCCACGGGCCGATGGGCGCATGGGTGTCGAACGACTTGCCCACCAGCCATTGCGCGGTGTGGAACTGCCAGTCGCGCACCGAGACGTCGTTGCCGCAGGCATAGCCGAAGATCACCTCATGCGCCCTCTCCTTCGGCACGTGGCGGCAGCGCTTGCCGATCACGAACACCAGTTCGGCTTCCCAGTCGATGGCCGTCGAGGCTTTCGGAACCTGGATCGGATCGTAAGGCCCGTTGATCGCATTGCCGAGCTTGCCGAACCAGATCTGCTTCTGCGGCGTCTCGGCGCCGCTTTCCGCGATATGGTCGGCATAGTTGAGGCCGATCGCCATCACCTTCTGCGGCCGCGGCACCGGGGCTAGCAGATGGACGTCCTTGAGCGCGTAATGCGGCGGCTCCTCGGCCGCGCGGCGCGCCACCTTGTCCTTCAGCGCCGGCCATTGCGCGATCAGCGCGATCATGCCGGGCGCCAGGTCGGTCAGTTCGACGATGCCGTCGCCGCTGACGAGACCGGTCCGCTCGCTGCCGTCCGCTTCGAAAGTCACCAGCTTCATGTCGCGATATCCCCGAGTGTCGATGCAAAGAAATCCACGGCAAGCCGATGCGCCTGCCGCGCCGTCTCGGGATTATAGCGCATGATCACCGTGCCGCCCTTGCCCTGATTGCCGAACGGGTCGTTCACCTCCAGGTCGGCGCCCGGCATGTCGAAGCCGTGATGGCTGTCCGGCAGGACTTCGAGCGCGATCCGCGCGCGGTCGGCCGGCGCCAGCCCCGCCACCAGCTTGGCCGAGATGTCCGGGTCGTTGTCGTATTGATCGCGCGCGCCGGTGATCAGCAGCATGGGCGCATCGACCAGCTCGCCGAATTCGAACCCCGGCACCCGGTTATAGGCCCAGGTCGCGGGATAGACCGGCAGGAACGCCGCGAAATGCCCGCCGGGCAGGAAGGCGTCGTTTCGCGCCCGCGTCGCCGCGAACATGCAGACGACACCGCCGAACGAAAATCCCGCCACGCCGATCCGTGCCGGATCCACAGCCGGATGGGCCGTGAGAAAGGCCCGCGCGCCATAGAGGTCGGCCAGCGCATCGGCGGGCCGCGGCCGCCCCTCGGCGCCGCCTTTGAAATGCCGCGCCGCCCACAGGTCGGGCTCCAGCGTCACGCAGCCGGCGGCGTTGAGCGCGTCCGCATAGCCGCCCTCGCGTCCGGACGGCCCCGCCGAGCCATGCAGCAGGATGACGGCCGGATGCTGAGCGCGCCCGTCCTGCGGCACGCGCAAACGCGCGGCGATGGTGAGGGGTTCGGCGTGGAGCGAGGGGAACGCGATGTAGTGGAGAGAGATCATGCGACAGTCTAAGCGCCAATAAACTTACCTGTCATCCCGGACGGATGCGCAGCGTCCGATCCGGGACCCAATGAGCGTGATGCGCGATAGGTCCCGGCTCTGCGCGATGCGCACGCATCGCTTGGCCGGGACGACAAAGTGCACGCGCTAGCCCATCCGTTTCGCAGCCGCAAACGCCACGGGCATCGCCTGCGGCCCGGAGATGAAGTTCGACGGCAGCCATTTCGGCGGCGCCTTCAACCGGAAATCCTTCATCCGCGTCAGGACCTCGACCAGCATCGCGTCGATCTCGATCCGCGCGATGTGCTGGCCCAGGCAGCCATGCGGCCCGGTGCCGAAGGCGATGTGCGCGTTGGGCGTGCGCGACAGGTCGAGCTTGTGCGGCGCCGCGAATTTCGCCGGATCGCGGTTGGCGGCGCCGAAATACATCACGACCTTGTCGCCCGCCTTGATGTCCTGTCCGGCAAGCGCGACGTCGCGCGTCGCGCGCCGCCGCATATAGATCACCGGGCTCGTCCAGCGCAGCAGCTCCTCGCGCGCCGAAGGCAGGCGGCCGGGCAGGTCCTCCATCAGCCATGCGTGCTGATCGGGATTCTCCAGCAGTGCCAGCATGCCGGCCGACAAGAGGTTGCGCGTCGTGTCGCCGCCGGCGTCGATCAGCAGCAGGAAGAACAGCAGGAATTCGATGTCGTCCAGCTTCCTGCCGTCGACCTCCGCCTGCAGCAGCTTGGTGGCGAGATCGTCCTTCGGGCGCGCCCGCTTTTCGTCGATCAGCTTGCGGCCGTACTCGAACATCTTGAACACCGCGACCGCGCCCTCCTGCGTCGGCGTGCCGCCGGCGGTGGTGTGGATCGCCTCGGTGAGCTTGTAGAGCTCGCGCCCGTCGTCCAGCGGCATCCCCATCAGCTCGGCAATGACATAGGACGGCATCTCGCCGGCGACCTCGGAGACGAAATCGCATTCGCCGCGCGCGATCACCGCGTCGACGATCTGGCGCGCCAGCGCCTGCAGGCGCGGCGTGCGGCCGGCGGCGGAAGGCTGGGTGAACTCCTGGCGGATCAGCTTGCGGAACGCGGTGTGCTGCGGCGGATCCATCATCAGCATCATCTTGTGGCCGCCGAAGCTCGTCGCCTGGTCCGGCGCGTCCTGGATCATGATCGTCGGCTCCGACGAGAAGGCCTGGAAATCGCGGTCGACGTCATAGACGTCCTGCCAGCGCGTCACCGCCCAATAGCCGGGGCCGTTCGGCTCGGCCTGGAAGTGCAGCGGCGCGTTGGCGCGCAGCCAGTCATACTGCGCATGCGGATGGCCGGCGGCGAAGCTGTCGGGATTCCAAAGATCGATCTTCATGCCGTCGTCCTGCCTGTGAAGCACCCGTCGGCAATTCTGAGAACATCCGCGGCGCGCCGCAATCGCGTTGTCGGCCTGCCGCGCAGTCACTACAGTGCTGCAAACGGCGCGCGGACCAGGTTTCCGCAGCGTCATGCAGGGAGATACGCAATGCCGTGGAATTTCGGCGACATCCTGGACGCGATCGAGACCGTGCTGCCGCCGGACGCGCCGGCCTTCGTGCACGGCACGCGGCGGATCGGCTGGGGCGAAACCTCGAAACGGACCAACAACCTGGCCCGGGCGCTCATCGCGCGCGGCGCCAAACCGCGCGACAAGGTCGCGTTCTACATGCGCAACCGCCCGGAATATTGCGAGACGCTGGCGGCCTGCTTCAAGGCGCGGCTGACGCATGTGAACGTCAATTACCGCTACAAGGCGGACGAGGTGTTCTACATCTTCGACAATTCGGACGCCCAGACCGTGGTCTATGGTGCGGAGTTCCGCGACGTGATCGCCCAGATCCGGCCGCGTCTCGGCAAGGTGCGGAATTTCGTCGAGATATGCGACGGCGGCGAGCGCGCCGATTTCGCGCTGGATTTCGAGACGCTCGCGGCCGAAGGCGACGGCACGCCGCTGAAGATCGCGCGGTCGCCGCAGGACGAGTTCTTCATCTACACCGGCGGCACCACCGGCATGCCCAAGGGCGTGATCTGGACGCATGACGACCTGCGCGAGACCTCGCTGATCGCGCTGCGCAAGCTGGGCCCGGTGCCGGAGAACCTCGATGAGGTGGTGGCGGCGATCCGGCTTGCCGGTCCGGGCGGCCGGTTGCTGCCGGCCTGCCCGCTGATGCACGGCACGGGCCTGCTGATGGCGATGAGCGTCATGATGAGCGGCGGCTGCGTCGTCACGCTGGCGCATCCTTCGCTGAATCCGCACGAACTGTGGGCGGCGGTGGAGGCGAACAAGGTGATGACGGTTGTGATCGTCGGCGACGCCTTCGCCAAGCCCATGCTGGCGGCGCTGGAGGAACAGCCGGGGCGCTACGATATGTCCAGCATCGTGAACATCGTGTCCTCGGGCGTGATGTGGTCGCGCGAGGTGAAGAAGGCCCTGCTCGCGCACATGCCGCAGGCGATCATGGTGGACAGTTTCGGCTCGTCGGAGGCGGTGGGCTTCGGGACCTCGATGATGACGGCGGCCGGCGAGGTCGCGACCGCGAAATTCCAGATCGGCGACCGCTGCAAGGTGTTCGATGCGGAGGATCGCCCGGTGGTGCCGGGGTCGGGAACGCCCGGCATCATCGCGATGCCGCAGCCTATTCCGCTCGGCTACTACAAGGACGCGAAGAAGACGGCCGAGACGTTCAGGACGATCGGCGGCGTGCGCTATTCGATGCCGGGCGACTGGTGCGTGGTCGAAGCGGACGGTGCGCTGACCCTGCTGGGCCGCGGCAGCGTCTGCATCAACACCGCGGGCGAGAAGGTCTATCCCGAGGAGGTCGAGGAGACGCTGAAGCTGCATCCGGCGGTCGAGGACGCGCTGGTGGTCGGCGTGCCGGACGACAAATGGGGTCAGGCGGTGACTGCCGTGGTGGTGACCAGCGGCGATTTCGACGAAGAAGGCATCCGCCTGCACGTCCGCGAACGCCTCGCGGGCTACAAGACTCCCAAGCGGGTCCTGATCACCGGCGTCCCGTTAAGAGCCCCCAACGGCAAAGCCGACTACAAAAGCGCCCTGGAATTCGCGAAGAGAGAATTGGGCATCGTTTAAGCTCCTCCACCGCGAAGCGGGGGAGGGGGACCGCCGAAGGCGGTGGAGGGGGCAGCCACGCGTGCGATCCCTTCCAGCACATTCTCCATATTGTCTTTCTTCAAGACATCTACCGCCGGAATACGCAGTACGCGAATGCCCTGCTCCGCGAGCCACGCATCGCGCCGCTCGTCATGGGCAACGCGGCCTTCGTGACTCACACCGTCGACCTCCACCGCCAACCGCGCTTTCGCGCAGTAGAAGTCCAGCACATAAGGCCCTTCCGGATGCTGATGGCGGAACTGCAAGCCGCGAAGCTTTCGGCCGCGAATCTCGTCCCACAGAAGAATCTCCGGCAGCGTCATCTTCCGCCGCAGCTTGCGAGCCCGCTTGATCGACAACACCGGTGCGCGCATCTGCCCCCTCCACCATCGCTGCGCGATGGTCCCCCTCCCCCGCTTCGCGGTGGAGGAGCTCATCTGAGCACGCTTGGCCATCATGATCCTCCCCCGCGTTCACGGGGGAGGGGGACCGCCGAAGGCGGTGGAGGGGGCAGCCACGCACACCGATCTCGGTAACGCCTTACTCACGCCAGCATCCGCTCCAGCGTAGCCAATTCATCCGCTTCGCGCGACGGCTTGTCCCAGCGGATCCGGTTGATGCGCGGGAACCGCATCGCGACGCCGCTCTTGTGCCGGGTCGAGCGCTGCAGGCCCTCGAACGCGACCTCCAGCACCAGGCCGAAATCCCTGTCCGCCCGCACGCTGCGCACCGGGCCGAAGCGCTCCACCGTGTTGTCGCGCACGAACTTGTCGATCTGCTTGAGTTCCTCGTCGGTGAAGCCGAAATAGGCCTTGCCCACCGGCGTCAGCGCCCTGGTGCCATTCGCATCCTCGCGCCACACCCCGAAGGTGTAGTCGGAATAGAAGCTCGAGCGCTTGCCGTGGCCGCGCTGGGCATACATCAGGACCGCGTCGATCAGGTGCGGATCGCGCTTCCACTTGAACCACGGCCCTTTCGGCCGTCCCGCCTCATAGAGCGAATCCCAGCGCTTGAGCATCAGCCCTTCGGCGATCCTCGGATCGCCCTCCGGCGGCTCCGCGCGCAGCCGCGCGAGATCCTGCCACGACTCGAAAGGCTGCAGCGGCGACAGGTCGATACGCGAGGATTTCAGCCGCGCGACGAATGCTTCCAGCCGCTTGCGGCGCTCCGCGAAGGACAGTGCGCGGATGTCTTCGGCGCCGTCCATCAGCAGGTCGTAGGCGCGGATGCCGGCCGGGAATTTGGCGATGGTCTTGGGATCGGGGTTCTTGCGGTTCAGCCGCTGCTGCAGGTCGCCGAAGCTGTCGACCCGGCCGTCCTGCATCACCAGAAGCTCGCCGTCGATCACGCCTTCGAAATTGAGCGCCGCCATCACATCGGGAAAGGCGTGGCCGATGTCGTCGCCGGTGCGCGAATAGAGCCGCTTCTCGCCACGCTCGGAGGCGGCCTGCACGCGGATGCCGTCCCATTTCCATTCGGCGGCGTAGTCCTTCGCATCGTATTTCGCGAAATCGGTCGCCTCGTCGATCGCCTGCGCCAGCATCACCGGGCGGAAGCGCGCCGGCGCGTCGGGCGAAGGCTTGTCGCTGCGCTTCTCCAGCCAGGCGAAGAGGTCTTCGTAGGGCGGGCGCTGGCTGTGCCAGACCTCCTCGATCTCCGCGACGTCGATCCCGCCCAGATCGGCCAGCGCCTGTTTGGCCAGCCGCGCCGAGACCCCGACCCGCAAGCCGCCGGTGAGCAGCTTGAGCAGCGCCCAGCGCCCGTCCGCGTCCAGCGCGTCGAGCCAGTCTTCGAGCAGCCGCTGCACCTCGCCCCGCGACGCGCTGCGCAGCGCGTCGACCACCTCGGGCAGTTCGGGCTCGCGGTTGGCGCCGGGCCGCGCCGGCCAGATCAGCGCCACGGTCTCGGCCAGGTCGCCGACGAAATCATAGGACAGCGCGAAGAGCGCCGGATCGACCCGCGCCTCGACCGCCTTGCGGATGAAGCCCGGCTTGGCGGCGTCGAAGCTCAAGACGCCGGTCAGCGCCGCCAGCGCCCAGCCGCGCTCGGGATCGGCGGCCTCGCGCAGATAGTCGCGCACCAGGGTCAGCTTGGTGCTGCGCGACGGCGTGAAGGCGAGGCTGTCGAGCAGGCGGGCGAAGGCGCGCATCAGGCCTCGCCCTCGTTGGAATCGTAACCCACCAGAGACAGCGCCCGCGCCCTCTGGCCGTTGAGTTCGGCCCAGCGCAGCAGCGCCTCTTCCTCGCCATGGGTGATCCACAACTCGTCCGGCTTGAGCTCGGCGGCGGTGGCGGTGAGCTCGTCCCAGTCGGCATGGTCCGACAGGATCAGCGGCAGCTCGACACCGCCCTGCCGCGCCCGCGCGCGCACCCGCATCCAGCCCGAGGCGAAGCAGACGACGGGATCGGGGAAGCGCCGCGACCAGCGGTCCTGCGTCGCGCTCGGCGGCGCGATCACGATGGCGCCCGCGAAATCCTGCTTCTTGCCCGTGGTCGCCGGCGCCAGCGTCCCCAGTTCGATGCCGAAGCTTTCATACAGCGCGTTCAGCTTCTCCAGCGCGCCATGCACATAGATCGTCTTGTCGTAGCCCGCCTCGCGCAGCAGGCAGATCACCCGCTGCGCCTTGCCCAGCGCATAGGCGCCGACCAGGTGCGCGCGCTCGGGGAATTGCGCGACCGACTTCAGGAGCTTGGCGATCTCGTCGGTGTCCGGCGGATGGCGGAACACCGGCAGGCCGAACGTCGCCTCGGTGATGAACACGTCGCAGGGCACCGGCTCGAACGGCGCGCAGGTCGGATCGCGGCGGCGCTTGAAATCGCCGCTCACCACCATGGTCAGGCCCTTGCCCCGCACCACCGCCTGGGCCGAACCCAGGACGTGCCCGGCGGGCGCCAGGCTGATACTTATGCCGTTGATCTCGATCCGCTCGCCATAGGCGAGGCTTTGCGTCGCCGCCGCGAAATCCTCGCCATAGCGTGCTTCCATGATCGCCAGCGTCTCGCGCGTCGCGAGCACCTTGCCGTGCCCGGCGCGGGCGTGGTCGCCATGGCCATGGGTGATGAGGGCGCGGTCGACGGGGCGCACCGGATCGATATGGAAGTCGCCCGCCTTGCAGTAGAGCCCGGCGGGGCTGGGGCACAGAAGGTCTTCGTATTTGGGCATTGCGGGAGTGTAACGCGGGGAGGGGGAAGGGTATCCAGCCCATCCGTCAGGCGCACCCCAATCCTCCCCCTTTCAGGGCGAGGCCTTGATGCATCGCACCGATTTCATCGCGAGCGTCACCATCCATCGCCCGGCAGCGCGCCGGCATCGCCTATCGCCTCATAGGCCTGCGCCACCGCGAGACTGAACCTCGCCGCATGCGCCAGCGCACGCGGGAAAACGCCGTCCAGGCCCAGGAACAGCATCGTGTCGTTCGCCGCTTCGCCGGTCGTCGCCGCGCCAAGCTCCAGCAACCGGCCGCGCAGCGGATCGATCAGCTCGCCGCCATCGCGCGCCCGCGCCCGCACGAAGCGCATCCAGGCGGCGATGGGCACCGCGAGCCGGTCCAGCGGCCGTCCCGCCTCCAGCGCCGCTTCGATGGGCCCAAACAGCCGGTAAGGCAGCTTGAGCGAGCCGTCCCAGGCGATCTGGCTGAGCTGATGCGTGATGGCGGGATTGGCGATGCGCTCCAGCACCGTGTCGATATAGGCGGGCAGGTCGAGGCCGGGCGGTGGCGTCAGCGACGGCGCGATGTCCTCGCCGACCAGCGCCCGCGCGAACCGCGCCAGCATCGCATCGGCCATCGCATCGCGCGTGGTCTTGCGGCCGCGCAAAAGGCCCAGATAGGCGAGGGTCGAATGCGCCCCGTTGAGGATGCGCAGCTTGGCCTGCTCGTAGCCGGCGACGTCGCGCGTGACGGTCACGCCCGCGGCGGCCCAGTCCGGTCCCGGCATGCCGGGGCTGTCTTCCATCACCCATTGCACATAGGGCTCGCGCTGGACGGGGATCTGGTCGAGCACGCCCAGCCGGGCGGCGACGCGCGCCTTGAGCGCCTCGTCGCCCGCCGGCGTGATGCTGTCGACCATGGTCGAGGGGACATGCGCCTCGCCCTCGATCCAGCGCGCCAGATCGGGATCGCGCGCCTGGGCGAACTGCACCACGGCACGTTTCAGGCGCGCGCCATTGTCGGCGACATTGTCGCAGCTGATCATCGCATAGGGCGGCAGGCCGGCGCGGCGCCGTTGTGCCAGGCCTTCCACCAGCCAGCCGATCAGGCTCATGGGCGCCTGCGGCGCGGCAAGGTCATGGGCGATCTCCGCGCGGCCGGTGTCGAGGTCGCCGCTGCGGGTGAGGCAATAGCCGTTCTCGGTCACCGTCATCGTCACGGCCTGCACCGTTTCGGCGCGCAGCCGCGCAAGCACGTCTTCGGCTTGGCTGCGGGCGGCGAAGGCTTCGCGGATCGACCCGACCACGCGGTAGGCCGGCGCGCTGCGCATCTCGGCGATGGTGAAGAGGCCGTCTTGCGCCGTCAGTGCGTCGGTGATGCTGGTGCCACGCAAGGCGACGTCGCAGATGCCCCAGCGCGGATCGGCCTTGAGCAGCCGGTCGACATGGAAGGCCTGGTGGGCGCGATGGAAGGCGCCGGGACCGAAATGCACGATGCCGGTCCGCAGGGTGGCGCGATCGTAGTCCGGCCGCGCGACGCCCGCCGCGATCCGGCCCAGCGTTGCGTTCGAAAGACGGGAAGGAGGGGAAGCCGTGGTCACGCCAACACGATGCCTTTCGCGGAAGAGGCTGGCAAGGTAACCGGTATCATCATAGGATAACGGCCTTTCTCTTTCTCGGTGATTTGGTGACATCGCGAAAACGCGCCGGCCATCCCGTCGCCGCCGTCTCGGCGCCGCCGGAGGCCGGCCGGGCCAGGCGCCCGACGATCAACGACATCGCGCGTCTGGCGAACGTCTCCAAGAAGACCGTGTCGCGGGTGATCAACGAATCGCCCTTCGTGCGCGGGGAGACGCGCGAGAAGATCAGCGCCATCATCGCCGAGCTCGGCTTCGTGCCCGATCCCCAGGCCCGCGGCCTCGCCTTCCGCCGCTCCTTCCTGATCGGGATGATCTACGACAGCCCGACGCCGCAATATATCGTGAGCATGCAGCAGGGCATCCTCGATGCGATGAAGGGCACGAGCTTCGAGCTCGTGATCCGTCCCTGCAGCCGCCAGGATCCCGGTTTCCTCTCCGACATGCGCGCCTTCATCGAGCGGCACAAGCTGTTCGGCGTCGTCCTTCCGCCCCCGGTGTCCGAAGACGAGCGGCTGATCGCGATCCTCGACGAGACCGAATGCCCCTATGTCCGCATCGCCTCGATCGCGCTGGACATGCCCGACAGCATGGTGGTGACGCACGACCATATCGGCGGGCTCGAGGCGGCGCGCCATCTCGTGAAGCTCGGCCATGCGCGGATCGCGCATATCTCGGGCCCGTCCCTGTTCCGCTCGGCGCATGAGCGGCGCCGCGGCTTCGCCCAGGGACTCGGCGAAGCGGGGCTGAAGCTGTCGAAGGCGCTCGATCGCGAGGCGGCCTATTCCTTCGAGAGCGGCATCGAGAGCGCGGCCGCCCTGCTGGCGCTCGAGCCGCGGCCGACCGCGATCTTCTGTGGCAATGACGAGATGGCGGCCGGCGTCTACAAGGCGGCGCGCGATGCGGGGCTCGTCATCCCGCGCGACCTCTCGGTGGTCGGTTATGACGACAGCGCACTGGCCTCGCGGCTCTATCCCTTGCTGACCACGGTGCGGCTGCCGATCCGCGACATGGGGCGGATGGCGGCGGCCAAGCTGATCGCCACGACGCGCGAGCGGCGCACCAACACCGGCGACAAGACCGAAATCGTACCCACCCTTGTCGTGCGCGAATCCACGGCCGCGCCGCCGAAATAATCCCGGCCCACGCCCACCGTCATTGCCCGCGGATGCGGCGGACAACCGGCGCCCATTGTCATGATTCGAAAATCTCGCGCGGGATAACGCGGAACAAGATCGCCTCTCGTCCTTGATTTGTCTGCATTCGAACAAATCTTGTCCCCCCTTTCCGGACCGGCCCCATACTCCGCGCGTCGGAAACGCTTGAGGATGGTATGATCTAACCGCGTGCAGCATGAGCCCATACAGGTCGGGGCGCGCGCTCGTGCTCGCCCGCGCGAACAACGCCTCGCGGATGCCGCTTCCAACAAGAAGGCCCGGCAGCGCGAGTGCGGGACGGCACAGGACTGTGGGGAGACGCGATCAGTGCCTGTCGGTGCGCCGGATGCGGCCCGCCGCTGGCCGGCGGCGCGCGCCAGGGACGGAAACGCGCAGGCGATTCCGTCCTTTATTTCTTTACGAGACTGTCATCCCGGACGGACGCGCAGCGTCCGATCCGGGACCCATCGCGCAAATATCTCGATGGGTCTCGGATCGGCGCGATGCTGGCGCATCGCTTGGCCGGGATGACAGGCAAGGACACCCTATGCCCCCGTCCGCGCCTTGAAGAAGGCGATCACGCGCCGCTCGGTCTGCTTGCTGGGCCCGTCGGGGAGAAGCTCGTTGAGATGGATCGTCAGCACCGAATGCGGCGCCATGCCGGTCTCCTTCGCGGCGTGCTCGTCCGCAAGCTCGACGATCTCCATCTTGTCGCCGAAGGTCTTCTTGAGGGTCGCGAAGCGCGCATCGGGCACCAGCCGGTCGGAGGGAAAGCGCAGGGCCATCGCCGAGAGGTCCTCCTTGTCGAAGCGGTCCTTCACGCAGGAGATTTCCGCCGGCGACAAGCCGATGCCGGCGCGGCGTTCGGCGCCGAGGGCGAAGGGCAGGGAAGGCTGCGACAGGACCGGCGCGACGACCGCGGGCTCGGTCATCATCGCGAGCGCGAAATTGCCGGTGAAGCACATGCCGACCGCGCCGACGCCGCGGCCGCCGCATTCGCCATGCGCCTTCCGCGCCAGCGCCCGCAGCCAGTCGACGATCGGGCTCGAGCGGTCGGACGACCAGACGTCGAACTCGCGGCGGATGCAGACCGCCTTGAAGATCTCGCGCATCGCATAGCCGGGCGTGGCGACCTTGCCCGGCGTGCCGAACAGGCTGGGGAGGAACACCGTCATCCCGGCCTCCACCACATGATCGGCGAAGCGCACCACCAGGGGATGCAGGCCGGGCATTTCGTGGATCACGATCACGGCCGGGCCCGTCCCGCGGCGGTACACCGGCCGGGTCCAGCGCCCGTCGCTGAAATCGAACTGCGTATAGTCCTTCAGAACATCCGCTTCGGCCATGACCGTCCCCCCAAGGTTCCCTCCGAACCTAGCAACGGGTTAATCGCGGCGTAAGGCTTGCAGGCCATCCTTCCGTCATGAGCCGCCTGGGACAGATCGCGCGTGGGCTCGGCCGCTTCATACCGGCCGAAGCGGCGCGGCCGTTCGGCCGCCCGGCGGCGGTGCTGTTCCACGGCGTTGCGCCGGCGACGCGCGATCCGAAGCTGCAGACCAACCATCACGAGACGGCCGATTTCGTCGCGATCGCGCGCAGTTTGAAGGCGAATTTCGACGTGCTGCCGCTGGCCGCGCTCGACGACGTGCTGAAGGCGCCGACGCGGCATCCGCGCGCGCTGTTCCTCATGTCGGACGACGGCTACGCCAATACGCTGAGCGTCGCGGCGGACATCCTGGAAGAGCTTGCGCTGCCCTGGACCTTGTTCGTCAGCACCCACCACATCGATACCGGGGCGCGCAACCCGATCTTCCTGGCGCAGCTGTTCGTCCGGCGGGCGCCGGCCGGCCGTTACGCCATCCCGCATCTGCCGCAGCCGCTGGTCCTCGGCACGGCGCGCGATGCGCAGGCGGAGCAGATCGTCTGGCAGCTCCGGGCGCTCGACATGGTGAGCGCGCAGCAGGCGGTCGACGCGATGATGGCGCAGTTCGATCCCGTCCGGTTGGCGGACCTGCTTGCGACCTTCGACTCGGAGCGCTTCCTCGATTGGGACGGGGTGCGCGCGCTGGCGCGCCGCGGCGTGACCATCGGGGCGCATGCCCATCGGCATTGGCCGATGAACGCCTATCAGGCCCCGGCGATGCTGCGCGAGCAGGCCGTGCTCGCCAAAGGCCGGGTCGAGGCGATGGTCGGGCCTTGCCGATATTTCGCCTATCCCTTTGGGAACACGGGCGATGTCTGCCGGGAGGCGTGGCAGGCGGTGCGCGACGCGGGCTACGATTACGGCTTCACGACACTGTCGGGCACGCTCGATGCGGCGGCCAATCCGTTCCTCCTGCCGCGCTACGGCCTGGCGCCCCGGGCCTCGCATCTGCCGACCCTGATCTCGCTGCTGCGCGCCGGCAATCCGCGCCTGGCGCGCTGGCAGCGCTCATTGGCGGGGTAGGAGTCTCGCGGCGGGACTCGTTCCCGGCGGCCGTCTTCCTTTACGCGCGTTAAGCCTGCAACGGCACGCTTCCGTGCCAAAGCGGCACGGAAGCGTGCCCGGGGGCGCTGGCCCGCCCGATGCAATCCATCTCTCGCAACACAGCGAGAGACGGCCGTGAGCCTGCAGAAGCAATTCGCCCAAGACGTGACCGCCGCGCGCCCCGGTGCGGATGTGCTGTGGGTCGCTTCCAACGACATCGCCAAGGCCTTCCAGCTTTCGCCCGAGAATCTGTGGCGCGCCCCCGCCAATCTCGACAGCCGGCCCGCCCGGCTGCAGCCCATCCTCAAGCGCCTCCTCGACCTGGCGATCGCGCTGCCGGCGCTGGTGATCTTGTCGCCGCTGCTGGCGCTGCTGGCGCTGATCGTCCGCCTCGACGCCGGCGGCCCGGTCTTCTTCCGCCAGACGCGCCTCGGCCAGGGCGGAAGGCCCTTCGACATCTTCAAGTTCCGCACGATGACCGTGATGGAGAACGGCGATACCGTCATCCAGGCGACGCAAGACGACTGCCGCGTGACGCGCTCGGGCAAATGGCTGCGCGCGACCAGCCTCGACGAACTGCCGCAGCTGCTCAACGTCATCGCGGGCGACATGTCGCTGGTCGGGCCGCGGCCGCATGCCCGCGCCCATGACCGGCACTATGCCGGCCTGATCGCGAACTACACGCTGCGCCAGACGGTGAAGCCGGGCGTCACGGGCTGGGCCCAGGTGAACGGCCATCGCGGCGAGACCCCGACGGTCGGGACGATGCGCGCCCGGGTCGATTTCGACATCTGGTACGCCAAGAACGCCGGTCTCGGCCTGGATCTGCTGATCCTCGCCCGCACCCCGTTCGAAGTGCTGCGCGCCCGGAACGCCCATTGATGAACGCCGCGCTTCAAACCCGTCCGCAGCCCGAACGCCGCGCCTTCCCGCGCCCGGCCAACGACCAGTATGCCGAGGTGGTGGTCGGCGGCCTCAAGACCGCCTGCGTCAGCCGCGAGCAGATGACCCAGATCATGGTCGAGGATTGCTTCGTGGCGCGCCGCCGCGAGCAGGCGCCGAAGCTGGTCTTCGCCTCCAACGGGCACGCCATCGCGATGGCGGCGACCGATCCGAGCTTCCGCGCGCTGTTCGCGCAGGCCGACATGATCCATGCCGACGGCCAGCCGGTGGTGTGGGGCGCGAAACTCGCCGGCACGCCGATCCCAGAGCGCAGCGCGACGACCGATTACATCCACGATGCGGCGAAGGCCGCGGCGGCCTTCGGGCTGCGCGTGTTCCTGCTCGGGGCGACGGAAGCGGCCAACGCGGCCTGCGCCGACATCCTGCGCTTCACCTATCCGGGCCTGCAGATCGTCGGACGGCGCAACGGCTACTTCAAGCGCGGCGAGGACGCGGCGATCTGCGCGGCGATCAATGCTTCGGGCGCCGACATCGTCTTCGTGGGCCTCGGCGTGCCGCTGGAATACGAATTCTGCGTCCGCAACAAGCATCGCCTGAAGGCTGGCTGGATCGTGACCTGCGGCGGCTGCTTCAATTTCGTCACCGGCGATTACAGGCGGGCGCCGCGCTGGATGCAGGACTGGGCGCTGGAATGGCTGTACCGCCTGGCGCGCGAGCCGAAGCGGCTGTTCTGGCGCTATGCGGTGACCAATCCGCTGGCGGCGTTCCTGATCCTGACACGGTCGCACCCGGCCGTTTAGACCCTGTGGAACAAGGATTTTCCACCGTCCGATTGGCATCGGGCTTGCAACCTCGTCTCCCAACAGGAGACAGCCCTTGCAAACCGCGACACTCGCAAATCCCGCCGCCGGCCTCGAGCGCGTTGCGGCCGTTCCTTCGCCGTTCGTGAAGCCCCTCGCGATCGCGCGCCGCTACGCCCTGTCCGTCGCGGGCCCGCTCGCCATGTCCGGGGCGCATTTCGCGGCCGCCGTGCTCGTGCTCCACACCCTCTCGCCGATCCATTTCGGCTTCTTCTCCTTCGTGATGACGATCGTGCCGTTCTGCATCAGCGCGGCCGCCGCGCTGATCGGCGCGCCGACCACCATCGGCATCCGCAAGCGCGGCGCGGTCGATGCGGCGGAACTGGCGACCTTCCAGAAGGCGAATCTGCTGCTTGCGCTCTTCGCTTTCGCGGTCGTGACGGTGTCGCTGGCGGCAAGCGGCTTGGGCTTCGAAACCGCGGCGATCTTCGGTCTCTACGGCGCGACGATGAGCCTGCGCTGGCTGGGCCGGGTCTACGCTTACGCCACGGATGCGCCGGGCCGCGCCGCGGGTTCGGACGTCGTCTACGGCGTCTTGCTGGTCCTGGGTCTCGGCATCCTCTATCTCGCCGACCGCATGACGATGACCTATGCCGCGGTCGTGCTGTTCGGCGCTGCCGCGGCGAGCCTCCTGATGTTCGACAGGTCCTATCTCGTGAAGCAGCTCGCGCCGTCTGCCGCCGGCCGCCTTGCCGACTATGCGCCGGTGTGGCGCGATCTCACCCGCTGGTCGCTGCTCGGCGTCGCGGCGACGGAACTCACGATCAATGCGCATGCCTATTTCGTGACCTTCTTCTCCGGCCCGGGCGCCTTCGCGCTGCTGGCGCTGGGCAGCCTGCTGATGCGGCCGGTGGCGGTGGTTCTCTCCGCGTTGCCCGACATGGAGCGGCCGGTGATGGCCAAGGCCATCGGCGCCGGCGACGTCGCCCGGGCTTTCCAAGCCGTTAAGGAATTTCGAACCGCCGCGGCCGCAGTGTTGGCCGGCACCATCCTTCTCGCGGCGGCCCTCTTGCTCTGGTTCCCCTCCATCGTCCTCAAGCAGGGTTATGACGCCGGTTCGGCGTGGACGATCCTCGCGATCTGGGTGGCGATCATGGCGATCCGCGCCCTGCGCACGCCGGACGCGGTGTTCCTCCAGGCGGCGGGCGAATTCCAGACGCTCGCCGCCATCGGCATGAAGGCGTCGGTCGTCTCGCTCGCCGCGACGCTCGCCCTGCTGCTGGCGTTCGGTCCGATCGCCTCGCTGCTCGGCATCGTCGCCGGCGATCTGGCGATGACCGCGGCGATCCTCAAGCGCCGCCGCGGCTGGCAGACCGCCCATGCCTGAGGTGACGGTCGCCATCCCGAGCTTCCGCCGCCCGCGCGGGCTCGCCCGCCTGCTGGCCGGACTGGCCAAGCTCGAGACGGCCGCGAAGGTCAGCATACTCGTTGCCGACAACGACGCGGAGAAGCATGAGGGCTTCGATCTGTGCGGCAAGCTGCGCGACTATCGCTGGCCGCTGCGCTGCGTGGTCGTCGAGGCGCGCGGCATCGCGCAGGCGCGCAACGCACTGGTTGCGGCGGCGCTGTCCGATCCGCGCATGGAATTCCTCGCCATGCTCGACGACGACGAGTGGCCCGAGCCGCACTGGCTGGACGCGCTGCTGGCCGCGCGGGCCAAGACCGGCGCGGATGTGCTGCAGGGCTCGATCCTGTTCGACTTCGAATCGCGTCCCGGTGTGTGGGCCGAGAGCTTCGACGGCATGGCGGATATCCGCCAGCCGAGCGGCCCGGTCGACATGCTGCAAGGCGCCGGCAATCTCCTGATGACGCGCGGCGCGCTTGAGAGCCTGGCGCAGCCCTGGTTCGATCCCGCCTTCGCGCTGACCGGCGGCGAGGATCGCGATTTCTTCACACGCCTGAAAGCCGCAGGCGCGCGCTTCGCCTGGTCGGACGAGGGGCTGGCACACACCTTCGTGCCGGCAAGCCGCACGAGCTTCAAATGGGCGCTCGGCCGCGCCTATTCCATCGGCAATTCGGACATGCGGGTGTTCCTGAAATACGGGCCGAGCCTGGCGGCGCAGGCGCGAGAAATCGCCAAGATCTTGGGCGCGCTCTTGTTGTCGCCGGTGCTGTTCGCCATCCTCGCCTTCGACGCGAATCGGCGCGCCGATGCGTTGCGCCGCCTGTTCCGCGCTGCTGGCAAGGCGGCTGCGCTGTTCGGACGGCGATACAACGAGTATTCCGTGACCCATGGCGAATGAGGGCATTGCCACCGGCGTTGCACCCTTACGGCCCGGTCTCGACACGCGCATCGGCGAGGTCGGGTTCGTTCTCGTCCTGCTGCTCATCTTCGTCGGCCTGACGCCGTTCGACGCGCGCACCAGCGCCGCGATCGCCGCGCGCGACGCCGCCACCGCTTCGGGCGATGTGCTGCGCCAGGTGGCGTTCCTCGGAACGTTCGTGCTGATCCTCTATGCCGCGCTGCGGCAGCGCGGCGTTTTGGCGATCACGGCGGTGCCGCCGCTGGTCGGATTGCTGCTGCTGTGGTGCCTCGCTTCGTCGCTGTGGACGGACGAGCCCGCGATCGTCGCGCGCCGCGCCGTGCTGGCGGCGATCTTCGTGCTGTCCATGCTGCTCTCGGTCGACACGCTGGGCGTGACGCGCTCCCTGACGATCTGGCGCAACCTCATGGCGGTGCTGATCCTGACCGACATCGCGTCGTGTCTCGTCGTTCCGGCGGCGGTGCACCAGCCGAGCGATCTCGAAGCCGGCCTTGCGGGCGCCTGGCGCGGGCTGCACAGCCATAAGAACCAGGCCGGCTCGATCGCGGCCTGCGCGACGGCGCTGTTCTTCTTCTTCGCGCTGGAGACGCGGCGGCGCAGCGACATGCTGCTCTGCGCCGCGTCGCTGTTCTTCCTGGTGATGACGCGCTCGAAATCCTCGCTCGGCCTGCTGCCCGTGGCGCTGATCGCCGGCGGGCTCTATCGCGTCGCCTGGCGCAACAAGCTCGACCGCGCGATCGCCGGCGTCGCGGCGGTGCTGCTGGCGGTCGTCGTGACCGGCGTCGTGTTCTACGAGTGGAGCTTCATCGCGCGCGTCCTGGAAGACCCGCAGCAATTCACCGGCCGCGCGGCGATCTGGTCGGCGGAGCTCGCCTATATCCACGACCATCCGCTGCTGGGCGCGGGCTTCGGGTCGTTCGGCAACACGGGGGTGCGCTCGCCGATCTACTATTATGTCGGCCCCGGCTGGGTGTCGCAGATCGGCGAGGGCCATAGCGGCTATCTGGAGATGCTCGTCACCATCGGCGGCATCGGCTTCGCGATCAGCGTCCTGGCACTGGTGGTGCAGCCCTTCGCGCAATTCTGGCGCGCCGACCGCACCGACGCGAATTTCAACGCGATGCTCTTCACGCTGTTCACCTTCGACATGCTGCACAATTTCATGGAGTCCGATTTCATCCAGGTGACGTCGGCGCAATGGGGACAGATCCTGCTCATCATCGCCCTGCTGCGCCTCTCGGCCCGCGAGATGCGCGAGCGGGTGCGGCCGTGACGCCGTTCTTCTCGGTGGTGATCCCGGTCTACAACCGGGCCGATGTGCTGGGCGCGGCGCTGGCTTCGGTGCTGGCGCAAAGCGATCCCGATTTCGAGATCCTCGTCATCGACGACGGTTCCAGGGACGATCCCGGCGCGACCGTGAGCGCGGCGCACGACGCGCGCATCCGCTATATCCGGCAGGACAATGGCGGCGGCGGCGCGGCGCGCAACACCGGCATCCGCAATGCGCGGGGCGCTTTCATCGCGTTCCTGGATTCCGACGACGTGTTCCTGCCGCATCATCTCGCGACCATGCGCAGGCTGCTCACCGGCACGGAACGGACGGCCGGCTATGCGCGGATCCTCGTCGACCGCGGCGGCGGCAAGACCATCGTCAAGCCGCCGCGCGCCCTGGCGTCCGGCGAAGACATGGCGAGCTACCTGCTTTGCGACCGCGGCTTCGTGCCGACCATCACGACGGTGGTGCCGGCGGCGCTGGCGCGCGAGACGCTCTATGACGAGAATCTGCGCGAGGCGGAAGATACCGATTTCGCGATCCGGCTGGCGCTCGGCGGCTGTCGCTTCGCGATGGCCGAGGCGCCCGGCGCGGTGTGGAAGGATCATTTCGATCCCCGGCGCCAATCGGCCGGCCGCAGCACGGAACGCCTGGCGGCCTGGCTGGAGAAGATGAAGCCGCGCATTCCGCGCAAGGCGTATCTGGGCGGGCGCGGCTGGGCGGTCGCCAAGGGCGTCGTGCCGGCGCGGCCGTTGCGAGCACTCTTTTATTATACGGCGGCCTTGCTGGCCGGCTGCTACCGGCCGCGACTCGCCGTCATCGTCTTTCTTCAGATATTCCTGCCCGACCGCGCCTATCGCGCGCTGGCCGATGGCGCGATCGGCCGGCTCGGCATCGGCAAGCCGGTCGCGGTGCCATGATCACGCGGCGCATCGCACTGGCGGGCGTCGCCGCGCTCGCGGCCGCGCCGATGGTGGCGGCGGCGCTGCGGCCCGAGATCGCGGAAGACACGGCGCCGCTGCGCGCCCTCGCGGCCACGAAGGGCCTGCTGTTCGGCGCGGCCAACAACAATTACTGGCTGCGCGACGCCGATTTCGCCGCCGCGTCGGCGCGCGATTGCGGCATCCTCGTGCCGGAATACGAGCTCAAGCGCTTTCTCACCGAACCGGTCCGCGGCGCGTATGATTTCTCGGCGTCGGACGCGCTGCTCGGCTTTGCCGAGCGTCACGCGATGCTGTTCCGCGGCCACACGCTGCTCTGGTTCGCCGCCAACCCGCCCTGGCTGGAGGATGCCGTGGCCCAGGCGAAGGACGAGACGGTCTTCACCCGCTACATCGCGGCGGCGGCTGGGCATTATCGCGGGCGGATGCATTCCTGGGACGTCGTCAACGAAGCGATCGAGCCGCAGGACGGCCGCGCCGACGGCCTGCGCGAGACGTTCTGGCTGAAACGGTTCGGACCCGCCTGCATCGACCACGCTTTCGCAACGGCCCGCGCCGCCGATCCGCAGGCGCTGCTGGTCTACAACGACTACGGCCTGGAGAGCGACACGCCCGATCACGACGCGCGGCGGCGCGCGACGCTGAAACTGCTCGAAGGCCTGGTGGCGCGCGGCACCCCGGTGGGTGCGCTCGGTCTGCAGGGCCACATCACGGCTTTCGGGCCGGCCATCAATCAGGCGAAGCTCGCGGCGTTCCTGCGCGAAGTGCAGGCGATGGGGCTGCGCATCCTGATCACCGAGCACGATGTCGACGATGGCGGCGGGCCGGTCGATTTCCCGGCGCGCGATCGCGGCGTGGCGGATGCGAGCCGGCGCCTGCTCGATGTGGCGCTCGACAATCCCGCGACCGTCGCGCTGCTGACCTGGGGGCTGTCCGACCGCTTCCTCAAGCCGGAAGGCGCGCGCGATACCTGGCTGCGCGGCACGCCGCGCAGCCTGCCCTTCGATTCCGCGATGCAGCCGACCGCGATGCATGCCGCCATCGCGCAGGCCTTGGGCGGCGCGGCCGCGCGCGGCTAGGCGGCCTTCTTCGCGACGGCGCTTATCGTGCGGCGCTTGAGATGGGCGCAGAGGCGCGGCGCGGCGAATTCGGCGCCGACCATGAAGCGCAGCAGCGGCCCGAAGCTGTTCGCCGCCGACAGGCCGAGGAAGTGAAGATCGGGCACCGAGGTCTCGAAATTGTCCGACAGGATCGGCGTGCCGTCGACCTGATCGATCGCATCGCGCAGTTCGTCGTCGAGGAAGGGCAGGCGCTTGAGGTCCGGCTTGTAGCCGGTCGCGGCGACGACGTGGTCGGTCATCACGATCTGGCTGGCGCCGCTCTCGTCGGTCAGGTCGAGCGCGACGCGGCCGTCGACCATGTCGGCGCGCACGAGATGCCGGCCGAGCAGGGTGGCGATCCGGCCGGCGATCTTCTCGCGGGTGAACCAGCCGGGCGCCGGTCCGAGATGACGGCGGGTGATCTCGAGGCGCAGCTTCTGCGGCAGGCGATGGAACAGCAGCGGCGCGTTGGTGCAGAAGAAGGAGCGCCAGCCCGGACCGATGCCGGTATCGGGCTTCTGCAGCTGGCCGAGGATGGTGGGCGGCGCGTTATCGGGCGCGACGTGGAACGCGATGCTCTTGCGCCGCGCGACGATGCGGACCTTGGCGCCGGCTTCCTGGAGCGCGATGGCGGTGTCGATGGCGGACGCGCCGGCGCCCAGGATCGTCACGTCGCGGCCGCGGAAACGCTCGGCCGTGTTGTGGTCGAAGGAATGCGAGGCATGATCGGGGCCGAGATGCCAGAGCTGCTCGGGCAGGCTCTTGTACCAAGTGATGCCGACCGCCATCACGACATGTCGCGCCTGGACGACGACGCCGGTCTCGAGAGTCAGCGAATAGCCATGTGGCGCGCGTTCGACCTTGACGACGTTGTGCGGTTCGAGCGACGGGACATAGGTCCGGGTGAACCAGTCGGCATAGGCGACGAAGTCGTCGACCTTCACCGGGATGTTCTGCGCGGAATAGGCGATGCCGTTGGCGGCGCACCAGGCTTCCAGCGTGGACGCCTTGTCGGGCGCCGAGAGGTTGGAGGCGAAGCCTTCGGACTTCAGGCACATGCCGGCCGGCATGTGGTCGCGCCAGGTGCTCATCGGCTTGCCGAAGATGCGGAAGCCGATGCCGGCGTCCCGCAGATGGGCGGCGAGGGAAAGGCCGTAGGGGCCGGCTCCGACGATGGCGACGTCGACGATGCTGTTCATGACAACCTTCCGAAACAGGGGCAATGTTCCAAAGCGGCACAAATCTCGTTTCGAGACGGACGAAATCCGCATTTCGCCGGCCCGCGGAACGGCTGTTCCAACCTTCATGCCATTCAGGATTGGTTGAGACCGGCGCATTACATTGCCGTCATGAGCCCCCGGACTCTCCTCGTCACGACCGTGCATTGGCCCTCGACCGCGAGGCTGACGGGCGCGTTCGCGGGCGTCGGCGCCCATGTCGAAGCGCTGCTCCCCGACGGTCACGTCGCGGCCCGCAGCCGCTTCCTGAGCCGGCGTCATGCCTATCGCCCGCTGTTCGCCGCGGCATCGTTGCGCCGCGCCGTCGCAAGCGCCGCGCCGGATCTCATCGTCCCCTGCGACGACCGCGCCCTGGCGCTGGTCCTGGATTATGCCGCGCGCAACCCGCGCAGGGCCGCGGTCGTCGAGCGTTCGCTGGGACGTCTTGCAAGCTATGCGACGCTGATGGCGCGGAGCGATTTCGTCGCTGCGGCACGGGCGCTGGATATCGCGGCGCCGCAGACCGTCCAGGTCGCCGGCGAAGCCGCGCTTGAACTCGCGCTGTCGCGCCTGGGCTTCCCGGCCGTGCTGAAGGTCGACGGGAGCTGGGGCGGCGACGGGGTCGTCATCGTGCGCAATCTCGAACAGGCGCGGCTGGCCTGGCGGCGCCTGGCCTTTGCGCCGTCGCGTCTTCGCAGCGTGGCGCGCGCGGTCCTGCGGCGCGATGCGCACTTCCTGCAGGCCGCGCTGCATCCCGCGCCGGTGGCGGTCAGCCTCCAGCGCTTCGTGGCGGGGACGCCGGCGACCAGCGCCTTCGCCTGCTGGAAGGGGCGCGTGCTGGCGAGCATCCATGTGGATGTGCTGGAGACGCTTCACGTCAATGGTCCGGCCACCGTCATGCGGCGCATCGATTGTCCGCGCATGGAGCAGGCGGCGATCCGGCTGGCCGAGCGATTCGGCCTGTCGGGCCTGCATGGGCTCGATTTCGTCCGCGATGCGGACGGCCAGCCGCATCTGCTGGAGATGAACCCCAGGGCGACACAGTCCTGCGCCTTTGCCTTCGGAGCCGGTCACGACCTTCCGGCGGCGCTGGCCGCCTGCGTGGCGCCGGCGCTCAAGGGGGCGAGAGCGCTCCTGACCGAAAATCCCGTTTTGGCGCTGTTTCCGCAGGAATGGCGCCGCGATCCGCAAAGTGGCTGGCTGCACACGGCCTATCCGGACGTGCCATGGGACGATCCGGACGTGCTGCGCGCGTGTCTTGAGCCCGGCCAGCCGACCCCGGACCGGCGGGACGGACCGGGCCTGCCGGAGGCATTAACCCTTCGTCAGGCGGTCGGGCAGTAAATCCTTCAGGAGAAGCAAAAGGCTCGCACGTGTTTGGCGCGGCGGGAACGGCATGTCGTCCCAGGGGATTAACCCAAGACTGGCCGAAGGCCCTGGTTCGCCAGCGCCGCCGATCACCTTTGCCGATATCCTGGCCATCCTGCGCAACCGGCTCGGCCTGATCGCGCGGGTCACCGCCGCGGTCGTCGTGCTGGCCGTCATCGTCGTCCTGCTGATGCCGACGCGCTACGCCTCGTCTGCGGTCGTGATGCTCGATCCGCGCAAGAACATGGTGGCGGACAGCTCCGCGGTGCTCACGCAATTGCCGACCGATCCGGCGTCGCTGCAGAACCAGATTCAGATCCTGCAATCGCGCGACCTCGCGGCCGAGGTCATCGCCAAGCTCAAGCTCTATGACGATCCGGAGTTCAACGGCGCGCTGCAGCCCAGCGCCACCGGCCAGCTATTGGCACAGCTCAACCCGAGAAACTGGTTCGCAGGCCCGGCCGCGCCGGCCAGCGCCGCGATCCAGCGCGATGCGATCATCGATGCCTTTCTCGGCCATCTCTATGCCGAGACGAACGGGCTATCGACCACGATCACCGTGACCTTCTCGTCGCGCGATCCGGCCAAGGCGGCGCTGATCGCCGACACCATTGCGCAGGCCTATGTCGGCGACCTGGTCGATGCGAAGCTCAATGCGTCCGACGAGACGAGCACCTGGCTGACGCAACGCATCCGAGATCTCGGCCGCCAGGTCGAGATCCAGGAAGCCGCCGCGCTGACATACCGGGCGCAGCACAATCTGGACTCGAGCACCGGCGGCACGTCGCTGATCGAGGCGCAGCTCGGCGGCATCAACGGCCAGATCGTGCAGGCCCGCGCCGACCTCTCGGCCAAGGTCGCGGTCTACAGCCAGGTGCAGACATTGCTGAAGGCCGGCAACCCCGCCGACATTTCGCAGATCATCGCGTCGCCGCTGATCATCCAGCTTCGCACCCAGCAGGCCGATCTGCTGCGCCAGCAGGCGGCACTCGCCATCCCTTATGGCCCCAAACATCCCAAGCGCATCGCGATCGAGAGCGAGCTCAAGGACCTCGACCAGAAAATCAGCGAGGAGGCGGCACGCGTCGCCAGTGGCCTCGCCAACGACGTCGCCGTGGCGCGCGCCCAGCTGAACTCGCTGCAAGGCAGCCTGAACGCGACGCAGCATCAGGCGTCCGGCCAGGACATGACCGCGGTGAAGCTGCGGGCGCTGGAAGCCGACGCGGCTTCGACCCGCAAGCTCTACGAGTCCTTCCTCGGCCGCCTGACCTCCATCCAGGACCAGGAAGGGCTGCAATATCCCGACGCGCATGTGATCAGCCGCGCCCCGGTCCCCAGCGCACCGAGTTCGCCGTCCCGGGTGCTCATCGTGCTGGCGTCGATTCCCGCGGGGCTGCTGCTGGGCTGTCTCTTCGCCTTGCTGTCGGCACGCTTTGCGCCGGCGCCGCGCCGTCTGGTGCCGCAGGTCCAGCCTATGCCGCGGCCAAGACCCGCTCCGGCGCCGCCCCAGCCGGCCTTCCGTGCCCCCGCGATCCTTGCTGAGGTGCCGGGCGCGCTGGCGGAAGGCGCTGCCGATCACATCGTCGACTGGCCGGCTTCGCCCTTTTCTCGCGCCGTGGGCGCCCTGCTGGGCCGCATCGCCCCGACACGCCCCGGCAGTGCCGGCAGGATCGTTGCCGTGACCACCTCCGAACAGGAAGGTGCCGGCCCGACCGTGGCCTTGGCGCTGGCGCGCGCGGCCGCGGCCGCCGGTATCCGTACCATCCTGGTGGACGGCCATCTGCAACATCCGGTGCTCACCGAAGCCGCGCGGGTACGGGCGGAAGGGGGAATGCTGGACGTGCTGGCCGGCGCCACCACGGTCAATCAAGCCCTGCTGCGCGATCCCAAATCCAAAGCGCTGATCCTGGCCGCGACCCGTCCGCCCCGCGATCCGGCAGCGGTGCTGGCCTCGCCCAAGACGGCCGAGCTTTTCGCCCATCTGCGGCGGATTTCCGACCTGGTCATCGTGGCGGTCCCTCCGGTCCTGGCCTCGGCCGAGGCCCCCGGTTTTGCCCGGCTCTGCGATGCGGTGGTGATGGTCGCCCGGCCGGAGGAAGCGCCGCGACCCGGCCTCGGCGCCGCCCTCGAGACCTTGGGCCGCTGGCGGGCGCCGCCCGTCGGTCTGGCCTGGGTCCGCTGACGCGGCCATTTACCTCATTCGCGGAGATGGATGCCAATTTAGGCGGTTTGCCCGAGGTTTGGCTTGCCCTCCCCCCTGCCTTCCCGTTAAGTGCGCCCCGCTTCGAAGATTTGGGGGCCAAGGCCTTATGCTTGACTGGAATAGCACATCCGCACGCGTCACCTTTGGGGTGCTGCTGGTGCTGGTCGGCCTCATCGCCGGCTGGTTCCTGCACCGAAGCCTCTTCGCGACGCCGAACATCCCGATCGCCGCGCAATACGACGATTGGCGTCTCGCCTGTCCCAAGCTGGCCGACAAGAACGACAAGGCCGCGAAGGACGCGACCTGCGATATCCAGTCGGACGTGGTCGACGACAAGAGCCATACGACGCTGGCGCAGTTCGTCCTGCTCCGCATCAAGGACGTCGACACGCTGATCGTCACCGTGCCGTACAACATCCTGCTCGAGCCCGGCATCGGGATCGCCTTCGACGGCGACAAGCCGACCGACAAGCCGCAGGTCTTCCACTTCGAATATTGCAACGGCATGGGCTGCGTCGTGCGCATCCCGACCTTCAACAAGGACCTGCTGGGCAAGATGACCACCGTCAAGGGCGGCCGCATCCTGTTCGCCGGTCTCGATGGCAAGCCGGTTTATTTCCCGTTCTCGCTCAAGGGCTTCGCGGACGCCCATCGGGTGTTCCTCAATACGGAAGCCAAGCGGCACTCCTGGTTCAAGAGGCTGTGGTCATGATTTCCCTTCGCAAGAGCCTTGTCGCCGCGTTTGCGCTGAGCCTGCTGTCCTTCGGGACGGCCTTCGCCCAGGACGCTCCGGCCGCGCCCGGCGGCGCCCCGGTCAAGCCGACCGACACCAAGCAGTTCGGCGACTGGATGGTGCGGTGCTATCCGGTCAATTCGCCGTCGCCCTGCGACATGTTCGAGCTTCTGGCCAACAAGCAGAGCGGCCAGCGCATCCTGTCGATCTCGATCGCCTATGTGCCGTCGAACGACCGGCATGTGATCCAGATCGCGGTGCCGCTGGGCGTCTCGATCCCCAAGGGCCTGTTTCTGTCGGCCGACAGCTACAGCTCGAACCAGCTCCACTATCGCCGTTGCGACCGCGGCGGCTGCTATATCGAGATGCTGATGCCGAACGAGGCGGTGTCGCAGCTCGGCAGCAGCACCGGCGGCGGCAAGATCCGCGTCTTCATCGAGGCCAAGGCCATCGACATCCCGTTCTCGCTGAACGGCTTCTCGGATGCGCATGGCACGATGGTCGACCTCGCGCGCAAGAAGACCGGCAAGGGCGGCGAAGCCGCCGCACCGGCTGCGCCGACCGACAGCGCGCCTGCGCCCACGGCGCCGGCGCCTTCGGCACCTGCGCCGACGACGCCTGACAACGACCCGTCGCGCGTGCCGTAGCCGGCAGTGTCCGACCATACGAAACGACGGGCGGGCCGGATTCCGGTCCGCCCGTTTTTCGTTTCAGCCGAACAGGGCGTGCCACAG
Organism: Rhizomicrobium sp.; assembly: GCA_037200385.1. NCBI lineage: Bacteria > Pseudomonadati > Pseudomonadota > Alphaproteobacteria > Micropepsales > Micropepsaceae > Rhizomicrobium > Rhizomicrobium sp. Next base: position 3,079,124 of record JBBCGL010000001.1, on the reverse strand, counting down.
CCTGCCGAGCGGACCCAGCGCCGCCGTGCCCAGTGCGCCGATCGCCAGCAGGGCGGCCGCCCAAGGGAAGGCCGACGTGACGTTCGCGATCTGGAACGGCCAGAAGCGCATCTGCGAGATGCCGGCCACGATCGGCACCGTGGCGCGGAACGGGCCCAGGAAGCGTCCAAGGAAGATCGCCCAGACGCCCCATTTGCGAAAGAAGGCGAGCGCCTTGTCCATCTGCTCGCGGTAGTGCGAGACCGGCCAGATCGCCAGGGCGTGCGCCTTGTAGCGGTGGCCGATCCAATAGGAGATCCAGTCGCCCAGAACGGCGCCGATCACCGCCGCCAGCCAGATCGGGACGGGATCGATCCCGGTCGCCTGGATCACGACCCCCAGGCCGATCAGGATCGTGGTGCCGGGCACCAGGAAGGAGAGACCTACGAAGGACTCGCCGAAGGAGACCGCAAAGGCGATGGCGAAGGCGGATTCGGGGTGGGCCTTGGCGAAGTTCAGCAGCCAGTCGGCCGACTCGCCGATCCAGGCGAAGAAACCATGCATGTCCAGGGAGCCCTGTCGGTGGAGGAACGCCAAACGGCAGAATTTGTTACATCTTGGATATGGTGGCTTTTAGGCGGCCTGTCCAATGTTGGCCGCGACACTTTCGACAAAATTCGGAACTATCGGTTTGTTAATTCACCTCTCGGCAGGGGCATCTGCCAAGTTTCTGCTTCACAAGCGAGATCACGATGAGCAATCCCGGCAGCCTCAAGGGGGGCTTTGACGCGGCGGCCGAGCATGCCGGTCGCGCGTGGCGCTGGAGCGCCGACCGCATTCCCGGCGGCAAGCTCGCCCTCTGGATCCTCGTCCTGCTGCTGATCGTCGGTCTGGTCGGCTGGCGCGTCTATTCGGTGGCCTCTGCGGAGCAGAAGACCGGCCGTTTCGGTGGCGCGACACAGGCGGTCGGCGTGGCGGCGGCCGCCAATGGCGACATGAACATCACCCTGAACGCGCTCGGCACCGTGACGCCGTTGGCGACCGTGACCGTCCGCCCGCAAGTCGGCGGCCAGATCGTGAAGTTCTATTTCACCGAAGGCCAGATGGTGAAGGCGGGCGACGTGCTGGCGCAGATCGATCCGCGCCCTTATCAGGCCGCGCTCGACCAAGCCAAGGGCCAGCTCGCGCGCGACGCCGCGACATTGCAGAACGCGCTGGTCGACTTGGCGCGCTACAAGTCCCTGAGCGACCAGAAGGCGATCTCGCAGCAGCAATACGCGACCCAGCTCGCGACCGTGAAGGCGGACCAGGGCGTGGTCGCGGCCGACCAGGCCAATGTCGACGCCGCCGCGATCAATCTGGGCTTTGCCCGCGTGACCTCGCCGGTGGCGGGCCGCGTCGGCCTGCGCCAGGTCGATATCGGCAACACCGTCTCCGCCGGACAGACCAACGGCATCGTGGTGGTGACCGAGGAACAGCCGATCTCCGTCCTGTTCTCCCTGCCCGAGGACAATATCGCCGACGTGATGGCGCGCATCGCGAGCGGCGCGACGCTGACCGTCTATGCCTATGATCGCGGCCAGACCCAGCTTCTTGCGACCGGCACGCTGTCGACCGTCGACAACCAGATCGACACGACGACGGGCACGGTGAAAGCACGCGCGATGTTCGACAACGCCAAGGGCGAGCTGTTCCCCAACCAGTTCGTCAATGTGCGCCTGCTGGTGAACACGCTGCACGACCAGACGCTCATCCCCGTCGCGGCGGTGCAGCGCGGCTCGGACGGCAATTACGTGTTCGTGGTGCAGCCGGACAAGACGGTGGCGCAGCGCGCCGTCACGCTCGGGCCCGGCGACGCGACGCATGTGAGCATCACCAAGGGGCTCAAGCCCGGCGACACGGTGGTGATCGACGGCGCCGACCGCTTGCGCGACGGCGCGACCGTCACGCTGCCGAACGCGACCGCGCCGGTCGCCGCACCCAGCGCGGCGGGCGGCGGCGCGGCGGCGGGCGGCGACACCGACCAGGCGGCGCGGCGCGCCAAGATGCAGGCGATGATGAAGCAGTATTGCTCCGCCGACCTCGCCAAATACTGCCCCGGCAAGACCGGCCCGGATCTCTTCATGTGCCTGCGGGAGAACCGCGACAGCTTCAGCGATCCCTGCCTGCAGGCGCTCAAGAAGATGCGCCGCGCCGGCGGCCGCGGTGGTCATCACGGCGGCGGGGGAGGCGGCGGACCGTAGGACCGGCGCCTCCACATGAACCCCTCAGCTCCCTTCATCGTCCGGCCCGTCGCGACATCGCTCCTGATGATCGCGATCCTGCTCGTCGGGCTCGTCGGCTACTCCTATCTGCCGCTCTCGGCGTTGCCGGAGGTCGATTACCCGACCATCCAGGTCCAGACCTTCCTGCCCGGCGCCTCGCCGGAGGTGATGACCTCCTCGGTCACCGCGCCGCTGGAGAAGCAATTCGGCCAGATGCCGGGGCTCAACCAGATGTCGTCGGTCAGCTCGGCCGGATCGTCGGTCGTCACCCTGCAGTTCGATCTCAGCCTCAATCTCGACATCGCCGAGCAGGAGGTCCAGGCGGCGATCAACGCCTCGGGCAACCTGTTGCCGCAGAGCCTCCCGGCGCCGCCGGTCTATGCCAAGGTCAATCCGGCCGACGCGCCGATCCTCACCATCGCGATCACCTCCAAGACGATGCCGCTGACCGAGGCGCAGGAGCTGGCGGATACGCGCATCGCGCAGAAGATCTCCCAGCTCTCCGGCGTCGGCCTCGTCAGCATCGCGGGCGGCCAGAAGCCGGCGGTGCGCGTGCAGGCCAATCTGCAGGCACTGGCCTCCTACGGCCTCAACATCGACGACCTGCGCACCACCATCGCCAATGCGAATTCGAACGCACCCAAGGGCAGCTTCGACGGCGCGGCGCAGTCCTACACGATCGACGCGAACGACCAGCTCCAGTCGCCGGACGACTACAAGGCCATCGTGGTCGCCTATCGCAACGGCGCGCCGGTGTATCTGTCCGACGTGGCGACGGTGGTGGAGAGCGCGGAGAACGTGCAGCTGCTCTCCTGGATGAACCGGACGCCGGCGATCCTGCTCAACGTCCAGCGCCAGCCGGGCGCCAATGTCATCGCGGTGGTGGATTCGATCAAGGCGATGCTGCCGCAGATCAAGGCGGGGCTGCCCGCCGGCATCGACATGACGGTGCTGACCGACCGCACCACGACGATCCGCGCCTCGGTGTCGGACGTCGAGTTCGAGCTCTTCCTCGCCGTCGTGCTGGTCGTGCTGGTGATCTTCCTGTTCCTGCGCAACATCCCGGCGACCTTCATCCCAAGCCTGTCGGTGCCGCTGTCGATCGTCGGCACTTTCGCGGCGATGTACCTGCTGGGCTATTCGCTCAACAACCTGTCGCTGATGGCGATGACCATCGCGGCCGGCTTCGTGGTCGACGACGCCATCGTGATGATCGAGAACATCACGCGCTATCTCGAGGAGGGCGACTCGCCGCTCGAGGCGGCGCTCAAGGGCGCGGGCGAGATCGGCTTCACCATCGTGTCGCTGACCGTCTCGCTGATCGCGGTGCTGATCCCGCTGCTCTTCATGCAGGAGGTCGTGGGCCGGCTGTTCCGCGAGTTCGCGGTGACGCTCGCCATCACCATCCTGATCTCCGCCGTGGTGTCGCTGACCCTGGTGCCGATGCTCTGCGCCAAGCTGCTGCGGCGCCACAAGGAGCCCAAGCCCGGCTCGCTGGCGGCCAAATCGGAAGAGTATTTCAACCGGGTGATCGCCGAATATGACCGGCTGCTGACCTGGGTGCTGGACCGCCAGCCTTTGACGCTGCTGATCGCGGTCGCGACGCTGGTGGTGACCATCATCCTCTATATCGTGATCCCCAAGGGGTTCTTCCCGACCCAGGACACCAGCCTCGTCCAGGGCATCACCCAGGCCGGCCCGACCGTGTCCTTCGCGGAGATGTCGCGGCGGCAGCAGGCGCTGGCCGACGCGTTGCTGAAGGATCCCAGCGTCCAGAGCGTGTCGTCCTTCATCGGCGTCGACGGCACCAACAACACGCTCAACAGCGGCCGTTTCCTGATCAACCTGGTGCCGAAGGATGCGCGCGGCGTCAGCATCACGCATGCGGTGCGCGACATCCTCAAGCGCGCCAGGGCCGTGCCGGGAATCTCGCTCTACCTCCAGCCGGTGCAGGATCTCACGATCGATTCCACGATCAGCCGGGCGCAATATCAGTTCGTGCTCGAAGATGCGAACTCGGCCACGCTGCGCCAGGCGATTCCCGGCCTGATCCAGAAGCTCGCGGCGCGGCCGGAGCTCGAGAACGTCTCGACCTCCTACCTCGACCGGGGTCTGTCGGCGACGGTCGTGGTGGACCGGGACACCGCGGCGCGCTTCGGCATCACCGCCGCGACGATCGACAACGCGCTCTACGACGCCTTCGGCCAGCGCATCATCTCGACCATCTTCACCCAGTCGAACCAGCGCCGTGTGATCCTCGAAGCCGATCCGGGAATCCAGAACTCGCTGGCCTCGCTCGGCGACATCCATCTGCCGTCGGCGGGCGGCGGACAGGTGCCGCTGTCGGCCTTCGCGCATGTCGAGCCGACGCCGATGCCGCTGGAGGTCGATCACCTGGGCCAGTTCCCCGCCGCCTCGATCTCGTTCGACGTCGCCAACGGCTATTCGCTCGGCGCGGCGGTCGATGCGGTCAAGCAGGCGGAGGTCGATGCCGGCCTGCCCGCCAGCATCTCGACCGAGTTCCAGGGTTCGGCGCTCGCCTTCCAGTCCGCGCTGTCCAACGAGCTGCTGCTGATCCTGGCCGCGATCGTCACGGTCTATATCGTGCTGGGTGTGCTGTATGAGAGCTTCATCCATCCCGTCACGATCTTGTCGACGCTGCCCTCCGCCGGCGTCGGCGCGCTGCTGGCGCTGATCCTCACCGGCAACGACCTCGGCATCGTATCGATCATCGGCATCATCCTGCTGATCGGCATCGTGAAGAAGAACGCCATCATGATGATCGACTTCGCGCTGGAGGCCGAGCGCAACGAGGGCAAGAGCCCGCGCGAGGCGATCCACCAGGCGGCGCTGCTGCGCTTCCGCCCGATCCTCATGACCACGGTGGCGGCGCTGTTCGGCGCGCTGCCCCTGATGGTGGGCAGCGGCACGGGCTCGGAGCTGCGCCATCCGCTCGGCATCTCGATCGTCGGCGGCCTGCTGGTGAGCCAGCTCCTGACGCTCTTCACCACGCCGGTGATCTACATCTATTTCGACCGGCTCGGCGGCCAGATCCGCGACTGGCGGGCGCGGCGGGCGACCGCATGAGCTTCTCCGAGACCTTCATCCGCCGTCCCATCGCCACCACGCTGCTGACGATGGGCCTGGCGATGGCGGGCGGCGTCGCCTATTTCCTGCTGCCCGTCGAGCCCTTGCCCAATATCGACGTGCCGGTGATCTCGGTCTCCGCCTCGATGCCCGGCGCCAGCCCGGAGACGATGTCGACCAGCGTGACGACGCCGCTGGAGCGCCATCTGGGCGTCATCGCCGATGTCGACGAGATGACCTCGACCAGTTCGGTCGGGACCGCGCGCATCACGCTGCAATTCGACTCCAAGCGCAACATCGACGGCGCGGCGCGCGACGTGCAGGCGGCGATCAACGCGGCGCGGGCCGACCTGCCGGCGGCGCTGCGCTCCAACCCGACCTACCGCAAGATCAATCCGGCGGACCAGCCGATCCTGATTCTCACCCTGACCTCGGCGACGCTGACGCCGGGACAGATCTACGATTCCGCCTCGAACATCCTGCAGCAGAAGCTCTCCACGGTGGACGGCATCGGCCAGGTGCAGATCGCCGGCGGCTCGCTCCCCGCGGTGCGGGTGGAGCTCAATCCGCGGGCGCTGTTCAAATACGGCATCGGGCTGGAGGATGTGCGCGCCGCGCTCTCCGCCGCCAATGCCAACGCACCCAAGGGCGCGATCGAGCAGGGGACCCAGCGCTACCAGGTCTATGTCAACGATACCGCGACGCAGGCCAGTCAGTACCGCACGCTGATCATCGCCTACCGCAACGGCGCCGCGGTGCGCCTCAACGACATCGCCGCGGTCGAGGACGGCGTCGAGGACGTGCGCAATATCGGCATGGCGAACAACAAGCCGGCCATCCTCGTCATGCTGTTCCGCACGCCGGGCGCCAATATCGTGGCGACGGTGGCGGCGGTGAAAGCAGCGCTGCCGCAGCTCAAGGCGGCGCTGCCGCCGGCGGTGAACCTCGACATCGCGGTCGACCGCACCGGCGCGATCCACGACTCGCTGCGCGACGTGCAGCGCACGATGATCGTCTCGATCCTGCTGGTGATGTTCGTCGTCTACGTGTTCCTGCGCGACGGGCGGGCCGCGATCATCCCTTCGGTGGCCGTGCCTCTGTCGCTGATCGGCACCTTCGGCGCGATGTATCTGATGGGCTACACGCTCAACAATCTGTCGCTGATGGCGCTGACCGTGGCGACGGGTTTCGTGGTCGACGACGCCATCGTGGTGCTCGAGAACGTCAAGCGCCATCTGGAAGACGGCATGCCACGCCTGCAGGCGACGATCCAGGGTACGCGCGAAGTCGCGTTCACCGTCCTTTCCATGAGCATCTCGCTGATCGCCGTGTTCCTGCCGATTCTGCTGATGGGCGGCGTGGTCGGGCGCTATTTCAACGAATTCGCCATGGTACTGACCATCGCGATCTCGATCTCGCTGCTGGTCTCTCTCACCACCACGCCGATGCTCTGCGCCATCCTGGACATCCATCGTCCGGAGCGGAAGCATGGCTGGCTGCTGCGGCAGTCCGAACGGGCGTTCAATGCCGCCCATGGCTTCTATGCACGCACGCTGGCGGTGGCTCTGCGCATCCCCGGCTGGATCGCGCTCATCCTCCTGGTGACGATCATCCTGAACTTCGTCCTCTATTACTGGGTGCCCAAGGGCTTCTTCCCCGACGAAGACACCGGCCAGGCCTTCGGCGGCATCCGCGGCGGCCCGACGATCTCGTTCCAGCTCATGAAGGACAAGTTCCAGTCGTTCATGAAGATCATCAGCCAGGACCCGGCGGTGGCGACCGTCACCGGCACGATCGGCGGCGGCGGCGGCGGGCCGCGCGGCGGCGCCACCAACACGGGCAACGTCTTCATCCAGCTCAAGCCGCTGGATCAACGCGGCGGCCTCAGCACCGACGACGTGGTGCAGCGCCTGACGCCGAAATTCGCCAATGTCACCGGCGCGCGGCTGTTCCTGGCCGGCGGCCGCGACGTGCGGGTCGGCGGACGGCAGGGCAACGGCAACTACCAGTATTCGATCACCTCCGACACGCTCGAGGAGCTCGAGCAGTGGATGCCCAAGATCACCGACGCGCTGTCCGATCTGGACGAGCTGGACCAGGTCAATTCCGACCGCGGCGACCAGGGGCTAGAGGTCGCGCTCAAGATCGACCGGCCGACCGCGGCGCGGCTGGGCATCAACGCGACGCAGATCGACAACACGCTCTACGACGCCTTCGGCCAGCGCCAGGTCTCGACGATCTACAACGAGCTCAACCAGTACCATGTGGTGATGGAGGTCGCGCCGGAGTTCTGGCAGAGCCCCGAGACGCTGAAGGACATCTATGTCAGCAAGTCCGGCGGCTCGATCAGCGGCACCCAGGCGACCGGCGCAGTGGCGGGCACCACCGACCTCTCGACTGCTGCGGGATCGCTCACGACGGCGAGCGCGACCGGCTTGACGGCGACCGCCTCGGTGGCGGCCGATGTGGCCGCCGATCTCGTGCGCAACCAGCAGGCGAACGCGCTGGTCAACAGCGCGCGGGGCGGCGCCTCGACCGGCTCGTCGGTCTCGACCGCGCAGGAGGTGATGGTGCCGCTGTCGGCGATCGCGAGCTATGGCCCCGGCACCTCGCCGCTCGGGATCAACCATCAGGGACCGTTCGTCGTCGCGACCTTCTCCTTCAACACGGCCAAGGGCGTCTCGCTCAGCGCGGCGACGGCGGCCATCCAGAAGAAGATGGCGGACATCAAGACGCCGGCTTCGATCCAGGGCGTCTTCGCCGGCACCGCGAAAGTGTTCCAGGAATCGCTCGACAGCCAGCCGGTGCTGATCCTCGCGGCCCTGGTCACGATCTATATCGTGCTGGGCATCCTGTACGAGAGCTATGTCCATCCGCTGACGATCCTCTCGACGCTGCCTTCGGCGGGGGTCGGCGCGGTGCTGGCGCTGTTCCTGTTCAACGTCGAGTTCAGCCTGATCGCGATGATCGGCGTCATCCTGCTGATCGGCATCGTCAAGAAGAACGCGATCATGATGATCGACTTCGCGCTGGCGGCGGAGCGGAACGAGGGCCTCAGCCCGCGCGATGCGATCTACAAGGCCTGCCTGCTGCGCTTCCGGCCCATCATGATGACGAGCTTCGCCGCGATCCTGGGCGCCATGCCGCTCGCCTTCGGCTACGGCACGGGCGCCGAGCTGCGCCAGCCGCTCGGCATCGCGATCGTGGGCGGGCTTCTGGTCAGCCAGATCCTGACGCTCTACACGACGCCGGTGGTCTATCTCTACCTCGACGGCTGGCGGATGCGGCGCAAGGCGTCCTGGGACCGCTTCTACACGCGGCTCATGGGCGATGCGCCGCCGCCCGCGGCGGCGGAGTGAGCCGTCCGCTTGCGGAAGCGGAGGACTTCAGAGATTCGGCAGGTTCTCGGTATCCGGCGCGCCGTTGCGGATTTCCGCGTTGCGGTGCTGGCGGTACAGGCTGCGCGTGGTCGCGTAGAGGTCCACCGAGGTCCGTTCGATCTGGTCCAGCGAATCCACATTGCGGGCGCGCAGGTCGATGACGCCGACGCCGGCGCGGATCATGTAGAACAGCGTGGAGTTGTTGAACGTGATGTAGGTGAACGGGTCCAGCGCGATATCGCCGCCCATGCCCACGACGTCGCGCGGGTTGCTCGGCCCCGCGAAGGGCAGCACGAGATAAGGGCCTTCGCCGGTGCCCCAGACGCCGAGCGTCTGGCCGAAATCCTCGTCATGGCCGGGGAGGCCCATCTTGGCTCCCACATCGACCAGGCCGCCGATGCCGATCGTCGAATTCACCAGGGTACGGCCGAGGGTCTCGCCGCCGCGGGTGAACTCGCCCTGCAGAAGGTCGTTGGCGAAGACCACCGGCGAATCGAGATTGGTGAGGGCGTTGTGGATACCCTGGCGCGCAAACTCCGGCACCGCATGGTTGTAGAACACCCCGACCGGCCGCGCGACCGCATGGTCGACGTCCTGGTCGAAGGAGAAGATCGAGCGGTTGGTCTGCTCGTAGGGATCGTTCTGGCCGGTCGGATCGTCGGTCGCGCAGCCGGACAGGGCGGTGGCGAGCGCCAGAACCGCGAAAGAAGAAAGAACTCGCTTCATGCCCTTGGCCAATCCGCTGTGTGATGAGAATCGTCTGGAACTTCGAATATAACTCAGGATATTGGGATTAGTGCCCCGGTTGGACAAGGGGCCGCGACAAAGCGTCAAAGCCGGTCGTCAGATTCCGCCGTACCACGTGTATCCCTGATCCTCCCAGTAGCCGCCTCTTCCCCCTCCTATACCCGCATAGCTTTCCACCAGATCAATGCGCTGGACATATTTGGGCATTTTATAGCCAAGTTGACGCTCCGCTCGCACGCGGATGGGCGCACCGTGTTCGACGGGCAACACCTGGCCATTTAATTCATAGGCGAGAATTGTCTGTGGATGGGTCGCCTCCAGCAGGTCGAGGCTCTCATAGTAGAACGGACGGGGCACGGGATTGCCCTGGGCGTCGACATCCTCCACGCCCATCGGATCGGCGCAATAGAACACGACATAGCGCGCCTCGGGCCGGGGCCGGGCCAGGGCGAGGATCGCGCTCAGCGGCGCGCCCTTCCACTCGCCGATGCAGCTCCAGCCTTCGACGCAGTCGTGGCGCGTGATCTGGGTGCGGGCGGGCAGGGCGCGGATCTCGGTTAGCGAAAGCTTAAGCGGCCGCTCGACAAGGCCGCCCACCGGGATGATCCAGTTCTTGAATCCCTCGCTCAGATGGACGGCATAGTCGTTGGTGTTGGGGTTGAGGGTGCCGTTGGCGCGAAACACCGGCGCGATGTCGGCCTTGCTGAACTCCGGCGCCAGCGCGTGGCCGCCGGCGAACAGCCGCTGGGCGCGGCGGGTGAGATTCTCGACCTCGCCCAGAAGGCTCAGGACGAACGGCGATTGCGACAGGTCGGTGCAGCCGGCCAGCACCAGCGTGCCCAGCGTCGCGGCGCCGCGGATCAGGAACGAGCGGCGGGGCAGCCTCGGATTCTCAGACATCCTTGCCCTCCTTCTCGACGGCGAACCAGCCGGTGATCATGGAGCGCAATCCGTTCAGCGGGGCTGAGACGATCAGCGCGGCGATATGGATGAAGAGGAAGCCGACGAAGGAGAAGGCGACGATGAAGTGGATCGTCCGCGCGCTCTGCCGGCCCCCGAACAGCGTGAGCAGGAACGGGAATGCCGAGTCCAGGGTCGGCGACATGGTGAGCCCGGTCAGCACGATCAGCGGACCCAGCACGAAGACCACGACGAAATAGGTCAGGCGCTGGAGCCCGTTATAATGCTTCGCAGCCTCGCCCTTGGGGAATTGCAGCCTGGCATGACTGGCGATCTCCCGCGGCAGGTGGCGGATGTCGTCGCGGGTCGGCACCAGTTCGCGGTAATGTCCGCTCCAGAACAGATAGATGAAATAGAGCAGGCCGTTGATCACCAGAAGCCACGCGAAGGCGAGATGCCAGAGCCGCCCCATCGCGAGGTCGGGCGACTGATAGGGCAGCGTCACCCATGCGGGGAAGCCGCGCACCGTCTTCACGCCGTCCGTGTCGGAGGCGCCGAGCACGCCGTCGGTGTTGAACCTCCAGGGGCCGATCTGCGTCATGCCCCAGAAGTGCTCATCGGTGCCGTCGGCATAGAGCGACAGGAGGTGATGATCCGGATTGGAGCTGATCCCCCAGTCGAGCGCGGGCGAGGCGTTGAAGATCTGCAGCCCGCTCATCAGCATGACCAGCATGCACAGCGCATTGATCCAGTGCAGCAGCCGCACGGCGATGCCATGGCGATAGAACAGGTAGCGCGGCCGGCGCGGCGTGTGGGGCGGAAGGCGCAGCACATGGCGCACGCCGTCCACGAGCAGGTCCCAGGTCTGGGCACCCGGTTTCCCCCGCGGCAGCGACGGGCTCGTGTCTGTCATGAACCTGTCTGCCTCCCTTGAACCGCCGCGCAGCATAGCAGGCCCAAGCCCCATTTCGCCGCAGTTGCCCAATCCGTTACAGGCTTTCACTATCGTCCCAAAAGGCCCGCAAGAGGCCGGGATTCGGGAGAACGAGATGGCGACACTCGCGCGCGACGGCGTAAATCTGCACTATGAGGTCCATGGCGACGCTGGGCCGGTCATCCTGTTGACCCACGGCTATTCCGCCACGGCGCAGATGTGGCGCGGCCAGGTCGCGGCGCTGAGCAAGGGGCACAAGCTCGTGGTCTGGGACATGCGCGGCCACGGCCAGAGCGACTATCCGCAAGACCAGGACGAATACAGCGAGGAGAAGACCGTCGCCGACATGGCCGCGCTGCTCGATGCGGTTGGCGTGAAACAGGCCATCGTCGGCGGCCTGTCGCTGGGCGGCTACATGTCGCTCGCCTTCGCCGCCAGCCATCCCGAGCGCGTCAGCGCGCTCCTCATCATCGACACCGGCCCCGGCTTCAAGAAGAACGAGGCGCGCGAAGGCTGGAACCAGAACGCCCGCCGCACGGCGGAGCGCTACGACAAGGACGGCCTCGGTCCGCTCGGCTCCGCCAGCGCCGAACGCCGCACCGCCCAGCACCGCGACGCCACCGGTCTCGCCCGCGCCGGCCGCGGCATGCTGACCCAGAAAAACGCCCGCGTGATCGAAAGCCTGCCCGCGATCAAGGTGCCGTCGCTGGTCGTGGTCGGCGAAAAGGACACCCCCTTCCTCGCCGCGTCCGACTACATGGCCGCGAAAATCCCCGGCGCGCAAAAAGCCGTGATCCCCGACGCGGGACACGCGGCCAATATCGACAATCCCGAGGCATTCAACGCGGCTATCGAAACGTTTTTGGGTGGTCTTGCATAAGGCTCACTGCCAAAACATCGTCATGGCCGCCCTCGTGGCGGCCACCCATGAACACCCATGCAGCAGGGAGATCATGGGTCGCCGGCACAAGGCCGGCGATGACGACGACAAAATGCACTCAGATGAATTTGAAGGAGCACCCCATGGCCTCGAAGATCGCCACCGACACACGCCTCGATCCGCGCATCCGCGCCATGCTCGGCGGTTTCGACCTGCCCGCACAGGGCGACGTCGCGAGCCGCGAGGATCTGGTCGCCGAGATGAACTCCGACGCCGCGCAGGCGATGTCCAAGCAGGTCGAGGCGATCTTCGAAGCCTTCGACAATGAGGACCTCGCGCCTTCCAAGGGCCTGCGCATCAGCGAAGAAAGCCTCGTTTCGGCGCCCGACGGCAACACCATCCTGATGCGCTTCGTGCGTCCCGACACCGATGCGGTCGTGCCTTGCGTCTACTACATCCATGGCGGCGGCATGGCGACGCTGTCCTGTTTCATGGGCAGTTATCGCGCCTGGGCCAAGATCATCGCGGCCCGCGGCGTCGCGGTGGCGATGGTCGAATTCCGCAACGCGGTTGTGCCCTCGCGCGTGCCGGAGACGGCGCCGTTTCCGGCCGGGCTCGACGATTGCGTCTCGGGCCTCAAATGGGTGCATGCCAATGCCGGGCGCCTGAAGATCGACACCAGGCGCGTCATCGTCGCGGGTGAGAGCGGCGGCGGCAATCTCACGCTCGCAACCGGCCTGACGCTGAAGCGCGAAGGCAAGCTTGGTCTCGTGAAAGGTCTCTATGCGCTCTGCCCCTATATCGCGGGAAAGTGGCCGCTGCCCGAGCATCCGTCCTCGACCGAGAACGAAGGCTTGCTGCTCAACCTGCACAACAATCGCGGTGCGATGGGCTACGGCATGAAGGCGTTCGAGGCGAAGAACCCGCTTGCATGGCCCGGCTTCGCAAGCATCGACGACGTGACGGGCTTCCCGCCCACCGTCATCACCGTCAACGAATGCGATCCCCTGCGCGACGAGGGCATCGGCTTCTACCGACTGCTGCTGAAGGCCGGCGTGGCGGCGCGCTGCGTCCAGCTCATGGGCACCACCCATGCGGTCGAGACCATGGCCGCAATCTGCCCCGACCTCAGCCGCGCCGCCGCCGCCGACATCGCCAACTTCGCCACGAATTAGGAGCTCTCATGGTTGATCGCGTCAAAGGCAAAGTCGCCCTCGTCACCGGAGGCGCGTCGGGCATCGGCCGCGCCAGTGCGCTCCTGCTTGCCAAGGAAGGCGCCGCCGTCGCGGTGACCGACATCCAGGACGACCAGGGCAAGGACGTCGTCGCCCAGGTCAAGCGCGAGGGCGGCGACGCGATCTACCTGCACCACGACGTCGCGAGCGAAGAGGCCTGGGAAAGCGTGGTCGCCGAGGTGAAATCGCATTTCGGCACGCTGCATGTGCTGGTGAACAATGCCGGCATCGCCATCGCGGCCTCAGTGCTGACCATGACGCTGGCCGATTGGCGGCGGCAGCAGGCGATCAATCTCGACGGCGTGTTCCTCGGGGTGAAGCACTCGCTGCCCCTGATCCGCGCCAGCGGCGGCGGCTCCATCATCAACATCTCCTCGCTCGCCGGCCTCAAGGGCGCGCCGACGCTCGCCGGCTATTGCGCCACCAAGGGCGGCGTCAGGCTCTTCACAAAGGCGGTGGCGATGGAATGCGGCGCGGCGCGCGACAATGTCCGCGTCAATTCCGTCCATCCCGGCATCATCGAGACCCCGATCTGGCTCGGCATCATCCCCGGCGCCGGCGCCCCGGGCGCCAACGCCCCCGATCTCGACGCGATGAGCGAGACCGTCGTGCCCATCGGCTCCAAAGGCGTCCCCGAAGACATCGCACAAGGCGTCCTCTACCTCGCCAGCGACGAAAGCCGCTACGTGACCGGCAGCGAACTGGTGATCGACGGCGGCATGTCGACGCGGTAGGCGGCGCGTCACGCATTCGTCCGTTAAAAAAGTTGTCATCCCGGCCAAGCGATGCGGAAGCATCGCGCTGAGCCGGGACCCATCGCGCAACCCGCTCGATGGGTCCCGGGTCTCGCTGCGCTCGCCCGGGATGACAGTGGTTTTTTGATTTCACCCTGAGCTCAAGCGGTAACGCTTGCTGTCACATCTCTTTCATCATCATTCCCGCCTGCGCGGGCACGACAAAATGATTCTGCCCGACGGGATTTTTCTCTAAAGTTTCCCTCGTCGCAGGGGACACACGCCGTGACTGACATCGCAGCTGGTGCGCCCCGGCGCGCGACTCCGTTCGCGCCGTATCACAAATGGGACCGCAATTTCTTCCTCGCGCTGGTGCTGGCGATCTGGCTCGGCATCGTGATGGGCTTCGGCGGCGAGATCGCCGAGCACATCCAAAGCCACGCGCTGGCCTATCCCTGGATCGTTCACGTCCACGCCGTCGCCTTCGTCGGCTGGCTGGTGCTGCTCACCACGCAGGTGATGCTGATCCGTCTCAAGCGGCCGCAGCTCCATTACCGCCTCGGCGCCGGGATGATGGCGCTCGCCGCCTTCATGGTGGTGATCGGCCCCGCGACCGCGATCTACATGCAGCGGCTGCAATTCGGCACCAAGGACAGCGACCCCGCCTTCCTCGCCGTGCAGCTCTTCGACATCGTTGCCTTCGCGGGCCTGGTGACCGCCGGTTACCTGCTGCGCAACACCGCGTCGGCGCACAAGCGGCTGATGCTGCTCTCGACGCTCTTCATCTCCGACGCCGGCTTCGCGCGCTGGCTCGGCCACCCCATCGGCGTCCTGCTGGGCAGCTATGACGGCTTCTGGCCCTTCCTGGCCGAAGGCTATCTCGTCCCCGACATCCTGATCCTCACCCTCGGCGCCTACGACCTCGCCACCCGCAAGCGGCTCTATCCGGCGTACCTCTGGGGCGCCGCCTGGGCCTTCGCCCTCCAGCTCATCGTCGGCCTCCTCTATTACGCCCCCTGGTGGAAGACCACCGCGACCCACCTGATCGGCCACTGACGCCCACACGCCCCAGACCGCCTTGCCCGGGAAAATGACACCGGTTACCATAGTCGAAATGACAAGCAATTCCCGGCGGGGCAGAGTGCGCCGCCAATCGGGAATCGGGAGCACAACATGGCCAGGGACCGGCTCAAGACCTTGAGCGCCATCATCGACCAGGGCGTGATCCCGGTCTTCTACCATCCCGACGTCGAGGTCTGCGCCAAGGTCATCCAGGCCTGCGCCAATGGCGGCGCCAAATGCATCGAGTTCACCAACCGCGGAGACTTCGCGCCCCACACCTTCCTGGAAGTCACTCGGCACTTCGCCAAGGCGGATGATAGCGTTATCATGGGTGTCGGTTCGGTGGTCGATGCCCCGACCGCCGGCATCTACATCGCCAATGGGGCCAATTTCGTCGTGGGACCGATGACCAATCCCGAGGTCGCCAAGCTCTGCAACCGCCGCGGCATTCCGTATTCACCGGGCTGCGGCAGCGCGACGGAGATTTCCGAAGCGCAGGAGCTGGGCTGCGAGATCGTCAAGGTCTTCCCGGGCTCCAGCGTCGGCGGCCCCGACTTCGTCAAGAACGTGCTTGGTCCGATGCCCTGGACCAAGATCATGCCGACCGGCGGCGTCGACGCGACGGAAGAGAGCCTGCGCGCCTGGTTCGGCGCCGGCATCGTCGCCTGCGGCATCGGCTCGAACCTCATCACCAAGAAGCTGCTCGACGCCAAGGACTATGCCGGCATCGAAAGCAAAGTCCGCGACACCGTCCAACTGATCAAGAAGATTCGAGGCCATGGCTGACGTCCTGAACATCCGTCCCGCGTCCGACACCAAATGGGACTGTGTCTCCTTCGGCGAGGTGATGTTGCGCTTCGATCCCGGCTTCGGCCGGGTGCGCAACGCCCGCCAGTTCACGGTCTGGGAGGGCGGCGGCGAATACAATGTCGCACGCGCCATGCGCAAGTGCTGGGGCAAGCGCGCCGCGGTCGTCACCGCGCTGCCGAACAACGATCTGGGCTGGCTGGTCGAGGACTTCATCCTGCAGGGCGGCGTGGACATGTCGCACGTCGTCTGGCGCGAGCATGACGGCATCGGCCGCAACACGCGCGTCGGACTGAACTTCACCGAGAAGGGCTTCGGCATCCGCGCCGCGCTCGGCTGCTCGGATCGTGCCAATTCGGCAGCGTCGCAGATCCGTCCCGGGGAAGTGAACTGGGAGAAGCTGTTCGGCGAGGAAGGCGTGCGCTGGTTCCATACCGGCGGCATCTTCGCGGCGCTGGCGCCCAACACGTCGGAGGCGGTGATCGAAGCGGTGGAAGCCGCGCGCAAGCACGGTACCGTGGTGTCCTACGACCTCAACTATCGCGCCTCGTTGTGGAAGTCGCAGGGCGGCCAGGAGGGCGCGCGCAGGATCAATCGGCACATCGCGAGCCATGTCGACGTGATGATCGGCAACGAGGAGGATTTCACCGCCTGTCTCGGCTTCGAGGTCGAGGGGATGGACGAGCATATCTCGGCCATCGATCCTGCGAACTTCAAGAAGATGATCGCGACGGCAGTGAAGACCTATCCGAACTTCAAGGTCGCGGCGACGACATTGCGCAATGCGAGAACCGCGACCTTCAACGACTGGTCCGCGATCCTCTACGCCGGCGGCGAATTCCATCAGTCGATGATGCGCGAGAATCTGGAGATTTACGACCGCGTCGGCGGCGGCGACGGCTTTGCCTCAGGTCTCGCCTATGGCTTTTTGGAAGGCAAGGGGCCGCAGGCGGCGGTGGAATATGGCGCAGCGCACGGCGCGCTGGCCATGACGACGCCCGGCGACACCTCCATGGTCAATGCCAAGGAGGTCGAGGCGGTGATGAAGGGCAAGGGCGCGCGGGTTGTCCGCTGAGCATGGTTCCGCTGACGCTTCATCCCGATCGTTTCTTTCCCGCCGATCCGGCGACGCGCGCAGTGGCGCGGGCGTTGTTCGCGCGGGCCGAGGCGCTGCCGATCCTCTCGCCGCACGGCCACACCGATCCCAGATGGTTCGCGACCGACGTGCCGTTCGAGGACGCGACGAGCCTTCTGCTGTGGCCGGACCATTATGTGCTGCGCTTGCTCTATTCGCAGGGCATCACGCTCGCGCAATTGGGACTGCAGCAGCCGGCGGCGGACCGCCGCGCCGCGTGGCGGATTTTCGCGGCCCATTATCACCTGTTCCGCGCCACGCCTTCGCGGCTGTGGCTCGACCATGTCTTCGCGACCGTGTTCGGCCTGGAGCGGCGGCTGAGCGCCGAAACGGCGGACCTGTACTATGACGCCATCGGCGCGGCGCTCGCGACGCCGGCCTTCCGGCCGCGGGCGCTGTTCCAGCGCTTCAACATCGAGAAGATCGCGACGACGGAAGGTGCGCTCGACCCGCTAGCCGATCACGATGCGCTTGCGCGCGACTGGCCGGGCCGCGTGATCACGACCTATCGTCCCGACGATGTGGTCGACCCCGACAGGCCGGAGTTCGCTTCCAACCTGGCGCAATTCGGCGCGCTGACGAAACAGGACACGGCAAGCTGGGCCGGCTACCTGCAGGCGCATCGCGAGCGCCGGGCCTTCTTCCGCGCCCGCGGCGCGACCGCGACCGATCACGGTCACTGGACGGCGCGCACCGCGAATCTTTCGGCGGCGGAGGGTCAGGCGCTGCTCGACCGGCTGCTGCGCGGCCGCCGCGAATCCGGCGATGCCGAGCTGTTCCGCGCCGCCATGCTGACCGAGATGGCGAAGATGTCGTGCGACGACGGCATGACCATGCAGATTCATCCCGGCTCCTTCCGCAATCACAACGCGGCCCTGTTCGCCGCATACGGCCCCAATGTCGGCGCGGACATTCCGGTCGCCATCGAATATGCCGCGGCGCTGAAGCCGATGCTCGACGTCGTGGGCAACCGGTCCGACCTGACGGTCATCCTGTTCACGCTGGACGAGACCAACTATGCGCGCGAACTGGCGCCGCTCGCCGGGCACTATCCGGCGCTGAAGCTCGGACCGGCCTGGTGGTTCCACGACTCGCCCGAAGGCATGCTGCGTTTCCGCCGCCAGGTCACCGAAACCGCCGGGTTCTACAACACGGTCGGCTTCAACGACGACACCCGCGCCTTCCTCTCGATTCCCGCGCGCCACGATCTGGCGCGCCGTATGGACGCCGCCTACCTCGCCGAGCTCGTGATCGCGCATCGCCTCGACGAGGACGAAGCGCATGAGATCGTCGTCGACCTCGCCTACAACCTCGCCAAAGCCGCCTATAAACTCTGACCGAACCGGGACCTCCGCCATGGCCAAGATCACGTCCGCACGCGTCATCGTCACCTGTCCGGGACGAAATTTCGTCACCCTGAAGATCGAGACCTCGGACGGCGTGACCGGGCTGGGCGACGCGACGCTGAACGGCCGCGAGCTCGCGGTCGCAAGCTATCTCACCGACCATGTGATTCCCTGCCTGATCGGGCGCGACGCGCAGCGGATCGAGGACGTCTGGCAGTTCCTCTATCGCGGGGCCTATTGGCGGCGCGGGCCGGTGACCATGTCGGCGATCGCCGCGGTCGACACCGCGCTGTGGGACATCAAGGGCAAGGTCGCGGGCCTGCCGCTCTATCAGCTGCTGGGCGGCGCGAGCCGCGAGGGCGTGATGGTCTACGGCCATGCCAACGGCAAGACGATCGAGGAGACCGTCGACGAAGCGTTGAAATACCAGGCCGAAGGCTACAAGGCGGTCCGCCTGCAATCGGGCATTCCGGGGCTGGCCTCGACCTACGGCGTGTCGAAGGACAAGAAATATTACGAGCCCGCCGATGCCGACCTGCCGACCGAGAATGTCTGGTCGACCGTCAAATACATGCGCACCGTTCCGGCGCTGTTCGAAAAGGCGCGCGAGAAGCTCGGCTGGGACGTCCACCTGCTGCATGACGTGCATCACCGCCTGACGCCCATCGAGGCGGGGCGGCTGGGCAAGGATCTGGAGCCCTATCGCCTGTTCTGGCTGGAGGATGCGGTCGCGGCCGAGAACCAGGCAGGCTTCCGCCTGATCCGCCAGCACACCACGACGCCGCTCGCGGTGGGCGAGGTGTTCAACACCATCTGGGATGCCAAGCAGCTCATCGAGGAGCAGCTGATCGATTACATCCGCATGACCGTGGTGCATGCCGGCGGCATCACCCATCTGCGCCGCGTCGCGAGCCTTGCCGATCTCTACCATGTGCGCACCGGCAGCCATGGCGCGACGGACTTGTCGCCGGTCTGCATGGCCGCGGCATTGCATTTCGATCTCTCGGTGCCGAATTTCGGCATCCAGGAGTACATGCTCCATACCAAGGAGACGGACGCGGTCTTCCCCCATGCCTACACCTTCCAGGACGGCATGTTCCATCCCGGCGAAGCGCCGGGCCTGGGCATCGAGATCGACGAGGCGCTCGCGGCGAAATATCCCTACAAGCGCGCCTATCTGCCGGTGAATCGTCTCGAGGACGGTAGTATGACCAACTGGTGAGCACGCTCCTTTCGCCACCGGTCTTTCGTCTCGCGGCCCGCGACGGCAACCATCTGACGCTGCAGAGCGACGGCACCGCCGTCGCGCATGTCTTCGTGCTGGAAGACGATATCATCCGCGTGCTGGTGCTGCCGGACGGCCGGTTGCGGCAGCCGAAGAGCTGGACCATCGCGCCGGGACAGGAGGACGTGGCCGCCGAAGGCCGCGACCGCTTCGACCTGACGGGCTTCGCGCTGCCGCCCTTCGCGTTGCGCGAGTCGGAAGACATGCTGGTCGTCCAGACCGCCTGCCTGCGTCTGACGATTCGCCTCGCTGGATTCTTCTGTGCCTGGGACGTCTGCGAGGATCCGGCACGCGGCTTCCTCGACATCCTGCGCGACCGGCCGACCCAGGCGTACAATTTCGGCTGGTGGGACGATCGCGTGCATCACTATCTCGTCCGCGATCCGGCGGAGCGGTATTTCGGGCTCGGCGAGCGCAGCGGCGAGATGGATCGTGCCGGCCGCCGCTTCCGCCTGTGCAATGTCGACGCGATGGGCTACGACGCGCGGACCTCCGATCCGCTTTACAAGCACATCCCGTTCTACATCACCCGGCGCGACAAGGCCGCCGCCGGGCTGTTCTACGACACGCTGTCGGACTGCACCTTCGATATGGGCTGCGAGCGCAGCAATTATCACGGCCTGTTCCGCGGCTTCGTCGCCGATCATGGCGATCTCGACTACTACGTCATCGGCGGCACGATCGGCGGCATCGTGCGCCGGTATACCTGGCTGACGGGCAGGCCCGCGCTGCCGCCGCGCTGGGCGCTCGGCTATTCCGGCTCGACGATGTCATATACCGACCAGCCGGACGCGCAGGCGCGGATGGCGGAGTTCCTCGCGAAATGCGAGGAGCACGACATCCTGTGCGACTCTTTCCACCTGTCGTCGGGCTACACATCGATCGGCGCCAAGCGCTACGTCTTCCACTGGAACCGCGACAAGTTTCCCGATCCCGCCGCCTTCGTGCGCTCCTATGCCGAGAAGGGTGTCCGTCTCATCCCCAACATCAAGCCGGCCCTGCTGCATGATCATCCGCTGTTCGCGGAGGCGCGAGACAACGGCCTGCTGATCACGGATGCGAACGGCGAACCCGAATGGGTGCAGTTCTGGGGCGCGGTCGGGGCGTATCTCGACTTCACCAATCCGGCGACGGCGGACTGGTGGGCGGGAAAGGTGACGTCGGCGCTGCTCCATGTCGGCATGGCCGGCACCTGGAACGACAACAACGAATTCGAGATCGTGAGTCCCAAGGCATTGGCCCGCAATTTCGGCGCGCCGGCACCCGCGGTCGAATCCAAGCCGCTGCAGACGATGCTGATGCTGCGCGCCTCTCGCGCGGCGCAGGTCGCGCAGGCGCCGCAGACCCGGCCGTTCCTGGTCAGCCGCGCGGGCGCCGCCGGCATGCAGCGCTATGTCCAGACCTGGTCGGGCGACAATTATACGAGCTGGGAAACGCTCCAGTACAATATCCGCATGGGACTGGGACTGGCGCTCAGCGGCGTCTCGAACACGGGTCACGACGTCGGCGGGTTCGACGGGCCCAGACCCGACGCCGAACTGTTCGTGCGCTGGGTCGCGTTCGGCATCTTCATGCCGCGCTTCTCGATCCATTCCTGGAACACCGACCGCACTGCGAACGAGCCCTGGATGCATCCCGAGGTGACCGCGCATGTCCGCGACCTGATCAAATTCCGCTACCGGCTGCTGCCTTATCTCTACGACCTGCTGTGGCGCTATGCGCGCGACTATGAGCCGGCGATCCGCCCCACCTTTCTCGATTTCCCGGACGATCCGCGCACGTATGACGACAATGACGAGATGCTGCTGGGCCGTGCCTTGCTGGTCGCGCCGGTGGTCGAACCGGGCGTCGCGTCGCGCGAGGTCTATCTGCCCGCCGGCACGCGCTGGTTCGACTATTGGTCCGGCGAGATCTTCGATGGTGGGCGCGTGGTCGCGCGTCCCGCGCCGTTCCGGCGGCCGCCGCTCTTCGCCCGCGAAGGCAGCGTGATCGCGCTGAACGTCGCCGAACAGCATTTCCAGGCGCGGGGCGACACGCGCGCGTTCCAGATATTCCCGCTCGCGCGTGGCGCGTTCGAGGCGGAGATCTTCGACGACGACGGCGAGAGCGAAGCCTGGCGCGAAGGCCGCTGCCGCCTGTGGCGGGTGCGGGTGGTCTGCGATGCCGCCACCATCGTCATCGCCGTGAGCGCGACGGAGAACGACGCGGCGGTGGACTGCGACGTACCGATCGTCCTTCCCGCCACCGAGAAGCGCGATGTGACGGTCTCGGGCGGTCATCCCGCCTGATCCGATCGCACGCCGGAGCGGCGCCCGGTCCTATGGCTTGCGGAGCGGGCTTTGGCCCGTGCGATCGAAAAGCCGCAGGCTGGAGACGGCTGCTGCGACCAGGGAAAATCCGGCGCCGACATAGAGCGAGACGATCGCGCCGCCGCCCGGCGCGCGCGCGAACAGGAGCGCCACCAGCGCCGCGCCGATCGTCTGGCCGAGCAGGCGCGCGGTACCCAGCATCCCACTCGCGCCGCCCGAGCGTTCCCGCGGCGTCGCGCCGATCATCGCGCGGTTGTTGGGCGACTGGAACAAGCCGAAACCCGCGCCGGCCAGTGCCATGCGCCAGGCGATATCCGCGACGGCGGGATGCGCCGGGAGGAAGCCGAGTGCCAGCAGGCCGGCGGCGAAGACGATCAGGCCGATGGCACCCAGGAGACCCGCGGGATAACGGTCGGCGAGCCGGCCGGCAATGGGCGAGACGAGTGCGGTGGCAATAGGCCAGGGCGTGATGAGCAGGCCGGTCTGCACCGCGCTGAACTGCATCTCGCTTTGCAGCAGGAAAGGCAGCGCCACCAGCGCCAGCATCTGTGCTGCGAAGGAGCAGATCGAGGTGCCGATGGAAAGCGCGAAGATCGGAATGCGCATGAGGTCGACCGGCAGCATGGGCGCCGGCGTGGTCGCCTCCCGCCGCACCATGATGAATCCGATGGCGAGGGTGGCGGCGAATTCGGCGGCGGACAGCGCGAGGGACTCGCCATGGCCGAAGGCGTCGATGCTCGCGATCAAAAGCCCGAACATCAGCGCCACCAGAAGGGCGCCGGGGACGTCGAAGGCATGCTTGGCGCGAGGCGTATGCGGCAAAGCGCGGAGCGCAATGACGATCGCGGCCAGCCCGAACGGAATGTTGACGGCGAACAGCCAGGGCCAGGTGCCGAGCGACAGGATGGCGCTCGCGACCGTCGGCCCGGCCGCGGCGGAGATCGCCACGATCAGCGTGTTGAGCGAAAGCCCGCGGCCCAGCTTGGCGTGCGGATAGATGAAGCGGACCAGGGCGGCGTTGACGCTCATGATCCCGGCGCCGCCGAATCCCTGCATGACGCGCGCGATCGCGAGCAGCGGCAGCGTATGGGCGAGAGCGCAGAACAGCGAGGCGGCGGTAAAGAGGATGAGGCCTGCGGTGTAGATCTTGCGATAGCCGACGATGTCGCCCAGCGCCGCAAGCGGCAGCAATGAGATGGTGATCGCGAGCTGATAGCCGTTGACGATCCAGATCGAGAGCGCCGGGCTGGCGTTGAGGTCGGCCGCGATGGTCGGCAGCGCGACATTGGCGATGGCGGAATCCATCACCGCCATGATGATGCCGAGCGCGATGGTGAGAATGGCCCAGTGGCGCTGGGGCGTGGGAAGTCCGTCGGGATGAACGATCGTCATGCGTCCCTGTACCTTCCCTTTCAGGGGAGGTACAGGTCGGTTAATTCCCCACCCAGCCCTGCGCCACCGCTGCATCGTGGCGGACCTTCTCCGGCCCGCCCAGCGCCTGGCGGTCGAAGCCGATGCGCTTGAACCAGTAATGCAGGCCGAGGAGGTCGGTGAAGCCCATGCCGCCATGCACTTCGGTCGCGGTGCGGGCCACGAAGGTGCCGACCTCCGAGGTATGGGCCTTGGCATGCGCCGCCATCCGCCGTGCCTGGTCGGGGAATTCATCGAAAGCGTAAGCCGCGTACCAGATGAGCGCGCGGCAAGGCTCGAGCTCGGCGATCATCTCGGCGCATAGATGCTTGACCGCCTGGAAGGAGCCGATGACGCGGCCGAACTGCTTGCGTTCCTTGGCGTAATCGACCGCTTTCTCGATCATGCGGCCGCCGGCGCCCAGCGTATCGGCCGCCAGCATCACGCGGCCCGCATCGACCATGCGGTCGAGCGCGGCTTGCGGATTCTCGGACAGCGGCTCGGCGTCGACGGCGTCGAAGTTCAGCTCGCCGATGGCGCGGGTTGCATCAATGGTCGGGAGCGCGGTGCGCTCCAGCCCTTTCGCCTCGGCGTCGACGATGTGCAAGCCGCCGAACGCGTCGGCGACGACGAAGATGTCCGCTCCCGCGAAGTCGAGCACGAACAGAGCCTTGCCCGAGAGCTTGCCGTTCTTCGCCGCCACGCCCGCTTTCGCGCGCGCGCCCGCGGCGTGTTCGGAAAGCGCGACGCCGGCGATCAATTCGCCGGTTGCGAGATTGGGGAGGTATCGCTCCTTCTGCGCCTGGGAGCCGGCGCCGAGCAAGGCCAGCGGCGCCATCACCGAACTGGCGATGAAGGGCACCGGCGCGACGTGGCGTCCGAGCATCTCCGCCGCCAGCGCCGCATCGAGCAGCCGCAGGCCGAGGCCGCCGAATTCCTCGGGCACCAGGATCCCGGTGACGCCGAGTTCTGCGATGGCCTTCAGCACGTCCGGCGCGGCGCCGTCCGCCGCCTTGCGCACCCGCTCGAGCGGGCAGACGCGCTCCAGCGTGCGCCCCAGGCTCTCCTGCATCATCTTCTGGTCGGAGGTCAGGCCGAATTCCATTGCGCTAAACCTTCGCCGGCTTCGGCTCGCGCGGCATGCCCAGCCCGCGCTCGGAGATGATGTTCTTCTGGATCTGCGCCGTGCCGCCGCCGATGATCAGGCCGAGGTCGAACATGTAGCTCCATTGCCAATTGCCGCCGTTCCGGATGTGCGGCGAATTGTTGTAGAGCATGCCGAGCTCGCCCAGCGCGTCGATCGCGAACGCCGCGAGCTGGTGGTTGAGCTCGCAGCCCATCAGCTTGACGATCAGCCGCGCCACGCCGGGATCCTCGCCCTTGAGGCCGGCCGTCAGCAGGCGCAGGCCGTGGAATTCCATCGCATGCACCCGCGCCTGCAGCTTGAGCAGGCGGTCGCGCAGCGCCGGATTGTCCATCAGGCGCCGGCCGTCGACATCCTCCGTCTGCATCAATTCGACGATGGCCTTGAGCCGCGTGCCCGCCTGGTTGGGATCGCCCAGCATGCCGCGCTCATGCTTGAGCGTCGCGTTGGCGACCATCCAGCCTTGCCCGCGCCCCGCGACGACATCGGTCTTGGGCACGCGCACATCGGTGAAGAACACTTCGTTGAACTCGGCGCGCCCGGTCATGGTCACCAGCGGCCGCACCTCGATGCCGGGCGTCGTCATCGGGAAGATCAGATAGGAGATGCCTTCATGCTTGGGCGCGTCGGGCTCGGTGCGCACCAGGCAGAACATCATGTCGGCCTGCGCCGCGGTCGAGGTCCAGATCTTCTGGCCGTTGATGACGAAGTCGTCGCCGTCTTCGATGGCGCGGGTGGTGAGCGCCGCAAGGTCGGAGCCGGCGCCCGGCTCGCTATAGCCCTGGCACCAGATGATCTCGCCGCGCAGCGTGGGCGCGATGTATCTGCGCTTCTGTTCCTCGGAGCCGACTTCCAGCAAAGTGGGCACCAGCATGGAGATGCCCTGGCCGCTCATGCCCATGGGCAGGCCGGCGGCGAGGAATTCCTCCGCGATGATGCGCGACTTGAGGACGTCCGGCGCGGCGCCGAAGCCGCCATAGGCCTTCGGGATGGTGCGCGCGGCATAGCCGTGCTCGATCAGCAGGAGCTGCCAGTCGCGCATGTCGCCGCCCAGGGCGCCGCGCGGCGCGCGGTCCGCATATTTCGCCGTGAAGGCGCGGACTTCGTCGCGGAAGGCTTGATATTCGGGGCCGTAGGAGAGGTCCATTTTAAGCTCCGCTGTCATCCCCGGCGAGCGCTCGCGTCAGCGAGCGTGAGGGACCCCGTAGCGACAGCGTGCGGGGACCCAGGTGTTGCCGAAAGAAAAACTCTCGACAGATTATCTGCACCGCACTTGTCGCACCACCTGGGTCCCCGCACGCTGTCGCTACGGGGTCCCTCACGATCCTTCGGATCGTTCGGCCGGGGATGACAAGCGCAGCTTGTTACTTACAGCCGCTCGACGATCGTCACATTGGCGAGGCCGCCGCCTTCGCACATCGTCTGCAGGCCCCACGTCTTGTTGCGATCCTTGAGCGCATGGAGAAGCGTGGTCATCAGCTTGGTGCCCGAGGCGCCGAGCGGATGGCCGAGCGCGATGGCGCCGCCGTTGACGTTGAGGCGCGACGGATCGGCGCCTGTGTCCTTCAGCCAGGCGACGGGGACCGAGGCGAACGCCTCGTTGACCTCGAACAGGTCGATGTCGTCGATCTTCATGCCGGCCTTCTCCAGCGCGCGCTTGGTCGCGGGCAGCGGAGCTTCGAGCATGATCACCGGATCGCCGCCGATCACCGTCATGTGATGGATGCGGGCGAGCGGCTTGACGCCGAGCGCCTTCAGGCCCTTCTCGTTGACGACCAGCACGCCCGAGGCGCCGTCGCAGATCTGCGACGAGGTCGCCGCGGTGATCGCGCCGCCTTCGCGCAGCAGCTTCACGCCCTTGATGCCGTCGAGCGAGACGTCGAAGCGGATGCCCTCATCGGCGGTGTGCTGCGACTCGGTGCCGTCCTCGGCCTTGATCGCCAGCGGCACGACCTCGTCCTTGAACTTGCCGCCCTGGGTCGCCGCGATCGCCTTCTTGTGGCTGTCATAGCCGAACTGGTCGAGCATCTCCTTGTTGAGGCCGTACTTGGTCGCCATCATCTCGGCGCCGATGAACTGGCTGAACTGGATGTTCGGATACTTCGCCTGCAGCTGCGGGCTCATATAGGTGCCCATGCCGTTCTGCATCGGCAGCGCGGCGCTGGCGCCCATCGGCACCCGCGTCATGCTCTCGATGCCCATCGCGATGACGGCGTCCATCGCGCCGGACATCACGGCCTGCGCCGCGAAATGCAGCGATTGCTGCGACGAGCCGCATTGGCGGTCGACCGAGGTGCCCGGCACATGCTCGGGCAGGCGCGAGGCCATCACCGCATTGCGCGCGACATTGATCGCCTGCTGGCCGACCTGGCTGACGCAGCCGCAGATCACGTCCTCGATCAAGGCCGGATCGGCTCCGCTGCGGTCCAGCAAGGCGTTGATCACCTGCGCGCCGAGATCGACCGGATGCCAGTCCTTCAGCTTGCCGCCGCGCTTGCCGCCCGCGGTGCGTGCCGCGGCCACGATATACGCTTCACCCATGACTCTAACTCCCGTGTTTTCTGGCGGTTGTTTTAGCACCGGGGAAAGCGCGCCGCACCGCCCAATATTGCGTCTTTTTAATTGCCGCAGCGGAAACGGCCTTGCACCGATACCAGACCGTCATGCAACTCTGCTTTGAAGCGGTGCTCACCGGAGGAATCCCATGGTCGACCTCGTCCTGCCGTCGCGGCGCACGCTTCTCAAAGGCCTCGGTCTGAGCGCCCTCGCGGCGCCTGCCCTCGCGAAAGGGCTGGCGGCGCCCTCCTGGAGCGGCAATCCGTTCAGCCTCGGCGTCGCGGCCGGCGCACCGTCGCGCGACGGCTTCGTGCTGTGGACGCGGCTGGCGCCGCAGCCGCTGGCCGACGACTCCGGCATGACCGGTGGGTCGCAGCATATCGGCTACGAGATCGCGAGCGACGATGCGATGCATCGCATCGTGCAGCGCGGCACGGCGGTCGCCGACGCGGCTTATGGCCATTCGGTGCACCACCAGGTGCGCGGCCTCGAGCCCGGGCGGCCCTATTGGTATCGCTTCACCTCGGGTGCGGCGGACAGCACGATCGGGCGCGCCATGACGTTGCCCGATCCGCGCAACGCGGCGCTGAACTTCGCCTATTTCTCCTGCTCGAATTACGAGGCGGGCTATTTCTCCGCCTACCGCCACGCGGCGGAGGAGAATCCGGATTTCGCGATCTTCCTCGGCGACTACATCTACGAATATGTCGACACCAAGCATCCCACGGTGCGCACCCATTCGGGCGGCAAGGAGTGCGAGACGCTCGCCGAATACCGTGCCCGCTATACCCAATACCGCCTCGATCCCAATCTTCAGTTCCTCCATGCGAGCGTGCCGGCGCTGGTGACCTGGGACGATCACGAGGTGCAGAACGACTATGCCGACAAATGGGGCGAGGATTTCCAGGATCCGCAGGCCTTCCTGGCGCGCCGCGCCGCCGCCTATCGCGCCTTCTACGAATTCATGCCGGTCAAGCCGGTGTTCTCGCAGCCGCATGGCCCGAACATGCGGCTCTACGACCGCTATGATTTCGGCGACCTGCTGCGCGTCGATCTGATCGACGGGCGGCAATATCGCAGCCGCGAGGCCTGCTACGGCCAGCCCAAGAAGGGCGGCGGCCATATCGAGACGCCGGCGAGCTGCCCGGAGCTGATGGACCCGTCGCGCTCGCTGATCGGCCTCGTCCAGGAGAAATGGCTGTTCGACGGACTGGCGACCTCGAAGGCGCACTGGAACGTGATCGCCAATGACGTGCTGATGGCGCGTCTGCGCCAGGGCGGACAGGACAGCTATTGGACCGACGACTGGGACGGCTATCCCAAGAGCCGCGAGCGCCTGCTGCAGCATATCGCGGCGGCGAAACCGTCCAATCCCGTCGCCATCACCGGCGACATCCATTCCTTCTGGGCCAACGATCTCAAGGCCGATTTCGACGATGCCGCATCGCCGGTGATCGCCAGCGAGCTGGTGGGCACCTCCATCACCTCGAACCCGCCGCCTTACGAGGTGTTCAAGGGCTTCCTGCCCGACAACCCGCATGTGAAATTCTTCGACAGCCGGCCGCGCGGCTATGTCAGCGTCGCGCTCACCGCCGACGCGATGACGGCGAAATTCCAGACCGTCTCCGACGTGAAGGATCCCAACGCGGCCCTGTCGACGCTCCAGACCTTCGTGGTCGAGAACGGCAAGCCCGGGCCGGTTGCCGCGTAACGCCGGGCCATGCGAGCATCACGCATGGCCGGTAACGACGATGCGCCGAAGATGAGCCCCGCGACGGTCGCGGCGCAGGCGCTCGGCTGGATCGACGAGAAGACGCGCGGCGTCTCGCCGCCGCTGCATCCCTCCTCGACCTTCCTGCGCGATCCGGACAACCAGTACCGCTCCGGCCGGGTCTATGCCCGGGCCGACAACCCGACCTACGACCAGGCGGAGGCGGTGCTGGCGAGCCTGGAGAACGGCGCCGGCGCGGCGCTGTTCGCCAGCGGCATGGCGGCGGCGACCGCGGTGTTCCTGTCGCTCGAACCCGGCGACCATGTCGTGGCGCCCAAGGTGATGTATTGGCTGCTGCGCAGCTGGCTGCTGGACTTCGCGACCCGATGGGGCCTCGACGTCGATCTTGTCGACATGACGGATCTCGCGGCGCTGAAGGCCGCAATGCGTCCGGGCCGGACGAAGCTGGTCTGGCTGGAGACGCCGGCGAATCCCACCTGGGAGATCACCGATGTCGCAGCCGCTGCCGAGATCGCGCATGCGGCGGGCGCGCGGCTGGCGGCGGATTCGACGGTGGCGACGCCGGTGTTCACCCGGCCGCTCGATCTCGGCGCCGATCTCGTGATGCATTCGGCGACCAAATATCTCAACGGCCATTCCGACCTCGTGGGCGGCGCGCTGGTGACGCGGACGGAGGACGCGGCCTGGGCGCGGCTGAAGACGCTGCGCTCCCAGCTCGGCGGCGTGCCGGGGACGTTCGAGGCCTGGCTGCTGCTGCGCGGCATGCGCACGCTGTTCCCGCGGGTCCGCACCGCGGCGGCGAGCGCGATGGCCATCGCCGACCATTTCCGCGGCCACCCCCTGGTCGAGGATGTGCTCTATCCCGGGCTGACGAATTTTCCCGGCCACGAAATCGCGGCGCGACAGATGACCGGCGGCTTCGGCGGCATGCTGTCGATCCGCGTCAAGGGCGGCGAGGCGGCGGCGATCGCGACCGCCGCGCATGTCCGGCTGTGGAAGCGCGCCACCTCCATCGGCGGGGTCGAAAGCCTGATCGAACAGCGCGCCAGCGTCGAAGGCCCCGACACGTCGTGCCCGAAGGACCTGCTGCGGCTTTCGGTGGGGATCGAGGAAACGGCCGACCTGGTCGCCGATTTCGCGGCCGCGCTGGCGGCGGCGCAGCGCTGACGCGGCCTTCACGGGCCGCCGCGAATCGTGCAAGGCGGGAGGCGAGGCAAGAGCGAACCGCATGACCGCAAGGCTGGAACTCATCGTCGGGCCGATGTTCTCGGGCAAGACCGAGCTGCTGATCGCGCGGCTGCACCGCGCGCTCTATGCCAGGAAGCGGCTGCGCATCATCAAGCCGGCGCATGACACGCGGACCCAGGGCTTCATCGCGTCGCGCGCGGTCAATCCCGACGGCACGACCGAGGTGACCGACACGCTCTCCGCCGCGATGGTGCGCTCTGAAGAGGAGTTCTGGCGCATCGCGGGCGCCGACGACTACGACGTGCTGGCGGTCGACGAGGCGCAGTTCTTCCCGCTGGACGCGCCGCTGCGCGACAGCCTGGGCTGGTTCGGCCGCGCGGTGCGCGCCTTGCTGCGGCAGCGGCGCGACAGCGCGCTGCGCATCATCGTCGCCGGGCTCGACATGGACTTCCAGGAGAATCCGTTCGGGCCGATCCCCGGCCTGATGGCCATCGCGGATTCGGTCGAGAAGCTCACCGGCGTCTGCATGGTGTGCGGCAGCGACCATGGTCACATCTCCCACCGCATCGTGCCGGGCGAGGCGCAGCTCGTGGTCGGCGACGCCGGCGAATACCAGGTGCGCTGCCGCGCCTGTTACGCGCCGCTTGGTGTGGAGAGCGGCGCATGACGGTCACGCTCTATCACAACCCGGCGTGTTCGAATTCGCGGGGCGCGCTGGCGCTGCTGACGGCACGCGGCATCGCGCCGGTGATCGTGGACTATCTCGAGACGCCGCTGTCGCGCGAAGCGCTGGCCGAACTCGCGAACCGTCTCGCGGCGACGGCGGGCGCAGCCTGGCCCGGCCTGCGCGACGGGATGATGCGGACGAAGGAAGCGGCTTACACCGAACTCGGCCTCGCAGCGGCCGGCGATGCGGCGCTGCTGGACGCGCTGGCGGCGCATCCGGTGCTGCTCAACCGGCCCATCGTGGTGGTGGAGCCGGGCGGCGGCGCGCCGATGCGGGCGGCGCTGTGCCGTCCGCCGGAACGCGTGCTGGATCTGCTGTAACGGCGCGGCGCGTCAGCCGAGGATGAAGGTCTTGCGCGGCTTCTTGGGCTTGGGCGGCGGCGCGTTCGCGGCGGCGAGGGCGGCGGCTTCGCGGTCGCTCTCTTCCTTGGCGAGGCGCAGGGCGCGCAGCTTGGCGGTGTTGGCGTCGGCGGCGACGCGCTCGAGCGCGAGCTCGCGCTGGATGGTGCCGCCGGGCTGGCGCGGCACGGCGAACTGGTCCATCGCCTTGCGGCGGATGCCTTCACGGCTGCGTGGCGGCGGATTGCGGGGATCGTGGAAGGCCATGGGATGTCCTTGCGGAGGAGGCGGCGCGGCGGCGACCGGAGCCGCCGCCGCGCGCCGATCCGACTTAGGCCGACTTCAGATTGACGGCTTTGCTGCCCTTGGCATCGGGCTGCGTGTCGAAGGAGACCTTGTCGCCTTCGTTGAGCGTGCGCATGCCGGCCGCTTCGAGGGCCGTGGCGTGGACGAACACGTCCTTGCCGCCGCCGTCCGGTGCGATGAAGCCGAAGCCTTTGGAGGTATTGAAGAACTTTACGGTGCCGATCGTCATGGTCGTTTTCCTGGTCTAAAGCGATTTCCCGCGCGCGCGATCATCGCGCGAACGGACGGGCGGCACGGACATCAGGATTGTCGGGAAGGGTTTCCATCGGCCGGCGCGCCTGCTGAGCGGGTCAGTGTCTTGGGAGCGCTTCGTCTGACGGGGCCGTGAAACCACGTAAGCCGGATAAGCGCCTTTCCTAACGGAATAGCAAGAGAGGAACGGGGGAACCCGGGACACCCGTCGCCGGCAAGATTGTTGCGCGAGACGTGGCCGGGACGGCGGTGCGCAATTTTCGCCCATTCAAACCACGGAAAGAGAGGGGGAGGGGGCGCCGCCTGTCCGGCATGCCAATCGGGTTCTCGGCTCTCAAGTGACTGATCGCGCGGGACGATCGGTCTCGCAGCGCATACCGCGAACCCGCCCGGCGCCACCGGCCGGGCCGCGAGCGCAGAACCGCCGCGCCGCGCGCACCGTCAAAGCTTCCAACACGCGCCAGACTAGCCCGCCTTGGACAGTTTGATCTCGACCTTGCTGCCGGTCGCCTTGGCGTGTTTGCGCAGCGAGGCGAGCGACGGCGACCGCCCGCTCTCCAGCCGCGCCACGGCGGACTGCGAGGTCCCCATGCGCCGCGCGACCTGCGCCTGGGTGAGCTTGGCGCGGGTGCGCGCGGCGAGCAACTCGTGGATCAGCGCGAACTCCTCTTCGAGCGCGTCGTAGGCCGCTTTGACCCTGGGGTCTTTCAGCTGTTGGCGCTTCCAGGCGGTAAAGCTCTTCATCCCCGAAATATACCAGAAATGAGATAGCTTGAGCCCCTTCCCATCGTCATCGCCCGCGCATGCGGGCGACCCAATTTTCCTAAGCCACCAAATGCGTACCCGGCGCATCACCTTCTCGAAGACCTGGTGACGGCGGCGCCACCGCGGGACCGCGAGGTGGAGGCGGCAAAGGCGAAGGCGCGCAGCAGGGAGAGGTTTGGAGTGCTCGGAGATAAGAGGCCAGGGGTGGTTTCCTCGCTAGCGAACACAGACTGCTTCACTCAGTCTGGCTAGGGGCCTGCGGATTCCTCGATCTTCTTTCGGTTGTCGACAGGAAGATTGCGCAACTGCTCTTGATCCGACTCGCTCAGTTCCCCATGTTCCATCTGTTTCGATCGCGCTGTCGCGGGCTGGGTCTTCGGATGCTGGTGCTGAGGGGCGCGGACGACACGACGGCCTAGCCGTGGTGTTGGGGATCGACGCGGCGCTAGACCACGGTCAAGCGTCGTGCTCCGAGAGACGCCGACCCTGGTCCATAAGCCTCAACGCCGAGGCCACGCTACGAATAATCGTACATCAATCGGCGAATAGGTTTTCTTACACGGGCAGGGCGGTCGCCGGGGTCGCTTTGCGGCTTGACTTTGCCAAAAACCCGCTAGGGTAGAGGCTGGAGAGATGCAAATGCGGTTCTGTAAAAACGCGCCAGATTGGCGCAACTGATTGTTGCGCTTTGCGCAATAATCGCGGCTTCGATCGCGCTGTCGCGGGCTGGGTCTTCGGATGCTGGTGCTGAGGGGCGCGGACGACACGACGGCCTAGCCGTGGTGTTGGGGATCGACGCGGCGCTAGACCACGGTCAAGCGTCGTGCTCCGAGAGACGCCGACATCTGAGGGTCGGGACTGCGTGGCAACAGTGAGCCCCAACCAACACAAGCATTCATTTCTCTTTGACAGGGCAACCAGTCGAGCGGTGCTTGAGGCCGCGTGGCGGCGCGTACACCCACGCTTGGAAAAATCAAAAGATGCTCGGACTCGTGCAGATGCAGCCGCCTTCGGCGATAGCGTTTATCTCAGCGTTACTAGACTTCAGAGATCCTTGAGAGACGGCAGCTATAAATTCTCACCTCAAAAAGGCATTTTGAAGAAACGTAAATCGAGCCCAGGCGAACCTCCAAAGGAACCCCGGCCCATTGTGGTCGCTCCTGCCAAAAACCGGATTGTGCAGCGCGCCATACTAGATGTCTGCCAGTCTGACGATATGACCACTAAGAAGAGATTGGGCGGACTGATCGAGGTCTTGCGGTGCCCCACTAGTGTCGGGGGGCTGCCAGAACGTGGCGTGCCCGAAGCCATAGCTCTGATTGGTCAGGCGATGGCAGCCGGTGCAACGTGGTATGTTCGCTCAGATTTGAAGGACTTCTTTCAGGCGGTTCCAAAACAAGCCGTGAAGGATTTTTTGGCTCAGAATATATCCGATTCAGAGTTTGTACGCGTATTCATGGATGCTCTCAGCACAGAGCTCGAAAATGAAGACGAAGTTCGCGCTCTCTTGCGCCTATTTCCAAAGGGCGAAATCGGCGTGCCGCAAGGCTCAGCGCTGTCTGCGCTATGCGCCAACATCGTTCTTGCGCAATTTGACTCTGAGTTTAATCGACGTGGCGTCGTTACAATTCGTTATTTGGACGACTTCGTAATATTGGGCCGAGGCAAAATAGCCACCGAAAAAGCATTTCGCGCTGCCGCGGCGCTGCTGAAGAAGTTGGGATTTGAATGTCACGACCCATTTGACAAGGGCTCCAAGAAGGCTGCCGCAGGGCCAGTTCACGTTGGATTTCAGTTTTTGTCGTTTGACCTCAAGCCGTCTCGCTTAGCTCCGTCCCGACAAGCTTGTGGTGACTTTCTTGCAGATATTGACGAAGCGATCGCCAAAGCGAAGAGCGCAATTGCAGGTAACGAAGATCAGCTGCGTCGTGCTGAGCCACGCTACATCCAGAGCCTCGCCCTGATTGATAGAAAAATTCGTGGTTGGGGCGATGCATTTCGCGCGTCGAATGATCGTTTGTTATTCGCTCAACTAGACTCGAAAGTCGACCAAAGGATCGCAGCATTTCAGAAGTGGTTTGAACGTCAAATTGCGGCCCGAAAAATTGAACAACGAAGGCGGCTTCTCGGCATAGCTCTGTTGAGCGACACGCCTAGCAATGATGCAGAAGAAAAGGCCAGCCGACTTCGTGTTGTTTGACCTACCGACTCCGACTCCCAAACGTCTTCGGCACGCCCGGCCGGCTCGCGCGCTGCATCCGCTTCCGGCTCGTCTTCTGGTGCTTCGGCCCGCCGCTGCGGCCACCGCTCTCGCCGTCTTCGTTCCCGGACCCATCGCGCACCGCCTTCAGGAACGCATCATCCACCGCGCGGTCCACTTCGCTCTGCCGGGCGAACGGGTCGTCGCTGATCGCCAGCTCCGTCGCGGTCAGGCGTTTGAGCTCGTCGCGCAGCCTAGCGGCCTCCTCGAACTCCAGGTCGGCGGCGGCCTCTTTCATCCGCTTTTCGATGTCGGCGATGGTGGCTTTGATGTTGTGGCCGACGAATTCCTTGCCGTCCTCGCTCATCCCCGTGTCGACCACGACATGGTCGCGCTCATACATCGAGCCCATGATGTCGGCGATGTTGCGCTTGATCGTGGTGGGCGTGATGCCGTGCGCCGCGTTGTAGGCGCGCTGCTTCTCGCGGCGCCGGCCGGTCTCGGCCATGGCGCGCTCCATCGAGCCCGTGATGCGGTCGGCATAGAGGATCACCTTGCCGTCCACGTTGCGCGCGGCGCGGCCGATGGTCTGGATCAGGCTGGTCTCGCTGCGCAGGAAGCCTTCCTTGTCGGCATCGAGGATGCAGACCAGGGCGCATTCGGGGATGTCGAGGCCCTCGCGCAGCAAGTTGATGCCGATCAGCACGTCGAAGGCGCCCAGCCGGAGGTCGCGGATGATCTCGATGCGCTCCAGCGTCTCGACGTCCGAGTGCATGTAGCGCACGCGGATGCCCTGCTCGTGCATGTATTCGGTGAGATCCTCCGCCATCTTCTTGGTCAGCGTGGTGACCAAAGCGCGGAAGCCCTTGCGCGCGTTGTCGCGGCATTCGGCAATCAGGTCGTCGACCTGGTGCTCGACCGGGCGTATTTCCACGGGCGGATCGATCAAGCCCGTCGGGCGGATCACCTGCTCGGTGAAGATGCCGCCGGTGCGCTCCATCTCCCACGGGCCGGGCGTCGCGCTGACATAGACGGTGGCGGGGCGCATCGCGTCCCACTCCTCGAATTTCAGCGGCCGGTTGTCGATGCAGGAGGGCAGGCGGAAGCCGTATTCGGCGAGCACCGATTTGCGGCGGTAGTCGCCTTTGTACATCGCGCCGATCTGCGGCACCGTCACATGGCTCTCGTCGGCGAAGACCAGCGCCTGGTCGGGGAGATATTCGAACAGGGTCGGCGGCGGCTCGCCGGGCTTGCGCCCCGTCAGCCAGCGCGAATAGTTCTCGATGCCGGCGCAGCTGCCGGTCGCCTCGATCATCTCGATGTCGAAGGTCGTGCGCTGCTCCAGGCGTTGCGCTTCCAGCAGCTTGCCGTTGGCGCGGAAGTTCGCGAGCGTCGTGATCAGCTCCGCCTTGATGCCCTTGATCGCCTGCTGCAGCGTCGGGCGCGGCGTGACGTAGTGCGAATTGGCGTAGATCTTGATCGTATCGAGCCCGCCATAGGGCCGCCCGGTCAGGGGATCGAACTCGGTGATGGAGTCGACCTCGTCGCCGAACAGCTCGACGCGCCAGGCGCGGTCTTCGTAATGCGCCGGGAAGATGTCGACCGTGTCGCCGCGCACGCGGAAGGCGCCGCGCACGAAATTGTTGTCGTTGCGGCGGTATTGCAGCGCGCTGAGCTGCTGCTGCATCTCCATCCGGTCGAGCTTCCTGCCCTTGGTGATGGTGACCGCGGTGCCGCTATAGGTCTCGACCGCGCCGATGCCGTAGATGCAGGAGACCGAGGCGACGATGATCACGTCGTCGCGCTCCAGGATCGCGCGCGTCGCCGAATGGCGCATGCGGTCGATCTCCTCGTTGATCGAGGAATCCTTCTCGATATAGGTGTCGGTGCGCGGGATATAGGCTTCGGGCTGGTAGTAGTCGTAATACGAGACGAAATACTCGACCGCGTTCTCCGGGAAGAAGCTCTTGAACTCGCTGTAGAGCTGCGCCGCCAGCGTCTTGTTGGGGGCGAGGATCAGGGCGGGGCGCTGGGTACGCTCGATCACCTGGGCCATCGTATAGGTCTTGCCCGAGCCGGTGACGCCGAGCAGCACCTGGTCGCGCTCGCCGATCACGCCATGGTTGACGACGTCCGGATTGTTCAACCCTTCGACGAGGTCCTTGATCGCGGTCGGCTGGTCGCCGGCCGGCTGGTATTCGGAGACCAGCTTGAAGCGCTTGCCGCCCTCGGATTTTTCCGGGCGGGTGGGGCGATGCGGCACGAAGACGGCGGCCTGGTCCGCGACGATCGCGGTTGCCTGCGTGTCGGCTCCGCCGACGGGGGGCGGCGCCGGATCATAGGCATCGCCGGCCGGCGCCAGTGGAACCGCTGCGACTGCGGCGCGGAACTTGGCCGCCGCCTCTTCCATCCCCTTGGAACGCGAGCCCTTGCCGCTCGATTTGCGGGGAACCATGCCGTTATTGTGCGCCATGGGGCCAATATAGGCGTTCACGGACGCCTTTG
This sequence comes from Rhizomicrobium sp., assembly GCA_037200385.1. NCBI lineage: Bacteria > Pseudomonadati > Pseudomonadota > Alphaproteobacteria > Micropepsales > Micropepsaceae > Rhizomicrobium > Rhizomicrobium sp. The sequence continues at coordinate 3,041,917 of JBBCGL010000001.1, read as the reverse complement.
CAGCCCGGCCGCCGTCGCCTGCTGACAGAAAGATGCAGGGGGGCGCGTTCCACGCTAAGCTGGCGCAGAGGGAATCCCGCATGCACGCGACCGTTCGACAGACCGACATCTGCTTTGTCGTACCGGCTTTCGCGTCGGTGCAGCACTCGCCGCTGGGTGCCGCGGTGCTCACGGCCGCCTGCCGGTCCCGGGGGTTCACGGTCGGCTCGGTCTTCGCCAACCTCCTGCTCGCCGTGCGCGCGGGTTACGACCTCTATGAGGAGGTCTGCGCGGTCCTGCCCACGAAGCAGACCGGCGAATACGTCTTCAAGCCCTTCGCCTATGCGCCCGAGACGCTGTCGGACATTCCGGAGTTCGGCCAGCCGCCGCGTTCGCGCGAGCTCATCGACCTCATGCAGCCGTCGATCGCCGGGCACCTGGACGAGGTCGCCGCCGCGATCGCGGCGCACAATCCGCGCATCGTCGCGCTCACCAGCACCTTCCAGCAGAGCATGGGCGCTTTCGCGATCGCGCGCCGCGTGCGCGCGGTGCTTCCCGAGGCGCTGATCGTGCTCGGTGGCGCCAATGTCGCGGGCGTGATGGCGACGGGATTGGCCCGCGTGTTCGACTGCATCGACTATTTCTTCGACGGCGAAGGCGATATCGTCTTTCCGGCGTTCTGCGAGGACTACCTGCGCCGCGGGATACGGCCGCCGTCGCGCATCGTGCCCTGCGAGCCCGTCGCCGACATGGCGACGGTGCCGGCCGCGGACGAAACCGATTTCGCGGCGGCGTTGCGCGGCTTCCAGGCCGCCGGCCGGCTGCCGGCGTCCCTGCCGCACTTCGCCGATTACGAATCCTCGCGCGGCTGCTGGTGGGGCGCCAAGCACCACTGCACGTTCTGCGGCCTCAATGCCCGCGGCATGGCCTTCCGCGAAAAGACCGCCGACCGCGTCCTCGCCGAGATCGCCCAGGTCGCGGAGACCTGGCCCGGACGGCTGATCCGCACGGTCGACAACATCATGCCGACCAGCTTTTTCGACGCCGTCCTGCCGCGTCTCGCCGCCAAGACAAGCCGGCCGGACCTGTTCTACGAGGTCAAGGCGAACCTCAAGGAAGCGCAGATCGTCGCGATGCGGCGCGCCGGAATCGTCTCGATCCAGCCGGGGATCGAGTCGCTCTCGACCCCCGTGCTCAAGCTGATGCGCAAGGGCGTTTCGGCGCATCAGAACATCAATCTGCTGCGGCTGTGCGAGACCCATGGCGTGCGGGTCGGCTGGAACCTGATTTATGGCTTCCCCGGCGAGCAGGTCGAGCACTATCGCGAGGTCCTCGCGTTGCTGCCGGCGCTCGTCCATCTGTGCCCGCCGGACGGCTTTTCGCGCATCATGCTCGATCGCTTCAGCCCCTATCACAGCGACGGGCCGAGCTTCGGCATTTCCGCGATGGAGCCGTTCGAGAGCTATTACGGTCTTTATCCGCCGGACGCGCCGCTCGACGACATCGCCTACCACTTCTGGGGGCGTTATACGACGCCGTTCCTCGACGATGCGGTGCTGCGCGCCGCGTTCGCGGACGCGGTGAAGCGCTGGCAAGCGTCGTGGCGGGACGGGCGCAAGCCCAGGCTGCAGCTGGTCCGGACCAAGGGCGGCAAGCCGATGGTCGCGGACACGCGCGGCCTGACCTTGCCGGCGATCATCCCGCTTTCGGACGATGCCGACGAAGCGCTCGCCTTCTTCGAACGGCCGCGGCGGCCGGGCGAGCTGTCCCGCGCCGCGGCCGCCCATGCGGACGAACTCATCGCGCGCCGCTTCGTCGTCGCACATGAAGGCCTGCTGCTCAGCCTCGTCGTGCGTGAAGCGTCGCGCGAGACGGTTGCGGCCGTTGCCGCGGCCACAGCCTAGTCCCGCCGGAGACGTCTCCAGCGGCCTGCTAATCGTCGCCGAACAATTTGTAGGGATCGCTGGGCGAGTAGCTCAGCGACAGCATGATGGTCTTGTCGTCCAGCGTGGTCACGGTGCCGCCCGAGGCGCCGTAGGTGGCGTTGACCCAGACCCCGTTCTGCGGCGGATCCGACGTGCCGTTGGCGAAGAAGGTGCCGTTCAGCAGGCCGCCGAACAGCTTGTCGGCGCGCACGGACGCCGAGACCAGCCAGCGCGTGCCGGACTTGGAGAAGGTCTTGAACGCCGCGTCCGTGGCCTCGGTGTCCATATAGCCGATCTGGGCGGCGAAGCGCGTGCTGGCGGAATAGCGCTCCACTCCCACCCAGGCGTCGAACACGTTGGCCTTGAAGAGCGGCGTCGCCGTCACGCCCGTGGACACGTCCTCGGCGAAGCCCGCCCGCAAGGCGCCGCCGAGCATGAGGCTCGTCGTGTCGGAACCCAGATTCTTGGCGCTGGTGACGCCGGGATCGAAGACCCCGATCGGAAGCCGCCCGGAGATCCAGATCACGCCGCTGGTATCGGTGAAGTTCTCGACCTTGCCGGGCGTCCCGGACCACACCACGCCGCCGCCGATATCGAGATCCGCGCCCAGACGCGCGGCCGCGTTCGCCTTCGTCACGCAGGCATCGAGCGCGGTGGCGATGCCGAACTTCTTCGACAGGGTCTCGGCCGACGTGTCGATCGCGGCCCGGACTTTCGGGTCGAGGGCCCGCATGGCTTGCAAGGCGCCCGGCAGGTCCTTGGCGTCGACGGCCTTCTGTATCGCCTTGTCGGCATCGAATCGCGCACAGACCTGGCCCGGCTTCAGGCAGTCGTCGAGCGCGGCATAGCCGTCCGCCACGGCCGCCGCGACGCCGGGGTTGTCGGTGGCGTTTTCGACGCGGTCGGAGGTGCGGGAAAAGAAGTTGTAGGCCATGACGTCGTTGTCGCCGTTGAACGCGACCTTGTATTGATTCATCGCCGTGCCGTCGAAGACCCCGTCGACGCAATCGCTCCAGACATAGCCGCCCTTCGCGTCCGTCGCCGTGAGCGGATCGCTTTGTCCGAAGAGCGACGCGCTGAAGCCGAAGGCCAGGCGCGACGCCTTCGCCTTGGCCGGGCTGCCGCCGCCGTCGTCACCCATGAACAGCGCACCTTGGAGGCGCGTGCGATACGGCAACTGCTCCCAGAAATGGCCGTCGATGTATTGTTGATACGTGTCGGTCTGGGCCGAGCCCAATTGCTCCAGCCCCCACATCGCGGAAAAATCGAAGGAGAAGGCCTGCGAATCCTTCGAGCCGCCCCAGCTCGCCGGAACCGAAAAGACGAAGGGCTTCAGGGCGGCGGAGGGCGACGATATGGCGTTCGTCGTTCCGACCAGCGCCAGTGCCGGAGAAGTCGGGATGCCATAGTCGAAGGTGAACAGGTTCTTGTTGGTCGCAGCCTGCTGGATGATCTGCAGGGGTGCGGCCGGACTGGGCGCGTCCGCCAGGGCGGCGGAAAAGGGTGCCGCGCACAGCAGCACGGTGAGCGCGCGCAGATGCGCGCGCGATCGCAGAATCGTCATTTTGGACCTCGCACGGATATCAGTTGAAGGAGATTTTGATGTGCTCGGCGTCGGTCACGCCTTCTTTCGTGACCGAGCTGAGCCAATCGTTGGAATGGCCCGGCGCCTGCTCGCTGTTTTGGAGGGCGGCGCCTCCCTGGGTCGCGGGGACGGTGACATCCGCGCTCGTCGCGCCGTTGAATGCGGGCGTCGTATCGAGCCGCAAAGTCGTCATCGTCGCCGCGGGCCCGCCCGGCACGGCGAATGTGCCGTTTTCCTGCTTTGCGATTGCTGTTGCCGAGCCGTCGTTTGCGATCGCGTAAAGATCGAAATTCGCCTTAACGCCCGGGGTGATATTGCTTATCTGTGGCTTCAGAATGACGGGCTGGCCCGCCTTGGCTTTGAATTTCACGATACACGCCCCCTCCATGACTAGGACACGACGGTATTCGTCAATGGATGACGCGGGATACATGCGCGCTGTTCTTATTCACAGACGATTTGTTTTTTCCCCGAAGCGTAGATCGACTTGAAAACCGAATGTAATCAAACAGGTCCAAAGAAAACGAAATAAAACTTCGGGCGCGGCCTCCGGAAAAGAGTGTGGACAAACGAAGCCGGCGCCGCCTTCGAAGCCGATTTGCGGGGCCGGGCGGGAATCGCCGCCGCTGCGATGAAGCGGTTGCCGCCGGCATGCCGCGCAAGCATAGTCGGCGCCGTTCGAACGCCTGTCGGGAAAGACCAGCACCATGCATACGCGCAATGCCGTCGAGAAGGCGCTCGAATCGCTGCTTTTCAATTCGCGCTGGCTGCTCGCGCCGATCTATCTCGGGCTGGTCGTGTCGCTGGTCATGCTGCTCTTCGCCTTCGGGCGCGAACTGTTCACGGCGCTGCCCAATTTGCTGCACCTGACGCCGGAGGAGGTCATCCTTTCGGTGCTGTCGCTGATCGACCTGTCGCTGGCGCTCAACCTCGTGCTGATCGTGGTGTTCTCGGGCTATGAGAACTTCGTCTCCAAAATCGACACCGGCGGCAGCGAGGACCGGCCGGACTGGATGGGCACGCTGGATTTCTCCGGCCTCAAGATGAAGCTGATCGGCTCGATCGTCGCGATCTCGGCGATCTCGCTGCTGCGCGCCTTCATGACGGTGCAGGAGAGCATCCAGCCGGTGGACGAGGCGCGGCTGCGCTGGATGGTGATCCTGCACCTGACCTTCATCGTCTCGGGCGTGCTGTTCGCGCTGATGGACTGGCTTGCCTCGCTGACGGACAAGGACCTGCCGGCCCGTCTGCCGCCGGGCGAAGGGTAAGGCCGATCTGATGTGAGTTGACCCATTTAGGTCCGTCGTCGCCCGCTTCATGCGGGCGATCCATTTTGTCTTCTGTGCCGAGAGATGGATTGCCCGGACGAGCCGGGCAATGACGGACAGGTTTTCTCAAGCCAAGACTGCCCTAAGCCGCGCCCGCGAACGCCGGATAGAAGCGCGCCATCATTCGGTCGCGATAGGCGACGAGGTTGGGATGGTCCAGCGCGGTCGCGCGCAGCGGCGTGTCGAAATGCGGCGTCAGCACGCCCGCCAGCATCGCGAAGGCCGTGGCGTCGGCGCCGCAGGGCGCTTCGCCGATGAGATAGGGCTTGTCGCCCAGGATCGCGGCGAGGCTCGCGATGTCCTTCGCCGCGAGCTGCGCAATCTCGGCGGGCGAGTGCCGGCCGAGGCCCTGGCCCTGCAGGTAGTCCCGCGTCCGCTGGCGCGCCGCCTCGCGCACGCCGTCTGGCGCGCCTTCGAAGAAGAGCGCCGGGCCCTTGGCGAAATTGCCGTCGTCGATCCAGCGGGCGTGCAGCAGCGCGAAGTAGAGGTGATCCTCGAGCATGCGCTCCACCGCCCAGGCGAGCGCCTTCTGCTCCGCCGTCAGATGGGCGTCGAGATCGACGCCATGGACCTCCTCCAGATGGGCGCGGATGAAGGTCGAATCGCCGATCCGGAAGCCGCGGTCCTCGATGAACGGCACCTTGCCCTTGGGTGCGGCGGGTGGCGCGGCCCGCTCGCGGACATAGGGCAGGCCACTCATCTGGAGCTGGACCTCGGTCTTCATCACGAACGGGCTGGGGTCGGGCAGGCCGAAAGCCGGGCCGAAGGAGAACAGGATGAGCATGGAAAATCCCGCGTCGAAATCGGCGCTTCTCTTAAGGGCCCACTGCTGACAACATGCTGTCAGCAGTCTGGCAGCAGGATCGGCGGCCAGATGGAGGACTGCCATGCCCCTTTCCGTGTTCGACCGCTTTGCCATGCCGCCTTGCGCCGCGCTGCTCGGCTGGCATCTGATCGACGCGGATGCCGCCAAGGGCCGGGTGCAGGTGGGCTTCGAGGCACGCGCCGAATTCTGCAACGGCTCTGGCTTCGTGCAGGGCGGTTTCGTCTCGGCGATGCTCGACGACACGATGGGGCCGGCGGTGCTGGTCGCCAGCGCGGGCCGCGCCTATGTCGTGACCATCGGGATGCAGGTGCAGTTCCTCCGCGCGGCGCGGCCCGGCCGCTTCACCGGCGAGGGCCTGGTGCTGCAGCTCGGCAAGACGGTCGCCTTCATCGAGGCGCGGCTCAGCGACGCCGACGGCCGGCTCGTCGCCACCGCGACGTCGAGCGCGCGGCTGATGCCGATCGAGAAGCTCGCGGCATGAGGAAGCGGCCATGAGGCGGGCCGAGCGCCTGTTCCAGATCATCCAGATCCTGCGCCGCTCCAGGCGGCGGCCGATCACGGCGGGCGACATCGCGAGCGAGCTCGAGACCTCGCTGCGCACGGTCTATCGCGACATCTCGCAATTGCTGGCCGAGCGCGTGCCGATCCGCGGCGAGGCCGGAATCGGCTATATCCTCGAAGACGGCTTCGACATGCCGCCGCTGATGCTGACCGCGGACGAGATCGAGGCGGCGATGCTCGGGGCGCAATGGGTGATGGGGCGCGGCGACGAATCCCTGACGCGCGCGGCGCGCGACCTCGTCGCCAAGATCGGCGCGGTGGTGCCGGCGCATCTGAAGCCGCTGGCGCTGGACTCGACGCTGGTCTCGCCGAACTGGCGGCGCATCGCGGTCGATGCGGTGGACATGGCGCGGGTGCGCGCCGCGATCCATGCCCAGACCAAGATCGCGCTCGCCTATGCCGATGAGCAGGGCCGCGCCAGCGAGCGCGTCATCTGGCCGATCGCGGTGTCTTATTGGGATACGGTGCGCGTCGTCGTGGCATGGTGCGAGCTGCGCAAGGCGTTCCGAAGCTTCCGCACCGACCGCGTGCGCGCCGCCGACTTTCTTGCGGAACGCTATCCCACGGCGCGGACGCGGCTGACGGCGCAATGGCGCAAGGAGATGGCCGAAGCGATCGCGCGCGGCGAGCACCGGCCGCGTCCGGATGAGCGGCGGATTTGACCTTAGTGCGGCAGGACGTGCCCGAACTGCAAGATGCCGGCTGTCGCCCATAGCGCCATGATGAACGCCACCACCGCCGGGTGCGGCAGCCAGCTCGGGCGGACGCGGGCATCCGTCCGGTACGGCCGTCTGTTTTCGTATGCCGCCATGCTTTCCATCCCAGCCTGTCTTTTTTGAACGCGCCAGCGCGCAAACCGCTCCCGCATTCCAAAGTTCCGTCGCTGCACATGATGGGTAGGCCGCCCGGGTGCAACCGCGCCGAACGTCGCGGGAAGCGCCGTGATACCCATTTTGGGCGTGCCCGATCTGGTGACAACCGGAGACACTTGCTAGCGAGGCAGCGCAGCTTTCGCTTGTATCGCACCGCTTGGCGTTTGCTGCGAGGGGGACACATGGCGCATGTTGATGGCGTAAAGGACGACGCGGTGGCTACAGCCGCCCGGCTTGCGACCGCCTATATCTTGAGCCTGGTCGGCGAAGTGCTGCGGACGATTCCCATCGACCTCGTCGATCTGCTGATCGTCACCGCCGTCTCGAATGCCAATCTCGCAGCCGGTCCCGGCGACACGGCTCTCGGGGCACGGCGGACGCCGGCGCATATCGGGATCAGCCGCAATGCGGTCAGCCGCGCGCTCAACATCCCGTTGGAGACGGTGCGCCGCCGGGTCGCCGGTCTGATTGCGCGCCAGGTGCTGGCGGCGCGGCCGGACGGCTTGGTGTTCATGCCGGACAATCCGCTGGGGCTCGGCGACAACGCGGCCCTGCAGGCCTTCAATCTGCAGCAGCTCCGCACCCTGTTCCACAACCTGAAGGCGCTGGGCGTAGCTCTGGACTAGAGCGCGGCTGGTAGGCTTAGACTCCGGGGTGGCCGCGGAGTCGGCCATGCCCCGCGATGCGACTCAGCCACCGGGAGCGAAAGGACCCCCTATGGCCGAGGCGAGCAAGAAGCGTGATCCCGGTGCCGTTGCGGCGCCCCTGCCGCGCGCGGTTCCGCCCGGGGGTCTGGCCGAGCCCGGCCCCTCGGTGCGCGACCACCCCCATTCGCGCCTGGTCGCGCATTTCGTCTCGGAGTTCATCCTGCGCTCCGCCGAAGGCGTCAGCGAGGTGTTCGATCACGACTACGAAGCGGCGATCCTCTTCATGACCATCTCCAACCGCAATTCGGAGAAGGTGATGAGCGATCCCAAGCTGCGCGAGATCTACGGCAGCTACAAGACCACGATCCCGCCGGAGCATGCGTTGCTGATCAGCCGGATGGCGCTAGCGCGCGCGACGGGCCTGCCGCGCGAGACGGTGCGGCGCAAGGTGGCCAAGCTGCTGGCGAAAGGCTGGATCCTCGAATTGCCGGGCGGCCTGCGGGCCATGCCCGATCTCAATCGCGCGCCGGAATATATCGCGGCGCTGGAACCGCAGGCGCAGAACCTGCGCCGGCTGTTCACGGTGCTGCTGAACAGCGGCGCGCTGAATGGCGGCGGCTGAAGACGGCGAGAAACGATTTCGGGGAGGGATGGGCATCCCTCCCCGAATGGTTTGTCGCTCGCGCGAGGGCCGCCGATCTATTTGATCGCCATCAGCGTCGCCGCGGCGTCGGACGCCTTTTTGTGCGCCGTCGCCAGGTCGGGCGCGGCGAGGCCGGCCCGTGCGGTGTCGGCCGCGGCTTCCAGCGTCGCTTTCTTGCCCGCGTCCGCCGTATCGGGGATCGCGCCGGCGCCGGCATTGGCGCAAGGGTTGAGGCTCTTGGCGTCGAAGCCCGCCCCGCCCGGACCGACCAGGCAGTTGAGCGCATGATGCAGATGCATCTGCGTCCCCGCGAGATCGCCGGCCTTGGCCGCGAGATCGGCATGAGTCGAGGCCGTCACGATCTCGCCCGCGGGATCGGCTGCCAGGACCGGCAGCGGCGCCAGCAGCAGCGCCGCCAGCGCGGCGCCGGTCAGGACATCGCGTTTCATGTGCACCTCACCACACCGAAGCGAGATTGCGCTGCAGCGGCGCCGTCGCGCGATTCTTGAAGCGGTTGGCGAGAATGCCCGAGACGCTGGCGTCGCGGCCGTAGAAATCGGCGTTGCGGTCCTCGTCCGCCTTCACCACCGAGCCGTTGAAAGTCAGGCCGCCATAGGCACCGGTGCCCGAGCTCCACACGATGATGTCGCCGCCGCGCACCGTGGTGGCGCCTTCCGCGGCCGAGCTCAGCGTCACGACGGTGAGGCCGGCGCCGGCGCCGAGCTTGGTCTCGCCCTGCTGGATGCCGCGCAGGCCGCGCTCGGTCATGATGATCATCACCAGCTCCGCCTGCTGCAGGCCGATCTGCAATCCGAACGACGCCGAGGCCAGCGTGAAGAACGCCGGCGAACTCCAGCTGCGGCCGCTGCGCTTGAGCAGCACGCCGTCGCCGCCCTCGGCGCCGAAGATGAAGCCGCCCTTGACCAGGCGCGGCACGATCAGCACGGCGCGGGCGGAATGGATCGTGCGCGCGGCCTGCGCGAAGGCGGGGTCGCTGCGCAGGTGGCTGACGGTGCGATCGGCGCGCGACAGCAATTCGGTCTGGTCCGAGGCCTGGGCCGGCAGGAATGTTGCGGCCGCGGCGAGTGCCGCGCCGAGTGCGAACCGAGTGGCGAGCTTGTGCAATCCGAGCATGAAATGATCCTCCTGAAGTTGGCCGGAGCCTAGACCATTTGCCGCCGCACGAGAACGGCGAAGCGCGCGGAAAGCGCGCTGCCATCGATCTTTTCGCTGACACGCAGCGATGACGGAGCGATGGCGGAACGCATCATGCGCCGCTGCGTTATCATCAATCGTGTCGGAGGGCGTGGGCGATTTCCTTGGCGGCCAACCCGCCGATCCCCATCTGACAAGCAGTCTCCGGGAGAGCCGCATGACCGACGTCCAGCCTCCGATCGTCGCGCCGCCGATTACCGAGACGCGCACACTGGTGATCATCGTCTACGGACTCTATCTCGCCGGCGCAGTGACCTTCGGCGCCGCCGGTCTGGTCGGCGTCATCCTCGCTTATATCAAGCGGGACGAGGCGCGGGGCACCGTCTGGGAGACGCATTTCAACAACGCGATCGAGACGTTCTGGATCTGGTTCGCGCTCTATGTCGTGGGCTGGGCGACGACCTGGCTGTTCTTCGTCGGCTTCCTGGTGATCGCCGCGGCCTTCGTCTATTTCCTCTACCGCACCATCCGCGGCCTGCTCGCGGCGCTGGACTCGCGGCCTTATATCGCCTGAACGGCTCAGTCGCGATGCGTGAAGCGCTCGTCCGGGAAGCGGTGCGGGTTGGCCGTCGCATGTCCTGCCGCCGGCCGGACGCGCAGCAGGAACCAGCCGATGGCACCCAGCATCAAGGCCAGCGCGAAGGAATACGGCACGAAGCCGTAGATCAGCCAGGGCACGCTCGCCGCGGTGTGGAAGCTCATTCCCATCTGCGCCCCCCACAGCGTGCAGTCGCCGATGCCCGCCTCGCTGACCGAGCAGCCGGGATAGAGCGCGCTGTGCACCACCGCCATCGGCAGCATGAGGCCCGCCAGCGGCAGGAGCAGCAGCGTGAACGCAGCTAGCAGCGGACGATGCGCGAACAGGCACGCGATCGCCGCAAGCAAGGCGACGCCGACCAGCACCATCGTGTCGCCATTGACGATCCAGGCGAGATCGAGCGCGTCGCGCAGGCCGCCGCCGAGCGCCAGGCCGCGGCAGACATCGGGGCCGGGCGCGCATCGTGCCGCCAGCGCGACGCCGCGCACGCTCCAGGCCAGCAGCGACGGGCCCAGAACCAGCGTCAGGCATGCCAGCCAGACATTGCGCGCGAGATGACCGCCGCTATGGTCCGCGTTTTCCATGCCGGAATGTTAAGCATGTCCCGCCGCTGTTTTGTGGCGGATTCTCCGGCCATGCTTAACGCCGGTTCCCGCCCGGAACCTCAGGCCTTGGCGGACGGGCGGTCCTTCACCCGGACGAACCAGGCGGTGAGATTGCGGAATTCCGGATTGAGCGGCTGCCCCACCTGGCCGCCGAAATCGAGGAAGCAATAGAGCAGCACGTCGGCCAGCGTGAAGCGGCTGCCCGCGACGAAATCCTTGCCCGCCATCTGGCCATCGAGCCATTTGAGGCGATCCTGCGCGACGCGCTTGAGACCGTCGGCCGCCTCCGGCACCGTCACGACGCGGTTCTGGAACAGCGGCAGCCCCTGGCTGTAGCGAAAGCCGTTGGCCAGCGGCTCGCAGATGTTGAGGTCGATGCGCCGGGTCCACATCCGCGTCTCGGCCTTCTCCTCGGGCGTGCTGCCGATAAGGGCGGGCGTCGGGCTCTTGTCTTCGAGATATTCGCAGATCGGAACGATCTCGGAGAGATAGGACCCGCAGTCCAGTTCGAGGCACGGCATCTGGCCGTGCGGATTGCGCGCCAGATGCGGCTCCCGGCGGTTCTCGCCCGCCATCAGGTTCACCTCCTCCAGGGGAAGCGCGATGCCCTTCTCCGCCATGAACATGCGCACGACGCGCGGATTGGGTCCGATGGAATTGTAGAGCTTCATGATCGCCTCCCGGTGTTTTGCGTGGACGCTAGGCAGGCCAGCCGGGGGCGTCAAACACGCCGCAGCGGAAAGCCGCGGCGTTCCTTTTCCGTCCCGCCCGCATTATCATAGGCGGGACTGACACAGCGCGGCGCGTGCCGCGCATCGGAACAGGTTTTGCGCAAAATCCTCATTCTCGCGGCGGGTTGGGTCCTGACGGTGATCGGCGCGCTGCTGACCCCCATGCCGATCCCGATTCCGCTGATCGGCCTGCTGCCGCTGATGGCGGGACTGGCGATCCTGATCCACCATTCGCGCACCATGCGGCGCGCGATCCAGCGTGCCCGCCACCGCGTGCGCTGGCTGTCCTACATGCTCGAGCATTTCGCCCGTCGCGCCCCCAAGAAGATCGGCCGGATCGTGCACCGTTCGCATCCGGCGGCGATCCTGCGCAAGCAGCGCATCATGACCCGCCCGCCCGACGGCACGGACGGCAACAGCTAGGACGTCCGGCATGGCCATCCCCTTCATCCGCGAATTCGAGCCTCGCTATGGCGAGGAGGTGCGCGTCACGCCGCTGGTCTCGCGCATCGTCGCGAACAATCCCGGGCCGTTCACCTTCATGGGCACGGGCGTCTACATCGTGGGCGGCGACGAGGTCGCGGTGATCGATCCGGGTCCCGACCTGCCCGAGCACGTCGAAGCCCTGAAGCGGGCGCTGGCCGGACGCCGCGTCACGCATATCCTCGTCACCCATTGCCACAGCGACCACTCGCCGGCCGCAAGGCCGCTGAAGGCGTGGTCGGGCGCCAAGACCTATGCCTTCGGGCCGCACAATGCGGGACGCCAGGACGGTCCCAAGCTCGAGGCCGGCGGCGACCTGGATTTCATGCCGGACGAGCGGGTGACCGACGGCCAGCTGCTCGCCGGCAAGGACTTCAGCTTCGAATGCGTCCACACGCCAGGGCACACCTCCAACCACATGTGCTTTGCGCTGCGCGAAGAGCGGGCGCTGTTCACCGGCGACCACATCATGGGCTGGTCGACCACGGTGGTGACGCCGCCCGACGGCGACATGGCGGACTACATCGCGAGCGTCGAGAAGCTCGAACGCCGCGACGACCGCGTGCTCTATCCCACCCATGGCGCGCCGATCGCCGCGCCCAAGCCCTTCCTCGCCGCCTATCGCGAGCACCGCATGGACCGCGAGCGCCAGGTCCTGGCCGCGATCACGGCCGGCCTCGACACCATTCCCGCGATGGTCGCGCGCATCTATGCCGACGTCGATGTACGGCTGCATCCCGCCGCCTCGCGTTCGGTCCTGGCGCACCTGATCAAGCTGGACCGCGAGGGAAAGGTGCTGCGCGACGGCGATAAATATCGGTTGTCTTGACACGGTAGCTACCGGTAGCTACTTTTTTGCCATGACGACCGTCTCGATCAAGGACGCCAAAAACCGCTTCACCGAGCTCGGCCGCGCGGCCGAGAATGGCGAGACGATCACAGTCACGCGGAACGGCAAGCCGGCCTTCGTCATCGCGCCGCTGGGCAAGCGCGGCGGGCTGGATCTGGAAGCCGGTCACAGGTACCTCACCGAACAAGGCATCGACGGCTTCTTCGGCGACGTTCCGCGCGATTTCGACGACCCGCTTCCCGAAGACATCCTTCTGCGGCCGTTGCCGGAGAAATGAGGCTCCTTGCCGATACGCATATCCTGATCGCGCTGGCCGAGCGGACAGTGCTCCCCGGTCGTTTGATGAAAGCCATGATGGACGCCGACAATGCGTTGTTTGCCAGCGTCGCCAGTCTTTGGGAGATCGCGATCAAGGTACGCCTCGGCAAACTGCCGCTCACCCGGCCGCTCGATGCCTTTCCGGGCTTTCTCGAGCGCGCCCGCTTTTCCGTCATCGACATCTCGGCGGATCATGCGCTCGCGCTTGCCCAGCCTGAGCCGCCAACGCGCGACCCCTTCGATCGCCTCCTGCTCGCGCAGTGTCAGGTCGAGGGTCTTCGTCTTGTGACGGTGGACCGCGCCTTGGCGGCGCATCCGCTGGCCTGGCGCGAAACATGATCGCGCTGCATCCCGCCCGCGTCTGGAGCGCCGGTGACGGCGTGCGCGTGGGGCTGTCGGTCCTCATCGACGGGACGCACATCGCGAGGATCGCGCCGCGGAGCGAACTGGGCGCGGCGGCGCAGGACGTCGAGCTGCCGGGCTGCACCTTGCTGCCGGGCCTGATGGACCTGCATTCACATCTGTTTCTCCATCCCTACAATGAGAGGTCCTGGGACGACCAGGTTCTGAAAGAGGCCGAGGCCTATCGCACCGTGCGGGCGGTGAACCACGCGCGCGCCACGCTGGCGGCCGGCTTCACCACGCTGCGTGATCTGGGGACCGAGGGTGCGGGCTATGCCGATGTCGCGCTCAAGCGCGCCATCGCGGACGGCGTGACGCCGGGGCCGCGCCTGTTCGTCGCCGGCCCGGCCGTCGTGGCGACCGGCTCCTACGGTCCGGCACGGCGGAATTACCGGCCCGATTGCTGCTTCCCGCAAGGCGCCGAAGAAGCGAGCGGCATCGACCAAGTGGTGCGCGCCGTGCGCCACCAGGCGGCGCATGGCGCGGACTGGATCAAGCTCTATGCCGACTACGGCGCCGGGCCACGGGGCGAGACGGTGCCGACCTTCTCGATCGACGAGCTGCGCGCGGCTTGCGACACGGCCCATTCCCTCGGGCGGCCGGTGGCCAGTCACGCGACCTCGGACGAAGGCATGCGCCGCTCGATCCTGGCGGGCGTCGACAGCATCGAGCACGGCTATGGCGGCAGCCCCGCGACCTTCGCGCTGATGCGGCTCAAGGGCATCGCGTATTTCCCGACCCTGATGGCGGCGCAGGCGATCAGCCTCTACCGCGGCGAATATACGCCGGGCGGTCCACCATCGCCGCGCATGGCGGAGGCCGCACGCGCCTTTGCCGCGGCACGCGATGCGGGCGTGACCATCGGCTGCGGCAGCGATGTCGGCGTCTTCGCGCACGGCACCAATCTGGACGAGCTGCGCGCGATGGCGCGGCTGGGGATGACGAACGAAGAGGCGCTGACGGCCGCGACCGCGGTGAATGCCGCTGTGCTGCGGCGGGCGGACACGCTGGGCCGCGTCGCGGAGGGGTTCGTCGCCGATCTCGTCGCGGTGGGCGGCGATCCCGTGGCGGATCTCGATGTGCTCGCGAACCCCGCCTTCGTGATGACGGATGGGAGATGGTTCTCCGATTAGCGTCACGCCCTGCGCAGAAACGTCCGCTCTTCGCTCACGATGAAGCGCTCGCGTTGCGCGAAGGCGAAATTCTCCATCGCTTTCGCGTCCGCCCTCAGCCGCGCGCGGTATTGCTCATAGGCGGCCAGCGACGGAAACGAGATCAGCGCCAGCGCGATGTTGTCCGTCCCTTCATGCGGCATCCAGTAGCCGACGAGATCGCCGCCGCAGGCCGGGATGATCGATGCCCACGCCTTCGCATAGGCCTCGAACGCGTCGCGCTTGTAAGGATCGAGCACGTAGCGGATGCAGCAGGTCACGGTCACGGTGCGGTCTCCATCGAAGGATGGCGGCAGGCTAGGCCATGGACCGGCGGCCATGTTTCGACTACGCTCGAAGGATGAAATCCGGCCCCGACATCGCCGCGCTTGCTGCCCTGCTGGGCGATCCGGCGCGCGCCAACATGCTGACCGCGCTGCTCGGCGGCCAGGCGCTCACCGCGGGCGAGCTGGCGCGCGAGGCCGGCGTCACGGCGCAGACCGCCAGCGCGCATCTGGGCAAGCTCAGCGCCGGCGGGCTGGTCGTGCCGCGCCGCCAGGGCCGCCATGCCTATTACGCGCTGGCGGGCGCCGATGTCGCCGGCCTGCTCGAAACCCTCATGAGCCTCGCCGAGCGGACCGGTCATCGCCGCGCGCGCACCGGGCCGGCCGAGCCGGCGCTGCGCCGCGCCCGGGTCTGCTACGACCATCTGGCGGGCGACCTCGGCGTCGCGCTGTTCGACGGGATGATGGCGCGCCGTCTGCTCGCCCGCCGCGGCGACGGGCTGGCGTTGACGCGCAGGGGCGAAGCGTTCCTGCGCGCGTTCGGAATCGATCTCGCAGCGGCGATGTCCGCGCGGCGGGCGCTGTGCAAGGACTGCCTCGACTGGAGCGTGCGCCGCAGCCATCTCGCGGGCGCGCTGGGCGCGGCGCTGCTGGCGCGGATCTACGCCCTGGGCTGGGCGAAACGGGAGAGGGATTCGCGCGCGGTGACCTTCACGCCGCCGGGGTTGAAGGCGTTCGAGAAGATGTTTGTCGGCACCGTCGTCCCAGCGGAGTGACGGCGTGCTACTTCCCCTCGATCGCCTTGAGATAGGCCATGACCAGCGCGGCGCTGGCGCCCATGTCGCTCTCGCCGCTGCGGCTCTTGGCGCGGATGTCGAGGCGGGCGCCGATCCGGCCCGCGGGCATCACCCGGATCGAGATGTCGGCGACCCGCCCGAACCAGAAGCTGGTATGGGTCGCCTCGATGCGGCCGTCCTTCTCGCTGAAATAGACGACGTTCCAGCCCATGTCCTTGGCCCGCTCGAAGGCGCGCCAGAAGATCACCGAGGGCTTGGAGAGCAGCCGCGCCGGCTTGATGTCGGGATAGGCCTTCTTCTGCGCCGCCGCGACATGGGTGCGCTTGCCGCCATAGGTGACGAGCTTCATGCCGTCATACTCCGGCCCGTTCGGCGCGCCCGCCCGCAGCGGCAGCAGCGCTACGAAGGGCGGCGGATATTCCGGATCGGTCGAGATGTCGTGGATCGGCGGCGAGACGAGATAGAGCCGCAGCTGGTTGAGCGGAAAGAAGATCAGCAGCAGCGAGCCCGCCAGCCCCAGCGCGCCGGACTTCCAGCCCGCGCTGTCGTTGAGGTTCAGCGCCCGCGCCAGCCACAATCCGCCGGCCCCGGCGCCGACCAGCCCGAGCAGGAAGCCCGGCGCCGCGATCTCCAGCCCGCTCTGGTAGCTCCACCAATGATGGCTCACGCCATGCGAGGCGGTCAGCGCGATCGCCGCGCCGAGGACGAAGCAGACAAGCGAAAGGACGGCTGCGACGTACTGTGAGCGCATGACGCTGAGGCTACTCCGCGGCGGTGGGCAGGCGATAGGCGCCGAACTGCTCGCGCAGGGCGGTCTTCTGGATCTTGCCGGTCGCGGTGTGGGGGATCTCGGCGACGAACTGCACGTCGTCGGGCATCCACCACTTGGCGATCTTGCCGCCCAGATAGCCCAGAATCTCCTCGCGCGTCGCGCTCTTGCCGGGCTTGAGCACGACAATCAGCAGCGGCCGTTCGTCCCATTTGGGATGGTGCACGCCGATCACCGCGGCCTCGGCGACGGCCGGATGGCCGACCGCGAGGTTCTCGATCTCGATCGACGAGATCCATTCGCCGCCCGACTTGATCACGTCCTTCGAGCGGTCGGTGATGGTCATATAGCCTTCCGGGTCGATGGTCGCGACGTCGCCGGTGTCGAACCAGTCGTCCTTGTCGAAGGCGTCGCCGCCCTCGCCGCGGAAATACGCCTTCGCGACCGCCGGGCCGCGCACCTTCAGGTGGCCGAACGCCTTGCCGTCGCGCGGCAGCGCCTTGTCGTCGTCGTCGGTGATCTTCATCTCGACCCCGAACACCGCATGGCCCTGCTTGACCTTGTAGTCGAGCTGCTGGTCGTAAGGCAGCTCGGCGACATGGTGCTTGAGCGTGCCGGTGGTGCCCAGCGGGCTCATCTCGGTCATGCCCCAGGCATGGATGACCTGCACGCCGTATTTGGTCTCGAACGTCTCGATCATCGAACGCGGGCAGGCCGAGCCGCCGATCAGCACGCGCTTGAGGTGCGGCAGGGTGCGGCCCTGGGATTCCAGATATTGCAGCGCCGCCAGCCACACGGTGGGCACCGCGGCAGTCATCGTGACCTTCTCGTCCGTCATCAATTCGCAAACCGAGGGGCCATCGAGCTTGGGGCCCGGCATCACCAGCTTGGCGCCGACCATCGGCGCGGTGAAGGCGAGCGCCCAGGCATTGGCATGGAACATCGGCACCACGGGCAGGATCGAGTCGCGGCCCGACAGGCCCTGCGCATCGGTCTGCGCCGCCATCAGCGCATGCAGCACGTTGGAGCGGTGGGAGTAGAGCACGCCCTTCGGGTTGCCCGTCGTGCCCGAGGTGTAGCAGAGCCCGCAGGCCGCCGTCTCGTCGACCGCCTTCCAGGGGAAATTCTCGTCGGCGCCGGCGATGAATTCCTCGTAGGCCACGAGATTGGGGATGTTCGCCTTGGGCAGATGCGCCGCGTCGGTCAGCGCGATGTAGAGCTCGACAGTGGGCAGGTGCGGCGCGAGCTGCTCGACCAGCGGCGCGAAGGTGATGTCGAAGAACAGGACTTTGTCCTCGGCATGGTTGGCGATGTAGGCGAGCTGGTCGGGGAACAGCCGCGGATTGAGGGTGTGATAGACCGCGCCGATGCCGGCGATGCCGTACCAGGTCTCGATATGGCGCCAGGTGTTCCACGCCAGCGTCGCGACGCGGTCGCCTTCGCGGATGCCGAGCCGGTCCAGCGCCGCCGCCACCTTGTGCGACCGTGCGGCGATCTCGCCATACGTGGTGCGATGGATCGGCCCCTCGACCGAGCGGGTCACGACTTCGCGGTCGCCGTGGTTGATCGCGGCGTGGTCGATGATCTTGTGGACCAGCAACGGCCAGTCCTGCATGAGGCCCTGCATGGCGTAACCCTCTGTTTCTTGCCGATATAATAGGAAGCCCGAGCGGCGCGGGCAAATGTGCCGCTTTGTCGTCGCGGCCGCGCCGGATGCAGCGCATTTGGCGGCGCCCCCTGCCGCGCTATAAGCGCACGAGGGATTCCATGGCCGATAACGCGGACAACAGGCATGGCTGAGGGCGAGGACGGTGCCTCCGGCGGCGGCGCCGCGGCCGAAGCGCTCGACGACGCGCGCAAGCAATTCGCCGTCGCGCGCGGGCTGTACCTGACGGCGGCCGAGCGCGGGGCGCTGGGTAGGTTATAGACACAACTTGTCATCCCCGGCTGAGCGCGAGCGTCAGCGAGTGCGAAGGGAAGGGGACCCAGGTGGGAACACCGTGACGGAATTTGCCACCTGGGTCTGCGTACGCGGTCGCTACGCAGTCCCCTCACGCCGCGACGCGGCGTTCGCGCGGGGGATGACAACGGAGCCTTACGGTCCCCCGCCCGCCGGCGGCAGCTTCGGCAGCGTCACGGTCGTCACCTTCAACGGATCGCCGCGGCAGGCATAGAGGCTGCGGCCGCCCAGGTCGCCGCCGGTCTTCCACGCCGTGCCGGGCAGGGTCAGCGTCGCGACCAGGTTGCGGCGCTCCGCGACATTGCCGCAGGTCGCCATCGAACCGTCCCAGATGAAATCGGCGACCCGTTCCGACAGCGACCAGTTGAGCGGGATGGTGAAATCCGGCGCGCTGTAGAGATAGAAGTCGAAGAAGGCCTGCTGTCCGCCCTCGCCGCAGAAATCCTCGAGCGCCT
This sequence comes from Rhizomicrobium sp., assembly GCA_037200385.1. Lineage (NCBI taxonomy): Bacteria > Pseudomonadati > Pseudomonadota > Alphaproteobacteria > Micropepsales > Micropepsaceae > Rhizomicrobium > Rhizomicrobium sp. The sequence continues at coordinate 3,022,993 of JBBCGL010000001.1, read as the reverse complement.
GCTGCAGCAGGGCGCGCGAATGGCCGCTGCGCACCGCGGCCAGGCCGATCAGCGGCACGAGGAATTGCGAGTCGCGCGGCTGCGCATTGGCGACGCCGGGATTGAGCGGCAGCAGGTTGCCGCAGCGCGGGATGTCGCGCTCCTCCTTGCCCGGATCGGCGTCGGCGATGGCTTCGACCACGATCGGCCAGACCGGCCGCCCGATCAGGCTCGGCCCATAGGCCTTGAGCCATGCCGCCAGCTCCATCGCGCTCATGATCCCGTCATTCTCGAAATAGCCGCCGTCGATGATCTGCGCGTCGTCGGGCTTCTTGACGCCCGGCGGCTTGGGATTCCACAGCGGGGTGAGCTCGCCGGACGGGCTGAGGAAGGGGAAGCGCGAGGTGTTGTCGATCGCGGTGGAGATCGGCACGTCGGCGCGCATCAGCGTGAGCACGTCGCGCGCCGCCAGGAACGGCCCGCGCGCCTGCCAGAAATAGGCGGCATGCGGCTTGCCGCAGCCGGGCTGCGGGATATCGTCCGGCGCGTACCATTTGCCGTCGCCGGTGCAGAAGCGCTCGGCATTGACCGCGAAGGGCAGGGTGAGCAGCCGGTCGCCGGTCGACACGTCGGTGCCGTTGCTGATCCACAGCGGAACGTCGCCGCGCGGCGTCGCGCCGGGACCGTAGAACAGCGAGAGATAGGGCCGCTCCAGCCCGAGCGGCGGCGCCTGCACGGCCTTGATGGAATCGACGCCGTTGACCTGCCAATTGTATTCGAAGGCGCGCTCCAGCGCCTCGGCACGGTCGTTGGCGCGCAGCAGCCGGATCTGGTCGCTGTGGTCGCTTTCGGCGCGCAGCAGGGCCTGCACCTTCACGACGGGCCAGGCGAAATAGGCGGCCAAGGCGCGCGGCGCGTCGCCCAGCATGGTGCCGGCCAGCGCGGGGCCGATGGCGTCGGCGCGCATCGCCTCGATGGTGGCGATGTCGCGCGTCTCGTTCGGCACCGGGGGCAGGGCGCAGGCGGTGCCCTTCTCCGACAGGCCGGCGCGCATCGCGAGATAAGCGGCGGTGCCGAGCGAGCCGCCCGAGACCGAGCTGACCGCGAAGATCGAGGCGCTCTTGCTGCCGCTCCGGCGCACGCTGTCGTCGACCACGTCGAGCACGCGCGCCGCCCACAGGCTGGCGCGGCTGGCGCCGCCCGACACCGCGACGATCACCGGCTGCACCGGCCCGTCGCCGGGGGCGCATTTGGCGACCCAGGCCTTGAACAGCACGGAGAGTGGCTGGCGCTGCTCGGGCGTCATCGCATTCGGCTCGTCGACGAGGCGCAGCGCGTGCAGGTTCAGGATCTGCGCCCCGATACCCATCAGGACCAGCAGCAGGGTGAGCACCGGCGCATAGCGCAGCCGGCGCGGCGTGCCCCACCAGCTGATCGACCGCGTCGCGTTGTCGACCACATAGGTGAGCACGGTGAGCGGCGCGACACTCAGGCCCAGCAGGAACAGGAAGACCGACGGGCCGGGCAGCAGATGCGCGAGATAGGTCTTCCACAAGATGGAATGCGGCACGAAAGCGGTGAGGAAGCTCAGGACGAACAGCGCGCTCGCAAAGGCCAGCGACCACGCCGCCATCCAGCGTCCCAAGGGCGCGTAGTCGAGCAGCTCCTTCAGCCGCTGCCACAGCCGCGCGAGCCACCAGCGGCCGGGCGGCCGCGGCGGGATCGCGGCCGCTTCGTGGATGCCGAGCCGCGCCTGGATGGCGAGGCGGTGCTCGAGCAGCCAGTAGAGCGCGGCGCCCCACACAAGCGCGATCGCCGCCTGCAGGTATTTGTCGCTGCGGATCGTCGCCAGCGCGGCGGCGAGCGCGGTGCCGACCGCGAGCGCCCGGGGCAGGAAATCGAAGGCGCGGCAGGCATTGGCGCGCTCCGCCGCGAGGCCGGCATTCGCCGTCGCGGTGCCGAGCAGGCTCTTGAACGCCGCGCGCGACTGCTGGTTGTCGGGGATGCGGAACCAGGCGAGCAGCACGGCGCGGGCCCAGTACCACAGGCCCACCGCCATCAGGATCATGGCGAAATGGAAGCCCAGCGCGTGCAGCCAGGCCTCGGTGGACATGTCGACGCTGTCCGCGAGATTGGCCAGCATGTCCTGGACCTGCGGCGGCAGGATCAGCGCCAGCGCGGCCAGCCCGAACACGGCCAGCGCGGCGCGCGCCCGCCAAGCGATCCCGCCCCACCAGACCCGCTCCCCCGCGCGGTCCGATTTTTGCGCCTCGTCCATGTGAGCCCCCGCCCGCCAGAATAAACGGTGCGACAATACTGTGATTTGTTTGGAAAGCGAAGTATTCGATGCACGCCCGTGCAGATTTCGCGAAGGTCGTTTGCCCGGTGCTGGGCGGCGGCTACGATCCGATCACGCCCATCGTGCTGCGAGCGCTTTTCGCGACATAGTACTCGCCTGTCATCGCCGGCTGAGCGATGCGTCAGCATCGCGAAGGGACCCCGTAGCGACAGCGTAAGGGGACCCAGGCGGGAAACACCGTGACAGTATTTCTCACCTGGGCCCCCTTCCGCTCACGCCGCTTCGCGGCGTTCGGCCGGGGATGACAAATGAGCTGCATTTCGAGATGCGTCCCGACGTCTGCTATACAGCGAGCCGTTTATCGGAGTCCCCCCATGCCGCTTTCCAATGCCCAGATGCGCGACGTGCAGAGCGTGCTGCACCCCTACACCAATCTCATCAAATTCCGCGAGACCGGACCGATGATCATCGAGCGCGGCCAGGGCGTGCGGGTCTATGACGAGAGCGGCAAGGATTACATCGAGGCGATGGCGGGGCTGTGGTGCACCGCGCTGGGCTGGGGCGACAACGAGCTGGCCGAGACCGCGGCGGAACAGATGCGCAAGCTGTCCTTCGGCCATCTGTTCGGCGGCAAGAGCCACGAGCCGGCGATCGCGCTGGCGGAGAAGCTGAAGGAGATCGCGCCCTTTGCCGTCGGCAAGGTGTTCTTCGCCAATTCCGGCTCGGAGGCCAACGACACCCAGGTCAAGCTCTACTGGTACGCCGCGAATGCCCGCGGCCAGGGCAAAAAGAAGAAGATCCTGTCGCGCACCAAGGCCTATCACGGCGTGACGCTGGCGAGCGCCTCGCTCACCGGCCTCGCCAACAACCACCGGAGCTTCGACCTGCCCTTCGACTTCGCGCGCTTCGCCGACTGCCCGCACTATTACCGCAATGCCGAGCCCGGCGAGAGCGAGCAGCAATTCTCCGCGCGGATGGGCGCGAACCTGAACGCGCTGATCGAGGCCGAAGGCGCCGACACCATCGCCGCGATGATCGCCGAGCCGGTGATGGGCGCGGGCGGCGTGATCCTGCCGCCCGAGGGCTATTTCGACGCCGTCGTCAAAGTGCTCGCGCGGCACGGCATCCCGCTGATCGCCGACGAGGTGATCACCGGCTTCGGCCGCACCGGCAATTGGTTCGGCAGCGCGACTTACGGCTTCGAGCCGGACAGCATGTCGATCGCCAAGGCGCTGTCGAGCGCCTATCTGCCGATCAGCGCCGTGCTGCTGTCGCCCGAGCTCGCCGACATCGTCGAGCAGGAGTCCGGCAGGATCGGCACCTTCGGCCACGGCTTCACCTATAGCGGCCATCCGGTCTCGGCCGCCGTCGCGCTCAAGACCATCGAGATCTATCAGCGCCGCGATCTGGTCGGGCACGTCCGCCACGTCGCGCCGCTGTTCCAGCAGCGGCTGAAGGCGCTGGCGGAGCATCCGCTGGTCGGCGAAGCGGTGGGCGTCGGCCTGATCGGTGCGATCGAGCTGGTCGCCGACAAGAAAACGAAACAGAGTTTCGAGGCGGCGAAGCAGGCCGGTGCCACGTTGATGAACTTCGCGCAGGAAGAGGGGCTGATCGTGCGTGCGCTTCTGGGCGACCGCGTCGCGCTCTGCCCGCCGCTGGTGATCACCGAAGCCGAGATCGGCGAGCTGTTCGACCGGCTGGAACGCGCCCTCGCCAAGGCGCTCGACTGGGCGACGCGGGAAAAGCTGATCGCGGCGTAGGATTGATCGCGTTCAAGCAGCGCAATCGAACTGTCATCCCGGCCAAGCGATGCGTCAGCATCGCGCCGGTCCGTAGCGACAGCGTGCGGACGGACCCATCGCATATCGCGTCTCGATGGGTCCCGGCTCTCCCCGGCTTTCGCCGGGGTCGGCCGCGATGACAAGGTATTTTCGGTTTAGGGTCCGTACTCAATTGCCCTGAGTCATTCAAAGGCTTGTCATGGCCCGCCGGAGAGCGGGCCATCCCGTTGGTGCGCTCGTGCTTTCGACGATTGTGGCGGCGTCACCTGGAAGGCCCGCTTTTGCGGGCCATGACAGTGACACTGCGAATCCCAATTGAGTCCGGACCCTAGATCGATCGGCTCCGGACACTAGTCGGCGACGCCTCCCATCCGCGCAATGCCGCCCCGCGCGCGGCCGCGCTTGCCGGCATTCCGCCAATTGTGTAAGCACTTACGGAATGAGCGACATTCTCCGCGAAAAACGCTTTGCCGCCTTCGGGACGCGCCTACGGCGGCTGTCGGAGCGGCTCGACCGCCAGGTCGAGGCGGTCTACCGCGCGCAGGCGGTCGTCTTTCAGCCGCGCTGGTTCGCCGTCGTCACCTTGCTGGACGAGCGTGGCGCCATGAGCGTGGGCGAGCTCGCGTCGGTCCTGGGCATCAGCCATGCCGCGGTCAGCCAGGTGCGCGGCGAGGTGATCAAGGCCGGCCTGGTGGCGGGCCGCGCCGACCCGGCGGATCGCCGCCGCCAGATCCTCGCGCTGACGCCCAAGGGCCGGCGCGCGATCGCCGCGCTCACGCCGCTCTGGACCGCCATCGCCGACGCCGTCGAGACGATCTGCGCGCAGGCCGCGCCCGGACTGATCGATGCGTTCAACCGGATCGAAGACGCGATGGCGCAGACGCCGGTGCCGCAACGCGTCGCCGAACTGCTCCGCAAGGCACCGAAGGCAAAAAGGAAAAAAGCCCATGACTGATATCGCCAGGCGGCTCGTCGTCGCGGCCGGTCTGCTGTTCTGCGGCTGGTCGGGCGCCGGTGCCGAAGCGCCGCCGGCCCTGACGCCGGCCCAGGATCACGCGGTGATCGACGAAGTCGCGCGCCTGGTGTCGGCGCATTACGTGTTCCCCGACATGCGCGCCGGCATCGTCGCGGAGCTGCGACGCCGCGAGGCCGCCGGCCGCTACACGATCGCCAATCCGGCGGAGTTCGCGCGCGTCCTGAGCGACGACATGGTCGCCATCTCACAGGACCGCCACATGTGGTTCGCCTACGACCCCGCCGCCTACCGCGCCGCGCTGCTGCCGCGCGATGCGAACGACAGCGATCCGCTATCCGACGCCGCGGCGCTGCGCGACAACCAGGGCTATGAGGAGATGCGCATCCTGCCGGGCAATGTGCGCTATGTCCGGCTCAGCGGTTTCGAATGGAGCGGCGACGTCACCACCCGGGTGGTCGCCGACGTCGCGCGCTTCCTGCACGGCGCGGACGCCATCATCCTCGACATCGCCGGCAATGGCGGCGGCTCGGGCGACGCGGTGAAGGCGCTGGTGAGCTATTTCCTGCCGCCCGACGGCAGGGTGCTGATGAATTTCCACGACACCTTCGAAGGCAAGGACTTCTCCACGCGGGTGATCGACAAGCTCGATGCGCCGCGCCTCACCGGTATTCCGCTCTATGTCCTGATCAGCAGCCATACCGGTTCCGCGGCGGAGGAGTTCACCGCCCATATCCGCTATTTCAAGCTCGGCACGCTGGTGGGATCGAACACGGCGGGCGCGGCGAACAACGATCACGGCTTCCCGATCGCGCCCTTTTTCGTCCAGAGCATCTCGGTCGGCCGGACCGAGCATCCCGTCATGCACGGCAATTGGGAGCGCATCGGCCTGGCGCCCGACGTCGCCGCCGCGCCGGGCCAGGCGCTGGCGCAGGCCGAGGTGCTGGCGCTGACCGGACTGCTCGCCCGGCCAAGCGATACGGCGCATCGCGAGGACTATGCCTGGGCGCTGGTCGCCGCCGACGCCGCGCTGCATCCGCCGCGCCTCGACGCCGCGGCCCTGGCCGCCTATGCCGGAAAATACGGCGCGCGGAAGATCTGGCTCGCCGATGGCGTGCTGCAGTACCAGCGCGAGGGCCGCGAAGCGACCACGCTGACGCCGCTGGCCGACGACCTCTTCGCCTTGGACAACAATCCGGAGGTCCGGGTGCGCTTCCGGCGCGCGGGCGGCAAGATCGCCGGCTTCGACTCGATCACTGCCGACGGCCAGGCGATCCCCGCGGCGCGCGATTGAACCGCTCCCGGCGGTAGGATAAATCGTACTTCTTCCTGCCATCGCAGGCCGCCATGGCCGGCAAGGTCCAGAAGATCTCCATCGCCCTGCCCAAGGGATCGCCGAAGGCGCCGCTTGTCGGGCAAGGAGCCGTGATTCAGGCCAGCGCAGCCGCCTCGTCGAACAGATCGGCGATGGCGCGCAGGCAGGACAGCATGCCTTGCGGGCCGGCAGCCAGCTCGGCCAGCGCGCCTTCGAGGTTGAGGCGCAGATCCTTCGGCGCCCGCGCAAAGCCAGCCGCCAGCGCCGCGGCGCCCTTCTCGTTCAGCAGCCATTCGCGGTTGATCGCGAACACGACCTGCAGCAGGCAGGACGCGGCCCGGAAGGCGCAGCCGGTGACATAGACCAGGTCGCCGCGCGCGGCCGCCTTCTGCGCGATCTCCAGGAAGAACCGTCCCTCACGGCCGAAGCGCGTGATCGCCGCGGCGCGCAGCGCCTCCGGATAAGGCTCCAGCCGCGCCTTGCGCGCCGTGACCAGCCCCTCCGGATCGTGCAGCACGCGGCAGGTCGCGATCTCGCCGGCATAGATCGGCGACGCGAAGCCGTGCGGATGGCCGACGTGATAGGCGATGGTGAATTCGCCGCGTTCGGCCGCATCGATCACGCGGTCGACCCGCGCGAGCTCGCGATAGAGCAGGTCGACGGGCTCGCCGCCGACGACAAGCCAGCCGCCGCCGTCGACCCACTCGCCCCAGCCGCCGGGTCGCGTCATCAAGGGGTCGCCCGGCGCCTTGCCCGGCCCACGCACGGCGCAGCCGTTCAGCAGGACTGCGGCCGCCTCCAGTGCCGCGATGTCGAGACCGCCGGCGCCGTCGTAATAGAGACCGATGTCGTAATCCGATCCCGCCTGCGCCGTGCCGCGGCCGCGCGAGCCGCCCAGCACGATCGCGCGCACCCCGCCGACGCCTTTCAGCGCCGCGGCGAGCGTCTCAAGCAAAGCAGTCGAGTTTTCCCGCGCCATCGGCCGGGCTGTGCGCCAGGAAGCGCGGGGCGTCAAGCCTGTCTTCCGGCCGGCGGTAGATCAGCTCCTTGCCGCTCCACACTTCCAGCACGCGGCAGTCTGCGGGCTTCATCGCATGCGCCAGGATCTTGGCGCGCATCTCGGTCTCGAACTGCACCGAAAAGGCGCAGGCGAGAGACCCGTCTTCTTCCAGATAGCAGATTTCATAGGCAGGCATCGTGTCCTCCAACGAAGTGCCCCGCTGGCATCGGTTCTCTACTCCGGCGCTGTGTAAGTCGAGTGACAATCGCGGTCGGCAAGTTCACGAAGTTTTTGCAAGCGTCGCGGCGACGAAATTTCACACATTTCTCAGGAACCGCCGGCGGCTTCGCGCCTTATCCCGTGTGGCACTGTAAAGCGGGACTGCGTTCCGCGCTGCATCCTTAGAGGACATCATGACCGGACCCTTCGAACTCAAGCCGTTGCCCTGGGCGGAATCCGCGCTGGAGCCCACCATCTCGGCGCGCACCATCGAGTTTCACTATCACAAGCATCACAAGACCTATGTGGATACGCTCAACAAGCTGGTCGCCGGCACCCAATATGCCGACATGCCGCTGGAACGCGTGGTGCAGGCGACGCTGAATGCGCGCGAAGGCACCGACGAGAAGAAGATCTTCAACAACGCGGCGCAGGTGTGGAACCACGATTTCTACTGGCGCTCGCTGACGCCCAAATCCGGCAAGCCGTCGGGCGAGCTGGCGCGCGCGATCGAGCGCGACTTCGGCACGGTCGACAAGCTGGTGGAGAAGCTCGCGACCGACGGCAAGGAGCAGTTCGGCTCCGGCTGGGTGTGGCTCACCTCGCAGGGCGGCAAGCTCTCGGTGGAGAAGACCGCGAACGCGGTCGATCCGATGGCGAAGGGCGTGAACTGCCTGCTCACCCTCGACGTGTGGGAGCATGCCTATTATCTCGACTATCAGAACGAGCGTCCGAAATATCTCCAGGCGGCGCTCGCCAAGCTGATCGACTGGGACTTCGCGGCGGAGAATCTCCGCAAGGAAGACAATGCGATCCGCGCCGCGGCCGAATAGCAGGCGGACCTTGCACCGTACGAAGGCCGCGGCGTCGCCCGCGGCCTTTGCTTTATTTGCGTTCACCTTGTCCCTTAAGTCTTGGGGAACGTCCTCGTCGTAGGGTCCGTCATCCGGAAGAGGCGGCGATGGCGGGGACCTTCGGCAAGCGCGGGACATCCACGGCGCGGAGCTATGCGCCGCGCGCCATGGCGGCAGCGCCGGTGCTGGCGTCCGGCCGGGCGCCGGCAACGGAAATGCCGGCGCGCGCGGCGCGGCCCGCCACCGCAATGCCGGCCTTGCGCGTTCCCATCGTCACCATCGTGCTGATCTTCGTGCTCGCCGCGGTCTTCGCCTTCGAGGTGCACAGCGCGCCGCGGCTCTATCCCGGCATGTCGCCGCCGGTGCGCTCGCTGATCGCCTATGGCGCGATCGACGGCGAACTGGTGTTCGGGCACGGCCAGGTCTGGCGCATCCTCACCGCGCCGCTGCTGCATGGCAGCCTCGGACACCTCATCGGCAACCTCGTCGTCTTCGCCATCATCGGCGTCATGCTCGAGCCGCTGATCGGCGCACGCTGGTTCGCCGGTCTGTTCACCATCGGCGCGATCGGCGGCTCGCTCGGATCGGTCCTGCTCAACGAGCCCGACATCCCCGCGGTCGGCGCCTCGGGCGCGATCATGGGCGTGCTGGGCGCGGCCTTCCTGTGCGGTGCCAGCGCGCGCACCGGCCCCAGGGGCAAGCGGATGCAGAAATGGGCGCTCTGGCTGATCCTGCCCGCGCTCATCCCGATGGCAGCGGATGCCAGCCATCTTAACACCGACTTCGCGGGCCATCTCGGCGGCATCCTCATCGGCCTCGTCACCGGCGCGATATTGCAGATGGTCTGGGCGCCCGGCGAAGACCGCCCCGCCCTGGGCAATCTCGCGGCCGGCATCGCCGCGTTCGGGGCGGTCGCGGCGCTCGCTGCGTTCCTGCTGGGCACCCAGCCCGGCGATGCGCAGGTCGCGGGCGTCCCGCCACCGCCCGCCGGCCTCGTCCCCGAAGGCGAGCTGCCCGCGCTCAACGCCGTGGACTCGGATACGGCGCGCGCGCTGGTGACGCGCTATCCGCACGACCCGCGAGTCCATCTGCTGCGCGGCTATGCTTTCCTCAAATACGACCACGATCTCGCCGATGCCGAGGAGCAGCTGCGCCAGGCCCTCGCGACCAAGGACGTGCTGGCGGCGCAGCTCGCACCGGAATTCACCAAGACCGTCACGGTGCTGCTGGCATTGGTCGTGGCCTATGAGAACCGGCCCGATGAAGCGCGCGCCCTGGGCAACCCGCTCTGCGGCTTCGCGGAGGAGCGCCTGGACACGATCTATGCCGCGCTCCAGGAGCGAAAAGTCTGCGATTGACAGCGGGCTTTCCGTAAAGCCTTGGAAAGGCGCGGAGTTCTCGGTTGTCTGGCACGGGACAAATTTTCTCCAAACCGCTTGACGTTGACGTAAGCGGCAAGCAAAATCCCCGGACTGAGAAATTGTCAGGGAGGCCGGGCGACAAGGCGAGCAAGCCGAGCGACCCGTTTGAAACAGATGAACATCAATCGCACTTTCACGATCCGTCAGCTCACCAAGGAGTTCGACGTCACCGCGCGCACGCTGCGCTTCTACGAGGATGAAGGCCTGATCGCGCCCGAGCGGCGCGGCCAGACCCGCATCTATGCGAGCCGCGACCGCGCCCGCATCATCCTGATCCTGCGCGGCCGCCGCGTCGGCTTCAGCCTCGCGGAGATCCGCGAGATCCTGGACCTCTACGACACGCACCATGATGGCGGCGTGACGCAGACGCTGCATGCCCGCAAGAAGTTCGAGGAGCAGCTGCACAAGCTCGAGCGCCAGAAGGTCGACATCGAGGATTCGCTGGTCGAGCTCAAGCGCGCGATCAGCGCGGTCGACGACGCCGTCGCCAAGGGCCGGCTCAGCCCCGCGGCACTGCATCAGGTCGCGGCGGAGTAGTCACGGCGCGAGCGCGGCGGCCGCCGCCGCGCTCAAGCCCTTCGCACCGAACGGATTGCGCACGGCGATGTTTCCGAGGCGCGTCCCGTCCTGCATGTCCTCGCTCAAGAGCATTGTGCAGCCGGCCTCGGCAGCCGAGGCCAGAAGGACACAGTCCCAATAGGAAAACCGCCCCGCCGCCGCCTCGCGCGCCGCGATGCGGTGCGAGTCCGGAGTCGGCTGGAAGGTCGAAAACGTCGCGAGATAATACGAGACGCCGCGGCTCGCCTCGGCGGCCTGCAGGATTTTCTTGCGGGTCGAAGCAACATGGAACTCGCCGACCGCTTGCAAGCCGATCATGCAATCGCGCGCGGGTGCGGCGACGATGATCTGTTCCGCGATCGACTGCTTGATCTTGTCGCGATGGTCGAAAAAATAAACCAGCACATTGGAGTCGAGCGAAAAGCGTCTAGCGCTCATGCATCTCGTCGCGCGTCATCTTGCGGCCGTCGGATTTTCCGCGAATGCGATGTGACAGCTCGATCAGCGATTTGAGCGCGGCCTGCTGCTCGGGCGTGAGAACGCGCGCGGTATCGCGCGACGCAGGTGGATGGATCTCGACCGCAAGCTCCCCATGGCGGTATACCGAGACAGGCTCGCCCGTTTCCTGCACCTCGCGCACAAGCCGGGAAAACCGCTGATTGGCCTCTCTGAGATTGACTTTCCGCACGCCGGCATCTCCAATGTAGCACATATGTAGCACGTCACTGCCCGTGCGGCAACCGCGCCTTCGGTTATGCTTGCGCGACACGCAAGAAGGTCCGTTCCCATGCCGTACAAGGAAATCCTCACCGAGATCTCGGACAACATCCTCACCATCACGCTGAACCGGCCGGAGAAGCTCAACGCCTTCACCGGCACGATGATGACCGAGCTGATCGACGCCTTCCGCGCCGCGAATGCCGATGACGAGGTCCGCGTCATCATCGTCACCGGCGCGGGCCGCGCCTTCTGCGCCGGCGCCGATCTGTCGGCGGGCGCCGCGACCTTCGACGCGACCAAGCGCGCCGACCGGCCGGAGCGCAACGCCGGCCCCGCCGATGCCGAGGATTTCAACTGGTCCGACGAACGGATCCGCGACGGCGGCGGTCGCGTCACGCTGGAGATCTTCGAGTGTCTCAAGCCGGTGATCGCCGCGGTCAACGGCCCGTCCGTCGGCATCGGCACCACGATGCAGCTCGCCATGGATATCCGCATCGCCTCGGAGAGCGCGAAGTTCGGCTTCGTGTTCGCGCGCCGCGGCATCGTGCCGGAAGCGGCCTCGAGCTGGTTCCTGCCGCGTATCGTGGGGATTCAACAGGCGCTGTCCTGGTGCTTCTCGGGCAAGGTGTTCGATGCGCAGGAAGCGCTCGCCGGCCGCCTGGTGCAGGAGGTCGTGCCGCCGGACCAGCTCATCCCGCGCGCCCGCGCCATCGCTAGGGAGATCGTGGACAATGCCGCGCCGGTCTCCGTCGCGCTGATCCGCCAGATGATGTGGCGCGGCCTCGGCATGGATCACCCGATGGAGGCGCACAAGGTCGACTCGCGCGGCATCTATGCGCGCGGCGCCTCGGCGGATGTGAAGGAAGGCGTGGTGGCGTTCCTCGAGAAGCGCCCGGCGAAATTCACCCAGAGCGTCTCGAAGGACATGCCGCCCTATTTCCCGTGGTGGGACGAGCGGACGTATTCGTAAGGCGCGCAACGCACACCCCTTACCTCGGCACGCTTCGCGCGCCTCGCCGGGGACGACAATCCTGTTTGTGTTCGACGGTGCGCCAAGGCACGCTGGAGATGATCAAGATTTGTCTCGGGGGACCACATGAAAGTCAGGCTCGCGCTTCTCGCATCCGTTTTCGCGTTCGCCGCGCCGGCGCTCGCCGACGACAGCTCCGCCATGCTGGGCGCGGGCGGCATCGTGCTGACGAAGAGCGCCGACATCCGCATGGCGAGCGAAGACCTCTACATCAGCCCCAAGGCGATCAAGGTCCATTACACCTTCGTCAACGACAGCGGCCGCGACATCGACACCATCGTCGCCTTCCCACTGCCCGACGTCGACAATTACGAGCTCGCGGAATCGCCGATCGGCACCACCATCGACACCACGCCCAATTTCGTCGGCTTCAAGCTCAGGATCGACGGCAAGGAGGTGACGCCCACGCCGGAAGAGCGTGCCATGCTGAACGGCAGGGACGTCTCGGCCCAGGTGCGCGCCGCCGGCCTGCCGCTCAACATCGTGATCGGCGGCGGCTACGACAAGCTGCAGAAGCTGGCGAAGCCGGCGCATGACGCGCTGCTGAAGGCCGGACTGATCGAGGGAGCGGGCGGCGACGAGGTGGTGCACGCCAAATGGACCACGACCACGAAGTTCTGGTGGAAGATGCATTTTCCGGCCGGCGGCACGGTCGCGGTCGACCATGCCTATCAGCCGGTGACCGGCCAGACCTTCTTCACGACCTATGCCCTGAGCGACAAGGCGCAGGCGGCCGACTACGCCCGGACCTATTGCACGGACGCGCCGGTGCTCGCCGCCGCGCGCGCCGGCTTCGCGGCGATGAAAACGAATACCGGCAGCGACGGGATGTTCAACCAGTACACCACCGACTTCGTCATCGTCACCGCGAACAACTGGAAGGGCCCGATCGGGCGCTTCCACCTGACGGTCGACAAGCTGAAGCCCTCCAACATCGTGTCGTTCTGCTGGCCGGGCGATGTGCAGAAGACCGGCGCGACGCGCTTCGAGTCGACGCTGACGAATTTCGCGCCGAAGGCCGATATCCGGCTGCTGGTCCTGGAACGGCCGACGGCGGAGCAGAATTGAGATCTTCCTCCCCCGTTGCAACGGGGGGGAGGCACCGAACGTGCTACCGCCGGAACAGCGCCTGGAGCGCGCGGCGGACGAAGCGGGGAAGGATGGGGGCGCTCGGCTGCAACGGCTCGAACGGCGCGCGGTTTGAAACCAGCAATCCCAGCATCGCGAAAGCTCCTTATAGAGAGCAATACCGACGTACACGGATAATGTGACAGTTTGCCTGTCACGCGGCCCGGTCAAGCGCCCAATATCGGGGAAAACGGTTAACGGCGCGTTAAGCAGGCCGCCGTGTCCCGCAGGCCACGGCCGCCGCGGCGTCAACGCATGTAATGGGTGAGCCGCTCGCCCCAGGAATCCAGCAATCCGCTGGCGCAGGCCGCAGTCGACATCTGGCTGGTCTGGGCCCGCAGCCAGGGCTCGGCGAGGCTGGCCGCCGCCTGGCGCCGCGCCTTCTCCACCGCCAGGGCGCGGCAAGGATCGGCCTGGCCATAGGCGGCAAACAGCGATCCGAAGCAGAAGAGCAGCACGCCGAACAGCGTCAGCGCCGCGGCGCGAAGCGGCGGCGCCTGCAGCAGCCGGCTCACAATTGTCCCGGGGCCCGGTTCGTCGGCATGCCGCCGATATCGGGATTGGACGTCGCGCCGCGCTCGTTGTTGCAGGTCGAATAGCCGGCCGCCCAGCCCGAGCGGTAGGGCTTGCTCGCCTGGTAGAGCGCGTCGTCGCGGATCGTGTTGCCGCGGCGGTAATCGGTGCCGCGGGCATTGGCGCTGGCGCAGCCGTCGCCGTAGCCGGCCTGGAAGTTGGGATCCTTGCGCATCGCGCGCTCGCGCGGCGTCTCGAAGAAGATACAGCCGCTCAGCGCCAGCGAAAGCGCCACCACGACGATGGTGCGAAAAACGTTTGTCATCGCCCCACTGTATCAGGCCGGCACCGGCTTGCGAACTCGCAGGCGGCGCGATTAACGGCGGTTTAAGCCGCCCTCTTTACGTTCGGAACCTGGGATATGGTGATCATGGACGGATCGGCGGAGATCAGGAATCTGCGGGTGCTGCTCGTCGGCGGGCGCCCGGCGAGCATCGCGGTGCTGCGCACCGCGTTCGGCCTGCTCGGCGTCCGGCAGGTGGGCGTGGTCGCCGAATCCGCGCGCGCGATCGAGATCCTGCGCGCCCAGAGCTTCGCGGCGATCTTCTGCGACGCGGCGGCCGAGCCTTATCGCGGCATGAGCTTTCCGGTCGCGGCCCGCCGCGCCGAGGGCATCCTCGATCCGATGGCGCCGCTGTTCATGATCTACAGCCATGCCCGCCAGCGCCAGGTCGAACAGGCGCGCGACGTCGGCGTCACCGACGTGCTGACCCATCCGGTGAGCGCCGCCACCATCGCGCGCAAGCTCGCCAGCGCGATCACGGCGCCGCGTCCCTTCATCGTGGCGCCGGGCTTCTTCGGCCCCGACCGCCGCGCCCACCGCCACACGCTGTGGAGCGGTGACGAACGCCGCGTCCGCGCCGCCCGCAAGGCCAAGCTGGCCCGCCCGGACGTCACGCCGGTGGATGACGTCGCGCTGGTGTAGGCGCTGGGATTTCCATCTTAGTTACGATTTTTATCCCACAACCTGATGGGTTGCATGAGGGAACTATGGCCGCGGCGTTAACTGAATTTCGCGCCGGCACACCTGTACGAATCCGCCTACGCCCTGTGTGGATAAGTCCGCCTTTGCGGCCTTATTTCTCCAGCGTTTCCCGCAAAAGTTGTAATTGTTATCCAACACCCGCAAAAGTAGGATAGTATTCCTCCAACGGTCGGATTCGGAAGCGGTCCGCCATTGGCAACAGGGGTATTTCATGAATCAGGCATACAGTCCTTCTCGGTCCCGGCAGGACGCGGCGCCGCAACTGCGCGCCGGGATGACCCAACTCGTGGTGGCGCACGCCTATGGCGTGCCGCTCGACGCCATCCGGGCGCGGTCGCGCGGTGTCGGGCGTGCGGCGCGGGCGCGGCAGATCGCGATGTACCTCACCCATGTCGTGTTCTCGATGACCATGGCCGACGTGGCGCGGGGCTTCGGGCGCGACCGTTCCACCGCCCGCCATGCCATCCAGCGGGTCGAGGAGTTGCGCGAGGATCCCGAGCTCAACCGCACGCTGGGCTGGCTCGAGGCGACGCTGCGCGGCGTGCTGGAGCAGGAGCCATGAGCGCCGCCGGCGAGATCGAACGCGAGGCGCGCCGCGTCTTCTGCAAGCTGCTGGTGCCCGGCGCGCATTTGCGCCCCGGCGGCGACGGGCTCTATCGCATCGCGAGCCGCGAGGATGCGGCGCGGCGCAGTGCCCCGCTCGGCGCGGCGGTGGTCGATGCCTTTGTGAAAGCGGGCTGGCTCCGCCGCGCCGGCGGCGCGAAATGCTATGTGCTCAGCGACGCGGGCGAGGGCTGGCTGGCGCGTGCCACCGCCGATGACGAGCCCTTCGCCGCGCAGCACCAGCTGCGCCGCACGCGGCTGGTGACGGATCCGCAGGGCCGGACGCAGCGGGTCGTGACGGACGATGCCGAATCGCCGCTGTCGCGCCTCAAGCAGCGCGGCCTGCTGACCGGGGCGCAGTTCGATGCCGGCGAGAAGCTGCGCCGCGATTTCACCCTGGCGCGGCTGATGCCGCGGCTGGGCGTCGACTATTCGGCGCCGGTGGTGCTGGGGCGGCGCGGCCAGAAGGGCGAAAGCGATTTCAACGACGTCGTGCTCGCCGCCAAGCAGCGCTTCGCCAATGCGATGCGCGCCGCAGGGCCCGGCCTGGGCGATCTCCTGTTCGATGTCTGCTGTCACCTGCGCGGCCTCGAAGAGGCCGAGCGCGCCAATGCCTGGCCGAGCCGCGCCGGCCGCGTGGTGCTCGGCATCGCGCTCGACCGGCTGGCGGAGCATTACGGCCTGCACACGCGCGGCAAGGCCCGGCTGCGCGCCTGGGCGATGGAGGAATCGCAATCCATCCCGTGAGGGACGATCGTCACAGCCTCATCAGGTATCTGTGCACCCCGTCCAGCACCAGCTCGCGCGCCTGGTTGTGCACCGTGGCGCGCATCGCGACGATTCCGGTGCTGTTCTGCCGCGTCAGTTCGGCGATGGTGAGCGCGGGATACAGCGTGTCGCCGGGAAAGACGCCTTTGAGGAATTTCGCGCTCACCTCGATGAAGCCGATCAGCTTCTCGCCGATCACATGCGGAAACAGCCCGGCTCCGGCCGCGGTGAAGCTCAGCACCTGCAGGCCATGCGCCAGCGGCGCCTTGTAGCCGAGCCGGCGGCAATATTCGGTGTCGTAATGGATCGGATGGTTGTCGAGGCTCACCGTCTGGAAGGCGGCGAAATTGGCCTCGGTGAGGGTGCGGGAGGGCAGGGCGAACACCTCGCCCAGGGTCAGCTCGTCGAAGCCGCGCAGCGGCACGACGCGATGGGTTTGCGGATCGAAGCTCATATGGCCTTCTACCCCTCCCGTCCGGAGAGGTCGATCCGCCGGCTTTCAGTGCAGCCTGGTGCTGTTGGCCGCGAGGTCGGCACGCACCTCGTCGATCGAGCGGACCGCGACGTGCTTCAGCCCGCCCCAGCCCTCGAGGATCGAGAGGTTGCCCGCACAGGCCTCCTTGTGCGCGGCACAGGCGTCCTTGACGTCGACCGCCTGGATCAGCGCCCCGATCGAGGCGGGGGTGGTGGCGGCCGCCGCGGCGCCTTGCACACCCGGACGTCCGAAGCCCAGATCGGGCTCATGCGGCATCAGGAGGGAGATCAGGCCCACCCAGAAGATCGCGCGCAGTATCATTTGGACCCACCTTGTTCGGCTCGTTCGCCTCTCATGCAGCGATCATGCGCAGGGCCCTTTTCGCGGGACTGAAACGTTTCGGTAAAGTTCGAAACAATCCGGTTAATTCAGGCGCTTGCATGCCTTTCCGGAAACGAAAAACTGCCGATTTCGTTCGGGCTTGAGTCGAGTTTTGTGCGAATTCGCGACGAGTTTTCGGCGTCGTTGAATCAAATTTGAATCGGATTGTGCCGAGATGGGACGGCCGCGAGGCGCGTTATTCGCAGCGGCGTCCGTCGGGCGTGGGATGGGCCACGACATCGCCGCCGCCCAGCCGCGTCGTGCCGGGCGCATTGGTCCGAAGCGAGCAGAAGCCGCGGGCGCAGTCGGAATCGAAGGCGTCGGCCGCCTCTTTCGACAGGCCGACCAGCGAGAAGCTCAGCGGATAGCGCGATACGTCGGACACGGTGAAGGTCTCGATGGAGCTGTCCGGGCCCGGCTGCAGCCGGTCGTCGTGGAATTGCGGCCAGTACGCCACCGAGCCGTCCTTCGCGACGAGATCGATACGCGCATACTGGCCCGCCGGCAGGCCGTTCCAATCGACGGTCACGCGAAACCGCGCCTCGCCGGCGCCCGCGCTGTAATCTTCGAGGCACAGATGCGCATAAGGGGCCCGGTCCTGTGAAAGGGCGGGCGCCGCGGCGAACGTCGCGAATGCGAGGACGGCCGCCGCCTGACGAAGCTTTCTCATATGTCCTTACCTCCCTTGGCGCGGCCGATGCATAGCTGCCAATAGGTCGCGCCGTTCAAACCGGAATAATGAATGCGGCGAAGGATCGTGAACTGGCCGGCGACCGGCGCGGTGCGGCATTCGTCGGTCACGCAGGCGATGGACGCCGAATAGACCGGCGCCGGATATCGCGGCGAGAACGTCAACACCTCTCCCACGCCGGGCAATTGATCGGGCCGCCCCGATCGCGAGGCCGGCTGCGCCGCAAAATGCACGTCATAGACCGTCTGTGTGCCATGCGCTCCGACATAGGCGGCCGCGGCAAGCCAGCCCACGGCGTCGGGACCGTCGCAGTTCGGCAGGACCTCGCCGGGATCGCTCTTGAGCCGGATGCTCGCCAGCACGTCACGCGGCTGCGCGTCCGGGGCGACCTCGATCGGCCGGGTTGGCGGATGGCGGGCTTCGATAGGCCTTTGTGGCGCCGCCGCCGGCATCGAGGTTGCGGGCGGCGGCGCGTGCGTCGATAGCGCGTGCGGCGGCGGCGCGGCAGGAGCCGGCTGGGTGATCAGGGGATAGAAGGCGCAGCCCTCAATCTCGCGTTTTATCGCCGTGCAAACGTTGCGCATGGACAGCTGGAGCAGATGTGCCGCCTGCTGCTGTTTCATCTCGCAGATGGCGATGTGGCGGAATGTCGTTTGTGCGCGCAGCTGACGGCAATCGTCCGACTCCTCGACGCCGCTCGCGGAATGCGGGAGGGCCCAGAACGCGGCGCATGCGAAGAGGAGGGCCGGCACCGCTCTCAAGGACATCGGTAATACGTCTTCTGCGGCTGGGCATCGGCGCTCACGACCAGATGGTCGCCTTCGCGCCGATAGCTCTGCACGGCCTTGTCGGGGAGGCTGTGGACGACGATCAGGTCCGGCGTCGATTCCTGCATGTAGACCGCATAGCGGTGCGGCAGGTCGGCGGTCGTCACGACCAGATCCGTCTCGCCGAACGACAGCTCTTCGAGCGTGAAGACCATCGGATAGTCGCAATTCGCGTCGGCGCCGCGCCACTTGCCTTCCAGCACCTGCGCCGCGATCCGGGATTCGCTGTGCTGGTGGTGATGGAACAGCCAGCCGGCGATGATCATCGTCACGACCGCGCCGCTCAATATGCCCCACGGCTTGTCGCCGCGGGCAAAGACGTTGAGGGCACCCAGGGCCATGGAGCCCGCGATCAGGAAGATGGCGGCTATCCCCGTTCCGGCCGGGCCGACCAACCCGTATATGTGGTGCAATATGTCGATCAGTTCGAACATCGCGTCCCGCCTATTCCCAGTGGAAGTCGATGGAGAACAGCACGCCGTCGAAATGGCCGTCGCCGTGGCTGTATTCGACTTCGTAGCTGTTGTGGAATTTGCCGTCGCTGCCCTCGTCCCGCAGCGACACGATCGCGCTTCCGATGGAATTCACCGGTCCGTTGTCGGCGATATAGTTGTAGGCGACGCTGGTTTTCATGCGCCAATGGTGCCCTACGGGGAAATCGACGCCTGCGACGGACAGGTTGGCGAAGGTCGCCTGGCTCTTGCCCGGACCCGGGATTGCGGTCGTCGCGGTCTCGACGCCCGTATAGGATGGCGTGTCGTCCAGGATGATCCGGACGTTCCTGTTTCCGAACGCGGGAAGATTGGCCTCTATGGCGACTTCGCCGCTTTCCACGGCGTCCGTTTCGCCGAAGGGGAAGTGATCGAATCCCAGGCGGGCCAGCGGGATGACGATGATCTCGTCCCACAGCTTGAACTCGTATCCGACCCCCAGCAGCCCGGAATAGGCCACGCCCCCCGGCTGCGAAACGGCCGAGAGTGTGCCTTCGAAATCCCAGCGGGCGTTCCGGTTCGGGTCGCATGTCGTGTAGACGCCGGCCACCGCGCCGATCTGCTGGTGGACCGCGCCGAAATCATTGAGCGCCAGTTGCGGGACGACATCCACGATATCCGGACCGTTCGTGCCGGGCGCGCAGGCGATATCGTTGTCGAGAACGCGCGCCGCCTCGGCATGAGCGGTTGCGCAGCCGAAACCGATTGCCACGCAGGCACAGGCCAGCGTCCGCCATATCGCCGTATTGTGCATGCCCTGGCCCCCGCCGCAGGGCAGCAGACTGGCATGTTAGTCAGACACAAAGCAATATTGGGGGAGGCGCGCGAAGTATTGGGGGCCAAACAGTCGCACAATAGAACAAGAAGCACTTCCGTTTCGGGCGGCTTTGCTTCGTGTGCTGCGTCCCGTCAATTGGATGAAGAGGAGACAGGTCCCGCGCTCGGCAGCTCGACCGTGGCGGCGAAGCCGCGGCCCGGCTCGCTCTCGATGCGCAGCGCGCCGCCATGCAGCTCGGCGAAGGCCTTGACCAAGGTGAGGCCGAGACCCGCGCCGTTGGTGTGGTCGGTGGTCGAGCGGCCCGCCTGCTCGAACGGTTCGATGACGCGGGCGAGATCTTCCGCCTTCACGCCCGGGCCGCTGTCGGCGATGCGCAGGCCGATCTGCGTGCCCGCCGTCGTGGCGCTGAGCCAGATGGTGCCCCCTTCCGGCGTGAACGCCACCGCATTGTCCATGAGCTGCGTGACGATCTGCTCGAAGGCGTGTTCGTCGGCCAGCGTGACCAGGCCGACAGGGGCGCCGTCCGCGTCGATCGTCAAGCCCTTGGCTCCGGCCCGTTCGGCATAGCCGTCCTTGGCGAGCCACAGCGCGCCGCCGACATCGATCCGCGCCGGCCGCGGCTCATAGCGTCCCGCCGCCAGCTTGGTGAGGTCGAGGATCTGGTTGATCAGGCGCAGCAGGTTGCGGCCTCCGGCATGGATCAGCGAGGCGTATTCGCGGACCTGCGCGGCGTCGAAGCGCTCCGCCATCTGCTCCAAGAGGTCGGAGAAGCCGATGATCGCGTTGAGCGGCGTCTTGAGCTCGTGGCTCATGGTGCGCAGCAGCGTTTTCTTGGTCGTGTCGGCCGAGGTCGCGGCGGCATCGAGGCGCCTGGTCAGATCCGCCAGATAGGACGCCTGGCTTTCGGCCCGGCTTTGGCTGTGCGCCAGCTCGGCCTTGGTCTTGACCAGCGCGGCTTCGACGCGGCGCTCGTCGGTGATGTCGGTCAGCACGGTGACGTGGCCGTCGCGCGTGCGGCGGTCGCGCACCAGATAGGCGATGCCCGAGGTCAGCTCCAGCGTCATCGCGCCGGCCGGCGAACGGTGCAGGTCGAGGCGGCGCTCGATCCAGGCCTCCGCGTCGCCTTCGATGCGCACCCGGCCGCGGCCCACGGCGTCGGCCAGCAACTCGCGGAACGAGGCGCCGCGTATGCTCTCGAGCTTGCGGCCGTGCAGCGCCGCATAGTCCCGGTTGCACACGACGAGGCGGTCGGCGTGGTCGAAGAAGGCGAAGGCGTCGGCCGACAGCTCGATGGCGCTTTCCAGCCGGCCCAGCGCGTGCCGCGCCAGCGTCACGTCGCTCCACAGCGCGATCCAGCCGCCCGCGGCGGTGCGCCGCGACTTGATCTCCAGGATGCGGCCGTCGGCGAGCGGCAGGTCGAAAGGCCGGAAGTCGCCGCTGACGAGCTGGCCGCGCCGCCGCGCCACGAAGGCTTCGACGCCGCCGCTCAAAGCGCTGTCGGCGATCTCGCCGCCGGCCGCTTCCAGCCGCACGATGTCGCCATAGCAAAGCCCGAGCAGCGCGTCGCGCTTGGGCAGCTTGCGGAACAGGTAGTCGAGATGCTGATTGGCATAGACCAGCCGCTCGCCCGCATCGTAGATCGTGATCGCGATCCGCAGGCAATCGAGTGCATCCGGCAATATGCCGGTCAGCGGCGCCTCATCGGCGACCGCGCGCACTTTCTGTGCATTCGCCAGCCCCACGGCCATTCCTTTCGACGGCCGGCAGCTTCGCGGGGGAGTCCTTGCGGATTGGTTAGACGATACCGGACTCCTCCCGAATCGCGCCATCATCGCTAACGGAAGCTGAATCGCCGCCCGCCACAGGTGTTGCCAATTAACGAATGAAGTTCCCGCGCGTTCAAGGTTCGTTAAGTTTGCCGACCCATGCTCGGCCGGCCCATGAGTCGACGAAGCCTAATGCCCGTTAACGACAAAAAGCCCGGATATGCTGGCGATGGCCGCGCGTTGCGCCGTCTCTTCATTTCCGTGCAGGCCTCCAAGGCCGCGGTGGGCTCCGTCCTCTCCTTGGTCTTCGTATCGGTCGTCGGCCGGCCGGACGCTGCGGAAGCCATCGCCATCGCCGGTTTGATGGCGCCGGCGCTGCTGGCGCTCCTCGCCTTCACGCGCCTTCCGCTGGGCTGGCTCGAATCCGCGGCGCTTGCGGTGTTCGCCTCGCTGATCGGCTATCTCGCGGCGCTGACCGGCGGCGTGCTGTCGCCGCTGGTCGTGTGGTTCGCGCTCGTCCCGGCCGAGGCCGCCCTGGCCGGTGGACGCCCGGCGGTGCTGCGGGCCGCGGTCGCGGCCGCCGCCGCGGTGCTGGTCGTGGCCGCGATCGGCGCGGTGGGGGCGCTGCCCGTCTCGCGCCTGCCGATCCCGCTTTGGGAGATGTATGCCGCCTCGGTGCTCGCCGCGGTGATCCAGGCGGCGCTGATCGCCGCCGCGGCCCAGGACCGCCAGCGCGCCGCCGACGAGGCGGCCGCCGAAGGCGCCGCGATGTACCGCTTCCTCGCCGACAACGCGATGGACCTGATCACGCGCCATTCCTCCGACGGCCGCATCCGCTTCGCCAGCCCGGCGGCGCAGGCGATCCTCGACCTGCCGCCGCAGGAGCTGATCGGCATGGCGCCGGCCAGCCTGGTGCATCCCGACGATCTCAGGATCATGCAGGCGGCGATCATGGAATCGTCCTACTACGCCCGTGCCGCTTCGGCCGAGGTGCGGATGCGGCGGCGCGACGGGTCTTATGTCTGGGTCGAGATCCGCTGCCGTCCCGCGCCGCGCGGCGCCGGGGAGGCCTCCGACATCGTCGCGGTGACGCGCGATATCTCCGAACGCAAGGCGCAGGAGCGCGAACTGATCGCGGCCCGCGACGCGGCGGAGGGCGCCAACCGCGCCAAATCGAGCTTTCTCGCGAATATGAGCCACGAGCTGCGCACGCCGCTCAACGCCATCATCGGTTTCTCCGAAGTCATGACGCGGGAGATGTTCGGCCCGGTCGGCAGCGCGAAATACCTGGAATATTCCCGGCTGATCCACGAATCCGGCAATCACCTGCTCGAGCTGATCAACTCGGTGCTCGACATGTCGAAGATCGAGGCCGGCAAGCTCGACCTGTTCGAGGAGGTCTTCGATCTCGAAGAGACCGCCGAAGCCGCGATCCGGTTCGTCAAGCTGCATGCCGAGCGCGCCGGCGTCGCCCTCAAGCTCGGCGTCGCGCCGGGCGCGCGCATGGTCTTCGCCGACAAGCGCGCCATCAAGCAGATGCTGATCAACCTGCTCACCAACGGCGTGAAGTTCACCCCGCGGGGCGGCGACGTCCGGGTACGGGCGACCCTCGACCATCGCGGCATCGAGATCGCCGTCGCCGATTCCGGCGTCGGCATCTCGGCGAAGGATCTCGAGCGTCTCGGCAGGCCCTTCGAGCAGGTCGAAGGCGAGCATGTCCGCTCCAAGGAAGGCACCGGGCTCGGCCTTGCCCTCGTCAAGGCCTTGGCCGCATTGCATGGCGGCGAGGCCACCTTGGAGTCGACGCTTGGCGAGGGCACGACGGTACGCATCCGCCTGCCCTTCGCGGCCGTCGGCGAGGACGGCGAAGCGGTCCGCTTGCGCGAAGCCAAAATCATCCCGTTCAAGGGCGCGGCCTGAGAAGCGCGAGCGCCCGTCGGGCCGCAGCGGACCGACGGCAATTTCGCCGAATTGCCGGCTTTTCCGCGGTCTTCCGTGCCGGGAACGTTGCGACAATTTGAGAGAAAAATTTAAGTTCGTGCCGGAACCCATTCTACGCTTGTTCGTTGGCCGAACGTCGCGTAGTACAAATCACGACTGCGTATCCTGCTGCGCGCTCATTGGGGCCAATGACCGACGTCAGTCACCGCAACTCGAATAGCGTCGCCCTTGCGCGTGCCGTGGCGTTTGAGATGGAATCACATCACGTAAATGCCAGCAAGGATCGCCGCGCGCGGCTGATCGCGTCGGTTGCTTCCGCGATCGTGTCGCGCACGGCCGGACTGCTCGTCCAGGTCATTGCGCTTCCCATCGTGCTCGCGGTGCTCGGCACCAGCCACTACGCCGCTTACATCCAGCTGCAGGCGTCGTTCGGCTGGTTCGGATTGCTGGGCCTCGGCATTGCCATCGCGCTGCCGCGGTTCCTCTCGGCGGCCGCGATCCACGACGACCGCCACGAGGAACGGCAGCTCGTGCTCACCACCACCGTCCTCGTGGTCCTGGTCGGCGCGCTGGCTGCAGGCGCGACGTTCGCGATCGGCATGCTGATCGGGCCGCAGCGCCTGCTGCACCTGCCGGGCGGGCTCCGCGCGGGCGAGGTCGCGAACGGGTTCGCCGCCATCGCGTTCTTCATCGGCTTGCGCTTCATGGTCTCGATCGTCACCGCCGTGCGCAGCGGCTATCAGGAATTGTCGCGCGTCTATGTCATGACGACGCTCGCCAATCTTCTCGTGATCGGCCTGGTCGTCTTCGCGTTGCCGCCGGGAAGCCCGCTCTGGCTGGTGTTCTGCTACAGCTATGCGCCGATCGTGACGTTGCTCGCGCTCGACTACGTATTGCTGCTCGTGCGGCGCCCCTATCTGGTGCGCGGCGACTGGCACCCGGTGCAGACGATGCGCCGGTTGCTGCCCGTTTCGCTCAATGCCGTGCTCAAGCAGGTGTCCTTCTTCCTGATGTCGTCCGGTGCGGTCCTGGTCCTGGGCCATATGCAATCGGCGCAGAACATCGCCGCCTTCGGGACGGTGATCACCTTGATGATGCTGGCGGCGAGCGGCTTCGCCGCGATCTATCAGCCGCTGCTGGCGGCGATGGCCAATGCGCACAGCCATGGCGACAAGCGCTGGTTCCGCAAGGCCTATTTCGGCGGCCTCGGCCTGACGGTCGCGGTCACCGGCCTCGTCGCGATCGTATGCGGCCTGGCGGGCCCCTGGCTCGCGCTCCACTGGATGCGCGCCGATCTCGGCATCACGCGCTTCTTCATCAGCGCGATGGCGCTGTATTTCATGGTCTGGATGCTGTCGGATTATCACTTCAACGTGCTGGCGGCGATGGCCAAGCTCGGCGGTCTCGGCAAGATCTATGTGCTGGAGGGCATTGCCGCGCTGCTGTGCGGCAGCCTGCTCGCACCGCGTTTCGGCATCGAGGGGATGGCCGTCGGCCTGGCGGTCGGTACCGCGGCCTTCTCGCTCTTCTATCTGCCGCTGCGCGCCTGGGCGATCATCCAGCATGACGGCTGGGTGTGGCACGCCGAAGTCGAAGCGGTTCCCCCCACGGCACCGGCCGGCGCGGGCCTCGAGAACTAGCGCCGGCAAGCGGACAGGCGCGCCGCTCTCCCCTATGATGCGCCATGCTCCCACGCCTCAAATCCGGCCTGTTCGTACGTGCCCTGATCCGCCGCGCCGAAGTCGCCGGCGCCCAGGCCTATGTCGCGCGCAAGGGGATCGAGGAGTCCGGCGCGGTGCTGCTGAAGATCAACCGTCTCGACGGCAGCATCCTTGTCCTCACCCAGGCGCGCGACGGTGCGGGCGCGCTTATCTGGGCGCGGCCGCTCGGCGACTGGACGGATGAAGAGAAGGCGCGGGGCTATCTCGAGCGCCAGATCGGCTACGATCCCGATCTGTGGATCGTGGAGATCGAGGACCGCGCCGGCCGCAGCTTCGTCGACGAACCGATCGTGTGAGGGCAGCCATGGAGGTCGTCGGGATCACCCGGTCCAAAGGTGCGCTCTGCGCCGAAATCCTCGCTGCGCTGCCGGACTGGTTCGGCAGCGCCGAAGCCAATGCCGCCTATGTCCGCGCGGTCGAGCATTTGCCGGTGTTCGCGGCGCTGGAGAATGGCGTCGCGCAAGGCTTCCTGGCCCTGAAGCGCCATACCCCGCATGCCTTCGAGATCCATGTGATGGGCGTCCGGCCGGCGCAGCATCGCCGCGGCGCAGGCCGCGCGCTGGTGCAAGGCGCGGCCGCCCATGCCGGGCAGGCCGGGGCGCGGTTTCTGACCGTGAAGACGCTCGCGCCATCCCACCCCGATCCGGCCTATGCCGAGACCCGTGCCTTCTACGAAGCGTCGGGATTCCTGGCCCTCGAGGAATTTCCGCTGCTGTGGAATCCCGAGAATCCGGCGCTGATGCTGGCCCTCGCGCTGTGATGCCGCGGGAAGAATCTTCGCGTGAATGCCGCGCGGCCGGCAGCTAATCTCCTGCGATGCGAATCTACAACATCATTGCGGGGCGCAACCGGGAACGGCTCGCCGCGCTGTCGGACGGCGTCTTCGCCTTCGCGATGACCGTGCTGGTGCTCGACATCCGCCCGCCCGCGCTGGCCGGCATCGCGGACGAGGCGGCGCTGGCGCATGCGCTGTGGCAGCTCGGCCCGCGCCTCCTGACCTTCGTGATGAGCTTTATGACCTTGGGCATCTTCTGGGTGGGGCAGCAGACCCAGCACGATGCGCTCAGCCACAGCGACCGGTCCTACACCTGGCTGCATCTGGGCTTCCTGATGGCGGTCTGCGTGCTGCCCTTCTCCACCGCGTTGCTGGCGGAGTTCATCACCTTCCGCCTCGCGCTGCTGGTCTACTGGTTCAACATCCTCGCGCTGGGCATGCTGCTCCTGGCCGGCTGGTACCGCGCCAAGGCGTTCGGCCTCGTCAGCGCCGAGGCGCCCCAGGGCGTCGACGACGCCTTCCTGAACCGCGTGCTGCGGGCCCAGGCGCTCTACGCCGTCGGCGCGGCGCTCTGCGTCTTCTCGACCTGGTGGAGCATCGCGATGATCTTCACCGTGCAGCTGATCTACGTGATCGGGCCGCGCTTCTGGCCGCTCGACCGGCTGTAGCGTCCGCGCTACTCGAAGGTCGCGGTGAAGCTGCCCTGGATGTCGGCCTTCACCGACGGCACGCAGATATGGATCCTGCCCGGGATCGCGTCGCCCTTGCGCACGCCCCATTCGACGCGGATCGAAGCGGTGGTCTCGGTGAAGCTGGTGTCGACATGCGCCGCTTCGAGTTCGATGCTCCAGCCCTGTACCTCGGGCGTGCCCTCGGCGGCCGCCGGCTGCGCGCTGATCGAGTCGATCGGCAGCACCCGGAAGGTGCGCCCGTCGGCCTTCTTGCCCAGCGGCACCAGCATGTCGACGGTCGCCTCGTTGAAGATGCCGTCGGTGATCAGCGAGAGCACGTAGCGGTCGAATTTCGCGCTGCCGACCTCCATGCCGTCCTTGGTGATGTGGACGGTCGCCTGCTTGGGCAGGAAGGGCGCCCCGTTCACGGTGCCGGAGAGCGGCTTGTCGGCGATCGGCCCGGCGCTGCAGTCGACATGCCGGGTCGGCGAGTCGGCGGCGGCGGGGCGCGCGGGCAGCAGGAGCAGCAGCGACGCCGCAAGGCCGGTTCTCAAAAATCCCATCGCGCCGGCTCCCCCAAATCGGCCGTTCGTGCTACACTACCAGCGTAGCGTCCCGCGGCATACGGCCATGAAGCACGAGCGCATCGAGGTCAATCCCGAGGTGATGATGGGCAAGCCGGTCATCAAAGGCACCCGTCTGACTGTCGAGCACATCATGCGCGAACTGGCAGGCGGAATGACGGCCGGTGAGATTCTTGATGCTCACCCGCGTCTGACCGCGACCGATGTCGAGGCCGCACGCCTGTTCGCGGATCTATATATGACGTTGCCGGCGGCCGAGTAGCCGTCTTGCGCTGGCTCGCGGACGAATGCCTGCATGCCGAAATTGTCCGCTATCTTCGCGCAAGTGGCCACGATGTGGTGTATGCGGCTGAGGTCGCGCGTCAGACATCCGATCGCGCGCTGGCTGATCAAGCGGCGGCGGACGGCCGCATACTGCTGACGGAAGACAAGGACTTCGGAGAGATCGTCTTCGCCGAACTCCGCAAGACGCTGGGCATCGTTCTGCTTCGTATCCCGCCCAGGCTCTGGGCAGTCAAATGCCGGCGACTGCAAGACGCGATCACCTCTGAAGGCGATGCCCTGTATGCGCGGTACACCGTCATAGACGAGACGCGTACGCGGTCGCAGCCGTTGCCCGGCGACTGACGGGTGCCCATGCGCCGGGCCGCCGCCCCGCCGGGCACGAAAGAGATTGCCCGCCCGCTCTGGCCCCGCTAAACCCCGCCCACCATGAGCCTCGCCCACGAAGCGGCCCGCCGCCGGACCTTCGCGATCATCTCGCACCCGGACGCCGGCAAGACCACGCTGACCGAGCACCTTTTGCTGCTCGGCGGCGCGATCCATGCCGCGGGCCGGGTCAAGGCGCGCGGCGAGGCGCGGCGCGCCAAGTCCGACTGGATGAAGATCGAGCAGGAACGCGGCATCTCCGTCACCTCCGCGGTGATGACCTTCGAGTTCGAGCACGCGGTGTTCAACCTGCTCGACACGCCGGGCCATGAGGATTTCTCGGAAGACACCTACCGCACGCTGACCGCGGCCGACAGCGCGGTGATGGTGATCGACGCCGCCAAGGGCATCGAGGCGCAGACCCGCAAGCTGTTCGAGGTCTGCCGGCTGCGCGACATCCCGATCATGACCTTCGTCAACAAGATGGACCGCGAGGCGCGCGATCCGCTGGAGCTGCTGGACGAGATCGCCGACCAGCTCCAGCTCGAATGCGCCCCGATGGTCTGGCCGGTCGGCATGGGACAGAATTTCCGCGGCACCATCGATCTGTATACGGAGAAGTTCACGCCGTTCGGCGACAACACGCTGGCGCGGCTTTCCCCGGAAGAGAAGGACAAGCTCGACGAGGACGTCGAGCTGGCGCGCGCCGGCATGCCGCGCTTCGACCACGGCACCTATCGCGAGGGCCACCAGACGCCGGTCTATTTCGGCTCGGCGCTGAAGAATTTCGGGGTGCGCGACCTGCTCTCGGCGCTGGCGAAGAACGCGCCGCCGCCCGGACCGGCGCCGACCCAGGCGCGGTCCGTCGAGCCGACCGATGCGGAAGTCACCGGTTTCGTGTTCAAGGTCCAGGCCAACATGGATCCCAACCACCGCGACCGTGTCGCCTTCCTGCGGCTCGCCTCGGGCCGCTTCCGCCGCGGGATGAAGCTCACCCAGTCGGGGACGAAGAAATCCATCGGGGTGCACAATCCGATCCTGTTCTTCGCGCAGGAGCGCGAGACGGTGGACGAGGCCTGGCCCGGCGACATCATCGGCATCCCGAACCACGGCGTGCTCCGGGTCGGCGACACGCTGTCGGAATCGGGCGAGGTGGTGTTCACCGGCATCCCGAACTTCGCGCCGGAGATCCTGCGCCGCGTCCGCCTCGCCGATCCGATGAAGCAGAAGCACCTGACGCGCGCGCTCGAGAGCCTGGCGGAAGAGGGCGTCACCCAGGTCTTCAAGCCGCAGATCGGCGCGTCCTGGATCGTCGGCGTGGTCGGGCCGCTGCAGCTCGACGTGCTCAAGTCGCGGCTCAACGCCGAATACGGCCTCGACGCCGATCTCGAGCCCGCGCCCTATGAAACGGCGCGCTGGATCGGCGGCAGCGAAGCGGAGCTGGAGAAATTCGCCGCCTCCAACCGCGGCGGCATGGCGGCGGACCGCGACGGCGCGCCGGTGTTCCTGGCCAAGAGCGCCTGGGAGGTCGGCTACGTCACCGACAAATTCCCGAACATCACCCTCGCCAAGACCCGCGAACGCCACGACGTCAACGCGGAAAAGTAAGGGTCTGCCTCGGAAGCGATCTACCGAGTTGATAGGTGGAAGTCCCGCATTCGCGCGTCTCCGCGGGCTCCGCGTGCCGATTCAGGCCTTGGTTGTTCGATCGAACCGGACCGCTCGGCCCGCGGGGTACCCATTTTGGGATGCCGGGAACCATGAGTCTGCGACCGTTCCTACCATTCCTTTACGCACGCAGCCGATACTGCCTGGGTAGAAGAACCGAGATCCATGAGGCACCACGCCGCCACGCGCAGCGCGACGTACGACACCGGCGAAGGGCCGCCCGGCCTGGACCTGTCGGTGGCGGTGTTCGATCGCGCCACGCGCCTGGCGCGCGGCCTGTTCGAGTCGGCCGACGCCTCCATCATCCTGGCGCAGGACGGCTGCCTGTGGCGCAGCCGCCACGCGGATGTCCTGCCGCCGCACGACCCCTTCATCGAGCAGGTGCTGCAGGGTGGCGCGCTGCGCTGGATCGAGGACGCGCGGCTGGACGCCACGCTGCGCGATCATCCGCTCGTCTGCGGCCCGCCCCATCTGTGCTTCACGGTCGCGGTTCCGATCCGCCTGGAGGACGGCTCGACGCCCGGCGTGCTCAGCGTCTCGGGGCGCCGGCCTCAGCCCTTCGATGCCGCCAAGGCGGCGCGGCTGGAGGACATCGCCGATTTCGTCGCCGACGAATGGCGGCGCGCCCGGGCGGTGGCGGCGCTCGCGCATTCGCTGCATGAGCGCGATCGCGCGCTCGAGCGGAGCGCGCAAACGGAATCGCGCCTGCAGATCGCGCTCGCGCTGGCCGACGTCCATGTCTGGGAGATCGATTACAAGCGGCGCGAATTGAGCAAGGCCGGGGCGGAGGACACGTTCTTCGCCGTGCCGCAGACCTTCGAGAGCCTCTCCCGGAACCTCTTTGCGACCATCGATCCGCGCGATCACGAGTCGGTGGCGGCGGCATGGCGGGATCATGTCGAGAACGGCACGCCGTTCCGGCCGGTCTACCGCATCTGCCGTCCCGACGGGGCGGAGGCCTGGGCCCAGGCGTCGATCAAGTTCTTCTTCGACGGCGACGGCCGGCCGCTGCGGATGGTCGGCGCCGTGCAGAACATCACCGCGCGCAAGCAGACCGAACGGGCGCTGATGGCGGCCAAGGAAGAGGCCGATGCCGCCAACCGCGCCAAGAGCGCGTTCCTCGCGACGATGAGCCACGAATTGCGCACGCCGCTGAACGCCATCCTGGGCTTCTCCGAGATGATCAAGGAGCAGATCGTGGGTCCGGTGCAGGATCGCTATGTCGACTATGCCAACGACATCCATGCGAGCGGGCAGCACCTGCTGGACCTGGTGAACGACGTCCTCGACATCTCCAAGCTCGAAGCCGGCAAGTTCGAGCTGCACGAATCCGAGTTCGGCCTCGGCAACATGCTGGCGGAGGTGATCGGGTCGTTCCGCGGCCTGGCGGAGGCGGCGGGCATAGCGATCCGCTCCGAATCCGCCGGTCTGCCGGCGTTGCGCGCCGACCGGCGCCTGCTGAAACAGGTCCTGCTCAACCTGATCTCCAACGCGCTGAAATTCACCGGCCGCGGCGGCGCGATAACCGTCGCCGCCGCGTCGGCGCCGGGCGCCGAGCTGGCGCTGCGCGTGTCCGACACCGGCATCGGGATGTCGCCGGACGAGATGGCGGTGGCGCTGATCCCGTTCGGGCAGGTCGAATCCAGCATCGCGCGCGAATCCAAGGGCACGGGCCTCGGCCTTCCCATCGCCAAGGCGCTCATGCAGCTGCATGGCGGCGATCTTTTCCTCGACAGCGCGCCCGGCCGCGGCACCAGCGTGACAATCACCCTGCCGGCCGCGCGCGTGCTGGAGCGGCGGGAGGCGAGCGGCGCGCTGCGATAAGCAGCGGTCCGCCGTTGGACAGCTATCCCGGCACCGTGTTCTCTATTTTTCCAGGAACGCCATCACCAGCGTCATCGTCGCCTCGGGATTCTCTTCCATGATCCAGTGGCCGCTGTCGGGAATGACGCCGCCGCTCACATTCTCCGCCACCGCGTGCAGCTCGTCGACCATGTGCAGGCCGTAGGATTTCGCCCCGCCCAGCGCCAGCACCGGCATCTTCAGCTTGCCGCCTGCCGCCAGCATCGCGCGATTGTCGATGCCGTCCTGCGGGAAGGCGACGAATTGCTCGAACGCGTCGTGGATCGCATGCGGCCTGGCATAGATCGCCGCATAGTGCCGCCGCGTCGCTTCGTCGATCCGCCGGGGATCGTCCGACAGCTCGTTCCAGAAGCGGTCGAGATAGATGCGCTCGCGGCCCGCCACCAGGCGCTCCTCGTCCGGGCCGTGGAAGTTGAAATGCCAAGTCTTGGGGTTGCTGAGCTGCGCCGCCCAATTGCCGACGCCGGGCAGCGGCGCGTCGATCACCACCCATTTGACGATGCGTTGCGGATACTGCGCCGCCAGCGCATAGCCGACCATGTTGCCGATGTCGTGGGTGACGAGATCCGCCTTCTCCACCTTCAGCGCGTCCATCACGCCGGCGATGTCGACCGCCTCGTTCTTCTTGGTATAGCCGGTGTCGGGATGCGCGGAAGATCCCATGCCGCGCAGGTCGGGCACGATCACGGTGTGGTCCTTCGCCAGCTTGATCGCGAGCGGCGCCCACATGTCGCCCGTGTCGCCGAAGCCGTGCAGCAGCACCACGGCCGGGCCGTGGCCGCCGCTGCGGACATAGAGCGTCGTGCCGTTGGTCGCGATCGTCTGCGCCTTGAAGCTCTTCGGGAACGGCGTGACCCCCGCCGCGGCCGGCAGGGCCGCCGCCAGAGCGAGAAGGATACCAAGCAGGAACCGGCGCATGCGAAATCTCCCCCCAAGTGAAATCGCCGCCATCATGACGCATGCGGGAGGGCGGACCTAGAACAATACCGCCGTGTCTTGTCAGGCCGCGGCTTCGCGGCCCGCGCCGTCATTGCGGCCGCGCCAATAGGCCACCAGGTGGCGCGCGCCGTTCTGCGGCACTGCGTCGAACAGCGCGAGCATCGCGAAATTCTCCGCCACGGAGCGCGCCGGCCCGGTCAGGATCGCCATCGCGGAGAAGGTCGGCCGGCTGATCCCCGCACCCTTGCACAGCGTCGCCAGCGCATAGGCGTCGGCGGCGATGATCGCGGCCAGGTCGGGCGGAATGCCGGTCAGGTGCGCCAGCACGGGCACGAAATCGCGCTGGCCGCGCGCCGCGCCCAGCACGGCCTGCGAGTCGACCGGCGCGACATCCGCCGCCTCGCCCTCGTCATTGCGCGACAGGATCGCCTGCTTCATGGCGGGCGAAGCGCTGGCGAAGAACGCGTTGAGCAGGCTCAAGGGGAAATCGGCGCGGCCTTCGAACCGCGCGGCGAGGGCGGCGCAGCCGGCGGTGTCGACCTCCCGCACGATCTTCTCGAGCAGCGCCTCGAAGGTTCCGCGCATCGCGGCGGGATATTGCGCCGGCCAGTCGAGCAGCAGGTCGGCGACCTCGCCGGCCAGCGCGGCGCGCTCCGCCGGACCCTGCGCGGCGAGTTCCAACAGATGGCTCAGGCGTTCTTTCGGTGTCGGCATACGGCTTTCCCCGGACGCACCCTAGCGTCCAGGAGTTAACGTTCGCCTTACCAAGAAGGCCCGCGCTCAGGGCGCGATCGTGCGCAAGGTTCCCGCGATCGCGTTCAGCAGCCGGATCAGCGCGGCGCGGTCGAACGGCCTGGACGCGCCCGGCGCGCCGGACCGGGCATAGATCAGGGTGTAGTGCACCGCGATGCAGGGCGTGCGCGACGCCATCACCACGATGTGCTCGACGGTGAACAGATCGCCCGGCTCGGCGATGGTCTGCACCGCCTCGGGCTTGTCGACGACGCGCTGCGTGACGTAGTCGGGCGGCGGATCGATCAGGAACGCCGCCGCGGTGCAGCTGTCGGCCGGTCGCGCCCGCTCCACCACCAGCGTGAGCTGGTTGCTCTGCAGGGTCGTGCCCGGCGCCAGGTCGGCGGTCGGCGACAAGGCGACGCCGTCGCGCGTATCGTCCGTTTCGCCCTGGAAGAAGCGATAGCCCTTCTCGACATAGGCCGGGTTCACCTTCCAGTCGCTCGGATAATCGATGGCGAAGCCGCGCCGGGTATCCGTATAGGTGCTCCAGCCCGGCGGCGCGGCGGCCGCGCTTCCCAGCGCGGCCAGCGCCGCGGCGATGAACCAGAGCCCGCGCATCAGTTGCCGACGATCGCCCAGGTGTCGGGATAGAAGCCGTTGAACGTCGTGCGCACCGCCACCGAATAGGCGCCCATATAGTCGAACACGATGAAATCGTTCGGTCCGATATTGGCCGGCAGCATGATCGGCCGCGGCAGCACGTCCAGCGTATCGCAGGTCGGGCCATAGACGCGGAACGGCAGGGTCGCGCCGGGCAGCGGCAGGGCGCGGCTCTTGTTGTCGAGCGTGAAGACCCGCACCGGATAATCCGCGTTCCAGCCCGGCAGCGTCAGCTCGTCGAACGAGCCATAGACGCCGTCGTTGATATAAAGCCGGTCGCCCTTGCGCAGGATCACCTGGGTGATCAGCGACAGGCCCTCGGCGATCAGGGCGCGGCCGGGCTCGCAGATCAGCGGGATCTTCGGGTTGGGCAGCGTCTCGAGCGCTTCCTTGATGGTGTCGAAATACCAGTGATAGGGCGGCACGTCGTCGCCCTGATAGGGTCCGGGAAAGCCGCCGCCGATGTCGAGCGCGGCGATCTCCACGCCCGCGATCTGCGCGGTGCGCCGCGCCATCTCGATGGCTTGCGCATAGGAGAACGGCGAGAGGCATTGCGAGCCGACATGGAAGGTGATGCAGGGCGCCGCGCCCGCCTCCTGCACCCGCTTCAGGAGGCGTGCCGCTTCGGCGGGCGTGACGCCGAACTTGCTCGACAGCTCCAGCACCGCGCCGCCCAGCGGTGTCGCGATACGCACGAAGATGCGCAGCTTCTTCGGCTGCTTGGTCTCGGCCAGCAGCTTGTCGAGCTCATAGTCGCAATCGACGACATAATCGGTGACGCCGTATTGCTCGAACGCCTTCTTGGCCGCGCCCACCGCGCGCACCGGTGCCATGAAGTGGCAATGCGCCTCCGGATAGCGGTTCTTGACGAGCTCGATCTCCGGCACCGACGCGGTGTCGAAATGGCGGATGCCGGCGGCCCACACCTGGTCGAGCACCAGCGGCGCGGGATTGGCCTTGATCGCGAACAGCGCGTCGCCGGGAAAGCCGTCGAGGAAGCGCTTCGCGGCGGCGCCGAACTTCTCCGGGAAGATGCAATAGACCGGCTCGCCCGGCTTCATCGTGGCGATGGCTTTTTCGATCGTGCCGAAGCGTGGGATCGGGTCGAGATTCACGGGTGCGTTCATGCCGGCACCTCAAAAAATTCGTCGCGGGTTCTTTGGGGCAAAGGGGGGAGGGGGTCAAGGATTATAGTGTGACGAAGCGTCGTCGCCGCTACTCGACCTTCGCTTCCAGCTTGTGCCCGTCGAGGTCGATCGCGAAGGCCGCGTAGTAGTCGGCGCCGTATTGCGGCCTTGGGCCCGGCGCGCCCGCATCGGTTCCGCCGGCAGCCAGCGCCGCGGCATGGAACGCATCGACGCTCGCGCGCGTCGGGGCCGCGAAGCACAGATGAAAACCCGCGCCCGGCGCCCGGGCATCGGCGCCCCGCCCGAACAGCGCCAGCCGGTCCTCGCCGCCCGGCGCGCCGAAGCCGCTGCCGCGCGCGTTGCGCCAGACGCACGCGAACCCCAGCGGCGCGAGCACCGCCTCATAAAAGGCGGTGGCACGGTCCAGATCGGCGACGCCGAGGGAGAGATGGGAGAGCATGATGCATGGTATCACATCCCCGTCCAATAATAGGCCGGCACCATCTGGTCGCCCGTCCGGCGGATCAGCGCGGTGAGCACGAGCGACGTCGTGCCGCCGAACACCGCGATGGCGAAGGCATAGACCGTCGCCACCACGCCCGAGCGCACATATTTCGGCAGCTGCTCGGTCAGCGTCGTCACCACCGGCGGCGTGGACAACGCGGCCCCGAACCTCAGCATGCGCGCGCTGCTCGGAAAGTCCATGTTGGCTGCCGTCCAGCTCGATGGCGAGTTTGGCGCCGTGCACCGCAAAATCGAGCGCATACCCACGGAATGGCGCCTGCCGCCGGAAGTGATACCCACGCCTGTTGAGATCACGCAGCCTCCACCACAGCAGGCCTTCGGCGTCGGTTGGCCATGCGCGGTGTCCGCGGGCACGCTCAAGATCCGCTCGTGGAATCCGTGTCCGCATCCGCCCCACCCGAAAAATGCTCCGCATTTTTCGACCTCCCCACAAGGGGGAGGTGACGATGTAGCGTGCCTGAATGGGGCCGCGGCGTGAAGAGACGCGCGCAATATCTCTTACGGTGAAATTACCGCCACCGTCGGGAAATAGCGTGTGACATGGGTAGGATCGCGGGTAAGGAGCTCCGCCCTCTCCACGGCCGCATGCGCGCCGATGAAGAAATCCGACAGCACGCCGGTCTTGACGCCGCCGCGGCGGCGATAGGCGGTGAATGCATGTCCGGCGAGGAAAAGAGCTCGTCTCGGCATCGAGACGGAAACGATCCCCAGCGCGTCAAGTGCCGCATCAAGCTCGGCCACGTTGCCATAGCTCGGCGCCAACTCGGCATAGATCACGTCGTTTATGGCGATGGCGTCGGTGCCGGCGGCCATGCGGAGCGCCGATTTGGAGCGCGGTTCCCAGGCAGGGTCCTGGGACAGAACATCGACGATGACATTGGTATCGACGAGGATCACTCGTCATCGCCTCGAAGCAGCTTCATGTACGCATCCGTCGTCAGCCCGCCGAGGTCGAAGCCCTTGCGCGCCTTGGCGAGCCGTTTCTCGAAATCGTCCTTCTTGGGCTTGCCGGCCGGACGGACAAAGGCGCGACCCGGCTCTTCCATGCCGAACTCGACCTTCGTTCCGGGGCTAAGCCCGAGGGCGTCCCGGATCCGCTTGGGGATCGTCACCTGGCCTTTGCTGGTCACGGCGCTCATTGAGTATTACCAACTGAAATGCAAGTAATACTACCACGGGTAGGCGGGGGCGCAAAGGCTTGCACGCCCTACCGCCCCGCCCTCAGCTCCCGGATCGTCTTCTTCCCGTCCGTGCTCGGCTGATAGACGTCCGTCATCTCGCTGAACGCGCGCGCAATCTGTTCGACCGTGAGGCTCGTCTCCCACGCATCGAACCCGACGCGGCGCTGGTAGTTCACCTGGTCGTAGATGAAATGCCCCACCGCGCGCACTTCACCGGTGAAGCCCAGCCGCGTGCGCAGGATGCGCGCCCAGGAGAACGCACGTCCGTCGTTGAAGGCGGGAAATTCCAGCGCCACCACCGACAGCCGGCTCACATCCGCGCCCAGGCTTTCCGGATTCTCCGCCGCCTTCAGCCGCACGCCGATCGGTGCATTGCGCGCCAGCAAGCGCTCGCGCTCGTTCCGGAAACGCGTGAGGGAGACGATGGCGCCGCCGTCCGCCGGCAGCGCCGCGTCGTCGGCCAGCGTGACGAACGCGTCCTCCGCCGCCTGCGGCACGCCCGCGGCGTCAACCCGTATGAGCGGCATACATCTGTTCCCGGTAAGCGACGTTCTTGAACGGCTCCATGCCGACGCGGCGGTAGGTGTCGAGGAAGCGCTCGCCCGGCGCGCGCAGCGTCAGGTAGAGGTCGACCACGCGCTCGACCGCGTCCGCGATCTCGTGTTCGCCGAACCCCGGCCCCAGGATGTCGCCGATGCTGGCGTCCTCGGCGCCCGAGCCGCCGAGCTGCAGCTGGTAGAACTCCACGCCCTTCTTGTCGACGCCCAATATGCCGATATGGCCCGCATGATGATGGCCGCAGGCATTGATGCAGCCGCTGATCTTGATCTTCAGCTCGCCGATCTCGTGCTGGCGCGCCAGGTCGGCGAATTTGCGCGACAGATCCTGCGCGATCGGGATCGAGCGGGCATTGGCGAGGTCGCAATAGTCGAGCCCGGGGCAGGCGATGATGTCGGTGATCAGCCCCGCATTGGGCGTCGCGAGGTCCAGCTCTTTGAGCCGCGCGAAGATCGCCGGCAGGTCCTTCTTGCGGACATGCGGCAGCACCAGGTTCTGCTCATGGCTGACGCGGATCTCCGCGATCCCGAACGCGTCCATCAGGTCGGCCAGCGCGTCCATCTGCGCCTCGCTCGCATCGCCCGGCACGCCGCCGATCGGCTTGAGGGAGATCGTCGCGATGGCGTGGCCCGGCGCGCGATGGGGATGGACATTCGTCTTCACCCAGTCGCGGAAATCCGCATCGCCGTCCGGCATCTCGTCGCTCAAAGTCTCGAAGGCCGGCGGCGCGAAATAGGCATCGATGCGCGCCAACTCCTCCGCCGGCACCGCCAGCGTCCCGCTCTTCCTGATCTCCTCGAACTCCCGCGCGACCTGCGCCTTCATCTCGTCCGGACCCAGCGCGTTGGCGAGGATCTTGATGCGCGCCTTGTACTTGTTGTCGCGCCGGCCGGACTGGTTGTAGACCCGCATGACGGCTTCGAGGAATTCGAGGATCTGCGGCTTGGGCACGAAATCGCTCACCGTATAGGCGACGTAGGGCGTGCGCCCCATCCCGCCGCCGACCAGCACGCGATAGCCGGTCTCGCCGGCATCGTTCCTGACGATCTCGACCGCCAGGTCGTGGAATTTCAGCGCCGCGCGATCCTTCGGGCTGCCGCCGACCGCGATCTTGAACTTGCGCGGCAGGAAGACGAATTCGGGATGCAGGCTCGACCATTGCCTTATGATCTCGGCCAGCGGGCGCGGGTCTTCGATCTCGTCCGCCGCGGCGCCCGCGAAATGGTCCGCCGTCACGTTGCGGATGCAATTGCCCGAGGTCTGGATCGCATGCATCTCGACGGTGGCGAGATCGGCCAGGATGTCCGGCACGTCGACCAGCTTCGGCCAGTTGAACTGGATGTTCTGCCGCGTGGTGAAATGGCCGTAGCCCTTGTCGTAGGTGCGCGCGACATGCGCCAGCATCCGCATCTGCCTGGCGCTCAGCGTGCCGTACGGCACCGCGATGCGCAGCATATAGGCGTGCAGCTGCAGATAGAGCCCGTTCATCAGCCGCAGCGGCTTGAACTCGTCCTCGGTCAGCTCGCCCTTCAGGCGGCGTTCGACCTGCCCGCGAAACTGCGCCACCCGCTCCGCCACGAACCGAGCGTCGAACTCGTCATATCTATACATTGAACTGCCCAGCCTGCTTGCCGAGGTCGCTGCGCACCGTCGGACCCGCGGCGCGGATGATCTCGCGCTCCTTCACCGGCCGGACCCTGCCGTCGACCAGCTTCACGTCGAACAGATAGGGCGACACCACGACATTGCCCGTCACGAATCCCTTCGCCGCCGCCAGCGCCGCATCGGCCTGCGCCGGATCGGCGAACACCTGCCCCTCGGCAAGCGCGAGCACCCAGCCCCCGTCCTTCCAATAAAGCACGTCCCCGTCCACCAGACGGTTCGCGGTCAGCATCTGCGGGTCCTGGACCTTTGCCATGGCCGGTAGATCACACGCCACGCCGGAAGTTTCAATGGATCACACATCGGAATTGTATAATATTGGAAACAACAATTCTTGACTGTTTAACGTATAGCCGTGTATATACACCGCATGAAGACGCGATACTTCAAATCCGGCAACAGCCAAGCTGTTCGTATCCCGGCAGAACTGGCGTTCGAGGGTGATTCCGGCGAGTTGGAGATCACGAGAGCGGGCGACGAAATCCTCATCCGCCCCGCGATCGGCAGTCTCACGGAAGCGGTGGCGCTTCTGCGCCGCCTGCCCAAGCCCTCGACGATCGAACTGCTGGAACGTACCGAGGTCCCCGAGCGCGACTGGGATTGAGCATGCCCTACATGCTCGACAGCAACACCGTCATCTACGCGCGTGACGGTTTCGAGCCCGTATTGGAGAAATTCCAGCAGTACGACGGAAGCGTCAAACTGTCGGCCATCGTGCTCGCGGAGTTGCAGCGCGGCTTCTTCAAATCCGGGCCCGAGGCCGACAGCCGGCGCGCTCGCCTCCAAGGCTTGCTCATGACCATGCCCGTCCTGGCTTTCGACGCAAACGCGGCGCGTGCTTACGGCCGGATCATCGCGGATTGCGGATGGACGCGGGGTCGCGATTTTGACCGCATGATCGCCGCGCATGCGATCTCGGCCGGCGCAACACTCGTGACGGACAACACCGCTGATTTCGCCGCCATCCCGGGCCTCACGCTCGAAAACTGGGCGACGCCCTAACCCCTTGCCTTCAGCCAATCGAGAAACGCCGTCATCACCCGGCTGGGCGCCCGGTCGCGGCGCCACACCAAGTTGATCTCCCAGGTGACGTGCTGGACCAGCGGCACCACCGCGACCCTGCTCCGGTCGAGCGTCGCGGCGACCTCGGAATCGACGAAGCCGATGCAGCGCCCGCCGGCCACCGCGCGCTGCGCAATTGGGATTTGATCGCCGCGCCGCGCCGGGCGAGACTACGTCCGGGCCGGCAGTGGTCCTGAAAATCGTGCGGCAAGCGGCCCATCCGGCCAGCAAAGTCCGCTCACCCTGCCGCGTCAAGTTCTGCGTCCGGCGCCGCCGCGCCGTCCCCTTGCCACAGGCCGTCAACGGAGAACGCCATGTCGTCCGAACGCTCGATCACGATCAAGTTGTACAATCGCACCGATTACACGCTGACGAATTACGACTGTTCGGCGACGTCCGGCTCCTCGCCCACGCCCAGCGGCTACGCCATGTCGAACGGCCAGACCCATGTCGACATTTCCGTCGCGCCCGGCGCCTCGCTGACCGTCGAGGCCAAGAACAACAGCGGCTCCTGCGCCGGCCAGTTCACGCTGAGCGACGGCAGCCATGTCAGCTTCCCCGTGACCTACAGCAATCCGAGCAGCGGCGACCCCTCCCTCGGGGTCCAGACGCCGCCGGGCTATCCCGGTTGCCAGGGCTGGAACGATTCCGATTCTTACAGCGGCAATGACATCGACGCGACGATCGACCTCTATGACGGCGCGGGCGTCTACACGCCGGAGGCCAATGGCACCGACACCTTGCGCGGCTATGTCGTGCCGCTGGCGAGCGATCCCTACGGCCAGAAGAACAACTGCCAGGACTACGTGAATGCGATGTTCCAGCCGGCGCTGCGCGGCGCCACCTTCGAGGGCCGCTTCAACCAGGGCAGCACCGCGCCCTACATGCCGGTGGACTTCTCCGGCCAGTACCTCGCGAGCGACAACACCGGCAATCTGGTTGCCGCGCTGGCCGGCGCCCTCAAGCGCTGCTGGCCCGGCCAGAGCGGCGTCGCGGTGGAGACCTCCAGCCCCGATTATCCGATCGTCGAATTCCTCGCCGACTTCCTGGTGGTGCCGGACAGCCATGACTCGACCAAGCCCGACACCAGCAAGGCGCCCTGCATCATGTATGTGCCGCAGTTCACCTATGTCAGCG
This sequence comes from Rhizomicrobium sp., assembly GCA_037200385.1. Classification (NCBI taxonomy): domain Bacteria; kingdom Pseudomonadati; phylum Pseudomonadota; class Alphaproteobacteria; order Micropepsales; family Micropepsaceae; genus Rhizomicrobium; species Rhizomicrobium sp. The sequence goes on along the minus strand of JBBCGL010000001.1, from coordinate 2,981,921 downwards.
CGACGAGCGAGGGGCCGAAATACCAGCTCACCGGCTATGCCAGCTATCCGTTCAACGCGGGCAGCACGACGCGCTTCAACATGGACAGCGTCGACACCTTCCTGCAGCTTCTTCTGGCGGGCGCGCATTTCGTGAACGTCCAGGCGGACAGCGACTACGACAACCAGAAGAGCTCGCCCAAGAACAACAGCCGCGACCTCTACAACCGCTTCAAGGACAACATCCCCGGCAGCTTGCAGCATCGTTGCATCGGCAATTCGCATTACACCAACACGGTCAACACCTCGGGCCTCTACTACGGCAACACCTATGGCGAATGGGCCGCGCCGGGCAGCGGCCTGGTGCAGGCGCTGCTGTTCGCCAAGACCGCCGACACCGAATGGAACACCTTCATGCAGCTCGAAGGCTGGCCGGCGGACGGCGACTGGGTGACCGGCAACGGCTCCTGGACCGGCGGCCCGCGCCACGGCGCCGACTATGCCAACTACCAGACCTCCTATTGGAACATCTCGACCTTCGGCGCCTGCCCCTACAGCGAGAAGCGCGCCACGACGATCTTCCTCTCCACCGCCCACTGGACGCCGGCGATCTGCAGCAGCACCTACATGATGCCCTATGTCGGCGCCGAGACGCTGCAGCACTGGCTGAAGACCGGGCTGGTTTCGGTCCCGTCCGGCACGCCGAGCAAGCCGTCGACGCAATAACGTCTCCCCCTCCGCCCTTCGCACCCGACGGTGCTACGGGCACCTCCCCCGCCAATGCGCTTCGCGCATGCGGGGGAGGTGGGCCGGGACTCGCGCATGGACTTGAGGGCGCCGGATCGGGCAAGGTCGCGTATCACCGTTCCGGGGAAGCCGTGTCCGACATCGCCGCCGCAGAGCCCGCGCCCATCAAGCGCCGCCATGTCGCCGCGGCGGTGATCGGCAACGCGCTCGAGTTCTACGATTTCACGACCTACGCGACCTTCGCCGCGGCCATCGGCCATGCCTTCTTCCCGATCGGCAAGGGCGGCCTGCTCGACACCGAATTCGGCAGCCTGATGCTGTCGCTGTTCACCTTCGGCGCCGGCTTCCTGCTGCGCCCGATCGGCGGCATCGTGCTCGGCCATTACGCCGACCGCGTCGGCCGCCGCCCCGCCATGCTGATCAGCTTCACGATGATGGGGCTCGCCATCCTCGCGCTGGCGCTCATCCCGTCCTATTCGGTGATCGGGCTGGCGGCGCCCATCCTGGCCGTGCTCGCGCGCCTGACCCAGGGCTTCGCGCTGGGCGGCGAGGTCGGCCCGACCACCGCCTATCTCGTCGAATCCGCGCCCGCCAAGCGGCGCGGCCTCTACGCCTCGTGGCAGAGCGCGAGCCAGAGCATCGCTTCGATGCTGGGCGGCACGGTCGGCGTGGTGCTGTCGCAGACCCTCTCGCCGCAGGTGCTCGACACCTATGGCTGGCGCATCGCCTTCCTGCTCGGCGCGCTGACCCTGCCCTTCGGCCTCTATATCCGCCGCTCGCTGCCCGAGACGCTGCATGCCTCCGACCATCTGCCCGATCCGGGATCGCGCGCCTTCCTCGACGGCATCCGCACGCATATCCGCCCCATCGTCCTGGCGCTCTTCGTCCTGATCGGCGGGACGGTCGCGACCTATGTGCTGAACTACATGACGACCTTCGCGCACACCACGCTGCATATGGGCCAGACGCAGTCCTTCTCCGCCACGCTGGTCAACGGTCTGGTCGGCCTGATCGCCTCGCTGGCGGGCGGCCTGCTGTCGGACATCTACGGCCGCCGCCTGATCATGGTGGGCAGCCGGGCGATTTTCCTCGTGCTGGTTTATCCGGTCTTCCTGATGATCGTGGACGAGCGTTCGACCTTCGCGCTCCTGTTCGGCACCGCGGTGCTCTCGATCCTGCTCAATGTCAGTTCGGGCGCCTTCTACGTCGCCTTCATCGAGGTGCTGCCCAAGCGGGTGCGCGGCGGCATCTTCGCGACCGTCTACGCCACCGCCATCGGCATCTTCGGCGGCTCGACCCAGCTTCTGATCACCTGGCTGATCAAGGTCACCGGCAATCCGATGGCGCCGTCCTGGTATCTGTTCGTCGCCAGCTTCCTCAGCCTGGTGGCGATGTATCTGATGGTCGAGAGCGCCCCCGTGCGTGTCCAGACCATTGCCGCGCCCGATCCCGGCCTGCCGCCCACCGCCTGAGTTTGCCATGACCGCCGACACCGAACACGACGCCAAGCCGCATGCCCTGAGCGCCACGCTGGGCCTCGAGAAGATCGTCGACCACGGCGAGAGCGGCCGCGCCGTCATCCACTACCGCGCCCGCATGGACCACTGCCATTCGGGCGGCATCGTGCAGGGCGGCTTCGTCACCGGCTGGATCGACGCCGCGATGGCGCATCTGGTGATGGCACAGACCAGGTTCGAATTCTCGCCCTTGAGCCTCGAGATCAAGGTGAGCTTCCTGCAATCGGCCAGTCCCGGCCTGATCGTCGCCGAAGCCTGGGCCGAGCGCCTGGGCCGCAAGACCGCCTTCCTCGAAGGCCGCATCCTGAACGACAAGGGCGAGGTCCTCGCCAAAGGCTCCTCGACCGTGCGCCTGGTGCCGATGAAGCGGCCGGGTTAGGGCATCTCAAATACAGTTGTCATCCCCGGCGAACGTCGCACGCGAAGCGCGCGACGTGAGGGAAGGGGACCCAGGCGGCAAACGCCGTCACAGTCTCTCCCGCCTGGGTCCCCTTCCCTTCGCGATGCTGCGCATCGCTCAGCCGGGGATGACAACGGTGCTTTGGACATCGCGTGTCAATCCTGCTTCTTCACCGCACTCTCGTGCCAGCGGTGCAGCAGCAGCCATTCCAGCCCCGTCATCGCGAACAGGATCGCGATGCCCAGCGTCGAGAGCAGCGCCAGGGCGGCGAACTCCTCCGCCGTATCGTTGGCGCGGCCGGCGAGCGTGATGATCCAGCCGAGCCCCAGATCGTTGCCCGAGCCCGCGACGAACTCCGCCGTCACCGCGCCGATCAGCGCCAGCCCGCCCGAGATCTTCATCGCCGCCAGCAGATAGGGCAGGGCGCTGGGCAGGCGCAGCCGCCACAGGATCTGCCAGCGCGACGCGCCATAGAGCGTCATCAGGTCGATCAGGTTGTGGTCCGCCGAGCGCAATCCGACCAGCGTGTTGGACAGGATGGTGAAGAAGGCAATGATCCAGGCCAGCACGATCAGCACCTCGTTGGTGCGCTCATAGCTGAACCAGATCAGCAGCAGGGGCGCGATCGCCACGATGGGCGTCACCTGCAGCACCACGGCATAGGGATAGAGCGCGTATTCGACGACACGGCTCTGGCTGAACAGCACCGCCATCGCCACACCCGCCAGCGTCGCCAGCACGAAGGCGAACACGGTGATCTTCACGGTGAACCACAGCGCCCCCATCAGCGTATCGAAATTGGCGAGGAACGCGGCCCAGATGTCGCTCGGCGCCGCCAGCACCAGCGGCGAGACGCCAGAAGCCCGCACCCCATACTGCCACAGCGCCAGCACCGCGATGCCGAGCAGGGCGGGAAGACCGTATTTGAGCGCCGCGTTCATGCCGGAAGCCATATTTTCTGTAGCACGAAAATAGTTGACGCCAAGGGTTTTCGTGCTACATTTACACCAGGGAATTCGAATGGGACGAGGCCAAGCGGGAGTTGAGCCTGCTGAAGCACGGTCTCGATTTCACCGAGGTGACTCATCTGGACTGGGACAACGCCATCATTCGCCCTGATCGCCGGATCGACTATGGCGAAGCGCGGTTTCAGGCTTTTGCATTGTGGGATGGCCGCCTGTTTCAGGTGACCTTCACGCCGCGCGGATCGGCCATACGCATCGTCAGCTTCCGGCCGGCCAACAGAAAAGAGAGAAAATTCTATGGAGCGTAAAAAGAACTGGCCGCCGAAATATGGCGTGCCGGACGAAGACAGCCCCGAATGGACGGAAGAAGACTTCCGCCTCGCCCGTCCCGTGCGCGAGGTGATGCCCGAGCTGATCGAGGCGGCGGCGCGGCTGCGCAAGCGGCTCGGGCGCCCGAAGCTGGAGCGGCCCAAGGAGCATGTCACGCTGCGGCTGGATCCGGTGATCGTCGATTCCTTCAAGGAGGACGGCCCTGGCTGGCAGGGGCGCATCAACGACGCGCTGCTGAAGGTCGTCAAGCGCCGCAAGCCGGCGGCGGCGAAGCGCAGCCGCGCGAAGTGACCGCCGCCGTTCATGCCGCCATCGCGCCCTTCAGCGCCGCCGACACAAGGCCCGCGTCGCGCGCGAAGTCCGGCGTCAGGCGATAGGTCTCGTCGCGCCCCGGCGGCGGCGCCAATGTCAGGTCCGCGGCGACGCGTCCCGGCCGCGGCGTCATCACCACCACCCGCGACGAGAGATACGTGCTCTCATAGACGCTGTGGGTGACGAAGATCACGGTCAGCCCGTCGTCGGCCCACAGCGCCAGCAGGTCGTCGTTGAGCGCCTGGCGCGTCAGCTCGTCCAGTGCCGCGAACGGCTCGTCCATCAGCAGCAGTTTCGGCCCGGCCGCGATGGCGCGCGCGATGGAGACGCGCATCTTCATGCCGCCCGACAGCTCGCGCGGGAAAGCCGTCTCGAAACCGCCCAGGCCGACGCGCTTCAACGCCCCGGCCGCGCGGTCGTTCGCCTCGCCGCGGTTCATACCCTTGAGGTCCAGCGGCAGCCGCGCATTGCCCAGCACGCTGCCCCAGGGCATCAGCGTCGGCTCCTGGAACACGAAGCCGGTCTCCGGCTTGCCGTTCGGAAAGTCGACCGTCCCCGCATCGGGCGTCAGAAGGCCCGCCACGATGCGCAGCGCCGTCGACTTGCCGCAGCCGCTCGGCCCGACCAGCGAGACGAACGCGCCCTCCGCGACCTCGAGATCGAGCCGCGCGATCGCCTGCGTGCCGGAGTCGAAGGTCTTGGAGATGCCGGAGAGGGCGAGGAGGGGGCTGCTCATGTCCACCTCCCCCTTTGTGGGGAGGTCGATCCAGCGTGCGAAGCACGCTGGATCGGGAGGGGGGCGGTGCTGGCCACGATGAACAGTCTCTTCATTCCGGCGGGACCCTGCTTGCCGAGTGTGCTACGCGGTCCGTGACGGCACGAAAGATCGCCTCGACGACGCCCTCGAAATTTTCCGCCAATGCCGAATTCCAAAATCGCAATGTGAGATAACCCTGGCTTTCGAGGAATGCGTCCCGCCGTGCGTCCTGTGCGTGTCTTCCGGCCAGACCGTGTTGCGAGCCGTCCAGTTCGATTGTGACCTTTGCGCTGTGTTCCACGAAATCCAGGATATAGCAGTCGAACGGCGCTTGCCGTCTGAAGTGATAGCCTTGCCGATTGAGTTCGCGCAATGCGCGCCAGAGGCGGCGCTCGGGTCCAGTGGCTTCGCGCCTGAGCTGCCGTCCCCTTGCAATCTTCTCCGGGCCAGCCGGCTTGAACATGCACCGCCCCCCACCCGGAGAAGTCGCGCGCTGGCGCGCACGCCTTCTCCGACCTCCCCACAAAGGGGGAGGTTGGACCTCACTGGAAATTCATCGGCATGCCGCGCACGAAGCGCAGGTCGTAGGCCTCGCGATAGGGCAGGGCGCGGTCGTAGAGCCGGTCCGTCACCATCGTGTCGAAGAACAGCTTCCACTTCGCATCCGTCATCGTGCCCAGCCCCAGCACGTTGGCGTCGCCCGATTGCGCGATGCCGTAGGCGCGCAGCTTGGCGATCGCCTGGCGGATCAGCGCGTCGTCCATCTCGGGGTTGTCGCGCTTGATCAGCGCATTGGCGGGGCCGGGATTGCCGTTCAGGTAGTGCAGCCAGCCGGCCTGGGTCGCCGTCACGAAGGCCTGCACCGCCTTCGGGTTGGTGTCGATCCACGTTTGCGGCACCAGCACCATGTTGGAATAGCCGGGATAGCCATTGTCGGCGAGCAGGAAGACCTGCGGCTTGAAATGCGCCTTGCTCTCGATCGTGTAGGGCTCGCTCGACAGATAGCCTTCCTGCACCGCCCCCGGATCGACCAGGAACGGCGCGAGGTTGAAGGTGTATTTGCGGATCTGGGTGTCGCTGAAACCGTACTTGGCGCGCAGCCAGGGCCACCACGCCACCGTTGCCGCGTCGGAGATCATGATCGGCTTGCCCTTGAGGTCGGCAAGCCGCTTCACGTCGGGCCGCGGATGGGTGATCAGGACCTGCGGATCCTTCTGGAAGATCGCCATCACCGCCTTGATGCGGGCATGCTGCTTGACGAGGTTGAAGGCGATGAAGCCGTTCGAGCCGATGCCGAAATCTGCCGCCCCGCCGGCCAGCATCTGCGGCACGTTCACGCTCGGCCCGCCCTCGATGATCTTCACGTCGAGCCCGGCCCTGGCATAGAGCCCCTCGGCCAGCGCTTCGTAGAACCCGCCATGCTCGGCCTGCGCCTTCCAGTCGGTGACGAACCGGATCTTCACCGGCGGCGCGGCGGCGGCGCCTTGCGCGAAAGCGAACGCGGCGAGCGCGGCGGCGGCGAATACGCGGAATGTCATCTCTGAGCCCCGATTGTCATGGTCCGCGACTGCGGGCCACCCAGGTGACGCCACGCGCGGACCGCGGCATCTTCCCTTGCCGTCCGCCAATCTTCAACGGCGTTGATACGCCTCGCACGTGACGTGCCGCCGTGCCGCGTCGATATCCGCGACATGCGCCTCGTCGTCGATCAGGGTGCGCACCAGCACCAGGCCGCGCGGCCCGGGCGCATGCGCGATCCGCCCCGGCATCGGCTTGTCCCAGTCCGGCGCCTCGATCAGCAGGTCGAGCGTCCCGTCCTTCGCCTGCCGGTCGTCGACCACATAGAAATTGTCGGTCTGCATATCGAACAGCGACACCGACCAGTAGGTGTGCGGCATCCCGTGCGCCCGCACCCACAATCCGCCGCCGGCCTCGTCGAGGTCGTAGACGCAGGTCGAATAGAGCAGGTCCGGCGACGGCCGCACCACGCCGCGCGCCGCGGCGGTCGGCCGCCGGCCATGGACCATCCGGTTCACCCCGCCGGCGCGCCCGATCGCCGTCACGGTCCGCCACATGATGAGCTGGGGCAGGTACAGCACGCTCGCGGCATGCACCGCCACGGCGACCAGCAGCGTGGCGGCGATCCATCGCCAGTGCCGCGCGACGCTCATGCGCAGCGCTCCTTGACGATGCCGGGCAGCGCGACATGCGCCGGATCGGCGGAAATCTCCGGCGCGGGATTGTAGAGCCGCAGCGACAGGCTGAAGCGTCCGTCTCCGACCGGTATCCAATTGCCCGGTGCCCGCGCCTTGCCGACCGTCACGATGAAGCCGCCATCGCTCCGCCGCACGATCGAATTGCGCGAGGCGGAATAGATCCCGGCCGGGTTGTCGATCAGGTAGTCGTCGGCGCCATAGGCGGTGATGCTCCACCATCGCGTCGGCGGGTCGCGCCCCGCGAGCGCATAGCGGCAATGCCCGTCCAGCGCCGCGCCGCTGCTGTCGGCCGTCGCGGTGTAGTAGATCGTCTCGCTGCGGTTGAGCGCCAGCAGGCCGTGCACCGCGACGGCGGCGCGCAGATAGGCCCCGCCCTGCGCCGAGCCGACGGCGAGGCTGGTGTGCCACGGCCCATCGGCGACCTCGCCGCCCATCGAGCCGCGGATCACGGTGAACCAGGTCGCCGCCAGGCCAAGCCCGGTCCCGACCACCAGCACGGCGAGGATTTTCAGCATTGTGCGCATGTCCGTGCCGCCCGACCTGCCCGCACGATAGGTCGAATCCGGTCCTTTGTCTCAAGCCGGCGTTAAGCAGCATGCGGCAGGCTGCGCCGTCGGGGAAGAGGATTGGCGATGCGCCGGTTGTTGCGGACGATCGGTATGGCCGGCCTGGCCATGCTGCTGACGGCGGTGGCGGCCAGCGCGCAGGCCCCGGCGTTCGTCTACAACACGATCCCGCCCGACGCGCCCGACATCCAGCACACCGCCATGGTCGCGGGCGATGCCGTCATCGCCTTGCAGCAGTCCGATTTCGCCGCGCTGGAATCGATGTCCGCGCGCTACCGCTCGACGCAAAGCCGCACGCCGGCCGGCGAATGGGATCTGGCCTATTTCTACCAGGCCTTCGATGTCGACCGGAGCGGCGATTTCCCCCGCGAGATCCAGGCGGCCGCGGCGCTGCAGGCCAAAGCCGAGCACTGGGCCGCGGCCTATCCCGCTTCGCCGGCGGCGCGGATCGCCGTGGCGCGGCTGATGATCGTCCAGGGCGAGCTCTGCGCCTGCGAGGCACAGCACGGCAATCGCCAGCGGGATTGGCGGCAGGCGCAGGGGCATTTCGAAGACGCGCGCCGCTATCTCATGGCGCATCGCGACGTCGCGGGCGGCGATCCCGGCTGGTATGCCGCGATGCTGCAGGTCGCGCTGGGCGAAGGCTGGACGCGCGCGGCCTACCTGCCGGTGCTCGAGGAGGGCCTCAGCCGGTTTCCCGATTACTACGACCTCTACGACGAGGCGGCGTTTTTGGACACGCCCTATCGTGGCGGCTCGGTCGACGATCTCGACGGCCTCGTGCGCCGCGCCGTCGCCGCGACGAAGGACGAGGAAGGCACCGGCGCCTATGCCCGCATCTACGGCCGGCTCGGGCGCCGCACCTATGGCAACGGCCTGGGCTTGTTCGTCGGCACCCGCGCGACCTGGGACCGGCTCGCGGCCGCTTATGGCGATCTCGTCGCCGCCCATCCCGATCCGCGGCTCTACAGCGAGTTCTTCTTCTACGCCTGCCTGGCCGGCGACCGGCCGCGCGCCGCGCAGGCCGCGGCGCAGGCCGGAGAGGCCTCGACCTTCTATCGCATCTGGCCGGTGGCGGCGGATTTCGAGCGCTGCCGCGCCTGGGCGGCGGGCACCGATGCCTCGCCCTCGCCGCTGCAGCAGGTGCCGCTGCCCGCCGGCATCATCCCGGCCGATCCCGCCGCCGCGCCGCGGCCCGCCCTGCTCGAGACCTTCGCACGCTGGCTGCTGGCCGTGCTGGAATTCCTGTTTTAGCGGCCGGACCTACTTGGAGCCTTGATCCCCCGCAGCGCCGGCCCAGCCAATAACGTGTCATGGCCGCGGGGAAAGCTCAGTTCGTATCCTGGCTGTCGCCGCCATTGCCGCCGTCGCCCTGGCTCTGGCTGCCGTCCTGCGGCACCGGGCGGCCTTCATTGTCGCGGCCGCGCCGGTTGAACAGCCAGTCCCAGAAATTGCCGTGGTCGCCGCCACGGCCGCGGCTCTCCGGCGGCGGCTGGTCCTCGCCGCGCTCGCCGCTGCCCATATAGCTGCCGCCGCCGGCTTCGTCGTCGCCGCTGCTGGAGGTGTAGACGTCGCCGCTGCCGAAGATCGTCGAATCGTCGGCCGGCGGCTGGGCCTCCGACTTGTCGAGCGGCGTCGAGGGCAGGCCCTTCTCCGCCACCGTCATCGTGGCGTGCCAGATCTGCGCCGGCAGCGAGCCGCCGGTCACCGACTTCATCGGCGTCGAATCGTCGTTGCCGACCCATACGCTCGCGACATAGTCGTGGGTGAAGCCGACGAACCAGGCGTCGTGGAAATCCTGCGTCGTGCCGGTCTTGCCGCCCGCCTCATGCCCCGCCACCGCCGCCGACATGCCGGTGCCGTGCAGCACCACGCCATAGAGCATCGCGACGAGATCGCGGTTCACATGGCTGGCGACGATGCGCTCCTCGCCCTCCGGCGGCTTGCGCGCATAGAGCAGGTGCCCGCCCGCGTCTTCGACCTGCGTGACGAAATAGGGATAGACCTTGTCGCCGCCATTGGCGAACACAGCATAGGCGCGGGTGATCTCCAGCGGCGTGACTTCCGAGGTGCCCAGCGCCAGCGAGGCGTTCTGCTCCAGCGGCGACGCGATGCCCAGCCGCTGCGCCGCGTCGACCACATTGCTCACGCCGACCTCCTGCGCGAGGTTGGCGGTGATGGTGTTGACCGAATGCGCCAGCGCATCGGCCAGCGTCATGGTGCCATAGGAGCGGCCGCCGAAATTCGTCGGGGTCCAGCCCTTGATGTCGACCGGCTCGTCGGCCCGCTGGTCCCACGGCGTCAGGCCGCTCTCCAGCGCCGCGAGATAGACGAAGGGCTTGAAGGCCGAGCCCGGCTGGCGATGCGCCTGGGTCGCCCGGTTGAAGGTGCTCTCGGTGTAGTCGGTACCGCCGACCAGCGCGACCACCGCGCCGTCGGGCTTCATCACCACCACCGCCGCCTCGCTGGCATGCACCTTGGGGCCGCTCTTGGCGATCACCCGGTTGGCGGCGGCGCGCGCCGCCTCCTGGATCTTCGGGATCAGCGTGGTGCGGACGATCAGGTCCTGGTTCGGCGCCACGCCGTCGCGGGTGGCCAGGCGCATCGCCTCGTCCGCCGCGGTGTCGAAGTAGAAATTGCGCGCATCGGCGGTCGCATGCTCGGTGATGATCGCGGGCGCCGCCTTGGCGGCATCGGCATCGGCCTGGCTGATCGCGCCGGTCTCCACCATGCTGCGCAGCACGATGGCGGCGCGCGCCTGCGCCTTGGGCAGGTCGCGGCGCGGCGAGAAGGCGGAGGGCGCGCGGGTCAGCGTCGCCAGCATCGCGGCCTCGCTGAGCGTCAGGTCCTTGGCCGATTTGTTGAAATAGACCCGCGCCGCGCCGTCCACGCCATAGGCGCCCGAGCCCAGATAGATGCGGTTGAGATAGAGTTCGAGGATCTGCTTCTTGCTCAGCGATTTCTCGAGCTTCGCGGCGTCGACCAGCTCCTCGAGCTTGCGCCCCATGGTGCGTTCCTGGCTCAGGAACACGATCTTCACGGTCTGCTGGGTGATGGTGGAGCCGCCCTGCACGGTGTGCCCGGCGCGGAAATTGGTCCACAGCGCGCGGGTCAGGCCGCGCACCGAGAAGCCGTGATGGTCGTAGAAGTCGCGGTCTTCCATCGCGATGAAGGCCGCCGGCAGATAGGCCGGCATCTCGTCCAGGCTGAGCCGCTTGCCGATGATCGCGCCGCGATGCCCGACCTCGTCGCCCGCGGCGTCGAGGAAGGCGAAGGCGATCGGCCGATTGACGGCGTAAAGATCCTTGGACATGTCCAGCGGCCCGGCGAACCAGGACAGGATCGTGGGCAGCAGCGCGAGGATCGCGAGCGGAACCGCGACCGCGGCCGTCACGATGGCGAGCAGCGGCGCGAAGAAGCGGCGCCGCTGGACGAAGAAGTCCACGAACGCCGCCAGGGCGTCGCGGATGAGATCGAGCAGGTTTCCAGCCATGGGCCGGTTTCGTCGCCCATATTTGCGGCGCAATCAAGGCTCGCGGGCCGGGACGGGATTTCGCCCTTAACGGAATGTAATGCGTCTTGCGCCAGGTGAGGGCCTGTCGGCTGCCGACCATCGCGCGCGGCGTCGTCCGAAAAATTATTTTCGAGAAACAAAATATCGTCCGCGTGATCGCGCGATCGCGTCTATCCCCACGCGCCGCGAAATTTCTCCGTGCAAATCATCGCGTTGCGAATCCGCGCGCGGGGATAAGTCGCCGGCGAAAAAATTCTGCGCGCCCCCTTGAACCGAGTCGGTCCAAATCCCAATTCACCCATATCCCAACAAGTGTGTCCGATGCCTCTCGCACCCAACCGGTCGTATGAGACCGATGTGGGCACGTCCGCGTGTCTGCTCGACCCCGACGATCCTCTGCTGAAGGAAGAAATAAATGAAGACTGGATTGATCTCGCCTATGAGCGGATTGGCCGCGAGTTCGTGCGCCAGCTCCAGCTCCAGGAACGCTCTGTCATGACGACCAACGGCGATACGCGCCTGAAGAATGTCCGTTCGCTCGATCAGCTTCAGCGCACGCTCGAACGCATCGCGCGCGGCGCTTCCGCCGCCTCTCTTCGTCGCGCCACCAAACATGCAGTCCATCCCGATGATGCCGTCAACACGCTTCAGCGCAGCCTTCTTCCGAAGCTTGAGCGAGCCGCAGATGAGCGCGATCATCGAGACGTTGAAGCCGGATGAGGCACAAGCCGCCCTTGCCAGCTGGCTATTCAATGCCCGCGACGAACAGCTCGTACCCGGAGGCGATTGGCGCATCTGGCTGTTCCTCGGCGGTCGCGGAACGGGCAAGACCCGCTCTGGCGCCGAATGGATCGCAGACGGTGTGCGGCGAAAGACGATGCACCGCATCGGCCTCATCGGCGCCACCTTCAACGACGCGCGGGCGGTGATGATCGAGGGCGTCTCCGGCCTCAAGGCGGTCAGCCCGGGCGCGGCGTTCGAGCCCTCGAACCGCCGCCTCACCTGGGCCAATGGCGCGGTCGCCACCGTGCTCTCGGCCGATGAATCCGACGGCATCCGCGGCCACCAGTTCGATACGATCTGGGCGGACGAATTCGCCAAATGGGCCGACCCTCAGGGGGCGCTCGACATGGCCCTGATGAGCCTGCGCCTCGGACGGGATCCGCGCATGATGATCAGCACCACGCCGCGCAACATCGCGGCGCTCAAGACCCTGATGGCCTCGCCCGACGTGACGGTCACCCGCGGCCGGACCGCCGCCAACGCGGCCAATCTCGCGCCCGGCTTCCTCGAGACGATGCAGCGCCGCTATGGCGGCTCGCGCCTCGGCCGCCAGGAGCTCGACGCCGAGCTGATCGAGGACAACGACGCCGCGCTGTGGCGCCGCGCCTGGATCGAGGCGGCGCGGGTGAAGGCCGCCCCGCCGCTCGACCATGTCGTGGTGGCGGTCGATCCGCCGGCCTCGTCGACCGGCGACGAATGCGGCATCGTGGTCGCGGGCCGCGACGGCGCGGGCGACGCCTATGTGCTGGCCGACCTGTCGTCCGGCGGCCTGACGCCCGGCGCCTGGGCGGCGCGGGTCGCCGACGCCTATGAGCAGCATGAGGCCGACGCGGTGATCGCCGAAGCCAATCAGGGCGGCGACATGGTGAAGGCGGTGCTGCTGGAGGCGGCGCGCGACCTGCCGGTGACGCTGGTCCATGCCAGCCGCGGCAAGAAGACCCGCGCGACGCCGTTCGCCGCGCTCTACGAGGCCGGCCGCGTGCATCACGTCGGCGCCCAGCCGGAGCTGGAGGACCAGATGTGCCAATACGACGGACGCGGCGACAGCCCCGATCGCATGGACGCACTGGTCTGGGCGCTCGCACACCTCTTCCCGCCGGTGCGGCGGGCGACGCCGAAGATCCGGACTCTTTGATTGACGCGTAAAATCACGATTGTCATCCCTTTCCCTTCGCGATCCTGACGGATCGCTCAGCCGGGGATGACGGCTTTGCTTGAACCCAACATCGCGAGTCACCCCCATGTTCGAATTCCTCAACCGGCGCCGTCAGGTGCCGGAACGAAAATCCGCGCCGCTCATCGCGCTGTCGCTCGGCGGGCGCGCCCGCTGGGCGCCGCGCACCTATCAGAGCCTGGCGCGCGAAGGCGTGCTCGCCAACGCCATCGTCTATCGCTGCGTGCGGATGATCGCCGAGAGCGCCGCGTCCGTGCCGTTCCTGCTCTATGACGGCGCCGCCGAGCGCACCGCCCATCCGTTGCTCGATCTCCTGGCGCGGCCCAATCCGGAGGAGGATGGCAGCGCCTTCTTCATCCGCTGGTATTCCTTCCTGCAATGCGCCGGCAATGCCTATATGGAGGCGGCGCTGGCGGGCGGCGAGATCCGCGCGCTCTACACGCTGCGGCCCGACCGCATGTGTGTGGTGCCGGGGCCGCGCGGCTGGCCCGCCGCCTATGACTACACGGTCGACGGCCGCACCACGCGCATCGCGCGCGACGGCGCCTTCCTGCCGGTGCTGCATGCGACGCTGTTCCATCCGCTCGACGACCATTACGGCCTCTCGCCGCTCGAAGCCTGCGCCAACGCGATCGAGGTCCACAATGCCGGCGCCGCCTGGACCAAGGCGCTGCTCGACAATGCGGCGCGGCCCTCCGGCGCGCTGGTCTATCGCGGCCCCGACGGCGCCCCCGGCCTCACCGACGAGCAGTTCGCGCGCCTCAAGCGCGAGCTCGAAGACGCTTATCAAGGCGCGGGCAATGCCGGCCGCCCGATGGTCCTCGAAGGTGGTCTCGACTGGAAGAGCATGAGCTACACGCCCGCCGACATGGACTTCTCGACGACGCGCGACGTCGCGGCGCGCGAGATCGCGCTGGCCTTCGGCGTGCCGCCGATGCTGCTCGGCATCCCGGGCGACAACACCTATTCCAACTATCGCGAGGCGAACCTGTCCTTCTGGCGCCAGACCGTGCTGCCGCTCGCCGGCCGCACCGCCGCGGCGCTGACCCGCTGGCTCGCCCCCCGCTTCGAAGGCCGCGCCTTGCGCCTCGCGATCGATGCCGATGCGGTCGACGCGCTGGCGATCGAGCGCGAGAGCATCTGGGATCGCCTCAACGCCGCGACCTTCCTCACCACCGACGAGAAGCGCGCCGCCGCCGGCTATGGTCCCGCGGCGCCGGGAGACCTGCCGTGAGCCTCTTCGCCGAGCATTTCCCGCCCGCGCTGGAACGCAGATTCCCCGCCGCCCTCGTGGCGGCGTTCCTGCTGCAGACGGCCGGCGCGCTGGTCTGGGCCGGCTCCGCCGCCGACCGCATCGCGACGCTCGAGCGCACCCTCGGCCGCGACCAGGCCGCGATCGAGCGCGTCGCCGTTCTGGAAGAGCAGGTCACGGAGATCCGCGCCGCGCTGGCCCGGATCGAGGACAAGCTGGACAAGAGCGAATAGCGAATTGGCGAATAGGGCGCACCCTACTCGCTACTCGCTATTCGCTACTCGCTCCCCAAAGAGATACCGCACATGCCCGTCATCCAACACGTGAGGCCCCGCCTCGCGCGCAAGAACACGCCTGCGCTGCTCGAAGCGCTCGGTCCCGACGAGTTCGAAGGCTATGCCTCGCTCTTCCACGTGGCCGACGGGGCGGGCGACATCGTCGCCCCCGGGGCGTTCGCCCGCTCGCTGCGCAGCCGTCCGCCGGCCCGCGTCCGCATGCTCTACCAGCACTTCGCGCATGAGCCGATCGGCGTGTGGGAGACGATCCGCGAGGATTCGCGCGGCCTCCATGTCCGCGGCCGCCTCGCGGTCGAGGTCGAACGCGCCCGCGAGGTGCGCGAGCTGATCGCGCAAGGCGCGCTGGACGGATTGTCGATCGGCTTCCGCACCCTGCGCGCCCGGCGCGACGCCGCCCGCGGCACGCGCCTGCTGCAGGAGATCGAGCTCTGGGAGATCTCGGTCGTGACCTTCCCGCTGCTGCAAGGCAGCGCGGTGACGGGCATCGGGACGAAGAGCGGCGATGCTGCGGGGCTGAAGCGCGCAGCACAAGCGTGCCGCGCGACAAACACGGTTGTCATCCCCGGCGAGCCTCGCGCGCCTGGCGCGCGAGGCGAGGGAGGGGGACCCAGGTCCCGCCACGTCGCGCGCGTTGCGGCGCCTGGGTCCCCTTCCCCTCGCGATCCTGACGGATCGCTCGGCCGGGGATGACAAGTGTGTTTTCACGTTCAACAGGAGACAACGACAATGGACTACGAAACCAAAGCGGCCTCGCCCGAGGTCAAGGACGCGTTCGACGACTTCCTGCGCGCCTTCGAAAGCTTCAAGGACGCCAATGACGAGCGTCTCGCCGCGCTCGAGCGCCGCTCCGGCGACGTCGTGAGCGACGAGAAGGTCGCGCGCATCGACAAGGCGCTGGACGAGCAGAAGCGCGCCCTCGACGCGCTGCTGCTCGAGACCACCCGGCCGGCGCTGTCGCCGGAGCGCAAATCGGCCGTCACCGACCGTGATGCGCTCGAACGCAAGCAGGCCTTCGACCGCTATGTCCGCAAGGGCGACGCGGGCGCGCTCGACGCCTTCGAGCTGAAATCGGCGTTCTCGGCCGGCTCGCCCGGCGACGGCGGCTACACCGTGCCGCTGGAGATCGAGCAGACCATCGACCGCGTGCTGGCCAAGGCCTCGCCGATCCGCGCCCTGGCGACGGTCCGCCAGATCGGCGGCAACGTCTATCGCAAGCCGATCGCCACCGCCGGCGCCGCCACCGGCTGGGTCGCCGAGACCGCGTCGCGGCCGCAGACCGACACGCCGACGCTCAGCGTGATCGATTTCCCCGCGATGGAGCTCTACGCCATGCCGGCCGCGACCGCGACGCTGCTCGACGACAGCCAGGTCGATATCGAGCGCTGGCTGGCCGACGAGGTCCAGGTCGTGTTCGCCGAGCAGGAAGGCGCCGCCTTCGTGAACGGCAACGGCACGACCCAGCCCAAGGGCTTCCTGTCGGAGACCATCGTCGCCGATGCGAGCTGGGTCTGGACCAAGCTCGGCTATGTCGCGTCCGGCGCCGACGGCGCCTTCGCCGCGTCCAATCCGACCGACGCGCTGGTGACGCTGGCCTATGCGCCCAAGCAGGCCTATCGCGCCAACGGCGCCTGGGTGATGAACCGCAAGACCGAAAGCGCGATCCGCAAGTTCAAGGATTCGACGGGCAACTACATCTGGCAGCCCGGCAGCGCCGCCGGCCAGCCGCCCACGCTGCTCGGCTATCCGGTGGCGGAGGCGGAGGACATGCCGGACATCGGCTCGGGGACCTATTCCATCGCCTTCGGCGATTTCGCCCGCGGTTATCTAATCGTCGACCGCATCGGCATCCGCACCCTGCGCGACCCCTACAGCGCCAAGCCCTATGTGCTGTTCTACACGACCAAGCGCGTCGGCGGCGGCGTGCAGAACTACGAAGCGATCAAGCTGATGAAGTTCAGCGCGTCGTAGCCGAAGCCAAGCTTCCTTGTCATCCCCGGCGAGCCTCGGACGCGCAGCGTGCGAGGCGAGGGAAGGGGACCCAGGCGTTGCAGACCGATAGGTCCCGCAGGCCTGGGTCCCCTTCCCCGCGCGATGCTCACGCATCGCTCGGCCGGGGATGACAATGGGGATGAAGGTCGATCTTTGCGACAACTTCGCCAACGGACATTCTCCATGCCCCTCTCCCTCACCGCGCCGCCCGCGCAGGAGCCCGTCACGCTCGCCCGGGCCAAGGCGCATCTCAAGGTCGACACCGCCGACGACGATGCGCTGATCGGCGCGCTCATCACCGCGGCGCGGGCGCGCGCCGAATGGCACACCGGCCGCGCCCTGGTCACCCAGGGCTGGACGCTGCATCTCGACGCCTGGCCGTGCAGCGGCATCGTCGAGATCCCGTTGCCGCCGCTGCAAGGCGTGAGCGCGGTCACGCTCTATGCCCGCGACGACACGCCGTCGGTGCTCGACCTCGCGCGCTACACGGTCGATGCGGCGAGCGCGCCCGCGCGTCTCGCGCTCACCGCGGCGCCGCCGGCCGGTCTGCGGCCGCTGAATGGCATCGCCATCGCCTTCACCGCGGGCTATGGCGACGCCGACGCGGTGCCGGCGCTGCTCCAGGAAGCGATCCTCGCATTGGTGACGTTCCTCTACGAGAACCGCGGCGAAGCGCCCGCCGAGCTGCCGCCTGCCTGTCTGGCGCTCCTCGCGCCGTTCCGGGTTTTGAAACTGTAGCGCCGCCGCACCGGTCATCCCTTCACCTCCCCCTCGCGGGGAGGTCGGTGAAAGACGAAAAATGCTCCGTACTCTCAACCAGCGCGCGACGCTGCTCGCGCACACGCTGACGCCCGATGGCGGCGGCGGCTTCGCCGAATCCTGGGACGCCTTCGCGACGGTGTGGATCGGCCTTGCGCCGCTCGGCGCCGGCGACGCGCTCAACGCCGACCGCCTCGAGTCCAAGGTGCGCCACCGCATCACGCTGCGCCGCCGCGGCGATCTCGCCGCCGGCCAGCGCGTGCAGTTCGGGGCGCGCCTGTTCCGCGTCCATGGCCTGCTCGATGCCGGCCCGCGCACCGCCTATGTCGCACTGCTTTGCGAGGAACTGACATGAGCGCCGCGAGCTGGGCCTTGCAGCAGGCGATCTTCGCCACCCTCGCCACCGACAGCGCGGTGCTGGAGGCGGTGGGCGATCCGCCGCGCATCTTCGACGCGGTGCCGCGGGGCGCTGCCTTTCCCTACATCGTGATCGGCGACGACAGGGAGAGCGACTGGTCGACCGCGACCGAGCCCGGCTCGGCGCATGCCCTGACGGTCCACATCTGGTCGCGCGCCGCCGGCCGCCGCGAGACGCGCCTGGCCGCGCAGGCGGTGATTGACGCGTTGAACGGTGCGGCGCTCGCGATCGACGGCCAGACCCTGATCGACCTGCGCTGGCTGGAAGCGGAGTCGGTGCGCGAGAGCGACGGCGAGACCGTGCACGCGCAATTGCGCTTCCAGGCGCTGCTCGAGCCTGACGCCTGATTTTCCTCCCCCGTGGTTACGGGGGAGGGGGACCATCGCGAAGCGATGGTGGAGGGGGCAGCCACCGGGCCGGCCCCCTCCGCCTCGCTTTCGCTCGGCACCTCCCCCGTAACCACGGGGGGGGGGAAACAGATGAAAGGAAATCCCCATGTCCGCCCAAAAAGGCAAAGACCTGCTCATCAAGCTCGGCGACGGCGCCTCGCCCGAGGCTTTCGCCACCGTCGCCGGCCTGCGCGCCACGACGCTGGCCTTCAACGCCCAGAGCGTCGACGTCACCAACGCCGATTCCGCCGACCAGTGGCGCGAGCTGCTGGCCGGCGGCGGCGTGAAGTCCGCCAGCCTCTCCGGCTCCGGCGTGTTCAAGGATGCGGCCTCCGACGCGGCGCTGCGCAGCGCCTTTTTCGCGCAGGCGATCGGGAATTTCCAAGTGGTGATTCCGAGCTTCGGCACCGTCACCGGCCCGTTCAAGCTCACGGCGCTGCAATATGACGGGCCCTATGACGGCGAGCTCAAGCTGTCGCTCTCGCTCGCCTCGGCCGGGGCGCTGGTGTTCGCGGCGCTTTAGGGTCTGTCGTGACCGGTTTGAATCACGACTGTCATCCCGGCCAAGCGATGCGTCGGCGTCGCGCGGAGCCGGGACCCATCGCGCAAGCGTCTCGATGGCCCCCGTTTTGCTCCGACTCGAACGCCTGAATGCGTCATCGCCCGCTTGTCCGGGCGATGACGCATAGGAATGAATCGAGCCTATCCAAATCAAATCCGGGAAATCGAAAAACGATGCTCACCAACCGCATCCGCGGCGAAGTCGCGCTCGACGCCGGCGGCCGCTCCTACCGCCTGCTGCTCACCCTCGGCGCGCTCGCCGAGATCGAGGACGGCCTCGGCCTCGCCAACTTGTCCGAGATCGGCGTGCGGCTGAAGACGATCCGCGCCGGCGACCTCGCCGTGGTCGTGGCGGCGCTGTTGCGCGGCGGCGGCCACGACCTGGCGCCGGCCGATGTCTTGCGCCTGCCTTGCGATCTCGGCGTGCTGGTCGCCGCCGTCACGTCCGCCTTCGATGCCGCCGGCCTCGCTCCATCTGCGCCACGCGACGGGGACGCCGCACCCGTCCCTTTCGCTGGAGCGACTGGCTGAGCTTCGGCCTCGGCCGCCTGCGCCTGTCGCCCCCCGTGTTCTGGTCGCTCTCCTTGCCCGAATGGCGCGCCCTCGCGGCGCCGCCGCGCGGGCCCCAGCCGCTGGCCCGTGCCGAGCTCCAAACCCTGCTCCTGCAACATCCGGATTGAACCGCCATGACCGATACGCCGCTCAGCCAGAGCCTCGACGCCGCGGGCCAGGCGCTCTCCGCCTTTGTCGGCGGGCCGGTGCATGACGCAACCTCGGCGATCGAGACCGCGGTGACGCGCAGCTTCTCCTCGGTGGAGAACACCATCGCGCGTGCCGTGCTCTCGGGCAAAACCTCCATGGACACGCTGGTCAGCGCCATCCTCTCCGACTTCGACCGCATCGCCACCACGCAATTCCTGGTCAAGCCGATCGAGAGCGTGCTGAGCCAGATTGCGGGCGCGATCCTGCCGGTCGGCGGGGCGCGCGCCGCCGGCGGGCCGGTCGATGCCGGCACGCCTTATCTCGTCGGCGAGCAGGGGCCGGAACTGTTCGTGCCCGGCGCCGCCGGCAGCATCGCGCCCAACAGCGCGCTGCAGGGCAGCAGCATCACGCTCAACGTCCAGACCCCCGACGCGCAGAGCTTCCTGAAATCGCAATCCCAGGTCGCCGCCATGCTCAGCCGCGCCCTGGCGCGCGGGCAGAGGAATCTTTGATGAGATCGTCGCCAAGACACAGGTCCGCCTCCCCCACGCGTGCGAAGCACGCTGGTGGGGGAGGTGCCCGTAGCACCGTCAGGTGCGAAGGGCGGAGGGGGAAATAAATGGCCTTCCACGAAATCCGCTTCCCCACCGCGCTCGCCTTCCACGCCACGGGCGGGCCCGAGCGCAAGACCGAGATCGTCACGCTGGGCTCCGGCTTCGAGGAGCGCAACGCGGTCTGGGCCAATTCGCGGCGCCGCTACGACGCGGGCTATGGCGTCAAATCGCTCGACGACCTGCATGCCGTGATCGCCTTCTTCGAGGCGCGGCTCGGTCGGCTGAACGGCTTCCGCTTCAAGGACTGGAGCGATTTCAAATCCTGCGCCCCGGGCCAGACCGTCTCGCCGCTCGACCAGCCGCTCGGCACGGGCAACGGCCACGCCACGGCGTTCCCGCTCATAAAGGTCTACAGTTCGGGCCCGTCGAGCTGGACGCGCGCCATCGCCAAGCCCGTTGCGGGCACGCTGCGCGTCGCCGCCAACGGCACCGAGCTGCAGGATGGTTTCACGCTCGACGCGACGATAGGCGTGGTGACGTTCGCGGCGGCGCCCGCGAGCGGCGCCATGCTCACCGCCGGCTTCGAGTTCGATACGCCGGTGCGGTTCGACACCGACCAGCTCGCGATCAACCTCGCCAATTTCACCGCCGGCGAACTCCCCAGCATCCCGCTGGTGGAGATCAGGCTGTAGCGAGACCGGCTCGCTCCTTTTCCTCCCCCGTGGTTACGGGGGAGGGAAACATTCGCGTCTGCCCTTTCGCATCGAGTCCACATCCCATGAAACCTCTCCCATCCGGCCTGCAGGCCCATCTCTCCTCCGGCGCTACCACGCTGTGCTGGTGCTGGAAGCTCATCCGCCGCGACGGTGCGCTGCAGGGCTTCACCGACCATGATTGCGCGCTCGGCTTCGACGGCTTGTCCTATGAGCCCGCCACCGGCTTCACCGCCAGCGAGGTGCAGTCGACGCTCGGCCTCGCGGTCGACAACCTCACCGTCCTGGGGGCGCTCAGCGCCGCCACGCTCAACGAGGCCGACCTTGCCGCCGGTCTCTACGACGACGCGGCGATCGAGATCTGGCGCGTGAACTGGGGGGCGCCGGAGCAGCGCGTGCTGATGCGCAAGGGCAGCCTCGGCGAGGTCAAGCGCGGCAAGACCGACTTCAGCGCCGAGATCCGCGGCCTGGCGCATCGCCTGAACCAGCCGGTGGGCCGGGTCTACGGCTATGGCTGCGACGCCGATCTCGGCGATGGGCGCTGCGGCAAGGACATTTCGTCTTCCGCCTTCGCCGCTTCCGCCGCGGTGGCGCGCGTCATCGACAACCGCCGCTTCGCCGTCACGGGGCTCGATGCCTATGCGAACGGCTGGTTCAGCCAGGGCAAGCTCACCTTCACCGGCGGCGCCAATGCCGGCCGCGCCATGGAGGTCAAGCGCCATGCCGCCGGTTCGATCGAGCTGTGGCAGGCGATGAGCGCGCCGGTCGCGCCCGGCGATACCTTCACCGTGACGGCGGGCTGCGACAAGCAATTTGCGACCTGCCGCGACCGCTTCGCCAACAGCGTCAATTTCCGCGGCTTCCCCTACATGCCGGGCAATGACGCAGTGCTGGCGTCGCCCACGCAGACCCAGCCGATGGATGGAGGCAGCCGCTATGGAAACTGACATCGTGCAGCTCGCGCGCGGCTGGCTCGGCACGCCCTATGTCCACCAGGCGAGCGTGAAAGGCGCCGGCTGCGACTGCCTCGGCCTGCTGCGCGGCGTGTGGCGCGAGCGGCATGGCGCCGAACCCGAAGCGCCGCCGCCCTATTCGCCCGACTGGGCCGAAGCCGATCCGCGCGAGACATTATATACGGCGCTGGCGCGACACCTGCGGCCGGTGCCGCTGCGCGACATCGCGCCCGGCGACGTCGCGCTGTTCCGCATGGTGCCGCGCGGCCCCGCCAAGCATTGCGGCCTGGTGGCGGAGCAGGGCGGCGCGCTCACCCTGATCCATGCGCGTCAGAACCGCCGCGTCTCGGAAGAGCCCTTCACGTCCGCCTGGCGCCGCAAGCTGGCCTACGCCTTTCGGATCTGAATTTCGCATGCACCTCTCCCTTGCGGAGAGGTCGAAGGATATCCCATGGCTTCCCTCGTCCTCGGTGTCGTCGGCTCCGGGCTCGGCGCATCGCTGTTCGGCTCGGGTCTGTCGCTGTTCGGCGTCACGCTGAGCGGGGCGCAGATCGGCGGCGCGATCGGCGCCTATCTCGGCACCCAGATCGACGCCGCCATCGCGCCCGGCAAGCATGTCGACGGTCCGCGCCTGGGCGACACGCAATTGCAGGCCTCCAGCGAAGGCGCGCCGATCCCGCGCCTCTATGGCCGCGTCCGCATCGCGGGCCAGGTGATCTGGGCCAGCCGCTACCGCGAGACCGCCACCACCGGCAGCACCGGCGGCGGCAAGGGCCTCGGCGGCCCCGGCGTGAGCGAGACCGACTACAGCTATGCGATCTCCTTCGCGGTCGGGCTCTGCGCCGGCGCCACCCGCCTCGGCCGCGTCTGGGCCGACGGCAACCTGGTCGACATCTCCGCCTTCACCACGCGCTTCCATGCGGGCAGTGAGACCCAGGCGCCCGATCCCCTGATCGCCGACATTGAAGGCGCCGCCAACGCGCCCGCCTTCCGCGGCCTCGCCTATGTCGTGTTCGAGGACCTGCCGCTGGCGCAATTCGGCAACCGCATCCCGCAATTGCAGTTCGAAATCTTCCGCACCCTGGGCGACGGCGATCCGGGCGCGCTCGAGAACCGGCTCTCCGGCGTGGCGCTGATCCCCGGCGCCGGCGAGTTCGTCTACGACTCGACGATCGTGAGCGACGATGACGGCGAAGGCACCACGACGCCGCTGAACGCGCACAATGCCTCGGGCACCGCCGACATCGACGCGTCGCTGGACGAGCTCACCGCGCTGGCGCCCAATCTCGGCGCCGTGTCGCTGGTGACGGGCTGGTTCGGCGACGACCTGCGCGCCGGCAGCTGCACGATCCGCCCCGGCGTCGAGCTCGCCGCCAAGACGACGACGCCGGACAGCTGGCGCGTCGACGGCCTCGCCCGCGCCGACGCGCATCTCGTCTCGCAGCGCGACGGCCGCCCCGCCTATGGCGGCACGCCGTCCGACGCCTCCATCGTGCGCGCGATCGGCAATCTCAAGGCGCGGGGCCTGCGCGTGATGTTCTGTCCGTTCCTGTTCCTGGACCTTCCGCCCGGCAATGCGCGCACCGATCCCTATACCGGCGCCGCGTCGCAGCCCGCCTTCCCCTGGCGCGGCCGCATCACCTGCGCGCCGGCGCCGGGCGTCGCCGGCTCGCCCGACCAGACCGCGGCCGCCGCCACGCAGGTGAGCGCATTCTTCGGCAGCGCGAACGCGGCGGACTTCGCCGTCGACGGCGCGACCGTCGCCTGGCGCGGCGGCGGCGATTGGGGCTATCGCCGCATGGTGCTGCATTATGCGCTGCTGTGCGCCGCGGCCGGTGGCGTCGACGCCTTCCTGGTCGGCTCCGAACTGCGCGGCCTGACGCAATTGCGCGACAGCGCCACGCATTATCCCGCCGTCGCCGCGCTGAAGACGCTCGCGGCCGATGTCCGCGCCATCCTCGGACCGGGCACCAGGCTCGGCTATGCCGCCGATTGGAGCGAATATGCCGGCCACCAGACGGGCGGCGGCGGACTGATCTTCAACCTCGATCCGCTGTGGTCGGATCCGGACATCGATTTCGTCGGGATCGACAATTACCTGCCGCTGGCCGATTGGCGCGACGGCACCGCGCAGCTGGACTACGACCCGGCAGGCCCGACGAACCTCTACGACCGCGCCTATCTCGCCTCGAACATCCGCGGCGGCGAGGACTATGACTGGTACTACGCCTCGGATGCCGACCGTGCGGCACAGACCCGCACGCCGGTCACCGACGGCCTCGGCAAGCCCTGGGTGTGGCGCGCCAAGGATCTGTGGAGCTGGTGGAGCAACCCGCATCACGACCGCCCCGGCGGGACGGAAAGCGCGACGCCGACCGGCTGGACGCCCGGCGGCAAGCCCCTTTGGTTCACCGAATTGGGATGTCCGGCGGTCGACAAGGGCGCCAACCAGCCCAACGTGTTCTTCGATCCGAAATCGGCGGAGAGCGCACTGCCCTGGTACTCGAACGGCGAGCGCGACGATCTCATCCAGCGCCGCTTCCTAGAAGCGCATCTCGCCTTCTGGAGCGATCCCGCCAACAATCCCGCCGCGTCGCTCTACGCCGGCCGCATGGTCGACACCGCGAACATCTATGTCTGGTGCTGGGACGCGCGGCCCTATCCGTTCTTCCCGGCGCGCAGCGATGTGTGGGGCGACGCCGCGAACTGGCGCCTCGGCCATTGGCTGAACGGCCGGCTCGGCGCGGTGCCGCTCGCGCCGCTGGTGGACGACGTCTGCGCCGCCTCGAACTTCACGCAGGCCGACACCACGGCCCTCACCGGCCTCGTCACGGGTTTCGCGGTCACCGACACGATGAGCGCGCGCGACGCGCTGACGCCGCTCTCGGTCGCCTTCCACTTCGACGCGGTGGAGAGCGCCGGCGCGATCCGCTTCGTGCCGCGCGGCCAGGCCGTGGCGGCCGCGCTGGGCGAGGACGATCTCGCGCTGCCCGACGGCGACGACGCTGGCCTCGGCGTCGCGCTGACGCGGGCACAGGAGACCGACCTGCCCAACGTCTCGCGCATCGCCTATCTCGATCCCGATGCCGATTATCGCCAAGCCGGCGTCGAGGCCCGCCGCCTCGTCACGCGCTCCGACCGCGTCGCGACTTCTTCGCTGCCGCTGGTGATGGACCAGGGCCAGGCGACCGGCATCGCGCAACGCCTGCTGCAGGACGCCTGGGTGATGCGCGAGAGCGCGAGCTTCGCGCTGCCGCCCTCGCATCTGGCGCGCGACGTCACCGACGAGGTCGTGCTGACGCTGGGCGGCCGCGACCATCGCCTGCGCCTGACGCAGATCGACGATGCGGGCGCCCGCAAGATCGAGGCGGTGGCGACCGATCCGTCGATCTACGAGCCGCTCACCGGGCCATCGCGTGCGCCGGGCCAGGCGCAGAGTCTCGCGCTGCCGGGCCGGGCGCTGGCCGTCTTCATGGATTTGCCGCTGCTCACGGGGAACGAGACGCCCTGGGCGCCGACCGCCGCGGCCTATGCCGCGCCCTGGCCGGGCAGCGTCCAGGTGCTCAAGAGCGCAAGCGAGTCCAATTACGCGCTCAGCCGGACGCTCGCCAAGCCGGCCACGCTCGGCCGCACGACGGCGGATTTCTGGTCGGGGCCGCTCTGGCGCTGGGACACCGTCAACGCGCTGCGCATCCGGCTCGGCGCCGGTACGCTCGCATCGCAAGACGATCTCGCCGTGCTCGGCGGCGCCAATGCGCTCGCGGTGCAGAACGCCGATGGCGGCTGGGAGATCGTGCAATTCGCCGCCGCGACGCTGACCGCGCCGAACGAATGGACGCTGACCCGCCTGCTGCGCGGCCAGGCCGGCAGCGAAGGCGCGATGCGCGATCCCCTGCCGGCCGGCGCGCGCGTCGTGCTGCTCGACGGCACGCCGCAGCAGCTCGACCTCAAGCAGAACGAGGCGACCTTGCCCTTCCACTACGCCTGGGGTCCGCCGAACAAGCCGCTCTCCGATGCGAGCTGGCAGACCGCGACGGCGCAATTCGCCGGCATCGGCCAGCGCCCGCTCTCGCCGGTGCATCTGGCCGTGCAAGGACAGGGCGGCGACCTGCTGCTCAGCTGGATCCGGCGCACCCGCTTGGGCGGCGACAATTGGGATCAGACCGAGGTGCCGCTGGCCGAGGAGAGCGAGGCCTATGACGTCGAGATCCTCGATGCCGCCGGTGCGGTGATCCGCTCCGTCACGGCGAACCCGGCGCCAAGCTACCTCTACACCGCCGCGCAGATCGCGACGGACTTCCCCGGCGGTCTGCCGAGCCCGTTCCGCTTCACCGTCTACCAGCGCTCCGCCGCCTTCGGCCGCGGCGCGGGCGCGACAATTCTCTTCACCTGAAACACCGTTGTCATCCCTTCCCCTCGCGATGCATACGCATCGCTCGGCCGGGGATGACAAGCGGTGCTCTGCAAGGAGCGCACCCATGTCCGACACCACACCCCGCACCGCCCTGCCGCTGCTCGCCGCGGCGCAGGCGCAGAAGCACGTCACCCACAACGAAGCATTGCTCCAGATGGATGCGCTGCTCTTCGCCCGCTTCCTCGACCGCGATCTTGGCAGCCCGCCCGCGACGCCCGCCGACGGCGACACCTATCTCGTCGCAGCGGGCGGCGCCGGCGCCTGGACGGGCCAGGACGGGAAGATCGCCTTCGCCGCCGATGGCGGCTGGCGCTTCTATGCGCCTTTCACCGGCCTTGCCGCCTATGTGGTCGACGAGAGCAGGCTGATCGTCTTCACCGGTGCCGCCTGGGCCGACTATGCGAGCATCCTGTCGCTGCAGAACGTGCCGCTGCTCGGCGTGAACACCACGGCGGATGCGACGAACAAGCTGGCGACGAAATCCGCCGCCCTGCTGTTCGACAATGCCGGCAACGGCGTGCAGGCCAAGCTCAACAAGCATGCGAGCGGCGACACCGCCTCGCTGCTCTGCCAGACGAACTATTCCGGCCGCGCCGAGCTCGGCCTGTGCGGCGACGACGACCTGCATGTGAAGGTCTCGCCCGACGGGGCCGCCTGGTTCGAAGGCCTCAGGATCGCGCGCGGCAACGGCCTCGTGACCCTGGCCGGCGATCCCACCGCGCCGCTGCACGCCGCGACCCGGCAATATGTCGACGGCCTCGCCAAGGGCTGGACCGCCGGCTCGCTGCTGTTCGGCAACGGCGCGGGCGCGATCGCGCAGGACAATGCCAGGCTGTTCTGGGACGACGTCAATTTCCGCCTCGGCATCGGCAGCGCGTCGCCCACCGCGGCGCTCACCGTCAATCCCAGCGGCACCGCGCCGCCCGCCGTCTTCGCCGCCAGCGCGCTGCACATCGTCGGCACCAACGGCGCCAGCGGCGGCCGCGCCGTCTGCTGGGATGCCAGCGGCACCTTCCCGGTGCTCAAGATGCGGCGGACCAACGGCACCTACGCGTCGCCGGCCGCCGTCGCCCAGGACCAGACACTCGCGAACTGGACGGCGGAGGGCCATGACGGCACGGGGTTCGCGGCCACCGCCACCGGCGCGATCGCCTTCAATGCAGCGGAGAATTTCACCCCGGCGGCACACGGCACCTACTTCATCGTGCAGACCGCCGCGGCAGGCAGCACCTTCCTCGTCGAAGCCTTCCGCGTCTGGGACGACAAGCGCCTGCAGGCCGGCGGCGCCTATGTCGATCTGTCCTATTCCTATCAGACGCCGGCGACCGGTTTCGCGATCACCATCGCGAATGCGACCGGCCGGCTGCTGCTCAATCCCGCGGGCACGCTCGCGGCCGGCGCGATCACCATGCCGGCGGCGCCCAAGGATGGGCAGATCGTGACGCTCGCCTCGACCCAGACGGTCACCGCGCTCACCCACTCGCCCAACGCCGGCCAGTCCATCGCCGGCGCGCTCACCACGCTCGCCGCCAATACGCCGGCGTCCTTCCTCTATGTCGCAAGCGTCGCCAAGTGGCTGCGCACCTGACGAATCCCAAAGGAGAACTCGCATGCTCAACGGATACAAGACCTACATCACCGGCGCGCTGGCCGTGCTCGGCGCCGTCGGCGGCTGGCTCGACGGCGATCTTGGCCTCGTCGCCGCGCTCAATCTCGCGGTCCCGGCGCTGCTCGCGATGACCGTGCGCCACGGCGTCGCCACGGCGGGGCGCTGAGCGATGCGCCGCCTCGCCCTCACGCTCGCGGCCGCGCTCAGCCTCGCACCGCTCGCCGCCTGTTCGACGCTTTCGCCGGATGCCGCGCAGACCGCGCCACAGGCTCTCGCCGACGCCGAGAAGGCGCTGACGCTGGCGCATCTCGCCTATCAGGGGATTGGCGTCGCGTTGAAGGATGCGGCCGCGAGCGGCGCGCTGCATGGCGCCGATGCCGCCACGGCCAGGACGCTCTACGATCAGGCCGGCGCGATCCTCGACGTGGCCGACCAGGCCGATGCGGCCGCCAATGCGCAAGGCGTTCTCGACGCGGTGGCCGCCGCCGCCGCGCTCATCGTCCAGCTCCACGCCCTCGTCCCGAACTAGGAGAGCCGCATGTCCGTCACGCTGATGATCCAGATCCTCGAAGCGCTCGCCGCCACCGTCGCCGAGCTGACGCCGCTGGTCGGCCAGGGCCAGGCGGTGCTGTCGCAAAGCGACGGCGCCGCGATCCGCGCGGCGCTCGCCAAGGCCCAGGCCGCGACCGCGGCGCTGCGTCCCCAGGTCGACGCCGCGCTGGCGGCTGCCGCTACTTGATGGCGCGCGCCGCGAGCGAGGTGCCGGTGGCGAACATGCCGCCCAGATTCTGCATGGGCCCCAGCGGCTGCACGTCGCCGCGCACGATCCGCACATTGGGCTCGCCCGAGAGCAGCTTGTGCGTCACGCGGCCGTTCTGCACCAGGACCAGCACCTGCGCCGTCCAGCCGGTTTCCGTGGTGGTGCGCGAGAAGCCGAAGAGGTCGAGGAACAGGCTGCCGCTGCGCTGATAGGCATGATGCTCGACCTTGAACACATAACCCTCGCAGGCCGAGCGCGCCATGATGCAGTCCTGCACCGCCGGATCGAGCTTGTCGAACGCCATCGAGCTGTTCGGCATGAAGTGCTCGACGATCTCCAGATAGGAAAGCACCGCCACGTTCGGCGTGTGCTGCGCGTCGAAGCCCAGCCCCGCCAGGTCGCTCACCGAAGCCTGGCGCAGCGCGATGCGGTCGAATGCGTCGTTGACCGATTTGTAGGATTCGAAGCTGGAATCGCCGATCTCGCTCTGGCTCGGCAGGAGAAGCCCGCCGCAGCCGCCGAGCGCCATGCACAGACCGCACGCGCCCATCCAGCGCGCCACAACATCCCAACGCATATTATCGCCCCCAACAAAGCGCGGGTTATATCGTCCCGCTTTGTTACACCCAGGCAAGCTTACGCATAAAATCGGACGGAATCGAAGCACGAAGATTTATTGGTAAATTTCGCGGAACCTGCGGCGACGATTTTGTGACGGCGAATCCGATAGTGCTGCAGGGATTTGCTTCGCGGGTGGTCCGAGTTCCGGAACTTGCTCCGGTATCGTGCGCACCGTGCCGATCGCGGCGCGGCATTTGCAGGGATTGCCGGTCAACCGCTTCAATGTTGGACGGATGCGCATGCAACTCGTCAAAAGGCTCGTTTCCCGCGCCCTGTTCCAGGTCATCGGCTTCCGTCCCGCGCCGGTCGCGGCCGCGGTCTGGGACAAGGAATACGCCGCCGGGCATTGGGACTTCCTGGGCGAGATGGGCAGCCTGGGTGGCCTCGTCTCGGTGCTCGGCTATTGCCAGTTCCTCGGTCCCGCCAGCATCCTCGATGTCGGCTGCGGCGCCGGACTGCTGGCGAAAAAGCTGAAAGTACTGCCCTACAAATCCTATCTCGGCATCGACCTTTCGCCGCAGGCGGTCGCCCAGGCGCAGGACGAAGCCGACGCGCGCACCGCCTTCGCGGTGTCGGGGGCGGAGGATTTCCAGTCCGATCGCCGTTTCGACGTGATCATATTCAGCCAGATCCTTAACTACATTCCGCAGCCCGACGCGCTCCTGTCGCGCTACGCCAAATTCCTGACGCCGCAGGGCCGCATCATCGTCTCGCTCTACGATTCGGGCCGCAACCGCGCCGCCTGGAGCCTGATCGAAAGGCCGATGCAGGTCGAAGACATGATGACGGTCAGCCAAGGCGACGGCATGACGACGACGAAGGTGCTCAAACTGAGAATCTAAGTTGGCTGTTCCGGTGGGACCGGTTGTTGGCCGACCTGCAATATAGCGGACGAGAGAGGCGGCAGGAATCGTGGATAAATGGAGCTCCGCCCAGCACCGCTGCAAACGCGCCAAAGAAGTCGCTTGCAACATACTGATACTGTTAAGTAATCGAGTAGATACGGACGTCGGTTGTCTTGGCGGCGGTTATCGCTGTGGTTGACCCCTTCGCCTTGGCACCCTATAAAGCCGTGCTTACTTCTTCTTCCGGCGCCACCAGCGGTAGCGTCGCTTTAGGCGCTGAGGGCACGGTTCTTAAAGGGTTAGGAGCCAATGTCTCTCAGGCACGTTTCCGCTGCCAGGAGCAGCATCCAATGACGATACTCGCAACCCGCCTTGTGAATCGTATTTTGCGTGCAGTGACCGGCGCACGTCGGGGCGGCGAGCCCATCGACGTGTCTCGCCAAGCCGCGGCTCGATTTTCGCGCGGCAATGTTGCAGTTCAGTTCAACGCGTTTGTAGCCGAAGAGGCGTTCGAAAAAGAACGATCTGAGGTCGTGGCGATTACGCTGCCGCGGTAGATTTTGGCCGCAATCCGGGCGGGGGCTCATGAATCAATACTCCGCCCGGTTGGCGGCGCTTGCGAAACTGTGGAATCGCGTCGAGAAGCGCGTCAAAGAAGTCGAGCACTTTCGGGGCGAGGCGCTTGTTCCGGCCATCAATGAAATGCGGTACGCCGGGCGCCGGCTGGCCGACGCGTTGACACTCATGGTGGCCGAGGTTCCACAGGCCGACGATCCAGCTCAGATCGACGAGCACTTGATCATCGCCAAAAGCTATCTCATCAATGCCGATCACGATGTCACCGATTCCATCTGCTTCGTTGTAATTCGACAGGTTGACGGCGTAATTCGCCAACACGGGCGCGACGAAATCGCTAAGCACTACCCCGACTTCTGGAACGTCTATCCTGCGGTTCTCGAATCCCAAAAAATCATTCAGGGAAGCCGCGAGGAACGGCAGAAGCGGGCCGTGGAGTATGAAAAACTCGCAGATGACTACATCCCCAAGCTAACCGCCTTGTATGACGTTTTGGTGCGTACCAAAGAGCTGGCCCTCGCGGATTCTTCCGAAAAGCTCAACGCTCTCTCGCAGCGGGTCGATCTCGTCACGGTCATCACAATTGGAGGATTTGTTGTGGCGGCACTCGCCCTTCTGTTTTCTGTCTTTGGATGGATATGGAGTTGGTCCGCCGTCTACAATTGGTTTCATTGAGCTCTAGCAAACCGTAGGGATGGCGGTTGCCGGTTTGTGGACAGCGGCGTTCGCAAGTCGGTAGCGATCCATGCTGGAGAAGCTGTTCCCGCGCAACCTTGCGCCGCGCCGCCCGGCCCGCGCATCATGCGGTCCCGCTATTCGAGAACACCGCCATGAACGTCAGCGAAGCGCTCGCCACGCGCAAATCCATCCGCGCCTTCCGTGCCGATCCGGTGCCGCGTGCCGTCATCGAGGAGATCCTGCTCAAGGCCGCGCGCGCCCCGTCCGGCGGCAATCTGCAGCCGTGGAAGATCCATGTTCTGACCGGCGCCGCGCGCGACGAGCTGGTGCGCCGCACAAAGGCGCGCATGGCGGTCCATCCGCGCGGCGGCGTGCCCGAGTACCACATCTATCCGCCGGAGCTCACCGAGCCCTACAGGACGCGCCGCTTCACGGTCGGCGAGCAGATGTACGCCACCATCGGCATCCCGCGCGAGGACAAGGCCGCGCGCCTGATGCAGTTCGTGCGCAACTGGGACTTCTTCGGCGCGCCCGCCGGCCTGATCGTCTCCATCGACCGCCAGATGCAGCAGGGCCAGTGGGCCGATCTCGGCATGTTCCTGCAGTCGGTCATGCTGCTGGCGCGTGAGCACGGCCTGCACACCTGCGCGCAGGAGGCCTGGGCGCCGTTCCACGAGGTGATCCGCGACTATCTCGCCGTGCCCGCCAATGAGATGATCTTCTGCGGCATGGCGATCGGTCACGCCGACGAGGCCGCGCCGATCAACAGCCTGGTGTCGGAGCGCGCCCCGCTCGCCGAATGGGCCGTGTTCCGCGAAACCGCGTGACGGTGCCGCGCATATGAGAAACCCGCGCTGGATTTCTCCAGCGCGGGCTCTCGCTTGAACTACGGCTCCTACGGGGAGGGGCATACCGCGGAACCGCGCCTCAAGGTCTTCTCGTCCGCCTCAGAAGCGGATGAAGCCGATGTACCCGCCCGTATGCGGGTTCACTTCGACGAATTTGACGTGGCCGAAGCGGTCGAACGACTTGACGACATAGTGGCCGCGCACGAAGTACGGCGTGCCCACATAGCGGATGTGACGGGCGCGCAGCGTGTTGAAGACCACGCGGTGCTCGACCACGCGGCGCTCGACGCGCTCGACCCGGTGGCGGCCGCGGCCGTCGTCATGGCGGTCGAAGCCGTGGCCGAACGGCGCGGCATCGGCGGCGCCGATGCCGGCAACGGACAGGATGGTGGCCGCAGCCGCAGCCGTCAGGATCTTCTTGAGGTTCATCTTGGTCTCCTTCTGGCCGTCTCGGCCGGTTGACGGAACCGGTCCGTTCGTCTGGACCTCGTTTCCATGTGGCGTAAGATGACCCTCTCCGGCTGAACCAACTCTGGACGCGGTGTTCATTCGAGGTTCATGTCGCACGCCTTAGATAGAACGATGCGTTCCCGGCTGTTCCTCGCTGTTTTCCCGTTGTTTCTGGCGCTCGCCGCGCCGGCTTTGGCGCGCGGCACGCTGGACAGCATCCTGCCGGGAATCCGCGCCGGCCATCCCGGCCGCCTCTCCGACGCCGAGCCCTGGACCGATTCCGACGGCGGCGTGCACTACCGCATCAAGTGGCTGACGCCCGAAGGCCGCGTCCTCTATTTCGACGCCGATGCGCGCACCGGCCGTTATTCCAATGCCGGCGGCGACAATGGCGGTGCATGGCGCAGCGGACGCCGCGGCCGCGACGAAGACGGCCAGAGCGACAACGACCGCGGCCGGCGCAGCCGCTGGAACGACGACGGCCGCGACAGCGACTGGCGCCGGGACGGACAGGACAATGACAATGACAATGACAATAACCGTGGCGGCTGGCATCGCGGCGGCGGCGACTGGCCGGGCCGCGACAGCGGTCGCGGTGGCGGGCGCGGCGGCCTGGGCGGCGGTTGGCACGGCGGCGGCCGCTCCGGCGGCCATCATCACGGCGGCAACTGACCATGCGCATTCTGCTCGTTGAAGACGACAAGGACCTGCAGCGGCTTCTGAAGAAGGCGCTGAGCGATTCCGGCTACGCCGTCGACACGGCGGCGGACGGCGAGGAAGGCCATTTCCTCGGCGACACCGAACCCTATGACGCGGTGATCCTCGATCTCGGCCTGCCCAAGATGGACGGCGTGCGCGTGCTGGAGAAATGGCGCAAGGACGGCAAGACCATGCCGGTCCTGATCCTCACCGCGCGCGACCGCTGGAGCGACAAGGTCGCGGGCTTCGACGCCGGCGCCGACGACTATCTCGCCAAGCCGTTCATCACCGAGGAGCTTCTCGCCCGCGTCCGGGCGCTCTTGCGCCGCGCCGCCGGCCTCGCCACCAGCGAGATCGAGATCGGGCCGCTGCGCATCGACACCCGCGCCAGCCGCGTGACGGTGAACGGCAACCCGGTGAAGCTGACGAGCCTCGAATACCGGCTGCTGTCCTACCTGGCGCATCACAAGGGCAAGGTGGTCAGCCGCACCGAGCTGGTCGAGCATCTCTACGACCAGGATTTCGACCGCGACTCCAACACCATCGAGGTGTTCGTCGGCCGGCTGCGCAAGAAGCTCGACACCGATCTCATCCAGACCGTGCGCGGCCTCGGCTATTGCCTGGACGAAAAGCCGGCAGGATAGAGGGGCGTCGCAATCACTTGCGGCCGGCTGCGATGGCCGCGTCGTGCTGGGTTTCGAAGCGCTGATAGGCGCCCAGGGCACTCTCGAATCCCTGGGTCGACACCGGCAGATAGATCGGCTTGCCGTCGAGGCCGGCGAACAGCAGGCGCGTCGCCGTCGCCGCCTTGAAGCTTGCGGCAAGGCCGTCGTCGAATGCGATCCTGGCGAGACAGCCCTGGTCGCCGCAGAGCGCGAAGGGAAAGACGGAGGGTTGTGCCTTCGGGCCGCCGAAATCGAAGGCGATGCCCGGCTCCAGCAGCACGTTGAAGGGCAGGGTCACATACAGCATATGGCGGTAGAGCAGCAGTCGCGCGATCGGCTGCCCGTTGGCCGTGCTCCGGATCTCCTGCTGCATCGCGCAGGAGGCCAGCGTGTCGGCCATTGCGGGACAGGAGACGCTCCAATCGAAATACTGCCGCGTCGTCGGCACATCGTCGGGATTGGCGGCGGTCGGCTTGGCGCCTGCCGGCGCAGCCATCATCGCGATCGCGGCCGCCGCCATCATGCGCCGGCGTCGCTGCGCGCGCATCAATTCTCCTTGATCGCGAAGGCCATGACCATCCGCCCGATGGGCGGCATCGCCGTCTGGCTCAGCAGCAGCTCGAGGCTGCCGTCTTCGCTGCCGCTCTCCGACATCGCGGTCATCCCGGGCGGGAGCGGCCGGCCGGCATGCGCGGGATCGATCTTCTTCAGGTCGACCTGCTTCACGACGTCGTCGATGAAGCCCGGCTCCTGCGGCCCGAAGAACTCGGTGGCGCACATCCGCATGGTCTTGCCGCGCGGGACGTTCGGCCGGTCGTCCGGGCCGGAGGCGGCGAACAGGATCACGGGCCGGCCGGCGACCGTCAGGCGCCAGGCGCCGGCGATCGTCCCGCCGCCGGGCGGGGTCGGCAGCCGGTCGATGGCCGGCCAGTGATTCAGGGCGGCGATATGCTTGATCCGCGCCGCGTCGCTTTCGGTGCGATAACAGACGTTGAGGAAGATATCCGCGACCTTGGCCGTGCCCCGGCTCGCTTCCGCCAGGCTTTCATCGGATTTCGAACAGGAGCTCAGGCCGGCGGTGCCGACGACGAGCGCCAGGATTGCGGCCGGACCGCGCCAGGCGCCGCCCGTCAGATGCTTCGTCATGGCCGGAAAATCCTTCTGATCGGACATCGCTCGCGCCGCGCGGCCATGCCAAGGCGCCATCTTGGCGGTATGCTCGTCCCGCGCAAGACGCATAGTCTGTTCCCGCTTCGCCTTCAAAGGATTTTCGTGTCCCGCCTTCGCTCCATCGCCGATCGCTTGCGCCTCAACTCGCTGTCCGGCCGCCTCATCGCCGCCGCGGCGGTGT
Source organism: Rhizomicrobium sp. (assembly GCA_037200385.1). Taxonomy (NCBI): domain Bacteria; kingdom Pseudomonadati; phylum Pseudomonadota; class Alphaproteobacteria; order Micropepsales; family Micropepsaceae; genus Rhizomicrobium; species Rhizomicrobium sp. The sequence goes on along the minus strand of JBBCGL010000001.1, from coordinate 2,946,560 downwards.
GGACCTTGCTGGCGCTCATCGGCGGCGGCCTCATCCTCTCCAATGCGTTCCGCACGTCGGTGGAGGGCGATTTCGACTCCGACCTGCGCGACGACCTCGACGCCCTGGTCGCCGCCGCCGGCCATGACCGGAGCGGCGAGATCCAGCTCGACGAGCACTATCTGAGCGAAGCCTTCCAGCGCGCCTATTCGGGCGCCTATTGGCAGATCGACCCGGTCGGCAAGGGCAAGATGCTGTTCTCCCATTCGCTGCTCGACCACACGCTGGCCTTCGCCGATTCCACGCCGCAGAAGGACGGCTTCGTCGCCGGCCATGGCGATGGCCCGGACGGCCAGCATCTGCGCATCCTCGCCCGCCGCATCGAGTTTCCGATCACCGCCACCGCCAAGACCGACGACAGCCGCGCCTACATGCTGTTCGTCGCCTCCGACATGAAGGATCTCGATGCGCGCATCGCCGAGTTCAACGGCACGCTGATCTGGTCCTTCGCCATCCTGGGCGCGGGCCTGATCGCGGCGGTCTTCATCCAGGTGCGTGTCGGCCTGCAGCCGCTGCGCCGGGTGACGCTCGCCCTGCACCGCATCCGCGACGGCAGCGCCCGCCGCCTCGAGGGCAGCTTCCCGTCCGAGATCGCGCCGCTGGCCCTGGAGCTCAACAGCCTGATCGAGCATTCCGCCGAGGTCGTCGGCCGTGCCCGCTCCTATGTCTCCAACCTCGCGCATTTCCTGAAGACGCCGCTGACGGTGCTGCAGAGCGAGGCGGCGGCGCAGCCCGGCCCGCTGGCCGATGCCGTGAACCGCCAGGTTCTCGCCATGCGCCGCCAGGTCGACCATTATCTCGCCCGCGCCCGCGCCGCTGGCGCGCTCGACGTCCTGGGCAACCGCACGCCGGTCGCCTCCGTGCTCGACGATCTCGCGCGCACCTTGCGCCGCATCCACCGCGACCGCGCCATCGCCATCGAGGTCGCTTGTCCGCCCGGCCTCGCCTTCAAGGGCGAGCGCCAGGATCTCGAAGAGATGGCGGGCAACCTGATCGACAATGGCTGCAAATGGGCCCGCTCGAAGGTCCGGATCGGCGCCGTGCCCGCCGGCTCGGTCTTCACGCTCGTCATCGAAGACGACGGTCCCGGCCTGACGCCGGAAGAGCGCGACCTGGTCGGCGAGCGCGGCGAACGCCTCGACGAAAGCGTCCCCGGCACCGGCCTCGGCCTCGCCATCGTCCGCGATGTGGCCAAGCTCTATGGTGGCAGCCTCGAACTCGGTCCCTCGGCGCTGGGCGGACTGGGCGCCAGGCTGTCGCTGCCCGCGATCGCCTGAGAGGCCGCCAGCCTGCGGTTAATATACGGGCGATAAACGGTTGACGCCCAGAAACATCGCATTAACCGAGGATCGCTATACCTGATGGGTCTGTCGGCCCATCCTTGCGGCTGGGCGGGCGCTGGGATCGCAATGCTGACGCCGGAACGCACTGGACTTCTGAAGTCCTTCTTGGGCGGCTTGCCCGAGCAGATCGCTGCGCGCCTTGCGCAGGCGGTGGAAGTCGACCGGCTGGTCGACGGCAAGTCGCTGCCCCATGAGATGATCCTTGAAGGCCTGCGTCCCGCGCTGCGCCGTGCCGCCGGCGCCGAGCGCACGCCGACGCCGCTGCGCGCCTTTTGCCTGCCCTTCGAAGATCTCTTCACGCTCCTGCCGCGCAAGGCCAAGCAGAAAGGCGCCATCGCCCGCGGCAGCGTCATGCCCGTCTGGGCCTGGATCAGCCAGAGCCTCGCGCCGGAGCAGACCCGCGACTACATCCGCGACTTCCGGGCGCTGACCTTGGCCGGCAAGCATGTCGAAGCCCGCAACCGGGCCGCCGCATTCTGGACCGTGGCCGCGACGACGGTGGCCGCGCGACTGTCCGACGAGAAGGCGGCGCGAAACGCGCTCGGCTCGGCCCAGGTCGTCGCCGATGCGGCCGAGATGGCACTGCTGCTCGGCGTCGCCGCCGATGTGGTCGAGATCCACGACATCCTTCCCAAGCCCGTTCCCACGCTGACCGAGGAGATGCTGTGGTCGCTGCGCCGGGTCTATGACCGGCTGATCGCGAACACGCCCGATGCCGCGCCTTACGTCGCCGTGCTGGCGATGCATCGTCTGGTGCGGCCTTGGGAGGCGCTCAAGCTGCCGCTGCTGGTGTCGCGCCAGACGCAGGACACGCTGATCGCATCGACCGACATGGGCATGGTCGGCGAAATCCTGTTCGACGACATCGAAGCCTATGCCAAGGCGGTGCGCGAGGCGCAGCATCCGGCGTTCGATGGCCGGGCATTGCTCGACAATCTCTCGCGCTTCACCACCCTGTCCTCGGGCATCGTCAAGGGCATCGAGATGCGCCGCGACGGCAAGTGGGGCCAGCGCCTGATGAAGGATCGTGCCGCGCTGGCCGCGACGATGGACGGCTTCATGGAGCGCGCGCCCAAGGAACTGGCGGCGGCGCTGCCGCTGCAGCGCGGCGCCGGCCCGAAATACCCCGACTTCTCGCGGCCCGTCGATCCCGAGAAGCAGGAGCGCGCGGTGCGCTATGCGCGGCTCGTCGCGGGCAGCCGGCCGCTCGCCGCCGCCGCGAGCTTCGCCGCGACGCAGAAGAAGGCCGAAGAGGAAATGTGTCAGGCGCTGCGCAGCTATAACGAAGACGTGGTCAAGGAACTGCGCACCGCGCAAGGGCCGCGGCGGGACGTGGCGGAAAGCCAGTTCGAACTGGTCTGCGCCCTGACGGCGTGCCTTTTCAGCGAAGAGGAAGCCGAATTCCTCCGCCGCCGCGGCAAGGCCGCGCAACAGGCGGCGGCGTAGACGGCGAGCAACGAACACACCGAAAACGGTCTCACACGCCGCCTTCGGTCTTCAAGGCCGCGATCTCCAGCGCCGAGAAGCCGAGCTCGCGCAGCACCTCGTCGGTGTGCTCGCCCAGCATGGGTGGCCGGGTCCGCACCGTGCCCGGCGTGCCGTGCAGCTTGACCGGCGTCGCCGCGACCTTCGCGGCGCCGAGGCCCGGAAAGTCGACGTCCACGAAGAAGTCGCCGCCCGCGACATGGGCGTCGTCCAGCGTCTGGCGCGGCCGGTAGACCGGTCCCGCCGGCACGCGCGCGCCCTCGAAGGCGGCGATCGCCTCGGCGCTGCTCCGCGCCGCGACCCAGGCGCCGACGCGTTCGGAGATGATCGCTCCATGATCGCCCCGCGCCTTGTCGGAGGCGAAGCGCGGATCCTCGAGCCATTCGGGCGCCCCGATCAGCCTGGCGGCGCGGCGGAACAGCGGATCGCCGTTCACCGCCACCGTGATCCAGCCGTCCTTCGTCTTGTAGATGTCCGATGGCCCGGCGGTCTGGCTGCGGTTGAGCGACGGCACGCGTCCGATCTTGAGCGCGTCCTCCTCGATCAGCGTCGGCGAGAAGAAGGTGAGCGCGGTGCGCAGCAGGGCGCCTTCGACCAGTTGTCCGCGCCCGGTCGTCTCGCGCGCCCGCAGCGCCGCGGCGACACCCAGTGCCAGCAGCGACGCCGTCCCGAAATCCACCCAGGGCGCCGCCGAGCGCACGGGCTGTTCCTCGGCGCCGGAGAAATAGGCCGCACCCGACATCGCCTGCGCCACGCCGTCGAACCCGACGCGCCCGGCATAGGGGCCGTCGAGTCCGAAGGCGGTGCCGACCGCGAGGATGGCGCGCGGGTTGATCGCCGACACGGAGTCCCAGTCGAGTCCCATCGCCTTCAGCGTCTCCGCCGGCAGGTTGGCGACCACGACGTCGGCGCTGCGCACCAGCCGCCGCACGACCTCGCGGCCGGCCTCGCTCATCGGATCGCAGGTGAGGCTGCGCTTGTTGCGGTTCATCTGCAGGAACATCGCGCCCTCGCGCGGCGTGCCGTCCGCGTTCTCGCCCAGGGGCACCAGGGTGCGGTCCTCGCGGCCCTCGCGCTTCTCGACCCGGATCACGTCGGCGCCGAGGTCGCCGAGCAGCGCCGCGCAATAGGGCCCTGCGATATAGCGCCCGAAATCGGCGACCCGGATCCCGTCGAAAGGTCCGGCAAAGGCTTCGGCCACGGCATGGCTCCGTCAGGAATGCGCGCCGACTATATCCCGCGCGCGCGAAATTGCATGGGTGCCGCAGCCGTGCCAAAGGAAGGCGCTACCGCTCCGGGACCTGTCATGCCGCCGAAACACAATCCGCTGAAACTCAATCCGCTGCAGCTGCGCACCCTCACCTTGCTCCAGGCGATCGCCGCCACGCCGGGCGGAGCGGCCGGCTTGCCGAACGGCGAGGTGCGCATCGGGCAATTCCCCAACGCGCATGGCGATCATTTCCATCTCGGCGAGGCGGTCGTCGCGGGCAAGGACGCGACGGGCCTCTACAACGAGGCGGTGTGGAACGCGCTGACCCGCAAGGGCCTGGCGCGCGCCGACTATCCGCGCGAGATGGTCCTCACCGCCGCGGGCCTCGCCTATGAGACCGGCATGGCCGGCGAGATCCTGAAGCGCGGCTCGCACTAGGATCTGGGCTCAATTGCCCTGAGTCATTCAAAGGCTTGTCATGGCCCGCCGGAGAGCGGGCCATCCCGTTGGTGCGCTCGTGCTTCGACGATTGTGGCGGCGTCACCTGGATGGCCCGCTTTTGCCGGCCATGACAGTGACACTGCGAATCCCAATTGAGTCCAGACCCCCTGGGCGCGCCAGCGCTCAGTCGACTTTCTTCATGACGCCGAACGGCTTGGCGAACAGCGCCTGGCCCGCCGGGCTGGAGAGGAATTTGTCGAGAGTGCGGGAATCCGCTGTAATGGTCGCGTCGTCGGTGCCGGCCTTGCCGGCCGAACCCGCGATCTTGTGGGCGCGGATCGCCGCCTTGGTCGCATCCTCGTCCATCATCGCGAGCGACAGCACGCCCTTTGCATCGAAGCGATAGAGGATCGGGACGGTACCGGGCGGCTGCTCGCTCTCCCGCTTGCCGGCCGTCTCCAGCAGGCGTGCGTTCAAGAAGCCGAACCGGCCGTACCGTGCACTGCTGACGGTCGCGACGACCAGGTCGCCTGCCTCGCCATGCGCGGGCACCACGGCCACGACGAAGCGGTCGTCGCCCTCGGGCAGGAAGTGGAAATACGTCCCGCCGCGATCGTCGGCCAGCGGCAGCGTGCGCCATGTGCCGGTGAGCGCCGGATCGTTCCGCAGCCCGGCCGTGGTCCCGACCGGCCGGCTGGTGGTCGGCGGATAGCAGCCGGCCAGTATCAGCGCCGCGCACAAGGCGAGAGCCGTCCGCAATCCCGTCATGGCGTGATCCCCTCGATTTCCCGCGATCTTCCGCGGCAAATTGGGCGGAAGCGGGGCGCCCGTTTGGAGGGCGCGCTGCCGCCCCTTATAAACCGTGCGCCATGACTCCCAAGAAGCGCCGCCGCCTCGCCTTCGCTGCCGCCCTCGTTCTCGCGAGCGGCGCGGTGGTCGCGCTGGTGCTGTTCGCGCTGCGCGACAACGTCCTGTATTTCTACAGCCCGAGCGACGTCTTCGCGAAGCACGTCCAGACCGGCGTCGCCTTCCGCATCGGTGGCCTGGTTGCGCCGCACAGCGTCAGCCATGGCGCCGGCGCCGATATCCGCTTCACGGTCACCGATGGCAAGTCCGCCATCCCCGTGACCTATCGCGGCGTTCTGCCGGCGTTGTTTCGCGAAGGACAGGGTGTCGTCGCGCTCGGCGCCCTCGATCCTGCGGGCACCTTCGCTGCGAGCGAAGTCCTCGCCAAGCACGACGAACGCTACATGCCGCCCGAGGTTGTCGATGCGCTCAAGCGCTCCGGGCGCTGGAAGGAAGGCCGATGACGGGCGAGATCGGCCTCCTCGCGCTCTGCCTCGCGCTTGCGCTGGCGGTCGTGCAAGCCGTCAGCGGCCTTGCTGGTGCGCGCGCCGATGCGGCCCTGGCGCGCAGCACTGCGTCGGCGACCGCGACGGGGCTCTTCGTTTTCGTCGCGCTGTCCTTCGGGGCGCTGGTCTATGCCGCGGTCACTGACGATTTCTCGATCCAGAACGTCGCCAACAATTCGCACACCCTCAAGCCGCTGATCTACAAGATCTCCGGCGTCTGGGGGAACCACGAAGGCTCGATGCTGCTCTGGGTTCTGGTGCTGAGCATCTACTCCGCCGCCGTCGCCGTCCTGCGCCGCGGCACGGAGCGGCTCACCAGTGCCGCCCTCGGCGTGCAGGGCCTGATCGCGGCGGCGTTCATCCTGTTCATTCTCTTCACCTCGAACCCGTTCGTGCGTCTCGACCCCGCGCCGTTCGAAGGCGCCGGACTCAATCCGCTGTTGCAGGATTTCGGCCTCGCGGTGCATCCGCCGATGCTCTACACGGGCTATGTCGGACTCTCCGCCGCCTTTTCCTACGCTGCCGCGGCGCTGATCGCGAAGGAGCGGGACTGGGCCCGCGCCGCGCGGCCCTTCATGCTCGCGGCCTGGATCGCGCTGACGCTCGGCATCGCGCTGGGCAGCTGGTGGGCCTATTACGAACTCGGCTGGGGCGGCTTCTGGTTCTGGGATCCGGTCGAGAACGCGTCGCTGATGCCTTGGCTGATCGCCACCGCATTGCTGCACTCCGCGCTCGCGACCGAGCGGACGGGCGCCTTCCGCTCCTGGTCGCTGCTGCTCGCCATCGCGGGCTTCTCGCTCAGCCTGATCGGCACCTTCCTGGTGCGCTCCGGCGTGCTGAGCTCGGTCCATTCCTTCGCCAGCGATCCCACGCGCGGCCTCTATATCCTGATCCTGATCTTCGTCGCGATCGGCGGCGCGCTCGCGCTCTTCGCCTGGCGGGCGCCGGGACTCGAGGAAGGCACCTCCTTCGAGCCGGTCAGCCGCGAGACGACGCTTCTGCTCAACAACGTCTTCCTCACCGCGGCGGCGGCCACCGTGTTCATCGGCACGCTCTATCCGCTGGTGCTGGATTCGCTGACCGGCACCAAGCTCTCGGTCGGGCCGCCGTTTTTCGCGATCACCTTCTCGCCGATCTTCGGCGCGCTGTTGCTGCTGGTTCCGTTCGGGCCGCGGCTCGGCTGGCACAAGGGCGACTGGCGTGAGGCGCTGAGGACGCTGGCACCGGCCTTCGGCATCGCCGTGGTCGCGATGCTCGCGATCCTTCTGTTCACCGCGCCCCATACCCTGACCGGCGCCGCCATGTTCGGCCTTGCCGCCTGGCTTCTGATATCGAGCGTCATCGATCTTCGCCGCCGCCGCTGGCTGACCGCGAGCGCGCTGGCCTCATCGCTTGCCCATGCCGGCCTCGCGGTGACGCTGATCGGCATCGCCGGCACCACGCTGTGGCGCAGCGAAGCGCTCGAGGTCCTGCATTTCGGCGAGAGCATGACCATCGCGGGCTACGATCTGCGGCTCGACGGCGTCGTCGGTGCCACCGGGCCGAACTTCCGGGCCGCCCGCGCCAACGTCACCGTCTCGCGCAACGGCCGCACGCTCGCGGTCATGCATCCCGAGCGCCGCCTGTTCCCGGCGGAGCGCCAGGAGACCGTCGAGACCGCGATCCGCACCACCATCTTCACCGATCTCTATCTCGCGCTGGGCGACCGCCGCGACGACACGACCTGGACGTTGCGTGCCTACGTCAATCCGCTGGCGCCGTTCATCTGGCTGGGCGCGGTGGTGATGGCGCTGGGCGGCTTCGCATCCTTGTGGTCGCGGCTGCGCAAGACGCGCGCGATCCCCGCTGCCGCGGCGGTGCCGGCCGAATGAAACGGCTTCTCGCGCCGCTACTGGTCCTGCTGCTGGGCGTCGCCGCCGTCGCGGCCCCGGTGCCGGGCACGCTGCCCGATCCGGCGCAGGAGGCCCGCGCCCGCGCCCTGCAGGCGGAACTCCGCTGCATGGTGTGCCAGGGCGAGTCGATCGCCGAGTCCAACGCGCCGCTCGCCTCCGACCTGCGCGCCCTGGTCCGGGCCCATATCCGCGCCGGCGAAAGCGACGACCAGATCAAGCAATACCTCGTCGCCCGCTATGGCGACGTGATCCTCATGCGCCCGCCCTTCGACGCCGCCACCTACGCCTTATGGCTGACACCTTTTGTCGTCTTGATACTGGCGAGCGGCGTCGCCATTTCCGTGGTGGTCAGAGCCCGGAAACCGCCATACGGCGAGGCCTGACGGAACGTTCCGATCACGTCCGCGCGAGAATCCCGAGTACAACGGCTGTGTTACGGCCTATTAATGTTTCGGAATGAATTTGGTAAGATTGGCGTAGTACTTGGCCCCTGACCGCGCTGCCATCGCAGGTCCCTTGGAGAGCTTTTGATGTCCGACCCCAAACCCAGCATCTTCCAACGCCATCGCCGCACCCTGACTTTGGGCACCGCCGCCGCCGTCGTGCTCGTCGGGCTCAGCGCTTTTGCCTTCGTGCCCGGCGTCCGTCCCGTCTCCGATGTCCAGGAACGGCAGATCGCCGCCGCCGAGCCGACCCGCGGCACGCCGCCCCGCATGCTCGAGAACGGCGCGCCGTTCAGCTTCGCCGACCTGGTCGAGCGGGTCAGCCCGGCCGTCGTCACCATCACCGCCGAGACGATGGAGACCGCACCCGTCGTCGCCGACATTCCGGCGCCGTTCCGCGATTTCTTCAACAACCAGGGCCAGGGCGGTCAAGGCCGCGCCCCGCACAAGGCGATCTCCGCCGGCTCGGGCTTCATCATCGACCGCTCCGGCCTGGTCGTGACCAACAACCATGTCATCGACAATTCCCACAAGATCACCGTGAAGCTGCCCGACGGCCGCAGCTTCGAGGCCAAGCTGATCGGCAGCGATCCGCTGACCGATATCGCCTTGCTCAAGATCAAGAGCGACAAGGCGCTCCCCACCGTCGAGTTCGGCGACGACCGCCAGGTCCGCGTCGGCGACTGGGTCGTCGCGGTCGGCAATCCCTTCGGCCTCTCCAACTCGGTCACCGCCGGCATCGTGTCCTCGCTCGGCCGCGACATCGGAAACGGTCCGTATACCGACTTCATCCAGATCGACGCGCCGATCAACCGCGGCAATTCCGGCGGCCCGACCTTCGACCTGCGCGGTCAAGTCATCGGCATGAACTCGATGATCTACTCGCCGTCGGGCGGCAGCGTCGGCATCGGCTTCGCCATCCCGGCCTCGACCATCCACGACGTGATCGCGCAGCTTCAGGCCCATGGCCATGTCGAGCGCGGCTATCTCGGCGTGAACATCCAGGCGATCACGCCGGAGATCGCGACCGCGCTCAACATCACCAGTCCCAAGGGTGCGATCGTCGCCGAGGTCGTGCCCGGCGGGCCGGCCGCCGCCGCGGGCTTCCAGCAGGGCGACGTCGTGATCGCGCTCAACGGCCGCACGGTCGAGGACAATCGCGACCTGACCCGCCACATCGCCTCGCTTCCCGCCGGGGTGAATGCGAGCTTCACCGTGCTGCGCAACGGCGACATGAAGACCATCACGGCCAAGATCGGCAATCGTCCGGACCAGCGCGTCGCCTCGAACGATCCCGACGATCGCGACGGCGCGCAGACCATGGGCGGCGGCGGCAGCGCGACGCTGCAGGCGATGGGTCTCGGACTCTCGGCGGTGACGCCGGAAGCGCGCCGCAACTTCAATATCGACCAGGCCATCGACGGCGTCCTCGTCACCCGGGTCGATCCGGACAGCGACGCCGGCGACAAGGGCATCCAGCCCGGCGACGTCGTGCTCTCCGTCGCGAACAAGCCGGTACATTCGCCCAAAGACATGCTGGCGCAGATCGCGGCGGCGCGCTCGGCGGGGCATCACAGCATTCTGCTCCTGGTCGCCACCCAGGGCGGCACCCGCTTCGTCGCGGTCGACGTCGGACAAAGTTGAGTTACCCGAGTACCGGGGCGCGCGGGCAACCGTGCGTCCTGGCCCCCGCGCCGGTGGTGGTGGCCCCATCCCCCCCGTTGCTGCCGCCGGCGCGGACCCATTCATGAGTGCAGGAGGGATGAGTGCGCATTCTCGTCGTCGAAGACGATCTCGAAGCCCAACGCTATCTCGTCAACGGGCTGAAGGAAGCGGGCCATGTCGTGGACGACGCGGCGGATGGCGAGACCGGCCTCACGCTCGCGCTGTCGCGCCCCTATGACGTGGCGATCATCGACCGCATGCTGCCCAAGGTCGACGGCCTCAAGGTCGTCGCCGACATGCGCGAGCATGCCAACACGACGCCGGTGCTGTTCCTCAGCGCGCTCTCGGAAGTCGACGACCGCGTGAAAGGGCTCAAGGCCGGCGGCGACGATTACCTGACCAAGCCCTATGCCTTCGTGGAGCTTCTCGCGCGCATCGACGCGCTGATGCGCCGCCGCTCGCCGCAATCGGTGAAGACCCGGCTCCAGGTCGGCGATCTCGAGCTCGATCTGCTCACCCGCACCGCGCAGCGCGCCGGTTCGGCCATCGACCTGCAGCCGCGCGAATTCCGCCTGCTCGAATATCTGATGCGCCATGCCAGCCAGGTCGTGACCCGGACCATGCTGCTGGAAAGCGTGTGGGAATATCACTTCGATCCGCAGACCAACGTGATCGACGTGCACATCTCGCGCCTGCGCGCCAAGATCGACAAGGGCTTCGACACCGCGCTGCTGCACACCGTGCGCGGCGCCGGCTACATGATCCGCGCGGCGCGAGCGACATGATCCGTGCGCGCCCCTGACATCCTACGGACGCAGGCCTACCGCATCGTTCTCGTCTATGTCGCGGTCTTCGCCGTCTCGGTGACGGCGCTCCTGGCCTTCACCTATTGGAACACCAAGCGGGCGCTCGACGCACAGACCGATCAGATCATCGAGGCCGAGATCACCGGCCTGTCGGAGCAATATCAGCAGCTCGGCCTGCGCGGCCTCGCCGAGGTCGTGGTCAGCCGCTCGGCGCATGGCGGCTCCGGCCTCTATCTCCTCGCCAACCGCTTCCGCCAGCCCATCGTCGGCAATCTCGATGCCTGGCCGGCCAAGAAGGAAGGCCCCGACAACTTCGTCGAGTTCGACTACCAGCGCCGGGTCGAGAACGCGCTCGAGACCCGCAAGGCCCGCGGCCGCGCCTTCCTCCTGCCCGGCGGTTTCAATCTCCTCGTCGCCCAGGACGTGCATGAGCGCTATTTGACCGAGCGGCTTTTCACCACCACGCTGCCCTGGACCGTCGGCCTCGTGCTCCTGCTCGGCCTGATCGGCGGCGCCCTGATGAGCCGCAACATGCTGGCGCGTCTCGACTCCATCAACCGCACCTCGGCGGAGATCATCGATGGCGACTTGTCGCGCCGCGTGCCGGTCGGCGCCTCGCATGACGAGTTCGATGCCCTGGCGGAGAACCTGAACGCCATGCTCGACCGCATCGAGCGGCTGATGAAAGGCGTGCGCGAGGTCACCGACTCCGTCGCACACGATCTGCGCACCCCGCTCAACCGCCTGCGCAACCGGCTCGAGGCGACGCTGCGCCATCTCGATCCCGGCAGCGACCAGGCCGGCGAGATCGAGGCCGCGGTTGCCGAGACCGATCAGCTCATCACCACCTTCAACGCGCTGCTCCTGATCGCCGAGGCCGATGCCGGCGTGACGCGCGGCGAGATGGTGCCGATCGACCTCGCTCCGATCGCGGAGGACATGGCCGAGCTCTACGCGCCGCTGGCGGAGGAGAAGGGCGTCAGCCTCAGCATCACGCCCGCCGGCGCGACGATGATCGACGGCAACCGCAGCCTGATCAGCCAGGCCCTCGCCAATCTCGTGGACAACGCGATCAAATACACCCCGTCCGGCGGCAGCGTGACGGTGACCGCCTTGGAGACGCCCCAGGGCGTCGAACTGCGCGTCGCCGACAGCGGACCGGGCATCCCGCCGCAAGAGCGTCTGCGCGTGGTGGAGCGGTTCGTTCGTCTCGAAGCCAGCCGCAACTCGCCTGGCACCGGCTTGGGACTGAGCCTTGTCGCCGCGGTCGCCCGCCTTCATGACGCGCGGCTCCTCCTCGAGGACAACAAGCCCGGCCTGCGGGCCGTGATCCGCTTTCCCAGGCCGGCGCCCCGGGTGCGCTGACAATGACCTCCCCACACGGAGGAGGTAATGAAGCGGCGATGCGTTAGACTGCCTTCCATGTTCACCGCCGCCGATCTTCCCAAACCTTTCGACCCCGCCCGCGCCGCGCGCACTTTCGATACGCTGGCCGAGCGGGGCTTCGCGCCCGACGCCGCGGCGCGCCCTGTCCTCGCCGCGATCTTCGGCAACAGCCCGTTCCTGGCCCGTCTGGCCATCCGCGAGCACGCCATGTTGCCCATGCTGCTGGCCGACGGCGCCGATCCGGCAGTCGCCGCCGCCATCGAGCATGCGCTCGCCGCCGCCGATGCCGAAACCGAGGCCGAGGCCAAGGCGCGCCTGCGCGTCGCCAAGCGCCGCGCGGCGCTGGCCATCGCGATGGCCGACATCGCAGGCCTGTGGCCGCTCGAGCGGGTCACGCGCGCCCTCACCGAATTCGCCGATGCGAGCGTGAAGGGCGCCCTGCGCTTCGTCCTGCGCGAAGCCTTCCCACGCGCGGGTCTCGCCGAGCGCGACGGCGCGGCGCTCGAGGCCGAGACCGGGCTCACCGTCCTCGCCATGGGAAAGTATGGCGCCTTCGAGCTCAACTATTCTTCGGACATCGATCTGGTGGTCTTCTACGACCCGGTCCGCTTTCCCTTCCGCAAGCGCGACGACCTGCGCGGCGCTGCCGTCGATCTCGTGCGTGGCGTGGTCCGGCTGCTGACCGATATCACCGCCGACGGCTATGTCTTCCGCGTCGACCTGCGGCTGCGTCCCGATGCCGGCGCGACCCAGGTGGCGATCTCTACCGACGCGGCGGAATCCTACTATGAAGGCATGGGCCAGAACTGGGAGCGCGCCGCCTTCATCAAGGCCCGCGCCTGCGCCGGCGATCCCGCAGTCGGCGCACGATTCCTCGAGGCGATCGAGCCGTTCATCTGGCGGCGCAATCTCGACTACGCGGCGATCGAGGACATCCACTCCATAAAGCGGCAGATCCATGCGCATGGCGGTCACGGGGCCATCGCGGTGGCCGGCCACAACATCAAGCTGGGGCGCGGCGGCATCCGCGAGATCGAGTTCTTCGCCCAGACGCAGCAGCTCATCCTCGGCGGCCGCCTGCCGGAGTTGCGCCAGCGGGCGACGGTTGCGGCGCTGGATGCGCTGTGCGCCCGCGGCCTCGTCACGGAATCCACCACCGATGATTTGAAAGCCGCCTACCGCTTCCTGCGCACGCTGGAACACCGCCTCCAGATGATCGAGGATGAACAGACCCATTCGATTCCGAAGACGGAGGACGGCATCGCGCACATCGCCTGCTTCATGGGCTATTGCGACGCCGAGGCGTTCGGCGCGGCGCTCGTGGCGCAGCTTGAGATCGTGCAGGGCCACTACGCCCGCCTGTTCGAGCGCGAGCAGGAGCTGACGGCTTCGGAAGGCAACCTCGTCTTCACCGGTGTGGAAGAAGACCCGGGCACGATCCACACGCTCCAGGCGATGGGCTTCCGCACCGCGGCGCATGTCTCGGCCGCGATCCGCGGCTGGCATCACGGCCGGATCCGCGCCACCCGCAGCGCCCGCGCCCGCGAGCTGCTCACCAAGCTTGTACCGGCGCTGCTTCCGGCGCTGGCCGCGACCGCCGATCCCGATGCGGCCTTCGCGCAGTTCGACCGTTTCCTCACCAACCTTCCGGCCGGGGTGCAATTGTTCTCGCAGTTTCTGGCGCGGCCGGACTTCCTGCGGCTCATCGCGACCATCGCCGGTTCGGCGCCGCGCCTCGCGCAGCATCTGGCGCGGGCTCCGGCGACGCTCGACGCCCTGATAGACGTGGACTTCCTGCAGACGCTGCCGAGCCGGGCGGCGCTGGACGCGGCCCTCGGCCGGCAGCTCGACGACGCGCGCGACTATGAAGCGGCGCTGGATGCGGCGCGCCGCTTCGCCAAGGAGCAGGTCTTCCGCGTCGGTGTCCAGATCATCGAAGGCGTCGCCAAGCCGGATCAGGCCGGTCCCGCGCTCGCCAATATCGCCGAGGCGGTGATCGCGGGACTTCTCGCTGTGGTCGAAGCGGAACTTGCCGAGACTGCTGGCCGCATCCCGGGCGCGCAATTCGCGGTCATCGCCATGGGCAAGCTCGGCGGTCGCGAGATGACGGCCGGTTCCGATCTCGACCTGATCTTCGTCTACGATGTGCCGGCACATGCCGAGACGAGCGACGGCGCCAGGCCGCTTCCGGTCACCGTCTATTATGCCCGTCTCGCACAGCGCCTGATTGCCGCGCTCACGGTGCATACCGCCGCCGGTGCGCTGTACGAGGTCGACATGCGCCTGCGCCCGACCGGCAACAAAGGTCCCGCCGCCGTCAGCCTTGCGTCGTTCGCGCGCTATCACGCGGAAGAGTCATGGACCTGGGAGCGCATGGCGCTGACCCGCGCGCGGGTCATCGCGGGCCCTGCCGCGCTCGCGAGGGAGGTCGAGGCCGTGATCCGCGCGACGCTGACGGCAAAATCCGATCCGGCGAAGCTCGTCGCCGACGCCCGGGACATGCGCGACAAGCTCGCGCAGCAATTCCCCGGCCGCAATCCCTGGGACCTGAAATTCGCGGCCGGCGGCTTGGTCGATATCGAGTTCGTCGCCCAGACATTGCAGTTGGTCGCCGCCGATGCCGCTGTTCTCGACACGGGCACAATCGCGGCGCTGCGCAAGCTCCAAGCCGTCGGCATGCTGGTGCCGGACCATGCGCAGGTTCTGGTCGAAGCGGCCACGCTCGAGAACGCCCTCACCCAGGTCCTGCGTATCGCGGTGGACGGGACATTGGAGCCCGAGCATGCGACGCCGGGGCTCAAGGCGCTTCTGGCGCGCGCCGGCGATGCGACGGCGTTCGATGCGCTCGAACGCCGCCTCGGCGCTCTTCAAAGGCGTGTGCGCGAAATCCGTTCAGCCATATTGTGAAGCGGAGGTGGCGAATTCGGACGGCACCACGTCGAACGCGATGCTGATCCGCTCCTCATCCGCCCCCAGCGGCACCGTACCGTGGAAGAAATAGCCCGGCATCAGGACCAGGCATCCGGCCGTCGGCGACACCATGCGCTCGGGCCAGGCGTCGCCGATCGCGTACCGTGAGGGCGGGCCGACGCGCAGCCAGCCGCGCGGACCGTCCAGTGAGGCTTTTGGCTGCGACACATAGTAAACCCCGCTCAGCCAGGCATGCGGATGAACATGCGTCTCGAAGTGGCCGTCGGATCTCGCCACCACGCCCCAGCCGCGCAGGAAGAACCGTTCCGGCCGTGCCCGCAGGAAGGGATGCGTGTCGTCTGCCGGCAGCGCCGCGACATAGCGCTCGACCGCCCGCGTGGCAGCGGATGTGAAGGCACGCGCCGCCGGCCGTTCGGACGCCGTAAGCCCATTGTGGAACCATGCATTGCCGGTGTTGCGCGCATTGGGATCGGTGTATTCGAGCTTGGAGCGCACATCCGCCGCCAGCGCCTCGCGAAACGCCGCATCGCCATATCCCTCCGGCGGCGCCATCGGCGCGACCCGGAGAAATCGTTCATAGTCGACCAGACGCCGCGTTTCTTCGGGCCGTCCCAGCAGCGCCTCGCAGACCGCCAGCGCCGCGATCACCGGCGCATACCCCATGCCGCGTGCGACAAGCGCGGCCGCGCGCGCATGGACCTTCTCGACGCTGTCGCGCGGCGCGTTATCGGCCAGCGACCCCAGCAGCAATCCGCGCAGCGGCGTCTCCGCATAGGACGCGCGGAACAGCGCTGCGAATTCGTCGTATTCTCCGGCGTCCGCCAGCGTGTCGGCAAGCTGGGTGCGCAGCGCGACGGATGCGGGCTGCTGCGCCGCCGCGTGCCGCAGCAGCGCCAGCCGGGCCTGGACATGCGATGCGAACCGTCCCGTCATGGCGGCAGCACCACGACGGCGTCGTCGCGCCAGGACAAGTGCACCGTCTCGCCCACCGCATGGCCATGTCCGGCGCCGGCGTTCTGCGTCGCGACCAACACGGGCTCGGCGCGCCCGGGTAACGCAACCGCGTAATGCGTGCGCTCGCCCAGATAGGCCGCCGATGCGATCGTGCCTGCCACGCCATCCGATCCCAACACGATTTTCTCCGGCCGCAAGGCCACCAGCACCCTCGTTCCGGCCGCGCCGCCGGCCACGCGCACGCGCCCAAGCGGCGGCGTCTCGATCGCGCCGTCGGCGCCGACCACGCCATCGAAGAAATTCATCTGTCCGATGAAGTCCGCCACCTCGCGGCAGTTCGGCGCCTCATAGAGCGCGCGCGGACCCGCCACCTGCAGGATACGCCCGCCCGACATCACCGCGATGCGGTCCGACATCGACAGCGCCTCTTCCTGGTCGTGCGTGACGAAGACGAAAGTGATGCCGACGCGCTTCTGCAGCTGCCGCAGCTCGACCTGCATCGCCTCGCGCAGCCGCTTGTCCAGCGCGCCCAGCGGCTCGTCCAGCAGCAGGACCTTGGGCCGGCAGATGAGCGCCCGCGCCAGCGCGACGCGCTGCCGCTGTCCGCCCGACAACTGGTCGGCGCGCCGGTCGCCGAAGCCCTCCAGCTTGATCATCGCGAGCGCCTCGCCGACCCGGCGCCTTATATCGGACCGCGGCAGGCGTTCGCGGCGCAGGCCATAGGCGATGTTGTCGAATACGTTGAGGTGCGGAAAGATCGCGTAGGACTGGAACACCATGTTCGACGGGCGGCGGTTGGGCGGCATGTCGGTGATCCGCTCGCCGTCCACATAGATCTCGCCGGCGCTCGGATATTCGAACCCGGCGATCATGCGCAGCAGCGTCGTCTTCCCGCAGCCGCTTGGGCCGAGCAGGGAAAAGAACTCGCCGCGCGCGATGCCGAGCTCCGCATGATCGACCGCCGTGACGCCGCCGAACCGCTTGCTCACGCCCGCGATGTGGAGAAAGCCGCCGTCGCTCATGCCCCCACCATCCTGTGGCGATCCTTCAGGCCGAAGCCGCGCACCCATTCGGCGAACACCACCAGCAACGCGGTCGACACGAGGATCACGGCGCCCAGCGCCAGCACCGCCGGCAGCCGGTCGGGAAAGCGCAGCTGGCCCCAGATATAGATCGGCAGCGTCACCTCGTTGCCGCTGAGGAAATAGGCGATCAGGAACTCGTCGAACGACACGATGAAGGTGAGCAGCAGGCTCGACACGATGCCGGGCAGGGCGAGGGGGAACGTGACGCGCCAGAACGTCATCCAACCGCTCTCGCCCAGATCCAGCGACGCCTCCTCCAGGCTCTTGTCGAAGCCCTCGAAGCGCGACATCAGGACGGTGATCGCGAACGGCACGCAGATCAGGACATGTCCCGCCGCGACCGTCAGCAGGGAGAGCGGGATCGCCGCCAGGTTCAGCAGGATCAGCAGCGAGATGCCCAGCACGATGTCCGGGATGAACAGCGGCAGGGACGAGAAGGCGAGCAGCGCGCCGCCGCCCGGCACGCGATAGCGCGTGAGCGCCTTGGCCGCCAGCAGCCCGAGCACGGTCGCCAGCAAGGCGGTGACCGCGGCGACCTCGAGACTGTTGCCCAGGGCGTGCAGCATCGCACTGTCGCCGAGCATGTCGCGGTACCATTGGGTCGTGAAGCCGCTCAGCGGAAAGGCGATGAACACCGAATTGTTGAAGGAGAACAGGGGCAGGAAGAGAACGGGCAGATAGAGGAATGCGAGGTAGAGCACCGCATAGGCCAGCAGGCCGCCGCGCCCTGGTCGCCCGCGCATCAGCGGATCCTCGCTGCGGCAGCGCGGACCGCCGTTACGAACAGCAGGGTGATCACGCCGACCGCCGCCATGCTCGCCATCGCCAGCGCCGCGCCCAGCGGCCAATTGCCGATCTTGTCGAACTGCACCTCGATCACATTCGCGATCATCGTGCCGTCCGCGCCGCCGACCAATGCGGGCGTCACATAATCGCCCGTGGTCGGCACGAAGATCAGCACCGCGGCGCCGACCACGCCCGGCAGCGACAGCGGCAGGGTGATGCGCAAGAAGCGCCGCAGCGGCCCGTCGCCCAGATCCGCGGCGGCGTCCAGCAGCGAGCGGTCGATCTTCTCCAGGCTGACATAGATCGGCAGGATGGCGAACGCCGCCCACGCATGCGCCAGCGTCACGACGACCGCCGTCGGATTGTAGAGCAGGAACTCCAGCGGCTGGTGGATCAGGCCCAGGCTCATCAGCCCGGAATTGATGACGCCGTTGTATCCGAGGATCACCTTCCAGGCGAAGACGCGCAGCAGATAGCTGGTCCAGAATGGGATGGTCAGAAGGATCAGCCAGACGAACTTCGCGCGCTCGACCCGGAACGCGACGAAATAGGCCATCGGATAGGCCAGCGCCACCGTGACCAGCGTCACCAGCGCCGAGATCGCGATGGAGCGATAGAACAGCGCGCGATAGGTGCTGCGTCCCAGGCTGGTGGCGTATTGCGCCAGCGTCGGCTGGGTGTTCAGCGCATAGCCGTCCTGGCTCCAGAAGCTGTAGAGCGCGAGAAGCGCCATCGGCGCCGCCAGGGCCACCAGCATGATCGCCATGGTCGGCGACAGCAGGACGAACCCGCGCAGGCCTTCCGAACGGCGATAGACATGCGCGAAGCGTGCCCCCCAAGCCCCCGCTGCTGCTTCCATCCGTCCGCGCTCCCTGCCGCACCGTGTTGTAGCAAGCCGGACCTTCGCCGCACACCCTTTCGCGGGCCTGCCCGGCACGATACGGTCCGGCGCTCCGCCATGGGCTGCCCATGAACGTCCACGTCCTCGATGCCGGCAAGATCGTCGCGACCGTCGCCAAGCTGCACGCCCGCATCGCCGAGCGCTTTCCCGGCTCCGGCCTCGCCCTGGTCGCCGCCGACCTCACCGCCACGGCGCGCGAGACGGCGTCGCGGGTGGCCACCCTCAGCCGTCCGCATGTCGCCCTGCGCGCGCTGGCGGCGATCGCGATCCTGGCCGGCCTGGCCGCCCAGATCTATGTCGCCCGCCTGGTCGACTGGGCCGACGTCATCCGCCGTTCCGACGCGGTCGGGATCAGCCAGGGGCTCGATGCCGCCGTCAATCTCCTGTTGCTGGCCTTTGCGGCGATCTGGTTCGTCCTGACGCTGGAGCAGCGCTGGAAGCGTCGTGCCGTGCTGCGCCGCCTGTTCGAGCTGCGCTCCTTCGCCCATGTCGTCGACATGCATCAGCTGACCAAGGATCCGACGATCGTCCTGGCCTCCGGCCCCGCCACCCCATCCTCCCCCGCGCGGCGGATGAGCGAGTTCGAGCTCTCGCGCTATCTCGACTACTGCGCCGAGATGCTGGCGCTGATCGCCAAGCTCGCCGCGCTCTATGCCGGACGGATTCAGGATCCGGCGGTGATCGGGGCGGTGAACGAGGTCGAGGCGCTGACCTCCGATCTCGGCCGCAAGATCTGGCAGAAGATCATGATCATCTCCCGGCTCGAGGACCGTTCGGCGACGCCCGCGCCATGAGCGCAGGCGGCATGTGTTCCAGGGTCTTCCACCGGAGGGCGCATCTCTCCTAGCCTGTGTCGATGACCGAAAAATCTTCCCCGCTACCCCTGCCGCATCTGCTCCTGGCCTTTGCCATCGTCGCGGTGTGGGGAACGAATTTCGCGGTGATCAAGATCGCGCTGGGGCACATGCCGCCGCTGCTCTTCGCGACGCTGCGTTTCATCCTCGCCTTCCTGCCTGCGGCGTTCTTCCTGAAGCGTCCGGCCGTTCCCCTGGCGCATCTGGCGGCCTATGGCGTTCTGATCGGCGCCGGGCAGTTCGGGCTGCTGTATATCGCGATGGAGCACAGCATCTCGCCCGGTCTCGCCTCGCTGGTGGTCCAGGTGCAGGTCTTCTTCACCATCGGCCTCGCCATGGCTTTCGCGAAGGAGCGCATCCGGCCGTTCCAGATCGCGGCGCTGGCGCTCGCCGCGGCGGGCCTGGGCATCATTGTCGCGCATGGCGGCTCCGATGCCACGCCGCTCGGCCTCGGTCTGACGCTTGTCGCCGCGCTATGCTGGGCGGCCGGAAACCTGATTGCCCGCGCCAGCCCGCAGGTGAGCATGCTCGCCTATGTGGTGTGGTCGAGCCTGTTCGCGGTGCCGCCGCTCCTCGCCCTGTCGCTCCTGTTCGAAGGCTGGCCGGCGATCGAGACGGGGCTTCGCTCCGCCGGCGCGGCGACCTGGGCTGCGGTGCTCTACCAGTCCATCGGCAACACGCTGTTCGGCTATGGCAGTTGGGCCTATCTGCTGTCGCGCTATCCGGCCGCCACCGTCACGCCCTTCGCCCTTCTCGTGCCGGTGTTCGGCATGGGGACGTCGGCCCTGGTGATGGGCGAGCCATTGCCGTCCTGGAAGCTCGGCGCGGCCGCGCTGGTGCTGGGCGGCCTTGCCGTCAATCTCGCCTGGCCGCGGCTTCGCCTGGTGTTTGCGGCGCCGAACGTTTAGTCGGCCGCGACCGGCGCGCCGCCCGAACTCATCGACCGCCGCGCCAGCCACACCACGGCGATCATCGCGATGCTGAGCCAGCCCGAGAGCCAGAACAGATCGTCGGCCGCCAGCAGATAGGCCTGCTGCGCCACCGTCCGCGCCAGCAGGGTGTAGGACTGCAGGTCGGTGAAGCCGAAACCGTGCAGATGCGCCATCGCCTGCTGCATCGCCGGTTCGTAGGCCGAGGAATGATCGGAGAGCCGGCTCTGGTGCAGCGCCTCGCGCCGGTCCCACATCGTGGTCGTGATCGAGGCCGCGAAGCCGCCCGCCGTGATGCGGGTGAAGTTGGAGATGCCGGAGGCCGACGGAATCCGCTCGGGCCGGATGCCGTCGAGCGAGATCGTGAGCATGGATACGAAGAAGGTGCTCATCGCGATGCCCTGCACCATCAGCGGCCAGACGAAGTCCCAGAACCCGGCATCCTGGGTGTAGCCGGCGCGCATGAAATAGGAGACGGCGAAGGCGACGAAGGAGATCGTCGCCATGATCCGCGCATCGATCCGCGCCATGAAGCGCGCCGCGATGGGCGTCAGGAGGACGGCGACCACGCCGCTGGGGGCCGCAACCAGGCCCGCCCAGGTCGCGGTATAGCCGACATTGGTCTGCAGCCACAGCGGCAGGAGAAGGACATTGGCGAAGAACACCGCATAGCCGAGGCAGAACGCCACCGTGCCCAGCGCGAAGTTGCGGTGCTTGAACAGGGACAAGTCGACCACGGGGTGCTCGTCGGTCGTTTCCCAGATCACCCAGGCGAAGAAGCCGACGACCGCGACGACGGCTTCGATCACGATCATCGGCGACGAGAACCAGTCTGCGTCCTTGCCGGTGTCGAGCATGATCTGCATGGAGCCGACCCAGATCGCGAGCAGCGCCAGTCCGACCTTGTCGATCGGCAGCTTGCGCGTCGGCGTCTCGCGCGATTTGAGATTCGTCCAGCACAGGAAGGCGCAGAGCAGGCCGATCGGTACGTTGATCAGGAAGATCCAGCTCCAATGGATATTGTCGGAGATGTAGCCGCCCAGGATCGGGCCGAGGATCGGCGCGACGAGCGTCGTGATCGACCAGATGCCCAGCGCGGTCGCGCGCTTGTCCGACGGGAAGATCGAGATCAGCAGCGCCTGCGAGCCGGGGATCATCGGACCCGACACCGCGCCCTGCAGGATGCGGAAGAAGATCAGCGCATTCAGGCTCCAGGCGATGCCGCAGAGGAAGGACGCGATCGTGAAGGCGAGCACCGCCACCACGAACGTCCGCACCACGCCGAAGCGGCCCATCAGCCAGCCGGTCAGCGGCACCGCGATGCCGTTCGACACGGCGAAGGAGGTGATCACCCAGGTGCCCTGGTCGGTCGATGCGCCCAGATTGCCCGCGATCGTCGGCAGCGAGACGTTCGCGATCGTCGTGTCCAGCACCTGCATGAAGGTGCCCAGCGCCAGCGCCACCGCTGTGACGGCGAGCGCCATGCCGGCGAGAGGCCTTGGCAATGCGGCGCCGGGCGCGCTCATGGCTCAGCCGCCGTTCTGCTGCAGGATGCGCTTGATGAGCGCGTCGGCTTTGGGGCCGCCCTCGTCGCCGGGATCGCCCTGCATCGAGCGCAGCGCGCGCGACGACCCGACCGCCGGGCCGGAGGTGTCCGAAATGTCGACGCTCACATCGACCGAAAGGCCGACGCGCAGCGGATGCTCCCGCAATTCCTTCGGGTCGAGCGCGATGCGGACCGGCACGCGCTGCACGATCTTGATCCAGTTGCCGGAGGCGTTCTGCGGCGGCAGCAAGGCGAAGGCGCTGCCGCTGCCGGCGCCGAGGCCGACGACCTTGCCGTGATAGGTCACGCCGCCGCCATAGAGGTCGGCGGTGACCTCGACCGGCTGGCCGAGCCGCATGTCCCTGAGCTGGCCTTCCTTGAAGTTCGCGTCGATCCACACGCTGTCCAGCGGCACCACCGCCATCAGCGGCGTGCCCGGCGCGATCTGCTGGCCGATCTGCGCGGTGCGTTGCGCGATCACGCCGTCGACCGGGGAATAGAGCTTCATATGGCCGTAGATGATCGCGGCCTGGCGCAGCTGGGCGATGGCGGCCAGCACGTCGGGATTGTTCTGCACATCGGTTCCGTTGACCGAGGCTTCGGCCTGCGCCAGGCCGCTTTGCGCGACCGCGAGATTGGCATTCGCGGATGTCACCAGGTCGCGGGCATGGCTGAGCTCCTCATGCGACACGGCATTGCCGGCCGAGGCGCGGCGGCCATAGTCGCCCTGCGCCTGGACAAGGCCGATGCGCGCCGCTTCGAGCTGGGCACGTCCCTGGTTCACTTTGAGGAATTCGCTGCGCACCATCCGCACCGTTCGCGCCAGATTGGCGGCGGCCGCGTCCAGCGCGACCTTCGCCTTGTCCGGGTCCAGATCGATCAGCAGCTGTCCGCGCCGCACCGTCTGGGTGTTGTCCGCATAGAGATTCAGGATCGTGCCGTTCTCGCGGCTGGTGATCGCGACGACGTCGCCGCCGACATAGGCGTCGTCCGTGCCCTCGAAATGGCTCGCATAGAAAAACCAGTAGAGGCCATAGCCGAGCAGTCCCACGACCACGACGACGGCGAGGATGGTGAGCAGGTTGCGGCGGGAGTCGGTGCGATGCCGGCCGACGGGCGTTGCGTCACTCATGGGCATTGTCCTGAAGGTTGGAAATTGCGTCCGCGGTATGGCTCTCCGGCACGTAGCCGCCGCCGACCGCCATCAGCAGCGTCACGCGCGCCGACGCGGTGTCGGCGACCAGCGCTGCCGATTGGCGACGGGAGCGGATCAGCAGATCTTCGGCGTCCAGCACGTTGAGTTGCGGGCTGAGCCCGCTGCGATAGCGCCGGGCCGCGAGGTCGAAGGCCGATTGGGCCGAGGCCAGCGCGATGCGCTGCTCGCCCGCCTGCTCCTGCAGGGTGCGCAGGTCGGTCAACGCATCGGCGGTCTGCCGGATCGACGTCACGACCGACTGGTTGTAATCGGCGACTGCTTCGTCGAGCTGCGCCGTGGCGCCGGCGTAATTGGCGTCCAGGGTTCCGGCGTCGAAGATCGGCAGATGGATCGCGGCGCCCGCGCCGTACTGCACCGACGAGCCGGAGAACAGCGGTCCCAGACCCAGCGCCGCCGAGCCGGCCAGCGCGATCAGGTTGATGTCGGGGTAATAGGCCTTGCGCGCGACCTCGCGGCCCTGGAACGCCGCCTCGATCCGCGCCTGGGCGGCGGCGATGTCGGGACGCCGCGCCAGAAGATCGGCCGGCAGCGTCGCCGGCAGCGCCAGCGCCGCCGCGTTCAGATGCGGCCGCGCGACGTCATAGGCATCGGCGCCGCGGCCGATCAGGGCCGCGATCTGATGCACCGCGAGTTCGCGGTTGGCCTTTGCCAGGATCAGCTCCTCGCGCGCCGAAGCCAGCAGCGAACGGGTCTGCTCCTCGGCCGCGCTGGCGTCGAGACCGGCCTTCACGCGTCCGGCCGTCAGCGACAGCACGCCCTCCTGGCGCGTCACCGCCTCTTGTGCGACGTCGAGCAGGAGATAGGCGCGATCGAGCGCGATATAGGCCTGGGTCACGCTGCCGGCGAGCACGAGCCGCGCCGCGGTGGCATCCAGCGCCGCGGCATGGGCCGTGGCGCGGGCGCGATCGATCTCCGCCTGCTGCTTGCCGAAAAAGTCGAGCGACCAGTTCAGGTTGGCCTGCAGCGTGCCGACCCATTGCGTCGATCCGCCATAGGGCGGTGGAATGATGTAGGTCTTGCTGAGGTGCTCGCGCACCACGTTTCCGTCGGCCGAGACCTGCGGATAGGTCGCCGCACGGCTGGCGGACAGTTGCGACTGCGCGGCGCGCACGCGCGCCAGCGCCGCCGCCAGCGTCGGGCTGCCCTTGAGCGCCGCGTCGACCAGCGCGTCCAACTGCGGATCGCCGAACGCCGTCCACCATGTATCCGACACGAGCGGGGCAGGCGCGGCGCCCAGGCCCAGCGTTGCCGGCTTCAGCGCGATCTGGCTCGGCGTCGTCGACGGCGTATCGACACAGCCGGCCAGCAACGCGCCGGCGAGCACCAGGGCGATCATGCGCGTCATTGTGCGGCCTCCCGCTTCTTGGGTCCGGCGACCGGCGTCGCCTCGAGGGCATCCATCAGCTTGGTCATCAGCGCGATCAGCGATGTCGCTTCGGCATGGCTGAAATCGTCCAGCACGTCGTTCCAGAAATCGGTGATGCGCGGCATCAACTCGGCGGCGATGGCCACGCCTTCCGCCGTCAGTTTCAGGTCGACGACCCTGCGGTCGTCCGTGTTCCGGGTGCGTGTCAGCAAGCCGCGCTTTTCCAGCTGGTCCACCAGCCGGGTCGTGGCGCCGGTGTCGTGATCGAGATGCCGCGCAATCCCCGCGCACGTCGTGGCGATGCCGTCGCGCAGCGCCATCAGCGTGACCCAGTGCGAAAAGGTGAACTCCGCATCGGCGAAAAGGGCCTCGGCCCGCGGCATGGTCAGATTGTGCAGGCGGCGAATGAGATAGCCGAGCGACTTGCGTCCCTCGAACGTCTCGGCCCGGTAATAGGGCTTGGCCATGCATCCCTCATCGATTGTTGCTCGACCAATAACTGCTCAGGCAGTATTGTCAAGGAACCGTCGCAGAAAGTTGACGACCGTTTCGGCAAACTTCCTGGAAGAATGGTGGCGAAGCCGCCATAAGCCCCTAAACGGTTCGATGGCGTCCCAGGTCTGCAAAGCGTCGCGCAGTGTCCTATATTACGAACAAGACCAGGCTGGCGCCGTGAGCCACATCCGGGAGACAGACATGACCAGGACATTCGGCGCGAAATCCACGACCGATGAGGTTCTCGAGGGAATCGACCTCCGCGGCAGGCGTGTGCTGGTGACGGGCGCGTCGGCGGGCCTGGGCGTGGAGACCGCCCGGGTTCTGGCGGCGCACGGCGCGACCGTGGTGGGCGCGGCCCGCGATCTCGAAAAGGCGCAGCGGGCGACGGAGATCGTGCGCAAGGACGCGGCGCAGGGCGGCAGTCTCGCGCTGGTCGAGCTCGACCTGGCATCGCTCCGGAGCGTGCGCGCCTGTGCCGATGCGCTGGTCAAAGCGGGCAAGCCGTTCGACGTCGTGATCTGCAACGCGGGCGTCATGGCATGTCCGAAGGGCAAGACGGCGGATGGCTTCGAGACGCAGTTCGGCACCAATCATCTGGGCCATTTCGTGCTGGTGAACCGGATCGTCTCGCTGCTTCACGGCGGCTCGCGGCTGGTCAACCTGTCGTCGGCGGGACATCGCTTCTCCGATGTCGATCTGGACGATCCCGGTTTCGAGCACACGCCCTACACCGAGTTCGGCGCCTATGGCCGCTCCAAGACGGCGAACATCCTGTTCGCGGTGGAGTTCGACCGGCGGCACAAGGCCGAAGGCATCCGCGCGACCGCCGTGCATCCCGGCGGCATCCAGACCGAGCTTGGGCGCCACATGACGCCGGAACTCGTCCAGAGCATGATCAAGAGCATCGACGACGGCAACAAATCGGCGGGCGCGCCCGCGTTCGAATGGAAGACGATCCCGCAAGGCGCCGCCACGACGGTGTGGAGCGGCTTCGTCGCGCCGGCCGACGAGGTCGGCGGCAAATATTGCGAGGACTGCCATGTCGCGCAGTTGCAGGAGAACCCGCAGGCACGCGGTGGCGTGCGCGGCTATGCGCTCGATGCCGAACACGCCAAGGCCTTGTGGGCCAAGAGCGAAGAGATGGTGGGGGAGCGCTTCTAGCTGGAGCGGGCGCCGCTTCCACATGACCTGCCGACCGAAGGCAAAATGAAGGGCCGCCCTCGCGGCCCTCATCACAACCACCTGAATTTGCAGAAAAACCTGGAGCGGGCGAGGCGAATCGAACGCCCGACCCTAACCTTGGCAAGGTTGGAATATCTTTATTCTTGCCAATACCCCTAAATTCCGCGATACTACAAACTGTACTAAATTCAGTAAGTTAACTCGATGTTGGCATACCGTAGGTTTCTGCAGGGTGCCGCTGAGTTCCCGCAAATTGCTTACCCTATGCTTACCTTGGAGGGCGGATGGTCAAGCTAACAAAACGTGCCGTGAACGACATAAAGCCGTCCCAGACTGATCAGGTGGTCTTTGATGAGGAACTGGCGGGCTTTGGCGTCCGGGTAAAGCCGTCGGGTGCAAGGTCGTGGCTGATCCAGTACCGCAACAAGCATGGCCGAAGTCGCCGTTACACCATCGGCGCCTTCTCGAAGTTCACGCCCAAGGAGGCCCGCAAGAAGGCCACCAGACTGTTTGTTGCGATTTCTGACGGGGCCGATCCCGCGCATGAGCGGGGAGCGGCGAGAACGGCCGTGACTGTTGCCCAGCTCTGCGACGAATATCTAGCGGCCGGCAAGGGGCGCATTAAAGCCAGCACGTTGCTGATGGATGCAAGCCGGGTCGAACGCCACGTAAAGCCGCTTTTGGGCAGCCGTGCCGTCGCCAGTCTCACGCATGCGGACATGGAAAAATTCCTGCGCGACGTGATGGCTGGAAAGAGCGTCGCGCCGCGTCCAAAGTCTGCCGACATTAACAAGACAAAGCGTCCCAAAGGTGGCGTGGCCAAGGGCGGTCCCGGCGTGGCCTCGCGGACGTTAGGCATGCTGGGCACGATCCTGGAGCGCGCTGTTCGCGATGGCGCTCTTGCGAAGAATCCCGTGCGGGGAATCAAGCGACCCAAGGACCAAGCGGCAGCACCTCCATTTTCGTTCGAAAAGGTCAAAGCCTTGGGCAATGCCATGCGCGCGGCGGCCAACGAAGATGAGAACGTCAAAGGTCTTGCTGCGATCCGCTTGCTCTTGCTCACTGGCTTTCGCCGCATGGAGGCGCTGACACTTAAGTGGGGTATGATTGACGTAGGCGCGCGTTGCACGCGGTTCGATGACACCAAAAGTGGAAAGCAGGTTCGGGCGTTAGGCCGTAGCGCGCTTGCTCACTTGGCTAGTGTGAAGCCCGACGGCGCGAAGTCCGATGACTTTGTTTTTGCCACGGCATCCAAGGCCGGGCACCTAGTCGGTCTACCTCATATATGGAAGCGCACCGCTGAGCGCGCCAAGCTGGAAGGCGTGACTCTTCACGGGTTACGCCATTGGTTCGCCAGCGCGGCGACCGAATTGGGCTATTCCGACCTAATTATCGGCGCACTGCTCGGTCATGCGAAGCGGGGAATCACGGGCCGCTATGCGACTGCACCTGATCCCGCGCTAATCGCCGCCGCCGACCGTATCGCGGTGTCGCTCGCCAACGCGCTCGATGGCACCGATGAAGTGGGGACCGTGCTCCGTTTCGGATAGCGGCGCCCAGATACCGCTCGCTGCTACCGGATCGTGCCACCGAACTCCAACGACCTTGACATGGCGACAAATTTCGCTCTTACATTGGCGCGGTACTTCGATGTACTACGGTGCTAGAAGGTGCCGTCCGCTTCCGGTGTAGCGCGCTTAGGCAAGAACACCCTTCGTCCCAAAGGAACGTGGACGCTACCGAAGTTCTCGGAAGAACGCTCCAAACCCAGTCGTTCAACGTGGAGCACGCGGCAATCTGCGCGCTGCTCTGGGGAGTGTTCCAATGCCTGAATTTCCTAAATCAAAGCTGCATGCTGTGCAGCTTCTCGATCCGACCGCGGCGGGCGACTATGTTGGCCTTCGTCCCCAACACCTCGCAAAACTTCGCTGCTTTGGCGGTGGCCCTCGATTTCTCAAACTTGGTCGGAAGGTCCGGTATCACCCGAGCGACCTGGATACCTGGCTCGACGCCCATAAACACGCCAGCACGGCAGAATACGCCGATGTCTGACATAGGCCAGACGGCGCCGAGCGCCGCACAGGGAGATGGCTTCCGCGCACTTTCAAAGTCGGGAGCACGCTGTGAGTAAATCCAAGCTCAAGCAATTGGAACAGCTCCAGCGGGTGCTTTGGTTGACCGGCGGACCTGATTACCAAGCGGCGGTGCTCAAGGACAAAACCGAAAGGCATGCGCAGCTCATGCGGCTCATCAATGGGCAGTTCGCGGTCGTAGTGGATGGACCGCGCGCCGGAGAAATCGTTTCGATAGCGACCGGAAGATGTGTCGGCTGGAGAAGAATTGACGTTCTTGCCTTCAAAAAGGCGGGGCGGCCGTTTGCGCGCCGCTGGCTGCTTGATTCGGAGCGTCGCGAGCTTACCAACAGAGAACTCAATTTCGTTGTCGGCAGCGTTGGAGCACTCCATGCGCGCCGGCGATCACTGGAATGACGTGTCATGGTTGCACTGACCCAAGCCGTGGCCCGCGCGCCGGCATCCGCGCGCCAAGCCAATGAACCTCCTTACAGGCGGGTGGCGCGTGAATATCTCATTGCACGCGGGATCACGCTTAAGCAATTTGAGATTGCCGGTGGTGATATTGTGCCGAGCGCTCGCGCGATCGATCCGATCTTTCCGCGCGGTCCTGCTCTCGTTTTTCGGTTCTTCGATCCGAATACCGGCGAACCGATGATGTTCACCGATGAACGAGGGTGCGCTTGCGCGTTCCAGCGAGTTCGACCCTTGGGACCCCAATCGCCAGGGGCGCCAAAATTCCTGCAACCACGCAACAGTGGCGTGCGCGTCTACTTCGCCCCGCACCCCGCGGTGGATTGGGCGGCCGTTCTCGCTGATCCCGGCGTCGATTTGGTTCTGACAGAAGGTGAAACACGCTCGCTTGCTGGCGCGATATGCGATCACGACATGCCGATCCCCGTTGTGTCCATCACGGGCGTGGATTGCGGACAACTGGAGGGGAGACTCCATCCTGACCTCGCCGCCGTTGTGCTGAAGGGCCGACGAATTTTCTTTGCGTTCGATTCGGATGTAACCCATAAGCCAGAAGCGCGCGCGGCAACAGACAGACTCGCGATGCTCTTGCTTGCCGAAGGTGCCAGGATCTACGAGGTAGCAATTCCACATACGGCAGAGGGCCGGAAGCAGGGATTGGATGACTTCCTCGCTGCCCACGGCGCAAGGTCCTTCGTTGCGCTTCTCAGTTCACCCGAAACGCGTCCGGTGAAGGGCCTCGACACTTTCGAGGCGCCGGTGACGCTCGCGCAATTGCTGGATACGCCGTATCCGCCCACGGAGTGGGTATGGGATCAGTTCGTGCTCAAAGGTGAAGTAAACTTGCTGTTCGGAGATGGAGGCTCAGGCAAATCACTGCTCGCGCTTCATGTCGCGCTGGCAGCCGCCGCGGGCAAGCTCCTTTTTGGCAAGGCGACCATGCAGACGCCGGTGCTCGCTCTCTTTGCCGAAGATGGCCCTGCGCAGGTGCAAATGCGGGCGAAGGCAATCCTGAGCGAAGGTCATGTGAACACGCTTCCCATATTGCCCATGAAGCTATGGTGCCAGCCAGCGGGAGAAGTACTGCTCGCACGAGTTGACGACAATGGCAGCGTGACCGAGTTACCTCGCCTCCACGCTTTGCGTGCTGAGCTGGCGTCATGCGGCGCGCCGGCCTTCGTGATACTCGATAGCCTGGCGGACCTATTTGCGATGAATGAAAGCCTGCGGCTCCCGGTCAACGCGGCGCTAAAGCAGGTGCTCGGCGGTCTTTGTCGTGATTACCGGGCGACCGTCCTAGTTCTCGCCCATCCGTCGAAAGCGTCGATGCAGGACGGCTCGCATTACAGCGGCTCGACCGCCTTCAACAACGCTGTGCGGCAACGCCTCACACTGGAAATTACCGGGCGCGAGGCTGGCGACCCTATAGATGGTTCTCCGCCGCGCCGCCTCTCGGTCGCCAAGAGCAATTATGGGGCGCAAGCAGAAAAGCGACTTTGGTTTTGCGGTAGCACAATCATGGATTTGCCCCCGCCGCAGCCGGCCGACGGTCTAGGCGCCGCGTTCCACCGGGCATGCATTGAGGGCGCGAAGGACGCCGCGCGTAAGCACATGGCTTGCAACAAGCAGCACATCAACGAAGGTGTCATGAAGCAGGCGATCAAGGTCTTAGGCCGGCGTCCGTCGAAACAAGACGTGCGCCGGGAATTGGAGTTGGCCGTTGACGCGGGTGAATTGCGCTTCGTGGAGGGCGGAAACAGGCGGACAGCTGGGTTCTATCCGCCCGATGAAAATGAAGCGATAGCGCTTGCCGTTGCAGCCAAGAACTCCGTTGCTCAGAGCGACGGGTAGGTGCGCCAACGGGACCATCGCAACAGCAAGAGCCAATGTCGAAAAGCACGTCGAAAACGTGTCGAAAGTTATGTCGAAAGCAACGTCGAAACTTGGTCGAAACGCAGTCGAAAACACGGTGGGGGGTGTCCCCCACACCCCCACGTGCCTTCGGCTCGCTTTGGGCTCGCCTGGCACACGCCGTGTTGTCAATCAGTAGAGGCAGACATGCGCAAAGTGCTCACAATCGCTAACCTTTCCGAGCCCCGCGAACGTGCGTTCGTGGCGGCCATCTTCGAGATGGGCGGCCCGCAGTATGCCGCCGAAGCTGCTTTGCGAGCCGGGTATGCCGAGACCTTGGAAAGCGCGGCAGATGCCGCCGCGTTCCTCATGGGATCGCCACGCATCTCCAAGGCCATCGTTGGGGAAATCAAGGCTCGTTTCGATTTGGCCGCGCTGGCGGCGTTCAGCACCCTTTTGGAAATCTGTGCTGACCATCACGCACCGTCGAACGCTCGCATCTCCGCCGCACAAGAAATTTTGAATCGCTCGTCGCTAGGCCCCACCCCAACCCGGTCCATGACTATGACGGCACATGTCGGGATTGAAGAACTACTCGCGAGGCTGGATGCCCAGGAGCGAGCCACCGACATCGAAGTGGTCGGAATGGAAGTCACGGCGACGGCCGACGGTGAAGAATAGCGAAGCGAGCATGCAAATAGCGCGCCTGACAGTCTCTCAGGGGGTAGCTTTGGAATGCCAACTTTTGGGACCCTCTCGCTCGCTGGCGACACGAGTGGTCCACGCAGAAATGTGGAGCCTGTCATCTAGCCCGTGGAATTTCGCGCGGTGCCCATGCCGCACTCGCGCCGCCACGCGTATATGGCTGCCCTGTCCCCATTCACATACGCTTCACGCGCCAGCCCACACGCTCGCAAACACGTTGCGTAGGTTCCATCTAGCTGCTTTTGGAATTGCCCCCAGAACTCGCGTTCTTGCAAGCGAACCCCATCCACTTCGTTCTTTTTTGGGTCGTATTTGTCCAAGATGGCTACCTGCTCCTCACAGCGCTGGGCTGCAACGCGCTCTTGCACATGGGACCGCTGTGAGGCCTCTTGTGGCCACCCCGCAGTCGCTCCACACAAAGCAAGCGCGGCGACTACAGTCCCGATTGCCTTCCTAGCTAGCGGCCGGCCGCTGCCAAGCGTAGCAAGTATCAGTGCCATCGCCTCGCCCTCTCAATCGCGTCTCCGCGACACCCTGACCCTGAAAAGGGACCCCCCACCCCACCGGGGATACACCTTCGATAAAAAGAACCATGTGGCGCCGCAAGATCGATACTCGCGATAGTGGCGGAATCGAACTTTGCGCACCGACAAGCGATCACCGGGGTCAATGTCTCTTGCCAGACCGCCAATCATCGAAGCTCTGAAACGGCTGCTCGACAGAAACGACCGGCTGCAATGTATCGTTCGACGGTGGGCTGCTCTGCTGCGCGGGCACCAAAGTCTCCGGCACTTGTGGCATGGCTGTTGATGCCACGCTGGGCTGCTCGCCGGGTTTCTCCTTCACCCAGCCGCGCCGCATCATGCAGGCAGCGGCATAATTGGCCTGCGCACGAACCGCAGCAGAGCGAGCAAAACCTGCCTGCATCAGGAGGTAAGCGTTGGCGCCGGCTTGGGCCGCATCACCGCCTCCACTAACTGTGCCGCTGTAATAGCCATTTTGCACCTGACCGCTCGGGCCATACGAAGTGGTGGTTCCGCTCACCGTGTATCCGCTCGGCGCGGTCGTGGAGATCGCTGGCAGGTCAGGCAGCGGAATCGCACGCATCGCGGTTGCTGTGCATTCTGCCGAGTCGATGGCGCGCTGGCGATCTGCGAGGCCTGGCGCAAGGCTAGGGTTGTCCCACGTGTACCTTGGGGCGCAGCCCGCAAGGAGTAGCGCAGCCATCAGATGAGAAATGCGCATGAAGGCCTCCGAGCAGCCATGGTCGCCACTGGCGGCGATTTAACGCCATGCGGGTAAACACTTTGTTGCTTTAAAGCGGTTGCCGTAAAAGCAACATTGTTTCTCCGTTCCCGGATGGACCTCCGGGGCGTATTCGCAGCGAACCTCCGCCGTCTGCGGCACGCAAACGGGCTGTCGCAAGAAGCACTTGCCGACGCAGCCGCGATCAACCGGACCTACGTTTCAAAGCTGGAAACTGGCGCGACCTATGCCGGGCTTGAGATAATTGGCAAGCTGGCTGATGTCTTTGGGGTAGAGGCGGTGGAATTGCTGAAACAAACACCCAGACGCGCACGGTCCAAGTGACGGCTTGAGGCCGATGGCAGGCCCTTCGGTGCTAGTATCCGAGCGGCCCGCCACAATCCGCTAAGCCATCCCTGAGATGAAATTGCTCCGGCCGCTTACCCAGTGCTTACCTTGGGGCAAAAGGCTTCGCCGGTTGCCCAGCGAACTTTCGAAATAAGATATTGATTTTTCTTAAAAAAACCTGGAGCGGGCGAACGGATTCGAACCGTCGACCCTAACCTTGGCAAGGTTATGCTCTACCCCTGAGCTACGCCCGCGATCCAAGTTGGGCGGCGGTTATGGCCTAGCCGGGCGCCGGATTCAAGCCGGTTTGTGCCGCGTTGCCCCAGCCCGCCCGCGATCACCTTAATTAACATATCGGGCCCAAACCGGGAGCCGGGTGCGCCGGAGGCGCCGCCGGGCCGCGTTCAACCGGCATAGGGAAGGTCCGGTTCATGTCGATTGCAGGAGTGATCGCCGCCAATCGCTTCGGTTTGGGCGCCCGGCCAGCGGAGGTGGCCGCCATCTCCTCCGATCCCAAAGGCTGGCTGATGGCTCAGCTCGCGCCCGAGACGGAACTTCCGGTACCTCTGCGCGCCTTGCCGTCCACCGTCGACGACATGAGCGCCTTCTTCAAATGGCTCCGCCAGATCGCGACCGAAGCGAAGGCACAGGGCATGGATCCGTATGCGCAGACGCCGCCGGGGGGCGTTGCGCCGGCGGCCGGCGGCATGTCCCGCGACAACGGCTTCAGCATCGAGCGCGAATACGTGAAGGCCTTCCTGCCGCGTTACGCCACGGCGGTGAAGGCCCGCTTCGACGCCGCCGTCGCGACCGACCGGCCGTTCTTCGAGCGCCTGGTGCATTTCTGGAGCAATCATTTCGTCGTCTCCGGCGCCAAGGCCGGCGCCATCACGATGCCGCCATCCTTCGAGCGCGATGCGATCCGTCCCCATGTGACGGGCCGTTTCGCCGACATGCTGCTGGCCTCATCCCGGCATCCGGCGATGCTGTTCTATCTCGACAATTACCGCTCGGTCGGTCCGAACTCGAAGGTGGGACGGGATCCGTCGCTGCGCGCGCCCAGGACGCCGCAGGCCTTTGCCGTGCCGCAGAAGGCCGGGCTCAACGAGAATTTCGCGCGCGAGATCCTGGAGCTGCAGACGCTCGGCGTGCGCAGCGGCTACGACCAGGCCGACGTCACCAGCTTCGCGCGCGTTCTCACCGGCTGGACCATTGCCGCGCCGCCCCGCGTGCCGCTCTACAAGCTGGTGCTGCAGGGCCGGCTCAACGCCCGGGGCCTCTTCGAGTTCGACGACGAGGGGCATGAACCGGGACCGCAGACGATCATGGGAAAGGTTTATGGCCAAAGCGGCGTCGACCAGGGCGAGGCGGTGCTGAACGACCTTGCGAGGCGCCCCGCGACAGCGCATTTCATCGCGACCAAGCTCGCGCGCCATTTCATCGCCGACGATCCGCCGCCCGCCGCCGTGGCGCGGCTGGCGGAGGCTTTCGTAAAGAGCGATGGCGATCTGAAAGAGGTTTGTGCCGCCCTGGTGCAGAGTCCGGAGGGCTTCGACCCGGTACCGCGAAAATTCAAGACGCCCGAAGAGTACATGATCTCCGCGGCGCGGGCCTTGCCGGCGTTTCAGGCCGACGCCACGTCGCTGCTCCGCGCCTTCGGCAGCATGGGGCAGACGCCCTATCGGCCGCCGGGTCCGGACGGCTGGCCCGATGTCGAGGCCGAGTGGCTGGGCGCGGACGCCATCTGGAAGCGCTTCGAATGGGCCGGCCAGACGGCGCAGCGCGTCGCCTCGACGACGATGAATCCCATCGCATTGGGGAAGGATTTGTTCGGACCCCAGTTTTCGCCCGCGACGGAACAGGCGACCGCCCGCGCCCAAAGCCCCGCCCAGGGCCTGACCTTGCTGCTCGCCAGCGCCGAATTCCAGAGGAGATGAGCATGGTCACGCGCCGGCAGGGTTTGGGCCTTCTCGGCGCCGGCCTCGCGGTGGCCGGCTTGCCGCGTGCCGCCTTCGCCGCGCCCGAAACGGACAAGCGCTTCGTCGTCGTCCTGCTGCGCGGCGCGATGGACGGCCTGTCCGCTGTACCGGCCACGGGCGATCCCGATTTCGCGCGTGCGCGCAACGGCCTGGCCCGGGGCGACACCCTTAAGCTCGATTCGACGTTCGGCCTGCATCCCAATCTTGGCGCCATGAAGCGCCTCTATGATTCCGGCGAGCTGCTGGTCGTTCACGCGGTGGCGACGCCCTACCGCGACCGTTCGCATTTCGACGGCCAGAACCTGCTGGAGAACGGTGCCGAGCAGCCTTACGGCCTCGACACCGGCTGGCTCAATCGCGTGCTGGCGCGGTTGCCGGGATCGGGCAAGCCGCTGGGCATCGCCCTCGATGCGCATATGCCGCTGATGCTGCGCGGTCCGGCGGCCGTCACGTCCTGGGCGCCGTCGCTGCTGCCGCCGCCGGACGGCGACACGGCGGATCGGCTCGCGGCGCTCTATGGCGAGACCGACGCCGGCCTGGCACGAAACTTCACCGCCGCGCGCGGCGCAAACGGCATGGCCATGGGCGGCGGCGGACCGGGCGGCGGAGCCTTTCCCGGCTTGATGTCGGCCGCCGCGAAATTCCTTGCGGCGCCGGACGGCGCGCGCGTGGCGATGATCGAGATATCGGGATGGGATACGCATGTGAACCAGGCCGGACCCTACAGCCCGCTTTCGACGAACCTGCTCGCGCTGGACCGCGGGCTAGACGCGTTGAAAGCCGGACTCGGCGCCGCATGGCGGAACACGGCCGTCATCGTCGTCAGCGAGTTCGGGCGCACCGTGGCGATGAACGGCACCCAGGGAACCGACCACGGCACGGCGGGCGCGGTATTCGTGGCGGGCGGTGCGGTGAAGGGCGGACGCGTGTTGGCGGACTGGCCCGGCCTCCGGCCGGCCGATCTGTATCAGGGGCGCGACCTGAAACCGACGACCGACTTCCGCGCCATCGCGAGCGGCGTGCTGCGCGATCACCTGGGATTGCGGGCGCCGCAATGGGCTATGGTTTTCCCGTCGTCCTCGCCGCTCAAGCCGCGCGACGGGCTTATTCGCGCCTGAATTTCGGCTCGCGCTTGTCGGCGAAGGCCGCAAGCGCCTCCTTGTGGTCGGCGCTTCGGCTGAGCACCGCAAGCTCCTTGTCGTTCACCGCCGCCGCCTCCTGCGGCGACAGGCTCGGGGCGAGCGATGCCGTGCGCTTCACCGCCTCGACCGAAAGCGGGGCGCGGCTCGCAATGCGCTCGGCAAGCTTGACGGCCTCGGCCAGCAACGCATCCGGTGCGTGCACCGCAGTCACCAGTCCGAATGCCAGCGCCGCGGCGGCGTCATGCGGCAGGCCCGTCAGCAGCATATGCTTGGCGCGCGCGACGCCGATCAGCCGCGGCAGGCGATAGACCGATGCCATCAGGCCGACATTGACGCCCGAGCAGACGAAGTTCGCCGCCGTCGATGCAAGGCGGATGTCGCAGGTGCTCGCCAGCTCCAGTCCGCCGCCGAGGCAGTGGCCGTTCACCGCGGCAATGACCGGCAGGCGGAAGCCCTCGATCCGCTCCAGCACCCGCCCGAATTCGCCGAAATGCGCGCTGCTCTGCGACCTTTGCGCCGCGGCCTGTTCCTTCAGGTCGTCGCCGCTGCAGAAGGCGCGGCCGCGTCCCGTCAGGACGATGACGCGAATATTCCCGTCCGCATCGATCGCATCGAGCCGCGCCTGCAGTTCCGCCCGCGGACCGCGCCCCAGCGCGTTCATCGGCGGATTGTCGATCTCCAGCAGCGCGACATGTGCTGCAGGTGTGCTGAAATGGATCCGGCTCACTTCGCCCATTGCGCGAGCCAGTCGGCCAGGTCCTGCGGCGTCATGTGGCGTGCATCTTCAAGCGCGGATATATGGCCGGCATCGACCAGCGTCTTGCCGTCGGGCTCGACGATCAGGATCGCCGGAACGCCGCCCGAAAGATTCGCGCCGAAGCGCGCCGGAATCTGCAGGTTCTTGTTCTCGCGCCCGATATCGACGCTCACGACCTCGTAATGCGCCGCGACGAACCGCTTGACCTCGGGCAGCTGCATGATGTTCGCGAGCACGACGCAGTCGCCGCACCAATTGCCGCCGAGATCGATCAGCACCCGCTTGCCGCCATGCCGCGCCCGCGCAAACGCCGCTGCCACATCCTTTTCGGCGTC
Source organism: Rhizomicrobium sp. (assembly GCA_037200385.1). NCBI lineage: Bacteria > Pseudomonadati > Pseudomonadota > Alphaproteobacteria > Micropepsales > Micropepsaceae > Rhizomicrobium > Rhizomicrobium sp. The sequence continues at coordinate 2,909,342 of JBBCGL010000001.1, read as the reverse complement.
GGCGTTGACGTCGTAAGGCTCGCGAATGACGACGGGAAGCTCCGCGATGCTTGCCAGCCCGACCTTCGGCGCGGGAACGGCGGACGCGGCTGTCGCGTACAACGCGCTCGCGATCACCGCCCATGCGAGCGTTTTCATGCCGCCAGTCCCCGTCCTTCGAGCAGCGCGTCGATCTCGGGATCGCGGCCGCGGAAAAGCCGGTAGGCATCGGCGAAATCGCGCGTGCCGCCGGCGGAATAGATATAGTCGTGCAAGCGCTTGGCCGTCGCGGGATCGAACGGATCCGTCGTCTCCGTGAAGGCCCGGAAACCGTCGGCGTCCAGCACCTCCGACCACATATAGGAATAGTACCCCGCCGAATATCCGTCGCCGCTGAAGATGTGGAGGAAGTGCGGGCTCGCATGCCGCATCGCGATTTCCTTCGGCATGCCGATCTTGTCCAGCGCCGCCTTCTGGAAGGCCGCGGCATCCAGCGCCCCGGGATTCTCCAGCCCATGATATTCCATGTCCACAAAGGCCGAGGCGAGGAATTCCACCGTTGCAAAGCCCTGGTTGAAATTTCGCGCCGCGTTGAGTTTCTCCAGGAGAGCCTTCGGGATCGGTCGTCCGGTCTCGGCGTGCACGGCGAAGCGCTCGAGCGTCTCGGGCACGTCCAGCCAATGTTCGAAGATCTGCGACGGCAGCTCGACGAAATCGGTCGCGACATTGGTTCCGGAGAGGCGCGGGAACCGCACTTGGCTCAACAAGCCGTGCAGGGCATGCCCGAATTCGTGGAACAGGGTCTCGGCTTCTTCGAAGGAGAGCAGCGCGGGCTCGCCCTTGGGGAAATTGCAGGTGTTGACGATCAGCGGCGTGACCGGCGCGCCGAGATTCTCCTGATCGCGGAACGAACTCATCCAGGCGCCGCCGCGCTTGGAGCTGCGCGCGAAATAATCGCCGTAGAATAGGCCGACATGCGCGCCGTTGCGCGTCACGTTCCACACCCGCACATCGGGATGGTAGACGGGAACGTCCTTGCGCTCCTCGAAATCGAGGCCGAACAGGCGGTGCGCGGTGTGGAAGGCTGCCGCGATCATCTTCTCGAGCTGGAAATAGGGCATGATCTCGGCCTCATCGAGGTCATAGCGCTCCTTGCGCAGCTTCTCCGCATAGTAGCGCCAGTCCCAGGCCGCGAGCGGGAAGTTGCCGCCTTCGCGCGAGATCAGGTCCTGCAAGTCGTCGCGCTCTTCCAGGGCCCGCCGCCGCGCCGGCGCCCAGACTTGCTCGAGGAGCGCCCGCGCGTTCGCCGGCGTCTTGGCCATGGTGTCGGCCAGCTTGTAGTCCGCGAAGGTCTGGTAGCCGAGCAGCTTCGCGCGCTCGGCGCGCAGACGCACCATTTCGCCGATCAACCTGCCGTTGTTGTGCGGGTTGGGATTGTCCCCGCGCGATACCCAGGCGCGGAACAACTTCTCCCGCAATTCTCGGTTGTCCGCGAAGCTCAGGATCGGTTCCACGCTCGAGCGCGATGTCGTCACCGCATAAGGCGCATCGAGGCCACGCTCCCGTGCCGTCTCGGCCGCCGCGTCGCGCGCGAAGTCCGGCACGCCGGCCAAGTCGCTCGCGGCCAGCGGCAGGACATAAGCCTGTTCGTCGGCGAGGACGTTTTGCGTAAAAGCCGTTCCCAGCGTCGCCAATTCTTCGACGATGGCAGCCAGCCGCATCTTGGCCGCCCCCTCCAGCTTCGCGCCGGCCCGCACGAAATCGAGGTGATAGCGGTCGAGCACACGCAGGCTCTCCGCATCGAGGCCGAGCGCGGCGCGCTTGCCGTACAGCGAATCGATCCGCGCAAACAGCTCTTTATTCAAGTAGACGTCGTTCCAATGCTTCGCCAGCACGGGCGCCATGTCGCGCTCTATGGCCTGAAGCGCGTCGTTGGTGTGCGACGCCGCAAGATTGCCGAACACCGCCTCGACCTTGCGGAGCAGCCTGCCGCTGTCTTCGAGCGCGATGATCGTATTGGCGAAATCGGGCACCGCCGGATCGCCGGCGATGGCGGCGATCTCGCTGGCATGCTCGGCCAGTGCCCGGTCATAGGCGGGGCGGAAATGCTCGGGCGCAATGCGATCGAAGGGCGGTGCGCCGAACGGCGCGGTCCAAGTCTCGAAGAACGGGTTTGAACTCATAGGCTCGCTGTCTGTTGGAGGGCCCCCATCCTAGCAAGCGTTCAACGCCCGGCAACCACCGCAAATCGGCGTGCAGATCCGCGCCTTTTTGGAGGGTGGCGCCGATTGCGCCCTATTTCAGTTCGAACACGACCGACACGGTCGCCGTGACGCTCAGTTCGCCCGCCGCGGTGGGCGTCGGCGGAGCGCTTGCCCCGGCCCTGAATGCCATCACCCGGTACATCGGAGCCGGCATCTCCGCCGCGCCTTCCTGGATCGACACGATGCTGCCCAGGGTCACGCCCGCCGCATGCGCATAGGTCTGGGCCCGCTTCACCGCATCGGCGACGGCCGCTTCGCGCGCCGTGGCTTGCAGCGCCGACGGATCCTTGATCCCATAGCTGACCGAATTGATCTGATTGGCGCCCGCGCCAACCAGCGCATCGAGGGCCGGACCGAGCTTGTCCGCATCGTCGAGCGTCACATCGACCTGATTCGAGACCTGGTAACCTGTGATCCGCTGCGCCCCGCCGGCCGGGCCGTACTGCGGCTCGACCGAGAAGTTCGACGTTTGGACCGCCCGCGGCGGTACGCCCAGGCGCCCGAGCGCATCGAAGACCGCCGTCATCTTCCGCGCATTCTGGGCCAGTGCCGCGCTGGCGGTCGGCGCTGTGGTCGCGACGCCGGCCGACATCCGGGCCTCGGTCGGGGCGCCGCTCGCCGCGCCCATGCCCGAAACGGCAATCGTACGCGCCGCCGATATGTCCGCGGCGCCGGCGGCGCCCGATACCGCGACGACCACGATGGCGCTCAGGCTCATGGCGGCGACAAAGCGGCCAAACCGGAAAAATCTCATGGCGCGATCCTTTTGGAATATCCGTCGCGACTTTCGCGCGCCGGCACGGCGAAACTGAGGCGGCGGACCGCGAGACCGGATTCACAAGCCCGCGCTCAGCCCGTTTCCGCCCTCGCGGCTTCCTGCTATGCACCGGGCGGAGGGCCTGTAGCTCAGTTGGTTAGAGCTGACCGCTCATAACGGTCTGGTCGCAGGTTCGAGTCCTGCCGGGCCCACCAGTCTTTTGAATTATTTGCAGAATCTACTTTTTCGATGTCGCCACCAGACAGGCACGAGAAAGGTACGTGAAGCTCCGAAATTACGATTTCCGCGAAACCGCTCATTGTAGAGAATAGAAATTTTAGGCCTGACCGTATCGAACGTTGAGCAGCCTAGCCGCGCCGCGGGCTCGTCCACTCCGATCCACTCCGACCGATGCAAAAAGGGACGCTCGCGGATCGACTTCGCGTCGCTGTCGAATTTTCCGGTCTCGTGGTTGGTAGTCCTCGATCGCTTCCGCCGAGACTCGGCGGATCGCCGGCGCAAATGCTGAGTTGCTACCTGGCCCATCAACCGTCATTGCGATCAAGAGCCTCTTCGCGGAACCGCAGCGAAGGTGAATTCCGGTCCATGGCGCCTCACGCTATCCAGTTCTGACCGCCATATCTCGCCGCCGAAGCCCTATTTTGGAATCCAATAGTCAGGACCGATGCCGTCTTTTTGTTCGTCGAGCGCTTTGGTGAGGTCGTGCAGCACCGTCACGGCCGGCCATGGCCGCATCATCACCGTCAAGTCGTGAACCTCCTCCCGATCAAGCCATCCTCGCCGTCCACCAGGATGGTACAGGCCTGCCGCGTGTCCGCGCACTCATGGAGATATTCGATGGGGCCGGCGATACGCACAGCATGACCGATGATGGACAGCACCTGCTGCGCGCCCGCGACCGGTTTGGTCAGCATCGGCGCGAGGATCTCCGCGTCCGGCGAGAGCAGCTTGACCAGATCGTTCCGACTGGCTCCGTCTTCGACCGCCTTGCGGAACGGATGCTTGCGCATCGTCATTCTCCTGATTGTTGGGCCGGGTAATCCCACATGTCGGGCGGCAGAAGATCGGCCGTGGCAGCGCGCTGCTTTTCCCGGAAGATCGCCAGTGCCGGAAACGGACGGTAGGCAACGGTGCGCTCGATCAGCTTGCCGTCCGGTCCATCGGTCAGCAGCTCAAGGCTCTCGAATTCGTGGCCTTCGATCGTCCCTTGCCATCGCAGGAAGGTCGTGCGGTCGTCGATCTTGCGCTCGAGCACATAGGTTCCGGGGCTGTCGCGGTTTTGCGCAGAAGCCGCCATGGTTTTGGCGACCGCGTCGCGTCCGACGATCGCCCGCGTGAGGAGCGGGCTGTGCATGACGACCTCCGCTGCCAGCAGTTCGGCGAATTTCTCGGCCGTGGCATGACCGGATTCGCGCAAGGCTCGTATGGGATGCATGACGGCGCTCCTATTTTGCGGCGGGGGGCACCGGCACTGCGATGTCGGACGCCATGCGCCATCCGTCGGCGGTACGGACCCAGTTCACGATCATCAGGAACGGCTTGGGGACGGGCGTCTGGCCCGCGTAGGCCACGGAGATCTTCAGCGGCGCGTAGGTCAGGGCGACATCGCGACTGAGGCCGACTGTCCTGACACGCGCATAGTCGGGCGCCATCGCGAACGTGCCGGCATATAGATCGGCGAAGTGCTGCATAACGACATCGGCGCCCCAGAAGCCGGCCCAGTTGCCCTCGGCCGGTGTCGCGGTCTTGGCGACAAAGAGCGTGTCGGGCGACTCCCAGACCATGCGCCGCACGGCGGTGAGATCGTGCCGGTTCTCGGCATCGATCAGAGTGCGATAGAGCCCGTCGATCTCGCGCAGGGTTACTGTGTCGAGTGGCGCGGCGGACGCCGATAGCGGCGCCGCAGACAGGATGCCGGCGATCAGGACAAAGCGCATGCGCATGAATGCGTCTCCCGAGTTCATAACTGGAAGGATGCCGGGCAGGTGCGGATCAACCAATTATACGGGCGTCTTCGAATTCATACGCCGGTATGAACGGGAAGCGTGAAGCGGAAGCATGCGCCCCCGTTGGCGGCGTTTTCGGCTTCGATCCGTCCGCCATGCGCCTCGACGATGGATTGGCAGATCGCAAGCCCGATCCCCATTCCGCCGCCCTTCGTCGTGAAGAAGCTCTGGAACAGTTGTGGCATGTGCTCCGCCGCGATGCCTGGCCCTGTGTCCGTGACCTCCGCGCAGATCGTCCGTTCGTCTTTGCTAAAGGTCCGGATCGTGAGGCGGTGCCGCTCGCTGTCCGTCATGGCATGCATCGCATTGACGGCAAGATTGGCGAACACCTGTTGCAGCTGGACGCGGTCGCCAACCACGTCCGGCAGATCGGCCGCCAGTTGCAATATCGCTTCGACGTTCTGGCGCCGCAGCTCAGGCTGGAGGAACAGCATGACGTCTTCCACGACGCCGTTCAGTCCCAATGGCTCCTGCTCGGGCTGGCCGCGCGTCGCCATGCTGCGGATGCGCCGGATGATGTCCGCGGCGCGGTGGGCGTCCGACACCGTCCGGGTTGAAAGGGCGCGAAGCTCAGTCAGGTCTGGTTCCGGCCGGCTCAGCCAGCGCAGCGCCGCCTCGCCATTCGTGAGGATCGCGCCGAGCGGCTGGTTCACCTCGTGCGCAATGGAGGCCGTGAGCTCGCCCAGCATCGAGACCCGCGCAGCGTGCGCGAATTCGGCCTGGACTTTCGCGAGCATCGCCTGCGCCTGCACCCGATCGCTGATGTCGACGAGGCAGCTCAAGCCGATGGCTTTTTCGTCGAAGGCCTCCGGAAAGAACGCAACATAGAGGACGTCGCGGATCTGTCCGTCAAACGTCCGGATCTTCATCTCCGACTCGAAACGCGACGCCCCGGAATAGCGCGCGGCCATCGATTGACGGATGAGTCCGCCGGACTCGCTCCACAGCCGGGCCGCCGGCCCGATAAGCTCCGCCTCGTCCTTGGCGCTGAACAGCTCCGCCGCCCGCCGGTTCGCCTCGACCACGCGGATCGAGTTCGCCGCATAGTCGTAAAACCCGGGATGAGCATCGAAATAGCCGAGCAGATCGTCGACCCCGTCCGCTTTCATCTTGGCGAACACGCCGCCAAGTTCGGTGCGATCGAGCTGGACCATCGCGACGGGCAGGAAATGGAACAGGCGGCGATAGCGGCGCTCGCTGGTCTCCAGCGCGGTCTTCGCCTTCTTGTCGGCGGAGATGTCGATGATGCCGATCAGCAGCTTGCCCCGCGCCAGCATCTCCGGCGGGAAACAGGCGGTAAACCAGACGTCGAATTCGCGCCCGTCGATGGAGGATAGCCGGGTCTCGGTCGCGTAGTGCGGCTTTCCGGCGATGGCGGCGAGCACGCTCTCAGCATAGACATGCTGGCTTTCCGGCGGCCAATAGGGTTCCAGGCTCGCGAGCATCTCCTCCTTGTCGCCGCGGCCGAGCAATTGGACGCTCTGGTCGTTGATGTCGATGACGCGGGTCGCGCGGATCATGTCTCGCACGAAGGCGGGATTGTCGGCGAAATAGCGCTTCAGGTCGTGACCGTCGCGCATAAGGCGCTGCACCATCGCGCCGACGGGCGTGAAGTCGAGCTCCCAGAACGAGACCGCCATGGCCTGAAACACATTGTAGTAGCGATGCTCGGCGCGATTCAGCGCATCCTCGATTCGCCGCTGCGCCGAGACGTCGATGCCGGTCTCGACGATGTCTCCCTCGCGCCGCACGCATTTGACCTGCACCGTGATCAGCACGCCGTCGGCCCTTCGCCGCACGACGTCGCCTTCCCACGGGCCGTCGCGGAGCGCCGCTTCCATCGGTGCGATCGTTTCGCGCCGCGTTTTCAGCAGGTCATGGATCGGCCGCCCTTCTGCGTCGCCGTGCGCCCAGCCGTAAAGCGCCTCGGACGCCTTATTCCAGGCGCGGACGATTCCGTCGGAAGAGCGAATGATCACGCTCTCCTGCACGAGGTCGAGAAGATCTCCCGCAGTCCCCATGATGTCTCCGCTGTCCGGCACGCTCAGGCAATTTGCGCCTTTTTGAGACAGGCGAGAAGAGTATCGGCGTTGAAGGGCTTTTTGAGAAGGCACACGGCGCCGCTTGCACGGGCTTGGGCATGTATGCGCGGTTCGGAGCGCGCGGTGATGAGAATGACGGGGGCCGGGTTCGGCCTGCTGTCCAGCCGGTGCTTCAACTCGATGCCGGACAGTCCGGGCATCTGGATGTCCGTGATGATGCAGCAGCAGCCGTCATCGCCTCCGTTCGCGAGGAAGTCTTCGGCCGACATGAAGGTGCGGGCCGAGAAGCCGAAGGAACGCACCAATCCCTCCAGCGCCAAGCGCATGGACTCATCGTCGTCTATGATGCAGATCGCAGGAGTGCTCAACGACCCATCCTCAATCCTGCAACCCAAGGGCGTCCACCATCCGCACCAGATCGGTCAAGGTGCTGGCCTTCATCTTGCGCATCGCCGAGCCGCGGTGGATCTTGACCGTGATCTCCGACAGACCAAGCTCGCCGGCGACCTGTTTGTTCATCTTGCCGGTGGTCACCAGCCGCATCACCTGCCGCTCGCGCGGCGAAAGCGTGTCGAAGCGGGCGCGGAGCGATGCGATCTCGCTGCCCGCAGCCTTCTGCGCGCGGTCCCGGGCCACGGCCGCCGATATGGCATCGAGCATGTCCTGCTCGCGAAACGGCTTGATGAGGAAGTCGACCGCGCCGGCTTTCATCGCGCGCACGGACATCGGCACGTCGCCATGCCCCGTCATCAGGATCACCGGCAAGGTGATGCCGCGCCGCTCGAGCTGTGCCTGGAAATCCAGGCCGCTTATTCCGGGCAGCCGGACGTCGAGTACCAGGCAGCCGGGCAGGTCGGGCATTTTCGCGCCCAGGAAGGAATCGACGGAGTCGTAGGGCCGCGTCTTCAGCCCGACCGACCGCAGCAGGCTGTCGAGCGCTGCGCGCATCGATTCATCATCGTCGATGATGTGAATGACGGCCGGTTCGGTCATGCAGGACACTATGCCGGCGCCTTTCGGCCTCGCAAGAGGGACGCTAATTCGCATGGCGCGATGCCTCCTGGAACATGCCGTTCGGATTGGCGGATGTTTCGGGTATGGGCTGGATGACGTCCCAGTGCTCGACCACCTTTCCGTTCTCCAACCGTCTCCGCCGCAGGATCGAGCCTCGCGCGCGGCCCCCGCCCGCGCTATTGCACACAGGGGTTGAGGCTTCATACTGCCGTATGATTGCGGGCCGGCGGCCGGGCCGCCCTAATGAAAACGCGAACCCTCGGTGAGACGCCATGCGAATGCTTGTGGTCGGTGCCGGCGCGACGGGCGGCTATTTCGGCGGACGGCTTGCGCAAGCCGGTCGCGACGTCACCTTCCTCGTGCGGCCGGCGCGCGCCGCGCAACTGGCAGACCGCGGCCTCGAGATACTGAGCCCGGACGGCAACAGCGTTGTGCGGCCCGCCATCGTCACGGCGGCGGAGCTCAAACAGACCTACGACGCCGTGCTGGTCACGGTGAAGGCGTTCGCGCTCGACGCAGCGATGGACGATTTCGCGCCGGCCGTCGGCGAAGAGACGGCGATCCTTCCCGTCCTCAATGGGATGAAGCACATGGACGCGTTGGTGGCGCGGTTCGGTGGCCACACCGTCGCCGGCTGCGCTTGCAAGATCGCGGCGCAGGTGGATCGGGAAGGGCGCATCGTCCAGCTCGCGCCGCTGCCGAAAGACACCGCCTATGGCGAAATGGACGGCAGGGCAACGCCGCGCATGCGGGCGCTCGATGCGTTTATGCAGGGCGCTGGGTTCAGCGCTAGCCTCTCGCCTACCATCGCGCGCGAGATGTGGGAGAAATGGATCCTGCTCGCCGCGCTCGGCGGCATCACGAGCCTGATGCGCGGGACCATCGGCGAGATCGTCGCCGCGTCTGGCGGTGCGGCTTTCATCGCGGCTTTCTTGGATGAAGTGGTGTCGGTCGTGAATGCGGTCGGCGTCGCTCCGTCGAAGCCATTCCTGGATATGGCCAAGGCAACGCTCACTGCCAAGGGCTCGTCGATGACCTCGTCGATGTATCGCGACCTGCAAGCTGGAAACCGCATCGAGGCCGACCAGATCGTCGGCGATCTCCTGGCGCGGGGACATAAAGCCGGACTCGCGCTGCCGCTGATCGCGACCGCCTATGCGCATCTGAGCGTCTATCAGGCCCGGGCTCAGACCAAGGTATAGTCGCGCCATCGCGCGATGGCGTGCGAAGATGCAGTCAGAGGTGACCCCATGACCGACCGCCGCACGCGTATCTTATTGCAGACTACTATTCCGCCGACGGCCGACGACTGGTCCATCGCGCGTTTCTCGCGGCTCGGAAAGCTGTTGCGCGACCAGCCTGCTTTCGAGGTTGTCATGCGCGACCGAGATCCGATGGGCGCGCCGGACAGCATCCTGTCGACCCTCGACAAAAGCGAGTTCGACGAGCTGTGGCTTTTCGCCGTCGACACCGGCGACGGTCTGACGGTCGAGGACTGCGAAGCGATCTCGCGCTTCCGCCGTGCCGGCAAGGGATTGCTCGTCACGCGCGATCACATGGATCTCGGATCGTCCGTGTGCAGCCTCGCGGGTGTCGGGCTGGCGCATCATTTTCATTCGCACAACCTGGATCCCGACGAAACCGCGCACCAGATCGACGATCCTTACTCCACCAACATCTCCTGGCCGAACTACCACTCTGGCGCCAATGGCGATTTCCAGGAGATCGAGGTGCTTGCGCCCACGCATCCTTTGCTTGCGACAAGGACGGGGCAGCTGCACTATCTGCCGGCCCATCCGCACGAAGGTGCGGTCGGCGCACCAGCGGGCGAGAACGCCCGCATCATCGCGCGTGGCAAGAGCAAGGTGAGCGGCCGGCCCTTCAACATCGCCGTCGCCTTCGAGCCCGGCGTATCCGGCGGCCCCGCCATCGCGCAGAGCACCTTCCACCACTTCGCCGATTACAACTGGGATCCGCGCGACGGTGCGCCCAGTTTCGTCGATGAGCCGCCCGGCGACGCGATATTGCGCACGCCGCAAGCCATTGCCGACACGCAGGCCTATGCGTTGAATGCCGCCTACTGGCTGGCAGGCCGCACTCATCCGAGTGTATAAGCCCACAAACCGCTTGTCTGATACGTGATCGGACGTCGCCGCCTTAGCCTCTGTTGCGCAATCGCTTCTGAGAGGCAACCATGAAAGTCCTGTTCATCATCTCCAGCTCGGAAACCGCGTTCTGGCTTTCCGAAGTCACTCACCCCTATTGGCACTTCGTCGAACGTGGCATCGCGGTCGACTTCGCAAGCCCGGCCGGCGGCCAGGTCGTCTACGATCCCTACAGCGACCCCTACTTCAAGAACACGACCGAGCCGGACGACCTTGTGAGCAAGGGCTTCCTCTCCGACAAGGCGCTGGTTGAGAAGCTCGCCCACACAAAGAAGCTCAGCGAGGTCGACCTCGACCAGTATGACGCCGTCCATGTCGCGGGCGGCCGCGGCGCGACCTTCGATCTCTATCCAAACCCCGACGTCACGCGCGCGCTTGAGCATTTCTGGGCCAAGAACCAGGTGGTTGGTGCGATCTGCCACGGCGCCATCGCGCTCGGCAACGTCCCGGCGCGCATCCGCGGCCGCAAGACGACAGGTTACACGCTCGAAGGCGACCAGACGCTGCAGCGCATGTTCGGCCCAAGTTTCCTGATCCCGCACTATCCGCAGACGGTGCTGGAAGAGGCCGGCTCGCATTACGCCCGCGTTGCGCCCGACGATCCCTATGTGATCCAGGATGGACGGCTGATCACCGGCCAGAACCAGCAATCGGCGTCGGAATATGCTCTGACGTTCGTCCACATGCTGACCGGGCACGACCCCGTGCTGGGAGCGTGACGATGCTGTTCCATGTCGTCATGACGGTCCGCATCCCGCGCGACGTGGACTCGGCCATGGTCAAGGACCTCGGCGAGCGCGAACATGTTCGCGCCGCCGAGCTCCAGCGCCAAGGCACGTGGCTTCATCTATGGCGCGTCGTCGGCAAGTTCTCGAATGTCAGCATCTTCCGCGTCACCGATCCGGCGGAGATGCACGCGATCCTCGAATCGCTGCCGTTCCATCCCTTCATGGACGCGGAGGTGACGGCGCTGTGCCGGCATCCTGGCGCGCTCGCCGACGAGGACTAGCGCCCTCCAGACCCAAGCAAAAAGACCGGCCTCCGAGCCGGTCTTTTCATGCCGAGATCGTCAGCTCGCGATGATCGAGCTCTTCCTCCAGCGTGTGGAACGCCAGATCGCCGATCGCGCGCCTGCCATGCGCGCCGGGACGGCTTCGAACACGGTCATCGGCGCTAGCCGCGCGCAAACACCGAATTCCACGCCGCGGAATCGGTGTACTGCTGGAATCGCTTCAGGCGTCCATCGACGACAGTCCAGACATGGACGAACGGTGCCGACATCTTGCGCCCGGACTGCCGCGCTGTCCCGGCATAGGTGCCGAAGGACACGACGCGGTCGCCCTCCGAGACGAAGTCGTGCGGCGTGGTCGCGAAGTCCGCGAAGTCGCGGCCCAACGGCTGGAACAGCCCGGCCACCACGGCGTCGACGCCGCGCATTGTGCCGGCGTAGTACGGCGTGTTGGGCGCCTCCGTCCATTCGATATCCGCATCCAGCAACGCCAGCGCCGCTGCGGCGTCGCCCGATCCCAGCAGCGTATAGAACCGCTGCACCACGTCCAAAGCGTCCGACATCGCATCCTCCATCCGTTCGCCGGAAGTCTAAGAGGCAATGATGCGACGCGCGCCTATCCTCATGTATGAGACGCGCAGACCCCGGTCTGATGTCCCCGCGCGGCGCGCGCTGCGAAGGTCTCCGCGACACCACGAACGGAGACACCAAGATGAAAACCGCCAAGGAACTGATGCTCGGTTATATCGCTGGCACCGCGCAACAGTCGGGCGAACTGTTCGCTGCGGACGGTACGCTCGAACTGCCCTATCTCGCCTCGCTCGGCATGCCGCCGGTGATCAAGGGACCAGCCGAGATCACCAAGTTCCTCACCTTCCTGCACGGGACGCTTTATCCCGGCTTCGTGTTCACGCAGGTGAAGATCCATATCGACACGCCCGACCAGGTGTTCGCCGAATACCACATCGACAACAAGTCGGGTATCTCCGGCAAGGCGGTCAAGCAGCAGTTCTTCGGCCATCTCACCGCGAAGAACGGCAAGATCGCTCAGCTGGTCGAGGCGATCGATGTGATCGTCGCCGCCGATGCGATCTTCCCGAACGGCCTCGCCGACGTGCTGGCGAAGCGGAAATAGCCATGACCCTCACGCTCGACACCGCCGACGCGCTCGTCCGCGTGGCGCGGAAGAAGGCCGAGGCTACCGGCGTCGCCGTCTGCGTGGCGGTGCTGGACCAGGGCGGCCATCTCACGGCGTTCGCGCGGATGGACCGCGCTTGGCTCGGCGCGCTCGACGTGTCGATCCGCAAAGCGAAGTCGTCCGTCCTCTTCGAAGCGGAGACCCAGATGATCTGGGAGGTCTGCAAGCCCGGTGCGCAAGCGCATGGGCTCGAGCAGACCAATGGAGGCCTCGTGACCTTCGCGGGCGGCATCCCGCTCAAGGGTCCCGACGGACTTGTGGTCGGCGCCATCGGCGTCTCGGGCGGCGAGGTCGCGCAAGACTATGTGGTCGCGCAGGCGGGCGCCGCGGCTTTCGCCGCCTGGCAAAAAGGAGAACGAACATGACATCGACTATCTTGATGACGGGCGCCGGCTCGGGCTTCGGCGAAGGCGCGGCGATCGGGCTGGCGGAGCAGGGCCACACGGTCATCGCGGCGGCGCAGACCTGGCCGCAGGTCACGGCCCTGCGCAAGAGGACGGAGGGTCTTCGCGGCCTGCGGGTCGAGAAGCTCGACCTGCTCGACGCCTACGACGTCACGCGCGCAATCGGCTGGGACTTCGACATCCTGGTCAACAATGCCGGCATCGGCGAGGGTGGCCCCATCGCCGAGATTCCGCTCCCGCTGGTGCGCCACAATTTCGAGGTCAATGTGTTCGCGCCGCTTGCCCTTACCCAGCAGGTCGTCAAGAAATGGGTCGTCGGCAAGGTGCGCGGCAAGATCGTCTTCACCTCGTCGATGGGCGGTCTGTTCAGCCCACCGGGCTTCTCCGCTTATGCTGCAACCAAGCATGCGCTCGAGGCCATCGCCGAGGCGATGCAGCAGGAACTCAAGCCTTTCGGCATCCAAGTCCAGACGATCAACCCCGGCGCCTATCTCACGGGCTTCAACGAAGCGATGGCCGAAAATGCCTTCCGCTGGCTCGACGACGACCTCAACTTCACCAAGCGCGCCGCGATGCGCGGCATGGTCGAAGCACTGATCGGGTCGCCACAGGGCCGCCTCGATCCCGCCGACATGATCGCCAGAATGATCGAAGTCATCCCGGCGCACACCGGAAAATTCCGGAACATCCAACCTGCTTTCGTCGAGACGGCGCTGAAGGATCACCAGCGCGAGATGTTCACGCGGGAGATCTAGAAGGTCGCGTCGAGCTTCGGTCGTTGGCGATATCGTTTTGATTCCAAGATAAGATTCGGAGTTTGGCGAAACTGCCATGGCCCCAATCCTCGTCGAGGTCGCCGGACGGTTTCGGTGACAGCGCAATGAGGACATATCGAAATGAGCAAGCAAGAAGACAATAAGGCCGTCGTGGGCCGCTGGTTTACCGAATTCTGGGGCAAGGACGTCAATCTTGCGGTCATCGACGCGATCGCAGCACCGGACATGCTACTCAAATACTCGCTGCACGAACCTCGCCAGGGTCGTGCCGACATCAAGGCGTTCATGACCGGTTTCCGCACGGCGTTCCCGGATCTCAATTTCTGGGGAACGGCGGATCTGATCGCAGAGGGCGACTATGTCGTCGGCCAGTGGGAAGGTGGCGGCACCCACACCGGTCCGGCTTTCAACGACTTTCTGATCGGCGGTCTGCCGGCTGCGACCGGCCGCAAGATGCACTTCACGGGCACCACGGTGCTGAAGGTGTTCGAAGGCAAGATCGTCGAGGAGATCGGCCTCGACGATGGCGTAACCGCGTTGACGCAGTTGGGACTGATCAAACCCGCCTGAGCGTAGCCGATGGACAGCAAGCGAGGTCTGCATGGCGACGTGTGGACCTCGTCTGCTTTCGGCGTGCCGCATCGATATCGGATTTGAAAGCAAGAGCCGGAGCGTCAGTAGGCGTGGCATGAGGTTTCATCCCGACTGGGCAATCAGAGAGAGAGCCGATGTCGGAAGAAGTCGAAACCGTGCCAGCCGCGAGTAGCAGGCTAATGCTGCGCCTCCCGGAGACGCGTCGCGTCGAAAGTTTCAGCGACGGGGCGTTCTCGATCATCATCACGCTGCTCGTGCTCGAAATCCATCGTCCGAATGCGATGCCCGGCGCGCTGGGTCACGAACTCGTGGCGGAGTGGTCATCCTATTTGGCCTATGCGGTCGCGTTCATCTATGTCGGGGTCATCTGGCTCAACCACCATTATCTGTTCGAGCGACTCTGCCGGGTTGACTTGACCCTCAACTGGATCAATCTCGGCATCATTGGGACAGCGGCATTGATCCCGTTTCCGACGGGCGTGTTGGCAGGCGCCTTCCGGGACGGTGACCTCTCGGATCAGAAAGCGGCCGTCGCTTTGTACGCCGCGATTGCAAGTTTGATGTCGGCGGCGTGGCTGCCTGTGTTTCCGTACCTATATCGCCACCCTGAACTACTGAAGCCGCAATTGCCGGCAACCATCTTTGCGTCCGAGATTCTGCGACCGAGCGTCGGTATCGTGCTTTACGTCGTTGCAGCCGCCGTCGGCGGATTTGTCCACCCGATTCTTGCGGTTGGGATTTTTGTAGCTGTCGTCGGTTACTACGCATGGACCAGCCAAGGTATCCATTCCACGCCATGAGGTGATCTTCCGGCGGCTCAATCCGGATTTGAGCGCAAGGATCGGAGTGATGGCGGCGCAATTTGGGGGCACTCTCAATTGGCACAGCATGAGAAGCTAAGAAGATGACGAGAACCGGCACGATCCCGAAACTTGCGATGCGATCGGTGGTGGACGACCCGCGCTGGACCCGGATCGCCGCGCGCGACAAGAGCGCCGACGGCCACCTCTGGTACTCGGTCGCCACCACAGGCGTCTATTGTCGACCATCCTGCCCCTCACGTCTTGCCAATCCGGAGAATGTTCAACTTCACGACAATCTGGAAAGTGCCAAAGCGACCGGGTTTCGCCCTTGCCGCCGCTGCAACCCGGACGGACCCACGGTCGATGCCGAAAATGCTGCCCTGGTTGCCAAGGCGTGCCGGACTATCGAGCAAAGCGAAGAAGAACCTTCACTCGAACAGTTGGCGGACGCTGCCGGCCGCAGTCCGGGCTACTTCCATCGTCTGTTCAAGGCGACCACCGGACTGACGCCAAAGCAATATGCCGCCGCGCATCGCGCGAAGAAGGTTCGCCAGGGGTTGGCTTCCGGCAACAGCGTTACGGCGACGCTCTACGACGCCGGCTTCAATTCCAGCGGTCGTTTCTACGAGAAATCGACGGAGATGCTTGGCATGACGCCGTCGCAATATCGCGCCGGCGGCATCAACGAGGAGATCAAATTCGCCGTGGGGCAGACCTCGCTTGGCGCGATCCTTGTCGCCTCGAGTGGGAAGGGGATCGCGGCGATCCTTCTCGGCGACGATCCGGACAAACTCGTTCGCGATCTACAGGATCGCTTTCCGAAGGCGCGTTTCATCGGCGGCGACCGCACATATGAGGAGATGGTCGCTCGGGTCGTCGGTTTCGTAGAGGCACCGAAGATTGGCCTCGATCTCCCGCTCGATGTCCGCGGCACGGTCTTCCAACAGCGTGTATGGCAGGCGCTTCGGGAGATTCCCGCAGGCAAGACCGTCTCTTATGCCCAGATCGCCCAGCGCATCGGAGCGCCCAACGCGGTGCGCGCGGTCGCCGGCGCCTGCGCCGCCAACAATCTCGCCGTCGCGATTCCTTGCCATCGCGTGGTCCGGACAGACGGTTCTCCGTCAGGCTATGCCTGGGGCGCGGAGCGCAAGCGCGCGCTGCTCGATCGCGAAGCTCCCGGAAATGGGTGACCCGTGGCTCCCGATTCACGTCCTATGGGCCAAGACCCCGCCAGAGCACTCGTGATGACGTGTGTCGGCCAGTTCGTCGCCGATGGCGTCGCCGACTGGGACAAGCTCGACAATGGCGACATCCGGCTCCGCTTCAACACGGGCGAGACGTTTCTTCTCTCCAAGACGGCGATCATCCGCCTTGGCGAAGAGGCCTCTACATGAAAGCTCGATTGTCCGTCTTCTCCGCCGCTTCGGCGGTCGGATCCGTCGCGGATTGGGTCGCGGCCTATGACTGGCGCGCGGTCATAAACGAACTCGATAGCTTTGGCTGCGCCGTCTTGCCAAAGCTCCTCGCACCCTGGGAATGCAACGCGATTGCAGAACTTTATCCCGACGAGAAGCATTTTCGAAGCCACGTCCATATGGCGCGGCACGGTTTCGGCAAGGGCGAATATCGCTACTTCAAATATCCGCTGCCGGACCTTATCGGCGGCCTGCGAACCGCTCTCTATCCACATCTGGCCATAGTCGCCAACGAATGGAACGAACGAATGGGAATAGACGAACGCTATCCCCGGAATCATGCATCGTTCCTCAAGCAGTGTCATGACGCCGGCCAGACGCGCCCGACGCCGCTCCTCCTTCAATATATGGCAGGCGATTTCAACTGCCTGCATCAGGATCTGTACGGCGACCTCGCATTTCCCATTCAGGTCGCAATCCTGCTCTCTGAGCCGGGCTCGGATTTCACGGGCGGCGAGTTCGTCCTGACCGAACAGCGGCCGCGTATGCAAAGCCGGGCCGAGGTCGTGCCGCTTCAGCAGGGCGACGCCGTGGTCTTCGCCGTCCATAACCGTCCTGTGCGAGGCGCCAAGGGAAATTACCGCGTGAACTTACGCCACGGTGTGAGCCGTCTCCGTTCCGGCAAGCGCCATACCGTCGGGATCATCTTCCACGACGCAGCCTGACCGACGGCATCTTTCGACTTGAAGGGAACGGATCGGTCGCATCGTCGTCGGCGCGCGATATTCTCTATGTCGACAAAGCATGGGATGCATGCACCAGCGCGCGGAGAGAGACGAGGAGGTACAGTAAGAATTTAAGTCCCTGAATTTGCTATGAACGGTATTCAACGCGATTGAATGCAGAAGTCAGGACTTCTTTGGCTTTTTGGACGGGAGCCGTCTTGTCTTTTACGACATTGCGCGGGGCCGGCCCTCCGACCCACATCCACACATGCTCATCGCCGGTAACCGTTAATAGTAATCATAGTGATTGGTCGTGGATGCATTGCAGGCGCGACGATTATAGAAACGCACGGCGCGAGCTTTGGGCGATTGCGTAGCGTACGCGTCGTGACGTCGAAAGCTCCGCGCGGTGTGGGGGAATCAAGCAATGCTGCGCGTGTGCTGTGCGAATTTGCATAGCGAAGCCTGCATACTCGCGAGCGGTTCCCAGCACGGCACAGCCGATTTACGGCGTTTGAAAAAGCCACCGGCGCTTGGCGCCGCGGGCTCTCGATGGTGACACTATGGTGAACGAGAAGAAGTCCGCTCACAGACTAATGCGCTTGCGCGTCCGTACCGCCGTAATGCTCGGCGTTTCGCTGCTCGGCCTCCTGGCCTCGCCGGCGATGGCGGTCACGGCGACCTTTACCGGTAACGGCGCCTCGAACAACTGGTCAGACGCCAACAACTGGTCGCCGGCGGGCGTGCCGGGCGCCCACACCGATATCACCCTCGCGCAGAGCGGAACCCACGCGCCGTCCAACTTCGATATCAGCCAGACCTTCTCGTCGCTGACGATCCAGACGCCGTCCAATGCGACGACCCTGGCCAATGGCTATGTGGTTAACGACGGCGGCGGGATATTCACCATGATCGACAATTTCGTCCTCGTCGATCAGTCGAACACGTCGGCGGCCACGCAACTGAACATGAAGATGGTGCTCGGCGGAGAGACCGATGTCCATCTGACGACGAACGCGCACGATCTCATCCTGGGCGGCGATATCTCCGGCGGCGGCGGCCTCTTTATCTTCAGCGGCAGCAAAGACATCATCCTGAGCGGCGCCAACACCTATACCGGCGGCACGACCATCAGCCAGGGCACCCTGTCGGTCGGCGCCGATGCCAATCTCGGCGACGATGCGGGCGGCGTCGAGATCAAAAACGGCAGCACGCTCAAGCTCACCGCCGGCTTCACCACGTCGCGCAACATCGCCCTGGACACCGGCACGCAGAACATCGACACCGAGAGCGCCCCGAACGCCAGCTACATCGTCTCCGGCCTCATCTCCGGCGACGGCGGCCTGAACAAGACGGGCGCCGGCACGCTCGTGCTCACCAATGACGAGACTTATACCGGCGGCACCACGATCGCGGCCGGTGCGCTCTCGCTGGGCGACCTGGCCGGCGGCACGACCGGTTCGGTCGTGGGCAATATCGCCGACAACGGCACGCTGTTCTTCAACCACACCGACGACGTCACCTTCTCCCACGTCATCTCCGGCAGCGGCTTCGTGGTGAAGGACTTCGACAGCAAGCTGACCTACACCGCCGACCAGACCTATGCCGGAACGACGCTGGTCACGCTCGGCACGCTGCAGCTCGGTAATGGCGGCACCGGCGGCATGGTGGCCGGCGACATCGCGCTCGGCGGCACGGTCGATCCCGTCACCCATGTGGTCACCGACCCGTCGGCGCTGGTCTTCGACCACTCCAACGACATCACCTTCAGCCACAACATCTCCGGCATCGGCCGGCTCGAGAAGGACGGGTCCGACACGCTCATCCTCACCGGCAGCAATTTCTTCACCGGCGGCACCACGATCGCGACCGGCGCGCTGCAGATCGGCAATGGCGGCACGGCGGGCACCATCGCGGGCGATGTCGCCATCGCCAGCGGCGCTACCTTCGCCATCGACCTCGACAACGCGGTATCCGCCGGCCCGCCGCCGGTCATGATACCGACCGTGCTCATGCTGAACGGCACGATCAGCGGCCAGGGCACGCTCCATCAGATGGGCACCGGCACGACCGTCCTCACCGGCACCGACACCTATACCGGCGGCACGGTCATCGACCAGGGCACGCTGCAGATCGGCAATGGCGGCACGACCGGCTCCATCGTCGCCAACACCGACGGCTCCAATCCCGGCACCCTCACCGACAACGGCGCGCTCGTGATCGATCTCGGCAGCACGACCGTCTCGGCCGGCCCGCCGCCGGTCACGGCGCCCGTCGTGCTGACCCTCGCCGACGCCATCACCGGCACCGGCTCGCTGAGCCAGATCGGCAGCGGCACCACGATCCTGACCGGCGACAGCACCTATACCGGCGGCACCACGATCTCGGACGGCACGCTGCAGTTCGGCGACGGCGTCGCAGCGACAGGCTCCGTCACCGGCGACATCACCGACAACGCGGTGCTGGCGATCGACCGCACCAACGCGATCGACCTCGCCGGCGTCATTTCCGGTAGCGGCAGTGTCAGCATGATTGGCTCAGGCGTCCTCACGCTGGGCGGCGTCAACACCTATGCCGGCGGCACGAATCTTTCGAACGGCACGATCACCCTGGCGGCGCCGACGGCGCTCGGCACCGGCGCCATCACGATCACCAACGACGCGGTGCTGGCTTTCAATGGCGCCGCGGATTTCACCAACGCCATGGTGCTCGGCGCCGGCGGCGGCACCGTCGTCGTCAGCCCCAACACCGTCGATCGCTGGTCGGGCGCCATCACCGGTGCCGGCCTGCTGACCAAGGTGGACGCCGGCACGCTCGTCATCGACGGCGTCGACAGCGCCACTGGCGGTACGACGATCGCGGCGGGCACGCTCCAGATCGGCTTCGGCGGAACCTCCGGCTCCATCGCCGGCGACATCCTCGACAACGGCATCCTGAGCTTCGACCGCAGCGACAACATCGACTTCGGCGGCGTCGTCTCGGGCAACGGCGTGGTGGAGCAGGGCGGTGGCGGCGTGCTCACGCTGAGCGGCACCAACATCTACAGCGGCGGCACCAACATCGACGCCGGCACGGTCAGCATCTCCAGCGACGCCAATCTCGGCAATGGCGGCACGGTCGCGATGGCGGCGGGCACGACGCTCAGGATCACCGCCTCGGGCACCTACACCCACAACGCCACGCTCGACGGCGATCCGACGTTCAGCATCGCGTCGGGCACGACCTCGGTGTGGAGCGGCGAGATCGACGACGGCGCCACCCCCGGCACGCTCGAGATCGCCGGCGGCGGCACCTTCAATCCCACCAACACCGCGAACTCCTATTCCGGCGGCACGGTGGTCAAGGGCGGCAGCACGCTCCTGATCGATGCCGACGGCGCGCTTGGCGCGGCCACCGGCGGTCTCACGCTCGGCGACGCCACCACCAAGGGCACGATCGAAGCCGGCGCGGACGTCACGCTCGCAGCCGCCCGCACGGTGACGCTGGCTGCCGGCGGCGGCACGATTTCCACCGACGCCACGCATGTCTTCACCATCGGACAGGGCATCGGCGGCACGGGCGCGCTGACGGTGGCGGGCGGCGGCACGCTGGTCCTGACGGGCGCCAGCACCTATGCCGGCGGCACGACGGTCACCGGCAACCTCCAGCTCGGCGACGGCACGACCGCGGGCACGATCGCCGGCGATGTCGCCGACAACGGCACGCTGACCTTCGAGGAAAACTCGGACCAGACCTTCGCGGGCGCGATCTCCGGCACGGGCTCGCTGACACAGGACGACGCGGGCCACACCCTGACGCTGACGGGCGCCGACAGCTATACCGGCGGCACCACGATCACCGCCGGCACGCTCCAGGTCGGCGACGGCGCCACGAACGGTGCGATCGCGGGCGACGTGACCGACAACGGCGCGCTGGTCTTCGACCGCTCCGATGCCGTCACCTTCGCAGGCATCGTGTCGGGCGGCGGTATGCTCACCCAGGCCGGGACCGGCACGCTGGTCCTCACGGGCGATAGCACCGCGACGGGCGAGACGATCATCACGGCCGGCGCGCTGCAGCTCGGCAACGGCAGCACGAGCGGCTCTGTCGTCAGCACCGCCATCGTCGACGGCGGCACGCTGGCGTTCGACCGCTCGGATTCGTTGATCGAAGCCGCGCTCATCAGCGGCGGCGGCACCGTGCAGCAGGCCGGAAGCGGCACCACCATCCTCACCACCGACGAGACCTATACCGGCGGCACGACCATCACGGCCGGCACGCTGCAGCTCGGCAATGGCGGCACCTCCGGCTCCGTGCAGGGCGCCGTGACCGACAACGCGACTCTTGCCATCGACCGTTCGGATACGATCACGCTGGGCGTCGTCGCGGGCACCGGCACACTCAACCAGGCGGGCACGGGCACGACGATCGTCGACAGCACCGAGACCTATAGCGGCGGCACGACGATCTCGGCCGGCACGCTGCAGATCGGTGCCGGCGGCACCACCGGCGCGGTCGCCGGCGATATCGTGGACAACGCGACGCTCGCCTTCGACCGCTCGGACGCCGTGACCTTCGGCGGCGCGATCTCCGGCACCGGCGCGCTCCGCCAGATCGGCGGCGGCACGCTCATCCTGACCGGCAACGATACGTATACCGGCGGCACGACCATCGCGTCCGGCACGCTGCAAGTCGGCGATGGCGGCACGACCGGCGCGATCACCGGCGATGTCGCGGACGACGGCACGCTCGTCTTCGACCGCAGCGACGCCGTCACCTTCTCCGGCGCGGTCTCCGGCAGCGGCAGCCTGCGCCAGGCGGGCGGCGGCACGCTGATCCTCACCGGCGACGATACCGCCGCGGGCGGCACCACCATCGCCGGCGGCACATTGCAGATCGGCGACGGCGGCACGACCGGCAGCGTCAGCGGCGCCATCGCCGATGGCGGTGCGCTGGTGTTCGACCGCTCGGACGCGATGACGTTCGGCGGCGCGATCTCGGGCAGCGGCAGCGTCACCCAGCTCGGCATCGGCGTCACGACGCTCAGCGCGACCAACACCTATACCGGTCCCACCAATGTCAACGGCGGTACGCTGCTGGTGACCGGCTCGATCGCGTCGTCGGCCACGACGATCAACACCGGCGGCACGCTCGGCGGCACCGGCACGGTCGGCACGCTCACCTTCGGGGGCGCCGGCGCCGTGGCGCCCGGCGTGAATGGCATCGGCACGCTGCACGTCAACGGCAACGCCACCTTCTCCTCGTCGGCCATCTATCTCGCCGACGTGACACCGACCACGACCGACTTGCTCAGCATCTCCGGCCAAGCGGCGCTAGGCGGCACGCTGATGGTGAACCCGACGGGCTCGGGCTACACCTACGGCCAGAAGATCACCGTGCTGACCGCTGCCGGCGGCGTGACCGGCACCTTCTCGGCTCTTATCGCGCCGAGCTTCGGCCCCAATCTCGTGGCCCTCCTGGGCTATGACGCGGACGACGCCTTCCTGACGCTCGCGCCGGCCTCCATCGCGCCGTTGCTGCCGGCAGGCGCGACCAACAACCAGGGCAATGTCGCGAGCGCGGTCGATTTCGCCATCGCGCACGACAACGGTGCCGCGGCCTTCGCCGGCTTCGGCTCGCTCACCCCGGATCAGATCACGACCGTGCTGTCGCAGATGTCGGGCGAGGAAGCGACGCAGGCACAGCTCGCGGCGGTCCATGCCACGGACTCGTTCCTGGGCACCATGCTCGATCCGGCGGTCGGCGGACGCGGCGGCCTCGGCAATCCCGGCGGCGCGCTGACGCTGGCCGACAATGAGAGCTTCGACCAGCTGGCCTCCAACGGCGACGCACCGTACCAGCGCGCCAACCGGCGCGCCCTGATGCTGTGGGGTGCTTTCCACGGCGGCGTCGCCAAGTCGGGCGCCGATCCGCTCGCCGGCTCGCACAACAGCAACGAGACGGCCTATGCCGGCGATATCGGCCTCGACTTCACGCCGCGATCGGGTAACGCCGCGGTCGGCATCGCGGTCGACTTCGGCCAGCAGAACTGGTCGCTGTCCCAGGATCTCGGCAAGGGCAGGGCCAGCGGGATCCAGGCCGGCGCCTATTACTCGCGGCGCTTCGGCAGCGAGCGGAAATTCTACTTCGATGCCGCGGCGTCCTACGGGCACTTCGACGTGAAGACGGACCGCACCGTCGTGTTCGGCGGCACCAACGCCTATCACGCGGACTTCACGGCGCAGGACATCGCGGCACGGTTCGAGTTCGGACGCACCTTCGAGACCTCGGACGGGCTCCTCACGCCCTATCTGCGCTGGCAGGGCAGCGACATCGGCATGCCGACCTATGCAGAGTCGACGGTCGCGGGTTCGTCGGCCTATGCGCTGACCTACACCAGCCGCCACCACTTCGATTATTCGTCGGAGATCGGCTCGTCCTGGGATCAGCGCGTTGCCGAGGCCACCGACCTGCACGCGCGGCTGGGTTGGGTGCACGACTATGCCGACGGCATCCAGGACGTGGCGACGTTCTCAGCCTTCTCCGGCGCGTCCTTCACGGTGACCGGCGCGGCGCCGGCGCGCGACGCGGGACATATCTCGCTTGGCGTGCAGCATGACACGGACAACGTCTCGCTGTCGCTCAAGGCCGACGCGCTCGTCGGCGCACAATCGCAAAGCTACGGCGGCACGGCAGCCGTCTCGATCAAATGGTAGGTCCCGTGAAGCGCGGGTTGGAGGGGCATATGATGAAGATATCCATCGCAGAGCGTGTGGCTGGTTCGGACAGGCCGCAAAAGCTGCCTCGCGCGTTCCGTGCGCTGAGCCTGGGCACGGTGCTCACCGTGACGCTCTGTGCGCCCGGCTGGGCGGATACGGTGACCACGATGCCCGGCACGCCGTCCAGCGCGACCATCCACACGCTCACGACCTCGACGGCCGCCACCCATAACGCCGTCGGCCAGGGCGGTTGCGTCCAGCAATATCAGGGCGCGATCAATGCGCTGCAGGACGCCGCCAATACGGCCAATGACGTGGGCCTGGCGGCCCAGGCTGCCGGCGTCGCGACGCAGATCGGCGCGTTGACCGCGACCGCCGCGACGGCGGGCGCCAAGGTTCCCGAATTCCTCCAGATGGGCGCCGGCCTGGCCGAGACCGCGGCCTATGGCGTGGCGCCGGCGCCGACCGCGGCCGGCATTCCCGGTTCGGAGCTGGCGGCGGCCGCCGCGCTCGAGCTCGGCGCGGGCGAGGGGCTCGATGCCACGGAGTTCGGCACCGATGTTGCGGGCCTGGGCACCGATGCCGGCGGCCTCGCTTCGTCCATCGCGGCACAGGTCGACAACACCAAGGCGCAAGCGCTGGGCGAATACACCCAGGGGCTCCCGAACTGCGAGCAGGAGTTCTCCGGCACGATTACCGGCGACGCCAACCTCAATCTCGGCCAGGGCCTGTCGGCGTTCAACGGCGGTATCACCATCGGCAATCCCGACGGCGCGAGCTATTCGACCGGTATCGCGCTCGGCGGCGGCTCGCTCTCCGGCGCCGGCAGCGGCGCGCAGGCGATTGCCGACGACGCCACTGCGATAGCGCTCGGCAATGGCGCACATGCCGCCGGGGTTGGCGCCGTCGCGTTCGGGCAGGATTCGTTCGCCGACCTGGAGGGTGTCGCAATCGGCGATCATGCCACGGCGGGCATCACCGGCACGGCGCTTGGCGCCTTCGCCGCGGCCGGCAACGAAGCGGTCGCGGTCGGCGACTTCTCTGCGGCTTCCGGCGTGCAGAGCGTCGCCTTGGGCGAGTCCTCAACCTCCAGCGGTCTGGAATCGATCGCCATCGGCGCGCATTCGACCGCGGGAGCGGATTTCGCGATCACCATCGGCGCCGGTTCGTCGGCCAACGGCCAGGGGGCTGTCGCCTTCGGCACGAATGCGCAGGCGACGGCCGACTTCACGACGGCCGTCGGTTTCGGCACGACGGCGTCGGCGGTGAATGCCTCCGCCATCGGATTCAGCGCCACCGCCTCCGGCGCGAACAGCTCCGCCTTCGGCGACACCGCGACGGCCTCCGGCGACAACAGCACGGCAGCTGGCGTGAACGCGCTCGCCTTCGGCACGTCAAGCGCGGCCTATGGCGACACCGCAACGGCGACGGGCGCCAGCAGCGCCGCTTATGGCGATCATGCCACGGCCGGCGGCGATTTCAGCGTCGCGGCAGGCTTCGAAAGCAAGGCCAACGGTGCCGGCGACGCAGCCTATGGCGATCATGCGCAGGCCTTCAGCACCGACAGCACCGCGGTCGGCGCGGGAGCGTTCGCCGCCGGTACGACCAGTTCGGCCTTCGGCGCGTTCGCCGTCGCCTCCGCCGACGGATCGACCGCGATCGGCGAGACCAGTTCCGCCGGCGGCACGAACAGCGCCGCCTTCGGCGCCGGCTCGACCGCGAACGGCAACTTCAGCATAGCCGCCGGCTTCGGTTCGGTGGCCAGCGCCACCAACGCAGCGGCCTATGGCCAAGGCTCGGTCGCGAGCGGCACCAACGCGGCGGCCTATGGCAACAACAGCCTTGCGTCCGGCAACGCGTCGGTCGCGGTCGGCGACGGTGCGCGTGCCACGCAAGCCGGCTCGATCGCCATGGGCGAGGGTTCGTCCTCGCTTGGCCTGAACACGATCGCCATCGGTACCGGTTCGACGGCACTCGACTCGGTCGCGGTGGGCTACAAGGCATTCGCATCCGGCGGCTGCGCCGCGTTGGGCGACTTCGCGGTCGCGACCGGTCCCAATTGCGTCGCGGTCGGCCCTAGCGCCAGTGCGCCAGGCAACCAGTCCTACGCGGGCGGTTACCAGAGCACGTCGGGCGGCAATCAGTCGGTCGCGGTCGGCTCGCAGTCGAACTCGTCGGGCAGCAACTCGGTGGCGGTCGGCTCGAACAGCCTGTCGAGCGGCACGAACGCCGTGGCCATCGGTCCGAACGCGGCCGCGACGGGGAATAACTCGGTTGCCATCGGCGCCAACTCGGTCGCGTTGCAGGACAACACCGTGTCCTTCGGCACGCCGAACGACCCGCGCCGCCTCACCAATGTGGCGCGCGGCCGCGAGCCGCTGGATGCGGTGAACTTCAGCCAGTTCTCCGCGGCCATCACGGCCGTTGCCGCCGCACCGTCCATCGAGACGCCGTCGGCGCCGGGCAAGTCGACCTTCGCCTTCAACACCTCCTATTTCCGCGGCCAGGAGGGCTTCGGCATGGCGCTGGCGCACCGGTTTGACATCGAGACGCCTGCCATGGTGGATGCCACCGTGTCCGAGGGCTCCAGCAAGGAGTGGGTTGTCCGCGCAGGCTTCTCGGTCGAGTTCTAGCGGGCGGGAAGCAGATGGATAGTCTTCGGCGATTTGTCGCGTCGGCGTGGGTCGCCTGGGCATTGGTCGCTCTGCTTGCGGTTGTCGTTGTGCTCTCGGCGATGGGAAGGCTGAGGCCTCTCCCGGGCGGCGATGGAACCGACTATGTCGCGGCCAGCCAGCAGCTTGCCAATGGTGATCGTGCCCAGACCCCGCATATGCGGCTCGAGTCCCAGTATCCGGGTCCGCTCCAGGACACGACCATCGAGCGCTGGCGCGACCCGGTGGACAATACGGTGTGCTATATCTACCTGCCTATCGCGGTGGCGCACGCGCCTGGACCTGCGGGGCTTGTGCAGTACGGCGCCGCCAACATCGGCTCGATCAGTTGCTTCAAGGGTAAGTGATCCGGGCAGCGGCGCTGCGATATCGCGTTGCTCGTGAAAGACGGGAAGGCGTCGGACGCGAGAATCCGGAAAACGGGGATTGTCTAGCCCGCTCACTTGGCGGCAAGGCCAGCATTGACGATGGACTCCCTGTTCCCAGGTCAACGTTCCCTGTTACGCGTGATATCTTCGCTGTCGCTTGTCTGAACCGGTTGGAGGATTAGCCCGCTACTGCTGAGTCAGACGCAATTGCGAAGGAAGATCGCGCCAGCCGTCGAAGGTGCCGCTCTGAGAGACGCAGATGACGTATTTGGGCTTGCCGTCCGCCAGCGCCGAGCCGTTCAGGTGACAATGGTCTTCGGCGGCCGGCCGGCCGATGAAGGGTGGCCGCCACAGCGATGAAAATGGTCGATCGGTCGCCCGAACACGCACGCCGCGCGAGGAAGAGCACGATACCCATGTGATGCTTCTCACGAGCAGCGAGATGCCGGATCCGGGGATGAATGCGCCATGCGGCTCTACGGCCGTTTGATCGACATCGGCTCAGGCCTTGGACTTGAACCGATCGACGACGTCGAGGATTTGATCGAGGTCGCGATCGCTGACGTCGAGATGGAATACGAAGCGGACCATCCTGGGACCCATGGCGATGGCGCGGATGCCATGCTGCTCAAGAAAGGCGACGTAGGCGCCGGCATCCACACGAAGGTGCGCGATCACGAGATTGGTCTCGGCCGGCATGACGCGTTCGACATAGCCAAGGTCGCGTAGCGCAGCCGCCAGCTTGGTGGCCTTGGCGTGGTCTTCCGCGAGACGCTCGATATTGTGCTCGAGCGCATAAAGACCGGCGGCGGCAATATAGCCGACCTGGCGCATGCCGCCGCCCATCGCTTTGCGATAGCGGTGGGCCAGCGCGATTTTCTCGCGGCTGCCCAACAGAACGGAGCCTGCAGGTGTGCCGAGACCTTTGGAAAGGCAGATCGAAATCGTGTCGAACAGCGCGCCATAGCGCGCCGCCGTCTCTCCCGTCGCGACAAGGGCGTTGAACAGGCGGGCACCGTCGAGATGCAGCGCCAGCGCCTTGCTGCGGCATAGGGTGGCGATCGCCGCGATCTCACGGATATCCCAGCAGCACCCGCCGCCCCGATTCATGGTATTCTCGATCGAGACCAGGCGCGAATAGGCGAGATGCGAGTCCAGCCGGTTGTTGATCGCCGCCGCAACGTCCGCCGCCGCGAAGAGCCCCGTATCGCCGCGCAACAGTTTGACCGACGCGCCGGCATTGGAAGCGATACCGCCTCCTTCATAGACATAGACATGCGCATTTTCCGAGCAGATGACCTCGTCCCCCGGCCGCACATGCACGCGGATGCCGACCTGGTTGCTCATCGTACCGGTCGGAAAGAAGAGCGCCGCCTCCATTCCGAAAAGCGCCGCAGCCTTGTCCTGCAGTGCGTTGACCGTCTCGTCCTCGCCGAAGACGTCGTCGCCGACCTTCGCGCGCATCATCGCATCGAGCATGGCGGCCGTGGGGCGGGTGACGGTATCGCTGCGAACGTCGATCATGGCGGCCTCTGACAGGATCGCCGTTTCATACGCGCGACAACGCGGAAAGCAAGTGAAATGCCGCGCCGCGAACGAATCGTGAGCCGTGGCTCCATGCGGGGGAAGTCTACTCCGCCGCGGCGCTACCCTGTCGGGCGCGCAAGCGGCTCGGTGTCATGCCGTAATGGGCGCGGAAGGCCGTGGAGAAATTGCATTGATGGCGAAAGCCGATGGCAGCCGCGATCTCGCTGATGGGCTCGTCGGTGGTTGTCAGCAGGCGGTGACCGGTGACGATGCGCATTTCCTGCAGATGCTCGGAAATGCTGACGCCGAAAAGACTCTTGAAGCCGTAGAACAGCTTGTTGCGATTCAGCCCGACCATCTGGCTGAGATTGGCGACGGTCGGCGGATGGGCGAGGTTCTCGTCCAATATCTCCCGCGCCATTTGCAGGGCCGTTATGTCGCGCGCATTCAGCCGGATATGTTGCGACAATGCATCGGGCGACTGCTGGTTGAACATATAGTCCAGGCTCAGGATCAGAAGCTCTTGCGCCTTGGATGCGACATAGGAGGCGCGAAGTCCGCCCTGTGGCCGCTGGTTGATCATCTCCGCCGTGGCTTCCCGAAGGGCCGGCGTGAATTTGAACGGCCGATAGGCGAAGCCGTCGGCATCGGGCAGGTGCTCGCTTTCGCGCAGGGGCAAGTCGTCCGGGACCATGTCGGCGAGCTCGCCCAATGTCTCCGGCCGACAACATACGGTGACCCATTTCAGCGCGGCACCGGGCGCGACGCTTTCCACGGTCAGCTCGTCGGACGGCACCGACACGAACCGCCAGGAAGGCGACAGAACGGGAATGCTGCTGCGCTTGCCGAACGCCATGTCGACGGAAATGCTCAGGCTGAAATTCAGCCGAATCCATCCGTCGTCGATGACGTGGAATGTGTGCTCGCCGCGAAAGGCGCAGTCGAAGACGATCACGCGCAGAGAATCGCTGCAGAGATATTCGATCGAGCCCTTCCCATCCGCCTCGGACAGGTCGATGCGCCCGAATTCCGTCCCCGAAACGCTCTGGCGCAACTCCGCAGCTTCGGATTCGAGGGTCACGGCACCCACAAATTGTGCGAAATCGCCCCATTTGAAGAGCTTGCCGGCGGGTGGGGCAACAAGGGAACGCGACACGGATAGCTCTTTTTGCGGTATGCCGACCGGCAACGCTAGCACGCGGCCGGATTTTGGGTGCGCCGCAAAACAAATGCGTCCAGAAAAAAACTAAGTGTGACACCCAAAAGACAGCGCGTTCCGCGGCGCGATAACTTTCCGGCGGCTGTGTTCATGAGTTGAGGGTTAGGTGATGGCGCTGGGATCGAATTTTACCAGGTATTTCAATCGGGAATTGTACGCAACGGCGGCGATGACCGCGGCGATGCTGGCGATTTTGCCCGTTGCGGCTCAAGCCGACCCTATTGCGGCTGCGGGCCAGGTTGAAACCGTCACCGTCACCGCCCGCAAGGTTTCGGAGTCCCTCCAGAGCGTTCCGGCTTCGGTTTCGGCGCTTTCGGCGGCCGACTTGCACGGCGCGGGAGTCAGTTCCTTCTCCGACCTCATTACCCAGGTCCCGAATGTGTCCTTCGGTGGCGGCATTGCCGGCTCGCTGCAGGGGCAATTGGGCATCCGCGGCGTGTCCACGCTCGAGCGCAATATCGGCATCGAATCCGGCGTCGGCATCTATGTCGATGGCGTCTATCAGGGTCGCTCGGATAACTACAATCAAGAGCTGATCGATGTGTCGCAGGTCGAAGTGCTGCGCGGTCCGCAGGGCACGCTGTTCGGCAAGAACACGGTGGCCGGCGTTTTCAATATCACGACGATGAAGCCCACCGACCAGTTCGAGGGCGAAGCGCGCGCCGAAGTGGGCAATTACGGGCTTGTTCGGGCGCAAGGCTACGCCATGGGACCTTTGTCCGACACCGTCGGCGGCAAGATCTCGCTCGGTTACGTCTCCAGCAGCGGTACCTATAAGAACCTGAACGGCGGTCCGGATGGCGACGCGCTCAACCTGATGTCCTATCGCGGCTCTCTGTACTACACGCCGACGGACAAGATGTCCTTCGCCCTGTCGGTCGATGGTCTGCACGACCGCGGCAGGCCTGCCTATTTCCAGGTCACCGATTTGCCGGGCCTGCCCGGAAATCCGATGGCAACCCAGCCGCATACGATCGAACCCGACGGCCAGGATTACCTGCACCGCGACAATTACGGCATCTCGCTCACGGGTACTATCGATCTCGACTTTGCCACCCTGACCTCGATCAGCGCTTATCGCATGGCCGACTATCACGCATCGCTCGACGACGACCAGTCGCCGCTGATCTATCTGTCCAAGGATATCTGGTCCGACAAGACGAAGTTCTTTTCGCAAGAGCTCCGCCTGAACGGTGACATCGGCAGCGATCTCAGCTACGTGGCGGGTGCCTATTATTTCAGTCAGACCGTTTCCACCAGCCGCGAGCTCGACATCGGTTCCGGATTCGGAATCCCCGGCAATCCGCCGCTCTATACGCTTGGTGCGGTGACCACCAATACCTACGCAATCTTCGCCAATCTCGACTATCGCATCACCGGTGCACTGACCCTCTCCGGCGGTCTCCGCTACAGCGCGGAGGGCAAGAATGCCGGCTTCGACCAGGAAGATCCGTCCGGTATCTTCGCGCTTCTGTCGCTGCCCTCCCTTTCCTATGCGAAGAAGGTGACCAACTATGATCTGTCACCGATGGGTTCGCTCTCCTACCAGGTGATGCCGGATATCATGACCTATGTGCGCGTCGCACAAGGCTACAAGAGCTCGGCTTTCAATATCGATTTGGTCGGTTCGACCAACGGGCTGTTCGCCGGTCCAGAACATGCGACCACCTATGAGGGTGGCGTAAAGACCGAACTCTTCGACAACAGTCTGCGCGCGAACTTCGCCGTCTTCGACACCGAATACGAGAACATGCAGGTATCGCAGCTCCTGGGCAGCGGCGTGACGTTGAACAACGCCGGCGCGGCCACGATAAAGGGCGCGGAAGCCGAACTCGTTGGCTACGTCACCGACGCCTTCAAGCTCGAGGGCTCGCTTGGATATCTCGACGCACACTATACGCGCTACCAGGATTGCTCGATTCCCGCATCGCTCGGCGGCGGCACGACCGACTGCTCGGGCAACCGGATCATCGGCGCTCCCGCCTTCACCTTCCAGGCCGCCGGCGAATATACCTATCCGATTTCTTTCGGCACCTTGATCGGACGCCTGGAATATACCGGCCAGTCGCCGGTTTATTACGAGGCGACGAATTCCAAGCGCTTCGAGACCGATACCCGCAACATCGTCAACGCGCGTCTCAGCCTCGTCTCGGGCGATTGGGAAGCGACATTGTGGGGCAAGAATCTCATGGACGAGGTCTACACGACCTATCACGACGACCGGTCGACGGTCGGGGTGCTCCAGACCACCGCCTATGGCGACCCTCGAACCTACGGCATCAGCGTCGCGTTGCATTTTTGAGCCGCGAACCGGCCATGAGCACCAGATATTACAGTGAGCCCGCGCCGCCGGGCTTCGTCCTGCAAAAGGTGGAAACGCCGGCCGGCCGGCTTGCGGTGTGGGAGCGTCACGGGCGTGAGCCGGCGCTTGTCCTCATTCACGGCAACAGCGCGTCGAAGGCAGCCTTCCGGCCGCTGCTGGCGCAGCCCCTTTTCAATGGGCGGCGTGTGGTGGTTCTCGACATGCCCGGGGCCGGCGAGTCGGACGACGGACGCGAGCCCGAGAGGGACTATACGTTCACGGCGCTGGCGCAGGCCGTTCTTGTGGCGCTTGCGGACATGAAGATCGTCGCGCCGGTCGTACTCGGCTGGTCGCTCGGCGGGCATCTTGGTATCGAGGCCATCGGCCAAGGCGCCGATTTCCGGGCCTTGGTGCTGACGGGAACGCCCCCTTGCGGACCAGGCCGCGCCGAGGTCGACGAAGTCTTCTATCCGGGCGAACTGATGGCCGTCGTCACCGGCGAGTCGCCGTCGCCTGAACTGCTGAATGCCTATATCCGCGCACTCTACGGTGCGACACGGCCCATTTATTTCGAACTCTTCAATGCCGGCCGCCGGTTTGACGGCAGGCTGCGACGCATCTTTGCAGACAATATATTCGGCAGCGATCCGCCACGAGCCAAGCGTCAGCGTCAGGTCGTCGCCGAATGGAAGAAGCCGATCGCCGTCATCCAGGGCGACAATGAGCCCTTCTTCGATCCCCGGGGTCTTGATGCGCTGCGATGGGGCAATTTGTGGCGCGGCAAAGGCCAATTCGTGCCGGGAACGGGTCACGCGCCCTTCTACGAGCAGCCGGAAGCCTATGCCTCGCTGCTCGATGCCTTTCTCCGGGACATCGGTGCGTGAGCACCCTGCAGGTGCAGGGCGCCGATGTCGCCTGACGTGACGGACCGGCCACGGTTGCTCGATGCCCATGACCGGCTGATACTGGCCGAGCTCGCACGCAACGCGCGCCTTCCGAGCCAGACGATCGCCAATCGTATCGGACTTTCCCGAAGCGCGGTGACCTTGCGGATCCAGCGCATGGAGCAGGACGGAACGATCTCCGGCTACACGTTGAAGCGAGTGCCGCCGCCACGCGACTTCATATCGATCCTCATGATCCAACGGCGCGATCGATTGCGCGGCAGCGATGTGCTCTCCTTTTTGCGTGCGACGGCGGAGGTGCGCGGCTGCTGGGTACTGAGCGGGGAACTGGACATCCTCGCGATCGTGCGCGCCGCGACGCAGGAGCGGGTCGGTGAGATCTGGCGAAACCTCGCCCGCCTGAGCGGTGCCCGCGATACGGTTACCGCCATGGCTCTAGAAACCGTCGTCGCTCTCGACTGACGTTTCGCGCGCAGACGAACGGAACGATCGCGGTGGCGCGCACGGCGCACGTATCGCTTGCTCGCCCCAACGCGCGCGAACGCTATCGTCCGCTTGCCAAAGCGGAGCATAGCTCATGACAGATCCTAAAACCCTGCGGCTCGCGCTGGTCGGATATGGCGGTGTCGGTCGTGCTCTGGCCGAACTGCTTCATGCGCGGGAGAAGACGCAGGGGAACCGCTTTTGCGTGGTCGGCGTGACGGATCTGCGCTTCGGCTCGGCCTTTGCGCCCGCCGGCCTATCTTTGTCCGCACTGGCGGCGATGGGTTCTGAAAGTGGTGCGCTGAACGGTCTGCCCGGCGCCAGCCGCATCGACAACGAGGCACTCGCCGCGAGCGATGTCGTCGACGTGCTGGTGGAGGCGAGCTTTACCGATGTGGTCGATGGCGAGCCGGCCCTGTCGCTATGCGCGATGGCCTTGGCGGCCGGCAAGTCCGTCGCGACCACCAACAAAGGGCCGGTGACGTTCGGCCTTGCCCGCCTCGATGCGCTGGCGAAAGCGCGGGGCGTGTTGTTCCGCTTCGAGGGTGCGGTCATGAGCGGCACGCCCGTGTTGCGCACCGTACGGACGTGTTTCCCCGGTGCGCGCTTCACGGGGTTTCGCGGCATCCTGAACGGCACTTCGAACTATGTGTTGGGGCGAATGGAAGCCGGTGCATCGCTGCAGGACGCGGTCATCGAGGCGCAGGCCGCCGGCTACGCGGAGGCCGATCCGACCGCCGATCTGGAGGGTCACGACGTCCGGCTCAAAGTGGCGATCCTCGCCAATTCCCTCCTCGGGACCGACATCCGCCCTTCCGACATCCCCTGTCGCGGCATCGGAGCGATCGACGCGCAGGCGGTCCGATCCGCGCCTGCATCCGGTCTACGCTGGAAACTGATCGGCCAGGCCGGATGGGACGAGGATGGCGCGTTGCGCGCGAGTGTCGAGACCATGCTCCTGCCGCTCGCCGATCCGCTCGCGGCCGTCACGGGAGCGACCAACGCCCTGAGCGTGATGAGCGAGCCGCTCGGCGCGACGACGATCATCGGGCCGGGTGCCGGGCGTGTCGAGACGGCATACGCGTTGCTGTCCGACCTGATCGAGATCGCGGGGTCTATGTCATGAGCGCAGAACCGGCGGACCGCATCGTCGTCGCCAATCCCTATGACGGCACGTTGCTGGCGGAACTGCCGAGCGCTTCGCCGGCGGACGTCGATGATGCCGTCGCCTCGGCGCAGGAGGCGGCCGAGGTCTCCGCAGGCCTCAGTCGCGCCGCCCGTGGCGAAATTCTGGATCGGACGGCTTGGCTGCTCGAAGAGGAAGCCGAAGGGGCGGCCCGGTTGATCGTCCGGGAGGCCGGCAAGACAATCCGGCAGGCGCGCAAGGAGGTACGCCGTGCGGTCAACACGCTCCATCTTTCCGCTGCCGAGGCGCGACGCCTGGCCGGCGAAGTCGTGCCGTTTGACTCCTTTTCCGGCAATGAGGGGCGGATCGGCTATTTCACTTACGAGCCCTTGGGCCTGATCGCGGGCATCACGCCCTACAACGACCCGCTCAATCTGGTCGCGCATAAGGTCGGCCCGGCGATCGCCGGCGGCAATGCCATCTTGCTGAAACCGTCCGAACTTGCGCCGCTGAGCGCGATTCGGCTCGCCAAACTCTTTGCCGCAGCCGGTCTGCCTCCCGATATTTTCTCCATTCTCACTGGCGGACCGCTTGCTGCATCGCGTCTCGCCGGCGCACCCGCCGTCCGCATGGTCTCCTTCACTGGCGGCATGGCAGCGGCCGCCAAGATCGTCCAGGCAGGTGGGGTCAAGCGCTATGCCATGGACCTTGGCGGGAATGCACCTGTGATGGTCATGGCCGACTGCGATCTCGAAAAGGCCGTCGAAAATTCCGTCTCGGGTGCGTTCTGGGCGGCAGGACAGAACTGCGTCGGCGTACAGCGCATTTTCGTGGAGCAGAGCATCGCGTCGCGGTTCGTCGACGCATTTGTGGCGCGGACGCGGGCGTTGATGGTCGGCGATCCACTGGACGAAGCCACCGACATGGGACCGATGATCTCAGCCGCACATGCCGCGCGCGCGATGGAGCTTGTCGGCGACGCCGTTCGCCGCGGTGCCAGGCTGCTCGCGGGCGGCAGTGCAAGGGGAGCATTGATGACGCCGACGGTGTTGCTGGACACGCCGCATGCGGCGTCCGCCTGGCGCGATGAGGCGTTCGGTCCGATGGTTTCGATCGAATCCGTCCCCGATATAGACGCCGCGTTGGCGCTGGCGAATGCATGCGATGCAAGCCTGCATGCCGCGATCTTCACCACCGATCTGAACCGCGCCCTCACGGCCACAAAATCGCTTCAGGCGTCTGGCGTCATGATCAACGATTCGTCCGATTTCCGCCTGGACGCCATGCCCTTCGGCGGTTTCAAACAGGGCAGCATGGGCCGCGAAGGCGTGCGCTTCGCTCTTTCCGAAATGACCCAATCCAAGGTCGTGATGTTCGGTCCTTGACGCGCGGCTCCCAGGCGCGTGGGTCGTCAGAAAGCTTAGCTTGGCACCGCCGTCGTCGGGTCGCCGTCCAAGAGCGGCTCGTAAAGTGCGTCATCGGGATCTGGCCAGCCGAACTGTTCGCGCCGCTCGGCAAGGACGCGGCGATAGACCGCGACGTCGACATAATTGGCGTGCCTGGGTGAAGCGACGTAGTTCTTCGTCCCCCGGAGATTGGGGACATCCTCATGCTTCAGCCGGTCCCAATCCGCCCTGCCTTTGCCGCTCTCCGCGATCCAGGCATCCATCGCCGCCATTTGCGCCATTTCGTCGAAGCGCTGGTAGCCCGCCGAAGCGAACTCCACGAAGCCCACCACCGCCAGGCCATGCAGGCGGCGGTGGAAGATGTTCAGATAGAGCTCCGGATGTCCCTGCTTCCATGTGAAGAGAGACTCGTCCAGGTAGGGAATCTTGTAGTTGTAGCCCGTCGCGAAGAGGATGAGATCGAACGTCTCCTCGCTGCCGTCTGTGAATATTGCGCCGGTTTCCGTGAATGTCTTCACATCGCGTTTGGCTTTCAGGTCGCCATGCGCGAGATAGTGCAGAATCTGCGTGTTCATGATGGGGTGCGATTCCAATGCCTTGTGGTCGGGCGCGGGAAGGCCGTAGCGCGTCAGGTCGCCGACGACGGCGTCCAGCATTTTGCTCGGGTCGTCGGGTATCACCACGCCTTCGGGCGGGTGGACGCCGCTCAGGAAGACGTCGGTCGGCACACCGAAAATATGCTTGGGCACGAAGCGATAGCCGCGGCGCACGCTGATGAAGGCTGCGTCGGCCGCGCGCGCTGCATCGCAGGCGATGTCGACGCCGGAATTCCCGGCACCCACGATCAGCACGCGACGGCCGCGGAAGAGATCGGCGCTGCGATAATCCACGGTGTGCAGAACATCGCCCTTGAACCGTTCGAGGCCGGGATAGTCGGGCAGGCTGGCGTGCCAGGTCACGCCATTGGCGCAGATCATGCCGCGATAGAGACGGCTTTCGCCGGTCGAGAGCGTGACGCGCCAGCCCCCTTCGGCATTGGCGCCGACCGGCTCCGCATGACGGACCTCCGTATTGAAGGTAATGGCTTTCCGCAGGCCGAACCGTTCCGCGAAATCGCGGATATAGGCGAGAAGCTGGCGATAGCTGGGATAGTCCGGATAGTCGTCCGGCATCGGCAGCCCGTAGAAATTCGACGTGTATTTCGACGAGATGAAGTGCGCCGACTCGTACATCGACGTGCCGGGATTATCGATGTCCCAGATGCCGCCGACGTCGCTATGCCGCTCGAACTGATCGTAGGGAATACCGGCCAGGCGGAACGCGCGCGCAGCGAGCAGGCCGCAGGGGCCCGCGCCAACGATGCAATAGCGGCCTTCATAATGTACGTCGGTGGGAATCCGCCGCGCGCTTTCGGCTCTAAGGTCCGCCTCGGCCAGCACGCTGTAGTGAGCGGGCCTGTTGGCGCGCAACCAATAGGCAAAGACGACGCCGGCGGCGATCGCTGCGGGATAAATCGCGGGCAGCCATTTCACCCAGGACAGGTTTGCCGTGGCCAGAAGCGGAAAGTTGATCGAGACCAGAATGGACGCCAGAACGAGGCCACCGGCGCCGATCACCGATGCGACGAGCAGCCAGACGTTGACGAGCATCTTGCGCGACGCGAGCCAGGCGATGATTGCCAATGCCGCAAGCGCCTGGAGAACGATGATGCCCAACGTGCCCGTTCCGATCAGCACCGGAATTCCGGCCAGATAAGGATCCACCCCGCTCAGGGCGAAGGCTCCGACGCAGATCGTCGTCAGGCCGCTGACCGTAAGGCTCGCATTCGACGGGGCGTAGCGCGCAGGATGAAACTGGCCCAGGAAATGCGGCAGCAATTTCTCGCGGCTCAGCGCGAAGAGATAGCGTGCCGCGGCGTTGTGGATCGCCAGATAGGACGCCAAAATCGAGGTGCAGACGAGAAGTGCGGACACGGCTGACATCGTCTGGCCGCAATATCGCGTGAACAGGCTGAACATCAGCATGCCGCCGGCCGATGCCGCTTCGCTGGCGGCACGGTCGACCGTCAGCGCGCCGACGGTCGTCCAAGCGGTGAAGAGATAGAACACGCCGATCAGGAATACGGCAGCATAGGTGGCGAGCGGAATGCTGTGCTTCGGGTCTTTCGCCTCTTCCCCGTAGAGCGCAGCAGACTCGAAGCCGATGAAGGACGTGAACGCGAACATAAGCGCCACGCTGAAGCCCGGCGCGAAAATCATGCTGGGAGAAAAAGATCTCAGCGGGAAGGCCATCAAGCCCTTCTGGCCGATCACTGCAAGATCGAAGATCGCGAGAACGAGAATCTCCGCCGCCATCAACGCGCCCAGGATGCGCGACGACAGGTCGATGGAGCGATAGCCGAGAGCGCCGACGATCGCGATGCCCACGACGCCATAGACGAGCCAGGAAAGGGTCGCGCCCAGCGGCGCCAGGGCGAGTGCAAGGAAATAGCCAAAGAAGGCGGCCATGCCGATCGTGAAGCTTACATAGGCGATCATTGCGATGAATGCCGCGCCCACCCCGAGCGGCTTGCCGAGGCCGCGTGCCACATAGGTGAAGAAGGCGCCGGTGCTGACGATCCGGCGGCTGATCGCGGCATATCCGACCGAAAAGCAGATGAGTGTCAGTGTTGCGAAGAGGAATGCGGCGG
Organism: Rhizomicrobium sp.; assembly: GCA_037200385.1. Classification (NCBI taxonomy): domain Bacteria; kingdom Pseudomonadati; phylum Pseudomonadota; class Alphaproteobacteria; order Micropepsales; family Micropepsaceae; genus Rhizomicrobium; species Rhizomicrobium sp. The sequence goes on along the minus strand of JBBCGL010000001.1, from coordinate 2,870,775 downwards.
GCACACCCCCGCCATTTCCGCGGCTGAGCGCGATCGGAAGATTTCCGATCATCGCGGCGAGCGGCGCGGCAGCGGCCACGACGAGAAAAATGATACGCGGCGTGGAGAGAATGCGCCGATGCTTACCGGTCTCGAAAGAGCGCGCGATGGCGCGAAGTGAGGTGTCCATGGTTTCCGTCTGCTATGCGTCGGCCTTGAGACCGCGGCTGTCGAGAAAGCGCTTGAGACCCTTCTCGCCTTGTTTCTGGAAAGTGGGAATCATCCGCGGCAACAGGCCGGGCGCGATCGAGACGAGTTTCGCCGTAACGCTGTCCCAGAACGGCAGATGCGTCTCCAGCTTCGTGCCGTCCATCGCGCGCAGACAGGCGGCGGCGACGTCATCGACGCTGAGCACATCCTTGTTGAGGAAGTTGAGCACCGAGCCGCCATGGGTCGCCTCATAGCGCAGCATGGGCGTATCGACTGCGCCGGGAAACACGCCGACGACCTTCACGCCTTTTGGCGCGAGTTCCAGGCTTGCGGCCGTAAGATAGCCGCGCAGCCCGAATTTCGACGCGCTGTACGCGGCGCTCCCGGGCAATGCGACGAGACCTGCGGCCGAAACGATGGACAGGATCGTCCCGCTTCCCCGCTCTGCCATCGTCCGCGCCGCTGCACGGGTGAAGCGCATCGGCGCGATCAAGTTGATCGCGATATGACGTTCCATCTCAGCGAAGGGCAGGTCGACGATATTGCCCGGCCGGATGATGCCGGCGTTGTTGACCAGCAGGTCCAAGCTTGGCTCGGCAATAATGAGTCTCTCGACGGCTTCGCAGCCGGGACTGCTGGACAAGTCTGCGATGACCGTCTGCGTCGTCTCGGGCAACTGCGCCTTGTTGGCCTCGAGGCGGGCCGCGTCCATATCCACCAATATCAGCGCATAGCCGCGCTCGGCGAGCCTTCGAGAGAGTGCGAGAGCAATTGCGCCGCCGCCGCCCGTGATGATTGCCGTCTTCGCCATGGCCGGTCCGCACAGAGGTTGATTGTCGGTACGTGATACATTATCACGTTTTGCATGACAAGGCAGCGATCAACCAAAAAAGCGAGGCGGCCATCCCGGCGTCCGAAGGCACAACAGGCGCGCTCGAAAGAGACGGTGCAGCGCATTCTCGACTCCGCCATGGCGCTGACGGCCGAAAAGGGCGACGCCGTTACGATGTCCGACATTGCGAGGCGCTCGGGCGTGGTCATCGGCGCCGTGTATCGCTATTTCGCAGACAAGCGGGCGATCAATCGCGCCATTCTGCTGCAGCACTTCGCCCAGGTCGAAGCGATGTTGCGCGAACATATCTGGCCGGCGGCCACGGCGGCGGAGTTCGTCCTCACCGTGCAATCGGTTTACGAGCTTTATTTCGAAATGCACCAGCGCGATCCGCTCTATCGCAATATCTGGTCATTGGTGCAGACGGACCCGGAATTGCAGGCGCTCGACATCGAGGATTCGCTGAAGAATGCGCAGATATTTTACGATATGGCGCGGCCGTTCTTTCCGGCCGCGGATTCCGAGGACCTGATGGCGGTCTGCGTTTTCCTGCTGCACTTTTCGGCTTCCAGCAGCAGGCTGGCGTTGGCGCTTCCCAAAGCGCTCGGGCTTCGAATGCGACCGATCTACAAAGATGTCATTGCCGACGCACTCCATGGTCTCGTGGGTACGAAGGGCAAGCGCGTGACCGGACGGTGAGGTGGCCTACAAGGCACCGCTCCGCGCGCGCGCGGGTTTGGCACGATAGTGGAGCGTCATCGATAGCGCGAAAACGGCCGCGCCGAGCGCCGTGAGCAGGGCCGCGATATAGAACGCGCCGCGCACGTCGCCGGGCGCCACGCCAAACGACGACAGGAACGGCCCCGCGCTCAGCCCGAAAATGGTGATGGCAGTGCCAAGCATCACCGCCCGGCGCGACGGCTCCATATCTATCAACAAAGCGACCTGGAACGGATTGAGCGCCAGCCAGAACAGTCCGAACAAGCCTGTCCCGATGAAGTAGACGGCATTCGACTGCGCGCTCGCGATGAGCACGATCACGATCGCTTGGCAGAGGGGGCCGACCACGGTGACGATGCGAAAGGGCAAGCGCCACGCGAAGCCCGCCACGGCAAAAGCTCCGGCAACCTGTGCCAGCAGGCTGACGGCGAGCGCAGAGCCTGCGATGTCCGCGGGAATATGGAACTGCGCCGCTATCCTCTCGGCATAGTCCCAAGCCCCGCCGATCGCAGCGTTCTGCAATGTGATGCCCAGCAGGATTCCAAGTACCGGCAAGGTCCATACCTTGCCGCCGGAAGGTGCCTGCGCAGCAATCGGCGGGACGCGCTCCGTCAACGCCAACGCCGCTGCAGCCGACAGCGCAGCAAGCACAGCCAAAATCGCAAATCCGCCGTCGGCGCCGATACGCGGCAAAAGATACGCCGGCAATGCATAGGCCAGCACCGCTTGCGGAATCGTCTGCAGCGCCAGGAACAATCCATTCAGGCGGTCGGGGCGTCTGGAGTGGGTTATGACGACGATCGCGGCACCCAGGATGAAGCCTTCGACGAAGCCGGCGGCGCCGCGCGTCAAGAAAAGCATGATGGAGCCATGCGAGGCGTAGATCGCCGCATCCAAGGCCGCGAGCAGGAGGGTCCCGATGGCCACCCTCGCCGCGATCTTGCCACGGCTGAGCACATGGGCTCCGACCGCCGATCCGATCGCCAAGGCGAGGACTTCGACGGTCGCGAGCCACCCGAGCGACGCTTCGTTGACACGCCCCTCCTGCGCCAGCGCTCCCAGCAGGATGGGCTGGATACCCAATATCATCAGCGCGACCGTGCCGATCACCATGCTGCTGCCGACGACGACCCAAGAATCGCTCGGCCCTTCCGGCGCGAAGCCGGCCTCGATCTCGAGGCCCGCGATACCTGTCGGAGCGGGACCTAGAGCCGGCGCGGCAATCTCGGAGGCGGGCTGCATGAGGACCTTCGCGTCGGCAGTTTTGGCTTGTGAAGGCTAGCAGCGAGAATCGCGCGGCGCCAGCGCGCCCTTCTCGGCCGTTGTGCGCGAGGAGCCGCGAATGGTAGCAGTAGCTACTCTATCGTTCCTTCGCGATGTTGCGGGCTTTCGCAGCGATGCGAATGACGACCTGTTGGGGGATATATGCAAAAGACTCGGAACCGTGTTGCTCGCCAGAAGGTGGAGAAGCGGCGGCCCACGAGACCCAAGGTTCGTCTCGATGCCAACGCCCGTCCACTCCAAGACCGCGCGCGTTCGACCTATGATTCGATACTCCAGGCCGCGGGCGAACTGCTTGCCGAGGTGGGCATCGAGCGCCTGTCGACCAATCTCGTCTGCAAGCGCGCCGGGCTGACGCCACCCGCTCTATATCGGTATTTCCCCAATAAATACGCGCTTCTCAAGGAGTTGGGCGCCAGGCTGATGTCGGCACAGGACAGCGTGGTGTTCGACTGGCAGGATAGAGGCGAGAACACCGGCCCCACCAGCATCCGAGGGATGGCAGACGCGAGACGCCATATACTTTACGACGTCAATCGCGTCACGAAGGCCTTTCCCGGCGGCGGCTGGGTGATGCGCGCCTTGCGTGCGGTTCCGACGCTAAGCGCGGTTCGCATCGCATCGCGCGAGATGGTGGCGGAGCGCGACTTCGCGGCTTTGGCGAAGCGCTATCCGCGTGCCGACCGGTGCGTATTGCGTATCGCGGCCACGCTGTGTGTCGAAGTCAGCTACGCCGCACTTGAACTCGTGACAGACCAGCCGGAGCTGGATGCCGATCTCGTGATGCAGGAAATCTCCCACATGGTCGCGCTCTACGTGGATTCGTTTGCGAAGCCGCGCGCCAAGAAATGACTTGCCAACTATAGCGATAGCTATCATATTTTTGTTGCACTTGCGACGGGGGATTTATGTTGCGTCTTCGCCTGCTGTCGGCAGTCTCATGTCTGCCCGTTCTATGTGCATTGGGGCAGGTTCATGCCCAATCGTCGGACAATGCGGGTGGCGTCGAGACCGTGGTGGTGACGTCGGAGAGGCGCGGCGAAGACGTTCAGACCGTTCCGATCACGATCCAGGCGATCACCGGCAAGCAAATCACGGACCTCGGAATCAAGTCTTCGACCGATCTCAGCCAGTATACTCCGAATGTCGCGATCGCCCTTCCGGCCGGGGCCGGCAACCAGCCGATCATCACGATTCGCGGCGTCGGCCTGAACGACTACGACACCAACAATGCCGGTCCGAACGGCATATACATGGACGAGGTCTATCTCGCCTCGCCTGCGTCGCAGACCTTTCAGGCCTTCGACCTTGAACGCATCGAGGTTCTAAAGGGGCCGCAAGGCACGCTGTATGGCCGCAACACCTCCGGTGGCGCGATCAATTTCATATCGGTCAAGCCGAGCGACGATTTCACCGGAAATCTTCATGCCGAATACGGCGCTTATGGCCAATATCAATTGGAAGGCGCGCTCGGGGGACCCATCGTCGACGGTCTCGATGGCCGGATCGCCATCGTCAAGAACGGGTCGGGTGGCTATACGTACAATGCGTTGACCGGTACGCGCGAAAACGGCGTCAACAACATTGCCGGTCGCGCGCAATTGCAGTGGAAGCCGACCGCCGATCTGAGCTTTCTTCTGAGCGTGCATGGCGGGTCCGTGGCGAACCGGCCGGCGGAGTATCGCCATCTCGGTGCGCTCGATCCCGCAACCTTTGCAGAGTGCAGCCCGCAACGGGTCGCCTCGGCGAACAGCGACTGCGTCGACCTGTTCGGCTATGGCACGCCGAACAAGTTCTATAGCGGCGCATATAACCGCCGCCAGCATCTGGATGTCCGCTCCGCCGGCGCGTCTTTGCAAGGCGAATATCATTTGGGCTCTCTTACCTTCACCTCGCTGTCGTCCTATGAGCGCGACGACAAGATCCATCCGGAGGACACCGACTCCGGTCCCAACCGGTTGCTGGAGATCGATTTCGGCGTCCATTCTTCGGATTTCACGCAGGAACTGCGCGTCTCGCAGTCCGGCGCGAACTACAATTGGCTGTTCGGGCTGTACTATTTGGGTGAGAATCTCCGGCAGGACCAGCCGATCTACGAGCTCCTCGATGTCGACAATTTCTTCGGCCCCGGCGCGGGCGATGCGTCGCCGGATCCCCTCAATCCCAATCCGCTGACCGCGACGATTCTCTACGATCGCAGCAAGCAGATAACGAATTCTTACGCCGCCTTTGGGCAAGGCGACTACAACATCACCGATGCGCTCAAGCTCACGCTCGGGGCGCGGTTCACCGGCGAGAGCAAGAGCTTTCGTTATGACTCGGCACAGCAGGTGCAGGTGGCCGGCATCGATAATTTCGGTCCGGTCATGCCGATCGTATCGAATTTCTTCAATAGGCTTTCGAACCAGTCCTTCAACTGGAAGGCGGCGCTGGACTATCGCGTGGCCGACAAGGCGATGGTTTATGCTTCCGTCTCGACCGGCTTCAAGAGCGGTGGGTTCAACGGCAGCTTCCTGTCGACGGATCCGGTGCAGGCAGCGGCACAGCTCCAGCCCGTCAAGCCCGAGAACGTCACCGCCTTCGAAGTCGGCACCAAGACCACGTTCTTCGACGATCGTCTCCTGTTCGACGCGTCGCTGTTCTACAACCAATATCGCGATCTGCAGATTTTCGTGCTTACCCCCGTTCTTGGCACGCTGACGGAGGCGAACGTGCTCGCCAACGCGCGCCATGCGCACATGATGGGCGCCGACATCAATCTCATCGGCAAGCCTATCGACAATCTGACGCTGAACGTCCAGCTCGGGCTCCTGCAGGCGAAGGTGGATTCGGGCGAGACGATTTCCGTCGATTTGCTGGGCAATCCGGTTACCGATCACGCCCATCAGCTCCCCTTGGCGCCGCACATGACCCTCTCCACCTCGGCCGACTATCGTCTTCCGCTGGCCGGCGGCAACTTGGATTTCCAGGTCAATGCCGCGTTCAAGAGCCATCAGTTCTTTGACATCGCCAACAGCCCCTATCTGACGCAGCGTCCCTATTGGATCGAGAATGCGCGTGTCGCGTATTCCTTCGACGACGAGCAATGGGAAGTGGCCGGCTATATCCGCAATCTGTCCGGCCAGAAGTACTATCTCGACATCTTCGACCTGAGCTCGATCGGCTTCTTCCAGGGCATCATGGGCGAGCCGCGGACATTCGGCGCGGAGCTGAACTACCGGTTCTGACGTTCGGAGCGCTTGCATGCGACAAACCAATTCGCAGGACCGTGCCCTTCGCGAGCGGGCTTTTGCGGTCATCCCCAACGGCATGTACGGGCATGAGTCGGTCCGCACGCAGCCGGAGAATTACCCGCAGTTCTTCGCGCGGGCAGACGCGGCGCGGCTCTGGGATGCGGACGGCAACGTCTATCTCGACCTCATGTGCGGGTTCGGGCCGAACCTTTTCGGCTATGGACATCGCCCGGTCGCCGAGGCGGCGGCGCGTCAGCAGCTTCTGGGAGATGCGATGACCGGTCCAGGGCCCGTGATGGTCGAGTTGGCCGAGAAGCTGGTATCGATGATCGGTCACGCCGAATGGGCCATGTTCTGCAAGAATGGGACGGACGCAACGACCATGGCGATGATGACGGCGCGGGCGCATACGGCCAAGCGAAAGATTCTCGCGGCCAAAGGCGCTTATCACGGCGCAGCCCCTTGGTGCACGCCCAACCCCGCAGGGACGTTACCGGAAGACCGAGCTCATCTCATCTATTACACCTATAACGACATCGGCAGCCTGGAGGCCGCGGTAAGAGCTGCGGACAACGACCTCGCAGGAATATTCGCCGCACCGTTCAAGCATGACGCATTTGTCGACCAGGAGCTGCCAGATCCAGGCTATGCGAAGCGGGTGCGCGAGATCTGCGACGAACGCGGCGCGCTTTTGATTGTCGACGATGTGCGCGCCGGATTCCGCATGGCGAGGGACTGCAGCTGGTCGCTGGTCGGCGTGAAGCCCGACTTGTCTTGCTGGGGAAAGGCGATCGCGAATGGCTATCCGATATCCGCGCTACTCGGCTCGGAGAAGGCCCGCGCCGCTGCCGGTTCGCTCTATGTGACGGGGTCGTTCTGGTTCGCGGCAGTCGCGATGGCTGCTGGAATCGCGACGCTGAATGAGATCGCGTCGACCGACTACCTGGAGCACACAATACGCATCGGCACCCGGCTTCGCAGCGGCCTTGCCGGTCTCGCCGGCGACCGCGGCTTTTCAATACGCCAGACCGGGCCGGCGCAGATGCCGCTGATTCTCTTCGATGACGACAAGGAACTGAAGACGGGTTATGGCTGGGCGTCCGAAATGCTCCGCAGGGGTGTATACGTCCACGCTTGGCACAACATGTTCATATGCGCGGCCATGACGGATTCCGATGTGACCCTGGTGCTGGAAGCCGCCGACGATGCATTCAAGGCCGTTGCCGGCCGCTGAGTCCCTATTGGATTGGTTCAGGGCTTCACAACGCATCGAAAATCGGTCATTGCGGCTGCCGCCGTGCCGATTTGGAGATAGCGTTTGTCCGATCTCATGTCCTGGGCCGCCGCCATCCGCGACGCCCATCTCCGCATCGCTCCCTATATTCACCGGACTCCGGTTCTCACGAACACGCATCTCGATAGCCGCGCCGGCGCGTCGCTGTTCTTCAAATGTGAGAACTTCCAAAAGGTCGGTGCGTTCAAAGCGCGCGGCGCCTTCAATGCCGTGATGTCCCTCGATACGGTCTCGGCCGCCGCGGGCGTTGTGACGCACTCGTCGGGCAATCACGCGGCCGCACTGGCCCTCGCAGCGCGTATGCGCGGCATCGCTGCCCATATCGTGATGCCGAGCAATTCGCCCACCTTGAAGAAGCAGGCGGTGGCCGGCTATGGAGGGCGTATTGTCTTCTGCGAACCTACCCTCGACGCGCGAGAGCGCACCGCCGAAGCCGTCCGAGCCGAAACCGGCGCGACTTTCATCCATCCCTACGACGACAATGCGATAATCGCCGGCCAGGCCACGGCGGCGGTTGAGCTGCTTGAAGAGGTCAAGGGTCTGGATACGGTGGTTTGTCCGGTCGGCGGTGGCGGCCTGCTCGCCGGCTCTGCGCTCGCGACGAAGTGGCTGCAGCCAGGAGCCCGTGTAATCGCCGCCGAGCCGGCCGGCGCCGACGACGCTTGGCGATCTTTCCATGCCCGCACGCTGATCCCGCAGTCGGGTGCAAAAACGATCGCGGATGGCCTGCTGACGTCGCTGGGAAAACGCAATTTTGCGATCATGCAAGATCACGTCGACGCCGTCCTCACCGTCTCGGAAGCTGAAATCGTGTCCGCGATGAAGATGGTCTGGCAGTACATGAAGATCGTGGTCGAGCCGTCGGCGGCCGTCGCGCTTGCCGCCGTGCTTTCGGCTAAGCTGCCGGACGCCGACCGGATCGGCATAATTCTATCCGGCGGCAACGTCGATCTCGATCACCTGCCTTGGCAAGCCTAGAATGCAATGGAGCGAACGGTGCCGCTGGCGATGGCCGCTTGCAGGATCGCTTCTGCGATCAGCACGTCCTGCATCGCGATGCCGGAGCTGTCGAAGATCGTGATTTCGTCGGGCGTCGTCCGTCCGGAGGCCGTGCCCGCCAGAACCGCACCGATAGCCGTGATCGCATCGGCGCGAAGCAAGCCTCGGGCTTGGGCATGCTGGAATTCTCCGATGCGGATCGACTGTTCCGGCTTGTCGGCGAACAGTTTGGCGTCCGCGACCAAGGCGATGTCGAGTTCTTGCTTTCCGGGCTGATCGCTGCCCATCGCCGAAATATGCGTTCCAGGCCGGACCGCGTCGGCGCGGACCAGGGCCGTGCGGGCGGCCGTGGTCGTGATGATGATATCGGATTTCAGCGCGTCCTCGATCTCGTCGACAACCGCAACCTCCAATGCCAAATCGGCCAAGGCGTCGCGGAGGCGGACGGCGCCGTCGGGCGTCCTGTTCCACAGGCGAATCGACTTGATCGGCCGGATATCGAGGATCGCGCGAATCTCGAATTCGGCCTGGTGGCCGCAGCCGACGAGGCCAAGCGTTTCCGCGTCCGGGCGGGCCAACGCTTCGGTGGCCACCGCATCCGCCGCGGCCGTCCGGAACGCGTTCAGCCGGCTCGCGTTGAGAATCGCGCGCGGCAGGCCTGTCTGCCCGTCGATCAATACGGTGAGCGAAGCATGGGCGGGAATATCGCGCGCGCGGTTGCCGGGCCAGTAGCTGCCGAACTTGAACCCTCCGATATCGCGCGAGGCGACAAGGGCGCTTTTCAAACTGAAGGAAGAGCCCTCAGGATTGCCGCGTCCCTGCGCGACGGCGAAGATCTCTCCATCGCCCGCGGCACTGGCGACGAACGCCTCGCGGACGGCGGCAAAGGCGAGCGTGCGAGTCAGTACGCCGGCCACCACCGCTTCTGAAAGGAGGAAGATCGACATCCGGTACCTATGGACGTTCCACACGTCGATTGACAACCGCCCGCAACAAATGGTTCATTTATTGATATTGAGCTCATACTCAATATTTCTCAAGAGGGGGGAAGTATCATGCGTCGGATTTTGCGCGGTTCGATGGCGAGCGCCGGATTGCTGGGCTCGCTGGGCCTGGCGGCAGCACAGCAAGCGCCGGATCCAGCCGGAGTGGCCGTCGTGGAGACCATCGTCGTCACGTCCGAAAAGCGCGCCGAGAACATCCAAGACACGCCGATCTCGGTCACGGCCTTTACCGCCGATGCCATGACACGTGCGGGGATCAACAATTTCTCCGACATCGCGAGGACGACGCCCGGCCTGCAATACGGCGACTACGGCGACGTGAAGCTGTCTCCGACCTCCTTGCGCGGCATCATCGGAAATGCCGGCTCGGCCGGCGCCGATCCTGCCGTGGGCTTTTACGTGGACGAGATCTATGAAGGCCAGGGCGCGGGCGTAAACACCGATCTCTATGATATCGAACGAGTCGAAGTTCTGCGCGGCCCGCAGGGCACGCTGTTCGGCCGCAATACCATCGGCGGCGTCATCAGCATCACGACCCAGAAGCCGAGCGACGATTTCACGTTTTCAGGTACGGCCGGTTATGGCAGCTACGACGCCGTGCGGCTCGGCGGCACGGTGTCAGGTCCGATCCTGCCCGGCTTTCTCGACGCCAAGCTGTCCACGGTCTGGGACAAGCGTGGCGGCTTCGACTATAACGCCGTGCTGGGAAATCACGTCAACGATCACAATGCCTGGTCGTCGCGCGGCCAGTTGCTCTTCAAATTCGACGACGCCACCGAATTGCTTTTGACGGGCGCTTACCAGCATGTCGACCAACACCCGTTGGTATTCGAGACCAAGGCATACGACAACACGGCGCTGTTACCGAATCTGCTCGACGGCGCTGGATTGCCGCGCAATCTCGACCCCTACGACCGTGTGGTCTATTCCGATACGATCACGCAGGAAAAGCTCAACGGCTACGATCTCGCGGCACGGTTCACCACCCGGCTTGGCGGCGTTGGCATCACCGACATCGCCTCCTACCATCGGCATGGCTATTACGACCGCGACGACACCGATCGTTCGCCGCTGAAAATGGCCTATGACGGCGATCCGGAAAAAGTCTGGCGCTACGCAAACGAATTGCGCGCGGATTTCTCCACCGGGCCGGTCGATTGGCTCGCCGGCGTCTATTATTTCCGGCAATACACCAACAACCAGAGCTTCGACGAAATCGGCTCGGACCTTGCCGATGTATTGGGCGACCCGACCCTCACCGGCCTGCTGATCGGTTCCAACGCGGTGATGCATACCTCCAGCACGGCGGTCTTCGGGAGTGCGACTTGGCATGCCACCGACGCACTCACATTCACCGCCGGCGCGCGCTACACCGAAGATCGCAAGGAGATCGACTATTCGCAGTTCGACCCCGTCGGACTCTTGGGCGGCTCCGTCAGCCATCTCAAGGCGCACGATTCCTGGCCAAGCTTCACGCCGAATTTCAACGCCAGCTACCACATCACCCCGGACGTGATGGGCTATGTGACGGTGTCGAAGGGCTTCAAGAGCGGCGGCTATAACGACGCGCTGGGCGATGCCAACGGCATTTCGTTCGGGCCGGAGTCGCTGTGGAACTATGAAGGCGGCCTCAAGACGGAGTGGTTCGATCATCGCCTCGTCTTGGATGCTGCGGTTTACTACATGGACTGGACGAAGATCCAGGTGACCATGGACAATCCACTTACGCCGGTGTTCGATCCCATCATTTTCAACGGCGGTTCCGCGCACTCCACGGGCGTCGAGCTCGAGTTTACCGCTCGCCCGACCGAAGCGCTGTTGGTCGGCGGCAATCTATCCGTTCAGGACGCGCGCTACGACGGCGGCACGTTGCCGACCGGCCAGCCGCTGAACCATATCCCCTATGCACCGAATTACACCGCCGCGCTCAACGCCGAATATACGCTGCCGGTCTATGGCTTCGGCAGTTTGTCGCTGTTCGGCGAGTATCTCTTCCGGGGCGACAGCTATCTTACCGCGGACAATCAGGAAGATGGGCACGTGCATCCGTATGGTCTGTTGAACATGCGCATGTCGCTGACACCGGATGAGGGGAATTGGCGCCTCAGTCTCTGGGGCAAGAACCTCACGAACACGATCTATGAGGAACGTCTGTTCGATCTCTCAGGCCAGACCCTCGTCGGGCAGAAATTCATCGTTCTGGGAAATCCGCGCACCGTCGGTGTCGAACTGAAGATCGATAATTGAGGTGAACCGCTCCGATGCGCTCAAGTGCAGTCAAGCACTTCTGATACGCATCGTCCGCGTCGTCGTTCGGACGATGCGCATTATTCCGGATTGTTGAAAACGCCGCGGCGGCCGGCGCCGCGACTCTAGGACCGCAACGCCGCGCTGGTCCTGTCGCGCACCGAAGCATCGAGCGCCGATTCCACGCAGCACGCGGCCTCGAAATCGAGCGCTCGCTCCAGCCGCGCGCGGATGTCGTTGGCCCTGGCCTCCTTGAAGCGCCGGCGCGAGCCTTCGGGCAGCGCGCGAATCGCCTGCGCCAGCGCGAGCGCTTCTTCCGCCATCTCGGCGCGAGGCACCACGCGCGATACCAGCCGCGCCGCCAGCAACTCCGCGGCGTTCAGTTTCTTCTTCAGCCAGAGGATTTCATTGGCAAGCGCCGGTCCGCATCTTTCGGCCATCAGGATCGTCACGCCACCGGAGGGAAACAGGCCAAATCCCGCTTCAGGGCAGAACAGTGTCGCATCGTCCGCTGCGACACAGAAGTCGGCATTGAGCGGCCAGGCCGCGCCGCCGCCCACGATCCAGCCCTGGGCCGCACACACCACGGGTTTGGGCCCCAGCATGAGCTGTCGCGTAACCAGCTGCAGGCGTTCGTTGAAGCGTTCGATGATCTGTCGATTGATGGGAAGGGTCTCAAACTCTTCGAGGTCGTCGCCCGCACAGAACGCCCGGCCGCTGCCTTCGAGCAAGATGACGTCGACATCGGGCGCCTCGGCCGCATGCGCCAGCGCCGCATTCAATCCCTCGAGCAGGCCTGTATCGATTGCATTAAGTCGCGACGGCCGGTTGAGCGTAACGGTCGCTATGCCGTCCTTCACGGCGTACAGGACGCGATCCATCTCAGTTATTCCCTTCCGCCAGCGTCTTGAGAGCGCGGCGATCGACTTTTCCTATGGGAAGCAACGGCAATTCGCCGGTGATCACGAAGCGCTTCGGCACCTTGTAATTCGCCAGATGCGCCCGGCAATGGGATTCCAGCGCGGCCGCGCTCACGGCTTCGCGTGGCACGACATAGGCCACCCCGACCTCGTCCCAAAGGGGATCGGCGATGCTCACGACCGCCGCCTGACCGACGGCCGGATGCGCTTCGAGCGCCGCTTCGACTTCACGTGGATAGACGTTATAACCGCCGGATTTGAACATCTCCTTGAGACGCCCAACGATGCGGTAGCGGCCGTCGGGCCGCCGCACCGCGAGATCTCCGGTCTTGAAGAAGCCATCCGCTGTGAAGGCATCTTTCGTGGCGTCGGGCCGCCGCCAATAGCCGAGCAGATTGTAGCGCGAGCGCGTCTGAACTTCGCCTTCCGTGCCGTCGGAAACCGCCCTGTCTTCGCCGTCCGCGAGCCGTATCTCGACGCCGGGAAACGCGACTCCCACGGAACCGGCCAGTATGTCGAAGTCGCTGGTCGGCTCGACGATCGTGATCGCGCTTGTCGTCTCCGTCATGCCGTAATTCGTGGCCATGCGGGGGCAGATCTCTATGAGCCGCTCCAACAGTTCGCTGGGCATCGCAGCCCCCTCCCACAGGATGAGCTGAACGGCGCCGAGATCGTATCTCGCGAAGTCTGGAAGCGTGAGCTGCATCCGGAACACCGTCGGCACCGAACCCCAGATCGTGATGCGCTCCTCTGCCATCAGGGCGAGGCATTCGGACGGGCTGAAATGCTCCAGGAAGACGAGCTTGCCGCCGCCGACGAAGCAGGGGCTGGAGCAATCGATGACGCAGCCGATGTGGTTGATCGGGAAATAGTTGATCATCGACTGGGGATCGACCGGCCAAAGGCGGTTTTGCTCCAGGCTGAATTCGACGATTCCTTCGTGATGCAGCAACGCGCCCTTGGGCTTTCCCGTCGAGCCGGACGTGTAGACGATGAGGCACGGATCACGGCCGCCACACGCCTCCCGCGCCGCCGACAGCTCCGCGCCGGCGATGCCATCGCCTTCCCGCAGGAACTCTTCCATGGCCTGAGCGGCCGCGATCATGGGATTGCCGTCGAACACGACGACACGATCCATCATTGGCACGGCGCTTCTGAATGCCGCGATCTCGTCCGCATAGGAGCGACCTTCGATTTGCGTGCGCGTCAAAAGCACGACCGGCTCCGCATCTTTGACGACGTGCAGCAACTCTTCGACGCGATATTTCGGATTCAATCCCACCCATATGGCGCCGATGGAGGCAGTCGCGAGAAATGCGATGAAGAATTCGGGCGTCGGATTCTGCAACGTCGCGACTCGGTCGCCTTTCTTGACGCCGGCTGCGAGGAGCGCACGGGCCGTCCGATCGACAGCGATGTCGAGTTCCGCATAGGTGATGCGCCGCGCGCCGAGCACCAGTGCGTCCGCATCAGGCTGGTGACGGGCTTGCCAGGCGGCATAATCGCTGATGCGCGGCAGGACGGGCGGGCGGATCATGGCTGAAACTCTGAAGTGGAGACCAAAGGCACCGGCCGCGTGCGCAACAGCGGCAGGGATAGAAGGGCCAGCACGAGCGGTCCGCCCATGACGAACAGCGTCAGGCCGCGTGGAATATCGCCATGCGCGACGGCCAGCGCGACACCGGTGAGCGCCGGGCCGATCGCAAGTCCGAGTTTCTCCGAGGCGGTCCATACGCCGGTGAAGGATCCTTCTGCGGGCGAGCCGCGCCGCCCTTCTTCGTGGATCAGGTGCGCGATGATGGTGAAGGGCAGGACCTGCATTCCGGCGAACGGGATGCCGACGGCGACGAAGCCCACCAGCGCCAACGGCCAAGCGATATCGACGCGCGCAAGCAGGCCCAACAGGCAACTGGCGACGCCGAATGCGATGACGGCTCCGATCAGGGCTTGGCGCTCGCCGAACCGGCGGCCCGCCCATGCCCAGGCCGGCACCGTTACGGTCGTTGCCAGGAGCATGACCAGCAAGGCGATTCCGATATCGCCCTCGCTGCGGCCAAAAGCATGGGTCACAAGATACGGCGCGGACGCCGACACGATTCCAACTGCCGTCAACTGCAAGACGTAAGCGAGCGTAAGCACGACGAATTCGCGATGGCGGAGCGCTTCACCAACCTGGCGCAGAAGGCCGGGCTCTCTCGCCTCCGTAGAGGACGATGAGATGTCGCGGCCGCGCAGCATGACGATCGGCGCGGTCATCGCGATGAGGCAGGCGATTGCAACCCATTCGGACATGACGGCATAGCCGGCACGACCACCGCCACCGGCTTCGACGATCAGCGGCGCGATTCCGGCGCCCGCGAGGACGCCGATCATGGCGACCGTCATGCGCCAGGACACCAATTGGGCTCGCAGCCCCTGTGTCGTGCCGATCTGCGCCGGCAGAGCGACATAAGGAACTGCGAACAGGGAATAGAGAGTGGCAAGCGCGAAATAGGCGATTGCCACCCACGCAAAGGTCGCGCCAGGACTGAGTGGCGGTGGCGTGAAAACCGCGACAAATGAAATCGCAACGCCGATCGCGCCGGCAAGCAAGAACGGACGTCGGCGACCGAACCGGGTGTGCGTCCGGTCCGACCATATTCCCACCAGAGGATCCCAGACGACTCCCCAAGCCTTCGGAGCGAATACCGCCATCGCCGCCCACGCGGCGGAGATATGCAGCACCTCGGTGCAGAAATAGAGCAGCAGAACGGAGGGCACGGTCGAAAACACGCCAGTGCCAAATGAGCCCGCCGCATATGCGGCGATACCCCCACCGCTCGGCGGCTGTGCCGGATTTTTCATCTGCGCATCCATCAGCTGGCGTCGGGCGGGACCCAAACGCTGAGCCATTGCCCCACGAGAGCGGGGCGGTCTGCATTTTCGATCTCGATGGTGCTTTCCATGGTGTTGATCCATCGGCCATGATCGTCCTGGCGTCTTTCCCCGACTCGAAAATGGCCGCGGATCCGGGCGCCGACTTTTACGGGCGAGACGAGGCGGACCTTGTCGAAACCATAGTTCAGGTAGTGACCATGAACCGCGGGATCGCGACCCGGCTGGGTTTCCAGTACCTTGTGCAGGAAGTAGGTCAGCAGCGAGATCGTCTGGAAGCCGAACGCGATGGTGCCGCCGAACGATCCATTCTTCGTTGCCCAATCGGGATCGATATGCATGGGATCCGGGTCGAGCGTGGCCGCTCCGAATTGATCGATCATCGCCTGGGTAACGGTCAGCCAAGGCGATGCGCCGAGGTCCTCACCGGGCTTGAGCGCCTGGACGGTACCTATAATGTCGGCGCTCATGGCGTACCTTTCGGTCTCCCCTTGGGGATGGCATTATTGAGAGTGACCTCAATTTTATAGGCTCTTTGGATGGCACGTCAACTCGCAACTCTTTCGTCGACGAATACACCAGCAGGCACGATGCGGGAAACGCTGTCCTTCGCCGCATACCTGGAAAACCGCTTGCGCGACGACGCACCCAAATTGAAGGGAGAGCGCACGCGTGCGCGCCTCAAGATAGCCGCGGCGAACGTACTTGGCGAGAAGGGCTATCACGCGATGCGTGTGTCCGACGTCACGGAGAGGGCCGGCGTGGCGGAAGGCTCTTTCTATGTCTATTTCGACGACAAGAAGGAGATATCCCTCACGGTGTTGAGCGCCTTGCTCGAGGATTTTTTCAAGTTGAGCGCGCCACCGGAGACCGCGCGATCACCGTTCGATTCGATCCGGGCTTCCAACCGCCGCTGGATCGCGCTCTGCCGCGCGAACGCCGGCTTGATGCGCTGCATTTTCCAGCTCGGCGATGAGGAGCCCGATTTCAGCAGGTTGGTGCAGCGCACCAATCGCGAATGGTACGGCCGTGTGTCGCGCAGCGTCCTGCGTCGCCACAAGGATCTCGCGCAAGAAACGGCACTGCTGGCGATCTACTTCCTGGGTGCGATGATGGACGAGGTCGTCCGCAAGCTGGTCGTCTATCCCGATCCGGAGTTCATCAAAGTCATCAAATCGATGCGAGCGAATGACGATGCCGTTGCCGACGCGGCGAGCATCATTTGGCTCCGGATTCTCGATGCAGGCATGATGCCGCCGGACGACTTGCCTCCCACGGCCGCCAAGCTCGCCAAGATCATGTGGGTGTAGCGCTCTTAGCCCAGAAACCGGGCCGGCGACAGTGCGGCGGTGATCTCACCACTTACGGCCTCCTGGCGGATGATCAGCGCGGCGGCCAGGGCGCCGAGCGCAGGTGCGGTCTGTACCCCATAGCCTCCCTGTCCCGCGAGCCAGAAAAAGCCCTGTGCACGGGGATCGAAGCCCACGACCGGCGTACGATCGGGTGCAAATGTGCGCAATCCTGCCCAGCGGTGCAGCACGCGTCTCACGCGCAAAGTCGTCGCTCGTTCCACACGCTCCACCGCATAGGCGACGTCGATTTCCTCCGCCTGTGCGTCGCACGGTTCGGATATCGTCTCGTCGGCTGGCGACAGCAGCAAGGCGCCGGCTTCCGGCTTAAAATAGAAGAGCTCGTCGACATCGATCGCCATGGGCCAGGACGCCATGTTCCAATCCTGTCCTGCCGCAACCGTGAGCGCCGTGCGCCGCATCGGCGCAAGGCCCAGGGGCTTCAATCCGGCCAGCGCGGCCAAACTGTCCGCCCAGGCGCCGGCAGCGTTCACGACAAGCGGCGCCGCACAATCGAATTCCGCCGTAGCCATATGCCACAAGCCGTCTTTGTGGTGCATGGCAGTTGCGCGTCCGCCACATCGCAGGAGACAGCCGGATCTGCGTGCTGCCCGCAAGAAACCCTGCAGGAGCGCATCGACATCTATGTCGCCGCCGTTCTCGTCGAGCAGCGCAGTGGCAATGTAGTCGTCCCGCAGGATGGGCACCTGCTCGATGGTCTCGGTGACGTCCAGCCGCCTTGCAGTATCGCCGAGCTCTGCTTCCATGCGCTGCAGCGAGCCGGCTTGATCCGGACGCGCGATGAACATGGCGGCGCGGCGACGCAAGAGCGGCGTTTCGGTGAAACCATCGGGCGGTACGCGGAAAAACCGTCCAGACTCGGCCGTCAGGGTACGAACGACCGCATTGCCGTAACCCGGGGCGAAGAAAGCCGCAGACCGGCCGGTGGCGTGAAAACCTGGCTGCGCTTCGGCCTCCAGCATCAGCACACCGTATCCACTTTCGGCGAGCGGCATGGCGAGCGACGCCCCTGCGATTCCCGCACCGATGATGATGACGTCGAACCGTTCCATATCGCGCCTATATATCCCAACTCACGTCGTCCAGCGGCCAAATCGGTCGCGCGATGCGCCGATAAGGCAAGCTGCGGAAGTCGAGCTGCAACGCGCCCGGCGTCCCGACATACAAGATCTCTTCCGCGAGCGGCGCAAAGCCGGCGTGGAAATGCTGGCTGGATTTGACGACGACCACCCGTCGTGCGCGGGGATCGATGCCGATATTGCTGAAAAGATCCGGCCCGAGCCCTTGCTGCCGCTCGCTGACCAACACGACGTCTATGCCGGCGACGTGGACCGCCGCGGCTGGGCCGAGCGACGTCGCTTGGCCGGCAAAGGTCTGTGTCAGCCTGTTGCTCAACGCTGTCACGCGCGCGCTCAGGTCGAGCGGTTCGCCGGACATTGCGCCCACTTTGCCGCCGACGCGCAGCGCCAGCTCGGCGCCTTCTCCGGCAGCGTGGCAGAATTTGACCGCCTGCGGATCCCAGAGCGGCCCCAGGCAGACCGCTCTCGCGCTACACTCCAACAAGGCCTTCAGAAGAAAGGTCGAATCCCCTGGGGCTCCGCCGCCGGGATTGTCCGAAATGTCGGCCAGCACGATCGTGCCGCTGGTGCGCGCTGCAGCCTGACGGACCGCCTCCTTCATGGAAACCGGGACGTTCATGGTCGTGCCGCGGACGGCTCGCAGCATATGCTCTATTATGTCGGCCACCTGTTCGCCCAACACCGCATCGCCGTCGGTCACCACGAGGACGCGCGTGCCGCTTTCGGGCACATCGCACCATGGAAAGCCATGTGCGATGGAGACCGATAGGATTCCTGTCTGCTTTTCAAGGGCATGCATCCGCGCCACGATCTCCATCATCGGCGAGCGTGTCGTGTGATACACGCCGATCATGCGGCAGTCGCGCAAGGTCATCACGGGCCTGATTTTGCGCGCATGTGCGGAAGCGACGAGATCGACCAGTCGATCCGAGCACTCGACGAAATCGGTGTGCGGATATTCCTTCATGCAGACGATGATGTCCGCCTTGTCCACCATGAGTTCGCTCAGAACGCAATGCGGGTCGAGGTGGACGCCGATGACTGCGTGCGGACCTGCGCAGGCGCGGATGCGCCGCAGCAGCTCGCCCTCGCAATCGTCGATTCCCTGCGCCACCATCGCGCCGTGCAGCGACAGCACCACGGCATCGACAGGCAATGCTGCGGCCAATTGCGTCAGGATCTCTCCCGCGATGGTCTCGAATGCCGTACGCACCAACGGGCCGGCAGGTCCGGCCCAGGCACAGGTACCTTCGATGACGTCCCATCCTTGTGCACGGCCACGCTGGCGCACTGCCCAATTCGGCGCCAAGCCCGACACGGCATGATCGGGGTGCTCCCCGGGACGCAGCAAGAGTTGCTCAGCGAAAGAAGTCAGCGACGTCGGAATCGGCGAGAAAGTATTCGTCTCCGCGCCGAACGCCGCTGTGAAAATGCGCATGCCGTTCCCCTCGATCACTGCATCGAAAACCGGCGAACGGCGTCGCCGTTGCCCAAAAATCTGACGCATCCATCATATTGGCGCAGCCGCGCCGCATGCGAAGTGGAGTGCACCGACCGGTCACAAGAACCGGTAACTTGCAATTATGTCACGCCGCGCCCGGAAAGCGCGGATTTCCATGATCCGAAATAGCAGAAACTGATATTGATGTCATACTTATTTCTGTTACGGTTTTTGTCGCAGGGACATCGGCGAAAAAGGGGCTGGGCATGGATTCGCGTTGCGTAAGGTTATTGACGGTGTTGCTGATGGGTGGAACCGCGCTGGGCACGCTGGCCCCCGCTTTCGCAGCGGAAGTGGAAACCGTCGTCGTCACCGCCGAGAAACGCTCGCAGGATATTCAATCCGTCCCGGCGTCGATTTCCGCGCTGTCCGCCGAAGACATCAAGAACGCCGGCATCACGCGCTTTCAAGACTTCGCGGCCACTCTGCCGAACGTCTACATCGACGAACGCAATCTGCGTACCACGGCCATCAGCATCCGCGGCATCGTCTCGGAGACCAACAACCCCGGCATCGATCAGGCGGTCGGCGTCTTCGTCGATGGCGTTTACATGGGGCGCCCGACGACGATCAATACCAGCCTGGCCGACATCGATCGCGTCGAAGTCATCCGCGGACCGCAAGGCACGCTGTACGGCAAGAATACCATTGCGGGCGCCATCAACGTGATCACCGCGCTTCCGGGTGATGCGTTCGACGCGCGCGCCACCGTCGACGGCGGCGACTACGGCTATTTTCTGGGAACGGTATCCGCGGGCGGGCCGATCAGCGACACGGTGGGCGGACGGATCAGCGGCACCTATGAGCGCCGTGACGGCTTTGTGAAGAATACGGTCACCGGCACCAGCCTGGACGACGTCAATTCGCTGAGCGCGCGTGCGGCCTTCACCTACAAGCCGGCCGACGATCTCGAATTCATCCTGCGCGGCGACATTGCAAAGGATCGCACCAATTCGGGCGCTTACGACGTGCTGAACAACGGCGCTCTCGCCGGCTCGCCGCTTGCCGACTCGAACCCCAACGACCGCAAGATTGCGGAGAATCTCGACACGGTGCAGAATCGAGACGTCTGGGGCACGTCGCTCGAGGCGAACTGGTCGCCCGGCTTCGGCACGTTGACGTCGATCACCGCCTATCGCGGTTTCGAGTGGCGCAACTTCGCCGACAACGATTATACGGTCCTCGATCTCGAAAGCTCCGGCATCAACGAACGCCAGACGCAATTCTCCGAAGAGCTGCGCTTCGCCTCGCCCACGGGAGAGGCGTTGGAATACATTGTCGGGTTATACTATTTCAATCAGCAGCTCGACACGGACGCACTCGCCACGGCAGGCCCCGATCTTGCGGCGCTCATACCGGGCTATCCCTACACCAACCCGGAAGACATCACGATCACCGGCAATGTCGGAACGCGCGAGTTCTCCGTCTTCGGACAGTTGACCTATAATGTGACGGATGCCCTTTCCGTCACTGCCGGACTGCGCTACGCGGATGAGCATAAGACGCTGATCCACAGCGAGATTGCCGACCCTTTCCAGATATTGGCACAAACCCAAGCGGTGCGGGCCATCAAGATGCCCGAAAGCAATCTCTCGCCATCCGCAAATGTCGCCTACAAGATCGACGACGATCTTCGGGTCTATGCATCCTACGGGCGCGGCTTCAAGTCCGGCGGGTTTAATGCGTTTTCGGTCACTCCCACCGACGATGCCCGCTACAAGCCGGAGCAGGTCGACAGCTACGAGGTCGGCGTGAAATCGGAATGGTTCGACCGCAAACTGCTGTTCGACGTGTCGGCGTTCCATATGGATTACCGCAATCTGCAGGTGAATCAGCTCCTAAACGTCGGCGGTCTGCCGCAATTTGTGACCTCGAACGCTGCCAAGGCGGTAAGCCAAGGCGTAGAAACGCAAGTCACGGCGCAACCCTATGATTGGCTTGGCCTTACGCTCGGCTATGGCTACCTCGATGCGCATTTCTCGGACTACCGCCATGCGACGCCGGCCGATGACGACTATACCGACAATCGACTCGTCAAGGCGCCTGGCCACACGTTGAGCCTGGCGAGTCAGATCCAGGCGCCGATCACCAGCGGCCTCGACTTCACCTGGCACACCGAGCTGACCTATCGCAGTCGGTATTTCTTCGACACCGCCAACCAGTACGACCAAGGCCCGTTGACGCTCGTGAACATGCGCATCGGCCTGGCGGATAGCGACGGCCAATGGGAAGCCACGTTATGGGCCCGCAATCTGTTTGACACGGAGTATGCGATAGATCGCACGGCCGGCGCGATCGTGCCGGGCCAGGTCATCCAGGCCTTGGGTGCGCCGCGCACGGTCGGCATCGAAATCCGCACGAAGTTCTGGTGAGTTGAAGACGCCGCGATCCGTCCCATAGCAAAGGAGCTTTTCATTTGTTGGGCGTGATTGCGGCGCTTCTGTTCGTGCTCCTCCTCGCGGCGGGCGCCGGTCTTGCCTATGTGATGGGTGCCGGTGCGGTCCTTGCCTACGTCGCGAGCGGCAACGGTGCATTCCTCGCCGCGCTGCCGCAACGCATTTTCTCCAGCGTGGATGTCTTCGCCTTCATGGCGATCCCGCTCTTCGTTCTTGTCGGAGAGCTGATGAATCGCGGCGGCATCACCCGGGCTTTGGTCGACCTCGCCGTCGCACTGGTAGGACGGCGCAGGGGCGCGCTAGGCTATGTCAACGTGCTGGCGGGGCTGTTCTTCGCCGGAATTTCGGGTGCGGCGATGGCGGACGCCGCAGCGCTGTCGAGCACTCTCGTTCCCGCCATGCGGGAGCGCGGTTATAAGGACACCTATGCGGGCGCGATCACCGCCGCGTCGGCAATCCTGGGCCCGATCATCCCGCCCAGTATCATCCTCGTGTTCTACGGCGCGATCATGAATGTCGACGTTGCCGCGCTTCTGGCCGCGGGCGTTGGACCCGGTGCGCTGCTCGCCGTCATGCTGATGCTCGCGAACTGGTACTTCGCAAGGCGGTACGGCCATCCCGGCGGGCTCAGCGAGGATCGGGTTCCCTTCTGGCCCGCACTGTGGCGCGCCCTGCCGGCGCTGTCGCTGCCCGTGGTAATCGTCGGTGGAATCGTGTTCGGCTGGATGACGCCTACGGAGGCGGCCGGCATTGCCGTCGCCGCAGCCGTAGCGGTGGGCTATTTCTATCGCACGCTGGATGTCTCCAGCGTCGGCGAGAGCATCGTTCGCGCAACCATTCTTTCCGGTTCGATCTTCGCCATCATCATTGCCGCGTCAGGCATAGGCTTCGTTGCGACCCTGACTGGGCTGCCGGCGGCGATTTCCCATCTCGCGATCGATCTTGGCCTGGGGCTTTGGGGCTATATGGCCGCTCTGACGGTGCTGTTCCTGATCGTCGGCGTCTTTCTCGATACTCAGATCGGTCTCGCCCTGATTGCCCCGATCGTCGTCCCCGTCGCCATCGCCCAGGGCGCCAACCCCGTCCATATCGGGGTGGCGATCTGCCTCAATCTGTCCATCGGCTTGCTGGCGCCGCCGGCGGGCGGCGTCCTGATCGTCACTGCGACGACGGCCGGCATTCCCTATTGGCGGCTGGTGCGCGCCACGCTGCCGTTCCTCGTCATCGAAATCGCTGCGCTCCTGCTCGTGGTATTTGTTCCGGAGATAAGCCTCCTCATCCCGCGCCATTTCGGCCTGCTGCATGGAGGTGGATAGGGATGCGTCTCGCCCCCCTGATTTTGTCCGCACTTTTCGCCTGGACGGGAGCGGCCCTTGCCGATCCCATCCGCATCGGGATGTCGAGTAGCGCGGATCCGCAGCGCTCCGGTGTCTATGTCTGGTTGAAGGCGTTCGCCGACGTGCTCGAGAAGCATGGCCAGGCAGTGGTTTTCTATCCCAACAGTGCGTTGGGCGGCGAAGACGAAAGGATCGAACTCGTCCGGCTCGGTCTGCTGGCGGTGAATGACACAGGGGGCAATGAGGTCGCGGCGGTAAGTCCGCCGTACGACGGCCTTTCCCTGCCGTTTCTATTTCGCGACGACGCGGAGCTCGACAAGCTGCTGCACGCCGGCCGCTTTCTGGCGCGTATCAATGCGGAGGCGGAGCCTCGCGGCGTGCGTGTCGTTGACGTCGCCTTTCTCGGCGGTATGAGCGGCGTGTTCAACACGCGCAGACCGGTGCGCACGATGGATGAGGTGAGCCGATTGCGCCTGCGTGCCATGGATCATCGCGACCTGACCTTGCTGAGCGCATGGGGCGTTCACGGAGTTCAGGTCGCATGGGAAGAGGTCCCGCAAGCGCTGGGAACCGGCATCGCCGAAGGCTACATGAATGCGCCGCTTGTGCCGGTGATCTTCGGGCATACTTCGAACATCCACTACTTTCTCAACTTGCGCATCCAGCCGTCGGTCCGGACCATCACCTTTTCGCAGCGCTGGTATGACGGCCTGGCGCCGCCCACCCGACGCATTGTCGATGTCGCCGCCGCACAAGCGCGAGCCGCCAACCGGCGCTGGACAGCGGCGATCCAGAAGAAAGAGTTCGACATCCTGCGAGCGCATGGCGTCACGATCGCCGAACCGACGCCGCAGGCGCGCGCCGCCTTTGTCGCGCGCTCGGCCGCGATTTATGCTCAGTTGGTCACGTCCAAAGCGGCGACCTCCGTGGTCACGGATATGATGAAAGGGCGGAAGCCGTGATGCTGCGTGCCTTTTGCAGGCTGACCGTGCGGTTGAGCCATGCTATCGATCGTCTCTGTCTCCTGGCGGCTTGCGTCTTCATGCTCGTGATGATCGTGATGGTCGCGATCCAGGTCGTGGCACGCTACGGCTTTTCCGCGCCGCCGCAATGGACAGAGGAGATCGCGCGCTATGCGATGGTGTGGAGCGCGCTGTTGGGCGCGACGGTTTCCTTCCGGCGTGGCGCCGATCCGGTTCTCGTATCCTGGGTGGGCCCTTCGCGTACCGGGCGGCGGCTTCTGCCGGTGCGGATGGCCGCGGTGTTGATCTTCGTCGCTCCGTTCATCTATTTCGGCCCGGATTTCCTGGAGCGCGCGTCCATCCGCGTGACCGAATCGACGCGGCTGCCGCTGGCGCTGGTCGAGTCGATCGTGCCGCTGATGGCGGCGATCATCGCGTTCCATGCCGTGGCGAAGCTCGTCCAGCCCTTTTGCGAGGAACAGCCTGTCTGAGCGGCCCTATCGCGCCGTGCCGGGCTGGAGGACGATCTTCCTCAGTTTCTGCGCGGTCGGGGATTTGAGCGCGTCCGGTGGGTTGGCGCCATAGATCGCGCGATACCAGAGCACCGAGATGAACTCGGCCAAGTCGTCGTCGCTCAACCTCTCGTCTTCCAGAGCGGCGAGGAAGTGCGGATCGGGATAGACGACGAGCTTGCGCGCGATCTCGTCGAGGATGGCGCCGAGGCCGTAGGCCGCCAGCAGGACGACGGACTCGCCCGGATCCGCGCCAGGAAAGCGTTTGGCGACACTCGCGGCCACCCGCTTGTACCACCGGAAATTGGCGCGCTGCATGAGTTGGTTGAATTCGGGAATTTCGTCGCCGAGCTGGTAGACACAGCGGAACAGACCGGAATTGGCGCGCGCGGCCCGCAGCCAACGCCGGTTGGCACTGCAGATCACGCCGAACGCGGTGTTCACCGTGCCGGGTAGCTGCTCCATGTCGTATAACGCGTCGAGAAACTCGGTAAGCACCTCCACGGTGATCACCGTCTTGTTCTCGAAGTAGATGTAGAAAGTTGCCGGAGAGACCTGCGCCCGTTCGCAGATGTCACTGAGACGCATGTCGTGATAGCCGGTATCGCCCAGGACTTCGATCGCCGCGAGTTTCAAGGCGTCACGCGTGCGCTCTCCCTTACGGCGGTTTGGCAGTTCGCGCTGACGCCGCGCTTCGACGTCGCTGAATTTGAATGCATCGGCCCTCATGCCGGCACCTTGCACGGCGAGGGTGGCTGGGCGCGGTTTTCTATCCGTCATAGTGGGCGATCACCTGCAGAAACGGGAGATGCGGATGACGCGATCCGCGCCGTGTTCGAGTCGCTGTTCATAGCACTTGGCTTGACAGAAAAGAATATGACGTCACAATCATCTATTGTGAGGCTAGCCTCACTTTCGTTGTTCAACACTTTGAACGCACATATGAAAATTCCCGGCCGCGGCGGGAGGTCCTGTGGCGTGCAAAGCAATCTGGGAAAACTGAATTCCGGAGGCCATATGAACGTTATCGACGATGCCGCGCGCACGGCCTATGAAACCGATGGCGTGGTCTGCCTGCGCAATGCCTTTGCCGCGCACTGGATCGAGACGCTCCGCGAGGCGACCGAAGTTGCGATGGCCGAGCCGGGGCCGCATGCGGGCGAGTATACCGCGCCCGGGGCGCCAGGCCGTTTCTTCGGCGATCTGGACATCTGGCGGCGCCATGAGCCGTTTCGCCGCTTCGTGTTCGAAAGTCCCGCCGCTGAAATCACGGGCCTCATCATGCGCGCGAAGCGGGTGAATTTCTTCTACGACCAGTTGCTGGTCAAGGAACCCGGCACTGGCGACAAGACGCCTTGGCACCAGGATCAACCCTATTGGGCTGTCTCGGGCCGGCAAGTGTGTTCGATCTGGCTGCCTCTCGATGTCGTCGATCGCGAAACCAGCGTCGAGTATATCGCCGGCAGCCATCGTTGGGGGCGGGAATACATCCCTCAGCACTTCAAGGACGGGTCTCCCTACGAAGGTCGCGATCTGCCGAAGCTGCCGGACATCGATGCCGAGCGAGACAAGCACCGTATTCTCTCCTGGGACATGGAGCCGGGTGATTGTCTTGTATTCCAGGCGATGATCGTTCACGGCGCACGCGGCAATTCCAGTCTCGGACGCCGGCGGCGCGCATTGGCAACGCGCTGGACCGGCGACGATGCGCGCTATTGCATTCGGGAAGGTGAGACCGCCATTCCGACGACGGACCCCGGTCTGAAACACGGCGATCGCATGGATTGCGAATCGTTTCCACCAATATGGTCGAGTCCAGACGCGTGAGGGTCTACATTTCCGCCGACATCGAGGGCATTGCAGCGGTGACCTCGCGTGAGGAGACCGGCACTGTGGGCTTTGATTTCCACAGGGCCCGCGAGCGCATGACGGGCGAGGTGCTGGCCGCGATCGCAGGCGCTCGCGCGAATGGGGCGACGGGTTTTGTCGTCAGCGACTCGCATGGCAGCGGCCTCAACCTCATCCCGGAGCGCTTTGCGGAGGACACGGAACTGGTGCGCAGCTGGCCGCGCCCGCTCGGCATGATGCAGGGCATCGAAAGCGGCACCTTTGCCTGCGCCTTCCTTCTCGGCTATCACGCAGGAGCTGCGTCGCCCGGCGGTACGCTGGCGCATACATTGTCGAGTCGGGGGCTGCACGCGCTCAAGATTAACGGCCTAGATCTGTCTGAAGCCGGTCTCAGCGCTGCCGTCGCCGGTCAGTTTGGTGTGCCCATCACCTTGATGAGCGGTGACGACGTCTTCATCGCCGAGACCGCTCGGTTGCTCGGCGGCCTCGAATCCGTGGTGACCAAGCGCTCGACCGGATATTTTTCGGTGCACTCGAAAACGCCCATGCTCGTCGAACGCGAGCTGCGGGCCGCGGCAGGTGCCGCCCTGCGCCGGTCGACGGACACCAAACCTTTTTCGCCGGAACCACCCTTTCACGCGGAAGTGACGTTTAAGGCACCGCTGGCTGCCGAGCTCTTTTGCTATCTGCCGGGGTTTGTGCGTGTCGGCGCTTGCGGTGTGCGCTTCGATGCGAAGGATGCGGTCACCCTCAACCGCATCATGCAATTCCTCACGACGCTGGCGCCGACGCTGGGATAGAAGATGCCCGCTCGCGCGGGCTTTCCTCTTCAGTTGCTGCTGTCCAGCTTTACGCCCGGATTTTCGGCGTCGTAGTAAGTCATGACCACGCCGGATTTGCCGTCCGCGCGACGTGCGAAGACGAAGCTGTCTTCGCTATTTTGGGGCGACAGGAACACACCATTGCCCTGATAGCGCAGCGGAATGGTCGGTCCGCCGCCACCAAGCCCACCTAGAGTCACTGCCAGCTTGCCGTCGGCATAGGCAAAGCCCAGCTTGGCGGCGCCGAAATGCAGAGCCAGCGCGTAATCGCCTTCGAAGGCCTTTGCTTCGTCCGCCGTCAGCGGCAAGTCGGCCGACCTGCGCGCCGGGATGCCGAGCATCACACGGGCAATCTTTCGTTCGATGGTCGACGGTGGAAAGCTTGCGCCTTGGTGATTGGTCAGCACAACGATGGTGAGATCGTCCTTGGGATAATACGCATAGTGCGCGGCGAAGCCGAAGATGTCGCCGGAGTGCGAAATCTTCCGATGTCCCTCGAAGTCGCCCAGCACCAGACAGCCCAGCGCGTAGGGCAGCGGGGTGCCGTCAGCCAAGGGGTCGAGCGTGAGGATCAGGTCGCGAACGTGCTGTGACGTTGCGGCCGAGGCGAAGACACCGTGGCGATATCTGATTAGATCGCCCGCGGTCGAGGCGATGGCGCCCGCCGAGAAGGGAACGACCCAATCATAACGTTGCGCGTTCTGGAACACCTTGCCGTCGAAGCTGTACCCGGCCGCGCGGCGCTTCAGCACGGTCTGCCAGTCCGGAATGGACGTCGAGGTCATGCCGAACGGCTCGAAGACATGCGTCCGCAGATATGTCGGGTAGTCGACGCCGGAGACCTTCTCGATCACCAGGCCAAGCAGGTAGAGGCCGGAATTGGAATAGCTCCAGCCCGTCCCGGGCGGAAACAGAAGGTCCTTCGTCGCGAAGGCGGCGACCATCTTGTCCCGCGTCGTGGGGTCCTGCGAGTGCAGCGGGAAATCCTTCAGCTCCGTATAGTTCTGAAGCCCGGACGTATGGTTGAGCAGATTTCGGATTTTCAGGTCGTGCGCCGGCTGCGGCAGAGCAGGCAGGACATCGCCGATCTTCGCATCCAGTGAGAGCTTGCCGGCATCTACCAGCTGCATGATGGCAAGGGCGGTGAAGGACTTTGTGATCGATCCGATCTGGAAGATCGTGTCGGCACGCACCGGCACGTTACGCTCGAGATCGGCGAAACCGTAGCCCTTATCGGCAATGATTTTGCCATGCCGCTCGATGGCGATCTCGACGCCGGGATAAGGCCCCTGGACCAGCGCATCGGCAACGATCGCGTCGATGGCCCCCAGCGATGCGTCATCGCCTTTCTGCTTGTTCTTCAAAGGAGCGGCGCCGGCCGCACCGACAGCAAGCACCGTCACCAGCAGGGCGGACAACCGCAAAAGGCGGAAATTCATGATGGATCCTTTGCTCAAAAGGCGGCGTCTGGGACAGAAGACGTTCGTACCACCCAAAAACTGACATAACAATCATGTTTCTGGCATATTGCGTCGGTATGAGCCGGGCCGTCGGATAGGTATTGTTCTACCTGCGTGGCGGCTCGGCGTAGTTGGCACCGCATTGACAAAGAGCCCCGTGGTCTCCCACACTTATGAAAGTGAGTTTAGTATCATATTTGGAGGGCGAGATGTCGCGCCAGGGCCGGAAATTTGGAGCACTCCCGTTGCTGGCCGCGAGTCTCCTGGTGTCGGTGGCGTGGTTGGGCGCCAGTTTCGCCAATTCCGTGAGCCCCTCTTCGCCGGTCGCCGCTGTCGCACATCCGGATGGTTGGTCGGACCGCGCCTATTACCTGAAAATGCCCGACGGCACGCGCATCGCGATCAGCTTGTACTTTCCAGGCGGTAAGCCACCGTCCCAAAGGGTCCCGGTTATCTTGATCCAGACGCGTTACGGTCGCGCCGGAATCTACGGCCACAGCGAAGGCGGTCGCTACAAGGACTTTGTGGCGGCCGGCTATGTCGTTGCGATGGTTGATACTCGCGGGTCGACCGCGTCTTTCGGCAAACGGCGTGTTGAGATCGGTCCGGACGAAGTCGCGGACATGAACACCATCGTGGCCCATCTCAAATCACAGCCTTGGTCGAACGGTCAGGTGCTCGCCACGGGGGTGTCTTATATGGCCGACACGGCCGACATCGCGACCGGCGCGCGTCCCCGCATCTTGGGCGCCGTGGTCCGCGAAGCGGATTTCGATGCCTATCTCGATCTGTTCAATCCCGGCGGCGTCTACAACGAATTGATGATGCGCGAATGGGGTGGCGAGACCTTGCGCCGCGATCTCGGCCGTTCGATCGACCCGTCGCTCAACCTGGACTGCGCCTTGCGGGTCGGCGACTGCGCCAAACTCTGGCCACGCCTGCAGCAGGTCGACGGGGACGACGACTTCAATCTCATCCGCGAGGCGATCGCCGGGCGCGAGCGCTGGTTGCCCGACGACTATAAAGACGCGGAATTCCGCGATGACCTTGGCCGCAACGGCTTTTCGATGTTCGATTCCTCGTCCGGTGCTCACCTCGCTGCGATTCGCGCTCGGAAAGTGCCTACACAGTATTGGGGAAGCTGGATGGACGCGGGCACTGCCGAATCCGTCTTGGCGCGCTACCGCTCGTTGCCGAATGTGCCGATGGATGTCTGGCTCAGCGGTCACGCCCATGGCGCCGATATGCTTACCGATCCGCTGCTGCCCGACCAGCATGCACCAATTCCATCCTTTGACGACCAAATGGCCGGGATCGGAAAATTCTTCGCCGAGGTTCGCGCCGGCAAGCCGATCGGGCGCCAGATCCACTATTACGTATTGGGCACCGGACGGTACAAGACGACCAAGGCTTGGCCCCCGACGGACGTCACGCGGGAAGTTTTGCGCTTCGCGCCTTCCGGTGCGCTTGCTGCGTCCGGCGCCGACGCGAGCGACGGTGAAGATGCCTATGCCGTGGACTTCACGGCCACGATGGGCCTCAAGACCCGCTGGACGACCCAGATCGGAGAGCCCGCGGCCTATCCGGATTTGCGCGACGCCGATAAGAAGTTGCTGCTCTATACAGGTGACGCCATGACGGCCGACACCGAGATCGTCGGCACGCCAACGGTCTCGCTCTATGTCTCGACCCAGAGCAAAGACCCCGCCTTCTTCGTCTATCTTCAGGATGTCGCGCCCGACGGGCGAGTCAGCTATCTGACGGAAGGTGAATTTCGTGCCGTAGACCGCAAGCCTGCGACGGCTGCATCGTTGCCCTATGCGCAGTCTGCGCCTTTCCACAGTTTCCGCCGGGCCGATGCCGAGCCCGTTATTCCAGGTCAAGTGTTCGAAGCCAGCTTCGCGCTCTTTCCGGTTGCCGCGCGGATTCGCGCCGGTCATCGCTTGCGTGTCGCGATCGCCGGCGCGGACGCCGACACCTTCCGCCGCTATTCCGACGGCGGCAGCGACGTTTTCAGGGTTCAGCGGTCCGCTCGCCATCCCAGCGCCATCACGGTCGCGCTACGCCCCTGGCGCGATTGAGCGCGCCATGGACGACGACTCGCTTCCGCGCGAATTGGCGTCGCGCCGCGCAAAAGCACTCGCCATGGGCGGCTCCGAGCGGGTCGCGAAACAGCATGCGCGCGGAAAGACGACGGCACGCGAGCGTATAGCGATGCTCGCAGATCCGAGCAGCTTTCGCGAATACGGCCAGTTGGCGTCTCATTCGGGCGCGCAGGGACGGCCGCAGGCTATCGAGGATATCAGCGCGGCCGACGGGGTTGTCACAGGCTTTGCGACGGTCGATGGCCGCCCGGTCTGTATCGTCGCGGAAGACTTTACGGTGCTGGGCGGCACGTTCGGCATCGTCCATGGGCGCAAGAAATTGCGCGCGATCGAAATGGCAAGCCGCGAATTGCTGCCCGTCGTCTGGATACAGGACGGCGCGGGCGCTCGGGCCCAGGAGATGATCGGCGAGGGATTGCCGGAAGGCCCTCACTATTTCGCCATTGCGCGCCATTCCGGGATCGCGCCGCAGGTTGCGGTCGTGGCCGGCCCTAGCGCCGGTGATTCGTCGCTGATCGCCAGCCTGTGCGAATTCATCATCATGGTCGAAGGAACCAGCATGCTTGCGGCAGGCGGCCCGCCGGTGGTGAAGGCGGCGACAGGTCAGGACGTCGAGAAGGAAGAACTCGGCGGCGCCTCGATCCATTGCCGCATCTCCGGCCTTGCCGACAACGCCGCACCGGATGACGCGAGCGCTATCGCGATGGCGAAAAGGTTTCTGTCCTATCTGCCGACCAATGCGTGGTCTTGGCCGCCTTCCAGCGCAAATGAAGGCCCGGATATGGATGCTGCGGCGAATCTCGCGACGGTCATTCCCGCGGATATGCGTCGGCCCTACGATGTAAAGCGCGTGATCGCTGCGATCGTCGACAAGGCCAGCTTTTTTGAGATCGGTCCGGAATTCGCCGGCATGCTGGTTGTCGGTTTCGCACGCATCGAGGGCCACCCGGCGGGAATCCTGGCCAATCAGCCTGTCGTGCAGGCGGGCGCGATCACGGCTGCGGCGGCGCGCAAAGCACGGCGATTCATCGACTTGTGCAATGCCTATCATCTGCCGCTGATCTTCCTGCAAGACGTGCCGGGCGTCATGCCGGGACCGCAGTCGGAGCGCGAGGGAACCCTGCGCCCCGGTCTTGCGCTGACCTATGCGCTGGCCTGGGCGGAGGTGCCGCGGATCACGGTCGTGTTGCGGAAGGCTTTCGGTTATGGCGCCGTCGCGATGGGCGGCGGTGGACATTCCGGGCAAACGCTGGTGCTCGCCTGGCCAGGGGCGATGTTCGGCTCCTTGCCGGCCCGCAGCGCGGTGCTCGCCGCACATGCCCAGGAAATCGAGGAAGCGGCCGACCGAGAGGCCCATGAGCGCGAGCTTGTGGATCGCTACAATCGCAGCAGCGGCGCCTTCCATGCCGCGGCAAAGGCGAACATCGACGATGTCGTCGCGCCCTCCGAAACACGTGAGCGTCTCGCCGAGGCTCTGGCGCTGGCTCGCACCCGGCGGACCAAGCCGCCCGAACCGCGATATCGGCGCGGCGTGATGCCCTAGCGAAATCGCCGCTGCGCTGCATCGGCGACATTGCGCTGATCCTGATCAATCCTGTTGCATCCGACAGCGCTAGCGTCCGCTGGTGGTCTCAAGGGAGTGGCGGATGACACGAATGATGAAAGCCGCGGTGGTCCATCAATTGGGCAAACCGCTGACCATCGACGAGATTCCAATTCCCGAACCGGGCGTCGGCGAGGTCCTGGTCAAGATCGTTTCCACCGGCGTCTGCCACACCGATCTCCATGCCGCCGACGGAGACTGGCCGGTCAAGCCGACGCCTGCCTTTGTTCCCGGTCACGAAGGTGCCGGTGTCGTCGCCGCCATCGGTCCTGGCGTGACGGGCCTGAAGGAGGGCGATCCGGTCGGCATTGCCTGGTTGCACGACGCCTGTGGCGGTTGCGAGTATTGTACGACCGGTTGGGAGACGCTGTGCGAGACCCAGCATGACAGCGGCTACAGCGTGAACGGCACCTTCGCGGAATACGCGATCGGTTCGGCGGCCTATGTCGCGCGCCTCCCGGCCAACCCGGATTTCGCGCTCATGGCGCCGATCCTGTGCGCGGGCGTCACGACCTATAAGGGTATCAAAGAGACCGAAGCACGGGCCGGTGAATGGATCGCGATTTCCGGCGTGGGTGGCCTCGGCCACGTCGCGATTCAATATGCCAAGGCAATGGGCCTGCATGTCGTCGCGCTCGATGTCACCGAAGAAAAGCTCGCTTTGGCCGTAACGCTCGGCGCCGACATCGCAATCAATGCGGCCGAGCCGGACGCCGCCGCGCAGGTGATAAAGCAAACCGGCGGTGGGGCGCACGGCGTGCTCGTCACCGCGGTGTCGCCGAAAGCCTTCACCCAGGCCGTCAACATGACGCGCCGCAAGGGAACGGTCAGCCTGGTCGGCCTGCCGCCCGGCGACTTCGCGACACCGATTTTCGACATCGTATTGAAGCGCATCACGATCCGCGGCTCCATCGTCGGAACGCGACGGGATCTGGCCGAAGCGATCGCCTTCGCGGCGGAGGGCAAAGTTCGCCCGCATATCCACAAGGCGAAACTCGAAGACATCAATCACGTGTTCGCGAACCTGAAAGCCGGCAAGGTCGACGGCCGCGTCATCATCGACCTGTAGAAGAACACTGAAGATGGTCTCGTGGTCGGCCTACGAGCCGTGGACCAGATCGTGCACATAGCGCAGTTTTGCGATCACATTGGGCGACAGGATGAAGGGATAGAGGTCGCTCTGCCCCATGCTGCGGTTCAGACTGTTCATCGCAAAGGTCAGCGGCAGCCAAGCGTCTATTAGCGCCGCGATCGATGGGTTTTCATAAGGGGCAAAATCGACGGCGGCGGTGAGCTTGGTCCGCCAGCCGGGCTTGACCCTTACCCTGATGCCGAAGGCGCCAGCCGTCTCCAGCGTGTCGACGATGTGAAGGTAGTGAGCCCAGGTCTCGGCGAAGTCTTCCCAAGGATGCGCGCTGGCATAGCTGCTCACGAAGTTCTGCTGCCAGTCGACCGGCGCGCCGTTTTGATAGTGCGCCTGCAGCGCGGCCGCGTAGTCTTGACTCTCGTCGCCGAATATCGCGCGGAAGCCGTCGAGTTTGCCTCCGTCGCGCACCAACACATCCCAGAAATAGTGCCCGATCTCGTGCCGGAAATGGCCAAGCAAGGTACGATAGGGCTCTCCCATTGCCGCGCGGACATGCTCCCGCTCTGCATCGTCCGCCTCTTTGACGGCGAGCGTGATCAGCCCGTTGTCATGCCCCGTCATGACGCTTTGGCCATGGGTCTGCGGCGGATCGGCCAGGAAGTCGAAAGCCAACCCATGCTGCGGATCGTCGGTCCGGTTGCGAAGCGGAAGCTTCAACTTCAGCAGGCTGTAAAAGAGGCGATGCTTTGCCGCCTCGATCTTGGACCAGTGACCGGCATTTTCGGGCACGGACAGATCGGGGACCGTCCGGTTGTGGCGGCAGGCTGCGCAGAAGGCGCTTTTGCTCCGGACCGGCACCATCCAGTTGCAAACGCCGAATTCCTGGTTCTGGCAAAACCGATAGCGGCCACGCGCAGCCAAGGCGCGAAACGTGCCGTCTGTCAGGGGCTCGATGGCAGAAATCGTTTGCTTATCAGCAAGATAGCCGAGCGCGTGACCGCAATTTTCGCATCGGATATTCTCGAAATATAGCAATTGCCCGCAGGCTTGGCAGGTGAAAACGCGCATGGTGTGGGTCCCGGGAAGCGAGGGGTAACGCGGCGGGCAAAAGGCTGGTTCCGGGCTCCTTTGACGCGGTTGCGAAAGTGGCGTGGCAGGTTCTTCGCAGTTGCGGCAGAGTACCGGGAATGAGCATCCAGGTCGCCCTCCGCCATTCCACCCGCTACCGTTACGATCGGCTGATCAATCTTGGCCCCCAGATCGTGCGGCTGCGCCCCGCGCCACATTGCAGGACCCCAATCCTGAACTATGGCCTGACGATCAGCCCAGACCGGCATTTTCTCAACTGGCAGCAGGACCCGCAGTCCAACTGGCTGGCGCGTGTCGTGGTGCCGGAGAAGACCGACCATTTGACGGTGACCGTCGATCTCACCGCCGAGCTGAATGTCATCAATCCGTTCGATTTCTTTCTGGAGCCTGAGGCCGAGGCATTTCCCTTCGCCTACGCGCCGGAAATGCTTGAAGATCTCAAACCCTATCTTCAAGCCGCAACGCTCGGCGCCAGTTTCGAGACCTATCTCGCCGCTGTTCCGCGCCTGGAAAAGCCGACGACCGGATTTCTCTTCGATCTGAATGCGCAGGTGCAACGTGACATCGCCTATCTCATTCGCATGGAGCCGGGCATTCAAACGCCGGACGAGACCCTGGAGCGTCGTGCCGGCTCCTGTCGCGATTCGGCATGGCTGCTGGTGCAGTTGCTCCGTCGCCTCGGTGTCGCCGCGCGCTTCGCGTCGGGCTATCTGATCCAGCTCAAGCCAGATCAGAAGTCGCTCGATGGTCCGTCCGGCGCCGAGCAGGACTTCACCGATTTGCACGCCTGGTGCGAGGTCTATTTGCCCGGCGCAGGCTGGGTTGGGCTCGATCCGACCTCCGGTCTCTTCGCGGGCGAGGGGCACATTCCATTGGCCTGTGCGGCCAATCCTACACATGCGGCACCGATCACGGGCTCGCTGGACGAGTGTGAGGTCGCGTTCGAGTTCGAGATGTCGATCCATCGAGTCGTCGAGCCGCCGCGCGTGACAAAGCCCTACACGTCCGCACAATGGCGCGCGATCGATGCTCTCGGCGATCGCATCGATTCGATGTTGAAGGACGGCGACGTGCGCCTGACGATGGGTGGAGAGCCGACATTCGTATCGATCGACGACATGGACGGCGCGGAATGGACCACAGCCGCCGTCGGGCCCAATAAGCGCGGGCTCGCCGACACGTTGATCCGCCGTCTGCGCGACCGTTTCGCGCCTGGCGGTTTTCTCCATCACGGGCAAGGCAAGTGGTATCCGGGCGAAAGCCTGCCGCGCTGGGCCTTCGCGCTCTATTGGCGCGGCGACGGCGTTCCACTTTGGCGGGATGTCGAGCGCGTCGCGCGCGAGGCCGAGGATTACAAGCCGACAGCCGATGATGCTCGCATGCTTATCCAAGGCATTGCGCGCCGCCTCGATGTCAATCCGGCCTATGCCGTGCCGGCGTTCGAAGATCCGTGGCACTATCTCGGCAAGGAAGCCGCGCTTCCCTCCAATGTCGATCCCCTGGACTCCAAGCTTGAGGACGCGGAAGAGCGCGCGCGTCTGGCCCGCGTGTTCGAACGGGGGCTGAACAGTGTGGCGGGCTATGTGCTTCCGGTGCAGCGATGGAACGCGCCCGACAAGCGGCGCTGGCGCTCCGAGCGCTGGACTACGCGGTCGGGGCGGTTGCAATTGATACCTGGCGACTCGCCTGTTGGTTATCGCCTGCCGCTGGACGCGCTTCCTTGGTTGCCGGAGGCCGCACGGCCCTTCGTCCCGCCGCCTGATCCGTTCGAAAAGCTGCCGCCATTGCCCGAGCGCGACTCCTATCGCCAGCCCTATCTTGCGGGTGCGCTGCGCGATCCGGGTTGGGAAGCCCGGCGCGAGCGCGTCGAACAGGAGCCCCCGGTCGAAAGTGCCGCTGTCCGTACCGCGCTTGCTGTCGAGTCCCGCGATGGTCGCCTCAACGTCTTCATGCCTCCGGCGGAAAGCGCTTCCGACTATCTCGACCTCCTCGCCGCCGTCGAGGACGCCGCTGCCGAAATCGGCGCGCAGCTGCACATCGAGGGCTATGGTCCGCCTTACGATCCCCGCATCAACGTCATCAAGGTGACGCCCGATCCGGGCGTGATCGAGGTGAACATCCATCCCGCGCGATCCTGGCGCGACCAAGTCTCCATCACCGAAGCGCTCTACGAAGAAGCGCGCCAATCGCGCCTGGGAACCGAGAAGTTCATGCTGGACGGCCGCCATACCGGCACCGGCGGCGGCAACCACATCGTCCTTGGCGCGCAGCAACCGGCAGACAGCCCATTCCTGCGTCGGCCGGACCTTCTGAAGAGCCTCATCGCCTATTGGCAGAACCACCCGTCTCTCTCGTACCTGTTTTCGGGCATGTTCATCGGCCCCACAAGTCAGGCGCCGCGCATAGACGAAGCACGTCTCGATTCACTTTACGAGATGGAGATCGCGTTCCGCGAAGTGCCGGAGCGAGGTGCAGGCGGCGTTCCTCCGTGGCTGGTAGATCGCATTTTTCGCAATCTTCTGATCGATGTCACGGGCAACACCCATCGCACGGAAATCTGCATCGACAAGCTTTATTCGCCCGATGGCCCCACAGGTCGCCTCGGCCTTGTCGAATTCCGCGGCTTCGAAATGCCGCCGCATCCGGAAATGAGCCTGGCCCAAGGCCTGTTGCTCCGGGCATTGATCGCACGGTTTTGGCAGGCGCCGTATCGCGCCCCGCTCGTCCGCTGGGGCACGGCACTGCACGACACCTTCATGCTGCCGCACTTCGTCTGGGCAGATTTCGCCGATGTGATCGCGGATATGAACGCGAGCGGGTTCTCCTTCGACGCGGAATGGTTCCGCCCCCATTGGGCCTTCCGCTTCCCGTTGGCCGGCAAGGTGCAATATGGCGGCGTGGCGCTCGAACTGCGCCAGGCGCTCGAGCCGTGGAATGTGATGGGTGAGGAGGGCGCGGTCGGCGGCACTGTCCGCTTCGTCGATTCTTCCGTCGAGCGCCTGGAGGTGAAGGCCGCGGGCTTGGTCGATGGGCGTCACAAGATTCTCGTGAATGGCCGGGCTGTGCCGCTCAAGTTCATTTCACAGGGTGAGTCGGTGGGCGGCGTCCGCTTCCGGGCCTGGCAGCCGGCAAGCGCCCTGCACCCTACGATTCCCAGCCATGCACCCCTGACCGTCGAGGTCTGGGACGGCCGACGCAAGCGGTCCTTAGGGGGATGTACCTATCACGTCGCGCATCCTGGAGGACGCAACTACGTGACGTTTCCCGTCAATGCCTATGAAGCCGAGGGCCGCCGGCTGGCGCGGTTCGAACCGTTCGGATTCACCGGCGGCATCTTCGAACCGCCGGCGGAGGACATACATCCCGACTTTCCGCACACGCTCGACCTGAGATGGCGATGAACGAGGTCGTCCCTCGGTCGAAGCGATCGGCACGCTACGACGAGCTACGCGATGCCGATGGGGCTGTGCGCCCCGACTGGAAGCCGCTTGCCGATGCCTTGGGTGCAATGGGCACCGCGGAGTTCGCCCGCCGCGGCGCGGCCGCGCAGGCGATGCTGCGCGAAAATGGTGTTACCTACAATGTGTACGACGACGCCGGCGGCCAAGCGCGCCTCTGGCAGCTCGATATCGTGCCGTTCGTCATCGGACAGTCGGACTGGCGGATGATCGAGGCGGGGGTGATCCAGCGCGCCGAACTTACGAACGCCGTGCTGCGGGACGTCTACGGACCGCAAAAGACGATCGCACAGGGCCATTTGCCGCCGCATCTCGTGCACGGTCATCCGCAATTTCTCCGCCCTTTGGTGGGTCTGGAGCCGCCGGACGGCGTGCACGTGCATCTTTATTCCGCGGATTTGGCCCGCATGCCCGACGGATCATGGATGATCGTCGCCAGTCGCGCCGATGCGCCCAGCGGCATCGGCTATGCGCTCGAAAACCGCATCGTGGTCGGGCAGACCTTTCCCGATCTTTTCAGCGAAATGCGGGTTCAGCGCCTGGCTTCGTTCTTCAATGCCTACCGCGAGCATGTTCTGTCTCTGGGCCATGGTCGGCGCGGCCGCGCCGTCCTGCTCACGCCGGGGCCCCACAACGAAGCGTATTTCGAGCACGCCTATCTTGCGCATTATCTGGGCCTGACCCTCGCCGAAGGCGATGATCTCGCCATGCGCGATGGGCAGGTTTATCTCAAGACGCTGATGGGCATGGAACGCGTCGCGGTCATCTTCCGACGCGTGGATTCCGACTTCTGCGATCCTCTCGAGCTTCGCGGCGATTCCGCGCTGGGCATTCCCGGCCTGGTCGAGGCCGTGCGCTCGGGCAGCGTCGTGCTGGCGAACGCATTGGGCGGCGGCGTGATGGAATCGCCGGCGATGGACGCCTATTTGCCCGGCCTCGCGCGGGCCTTGCTCGGCGAGAATCTCAAGATTCCGGATATTCCGACCGTCTGGTGCGGCACCGAATGGGGCATTCGGGAAGCGCTCGCGCGGCTGGATCGCGTTGTCGTGCGGGACGCCTTCGATGCGCGCCCGCTATTCTCGCGACAGTCCTCGGCCCGGCTGGGCAGCGAACTCACCTTGGCCGATATACGCGTGCTGAAGGACCGGATTTCGCGCCGCGGTGCCACCGTGGTGACGCAAGATGCCGTGCCGCTTGGTCTCGCGCCGGTTTATCGCGACGGCAAGCTCGGGGCACGCCCTGTGTCGCTGCGCGTCTTCGCAGCCTGGACGCCCGACGGTTACGTCGTGATGCCCGGCGGCTTGGTGCGGGTCGCACCGGACGACCATGTCCGAATGCTCTCGATTCAATCCGGCGCCGCCAGCAAGGACGTTTGGGTCGGTGGACAAGGACCGGCCGATACTTTCAGCCTGCTCAATCCGCCGAGCCGGGCGATCGAGATTCGGCGCACTGGTGAGGCGCCGCCCAGTCGCGCAATGGACAATTTGTTCTGGCTGGGCCGCTATACGGAACGCGCCGAAAGTCTCGTGCGCATCCTGCGCGCCGTAACTTCCCGACTCGGTGAGGATCCGAACCTCGCCGTGGTCGGCGCGGAACGCTTTTTGCTT
Source organism: Rhizomicrobium sp. (assembly GCA_037200385.1). Lineage (NCBI taxonomy): Bacteria > Pseudomonadati > Pseudomonadota > Alphaproteobacteria > Micropepsales > Micropepsaceae > Rhizomicrobium > Rhizomicrobium sp. Next base: position 2,830,947 of record JBBCGL010000001.1, on the reverse strand, counting down.
CCCTACGCGCAGGCGAGCACAGCCGCGATCCGCGAGACGATCGCAGGCGATGATACGAAGTTGCGCGGCGAATTGCACGGCCTTCTCTATGACCGCAAGGCAACTGACGGATTGCAGCGGCTTCTCTTTCGCGTACGCCAAGCTGCCTGGGCGGCGCGAGATCGTCTTTCGCTCGATACCTGGCGCACGATTCACATCCTCACGGAAAGCGTGCCGCCCGGCCGGAGCGACGAATTCGATCTCGCGCAGGCGCAAACCACGCTCGACGCGCTGGTGCGGCGGACGGCTGCGTTTTCCGGGCTCTGTGCCGAAAACATGACGCGAGGGCCCAATTGGCTGTTCGTGGATCTTGGCCGTCGCGTCGAGCGGGCTTCACATCTCACCTGGCTCGTCGGCCAGGCCGCAGGCCTGTCCGCGGATTCCGAAGCGGGATGCATCCGCATGGTGCTGGAGATCGCGGACAGCGCCATGACGTATCGGTCTCGCTATTTGAACGTCTTCGATGTCGCCGCGCTGATCGATCTGCTGCTGCTGGATGAAGGCAATCCGCGCGCCGTCGCTTTTCAACTGGCGGCAATCGAAAGGAACTTGAAGGAATTGCCGCTGATGACTCCGGCCCAGCGCGGTGGCAGCGCTTTGCGGATCGCCGGCGACGCGCGGCTTGCGGCAGCCGGCGCCAATTCGCTGTTGCTTGCCGTGTCGGGAGAAGACGGCGAGCGGACCGCGCTCGGCATGTTCACCGCAAAGATCGAAAATGCGATGACACACGTGACCAACGCGATTACCGATGCGTACTTTCAACATACGCTGTATCGGCGCACCGGCGCGGCGCCCGCGCGCGAGATGCCGTGATGCGATACGATGTCCGTCATCGCACGTCCTATCGTTATCTGCAGGATGTGTCCTATTCCTGTCATCTCGCCCATTTGCTGCCGAGGGCGACGGATTCCCAGAGCGTCGAGCAGGCGGAGATCGCATTGTCTCAGCCCGCCGCCCGCCGGCGCCGTATGGCCGATTATTTCGGAAATGTCGTGGAGTGGTTCGCGATCGACCAGCCTCATGCAGTGCTGGAGGTCATCTCGCAGTCGCGCGTGATCGTAACGCCGGCCAGACCGTTCGGTCCCACCGGGAGTGCGGCTTGGGAGCGCGTCAAAGGGGCTTTGGCGGACACTGCTCCGAGCGACGGCTGTGATGCCGTGCAATATACGTTCGACTCGCCGTTGACGGCGTCGAGCTCAGCCATCGCAATCTATGCAGCGCAAAGCTTTCCGGCCGGACGCGCGATCGTCGATGGCGCGTTGGACTTGATGCATCGCATTCACGCGGATTTTCGCTACGACACAACCGTGACGGACGCCGCGACGCCGGTTCATCGCGTGTTCGAGATCCGCTCGGGTGTCTGCCAGGACCTCGCGCATGCCGCCATCGCCTGTCTGCGCGCGCTGGGCCTCGCCGGACGCTATGTAAGCGGTTACCTCCTGACCAAACCGTCGCCGGGCCAGCCCCGCTTGCTTGGCGCCGATGCCAGCCATGCCTGGTTCTCCGTCTGGGCGCCGCCCTTTGGCTGGGTCGATCTGGATCCGACGAATGACGTGCGGGTCAGCGACGGCCACGTGACACTGGCCTGGGGCCGGGATTATGGCGACGTGGCACCGCTCAATGGCGTGATCACCGGCGGGAGCGAACATGTCGTAGAGGTTGGCGTCGATGTGATTCCGGCCTGATCCGCTCGATCCGGCGCCGGAATACGCAAGTGTCGAAGTCGCGACGGCACGAAGCGATATCTGGGCAAACTACATAGTGGCGAGCTGTGCAGATTTGCGCCGAGGCGATCGATGCTCCATGTGCATAGGGAGAACGCCTTATTCCAGACCCTGCGATTCTCCGTACGCGGAAGTCCCAGCTATTGATTCGATTCATTCTTAACGATGCTCCAACGGTCTCGCAGCAATTGCACCGATCGAACGGGAAACATCGACATGTCACTCAATGCCGCGCACGAACAGCCTCGCAGCATCGTTCTGCCGCATTCCGCGGTTGCGATCGCCGCGGCTCCGCCGGTTGCGCCCACGACGCTGCACGAGCACTTGGTTCTGTTGCGCGACGCCGGGGCAAGACTCAAGTTGTCTCGCAACGAAATGATCTTCCAGGAGGGCGATCCGGCTCAGCATATTTATCGGATCGTGAGTGGAACGATCCGACTTTGCCGTCATACGCCCGACGGCCGTCGCCATATCGCCGAATTCGCGCTGGCGGGAGACCTGTTCGGGGTGCTCGGCGGGCAACAACAGGCCTTCACGGCGGAGGCGGTCGGCGACGCCGTTCTCGTCGCCTATTCGCGGACTCAGCTCGATCGCGTCGCGGAGTGCGACGCGCGCTTCCGTGCCAACGTGCTTTCGCACCTGTCGACCGACCTGTTGAGCGCACAGCTCCATACCTTCATCCTGGGCTGTCAGAGCGCCAAGGAACGCGTCGCATCGTTCATCGTCCGGTTCGCGGAACGGACCGGTGCTATCGAAACCGGTCGGCTGACGCTCCCGATGGGTCGACAGGACATCGCCGATCATCTCGGTCTTACGATCGAAACGGTCTGCCGGGCAATCACGGCGCTAAAGAACGACGGCGTGTTGCTGGTTCCCAGCGTTCACGAACTCCTGCTGCGGAATGTCGAAGTTCTATGCAGCTTGGCCGAAGGTGATTCCTTGCACTAGCCGGCGGCTTCGCTCGCGGCCGCAAAGCCTGGCCGCTCATTTCATCGGGATCCGTTGCCATGCACGATATCGTCAGTGCGATCTTCAGCGCTTTCGTCCAGCTCACGATATGGACCTCCAGTCTCGCGACCGGCCTTGGCGCTCTCGGCGGGCACAAGCCGCAGCAGGGTGAACTCGCCATGGCTGCCATCGTCGTGGCATCGCTCCTGGTTTGTATCCTTGGCTGCTTCTGGGCGCTGGTCGAGAGGGGACGCCGCGCTGCCGGGCAGCATGCCATGAACCAGAATCTGGCGCGCGCGCAATCGGAAATTCGATTCCGCGAGGCGATGATCAGCGCCTGCCCGGAGGCGATCGTGGTCATGGGAGCCGACATGCCGGCGCCCCTGAGCTATCGGGGCGGTAGCGCCCTCCTTCAAGCCTGTCTTGCCGGCTCCGATTCCACAACGCTTGCAGCCCGGATGAAATCGCTTCTCGAAGCCGGGGCGCCGTTCGTCCTGACCGCCCGCACGGCGATTCACCAGGGGGTCGCCGTCCAAGGCTGCGTTGTCGGCAGTCGGGCCGCGATCTTCATGCGCATCGAAGACGAGACGACAGGACGCGCGCGCGATTTCCAGACGATGCTGGAGGCCATCCCCATGCCGCTATGGATTCGCGACCGCAGTTTCGCGCTGACCTGGGCGAATCGTGCATTTCTGGGCACGATCGGCGCAATCACGCTGGATGCCGCGCGCCGATCCGACCAGCGCCTCGTCCGCTCCGAGCGAGATCTGGTGGGTGCCGTACTAGAAGGCAACGACGTCATGGGCGAACGGCGGTATGCCGTCGTCGAAGGTCGGCGTCGCGCACTGTCCGTCGATATGGTGCGCTTGCCGAGCGCCCAGGTTGCAGGTATGGCGCTCGACGTGACGGAGACCGCACAGGCCGAGGCCCAAATCAGGCTTGATGCCGATGCAAATGCCGATTTGCTCGATAAGGTCGAGGTCGCCGTAGCACTGTTCGGCTCGGACCGGCGGTTGGCGTTCTCGAATCGGAAATTCTCGCAAATGTGGGGTCTGCCCGAGGCATGGCTCGAGACGCATCCGGCGATCGAGGACATCTTCGATCGACTGCGCGAGGTTCGGCGGCTTCCAGAACAGCGTGATTTCCAGAATTGGAAGAAGGAGCACCTGAAGCTATTCGAAACGGATGACGGCCAGCTCGACGAAGCATGGCATGTGCCGGGCGGCGTGAGCGTGCGCGTAAGAGCGTATCCCTATCTTCTGGGTGGCGTGTACTACATTTTCGAAGATGTCAGCGAAGCGCTGCGTCTCAGTACTTCACTTCACATGCTGACGGCGACACAACGCGCGACACTGGACACCATCGAGGACGGCATGGCCGTATTCGGCCCGGACGGGCGTCTGAAGATGCACAATGCCGCATTCGCAAGACTTTGGCATCTCGATGAGTCCGATCTGCAGGCCGAGCCGCACCTGACGACGCTGTCGGCGCTTTGTCTCACGCGTTTCGGTCGCGACGGGATCTGGAGCGCGGTGCAGTCGGGCGTCGTATCAAACGAGCCGGCGCGCTATGGCGATTGGGGCCGCCTCGCGCGGGCCGACGGCCGGATCTTGTCGCTCTCATTGACGAGATTGCCGTTGGGATCAACGCTGGTGAGCTTCGAGGACCGAACCGACTTGGAACGCTTTGAAGCTGCCATCGCATCCGACGTAGCCGTTGCATGAGCGGATTGTGAACGGGCATCCATACGGCACAGCAGGAGCCCAACGGCTGTCTGGGATGGGCCGGCTATAGCGCGATCTGCGCGGTTGTGGAGTCTGGAACATCGCAAGCTGTACGCGGCATCAACTAACCGTGACGATTGGCGATTTGCTGGTTGTACGCACCGGCAAGTGCATCGAGTTCGGCCGCGGCGGCAAGCAGTTTTGCAGCATAGCGTGGATCTGCGCCGGCTTCCGCATAGGCGCGGAGGTCGCGCGCGATCTCCGCGGCACGCTCCTGAGGCGTCAGGCTATTTGAATCGCATGTCCGCATCCCCGCTCCCGCGCGTTCAACCGGCAAGTCGAAGATGCGTCGGCGGCGCCGATTTCGACAATTAGGTCTTTCCGCTAGGCAAAACTGCGTAGAAGAGGGGCGTTGACGTCTATGAGAAACGCAGCAAGACGAAATTTGCTATATTGCGAACATTTAAGTAATTGTGGTGGTCATTCGTCTTTTTGCGCAAGATACCGACGCGACAAAGAGGAGCACCACCGCCCTTCCCTATGACGGTTCCGGCGCGGCGTTCCGCTTCCGCCTGCCGCTTGTCAATCCGAAGGAGGCTGCCGTATGAGCGCCGAGAAAACGATATTCGTCGTGGATGACGATCCCGGCGTACGCGACTCGCTTCGCGTCCTGATGGAGTCAGCCGGCTATATCGTTCGCGATCACGATTCCGCCAAGGCATTTCTCGCCGATCGAACCGGTGGCGGTTGTCTTGTGGCGGACATCCGCATGCCCGAAATGGACGGTCTGGAACTTCAGGAAGAGATGATCAGACGAAACATGCCAATACCGGTCATTGTCATCACCGGCCATGGCGATGTACCGCTTGCGGTGCGGGCGATGAAGGCGGGGGCGGTCGACTTCATCGAAAAGCCGTTCGACGACGAGGTGTTGCTCACCAGCATCCGACGGGCCTTGGAGATCGGCCAGAAAACCCGGGTCAAGGCCGCGGAGGTTGCGGCAGCCGAGCGCCTGCTTGCGTTGCTGACTCCACGCGAGCGCAATGTCCTGGACCAATTGGTGATGGGGCGTTCAAACAAGGTTGCCGCTTATGAACTCGGTATTTCGCCGCGTACCGTCGAAATCCATCGCGCCCACATCATGGACAAGATGAACGCCCGCAGTCTCTCCGATCTCGTTCGCATTGCGATCGCGTACCAGTCCGGACCCGGAAACTAGGCAATGGCACGTATGGCCGACCCCTTGGGTGCCGCCTAGGTTTAAAGTCGGCCAAACATGGTGAGACGGATGTGAGCGAGGTTTCAGAATGGCTGGCATATGTCGTCGATGACGATGACGCGGTCCGGGAATCGGCTCTCCTGCTGCTCGAAGCGGCCGGTGTTCCGGCGCGGGGCTACGGATCGTCGGGCGCATTTCTTGCTGCGTTTGATGCCACGCTGGCGGGTTGCCTGATCTTCGATGTCCATATGCCGGGCCTCAGCGGCATTGCTCTCCTCGCGCTTCTGCGCGGCTGGGGCGTGAATACGCCGGCGATTATCCTCACGGGACGAGCGGACCACGCCGTGGAAGCGGAGGCGTGGCGATATGGTGCCTCTTTGCTCAACAAACCTGCCTCTGACGACGAACTGATCGGCATGATCCGCGCGGCGTTTGCCACTCGGGGGTTATGTAGTGATCCGTAAGGGATCAACCCGAATATGGCCGGGCCGCGATTTGCGCCACTATCCGGGTGCCCCTCCTGATCTCTCCCCCGGGCTAAGAGGGCGGACGCGGCAGGCCTCGCTTTATGGCCGCCGCGTCCGAATGCCGGGACATGCCGCGTAGAAAACCACACAGGGGCGGCACACGCGCATTCTCCACATCGCGGACGACCCGAAGATCATCGATGTGTTCCTTTGTAGATTGCACAGGAAGCTGAGCGAGGCCGTCGGCCACGACACATATCCATGGAGCCGGCGAGACCAACCTCTGCGGCTATTCACACATGGCTCGACGCCAGGGCGCTGGCAACCCGGACGGAGTATCGCGCCGCGTTCGTTACGGCGCAGCGCGTCAGGACCGGGCTCTGCGGGACACGGAACCGCGCGCGTGCGGAGACGGTCGCTCGCCCGATGCGTTCCGCCTCGGCTTCGCCCGATCGCCGCCGGGCCAGGCAGCCAAGGCCATTGCTGCGACCTCTCGCAGATCCGCGGCCTTTGCGCCGGCCGACGCCTGCACGCACATTCCGTTCGCAATCGTGACGAGATAGCGCGCCAGCGCCGACGCATCGGCGCTTTCGGGCAGGTCGCCGGTCCGCCGCGCGCATTCGAAGCGTTCGCGCAAGACCAGCTCCTTCTCGGCGCGATGGCGTGCGAGCTCATTGGGGATGCGCTGATCGTCACCCGCAAGCCCACTCTGCAGCAACAGGCAGCCCGGTGGATGATTGTTGGGATCCGTCGCCATTTCGGCCACGCCTGTCAGGAACAACTCGGCAGATGCGCGGGCGGTCGGCGCGTCGAGCACTTCCTGCAGGAATCCCTTGCGTCCCTCCTCGTAGCGGTCGAGCACGGCGCGGAAAAGCCCTTCCTTGCTGCCGAAGCATGCGTAGAGGCTGGGCGCACTGATGCTCATTGCGCTGGTGAGGTCGGCCAGCGACGCGCCTTCGTAACCCTTGCGCCAAAACACATCCATGGCGCGATCGAGCGAATCCTCCACGCAAAAGGTGCGTGGTCGTCCCGTTCTCACTGCATGCCTCCCTGGCATTTATTTGTATCGTTCACTACATAATGGCCTTGAAGGTCTTCGTCCAGGGTCCATATCTGTAGCTCTCGTTACAGAATACAGGGGACCGCCCATGTCGCATATCGCCGAACTGACCGGAAAATTTACCGCCGCCGACGTCTCATCGCCTAAGCCTTTGTCTTTCCTAAAGAAACATCCCGCGCTGAGCGGCGTCGGGGCCGCCTTGGTCATCGGCCTGGGCGTCGCCATCCACAGCGCCAGCGGCAGCGAGGCGCCGGCCGTCTCCAATCTGCCCCCGGTTGTCACCGTCGCCGCGGTCAACCCGCAGGTGGTGCGCGTCTGGTCGGACTTCTCCGGCCGGATGGCTGCGGTGAACGCCGCCGATATCCGTCCCGAAGTCGGTGGCCGGGTGGTGGAGGTGCGCTTCAAGGACGGCCAGACGGTCGCCGCCGGCGACATCTTGTTCGTCATCGATCCGCGCCCTTATGAGGCGGCGGTCAAGAAGGCCGAAGCCGATCTGGCAACCGCCAATACCAATCTCAAACTGGCGGGAGCCGAGTTCGAGCGGGCGCAGCGCCTCATGGCAGCCCAGGCCGTCGCCCGGGACCTTTATGACACACGCGACAATGCTCGCGGCGTCGCGGTCGCCGCGGTACAGGCGGCGCAGGCGGAACTGGCGCAGGCCAAGATCGACGTCGACCACGCTTATGTTAAGGCGCCTATCGGCGGCCGTGTCAGCCGCGCCGAGGTTACCATCGGAAATCTGGTGCAGTCCGGCGCTACTGCCCCTTTGCTGACCAGCATCGTATCGAATGACGGAATCTATGCCGATTTCGAGGTCGACGAGCAGACCTATCTGCAGAGCATCCGGAGCCATGCGGCCACCATCGGCCAGGAGCAGCGCATTCCGGTGCAGCTCACGCTGCAGGGCGACGATAGCCATGTCTATCGCGGGACGATCGAGAGCTTCGACAACAAGATCGACACCGGCACCGGGACGATCCGCGCCCGCGCGCGCTTCGACAATGCCGACGGCTCCTTGGTGCCCGGCATGTTCGTGACGGTGCGGATCGCCAACCCCGCGACCAGCAAGGCACTGCTGATTCCGGAAGCCGCCATCGGCAACGACCAGAGCAAGCGCTTTGTCTATGCGCTGGACCGCGGCAATCACGCCTTGTTCCGCGAGGTTACCCTCGGGCGCGAAGTCGACGGGCGCCGGATTGTGACAGCGGGACTGAACCCCGGCGAGCGGATCGTGGTCGACGGTCTGCAGCGGGTCCAGCCGGGTGCGTTGGTCGACGCCCGCCAGGCGGTGGCGGCGCGCTGAGCGCCGCCCCGTCGGGGGTGCTATACATCCAAATATAAAGAGAAGCGGGGAACGCCGTGAACCTGTCCAAATTCTTCGTCGATCGTCCGATTTTTGCGGGCGTCATCTCGGTCGTGATCTTTCTCGCGGGCCTGATCGCGATGACGCAGCTGCCGATCTCGGAATATCCGGAGGTCGTGCCGCCCTCGGTCGTGGTGAAGGCGATGTTTCCCGGCGCCAATCCCAATACCATCGCAGACACGGTCGCGACGCCGCTCGAAGAGCAGATCAACGGCGTCGAGGGCATGCTCTATATGTCCTCGCAAGCCGCGTCGGACGGCACCCTGACGCTGACGGTCACCTTCAAGCTGGGCACCGATCCGAACCTGGCCCAGCAAATGGTGCAGAACCGCGTCAACCAGGCCCTGCCGCGCCTGCCGGACGTCACGCGCAACCTCGGCGTCACCACGATCAAGAGTTCGCCCGATCTCACCATGGTCGTCCATCTGAATTCGCCGGACGGCCGTTACGACATGCTTTACCTGCGGAATTATGCGGTCCTGAACGTCAAGGACCGTCTTGCCAAGATCGAAGGCGTCGGCGACGTCCAGCTGTTCGGTTCCGGCGACTATGCGATGCGGGTCTGGCTGAATCCGCAGAAGATCGCGGAGCGCAACATGACGGCGGACGACGTCGTCGCCGCGATCCGGGCCCAGAATGCCCAGGTTGCCGCCGGCGTGATCAACGGGCCGCCCTACAGCAAGACCGGCGAGCTGCAGCTTCCGGTGAACGTCCAGGGACGCCTTACGGATCCCGAACAGTTCGCCAACATCGTCGTCAAGCGTGACAACGGCGTCGTCACCAAGCTGGGCGAGGTGGCGCGGATCGAGATCGATGCTTCACAATATGGCTTGCGCTCCCTGCTGAACAACAAGCAGGCGGTCGCCATTCCGATCTTCCAGGCCCCCGGCTCCAACGCCATACAGATCTCCGACCGCGTTCGCGCGACAATGGAGGAGTTGAAGCAGAATTTCCCGCAGGGGCTCGATTATTCCATCGTCTACGACCCGACGGTCTTCGTCCGCGATTCGATCAAGGCCGTGGTGCATACGCTGCTCGAGGCGGTGCTGCTGGTCGTCCTGGTCGTGATCCTCTTCCTGCAGACCTGGCGCGCCTCGATCATCCCGCTGCTTGCCGTTCCGATCTCCATCGTCGGCACGTTCGCCGCGATGTTGATATTCGGCTTCTCGATCAACGCGTTGTCGCTGTTCGGCCTGGTGCTTGCCATCGGCATCGTGGTCGACGACGCCATCGTCGTGGTCGAGAACGTCGAACGCAACATCGAGGCGGGCCTGTCGCCCCGCGATGCCACACTGAAGGCGATGTCCGAAGTCACCGGTCCGATCGTCGCCATCGCGCTGGTCCTCTGCGCCGTGTTCGTTCCCATCGCGTTCATCAGCGGCCTGACCGGCGAGTTCTATCGCCAGTTCGCCCTCACCATCGCCTTCTCGACGATCATATCGGCCTTCAATTCCCTCACCTTGTCGCCGGCGCTGGCTGCAGCGCTGCTGAAGAGCCACGACGCCCCGAAGGATGCGCTGGCCCGCGGCATGGACCGCGTGTTCGGCGGCTTCTTCCGGCGCTTCAACGGCCTCTTTCACGCCGGCTCCGAGGGCTATGGCCGCGGTCTTGGCGGCGTCGTGGCCCGCAAGTCCCGCGCGATGCTCGTCTATGCCGTCCTCCTCGGCCTCACCTATATCGGCTTCCAGGCCGTGCCCCCCGGCTTCGTGCCGGTGCAGGACAAGCAATATCTCGTAAGCTTCGCCCAGCTTCCCGAGGGAGCTACGCTCGACCGGACCGAGGCGGTCATCCGCCAGATGTCCGATATCGCGCTCAAGGAACCCGGGGTGGAGAATGCCATTGCCTTCCCAGGCCTCTCCATCAACGGCTTCATCAACAGCCCGTCCGCCGGCATCATCTTCGTCGCCTTGAAGCCCTTCTCCGAGCGGACCTCGTCCGATCTCTCCGGCATTGCGATCTCCCAGAAGCTGCAGGCGAAGTACAATGCCATCCAGAAAGCGATGATCGCGATCTTCCCGCCGCCGCCGGTGCAGGGGCTCGGTACGATCGGCGGCTTCAAGCTGCAGGTCGAGGATCGCACCGACCTGGGCGATGCCGCGCTCGATCGTGTGATGAAGGACATCCAGACCAAGGCCCGGGCCAATCCGGCGCTGGTCGGCGTGTTTTCGAATTTCAACACGGGCGTGCCGCAGCTCTATGCGGATCTCGACCGGACCAAGGCGATGCAACTGGGCGTCAACGTCCAGGACGTGTTCGATGCGATGCAGACCTATCTTGGCTCGATCTATGTCGACGACTTCAATCGCTTCGGTCGTACCTACCAGGTGATCGCGCAGGCCGATACGCAATACCGCTCGAAGCCGGAGGATATTGCGCGCCTGCAGGTCCGCAACGCCGACAATCAGATGGTGCCGCTGGGCGCGATGCTGAATGTGCGGGAGACGACGGGACCGGACAGCGCGCTGCGCTACAACGGATTTCGCGCCGCCGATCTCAACGGCGCTGCCGCGCCCGGCTATTCGTCCGGCCAGGCGCAGGCCGCGATCACCAAGCTGCTCGCAGACAACCTGCCCAAAGGCATGACCTTCGAGTGGACCGACCTCACCTATCAGCAGATCCTGGCCGGCGACACCGCGCTCCTGGTCTTTCCGCTCTGCGTGCTGCTCGTCTTCCTCGTCCTGGCGGCGCAATATGAGAGCCTGTTCCTGCCGCTGGCGATCATCCTGATCGTGCCGATGTGCCTGCTCTCGGCGATCGCGGGCGTATGGCTGACGCATGGCGACAACAACATCTTCACCCAGATCGGCTTGTTCGTGCTGATCGGCCTCGCATGCAAGAACGCGATCCTGATCGTCGAATTCGCGCGCGAGCTCGAGATCCAGGGGCGCGCCACGATCGACGCGGCGCTGGAAGCGGCTCGGCTTCGTTTGCGCCCCATTCTGATGACGTCCTTCGCCTTCATCATGGGCGTCATACCGCTGGTCCTGTCCTCCGGGGCCGGCGCCGAGATGCGCCATGCCATGGGCATCGCGGTGTTCTTCGGCATGCTCGGCGTGACCTTCTTCGGCCTCTTCCTCACGCCGGTGTTCTACGTGCTGCTGCGCATGCTCGAAAAGCGCGTGACGGGCACTGAGATGGTGCATCACCACATCTGATTGTGGATTCGCGCCGGAAGACATGGTCTGATCGCGTCGATCAGAGAGCCATCCATGTCATCCAAAATCGTTGCGATCGTAGGCGGCGGCTTCAGCGGCGCGCTGCTGGGGCTGAAATTGCGCGAAGCCCGTCCCGACTGGCGCATCGATATCATCGAAGCAAAGCCCAGGATCGGGCGCGGCATCGCCTACGGCGCTTGCGCACCCGAACACATGCTGAACGTCCCGGTGGCGCGCATGGAACTGGGTCTGTCGCCAGGCTTCGCCGATTGGCTCGCTCGCGGCGGCGAGATGGAGGATGCCGTGGCCGAGGCCGGCGGCGACATGGCGGCGGCCTTCGCGCCGCGGCGGCTGTTCGGCGACTATATCGAGGCCCAACTGAAGACGGCGGTGACCACCCGTGGCCGCGCCGGCCTGCACGTGATCCGCGGTGAAGCCGTGCGCCTGCTGGCGGCGCCCCGCCGCGGCCTGCTCCTCACCGACGGCCGCGAAGTCGAGGCCGACATCGTGGTTCTCGCCATGGGCAACCTGCCGCCCCGCCCTCCGGGAGGGCCCGATCGCTGGCTGTATGATACCGGCACCTTCATCCCGGATCCCTGGGCGGTGGATGCGTTCCAGGATCTCGAAGATGACGAGCCTCTGTTGTTGATCGGCACCGGCCTCACCATGGTGGATGTCGCCTTGCATCTGGATAAGCGCGGCCATCGCGGCGCCGTCCTTGCCGTGTCGCGACGGGGCCTTCTGCCGCAAACGCACAGGGCCGGAGGAAACTGGCGCGCGTTCCTGCAAGGCCGCATTCCTGCCTCGCCGCTCGCCCTGCTGCGCCTGGTGCGGCAGGAGGTTGCGCGGGCACAGGAGCAAGGCGTGCCGTGGCAGCGCGTCTTCGACGCGATCCGTCCCGCCGTGCCGACGATCTGGGAGAGCTGGAGTGCCGAGCAGCGCCGGCAGTTCGTCCGGCATCTGAGGCCGCGCTGGGATATCCATCGCCATCGCATGGCGCCGCGCGTCGCGAATGCGCTGCACGACCTCATGCAAAGCGGGCGTATCGAGACGCTGGGCGGACGCATCGCCGGCTTCCGCGAAATCCCGGCGGGCGTTGCCGTGACGGTGCGCGCCCGCAAGGGAGGCGAGCGCCTCTTCGAAGCCGGCCGCGTGATCAATTGCACCGGCCCGGGCGCGGACTTCGGCAGGATCGCCATCCCGCTGATCGCGGACCTCCGCGAGCGTGGTGCTGCTCGCGCCGATCCGCTGGGGATCGGCTTCGAGACGTCCGATTGTGCTGTGCTTGACGCGAACGGCCGGGCTTCCGACTGGCTGTTTGCCCTCGGTCCGCTCACGAGGCCGGCTTGGTGGGAGATCGTCGCGGTGCCGGAGATCAAGATCCAGATCGACCGTCTCGTCGATCATCTGGTCAGCGAAGTGCCGGCCGGGAGCCGACGCCTGACGACCAGCGACTTCCTGGATATCGGCGAAGGCATCTAGCCTGCGGCCCTTCGCGATCGTCCTTCAGTCCGACCAGAAGACCGACACGGGCACGGCGGCCTGATGCAGCACGGCACGCACCGGTGCCTCGTCCACGTCGTGTCCCGCCAAGGCATGCCTGTAGGCATCGAGCTTCGCCTGGCCGCGGATCAACAACGCGATCCATCGCGCGTCGAGCAGGGCGCGCAAGGTCAGCGTCATGCGCTCGCCCATCGCCGAAGACCGCGGCGGGTCGACGGCGCGCGCGAGTGCTGCATCGGTCGTATCCAGCGCGCGCGCCAGCCCCACCGATCCGGGAATCAGCGAGGCGGTATGGCCGTCATCGCCCATTCCGAGCAGCACCACGTCGAAGGGACGCGGCATGGCGGAGAGCGCCGAATCCGCGTGGGGCTCAGCCTCCGCGGCGTGAAGGTGCATGGTCTTGAGCGGCACGAATTGCGCCTGCGCGGCCGCACCCACCAGCAAGCGTGTACGGATGAGATGCTCGTTGCTTCGCTCGGAGGTTGGATCGACCCAGCGCTCGTCCGACAGCGTGACCGTCACATCCGTCCAGGGCACCGCCCGAGCCGACAGCATGTCGTACAGAGGGCCCGGCGTCGTTCCGCCCGAGACGACGAAGCTTGCTCGCCCGCTTTGCGCCACGCCGGAGCCGAGACGTGCGGCGATCTCGCCGGCGAGAACGGCATGAAGATCGTCGGCGTTGCGGAAGCCGCAAAAGACCGGTTGCTGGAAGTCAGGAGTGCTACTCATACCAGCTGTGTCCGTTTCGTTCGGTGAGCGCGACCGCGGCGGAAGGCCCCCAGCTGCCGGCCGCATAGGGTAAAGGAGGCAGGCCATGCCGTTCCCAGCCCGCCATGATGGCGTCGACCCACGACCACGCGGCTTCGGCTTCGTCGCGGCGCACGAACAGCGTGCCCTTGCCGTGCAGCGCCTCGAGCAGCAGCCGCTCATAGGCGATGCGCCGCCGTCTGTTCTGGAAGGTGTCGCTAAGGCTGAGATTGAGGCTGAGCGGCCGCAGCTGCATGCCGTTCTGTTCGAGGCTCGGCGTCTTGTTCATCAGCAGCAGCGCGATTTCCTCCTCGGGCTGCAGCCGGATGGTAAGGCGGTTGGGCGGCAGGTCGTTGCCGGGGAAGATCGAGTGCGGCACGTCGCGGAACTGGATCACGATCTCCGAACGGCGCAGCGGCAGCCGCTTGCCTGTGCGCAGATAGAATGGCACGCCGGCCCAGCGCCAATTGTCGATATGGGCGGCGATGGCGACGAACGTCTCGGTGCCACTGCCATGGCCGCCGGCTTCGTCACGATATCCCTTAACCGCGTGCCCGTCGGCGAAACCAGCACTGTACTGTCCGCGCACGGTCTTCCTGGCGATGTCGCGGCCGCCGATGGGGCGGAGCGAGCGCAGCACCTTCACCTTCTCGTTGCGCACCGAATCCGGATCGAGGCTGGCCGGCGGCTCCATCGCGACGAGACAAAGCAGTTGCAGCAGGTGGTTCTGCACCATGTCGCGGATCGCGCCGTACTCGTCGTAATAGGACCACCGCTCCTCGACGCCGACCGTCTCGGCGACCGTGATCTGAACCTGCTCGATACTGATCTTGTTCCACAGGGGCTCGAAAAAGGCGTTGGCGAAGCGCAGCGCCAGGAGATTCTGCACCGCTTCCTTGCCCAGATAGTGGTCGATCCGGAAGATGCGCTCCTCGCTGAACGCCAATGCGAGCTGATCGTTGATCGCCCGGCAGCTCTCCAGATCGCGCCCGATGGGTTTCTCGACGATCACGCGGCTCTCCGGCGTCGCAAGACCCGACTCCTTGAGATTGCGGCAGATCGCGCCGTAATGGCTGGGAGAGGTCGACAGGTAGTAGAGGATGTCCCGCGCGCCATCGGTCGCACCGTGCAGATTGGCGAACGAAGCGGCATCGTTGGCATCCACCGTCGCATGACGCAGCCGGGCCTTCAGCCTGGCCCAATGCGCGGGATCGAACTGTTCGCCGGCGCGGGTGCGGATCGCCATCTCGACCATGGTGACGAAGGCCTCGTCCGTCATCGCGCCGCGCGAACAACCGACGATGATGAGGCCGTCGGGCAGCAGCCCCTCGCTGTCGAGGAAATAGAAGGATGGAAACAGCATGCGCTGCGCCAGATCGCCCGTGGCGCCGAAGATAACGATCGCGCGGCTCAAATGCATCAGAGTCCCCGTTCCGGACGTTTGTCTTTCCAGGCCGTCGAATTCTTACCGTATCGCAGGCCCGCGCGAAATTCGCGTGGTGGCCTGCGACACTCGTTCCGTATGCCTATTTCGCTTTCCGCTCGTAGAGATTCCGGCAGAGCGAGACAAGTTGCTCGGTGCGGGACGGCTTGCTGAGAAATACACTGTCCTTGACCATGCGATCCCGGTCGCAGGGGTTGGCCGATGCATAGACGACGGGGATCGCCGGATGGGCGGCGCGGCAAGCCTCGGCGACGTCCCAGCCATTGACAGGCCCCGTCAGCCGGATGTCGGAGACAAGGAGGTCGAGGGCATGTCCGCCGGCGATGTGCGCGACGGCCGCTTCGCCGCTGGAGATCTCCAAGACCTCCCAGCCGGCCTCCAGCAGGGCATCGGCGATTTCCATGCGGACGAGCCATTCGTCTTCGACCAGTAGCACGACCGGCTTTTGTGCGGAATCAGCCACGCCTTCGCTCCGAATGCCCTGCGGCCGGCACCATAGGCGAATAGTCGACGTCCGACACGCAGCGGCACAAGCGATGGTGAACGCGACTCGTCCATCTTGGTTCCGAAGGGGCGACCAATTTAATCGCTGGCCTTTCGCCGGGGCGCAGGTAAAACGAATTCGTGACAGCTGTATGCCTCCTGGGGGCCAGATGAGTTCGGGCACATCGGCGGAACACGAGAGCACGCCTGCAGGCCGCGCTTCGCCGACGCCGGATGCGGCGCAGCATCTGGCCGCGATCATCACCTCCTCGGACGACGCCATCATCAGCAAAGACCTCAACGGCATCGTGACCAGTTGGAACAAAGGCGCCGAGAGGCTGTTCGGCTATTCCGCAGAGGAGATCATCGGCAAGCCGATTTTGCTGCTGATTCCGGCCGACCGCCAGAGCGAGGAGCCGGGCATCATCGAACGCATCCGCCGGGGCGAACGGATCGAGCATTATGAAACGATCCGCCGCCGCAAGGACGGCTCTCCCATCGACATCTCGCTGACCGTCTCGCCCATCCGCGACGGCACGGGCACCGTCGTCGGTGCGTCGAAGATCGCGCGCGATATCTCGGAGCGCAGGCGCGCCGACGAGCAATTGCGCCGCCAGGCGAAGCATCTTCAGACGCTCAACCACGTCGCCGAAGTCGTGTCCCGCGACCTCGATCTGCAGCGAATCGTCCAGTCGATCACCGACCTTGCAACCGAACTGAGCGGCGCGAAATTCGGTGCGTTTTTCTACAACGTCTCCAATGAAGCCGGACAATCCTATCTTCTCTACGCGCTGTCCGGCGCCCCGCGCGAAGCGTTCGAGACCTTCGGCCTGCCGCGCAACACCGCCCTGTTCGCACAGACGTTCCGCGGCGAAGGGATCGTCCGCGTCGACGATATCGCGAAGGATCCCCGTTACGGGAAGAGCGCGCCGCACCATGGAATGCCGGCCGGCCACTTGCCGGTCGTGAGCTATCTGGCCGTGCCCGTGATGTCGTCGTCGAACGAAGTCATCGGCGGGCTCTTTTTCGGCCACGATCGGGCAGGCGTCTTCAGCGACGAATCCGAGTCCCTTATCGCGGCTGTGGCGGCGCAGGCCGCTGTGGCGATCGACAATGCAAGGCTCCACCG
Organism: Rhizomicrobium sp.; assembly: GCA_037200385.1. Classification (NCBI taxonomy): domain Bacteria; kingdom Pseudomonadati; phylum Pseudomonadota; class Alphaproteobacteria; order Micropepsales; family Micropepsaceae; genus Rhizomicrobium; species Rhizomicrobium sp. Next base: position 2,813,942 of record JBBCGL010000001.1, on the reverse strand, counting down.
CGCCGCGCAGACGGAGATCGAGCAGCGCAAGAAGGCGGAGGAGGCCAAGGAACTGCTCCTCAACGAACTCCGGCACCGCGTGAAGAACACGCTCGGCACGGTCCAGGCGATCGCAAGCCAAACCTTTCGCACTGCACCCGAGGAGGAACGGCAGGCCTTTGTCGCCCGGCTTCATGCGCTCTCCGACGCGCATGATCTGTTGAACCTTCAGAATTGGCGATCCGTCGGAGTCGAGGAGACGATCGCGCGCGCCCTGACTCCGTTCCAGCAGCGGGACCGGAAGCGCTTCGTCCTCGGAGGCCCGGTGGTCGAACTCAACCCGACCACGGCACTCCTTTTGTCCATGGTGATCCATGAGCTCGGGACGAATGCGGTCAAGTACGGCGCATTGTCGAATGACAGCGGCGAGGTTGCAGTCACTTGGTCCCTGGGCGAGACATCCAACGGTACACGGCTGAAGCTCGACTGGGTCGAGCATGGCGGCCCGGCGGTCAAGAAGCCGGAAAAACGCGGCTTCGGCAGCCAGATGATCGAGCGCACCTTGCGCGGCGAGCAGGGTGCGGCAATGTTCGATTACGCAGCGGCCGGACTGCACTGCATCTTGGAGATCAAGATCTAGAACGGTTCCATTTCTGAAAAAGCGGACCGTTCGCGCCGTATACCGGATCCCTGCGCGGCAGTCTCACGCGCGCCGCAGAGCGTCGAACCTTGCCGTCGGTGTCCTTCGGCTCGCATTCGTCATACGCTTTCGCGTTGGGATAGGCGCCGACGATCAGAAGATCGCGGGCTTTGCGCAATCGGTAGTGGCCGAGACCGGCGGGTAGCACGATCACGTCTCCCGCCTTCACGGCGATCCGCCGGCCATTCCTTCCGCCGAAGCGGGCATGCAACCAGCCACGCGCCACGCCGAGCACCTCGTGTGTGTTGCTGTGATAGTGCAGCCAGTCATACATGCCGTCGCGCCACGAGCCGCGCCAACCATTGTGCGCAAACAGCGCCTCGAAGATCGCCGCCGGATCGTAGTCGCCGTCCAGCCTGACCGCGGAGCGATAGACCAGCAGCGGCCAGGGGCTGTTCGGAACCTCGCCGTCATCGCGAAAGCGGAACGTCCGCGGCTGCCTTTCACGCACCAACGATTCGAGAGCGGCATTCGACGGACGGCGGAGACCTGTGCGGCGCTCGACGAAGGCTTTGACATCTTCCACGACCGACATGTGCAGGAAATCCGGGATAAAAGAGAAGGTTCCGCGCGTTATGTCTTCCGAAATGGGAGGACACCATGGCTAGGTATTCCAAAAGCGCCGGCAAGGATGTGAAACGCGCGCTGCACCGGCGCAAGGCGGGCAAGCTCAAGCGTAGCAAGGGCGGCAAAGGCGGCACGGTCAAGAGCAGGAAGCAAGCGATCGCCATCGGCCTGTCCGAGGCCCGCAAGAAGGGCAAGAAGGTGCCGAAGCGCAAGGTCGCCAAGAAGCGCAAGACCAAGAAGAAATCCGCCTGAACCTAAGCAGCCGTCGGCACGGGCTTTGCGGGATTGGCAAATCCCGCGATGGCCTCGGCGAGCGCATCCCGCACCACCGGCTTTTGCAGCACGGGATAATGCCGGAAGCGCTTGTCGAGGCTCTCCGGTCCGTAGCCGGTCATGAAGACGAATGGGATGCCCCGGCCGGCCAGGGCCTCGGCAATGGGATAAGCCTCGTCCGCGCCGAGATTGACGTCGAGGATCGCGGCATCGAGTTGGCCGGTGAGGGCGTCGTGCGATGCAGCGACGTTGAAGAACGGCCCGACCACGCGATGGCCGAGCTCCTCTATCAGATCGCTCGTCGCCATGCCGATCAGGGGCTCGTCCTCCACGACCAGGATTCGGAGCGTCGCGACGCCGTGGCGCGCGTCAAGCGCTGCCGGGGCCGATTTGATCGCCAGCATCGCCTCCGGCGCCAGCAACGGGATGGTGATGGCGCATTCGAGGCCTTCCGGGCGCCAGTCGAAATGCGCACTGCCGCCGCGCTGGGTGGCGACGCTGGCATTGATGATCTTGCTCCCGAAGCCGCTGCGTGTGGGCGGCTCGACGGCAGGGCCGTCCGCCTCGCGCCAATCGATCGTGAGGCTGCCATTCTCGACCGACCAGCCGACATGAACCTTGCCTTGCGGCTCGGACAGCGCGCCATACTTTGCGGCGTTGGTCGCGAGCTCATGCAAGGCCAAGCTGATGGTTTGCGCCCTGTTCGCGTCGACCACGATGGCAGGGCCGTTGAGTGTCAGGCGTGCCGGATCTCCTTCGGAGAAGGGCGCCATCTCCTCGGCGATGAGCTTGTAGATATCGGCACCCTGCCAGCGCGCCTGCGACAGCAGATCGTGGACATGTGCCAGCGCGCGAACGCGACCTTCGACCGCGGCGACATAGCCCCTGATGTCGTCGGCCTTGGTAAGGCGGACGATCGCCTGGACCACGGCCAAGGCGTTGCGCGCACGATGGTCGACCTCGCGCGCAAGAAGCTCCTGACGGCCTTCGATCAGCTTGCGCTCCGAGATGTCGAGCGTCACGCCGCTTATCCGCGCCACGGAATCATCGGCACCGAAGGATGCGGTCGCGACTACGGAACACCAGCGCTCCTCTCCGTCGGGCCGCACGATGCGCAGTTCGCTCCGCGCCGTGTTCTGGCCGGGACCGAAGCCGCGCACGATCTTCTCCAGACGCGGCCAGTCTTCCGGATGAATGAACGGGGCCACCGAGGCGAGGTCGAATTTGGTCGCGGGCAGGTCGATGCCGAAGATCCGCGCCTGGCCCTCATCCCAGGCCCAGGTCCCGGCCACGGCGTCGTATTCCCACGACCCCATTTGCGCGGCCGCCAGCGCGAGGCTGCGACGCTTTTCGCTCTCGAAGAGCTGCGTCGTCGAGGCTTCGAGTTCCGCCGTCCGCTCCGCGACGCGCTTTTCGAGGTCGCGGTTGAGCTCCGCCAACTGGCGCGACTTGCGATAGAGATCGGCGAAGACCTTCACCTTGGCGCGCAAGATCTCCGGGATCACCGGCACCGAGACATAGTCGACCGCGCCGGCATCGTAGCCCCGAAGATGGTCGGTCTCGGAGATGTTGATCGCGGAGACGAAGATCAGCGCGGTTTCCTGGTAGCGGGGATGATTGCGGATCATCGAGGCCAATTCGAAGCCGTCGAGATCGGGCATGCACACGTCGATCAGCACGACCGCCACGTCGCTCTTGAGCAGGACCGCGAGCGCGGCGCGGGCCGATTGCGCCGTGATCAGGTTCACCTCCAGATCCTTCAGCATCACATGGTAGCTGAGGAGCTTGGCGGGCTGATCGTCGACAAGGAGGACGTTGACGTTGCTCATCATCATGCCTCTAGCGGTGCAGCCACATGCGCAGGGCGGAAAGCAGCTGGTCCGTGTTGACCGGCTTGGCCAGGTAGTCCGACGCTCCGGCCTCCAGGCATTTTTCACGGTCGCCCTTCATCGCCTTGGCGGTCAGCGCGATGATGGGAAGGCGGCGGAATTTCGGGTTTTCGCGGATCAGCGCCGTGGTCTCGTAGCCGTCCATCTCCGGCATCATGATATCCATCAGCACGATGGCGAGCTCGCGCGTGGATTCGACGAGCGCGATCGCCTCGCTGCCGGTGGTCGCGGTCAGGACGTGCATGCCGCGACGCTCCAGCACGCTGGACAACGCGAAGATGTTGCGCGCGTCGTCGTCGACCAGCAGGACGGTCTGTCCGATCAGATCTTCGTCGGAACTGTTCAGCCGCTCCAGCATGCGCTGCTTCTCGGGCGGCAGATCGGTGATGATACGGTGCAGGAACAATGCCGTCTCGTCCAACAGGCGCTCCGGCGATTCCACGCCCTTGACCACGATGCTGCGTGCCATGGTGTGGAGCTGGGCGTCCTCTTCCGCCGTCAACTCGCGTCCCGTGAAGACGATGACGGGAATGTCCGACAGTTCGGTATCCGCCTTGAGCTGTTCGAGGACCTCGAAGCCGCTCATGTCGGGCAGCCGCAGATCGAGCACGACGCAGTCGGAGGGCGCTTCCCGCAGCATGTCGAGCGCGTCCTGGCCGGACTCGGCCGTGACGATCTCGATGTCGTCATGCTCCAGGAGGGCGCGGATGCTCAGCTGCTCGTCGGGATTGTCCTCGACGACGAGCAGCTTCCTGCGCCGCGGCTTGGCGTACTCCTTGATGCGGTTGAGCGCCGCCTGAACGCCGCCCGTCGTCGCGGGCTTGGACACGAAGGAGAAGGCACCGCGTGCCAGGCCGTGCTGGCGGTCCTCGTCCAGGGTGACGATCTGCACGGGAATGTGGCGGGTCTTGGGATTCTGCTTGAGCTGGCTCAGGACGGTCCAGCCGAGCATGTCGGGCAGGAAGACGTCGAGCGATATCGCGCTCGGCTGATAGGCGTGCGCCATTTCGAGCGCATCGTCGCCGCGCATCGCGACCAGCACCTTGAAGCCTTCGTCATGCGCGAGATCGAGCAGGATGCGGGCGTAGTGCGGATCGTCCTCGACGATCAGAAGCACCGTATCGGTGGCGCCGATGTCGTTGCGGTCGTCGGGAATCTGCTCGATGCGTTCGGGACTCTGCGCGTTCGCCAGGGCCTTGGCCGCGAGCGGCGCAGCGGGCTGCGCCTGCGACGGCCGGGCAGTCGTCGCGGGACCCGCATAGCGCACGGGCAGATAGAGGATGAAGGTGCTGCCCACGCCGGGAATGCTGCGAAGCTGGATCTCGCCGCCCAGAAGGCTCGAAAGCTCGCGGCTGATCGCGAGGCCGAGGCCGGTGCCGCCATATTTGCGGCTGGTGGATGCGTCCGCCTGCTGGAAGGCCTCGAAGATGATGCGCTGCTTTTCCGACGGGATGCCGATGCCGGTATCGGCGACCTCGAAGGCGACGACGCCCGCGGCCTGTCCGAGCAGGGGATGGGAGGCGGTCCAGCCGGATTCGACCGACGTGACCGACAGGCGGACACCGCCGCGCTCCGTGAACTTGAAGGCGTTGGAGAGCAGGTTCTTCAAGACCTGCTGCAGGCGTTTGGAGTCCGTCGAGATCGTGCGGCCGAGCTTGGGGTCGATCTCGACGTCGAAGGAGAGCTGCCGGGTGTCGGCCTCGTGGCGGAACGGCCGCGCCACCGCGTCGATGACGCTGCTGAACGCGATCTCCTCCGCGTCGACCGTCACGGTGCCGGATTCGATCTTGGACAGGTCGAGGATGTCGCTGATGAGGTTGAGCAGGTCCGTTCCGGCGCCGTGGATGGTACGGGCGAATTCGACCTGCTTGGCGCTGAGGTTGGTCTCGGGATTGTCGGCGAGCTGCTGCCCCAGGATCAGGATGGAGTTCAGCGGCGTGCGCAGCTCGTGGCTCATATTCGCCAGGAACTCCGACTTGTATTTCGAGGTCAGCGCCAGTTCCGACGCCTTCTCCTCGAGCGCGAGGCGGGCCTGTTCGATCTCCTGGTTCTTGCGCTCGACCTCGACGTTCTGCTCGGCGAGCTGCTGCGCCTTCTGCTCCAGCTTTTCGTTGGTCTGCTGCAATTCGCGCTGCTGCGCCTGCAGCTCCGCGGCGAGCTGCTGCGATTGCTTGAGCAGGCCCTCGGTCTGCATCGTGGCCTCGATCGAATTCAGCACGATGCCGATATTGCCGGTCAGCTGATCGAGGAAGGCGATCTGCAGGTCGGTGAAGCTCGCCAGCGAGGACAGCTCGATGACGGCCTTGATCTGGTTCTCGAACACCACCGGCAGGACCAGGATGCTCTGCGGCGTCACCTTCAGCAGGGCGGAGTTGATCGGCGGGGTCGTCGCATGAAGGCCGGTGATCAGCAGGCGCCTTTTGTCCAGTGCGCACTGGCCGATCAGGCCTTCGCCGATCCGGACCGCCTTGGCATGCCCGTCGACGCCGTCATCGGCGTAGGAGGCCAGCAGGCGCAGGCTCTCGCCCTCGCTTTCCATCTGGTAGATGACGCCGAGCTGGGCGCCGATCAGCGGGGCGAGCTCGGACAGCAGCGTGCGGCCCACCGTGGCGAGGTCGCGCTGGCCCTGCAGCATGTTGGTGAAGCGGGCGAGGTTGGTCTTCAGCCAATCCTGTTCGGTGTTGCGGTCGGTGGTCAGGCGGAGATTGCCGATCATCGTGTTGATGTTGTCCTTCAGCTCCGCCACCTCGCCGCGGGCATCGACCTGGATCGAGCGCGTCAGGTCGCCCTTGGTCACGGCGGTGGCCACTTCCGCGATGGCGCGCACCTGGGTGGTGAGGTTGGCGGCCAGCAGGTTCACGTTGCCGGTGAGGTCCTTCCAGGTGCCGGCGGCGCCCGGCACGTTCGCCTGCCCGCCGAGGCGGCCTTCGACGCCGACCTCGCGCGCCACGGTGGTCACCTGATCGGCGAAGGTCGCCAGCGTCTCGGTCATGTTGTTGATCGTCTCGGCCAGCGCCGCGACCTCGCCCTTGGATTTCACGGTGAGGTTCTGCTTGAGCTCGCCCATGGCGACCGCGGTCACCACCTTCACGATGCCGCGGACCTGTTCGGTGAGGTTCGCCGCCATCACGTTCACCGTGTCGGTGAGGTCCTTCCAGGTACCGGCGACGCCCGGCACCTGGGCCTGGCCGCCGAGCTTGCCCTCGGTGCCGACTTCGCGCGCCACGCGCGTCACTTCGGAGGCGAAGGCGTTGAGCTGGTCCACCATCGTGTTGATGGTGTTCTTGAGCTCGAGGATCTCGCCCTTCACGTCGACGGTGATCTTGCGGCTGAGGTCGCCGCGCGCCACCGCGGTCGTCACTTCGGCGATATTGCGCACCTGCGCAGTCAGGTTGCCGCCCATCGAGTTCACCGAGTCGGTGAGGTCCTTCCAGGTGCCGGCGACGCCGGGCACCACGGCCTGGCCGCCCAGGCGCCCGTCGGTGCCGACCTCGCGCGCGACGCGCGTCACTTCGGCGGCGAAGGACCGCAGCTGCTCCACCATGGTGTTCAGCGTGTCCTTCAGCAGCAGGATCTCGCCGCGCACGTCGACGGTGATCTTCTTCGACAGGTCGCCGCCGGCGATCGCGGTCGCGACCTCGGCGATGTTGCGGACCTGCGCGGTGAGGTTCGAGGCCATGAAGTTCACGTTGTCGGTGAGGTCCTTCCAGGTGCCGGCGACGCCCGGCACCTGGGCCTGGCCGCCCAGCTTGCCCTCGGTGCCGACCTCGCGCGCCACGCGCGTCACTTCGGAGGCGAAGGAGTTGAGCTGGTCCACCATGGTGTTGAGCGTGTTCTTGAGCTCCAGGATCTCGCCCTTCACGTCGACGGTGATCTTGCGGCTGAGGTCGCCGCGCGCCACCGCGGTCGTCACTTCGGCGATGTTGCGCACCTGGGTGGTGAGGTTCGCCGCCAGCAGGTTCACGTTGTCGGTGAGGTCCTTCCAGGTGCCGGCCACGCCGGGCACGTTGGCCTGGCCGCCGAGGCGGCCTTCGGTGCCGACCTCGCGCGCCACGCGGGTGACCTCGCCCGCGAAGCGGTTGAGCTGGTCGACCATGGTGTTGAGAGTCTCCTTGAGCTGGAGGATCTCGCCGCGCACGTCGACGGTGATCTTGCGCGACAGGTCGCCGCTCGCGATGGCGGTCGCCACTTCCGCGATGTTGCGGACCTGGGCGGTGAGGTTGCCGGCCATCGAGTTCACATTGTCGGTGAGGTCCTTCCAGGTGCCGGCGACGCCCGGCACCTGGGCCTGGCCGCCCAGCTTGCCCTCGGTGCCGACCTCGCGGGCCACGCGGGTCACCTCCGAGGCGAAGGCGTTCAGCTGGTCCACCATGGTGTTCAGCGTGTTCTTCAACTCGAGAATTTCGCCCGACACGTTCACCGTGATCTTCTTGGACAGGTCGCCGCGCGCCACGGCGGTCGCGACCTCGGCGATGTTGCGGACCTGGGCGGTGAGATTCCGCGCCATCGAGTTCACCGAATCGGTCAGGTCGTTCCAGGTGCCGGCGACGCCGCGCACGACGGCCTGGCCGCCGAGCTTGCCTTCGGTGCCCACTTCGCGCGCCACGCGCGTCACTTCCGAGGCGAAGGCGTTGAGCTGGTCGACGGTGGTGTTAATGGTCTCCTTCAGCTGAAGGATCTCGCCCTTCACGTCGACGGTGATCTTCTTCGACAGGTCGCCATTGGCGATGGCGGTCGACACGTCGGCGATGTTGCGCACCTGCGCGGTGAGGTTCGACGCCATCGAGTTCACGGAATCCGTCAGGTCCTTCCAGGTGCCCGCGACGCCCAGCACGTTCGCCTGGCCGCCGAGCCGGCCTTCGGTGCCGACCTCGCGCGCCACGCGCGTCACTTCGGAGGCGAAGGCGTTGAGCTGGTCCACCATCGTATTGATGGTCTCCTTGAGCTGCAGCACCTCGCCCGAGACGTTGACGGTGATCTTCTTCGACAGGTCGCCGCCGGCGATGGCGGTCGCGACCTCGGCGATGTTGCGCACCTGGGTCGTCAGGTTGTTCGCCATGAAGTTCACGTTGTCGGTGAGGTCCTTCCAGGTGCCGGCGACGCCGGGCACCTGGGCCTGGCCGCCCAGCTTGCCTTCGGTGCCGACCTCGCGGCCGACGCGCGTCACTTCGGAGGCGAAGGCGTTGAGCTGGTCCACCATGGTGTTCATGGTGTCCTTGAGCTCCAGGATCTCGCCGCGCACTTCGACGGTGATCTTGCGACTGAGGTCGCCGCGCGCCACGGCGGTGGTCACCTGGGCGATGTTGCGCACCTGGTCGGTGAGGTTGCCGCACATCGCGTTCACCGAATCGGTCAGGTCCTTCCACGTTCCGGCGACGCCCGGCACCAGCGCCTGGCCGCCGAGCTTGCCTTCGGTGCCGACCTCGCGCGCCACGCGCGTCACTTCGGAGGCGAAGGAGCGCAGCTGGTCCACCATCGTGTTGATGGCTTCCTTGAGCTGCAGAATCTCGCCGCGCACGTCGACGGTGATCTTCTTCGACAAGTCGCCGTTCGCCACCGCGATGGTCACCTCGGCGATGTTGCGCACCTGGGCGGTGAGGTTGTTCGCCATCGAGTTCACGGATTCGGTGAGGTCCTTCCACACGCCGGTCACTTCGCGGACCTGCGCCTGGCCGCCGAGCTTGCCTTCCGTGCCGACTTCGCGCGCCACGCGCGTCACCTCGGAGGTGAACACGCCGAGCTGCCGGATCATCGCGTTCACGATGGTGGCGGAGCGCAGGAACTCGCCCTTGAGCGGCCGGCCCTCGACGTCGAGATGCACGGTCTGCAGCAGGTCGCCGCGCGCCACCGCGGTGATCGCGCGCGTCATTTCCGCGGTCGGCCACAGCAGATCGTCGATCAGCGAGTTGACCGAACTTTCCATCTCCGACCAGGCGCCGCTCGAAAGGCCGAATTTCACGCGATGGCGGGTCTTGCCCTCGCGCCCCACGAGACCGCCGACCCGGTCCAGCTGCTCCGCCATGCGCTGGTTGGCGGCGACGATGTCGTTGAACGTATCGGCGATCTTGCCTGCCAGCCCCACCTGGTCGCCGGCGAGCCGGACCGTGAAATCGCCGCGACGCATGGCCTGCAGCGCGGCCAGGAGGGCTTCGAGATCGGCTGGAGAGATGTCACGCAGGCGGCCATTGCCATGGTCGGCGGCGGCCGAGGCGGGGACGCGCGCCCGCTTGCTGCGCCGGACCATATCGCCACTCTCAGACATAGGCGCACTCCTTTGCCCGACGACCGTCGGCGGGATTCGCATTCTCGGAAAAATGCAGGAAAATCAAACGGTTCGCATGGAAAGGGTACGCTTGCGTACTCGCTGCGCCGCCTGAACACATAATTGGGCCCCATGCGGAGAATTCTCCGCCACCCGTTCGAACTCACTTTGTGTTTTTTGGTTCCCCGTGGGGTGAATCTTTTTTTCCCATGACGTTTTCAGGCCACGAATGGCCGGTCGAGCCATCGAAGCCGCAACCGATATTCGCCGTCGGCGGGCCGCCCGCTACGAGACCCGCAACGTCACGATCTGGAATGGCCGGAGCGCCAGCGTGACGGCATTGTCTTCGACGGCAATCGCCTCCAGGCGATCCTCCAGCGTGTTGCTCCGCATCACCGTGCGCACCGGAACGCCGAGCGCGATCCGCGACTCGCAGGCGCTGCCATGCGCTTCATAGAGACGCAGCAGCCAGCCTTCGCCGTCTTCCGCCGGCTTGATCGTGTCGATCACGACATGGCTCGGCTCCGCGACCGCCAATGGCCGCGCGAGGGTGTCGCTCGCGCCCCTGGTCCACAGCATGGGCCGGTTGAAGCGTAGCGCTTCACCGACCGTGCCGGCCCGCCGCCAGTCGCCGTCATGCGGATACAGCGCATAGCGCAAGCGATGTACGCCGATATCGGCGTCGCGATCCGGCGATTGCGTGCCGCGCAACAGGGTGAGGCTCATGGTCGATCCGAAGGTCGCATAGCCGTATCGGGAATCCGTCAGCAGCGAGACGCCGAAGCCGGGCTCCGACAGATCGGCCCAGCGATGGCCAGGGACTTCGTATTGCGCAAGGTCGGCATCGCTGTTGGCGTGGGTCGGACGCTCGACGGCGCCGGACATCGTCTCATAGGTGGCGCGCGGCGATTGCGGCGCGACCGGGAAGGCGACCTTGGCCAGGGTGCGGCGCTCGTGCCAGTCGATCTCGGTATCGAAGTCCAGGCGCTGGGCGCCGGCGTCGAGGCTGATCGTCTGAACGACACGGCTCTTGCCGCCGAGCCTTCGTTCGAAGCGGACGGCGACGCGCAGCGGGTCGCGCGAGACGATCTCGCAGCGTTCGGCGGGCGGCGTGACGCGGCCGGTCTCCAACGCGAAGGGATCGATGTCCCAGGCCTCGAAGGCCGTCGGGCGGTCGTCGAACAGGACAAAGCGGTTGGCCTCGCCGGACAGCATCTCGCGACCGGCCAGCATCAACGACACCACGCTGCCGCCGCGCGTGAGCGTGGCGCGCAGTTTGCTGTTTTCCAGGACAATGCCATCCGCCGTTTCGGTCAGCGACGCGCTTTCTCGCGTGTCTTCGATGCGGCCACTGGCGAAGGGCTCCGCGACAACCCGGCAGAGGGCGCCGTCGGGCGCGGTGACGATCTCGTCGCGGGCGAAGCCGATGGGGTTGAGCGGGACCATGCCTTCGCCGATGAGCGCCCGGTTCTGTGCCTCGACTTTGTCCGCCAGCTCGCCGAGCTCGCGGCGACTGCGGACATAGACCTCGCCGATGGAGCTGCCGGGGAGGATGTCGTGGAACTGGTTGGTGAGCAGCACGCGCCACAGGTCTTCGACTTCGGTGCGCGACGGTGTTTGCTTGCCCGCGAGCATCGCTCTCGTGCACAGATAGTCGAGATCCTGCAACCGGCCCTCGATCAGCCGGTTGAGCCGCTTGACCTCCGACTGGCTGGTGTAGGTGCCGCGGTGATATTCGAAATAGAGTTCGCCTTCGATGGTCGCGAAATCGCCGGCGTCGCGCGCCAGACGGTCGAAGAATTCGTTCGGATCGCGGGTTTCGCTGCGCGGGACGCCGAGCAGGTCGGCGGTGCGGCGCAGGCTTTCGATCATCGTCGCATCCGGCCCGCCGCCGCCGTCGCCATAGCCGAACAGATAGAGCGCCTCCGTGGTGCGATCGGCATCTTTGTAATTGGCGGCGTGGTAGCGCAGCTCTTCCACCGTCGCCATGCCGTTATAGGTGTCGGCCGGCGGGAAATGGGTCAGCACGGCGCTGCCGTCGATGCCGCGCCAGTGAAAGCTGTGATGCGGCGGCGCGGTGAAGCGGTTCCAGGAGAGCTTCTGCGTGAGGAAGCGGTCCATGCCGGCTTCGCGCATCAGCTGCGGCAATTGCCCGGCATAGCCGAAGACGTCGGGATTCCAGAACACCCGCGCCCGCGCCCCGAACGTCCGCTCGAAATAGCGCTGGCCGTAGAGGAATTGCCGGCACATGGCTTCGCCGCTGGGCAGGTTGCAATCGGGCTCGACCCAGCTGCCGCCGATCGGAATCCATTGTCCGCTTGCGACCTTCGCCCGGATGCGGGCGAAGAGCGCGGGATTGTCCTCTTCGATCATCACGTATTGCGCCGCCTGCGAACAAGCGAATTTGAATTCGGGATACGCGTCCATCAGGGCCAATACATTGGCGAAGCTGCGCTGGCATTTGCGCCGCGTCTCCTCGATCGGCCACAGCCAGGCGGTGTCGATATGCGCGTGCCCGATGGCCGACAGGGCGTGGACCACGCTGCCATTCGTCGCGCCGAGCAGGGCGCTGAGGATCGCGCGACCGGCCGGCCAGGTCGCGCGATCCTCCGGATCGAGCACGTTGCAGACCCGGTTGAGATCGTGGAGCAGCCTGCCGGCCCAGGTCGTGTCCAGTGCCGGACGCACGAGCTTGGGAGCCACGCCGCCCGTCGAGCGCGGCGTCTGGGCCGGTTCGCGGTCGGCCTCGAGCTGGCGCAGCACGTCGAAATCGTGGAACAGCGACCACGCCTCGGGATCGAGGCGGCGAAGCTCGCAGGCCTCAAGCCGATACGGCATGGCGGGCGGATGGCCGGCTTCCGCGGCGCCGAAGGCCCGGTTGCAAGCGATCTCGACATAGAACGTAAGCGTCTCGCCGCCCGTGGCCGCGTCGACCAGTCGCGCCGTGTTGCGCCCGGGGTTCAGGCCCTGCAGCGAACGGCCGCCCTGCCAGAGCATGGCCTCGGACTTCGAATCCCAATAGAGCTCGACCTGCGCATCGCGCCATGCCTCCGGAACCTGCGCCGTCACCCGCGCCCAATAGGTCGCCCAGAGCGGGCCGAGCGGCTCGCCAAGCGCGATGTTGCGATAGGTCAATTCGGTCGCTTCTTCGAAAGAGATACGGTCCGTCGGTCCAGCCAGCTCGATGTTCTGGACCGGTGCGCGAGCGGGGTGGATGGTGCGCTGCAGCCGCCGTGCAAACTGCGCCAGGCGGGTGCGGGTATAGCCGGCATAGCGGCCGCGGATGCGCTGGAATTCGGTCGGGACTTCGTCGTTCATGGCTGGACCTTAAGACAATTCGGCGCGTGGTTGACAGGCTTGGCCGGCAGACACTTCTATCGGCCGGCATGACGGACGCTGCCGCACCGACCGGGACGCTCGCTGCCGCGCTGGCCCACGCCGCGCGGCTGCTGGACAGCAACCCCGCCGCCGCGGCCGAGCAGGCCCGCGAAATCCTCGAGGCCGTGCCCGGCCATCCGCAGGCGCTGCTCTGCCTGGGCGCGGCGCAGCGGCGGCAGGGCGACCTCGCCGCAGCGCTTGCGACGCTCGAAGCGCTCGCCGCCGCGCAGCCGCGCGCGGCGTCCGTCTGGCTCGAGCTCGGGCTCGTCCGCGCCGCGCAGGGCGAAGGACGCGATGCCGTCACGGCGTTGCGGAAAGCCACGAGGCTCAACCCGGACTTCGCCGAGGCCTGGTCGGCGCTCGGCGAGCAACATGCCCTGCTGGGCGACGATGCCGCCGCGGCCGATGCCACGGCGCGGCAGCTGCGCAGCGCGACCAAGGATCCCAAGCTCCTGGAAGCCGCCGGGGCGTTGTGCGACGGCAAGCTCGCGGTCGCCGAACGGTTGCTGCGCGATTTCCTCAAAGCCGATCCGAACAGTATCGCGGCGCTGCGCATGCTGGCCGAGGTCGGGGCGCGGCTGGGTCGCTATGGCGATGCCGAGATCCTGCTGGCGCGGTGCCTCGAGCTGGCGCCCGGCTTTGTCGCGGCGCGGCACAACTATGCCGTCGTCCTGCACCGTCAGAACAAGTCGCTCGACGCCATCGCGCAGATCGAGATCCTGCAACGCAGCGATCCGCGCAATCCCGCCTATCGTGCGCTGAAGGGCGCGGCCTATGGCCAGATCGGCGAGTATGCGCAGGCCATTGCGGCTTACGAAGACGTGCTCAAGGGGTTTCCCAATCAGCCCAAGGTGTGGATGAGCTACGGCCATGCGCTCAAGGCGGTCGGGCGGCAGGCCGACTCCGTCGCGGCCTATCGCAAGTCCATCGCGCTGGCGCCGACGCTCGGCGAGGCGTGGTGGAGCCTCGCCAATCTCAAGACCGTGCGCTTCGGCCGTGACGACGAAGAGGCAATGCGGGCCGGCCTCGCGCGTGACACGCTGGACGGCGAGGACCGCTATCATCTCGATTTCGCGCTCGGCAAGGCGCTGGAGGACGACGGCCGCTATGCAGAAGCCTTCGCGCATTACGCAGCCGGCAATGCGCTGCGGCGTAAATCCGTCGTCTATGACGCCGAGGAAACCTCCGATCATGTGCGCCGTTCGCGGGCCGTTTTCACGCCTGGCTTCTTTGCCGGGCGTGCGGGGCAGGGCGATCCGGCGCCCGATCCGATCTTCATTGTCGGCCTGCCGCGCGCCGGCTCGACGCTGGTCGAACAGATCCTGGCGACCCACAGCCAGGTGGAAGGCACGATGGAGCTGCCGGACATCATCGCCATCGCGCGGCGGCTCTCCGGCCGCAAGGCGCGCAGCCAAGCTTCGAACTATCCCGAGATGCTGGCCGACCTGACGGCAGAGCAGCGTGCCGAACTCGGCGCCGAATATCTCGAACGCACCCGCGTGCAGCGCAAGACGGATCGGCCGTTCTTCATCGACAAGATGCCGAACAATTTCGCGCATGCCGGACTGATCCATCTGATCCTGCCCAAGGCCAAGATCGTCGACGCGCGGCGCCATCCGCTGGGCTGCTGCTTCTCCGCCTTCAAGCAGCACTTCGCGCGCGGCCAGGCGTTCAGCTACGACCTCATCGAGCTGGGGCGCTATTACGCCGACTACGTCGCGCTGATGACCCATATGGACGCCGTCCTGCCCGGCCGCATCCACCGCGTTCTCTACGAGACCATGGTCGACGATCCCGAAGGCGAAGTGCGCCGGCTGCTGGCGTATTGCGGTCTGCCGTTCGAAGCCGGCTGCCTGCAATTTCACCAGAATGACCGTGCCGTGCGCACTGCGAGTTCCGAACAGGTCCGCCGCCCGATCTCCCGCGAGGGCGTCAATCAATGGCGGCATTTCGGGCCTTGGCTTGGTCCGCTGGAGACTGCCCTGGGCCCGGTGTTGCAGGATTACCCGCAGTCGCCGCCGATCTGACGCGGTGCAGCATTTTTCGCGTGCCGCTCCGGCCGCGGCCATTGACGGCTCAACGGCCGGCGCTTCAACTTATGACAGATGTGAGACCGGGGTTCTGCCCGCGTTCGGGGGCGACATCTGTTGTTGGGGGGACATACTCGCGATGCGGGGTCATTCGATTTTGACCAAGGGCCGTCCGGCGCTTTGGCAGCTGCTTCTCACCACCACCATGTTGACCGGCGTCGCCGTGCCGGCGCTTGCCGCGGACGCGGACACCGGCGGCGGCATCGAGACCGTGGTGGTCACGGCCGAGAAGCGCAGCGAAGACCTCCAGAAGGTGCCGCTGAGCATCCAGGCGCTGCCGACCGAGAAGCTGCAGCAGCTTCAGATCACCGACTTCGCCCAATACGCGCGCTATCTGCCGAGCGTCACCTATACGGTGGGCGGCGCGGGCGCGGGCAATGGCGGACCGGGTTTCGCCAACGTCTCGATGCGCGGCGTCTCGAGCGGCGGCGACGGCAACCATTCCGGCTCGCTGCCGACCGTCGGCGTCTATCTCGACGAGCAGCCGATCACGACGATCGGCGGCTCGCTCGACGTGCATGTCTACGATATCGCGCGCGTCGAATCGCTGTCGGGTCCGCAAGGCACGCTGTACGGCGCGAGCTCGGAAGCCGGCACGCTGCGCATCATCACCAACAAGCCGGATTTCACCGGCACCTATGGCGGCTTCGACGCCGGGGTGGACACCGTCGATCACGGCGGCATCGGCTACGAGGCCGAGGGCTTCGTCAACCTGCCGCTGACCGACAAGATCGCGATCCGCCTCGTCGCCTATGACGAGCACGACGCGGGCTATATCGACAACATCCCCGGTTCGCGCACCTTCCCGACCTCCGGCATCACCGTCACCAACGCGGCGGTCGTGCGCAACGACTTCAACGTCTCCGACACCGCCGGCGGGCGCCTCGAGGCGGAGATCGATCTCGACAACAACTGGACGCTCTCCCCGTCGCTCATCGTCCAGCGCACCAACAGCAGCGGCCTGTTCGGCTACGACGCGAGCCTCGGCGATCTGAAGGTGCAGCAGTTCTTCCCCGATTTCGCGCATGACAGCTGGTACCAGGCGGCGCTGACGGTGCAGGGCAAGATCAGCAACCTCGATGTCGTCTATTCGGGCGGCTATATGGAACGCAACATCAACGCGGCGTCGGACTACACCGACTATTCGTTCTTCTACGACACGCTGCACGGCTACGGCGCCTATACCGTCGACAACCACAACAACCTCATCGACCCGCAGCAGTACATCCTGGAGAAGGACCACTTCACCAAGCTCAGCCAGGAAGTGCGCGTGTCGTCGCCGCAGGAAGGCCCCTTTCGCTGGCTGGGCGGGCTGTTCTTCGAGCGCCAGACGCACCACATCCTGCAGAACTACACGGTCGCCGGCTTGTCGGACGAGAACGCCGATCCGGGCGTGCCGCAGATGTCGGTGCCGGGTTGGCCGGGAACGCTCTGGCTCACCAACCAGCAGCGCGAGGACATCGACGTCGCGGCGTTCGGCCAGGTGTCGTATGATGTGACGCCGGACATCACGCTGACGGCGGGTGGACGCGTGTTCTATGCGGCGAACTCGCTGCAGGGCTTCTTCGGCTTCAGTTCGGACTACTCGTCGCACACCGGTGTTGCCGGCTGTCTGGGCCGGCCGCCGATCGTGCCGAACACGCCTTGCACGGATTTGAACGCGTCGGTTTACGAGAGCGGCTTCACGCACAAGCTGAATGCCACCTGGCGCATCGACGACGACCGGATGGTCTATGCGACATGGTCGACCGGCTTCCGGCCTGGCGGCGTCAATCGCCGTGCCACCGTCCCGAACTATCAGCCGGACCGGCTGACGAACTACGAGATCGGCGCCAAGACCGGGTGGTTCGACAACACGCTGCACGTCAACGTCGCGGCCTATATCGAGGACTGGAACCGCTTCCAGTTCTCGTTCCTCGGCCAGAACGCGTTCACCGAAATCCACAATGCCGGCAACGCCCGCATCTACGGCGCGGAAGGCGATTTCGTCTGGCAGCCGGTCGAAGGGTTGTCGCTCTCGGGCGCCGGCACCTATACCGATGCGCACCTGACGACCGACTATTGCGGGCCGGTGGTCGGCGGCGTGATCATCAATCAGTGTCCCGGTCCGGTGGATCCCTGGCAGCCGGACGCGCCAAAAGGCACGCAGCTTCCGGGAACCCCGAAGTTCAAGGCAAACATGATCGCGCGCTACGAATTCCCTTTCCAGGGATTGCTGGCGCATGTGCAGGGCGGACTCGTCTATCAGAGCACGAGCTGGGCCGACCTGCGCCTCAACGCGGCCGATCCGACGTCCGGCGACCCGTTGTCGATGCCGGTGCCGGTGCGCTCGGTGCTGGGTCCGCTCAAGGCGTTCACCACGGCGGACTTCTCGTTCGGCGCGGAGACGGATCACTGGGGCGTCGATCTCACGATCGCCAACGCGTTCGACGAGCGCGAGCAGTTGTACCGTTCGGCGCAGTGCACGGTGCAGACCTGCGAAGGCACGCTGTACACGGCGACCGACCAGCCGCGCACCTTCGGGATCCGGGTCACGCACAAGATCGACTAAGCCCCGATTTCCTTACCTTGGCGTAAGCGAAGGCCGGCAAATTTCGCTGGCCTCCCCGCGCGTGCTCGCCGACACTGCGCTGACAAAAAATCGGGAGACGCAGCATGAAGGACTTCGCGGGCAAGATCGCCGTCATAACGGGCGGCGGCACGGGCATGGGGCGCGAGCTGGCGATCCAGCTGGCCTCCGAGGGCTGCACGGTCGCGATGTGCGACGTGATCGCCGAGAACATGGCGGAGACCCAGCGCCTCGCCCTGGCGCAGGCACCGCAAGGCACCAGGGTGATCGGCACGGTGGCCGACGTCGCCATCGAGGACCAGGTCAACAGCTGGGCCCAGACGGTGCGGCGCGAGCTCGACACCGACAAGATCCACCTGTTGATCAACAATGCCGGCATCGGCGGCGGCGGCTCGATCGTCAACGGCGACCGCGGCCAGTGGGAGAAGACCTTCAACGTCTGCTGGGGCGGCGTCTATCACGGCGTGCGCGCCTTCCTGCCGCTGCTGATGAAGGCGAGCGAAGGCCATATCGTCAACACCTCCTCGGTCAACGGATTCTGGGCCTCGATCGGCCCGGGACGGCCCCACACCGCCTATTCGGCCGCGAAGTTCGCGGTGAAGGGCTTCACCGAAGCGCTGATCACCGACCTCGCCGTGAACGCGCCGCACATCAAATGCTCGGTCGTGATGCCGGGCCATATCGGCACCGAGATCGTGACCAATTCGCGCAAGATCCTCTCCGGCGGAGGGCCGGGCGACCTTGCCGGGGCGCGCGGCATGCTGGCGGCGCAGGGGATCAACGTCGCGGCGCTGAGCGACGCGCAGGTGCTGCAGTTCGTCCAGGCGGCCGGCGATGGCTTCCGCGACAGCGCGCCGACGAGCGCGGCGCAAGCGGCCAAGATCATCCTCGACGGCGTGCGCGAAGACCGCTGGCGCATCCTGGTGGGCAAGGATGCGCAATTCCTCGACGAAAAGGTCCGCGCCGCGCCGGAGACTGCTTATGCGCCGGAGTTCTACGAAGCCCTGGTCAAGGGGACGGAGTGGCGGATTTAGCAGGCTGCAGCATTTGAGCGTGGCCCTCGCCCTTCCAGGCTCAGGGCGAGGGCCATCGAGGCACAGCGCATGAACGCGGATCCAGGCACAAACCTCATCCTGAGCTCGTCGAAGGATGGACGGCAGGCACAGCCCCTCCGCAAAATGTCATCCCGGCCGAGCGGAGCGAGAGCCGGGACCCATCGAGACACTTGCGCAATGGGTCCGTCCGTACGCTGTCGCTACGGACCGGTGCGATGCTGACGCATCGCTTGGCCGGGATGACAGGCGTGATTCAAACGGATCACGACGGACTCTGATCCAGCGGCTCTTCGAGATAGCGCCGCCGCACATGGCGCTTCAGCGCGGCGGCGGAGAGCTTTTCGCCGGTGGCGGCGATGACGATGTCGTCGAAGCTCTTCAGACTCGCTTGCTCATGGATGCGGGGGCGCACCCAGGCGAAATAGGGCTTGAAGTCTCCCATTTCCAGCGCCGGCAGGATCGCCGGATCGTCGGCGCAGGCCCGCTCGAACAACTGCGCCCCCAGCGCTTCGCCCAGCGCGTAGTTCGGGAAATAGCCGAACAGCGCCGCCGCCCAGTGGATGTCCTGCAGGCAGCCCTTGGCGTGATTGGGCGGCACGCGGCCGAACAGTTTCCCGAACATCTCGTTCCAGGCGCCCGGGATGTCGTCGACGGCGAGATCGCCGCCGAGCAGCGCCTTCTCCAACCGGTAGCGCAGGATCACATGCAGGGGATAGGAGATCTCGTCCGCGTTGACGCGGATATAGTCGTCGTCGACGCGGCGGAAGAAGTTCAGCACATTCGCCGGCTGCCACGGCGCCGGGTCGCCGCCGAGATATTCGTGCAGCAAGGGCGCCAGGAAGCGCAGGAATTCCTTGCTCCGTCCCGCCATCATCTCCAGCATCAGCGACTGGCTCTCATGCGCCGAGGCGCCGCGCGCGAAGCCGACCGGCGAGAAGGCAAGCTTGCGCGGCAGGTTCAGCTCGTACATCGAATGGCCGGCTTCATGCAGCGTCGCCGCCACCGAATAGCGGAACTTGTCCTCGCTGTAGCGCGTGGTGAAGCGCACATCGCCCGGCGAATGCGGCATCGAGAAGGGATGCGGCGCCTCGTCGATCCGGCTGGTCTCCGGCGAATGGCCGACGATCCGCGCCAGCCTCTCCGACAGCGCCTTCTGCTTCGGGACCGAGAAGTCGCCGCCGAAGTCGAGTACCGCCGGCCACCTTGCCTGGCGTTCGCGAACCTCTGCGAGGAGGCCGGGCAGATCGGCTGCGAGATCGTCGAAGATCGGATCGATCACCGCACCGGTCAGGCCGGGGTCCTGCTCGTCCATCATCGCGTCGTAAGGGGCGAGGCCCAGCTTGGCGCCTTTCGCCGCCGCCACCTCCTTGTGGATCGCCATCAGCGTCTTGAACCCCGGCGCGAAGAGCGAGAAATCGCTGTTCGCCTTGGCCTCCAGCCAGGCCGCCTGCAGCGCCTGCGACACCCGTGCGCGTTCGACCACCAGATCCTTGGGCACCGCGGCGCGGTGGACCCAGAGCCGGCGCATCTCCGCCAGATTGGCGCGATCGGCGTCGTCGAGGACATTGGCGTAGGCCTGCGCCTCGTCGAGCAGGGCGCCGACCTCCGGCGTGCCGGTCAGGTCGGAAGTGACCTCCGCCAGCGCGCCGCGCTGTTCGCCGCGCGCCCAGCTGCCGCCCTTGGGCATGTTGGTCTGGGCATCCCAGTCGATCAGCGCCTCGATGCTGGCGAGCTTGGACGACAGCGCGAATTTCGCGGCGGCGCGCGCGTAAGGATCGGCCTGCGACGGCGATGGCGGCATGATGACCTCGGATGGACCCCGAGGCGGAGAGTAGAGCGGATTCTCGCCGGGCGAAATCTCAAACTCCGTTGTCATCCCCGTCGAGCGCGAGGGACGGGGATGACAAGTTGAGCGAAACTCAAATCACCATTTGCGTCTGGATCACCACCGCGACCAGCTTGCCGTCTTCGCGGGTGACGTTGGTCTGCCACACCGAAGAGCGGCGGCCGACATGCAGCGGCACGGACTCGGCGAAGATCGGAGCCCCTTCCTTGGGCGCGCCGAGGAAATTGGTCTTGCTTTCGATGGTCGTCGTCTTGGCGCCTTCGGGCAGGTTCAGGAACGCGCCGCAAGAGGCGGTGATGTCGGCCAGCGACATGATCGCGCCGCCATGCAGCGTGCCGCCGGAGCGGCACAATTCGTTGCGGGCCGCCAGGGTGGCGCGGACGCGCTGCGGCGTCGCTTCGGTGATCTCGAGGCCGATGAGCCGGGGGAAGGGCTGCTCGGCCGGCGTCAAGGGCTTGGGCGCGGGCGGCTCGCTGTCGTTTGCGGGGACGGCAATGAGCCTGGCTGTGTCAACGTGGAGCATGGTGGCCTCCGTGTCGGCCCGGTTCGGGACGGGAATCGCCCCTGCAAGCCGGGAATAAATCCTGCATGCGACGTCTTTGCAGGGAGCATGCCGTCCCGCGGCGGGACGCGAGCTCCCTTCAGGATTTGTTGGTCGGGTGGAGGCTATCGTCGGATCGTGTTGCACAGACTGACCGCGCCCTGGTTCGACCGCTCCAACTACCCGTTGGATTGGAACGGCCCCGTTCGCGCCTTTGTGCCGTTCCCGGACAACGACGCATCCGTCTCGGAACGCTTTGCAAGTATCGCGCAGACACATCCGGACCGGATCGCGCTCGACGACGGTACGGCCGCGCTCACCTACCGCGCGGCACAGGCCGCGGTCGCGAGTCTCGCCGGCTGGATCGCGGCGGAGACGGCGCCGGGCGATCTTGTGGGCATCCTGCTTCCGACTTCCGCGGATTTCCTCCTGACGATGCTCGCCTGCTTCGCGGCGGGACGGTTGTTCGTGCCGCTGGATTCGCACTATCCGCGCGCCTGGCTCGCCGAGGTCGTGAAGGATTGCGGCATGGCCGCGATCGTCGCGCGCTTCGACGATCCCGACACGGCCGGGCTCGTGCCGGACGGCATACGCCGTCTCGACTTGTCGGCGCCGCACGACCGCGCCGCGCCGCTGCAGCCGCTGGGTCCCGACGATCCGGCCTTCGTCCTTTTCACCTCCGGCAGCACGGGCAAGCCCAAGGGCATCGTCAACGGCCAGCGCGCCCTGCTGCGCCGCGTCGCGCAATATGTCGACGCCGCGCATGTCGATGTGCAGGACCGCTTCCTGCCGCTCAGCTCCGAATGCACCATCGCGGGATTGCGCGAGCGCTTCACCGCGCTGCTGACCGGCGCGACGCTGCACCTGATCGACGTCCAGCGCGCCGGGGCACGGCAGATCCTGAACCGCCTGCACGATGCGGGCATCACCATGATGTACGGCGTGCCGGCGCTGCTGCGCACCCTGATGCAGCTCGGGACGCCGGCGCCGGAGTCGCTGCGCGTTCTCCGGGTCGGCGGCGACGCCGTGCTGTGGAGCGACGTCGATGCTCTGCGCGCCTGGCTGCCGCCGGACTGCCGGATCGAGCTCGGCTATTCCTCGACCGAGGCGCCGATCATGCAATGGTTCGTGCCGAACGGTTTCCCGCGCGAGGGCTCGCGCGTCCCGCTGGGCTATCCGCTGGCCGGCAACGCGCTCGCCATCCTGGGCGAGGACGGCCAGGCCGTGACGCCCGGCGAGGAAGGCGAGCTCGTCGTGTGCAGTCCCTATGTCGCGCTCGGGCGCTGGCGGGACGGGCGTGTCGAGGCGGGCGATTTTCCCGCCGCGGCGAACGACCCTTCCTGCCGCGTGCTGCGCACCGGCGATCTCGTGCGGCTGCGCGCCGACGGGCTGATCGACCTGATCGGCCGCAAGGACCGCCAGCTCAAGATCCGCGGCCAGCGGGTCGAGCCCGGCGAACTCGAAGCCGCGCTGCGCCGCTGCGACGGGGTGCACGACGCCGCCGTCTTCCCGCGCCGGGTCGGCGCCCAATGGTGGCTCATCGCCTATGTCGTCGGCGCGGTCGATACCGCGGCGCTCAAGGCCGCCCTGCGCGATCGGCTTCCGGCTGCCCTGCAGCCGCAGCGCATCCATGCCGTCGCGGCGATCCCCCGCCTTGCCAGCGCCAAGCTCGACATGGCGGCGCTCGGCGCGCTCGATGCGGACTGGCAGGGCCGCGAGGTGCTGGCGGCCCTTCCGTCCAGCGATGCGCCGACCGGCGAGACCGAAACGGCGATCGCGGCGATCTGGCAGCGCGTGCTCGATACGGACGCCATCGGGCGGCACGACGATTTCTTCGAATCCGGCGGCGACTCGCTGTCCACGCTCAACCTGATGTTCGCCGTCGAGGAGGCGTTCGGCGTCGCGCTGCCGGTGACGATGATCTACGCCGCGCCGACCATCGCCGCGCTGGCCGCCGCGATCGACCGGCGGGAGACGGCCGCCTTCTCGCCGCTGGTGCGGATCCGGGACGGCGACGGCACGCCGCTCTTCATCGTGCACGGCATCGGCGGCAATGTGATGGAGCTGTTCGCGCTCGGCCGCCGGATCGCGGGCAAAGGCGCCGTCTACGGAATCCAGGCGCGCGGTCTCGACGGGCGCGAGGCGCCGGGCGCCTCCGTCGCCGCGATGGCGGCGGACTATCTCGGCGCGATCCGCGCGGCCTATCCCGACGGGCCGTTCCACCTGGCCGGCTATTCGGCCGGCGGCCTGATCGCCTTCGAGATGGCGCGGCAGATGCGGCCGGCATCGCTGACCCTGATCGATACGCAGATCCCGATGCGGCAATGGCCCTTCGCTACCTGGGCGAGACACATCGCCAAACGGGCACGGCATCATGCAGGCGTCCTTTCGTCCTTGCCGCTGCGCGACGGGCTTGGGCATGCGGTGCAGGCGGCGGCGTCGCTGACACAGCGGCTGCGTCGGCGCGCTGCGCCGCAAGCGGTCGCGGCACCGGCGCTGCACATCCCGCCTGCCCTGCAGGCGGTGCACGACGCCACGACGCTGGCCATCGGCGATTATCGCCCCGCACGGTATGACGGTCCGGTCGGGCTCGTCGTTCCGGTGCAGGAAGATCCGTGGATGCTGGACGTGGCGCGATACTGGAAGACGCGCGCCGCATCGATCCGTATACGGATCGTTCCGGGCGATCATCGCTCCATGGTGCAGGGCGCGAACGCCGCGCAAGTCGCGGCGGCGCTCTCGGCCCTCATGCAGGGCTGATCTCGTTCTCTCGCAATTGTGGGGATATGGCGCAAATGGGGTTTGGACCGACTCGGTTCAAGAGGGTCCGATAATTTTTTCGTTGTCGAGTTATCCCCACGCGATGCGCGCGAAAGGCGCGGCGGATGCGGAGAAATCCGCGCGCAAGCGAGGACAAGCCCCACACGGCGGCGCGGCGGACGATATTTTGTTTCAGATTTTTTTCAGGCTGTTCGATGCGGACGGACCTCCATCCAAATGCGATGACTGCAACAGCAGCGATCCAGTTGAGGCGCTGTCGCGGGCCAGGACAGACAGAGCACAGACATGATATATGGTGCCGGGAGGGCATTGCCGCAGCGCCCGCCCGGCCGGGGGAATCGGCTCGCGGCCTGGATGCCCCCGCCTTGAGCCCGACAAGTTCCAGAAGTTCCCACCGCAGGCCGGCCTTATGGCCGGGTATTTTCTTACTCCGTAATTGTTGCGCCACCAGAAACAGGGCAGATTGCGGGCGCCTCGCGGCCCAATTCGGGCAAGCGGGACCAGGCTATCCGAGGGGATGTCGTTGAGGGGTCGGAGGAAACGTCGGTCGACGGGGTGCGCGAAGGCGTCCGCGTCGGCACTGGTGTTGGCAGGCGGCATCATTCTGGCGGCCACATCGGCCGTGGCGCAGGTGCTGCCGGGTGCCGTGCAGCCCGGCCGCGACCGCACCGGGCCGACGGCGCCGCCGCAGCCCGATTTCGATTTCAGCATCGTGGCGCCGCACCGCTCGGCCGTGCCGCGCGCGGTCGACGAGGTGCATTTCAAGCTCACCGGCCTCAAGCTCACCGGCGCGACGACCATCCCGGCCGAACAATTCCGCCCGCTCTATGCCGGCCTGATCGGCAAGGACGTCACGCTGGGCGACATCCTCGACGTCGCGGACAAGATCGAAGCGATCTATCGCGCCCGCGGCTATCTGCTGGTGCGCGCCTATGTTCCGCCGCAGCGCGTGCGCGACGGGGTGTTCACGATCAACATCGTCGAGGGCCATCTGGGCGCCGTCGCGGTGCAGGGTGGCGACCGCCGCGTGAAGCGGCTGGTGCGCGGCTATCTGCGCGATGCCGCCGCGGCGCGGCCGCTGACGCTGCCGACGATGGAGCGCGGACTCCTCCTCACCAACGACATCCCGGGCATCACGGCGAGCGGCGTGCTCAAGCCGTCGCCGGACACGCCGGGCGCCTCCGACCTCATCGTCGACGTGCAGCAGCCCTTCATGACCGGCGGCCTGGCGGTCGACGATCGCGGCTCGCGCTTCTCGGGCATCTGGACGGTGTCGGGCGACGTCGAGTTCAACAGCCTGTTCGGCGCCGACCAGCTTGCCGCTTCGGTGGTCTCCTCGCCGGATTCGCTGGAGCAGATCCAGGGCTCGCTGCGCTACCGCACCGCGATCGGCGACGACGGGCTCATCGGCACGCTGACCGGCACGGTCACCCATGGCGAGCCGGGCTCGACGCTCAGCGCCTTCGGCGTCCTGACCGACAGCTGGGCGGCGGGCGGGCGCCTGACCTATCCGCTGATCCGCAGCCGGCGCGAAACGCTGCTGCTCGACGGCGGCTTCACGGTGCAGGATGCGCGGGTCGACGTCTCGGGGCCGGTGAGCCACGACCAGTGGCGGGTGATAGATCTGGGCGGCTCCTACCAGCGCACCGACATCTTCGGCAACGGCCTGTGGACCTCGACCTTCGACGCGGCGCAGGGCCTGCCGATCTTCGGGGCGACGCCGGACACGGTGATCAACCCGGTCACGCATCTCGAGCAGCCCAATCCCCTGCTGTCGCGGGTCGGCGGCACCACGGCCTTCACCAAGCTGACCGGCTACACCCGTTTGCTGCTGCCGCTGGGCGGCAATTTCAGCACGGCGTTCTCGGCCCAGGGCCAATACGCCTTCAACCGCCTGATCACCGGCGAGCAGATCGCCTTCGGCGGCACGCTGCTCGGCCGCGGCTACGATCCGGGTGCGATCACGGGCGACGACGGCCTCGGCGGCTCGGCGGAGCTGCGCTACGATTTCCGCTTCGCCGACTCCCTCGTGCAGGGTCTCGAGCCCTATATCTACGTTGATGCGGCGCAGGCCTGGTACAACGGCAATGACCCGTCGCTGAAGGACCAGAACATCCAGTCGGTCGGCGGCGGCTTCCGCTTCTGGCTCGCCTACAATCTGACCGGCGCGCTCGAGGGCGCGCGGACCCTGCATGCGGTGCCGGGCAGCGATGCCTACAGGGAATCCACCAAAATCCTCCTCGATCTCGCCGTGCGGTTCTAGGGACCAGAGTCATGAACAAGACCAACGCCGCCATCGTCCGCACCCTCCTTCTGGGTACGTCCTGCCTCAGCGTGCTGGGCGTGGCGCAGGCCGATCCGACCGGCGGCACCGTCGTCGGCGGCCAGGGCACGATCACCCAGCATGGCGGCAACAGCACCGTCATCGACCAGAAGACCGGCAAGCTGGTCATCAACTGGGACAGCTTCTCGATCGGCGCCGGCGGCACGGTGCAGTTCAACCAGCCGGGGCAGAATTCCATCGCGCTGAACCGCGTCACCGGTTCGCAGCCGACCTCGATCTACGGCAACCTGCTGGCCAACGGCCAAGTGTGGATCATCAACGGCAATGGCGTGCTGTTCGGCAAGGGGTCGCAGACCAATGTCGGCGGCCTCATCGCGACGACGGCGGATATCCGCGACGGCGACTTCCTGGGCGGCAATTACAGCTTCTCCGGCGGCACCGGCGCCTCGGTCGTCAACCAGGGCACGATCAGGACCCGGAAGGGCGGCTCGGTCCTGCTCTCGGGCGCGAGCGTCTCGAACCAGGGGCTGATCTCGGCGGACACCGGCACGGTCGTGCTCGGCGGTTCGAGCGCCTATACGGTCGATTTCGACGGCGATGGGCTGCTGCGCTACGCGATCACCGCGCCGACCGGCAAGGCCGACAACGGCCAGACCGGCGTCTCCAACTCCGGCACGATCAAGGCCGCGGGCGGCCGCGTGGTGATGACGGCGCGCGCCGCCTCCAGCGTGCAGGACGCGGTGGTCAACAACACCGGCATGATTTCGGCGACCAGCGCCAAGGTGCAGAACGGCGAGGTCATCCTCGACGGCGGCGACGGCGATGTGAGCGTCTCCGGCACGGTCGACGCGTCCGGTGCGGCCGCGGGCGCGACCGGCGGCACGGTCACGGTCACCGGCCGCAACGTCACGGTGGCGGACAACACCAAGATCGACGTCTCGGGCGATGCCGGCGGCGGCACGGTGAAGATCGGCGGCGACCTGCATGGCGGCGGCACGTTGCAGCAGGCGGACAACGTCCATGTCGGCAGCGCGACCATCAAGGCGGACGCGACGCATCGCGGCAATGGCGGCACGCTGGTCGTGTGGTCGACCGGACAGACCGATTTCGCCGGCATCGTCAGCGCCAAGGGCGGCGCGGCCGGCGGCAATGGCGGCTTCATCGAGACCTCGGGCCACAATCTCTCCGTCGCACCGACCACCAAGGTCGACACCAGCGCGCCGCACGGCAAGACGGGCAACTGGCTGCTCGATCCCAGCAGCATCGTCATCGACAACAGCGGCAGCACGCAGGTCGACGGCACGCTGCCGGTCGACCAGGATTCCGGCTCGACGGATTTCATCTCGCCGACGACCCTCATCGCGGCGCTGACGAACAGCAATGTGACACTCGAAGCCTCGACCGCGATCGAGGTGAACGATGCGGTGATCTATACGAGCGACCATTCGCTGACCCTGCTGTCGGAAGGCGAGATCGGAATCAATGAAGCGGTCCAAAACGGCGGCGCCGGCAACATCACCCTGATCGCGGGCTGGGACGGCTCGAGCACCGATTTCTCCAACCTCCTGGTGAACGGCAGCGACACGCGCTTCGGCAACAACAGCGGCAATGTCGCGATCGGCAACGGCCATGCGGCGGTCGGCAGCCTGGGCGGCACGACCCTGGTCGCGGGCTACAACGTCCTGCTGCAGGCGCAGAGCAACGACGCGGTGGCGCAGATCGGCTATCGCATCGGCGTGGGCGCGGGCGGCACGAGCGACATCATCGTGGCGGCGCAGAACCAGGTCTCGCTGTTCGCGGGCGAGGGCACCAATGCGCTCGCGATGATCGGCAACGGCGACAAGTTCGGCCTCGTCACGGGGCCGGTGAGCGGCGACATCACGATCATGGCCGGCAATGTCCTGCGCACCCAGGTCTATACCGGCGGCACGCTGTGGATCGGCAATGCCTCGCCCGGCGGCGAGAGCGGCAATGTCACGCTGGTGACCGGCGCGGTGGACGATGCGTCGTGCTGCGGCTTCGAGGGCCAGGGCTCGATCCTCCCGATGCTGACGGCGGACCTCAACGGCGGCAACGTCACCTGGGAGTCGACCGCGGCCGATATCGATATCGACCAGCCGATGCTCTATGCGAGCCCTTACGACCTGACGCTGATGTCGGTCGGCAATGTCAATATCGGTGCCAGCATCCAGAACGCGCAGCCGGAAGGCGCCGGCGCGATCAACCTGGTCGCGGGCTGGGACGGCGTCACGGCCATGGCGGACATACCGGCCACGTCCGGCGCCTATGGCAACAATGACGGCGGCATCGCGATCGGCGCGGGCGAAGGCGGCCCGGACGTCGCGGTGGGCACGGCCGGCGGCACGACGAACGTCTTCACCGGTACGCTCGACATCACCTCGAGCGGCGGCTATGCGCAGCTCGGCTATCACGGCGTCGGCGGCGGCGACATCAACGTCACGACCAGCGGCGATCTGTACATCGAGAGCTTCGGCGGCTTCGACGCGATGCTCGGCAACGGCTCGTTCCAGGAAGGCGACGAGGGCGGCGTCACCGGCAATATCGACGTGCGGGTCGGCGGGCTGTTCGGCATCTACGACGACAACAACGGCGATCTGGGCGAGCATGTCTGGTTCGGCAATGTGAGCGCGTCCTTCGCCGAGACCGGCAATGTCACGATCATCGCTGCGGACGGCGACGTGCCGTCGAGCTTCGCAGACATGGTCGCGGCCGATTTGAACGGCGGCGACTTCACCGTCGGCTTCACGGGCGAGGATGGCGGCTCGATCGGCGACATCATCTATGACAGCCCGCACGACTTCACCGCGCTGTCGACCACCGATCTGTATATCGCCGGCAGCGTCCAGAACGGCGGCTCTGGCGCGATCAACCTGGTGGCGGGCTGGGACGGCGTCTCGACGAATGTCAACGACATCCGCGACAATTACGGCTACGGCGTCGAAGGCTACGGCACCGTCACGATCGACGGCTATTACGGCGGCGCTTATGTCGGCTCCAAGGGCGGCGCGACAAACGTCCTGACGGGCAACCTGGTCGTCGAGACCGGCTTCGACGAAGGCACCAACGCGCAGCTCGGCTATCACGGCAACGGCACGGGCAACATCACCGTGCTGGCGACGGGCGACGTCAGCCTGCTGGGCGGCGACGCCTCGGTCGGCAGTCCTTATGCGATGATCGGCAATGGCGCGCTGGACGGCTCGGTGACGGGCGACGTCGGCGGCGACATCTTCGTCTCGGCCCAGGGCACGCTGCGCAGCGAGACGCTCGACGGCGCGCCGCCCTGCGACGATTGCGGCTTCGCGGAAGGGGCCGTGGCCGGCCGCGGGCTGCTGAGCGAGAGCGATGGCGGTCTGCCCTTCGTCACCGGCATCGGCAATGCGACGACGGACGGCACGATCACCGGCAGCACGGTGCTGCTGGCCGGCAGTCTCGACGACCAGTTCGACACCAATGGCGGCTTCGGCCGCATGATCGCGAGCGACCTGTCCTATGGCGACGTGACGCTGGGCCATACGAGCTGCGAGTGCAGCCTCGAGGTCGCCGGCGACATCATCTACGACAGCAGCCACACCCTGAACCTGGTGTCGGCCAGCGACCTCGACATCGAAGGCAAGATCCAGAACAGCGGCTCGGGCACGATCAACCTGGTTGCGGGCTGGGACGGCGATCTTAGCAATATCGGCGTCGACGGCCATTACGGCCTCGACGGCTTCGGCACCGTCGATATCGGCGGCAGCAACGCAGCGGGCGATTCGTGGGTCGGCGGCGCGATCGGCGCCACGAACGTCTACGCCGCCAGTCTCAGCCTCGACGCGACCAACGGCTATGCCCAGCTGGGCTATCACGGCGCCGGCGGCGGCGACATCAACGTCAAGGTCACGCAGAACATCAACGGCTTCGGCAGCAGCGGCAATTCCAACACGCTGCAGCTCGGCAACGGCTCGCTCGCCGGCGACATCCAGGGCGACGTCACCGGCAATATCAGCCTCGATGCCGGCAACCAGACGGTCTTCTTCTCGCAGCAGGGCATCGCCTGGCTCGGCAACGCCGCGTCGGACGGCTACAAGGAGACCGGCAACGTCACCTCGCTGGCGACCACCGGCAGCTATGACGGCGACTTCATGGAGGCCGACCTCGGCACCTCCGCCGACACCGGCGGCGACCTCTTCATCGGCTTCCGCAACAACGCCGACGCGGTCGGCTTCCGTATCGGCGGCCTCGAATACGACAGCCCGCATTCCCTCGTCTTCGCGACGGGCGGCAGCCTCGACGTCGTCGGCAGCGTGATCAACGACGGCGCGGGCGACATCACGATCGTGGCCGGCTGGGACGGCACGACGGTCGGCACGGGCGCGGAGATCCTCGCGGCCCATGCCTATGGCCTGAACGGCGCGGTGATGAATGTCGGCGGCGACCATGCCTATTCGATCGACGATTTCGACTTCAGCAACGACCAGACCGCGAACCTGTCGATCGGCACCGCCGGCGGCCACACCAATATCCTGACGGGCGATCTCGACATCGCGCCGGCCGAGGGCTTCTACGCCCAGATCGGCTATCACGGCCTGACCGGCGGCGATATCCTCGTGCGGGCGACCGGCGAGATGACGCTGACGGGCGGTGCGACCGCAGCGGAATACGCGATGATCGGCAACGGCTCGCTCACCGGCGACGTCGAGGGCCAGGCGACCGGCAATATCGATATCGCCGTCGGCGGCGAGAGCTCGCTTCTCGCCGGCGCGGCGGGCGGCAATGTGTGGATCGGCAACGCCTCGGGCCTCACGCCCAGCGGCAATATCGTGTGGACGACCGGCACGCTGGACGCCGAGACCGCGATCGGCGCGATGATCGGCACCGATCTGGCGGGCGGCGACGTCACGATCGGCGTGACCGACGACCTGGCCACGCCGACGCTGAGCGACGCCATCCAATACGACAGCAGCCATACGCTGAGCATGCTGAGCGCCGGCAATATCGTCATCGCGGCGGATGTCCAGAACGCCGGTACCGGCGCGATCAACCTGATCGCGGGCTGGGACGGCACCACGCTCGATCCGGCGCACATCCTCAACGACGGCGTCTATGCCAACAATGGCGGCGGCGTGACGATCGGCGGGGCCGACGCAACGGGCAACGTCTCGGTCGGCAGCGCCAATGGCGCGACCCATGTCGCCGGCGCCTTCGTGACGGTGGACGGCGAGGGCCACACGGCGCAGCTCGGCTATGGCGGCGGCGACGGCACCGGGATCCTTACGATCTACACGCCGGGCGAGCTCAACCTGGACGCCGGCGCAGCCGCGAATTCGCGGGCCGTGCTCGGCACGCCGACCGGTGGGCTGGTGGTCTTCGCCGATGCCATCAGCCAGCAGGCCAACACCGCGATCACGACCACCGACGCCAATCTCAATGCGGCGAGCGGCAATATCGTCCTGAGCTCGTCGCAGAACGACATCACCGGCACGCTGCGCGCCGTCGCCGATGGCGGCAGCGTCACGGTCGCCAGCCAGAGCGGCATGGTGCTGGACCTGATCGAGGCCGGCAGCGGCGCCACGATCACGTCGGGCGGCAACATCACCCAGATGGCCGACCGGAACATCGACGTCACCGGCGCGCTGAGCGTCAGCTCGACCGGCGGCGACATCACGCTGGACGACCGGAACAATTCCTTCGGCGACCTCACCGTCTCGACCGCGGGCAGCCACAGCGCGACCATCGTCGGCGGGCAGGCGATCAACGTGGCGAGCGCTTCGGTGGGCGGCACGCTGTCGCTCGACGCGACGGACGGCGACATCACCCAGTCGGGCGCGATCTCGGCCGGCGGCCTCGACGTCACGGCGGAGCTCGGCGACATCACGCTGACCAACGGGGACAACAGCTTCCACAGCCTGACCGCCTCCACGGTGGACGGCTATTCGGCGTCGTTCGTGTCGTCGGGCGATCTCGCCGTCGACGGCGCGACGATCGGCGGCCTGCTGACGCTGAACATCGGCGAAGGCAGCATCACGCAAGGCGCTGCCATCACCGCGAACGGCCTCGACGTCACCGTGACGGGCGGCGCCGTCACGCTGGACAATGCCGGCAATGCCGTGACCGGAACGGCCAGCTTCTCGGCGCCGGACGGCGTCACCTTCACCAACAGCATCGCGACGGAGCTGGGTGCGAGCGACACCGGCGGCAGCTTCACGCTGCGCTCGGGCGGCGCGGTCACGCAGAGCGGCGCGCTGGACGTGGCCGGCCTCGACGTCCGCACCACCGCCGGCACGATCACGCTCACCGACGCGGACAACACGATCGGCCAGCTGGCGATCTCGACCGGCGGCACGGACAACGCATCGGTCGCGAGCGCGGGCGATCTTCGCGTCGCCAGCGCGACGGTCGGCGGCACCCTGACCCTGGCCGTCGGCGAAGGCGCGATCACGCAGACCGGCGCGATCATCGCGCAGGGGCTCGACGTGAGCACCACGGGCGGCGCGATCACGCTGACCAATTCCGGTAACGATTTCGCCGCGCTGACCGTCGGCACCGCGAACGCCGACAACGCCAGTATCTCGGACGGCACCGACCTATCGATCACGAGCGCCCATGTCGGCGGTACGCTGACGCTCAACCTGGGCGAGGGCAGCCTCAGCCAGACCGGCGCGATCGTCGCCGGCGGGCTGGATGCCAGCGCGACCGAGGGCGGCATCACGCTGACCGATACGGACAACAGCTTCGCGAGCCTGAGCGTCCATGCGGGCACCGACGCCACGGTGGTCGATTCGACCGGCGTGGCGCTCGGCGGCAGCGCGACCGGCGGGGGGCTCTCGCTCACCGCCGGCGGCGCGGTCACCCAGACCGGTACGATCAGCGCGGCCACGCTCGGCATCGACAACAGCGCGGGCACCGGCGGCATCACGCTGAGCGACACGGGCAACCACGTCACCGGCGCCGTCACGCTCAAGAGCACCGGCGCGGTGAGCTTCGCCGACAACACCGCGACCGTGCTGGGCCAGGTCGACGCGGGCGGCACGTTCACCTTGCATTCGGGCGGCGCGGTCACCCAGACGGGCACGATCCATGCCGATGCGCTGGATATCACCGCGGTGACGGGCGCCGTCACGCTGACCAATGTGAACAACGACTTCGCCTCGCTCGAGATCGACGTCCAGGATGGCCACAGCGACGCAGCGGTCGCGGTGTTGGGCAACCTGGATGTGGTTGGCGCCGGCGTGGGCGGGACGCTGACCCTGACGTCGGGCGAAGGCAACATCACCCAGAGCGGCGCGATCAGCGCCTCGGATCTGGTGCTGAACGCGACCGGCGGTAGCGTCACACTGACCAATGCGGGCAACATTTTCTCGACCCTGCGGGCGAACGCGGTCACGGCCGACATCGTGGACGGCGTCGGCGTCGATATCGGCGCGAGCTCCATCGTCCGCACCTTCACCCTGGCGGCAGGCGGTCCGGTCACGCAATCGGGCGCGATCCAGGCGGCGGGGCTCGACGTCTCGACCACCTCGGGCGGCATCACGCTGACCGATGCCGGCAACACGTTCAGCGCGCTCAAGGTCGCGACGGCCGGCAGCGACGACGCCACGGTGCAGACCAGCGGCGCGCTGGCGGTGGTCTCCGCGGATGTCGGCGGCACGCTGACCCTGACGGCCGCGGGCGACATCACCCAGGCCAGCGACCAGGTGCCGGGCATCCATGCCGCGGCGCTGAACGTCACCTCGACCGGCGGCGCGATCAACCTGCTCTCCTTCGACAACGTGTTCGGCGAGCTCACGGTCTCGACCACGGGCGCGAAGGACGCGCTGTTCTGGGACGATTCGGTCCCGCTTTCGGTCAGCAGCGCCACGGTCGGCGGCCTGCTCACGCTGGATGTGGGCGTGGACGGCATCACCCAGACCGGCGCGATCCATGCAGGCGGATTAAGCGTCTCCGCCATCGGGACAGGGATATTCCTCAACAATACCGACAACCAGTTCAACACGCTGACCGTGAATTCGAGCGGGATCAACACGCCGGTGTCGATCACGGACAAGCTGGGCTTCACCCTTTCGGGCGCGAACACGACCGGCTCGCTGAGCCTCACCGCCCTCACGGGCGGGATCACCGCGCAGAGCGGCGTAAGCAGCCTGGGGCTGACGCTCAACGCCGCCGGCGACCTGGTGTTCGCCCACGGCAACACCGTCGGACAGCTGATCGCCACCACCGGCGGAGCCTTGACCTTCTACGACACCAAATCCCTCACCGCTTATCTTCAGGTGAGCGGCGCCCTGGCCCTGCTCGCCGAGGGTGACGTCAGCGTCGGCGCCTCGAACGTGCAGGCGTCGTCGGGCAACGTCGCCATCCTGGCGGGCTGGGACGGCACGACGACCGACGCGGCGCATTTCGGCGACGCCGGGGTCTACGGCAATCGTTATTACAACAGCCAGACCGGCTATCTCAGCGACGGCACGCTGAGCTTCGGGCCGGGCGTCGCGATCGGCGCGCAAAACGGCACGACGGCGGCCTATGGCTCGGCCATCTCCCTCACCGGCAATGCGGTGGGCAATTCGCAGCTGGGCTATCGGGGCACCGGGACGGGCAACATCATCGTCCGCGCGACCGGCGCGATCACGCTGACCGGCGGCGAGGGCCACTGGGCGCAGATCGGCGGCGGCACGGCGTTCGGCGACAACGCGACCGGCGGCGACGTCACCCTGGTCGGCACGAGCATCTCGTCCAGCGGCACGGCCGCCGTCACGGGCGACGATCTCTCCTTGACGGCCACCGGTGGCGGCATCGGCATGGCCGGCGGGCCGCTGCAGATCGCGGCCAACGGGCTGACGCTCTCGGTCCAGGGCGGCGATGCGAACCTGTCCTCGCCCAATGATGCGGTCGTCTTCCACGGCGCCGACCTGCATGGCGGCGCGCTGATCTTCACCGCCGGCGGCGCCATCGGGCAGGACGGCGCGATCCACGCCGCGACGCTCAATCTCGCGAGCCAGGCGGACATCACGCTCAACGACGCCGGCAACAGCTTCGCCACGCTGCTGGTGAACACCACCGGCGCCGCCGCGATCACCGACTCGACCGGCGTCGCGATCGGCCGCAGCAGCATCGGCGGCACGCTGACGCTGCATGCGGGCGGCGCGGTGACGCAAGGCGTGCCGGCGGGCAACGCGCCGCAGCAGGCGGGCAGCTTCCCGGCGCTCTCCGCCGGCGGGCTCGACATCTCGACCACGGCGGGCGGGATCACGCTCACCGATCCCAGCAACCATATCACCGGCACGGCGGCGTTCAGCGCGCCGGGCGACGTCGCGTACACCAATGACGGCGCCATCGACCTCGGCCAGGTCGAGACCGACGGCAAGGTCACGGTGCGCGCGGGCGGCGACATCACCCAGTCCGGCTATCTCCACGCCGCGACGCTCGATGCGGGCACGACCGCGGGCGACATCACGCTGCTCAACAAGGGCAACGCGGTCGCCAACAGTTCGGCGCAGGGCGCCTTGTTCTTCTCCGCGCCAGGCGACGTCGCCTACTACCAGAACGGCGACATCGTCCTCGGCACGACCAATGTCACCGGCGCGCTGTCGCTCTCGACCCTCGGCGAAATCGGCCAGGTTGGCGCGCTGAACAGCGGCGCGCTGACGCTCATCGCCGGCGACGGCATAGCGCTGAACAATTCCAGCAACCTGTTCGGCCCGGTTTCCATCACGGTGAACGGCGGCTCCAATGCGAGCCTGGTGAATTCCGGCGCGATCGTCGTCACCGGCGCGACCCTGGCCGGCGGCGAAGGGGTGGCGGGCGAGCTCGATCTCACCGCGCACGGCACGATCACCCAGACGGGCGCGATCCAGGCCGGCCAGCTCGAACTCTCGACGTCCGGCGCGGGCAGCACGATCACGCTGATCGATCCGGACAACAGCTTCGACGGGCTGGGCGTGGTGACGTCGGGCGCCGGCTCCAACGTGTCCGTATTGTCGAACGAAGCGGTGTTCGTGACCGGGGCGCAGGTGGCCGGCTCGCTCAGCCTCACCGCGGGCGGCGACGTGACCGAATCCGGTCCGCTCCAGGTGAACGGGCTGACGGTCCGCGCGAATGACGGCGCCATCCTGCTCACCAGCACGACCGGCAACGCGGTCACCGGCCCGGTGAACCTGACCGCCGACGACGGCGTGAGCTTCTACAACACGCAGCGCACCGTGCTGGGCAGCCTGCACGCGGGCGGCGACGTCGTCCTGCTGTCCAAGGGCGATGTGGTGTTCCTGGGGCCGGCGCAGACGACGGCGGGCAATTTCCTGGTTGTGGCAGGCTGGGACGGCACGACGACCGCGCCGACCGTGCTCGGCGCGACCGGCACCTATGGCAACGCCAACGGCAGCATCGTCATCGGCGGCGTCAATCCGGGCCAGGGCATCGGCGCGACGGGCAACGTCGCGGTCGGTGCCAGCACGGGTTCGACCACGGCCTATGGCTACGATCTCACGCTGAACGGCAGCACGGCCGGCTACGCGCAGCTCGGCCATCACGGTGCGGGCGGCGGGAATATCACGGTCCGGGCGCTGCATGACCTGACGCTGAACGGCGTCTCCACCACCGGCTGGGCGATGATCGGCAACGGCTCGCTGACGAACGACGTCGAGGGCACGGTCACCGGCGATATCGACATCCGGACCGGCGGTACGTCGCACTTCAACGCGGTCTCGGGGATGCAGGCCTGGATCGGCAACAGGTCCACCGGCGCCGAGACGGGCAACCTCGTCTTCGTGGTGATGGACGATGACGGCAGCCAGGACTGCGATCTGGGCTGTTTCGCGCAAGCCGCGATCGTGGGCGGCGACGTCACGCTCGGCATCACCGGCACCGACGATCACGATATCGACGGCGACATCACCTACAGCAGCAGCCACGCGCTGACCTTGCTGCTCGCGGGCGGTTTCGCCGTGACCGGCACGCTGCAGAACGCGGGCACCGGCGCGATCACCCTGGTCGCGGGCTGGGATGGCCACAGCTTCGGCTCCTTCGCGACCGCCGGCGCGTCCGGCAATGGCGGCGGGGGCGTGACGATCGGCGGCGCGACGGCGGCGGGCGACGCCGCGGTCGGCAGCGCCGGCGGCACGACCGCGATCTACGGCGCGAGCCTCACGCTGTCGGGGCAGAACGGCTATGCCCAGCTCGGCTTCCACGGCGCCGGCACCGGCGCGATCGTCGTCGACGTCACCGGCGCGGTGACGCTGACCGGCGGCGGCGGCGCGGCCTATTTCGCGCAGATCGGCAATGGCGGTCTCCAGACCAGCGGCGACTATGGCGGCGACATCGCGATCACCGCGGGCGGCGACCTGACGCTGAGCGGCGGGGCGGGCTCCGAAGCCTATGCCCAGGTCGGCCATGGCGGCGCGGAGTCGAACAGCAATACCGGGGGCTACAGCAACGTCGCCGATATCACGGTCGACGCGGCGGATGTGGTGCTCGCTGCGGGGACCGGTTCGGCGGATTATGCCCAGATCGGCAATGGCGGCTACAAGTCCGGCGCCGGCCTCAGCGGCGGTACGGGGCTGAACGGCGGCGACATCACGATCACCGCCGGCCACACGGTGAGCCTCACCGGCAGTGGCGACGACGGCTATGCGCAGATCGGCAATGGCGGCAGCCAGAGCAACCTGAACGCCGCAGCTTCCGCCGGCGGCACGGATTCGGGCGACATCATCGTGCACGCGCCGAACGGCTCGGAAGGCTCGGTGACGCTGACCTCCGGCACGGGCGCCAACGCCTACACCCAGATCGGCAATGGCGGCTATGCGATCAACTCCGGCGCGCAGGCCGTGGCGGCGAACTTCACCGTGACCGGCGACGTGACCGTGACCGACCTGGCGCTGCAGGGCGGCGGGCCGAACGGCTATTCGCAGATCGGCAATGGCGATCTCTCGCTGACCGGCTTCGGCAATATCAGCGGCGACATCGTGATCGACGCGAACGGCCAGATCACCTACCAGGACGGCCCGGGACCGCATTCCACCGCCTCGATCGGCAACTTCACCGGCCAGGGCACGGTGTCGGGCACCCTCAGCGGCGCGACGCCGCCGAACGAAGGCGGCGGCGGCGGCGACGTGCACACCGATCCCGTCGTCATCGGCGTGATCGTGACCAACACGGCCGGCAACAATCCGCCGGGCAACCCACCGATCACGACCATCTACACGATCGTGACGACGCCGACCGACGAGGACAATGGCGGCGCGACCGCGGTCACCGCGAGCCTCGAAGCCGTGAAGCCCGGGCCACTCGCCTCGCTCGACGACAATGGCGTGGACGGCGCCACGCCCTACAGCGCCGACAGCGCGACGGTGGTGATCGCGGACTCGCTCGACGGCGCCAAGAAGCCGGGAAGCACGCTGATCCTGCTGCCGGGCATGC
Source organism: Rhizomicrobium sp. (assembly GCA_037200385.1). Taxonomy (NCBI): domain Bacteria; kingdom Pseudomonadati; phylum Pseudomonadota; class Alphaproteobacteria; order Micropepsales; family Micropepsaceae; genus Rhizomicrobium; species Rhizomicrobium sp. The sequence goes on along the minus strand of JBBCGL010000001.1, from coordinate 2,775,323 downwards.
TTAAGCAGACTGGACCGGGGCAGGGCGGCCTGCACGGCGTGCCGCCGGCCGACCAGGATTTCTCCAGCTGGGGTAACGAGGCCTTGTGGCAGTGAGCGCGAACCGACTCTCCTCCCTGCTGGCCGGCGCCGCGCTGATCGGCGTGGCGGCGGCGGCTTTCGCCGCCTCGGACGGCGCAAGCCTCGGAACGACCCTCGCGGGCGAGACCTGCCGGCTGTCCGGCGGCGACATCGTCTGCGGCGATGCGGTCGCGGGCACGCAGCGCATCTCGCAGCTTGCCGCCGGCCTGCCGGCCGACGAGGCGGGCCGCCATGCCGCGATCCTCGCCGGCGCCAAGGCGCTGCCGGGCGGCCTGGCGACGACGCAGGACGTGGCCTGCGATCCGGCGCAATGGATCGGCGGCGACGCCGCGCTCTATCTCTGCACCCTGCGCAGCAACAACTGGCCGCGGGTGATCCTGGTGGGTGCGAGCGGCAATACGCTGGTCGCGGCCGAGGGCCTGCCCTCGATGCTGCCGGTGCTTGAAGCCGCGCTGCAGAGCGCGACCGGACGCGGCGCCGCGCCGGGCGAGAGCGATGCGGCGGTGGCGCTGATGCGCGCGAAATACGGCGAGGCCGGGCTCAAGCTCGCCAGCGGCGATTTCTCCGGCTACCGCAAATATGTCGAGGCCGCGCGGATGTATGGCGGCGCCGACAATTATGCGGGGGCGGAGGATGCCTATCGCCACGCCCTCGACGTCGAGACGCGGCTGTTCGGCGACGATGCGCTGGCGGTCGGCGAGACGCTGGCCGAACTGGCGCTGCAGGTCTCCAACCAGGGCCGCTTCGACGAAGCGGCGGCCCTGTTCCGCCGCGCCCAGCCGATCATCGAGGGCTCCGCCTCGGCTTCGGCGCGCGCCCGGCTCGCCTCCTACCAGGCGCTCGATGCCGCGAACCAGCGCGATTACGCCGATGCGCTGAAATATGCCCGGGCCGCGACGGCGCTGCGCCGGGCCGAGGTCGACGCCGCCAAGGCCGCTTCGGTGTCGGCCGGCGCGGAGACCGTCGAACCGGTCGCGCCGGTCGCGCTGGAGGGCGAGCTCGCCCATTCGCTGCGCATCGAATCGGAGATGGCGCTGCGGCTCGGCGACAACGCCTCGGCCCAGGCCGCGGCGGAAGAAGCGCTGTGGATCATCACCGAGGAGCCCGGCCTGCCGCTGTGGTGGCGGCCAGAGATGGTCGCGCTGATGGGCGAGGTGAATGCCGCGCAGGGGCGCGTCGTGGTCGCCGAGCGCGATTTCACCGAGGCGCTGACGCTGGACCAGAAGCTGTTCGGCGACACCGCGCCGACCGCGCGGGCGCATCTGCGGCTCGGCCAGTTCTACGCCCAGCAGCAGCTCTACACCGCCTCGGTCGCGTCCTATCACAGCGCCTTCGCCATTCTCGGCAAGGACCGCGTGGCGCGGTCGCAGATCGTCTCCGACCAGATCGTGCCCTTCCTCGCCGCGGCGACCGCGCTGGCGGTGCAGGACCCGTCGCAGAAGCCGGCGCTCGACGCCGAGATGTTCGGTGCCGCACAGCTGGTGAATTCCGGCGTCGCCGACCAGACCATCGCCCGCGTCGCGGCGCGCGAAGCGGCCGGCGATCCGGCGCTGTCGGGACTGGTGCGCCAGCTCGAAGCCGCCCAGGCCAGGCGCGAGACCGCGCGCCTGGAGCTGGTAGCGGAGAACGCCAAGCCGAACGACGAGCGCAATGCGCAATTGCTCGCGCGCTACGATCTGGACCTCAAAAGCGCGGGCAGCGATGCCGACGCACTGCGCGCCAAGGTGACCCAGAGCTATCCGGCCTATGCCCGCCTCGCCGATCCCGGGCCGGTCACGCTCGGCGATTTCCAGAAGCAGCTCGGCGCCGGCGAAGCGTTCCTGACCTTCGTGGTCGGCGCCAAGGGCAGCTTCGCGCTGGTGGTGAGAGCCGGCGGCTTCACCGCCGCGCCGCTCGCCGCGACAAGCGACAGTCTTGCCAGCGACGTCACCGAGCTGCGCGCGGCGCTGGTCCCGCGGCTCGGCCGGCTGTCCGATTTCAGCCTGAACGCCTCCTACGCGCTCTACAAGCAACTCATCGCGCCGGTAGAGCCCGCGCTCGCAAGCGCGACGCATCTGATCGTGGCGCCGGGCGGCGCGCTCGACAGCCTGCCGCTCGCGCTGCTCGTCACCGCCGAGCCGAAGGGCGGCTATGCCAACGCCGCCTGGCTGATCCGCAGGCTCGCGATCTCGCAGGTGCCCTCGCCGCGTGCGCTGGTGACGCTGCGCGCCGAGCCTGCCGGCCGTGCCCCGCGGCCGTTCTTCGGCGTCGGCAATCCCGCCTTCACCGGCAATGGCAGCAAGGCCCTGTCGGCGCTTGCCGCCGCCTGCGTCCAGGGCGCCGCGGCCGATCCGGCGCTGCTGCGCGCCTTGCCGCCGCTGCCCGAGACCGCCGGCGAGGTGCAGAGCGTGGGCCGCACGCTGGGCGCGCAACCCGGCTCTATCCTGCTCGGCAGCGCTGCCACAGAGGGCGCGGTGCGCAGCGCCGGGCTCGATCAATATGCCGTCCTCTACTTCGCCACCCATGGCATGCTGCCGGGCGAGCTGCATTGCCAGGCCGAGCCGGGGCTCGTGCTGTCGCCGCCGCCCGGCGCGGCTGCGTCCGCCGCCAGCGACGGGCTGCTGAGCGCCAGCGAGATCTCCGCGCTGCATCTCAATGCCGATCTCGTCGTGCTCTCGGCCTGCAACACGGCGGCGGGCGGCGGCGGCAAGTTCGGCGGCGGCGCGCTGGAAGGCCTCGCCGATTCCTTCTTCAACGCCGGGGCGCATGCCGTGCTGGCGAGCCATTGGGAAGTGCCCTCGGCCGCGACCCAGACGCTGATGACCACGGTGTTCGCGCGCTATGCCAAGGACCCGCGCCGCGACCTCGCCGAGGATCTGCGCCAGGCGCAGCTCGCGATGATCGCACAGGGCCCGACGGCGCATCCCTTCAACTGGGCGGCCTTCACGCTGATCGGCGATAGCGGATCGACGGCGCAGGTCGCGATGGGAGACAGGAAATGACACGCGTTGCCCTTGCCGCGCTGGCGGCGCTGCTGCTGTCCGGTTCGGCCGTCCTCGCCGCCGATCTCACCGTCGTCGAAGCCCGCGGCATCGGCCTCAAGCCGGGCAGCACGGTGGATTCCACCAAGCCGCTGGTGCTCAAGCAGGGCCAGCACGTGACGCTGATCAACGATGCCGGCGCGACGCTGTCGATCGACGGACCGTACAGCCAGGCGCCGTCGGCCGGCGGCACCGGCCGCAGCCTGGGGACGACCCTCGCGGCGCTCGGAACCGAACGCAGCGCGCGCACCGGCGAGGCGGGCGTGACCCGCACCGGCGATGTCGCGGCCAAGCTGCCCGATCCCTGGCTGTTCGACGTGACGCGCAACGGCAATGTCTGCCTGCGCGAGGCCGCGCAGCCGGTGTTCTGGCGTCCCGATGCCAAGATCGCCACCGCACTCACCGTGATGCCGGTCGACCGCAGCTGGAAGAGCCAGGCGGCCTGGCCGGCGGGGCTCGACCGCCTGACGGTGACCACGGACGTGCCGGTGCATGGCGGCGCGGCCTATGTCGTGAACTATGCGGGGACCGATTACGCGCTGGCGGTGAACATCGTGCCGGCGAGCCTCGCCAACGACGCCATGCGGGCGGCCTGGATGGTGGAGAAGGGCTGCGAGGCGCAGGCGGAGGCGCTGCTTCACCCGCGCAAATGAAGGCCTGGCTGGCGCGCCTGGCGGCGCGGTTTCCGCTCCTGAAGGCGCTCGGGCGCAACAAGCGGCTGGCGGATGCGGCGACCGCCGTCAGCATCGCGCTCGTCGTCTCGCTGCTGGCGATGTATGCCGTCGGCAGCCTGTCCTTCCTGACCAGCGCCGACCGTTTCGTGCAGGATTGGGAGATCGCGACCCGCTCGCCCATCGAACCGCAGGATCCCGATATCCGCATCGTCGCGGTCGATGACGGGACGATGCAGAATTTCCCCTATCGCTCGCCGCTGGATCGCGGCTTCCTCGCCAAGCTGCTGCTGGCGCTCGACGCCAAGCATCCCAAGGTCATCGTCCTCGACTACCTGTTCGACCAGCCGACCGAACCGGCGAAGGACGCCGAATTGCGCCGCGTGCTGCGTGCGATCAAGACGCCGCTCGTGGTGAGCTATTTCGAAGCCGGCGGCCATGTCAGCGGCAAGCAGGTCGCCTATCTCGAATCCTTCGTGCCCCGCAGCACCTGGGCGGCCGCCAATACGGGCACCGACCAGACCGACACGGTGCGCTTCATCGTCCCGCGCATGAAGACGCCGGGCGGCGTCACGATCCCCACCGTGCCGCCCCGCGTGGCGCAGATCCTGGGCGTCCGGACGCCGGACGGCGAGGTGCCCATCGTGTGGCGGGGCGATCCGGGCGTGCACCAGCCCGCCTTCGCGGAGTACTCGGCCTGCGTCACCGGCTTCGAGGGCTGCCTGCCGATGCAGTTCTATCCGCCGCCGGTCTTCCGCGACAAGATCGTCCTGATCGGGTCGGACCAGACGCTGGTCGACCAGCATCGTACGCCCTTCGCGGCCGCGCCCTGGACCGGCAAGGCCACGATGCCGGGCGTCGTCACCTTCGCCTACGCCATCGCACAGCTGCTGCAGCACCGTGCGCCGCCGGAGCTGTCGTGGTGGGACAATTTCCTGGTCGCCCTCCTGTTCGCGGGCATCGGCGCCTGGCTCGGGCTGTTCGACTACCAGCTCGTGCTGCGGGGCGCGACGATCGCCGGCCTGACCGCCGCGCTCTGGGCCGCCGGCGTGCTGGTGCTCTATGAGCGGTTCGGCATCCTGATCGGCCTGATCGCGCCGACCATCGCGCTGATCGGCTCCTTCGCGGCGGTGGAGTCGATCACCGGCCTGGACGCACGGCGGCAGCGCCAGTTCATCCACAACACCATGTCGCTCTACCTGCCGCCCAGCTTCGTGCAGCAGATCGTCGACGACCCCGACAAGCTGGTGCTGGGCGGCGAGCGCCGCGAGATGAGCCTGCTGTTCACCGACATCCACGGCTTCACCACCATGTCGGAAGGCCTCGATCCCAGGGATGTCGGACGCGTCCTCAACAACTATCTCGACGGCATGACCGGGGCGATCAAGCGGCATGACGGCACGATCGACAAATTCATCGGCGACGCCGTGTTCGCGCTGTGGAACGCGCCGCTCGACGTCGCCGACTACGCGACCAAGGCGGTGCGCTGCGCCCTCGACATGGATCTCTTCACCGAGAGCTTCCGCAAGAAGATGAACGAGGAGGGCATCCCGCTGAGCTACACCCGCATCGGCGTGCATGCCGGCGCCGCGGCGGTGGGCAATTTCGGCTCCCGCGACCGCCTCAGCTACACCGCCTCCGGCGATGCGGTGAACGCCGCGTCCCGACTGGAGGGCCTGAACAAGACCTTCGGCACGCGGCTGTGCGCCAGCGACGCGGTGAAGGTCCTGTGCCGGGGGATCGCGTTCCGTCCGATCGGATCGGTGGTCCTCAAGGGCAAGACCGAGGCGCTCGACGTCTGGGAGCCCTTGCACGACGGGGCGTACCGGGACGATTATCTCGCGCGCTATGCCGAAGCTTTCGAGGCCGCCCATGCCGGCGACGCCGCCGCGCTCACCAAATTCGCCGCCCTTGCCGAGGCGCGGCCGGACGATCCTTTGGCTGCGTTCTACGTCCAGCGTCTCGCGCAGGGCGAGAGCGGCACCAAGATCAAGATGACCGAGAAATGATCTTCTGGTCCGCCTTCGCACTGATCGTTCTCGTCGCCCTGCGCCTGTGGGGGCTGGAGCCGCTCCACCCCTATTTCTCGCCGGGCGTCGTGACGGAGTTCTCCCATGGCTTGGTCGTCGCCATCGTGGTCGCCGCCACGCTGCTGGTCGACGGGCTGATCCGGCATTTCTACTGGCTGCGCTATCTGCAGCGCCGCCTCAACCGCGAGACGCCCGCGCTGATCCAGGACATCCTGACGATCGCGCTGGTGCTGCTCGGCCTGTCGATCGGCCTGTGGTGGCAGGAAGGATTCTCCTTCACCGGCTTCGTCACCGCCTCGGGCGCCACCGCCATCGTGCTCGGCATCGCGCTGCAGACGGTGATCCAGGACCTGTTCGCCGGCCTTTCGATCAATCTCGACGGCTCCTATTCGCTGGGCGACTGGCTGACGATCTATTCCGAGCAGCTGCCCGAGCCGGTCTATGGCCGCGTCACGCACATGACGTGGCGCTCGACCTTCCTGGCGCTGGACGACGGACGGCGCGTGATGGTGCCCAACCATCTCGCCACCGCCAATCCGGTGATGAACCATTCGCGCCCCGCCGACGCGAAGCGGCTCAGCGTCGAGATCGCGATCGACGGGCGGCTCGCATCGGAGCGCGTGCTCGACATGCTGCTGGGCGAGGCGTTCAAGGCGGTGCGGCGGCCCGGCCTGGCGCGGACGCCCGAGCCGTCGGTGATCCTGACCCGGCTCACGCCGGATGCGCTGTTCTACGACGTGCGGTTCTATTTCCATCCCGACCAGATCGAGCCGGGCTCGGCCAAGTCGATCGTCCTCACGGCGCTGCAGGACGTGATCATCCGCAACCGCATGCCGCAGCCAGTCACGCAGATCGAGCTCACCAGGGAGCCCGATTTCGAGCGCGCGCTGGGCGAGGCGGAGATCCGCGTCGCGCTGCGTCACGCCGGCCTGTTCGCCAATGTGCTGGACGAGGAGCAGTCGCAGGAGCTGGCGCGGCTCAGCCGGCCGGTGGATTTCGCGCGCGGCGGCAACCTGATGGTGCAGGGCGACCTGGCCTCGTCGATGTTCATCATCCTGGAAGGCGCGGCGCGCGTCAGCGTGCTGGGCCAGAACAACGATCCGCGCGAGGTGGCGGTGCTGGCGACGGGCGATGTGGTCGGCGAGATGTCGCTGATGACCGGCGCGGCACGCAACGCCACGGTCACCGCGCTCACCCGGGTGCGGGCGCTGGAGATCACCAAGGACCCTGTGGAGGCGCTGCTCAAGCGCTCGCCGGAACTGCTGCAGCGCTTCAGCCATGTGCTGGCGCGGCGCGAGCAGGAGCGTGCCGCCATCGCGCAGAAGACCGTGCAGGTCGCGGCGGTCGAGCAGGACCTCATGGCGCGGATGAAGACGTTCTTCAGTCGCGTGCTGTGGTCGGATGCGGGATCTTAGCGGAACGCCCCGGTCAGCAGCACATAGACGATGCCGAGATAGGTGAGCTGGTGGATCAGCTGGTCGGTGCCGAACAGGATCCAATAGCGCTGCTCCGTCGGCTCCATCCTGTAGAGGCGGTCGAGCCGTGTCTTCAACCAGTCGGTGTGGTAGTGGATCGCGAATTCGGCGACGAGGATGATGGAAGCGGCCTTCAAGCTCGGGCCGAAGATCAGCAGCGCCGGGATCGTGCCGAGGATGTGCAGCCCCGAATGGATGAAGCCGCCGAAATGGCCGTAGATGGCCTTGGTGCGGACCTGGTACTGCGTCTGCAGGACGAAGTCGCACAGGAAATGCTTGATCTGCAGCGCCAGAAGCGCAGACAAGGCCAGAGCCGTTTCCTGGCTCATATGCCGCTCCTTCGTCGTATCCGCCCAGGCTTGAGATAGTGCATATCGGCGCAAATAACCATTCCCATTTCCGGCTTCCGTGAGGCGCGGGGCTCGACTAGCATTCGGCTTTCGACAACCTGGGGACCGCGCAGAGCATGTGGATTGCGACGGTCGCGTTGCCGCCGGATCTCGCGGCCGATCTCACGGCGGGACGCTTCGCGGCGCTCGCCGCGCGGACGGCGCGCGATGCCGTCGGCGCGTTCGCCGCCGGCATCGCGCGGGCCGCACTGGGCCGGGCCCGCGAAGCACGCGAGGCTTTCGCGCAGGCCGCGGCCGATCCCGCACTGCGGGATGCCGCCGCCGTCGAGAACGGCTTCCTCGATCTCGCCGCGCCGGACAAGCTCGATGCCATCTGCGCTGCGGTTGCCGCACTGGACGAGCGCCTGAAGCCGGGCTCACTGCTGGCGGCGCGGGCGCGCCATCTGCTCGGCACGGCACAATACCGCCGGATGCGGATCGGCGATGCGCTGGATGCCCTGGCCGCGGCACAGGCGCTTTATCGCACAGCGGGCAGTGCCGAGGGCGAGGCGCAGACGCTCGACACGCTGGGCCAGTTGCACCAGGCGATGGGCAGCGAGACCGCGGCGCTCGTCTGCTATGCGCGATCGCTGGCGCTCAAGGCGAAGATCGGCGACCGTGCGGGCACGGCGATCACGTTGGGCAATCTCGGACGCTATTGCGCCGGGCTCGGCCGCGCGGCGGACGCGGCAGGCTTCCTCGCGCAGGATTTCGAGATCGCGGAGGAACTGGGCGATGCCCGCGGCCAGGCGCGGGTGCTGATCGACCTCGCCGGTCTCGACCGTGAGGCCGGCGATGCGGCCGCGGCGCGCACGAAGTTGCTGCGCGCCCGGACGATCGCGGCGCAATCGGGCCTCGACCAGCTCGCCTTCGAAGTCCTCGCGGAGCTCGCGATCACCGACCACAGCGCCGCCTATCTCGAGGCCGCGCGCGAATGCGCCGGCGCCATGCCTTCGGCCTTCGACAGCCTCATGCTCGGCTGGATCGAGGCGCGGCTGATCGTGGCGGCGGACCGGCCGCGCGCCATCGCGCTGCTGACCGCCGCCGCCACCGGCTTTCGCGACGCGGGGATTCCGTCGTCCGAGATCGAAGCGCGGCTCGCGCTGGCGGAATTGCTGCCCGGGCCGGCGGCGGAACGCGAAATCCTTCTCGCGCTCAAGCGCGCCCGCGCGGGCGGGCTGACGCGCTATCGCGTGCGCATCGGCGAGACGATGGAACGTCTTTCGCTTACCGAGGGCGTCGCGGAGGAGACCGGCAAGCCGATCGGCGAGGACGCCGGCGTCGACGGCTACGTCCTGCGCGAGCGTCTCGGCAGCGGCAGCTTCGCCACGGTATGGCGGGCCTTCGACGCCGAGCGCGGCCGCGAGGTGGCGCTGAAGATCCTCGATCTCGAATCCCGCTACGAGGTGGCGGAGCGCGAACGCCTGCTGGATTCCGCCCGGCTCGACATGGAGGCCGCGAACCGCGCCCGCCATCCCGGCCTGGTGAAGGTCTATGCCATCGGCCGCAACGGGCGCGGCAATGTCTATCTCGCCGTCGAATACATCGCAGGCGAGGACCTGCGCACGCGGCTGGAATCCGGCGCGGCGCGCGAGCCCAGGGCGATCTGCGGCACGCTGGCCGACGTCGCGGCGGCGCTCGCGGCGCTGCATGGGCAGGGCGTGGTGCACCGCGACCTCAAGCCAGAGAACATCATGCTGCGCGAGGACGGCTCGCCCGTGCTGGTCGATTTCGGCATCGCGCATATCGCGGGCCTGCCGCAGAAGGCCGGTTCGGTGTCGCGCGGCTCGCCGGAATATTTCTCGCCCGAACAGGGGCGTGGCGAGACGCCCGCGCCGTCCGACGACATGTATGCCCTCGGCGTGATCCTGTCGGAATGGCTGCAGGGCGTGCGGCCCGATGGGCCCGCGCATCGGTTCTCGCTGTTCGGCGGCCGTGCCGCCCCAGAGACGCCGGACGAGCTGGCCGCGGCATTGCTGGATCGGGCGGGCGCGAACCGTCCGACGGCGGAAGAGACGGCCCGGCTTCTCAAGAGGTTCGCGGGATGATCGACGGCTACGACCTCGACCGCGATCTCGCCGCCATCGGCCGCGCTCTCGGCAACGATTTGCCCGAGGCGGCGGTCTTCTATTGCGGCCGGGCGCTGGAGGTCACGGCGGCGCGCGCGGTGGCGGCGCTGGGCCTCGATCCCGCCGCCCAGGTCTTCGCCAATCTCGACATGCTGGAGCGCCTGTCGCTGATCGCGCGGCCGGCGCTGACGCTCGGCCATGCACTGCGCCGGCTGTCGAACGATGCGCGCCATGTCCTGCGGCCGCTCTCGGTGCAGGACGGGCAGTTCGCCGCGCTGTGCCTCGGGCCGTGGCTGCAATGGTATTTGAGCGACTATTTCCGCGGCCCGCACCACGCGCCGGCCGATGCCGGCTACGGGATCGCGACACCGCTCACGGCGGGCAATGTCGCGGAGCTTCTTGCCCTGCTGCGGCAGGCGCAGGCGAGCGGCGAGGATGTCTCGGACAGGCTCCTGCCGCTTTGCGACGCGCGCGTCGCGCGCCTGCCGGCGCTCGCGGCGATGGTCGCCGAGACGCTGATCTCCTGCGGCCATGCCGAAGCCGCGCATGGCGTCCTGGAGGCGGCGCGCGCCGTGACGCCCGACGACCTGCGGCTGAACCAGCTCCACGCGCTCGAGCGGCGCCGGGCAGGCCATGCGGATGAGGCATTGGTGCTGCTGCAGGCGCTGTCCGGCCGGCATTCCGAAGACGAAGAGACGCTCGGGATCACCGCCGGGGCGCTCAAGGCCTCCGGCGCGCTGGCGCCGGCGTTGCAGCATTACCTGAAGGGCTGGCAGGTCAGCCGCGAGCGGAACCTCTATCTCGGCGTCAACGCCGCGGCGCTGCTGTTCTGGCAGGGCGATGCGCGTGCCGCGCCGCTGGCCACCCGGCTGGTCCAGGTCTTCGCGGGCCGCAACGCCCGGCTCGCCGCGGCCGGGATCGACATCGCGGTGCAGCGCGACTACTACGACGAGGTCACCGAGGCCGAGGCGCGGCTGCTGGCGCGCGAAGATGCGGCGGCGCGCACGCTCTACGCGCAAGCCTTCGCCCGTTTCGCCGCGCGCAAGGGCGACATCGCCGGCACCAGATTCCAGGCAAACCGCTCCATCGCCTTGCTGGGCGGCGATCTGCTGGCGTAAATCGCAGACCCAGGGGGAATCGCATGCCGATCAAGATCACCTACAAATCGCCGCCCTATCGCGACAAGGTCCTGTCCTTCACCGATACGCTGGAGGAGATCCGCGTCGGCCGCACCCAGGACACCGACGTTCCGTTCCCCGAGGATATGGCGATCGTCGGTCACGACCACTTCGCGCTGCGCCGCGAGGCCGGCGGCTATCGCTTCGTGATCAATCCGCAGCATCGCGTCTATCTCGACGGCAAGGACGTCTATGACGGCCAGGCGCTGTCCACCCCGACCGAAATCCATCTCGGCACGCCGAGCGGACCGCGCCTGCTGCTGGAGCCGTCGCGCCAGCGCGGCACGCAATATGTCGCGACCGAGCCGCAAGGTCACAGCGCCGCGCTGCCCGAGGTCGCGCGCTCTGCGGCGCGCTGGACGCATATGCTGGGCGCGCTGGTCGCGCTCGGCCTGCTGTTCGGGCTTTATGCCTATTGGCGGCTGAGCGGCCAGGACCAGCCGCCGCTCTATGCCCATGCCGGTTCGGCCGCGGATTTCTCCGACATCATCGCGAAGTACCAGAATTCGGTCTTCCTGGTGGACGAGGTCGACGCCGGCGGCAATTCGCATGGCGGCGCCACCGCCTGGGTCGTCGCGCTGAAGGACGGGCGCAAGGGTTTCGCGACCAACGCGCATGTCGGCGGCATGCTGGCGGAGGCGCGGCAGAACCACTATCGCCTCGTGGTGCGCGCGCCCGATGCACAGCATCGCGAATATGAGATCGTCGATGCGATCATCCATCCCGCCTATGCTGCGTTCAACACGATGCTGGAGGATGCCGGCAAGAAGGCCAATTCCGGCATGCTGCGCCAGGTCGACCTGTCGCCGGCCTATGACGTCGCGATCCTGATCCCCGACCGCCAGGACGGCCTGCCCGAGGCGCTGCCGCTGGCGCGCGACAATGCGCTGGCCACGCTGCATGCGGGCGAGCCCATCGCCTTCATCGGCTATCCGGCGGAGAATCTCGTGAGCTTCGACGTGAGCGCGCCGACGCCGACGTCGCAGGTCGGCATCATCACCTCGGTGCGCAATTTCTTCCTCACTGCCGATGGCGGGCCGGCACAGCTGATCGAGCATTCGCTGCCTTCGGCCGGCGGGGCTTCGGGCAGCCCGATCTTCGATATCCATGGCCGGGTGGTGGCGCTCCTGTCCGGCGGCAACAACATCGCCGGCAAGGATGGCGACCGCATCCCCAACGCGGCGCTGGTGAATTTCGCGCAGCGCGTCGACCTGCTGGGCGATCTGGTCGACGGGCGGGCCGCCGACCAGCTCGCCGACGACCGCCGCGCCTGGGCCGAGGGCATCGCGCGCTGGAGCCGGCCGCCGGACGCCGTCGCCGCGGTCTATGCCAAGTCGTTCGAGGAGACCGAAGGCAAGCTGCAGCGATTCACGCGTGCCGGCGCGACCGGCGCCGGCGATCCGCTGTTCGCGGGCCGCTCCGCCGCGACCTACGACCTCGCCCTGCTGCCGGCGGTGCGTTACCTGGTGACGGCCTATACCGGCGCCAAGACGCCGCTGCGCATCGTGGTCTACGACGCCGACCATCCCGCGACGGTGCTCGACACGACGGTCTATGTCGCCGATGGGCCGCTCGGCGTGGTGGAGATCCCGGCCGGCCCGGCGGCCCGTGTGAAGATCGCGGTGATCTCCGAAGCCGGCGGCAAGGCGCCGGTGCCGTTCAAGCTCGACGTCTACTGGTCGACCGCGAAACCGCCCACGGGCGCGGGGCAGGAGGCCGCGTCGAGCCCGCATGGCGGCGGCACAAAGCCCGCGCCCACGCCGCCTGCGGCGGGGCCCGCGCCGTCCGGAGGGGACGAAGGCGGCAGCGGCGATGTCGGACAGGACGGGCCGCACTGATCGCGTCCCATCCCGGGGCGCGATCAGGCGCCCCGGAGCATCTTGATGATGCCGGAGAAGTCGACGCCGGCATTGCCTTGCGCCGCGAACAGCGCGTAGAGCTGCGCCGCTTCGGCGCCCAGGGGCGTTGCGGCGCCGGCGCTGGCGGCGGCCGCCTGCGCCAGCTTGAGGTCCTTGAGCATCAGCGCGGTGGCGAAGCCGCCCGTATAGTCGCGGTTGGACGGCGCGCTCGGCACCGGGCCGGGCACCGGGCAATAGGTCGTCAGCGACCAGCTCTGGCCGGATGCCGCCGACATGATGTCGAACAGCTTCTGGTGCTCGAGGCCGAGCTTTTCACCGAGGGCGAAGGCTTCGCAGGTTCCGATCATCGAGATCGCGAGCAGCATGTTGTTGCAGATCTTCGCCGCCTGGCCGGCGCCGGCGCCGCCGGCATGCACGATGCGCTTGCCCATCTTCTCCAGCACCGGCCTGGCGCGCGCGAAGGCCGCGTCGCTGCCGCCGCACATGAAGGCCAGCGTGCCGGCCTCGGCGCCGCCGACGCCGCCCGACACGGGAGCGTCGAGGAAATCGAAGCCGGCCTTCTCGGCGGCAACGTGCACCGCACGGGCGGAGTCGATGTCGATGGTGGAGCAATCGATCAACAAGGCGTCCTTGCGGGCGGCTGTGAGGATGCTCTCGCTTTCGAGATAGACCGAGCGCACATGCGTGCCCGCCGGCAGCATGGTGATCACCACGTCGGCATCCTTCACCGCGTCGAGCGCAGTGGTCGCGGCCTTACCGCCCGCATCCGTCACGGGCTTGAGCGCCGCGGGGCTCACGTCGAAGGCGCGGATCTGGTCCTGCGCCTTGAGCAGATTGCGCGCCATCGGCCCGCCCATATTGCCGACGCCGATGAAGGCGATGGTGGTCATGTTCGTTTTCTCCCGTCATCTCCATTTTCGTCATCGCCGGCCTCGTGCCGGCGACCCATGATCGCCGTGATGCATGGGTGTTCCTGGGTGGCCGGGACAAGCCCGGCCATGACGATTGTGCTGGTGTCTAAAGCGGCAACTCTCTTTCGCCCAGTGGCGCGAAGTAGGCGTCGATATCCACGTCGCTCACTTCCGCCAGCGTCGCCGGCTGCCAGTTCGGCGCGCCGTCCTTGTCGATGATGGTGGCGCGGACGCCTTCGTAGAAGTCGTGGCCGGCGATGACGCGGTTCACCATGCGGAATTCCATCCGCATGCAGGCGTCGAAGTCCAGCTTCGCGCCCTCGCGGATCTGGCGGAAGGCGAGCTTGGTCGCGGTCGGCGATTTGGCGCGGATGGCCTTCGCGGTGTCGAGCGCCCAGTCGGTGCCGTCGCGTTCGAGCCGTTCGAGAATGCCTTCGACCGAAGGCGCCGAGAAGATCGCGTCGATCCTGCCGCGCAGCTCGGCGAGCGGCGGCGGCGCGGTCTCGGCGTTCAGGCCGTCCAGGGCGGCGTCGGGCTCGTGGCCGTCGGCGAGGTTCTCGATCAAGGCCGCGCGCGCGCTGCTCGAAACTGTGTGGGTGGCGACGCCGCCATAGAGTGCGTCGGCGGTCTTCAATCGCGCGCCGGTCAGTCCCAGATACATCCCGATCTCGCCGGGCAAGCGCGGCAGGAAGAAGCTGCCGCCGACGTCGGGAAAGAGGCCGATGCCAGTCTCCGGCATCGCGAACTGCATCGTCTCGTCGGCAACGCGATGGCTGCCATGCACCGAGACGCCGACGCCGCCGCCCATCACGAAGCCGTGCAGCAGTGCGACGTACGGCTTGGGATAGTGCTTGATGAAGGCGTTCAGCAGATATTCGTCGCGGTAGAAGTCGATCGCGTAAGATGTCCCGGCCTTGCCGCTGTCGTAGAGCGTGCGGATGTCGCCGCCGGCGCAGAACGCCCGCTCCCCCGCGCCCTGGATGACGACGGTCTTCACCGCGTCGTCGCCTGCCCATTCGCGCAGCGTGGCATGCAGCGCCACCACCATGCCATGGGTGAGCGCGTTCAGCGCCTTGGGCCGGTTGAGCGTGATCAGCCCGACAGCGCCGCGCGTCTCGAACAGGATTTCTGCGTCGTCCGTCACCACTTGAACTCCGCTGTCATCCCCGGCCGAACGCCGCGTAGCGGCGTGAGGGGAAGGGGACCCAGGTGTTTGCCACCGTCACGGGTTTTCCGCCTGGGTCCCCTTCCCCTCGCATCGCCGCGCGATGCTCGGCCGGGGATGACAAGCGATGCATGCCTTCACTTCATCGTCGGGATGACGAAGCTCGCATTCTCGCGCACGCCGCCTTTCGGCCAGCGCTGTGTCACCGTCTTGACCCGCGTATAGAACCGCACGCCTTCCGGCCCATGCTGGTTGACGTCGCCGAACGCCGAGCGCTTCCAGCCGCCGAAGGTGTGATAGGCCAGCGGCACCGGGATCGGCACGTTGATGCCCACCATGCCGACCTGCACCTTGCTGGCGAACTCCCGCGCCGCGTCGCCGTCGCGGGTGAAGATCGCCACGCCGTTGCCGTATTGATGCTTGCTGGGCAGCGCCAGCGCCGCGTCGAAATCCTCGGCGCGCGCGATCTGCAGCACCGGCCCGAAGATCTCCTCCTGATAGGTCTTCATCTGCGGCGTCACATGGTCGAACAGCGAGCCGCCCATGTAGTAGCCGTTCTCGTAGCCCTGGAGCTTGAAGTTGCGGCCGTCGACCAGGAGCTGGGCGCCTTCCGCGACGCCCTGGTCGATATAGGCCTTCACCTTCTCGCGATGCGCCGCCGTGACCAGCGGGCCGTAATCGGCATCCGGATCGGTCGGGATGCCGACGCGCAGGCTTTCCACCCGCGGCTTCAATTTGGCGACCAGCGCCTCCGCCGTCTTCTCGCCCACCGGGACGGCGACGGAAATCGCCATGCAGCGTTCGCCGGCCGAGCCATAGCCTGCGCCGATCAGCTCATTGGTCACCTGGTCGAGATCGGCGTCCGGCATGATGATGGCGTGGTTCTTGGCGCCGCCCATCGCCTGCACGCGCTTTCCGTGCGCGGTACCGTGGCTGTAGACGTAATGCGCGATGGCGGAGGAGCCGACGAAGCTCACCGCTTGGATGTCCGGATCCTCGAGGATCGCGTCCACCGCTTCCTTGTCGCCGTTGACGACCTGCAGCACGCCGGCCGGCGCGCCCGCTTCCATCATCAGCTCGGCGAGCCGCATCGGGACCGACGGGTCCTTCTCCGACGGCTTGACGATGAAGGTGTTGCCGCAGGCGATGGCGACGCCGAACATCCACATCGGGATCATCGCGGGGAAGTTGAACGGCGTGATGCCGGCGACGACGCCCAAAGGCTGGCGCATGGAATAGATGTCGATGCCCGGGCCGGCGCCCTCGGTGTATTCGCCCTTCATCAGATGCGGGATGCCGCAGGCGAACTCGATCACCTCCAGGCCGCGCTGGATGTCGCCGCGCGAATCCGCGACCACCTTGCCATGCTCGGCGGAGAGCATGTGCGCCAGCGCATCCATATTCTTCTCGACCAGCGCCTTGAAGTTGAACATCACGCGGGCGCGGCGTTGCGGATTGATCGCCGACCATTCGCGGAACGCCGTCCTGGCATGCTCGACCGCGCCGCGCAGTTCGGCCCGGCTGGCGAGCGCGACCTTGGCCTGCACCTCGCCGGTCGAAGGATCGTAGATATCGCCGAAGCGGCCCGAGACGCCCTCGGCGATTTTGCCAGCGATGAAGTGGTCGATCGTTTTCATGGAACATGCCGACAGGTTGGGTGTCGGGATCGTTCGTAGCACCGGCATGGCGCCGGCAAAAGCGCTCTCGGAGGATTTCGCGAAAGCGGCCGATGGCGACCAAATCTTGCTGGAAAGGCCTGCGAAACGCGTACTAATGTGGCGAGACTTTCGTGTCTCAGACTGTCGCAACCGACGCGGCTTCGCGGCACGCGCATTGAATAAGAGCGTGCGCCTGCATAGGTCTCCAGTGAGCTATCCGTTGGCGAAAGAGGCCACACAATGACGATGAAAACGAGTGCAGCGATCTTTCTTGCCGTCGGCCTGGCCGTTTCCGGTCTTGCCGGAGCGGCGCAGGCGGCGGGCGGTCACAATGGCGGCGGCCATTCCGGCGGCGGCGCGTTTGGACATTCCGGCGGAGGCCATTTCGGCGGCCACGGTGGAGGTCACGGCGGCGGCCATTTCGGCGGTCATGGTGGCCATGGCGGGCACGGCTATGGCTATGGCGGCTTTGGTTACGGTCTCGGCTTCGGCCTTGGGCTGGGCGCGCTGTATTACGACTATCCCTATGCCGACACCTATGGCTATGGCCCGGCGCCCTACGATTATGACGACGACTATCCCGATGATTCCGTGCCGCCGCCGGGCGCGGGGGTCGGCAATGGGCCGCCGCCACCGGCTCCTGGCTACTGGTACCGATGCGACAATCCCGCCGGCTTCTACCCTTACGTTGCGACATGCGCGAACCCCTGGCAGGCCGTTCCGGCGGTGCCGCCGCCGCCGCCCGGCGATGCCGACTGAACGGAGCGGAGCCGCGGCGAACAAGGTTGCCGCAGCGAAAGGCCAATTTCCGCGTGATGGCGAGTGAAAGGGCGCTGTAGTGTTGCCCGCCGCCGCACCGGAAAGACCGTCCATGTCGCAGACATACGAAACGCTGCTGATCGAGAAAAACGGCGCGGTCGATTGGGTGACGCTGAACCGGCCCGAGGCGCTCAATGCGCTGAACACCGTCCTGGTCGATGAGCTGCTCGATTATTTCGGCGCGCTCTATTTCGACCGCAGCGTGCGGATCGTGGTGCTGCGCGGGGCGGGGCGCGCCTTCTGTGCCGGGCTCGACCTCAAGCAATCCGGCGAGCGCCGCAATGCCGAGGGTGCCAATCTCGGCGGGCCGGATGCCGGCCTGCTGGGCCAGCGCCGGATCAGCGAGATCGTGCTGCGCATGCGCCGCTGCGGCCAGCCGATCATTTCCCTGGTGCACGGCCCGGCCTGCGGCGGCGGCTTCGCGCTGGCGCTGGCCTCCGACATCCGCATCGCGGGGCAGAGCGCGCGGATGAACGCGGCCTTCATCCGCATCGGATTGTCGGCCTGCGACATCGGCGTGTCCTATTTCCTGCCGCGGCTGGTCGGCACCTCGGTGGCCTCCGAGCTGATGCTGACCGGCCGCTTCATCCATGCCGATCGCGCCCTGCGGACGGGACTGGTTTCGGAGGTCGTGCCCGATGCCGATCTCGCGAAAGCCGCCGAATCCTATCTCGAAGAGATGCTGACGACGGCGCCGCTGGGGCTGCGCCTCACCAAGGAGTGCCTGAACATGAGCATCGACGCGCCCGGGCTGGAGGCCGCGATCGCCATGGAAGACCGCAACCAGATCCTGTGTGCGCAGACCAACGACGTGCGCGAGGGCATGACGGCGTTCCTGGAAAAGCGGAAGCCGAATTACACGAACACGTAGCGGGTACGGAGACGGTGCTCCTCATCCTTCGACAGGCTCAGGATGAGGTCCTGGCCAAACGATCTCGTCAGTTTGCCGGCGCGCGCTGCTGTGCTTGGGCTCAGGCCCGGGTGACGAAGGTGTCGATCACCTTCTTCTCGCCGGCCTTGTCGAAATCGACGGTGAGCTTGTTGCCTTCCACCCCGTTGACGCGGCCATAGCCGAATTTCTGGTGGAAGACGCGGTCGCCGCGACTGTAGTCCGATGCGGCGGGATCGCTGGTCTGGATCGTGTAGGCCTGCGCCTCGATCAGCGGCGGCCGGGCGCGGGGCTGGCCGCCGGCGCGGTTGGCCTGGGCCCGCTTCCAGCCGGGCGAGTCATAGGTCGAGGCGAAGCCGCCGGCATTCATGTTGTCGCGGAAGCCGACATTGCCGCCATAGAAGCCCTCATCGACCATGGTCTCGACATGCTCTTCGGGCAGCTCGGTGATGAAGCGCGAAGGCAGCGCGCTCTGCCAGCTGCCATGGACGCGGCGGTTGGCGGCGAAGCTCACGCGGATGCGCTGGCGGGCGCGGGTGAGGCCGACATAGGCGAGGCGGCGCTCCTCCTCGAGACCGGCAAGGCCGCTTTCATCCATGGTGCGCTGGCTGGGGAACAGGCCTTCCTCCCAGCCGGGCAGGAAGACGGTGTTGAACTCCAGGCCCTTGGCAGCATGCAGGGTCATCAGGTTGATGCGGTCGCCGGTCTCGTCCTGCGCGATCTCCATCACCAGCGAGACATGTTCGAGGAACGCCGCGAGAGACTCGAAGGTCTCCATCGAGCGGACGAATTCCTTCAGGTTCTCCAGCCGCCCCGGCGCCTCGGCCGATTTGTCGGCTTTCAGCATGTCGGTATAGCCGCTCTCGTCCAGCACCATCTCCGCGAGCTCGGTGTGCGGGATGTGGCGCGAGGTCTCGGTCCAGCGGTGGAAATTCGCCGCCAGCTCGGTCAGCGCCTTGCGCGCCTTGGGCGGCAGCTCGTCCGTCTGCGCGATCTCGCGCGCGGCGGTGAGCAGCGGGAGCTGGCGGCTCCGCGCGAACTGGTGCAGCGACTGCACCGAGGCGTCGCCGATGCCGCGCTTGGGCTTGTTGACGATGCGCTCGAAGGCGAGGTCGTCATCTCCTTGAGCAATAAGCCGCAGATAAGCCATGGCGTCGCGGATTTCGGCGCGCTCGTAGAAGCGCGGGCCGCCGATCACGCGATAGGGCAGGCCGAGCGCGATGAAGCGGTCCTCGAACTCGCGCATCTGGAAGGAGGCGCGCACCAGGATCGCCATCTGGCCGAAGGGCTGGTCGCGGCGGTGCAGGTCTTCGGCGTCCGACGCGATGTTGCGGGCCTCCTCCTCGGCGTCCCACACGCCCTGGATCTTGATCTTCTCGCCCGGATCGCCCTCGGTCCACAGCGTCTTGCCGAGCCGGCCCTTGTTGGCGGCGATCAGGCCGGAGGCGGCGCCGAGGATCGCAGGCGTCGAGCGGTAGTTGCGCTCCAGCCGGATGACCTTGGCGCCGGGGAAATCGCGCTCGAAGCGCAGGATGTTCTCGACCTCGGCGCCGCGCCAGCCATAGATCGACTGGTCGTCGTCGCCGACGCAGCAGACATTGCCGGACGCGGTGGCGAGCAGCTTGAGCCAGAGATACTGGACGACATTGGTGTCCTGGTATTCGTCGACCAGCATGTAGCGGAAGCGCTCGCGATACTCCGCGAGGATGTCGGGATGCGCCTTGAGGATGTTCAGCACATGCAGCAGCAGGTCGCCGAAATCGGCGGCGTTCAGGTCCTTCAGGCGCTGCTGGTATTGGGCATAGAGCTCGACGCCCTTGCCGAAGGCGTAGCCATGGCCTTCGCCGGCCGGCACGTCGGCGGGGGGCAGGCCGCGGTTCTTCCAGTCGTCGATCATCGAGGCCAGCGCGCGCGCCGGCCAGCGCTTCTCGTCGATCCCGGCGGCATCGATCAGCTGGCGCATCAGGCGTAGCTGGTCGTCGGCGTCGAGGATGGTGAAGTTGGACTTGAGGCCGGCCAGTTCGGCATGGCGGCGCAGCATCCTGGCGCCGATGGAGTGGAAGGTGCCGAGCCACTGCATCCCCTCGACCACGCCGCCGATCAGGGCGCCGATGCGCTCCTTCATCTCGCGCGCCGCCTTGTTGGTGAAGGTGACGGAGAGGATCTGGCCGGGCCAGGCCTTGCGGGTGGCGAGGATGTGGGCGAGCCGGGTGGTCAGCACGCGGGTCTTGCCGGTGCCGGCGCCGGCCAGCACCAGGACGGGCCCATCGGTCGCCTCGACCGCCTCGCGCTGCTGCGCGTTCAGGCCGGCGAAATAGGGCGGATCGCGCGGAATGGGCGCGGTCTGGGGTTCGCCGGCGGGCGAGTCGTCCTCGCCGCCGAAGGCGTCGTCCAAGGGATCGTTGTAGCGGTTGCCATAGCCGCTCATGGGGACGCAGACGATTCAGGGTGCATGGGAACCAATGTAGAACCTGGAGGCCGGAATGTCATCGCCCGCGATGGCATTGCCGGGCGCGATCGTTTCCGGGCGCGGGCTGGAACTTTGTGGGGTTCCCGGTCCGCGCGGCCGGCCCTTTTACAGATTCCCCTCCTCGTCCTCGCGGCTCGCGAGACTCGTCGTCGCGGTCTCGTCCAGCGCCGCCGCCTTCTCCGCCTCGAGCTGCAGCCGCTTCTTGCGCGGTTCCTCGACCAGCGTCACCAGCAGCACCAGCGCGATCGCCTCGCAGGCCACCGCGACCCAGAACACCGCGTAATAGCCGAAGCTCGCCGCGATCAGGCCGCCCAGCAGCGGCCCGGCGGCGCTCATGATGCTCTCGGCGGTGTTGGAGAAGGCCAGGCGCATCGCCATGTCGTCGCGATGGCCGAACTCGAAGACGATGTTCTGCGCGCTCATCTGGTAGCCGCTGTTGCCGGCGCCCAGGCCGAAGAAGGCGATGAACAGCCAGAGCGGCGAGCTCACGCGCATCAGCAGGATCGTGGCGGCGATCCAGAACACCAGCGCGATGATGAAGTTGGAGCGGAAGCCGTGGCGGTCGGCGAGATAGCCCCAGCCCACGCTCATCACCGTGTCGGCGCCGAGGAAAGCGAGCGACAGCGAGCCGACCACGTCGCCGGAGAAGCCGATCTTCTTGCCGACATAGATGATATAGAAAGGCTGCGCCACGCGGCTGGCGATCGCGAAGGTCCGCGCGATCATGAAATACATGAAGCCGGGATTGCTCCGCAGCATCGGGACGAGGTCGCGCATCCGGTCGCCGATCGTGCTGCGCGCCCGCACCGTCGGCGGCTCCGGCTCGCGCACCAGCAGGCGGAACGCGGTCAGTCCGAGACTCGTCAGGACGAAGGCCAGCGCGAAGGTCGTCGAATAGCCGTTGCCGAGCACGTTGTGGCCGACGAGATATTTGCCGGCCGCCCAGCTCAGGCTGGCCGCGACGATGCCGCCGGTGAGGTTGCGCCAGCCCTGCAGCTGCCCGCGCCGCGCGATCGGGATCATCTTCCCCAGCAGGAACTGGAACGCGACGCTTTGCGGGCCCGAGAACAGACCGAGCAGGAAGAGGAACAGCAGCACGCTCACTAGCAGCGGCGTGCCGCCCAGGAACCAGCCCGCCAGCGCGATGCCCAGGATCTGCACCCGCATCATGGTGCCGAGGAACATCGAGACCGGCATGATCTTCTTGCGATGCTCGATCTGCGCCGCGCCCGCGATGGGCGAGATCACGCCGCCGAGCTGCTGCAGGCTGGCGCCGAGGCTGACGAAGAAGTCCGAGCCCGAGATCTGGTGCAGATAGGCCGGGATGAAGGTCGGCGCGTTCACCAGGCGGAAGCCCGTCATCCCCAGCATGCCGTGCACGAAATGGCCGGCATAGTTGCGCCGAAGGTTCTTCCACACGAAGCCCTCATAGGCCGCTTCGCGTTCCGCTTCGCTCGACAGGCCGGCGTAGATGTCGCTCATTCGGCGGGCGCCAGCGTGAATCCGGTGGCGCGGCGCCAGAAGAAGGCGAGTACCGCGCAGGCCAGCACGGCAAGCCCGCCGAAGCTGATCGCATCGGTCACGCCGACATGCTGGGCCAGCGTGCCCAGCATCAGCGCCCCCCAGGGCAGCATGCCCATGAAGCTCTGCGTGTAGTGGGAGATCACCCGGCCGCGGAAATTCTCCGCCGCCACGGTCTGGATGATGGTGTTGGTCGTGCCGCCCAGCAGCATCAGGAACGCCGACACCGGCAGCAGCAGCGCCATCGAGAGCAGCAGCACATGCGAATGCACGAAGGCGATGATGCTGACGCCGAAGATCCCCGCCGACAGCACCGGCATGTAGACGAGCTGCTTCTCGGTGATCCGCGACAGGAAATAGGCCCCGATCAGCGCGCCGGCGCCCGCCGCCGACATCAGGAGCCCTTGCTCCTTCGAGGTGCCGTGCAACAGGTCGCGCGTGATCGCCGGCATCATGGTGATATAGGCCGCGCCGAACAGCGACGACGCCGCCACCAGGACCAGCGACAGCCGGATCTGCGGCGTGGCAAAGGAGTAGCGATAACCCTCGAGGATCTCGTACAGCGCGTTGCGGTCGATGCGCGGCGGCCGCGCCGCCAGCCGCATCATCAAAAGGCTCAGCAGCACAGCGCCGAACGACACCGCGTTGAGCGCGAAGCAGATGCCTTCGCCCACCGCGAAGATCAGCAGCCCCGCCAGCGTCGGTCCGACGATCCGCGCTCCGTTGAACATCATCGAGTTGAGCGAGATGGCATGCCTGAGATCCTCGCGCCCCACCATGTCCAGCGTCATGGATTGCCGCGTCGGGATGTCGAAGGCGTTGATCGTCCCCATGGTCAGGGCCAGGCAGATGATCTCCCACACCTGCACCAGATGCAGCAGCGTCAGCACCGCCAGCACCGTGGCCTGCAGCATCGCCGCGGTCTGCGTCGCCAGCAGGAACTTCCGCCGGTCGACGCGGTCGGCGACCATGCCCCCGAACGGCGTGATGAGGAACACGGGCACGGTCGAGCAGAACGACACCACGCCCAGGAGGACCTTGGAATGCGTCAGGTCGTAGACCAGCCAGGGCTGCGCGGTGTTCTGCATCCACGAGCCCATCAGCGAGACGATCTGGCCGGTGAAGAACAGCCGGTAATTGCGGTGGCGGAAGACGGAGGCCAGGCCCGAGCGCCGTGGGCCGGCGATATCGGCGATTTCCTGGACGGCTTCGGCCTCGGACGGAGGCTCCTCCGGCGGGGTTCCCAGGATGGTTTCCGGCTCATCCGGCATCAGCGGCACGGAGGACGGCAGCGCCGCCGCACCGCCGTCTGGATTCGCGCCTTCGCTGCCGTCGTTGCCTTGGGGATCTTGAGGGGAGGAGGCACTCATGACCCACCGGAGGTACTCCCCCCTCCCGCTCCGCTCAAGGCTTAATTCCCCCCGCGCGGCACCATGGCGTGGCGGCGTTCCAGTTACCTCCCCCCTTGCGGGGAGGTGATCACGCGACCTTGTCACCACCGTACTTGCCGTGCTGACTCCCGCTACCCGCTATCGACAAGGAATCCCGATGCCCGCCACCGACGTCCTCTTCAAGCCGTTCAGCCTCAAATCGCTGTCCCTGCCCAATCGCGTGGTCATGGCGCCGATGACGCGCTCCAAGTCGCCCGAGCAGATCCCGAACGACCAGGTCGTCGCTTATTACCGCGCCCGCGCCGCCGGCGGCACCGGCCTGATCCTGACCGAAGGCACCGCGCCCGAGCATAAGGGCGCCACCAACGACGTGAACATCCCGCACTTCTACGGCAAGGAGTCGCTCGCCGGCTGGGCCAGGGTGGTGGAGGCGGTGAAGGCCGAAGGCGGCCACATCATGCCGCAACTCTGGCATCAGGGCGTGGTGCGCCATCCCGGCACCGGACCGCATCCCGAAGCGCCCAGCATGAGCCCCTCGGGCCTCGCGCGGAAGGACAAGAAGGTCGCCGAGCCGATGAGCGACGGCGACATCGCCGACGTCATCGCCGGCTTTGCCAGCTCGGCGCGCTATGCCAAGGAGCTCGGCTTCGACGGCGTCGAGCTGCACGGCGCGCATGGCTACCTGATCGACCAGTATTTCTGGGAGGGCACCAACCAGCGGGACGACAAATATGGCGGCGAGCTGCCGCAGCGCGCCACCTTCGCGGCCGACATCGCGCGCGCGGTGCGCCGCGAGACCGGTCCCGACTTCCCGATCCTGCTACGCTTCTCGCAATGGAAGCAGCAGGACTTCGCCGCCCGCCTCGCCCACACGCCCGCCGAGCTCGAAGCCTTCCTGAAGCCGATGATCGACGCCGGCGTCGATATCTTCCACTGCTCGACCCGCCGCTTCTGGGAACCGGAGTTCGACGGCTCGGATTTGAATCTCGCCGGATGGACCAAGAAGCTGAGCGGATTGCCGACGATCTCGGTCGGCTCGGTGAGCCTGAACATGGATTTCATCACCGCTTTCCGCCAGGCCGGCGCCGAGGTCAGCGGGATCGATCGGCTGATCGAGATGATGGAGCGCGGCGATTTCGACCTGATCGCGGTCGGCCGCGCCCTGATCGCCAACCCGGACTGGGCCAACAAGGTCAAGGCGGGCAAGCTGAACGAGCTCAAGCCGTACACGCCGGAGATTTTGGCGGAGCTGGTGTGATTGGATTGTCATCCCCGGCGAGCCGTGCGTAGCGCGGCGAGGGAAGGGGACCCAGGCGGTCAGACCGGAGTCGGTCTATCCGCCTGTATCCCCTTCCCCTCGCTTCGCTCGGCCGGGGATGACAATCGCGCGGCTTAGCGCCGCGCGATTGTCATCTTCAATCCGAACTGCGGCCGCAAGGTAAGGCGCGCCAGCGGCACCACCGGGTGCCCCTCGACCAGCGTCAGCCGATAGCGCTTGACGATCGCGCTCAGCACGATCAGCGCCTCCTGCATCGCAAAGCCCATGCCGATGCAGATGCGCGGCCCGGCGCCGAACGGGATATAGGCGAAGCGGTGGATCTTCTCGCGCCGCCCGGGCGCGAAGCGGTCGGGATCGAAGTAATCCGGCGCGTCCCACAGCTTGCGGTGCCGCTGGATCAGCCAGGGCGAGATCAGCACCGAGGTCTTGGCGCGGATGTCGATCCCACCGATCCGGTCCGGTCCGATGGAATCGCGGCTCACGAAGGGCGCGGGCGGATAGAGCCGCAGCGACTCCTCCAGCACCTGGCGCGTATAGACGAGACGCGACGTGTCGCCGTCCGCGGCGCGCACCTCCGCCGCGACCCGCGCATCGATCTCGGGGAATTGCGACAGCAGGTAGAGCGTCCAGGCCGTCGCGTTCGCCGTCGTCTCATGCCCTGCGAAGATGAACGTCATGACGTTGTCATAGACCTCGTCCTCGCCGAACAGCGCGCCCCCCTCCGGATCGCGCGTGGTCAGCAGCAAGGTGAGGAAATCCTTTGGCGCCGCCACCGGGGCGCGCGCGACCAGCGCCTTGCGCCGGGCGATCAGCGCCCCGATCTCCTTGCGGAAGAAATTGACCGCCACCCGCGCCCGCAGCCGCTTGGGCGTCGGCGCCCAATGCGGCACGCCCAGCGTGGTCAGCAGGTCGATCCGCCCCAGCGTGTCCAGATAGGTCACGAAATGCCGCGCCAGCGCGGGATAGTCGATCTTCACGTCGTCGGAGAACATCGTATGGGTGATGATCGCGTAGGTGACGCGCATCATCTCGTCCGCCGCATCGATCACCGTGCCCGGCGCAAGGTCGTCCCAGCGCGCCAATGCGTCTTCCGTCACGCGCGCCATGGGCGCGGCGAAATCGGCGATATGGCGCATCGAGAAGGTCGGCGCCGTGGTGCGGCGCTGGAATTTCCAGCTTTCGCCGTCGGCATTGAACAGGCCGTTGCCGAGCGCCGGACCGGTCGTGCGCTGCACCTGACGGCTCTTCACATAATTCTGCACGTTGTCGAGCAGGACGTGGCGCACGCCTTCGGGATCGTTGACCAGCAGGAAATCCTGCATCCAGTTGCGGTCATAGACGTAAAGTTCGCGATAGGCGCGTTCGCCCCAGGCCGCGACCGCGTTGCGCCCGATCTCGCGCACCGCCTGGATGCGGCCGATCGCACGGTCCAGCGGCACCGGCGCCGCGGGGCGCAGGCGCATCGATTCGACCGGTTTCATCAGGGCGTCGCTCATGGAACGACACTAGCACCGCCGCGCCGTTCTGACATCTTTGCGGCCCGATTGACTCCGAGTGGCGGGCGCTTAGTCTCGCCGCTTCAGGCAGCGGACCGTGCATGGCAAAGGACTTCATCGGCTATCAGGCATTGACGGACGCGGCGTTGCGCGGCGTCGTGCGCGACGCGTTGCGCCGGATCGAGAAGCAGGGATTGATCGGCTCGCACCATTTCTACCTGACCTTCAAGACGAAATTCCCCGGCGTCGACATTCCCGATTTCCTGCGCGAGCAATATCCCGACGAGATGACCATCATCCTCCAGCATCAGTTCTGGGGCCTGAAGATCACCGAGGAGTTGTTCGAGGTCACGCTGACCTTCAAGAAGCTGCCGGCGACGCTGGTCATCCCGTTTCCGGCGCTCACCGCCTTCTTCGATCCCGGGGTTCAGTTCGGTCTGCAGTTCCGCGGCTCGGAGGGCGATGCCAAGGCGAGCGGTCCCACGCCCCTGCCGCAGCCGGCGGCGGAGCAGAACCGCGAGAAGACGACGGAGCTCACGCCCAGGCTGCCGGCCGAGGCCGAAACGTCGGAAAAGCCCGCCCCCGCGCCCGGCGAAGTGGTGAGCCTCGATTCCTTCCGGAAGAAGTGAGGGTTCGCGTAACGTCCCAGATTCGCTTGAATAGAGATTCAACTATAAGTTGATCACACTATGGCCTCCCGCTCGTGCGCCGCATAAAATGCACCATGGCAAAAAGGACAATTCCTCCGACCAGGCAGCCCACTATGCCGTCGCGCCCCGGCGCCGCCGACGAAGCCCGCCCTTATCGCGACGACACGCTGGCGCATGTGGCGCCGTATGGAAATCTCGCGGACGCGATCCTCGCTGACATTGCCGAATTCGGTGGAGGATTTGACGACTTCGAGCCTCTCGAGAGGGACCATTATCGCCCATTACCCGATTTCCGCGACTGGGATATGGCTGACGGCGACGAATGATCATCGTCGACACCAATGTTCTCTCTGAAATGATCAGGCCGGAACCCGCGATGCCCGTCGTGCGCTGGCTTCGGTTCACGCCTGCCAATCATCTCTACACCACTGCGATAAGCGAAGCCGAAATGCGCTTCGGCGTGGAAAAATTCGGAGTTGGTCGCCGGAGGCTGGCACTTGAAAGTGCGGTCGAGCGCATTTTTGCCGTTCGCTTTGCGGGCCGAATTCTTCCGTTCGATAGCGATGCCGCCAAAGCCTTTACCCCCTTCGCGATTGCCATGCGGCGCGAGGGCCTTAGCTATTCCCGCTTGGATGCTCAGATCATCGCCGTCGCCAAGGCGCACAACGCCGCCATCGCCACCCGCGACGCTGGATTCGCTCATTCCGGCGTGCCACTTATCGATCCCTGGAACAGCTGATCGATACCGGATTGCCGCCATGACCAAGACCACCCGCACCGAAACCGACACCTTCGGCCCCATCGAGGTCGATGCCACGAAATACTGGGGCGCCCAGGCCGAGCGCTCGCTGCACAATTTCAAGATCGGCTGGGAGAAACAGCCGGCGTCGATCGTGCGCGCCCTCGGTATCGTCAAGCGCGCCGCGGCCGAGACCAACATGGCGCTGGGCCATCTGGACAAGACGGTCGGCGAGACCATCGTCAAGGCGGCGCAGGAGGTGATCGACGGCCAGCTCGACGCGCATTTCCCGCTCTCGGTCTGGCAGACCGGCTCGGGTACGCAGTCGAACATGAACGCCAATGAGGTGATCTCGAACCGCGCCATCGAGATGCTGGGCGGGGTGCTGGGCTCCAAGAAGCCGGTCCATCCCAACGACCATGTGAACATGAGCCAGTCGTCGAACGACACCTATCCGACGGCCATGCATATCGCCTGCGCGGAGGAGATCCACCACCATCTGATCCCCGCGCTGCGCACCCTGCGCGATGCGCTGCACGCCAAGGCGGAAGCCTGGAAGGACATCATCAAGATCGGCCGCACCCACACCCAGGATGCGACGCCGCTCACCCTCGGCCAGGAATTCTCCGGCTACACCCAGCAGATCCAGAGCGGCATCGGCCGCATCGAGCAGACGATGCCGGCCCTGATGCAGCTCGCCCAGGGCGGCACGGCGGTGGGCACCGGCCTCAATGCGCCCATCGGATTCGACAGGCTGGTCGCCGAACGGATCGCGCACATCACCGGCATGGCCTTCACCACCGCGCCCAACAAGTTCGAGGCGCTGGCGGCGCATGACGCGATGGTCTTCGCCCATGGCGCGATCAACACCGTCGCGGCCTCGCTGTTCAAGATCGCCAACGACATCCGCCTGCTGGGCAGCGGTCCGCGCTCGGGCCTGGGAGAACTGTCGCTGCCGGAGAACGAGCCCGGCTCCTCCATCATGCCCGGCAAGGTGAACCCGACGCAGTGCGAGGCGGTCACCCAGGTCTGCACCCGCATCTTCGGCAACAACGCGACCATCACCGTCGCGGGCAGCCAGGGCCATTTCGAGCTCAACGTCTACAACCCGGTGATGGCCTACAGCTTCCTGCAGAGCGTGCGGCTGATGGCCGACGCGGCGGTGAGCTTCACGGAGCATTGCATCGTCGGCATCGAGCCGCGCCGCGACAACATCAAGGCCGGGCTCGAGCGCTCGCTGATGCTGGTGACGGCGCTGGCGCCCAAGATCGGTTATGACGCGGCGGCGAAGATCGCCAAGACCGCGCACAAGAACGGCACCACGCTGAAGGAAGAGGCCCTGAAGACCGGTCTCGTCACGGCGGAGGAGTTCGACGCGATCGTACGGCCGGAAGACATGATCGGGCCGAAGTGACGAATCCACCTCCCCGGAGGGGAGGTCGAAAGTCACAAGCGAAGCGAGGTGACTTTCGGGTGGGGGGATTCTATCCGGATGGAGCGCCCCCACCCGAAAATCGCTTCGCGATTTTCGACCTCCCCCATTGGGGGAGGTGAAAGAGAGTCTTCCCATTGTCCGCCAGGCATCTCACCGTCATCGAGCAGGACAATGCCAGCGGCGGCGTCTCGTTCTGGCAGGCGGGCGACAACCATTCCGTCGCCGACGGCCGCGGCGTCAGCCTCGCCGACTACATCCATGCCATGTACGGGATGATCCGTCAGGCCGGGGCGCGGCGCGTGTTGCTGATCGGCTGCGGCGGGGGCACGCTCGCCACCATGCTGCACCGCGCCCGCGTCCGGGTGACCATGGTCGACATCGATGCGGCGTCGTTTGAGATCGCCCGCACCTATTTCCACCTGCCCGCCGCGATCGAATGCCATGTCGGCGACGGCGCCGCCTTCCTGCGCGATACGCCTGCGCGCTACGACGCCATCGTGCTCGACGCCTATTCCGCCGGAACGATCCCGGCGCAATTCCGCCGAGCCTCGTTCTTCAGGCTCGCCAAGTCGCGGATGCGCCCGCGCGGCGCGATCTTCCTCGCCAATCTGATGGCGGCAGACGACCATGACCGTGCGCCCGATCGCATCGCACGGCTGATGCAGGCGGCATGGCGCGACGTCCGCCTCCACGACGCCGACGGCTATGTGAACCGCAACGTCGTCGCGGTCGCCGGCGCGGTACGAGACCTGAAGCCGCCGCGCCTGACCATGCGGCCGCAGCGCCAGGCGCGGAGCATCGCCCGCAGCCTCGCCGAGCTGACCTTCCGGCTGCCGCGATGAGCCTGCGCAAGCGCTCCTTCTCGCTCTCCGGCCACCGCACCTCGGTCGCGCTGGAGCCGGAGTTCTGGGCCGTGCTGGAGCGCGAGGCTGCCGGCACGAGCCTCGCCGCCCTGGTCGCCCGCATCGATGCGGCGCGCGGCGAACGGCCGCTGGCGAGCGCGTTGCGCCTGCACGCGCTGGCGGCGGCCAAGGCCGGCGACTAGAGTCCTGCTGACACGATGCTGGCAACAGGCTGGCAGTAGGGTCTTTCCGGACCCGGCAAGGACGCATCCCGTGATCACGCTTTACCATCAGCCCAAGACCCGCTCGGAACGCTTCATCTTCCTGCTTGAGGAGTTGGAGGCACCCTATGAGCTCAAGCCGAACGGCGCTGGAAACCCGCACCCGCACGGCAAGGTCCCGGCGATCCGCGACGGCGAGACCGTCGTGTTCGAGTCCTCGGCCATCGCGCTTTACCTGACTGACAAATTTCCGAAAAACGGCATCGGCCCGCTGGTCGGCGACGCCAAGCGGGGGGCCTATCTCACCTGGCTCGCCTATTATTGCGGCGTCATGGAGCCGTCCTGGATGATGGCGTTCATGAAGGCCGAGGCGCCCCGGGTCTCGGCCGGCTGGGCGCCGGTCGAGGAGGTCATGGCCTTCGCGACGCGGACGCTGGAGCAGGGCCCCTACATCCTGGGCGAAAAATTCTCGGCCGCCGACGTGCTGATCGGCACGACCTTCCAGATGTTCCTGGGCGGACCGCTGCTGCCGAAAACCCCGCTGCTGGAGGCCTATGTCCAGCGGGTGGTCGGCCGGCCGGCCTACGCCCGGGCCGCGGCGAAGTCGGCCTAGCGGCTGTCACGCCCATGTCGTAAAAGCGCAATACGCAAATCCGGGCCACCGGAAGGGTTTGTCGACATGATCACGCTGTATCACGCGCCGCGCTCGCGCTCCTCGCGCATCATCTGGCTGCTGGAGGAGCTGGGCTGCGATTACAGGATCGAGCTCGTCCCGATCTTGCGCGGCGACGGCACGGGCGAGCCCGCGCCGGATTCCTATGCCGCGATCAATCCGCTCAAGAAGGTCCCGGCGATCAAGGTGTTCGACGAGATCGTCACCGAATCCGCCGGCATCTGCCTTTATCTGACCGACAGCCACCAGAAGCGTGCGCTCGGCCCACTCCCCGGTTCGAACAACCGTGCCGAATATGTCCGCTGGCTGTTCTTCTACACCGGTGCGCTCGAGCCCGCGGCGACCGCGCGCTTCTCCGGCTGGGACAAGGAAAAGCCGACCAGCTTCGGCAAGCTCGAGGATATCGAGGCCGTAATCTCCCGGCAGCTCGAGAGCACGCCCTATCTGCTGGGCGACGAGTTCTCCGCCGTCGACGTCCTCTACGGCTCGACCATCGCGTTCTTCAAGGGAACGTTGTTCCCGGCTCGCAAGCACTATGACGACTATGTCGCGCGGATCACGGCCCGTCCGGCCTATGCGCGCGCCCAGGCCAAGGACAACGGCTAGGATGGCGCAGATCGTCAACCTCCGCCGCGCCCGCAAGGCCAAGGGGCGCGACGCCCGGGCGGCGGAGGCCGACGCCAACCGCGCCAAGCACGGGATCGCTAAGCCGGTGCGGGCGCTGGCCAAGGCGCGGACGGAAAAGGACGCGCGCACCGTGGATGCGCACAAGCTGGACGGGGACGATCAAAACTAAGTTGTCATCCCCGGCCGAGCGATGCGATAGCATCGCGAGGGGAAGGGGACCCAGGTAGCGCCACCGTGAAGGTGTTTCCGACCTGGGTCCCCTTCCCCTCACACCGCTTCGCGGTGTTCGGCCGGGGATGACAGCGGAGTTTTGCGTTGAATACTGCAGCACCCGGCCCCCTCTCCGGCCTCCTCGTCATCGATCTCACCCGCGTGCTGGCCGGGCCCTATGCCGCGCTGATGCTCAACGAGCTCGGTGCCCGCGTGATCAAGGTCGAGCCGCCGCGCACCGGCGACGACAGCCGCCATATCGGGCCCTTTGTGAAGACGCCATCCGGCACGGTGAAGTCGGGCTATTTCATGAGCGTCAACCGCGCCAAGGAATCCATCGCCCTCGACCTGAAAGCCGACGGCGACCGCAAGATATTCGAAGCCCTGCTCGCCCGCGCCGATGTGCTGATCGAGAACTATCGCGGCGGGACGATGGAGAAGCTCGGCTATGGCTACGAGCAGATCAAGGACAAGTACCCGCGCCTGATCTATTGCGGCGTCTCCGGTTTCGGCCATACCGGGCCTTACGCCAAGCGCCCCGCCTACGACATGGTGGTGCAGGCGATGGGCGGCGTGATGAGCCTGACCGGTCATCCCGACTCGCCGCCGACCCGTGTCGGCACCTCCACGGGCGACCTCTCGGCGGGCCTCTTCGCGGTCATCGGCATGATCACCGCGCTCTACGACCGCCAGAACACCGGCAGGGGCCAGAAGGTCGACATCTCGATGCTCGACAGCCAGGTCGCGCTGCTGGAGAACGCGATCTCTCGCTATGTCGCGACCGGCGACGTGCCCGGCCGGCTGGGCAGCCGGCATCCCTCCATCGCGCCCTTCGCCGCCTTCGCCACGAAGGACGGCCATATCGCCATCGCGGCGGGCAACGACGATCTCTTCGCCCGGGTCGCGCGCGTGATCGGACGCGAGGACCTGATCGCCGACGCGCGCTTCACCAGCAATCCGACACGCGTGGTCCATGTGGACGCGCTCGCCGCCGAGATCGAGACCGCGCTGTCGGCGCGCAGCAGCCAGGACTGGCTGGAGGCGCTGGACGAAGCCGCCGTGCCTTGCGGCCCGCTCAACAATGTCGCGCAGGTGATGGACGATCCGCAGGTCCGCCATCGCAACATGATCATCGAAACCTTGGATCCGGACCTCGGCCCCATCCGCATGCAGGGCAATCCGGTGAAGCTGAGCGCGCATCCCGATCCGAAGACGCGCGCGCACGCGCCGGAGCTGGACGAACATCGCGCGGCGATCTTGAAGGAATTGGGCCTCTCTTAGGCCGGCGCATGCCCCGACGGTTCAGGGAAGAAGTGGGACGCTTCTGTTGCCCGGTGCGTCCCCAACCGCGCTTGGCTAACCGAAGTTAGGCAGCGAGGGCCATTTCATTATCGTTGGCACCTGTACGAATAGCCCGATAACGGCGGATACAATACCGAGCAAAAGGACAGCCTTTACACGTCCGTCGATCCTGTTTCGCCCCCAGCAGAAGACCACTGTGAAAAGTGGGCTTGTGGTGGAGGCGCCGGGTACCGCCCCCGGGTCCGGGCCGCTTATTACGAAGCCGTTTATCGCCATAGCCGGACAAGCCGGCACATCCAATATAGGCCCTGCGGGTTAAGAATTGAAGGGCCGAGAAAGGGCGGCGTTGGCGGGTTCCGCACGATCCGCTAACCTATGATTCCTCGACGCGTCGCGTTTTCGTCGAATGTCCCGGTGAAAGGCGACCGCATGTCCAATTGGCCCGATGAGGCATCCGTCTTCGCGCTGGCCGCGCCCCTGATCGAGCAATTCGAGGGCTTTCGCGCCGCGCCCTACCGCGACTCGGTCGGCGTGGCGACCATCGGTTACGGCACGATCCAGTATCCCGACGGCAAGGCGGTGACGATGAGCGATCCCGCCGTCACGCAGGCGCAGGCCGGCGAATATCTGTCCTATCAGATGCAGCTGAAAGCCGCGGCTCTGGGGCCGCTGCTGCAAAAGCCGGCGACGCTGCACCAGGCGGCGGCGATGCTCTCGCTGGCCTACAATATCGGAACCGGCGCGTTTCAGAGTTCGACGGTGCTGCGCAAGTTCAACGCCGGCGATCCCGCGGGCGCCGCCGACGCCTTCCTGATGTGGGACAAGGGAACGGTGAACGGCAAGAAAGTGGTCATCGACGGCCTGCACAAGCGCCGGGTCGCGGAGCGGACGATCTTCCTGACGGCGGATTGAGGATGCATGCCGTGCGGCGCCCGCGCTAGAATGGGCGCCGAGTCGAGAGTTGCACGGCATGCGGCAGTACCACGATCTGATGGAATTGGTCCTCAAGACCGGCGTGGAGCGGCGCGACCGCACCGGGACCGGCACGCTGTCGGTGTTCGGGCATCAGGCGCGCTACGATCTTGCCGACGGCTTCCCGCTGATGACGACCAAGAAGCTCTTCACCAAGGCGATCGTTCTGGAGCTGCTCTGGTTCCTGCGCGGCGACACCAATGTGCGCTGGCTGCAGGAGCGCGGCGTGACGATCTGGGACGAATGGGCCGACGCGCAGGGCGAGCTGGGGCCGGTCTATGGGCATCAATGGCGCTCCTGGCCGTCGCCGGACGGGACCATCGACCAGATCGCAAACCTCGTGCGCGACTTGAAGGCCAATCCCGAGTCGCGGCGGCTGATCGTGACGGCGTGGAATCCGGCCGACGTGCCGAAGATGGCGCTGCCGCCCTGCCACTGCCTGTTCCAGTTCTATGTCGCGAACGGACGGTTGTCTTGTCAGCTTTATCAGCGCTCGGCGGACATCTTCCTGGGTGTGCCGTTCAACATCGCGAGCTATGCGCTGCTGACGCTGATGCTGGCGCAGGTGGCGGGGCTCGAGCCCGGCGAGCTCATCCACACGCTGGGCGACGCGCATCTCTATCTCAACCATCTCGACCAGGCGCGCGAGCAGCTCACGCGCAAGCCCTATCCGTTGCCCACGATGCGGCTCAACCCGGACGTGACGGACATCTTCGGCTTCAAGTATGAGGATTTCACGCTGGAGAACTATCGCGCGCATCCGACCATCAAGGCCGAGATCGCGGTGTGAATCCTCCCCCGCGCCGCGGGGGAGGACCCGGAATGTCGGATCAGTAGAACAATCCGTATTGGACCTGGATCACCTCGCCGCTGTCTTCATCTATCAGCAAGGCGTCGTTGCCGTAACGCACCCAGGTCGTGCCCGGCGGCGGATCGGGAAGGTCGAAATCCTCATAGTCGTCGATCCAGTAATTCTGCGCGAAGAACAGGGCCGGCAGGACCTCGCCATAGGTCCAGCGATGCGCATACCAGCCGCTCGGGCGACGGTAGCTGCCGTGATGGTAATGCTGCGGCGCGTTGAGCACGCGGCGCAGTGCGTTGAAAGCCGGATTGCGGTTGTGCGCGCCGTTATGCGCCGCACCCCCATGCCCTTTATTGCCGCGGCGATCGAAGAGACCGCCGGCATTGTTGTCGCCACGCCCTTTGTCGTCACCGCGCCCGGCATTGTTGTCGCCGCGCCCGCGATGGGGTGCCCCCATCATCGCGCCCCCGGTCAACGGCGAGGCGTTGGTGCGGGCTGCCGGCGCTCCGCCGTGGTGAGCGCCGCCCGGCGCGCCGCCGCCCCCTGGGGCGCCGCCGCCGTGATGGCCGCCCGCCGCGCCGCCATGCGGTTGAGCCGCGGCGGGGGCCGCGCCGCCGCCATGGCGGTCGCCGCGGTCGTGATCGTGATCGGCGGCCAACGCCGGACCCGACATCAGCAGGACAAGCGCCGTGGCGCCAAACAAGGTAGATTTCATGGAGAGGGTTCCTTCTTCGAACATGTTAACCCGCGCCGCGTCTTCGGGTTCCCGGCGCGTTTACCGTGGCGCCGGTCACTCTTATGCTGCGGCGCGAAAGGAGGGGCCATGACGGAGCTTTCGATCAGGCGGGCGCAGGACGGCGATGCGGAATTGGTTGTCGCGCTGCTGCGGGAGCTGGCGGAATACGAGACGCTGCTACCCCTCTTTCATATCACGGCGGAAGCCGTCCGTCGCGATTTTCTTGGTGCGCAGCCGCTCTGCCAATGCGATCTCGCCTTCGAAGACGGCGCGGCCGTGGGCGGGATGACCTGGTACTGGACCTATACGAGCTTCGCGGCGAAGCGGGCGATCTATCTCGAGGATTTGTTCGTGCGGCCGGCCTTTCGCGGCCGCGGCCACGGCAAGGCGCTGCTCGCGCATCTGGCGAAAACGGCGGCGGCGGCGGATGCGGCGCGGATCGACTGGGCGGTGCTGGACTGGAACCGGCCGTCGATCGAATTCTATGACAGCCTCGGGGCGCGGCCGCATGCCGGCTGGCTGGGCTATCGGCTGGAAGGCGACGCGCTGAAACGGCTGGGCGGCGGATGACGGCCCCGATCGTTCTCGTGCTCGCGATGGCCGACAATGGCGTGATCGGCGCGGATGGCGGCATCCCCTGGCGCATTCCGGAAGATCTGAAGCGCTTCAAGGCGCTCACCATGGGCAAGCCGATCGTGATGGGCCGCAAGACCTGGGAGAGCTTCCCGAAGCGGCCGCTGCCGGGACGCACCAACATCGTGATCACGCGCGACACGGCCTATGCGGCCGGAGGCGCGGTCGTCGTGCATTCGCTGGACGACGCGCTGGTGCGCGCGCGTGCCGAGGCACCGGCGGAGATCGCCGTCGTGGGCGGGGCCGAGATCTATCGCGCGGCGCTGCCCTATGCGGACCGGATCGAGCTCACCGAAGTGCATGTCGCTGCGGAAGGCGAAACGCGGCTGCCGCCCTTCGACGCGAGCATCTGGCGGGAAACCGCGCGCGAGGCGCACACCACGGCGGATGGTCTGCGCTATTCTTACGTGGCGCTGGTTCGGCGCTCGCCTTGAGGGACGGTGCGAGGTCACGCTAGCTTCGCGCCATAGAAAAACATCCCGGGGAGCTGGACATGGAATTCAGGGAAATCGCGTCGGGGCTCAAATTCCCCGAAGGGCCGGTCGCGATGGCGGACGGCTCGGTCGTCCTGGTCGAGATCCCCGCCGGCCGCATCACGCGGGTGAAACCGGACGGCACGACCCAGATCATCGCGACCCCGGGCGGCGGCCCGAACGGCCTCGCGATCGGGCCGGACGGGCATCTGTATTGCTGCAACAATGGCGGCAATTTCGAGATGAACGACGTCAACGGCCTGATGATCCCGGGCCACACGCCGGCCGGCCACACGGGCGGCCGCATCGAGCGCATCGACATATCCACCGGCAAGGTGGAGGTGCTGTACAGCGCATGCGACGGGCAAAAGCTGTTGGCGCCGAACGATCTCGTCTTCGACACGGCGGGTGGCTTCTGGTTCACCGACCATGCGAGCAACAATGCCGAGCGCCGGCTGCATGGCGCGCTCTATTATGCGAAAGCCGACGGCTCGAAGATCACGCGCGTGCTGCGCGAATTGACCTCGCCCAACGGCGTCGGGCTCTCGCCGGACGGGATGCACGTCTACTATGCCGAGACCATGCCGGGCCGCTTATGGGAATTGCCTCTGACGGCGCCGGGCGTCGCGGCGATCCCTGCCGGGTTCACGCCGGCCAATTTCGTCGGCGCCTATCCGGGGCTCGCCTATTTCGATTCGCTGGGCGTGCAGGCCGATGGCGGGGTCTGCGTCGCGACCATCCTGGCGGGCGGCATCTCGACCTTCTGGCCGGGCACAGCGCCGGCAAGGTTCGAGCACACCGCGTTCCCCGACCTCATCTGCACCAATATCTGCTGGGGCGGGGCGGATATGAGAACGGCGTACATCACGATGTCGTCGACCGGAAAACTCGCCGCATGTGAGTGGCGCTCACCAGGCCTCGGGCTGGCTTATAACGCCTGAGGATTTCGGCTAGGGTTTTCGCAAATCGAGGAGACAGATCATGCGTGCGATTCTTCTGGGTGCCGTTTTCGCGATCGCGGCGGCGGCGCCGTCGCTGGCCGACGATGCGACCGATCCGATGGCGACGCTCTATGGCAACACCGTCCTGGTGGTGGACGCGAAAGGGCTCGAGTCGCACACCTATTACAGTGCCGATCACACCTTCAGCGGCGTCGCGCCGGCATACTCCTATCACTACAAGGGTACGTGGGAGATCACGGCGGACGGCAAGCTCTGCCGCACCTTCGATCCGGTGCCGCCCGGCGTGACCAATCCCGATTGCGACACCTTCACGCCGCGTGCGGTCGGCGACAGCTGGACCGCGCCGGACGGCGCCAAGGGCCAGATCGTGCAGGGCGTGAACTGAATCGAACCGATCGAAGGGCAAGAGATATGCGCAAGACCTTGATGGCGGCTTCCCTCATCGCGCTGTGCGCCGCGCCGGCGCTCGCCGCCGACGACATCATGGCGGGTTACTACGGCAACACGGTGATCTCGACCGGTGGAATGGCGGAGGTGCATACGCATTATCGCGCCGATCACAGCTTCGACCTCGTCGGCTCGATGATGGGCATGAGCCGCAGCTACAAGGGGACGTGGGCGCTGGACGGCAAGGGCGATATCTGCCGGACCTTCGTCGGCGACGTGCCCAGCGGAACGCCCAATCCGCTGTGCACGCCGGTGACGGCGCACAAGGTCGGCGACAGCTGGACGACCACCGCCAACGGCGCGACGCGAAATCTCGTGATGAAGGCCGGTGTGGAGTAGAGAGACGTCGCGCCTGCCGGCACGGGCGCAATACGCATCAACTTGAAACGACCGACTCTAGCGCGGCTCACCGTTTCACGGAATCGGTGATCCGCTCCAAGGTATTGGTTGGGCGCAATTCCCGGTGGAAAACCGCTTCGCACTTTTCCTGGAATTGCTCTAGGGCACGCTCATGTCGAATTCGATCGCGACGCGCTGGTGCTCGCCGTCATAGCGGCGTTCGCCGCGCGCGAGCCAGGACGGATGCAGCACGATCATGCCGCTCTGCGGCCGGATGATCTCGATCTGACCGGCCGTGAGGCCGCCCGGCACGCGGAAGGCGAGGCCCGGCGCCACCATCGCGGGCAGCGGGCCGCGCGGATCGGCGAGTTCGCACTCGCCACCCAACGCCTCGTCGTCCGATTTGGCATAGCCGTCGTCGACGTAATAGACGCCGGACCAGTAGGCGCCGGGCCGCGCGATGGATTCGCGGTACTCGCCCTTCTGCCGCAGGCAGGCGATGGCTTCGATCTTCCAGGGCAGGGTCACGCGCCCGCCGGTGCGCGTCGAGGTCAGGCTGTCGGCGAGATCGCGCGCGACGCGGAACAGGGTCTGCAGCGATTCGCCCGTCCAGGCCGCGCAATCGCCTTCGGAGCGCCAGCCCTGGCCGCGCGTGCCGGTGCCGGCGCGCTCGACGATCACAGGACGCAGCGTCGCGTTCACGTCCTGCGCCACCGGCAGGAAATGGATGGCGACCGGCGTCGCGAAGAGACTGCGAATCTGGGGCTTGCTTGCGGCCATAGCCTATTCCAGCACAATTCGCGGCGCTGCGCGTTGCGCCAGCGCAACACCGGCGGCGACTTCTTTCGCGACGGCGCGAAAGGCGGCGGCTTCCGCGGAGTCCGGTGCGGTTGCGACGATGGGACGCCCGGCGTCGGAGGTCTCGCGGATCGCCAGCACCAGCGGGATTTCGCCCAAAAACGGCACACCCATCCTCTTCGCCTCGGCGCGCGCGCCGCCATGGCCGAAAATGTGATGCTCATGACCGCACTGCGAGCAGATGAAGCTGCTCATGTTCTCGACGATGCCGAGCACCGGCACCTGGGTCTTGGCGAACATCGCGACACCCTTGCGGGCGTCGATCAGCGCGATGTCCTGCGGCGTCGAGACGATCACGGCGCCGCGCAGCGGCACGCGCTGCGAGATGGTGAGCTGCGCGTCGCCGGTGCCCGGCGGCATGTCGAGCACCAGCACGTCGAGCGGCGCCCACAACGTGTCCTGCAGCATCTGGGTGAGCGCGCTCTGCACCATCGGGCCGCGCCACACCACCGCTTCCTCCTCGCGGATCAGGAAGCCGAGCGACATGATCTTGATGCCGTATTTCTCGATCGGCACGATCTTCTTGCCCTCGGCGCGCGGCTTGTCGCGGATGTCGAACAGGCGCGGGACCGAGGGGCCGTAGATGTCGGCATCCATCAGGCCGACCTTGAGGCCCTGCTGCGCCAGCGCGATGGCGAGGTTGGCAGCGACCGTCGACTTGCCGACGCCGCCCTTGCCGCTCGCCACTGCGATGATGGCGGCGACGCCGGGAATGCCGGCGGGCGCGGCCGGCTCGGCGCGGGGCGGGGCATGGGCGGGGCGCTGCGGCGCGGGTCGCGGGGCGGCGGTCTGGTGGGCGGTGAGGACGGCGGTGACCGAGAGGACGCCGGGCAGGGTGCCGACCGCCTCCTCGCAGGCCTTGCGCAGTGGTTCGGCACCCGGGCCGCGGGCGGCGTCGACCTCGACCGCGAAGCCGACATTGCCGTCCCGCACGACTAGGCCCTGGATGATGTCTTCCTGCACGACGCTGCGGCCGCTCTTGGGATCGATGATCCGGTCGAGCGCCCTCAGCACCTCGTCGCGTGTCGCGTGCGCCATGTCATTAAATCCGTGTCTGTCCTTGAACCGCGTCGCTGCCGATCCGATCTAAGGGGATGGGGGCGCACGTTTGCGCCCCGGCGGCGCAGCACATATAACCGCCGGGCCTTGGGAAACCAAGGAAGAGGGCTCGCACAGAATGCCTTGGACCAATTCATCCGGCGGAAACGACAATAACAGCGGCGGCTCGCGCGGACCGTGGGGCCGTGGCACG
Source organism: Rhizomicrobium sp. (assembly GCA_037200385.1). Classification (NCBI taxonomy): domain Bacteria; kingdom Pseudomonadati; phylum Pseudomonadota; class Alphaproteobacteria; order Micropepsales; family Micropepsaceae; genus Rhizomicrobium; species Rhizomicrobium sp. Next base: position 2,734,780 of record JBBCGL010000001.1, on the reverse strand, counting down.
CCGCCCGGCGGCGGGATGCGGCCGCCCGATTTCGAGGACATGCTGCGCCGCGGCCAGGATCGCCTGCGCCGCTTCCTGCCGGGGCCGGGTCTCGGCGGCGGCAGCCTGATCGTGCTGGCGCTGATCGTGGCGATCGTCTGGCTCGCCAGCGGGATTTATTTCGTCCGCGGCTACGAGCAGGGCATCGTGCTCCGCTTCGGACGCTATGTCGCGCGCACCGCGCCCGGCATCAATTACCACCTGCCCTGGCCGATCGAGACCGCCTACACGCTCGACGTGACGCGGCCGCGCCAGATCAATATCGGCTTCAAGCCGCCGGAAGCGGACGATCCCAACGCCACGCCGGAAGACATCTCGACCGAAGCCGACATGCTGACGGGCGACGAGAACATCATCGACGTGAACTTCACCGTGCTGTGGAAGATCAACGACGCCGGCGCCTATCTCTTCAACGTCGAGGACCCGGATGCGACGGTCAAGGCGGTGGCGGAGAGCGCGATGCGCGAGGTGGTCGGCCGCAGCCAGTTCGAGGACATCCTCACCCAGGGCCGCGAAGTGGTCGAGAGCGAGGTCCGCGACCTGATGCAGAAGACGCTGGACCAGTACGGCGCCGGCGTCGTCGTCACGAACGTGAACATGCAGAAGGCCGACCCGCCGGCTGACGTGCTGGGCGCCTATCGCGACGTGCAGAAGGCGCGCGCCGACCAGGAGCGCTTCCGCAACGAGGCCGAGGGCTTCGCCAACAAGGTGATCCCGGAGGCGCGGGGCAATGCCGCCCGCATCGTGCAGGACGCCGAAGCCTATCGCCAGCAGGTGATCGCCGAAGCCTCCGGCCAGGCCAAGCGCTTCCTCTCGGTGCTCGCGCAGTACCGGGCGGCGCCCGACGTCACGCGGCGCCGCATGTATCTGGAGACCATGAGCAGCATCCTGGCGACCACCAACAAGGTGATCGTCGACGATTCGGCCAAGGGCGTGGTGCCCTATTTCCAGCTGCCCAACATGCTGGGCAATGGCGGGGCGCGGCCCGCCCAGCCGGCGCCGGATGCCGGCCAGGCGCAGAGCGGGACGGCGTCGCCATGAACAGAATCCTCGCCATCCTCGCGGGCCTGACCGGCGTCGTCGCCTTCATCCTGCTGCTCTCGAGCTTCTATTTCGTCAACCAGACGGAAGAGGCGCTGGTGCTGCAATTCGCGGCGCCGCAATCGGTGGTCACCGAGCCGGGCATGCACTTCAAGACGCCGTTGACCCAGAGCGTGGTGTTCTTCGACAAGCGCGTGCTGCTGCTCGACGCGCCGCCGGAGGAAGTGGTCGCTTCGGACAAGAAGCGGATGATCGTCGACGCCTTCGCGCGCTGGCGCATCACCGATCCGCTGAAATTCTACCAGTCGCTGACCGACCGCGACAGCGCGCTGCTGCGCCTGACGCCGCTGCTGTCGTCGAGCGTGCGCGGCGTGCTGGGCAAGGAGAGCTTCGCCGCGGTGCTGTCGGCCAAGCGCGCCGTCCTGATGATCGACATCCGCAACGAGCTCAACCGCGCCACCCGCGGCTTCGGGATCGAGATCGTCGACGTCCGCATCCGCCACGCCGACCTGCCGTCGGCCAATTCCGGCGCGATCTATTCGCGCATGGAGAAGGAACGCGAGCGCGAGGCGGCGGAGTACCGCGCCGAGGGCAGCGAGACGGCCCAGCGCATCCGGGCCCGCGCGGCGCGCGAAGTGACCATCCTCACCGCCGAGGCGACGCGCGAGTCGGAAATCCTGCGCGGCGAAGGCGACGCCCAGAAGACCCGCATCCTGGGCGAGGCGTTCAGCCAGGATCCGGAGTTCTTCGGCTTCTACCGCTCGATGCAGGCCTATCAGGATTCGATGGGCGCCAACGCCACGGGGGCGACGACGGTGGTGCTGTCGCCGAGCAGCGACTTCCTCAAATATTTCGGACACGGGCCTGGCGGGAAGTAGGCGGCGAACCTTTTCCTCCCCCGCAACCACGGGGGAGGAAAGGACCTTCATTCCTCACGCCTTATTGGCTTCACATTCGCTGCGCATAGGATTAGGCAGAGAAAACCGCCCCTGCCCGCCTCAAGGTTCCATCGCCGATGCGTATCCGCTGGCTTTCCGCCGTCTCCCTGTCGCTTCTGCTGGCCGTGGGCGCCGCCGCGGCTCCGCCCAAGCCGGGTGCGGCCCGGCCGCCGGCCATCGTGCCGGTGCGCGGCGCGCCTGCCAGCTTTGCCGACCTCGCCGACCATCTGCTGCCGACCGTGGTCAATATCGCGACGACCCAGACGCTCAAGCCGACCGCGTCGCAGGGCCTGCCCAACATCCCGCCGGGCTCGCCCCTGGCGGACCTGTTCAAGGACCTCCTGGGGACTGCCCCCAACCTGCCGCGCCACGTCACCTCGCTGGGTTCCGGCTTCGTCATCGATCCCTCCGGCTTCATCGTCACCAACAACCATGTGATCGAGGGCGCCGACCAGATCACCGTGGCGCTCAACGACGGCACGACGCTGCCGGCCAAGCTGATCGGGCGCGACGAGAAGACCGATCTGGCGCTCCTGAAGGTGAACCCGCGCAAGCCGCTGCCCTTCGCGCGCTTCGGCGACAGCGACCATGCGCGGATCGGCGATTGGGTGATCGCGATCGGCAATCCCTTCGGGCTGGGCTCGACGGTGACCGCCGGCATCGTCTCGGCGCGCAATCGCGACATCGAGTCGGGGCCCTATGACGACTTCATCCAGACCGACGCGCCGATCAACCGCGGCAATTCAGGCGGCCCGCTCTTCGACATGGAGGGCAATGTCGTGGGCGTGAACTCGGCGATCTATTCGCCCAGCGGCGGCTCGGTGGGCATCGCCTTCTCGATCCCGTCCAATCTCGTGCGCGAGGTCGTGGGCCAGCTGCGCCAATACGGCCAAGCGCGGCGCGGCTGGATCGGCGTCCGCATCCAGCAGCCGACCGAGGACATCGCCGAGGCGCGCGGCCTTCCGGGCATCGCGGGCGCGATCATCGCCGACGTCACGCCGGGCGGCCCGGCCGCCAAGGGTGGCGTGCTCTATGGCGATTTCGTCACCGCCTTCGACGGCAAACCGGTCGGCGACAGCCGGGCGCTCAGCCGCGCCGTGGCCGACACGCCGATCAACAAGACGGTGAACGTCGAGCTCTGGCGCAAGGGCAAGAAGATGACGGTGCGGCTGACCGTGCTGCGCCTCAACGAGAAGACGTCGGCGCCCCCGCCCAAGGCGCCGAAGGGCGCGCCGCCGCTCAAGGTGACGATGCTGGGCCTGTCGCTCGGCGTGCTGGACGGGCCGGCGCGCGGCCAGTTCCATATTCCGGGCGGCGTCCAGGGCGTGGTGGTGACCGAGGTCGCGGCCGACAGCCCGGCGGGCAATGCGAACATCCGGCCGGGCGACGTGATCGTGCAGGTCCAGGATGTCGGCGTGCGCGCCCCGGCCGACGTCGCGAACCAGATCGCCGCGGTGCGCAAGACCGGCAAGAAGGTCGTCGCGATGCTGGTCAGCCGCGGCGGCGACATGACCTATGTGGCGGTGAGGCTGTAGCCGAACTGTCATCCCCGGCCGAACGCCGCGAAGCGGCGTGAGGGGACTGCGTAGCGACAGCGTACGCAGACCCAGGCGTTTAAACCTGGGCAGTCTCGGCACCTGGGTCCCCTTCCCTTCGCGATGCTGCCGCATCGCTCAGCCGGGGATGACAGCGGTGGGTGATTACTCCGCTCCCAGAATATCTTCGTCGCTGTACCCTTGCAGATACAGAAGTGCAGTCAGGTCGCCGTGCCGGATGCTGGCGCCGGCGGCGGCGGCCACCACCGGCTTGGCGTAATAGGCCACACCCAGGCCGGCGCGCTGGATCATCGCGAGGTCGTTGGCGCCGTCGCCGACCGCGACCGCGTCGTCCGGGTCAAGTCCCAGTTCGCGGCAGGACTTCTCCAAGGCCGCCAGCTTGGCTTCGCGTCCGAGGATGGGATCGCCGACCAGCCCGGTGAGCGCCGCACCGTCATGCAGCAGATCGTTGGCCTGATCGCCGTGGAAACCGGCCGCCGCGGCGACCCGTCCCGTGAAGTAAGAGAAGCCGCCCGAGACCAGCAGGGTGTGCGCGCCGTGCCTGCGCATCGTGGCGAGCAAGGTCTTCGCGCCGGGATTGAGACGGATGCGCTCGTCATAGACACGCTGCATCGCCGCCAGTTCGAGGCCCTTGAGCATCGCGACGCGCTCGCGCAGCGCCTCCTCGAAGGCGATCTCGCCGCGCATCGCCCGTTCGGTGATCGCCGCGATGACGGGTTTCAGGCCGGCCATATCGGCCAGCTCGTCGAGGCATTCGACATTGATGATCGTCGAATCCATGTCGGCGATCAGCAGCTTCTTGCGCCGGTTGGCGGCCTTCAGGACGTTCACGTCGACCGGCTGGTCGGCGAAGTGGTGCCGAGCGCGTTCGAGCACCTCGCGCGGATCGTGATCGAAGGGGATGTCGAGGGCGCGTCCCTCCGACAGCCAATGCTCGCGGCCGACCTCGAAGGCCGGCATGCGCACGGCGTAGGCCGAAGCGCCGATGATGTTCAGGACATAGGGCAGGGCGGTCACGGCGCGGTCGGGCGCTTTTTCTTGAAGCGGGCATCGAACGCCGCCTGGATGCGGCCCTGCTGCTTCTCCAGCGTCGCGACCTCGGCCTCCAGGCCGCGCATGCGGGCGATGTTGAGGGCGCGCTCGATATTGTAGCGCGCGTCTTCCAGGCAGCCGCGGACATCGGCATTGCGCACGTCGTAGATCGCGCTCATGGCCTCTTCCGCCAGCGCCACGAACCGTGCGATTTCTGCTGTGTCGCTCAACGAGTCCGACCCTTGTCCATCGACGCCATTCTTATCGCAGGCCCCACCGCGAGCGGCAAGTCGCAGGCGGCGCTCGAGCTCGCGCGGGCCCTGGGCGGCGTGATCGTCAATGCCGATTCCATGCAGGTCTACCGCGAGCCGCGGCTTCTGACCGCGCGGCCGAGCGACGCCGAGATGGCGCAGGTGCCGCATCTGCTCTACGGCCATGTTCCGGCGCGGGAGCTCTATTCGACCGGGCGTTATCAGAGCGACGCGGGGCATGCGCTGCATGAGGTCCGCGCGGCGGGGCGCATCGCGATCTTCGTCGGCGGCACCGGGCTCTATTTCCGTGCCCTGACCGACGGACTGGCAGAAATCCCCAGCGTGCCGGCCGGCGTGCGCGAAGCGGCGCGCGCGACGCTGGCGGCGCTCGGTAACGACGCGTTCCACGCCGCGCTGTCGCGCCGCGATCCGGAGATGGGCGCGCTGCTGAACCCCGGCGACGGGCAGCGCATGTTGCGGGCGTGGGAGGTGCTGGAGGCCTCGGGCAAGAGCCTCGCCTTCTGGCAGAAGAACGAGGGCCGGCCGGTGCTCGACGGGCTGAGGCTGGCCCGCTTCGTCGTCGAGGTGCCGCGCGAGGTACTGCGGGCACGGATCGAGGCGCGCTTCCGCGCCATGCTGGCAGCGGGCGCGATGGAGGAAGCCCTGACGCTGGGCGATCTCGACCCCACGCTGCCATCGGCGCGGATCATCGGACGGCGCGAATTGCTGGCGCTGCACGACGGCGTATTGACGGAGGAGCAGGCCATCGAGCGGGCCGTGATCGCGACCCGGCAATACGCCAAGCGGCAGGACACCTGGTTCCGCAACCAGCTGGGCGATTGGGCGAGGGTCGATGGTGAACGCAATTTTGTTGCAGATATGTTAAAATCTCTATGATGAAATTGCTTGACGGCGAGTCCGGCTTTCCCTAGTTTGCGCCGCATCAAATGGATCTCGCGATGCGCTTTGCACTCGTACTTATTGGACAGCCGCTGACCGGACGGGGATGACCCCGTTTCCCGGCACAGCGGCTGTGTTCGAACGAGGGGCGGCGACGCCCCTTAATCATTTCTGGCTCCCCGCGAATTTTGGACGAAGACGATGGACAAAGATGGACAGGCACTGACCGGCGCACCGACGGGCGCCATCGAGCTTTCCGGCGCGCAGATGGTGATCCGCGCCCTGAAGGACCAGGGCGTGCAGCACATCTTCGGCTATCCCGGCGGCGCGGTGCTTCCCATTTATGACGCGCTGTTCGAGGCGGAGGGCATCACGCATGTCCTCGTCCGGCACGAGCAGGGCGCGGTGCATGCGGCGGAAGGCTATGCCCGCTCCACCGGCAAGCCCGGTGTCGTGCTGGTCACGTCCGGGCCGGGCGCGACCAATGCGGTGACGGGGCTGACCGACGCGCTGATGGATTCCATCCCGCTGGTCGTGCTGACCGGCCAGGTCGCGACGCATCTGATCGGCAATGACGCATTCCAGGAATGCGACACGGTCGGGATCACGCGGCCCTGCACCAAGCACAATTGGCTGGTGAAGGACGTGAACGACCTGTCGCGCGTGCTGCACGAGGCGTTCCAGATCGCGACCACGGGGCGCCCCGGGCCGGTCGTGGTCGACATCCCCAAGGACGTGCAGTTCAAGAAGGGACCTTATGTCGGGCCCGACGCCGTGCGGCACCGCACCTATCGTCCGAAGACCGAGCCGGAGTTGGGGACGATCGTGAAAGCCATCGAGATGATGGCGGCGGCGAAGAAGCCGATCTTCTATACCGGCGGCGGCCTCATCAATGCGGGGCCGGAGGCGAGCCGGCTGCTGCGCGAGTTGGCGAAGCTCACGGGCTTTCCGGTGACCTCGACGCTGATGGGGCTGGGCGCGTTCCCCGCTTCCGATCCGCAATGGCTCGGCATGCTGGGGATGCACGGCACCTACGAAGCCAACAACGCGATGCACGATTGCGACCTGATGATCTGCCTGGGGGCGCGGTTTGACGACCGGGTGACCGGCGCGGTCGACAAGTTCTCGCCGGACTCCAAGAAGATCCATCTCGACATCGACGCCTCGCAGATCAACAAGAACGTCCGGGTCGATCTCGGCATCGTCGCCGATGCGGCCAAGGCGCTGAAGGAGATGCTGCATTTCTGGAAGACCCAGAAACGCAAGGTCGACGCGGCGGCGCTGGCGGAATGGTGGCGGCAGATCGAAACCTGGCGGGCGCGAAAATCGCTCTCGTTCAAGACGTCGGCGAAGATCATCAAGCCGCAACATGCGATCCAGCGGCTCTATGAGTTGACCAAGGGTCGCGACACCTACATCACGACCGAAGTCGGCCAGCACCAGATGTGGGCGGCGCAGCACTATCATTTCGAGGCGCCGAACCGCTGGATGACGTCGGGCGGGCTGGGGACGATGGGCTATGGCCTCCCCGCCGCGGTCGGCGTGCAGATGGCCCATCCGGACAGTCTCGTGATCGACATCGCCGGCGAGGCGAGCGTGCAGATGACGATGCAGGAGATGTCGACGGCGGTGCAGTACGACCTGCCGATCAAGATCTTCATCTTGAACAACGAATATATGGGCATGGTGCGGCAGTGGCAGCAGCTGCTGCATGGCGGGCGCTATTCGCATTCCTATTCCGAGGCGCTGCCGGATTTCGTGAAGCTGGCGGAGGCTTACGGCGCGGTCGGCCTGCGCGCGAGCACACCGGACGAGCTGGACGGCAAGATCCTCGAGATGATCGACGTCAGGCGGCCGGTGCTGTTCGACTGCCGGGTCGATCCCAAGGAGAACTGCTATCCGATGATCCCGTCGGGCGCGGCGCACAACGAGATGATCCTGTCGGATGCGCAGGAGCAGGACACGACGGTGTCGGACGAAGGAAAGATGCTCGTCTGACGACGGGCAGGGGCGCGATGAAATATCTCCACATAAAATGGCACAAGGCCGCCGGCAGCGACCCGCTGCATCTCTACAGCGAGCTGGACGGCGAGCGCTATGAGCGGCGCAAGGTCGAGATTTTCGGCGATGGACGGCGCGGCTTCGCGGATGCCAGCGAGGAGGCGGGCGGCACCTTCCTGGGCACGCTGCCGGTGCCGACGCTGGACGAACTCGCCGGCGACGACGCCTATGAGGCGAAGGCGATCTCCCAGGACGATTTCCAGAGAATATGGCTGAAGCGCAGATGAAAGCCCCGAACGTCGAACGCCACACCATCGCGGTGCTCGTGGACAACGAGGCGGGCGTGCTCGCGCGCGTCGTCGGCCTTTTCTCCGGCCGCGGCTACAACATCGAGTCACTCACGGTGGCCGAGGTCGATCATGCCGCCCATACCTCGCGCGTCACGGTGGTCACCAGTGGCACGCCGGCGGTGATCGAGCAGATCGAGGCGCAGCTCCGCCGCCTCGTCGCAGTGCACCGGGTGCACAACTGGACGACCTCGGCGCCGGGGATCGAGCGCGAGATGGCGCTGGTCAAGGTCGCCGGCAGCGGCGAGAAACGCGTCGAGGCGATGCGGATCGGCGAGATCTTCCGCGCCCATATCGTCGACACGACGCATACCAGCTTCATCTTCGAGATCACCGGCGCGCCGTTCAAGATCGACCAGTTCGTCGACCTGATGCGACCGCTCGGCCTGGTGGATGTCAGCCGCACCGGCGTCGCGGCGATTGCGCGCGGTCCGGAGGCGATGTGATGGGCCATTTTCTTCACCTCCCCCTTGTGGGGAGGTCGAAATTTGTGGAGCAAATTTCGGGTGGGGGGCGCTCTATCCGGAGAGATCTACCCCCACCCGAAAAATCGCTGCGCGATTTTTCGACCTCCCCTCGAGGGGGAGGTGAACGTTCGACGCGTGCTCCGCGCATCGGTGCTTTGACGACGCTCGCTTTCCTCGCCGCCTGTTCCACCCATTCGCCTGCGACAGTGCCTGCCCCGCCGCCCGCGCCGGTCGCCACCCTGTGCGGGCCGGCCTCGCCGCTGGCCGCAGCCGATAGCAAGCTCGTCTGCAACATGCGCGCGGCGCTCGGCGAGACCGATCTGCCCGACGCCTGGCGCAGCACCGGCGGACCGGTGGCGCGCGTGATCCTGATCCCGGCAGGGCAGGCGGCGCTCTCGATCCGCGTCATCGGCGGCAAAATGACGGTGCACCGGCTGGCGCATGGCGCCATCGAGCTGTCGCGCACCGTCGATCTCGGCGAGGGGGAACGGGCGGCGCTGCGCGACGCCGGCGCGAAAGCCTGGGGGACGCTTGGACCGGTCGCCGACGCGCCGACCTTCGCGCCCTGCAAGGCCGCGAACTACATCGTCGCCGAGACCAATCTCAACGCCCTCGCCAAATTCGCGGTGTCGCGCTGCGTCGCGCTGAAGCCGCTGCGCGATCTCGCCGACGCCTATCTCGCGATCGCCTCCGAAAAGGTGCCCGAACTCAAGCACGACCTCGAACAATCTCTCGACTGACAGCCAAAGGAACATCCCATGCGTGTCTATTACGATCGCGACGCCGATCTGAATTTCATCAAGAACAAGAAGGTCGCCGTCATCGGCTTCGGCAGCCAGGGCCATGCCCATGCGCTCAACATGCGCGACAGCGGCGTCAAGGACGTCGCGATCGCGGCGCGGCCGGGCGCCAGCGCCAAGAAGGCGGAAGCGGCCGGCTTCAAGGTGCTGGACGTCGCCGAGGCGGCGAAATGGGCCGATGTGATGATGATGGTCACGCCCGACGAGCTGCAGGCCGACATCTACAAGGACTATCTGCACGGCAACATGAAGCAGGGCGCGGCGCTGCTCTTCGCGCATGGCTTCAACGTGCATTTCAAGCTGATCGAGGCGCGCGGCGATCTCGACGTGCTGATGGTGGCGCCCAAGGGGCCGGGCCACACGGTGCGCAGCGAATACCAGAAGGGCGGCGGCGTGCCCTGCCTGATCGCGATCCACCAGGACGCGAGCGGCAATGCGCACGACCTCGGCCTCTCCTATGCCAGCGCCATCGGCGGCGGCCGCGCCGGCGTGATCGAGACCAGCTTCCGCGAGGAATGCGAGACCGACCTGTTCGGCGAGCAGTCCGTGCTGTGCGGCGGCCTGGTCGAGCTGATCCGCGCCGGCTTCGAGACCCTGACCGAAGCGGGCTATGCGCCCGAGATGGCCTATTTCGAATGCCTGCATGAGGTGAAGCTGATCGTCGACCTGATCTACGAGGGCGGGATCGCGAACATGAACTACTCGATCTCCAACACCGCGGAATACGGCGAATACGTCACCGGCCCGCGCATCATCACGGCGGAGACCAAGAAGGAGATGAAGCGCGTGCTGGACGACATCCAGACCGGCAAGTTCGCGCGCGACTGGGTGCTGGAGAACAAGGCCGGCCAGGCGAGCTTCAAGGCGACCCGCGCCCGCGGTGCGGCGCATCCGATCGAAGAGGTCGGCGCCAAGCTGCGCGCCATGATGCCGTGGATTTCCAAGAACAAGCTGGTGGACCAGGCGAAGAATTGACGGGCGCGCGTCACGCGCCGTCGTCGTCCGCGCCGGGCGCGGCGAAGGCCGCCAGTCCGAGGGCATGAACGATCGCATCGCGGCGACGCATCGTCGCTTCGGCGGCGGCGCGGGCCGCGGCTTCGTGCGCCGGCGAAGCGCCGGTGGCGCGCGCCTTTGCGAAATCGATGACGTTCTCGTTCATCGCCTAGCGCTGCCGCTCCAGAAGCCGCTCGCCGGCGCGATGGAGTTCGTAGCGCGCGTGGTCGCTCTTCATCCGGCGGGCATGGTTGTGCGCCTCCTCGTCGGATTCGTGATAGCTGACATGGACGACGGCGAGGGTGCCGTCATCGTGGAAAAAACGAATCTCATAGTCGGGCATGGTGTCCCTCCTTGGCCTTGAATTGCCGGATTGTCCCGTTCGACAGGAATGGAAACGCACGGTCTGTGGCGCCAACCGGAACTTGACGTGGCGAAATTGCGGCTGGCGGCCTTGAAATTTTCGCGCATTTCGGGAACCACATAGGGCGATGGAACCCGCAGGTCCGCCCATGCGCCTTGGAACGCCGCTCTCGCCGAACACGATTCGCGTGATGCTGCTGGGCGCGGGCGAGCTCGGCAAGGAAGTCGTCATCGAACTGCAGCGCCTGGGGGTCGAGACCATCGCGGTCGATCGTTATGCCGACGCGCCGGCACAGCAGGTGGCGCACCGCGCGCATGTCGTCGACATGACCGATGCGAAGGCGTTGCGCGCGCTCGTCGAAAAGGAGCGGCCGCACCTGATCGTGCCGGAGATCGAAGCCATCGCGACCGATGAATTGCTCCGCATCGAAGCCGATGGGCTCGCGACGGTGATCCCCACGGCCCGCGCGGCGCATGTCACGATGAACCGCGAGCGGATCCGCCGCCTGGCGGCGGAGGAGCTGGGCCTCGCGACCTCGCCCTACGCCTTCTGCGCCTCGCGGGAAGAACTGCAGGCGGCGACGGCGTGGATCGGCTTTCCCTGCTTCGTCAAGCCGGTGATGTCGTCGTCCGGCAAGGGGCAGTCACGGCTCAGGAGCGCCGACGACGTTGCCGAGGCGTGGGACAAGGCGCTCACCGCGGGGCGGGTGAAGGGGGCGCGGGTGATCGTCGAGGGCGAGATCGCATTCGATTTCGAGATCACCCAGCTCACCGTGCGCGCCGCGAACGGCACGCAGTTCTGCGAGCCCATCGGGCATATCCAGGTCGACGGCGACTATGTGGAATCCTGGCAGCCTCAGGCGATGAGCGCGGCGGCGCTCGCCAAAGCCCGCGACATGGCCGGCAAGGTGACGGCGGCGCTGGGCGGTCACGGCATCTTTGGGGTCGAGCTGTTCGTGAAGGGCGACGAGGTGTGGTTCTCGGAAGTCAGCCCGCGGCCGCACGACACCGGCCTGGTGACGCTGGTCAGCCAATACCAGAGCGAATTCGCGCTGCACGCCCGCGCCATCCTCGGCCTGCCGGTCGACGCATCGCTGCAGGCGCCGGGCGGCTCGGCGGTGATTTATGGCGGGATGGACGCGAAAGGCATCGCCTTCGACGGCGTGGCGGAAGCGCTGGCGGTGCCTGGGAGCGAACTGCGCCTGTTCGGCAAGCCGGAGTCGCATGTGAAGCGCCGCATGGGCGTCGCGCTGGCACGCGGCCGCGACACGGACGAGGCGCGGGCGCGGGCGAAAGACGCGGCGGCGCTTGTGAAACCAGTGAGGAGCTAACGATGCGCGTACCCGACAAGAACATCGCCGAGGTCTTCGACCGCGGCTACACCATCGTCGAGAACTTCATCGACAAGGAGAGCCTGGCGGCGGCGCGCGCGGCGCTGTGGACCATCCATCCCGAGCCGGAGGAATATTTCGCCGATCCGTCGAAATATCCCCAATACGCCGCCTCGCAATTCGCCGGCATCCAGCTCTTCCCGTTCGACAGGTGGGAGCTCAACCGGCTCGCGGTCTATCCCGACCTCGTCGACATGGCCGAGCGCTTCCACGGCACCACGGAGATCGATCTCTACAAGTCCGAGTTGTGGGCGAAATATTCCGGTGCGATCAACTACGACCAGTTCCATCATCGCGACTACCGCAACCACACCATCGTGGTGCCGCGCGAGGACCAGAAGAACGCGCAGATGACGACTTTCATCCTGCTGTCGGACGTGACGGACAAGGACGGGCCGACCAAGGTGGTGCCGCTGAGCGAATATCGCGACGTGCCGCTCGGCAAGGCCCGCACCAAGTTCGGCGACTATTTCGACAAGGAAGAATCGATCGAGGGGCCGGCGGGCAGCCTGATGGTCTACAAGACCGATGTCTTCCACCGCGGCTCGAACTTCACCGCGCCGGAGCGCGCGCGGTTCGCGATCCTCACCGACTTCAAGACCCGCGCCTGGCGCTGGCAGGGCAAGCTCGCCTGGCCGGACCATTCCGAGAAGAAGACCTGGGACGAGGCGATGAGCAAGATGACCCCGCGCCAGCGCGACCTGTTCGGCTTTCCGCCCGCGGGCAGCGACTACTGGAACGCGCAGACGCTGCGCGACGTGCAGGCGCGGTATCCGGAGATGGATCTGGCGCCATACCGGGACGCTGCGACCTAGCGCAAGACCTATATCGGATTTTCCAGACTGAAGGTCTCGCTCTCGTCGTCATAGCTAAACAGCTCGGCGAAGCGCGACCAGCTGACGATGGTGCGCAGCGTCTCTTCCGCGGCGTCCTCGGTCATATAGTCCTCGAGCTCGTCGAGGAAGCGGCGCCGCGGCGCGGTGTGGCTGGCGCGCTCGTCCAGCACGCGGCGGATCAGGCCGGCCAGCGGCACATGCGCGAGCAGCGCGCGGTGGAAAATCTCCTTGCGTTCGCCCAGCGCCGCGTCGGCGAAGCGCTTGCCCATATGGGAGAGCTTGATGTCGCCGCCTTCCAGCTCGCCCAGGCGCAGCAATTGCAGCGCCTCGGCGACGGGGAACAGCTCGTCGATCTCCATCTGCAGGTCCGACGCGATGTCGGGCAGGTCGGCCTTGCCGTTATAGGGCTGCGCCGCGACCGCTTCGATGAGGCCGGAGACGAGGTTCGGCGAGACATGGTTGAGCAGGGTCGCGAGGCCGCCGCGGTCGAGCCTCGCGCTGCGCTGCCGCGCGGTCATCTCGGTGTAGATCTGATCGACGTAGTTCTCGAAGCGCGGGTCGGTGCGGTCGCGCGGGCGCGGGATGTCGATCTTGATCTCGCCCGCGACCCGGCCGGGGTTGGTCGAGAACAGCAGCACGCGGTCGCACATCAGCACCGCTTCCTCGATGTTGTGCGTCACCAGGATCACGCCCTTGATCGGCAGCTGGCCTTCGCCCCACAGCTCGAGGAAATCGGTGCGCAGGTTCTCCGCCGTCAGCACGTCGAGGGCGCTGAACGGCTCGTCCATCAGGAGGATGTTGGGATGCACCACCATGGCGCGGGCGAAGCCGACGCGCTGGCGCATGCCGCCGGAAAGCTCGCGCGGATAGGCGCTCTCATAGCCGTCGAGGCCGATCAGGTCGATCGCCGCCAGCGCGCGGGTGCGGATCTCCGCCTGCGGGATGTTGAGGGCTTCGAGGCCGAGCTGGACGTTCTCCAGCACGGTGAGCCAGGGAAAGAGCGCGAAGCTCTGGAACACCATGGCGATGCCGTTGGCGGGGCCTTCGATGGCATGGCCGAGATAGGAGAGCGTACCGCCTTGCGGCCGCGCCAGGCCCGCGATCAGGCGCAGCAGCGTCGACTTGCCCGAGCCGGAGCGGCCGAGCAGGCCGACGATCTCGCCCTGTTTGAGCGCCAGCTCGACATTGTCGAGCACCAGCAACTCGCCGCCGCCCGGGCGCGGGAAGGAGCGGCGGACATTGTGCACGTCGAGGAGGAGTTCGTCGGTCATGTGTCACCTCTTGCCTCGCTCACCCTTCGACAAGCTCAGGGTGAGGACTTCCACTTGACCCTCATCCTGAGCTTGCCGAAGGATGAGGGGAACCCCATTCACGTCAGCCTGTAGCGCCGCTCGGCGAACCAATAGAGCGGGCGCCAGAACAGCCGGTTCACGATCAGGACATAGAAACTCATCGTCGCGATGCCCAGCACGATGCGATGGAAATCGCCGCTGGCCGTCGCGTCGGCGATATAGGTGCCCAGGCCATGGGCGCGCACGGTGTGGCTGCCCCAGCTCGCGACTTCGGCGACGATGGCCGCGTTCCACGAGCCGCCCGAGGCGGTGATCGCGCCGGTGACGTAATAGGGGAAGACGCCGGGCAGGCCGACCTTGCGCCACCACAGCCAGCCCTTGACCTGCAGATTGGTGCCGGCATCGCGCAGCTCGCGCGGCAGGATGGAGGCGCCGGCGATGACGTTGAACAGGATGTACCATTGCGTCCCCAGGACCATCAGCGGCGAGAGCCAGATGTCGGGGTTGAGGTCGTAGCGCACGATCACGAACACCGCGACGGGGAAGACGAGATTGGCCGGAAAGGCCGCGAGGAATTGCGCCACCGGCTGGATCACGCGCGTCAGATGCGGCCGCAATCCGACATAGACCCCGATCGGCGTCCAGATCACGCTCGCCAGCGCGATGAGGATCGTTACGCGCAACAGGGTGAGGAAGCCGAGGCCGAAGGCGTCGCCGATGTCGCCCCAGCTGAGCGTGCCGCCCAGCATCAGCCAGATGTGCCACAGGGCGATGGCGGACAGGACGGCGAGCAGGGCGATCCAGACGACGTCGGCGGCGCGCGACGGCACCGCTTCGGTGAGGCGCGCGGCGCGGCCGGGGACCTGCGGCGCCAGGCGGTAGGTCCAGCGCATGAACAGGTGGAAGGGCTCGGCCAGCAGGTCCATGAAGCGCGAGCGGCGCAGCACGTCGAGCACCCAGGATTCGGGATAGTCCTCGCTGTCCTCGTTGTCGAAGCGGAATTTGTCGGCCCAGGCGACCAGCGGGCGGAACAGGAGCTGGTCGTAGAGCAGGATCACCACCAGCATGGTGCCGATGGCATAGCCGATGGCGGCGAGGTTCTGCTGCGCGATGGCGCTGGCGATGTAGGAGCCGATGCCGGGCAGCACGATCGTGGTATGGCCGACGCTGATGGCCTCGGCGGCGACCACGAAGAACCAGCCGCCCGACATCGACATCATCATGTTCCAGATCAGCGGCGGCAGGCCGAACGGCACTTCGATGCGCCAGAAGCGGGCCCAGCCGTTGAGCCCGAACATCCGCCCGGCCTCCAGCAGTTCGGGCGGCACGGTGCGCAGCGACTGATAGAAGCTGAACGCCATGTTCCAGGCCTGGCTGGTGAAGATCGCGAACACCGCCGCGAGCTCGGCGCCGAAGATGCGGCCGGGTGCGAGGCTGAGGAAGAACACCACCGTCACGGAAATGAAACCGAGGATCGGGACGGACTGCAGGATGTCCAGCAGGGGCACCAGCAGCGTGCCGGCGCGCTGCGACTTCGCGGCCCAGGTCGCATAGCTCAGGGTAAAGACCAGCGAGACGCCCAGCGCGATCAGCATGCGCAAGCTGGTGCGCAGCGCGTATTCCGGCAGATAGCCGGGATCCAGCGGCAAGGTGCCGTGACCCAGCGAGGACAGGGGCTGCACCAGGGCGCGGCTGGCATCGGCGAACAGCACGATGAAGCCGAGCACCAGCACCGCCGCCAACATGTCCCAGCGGCTGGGCAGCAGGCGGCGTGCCTCGATCGAGACGGGCGGCAGGATCTTCATATCCGGCAGGCCTCGAATGGGTTGAGCGTCATACGCGGGCGAGCGTCCTGCACGGCGTGCGGAACGCGCGGGCAAAGAACCACTTTGGCCGCGCGGGGGGAAGCGAAAAGTGGCGCGGTGATGGGCGCGGTTGTCGCAATCACCCTGCGGCCACCCCCGGCCCCGCTTCGGCGAAGAAAGGGCCGGCCCTTCCGGGCGGGGGAGCGGATGGCCTAGTGCGCGATCGTCTTCTCCAGCCAGCGCGCGGCCTGTTGCGGGCTCCGCTTGTCGTCGGGACGGTCGACCATCAGATTGGCCTTCTGCATGGTCGCAAGGTCGATGGCGCCGATCAGCGGCGTGAGCGCCTTGAGCAGCACGGTATCGCCGGCATGCGCGGGCGAGACCAGAAGGATCGCGTCATAGGGCGGCAACGCGCCTTTGGGATCCGTCAGGACCTTGAGGTCGTATTGCGCGATACGGCCGTCGGAGGAGAAGGCGCTGATCACGTCGACGTCGCCGCTCATCAGGGCGTTGTACATCAGGTTCGCCTGGTATTGCCGCTGGACGCCGAATTTGAGGCCATAGGCCTTGACCACGGCGCGCCATTCGGGCCGCGAGAAAATCTCGAAATCGCCGCCGATCTTCATCTTCGGCGCATAGGCGGCGAGGTCCGCGAGGGTATTGATGTGGAGCGCGTCCGCCTTGGCGCGCGGCATGGCGAAGGCATAGGCGTTCTCGAAGCCCAGGCTGCCCATCAGGCGGATGCCGTAGGTCTTCTTCATGTAGTCGGTCATCTGCGCCAGCACCGCGGCGCGGCCGGGCGCATCGCCGCGTTTCATCTCGCTCGCCCAGATCGTGCCGGAATAGTCGACATAGACGTCGAGATCGCCCGCCGCCAACGCGCGGAAGATCACCGTGGAGCCCAGACCGTCGCGCCGCGCCGTGGTGAGGCCGGCGGCGCCGAGCCTGTCGGCGAGGACGTTGCCCAGGATGTATTGCTCGTCGAAGCTCTTGGTGCCGATGACGACGCCGCGTCCGCTGCCGCCGAACATCGGATAGAGGCTGGCGAGGATCACGGCCGCGATGCCGACGAGCGCGACGACGATGCGCGGCCGCGAGCGCAAGGCGAGTCCATCCTCGGCCAGCGCGAGCAGGCGGTCGATGACGATGGCGAGGCCGGCGGCGCTGACCACGCCGAACAGCACGAACACCCAGTTCTCGGTCTGCAGGCCGGTGAAGATGTAGTTGCCCAGGCTGGTCTGGCCGATCGGCGTGGCCAGCGTCGCGGTGCCGATCACCCACACCGCGGCGGTGCGGATGCCGGCCATGATGACCGGCGCGGCCAGCGGCAGCTCGACCTGGAACAGCGACTGCCACGGCGTCATGCCGACGCCCCGCGCCGCCATCTTCACCGCGGGATCGATGCCGGCCAGCGCCGTGATGGTGTTCCTGAGCACCGGCAGCATCGAATAGAGCGTCAACGCCAACAGCGCCGGCAGGAAGCCCAGGGCGCGGAAGCCGAAGCCGAACGTGTCCTGGGTGAAGTGCGAAACGATCAGCAAAACCGGGTAGAACAGCGCCAGCAGCGCAAGGCCTGGAATGGTCTGGATGATGCTCGCGAAGCCGAGCGCAGCGCCGCGCAGCCAACGCGAACGGGCCGCAAGGATCGCGAGCGGCAGCGAGATCGCAAGGCCGAGCGCCAGCGCGCTGACGCTGAGCAGGACGTGCCAGCTCAGGAAATCGGGCAGGTTGCTCCAGGCTTCGTCGAAGCTGTTCATGCGCTCAGCGCCAGGATCTGCGCCAAGCGGCGGGCGCGCTTTTTCGGCGTGTCGACCAGCGCCTTGACGAAGTGGTCGGCGGGCGCGGCGAGAAGCTCGTTCGGCGTGCCGATCTGCAGCAGCGCGCCGTCCTTCATCACCGCGATGCGGTCGCCGAGCATCATCGCCTCGGTCATGTCGTGGGTGACGAAGATCGTCGTAAGACCGAGGCTGTTGTGGATCTGGCGATAATCCTCGGCAAGGTCGTCGCGGATCAGCGGGTCGAGCGCGCCGAAGGGCTCATCCATCAGCATGATCTTCGGCCGCGCCGCGAGCGCGCGTGCGAGCGCGACACGCTGCTGCTGTCCGCCGGAAAGCTCTTTGGGAAAGCGCGCGCGATATTCGTCCGGCGCAAGGCGCACGAGGTTGAGCAATTCGTCGACGCGCGCGTCGCGCTCCGCCCGGGGCCAGCCGAGCAGCTTCGGCGTCACCGCGATGTTCTCCGCCACCGTCATGTGCGGGAAGAGGCCGGCGCCCTGGAAGACGTAGCCCATGCGGCGGCGCAGGCTCACGGCATCGCGCGCGAGCACATCTTCGCCGTCGACCAGGATCCGTCCCCCCGACGGCTCGATCAGGCGGTTGAGCATGTTGAGCGTGGTGGTCTTGCCCGAGCCGGATTCGCCGATCAGCACCAGAAATTCGCCGTCGCCGACGGCAAAGCTCACGGCGCGGACCGACGGCATCGCGGTTCCGGGATAAGCCTTTGAAAGTCCTTGTAGTTCTATCAAAATGTCATCCCCGCAAGAAACCCGCCCGCCCTTGCGTGTCTTGCCACATTCAGCGTAAAACCGGGCGTCCCAAGTCGAAAATAGAGCTTTTACCGGCGCTTAACCACGACGCGGGCAAAGTTATCGAACCGTAAACACGGCGGGCGGAACGGCGATTCGGCAATGACGACGGTGGCACACAATGACGCAAAGGGCGGGTTCTCCGTCGGCGTCCGTGCGCGCACCTTGCTCAAGCCCCGTCCTTCCCTCGGTTCGTCGCACGCGCTTCTGCTTCTTCTTAGCTGCCCCTAGGCGCTGCCGGCGCGCGGTCATCGCGCGACAGGTGCTTAGGGGATGAAAAGCGAAAGGAGAGATCAGAAGCCGCCTCTGCGGCGAACGGAAGGAATGCATTGCCATGAGTAGCCCATCCCAGAAGGTTTCCGCGGACAAGGTCCGCATCTTCGACACCACCCTGCGCGACGGCGAGCAGTCGCCGGGCGCCGCCATGACGCTCGAGGAAAAGATCCAGATCGCCGAGTTCCTCGACGAGATGGGCGTCGACATCATCGAGGCCGGGTTCCCCATCTCGTCGGCCGGCGACTTCGAGGCGGTCAAGCAGATCGCCGGGATCGTCAAGAACGCGACGGTGTGCGGCCTGTCGCGCGCCGGCTTCAAGGACATCGATGCGGCGGGCGAAGCGCTCAAGGGCGCCAAGCGGCCGCGCATCCATACCTTCATCTCCACCAGCCCCGTCCACATGAAGCACAAGCTGCAGATGGGCGAGAACGCGGTGCTGGAGGCGGTCGGCGCCTCGGTGACCCGGGCGCGCAACTTCACCGACGATGTGCAGTGGTCGGCGGAGGATGCGACCCGCACCGTGCCGGATTTCCTGTGCCGGACGGTGGAGACTGCGATCCATTCGGGCGCGACGGTCATAAATGTGCCCGATACGGTCGGTTATTCGACGCCGCAGGAATATTTCGAGATCATCACGATGCTGCGGAATCGCGTGCCGAACGCGGACAAGGTCGTTTTCTCGACCCATTGCCACAACGATCTCGGCCTGGCGGTGGCCAATTCGCTGGCCGGCGTGCTGGCGGGCGCGCGGCAGATCGAATGCACCATCAACGGCATCGGCGAGCGCGCGGGCAATGCGGCGCTGGAGGAACTGGTGATGGCGCTGAAGGTGCGCCGCGACCTCATGCCGTTCGAGACGCGGGTGAACACCACCATGCTGTCGCGGGCCTCCAAGCTCGTCTCCAACGTCACCGGCTTCCCGGTCCAGTACAACAAGGCGATCGTCGGCAAGAACGCGTTCAGCCATGAGTCCGGCATCCACCAGGACGGTATGCTGAAGAACGTCGAGACCTACGAGATCATGCGGCCCGAGGATGTCGGCGTGCATGCGACCTCGCTGGTGCTGGGCAAGCTGTCGGGCCGCCACGCCTTCCGCGACAAGCTGGAGGCCATGGGCTATGTGCTGGAGGACGCAGCCTTCGCCGAAGCCTTCAAGCGCTTCAAGGATTTGGCGGACAAGAAGAAACACGTCTTCGACGAGGACATCGTGGCGCTGGTGGACGACGAGATCGTCCGCGGCCATGACGCGGTGTCGGTCAAGGGGCTGCGGGTCGAGAGCGGGATCGGTCTTCTTCCCGGCTGCGCGCTGACGCTTTCCATCGGCGGCGAGGACAAGACCGTCAGGACCACGGGCGACGGCCCGGTCGACGCCATCTTCAAGGCGATCAGAGAACTTTATCCGCACACGGCCACCCTGCAGCTCTTCCAGATCCACGCGGTCACGGAAGGCACGGATGCGCAGGCCACGGTCAGCGTGCGGCTCGAGGAGAACGGGCGCACCGTCACAGGCAAGGGCTCGGACACCGACACGCTGGTGGCCGCCGCCTATGCCTATGTCAATGCGCTCAACAAGCTTTTGGTGAAACGCGAAAAGCAGGCGCCCGAAGCCCTGACCGTCGCGCGATGATACAGGACGCCCCGGCGCGGTCGGCGCCGGGGCGGTCTTCGCGGGAACAAGGGTTGCAAGGGAGGTCTGCCCCTAACAAGAACGGGACAGGTTAAGTATGTTCGGCAGTCTTCTCGGCGCCCTTTCGAGCGATATGGCCATCGACCTCGGGACCGCGAACACGCTTGTGTACGTCAAGGGCCGGGGCATCGTCCTCAACGAGCCCTCGGTCGTCGCCACGATCAACCGCGGCGGCAAGAAACAGGTCCGCGCCGTCGGCAACGACGCCAAGATGATGCTGGGCCGAACTCCCGGCAATATCGAGGCGATCCGCCCGATGCGCGACGGCGTCATCGCTGATTTCGAGATCGCGGAGGAGATGATCAAGCACTTCATCCGCAAGGTCCATAACCGCCGGTCCTTCGCCAATCCGATGATCATCGTCTGCGTGCCCTCGGGTTCGACCGCGGTGGAGCGCCGCGCGATCCAGGAATCGGCCCTGTCGGCCGGCGCGCGCCGCGTCTATCTGATCGAGGAGCCGATGGCGGCGGCGATCGGCGCCGGCTTGCCGGTCAGCGAGCCGACCGGCTCGATGGTCGTCGACATCGGCGGCGGCACGACCGAAGTGGCCGTGCTCTCGCTGGGCGGCATCGTCTATTCGCGCTCCGTCCGCGTCGGCGGCGACAAGATGGATGAGGCGATCATCGCCTATATCCGGCGCCACCAGAACCTCCTGATCGGCGAAGCTTCTTCGGAGCGCATCAAGAAGGAGATCGGCTCCGCCGCGCCGCCGTCCGACGGCAATGGTGTGACCATGGAAATCAAGGGCCGCGACCTGCTCAACGGCGTGCCGAAGGAGATCACGATCACCCAGCGGCACATCGCCGAAGCGCTGGCCGAGCCGGTGGGCGCCATCGTCGAGGCGGTGAAGGTCGCGCTCGAGGCGACGCCGCCGGAGCTCGCGGCCGACATCGTGGACAAGGGCATCGTGCTCACGGGCGGCGGCTCGCTGCTCGCCAATCTCGACCAGGTGCTGCGCGACGAGACCGGCCTGCCGGTGTCGATCGCCGACGATCCGCTCTCCTGCGTCGCGCTGGGCACCGGACGGGTGCTGGAGAACACCAAGGACATGCGCCACGTCCTCTCGACGCAATTCTGACCTGGGCCGGCCGCAGGGCCGGATCGTGTAAACGTCATGGCGAACGGCGGTTGGAAGATAGCGCGGCGGCGCGGCGGGGCTCAGCTCCCCATCGCGCTGCTGGCCGCCCTCGCCGTCGCCCTGATCCTGATCGGCAAGGCGCAGAGCAACCTGTTCGACCGGGCCCGCGCCAACGTCACCGACTGGGCCGCGCCGGCGCTGCAGGTGGTGCGCACGCCGCTCGCCGGGCTCGACCGCTGGATCGGCTCGATCGGCAACCTCTTCAGCGTCTACCAGGAGAATCTGCGGCTCAAGGAAGAGAATGCGCGGCTGCGGCAATGGCAGAACGCGGCCGTGGTGCTCGACGGACGGGTCAAGCGCTACCAGCTCCTGCTGCACGCGGTGCCCGATCCGGCGCTGCAGACGGTGATGGCGCGGGTGATCGGCCGCGCCAACCGGCCGTTCCTGCAGACCATGATCCTCGACGCCGGCAAGGCGCAGGGCGTCAAGCCGGGGCAGGGCGTGATCGACGCGCGCGGCATGATCGGGCGCATCTTCCTCGCCGGCGATCACACCGCATGGGTGATCCTCCTGACCGATCTCAACAGCCGCATTCCGGTGTCCATCGAGCCGGGCAACGTCCAGGCGATCATGGCCGGCGACAATACCGGCGCGCCGACGCTCGATCTGCTGTCGCAGAACGTGGTGCTCAAGCCCGGCATGCAGGTGGTCAGCTCGGGGGACGGCGGATTGCTGCCGCCGGGTCTCGCCATCGGTACCGTGGTCGCCGATCCCTCGGGCGGCTTTCGCGTCGCGCTGCTCGCCGATCCCGCTTCGAGCGAGGACGTCAATATCGTCGACTTCAAGCAGAAGGCCGAAGCGCCTCCCGCGGTGTCTCCGGCCGACCTGCCGGCCACGGCCGCGGGCCTGCCGCCCGCCGCGCCGCCGGCTCCGATACCCGCGACCGCGCCGAACGGATTGCCCACCACCACGCCACCCGGCGTCAATGCCGGCGCACCGCAGCCGGCCGCGGCGAACGGCGCCAAGCCGCCGCAGCCCGCCGCGGCCAACACGGCCAAGCCCGCGCCGTCCGACGCCACGCCAGACGCCGGCGGAGCCGAATAGACCGATGGAGCGCGCGGGCGGCATGATCGGCGGACGCATCCTCTCGGCGATCACGCCCGTGCTGCTGGGCGCGCTGGGTGCGCTGGCGGCGAATTTCCCGATCTCCTTCCTCGGCAATCTGGTGCCGCCGCCGCTGCTCTCGCTGATGCCGCTCTACTTCTGGGGCATCGTCCGGCCCGACCTGATGTCGCCCTTCTGGGCCTTCATGCTGGGCCTGCTGGAGGATTTCCTCTCCGGTCCGGGCAGCCCGCCCGGCGTCTGGGCGGCGTCCTATGTCGCGGCTTACGCCTTCCTCGACAGCCAGCGCGACGTGCTGGCGGGGCTCTCCGGGCTGGGGGCGCTGATGGGCTTCGCGCTCACCGCGCTCGTCGCCTGCGTCAGCGCCTACCTCATCGTCGACGTCTATCACTGGCGGGTGCAGCCGCTGGCGCCGGTGCTGGCCGAGCTGGCCGTCACCGTCATCGCCTATGTCTTCGCCGTCGTGATCCTGGGCGGCATCCATCGCCGTGTGGTCGGGCCGCTCAGGAGCGATTTCTGATGCCGCTGTTCGACCGCAAGGACAAGAGCCGCTACGCCAGCTTCACCCGCCGCTCGCTCGGCCTGACCGGCGGCATGGTGGCGGTGTTCGGCATCCTGGGCGGGCGGCTCTATCAGCTCCAGATCAAGAACGGCGACCAGTACAAGACCCAGGCCGAGGAGAACCGCGTCAGCCAGCGCCTGACGCCGCCGCCGCGCGGCCGCATCCTCGACCGGTTCGGCACCGAGCTTGCCAACAACCGGCGCAATTACCGCGTGCTGATCGTCTCCGAGCAGGCGACCGAAGGCGTCGACGCGGCGCTGGATTCGATCGGCAAGCTCATCGTGCTCACCGACGCGCAGAAGAAGCGGGTGGCGCACGACATCGCGGCGAACAAGAAATTCGTGCCCGTGCCGGTGGCGGAGAACCTCTCCTGGGAGGAGTTCGCGCGGATCAACATGCACCTGCCCTACCTGCCGGGGATCCAGCCCGATGTCGGCGAGACTCGCGACTACCCCTATGGCTCGGACCTCGCGCATATCCTGGGCTATGTCGCGGCGGTCAGCCCCGACGACAAGAAGGACGACGACGATCCGCTGCTCGGCCTGCCGGGCTTTCGCATCGGCAAGCGCGGGATCGAGAAGGCGTTCGATTCCGAGGTCCGCGGCCAGGCCGGCGCCAGCCGCGTCGAGGTCAACGCCTATGGCCGCGTCATCCGCGAGCTCTCGCGGGACCAGGGCGTGCCGGGCAAGGACGTCTGGCTCACCATCGATGCCGAGCTGCAGCGTTTCACCGACCAGCGCATGGGGACGGAGAGCGCTGCCTGCTGCGTGCTCGACGCCCAGACCGGCGACGTGCTCGCGCTGTCCTCGACGCCCGGCTACGACCCGAACCTCTTCAATGTCGGCATCTCGCCCGACCAGTGGAAGTCGCTGATCACCGACGACCACAAGCCGCTGATGAACAAGGTCTTGTCGGGCGCCTATCCGCCGGGCTCGACCTTCAAGCCGGCGATGGCGCTGGCGGCGATGCAGAACGGCCTCAAGGACCTGCACGTCGTCTGCACGGGCGCGACGACCATCGGCAATCACCAGTTCCATTGCTGGAAACGCGGCGGTCATGGCGGCGTGGACCTCAAGCGCGGCATCGCGCAGTCCTGCGACGTGTTCTTCTACGAAGTGGCGCGCCGGCTCGGCATCGACAAGATGGAAGCGGCGGCGCGGGCGCTGGGCCTCGGCGCCGCCACCGGCATCGAGATCCCGGGCGAGAATTCGGGCTTCATCCCGAGCGCTGCGTGGAAGGAAGCCCGCTTCGGCATTCCGTGGCAGATGGGCGAGACGCTCGTCACCGGCATCGGCCAGGGCTATGTGCTGACGACGCCGCTGCAGCTCGCGACGCTGGCGGCGCGCATTGCCAGCGGCCGCGCGGTGACGCCGCGCATCGTCCATACGGTGGGCGGCGTGGCGCAGCCGCGGCCGCTGGCCGATCCGCTGCCCTTCGGCGACGAGGCTTTCGCTGTGGTGCGTGAGGGCATGAACGCGGTGGTGAACGAGGGCGGCACCGCCTCGCGCTGGCGCATCGCCGAGCCGGGCATGGACATGGCGGGCAAGACCGGCACCGCCCAGGTCCGCGTCATCACCCGCAATGAGCGGCAGAGCGGCGTGCTCAAGGACACCGCGCTGCCCTGGAACCTGCGCGACCACGGCTTGTTCATTGCTTTCGCGCCCGTCGCGGCGCCGCGCTATGCGCTGGCCTGCATCGTGGAGCATGGTGCGCTCGGCCATCCGCAAGTGCAGATCGCCCATGACGTGCTGCTGTTCGCGCAGAAGCGCAATCCGCTCGCCTTGCGCGCCGCCTATCCCACCAACGCCGCGATGGCCGCGCCGCCGGCGCCGCTGGGAGGCCGTGGATGACAACCCGTCCCTATGCCGCGGCTCGCCGCACGCTCTCGATCGCCGACAAGATGTTCGAGGTGAACTGGGGCCTCGTGCTGCTGATCACCATCGTCGCCTGCGCCGGCTTCGCGATGCTTTATTCCGTGGCGGGCGGCAGCCTGTCGCCCTGGGCGACGCCGCAGATCCTGAAATTCCTCGTCGGCCTGGCCATCCTGGTGACGGTCGCGATGGTCGACATCCGCACCTGGATGAGCCTGGCCTATCCGATGTATGCGGGCGCGCTGCTGCTGCTGATCGCGGTGGTGATCGCCGGCCATGTCGGCAAGGGCGCCGAGCGCTGGATCACGCTGGGGCCGCTCGGCCTGCAGCCGTCCGAACTGATGAAGGTCACGCTGGTGCTGGCGCTCGCCCGCTTCCTGCACGGCCAGAGCGTCGAGGACATCTCCAAGCCCCGAAACCTCGCCATCGCGCTCGCGATCATCGGAATCCCGGCGGTGTTCGTGGTGCTGCAGCCCAATCTCGGCACCACGCTGATCATCGCGGCGGACGGCGCTTCGCTGCTGTTCCTCGCCGGCCTCTCCTGGTGGTGGATCGCGCCGACCCTGACCGGCATCGCGGTCGCCATCCCGATGGCCTGGCAGTTCGTGCTGCACGACTACCAGAAGCGCCGCGTGCTGACCTTCCTCAATCCGGAATCGGATGCGCTGGGCGCCGGCTGGAACATCACCCAGGCGAAGATCGCGATCGGCTCGGGCGGCGTCACCGGCAAGGGCTTCCTGGGCGGGACGCAGAGCCGGCTCAACTTCCTGCCCGAGAAGCAGACCGATTTCATCTTCACCAATTTCGGCGAGGAGTTCGGCTTCGTCGGCTGCATCGCGCTGCTGATCCTGTTCGCGGTGATCATCGGCTACGGCATCCAGATCGCAATGGGCGCGCGCAGCCAGTTCGCCCGGCTGCTCGCCATGGGCGTGACGCTCAACTTCTTCTTCTACATCATGATCAACGCCTCGATGGTGATGGGCCTGATCCCGGTCGTCGGCATTCCCATGCCGCTCATTTCCTATGGCGGCTCGGCGATGTTCTCGGTGATGTTCGGCTTCGGGCTGCTGATGAGCGTGCATGTCCACCGCCAGGTGGAAATCCCGCGCCATCCCGGCGGGATCATCTGAACCCGCAGGCGCGGCCGGAACCATCGCTCCGGCGCGGCCGTTTAGCTTCTGCCGCTTGCGCGCGGCGGGAAATCGCATTGCAGGGAGCTTTTCAGATGCTGAACCGCACCACCCGCCTCCTGGCGGCCGCCACGCTCGCACTCGGCGCGGGAACCATTGCGGCGCAGGCCGATTCGTGCAGCCGCCACGGCCATGGCACGGGAACTGTGCTGGGCGCTGTCGGCGGCGGCGTCATCGGCAGCGCGGTCACACATGGCAGCCTCGGTGGCGTCGTCGGCGGCGCGGTGCTCGGCGGCCTCGCCGGCAATGCGGTGGCACGCGATGTCGATTGCCGTCACCGGTACCATCAGGCGCGCTACTACTATCGCCACGGCCATCGTTATTCGCGCTGGTGAGGATTTCCAAGCCGGATCGCGCCGGTCGCGTGCGTTGTGCGCGATCCGGCCGGCCTGCTGGACACGCCAAAACCGCTCTGCTATAGGCCGCGCCTCTTGATTGGATGGGCCGGTAGCTCAGTTGGTAGAGCGTTCGACTCTTAATCGAATGGTCGTGGGTTCGATCCCCTCCCGGCCTACCATCCAAACTCAGCGATGACCGCCGCCGCCATGTCCGCCGTGGAAACCGCCGGCATGCGCGAAGGCGGAAGCGCGGGCCGCGGCGAAGGCCGTGCCTGAGCCGCCGGCGGAAGCGTTGCCGCCCACCACCACGGTCGTGCCGCCATAGACATAGCCGCTGTCGCCGTACCGGTCGCCGACGCCGCCGTCGAAATTCGCGGTCTGCAGCCGGCCGTTGAGGACAAGAGGCTCGCGGCAGCGGCATCCGTCATGTGCTGCGGCGGCCGTGACGCTGCAGGCGGCGAGGATTGCGATCAGGAGCATTCTGCCCGGCATGCGGTTCACCTTCTGTGACCTGTCCGCGATGGTAGTCCGTCCGGCGGCGAACGCCAATCGCGGTTGACCTTCTCGGGCACAGCAGGGAGGCTCCGGCGTCGCCGCGAGGGAAATCCCATGCTCCGCTGTCTTAACCTTGTCGCGGGCGTCATGTTGCTCGCTGTTGGTGCCGCGCAGGCCGCCGATCCGCCGACCAGCGAAGGCGACTACACGATGCGCGATTTCAAGTTCCGCTCCGGCGAGACGCTGCCCGCCCTGCGGCTGCACTACACCACGCTGGGCACGCCGCAGCGCGACGGCCATGGCCGGGTGACGAATGCGGTGCTGATCCTTCACGGCACGGGCGGCGACGGGCACCAGTTTCTGCGGCCGCAATTCTCGGGCGTGCTGTTCGCGCCGGGCGGCGTCCTCGACGCAGCGAGGTATTTCATCATTCTTCCCGACGGGATCGGGCACGGACGGTCCTCGAAGCCGAGCGACGGATTGCACGCCCGCTTTCCGCATTACGATTACGACGACATGGTCGCGGCGCAATATGCGCTGGTGACGAAGGGGCTGCAGGTGAACCATCTGCGCCTCGTCATGGGCACGTCGATGGGCTGCATGCAGGCTTTCGTATGGGGCGAGACCTATCCGGATTTCTCCGATGCGCTGATGCCGCTCGCCTGCCTGCCGGTGCAGATCGCCGGGCGCAACCGGATGTGGCGCAAGATGACGATCGATGCGATCCGCGACGATCCGGCCTGGGCGGAGGGCGAATACAAGGCCCAGCCGCTGGCCGGCCTGCGCACGGCCGCCGATCTTCTCGTCATTGCGGGCAGCGCGCCGCTGCCGTTCCAGAACGCCTATCCCACGCGCGCCGCCGCCGACGCCTATGTCGAGGACCGAATCGGAACGGAACTGAAGACGCTCGATGCGAACGATTTTCTGTACCAAGTCGACGCGTCGCGAAACTACGACCCGTCCGCGACGCTGGCGAAGATTGCCGTTCCCGTCATGTGGATAAATTCCGGCGACGATTTCATCAATCCACCGGAGCTCGGCATTGCCGAGCGCATGGTCAAAACCTTGCCGCGCGGCCGGTTTGTGCTGATTCCCGCCAGTGCCCAGACGCATGGCCACGGCACCCATACCTGGGCGGCACTGTGGCAGGATCGCCTCAGCCTGTTGCTGAAAGAAAGCGCGCGCTGAACCGACTCAGGAACCGCCAAATTGCATCTGCGTTCTTTCGCAGTAGGAGGGCTGCTAAGGACGGAACACCACAATGTCTGCAATGGGATTGAGCTCCATCATCAGCGCGCACGCCGATTACGATCGGTCGCATTTTATCTTTCCGCGCACCCAGTCGGTTGGACTGCGCGCCACGCCCTGGGCACGACGCCTGAAGCCGCAGAGAAGCTGGAGCGAGATCGGGCTCTACACGGCCGCCGCGGTGGCCGGCACGCTCGCGACTGTCGCACTTCTGTAGGCGCGATCAGCGAAAGTCGCGCGCAACGCCGGCCGCGGCGTAGATCGCGTCGATCGCCGCCATGTTCGCCAGCGAATCCGCGTTCGAGATCAACGGCGCCTTGCCGCGCAGCAGCACGTCGCCGAGTTCGGCGAGTTGCGCCACATAGGTCGCAGGTCCTGCCGTCGGCTCCTCGCGGCTCCGGCCATCCGCCGTGACGGTGAAGCGGCAGCCGAGTTGCGGCGCGACGAAGTTCAATATCTCGAGCGTTCCGCGCGCGCCGGTGAGCCGCAGCGTCGCGCCGAAACGGTCCGGCTTCATCGAGGTGGAGAGGGTCGTGGGCACGCCGGCGAAATCGAGCGCCGCTTTCGTCGTGACGTCGACGCTATGCTCCAGCGTGCAGGAAGCGTCCAGCACCTTGGGCTCGGAGCCCAGCACCGAGCGCAGGCAATGCGTGGGGTAGCAGCCCAAATCCATCAAGGCGCCGCCGCCCTGCTCGCGCGTCCAGCGCAGTTCGCCTTCGCGCCAGGGGATCGGGACATCGAAAAAGGCCTCCGCGCGTTCCAGCCTGCCCAATTCGCCGCTGCGCACGATGGCGACGGCACGGTGCATCACGGCGTGGTGGCGATAGTGGAAGGCCTCGACCAGAATTCGGCCGGTGCGGGCGGCGGCGTCGTTCATCCGCGCCGCCTGCGCCGCATTCATCGCGAAAGGCTTCTCGCACAGGACATTCTTGCCGGCCTCCAGCGCGGCGATGGTCCATCGCGCATGGCCGCCCGGCGGCAGGGCGTTGTAGATGAGATCGACATCGGCATGGCGGACCAGCGCGTCATAGTCCTTCGCCACCACCGGGATCTCGTGCTCGGCGGCATACGCTCTGGCGCGTTCGGGATCGCGTGCCGCGACCGCGACGACCTCGAAATCGGGATTGTCGCGCGCCGGATGGATGACGACGGGCGGCGCGATCTTGGCCGCGCCCAGGATGCCGATGCGGATGGTCATGATGCTCTCGCTACTGTGCCATGGCCCGCGCCCTTCGACGCCGCCTGCGGCGTCGCTCAGGATGACATGCGGACCACCCAGGTGACATCGCTACACTGCCGCAGATTGGGCGGCGCACCAACTGGGTGTGACCCGCATTCGCGAGCCATGACAATTGGAGCGACGCGGCCTACGCACCCGCCAGCAGATGTGCCTGGCGCGCGAGCTTGTCCATCAGCGCGTCGAGCCGGCGGCGCTCCTCCGGCGCGAGGGCGGAGAGCAGGACCTCTTCCAGACGCAGCGCGAGCGGTACGACCTCGTCGTAGATCGCGCGACCGCGGGCACTCAGCGACAGGCGCTGAATGCGGCCGTCCTCGGCGTCCGTGTTGCGCGCCACGCGCCGGGCCCGCACCAGGCTGTCGACGGCACGGCTGACCTGCACCTTGTCCATCGCGGTGCGGATCGCGACCTCGCGGGCAGAGAGCGCCGGCGTGCCGCCCAGCACCGCCATCACCCGCCATTCGGGGATGGTGAGGCCGAAGCGGTCGGAATATTGCTGCGCGATGGCGCTCGACACCTGGTTGGACAGCACCGACAGCCGGTAGGGCAGGAAGCGGTCGAGGTCCAGCCGCGCCTCGCCCTTGGACGTGGCGCTACTCGGCATCGGGCTGGTTCTTGGGCAGCGCCGCCTCGAAAGCGGGATGCGCCAGCGCCGTCGCCTCGATCCGTGCAATGGTCGGCCATGCCTCGATCTCGAGCTTGACGCGCCTTGCGTTCGCGACCTGCGGGATCAGCACGATGTCGGCGATGGTGGGCGTATCGCCATGGCAATAGGCGCCGGTGTGCCCGGAGGTCGCGAGCATGGTCTCCAGCGCCGCGAAGCCGGTGCGGATCCAATGACGCTGCCAGCGGACGACGTCGTCGTCGGAGACGTCGAGCTTGTTCTTGAGATACAGCCCGACGCGCAGATTGTTCACCGGATGGATGTCGCAGGCCGCGACATAGGCGATCTCGCGGGCCCTGGCGCGGCCGTAAGGGTCGGCCGGCAGCAGCGGCGGCTCGGGCACGATCTCGTTGAGATATTCGAGGATCGCCAGCGATTGCGTGATCAGATGCCCGCCATGCGCCAGGGCGGGGATCAGCGCCTGCGGATTGATCGCCTTGTATTCCGGCGTGTGCTGCTCGCCGCCATTGCGCAGCAAGTGGATGAAGCGCAGCTCCGGCACGATGCCCTTGAGGTTCAGCGCGATGCGGGCGCGGAACGCCGCCGAGGAGCGGAAATAGCCGTAGAGCGCGAACTCACTTGCCATGTTGGACGACATGCTGGTCGATGGCTCCGAAGATCGAGTGGCCTGCGCCATCGTACATCTCAATCCGCACCCGGTCGCCGAATTTCATGAAAGGCGTGGCGGGCTTGCCGCTTTCGATGGTCTCCAGCGTCCGGCGCTCGGCGATGCAGCACGAGCCGACATTGCCGCTTTTGTTCGACACGGTGCCCGAGCCCACGATGGAGCCCGCCGAAAGGGCGCGGGTCTTCGCCGCATGGGCGATGAGCTGGGCGAAGGAGAAGGTCATGTCGGTGCCGGCGTCCGGCGCGCCGAATTTCTCGCCATTGAGCCAGACGTCGAGCGGGCGGTGCAGCTTGGCGCCCTGCCAGGCATCGCCCAGCTCGTCCGGCGTCACCGCGACGGGCGAGAAGGCCGAGGCCGGCTTGGACTGGAAGAAGCCGAAATTCTTGGCCAGCTCGCCTGGGATCAGATTGCGCAGGCTGACATCGTTCACCAGCATCACCAGGCGAATATACTGCGCGGCGTCGGCTGCCGCGGTGCCGTAAGGCACGTCGCCGGTCACGACGGCGACCTCGGCCTCGAAATCGATGCCCCAGGCTTCGTCGCCGGCCGCGATGTCGTCCATCGGTCCGATGAAGCTGTCGGAGCCGCCCTGGTACATCAAGGGATCGGTCCAGAAGCTCGGCGGCATCTCGGCGCCGCGCGCCCTGCGCACCAGCTCGACATGGGTGACATAGGCCGAGCCGTCGGCCCATTGATAGGCGCGTGGCAAGGGTGACATGCACTGCGCCGGATCGAACGGCTCAGCGTCCCCGACGCGGCCGGCGTTGAGCAGGGCCGAGACCTCCTCGAGCTGGGGCGCGATGTCGTCCCAATAGTCGAGCGCGACCTGCAGCGTCGGCGCGATCTCCGGCACGGGCATGCAGCTCTTGAGGTCACGGCTCACCACGGTAAGGCGGCCGTCGCGGCCGTGACGGAGCGAGGCGAGCTTCATTTCACGATCCAGCTTTCCGCATAGGTCTTCACTTCGGTGGTCTCCGCTTCCGGGCTCATGTCGAGCGGGTCGCGCGCATCGATCATCACCGCGACTTCGTCGGTCATGGTCTTGACGGCTTTCGCGCCGGCCGCGAAGGCCTTGGGATGCGGCCCATGGGTGAAGCCGTTGGGATGGAAGGTCACCATGCCGGGCTTGATGTTGTCGCGGCTGAAGAACTCGCCCGCATGGTAGAAGATCACCTCGTCGAAATCGTCGTTCGAATGGAAGAACGGCACCTTGAGCGCGCCGGGATCGCTCTCGATCGGGCGCGGTACGAAGGTGCAGACCACGAAGCGGTCGGCGACGAAGGTGGAGTGCACGCTCGGTGGGATGTGATAGCGGTGGCTCATCACCGGGCGGATGTCGCGCCAGTTGAGCTTGAGCGCTGTCAGGTTGCCCTTCCAGCCCACCGCGTCCAGCGGATTGAACGGATAGGTGATGGTCGAGATCTCGCCGCGGCGCTTCACGCGGACGTTCCATTCCTTCTCGTTCGCCTGGGCGCGGAACGCCTCGTCGAGCTTGGGCGTCTCGAGCGCTGCGGGGTCGAAGATGGCGTGCGGCCCCAGGATGCCGCGGTCCGGCAGTTTGTAGGAGCCGTTGGTCGCCTCGATCAGCAGCGAGACGGTGTGGCCGGCGGGCTCCAGCCGCCACATCGTGCCGCGCGGCAGCATGATGTAGTCGCCGTCGCGATAGGACAGGTGGCCGAAATCGCAGAACAGCTCGCCGCTGCCTTCATGGATGAACAGCAGCACGTCGCCGTCGGCGTTGCGCACCAGCTGCGGCATGAAGCGGGTGATCGACCAGATCGTGATCCGGCAGCTCGCATTGGTCAGCAGCGGCACGGCGCGGAACGGCTCGTCGCTGTGCTCCGCGGCGGCCACCGCGTCGAAGGCGCGGGGACGCAGCGGCCCCTCGAACTTGCTCCAGCCGGTCGGCGCGTGGCGGTGGTAGATGTGCGTCGCGGGACCGAAGAAGCCGTCGCGGCCGATCTCGCGCTCGAAGGTCCCGGCGGGAAGGTCGGCATGGGCCTGCTTCGAGGTTTCGCCCTCGCGCAGCGGGAATTCGATCCAGTTCTTGCTCATGCGGCGCTCGTGTCCTTGAGGACGCCGCGCTTGATCTGGTCCGCTTCGATGCTCTCGAACAGCGCCTTGAAATTGCCCTCGCCGAAACCCTGGTTGCCCTTGCGCTGGATCAGCTCGAAGAAGATCGGTCCGATGGCGTTCTGGGTGAAGATCTGCAGCAGCAGGCCGGTGTCGTCCTCCACCGCGCCGTCCATCAGGATGCGGTCCTTCTTCAGCCGCGGCACGTCTTCGCCATGGCCCTGGATGCGGTTGTCGAGCCGCTCGTAATAGGTATCGGGCGTGTCCTGGAAGGCGACTGCGGTCTGCTGCAGGCGCTCGACGGATTCATATATGTCGTTGGTGCCTAGCGCGATGTGCTGGATGCCTTCGCCGTGATAGGCGTCGAGATATTCGGCGATCTGCGACTTGTCGTCGGAGCTTTCGTTGATCGGAATGCGGATCTGGCCGTCCGGACTGGTCATGGCGCGGCTCTTGAGGCCCGTCAGCCTGCCCTCGATGTCGAAATAGCGGATCTCGCGGAAGTTGAAGAACTTCTCGTAGAACCCGGCCCACTGGTCCATGTTGCCGCGGAAGACGTTGTGGGTGACGTGGTCGATCTCGGTCAGGCCGGCGCCCGCATGCTCCCAGCCCAGCTTCGGATCGGTCGGCACGAAGTCGACGTCGTAGATCGTGCGGTCGCCATAGCGGTCGACGAGATAGATCGCGCTGCCGCCGATGCCTTCGATCGCCGGGATGTTCAATTCCATCGGGCCCACCGTGTTATGGAACGGCTTGGCGCCCAGTTCGATGAGCTTGGCATAGGCCTTGGCGGCGTCCTTGACGCGGAACGCCATCGCGCAGGCGCTGGGGCCGTGCGCCTTGGCGAACTGCGCGCCGTGGCTGTCCGGCTCGGCATTGACGATGAAGTTCACCCGGCCCTGGCGGAACAGCGTCACGTCCTTGGCGCGGTGCTTGGCGACGGCGCGGAAGCCCATGCGCCCGAACAGGGAATAAAGCTGGGTCACGTCCGGCGCGGTGTATTCGACGAACTCGAATCCGTCCGTCCCCATCGGGTTTTCCCAAAGCGCAGCCATCGGCGGTCTCTCCTCAAATCAAGCCCGGCGGCAATATAGTTTCAAATGAAACCAATTGCGAGTCCGCCGTCACATCTCCATCGGCGCGATCACCCCGAGGAATCCGACGATCGCCACGATCAGCACCGCGCATGATAGTTCCGCGACCACGGTCAGCGGGATCGTCTCGCGGGCGTCGGCATCGCCGCGGACCAGACCGGGCAGGACGGCGAAGCGGTTGGTCAGCGCGAGCGCGACCATCAGCATGGCGAGGACGATCTTGATCGCCAGCCAGGTGGCATAGGTCGCGGACCAGCGCATGCCCGGAGCGCCGAGGATCGCGATGCCGTTGACCGTCCCTGCCGCCAGCAGGATGGCGACCGACACCACGCCCCAGCGCGAGAACAGGCGCAGCAGGGCCACCGCGCGCGGCAGGTCGCGAGGCGGCGTGACGTGCGGCAGCAGCACGACGAGACCGCCCAGCCAGAAACCCGCGGCGATCAGATGGAGCGCATCATTCGCGGCGCGCAGGGTCTCGTATTGCGGCGATCCGGACGCGGCGGCATGGCTGGTCAGGCCGAGCAGCGCCAGCGCCGCACCGGCGGTCAACGTCCTGGGCAGCCAGGCGTCCTTCAGGAGCGAAAAGCCGCAAAGGCCGGCCAGCAGCACCAGCCGCAGCAGGAAGACGTGCCCATAGAAGGTCTGGCGGACGACCAGCAGGATCGTCGTACCGTCGATCGCCGCGGCCGGGTCGCCCGTCATTTCGCCGGCCACGAGGCAAAGCCAGGCCAATGCGGTCAGCAGGGCGATGACCGCCGCGACAAGCAGCAGGCGCCGGAACCGCGCCCCGTCCACCCCGATCCCGCGCGCCTGGAGGAGGAGGGCGCTGGCGCCGAACGCCGTCATCAGGCTCGCGAAATGCAGGGCGCGGACGGCGGCGAACAGCGCGGTCACCTGCCGGCCGCTCCGCGCACCGCGAAGACCGCGTCAAGCTTGCCGCCGCCGGCGAATTCCAGCGTCACGCCGATCCTGGCGCCGGGCTTCAGTGCCGCCGCCGGATCGCTGCACATCAGATGATAGCCGCCGGGCGCGAAGCGAACAGAGGCGCCCGGCGCGACGGCGACCTGCGGCAGATCCTGCATCCGGGCCATGCCGCCCTCGGTGTTCGAGCGATGCAGCATCAACATGCCGCAGGCCGGCGAGGTGGCGCCGCGCAGCACCAGTGTCCGGCCGCCCGTGTTGTGCAGGGTGAAATAGCCGCTGGCCGGCAGGCCGCCAGGCAGCGCGCGCAGCCAGGCGTCGTGCACCGTGGCCGGCGCAGCGAAAGCGACCGGCGCCATGAGACCGGCGAAGGCCGCAAGATACGCAACGATGCGGGCGCGCATGATCGCTCCTAGGGCAGCACGAGGAAATTGTACTTGCCGTCCGACAGATGGGTGTCGATCGAAACGGCACGCCACGAAACCGTATAGCGCCCCGGCTTCAGCGGGTTCAGTGGCACGCGCATCGTCTTGCCCGTCGCGACCGACGGGCCGGAGTCGACCACGTGGTCCTTCTCGTCCGTCACGACGATATTGCTGAAAGCCGGTTCGAGTTCGCCGGTGAAGTTCAGGACGACCTCGGGCGGCGAGGCGGCGAGATTGGCGCCCGCCACCGGCGTCGCGT
Organism: Rhizomicrobium sp.; assembly: GCA_037200385.1. Taxonomy (NCBI): domain Bacteria; kingdom Pseudomonadati; phylum Pseudomonadota; class Alphaproteobacteria; order Micropepsales; family Micropepsaceae; genus Rhizomicrobium; species Rhizomicrobium sp. The sequence continues at coordinate 2,698,976 of JBBCGL010000001.1, read as the reverse complement.
CCACCAGATAGGTGTGTGCAAGCGATGGCATGGCGAGCATCGCGGCCGCCGCGGCGGCCAGGGCGAGAGCTTTCGTCGTTCTGTTCGGCATGGTGCGGGTCCACCAGGAAAGTGCGTTGCGGGGATGGAAGAGGACGTATCTGCGGTCGTTGAGATTGTCGACACCGGACGAAGCGCTCCAGCGAGCGGTGGAACGGCAAGGCGCATGAAGTCCCTCTGTGCCGGATTTGCGGCTTTCCGCGGCTTGCGGTCAAGCCCGTGCCGCGCATCGGCAGGTGAACCGGCGATGAACGGCGCCTTCAGGCCCGGTTCCGAAGCCGCAGTGCATCCTCGATCATCGTTTCGAGGGAGATTTCACATGCTTCGCCAACAGAGAATTGCCCGCAAGGCCGCCGCCCGTGCCGCGTCCCGCCGCGCCAGCGACGACATGGCGCTTGCCGCCACCATCGCCTTCTTCGGCGTCTTCCCGCTGGTGATGGCGGGTGGGTTGCTGCTGGTGCAAGTGATAGGCGCGGCTGTGCGATAGGGCTTCCGGTGCGGCACGTTGAGCCCGCGGTGCCGGCTGCTACAGTGGCCGCATGGCTTACGAACCGACGCTCGATTCCCTCAACGCCCATCCCGTGCCGCAATGGTTCGAGGACGCCAAGTTCGGTATCTTCATCCATTGGGGCCTGTTCTCGATCCCGGCCTTCGCCGCGAAATCGGGATCGATCTCCGATGCGTTCAAGGACAGTTACGACATCGCGGTGGCGCAGACGCCTTATTGCGAGTGGTATTGGAACGCGATCAAGGTGCCGGAGAGCGACAGCGCCAAGCATCACGCCGCGACCTATGGCAACGCGCCTTACGAGCACTTCCGCGAACCCTTCCTCGAAGGCCTGAAGCAGTGGAAGCCCGACGATTGGGCCGCCGCCTTCGCCGATGCCGGCGCGAAATATGTCGTGCTGGTCACCAAGCATCATGACGGCTTCTGCCTGTGGCCGTCGTCGGTCGCCAATCCGCACCAGGAAGACTGGGGCAGCCCGCGCGACATCGTCGGCGAGCTGGCGGAAGCGGTCCGGAAGAAAGGGCTGAAGTTCGGGCTGTATTACTCCGGCGGGATCGACTGGACCTTCAATCGCGAGCCGTTGCGCACCCTCGCCGATTTCATGGGTTCGACGCCGGGCGGCGACTATCCGGCCTATGCCGACGCCCAGACGCGCGAGCTGATCGACCGTTACAAGCCCGCCGTGCTGTGGAACGACATCTCGTGGCCGACAGGCCTCGACGACGAGCTGAAGCTGTTCGCCGACTATTACAACGCGGTGCCCGATGGCGTGCTCAACGACCGCTGGCTGCCGATGACGCCGGAGCGCGCGGCACTTGCGACGCCCGAAGGGCGCAAGGCGATGGACGCGATGCTCAAGCCGCGGATGCAGGCCGGACCGAGCAAGGGCATCATCCCGCAGCTGCCGCCGCATTGCGATTTCCGCACGCCGGAATATGCCGCTTTCGAGACGATCCAGGAGAAGAAGTGGGAAGCGACGCGCGGCATGAGCCATTCCTTCGGCTTCAACCGCAACGACACCGAGGCGGATTATGAGAGCGTCGAGTCGCTGGTGCACAGCTTCATCGACGCGGTGGCGAAGAACGGCAATCTGCTGCTCAATGTCGGCCCGCGGGGCGCCGATGCGCAGATTCCCGCCGAGCAGATCGCGCGGCTCAAGGGCTTCGGCGCCTGGTTGGCGGCGAACGGCGAAGGCATCTACGGCACGCGGCCCTGGACGCGGTTCGAGGGCGTCACCGCCTGTGGCGTACCGCTGCGGTTCACGCAGAAGGATGGCGCGTTGTACGTGCATCTTCTGGGCACGCCGGCCGGATCGGAGATCGTGATCGCGGGCGACGATCTGCCGGCTGCGGCGAGCGCGGTCCATGTGGCGAGTGGCGCTGCTGCTGCGGTGCAGCGCGGCGCAGACGGCGTGTCGCTCAAACTGCAGGCACCGCTCGCGGACGCGCCAGCGCATGCATTCAAGCTGATGAGATGACGAGCGCAGTGCGCTGCAGCACTGCACATCCAATTGCCATCGGCCTGACATTTCGTCAGGATCACTCCCAACAAACATCAAAAAACACCGGGAGGCGCGCATGAAATTCACCTGGTTCAACCTGATGCCCTGGCCCTATCTGCCGGACGATTTCCGGGAGAAGAACCGCTCGGTTTGGGTCGATATCGACCAGCGCCTGTTCGATCCGGTGAAGAGCCATGAGGTCTACAACACCTATCTCGACCTGCTCGAATACGCCGCCGAGTGCGGCTTCGACGCCATCGGCGTCAACGAGCATCACCAGAACGGCTACGGCATCATGCCGAGCCCCAACATCATCGCCGCCGCGCTGTCGCGGCGCACCAAGGATGTCGGCCTGGTCGTGCTGGGCAATTCCATCGCGCTCTACAATCCGCCGGTGCGCGTCGCCGAGGAGTTCGCGATGCTCGACTGCATCTCGGGCGGCCGCCTGATCGCGGGCTTCCCGGTCGGCACCTCGATGGACACCAATTTCTGCTACGGCCAGATCCCGGCGCTCACCCGCGAGAAATACCAGGAGGCGCACGACCTCATCATCAAGGCCTGGACGACGCGCGATCCCTTCGCCTTTAACGGCCGCTACAACAAGCTGCGCCATGTGAACATCTGGCCGCGCCCGATCCAGCAGCCGCATCCGCCGATCCACATCCCCGGCGGCGGCAGCGTCGAGACCTATGATTTCTGCATCGACAACACCTATTCCTATTCCTACCTGTCGTTCTCGGGCTACATCCGCGCCAAGGCGCTGATGGACGGCTACTGGAAGCGTGTCGCGGAGCGCAATGCGCCCGACACCTCGCCCTACCGCGCCGGCTTCGCGCAGACCATCTGCGTCGCCGACACCGATGCCGAGGCCGAGAAGCTCTACAAGGAGCATGTCGACTACTTCTACAACCGCTGCCTGCACGTCTATCCGGGCTTCGCGGATGCGCCGGGCTATCGCACGATCAAGACCATCCAGACCGGCGCGCTGTCGCAATACGCACCGCCGGTCGGCGGCTATTCCAAGCTGACCTGGAAGGACCTGACCGAGCAGGGCCATGTCATCGCGGGCTCGCCCGAGACGGTGCGCCAGCGGCTGGAAGAGCTCGCCAGGACGCTGCATGTCGGCAACCTGTTCTGCCTCATGCATGTCGGCAACATGCCGCGCGAGAAGTGCATGTACTCCACCAAGCTGTTCGCCGAGAAGGTGATGCCCAAGCTGCGCAACGTCTTCCCGGACTACGCGGACGACGATCGCTTCTGGTGCCATCCGATCAGCCAGGTGAAGCCCGGCAGCCTGCCGACCGAGAAGAAGGCGATGGAAACCGTCGGAGCGGCACGCTGATGGCCCTCGAACTCAAGACCGTCGCCACCCCGCATGTGCCGGTGCGCTACCTCGAGGGCGGCAGCGGCCAGACGCTGGTATTCCTGCACGGCGCCGGCGGCGCGCTCGTCTCCGACATCTTCCTCAACAAGCTTGCCGAGAAATACCACGTCTACGCGCCGCTGCTGCCCGGCTATGGCGACAGCGAGGAATGTGGCGAGATCCGCGACATGCTCGACGTCACGCTCCACAGCTGGGACGTGATCGAGGCACTGCGTCTCAAGAACCCGATTCTGGTCGGCCATTCGATGGGCGGGATGATCGCGGCCGAGATGGCCGCCATCGCGCCGCACGACGTCACCCGGCTGGGCCTGATCTGCCCGGCGGGCCTATGGCGCGACGACCATCCGATCCCCGACCTCTTCGCGACCATGCCGTTCGAGATGCCCAGGCTGCTGTTCCACGACGTGGAGGCCGGCACCAAGCTCTTGACCGCGGGGCTCACGCTCAGCGATCCGAAATTCCTCCAGACCTATCTCGTGACCAATGCGCGCCAGCTCGGCATGGCGGGCAAGATCCTGTTCCCGATCCCCGAGCGCGGCCTCGGCCAGCGGCTCTACCGCATCAGGGCGAAGACGATCCTGGTGTGGGGCGACAGCGACAAGCTGATCCCACCGGTCTATGCGCATGGCTTCAAGAAAGGGATCGCTGGCTCGGAGCTGGTGTCGATCCCCGAGGCCGGGCACATGGTGACGCTGGAAAAGTCCGACCAGGTGATCCAGGCGATCGGCCGGCTGGACTGATCGGCCTCTTGCGCTCGCCGGACGGCTAGTCCGTCTCCAACGCCTCGTTGCGCGGCGGCGCGGTGAAGGCGATGCGGCAGATATAGCCCTCCGGGGGATATTCCATGGTCACCTGCCCATTCTGTTCGCGCGAGGCGATGAAGGAGATGACCCTGGCGCCATAGCCCGCCTTGGCAGGCTCGATCGGGAGCGGTCCGCCACTCTCGCGCCAGATCATCTCGACCCGCCGCGCGTCGCCGGCCGGCACCACGTCCCAGGTGAAGGAGACGCGGCCGTCCGGCACGGACAGCGCACCGTGCTTGATCGCATTGGTGGTAAGCTCGTGGATCCCGAGCGCCAGGCTGCCGCCGGTCGCCTGGCTGAGGACGAGTTTGGGGCCGCCGAAGGCGAGCCGCGACTGCTCGGTCTCGAGGAACGGCGCCAGCGTCGCGGCGACGACCTCGCCGGTCTCCATCGTCGTATAATTGCTGGCGAGCGCGAGGTCGCCGGCGGCGGTCAGTGCATGCAGCCGGCCAAGCAGCTTCTTCTGGAACGCGTCGACCGCGGGATCGGCTTCGCGCGGGCGCGAGCTCTTCACCAGCGACTCGATGATGGTCATGAGATTCTTGAGGCGATGCCGCGCCTCGCCGACCATCATGTCCTGCTGTTCGGCGGCGAGCTTGCGCTCGTGGATATCCGTGAGGATCGAGACCCACTCCTCGACTTCGCCGCGTGCATCGAGCAGCGGCACGGCGCGCATCAGATGCCAGCGCCAATCTCCGGTCTTGGGATCCTTCAGGCGGAGCTCGGCCCGCTGCACCTGGACGTCCTTGGCCGGTCCCGCCGGCAGCAGCTTCTCCTGGTCGTCGGGATGGATGGCGGAAAGCCAGCGCGGACCGGCATAGTCCGGCCATTCCATCCCGATCAGGCGCGCCAGATCGGGATGCGGCCGCTCGATGCGGCCCTGGCCGTCCGACACCGTTACCGCCGACGTCATCACGGAGAGCAGGCGGCGATAGCGCACGCCCCAGCGCCGGCTCTCGCGGAACAGCACGCGCAGGACGAGCGCCAGCACGGTCTGCAATACCGTTGCGGCTATGAAGATCCACAGATCGACGCCGGCGAATCGATAGATCGCAACCAGCAGGGCGATGGCGAGAGCGGGCAACGCCAATTCGACGCCGCCGAAGACGCCGGCAATCATCAGCGCGGGAAAGAAGAACACGGCGCCCCAAGGCGTTCCCGCCAGCAAGCCCGCGAGCACACCGAGCGCCAAGGCTGCCGTAACGACAAGCAGGCGCGCGGCGCGCGACAGCCCACCGTCGAGGCCAGGCATGTGCGCCGACGTCGTGCCGAGCACGGTCGCCGAAAAGCGATCGCGCAGCCCCGTCCAGGCTCGGCCAAATACCCTTCGCACGCGCAAAAACCCCGGCCCAACATGTTTTCGGAACTGGCGCTGTGCCCCGGACCGTGGCGCCGCCCAGTGCCGGCACCCAACTCTGGAATGATAGCGTATACCGCCGGCCATTAAGCAAGGCTTGGAAATACACGTATGCGGGTTCCGCGCGGTTCCCAACTTGACTTTGTGTCAGTACGGACCAACCGTTCGCAAAACACAACAAGACGCCATCGGGGAACGCCATGCGTGCAGAGTACGATCTCGTCATCCGCAATGGTCTCGTCGCCGACGGCAAAGGGGGCGCGCCGGTTCGCGCCGATGTGGCGGTGACGGACGGCCGGATCGCCGCCGTCGGCGCAAATCTGGGTGCGGGCGCGGAAGAGATCGATGCCGCCGGCAAGCTGGTCACGCCGGGCTTTGTCGACATCCACACCCATTACGACGGTCAGGCGACCTGGGACACGCAGCTCAATCCGTCGAGCTGGCACGGCGTGACCACGGTGGTGATGGGCAATTGCGGCGTCGGCTTCGCCCCGGTGCGCAAGGCCGACCACAACCGGCTGATCGAGCTGATGGAAGGCGTCGAGGACATCCCCGGCGTCGCGTTGCACGAAGGTCTCAAATGGAACTGGGAAAGCTTCGGCGAATATCTCGACGCGGTCGAAAGCACACCGCACGACATCGACGTCGCCGCACAGCTGCCGCATGGCGCGCTGCGCGTCTATGTGATGGGCGCGCGCGGCGCCAATCTCGACGCCGCGACGGAGGACGACATCGCACAGATGCGGCGGCTGGCGGCGGAAGCGATGCGTGCCGGCGCGCTCGGCTTCTCCACCTCGCGCACGCTCAACCACAAGACGGTGAAGGGCGATCCGACGCCATCGCTGCGTGCGACAGAGGCCGAGCTCACCGGCATCGCGCTGGGGCTGAAGGACGCCGGCAGCGGCGTGATCGAGATGATCTCAGACTTCAACCAACCCGACCTTCCGACCGAGTTCGGCATGATCCGCCGCATCGTCGAGGCCTCGGGCCGGCCGCTCACCCTGTCGCTGGCGCAGGGCCATTCCCATTCCGAAGGCTGGCGCCATATCCTCGCGCTGATCGAGCAGTCGTCGGGTGCCGGCCTGCCGATCAAGGCGCAAGTGGCGCCGCGGCCGATCGGCGTGCTGCTGGGCCTGCAGGGCACGGTCAACCCGTTCATCACCCACAAGACCTTCCAGGCGATCAAGGACAGGCCGCTGGCGGAAAAAGTCGCGGCGATGCGCGATCCCGCCTTTCGCGCCGCGATCCTGGCCGAGAGCGCCGAACGCGATAAGGCGCATCCGCTGGCGCGCGGCATCCTGGCGTTCGAGCGCATGTTCCCGCTGGGCGACCCGCCGAATTACGAGCCGCCGCAGGAGACCTCCATCGCCGCGACGGCCGAGCGCTCGAACCGCAACGCCGCCGAGATCGCCTACGACATGCTGCTGGAGGATGAGGGCCGCGCCTTCCTGTTCGCGCCCTTCGCGAACTACGCGAACTTCAATCTCGACCATTGCGGCGAGATGATCGCGCACAAGGACTGCGTGATGGGGCTGGGCGACGGCGGGGCGCATGTCGGAATCATCTCCGACGCGAGCTTCGCCACCTATCTGCTGACCCATTGGGGCCGCGACCGCGGCAAGGGGATGTTCGACCTCGGCTACCTGGTCAAGCGCCAGACCTCGGATACGGCGCGCGCCGTCGGCCTGCTGGACCGCGGCCTGATCGCGCCGGGCATGAAGGCCGATCTCAACGTGATCGACATGGAGGCATTGGCGGTGCATGCGCCGGCGATGGCTTACGATCTGCCCGCGGGCGGCAAGCGCCTGTTGCAGGGCGCGAGCGGCTATGACGCGACCATCGTCTCGGGCCAGGTGATCTATCGCGGCGGCAAACATACCGGCGCCTTGCCCGGCAAGCTGGTACGCGGTCCGCAGGCCGCGCCGGCGGGTTGACGGCCGCGCTTGTCGAGGGACGATGGCGAGCGCCCGACAGCGGAGAATGTGAGGCATATGCGCGAACTGACAGAAGAGCGTCCGGCCACCCAGACCGGATTTAATTTCGGCGACATCGTGGACGCGGTGTCGGACACGGTGTCGCCCGCGGCGCCGGCCTTCGTGCATGGCGAGCGCGTCATAGCCTGGGGCGAAGCGACCAGACGGATGAACAACATCGCGCGCAACCTGCACGCCAAAGGCGTCAAGCCGGGCGACAAGGTCGCGTTCTACATGCGCAACGGCATCGAATATGGCGAGATGACGGGTGCGTGCTTCCTCGGCCGGCTGACGCATGTCAACGTCAACTACCGCTACAAGCCCGAAGAGGTGCGCTACATCGTCGACAATTCCGACGCGACGGTGGTCGTCTACGCCCGCGAATTCCGCGACGCCGTGGCGCAGATCCACAACCAGCTCGACAAGGTCAAGGTGTTCGTGGAGGTCGGCGTGTCCGACGTCGCCGCCTTCGCCACGCCCTATGAGAAGCTTGCTACGACCGGCAATGGCGCCAGGCTCGGCATCGAGCGCTCGCAGCACGACCAGGTCATGGTCTACACCGGCGGCACGACGGGCATGCCAAAGGGCGTGATGTATGCCCAAGGCGACCTCTCCACCACGCTGCTGGCGCGCATCTTCGTCGCCACCGGCAAGCTCCCGGCGACGGTGCAGGAGATCGTCGATTTCGTGATCGCGGCCGGCGACGGCAATATCCGCTACCTGCCGGCCTGTCCGCAGATGCACGGCACCGGCTTCTTCGGCACGATGTCCACCCTCCTCACCGGCGGCTGCGTCGTGACGGTCGACAACGCCTCGCTCGATCCGGATGCGATCTGGACCGCGGTGGAGCGGAATCGCGTCACCAACATGGCGATCGTCGGCGATCCCTTCGGCAAGCCGCTGCTGCGCGCGCTGGACGAGAATCCGGGCAAATACGATGTTTCCTCCGTCATCGCCATCGGCTCCTCGGGCGCGATGTGGAGCCAGGAGGTCAAGCATGGCCTGCTCGAGCACCTGCCGCCCGGCGCCGCGCTGACCGACGCGTTCTCCTCGACCGAGGCGCTCGGCATGGGCGTGTCGGTGACACAGCGCGGCGCGGACACGCCGACCGCCGCCTTCACCATCGGGCCGAGCGCCATCGTGATCGACGACGAGGACCAGCCGATCGAACCGGGCAGCGGCAAGACGGGCCGCCTGGCGGTCGGCGGCGTGCTGCCGGTCGGCTATTACAAGGACGAGGAGAAGACGGGCCGGCTGTTCAAGACGATCAACGGCAAGCGCTTTTCGATCCCCGGCGACTACGCGGTCGTGGAGAGCGACGGGCGGATCATCCTTCTGGGCCGCGGTTCGAACTGCATCAACACGGCGGGCGAGAAGGTGTTTCCCGAGGAAGTCGAGGAGACGCTGAAGAAGCATCCGGCCATCGAGGACGCGCTGGTGCTGGGCGTGCCCGACGACAAATGGGGCCAGGCGATCACCGGCGTGGTGAAGCTCGCCGACGGCGCGGCGTTCGACGAAGCGGCGTTGCGCGCCCATGTGCGCGAGCATCTCGCGGGCTACAAGACGCCCAAGCGCGTGATCGTCGCCGGCGTGCCGCTGCGCGCGCCGAACGGCAAGGCGGACTACAAGAGCGCGAGCGACTTCGCGCGACGGGAATTGGGGATCGGATAGAATTTCACCTCCCCGCAAGGGGGGCAATCAGTGGCGCACCACCAGCACCGCCAGCGCCTTGGGGCCGTGCGCGCCGAGCTCCATCGTCTGCTCGATATCGCCGGTGCGCGACGGGCCGCTCACGAGGTTCAGGGTCGAGGGCAGGGGGCCGAGCTTGGCCAGCACGTCTTCCAGCTCCGCCACCACGTCGCCGGCGCGCAGAATCGCGATCTCCAGCACCGGGCGGAAGTGCCAGGAGGCAGGTGCGCCCTTGCCGCTCGGATAGACCAGGGTGCCGGTCTCCGCGATGGCGAAGGGCGCGCGCGTCACCGCGGCGTCGAACGGGCCGGGCGGTCCGCGCCGCACCTCGACATTCGGCAGCGCCAGCGTTTCGAGTTCGCTGCCGGGCGGGACATGCACCGTCGCCGCCATGTTGCGGCCGCGCAGGATGTCGGCGATGGCGGCGGGCACCTCGGCCATGCTGTCCAGCATCCGCACATCTGCGTGTTGCGCGGACATCTTCTTCGCGAAGACCTCCGCGAGATCGCCGTCGCTGCGCGGTGCGCGATAGATGCCGGGCATCGGGGCCCGTGCCAGCCGCCGAACGCGGATCGACTCGAGGATCGCGTCACGTGCGCTCATCGCCGCGCCTTCCATTGCTGCTGGAAGGTCTTGCCGTGCGGTGCCGGGAAGTCGCGTACCGCGAACCAGCCGTTCTTGACCGGCAGGGCGCGGACCATGCCGCTGCTGGCCATCAGACGCAGCAGCCGCGCCGCGACGCGCGTGCCGAAGCGATAGAGTGCCGGCCGCTTCGCTGCGAAGGCCCACAGCCCAAGCCCGCGCGTGATCGCCTTGGGCGCCAGACCGCTGCTGTATTCCACCGCACGCCAATGCCGCATGATCTTCGGCAGCGGGATCATCACCGGACAGACCTCGGCGCAGCGGCCGCAAAAGGTCGAGGCATTGGCGTGATGCGCCGCTTCCGCGACGCCCATCACGCCCGGATTGAGCGCCGCGCCGATCGGCCCCATATAGGTCGCGCCATAGGCGTGGCCGCCGACCGCGCCATAGATCGGGCAATGGTTTATGCAGGCGCTGCAGCGGATGCAGCGCAGCACGTCCTGCGCCTCGGTGCCGATCAGGCTCGAGCGTCCGTTGTCGACCAGCACGATATGGAAGTTCTCCGGCCCATCCGTTTCCGCGGTACCGCGCGGCCCCGCCATTACGCTGACATAGGTCGAGATCGGCTGCCCGGTCGCCGAGCGCGGCAGCAGGCGCAGCAGCACCGCCACGTCGGTCATGTCGCGCACCACCTTCTCGATGCCGGTGACCACGATATGCGTCTTGGGCAGAAGGCGCGTGAGGTCGCCATTGCCCTCATTGGTCACGATCACCGCGGCGCCATCGGCCGCGCTGAGGAAGTTGGCGCCGGTGATCCCGGCATCGGCCGTCTCGAACTGTGCCCGCAGGATGGCGCGGGCTTCCTGCACCAGCGCGTTGCGCTCCTCCAGCGAGCGCTTGGGATCGAGACCGGTATGCGCGGCGAGGAAGGTCTGCGCGACTTGCTCCTTCGACAGATGGAAGGCCGGGGCGATGATATGGCTGGGTGGCTCCTTGCGCAGCTGGATGATGTATTCGCCCAGGTCGGTCTCGACCGGCACGATGCCGTTGGCTTCGAGGAACGGGTTGAGCGCGATCTCCTCCGTCACCATGGACTTGCCCTTGGTGACGGTCCCGGCTCCGGCGTCCTGCAGGATGGTCAGGATCGCGCGCCGCGCCTCGCTCGCATCGCGCGCCCAATGCACCGTGCCGCCGCGTGCATTCACCGACGCCTCGAAGGTCACGAGCAGGTCGTCCAGATGCGTCACCGCATGGTCGCGGATGGCCTTGCCCGCCTCGCGCAGCGACTCGAAATCGCCATAGCGCTGCACCGCCGCGGCGCGGCCGGCGCCGAAATGGGTCTTGAGACGGCCCAGCGCGGGGCGCAGCAGCGGGTCCTTCAGCGCGTCGCGTGCTGCTTGCGGGAAGGCTTTGGGATCGGGGCTCACGGCTCGCCCAGCGCCGGCTCGCCGCCCATGTCCGCCAGCACTTCGGCGGCGTGTCGGACCTCCAGCGTCTTGCCCTGGCGCGCCATGCGGCCTTTGAGATGCAGCAGGCAGCCCAGGTCGCCGCCGATCAGCGCGCCGGCGCCGGTGGCGCAGGCATCGGCGATCTTGTCGTCCGCCATGCGCTCGGAGATCTCCGGATATTTGACGCTGAACAGCCCGCCGAAGCCACAGCAGACCTGCGGATCGGAAAGCTCGCCGATGCTCAGTCCGCCGACGGTGGCGAGGAGCGCGCGCGGTTCCGCCTTCACGCCCATCTCGCGCAGCGACGAGCAGGAATCGTGGTAGCAGACGCGCTTGGCGTACTGCGCCGTCACGCCGGTCATGCCGCACACTTTCACCAGGAATGACAGCAATTCATGTGTTTTCGCGGCCAGCGCCCGGGCGCGCGGCAACCAGACCGCATCCGTCTCGAACACTTCGGGATAATGCCGTTTGATCATCCCGGCGCAGGAGCCCGACGGCGCCACGATGTAGTCGAAACCCTCGAAGGCGGCGACGACGTTGCGCGCGATCTCGCGCGCGTGACCATCGGCGCCGGCATTCCAGGCGGGCTGGCCGCAGCAGGTTTGGGTCGGCGGCACATGGACCTCGCAGCCGGCCTGCTCCAGCAGCTTGACGGCCGCAAAGCCGATCTGCGGCCGCACGAGATCGACCAGGCAGGTGACGAACAATCCGACGCGCGGGCGGGTGCTCACGGATAGGGCCGGCCGCGCGGATCGCGCCTGGGCCGCTTGCCGCCGCGCTTGACGTGTTTCGCCGGCACGCCGTCGCCCAGCGAGTAGGTGATCTCCTTCAGCTTGTCCATCACCGACTGGCGGTCGTTGATCCCCGCGAGGCGGTCGTAGGGCAGGATGTCGCCGAGGCGGATATGGACGTCCGAGCCGATGCGGTCGTGCACTTCCTTGAAGATCAGCGACAGGCGCAGCGTCATCGAGATGTGGCTGGCGATCTGGAACAGCCGGCTGTTCTGGCCGGCGAAATAGACCGGCGCGACCGGCGCCTTGGCCTGTGCGATCAGCCGGGCGGTGAGGTTCTTCCACTCCGTGTCGATGGCGCGCTTGTGCCAGATGGTCGGCGTGGTCGAGACGCCGCCGGCCGGGAACACGACGAGGCAGCCGCCCTTCATCAGATGGCTCTTGGCCTCGGCGCGGGTCCGCAGGTTGGTCTTCAGCGCTTCTTCGGTCTCGGCGAAATCGACGGGCAGGAGGAATTCCTTCACCTCCTCGGCGCGCAGCAGCACCGCATTGGTCAGCACACGGAAGTCCTTGCGGACCTTCGCCACCAGATGGCAGATCAGGAGCCCATCCAGCACGCCGAAGGGATGGTTCGCCACCACGACCAGCGGCCCGGCCTTTGGCCATTTGGCCAACGCGTCCGCGTTGTACTTGACGTGCAGCTCGAGCTTGCGCACCGCCGCGTCCCAGAAATCCTCGCCGGGCACCGGATTGGCGCGGTTGTCGTCGTAGAGCCATTTCAGATAGGGCTGGCCCGTGATGCGCTCGACGATGCGGATGAACAGCCGCTTCAGCCGGGGATCGGCCGGATCGGCGTAGGAGAAGGTGTCGATGTCGGCGGTGGAGTCGGCCATGGCGCCATTTTGTCACGAGCGGCGGGGACAGGCCACCGCGAGAACCGGGCGGATTTTGGGCCGGGACCGGCCCCTTTCGCCATGGCGAATGCCACGCCGCATGTCAGCGCCTCGGCCGCGGGTGGTCCGGACGCCCCATCAGCGCCGGCAGGAAGAACAGCGTGGTCGCCAGCGTCCAGCCCAGCGAGATCATCAGGAGCTCGCCCATGCTCGCGGTCCCGGGATGGCTCGACAGCCACAGGCTGCCGAAGCCGGAGGCGGTGGTCAGCGCGCTGTAGATCACCGCGCGCGTCAGGCTCGACTGCAGCAGGTCGACCTGGCCGGCCCGCCATGCCATCACGAAATAGATATTGAACGCCACCCCGATCCCGAACAGCAGCGGCAATGCGATCACGTTGGCGAAGTTGAGCTGGAGCCCGATCACCACCGTGGTCGCCATGGTCAGCAGGCCGGTCAGCAGCAGCGGGATGATGGTCAGCAGCACGTCGCGAATGCGGCGCAGCGCGAGCAGCAGCAGCGCGGTGATCACTGCGAAGGACAGCACGCCGGCATGGATGAAGGCGTTGACGATGGTCGTGCCCGACTGCCGGATGGAGATCGGCGCGCCGGTCGCGTCCGGCACCACGGCCATCACCGCCTTGGAGAACGCGTTGAGCGACTGGTTGCTGCCCGAGGTGTCGGCGGGGAACACTTGGATGCGCGCCGTCCCGTCCTTCGCCACCCAGTCGCGCACCATGTCCGCGGGCATGCTCGCGATCGACACCGGTGCGGCCTGCAGCGACGCGCTCATCTGCCCCAGCAGCACCTTGAGGCCGGGGACCAGCGCTTCGGTCGCGCGCGCCCGCAACGCCGCGCTGCCGCTGGCGAGCGTGTCGAGCGTACCGGCCAGCGCCGCCGCATCGCGGCCCGCGGCACCCGCATCGCCGGCCGCCGCCCGGCGCAGGTCGGCCGCCGTCGCCCGCAGGCTCGCCACGAGCTCGGCATCGCTCGGGTCCGGCTTCACGCCGAACGGATTGATCACGGGATCGAGCAGCATGTCGGCGTCCGCGATCAGCTTCAGCTTGGCCGGCTGGTCGTCGGGCACGAAATCGGCGAGGGTGATCGCCTGGCCGACGACCTTGAGCTTCGCCAGCTTGGCGGCTTTCACCCTGGCCGCGTCGAGGTTGGGCGCCAGCACGTCGATCGTGTTGGGCGAGGTCTGCGGATCCTTGGTCAGGTCGAGGATGGTCGAAACCGACTCGGTCTTCGGACTGCGCAGATTGAGCGGATTGAAGTCGAACTTGACCATCGTGGTGAGCGCCAGCGCGACCAGCCCGATCAGCAGCGCGGCGCCCATCACCAGCCGGCGGTGCGAAAGCATGGCGCGGTCCACCGCGGCGAAGAAGCGATAGCCGACCTCTTCCTTCTCCGGCCCCGGATCCACCAGCACCAGCAGGGCCGGCAGCAGCGTGATGCCGAGCGTGAAGGCCACGATCATCCCGATGCCCGCGACCTCGCCGAGCTGCGCCACGCCGGCATAATCGGTCGGGACGAAGGAGAAGAACCCCGCCGCCGTTGCGCCCGCCGCCAGGGCCAGCGGCATGCCGACGCTGCGCCCGGCGCAGCTCAGCGCCTTGCGCAGGTCGTTGCCGACGAACCGCTCATAGCGGTAGCGCACGCAGAACTGGATGCCGAAATCGACGCCCAGTCCGACGAACAGCGCGACGAACGCGATCGAGATGATGTTGAACACATGCGCGACCGCGAGGCCGAGCGCCATGGTGATCGCGAGGCCCGCAACCAGCGTGAGCAGGATGCAGGCGATGATCTTGAACGAGCGCACCGCCAGCCACAGCGTCGCCAGCACCGCCGCCATCATGGCCAGGCCCATCAGTGCCGCGCGCTCGGCCAGGGTCGCGAATTCCTCGTCCGATAGCGGCACCGGACCTGTCAGGCGCACCCGCACGCCATGCGCCTCATCGAGGTGCAGGCCGCGCGCCGCGGCGCGGATCGCGTCCGTCGCGCTCGCGCCGGGTTCCAGCGCGCCGAAATCGAGCTGCGGCTGCACCTCGATGAAGCGGCGGGTCTCGCGGCCCGATGCCGGCGCACCCGTCACCAGCGAGCGCCAGGACAGGTGGGTGTTCCCGCCCGCCGCGACCTTCGCCAGCGTGTCGCCGAAGCCCTTCATCGGCCGGTCGATGTCGGACAGCTTGGCCTGCCCGCGCGCCACGCCCATCAGCGCGGTCTGCAGGCTGCCCATGATCCCGCGCAGCGACGGATCGCTCGCCATCGGTCCGAGGAACGGCGCGGCCTGGATCATCTGCTCGGTGTTCGCCCGCACTTCGGGCACGGACAGGAACAGCAGACCGTTCTTGTTGAAGAAGTCGCCGCCATCCGGCCGCCGCACGACGGAAAACAGCGTCTTGCGTCCCGCCAGGGCGTCGGTCAGGGCCTGGGTTCCCGCTTCGGCCAGTTCCGGCGTCTCGCCGTCGACCACGACGAGGATCAGGTTCACCTGTTGCGGGAACAGCTTGTCGAACGCGATCTCGTGCTGCCGCCAGGGGACGTCGCGGGAGATCAGCTTGCTCGAATCCGTGTCCATCTGGAAATTCTGGGCCGTGTACCAGGCCCCGGCCACGCTCAGGCCCGCGAACAGCAGGGCCACGGCGGCAGGCACACGGCAGCACGCCGCAACGATGCGTTCGATCAAGGACATCAAGGGCTTTTAGCGGACGGTTAGAAGTCCGGCAAACCCGTCACGTCGGGCTCGCCATTGCGGATCTCGGCATTGCGCGACTGGCGGTAGAGGCTGCGGGTCGTGGCATAGAGATCGATGGAGGACCGCTGGATCTCGCGAAGCGCATCGATGCTCAGAGAACGGGAGTCGACGAGGGAAAGCACCCGAAGCGGCCAGGACCAGTAATAATTCTTGTGCCGCCAGCGCAAATAGCCGAGCGGATTGATGTAGCCGTCGGCGACGCCGCCCGCGATATCGCGCGGCGTGGCCGGGCCGCCCAGGGGCACCATGAGATAAGGCCCCTCGCCGACGCCGTAATAGCCGAGCGTCTGGCCGAAATCCTCCTCGTGATAGGGCATGTCCCAATCGGTCGCGACGTCGAAGACGCCCGCGGCGCCCAGCGTCGAATTCACCGCGAAACGCCCCAATGCCTCGCCGCTGCGCTCCAGATGGCCCTGCAGCACGTCATTGGCGAAGGTCACCGGCAGGTGCAGGTTGGTCAGGAAGTCGTGCAGGTGCACACGCAGGGTCGTCGGGGTGACGCTTTTGTAGAACGTCGCCGCCGGCAGCGCGACCCGGTTGTCCAGGCCACGATTGAACGCGAAGACGTGCCGGTTGAGCGACTCGAACGGATCGTTCTGCTCCTGCTCCTCGGGCGTCGTCGAACAGGCCCCCAATCCGGCGCACAGCGCCAGGATTGCCGCTAAACCCAGATACCGCAAATGCCCCCCTTACGAATCCCGGCACGCTCGAAAACAGCCGATAGCTTAGCGTCACAATCGGCGGGCCGTCCATGGTGGGTATCGCGACGGATTGCAAAATCTTCGGCGCGCTTGCGGCCCGCATTGCAACCTCCGTACAGTTGGGCTTTGAGACCGTCGTGAAGACGGCAAGCCACGGGCAGGAACGGGATTTGCGGCGGCACGGAACCGAAAGATGTTGAAGGGTCTCGATCCCCTTCTGGGTCCGGCATTGCTGGCGGTCCTGCGTGGCATGGGGCATGGCGACGAGATCGTTGTCGCCGATGCGAATTTTCCCGCCTCGAGCACCAACAAATGTGTCATCCGTGCCGAAGGAACGGACGCGCCGCGCATGGTCGCGGCGATCGTCTCGGTCCTGCCGCTCGATGATTTCGTCCCGGCCGCGGCCTTCCGCATGGCGGTGGTGGACAAGCCGGACGACGTGCCGCCGGTGACCGCGGCCTTCGCGCAGGCGCTGGCGGGCGGCGGCTATGCGGGCGCGATCGAAGCGGTCGAGCGCTTCGCGTTCTACGAACGGGCCCGCGCCGCCGTCGCGGTGATCGCCACCGGCGAAACACGCCTCTACGGCAACCTGATCCTGAAGAAGGGCGTGATCCGGCCATGATCCGGATCGATGCCCACCAGCATTTCTGGCGGATGGACCGCGGCGACTACGGCTGGCTCAGGCCGGAGGCGCATCCCAGGATCGCGCACGATTTCCTGCCGGCCGACCTGGAGCCGATCCTCAACGCCGCGCGCATCGACAGGACCATCCTGGTCCAGGCCGCGCCCAGCGAAGCGGAGACGCATTTCCTGCTCGCGCTGGCGAATGCGCATGACATCGTCGCCGGCGTGGTCGGTTGGATCGATTTCGAGGCCTCCGATGCGCCGTCCCGCATCGCGCGGCTCTGCGCCAATCCCAAATTTGTCGGCCTGCGCCCGATGCTGCAGGACATCGCGGAGGACGAATGGCTGCTGCGTCCCGCCCACGCTCCGGTGTTCGACGCCATGCAGCGGGGCAAGCTGCGCTTCGATGCCCTGGTCAAGCCGCGCCATCTGCCGATGCTCGACGAATTCGTCGACCGCTATCCCGACCTGCCGCTGGTGATCGATCACGGCGCCAAGCCCGACATCGCACGCGACGGCCTGAGCCTGTGGGAGCCTTATCTGCGCCACATCGCGACGACCTCGAACAGCTATTGCAAGCTCTCGGGTCTTGCAGGCGAAGCCGGCCCCGGCTGGTCGGCCGATACGCTGCGCCGCTATGTCGACGTGCTGCTGGACTGCTTCGGGCCGCAGCGCCTGATGTGGGGCAGCGACTGGCCGGTGCTGAATGAAGCCGGCGACTACGCCACCTGGTTGGGCGCCAGCGTGACGCTCACCGAACATCTCTCGGCCCCCGACCGCGAAGCCATCTTCGGCGGCACGGCGGCGGCGTTCTACGGGGTGGCATGAGGTTGGTTTTCGCGATTGAGCCTCCCCCACCCGACGTGCTCCCCCGGACCCTGTCCGGGGTCAGCGCGTCGCCCTTCCCGCAAGGGAGAGGTGAAAACGGCGCCGTCCGGCGCGCTTGCGCGCCGAACATGATCCACGCGGAGCCGCGGAGTGGCGGAGCGGTGCGTCCGTCCTCCGCGCCGCCGCGGCGCGACTATCTGGAAGTGATCTGATGTCCGAGCGCGATTCCTCGAAGCTTCCCGTCGTCACCCAGGCGGTCTACGGCACCGGCCAGTTCGTCGACAGTGTCGCCAGCACGGTGACGGGGCAGTTCCTGTTCTTCTACCTGACGGCGGTGTGCGGCCTTTCGGGCTCGCTCACCGGGCTGTCGCTGTTCGTCGCGCTGGCGATCGACGCGATAGCCGATCCCTTGGTCGGCTCGCTGTCCGACAACACGACCTCGCGCTTCGGCCGCCGCCATCTCTATATGTTCGCGAGCTTCCCGTTGATGCTGGTCGGCCTGGGCATGCTGTTCAGCGTGCCGCCGAGCCTCGCGGGCTGGCCGCTGTTCTTCTACGTCACCGGCATGGCGCTGATCCTGCGCCTGGGCATGTCGGCCTATGTCGTGCCCTATTTCGCGCTCGGCGCCGAGTTGACCGACGACTACCTGGTGCGCAGCCACGTCATCGCCTGGCGCTCGGCCTTCAGCGTGCCCGCCACCATCCTGCCCTTCGTGCTGGCCATCGTCTTCTTCCACGGCAAGATGCTGACCCGTATGGCCTATGTCCCGCTGGGCTGGACCTGCGCGGCGATCCTCTGCCTCTTGGGGGCGCTCGCGGCCTTCGGCACGCTGGGCTCGCTGAACCGGCTGCACCGCGCCGCGCCCGCCGCCGGCCACCCGCTGGGTCGCCTCATGCGCGAGCTGCCCGAGGTCTTCCGCAACCGTTCCTTCCTCATCCTGTTCTCGACCGTGCTGATCTTCTTCGTCGCGCAGGGCACCGCCGCGGTGCTCGCCCAGCATGGCGGCAAGTATTTCTGGAAGCTTTCCACCGATGCGATCCAGCAGCTCGGCATCGTCGGCGCGCTCGGTCTGCTGACCGGCATCCCGGTGGTCGCGCTGCTGGGGCCGCATGTCGAGAAGAAGACCATGACGCTGTGGGCGCTCGGCTATATCTGCGTCGCCCAGTCCGGCATGCCCCTGCTGCGCATCGCCGGCATCCTGCCGGACCACGGCCCGCTGCTCTTCCTCGCGCTCGCGATCAACGCCGTGATCGTCTATGGCGCGGTGACGGTGCTGGCGATCAGCTTCCAGTCGATGATGGCAGATGCCGCCGACGAGCACGAGCTGCTGTTCGGCGCCCGCCGCGAGGGCCTGTATTTCGCCGGCACCACCTTCTCCGCCAAGGCCGCGACGGGGCTGGGCAGCCTGATCGCGGGCTTCGCGATGGACCTGATCCACTTTCCCTACGCCATCGCCGACAAGGGCGGCGAGAACCTGCACCTGGCGCCCGACATCGCGCGCAATCTGGGCCTGGTCTATGGCGTGGCGCCCGCGGCGATGACGCTGCTCTGCATCCTCATCAATACGCGCTACCGCATCGATCGCAAGGCGCATGCCAGCATCCAGCGCACGCTCACCGAGCGCCGCGCCGCCGCCAACTCGCAATCCCCGGAGATCGTCGTATGACCGCCATCAAGAATCGCATCACCACCATGCTCGGCGTCGAATATCCCATCGTGCAGGCGCCGATGGGCTGGATCGCACGCGCCCAGCTCGCCAGCGCGGTGTGCAACGCCGGCGGCATGGGCATCATCGAGACCTCGTCGGGCGAGCTCGACGCCGTCAAGGGCGAGATCCAGAAGATGCGCACCCTGACCGACAAGCCCTTCGGCGTGAACGTCGCGCTCGCCTTCGTGCGCGATCCGGGCATCGTCAATTTCATCATCGACCAGGGCGTGAAGTTCGTCACCACCTCCGCGGGCGATCCGCAGAAGATCGTGGGGCCCTTGAAGGACGCCGGCCTCACCGTCTTCCACGTCGTCCCGTCGCTCAAGGCCGCGCTGCGCGCCGTCGATTGCGGCGTCGACGGCCTCGTCGTGGAGGGCGGCGAAGGCGGCGGCTTCAAGAACCCGCGCGACGTCGCCACCATGGTCCTGCTGCCGCTGGTCTGCGAGAAGGTGGGGGTGCCGGTGATCGCCGCGGGCGGCATGGTCGACGGCCGCACCATGGCCGCGGCCTTCATGCTGGGCGCCGAGGGCATCCAGATGGGCACCCGCATGGTGAGCGCCGCCGAAAGTCCGGTGCACATGAACTGGAAGACCGCGATCCTCAATGCGCAGGAGACCGACACGGTCTTCCTCAACCGCATGGGTCCCGGTCCCGCCCTGCGCGCCCTGCGCACCGAGAAGACCACGCGGATCGAAAAGGAACCGCCGCCCAACGTCATGGCGGAGTTCGGCAAGGCCACCGACCTTTATTTCGGCGGCGACATGGAGGCGAGCATCGCGCTGAGCGGCCAGGTCGCCGGCCGCATCGACTCGATCAAGCCGGTCAAGCAGGTGATCGACGAGACGATGGCGGAATTCCACGATGTGATTGCGCAGAGAGCGAAGCAGTATGCATGAACATCTCGGCCCTCGCGGCGCGTGAGGGTCGAACGGCTTTCGGATACAATCGGGTTCCGGGGCGTTGAGTCCCGGATCCGCTGGAAAAATCCCCATGGCCGCGCGCAAAAAAGCCCGTTCTCCCGCCAAGAGGCACGAGGCGCCCGCCCATGCCACCGGCGCCCGGCGCGGCGGCCGTCCCGCCTGGCAAGGCCATCTGCGGCTGTCGCTGGTGAGCTGCCCGGTCGCGCTCTACGGCGCCACGACGCGCGCCTCCGACATCTCGTTCCATATGCTCAATCCCGAGACCAACAACCGCATCCGCATGATCCCGACCGATCCCGACACCGGCCCGGTCGAGCGCAAGGACCTCGTGAAGGGCTACGAGGTCGAGAAGAACAAATACATCATCGTGACCAACGAAGAGCTGCAGGAGGTGCGGCTGGAGACCACGCGCACCATCGATATCGAGCGCTTCGTGGATGCGAACGAGATCGACCGGCTCTACTGGAACGACCCGTATTTCCTGGTGCCCGACGGCAAGAGCGGCACCGAAGCCTTCGTGGTGATCCGCGACGCGCTCGAGCAGGCGGGCCGCATCGCCATCGGCCGCGTCGTGATGCACACCCGCGAGCGCATGGTGGCGCTGGAGCCGCGCGACAAGGGCATCGTCGCCTACACGCTGCGCAGCGCCGAGGAGGTGCTCGATCCGAAGAAGGCCTTCGAGGATATCCCGGCCAGCCGCTCCGACAAGAAGATGGTGGAGATCGCGCAAAAGATCATCGAGCAGCAGGAAGGCGACTTTGATCCCAGCATGTTCGAGGACCGCTACGAGAAGGCGCTCAAAGAGCTGATCAAGCGCAAGGAAAAGGGCGAGAAGCCCGTCAAGGCCGAACCGGTGGAGGACACCAACGTGATCGACCTGATGGAAGCCTTGAAGAAGAGCCTGAAAGGCAAAAGCGGCGCGGCCCCCGCCAAGACCCCGGCCAACAGCAACGCCAAGAAGCGCGCGCACCGATAACCTCGCCCGCGAAGCGGGAGAGGACGTCCGCGCTGCCGTATCCTCCCCCGCGGCGCGGGGGAGGATACGTGGAGCGATCACATCCCCATCTTCTTCATCGCCGGTCCCAGCGCCTTGGCGCTCTTCGCCAGGTCCGCCCACGGATCCGCCTTCTTGAGCAGCGGCCCCACCGTGCGGATGGTGAATCTCTGCGGATCGAGCCCCTTCTTCACCTGGCTCCACGCCACCGGCACCGCCACCGGCGCACCCTCGCGCGCCCGCGTGCTCCACGGCGCGACGCCGGTCGAGGTGCGGTCGTTGCGCAAATAGTCGATGAAAATCTTCCCCGTGCGCGCGTTCTTGGCCATCGTCGTGGTGTAGCGGTCGGGCATGTCGGTCTCGAGCTGCACCGCCACCGCCTTGGCGAAGGCCTTGGTCTGCGGCCAGTCGGCGCCCTTGATCGCGATCACCACATGCAGCCCCTTGCCGCCCGTCGTCTTCACGAAGGGCGTGAAGCCGAGCCTGGCGAGCCGCCTGCGCAATTCCTGCGCCCCTTCGATGACGCGCTCGAACGGCACATCCGGCGCCGGATCGAGATCGAGGATGATGCGCTCGGGCACGTCGGGATCGCCGGGCTTGCTGCCCCAGGGATGCAGCTCCGTCACCGCCTGCTGCGCCAGCGCCACCAGCGCCTCGGGACTGTCGACGCCGAGATAGGGATTGGGCTCGCCGCTCACCTTGATCGCCAGCATCGCCGCCTGCGTGCCCTTCAGGGCATGGCGCTGGAAGAAGGTCTCGCCGGTGATGCCGTCCGGCGTGCGCACGATGGAGACCGGCCGGTTCGCGATATGGGGCAGCATGCGCGGTGCGGCGGCTTCCATGTAGCGCGCGAGGTCGAGCTTGGTCACCGCCGGGCCGAGCTTGGACTTCGGCCACAGCTCCTTTTCCGGATGGCTGATGGTGATGCCGAGCACGACATTGTCGCCGCCCTTCGCGGCACGCGCGACCTTCTTGGCCATGGCTGTCTTCTCCTTTGCGGGCGCGTCCGCGGGCACTTCGGGTACCACGCTGTCCGCCGGCTTGTCGGCGCGCAAGCCCTTGAACGCCGCCTGGCGGAAGAGCCCGTCCGACGTGACGTTCTCGTATGCGATCTCGGCGACGAGGTTCGGTTCGACCCAGTTGAGGTCCGGTGCGCGCGGCGGATTGGCGAAGGCGGACTTGTCGCGCTTGAGCGGCTTGAGTTTCTTCAGGAGGTCGGCCGCCACAGCCGCGGTGTAGCCCGTGCCGACGCGGCCCATATAGACCAGCTTGCCGTCTTGGTGCGTGCCGACCAGCAGCGAGCGCATCTTGCTCGCGTCGCCGCGCCA
Organism: Rhizomicrobium sp.; assembly: GCA_037200385.1. Classification (NCBI taxonomy): domain Bacteria; kingdom Pseudomonadati; phylum Pseudomonadota; class Alphaproteobacteria; order Micropepsales; family Micropepsaceae; genus Rhizomicrobium; species Rhizomicrobium sp. Next base: position 2,676,204 of record JBBCGL010000001.1, on the reverse strand, counting down.
GCCGCCGATCACCACTTCCTGCCCGCCGCGGCATTTGCTTTTGGTCCAATAATCGGCGCGGCCCGAGACATAGGGCGCATCGAGCCGCTTGGAGATGATGCCTTCCATGTCCATCTTGCACGCCGCTTCCAGCATCGCGTCGCCGTGGCTCGCGAAATGCGGCACGAAGCGCAGGCGGTTGCCGGCGTGTGAGCCTTTGAGGATCTCCTCCAGGATCGCCTTGCGCGCCGAGAGCGCCAGCTTGCGCAGGTCGTGGCCTTGCGCGAACAGACAATCGAACACGAAGAACACCAGCTTGGCCGTCTTGCCTTCCGATAGCGCGAGCTGCAATCCGCCGAAGCTCGCGGCGCCTTGCGCATTCAGGGCGCAGATCTCGCCGTCGATGATACAATCGGGCAGGGCGCCGCCATCGGCCGCGATCTCCGGGAAGCGGTCGGTCCAGTCGAGCCCCTTGCGGGTGCGCAGCCGGGCACGGTCCTTCTCGACCCGCATCTGGACACGATAGCCGTCGAACTTGACCTCGTGCACCCAATTGGCACCGCTCGGCGGCGTCTCCATCAGGCGCGCGAGCTGCGGCGCCACGAAGTCCGGCAGGCGGGCTATCCGCGGTGCGTCAGGCGCGTCTTCGCGCGAGTCTTTTTTTTAGCGGCGGGTTTCTTCGCCTTGGCGGGCGCTTTGATTTTCAGCGCCTTCACGTTCTCGTCGGTCGAGCGGTTCGAATTCCACACCTTGGTCGATTTTGCCGCGATCTCGTCCAAGGTGCGGCCGGTCTTCACCGAGGTCACTTCCTTCGCCAGCGCCTCGCCCGCCTTGCCGCGCTTGGCCTTGTCGTCGACCTCCTTGATCAGCAGCCAGTTGTGCCGGACCTTGCGGCCGGCCTTCGCCTCGTCGTCGCGCAGCCGGATCAGGGCCCATTTGCCCTGCATCCGTTCGCCGTCCATCACGATCTTCAGGTGTCCGCCGCGCAATTCCTTCGCCGGGTCTTCGCCTTGCGGCGTCCAGGTCCCGCGATCCCACAGCTGCACCGTGCCGCCGCCATACTGGCCCTCGGGGATGGTGCCTTCGAAGGTGCCGTATTCGATCGGGTGGTCTTCGACCTCGACCGCCAGCCGCTTGACCGCCGGATCGAGCGACGGCGTCTTGGTCACCGCCCATGATTTGTAGACCCCACCCAGTTCAAGCCGCAGGTCGTAATGCAGCCGTGTCGCCGCATGGCGCTGGATGACGAAACGGTACTTGCCCTTGCCCTTCGCGACCTTGCCGCGCGGCTCCGCCGTGATCCCGAAATCGCGTTTGGAATAATATGTCTGAAGACCTGCCATGCAGCGAAAACTGCCACGGCGCGCGGAAGGTTCCCAGAGCGTGCGTGCTTCGAGGCTCGCCGCTGCGCGGCGAGCACCTCAGCATGACGAGGGTGGAGAACCACAAATCTCGTCATGCTGAGGTGCGCCCCTGGCCTTAGGCCGGGGGCGCCTCGAAGCACGCCCGCACGAACGGCAGCGCCACCTCCACCACCCGCTCGACCGGCTCGGCGAAGCCGTCATCGATCCAACGGCGCGCGATGTCGATCACCGCGCCCAGCACGCCGGCCGCCATCAGCACGTCGCGCGTGCCCGGCGCGAACATCTGGACCAGCGCCTTCGCGGCTTCCACACCCGCCGCCTGCATCTCGGGCTCGCGGCCATGCGGGTCGTTGAGGAACACCCGGGCCGGTCCCGGATGCGCCGCGAGCCCTTCATAGAATCCGGTCAGCGCGCCACGCACCGGATCGGACGCCGCCGCCCGGGCCTGTTCGATCTGGGCCAGAAGTTCGCGCTGCGCGGTTCGGTACGCCTCAAGGAACACGGCCTCGCGATTGGGAAACGACTCGTAGAAATAGCGCGCCGTCAGCCCGGCCTCGGCGCAGATCGCCGCGACCGTGGCGCCTTCGCGGCCCACCCGGCCGAACACGTCGACCGCGGCCCGAACCAGCCGCTCGCGGCGGTCCGCCTGCCGGTCCACGAAGCTCGCCCCGCCATAGCGGCGCTTTTCTTTTTCCAATACGACCATCTTGACTCCGGCGTGCCATCTGACTATCTGATAATCAAGATTGTCAGATTATCAGATGGAGGCCTGCCCATGGCTGCCACGCCCAAGCTGGACATGAACCGCCGCCGCGACTGGAAAGCCGCCTTCCGCGCCATGCGCCTCCTGCTGGCCGATCCCAACGACACGCCGCAGGTCTTCCGCATCATGCATGCGCTGAACGCCGGCATCACCGAGAAGAACTACAGCCGCCTGCTGCAGACCGAGCAGGGCGGCCGTATCGCCTATCGGCGCGAAGAGCTGGTGGGCAAGCTCACCAATCCCGAATTCATGGCGCAGTTCGCGCCCGGCACGGTCGGTGCCGCCTATCGCGCCTTCCTGGAGAAAACCGGCTACTCCGCTGCCGGTCTGGCGCAGATCGGCAACGAGACGCACGGCGTCACCGGCGACATGCAGCATCCCTATGCCTGGTTCGGCCGCCGTGAGCGCGACGTGCACGACATCTGGCATGTGCTGACCGGCTACCAGGCCGACGATCCGCTGGGCGAGCTGTGCCTCGTCGCCTTCTCCTACGCCCAGACCAGAGGCCTCGGCTGGGGCTTCATCGCCTTCATGGGCGGCCTCAAGAGCCTGCGCGAGCCGAACAGCCGCGCCGTGCGCCGCGCGATCTGGGAAGGCTATCGCCGCGGCAAGGCGACGACATGGCTGCACAACGAAGAGATCGACACGCTGTTCGCCGAACCGCTCGAAGCGGCGCGGACGCGCCTGAACATCGGCAAGCCCGACGCCTACCGCGCCGCGCACGAGGCGATCGCGGCGACACAAGGCGCCGCGCAGATGGTGGCGGCGGAGTAGACTCCGCTTTACACGTACCCCATGCTGTCATCCCGGACGCCGCGAAGCGGCGATCCGGGACCCATGGTGCGGCATGCGCGAACATTCCTATTGGGTGTACCTGCTTGCGAGCGCTCCATACGGAACGCTCTATACCGGCGTCGCCAACAATCTCATCAGACGAGTCTGGGAGCATAAGGAAGGTGTCGTTGCCGGCTTCACCAGAAGGTACGACGTGAAGACGCTTGTCTGGCACGAATGGCACGAGAATGTCGAAGCGGCCATTGCGCGCGAAAAATCGCTGAAACGCTGGCGCCGCGATTGGAAGATCGCTTTGATCGAGGCGGACAATCCGCTCTGGATCGATCTCTATCCCGGCTTGTTGGACCATGGGTCCCGGATCGGGCCTGCGGCCCGTCCGGGATGACAGGTCTGGCTACGTCTTCACCCGCGCATCGCGGAGCGCCGTGCGCCGCACCTTCCCCGCGTCGTCGCGGACATTCTCCTCGACCAGCTCGAACGAGCGCGGCTGCTTGTAGAGCACCAGCCGTTCGGCGAGATGCCGCTTGAGGTCCTCGAGATCGAGGCCCGGCCGCGGCTGCACGATCGCATGCACCTGGTTGCCCAGCTCGTCATGCGGCAGGCCGATCACCGCGCTCGACGCCACCAGCGGATGCTCGTCCAGCGCCGCTTCGATCTCCGCCGGATAGACGTTCGCGCCGCCCACCAGGATCATGTCGGTGCGCCGGTCGGCGAGATAGAGATAGCCGTCGTGATCGAAATAGCCGATGTCGCCCAGGCTCTCCCAGCCGCCCGGCAGGGTGCGCGCCTCGGCGCCGACATAGCGATAGGAGGGCGGCAGCGACGGATCGCGCTTCATATAGACCTCGCCGATCTCGCCGGTGGGGAGTTGGTTGCCGCCGGCATCGAACGCCGCCATCGTCCCGCCGCCCAGCACGCGCCCGACCGAGCCGCGATGGGTCAGCCATTCGCCCCCCGTGATCACGGTGATCGCCTGCGCCTCGGTGCCCGCATAGAGCTCCATGATGACGTCCGGCCCCAGCCAGTGGATGAACGCTTCCTTCAGGTGGGGCGGGCAGGGCGCCGCGAGGTGCCACAGCGTCTTGAGCGATGAGACGTCGTAGCGCTCGCGATTCGGCAGCCGCCAGATGCGGCTCATCATCGTCGGCACGAGATAGATCCAGTCCGCCTTGTAGGTCTGGATGTCGCGCAGCGTCGCTTCGGCGTCGAATTTCGGCATCACCACGACATGCGCGCCCGCGTTCAGCGCCCCGAAGACGCAGCCGAACGGCCCATTGTGGTAGAGCGGACCCGGCATCAGCACGGTCGAGCCGCCGTCATAGCGCCAGAACGAGCCTTCGACGCCGCCCTTCACCGCGACGCCGGGCTGGCCCGAGACGATCAGCTTGGGCCGCCCGGTGGAGCCGCCCGAGGTCGGTGCCTTCCACGAGGGCGCGATGGCGTCGGGCAGGTCGCTGTCGTCGCTCGACGCGGCGAGCAGCTCGGCGCTCGACACCACGGGCCGCGGCGATTGCATCGGCTGGTCCGCGATCACGATGGGCGAATTCGCCAACTCGATGATCGCCGCCAGCTCGCCCGGCGGCAGGCGCGACGACACAGGCTGCGGCGTGGCGCCGATCTTCCAGCAGGCGTAGCAGGCTTCGATGAAGGCATTGCCGTTGGGCAGCGCGATGGTGACGAAATCGCCGAATTTGGCGCCCTTGGCCGACAAGCCGCGCGCCATGCGGTTGGTGCGCTTGTGCAGCTCCCTCCAGGTGCGCGTGATGCCCTGGCTGGTGATCGCGGGCGCGTCCGGTTTTTCCGCCACGACCTCCTGCATGCGCGCGCCGATGGAGATGAACTCGGCGGTCGCCATCGCCGCCAATACGCCCTGCTGAGACATGATTTCGACCCTGATGATAGCTTGTTGACCGCATCAAACTGCCCCGCGCGCGGCAGAGTCAAACCGGCTGCGGCAATGCGGGCAAATGGCTCCTCCCCTGCGCGAAGCGCGGGGGGAGGGGCGCCTAATGAAACAGCCCGCTATCGCTCAGCCCGTCGAAGATGAACTGCATCGCCAGCGCCGCCAGCAGCACGCCCGAGACGCGCGCGATGACGTTCGCGCCCGTCTTGCGCAAGACGCGCATCAGCCGGTCCGAGGCCAGCATCGCGACCAGGGTCGCCAGCATCATCACGCCCAGCGCCGCCAGCACCGCCGCCATGTCCAACGGCCCGTGCGTCTTGCCTATCAGCAGCACGATCGCCGTCATGCTGCCGGGCCCGGCGGTCAGCGGGATGGCGAGCGGAAACACCGCGACGTCGGTCTCGTGGCTGCGCGCTTCGCCCTCCTCGGTCGGAGTGATGGAGGAGATCGCCGAATGCTGGGCCAGCAGGAGGTCCGCCGCCACCATGAGCAGCAGCACGCCGCCCGCGGTGCGGAACGCCGGCAGCCCGACGCCGATCAGGCCGAGCAGCTGGATGCCGCCCAGCGCGAAGGCGACCAGGACACCGGTCGCCACTGCCGCCGAGACGATGGCGGTGTTGCGGCGTTCAGCCTTCGACATCCCGGCGGTCAGCGCCAGGAACATCGACCCGACCTCGACGGGTCCGATGGCGACGAACAGGGTCGCAAGCGCGGTGGGAAAGAGGTGGAACATGCAAACTCCGCTGTCATCCCCGGCGAGCGCGGCGCGCCTTGCGCGCGGCGCGAGGGAAGGGGACCCAGGTGATGAAAATCGGCCGGTCGCGACGATCTCGCGAGATGGGTGTTCTTACCTGCAAGACCGTCCTGTTGTCACCACCTGGGTCCCCTTCCCTTCGCGATGCTGCGCATTGCTCAGCCGGGAATGACAACTTTGGTGCAAGCCTACCCCTTCAAGAACCCCACCATCGCCGGGATCGCGCTGCGGTCCTGGAGCATGAAGAGGTGACCGCCCTCGAAAAACCGCAGCTCGGCGCCCCTGATCCGCGCCGCCATCTTTTCCTGCGTCGCTGGCAGGGCGATGCCGTCATACCGGCCGGCGGCGATCAATACCGGGCAGGAGATCTCGCCCAGCCGGTCGTACGTGTCGTGATGCGACCGGGCTTCGAGCTGACGGTGATAGCCCATGGCGCGGCTCGGCTCGGCGGCATAGGGATCGTTGGCGGCGAAGGCGACGAACTGCTCGTATTTCTCGGGATTGGCCGCCGCCCAGGCCGCGTCGCGCCGCGTATCATTGATCGGGATCATGTGCCGGGCGCGCTCCAGCGGCGTCATGTGCTCGATCTCGTGGAATGGAAATGACGCGCCGCCCGCCCCGCCCGGTGAGGTGCAGGCCAGCACCAGCCGCTCGACCTTGCCGGGATGCCGCAGCACGAATTCCTGCGCCACCATCCCGCCGAAGGACACGCCGATCACCCGGGCACCGCGCCAGCCGATGAAGTCCATCAGCCGCGCCGCGTCGTCGGCATAATCCGCCATGGTGTAGGGCATGTCCGGCTTGGAGGTCTGTCCCAGTCCGCGCTGGTCGTAGGAGAGCAGGTCGAAGGCGCGCGGGAACGGCCCGTCCATTTGGTTCGGCTTGCTGCGCAGGTCGCCGCCCGAGCCCGAAATGAACAGCAGCGGCGTCCCCGCGCCCGCGCGTTCGTAATAGACGTCCAGATCGCCGATCTTCGCAAAAGCCATGTCCGTCCCCCGGTTCCGTCGCCTTAGCCTACACCGGCAAAATATCGGGGCGCGACATGTGGCCCGCGCAACCGCCGGCCTTGCCGTCCGTTCACACCGCATGATCCGCCGTCTCGCCCTCGCCGCCGCCGCGCTCGTCGCGCTCGGCGGCACCGCAGCCGCGGCGCAGATGGCACGGATTCCCGCGAGTTTCCGTGGCGACGATGTCTATCTGCAGGTAAGTCTGAACGGCGGCGCTCCAGTCTGGATGAAATTCGACGTCGGCGCTGCGACCTCCGTGCTCGCCGGCGCGACGCGCCCGGCGCAGCTAAGCGTCGCGGCCGGGCCGGCGGCGCTCGAACGTGTCCGTTTCCGTCCGTCGGCCGTGCCCGGCGGCCTCGCACCCGACGGCACGCCGCTCGCCGGAAGGCTGGGCGAGGATTGCCTGGGCGACCGCGTCCTCGTCATCCGCAAGCGCGAGCACGAAGTGTGGCTCTCGCCGCCCATCGATACGTCGGCCGTGCCGCTGCCAGCGCCGGAGCGTCCCGCGCGCATCGCCGCCTATCGCCCCTGACAGCCAGTCATTCATTTTCATCGTCATGCGCGCGAATTGCGCGATTTCGCCACAATCGCCGCGCAGCCTCGTTTCGTCGAAGGCCACGTCGCGGGGAGACAGGTCATGGCCATGAGCACCCAAGCATCCACCGGCGATCTCATGTCGGAGATGAACACCACGCCGCTGATCGACGTCATGCTGGTCCTGCTGGTGCTGCTGATCATCACGCTGCCGCTGCAGACCAATGCGCTGCGTATCGACATGCCGGCCGCGGGCGGCGCCGTGCCGCCGCGCGCGGTGGTGCTGCTCGGCGTCGATATCGACGGCGCCGCGATGTGGAACGGCTGGCGCATCACCAACGCCTCGCTCGATGCCCGTCTCGCCGCCGCCGCGCAACAGGATCCGCAGCCCGAGATCCATCTGAGCGCGAGCCGGCTGGCGCGCTACGACGCGGTGGCTGCCGTGCTGACGGCAACCCAGCGCCATGGCCTGCACGCGGTGGGCATCATCGACACGCAGAAATATTGAACGAGGAGCCCTTCCCGGCGGGGGGAGGGCGCCGTTCGGTTACCGCAGGTCCGCAAACTTCTTACCCTCGGCGGCCAACGTCTCCAGCAGCGCGGCGGGCTTGAACGTGTCGCCCATCGTCGCCTGGAACTCCTTCAGCTTCGCCAGCACCTTGTCGAGACCGATCGAGTCCGCGTAGTGCATCGGGCCGCCGCGATAGACCGGCCAGCCGTAACCGTTGACCCACACGACGTCGATGTCGCTCGGCCGGATCGCCTTCTTCTCCTCGAGGATCTTCGCGCCTTCGTTGATCATCGGGTAGATGCAGCGCTCCAGGATCTCGTCGTCCGGGATGTTGCGCGGGTTCTTGCCGCTCTTCGCCACGAAGTCGTGGATGATCTTCTCGGTCACCGCGCTCGGCTTGGCGGCGCGCGTCTCGGGGTCGTAGTCGTAATAGCCCGCGCCGGTCTTCTGGCCGCGGCGGTCCGCCTCGCACAGCACGTCGCGGATCGTCTCGCCGTGGCTTTTCTCCTTCACCCAGCCGATGTCGAGGCCGGCAAGGTCCGACATGGCAAAGGGCCCCATCGGGAAGCCGAAATCGTAGAGCACGCGGTCGACGTCCCACGGCATCGCGCCTTCCAGCACCATCTTCTGCGCCTCGCGCCCGCGCGCCCCCAGGATGCGGTTGCCCACGAAGCCCGGGCACACGCCCACCAGCACCGCGATCTTGCCGATGGTCTTGGCGAGCTTCATCGAGGTCGCGATGACCTCCTTCGACGTATGATCCGCGCGCACGATCTCGAGCAGCTTCATCACATTGGCCGGCGAGAAGAAGTGCAGGCCGATGACGAATTCCGGGCGTTTTGTGACCGACGCGATCTCGTCGATGTTGAGGCCCGACGTGTTGGTCGCCAGGATCGCACCCTGTTTCACGATGGCATCGAGCTTGGTGAAGATGTCCTTCTTGATGTCCATCCGCTCGAACACCGCCTCGATCACGAGGTCGCAATCCGCCAGCGCCGCCATGTCGAGTGAGCTGCCGAACATCGCCATGCGCTTGTCGACCTCCTCCATCGGGAAGCGGCCGTTCTTGGCGCTGCGCTCGTAATTGCCGCGCACGACCTTCAGGCCGCGGTCCAGCGCGTCCTGCTTGACCTCGACGATGGTGACCGGGATGCCGGCATTGACGAAGTTCATTGCGATGCCGCCGCCCATCGTGCCCGCGCCGATGATGCCGACCTTCTTGATCGGGATCAGCTTGGTGTCGTCCGGCACGTCCGGGATCTTGTTGGCGAGGCGTTCGGCGAAGAAGTAATAGCGCTGGGCCGCCGATTGCGAGCTCATCATCACCTCGCCGAACAGCTTGCGCTCGACCTTCATGCCCTCCTCGAAGGGCAGGTTCACCGCGGCCTCGATGCACTGGATGTTGGCCTCGGGCGCCTTGAAGCCGCGGAATTTGCGCGCATTGGCCTTGCGGAAATTCGCGAAGATCTCGGGATGGCCCTTGGCCGCCGCCAGCTTGGCGTCGTTGTCGCGTACCTTCACCAGCGGCTTCTTCTCCGCCACGACCTTCTTCGCGAAGGCGATGGCGCCGGCCTTCAGTTCGCCTTCTGGCACGATCTCATCGACCAGCCCCATGGCGAGGCATTCCTTGGCGGGAACGTGCTGCCCGCTGGTCACCATCTCGAGCGCCTTCTCGGCGCCGGTGATGCGCGGCAGGCGCTGCGTCCCGCCGGCGCCGGGCAGCAGGCCCAGATTCACCTCCGGCAAGCCGCACTTCGCGCTCGGCACCGCGACGCGGTAATGCGCGCACAGCGCGACCTCGAGTCCGCCGCCCAGCGCCGTGCCGTGGATCGCCGCGATCACCGGCTTGGGGCTGTCTTCCATCATGGTCTGCACGTCGAACAGCGACGCGCCCTTCATGCCGCCCGCGAATTCGGAGATGTCGGCGCCCGCGATGAAGGTGCGCCCCTCGCAGATCAGCACGATGGCTTTCACGTCCGGGTCGGCGATCGCCGCCTTGAACCCTTCATGAAGCCCGTCGCGCACCCCGGCCGACAGCGCATTGACCGGCGGCGAGTTGAGCGTGATGACGCCGATCTCGCCTTCCTTGGAAAAATCGGTGACGGGGTTGATGGCGGTCATGGCGGGCTCCCGGTGGTTTCTTGATTGGCGATGCGGCCGACAAAAAATCAGGTGAGCAGAACGAAGTCGAGTCGCATCTTTTCCTCCCCCCGTAACAACGGGGGAGGAAAGCTATCCCCCCAGCGCTTTCACCACCCGCCGGGCAAATCCCGCCATCTCTTCCTTGCCGCCGCTCTCGTACCAGCGCTGCGACGCGACGCGCAGCGTGCCCGCCGCGGTCATCGCCGCCAGCCGCGCCTTGAGGTCGCCTTGTCGCAGCCCCTTCCGCTCCGTCAACGCGTCGGCCAGCGCCCGCTCCAGCCGCTCGTATTTCATCTGGCTGCGGCCCCGCAGCGCCGGCGTCTCGTTCACCAGCCGCGCCAGCGCGAAAGCTTCGGCGCGCGGCAGCGGCGTGCCGAGGCAGGAGAGGATGGCGTTCGTCGCCATGTCGAGCAGCGACAGCCCCTTCGGCTGCATCGCCACTGCCGCCACCATCGCGTCGGTCGAGGCGTCGAGCCAGGCGAAGGCCAGGTCCTCCTTGGATTCGAAATAGTGAAAGAACGTCCGCCGCGAAATCCCCGCCGCTTCGGCGATCTCGTCCAGCGTGACCGCATCGAACCCCTTGGCCACGAACAGACGCAGCGCCATTTCGGTGAGCCGGGCACGGGTTTCAGCCTGCTTGCGTGCCCGCAGGCCGGACGATTTTGCGTCGCTCTTCGCCATCACACACAGCATGTCATGGCCCGCGACTGCGGGCCACCCAGGTGACGCGCCTACGATGCCGCAAGAGGAACGGCGAGCGAGTTTCGACGGCGGAGAGGTATCGACCGGGTGGCCGCACGTCATCCTGAGCGACGCCGCAGGCGGCGTCGAAGGGCGCGGGCCATGACGCCGTGGATGTTGCACCCCTTGCAATATTGCACTCAGTGCACATATCATCCTCGCACCGAAGAGGACGCCCCCATGCCCTGGACCGCCGCCGACATCCCCGACCAGACCGGCAAAGCCGCTATCGTCACCGGTACGGGCGGCCTCGGCTATGAAACCGCGCTGGAGCTGGCCCGTCGCGGCGCGGATGTTGTGCTCGCCGGCCGCAGCCAGGCCAAGGGCGATGAATCCGTCGCCAGGATCCGCGGCCAGGTCCCGGCGGCGAAGATCGTCTTCGAGGATCTCGACCTCGCCAGCCTCGCATCCATCGCCGCCTTCGCGCAGCGCATGCGCGCCCGCGCCACGCCGCTCGATCTTTTGGTCAACAATGCCGGCGTCATGGCGCTGCCCGCGCGGCGGACCACCGCCGACGGCTTCGAGCTGCAGTTCGGCACCAATCATCTGGGCCATTTTGCGCTGACGGCGCAGCTTCTGCCGCTGCTGCGCGCCGCGCCCGCCCCGCGCGTCACCATCGTCAGCAGCTCCGCCGCGCGCAACGGCAAGATGCGCTTCGACGACCTGCAATTTGCCAAGGGCTACAGCCCCTGGGCCGCCTATTGCCAATCCAAACTCGCCAATCTCCTCTTCCTGTTCGAGCTGCAGCGCCGCAGCGGCGCGCAGGGCTGGAAACTGATGGTCAACGGCGCCCACCCCGGCTACGCGCTGACCGAGCTCATCCCCAACGGCCCCGGCCGCGTCGGATTCATGGGCGGGCTCAGCACCGTTCTCGGCAAGGTGCTGGCGCATTCGCCGGCCGCCGGCGCTCTGCCGCAGCTGTTCGGCGCGACGTCGCCGCGCGCCAAGCCTGCCGGTTATTACGGCCCCGACGGCCTGTTCGAGCTCATCGGCGCCCCCGCCGAGGCCCGCGTCCCGCCGCGCGCCAAGAACCTCGCCGACGCCGCGCGCCTCTGGGCGATGTCGGAGAAGCTGACCGGTACGGCGTTCGCTTAGATTCACCTCCCCGAATTCGGGGAGGTGAAACGTCGCTTGCTGCCGCCACGTCACGCTTCCCTCCCGTGCTCACAGGTCTAACCTTGCCGGCAAAACGGGAGGCCTTCGATGACCTACGAGCACATCACCTACGCCGTCGCGGACAGCATCGCGACCATCACGCTGAACCGTCCCGACAAGCTCAACGCCTACACCGCGACCATGGGCATCGAGCTTGAAGAGGCGTTCCGCGCCGCCGACGCGGACGACGCCGTGCGCGTGATCATCGTCACCGGCGCGGGCCGCGGCTTCTGCGCCGGCGCCGACATCTCGGGCGGCGCCAACGCCTTCGACACAAAGAGCGGCAACGCCGCGATGTTCAACCAGGCCTCAAGCAGCGAAGCGGTGGGCCAAAGGAAGAGAGTCGGCTTCATCGAAGCCATCTACAATTGCCGCAAACCCTCCATCGCGGCGATCAACGGCCCGGCGGTTGGCGTCGGCATCACGCTGGCGCTGCCGATGGACGTCCGCATCGCGTCGAGCGAAGCGAAGTTCGGCTTCGTCTTCGCGCGCCGCGGCCTGGTGCCCGAAGCGGGCAGCGCCTGGTTCCTGCCGCGTCTGGTGGGCCTCGATCAGGCTTTGCGCTGGTGCCTCTCGGGCCGCGTCTTCGGCGCCGACGAGGCGAAGCAGGGCGGCCTCGTCAGCGAAGTCCTCGCGCCGGACCAGCTCCTGCCGCGCGCCCGCGTCATCGCCGCCGAGATCGTCGAAAACACCGCGCCGGTTTCCGTCGCGCTGACGCGCCATATGCTCTGGCAGTATTCGGCGCAGCCCACGCCCTTCGGGGCGATCGCGATGGATGGTCCGCTCAGCGTCGAGCTCGGCGGCGGCGGCGACGTGAAGGAAGGCGTCGCGGCCTTTCTCGAAAAACGCCGGCCGAACTTCCCCGGCAAGGTCAGCGCCGGTTGGCCCAAAAGCTACAAGCCTGCGCCACGGTGAAAGGTTCACGCGCATGTGCGAAGCCGCCTCCGCGTGCCAATTCGTCTAATAAGGCCTTCTCGGCGCGTTCGCTTCCAGTTCGCGCGTGATCCCCAGCGCCAGGTCGCAGACATAAGGATTGGTCTTCCGCTCCCAGCCGAAGGTCGACATCTGGCCGTGCCCCGGCACGAACTGCATGTCGTCGCCCAGGGGCCATAGCCGCCCGGTGATCGATTCGACGAGCTGCTGGTGATTGCCGCGCGGGAAATCCGTCCGCCCGACCGACCCGGCGAACAGCACATCGCCGACGAACGCCACCTTGGCGCCCGCATGGAAGAACACGACGTGCCCCGGTGTATGCCCGGGGCAGTGCCGCACGCCCAGCTCGGCCTCGCCAACCGTCACCGTATCGCCATCCTCTAGCCAGCGCGTCGGAGTGCAGTTCTCGGCGTCGGCGAAGCCCGGCCGCTTGGCGTTGCGCCCCAGCTCGTCGAGCAGGAACTGGTCGTCGCGGTGCGGCCCTTCGATCGGTACGCCGAACTCTCGGGCCAGCTTGGCCGCGCCGCTCGCATGATCCAGGTGCCCATGGGTCAACAGGATCTTGTCCAAGGTCACCCGCTCGACCCGGAGCGCGTCCCTGAGCCGGTCCAGGTCACCGCCGGGGTCGATGACCGCGGCCCGCCTGGTGCGCGTACACCACACCAGGGAACAATTCTGCTGGTAAGGGGTGACGGGCAGGATTGCAGCCTTGATCGGTGTCTCGTCCATGCCATTTGAGATAGAGGGTGCTGGCCGGGAGGTCCACCGGAACCGAAAGTGGTATCCCGAGATTTTGGAGGAACAATTACCAGTCCGGATGTACCTAATTTTTGCAATTTTGTTGCGCTGTTATAAGTAGCGTCAGCGTAACCAAGGTGCAACAAATCCGGCGCAAAAGGGCGGAAATGCCGGCTGAATCCCAGCGATTGCTGGAGTAAGCGCGTTAGCACTGTTACGTTGGTCAACGGCCGAAAGGTCAGAGTGGGATTGAAGGTGTCATGAAGGTTACGGTCCGCCGCGCGATCTGCGCTGTCGCGGGATCGCTCGTGTTCGCGGGCGCCGCATGCGGCGCCGTGCCCGTTGCCCAGCCCTTTGTGCCGCTTGCCGCCGACAGCCCGACCGTCGTGGCATTGGACTTCGCCCAGCCCTTGAACCCTTCCGCCGTGTCCTATGGGCCGCCTGGCGCTGCCGCGTTCGAGAGTGCTTCGACAAGCGTGGCATTGCTCGACGGAGTCGATCTTCAGGTCGGCTACAAGGTGGACCTCAGCGCAGGTGTCCCGCCTGCCGGCGCCACGGCCACGCATGGCCTCGACGGACTCTTCCTGTCCTCCGCGGCTGTCGGCGCGCCGTACAGTTCGCTGGCCGCCGGCGGCGAATTCGCCGGTATCACGGCTTCGCTGACCCGCGACCTGCATGTCAGCGCCGGCTTCGCCAGTCTCTCGCCGGGCCAGCCGGCCTACACGCCCGACGCGATGGGTGCGCTCGCCCGTCTTGCCGGCACGCCGATGCCCTATGCCGCGCGCAGCGCCGATTCGGCGCTCGCCGGACTGTCCTGGGACGCCACCAATTGGGCGAGCTTCGGCGTCACCGCGTCGCGCACGGCCGAGCGCGACGGCATTCTCAACGTCCCGGTGCCCGGCGCCGCGGCCGACACGACGGCGCTGGGCCTGTCGGCGCGCCTGCGCTTCGGCAATGGCTGGGTGACCACGGCGTCCTATAGCGAGGGCATCACGCAGCTCGACCTCAAGGCCGGTGTCGCGCCGGCATTGACGGGCGATGCGCTGCGCACCCGCTCCTACGGCATCGCGATCGCCAAGAACGGGCTGTTCGGCAATGACGCGCTCGGCTTCGCGGTATCGCGCCCGGCAATCGGCTCCGACAGCGAGTTCGTCAGCATGCCCGGCATGACCGGCGCGTCCTTCTTCGCGCGCAACCACATGCTCGAAGGCGCCAGCGCATCGTCCGAAACCGATGTCGAGATCGGCTACATCACGACTTTCCTCGATGGTTCGCTGGCCCTGCAGACCAACGCGTCGTTCCAGATGAACTATGCCGGCCAGAACGGCGCCAACGCCGTATCGCTGCTGAGCCGCGCCAGAATCAAGTTCTGATTTTCATCCTCGACGGCTCCTGCCCAAGTCTTGAGCATGTGCGACCCCGCGCTCGCAGTGCCGCGAGACGAGATGCCGCGATTTGCAAAAGCTTGATCGAACCGTAGCCCATCCGTAGTTTGCGCCGCTTACCAGCGCCCCGATCCGGCGCGCCGTGCGCCGCTTTGTACATGAGTGGGGCACAATGAATCTCTCGAAGCGCGGCGCGCTGAAACGCGCGCTCTATATCGGCACCTCGCTGTCCGTCGCCGTCCTAGCCGCGCCGCAGGCGCTGGCCGACGATGCGACGACGGTGGAAACCGTCATTGTGACCGCGGAGCAGACGACCCACTCCGCCGTCCAGATCAGCGGTGCCCAGGCGCAGCGCGTCCTGCCCGGCCTCAGCCCGCTCAAGGCGATCGAGACCCTGCCCGGCGTCGTCTACGAGACGTCCGATCCCTGGGGCAACAACGAGCAGAACGAATCCCTCATCGTCCACGGCTTCACGACCCAGCAGCTCGGCTACACGATGGACGGCGTGCCCCTCGGCGACCAGCAATACGGCAACTACAACGGCCTCTCGCCGAGCCGCGCGCTGGCCAGCGAGAACGTCGACCATGTGACGCTGTCGTCGGGTGCCGGCTCGCTCGGCGTCGCTTCGACCAGCAATCTCGGCGGCGCGATCGAGACCTTCTCCTCCGATCCACTCGACTATCGCAACTTCAACCTGCGCGAGACGCTGGGCAGCTTCTATACCAGCCGCACCTTCGCGCGCTTCGACACGGGCGACATGGGCGACGGCAATTCCGCCTATGTCAGCTATCTGCACCACGACGCGCGGGCCTGGGACTTCGACGGCCACCAGATGGCCGACCAGGCGAACTTGAAATTCGTCCACACCGACGGCAACGGCAAGCTGACCTTCTACGCCGACTGGCAGTACAAGGTTGAGCCCAATGAAGACGCCACCGGCTATGGCAACCAGGCCGGCGGCACGGGCGCCTTCACGCCCTACACCCGCCCCTTCCTGTTCCCGGACTATGCCGCTGCCGTCGCCTCGCTCACCCACGGTACGCCGCCGGCCGCCCAGGGCAACAACTTCTCGAACTACGACAGCGCCGCCCAGCGCGAGGACGCGCTGGCCTATCTGCAATACGACTGGACCCTCGACAGCGACATGACGTGGTCCAACCAGGCCTATTACCACCATGACACCGGCCGCGGCATCGTCGCCGGCCCGATCAACCAGGCGGGCCTGCCGGGCCTGTTCGGCATCTACTATCCGGGCCTCGTCGTGGGCGGCTCGACCTCCAGCACCGGAACGCTGGACAATATCGCCGCCGTGTTCGGCGGCACCGGCTATGAGGTGCGCACCACCGAATACCGCATCAACCGCGCCGGCGAGCGTTCGACCTTCAACTGGCAGCTCGGCGATCACCAGATCGAGGCCGGCGTCTGGTACGAGCGCAACGCCTCGTCGACCGCGCGCCGCTGGTACGCCTTCACGGCCGACAACAACGACCTGACGCCCTATGACGTGCCGCGCGATCCGAACTTCACGCAGTACTACGTGACGCTGAAGACCGACGACCTGCAGCTCCACCTCCAGGACCAGTGGCAGATCCTTCCGAGCCTGCTGCTCCAGGCCGGCGTCAAGGCGAGCCTGCAGACGGCCAGCAACCGCGTCGTGACCCAGCAGCAGAACCTGCAGGCGGGCAATCCCGCCGGCCTCCCCGCCACCAGCCCGCAGGTCAATTTCCCGACCGGCTCGATCACTTCCGACAACTGGTTCCTGCCGCAGGTCGGCGCGACGTGGGATGCGACCGAGAACGAGCAGGTCTTCGTCAACGTCCAGAAGAACATGCGGCAGTTCGTGCCCTATGCCGCAGGCAGCAATTTCTACGGCGCGTCGCCGTGGAGCCTGGGCAGCCAGCAGGCCTTCGACGATTTCAAGGCGACGGCCCATCCCGAAACGTCTTGGACTTACGAAATCGGCGTGCGCTCGCATCGCGATGTGGATTTCGGACCGATCACCGGTATCGAGGGCCAGCTCAACTACTACCACGTGAATTTCTCGAACCGGCTGTTCAACGTTGCGACCTACAACTTCATCAACCCCAATCCCGCGATCCTGGTGAATGTGGGCGGCGTGACGATGGACGGCGCCGACCTCGAAGGGACGCTGCATTTCGGCGAGCATTTCCGCGCCTATGACGCGATCTCCTACAACCAGTCGACCTATGACTCGGACTTCAACACCGTGGTCGGTGGCGTGCTGACCCCGGTGGCGATCTCCGGCAAGTCGGTGCCGCTGCAGCCGCGCTGGCTCAACAAGTTCGTGCTCGCGGCCAATTGGGACGCATTCGAGGCGCAGGTGAGCGGCGATCTCGTCGGCAAGCGCTACGTCACCTATCTCAACGACATGTCGGTGCCGAGCACTTTCCTGCTCGGTTTCGAGGCGAGCTATGTGGTCGATCTGGAGAACAACGACTATCTGCACCGCCTGAAGATCAGCGTGAACGCGACCAACCTCACCGATACGACCGGCGTCTCCACCGCGGTGGTGACGGGTGCCTCGGGCGGCTATCAGGCTTACCCGATCGCGCCGCGCATGGGCTTCATCACGGTCGGCACGGATTTCTAGGCCGCGTTCGGGTCGGTGGCGGGCCGCGATCTGTGCGGCCCGCCGCGCCGGATTGTCGATTTTCAGACCTTGCGGTGCAGGGCGCCGCTCGCGCAATGCTTGGCGAATCGCGAAGAATCACGCACTGATGGTGGCCGAGGCGCATTCGGAGCAAAGCCATGGCCGTCCGCAAGAAAGCCAAGAAGGCGAAACCAGCAAAGAAAAGTGCCAAGCGCGTCGTCAAGCGCATCAAGAAAGCGGTGAAGTCCGCCGCCAAGAAGACCGTCGCCAAGGCGAAGGTCGCGCGCAAGGCGGCGAAAAAGACCGCCAAGAAGGTCGTCGGGAAGGTTGCCGCCAAGGCACCTGTGGCGAAGAAAGCCCGGAAGAAGACCGCAAAGCGCGGCACGATAACCGTACCCAAGGCGCTCAAGACGCCGGCTGCCGGCGCGGCCGTAGGTGCGGTGATCGGCTCGATCGCCGGCCCGATCGGCACGGCAGTGGGTGCCGCGCTGGGGGCGACGGCGGCGAGCAGCCTCTCGGATTCGGACGACAAGTCCGTCTGACGCGCCGGCCGGCCGACGGCCACTGTATTCGGGGACGTGGTTCCGTCAGGCGGCATGCTTGTCGGCTGATCTCTATGCCGGTTGCCGCCACCGCATCGCTTCGCTAAAAGCGCCCATCTCAACACCGCTTTTCCCGAAGGAACGCCGATGGCCGGTCCGGAATTCGTCTATGTCATGAAGGGTCTGTCGAAGACCTATCCCGGCGGCAAGCAGGTCCTCAAGGACATCTGGCTGTCCTTCTATCCCGGCGCGAAGATCGGCATCGTCGGCGTCAACGGCGCCGGCAAGTCCACCTTGATGAAGGTCATGGCGGGCCTCGATCCGGACTACACCGGCGAAGCCTGGGCCGCCAAGGGCGTGCGGATGGGCTACCTGCCGCAAGAGCCGCAGCTCGATCCCGCCAAGGACGTGCGCGGCAATGTGATGGAAGGCGTCGCCGCCAAGCAGGCGCTGGTCGACCGCTACAACGAGCTCGCCTCGAACTATTCCGACGAGACCGCCGACGAGATGGCCAGGCTGCAGGACGAGATCGAGGCCCAGGGCCTGTGGGATCTCGACAGCCAGGTCGACCAGGCGATGGACGCGCTGCGCTGTCCCGATCCCGATGCCGACGTCTCCAAGCTGTCGGGCGGCGAGCGCCGCCGCGTCGCGCTGTGCAAGCTGCTGCTCGATGCGCCCGACATCCTGCTGCTCGACGAGCCGACCAACCATCTCGACGCCGAATCCGTCGAGTGGCTCGAGAAGACGCTGCGGGACTACAAGGGCTGCATCATCCTCGTCACCCATGACCGCTACTTCCTCGACAACGTCACGGGCTGGATTCTCGAGCTCGACCGCGGCAAGGGCATCCCGCACGAAGGCAACTATTCGTCCTTCCTCGGCGTGCAGGAAAAGCGCCTGCGCCAGGAAGGCGCGGAGGAAGCGGCGCAGGAACGCGCCATCGCCGCCGAGCGCGAATGGATCCAGAAATCGCCCAAAGCCCGCCAGGCCAAGTCCAAGGCGCGCATCAACGCCTATGAAGAACTGGTCGCCAAGAGCAACGAACAGCGCGTCGTCACCAACCAGATCATCATCCCGGTCGCCGAGCGCCTGGGCAGCGTGGTGATCGAAGCCGAGGGCCTCGCCAAGGGCTATGGCGACCGCCTGCTGTACGAGAACGTCAATTTCACGCTCCCCGCCGGCGGTATCGTCGGCGTGATCGGCCCCAACGGCGCGGGCAAGACGACCTTGTTCCGCATGCTGACGGGCCAGGAGAAGCCCGATGCCGGCACGCTGCGCGTCGGCCCTACGGTGCAGATCGGCTATGTCGATCAATCGCGCGATGCGCTCGATCCGAAGAAGAATGTCTGGGAGGAAATCTCCGGCGGCCTCGACGTGCTTGAGCTCGGCAAGCGCACGATGAACTCGCGCGCCTATGTCGGCGCCTTCAACTTCAAGGGCGGCGACCAGCAGAAGAAGGTCGGCCAGTTGTCGGGTGGCGAACGCAACCGCGTCCATCTCGCCAAGATGCTGAAGTCGGGCGCCAACCTGCTGCTGCTCGACGAGCCGACCAACGACCTGGACGTCGACACGCTGCGTGCCCTCGAAAGCGCGCTGGAGGAGTTCGCGGGCTGCGCCATGATCATCAGCCATGACCGCTGGTTCCTCGACCGCATCGCGACCCACATGATGGCGTTCGAAGGCGACAGCCATGTCGAATGGTTTGAAGGCAATTACCAGGACTACGAAGCCGACAAGAAGCGGCGCCTGGGGATCGACGCCGACCAGCCGCACCGCATCAAGTACAAGCGCTTCACACGGGCCTAGCGCTGGATTTCCCGTTCCGAGACGCGCGAAGGCGCGCATAAGGCGGGTTTGGTTCGAAATCCTACGAAAGTTCCGCCGCGACGTACAATTCCAAATCCAACTAACATTCGCTACTGGCGCGTCTTGAGCGTATCGCTCTTGCCCAATCGGGAAGAGCTCGTGGTCCTTCGTTACAAGCGCAATCATCTCCTGAGCCGGCTGGCGGCTGCGGACGCGGCGCGGGTGGCGCCGTATCTGGAAACTGTCGATCTGCCGGCCCGCTTCCCGTTGGAAGCGGCGCATCGGCCGATCTCGCATGTCTACTTTCCGGAAGAAGGCCTGGTGTCGGTTGTCGCCCTCGGTTCTCGCGAGCAGATCGACGTCGGCATCATCGGGCGCGACGGGATGAGCGGACATGCCGTGTTGCTCGGAACAGACCGCTCGCCGAACGTCATGTACATGCAGCTTGGCGGTCACGGCACGCGTATCACGGCCGATCATCTGCGCGCCGCGCTGCGCCAGAGCGAGACTCTGCGGGCGCCGCTTCTCGCCTTCCTCGAATCCTTTCACGTGCAGACGTCGCACACGGCGCTGGCGAACGGCCGCGCCAAGCTCGAAACGCGTCTCGCGCGCTGGTTGCTGATGGCGCATGACCGCCAGGATTCGGACCGGCTTTCGCTCACCCACGAATTTCTCGCGATCATGCTCGGCGTCCGGCGTCCCGGCGTCACGGTCGCCGTGCGCAAGCTCGAGGCCGCCGGCATGCTCGAGGCGCAGCGCAACGCGATCACGATCCGGAACCGCAAGGGTCTGGAGATGCTGGCCGACGGTGTCTATGGCGTGCCGGAAACCGAGCAGCTGCGCCTCACGGGATGGAAGCCGCCCCATCACAGCTAGATCGGCTTGCACGTCCGCCCGCGCACCGGCGAAGCGAGTCACGCAACGCGGTCGCCGTCCGGCTGCGAAGCTTCAGCAAAGCGATCCCCAGAGGCAGCTCGCTCCCGCATAGGCTGCCACCACCAGCCAGCTGACCGCCGCGATCCAGGCGATCCAGGCGAAACCGGGTCGGACGTGCCTCTCTCTATCTGAGCTGATCACACTGGCCCCGTCGACATCTGCACAAGGGTAGCAGCACGCGATGGACGGAAATCCGCAAACACCGTCCGAAACCGTACGAAGCGAAGAGTTTCGGATGCCGCGCGATGGAAAAAAGCCCGCGGCCCCGCGATACATCGAAGTTGAAACATCTTTCGCCGGCCGCGCATGTCATCCGCCGCCTCCGACGATTGCGAAGGCGGATCGCCGGCGCCTTGCCGATCTGCCGCGCGGTTGCGCGACGGAAGGATTGAAGTAGGTTCGGCCGCATGACGCCGTTCGAGCTCACCGCCGTGCTGATGACCCTGGTGGCCGCAGTGGGTTGGCTCAACGCCAGGACGCTGCGCATGCCGCATGGCGTCGCGATGCTGCTGCTGGGGATCGTCGTCGCGCTTGGCCTTTTCGCCCTGCGCGCGACGCCGGACGGCGGCCCCTTCGCCGACGGCGTCATCGGCACCGTCGCACGGATCGATTTCGTCACCACGGTCGTCGGCATCATGCTGCCCTTCCTGCTGTTCGCCGGCGCGATGCAGATCGATCTGGGCGAGATGCGGCGGCGCTGGGCGTCGATCGGGGCGCTGGCCACGCTGGGGGTCGCGGGCTCGGTCGCGATCGTCGGCGTCGGCACCTGGGCGATCGCCGCGGCCCTCCACATCGCGCTGCCGCTGCCCTGGGCGCTGGTGTTCGGAGCGCTGATCAGCCCGACCGATCCCGTGGCGGTGCTTGCCACGGTCAAGCACGGCAAGCTGTCGAAGACGCTGCAGGTCGTCCTCCAGGGCGAGGCGCTGTTCAACGACGGCGTCGGCATCGTCGCTTTCACCGCCTTGCTCGCCTTTGCGAGCGGCGTGGGCGATGCCGATCCGTTGCGCGCGATCGGCGCCGTCGTGGTCGAGGCGCTGGGCGGACTGCTGTTCGGCGTCGCGGCGGCGGCGGTCGCCATCCGGGCCATGGAGTCGATCGCCGACTTCGCGGTGGAGGTCAGCCTGACGATCGCGCTCGCCATGGCGGTCTACGCCGTCGCGCAATGGCTGCATCTCAGCGGCGCGATCGCCGTCGTCGGGGCCGGCGTGATGTTCGGCAGCGAGCGTGCCAAGAGGGCGATGCATGGCGAGACGGAAGTCTACGTCAAAAGCTTCTGGACCCTGGTCGACGAGATCCTCAACGCGCTGCTCTTCCTGCTGCTGGGCGTGGAGATGCTGATCGTGCCGTTCTATCCGGGCCAGATCGGCTTGATCGTCGCGGTCATCGTCCTCGTCGTCGCCGCCCGCTTCGCCGTCGTCCTGCCCTGGGGCGCTTATTTCCGCCTGCGGCATGCCGAGCAGGGCGCGACCGCAATCCTGGGCTGGGGTGGATTGCACGGCGCCCTGTCGCTCGCGCTTGCGCTGACGTTGAGCGCGGGCCCGGAGCGGTCCCTCATACTGGCGATGACCTATGCCGTGGTCGCGTTTTCGATCACGGTGCAGGGCCTGACCTTCCCGCCGCTCACGCTCTTCCTGCAGCGCAGGGCGCGTTAGGACGGCCGGACGGTGGCCGCGTCAGTGGTACGACCGTGCCAGTTCATGCAGATGGCTGATCAGCGTCGGGATGCTGCCGCCGTTCTGGCCCAGGAAGGAGCTGAACTGATCGCGCTCCTCGAGGGCCAGCCAGATGCCGGCGACGCTGAAGTCGATCACGACGAACTTGCCGTCCGTGCCCAGCACGCGGAAATCGACCTCGAGCGGCTGCTGGCCGCTATGGTCGTTGGGATCGATCATCTGCGTCGTCACGATCGTGTCGCCGGGGGCATGCTCCTGCGAACCCGTCACCCGCAAGGTCTGGCCGGAATATTTCGCGAAATAGGACTGGTACACCGCGGTCGCGTAATTCTGGAAGGCGGCGGCGAACTGGTCCTGCTCGGCAGGGCTCGCGGTGCGCCTGTATTGCCCCAGGGTGAAATTGGCGATGCGCCGCATGTCGGTCAGGCCGAGGATGAAGCCCTGGAATTGCGCCCGTCTTTGCTCGGTCGACAACCCCTTGTTGTTGAGGATGCCCAGGCCCCTTTGGACGTTCGCCTGCACGAACGCCTCGGCAGGAGAGGCGGCAGCCGCCGGCGCCGCCGCAAACACGGCGGCCGCGGCGACGAAAAGCGCCAGCACCGTGCGTCGGGCAATGCCCGTTATCCCGGTCGTGGTCTCAGACATCGAATCTCTTTCCTCAAGGCAGAAAACGGTAAACGCATGCTCGGGCCTGCTTGTGGCAAGTTCGTGGCGGTTTGTCGCGTCAGAACTCCGGCAGGTCCTTGGCATCGGGGCGGCCATTGCGAATTTCGTTGTTGCGCAGCTGTCTGTAAAGACTGCGCAGCGACGCATAATAGTCCACGGAGCTGCGCTGCACGCCCTGGACCGTCTCGTAAGTCTGGCCACGCAGGTCCAGCAACGTAAAGTAATATCGGCCGGCGTCCCACCAGATGTGCTGCTTGAAAGGCACGTAATTCCACGGATCGACGATCGCGGCGTCGACCACCAAGCCGACCGCATCGCGCGGCGGCTGGGGCCCGAAGAAGGGGGCGATCAGGTAAGGCCCTTCGCCCACCCCCCAGACCGCCAGCGTCTGGCCGAAATCCTCGCCATGGCCGGGGATATGGAAGTGCCGCGTCGCCGGATCGAACAAGCCGCCCGCCCCGATGGTGCTGTTGATCATGAAGCGCGCGAAGGTCTGGCCGGCGCGTCTGGTCTCGCCCTGCAGCACGTCGTTCACGAACACCGTGGGTGCGGCGATGTTTTGCAGGAAGTTGTGGACCGAGCGCCGTCCGCCGTCCGGCACAAGGTAGAAGTAGATCCCGACCGTCGGGATGACGAAATAATGGTCGATCTTGCCGTTGAGCCGCAGCGTGTCGCGGTTCATCGGCTCCCAGGGGTCGTTGTTGGCCAGCATTTCCGGCGTGGGCGCTGCGCATCCCGCCAGCCACAATGCCGCGAGTCCCAGCAGCAATCCGCGAACCCCGACCATCCCGACCGCCCCGATTTTGGGCTGCTTATAGCAGGGTTCGAATCGCACGCCGAAATCCGGGGCATCCCGAGGCTAAGTCTATTGCATTCCCATATAAAGATATGTTTATATGTCGTCCATGGATACTCTGGTGGCTATGCTGCGTGCCGCGGGCGACCCGACCCGGCTGCGTCTCTTATTGCTCCTGCGTCAGGCAGAGCTGACGGTGAGCGAATTGGTCGAGATCGTGGGCCAGTCCCAGCCCCGGGTTTCCCGCCACCTCAAGCTCCTGACCGAGGCGCGCCTGATCGAACGCTTCAAGGAAGGCAGCTGGGTGTTCTATCGCGCCGCCGACCGTGGGGAGGGCGCCGATCTCACCGCCGCTGTCGCCGCGCTCGCGGCGCCGCACGAATCCGACCTCAAGCGCCTCGCGCAGGTGCGCGAGACCCGCGCTGCCGAGGCCGCCGCCTTCTTCAAGGCCAATGCCGCCGAGTGGGAGCGCATCCGCGCCTTGCACGCGCCGGAGAAGGACGTCGAAGCCGCCATTGTCCGCCACATCGCCGAACGGCCGATGGACATGCTGCTCGATGCCGGGACCGGCACGGGCAGCATGCTCGAACTGCTCAGCCCGCATGTGAAGCGCGCCGTCGGCATCGACGTCTCGCCGGAGATGCTCGCCATCGCCCGTGACCGGCTTGCGCGCGCCCATGTCGGCCATGCGCAGGTGCGTCTCGGCGACACCTATCGACTTCCCTTCGCCTCCGGCAACGCGCTCGGCGGCTTCGACGCCGTGTTGTTCCATCAGGTGCTGCACTTCCTCGACGATCCGCAGGCCGCGGTGGTCGAAGCGGCACGCGTGATGCGCGACGGCGGACGGCTGCTGATCGCCGACTTCGCGCCGCATACGCTCGAATTCCTGCGCGAGGATTTCGCCCATCGGCGCCTCGGTTTCTCCGACCGCGAGATCCATGGCTGGCTTGACGCCGCCGGCCTCGACTCGCTCACCGGCGAGACCATCGTTCCGCGCGCCGCGGGCAGCGACAAGCTCATCGTCAAGCTCTGGCTGGCGCAGAAAGCGGCGCATGCCGGAGAGAAGGCTGCCGCGGCATGACCCTGCAGGAACTGGTCTCCGATACGCGTCCCATCGGCGTGAGCTTTGAATTCTCCCCGCCGCGCACGCCGGAGGCGGAAGAGACGCTGTGGAAGGCGATCCGCCGCCTCGAACCGCTCTGCCCGTCCTTCGTTTCGGTCACCTATGGCGCGGGCGGCGGCACGCGCGAGCGCACCCATGCCACGGTCAAGCGGATCGTCGACGAGACCTCGCTGAAGCCGGCCGCGCATCTCACCTGCGTCGGCCATCCGCGCGGCGAGATCGAGGAGATCCTGCAGGGCTACTGGGACAACGGCATCCGGCACATCGTGGCGCTGCGCGGCGACATGCCCGACATGAGCGGACCATACCGCGCCCACACGGAAGGCTTCGCCTCCACGCCCGAGCTGATCGCGGGCATCCGCAAGGTCGCGCCCTTCGAGGTGAGCGTCTCCTTCTATCCGGAGAGCCATCCCGATTCGCCGTCGCTCGACCACGACATCGACCTGCTGAAGCGCAAGGTCGATGCCGGCGCCACCCGGGCGCTGGGCCAGTTCTGCTTCTACAACGACTCCATCGCGCGCTTCCGCGACAAGGCGGCCGCCGCCGGCATTGCCGTGCCGATCGTTCCCGGCGTGATGCCGACCACCGCCTTCCGCGGCGTGGAGCGGATGGCCGGGCGCGCCGGCGCCTCGATCCCCGCCTGGCTCAACCGCGCCTATGCCGGGCTCGACGACGACGTCGAAACCCGCCGCATCGTCGCCGCCGCCGTCCTGGCCGAACAGGTGCAGGAGCTGCGCGCCCGCGGCTTCCACGACTTCCACTTCTATACGCTGAACCAGGCGAACCTGACCTATGCAGCCTGCCGCATCATGGGCTTGCAGCCGAAGGACCTGTCATGAGTTTTGACCGCACGGCCCGCCTCAATTGGCTCAGGGAAGAAGCCAGGAACCGCATCCTTCTGCTCGACGGTTCCTGGGGCGTGATGATCCAGGGCTACAAGCTGGGCGAGGACGATTTCCGCGGCGCCCGCTTCGGCAACCACGGGAGCGACCTCAAGGGCAACAACGACCTGCTCACGCTGACCAAGCCGGAGGTCATCCGCGAGATCGGCCACGACTATCTGAAGGCCGGTGCCGATTTCATCGAGACCAACACCTTCAACTCGATCGCGATGTCGCAGGCCGATTACGGCCTTGAGCATCTGGTGAGCGAGCTCAACGAGGCCGGCGCCCGTCTCGCGCGCGAGGTCTGCGACGCGCACGCCACGTCGAGCCGCCCGCGCCTCGTCGCCGGCGTGCTGGGCCCGGCCAACCGCACGGCTTCGATCTCGCCCGACGTCAACGATCCTGCCTTTCGCAACGTGACCTTCGACGAGTTGCGTGCGACCTACAAGGACGCGACGCTCGGTCTGCTGCGCGGCGGCGCCGATGTGATCATGATCGAAACGGTGTTCGACACCTTGAACGCCAAGGCGGCGATCTTCGCGATCGAGGAGGCCTTCGACGAAGCCGGCACTCGTGTGCCGGTCTGGATCTCCGGCACCATCACCGATCTCTCCGGCCGCACGCTCACCGGCCAGACGCCCGAGGCGTTCTGGCATTCGGTGCGCCATGCCAAGCCCTTTGCCGTCGGCCTCAACTGCGCGCTGGGCGCCAAGGAGCTGCGCCCCTATATCGCCGATCTCGCGAATGCCTGCGACACGCTGGTCAGCGCCCATCCCAATGCCGGACTGCCCAACGAATTCGGCGGCTACGACCAGAGCGCGGACATGATGGCCGAGATGATCGGCGAATTCGCCGAGAGCGGCCTCGTCAACATCGTCGGCGGCTGCTGCGGCACGCGTCCCGAGCACATCAAGGCGCTGGGCGAGCGCGTCAAGGGGCTCAAGCCCCGCATCGTGCCGGAGAAGCCGAAGCTCATGCGGCTGTCCGGCCTCGAGCCCTTCACGCTCACGCCCGACCTCAACTTCGTCAATGTCGGCGAGCGCACCAACATCACCGGCTCCGCCAAGTTCCGCAAGCTGATCGCGGCCAACGACTACGACGCCGCGCTCTCGGTCGCGCGCGACCAGGTCGCCAACGGCGCCCAGATCATCGACGTCAACATGGACGAAGGCCTGATCGACTCCGAGGCCGCGATGCGCCGCTATCTCAACATGGCGGCCGGCGAGCCCGACATCGCACGGGTGCCGCTGATGATCGACAGCTCCAAATGGAGCGTGATCGAGTCCGGCCTCAAGACCTGTCAGGGCAAGCCGATCGTCAACTCGATCAGCCTCAAGGAAGGCGCGGAGTCGTTCGTCCGATATGCCCGCCTGGTGATGCGCTACGGCGCCGCCGTCGTCGTCATGGCGTTCGACGAGCAGGGCCAGGCCGACACCAAGGAACGCAAGGTCGCGATCTGCAAGCGCGCCTATCGCATCCTGGTCGACGAGGTCGGCTTCCCGGCCGAGGACATCATCTTCGATCCCAACATCTTCGCGGTGGCGACGGGCATCGAGGAGCACAACGACTACGGCCGCGCCTTCATCGATGCGGCGGCGGAGATCCGCAAGGAATGCCCCTACGCGCACATCTCCGGCGGCGTCTCCAACTTCTCCTTCTCCTTCCGCGGCAACGAGCCGGTGCGCGAGGCGATGCACTCCGTCTTCCTGTTCCATGCCATCAAGGCGGGGATGGACATGGGCATCGTCAACGCCGGCCAGCTCACGGTCTACCAGGACATCCCGACGCCGCTGCGCGAAGGCATCGAGGACGTGCTGTTCAACCGCACGCCGAACGCGACCGAGAACCTGCTGACGCTGGCGCAGCGCTACAAGGGCGACGGCTCCGTCGCCGCCGTGCAGGACGCCGAATGGCGCAAGCTCCCGGTGCAGGAGCGCATCACCCATGCGCTGGTCCACGGCATCGATGCCTTCGTCAATGAGGACACCGAGGAGGCGCGGGCTGCGGCGACCCGTCCGCTCGACGTGATCGAAGGTCCACTGATGGCGGGCATGAACGTGGTCGGCGACCTGTTCGGTTCCGGCAAGATGTTCCTGCCGCAAGTCGTGAAATCGGCGCGGGTGATGAAGAAGGCCGTCGCCTATCTGCTGCCCTTCATGGATGCCGAGCAGGCCAAGAACGAGACCAAGGAACCCGCCGGCAAGATCGTGATGGCGACCGTCAAGGGCGACGTCCACGACATCGGCAAGAACATCGTCGGCGTGGTGCTCCAGTGCAACGGCTATGAGGTCATCGACCTCGGCGTGATGACGCCGACCCAGAAAATCCTCGACGCCGCGCGCGAGCATGGCGCGAACATCATCGGCCTGTCGGGCCTCATCACGCCCTCGCTCGACGAGATGGTCCATGTCGCCAGCGAGATGGAGCGCCAGGGCTTCGACATCCCGCTGCTGATCGGCGGCGCCACCACCAGCCGCGTCCATACTGCGGTCAAGATCGATCCGGGCTACCGGCGCGGACAGACCGTCTATGTCACCGATGCCAGCCGCGCCGTCGGCGTCGCCTCGAACCTGCTCAGCAAGACGGCGAACAAGGACTATGTCGCCGGCATCCGCGCCGAATATGAGGAGATCGCGCGCGGCCATGCCGCCCAGCGCGCGCCGGGCCGCCGCCTGACGCTCGCCCAGGCCCGCGCCAACAAGGAGAAGATCGACTGGTCGGCCTACAAGCCGCCGGTCCCGAAATTCTTCGGCACGCGCATATACGACAACTACGATCTCGCCGAACTGGCGACCTATATCGACTGGACGCCGTTTTTCCAGACCTGGGAACTGGTCGGCAAGTTTCCCGCCATCCTCGAGGACGACAAGGTCGGCGAAGCCGCGCGCAGCCTCTACAAGGACGCGCAGGCCATGCTCAAGAAGGTGGTCGACGAGAAATGGCTCACCGCCCGCGCCGCGGTCGGTTTCTTCCCCGCCAACAGCATCGGCGACGACGACATCCAGATCTTCGGCGACAAGGCGCGCAAATTCCCGATCCACACGCTGCACACGCTACGCCAGCAGATGAGCCGGGAGAACAGCCGCCCCAACATGGCGCTCGCCGATTTCATCGCGCCCAAGGGCACGGAGGACTACATCGGCGCTTTCGTCGTCACGGCCGGCATCGGCGAGCAGCCGCATATCGACCGCTTCAAGGCGGCCCATGACGACTATTCCGCGATCCTGCTCAGCGCGCTGGCCGACCGTCTTGCCGAGGCCTTCGCCGAGCGCCTGCACGAGCGCGTGCGCCGCGACTTCTGGGGCTATGCGCCCGACGAGGCGTTGCGCAACGACGATCTCATCGCCGAGCGCTATCGCGGCATCCGTCCCGCCCCCGGCTATCCCGCCCAGCCCGAGCACAGCGAGAAGGCGACGCTCTTCAAGCTGCTCGACGCCGAGGACAAGATCGGCGTGAAGCTCACCGAAAGCTATGCGATGTGGCCCGGCTCGTCGGTCAGCGGCTTCTACTATTCGCATCCGGCATCGCGCTATTTCGGCGTCGGAAAGATCGAGCGCGACCAGGTCGAGGATTATGCGAAGCGCAAGGGCTGGGACATGGCGACGGCGGAACGCTGGCTGGGCCCGCTGCTCAACTACGATCCGCGCGCCAAGACGGCGGCGTAGCGCCGCCATGTCCGTTCCATCCCTCGCGGAGATGCGAGCCACGAACGGCTCCGACGTCTCGCCGGCCGACTACGTCCACCACGCTCTGCGCGCAGCGGAGCTGGGCGCCGATTTCGCGGCGGCGCTGATCGCGCTGCTGAATCCGCGCATCGTCGAGCGGGAAGGCCGCATGCTGGTCGAAGCGGTCGGTGCTCCAGCCCGTTACGCGGCCTTTCGCGCCCAAGGACAGGCGCCTCAGGAGGCCGAATACTGGGCGAACCTCACCGTGGTCAGCGACCTGCTGGGCGATCTGGACGTGCCTCAGGCACACAAGCTTGCACAGGTCCTGCGCTGGTCGTGGCAGAACGCGCTCGCGGCGCAATATCCGCAGGCGACACAGGTCGTGCGTGTGCTCGAAGACCGTGCCGCGGCAGAGGTCCTTGTGACCCTGTCCGAACCGCCTTCCGCGTCCACGCCGGAATGATCTGCCGGGACGCGCCGAAGCAAGCGTCCGTTGGCTCTAGAAGAGCCCGACGACGATGGCCCCCAGAAACAAAAACACCAATCCGACCGTCAAGATGTGCAACTCGCGGACCATGGGAGCCCTCCAGTCCTGGAGACGTTCCCAGCGTCCGGCGTCCTTCGGGCATCCGTCAACACATCCGAATCGGGACTCGTTGAATCGCCTCATGGATTCGGCACAAATTATTTCTGACAATCGCTCATCGTCCCGGCGGCGGACGCATCACCACGCGATTTCCCTGCCGGTATAATCGCGGAAGCTGCCGCTGTTTTCCGCATTGAGTTCCGCGATCCGCGCCCGCAAGCCGTGCACGCTTTGCGGCGGCGTGACCGGCGCGCCGCTGCCGCCCATGTCGGTCTGTACCCAGCCGGGATGGAAGATGCCGACGGCGATCCCGTCGGAGGCCCATTCCTTCGCCAGCCCGCGCATGAACGAATTCACCGCCGCTTTCGACGCATGATAGGGGTAGGCGCCGCCGCTATGATTGGCGATGGAGCCGAGCTGGCTGGTGATCGTCACCAGCTTCTTGTCGTTGCCCGCCTTCAGGTTCTCGTGGAACGCGGCCGCCACCGTCACGGGCGCGACGCTGTTTACCGCGAAGATCCGCAGCCAGGCTGCGGCGTCGATGATCCCCTTTGCCCGCTCCCGCGGCCCGCCCACGCCGGCATTGTTGATCAGGATGTCGATGGGAGCCGCCCCCAGCTCCGCCTTGAGCGCCGCGACCGAGGCCGGATCGGCGACGTCCAGCGCCGCGGTCCGTACATTGCGCGCGCGCTTCACCAGCGCGTTCAGCGCCTCGGCGGCGTCCGGCTCGCGGCAACAGGCGATAACGTCGGCGCCGTCGGCGGCATATTGCGTCGCGAATTCCAGGCCGATGCCGCGATTGGCGCCTGTCACGAGAATCGTCGTCATGCTGTCCCATACCCTCCGCCGCCCGGCGTTTCGATTTCGATGACGTCTCCGGCCGCGACATCGATCGCGTCGCAGCCCTTGAGCATAACGCGCGTGCCGTCCCGGCGGACGATGCCGTTGCGGCCTTTTTCGCCCGCCCCGCCGCCCGCCAAGCCGAACGGCGCGGTCTCGCGCCGCGTCGAGAGGATCGCCGCCGTCATGGCCTCCCGGAAGCGGATGCGCCGCACGACGCCATCGCCGCCCCGCTGCGCGCCCGCGCCGCCCGAGCCTTGGCGGATGAAGAACTCCTCCACCAGCACCGGATAGCGCGTTTCGAGCACTTCGGGATCGGTCAGCCGCGAATTCGTCATATGGGTGTGCACGGCGGATTGCCCTTCGAAGCCCGCGCCGGCGCCGGCACCGCCGCAGATCGTCTCATAATATTGATGGCGCTCATTGCCGAAGGTGAGATTGTTCATCGTGCCCTGGCTCGCCGCAAGCATGCCCAGCGCGCCGAACAAGGCATCGACCACCGCCTGGCTGGTCTCGACATTGCCGGCCGCCACGGCGCCGGGCGGGCGCGGCTTCAGCAGCGAGCCCTCCGGCACCACGATCTCGAGCGGCTTCAGGCATCCCGCATTCATCGGAATATCGCTGTCGACCAGGCAGCGGAAGACATAGAGTACCGCCGCCTTGGTCACCGATCCCGGCGCATTGAAATTGTTCGCCGCCTGCGCGCTGGTGCCCGTGAAGTCGATCCGCGCGGACCGGCTGGCGCGGTCCACCGTCACCGCGACGCGGATGACCGCGCCGCCGTCCATCGGCATCTCGAAGGCGCCGTCGGACAGCCGGCCGATCGCCTGTCGCACCGACTCCTCGGCATTGTCCTGGACGTGCCGCATATAGGCGGTCACGACGCCCAGGCCACGCGCCGCGCAGGCGTGGCGCAGTCCGTCGGCGCCCTTTCGGCAGGCGGCCGCCTGGGCGCGCAGGTCGGCGAGGTTCTGCTCCGGATTGCGCGCCGGCCACGGCCCTGCGTCCAGCACGCCGCGCACCGCCGCTTCGTCGAACACGCCCGCGTGAATCATGCGGATGCCGTCGAACAGTGCGCCCTCCTGCGCGATGTCGGTCGAGAAGGGCGGCATCGAGCCCGGCGTGATGCCGCCGATATCGGCGTGATGGCCGCGGGCCGCGGTGAAGAAGGCGCGTTTTCCGTCGACGAACACCGGCATGACGACCGTCACGTCGGGCAGATGGGTGCCGCCGTCATAGGGCGCGTTGGTGACGAACACGTCGCCCTCGCGCATGTCGGGATGCTTGGCGAGGACGGCGGTGACGCAATCGCCCATCGAGCCCAGATGCACCGGCATATGCGGCGCATTGGCCACCAGCCCGCCCTCCGCATCGAACGCGGCGCAGGAGAAATCCAACCGCTCCTTGATGTTCACGGAGGTGGCAGTGTTCTGCAGCACCACGCCCATCTCCTCCGCGATGGCCATGAACAGGTTGGCGAAGACTTCGAGCGACACCGGATCGGCGATCTCGGCGCGCGGCGCGACGCGGGCGCGCTCCGCGACGCGCCGCAGGACGATGCCATGTTCCGTGCACGCGGCGCGCCAGCCGGGTTCGACGACGACGGTCTGATGCGGCTCGACGATGAGGGCAGGGCCGTCGACATCGGCCGACCCGCGCAGGACGGCCGCGTCATGCCATGCGCCTTGGCTGAAGAGGCGCACAATCTCCCTTCCTTCCGCGTTCATGGAGGAGGCGGATCGCATCGCCGAGCGACGCGGGACGGAAGGCGAAGAGTCACCAGCGGCGCCGGAGAATCCGTCCCCGCCCGTCTCGCCGCGCGCCTCGACCTCCATCGACTCGGCGACCAGTCCGCGACCTTCGAAGCCGAAGCCGAATTGCCGCGCATGATCCGCGGCGAACGTCTCCGTCATCTCTTCGACGGGGCCGAACCGCACCGGCAGCGTGGTGTCGCTGCCCTCATAGCGGAGATGCACCCGGACGGTGCTCGCGATCAGGCGGGCGCCTTGCGCGATCAGCTCGTCTTCCGCCGCACGCCGCAACTCGCCTTCCGCCCGCGCCAGCGTCTTGCCGGCTTGCGCGAGCGGCCGTCCGATCGCCCGCTGGCGCATGCTGCGCAGGGCCGCACGCTTCATGCCATAGGCGGACAGCACGCCGGACAGCGGATGCAGGAACACCGTCGTCATGCCCAGCGCGTCGGCCACCAGGCAGGCATGCTGCCCGCCCGCGCCGCCGAAGCAGTTGAGCGCGTAGTCGCGCACGTCGATTCCCTTGGCGACGGAGATGCGCTTGATCGCGTTCGCCATGTTCTCCACCGCGATGCGGATGAACCCATCGGCGATCTCCGCCGCCGGCCGTCCGATCCGCGCCGCAAGTTCGCCGAACGCGTTGCGCACCGCATCTTCGTCGAGCGGCTGGTCGCCGCCCGGCCCGAAGATCCGGGGGAACAGATCGCCCCGCAGCTTGCCCACCATCACATTGGCGTCGGTCACCGTCAGCGGTCCGCCGCGGCGATAGGATTTGGGACCCGGATCGGCGCCCGCCGAGTCCGGTCCCACGCGGAACCGGGCTCCGTCGTAGCTGAGGATCGAGCCGCCGCCCGCCGCGACCGTGTGGATCGCGAGCATCGGCGTGCGCAGCCTCACGCCCGCGATCTCGGCTTCATAGACGCGCTCGAATTCGCCGCTCCACCGCGCCACATCCGTGGAGGTGCCGCCCATGTCGAAGCCGATGACGCGTTCGAACCCCGCTTCGCGTGCGGTCTCCGCCATCCCCACCACGCCGCCGGCCGGTCCGGACACGATCGCATCCTTGCCGCGGAAGAAGTCCGGCGCCGCCAGTCCGCCATTCGACGTCATGAAGGACAGCCTTGCGTCCTGCAAGGCCGCGGCGATCTTCTGCGTGTAGCGCGCCAGCACCGGCGAGAGATAGGCATCCGCCACCGTGGTGTCGCCGCGCGACACGAATTTCATCAGTGGCACCGCCTCGTGGCTCGTCGAGATCTGCGAGAAACCGCAGGCCCGCGCGATCTGCGCCGCCCGCGTCTCGTGGGCGGGAAAGCGATAGCCGTGCAGGAACA
This sequence comes from Rhizomicrobium sp., assembly GCA_037200385.1. Classification (NCBI taxonomy): domain Bacteria; kingdom Pseudomonadati; phylum Pseudomonadota; class Alphaproteobacteria; order Micropepsales; family Micropepsaceae; genus Rhizomicrobium; species Rhizomicrobium sp. The sequence goes on along the minus strand of JBBCGL010000001.1, from coordinate 2,642,293 downwards.
CGATGGCACAGGACGCGATCCCGCGCGCCCGCGCCGCCGTCAGGTCGCGCATCAGCGCTGTTTCGTCGAGCGCCCGCAACACCGTGCCTTCCGCCGTCACGCGCTCGTCGGCTTCGATCACGCTCTCATAGAGCATGTCCGGCAATTCGATCTTCAGCGCGAACAGCTTGGGCCGGTTCTGGTACCCGATGCGCAGCTGGTCGCGGAAACCGCGCGTGGTGACCAGCACGGTCGGCTCGCCGCCGCGCGTCAGCAGGGCATTGGTGGCTACCGTGGTGCCCATGCGAACCTCGCCCACGAATCCGGCCGGAATCGCGGCTCCGCTTTCGAGACCCAATGTGCGACGGATTCCCTCCAGCGCCGCGTCGTCATAGCGCGCGCTTTGTGACAGCAATTTCAGGGTCGACAAGGTTCCGTCCGGCGCCTCCGCGACGATGTCGGTGAACGTGCCGCCGCGGTCGATGTAGAAATTCCACCGCGCAGCGGATGCATGGCCGGGTTGTGCTGACATGGCGCCGAGATTGTCCTATTGCTTCGCCCCATGTCCATGTTGGGAAAGCTAGGGGGCGCCGCGGCCGGTTTCATGCTGGGCGGCGGGCCGGTCGGCGCGCTGATCGGGGCGTTGGCGGGCCACTTCCTGATCGACCGCGAAATGCCGCAGCTCGAGCCGGGCGAGGCGCCGGGCGTGGTCTTCACCATCGCCATGATCGCGCTGGCCGCAAAGATGGCCAAGGCCGACGGCGCGGTGACCGACGACGAGGTCCAGACCTTCCATCGTTTGTTCCGCGTCCCGCCGCACGAACTCGGTGCCGTCAACCGGATCTTCCGCCTCGCGCAACAGGACACCGCCGGTTATGAGGCCTATGCCGGACAGGTCGCCAAGATGCTCGTGGGAAATCCGGCGCTTCTCGAAGACATCCTCGACGGCCTGTTCGAGATCGCCAAGGCGGATGGCGTCTTCCATCCCGGCGAATCGGCCTTCCTCGAGCGGGTTGCGGAGATTTTCGGCTTCACCCAGGGCGAGTACCGCCGCATCCGCGCTGCCCATATCGGTCCCGACAAGGGCGATCCTTATGTGATCCTCGGCGTCGCATTCGACGCGAGCGATGACGAGGTCAAGGCGACCTATCGCATGCTGGTGCGGGAGAACCATCCCGACAAGCTCATCGCCCGCGGCGTGCCGGAAGAATTCATCCGGCTCGCGACCGACAAGCTGGCGGTGATCAACGCGGCCTATGACAGGATCGAAAAAGAACGGCACTGGATAAAATAAGCGGTGCGCTTAGTGATAGCGCACCGGCATCACGTCATGGATGCTGACCACCGACACCGCGTGGCCCGTGGCGTCGGCGATCTCGATCTGCTTGCGGTCGAATTCGTCGGGATTGTCCGCGATCAGCTCGCGCACGATCTTGACCGCTGCATCGCGCGCCGCTTGTGCGGTAGAGAAATGATATGCGACGGGGTCGCGGATCAGATCCTCGCCGTCGCGGACATTGAGATAGAACTGCGCCATTGCGATCTCCTGACATGAGAACGGTGCGGCATCCCACAAGTTCCGCCCGGCGGCCCTGCTGAATTTCGCTCGTATCTCGCAACCCTTTCGCGGGAAAGGGTTTTTACGCCTTTGCTTGACAGCGGCGGGCTGCCGCAGAACGCTGCCCAAGTCCGTCCAACCTCCCGCCCAGCAGAACAGGAAGCGATTATGGCTCTTCGTGGCCTTTTGTGCCTGGTCGCCGCTGTTGCCATCGCCGGCGCGGATGCGCGTGCCGTCCCCGCGGCGTCTCCCGGCGCCCCCGATATTGCCGCGCTCGCGGCGTTGCAGCCGGACGACACAGAAGTCCGGGTCATGTCCGTGCCCTATTATGCGACGCCGGGAGACGGCGGCGGCGGCATCTTCGTCTGGCAGAAGGCGAGCACCGCCGCGCCCGATCGCTGTCTCGTGTTCGGCGCGCCCGGCGGCGGGCCGGGCCGCTGGGTGCGCCAACTTCAGGGCGTGCCGTTCAGCGTCGACATGTGCGGCACCGGCACGGCGGACGACAGCGTCGCGTTCAGGGCGGCATTTTCCGTTTGCGCGGGCCAAGGCGTGCATCTGAGCCTGTCGGCCAGGCACTATTATCTGCGCGCGACGCTCAATCCGCCGCCGCACTGCGCGTGGGACGGGATGGGCAGCATGGGTTACGGCTCCGGCACCTTGCCGACCGTGCTGGATTTCTCGCGCGCCGGCCCGGCCGTCACCGAGGCCGTCAACGTCACGGGCCCAGGCGGCGCGGGCGACTACAAGCCGGCGCTTCCCTTCGGCCACTTCGCGATCATGGGGCACGGCTCTTCGCTCAAGCGCGGTCTCTATGTAAGCCGTCTTCTGGGCCTGCAGATCCATGACGTCAGCGTGACCTACATCCCCGGCGGCGGCCCCTGTTTCCACATCGGCCAGGTGCAGCAGAGCGCGTTCGATTTCCTCTACGCCTATGGCTGCGGCAGCCCGACCAGCGGCGAGATCGTGTTCGACGGCGAGACCGAAAGCACGACCACGACGGCCAGCAACATCTTCGCGGAATCGGATGCCGGCAACCGGGCGCTCTGCGGCGTGATGATCGACCACAATCTCGATTTCGCCCTGCTCAGCGGCGATGCCGAATGGTCCGGCACGCCGCTCTGCATCAACAGGCGCGGCGGCGGCGTCCTCGGCGTGACGGTCAGCAATTTCGACATGGAGGGGCCGAGCAACGGCGCGTCGCATTGCGTGATGATCGGGCCCGATGCGGGCGGCGGTGTCGTCGGCACGAACATCGCCTTCAGCAACTTCATCTGCCAGGCGGTCCGGACACCGATCACCTCCGCCTTCTTGATTCGGAACACCCGCAATTTCCGCGCGACCAACGGCTACACGCAGTTTCCCGTCAACGGCGGCACGATCTTCGCTTTCGAGGGCGCCAACGAAGGGGCCGTCATCGACGGCAACACCGGCCCTCCGGGGCAGACCAGCCATCTGGTCCGGGTCGCCGGCGCGCTCGTGCCGGGCGCCAATGCGGATACGCCCTGGTACATGGCCGCGATGCCGGCTCCAGTGGCGAAGCTGCATGTCTGCAATACGAGCTACTTGGGCGTGCGCCGCATCGTGACCGATGCGACGCGGACACCGGCCGTGGGCATCGGTTCCGTCGTGGCCGGCGGCGGCCCCAACACCGTGGCGGTGGGCTGCGACGGGACAAGCTGGCGCATCGGCGGCTAGCGATCCGGGACGGCCTTTGTGATGATTATTTGATGACTCCCCTTGACGGATGGCTCCTTGATGACTTTATGATGATCACAAGGGCCGGTTACGGGCCCGCACATCAAGGAGTCACACATGAGCAAGATCGGAGTGGGCGTCGGCGAGGATTTCCCGGTCGACGACGGCAAATCCGCTGCCGCCGCTGGGCCGGAGCCCCAGCGCGGCCCCGGCGATGACGGCTATGCCGAATACGCCGCCCGCCGCGAAGCCTATCGCCGCTGGCACGAGCAGCGCCGCGAATGGAAGCGCCAATGGCGCGACGAATGGCATGCCCGCCGCCGCGAATTCCGCGATCAGTTCCGCGGCAGTTATTACGACGGTTATGGCCGCGACAATGGCGGCCGCGCCTATATGGCTTGGGGCCATCCGGGCATCTGGAGCACGGGTCTGCTGTGGCGCATCCTCGCCGCGGTCGCGGTCATCGCGGCGGTGGTCTTCGTCTTCAACCACATCTACTTCATCCTCGGTGCGCTGGTGGTGATGGTGCTGGTCGCCGCCGCCTTCCGCCACGGCTTCGATCCTTTCGATCTGCCGCCGCGCGACTTCGCCCGCCGCGAGCGGCGCCCCAACCCGTCGGCCGAGCGCCCGGCACCGCCGCCGGCTCCCACCGACACCCCCAATTGAAGGAACATCCCATGCACGGACATCGTCACCGCCGCTTCCACGGCGCCGCCGCGGAGGCCATGCGCGCCGCCGCCGAGGCCATGGAGACCGGCGAGCGCACCACCACCCGCGTCCAGCTCGAAATGCCGCCCCAGGCCATGGAGCGCCTGCAACGCCTGAAGGAGAAGACCGAGGCCGCCTCCTATGCCGAAGTCATCCGCAACGCGCTGCGCGTCTTCGAGGCTCTGATCCAGGAGCACGAAGCCGGCGCGGAATTTTCCCTCAAGCGCGCGAACGGAGAGACCGTCGCCTACAAGATCTTCGTCTGATGAGCATCGCCGAACCCCAAAGCCCCGGCGCATTGGCGCAGATCGGTCTGTTCCTGCAGCGCAAGGGCCGCCGCGTCTGGCCGCTGACGGTCCAGGCCAAGCGGCTCGTCACGCCGCGCATGATGCGGGTGATCTTCACCGTGCCCAAGCTCGACGAACTCGTGTGGAAGCGCGGCCAGGATCTGGTGCTCGAACTGCCGCAAGCGGACGGCACCATTGCGCGGCGTCACTACACGATCCGCACGCTGGACGCGGAGGCGGGCACGCTCGCCATCGACTTCGTGCTGCATGGCGATAGCCCCGCCGGCAGCTGGGTGCGTGCCGCCGAGCCCGGCGCTCAGATCCATGCAGCCGGGCCGCGCGGCCATACCTATCTGCACGAGGCCGATTGGCATCTCTTCGCCGGCGACGAGACCTGCATCCCCGGCATCTTCGCGATGCTCGAAGGTCAGCCGCCCGGCGCCACCGCCTTCCTCGAGATCGCCGACGATGCCGAGCGCCAGCCGGCACCCGACGGGGCGCGCGTGGTCTGGCTGCCGCGCGGCGGCGCCGCTCCCGGTCCCAGCCGGATCCTGTACGATGCGGTGGAGGCCTTTGCCTTCCCACCCGGCCGTGGCCACGCCTATGTCATCGGGGAAACCTCGAACGTCCGCGCCATCCGCCAGCGCCTGATCGCGCGCGGGCTTGGCAAGGAGCAGACTTGCGCGGAAGGCTATTGGCGCCCCGGCCGCGTCGGCGGTCACGACCACGCATGAAGGACGCATGACGCTGAAGCTCGTTTCCTGTCCGTCGCCCAACCACGATGCCCGTCCGGACGGCGCGCCGATCGACATCCTGGTGCTGCACTACACCGGCATGAAGACCGCGGACGAGGCACTGGCGCGGCTCTGCGATCCGGCGGCGAAGGTCTCGGCGCATTATACGATCGGCCGCGACGGTCGCGTCTTCGCGCATGTGCCGGAGGAACGTCGCGCCTGGCATGCCGGCGTGTCGTGGTGGGCGGGGGAGAAGAACGTCAACGGCCGCTCCATCGGGATCGAGCTCGTCAATCCGGGCCATGAATTCGGCTATGAGCCCTTCGCACCGGATCAGGTCGCGGCGCTGATCGATCTCGCGCAGGGCATCCTCTCGCGCCATCCGATACCGCCCGGCCGCGTCGTCGGCCATTCCGATGTCGCGCCGGCGCGCAAGATGGATCCGGGCGAACTCTTTCCCTGGCAACACCTCGCGGAGTTCGGCATCGGCCTCTGGCCTCGAACTGCGCCGATCGGTCGTCCACCGCGCAAGGATGAGACGGTTTTGGAAAACCCGGCGTCGGCGCTCGCCCAATTCGGCTACGGCGTCCCGCCCCAGACGGACGCGTCCCTGGACGCGGTCATCACCGCCTTCCAGCGCCACTTCCGGCCCGGCGCCGTCAACGGTGCTTGGGACAGCGAATGCGCCGCCATCCTCGACGGCTTGCTGGCAGCCTAGCCTGGGCGCACATCCGCCATGCGTCCCGCGGACTTCCGCCGATGGCGCCGCCTGCTAGCCTTTACGCCATGAAAACCATCGGCCTGCTCGGCGGAATGAGCTGGGAATCCACCGTCACCTATTACCAGCTGATCAATCGCGCGGTGCAGGCGCGGCTCGGCGGCGTGCATTCGGCGCGCCTGCTGCTGCACTCTTTCGATTTCGGCGAGCTTGCGCCTCTGCAGCAGGCCGGCGAATGGGACGAGGCCAACCGCCGCATGGCGGACGCCGCGCGCCATCTCGCCCAGGCCGGCGCGGACTTCCTCATCATGTGCTGCAACACGATGCATTGCGCGACGCCGCAGATCGAGGCGGCAACCGCCATCCCCTTCCTCCACATCGCCGATCCGCTCGGCGCCGCGATCCGCGACGCCGGCTTCACACGCGTGGGCCTGCTGGGGTCAAATCATACGATGGAGCAGGATGGCATTCTTCGCGGCCGGCTCAAGACGCGTTATGGAATCGACGTCGTGCTGCCGGAGGGCGCCGAGGCGGCAGAGGTCAGCCGGGTGATCTATGAGGAGCTCGTGCGCGGGAAATTCCTCGACTCGTCCCGGGCGACCTATCGCGACGTCATTGCCGGGTTGGTCGCGCGGGGCGCGCAAGCGGTGATCCTCGGCTGCACCGAGCTTCCGCTGCTCGTACGGCCGGAAGACGCCAGCGTTCTGCTGTTCGACACCACCGCATTGCACGCCGCCGCGGCCGTCGAGTTCGCCCTCCGGTAGTTGTCGGCTATCGCGTACCGGCGCGGAAATTCTGCGCATGTGTCGCGCGCAGGCCGGCCAGACCGTATTTGTCGATCGCGCGCTGCCAGGAGAGGAATTCCTCCACCGTCAGGGCATAGCGCGCGCAGGCGTCGTCCAGGCTCAGGACGCCGCCGCGCACCGCCGCGACGACCTGCGCCTTGCGCCGCGGCACCCAGCGCTTCGTTTGCGGTTCCGGCAGTTCGAAAGGCGGCGGAACGCCCGCGCCTGCTTTGAAAAAGTTCTTTTCGGCCAATCCCATCGCGTCTCTCCCAGCGGTTTCTCACTGGCAATAGTCCGCAACCGCGTAAAGCGTTCCGAGGGAACTTGACGGACAGCAAACCGCCTTAACGGACTGCAAAGGCATTCGTTAAAACTGTGCGCTCGACCGCCTTGGCGGGATGTCCTAGGGTCACAACGCGTCAGATGGCTGGATGGCTGCTTTTCGCCGCAAGGCGGGAAGAGGAAAGTCCGGGCTCCACGGAGACACGGTGCCGGTTAACGGCCGGCGGGGGCGACCCCAGGGATAGCGCCACAGAAACATACCGCTAACCCGCGTGAGCGGGCAGCAAGGTTGAAATGGTGCGGTAAGAGCGCACCGCGGTCCCGGCAACGGGAGCGGCAGGGCAAGCCCCACCGGGAGCAAGACCAAATAGGGACGGCACGTAATCCGTTTCCGGATAGCCGTCCGGGTCGGTCGCGCGAGGTGTGTGGCGACACACATCCCAGAGGAATGGCCATCCATCCGCGCAAGCGGTGGACAGAACCCGGCTTACAGGCCATCTGACGCGTTGTTTCGAGCGCCAGGCCGCGCCGTTCATGCCGGACGTGTCCAAGCATGAGCGGCTGCGAGCCGCCCGGGCCCTACGCGACCATCCGGTCGAGCCGCGCGCGGATGATCGTCTCGGCCTCGCGCATGATGCGGTCCATCAGATCCTTGCAGCTCGGGATGTCGTGGATCAGGCCCTGGGTCTGGCCGGCCGACCAGATGCCGTAATCGGTGTCGCCCGTGTCGTAGACCTTGCCGCCGCGGGTGCCGGCCACCAGCTCGCGGACATCCTCGAACTTGGCGCCGCCGCGCTTCTCGATCTCCACCACCTGCTGGCTGATCTTGTTGCGCGCCACGCGCGACGAGTTGTGCATGGTGCGGAAGATCATGTCGGTGTCGCGCTCGTCGTGATCGACCAGGGCCTGCTTCACCTTCTCATGGATCGGCGCCTCCTTGGTCGCCATGAAGCGCGTGCCCATATTCGCGCCCTCGCAACCCAGCGCCAGCGCCGCCACCAGGCCGCGCGCATCCGCGATGCCGCCCGACGCGATCACCGGGATCTTCAGCTTCGCGGTCGTGACGGGAAACAGGACCAGCCCGCCAATGTCTTCCTCGCCGGGATGCCCCGCGCACTCGAAGCCGTCGATCGAGACGCAATCGACGCCGATGCTCTCGGCCTTCACCGCGTGGCGCGCGGTGACGCATTTGTGGATCACCTTCACGCCCGCCGCCTTGAAGGCGGGAAGGTGCGGTGCCGGATTGTTGCCCGCGGTCTCCACCACCTTCACGCCGCTTTCGCAGATCACCTGGCGGTATTCGTCGTAGGGGATCGGATTGATCGACGGCAGGATGGTGAGATTGATGCCGAACGGCTTGTTGGTCAGGCCCCGCGTCTTCTCGATCTCCTTCACCAGTGCTTCCGGCGAGCCTGGCGTAAGCGCCGTGAGGAATCCGAGCGCGCCGGCATTGGCGACGGCGGCGATCAGCTCCGCCTTGCCGACGCGGGTCATGCCGCCGCAAGTGATGGGGTTCTCGACGCCGAACATTTCGGTGAAGCGTGTCTTGATCATGGCATTTCCCTTCGCAGTTTTCTCTGCTGCGGAACGTGCCGCGTTTTCGCGCCCGGCGGAAGGGGTGGTGCCGTTACGGAAATGGCGTCGGCGCCGCCCCTCCTTCGACAGGCGTGGAAACCAGGCCTTTTTCGGCCTCGCGGTTCAGACCTTCAGCCGCACTTCGTCAGGCGAAGCTTGTTGGAATTGAACGTGCTGCCGTCGACGATGACCGATTCCGCGCGCAGCGTATTGTCCTCGAAGACATAGACGTCCGTGATCTTCTTGCCGCCATTCTCGAAGCTGGCCTTCCACGTCCGGCCGTCGAACGCGGAGGCCGTCAGCGCGAAGTCCTGCTTCTCGGGATAGAGAATGTGCAGCGTATCGGCATCGACCTGGATCATCCCGTTCGGGCAGGCGTCGCTCCACGTTCCACGCAGGGCCTCGGGGGTCGACACGCCGCCGCTGCAGGATGCGAGCGTTGCGCTCAGCGCGGCAATCAACAGAAGCTTGGCTTTCACGGGCGATTCCCCCAAATCGATTCGTGTCGAATCTAGCGGCGGCATTGATGGGCCGCCACAGGGAACTCACCCCAGATAGGGGTCGCGCACCATGATGGTGTCGTCGCGATCGGGGCTGGTGGACAGCAGCGCCACCGGCGTGCCGATGAGCTCCTCCACCCGGCGGACATATTTGATCGCATTGGCCGGCAACTCGGCCCAGCTGCGCGCGCCGCGCGTCGAGCTCTGCCAGCCGTCCAGCGTCTCATAGACCGGCACGAGCTTCGCCTGGTCGTTGGCATCCGCCGGCAGGTAGTCGAGCAGCGCGTCGCCCAGCTTGTATCCCACGCACACCTCGATCCGCTCGAAGGTGTCGAGGATATCGAGCTTGGTGAGCGCGATGCCGTCGATCCCGCCGGTGATCGCGGTCTGGCGCACCAGCACGGAGTCGAACCAGCCGCAGCGCCGCTTGCGTCCCGTCACCGTGCCGAATTCGTTGCCGCGCGCGCCCAGCGTCTCGCCGATCGCGTTCTGCTGCTCGGTGGGGAAGGGGCCTTCGCCGACGCGCGTCGTATAGCTCTTGGTGATGCCCAGCACATAGCCGATCTGGCGCGGGCCGACGCCGGCACCGGCCGCCGCCTGCCCCGCCACGGTGTTGGACGAGGTGACATAGGGATAGGTGCCATGATCGATGTCGAGCAGCACCGCCTGCGCACCTTCGAACAGCACGCGCTTGCCGGCGCGCCGTGCCGCGTCCAGTTCGCGCCAGCTCGATCCCGCATAAGGCAGAAGCTTCGGCGCGATCTCGGTCAGCACCGCCAGCAGCGCCGCGGCGTCGATCTCCTCGGCGCCCGCGCCGCGCCGCAAGGCATTGTGATGCGCCAGAAGGCGTTCGATCTTCGCCGGTAGCGATGCGAGGTCCTTCAGGTCGATCACGCGGATCGCGCGCCGTCCGACCTTGTCCTCATAGGCGGGGCCGATGCCGCGCTTGGTGGTGCCCAGCCGCTGCAGCGAGTTCGACGATTCGCGTACCGCATCCAGCTCGCGGTGGATCGGCAGCACCAGCACGGCGTTCTCCGCCAGCACCAGCACGTCGGGCGTCACCGCGATGCCTGCTTCGTTCAGCCGCCCGATCTCCTCCAGAAGCGACCAGGGATCGACCACCACGCCGTTGCCGATGATCGAACGCTTGCCCTGGATCACGCCGGAGGGGAGCAGCGACAGCTTGTAGGTCTTGTCGCCGACGACGATCGTATGCCCGGCATTGTTGCCGCCCTGGAAGCGCACGACCATCTCGGCCCGGTTGGCCAGCCAGTCGATGATCTTGCCTTTACCCTCGTCGCCCCATTGGGCGCCGATCACGGCGACGTTGGACATATTCCGTACCCGGACAAGATGGCTATCCCGCGAGGGATTCGCGGGCACGGTGTCCAGTTATAGCGCCGCCGGGCGGGCGCGTGAAACGCGCGTTCCGCCGCACGCCGGCCGCCGAGGCGCCCACAATCCGCCACCGTGACGCGGTTCCTTCCCCGGTGTCGGAGGGCCGTCCATGCATACCCCTTTCGTCCTGTTGGGGACGCAGCATCTCATCGTCATCGCGCTGACCTTCGCGATTCCGTTGGCGCTCGCCGCCGCCCCGCGGCGCGCCGACCTGTGGATCCGGCGCGGCTTCGCGGCACTCCTCATCGGCACGTGGATCGCGTGGTATGTGCTTTTCGCTGCGCGCGGCTGGCTGGGCGCGGGCAACGAACTGCCGATGAACCTGTGCGACTGGGCGACCGTCGCGTTGCTCGTCACGCTCCTCAGGCCGACCCAGCGCGCCTTCGAGCTCGCCTATTTCTGGGCGCTGGCGGGCACCACCCAGGGTCTCTTCACGCCCGACGTGACCTACGCCTTTCCGGAAGCGCAGTTCATCGTCTTCCTGCTGGGTCACGGTACGATCATCGCTGCAGTGATCTATCTGATGGCCGGAAGCGCGATGCGGCCGGTGCCCGCGTCGATCGCGCGCGTGGCGGTGTGGACGCTGGTCTATGCGGGCATGGCGGCGCTGACGGACTGGGTGCTCGGCGTCAATTACGGCTTCTTCCGCGCCAAGCCGGGACACGCCACGTTCTACGACCTGCTGCCGCCATGGCCTTACTACATCCCGGCGACGTTCCTGATCGGCATGGCCGCGATCTTCATCCTCTATGCCCCTTGGTTCGCCGCCGATCGCCTGCGTCCCCGGCGGCCCGCGCAAGGATTGCAAGCTGGGAAAACGGACGGTTGAGCCCAGGCAACCTCAGGCTTTTTGGAAGCGAATTGCGGGCGTCCGTTCGATGCCGCGTTGCGCATGGCGCATCTGAAATCGAAGGCCGCCTTCAGTCGCCTTCCGGCGTCTGCCGCCGGCGCAGGCCGCAGTCCTGCATGGCCGCGACCAGCAGTCGGGTCTCCAGCGGCTTGGGTACGAGCGGGAACGCGCGCCATTCCGGCGGAAAGGCGCCGAGGCCGCGACCGGTCGAGAAGACAAAAGGAACTTTGCGCCGCAGCAATTCGGACGCCAGGGGAAACACGAGTGCCGCCCCGATATTCACGTCCAGGATAGCGAAATCCGGGGTGATCGACTCGAGGACGCTCCAGCCTTCATCCAGGTCGCGGGCGATATGGATGTCCGTATAACCCAGTTCGCCGAGCATATCCTCGAGGTGGATCGCGATCAGGAACTCGTCTTCGACGACCAAAATACGCATGAGCCCGACAGCGACGCTGTCCCCTTCTTCGGCCGGCAATCCGCCGGCACTGTGTCAACTACTGGACATGACAGTAGTTCCCGCGTCTTAGCCATGTGTCCTAAGGACTTATGCTTAACGCCGGGCCGCCTCGCGCCTCTTATGTCCACTACTAGACAGACCCGAGAACGGCTTCGGTGCTAATCGCGAACAAGGGACTGTTCGAGGCGGATTCGGGCGTGGCCAAAGCAAAGGCACGAATATCGGGCGGAGCGACGCTTCCGTCCGGTGCGGCCCCCCGCCCCGGTAACCAAATCCTTCGCCTGCTGCCGCGCGGGGCGCTGGACACCCTTTCACCATGGCTGCGGGACGTCGACCTGAACCATGGCGAGACGCTTTTCGAGCCCGGCGATGATGTAACCCATGCTTTCTTTCCGCTGGACGGTGCCGTCATCGCGCTCGTTCTGCCGATGCAAGACGGGCACGCCGTGGAAGCGGCAACCATCGGTCGGGAGGGCGCGGTCGGGGGCGTGGTCAGCCTGGGGATGAAGCCGGCCTTCGCACGCGGTCTGGTGCAAATCCCCGGCAAGGCCCTGCGCATCCCGGTCGGGCGGCTCGAAGCGGCCAAGCGGTCGTCGCCGCGCCTGCATGATATCTTCGCCCGCTATGCCGATTGTCTCGTCGCCCAGGTGTTTCAATCGGTCGGATGCTCGATGGTCCATCCACTCGAGGCGCGTTGTGCCCGGTGGCTGCTGCTCACGCACGACCGGCTGCAGCGTCCGGATCTGCCGCTGACCCAGGAGGCGCTTGCCGAGATGTTCGGCGTCGCCCGCACCTATCTGACGCGCGTCGCCAGCACCCTCCAGCGCCGCGGCGCGATCTCCCATCGGCGCGGCATCGTCCATATCGAGCAGCGCGCGCTGCTCGAGGAGGCGACCTGCGAATGCTACGGCACGGTGCGCCGGCATTTCGAGCGCATCCTGCCCGGGCTTTATCCGGACTTGGAGGCTTGAGCGTTTTGGTGCACTTCTCGTTCGCGCGGCATTTGCGGCGAGGAGAGGGCGGTGGTATCGGCAAGGGCAAACACGAAGAACCGGTTGCTGGCCGCTTTGCAGCCGCGCGACTTCGCGCTTCTGTCCGCCGGATTCGAGACCGTGACGCTGAAGACCGGCGACGTCCTCTTCCGGCCCGGCGAAAATGTCGAGTGCGTTCATTTCCCCGAGCCCGGCACCATCGCCGCGCTCGTCCTCGACCTGCGTGACGGTGCGATCTCCGAAGCGGCCATGGTCGGGCAGGAAGGCGCGCTGGGCGGCATCGTCAGCGAAGGCGACAAGCCGGCTTTCGCGACGGGTGTCGTTCAGATCGGCGGCGGTGCCCAGCGCCTCTCCATCGAGCTGTTCGACCGCGCCAAAGCCCGCTCGCCCGCCATGCGCGATCACTTCGCGCGCTATGCCGACTGCCTGCTCGCCCAGGTTCTTCAGTCGACGGCCTGCAATGCGGTGCATGACCTCGATGCGCGGTTGGCGCGCTGGCTGCTCACGCTGCGCGACCGCCTGGAGAGCGACGAGATCGGCGTGACCCAGGATTTCATCGCCCAGATGCTCGGCGTCCACCGGCCCTATGCCACCCGCATCATCGGCGATCTCGAGAGAACCGGCGCGATCCGCCGCGGCCGCGCCAACGTCACCGTCGTCGATGTGCGCCGGCTCGAACTGCAGGCCTGCGAATGCTACGGCTATCTGCGCCGCCATTTCGAGCGGCTGTTGCCGGGCGTCTATCCGGGCTGAACTCTCGCTTGGGCCCTCGCTGTGCAAGGGTGGCCTGTTGCGGGTGCCGACGGCCGAATGTTCAAGAACGTGTTATGCCCGTATATGACGCATCCGAGTTGGGAACTTGAATAGTCGTCATGCTATCCAGAGGCCTTGTTTCTCCAAGCAAAATCGCAACCGCGTCGTAAACATTACCTTTACCGAATAATTTGCTTTTTCTTGTTGCCGGACAAGTGTTTAACTTTGCTACCGCCGAAGGGCTGCTAGGTTGTCTTTGGCGGAATGGTGCGTATCCGGCCGCACACCGGCTGGAGTTTGCCATGAACAACGCGCCGCCGGACGGCTGTCGCGTTGAGGCGTTGCGTGGGGCGAATGAACGTTCAAACGACAGGCTATCCGCAGGGAAGCAGGCACGTCGGCATCGCCCAGACATGGCGGGCCGATGTCCCGATTCAATATGCCGTGTCGGCCCTCGCGCAGGCTGTCGATACCGCGATCATCGTTGCGATCAGCATTCTGTCCGGAATGGCCTTCCAGTCGATGGCCCATGGAACGACCGGCAATATTCCGGGATTCGCCGCGACCGGCGTCATCGTTTCCGTGCTGTTCTGCGGTCTCGTGCGCCTGCAGGCTTCGCGCGAACCGCGCGGGAGCGCGACGCGCCTGGGACGGGCGCGCATGGCCGCGATCGCCTGGGTCGTCACCTTCCTGTTTCTCATCGTTCTCGCCTTCAGCATGAAGATCAGCGCGCAGTTCTCGCGCGGCGCGATCTTCGCCTTCTTCACCGTGGGGATGGCGGGAGCGCTCGCCTCGCGGATGCTGACGCCGCGGCTGCTGGCCGGCTGGATGCGGGCCAGCGCCTATCGCGGATTGGAAATCCTCGTCGTGGCGCCGAATGCGAGCGCCGATGCCGACCTCTTGCGCGAGGAGTTGGCGCAACAGGGCTGCGAGAGCATCCGGATTCTCGGATTCGACGATGGTTGCAATGCCGTCGACTGGGTCGGCGAGCGCAAGCGGCTCCTGCAACGCGTGTTCGACGCCGCGCGGTCGGCCGCGCCGGGCGAAATCTACGTCCTGGGGGGGCGGCTGTCCTTCGATGAGGTCGGCGGACTGATGTCGGGACTGCGCATCCTGCCGCGCGCCGTCTATCTCGTACCCGACGAGCGCGTCTCGACGCTCCTGCAGCACTCGGTGCGCGGGATCGGCGCGGTCGTCGCGTTGGAGATGCAAAAAACGCCCATGACCAGCACGGAGCGCGTCCTCAAGCGCAGCCTGGACCTGGCCGTCGGCGGCGCGGCGCTGATCTTCCTCTCGCCGTTGCTCCTCGCGATCGCGATCGCGATCGCGGTGGATTCGCACGGTCCGTTGATCTTCCGGCAGTCCCGCCTGGGCTATCGCGGGCGCCCCTTCAGGATATTCAAGTTCCGGACGATGACGGTGCTCGAGGACGGCGACGCAGTCCGGCAGGCCTCGCAGAGCGACCATCGCGTGACGTCCGTCGGCCGCTGGCTGCGCCGGTCGAGTCTCGACGAACTGCCGCAACTGCTGAATGTGCTGCGCGGCGAGATGTCCATCGTGGGTCCGCGGCCCCATGCGGCCGCCCATGATGCGCTCTATGCCAAGCTGATCGAGAATTACGAAGTGCGCCAGCATGTGAAGCCGGGCATTACGGGCTGGGCGCAGGTCCATGGCCTGCGCGGCGCGACGCCGAATCTCGATCTGATGTATCGCCGCATCGAGATGGACATCTGGTACGCATGCAATTGCAGCCTGCCGCTCGATATCCAGATTCTTTTCAAGACGGTCGGAGCCGTCGCGGGCCAGAAGAACGCCTTCTGACCCACAGAAGGCGGTCCCGGTCTCAGAAGAATCGTTCGCCGACGCGAATGATGTCGCCGGGCTCGACCCGCGTGCTCTGATCGGCCGGAAACCTCTGCTCTTGCGTGCCGCCATGCCGCCGGATGTAGACCGAGCCGTCATCCGCCCGGAACGTGAAGCCGCCGGCCAGCGCGACGGCGTTGAGGACCGTCATGTCGTTCACATACGGATATTCGCCGGGCTTGTTCACCTCGCCGATGATGTAGAACGGACGATAGTTCGCGACTTCGACGCTGACGCGCGGATCCTTGAGGTATTCGCCGTTGCGCAGCGTGTCGGCGATCTCGGCCTCGAACTGCCGCACCGTCAGGCCGGCGGCCTTCACCTGGCCGATCAGCGGCAGCTGGACCGAGCCGCCCCCGTCGATGGCGAACTCGCCGCTCAGGTCGGCCTGGCCGTAGACGCTGACATGCACCTTGTCGCCCGGGCCCAGGCGATAGGTCGAGTTGATCGAATCGTCCGGCGCTGCGACGGTCTGTGCGGCGGCTGGCGCGATGGCACCGGGAGTCAGGCAGGCAGCGAGCGCGGCAAAGGCCAAAAGGCAGGCTACGGCTAACGCTCTCATCTGTGCCCCTCTCGTTCGTCTCGTGCTGCCAGCATGGCCGATCCTTATCAGATAGCGTACCGGCCGGCGCCGGCACAATTGGATAGTGAACTGCGGTAAATGCGCGTCGCTCCGGTCGGCGCGGCACGCCGGTCGATTCAGGCTTTCCGGAGGGCGGCCCGCGCTTCGGGGTCCGTCATGTCCGCCAGCAGCGTAGAGCGCAAATGGGGCGGCAGCTTGGCGAGGAAATGCCCGAGGGCATCGCGCTCCGGCGGCTTGTGCCACAGGCCGGCAACGAGATCCGCGGCGGCGAACTGCTCCTCGATCGTCAGCCGGTCCCAATGGGCGACGCGAAACCGCAGGCTGGGCCACATCACCGCGAATTCGCGGGGCGTCGCGAGCCAGGACATCCGCAGCGCGGCATGGGCGAGGGGATCGAGCCCGATCCGCGCGGTACGGACATAGGCAAGTCGCAGCCAGGAATTGCCGTCGGCGGGCGCCTCGGCGAGGCGTGCCCGCAGCAGGTTTTCGGCCGTCAGCTGCAGCGACGGCGCCAGAAAGCTCGCACGGTTGCGCTCGGCAAAAAGCGACGCGACCTGCGCCGCATCGTCGAGATCGCTCGCGTTCAGCACATGGTCCTGGTCTCCGACGATCGCCTGCTGCACCGCCTGCGCCAGCCCGGCATTCGAAACCGGCTCGCCGAACCGGATGGCCTTCGCCACCGCATGGAGCCGATAGAGCGCCAGATCGTGCCGAAGCAGACCGCCGGAAAGGACGATCAGCCCCAGCGCAAACGCCAGCAGCGCGAACGCCGCAGGCCTTGCGCGCCACGCCGGCGGCTCATCAGGACGCGTAGTAGTCTTTGTATTTTCCATAATAGCTGTAGCTGTCGCCGTGATAGCCGTAGCGCGTCTGGCGCTTGCGATCGGTCATGCTCAGCGCCACGCCGGCGATCGGCGCGTCGAAGGACAGCAGCAGCCGGAGCGCCTCCTGGGCGGCATCCTTCGGCGTCTCCTCCCAGCGGATGAAGAAGACGGTCGTATCGCACAGCCGCGCCAGCAGGCGCGCATCGATCACCGGCAGGACCGGCGAAGAGTCGATCAGCACCAGGTCGTAGCTCTGCCGCGCCGCTTCCAGGAGATTGCGCATCGCCGCCGACGACAGGATGTCGGGCGGATTGTTGACCGTCGCGCCCGGCAGCAGGATGTGCAGCGAGCTGATCTCGTCCTTGATCACCGCCTCATGCACCTGCGCTTCGCCGCGGATGCACTGGACCAGGCCAATGCCCTTGTCCTGTTTCCGCTTCAGGATCGCTCCGATGCTGGGCCGCCGGATATCGCCGTCTATGAGCAGGACGCGGTCCCCCGCCTGGGCGCAGGAGCGCGCCAGCGACAGGGCACCGGTCGATTTGCCCTCGTTCGGCAGCGCCGAGGTGATCAGCACCAGCACCGGCTCCGAATCGACATTCGACAGCTGAATCCCCGCCCGCAGCATCCGGAACGCCTCATTGTAGGCCGACAGGGGTTTGTGGACGACGATCTCCGAGGGGGTGTGCGGGGTGCCGTTCCAGGAAAGTTCGGCGCTGTCGACCAGCGGCAGGCTTGCCAGCATGGGGAAATTGAGCTCGCTCTCGACCTGCTGACGCGTGCGCAGCCCGCGATCGAGCTGTTCGAGCAGGAACGCCATGATGGCGGCGGCGAGCAGTCCGGCCCCGGCGCTGCCGGCGAGATAGAGCAGGGTCTTGGGATAGGACGCATTCGCCGGCACCGTGGCGCGGCTGATCACGCGCGCCTGCGTGGTCTGCAGCGTGCCCTGTTCGCCCAACTCGTTGAAGCGCTTGAGGAAGGCCTCGTAGAGCGACTTGGCGGAGTCGGCGTTGCGTTGCAGCTCGCGCAGCTGGACGTTGGCCTGGCTCGCCGTGGCGTTCTGTCCTTCCGCGTCCCGCAGTCCGTTCTGGACGACGGCAAGTTGCGCGCTCGACACCGCGACGTCGCTTTGCAGCGCGGACAGGATGCGCTGGATTTCACCGTTGATCTGCTGGTTGATGCTGTTGATCTGCTCGGTGAGCTTGATCATCTCCGGATGGCGGGCACCGAAGGTCGAGGAGAGCTGCGACTGTTGCTGCAGCAGCGCGGCCCGCTGCGTGCGCAGGGTCTGGAACACCGCGGAATTCATCAGCTCAGGGATCGCCTCGACCGAACCGCCGCGCGCGAGCACGGCACGAACCCCGTTCAGGCGCGTCGCCTTTTCCGCATAATCCGTGCGCGCCTTGAGCAATTCGTCATTGAGGTTGGCGACGCGCTGATCCTGCAGGGTCTGGCCGGCCTCGTTCAGCGTCTGCAGATGGTTCGCGGCGGCATAGCTCGCGACGGCGCCTTCGGCTTCGGCGACCCGCTTGCGCAATTCGGCCAGGCGCTGGCTCAGCCAGTTGTTTGCGATCCGCGTGGCTTCGAATTTCGCTTCCAGCTGGTCGGTGATGTAGCCGTCGGCGACGGTGTTGGCGATCCGGGCGGCTTTCGCCGGATCCTGCGACGAAAACTGGATGGTGATGACCGAGGTGCCTTCCGCGACGCCGGCCGTCAGGCGGTCCTCGAACCGTCCCATGGTGGCGATCCGCACGTCGTCCTTGTCCGGCGTGCCTCCGCCGCCCAGCCCGGCGAGATTTTTGAGGGACCGGACGAGGCCGAAGCCGCCCGTCGCGCCCGCGCCGAACTCCGGGTCGGATTCGAGATCGAGCTTGTCGACGATCTTTCCGGCGAAAGACGACGATGTCAGGATCTGGATCTGGTTCGCGATGGAGATCGGCGGGCCGGACTGCTCGCCCAGAATCTGCTGAAGGTCGACGGCGTTCTGGTTCTCGGGATCGAACAATACGGTCGAGATCGCCGTATAGCGCGGCGTCAGGCTCATCGTATAGGCGACGCCGATGGCGGTCACCACCACGAAGGCGGCGAGCATCGGAATCGCCCGCCGGCGCAGCACGGCGAGCAGGGCGGCGATCGAAAGTTCCGGTGTGCTGCCGACGAAGCGCTCCGCGCCTTCAGCGCGTTCGGGCGGTAAGATTTCCCCAGCCGCTGGGTTTTGAGTGTCCATAGGTCCCATACTTTGAAGCGCCGACGGCGCGGGCGCGAGCGGACCCAGCATCGCATTTCCGGCTGCGCCCGGCCATCCTTGGTTCTTGCCGGCTAAAGCGCCAGTCGCAGATGCGCCTCTACGATATTCTGGCTGTAATTGGTGCCGGGAACGTTCGAGTCGCGTGTGTTGTACTGGTAGTCCGCCACCAGATGGATCTGCGGCCGGAAATGGTAGTCGATCCCGAATCCGGCGGTGTAGATGTCCTCGTTCCGGACGACCCCGTGATAGTCGTTGTTCGTATAGGCGACGTTCGCATTCAAGGTCACCGAGCGGGTCAGCGCGTGCGAGACGTCGAGCGACGCGACGGTCGCGAAATAGCCGGTCGCTCCGACCTGATCGGTTTCCTCGATCGAGCGGTGCACGTCGAGCGTGACGTCGGTGAGCCGCGTCGCCGACCAGTGCAGCTGGGCGCCGTAATCGACGCCGCCGATATTCGTCAGCGGCGCTTTGTAGTCCTGCTGGAGATAGCCGACATAGGCTTGGCCGTCGACCAGATGGCTCAGCTGCACCCGGACGCCGGCATCGGCCTGATAGCCCGTCGAATTGCGGAACTTGAAGACCGCCAATTCATAGTCGCGCTGATTCCAGTTGGCGCGGGCGAACACCTGGTAGCCGGGGCTGAACTGGTAGCCGAGATCCAGATAGGCGCTCGCGACGTCGCGGTTGCGGTCGACCTCGAAGAGCGTGCCGCCGCCGACCGCCGGGGTGTTCTGGAAGCGAAGCGTCGTATAGGCGCCCCCGATGTCGACCTGCAGCCGGTCGAAGACGTGCTTGATGTCGGCGGCGTTGTTCCACCGGAAATAGTTCGTCGGCTTGGCCGCATTCGTGGTGACGTTCGTGTTGCCAGGAAGCTCGGACAGCCGCGCATATTCGGATGTCGCGTCGAACTGCGTGTCCGATCCCAGATCGAACTTGGTTTCGCCGCCGAACAGGTAATTGTCGGTATTTTCCTGGGTCAGCGTATCGAAGCGGCGCAGATCGTACTCCGCCTTCAGCACGACGAGATAATGGGTCCAGGTGGATTCGAGGCGGAGTGCCGGATGGACGTCCCAGCTGACATCGGACTTTGCGCCGGTGTCCACCGCGAAGACGTTGTCGTTGTACTGCCCGCTCAGATCCAGCGACGGATAGAGCATGAAGCCGCCCAGATGGATGCCGAGTTCGGATTCCGGGCCGACATTGGTGGGCGCAATCTGCTGGGCGGTCGCCGTCCGCGCCGACAACAGGCCTGCACACACAAAGGTCAGTGCAAAAGTAACCTTACGCCCCGAAATCACGTGTCCGTCCCCCACTAACGCTCATCGCCGATATTCTCTGCCGCTTGTCTTACGAACCGCCTGCCGTGCGCGGATCAATCGGCCCGTTGACCGGCTGGAACACAGCCGGCTTCCGATCAGGGGCCGTTGGGGCTCGGCGTGCTGCCCCCACCGCTGGTGCCGCCGCCGGGGAAGTTGTTGTCCCCGGATGTGACGGCGGTGGCTTGGCCGCCCGGGGTTCCGCCGCCGGCGGTGCCGTTTGCGGCAACTTGCGTGGCAGCGGCCGGATTGCCCGCGACGACGCCGGCATAGGCCGCCGCCTGAAGCGCGCGATCGCCGGTCGACGACGCGGCCAGGACATAGATCGCCGTTGCGAGATCGGTATCGTTTGCGGCGTAGCTCCGCACCAGCGCCTTGATCGCCGCTGTGACGGCGGCGGGGTCGCCGGCATTCATCGCCGCGACGATCTGCGCCGCCAGCGTCGCCGATACCTGGACGCTCGCATTGTCCGCCAGCGTGACGGTGACGTTGCCGCTCACGGGATCGGTCACGACGGTGGCTGCCGCCAAGGCAGCGGGCGCCGCCAACGTCGTCAGCGAGACACCTATCGCGATGCTCGTCGAAACCAACAACATACGCGCGGACCAGAAGCGCATTGGCCCCTCCACCTAGTAACCCAAAATGAACTCTACGCGGGAATTAAGACGATTGGCCAGAAGCGTCTTGGGCTAAGACGGTGCGATGCAGCATAAATTGGAATACAGGCCGCCAGCGTGTCTCTTGGGGAACGCTTTCGCCTAAATTTTGAGCATTTTGCGGCGGGCGTTTTGTCGCTCCGTACTGGAACCTAGCAGGCGAGGCGGTGAGGCTCAGGCCGCGCCAGCCGGCGTGGCCGGACCGGCCGGTGATCGACCGGTCCGGCCACGCCGACGCGGTATTGGCGGAAATTTCTTGTGCAACCCAGCCGTGCATTACCTGTTCAAGTACAGAATCCATAAAATTTGAATCAAGTTAAGTAAAAAGTCCCATAGAACTTGAATTGGTTTTGAAGTTCCCGGAACCCGGAAGATTAACAGGCGAGAAGTCATGATGCCCTAGCTGGTGCTGTTGGGGCGTTTCATGTGCGATTACAAAACCCATTATTGTGGGCGTGCGGTAGCTTTTGCCTTGTTTTTTATGGTTTCCGCCTGTTCAACTCTTCCGGGCGTAAGTACACCGTTGCCGCTGGGATTACCCACGGCGGCGCCGTCTGGCTATGTCGTGCTTTGTGCGCACGAACGGGATCAATGCCCGGCCAAGCCGGCCAATGGGCCGACGGCGGTCGTTTACGAAGTGCCGCGGACCGATGGTCCGCTCACGCCCGACCGCTGGCTTGCGCTCGACTCGGTCAACCGCGAGGTCAACCGCCGCGTGCGCTACGTCACCGACCAGGACCGTTTCGGACAGCCGGATGTCTGGGAGCCGGCGACCACGGAAGGCGACTGTGAGGACTATGCCTTGGCAAAGCGTCAGATGCTCTGGGCGGCAGGCTGGTCGCCAAGCGAACTGAGTCTTGCCCTCGTGCAGTCGCCGCAGACCGGTCCGCATGCCGTTCTGATCGCCAATACCGCGCAGGGGGCCTATGTGCTGGACAATGCGAACAACTGGGTGCTGCCCTGGAGCGAGACGAACTACACCTGGGTTACGGCACAGGATGCCGACGGCCAATGGCGGGTTGCAGGGGCGAACGCCCAGGCCGTGCTTCTCGCAGAGGCCGCAGCCGAGCGCGGCGGAATGGCACCGGCCGGTCTGGCGAGGCAGCAAGTCGCGAACCTCTCGGCAAAGGCGGCTCAGCCGGCGGGCTCGGATGCTTCAGGTCGACAGGTACCAGACCTCGGCGCCATGGAACCCGGCAGCCGTTAGCTTGCCCGTCGCATAGGCCCCGGTGTCGATGCCGATGCGGCCCGGGCCGACGACGACGTCTTCATGGGGCGTGTGCCCATAGACCACGGTCTGCGGCAGGGCGCGCCCGGCGGCGGTGAACTCTTCGCGGATCCAGAGGAGATCGCGCTCCGACTGGTATTCGAGCGGAATCCGCGGCCGCACCCCGGCATGGACGAAGACATAGTCGCCGATGGCCGCATGCAGGCGCAGGTTGTTGAGAAAATCGAGATGCTCGCGCGGAAAAGCGGCTGCGAAGGCCCGCGCCGTCGCGGGCCAGTCGATCTCGGCCCCCTGACGCAGGATCGCCACGCCATAGCTGGTGAGGGTCTGCAAGCCGCCGAAATCGCGCCAGACCTCGCCGAATTTCGGATCGCCCAGGAAATCGAGCAAAGCCTCCTCGTGATTGCCTTTGAGGAAGTGGCAGTCCCATCCGCGCGGGAGTCCGGTCAGAAGAAGATCGATCACGCCGCGCGAATCCGATCCGCGGTCGACATAGTCGCCGACGAACACGACGATGGGGCGCTGTGCCGCCGCGCGGGCCTGCACATCCTCCTCGATCCGCGCGACCAGCGCCGCCAGCAGATCGCTGCGGCCATGGATGTCGCCGATGGCGTAGACGAGCGCGCCTTCGGGGACGCGCGACGGCTTGGCGTGGTCCCGCCGCCCGCCGGTGAAGGCCGCGCGAAGCGAGCGGCCGACACGGCCCAATGCAGATGCGACGTCGTTCATAAGATCGCCAGGAAGCGGCAGGCCAGCTTAGTTGCGATTGGCCGGCGGAGCCATGCCGGAGTTCGCGGCGGATGCCGAAGCGGATTGCGATCCGATTTTCGGGTGCAGCAGGCAGTCATAGGCCGCGAGCAATTTGGGCGCCTCGCGCTCCCATACGAGTTCCGTCTCGACCCGGTTGCGGCCGAACGCGCCCATGGCGGCCCGCTTGGCCGGATCGTCGAGGAGCTCAAGGATTTTGCGCGCGAAATCCACCGGATCGTTGGGCGCCGCATAAAGCGACGCCTCGCCGGCGGAGTAACGCCCCTCGGTTAGCTCGAACTGCACGATTGGCTTGGCGAGCGCCATGTATTCCATGATCTTGTTCATGGTCGATTTGTCGTTCATCGCGTTGACGCGGTCGGGATTGACGCAGACATCGGCGGTGTTCAGCACCTCCAGCAGCACGTCGTCCGGGACGCGGCCGTAGAATTCGACCTGGCCGTCGACGCCCAGCCGGACGGAGAGCGCCTTCATCGCGTTCAGCGCCGGTCCGCCGCCGATGATGGCGAAGCGGATATCCGTCCGGCCGAGCGTCTGGGTCATGTGCTTCGCCGCTTCGAGAAGAAGATCGATCCCCTCCTGCTGGCCGATCACGCCGACATAGCCGATCAGGTGGCGGGCGCCGTGCTTGCGTGCGGCGTTCGGCGGCACGATGCGCAGGCGCTCCAGCTTGGGTCCGGAGCGCACGACGAAAACCTTGTCCGGCGCCATGCCGCCGCGTTCGATCGCGATCCGCCGGTAGGATTCGTTGGTGGCGAGCGAGGCGTCGGCGGCATGGAAGGTGCAGCGCTCCAGCCAGCAGAGGAGTTGATAGAAGCGGTCCTTGCTGCCGAATTTCGCCAGATAGAGTTCGGGGTTGATGTCGTGGTGATCGAACAGGAACTTCTTGCCGAGGAGCTTGAAGGGCCATGCGATCAGGAAGATCGTGTCGGGCGGGTTGCAGGCATGGATCACGTCGAAGCCGTGCCGCAGCCAGATCCAGCAGGTCAGGACGAATTCGAAAAACAGCGCGCTGGCATATTCGACGACATAGCCGAGCCCGCCCTCGGCATCGAACGGCAGCGGATGGCGATAGATGTGGATGCCGTCCAGGACTTCATGGGATTTCCGCGCGTCCGCCCCCTTTGGGCAGATCACCGCCACGCGATAGCCCGCGGCCTGCAGGGTCGTCGCCTCGGACCAGACCCGCCGGTCGAACGGCACCGGCAGGTTCTCCACGATGATCAGGACGCCGCCGCGAGAACTACCAGTTGATGCCAATGTAGTTCCCTCCCAGCGTCTCCAACTCGCGGAAGCGCACGAGATCGACCAGCGTCTGCTGCGGTGTCAGGCGACCGGCGAGGCTTGCGAACGCCGGATCGCGATTGCCGACGACCAGGATCTCGGCATGGCCGATCGCCGCGTCGACGGTGTCGAGCATCAGGTCGGAAAGATGCGGAATCGTGTGGAGGATGTAGTCGCGGTTCGCGCCGACGAGGCGGGCGAGCTGCACGTTGCGGTCGAAGATGCGCAGCTGATACCCCTTGCCGATCAGCCGCTCCGCCAGCTCGACCAGCGGGCTCTCGCGCAGGTCGTCGGTCCCTTCCTTGAAGCTGAGGCCGAGAAGCGAGATCCGGCGCCCCCCCAGGCCGACGATCTTCTGCAAGGCGCGCTCGACCTGATGGACGTTGCTTTTCAGGATCGCGTCGAGCACCGGCAATTCCAGGTCGTGGCTGCGGCCGAAATAGGTCAGGGCGCGGCAATCCTTGGGCAAGCAGGAGCCCCCGAAGGCAAAGCCCGGCTTGAGATAGACCGGCGAGATGTTGAGCTTCGTGTCCTGGACGAACGCATCCATCAGCGCATGGCTGTCGACGCCGCGCGCCTGGCAGATGTTCCCGATCTCGTTGGCGAAGGCGACTTTCAGCGCATGCCAGCAATTGTCGGCGTATTTGACCATCTCGGCCGTCTCGGGCGGAAACACGATCAGCGGACCGGGCAGGCCTTCATACAGTGCGGTGACGCAGGCGATCGTATCGGCATCGGTCGCGCCGATCACCGTCTTGGGCGGATTGTGGAAGTCCCGGACCGCGGTGCCCTCGCGCAGGAATTCCGGGTTCACGCCGACGCCGAAATCGCGGTGCGCCCGCTTGCCGCTGGCGGCCTCGAGCGCCGGAATGACGACGTCGTGCAGCGTGCCCGGCAGGACCGTCGAGCGGATGACGACGTGATGGCGCCGATCCTGGCCCTTCAAGGCCGCACCGATCTCCTCGCAGACCGCGCGGATCGCCGAAACGTCGAGATTGCCGTTGCGCGCGCTGGGGGTGCCGACGCAGATCAGCGACAGGTCGCTGGCGCCCACGGCGTCCGCGGCATCGGTGGTCGCGCGCAGCCGTCCATCGGCGCGCGCGCGCGCGATGAGCCCCGCGACCTCGGCCTCGATGACCGGCGTCTCCCCGTTGTTGATGAAAGCGACCTTGGTCTGGCTCTTGTCGACTCCGGTCACGTCGTGTCCGCGTTCGGCCAGGCAAGCGGCCGACACCGTCCCGACATAGCCAAGTCCAAATACCGCGATACGCATGATCCCCCCGTCGCCTTTCGCGACACTAGCAGGGGAGATTGCCGCCAACCACGGCAATCGGCGCGCCGAATGCCGCGCCGGACGGCGGCGCTATACCGAGATCGCGGAACCGCGCAGAAACTCTTCGAGATTGATCAGAGTCCAGATCGCGGATTCGTGGTTCTTCCGCCCGTCCTCATGCTCGGCCAGCACGCGGGCGACGCACTGCCGGTCCAGCATCCCCGCGATGCGCGCATCGGGCGCAAGCAGCAGATCCGTCACATAGCTGCGCATGCTCGTCCGGAACCAGACGCCCACCGGCACCCGGAAACCCACTTTCTTGCGGTGGAGCGTCTCGGCCGGCAGCACGCCGGCCATCGCCGCACGCAGGACGCGCTTTCCGCCGCGTCCCTGCGCATAGAACGACTCGTCGAAGCCGGCGACGGTTTCGGCCAGCGCTACGTCCATGAACGGCATCCGGCCCTCGATCGCCGCCGCCATCATCATGCGGTCGGCGCGTTCGAGCAGGTTGTCCGGAAGGTAGGATGTCTGGTCGAAATGCTGCATCCGGCGTATCGCGCTCGCCGACCGGCTCGAGAAGGGAAATTCGTCGAGGGCCCGCCTTTCGCCGCGGCCCGCCAGCAGGTCGTCGCGGAGCGCCGGCTCCATCGCGGCGAACCATCCCAGCATGCGCGTCTGGAAATCCGGCTCCGTCGCGGCGCGTGCGAGGATCTGCAGCCGGCGGCCGCGATCGCCCAAAAGGCCGGCGGCGGCACGCAGCATCCGTTTGACGCCGTCCGGCGAGGATCGCTGGAACGCGTCGAGCCAGGGCTCGGCCCGGTATTTGGGATAGCCTGCGAGCAGCTCGTCGGCGCCTTCGCCGGTCAATACCATTTTCACGCTGCCCGCCGCCGCGCGGGACAGTTCGAGCATCGGGATGTCGGCCGGCTCCGACAATGGCGCGCCGCGAAACCGGATGGCGTCGGGAATGCGGTCGCGGACGATGCGCCAGTCGATGATCAGCTCGTGATGTTCGGCCGAAACCAGGCTTGCGATTTCGCGCGCATAGCGCAATTCGGAATATTCCGCCTCATGGAAGCCCACGGAGAAGGTCTTGATCGGCTGCGAAAGCTGCCGCGCCATGAGCGCGGCGATGGAGGACGAATCCAGCCCGCCGGACAGGAAGACGCCGAACGGCGCGTCGCTGCGCAGGCGGAGGCGGATCGATTCCTCCAGCTTGGCCCGGAACAGGCGGGTGGCGTCTTCGAACTTCCGCACCGTGACCGGCCGGTCCGCCATGGTCGGCGGCGTGTAGTAGCGGCGGACGTCCAGGCGCCCGTCCCGCCAGACCGCAAGATGGCCCGGCGGCAGCTTCTTGACCGGCTTGTAGAATGTGTGCGGCCCCGGAACGTAGCGGCTGAGCAGGTAGTCTCGGACCGAAGCCGAATCGAGCTCGGCCGCGACCAGGCCGGATTGGACGATCGGCGCGATCTCCGATGCGAAGACGATGCCGTCCTGGGGCTCCGCGAGGAACAGCGGCTTCTTGCCGAACGGGTCGCGGACCAGCACAAGCGTCTTTTCGACGTCGTCCCACAGCGAAAACGCGAACATTCCCCGCAATCTTCCAAGCGCGGCTTCACCCCACGCCACCCAGGCGATCAGCAGCACTTCGGTGTCGGAATTCGACTTGAAGCCGTATCCCAGCGCCTCGAGCTCGCGGCGCAACTCGAGGTAGTTGTAGATCTCGCCGTTGAGCGACAGGACCCAGCGGTCCGCATGGACCATCGGCTGGCTGCCGCCGGCCGTCAGGTCGATGATCGCGAGGCGGCGGTGACCGAATCCGACCTGCCAGGTCGATCCGTCTTTCGCGGATGTCCAGACGCCCGAACCATCCGGTCCGCGATGGGCCAGAAGATCAGTCAGGCTTTGAAGTCGCTGGACGGGTATCCTAGGCTCGCTGCGGAGCGCGTACCCGAAGATGCCGCACAAATCGAACTCCGCCCCGAATCGTTTACAAGCAAATCGTCTTATGCATGCGAAACTGCGCTGGTGCGCTTTACTTCCATTTAACGAAAGTTTTTTGGATGGTTGTTCCGGAGTGAAGGGCCTAAATTAAACGATGTCAACATCCATGTTGCTTAGCCGAATGCAGGACGCAATACTTACCGTCGTCCAGGCGCTGCGCCGTGGCCGGAGTCCGGACTGAATGCAGGTCGACGTCGTCATCCCGACTGTCGATCGCGACAGGCTTCTCGTCGAGGCGATTCAAAGCGGCCTGCGCCAGAAGGTGCCGTTCGGCGGCGTCGAGATCATCGTCGTCGACAATTCTCCGGACGGCAGCCAGAGGCAGATCGTTGAAGGGCTTGCGTCGGACGCCGCCGCGAATGTCCGCCTGCGCTGCATCCACGAGCCCCGGCCGGGACTTGCCTTCGCGAGAAACCGGGGCGTCTTGGAGTCGAACGGCGATTTCATCGTTTTTCTCGATGACGACGAAGTCGCCGCGCGCGACGACTGGCTGGCGAAACTGGTCTGTGCGCTCGTCCAGACCGAAGCGGATGTGGCGTTCGGTCCGGTCGTCCCGCAATTCGAGAATCCGCCGGCCCGGTTCAAGGACTTCGCCACGAGCCTCTACTCGCGGCAGGTGCATCGTCCGGACGGCGCCACGATCACCGACCTTGCGGCGCTGCTCGGCACCGGCAATTCCTGTTTTCGTCGCGCCACCTGCTTCGATGGCGGCGACGAGCCCTTTCGGCACGCCTTCGACAAGACGGGGGGCGAGGATATCGACCTGCTGTACCGGCTGCGCCGGCGCGGCAAGCGCTTCGTCTGGGCCGCCGACGCGCCGGTCGCCGAATTCGTTCCCGGCGCGCGGCTCGAGCGCCGCTATCTCTCCGACCGTCGTTTCCGGCAAGGACAGCAACGCGCCTATCTGCAGATCTCGGCCGCGCCGCGCCGCTACGATGCACTGCTGTTCTGGATGGCGGCCGGCGTGGCACAGGCGGCCTATCATGCATCGGCCGGCCTGATCGCGGGCCTGCTGGGACGGAGCGAATCCGCCGAACGGCACCGGATCCAATATTGGGGCGGCGTCGGAAAAGTGCTGTGGCAGGCCCGGCATCGCCGCGAATCCTACGGTACCCAAGGCTGATGCGCGTCGCGCTCGAGATGTCGCCGTGGTGAGAAGGCTATCGGACAAACTGCGTTTTTGGACTCGGAGCAGTCGATGGCGCCGATACTGTCTCGCGTCCGGCATCGGGTTGGCGGCCCCCATCGCGCTGTGGTTTCTCGGCTGGATTCTGGTGGGCGACGATCTCCTGCCGGTGCGCTGGGGCGCCTATGCCGCGCCCTGGCTCGCGCTCCTGGCGGCGGCGGCGGCGCTCCTGTTCGCCGCAGCGCGGACCTGGCCCGCGGCCCTTGCGATACTGATCGTCGGGCTGCTCATCCTGGCGCCGGTGGCCAAGCGGTTCGATCCCGCACGGTGGGGCCGCACGGCCGCGGCCGGCGAGCTTCGCGTCATGTCGTTCAATGTCAGTACGATGAACTCCGATTTCCCGTCGGTCGCCCGGCTGATCGCGCGCGAGCGGCCGGATGTGATCTTCCTCCAGCAATTGGTCGACCTGCCGCGGCTGGATGCCGAGCTGGCGCGATTGCCGGCCGTCCCGAAATTCGCCGGTTTTCCCGCCCACGGGGCGGATATGATGATCCTCTCGCGCTTTCCGATCGGCGCGGGCCGGCTCTATCAGGATAGCGCGACGGCGATCGTGACCGTCGGAGGCTGTCCGCTGCGCCTATGGAGCTTCCACGCGCCGCATGGCCAAAACGGCGTGGCCGCCCAGAGCCGGTTCTTTTCGGAGGCGGCCGCGTCCGTTGCGGACGAGCCCCTGCCGGTCATCGCCGGCGGCGATCTCAACAGCACCGAGTTCAATTCCGTCCAGGCGCCGTTGCGCGCCGTCCTGCGTGACGCCAATGATGACGCCGGCGCAGGCCTGGGTTTCACATTTCCGTCGCGGGTGCGTCGCTTCGGGATGCTGGGGACGCTGTTCCGGATCGACTATATTTTCTCGCGGGGCGTCACCGCCGTGGCGGCATGGACCGTCGACGACAATGCGGGCTCCGATCATTTCCCCGTCATGGCTGCATTCCGGATTACGGACGCGTGCCGGCGGAAATCTGGTAGATAACGCATCGAACGCCGCGGCCATCGCACAGTCCGGGGACATGACGCACTGGCTTCTCATCAAGGGCAAGGCCGGCCTGGGCAACAGGCTGCTCTCCACGCTTTGCGGGATCGCGTTCGGCCGGATGGCGGGGCGACGCATCGTCGTGGATTGGCGCGACGACGCCTATGCCGCGCCCGGCGTCAATGCTTTCCACCGGCTGTTCCAGTCGCCGGTGGTCGAGGAGTCGTGGCCGTTCGATCCGACCGTCGCAAGCGTTGCGCCCGCCATCTGGCGCAGCCACCTGGATTGGACCGTGTCGCGGATGATCGGGACCTTCGATCCGCACCGCTTCAAGGATCCGACGGTCTATCGGACCTATTGCTGCGATCTGTCGACGCTCCGCCAAGCCGAGGACGTCCTCGTCTATTGGTCCTATCTTCCGAAGTTCCGCCGGATCCGCCGTCATTTCGCGGGTGAGCTCGCGGCTGCGAAGCGCCTGCCCGATCATGCGTTGATCCGGTCTCTGATGGACCGCTATGTCGCGCTGCAGCCGCATATCGCCGCCGAGATCGATGCCTTCGCCGCCGCGCGGTTCTGCGGACCCATGATCGGCGTCCATGTGCGCCAGTCCGACCGCTCCACCCCGCTCGCGCGGCTTCGCAAGGATGTGGCGACGCTGCTGGCGCGGGCGCCGTCGGCGACGATCTTTCTTGCGACCGACAACCTCGCCATCCAGCGCCAGTTCGAGCAGAGCTATCCCAATGTCGTCGTCACGGACAAATGGCTGCCGGCGCCTGGCGAGGCCGTGCATTACAACCGCGCCGACGCCGATCCCGAACGCTCGGCGATCGAGGCGCTGAAAGACATCTACCTGCTGTCGCGCTGCGACTACCTGGTCTATCCGCGAGGCTCGACCTTTTCCTATCTGGCGCGATGCCTGGGCGGTTTCGCGGACGGCAACGTCATCGACGTCGAACGCCATGCGCCGATCGTCCTGGCCAAGCGCGCCATCCATTCGTGGATCTAGGACTTCAGCAGGTCCTGCGCGACGAACAGATAATTGTCGCGGTTGCGGTGGATGAAGGACAGGCCGGCGCCGCGCAGCCGCGCGATCATGCGCAGGACTTTGCCCAGCGAGGTCGGCGTGTCGAATTCGACGCAGAGGATCGACGGAAGCACGCCGTCGCCCAGCATGCCGTCCAGCACATCCCGCCAGGCGCCTTCGATGTCCATCTTCAGCAGGTCGATCCGCCGGTGGCCGAGCCGTTCCATCAGCGTTCCGAGCGTGAAGCATTCGGCTTCGAAATATTCCCCGGTCGCGTGGATGTCGCGCACCGAATAATTCGCGTGGCGCCGGTTCATCGGCGCAAAGAAGCGCAGGCGGGCGTTCGTCTTCCAAAGACCCCAGGGGTGGAAATCGATCCCCGTCCCGGCGGCGCCGATCTCGCCCATATGCGCGATGGCGCTCGGCGTGGGATCGAAGGAATGGACCTGGGCATGGAGGTCTCGTGCCAGCGCCACGTCGAAGCTCGCGTTCAGGCCGACGCCGACGCAATAACAGACGGCGCCCGGCTTGATCAGCTCCACCGGGACGATCCACGCCCCTTCGCCCTCGCCGAGGGAGACCAGGGCCAGGTTCCGCCCCTGCGTCTCGACGACAAGCGGAACGACCGCCCGCGCGATGCGCTTGTTGGTCCAGTTGTAGCCCCGCTTCAGGACGCCGAGCAGCGACGGCATTTGCACCTCCGGGATTCCTTCGCCGGGCTTTGCGGCAAAGGTCGAAATGAGAGGTCCGCGGATCGGCCAGCGCCGCGGCCGGCCGTCTGACCGGCCGTCCTTGACACGCGTGCCGGCCTTCGACCGTATTGCCATCTAAGGGGTTTTTGCGGCCTTTGTGCAACGATGCCGCGACGGCGGCGCATCAGCGATTGGAACAGCGGCCACCGTGAGCAGGATTGTCGCAGTTCCGGCCGCGGGCCGCCTCGAGCTGGACGCTCCCCTGGCACCGGGCCGCTATGCGGTGCGGATCCTGGAGTGCCCCAGCGGCGGCGCAAAACTGAGTCTGCGATTTGGCGACGACGAGGCTTATGGACGTTTGCCGGCGGCGGCGGGGCACCGCTATCTGCTGCAGCTCCGCCGGCCGGCGACCGCGCTTGCCTTGGTCGCGCCGGCCGCCGGCACGCTGAAGATGGCGATCGGGAGACTTGGCGCGCTCCCTGCCGCATGGCATGCGGCGCGGCACGCCCGGGTCTTTCCGAGCAACCGCATCGCGCTCGGCGGCGGGACCGCGACCCTGCTCGAAACCGCTGCCGGGGATGTGCGGTCGCAGATCCAGGCCTATCGCAGCGATCTCCACTTCTGGCAGCTGGGATTGGAAGACGACGCGGATGCGGTCCGGCGTCATCCGGAATTGGATGCGGGCTGGCCGCCGCACGAAGGAATTTTCCGTCCCGCGAGACCCGCGCGCCCTGGCGGGATCGGCGTCGTCGTGCATCTCCACTATGCGGAGCTGTGGGACGAGATCGCGGCCTGTCTTTGCCGGATGGAACGCCCTTTCGACCTGCATGTCGGCCTGACCGCGCCGTCGCGGGATCTCGAGCGGAGGATCGCCGAGACGTTTCCCGGCGCGACGTTCCACGCGTTCGAAAACCGCGGCCGCGACATCGGCCCCTTTGTCGACCTGCTCGGCCGCGGCGTCCTCGATCGCTATGCCTATGTCTGCAAGCTGCACGGCAAGCGCTCGCTGCAGTCCGGCACCACGCGCGACTTCGGCGCGCGCTGGCGGCGCCATTGCTATGTCGAACTGCTGGCCGCGCCGGGGCGCGCCGAACGCCTGCTGGATGCATTCGACCGCGACCCCGGGCTCGGCTTGATCGGGCCGGCCGGCAACCGCATCCCGAACCGCCGCTATGCACCGCGCGCCGCCTGGGGCGGCAACCGGGCGCTCACCCTGCAGGTCGCGCGGCGCATGGGGATCGCCGAAGCCGATTTCGCCCTCGATTTCTTCGCCGGCTCGATGTTCTGGGTGCGGCCCCAGGCCTTGCAGCGGTTGCGCGGGCTCGGCCTGCAGCAGCGCGATTTTCCGCCCGAAAGCGGGCAGAGGGACCGCACCTTGCAGCATGCGATCGAGCGATTATTCCTTTCCGCCGTGCGTGCGGCGGGATATGGCGCGGCGGAGAGCGGCGACTTTGATTGAAGCGATGGACCGCGGCGACGACCCCTGGATGGCATTCGCTGACCCGCCATCCGCGCTTGACGGAAGGCCGGCATGACCTTCGCATCCACCGTCGCGACGAAATGGGGGAACTTCCGGAAGTTCGCCGTCGAATGGCGGCACGGAAACATCCACACACGCCGCTCGGCCGGTGCGCTCGCGCAAGCGGCGGCGGGCGATCGCGCCGGGCGGCACGTGGTCTTCCTGATCGCCGGCGCGAACATCGTGAATGGCGGCCTGATGTCGATCGCCTCGATCGCGCGGGAGTCGGCGCGGCTGCTGTCGCCGCGGGGCGTCCGGGTCTCGGTCTGCACCGCGCTCGGCCAGCAGCCGCTGCGCCGTCTCGACAAGTTCGACAACACGGCGGCGCTGCTGCCGTTCGGCGCGCTGCTGGAGTGCCTCGCGGCGGGAAGCCGCGTTCTGGTGCACGTTCCCGAATGCGCCGTCGAGCAGATGATCCTGGATCATGCCGCGCTCTTCGCCCGGCCCGGCGTGTCCTGGTCGTTCAACATCCTCCTGCAGAACATCGATTTCATTCCCTCCAGGGAGGTCGTCGCGCGGCTTCAGGGGCTGGGTCCGGTGACGGCCACGGTCGCCCACGCCGCCTATGCCGATGCCGGGACCGCCGCGCGGCTCGGCTGCCCGGTCCATCTTCTTTCGACCTGGGTCAGCCCCGAGGAATTCCGCCGGAGCGGCTATGCCGACAAGGAGCGCCTGGTCGTGGTCTCGCCCGACCCGAGCCCCTTGCGGCGCAGCGTCCTCGCCGCGATCGCACAAGCCCTTCCGGACCATCGCATCGTCGAGATCCGCGACATGACCTATCGGCAGTACAAGGCCACGATCGCGCGCGCGAAATTCGCCTTTACCTTCGGCGAGGGGCTCGACGGCTATTTCGTCGAGACGGTCTTCAGCGGCGGAATCGGGATGGCGGTCTACAACAGCCGCTTCTTCACGCCCGACTATGAGACGCTGCCCGGTCTGTTCGCGGATCTGCAGGACGACGTGTCGGCGATCGCCGCCTTCCTGCGCGCGGCGGACCGGCCGGAAAGATACGGGGAGGTCGCAGACCGTCAATTCGCGATGCTGGCGAAGAAATATGTGCGCGCCGAATATCTGAGCAATCTCGAAAGCTATTACGCGACCTACCAGGCATCGCTCCTCGCGCCGGACGACGGGCCGCGCTAGCGCGACGGTCCGGAGAGCCGGGCGAGCCGCGGTGCCAGGACTTGCGCAAGCTTGCTCCGAAGCAGCGAAGAACCGGCGCAGGCGGCGGCCGTCACCACGGCGCCGCTCGCCGCCACCACCGCCAGGGCGGGCCAGCGACCCGCCGGCAGCGCGATCGCCGCGGACAGCAGCCAGCCCGCCGCCAGGCTCGGCAGCGCGATCGACAGGATGTCGCGCGTCACCCATCGCCAATGCCGGCCTTTCATAAGCCTTGCATGGATCAGCGGGACCCAGGCGATGGCGTAGAGGCCGTTGACCGCCGCCCAGGCGGCGCCGGTCCCGACCGCGCCGTAATATTCGGCGCCGAAGACCAGGAGCGGGACGAGCAGCACGAAGATCAGCGCATTGCCCAGGAAATGCAGCCGCAGATCGCCATACGCATATTGGATGTAATAGGCGAAGGCGTTCAGGATCACGAAGCCGTTGCCGATGGCATAGAGGCGCAGGATCGGCGCCGCCTGCTCCGCGATCGACGGGTTGCCGGTCCAGGCGCGTAGGATCGGCCCGGCGAAGAAGCACAGGATCGCGACCGCGGGGAACGCCAGCACCGATGCGACCTGGGTCGCGTCGCCGTAGAGCTGGACGGCGCGCCCCGTGTCGCGCTCCGCGACCAGCTTCGTCAGGCGCGGCAGCAGGGCCTGTCCCAAGGGGCCGCCGATCGAATTGAGCGCGCCCGCGGCGACGGCGGCGAGGGAGAACACGCCGTATCCGGCAAGCGGCAGGAGCTTGGAGAGCACGAGCTTGTCGGTCTGCGAGATCACCACCCAGATGGTCGCGGTGAAGGCGATGGTGAGCGAAAACGCGACATTCGCCCGCAGCGGCTTCCACGAGAACGGCTCCCGGGGGCCTGCCCCGAAGGCGACGAGCCTGTAGGTCATCGCGGCGAGGCCGAGCATTTCGGCGAGGGCGACGATCAGCTGATAGGCGAAGAA
This sequence comes from Rhizomicrobium sp., assembly GCA_037200385.1. Classification (NCBI taxonomy): domain Bacteria; kingdom Pseudomonadati; phylum Pseudomonadota; class Alphaproteobacteria; order Micropepsales; family Micropepsaceae; genus Rhizomicrobium; species Rhizomicrobium sp. The sequence goes on along the minus strand of JBBCGL010000001.1, from coordinate 2,607,467 downwards.
ATTCACCGGCGAGGCGCCGAAGACGTGGAACACGGCCAGCACGCCCACGAAGCGGCAGGTGGCGATGACGATGTTGTAGCTCGCGAGCCAGACCTGCCGCTCGAAACCGGCGACCACGCCGCGATAGAGGCCTGCCACCCAGCGCAGCGGCACCGTCAGCCCCATCAAGACGATGGCCTGGGACACCTCGGCGAGCGGCAGCACCTTCACCTGGAGCCATTGCGCCGCGATCTGGTCGGAGAACAGGATCATGACGGCGGCGCCCAGCACCGAAACGGCGCCGAAGATCGCCTCCAGCGCCCGGAGATAGGAGCGCAGCGTGCCGGCGCCGATCACCCCGCCGCGGAACCGCGCAGTCTCGCGCACCAGCGTCGGCGTCAAGCCGATGTCGAGCAGCTGGAACCACGACGTCATCATCGTGAAGAAGCCGATGAGGCCGTAGGCCTCGGCGCCCATATAGGACAGGTAGACCGGCGCCATCACGATTCCGACGGCGACCAGGTAGACCTGGCTCACATAGTTCGCGGCGATATTGTATCGCAGGGTGTATTTCGGCGGCGACAAACACGAACTCCCTTGCGTGCGCCGTCCGGCGGCGCCAGGTGGACCCGCCGCGCCCGCGACCGGCGCCGCAACTGGAAACCCTACGGGAAAGTGCGATACCCTGTCGCAAACTCGCGCGACGGAGCGGATATTGCAATTGGCCATCTATGGCGCAGGCGGGTTCGCGCGCGAAATCCTCGGGCCGGCGCGGCTGCAGTGCGGCGAAGCGGGCGGGGCGTCCGGCGAAAGCGTGGTGTTCGTCTCCGACATTCGCGACGACCTCGCAAAGCCCCTCGACGATGTGCGGGTGATCGCATTCGACGCGCTCACCGGGCCTTCGCATCGCGCGCGGCAGATCGTGATCGCCATCGCGGACGCGGCGGTCCGTCGCGCCGTCGCGGCGCGTTGCAAAGCGGCCGGCATGCGGTTCCTGCCTGCCCTCAGGGCGCCGACGCACCGTACCGCCCAGCCGGAGTCCAATCTGGGCGAGGGTGCGATCTTCTGCGATTTCACCATGGTGACCGCGGCCAATGTGCGGATCGGGGCGCACTTCCACTGCAACATCTATTCCTATGTGGCGCATGATTGCGTGATCGGCGATTTCGTCACGTTCGCGCCCAGGGTCTGCTGCAACGGCAATGTCGTCGTCGAGGACGACGTCTATGTCGGGACGGGCGCGGTCATCAAACAGGGCCGCCCCGGTGCGCCGCTCGTGATCGGAAAAGGCGCCGTGATCGGGATGGGTGCCGTGGTGACGAAAAGCGTCGCGCCCGGTGCCGTCGTCGTCGGCAATCCGGCCCGCCCGATGCCGCAGCGCTGAAGGCTACCGCCCGCGTCCGGCGTCGCGCACGATCCCGGCGATCCGGCGCGCCGCGTCGTGTTCGAGCTCCGAGAAGATCGGCAGGCAAAGCACCTCCTGCGCGATCCGGTTCGCGACGGGCAGCCGCTCCGCTGCGGCCGAGGGCAGCGCGCGATACATCGGCATGCTGCTGATCAGCGGATAGAAATAGCGCCGGGCATGGATGCCGTGCTTGCGCAGCGCCTCGTACAATCCGTCGCGCGACAGCCCATAGCCGGGCTCGACGAATATGGGAAAATAGGAATGGTTCTGCGTCACATCCGCGGGCGGCGCGGCGAGACAGCGGATCCCTTCGACGCCGTGCAATTCGGCGGCATAGATCTCGGCGATCCCGCGGCGCGCCGCGATCGCCGCCGCGAGATGCTTGAGCTGCAGAAGGCCCAGGGCGGCCTGGAACTCGTTCATCTTTCCGTTGATGCCCGGCGCGGTGACGGTCACCTCGTCGGCAAAGCCGAAATTCTTCAGGTAGTCGATGCGCTGCTTGGTCTGCGCGTCCGGGCAGATGATGGCGCCGCCCTCGAAGGTGTTGAAGACCTTCGTCGCGTGAAAACTGAGGACCGACAGGTCGCCATGGGCGAGGACGCTCTCGCCGCCGCGGCGCACCGCAAAGGCATGCGCGGCATCGTAGATGATATGCAGATCGTGCGCGTCTGCGATCCGCTGGATGGCGTCGACGTCGCACGGCGTGCCATAGCAATGCACCGGCAGCAGGGCTGTCGTCCGGGGCGTGATCGCGGCTTCGATCGCGGCGGGATCCATGTTGCAGGTGCCCGGATCGATGTCGACGAACACGGGCTGGAGATTGTTCCAGAGCAGCGAATGCGCGGTCGCCACGAAGGAATAAGGCGTGGTGATCACCTCACCCGTGACCTGCAGGGCCTGCAGCGCCACCATGAGGCCGATGGTTGCGTTCGACACGAGCGCAAGATGGCCGACGCCGAGATATTCGGCGAGCCGGACTTCCAGCTGCTGATGAAACGGCCCGCCATTGGTGAGCCATTTGCTGTCCCAGATGCTCTCGAGATAGGGAAGCAGTTCCGCGAGCGGCGGAAGCGAGGGCTGCGTCACGTAGATCGGTTTGTTGTCGGTCACGCCGAAGTCCTGCCCTATGCGCCGACCGAGCGGGTCCGGAACATGTCCGTCTGGTAGCATATCCGCGCGCGCAACGTATACGGCGGCGGCAGAGGCGGCCTGTCCTTGGCAAGGAATTCCGGATAGAACGCAGCGTCGATTTGAGGCTGCTGAAGCTGCTTAACGTCAAGAACGGCGCCTCGCGGCGGTTGCATCCTTTGATGGCGGGACCCGCCGCGGCGCCCGGCTTGATGCGCCGCCTTGCGGTGGCGCCGCGCCTGGCGGCGTGGCGCCACGGACGCCGTGTCGCGCTGCCGGTGGCTGCCTTCATCGCCTCGTTGGTCTGGCCCGCGAGCCTCGCGATCGTTCTTTTCGGGCTCTTCCTGCCGCTCTACCGGATCGCGCTGCTCGTCCTGCTGCCGCTCTCCGTTGCGCGGCTTGCGCGCCTGGGGGCGAGACTTTCGGCGCCGGACCTCTTCATCGCGGGATTTGCGGTCCTGCAGGCGGTGTCGCTCCTCATCCATCATGGGCTGTTCGCCGTCGTCAGCTCGGTGGATTCCCTCGGCGTCAGGTCGCAGACCAATGTCCTGCTGAACTGCGGCACGGTCATGCTGGAAACCCTCGGGCCCTATTTGCTGGCGAGGGCGTTCATCCGGACGCCGGCCGATGTCTCCGCGGCGGCCCGGTTGTTGATCCTGATCGTCGGCGTTCTGGCCATCGTGGCCCTTGTCGAGTCGGTCTCGGGCCGGCAGTTGTTCGGCGGGCCATCCTATCTCGGCACGCTCAGCCGCTTCGGATTTCACAGGGCGGCGGGCCCGTTTCCCCACCCGATCCTCTGGGGCGTGTTCGCGGCCAGCATCTTCGCTCTCGCCCTGTCGCGCGACGTCGTTTCCTCGAGGCTGCCCGTCCGCGTCGGAGCCGCCCTGGTCGTCCTGGCCGGTGTCGCCACTTCGATCTCGTCCTCTGCCTTCGCCGTCGTCGCAGTGCAGGTGCTGCTGCTCGTCTGGTTCATCTCCACCAGGCCGTTGCGGCATCGGCTGGCGATCTTCATTGCGGGTTGCGTCGGCATCTATGTCTTCATCGATGTGTTTTCCAACCGCACGCCGGTGCAGGTCCTGTTCGACTATGCGGCGCTCAATCCGTCGACCGGCTTCTACCGCACGATCATATGGCAGGTCGGCTGGAACGATTTTCTCGGCTCGCCCATCACGGGCATCGGATACGACAATTGGGCGCGGCCCGTGTGGCTGGGCCCGACGGTCGATGCGTTCTGGCTCGTGATGCTTCTCCGTTACGGTCTTCTCGCGGTTGCGCCGTTCATCCTGGGCGTGGCGACGAGCCTGTTGCGCGCGGTGCGGGATCTGCCTTCGCCGGCACAGGCGAAGCATCTCCACTTGGCGTATTTCTGGCTCGCTTCGGTGATTTCGCTCATTATTGCCGGCTTCACCGTGCATTTCTGGCTTCAGAGCTATGTCGAATTCTTCTTCCTGCTCGGCATGTGGGGCGCTTTCGCCGCGCCGCAGACCGTAAGGCGCATGGCGCAGCCGGTCCGGCGCTGAAGCAGCGTCAGTTGGATTCGAACTTGCCCAGCATCCAGGTCTGCCGCGCGCGCCACACGTCGCGCCAGACGGCGTCGCGCCGTCCGAACAGGAGGCGCATGATGGCCGGCCGCAAAGCCAGCAGCGCGAGCGCCAGGGGCTGGATGGGCCGCGACAGGTGGCGGCGGATCAAGAGCGCCTTCGCCGCGAGAAGGCGCTTGTTCTTTCGCGCATTGTCTCTCTCGGTCGCGCCGCCGTAATGCACGATCGTTGCCTCCGGCGTGATCGCCGGGCGGGCCCCGTCGGCACGCGCCCGCAGGCAAAGATCGGCGTCCTCGCCATACATGAAGAATTCCGGCGCGAAGCCGCGCAGCCGCCGCCAGGTCTCGGTCTCGATCATCAGGAAGCATCCCGTGACGATGTCGACCTCGCGCTCGCTGTCGCGCGTCCAGCCGCCATAGGCCTCCGAATGAAACACCGGCGAGTCGGGAAACGCCTTCGCCAGTCCGACCGACCGGCACAGCAGGTTCCAAAGGGTCTGCCGCCGCCAGCACGACGTCGGATTGAGCGTGCCGTCGCCGAACAGCGTCCGTCCGCCCCAGATGCGCGCTTGCGGCCGGCGCCGCGCAAAGGCGACGAGCTCGTCGACCGCGCGATCCAGCACGACGGTGTCGGGATTGAGCAGCAGGAGGTAGCGTCCGCGCGCCCGCTCGGCCGCGAGATTGTTGGCCGCGGCGAAGCCGAGATTCGCGGTCTGCGCCAGCAGCAGGAAATCCGGAAACTGCGCGGCGATCGCTTCTGCCGACCCGTCCTTCGACGCATTGTCCACGACGATCACCTCGTAGCCGGCATCCCGGGTCTCGGCGACGACCGAACGGAGACAGGCCAGGGTCATCTCCCGCGTGCCGTAGCTGACGACGATGATGGAGACGACCGGCAGCGGACCGCCGCTATCTGGAGATCGCGTCCCGGACGTGCTGACATGCTCGGACGGACTCACGATCCCTCATACTCGGCGACGGCGGCGTCTCGGCGCGGCCGGCCTGATCGACGATAGCAAACCATTGGACAGTATACCCATGACATTTGATCAGCGCCTCGTGATTTCGCGCCGATTGGAAAATGCCGCCTTCTATCTGCTCCTGCTGGTCGTCGCGCTCGCGCCGCTGCCGTTCGGTTCCAACGGACCGGAGAGCACCTGGATCCTGTCGGGGGCGTCCGGCGCCGTCCTGCTGCTGGTCGCCCTTGCCGGCGTGCTCGATCCGGCCCGCTATCCGTCCTTCGGGGCGCCGCTGCTCGTCGCGGCGCTCGCCTGTTTTGCCGCCGTCGGCGTCTGGGCGCTGGTGCAAATGATGCCCGGACTTCCGGCGCCGCTGCCGCATCCCTTATGGGCCGAGCGCGCCAGGATTCTGGGCATCGAGGCCGGCGGGACGATCTCGATCGATCCGGACCTGACCCTCGCCGCCCTCGCCAAATCCGCGGGCTATTTCGCCATCGGAGCCGCGACGCTGTTCCTTCTGCGCGACGCATCGCGCCGGCGGACGGCCTGCACCGTGCTGGCGATGGCCGGCGGCGTCTATGCCGCCTACGGCCTGGTCACGTGGGCCGCCGGCGATTGTTGCGTCGTCTGGCAGAAGAAGACCGCCTATCTCGGCGTCGTCACGGGTCCCTTCATCAACCGCAACAGCTTCGCGACCTATCTGGGACTGGTCGCGCTCGTCCCGTTCGGTCTTCTGCTGCGGGGGCTCGGCGAGCTGCGCCGCGTCGCCGCCGCGTCCGTATTTCGTCGCTTGGCGACGCGGCTGCAACTGCTCCTGGTCGATCACTGGGCGATGATCGTCGTTCTGCTGCTGCTGGTCGACGCCTTGCTCTGCACCTTGTCGCGCGCCGGCATCACCTCGGCGATCCTCGGCGCCGCGACGCTCGTCCTGCTGGCGTCGCAGGCCGGCGTCTTCGGGTCGAAGCGCCGCCGCGTCCTGCACCTGGCGGCCTTTGCCGGCATCGTTACGCTGACGCTCGCGATCTTCGGCGGCGCGCTGCTCGGGCGCATCGCCGACGAAGGGGTCGAGGACGTCGACCGCACCCAGTCCTGGAAGATCATCGTCAGCGGGATCGAGGCGTCGCCCTGGCTGGGGCACGGCTTCGGCACGTTTCCGGAGGCCTTCCCGCTCTATCGCGACGACCGCCTCGCCTCGCGGCGCTATTGGGACAAGGCGCAGGACACCTATCTCGAGCTGGCGCTCGATCTCGGCGTACCGGCGACGGCGGTCCTGCTCGGCGGCTTCGCCGCGCTCCTGGCGCAATGCGCCAAGGGCTTGTCGCGGCGCCGGCGCGAGCGGCGGATCTTCCCGGCCATCGGCATCGCCGCCACGGTGCTGATCGCGGCGCATTCGGTCTATGATTTCTCGATGCAGATCCCGGCGGTCGCGACGACCTTCGCCTTCATCATCGCGATCGCGCTCGCCGAGAGCGGGCTCTGGCGCGGGCGGGGCGCCGATCAGTCTTCGGCGACCTGAAGCAGGTATTGGCCGTAGCCGCTCTTCTCCAGGCCGCGCGCCAGCGCGACCAGCTGCGCACGGTCGATGAAGCCCTTGCGATAGGCGACCTCTTCGGGACAGCCGACCTTCAGGCCCTGGCGCATTTCCAGAATGCGGACGAACTCGCCCGCCTCCATCAGGGACTCATGCGTGCCGGTGTCGAGCCACGCCATGCCGCGGCCCATCACCTCCACCGACAGCGAGCCGTCTTCGAGATACATGTTGTTCAGGGTGGTGATCTCGAGCTCGCCGCGGGCCGACGGCTTGATCCGGGCCGCGAAATCCGCGGCGCGCCCGTCGTAAAAATAGAGGCCCGTCACCGCGTAATTGGATTTCGGCATGGCCGGCTTCTCCTCGATCGACAGGGCGCGGCCCTCGCCGTCGAATTCGACCACGCCATAGCGCTCCGGATCGCGCACCCGATAACCGAACACGGTGGCGCCCGCGGGCCGCGCGGTGGCGCGCAGCAGCATCTCGGGCATGCCGTGGCCGAAATAGATGTTGTCGCCCAGGATGAGGGCGCTTGGCGCCCCGCCGACGAACGCGGCCCCCAGGATATAGGCCTGGGCGAGTCCCTCGGGGCGCGGTTGAACGACATAGGACAGGCGGATGCCCCATTTTTCGCCGGTTCCGAGCAGGCGGCGGAAGGCGCTCTCGTCCTCGGGCGTGGTGATGACCAGGATGTCCCGGATCCCCGCCAGCATCAGCGTCGACAGCGGGTAATAGATCATCGGCTTGTCGTAGACCGGCAGGAGCTGCTTGCAGGTCGACAGCGTCAAGGGATAGAGCCGCGTACCCGACCCGCCCGCCAGCACGATCCCCTTCATGTCCGGCCCTCCCGACGCGCGATCCCGATCTCGTCCAATACCAGCGCCAGCGAATCCTGCCAGCGCGGCCGGGCGATGCCATAGACCCGCTCGATCTTCGTGCAGTCCAGCCGCGAATTCAAAGGCCGCCGCGCCGCGGTCGGATAATCCGCCGAAGCGATCGGCACGACACGCGCCTTGATGCCGGCCGAGGCCGCGCATTGCGCGAAGATCGCCTCGGCGAAGCCGCGCCAGGTGACCTCGCCGCGGTCGGCATAGTGGAAGGTGCCGAACCGGGCCGGCGCCGGGTCGCGCAGCATCGCCCGTGCCACCGCCAGGACCGCCTGTGCCAGGCTGGCAGTCGAGGTGGGCGCGCCGTGCTGGTCGTCGACGATCCGCAATTCGTCGCGCTCCGCGCCCAGCCGCAGCATGGTCTTGACGAAATTCGTGCCGTCCGCGCTGTAGATCCAGGAGGTGCGCAGGATCGCATGCGCGGCGAGCGCCGCGCGGATCGCCTGCTCGCCGTCGCGTTTGCTGCGGCCATAGGCACCGAGCGGATGGACCGGATCGTCTTCGCGGTAAGGCGCCGCCTTCAGGCCGTCGAAGACATAGTCGGTGGAGACGTGGACGAGCCCGATACCCCGTGCGTGGCAGGCCTGCGCCAGCGCGCCGACCGACTCGGCATTGACCGCCTGTGCGACGACTTCTTCGCTCTCGGCCTTGTCGACCGCGGTGTAGGCGGTCGCGTTCACCACCAGGTCGATGGCGCCGCTTCCCAGGACGGCGTCGCGCACCTGCTCCGGCCGGCGGAAATCGGCGTCCTGCCGGGCGAGGACATGCAGCCGGACGCCGTCTTGCGCGGAGGCGGCGCGCTGCAGGGCGCGGGCAAGCTGCCCGGTCGCGCCGAACTGCAGGATCGTGATCGGTTTTGCGTCCTGCACAGGATCAGCGCGAGAAGGGCGAGGCGAGATCGGCGAAGAGCGGCAGCATCCGGTCCCGGTCCGACAGGGTGCCGCCGGCGAAATCGGGCCAGGCGATCTTCAGCGCCGGATCGTTCCAGCGGATGCCGCCTTCGGCCTCCGGCGCCCAGTAATCCGTCGTCTTGTAGATCACCTCAGTGCCGGGCTCCAACGTGCAGAAGCCGTGGGCGAAGCCGATGGGAATGAGGATCTGCAGCCAGTTCTCCGCGCTCAGCTCGACGCTGCCGTGCCGGCCATAGGTCGGCGAGCCGCGCCTTATGTCCACGAACACGTCCAGAATGCGCCCGCGCGGCACGCGCACGAGCTTGGCTTGTGCCTGCGGCGGCGCTTGGAAGTGCAGCCCGCGTACCGTGCCGCGTTCGGCGGAGGACGAATGATTGTCCTGCACGAACGCCAGGTCGATGCCGGCCTCGGCCAGGGCGCGTGCATTGTAGGTCTCGGAGAAAAACCCCCGCGCATCGCCGAACCGCTTCGGCGCGACGACCAGAGGTCCGTCGATGGCGAAGCTGCGGATATCGAGCGTCATGGCCGGCCGCTCGCGGTCTTCGCACCCAATCCGATGCGTCCCGCGTCGAAGCCGCGCGCCCGGATCGCCTCGCACCACCAGCCATTCTCGAGATACCACGCGACGGTGCGCCGGATCCCTTCGTCCAGCGTCATGCTCGGGCGCCAGTCCAGCTCGCGCTCGATCTTGCTGGCGTCGATCGCATAGCGCAGGTCGTGGCCCGGCCGGTCGGAGACATAGGTGATCAGCTCTTCATGCGGCCCGTTGCGCCTGAGCGGCACGAGGTCGTCGAGCGTGCGGCACAGCAGGCGCACCAGGTCGATGTTGCGCGCCTCGTTGCGGCCGCCGACATTGTAGCTCTCGCCGATCCGGCCCCGCTCGAGGACGGCCAGGAGCGCGCGGGCATGGTCCTCGACGAACAGCCAGTCGCGGATATTGGCGCCGGCGCCGTAGACGGGGATGTCCCGGCCCTCGACCGCCGCGAGGATCACGACCGGGATGAGCTTCTCCGGAAACTGGTAAGGCCCGTAATTGTTCGAGCAATTGCTGACGACCACCGGCAGGCCATAGGTGTGGTGCCAGGCGCGCACCAGCATGTCGGAGGCGGCCTTGCTCGCCGAATAGGGCGAGCTCGGCGCGTAGGGCGTGGTCTCGCAGAAGAAGCCGTCCTCGCCGAGCGAGCCGAAGACCTCGTCGGTCGAGACGTGGTGGAAGCGGAAGCGCGCCTTGCGCGCGCCGGACAGGCTCTCGAAATGCCGCCGCGCCGCTTCCAGCAGGACGAAGGTCCCGTTCACATTGGTCTCGACGAAGGCCTTCGGCCCGTCGATCGAGCGGTCGACATGCGATTCCGCCGCGAGGTGCATCACCGCGTCGGGATCGTGCGTCTCGAACACCCGCCGCACGCCCTCCGCATCGCAGATGTCCACCTGCTCGAAGGCATAGCGCGGACTGGGAAGGACCTCCTTGAGGCTGTCGAGATTGGCGGCATAGGTCAGCTTGTCGAGATTGACCACGTGATGTTCGGTATCGCGCAGGCAATGGCGCACCACTGCCGAGCCGATGAAGCCCGCTCCGCCGGTGATCAAGAGGCGCATACTGTCCCTTCACGCATCGCCGATTGCCCCGCCGTCCTTCGACTGCGGGAACGCCGGACGATGATCGGATAGAAACGAATCCCGCACAACCGGGGCGTTTCTGCTCAAAAACCCGTCACGGAGCTGACATGCACGTCGCGATGCCGGCACCCGAGGGATGCGCTAGGGTCCGTACGCAACAAAAATAGGTGTCATGACCCGCGAATGCGGGCCACCCGGGTGAACCCTGCGAAATCCAACAACAGTCAGTCTGATTTTGTAAAACGAATTGCAGCCTGCAGAACCCAACTGGATGGTCCGCATTGGCGGCCCATGACACGTTGTTGCCTAGGTTGACGCCAATCGAATCCGGACCCTAATACAACATCCAGAACGCGGCGATGCAGGCGATCCAGAACAGGCCGCAGCTGACGACGACGAAGCGCAGCGATGTCCGGATGTCCCATTGGGGCGGCGACAGCGCATCGACATCCAGAGCCGGGATCAGTTCCGACAGCCGGTGTGTGGGTCCGGCGTCGCCGCCGCGCAGGCTGGACGCCGCGAGGCCGCCATAGGCCACGGCGGGCGGAAAGGAGGATTGGGACAGGACGTTCGCATTCTGCGCCATCGGTTGATTCTCGACCGGAGGACTTCGAAGGTTCCCAGGTTCCCAGCAAAACGTTAACGGTGCATAAACGGGTAACCGCGGCTTGCTGCAGCGCAGCAAGCCGTCATGTCGGGAGTTTCCCCGAGAGCCATCGCGCCGTTCGTGATTGGGCGTCCGCGGCGCGGTCGACCTCCTCGATCGTCGGCCGGTGCCGGATGGGTGTTCTGGATCGCGCACGGGCTCGCCTTGGCGCAGCCTGCTTGATCACTTCGGCAAGTGGGTTCGATCTATCGGCAGTTCCGGCGCCGGACGCCGGCGGGCATCTGGGACGTGCCGCCGGCGGCCCCAACTCGCATGGAAAATCGAGACTAAGCTATTGAAAGAAATTGGAGCGGGCGAAGGGAATCGAACCCTCGTATGAAGCTTGGGAAGCTTCCGTTCTACCATTGAACTACGCCCGCGAACCGCGACGGATAGCACAGTTTCGAGGCGGTTCGAAGCAGGAATGCGCCGCGTTTCGCCGACTCGCCGGGTGGACACCGCAGAGTCGATCCCCTTGCATTGGCGCGCATGGAAAGGCGTTGCCGCCCGGCACATTGTGCGGCGTCTATGGCATCGCGCCCGGATCGGGCATCGGCCGACATCGGCGCGATTCTCGCGCACTGGCATTCCATGGGCCTGCTCGCATCCGTCGGCGCACCCGATGTCGAAGCCGCCCCGCCGTCGGACAGGTTCGATCCGGCCGGCGCGGCATTGTGGTCGGCCTGTTTTTTGGTTCGCGGGCACCGGTTTCAGATGGAAGTCTCCGACCCCGTTGTGTGGCGTTACATCGCGCGAATTCTGCATCCCTATCGCTGCACCGGGTCCGGCAAGGCGACGGTCGTGTCGGTCCGCGGCGGTTCGGCGCTGACGCCCGGCATCGACGGCATGGAGCGCCTTCGGACCGCGGAGCGAACCGCATCGGCAGATGCTCACCGGCAACGCGCAATCTCTGCTTCCTGCGGCGAACGCATTTCGCGATGCCCGAAGCGTGGGCGGCGCGGGTTTCACGGTCAAAATTCCCAGTCCGACCGACCGCTTCGTCCACGCGCTCGCGCATACCCAGATCCAGGACAGGAATTATTTCTGGCGGACGCCTGCTCTCGGCCAAATGCTCGAACTGGCCATGTTGATGCAGCGTGCCGGAGAGCCGATCGATTGGAATCGGCCAAGCGAAAGGTTTCGAGCTGAAGGAAGTTCGAGATCCTGCAGCACACGCTCGAAATGGTCTCCGGTCTTTTTCATATCGGGCTTCCACCGGAGATCGGCTCCTCCGGACGGGATTCGCTGGCCGCGGTTCGCGATCGGCTCCAAAAGACGTATCTGTTTCCGATCCGTCTGTTCGCGAGACATGCGAGCGACGTCGTGGGCCGTCCCGGAAAACTGCTCAGCTTCTCGATCCTGAAACGCGACGTCTCCTGTTGTCCGAGCTTGCCGAAACCTATCGGCGCTCTCGCCGGACCGGGCGCGCTCTGCATCGGCGCGGCCTCGATGCGACCGTTCGGAGCCCTCCGGCGTTATAGCCTGGAGATGCGGGCACTCGCGGCCCGCGGGAAGGGAGCGCCATGCAACTCGTGGAGATTTTGGCTGGGCTGGTCTTGGCCGTCATCCTGTTCGTGGTCCTGAAGATTTTCGGCTTGGTGCTGAAATTCGCGCTCATCGCGGCCGTGTTGGGCTTTCTTGTCGGCATCCTGCTTCCCCGCCTGTTCCGGCGCGCCGGCTGACCCGCCCGGGCCGCTTGATCGGCCCCCGCTGCGTTACTACGTTTGGCGCGGGGCGTTTCGCGGCAATTTCGGATCGAGCGCGCATGTCATTCGGCGCCTGGAGCCTGCGAGACCTGCTGCGGCATGCCACGGCCCTGCCGGTTGCCGTGGTCCTGTCTGCCACGCTGACCGCCCTGCTCGCTGCCGGAGTGCTTTCGCTCGCGGTCCTGCCGCGCCTGCCACTGCATGGCGCCGGACCGCACGCCGTCCGCCACGCTCCGCCCGGACATCTCGCGTTGCGCCATCCGCCGGCCACGAAACCGATCCCCAAGCCGCAGGCCAAGCCCGCGGCGCCCTCCGCCTTCGCGCTCGAGCAGGCGATGGGCTATCGCGAATTGCTCGACCGCTGGACTCCGCTGATCCAGGAAGCCGCGCGCCGCTACAAGATCTCGCCGCAATGGATCCGGGCCGTCATCGTCCTCGAAAGCGGCGGCCGCACCATGCTGGCGGAGAACCGGCCCATCGTCTCCATCGCCGGCGCCATGGGCCTGATGCAGCTCATGCCGGAGACCTATCGCGAGATGCGGATCGCCAACCGCCTCGGCGCCGATCCGTTCGACCCGCACGACAACATCATGGCGGGTACCGCCTATCTGCATCTGCTTTACGGTCAGTATGGCTATCCGACCATGTTCGCCGCTTACAATGACGGTCCCGGCATGCTCGAGGCGCACCGTGCGCTCAGCCAGCCCGTGCCGGAGGAGACCGCCAATTACGTCCGCGACATCGCTTCGATCCTGTCCACCGGCGTGCGCCACCGCGCGGGCGGCAAGGCGGCCCTGGCGCGGCTCACCCGGCCCGACGGGACCGCCGTACTGATCGATGCCGGTGCCGTGGTCTCGATTCGCGCCGCGCTGCCCGGCGAATATGCCCCCGGCGTCCAGTCCGTCATCGCGGTCGGCCGCCTGCGCCAGGGCGTCCGCGAGGATGCGCGCGCCGCCACGGCCATCGTTCGCGGCCATGGCGGGCTGATCTGATGCGTGGCTGCGGCGCGAGAGGGCCGGCATGTCGAAGTTCCCGTGCACGATATTTTGCGACAGGTCTTCCATGACAAACCGTTAATCTGCCAAAATACCGCCTAGAATCCGGCCTAGCCTGGGTTTGTCGTTGTTGTTGTCTCAACTTTCGCCGCTGCCTGGGATATGTTCCTGGCCGTGCCATTCGAGGGGGTACCCAATGTCATCACGATCAAAATTCGGCCTTGCAGCGATTCTGGGTCTGGCAGGTCTCGGCCTGGTCGGGCTCTCAAGCCCTGCCAGTGCTGCCAGCGTCGTCACGCTCCGTGCCTGCAATCACACGAGCGATACCGTTCTGGTGGCCGGCAGCTTCATTCCGGTCGGCGCGTCCGACTGGCGCAACAAGGGCTGGACGCGCGTCAGCGCCGGCGCTTGCGAAGACATCTTCAAGACCGGCAACCGCACCTTTTACGCGCGCGCCGAGGTGAAGGGCGATTCCGAGCAATATTGGGGCAGCGACATCAAGCAATGCGTCGAATATCCCGGTCCGTACGACTTCTTCACGCGCTCGGAAGACACGACCTGTCCGGAGGGTGAGCCCGCCGACTTCACGACCTTCCATTCCGACGGCCGCGCCGTCTATGTCTGGAACCTCAATCCCTGACCGGATGCCGTCCGTCTGAAGCGCAAGGCGCGTCCGGCCACCGGACGCGCCTTTTGCTTTTTCGGCGCCCTCGCATTCGGTTCAGCTTGGGTTCATGCAGCGATCGTCATGGTGATCCTCAGAAAGGCGCAATGACGCGCCGCTGCGGAAAGACCCCGCATTATCGAAGGGCATGAGCATCATGAAACGCATCATCTGCGCCGTACTGGCGCTTTCGCTTCTCGGCACCACCGCCGCCGAGGCGCGCGGCTGGGGCGGCTATCACGGCCACTATCATCATGGCGGCCGCGGCGACGTCGCGCTCGGCTTCGGCCTGGGCTTCCTCGCGCTGGGCATCCTCGCGGCAGAGAGCGCGCATCACGACCGCTACGACCGCGATCGCGACTATTACGATCGCGGCCGCGGTCCCGACGGCGCCTATGACCGGGACGGCGACCGCGGCGACGGCGCCCGTACTTATGATCGCGGCCGCGACAGCGGCTATGACCGCGACAACGGCGCGCCCGGCCGCAATGATCACGGTCCGGCCGACCGCCATGACGATGGCGGCGACGAGTAGTTGGATCGGCGCCCTGTCCTCCGGGAGAGGGCGCCGCCTCTATGTCCGGTCGAGCCCGTACAGCACGCAGTCGCGCCGCACGCCGTCGCGCAGGACGTGCCGGTGCAGCATCCCCTCATAGCCGAAGCCGAGCGCCTCGAGCAGGCGGCGCGACGGCTCGTTCCCCGCGTGGACCCGCGCCCATAGCCGCTCCAGTTCGAGATCCGCGAAAGCATGGCGGATCACCCGCGTCATCGCCTCGCGGGCATAGCCTTGGCCCCAGGCGGAGCGGCGGAAGAGAAAACCCACCTCGGCCCGCCGGTGGTGCAGGTCGATGTCGCTGAGATCGCATTCGCCGATCGCGGCGCCGCGCGGCGTGAGCGCTGCGACCCACCATTGCGTCGCGCCGCCGTCGATCTCCGCCGCATGGGCCCGGATGACGTCTCGCACCGCGTCCACGCTCGTCTGCGCCGGCCAGTCCCAGTAGCGCATGACCTCGTCGTCGCCGCGCGCCGCGAAGACGTCGGCCGCGTCGTTGAGCTGGATCGGCCGCAGGTGCAGCCGCCGGGTCTGCAGGTTCATCGCACTCAAAGATGCCCGTTGAAGGCGAAATGCGAGAACGCGCCGCTGGCGGGATCGTACTCGACTCCGAACGCGAGCGCGCCGCCGTCGCAGATCGAGATCGGCGTGCTCCGCCAATCGCCATGCACGATCGCGTTGCGCGCGCCGTTCACATAGACGATGCGCCGGCCGCCGACGACCAGCCCGCCATATTGCCGATAATAGGCGCCGGGCTGGACCTGCTGGGCCGCCAGCGTCCGCGCCAATCCGGGTTCGAGCCGCGCGATGTCGCCGGCCGCCGGCTGCCAGACGCCCTCGGCCGACGGGGTGCTGCGCGAGCACTGCCGCGCCAGCAAAGGGGCTTGGGCGGCGGGGAAAATGACCCCCCAATTCGGGTTGAGCGGCGTGGTCCCGGCCCAGGCGGCGGCGCAGAGCAGGGCGGCGGCCACAACGGCCGAAACGATTCGCATACGGAAGACCTTCGCTTGGGGCCCTGATCGTAGCGCGGAACAAGGCCGGAATGCGCCCGGGACCGGTCGGTCCGGTCAAATTGAAGCGAAGGCGTGGTCCGAAGCGAAGCTGTTGGGGTAGGGCTGAAAATCATGAGGCGGCCGGCACTTCCGCGCCCCCCCGGGGCCGACAGGCCCCCATCGAATAAAGCGAAGGCGTGGTCCGGAGCAAAGCTGTTGGGGTAGGGCTGAAAATCATGAGGCGGCCGGCACTTCCGCGCCCCCCCGGGGCCGACAGGCCCCCATCGAATAAAGCGAAGGCGTGGTCCGGAGCAAAGCTGTTGGGGTAGGGCTGAAAATCATGAGGCGGCCGGCACTTCCGCGCCCCCCCGGGGCCGACAGGCCCCCATCGAATAAAGCGAAGGCGTGGTCCGGAGCAAAGCTGTTGGGGTAGGGCTGAAAATCATGAGGCGGCCGGCACTTCCGCGCCGTAGCCGCCTCACGCTGCCCCCTTCAATGCGGACCCTAGTAACCGCGAGGCTTAGCCCCCAAGCCGTTCGGACCCGCGGCATAGGTACATTGACGGGTCGGGCGGACGACGCAACGGCCTTGCATGGCTGTCATGCGCATAAAATCCGCGTGTTGATTTGCAGCAACAATATTCGTGACCCCGCCGTCAGGAAGTTCCCGGAAAACCGGCGTAGTTTAAAATGCTTCGAGACTGGTCAGGGCAGTTTGAAGTGCTTGGACAGCTTCAGGCCCTGGCGCTGATAGTTGGAGCCGATGCCTTGGCCGTACATCTCCGGCGGCGGATCGGTCAGCCGCTCGAACATCAGTCGGCCGATGACCTGTCCGTGTTCCAGGATAAAGGGCACTTCGCGCGAGCGCACCTCCAGCACGCCGCGCGCCGAGGGCGGCCGGCCGGGCTCGAAGCCGAAGCCGGGATCGAAGAAGCCGGCATAGTGAACGCGGAACTCGCCGACCAGGGGGTCGATGGGAACCATCTCCGCGGCATGGTCCGGCGGGATCGCGATCTCCTCGCGGCTGACCAGGATATAGAACTCGTCGGGATCGAGCACCAGCGTGCCGGCTGCGTTCGCCTCGATCGAATCCCAGAAGGCGTGCGGGTCGAGCGCGTCCCGCTTGTCGACGTCGATCACCCCGGTGTGCCGCTTGGCGCGCCAGCCGATGCGCTGCCCGCCGACGCCTTTGAGGTCGATGGAAAAGCCGAGCCCGTTGTCGATATCGGCCGTGCCGCTCACCAGGGGGCTTTCGGCGTGCAGCCGCCGCAGCTGCGTGTCGGTGAATTGCGGCGTGCCGCGCCGGATGCGCAGCTGGTTGAGCTTGGAGCCCTTGCGCACCAGCACCGGGAAGGTCCGCGGGCTGATCTCGGCGAACAGCGGCCCGCGATAGCCGGGCTCGACCCGGTCGAACATCGGCGCATAGTCGGTGATCAGCCGGGTGAAGACGTCGATCCGCCCGGTCGAGCTCTTGGGGTTGGCCGTGCCCGACACCCGGGCGGAGAAATCGGCGGCTTCCAGCAGCGGCACGATATAGACGCAGCCCGTCTCCAGCACCGCGCCCTGGGTCAGGTCGATCTCGTGCATGAAGACGGAGGGCAGCTTGTCCTGCACCTTGGCGTTCGGCCCCGGCAGGAAGCTCGCCCGCACACGCCACGCGACCGATCCCAGCCGCAGGTCGATGCTGGCCGGCTGGATCTGCGCCTCTTCGATGTCTTCGCTCGCGATGAGTTCGTGGCGCGACCGGATCAGCCGCTTGAGCACATGGCTGGGCAGGATGCCGGTCGAATAGCGGCCATAGGAATCGGCTTCGGCGTCGCCGAAAAGGGTGTCGTCCTGGGCGGGCATGCGAGACTTATAAGGCCGCGCGGCGGGCGGGGCACGCGGAAAAACGGGTTCCGGCCGATGGGCCTGTGCAGCGATTCCGCTCGGTCCGGCACGGCACGGGCCGCGCATTTTTTCGTGGTGTCCTGAATATTGTCGAATACAATAATACAGGACAAAATCGAAGTAATCATGTAGTGTAGACGGACTTCAATTGCGGGGGCTTCCATGAGGGTGCGGGCTGGTATTTGTCTGGTCTTGGGCTTGGCCGGTGCGGCCGTGCTTTTGGGCGCCGCCGGCCCCTCGGCGCCGGCCGACGATCCCGACGCCCCGCATTACGATGCGAACGGCAATCTCGTCTTTCCGGCCGGCTATCGGGAATGGGTGTTCCTGAGCGCCGGGCTCGACATGACCTATGCGGGCGAGAAGAATCTGCCGAAGACGAGCGCGCATCTCTTCGAGAACGTCTTCGCGCCGCCGTCGGGCTATCGCTATTTCGCGAACACCGGGACCTGGCCGGACAAGACCGTGCTCTTCATGGAACGGCGCGCCGGCGAGACCAACGTCTCGATCAACCTCAAGGGTTTCGTGCAGACCGGCGTCCAGGGCTACACGGCGCATGTGAAGGACACCGCGCACGACAAGAACAGGTACGGGTGGGCTTTCTATCTTTTCGGCCCCGACGACAAGACGGGAAAGTTGGTCACCGACCCCTCGCTATGCGCGGAGTGCCACGAGAAAAACGGCGCCGTGGACACGACCTTCGTGCAGTTCTATCCCACGCTGATCCCGATCGCGAAGGAGCATGGGACGTATAAGCCGCCGCCCGGCGACTGAGGCGCGGCCGGACGGGCCTCATCGGGCGTCCTGCGCGAGGAACACGCGAATGTCCGCGATCGTCTCGGCGAGGCCTGAGCGCTTGACGGGCGCCTCGGGCGGGAAGGCGCTGAGCAGCCGCGACGGCGTCGCGGGCTCCAGGATCACGAAGCAGCCCTTGTCGCCTTCGCCGCGGATCAGCCGCCCGAACGCCTGCTTCAGCCGGAAGCGCGTCAGCAGATCGTCATAGCCCTTGCCGAAGCGGGCCCGCCGCGCCTTGTGCAGGATCGTCGGCTTGGGCCACGGCACCTTGTCGAACACCGCGAGGCGCAGCGAGCGCCCCGGCACGTCGACGCCGTCGCGCAACGCATCGGTGCCGAGCAGGCAGGCATTCTCCTCGGCCCGGAACAGGTCGACCAGCGCGCCGGTGTCGAGCTTGTCGACATGCTGCGCATAGAGCGTGACGCCCGCATCGGCGAGCGGTGCCGCGATCCGCTGCTCCACCGCGCGCAAGGTGCGCACCGCGGTGAACAGGCCCAACCCGCCGCCGCCGCTTGCCAGGAACAGCTCGCGGAACGCCGCCGCCACCTGGTCCATGTCGCGCCGGTTCACATCCTTCACGATGAAGATGCGCGCCTGGTCGGCATATTTGAACGGCGAGCCGAAGCTCGCGCGCCGTGCCGGCTCGGGCAGATGGCCCGCGCCGGTGCGGACCTCCGCGCTCTGCCAGTCGTCGACGCCTTCGCCGCTGTCGCGCAGCGTGGCGGAGGTGATCAGCGCGCCATGCGCCGGCCCCAGCACGGCGCGCGCCAGCGGGATCGTGGGATCGACCCAGTGCCGCTCGAGCCCGACATCGACGTCGCGCCCATCCTCGCGCGCGATCTCGAACCAGTCGACGAACTCCTCCTCGCGCGTGCCCTCCAGCGCGTCGAGCATCGCGATCCAGTTCGGCACGACATATTTGCCGCGCCACACCAGGCCCCGCGCCGCCGCCTCGATCCGCGCCCGGGAGAAGCTTTCCAGCTCCTCGCTCTTGGCGTCCATCTGCTTGCGCAGCAGCGCGGCCAGCCGGATCAGCGGTGCCGCCAGACGCTTGAGCCCGCGCGACAGCTCCCGCGCCGCCGCCAGCAGGTCATCGCCCAGCGGCTGCGTATCGGCCTCCAGCGTATAGAAGCTGTCGGCATCCGCGCTGCGGGCGCGCACATGCTGATAGGCGGCTGCGAGGAAGACCTCCGCCGGCCCGCGCGCCCCGCCGCCATGCAGCCGCGACATCCAGCCCTCGGCGCTCAGCACGCCCGACGCGTTGATGCAGGCGCCCAGCGCGTCTTCCGCCTCGCGGTCGTCCTGGGTGAGATCGCGCAGGCGCTCCTGCAAGCCCCGCATCCGCGAACGCGCCCGGCCTTCCGGGCCGCGGATCCAGCGCCGCAGGTCCTGCATCTCGGCGCCGGAGACCAGCGGCGCGAAGCCGCTGTCCGCCGCGTCGAACAGGTGGTGGCCTTCGTCGAAGACATAGCGCACGCGGCGCTCCGGCGGCGCGTCCGTCGTCTCGTCGACGCCGAGCCAGTCCTGCGAGGCCTGCGCGATCACCAGCGCATGGTTCGCCACCACGATGGGGGCATGCCGCGCCCGCCTTATCGCGCGCTCGATGAAGCAGGTGCGGTAATGCGGGCAGGCGGCATAGACGCATTCGCCGCGCCGGTCGGTGATCTCGCCCAGCGGCATCGAGCTTCCGAGGAAGGCGGGAAAGCCGAAGCCCGAGACGTCGCCGTCCGGCGTCACCCCGACCCAGCGCGAGATCAATCCGACCGCCACGGTGCGCTGCCCGGGGGCCAGCGCCTGGCGTTTCGCCGCTTCCTCGAAATTCAGCAGGCAGAGGTAGTTCTCGCGCCCCTTGCGCACCACCGCCTTCTCGGCGCGTTCCGCCGGATCGGGATAGAGATGGCCGATCTCCTGCACGATCTGGCGCTGCAGGTTGCGGGTATAGGTCGAGATCCAGAGTCCCGGGCCGTTCTTCTCCGCCCACAGGCTGGCGGGCGCCAGATAGCCGAGCGTCTTGCCGACGCCGGTGCCGGCCTCCACCAGCGCGACCCGCGGCGCGCCCGCCGTCTCGCGCGCGCTGAACGCATAGGACGCGGCGTCGCTGTATTCGGCCTGTTCGGGCCGCATTTCGCCCATGCGATGGACGAGCTGATGCAGCCGCGCCCGCGCCTCCTCCGCCGACACCGGCAGCGAGCCTGGTTTGTCCGGCACCTGGCTGTCCTCCCATTCCGGCAAGCCGCGCCAGGTCTCCATGCCCGAGATCGGCGAGGCCTTGTCGTCGCTGCGGCCCAGCACGTCGAGGATCGGCTCCGCCCAGCGCCAGCCGGCGCGCTGCAACGTGCCCGCCAGCGCCCGCATCGGCGCGCGCGCCGCTTCCGGCGCATGCTGCAGCAGGTCGATCAGCGAGACCGCCGCCTCGCGCAGCGTCGCCGCGTGCTCTTCGGGAGAATGGGGCAGCCCGAGCCCCAGGGCCCTTGCCAGTCCGAGCGCGCTGGGAATGCACGGACTGCCCGGCTTCACGAACGCGAACAGTTCGAGCAGATCGAACAGCGCCGCGGCCGGCGGCGTCTTCAGCCGGCCCGAGACGAACGCGGTATGGGCGACGAACACATTTCCCGCGCGGAACAGCCGCCGCGCCTCGTCGAGCGCGACGCGCCTGCACGCCCCATCGCCGTCGCACACCACGGCGCCGCCCGGCGCCGGAACCAGCGCAGGCAGATGGCGCCAGGAGCGCGCGGGAATCGGAGCGGAGGACATGCGCTGCAGTTTATCTGCAATCGCATTTCGTCGCCGAAAAACTGTGAAGGGGCTTAAGTGCCTCGAAAATCAATTACAAACCGCCCATCCCTCAAGAGTCCTTTGCAACTTAAAGGTGGCGGAGCGCCTGCCTGACGTTCACGGTTCGAAGCAACAGCTTTATCATTGTGCAGGCATTGTGCAGGCATGGCGATCACACGGACTGCGGCGCGGCGCGGCGGGCACGCGTCAAGCTTTTCGCGTCAATTCTGACGACGCACGGCTATGCCGTGCTGGGCTTTGCGGTCATACAGCCGCTCCTGTCCGGTCTTCCGAGGTTCACCGCGATACAGGGTGTGGGGGCTGTCTTCGGTCTGGCCCTGCAAGCCTTCTCGATATACCTTACGCCTTACGGAGAACAGCCGTGACGCCATTGGAAATCATGGTCTATGTCGTCAGCCCGCCCTTGCTGATCGCTGCCGCCGTCACGTCTTGGATCGTCACGCGCGCGGAGCGCAGGCCGCCCGAACGGCCGAAGCCCTAAGCCACCAGGTCCGGATACAGATTGCTCAGCGCCTGCCGCGCGCGCTGCTGCTCGCCGACCACCATCTGTGCCGCGTTGCACAGCTCGTGGCGGTTCTCGCCATTGCGGGTCTTCTGGGTGAAGCCGCGCGCCGCCGCGGTCACCGCGATCAGGCCGAGCCCGCCGGCCGCGCCGGCGATGTCCTGCGCCAGGCGCTGCGCCTCGTCCCACTTCTCGCCCTGGCAGGCCTCGTTGAGGCCGCTGCACAGGAGCTCCGCATTCTCGATGTAGGACTGCAGGATCCCCAGCAGCGATTTCAGCCCGACCGATTTCTCCAGCGCCGCGAAGGCGTCCGCGTCGATCGGTGCCAGCGTCTCGGGCTGCGGCTCGGCTGCCGGATGGGCATTGCCCTCGGCGCGCTCCTGCAGCGTCGCCAGCACCGCGAACAGGTCCTGTGCCGTGGCCGGCCAGCGCAGCACCTCGCTGGCGGTGACCGGGGCGCGCTCGCCGCGTCCCAGCAGCGCCAGCACCGGCGCGGTGACGCCCGGCGCCGCCGCCCAGTTGTCCGCGTCGCGGGCGCTCACGATGATGGCGTCATAGCTGCCGCGGCCCGACTGCGCGACGGCATCGGCGAGATTTGCCGCGTTGTGGATCTGGTTGCCGAACGGCTCCAGGTAATGCGCGATCTGCGCGTCGTTCTTCGGATCGTGGGTGAACAGCAGAT
Organism: Rhizomicrobium sp.; assembly: GCA_037200385.1. NCBI lineage: Bacteria > Pseudomonadati > Pseudomonadota > Alphaproteobacteria > Micropepsales > Micropepsaceae > Rhizomicrobium > Rhizomicrobium sp. The sequence continues at coordinate 2,585,296 of JBBCGL010000001.1, read as the reverse complement.
AGCTGCGCTTGGATGGCGGCACAGCCGCCTCCCCGGACGGCGCCTCGTTCCGCCCGAACTCGGTCGCGCCGGTGAGCGGGATGGTGAACCAGAAGGTCGAGCCTTCGCCCGGCGCGCTCTCGAACCCGATCTCGCCCTGTGCCGCGTCCACGATCCGCTTGACCACGGCAAGCCCCAGCCCCATCCCCTGCTGGCGCCGTGCATAGGAGGCGTCGCCGGGCGAGAACGGCTTGAACAGCGACGGGCCCACCTCGCGCGGAATGCCCTGGCCGGTGTCGATCACCGCGAAGCGCACGCGTTGTCCGTCGGCCTCGGCACGGATCTCCACGCCGCCGCGCTCGGTGAATTTGAGCGCATTGTCGACCAGCTTGAGCAGCGCCTGACGCAGCCGCCGTCCGTCGATCGCGACATGCGGCAGGCTGCCCGACACGGTCACCGTCAGGCGCAGCCGCTTCTCCCATGCCCGCGGCTGCAGCAGCCGCGCGACGGCGCGTGCCGCCTGGGCCGCGTCGCTGGCCACGTCGGTCTGTTCCTCGTTGTCGTCGCGCGCCAGCGCGATGACGTCGTCCAGCAGCATCTGCAGGGCCTTGCCGGCCTCCAGCATCACCTTCACATGGTCGCGATGCGGCCGCTCGAGCTCGGCGCGGTCGAGCAGCTGCGCCATGCCGAGCAGCGCGTTCAGCGGCGTGCGCAGCTCGTGGCTGATATTCGCCAGGAAGGACGACTTCACGCGGCCGCTGGCCTGCGCCGCGTCGCGCGCCGCCTCCGCCACCTTCTTCTCGCGCGACAGCGTCGCCACCAGGCCGACATTCTCCAGCCGCAGGAAAATGCTCTCATCCAGCAGCCGCGCCATGCCGTTGCAATAGGTGAACAGCACGCCACCGAACAGCGTCACCAGCACCGCGGTCAGGATCTGATAGAGCCCGCCCGCCAGCAGCAGCACCGCGACCAGCGGTCCCAGCGAGAAGATCGCATGCATCAGATAGGCGGGGCGATAGGCCGAGCGCGCGATGAACTCCGTCGCCGTCATGCCGAGGAAGGCGAGCGAGAGATAGGCTTGCGCCGGGAACGAGTTCGGGACGAACCAGAACAGCACGCCCACGCCCCAGGTCGCGCCGGCGATCGCCGACACGAAGGCATAACGCCAGGCCCAGAATTTCGGGTCGTCGCCGCGGTCGCGCTTCTTATAGGCGGTGGTGAGCTGCTCGGCCGCGATCACCACCGCGATCTGCAGCACCAGCGGCATCAGTGGCAGCCAGCCGGGTTCACGCCCCGCGAACAGCGTCGCCGGAATGCAGAGCGCTGCGAATGGCAGCGACAGATAATGTCGGCCGAGCGCGAACAGGATATCGATGCGGCCTGCGAAGACCGCATTCCTGCTGCGCCCGGACTCCTCGGTTCCGGTCATTGACGCCTTCCCGGCCTCAGCCTAGCTTCGGCGCCCTTTCCCAACGATTAAGCGTGAGCCTTTTCAATGCCTTCCGGCACGTCCCTGCTTTACCAACCGGAACTCGGCCGCGCGGCGCGCGCCTGGCCGTTCGAGGAAGCGCGCAAGCTCGTCGCCCGCATTGAAAAGCGCGAAAAAGCTGGAGAAAACGTAACGGAGGTGCTGTTCGAAACCGGTTACGGTCCGTCCGGCCTGCCCCATATCGGGACATTCGGCGAGGTCGCGCGCACCACCTGGGTGCGCAATGCGCTCAAAACCCTGTCGCCGATTAAGTCGCGATTAATTGCGATTTCCGATGACATGGACGGCCTGCGCAAGGTCCCCGACAACCTGCCGCATCCGGAGATGCTCGCGGCGAATCTCGGCAAGCCGCTGACGTCGATCCCCGATCCGTTCGGCACGCATGAGAGCTATGGCGCGAACATGAACGCGCGGCTGCGCGCCTTCCTCGACACCTTCGATTTCGACTACGAATTCCGCAGCTCGACCGAGATGTACAAGGCGGGCGTGTTCGACGCCGCGCTGCTGCGCGTGCTGGCGAAGTACGACCGCGTCATGGAAGTGATGCTGCCGACGCTGGGCGAAGAACGCCAGCAGACCTATTCGCCGTTCCTTCCCGTCAGCCCGCGCTCCGGCAAGGTGCTGCTCGCCAAGGTCGTCGCGCACGACGCGGCGAAAGGCACGATCACCTATATCGAGGAGGACGGCAGCGAAGAGACCGTCCCGGTCACCGGCGGCCATTGCAAGCTGCAATGGAAGCCGGACTTCGGCATGCGCTGGGCCGCCTTCGGCATCGACTACGAGATGTACGGCAAGGATCACCTGCCGTCGCAACCGCTCTACGACCAGATCTGCACCATCGCCGGCGGCCGGCCGCCCGAGCATTTCGTCTACGAGCTCTTCCTCGACGAGACCGGCCAGAAGATCTCGAAGTCCAAGGGCAACGGCCTGACCATCGACGAATGGCTGACCTATGCGCCGCGCGAGAGCCTGTCGCTCTACATGTTCCAGAAGCCGCGCGTCGCCAAGCGACTCTATTTCGACGTGATCCCCAAGGCGGTCGACGATTACATCGACTTGCTCGAGAAATATCATTCGAACGAGACCAGCGAGGCCGAGCGTCTGGAGAACCCCGTCTGGCACATCCATGACGGCAATCCGCCGAACGAGCGTTATCCCGTCAGCTTCGCACTTTTGCTCACGCTGGTGACGGCGTCGAACGCGCACAATCGCGACGTGCTATGGGGCTTCATCCGTGCTTACGCGCCGCATGCCTCGCCGGAAGCGAACCCCGGCCTCGCCAGGCTCGCCGATTTCGCGATCCGCTACTACGAGGATTTCGTCAAGCCGACCAAGCAATACCGCGCTGCGACCGACAAGGAGCGTGCCGCGATGGAGGATCTCGCGACGCGCTTCGAGGCGATGGCCGGCGAGCGCGACGGCGCCAAGGTGCAGGACGAGGTCTACGCCGTCGGCAAGGCGCATCAGTTCGAGCCCCTGCGCGATTGGTTCAAGGCGCTCTACGAAGTGCTGTTCGGCCAGAGCGCCGGGCCGCGCTTCGGTTCCTTCGCGGCGCTGTTCGGCTGCGCCGAGACCGCCGCCCTGATCCGCCGCGCGCTCGATGGCGAGTTCGTGAAAGCGGCGTGATGCAACCCCAATTGTCATCCCCGGCGAGCGTCGCGCGCTTGCGCGCGGCGCGAGGGAAGGGGACCCAGGTCGGAAATGCCAGGGTGGTCCTTCAGACCTGGATACCCTTCTCCTCGCGCCGCTCTCGCGGCGTTCGGCCGGGGATGACAAAGAGCTTTTTCGTCATAGCGATCGCCGCGCTGTGCGCCACACTCGCCACCGCCGCCCCCGCGCCCACCCCCTACGACCTCTACGCCGCCGGCCGCTATGCCGACGCGATGAAGGCTGGCGTCGCCGCCAATACCGCGCAAGGCTATCTTGCCGCCGCTCGCGCCGCGCTGGCCGATGCGACGACCCGCCCCGCACCCTGTCTCGATTGCCTGCGCCATGCCGAGGCCCTGGCGCGCAAGGCCACCGCCGCCGATCCGCATCTTGTCGACGCGCATGTCTATCTCGCCGTCGCGATGGGCTATGAGGCGCGGGTCGTCGGCCCGGTCTGGGCACGGGCCCACAACTATCCGGGACAGGCGAAACGCGAGCTCGACACCGCGCTCGGCCTCGAGCCGAAGAACCCATGGGCGCTCGGTGCGACGGGCGGTTGGAATGTGGAGATCGTGCGCACCGGCGGCGATTATCTCGCAAGCTGGCTCTATGGCGCGACGGTCGACAAGGGGCTCGCCGCCTTCGCCGCCGCGTTCAAGGCCGCGCCCGACAATCTCGCGATCCGCTATCAATATGCGCTGTCGCTCTCCGGCTACGATGCCGACCGTTTCGGCCACGAGATCAGGGATGCCTTCGCGCGCATCGCGAAGGAAAAACCGGCCAGCGCCTATGAAGGCGTGGCCAAGACCCGCGCCGCCGAACTCCTGATCCTGATGAACAAGAACGACGTCGACGGCTTCAATGCCAGGGTGCGGAAGTATCAGGGGTATCCCTGACTTTCCTCCCCCCGTTGTTAGGGGAGGGGGACCAAATCGCAAAGCGATTTGGTGGAGGGGGCGGTTGCACGGTCGGTACCGGCCCCTCCGTCACGCCGCTGCGCGGCGCGCCACCTCCCCCGTGAACACGGGGGAGAAAAACGCGTTGTCACTGGCTCGCCCAGATGATCCGGTGCATGAAGGCGATCTCCGACAGCGCGAAGCTGCGGTCCTCGAAGGCGGGATTGAACGACTTCAGCTCGATGCGCTGCGCGGTCTGCCGCGCGAGCTGCTTGGCCATCACCTCGCCGCCATGGGTGCGCACCACGACGCGGTCGCCGCGCCGCACCTGCGCCGCCGGCGAGACCAGCACGCGGTCGCCGTCGCGGTAGACCGGCATCATCGACTCGCCGGTGATCTCCAGCGCATAGGCGTGCTCGTCGGCGACTTCGGGGAACGGGATTTCGTCCCAGCCTGCGCCGACCGGAAAGCCCGCATCGTCGAAGAAGCCTTGGGAACCCGCCTGCGCCAGGCCGATCAGCGGCACGCTGCGGCTGAAGCTGCGCCGCGAAGTTCCGATCAGCGCGACGAATTCGTCGAGCGTCGCGCCGGTCGCCGCCAGCACCTTCGACACGCTCTCGGTCGAAGGCCAGCGCAGCTTTCCATTGGCGCCGCCGCGCTTGCTTTTGTTAAAAGTCGTCGGGTCGAGCCCGGCGAGCTTGGCGAGGCCGGACGCGGAAAGCCCGTGCCGCGCCGCCAGGGCGTCGATGGCATGCCAGATTTGTGTATGGGTCAGCATCCGATTATCCGTGAGAAGCTGGTCCGGTTATCAGGGTAATTGTTCCTAGAAATAAGGTAAGTGTAGGAATTACCACTCTAACTGCCGTATGGTCTAGGGGGTCAAAGCATGATTTTGGACTTTGCCACACAAATCCTGCGGCTTCTTCCGGCAGAAACCGCGCATCGCGCGACGATGTCCCTGGCGAAGACCTTCACACCGCTGCTGGCCGCCCCGGCGGCCGACGACCCGCGCCTCGCCGTCGAGGCCTTTGGACTTCATTTCCCCAACCCGGTCGGTCTGGCAGCCGGTTTCGACAAGGATGCACGGATTCCCGTCGCGATGCTGCGGCTGGGCTTCGGCTTCGTCGAATGCGGCACCGTCACGCCGCGGCCGCAGGCTGGCAATCCGCGGCCGCGGCTTTTCCGTCTGACGGAGGATCGCGCGGTGATCAACCGGATGGGCTTCAACAATGGCGGCATGGAGAGCGCGGCGGAGCGTCTGGGCGCCCGGCCGAAAGGCGGCATCGTCGGCATCAATATCGGCGCCAACAAGGAGACCGCGGACCGGATCGGCGACTACCGCACCGCCTTCGCGCGGCTCGGGCCGTGGGCCGACTATGTCGCGATCAACGTCTCCTCGCCCAACACCCCGGGCCTGCGCGGACTGCAGAGCCGCGACGAGCTTGAGCGCCTGCTGGGCCATCTCACCGGCGACCGCACGCGACTGTCGCTGCGCGCGCCGCTGCTCCTCAAGATCGCGCCGGACCTCGACGAGGCTGCGCTCGACGACATCGCCGACGTCCTGCGCGAGGCGCATATCGACGGCCTGATCGTCTCCAACACCACGATCGCGCGTCCGCCGTCGCTGAAGAGCGCGCAGGCGAAAGAGCAGGGCGGGCTCTCCGGCGCACCGCTGCTCGCGCCGTCGACGCGCATCCTGCGCGAGATGCGCCGCCGCGTCTCGCCGCGTCTCACCCTGGTGGGGGTCGGCGGGATCGCGAACGGCGCCGACGCCTACGCCAAGATCCGGGCCGGCGCGAGCCTTGTGCAGCTCTATTCCGCGCTCGCCTATGAAGGCCCCGGCCTCGTCGCGCGCATCAAGCGCGACCTGCTCGCCTGCCTCGCCCGCGACGGCTTTGCGCGCGTGGCGGACGCGGTCGGCAAGGACGCGTAGCGCCCAATTTCCGTTCGCTCTGCACGCGCGCTAGGCATCAACCATCGCGCAGACAAAGCCGCGCGCTGCGCCGCCGCCGCATGGCGGCCCGGCTTTTTTCATGCACAATACGGGCAGGGGTGAGTTGGGGTATTGGCCGATGCATGAGGCCGGTTGGGTGGACGTGTGGCATCTCGCGCTGGGCGTCGTGGGGCGTCAGTCGCCTTTTGTGGCGATCATGATCGCGGCGGGCGCGGTGTTTTTCCTGGTCATGGCGGTGGAAGGCGTGCGCACCAGCCTGCTTGCGATCTGGCATGACCACCGCGCCGCGCCGGCGCATGCGCCGCCGAAGGAGGCGCCGGTCGCGCTCGCGGCACCCGCACCCGTCATGCCCTCACGCAATTTTTCCGCGCCGCGTGTCCCGCGCGCCGCAGTGCTTCCGGCGCGCAAGCGCAAGCCGTTAACCGTGAGCGCCCGCCAATTCCGCAGCCCACGGCCGAAAATCCGCCGCTATCCGGCGCTCGAATTCCCCGCCGCGCCCGAGATGCCGCTTTATACGGCAGACCCTGCAGTCCTGGCGCCGGAAGGCGTATAGTCCCTCCACACGCATGGGGGGAAAACATGCAGGAAGATTTCGGAAAACTCGTCGTTCGTCTTGGCGTCGGCGGCTTGCTTCTGCTGCACGGCGTTCACAAGCTGCTCACCGGCATCGCGCCGATCAAGGCGCTGGTCGTTGCCGCGCATCTGCCAGACCTGCTCGCCTACGGCGTCTATCTCGGCGAGATCGCCGGTCCGATCCTCGTGATCCTCGGCCTGTTCTCGCGCATCGGCGGCCTGCTCATCGTGGCGAACATGATCGCGGCGATCGCGCTTGCGGGCGTGGCGAGCCTCGGCAAGCTGAATCCGATGGGCGGCTATGCGCTGGAGCTGGAGACCTTCTACCTGCTCGGCGGCCTCGCAGTCGCGCTGCTGGGCGCCGGCCGCGTGAGCGTGAACATCGGCGGCCGGTGGAATTGACGTCGTGTCCCCCTAACCGCAGGGAGGAAAACGTCACCCCTTCAGCAGGAAATGCCCGCGCAGCGCGGCGATCGGCTTGGCCTCGTCCTCCTGCCACATCCAGGCATGCACATTGACGACCCGCCGTCCCTGCCGCGCCAGGCTTGCGGTTGCGAAACTCGTCACCGATCGTCCCGTGCGCAGATAGTCGATCGTGATGTCCACCGGCTTGGGGATCGCGGCGCTCCTGGTGTCCCGGACCGCCTGCACGATCGCTGCGGTCTCCAGCAGCGAGCCGATCACCCCGCCATGGATCGCCGGCAGCACCGGATTGCCGACCAGCTTCTGCGCGAACGGCATCTCGAGCACGATGCGCCCGTCCACGAGCCGTGCTGTCACGCCGAGAAAGGCGCAATAGGGCACCGCGGCGACCAGCGCGCCGATGTCGGGGGCCGTGCCGGCCTGCGCCGCGCGCTCCAGTAACTCCATGCTCAGCTCCCCGGCTTGATATCGGTGATGATGAAGGTGCCGGTCGCCGCGGCGATCGGATCCTCCTCGCTGTCCTGGTAGGCGCGGCCGCGCGCGAAGGCGATCTGGCGCGTGATCTTCACGCATTCGCCCGTGACGAAGATGTCGGCGCCGGGCTTCGCCGCTTTCATGTAGTCGATCCGCAGATCGAGCGTCGCGATGCTGCGCAGGCCGCCGGCCGGTCGCTCCAGGCCCAGTGCGGAACCTACCGCCATGCCGCAGGCTTGGTCGAGCATCGCCGTCACCGCGCCGCCATGCACCACGCCGCTGTCGGGATTGCCGACCAGATGCGGCGCATAAGGCAGACGCATCAGATTCCTGCCCACCGTGGCGGAGACGATGACCGCCCCCAGCGCGTTGAGGAACGCCGTCCCGCCCATCGCGGTCGCCAAGACCGCCACCTTGTCATCCACACCATCGCTCATCCCATTAAGGGAGAACGCGCCTTCATCCCTGTCAAACTCGACACTTGCAAACCAATATGCCAGTCACCATCTGCTGCCTGCCGCCGCTCCAAGCCGTCGCTGCGGTCGTTGTATTTTCCTCCGACTTTCGGAGGTTCGAACGCCGGAAATTCCCGGTGGGGGCATACAATGTGCGGATTCGCGCAAGACGAAAACAATACGATGTGTTTGCCGGCCATTGGAACCACTACATATAGTGGATCTGGGCACCAGGGAAAATTGACGCTCAGTCACGGATCGCTAGAATCCGCTGGTCACTTCACCTGAGAGCGTCATGGAATCGTCATTGGCCAAGCCCACCCGCGCCGAGCCCCTCGGCAAGCGCGAGCAGACCAAGGCCCAGAACCGGGAGCTGATCCTTGAAGCGGCCCGCCAGGTTTTCGGCGAACTCGGCTTCGGCGCCACCACGGTGCGCGACATCATCCGCGCCACCCCGCTCGCTTCGGGAACCTTCTACAACTACTTCAAGTCCAAGGAAGAGGTGTACCAGGCGATCCAGGACGACGTGGCCCTGGCGATCCGCCCGCGCCTGCGCGATCAGCGCAAGATGGCCAAGTCGGTCGAGGAGTTCATCTCCGGCACCTTCCTGACCTTCATGCAGTTCGTGGCCGAGGATCACATCAATTTCCGCACCATCCGCCACACCGCCGACACCACCCGTTTCCGCGTCGACACGCCCGAGGTCGTCGCCGGCTTCGAGGAGCTGCGCGAGGATATCGAGAAGGCGATCCAGGACGGCCTGTTCCCGCCGATCGACGCCGACTACCTGATGGCCGCCATCGTCGGCGTCGCCTTCGAGGTCGCCGAACGCATGGTCCAGCGCGAGCATCGCGATCCCGCCGCCGCGGCGAATTTCGCGACCGCGCTGTTCCTCGGCGGCATCCGCACCTTGCCCGACGCCGGCCATCCCGACGCCAAGACGGGCCTGGCGTGAGAACACCCCGATGAAGGCTATCGTCTGCCGCGCCATCGCGGACGATATCGGCACGCTGCGGCTCGAAGACGTCGATCTGCCGCCGCTGCGGCCGGACCAGGCGCGCATCCGCATCCGTGCCGCCGCCGTGAACTTCCCCGACATCCTGACAGTGCAGGGCAAGTACCAGCACAAGCCGCCGCTGCCTTTCACGCCCGGCAGCGAGGCGGCGGGCGACGTGATCGCGGTCGGTGAGGCCGTGACGACCGTCAAGGTCGGCGACCGCGTGATCTGCGGTGGGCTCGGCGGCTATGCCGAAGAGATGCAGGTCGCCGCCGCGAGCCTGCGCACGATCCCGCAAGGCATCGGCTATGCCGAAGCCGCGAGCTTCACCGTCGCCTATCTCACCGCCTATGTCGCGCTGGTCCGCCGCGCCCGGCTGGAAGCGGGCGAGTGGCTCCTGGTGCACGGCGCCGCCGGCGGCGTCGGTCTCGCCGCGGTCGATCTCGGCCGTCATCTGGGCGCCAAGGTGATCGCCACCGCCTCGACGCAAGCCAAGCGCGACTTCCTCAAGACCTACGGCGCCGACCACGTGCTCGAATCGAGCGGCTTCCGCGAGGCGGTGAAGGAGATCACCGGCGGCGAAGGCGCCAACGTGGTCTACGACCCCGTCGGCGGCGACGTGTTCGACGAGTCGACGCGCTGCATCGCCTTCGACGGACGCATAACCATTATCGGCTTCACCAGCGGCCGCATCCCATCGATCTCTGTGAACATGCCGCTGATCAAGGGCTACTCCATCCTCGGCGTCCGCGCCGGCGAATACGGCCGCAAATTTCCCGAGAAAGGCCGCCAGAACATGTTCGCGATCACCAAGCTGCTGGCCGAAAAGAAAATCCACCCGCACATCCACGCGCGCTTCCCGCTGGCGCAGGCGGTGGACGCGATGCGCACGCTGGAGGACCGCAGCGTGATCGGCAAGGTCGTGATCGAGCCGTGAGCCTGGAGCGCGACGGTTTCGCGATCATCCCGAACGTCGTCGACGCTGCGTCCATCGCGTCGCTCATCGCAATTATCGAAACCTCAGGCTTCGCGCGCTCCATGCGCGGCGAAGACGTCTACGGCGCGCGCAACATCCTGGACGAGCCGAAGATCGCAGCGCTGGCGCGAAGCGCCGGCGTGTTCGGCCTCGCGGCATCGTTCATCGGCCCCGATGCGCGACCGGTGCGCGGCATCTTCTTCGACAAGACGCCCGGCGCCAATTGGCCCGTCGCCTGGCACCAGGACCGGGCGCTCGCCGTCGCGGAGCGCCACGAGATTGCCGGCTGGAGCAATTGGTCCGTCAAGGCGGGTCTCCATCACGTGCAGCCGCCGTCCGATATCCTCGACCGCATGGTGACGCTGCGCATTCATCTGGACGATTGCGGCGCGGAGAACGGCCCGCTCCGCGTCTTGCCTGGAACGCACAAGATGGGACGGATCAAGGCCGACCGGATTGCATCCCTGCGCGCGGAAATCCCGGAAGCCGTCTGTCTCGCGCCAGCGGGCTCGGCACTCGCCTTCAGGCCACTCCTGCTGCACGCGTCGTCGCCCGCGAAGGCGCCGAAACACCGTCGCGTGATCCATCTCGAATACGCGCCGCAGGATTTGCTGCCGCCCACGCTGCGCTGGCTTTAGCGCCTCCTCTTGGATCCGAACGTCCTGGAAAATATCTGCACCATCCCCCAAAGGGCGATGGGCATCAAAAGGCAGATCGCCAGGATGAGGGCGAGCGCCTCCAGCAGGCCAAGCGGATGGATCTCGATATGGCCTTTTATGGCACCGCCGATCAGGACGACAAACAGCACGCCGCCGGTCATCGCGAAGGCGCCGTACGACGCGATCTTCACGTATTGCCTTGCTCGATACCACCAGCTCTGGCGCATATCGCGGCCTCTTAACCGGCCAGCTTGTCCAGCGCCTTCAAGATCGCGCCGGTCATCTCGCTCGTCCCCACCTTGTTCATCCCCGTCTGCATGATGTCCGGCGTCCGATAACCCTCCGCCAGCGTGCGCTCCACCGCCTTCTCCAGCAGCGCCGCGTCCTCGCCGCGCCCCAGAGAATAGCGCAGGCACATCGCGAACGACAGGATGCACGCGATGGGATTGGCGACACCCTTGCCAGCGATGTCCGGCGCCGAGCCGTGGATCGGCTCATAGAGCGCGTGCTGCCGCCCGTCCGCGCCCTTAGCCCCCAGCGAGGCGCTGGGCAGCATGCCGAGCGAGCCGGTGAGCTGCGCCGCCTCGTCCGACAGGATGTCGCCGAACAGATTGTCGGTCACGATCACGTCGAACTGCTTGGGGCCGCGCACCAGCTGCATGGCAAGCGCGTCGGCAAGCATGTGCGTCAGCGCGACGTCGGGATATTCCCTGTCGTGCACCGCCTGCACGACCTGCTTCCACAAGACGCCCGAGACCATGACGTTGTTCTTTTCGGCCGAGAGAACGCGATTGCCGCGCAGCCGCGCCAGCTCGAACGCCACCCGCGCGATGCGCTCGATCTCGCTGGTGGTGTAGACCTGCGTGTCGACCGCGCGCTGCTGGCCGTCGGCCAGGGTGGTGATCTCCTTGGGCTCGCCGAAATACACCCCGCCCGTCAGCTCGCGCACGATCAGGATGTCGAGCCCGGCCACCAGCTCGGGCTTCAGGCTCGAGGCATCCTTCAGCGCGTCGAAACAGATCGCCGGCCGCAGATTGGCGAACAGGCCGAGATCCTTGCGCATCCGCAGCAGCCCGCGCTCCGGCTTCTTCTCGAAGGGCAGGGAATCCCATTTGGGGCCGCCGACCGCGCCGAACAGCACGGCGTCGGCGCGCTTCGCCTTGGCGACGGTCTCGTCCGGCTCCGACGTGCCGAGCGTGTCATAGGCGATGCCGCCGATCGGGGCCTCCTCGGTCTCGAAGGCGATGTTGCGGTTCTGCTCGAACCAGCCGAGCACGCGCCGCGTATCGTCGATCACCTCGGGTCCGATCCCGTCGCCGGGGGTGAGAAGGATTTTGTAGGTCATACGCGTGTTCCCATCAGATTGTCGTCGCTTTCCGTGCGTGCTTCGAGGCTCGCTTCGCTCGCACCTCAGCATGACGAGAGCAGAGCTTTGAATTGCCGTCACCCTGAGGTGCTCCGCGCAGCGGAGCCTCGAAGGGCGACGGCGCCGCTACTTCCGCATCCTTGCCAATCGTTCCGCCGTCTCCGGCCCGCGGCCTTCGCTGCGATGGACCTCGTGCGCGAGGCCGGCCTTCAGCGTCATCCCATCCGTATCATCCACCAGCTTCTTGATCGCCCGCGACGAGCGCCAGGAGTTCGCCAGCACGTCCGTCACGAACGCCGCCACCGCCGCGTCCAGCTCGGCGTCGGGCACGCAGATGTTCGCAAGGCCCATCTCCGCCGCATGCGCGCCGGAATAGAGCCGGCCGCTGAACGACATCTCGAGCGCCTTGGCGCGGCCGATGCGGCGCGGCAGGCGCTGGCTGAGGCCCCACACCGGCACGAGGTCCCATTTGCCATGCGTGTCGGCGAAGCGTGCGCTCTCGTCCGCGATGATGATGTCGGCGGCGAGCGCCAGCTCCAGCCCGCCCGTCATGCAGTGCCCGTGGACCTGCGCCACCACCGGCATCGGCAAGGCGGCCAGCCGCTCGACCGTGTCGCTGCGGAATCGGGAATTGTCGCCGTCGTTGAACACCCCGCCGAGATCGCCGAGGTCGTTGCCGGCGCAGAAGCTGCGCCCCGCGCCCTTGATGAGCACGCAGCCCACCGTCGCGGTGTTCGCCGCCGCGTAGTCCACCGCCGCGGCCAGCGCCTGGAAGCTCTCGAAGCTCAGCGCGTTGAGCTTGTCGGGCCGGTTGAGCGTCAGCGTCAACAGCCCGTCCTTGACCTCGCGCAGCAGGGCTTCGCCCATCGTCTCACCTCGCTGACCCAGCCCTTGCGGGAGGGTGAGTTTACGCCCAGGGCGTGTCGCGCTTGCGCTTGGTCTCGAAATCCGAGATTTCGCTCTCATGCCGCAGCGTCAGGCCGATATCGTCCCAGCCGTTGAGCAGGCATTGCTTGCGGAACGGATCGACCTCGAACGAGATGCAGCCGCCGTCCGGCCCGCGGATCTCCTGCTTCTCCAGGTCGACCGAGATCACCGCGTTGGCGCCGCGCTCGGCGTCGTCCATCAGCTTGTCGATCTCCGCCTGCGGCAGGGCGATCGGCAGGATGCCGTTCTTGAAGCAGTTGTTGAAGAAGATGTCGGCGAAGCTCGGCGCGATCACGCAGCGTATGCCGAAATCCAGCAGCGCCCAGGGCGCATGCTCGCGCGATGAGCCGCAGCCGAAATTCGCGCCCGCGACCAGGATCTGCGCCTTCTGATAGGCTGGCTTGTTGAGCATGAAGTCGGGGTTCTGGCTGCCGTCCGGGCGCGTCCGCATCTCGTGGAACAGCGCGCTGCCGAGCCCGGTGCGCTTGATGGTCTTCAGGAATTGCTTGGGGATGATCATGTCGGTGTCGACATTGATCATGTTGAGCGGCGCCGCGACGCCCTCGAGCTTGGTGAATGGTTCCATGGCGCCGCGACCATAGCGATGCGACCTCATGCCCTCAAGCTGGAATTGTTCCAGTTTGCGCTTCCGCGTTAGCATCCTGTCGGGGCAAGGGTGGGGTGTGCGATGTTCGGGCTATTCCGTCGCAAGGCCGCGGCGGCTGCGGCAATCGATCTCAAGGCGGCACTGCCGCCATCCGAGCCGGCGCCGCCGCCCGCCGCGCCGGCGCCTGAGCCGCCGCCGCTGTCGGGCGGCGATCTCCATATCCCGCGCGCGCGGCTGTCCAAGAAGAACCTTCACCTGCACTACGCCATCGACTCGTTGCGCGAAGAGCTGGAGGCGGTCGACTGGTATCGCCAGCGCGCCGACGACACGGACGACGAGGAGCTGAAGGCGGTGCTGCTGCACAACGCCGACGAGGAGATCGAGCATGCCTCGATGATCCTCGAATGGATCCGCCGCGCCGAGCCGCGTTTCGACAAGGAGCTGCGCGAATATCTCTTCACCGACGGCCCCATCGTGGCGATGGAGAAGCGGATCATGGGCCGGGCGTGACCGGCTCGGTGTCGTGGAAGCAGGTGAGGTCGACGACCCGCTGCCCGGCCGGCGAGACGGAGATCACGTCCACGAAGCGCCGGCCCCACACGATCTCCTCCGCGGCATAGGAATGCCGCGCATAGATGCGGTCGGCCAGCGTCTCGTCGACGCCGCTCAGCATGGCCACGATCTCGGCCTGCTGCTCGATCAGCATCTGCGGCGTCAGACCGTAGAGCGGGCTGGAGCGGTCGATCCGGTGCATGATCGTCCAGGACAGCGCGAACAGCGAGCTGCGCTCCCGCATCGGCTTGATCTCCTCGAAGCGCCGCATGACCATGCCCTCGCGCGAGGTCTGCTGCCGTGCCAGGGAAAGCCGGATCTCGGCGTCCAGCACCGAATTGCCGCGCTGGTTGGCGGTGCGGAACATCAGCGTCGGAACGCCGTCGAACGGGATGATCACCGCGCATTTCGAGAACACGACGCGCGCGAAAGGCCGCGAGAAGCGCGCGAAGATGATGCCGGTGAACAGCGCGATGGTCAGGATGCCGAAGAACGCCTCGATCGAGACGAGGATGTTGGCGTAGATCGTCTGCGGCACGAACACGGTGTAGTTGATCGAGCCGATGGTCTCGACGCTGAAGAGATAGGCGTCCCAGAAATTGCCGTGCCGCGCATGCGCCAGGGAATTGGGATCGCTGAGATAGAGCAGCGCGAAGACGGCGTTTATCGTGACGAAGAAAAGCGCCAGGCCCAGGAAGAACAGCCACCATGGCGCGGTCAGCACCGCGTGGTAGACGTCGGTGTAGCGGGTGCCGTCCTGGCCCTTGACGATGGCGATGCGCTGCCCGGGCCGCGTCCGCATGACCGGCGTCGCGGCAAAGCTCGGTGGGTCGCGGTCTTTGCTCAAGCTCGTTCTCCGAAGGCGTCCCGGCGCCGTCTCACCGTCCGCCGAGGGGAATGGGATGGGCGACGGCGGCGTTCCGGGCATGCGCGCCATTGGTTTGCGCCGAGGGGTGGTTGCGTGCCGCCGCCAGTCCCAGCAACAGGAACAGCGTTTTGCCGTCGACCACCGACAGGCTCAACTGATGACGGAAAAAGCTGTCCAGCAGCGCACAGAACACGAAGCCGGAGGTCCAGTCGAGCGGCTTGCGGAACATGGCGCGCAGGCCCGCCAGCGCGATCGGCAGGAATCCGGCAAGGAACAGGGCGAGGCCGACAAATCCGGTGTTCACCAGGATTTCCAGCTCCAGGTTGTGCGGCACGTCGTCCGTCGCCGGATCCAGAGTGCGGACGATCCTGCTGTTGGACAGCGGAAAGAAGGCGCCGAGGCCGTGACCGAACACCGGCGCCTGGGCGACCAGGCGGGCGGCTTCCTGAAAATGGTCCAGCCGGTCCAGCGTTGCGCCATCCGTCGTGACGGTGCCGTCCGCGGCGAAGTTGGTCGTTATCCGCGTCACGCCGCGCAGGATTTCCGCTCCGCCATCCGTCGACAGGACGCCCAGGCCGAGCACGACGATGCCGCCGGCGACGGACACGGTCCCCGCCAGCCGTCCGATGCCGCCGGCTGCCAGGCGCCGGACCAGCAGGACGGCCAGGGCGGCCGCAGCTCCGGCGAATACGCCGCGCGTTCCAAGGGACACGGCAATCGGCAGGACAAGAAAGACGAGGAACGCCGCGACGCCGGCAAAGGCTTTCCGGTTCCTCGTCTCGCCGAGGATCAGGAAGGCCAGGCAGCCCACGATCGGCGTGTCGACCAGGACACTCGCGCCCACCGCATTGAGGCTGCCCGAGAGCCGCATCGTCGATACACCGCCTTGCAGGATGAAGCCGGGCTCGCACAGCAGCAGCGCGGCGGAGCAGGCCAGCAGGAAATCCGTCACGAACCGCGGATGGTCGCCGAAGGCGCGGCCGTAGAGATAGCTCGACAGCGCCAGGCCGATCAGCATCGCGGCATGCTTGACGGCGTTGTCGACGTACCAGCTGTAGAAGAGGCCGAGCAGGCAGAGTGCCACCCAGCACAGCAGCGCGGCCTCGGCCGCCAGGATGGGCCGCTCCACCCGGCGCGCAAGACGTGCGGCGCTGACCAGAAGGGCGAACAGACCGGTCAAGGTGCCGATCGGGCCGAAATAGATCGAAAGGCTGTACGCACCCAGGATGACGCCGGCGAAAAGACCCGGCCGGTCGTCGATATGAAGCACCGCAAACGCGATGCCGGCGAAGGCCAGGAGCGCGAATGCCAGGAGCGCGAATGCCAGGATCATGGCACCGGCGGCGCCCGTCGCGCCCGGAACGGCGAAAGCCTCCGGTCGCCGATCAGCCACGCCAGCCCGATGCCGAAACCCAGGCCGAACAGCAGCCCGACCGCCAGCACCAGGCCGGGCTTGGGATATGCCGGCCGGCTCGTCGCCGCCGGTGGCTGCAGCAGCACCGCGCCGACCGGCGTCTCGAGCTGCGCTCCGAGGATTTGGCTGTTGGCCGTGGCCAGCGCGGCACGCATCGTCGTCCGCATATCGGGATCTGTGGTGGCCGGCAGCGTCTTGTCGACGTAATCCCGCGTCCTGACGGCCTGTTCGAGCCGGATCTGCCGCAGCCTGTATTCCGCTTCCCGGTGGCTCGCCGCAAGCAGTTGAACGCAAAGCTCGGGTCTGCTCGAGGCGCAGGTGACCGTGGCGATGCCGGAGATGTCGTCCCTGGTGATCGTCACCATCTCGTTCAAGGACTGCTGGACGTCGTCGGCCGTCGGCCGCGGCGCGCTCGGAATCGAGAACAGGCGGTCGAGGACCTGCGCGATGCCGGGCGGGCGGGCCTTCCAGTTTCCCGACGCCGGATCGACCGAACCGGCGAACAGAAGCTTGTCGATATGATCGCGATCGAGGAGAAGCTGCGCCAATTCGCGTGACGGCAGAAGTTTCAGATAGGCCGGCAACGTCCCGCTCAGCGAGCTCAGGCCTGGCAGGCTGATGGTGATGCCGCTCGAGCCCACGTCGTGGTCCTCGGCCGATTTCACGATCATCGACGCCGTGTAGAGGGGGCTTCGCGTGGTGGCGAAGAGGATCGCGCCGCCGAGCCACAGGACCACGCTGGCGATCACGATCGGAAAGTGCCGCCATGCCGCGCCGGCGACGGATTTCATGAGGTCGATCAACTGGCCAAATGTCTGCATCGCCTTCCCCCGCTGCGGCTGTGCCGGCCCGGCAGCGCGGGCCTGCGGCACAGCCCGATCACGTCCTGCCGCTCGCCTTCAGATAGGCCACCCATCTGGCGCGTTGCTCGCGGCCGAGCTCATGAAGATAATCCCAGGAGAACAGCCCCGTGTCGTGGCCGTCATCGAAGACGATGCGCACCGCATAATTCCCCACCGGCTCCAGCGCCCGGATGCCGACATCTTCCTTGCCCGTGACGACCTGTTTCTGTCCGCTGCCATGGCCCTGCACCTCGGCGCTGGGCGACTCGACGCGCAGATACTCCGCGGGCAGCACGAAGCGCTCGCCCGTGTCGTATTCGACGGTCAGTTGCGTTTTGGCGGCGTTGAGCTTCAGCTCGACCGGCCAGGGCCGCTTGGCGCCTTCCGTCATCGCGCGTCGCGCTCGGCGTCGGTCAGCTCACGCGCCTCGCCCGCCAGCATGATCGGCACGCCGTTGCGGATCGGATAGGCCAGCCCAGCCTGCCGGCTGATCAGTTCGCCGCGTTCTCGGTCGAAGCGCAGCGGCCCGCGGGTGAGCGGGCAGACCAGCGTCTCGAGCAGCTTGGGATCGGTCTCCATGCCTCAGTTCACCGTGTTCGAGCCCGATACCGTGCCCGCCATTTCGAGCAGGGCGAGCAGCGTGCTGACCCGGTCGGTCCATTCCGGCGCCTCGAGCAGCGCTTGCTTCTCGTTCGGCTCGAACGGGCAGAGCATGGCGAGCGCATTGACCAGCGTCTCCGCCGGCGCGTTCATCACGCTCTTCCAATCCGCCTTCAATTCGCGCCGCTGCAGATATTCGGTAAGGGCCGCGAGCAGGCGCTCGCGCGGAAAATCGCCGTCGTCGCGCTCGGCCAGGTCGCCGGCGAAAGGCCCGAAATCCGGCTTCACGGCGCGGAACGACGCCGGCGTATCGAGTTCCTCGACCACGCGAAAACGGCAGATGCCGGTCAGCGTGATCAGGTAGCGGCCGTCCTCGGTCTCACGATAGCTGGTGAGGCGCCCGGCGCAGCCGATCGCCGACAGGGCGGGCTTGAGCGCCTTCTCTTCGTTCTCGGTCGGTTGGATCATGCCGATCAGCCGGCTGCCCGACAGTGCGCTCTCGACCAGTGCGAGATAGCGCGGCTCGAACACGTTGAGCGGCAGGTGCCCGCGCGGCAGCAGCAGCACGCCGGTCAGCGGGAAGACGCCCAGCGTCCGCGGCAGGTCGTCGATGCCATGATAGCGGCCGGCCATGCGGACCTCACGCGAACAGGATGGAAGAAAGCCGGCGCCGCGCGTCGAGGGTGCGCGGGTCGGTCGGGCCCATGGCCTCGAACAAGGTCACCAGATGCTTGCGCGCGGCCTCGTCGTTCCATTTGCGGTCGCGCCGGACGATCTCCAGAAGCTCGGTGAGCGCGCCCTCGCGGTCATCCGCTCCATCCAAAGCGAGCGCGTAATCGTAACGCGCCTGGTGATCCTTGGGATCGGCCTCGATCTTGGCCTTCGCGGCTTCCAGCCCGCTCGCGGCGGCGGCCGATTGCTCGCGCAGCTTGAGCTCCGCCTCGACCGCGCGGATCGCCTCGTCGGTCGCGCCGTCGGGCCGCACCAGCTGCAGCGTCTGCTTGGCGCGCTCGATATCGCCGCTCTTCAGGTAGCAGCGGGCGAGCCCCGCGACCGCCTTGGGATGGCCCGGCTCGTCCTGCAGCACATGCGCATAGGCCTGCGCCGCCTGCCCGACATCGCCCGCGTTGAACGCCTCTTCCGCGATGGCGAGGACTTCCTCGGCATGGTCGTGTCCGCCATGCCCGCCGCCGGCCGCCAGTCCGGCCACGAACTGGCGCACCTGGCTCTCGGGGATCGCGCCCATGAAGCCGTCGACCGGCTGGCCGTCCTTGAACGCGAACACCGCGGGGATCGACTGGATGCGGAGCTGCCGCGCGATCTCCTGGTTCTCGTCGATGTTCACCTTGACGAGCCGGACTGCGCCCTTCGCGTCGTCGACGACCTTCTCCAGCGTGGGGCCGAGCTGTTTGCACGGTCCGCACCACGGGGCCCAGAAATCGACGATCACCGGAACTTCGCGGCTGGCTTCCAGCACGTCGGCCGCGAAAGTCTCCAGGCCGCTCTCCTTGACATAAGGGCTGGAAGACGCGGTCGGCTCCGTCGCCGGTTTCGCCGAAGTGACGGGTCTTCCGCCCGGTCCGATCAATGCCATGGGTCCGTTTTTCTCCTGGTCAGATGGGAAAGATGGGCGCTGCCGCCCCGAAAGAAAAGCGTTTTCGCCCCAATACGGTCGCGATCCGGTTCCAGATTGGAAATGCCAGGGGGATTTCCATGTCGTCGCGTGCCGCCGGTCTTGGGCTGCTGTTGCTTGCCAGTGTTGGCGCGGCGTCCGGCGAGCCATTGGCGCTGTCGTCCCGGTCGGTGGTCTTCAAGGATCGCAACGTCGACATCGCAGTCGCCTATCCCCACACCGGCAACGATGTCATTGACGCGGCGCTCGCCGCCTATGCGGACCGGAACGCCGCCGATTTCCGCAAGCAGCGCCCGGACTTCGCGCATGGCGACCACCGCCATGTGCTGGACGTGACCTACAGCATCGAGCGCAATGATGGCGACCTGCTGGCGGTGCACTTCACGGTCTATGAGGACATGGGCGGCTTGCACGGCGACTCGGCCTTCGAGACCTTCAACTTCGTTCTCCCCGCCGGCCGCCGGATCGGCCTGGCCGACATCGTCGACGGTCAGCGCGGCGTCGACCGCGTCAGCCAGCTCGCCATCGCCGATCTGACGTCGCAGCTCGCGCAGCCGGATCATGTCTCCGACGCCGACTGGATCCGCGACGGTGCAGGGCCGGAGGCGGAGAATTTCACCAATGTGATCCTCGAGCCGCACGCCCTGCGCATCTGGTTCGCGCCCTACGAAGTCGCGGCGCATGCCGAAGGCCCGCGTATGGTGGAAATCCCGTTGAGCGCGCTGGACGACGTGCTCAGCCCGAAATGGCGCGACCGCAGCAAGCCGCCTTGAAGCCGTCGCGTTCCCTCTCCACCATGTCCGGCATCGTATCCGGGGAGTCGCTCATGCCGTTCCGCGCCGTCCTGCTGGCCTTGATGCTGCTCGTGCCGCTGGGGGCATCCGCCGCCGGATTGCCGGTGGCCAAGAAGACGCTCGCCTTCACAAGCAAGGCCATGGATATCTCGGTCGCCTATCCGCAGACCGGGAACAAGGCGATCGACGGCACGATCCTGGACTATGCCCGCAAGAGCGTCGCGACGTTCAAGGCCTTCGAGCCCGACCTTTCCGCCGGGGACCATCCCTATGCCCTGGATACGAGGTTCGAGGTCGTGCGCAACGATGGCAGGATGTTCGCGGTGCTGTTCACCGAATACGCCGACACGGGCGGCGCCCATCCCAACACCGACTATCACACCTTCAATTTCCTCTTGCCTGACGGCGCGGAGGTCTTCTTGCCCGAGATCGTGAACGGTCCGCGTGGACTCAAGCGGATCAGCGACCTTGCCGGAGCCTATCTGCTCAAGACCATCGGCACGGGACCGGACTCGCTGTCCGACAGCGATACGATCAAGTCGGGAACCGCGCCCGGCGCCTACAGTTTCCGGAATTTCGCGATCGCGGCGGATCGCCTGCACATCTATTTCCCACCTTATCAGGTCGCGGCCTATGCCGCGGGGCCGCAGGAGGCGGTCATCCCGTTGGCCGCGCTGAAGGATGTGCTGCGGCGCGACTGGCGCGCGCCGGCCGCCTCCTTCGACTGCGGCAAGGCGGCGACGACGATCGAGCACGCGATCTGCGCCGACGCGGCGCTGGCCCGCCTCGACCGCCAGACGGCCGAGGCCTATCAATACGCGGTCGCAAACGCCTATGGCGCGCCGGCCAAAGAGGCCGTGCGTCAGGTGCAGCGCGACTGGATCGCCAGGCGCAACGCCGCCTGCAGCGGCCCGTCGCCCGGGGCCTGTCTGGTGAAATCCTACCGCGACCGCATCGCGGTCCTCACCAAGCCCTGATGACGCTCAGCCGGCGGCATCTGCTCGGCGGTGGCGCGGCTCTGGCCTTGGCGCCGCTGCTGGCGCGTGCCGCGCCGCCAGACCTCGACGTCGCGATCGTCGGCGGCGGCGTGTCGGGCGCCTATGCCGCCTGGCGACTGGCGCGAGAAGCGCCGCATCTGCGCCTCCGCCTGTTCGAGGCCAGCGATCGCATCGGCGGCCGTCTGCACTCCGTCGCCTTCCCGCAGGCGCCGCACCTCGTCGCCGAGGCCGGCGGCATGCGCTTCCTCGAGGCGCATCGCCATGTCTTCGGGCTGGTGGGCCATCTGGGCCTGCCGTCGCGCGACTATCCCATCGACCGCGACGCGAACCGGATGATGCTGCGCGGTCGGAATTTCGCGTTGAAGGACGTCAACGCCGGTCGCGCGCGGTTTCCCTACCGCGTTCCCGACAAGGACCAGACGCCGCAAGCCGACTATTTCGGCCGCGCCATCGACCGCATCCTGCCTGGTGCCGCGCATATGACGCCTGCGGACTGGCGGAAGATCCGCGCCTCCTACCGCTACAGGAACCGTCCGCTGAACCTTTGGCGCAACCGCGACCTGCTGCGCGAAGGCATGAGCGCCGAGGAGCTTGCACTCGCCCAGGACTCTTCCGGCTATGACGATTGGATCGACGGCGAGACCGGCCTGGACGAGATGGATTATTTCTTCGTTCACGACGATGAGAGCAAACCCTTCCGCACCCTGGCCGGCGGCTATCAGCGCCTGCCACTGACCCTGGCGGAGCAGGCGCGCAAGGCCGGCGCCGGCATCGCCGCCGGCACGCGCCTCGTCAGCCTGGTGCCGCAGCAGGCCGGCTACCGTCTCACGGTCCACGACGTGTCGAACCGGCAGACCGTGCTCACGGCGAAGCGCGTCATCCTCGCCCTGCCGCGCCGCGGCCTCGAAGGCATCGCCGATTTCCCGGAAGCCCGCGCCGACCGCAATTTCGCGCGGCTCATCGCCGGCGTGACGCCGATCCCCGCCTGCAAGAGCCTGCTGCTCTACCGGCGCCCTTGGTGGCGCGATCACGGCATCGTCGAGGGACGTAGCGTCACCGACATGCCGGCGCGCCAGTTCTATTGCCTGGGCTCCGAGACGGCGCGGCTGCCGAGCGAAGACACCAACGGCTATGGCGTGCTCATGGCCTATAGCGACATGCGCGCCGTTGCGGGTTGGAAGCATCTCGTCGCCCGGCTCGATCCCTCCGGTTTCACCGCCCTGCCGGGCGATGCATCGCTGGCGCGCGAAGTCCACCGCGAGGCCCAGCTGGTGATCGGCGGCACCGCGCTCCAGCCGCTTGCCGCCTATTTCCAGGACTGGAGCGCCGATCCTTTCGGCGGGGGCTGGCATTACTATGCGCTCGGCCATGACGGCGTCGCGGATTCCGCGGCGATGCTGCAGCCGATGCCGTCGCGCGGACTGTATGTCTGCGGCGAAGCCTATTCGCAGGCGCAAGGCTGGGTCGAAGGCGCCCTCGAGCGCGCCGAGACCATGCTCCAGCGTCACTTCGGACTGCGCGCGCCGGGTTGGCTGAAGAGCTAATATCCGGACTCGAAGATGACGGCGCAGGCAACCCTTCAGCCGAACGCCGCCAATCGGGCCTCCAGCCGCGCCTTCACCGCCGGCCACTCGCCGGCGAGAATCGAGAAATAGACGGAATCGCGGAAATAGCCTTGCGGCACCCACATATGCCCGCGCAGCGTTCCTTCCTCCATCGCGCCCAGCTTCCTGAGCGCCGCGCGGCTGCGCGCGTTCCTTGAATCGGTCTTGAACTCGATCCTGTTCCACCCGCGCGCGAATGCGCGATCGAGCAGCAGCAGCTTCGCCTCCGGGTTCACCGCGCTCGCCTGCGCCTGCGCCGTATACCAGGTCGAGCCGATCTCCGCCTTCGCATGCTCGGGCGCGATGTTGAGATAGGACGTCGAACCGATGATCGCATCATCCGCCAGCCGGCGCACGGCATAGGTGATCATGCCGCCGCGGACATTCTCCCGGACGATGTCCTGCAGCGGCTGCTCGAACCCGCGGCTCATATCGAACGGCATGTGGGCAAAGATGCCTGGATCGGCCGCGGCCGCGAGCAGTCCGGCATGATGATGCGGCTCGAGCGGCTCCAGTGCGACGAAGCGTCCGGCCAGCCTCTGGCCACCCAGATGTTCGGTCCGATTCATGTCACGCCTCCGGTGGTAAGCGGTGCTGCGGCATGCTGACCGTTGGCCGTGCCATCGGCCAGCACCGTGCCCGAATGCGGGCTCTGCGCGACATCGCAGAGCGGCAGCGTGACCCTCGCACCACAGTGCGATGCAATCGAGTCACCGCGCCTGCGAACTTGTTGACAAAAATTCAGCGCGCCGTCACGTAAGCGTCAAACATAATACAGTTGGGGAAACGATCGAGACGGGTTCGCGACAATTCGCGGCCGCCGGATTCGGCCGTTCACTAGGGGATTTCGATGTCGATTCGCTTGAAGACCGCTTGCCGTGCCACCACGGCGCTTGGCGCGCTGGCGCTGTTCTCTTCCGTCGCGCTGCCGGCCTATGCGCAGCAGATCGAAACCATCGTCGTGACCACGGAGCGTCGCGCCGAAGACCTGCAGACCGTGCCGTCCTCGGTCACGACCCTGTCGGACGACGAGGTCCGCTCTTTCTTCGAATCCGGCCAGGACATCCGCGCCCTTGCGGCGCGCGTGCCCAGCCTCTACGCCGAATCCTCCAACGGCCGCGTCGCGCCCCGCTTCTACATCCGCGGCTTGGGCAATGCCGATTTCGATCTCGCCGCCTCCCAGCCGGTCTCGATCATCGAGGACAACATCGTTCAGGAGAACGTCGTGCTGAAGAGCGCGCCGCTCTACGACATCGGCGCCGTCGAGGTCGATCGTGGCCCGCAGGGCACGCTGTTCGGCCGCAACACCACCGCCGGCATCATCAAATTCACCTCCGTCGCGCCCGGCGACCATCTCGAAGGCTATGCCAGCGGCTCCTATGGCGAGCTCGGCACCGCCAATGTCGAGGCTGCCCTGACCGTGCCGCTCGACGACACGCTGTCGGTCCGCGCCTCGGGCCTCTACCAGCATCGCGACGACTACATCGACAACGCCTTCACGGGCGTCAAGGATGCGCTGGGCGGCTATGACGAGCGCGCCGGCCGCGTCCAGGTCCTGTGGAAGCCGACCGACGATTTCTCCGTGCTGCTCAACGTCCATGGCCGGTCGCTGGACGGCACCGCGGCGGTGTTCCGCGCCAATATCATCGGCCCGGGCAACAACCATCTCAACGGCAACTACGATCCGGACAAGGTGTATTTCGACGCCGGCGCCAACAATCCGCAGAAATACGACGGCATCGGCAGCAACGCGACGGTCGAATACGATTTCGACGGCCTGAAGCTGACCTCGATCACCGGCTACGAGTCGACCCATGGCTTCAGCCGCGGCGACATCGACGGCGGCAACCTGACCGGCCCCGGCCTGATCTTCTTCCCGTCCGAATCGCAGGACGGCCTCGACTATCTGCACCAGTTCACGCAGGAGCTGCATCTGGCGTCCGACACGACCTCGCCGTTCTTCTGGCAGGTCGGCGGCTTCTACTTCAGCACCAAGTACCAGGACACGACGACCATCGCCTTCGGTCCGAACGTCTCGACCTCGGTGCGTCAGTCGAACGTCTCCTGGGCGGCCTTCGGCCAGGCCAGCTATCGCGTGACCGACGCCTTCACACTGACGGCCGGCGTGCGCTGGACCTCCGACGTCAAGGCGATGACCGCCTCTGGCGGCGCCCTGACGATCCCGATCGTCACGCCGGCGAAGACGACCGGCGCCAATGTGAGCTGGGACGTGAGCGGCGAATACGCGCTCGACGACGACGTCAATCTCTACGCCCGCGTCGCGACCGGCTTCCGCGCCCCGTCGATCCAGGGCCGCAACCTCGCTTTCGACGAGGGCTACTCGACAGCGCGGTCGGAGACGATCACCTCCTATGAGGCCGGCATCAAGTCGGAGCTGGCGGACCACACGATCCGCCTCAACTTCGACGGCTTCTACTACTATCTGCAACATCCGCAGCTCTCCGCCATCGGCGGCGCCGGCACCAATTCGGTGATCCTGATCAATGCCCGCGGCGGTCTCGCCTACGGCCTCGAGGCGGACAGCGAGTGGGCGCCGGACGAGAACTGGCTGTTCACCGCCGGCGCGTCGTGGAACCACACGGAGATTCGCGATCCGGGCCTGACCACGGCGGTCTGCGCCCAGTGCAATGTGACCAACCCGACGACGGTGGTCGCCGGCACGACCGTGGCGTTCCTGAACGGCAATCCGTTCCCGCAGGCGCCGGATTACATCGCCAACCTCTCGGCGAAGTACACTTGGCCGCTCGACAGCGGGGCGCAGCTTTACGCCTACACAGACTGGTTCATCCAGGGCTACACCAACTTCTTCCTCTACAAGTCGGAGGAGTTCCACTCCAACGGCAATTACGAGGGCGGCCTGCGCATCGGCTACATCGAGCCGAACAAGGTGTGGGAAGTGGCGCTCTATGCCCGCAACATCACCGACAAGCAGAACCTCCAGGGCGGCATCGACTTCGACGACAATACAGGCTTCGTCGGCGATCCGCGCATCATCGGCTTCGAAGTCGCGGCGCATCTGCGCTAGGACGTTCGGATCGTCTCGTAGCGCCGGCGGAGGAGACTCCGCCGGCGTTTTCACGCCCGCTCCGGAATGTCCGTGATCACCGGCTCATGGCCGCCGGCGCGGGCGAATTTGAGCAGATCCGCCGCCGCGACCGCCGTCGTCCGATCGTTGCGCAGCGGGTGGAAATTCAGCGGCTCCAGCGCCAGCAGCCCGGCGTCCAGCACCAGCCGCACCTTGCCCGCCGGGTCGTTCATCACCGAGAACGGCGTCACCGACCCCGGCTCGATCCCCAGCGTCGCGACCAGCAGCTCCGCCGAGCCGAACGAGAAGCGCGGCGCGCCCAGCACTTTGGACAGCGCATTCAAATCGACCCGCAAGGCGTCGCGCAGCGTGACGAGCCACAGCCCGTCCTTCTTGTCCTTCAGGAAGAGGTTCTTGGAATGCCCGCCCGGCTGGCCGCCGTAGAGCGCCGACGCCTCCTCGACGGTGAACACGGCTTGGTGCTCATAGGTCTTCCACGCGATGCCGAGCTCGCGGAGCCTCGCATAGAGCGCGGCCTCGCGCGTGTCGGGAGAAGAGAGCATCGTCATTTACCGAACCTGCCGTCCCGCGCCAGAGGACAAAAATCTCTCTACGGCACCAGCCGCTTGATCCACTCCGGCAGCGCGAAAGCCGCGCCGTGGATTTCGGCATTGTAATAGTCCGTCTTGATCCGCGATTTCTTGTATGCCGCGGCCGCTTTCCGGACGCCGGCCGGCGTCCCGAGCTTCTTGGCCCCCTTGCAGGCCCAGCTCAGCGCCATGAAGCCGCCGATATAGGTCGGCACCACGCTCAGATAGAGCCCCGACTGCGGGAAGAATCCTGCGAGTTCCTCGAGCGCCTCGGTGATCTCCCAGGGCTGGTAGAACGGCACGCCGGTCTGGAACGTCGCGAAGCCGCCGGGCTTCAGGGCGCCCTTCACGCGGTCGTAGAAGGTCTCGCCGAACAGCGCCTTGCCGGGCCCGACGGGATCGGGCCGGTCGGCGACGATCAGGTCGAAGCGGTTCTTGCTCTCCTTGCGCCCGAGATATTCGAAGGCGTCGGCGACCTCGATCTTGAGCCGCTTGTCCTTGAACGCCTTGGCGTTGATCGCGGCGAAATGCTCCTTGCACAGCTCGATCACCCGGCCGTCGATGTCGACCAGCACCACTTCCTTGACGCCCTTGTGCTTGAGCGCCTCGTCGGCGATCGAGAGATCGCCGCCGCCCACGATCATCACCCGCTCGCCTCGGCCGTGCTCGAACAGCGGCAAATGTGTCAGCATTTCGGCATAGGCGCTCTCGTCGCGCGTGGTGATCTGGACGATGTCGTCGAGCGTCATGACACGGCCATTGGCGACGCTGTCGAAGATCCGGATGCGCTGGAACTGGCTCTTTTCCTCTACGAGCGGCTTGCCGACGATCTCGATCGACTGCGCGTAGCCCTTGTGCAGGCGCTCCTTGAAACTGTTCGCCATCTTCGTCGCTCCGGTTTGTGACACTGCGTTGCGTGGAAATCGCGCGCCTTCTACGGCGCGTTCGCCACGAAGTCGAGAGCGCGCTGCAGACGGCGAAACACGCGGAGCCGTAGCACAGTGCGCGCGACACGCGAGGTCGCTCAGCGCCTGCGTGACGCCGCGAAGCGGCGATGCCACGCGCGAGGATTTTTTTTACGCTCAGGTGACAAAAATTCTTGCATGGGGGGTCAGCGTGCCTATATTGCCCCCGTTAGCGGCGCGGCGGCCTTACCGTCCGCCGCTTTCTTCTTGAGACGCGTCCGGAAGTCCGTAAGGCCAAGGCGCAGGTGTCAACTCTTAACTGGGTAGGTGCCCGAAATGGCTAGACTCGAACTTGTTGCGGCGACCAAAGAAGCAAGGGCTCCTCGAGTCCGCACTTCCGCGAAGACCGTTCGTCCTGTTGCCCCCGTCATGACCACAGCGGTCAATGACGACCAAAAGGATCACTTCATAACCCGCAATGGCCTCACCTATGCGGGCTCACACCTGATCATCGACCTGTGGGAAGCGGATGGCCTCGGCGACCGCGACCGGATTGAACAGGCGCTGATCGATGCGGTGAAAGAGGCGGGGGCGACCCTTCTTCACATTCACCTGCATACCTTCACCGATGGCGGCGGGGTTTCCGGCGTCGCGGTGCTGGCCGAAAGCCACATCTCCGTCCACACTTGGCCGGAGAAAGGTTACGCGGCATTCGACGTGTTCATGTGCGGCGACGCCCAGCCCCGCAAGGCGATGGACGTTTTCAAACGGGCTTTCAATCCCGGCCGTGTCGTGATCGGCGAGCACAAGCGCGGCGTTCTCTAGGCACGCGTTCAGACCTTATTACCCGAAGGGCGGAAATGGCGTAAAAGCCGTTTCCGCCCTTCGACGTTTGGTGGCATCGCGATGAAGCACGCCGGCCCCGCCGCCCTTGACCGTCTCGAGCCGCTGCTCGTCCAGCTGCGCAAGCACGCCGTCCTCAAGGAGAAGTCGCGCGGCTGTTTCTATCTCGGCGGCCGCAGCGTCCTGCATTTCCACGAGCACGGCGAAGGTGAGCTTTACGCCGATATCGGCCTCGGCGGCGATTTCGAGCGGCTTCCCGCCAACACCGCCGCCCAGCGCAGGATCGTCCTTCAGCGCGCCGCCAAGGCGGTCGCCGACGGAACGCGCCGGCCCGCGCGTTGAACGCTCCGCATGCCTTGGCGACACGCGGCCCGGAATGATGCTTGATCCGGACGCCGATCTCGTCGCGCGGGCGGGGCGGGGCGACCGTGCCGCGGCGCAGGCCCTGATGGCGCGCCATCTGCCGCGGCTCCTGACGCTCGCGCGGCGCATGCTCGGCGATCCCGCCGAAGCCGAGGACGCCGTGCAGGACACCTTCATCCAGCTCTGGACCCATGCCGCCCGCTGGGAGCCCGGCCGCGCCCGGTTCAGCACTTGGCTCTACCGCGTCGCGCTCAACAAATGTTACGACCGCCTGCGCCGCCGTCCGGCCGCGCGGCTCGACGAAGCTGCGGAGATCGCCGATCCGGCGCCCGGCCCGGACGCCGGTCTCCACACTGCGGCGCTCTCCGCCCAGGTCGAAGCCGCGCTCGCGGCGCTCCCCGAGCGCCAGCGTGCCGCTATCCAGCTGTGCCATTTCCAGGACTGCGGCAATATCGAAGCGGCGGAAATCCTCGGCGTCAGCGTTGAAGCCCTGGAATCGCTGCTGGCGCGGGGGCGCCGCGCGCTGCGGACGAAGCTGGAACACCTGAGAGACACGTGACAGACCGGGGCATGGAGCAGATGGATAACGATGACGACGCCTGGCTCGACGGCCTGCTGGCTCGTGCGGAAGATGTGCCGGTCTCCGCCGCGCTCGAGCGCCGCGTCCTGGCGGATTTCGACCGGATCGCCACGCGCTGGACGCCCGGCAGATTGCTCCGCCGCGCGATGGACGCCGTCTGGCCCGGCGCGCCGCTCTGGCAGCCCGCCGCGGCTCTGGTCTTCTCGCTGCTGATCGGCGCCGGAGCCGCTGCGCTGGTGCCGCTCGAGATCGCGGAGCAGGACGAGACTGCGCCAGGCGCCTTTGCGCTCGATGCTCCGGGCAGCTTCGACATCGGACAGGAGACCTAGGATGAGCGATACGCCCGCGCCCCGGCGCCGCAATTGGCTCCTGATCGTCTCGCTCTGCCTCAATGTCGCGCTGATCGCGGCAGTCGCGATCGGCGTGGTGCGTTTGCGGCACCCGCCCGGCCCCCTCGTGCCGCACGCCCTGATCGCCGCCGTTCCCGAGGAGCGGGACAACATCCAGGCGATCATCGATGCCCATGCCGCCCGGATCGCGCTGCTGCGCAAGGCTTCGGCCAATGCCCGTCATGCGGCGTTCAACGTGTTCGTCGCCCCCGATTATTCCCCGAGGAAGATGTCGGATGCATTGGCGGCCGTCGTCGCCGCCGACACCGCGCTGGAGACCGAGAGCGTCGCGGCGCTGGGCGACAGCCTCTCCGCCCTGACGCCCGCCGAGCGCCAGGCCTTCGCCGATCGCGTCCGCAAGCGCAGCCGCTCGTGGCTGTTCCGGATGTTCCGCCCGCGCGAGCGGTAAGGCGTCTAAAGCTTCGCCTTGATCTCCGTCCAGTCGTTGACGATCTGATCCTTGTTCTTGAGCCGGCGCTGGAAGATGCCGCTCTTGAGGAAGGTGTCGACGTCGCGGGTCAGGCCCAGCGCCTCGAAGGTGGAATTGGGCAGCGTCTTCATCGTCGTGGTGTTCGCCGGCTCGTCGCCGATCGCGTTGATCGTGTAGTTCGCGCCGGCATCCGACAGCGAGGAATCGATCAGCGCGAGCGCCTTCGCCTCGTCCGACGGGTCCTTGTGCATGACGAGGCCGCAGACATAGGTGAACATGCCGCCCGGCGGGTTCATGTACATCACCGGCTTACCTGCGACGTGCAGCGTCTTGTAGATGATGCGCCACGACATTGCCGCGACGATCTCGCCCGAGCCGAGATCCTGGGTCAGCGTGTCGTTGTCGCTGGAGATCACGCGTGCCTGCGCCACCACTTCGCGCAATTTCGCTTTCACCT
This sequence comes from Rhizomicrobium sp., assembly GCA_037200385.1. Classification (NCBI taxonomy): domain Bacteria; kingdom Pseudomonadati; phylum Pseudomonadota; class Alphaproteobacteria; order Micropepsales; family Micropepsaceae; genus Rhizomicrobium; species Rhizomicrobium sp. Next base: position 2,554,966 of record JBBCGL010000001.1, on the reverse strand, counting down.
GCTCGTATTGCGCCGGCGTCATGTTGTAGGCGTCGACGCCGATCATGTGCGCGATGAACGGCACGGTGTCGTCCACCCCGTCGAGCACCGAGATGCGGCCCTTGTATTTGGGATCGAACAAGATGTTCCAGCTCTGCGACTTGACGTATTCCGGCGCCAGGTCGGTGCGGAAGGTGACGGAGGTGTTGCCCCAGTAATGCGGCACGAACCACACCTTGGTGCCGCCCGCGCTGAGCCCCGGCATGTTGCGCAAGATCGGCGCGATCTTGTTCCAGTTCTTCAGCTTCGCCGTGTCGATCGGCTGGATCAGCCCGGCCTCCTTCCAGCGTGGGAATTCATAGTAGCAGGGCCCCATCACATCCGGCTTGTAGCCGGCGCGCATCTTGGCGAAGGCCTCGTCCTCGTCCGCGAAGATCGCGATGTTGGGCTTCTCGCCGCCATAGGCCTTCTGGTAATCGGCATAGAAGGGCGGATCCATGTAGTTCTGCCACTGGAACAGGGTCACCGGCTTCGAGACGCCGCCACCCGCCGTCTTGCCGCCGCCGCTCGGTCCGCAGGCGGCCAGGCTCAGCAGCAGCGCCGCCGCGACCGTGAACGTCACGGGCAATTTCATTGTCCCCTCCGCGCAGATACCGATGCGAAAGCTAGGGCGGCGCCGCTTTCCGCGCAATCCAGCGCCCGATGCATGAGTTTGCCGGCAAGCGCCGGCGGTCTATGATCTGCCTATGAACAAGGCATCGCCCGTTCCCAGCTTCGCACGTCCCGCCTTCGTCGACGTGGCGCGCGCCCAGTTCGACGCCCTCGTCGCGGCCGACCCCGCGATCGAATGCGTCGATGCGCTGGTGGTCGATATCGCGGGCACGATGCGCGGCAAGCGCCTGCCGCTGGCCGAGGCGCCGCGCCTGTTCGAGACCGGCATGCAGTTGCCGCGCTCCGTCTACCTGATGGACGTGAAGGGCGAGATGGTGAATCCCTTCGGCCGCGGCGTCGACGATGGCGATCCCGACGGCAGTGCCTGGCCGATTCCCGGCAGCCTGAGCCCCGTCTGGGGCGCCGGTCCGCGCCGGCTGCAGCTTCTCACCACCATGCGCGATGCCGATGGCACGCCGACGCCCGGCGAGCCCCGCGCCGCGCTGGAGCGCGTGCTCGACCGTTTTGCCGAGCTTCGCCTGACGCCGGTCATCGCGCTCGAGCTCGAATTCTATCTCCTCGACCGCGCCCGCGACGCGCATGGTGCGCCCTTGCCGCCTTGCGACCCCTTGAGCGGCGCACGCGAGAAGGACAACACGGTCTACAGCATCGACGATCTCGACCGTTTCTTCGCCTTCCACGAGGCGCTGTGCGCCGCCGCGCGGGTCCACGATCTTCCCATCGGCGCGGCGAGCTCCGAATACGCGCCCGGCCAGCTCGAGATCAATCTGCATCACCAGGCCGACGCGGCCAGGGCCGCCGACCATGCCGTGATCCTCAAGCAGATCGTGAAGGCTGCCGCCCGCGTCACCGGGTTCGACGCGACCTTCATGGCCAAGCCCTATCCGAACCGCGCCGGTAGCGGCCTGCACATCCATGCCAGCATCCTCGACGACGCCGGCCGCAACATCTTCGACGACGGCTCGGCCGAAGGCGCGCCCGCCTTGCGCCATGCGATCGGCGGCCTCCAGGCGCTGATGCCGGAGTCGATGGCGTTGTTCGCCCCTTCGCTCAATTCCTATCGCCGGTTCGAGCCCGACATGTTCGCGCCGGTGAACCGGCGCTGGGGGATCAACAACCGCTCCGCCGGCCTGCGCGTGCCCGTCAGCCCCGGGGCGGCCCGCCGGGTCGAGCATCGCGTCAGCGGCGCCGACGCCAATCCCTATTTCGCGGCCGCTGCGGTGCTGGCCGGACTGCATCACGGCCTGACGAACAAATGCGATCCCGGCCCTGCCGCTGCCGGCAATGTCTCGCGCGAGCCGGACATGGCGCTGCCCTTCGCGCTCGACGACGCGCTGGCGCTGCTCAAGGCGGCAAAGACCGTTCCATCCTATCTCGGCGCGGAGACGGTCGCGCTCTATGGCGAGACCAAGCGCCTCGAAGCCAGGCGCTTCGCCGGGATATTCTCGCCCGCCGAGTACGACTGGTATCTGTGAAACGCGCCTGGGCCGCGGACGCGCTTCCGCTAGGGTCTGTACGCGATTGGCGTCAACCCAACCAACAACTTGTCATGGCCCGCGACTGCGGGCCACCCAGTTGGGTTCTGCAAATGCCGGTTATCCTGTGGCGCCTGAGAAGGCATTGCTGGATTTCGCAGGGTTTCACCTGGGTGGCCCGCAGTCGCGGGTCATGACATTTATTTTTGTTATTGGGTCCGGACCCTACGCCTTCGGCAGGCGCAGCTCGGCAACGCTACCGCCGCCCGGCGTGCCATCCAGCCGAAGCGCGCCGCCCATCCGGCGCGCCAGCGACATGGCGATCGCCAGTCCTAATCCTGAGCCGGTCGTCGCACCGCGGCGGTCGAAGCGCTTGAAGGGAAGGCCCGCCAGCGCGGCCTCGTCGCGCGTGAAGCCCTGGCCATTGTCGATGACGCGCAGGACGACCGCGGCCTCTTCCTCGCGCACATCGATCCGCACGCGGCCGCCTTCCGGCGTGTAGCCCAGCGCGTTGTCGATCAGGCTGCTCAGCACGCGATGCACGCCAAGGGCGTCGGCTCGCGCGTCGCAGGCATCGGCGAAACCCAGCTCCAGTGCGATCCGCCGCGAGAAGGCGCGTCCCATCTGCCCGTTTACGCAATCCGACGCGATAGCGCAGGCATTCACCCGCGCGAGCTGCAGCGGGTAACGCCCCGCCTCGACATTGGCGAATTCCAGGATGTCGCCGATCTTGGTGTGCAGGTTGCGTCCCGCCTCGTTGATGTCATGCGCGTACTCGACGTATTTCGCGTGCCCGACCGCGCCGTAGAAACCGCGCTCGATCACCTCGGAAAAGCCGATGATCGCGTTCAGCGGGGTGCGCAATTCATGGCTCATATGCGCGATGAACTCCGATTTGGCGCGGCTGTCCTCCGCCGCGCGGCGCTCCGCTTCGGCGAGCCGCACCAGCAGCCTGGCTTCGACCGGCCGTGTCGCGCGCAGCGAGCGGATCGCCTCCGAGGCGCGCGCCCGCCGCTCGAATTCGCGCACGAACACCGTTGCCAGCGCCGCGCCCGCCAGCGCCGGTCCCAGGATCACGAAGAGATAAAGCGGCAGCGAGCCGGTCCAAGCCGCCAGCGCCGCGTCGTCATCGACCGATGTCCGCACCGTGACCGGCCAGCCCGGCACCGCGATCTGCGTGCCGCCCGCCCGCCAGGCCGGATCGCGCAGCAGCACCTGCCCGTTCCCCGCCAGGGCGGCCCGCGCGAGCAGGCGCGGCGGCACGAGCACACGCGGATCGAACGACACCGCGACGATCTTTTCGCGATAGGGAAAAACCAGCGTGCCCGGCGCGGAGACCAGCGGAGCGCCGGCTGCGGCGGCACCCGGGGGCAGGGCCTGGCTTTCGCCCAGCGTGGTCAGCGCCAGCCCCGAACGGTCGAACACCGTGATGCCTTCGATGCCGTCGGCCGTGCCGGGCGCGCTCCCGCCGTCGGCAAAGCCACGCCCCAGCGCCGCGAGCCGGTCCAGCGTGACGGCCGCCGCGGCCGCGATGTCGGCGGCGCGCGCGTTTTCGAACATCCGCGCCTGGGCGAGCGCATGGGCGCGGTCGTTGCGCATCTGCAGCATCGTCGCCGCCGCGAAGCAGCCGCAGATCAGCGCGACACAGACCAGCACCGTCAGCCGGATGTTCTGTGCCGCCAGCCGCGCGATGCCGGCTGTGAAGGGCACATTCTGGGCTGCACGCGCCGACACGGATAACCCTCGGAAGCGAATCAGTTCGCTTCCGAACGATTATGCGAATCGCCGAGTCGCTGTCACGAAAGTTAACGAGTGGTTACTCGAGCATCTTGGTCGCGACTTCGAACAGGTTCGCCGACAGCCCATCGAGCTTCGTCAGCTTTTCCAGCTCGCCTCGCATCATGCCCTGCCGTGCGGGGTCGTAGCGCCGCCAGGCCTCGAAAGCGCCGGCCATCCGCGCCGCGACCTGCGGGTTGATCTTGTCGAGCGTCGCGATGACCTGCCCGACCAGCGCATAACCCGACCCGTCCGCCGCATGGAAGCGCAGGTGATTGCCCGCGAACGCGCCGACCAGCGATCGCACGCGATTGGGATTCTTGATGTCGAATACCGGGCTGTGCATCAGCGCGCGCACCGCCGCCGCCGTTCCCGGCAGGCAGGAGCCGGCCTGCAGGCTCATCCATTTGTCGAGCACCAGCGGGTCCGCCTTGAAGCGCTCGTGGAAATGCGCGAATGCCGCCTCGCGCCGGGGCGACTCCATCCGGGTCAGCGCCGCCAGGCCCGCGATCATGTCGGTCATGTTGGTCGCCGAGCGGTAATGGGCCTCGGCCAGCCGCGCCGCGTCCTCGTCATCCGCTGCGGTAAGGAAGCGCAGGCAGGCATTGCGCAGTGCCCGCCGCCCGGCATGCTTGGCACCCGGATCGAAGACGCCCGGCGTCACCATCTTGTCGTAGAGCGCTTCGATCCGCGCGCCATGCGCCGCCGCGACGCTTCGCACCAGCGCCATGCGGCCCGCGAAGATGCCGTCCGGATCCGGCGTCTGCATCGCCTGCGCCAGTTCGGTGTCGAGCGGCGGCAGCATCATGTAGGCCGCATAGGCCGGATCGTTCTCCGCCTCCGCCAGCACCACGCCGATCGCTTCGACATAGGGCGCTTCGTCGGTCAGCACGCCGCCATTCGCCGCGGCATTCAGCAGAATCCCCGTCGCGAGCTTCTGCGCCGCCTCCCAGCGATTGAAATCGTCGTGATCCGCCTTCATCTGGAAAGCGAGTTCCTCCGGCGTGAAGCCGGTCACGAAATTCGCCGGCGCCGAGAATCCACGGCCCAGCGAGACAAGCGGCTTCTGCGCCACGTCGACAAAGCGGAAGGTCTGCTCGCTCTGGGTCAGTTCGAGCACACGCTCGTCCGGCCCGGTCCGGCTTTCGCCCTCCAGCGTCAGCGGCATGGGATTGCCGTTCTGCCCGATGAAGCCCAGCCGCACCGGGACATGCAGCGGCTTCTTCTCCGGCTGCCCCGGCGTCGGCGCCAGCGATTGGCTCAGCGTCAGTGCAAATGTCTTCTTCGCGGCGTCGTAGAGGCCCTTTGCCTCGACCACCGGCGTGCCGGCCTGGGCATACCAGCGGCGGAACTGCGTGAGATCGCGGCCGCAGGCATCCTCGAAGCATTTGACCCAGTCCTCGACCGTCGCCGCCTGTCCATCGTGCCGCTTGAAATAAAGGTCGGTCGCCTTGCGGTAGCCCTCCGGCCCCACCAGCGTATGCAGCATGCGGATGACTTCCGAGCCCTTTTCGTAGATCGTCGCGGTGTAGAAATTGTCGATGGTGATGTAGCTCTGCGGCTGCACCGGATGGGCCAGCGGCCCCGCATCCTCGACGAATTGGCGCATCCGCAGCGCCTTGACGTCGGTGATGCGGCAGACGCCATGGCTGCGCATATCGCCGGAGAAGCTCTGGTCGCGGAAGACGGTGAGTCCCTCCTTCAGCGAGAGCTGGAACCAGTCGCGGCAGGTGATGCGGTCGCCGGTCCAGTTGTGGAAATACTCATGCGCCACCACGCTTTCGATCCGCGCATAGTCGTCGTCGGTCGCGGTCTCTGGTGAGGCCAGGAGCAGCTTGTCGTTGAAGATGTTGAGGCCCTTGTTCTCCATCGCACCGAAATTGAAGGCGCTGACCGCGACGATCATGAAGATGTCGAGGTCGTATTCGCAGCCGTATTTCTCCTCGTCCCAGCGCATCGCGCGCTTGAGCGAGTCCATCGCATAGGCGACCTTCGGCTCGTTGCCGTGCTCGACATAGATGCGCAGATCCACCGGCTTGCCCGAGCCGCGGACGAAGCTGTCCTTCAGCACGCCCAGATCGCCGGCCACCAGCGCGAAGAGATAGGACGGCTTGGGGAACGGATCGTTCCACACCGCGAAATGCCGGCCGCCCGCCAGGTCGCCCCTGTCCACCGGATTGCCGTTCGACAGCAGGATCGGATAGGCCGCCTTGTCCGCTTCGATCCGTGTCGTATAGACCGCGAGATTGTCGGGCCGGTCGAGGAAATAGGTGATGCGGCGGAACCCTTCCGCCTCGCATTGGGTGCAGAACATTCCCTTGGAGGTGTAGAGTCCGTTCAGCGTCGTGTTGTTCTGCGGCGAGATCTCCGTGACGATCTCGAGCGTGAAGGCGTCGGGCACGGCCTTCAGCGTCAGCAGGTTGTCGCCCAGCGTGTAATCGCTCCCGTCCAGCCTGCGACCGTCGATCGCCACCGACAGCAGCTTGAGCTCCTCGCCATCCAGCGCCAGCGGCGCACCGGCCGCGCCGGTGCGCGTCACCTTCGAGGTCGCGACCACCTTGGTCGCGAGCGGGTCGAGTGCGAAATCCAGCGCGATCTCGGCGATATGATAGTCCGGCGCGCGGTAGTCCTTGAGATTGATGGCGCGCGGCTCGTCGGTGCGCATGGGCGGTCCTTCGGTTTTGAAGCGCAGATATAATCCTTCGGCAGGACATTGTCACAGCAGCAGTTTGCCATTCTGGACCAACGCGATCGCGCCATTCCCGCGCTGCCGCGGTGGGGCCGGATATGTCGCGGCTGGCTCGATCGGATGTTTCGTGATTACTTTGGTTTTCGAGCGGAGCGCTTGCGGGGTCGAATCGAATGAAGTCGTCGTCGGGCGGTGAACTGGTCGTCTTCATCGGGCACGCCGAAGACGCGAAAGCCGAGGCCAAGTTCGTCTACGGACTGCAGGCCGACTTCCAGCGGGAGTTGAAATTCCGTCTTGAGCATGCGGAGCATCCGCCCTTCACGTCCGTCGACGCATGGGAATGGAATGCGGATACCAACGGCTGGAGTGGCGGCCAGGACATTCTCATCACGCCCCATTTGGAAGATGCCCATTTTGCGGTCTTCGTCTTCAAGGGGCGCGTCGGCAAGGGTACGGTGGCGGAATTGGACCGTTGCCGGGAACTGCGGGAAGACCGGCCGGCCATCGCTGCCGTGTTTCCCAAATCCTTTCCGTACCCCGAACGCGTGGACGATGACGTGGCGCTCGCCGATTGGCTCGACGTGAAGCGCTATAAGCAGAGCCTGTGCCAGGGCTGGGCCGATGCGGGCAGCACGGCGATACGGCCGCTCGACGACTATACCGATCACGAGAGCCTGAAGCAGATCGTCCTTGCGCAGTTCAAGATTGACCTGGGCGAGATCATCAAGCGGGCCAAGGCGCGTGCCGGATTCGCGCATGTCCCACCGCCTCCGGCCTCTGCGATGCCGAAGGAGATTTACGACCGCATCGAGCAGGTCTCGTTCGACCGCAGCCTGCTCCTGTTGCTGTCTGTGGCGGATCTGGACCAGGCCGCGGTTTCGGCGCTGCTGTCCCAGCCCCTGATCCAGAGCGAGCTGCTGGCGGAATCGCTGACCAGCATGCCGCCGGCGCTCCAGCTCGAGCAGCTGGGACTGGCCTCGAACGGACGGCCGACGGTGGGCCTGTTCCTGTGCTGCGCACAGCGCAAGGACCTGATCGACAAATTCTCCTGCTGCAGCCTCAGGATGGTAGTCTATAGCGAGATCAACCGGGCGCAGGCGCAGGTCACGTTCAACGACGAGCCGTCCGGCAGCCTGCTGTCGCTTTTCGAGAAGGGGCTGGTCTTCCTGGAGCGGTCCGCCGGCCTGATCCGCGTGGGGAACGTCGGCTCGACCGATCGCGACGAGCTTGAGATTCCGATCGCCGTGCTGCGCGAGGCGCTGGTGAACGCCTTCATCCACCGCGACTATGAATCGCCCATCGCGCGCGCCCAACCCACCCGCATCGAGGTCTATCCCGACCGTGTCGAGATATCGAGCTTCGGCGGGTTGCCGGACGGCGTGTCGATGAACCTCATCAACAGCGATCCGGAGAAGGTCGGCTCGGTGCGGCGCAACGAGATCGTCGCCAAGATCTTCGTCTGGCGGCAGCATGCCGAGCTCAATGCGAGCGGCGTGGCGCGCATCCAGGCCCTGCTGTCGCAGCGCGGCCTTCCACCGGCGCTCATCGCGGAGGTGGAGGGCGACAAGGTCGTTCGCGTGACGCTGTACCGGCCGTTCCGTCCACGCAGCAAGTTTGAATCCGCCGAGCGAGTCCGGCCTCCCGAGGCGCCGCGGCGGCGCGAGACGGTCTATATCAGCTCGACCATCCGCGACCTGCCGGACCATCGCGAGCAGGTGCGTCTCGCCTGCGAGCGCGCGGGTTTTGCTCCGGTGGAGGTCGAAAGATCCGTCGCGTCGGCGCAGGACGATCTTCAGATGATGTTCGATCGCATCGCGCAAGCGGATGTCTTTATCGGTCTGATCGCACATCGCTACGGCGCGATTCTGCCCGGGTTCGATGTTTCGGCGTCGGAATTGGAATTCGACCATGCCGTGAAACTCGGCAAGCCCGTGCTGATGTTTCTCATGGCGGCCGATCATCCGGTCACCGTGTCCGATATCGAAGTGGACCCAGTCGCGCGAACCAAGCTGAAGGATTTCCGCAGCCGTGTCGCCTCGGAGCGCGTCGTGGGATATTTCCGCTCGGCCGGCGATCTGCGCGCGCTGGTGGTGGAGGCGTTGTCGGAAGTCGAGCTGGCGCTTCACACCGCCCAGCTCGACGGCCGCGCCCAGGCCGACGCCGCCGAGGCGGTCACGCGATATTCGGCCATCCCCGCGCCCCCCGCGCCCTATGTCGCCCATCCCTACACGCTGCTGCAGTCGACCGGCCTGGCCGGGCGCCGCCAGGAGCTGGCCGCCTTGTCAAAATGGGCGGCGCCGTCGCAATCCAAAACTGGCGGTAAACCGATCTTCCTGCTGGCCGGCATAGGCGGCGTGGGAAAAAGCGCGCTGGCCTGGACGTGGTTCAGCAATGCAAGCCCCAGGAAGACGCGGGCAGCCGGATTGTTGTGGTGGAGCTTCTGCGAATCGTCGTTCGAGATGTTCGTGACGCGCGCACTCGCTTATGTAGAAAATATCCCCGAGGCCGATGCCGCCAAGCTCCCCTGGCAGGAGCGGGAGGCGCTGCTTCTGAAGCGGCTTGAGGAGAAGCGCTATCTGATCGTGCTCGACGGACTCGAGCGCATCCTGGGCGCTTATAGCCGCACCGGCGGTCTGCGCGAAGAAGCCGATTCATCGTCATCGGTCGGTCCGCGCGCGACGATCGATCCGCGTGCTGATCACTTTCTGCTCAGGCTTGCCCAAATCCGCCGCTCGCGAATTCTGATCACGACCAGGCTGATACCCGACGCGCTTCAGCTGGCATCACGGTCGGTGCTGCCGGGCTGCGTTGCGATGACCTTGGGCGGCCTCAGCAACCAGGACGCGCTGTCGCTGTGGCAAGGTCTTTCCGTGTCGGGGTCGTCTGACGAGCTTCTGCCGCTCTTCAACAGTGTCGAAAACCATCCGCTGCTGATCCAGATGCTGGCCAGTGCTGTCGCGAACTATCGGAGGGCACCCGGGGATTTCGCGCGATGGCGCGCCGATAATCCATCGTTCGATCCGACTTCGCTTTCGTCGGTTCAGGCGGCTGCCAGCGTCATGGCGAAGGCCTTCGCTGGGCTGAACGGAAAGTCCCGCAAGGTCCTGGAGGCGATCGTGCAATTTCGCGTAGCCGTCGGCTATGACGCCTTAGTCGCGGTGTTGAGCGGTCCGGGCCGGGAAATCCTGTCGCCGGTGGAGCTGGATGTTGTGCTGACAGATCTGGAAGACCGCGGCCTCGTCGCCTGGAATCGTGCCCGCGATCTATACGAAGTCCATTCCATAATCCGCGCCTATGTCCTCAACACGATGACGCGCGGGCCTTCGGGGACAATCCAGGCAGACATCGAAAAATACTTTGCTGCCCATCCTGAACGAGACACGCGCGACAAGTGATGTGTGGGCTCAGTTGAACGCCAAGCAATGCAGCGATATCCCGCTGCGCCACGGCTTCAGGCAATCTTCGCTCGCCGGTATCGGTCCCTTGTCTTCCCGGCGCAGCCGCGCCGCGCGCGCTGCCGTATCGGGATGATCTCCCAGCCAGCTCGGCGGGCAACCCGTCTTGCCGCAGACTTTCTTGTCGAGCCGCTCGAGGAATTCCGCCATATGCGAGGGGTGTTCGCCCATGGCGCGCAGCGTCGCGGCGCCGTCGTCGTCGGCCTGTTGTTCGAAGCCGCGCGAATAAGCCGACTCCACGATCAGCGACGGCAGGATCGCGGTCATCTGGCTGACCTGCGACATGTCGCCGGTGAAGATCACCAGCGTCGCGGGGAACAGCGACGCTTCGTAGACGCGCTGCAGCTGGTGCGCGTGATCGACATGGCTCATCTCATGCGCGAACACGCCTTCGACCTCGGCATCGTTCTTGACCTCCTTCCACAGCTCGTCGGTCATCACGACGGTCCCGTCGGGCAGGGCGAAGGCGTTCGGCCCGATCGGCCCGCCGCCGCGGAACACCAGGCGATAGGCGCCCGCGCCGCCGCCGGCATGCGCCGCGGTGCGCGTGAACAGCGCCTGGGCTCGCGCCTGCTCGGCCGGCTTCAGCGTCGTATCCTTCAGCGCGAAACGGTCCAGCGCACGCAGCGTCTGCTCCGACATCGTATGCGCGACCAGCGGCACGGTCTTGCGCGCCAGCCACTCGGCCGCCATCGGCATCGCTTGCACGAAGAAATAATAGCCGGCGGCCAGCGTGATCGCGGCCGAGAGCAGCGCCACCGGCCAGGCCCGCTCCAGCCGGTCGGTGAGCCGGCCATGGCGGAGCTTGCGCAGTGTCCGCAGCAGCGCATCGGCGCCGTCATTGTCCTCGGTCTCGAAGCGCGCGCCGTCCGGCAGGTCGAAGCGCCGCGTCAGTCTCGCGAGCCGCGCGGTGCTTTTCACGCTGCGTGCCGCGGCCTGCGCCAGCACCGTGCCGCTCTCATCCTCGATCCGCAACATGCGGTCCGCCGTGGCGCTCGCCCGCGCCGGGACGTGCCGGGCGGCATTGGGATGGAAATAGCGTCCTTCGAGCGGCGCGGTCATAGCCCGAACCCGAAATCGAAGAAGCCGGCGATCTCCTCGCCGATCGCGTTCTGCGCCGTCAGCGCCTCGGAGGCGAAGGCATCGAGATCGCCGTCGCCGCGCACCGCATATTTGCGCATGCGATAGCGCGCCAGCCGCACGCGCGCGAACGGATAATAAAGCCCCAGCGTCAGAAGGATCAGGAATGTGTTGCTCAGCACGATCCAGGCCACGCGCAGGCCGGAGGCGCGCGACACCAGCTTGAACCCGCCTTCGAGCGTCGTGTTGCCGATCGACAGATTGGTGACGAGCGTGGTGATGAAGCTGCCGACGAACAGCGATCCCAGCCCGAACACGACGAACGCGATGGGTGCAAAGTCGTTGGGCCCCAGCGGAATGGTCACGCCGCCCAGCAGCTTGTGGATGTGCAGCTCGACCAGCGCGCCCGCGATGGCCAGTGCCGCGACGACCATCGCCACGATCAGGATGAAGCCGAAGAGATAGATGACGTAGATGCGCCGCCCCGGGAAATCGGTCGTGAAGCTGCGGCCGCCGAAGCGGTGGTGGTTGATGTAGAAATAGTCGTGCACCCGCCGCGTCAGCGGCGCCAGCGGAAACAGGGCGAGCGCCGCCGCCGTCCACACCACATAGGCCATGAAGGCTTCGAAATAGGTGCCGCTGAAATCGAACCGCACATTGCGCCACGAGGTGTTGCGGGCATTGAAGCGGATCGACGAATTGGCCAGCCAGGGCATGGCGGCGGCGAGGATCAGGAACCACAAGCCGAAGGTGAAGGGAAAGAAGACGACGCTCAGCGTGTAGCCGACGAAAAGGGTCAGCGCGATGGCGCGGCCGATCAGGATGCGCCAGGGCTTGGCGTGATATTCGAAGGAATGCCCGGCAAGGATGGTGTTGCCGTAGAAATAGCGCTGGGTCCGCACCTTGGCCCAGGCGCTGTAGAGGCCCAGCGTCAAAAGCGTGAGCGCGAGGTTCACGATCCAGATGCGGAAATACTCCGCGCCCCGGCCGCGAAACTCGACGCCGTGGATCGCCGCCGAGCCGTCAGGCTGCGCAGCCGAATCCGTCATGAATGGATGCCCGTTCCCCGTTCATCCATCACTATGATGATGTTGCGCGGTCTTCGCTACCGCCGAGTGTGACAGGCCGGGAAAGAGGTTAATCCGCGGGCTTTTGCTCCGTTTCGGTGCCGGCCCGAAGCGCTCAGCTGTCGCCGTCGATCGCCGTGAGGAGGTCCTGCGCCTCATGCGCCAGCTCGACGAGCTGTTGCGGCATGTCCTCGCCCGAACGCCGCGCCCATTCGATCAGCGAGTTCGCGAAGGCGAGCAGGCGGGGCGAATTGGCGATCATGCGCGCCTGACGCTCGATCCGCAGCGGATCCAGGTCGTATTCCGCGCCCGGCACGCGCCAGCCGCCCCACTCCGCCTGGCCCGTCACGACGACCGGATAGGTTCCGGGCACCGGATGGCGGGCACAGTCTTCCGAAGGCTGCCACTTGTTGCGGGCGCGGACGACGCGCCAGAAGTCGCCGTCCGGCTTGCGCTCGCCGGTCGCCGGCTCCTCGGCCTGCAGTTCGTCGGCGACGAATTCGCGGCCGAGGCCCACGTCGTAATGCACGCGGATCGGCTCATCGAGGCCTTTTGCCCAATGCGGCACGACATGCTCGATCAGCGCCCAGGTGCCGACCGGCTTCACATAGACTCGCTGGTTCTTGTGAAACTGTGCCTTGGCCATGGATGAACCCGCGCTTACCCAGCGTAAGCTGCCACAGGCGCAATTAAGCCCGCGTTAACACGCCGGACTCGCTTTGCTGCATTGCCGTGTTCTATCGTCGGTTAACGACATACAGACGAGGCAGGGAGCCCGATGAATTTCGATTTCTCCGACGATCAGAAAATGCTCAAGGACCAGGCGCGAAAGTTCCTGACCGAGAAATGCTCGACCAAGGTCGTCCGCGGCGTGTTCGAGGGCGGTGCGCATCACGACGCCGCGCTGTGGAAGCAGGTGGCCGAGATGGGCTGGACCGGCACCGCGATCCCCGAGAATTATGGAGGCCTCGGCCTCGGCTATCTCGAGCTCTGCGTGATCGCCGAGGAGATGGGCCGCGCGCTGGCGCCGGTGCCGTTCTCCTCCACCGTCTATCTCTTCGCCGAGGCGCTGCTGATCGCCGGTTCCGAGGAGCAGAAGCATAAATACCTGCCCAAGGTCGCGAGCGGCGAGATCGTCGGCACCTTCGCGCGTGCCGAAGGCCCGGGCGCCGTGCTGCCCAAGAACATCCGGACCACGCTGAAGGGCGGCAAGCTCAGCGGCAAGAAGATCGCGGTGGTCGACGGCCCGATCGCCGATTTCGCGGTCGTGCTGGCGCAGACCTCCGAAGGCGCCGGCGAGCGCGGCCTGCAGCTTGCCCTCGTCGACCTCAAGGGGGCGGGCGTGAAGCGTACCGACTGCAACACGCTCGACGCCTCGCGCGGCCATTCCGACATCGTGTTCGACAATGCCGCGGCCGAGCCGCTCGGCAAGGCGGGCGAGGGCTGGAGCGACATGCAGCGCGTGCTCGACCGCGCCGCGATCCTGATGGCGTTCGAGCAGGTCGGCGGCGCCGATGTCTGCCTCGCCATGGCGAAGGACTATGCGCTCAACCGCTATGCCTTCGGCCGCCCGATCGCCTCGTTCCAGGCGATTAAGCACAAGCTCGCCGACATGTACGTCTTCAACGAGCTGGCGCGCTCCAACGCCTATTACGGCGCCTGGGCGCTCTCGACCGGCGCGCGCGAGCTGCCGCTCGCCGCCGCCTCGGCCCGCGTCTCCGCGACGCAAGCCTTCGACTACGCCTCGAAGGAGAACATCCAGACCCATGGCGGCATCGGCTTCACCTGGCAGATGGATTGTCACTTCTACTACAAGCGCGCCAAGGAGACCGGTCTCGTGCTCGGCCCGCAGCGCGCCTGGAAGGACAAGCTGGTCACCGAACTCGAAACCTCGAACGCGTAAGGCGCGGTCAAAAAATTACGGGAGAATATCAATGGACTTCGAAGACAGCCCCGAAGAGGCCGCGTTCCGGAAGGAAGTGCGCGCCTGGCTCGATGCCAATGCCACCAAACGCAGCGGCAAGCGCGAGATCGATCCGGAAGACATGGAGAACGGCGCCGCGGGCGAGATGGCCGCGTCGAAAGCCTGGCAGAAGACCAAGGCCAAGGCCGGCTATGCCCGCATCACCTGGCCCAAGGGCATGGGCGGGATCGGCGGCACGCCGATGCAGTCGATTATCTTCAGCCAGGAAGAATCGAAATACGATGTCGCGAACGGCGCGCCCTTCGCGATCGGCCTGGGCATGTGCATCCCGACGCTGATGGCCTATGGCGACGAAGAGGCGAAGAAGCGCTATGTCTGGCCGGCCGTACAGGGCGACGAGATCTGGTGCCAGCTCTTTTCCGAGCCGGCCGGCGGTTCCGACGTCGCCAACCTGCGCACCAAGGCGGAGAAGAACGCCGACGGCACCTGGACCATCAACGGCTCCAAGATCTGGACCACGGGCGCGCAGTTCTCGGACTACGGCATCATCCTCACCCGGACCGATCCCAACGTGCCCAAGCACAAGGGCCTGACGATGTTCTACATCGACATGAAGGATCCGGGCGTCGATGTGCGTCCGATCAAGCAGGCGAGCGGCGGTTCGGGGTTCAACGAGATCTTCTTCACGGACGTGAAGGTGAAGGACAGCCAGCGCCTTGGCGAGGTCGGCCAGGGCTGGACCGTGGCGCTCACGACGCTGATGCATGAGCGTCTGGCCGTCGGCGGCGGCCAGGGCGGCGGCCTCGACGTGCCGCAGCTGATGCAGCTCGCGCGCGAGCTCGAGCTGGAAGACGGCCCCGCGATCAAGAACGCGGCGGTGCGCGAGAAGATCGCCGACTGGTATGTCCGTTCGGCGGGCCTGCGCTACACCACTATGCGCACCATGACCGCGCTCTCCCAGGGCAAGCAGCCGGGACCCGAGGCGTCGATCGCCAAGATCGTCGTGGCGTCGAAGCTGCAGGATCTCTCCGCCTTCGCGATGGAGCTCGAAGGCGAAGCCGGCATCCTGCAGGGTGACGGCGCACCGATGGGCGGCGCCTTCCAGGGTGGCTGGCTCTCGGCGCCCGGCCTGCGCATCGCGGGCGGCACGGACGAGATCCTGCGCAACATCATCGCGGAACGTGTGCTGGGCCTTCCCGGCGACATCCGCGTCGACAAGGACGTCCCGTTCAACAAAATCCCGACGGGACGGTAGGAAGACAAACGTCCTCTTCCCCGCCTTTGGCGGGGGAGAGGGTTTGGGGGCGGCAATGCGGGCTCTCTGGATCGCGCGGTACGGATTGCTGCTGAGCGGGGTCGTCTATGCCGCGACCCTGATCCTTGGCCTGCTTCATATCGGCCATGGCGAATGGATGTTCGGCCTCGGCATCTGGGCTGCCCTGGGCATCGGCGTCTGTGCCGTCCTCTGTGTCGTGCTGCAATTCGTTATTTTGCCTTCGATGCGCTCGAAGACGTAGACGCCATGCTCGGCTGCGTCACCGCCGGCTCCGAAAAGATGCGCGCAATTCTAACCCGGCGTTAAGCGTGCCCATGGCGTAATGCGCCTATGCGCATCGCCGTCCTTTTCCTCCTCGCCGCGCTCGGCCTTTCGGCCTGCGGTGCCGCGCCCGACACGCCGCTCGCCCACGCGCTGCTCGCGCTGAAGGCGGGCGACCGGGCCGCCTTCCTGCGCGCGAAGGACGAGGCGCAGGCCGCCGCGCGCCAGGGCTGGCAGCCGCCCGGCGACGCGACCTGCAACATCAGCGCCGCCGACCTGCAGAAACTCGGCGAAGCCTCGCTGATCGACAAGCTCGACCATGCCGAGTTGTTCGGCCTGGATGAGGACGAGCGCTTCGTCTACACGATCCATATCGCGGGCCGCACCGACGCGGCGTGGAAGGACGATTGGGAATCGCCGACCCTCGGCCCCATCCTGCATCCTGGCTTTGCCGAAATTACCGCTGCGATCCACGCCGGCAGCTGTTCCGGGGTCGCGCTCACCGCGGTCACCAACGGAATCCCCGGCGAACGGGAGCGCGCCGAGGTGCTCGGAGACTGGCAGCAGGATCTGCAGGATCGCGACGGCGGCGAGGTGGCTTTCCAGGACCGGATGCACCGCGCCGTCGCTAACCTGGACGGTCGCGGCTTCATTGCCGAATGGCCGCCGAAGCAGGATTCGGACGGCAACTAGAAGCGATGGCGTCCGTCGGTGCCGTGATGTTATGAACCGCGCATGCAACTCTCCTCGCCCTGCATCAAAGTCTGCGTGATCGACGGTCCGACCGATCTTTGCCTCGGTTGCGGCCGCACGCTGCCGGAGATCGCGAGTTGGGGCCGCATGAGCGAGGAACAGCGCCGCGCCACCATGGCGGCGTTGCCGCAGCGGATGAAGGACAAGGGACTTCCCGTCGTGCCGCAGCCCTAGCCGCGCTTGCGCCAGGCCGCCCGGTCCCGCTGCACGGCGCCGGCCATCAGGCGCGCGGCATCGTGCAGCCAGTCGTCCTCCTGCTTGGCCAGATGCTTGCGGATCCGCACCGCCGCGCCGCGCGTGCCGCGATGGATATTCGCGGTCTCCGCTCCCATCGCGTTCAGCACGTCGCGCCGTCCGGCCGCGTCGTCGATGTCGGAAAGCGCGATGCGCTCGCAATGCGGCGCCAGACGCCGCACGATCCAGTTGGTCTCGACGATCAGGAACGGGTCGTGCGGCCGGATCGCGCGTCCCACGATCTCGGCATAGTTGCCGCGCGCGTCCCTCGCACCATCCGTCCAGCAGCGCACCGACGGCCCGCGCGCCTTGGCTTCGCGCGCGACGAGGCTGCGGTCGAGTTCGCGCAGCGCCACGAAACGCGGCAACCCGAGACTGCCCGCGCCGGCCGTCCGCCGCTTGAAGGCGATCTCCGGCGCACCCTTGGGCAGATGTTTGAGCAGCAGCGCCTTGGCTTCGGGCGGCGGCTCGGCATCGTCGGCCTTCTGCAGCCGCTTCCAGAATTTGCGCGGGCTGTGGCGATCGCCCATCGCGATCTCGCGCAGCGAGCGGTTGCCTTCTTCCAGCACGAAGGGCCGCGCCTCGGGCGCCGCCATCGCCTTGGTATAGCCGTCGAGGATTTCGTTGCACGCATGCCGCGCGCCGATCGAAAGACTGCCTTCGTCGATCGCGATCAGCACGCTGGTCGCCAGCCGGATGAGGTCGGCGGCATAGGGCAGGGTGGTCGCCTCGTCGAAATCGTTCACGCCCCATACCAGCCGCGCCTCGCCGTCGCGCCAGGTACCGAAATTCTCCACATGCAGGTCGCCGATGCCGAGCACGGCCGGCGCCTCGGCAGCCTCCGGGCACAGTGCGGGCAGTTGCTGCGTCCACCGATAGTAAGTCGCGCGCAGGAAGCCGAAGGCGCTTTTGCGCATCACGTCGTGCTTGGCCTTGAGATCCTCGGGCACCAGCGGCACGGCTTTGCCCAGCCAGGTCTCGTAGCTTTGCGTCGCTTCGACGATGTCCATGGCGCGCCCTCGCTGGGCTGCCAGTCTAGCTCAAATCGCGTCGCTGAGCTTGTCGCGGCCGAGCGGCCAGGGCTCCAGCACGCGGCCGGCGATCGCGCCCAGCCAGTCCAGCCCTTCGCGCAGCTTCACATTCTCGCCGATCACGATGATGGCCGGCGCGTTGCCGGCCGCCGTCTCGCCGAGCCGGCCCAGCGTCGTGACCGTCACGGTCTGTGCACCGGTCGTCGCATCGGCCACCAGCGCCGCGGCTTCGTCCGCATCGCGGCCACCGGCGATCAGCTTGGCGGCGATCATGCCGATGGTCTTGCGCGCCATGTACAGTACCAGCGTCGGCGAGGCCTTCGCGACCGCGTCCCAGTCGAGATCCGGAATCTTGCCGTCCACGCCATGCCCGGTGATGAAGGTCACCGCATGGTTGGTGTCGCGATGCGTTGCCGGGATGCCGGCATAGGCCAGCCCGCCGATCCCGGCCGTGACGCCGGGCACGACGCGGAACGGCACGCCCGCCCGCACCAGCGCCAGCGCCTCTTCGCCGCCGCGCCCGAACACGAAGGGATCGCCGCCTTTCAGCCGCAGGACGCGCTTGCCCTTCTTGGCAAGCGACACCAGCGTGCGCGAGATATCCGACTGCCGGCACGATTTCACGCCGGCGCGCTTGCCGGCGAAGACCAGTTCGGCGCCCGGCCGCGCCAGCTTCAACAAGGTCTCGTTGATCAGCGCGTCATAGAGGATGACATCGGCACCCTGGATCGCATGCGCCCCCAGCACGGTGATCAGCCCGGCATCGCCCGGCCCGGCACCCGCCAACCATACCCAGCCGCGCTCGAATCCGGGCAGACCCAGCGCTACGGCAAGAGCGCGCGATTCGCTATACAGGGGCTCGGGAGCGGCCATTTCACATCACAGGCGTTGTAGGAGAGATTGTACCACAGCCGATGAACGGAAATAGCCGTCATTCCAGCGACGTCAAACAATTTTATTGCCGAATGCACACGCAACGGCCAAACCGGCGCTGCGTTAGACTAGGAACTCCAAGGAACGGACCCCGCATGACCGAAAAGACCGGAGAAATCGTGCGCGCCGCCGGCGAATATCGCTGCGAGCGCTGCCACAAGACGACCCATTTCGTGAAAGACGACGTCTTCAGCCTCTGTCCGCATTGCGGCTTCGACACTTTCGACATCTCCAATCCGCGGTTCGAGACAAAAGACGGCAAGCTCGGTCCCCACGAGCCGGAGCCCGACGGCACCTGAACCGGGGCCTCCTTCGCCGCACCTCCGTCACACCCTTGCCCTTACGGACCCAGCATGACCATCCGCACCGATCTCAAGCCCAACACCTTCGAATACGAGATGCAGCCCCTCGTCACGCAGAACGGCTTTCGCGAATATGACGCGCGCTGGCTGTTCGGCAAGGAGATCAACCTGCTCGGCGTCCAGGCGCTGGGCCTGGGCCTCGGCACTTATTTCCACGAGCTCGGCATCCAGCCGAAAGTCGTGACCGGCCACGACTATCGGTCCTACGAAATGTCGATCAAGCAGGCGCTGATCATCGGCATGATGCAGGCCGGTTGTGAGGTCGTCGATATCGGGCTCGGCACCACGCCGATGGCCTATTTCGCGCAGTTCGCGCTCGACTGCCCGGCGCTCGCCGTCGTCACCGCCAGCCACAATGAGAACGGTTGGACGGGCGTGAAGATGGGCGCCGCCCGGCCGCTCACCTTCGGTCCGGACGAGATCAAGCGCCTCAAGGCCATCGTGCTGGGAGAGGAAGGCAAGCCGCGCTCCGGCGGTTCCTACCGCATGGTGGAGAATTTCCGCGACGCCTATCTCGACGAGTTGACCAAGGGTCACAAGCTCTCGCGGCCGATGAAGGTGACGGTCGCGTGCGGCAACGGCACCGCGGGGCTGTTTGCCCCCGAAGCCTTGCGCCGGATCGGCGCCGAGGTCGTCGAGGCGCAATGCGACCCGGACTACAATTTCCCCAACTACAATCCCAACACCGAAGACCTCCACATGCTGGACGCCATGGCGAAGGCGCTGAAGGAGAACGGCTCGGAGATCGCACTGGGCTTCGACGCCGACGGCGACCGCTGCGGCGTGGTCGACGACAAGGGCGAGGAGACCTTCGCCGACAAGATCGGCGTGCTGCTGGCGCGCGACATGTCCGCCGCCCACAAGGACGCGAAATTCGTCGCCGACGTGAAGTCGACCGGCATCTATGAGATCGATCCGGTGCTGAAGGCGAACGGCGCCACCACCGATTACTGGATCACCGGCCATTCCTACATGAAGCGCCGTTGCCAGCAGATCGGCGCGCTCGCCGGCTTCGAGAAGAGCGGCCACTACTATCTGTGTCCGCCCTATGGGCGCGGCTATGACGACGGCATCGTCGCCGGCATCGCGGTGCTCGAGATGCTTGACCGTGCCAAGGGCAAGAAGATGTCGGACCTCGTCGCGTCCCTGCCCAAGACCTGGAGCTCGCCGACCATGGCGCCGTTCTGCCCCGATGCCGTGAAGTACGACGTCGTCGCGGCGATGGTGAAGGAATACACGGAGGCCAAGGACAAGGGGGAGCAGATCCTCGGCCAGAAGATCGCCAAGCTGGTGACCGTGAACGGCGTGCGCGTCACGCTGGAAGACGGCACCTGGGGCCTGGTCCGCGCCTCGTCGAACAAGCCGAGCCTGGTCGTGGTGGTCGAAAGCCCCAAGTCCGAGGCCAATATGCGCGGCATCTTCGCCGACATCGACGCCAGGCTGAAGAAGCACAAGGAGGTCGGCGAATACGACCAGAAGATCTGATCGTCGTGCTCAAATCCAGTGCAGCCCCAGTGCGTCGTACAGCATGCGCGCCGCGGTGATCGCGATGAACAGCGCGAAGATCATGCGCAGCGCCCGCTGGTCGGTGCGGTGCGCGATTTTCGCGCCGATCGGCGCCATGACATAGCTTACCGGCGCGATCAGCGCGAAGCCGAGCAGGTTCACATAGCCGAGCGAATAGGGCGGCAGATGCGCCGCGCTCCAGCCGCCGATGACGGCGCCCGCCGTACCGGGTATCGAGATGATCGCCCCGAACGCCGCCGCCGTCCCCACCGCGCGATGGATCGGCACGCCGCACAGCGTCATCGCCGGCACGCCGACCGTGCCGCCGCCGATACCCATCATGGTCGAGACGCCGCCGATCCCCGCCGGCAGCAGCAAGCCGCCGATGCCGCCCGGGAGATGATCCGCTATCCGTCGCGTCTCGCCCCACAAAGCGAGATGCACCGCCACCGGCAACGCCACGACCGCGAAGAACAGCGCCAAAGCCTGCCCCTTCGCCCAGCCGGCCAGGATGCTGCCGATAATCACGCCGACGACCATCGGCACGACCCAGCGCCGCAGCAGTGCCCAGTCGACTGCGCCCTTCGCGTTGTGGGCCCGCACCGATGAGATCGAGGTCGGGATGATGGTCGCCAGCGACGTGCCGACCGCGAGATGCATCCCGACATTCGGATCAAGGCCCAGGAGCGCCAGCACGTGGTAGAGGACCGGCACGACGACGATGCCGCCGCCGACGCCCAGCATGCCGGCCACCAGCCCGCCCGCGACGCCCGACATCAGCAAGCCGATGACCAGCGTGCCGAGCTCGCCGCCCGCGGCGGTCCTGAAGAATTCCATCGCCCATCCTGCGCCGAAGGCAACCAGTGAACCGGCATTCGCAGGCCGGCGCAAGCCGACACCCGCTGCGGGACGTCGTGCCTTCTTCTTGTGTTGCCGCGCGGTCTTGGCAAGCAGCGGCGTGGCGGATTGCGGTGGTACATTGGCGGTGCCGTCGGCGGCGGGCCCTTCGACGGACTTGCGATGAATGGAAAGTCGGTGCGAGGGCTGCTTCGCAGCATAAGCGACGAGCGCGGTGCTGCGGCCGAGCGCGGGGAAGGTCATCGCGCGGGCAGGGCCCGGCAGGCATCGTGGGATGTCCGGACCTCACGAATCCGACACGCCCTCGGCGCGGGCCGCTAGGCCGCGACCGGCTCGGCGCGCTTGAGCAGGGTCAGCGCGTCGCGCAGCGTCTGCACGTCGGCGCCCTTGCGTGTCGCGTTCTCGCTCAGATGCCGCCGGAAGAGGCGCGCGCCCGGCCTGCCATTGAACAGCCCCAGCATATGCTTGGTCATGGCGTTCAGCGGCGCGCCGTCATGCAGCTTGCGCGCGACATAGCGGAGATAGTCGTCCACGGCGGCATCGACATCGCGTGGCGCGCCGCCGAAGAATCGCGCGTCCACCTCCGCCAGCATCGCCGGCGTATGATAGGCTGCGCGGCCCAGCATCACCCCGTCGACATGGGCGAGATGCATCTCGGCCTGGTCGAGCGTGGCGATGCCGCCATTGAGCACGATGGTCAGCGTCGGGTTCTCGCGCTTCACGCGATAGACCAGCTCGTAGTCGAGCGGCGGCACGTCGCGGTTTTCCTTCGGCGACAGGCCCGCGAGCCACGCCTTGCGTGCGTGTACCGCGAACACCCGAGCGCCCGCCGCCGCGCAGGCTGCGAGGACCGCCCGCAGCGATGTCTCGGGATCCTGGTCGTCGACGCCCAGGCGGCACTTCACCGTCACCGGCACGGCGACGGCGGCACGCATCGCCGCGACGCAGTCCCCCACGAGATTTGGCTCGCGCATCAGGCAGGCGCCAAAACGTCCCGACTGCACACGGTCCGAAGGGCAGCCGACATTGAGATTGATCTCGTCATAGCCGAAATCCTCGGCCAGCTTCGCCGCCTCGGCCAGCCGCGCCGGCTCCGAGCCGCCCAATTGCAGTGCGACGGGATGCTCGCTCGCGTCGAACCGCAGCAGCCGCGCCCGATCGCCGCGCAGGACGGCCTCGGCGGTCACCATCTCGGTATAAAGCAGGGCGCGGCGCGTCAGCAGACGATGCAGCACCCGGCAGTGCGTATCCGTCCACTCCATCATGGGGGCAACGCAAAATGCATATCCCTGATCTTGCTGCATTATTTCGCTATATTCCAAAACTTGGACGTCGAAGTGCTCGCTTTCGTATCCGGAAATACGACCTGTTTCGCCACGCTTCAACGCCTGAGTGTGATGGATTTGTGCACGAAAAGAGCACTGCGATGGCCACGATCAAACAGTTATCATCAGGTCGCTTGCAGGTCCAAATTCGCCTTAGGAGACGCGAAGCGACGGAGACCTTTCTTCGGCACGACCATGCCCGCGAACGGGCAACGGAAACAAAAGCGAAAGTCGATCACGGTCGCGCGCCTTCCGGCTGCCGTGCCAAGATCTTCGGCGCTTTGACCGATTTGCCGAAGGCAGTCGGCAAGATGCCCGGCCGGTCGAAGAGCACGACAGCAAAAATGCTGCAGCAGAGGTTGGGCGCGCTTCAAAACCTTGCTGCGCCTGGCGACCGGCGATCGCTTCGGAACGGTAATCCGGTGGCGCCACAATTGGTTGCGGCACTGGGAAAGGTGTTGCGGCTATTCGCATAACCTTTGCGCATCCTGGCGCGAAGATCGGCGCTGATGACCACATTTGCGAGCATCTATGATGAAGGTTTCCACCATGGCAATTCCGCACGGCATAATGATCACCGCCCCGCCTTTGTCGGGAGTCGAAGATATCCTCACGCCGGAGGCACTTACTTTCATTGCCGATCTCGAACGGAATTTCGGCGCACGGCGCATTGCGCTGCTGGAAGCGCGCCGGACACGGCAAGCCACGTTCGATGCCGGCGGTCTGCCCGATTTCCTGCCTGAGACGCGCGCCATCCGTGAGGGGCAGTGGCAAGTCGCGCCGATCCCGAAGGACTTGCTCGATCGCAGAGTGGAGATCACCGGACCGGCGGACAGCCGCAAGATGGTCGTCAACGCCCTCAACTCCGGCGCGCAATCCTACATGACCGATTTCGAGGATGCGCTGGCACCCACCTGGCACAATGCGATCGGCGGCCAGATAAACCTGCGCGATTACTGGTTGGGCCGGATCGGCTTCACGGAGGAGGGCAGCGGCCGCAGCTATGACATTGCCGCCAAGCCGGCGACGCTGATCGTGCGGCCGCGCGGCTGGCATCTCGAGGAGGCGCACGTCGAAATCGACGGCAAGCCCATGTCGGCCGCTCTGTTCGATTTCGGGCTCTATTTCTTCCACAATGCCGCGGTCCAGCTTCGCCGCGGCACGGGACCTTATTTCTACCTGCCGAAGATGGAGAGCCATCGTGAGGCGCGTCTGTGGAACGATGTCTTCGTCCATGCCCAGGCGGCGCTTGCCGTTCCGCAAGGCACGATCAAGGCGACGGTGCTGATCGAGACGCTGCCCGCCGCCTTCGAGATGGACGAAATCCTGTTCGAATTGAAGGAGCACATCGTCGGACTGAATTGCGGCCGCTGGGACTACATCTTCAGCTACATCAAGCGGCTCGGGAAGAACCCCGCCTTCATCCTGCCGGATCGCGCCCAGGTCGTAATGGGCAAAGCGTTTCTCAATGCCTACTCGCTGCTGCTGATCAAGACCTGCCATGCGCGCGGCGCCTTCGCGATGGGCGGCATGGCGGCGCAGATTCCCGTGAAGGGCGACGCGGCGCTGAACGGAGCCGCCTTCGCGCGCGTCCGCGCCGACAAGGAGCGCGAGGCCGGCAACGGCCATGACGGCACCTGGGTGGCGCATCCCGATCTCGTCCCGGTGGCGATGGAGGTGTTCGGCATGCTGGCAGGCCCCAACCAGCTCGAGCGCAAGCGCCAGGACGTTAACATGGTGCGGG
Source organism: Rhizomicrobium sp. (assembly GCA_037200385.1). Taxonomy (NCBI): domain Bacteria; kingdom Pseudomonadati; phylum Pseudomonadota; class Alphaproteobacteria; order Micropepsales; family Micropepsaceae; genus Rhizomicrobium; species Rhizomicrobium sp. The sequence goes on along the minus strand of JBBCGL010000001.1, from coordinate 2,530,566 downwards.
ACGATCTGCTGGCGCCGCATGAGGGCGTGCGCACGCTGGAAGGTCTGCGCGAATGCTGCCGCGTCGGCGTTCAATATATCGAAGCATGGCTCGGCGGCCGTGGTGCCGTACCACTTTATAACCTGATGGAGGACGCGGCCACCGCCGAGATCTGCCGCGCACAAATCTGGCAATGGATCCACCATGGCGTGACGCTCGATAGCGGCGATACCGTCACCGCCGATCTGTTCCGCGCCATTCTCACAGGGGAAATGGAGACGCTTCGCCTGTCGCTCGGCGAGTCGCGGTGGGACGGCGGTCACTTCGCCGCGGCCATCGCGCTGTTCACGCAGATGGCGACCGCCGCGGATTGCGCCGAATTCCTCACCCTTCCGGCCTACCGGCGGCTGCTCGAAGCCGGCGGCTGACCGGACTGCGGTGCGGCTGCAACACTGGACGAAGGTTTACGCGAAGGCGGGCCGAGGTCTTGTGAAAGCGTGATGTCATGTTAACGTCACCTGCCTGCGTTGTTGGCGAGGTGAGTTGACTGTGCTGCAGACAACCACAGGACTGGGTGTACCACGCTTCCGGACCGAAGATGCGGGAGCTTGCCGCGAATACATCATGGCGACGACCGGTACGCACCGCTTCGAGATCGCGCGCAAGTCCAGTCTTCTCGATTTCGTTCACCAGGAATGCTCGATCGGCCGGATTTCGCTGCACTGCGTTGATCTGAGCACGACCGACGGCTTTCGCATCAGCAAGACCGACGCGGCATCCTATTACTCCTTCCAGTTTCCGTTGGACGGCGAATGCCGGCTCGACGGTTCGTTCGGCAGCGTGATGGCCGGCCCCGGCGACGTCTTCGTGCTCGATCCCGATCAGCTCACGCGGGAGTTCTGGCCCGGCCGGTGCCTGCAATTCCTCATGCGCGTCGACCGCGAAGTCATCGAGCAGGCGGTGGCCGCCGAGCTGGGCAAGAGCCTGACGCGGCATCTGGTGTTCGAGCCGATCATGCGCGATCCCGGCATCTCGTCCTGGCTCGGCTACGTCACCGGCGCCATCCGCAGCGAGAGCGCCGCAGTGCTGACCGACCGGCGGGTCACCAGGAGCCTCGAGCATACGCTGGTCACGATGCTGCTGGCCGGTCTGCGCCACAGCGAGTCCGAAGATTTCGCTCGTCCAGGGCCGACCGCCGCGCCTTATTACGTCAAGCGCGCCGAGACCTATATCCGGGCGCATCTGCGCGACGAGCTGACGGTCGACAAGATCGCGGCGGTGGCGGGCGTCAGCGCGCGGTCGATGTTCTACGGCTTCAGGCGCTGGCGCGATGCGACGCCGATGGCCTATGTCCGCAATGTGCGGCTCGATATCGCCCGCAAGGAACTCGAGAAAGGCCGCACGACCGGCGCAACGGTCAGCCAGGCAGCGATCAATGCGGGGTTCTCCAATTTCAGCCAGTTCTCCAAGATTTACAAAGCCCGGTTCGGCGAGACTCCGTCGGCCACCTTGATGGGTACCTGAATCCGGGTGCCGGCAAGCCGCTGTCCCTTTCTTGTCTCCTGTCCGCAAGCTTTTGTATGTGGCTGCACCTATATAGGGCGGCCGGTTTGATGGACGCCGCCTGCAATTTCACGGGCAACGCGCTTTTGCTAGCGTCGCATATTGCCGGGGTGCCGAACGCAGGCAGGCGACCCAGGCATCGTGTCCGGAGGCTGTCATGAACGCCCAATCCAAGATGCCGCTTCTCGCGCCCTATCCCGAGCTGGGCGAGGCTCCGATTCCCGTCGAGCCGTACCTGTCGCAGGACTATTACGACAAGGAGATCGAAAAGATCTTCCGGCGCGACTGGCTGGTCGTCGGGCGCGAGGAAGAGATCGCCAAGCCGGGCGACTACAAGGTCAAGCGGCTGGACTTCGCCCGCACCTCCGTCATCCTGATCCGCGGCAAGGACGGCAAGATCGGCGCCTTCCACAATGTCTGCCGCCACCGCGGCAACAAGGTCGTGACCGAAACCGGCGGCGAGGAGACGCTCGGCAGCAACAAGGCCGCGGTCGTCACCTGCCGTTTCCATGGCTGGGTCTACAATGCGAAGGGCGAACTGGTCGACGTGCCGCAGCAGCAGAAATTCCCCGCCTGCTTCGACCGCGCCGAAAACGGCCTGATCCCGATCCATGTCGACAGCTGGGCTGGCTTCATCTTCATCAATCTCGCGGAGACGCCGTCCAGGACGTTGACCGAGTTCCTCGGCGGCGTCGTCGAGCATTTCGACGGCTATCCGTTCGACGACATCACGCACTGCCACACCTACTACGCGCACATAAACTGCAACTGGAAGACCGGCATGGACGCCTTCTGCGAGGGCTACCATGTGCCGACGATCCATGCCGGTTCTTTCCCCGGCCTGACCGATTACTGGCAGGGCGATGTCGCGTTCAACGGCGAGCACCGCAGCATCGCCTTCTATTCGAACGGCATGAATCCGCCGACGCCGGTGGGCACGGCGGCAAACGCGCTGTTCGGCGCGTCGATCGCCCTGGCGCGGGACGAGCCGTTTCCGCTTCCCAAGCTGGTCAATCCCGGCCGCCATCCCAATTGGGGCTTCGAGCAGACGACGGTGTTCCCGAACTTCCTGATCCATGTTGGCGCCGGCCTGTGGTTCACGCATCAGTTCTGGCCGGTCGCTCAAGGCAAATGCCTCTGGGAAGGCAAATATTATCTCAAGGCGCCGAAGACCAATGCGCAATACTGGGCGCAGCGCTATGCCGTGATCCTGCAGCGCAATGCCTGGCTGGAGGACACGGCGACCATGGAAGACACGCAGGAGGCGCTGCTGTCGGGCGTGCTGAAGCAGATGAATCTTCAGGATGACGAGATCATGCTGCGCCACCAGTTCCATATCGTGAACGGAAGGGTGAACGGCGAATGACGGGGACTGCTGTGATGACGGGGATATTGCCGCAGGAATTCGCCGAGCTTCAGCCCTTCGCCGGGAAATGGGCCAAGCCGACGGAATATGAGAGGGCCGCCGAGCGCCGCAGCGCGACGCCCGAACAGCTCAAAGCCTTTTACGATGCGATCCTTCTTCGCCTGCCCGACATTCTCGAACGGATCGACCGTTATCCGCTGGGCGAAGTCACGGGCGGTGACCGTCTGCTGCTTCACATGGCCCTCTCTTTGGCGGAGATCGCGCCGCATGTGGAATTCTACAAATCAGACCCGCATGTGCCGTTTGCCTTCAAGGAGGAACGCATGTTCGGGATGCATAGCGGGATCGCAGATTGACCGACCGCGTCATGCCGTCCGCCATGGATGAACTCGGATCGAAAAAGGCTTCGCAAGGCATGGTTGCGCTGTGCCGGACGGACGACGTGCCGGACGAAGGTGGCTTTCGGGTCGAATTGGAGGGGTTGGAGGCGCTGGCGGTGTTCCGCTCCGGCGGCGAATATTTCGTGACGGACGACGAATGCACGCATGGCAACGCCTCGCTCTGCGACGGGGAGGTCATCGGCGAGGAGATCGAGTGTCCGTTCCATCGCGGTACGTTCAATCTGCGGACCGGGGAGCCGACATCTTCGCCCTGCACCATCGCGCTCAGGACCTATCGGTCGGAAATCCGCGATGGCGTCGTCTATGCCGAGATCGCCCGGCCGGGCACGCGCTGAATCGCCGGCCGGCGTTGCGGCGCCGCCTTCTTTGCAGACAGGGGACAGACGGTGCGGTTGCTGTCTAGAGCCGGTGCGCCGCGGCATGGTCGGGTCGGATGGCATCCTCCGAAAAGGTCGCGCATGTCCATCTCGAGCCTTGCCTATGTCGGCCTGAACGTCGCCGATGTCGGCGCATGGACACGGTTTGCGGTCGACATCGTCGGCGCGCAGGACGCCGGCGACGGTGCCGGCGGCGAACGGCAGTTGCGCCTGGACGGGCGGGTCTGCCGGCTGGCGCTGCACGACGATGCCTCCGACGACCTGGCCTATGCCGGCTTCGAAGCGCCGGACGAGGCGTCGGTCGCCGCGCTGGCGGCCGCCTTGCGGGCGAAGGACATCGCGGTCCGCGCGCTGACGGCGGCGGAAGCGGACCGGCGCCATGCGCAAGGCGGCATCGCGGTGCGCGACCCCGATGGCCTGGCGGTCGAAATCGTCCACGGCCTGCGCGAGACGTCGATGCCGTTCCGGTCGCAGACGGGTGCGGCCTTCGTCACCGGCGCGCAGGGCCTCGGCCACATCGTCATCTCCGCGCCGGACGTCGCCCGCAGCCTCGAATTCTACCGAACGCTGGGATTCAAGGTCAGCGATTACATCGAGACCTCGCTGGGGCCCGGCACCCATGTGAATCTGGTGTTCCTGCATTGCAATGCGCGCCACCACACGCTTGCGCTGCTGCCCCTGCCGACGCCCAAGCGGCTCAACCATCTGATGTTCGAGGTCGCAGCGATCGATGGCGTGCTCGAGGCCTATTACCGCGCCCAGCGAAGCGGCTTTCCGATCGTCCGCCACATGGGCCGGCATACCAATGACCGCATGCTCTCCTTCTACGCGCGGACGCCGGCGGGGTTCGACGTCGAATATGGCTGCGACCCGATCCATGTCGGCGCCGACTGGGCGGTGCGGACCTACGACGCCATCAGCCTCTGGGGCCACGAGGCCTGAGCCCGCCGCTCAGAACAGGCCGGGATATTGCCCGCCATCGAGCAGGAGGTTCTGTCCCGTGATGTAGCCGGCGTGCTTGCTGCACAGGAAGGCGCAGGCGGCGCCGAACTCGTCCGGCTGGCCGAAGCGGCCGGCCGGGATCTGCCGGCCGGCGTCGGCGCGGAAATCCTCATAGTCGATCTTCCGCGCCGCCGCGAATTTCCGGTGGTTCGACCGCAGCCGATCGGTGTCGAACTGGCCCGGCAGCAGATTGTTGAGCGTGACATTGTGGGCGGCGACGTCGCGCGCCACGCCGCCGACGAATCCGGTGAGACCCGAGCGCGCGCCGTTCGACAGGCCCAGCAGGCCGAGCGGCTGCTTCACCATATGGCTGGTGACGTTGACGATGCGGCCGAAGCGCCGCGCGATCATGCCGTCGATCGTCGCTTTGATGAGCAGGATCGCCGACAGCATGTTGGCGTCGAGGGCCTTGATCCAGTCCTCGCGCGACCAGCTGCGGAAATCGCCGGGCGGCGGGCCGCCCGCATTGTTGACTAGGATGTCCGGCTGGGGGCAGGCCGCAAGCAGGGCGCCGCGGCCGTCTTCCGTGGTGACGTCGGCCGGCACCGCGTGGACCGTCCCGTGCGTCTCCGCTGCGATCTCGCCGGCAGCCCGTTCCAACCGCGCCTTGTCGCGCGCGGCGATCCAGACGACGACGCCCTCGCGCGCCAGCGCCGATGCGGCGCCGCGGCCGAGCCCGGCGCTGCCGCCGCACACGATGGCGGTGCGGCCTGCTATTCCAAGATCCATGGTCGATGTCCGTCCGGTTGTCTAAAGCTTGGGAAGCACGCGTCTTGCGATGGCGCGTTCGACGAGCCGGCCGACGGCCAGCAGCAGCCGGTCGCGGCCCAGCGCGGTATAGAGCGTGATGCCGAACGGCGTTCCCGTCGCGTCGAGGCCGAAGGGGATGGCCAGCGTCGGGCCGCCGGCCTTGCCGGTCAGCTTGGCGGCGGCGCCCATGGGCGCAATCAGCACATCGGCATCGCCGGCATAGAGCGCGGCATCGATACCGCCCTGGCGGCTAAGCGCGATGTCGCGGGCGCGATCCGCCAGATATTGCGGATCGGAAAGGCCGCGCGTTTCCTCCGCCGCAAGCAGCAGCGACTGGCCATAGGGGATATGCTGCGGATGCGCCTCGTTCCAGCGGATCAGCGCCGCGAGCGATGCGATCCCGCAAGGCGCATTGTAGTCTTCAAGGAAGGCATTGAGCGCCGCCTTGAACTCGGTCCGGAACACGCAGGAGCGGACCTCCTGCATCTGCTCGGCGCTGGGAAGATCACAGGGATCGACGATCTGCGCGCCCGCTTTCGACAATGCGCTCAGCGCCGCTTCGAATTGTGGCATGACGCCGGCGAACTGCTCGCGGTTCGCCATCGCGATGCGCGGCACGCCGATGCGCACATGGCCAAGGCTCTCCAGGCCGCGCCCCCGGGCATTGTCGCACTGCATCTGCATCTGGATCGAGACGGCGTCGCGCGGATCGGCGCCGCCGATCGCTGCGAACACCAGCGCGGCATCCCCGACGCAGCGCGCGATGGGGCCAGGCGCATCCTGACTCGGCACCAGCGGCATGATGCCGGTGCGGGCGATCATGCCGACGCTGGCCTTGAAGCCGACCACCGAGGAATAGCTCGACGGCGTCTGGATCGAATTCTGCGTCTCGCCGCCGATGGCGAGCGGCGCGAAGCCCGCAGCGACGGAGGCGGCCGAGCCGACGCTCGATCCCTGGCCGCGGCCATAGGAGATGCCGTGCGGATTGCGCACGACGCCGCCGGCGCCGCTGAATTCGGCCGGCATGATGTCGGAGACATAGTCGGCGAATTCCGTCAGCTTGGTCTTGCCGAGAATGATCGCGCCCGCGTCCTGGAGCCGGCGGACGAGCGTCGCCGTCGTCTTGGGCACGAAATCCTTCAGCGCGGTCACGCCGGCGGTGGTGGTGTATTCGTCGGCGATGAAGACGTTGTCCTTGATCAGGATCGGAATGCCGTGAAGCGGACCGCGGTCCTGGCCCGCGGCCAGTTCGTCGTCCAGCGCCTTCGCGTCCGCCACGGCGTGGCTCGAGACGTCCTTCACCGCATTGAGCGCTGGCCCTTTCTGGTTGAACGCCTCGATCCGAGCCAGGTACCAGCTCACCGACTCTCGGATCGAGATTTCCTTCTTGCGGAGCGCCGCGCCGATGGCCGCGACCGAACCCGTTAGCAGCAATTGATCGGTGTCGTTGGTTGCCATGGACCCGCTCTCGTTTGGTTGCGCGCAATTGCGCAAAGCCCGGCCATTCTCTCCGGATTCTGTGCGGCGTGAATTCCGCGCCGACGACCGGGCTCGCTTTGTTGCACCAGGGTGCTAGCGTTTGCGCAAATCCGGTCCGCCCCGTGGCGGGGGTGGAGTAGCCTTGCAGCCGCTGAGGGCGGTTACGCGTCCGCGGCGCGAAGTCCTAATGTGTCGAAGGGGATCGGGAATGAGCAGGAACAAGGTTGCGATCGTCACCGGTGCAAGCCGCGGCATCGGTGCGGCAATCGCGCGCGAACTGGCGGCCCAGGGCTTCGCGATTGCGGTGAATTATGCCAGCCGCCGGGACGGCGCCGATACGACGGTCGAGGCCATCGTCAAAGCCGGCGGCAGCGCCATGGCGATCCAGGGTGCCGTCCAGGACACCGCCGACCTCGACCGGCTGTTCGCGGCCGTCCAGGACAAGTGGGGACGGCTCGATGTCCTGGTGAACAATGCCGGCGTCGGCGCCACGGCGCCGCTCGACCAGATCGACGCCGCGCAGATCGACGCCGCGGTCGGGGTCAATTTGAAGGGCATGCTTCTGGCAAGCCAGCGTGCCGCCCGCGCCATTGGGCCCGACGGGGGCTCCATCGTGAACGTCAGTTCGGCGCTTGCGGCGCAGCCGATGCCGGGTCAGGTCATCTACGCTGCCACCAAGGCCGCCATCGAATCCGCGACGCGCGTGCTGGCGCAGGAACTGGGCGGCCGCAAGATCCGAGTCAACGCGGTTGCGCCTGGCCCTGTCGAAACCGATCTTCTGCCGCTGAACGACGATATGCGGGGCTATATCAACAGCAAGACACCGCTCGGCCGTGTCGGTCAGCCCGTCGACATCGCAAAGGTTATCGCTTTCCTGGTCAGCGAAGCCGGCGGCTGGATCACGGGCCAGGTCATCGGAACCGACGGCGGTCTGCGCCTTTGACGGTCACCGGCGCGGGATCGATCCGCCTGCAGGGAGCGGCATGTGAGCAACGCGCCGCATAGCGGCCTTTCCCGGCGCGCCGCCATCCGCCAGGCGATCGCATGCGGCACCGTTGCGGTTCTCTTGCCGGGTTGCCGCGAACAGGCTTCGAACGCCGCGCCGGCGATCTTCACGCAGAGCGAACGGCAAACGCTGGCAGCGATCGGCGAAGCGCTGGTGCCGGGCGCCGCCGCCGCCGGGATCGTCGATTTCGTCGCCGCCATGCTCGCCGATGCCGATCCGATGCTCTGCTACCGCTTCGTGAGCTTCCCCATGCCGCCGGCGGATTTCTACAAGGCCACGTTGGCCGCGATCGCCGATCTGTCTCACGGCGTCATCGACGCCGCGCTGATCGGCCGGATGCTGTCGCCGGATTTGAAAGGCTGGCAGGGACCGCCACCGGCATTGGCCTATTTCGTCATCCGCAACGATGCGGCCGATGTCGTGTATGGCGGCGAAGATGCTTACACGCGTCTCGACGTGCCCTACATGGCGCATATCGCGCCGCCCGGCCGCTGGTAGCGCCATGAGCGAAGCCGATGTGGTGATTGTCGGCAGTGGCGCGACCGGCAGCCTGCTGGCGGCGCGGCTGGGATCGGCCGGCCGTAAGGTCGTGGTCCTGGAAGGCGGACCACAGCGCAGGCTGGAGCAGTTGTACAGTTCGACCGTCTGGTCGCGGCGCCTGAAATGGAACGGTCCGCCGGCACGGATGGCGGGCGAGAATCCGGTGACGTTTCCCTTCGAGGCTGGCTGGGGCACGGGTGGCTCCGCACTGCATCACTATGCGTGCTGGTTCCGCCTGCATGAGAACGATTTCAAGCTCGCCACGCTGTACGGCAAGGGCCTGGACTGGCCGCTCGCCTATGATGATCTGCGACCCTGGTACGATGCGGTGCAGGAAGAAATCGGCATCTCGGGCGATGCCCGGCAGGAAGTCTGGCGGCCGCCGGGGGCTCCCTATCCCATGCCGCCGCAGCCCGTGTTTCGCCAAGGCGAAATCCTAGCCGCCGGCTTTGCCAAACAGGGTCTTCGCGTCGCCCCGCTGCCGATGGCGATCAACTCGGTCGCCTATAAAGGCCGGCCGGCCTGCATCCAGGACGGCTGGTGCGATGCCGGATGCCCCACCGGCGCGCTGGCAAATCCGATTACGATCTTCGGCCAGACCATGCGTCGCACGGGCGTGGAAATCCGCCACGATTGCTTCGTCTCCCGCATCCTGACGGACCCCGCCGGGCGCCGCGCCGATGCGGTGGAGTATTTCGATAAGGACGGCGCAAAACGAACCATCACGGCCAAGCTCGTGATCGTGGCGGCCTTTGCCGTGCAGACGCCGCGCATTCTCCTCAATTCGGCCAGCGATCGTCACCCGGCGGGCCTTGCAAACTCCAGCGGGCTGGTCGGCCGCTGTTTCACGGCCCATGCCGCCACGAATTTCTACGGAATGTTCGCGGACGAAACGGACGTCTATCTGGGACGCACCGGCGGCCAACTGATGTCCCAGGAAAGTTACGCGAAAGACCCGCGCAAGGGATATGTGAGCGGCTACACATGGCGGCTCGGTTCGGCGCTCAAGCTTGCCGACCTCGGCGGTATCGCAAACGCCCGCGCCGATCTGTTCGGCGCGGATTACGCGGCGTTCATGGAGAAGGCGGCAAAGCATCTGGCGACGGCCAGCGTTCTGGTCGAAAACCTGGCCTCGCCGGACAACAGGATCGCGCTCACCGCGGAAAAGGACCGTTTCGGCGTGCCGCTGGCCAAGCTAACCCACACGTTGGGACCGGACGCCAGAATGTGCATGACTGCTGCGGCTGCGGAGGGAAAGGCGATCTTTCAGGCCGCCGGTGCTTCAGAAGCCTGGTCTGCGCCGATCCGCACCGAACACATGATGGGCGGCACGGTGATGGGCAGCGACCCGCGCAAATCGGTCACCGACTCCTATGGGCGCGCGCACGATCTCGACAATCTCTTCATCGCGGGGCCGGGGCTGTTTCCGGCGGTCGGCGCGGTCAATCCGACCTTCACCGCAAGCGCTTTGGCGGCGCGGACGGCAAGCCATATCGTAGACCAATGGTCTGCCCTCGGTGGCGCCTGACCCTTGCTGTAGACACGGTCTGATGAATCGCGCGGTTTGCGGAATGCGGCGGCATGGACAGTAGCGCGCGCATGACAGGATCGGCGATCCTTGCGGTCTCCAACAAGTCGGTGCACCGCAGGGACAGCCATTCGATACGTTGCGGGTAACTATCGACACTGGCCAATCGCCTTGCGGCCGTTGGCTGAGTCGTGGAGTCGCCATGGGGATGGCGACAGAGTTTGAGGGGCAACAGCAGATGACCGCCGATTCCGTCGCCAAAAGACGTCGTTGTATACTTCTCGCCGGTGCCGCCATCGGCGCGCTTTTCTGCAGTATGCCGGCGGCCGGCGCGGCGGACACGATCGAGATGGTGGTCGTGACCGCGCAGAAGACCGCGCAGCCGGTCTCGAAAGTACCGTTGACGATCTCCGCCCTTGCCGGCGACCAGCTCGCCAATCACCATTACGACGATCTCGAGGACTTCAAAGGCCTTGTGCCGGGCTTGAACGTCAACAACTATGCAGGCGAGGCGCGCGTCAACATTCGCGGCATCGGCATGAACAGCCTGAGCTTCGGCGTCGACTCCCAGGTCGCGGTCAATCTCAACGATGTTTATCTGTCCAGCGCACGTGCTGCGGACCAGGCGTTTCTGGACGTCGACCGCATCGAAGTCGTGCGCGGTCCGCAAGGAACGCTGTATGGGCGCAATGCGACCGGCGGCGCCGTGAACATCATCACCAAGCTGCCGACCGACCAATTCGAGGGCTACGCCCAGCTTAAATACGGCAACTACAACGACATCGGCTCGCAATTCGTCGTCAGCGGCCCCCTGGTCGACGACACGGTGCTCGGCCGCTTCGCCTTCAGCAGCGAGGACCATGACGGCTATTCGCTCAATCTCTTCGACGGCAAGCGCTATGACGACGCCCACACCAAGACCGCGCGCGGCACGCTGGTGTTCAATCTCGCGGACGATCTCACGCTCAACCTGATCGCGGACTATCACCAGGAAGACGACGGCAACAATGCCGACCACCTGTTCGGGAAGTCGCCGGGCTTTCCCGTCATGACCGGCGTCTTCCTGGGCGGCTCGACCGTTCCGCTGAATGCCGCCGGACAGTCGGTCGATCCGCGACTGCTCGATATCAACACGCTGCCGGAGAACAAGCAGAAGGTCGGCGGCATCGTCGCCAATCTGACCTGGAAGCTGAACGACGTCCTCACGGTGCGGTCGATCACGGCCTATCGCCAGGAAGACATCGCCCTGACGCTCGATTTCGACGAGACCACGACACCGTTCCCGACCGCCGTGCCGGGCAAGGATTTCGAAGCTTATGAAGGCGAGGCGCAGACGACCGAAGAGCTGCAGCTGATCGGCGATCTGGGCTGGATCAACTGGGTGACCGGCCTTTACTACATGCACGACGACGTCGATCCGGGCTATTTCTACGACGGCGTCAATTTCGGTGCGCCGACGGCCCCGTTCCTCGGCTATCTCCGCCTCGGCGGCACGACGGTGACGGATGCCTATGCCCTGTTCGGCCAGGCGACCGTCAAGCTCACCGACAAGCTCAATTTCACGGCCGGACTGCGCTACAGCTACGAGGAGCGCTCATCCACGTCGCTCCAGGCCATCCCGGCGTTCGGCGCCGTCGCCACCGATGCGCGGTCGGCCGGCTTTCACGATCTGTCGCCGAAATTCACCGTCGATTATCAGTGGTGGGACGGCCTCATGACCTTCGTGACGATCGGCAAGGGCTTTCAGAGCGGCGGCTTCGACATCAGCGCCTCGCCGCCGCTGGTCGCGTTCCAGCCCGAAGTGGTCTGGGACTACGAAGGCGGCGTGAAATACTACAATGACTGGCTTGCTGCCGACGTTTCCGCCTTCCACTACGACTATTCGAACCTGCAGGTGGCGCAGATCGTGAACGGGCTGCCGACGACGACCAACGCGGCGAGCTCGAAGATCAACGGCGTGGAGCTGTCCGCCACCGTGCTGCCGACGACGGGCCTGTCGCTCACCGAGACCTTCGCCTACACCGATGCCTATTTCACCAAATTCGTCGAGAACGACACCTTGACCGGCCTGCCGGTCGATCTGGCCGGCAACCAGCTTCCCGGCGCGCCGAAATATTCGTCGAACCTGACGGTGGAATACACAGTGCCGATCGGCGGCGATTCGCTGAGCCTGCTCGGCGAATGGAATTGGCATGACCGGCTATACTACACGGAGTTCAACTCCGACCAGATTTCCCAGCCTGCGGTATCCACCTTCAATGCGTCCATCCGCTATACGTTCGACGACGGCAACTGGGTGGCGGAGATCTACGGCAAGAACCTGTCCGATGCGCTGATCAAGTCGCAGGTCTGGATCACCGGTGCGGGCTATGGCGCAATGGCGGAGGGCCAGCTGGCGCCACCGCTGACCTTCGGCGCCCAAGTCCGCTATTCCTTCAACTGATTGCAGCGCCCCGAATCGTCTGGACTTCAGGGCGCCGCTCGCCCCGGCTGCGCAACCGGTGGGATACCGGCGCGCCCGCTATCGTCATGGTGCGCCGTTATCGACTTTCTTCTAAAGAATATTGTTTTCCAGAGAGGAGGATTGGCATAGGCTTTTGCGGCGTTCAGGGAAAGCTGCCGATGGCGTTGAGTATGGCAAGCGCGCAAACCGATCGCGGATCGATGCGCATACACACGAACAATGTGCGGGAGTGCCGGGATTATTTTCGCGCAGTCGAGGGCGGCACCCATTTTTTCGACATCGCGCGCCCGCCCAGTTTCGGGGATTTCGAACACCACGAATGGGCCCTGGGGCGGATTTCGCTCAACCGCATCGACATAAGCTGCGCCAGCGATTTCACCGTGACGAAGTCCGCGCCGGTGCCGTATTTCCAATTCAATTTTGTTTTGGAAGGCGCGTGCGAGGTCAAAGGGCGCCACGGCAGGTTGGTCGCCAAGCCGGGCGATATTTTCGTCGTCGATCCGGAGCAGCCCGCCACGGAATTGTGGCAGAGCCGCATGCTGCAATACCTGCTGCGCATCGAACGCAGGGTCGTCGAAAACGCCTTGGCTGCCGAACTCGGCGTGGGGCTCTCCAAGCACCTTGTCTTCGACCCGGTGACGCCGGATCCCGGCATCTGCGCCTGGCTGCACCAGATCGCCAATGGCTGCGTCGACGGTGCCGGCTCGGCCTTGATGGCGAATCGCCGCGTCGCCAAGAGCATCGAGGATACGCTGATCGCCATGGTGCTGGCCGGGTTTCACCACAGCGAATCCGAGGTGCTGGCGCGCAAGAGTCCCAGCGTCGCGCCTTATTATGTGAAGCGCGCCGAGGAGCATATCCGCCTGCACGCCCGCAGCGATCTGTCGATCGAAAGCATCGCCGCCGCCGCCAAGGTCAGCCCGCGGACACTGTTCTATGGCTTCAAGCGCTGGCGCGGGAAGTCGCCGATGGCCTATGTGCGCGAATCGCGCCTCGCCCTGGCACGCAAGGAACTGGAGCAGGGCCAGGAGGCGGGAACAACGGTCAGCAAGGCCGCGATCAATGCCGGCTTCACCAATTTCAGCCAGTTTTCCCGTATCTACAAAGCCCGTTTCGGGGAGACGCCATCGGCCACGCTGCTCGGCCATTAGGGCGCGCGGGCTGCCGGGGATCGTTGCGCGGTCAAGTCAATCGCTGCGCTCCCCCACTAGCCCGGGAGCGCGCCTGCCGCCATTGTTGCCGGGCCGGCCGGGACACGACCACGCGACGACCGCGACCCGCCGGCGCCGCGGCGCCCAGCCGCGCCATCGCACGGAGAGTTTGTCGATGACCACGATGCCCAGACTGCCCCATCACGACAGGCTGCCGGAGCTCGGCACCGGGCCCGTCTCGGTCGAGCCCTATGTCTCGCAGGACTATTACGAGAAAGAGATCGAGAAGATCTACAAGCAGGACTGGCTCTGTGTCGGCCGCGTGGAAGAGATCCCCAAGCCAGGCGACTACAAGGTCAAGCGCCTCGACTTCGCGCGGACCTCGGCCATCGTCATTCGCGGCAAGGATGACGTCGTCCGTGCCTTCCACAATGTCTGCCGCCATCGCGGCAACAAGGTGATCACCGAAACGGGCGGAGAAGAAACCTTCGGCTCGAATCGCGCCGCGGTGGTGACCTGCCGATTCCATGGCTGGGTCTACAACGCCAAAGGCGAGCTGGTGAACGTCCCGCAGGAGGATCGCTTTCCGGAATGCTTCAAGAAGTCGGACATCGGCCTGGTGCCGATCCACGCCGACGTCTGGGAAGGCTTCATCTGGATCAACTTGGCCGAGACGCCCACGCGCACGCTGCACGAATTCCTGGGCGGGCTGGTGGAGCACTATGCCGGCTATCCGTTCGGGTCGATGACCGACGTGCACACCTATTCGGCGCACATCAAGTGCAACTGGAAGACGGGCATGGACGCCTTTTGCGAGGGCTATCACGTACCGACGATCCACGCCGGCTCGCTGCCCGGCCTCACCAATATGTGGAGCGACGACCTGATGGTGTTCGGGGAGCATCGCAGCCTCTCCGCCTATGCCAGCGAGATGAACCCGCCGACGCCAGTCGGCAACGCCGCCAACGACATCTTCAGCGCCTCGATCGCCACCAAGACGGACGACCGCTTCGCGCTGCCCAGGGGCATCAATCCGAACCGCAGCAACAATTGGGGCTTCGAGGAGACGATCGTGTTCCCGAACCTGCTGATCATGGTCGGCGGCGGCTTGTGGTTCACCCACCAGTTCTGGCCGACATCGCAGAACAGCTGCCTGTGGGAAGGCAAATACTATCTCCAGGCGCCGAAGAGCAATTCGGAGCTCTGGGCCCAGCGCTATGCGATCACCTTGCAGCGCAACGCCTGGTACGAAGACACCGCGACGATGGAGGACACGCAGGAAGCCCTGTCGTCCGGCGTCCTGAAGGAGATGCACTTCATGGACGAGGAGATCCTGCTGCGCCACGCCTTCGAGGCGATCGACCGGCGCGTCAAGGGCGCGTGAAGCGAGGGGATATAGGACGCATGACCAGTTTCCCCGAGGAATTTTCCGTGCTCGAGCCGTTCGCCGGCCGCTGGGCGCTGGCGACCGAGTATGAGCGCGGCGCGCAGCGCCGCGGCTCCAAGCCCGCCGAGCTCCAGGCGTTCTACGATGCGATCCTGCCGCTGGTGCCGACGATCCTGAAGCGGGCCGACCAATATCCGGTCGGCAAGGTCGAGGGCGTCGATCGCACGCTGTTCCACATGGCGCTGTCGCTGGTCGAGATCGCGCCGCATGTCGAATTCTACCACGGCAATCCGCAGGTGCCGTTCGCCTTCCAGGAAGACCGCATGCTCGGCGCGCATTGCGCCGACCCCGACTGACGGCGATGGAGGCGATCGAGAACAGATTGCGGCGGCTCGAAGCCTGCGAGTCGATCCGCGAATGCGTCCAGCTCTATGCGCTCGCGGGCGACCGCAAGAACGACGGCGCCACGCTGCGCCATGTCTTCGCGGCCGACGCGATCTACGAGCTGGTCGGCATGGGCCGTTTCGAGGGCATCGAAGCCATCCTGAAAGGCTTGGCCGAGATCGCGCAGTCCGCGGTGGTGTGGTCCTACCACCTGCCGGGCGGTCCGCTGATCAAGCTTGCCGATACGCTCGATCGCGCCGAGGTGTTCTGGTGGGTCTGGTGCCCGGCGCGCGTGCGCAACGACGACGGCAGCACCGCGCCCTACTGGGGCGCCGTCCACTACAATGGCGAAATGATCGAGCAGGACGGCGTGTGGAAATTCCGCCGCCTGCTGTTGGAAACGCGGCTGCGCGTGCCGTTCGAAGGACCGTGGAGCGAGATCGAGGGGCCGTTCCAATGGCCCGGCTGGGCGCACGATCCGCGCAGTCCGGCACGCTAGCCCGCCAGAGATTTTCCGATTGCGACCGCGACGAAAAGCAGCGCGGCGTTCCGAGGAGACGTTTCGTGACTCTTGCCGCCATATCGCTCGACGACAAATTCGCCCTGGCCGAGGGCCGCATCTTCGTGTCTGGGCCGCAGGCCGTGGTGCGCATCGCCATCGAGCAGATCCTGCGCGACCAGCGCGCCGGGCTGAAGACCGCCGGCTTCGTCTCCGGCTATCGCGGCTCGCCGCTGGGCGGCATCGACAACGCCTTCTGGCAAGCGCGCGAGCCTCTGACGGGTTACGACGTCCGCTTCGTTCCCGGCGTCAACGAGGAGGCGGCAGCCACCGCCTGTCACGGCACGCAGCAGGTGCAGCTGGTGGCCGGCAGCGACTACGATGGCGTCTTCGCGCTGTGGTACGGCAAGGGTCCCGGGGTGGACCGCGCCGGCGACGCGCTGAAGCACGGCAACCTCGCCAGCACCTCGGCGCATGGCGGCGTGCTGGTCCTGGTCGGCGACGACCACAACGCCAAATCCTCCACCACCGCGCATCAGTCGGAGCAGGCGCTGGTCGCGTCGATGATCCCGATCCTCTATCCGGCCTCGGTCCAGGAATATGTCGATTTCGGCATCCTGGGCATCGCGATGTCGCGCTATGCGGGCCTCTGGGTCGGGTTCAAATGCGTCAACGATACCGCCGACGCGACCGCCTCGGTCCATGTCGGCCCCGACCGCATCCGCATCGAGACGCCCACCGATTTCGCGATGCCGCCCGGCGGCATCAATGCGCGGCGCCCCGACAACCGCTTCGACCAGGAGCGCCGGCTGGTGCGCCACGGCCTCGCCGCGGCACAGGCCTTCGTGCGGGCAAACCGCATCGACCGCACGGTGTATGACAGCCCGCGGCGCGAACTCGGCATCGTGACGGCGGGAAAGGCGAGCCTCGATACGCTCCAGGCGCTGCGCACGCTCGGCATCGACAAGGAGCGCGCCGCCGCGCTCGGCATCCGGGTCTACAAGCTGGGCATGACCTGGCCGGTCGAGCCGGAAGGCTTGCGCGAGTTCGCCCGCGGTCACCGCGAAATCCTCGTCGTCGAGGACAAGCGCGCCTTCATCGAGCCGCAGGTCCGCGACCTGCTGTTCGACCTGTCCGAAGCGGAGCGGCCGCGCGTGCACGGCAAGTTCGACGACCGGCGCGAGCCGCTGCTGCAGCAGGACGGCGAGCTCAACCCGATCCTGATCGAGCAGGCGCTGGTCAAACGCATCACCGCGCTGGGCATCGTCGATCCGGCACTCGAATCGCGCATGGCGGCGGCGAATGCGGGCGGCCGCCTGGCGCCGGCCGAGGCGGCGACGGCGGTGGTGCGCGTGCCGTTCTATTGCTCGGGCTGTCCGCACAACACCTCGACGCGGACGCTCGCCGACGGCGTCACGCTGGGCGGCATCGGCTGCCACACGCTGGCGACCTTGATGCCCGATCGCCCGACGCAGTCCTCCATGCAGATGGGCGGCGAGGGCATGAACTGGATCGGCATGGCGCCGTTCGCCAAGACGCAGCACGTCTTCCAGAATCTCGGCGATGGGACGTATTTCCATTCCGGCCTGCTGGCGATCCGCGCCGCGGTCGCCGCCGAGGTCAACATCACCTACAAGCTGCTGTTCAACGACGCCGTCGCGTTGACCGGCGGCCAGCCCATCGACGGACCGCTTGCGGTGCCGCAGCTCACCTTCCAGCTGTGGAGCGAGGGGGTGAAGACGATCGTCGTCGTCACCGACGATCCCGACAAATACCCCGCCGACGCGCAATTCGCGCCCGGCGTCACCATCCGGCATCGCGACGACATGGACGCCGTGCAGCGCGAGCTCCGCGACATCGCCGGCACCACTGTGCTGATTTACGACCAGGTCTGCGCGGCGGAGAAGCGCCGGCGGCGCAAGCGCAACACCTTTCCCGATCCACCCAAGCGGGTATTCATCAACGAGCTGGTCTGCGAAGGCTGCGGCGATTGCGGCGTCAAATCCAACTGCGTCAGCATCCAGCCGAAGGAGACCGAATTCGGCCGCAAGCGGCGGATCGACCAGTCGAGCTGCAACAAGGATTATAGCTGCCTCAACGGATTCTGCCCGTCTTTCGTCACGGTGGAGGGCGGCGATGTCGTCAAGCCGGGCGGCGGACGGCGCAAATTCGACATCCCCGCGCTGCCGGAGCCACACATCGTGGCGCTGGAAGACGCCTACAACATCCTCGTCACCGGCATCGGCGGCACCGGCGTGGTGACGGTCGGCGCCATCCTGGGCATGGCGGCGCATATCGAGGGCAAGGAATTCTCGATCACCGACATGACCGGCCTGTCGCAGAAGAACGGCGCCGTGCTCAGCCATGTCCGCATCGCCGACCGGCCGGATGCCATCCTGGCCGCCGGCATCGGGCGCGAGGAGACCGACCTGCTGCTGGCCTGCGATCTTCTGGTCGCCGGCGCGGTCGAGGCGTTCTCCACCATCCGCCCGGCGCATTCGGCCGCGGTCCTGAACACCAACGTGCTGTCGCCGGCCGCCTTCGTCCGCAGCCCCAATCTGGACATCCAGGAACGCCGGCTGGTGGACCGCATCGTGCGCGTTGCGCGCGAAGGCGCGGTGCACGACGTCAACGCGACGGAGATCGCCACCGCGGCGCTCGGCGATTCGATCGCCACCAACCTGTTCATGGTCGGCTATGCGAGCCAGAAAGGCCTGCTGCCGGTGTCGGTCGCCGCGATGGAGCAGGCGATCCGCCTGAATGGCGTGGCGGTGGAGATGAACCGGACCGCCTTCCATCTGGGACGCTGGACCGCGCAGGACGGCGCGGCGGCGCGGCGGGCGATCTTGCCGGCCGAGACACTGCCGCCCGCGCCGTCCGAAGCGACACTGGCCGATCTGGTGGCGCGGCGGACCGCGTTCCTGGCCGCCTACCAGAACGACGCCTATGCCGAAGCCTACCGGCACTTCGTGGCGGACATCGCCGCGGCGGAGAGCCGCCTGCTGCCCGGGCAGGACGCGTTCGCCCGCACCGTGGCGCGCTATCTGTTCAAGCTGATGGCGTACAAGGACGAATATGAGGTGGCGCGGCTTTATACCGATGGAAGTTTCCGGCAGGCGCTCGGGACGCAGTTCAAGGGCCGTTATCGCGTGAGCTTCCATCTGGCGCCGCCGCTGCTGGCACGCCGCAATCCTGCGACGGGCGAGCCGCGCAAGGTCAAGCTCGGTCCTTGGATAATGCCGCTGTTGCATATTCTCGCCGGCCTCAAAGGCCTGCGCGGCACGGCTTTCGATCCCTTCGGCTACACCGCCGAGCGCAAGCTGGAACGCCGCCTGATCGCGGATTACAAGGCGCTGGTGCAGCAGCTGGCCGACGCGCTGACGCCTGCGCGTCTCGACCTGAGTGTCGAGATCGCCGCGCTCCCTGAGCAGATTCGCGGCTACGGTCCTGTCAAAGCAGCCAGCGTCGCGGCGGCGCTTGCGGCGCAGGAGACGCTGCTGTCGCGGCTCGACGCCGCGGTTCCGGGCGGCGCGCCGCTGGCGCTGGCGTCCTGAGACGGCTCGAAGCCCGCGTCCGCGGCCGCCGCGATCTTTGCAGTGAGCCGCAAGTGCGTGCGCGACCGGTACAGCGCGGCGGGGCCAAAGAACGGATCGTCGCTCGGCGCCGGGGTCTCGACAGTCCTGTGCGCCAACATGGGCCATCGGCGGCCGGACGCAAAAAAAGAGCACGCTATGTCTGGAGGACGCGTCAAGGTTGCCGGGGTCGAGGTGTCGACCGATCATTTCATCGGCGGCCGTCGCGTTCCTTCGCGGGAACGTTTCGCCGACCACTCGCCGATCGACGGCGCGCATCTCGCCGACATGGCGGCGGGCAGCCGCGCCGAAATGGACGAAGCAGTCGGCGCGGCGCGAAAGGCCTTTCCGGCCTGGGCCGCTCTCGGCCCGGAAGGCCGGTTGCCGATTCTCCAGCGTTTCGCCGCCGGCATCCTGGAACGCGCCGAAGACCTGGCCGCGGTGGAGACGGCCGACAATGGCTCGCTGCATGCGGGCAACCTGCACCGCCTGGTGCCGCGCGCGGCGCAGAACATCTCCTTCTTCGCGGAGTTCGCGACCCGGCTGGGAAACAAGGTAATCGACCACCCGGAAGCGGAAAACCATGTCCGCTACGATCCGGCCGGCGTGACGGCGCATATCACGCCCTGGAACGGGCCGCTGATGCTCACGACGTGGAAGATCGGTCCCGCGCTGGCGGCGGGAAACACCGCTGTCGTCAAGCCGCCCGAATGGGCACCGCTCACCTGTTCGCTGCTCGCCGACATCGCCCAGAAAGCCGGCGTGCCCGATGGCGTCCTCAATGTCGTGCAGGGGATCGGCGAGGATGCCGGCGCGGCCCTTGTCGAACATCCCGACATCGACCGGATCAGCTTCACCGGCTCGACCGCGACCGCGCGCAGCATCGGCACCGCCGCCGCCGCCTCCATCACGCCGATGAGCGCCGAGCTCGGCGGCAAGTCGCCGTTCATCGTCTGCGCCGATGCCGATCTCGACGCCGCGGCACAGACCGTCGCGCTGCAATATATGAACGCCGGGCAGGTCTGCCTGGCCGGCACGCGCATCGTCGTCGAGCGCGCGGTCGAGGACGTCTTTCTCGAGAAGGTGCGCGCCGCCGCCGCGGCGCAGGTGGTCGGCGATCCGCGCGATCACGCGACGCGGGTCGGGCCGCTTATCCATCCCGAGCACTATGCGCGCGTCTCGGGCTTCGTCGAGCGGGCCAAGGCCGCGGGCGCCCGCACGCTGTGGGGCGGCTCGCACCACAATTTCGGCGAACTCTATTTCCAGCCGACGATGTTCGCCGATGCCGCACCCGACGCCGAGATCTCGCAACAGGAAGTGTTCGGGCCGGTTTTGACCTGGCAGACCTTCGACGGCGACGACGAGGCCATCGCCATCGCCAACAACACGAAATACGGCCTGGCCGCCACGCTGTTCAGCCGCAACGAGGTGCGCGCCATGCGCATCGCCTCGGGCGTGGTCGCGGGCACGGTCTGGGTCAATTGCTTCTTCGTTCGCGACCTGGCGGCGCCGTTCGGTGGCAGCCGCATTTCGGGAATCGGCCGCGAGGGCGGCATCTGGAGCTTCGACTTCTACTGCGACATCAAGAACATCGCGGTTCGCAAGGGCGCGTTCGCGTAAGGGGACAGGGCATGGGTAAAATTGTTGGCGCCGCGGTGGTCTGCCACCAGCCGGCGATCATGGCGCCGCGCGAGTTCCGCGAGCGGCTCGGGCAGGGCGCCGACACCTCGATGATCGCAGGCTTCACGCTTGTGCGCGAGGCGATCGATACGGTGCAGGCCGACACGCTCGTCATCTTCGATACGCACTGGATGACCACGGTCGAGCACATCTATGCCGGGGCCGACCGCTATACCGGCATCTATACGTCCGACGAACTGCCGCTGCTCATCACCGATCACGAATATGATTATGCCGGCGCGCCCGCGCTGGCGCGCGCCATCGAAGGCACAGCCAAGGAACGCAATATCCCGGCCCTGAACTGCACCAACACGCGTGTGGCGCAGCACTATCCCACGCTCAACGTGCTTCATTATCTGAAGAAGGGCGGCAAGGTCGAAGAACGGGTGCTCTCGGTCGGTTCCTGCCAGACGGCGCAGAAGCACAATTTCCTCGATTTCGGCGCGGCGCTGTCCGCCGCCATCGACCGCACGGATGGGCGGGTCGTCCTGCTCGCCTCGGGCGGCATGAGCCACACCTTCTGGCCGCTGGACACGATCTTCGACCATTCGGCCTACACGACCGACAATGTGCGCTCGCCCGAGGCGCGCGCCATGGACGAGCGCATCATCGATCTGTGGCAGGACGGCGACCATGCGTCGGTTATCGATCTGCACACGGAATATCTGCCGTTCAACCCCGAGGGCCAGTTCGGCCATTACCTGATGATGGTGGGAGCGCTCGGCGGCCGGGCGTGCAAGGCACGGGGGCGCAAGATGTCGAATTACGAAAACGCCGTCGGCACGGGCCAGGTGCATATGTGGTTCGACGTCTGATCGGGAGAAAACGATGTCCGTGCTCGACGGCCCGCGCGAAGAACGCCGGCGGATATTCCACGAAGGCCTTCCCGTCTGGGTGCGGGTCGACGGCGAGCGCCTGGTGCTTCCGGACGGCCGCAGCGTGGCCGAGACGGAGGCGACCTATCTTGCGCCCTGCGATCCGACGAAGATCCTCTGCATTCACCTGAATTACGATTCGCGGCGCATCGAGTTCAAGGCGCCGGCGCTGACCACGCCGACCTATTTCCAGAAGCCGACCACCGCGCTCAACGTCCACCGCGGCAAGCTCAATCGGCCGGCCGGCTGCCAGTATCTGAATTACGAAGGTGAAGTTGCGGCGATCGTCGGCAAGCCGATGCGCAACGTCTCGCGCGACGAGGTGTGGGATTGCCTGGCCGGTTTCGCGCCCGCCAACGATGTCGGGGCGCATGACTTTCGCGATACCGATTCCGGTTCCATGCTGCGCGTGAAGGGACAGGACGGGTTCTGCCCCATCGGTCCCGGCATCGTTCGCGGCGTCGACATACGCCGATCTACCCTCAAAACCTTCGTGAACGGCAAGGTGGTTCAGGAAGCCGCCGTCGCGGACATGACGTTCGGCATCGACTATCTGCTGGCCGATCTGGCGCGGCACATCACGTTCCTGCCCGGCGATATCGTTCTGACGGGCACGCCGGCCTTCTCACGCCCGATGTTCCCCGGCGACAGCGTCGAGGTGGAGGTCAGCGGCATCGGCCGGCTGAGCAATACGGTTCAGGAAACCCCGGCGCCAAGCCACCGGATCGGACATCAGCCCACCGATAGCGTCGAGGTCCGCCGCGTAGCACTCGGCTCGTCGGGCGCCGCATCGTGAGTCTGCGGCGATATCGACAGAGGTCTGCGATTGCGTCACTAATGCCGCCGTTCGTCCTAGAGAACGTCCATGACGAGACCGGCACCCGATTCCGACGAGAGTGCGAACGAACTCGAAACCGGCTCCGGCGCGCCCAGCGTCACCGATCGGCCGCTCGAGCGTGCCATCGGTATGCAGATACGCGAGTTGCGCCGCCGCTTTCATCTCTCCGTCGCCGATCTGGCGAGCGCGGCGTCGATCTCGGGCGGCATGCTGTCGAAGATCGAGAACGGCCAGATCTCGCCGTCGCTGGCGACGCTGCAGGCCGTGGCCGGTGCGTTGAACGTCTCGATCTCGACCCTGTTCTCGACCTTCGAGGAGAAGCGGGACTGTTCCTATGTGCGGGCCGACCAGGGCGTCGTCATCGAGCGGCGCGGCACCAAGGTCGGCCATGTCTATCGGCTGCTCGGCCACGCGCTGGGCGGCGACGTCACCGTCGAGCCCTATCTCATCACCTTGCGCGACGAGGCGGCGCCCTACACGGCCTTCCGGCACGCGGGAACCGAGTTCATCTACATGCTGACCGGCGAGGTGGTCTACCGCCATGCCGACCAGACCTATCTGCTGAAGCCCGGCGATGCGCTGCTGTTCGATTCCGGCGCGCTGCACGGTCCGGAGGCGCTGGTGACGCGGCCGATCAGCTATCTTTCGATCATCATCTATCGCCCAGAACCGGACTAGCGGCACCTCTGCCGTTTCTCTGCGGGAATAATTATTTCTCCCCAGTTGACTCTATCCCGCCTTATCTTCTATCGATAAAGCCGCTGGATAAGGAGCGGCCGTGATGTGCGGCATTGTCGGGTTGTTCTTCAAGAACAGGTCGTTGGAGCCCGATCTCGGCATCCATCTGGCCGCGATGCTGCACGTCATGAGTGACCGCGGCCCCGACAGCGCCGGCTTTGCGATCTACGGCGCCGGCCAGCCGGGCCGGGTGAAGCTGACGCTGCGCTTCGCACCGGGAAGCACGCACGACCTGTTCGCGGCTTTCGAAGACGCCTTCGACATCGACGCCGATTATGTGCGGCGCGGCTCGCACGCGATCCTGGTTGTGCCGGCGTCGGAAGAAGCCAA
Source organism: Rhizomicrobium sp. (assembly GCA_037200385.1). Lineage (NCBI taxonomy): Bacteria > Pseudomonadati > Pseudomonadota > Alphaproteobacteria > Micropepsales > Micropepsaceae > Rhizomicrobium > Rhizomicrobium sp. Next base: position 2,506,657 of record JBBCGL010000001.1, on the reverse strand, counting down.
GGTGCGGGCCTGGCTTTCGCAGTCCTGCCCCATGGTCGGGATCGTCGGCGCCGGCGCGCGCATGGAGATCTATAAGGAAGTCGGCGCGCCCGACGACGTGGCGCAGGGCTTCGGCCTGGCGCGCATGGCGGGAAGCCATGGCATCGGCCATACGCGGATGGCAACCGAATCCTCCGTCACCACCGACGGCGCCCATCCGTTCTCGACCGGTGCCGACCAGTGCCTGGTGCATAACGGTTCGCTGTCCAACCACAACGCGCTGCGGCGCATGCTCCGCCGCGAAGGCCTCGCCTTCGAGACCGAGAACGATTCCGAAGTCGCAGCCGGCTATCTCACCTGGCGGATGCGGCAGGGTGCGAGTCTCAAGGATGCATTGACCGCCAGCCTCGACGACCTCGACGGTTTCTATACCTTCGTCGTGGGCACGGAGAGCGGCTTTGCCGTTCTGCGCGATCCGATCGCCTGCAAGCCCGCCGTGATGGCGGAGACCGACGATTATGTGGCGTTCGGCTCCGAATATCGCGCGCTCGCAGTTCTGCCCGGCATCGACCTGGCGCGTGTGTTCGAGCCCGAGCCGGCGACGGTCTATGCCTGGGACCACAACTGATGTCGGTCGTGGATCTGGCGGAAAAATCCGTGCGCGAACTGAACGCAGCGCTGCATGGCCTGTCCGGCGAGACCAACGAAACGCTGTGGCGCGTCGAAAATCCCCAAGGCAAGCATGCGATCGCCGTCGGCGTCGATGCGCCGGTCGCGATCGAGATCGCGGGGCATGTCGGCTATTACTGCGGCGGCATGAACCAGCAGGCCAGCATCGTCGTGCACGGCAATGCGGGTCCGGGCGTCGCCGAGAACATGATGTCCGGCTCGGTGCGCGTCACCGGCGACGCCAGCCAGTCCGCCGGCGCGACCGGGCATGGCGGCCTGCTGCTGATCGAAGGCAATGCCTCGGCGCGGTGCGGCATTTCCATGAAGGGCATCGATATCGTCGTCGCCGGCTCGATCGGCCCGATGAGCGCCTTCATGGCGCAGGCGGGCAATCTCGTGGTGCTGGGCGACGCGGCGGAGGACCTCGGCGATTCGATCTATGAAGCGCGTCTCTTCGTGCGCGGCACGGTCAAGAGCCTCGGCGCCGACTGCATCGAGAAGCCGCTGGGCGATGAGGACCGCGAAGCCCTGGCCAAGGTTCTCGCCAAAGCCGATCTGCTGGACAAGGTGAATCCCGGCGAGTTCCGCCTCTACGGCTCGGCGCGGACTCTCTATCACTTTCACGTCGACAATGCCGGCGCGTATTAGGAGAACGACGTGAGCGGCGCCAGGACGATCCCCAGATATTCGGCGACCTTCGATCCCTATGCCATCTCCGAGATCCAGCGCGCCGCGGCGACCGGCATCTATGACATCCGCGGCGGCGGCGCCAAGCGCAAGCTGCCGCATTTCGACGATCTGCTTTTTCTCGGCGCCTCGATCTCGCGCTATCCGCTGGAAGGCTATCGCGAGAGATGCGGCACCGATGTCGTGCTCGGCGCCCGCCATGCGAAGAAGCCGATCCATCTGAAGATTCCGGTGACGATCGCTGGCATGAGCTTCGGCGCCCTGTCGGCGCAAGCCAAAGAGGCGCTGGGCCGCGGCGCCACGCTGAGCGGCACTTCGACGACGACCGGCGACGGCGGCATGACGGCGGAGGAGCGCGAACATTCCGCGCTGCTCGTCTACCAGATACTGCCGTCGCGCTACGGCATGAATCCCGACGACCTGCGCAAGGCCGACGCCATCGAGGTGGTGATCGGGCAGGGCGCCAAGCCGGGCGGCGGCGGCATGCTGCTCGGCCAGAAGATTTCCCCCCGCGTCGCCGCCATGCGCACGCTGCCCGAAGGCATCGACCAGCGCTCGGCCTGCCGCCATCCCGACTGGACCGGTCCGGACGATCTGCAGATCAAGATCGAGGAGCTGCGCGAGATCACCGACTGGCAGAAGCCGATCTATGTAAAGGTGGGCGCCAGCCGGCCATACTACGACACCGCGCTTGCGGTCAAAGCCGGCGCCGATGTCGTGGTGCTCGACGGCATGCAGGGCGGCACCGCCGCGACGCAGGAAGTCTTCATCGAGAATGTCGGCCTGCCGATTCTCTGCGCCATCCGGCCGGCGGTCCAGGCGCTGCAGGATCTCGGCCTGCATCGCAAGGTCCAGCTCATCGTCTCCGGCGGCATCCGCAACGGCGCCGACGTCGCCAAGGCGCTGGCGCTTGGCGCCGATGTCGTCTCCATCGGCACCGCGGCGCTGATCGCGCTCGGCGACAACGATCCGCGGCTGGAGAAGGAATACACTGCGCTCGGCAGCACCGCCGGCGCCTATGACGACTGGCACGAGGGCCGCGATCCCGCCGGCATCACCACCCAGGATACGGCGCTGGCGGCGCGGCTCGATCCGGTCGCGGCCGGGCGCCGGCTGGCCAATTTCCTGTCCGTGCTGACGCTCGAAGCGCAGACCATCGCGCGCGCCTGCGGCAAGAGCCATGTCCACAATCTGGAGCCGGAAGACCTGGTGGCGCTCACCGTCGAAGCGGCGGCGATGGCACGCGTGCCGCTCGCCGGTACGGCTTGGATCCCGGGCACGAGCGGACTTTGAGGCAAGCAAGGGGGCAGGCGATGGCGGCGACAAATCTGGAGAAGCTGGCGAAGGCGCGGGGCATCAAGTATTTCCTGATCTCGTTCACCGACCTGTTCGGCACCCAGCGTTCGAAGCTGGTTCCGGCACAGGCGATCGATGCGATGGCGAAGAGCGGCGCGGGCTTTGCCGGATTCGCCACCTGGCTCGACCTGACGCCGGCCGATTCCGACATGTTCGTCGTGCCCGATCCGGACAGCCTGATCCAGTTGCCTTGGAAGCCGGAAGTCGGCTGGTTCGCCGGGGACGCCTGGATCGACGGCAAGCCGGTGGCGCACGCCCCCCGCAATGTCTTGAAACGTCTGATCGCGACCGCGGACACCCACGGCTATGAGATTAAGACCGGCGTCGAGTGCGAATTCTTCCTGATCGCGGCCGATGGCGCGGCGATTTCCGACGCCGCCGACAGCCAGTCCAAACCGTGCTACGACCAGGCGGCGCTGATGCGGCGCTACGACGTCATCTCGGAAATCTCCGACGCGATGCTGGCGCTGGGCTGGAAGCCCTATCAAAGCGATCACGAGGACGCCAACGGCCAGTTCGAGATGAATTGGGAATACGACCGCGCCCTCGTCACCGCCGACCGTCACTCGTTCTTCAAGTTCATGGCGAAATCCATCGCCGAAAAGCACGGCATGCGCGCCACCTTCATGCCCAAGCCGTTCACGGGGCTGACAGGCAATGGCTGTCACGCGCATGTCTCGCTGTGGAAGGGGGGAAAGAACCTGTTCGCCGACAAGGGCGGAGAACTCGGCATTTCCACCCTGTGCCGGAATTTTCTCGCCGGCATCATCGCCCATGCCGACGCGATGTGCGCGCTGACCAACCCGACGGTGAATTCCTACAAGCGCATCAACGCGCCGGTCACGCTGTCGGGCGCGACCTGGTCGCCGAACACCGCGACCTGGTCCGGCAACAACCGCACCCACATGATCCGCATCCCGGAGCCGGGCCGGTTCGAATTCCGCCTGCCGGACGGCTCCGCCAATCCCTATCTTCTGCAGGCGGCCATCCTCGCCGCCGGCCTCGAAGGCATTGCGGCCGGGCGCGATCCGGGCAAGCGCCTGGATATCAACATGTACACGCACGGCCACACCATCAAGAACGCCAGGAAACTGCCGCTCAATCTTCTGGACGCGCTGCGGGCCTTCGAGAATTCGGCTGCACTGAAAGAGGCGTTGGGCGGCGAGTTCATGACCGCCTATCTCAAGCTGCGGCACGAGAACTGGAACGATTATGTGCGGCAGTTGACGGCCTGGGAACGCGACACCACGCTCGATTGCTAGGCGGATGCGCTATTCGGCTTTCTCCCTGTTCGCGAACGCGCTCGGTGGCCACAAGAGCTGGCAGCCGGCCTGGCGCGATGCGGCGCCCAAGCCGGCCTACGACATCGTCATCGTGGGCGGCGGCGGCCATGGCTTGGCGACGGCCTATTATCTGGCGAAGGCGTTCGGCCTCGCCAGCATCGCCGTCGTCGAGAAGGGCTGGATCGGCTCCGGCAATGCCGGCCGCAACACCACGATCATCCGCTCGAACTACCGCGAACCCGGCAACCTGCCATTCTACGAACTGTCGATGAAACTGTGGGAAGGGTTGGAGCAGGACCTCAACTATAACGCGATGGTCAGCCAGCGCGGTGTGCTGAACCTGTGCCACTCCGATGCGCAGCGCGACGCCTATGCGCGGCGCGGCAATGCGATGCGGCTGCACGGCGTCGATGCCGAGCTTCTGGATGTCCAGGGCGTGCGTCGGCTCGCACCGTTCCTGGATTTCGACAATGCGCGATTTCCGATCACCGGCGGACTGCTGCAGAAGCGCGGCGGCACCGCGCGACATGACGCTGTGGTCTGGGGCTATGCGCGCGCCGCCGACAGCCGCGGCGTCGACATCGTCCAGAATTGCGAGGTGGTCGGCATCCGGCAGGGACCGCGCGGCGTCGAGGGCGTGGAAACCACAAGAGGCTTCATCGGCGCCCGCAAGGTCGGATTGTCGGTCGCCGGCAATTCCTCGCGTCTCGGCGACATGGCGGGCCTGCGCCTGCCGATCGAAAGCTGCGTCCTGCAGGCGATGGTGACCGAGGGCATCAAGCCGCTGATCCCCGGTGTCATCACCTTCGGCGCCGGACATTTCTACATCAGCCAGTCCGACAAGGGCGGCCTGGTCTTCGGCGGCGATATCGACGCCTATAACTCCTATGCCCAGCGCGGCAGCCTGGCCATCGTCGAGGATGTCTGCGAGGCGGGCATGGCTTTGATGCCGATGCTGGGAAGGCTCAGGGTGCTGCGCAATTGGGGTGGTCTCGTCGACATGACCATGGACGGCTCGCCGATCATCGATTCCACTCCGATCCGCGGCCTCTATTTCAACGGCGGCTGGTGCTATGGCGGCTTCAAGGCCACGCCGGCCGCCGGCCTGTGCTTCGCGCATCTGATCGCGCGCGATGCGCCGCATCCCGCCGCCGCCGCCTTTCGCCTCGATCGTTTCGCCACCGGCCACGTCATCGACGAGAACGGCCTCGGCGCCCAGCCGAACCTGCATTAGCGATGCGGATCGTCTGTCCCTTTTGCGGCGAACGCGACGGCGAGGAATTCGCGACCATCGGCGGCGTGGCCGGCCCGCGTCCGGATCCGGCGGCGCCGGATGCGCCGGCGCAGTTCCACGCTTATGTCCATCTGCGCGACAATCCGGCGGGGCCGCATGCCGAGCACTGGTATCATGCGCAGGGTTGCCGCCGCTGGCTGACGGTGACGCGCAACACCCGGACGCACGAAATCCTTTCCGTTGCGTTGGTGTGGCCATGAGTGCGACGCAGCCGAACCGCCTGCCGGTTGGCGGATTGATCGATCGCACGAAGCCTATTTCCTTTCGCTTCGACGGACGGACCTTGCAGGGGTTTGCCGGCGACACGCTCGCATCGGCGCTGCTGGCGAACGGCATCGGGCTGGTCGGCCGCTCCTTCAAATATCATCGCCCGCGCGGCATCCTGACCGCCGGGCCGGAGGAGCCCATTGCCCTCGTCGAATTGCGCAGCGGGGCGCGGCGCGAACCGAATTGCAAGGCGACGACGGTCGAACTCTTCGACGGTTTGGAGGCGCAGAGCCAAAACCGCTTTCCGTCGCTCGCTTTCGACCTGCTCTCCGTCAATGCGCTGCTGGCGCCCTTCCTGCCGGCCGGCTTCTACTACAAGACCTTCATGTGGCCGCGCGGGGCGTGGGAGAAATTATATGAGCCGGCTATCCGGCGCGCCGCGGGCCTCGGCCGCGCCAGCGGCGAGCCCGATCCCGATGCTTATGAGAAAGCGCATGCCTTCTGCGACGTGCTCGTGGTCGGCAGCGGCCCGGCGGGATTGCTGGCGGCGCTGACGGCGGCACGGACCGGCGCGCGCGTCATCCTGTGCGAAGAGGATTTTGCACTCGGCGGGCGCCTGCTCGGCGAGCGCACGGAAGTGGACGGCGGGACCGGACTGGCCTGGGCCCGTAACACTGAAGCGGAGCTGCGCAGCCTTGCCGGCGTGACCATCATGACCCGCACGTCGGTCGTCATGCTCCATGACGGCAACAGCTTTGCCGCAGTCGAGCGCGTGTCCGACCACCTGCCCGTGCCACCATCGTTCCAACCACGCCAGCGGCTGTGGAAGATCGTGGCGCGGCAGACCGTGATCGCAACCGGCGCCGTCGAGCGGCCGATCGCGTTCGGCGGCAACGACCGGCCAGGCGTGATGATGGCGTCCGCCGTGCAGACCTATGTCCATCGTTTCGGCGTGGCACCGGGCAAGCGAATCGGCGTGTTCACAGCGGGCGACAGCGGCTGGTCGGCGGTCGGCGATCTGCTCTCTGCCGGGATCATCGTCGAGGCCGTGGTCGATCCCAGGTCCGAGGTCGCCGCGCCGGTCACCGCCGCCGCGCGCAATGCCGGCATCCCTATTTTCCTGGGCGGCCATGTCACCACCGCGCACGGCGGACACGGCGTGCGGCGCGTCGACGTGCGCAGCCAAAGCGGGCAGACGCAAAGGATCGCGGTCGACCTTCTCGCTGTCTCGGGAGGCTGGAATCCGGCGCTTGGCCTGACATCGCATCTTGGCGCGCGCCCGATCTGGTCGCAGGATATCGCCGCTTTCGTTCCCGGCAAGCTGCCGCCGAACACGCAAGTTGCCGGCGCGGTTCGCGGGATATTCGCGCTCCCCGACGTGCTGGCCGATGGCGCCGGGGCTGGTGCGGCCGCAGCCGAAGCTGCTGGCTTTCGCAGCGGCGCGTTGCATCTGCCGTCCGCATCGCGGGATGCAACCGCACTCAGGCCCTGCTGGCGTTCGCCCGGCGCATCGGGAAAAGTCTTCGTCGATTTCCAGAACGACGTGACCGATAGCGACATCGCGCTGGCACATCGCGAAGGCTATCGCAGCGTCGAGCATCTGAAGCGCTACACGACGCTCGGCATGGGCACCGATCAGGGCAAGACCGGGGCGCTGCTGGGACAGGCGCTGCTGGCGGACGCCGCCGGGCGCAGCATCGCCGAAGCCGGTACCCCGATCGCCCGCCCGCCCCAGGTGCCGGTCGCGATCGGCGTGCTGGCCGGGCTGCATCGCGGCAAGGATTTCCGCCCGGTGCGGCTGACTGCCGGCCATGACTGGGCGGAGGAGCAGGGCGCCGTCTTCGTCGAGGCCGGCCCGTGGCTTCGGGCGCAATGGTTTGCCCGCGCCGGCGAGAACGACTGGCTTCAGAGCGTCTCGCGAGAGGCTTCCGGCGTCCGCGCCGGCGTCGGCGTGTGCGATGTCTCGACCTTGGGAAAGATCGATATCCAAGGCCGCGACGCCGGCCGGTTTCTCGACTTCGTCTACATCAACCTGTTTTCGACGCTGCCGGTGGGCAAAGCCCGCTATGGCGTCATGCTGCGCGAAGACGGCTTCGTCCTCGACGACGGCACGACCTCGCGGCTTGCGGACGATCATTTTTTCATGACCACGACGACGGCCAATGCCGCGCGAGTCATGCAGCACCTGGAATTCTGCCACCAAATCCTGTGTCCCACGCTGGATGTGCAGATGATCTCGGTGACCGAGCAGTGGGCGCAATATGCGATCGCCGGCCCCCGCGCCCGTGACGTGCTGGCGAAACTGATCGATCAGGGGCAGGATGTGGGCGACGCCGCTTTCCCTTATCTCTCCGCCGCCGCGGTTACGGTGTGCGGCGGTCTGGCGGCGCGTTTGTTCCGCATCTCCTTCTCAGGCGAGCTCGCCTATGAACTCTCGGTCCCGGCCCGCTACGGCGACGCGGTCATTCGCGCCATCATGGCAGCCGGCGAGCCCTTCGCGATCGTTCCTTACGGCACCGAGGCGCTCTCGGTCCTGCGCATCGAGAAGGGCCATGTCGCGGGCAACGAGCTGAACGGCCAGACCACGGCCGCCGATCTCGGCCTTGGCCGGATGATGTCGGCCAAAAAGGACTATATCGGCCGGACGCTTGCGCAGCGGCCCGCGCTCGTGGCGGCCGATCGGTCCGTCCTGGTCGGCATCAAGCCTATCGATCGTGGGCAGCGGCTGCGCGCCGGGGCGCATTTCCTGGCGATGGGCGCGCCGGCGGCGCCGGAGAGCGACGAAGGGCATCTCACGTCGGTCGCCTATTCGCCGGCACTCGGGCATTGGATCGGCTTGGGGCTATTGAAACGCGGACGCGCGCGGACGGGCGAACGGATCAGGGCCTATGACCCGGTGCGCAACGGCGACCAGGAGGTCGAGGTCTGCGCGCCGGTCTTCGTCGATCCCGAAGGAGCAAGACTGCGTGGCTGATACCGGCATGCCCAAACGACCGGCTCTCGAAGGCCTGGCGAAACCCGGCCGCTTCGGCGCGGTCCAGGACGCGGTAGGTGTTCGGATATCCGTACGGGACGACCTTCAGATCGTCGGTGTCGCCGTGCGCGACGGTGTGCGCGATGCGTTCGACGCGCGCACGCAGGCGCTGCTCTCCTTCGCCCCGAAGGACGGTCCCGTCCGGTGCGGCAACGGCCATACAAGCGCGCTGGGAATCGGGCCGGGACGCTGGCTCTTTCTTCGCCGCGACGGCCACGGAGGCTTCTCGACCAGGTTGGCTGCCGCTCTCGCTCCGCTCGCATCGGTGAGCGACCACAGCGACGGCTATGTGACCTTTAGGATCGAAGGCGATTGCGCGCGACGGGCCTTGGCCAAGGGCGCGCCCTTGGATCTTCATCCTGCCGCGTTCGGCGACGACCGCGTCGCCGTGACGCTCATCGCGCATATCGGCGCCGTCGTCTGGCGCGAGGGCGAGCAATTCCACATCGCCGTCTTCCGCAGCTATACCAGGAGCTTCTGGCATTGGCTCAGCGCAAGTGCGGCCGAGTTCGGCGCCGAGCTCGTCTGAAAGGAGTCACCCGATGACCGACCATTCCTTTGTCGTGACGCTGTCCTGCCCCGATCGCCGCGGCATCGTCGCCGCCGTAAGCCGCTTCCTCCTCGATCATGGCTGCAACATCGTCGACAGCGCGCAATTCGGCGATGCCGCGGCGGGCCGCTTCTTCCTGCGCATCCTGTTCGCCTCCGAGGAAGGTGCCGCGCGCGCCGCCTTCGAGCGCGACTTTGCCCCGATCGCGGATACCTTTGAGATGGACTGCGCATTCCATGACGCCGCCCGCAAGACGCGCATGCTGGTGATGGTGTCCCGCCTGGGCCACTGCCTGGTCGACCTGCTCTATCGCCACCGCATCGGCGCGCTTCCGATCGAGATTCCGCTGATCGTGTCCAACCATCGCGACTTCGAGGACGTCGCGGCGGCAAGCGGCATACCGTTCCTGCACATGCCCGTCATGGCCGAGAACAAGCGCGGGCAGGAGGCGGCTTTGATGGATCTTGTCGCGCAACACAGGATCGATCTCGTGGTCCTGGCGCGGTACATGCAGGTGCTGTCGGAAGACGTCTGCCGGGAACTTCGTGGACGCATCATCAACATCCACCATTCCTTTCTGCCCAGCTTCAAAGGTGCGTGGCCCTATCGGCAGGCGCATGCGCGGGGCGTGAAGCTCGTCGGCGCCACCGCACATTACGTGACGCCGGACCTAGACGAGGGCCCGATCATCGAGCAGGCGGTCGAGCGCGTCAGCCACGCGATGTCACCGGCGGACTACGCCGCGATGGGCCGTGACATCGAAAGCGTGGTGCTCGCGCGCGCCGTCAAATGGCACGCGGAGCATCGCATTCTGCTTCATGAGAACCGGACGATCGTATTTGCATAGCTTGCGCTGTTCGCAATCACGAAAGCCGGGGGCAACGCGGCATTCCATTCTTCGAGATCTGCATACGGCCGTAAATCTATCCCGTGCCCCAACACTTGCGATCGTCGAAGGCGCGATCTGCGACTGCCCGTCTTCCAGCCTCGCGACCTATTTCAGAACCTCTACTTGGTACGGGAAGGTGAAGGATCGCAGTGCCTCCCGAATATCATGTTCATCATCCGCGCTCGCGACGATTCTGATCGTCCCGCCGCCAATGCCATCTTCCCGCAGTTCGATCGACGTAGGACCGATATTCGCGGCCTCGAGAATATCTCGAGTCACCAGAACAGACTCCTTATGGCGAAGCGTCGGCTTGTGGATCTTTCCGACCGAGGTCAAAGGGAGCGCATCGAGAATCGTGATCGCTTTCGGCATCGCCGCACGCTCTCCAATGTTCCGAGCGACATGTGCCAGCAAGCGCGTCTCGTCGACCGATGCACCGCTGCGCAGTTGCACATAGGCGACGGGCAACTCTCCCACGCGTGCATCCGGCCGGCCGACAGCGGCCGCAAGTGCGACATCGGGATGTGTATAAAGGGCTTCCTCGATGATCGCGGGATCGATGTTATGGCCGCCGCGGATGATCAGATCCTTGGCCCGTCCCGTGAGCCATAGATAACCATCTTTGTCGAGTTTGCCGAGATCGCCGGTGTTAAGCCATTTGCGCCTGTCTCCGAGGTCCACCCATGCCCGCCCGTTATGTTTGTCGTCCAGGTACCCGGAAAAGATGTTCGGACCTGCAATCGCGACCACACCGATCTCATCGGCAACGGCATCTCGAACATAGCCGCCGCTTTCGTCGAGAATCATCGTTCGAATTTCCTGAGCCGGGAGTGGAAGCCCGACCGAGCCGGGACGATGCTCGCCATCGATCGGATTGAGCGAGGCCACGCAGCAAGACTCCGTCAGCCCATATCCCTCGGAGATGGATATCCGGCATGTTTGTTCGAAGCGTTGGAGAACCTCGGCGGAGAGCGGTGAAGCCCCGCAGATGGCGAACCGGAATGAGGACAGGTCATATCCGGCACTGGGATGTTCGAGCAGCGAGACCAAGAGCGTCGGCACCGCGCTGAAGGCCGTCACGCGGTGCTGTTCGACGATTTCCCAAAATCGCGGAATAAGATCGCGCGTCCGATATCCCTGCGGCGTCCCCAGCAGAACCGAGGCGCCGACAAAGAACGGCACCAATCCCGTTATGATTACGGCGTTCACGTGAAAAAGCGGAAGGCCGCAAAACAGCACCGATTCCTTATTGAGAGCCGGCCCCAGCATACGGCGCGTCATCCACACATTTGCCACCACCTGTCCGTGTCTGCGAACCGCGATCTTGGGCAGCCCGGTGGTGCCGCCGGTGCAGAAATACGAGGCCACGTCGTCGGGCGTTATCTTGCGGCCGCTCTCAAGCCGATCCGCGCGCGAAGCGGAGAACATTTTCATGAAGTCGTGTATGCCGACGCGGCCGGAGAGCGATTGGAACCGGGCGCGCCGTTGTTCGTCATGAACCGAATCCGCGTGCGAGATCAGGACCACGTTCTCGATCGTCGGCGCCTTGGCTACCGCATCGATCACCTTGCCGATCAATTCGGGATCGTAACCGACCGTAACAAGCAGTTTCGCCTGCGCCGCCACCAGCAAGGCGGCGATGGCATTTGTCTCCAGGAGGGGGTTGAGCGGCATGGCGATGCCCGCCGCTTCCGCGCCCCACAGCACCAGGTGTGTTTCCGGCACGTTCGGCAACAGCAGCGCGACCACGTCGCCGGTTCCGATGCCAAGAGTTCGGAACATGTTCGCCGCGCGGGTAGCACCCTGGAAGAGCTCGCGATAGCTCAAGGTCTGCGTCTGCCTATGCGTTTCGACCGAGTCGAAGTACGAGATCGCGACCCGGTCCCCATGCGCCGCGGCCGAGCGGCGAAGGAGGTCATAGCTGCTTTCTGGAAGATCGTCGGGAAGCCCGTGCTCTCCGATCGAGCGAACATTGGCCAAGGTCAGAACCGGCTGCCCCGCCGCGTTTGATTCACCATCCGCATTGCGCGTGAAATCTGCTTTGCCGACGCCTCTGAAGCTGGAGCTGATGCCGGTCAAAGGTGATCTCCTGATCGTCGCATTTGAATTGCTGGGACGGTATCCGGCCGTGAACCGGTACTGATGACCACAGTAACTTGCGAGACGCATCGTGTAAACGTTTACACATGCCCCGGAATGGCGCATCGCCAAATCGCACGAAGGGGCCCGATTCAAGGGGGTGCGGATTCTTGCCGGAGACGGGTCGCCTTGTTATTCAAGGCGGACATTGCGACGCTCGCCCGAGATTGCTGTCGCGCGTTCCGGCGTTGCGACGTGTCGTGATCTTGGTGCTTGGCAGGCGACCCCGCGGACATATTTCAGAGGCATCGGGAATGGCGAAGAAACGCGGCACCAGAGTCAACTCGCTCGATGTCGCGCGTCTTGCCGGTGTTTCCATCGCGGCGGTCAGTCGCGCGTTTACCACGGGCAGCAGCATCTCGCCGAAGCTGGCGGAAAAAGTCCACACCGCCGCCCGGCAACTCAATTATGTCCCGAACAGCCTCGCCAGCAGCCTCGTCACGCAAAGGACGAATATCGTAGCGCTGATGCTGCCGGGCCTCGGCAATCAGGTCTATGCCGCCATGCTGGCGGAGGCCAGCCGCCGGGTGGAGGAAGTCGGCAAGCAGCTTCTTCTGTTCACGCCCCTCACGGAAAAAGACTTCGACCGCTCTTTGCAGAGGATGTTGGAATATCGCGTGGACGCGATCGTGATCGCCGCAGCTTCCATTTCGAGCCGTATGGCCGTGCTCTGCCTCGGCCGGGACGTCCCGGTCGTGATGTTGGGCCGTCACGTGCCAAATCTTCCCGTGCATAGCGTGCGCGGCAATGCCGAGGATGCCGGCGTGAAGGCGGCGGAGCTGTTGCTCGCGGGCGGCGGCAAGCGGTTTGGAATCATCTCGGGCTCTCAAACCCTCACGACGCTTGCCGAGCGGCAGCAGGCGATATTGCGCCGGTTGCGGCAGACGGACGATGCGCGCGATGTGCCCATTGTCGACGGCAAGCTGACGTATGAAGGCGGGTACCAGGCCGCCATGGAAATTTTGGCGCGAAAAAACCCTCCGGATTCGATCTTCGGCCTCACCGACATCATGGCAATCGGCGCGATGGATGCCATTCGCCATGAGTTGCGCTTGCGCATACCGCAGGATGTCGCCGTTGTCGGTTTCGATGACATCCCTGAGGCGGCGCAGGCCAGCTACCGCTTGACTACCCTGCGCACGCCGGTCCGGCAGATGGTCGACCATATGATGGCGCTCATCGCGCCGGAGGCCGCACTGGAAGAGCCTCAGACGATCTTGATCGATGCAGAGTTGATCCTGCGCGATTCGACGCGACCTGTTCGGGCTGTGCCGTCCGCTCGGCGCCGCATCCGCGCCTGAAACGGCGCACCGTCCCAGCTTCAACCGAACGGCTCTTGCGCCTGCGGGTACGAAGTGATATCGGTTTTGTAAATATATACAAAAAAAGAAGGGGAGGGCATGCAATGAAAAATGGTCCTTGGTATGTCGCGTTGGCGTCCTTGTTCGCGCTGATGGCGACCGGTGCGCGCGCGCAGGATTTGGCCGTCGCGGCGCAGCCCGGCGAAGCGTCCCATCCGCCCAAAAAGGCCGAGACGACCGGCATCGAGACGATCGTCGTTACGGCGACCCGGCGCGACGAACGTCTGCACGACATACCGGCGCAAGTCAGCGCGCTGAGCGGCGACACGCTGAAGAAACTGAACGCAAAGAACGTCGTCGACTTTGCGGCACTTACGCCCGGCTTGAGTTTCGAGTCGAGCTCGCCCGGCACGAACCTCGTTGCCATTCGCGGCGTGACCACCGGTCAAGCCCAGTTGAACAGCGCCGTCGGACTCTACCTCGACGATGTGCCGCTCGGGTCGAGCACGCCGAACGGCGCCGGCGCTTTCACCCCGAATATCGGTTTGTTCGACCTCAACCGAATTGAAGTGTTGAACGGCCCGCAAGGAACATTGTTCGGCGCCAACGCGCTCGGCGGAACGCTGCGCTATATCACCGACGCTCCCAACCTCGATTCATTTTCGGGTATCGCGGAAGCAGAGGGCGCATATACGGATGATAAGGGCGGCGGGAGCGGGGCGCTGCGCGGTGCGCTCAATGTGCCGATCATCGACGGGCGACTTGGATTCCGTGCCGAAGGAGTCGATGAATATGATGCCGGATATATCGATGATCCGGACCATGGCCGGCACAATTTGGGAGACGCCCGCACCTATCAGGGGCGTGCCTCGCTGCTTTTCCAGATCGATGACGATTTCAGCGTTCAGTTGAACGGCTTTGGCCAGAAGGTGCAAAGCAACGGCCTGGCCGCCGCCTATATGGACCCCGTGACGGGCAAGCCGGTCCAGGGACCCTACGAAATCTCCTCGGCGGTCCCTCAGCCCTCACAGGTCGAGCTTTATCTGGGCAGCGCCGTCGTAAACGGCGACCTTCATTGGGCGAAGCTGACGTCCATCACGGCATGGCAACACAGCCAGCTTCATGACGACTCCGATCTGTCCGTGGCCTATGGCGCGGTCCTCGGTGCCGTATTCGGGCCGGCCGCCATTCAGCCCTATGTTCTGCGGGTCAATGCCTGGACGGACCGCTTCACGCAGGAAATACGCCTCACCTCGGAGTCGGACCAAGCCTTCGAATGGATCGTGGGTGCGTTCTATTCGTCCGAGCAGACGTTTCAGTCGGACAATATCCTGAACGAGGCCGATCCGAACGGATTTCTCTTTGGTTTGCCGATCGGGCAGTTCCTGCTGCCGAGCAAGTCGCGCGACATTGCCCTCTACGGTGACGGCACGTACCATTTCAGCGACCAACTCGATGCGACGGTCGGCATTCGATACAACTGGAACGATCAGGTCTTCACCTCGCATGGGTCGGGAGCTCTGGTGAATCCCGCCAACCCGTTCGGCACATTGTCGGTGACCGGAAAATCGAACGACCAGGTCGCGACATATCTGTTCAATCTGCGCTATCGGCCGACCGAAGACACCATGATCTATGGCCGGATCGCGAACGGCTATCGGCCGGGCGGTCCAAACCTGATCACGGGCGGCGCGGGAAGCGGCAATGCATCGTTTCAGCCGGATCGGCTTTGGAACTACGAGCTTGGTCTTCGCCAAAACTTCGGCGATGGCGGCAGCTTTGTGAATCTCAGCGCCTATCACATCGACTGGTCCGACATTCAGCAGGTCACGAATATCGGCGGCGTCAATCAGTTGATCAACGCGGGGAACGCCCGGATAAATGGCGTTGAAGCGTCGGCCTCGGTTCATATCCTCTCGGGCCTCAACGTGGATGCCGCGGCCGCATACACGGATGCGAAGCTGAACGATCCGACACCCATATTGGGGATCGGCTACCCTGGCGCGCGCCTGCCGCTGACCGCGCATTTCACGTTCACCGCCGCACCCCGTTATGATTTCGAACTCGGCAACGCGTTCACCGGCAGCGCGATTTTGGCCTTCCGATATGTGGGCGACCGCACCGCGGGATACGCCGGCAGCGCCGTCGAGCCGCTTTACAAATTGCCGTCCTACGAAACGGTGGATCTGGATCTGTCTCTGCGAAACGCGGCGGGGTGGGAGCTGGACCCGTATCTCAAGAACATCTTCGACGCACGCGGCCAGATTTCCGCGAACACGGTAACCAACCAGTACGTTCCTTCGGCGCCCGTGCCGGTGGTGATCGAACAGCCGCGAACCGTGGGCATCGTGCTGAGAAAAGAATTTTAGGGCGGACCGAAATGGTCACATCGGGTTCGATATGAGCGACGCAGCGATCCGGCCGGACGTCCGTGCCTTCCTGGAGAACCTGTCCAGGACACCGCTGGCGCGGCTGGAGGAACTCGGTGTGGAAGGCGCGCGCGCTCTTTCGAAAGAGATTCGCGCCGCGCGCGGGGCCGCCGACCAAAGCGGCGTGATCGTGCGGGACGTTTGCGCGCCATCCGCATGGGGAAAGATCGGCTTGCGATGTTACGAGGCGGAAGGCGAGCCCGCGAGCGGACCCATGATCGCGTATTTCCACGGCGGCGGCTTCGTGCTCGGCGATCTGGATTCGCACCATGATTTGTGCCTCGCCATGGTCCGCGCCTTGCGGCTTCCCGTCGTCTCGGTGGATTACCGGCTGGCGCCCGAACACCCGTGGCCTGCGGCGCCGGATGACGCGGAAGCCGCGGCGCGTTGGATCGCCGCGAACGCCTTGGACGCGCTCGGCCTGAGGGCGACCGGGCTGGTCCTCGCCGGGGATAGCGCGGGTGCGAATTTGGCCGCGGTCACCGCACATGCGCTGGTGGCGCGACCGGCGGCGATACCGCTTTTCGCGCAATTCCTGATCTATCCATGCGTAACACCGCGGCGGGCGACGCGCTCCCTGACGGAAAACGGCGAAGGATTTTTCCTGACGCGCGCCGCGATTGCGTGGTTCGAGGCCAATTATCGCGCGCCATCGGATGACCCGCGCTTCAATCTGCTGGCGTTCGATCAATCGGGCATGCCGCCGACGCTGCTCGTGACCGCGAGCCTCGATCCGCTGCGGGACGAGGGACGGCGCTATGCCGGAACGCTCATCGAGGCCGGTGTCCCCGTCATCTTCCAGGAAGCGTTCGGCAACATCCACGGATGTTTCGGCATGATCGCCGCCATACCGTCGTCGTCGAAGGATATGGACAGGGCGTTCGAAGCCTTCCGCTCGCTCATCTCCGAAGCCGCGCCGCCGCGCGCTATGGCTCGGACATCCGCCAAATAGGTTTTTCTCTTGCCGGAGACTTCGCATGGACATTGTATTGCCGCCGAAGATTGCGGAGAGAAGCGACGTCGCTCGGGTCTTCAGGCATCTTGCCGAATTGCTCCTGACGCCGCCTCCGCCCGGGACAGCCGATCCCATCGCCTTCATGCGGAAGAATATCGAGCGCTACGGAAGCCTGGAACCCGTGGCCGGAGTCGACGGCGTGGACATCCAGCCCGTTTCCGCGGCAGGCGTGCCGGCCGAATGGCTCCTCCCGGCGGAATGGAAATCCGGACCGAGTGCCCGGCTCGTTTATCTTCACGGCGGCGGCTGGGCCGCGGGAAGTATTGAGTCCCACCGTCCTTTGGCCGCTTCGCTCGCCAAACAACTTGGCCATCCCGTCTTGCTGGTCGGCTATTCCCTCGCGCCGGAGCGGCCTTTCCCAGCGGCGCTGCAAGATTGCGCGAAAGTCCTGGCGTGGGCCCGAACGTCTGGCCCCGACGGGGCAAGCCCAACGCATTGCCTTGGCCTTGCGGGCGACTCGGCGGGTGGAAACATCGCCGCCGCGACGGTCGTGAAGACCATCGAAGAAGGTGGCGAGCGGCCGGATCGGCTGCTGCTTCTGTCCGCCTCGCTGGATCTTTCGCCGCAACCGGGTCGCGCGGACATCGTCGATCCGATGGTCGATCCGTCTCTGCAGGAGCCGGCCTTCCAGGGAATCCTGGCTCTGTATGTCCAGGGAAAATCGACGGCAGCGGATCCGCTGGTTTCACCGCTCCGCGCGTCCGACGAGACGCTCGCCAAATTCCCACCGACACTGCTTCAGGTCAGCAGCAACGAGTTTTTGCTGTGGGACGCCCAGCAATTCGCGCGAAGGCTGGTCACTAACGGCGTACGCGCCGGCTTGAGCGTATGGCCTGGGATGCCACACGTCTGGCAGCTTTTTCAGTTTCTGCCGGAAAGTGCAGAGGCCCTCGCGGAAGCCGCAGCGTTCCTGGGTGCCGGGGCGCTGCAAGTCTGAAAGCGGGTCGCCACTGCAGGAGTATTTTTTCCACGGAGATATTTGAGAAATTCCCCCGACCTTGATCCGGGTCAGCACGATCGCGGCGCTCCTTCACGACAATGAGAAGTTCGCCAACCGGCTCGAAAAGGCAGGCGCCGCTCGCCGTGGCGCCCAGTTCGGCGCGCGCCGGTGCGACATGGGAATTTTCGATGACGGCTTCAGGTCAAGGGCTCTTCGGCCGTCGGAGGTCGTCAGTCCCTTGTCCGACTGTCACGTGCGGTTCTGTAGCCCAGCCGCTCCCTCAGCCGCGGGATGGCGAAGTCCAGGAACACGCGCAGCTTCAGCGGTGTCTGGCGCTGGCTCGGGTAGATGATGCTGGCCGGGAGCGGGGCCGGCTCATAAGCTTCCAGCACAGGCGTCAGCGCGCCGGTCCGCACGAGGTCGTCGATGAGATAGGAAAGCGCGCGGGCGATCCCGATGCCGTCCACGGCGGCGGCGACGGCGGCCTCCCCCAGGTTCACCGAAAGGCGGGATGCGACCGCGATCGTCTGCGGCGGGCCTTCGCCGAAGAACTGCCAGTGGCGCGCCGTCGCATGACCCTCGTGAACCACGCAGTCGTGCTTCTCGAGATCCGCCGGTTTCTTCGGCGTGCCCCGCCGCTCCAGATAGGCTGGGCTGGCGCACAGGGTGACGCGGATCAGCCCTACGCGCGCGGCCATCAAGCTGCTGCTGTCGGCCAGCTCGCCGATGCGGATGGCGAGGTCGACATGCTCTTCGACGAAGTTCACGTGTCGGTCCGTGAGCTGCAGCCGAATCTGGATGTCCGGAAACGCCTCAAGGAATTCCTCGACGACAGGCAGGACATGGCTGCGCCCCATCACGGCGGGCGCGCTGATGATCAATTCGCCTTGGGGGGCGCGGTACTCGCCGGACGCCGTGCGTTCGGCCTCCGTGATCTCCTCCAGGATGTGGCGGCACGACGCGACATAGCCGCGCCCGGCGTCGGTCAGGGCCAGCTTGCGATGACCCCGGTGGAACAGCCGGATGTTCAGATGCGCCTCCAGTTCGGATATGCGCCGGCTGACCGTGGCCAAAGGAATCCTCAATCGGCGGCTTGCCGCCGAGAGGCTTCCCGTATCGGCAGCGGTTACCAGAACGGTCATGGCTTCGAGACGGTCCATCCGGCCTTCCGGATTTGGGAGGATCAATCTTGAAACTAGGCACTACGAGCCCGGATTGGAACCATTTACGTTGCCTGGGATCGTGGTTCCCGCAGTTGGCGGGGCCGTCATTGCAGGAATTGGCTGGCCATGGCTGCGCTCGAAGACGATTTCCGGTCGAGACTGCGGGACGCATCCGGCAGGGCTGCCTTCAACACCTGGCTTGGCCTGGAAGTCGACCAAGCCAGCGAAGGCGAGGTCGAACTCAGTCTCCGTTGGCGGCCGGAGTTCGGACAGTACAGTGGCTATCTCCATGCCGGCATCATCTCGGGGCTGATCGACACGGCCTGCGGCTTTGCCGCCTCGACCCTGTCCGGCCGGGTGCTGGCGTCGCAACTGTCCGTCCGTTTCCTAAGGCCGGCTGTCGCCGATGTCTTCGTCGTCAGGGGAAAGGTGGTCAAGCCCGGCCGCCAGCAGATCTTCGCATGCGGCGAACTCTGCGCCCGCGGCGCGCCCGACAAGCTCCTGGCCGTCGGCGACGCCATCCTCGTCCCGGTCGCCTAGGGGCCTCGCTAATCCTTCCAGGATTGGAAGGTCATCTCTCAAACCTCGACACTACTGCTGGAGTTTGGAAGGGCCTACATCCCAGCAAGCATGAGACCCAACCATGCAGCAAGGCGGGAATGTGATGAAGGCTATCCAGTATCAGTCCTTTGGCGATTACAACGAAAACCGCCTGGTTGATCTGCCGCGTCCCGTGCTTCGCGACGGCGAAGTGCTCGTCGAAATGCGCGCCGTCGGGGTCAACCCGTTGGACAACACATTCCGGTCGGGACACATCTTCTTTGCGACGCCGGCGAACCTGCCCCGCGTGGGCGGCCAGTCTGGTGCCGGCATCGTGGCCGAGACCAAGAGCGATGCTTTCAAGATCGGCGATCGCGTCTTCGTAGCCGCGCCCGGCCTCGGCCTCATGGTCGATGGCACTTGGCGCGAGTTCGTGGCCGCGCCGGCGGCAAGCCTGTCGCTCATTCCTGACCGGATCGACGACGACCACGCCGCGGCCTACCTCGCCGGCGCAGGATACCTGACGGGCTATCTGGCGCTGACGGAGCTCGCGAAGTTCAAGCCGGGGCAGTCTGTCCTGGCGCCCGCGATCGGCGGCGCCGTCGGCATGGAGACCGTTCAGGTCGCCCGCCGTCTCGGCGCCTCCCTCGCGATCTCGACGGCCGGGAACACCGAGAAGGCCGAACGCGCGCGTGCGGCCGGGTATGAGCACGTCATCGATCTCTCCAAGGAGAGCCTCAAGGACGGGGTCCTGCGCGTCACGGACGGCAAGGGCGTCGATGTCATCGTCGACGGGGTCAGCGGAAAATTGACCGGTCCGGCGCTGGCGTCGCTGGCCTCCGGCGGCACCTATGTCATCGCGGGCTACGCCGGCGGACGCGAGGCGGAGGTCAACGTCACCGACATCATCTGGAAGGCGGCGACCATCCGCGGGTTCACGTTCCGGCTCTTCGCGCCGCAGACGGTTGCGGCCGCCAGCGCGACTCTCGCCGGCTTCCTGAAGGACGGGACGCTCCAGCCCACGATCGCCAAGGTCTTCCCAATGTCTGAGGCGCCCGAAGCTGTCCGCTTCCTGATCGAGGAACGCCCCTTCGGCCGGGTGATCATGAATCCGCAGCGCTGATTGTGCAGCGCGCCAACATCCGCCAACCGCATCGAGGGACCTCTGGCATGGCCAGCTTCAACTTCACGGTCGAGGAGGGCATCGCGACGCTGCTCCTCTCCAATCCGCCGCAGAACCGGCTCAACAGCGCCACCTCGGCAGACTTTCGCGCGGCGGTGGAAAGGATCCAGGCGGACGACAGCATCCGCGCCCTGGTCATCCGGGCGGAAGGCGACAACTTCAGCTATGGCGGCGACATCAGCACTTGGCTCGATGTCGACCCCGCTGCGATTGGCGCCAATATCGCCGAAGGGCTCCACGGGCTTCGCGCGTTCGAAGCGCTTCGGGTGCCGGTGATCTCCGCGGTCCAGGGCATTTGCCTTGGCGGCGCGTTCGAGATCGTGCTGCGCACCGACATTATTGTCGCCGCGGAGAATGCGCGGTTCGGCCACTCCGAGCAGACGCTCGGGCTCATCACCCTCATGGGCGGCGTTCAGAGAGTCGCCGAGCGCGCCGGCCGGGCGCGGGCTCTTCGCTGGGCCATGACCTCGGAGCGCGTGCCCGCGCGGGAAATGCTGGAAGCGGGCGTGATCACCGAGGTCGTCCCGGACGACCGGCTGGTCGCCGTGGCTTACGAATGGGCCCGGCGGCTCGGCAAGGGACCGACGCTCGCCCACGCCGCCCACAAGAAGATGCTGAGCGCCTGGTCGAACGGCGGCGTGGCTGCGGCCGACACGGTTATCCCGGAACTGGCCGAACAACTCTGGAAGACGGAAGACGCCCGCCGTGGGATCGCTTCCGCGCAGGACGCCATCCGCCGCGGCGTGGAGCGTCCCGTCCTCGACTTCGACGGCCGTTGAAGGCGGCGTTCGTCGCGACAGCGGCGCGGTGGCTAGGAGCGTGCGCCCGCGCGCGTGCCATCGCGCCGGGCGCTTAGTGAACCTCCGTCCTGTACATGCCATCCAGCGCGGCACATACGTCCGTCGACAGCGGGAGCTGCGCCGCCGCCAAGTTCTCGCGGAGATGTTCGACGGATGACGTGCCGGGAATCAGAAGGATATTGGGCGCGCGACGCAGGAGCCAGGCAAGCGCGACCTGCATCGGCGTTGCGCCGATCTCGTTCGCCACGTCCGACAAGCTCGACGATTGCAGCGGTGTAAAGCCGCCGAGCGGGAAGAACGGAACATAGGCGATGCCCATATCCGTCAGTTCGTCGATGAACGCGTCGTCGCCGCGCTGGATGAGATTGTAGTGATTTTGCACGCAGGCAACCTTGGCGATGCCGCGCGCCTGTTTGACCTGGGCGGACGTCACGTTGCTGAGGCCGAGATGCCGGATGAGGCCTTGCGTCTGCAGATCGGCAAGCGCAGCGAACGGTTCCTCGACCGATCCTTCGCTGGGCTCGTGGACGCGTCCCATGACGCGCAGGTTGACGACGTCGAGCGTGTCGACGCCCAGGTTCCGCAAATTGTCGTGGACGGCGCGTGTGAGGTCCGCGGGTGTCATCGCCGGGTTCCATGACGCATCGCTTCCGCGCACCGCGCCGACCTTGGTCACGATCACAAGGTCTTTCGGATAGGGGTGAAGCGCCTCGTGTATGATCTGATTGGTGACATGCGGGCCGTAAAAGTCGCTGGTGTCGATGTGGTTCACCCCGCTCGCGACGGCTTCGCGCAGCACGGCAACTGCCGCCGCGCGATCTTTCGGCGGCCCGAACACGCCGGGCCCGGCAAGCTGCATGGCGCCATAGCCCATGCGGTTTACGGTGCGGTCTCCAAGAGAAAACGTGCCGGCGGCGATGAGATCGGTCATTTCAATTCTCCGATTGGGTGCAAGCGCATTATGCGAAGGCAGATCACCATGGGATCGTTTCGTTTTCCCGGCGTGTGAGCATACCAGTCGGGCCTTCCCGGCCAAGCCGTGCGACGCGCACCGCCTCGCGGGTCGGCCACGGACGGCCTTTCAACGGCCTGATTGGGTTTCGGTGATTCCAGGATCTCTGCGACGTGGTGGCCTATTCTCTGATGCCCGAGACTCTCGCGGAATTGCGATCTTGCATCCGAAACCCGTCTTGGGCGTTTACCGCCGGCTATCCTTGGATGATCGTCATGAACCGCCCCTTGAACGGCCAGGCCGAACGAAGCCGCTCGCCCTGGACGCCTGCGCCGCAGGTCGACGCACCGCCGCTCGACACCAGCCGCCCCGTCGACCTGATCGTGGTCGGAGCGGGCATGGCGGGTCTTTCGGTCGCCTATGAAGCGCTGCGGCGCGGGCGGGAGGTGACCGTTCTGGATCGCGGACAGCTCGCAAGCGGGATGACGGCCCGCACCACCGCCCATCTGGCATCTGCGCTGGACGACCGCTTCTACGAGTTCATCGCGTTGCGCGGCCTCGAGGATGCGAAGCTTCTCTATGCGAGTCTGACGGCGTCGATCGACCGGATCGAGCAGATCGCCCGGACCGAAAGCATCGATTGCGATTTCGCGCGGTGCGACGGCTATCTCTTTCTCGGTGAGGGCGACGACAAGGACGTTCTGGAGAAGGAATTCGAAGCCTGCCGGCAGATCGGATTCAAAGGCATCGGCTGGGCCGATCGGGCGCCGATGCCCGGTGTCGACACCGGCCGCTGCCTGCGCTTCGAGAACCAGGCGCGTGTCCACCCGCTCAAATATCTGGATGGGCTGATCCGGGCCCTCCAGCACGGCGGCGCACGCCTGCACGCCTTCACGGCGATCGACAGCATCGTCCAGAGCGAGATCGGCGTCACCGTGGCGACGCGCAACGGCCACAAGATCGTGGCGCGGGACGTCGTCGACGCCACCAACGCACCGATTGCCGGCCGGCTGACATTGCAAACCAAGATGGCGCCCTATCGCAGCTATGCGATCGCGCTTTCTGTACCCAAGGGCGCCGTCACCGATGCGCTCTACTGGGATACGCTGGACGCCTATCACTATGTTCGCCTGCAGCCAGGCGAAGCGAGCGACCTGTTGATCGTCGGCGGCGAAGATCACAAGACCGGCGAAGCCGACGATGCGGACAGCCGTTTCGCAGCTTTGGAAGCCTGGGCGCGGGCGCGCTTTGCGCATCTGGGCGATATCACCCACAGATGGTCCGGACAGGTGCTGGAGCCCTACGATTTCGCCGGCTTCGTCGGGCGCGATCCCGACAACGATCATATCTATTTCGTCACCGGCGATTCCGGCCAGGGCATCACCAACGGCGCGGTGGCGGGCCTGCTCCTTCCGTCGCTGTTCGACGGCGCTCGGCACCCTTGGCAGGATTTGTACGATCCGGCGCGGGTGACGCTCAAAGGCGCGGGCGCCTACATCGCAGAGAATTCGACCGCCGCAAAAAACATGACGGAGCATCTTGGCGGCCCATTGCGGGATTCGGCGGACGCGTTGAAGCCGGGTGAGGGCGGCCTGGTGCGCGACGGGGCGAGGACGATCGGTGCGTTCCGCGACGAGCAGGGCGGACTGCACAAGGTCTCGGCCACCTGCACGCATGCCGGCTGCGTGGTGCATTGGAATTCGCTGGAACGGTGCTGGGACTGTCCTTGCCACGGCTCGCATTTCGGGATCGATGGCGAGGTGCTCAACGCGCCCGCGACGTCGCCGTTGGACAGGATTCCCTAGCAGGGGCGCGCTCGGCGTCGAAGCACTAATCCGGGGAACGTAGAGACTTGGCCGGATTGAGCCGGGCCTCCGCACGCAGGCCGCGTACGAATTCTTCGGCATAGGGCACGATCGCAAAGACGAGGAAGCCGATCAGCGGCGGTGTCAATGCGCCCCATGAGGGCGGCTGCTTCAGTCCGAGCGAGAAATCCGCCTGCGCCGGGCCGAATCCGAACAGCGCCTCCGCCTGCGGCCAATGCAGGATCGCGAGCAGTAGAAGAGCCGTCAGCGGCATCATCTCGAGTACCGAATGGACCTGCTGCTCGAAAGCGGTCACCTGTCGCGTCGCCATGGCGAGCTTCAGATCGACATGGCTTGTGATCTCGTGGGCCACGAGGCACACGATCATGAAAGCGAGAAGCAGGGCGTCGATCTTGAGGAAAACGGCGCCGAGTACCGGGATTCCCACTTCGCCGAGCATCAGCCAATGCAGCGCCGATTCCTTGGCTCCATTCGCAGATTCGATATGCGTGGCGCGATGACAGCAATAATCCGCAAAGCCCGCCAGCACCCAGACCGGCAGGACGATATACATGAGGACGTCCCAGACCGGGATCAGCGGATACATTCTACGGATTTCTGGCCTTCAGCGGATGCGAGGCTTTGGCCTCAGGCGCCGATACGTCCCGGCTCGTCTTCTTGCCGGCGGCCTTGAGATCGCGCTTGTCGTCGGCAATCTTCTTCATCGGTCGTCTCCGGCACCCATGGGATTCAACCTGCGGGTCGCTGAGAAGTTCCGTGATGCCATCCCGTGCAGAGATGTTTTCGCGGTCCGGCGTCGTGCGCAGATAGAGACAGGGATCCGGCGCCTCCGTCAGTGCGATACCGCCGCGTTCACGGCCAGGGCGATGAGGACCGTGTTGAAAAAGAACGACACGAAGCCGTGCAGCGTGACGGCATTGCGCATCGCCGCGCTTTTTACCCCGACATCCGAGGTCTGGGCCGTCATGCCGATCACCATCGAGAAATAGAGGAATTCGGCGACGCCAGGGTCTTCCGTTCCGGGGAATTCAAGCGGCGGCTGCCGCTTCTGTCCGCGTCCGGGCTTGGCATAGAACAAATTGGAATAGTGCAGCGTCTCGTTGAGCTGGATCACCAGCCAGCCCAGCGGCGCGCCGGCCAGCGACAAGGCGGTCCAGCCCGGACCGGCCGGCGGCTTGGTGTTTAGCGTCATGAAAATCGCCTCGCAACAATAGGCGATGACCGCGAAGATGATCAGCGAGACGACCAGTGCGCCCTCGTCCTCGACCTGCGCCCGTGCTTTCAGCTTGTCGGGACTCATCCACGGCACGGTGACGGCGAAAGCGGCGATGAACGACAGGAAGAACGCATCTGCCGCAATCGCCACCGGCATGCGCAGGTGGAAGAAGAGCGCGATGGCGAGGGCTGCCGCACCGAGCGCGAGCGAGGCATAGAATTTCGCGTGATGATGCCAGTGATGCGAGAATGTGATCGGCGCCCGAAGTTCCACGTATGCCCCTGCGTCGGATGCCGTCAATTTTGAACGCATGGTTCCGCAAACCGATCCCGATAGGAAAATCGTACGGGCGATGCTTGCAAGGAAGTAATGATGGATGCGCCAAGGAACGGCCCTGCGCGCCTCCCGTTCTCCAGAGCATCACACCCGATGGAGGCGCAAATGGCGAAGACGGTTGGAGATTTCCTGTTCGAACGGCTTCGCCAGTGGCAGGTGCGTCGCGTCTTTGGCTATCCCGGCGACGGCATCAACGGCATCGTCACCGCGCTCGGCCGGGCCGGCGATGCGATCGAATTCGTCCAGGTGCGGCACGAAGAAGAAGCCGCTTTCATGGCCTCGGGCCATGCCAAGCTGACCGGCGAGGTCGGCGTCTGCCTTGCCACCTCCGGTCCCGGCGCGATCCACCTGCTCAACGGCCTTTATGACGCCAAGCTCGACCGCCAGCCCGTCGTAGCCCTGGTCGGCCAGCAGGCGCGCGCCTCGCTCGGCGGCCATTTCCAGCAGGAAGTCGATCTGCTGTCGTTGTTCAAGGACGTCGCGTCGGATTTCGTGCAGGTCTGCAGCACGCCGGTCCAGGCGCGCCACTTGATCGACCGTGCTTTTCGCATCGCCAGGGCGCAGCGCACCGTCACCGCGATCATCTTTCCCAACGACGTGCAGGAATCGCCAGCCGCCGAACCGGAGCATGCCCACGGCACCATCCACACCGGCACCGATTTCGCGCTGCCCGTGATCGTGCCGGCGCAATGCGATCTCGAACGCGCCGCGGGCATCCTCAACAAGGGTGAGCGCGTCGCCATGCTGATCGGCCGCGGTGCGGCGAATGCCGAAGACGAAGTGGTCAGGGTTGCCGATGTACTGCAGGCTGGCGTCGCCAAGGCGCTGCTCGGCAAGGCCGTGCTGCCCGACGATCTGCCGTTCGCCACCGGCCAGATCGGCCTGCTCGGCACCAGGGCGTCCTACGAATTGATGCGCGATTGCGACACGCTCCTGATGATCGGCTCGACCTTTCCCTATGGCGAATTCCTGCCCAAGGAAGGTCAGGCGAAGGCGGTGCAGATCGACATCGATCCCACGATGCTGTCGTTGCGCTATCCGATGGACGTCGCGCTCCAGGGCGACGCCGCGCCGACGCTGCGCGCGCTGCTGCCGCTGCTTCAGCCCAAGCCGCGGAGCAAGTGGCGCGGGACTATCGAGAAGAACGTCGCCGCGACCTGGGACGAGGAGGACAGAAAGGCTCACCTCACCGCAGACCCGCTGAATCCCGAACTGTTCTTCTGGGAATTCACCAAGCACCTGCCGGAGCGCGCGATCATCGCCGTCGACACGGGCATGTCGACCA
The DNA here is from genome assembly GCA_037200385.1 of Rhizomicrobium sp. NCBI lineage: Bacteria > Pseudomonadati > Pseudomonadota > Alphaproteobacteria > Micropepsales > Micropepsaceae > Rhizomicrobium > Rhizomicrobium sp. The sequence goes on along the minus strand of JBBCGL010000001.1, from coordinate 2,479,584 downwards.
CCTTCTTCGCCCGCGCGGTGAAGCTGCGTCGTGACGTGAAGCTCGCGATCTCCGGCACGCTGGCGACGATGGGGCCGGCGATCTCCTTCGCCGCCGCCGGCAAGTTCGCCTTCCCCGATCGACCGGCCTTCGCCTTCGTGGGCGATGGTGCGATGCAGATGCTCGGACTCAACGCCTTCGTCACCGTTGCGAAGTATTGGAAGCAATGGGCCGATCCGCGCTTCGTGGTCGCGGTGCTGAACAACCGGGACCTCAATATGGTGACGTGGGAATTGCGCGGCCTCGGCGGCGCGCCCAAGGTCGCCGCGACTCAGGACCTGCCCGATCTCGACTATGCCGCCTATGCCAGGATGCTCGGCCTTGCGGGCTTTACCGTCGACAAGCCCGGCGATGTCGACCGCATCTGGCAGGAAGCGCTGGCCGCCGGTCGGCCGGCGATCATCGACGTCAAGGCCGATCCCAACGTTGTCGCGCTGCCGCCGCACGCGACCTTCGAGCAGACAAAAAACTTCTTTCTCGCGATGGCCAGGGGCGACGAGGACCGCGACGCGGTGCTGGCCCAACTCTACAAGCAATTGGCCATGGCTTGATCCTCCAACCCGCGCTTCCGGTGGCATTGGCGGCGGTTCCGTGCATCGTCGGGCGGGGCTGGTCGCGAATCCGCTTGCGGATTTAGAGGCCCGGCGGCGCAGTCGATTGGCGAAACACCAGTTCGTGCTCGAGGCGGCGTTCCAAGGGTGCGCCCTCGACATGTTTTCGCACGAGCATCGATACCGCGGCCGCCGCCATCTCCGTGATCGGTTGCCGGCACGTCGTGAGCGGCGGCCAAACCACCCGCGCGACCAGCGAGTCGTCGAAGCCGGCGACGGAAAGCTGCGCCGGCAGGCGCAGGTTGAAGCGCTGGCAGGCCGCGAGGACCGCGGCGGCCATGTCGTCATTGCTCGCGAAGATCGCGGTCGGCTGGTTCGCCAGCGACAGCAGGATCTGCGCCGCCTCCATCCCGGATTGGTAGGAGAAATAACCCTGCACGCACAATTCGTCGACGAACGGCAGTCCCGCCTGATCGAGCGCCGAGCGATAGCCCTCGAATCGCGCATGCGACGCGCCGTGATCCGGATGACCCTTGATGAAACCGATACGACGATGGCCGAGGCCGATGAGATGGGCCGTCATGTCGCGGGCGGCGGCATGATCGTCGATGCTGACGCTGGGCGCGTCCGCCATGGGACGCTCGGGCGCGATGCGCACGAAGGCGGTGTGCTCTTGCCGCAGCGCCGCGATGACGGCCGGTGAATCGCAAAGCGGCGGCGTCAGGATCACGCCGTGCAGCGAAGACTGGACGACCAGCGCACGCACCGCCTCGCCCAGGCCGGGATCCTGGGTGTTCAGCTCCTCGACGATCAGGTGGTAGCCGTCCTCGCGGCAGCGCGCCAACGCGCCGAGTTGGATGCTGGCGATATAGCTGGCCGACGGATTGTCGTAGAGAAGCCCGATCAGCAGCGACCGCTCGCTGGCGAGGCCGCGCGCGAAGACGTTTGGGCGGTAGGACAGCGCCGCCACCGCTTCGGTCACCCGCGCCCTGGCCGACGCGCTGACATTGGGATGGTGATTGACGACCCGCGACACCGTCTTGATCGAAACGCCGGCATGCCTCGCGACGTCGTAGATGCTGGCCGGCTTGTTAGCGATGGCCGCGGCGCGGTCTGCGGCGGGCAGGGCAGGTGGGCGATGCGTCTTCACATATTGGTTCCGGACTGACACCGCGCATGGAAAGCCATGTCAGCCTGCGGAGGCGCGGTCGCCGCGAGCATCGCGACCATCTGGTACTCCACAAGCTACAGAGAACACGATGGGTAAGGATAACATAGGTGGTGCTGTTGACAACGCTGTCACAAATGGACGGAATTCCGGGGCGGGCTCACCTGGCGGTCGGGCGCCGGAGCTTCGTGCGTCGCTGATCACACACCGAAAACAGGACTGGCCCGATCAAGCGGCCGGCCGGAGGGCGAATTGAACGTCACCGCACGCCGCATGCTGCTTCTGTCCATGGCCGGACTGGCATTGAGCGCCACGTCCGCCGAAGCCGAAGTGGCTACCCCCGCGCCGCCCATGGCGATCCACCCCGAACTCTGGCCGAAGCTGCGCAGTCCGGTGATGGACGATCCCACGATCGAGGCGCGCATCGCCGATATGCTCGCGAAGATGACGGTGGAGGAAAAGGTCGGCCAGACGATCCAGGCCGATGTCGCGTCGGTGACGCCGGCCGACGTCAAGCAATACCATCTGGGGTCCATCCTCGACGGCGGCAATTCGGGTCCCTACGGCAATGACCGCGCGCTCGCGCCCGACTGGCTCAAGGAAGCCGACGCGTTTTACGCCGCATCGATGGACGTTCCGGCGGGGCATGTGGCGATTCCGGTGATCTGGGGATCGGATTCCGTCCACGGCAATTCCAACATCATCGGCGCCACGATTTTTCCGCACAATATCGGTCTCGGCGCGGCGCGAGACCCCGCGCTCCTGCGCAGGATCGGAGAGATCACCGCTGTCGAGACGCAGGTCGTCGGCCAGGATTGGACTTTCTCGCCGACCATCGCGGTCGTGCGCGACGACCGCTGGGGCCGAACCTATGAGAGTTATTCCGAGGATCCGAGCATCGTGCGGGAATATGCCGGCGAGATGGTGCAGGGCATCCAGGGCGTGCCGGGCGCGCCCGATTTCCTGCGCAACGGGCACATCATCGCCACGGCGAAACACTATCTCGGCGACGGCGGCACCGATCTCGGCCACGATCAAGGCGACAACCTGTCGAGCGAAGCCGATCTGCGCGACATCCACGCGGCGGGTTATCAGGCTGCCATCGCGGCCGGCGTGCAGACCGTCATGGCCTCCTATTCGAGCTGGCACGGCCAGAAGATGCATGGCAATCATGCCCTGCTGCAGGACGTGCTGTTCGATCGGTTCGGCTTCAACGGCTTCGTCGTCAGCGATTGGAACGCACACGGCCAGCTGCCGGGCTGCACCACGACGAACTGCGCGGCGGCCTTCCTGGCCGGCATCGACATGCTCATGGCCCCGGACAGCTGGAAGGGCCTCTATGAGAGCACGGTCGCCCAGGTGAAATCCGGCGCGATCCCGATGGCGCGCCTCGACCAGGCGGTGGCGCGCATCCTGCGCGTGAAGCTGCGGGCCGGCGTGTTTGAAGCAGGCAGGCCGTCCGTGCGGACCTATGGCGGCCGATGGGACCAGCTCTCGTCACCGGAGCACCGCGCCGTCGCGCGGCAGGCGGTGCGGGAGTCGCTGGTGCTCCTGAAGAACGAGCATGGTCTTTTGCCACTCCAGCCCGGACTCTCCGTGCTGGTCGCGGGCGACGGCGCCGACGACATGGGCAAGCAGACCGGCGGCTGGACGATCTCCTGGCAAGGCACCGGCAACAGCCGTTCGGACTTCCCGCATGCCCAAACGATCTATGAAGGCATCGCCGAACAGGTGCAGGCCGGCGGCGGCGACGCGGATCTCAGCGTGGACGGCAGTTTCCGCAAGAAGCCGGACGTGGCCATCGTCGTGTTCGGCGAAGCCCCCTATGCGGAGTTCATGGGCGACCGCGACAATCTCGCTTTCGAGCCCGGCGATCCGCGCGACCTGCGTCTGATCCGCGCCTTGCATGCGCAGGGCATCCCGGTCGTCGGCATCTTTCTTTCCGGCCGGCCGATGTATGTGACGCGCGAGATCAATGCCTCGGATGCGTTCGTCGCGGCGTGGCTGCCCGGTACCGAAGGCGGCGGTATCGCGGACCTGCTGTTCCGTCGGAAGGACGGTTCCATGCCGTACGACTTCCGCGGCCGGCTCTCCTTCTCTTGGCCGCGTGCGCCCGACCAGGCGCCGCTCAACGTTCCGGCGCCCGATGCGTCCGATGCCGAGAAGCAGGCCTACAATCCGCTCTTCGCGTTCGGCTATGGGCTCAGCTATGCGCAGCCGCGCGACATCGGCAATCTGCCGGAGGCACCGGGCGGCGACATGGTTGAGGCCAATGTCGATCGCTATCTCGAGGCCGGCCATGCGGCGCCGCCATGGTCGCTGGCGATCGTCGGCGGCGACGGATCGTCGGCGCCGGTCATGCGGCTGCCGGCGGCCACGCCTGCGCTGACGCTCGCCAGCGCCGATCACCTCAAGCAGGAGGACACGCTGGTTGCTGCCTGGACGGGTACCGGGCGAGCCGGCCTGGCGATCTCCGGAACGCCGATCGATCTGTCGCGGCAGACCAATGGCGACATGGCGCTGCGTCTTGAGCTGCGGGTCGACGAAGCGCCATCCGTTCCCGTGATGCTGGAGGCCGGCTGCGGCACGAACTGCCATGCTGCCGTCGACGTCGCGAGCCTCTTGCGGTCCGTTCAGGGAAAGGGCTGGACGAGCATCGCGGTGCGGCTCGCTTGCCTGCGGCAGGCCGGCGCGAACATGGCTGCGATCTCGACGCCTTTCGTCCTGACGAGCACCGCACGCCTTACGCTCAGCCTGTCGTCGGTGCGGCTTGCGCCGGGCGAGGGACCGCCCGCTTGCCCGGCTGCGTCGCAGTCGTGAAAGCGACTTCGGCAAGCCGGAGACGCTAATTCGCGGTGTCTTTGGCCGGCGGCTGATAGGCGGAGAACGCGCCCAGCTGGCACGGCAGCTTGGTCTGCAGCACGCGGATGATCTGCTGGTTGGCACAGATCTCGTCGCCGCGGATCACTTCGTCGAAGCCGCCCCAGAATTTGAGTTGCGGGCATTCGCGCCGCAGCGTGTTCTTCCAGACGCGGCCGTCCCGCATGCGGAACAGGATGGTGCGATCGTCGAGAACGGTCGTGCCGCTGACCGCGGAGGCTTCCAGGCAGATCTTGTTGCCATCGGGTTCGGCAGCCTGGGAAGCGCATGCCGCTATGGCTGCGGCGAGCGCGGCCAAAAGTACGTTGCTTACAATCTTCATGGCAATCTCCCTTGTTCCTGGCCCAATCTATCGTCTCGGTTCTGCGGCCGATTTTCGTTCGACCAGCGTATGGGCGACGACGTGGTCTTCCGGCGCGATCGCGCCGCCCGAACGCCGGCTGCGGATGTCGCGCGCGATGAGATCGAGCGCCTGCCGTGCAATGGTGGAGATCGGCTGGCGGATCGTGGTGAGCTGCGGCCACACCGCCACGGCCATCGCGGTATCGTCATAGCCGACGATGGAAAGATCGCGCGGCACGTCGAGACCCTTGCGATGCGCGACCGCGATGGCCGCCGATGCCATGTCGTCGTTGCAGGCGAAGATCGCCGTGGGGATGTTGCGCGGTGCGAGGAGCTTCTCCGCCGCAGCCTGGCCCGAACTGTGGGTGAAATGGCCCTGCACGATCAAGGACGGCTCGATCTTGCAACCCGCTTCGCGCATCGCCGCCTCGAACCCCAGCTGGCGCGCCGCGCTGGCCGAATGGCCGGGATGGCCTTTGATCAAGCCGATGCGACGATGTCCCAGGCCGATCAGATAGCGCGTCATGTCGCCGGCCGCCCGGAACTCGTCGATCCGAACACAGGAGGCTTCGCCGCAGAAACGGCCGGCCGCGACCGCGACGACCGAGACCCCAGCTTTCGTCAGGTCGGCGATGAGCTCGGAGGATTCGCAGACGGGCGAGGGCAACACCATGCCGGCAAGGCCGCCCTTGATCAGCTTGCGCACCGCCGCGCGTGCGGCGACCGGGTCGCCGGTCTCGCATTTTTCCAGCACCAGTTGGACGCCGTTGCGGCTGGCGGCCTCGAGCGCCCCGACGAGGAAGTCGCTGAAATAGGTCGCGCTCGGATTGTTGTACAGCAGTCCGACGCGCGCGCCTTCCGCGCTGGCGAGGCTGCGCGCCGCAGGGTTTGGGAGATATTGCAGATCCTTGACGGCTTTCAGGACCATGTCGCGCGTCTCGGCCCGCACATAGCCTTCCCCGTTGACGACGCGCGAAACCGTCATCTTCGAAACGCCGGCACGCGCCGCAACGTCGTAGATCGTGGCGACATTCCGCGTCCGGCGGCCTTGCTTCCGCAGAGCGTCAGACGTGTCGGCCATTCGAACCGCTCCCGTCTCGTCGAGATCGTCGGCACTTTCGGAGGTCGGGGCGCACTCCGCAAGTCCTCGGGCAAGTCCACGCTTGCCGCGGCGCGTACGCAGCGTTGGTTCGGGGCGACCAGCCTTGCTCGTGACGAGCGCAAGACAGGAGTCATCGGCACGATTGCGCCGGCGTCGCTCTCCGCATTCCGTCGTCACGCATGGCAGGCATCGCAAATGCGCCTGCGGCGCCGGACCGTCATCGCGCATATGTCTGCATGCGCGATGCCCGTTGGCGAAACATCGCGGGCGGTCTGCGTTCGGAACGCAGCCATCAAGAACGCTGCTCACCGTTGCGTAACTGCAACAATTCCTCCGAAATTCGAACGATGTTTCGCATGACAATTCGCCACCTCTGGTGTGACAGCGCTTTCTTTGGTAGCGTTACCTTGTTATCGCTCACAAAGAGGGGGAGTGGGTTGACAGGGCAAACGCCCGAATCCCGATCCACATCTCCCCGTTCAGGGATTGCAAACGCCAGGGACGATTTTTCCCAAGCGCTTGATTTGTAAAGCAAAGCTCAACCGGGTCGCCGTGGGTGTTCGCCACCGGCTCGTCGGGCGGAGCTGTATGCGGTTCGGGGGCTGCCGGACCGCGGATCGAGAGCAACCGCGTGAACGCGCAACCTGTGCGATCGGCGGATAAGAGGAGGGAAACCATGAGCACTCTGCGACGGGAATCGCTGGCCGGCATGCGGGCGGCGGAATTGTTGCGTTCGGCCCTCCTTGGGGGAGCCTGCCTTGCGGCCCTGATGTCCGTTCCTGCGGCGGCGCAGGAAGCTGCGGACGGCACCGTCGAAACGGTCGTCGTCACCGGCCTGCGCGGCTCGCTGCAGCACAACCTCGACATCAAGCGCGACGCCGACGGCCTGTTGGACGCGATCTCCGCCGAAGACCTCGGCAAATTTCCCGATTCCGATCTTGCCGCCGCCATGCAGCGCATTCCCGGCGTCTCGGTCAGCCGCGGCGTCAGTTCGCTGGGAAGCACCGGCGCGCCGACCTCGACCGGCGCCGCGACTGAGATCACCGTTCGTGGTTTTGGCCCGACATTCAACGAGACGCTTTACGACGGCCGCCAGGTTTCGACCGCCATCGGCAGCCGCGGCTTCGATTTCAGCGCGGTCAGCGCCGATTTCGTGAGCGAGATCGATATTCTCAAATCGCCGGACTCTTCGCTCTCCGCCGGCGCGATCGGCGCGACGGTCAATATCAAATTTCCCAAACCGTTCGACAGCCCCGGTCTCAAACTGGTCGGATCGTTCTCCGGTTCCTATTCGCCCGAGAGCGGACAACCCGCGCCGAGCGGCGACGTGCTGTTCAGCGACACATTCGCGAACGATACCATCGGCGTGTTGGTGGATTTCGCCTATACCGACAACCGGACACGCTCCAACCACGTCAACATCCAGGGTTGGGAAGGCTCGACATTCGCGCCTTCGCAATTCGCCGGTGCCGCGCCCGGCGCCTCGACGACGCCCAGCGTGAACGGCTGGGCAATCCAGGACTACGGCGTCTATCAAGAGCACACGAACGAGGTCCGCGAGAACGGCCGTCTCGTCCTGCAATGGCGCCCCGTCGACGCCCTCGAATTTACGCTCAACGACAACTACTCGCGCGACAATCTCAAGCAGAACCAATACGGCTACAGCGTCTGGTTCAACCAGGGCAGCCTGCAGGACATCGTGGCGAATTCCGACGGCACCCTTGTCAGCTTCAACCAGCCGGGTACGCCGACCGACTTCCAGGGCCAGATCAACGCGTCGGTCATCCAGAACAATGAGACCGGCTTCAATGCCAAATGGACCGTCAACGACAAGCTGAGCGCGACGTTCGACGCCGACTTCGCCGAATCCTGGCTGAATCCCGGCGGCCAGCTCACCTATATCGACGCCGATGTGGGCTATGGCCCATCAGGCGCGGGCGGCCTGTTCGGCACCGATGTCGGAATCGCCGGCGTCGGCATCAACAAGCTTCCCTATCCGACCAGCATCGGTCCCAACGGCAATACGGCCGACTTCCTCGGTGCCGGCATCATCGGGTCGCACGTCCTGCCGATCGGCAGCACGCGCAACTACGATCAGGTCGGCCAGGCGAGGCTGGAAGGCGCCTGGACCGAGCAGCATCTTCAGCTCAGGTTCGGCGTTTCCTATGTCTCGGATCGCGAAAGCCTGTCGGAATACGACGACTTCGCCAACAACGATTGGCAGGCTTATTCGGGCTATGGCCCCGCGTCGGGCAATATCGGCCCCGGCCGCGGCGTCACGCTGCCGCAAGGCCTGTTCACGCAGAGCTTCAGCACCTCCGGCTTCATCAACGGGTTCGGCAACAACGGCAATCTGCCGGCGCAGATCCTGCAATTCAATCCGCTCGCCGTGCAAAGCTATCTGCAGAGCCTCGGCAACCCGCAGACGACGGTCATTCCGGGCGCCAATACGACCTGCTGCTCGCCGCCCTTCGACGGCGTCTATCGGATCGTCCTCAGCCCGGGAAGCTACCGGAAGATCTACGAAGAGACCCTGGCTGCTTATGTGACGCTCGCGATGCAGACCAGTCTCGGCGGCATGCCGCTGAAGATCAATCTCGGCGCCCGCGAGGAGACGACGTCGGTCAATTCCTCCGGCCTGGGCCAGCTGCCGCAGACGTTTACCGTCCAGTCGGGCGATCACACGGCGTTCAACATCAATTACTTCCCCGCGACGCTGCAGACCGGAACCAACCGGTATACGCATCTGCTGCCCAACCTCGACCTGGCGCTGCAGGTGACGGACGATCTGCAGTTGCGGCTGGATGCGTCGCGGACGCTGACGAAACCGCCTCTGGCCGATCTCACGCCGGTCCCGTCCGTCACGGCGTCGCGCGTCGGCGACGTGGCGGCGACCAGCGGAAACCCCGACCTGATGCCCTATACGTCGGACAACATCGACATCAGTGCGGAGTATTATTACGCGCCGAACTCGTATGTGGCGATCGACGGCTTCACCAAGTACGTGGACAACTTCATCGTCAACGGCTCGACGCAGGAGACGTTCGCCGGCGTCACCGATCCGACGACGGGTGCCGACGTGTCTTACACCCTGACCGCGCCCGTCAACGGTCCGTCGGCAAAGGTCTACGGCTTGGAGCTCGCTCTTCAGCACGTGTTCGACGACAGCGGCTGGGGTTTCCAGGCGAACGCCACGCTCGTCGGCACGAACAAGCCGTACAATCCGAACGATCTGTCGGTCAGCGGCTTCGCCGTCACGGGCCTCGCGAACTCGGCGAACCTCGTCGGCTTCTACGACAAGGACGGCTTCCAGGCGCGCGTCGCTGCCAATTGGCGCGCGAGCTATCTGGACCATTTCGGCCAGCTCCAGAACGGCTCGAAGTTCGGAATCGAGCCAACCTTCGTGAACTCGACGATCCAGGTCGATTTCAGCACGAGCTACGACATCACCGAGAACGTGAACGTCTTCTTCGAAGCGCTCAATTTGAACGATGCGACCTACAGCACGCATGGCCGCTTCAAGGAACAGCTCCTCGATGCGGTCGACTACGGCCGCTCGTTCCGGCTCGGCGTGCATTGGAAGCTTTGATCCCCCCGACTCGGGACCGCCAAGACTGCTTGGCGGTCCCCCTTTTTTTGCGATACGATGCTTGAGGCGTCTTCGAAACCGGGCTTGTGCTGAGCATGGTGCGGCCGATCCATAACATCGTCATCGTCGGCGGCGGCACGGCGGGCTGGTTGACCGCCGGCGTCATCGCGGCGCGCCATCAGGGGCGGATGAAGACCGGCTTCACGGTGACGCTGGTCGAGTCGCCGAGCATCGGCATCATCGGCGTCGGCGAGGGCACGTGGCCCACCATGCGCGCGACGCTGGAAAAGATTGGCGTATCGGAGACGGATTTCTTCCGCGAATGCGATTCCGCCTTCAAGCAGGGCGCCAAGTTCGCCCGCTGGACCACGGGCGCGGCGGACGACGCCTACTATCATCCCTTGATGCTGCCGCAGGGCTTCACACAGCTCAATCTCGCGCCGCACTGGCTGGGCGGCGGTGGCGGCGACCGGACCTTCTGCGACGCGGTGTGTCCGCAGGGCGCGCTTTGCGACGACGGGCTGGCGCCCAAGATGATCACCACGCCGGAATACCAGGCGGTCGCCAACTATGCGTACCATCTCGACGCCGGCAAGTTCGCGCCGTTCCTACAGAAGCATTGCACGCAGAAGCTCGGCGTGCGGCACGTCCTCGCCGACGTCGAATCCGTGATCCAGGCGGAGAACGGCGATATCGCAAGTATCCGCACCAAGCAGGCGGGCGAGATTCCGGGCGATTTGTTCGTCGATTGCAGCGGCTTCTCGGCTCTGCTGCTGGGCAAGACGCTGGGCGTTGGCTTCAAGGACTGCAGCGACGTCCTGTTCTGCGACACCGCGCTCGCCGTGCAGGTCCCGTATGAGCGCGCGAGCGATCCGATCGCGTCCCACACGATCTCCACCGCGCAATCGGCCGGCTGGATTTGGGATATCGGGCTGCCGACGCGTCGCGGCACCGGCTATGTCTATTCCAGCCGCCACAGCAGCGAAGACGCGGCGCACGAAGAGCTGGCGCGCTATGTCGGGCCCCGTATCAAGGAGCTGTCGGTCCGCAAGATTCCGATTCGTTCCGGGCATCGCGAGCTCTTCTGGAAGAACAACTGCGTGGCGGTGGGCCTTGCCGCGGGATTCCTGGAGCCGCTGGAGGCCTCCGCCATCGTCCTTGTCGAACTGTCGGCGAAGCTGATCAGCGAGCAGATGCCGGCCAATCGCGAGGTCATGGACATCGTCGCGGCGCGGTTCAACGAGGTCACGGGCTATCGCTGGGGCCGCATCATCGACTTCCTCAAGCTGCACTACGTCCTCACGAAGCGGACGGACAGCCGATTCTGGATCGACAATGTCGATCCGGCGAGCGTCCCCGACCGGCTGAAGAACTTGCTGCATTTGTGGAAGTACCGGTCGCCTTGGTTCTTCGACGAATTCGACCGCCTGGAGGAGGTGTTCCCTGCGGCGAGCTATCAATATGTGCTCTACGGCATGGGCTTCCGGACCGAGGTTGAGCCAGAGGATAATGAGGGAACGCAATCGATGGCGGCGCGGCTGATCAGCGAGAACGCGACGCTGACAAGGCAGCTCCGCGCCAAGCTTCCCAAGAATCGCGATCTGCTGCAGAAGATCTTCGATCACGGCCTGCAGCCGATCTGAAGCGGAGCGCCTCGAGCAACGTGACCAACGTCGTCATCCTCAACAGCCAACTGCATCGCACGCTGCGCGTCCAGGCCGGCGCCTCGGCCCGTTTCGGCGACGACCGGCGCTTTGTCCAGGTCATCGCGAACGAATTCCCGCTGCTCGCCATTCACTATCCCGTCTTCTTCGCAAAGGACGCCGACACCGGCGCGTTCTATTGCGGCGCTATGCTGGGTTTCGACGAAGGGGAGAATCTTTTTCTGGAAGAGGGGAGGCCGCAGAGCGCCTACCGTCCTCTCAACCTCCAGCGGGGACCATTCTACACTGCCGGCAACGAGCTGGCGGTCGATCTCGACAGCCCGCGCATGGACGGCGAGGCCGGCGAGGCGCTGTTCACGCCCGCGGGGGAGCCGACGGCCTATCTGGAGAGCATCAAGGCCGCGATGCGGGAGCTGCGTGACGGCCTGGAACGCACCAAGATCTTCATCGACACGCTGATGACGCTGAAGCTCATCGAGCCGGTCAATATCAAGGTGGGATTCGACGATGGTACCAAGCGCGACGTGGTCGGCCTCTACACGATTTCCCAGGATGCGCTGCGCGGCCTGCCCGACGCCGATGTGCTGGAGCTGTTCCGGCGCGGCTATCTCCACCTCATCTATCTGATGATAGCCTCCCTGAAGCAGGTTCCGGTGCTGGCGCAGAAGAAGAACCGGCGGATTCTGGCGCAAAGCGAAAGTCTCGGACTCGCGCGTCTCTGATTGGCAGGAAGGCGCGATGACGGGGCTCGGGGAAATCGCCGGCAGGGAGATACCCGACGCCCAGGTCTTCCGGCGCGAGATCGTCGAACCCTGCAGGCCGGTCGTCCTCCGCGGGCTGGTGGGCGACTGGCCGGTCGTCGCGGCTGCGGCACGGTCGCCATTGGTGCTCGGGGAGTATCTGCGGACCTTCGGCGGCGCTGGGGAGGTGGAGGCCTTCGTCGGTCCCGCCGCCATCGCCGGCAAATACTTTTACAGCGACGACCTCAGACGGTTCAATTTCGAGCGGAAAAGGATGCGCTTTTCGGACGCGCTCTCCACGATCCTATCGGGTCTCGACGATCCGGGCTCGCCGTCTCTCTATATGGGCTCCGTTCCGACCGAAAACCTTCTTCCAGGCTTCGCCACCCGGAACGCGATGCCGCTCGTGCCATCGTCGGCCGGACCGCGCATCTGGCTGGGGCATGCCTCGAACGTTTCGGCGCATTACGACGCCTTCGACAATCTCGCCTGCGTCATAGCCGGCTTGCGCCGCTTCACGCTGTTTCCGCCCGAGACGATCGGCAAGCTGTATGTCGGCCCGATCGACAACACGATGGCGGGCCAGCCCGTCAGCCTGGCCGCATCGTCTTCCCCCGGCGACGCCGGATTTCCCCTCTTTCGCGAGATCGAGGACCAGGCGCTGACCGCGGAGCTCGCGGCGGGCGACGCGCTCTATCTGCCCAAGCTGTGGTGGCACAAGGTGGAAGCGACGGCGCCGTTCAACGGGCTCGTCAACTATTGGTGGGACGCTTTCAGCGCCGGACCGGACGCGCCCTATACCAGCCTGCTGCTCGCCATGATCGCCATCAGCGAGCGGCCGCCGGCCGAACGCCAGGCCTGGAAGGCGTTTTTCGATCACTATGTCTTTCGCAGCGACGGCCATCCCCTGGCGCATCTGCCGCCGGAGCTGCACGGCCTCCTGGGCCCGCTCAAGCCGGACAATTACGGCCGGATCCGCGCCCGCATCATGCATCTGCTGCGGAACGTGTAAGCGCTATTCCGACCGGCAGTTCTGCCGGATGAAATCCTCATGCGCCGGCATGACATCGGCGCAACGTGCGATCACGCTGCGGATGTCGTCGAGGTTTCGCTGCACCAGGACCGGATCGAGCGCATCGGCCATCGGCTCGTGGCGGCGCGGCACGATGCCCTGTCCGGTCAGGATGTAGAGCCAGCTTTGCACCGGGAAGAGCTCGTTATCCTCGCGCAGGATGCGGCCATAACCGCGGAAGAGCGCGATCCGCTCCGCCAGGCTATCGGGATGCGGGATCGCCCGGCAGTGGCGCCAGAACGGCGTGTCCTCGCGTTCGTTGGTTGTGTAATGGAGCAGGAGCAGATCGCGGATCCGCTCATATTCGAAGGCGAAGATGCTGTTGTAGCGATCGATGTCGGCGGGCTCGAAATTGCGGTCGGGAAACATCTTGAGGAGCACGGCGATGCCGCGCTGGATGAGATGGATGCTCGTGGATTCGAGCGGCTCCAGGAAGCCCGCCGCCAGGCCGAGCGCGACGCAATTCTTGTTCCAGGATTTCCGCCGCCGGCCGGTCGTGAAGCGCAGTTGCAGCGGCTCGGCCAAGGCCGGGCTCTCGAGATTCGACAAGAGCGTTTCGCGCGCCCGCACATCGTCGAGGAATTCGCTGCAATAGACATAACCGTTGCCGACCCGATGCTGCAGCGGAATGCGCCATTGCCATCCCGCATCGCGCGCCGTCGCAGCGGTGTAGGACGACAGCGGTCCGTTCCGCACGCAAGGCACGGCGAGCGCGCGGTTGCAGGGCAGCCATCTGCTCCAATCGTCATAGCCGCTGTGTAGCGCCTCCTCGATCAGGAGGCCGCGAAATCCCGAGCAGTCGATGAAGAGGTCGGCGGCGACTGTCCGGCCGTCCTCGAGCGCGATGGATTCGATGAATCCGTCCTCGGCCCGCATATTCACGCCGCTCACCTTACCCTCGGTCCGCACGACGCCCCGCGCCTCGGCATAGCCACGCAGATAGCGCGCGAACAGCGAGGCATCGAAATGCAGGGCATAGGTGATCGATTCCAGTGGCGTCCCCGGTGCCCGAACCGGCCGCATGAATTTGCCTGCGGCCGCGGCTGCCGCCTGGAGCGAGTATTCCTCGAGCCGGGCGGCCCCGCCCTGCCTGCGCATCTTCTGCCAGTAGCCGGCGAAGGGAACGCCCTCCAACTCAAAGCCGGTTTGGCCGAAGGGATGGAAATAGGTGTGCCCGAGCCGCGTCCAGTCCTGGAACTGGATTCCGAGCTTGAACGTCGCCTTGGTCTGGCGGATCAGCTCGTTCTCATCGATCCCGAGCACGCGGATGAAGTCCATGATCGGCGGAATGGTCGCCTCGCCCACCCCGACCGTTCCGATCTGCTCCGACTCAATCAATTCGATCCGGCAATGCATCCGCGCGACGAATTTCGCCAGGCTGGCGGCCGCCATCCATCCGGCGGTCCCGCCGCCGACGATCGCGATGCTCCGAATGCGGCTGTCGGACAAGGAGACCCTCCGCTCCAACCGCCAGTGTCGCAGAAACCGCGCAGTCGGAAAAGCGATGCGCTCGAATGCCGAGCGCATCCGGCCGGCCGTCAAAAGTACCGTGACACCTTCACCAGTGCGTTCGCTGCCTCCGGCAGGCTGCCGAAGTCGGAACGGCGGGTGCCGAACGTCACGTCCACCAGCCCGCCCAGCGTCCAGCTCCGCGACGCGTAGTAGTCCGCGCCGATCTGCGCGATGCCCGAGCCGTCGCGCGTATCCGCCTGGACGAAGCCGCTCAGCGCCAGATCGCGCACGAACGCGTCCTGCCACGCCGCCCGGAAGAACACGCCGCCGCGCGCCAGCGGCTCCTGCTGCTCGCCGGCATAGGAGCGTATGAACCACAGCGCACCCCGCTCCGCCGCGCTTCCAGCAGTCCCCGCTGCGAACCAATTGTGCCAATCGGCATCGGAGAAGCCGGCCTGATGATAGTGATATTCGAGATTGAAGGTCATCTCGTCCGGCGTCGCATAGGACGCACCGATCGCCAGGTCGTTTTGGAACGGATGTGCGGCGCTCTGCGGGATGATCGCCGCGGCCGGAAGCGCGGCCGTGGCGCTGCCGAACGCCAGCGCGTCGTGGACGAGGCTTGCGCGGTTGCCGCCGGCCCATTCGACGTAGCCGACAAGCGATCGCCCGAAGACGCGCGTCAGGTTGAGGCCGAAGCGGCTGGAACCGGCCTCGCGGTAGTAGAGGAATTCCGGGCTGACATCGGCGAACAGCGTCGCGCTCGCCTTGACCAAGATTCGTGTCTGCGCGTTCGTGCGGTCGAACATCGGATCGAAGCTGGGCAGATTGTCGTTCCGGTAGACCGGGCTCGCATCCCGCAGTTTCGGCGCCAGCGCGACGGTCAGCGTCGCATCGTTCCAGACATGCTGTCCGAGCAGCATGACGGTGCCAAGCCGGTCTTCGCGCAGCACCGAAGGATCGGCCGTCAGGGGCTCGACGACCGCGCGCGTCTTGAAGACATCGGTCGGATTGAAGCCGAGGGCCACGCCGCTCTTCAGATTTATGCGCCCCAGTTCGATGAAATCGCCCTCCGCGATCTGCCAGGCGAGATAGCCTTCGCGAAAATCATGGCGGACGCTCTCGTGACTGGGGAACGATAGCGTGTCCTCCGCGCGGAAGTTCAGCCGGCCGCTGTAGATGACGCTCACCCTATCGGACAATTTCCAGTCGATCCGTGCGTCGAGGAAAAGGCGTTCCTCCCAGGACGGCGCGGCGGAGGGCGGCAAGGGCACGGCCAGGGCCGAGCGGTCGGAATAGGTCGCGAGATCGTCCTGCAGATACAGCGACCGCAGCGCGCCGGGCTCCGCGTCTGTCGGGGCGACCAGGCGTGCCGCGGGCGGGATGCGGTCGAGATCGCCGTCGTCGCCGGCCGTCGCGGGCGAGGCGCAGGCGAGAAGGCTCGCGCAAACCACCGCGCCGACGGCTCGCGATCTCACGGTGCCTTCACATGCGGAAGATAATCGCGCTGGAACCAGGAATCGGGAATATCCTGATAATGCGGCTCGGCGAAATCGACCGTCGTGACCAGCGTGCTGTCCACCGCGTCGATGATGACTGCCTGGGTCGGGCGCACACGGTCCAGGCTCATCGTGAAATTCCGGTAGTAGAGAATTTTCAGCAGCCGGCCGCTATCGGAGTAGAATTTCGCCTTTATGGGGAAGTGCGAGCTTCTCTCCACCCAGTATTCGACGCGATTGTAGGTGGCGCCGTCATTCGCTGCCTTGAGGTCCAGATGCCAGCAATCGCGTCTCTGGCGCCCGGCGTCGTCGATGGTCTCGTCGCCGGCCAGCGCCGCCGTGTAGTTGGCGGCGAGATTCTCGGTCAGGATGTCGCCGGCCGACGCTTGGCCGGTCAGGGTCTGCTGCGGCGGGATACGGATGCTGTCCTTGGAGGCGGGATCGTAGAACCACAGCACGTTGCCGCGAAACAGGACCATCTTGCCGGCATCGCGGGGCGGGTCGACATAGATCACCAGGTCGCGAAACTGGTGCGTCTCGGGATCGAGCTTGGAATAGACGCTGAAGACGTTTCGATCCGTCGGCTTTCCCGACGTGTACTCGATATTGGTGACGGTCAGGCGGAACGGCTTGGCCGGATTGCGCACCGCGTCGGCGCCCATGACGATGTCTTGCGCGCTCTCGGCCTGCGCGGTGCCCGCGAGCAGCATCAGCGTCAGCAGGATTCTCTGCAGGCCCTCAAACATGGCGCAGCGCGTCGACGATCGGCAGGCGCGCCGCGCGGTTGGCGGGAAGAAGGGCTGCGACCGTGGCGACGGCGACCAGCACCGCCCAGACGGCTGCGATCATCGAGGTCGCGCCCGCGAGGTAGAGCTTGAGGGGAATCGGATGGGCATCCCCCGGCGGCAACCATGTCAGGCCGGATTTGTTGACGAGATGGGTTACGGCAAAAGCGAGGAGCACGCCGGCCGTCGCGCCGATAAGGCCCAGCAGGGCGCCTTCCAGCAGGAATTGCCGCCGGATACGGCTGCGGCGGACGCCCAGCGCCCGCGTCGTCCCGATCTCGTCGGTCCGTTCGACCACGCTCATCCCCATGGCATTGGACACGGTGAAGAGCACGACGATCCCCATGATCACCGCGATGAAGGAGAAGACGGCGCGGAAGAAGCCCTCGGTCTGGCCGTAAAAGCCGTTGATCTCGAAGAAGTCGCGCGTCTCGAGATTGAGGTGATGCTCGCGGATCAGCGCCTCCAGCCTCGCGCGCGCGGCTGCGATATCCGCGGTGTGATGCAGCTGCAGGATGATCGCGGAGATCTTCTGCTCGCCGCGGCCGTAGACGAGGTGCTGGGCCTGGGCGAGATGCATCACGATGTAGTTGTCGTCCATCTCGCGCGCCCCCTGCTTTTCGACATGCTGCAGCTTGAGGGAGACGATGTTGGGGGCGCCGCCGGCGGTCGATGACAACAGGTTGATCGTCGGCACCGCCGGCGGCGCGTTGTGCGCAGGCGCGTCGCCCTGGATCAGCGACGTGAAGTCCTGCGCGGGAAGCGCGCCCAGTTCGGCGGCGCTCCCATGGGTCGGCGCCGACCTCGGCGGCGTGGGACAATCCGCGAGATGCAGCCTGCGGCAAAGGCCGAGGATGCGGGCCAGACCATAGCCGATGACGCCGAGCTGCGGATCGCCATCCGCAAGACCTTCGTTGGAAATGGCGTCGTCGCGCGCGCCGTAGTCATCCCATTGCTGCAGGCGCGCCCGGTCGGACGGAATGAAGCCCGCGGCGAAGAAGGTTTTGGACTCGTCGTTCAGCGGATTGCCCGCGATCCCGGTCAGGAACTGGACCGGCGTCACGACGGCCGTCAGCGCCGCGAGCCGGGGATCGGACTCGATCAGCTTGAGGACGGCGCGGTAGTCGTCCATGCCCCAGATCGCCGGATTGCCGGTGCCGAAATCGGCAAAGCCCTTGCGATAGACCTGCAGATGGCCGGTGCGCTCGACCGTCGCGGTTTGCAGGACATAAAGGTCGTATTGCGCATAGGCGCCGAACACCAGCATCGCCGCGGCACCCAGCGCGATTGCGAGCAAGGTCATCATCGAGCGCCGCGCGTTGCGGAAGATGTTGCGAAAGGCGATCTTGAACATCATGGCCGTGGCCCCTGCACCGACAGCATGCCGTCGCGGATCGTGAAGATGTCGTCGGCATGGCCGATGAGCTGCGCGTCATGGGTGGAGAAGATGAAGGTCGTGTGCTGCTCGCGCTGCATCCGCCGCATCAGCGCGATGATGCCGGCACCGGTCTGGGAATCGAGATTGGCCGTCGGCTCGTCGGCCAGTACGATCCTGGGATGCTTGACGAGTGCGCGGGCGATGGCGACACGCTGCTTCTGGCCGCCGCTCAGCGCGTTGGGCCGCTGGCCGCGCTGCGCCGTCAGCCCGACGGCCTCGAGCATCGCGAACGTCCTGTCGCGGCGCGCGGCCGCCGGCACGCCGGTCAGCAGGAGCGGATATTCGACGTTCTCATAGGCCGTCAGGACCGGGATGAGACTGAAGCCCTGGAAAATGAAGCTGACATTGCGGGCGCGGAAATCGGACAGCGCATTGTCCGCAAGCTTGCCGACGTCCTGGCCGGCGATCTCGACCGTGCCGGCCGTCGGCACGTCGATACAGCCGATCAGGTTGAGCAGGGTGGTCTTGCCACTGCCCGACGGCCCGACCAGGATGGTGAAGCGCTGCGGTGCGATGCGCAGCGAAATGCCCTTCAGCGCGGGCACCTCGGTCCTGCCGCTGCGATAGGTCTTGGCGACATTGCTCAGCCGCACGGTGGATTGGGCAGGCTCGATCATCGTGGGGTCCGCCGGCGTCCTCTCGCTCGTACATAAAGCCCGCGTGGAATTGTCGAAACTGAATAAGATGCATTCGCGATATCGATAGATCGGATATCACGGCACGCCCAAGACCACGATCCCGAAGTGGTGTTGCGGCGATTGCAGCAGGATCGTCCTAGCGATGGAATTATCCCATACGCCACGGCGTGAAAGGCGCTAGACTGCGGCGAGTCTGAAACGATGGGGTTGGCCGTGATCGCATTGCGGATTAATGGCGAAAGTCATTCGGTCGACGCGTCCCCCGACACGCCCTTGCTCTGGGTCCTTCGCGACGTCCTCGGCATGACCGGCACCAAGTTCGGCTGCGGCATCGCCCAGTGCGGCGCCTGCACGGTGCATCTGGACGGCAAAGCGGTGCGTTCCTGCATGCTGGCGGTCGGTTCGGTCGGCAACAAGACGGTCACGACAATAGAAGGGATCGGCGCGACGCCGGCCGGCGCCAGGGCACAGAAGGCGTGGCTCGACCTCGAAGTCGTCCAGTGCGGCTATTGCCAGTCGGGCCAAATCATGTCGGCCGCGGCACTGCTGGCGTCGACGCCACATCCCGACGATGCCGATATCGACGCTGCGATGGCCGGCAACATCTGCCGCTGCGGGACCTATGTCCGCATCCGCGCCGCGATCAAGAAGGCCGCCGCCGAACAGGTTTGAGGGGAATGCGCTCATGACGGTCCACGCTGTTCCGGGACGAGCCAAGAAGCTGTCGCGCCGCACCTTCCTTGGGGCGGCGGCGGGTGGCGGCCTAGTGCTTGGCTTCCACATGCCCCTCGCCCAGGCAGCGAATACCGCTTTCGGCCTCCCGGCGGAGCCCGGTCCCTTCGCCCCCAACGCCTTCATCCGCATCCCGCGCGACGGCAAGGTCACGCTGGTCATGCCGCAGGTCGAGATGGGGCAGGGGGTCTACACCTCGATCTCCATGATCATCGCCGAAGAGCTCGATCTGGCGATGGACAGCATCGTGCTCGAGCACGCGCCGCCCAGCGATGCGCTTTACGGCAATCCGGTGTTCCAGCTGCAGGCAACCGGCAATTCCAATTCGATCCGCGCCTTCTGGCTGCCGCTGCGCAAGGCCGGCGCCGCGGCGCGCGCCGTGCTGGTCCAGGCCGCAGCCGCGCAGTGGAAAGTCGATCCCGCGAACTGCACGACCGACCGCAACACCGTCCTGCACGCCGCGACCGGCCGCAAGCTCACCTATGGCCGGCTCGCCGACGCGGCGGCGAAGCTCAAGGCGCCCGCCGACCCGCCGCTGAAGGACCCCAAACACTTCAAGCTGATCGGCAGGCCGCTGAAACGGCTCGATACGCCGGACAAGGTCAATGGCAAGGCGCTCTACGGCATCGACATGATGCCACCCGGCGTGAAATTCGCCACCCTTGCCGCCTCGCCGACCTTCGGCGGCAGGGTGAAGCATGTCGACGACCGCGCCGCGAAGATCCTGTCGGGCGTGCGCCAGGTCGTCGTGCTCGACGATCTCGTCGCGGTGGTCGGCGATCACTACTGGGCCGCGAAACAGGGTCTCGATGCGCTCGACATCACCTGGGACGACGGTCCCAACGCCCATGTCGACAGCGCGCTGGTCTGGAGCCGTCTCAAATCCGCCAGCGATCGCACCGGCGTCGTCGCCAAGAAGGCGGGCGACGCCGCCAAGGCGCTGGAGGACGGCGAGCGGATCGCGGCGCGCTTCGAACTGCCCTTCCTCGCCCATGCGCCGATGGAGCCGATCAATTGCACGGTCCTGGTGAAGCCGGATTCCTGCGAGGTGTGGACCGGCACCCAGGTCTGCGCCCGCGCCCAGTCGGCGGCGGCCAAGATCACGGGCCTACCCCTCGGTAAGGTGATCGTCCACAATCAGCTGCTGGGCGGCGGCTTCGGTCGCCGGCTGGAGGTCGACGGCGTCGAGAAGGCGGTGCGCATCGCGCAAAAGGTCGACGGCCCGGTCAAGGTCGTGTGGTCGCGCGAAGAGGACATCCAGCACGACCTGTATCGCCCGTCCTATTACGACCGGCTCGAAGCGACGCTGAAGGACGGCAAGATCGACGGCTGGCACCACCGCATCACCGGTTCGGCGGTGGTGGCACGCTGGCTGCCCCCTGCTTATGCCGCGCTCGGCGACTTCGACGCGGTCGACAGCGCGATCGACATCCCCTATGCGATCCCCAACCTGCGCGTCGAATTCGTGCGGGAGGAGCCGCCGGGCGTGCCCACGGGCTTCTGGCGCGGCGTCGGCCCCAACAACAACGTCTTCGCCGTCGAAAGCTTCATGGACGAGCTCGCGAAGAAGGCGGGTAAGGACCCCCTGGATTTCCGCCTCGGCATGCTCGGCCAGACGCCGCGGCTGAAGGCAGCGCTGCAACTCGCGGCGCAGAAGGCCCATTGGGGCACGCCGCTGCCGCCGCGCGTCGGCCGCGGCATCGCCGCCCAGGTCTCCTTCGCCAGCTTCATCGCCACCATCGCGGAGGTGGAGGTCGACGCGAACGGCGAAGTGCGGGTGCGCCGCGTCACCAGCGCCGTGGACACCGGCATCGCGGTCAATCCCGACACCATCGTGGCGCAGCTTCAGGGCGGCCTGATCTTCGGCATCACGGCGGCGCTCTACGGCGAGATCACGATCGAGAACGGCCGGGTCCGGCAGAGCAATTTCAACGATTACCGCATGTTGCGGATCGACCAGGCGCCGGCCATCGACATTCACGTCATCAAGAGCGGCGAGGCGCCCGGCGGCATCGGCGAAACCGGCACCACCGCCGGTCCGCCGTCCGTGCGCAATGCGATCTACGCAGCGACCGGCATCGCGCTTCGGCGTTTGCCGATCGATCGCGACGTCCTGGCGGGGAGGAAGCCGGCATGACCTGGTTCAATCGCTTAGGCGCCGCCTGGCGCTACGCCATCGTCGGCGTCGCGGCGCTTGTCGTGCTGGGCGCCATCGCCTTCTGGTGGATCGTGCTCGGGCCGGGCCCGCTCGATTTCGCCGGCGGCCGCACCGTCGTGCTCGCGGACTATCATGGCGCCGATCCCACCGGCGTGCCGCCCGAGCTGGCGCAGGCCGGCCTCGTCCGGCGCGGCGAATATCTCGCGCGCGCCGCGGATTGCCGCGCCTGCCACACCGCGAAAGGCGGCACGCCCTATGCCGGCGGCCTCGCTTTCGTGCTGCCCTTCGGCACGATCTATTCGGCCAATATCACGCCCGACAAGAGCACCGGCATCGGCGGCTGGAGCGACGCCGCCTTCCTGAACGCGATCCACAAAGGCATCGACGACGAGGGCAGATCTCTCTATCCCGCCATGCCCTACGCGTCCTACACCGGCATGACCGATGCCGATGCGCTGGCGATCAAGGCCTATCTCTTCAGCCTCAAGCCTGTGCACAACGCGGTACGGCCCAACGCACTCGCCTTCCCCTTCGACCAGCGTTGGCTGGTCGGCTTCTGGGGTACCTTCTTCAATCCCGACAGGCGTTTCGAACCGAACACCGCACGCAGCGCGCAATGGAACCGCGGCGCCTATCTCGCCGAGAACATGGCGCATTGCGGCGAGTGCCACACGCCGCGCAATCTCGCCTTTGCCCTGGACAACCGGCGCAAATTCGCGGGCGAGATCCAGTCCGGCTGGCGCGCCTACAACATCACCGGCGACAAGGCTGCGGGCGTCGGTGCGTGGCGCGCGGCGGAGCTTGCGGACTACCTGACCCTCGGCCACGCCGACGGGCGCGGCTCGGCCGCCGGCCCGATGGGCGAGGCGGTGGACAACAGCTTCAAATATCTGACGCAGGGCGACATCGCCGCCATCGTCGCCTATCTGCAGACCGTGCCGCCGGTCGCCTCGCGCAACTTGCCGGCACCCAGGACGACGCCCGCACCCGCCTCGCACCGCGAAGGCGTCGCCGCCAGCGACGATCCGCGGGGCAAGGCGCTGTTCGCCGGCGCCTGCATGAGCTGCCATGACTGGACCGGCGTCAGCGCGCTCACCCACACCGCGACGCTTACGGGCGTACGCGCTGTGAACGATCCGACCGCGACCAATGTTGCGCAGGTCGTGATCGCCGGCTTCTCCATGAAGACGCGCGACGGCAAGGTCTTCATGCCCGCTTTCGGCAGCGTGTTCTCCGACGCCGAGGTCGCCGCGGTGAGCAACTACGTCACGGCGCGCTTCGGCGCCAAGCCTTCGGCTCTCACCGCGAAGGACGTCGCCAGGCTGCGCAAGCAGGCGGGTTAGGTCTCAGACCGCATAGGTCGCGGTCATCGTGACCTCGGCCTTGAGCAGCTTCGAGACCGGGCAATTCGCCTTCGCGGTGGCGGCGGCGGTTTCGAGCACCGCGCGGTCGGCGCCCTTGGCTTCGACCGAAACATCGAGATGCGAGGCGGTGATCGCGAAGGCGCCGTCCACCTGCTTGAGTTCGACGGTCGCGGTGGTCGCGATCTTCGCGTCGACGATCCCGGCCTTGCCCAGCTCGCTGGACAACGCCATCGAGAAGCAGGAGGCATGGGCTGCGCCGACCAATTCCTCGGGATTCGTCCCCTTCACATCGCCGAAGCGGGTGTTGAAGCCGTAGGGCAGCTTGTCCAGCGCGCCGCTCTCCGTCGAGATCGTGCCCTTACCGGTCCGTAGATCGCCGTTCCATTCGGCGGAACCTTTGCGTTTCATCATGTTCTCCTGGAAAAAGGCAGGCGCAGCACAGCACATTCCCATCTCTCGCGCCACGCGGATGTCCGGCAGTGCGCTTCCAGATGGCTCAGATGTGGATGGCGTGGCCGAGCGCGCGCAGGGCGGCTTCGTGGAACGCTTCGCCCAGCGTAGGATGGACGTGGATGGTGCCCGCGACATCTTCCAGCACCGCGCCCATTTCGAGGGCGAGGGAGAATTCGTTCGACAGCTCGCTGACATGGGCGCCGACCGCCTGGATGCCCAGCACGCGGTGATCGGATTTGCGTGCCAGGATGCGCACGAAGCCGCCGGCGTCGCCGGCATCCATCGACAAGGCGCGGCCGTTCGCCATGAAGGGGAAGATCGCGGTGACGACGTCCTCGCCGGCTTCGTGCGGGCTCATCCCGGCGCTGACGATCTCGGGCTCGGTGAAGCAGACGGCGGGCACGGTGACGGGATCGAAGCGCCGTTTATGGCCGGCGATGATCTCGGCGACCATCTCGCCTTGCTTGGCGGCCTTATGCTCCAGCATCGGCTCGCCGACGAGGTCGCCCACCGCCCAGACGTTCTTCATGGAGGTGCGGCACTGGTCGTCGACCTTCACGAAGCGGCCTTCCATGTCGATCGCCATATTCTCCAGGCCCCAGCCTTCGGTCGCGGGCTTGCGGCCCACGGTGACGAGGATGTTATCGGCCGCGATGTCGACCACGCTGCCGTCCTTCAGCTCGGCGGCGAGGCCGGTCTCGCCCAGGCCCTTCGCCTTGGCGCCCAGATGCAGGGTGACGCCGTTCTTCTCCAGCCATTTGGCGACCGGCGCCACGAGCTGTGCGTCGTAGAGCGGCAGGATGCGGTCCAGTGCCTCGACCACCGTCACTTCGCAACCGAGCTTGCGGAAGGCGATGCCAAGCTCCAGGCCGATATAACCGGCGCCGACCACGGCCAACCGCTTCGGCAGCACGGGCAGCGACAGTGCCTCGGTGGAGGAGATCACCTTGCCGCCGAACTTGAGGAACGGCAGCTCAATCGGCTGCGAGCCGTTGGCGAGGATGACGTGTTCGGCCGTGATCGTGACCTCATCGTCCTTGGTCTTCACCGTGCAGGTCTTGGCGTCGGAGAACTGCGCCCAGCCCTCCACCACGCGCACCTTGGCGCGCTTGAGCAGCGCCGCGACGCCGGTGTTCAGGCGGCGCACCACGCCGTCCTTCCATGCCACGGTCTTCGCGAAGTCGATCTGCGGCGCGGCCGCCAGCGAGATGCCGTTGAGCGGCGTCTTCGCCGCATGCGCCATCGCTTCGAATTCTCCCGCGACGTGAATCATGGCCTTGGAGGGGATGCAGCCAATGTTGAGGCAGGTGCCGCCCAGCCGCGCCGCTTCCACCAGCACGGTGTCGAGGCCGAGCTGGCCGGCGCGGATGCCCGCGACATAGCCGCCCGGGCCGCCGCCGATGATGAGGACCTTGGTGGTGATGTGTTCGGACATCGTTCAATCCATGAACAGCGTGGCGGGATGCTCCAGCAGTGCCTTGATCTTCTGGATGAAGGCGGCGGCGTCATAGCCGTCGACCACGCGGTGGTCGAAGGAGGAGGACAGGTTCATCATCTTGCGCACCACGATCTGGCCGGCGCGGACGACGGGCCGCTCGATGATCGCATTGGGGCCGATGATCGCCACTTCCGGATAGTTGATGACCGGCGTGGTCGCGACGCCGCCCAGCGCCCCCAGGCTGGTGATGGTGATGGTCGAGCCGGACAGATCGTCCTTGCCCGCCTTGTTGTCGCGTGCCGCGGCGGCGACCCGCGACACTTCCAGCGCCGAATCCCAGATGTCGCGCGCCTCGGCATGTTTGACGACCGGGACGATCAGGCCGTTGGCGGTCTGTGTGGCGATGCCGATATGGACCGCGGCATGGCGGTGCACCACGCCGGCCTCATCGTCGAAGCGGGCGTTGATCTGCGGATATTGCGGCAGCGTCTTCACCAGCGCCCGCATCAGGAAAGGCAGTACGTTCAGCTTGGGCTGCTCGGCGCGCTTGGTCGCGTTGAGATGCAGGCGCAGGTCTTCGAGCTCCGTCATGTCGATCTCCTCGACATAGGCGAAGTGCGGGATGCGGCGCTTGGCGTTCTGCATGCTCTCGGCGATGCGGCGGCGCAGGCCGATGACCTTGATCTCCTCGACGCCTTCGCGTTGCGCATAGGCCGTCCCGCCGGTGCTCCGCGCATTGCGGCCGTCCGAGGCGATGAAGCTGTCGAGGTCTTCCTGGGTGATGCGCCCGGCCGGGCCGGTGCCGGGGACGAATTGCAATTCGATGCCGCGATCATGGGCGCGCTGGCGCACGGCGGGCGAGGCAAGCGGCTTTTCGCCTTCGGGACGCAGGGCGGGGCGGGCGGCCACGGGCGCAGGCGGCGCAGACGGTGGCGGCGCTTCCTTCTTCGGCGGCGCTTCGGCTTTGGGCGTGGCGGCGGGTTTGGCCGGCGCCGGTTTCGGCACGGCCGGCGCAGCGTCCGCCTTGGCATTGCCGGCGCCTTCGACTTCGAGCTCGACCAGCGGCGATCCGACCGGCGCCATCTGGCCCGGCTCGCCATGCAGGGCGAGGACCTTGCCGGTCACCGGCGAGGTCATCTCCACCGTCGCCTTGTCGGTCATCACGTCGACCATGTTCTGGTCTTCGTGGATCATGTCGCCGACCTTCACATGCCAGGCGACGATCTCCGCTTCCGCGGTGCCTTCGCCGACATCGGGAAGCTTGAACACGAACCGTCCCATATCAAGCCTCCATCGTGCGCTTGAGCGCCTCGATCACGCGCGCCGGTCCCGGAAAGTACTGCCATTCGAAGGCGTGCGGATAGGGCGTGTCCCAGCCGGTGACCCGGTCGATCGGCGCTTCGAGATGATGGAAGCAGTTCTCCTGCACCAGCGCCGACAGCTCGGCGCCATAGCCGCTGGTGTGCGTCGCCTCGTGCACGATCACGCAGCGCCCGGTCTTCTTCACGGACGTGACGATGGTCTCGAGGTCGAGCGGCACCAGGGTGCGCAGGTCGATCACCTCCGCGTCGATCCCCGCTTCCGCAACGGCGGCCAGGGAAACGTGCACCATCGTGCCATAGGCGAGGACGGTGACGTCGGCGCCTTCACGCAGCACCGCCGCCTTGCCCAGCGGCACCCGGTAATGCTCCTCCGGCACCTCGCTGGCCGGATGCTTATTCCATGGCGAGACAGGGCGGTCGCTGTAGCCGTCGAACGGGCCGTTATAGATGCGCTTGGGCTCCAGGAAGATCACCGGATCGTCGTCCTCGATGGCGGAGATCAGCAGGCCTTTGGCATCATAGGGCGTCGAGGGGATCACGGTCTTGAGGCCCGCGACATGGGTGAACAGCGCCTCGGGACTCTGGCTGTGGGTCTGGCCGCCATAGATGCCGCCGCCATAGGGCGTGCGCACCACCATCGGCGCGGTGAAATCGCCCGCCGAGCGGTAGCGCAGCCGCGCCGCCTCCGACACGAGCTGGTCATAGGCGGGATAGATGTAGTCCGCGAACTGGATCTCGACCACCGGCCTAAGGCCATAGGCGCCCATGCCGATGGCCACCGCCACGATGCCCGCCTCGCCGATGGGCGTGTCGAAGCAGCGGGTCAGGCCGTGCTTCTTCTGCAGGCCGTCGGTGACCCGGAAGACGCCGCCGAAATAGCCGACATCCTCGCCGAAGGTCAGCACGTTGGGATCGCGCCCCAGCATCACGTCGAGCGCGGAATTGAGCGCCTGGATCATGTTCATCGCGGGCATGGCTCAGACTCCCATCTGCTGGCGCTGACGGCGCAGATGCTCGGGCATGTCCTTGAAGACGTCCTCGAACATGGTCTTCAGGCTGGGCGCTTCGCCATGGCCGAGCGTGCCGATCGCCTCGGCCTGGCGGTTCGCGTCCTTGACCTGCTCCACCGCCTCGCGGTGCGCTTCCTGCTGCTGTTCCTCGCTCCATTCGCCGCGCGCGACCAGATGGTGCTTCAGCCGCTCGATCGGATCGCCCAGCGGCCACAGCTTGGCCTCGTCGGAGGGGCGGTAGCGGGAGGGATCGTCGCTGGTCGAATGGCCTTCGGCGCGATAAGTGACGTGCTCGATCAACGTCGCGCCCAGATTGGCGCGGGCACGCTCCGCCGCCCATTGCGTTGCGGCATAGACGGCGAGGAAGTCGTTGCCGTCCACTCGCAGCGCCGGCAGGCCATAGCCAATGCCACGCGAGGCGAAGGTGGATTCGTTGCCGCCCGCGATGCCCGCGAAGCTCGATATCGCCCACTGGTTGTTGACGACGTTGAGGATGACCGGGGCGCGATAGACGCTGGCGAAGTTGAGGGCGTGGTGGAAATCGCCCTCGGCGGTGGTGCCGTCGCCGATCCAGCTCGCGGCGATGCGGTCGCCGCCCTGATAGGCCGAGGCCATCGCCCAGCCGACGGCCTGGGGAAACTGCGTGCCGAGATTGCCGGAGATGGTGAAGAAGCCGAATTCCTTGCTCGAATACATGATCGGCAGCTGGCGGCCCTTCAGCGGGTCGGCGGCGTTGGAATAGACCTGGTTCATCATCTGGACCAGCGGATAGCCGCGGGCGATGAGCAGGCCCTGCTGCCGGTAGGAGGGGAAGCACATGTCCTCGCGGTCCATCGCATAGGCGGCGGCGATGGCCACGGCCTCTTCGCCGGTGCACTTCATATAGAACGACGTCTTGCCTTGGCGCTGTGCCCGATACATGCGGTCGTCATAGGCCCGCGTGACAAGCATGTGGCGCAGGGCGCGGCGCAACGTATCGGCGTCCAGCTTCGGGTCCCACGGTCCCAGGGCCTGCCCCTTGTCGTCGAGCACGCGGATGAGCGTATAGGCCAGATCGGTGACGTCCTGCGCGTGGACGGCGATGTCGGGGCGGCGCGCCTCGCCGGCGCCGGCGAGCTTGAGGCCGCTGAAATCGGGCGCGTCGCCGGGACGTGCCGGCGGTGCCGGCACACGAAGGGAGAGACGGGCTCTGTTCTTCATGGGGTCTCCGAATTGAGGCGTCTGGGCGATAGGCACCGCCTCGGGCACGCTCCATTTCCCGTCGGCGCCGATTCCTATGTCGTGTCTCAGACCGGGCCGCAACACGTCCTTTTCCGCGCAACAAACGATGCGGAATGACCTCGCCTGCGACAGGGAATGGCCGGCGACGGGGGGCCGCTGGGAAAAAACAGGAAGCCCGTTGCGGACCGTGATTTGGCCCCGGTGCATGATTTGCCGATCTTAGGCGGCGCGCTTTCCGCGCGGGCTTCCGAGACGCGCAAAGTGCATGCAACGCCAGCGGGCGCAGATGGCGCCCGCGCAGGTCACGCCGAGGCGCAGCCACGACGCGACGCTGTGATGTCCCTGTCGAGGCCGCGGCGGGTATCCGATGTGCGACGCCGGCCTGCGTCCTCCGGGAAGCGGCGATAGAGAAGGGGCGCCGAACCGGGCTCCGGCCGCCGAAAGCCATTGAACCTCTGTGAAGAAATAGGCCGCTGCACCGGAGTGCAGCGACCAAGTTGGGAATTCCGCCTTGAACGCGGCGAAACACAGGCCGTCGGCTCACGCCTTCGCCCCGCGCTTCCATAGATGCGCGAGAGGCGAGATTCCCCTATCGGGGCGAAGCGACACGACGATGCGCGGCAGGAAGAAGAGCGCCCGCCGCGCGGCCATGGCTTCGGTCACGGCGGTGACATAAAAAGGCAAAGGCGCTTGACGGACAAACATATTGCTGTCGCAATCCGGCAATGGACCGGGTCGGACGCATTCGCTGGTTTGCGAGAGAGATACTTCCGCACGAAGCCTCTGTGCGGCGTTGGCTCGCGCGGAAATTGCGCGGCATGACGGCCTTCGACGTGGACGAGGTGGTGCAGGAAGCCTATGCCCGGCTTTGGGCGGCGGATATCGAGCACATCAACAACCCGCGTGCTTATCTTTTCGTTACCGCCCGGCATATCGTCGGCGAGGCGTTGCGCCGTTCGCGAATCGTGTCCATCGAATTGATCGCGGACATCGACTCGCTGAACATCGCGGACGAGGATTGCGGACCCGAGCGCAGACTCGGTGCCAGAGAGGAAATCGAGCGCCTGCATGAGATATTGCAGAAAATTCCGTCGCGCTGCCGGCGCGCATTTGAACTCAGGAAATTCGAAGGACTGTCACAAAAAGAAATCGCCCAACGCATGGGCATAGCGGAAAGCACGGTGGAAAAGCATCTATCCAAGGCGCTGAAGCTGATCATGCAAGCGGTGACCGCGCAGTCCGATGAAGGGGAGAACGGTTGGAGGAGCATGCGAGCCAATGAACGGCGTCGCAAGAACGAATAAGGCCGATTCCGAGGCCACCAGATGGGCCGTCCGTTTAGACGCAGACAATTTGACGGAGACCGAAACCGAAGCCTTGGAAAACTGGCTGGCGCAGGATCCGCGGAATGTCGGAGCCTTGGTGCGCGCGCAGGCCGTTTGGGCTTCGGTCGACCGGTTGCGCGCGATGGGGATGCGCGCATCATCGGTGCCCGCCAAGCCGCGCCCGTTGGCGCGCCATTGGATTGCGGCGGCGGCAACGCTCCTGATCGCTGTGGCAGGCTGGAACGCTTTCAGTTTCTTCCACGGCCGTTTCACGACGTCGCACAGCGAGGTGCGCCAGGTGGCGCTCGAAGACGGTTCGATCGTAACGCTGAACAGCGATTCCGTCGTCAAGGTGGACTACCAAGGCAATGTCCGGTCGGTTTATCTGGAAAGCGGCGAGGCCTCGTTCAAGGTGGCGCACAACAAGGCGCGGCCCTTTGTCGTGCATGCGGGCAATCTTCTGGTGCGCGCGGTCGGCACGAAATTTACCGTGAAGCTGAAGGAGGGCGAGGACGTTTCCGTCGTCGTCGACGAAGGCGCCGTGGAGGTCAAACGCGCGGACCAGTCCAGACCCGCCAAGAAGCTGGCACGCGATCAGGAGTTGATCGCAAAAAAATCGTACCCGATGGTGGTGGCCAGCGTCGATCCGCATGAGCTGATGCGACGCCTGTCCTGGGAGCGGGGTTGGCTGATCTTCGACGGCGAAACGCTGGCCGAGGCGGCGGAACGGGTAAATCGCTATACCGACGAACCCGTGGTCATCGACGACGACAGGCTTGCCGAGCGCTCCTTCGTCGGCGCGTTCCGTATCGGCGATGGCAAGGCTTTCGCGCAATCGGCCGCCGCCGCCTATGACGCCACTGTGCGCGAAGAGGGCGGCGCGATCCACCTGACGCGGCAATAGAAGTTCGCCGTTCGATGGCGGAATTCGCCGGCCGGCTCATCCCTGTCTCACGGGGCCGGACATCCACGAACCAGAGAAAAGTCGTCGCGCCGGCCCCGGTGATGGCGCGTATCGCCCGCATGCGGGCGCGTGCGCAGGGATTTGGGGACGCCGCGTGCGAAGAGCGAAGGTCGCATTTCTGATCTTGAGCGCCGTTTGCCTTCCGTGCACCGGCGGGGCAGCCGACAGTCCCGGTCTTTCGCATACGGGCGTTGCCATCGCCGATACGCTTCGCGATCGCGCGCTGGCCGGGCAGTCGCGCGCCTTCGACTTTGTCGGCCGCCTGACCACGCTCTTCGGCCCACGGCCCGCAGGCTCGGCGGCTGAACGGGATGCTGCGCAATGGGCGGCGGACGAGCTTCGCCGCCTGGGCTTTCAAAATGTGATGATCGAACGCTTTCCCATGACGGCTTGGGTCCGGGGACGGGAAAGTGGGGAAATCGTGGCCCCGCATTCCCAGCCGCTTGTCGTTGCCGCGCTGGGCGGCGCGCCGCCCACGCCGGAAACGGGCATCGAAGGTCCGGTGGTGCTGTTTGCCTCGCTGGATGCACTGATGAGCGCGCCCGCAGGATCGCTCTGCGGAAAAATTGCCGTGGTCGAGCAGCGTACGCCGCGCATGCAGGACGAAGACGCCTATCAGGTGACGGCCCGGGCGCGCGCCTTGGGTCCCATCGAGGCCGCCAGGCGTGGCGCCGTCGCCTTTCTGCTTCGCTCCATCGGAACCGACAGCCACCGCCTCGCCCACACCGGCTCGACGCACTATGTCGACGGCAAGGTGCCGATTCCGGCCTTCGCACTCTCCGCGCCCGATGCCGACCAGCTCGAACGCCTCGCAGCGCTGCAGCGGCCGGCCACGGTGCGGCTTTTCTCCAGTGCGCATTACGTGCCCGGCGCGATGTCGCAAAATGTGGTGGCGGATATTCCGGGCACGGACCGCGCCGGCGAGATCGTCTTGCTTGGAGCGCATCTGGATAGCTGGGAGTTGGGCACCGGCGCGATCGATGACGGGGCGGGCGATGCCATCATCGTGGGCGCGGCGAAGCTCATCGCCGATCTGCCCGAGCGCCCGCGCCGCACGATCCGGGTGGTGCTGTACGGAGCGGAAGAAGCGAACGAACCCGGCGGACGTCCGCTGGGCAATCACTTCTACGTCCTGAAGCACAGCGACGAGATCGCAAGGCATGTCCTGACCGGCGAAAGCGATTTCGGCGCCGACCGCGTCTATGCCGTTTCCCTGTCCGACAAGATGGCGAACAGTCCCTTCGGCAAGGCGGTACGTGATGTGCTTTCGCCGCTCGGCATCCTTCCGGCAAGCAAGGGGCCCGGCCGCGGCGGTGTCGATGTCGGCCCGCTCGTCGAAGCGGGGGTTCCGGATTTCCTGCTCGAACAGGATGGAACGCGTTATTTCGATATCCACCACACGTCGGACGACACGCTCGACAAGATCGACCCGGAACAGCTCAACCAGAACGTGGCGGCATGGGCCGCCCTCGTCTGGCTTGCCGCCGATAGCAGCACCGATTTCCGCGCAATTGAGAAAGAGGCTCAGCCATGAAACGCATCCTTGCGGCCGTCGTCCTGTTCGGTACGGGCATGCTCGCCATCGCGGCGACCGGTGCCGAGCCGGCGTCGCCCACCTATTTCCTGCAAGTGGGATCGGTGCTGGCCGATCCGGAGAGCGGCCGCGTCGACCACGACAAGACGATCGTCGTGCGCGACGGCAAGATCGTCGACATCCGCGACGGCTTCCAATCCGGCGACGGCACGGTGGTCGATCTCAAGGATGCGTTCGTGCTGCCGGGCTTGATCGACAGCCATGTGCATATCCTCGAAGAGGATGGCCCCAACAGCAAGATGGAAAAGGTCACCAAGAACTCCGCCAATCTCGCCATCGACGGCGTGCATTTCGCCTGGCTCACGCTCCAGGCCGGGTTCACCACGGTCCAGGACCTGGGCGAGGACAATGAAGGGATCTTCGCCCTGCGCGACGGCATCGCAAACGGGGTCGTGCCGGGCCCGCGCATCGTGGCGGCCGGCAACGTGCTGAGCATGCCCGGCGGCGACGGCGACGTGTACGGGTACCGTCAGGACGTGAACGCCGTCATTCGCCGGCCGAACATCTGCTCGGGCATCGAAGAATGCAGCCGGCGGGTGCGCGAGCAGATCGGCCGCGGCGCCGATGTGATCAAGATCATGGCCACCGGCTCGGTTCTGTCCGATATTCCCGTGGGCCTCGATCAGCAATTCACCGAAGCGGAAATGCGCGCGATCGTCGAGACGGCGCATGCGATGGGCCGGCGCGTATGCGCCCACGCGCATGGCACGGCCGGGATCAATGCGGCCTTGCGCGCGGGCGTGGATTCGATCGAGCACGGCACGTTCCTCGATGCCGACTCGATCAAGCTCTTCAAGGAGCACAATGCGTGGCTGGTGCCGACGATGATGGGCGGCGCGCAGGTGACGAGCTGGGGTCACGATCCGAACAGCTATCTCAGCCCCGTCTCGCGCGCCAAGGCGATCAAGGTCGGGCTGCAGAGCATCGACGCGACCCACCGCGCGCATGAAAGCGGCGTCAATATCGCGTTCGGCACCGATTCCAGCGTCAGCCCGCACGGGCAGAATGCGGGCGAGTTCCTGCTGCTGGTCAAGGCGGGCTTCACGCCGCTCCAGGCGATCCAGGCGGCCACGACGAAGGGCGCCAGGCACTTGAATCTTTCGAACGAGATCGGATCGCTCGCGCCGGGCAAGCAGGCCGACATCGTCGCGGTGAACGGCGATCCTCTGAAAGACGTGGCGGTCCTTCGGCATATGCGCTTTGTGATGAAGGGCGGCGTGATCTACAGGCAGTGACGCGGCTTGCATCGGCGGACCGGCATGGCGGCGCTGTGCGAGAGTTGACGCCCTGAAGAACCGGCGATGGCGGATTCCTTCGTTCCGTCAATCCCATATGGCGGGGCCGCCAATCAGGCCGGCGATTGTTTCTGCGGGCTCGCTGCAGGAATTGGGAGGACGGATTGAAGGACAGCATCATCGCGCGGCGCAATCGCGGCCTGAGTGTCGCGTTTCCCGCGCCGCATTTTCCTTTCGAGCTGGGTGAGAATGTGATCGCCTTCGATTCCGGCTTTGCGTCCCCCGATCTGCTTCCCGACCTCACCGCCTGTGCTCACAAAGCATTGACCGCCGAGCGCGCGGTTTCGCTGCAATATTCGCCCAACCACGGTCAACCCGCGCTCCGGGCGTGGATCGCGGGCCACATGAACGAGGATGGCTGCAGCCTGACGGCGGACCACATCCTCATCGTCAACGGTGCCAAGCACGGGCTGGAGCTTGTGTGCAAGCTGTTGCTGGACGAGGGTGACTGTGTCGTGGTCACCGCACCGACCTATTTCTCCGCCGTTCCGATCTTCTCGGCGTTCGGAGCGCAGTTTCTGGAAGTCGGTGTGGATGAAAGCGGGCTGGACGTCGAGGAGCTCGATTCGCTATTGGATCGGCGCGAAACCGACGGGCTGGCGCCGCCGAAGTTCATCTACAACATCACCGACTTCCACAACCCGAGCGGCACCACCCTGTCGCGCGAACGGCGCCAAGCGCTGGTCGCGCTTGCCGAACGGCGCGGCATCTTTCTCCTGGAGGACAATCCTTACCGGAAGGTCCGTTTCGACGGCGACGCCATTCCGACGCTGAAGGCGCTGGATCGCAGCGGCATCGTCATCCATACCGGCACCTTCTCCAAGCTGGTCGCGCCGGGCCTTCGCATCGGCTGGGTGGCGG
Organism: Rhizomicrobium sp.; assembly: GCA_037200385.1. Lineage (NCBI taxonomy): Bacteria > Pseudomonadati > Pseudomonadota > Alphaproteobacteria > Micropepsales > Micropepsaceae > Rhizomicrobium > Rhizomicrobium sp. The sequence continues at coordinate 2,444,888 of JBBCGL010000001.1, read as the reverse complement.
CGGGCGAGGGCGTGATCGCGCGCCTGATCCAGCTCAAGGCGGACGGGGGAACCTCGGCGCTGCTGCAGAACATCGTGCTCGAATTCTGCGCCTCGGCGGAATTTCCACGCCATGTGGCGCGCGTGCGCGAGACTTATGGCGAACATCGCGACCGGATGATCGCCGCCCTGAAGCGGGAATTGCCGCAGGCCACGCTCCGCGCGCCCGATGGAGGCTATTATATTTGGGTCGAATTGCCCGCGGGCTTCGATACAGACGACTTCACGCGCCGGGCCGCCGACAAGGGCGTGAACATTCTGGCCGGCAGCAAGTTCTTCGCAATCCGGGACGGTTATCCCAGCAACCGCGCGCGCGCAACCAGACATATCCGCCTGTCCTACAGCTTTGCCACGCTGGATCAGATCGACGAGGGCATGCGCCGTCTCGGGGACGTCTACCGGGGCGCTGCATGGGCCGGCTGATCGACATCGTCGGCAACAGGCTTGCCGCCGCGCGTGCACATATATCCGCGGACGCCATATCGGCCCCGATCGTCGAATATCGCGATGTCTCGAAAAGCTATGACGGGCGCACGCTGGCGCTCTCCGGTCTTTCCTGCGCGGTGCGCCGCGGCGAATTCCTGACCTTCCTGGGTCCGTCGGGCTCGGGCAAGACCACGGCGCTGATGCTGCTCGCCGGCTTCGAAGGGCCGACCGGCGGCGAAGTTTATGTGCGCGGCGCGCCGGTTTCCCGCGTGCCGCCCTATCGGCGCAATATGGGCGTCGTCTTCCAGAACTATGCCCTCTTTCCCCACATGACGGTTGCGGAGAACATCGCCTTTCCGCTGAAGGCGCGCCGCATGTCGTCGGCGTCCATCGCGGTGCGCCTTGATCATGTGTTGCGGCTGGTGCGTCTCAGTGGCCTGGAAGCGCGGCGCATGTCGCAGCTTTCGGGCGGGCAGCAGCAGCGCGTCGCGCTGGCGCGCGCGCTGGTCTTCAGCCCCGATGTGATCCTGATGGACGAGCCGCTCGGCGCGCTCGACCGGCAATTGCGCGAGCGGCTGCAGTTCGAGATCAAGGAAATCCAGCGCCAGCTCGAACTCACGGTGATCTATGTCACCCACGATCAGGCAGAGGCATTGACCATGTCGGATCGGATCGCCGTATTCCGCAATGGCGAATTGCAGCAGATCGCGGCGCCGCAGAGCCTGTATGACGACCCGTGCAATGCATTCGTCGCCCAGTTCGTCGGCGAGAGCAACACGCTGCGCGGTCTGATCTCGGAGCTGCGCGACGGAAGCTGTCTTGTGCGGACTGACGGCGGGCGCTGGATCAGTGCGCTCTGCGTGGGCGAGGCGAGACCCGGCGCGCGCACCACGGTATCGGTGCGGCCGGAACGCGTCGGCATTGTCGGCGAGGGCGCCGAGGGCGAGAACGTCTTTGCCGCCGACGTGGAGGACATCCTGTTTCTTGGCGATCACATCCGTGTGCGTATGGCGCTGCCGGGCGACGGCCATATCGTCGTGTCCTTGGCAAATCCTCCATTGGGCCGCGGCATCGCGGCGGGGCAAAGGGTGCTGGTGCGCTGGCAGGTCGGTGATTGCCGCGCCTTTTGCGGTTCCGCCAACAGTCTTCCTGCCGGCGAAGCGCAGGACAGAGACGCGCCATGATGCGGCGCGGGGACTGGTCGGCATTCCTAGGGATGCTTCTTCTTCTGGGCGTTGCCGCATGCAGCAAGAGCGAGCCGCGCCCATTGACCGTCGTGGGCTGGGGCGGCACGTCGCAGGACGCGCTGCGCGACGCCTATTGGGCACCGTTCCAAAAGCAGACCGGGATCGCGTTGCGCGAAGACGCCTGGCACGGCGGCGTCGGCATCCTGCGGGCGAAGTCGCGGGCGGGCGATCCGGGCTGGGACGTGGTCCAGGTGGAGACGGAGGAACTGATCCTCGGATGCGAAGAGGGTATCTTCGCGCGGCTGGACTGGAAGGCCCTTGGGGGACGCGAAGCCTATATCAAACCCGCCGTTCAGGATTGCGGTGTCGGCGCGATGGCATGGTCCTACCTCATCGGTTACGACGGTGACCGATTCAAGGATGGCCCGAAGACCTGGGCGGATTTCTGGGACGTCAAGCGCTTCCCGGGCAAGCGCGGATTGCGGCGGACGCCGAAATACACGCTCGAAATCGCGCTGATGGCGGACGGCGTGAAACCGGCCGACGTCTATAAGGTGCTTTCGACGCCGCAGGGCGTGGCGCGCGCTCTGCGCAAGCTCGACGCGATAAAGCCTTATGTCGTGTGGTGGTCGTCGATTTCGCAGGTGCCGGACCTTCTGGCATCGGGCGAGATCTCCATGTCGGTAACGAGCCCCGGCCGCCTCGTCGTGGCGAACCACAACGAACATCGCAATTTCAAGCTCGCCTGGGACCAGAACATCTATGCGGTCGATTTTTGGGCCATCCTGAACGGCGGTCCGCGGCAGGCCGAAGCCCTGAAGCTGATACGCTACATGGGCGAACCGGAAAATCAGGTGCGCCTTGCCAAGCTCATTCCGACCGGCCTGACCAACAAGAAAGGCATAGCGCTCGCGGGGCCGCAGCTCGAGCAGGAGACGCCGCTCGGCGCCGGCCATATGGAACGCGCGCTCGAGCTCGATGCGAGGTTCTGGGTGGAGAATGCCGACCAGCTGACCCAGCAGTTCAACGCCTGGCTCGCCAGATAGGTGGACAATGGCCCCCCTTCGCTTCCCTGCGGTCCGTTTGCGGCGGCCCGGTCTGCCGCATGCCGCCGCGATGCGGCGCGCCGAGCGCCCGTTTTTCGTCCGGCGCATGGTGCTCGTGGCGCCGCTTTTCCTGTTCCTGCTGCTCAATTTCTTGGCGCCCATTTCTCTGATGCTGATGCGCAGCGTCGAAGATAGCGAATTGCCCTCGGTGTGGCCGCAGACCGCGGCATCTCTGCGAAAAGCGGATCCATCGGTACTGCCCGACAAACAGCTGGCAGGCACCTTGCTGACCGAGCTTGCAAAGTCATACGCCGATGGGCGGCTGAGCGAAGTGGCCAACCGCCTCAACTACGACGAAGCGGGATTCCGAACGCTTTTGTTCCGCACCGCGGAACATCTTGGGGAAATAGACCGCGCAAGACTTCCCGCCTCGCTGCTCGGCTTCGATCGGCGATGGCGGGAGCCGGAAACCTGGGCGGTGATGCGGCATGCCGCGGGGCCGTCGACCAGTTTCTATCTTCTCGCCGCGGTCGATCGCCGCCTGGACACCGATGACAAGATCGTGCGTTCTCCCTCCGAACGCGCCGTCTTCGTGCAAGTGCTGGTGCGGACATTCTGGATCAGTGCGGTGGTTGCGCTGCTGTGCCTGGTGCTGGGATATCCGCTGGCCTATCTGCTGGCGACGCTTCCAGAGAAATACAGCAACGCTCTCATGATCCTGGTGTTGCTGCCGTTCTGGACTTCGACCTTGGTACGCACGACGGCGTGGATCGTGCTGCTGCAGACCCATGGTGCGGTGAACGATTTTCTGCTGGGCGCCGGCGTGATCGGCCAGCCGCTCGCTCTTATCTACAACCGGGTCGGCGTCTATGTGGCGATGACCCATGTCTTGCTGCCTTATTTCGTGCTCCCGCTCTATGCGGTGATGAAAGGCATCTCGCCGGTCCCGTTGCGCGCCGCGCTGTCCCTGGGCGCGACGCCCATGCGGACGTTCTGGTCCGTCTACGCGCCGCAGACCGGGCCGGGCATCGCCGCCGGCGGGCTGCTCGTGTTCGTCCTGGCGCTGGGCTATTACATCACGCCGGCGCTCGTTGGCGGCCCGGCCGATCAGATGATCAGCTATTTCATCGCCTTCTATACGAACCAGTCCCTGAACTGGGGCATGGCGGCCGCGCTCGGTCTGGTGCTGCTGGCCGCGACGCTTCTGGTGATGTGGCTGAACGGGCGCATAGCCGGGGAACGGCTGTCGGTGTGGCGGGCATGATCGCGGCGATCTACTTGACGCGTGCCGACCGCGTGCGCCGGGCCGCCCTTTTTGGGTTTTGCGCGCTGGTTCTCGGGTTCCTGGTGCTGCCGATCCTGGCCATCCTGCCGCTGTCGTTCAATGCCGGCTCGTTTCTGAGCTATCCGCTCTCGGGCCTTTCCCTGCGCTGGTATCGCGAAATCGCGACGGCGCCGGAATGGGGCCGCGCGCTGTCGAACAGCCTGGTCGTGGGCCTGGCGACGGCGCTGCTGGCGACATCGCTGGGAACGCTGGCGGCGCTTGGCCTCTCGCGTCTTCCGAAACGGACGCGTTCGCTGCTTGGCGTCTTTCTGCTTTCGCCGCTCTTTGTTCCGGTGATTATCACGGCGGTCGCGGTCTATTTCCTTTATGCGCCGCTGCATTTGGCCAATACCTATATGGGCCTTGTGATGGCGCATACGACGTTGGCGGCGCCCTATGTCGTCATCGTGGTGCAGGCCTCGCTCGAAGGCTTCGACCACAACCTGCTGCGGGCCGGGGCGAGCCTCGGCGCATCGCCGGCTCGTGTATTCGTACGGCTGCTTCTTCCGATGGTTGCGCCCGGGGTGGCCGCCGGCGCGATTTTCGCCTTCATGACGTCCTTCGACGAAACCGTCGTTGCGATTTTCCTGGCCGGCCCGGAGCGGCGGACCCTGCCGCTTCAGATGTGGGACAGCGTCCGCGACCAGGTCACCCCCGCCATTACGGCCGTGGCGACGGTGCTGGTGATCGTGTCCGCCGGCTTGCTGGCCGCAGCCGAGGCAATTCGCCGGAGCCGGGAGAGGCGGACGGTGTGATCGGGGACCTTGGCGCCCCGACCGCACCGCGCATGCTGCGGGATCTTTACGGTACTTCTTTCATCGCGTGTGGCGGATTTCCAATTCGGGTGCATCGCATCAGATAGGGCCATGCGTTCGCGATGTTGCGAGTTTTGGCAAGGGGGACAGATGAGATCCGGGGCAGGTTTTATTTGGATCGGACGCCGCAGCACATTGTTGCTGGGTGCGTCTTTGCTGGGGATGTTGGGCGCGACGGCCGCGGCCGCGCAAACGGCCAAGCATTTCGATATTCCGGCCGAGCCGGCGGGACAGGCTATCCGGGCGATCGCGGAGCAGTCGGGGTTGCAGGTGCTTGCGCCGAGCGAGGATATCGCCGGCATCCAGACCAATCCCCTGCATGGCGACTATGCACCGGAGGATGCTGTCCGGCGGCTGTTTGCGGGCACGGGCCTGCAGGTGGTGCAGGCCGGCGCAAGCACATTCACCATCCGTCGTGCCGCCGATACTGCGAGCCGCGAGGGCGATACGACGGTCGTCGAAACGGTGACGGTGACCGGCTCGCGCATCAAGCGCGCCGGTTCCGAGACGTTGGAGCCTGCATTCGTCACCAGCGGCAAGGAGCTGCGCCAGCGCGGCTATACCAACATCCTCCAGGCGTTGGACGAAACGCCGGGGTTTGCGCCATCGGGCGTCGATCCGGTCGGCATGAACCAATCTTCTTTTGGTGAAGGCCAGAGTTTTGCGGACTTTTTCGGGCTCGGCTCCCAGCGCACGCTGACGCTGGTCAATGGTCGGCGCTTCGTCACATCGAACACGGCGGGCGGCGGCGGTGCGCAGACGACCAGCGCGGGCCTGCAGGTCGATCTCAACACCATTCCGGTCAGCCTCGTCGATCACGTGGAGACCGTCGCCATCGGCGGGGCGCCCGTCTACGGCGCCGACGCCATCGCCGGCACGATCAATATCGTCCTGAAGGATCACTTCAACGGCGTGGAAGTCGGCGGCCAATACGGCATCACGGGACATGGCGACGGCGAGTCCCAGTCCTATCATGCGCTGGTCGGCGGCGACATCGACGACGGCCGCGGCAACGTGGTGCTGAGCGCGGAATACAACAGGCAGCTTCCGCTCATGCTGTCGGATCGCACGGGGCTCCATATCGCACTGCCGGACCCGACCGGCGGTCCGCCCACCGAGAGCGTGGCATCCAACATCGTGGTGGGTGCCTTGACCGAGGGCGGTCTTCCGTTCCTCCATGTCGCGCCGGGATATCCGATCGGTCTTCCCGGTCATCCCAACGACTATATTTACGATTCCGGCGGCACGCCGCTGCAATTCGGCAAGAACGGCTTTGAGCCCTTCAACATCGGTCCCAACCTGCTGGGCATGCCGGGCGTGCCTCTGTACAACGAAGGCGGCGACGGCATGGACTATGCCGATCGCTTCACGCTGGTGGCGCCGACCACGCGCGTGCTGCTCAACGGCATCGCGCATTATGACCTGACCAGCAACGTCACCTTCTTCCTGGAGGCGAACTACGCGAACAGTCAGGGCGAGGAGATGAGCGACCTCGAAGCTTACGCATCGCCTTTGCTCAGCGGCACCGCGATGAGCTTTTCGACGGACAATGCCTTCCTGACGCCCGACGAGCGGACCACGCTGATCGCAAACGGCGCGCCAGCCGGCGGCACGTTCCAAATGGCGCGCAATTTCAACGACCTGCTCCAGTACCAGGGTTACCTGGAGCGCAACACGGTCGATCTCTATCGCGTGGTGACCGGACTCAAGGGCACGTTCAACGCATGGGGCAATGATTGGTCGTGGGACGCGTCCTACGAATACGGCGACAGCCGTGGGACGACCGTTTCCAACTATATAAATGATTCGCGCCTGCAGCTTGCGATGGACGCCGTCAAGGATCCCGTCACGGGCGATATCGTCTGCGCCAGCGGTGGAAGCTGCGTGCCGATCAACCTGTTCGGCGAAAACAATTTCAGCAGGGCCGCGGCGCAATACGTTCTCGATCCCACCCAGGCGATCAGCGAGAACAACGAAACGGTGGCGACTGCCAATCTGTCGGGCAATCTGCCGTTCGGCATCGCCGAGCCGATCGCTTTCAACATCGGAGCCGAGTATCGCCAGGAGCATGGCGAATTCGATCCCGATGCCACCTTGAAGGCGGGAACGAGCCTGTTCGGACTCGAAGTGATAAGTCCTTATCAGGCGATTTCGGGCACCTACTCCACGCGAGAAGTCTATGGCGAGACGGTGGTGCCGCTGATTTCCGACAAGCAGGATCTGCCGGTCGTCAAATATATGAGCTTCGAAGGCGCCATCCGTTCGGTGGACAATTCGATCACGGGCAACGCGATCACATGGTCTGCAGGCGGCCGTCTCGCGCCGCGCATCTCGGGCTGGGGCGACGGGCTGGTGTTCCGCGGCGTGTTCATGCACGCCATCCGCTCGCCCGCCATCACGGAGTTGTTCTCGGGTGTCACCTCGGCCCGCAGCGGCATCTCCGATCCCTGCGATGCAAGCCTCTACAACGCGGGTCCGAACCCGACGGTGCGCGCCGCGAACTGCGCCACGGCGCTCCAGGCGTTCGGCTATGCGAGTCCGGCGGATTTTCACTCCACGACGGCGGCGATTTCGGCGCTGGGCACGATTTCGGGCAATCCCGATCTCAAGAACGAGACGTCGAATTCGTGGACGCTCGGGTTCGTTTACCAGCCGAGCCTGCTTCCCAGGTTCAGGTTCTCCGCCGATTGGAGCTCCATAAACCTGACGGGCGGCATCGAGAATCTGAGCATCAACCAGGTTCTGCAGGCCTGCTACGACAGCCCGAACTATCCCAACGACCCGGCTTGTTCGGCCGCCCGGTTCATGCGCCTGCCGGCAGCCAATGCGGGCGCCGGAACGGCGAACCCGGTACGCGTGGCCGGAGATATCTCCGACGGCTACAACACCGGCTATATCAACACCTCCTCGATCAAATTCGATGGTCTGATCGTTTCCGGCGAGTATGGCTTCGACCTCGGCGACCTCGATGAAGATTGGAGTTCCGACGGCAGCGTGACCCTTGGCACGAAGATGTTCTACACCGCCAAATACGACATGGTGGCGTTCGAGGGGCAGACCGTCCTGCACCGCGTGGGCAATGTCGGAACGCCCGCTTTTTCCAGCCAGTTCAACGTCGATTACACGTTGCACAAGCTGGATGTGATGCTGCAAGGCCTGTTCATCAGCGCGGTCAAGAACAACACCACGCTCGACAGCTCGGTGCTCTCCGATCACTGGAACGACGTTCCGGGCTATTGGAAGTTCAACGGCTCGATCGGATACCAGATCACGCCCGAGCTGCGGACCCAGCTGGCCGTCAGCAACCTCCTGGACAGGAAGCTGACCGACTCGCAGCTCTACTCCGACTCCTATTCGACCTACGACCTCATCGGCCGCAGTTTCATGATTTCTGTGACCGCCAACTACTGATTTGAGGCGCCGGGCGGCGGGATGAACCTTTCCCGCCGTCCGGCGCAGGATCGCAGGATCATGCAGCGCGTCGCACCCCGTTTTCTTCTCGCCCTTCTTTGCCCGGCACTTGCGGGGACGGATGCTCATGCCGCGCCCCCCGTCCGGAGCTACAGCATCGAAAGGCTGATGGCGTCGAATGCCTATGGCGGGCTGTCGTTCTCGCCCGACGGAGCCACCCTGCTGGTGGACAGTGCGGAGAGCGGAATTCCCAACCTCTATGCCGTACCCGTGGCAGGCGGCGCGACGGTCGCGCTGACGCATTCGACGACGGATCCGATCGGCGCGATCGGCTATTTCGCCGATGACAACCGCGTTCTTTACATCAAGGATCATGGCGGGGACGAACGCAATCACGTCTTCGTCCTGAAACCGGACGGCTCCAGCGTCGATCTGACGCCGGGCGAGACGCTCAAGGCGAAATTCGTCGCCTGGGCGGCGGACCATGAATCCTTCTTTCTGGCGACCAATGAGCGCGATCCGCGCTTTTTCGATCTCTATGAGTACGATGCCGCGAATTACGCGCGGCGTCTTCTGTTCAAGAACGATGGTGCCTATCAGATTTGCGCGGTCAGCCCCGACCGCCGCCATGTCGCGCTCATGCGGATCGTCGACAACGCCAACATCCATGCCTATCTGTACGACACGGCGACCGGCTCGCTACGTCAGCTGACGCCCGACAATTCCGGAATCTCGGAGGTGCCGCAGGTCTTCACCGCTGACGGAAAGGGCCTGATCTATACCAGCGACGCCGGCAGCGAGTTTGCCTATCTCGAACGGCTCGATCTCGAGACCGGCGGCAAACGCGACGTGTATCGGACCCATTGGGACATCCAATCCGCGGGCTTGAGCAGGGACGGCCGCTATCTGGCTGCCGTGGTCGACGAAGACGCGCGCGAAACGCTTCGCCTGTTCGACGCCGCGACGCTGCGGCCGGTCGCCGTGCCGGATCTCGGCCCCGGCGCCGTCAAATCCGTCGCGATCGCGAATGGCGCGCCGCTGGCCGCGGTGGTCGAATCCGATGGCCAGACGCCCGGCGACGTGGTGCTGGTCGATTTCAAGGCCGGCACGAAGCGGCTGCTGCTGCAGTCGCTTTCGCCCGACGTCGCGGCGTCGGACCTCGTTCTCGGCAAGGTCGTGCGCTTCAAGTCGTATGACGGGCTTGAAATCCCGGGAATCCTCTTCATACCGCACCAGGCGGAAGCGGCTGGGCGCGGTCCGGCCGTCATCTTCGTTCACGGGGGACCGGGCGATGAAAGCCAGGTCGGCTACAAGCCGCTCACGCAATATCTCGTCAATCGCGGTTATGTCGTGTTCGAGATCAACAACCGCGGCAGCCGCGGCTCGGGAAAGACCTTCTCCCATCTCGACGACCACCATCACGGCAGCGTCGATCTGGACGATGTGGTGTCGGCGAAGACGATGCTGGCCGCTACCGGCTATGCCGATCCGGCGCGGGTCGCGATCATGGGCCAGAGCTATGGCGGGTTCATGGCTTTGGCCGGACTTGCGTTCCGGCCGCTCGCCTTCGCCGCGGGCGTCGATCTCTACGGCGTTTCCGACTGGGTGCGCCTTCTGCCGAACACGCCAAGCTGGTGGGAAGATCTGCGCCGGTCCCTGATGAGCGAGATGGGCGATTGGCGCGATCCGGCGCAATTGCAGCATCTCAAGGACATTTCGCCGGTCCTCCACGCCCGGAGCATCCGCCGTCCGCTTCTGGTGCTGCAGGGAGCGAACGATCCGCGCGTGCTGCCGGATGAATCGAAAAGCATCGTTGCGGAGGTCAAGGCCAACGGCGTGCCGGTGCAATACGTCGAATTCCCCGACGAGGGACACGGCTTCCGCAAGAAGGCGAATCAGATCGTCGCCTACGGCGCCATCGCGGCATTTCTCGACACCTATGTCGGCGACGGCATTGCGCCGAAGCCGCATGCTTCTCAGGAGACTGGCCGATGAGGTTTAGGGCGCCCAACCGCCGCGAGATTCTGGCTTCCGGCGTGGCCATGCTTGTCGCGGCGCCGATGCCTCTTCGTGCCGGCCAGTCCGAGGATGCGCGGCTCAACACCTTCCTGGACGACGCGTTCGACAGGCTCATGGCGCGAAGCCCGATCCGGCAGTCGCGCATCGGCGTCAAGACGCAGCAGGACCGGTGGGACGACATTTCCGAAGCCTACGCGATCGAAGGCGCGGCTGAAGCCCGTAGCGATTTGGAAGCGCTAAAGGGCTTCAACCTGTCTCGATTGTCGCACGAAGCGGCGATCAGCTATCGCATGTTCGCGTTCGAGACGCGGCAGCAGCTGGAGGATTTCCGCTGGCGCCGGAACAATTATCTGGTGAGCCCGATGGGCGGCATCCACAGCACCGTGGCCGTCACGCTTCAGAACAATCACCCGATCGAGACGCGTGCGGACGCCGCCGCCTACATATCGCGGCTGTCGCGCGTGCGCCCGCTGATGGGCCAGCTCGTCGTCGAACTGGAGCGGCAAGAGGGGGCCGGCGCGAGCCTGCCGCGCTTCTCGTACGACCTCGTCATCAGCGATGTCGAGAACCTGTTGAGAGGCGCCCCGCTCGAAGCCGGCGCCGCCGACAACCCGATCTTCTCCGACTTCAAGACCAAGATCGCAGATCGCCCATGGCCCGATTCCGAAAAGGCCGCGTTCATCGCGCAAGCCGCTGCAGCTCTGCGCGACGATTTCGGGCCGGGCTATCGCGATCTTCTGGCCCATCTCAAGCGTGCGCAGCTGCGCGCGACCGACGACGCGGGCGTCTGGAAATTGCCGCAGGGCCAAGCCTATTACCGCTACAAGCTGGAGGAGGCCACCACGCTGCCGGAGACTGCCGCGGCGCTGCACGCCTTGGGACTGCGGGAGATGGAGCGCATTCACGGCGAAATGCGCGGAGTGATGAAGGATCTGGGCCACACCGGTTCGCTGCGCGACTTCTTCGAATTCATCCGCAGCGATCCGGCGCTCTTCTACCCGAACGATGATGCCGGCCGCGCCCAATTCCTGAGCGACGCGACGGCCCTGTTGGCCGAAGTGGTGGCCCGCGAGGACGAATTCCTGTTGCACAAGCCGAAATCTCCCATCGTGGTGCAGGCGGTGGAGGCTTGGCGCGCAAAATCGTCGCCGAAGGCGTTCTATCATCACGCGCCGCCCGATGCGTCGCGGCCCGGCATTTTCTATATCAATCTGTACGACATGCGCGCCGCGCCGAAATACCAGTTGGCAGCAGAGCTTTTCCATGAGGCCGTGCCGGGTCACCACATCGAAACCATGCTGGCCTATGAGAGGACCGGCCTGCCGAAATTCCGCAGATTCGCGAGCATCGCGGCCTATAGCGAGGGATGGGCTCTTTACTCCGAAGGGCTGGCCAAGGAGCTCGGCCTCTACAAGGACCCGTATCAGGAGTTCGGCCGCTTGTCGCTGGCGGCCATGCGGGCGGGCCGGCTTGTCGTCGATACGGGCATCCATGCGATGAAGTGGACGCGCGAGCAGGCCACGAAATATTTCGACGATAACATTCCAGGCACGCATTACGACAACCTGCGTGAGATCGATCGCTACATCGTCGATCCGGGGGTGGCGACGGCCTATTACGTCGGCATGATGAAAATCCTTGCACTGCGCACCAAGGCGAAGGCGGCGCTCGGTGCGAAGTTCGACCTGCGCACGTTTCACGACGCGGTTCTGCGCGAGGGGCCGCTCCCGCTTCCGATGCTCGAGGGCAACATCGATGCCTGGATCGCGTCCGCACGCTCCTGACATTTTCATAGGTGGCTGAAACCATGCTGAAATTCGATCGTAGGGAATTCATCGCGGCCGCAAGCGCCACGGCTCTGGCCACCGCCGCGCGCGCGACGGCCGGGACCGGCTTCGGCGCGGAACGCTACCGCAACGCCGTCGTCATCGATGCTATGGGCGACATCGTGGACCCCGACCGGACATTGCCGCTGGAGGCGCCGCCTTCGCCGCGAATGCTTGACGACATCAAGGCGAGCGGCGTCACGGCCGTCAGCTTGACCTTGAGCGTCGGCCTTAGCGGCGACCGCATGGCGAAGGCGATCCGCCTGATCGCCGTGCTGGACGAGAAATGCGCCGCCGCGCCGCAAGCGCTGCTGCGCGTGCGCACGGCGGCGGATTTGAAGCTGGCCAAGAAGACCGGCCGACTGGGCCTCATATACAATTTGCAGGATACGGAGCTTCTCGAGAACGATCTCGGCCGGGTCGAAACCCTGGGGCTGTTGGGCCTGCGGCAGATCCAGCTCACCTACAACATCCGCAATGCTGCGGGCGACGGCTCCAACGAGCCGGCGAATTCCGGACTCAGCCTGTTTGGGCGCCAGCTCGTGGAAGAGCTCGAGCGCCAGCGCATCGTCATGGATTTGAGCCATGGCGGCCAGAACACCATCGCCGAGGCGATCGCGCGGGCGAAACGGCCGCCGGTCATCAGCCATACGGGCTGCCGCGACCTGATCGATCTCCCCCGCAATGTCTACGACCGCGAATTGCGCGCTCTGGCCGACAAGGGCGGCGTGGTCGGTATCTATCTCATGCCGTTCCTCGTGCTCAAAGGGGTGGCGCACAAGGAGGATCTGATCCGCCATCTGGAACATGCGGTGAAGGTCTGCGGCGAGGATCATGTCGGCATCGGCTCCGACAACGCGATCTCCACCACCGTGATCGACCAGGCCTACAGGGACGCCAAGCGGCGGTCGTTCGAGACGCGCAGCAAGCAGAACGTCGCCGCCCCCGGCGAAGGGCCGGATTCGATCGAGATCATACCGGAATACAACGATCCCCTGCGCTATCTGCACCTGGCGGACGATCTGGCCCGGCGCGGCTGGCCCGCCGCGCGCATCGAGAAGATCCTCGGCGCGAATTTCGCGCGCGTCTATGGTGAGGTCTGGGGCGCTTAGGGTCGGTTGTGATCAGATGGGGTTATCGAAACCGTGTCATGGCTCGCGAAAGCGGGCCACCCAGGTGACGCCTGCACCTGCTTCGGAAAGAAAACAGCCATTCATCTTGCCGAATTCGTACAGAGCCCAACTGGGTGGCCCGCTTTCGCGGGCCATGACACCGAGTTGGGGTTGCATCAACTTGAAAAAACCGGCTTTAAGGCCCGTCTGGTGCCTGATTTTGGTATCGGCTGCTTGCAGTCAGGACGGCGGCTTGGTTCGGCACGCGCCGCCGATCCAAGCCGCCATCCCGCCGTCAATAATGCCACTGCGCCGTGTTCTCGCCCGCCGGCGCGTTGCCCAACGCCTGTGCCGCCATCTCCTGTACGACGCCGGCCCAGTCCTTGTGATGCCAGTTGTGCCCTTTCTTCGGGCGGCCGAAGACGAAGCGCGCCGGGTAATCGGGCCCGCCCATCTTCTCGATCATGGCCTGGAAATCGTAGACGGCATTGTTCAGGTAGAACCAATCCATGTCGCCAGAGATGATGTTGAGCTTGCCCCGCAGCTTGGGACCCAGCGTCGCCCAGTTGCGTTCGGTGTAGTCGGTCAGGTCGTAGCCGTGGTCGCGCATATAGGCGGCGACCGAATGGTCGATCCGTCCGGTCGCCTTGTCCCAAAGCGGCTTGGGATAGCCGTCCTCGCCCACTGGCCCGTAGATCGCTTCCCAGCATTCGAGCTGGAAGCCGGAGCGGCCCTTGTCGCCCAGCGCCGCTTCCAGCGCCGAAAGCTGGCGAATGGTCAGAAGAACCTGGCCTTCCACCGTACGCTTCATGGACCGCTCCGCATGCATCCAGGACGAGAGCGGGACTTCGAACGCGTTGTCGTCCTTGTAGATGTCGATCAGCTGATAGTGGCGAAAGGAGATCGGATCGGGATTGAAGGTCCAGGTCCCGCCGAAATAGTCGGGGTATTTGAGCTGGAGCGCCAGCGATTCCCAGCCGCCGGTCGAGGCGCCCTCCACGAAGCGGGCATAGGGCTTTCCGATCGCGCGGAATTTCTTCTCGAGATAGGGGAACAGCTCCTTCGTCAGCGCCTCGCCATAAGGGCCGCAATTGGCCGAGTCCACGGAATAGGCTTCCACGAAATAGGGGCAGGGCTGCTCGACGGTCGCCGCGAGGATCCGTGGGAATTTGTCCCAGGTCCAAGATTGAAAGAACTCATATCCGGTCTGCAGATTGGCGTCGCGTAAGGCGGCATCTTCCGGACTAGGCCCCGGCTTGTCGCTGATGAAGAACGGATCGGCGCTGAAGCTCTGCAGATAGACGATCGGGTAATGCGCGTCCGGATGCTCGGCATAGCCTTTCGGCAACAGGACATTGGCGCCCAGATAGATCGGCATGCCCCAGAAGCGGCTGAGGATCTCGCTCTTGACGCGCACGCGCTTGATCCAGGCCGTATCCGGCTGTCGGCTCTCCGGGATGATCTGGTTCAGCTTCAGGCGCACGTCGAAGCCGGCGGCGGGATCCAGGTGAACCTTCACCGGTGCGCTATAGAGATTTCCGGGGAAGGCGAAGGGAACGCCCTGGCCCGGATGCGAAACCGCCCATATCGTGTGCCCGTCGGCGCGGTGCACCTGCCGGTAGGGCTCGACGATCGCCTGGACGTAGTAGTCGCCGGCCGGCAATTTGGCGGTGCTGGCCACGGGATAGCCGACGGCCGCGGCGCCAAGCGATGCGCTCTCGCCCGGCCTCAGACCATTGAGATCGATGCCGAAGATAGGCGCGCCATACATGCCGATCTGTTGGCGCGGCTCGGCCCCCGCCTTGTCGGTCACCACGACGAGAAGCCGGCCGGTCAGGGGCTCGCTGCGAAACGAGGCGTCGAAGCTCACCGTGAAGCGCGCCTCGGCCGCCGAAGCCGCCGCCGTCCCATAGGTCCAGATGGTGAGCGCGATGGCCGCAAGCCGCAAGCCCGCGCGCGCCAGCCGGATCGTTTTCAGATTTGTCATGGATGCCTTCCCTCTGCCGCCGGTCCCCTCCGGACCTGGCCGGAAGAACGACGCGCGGCCACTGCGTAATCCGCCATTCGCGGCTTACGGACCGGCGACATGTCGCGATTTATTGTCGGCGATGAATGGCGGCAATCCGGTTTTCGTTCCTCGTTCATGGACAGGAGGACTGGGTCATGAAAAATGCTGTCCACGGTTTGGTGGTCGTCGTTTCCGTACTTCTTTTGGCAGGGGCGGCCGCGGCGCCCGCGCCGGCCATCGTCGTTCCGCCGCTGCGCTATACGGAGCGCACGCTGGCCGACGGGTTGAAGCTCTATGCCTTGCCCGATCCGACAAGCTCCAGCGCGACGGTACATGTCTGGTACGGCGTCGGTGCGAAGGACGATCCGAAAGGGCGCGCGGGCTTTGCGCATCTGTTCGAGCACATGATGTTCCGCGACACCAAGAACCTGGCGTCGGAACAGGCCCGCGACCTCACCACCGGCGGCGGCGGCGAACACAACGGTTCGACCCTTTTCGACTTCACCGTCTATTCGTCGACCGCGCCGGCGGGATTCCTCAAGACGTTGCTGTGGTACGAAGGCGAGCGGATGGCGAACCTCGTCGTCGACGACGCCGCCTTCAATGCCGAACGCCATATCGTCGAGGAAGAGCTGCGCCAGCGCATCTTTGCGCCGCCCTATGGCCGCATCCTCTATATCCTGATGCCGAAATTCACCTACACCACCGAGCTCTACAAGCGGCCGTTCGGCGGCACGTTCGAAAACCTCGATGCGGCGACGGTGGATGACGCGCGCGCCTTTCACGAAACCTATTACCGGCCGGACAATGCCACCGTCGTGGTGTCGGGCAATTTCAATCCCAAGGAGCTCGACGCCTGGGCCGACAAATATCTGGGGCACATTGCCCATCCGCAAGCGCCGATCCCGCGGACCGCGATAACGCATGCCCCCCGCACCGTCCCGCTTCAGGTGACGACCTACGCCCCGAATGTGCCGTCGCCCGCGGTCGTTCACGCCTGGGTCGCGCCCAAGGTGGCCGATCCCGACACCGCGGTCATGCTCCTCATCGAAGCGATCCTGGGTCACGGCAAGTCGTCGCGGCTCTACGACGTGCTGGTGGGGCAAAAGCAGGTCGCGACGCGCGTCTATGTCTCCAACCTGCTCGCCAAGGACGGTGGCGTGTTCGCGCCGACCGTCATACTCGCGCCGGGAAAGACCGTCGCCGAGGGCGATGCTGCGCTTTCCGCCGTCATGGACGATTTGCGCAACACGCTCATTGGCGATGCCGAGCTGACCACGGCGAAGAACGAGCTTCTGGCCGATTCCCTGGCGATGCGCGAAACCACCTCCGGCCGCGCGCTGCTTCTGGGGCAGGGCCTCGCGCTCGCCGGCGATCCGGGCTGGGCCGACAGATCGCTCAAGCAGATCCAGGCCGTCACGTCCGCGGACGTCCAGCGCGTGGCGCGGAAATATCTGTCGGCCAATGGCGTGGTCGACATCCACTACCTGGACGAAGCCGCGCGCGCCACGGGTGCGCCGGAAACGCCGATGCCGTCGACGGACGATATCGGAACGACGATCCCGCCCGCGAAAATCGCGCCGGTTGCGCTGCTTCCAGCCGATCGCCGTGCCAAGCCGCCGACGCCCGAACCGCCCAAGGCACCCACGCCACCCGAAGTTTCCATGCGTACATTGCCGAACGGCCTGCGCGTGGAGGTGGCGAGATCGACGGAGGTTCCGATCGTCCAGCTCGCGCTCAGCGTGCAAGGCGGAACCGCCGCCGATCCCAGCGCCAAGGTCGGGCTCGCGCAGATCACGGCAAGTCTGCTCTTGCGTGGGAGCGAGACGCGAAGCGCTTCCGATATCGACCGGCGCGTCGAGGCGCTGGGCGGCAAGCTCGATGCCAGCGTCGCGCCGGACGGCGCCGCGCTGGTGCTGTCCGCGCCGGCGGCGAATATCGATGCGGCCGGTGCGATGCTGGCCGATACGGTCCTGCATCCCGCTTTCGCGCCGTCCGAATTCGCACGCGAACAAGGCCAGCAGATCGCACGATGGCGCGAGACGATGGGCCAGCCGCGCGAGGCGGCGCTTCAGTTCGTTCCGGCGCTGGAATTTGGCGCGTCCCCCTACGGCCAGCTCGCCACCGAAGCGACATTGCAGGCGATCACGCGCGACGACGTTCTTGGCGAATATCGCACGCTCTGGCGCCCCGACAATGCGACGCTCGTCATCACCGGATCGCTGAGCGCGGAGCAGGGCTTCGCCCTTGCCGAGCGCCTCTTCGGCGGATGGGCGCGGCCGGACGCGCCGCTGCCGCCGGTCTCTGGGGCGGCCGGCGCGGCCGGGCACCGTATCGTGGTGCTGGACATGCCGGGCGCGGGCCAGGCCATGGTGACGGCTGCGATGCGCGCCATCCCGCGGGGCGGCGATGATTACGCTCCGCTGACGATCGGAAATCTTCTGCTCAACAAAGTGATCGTCACCGAAGTTCGCTTGAACCGCGGCCTCAGCTACAGCGTGGATGCCACGCTCGATGCCCGCCGCGCCGCCGGCATGCTCTATGTCGCCGCCTCGACCAAGAACGAAACGGTGGCGGAAGTCTGCGATCTCATTCTTGAGAGGATGGCGAGGGCGGGAAGCACGCCACCGGATGCGGATGAACTGCGCAAGCGCGCCGTCTTCCTCGCCTTCTACACGGGCCGTCAGGTCGAGACCGCGGACGGCTTGAGCAAGGCGCTGGTGGAGCTGTCGCAGGACGGCGTGCCTGCCGCGGCCCTGGGCCGATATCTTTCGGGTGTTCTGGCCGCGACGCCCGAACAGGTGCAGGCCGCCGAAAGATCGCGGCTCGGTACCGGCGCGATCAGTGTGCTGATCGTCGGCGACGCTACGAAATTCATCGGCGCGTTGCGGCAGAAGCATCCGGCGGTCGAAGTCATCCCGCTCAAGGATCTCGACCCCGGCAAGCTTCGGTCACCGGGGAAAGGCGGGTAAGTGAAGCCGCCGCGATTTATCGCATGCGTTTCGGTCGGCTTGGCCGTAGCGGCCGTGCTGGGGCTTTGCGCTTGCTCGAAGAAACCGCAAACCTCCGGCAAGGGCGGATCGGCGCAGCTCGCGCGGGGCATCGATCCTCTCAAGGATGAAAATCCGTTTCCCAGCACCTATAAGCCACTGCCGAGCGTGCCGACCGCGATCACCGGCGTGACGATCCTGACCGCCACCGGCGAGAAGATCGACAATGGCACTGTCCTGATGCGCGGCGGCAAGATCGAGGCCGTGCGTCGCGGCATCGTCCGTCCGGCCGGCTATCGGATCGTGGCGTTGAAGGGCGGCTGGGTGACGCCGGGCGTGATCGACCCGCACTCGCATCTGGGCGTCTATCCCAGTCCCGGCATCGACTCGCTGGCCGACGGCAACGAGATGACCGATCCCGATACCGCGCAGGTCTGGGCCGAGCATTCCATCTGGCCGCAGGATCCCGGCTTCAACGCCGCGCGCGCCGGTGGCGTCACCACGCTGGAGATTCTGCCCGGCTCGAGCAACCTGTTCGGCGGCCGGTCCGTGATCCTGAAAAACGTGCCGTCCGAGACGGTTCAAGGCATGAAATTTCCCGGCGCGCCGCAAGGCCTGAAAATGGCGTGCGGCGAAAATCCCCGGCGCATCTACGGTGCGAAGGGGCGGGCGCCCTCCACCCGCATGGGCAGCATGGCCGGCTATCGCGAAGCCTGGATCAAGGCGGCCGAATACAGGCAGGCCTGGGATGCCTACGACGCCAAGGTCAGGGCGGGCGAGAAGGCCGATCCGCCCAAGCGGGACTTGCAGCTCGATACGCTGGCCGATGCGCTGCGCGGCAGGATCGGGGTCCAGATGCATTGCTACCGGGCCGACGAGATGGCCTACATGATCGATCTGGCAAAGGAATTCGGCTACCGCATCGTCGCGTTCCACCACGCCTCCGAAGCCTACAAGATTCCCGGCCTTCTGAAGGCGAACGGCATCTGCGCCGTCGTCTGGGGCGCCGGATGGTGGGGCTACAAGATGGAGGCGTTCGACGGCATCGAGGCGAACGCCGCCATGCTTCAGAAAGCCGGCGTATGCGTATCGCTGCATTCCGACGACGCGACGGTCGTTCAACACCTTCCACGCGATGCCGCCATTGCCATCGCCGCCGGCCGGCGCATGGGCATCGACATCGGCGAGGCCGACGCGGTGAAGTGGTTCACGATCAATCCGGCCAGGATCATCGGCGTCGCGGAGCGGACCGGTTCGCTCGAAAACGGCAAGGATGCCGATGTCGTCCTGTGGGATCGCGATCCGTTCAGCGTCTATGCCGTCGCCGAGAAGGTCTATGTCGACGGCGCGCTGGTCTATGACGCGCACGATCCGAAATACCAAGCCAAATCCGATTTCGACGTCGGTCTGCCGGCCGAGGAGGGGATGCCGTGAAGCTCCGTCCGTTGCTGCTCGCAGCCAGTCTTCTTGCCGCGCCCGCCTCCGCGCAGAGCATCGCGATCGTCCATGCGCACATCCTCAGCGAAGGCGCGGCCGGAGAGATCCCGTCGGGCACGTTGGTCCTGAAGGATGGCAAGATCGCCGCGCTGGGCGCCGGCCTTGCCGTGCCCGCTGGTGCCATCGTGATCGATGCCAAAGGCGGACCGGTCACGCCCGGATTTATCGCGCCGGATGCGCAATTGGGGCTGGTGGAAGTCGGGCAGGAACCGTCGACCGTGGACCTGGTCAATTACAACGACCAGCTGAGCGCGGCGTTCGACGTCGAATACGGCCTCAATCCCTATTCGGTGCCCATTCGCGCGGCGCGGCTCGGCGGCATCACCCGCGCCATCGCGACCCCGGGCTATGCCGATGAGCGGCCCGGATTTCATCCGCCGCCCGGCCGCCAGTTCCTGTTCGCCGGTCAGGCGGCGGCCATCCATCTGGGTGCGGCGGAAGACATTCTGGTCAAGCCGAAGGTCGCGATGGTGTTGGCGCTGGGCGAGTCCGGTTCGGCCCGGGCGGGCGGCGCGCGGGGTGCCGCGATCGGCCAGCTCGAAACCGTGTTCGACGACGTTCGCTGGTACGAAGGCCACCGGAATGCCTATAACAATGGGGCATCGCGCGCGCTTTCCCTGTCGCGCGCCGATCTCGAAGCGCTGGTTCCGGTGGTGCACGGAACCACGCCTGTCCTGATCTACGTGCATCGCGCGTCCGACATCCACGAAGTTCTCAGATTGGCGCAGCGCGAGAGGCTAAGAGTCATTCTGGATGGTGCCGAGGAGGGCTGGAAGGTGGCTGGCGAGATCGCCGCCGCCCATGTGCCCGTCATTCTCGGACCGTTGGACGATTTGCCGGCGACCTTCGAATCCATCGGCGCGACGCTGGACAACGCCGCGGCGCTGCGGAAAGCCGGCGTCCTGATCGCCTTTCACAGCAGCGCCGGCGGCAGTTTCCGTATCCGCGAGCTTCGCTACGATGCCGGCGTTGCGGTGGCCCACGGCCTTTCGCATGCCGATGCCTTGGCTGCCATCACCATCAACCCGGCGCGCATCTTCGGCCTTGACGAACAGGTAGGTTCGCTCGATCCGGGAAAGGAGGGCGACGTCGTGGTGTGGAGCGGCGATCCATTCGAACCCTATTCCCAGCCGGTTGCGATCTTCATTCGCGGCCGGCAGCAATCGCTCGGGAGCCGCGCGGACGACTTGGCCGCACGCTACCGCACGAGACCGGCCGGCGGCTATCCGCCGCAATACCGCTAGGGCGTGACCGTCTTTGTCACCTTGCCCGTCGCATCGACGAATTCGATGGCTGCTTTTCCATCCTTCGACACGGTCAGGCGCAGCCGGTCGTGGCCATCCTCGTCCTTGAGCGTCAGCATCGACGCACCGTCCTGCTTGCCCAGGAAGACGCGCGGGTGATTGCCGACGACCCCTTCGCTGACGAGCTTTGCAATGCCGGCCGTTCTCTCCGGCCCCTCGGGCAATGTCACGATGTCTTGAATCCCGGGGATGTTCATCGATTTGTCGGGCCGGTCGACGATCGTCAGCCCTGCCGTGCGGCGACCGTCGCTTTCGGCTTGCTCCAAAGTGACGACCTGGTCCTGTTCGTATTGGTCGAAGCTCAGATGGCCGAAGCTATGCACCTTGCCGTCATTGGCGCCGCCGAAGGTGAGCCCGCCATTCTCGGTACCTTCATCGTTGAAGAACAGCATGCCGGCGACATTGGTGCGGCTGGTATGCGGATAGTCCTTGTTGCGCCAGATAAGACCGGGAAAGCGGTCGCGGTCCGAGACGACCATTCTCAGCGTCCCGTCCCTTTCTCGGATGTTGATCCGTTGCACGTCGATCTCGCCGAAGCTCGTCTTGTCGGGTGCGCCGACAGCCTGGCCGACCTGCTGGCCGATCAGCAGCGTGGTGATCGCCGCCGAATATGCCGCCAACAGCTTGTAAAATGGAAGTTTCATGGCATCGCCCCTTTTCGTGTTTCGAACCGGTCTGCACCGGCTCCGAAAGGTTCGAGGCTTGATGGGCTCTTTTCCACTATTTCGAGGCCATGCGCAGCGCGCCGATGCGCAAGACAGGCCGCAAAATGGTGGGCGACAGGGATTGAACCTGTGACCCCTCCCGTGTGAAGGGGGTTGCGTCCGCAGAATTCCCGGTTTTTTGGTTGTAGGATGCGGTTTCCACGTCTTTTCCACGGGTTGTTCGGCGGACGTTCTTCACAATATCATTCAGCGGTTTGCACGCCTCCGTTGCATGTACGCTTAACCGGTGGCTTGCATCAGAACGGCGCAGTGCTCACCAAGACTTGCTCGAGCTAGCTAGCCGCGCACACCGGCGATGTCGGCGGCAACCAGCTCTGTCAGCGCCTCCGGCAATGTCCACGAATAGGAGTTTTGCGGCGTGCGTTATCTAGACGGGGCATTTCCGTCCGCCAGATAAGACATCTTCAGTTCCATTTTCTCCACCGTCAGCACGCTGAACAGGCCCAGGCTGCCCGACATGCCGACATCGAGGTCGAAGCCGGTCGCCTTGCCGCCGCTGTCGACGGTAATATCCATCTCGAGAGTGGTCAGGATGATGTCGTCGCCAAGGCCGATGCTGCCGACGCCCAAGTCCTGCAACGCCGTGTTGACCGTGATCGACTGCTCGTTCTCCAGGGTGGCCGAAACGGCGAAATTGTTCAGGTCCATGCTCATGTCGAGCGCGAGATCCGGATTCTGATAATTGCCGGGCCTCAGATGCGAGCAGAGCGCGAGCGTTCCCATGAGGGCCCAAGTGAAGGTGGGCGCGCCGTCTGGGGCGGCGATGGTGACCCAAACCGCCAGCGGGCTTAGATAGAGCACGTTCTCAATCAGTGCCTGGCCCGTGAAACCGATGCCGATGGCCACAGAGGCGAAGGCGATCGAGAACGGGTCCAGCGCAAGATACAAGTCCACTGAAAGGCCGATCAGCGTCAACGAGGTCTGCGAGAACGGACCGAGCTGGTCGGCGGGAAACCAGCCCGCGCCGACCTTGCTGGTCAGGAAGTCGAGATCGTCGATGCCGATCGCGATTCCGGTCGTCTCGACCTCGATCGTGCAGAGGCCGCCGTTCATCGGTACCGCGCCGGCGAGCGTCACCGTGTCGCCGCCCAGAGAGAGTGCGATCGAAAAGCTGAGATCGTCGGTACCCGGCCCGGTATCGGCGCTATCGCTCGCTGCGGCGATCGTGGACACGGACATGCCGACCGCGGTGATCTTCGGACCGAGCAGCGGGATCGCGCTTATGGCGTCGAGCCCGAACGCGCCGGTGGTTGAGGCCAGCGTCACGGTCAGCGTGGTGTCGTCGTCGCTGACACTGCCGGACAGGGGGATGGCGGTTGCGCCGCTCAGTTGGCCCAGCGTTTCCAGCGCGACCCCGCTCGCGGCCACGTCTAGCGTTCCGGCAAAGGCCGAGCCCGTCAGCGAATGATCGGAAAAGACAAGCAGGCTGAGAACGGAGCTGGCCAGCGCGGGGTAGCGCGCGGCGTAGTCGTCGGCGAAAGTCCAGTTCGGCATGATCTACGTCCGGAGAGCTGCGGCTTACCAGTTGACGCTAATCGGTAGGTGATCGCTGACGGTTCGGGCGGCGTTGAACGTCGCCACGGCGTTCTTGCTCCAGGTCGGGGCATTCTGGCAGAGATCGATCACCTTCACTGTCGCTCCTGGTAGTGCGCCGCACACGATATTGTCGTAGGGCTGGCTGAGATAGCCGGGCGGTTTGGTGGATTGATCGGCGCTTTGCAGCAGGCTGGTCTTGGTGCCGGTGAGCAACGGCACGGTGTAGGCGCAAGCGATCAGGTCGGCGAAGGCGCTGATCTTGGCGTTCTTGCCGTTGTTGCTCTTCGAATAGGTGTTAGCGCCGTCGCAATTGAAGTCGCCGCCGATCAGGGTGGCTTGCTTGGGGATAAAGCCGGTCTGCGCGATTTGCGCGATGTCGGCCAGCTTGTTCGTGTAGGAGACCGCCGCGGTATAGATGTCCGAGCTTGGTTTCGAGGTGGGACCGTGCACGCCGATCAGGTTCAGCGCCGTGGTTGTCGATCCCACGGTGAATTTCGCCCAGAGGGGCGAGCGTTTGGGAAGGAATTTGTTGTCCGTATCCCGCATGACCGCGTCGCTCACATAAGTCAGCGTGGCCGCGTTGTACAGGATGCCAACGGTCTCCCGATGTCCGGTGATCTTGGGGACAATGTGCCTGTAAGTCGGCAACGGGTTTAAATTTGCCGCAACGGCGGCCGCATTCAACGCGCCCTCGAGCTTCGTGAGCGCGGGCAGGCAAGTACCGGTGGCGTCACCCCCCTTGTCGCTGCCGCCGCTGACGAGCTCGATGATGACGAATGCATCGGCAGGCACGCCCGTCGCGGTCGCCCAGACCTTGTCGTCCAGAACGATCTTGACGACATAGTCCGCGACGTTGTTACCCAAGCCATTGGACCCGATGATAGCGGAGTTCAGATTCTTCTTGAGCTTGCCTTCCGACGCTTTCTGAATATTCCAGAATACGATCTTCATATGGATACTTCGATGTCTGCCAGCCAAAAATACTTATACGAAACATAACCTAATTTCCAAGATGGCTATCCCGAAATTTGTAGTGAAGGCGATTGACGTATTTAAATTGACGTATTTAAAATGATTGGGAGCTCCATAAGAAGGTCCGTGCACGACTTCAGTAGCACAAAAAGATCACGATTTCTTCCGTGGTTTGCATTTGATCGCCTGGTCATCAGACATCATTCTTTCGTCCTATCCAGCCGAGTGCAGAGATGTCGTTTGGTTTTTGTTTCTCGGTGCATCTGTGCGTCGGCGACGTTGCCGTCCCCTTGCTGTCGGAGCTGGTCGCCGATACGGCGGATGCAGCCGACGGGACATCCGCGGGGTTTCTGTTCCGGCTGGACCTGAAGCACACTTGCGGGCCGCTCCAATTCAACTTGGGCGATCTGATCGGCCTCGTCGAGCAGCAACTGGGTGCCGGAGTCGGCAGCCTGCGCAACGCGCCCGGCATCGGCGACATCGCAAGCGCCTTCTCCGACTTCCTCGACGCGGAGGCGTTCACCTCGGACAACGCGCTGCTGGTCCAGGTGAAGGCATTCGAGATCAGCTCGAGCGCGACGAAAAAGCTCTTCAACATCAGCGTCGAGGTCGAAAGCGCCGATCCCACGCAAGGCGCGATCCCCCTGCCGGCGCCCCTGGTACGCTGGCTCGCCATCGACAACCTGGCCATCGCTTTCAAGGCCACGGACACCGTGGCCGGTGGCGCTGCGACCGCAGTGAACCTGCAGGTCGGACTCAATGCTCTTCTCGCCGGCGTCCCCGTCGCGCTGGCGGCCACCGTCGACAAGACAGGCGACGGCAGCACGTTCACCTTCGACGGCAGCGTGCAGAGCGCAATCGTGCCGCTCGGCGAATTCCTGGCGCTGGTTGCAAGCCAGTTCGGCGTCACGGTCCAGCTGCCGCCGGAGCTGAATCTCGACGCGGCGATCGACTATGTCGTCGGGCAGGTGGTCCACACCGCGCCGTCCTCCGGCACCTCCAGCACGCAGTTCGGCGCGGCGGCGAAGTTCGGCCTGACGGTCGACGGCAACGGCTACACCATGATCTGCTTCGCGGCCACGGCGCCGGCTGCCCCCTCGGATACGTCGGGTCTCTTCGCGGTGGGTGCCACCTTCGCGCCGTCGGAGGGCGCGCTGCGGCTCTCCAGCCTGCCGCTTGTCGGCGACGTCCCCGGCTTCGGCCAACTGACGCTCGACCGGCTCGGCTTCACCTATTCCAGCGTGCCGGTCGGCGGGACACCGGTCGCGTTCGCGATCCCGCAAGTCGCCGCCGCATCCAATCCGCTCTATACGCGCAGCGACGCGAGCGCGCCGGAAGCATCCACCTACGCCATCATCGGCGGCACCACGCTGGGTGCGCCGGGCGCGGGCTTCTCCCTCACGGCCAGCCTGCTGGACCCGTCGGGGAATCCGCTGGGCACCTTCGCCTTGCCGCTTTCGCTGCCGGCGGCAACACCGCCCGCCGATCCGGCGTTGCCGGTTCCCTATTCCGCGACGAACACGTCCAGCCCGGCGAGCCCGGTGCATTGGATCCGGATCGGCAAGAGCTTCGGCCCCGTAACGTTGCAGCAGATCGGCCTGGATTACGATGCGAGCGGCCGCGCGACGTTCGGCTTGGTGGCCGCCTTCGCACTGGGAGGCTTCTCGCTCGACCTCGACGGATTGACCGTCGTGTTTCCGCTGCCGCTGCCCGGCGCCTCTGTCGGGAGCGATCTGTCGGTCGCCTTTGGGCTTCAGGGCCTTTCGCTGGGATTCGCCAGCGGCCCGCTCTCGATCGCCGGCGGCTTTCTGCGCGCCACGGGCGCCGAGCCGGGCTATTTCGGCGAAGTCAGCGTGCAAGTGGCCAATTTCGGTCTTCGGGCGATGGGCGGCTACGTCCCCGGACCGCCGGCGTCCTTCTTTTTATACGGCATGGTGGACGTGCCGTTGGGCGGGCCGCCCTTCCTCTTCGTGACGGGGCTCGCCGCCGGCTTCGGCGTCAACACCGCGCTGGTGGCGCCCACGCTAGCCACCCTGTCGGGCTATTTCCTGCTGCCGCAGAACGCGCCTCTGCCGGGCGCCACGCCCGCCGCGACCATGACCACGCTGCTGCCGCAGCTGCAAAGCAACTTCCCGCCGCAGGCCGGAGCCTATTGGGTCGCGGCGGGGGTCCAGTTCACCTCGTTCGAGATGATCGAGGGCTTTGCAGCCCTGACGGTCGCCTTCGGGGTCGACCTCCAATTCGGGTTGATCGGTAGCTGCGCCATGTCGTTGCCGCTCGGCGAGCCGGCCGCCTATATCGAGATCGACATGGCGGCGTCGTTCGGCGCCACGAGCGGCCAGCTCTCGGTGCAAGGCAAGCTGTCGCCGGCGTCGTATCTCTTCGGCAGCTTCTGCCGGCCGACGGGCGGCTTTGCCTTCAATATCTGGACAAGCGGCGCCAACGCCGGCCACTGCGTTGTGACGGTGGGCGGCTACAATCCCGGATTCACCCCGCCGGACGGCTACCCGGCCGTGCCTCGGCTCGCCATCAATTTCGGCCTTGGGGCCTTCCAGGTCACCGGCTCGGCCTATTTTGCGCTCCTGCCCGCCATGATGATGGGCGGCGTAGCGATGTCGGCTACCTGGAATTCGGGTGCGGTCAAGGCCTGGTTCAATGCCGGCGCCGACTTCCTGATCGCGTGGTCGCCCTTGAGCTATCAGGCCGATGCCTATGTGGCACTGGGCTGTGCGCTCAATCTGGGACTGCACACGCTCAAAGTGCAGGTCGGCGCGGATCTGCAGATTTGGGGTCCGTCATTCGGCGGCCAAGCTCATGTGCATCTGGACGTCGTCTCATTCACCGTTGCGTTCGGCTCCTCGGCTCCCGCGCAGGCGCCGCCTCTGGCTTGGAGCGGGTTCAAATCCTCTTTCCTGCCGACAGGCTCATCGTCGCCCCGGACTGGCCTGCTGAGAACCGGCCGGTCGGCCGCGACGGACGACACGCCGACGACGGACGCCGGCGTCGTACTGGCGAGCGTGCCATCCGGCCTCATCGCGAGCGGCCAGACCGCCGCGGATGGCACGGTCTACGATTGGATCCTGGATCCCGACACGTTCAGCCTCCTGACCAGCAGCGCCGTTCCGGCGAACTGCGCCGAATGGACCACCAACCCTACCGCGGGGACCGTCTACGTCATCCCCAACACCGTCACGAGCTACAACGTCGCGCCGGCGGCGGGCGATCCCTACCTGTCGCTGCCGGCCGGGACGCCGACTTATGGAGGCGTCGACCAAGACCACCCCGACGCCGTCTGGTGCCCTGATCTGGCGATCGCGCCGATGCACCTGAATTCGATTCAAAGCTTCCACACCGTCACGCTGATGACCGCCGCAGGGGTGCCGGTCACGAGCGTCTCGGTCCAGCCCATGCTGATGGCTTCGAGCGCCGCGCTATGGGCACCCGACAAGGGGGCAGGTCGCCAGCCGAACGACCCGCCCATGGTGCCGTTCGCGCTCACGGGCTTCCTGATCAGCCCAATCCCGCAGACGCCGGACACCTTGTCCGCCATCCCGGTATCCGACCTGTTGTTCCGCGAGGATCCGCCGCAGACCGGCTTCACCGATGGCAGCGCGGCGGTATCCACAGACTACGAAGTCGTAGGAAGGGTATCGGGTCCTCCCGGTGCTGCGAGCCTGTCGATCGCGGTGTCCGGCAGCGCGAGCGAGCAGCTCCCCAATGTCGACCACGTCCTGTCCTCGCTCGCCGATTCCTGGGTGGCGCAACAACGGACGGCCATCCTCGACGATCTGACGAGCAACGGCTTCGCGACATGGGCCTCGGCTGCCGTCGATGTGACCGCCATGTCGACGACGACCGCGCTTTGGGATTGGCCCGCCGTGGGCCTGTTGGGGAGCATTTGAGCGATGGCGACGCCCATGTCCGACCCTCTGCAAGACGAAACCGTGACGTTCATCCAGCACCATCTGCCCGGCCTCGACGACGGCGACTACACGCTCACCGTCGCGCAGCGCATCACCGGGATCAGCGACGATCCGATGTCGCATAGCTACGCCTTTGCCGTGCTCGGCGACCGTTTCACGTTGCGGTCGCCGGCCACGCAGGTGCAGTCCGTCTTTCCGCCCGACGGCGCGGTCGGCGAATTCACCAATGTGCTGCCGCATGTGGTCTTCTCCCAGCCGACTTTGCCGTGGAGTCGCCGGATCGGCGGGCCAGCGGACAAGGACGTCACGGCCGGCGCGCCGCCGGCCGACGTGTCCACCTGGCTCACCATCCTGTTGCTCGATGCCGACGACGTGGCGGCCCATCCAGGACTTCTGCTCGCGCCCCAGCCGGCGACGGTGGGCGACCTCTTTGCGACGAACGCATACGCCGCCAGCAGCCTGCCCGCGTCCGCCTATTCCTATTTCTGGCAGGCGATCGATACGAGCGGTCTGGAGCTGAACCAGACCACCGCCAGTCCCGTGCAGGTGCTCGACATTCCGTTGAGCCTCTTTTGGCAGATCGCTCCCACCGCCGCCGATCTGGGGCTTACGGCGCACGTTAGGCGCGTGAACCTGTGCAACAAGCCGACGGGGCAGCAACCCGGCGCGGGCGTTCCTACAGGGACTGTGTCGGTCGTCTTCGGCACGCGCCTGCCGCAGATGGGCAGCGACGGTGCCGGTCGCAAGACCTACGCCTATCTGGTCTCCCTGGAAGGACTGGAAAGTTTTCTGCCGACCGACGAGCAGGGAGGAGCGCCGTCCGGTTCCGACTTCACCGGCACGACGCTGCGCCTGGCCGTGCTGCAGAGTTGGACGTTCTTCACCTCCGGCGACAATAGCGGCTTCGCCGATCGCGTGCAGGCGCTCAACGGCCGGCCTGCGGGCGACACCGCCGATGCCGCGCAGACCATGCTCCAGGTGCCGTATGTCGGCGGCAACGTTGCGACGGCGGCGGCGCTGGGCATGGGCTATGTCCCGCTGAACGAGAGCTTGCGCGACGGCAGTAAGACCGTCTGCTGGTACCGTGGCCCGTGCCTGCCCTATCAGAATACCGCTCCGGCGTTGGCGCTGCCTTTTGCATCGTCCGACCAAGCCCTGGTTTTCGATCCGACGAGCGGAATGCTGGACGTGTCTTACGCTGCGTCATGGACGCTGGGACGATTGCTCGCGCTGCAGGACAAAGCTTTTTCCGTGGCGCTGTATAATTGGAAGAACGGGCTCACAGCGGCCGCCATCGCAACGGTGGAGGACGCGCTGCTTGCCGAATCGTTCCAGGCCGTGCTGTCAGGGAATTGGGCGCGGACCCCCAAGTCCGCAGCTCCCGCGACGACGCGAGCGCTTCTTTCCCACACCGTCCGCCGTCTGGCCGATCGGGGCGATCGATGAAGGCCCGTTTCTCGCGCCGGCAATTGAGACGCCGCATCGGCGAGGCCCTGTCCGATCCGGCGGTTTTCGGCGGCGTCACGGTCCCGGACACGATCGTCGACTGGCTTAATCGGCTCGCGTTGCTGAAGGGTGTCCCGTTGAACTATCTCGTGCCGGACGAGCGCATGCTCCCGCCCGAGTCGATCCGCTTCTTTTACCTGAATCCGAGCTGGATCGACGCCCTCGTGGACGGCGCCATGAGCATCGGCCGCAACCTGTCCGTCGCCACGGCGGCAGGGCTTCCGGCCGTAGAGCACGTCGCTGTCGCGGCGGCCCTGGCCGCCTTCCGGGCAAATGCGGGCCGGATGCGCGCGCGCAAGCTCGGGGTTGCAACGGCGACCGTCGCCTCGAACCTAGTGTCTGGCTTCCTGCTTCGATCCTCCGTGGTGCGGGATTTTCCCGGCCTGGGCGTGAACGCCTACAGTCAGGGAGGGGATGCCGGCACGCCGCTGACCATCCTAAGGCTGGAGCAGCTTGGGTCGCAGTCCGACACCATGATCTGTCTGGTGGATGGCGACGCACAGCGGTTCGACCTGCATGAGGCGCCCGAGGCCCTGCATTTCGGGTTGGACAGCTTCGATCCCGGCACCACGCCCGTCACCGCGACCAAGACGGTGTGGACCTTCGCGCCGGGACCGCCGCTGGACATTACCGGATCGGTCCCGCTTGCCGGCGTCTCCGGTTGCCTGCGCAGTGCGCAGCCGCGCAGCATGATGATGACGGCGTTTCAGCAGGCCATCAACATTGCGACGGGCAATCCGATCACCTCTGCGGAGATGGGCTTCGAGATGACTCTCGGCGTCGCGCAGGTCAGCTTCGTCAAGCGAGGGCCGGCATGACGGCCATAGTTCCGCTCAACATCGCCGCGCTGCGCGTGAGTCTGGCCGACAACACGCAGATCGCGCCGAACTTCAAGGGCCGGACGGCGGTGTTCGAGAAGATACCGTGGGTCGCCGACGCCACCACGGCCAGCACCGGCGACGCCATCGCGCGCCCGCTCGAGGACAACGACTCGCCCGCCGAGACCTTGGACATCGGCGTGCATCTGCACTGGGAATTGCCCGACTTCTTCCGCCGCGGCAGCCAGCTCTCCGCCGGCGGCCCCGTCGTCTTCCCGCAGGTGCCTAATCGCTGGCTGGTGATCCGCTACTTCAGTCTCTTCCAGGATGGCGGTTGGAGCGCTCCGACCGCCGCCGCCTTCCTGGTCGAGAGCGACTATCTCGCGGTCGCCGCGCCGTCGTCGCCGTGTGTTTCGGTGCCGCTGACCGACGCATCGACGCAGCAGCCCTATCTCTATATGGGACGCCAACGCGTCTACGGCCCGGCCACCGGGCCGGCGCAGTTTCTGCCCGACTATAACGACGAGGACGGCAACCCCTGCATGCTGACTTCGGTCGGCTTCGTGGGCCCGGGCTTCTCCAGCTTCTATCCGGAGTGCAGCAGCGTCTTCGGATTCTTCGACGACTTCTCCGATCAATCGATCGGGAATGGCCAAAACGTCGGCACGGTGCTGGCGGCGGGATCGGCGATCCACTTCAAGGCGAGCTACCAGGTGATCGGCTGGATCGATCCGACGGGCACCGATCCGCTGGCCGGTCTCCAGAAGACCGTCACCGAAGCCTGGACCGCCTACGCGACGCAGTGCTCCGATCAGGGTGTCGCGCCGACCCTGGCGCCGTCCGATATCCTCGACAGCATCGTGACGCAGCAGTTCGGCTGGCAGCTGCAGGGGCTCGATCCCACCCAGTCCATCGCCGGCCTCGCCGTTCCGTCGCAAACCCTGGTTGCGGGGATCATGCAGGAGCTGGTCTGGGACACGGCCGTCGCGCAGCAGAACGGCGGCTTTCTCGCCAGCACCTCGACGACGACGCCGGCGGTGTGGCGGGGCCAAGGCGAGGTGGCGATCGGCAACACGACCACCGAAGCCCTCTCGGCGCTGCTGCGGAACGATCTCGCCGGCGCGGGGGCCGTTCCCGCGGCGCTCGATGACTACGAATATCTGCTCAACGCGCTCCAGCTGGGCCTCGTCCAAAACGTCGAGAACGGCACTGCCCATCCGGCGCAGATGGACGAAGACCTGCACGGCAAAGCCTTCGCGACCGAATTCGGCGGCTGGATCTGGGAGCTCGTGCAGCCTTCATCACCCCAGGGCCAGGCCCCGGAGCCCGGCAGGGCGGCCGACCTGCAAGACGACATAGCGGCGCTGCTGGCCGCGCTCAACGCGGCGCAGAAGGCCTATGACCAGGATCGCTTCTCGGTCGAGCTGCAGCGTAAGCAGCTGTTCATGGACTGGTACCGGTACGTCACGATGTTCTTCACGATCGACCCCAACCAGCCGGCCTACTCGTTCGAGGAGCTCACCAATTTCCTCGACACCAACGGTCCGTGCGAGCTCAACGCCGTTCAGGGCGCGGGCAACCAGGTGGGCCTCCTGCAGTACAAGCTGGATGGGAGCGGCAACGCCGTCGCGCCGGCACCGCCCGCATCCACGACCAGCTTTGCAGGGGCCGTCTATGGTTGCTACGCTAGTCTGGTCGCGGCGTTGACAGCTCCGGGATGGAGCCTGCGAGCGGTGCCGGCTCCATCCTTCTGCATGCCGACCGACCCGGTGCTGCTTGCCGAAGGATCCCAGCTGCAGCGCGCGCAGCGCAACGGGCCGGGACCGACGATCGCGGTGCGGACCAGTGGGCAATTGCTGACGACGCTCGCCGCAAGCGGATCGGAAAAGACGACCGACCTCCCCAACCTTTCCTGGGGCGGGCTGACGACCGTCCTCGCCGGCACCCCGGCGCAAGCCGATGTGCAGGCCTTGATCACCGAGGCGGTTCTGCTGATCCCCATGTTGGCCACCGTGGTGCAGCAGGCCATGGCGGCCGTGGGTGGCGATGCGAATCCCGCGACTGCCTCGCCGGCGGATTTCGTCGCCGCTCTTCAAGCTGCACAGGGTGGCCTCAGTCCGCAGGACGGTGGGCCGGGCGCCGGTCTGTTCGCTTGGCTGCGCGCGCCGCCGCCGTCGGTGGCGCCGAATCCTTCCCAGTCCGTTGATGCGCCGATGGCCCTGACCTTCACCTGGAGCAATGCTGGCGGCACCGCCTATCCGCCGGACCCGGTCGGCTGGATGGCGCAGTGCGCCGTGCCCAATCTCAGTGCCTCCCGTTCGGACCCGTTCCTGCCGATCTTCATGATCTGGAATGCCTGGTTCTCGCCCTTGCAGATGCAGGGCAAGGACGCCAATTCTTGGCCGGCCTACAGCGCCGGCAACCTCACGCAGTTCTTCACGCTGGACGACGACGGTGCGGACTATGCCTATGTCACGTCCAACGGCTTCACACAGCCGGCCGATCAACTCTACGGCTACTCCGGCTCGGCGGCGCTTTCGACGCGGGCGGCCTACAGCCTGGGCTCGCAGATCCAGGCTTATCTGAACGCCTTTCCGTCGGATACCGAAGCCGATCCGTCGCTTCAGGTCGCGCAAGCCGCCTATAATAGCCGCAACTTCGTCTCGCAGGCGATGAGCGGTCTGGGCGCGCAGCAGATCCAGCAGGCCTTCCTGCCGCAAATCCCGGTGGAGAACCTGGTGAGCAACCCGGGCGGGCAGGGCGTCGATCTCGTCACCTCCGATATCAGCGCGGCCGCCCTGCTCACCGGAGACAATTGGTACGACGGCGCCTTCAACGCCGTGAAGCCCCTTTCCGCCGGCCGTGATTTCGGGCCGTTGCGCGCCGGCTTCCTGGCGCTGCGGTCGCTGCAGATCGTGGACGTCTTCGGCCAAACGATGCAGTTCGCGACGGGCGCCGGCAGCGTGAGCCTGACGCCGGTCGTCGCGGCAAGCCTGCAGCCGAATGCCGATGATGTCGCGCATCAGGGGCAAGCCTATCTTCCCCCGCGCCTCCTCACCCCAACCCGGCTCTGGTTCCGGTGGCTTTCCGCCCGGACCTTCGGCGACACGTCCGCCTCCGTGGTGGAGTCGAATTCGCATCCGGCCACCTCGCCCGTGTGCGGCTGGCTGATGCCGAACGACCTGAACGACAGCCTTTTCTTCTATGATGCCGACGGCTCGTCGATCGGCTCCATCGGCATCGAGCACGGGGCGGTCGTCTATCGCACCGCGCCGGGCAATCTCGAACCCTACGGCACGCCGATCACGACCGACACCGCCGCCGTCAACCCTTTCCTTTCCCAGTTCATGAATCACGTCTACGGCCAAAGCACCGGCTTCGTGCAGGATCTGCTGACCGCCATCGTCGGCGCCGCGGCCTTCAGCCAGCCAGCCGGTTCCGCGCAGGATGCCGCGCTCGCCGTCCTGCTGGGTCGCCCGCTGGCCATCGTGCGCTGTACATTGGGGCTCGAGACCAGCGGAAATCTGCTGCCGCTCAGCCAGGACAACAGCGCCGAGGCCGCTCCTTTCACGCAGGACGTCTTGGCGAGCGCGGCCAGCCCCGACCCCAACAACCCCAGCCAGCGGCAGCAGTACAGCCCCGCCCAGCGGCAACAGTACAGCACCGCAGCGCTCGGCGCGGTACAGTTCCCAGCGCGGCTGGGCGATCCGGTCGATATGAACGACGGACTGATCGGCTATTTCGTCGAGCAGACGCCCGGTGGCGCCTACGGCTCCTTCTATTCGCAGGCGGCGCCGGCGGAGGGAGGCAACGGCGTGGTGCAGCCCTCGGCGGCCGATCCGGCCCTTCTGCTGACGCTGAACGCGCCCACGACGCTGACGATGTTGGTTGACCCGCGGACACAGGTGCACGCGACGACGGGGGTTCTGCCCGTGGTTAGCCTCTCCATCCCGCCCGACCAATACAGCTCCGCCATGAGCAAGCTGGCGGCGACCTTCTTCACCGCGCCCGTGCTCTCGCCGGCCTCCGGCCTCGCGGTGCCGCTGCCGCAGGAGAACGGTTATGACTGGAGCTGGATCGCTCCGGGCGCCTCGGCTCCGATTTCGCTGTCGCCCGACGCCGTCACCGAGAACGCCGTCTTCGGATACTCGCCGCAAACGGTTCTGGAAGGATGGCTAGATCTAACCCCTGATCCGGCCACGTGAAGCGGCGCGACCCTAAGCTTCGATCGGAGAGCTGCCATGGCGAGTAGCATCACCTTTACCATCACCAATCCGGCGGTCAGCACGGAACCGGCCGCCGTGCTGTACATCAACGTCGCCGCGAATCTCACCATGGTTCTGACGAACGGCACGGGCCAAGATATCGACTTGCCAGCAAATGGGGATGCGTTTTCGCTGGTCGCTCCCCGCTGTTTCACCGTGACGCAGATTCAGGCCGCGACGTTGACCGTTCCCGCGGGACTGACCGCCACGCAGAATGGGAATGGCTTTGCGGTCAGCACGGGCTCGAGCGATTACATATGGTCCAACGGTGCGACCCTGACCTGCACGCTCTGCGCGATCCAGAGCGTCGGACCGGCCGGAACCTATTTTTTCAGCCTTGAGTTCGAAGCGTCCGGCTTGCCCAAGCAGTTGACGGCAAAAATCGCGTTGCAATCCGCGCCCGTGGTCGAGAATCCGGATCTTTCGAGCGTGCTCGCCGTCACCTTTCAGCCTGACGGCTTCAACGAAGTGTACGTTTCCACCATTCAGCCTTACCTGCAGAACACGCTCATCTTCAACATCAACAATCAAAGCAATGCGCCCATCTTTACGGGGAACGGAAACCCCGATTCGCCGCCCCAGGTCATCGCCAGCTTCACCTATGGCTCCGACGATGGCTCGCTGACGCCGACCGACGTCATTGTCGGCGCCAGCCTCTCCATCACCAGCACGGAAGGCAACGCCTGGACTTCCGCGTGGAATGCGGGCGACCTGAGCTGGACGCTGACGGCGCCGGCGGCCGATCCGATCGGCACCGGCTCCGGCGCCAACGTTACCTTTCAATTTCAGAACATCGTCGCATTGACCGCCGCGGGAAACATGACCCAGCTGATGCTGCAGTTCATCAATTTCCAGCAGACCGACACCATCGCCTACAATCCATGGCTCTTCTTTCTGCCCATCGACAAGCTCGTCGGCCCCGAAGACCGCGGCGTGTACAAATTCACGAGCCCCACGATCGAACTATTGGCCAACAGTCCGACCGACGAGCTGGAGATCGGATTCACCTGGATGATGAACTTCGTCGCCAGGGTGAAGCTCTGCTATGTCCTGGGCGACCAGACAGTCACGGCGATCGATCGGTCCTACAACACGCAAAGCTCCGGCGCGACGGATTCAGGCACCGTGACGGTGCCCGGCATCACGCAGGACGGCTCGATGAGCGTCACCCTGTGCGGCTATGACGAGAACGGCATCCAGATCAACTCGCAGCAATACAGGGTGTCCGTCCGGGCGTGTTACTTCTTGGATACCCGAGACCAAACGGTCTATCCCGCGACGCCGATCGGCCAGCTGCTCTGGATGACTCAAAATCTGACCTGGGACGCGCCCAACGCGGCTCCTCCCAACGGTTCCTCCGATAATGTGGCGGTGTATGGGCGCCTTTACCGCTATGACGACGCAAATTCCCTGCAGTCCACCGGCGG
The DNA here is from genome assembly GCA_037200385.1 of Rhizomicrobium sp. NCBI lineage: Bacteria > Pseudomonadati > Pseudomonadota > Alphaproteobacteria > Micropepsales > Micropepsaceae > Rhizomicrobium > Rhizomicrobium sp. Next base: position 2,408,713 of record JBBCGL010000001.1, on the reverse strand, counting down.
CTGGCGATTGCCGACGCAGGCCGACTGGCAGACGCTGACCGATACGCTCGATTTCGATCAACTGATAGCCTCCGGGCTGAATAGTCCCGCGCTCGAACTCGCGGGGTCTGCGATGGGCACCGCGCTTTCGGACTTGACCTATTACGGTTGCGGCGATGACGGCACATACTGGACGAGTACGATTGGCAATTCCACTTCGTTTGAATCTCCGATGGTCCAAATCCTGATCGTGGAGGAGAGCAGATACGGGTATGATCAGCTGCCGACGGAAACATTGGTCAAAGGAGGCGGCTATTTTTGGCTGGCAGTGCGTTACGTTCGCGATTTGCCGGTCCTTGACGACGCCGCGACCGGCCAGGCGACGACCTAACTCTTCGATGCCAATGAGCGCCGCTTTGAATGCGCGGCGGAGCATATCCGGTTCGGCGGCCGCGAAAGAAGCCAGATGTGATTCCATGCGCATGCGCACTCCGGCCTGCCTGCCGATCGCCTCTGAACGTCCTGCGAGGGCGTGCAGCGCCATCTCGGACGCGAGTGGCCGCGCGCGCCGGCGTCGATCTGTGAAAGGCCGGTGAGACGGCCAGAAGGCGGTTATGCCGCCAGATGCCGAACAGCGGGAGATCGACAATGCATAGCCGTTTGACTCGTTGGCGGCTGGTGGGCGCGACAGGGATTGAACCTGTGACCCCTCCCGTGTGAAGGGAGTGCTCTCCCGCTGAGCTACGCGCCCGCCTTGGCGGACCCGCCGTATAGGGTCAGCCTGCCCGGCCCGTCAAGCGAGGCCGGCCGCCAGCGCCGGGATCTGCCGGAAATCGTCGGTCACCGCATCGCCGCCCAGCGTGTGCGCCGGTTCGGGCGTGTAGCCGTACGAGACAAGGATCACCGGCGCCTTCGCCGCCCGCGCCGTCGCTACGTCGGTCACGCTGTCACCGATCATGATCGCCGCGTCCCCGCCGCCCAGCTCGCGCACCACGTCGTGGAAAATCCGCGCATCCGGCTTCACATAGCTCATCCGTCCCGCCCCATAGACCACCGGGAAGAAGCGATCGAGCTTCAGCGCCTTGAGCAGCAGGTCTGCCATCTCCTGCGGCTTGTTGGTCAGCACGGCCAACCGCATCTTCTGCGCCGCCAGATCCGCCAGCGTCTCCCTGACGCCCGGAAAGGGCCGGCTGTCGTCCGCGATATGGGCGCGGTAATGCACCACGAAGCGGTCGACCAGCTCGGCCAGGCGTGCGTCCTCGACGCCCGGCCCCGTCGCCGCCATGGCCTGCTGGATCAGCGAGCGCGCCCCGAATCCCACCATGTGCCGCAGCGTGGCGGGATCGACTTCCCGCCGCCCTTCCGAGCGCAGCACCGCGTTGGTGGCGCCCAGCAGGTCGGGCGCAGTATCCACCAGGGTTCCGTCAAGGTCGAAGATCAGGGCAGGGCGCATGGCGTGCAATTAACGAATCCGGCAAAAGCTGGGAGCAATATAGCGTCGCAAATCGTCATTTCTTCCTTTTTCTGAGGGGGCTTAAGGGAATCTCCATGGCGCGAGCATGCATCATCCTGGCGGCGGGTCAGGGCACGCGGATGAAATCCGCGACGCCCAAGGTCATGCACGCCGTCGCCGGCCTTCCCATTCTCGGCCATGTCATCGCCGCCGCGCGCGGGGCGGGGGCGGAGCGCATCGTCGTCGTCATCGCGCCCGGCGCCGCCGAGGTGAAGGCGTTCGCCGAAAAGCTCGGGGCGGAAACTGCGGTGCAGGACAAGCAACTCGGTACCGGCCACGCCGCGCGCTGTGCGGCGGAGGCCTTGCAGGATTTCGCGGGCACGCTGGTCGTCACCTATGGCGACATGCCCATCGTCACCGCCGCGACCTTCGAAGCGAGCTTCGCGGCCCAGGCCAGGACCGGCATGGCGATCGTCGCCTTCGAGTCCCAGAGCAAGACGTATGGCCGGGTCATCACCCGCGGCGACGGGCTGCTCGACCGCATCGTGGAGTATCGCGACGCCAACGCCGCCGAACAGAAGGTGACGCTGTGCAACGCCGGCATCATGGCCGCGAACGCGAAGAGTTTCTTCCGCTGGGCCGGGGAGCTGAAGGACGCCAACGTCCAGAAGGAATTCTACCTCACCGACATCCCCACCATCGCGCGGGCCGACGGCGTGGGCTGTGCCGTGGTGGTGGTGGCGGAAGCCGAGACCATGGGCGTGAACTCCAGGGCCGAGCTCGCGGCGGCCGAAGCGGCGATGCAGGCCCGTTTGCGCGCCCGCGCGCTGGACGCCGGGGTCGGCATGACCGCGCCGGAGACGGTGTTTCTGTCGTATGATACGGTGCTCGAGCCCGACTGCCATGTCGGCCCCTATATCGTCTTCGGCCCCGGCGTCACGGTGAGGAGCGGCGCGCAGATCAAGTCCCATTCCCATCTCGAAGGCGCCGTCGTCGGCGCCGGCGCGGTGGTCGGTCCTTATGCGCGGCTGCGCCCCGGCGCGGTACTGGAGGAAGACGTCCATGTCGGCAATTTCGTCGAGGTGAAGAACGCCCGCATCGAAAAAGGCGCCAAGGCGAACCATCTGAGCTATCTGGGCGATGCGCGGGTCGGTGCGGGCGCGAATATCGGCGCCGGCACCATCACCTGCAACTACGACGGCTTCGACAAGCACCACACCGACATCGGCGCCGGGGCCTTCATCGGTTCGAACAGCGCGCTGGTCGCGCCGGTGACGGTGGCCGACGGCGCCTATGTCGGCGCCGGTTCGGTGGTCACCAGGGCCGTGGCGAAGGACAGTCTCGCCGTCACCCGCGCCGAGCAGAAAGACATTCCCGGCTGGGCGGAGAAATTCCGCACCCGCAAGATGGCCGAAAAGGCCGCGAAGAAGAAATAGCCGCGTTCAGTTCTTGTTCAGGGTGGACCGGCGATGAACGTGTCTTGTGAGCAAACAAACCTGTCATGCCCGCGAAGGCGGGCATCCAGTGGGGCGGGCGACACCGGATTCCCGCCTTCGCGGAAATGACAGCCGACGAAAGGATTTGAATATGTGCGGCATCGTTGGCATCGCGGGCACGCGCGACGTGGCGCCGGTCATCCTCGACGCGCTCCGGCGCCTGGAATATCGCGGCTACGACTCCGCGGGCATCGCCACGCTGGTCGGCGGACAGATCTCGCGCCGCCGCTCGCCCGGCAAGCTCGGCAAGCTGGGCGAGGTGCTGCAGGGCAGCCCGCTCGCCGGCCACACCGGCATCGGCCACACCCGCTGGGCCACGCATGGCGCGCCGACCGAGGTGAACGCCCATCCGCATGCATCGTCCAAGGTCGCCATCGTCCACAACGGCATCATCGAGAACTTCCGCGAATTGCGCGAAGAGCTGGTCGCCAAGGGCCACGCATTCCAGTCTGAGACGGACTCCGAGGTCGCCGTGCACCTGGTGACCGACTATCTCGACCAGGGCATGAGTCCGAAGGAGGCCGCGATCACCGCGGTGCGCCGTCTCACCGGCGCCTATTCGCTCGCGATGATCTTCAACGAGCACGAAGGGCTCCTGATCGGCGCCCGCAAGGGCGCGCCGCTCGCCGTCGGCTATGGCGAGACCGAAGGCTATCTGGGCTCCGACGCCTTCGCCCTGGCGCCCTTCACGAACAGGGTTTCGTATCTGGAGGATGGCGACGTTGTGGTGGTCGACGGCCCGCAGATTTCGATTTTCGACGAGCAGGGCCGTCCCGCCAACCGGGAAGTCAAGGTCACCAGCGCTTCAGCGGCGATCGTCGACAAGGGCGGCAAGCGTCACTTCATGGCCAAGGAGATCGCCGAGCAGCCCGAAGTCATCGGCCACACGCTGTCGCATTACATCGATGCGGTCGGTCCGAACGTGGCGCTGCACGAACACGGCCTCGCGCATGCGCTGGCCTCGGCGCCGCGCCTGCTGATCTCGGCCTGCGGCACCTCCTACTATGCCGCCCTGGTCGGCAAATACTGGTTCGAGAAATACGCCCGCATGCCGGTCGAGGTCGATGTCGCGTCCGAGCTGCGCTACCGCGATCCGGTCTATGCCGAGGGCGGCGCGGCGCTCTTCATCTCGCAATCGGGCGAGACCGCCGACACCCTGGCGGCGCAGCGGCATGCGAAGGAACACGGCCAGGTCACGCTCGCCATGGTCAATGTCGTCGAGAGCTCCATCGCGCGCGAGGCCGATATCGTGGTGCCGACCTTCGCAGGTCCGGAGATCGGCGTCGCTTCGACCAAGGCCTTTACCTGTCAGCTTTCCGCCCTGGCGGCGCTCGCCATCGCGGCCGGCCGGGCGCGCGGCATGCTCTCGGCGGAGGAAGAAGCGCGGCTCTGCGCCGCTTTGCTCGAAACCCCGCGTCATATCGTCGAATTCCTCAAGCAGGAGCCGAAATTCGAGGAGCTCGGGCAGGAAATCGCCAAGGCCCGCGACGTGCTTTATCTGGGCCGCGGTCCGTCCTTTCCCATCGCGCTCGAGGGGGCTCTGAAGCTCAAGGAAATCTCCTATGTCCACGCCGAAGGTTATGCCGCGGGCGAGATGAAGCACGGGCCGATCGCGCTGATCGACGAGAACGTCCCAATCATCGTCATCGCGCCGCATGACGCGGTCTACGAGAAGACGATCTCCAACATGCAGGAGTCGATGGCGCGCGGCGGCAAGGTGATGCTGATCTCCGACGCCGAGGGTATCCGCAAAGCCGGCGACAAGCTGTGGCACGCCATCGAGGTGCCGGATGCCGATCCCCTGATCGCGCCGATCCTCTATTCGATCCCGGTGCAGCTGCTGGCCTATTACGCCGCCATCGCCAAGGGCACCGACGTCGACCAGCCGCGCAACCTTGCCAAGAGCGTCACGGTCGAATAGCCAGCCGAGCCCGCACGGCCTGGGTCAACCGGGTGGCGGTCTCGTCGAACGGGCCAGCGTCCGTGTCGAAGACGAAGTCGCTGAACGGCCTGGCGCCATAGCCTTCGCCGATCATCTCCCGGATGCGGTTGTGCTCCCACGGTGCGAAGACGCGACCGCGCGCCGGATTTGTGATGCTCTCATAGGAGGCCCGCAGCGATACGAACAGCGGTGTCGCGCCGGCATCGCCGAATTTGCGCCGGAAATAGATCCAGTTCATGCAGCCCAGCGGATAGGCAACGACCACGGCCGGGACCGTCTCCAGCGCCGACAGGCCGTTTGCGACGATCGCTTCGCTCGTCCGCTTGATGGAGCAGTACCACGGCCGCGTCTGATCCGTATATCCATCGCCGTCGATGAACTCACCGCCCAGCCGTTCCGCCAGAGCCCGGCCCAGCGTCGTCTTGCCGGTACCGATCGGCCCACTGAGAAAGATCGCATGTCCTCGCATCGCATCACCGATACCGCGTCGGCCCATTATCGTCGTTGTGCGCCGTTGCGGCGCGCCGATTTTGCGGCAGAATAGCCGTGATGGGGATGGTTCGCGACGCAGGAACGGAGGACGCGCCGGCGGCACTCGCCTTGCTGCCCAACAATTTCGATCTGCTGCGTCTCGCCGCCGCGGCGCAGGTTCTGATCGTCCATCTCTGGGACCAGTTCTTTTCCACCGAACCGCTGTTCATTCATCTTCTGCGCCAGGCGCCAGGCGTGCCGGTATTTTTCTTCATCAGCGGTTTTCTGATCTCAGCCTCCTGGGAACGCAATCCCGATCCTTCTGCTTTCGCGCGCAACCGGCTGCTGCGTCTCGCGCCCGCCTACCTGGCGGTCACGCTGTTCACACTTGCCTGCATCCTCGCCTTTGCGCATCTGCCGCTGGCGCGCGACGGCGGCCGGCTGGTCCTGTGGCTCGGCGCGCAGCTTGTGCTGCTCTGCGACTGGAATCCGCGTTTTCTGCGCCACTACGGCGACGGCGTCGCCAATGGCTCGCTCTGGACCATTCCGATCGAGGTCGCGTTCTACATTGCCACACCGATCCTCTATTGGCTGATGCGCAGGTCGGGGCGCGCCGCGACGGTCCTGGGCACCGCCATCGTGCTGTCCTTTGCGGTCGATTACCTGGACCATCGCATCCTGGGAAACGGCCTGCCGTTCAAGCTGCTCAGCCTCACCCCGCTGCCCTGGTTCGGCATGTTCTGCTGCGGGATCGCGGCGCGGCGCAACCTGACGGTCCTGATGCCGCTGCTGCGCGGCCGGGTTTGGTTGTGGGCGGCGTTATGCCTCGTGTTGATGGTCCTCTGCCTGCGCTGGCGCATTCCGCCGATCCTGATGAGCGGCAGCCGGTTCGTCGGGCTGGCGAATTTCGCGGTGCTGGCGATGCTGACGCTGTCGGCGGCCTATACCAGGCCCTGGCTGGCGACGCGGCTGCTGCGCCGCAACGACATCTCCTACGGGCTTTATCTGGTCCATCTGCCGGTCGGCAATGCGCTGCTCGCCAACGGTTTCGTCGGTCTTACCGGCGTCCTTGCGGCGGCCGGCCTCTCCGTCGCCCTGGCGATCCTGTCCTGGTTCGCCATCGAAAGGCCTGCCCTGGCCCGCCGCATCAGCGCGCTCTATCCACATGCGCCGCTTGTGACGGCCCGGACGCCGCCTGCTAGGCTCGCGCCATGACCACCGACCTGAACGCTCTCAAGCGTGCCGCGGCCGCCAAGGCTCTCGACTACATCCAGGACGGCATGAAGCTGGGTCTCGGCACCGGCTCGACCGCGGAGATATTCCTCGACCTCCTCGCACCGCGCCTGCGGGGCGGCCTCAATGTGCTGGGCGTCGCGACCTCCGAGAAGACGGCGACGAAGGCGCGCGCGCTGGGCATCTCGCTCGCCCCGCTGGATGATCTGGCGCCGCTGGATCTCGCGATCGACGGCGCCGACGAGGTCGACCGCGAGCTGACGCTGATCAAAGGCGGCGGCGGCGCTCTGCTGCGCGAGAAGATCGTCGCGGTCTCGGCCAGGCGGATGATCGTCATCGCCGATGAAAGCAAGCTGGTGGCGCGCCTGGGCAGATTCCCGCTGCCCGTCGAAGTCCTCGAGTTCGGCCACAAGACGACGGCGGCGCGGCTGGCGGCGGCCGCGGCGGCGCTCGGCTATGGCACGATCAGCATCACCCTGCGCAGCCGCGATGGCGCCACGGTGCGCAGCGATTCCGGCAATGTGATCTATGATTGCGCCTTCGGGGCCATCACCTCGGCGCCGAAACTGGCACAGGCCGTCGCCGAGATCGCCGGCGTGGTCGAGCACGGCCTGTTCACGGGCATCGCGACGACGCTCCTCATCGCCCATCCGGGCGAAGTGGAGATCATTGAACGCGGAAGATAAGCGGCCATAGCGCCCGCAGCAGCCGCGTCTGGAAATCCGGCCCACGCGTCTTGGCAACGCGCAGCACCCAATGTCCGCCGGGGCAGGCGGCGTCGCCGGCCGCCGCGCAGGCCAGGGTCGGTCCGCCCAAGGCCGCCGGATCCGCCCGCCGCGCGATGGGCAGGCCGGAAAGGACCCACATCATGTCGTCCATCATCTCGTAGGACAGCACGAAATACCCATGCCCGAAGGGATCGCCGGGGGCCGCGCTCGCGTCCACGATGTCGATCCTGTCGGCAAAGCCGGCCGCCGGATATTGCAGGTCGCGTTCGGGCACCCGCCCGGCGCGGGGAATCCCGCCATGCACGCCCTCGGAGGTGACCAGGATCAGATCGTTGTCCGAGGCATAGACCGTGGCGCGGTGCACGCAGGCCGCGCTGTGCTCCAGCATATGCCCGAAATCGTCATTGTCGTGCTCGGCGCTGACATCCGGCGCGGCCAGGATCAGCTCGTTCGCAATGGGGCTGGCGCCGTGTCCGCACAACGCGGCCAGCGCGCCCAGCGTCACCCGCGCCCCCATGCTGTGCGCCACGATGTCGACCTTCAGCCCGGCAGCGGCCAGCGCGCGCAGCGCGTCGATCAGCAGCGGCACGGCATAACCGCTGCGTTCGATGTCGGCGGCATAGCGGTCGTATTTGCCTTCGCTGCTCCAACTGAACAAGGCGGTGGCGCAGCGCCATTGCGTGTCGGTCGCGAGCTGACCCGCGCGCATCAGCGCCGACTGGAAGGTCTGGTTGTAGCCATGGACGAACAACAGCACCCGGTCGCAATGCCGCGCCTTCGCCGCATCGGCCACCGCCTGCGCGAACGCGCCCATATCGGTCCGGCCGTCGCATTTGAAGTCGCCGGTGCGCTCGGCTGCCGGCCAGTGAGGCATGGCGCGGGGCGCGAAAGCGCTGGGGATCGACAGCCTTGCCGTCCCGCAATGCGCTGCCGCGCTCCAGTGCAGGCCATAGCCCAGCGCGCTGCCGTCCGGCTCGCGGTCGGTGGCGAAGATCACGGTCTGCTCGACCACCGCATTTCCCGGCTGGGCCCAAAGCGACCGGATGTCGTCATGCCGCAGCGAATCCGACAGCGTGCAGGCCGCCGTCGCCAGCGCGGCGCATAGCAGGGCTGCGCAGCGCATGCCCGTCCGCCCCTGTCGCATGCCGGTTCAGCCCCTACATTGTGCGGAGATCAAAGCTCGTCTATGCGACGGCTGGCAAGTCCCACGAAAGCGCATCCCATGGCCCAGTACGATTACGACCTTTTCGTCATCGGCGGGGGCTCGGGCGGGGTGCGGGCGAGCCGCATGGCAGCCCAGGCCGGCGCCCGCGTCGCGCTGGCGGAGGAATCGCGGATGGGCGGCACCTGCGTGATCCGCGGTTGCATCCCCAAGAAGCTGTTCGTCTACGCCGCCGAATTCGCCGAAAGCTTCGAGGATGCCAAGGGCTTCGGCTGGACCGTCGGCAAGCCGGAATTCGACTGGCCAACCCTGGTCGCCAACAAGGACGAGGAGATCGCGCGGCTCGAAGGGCTCTATACCAAGAACGTCCTCGCCGCAGGCGTGAAGATATTCTCCGACCGCGCCGCGTTCGAGGGACCGCACACGCTGCGCCTGCTGAACGAGGACCGCACGGTCACGGCGGAGACCATCCTGATCGCCACCGGCAACCGTCCGACCCGCGAGCTCGGCACCAGCCATCTCATTCCCGGCGCAAATCTCTGCATCACGTCGAACGAGGCGTTTCATCTCGAAAAGCTGCCCAAGCGCATCCTGATCGCCGGCGGCGGCTACATCGCGCTGGAATTTGCGCATATCTTCCACGGCCTGGGTGCGAAGGTCTCGCTGCTCTATCGCGGCGAGAAGGTGCTGCGCGGCTTCGACGAGGACATCCGCGACGCGCTGCACGAGAACATGGCCAAGCTCGGCCTGCATGTCTCGGTGGGCTGCGAATTCACCAAGATCGAGAAGCGCGGCGACTGCCTCCACGCCGAGACCAACAAGGGCGACGTGATCGAGTGCGACCAGATCATGCTCGCCATCGGCCGCGCCCCCAACACCGAGGCGCTGCATGTCGACAAGGCCGGCGTCGAACTCGGCAAGCGCGGCGAGGTGCTGGTCGACCGCTATTCGCGGACCAATGTCGAGCACATCTACGCCATCGGCGACGTCACCGACCGGCTCCAGCTCACGCCGGTGGCGATCCACGACGCGATGTGCTTCGTGAAGACGGCTTTCCAGGGCATCCCGACGCCGGTCGACCACGCGGACATCCCGACCGCCGTCTTCACCACGCCGGAGATCGGTACCGTCGGCATGAACGAGACGAAGGCGCTGGGCCTGGGCCACAGCATCGACGTCTACAAATCGGTCTTCCGCCCGCTGAAGCACACGCTCAGCGGCCGCGAGGCGCGCAGCACCTTCAAGCTGATCGTCGACAGCAAGACCGACAAGGTGCTGGGCTGCCACATCTTCGGCGATCACGCCGCCGAGATCATCCAGATCGTCGCCGTCTGCCTCAAGATGGGTGCGACCAAGGCCCAGTTCGACTCGACCATCGCGCTGCATCCCAGCGCCGCCGAGGAACTGGTGACGATGCGGACCAAGAGCTACTCCAAGACGCCCGGCTGATGCTGCGGGCGCTTCAAGCCCGCTTGATCAGCATCGTCTGCGGCACCACCCGCACCCGCACAGTTTGCGCGCCGTCGCGGTGGAGCTTCGCCAGGCGGTGCACGCCGTCCAGCACGACCCAGCGGTCTTCGTGCCAGGCGATGTCGATCGGATAAGAGGTATCGGAGCGCGCCAGGCGGACGAATTCCGCGCTATGCACCTTGGGCGCCGCGAGGACCTCGAGCGGCGTCAGCGAATAGGGGCCTTGCGGTCCGGGCCATATGGGCAGTTCCAGCATCCATGCCAGATCCGCGATGGGGCGCTCCTCGACGCCGAGCGACAGTCCCCAGATCGCTTCGACATCCCAGTCGAAGGCATAGAGATAACGCTCGATGAGCTTGGATCGTCCGCTGGTCACGCCGCTGGCCGCTAAAGGGAACCGGCGCCGGTTCGGCGCCCGCCTCTCGATACACTCTTTGGCAGGCGAAGCGAAATCGCCCCTAAATCTGCACCTTGCGGCCCTCCCAGAAGGGCTTGCGCACGTCGCCGCGCTTGATCTTGCCGGCGGCGCTGCGCGGCAGCGCGGCGACGAAATCGATGCTGCGCGGAACCTTGAAGCCGGCCAGCCGGCCGCGCACCGAGGCGATGATCTCCTGCTTGAGGTCCTCGCTTCCCACCCAGCCCGGCTTCAGCATCACGACGGCCTTCACCGCCTCGCCCCATTCCGCGTCGGGCACGCCGATGGTGCAGACGTCCTCGACCGCCGGGTGCTTGAGGATCTCGTTGTCTACCTCCTGCGGATAGATGTTCACCCCGCCCGAGATGATGATCTCCGCCGAGCGCCCGGTGAGGAACAGATAGTCGTCCGCGTCGAAATAACCGATATCGCCCAGGGTGAAGAAATCGCCGCGATGCGACGCGGCGGTCTTCTTGTCGTCCCTGTAATAGGAGAACGGATTGGCCTTCTGCGTCTCGTGGTAGATCAGACCCGCTTGGCCGCTGGGCAATTCGTTGCCCTCCTCGTCGAGGATCTTGACCCGTTGCAGGGTCGGCCGCTTGCCCACGCTGCCGGGCTTCTGCAGCCATTCCTCGGCGCGGATATAGAACCCGGCGCCGCCCTCGCTGCCCGCGTAGTACTCGAAGAGCTTGGGTCCCAGCCAGTCGATCATCGCGCGCTTGATCTCCGGCGGGCAGGGCGCCGCGCCATGGATGATCAGCTTGAGGCTCGACAGGTCGTATCTCTTCTTCAGGTCGTCGGATGCCGCCAGCATGCGCTGCATCATGATCGGCACCAGATGCGCGTGCGTCACGCGCCGCGTCTCGATGGTGCGGAACACCTCTTCGGTATCCCAGCGCTCCCCCAGAAAGGCGATCGGCACGCCGCTGGCCTGCGGAACCGCGATGTCGAAGGCGAGCGGCGCGGCGTGATAGCCGGGCCCCGCGCACATCTGCACGTCGCTGTCCGGATCGTAGTTCGCGTTCGAGCCGGCGAATTGCGGCGGTGTTGCGACGCCATGCGGCCGGTGCACGCCTTTGGGCCGGCCCGTGGTGCCAGAGGTGTAAAGCATCTGGCTGCCCATCTGCGGATCGGGCAGGTCGCGCCCGTCGACGCCGTCGAGCGCGCTGTCGTAGTCCTCGAACCCGTCCGACAATCCGCCCACGGACAGTTTGAGGCCGATCTCCGGCGCCTGCTTCACCGCCTCGCGGAGGGTCCCGAACTTGGTCTCCGCCACCAGTGCGCGCGCCTCGCAGTCGTTCAGGATGTAGGCGATCTCATCGGGCGCCAGATGCCAGTTCACCGGCGTCACGCGCAGGCCCGAGCGGCGACAGGCGTTCAGCGTCTCCACGAACTCCGTCCGGTTGGTGCAGAACAGCGCCACGCCATCGCCGGGCTGCAGTCCCGCGCCGCGCAGTACCCGCGCCAGCCGGTTCGAATTGGCGTTAACCTCGGCATAGGAGTGTTCGCCGAAGCGGTCCCAGATCGCGGTCGCGCCCGGCTTCACCCGTGCCCAGAAGGCGCTGACCATCCCGACGCTCGCATGGGCGAGCAGCGCTTCGAGGAATTGCGGATCCGAGGTGTCCATGGTCTCTCCCGAATGGCGGCTCGGAAAGGCCGCGCTTGCGTTACGCTATCGTCCGCTCCCGGCGAACGCCACGGGTAACACCGCAAGCCCAAATTGTCGCAAGATCGGTCGGGAAATGCGCCGCGACCTTCGCTACCCTGACGACGGTTTCAGGAGACCTATCGCCATGCCGCTCCCGCTTGAGATCGCCGGTTTCTATACCCGCCAGCACTGCATGACCGATCCCGGCGAACGCGACGCGCTGCTCAAGGACGCACCCACCGACATCCCCGGCATCGTCGCCTACATCCAGAACCTGCTGCTGCATCAGCATTGGGCGCCCGCCTACCGCATGCGCCTGAACGAGGCGCGCATCGCCGAGACCCATACTCGTTCGGTCCCCGGCATGCTGGCGCTGCTGCACAGCCACGATCCGCGTCCGCTTGCGTTCGTGCGTACGCTCTATCAGCGCATGGTCGGCAATTGCCGCCATTTCTCGATCTTGGGCGTGAGCCTTTTTCGCCGTGCCGGCATTCCCGCCCGCGCCCGCTGCGGCTTCGCCCGCTATTTCGACGCCAAGATGGAAGTCGACCACTGGGTGATCGAGTACTGGAACGGCGACGCGTGGCAGTTCGTCGACGCCCAGCTCGACGCCGCCCAGCGCGCCATGCTGCGCCTGGAATTCGATCCGCTCGATGTCCCGCGCGCACAATTCCTCATCGCCGGCGAAGCCTGGCGCCAGATCCGCGCTGGCAAGGCCGACGCGAGCCGTTTCGGCATCATGGATATGAAAGGCGAATGGTTCGTCGCCGGCAACGTCCTGCGCGACTTCGCATCGCTGAACGGCATCGAGATGCTCCCCTGGGACGTCTGGGGCTTCATGCCCCAACCGGGCGAAGCCATCGCCCCGGCACGCGCCGAGCTGTTTGACAAGCTCGCCGCCCTGACCGCAAACCCCGACGCCAACTTCGCCGAACTGCGCCAGCTCTATGCCGCCGCGCCCATGCTCGCCGTCCCGACAGAGGTGTTCAACGCGGTGCGGCAGCGGAAGGAAGTCGTCTGACACAAACACACCACTGTCACGGCCCGCGCCCTTCGACGCCGCAGGCAGCGTCGAAGGGCGCGGGCCATGACAATGAGGGTGTATCCATCTAATCTCCCGCGCAAGGGTAGGGGGCTGCCATGCGTTCGTTCACCATCGCATTCGTCGCGCTAAGCATGCTCGCGGTCACCGCCGCGCGGGCGCAGGACGATTCGGCGCCTGCCATCCCGCCGCCCGCCGCTCCAGAGGCCCCCGACCCGCTCTTCGCGCTCGACGACGCCGGCTTCGACGCCCAGTTCCAGTGCCCCGACCCGCAGTCCAGCCCCGACGCGCGGCTGGAGGAGCTCGCTCGCTATACCGAATGGGCCAAACTCCACCATCCCGACTGGAATTTCAAAAAGCGGCTCGATGTGCGTTACAGCCTGCTACGCCGCCACGCTTGTGCCGCCACTCTGGCCAATATCGCGGCCAGTGCGCGCCCGCCTTTCGGTTCCTGACGGGCAAGACCGTTCACCACGCCGCGCCTGCCGTCTGGCAAAGCGCCGCCGCTTCCCATATATCCGGGGACCCAAATGGAGGTTTCCCGCGTGGCCCAGCCCTGGTCCCCGCAAAGCTGGCGTGCCAAGCCCATCCGGCAGGTCCCGGTCTATCCGGACCCGGCGGCGCTGGAGGCGGCCGAGGCGAAGCTGAGAACCCACCCCCCGCTGGTCTTCGCCGGCGAGGCGCGCAATCTTATGTCCAGCCTCGCCCAGGTGGCGGAAGGCAAGGCTTTCCTGCTCCAAGGCGGGGACTGCGCCGAGAGCTTCGCCGAATTCCATCCCGACAATATCCGCGACATGTTCCGCGTCCTGCTGCAGATGGCGGTCGTGCTGACGTTCGCGGCCGGCGTGCCGGTGGTCAAGGTCGGCCGCATCGCGGGCCAGTTCGCCAAGCCGCGCTCCGATGATTTCGAGACCCGCGACGGCGTCACGCTGCCCTCCTATCGCGGCGACAACATCAATGGCGGGGAGTTCACCGCTGAGGCCCGCACCCCCAATCCGCAGCGCCTGCTCGAATCCGTCGCGCAGTCCGCCGCGACGCTCAACCTGCTGCGCGCCTTCGCATCCGGTGGTTACGCCGACCTGCACAATGTCCACCGCTGGATGCTGGGCTTCATCGCGGGATCGCCGGCCGGCGAACAATATAAAGGTCTCGCCGCACGCATCTCCGAGACGCTGGAGTTCATGGCGGCCTGCGGCATCACGCCGGATTCGGTGCCGCAGCTGCGCACCACCGATTTCTACACCAGCCACGAAGCGCTGCTGCTCAACTTCGAGCAGGCGATGACCCGCGTCGATTCCACGAGCGGCGACTGGTACGACACCTCGGCCCACATGCTGTGGATCGGCGACCGCACCCGCCAGCTTGACGGCGCGCATGTCGAGTTCATGCGCGGCATCAAGAACCCCATCGGTCTCAAATGCGGCCCGTCGCTGGGCGAGGACGAGCTCCTCAAGCTGATCGCGGCGCTCAATCCCGACAACAAGCCGGGCCGCCTCACGCTGATCGCGCGCTTCGGCTCGGACAAGGTCGCCGAGAAGCTGCCGCCGCTGGTCCGCGCGGTGAAGCGCGAAGGTGCCAATGTGGTGTGGTCCTGCGATCCCATGCACGGCAACACGATCAAGCTGCAATCCGGCTACAAGACGCGTCCCGTCGACCGCATCCTCGCCGAAGTGCGCAGCTTCTTCGAGGTCCATCGCGTCGAGGGTACCCATGCCGGTGGCGTCCATTTCGAGATGACCGGCCAGGACGTCACAGAATGCCTGGGCGGCGCGCAGGCGATCCGGGAGATCGACCTCTTCGACCGTTACCAGACCGCGTGCGACCCGCGCCTCAATGCGAGCCAGGCGCTGGAGCTTGCTTTCCTGATGGCCGAAGGCCTGCGCGCCGAACGCATGAAAAGCGACCGCTTCGCGGCGTCCGCGTAAAACCATCGAAGGAAATCCCGTGCTGCTCATCCTTCGACAGGCTCAGGATGAGGTCTTTGACCGATCCTCGGTCTCACCGTCATCGGACGGCGGCATCATTCGCACATCCCTCATCCTGAGCTTGTCGAGGGATGAGGGGCTGCGCCGTCGATAGGGGCACGTTGGCATGGGCGTGGCGCGGCTTCTCGCCAAGGGCTGGATCGTATTCTGCCTGTTCGCGGGCGCCCATGCGTTCAATTTCGCGCTGGCACGGGGCGAAGCGCCGGCCGCCGCCGCGCAAAGCATCGGGATATGCCTCGCGCTGTTCGCGGCCACGGGTCTGTTGTTCGCCGCCGGCTTCGGGGCGTTCTCCGCGGGCGGCGGCAAGCCTTTCCTGGCGCGGCTGAAGCCGCATCACCTCGTCCCGCGCTTCAACGAGGTCGTGTTCCTGCTGTTCGTAGCGGCCAGCTTTGCGGCGCAGGTCGCTTACGCGCCGGCGATGCTGGGCGGCGCGATCCCCAACGCCGTGCAGGGAGCGATCGCCGCCGTGGTCCCCGGCCAGGTCGCACTCGCGGCCCGGCTGGACGCCTGCACGCTCGACGGCGGCCGCGTCTTCGCGGCGGCCTTCGCCTGGCTTCTCGCGATCATCTTCGTCGCCTCGGCCGTTTCGCGCATCGGCCTCACCGCGGGATTGCTGCGGCTGGAACGGACGTTGCGGCCGTCATCTTTCGGTCCGACGGTTCTCGCGGGGCTTTATGGCATCGCCGCGATCGTGGGCTTTCAGCTGCTCTTCGTCGGCTCGGCCTATCCGTGGATTCCCTGCAGCATCTACACCGATCTCACCGGCGCGGTGCTGATCGGGCTGGCGCCGCTGGCGCTGGCCTATCTCATCGTCACCGCGCTCGTGACCTTGCGGGCGAGCGCACCTGAGGCGGAGTAGAACCAACTTTCCTCCCCGTTGTTACGGGGAAGGAAAGCCGCCCCTTTTCACACCGCCTTGTCCGGACCTACCCGCACGACCATCTTGCCGAGATTGTCGCCCTTGAAGAGGCCAATGAAGGCTTGCGGCGCGTTCTCGACACCGTCGACCACCGTCTCGCGCCATGTCATCTTGCCGGCCTTGATCCACGCCGCCATGTCGCGGTGGAAGTCGGCCAGCATGTCGTAGTGGCTCGACACGATGAAGCCGCGCAACGTCAGCCCCAGCCCGATCGCCATCGCGAGGTTGCGCGGACCCGGCGGTGGCTCGACCGCGTTGTACATGTCGATCATCCCGCACAGCGGGATGCGCCCGAATTGCCGCATATGGGCGAGCGCCGCTTCCAGATGCGCTCCGCCGACATTCTCGAAATAGACGTCGATCCCTTCGGGGAAGGCCGCGCCCACCGCCGTGTTGAGGTCGCCGGCCGTGCGGTAGTTGATCGTCTTGTCGACGCCGAGGCTTTTCAGATAGTCCGCCTTCTCGTCCGACCCGACCGAGCCCACGACATAGCAGCCCTTGGCCTTGGCGATCTGGCAGACGATCGAGCCCACCGCGCCCGACGCCGCCGAGACGAACACCCGTTCGCCGTCCTTGAGCGCCCCGATGCGCAGCAGTCCGACATAGGCCGTCATCCCCGGCATGCCGAGCGCGCCGAGATAGGACTGGATCGGTGCCGCCGGCTCGAAGGCCTGTACGTGCCCGGCATCGGCGACATACCACTCGCGCCAGCCATTCATGCTCTGGACGAACTGCCCGACCTTCACGGTCTCGCTGTTCGACGCCACGACCTGGCCGACCGCATGGCCCTGCAGCGCCTCGCCCAGCTTGAAGGGCGCCGAGTAGCTCTTCCGGTCCATCATCCGGCCGCGCATATAAGGGTCGACCGAGATATAGGAATTGCGCACCAGCACCTGGCCTGGCCCCGGCGTCGGCACGGTCGTCTCGGCGACTTCGAAGTTGTCAGTGGTAGGCAGCCCGACGGGGCGGCTCTTGAGATGGATTTCGCGGTTGGTCTGGTTGGCCATGGACGCTCCTTAACCCTGGAAATGACGGATTTCTTCGTTGGCGGAACCCTATCAGGGGCAACCCGTGTAACAAGACGAAACATTTTATGAGTCGCTCCGGAGCGGCCGGCCGGGCCTTATCTCTCTGTAATTCCGGCGAGATTCATCTTGTCCCCTTTCCGCCTGCGCCCCAAAGGTCCGCTCAAGGCCGCCGTCATCGGCGCCGGCGCTTTCGGCCGCCATCACGCCTCGAAATACCGTCACCTCGACGGTGTCGAGCTCGTCGCCATCGCCGACCCGTCGGTGGAGGTGCGCAAGACCGCGCTCGCCACCCATGGCGTGCCCGCCGTCGCCGACTGGCGCGAGCTGCTGGGCGTCGTCGACCTCGTCAGCGTCTGCACCCCGGCCCACACCCATGCCGAGATCGTGCGCGCCTTCCTCAACGCCGGCGCCCACGTGCTGGTCGAGAAGCCCATCGCCACCTCGGTCGAAGAGGCCGATGCGCTGATCGCACTCGCCGCGAACACCAATCTCGTCCTGACCGTCGGGCACCAGGAACGCTTCGTCTTCGCCGGCACCGGCCTGCTCGACCACAAGGAAGTGCCGCTCGACATCTCGTGCTGGCGCATGGGTCCGTGGACCGGCCGCAGCGCCGACGTCTCCGTCGTGCTCGACCTCATGATCCACGACCTCGACCTGATGCACCAGCTGGTGCCGTCGCCCGTGACCGGCGTCGAGGCGCGGTCGAAGGCGCTGCACGGCGTTCTCGCCGACGAAGTCGCAGCCGAGATCACCTTCGCCAACGGTACCGTCGCCCATCTGGAGACCAGCCGCATCTCCGAAGCGCGCCGCCGCGGCATGCGCGCCGAGTACAAGGACGGGGTGATCGAGATCGATTTCGTTACCCGCAAGATCAAGAACACCACGCCGCGCCCGCTCAAGGCGCTGGAGCTCGGCGATCCGCTCGGCGAGTCCGTCGCCTCCTTCGTCCGCGCCGTGCGCCATGGCGAGACCACACTGGTCCGTCCCGAGGAAGCCCGCCTGGCGCTCAAGACCGCGCTGGCGATCGACGACGCCGCCGACCACGCCGACTCGCAATCCCTCGCCGGCTATGCCGCCCTGGCCGCGGCGCGCTGACTTACCCAAAGCAAGATTGTCATCCCGGCCAAGCGATGCGTGAGCATCGCGCCGAGCCGGGACCCATTGCAACACTTGCTCGATGGGTCCCGGATCGGCGCTGCGCGCCGTCCGGGATGACAACGGTGTTCGATGATCGCGGCCGGCGCTATGCCGCTCTGCGCATGCCGCGTCTTTCTCCCGCTCCAATTGCGCGCTAAACCCTCCCCATGACGGACTCCTTTCGCATCGCGCTGGCCCAGCTCAATCCGATCATGGGCGACATCCACGGCAACCTGACCAAGGCCCGCAAGGCGCGCGCCGAGGCGGCGGCCGGCGGCGCCGACCTCATCCTCTTTCCCGAGCTCTTCATCGTGGGCTACCCGCCCGAGGACCTCGTCCTCAAGCCCGCCCTCCAGGAAGACGCGCGCGAAGCGATCGAGAAGCTCGCCAAGGACACCGCTGACAGCGGACCCGCCATCCTGATCGGCGCGCCCTGGACTGAGGACGACAAGCTCTACAACGCCTGCCTCTATCTCGACGGCGGCAAGATCGCGGGCAAGACCTTCAAGGTCGACCTGCCCAATTACGGCGTGTTCGACGAGAAGCGCGTCTTCGTCCCGGGCCCGATGCCCGGCCCCTTCAACATCCGCGGCGTGCGCATCGGCGTGCCGGTGTGCGAGGACATCTGGACGCCCGACGTCGTCGAGTGCCTGGCCGAGACCGGCGCCGAGATCCTCCTCGTCCCCAACGGCTCGCCCTTCGAGGCCGGCAAGGAAGACGTCCGCCTCAACCTGATCGCCGCCCGCGTCACCGAGACGAAACTGCCGCTGGTCTATCTCAACCAGGTCGGCGGCCAGGACGAGCTGGTGTTCGACGGCAATTCCGTTGTGGTCAACGCCGATCTCTCGACCGCCCATCTTCTGCCCGGCTGGGAAGAGACGCTCGTGATCACCGAATGGACCCGCCAGCCGACCGGCGGCTGGGTCTGCGCCCCCGGCGGGCGCGTGAAGACCGAAGAGCGCAGCCACTCCGTCTATCACGCGATGATGCTGGGCCTGCGCGACTACGTGAACAAGAACCGCTTCCCCGGCGTGGTGCTGGGCATGTCCGGCGGCATCGACAGCGCGCTGAGCGCCGCCGTCGCGGTCGATGCGCTCGGCGCCGACCGCGTGCGCTGCGTGATGCTGCCCAGCAAGTATACCTCGGGCGAGAGCCTCTATGACGCCGCCGAATGCTCCGCCCTGCTCGGCGTGCATTACGACACGGTCGCCATTGAGGACGTCGTCGAGAGCTTCGGCAAGGCGCTCGCGCCCATCTTCGCCGGCAAGCGCGTCGACACGACGGAGGAGAACCTCCAGTCCCGCGCCCGCGGCGTGATCCTGATGGCGATCTCCAACAAATTCGGCCCCATGGTGCTCACCACCGGCAACAAATCCGAGATGAGCGTCGGTTACGCCACGCTCTATGGCGACATGTGCGGCGGCTACAACGTCCTGAAAGACGTCTACAAGATGGAGGTCTTCGCGCTCGCCCGCTGGCGCAACCAGTGCACCCCGCGCCATGGCCTCGGCCCGGCCGGGCGCGTCATCCCCGAGCGCATCATCGAGAAGCCGCCGAGCGCCGAATTGCGCGAGAACCAGAAGGACGAGGACAGCCTCCCGCCCTACGAGATCCTCGACGGCATCCTCGAATGCCTGGTCGAGAACGAAATGACCTTCGAGGCGACCTGCGCCAAGGGCTACCATCCTGCGACGGTCAAGCGCATCGAGCAGCTGCTCTACGTCAGCGAATACAAGCGCCGCCAGGCCCCGCCCGGCGTGAAGATCAGCGCCAGAAACTTCGGCCGCGACCGGCGGTATCCGATCACCAACGCGTTCCGAGACGCCCGTGATTAACCACCCCTTGTCATCCCCGGCGAGTGCGAGCGGAGCGAGCGCGAGGGAAGGGGACCCAGGTCGGTACGCATCCGTGGTGCGGACAGACCTGGGTCCCCTTCCCCTCGCAATGCTGACGCATTGCTCGGCCGGGGATGACAAGTTGTGCATGTGGCGAGGGACGCGATGACTGCCCCCATCGTTCGCATCGCCCCATCCCCCACCGGCCATCTCCAGGTCGGCAACGGCCGTGCCGCGGTGCTAAACGCGCTCTTCGCGAAGAAGACCGGCGGCCGCTTCATGCTGCGGATCGACGACACCGACGACACGCGCTCCACCAAGGAATTCGAAGCCGCAATCCTCGAAGACTACGCCTGGCTCGGCCTGCATCACGACATCTTCGCGCGCCAGTCCGACCGCGTGACGATCTACGAGGAAGCCGCCGCGAAACTCAAAGCCGCCGGCCGCCTCTACCCCGCCTATGAGACCGCGGACGAGCTCGAGCGCCGCCGCAAGCGCCAGATGGCCGCGCACAAGCCGCCGGTCTACGACCGCGCCGCCCTCGCACTCACCGCCGACGACCGCGCCCGTCTCGAAGCCGAAGGCCGCAAGCCCCATTGGCGCTTCAAGCTCAGCCACGCCAAGGTCCGCTGGACCGATGCGATCCGCGGCCCGGTCGAGATCGACACCTCCACCCTCTCCGACCCCGTCCTGATCCGCGAGGACGGCCGCTTCCTCTACACGCTGCCTTCCGTCGTCGACGACATCGACTTCTGCATCACCCACATCATCCGCGGCGAAGACCACGTCACCAACTCCGCGCCGCAGATCGAGATCTTCGAAGCCCTCGGCGCGCCGGTGCCCGTCTTCGCGCATTACCCGCTCTACCTCTCCGCCGAAGGCGGCAAGCTCTCCAAGCGCGACAATTCCCTCTCCCTGCGCGGCCTGCGCGACGAAGGCATCGAGCCGCTGGCCCTGGCTTCTTACCTCGCCAAGCTCGGCACATCGGACCCTATCGAGCCGCGCCAGACCCTCGACCAGCTCGCCCAGGAATTCGCGTTCGAGAAGATCGCCCGCGCCCCCGCCCATTTCGACACTGCCGAGCTCGCGGTGCTCAACGGCAAGCTGTTGCATCTTTTGCCCCACGACGCGGTCGCGGCGCGCTTGAACGCGGCCGGCATAACCGGCGGCCCACCCTTCTGGGAGGCGGTGAAGCCCAACCTGCTCAAGCTCGCCGACGCCGCGATCTGGTGGGCCATCGTCCACGCGCCTGTGACGCCAGTCCTCGAAAATGCCGAACTGACGACCAAGGCCGCCGCGCTCCTCCCGCCCGAGCCTTGGGACGAGACGACCTGGAGCCTGCTCACCAAAGCGGCAGCCGAGGCCACCGGCCTCAAGGGCCGCGCCCTGTTCCACCCGCTCCGTCTGGCTTTGACCGGCCGCGGCGATGGACCCGAGCTCAAAAAACTGCTACCCCTGATCGGCCGCGAGCGAGCGCTCGCGCGCCTCAAAGGGAACACGGCGTGAGCACTTCGCTCCACATTTGCGCGCTTATTTGCGGCTGACGCCGCGACACCTCCCTTTGCTCGACCCTCACCGCTAAACCTCAACTGTCATGGCCCGCGAATGTGGGCCACCCAGGTGACATCTTCGCCGGCCTCGAAGGGCGCGGGGACTGCAATTCCTGGATCGACATTTGAGGCGCCCCAGCTGGGTGGCCCGCATTCGCGGGCCATGACACTGGTGGGTGGGGCGGGCAGGGTAACCATCTAAGCATCAAATCATTGTAAGAAGACGCACCATGACCATTCGCCTGCACAACACGCTCACCCGCTCGAAGGACGTCTTCACGCCCATCGATCCCGCCAATGTGCGCATGTATGTCTGCGGCCCGACGGTCTACGACTACGCCCATATCGGCAATGCGCGCCCCGCCATCGTGTTCGACGTCCTGTTCCGCCTGCTGCGCCACACCTATGGCCCGGGTCACGTCACCTATGTCCGCAACATCACCGACATCGACGACAAGATAAACGCCCGCGCCGCCGAGCGCGCCGTCGGCCGCAACACGCCGATCCTCGACGTGCTGCGCGAGATCACCGAGGCGACCTACGGCGTCTACCGCGAGGACGTGAGCGCGCTGAACTGCCTCCCGCCCACGTTCATGCCGCGCGCCACCGAACACGTGCCTGGGATGATCGCGATGATCGAGACGCTGATCGCGGGCGGCCACGCCTATGCCAGCCAGGGCCATGTCCTGTTCGATGTCACCTCGAAGGCCGACTACGGCAAGCTCGCACGCCGCAGCCTCGATGACATGCTGGCCGGCGCCCGCATCGACGTCGCGCCCTACAAGAAGGGCGACATGGATTTCGTGCTGTGGAAGCCGTCCGAGGCCGAGCAGCCGGGCTGGGACTCGCCGTGGGGCTACGGCCGCCCCGGCTGGCACCTGGAATGCTCCGCAATGATCGAAGCGACGATGGGAGACACCATCGACATCCATGGCGGCGGCATCGACCTCGTCTTCCCGCATCATGAGAACGAGATCGCCCAGAGCGAGAGCGCCCATCAGGGTCATCCGCTGGCGCGCGTCTGGATGCACAACGGTTTCCTCAACGTCGAGGGCGAGAAGATGTCGAAGAGCCTCGGCAACTTCGTCACCATCAACGAGCTCTTGAAGGATTGGCCCGGCGAGGTCCTGCGCTTCAACATGCTGCGCACGCATTATCGCCAGCCGATGGATTGGACCGTCGCCGGCATGACCGAGAGCTGGAAGACGCTCGAGAAATGGTACGCCGTGACCGAGCCGCTGGCCGATCCGCCCATCGGCGCCGCTTTCCTCGAAGCCCTGAGCGACGACCTCAACACCCCCGCGGCCATCGCGGCGCTGCATCAGGGCACCGAGCACGAGCTGGCCGGCGGTTTGGGCCTGCTCGGCTTCTCCAACGTCCAGCTCAACCTCGCCGCCAAGAAGCAAGTCGACGAGGTCGCCATCGCCGACGCCATCGAAGCCCGCAAGGCCGCCCGCGCCCGCAAGGACTTCAAGGAATCGGACCGCATCCGCGACGAACTGCTGGCCAAAGGTATCGCGCTGAAGGACGGCCCCACGGGCACGACCTGGGAGGTCAAGCGATGAGCCGCGAGCGCCTCTATCTGTTCGACACGACCCTGCGCGACGGGGCGCAGACCCAGGGGGTGGACTTCTCGGTCGAGGACAAGCGCCAGATCGCGCTCGCGCTCGACGGCCTGGGCCTCGACTATATCGAGGGCGGCTGGCCGGGGGCGAACCCGACCGATACGGCCTTCTTCGCCGAGCGGCCGCCGCTCAAGACCGCACGTTTCACCGCCTTCGGCATGACCAAGCGGGCTGGGCGCAGTGCCGCGAACGATCCCAGCCTGGCGCAGGTCCTGGGTGCCGAGGCCGACGCGGCCTGCCTGGTCGGCAAGACCTGGGACTTCCAAGTCGATGTCGCGCTCGAGATTCCGCGTAGCGAGAATGTCGACGGCATCGCGGAGTCGATCGCCGCCGCGGTCGCGAAGAAACGCGAAGCGCTGTTCGATGCCGAGCATTTCTTTGACGGCTACAAGGCCAATCCGGATTATGCGCTGCAGTGCATCACGGCGGCGCATGACGCCGGCGCACGCTGGCTGGTGCTGTGCGACACCAATGGCGGCACGCTGCCGGAGGACATCTACCGTATCGTTTCCGACGTGAAGGCGAAGCTGCCGGATGCCGCCCTCGGCATCCACGCCCACAACGACACCGAACAGGCGGTCGCGGTCAGTCTTGCGGCGCTGCGGGGCGGTGCGCGCCAGATCCAGGGCACGCTCAACGGCTTGGGCGAGCGTTGCGGCAACGCCAATCTCTGCGCCCTGCTGCCGACGCTTCTGCTGAAAGAACCGTATACAGATCAATTTGAGACGGGCGTGAGTCGCGAAAAGCTCGCCGGCCTTACCCGTATCTCGCGTCTGCTGGACGAGATCCTCAACCGCGCCCCCAACCGCCATGCCGCCTATGTCGGGCCGTCGGCTTTCGCGCATAAGGGCGGCCTGCATTCCTCCGCCGTCGCGAAGGACCCGCGCACCTACGAGCACGTCCCGCCGGAGACGGTCGGCAATGTGCGCAAGATCCTGGTCTCCGACCAGGCCGGCCGCTCCAACCTGCTCGCGCGCCTCTCCGAAAGCGGCATCGATCTCGACGCCAAGGACCCGCGCATCGCCCGCCTGCTCGAAGACCTCAAGCAACGCGAATTCCTCGGCTACGCCTATGACGGCGCCGAAGCGTCGTTCGAGCTGCTCGCCCGCCGTGTCCTCGGGCAGGTGCCAGACTACTTCAGCGTCCAGAGCTTCCGCGTCATCGTCGAGCGCCGCCATAACGCGTTGGGCGACCTCGTCACCGTTTCGGAGGCCACTGTGCGGCTGACCGTGGACGGCGAAGTGCTGCACACCGCCGGCGAAGGTGTCGGCCCGATCGACGCGCTGGACGTCGCGCTGCGCAAGGACCTGGGCAAGTACTCGTCCTGGCTCTCAGACCTGCGGTTGGTGGATTACAAGGTGCGTATCCTCACGAGCGGCACCGAGGCCGTGACCCGCGTGATGGTCGAAAGCGCCGACGGCAAGGGCAACCGCTGGTCGACGGTCGGCGTCTCGCCCAACATCGTCGACGCGTCCTTCGAAGCCCTGTCGGATTCGATCTGCTACAAACTCTACCGCGACGGCGCCCGCGCGTGAGGCGTCGTGCGATAGCGCCGCTCTTTTCCTCCCCCCATTGTTACGGGGGAGGGGGACCATCGCGAAGCGATGGTGGAGGGGGGCGACGCCGGAGCTCGCCCCCTCCGTCACGCCGCTGCGCGGCGCGCCACCTCCCCCGCAACAGCGGGGGAGGAAAGATAGCGTGACCGCGCCCGCTCCCCACCAGGACGAAACCCGCGGCATCCTCTATGCCGGCGCCGCTTATGCCATATGGGGCCTGGTGCCGCTGTATTGGCGCCTGCTGGGCGGCATTTCGCCCGGCGAGATCACGCTGCACCGCATCCTGTGGTGCGCCCTGTTCGGGCTCGCCGTCACGGTGGGCCGGCGTCGCGTCTCTCATCTCGTGCTCGTCTTCCGCACCCCGCGCCTGCTGGGCGCGCTGGCCGCCAGCAGTGTGCTGATCACGGCGAACTGGACGCTCTACATGTATTGCGTGACGACGCACCAGCTGGTCGAGGCGGCGCTGGGCTATTACCTCACGCCGCTGGTCTCCATCGCGCTCGGCGTGGCGCTTCTGGGCGAAAAGATTTCGCGGCTGCGCGTCGTGGCGATCGCGCTCGCCACCATCGCCGTTGCGATCGAAGCCTTCGCGCTCGGCCATGTCCCCTGGGTCGCGCCTGCCCTGGCGCTCACCTTCGGATTCTACGGCTATGTGCGCAAGCTGACGCCGGTCGACGCGCTCGACGGTCTCACGATTGAGACGCTGCTGCTGCTGCCGGTGACGCTCGCGTTCATCGTGCTCTGGGCGGTGGACGGCACCGGCGCCTTCCCGGCGGCCGCGCCGAGCCGCGACGCGCTGTTGATCTTCACCGGTCCGCTCACCGCGCTGCCGCTGGTGATGTTCGCCGCCGGCGCGCGCCGCATCCGCATGACCACGCTGGGCTTCCTGCAATATCTCTCGCCCTCGATCACCCTGATCGTCGCGACGCTGATCCTGGCGGAGCCCTTCACGCGTCTCGACGCGATCGTCTTCGCCTGCATCTGGAGCGCGCTGGTCCTGGTCAGCCTCGACGGGCGTGTCCCGCTTCTAACGCGCCGGGTCGCCGAGTAGGGCGGTCAATTTTTCGGCGGCCTGTTCGGGCGTCTTCACGACATGATAGAGCGTGTCGATGGTCCGAAGGGCAAAGCCCTCGCGCACCACCCGCGCCAGCAACGGCCAGAGGGGCGCATAGAAATCGTCCGTGTCGACGATCACGATGGGCTTGTCATGCTCCTTGAGCTGCGCGATCGACAGCACCTCGAAGAGCTCGTCGAGGGTTCCCAGCCCGCCCGGCAGGATCACGAAGGCGTCGGATTCGGCGATCATCCGCTGCTTGCGGATCTGCATGTCTGGCACGATGACCTCGTCCACGCCGTCCAGCGGCGTTTCGCGCCGCCGCAGGAAACCCGGAATGACCCCGAAGACCCGCGCCCCGGCCGCGCGCGCGGCCCGCGAGCAATCTCCCATCAACCCGACGTCGCCGCCGCCGAACACCATGGCGAAACCCCGTTCCCCGATCAGCGTTCCAAGCCTTGTCGCCGCTGCGGCATAAGCCGGCTTGGCGCCGTGCGACGAGCCGCAGAACACGCAAATGGCAGCAGTTTTCTTGTCCATGTCATCCCAAGGGTTGCACGCCCGGCCCGCAGTTCCTAAACAGATTCGAACAGAAAGGTTAGTCGTGCGCCGCTCCCTCATCATCCTCGGAATCATCGCCGTGATCGCCATCGTCGCCGGGTTCCTCGCCTTCGGCGGCGGGAACATGGGCCACTGATGGCGCGTCCCATCGTCGAAGAGGGTGACGGCGCGCCGTCCTTCCGCCCGCTCTGGATGCTGCTGCCCTATCTGTGGCCCAAGGGCCAGCCGGAACTGCGCCTGCGCGTCGTCGTCTCCGTCCTGTTCCTGCTCGCAGCGACGGCGGCCACCAGCTATTCGCCGCTGTTCTACGGCTATGCCATCGACCGGCTCGGCGGATCGCCAGCCGCAATCGCCATCGGCTCGGTCGTCGCGTTGATCGCGGCCTACACCGTCAGCCGCATCCTGATGCAGGCGCTGGCACAGCTGCGCGACGGAATCTTCGCCAAGGTCCAGTATCATGCAATGCGCGAGGTCGCGGTCTCGACCTTCGCGCATGTCCACACGCTCTCGCTGCGCTTCCACCTGGAGCGCAAGACCGGCGGCCTCAGCCGGGTGATCGAGCGCGGCACCAAGGGCATCGACACGATGCTCTCCTTCGCGCTGTTCAGCATCTTCCCCACCATCCTGCTGCTCGTGTTCTACAGCGTCATCCTGTTCCGGAGGAACGGGATGTGGGTCGCGCTGACGACGCTGGTCATGGTCGTCGCCTATGTCTGGTTCACCTTCGCGATCACCCGCTGGCGCATCCAGTTCCGCCGCGACATGAACCAGAGCGACACCGACGCCAACACCAAGGCGGTCGACAGCCTGCTCAACTACGAGACGGTGAAGTATTTCAACAACGAAGGTCACGAGACCCGCCGCTTCGGCGTCTCGATGGAGAAATATTCGCGCGCCTCGATCCAGGCGCAGATCTCGCTCTCCGTGCTCAACACCGGCCAGGCGATCATCATGGCGCTGGGCCTCGGCGCCGTGATGGTGCTTGCCGCCTATGACGTCCAGGCCGGGCGGATCAGCGTCGGCACGCTGGTCGCCGCCAACGCGATCCTGATCCAGCTCTACCAGCCGCTGAACCTCTTGGGCACGGTCTATCGCGAGATCACCCAGGCGCTGGTCGACATGGAGGCGATGTTCCGCCTGCTGCACCAGCCCGTCGAGGTCACCGACAAGCCCGGCGCGCCGGACCTCGCCGTGACCGGCGGCGCCATCCGGTTCGACAACGTCGTTTTCGGCTATGAGCCCGCACGCACCGTGCTGAAGGGCATCAGCTTCACCGTCCCCGCCGGCAAGACGGTCGCGGTGGTCGGTCCGTCCGGCGCCGGCAAGTCGACCATCTCGCGCATCCTCTACCGCTTCTATGACATCACGTCCGGCAGCGTGACCATCGACGGCCAGGACATCCGCGACGTGAACCAGGCGTCGCTGCGCAAGATCATCGGCATCGTCCCGCAAGATACGGTGCTGTTCAACGACACGGTGAAGTACAACATCGCCTATGGCCGGATCGGCGCGACGGAGGCGCAGATCAAGGACGCCGCGCGCCATGCCCAGATCGACAAGTTCATCCGCGAGCTGCCGCTCGGCTACGATGCGATGGTCGGCGAGCGCGGCCTCAAACTCTCGGGCGGCGAGAAGCAGCGCGTCGCCATCGCGCGCACCATCCTCAAGAACCCGCCGATCCTGCTGCTCGACGAGGCGACCTCGGCGCTCGACACGCATACGGAGCGCGAAATCCAGGGCGCGCTGGCCGAAGTCAGCCAGGGCCGAACCTCGCTGGTGATCGCGCATCGCCTCTCGACCGTGATCGATGCCGACGAGATCCTGGTGCTCGACCACGGCGAGATCGTCGAGCGCGGCCGCCATGCCGAGCTCATCGGGCGCGGCGGCCATTACGCCGCGATGTGGAACAAGCAGAAGCAGGCCGCCGAGGCGCTGGAAGTGCTCAAGGCCGTCGAGAACGATCCGGACGTCGTGCGCTCGCTGCCCGTCGCCGGCTGATCACTCCGCCGGCTGCGGCTCCGGCGCGGCGCGCCGTCCGCGCACGGCCCGGATCGGCGCCGCCAGGCCGCTGCCAAGCGCCGCCAGGAAGCCGCCGCGCTCGCGCATGCGGTAGGGCAGGGCGAGCATCGCGGGGATCAGGCCCAGCGTGATCATCTTGGAGAACGCCAGGCCGAACACGATCGCGGTCGAAAGCGACACCCACATCAGCCCGTTCGGCCCGCCGATCGTCACTTCCCGCGTCGCGAAGTTGATCTCGACCGCGAACATCATGGGCAGCAGGCCGCCGATCGCGGTGATCGTGGTCAGGAACACGGGCCTGAGGCGCTGGGCGCTCGAGCGGATCACCGCCTCGATAGGGTCCATCCCGGAATCGCGCAAGCGGTGGAAGGTGTCGATCAGCACGATGTTGTGGTTCACCACGATGCCGGCCAGCGCCAGCATGCCGGTGCCCGTCATGATGACGGAAAAGGGCTGGCCCATCGCGACCATGCCGAGCAGGGCGCCGATCATCGCGAGCACCACCGCGCCGAGGATCAGTCCGGCGTGATAGAAGCTGTTGAACAGCGCCAGCAGCACGATCGCGATCAGGAACAGCGCGAGGAACGCCGCGACCACCAGGAACGCGCCCGACTCTTCCTGCTGCTCGCTGCCGCCCTTGAACGCGACGCGCACGTCGTGCGGAAAGGACTGCGTCGCGAGCCAAGACTTGATGAGCGCGATCTCGGCATTGGCGTTGAGTCCCGGCTTGACGTTGGCGCGCACGTGGTAGACGCGATGGCCGTCGACGCGCTCGATCGAGTTCACCTGCTGGGCCGGCTTGAGCGTGACGAAATTGCTGATCGGCACCATGCTGCCGTCGGCGGTCGAGATGCGCAGATCGTCCAGCGCATGGATGCCGCGCTGTGCGCTCGGGTAGCGGACGCGGATGTCGACCTCGTCCTGGCTGTCGTCGGGACGGTACTTGCCGACCAGGATGCCGTTGGTGACGAGCTGCACCGCCGTGCCGATCGACTGCGCATTGGCGCCGAAGCGGCTGGCGATGTCGCGCTTGATGTCGAGGTCCCATTCGATGCCGGGCAGCGGCCGGGTATCCTCGACGTCGCGCAGCTCCTTCATCTTGTCCATATGCGCCCGGATCGCCGCGGTGACGCCGGCCATCGCGGGATAGTCGTCCGAGCTCACGTCGATCATCACGTCCTTGCCGGTCGGCGGGCCGGGATCGGGCTCACGCACCTCGATGTGCACGCCGGGGATGTTCGCGGTCTTCTGGCGGATCTCCTCCTCGATCAGCTTGCCCGGACGGCGCTCGCGATAGTCCTTCATCTCGAGCCCGAGCTGGCCGATATTGTCGACCGGCACGCCGCCATTGTTGTTCATGACGCTGCTGTTCTGTCCGCCAGACGAGGCGTAGATCGCCCGCAGGCCCGGCACCGTCTGCGCGATGCGCGCGACGCCCATGACGATGTCGCGCTTCTCGCCGGCCGAGAGATTGCCGCGCGCCGAGATGAACACCTGGGCGAAGCCCTGGTCCGCGTCGGCGAAGAACACGGTGCCGCGATTGAACAGCACGAACAGGAAGATCACGCCGAACACGATGCCGCCGGCACCCAGCATGACCATGCCGGGCCGCTGCGTCAGCCACTCCGACAGATGCGCGTACCAGCCCGTGATGCCGGGGATCTCGCGCCAGTCGCCGGTCTCCGACGCCTCCACGGCGCGTTCGTGCTGTTCGTCATGCGGCGGCCGCTTGCCGAAGATGCCGCCCAGGACCGGGAGGAAGATCAGCGCCACGACCATCGAGGCCGACAGGATAATGATCAGCGTGATCGGAAAGAAACTCATGAACTTGCCGGCGACGCCCGGCCACAGCAGCATCGGCAGGAAGGCGCCGATCATGGTCGCGGTCGCGCTGACCACCGGCCAGAACATGCGCAGGGCCGCTTCCGCGAAGGCCTGTTTCGGCTTGTGCCCTTCGGTCATCTTCCGGTCGGCGTATTCGACCACGATGATCGCGCCGTCGACCAGGATGCCGACCGCGAGCAGCATGCCGAACATGATCATCTCGTTCAGCGACATGCCGATGCCGTTGAGCACCATGAAGGCCATCAGGAACGAGGTCGGGATCGCGACGCCCACGAGCAGTCCTGCGCGCAGGCCGAGCGCGGCGACGACGATGATCATCACCAGCACGATGGCGAGGATGATCGAGTCCGACAGCGACCCCAGCATGTCGCGGATCTGGGTCGAGAAATCGTACAGATAGGTGACGTGCACGCCGGGCGGCCAGGTCTTCTCCGCCCGGTCGACGATGTCGCGCACCGCCAGGTTGTTGGCGATGATGTTCGAGCCGATGCGCTTGGAGATGTCGAGCGAGATGGTCGGCTGGTTGTTGACCCGCGCATAGGTCGTGGGATCGTAGAAGGTGCGGCGCACCTCGGCGACGCTGCCCAGCGTGACGGTCGAGTTCGCCGTGGCGCGGATCGGCAGGTTGAGCAGGTCCGAAGCGTTGGCGATCACGCCGGGCACCTTGACCGCGAAGCTGCCATGCCCGGTGTCGATCAGGCCGGCGGCGATCAGCCGGTTGTTGTTGGAGACCGCGGCGAACATCTCCGCCTGCGAGATGCCGTAGCTTTCGAGCTTCGCCGGATCGATGACGATCTCGAGCTGTTCCTTGCGCTCGCCGTTGATGTTGACGTCCAGCACGCTGGGAATGAGGCGGATCTCGTCCTTCAGGTCGCGCGCCAGCTTGAGCAGGGTGCGGTCCGGCACTTCGCCGGACAGCGCCACGGAAATCACCGGCTGCAGCGCGGTGTTGACCTCCTGCACCGACGGCGGGTCGGCCTCCTGCGGCAGCAGGGAGCGCGCCTGGTCGACCTGCGCCCGGACGTCGGCCAGCGCCTTCTGCTTGTTGAAGTTCACGTCGAATTCGAGGATCACGACCGCGACACCGCTATAGGCGCGCGCGGTCATCGTCTTGATCCCCTCGACCGAGCGCAGCGCGGTCTCGAGCGGCTTGACCAGCAATCGCTCGCTGTCTTCGGGGCTGATGCCCGGATAGGTCACCTGGACCACCAGGATCGGGATCGGGATGTCCGGCTGCGCTTCCTTGGGAATCTTGATGAAGGCGACCACGCCCGCGATGATCACCACCGCGATCAGCGCGATGACCAGCCGCGTGTTGTTGACCGACCACTCGACGATCCGGGTCATGACGATTTTCCGCTCTTCTCGGGCACCGCGTCGACCTTCTGGCCGTTGCTCACGAATTCCTGGCCCACGATGATGACGGTGACGCGGTCCGGCAGGCCGGTCACCCAGGCGCCGGTCGGGTCATCCGACAGCACGGAGACCGGGATGAAGCGCACGATCCGGTCTTCCACGACGCGCACGCCGACCTGGCCCGAATCGTCGAGCACCAGGATACCGGGCGAGATGTGCTGGGCCTTCAGCCGCTTCACCGCGATATGGATGTCGGCGCTCACCCCGTCGCGCAGCTTGGCGTCCGGATTGGGAAGCTCGACTTCGATGCGGAAGGCGCGCGTCATCTGGTCGGCGCGGTCGGCCACGAAGCTCACCTTGCCGCGCACCGCTTCGCCCGACACGAGGTTGACGGTCGCGACGTCGCCGAGGCTGATCTGGCCGACGTCCTGCTCCGACACGGTGCCGACCGCGAGGAAGGGCTCGGGTGCAACGACCATCTCGCACTTGTCGCCTGGGCGCATGTAATCGCCGACATTGACATAGCGGTCGTCCACGAAGCCGGCGAAGGGCGCCTTGATGCGGGTGTTGCCGAGCGCGATCTGCATGGTCGAAAGTCCGGCCTGGGCCTGCGCATAGGCCGCTTCGGCCTGTGCCAGCTGGGTCTTGGAGCGGAAGCCCTCCTTGTAGAGATCCTGCGCGACCTGCAGCTCCTTCAGGGTCTGCGCCACCATCGCCGAGGCCTGCTGTACCTTGGCGCCGCGGTCGTTGAGCTTGATCTCGCACAGCGTGTCGCCGGCGCGCACCCGCTGGCCCTTGTCGAAATGGATGGCCTGCACCACGCCTTCGACCTCGGCCCGGACGTCGACCGCGTTCTTGGCCTGGGTCCGGCCGCGCACCGTGATGGTCGCATCGCGCGAGGAAGCGGTAAGGGTCGCGACCCGAACCATCGTGACGGCCTTCGACGCATCGGCCACCTTCTCGTCGTGCGGCGCCGCGCGCCCGGTCAGCTGGCCGCTCGCGATCCACAGGACGACGACGATTGCGATGCCGGCGGCCCACTGATAGGCCGGCTTCATGCGCAGCCAGAAGCCGGGCATGACGGCATCGTACAGGCGTCCGATCGTCTCTCCGATTTGCCTGAACATAGGCGTTCCCGCTCCAGCTATTCGGCCGCTTGGGCCAGTTGTTCTTTTTCGATCTCCGCCCGATGGCCGCGGAGGAATTCCAGGATCGCCTCATAGACCGTGCGTCCATAGCCGGCGACGAAGCGCTCGCCGCTCGACTGGGATGCGCAATCATGGGCTTTCAGATGCGCGAGCTTCTGCTCGATTTGCGCGATATAGCCGTCCAGCATGCCCGTCACGCGGCTCGCCGGCAGCATGTCGGCGAACAGCATGGCGAACACGAAGGGCGAGCGGTGACGGTCTTCCGGCAGCGGCTTGAGCAGTGAAGCGATGAAGGCCGAGCGCCCGGCCGGTGTGATGGAATAGACCTTGCGGTCCGGTCGCTTCTCCTGCGCTTCGGAGCGGACGGAGACATAGCCTTCATCGGTCAGACGGTTCAGCGCGGGATAGATCGATCCGAAGCTGGCTTCGACGAAATGCTCGTAGCCGTCGTCCTCGAACAACTTCTTGATTTCATAGCCTGTGGCGTCGCACCGGGTCAGAATCCCCAAGCAGATCGTGCGGACATCCATGGCCCCAAGCCCCTCGATCTATATAGGTCCGATATAGATCGACGCTATATATGTTCGCGGGTGCGCAATTCAAGCAGGCGCTGTCAATTTACCATGCGATACCGCGTTGCGCGGGCCGCAAGGCTCGCCAACTAGTAGAAGCGCAAAAGAAAACAGGCGCTTAGATGACCTCGACGCGGTCGACTTCGACACCCTTTTGGCCCTGGCGGGTGGAATAGCGAATACGCTGTTCCGGTTCCAGGACCTGCACGCCGGAGCGCCGGAGCGCGCTGGCATGGATGTAGACGTCGCCGCTGCCGCTGTCCGGCATCACAAAGCCGAAGCCCTTCTGGTCGTTGAAGAACTTGACCTTGCCTTCGACCATGGGACCCGAAGGCCCGGCATCGCGCTCGCGGCCACCGCCGAAGCGTCCACCGCCACCGCCGCCGCCACCGAACCGGTCGCCGCCACCGAAGCGATCCCCGCCGCCGAAACGGTCTCCGCCACCGAACCGGTCGCCACCACCGAAGCGATCGCCGCCACCGAACTGGTCGCCGCCGCCGAAGCGTCCGCCACCGCCGCGCCGGCCACCGCCGCTGTCCCCGAAGTCGCGACGGGGACCGCGCGGTCCGCCACCGCCACCGCCCGAGTCAGCGGTGCTGAGATCGACGCTGTGCACCGCAACGACCTGAAGGCCGCGCGGAGAATCCTGCAGGTCGCAGACGATCGTCGCTCCCTGGGGGACCTCCGCATGGCCTGCTGCCTGCAGCGCCGATGCGTGACAGAAGGCGTCGCCGCCATTCTCTAGAGTGATGAAGCCGTAGCCTTTGGTTCCATTGAACCACTTGACTGTGCCTTTGACCGATGCCTGCGCAAGACCGCCGCGCGAGCCGTTATCGTAGTTCGCCATGATGCCGCCGAATGCCATGCCCTGCCGGATCGCCCAGTAACCACGTCCGCTCGTCCGGCGACGGACGGTCGTGTTCCGCCCATCATGCGCAAAACTACGGTGAATCCGCAACAGGGTGCCGCCAACATGCTGCGGCATGAATGGATAATGTCGTTCGGAAGGCCCGTCTGCGTGGCCGCCTTGCGCCGATCCGCGAGGCCGGATCGTTCCTTCCTGATCATCTGATGAATACTTGGAAGTCCCGGGGATTATTGCGCTTTTGGCTATTTGAAGACGTCGAGCAGGATCACGTCGACGCGTCCCGTTCATCTTGCGCGACCCAAGGCGCCGCTTCGGGAAGAAGGTCGGCCCGGCGTCGGCGCAGAGCGCCTTGCTGGCCTCCGCCAGGACGGGGAGGGCATAAGGATCGTAGCAGCCCCAGACAATCTGCACCGGCGTCGTGATGCTGCCCGGCACAATCGGCGCGAAGCGATGGTCCGAAAGATCGAGCAAGTTCCGTCCTCCGGTGCCGTGACTTGACATTGAGACTCGCACCGACGATATAGCCGCCATCGCTTGACGGTCGCACGCGGCGTGCATGGCACGCTCTCACCGCAAGCCTCAGTAAATCTCCCGTTCGCTCCAGATGTGCGTGGAAGGCGGCAACAAGCCGTTATCAGCGCGTGCATCCCGCACGTTCATGCGGTTAAGGAACATTGTTTGAACACGACTTTCGAATCCCTCGGCCTTTCCGAGCCGCTCCTGCGCGCCCTGAACGAGGAGAACTACACCCATCCGACCCCGATCCAGACCCGCGCGATCCCCGCGCTGCTGGCCGGCCGCGACCTGCTCGGCATTGCCCAGACCGGCACCGGCAAGACCGCCGCGTTCGGCTTGCCGCTGCTCCAGCGCCTGAGCGAGAATCGCACCCGGCCCGAGCCGAAAGGCACCCGCGCCCTGATCCTCGCACCGACCCGCGAGCTCGCGGTCCAGATCGACCAGAGCCTGAAGACCTATGGCCGCCATCTGGGCCTGCGCCAGGCCGTGATCCTGGGCGGCGTCAGCCAGAACGCCCAGGTCAATGCCATGCGGGGCGGCGTCGACATCCTCGTCGCCACGCCGGGCCGCCTGCTCGACCTCGTCAAGCAGAACCACATCCGTCTCGACCGCGCTCAGGTCCTCATCGTCGACGAGGCCGACCGGATGCTCGACATGGGCTTCATCAAGGATGTCCGCCGCATCGTCGGGATGCTGCCCAAGGACCGCCAGTCGATGCTGTTCTCCGCCACCATGCCGGGCGAAGTCGTCCAGCTGATCGGCGATATGCTGCGCCAGCCCGAGCGCGTCGAAGTCTCGCCGCCGACCGTCACCGCCGATCGCATCGAACAGCGCGTGATCCATATCGCCCAGAAGGACAAGCGCACGCTGCTCAGCCATCTGCTGCGCGACGACGCCTTCAAGCGCGTCATCGTCTTCACGCGGACCAAGCACATCGCCAACCGGGTCAGCGAGCATCTGGAGAAACAGGGCTTCGCGACCGATGCCATCCACGGCAACAAGTCGCAGAACGCCCGCCAGCGCGCGCTCGACGGCTTCAAGTCCGGGCAGGTGCGCGTCCTCGTCGCCACCGACATCGCGGCCCGCGGCGTCGATGTCGACAACATCACGCATGTCATCAATTTCGAGCTGCCCAACGAGCCTGAAAGCTATGTCCACCGCATCGGCCGCACCGCGCGCGCCGGCTCGGAGGGCATCGCGATCTCGTTCTGCGATCCGGCCGAGCGCAGCCAGCTGCGCGACATCGAGCGGCTGGTGAAGCGCCAGCTTCCGGTCGTCGAGCACGGCCTGGCGCCCGACGCACTGGCCGCCGCCGGGAGCGTCAACGAGATGCCGCGTTCCTTCGGCCACAAGAAGCCGCCGGAGAACAGCTACAAGCGCCCCAAGCGCCGCTTCCAGCCGCGCGGCAGCCGCCGGGCCGCTTAGGGCCGGAGGTCCACCGAATAGGGCACGGGTATGTCCGGCGACCAGTCGCGCCGGACATACCCGTCTGCCGCCATGCAGGCCGTATAGGCACGATTATAGATTTCGTGCCGCGCGGTCTGAGGCTCGGTGATCCCCGGCAATTGATAGTCGCGCCGATTGTCCGCCTTCACGGTGCAGTCGGCGTTGTCGAGCACGAACCGCGATTGCGGGACATTGCCCGGCTCGAACGCGTCCGAGGTGAGGTCGCCGCGCGACTCGCAGCCGGCGAGCGACAGCATGCAGAGCGCCGCAACCCAAATCGGCTTAGGCATTGTGCACCGCCTTGGCCATGTCGTCGAAGGAGAAACGCGCGATCGGTTCGAGCTCCTTGACCACGCCCTTGAGCAGTGCGGCATTCTCCAGCACGTATTCGCACGCTCCCTTGCGACTCTCGGCGAGCGCGGCGATCCGTTTCTCGAGCCTGTCGCGTTCGGTGGCGGTGAGGCTTTCCGATTCGAGCTGCGTCTCGATCCCCGCAATCGTGTTCGTGGTATCGAAGATGCCGTCGACCGACATGTTGAGGCGCAGGATGAGCGTATGGATCCGCGCCCGCAGGTCGGCATGGCTGAGGTCGTAGAGTGTCTCGCGGTTGCGGTTGTAGATCTCGATCTCGCCGATCGCCGAGCGGAACAGGCGCAGCGTGATCGGCCCAAAGGGATCGCCGATCTTCGTCGCGTTCTCGGCGTAGCCGAGCAGGATGTTGAGCGTCGACATCACTTCGCCGAAGAACAGCGCCGCATTGCGCTCGCGCCGGCGCTTCTCGAGATACCATTCGAGCTGCGTCGCCACGAAGCCGCCCAGCGTCGCCAGGACGGCGCCGAGGAACACCGCCCACAGCGTCGAGAAATTCGAGATGAAGTCCATGTCTTCCGGGGCCAGCGCCACGCTATTCTCCCTGTCGCCGCTCCCTTATAGAAGCAGCGCGGCGGTGAGACAAAATCGTGCTTGAGATCTATGTCGACGGCGACGCCTGCCCGGTGAAGGCGGAGGTCGAGCGGGTGGCCGAGCGGCACGCCCTGCCGGTCGTCATCGTCAGCAATGGCGGTCTGCGGCCCAGCCGCAACCCGCTGGTGCAGCACGTCACCGTCGCGGCGGGGGCCGACGCCGCCGACGACTGGATCGTCGAGAATGCCGGCGAGGGTGATGTCGTGATCACGGCGGACATCCCGCTGGCGTCGCGCGCGCTGGGCAAGGGCGCACGCGTGCTGGGACCGACCGGCAAGCCCTTCACCGAGGCGAGCATCGGCGTGGCGCTCGGCATGCGCGACCTGCACCGCCATCTGCGCGAAGCGACGCCCGGCGGCCAGACCTTCAACGCCGGCTTCACCAAGCAGGACCGTTCGCGATTCCTCGGCGCGCTCGAAAATGAAGTGCAGGCAATCAAGCGAAAATTTCCGCGCTCCACTTGAGGAAGGCTTGCATTGCGGCTTGATCGCCGCGTGAGCCCGGAACACGCTGGTATCCATGAATCTCGATCTTTCCACTGAGGAAATCTGCTTTCGCGACGAAGTGCGCGCGTTTCTCGATGCCGCGCTGACGCCTGAGCTGTGCGAGGCCGGCCGCCGCGCGACCTCGGTCTTCATGGACAAGCGCTACAGCCTCGCCTGGCAGAAGATCCTGCACGCCAAGGGCTGGGCGGCGCCGAGCTGGCCCCGCCAATTCGGCGGCACCGGCTGGAGCGACATGCAGCGCCATATCTTCGCTGCCGAATGCGCGCGTGCGGGCGCGCCGGCCCTGGCGCCGATGGGGCTTCGCATGGTCGGACCCTGCATCATGCGCTACGGCACCGAGACGCAAAAAGCCCACTATCTGCCGCGCATCCTGTCCGGCGAGGACTATTGGTGCCAGGGCTATTCCGAGCCGGGCTCGGGCTCCGACCTCGCTTCGCTGCAGCTGAAGGCGGTGAGCGACGGCGATGACTACGTCCTCAACGGCTCGAAGATCTGGACGACGCATGCCCATTGGGCGAACCGCATGTTCTGCCTCGTGCGCACCAGGTCGGACGGCAAGGCGCAGGCGGGCATCACCTTCCTGCTGCTCGACATGGCGGCGCCGGGCATCACGGTGAAGCCGATCATCACCCTGGCCGGCGAGCATGAGGTGAACCAGGTCTTCTTCGACGACGTCCGCGTGCCGAAATCCGGCCGGCTCGGGGAAGAGAATGACGGCTGGACGGTCGCGAAATATCTCCTGGAGTTCGAGCGCGGCGGCGGTTCGGGCGCCGGCCTGAAGATCGCGCTCGGCCGCATCCGCGACCTGGCGGCGATCGAGATCGGCGACGACGGCACACGGCTGATCGACGACGAATCCTTCGCCGCGCGCCTGGCCGCCGCCGCCATCGCAGTGGAAGCCATCGCGATGACCGAGCATCGCGTGATGAGCGCGCTCAGCGCCGGCAAGAATCCCGGTCCGGCCTCCTCGATGCTCAAGATGCAGGGCACCGAGGCGATGCAGCGCCTCGACGCGCTCGCGGTCGAAGCGGTCGGCGTCTACGCCGCCGTGGACCAGCCCGAGGCGCGTCTTCCGGGCTCGAACACCGTGCCCGTCGGACCGCCGGAGGGCCTGCTGGCGATGGCGCGCTATCTCAACAACCGGGCCGCTTCGATCTATGGCGGGTCGAACGAGATCCAGCGTGATATCGTCGCCCGTCTCGTGCTGGGGTTGTGAGCGATGAAACTGCATCAGACCTATCTCTCGCCCTTCCCGACCCGGGTGCGGCTGGTGCTCTACGCCAAGGGCCTCGACATCCCCTTCGTCGAGCCGTCCGGCATCCATGACGGCAGCGGCAAGGGCGGGTATCTCGAGATCAATCCACTCGGCCGCGTACCGACGCTGGAACTGGACGACGGCCGCACGCTGCCGGAGTCCGAGGTCATCTGCGAATATCTCGAGGACGCCTATCCGGCGCCGACGCTGCGGCCGGCCGATCCCTGGGCGCGAGCCCAGGTCCGCCTGATCGCGCGGCTCTGCGATTTCTATCTGGTGATGGCGATGGTGCCGCTGTTCACCGCTGCCG
Source organism: Rhizomicrobium sp. (assembly GCA_037200385.1). Classification (NCBI taxonomy): domain Bacteria; kingdom Pseudomonadati; phylum Pseudomonadota; class Alphaproteobacteria; order Micropepsales; family Micropepsaceae; genus Rhizomicrobium; species Rhizomicrobium sp. The sequence continues at coordinate 2,369,620 of JBBCGL010000001.1, read as the reverse complement.
GCCTGCCGCGCAAGAGATGGGATCTCGCAAAGATCGACCATGCGCTGGCCGAGGTGAAAAAGTCGCTGGACTATATCGAGCACTACGTCGGCGGCGACGGCTATGCGGTGGGCAATTCCCTGACCCAGGCCGATGGCGCGCTGGCGCCGCAGCTCCTGCTGGCCTTTGAATGGGCGCCGAAGCTGTTCGGCCGCCCGAGCCCGGAAAGCGCATTGCCGAAGCTCTCGGCCTATTGGAAAGCGATCCCGCACGATCCCATCGCCGGCCGGGTGATCCGCGAGACCTATGACGCGATCGCCGCGGCGCAGGGCCGGGTGCCGAAGGACAAGCAGATCCAGTCGTGAGGACGCTCGGCGGGATCTTCGAGGGGATCCAGCAGAACGCGCATCGGGACTCGACCGGTTTATCCTGTTAGGCTTGGCCAAAGAGCGGTGGGGATCGCATGTTGCGTTTGAGGGAACTGGCCGGCGTGGCTGCGATTGGCATCGCCGCGATGGGTGTTATCGCTGCAGCGCCGTTTTTTTCCGCCGTCCGTGTGACCTTTCGCCCCGACATCGCGGTCCACGCGGTGCGGATCGCTTCGAATGCGGCGCTCGGCTTCGCCATGGACGGTACCCAGCCGGCCGCACCCCAGAAGCAGCCGCAGCCCGTCGTCGTCCCCGATCCCGCGACGGCGCAGCAGGCCGATGCGGCAGACCGGTTGCGCGCCAAGATCCCGGCCGGTCTCTATCCCTATTTCGACGTCTATCTCTATGTCAGCAAGGCGGCCTCCGGCGCACTGGCGCAGCACATGTATATCTTCCACAAGGACGCGGCGAACGGCCTGGCCTTCGAGCAGAGCTTTCCCGTCTCCACTGGGCGCGAGCGGCATGAGAAGTACTTCACTGCCACGCCGGCCGGCCTGTTCGAACTCGATCCCGACCGCTTCGAGCGCATCCACTATTCCCACACCTGGCACGGCGCGGCGATGCCCTATGCGATGTTTCTCGATGCGGTGATCCGCGGCCGCCAGACCGGCGTCGCATTGCATTCGGCGACGACCCACACCGCCGAGCTCGGCAGCCGCGCTTCGGGGGGCTGCGTGCGCCTGCCGCCCGAGAAGGCGGCGGAGCTGTTCGAGCGCTTCCAGGCGAGCGAGCATGGCATGGTGCCGGTCTTTGCCTACGACGCCGCGCAACGCCGCACCGACGGCGACGGACGCCTGCTGCGCGACGCCGCCGGCCGGCCGGTCCTGGTGCCGGGCTATCGTGTGCTGTTGTTCATCGAGGACTATGACGGCGGTCCGGCATTGGTCGCAGTGGTCGCCTGATCAGCCGGCGATGCTCTTCGCCACGGCCTCGGCCACTTTGATGCCGTCGACGCCTGCCGAGAGGATGCCGCCGGCGAAGCCCGCGCCTTCTCCGGCCGGATAGAGGCCCTTGGTGTTGAGGCTCCGGAAATCGGCGTCGCGTCGGACGCGGATCGGCGACGAGGTGCGGGTCTCCACGCCGGTCAGCACCGCGTCCTCCATCGCAAAGCCCGGGATCTGCCGCCCGAACGCCGGCAACGCCTCGCGGATCGCCGCGACGGCATAGTCCGGCAGGCAATCGGAGAGATCGGTCCACTGCACACCGGGGCGATAGGACGGTGTCACTGTGCCCATGGCGGTCGACGCGCGCCCCGCGAGGAAATCGCCGACGCGCTGCGCCGGTGCGTTGTAGGTGCTGCCCCCGGCCTCGAACGCCTTGCTCTCCCAGCGGCGCTGCAGGTCGACGCCCGCCAGCACGTGCTCGGGGTAGTCCGCCGGCGTGATGCCCACGACGATTCCGGAATTGGCGTTGCGCTCGTTGCGTGAATACTGGCTCATCCCGTTGGTCGCGACGCGGCCTTCCTCGCTGGTCGCCGCCACCACCGTGCCGCCGGGGCACATGCAGAAGCTGTAGACCGAGCGGCCATTGGCGGCGTGATGCACCAGGCGGTATTCGGCGGCTCCCAGTTCCTTGATCGAGCGGCCATAGCGCGCCTTGTCGATCAGCGATTGCGGATGCTCGATGCGAAATCCGATGGAGAACGGCTTGGCCTCGAGGTCGACGCTCCGCGCGACCAGCATCGCGAACACGTCGCGGGCGCTGTGCCCGACGGCGAGCACGACGTGATCGGTCTCGATGCTCGAACCGTCCGCCAGCACCACGCCGCGCACCTGCCGGTCCGCATCGATGTCGAGATCGGTGACGCGGTGGCGGAAGCGGTATTCGCCGCCGAGGCTCTCGATGGTCGCGCGCAGCGACTCCACCATCGTCACCAGCCGGAAGGTGCCGATATGGGGATGCGCCTCGGTGAGGATCTCCTCGGGCGCGCCGGCCTTGACGAACTCGGTCAGCACCTTGCGGCCCAGATGGCGCGGGTCCTTGATCTGGCTGTAGAGCTTGCCGTCGGAGAAGGTGCCGGCGCCGCCCTCCCCGAACTGGACGTTGGACTCCGGATCGAGCACCGAGCGCCGCCACAGGCCCCAGGTGTCCTTGGTGCGCTCGCGCACCGCCTTGCCGCGCTCCAGCACGATGGGACGGAAGCCCGATTGCGCCAGGATCAGCGCCGCGAACAGCCCGCAAGGGCCTGCGCCGATCACGACGGGACGCTTGAACGGCGCCGCCGGCGCGTGCGCGACGAATTTGTAGGCGAGGTCGGGCGTCGGCACGACGTGCGGATCGCGCGCCAGGCGCTTGAGGACGGCCGTTTCGTCGGCGACCTCCACATCGACGGTATAGGCGTAGAGGATCGCCGATTTCTTGCGCGCATCGACGCCGCGCTTGAACACGGTGAAGCTTTTCAGGTCCTTTGCCGGTACGCGAAGCTTGGCGAGGATCGCGGCTTTGAGCGCGTCCGGCCCATGGTCGAGCGGCAGCTTGATTTCGGACAGGCGGAGCATGGCGGAGCTTTAGACCATTCGACGAGCAGGTTGAAGGCTAGTGCGTGCTTCGAGGCTCCGCTGCGCGGAGCACCTCAGCATGACGAGAATGCACAGACGTCATCCTGAGGTGCGAGCGCAGCGAGCCTCGAAGGATGGCGGGTGCCGGGCTTGCGTCGCGGATCGCGCCCATCGATATAGACCCCATGAAAACCGCCGCCATCATCGGAGCCGGCCCCGCGGGCCTGATGGCCGCCGAGGTGCTGAGCGCCGGCGGCATGGCCGTGACGGTCCATGATCGCATGCCGTCGCCGGGCCGCAAGTTCCTGATGGCGGGGCGGGGTGGGCTCAATTTGACCCATTCGGAGGACTTCGAGATATTCCTGACGCGCTATGGCACCGCCGCGGTGAAGCTGCGCCCGATGCTGGAAGCGTTTCCGCCCGCTGCCCTGATCGCCTGGGCGAATGGCCTGGGGCAGGAAACCTTTGTGGGCTCCAGCGGGCGGGTCTTTCCCAAGGCGATGAAGGCTTCGCCGCTGCTGCGCGCCTGGCTGAAGCGCCTGGAAGAGCAGGGCGTGCGGTTTCGCATGCGGCATGAATGGGCCGGCTTCGGCGACGGCAGCGCGGACGTCACCGTGCTGGCGATGGGCGGGGCGAGCTGGCCGCGGCTTGGCTCCGATGGGGCATGGGTTTCGCATATGGACGTTCCGGTGGCGCCGTTGCGCCCGGCCAATGGTGGATTCGACGTGGCGTGGACGCCGTATTTCCGCGAGCGTTTCGCCGGCCAGCCGCTCAAGAATATCGCGCTGCGCTTTGGCGGCCGTTCGGTGCGTGGCGAGGCGATGGTGACCTCTTACGGACTCGAAGGCGGCGCGATCTATGCGCTGTCGTCGGCGTTGCGCGAGGGATTGCCGGCGCGGATCGAGATCGATCTTCGGCCGGATCAAAGCGAAGACCAGATCGCCGCCCGGCTGGCGCGGCCGCGCGGCAGAGCGAGCCTCTCGACCTTCCTGCGCAAGGCGGTGAACCTCTCGCCGCTGGAGATCGCGCTGCTGCGCGCGGGCGGCCCAGGCGCGCGGATCAAGGCGGTGCCGCTGACGCTGACCGCCGCGCAGCCGCTGGCGCGCGCGATCTCGACGGCGGGCGGCGTGACGTTCGATGCGGTGGATGATGGTCTGATGCTGAAGGCGCATCCGGGGATCCATGTCGTGGGCGAAATGCTGGACTGGGAGGCGCCGACCGGCGGCTATCTGCTGCAAGCGTGTTTCTCCACCGGCGCGTTTGCGGCGCGGGCCATCCTGGATAGGATCGGCGCATGACGCATATCCTCGCCTTCCATGCCCATCCGGACGACATCGAGACGCTGGGCGCCGGTACGCTGGCTTTGCTGGCGGCGAACGGCCATCGCATCACCCTCGCCACCATGACCGCGGGCGATTGCGGCTCGACGGAATATTCGCTGGAAGAGACCGCGCGCATCCGCCAGGCGGAAGCCGCGGAATCCGCAAAGATGATCGGCGCCGAGTATCGCTGCGCCGGGGTGCCCGACTTGGCGGTGTTCAACGACGACGCGACGCGGCGGCGCACGACGGAGCTGATCCGCAGCGTGCAGCCGCAGATCGTGATCACCGCCTCGCCCGCCGACTATCACCCCGACCACGAAGCGACCAGCGTGCTGGTGCGCGATGCCTGCTTCGCCTCCACCGTCGTGAACTACAAGACCGGCCCGTCCGAGGCGCTGGTCCACATCCCGCACCTCTACTTCATGGACCCGATCGAGGGCCGTGACCGCGACGGCCATACGGTCGCCGCCGATTTCGCGGTGGACGTCACGGCGCACCGGGCGGTCAAGCGCGCCATGCTCGAATGCCATGCCAGCCAGCACCGCTGGGTGAGCAAGCAGCATGGGGTGAGCGACTTCACCCAGGCGATGGAGCGATTCATGGCCAAGCGCGGCAAGGCGTTTGGCGTGGAGTATGCGGAAGGCTTTCGGCAATATACGGGTACGCCTTATCCGAGATCGGGTGCCTTGCAGGAGCTGGTCGGCGCGGCGGTGTTGCAAGCGCGTTCATAACGACAACAGCCGTCATGGCCGGGACAAGCCCGGCCATGACGACATTTTTGAAGTGGCGCTTCGACAACGAGCGCAAGCGCTCACATCACCGCGCCGATCTGCCAGGGCACGAATTCGACGCCGCCATAGCCGAGGGCTTCGCTCTTGCTCTGCCGGCCCGAGGCGACGGCGAGCAGGTTGTCGAGGATCTCGCCGCCCTTCTGTTCGATGCTCGCCGCGCCGCTCGCGATCGTGCCGCAATCGATGTCGATGTCGTCCTTCATCTTCTCGTAGATCGCGCTGTTCGAGGCGAGCTTGATCGAGGGCGAGGGCTTGCAGCCATAGGCCGAACCGCGGCCGGTGGTGAAGGCGATCATCGTCGCGCCGGACGCCACCTGGCCGGTCGCGCTGCAGGGATCGAAGCCCGGCGAGTCCATGAACACCAGGCCGCGGGTGCGCAGCGGCTCGGCATAGCCGATCACGTCGGTGAGCGGCGAGGTCCCCGACTTCGCCACCGCGCCCAGCGATTTCTCGAGGATCGTGGTCAGCCCGCCGGCCTTGTTGCCGGGCGAGGGATTGTTGTTCATCTCCGCGCCGTGGATGCGGGTGTAGTGCTCCCACCACGCCATCCGCGCGTCCAGCCGCGCCGACACCTCCGGCGACACGGCGCGGGCGTGCAGCAGGTGCTCGGCGCCATAGATCTCCGGCGTCTCCGACAGGATCACGGTGCCGCCCAGCGCCACCAGCCGGTCCGAGGCGTTGCCCAGCGCCGGGTTCGAGGTCACGCCCGACCAGGCATCGGAGCCGCCGCATTGCAGGCCCAGCACCAGTTCGCTGGCCGGGATCGCCGTCCGTTCCTGCCGGTTGAGCTCCGGCAGGATCGCCCGCAGCCGCTCCAGACCTTCCTCGATGGCGCGCTTCGTACCGCCGACATCCTGGATCGTGTAGGCGTGGAAATCGCGGCCGTCGCCGAAATGCTGTTCCTTCAGGCGGTCGATCTGCAGCACTTCGCAGCCCAATCCGACCAGCATGATCGCGCCGAAATTCGGATTGGCGGCCGTGCCCCACAAGGTGCGGCGCAGGATGTCATAGGCTTCGCCGCTGCCCGCCATGCCGCAGCCGCTCGTATGGGTGATCGGCACGATGCCGTCGACGTTCGGGAACGCGTCGAGCAATCCGCTGCGCTCCGCCGCCTCCGCGATGTGGCGCGCCACCGTGGCCGAGCAGTTCACGCTGGTCAGCACCCCGACATAATTGCGCACGCCGGCGCGGCCGTCCTTGCGGCGATAGCCCTGGAACGTCCGGGCCGGCTCGGTGCGCGCCCAGGCATTGCCCTGCGGTGCGGCGGCGCTGCGTTCCTCCGACATCGCGATGTTGTGGACATGGACATGCGCGCCGGGCGCGATGTCCGCCGTCGCGACGCCGATCACCTGGCCGTATTTGCGCACCAGCGTGCCGGCCGCGATCGCATGCGTCGCGATCTTGTGGCCCATCGGAATCGAGTCGATCGCGACGACATCTTCGCGCGCGACCCGGTCGCCCTTGGCGATGCGGGCCGGCGCGACGACGACATTGTCGTCCGGATGCAGCCGGACCGCTTCGGCCTCGCGCGCACTCATACGGAACCATCCTCGAAAAGGCGACACACCATGACGGCCGCCCGACTAGGCGCCAAGTCCGCCCAGCAGCATGTACTTGATCTCGAGATAGTCTTCGATCCCGTATTTGCTGCCTTCGCGGCCGGTGCCGGACTGCTTCATGCCGCCGAACGGCGCGACCTCGGTCGAGATGATGCCCTCGTTGATCCCGATGATGCCGTATTCCAGCGCCTCGGCAACGCGCATCACCCGGCCCACGTCGCGGGCATAGAAATAGGCCGCCAGGCCGAATTCGGTGTCGTTGGCGATCCGGATCGCCTCGGCTTCGTCGTGGAAGCGGAACAGCGTGGCGACGGGTCCGAAAATCTCCTCGCGCGCGATATCCATGTCGGGCCGGGCGCCGGTGACGATGGTCGGCTCGAAGAAGGTGCCGCCCAGCGCATGGCGATGGCCGCCCTGGATCACCGTCGCGCCCTTCGCCGTGGCCTGGCCGAGCAGGCGCTCGACCTTCTCGATCGCCTCCAGGTTGATCAGCGGTCCCTGCATCACGCCGTCGTCGAAGCCGTTTCCGACCTTCAGCGCCGCGACGCGCGCCTTCAGCTTGGCCGCGAACGCGTCATGCACTTTGTCTTGCACAAGGATGCGATTGGCGCAGACGCAGGTCTGCCCCATGTTGCGGTATTTGGAGACCATCGCGCCGTCGACCGCGGCGTCCAGATCGGCGTCGTCGAACACGATGAACGGCGCATTGCCGCCGAGCTCCAGCGATACCTTCTTGATGGTCGAGGCGCATTGCGCCATCAGCAGCTTGCCGATCTCGGTCGAGCCGGTGAAGGAGAATTTGCGGACCAGCGGGCTGGTGGTCAGCTCCTTGCCGACCTCCGGCGCCTGGTCGGAGGTGAGCACGTTGAATACCCCCTTCGGAATGCCGGCGCGGTGCGCCAGCTCCGCCAGCGCGAGCGCCGAGAGCGGCGTCTCGGCCGGCGGCTTGATGATGAAGGTGCAGCCCGCGGCCAGCGCCGGCGCGGCCTTGCGCGTGATCATCGCATTGGGGAAGTTCCACGGCGTCACCGCCGCGACCACGCCGACCGGCTCCTTGGTCACGATGATGCGCTTGCCGGGGGCGAAGGTCGGGATCGTGTCGCCATAGACGCGCTTGCCCTCTTCCGCGAACCATTCGATGAAGGATGCGCCATAGGCGACCTCGCCGCGGGTCTCGGCCAGCGGCTTGCCCTGTTCGGCGGTCATCAGCCGGGCCAGGTCTTCCTGGTTGGCCAGGATCAGTTCGAACCATTTGCGCATCAGCCCGGCGCGTTCCTTTGCCGTCTTGTTGCGCCAGGCAGGCCAGGCCGCGTTCGCCGCTTCGATCGCCTTGCGCGCGTCGGCGGCGTCGCAATCTGCAACTTGTGCGAGGATGTCCCCGGTCGCCTTGTCGGTCACCGCGAAGCGCTTGCCGGAGGCGGCGCCGGTCCAGCCGCCGTCCAGATAGGACTCGCTGCGCAACAGGGTTTCGTCTTTCAGCTTCAACATGGCGATGCTCTCCGGCGGGGCGTCCGTAGATAGGGCTGTCGGGCGACGATATCCAGACGGTTTATCGCCGCCGCATGGCTGCCCTGCGCTTGCAGTTCCTTTGCGCATCGGCATGCTCCCGGCGATGTTTTCCGCCGCCGCCGCCCGCAATTTCGTCACCCGCCGCGGCAAGATGCTGCCGTTCACCACGCTCGGCTTCGGCGCGGCGACCTTCGGCAATCTTGGCCGCGTCTTCTCCGAGGCGGAGTGCGACGCCACGGTGGGGCGCGCCTGGGATGCAGGCCTGCGCTACTACGACACCGCGCCGCTCTACGGGCTCGGCCTGTCGGAGACGCGGGTCGGGCGCAATCTCGCGCGCCATCGCCGTGACGACTACCTGCTGTCGACCAAGGTCGGCCGCCTGCTGGAGCCCGGCGAGCCCAACGGCGGCATCTATGTCGGCACGCCGCGGCTTCGCTACATCTACGACTACTCCCATGACGGCGTGCTGCGGTCCTTCGAGGCGAGCCTGAAGCGGCTCGGCCTCGACCGCGTCGATATCCTGTTCGTCCACGACGTCGACGGTCCCAGCCATGGCGGTCGCGAAGGCTCCGAAGCGCGGATCCGCGAATTGATGGACGGCGGCGGCTGGCGCGCGCTCGACGATCTGCGCGCCGGCGGCGCGGTCGCCGCCATCGGCCTCGGCGTCAACGAATGGCAGCCCTGCGCCCGCATGCTCGAACTGGCCGATCCCGATCTCTTCCTGCTCGCCGGCCGCTATACGCTGCTGGAGCAGGCGCCGCTCGACACGCTGTTCCCGCAATGCGCCCGGGCCGGCGCCGGCATCGTGCTCGGCGGGCCGTACAATTCCGGCGTGCTCGCCGGCAAGGCGACCTTCGACTATGCCGCGATCCCGACCGAGGTCGCCGCGCGCGTGCGGCGGCTCGCGGCCGTTTGCGACGCGCATGGCGTCGAGTTGCGGGCCGCGGCGCTGCAATTCGTTGCCGCGCACCCGCTGGTGGCGAGCGTCATCCCGGGCGCCGCGAGCGCCGACGAAGTCGATGGTAATGCAGCCTTGCTGGCGCGCGCGATACCGGCCGCGCTTTGGCGTGAGATGAAGGCGGAAGGCCTGATCCGTTCGGACGCGCCGGTGACGGCATGATGCGCCGATAGCGAGAATCGACGCTTAGATTTATATCTAAAGTTGTGGCGATATGGACGAAATGGGATTTGGACCGACTCGGTTCAAGGGGCGGTCGACATATATTTTCGCGCGGAAATCCTCGGTTTCCGACCGCCAAGTATAGGAAAAAGAAATTTTCGAAGCCCGTCCGCTACCTATATCGCTATTAGACTAGTTTACAAATAAAACTTGTTGGCGTACTGAGCGGTTGCTCTCACGGCACCGCGAAGGAGATCGCCATGACCGACACCAGCCCCGAACGCCTGCATGCCCTCGATGCCGCGCGCGGCTTCGCGCTGCTGCTCGGCATCGTCTTCCACGCGACGCTGTCGTTCCTGCCGACGCCGCCGGGCGCCAGTCTGTGGATGGTGATGGACAATCAGCGCAGCCTGACGCTGGCTGCGACCTTCCACGTCCTGCACATCTTCCGCATGACGGCGTTCTTCCTGATCGCCGGCTTCTTCGCGCATATGAGCTTCCACAGGAAAGGCGCGCGGCGCTTCGTGCTCGACCGGCTGAAGCGCATCGGCATTCCTCTGCTGGTCGGCTGGCCGATCCTGTTCGCGGCGATCATCGCGGTGTCGATCTGGGGCGCGCGCGTCATGTCCCATGGCGGACCGCTGCCGAAGCCGCCCGCCTATCCGGGCTTCCCCGCCTTTCCGCTGACCCATCTGTGGTTCCTCTATGTGCTGCTGCTGCTCTATGCGGCGACGCTGCTGCTGCGCGGCCTGGTCGTGCCGGTCGACCGGCGCGGCGTTCTGCGCGCTGCGGCCGACCGTGTCCTGCGCACGCTGGTCGACAACCCGTTGGGCTTCGTCGTGCTCGCGGCGCCGACCGCGGCGGTGCTGTTTCTCACGCCGCCCTGGCTGATGTGGTTCGGCATCATGACGCCGGACTCGTCGCTGCTGCCCAATGCCGGCGCGGCGGTCGCGTTCTTCACCGCCTTCGCGTTCGGCTGGCTGCTGCACCGCCAGACGGGATTGCTGGAGGTGTGGCGCCGCCGCTGGCCGCTGAACCTCGCGCTGGCGCTCGGCTTCACCGTGATGCAGTTCGCCATCACCGGCATCGCGCCGCAACTTCATCCGGCGCCGCAGGACGCGACGACCGCGCTCTACGCCGCCGCCTTCGCCGCTTCCGCCTGGACCTGGACCTTCGCCTTCATCGGCCTCGCCATGCGGTTCTGGTCGGGCTACAGCGCCGCGCGCCGCTATATCGCCGATGCCTCCTACTGGCTCTATCTCGTCCATGTCCCACTGGTCATGGCGCTGCAGGTGGCGGTGGCGCAGCTCTCCTGGCCCTGGTGGGTCAAGTTCGCGGCGATCCTGGGCGTGACCTTCCCGCTGCTGTTCGCGAGCTACCATGTCCTGGTGCGCTACAGCGTCATCGGCGCCATTCTCAACGGACGGCGCGAATCGCCGCGCAGGCGCGCGGCCCGTCTCGCCCTGGAGCCTGTGCAATGAACAGCGATGCCCAATCCGCCCGCGACGATCTCGCCTTCCTGCGCGCCGTGGTCGGCGACGACGAGGCGCGGCAAGTGCGCAGCTTCGGCGAGGCCTATTTCGCCGCCGGCCTGATCTATGGCGGCCAGATGCTGCTGCACGCGGGACAGGCGCTGGGCTGGATCTCCGGCGCGCCGCCCTATGCGATCGCCATCGGGCTGGGTCCTACGGTCCTCTTCGCGCCGGTGCTGACCTGGATCATCCTGCGCAGCCGCAAGGATGCGGTGCACGGCACGGCCGGACGGGCCATCGCTTCGGTCTTCGCCGTGGTCGGGATCGCCAACCTGGCGCTCGTCGCGGTGATCGGCGCGGTCGCCTGGCGCGAGGGCAGCGCCACGACCTGGCTGATCTATCCGTGCAGCGTGTTCGTGCTGCAAGGCGCGGCCTGGCTCTTCGCCCATATGATGCGCAAGCGGGGCTGGTACCTGGCGGTCGCGGCCGGCTGGTTCGCCTGCGCCGTCGCCATGGCGCTCACCGTCACGCAGATGGGCTGGTTCATCCTGTTCGCCGGTGCCGGCCTGTGGCTCTGCATGGCGCTGCCGGGCTGGCTCATGCTGCGCCAGTCGCGGCGCTGACGCGATGAGCGCCTTCGACATCGGCCGCATCGACGATGTCATCCACGGCCGGCTGCGGCTGGGGATCATGGCCTATCTCGCCAATGCCGAGGTCGCCGATTTCACCGAGCTCAAATCGGCGCTGCAGGCGACCCAGGGCAATCTCTCGATCCATCTGCGCAAGCTCGAGGACGCGGGCTATATCGCGATCGAGAAGAGCTTCCTGGCGCGCAAGCCGCTGACCCGGGCGCGGATCACCCCGGCGGGACGCGCCGCCTTCGCGGGCTATCTCAAGGCGATGGCCAAGCTGATCGAGGGCGAGGCGGATTAGGCCGTCTCCGGCGCGGCATAGGCCGGCGCGAGCAGGCGGCCGAACACGAGCCGCACCAGCAGCAGGATCGCGCCCGCGGCGAGCATCAGCCCGACATGCAGCAGCCAGAACGACGTCGCCGGCATCTTCTCCAGAAGGCCGCCGAGCCAGCCGACCAGGAGATTGCCGAAGAACAGGTGCAGGTAATAGAGGCCGATCACCGCGCCGACGAGGTGCCGGGGCGCGGCACGCGAATAGAGCGCCAGGCCGACGGGAAAGACGTTGGCGAAGCCGAAATCGTTCACGATCTCGAACGCCACCGCCCAGCCGAGTCCCGCTTTCTGCCTGCTCGCCGCGATCAGCGCCGAGGCGGCCACCAGCAGCAGCGGCGCCGCCGCGCCGATCGCCACGCCGATGGTCATCTTGCTGATCTCCTCCGGCTCGCGCCAATGCCGGCCCCACCAGCGCCAGAAATAGGCCGAGCTCGCGATCGTTCCGGCACTGATGATCGAGCCGTAGGCGAGCAGGTCGGTGATCGGCATCGTCATGCCGAAGAAGCCGAGCTGGTAGTTCGCCTCGCCCCAGACGAGATAGGCGTTGAAGATCTCGCCGTTGCCGACCTGCCCCACCGCCAGCACCGGCAGCAGCGCGACGAGCACGGCGAGCGCGGCCCATTCGCGCCGCGTCACGGTGTGCACCGGCTTGGGCGCGGCGCCGGCGGTGCGCCGCGTCCGCTCCTCCTCGGGCAGCGTCGGGCGGCCGGCGAGATAGATGACGAGGCCGATGAGCATCCCGACGCCCGCGGCGCCGAAGCCCCAATGCCAGTCGTACCACACGGCCAGCCGGCCGCAGACGAGCGGCGCGAAGATCACCGCGAGCTGGACCGCGAAGAGATATATCTGGAACGCGTCGGCGCGGCGCGGATCGTCCTGGCGGTAGAGGTCGCCGACCTGCGAGGCGATGTTGCCCTTGAAGCAGCCGACGCCGAGCAGCAGGCAGAGCAGGGCCAGCAGGAAGCTCGCATCGAACGCCATGAGGAAATGGCCGAGCGCCATCAGGCCGGCGCCCAGCGCCACCGCGCGGGTCCGCCCCGTCACCTGGTCGGCGAGCAGCCCGCCCGCGATGGGCGTGAGATAGACGAGGCCGGCATAGAGGCCGTAGACCTGCGAGGCGAGGGCCTGGGGTGACAGCTTGCCGGTGACGCTCTCGATCAGGTGACGGAACGGCACGAAGCCCCAGATGTGCTCGACATGGCCGGGCTGGAGCAGGCTGTGGGTCATGTAGAGCACCAGCAGCGTGGTCATGCCGTAATAGGAGAAGCGCTCCCAGAACTCCGCCGCCGCGAGCCAGCCGAGTCCGGCGGGATGCCCGAGAAACGCGGTATCGCGGCGCGCCGCGCGGGCGTCGAGCGTGGTGTCGGTCATCTGGCGAATGCCCCTGGGATGCGCCGGCCGGCGGCGGCGGTTGTGACGATGCGGCGGAGCCTAAAGCACGTTGGGATGGAATTGCATCCGCCCAAACCGATCATTGGCCCGCGTCATGCGGACGACCCAGTAATTCTCGCCGAAACGAACTGTCCGGGCGTGGTGCCCGTCCGTCGACGCCGAGTTCGGATCCCGCGGCGGGAGGCGCGGCTCACGTCTTCTTGGGCGGTTCTGCCACGGCGGCCTTCTTGAGCGCCCAGCCGAAAAAGAGCGCCAGCAACGTGGCGATGCTCACCCCGAGGGCGACATCGGGCCATATCGTTTCGGGCTCGTTGCGCGTGGCGTACAGCAGGAAGGCGCTCACGAAGATGCCGGGCCCGCCGATGTAGTCGAGAAAAACACCGAATTTGTACATGGTGCCGCGTCCCTTCCATTCGCGCCCAAGCATGCGGAAGCCGCGGCAACGAGTCCAGAAGGCTCGTCACGGGTCGGCGAGCCGCCGATCCGACGAGGCCGCGCCGTCTCGATACGCACGAAGGCGGCCGCGAGGCGAGCCGCGCGCTCGGCCTTCCTTGCCTGCCGCCGATCCATATGTCACATACTGAACCGAATGGTTCAGTATAGCCGGGCCCGCTTCGATGCCTCGTTCGCCGCGCTCTCGGACGCCACCCGGCGCGGCGTTCTGGAGCGGCTCGGGCGTGCCGACGCTTCGATCTCGGATCTTGCCGAGACGTTCCACATGACCCTCACGGGGATGAAGAAGCATGTCGGCATCTTGGAGCAGGCGGGGCTCGTCGCCACGCGGAAGGTCGGTCGCGTGCGGACCTGCACGCTCGGCCTGCGCCGGCTGGAGGAAGAAGCGGCATGGATCGAGGGGTACCGCCGGCTCTGGGACGCACGCTTCGACGCGCTGGACGAGGTTGTCGAGGAACTGAAACGGAAGGAGAAGGTCGATGGACGCAAAAAGAGAGAATGAGCCCGCCCCCATGAAGAACCGCACGACGGTGGAACGGACGTCCGGGCGTGAGCTGGTCGTTACGCGAACCTTCAACGCCCCGGCGCGGATCGTGTTCGAGGCGTGGACCAAGCCCGAGCTGCTCAAGCGGTGGTGGGCGCCGAAGTCGATTGGGATATCCTTCATTTCCTGCGAGGCCGATGTTCGTACGGGGGGCACCTACCGTTTCGTGTTCGGCCATCCTGCCTCGGAGCAGCCCGTGGCGTTCTTCGGCAAGTATATCGAAGTGACGCCGCCCTCCCGCCTCGTATGGACGAATGACGAAGGTGGCGAGGGTGGACCCGTCACCACGGTGACCTTTGAAGAACGCGGTGCCGAGACCCTGGTGGTCATGCACGACCGCTATCCCTCGAAGGAAGCTCTCGACGAGGCCATCGCCTCCGAGAGTGTGGGTGAGTTTGGCGAGGCGTTCGAGCAACTGGACGAGCTTCTCGTCACCTTGGGCGCGAGCGTGGGGCGGTCATGACGCGAGCTCGAAGTCTCGGCGTCGTCGGCTTTTCTTCCATCGCCGCGATGCGCTTGGTCCAACGCGTCTGCTGATCCATTTCGCGCTTCGTCGGCTCAGTTCTTGGCGAGCACGGCCGCGGCCGCATCCACACGCGCCGCATACTCCTCCAGCGCCTTGGCCGTGCGCGCGATGTAGGTCTGGGCTTCCGTCCATCGGCGCCCCTCGATCGCTTCGCGCACGCCGGGCAGCGTCTTGACGCCGTATCCGCTGAGAAGTCCCGGGGCGTAAGCGAGGTTTTGGAACCAGGGCCGCCCCGGCAGACCGTCGGAGTCAAGGAGGCTCTGGTCGATGTTCTGCAGGATGCCGTTGAGCTTGGCCGCCCGGTCCGGTGAAAGGGCGCCGCCGCTCGCCGCCAGAGCCGAGTCATAAGCCATGGCGCTGGCCTCCAGCCGGGTCACCGCGGTGTCGAGCGAAGTGAAGTCCAGCGCCGGCGGCGCGGCTTCGGGTTCCGGCGGCCGATACGTCTTCTTGATCGGGTCGGCGGCAAGGGTGAAGGCGTGCGCCGAGATCAGCTTGTCCTGCGCCTCCGCCTTGCTCTTCAGACTGCCTTGAAGCGCCTTCAGCTCATCCACATAGGCCGCGATCATTCCGGCAAAGGCGCGGAACTGCAGCGGGAGAACCGCGGCGTCGGCCTCCCGAAGCACGAGCCGGCCCGCCGTCTGGGAAAGCGCGACCTCGTATCCAAAGGTCGGATCGCTGAAGCGGGAGAAATGCTCGAAGGTGTCGTAGAGCGAGTGAAAAATCCCCGCGTCCCCATCCTCGCCGGCATAGCCATAACCGAGATTGATGGAAGGCACGCCCAGATGTTGCAGGAAGACGGAATAGTCGGATCCCGAGCCGATCGGATAGACCGGGATGTCGCCGCCGCCGGCGATCATTTTCGCCACCATTGCCAGGTCTGGGTCGGTAAGCCCCTGCACCTGAATGTAAGCCCGCAAGCGTGCCTGGACGGACGCTCCGGTTTCGGGATCGCGAACGTCGGCGGACGCTTCGTTCACGAGCCGTTGAAGTTCATGGCTGGCGCCCGCTCCGAGTATGCCGCGCGCATTGTCGTCCGAATTGACGTAGATGACGGCCTTGCGTGACAGCTCCAGGGCGCGCTCTTCGGCCCACTCGGTGGAACCGATCATGCCGGGCTCCTCTCCATCCCAGCTGGCGTAGACGATCGTGCGTTTCGGGCGCCATCCGGTCTTCAATAGCCCGCCGATCGACTTGGCCTCTCCCAGGAGCGCGACGGTGCCGGCCAGGGGATCCCAAGCCCCGAACACCCAGGCATCGTGGTGATTGCCGCGGATCACCCATTGGTCGGGCGCTTCGGAGCCCCGGATGGTGGCGATCACATCGTAGATGGGCTTCAGGCTCCAATCCGACCGGACCAGGAGATGGACCTTCGCCTTGGAAGGCCCCAGATGATATGTGAGCGGCAGCTGTCCTCGGAACCCGCGGGGCGCCACGGGCCCCTCGATCGCCGCCAAAAGCGGCTCCGCGTCGCCGTAGGAGATGGGAAGAGCCGGTATCTTCAAAATCGTCGGCGCGTTTTCCCGCGTCAACCGCTTGGCGTCCTTCGTGGCGCCAACGCCTGGCGTCAGAGGATCGCCCGGATACACCATGACCTTCTGGACCGATCCCCGCTGAACGCCTTGCCGGGGCCGCCCCGAGCCTTTGGGATACGGGTCGTCCGTTCCGTAACCGTCGTCCGCGGGATCCGAGTAGATCAAACAGCCGACGGCGCCGTGTTCCTGAGCCAGCTGAGGCTTGAGGCCGCGCCACCCATTGCCGTATCGGGTGATGACGATCTTGCCTTTGACGTCGAT
This sequence comes from Rhizomicrobium sp., assembly GCA_037200385.1. Lineage (NCBI taxonomy): Bacteria > Pseudomonadati > Pseudomonadota > Alphaproteobacteria > Micropepsales > Micropepsaceae > Rhizomicrobium > Rhizomicrobium sp. The sequence goes on along the minus strand of JBBCGL010000001.1, from coordinate 2,353,269 downwards.
CCCGGCGCGCTGCAGCGCCTCGTAGTCCTCCGGCATTCCATAGTTGGCGTAGACCACCTCGGCGGTCACATCTCCATCGCCCTGGTACACCAGGTAGGGCGGCAGCACGTCGGCGGTTTGCGCCGAAGAGGCGTCGCCGGGCAGCGGCGGCTCGTGCAAAGCGGCAGTGAACGGATGCTTGCCCAGAAGCTCGAGCTTCTCCGCCACCGGTGTCGGGTCCAGGGCATAAAAGGTTTCGATATGGGCCTCCCAGCCCCACGACTTGAACTGCGCCAGCATCCATTCGGCGTTGGCGCGGTCATGCGGCGTGCCGACGCTGTTGGCCTTGGATGCCAAGGCTTTCATCCACCGGCGCTGTTCCTCGGCGCTCAAGCCCGCGTCGAAGATGCGCTCCAGCGCCCGCTGACCGTCCGATCCGGCGGGAGAAAAGCCCAGCAGGGTCCCCGCCGGCGCTTGTACCGCTCCGCCGAAGGCCGTGGTCAGAGAGAGAACGGCAATGGCTGCCATGCCCGCACAACCGTACAGAAGACTACGAATCCGCATTCAGGCCGGTCCCTCTCCCGCAGCCGCGTCCTTCCGCAACGCGACCTTGTCGATTTTGCCGTTTGCGAGGATCGGAAGCGCGTCGACGATCTGGATGGTTTTGGGAATTTTGTAATTCGCCAGCTTGGTTCTGAGGAACACATCAAGCTCGTGCGCCGTGGGTCTGGTGTCGCCGCGCAGCATGACGAAAGCATGCCCGACCTCGTTGTAAAGCCGGTCCGCTTTCGGAACGACCGCCGCCGCTTCCACTGCGGCGTGGCTTTCAAGCGCGATCTCAACCTCTCTCGGATAGATGTTGAAACCACCGGACTTGTACATCTCGATCCGGCGGCCGACGAGGGTGAGGTTGCCGTCTTCGCGCCAAATCCCCAGATCGCCGGTGCGCAGCCACCCATCCTCGGTGAAGGCCTCCCGCGTTGCGTCCGGCTGTTTCCAGTAGCCCAGCATATTCGTCTCGGCCTTGAACTGAATCTCCCCGACCTCGCCGACGCCGCACAGGTGGCGATCCTCGGTCACGACACGGCAGGGGAAGGCGGAGCCCGGCTTTCCGATCGTCGAAACCAGGACGTCGAGCGGCGCGCCCGCGTCGGTCCAGGTGACGTTCGACGTCGTTTCCGTCAGGCCATAGAGGCCGCCGACGCGTGGCGCGAGGGTTGAAAGCCGTTCGATGACGTCGCGCGGCATGGCGCCGCCGCCCCAGCCGACCGCTTTGAGCGAGGACAGATCGAAACGATCGAAGTCGGGAACGGCCAAGGTCATCTGGACCATCGCGGGAATTCCGCCCCAGACGGTGACCCGTTCCCGTTCGATGATCTCCAATTGCTCCCTCGGGTCGAATCGCTCGGCCAGGATGGTCGTGCCTCCCGCCACCATGTTGGTGAGGCTGATGTCGCCGACACAGGCGATGTGGTTGATCGGGAAGGAATTGATCTGCACCGGACGCGCGGCCGCGGATCGTTCCATCTGCGCACGACTGCCTGCCACCAAGCCGTAATGGCTGAGAAGGGCGCCCTTTGGTCGTCCCGTCGTGCCGGAGGTATAGACGATGATGGCCGGATCGTCGGGGTCGACGAGCAAAGCCGCGTCGTTCACAGCGGCGGCACTCCCGCCGTGCTCCAAAAAGTCTTCCCACGACAGCGATCCGTCGAAGCCGCCATCAATCGTGACGACGTCCGCAATCGAAGCGGTGATGTCGCGGATTGCGCGCAGATCGTCACGGTAGTCGCGTCCTTCGAACTCCGAGAGGGAGATCAGGAGGCGCGGCTCGGCGTCTCCGACGACGAAGCTCAACTCATCGAGCTTGTTGCGCAATCCCAGCCCGACCCAGATCGCCCCGATCGCGCTCGTGGCGAGGAACGTCGTCCAGTATTCGATCCGGGTGCTGCAGAGCATCGCCACGCGGTCGCCGCGCACCACGCCCCGCGCCAACAGCGCTCCGGCGATCCGGTCGACCTCCGACCGAAGCTGCCGATAGGTCCACCGCCGGTCCTTGTAGACCACGGCTGTGTGAACGGGATCCTGGTCTTCTATCAGGCGCAGCGCGCCATACACGGTGAGGTCGGAAGGCGCCCCGGTCATGCGTTCGCTCGCCGAAAGCCGTCAAGGCGAACGCCCTTTTCGGGCATGAGGGAGACCGACAGCCAGCGCGCCACCAAGGCGGGTCGCGAGGCATTCTCCACGTCCACCGTCACATCCGTCCTGCGCAAAATGCGATCTGGCGCCGGCTGTTCGACGGAGACGAGCGTGGCCCGCGCGCGGATGCGGGCGCCGACGCGCACGGGCTCTATCAGGCGAAGACGGTCGCAGCCGTAATTGATGCCGATGAGTTCCTCGTGTGGCAGGGAAGGGCGATGGCTCATGCGGCTGAGTTCGCCGAGAAGAGTCGTGAGCATCGCGATCGTCCAAAATCCGAAGGCGATCGTTCCGCCAAAGGGGCTGTATCTCTTGGCCCACGCGACATCGATGTGCATCGGATCGGGATCATCGGTGCAGACGGCGAACGCGTTGATGTCTTCTTGGCGGACGTCGCGCCAGCGTGACGGCCCGACCTCAACGCCCAGCCTTGCCTGCTCCAGGCGAAGCAATTCCTCGATGGTCACGATTCGTCCCCTCCCTGATCTTTCGTCGGCCAGCCTAATACACGATGCATCATCGAGTATATATCATGTCCGAAATTTCGAAAGCCGCGGCAGCCCGCGCCTTCGGCCCATGCCACATCGATAAAGACGTCATATTTGGCGGTGAACTACGGAGGAAGTCGGGCGCGGCTCAGTCCGTGGAGTTCGCGCCGGTCCGGATCGTCATGTGAAAAAGTCGATATGAGTCGAGTTTTTCACGATTTTCAGCTTTACAAAATTGCAGAGCTGCAGTCCCATGTTTTGGGATGCGCGGCGCATCGTCTCTACGGGGAACTGTTGAAAATGGGTTTGCGGGCAAGCTGTTTGGTGGCGATTGCGGTGCTAGGGGCCGCGGCAATGATCTCGGGCGGCGCGACCGCCGCGCCTGAGACGGTCGACCTGTCTCTCGCGAAACTTGCTCCGGTCGCTTGCCCCTTTCACGCCCCGGCGCGCGTCAGATGCTCCACCCTGGAGGTGCCCGAGAATTGGAGCTTGGGGGCGGGCTCGAAGCGTATCCGAATCCTCGTCGCCACCGTGGCTGCGGCCGACAGCGCGGCGAGGCTCAAGGATCCGATCGTTCTCCTGCCCGGCGGCCCGGGAGTGTCTTCGCTCTTTTCCCTGCCGTTGATCGCCTCCTCCCCGGCCGGGCGAGACCGGGATATCATCGTGGTGGAGTCTCGCGGGTACGGCTATTCGGAACCGGCCCTGTCGTGCAACGGCGTCGACGACCTGGCCGCGTGCTACCGACGTTGGACGGCACAAGGTGTCGACGTCGAACAATACCGCAGCATTCCATCCACGCATGACGTGGAGGCGCTCCGCCGAGCGCTGCGCCTGGGTCCTTGGAACGTGCTCGGCGTTTCCTTCGGCGCTTACTATGCCCTTCAGTATGAGAGGCTCTATCCGGAAGCCTTGCGCTCGGTGACGCTGGACTCCGGCGATACGATGCAAGCCGGATACGATTGGACCCGGCCATCGACGCTGAACGCCTTTGCGCGCGTGTTCGACGACTGTCAGGCCGATCCGGCGTGCAACAAAGCCTACCCGGACCTTCGCAATCGCTTCATCGCCACGATGCGGGATGCAGAACGCAGCCCCGAGACGTATCAAGGCCAGCCGGTCACCGCGGCGCGCATCTTCGATCGCCTCTATCTGACCATGTACTACAGCTTCTCGCTTCGGTTCACGCCGATGCTCGTCGATGCGGCCGCGCGGAAGGACTACGCGACATTGTTCGCGTCTCGGGAAACGGCGGAGAGCGAGGGATACGGGCCCTTCGACCCAACGCGCCGCTCGGCGCTGGGCCTGAACGCGGCGACGCTGTGCGGAGATGACAATCCCTCTCCCGGTGTCCAGGAGGCCCGCGTCCCCTATAAGAACCCGTGGCCGGAGGATATCAAAGCCGACATCCGCCCTGAGGGATGGGACTTCGCTCGGCGGTGTGCAAGCTGGCCGGTCCGCCCCACGCCGCCCGAGCTGACCGGCCCGGTGCAAAGCGATCTGCCCACGCTTCTCCTATCGGGCAGCTACGATCCCATCTGTCCGACGGAATACTCCGAGGCGATCGCCCTTCACCTCGACCATCCGAACCTCGTTGTCGATCCCTCCAGCTCGCACTCCGTTCTCGCGTCGGGCAATCCATGCATCCTTCAAACCTATGTGGATTTTCTTCGCGACCCCCATGCGCCGGTGCGAACGGGTTGCGCCCTGCGGATCGCGCCCGTGGATTGGGCTATCTCGTCGTCTGGGGCGCCGGCTGAGGCGCCCTGAAAGACCAGGGTTCGGCGACAGCTCATTCCATTGATTCACCGCCATCCAGCGCGAGGTTTGCGTGTCTCTGTCATTCGCCATCTCACCGCATGAAATTCATTCTGCTGCCGCTCTCATCCGCGGCGTCGCGGTTCGTACGCCGCTGCTCGAATTCGAAGCTCTCAACGAGCGGGCCGGAAGGCGCGTCCTGGTCAAGTTCGAGGGCGCGCAGCGAACGGGCTCATTCAAATTCAGAGGCGCTTTCAATCGCCTGGCGCGATTGGACGACGAAGCGAAAGCCGGCGGCGTCGTCGCCTACTCGTCGGGAAATCACGCGCAGGGCGTGGCGGCGGCCGCGCGACTCCTGGGAATCCCGGCGACCATCGTCATGCCTGCCGATGCTCCCGGCATCAAGATCGCCAATACGCGCGCCCTGGGCGCCGAGGTCGTGTTCTACGATCGCTCGACCGACTCGCGTGAGCAGATCGCCGCCGATTTGGCGGTGCAGAGGAGGGCAACCCTGGTGCCGTCCTTCGACGATCCGTTCGTCATCGCCGGGCAGGGGACGGTCGGTCTCGAACTGGTGGAGCAGGTCCATGACGTCGGTGCTCTGCTTGCCGGCGTTTTCGTTCCCTGCGGCGGCGGCGGTCTCGTCGCAGGTGTCGCCACCGCGGTGAAGGATCTGGCGCCGGATGCGGACGTCTACGCGGTGGAACCCGCCGGATTTGACGACACCGCAATGTCGCTGAAATCGGGGCATCGCGAGACGGTCTCGAAGGGCGCAACGTCTATCTGTGATGCGCTTTTGGCTCCAAGCCCGGGTGAACTCACATTCCCCATCCTCAAGCGCCTGCTCTCCGGCGGTTTGGTGGTGACGGACGACCAGGTCAGAGCGGCAATGAAATTCGCCTTCGAAAAAATGAAGCTGGTCATCGAACCCGGTGGGGCGGTGGCGCTCGCTGCCGCGCTCACGGGACAGGGCAAAATGGGCACGGGTGCGCTCGCCGTGGTGGTTTCGGGTTCAAACGTCGATCCGGGACTGTACAGCGGGGTCATCGGCGGATCGGCCGGATGATCGGCGGCCGCGCACCGTCTGTCCCGCGGATACTGGTAATCGGGACGGGCGGGACCATCGCGGCCCGAACGGCGATGTCCGGTCCGCGGCGCTATGCCTATGGTCAAGTCGGCGTGGGGAGCCTGATCGCGAAGGCGCAGGTCGGCGCCTTCGCCGACATCCGCAGCGAGCAGGTGGCGGACATCGGATCGCAGGATATGAACACCGCCGTCTGGCACCGTCTCCACGACCGGCTGGTCGCGGCGTTGTCCGACAAAGCGACGGATGGGGTGGTGATCACGCACGGCACCGACACGCTGGAGGAGACCGCCTATTTTCTCGATCTGGTCCTTCCGGTCGGGCCGCCGGTCGTTTTGGTCGGCGCCATGAGGCCGAGCAACGCCGACGATGCGGATGGACCCAGCAACCTCGCCGATGCGATCCGCCTCGCCGCGCTGCCGGCTGCGCGGGATCGGGGCGTGCTTGTGGTCATGGGCGGGGCCATACACGGAGCGCGCGCCGCAACGAAGGTCAGCAACGCTCCGCCGGAAGCTTTTCGCTCTTTCCCCGAACGACCGCTTGGGGCGGTGTCCGCCAGTGGGGCATTCTTCTTCGCGCCGCCGCCGGGGGCGGTCCGCCGGGACAGATATCGCATGTTCGACCCTGGCGCGGAGCCGAGAGTCGATGTCGTCTACGCCCATGCCGGCATGGATTCGTCCATAGTCTCGGCGCTGGCGCGAAGGAAAACGGCCGGCATCGTCCTGGCCGGTCTCGGCAACGGCAATGCCCCCGCCGCGGTGCTCGATCGCCTTGGTGCAGCGGCACGCGACGGCATCGCCGTCGTTCGGTCGACCCGGCTCGGCGAAGGCCGGGTCGATCGCAACGTCGAAGTCGACGACGACGCGCTGGGCTTCCTCGCCGCCGGCGCGTTGAATCCGCAAAAAAGTCGAATTCTGCTCCAGCTTCTGATCGCCAACAGCATTGATAGCCTGGGGCAGCGGCAGCGAGCGTTCGACCTCGGCTAGGATGGAGGCCGATCTCCGCACGGCGGCCGCTACGCCGGTTTCAGACTGTCTTCAAGGTTGGCGTTTCTGATTTCCGCCAGTCTGGATTCCGTCAGGGGATATCGGCTTATGATCAGGGCCGACAGCGCGAAGAGGGCGGCCGGAACGACCGAGACCGATACGAGGATCGCCGCGAGAGCTGCGGAAGGTTCGGCCTGGCCCGCACCCCCGACATATCCCCCGAGCGCCAGCGCGCAAGCGGTCACCAGGGGGCCCAGCGCCAACCCCACTTTCTCCGTCGCCGTCCAAAGCCCGGTGTAGAGCCCTTCCCGTCTTCCCTCCCGCATCAATGCGTCGTGCTGGATCACATCGGTCAGCATCGCGAAGGGGAGAACCTGAAGGCCGGAGAAGCCGAAACCGGAGACGACAAATTGGGCGATGAGCAACCAGGATGGATAGCCCGGATGCACGAACACAAGGCTCATCGCCGTTCCGGCGGAAATGAGCGCGCCGATGACGAAGGCGCGGCGCTTCCCGATGCGTGCGGATATCGCCGCCCAAAGCGGGATGCAGAAGAAACTCGTCAGCACGAGCGCCAAGTAAAGGCCGCCCATAAATCCGGCGTTCTTGCCGAGCAGGTGCGTGGCGACATACGGCATCGCGGCGCCGGAGATGCTCGTGGCGACCACTTGGATGATGAACGCGGCCGTGAGGTGGCGCAGAATGGGATCGCCGATCGCCTTGGCCGCCTCGGCGCGAAACCCCGGAGTTCCGTTTTGTGCCGCCGTCTGCCTCACGGATCTCGACGCAAAGAATGCCGTCAGCATGGCGAAGCCGGTGATCGCGCCAAGAAGGAGCGACATTCCGCCATAGCCTTTGGCCCCCGATCCCAAGGCTTGAACGACCGCCGGTGCGCCCGCCGCGCCGATCAGGACGCCGGCGACGACAAAGCACATGCGCCAGCTCATGATCCTGGTTCGCTCATTCGGATCGTCGCTCATCTCGGCCGGCATGGCGACATACGGAACGGCGAAGACCGAATAGGAGGTGGCGCTGATCGCATAGATGCAGAGGACCCAGGCGAAACGCGCCATGGGGTCTGGAAACGCCGGAGCCCGGAACAGAAACACAAAGCTCAACGACAAGAGGATGGCGCCTGCCAGCAGCCATGGACTGCGGCGGCCCCAAGGGCTGCGGGTGCGGTCGGAGAGGGCGCCCATCAGCGGGTCCGTGAAGACGGCCAGGACCTTCGGCACCACCACTGCTGCGGCCGCCATGATCGGGCGCAAGCCGAGAATGTCGGTCATGTAGAAAAGCAGCAGAATGCTGGGCACGGTGTTGAAAATTCCGGTGCCGATGGAGCCCATGGCATATCCCACCAGGACCTTCTTGGAGAGGTGCTCCGGGGATTTGGCGGTCATGCTCGGTCCTTTTCGCGCGGCCCCGCCACTTAAGGTGGGAGAAACTGAAATAATATCGAGTTTCTCAGGCGCGGCCAGCGAATTCAATATGGAATCGTGCATGCGCCCGAACGGGTCGGCACAGAGAGAGGCCTAGTTGATTCCCATTGAAAATTTCGGACTGTCGGTCGAAGTGCGATGAATCGCGCAAGGGCGAGCCGCACCCCGGTGAGTCGCCCCCTCTCGGTCGCCAGCGTATTTTTTTCGGCGGAATCGAGTCGGGTGCGGTTATGGTTCGCGCCGATCCGGGACAGCTTGCGGGCGCCATGGCAGGTCGGCGACAATCCGCCTAAGCCATCGAAGGATGCGCAATGCGCAAGGTCCGTGCCTCTACGACCGACATCAAGAGACCGCGCCGCAAATTTCGGCAGGCGCGGGGCGATGCGCGCCGCAAGCTTCTCCTGGAGACGGCTCTAATTCTTGTCCGTCAACGGTACATAGACGACATCACCTACCAGGATATCGCACGCGAAGCCGACATGCCCCTGGCATCCTGCTACCACTTCTTTCCGGGTAAAATGGAGTTGTTTGCCGAGCTGATCGACTATGCCGGCCCCTGGCATAAGTTCGTCACCGTCACCGCGCTGACGAAGCCGGCGGAGACCTGGCCCGAGGTGTACGAACATCTCAGCGAGGCACTCATCAGCGCGTATGAGGCGGATCTCGCATTCTTGCAGCTCTTTTCGACATGGAAGATTCCCGGCAACGTCTATGCGGGTCGAGAACCGGGAATTTTGGAGGCGGCGGAACGCATCCGGCAAGCCGTCGATCGGCAGTTCATAAGGCCGCGATTTAAGGACGAGGTCGGTGTCTTCGCCTATGCCACCCGCATCAGCGACGCCATCTGGCGTTCTTCGCTGAGCGAGACGGGACATGTCTCGGATTTCGCCCGCCGGGAAGCCCAGCGGGCCGCCACCTCTTATCTCTTCAACTACGTACCGCCGATCCTCGAGCGCCGCGAAAATCCGATAGAAATGCCCGCTCTCGCGCTCCCGACGGCGATGCCGGAAATCGTTGCCGGTCTGATCGCCGATCCGCAAGGTGCGTCAAGGCGAAAAACTCGATTGCGTGTCGAGTAATTCGTCGCTACGGTGAGATACATCTGCGGCATCCCCGGATCGTCTTCGACTGACGCCATGGCATCCAAGTTCGCTTTCCATCTCCCCGAGGCGTTGCGGCGCCTCACTGCCGTTGGCTGCTTGAGAGTGGCCTCGGATCTCCTGTCGGTGCCCTGATGGCGGTGGCTGGCTGGCGCAAGTGGTTTGACCGGTTCGTCCTTCCCGGCCTTGCCTTCAAGGCGGTGGTGATCGGCGGCGGCTACGCGACCGGGCGCGAACTCGCCGAATTCTTTCTGCCGAGCGGCCCTGTCGGCGGCCTGATGGGCATGGTTCTCGCGATGGTCATCTGGAGCTGCGTTGGCATGGCCAGCTTCTGTCTCGCCTTCGTCACGGCCAGTCGCGACTACGATACGTTCTTTCGCAATCTTCTGGGACCTCTTTCGCCGATTTGCGAGCTGGCCTATGTCCTGACGCTCATCCTTATCCTCTCGGTTTTCGGTGCCACGGCCGGAGCGCTCGGAGCGGCGTTGTTCGGCGCGCCCCTATGGGTGGGCACGCTTGTCCTCGGCATGTGCATCGCGGCCGTGGTTGCCTTCGGTCAAAATGCGGTCGAGGGCCTCTTCAAGTATGTGAGCATCTTCCTCTACGCAGTTTACGGGCTTTTTCTCCTCCTCTCGCTTTGGCGGTTCGGCGGCGCGATCGGACGGGCGCTCACGCTTCATACGCCGACAACGGGATGGGTCGCGGGAGGAACTGCCTATGCCAGCTACAATATGTTGGCCGCGGTGGCGATCCTTCCGGTGCTGCGCCACTTGACCAGCCGTCGGGACGCCCTCATCGCCGGTGCTTTGGCCGGTCCCCTCGCGATGGCGCCGGCGATAGCTTTCTTTCTCTGCATGAGCGCCTTCTACCCCTCCATCGGGGCGGCCAAGCTTCCCTCGGATTTCATCCTGGTGCGCCTCGGCATGCCGTTTTTGCGCTACGTTTTTCAGACGATGGTCTTCTGCGCGCTGCTGGAAGGTGGAACCGCCGCCGTCCAGTCGATTAACGCGCGCATTGGCAAGGTTTACGATTGGCGGGGTTGGGCGTTTACGCCGGCGAAGAAGTTGGCCGTCGCCGCCTTGCTCCTGACCGCGTCGATGGTCGTCGCGGATCGCGTCGGCCTCGTCGCTCTGATCGCCAAGGGCTACCGGATCTTGGCCGTCGTATTCCTGCTCATCTATGTCCTCCCCGTTTTAACCTTTGGGGTTTGGAAGAGCGTCAGCAAAGCCGGCGCTGCCCAACCTTTGCAAGAAGGCTTCGATTGATGATCGCCCGAACCCTGGCTTGCTTCGTCATGTCGTCGGCACTGGTCATTTCGGCCGGTTCCGCTTCCACTGCACCCCTCGGAACGCAGGCGCTCGTGGCGGAGATGACGAGCTTCCCGTTTGCATCGGATCTGGTCCCGTCCCCAACGGACCGCAAGCTGGCGTGGGTATTGGAGAAAAACGGCGAACGAAATGTTTTCGTCGCGACCGCCTTGCGCTCGGGAGGCTTTCGCTCGCAGCAGGTCACCGCCTTCGCCGGCGACGCCGGCATGCAGACCGGACAGATCGCGTGGGCAGGCCACCGACTCGTGTTCGTCCGGGGCACCGCCATAGACGAGGGCAACGCTGCCGATCTCCTCGACCAACCCAATCCGCCGGCCGCTGCGGAGATATGGACGGTCCCGGCGGCCGGCGGCCATGCACGGAAGATCGCACTTGGCAGATCTCCCGCCGCGGCGCCGGGGCGGCAATTGATCGCCTACATCTCCCCGGATAAAGCGGCATGGCTCCTTTCGCTCGAAGGGGCGGGCCGCCCTTATCAGGTCTCCGGCGCCGGGGAGGTACTGAAAATCCTGTGGTCGCCGGACGGCTCGAAGCTGGCGATGGTCCTGAAGCGAAAGGACCATGCTCTCATCGGCGTCTTCGATGTCGGCTCGCGGACGCTTCGCTTGATGTCGCCATCCTTCGAATATGACCGCGAGCCGGAATGGTCGCCGGACGGTCGTCAGATCGCGTGGATTCGGAGCGACCAGCGGCGCGCGGGCGATTTCCTGGTCGGGCGGTCCGGTCCGCCATGGGCCTTATGGATTGCCGACGCTGCGACCGGGCAGGGCCGCCAAGTCTTCGTCGCACCGTCGGGACCCGGCAGCGTGTTCCGTGGCTTGGAGTCCTCCACGCAATCCCTGCGGTGGATGCGGGCAGACCGCATCGTGTTTCCCTGGGAACGGAATGGATGGCTCAATCTCTACGCGCTGGACATCCAATCCGGCGGCGTCACACCGCTTGTTCAGGGCGAATTCGAAGTCTTCACCAGCGAGCCATCACCGGACCGAGAGTCGATTTTGTACATGTCGAACCGCGGCGACCTGGATCGTTACCAGGTCGCCCGCGTCGATCTTTCGGGCAGGGATCAACTGGTCCGTGGCGAGGCGGCGGACGTGTACGATTCGCCGAAGTTCTTCGGCCATGACGTCGCCCTTATGGAAGGCGACGCCTTCACGCCGCTGCACCCGGCGATCGTCGCCGCCGGCGCCTCGAAGACGGTGGATCCCATCGAATGGAGCCCGAACGGGGGCATCAAGCTGGTGCAGCCGCGAGCGGTGGTGTTCACGGCGAGCGATGGTCTCCAGGTGCACGCGCAGCTGTTCTTGCCGACCACGAGGCCCGGCTCCGCCTCGCGCGGACCGGCAATCGTCTTTTTTCACGGCGGTCCCCAGCGCCAGATGCTGCTCGGCTGGAACCCGATGCACGCCTATTCCGAGATGTACGCCATGAACCAGCTGCTGGCGTCCCAGGGCTATCTCGTGCTTTCGGTGAATTACCGGGGAGGGACGGGGTATGGGATGGATTTCCGCGAAGCCAAGGGCTTTGGTCCGCTGGGCGCGAGCGAGCTCTTGGACGCGCAGGCGGCCGCGAATTACCTGGCCGGATTGCCCGATGTGGACCCGCAGCGCATCGGAGTCTATGGCGCGAGCTATGGCGGGTTGATGACCGCTCTTGCGCTTGCCCGCGCACCGTCGCAATACGCCGCGGGTGTCGACTTCGCCGGCGTGCACGATTGGGTCAGCTGGCTTGGTGACCGGCTGCCGCCGGAATATAGAGATATCGCTTGGAAATCATCCGTGGTTTCGGATGTGAGCGGTTGGCGGTCTCCCGTTTTGCTCTCGCAGTCCGATGGAGATCAGGATGTCCCCTTCTCGCAGTCCGTCGAGTTGTGGAACGCGCTGCGCGGCGGTTCCGTCGATAGGCAACAATTGGTCTTCACCGGAGAGCAGCACGATTTTCTCTTGAACCGCAGCTGGCTGACCTTGCTTTCCGCCACGACCGACTTCTTCAACGCGCATCTTCACTAAGCGCCCGCCTTCGCGCGCGGCTGCACCGTGGCGGCGGCTGCGCATTCGTTGTCTATATTATTGCCAAAACAGCAAGTTTTCACATAAGTTGCTTGACATGCAAATCTGGCGATGGCCAAGTTTGCGCTGGAGCGGGCGGACTCTGGCGCCGTTCCCAACACCGACAAATCGCTCGACGACGGGCGTCGGACGAAGGGAAATGACGGATCGTGTTCGCATGACGCGCAATCAGCGTACCTGCCGGCTGTCGCCGCCCGGCGAGGTTGGCATTCCCTCCGAAGCCCTGTGGCATCATCTCCCATCGTTGGCGGGCCGGGAGCCTTGCGGAGCTTCGGTCCATGGCGCCCGCTGAACAAGTCTTGGGCCCTTGGTTGAAGGGCATGGCCTCTCATGGCCCATGGCCGACAACGCAGACCATCGGCGCGCAGAATTGGAACCTGCTCAACGGCGACCTGACGCTGCCATGTGCGGTTCTGAAAAGCTCCGCGCTCGCGGCCAATTCCTCCGCGATGCGGCGCTTTCTGGAATTGACCGGCGCGGAGCTTTGGCCGCACGGCAAGACCACCATGAGTCCCGAACTCATGGCGCGGCAGCTCGAGGATGGCGCCGCGGGAATGACGGCCGCCACGGTCCAGCAGATGGAGGCGATGTTGCTGCACGGGCAGCGACGAATCCTGATCGCCAATCAAGTTGTCGGTCCCGCCGAGCTCAGGCTCCTGTCGGGCGCGCTGAACCGATATCCCGAACTCGAGCTCATGGTGCTCGTGGACTCCGTAGAAAGCGTCCAATTGCTTCAGCGCGGCTTGTCGTTCGTCCCCGACCGGCGTCTCGGCGTATTGGTGGAGATGGGGCAAGTCGGTGCCCGCACCGGCGTTCGCTCGGTCGCGGAGGGGCTGCGTGTGGCGGCGGCCGTAATGGACAGCGCCAAACTCAGGCTTAGAGGGGTTGAAACCTACGAAGGCATCGTCCCCGGCGCCGATCAGCTGGAGATCGAAAAGGCGATCACGATGCTTTTCGGTCAGACGGTCGAACTGGCGGAAGCGATGTCGGTTCGAGGCTATTTTCGGGAGGAGCCGATCATCTTGAGCGGCGGCGGCTCCTGTTACTACGACATGGCGGCCTTGTCTCTTCACCGGGCGAAAACCGGGGACGCAACCCGCATTCTTGTTCGGAGCGGCTGTTATCTGACCCACGACGATGGGTGGCTGGCGGGCTTCCATGAGCGGATGCGCCATCGCAGTCCCGAACTTACCCAAGGCGAACCGGTCCCCCGCCCGGCGCTCGAGGTTTGGGCTCACCTTCAGTCACGTCCCGAGCCGACGCGCGGTTACGCCACGCTGGGCAAGCGGGATGCATCCTACGACATCGACCTGCCGAAGCCGCTGCGCTGGTTCCGGCGAGACCTCCACAGCGAGCCGCAGGCGCTCCCGGAGAACCACACGGTCATCGCCCTGAACGACCAGCACGCCCATCTGGAATTCCCCGCCTCCTCGCCGCTTCAGGTGGGCGACTTGTTGTGCTTCGGCATCTCCCATCCGTGCACCACATTCGATAAATGGCGCGCCATTCCGATAGTCGATGATCGCTACAACGTCGTGTCTGTCGTCACGACTTGGTTCTGAGGCAAGCGCGGTGCGAAAGTCTTCGTTCATCGACCATCGGGCGGCGCAGTCGTGTTTTCAGCCATGGGGCAACCGATGAACCTCAGGTTCGGACTGATTGCCTGTGCCCTCGTTCTGTCGCCGGCGACGGCAGCGACAACGCAGCCGCAGGGTGCCGCCTACGATCGGGCAATGGAGAATCTGGGCGACACGATTCTGGGCCAAGCCGTAAGAGACGGTCGCACGAGCGGCGCGGTCATCGCGTTCGTCCGGGACGGACAGGTTCGGTTCGCCAAAGGATATGGGATCGAGGCCCCCGGCACGCGCGTGGCCGTTCGTCCGGACGTGACGCTGTTTCCGATCGCCTCGATCACGAAGACCTTCACCGCCGTCCAGGTCGCCCGATTGAAGTTGAAGGGCGGCATTCGCGACTACGACGACCCCGCCAACCGCTATCTCCAGGATGTTCGTCTTCCGAGCTGGGGCTCGCGACAGGTCACGATCCGAGATCTGTTCACCCAGACCAGTGGGCTGGATGAGTCCATGTTCGACCGATACCGCGGAACCCCGCCCAAAGGGCCCTTCAGCGCCGCCGCGCTCCAGGCGAGCATGCCGGTTCTGTTTCGCCGGCCCGGGGATTTTCCTGCCTATTCGAATTACGGAATCGATGTTCTGGGTGCCCTGGTCTCGAACGTGGAGAGGATCGGGTATGTCGAGGGCGTTACGCGCGACATTCTTCGGCCGCTGGGGATGGCATCGAGCGGCTTCATCACGGACGGACGCCGCCCAAAGCACTTGCTCCAGGCCTTCATCCCAAAGACGGGCGAAAATCTTCCTTATCTCTTCGCGCGCTACGACTCCGCCCCATCCGGGGGCCTGATCGCGACGGCCTCGGATATGGCCCGCTATATGATCGCGCTTCTCGGCAACGACAGAAGCGGCACGATAACCGAGGAAATGCGCCGCGACATCTTCGCGGTGCAGCGCCAGAACGCCGGTCGGACCGCCGTACACGGAATAATATTCGAGCTCAATCCCCTGGGCTCGAAGGTGCTCGTCCAGCACAGTGGGGCGCTCGGTCCCCATCGCTGCTTCATGGCCTTTGCCTTCGAACACAATTCGGGGCTGTTCTATTGCCACACGACTTGGGACGTCACGGTCCACAAGGGCGCGAACAAACCGCTGCCGTTGATGCCGACCGCCAGCGCGTTCTTTGCGACGCTCCTGTCCCCAGGAAATCCTCAAGCGTTGGCTCCGCCCCCGCGCGGCCGGACGGAGTGGACATCCCGATGGGACGGGTATCTGGGCAGTTACCTGACGATGCGGCGCCAACACGAGGGCTTTGGGCGTCTCATGACCCTGCTCGACGAGGGAACGATCAAGGTCCGCCATACCCAGGCGGGTCTGATGATCGGCGGCGACGGGCCGGCGCGAGAACTCTCCCCGGGCATCTTTGCGGCCGGGCTCAGCGTGGTCGCCTTCACCCCTGATCCCACGTCGCCGCGCATGATCATGACCACGAACATCGCTCCCGGCGGGTTCGAGCGGGTGCGTTGGCTGGATGATCCTGCGATCGCGATGGCGGTGCTGACGGCACTTCTGGCCGCCGGCCTAACCGGATTCCTTTATCCCGTCTGGGCGAGGGGCGGCGCGCGCCGGTCGCGCATGGGTTTGGGGGGCGCGCTGCTTTTGGCGGTAGCGGTGGGCGCTCCTCCGGCGATCCTGTATGCGAGCGGTTCGGTCGACCATTCCTATTTGTGGGGCGTTCTTTGGCCCGTCCGCACCTCGCAGGCTTTCGCCGCTTTGACGCTTCCTGCCGCAGTGCTCCTCTGGTGGGCGGTCCTCAGTGGCCCCGCTCATCCCACGACCTGGTGGAGCTGGATTGGGCGCGGCCATCTTGCGGCGCTCGCCGTGGTCTCGGTGTTGTCGCTCGCCATGTACGATTTTGTCGGCATGTTCAGCGCTTATGTGAATTGACCGAAACGGATGAATACGCGAAGGAGGCCGCAACATCATGGAGCTCAGTCGACGGAGCATAGTAGCGGGAGCGGCGGGTCTTGCCGCCGCCACGGCGGTGAAAAGCAAAGCGGCGTCGCTTGACCCGTCTTTCGCCGAGGTCCGTGCGGCCGCCGCGGATACGATCTCAAAGGGCGCCACGCCAGGGCTGATGATCGCCATCGCACATGGCTGGCGTACGGTGTTCCGGGAAGGATTCGGGAGCGCGAACCTCGAGTGCTTTACGCCGGTAGTGCCGGAGACGGTGTTCCACATTGGCTCGATGACCAAGCAGTTCACGGCTGCCGCGATCCTACGATTGCAGGAGCAGGGGTTGCTGGCGGTGGACGATCCGCTGTCGAGGTTCATCCCCGACTTCCCGGACGCGGCTGCCGTCACGCTTCGGCAGCTGCTGACACACACTTCCGGATTGCACAATTTCACCGCGGACCTGTTTCCGTACACGATGCTGCAGAGCCAGGATATCAGCCTTGCCAAGCTCGTTGCGTATCTCTCGAAGCAAGCGGTGGAATACGATTTCGAGCCGGGAACCGCGCACAGCTACAGCAATAGCGGATTTGTGCTCCTGGGGGCCGTGATCGAGAAGGTCACCGGCGAAACCTATTCGACATATCTGAAACGAGAAGTTCTGGATCGCGCCCGCCTCAAATCCACCGTGGTGGATCGGGTGTCGGACGTGGTTCCACACCGCGCGTCCGGCTACGAGGTCTGGGGACCGGGAAATTTCCACAATGCGCTTTTCATCTCGATGTCGATCCCGCGAGCGGCGGGCGCTTTGAGATCGACGGCCGAGGATTTGCTGGCCTGGCATCGCGCGCTATTCGCCGGAGACGTCATAACGCCGGCAAGTCTGGCGCTGATGCTCGAGCCGTCGCGATTGAAGAACGGGGATTTGGCATCCACCAACGCCAGGCCGGCGCCAAAGAAGCCCCCAACCAGCAATTATGGAATGGGGCTGATCGTCGACGAGTTGGAGGGGGAAAAATTCGTCCAGCACCCCGGTGCCATCAACGGCTTCACGGCGGACATGGTCACGTTTCCGCGTCTGGGCCTGAGCCTCGCCGTTCTCAGCAATGGTCCCGTCGCGGACGAATTGGTTGACCAGATTCTCCCCGGCGTGTTGCGCGGGGCCATCCGCGCCGATGGAAAGTGATGACCGCACGATAAATGTCGTCATCAACGAGTTGCACAAACTGCAAAATTATGCAAAATATGCAAATGTTGCGTGGCGACATGCAACGACAGGACGCCATGATTGCGGCGGACGGTTTGGGGGCGCTGCACAGTGCCGGCCGATGCGTCTTGCCTGGGCCGTCCGGTGGTTGGGGTGTGGGTTGGAGTCTAAACTTATGGAGGGGGGAATGCGTATCCTCGGTAGGACATATCTATTGGCCGCGACATCGAGCGTCGCTGTTCTTTACGGATTAAGCGCGCAGGCTCAGGCGGCCGATGCTGGCACGCGCGCCGACGACTCGAAGTCCGACCGGACGTCGGTCATTGAAACAGTGGTGGTCACGGCGCAGAAGCGTCTTGAACGCGTCCTGGACGTCCCCGCGACGGTGACGGCGTTGTCGGGCGCGGATCTCGTTCAGACGCATGCCGACAGATTCGAAGATTGGCTGACGCGGGTTCCTGGCGTTTCCTTCAATTCCATCCGCCCGGGCAACACACAGCCGGTCATTCGCGGCATCGCGACGGGTTCAAACTCTTCGACCACCGGAATCTACATCGATGAAACGCCCTACGGCTCATCGACGGGCTATTCGGACGCCGGCATCGAAACGCCCGATCTGGATCCCGCGGATCTTCAAAGAGTGGAGGTTCTTAGTGGCCCCCAAGGCACGCTCTACGGGGCCAATTCGCTCGGTGGATTGATCAAGTACGTCACAACGCCGCCGGACCCCACCTCATTCGCTGCTCGTGCCTCGGCGGAGTACGAATCCACCGACGGTGGCGGCGAGGGCGATGCCTTCCGCGGCATGGTCAACGTGCCGCTCATCCAGGATGAGCTCTCGCTGCGCGCGAGTGCTTACCAACGCGAAGACCCGGGTTACATCAACAATCCGGTGTTGGGTGAACGCAATGACAACGGCGCCTTCGTGAAGGGTGTGCGCGCGGCGCTCCGCTGGCAGCCGACCGACAACCTGACCATAGACGCGACCTATCTCGTGCAGGACCTTCACAGCAACAACCAGAACGTTGAAGACGTCACGCAGGATCTCAGGCCGATCTACGGCGCAGATATCGAGCGCCGCTACGCGAATGAGATTGGAAAGAATGAAAACCGGGTGGCCAGCCTTACAGTCAGCTACGACTTCGGCTGGGCCAAGCTGCTCGGAGTCTCGAGCTACGACACTTTGTCGGCCGACGACCACGCGGACCAGAACAACGGACCGGCTCCGGCGTCGCTCGATGCGGCGTTTGGCGCCACCGACCTCGGCGGTTACTACGGCACCATGACGCACACGGAGCGGGAGACGGACGAGGTCAGACTCGAATCGCCGACCGGTCAATTCATCGAATGGCAGGGCGGCTTCTATTTCGATCATCAGCGGAACAATCAATTCCAGTCCTTTGTCCCGATCAACATAAACACCGGCGTCGTCCAGACAAATCTGCCTGCGATCGAAGACAGTCTCCTTCTTGCGAGATACACCGAATACGCCGGATATGGCGACGTGCGCGTAAACGTCACCGATAAATTCGACGTACTTGTCGGCGGACGTTACGGTACCAACAATCAGAATTTTTCGCTGATCGGAACCGGCGTCGCCCAGGTGAACAGCAACTTGACGAGAACCTCCAGCGACAGCTCCTTCACCTGGTTGATCAACCCCCGCTATAAGTTCGACGACGATCTTATGGTCTATGCGCGGATCGCCAGCGGTTACAATCCAGGCGGCCCCAACCCGGTCGTACCCGGAGCTCCCGGCGCGGTCCCCGTCGCGTTTGGGCCGGAAACCATCGTCAGTTACGAAGCCGGCATCAAGCAGACGCTTCTCGACGGCAAGCTCAACTATTCCTTCGACGGTTTCTGGATCAACTGGTCCGACATTCAGCTCGGCACGACCGTCTTCGTGAACAATTTGAGCTATTTCGTGCTCGAAAACGGCGGACAGGCCGTGAGCAAAGGCGTCGAGCTCAGCGCCAACTACACGCCGTTCGACGGACTTACGCTCAATGGCTCTTTGGGCTATGTCGACGCGCGCCTGACGGCGGATGCTCCGGGCATCGGTGGCCTGACGGGCGATCGGCTTGCACGGGTTCCCCAAGTCAACGCGGCGGTCGGCGCCACCTATAGCTGGCTCATCGGGTCTGACTGGAGACCGTTCGTCGGCGCCAATTGGCGGTTTAACGGCGACGAGTTGACGGACTACTCCACGGTGTCAACACGGGTTCAACTGCCCAGCTATAATGTCTTGGACCTTCGCGCCGGTGTCGACTACGACCGCTACGACTTGTCGATCTTCGCCAAGAACATCAATAACTCGCGTGGGATCACCTTCTTGCAGGTGATCAATCCGAACTACCCGGGCAGCTATGACGCGGCGAGCTTGATCCAGCCGACGACGTACGGGGTCAATATCACGGTGAGTTACTAGGGGGCGTCGACTGCCGATGAATTAGATAAGTATTGAGTGGATACCGCGCCCGGTCGCCGAATGGCCGAGCGAATGAAAATCGGCCGCACCCGCTCGCCTCCATGGCGAGCGGGTTGTTGGCTTCATATACCGACCTGCAATAGGATTGCTGGCGAAACGGGAGCAGCAATAATGAAAACAACCGCAAAGCCAGGACTCGCCCTGAAGAACTTGCGGCTCGCCAAGGGCTGGACCCTTGGGGAGGTCGGCAGGCGAACCGGCTTTTCAGTACCGACGCTTTCGCGGATCGAAAACAACCGCATCAATCTCAGCTATCCGAAATTGGCGCGATTGGCCGACGGGCTGGACGTCGATATCAGCCTTCTATTTGCTCAAGGGGTGGAGGAGCAGCCTGTGGCGGCCACGACCGGAAGGCGCAGCATCACCCGGGCCGGTGAGGGACGAACAATATCCTCCGAGGCCTATACGCACACCTATCCCGCCTCGGAGCTTCTGAACAAAAGCTTCGTACCGATGTTCGTCGATCATCATGTGCGCTCGATGGAGGAGTTCGGCGAGCTCATCCGACATTCCGGAGAAGAATTTTCGGTTGTCTTGAGCGGCGCGATCATACTTTGCACGGATCTCTACGAGCCGCTGAAGCTGGAAGTTGGCGACTCTGTTTTCTTTGACAGCGGAATGGGCCATGCCTATCTCGCCGCCGCCGAAGGGCCGTGCCGGACGCTTTCGATCTGCACGGGGGGGCAGCGCCAAATCGCAGCCGAGTCGGCCGACAACAAGTCGATTGCGGTGCAAAAAGTCGAGAATTCGATCCGGCCGGCGGTTGCCGCGCCGCGACGCCGGAAAGCGGCGGCCGCGCGCTGAGGACCGGCTCACCTCACCGGGCAGCGCTGACCATGAATTCCTCAAGCTTGCCTTGCGGGAATCCCCGTTCAGTGACATCCGCAGTGCCTTTCGCGGTGATTATCTTCCAGTTTCGCGTCCGCATGCCCCCACGAAGGGTCTCGCTCGATAGGGTCAGTTGAAGCGGCCTTCCAAGTGGTGCAAGACCGGACCGATAATCTGCAAGCACCGCCGGGGTGAGGAAGGCGTTGCCGTTCGCGGTGAACAGGTTCCGATTCACCGCGCCGCGCTGAAAATCCGCGAAGACGGCCAAGGCCCGAGCCTCGGCAGGATCGGGCTTCAACACCAGAAACGCGATCCGGTCGACCAGCGAGTCCGGCCGGGCCCAGTCATTGTTGGTCAAGGCGACGATGGCGATCTTGTCGCCTGGCCAAAGCCGGTTGGCGGCGAGGAATCCCGAACCGCCCCCCGTGTGGCCGAGGCTTGGACGGCCCCGGTCGGTGACGACGTTAAGCCCGAGACTGTAATGCGTGTTCCGGCCATTCGTGAGTATTGTTGGTCTGTAAAACGCATCGTAGGAGCTTCGCTGCAGAAGCGATCGGTCGATGAGGCTGATGTCCCAAAGCGCGAGATCGTGTGGCGTCATCGCCAATCCGCTCGCAGCGAAGAGCCAGCCTGCCGCCTCTCTCGGCGCTGGCCGGATCGGCCCCTCCCCATACCGGGTGTAGCCGGCGGCGTCCGTAGTCCCGGGCGCGGTCGTGTCGTGCTCTACGACGTCGTTCATGTGCAACGGGCGAAAAATTCGCGTTTCCAGCAGCGCCATCAGGGATTCGCCCGAAACCTTCTCGGCGATCGCGCCCGCGATGACGAAGCCGGTGTTGGAATATTGCCAGTCCATCCCCGGTTTGAAATCAAGCGGCTTCCTGCCCCATTCGCTTAAAATGGCGGCGGTCGTTGTTGGCCGAGTCATCTCGGGCGGATTGAAATCTTGAGGCCAGTAGTCCCGGTATCCGGCTGTATGGCTCAATAGCTGCTTGATGGTGATATCTCGGGCACCCGTCAAATCCGGAAAATACTTCGCCACTTTGTCGTCGATATTCAGCCTCCCGCCTTCCTGCAGGGAGAGCAGTGCTGCCGCGGTGAACTCCTTGGACACGCTATCGATGGCGTACCGTGTCCTGGTCGTCGGGTGCTGCAGCGGGAAGAGACGGGCCGCTCCGTAGGCCTTTTCGTAAACGATCTGACCGTCCTTCACGACGGCGACGGAGACGGATGGCGCTCCGGTGGTGGCCAGCCACCGGTGCGCCGCGGCATCGATCGCCACCCCGACCGGAGAGGGGGCTGCCCAAGCAGCCAGCGGCGCCGTCAATCCAAGGGCCAGAGCAATGATCGCAGTTCTCATTCAACGTTCGCCCGCTCGCTGCAGCGCACCCTCGCCGGGCGGGATATCGCCGTGGCCACCGAAACGCTTGGAATTGCACTGTCTGCAAGTTTTGCATTGACTGCAAGTTTTTCATGTTGGTAACTGGCGAAGCGGTGCAGATCCGATCCTCGTCTCGGCGAGCAGTCACGGACAGGCGAGCAGGGCGGTCATATGCTGGTCTTGAACACTTTCACCCAAGCCGGTGCGCCGCTGGTCGAAGCAGACGCGCGGATTCTGACCGCTGCAGCGGCGCAGGACGCCGCCGCGTTCGCGGCTCTCCACTCGGCCTCCGGTCCCAGCCCCTTGGTATCACTTCCGGGGTTGGCCTCGAACCTGGGGATATCGGCGCTTTGGCTCAAGGATGAAGGCGACCGGCTTGGGCTGGGAAGTTTCAAGGCGCTCGGCGGTGCCTACGCCGTCGCACGCGTGATCAGCGAAGCGGCCTCCCGTCGCCTCGGCCGCCGAATCGGTTTTGGCGACCTCGATGATCCGGCAGTGAGGACAATTTCCGCCGAAACGACAGTTACCTGTGCCACGGATGGCAATCACGGCCTGTCCGTGGCCCAGGGTGCGGTTTGGGCCGGATGCCACGCGGTGATTTTCGCGCCGGAACGGGTCAGCGGTCCCAGGCTGGCCGCCATCTCAAGCCGCGGTGCGCGCGTCGTTCGAGTAGACGGGACCTATGACGACGCCGTCGCCGCCGCCGCTCGCGCGAGCCGTGAGCTGGGATGGACGCTCATTTCCGACATCGCCTCGCAGGAGGACGAGCAGGTGCCGCGGATCGTCATGCAAGGATACACGGTGCTCGCCGAGGAATGTCTCGGCCAGCTTCAGGAGCGTCCGACCCATTTCTTCGTGCAGGCGGGTGTGGGCGGTCTGGCGGCGGCCGTCGCCGGGCGGTTCGCAGACGCGCTCGGCGCGTCCAAGCCAAAGACCATCGTCGTTGAACCTTCGCGGGCGGCGTGTCTGTTCGAAAGCGCCCGCGCCGGGCGGCTGGTGGGGGTGGAGAGCGGCCCGGCGACCATCATGTCGATGCTCGAATGCTACAAACCCTCCGTGATCGCCTGGAACATTCTCTCGCGACTGGCGGACGCCTTCATGACCGTGGACGAGGCCGATGCGGTTCGCGCCATGCGGTGGCTCGCGCATCCGGTCGGCGGGGATCGATCGGTCGTCGCCGGCGCGAGCGGGGCGGCAGGACTGGCGGGTCTGATCCAGATTGCCCAAAGCGCGGAAGAACGCGCTCTTTTGGAACTCGGCCCGGAAGCCCGCGTGCTCGTGATAAATTCGGAGGGCGCCAGCAACGATGCTCTGCTCTATCGCGAGCTCGTCGGTCCTTCGGTGCAAGCCGGCGCGTGAGCCGCATGCAAGACTGGAAAAAGCTTTGTCTTTGCGCAGCGGCCCTGCTGTTCGTCGGCGCGTCCAAAAGCTCCTTGGCGGATGAGCATCCCCGTTATGACGTGATCATTCGCGGCGGGACGATCTACGATGGTTCGGGTGGGGCTCCGTTCGTCGGCGACGTCGCCGTAACAGGCGATCGCATCGTGGCGATAGCGCCCCATATTTCGGCGCGGGGTCGCGTCGAGGTCGATGCGCACGGCAAAGCGGTGTCGCCTGGCTTTATAAACATGCTGGCGCACCCGGAGGAAAGCCTGCTTGTCGACGGCCGCGCGCTCAGCGACCTCGTCCAGGGCGTCACGCTCGAGGTCACGGGCGAAAGCTCGATGGGACCGCTGTCGCCGGACATGAAGGCGAAGACGGCAGCCCGGGAAGGCGACATCAAATACAAGGTCGATTGGACGACGCTTGGAGAATTTCTCGACCGCCTGCAGAAGCGAGGCATTTCCCCGAACATCGCTTCGTTCGTCAGCGAAGCCACAATCCGAACGGATGTTCTCGGCGAGTCGAACGTGCAGCCGAACCCGGTGCAGCTCCGGAAGATGCGAACGCTTGTGCGCGAGGCGATGGAGCAGGGCGCGCTGGGACTGACCACCGCGCTGATGTACGCCCCTGCAAGCTTCGCGCAGACGCCCGAGCTGGAGGACCTGGCGCGGGTTTCCGCGGCGTGCGGCGGGATTTATATCGCGCATATCCGGAACGAAGGTGATCGCTTCGTCGAATCCGTCCAGGAGACGATCGACATCGCCCGCGCGTCGGGAGCTCCGGCCGAGATCTACCATTTCAAGCAGGCGGGAAGGAACAACTGGCCCAAGCTCGAACCGGCCATCGCGAAGATCGAAGCCGCTCGCGCCGCCGGCATCCGGATAACGGCCGACATGTACCTCTACACGGCGAGCGCCACGGGCCTGAGCGCGGCCATGCCGCTATGGGTCCAGGACGGCGGTTTGGAGCGATGGATCGAGCGCTTGAAGAATCCGGCGATACGCGCCCGGGTCGCCGCGGAGATGCGCAACGCCCATCCCAAGGACTGGGACAACGCCTACGGCGCCGCCGGCGCGGACGGCGTTTTGCTGTTGGGGTTCAAGAATCCGGCGCTCAAGCCTTTGACGGGCAAGACCTTGGCGGAGGTGGCGGCGGCGCGCCGGGAAAGTCCGGAAGAGACGGCCATCGATCTTGTGATCCAGGATGGCTCCCGCATCGAAGTCGCTTATTTCGAGATGAGCGAGGATAACGTCCGAAGAGAGGTGGCGCTTCCTTGGATGAGCTTCGGTTCCGACGAGGATGCGCCTGCGCCCGAGGGTGTTTTCTTGCTCTCCCAGGATCATCCCCGCGCCTATGGCAACTTCGCCCGGCTTTTGGGGCGCTACGTGCGCGACGATCGCATCATCCCGCTTCGCGAAGCCATTCGGCGGCTCACCAGCTTTCCCGCCGCGAATCTCTCGCTGAAGGATCGCGGGCGGCTCAAGCCCGGCTACTACGCCGACATCGTGGTATTCACCCCCCAAACGATCATCGACAAGGCAACGTTTTCCAAGCCGGCGCAACTCGCCACCGGCGTCGACGACGTGCTGGTGAACGGGGGCTTCGCTGTAAGAGACCGCCGCCCGACAGGATCGCCGACCGGCCGCTTCGTTCACGGCCGGGCTTGGACGGGGGCCCCCGGCGGCGGATGCCGCGCGAAGGCCGCGGATTGGAGCTGGACGCCATAACCGCTCACCGGGACCGAAACCTATGTGCCCGACCCGAGGCGCCGCTTAAGATGGAGACAAAGATGATGAAGCCCGTAATTTTTGCCGCCGCCCTCCTCGTGGCGCCAAGCGCGTTCGCGCAGAACGCATCCCCGCCCGGCATGCCTCCCGCTAAGGTGCCGGCCGCAGGAGATACAGCCGTGCCGCCAGCGGACAGGCCGCCCGTCCCGGCCGGCGGATTCGATGCCGACACACCGATTGAAGCCTTGGTCGCGGATCCGGCTGCGAAGGCCGTATTGATGAAAGACGTGCCGCACCTGCTTGAGCACCCCGACTATGAATCCTTCAAGATGATGAGCCTCAACGAGCTCCAACCGATTTCCAAAGGAACTATCACGGATGAAATTCTTGATCGCATCAACAAGGACCTGAAGGCGCTCGGCACCAGCCCCAAGCAGTAACGTCGCCGCTTTGGCCTTGCGCAATCGTGCCGGCGGCAACTCGGCGACCGCGCGCCTTGCCGGGTCTGTTCTGATTTGTCCGGTTGAAGCAGTTTCGCCGACGGAGCGCCGATCGACATCCTGATGGCGGGGGAGCTTCAGCTCAGCGAAGCGATCTGCCGGCTGATTCAAGGCTACGGTGCCGTGAACGAAACGGCACAGCCTCGAACGTTCGAGCGTTCCACATCTCGGACACCGTAATTCGCGGTTTTGAAAACGCCTGGTTTCCTGCGGAAATCTTGGCTGGGGGACTAGGATTCGAACCTAGACAGGCAGAGTCAGAGTCTGCAGTCCTACCGTTAGACGATCCCCCACTAAGCCATTGAGCCGAGTGGTATATTTCCGGCGTGTCAAACAGCGCCAGACAATTCCGTCCAACATCCGTTCGCCAAGGGCGGGGTCGTACCAACTTCCGGCAGGCGCGGCAAGCAGGTTTGCGGGCCCCCGCACCAGGCGCGCCGGCCGGGCTACCCGGCCGCGCCGGACAGCTTCCGCCGATAGTCCTCCAGCTTCGCCGTGGCCTTGGTCGCCACGACGCTGTCATGGGGCAGGTAGTGCTGGGCGAGCATGTCGCGCACCGACTTGGACGAGTGGCCGGTCTTCGACGCGATCTCAAATTCATCGAGCCCGGCGCGCTTGCCGTTGACGCAGAACGTATGCCGGAGATGGCGGAACTGCAGGTGGACGAAGCCGGTCTTCTCGCGCACCCGGTCGAAGTCGCGCGCAAAGACGCGCTCGTTGTACTTCTTGCTCGTGCGATGGTTGATGACCAGCATCAGCTGGGTATGGGGCTGCTGGCGCAGTCGCTCAAACACGCGCTGGCCGGCCGGGCTGACCACCCAGCCGTTGGTCTTGTTCTGGAAGTAGCGGAACGCGCCTTCGTTGGGTGTGTAGTCCCGTGGCCGCATGAACTTGCGAATGTCGCCCGGCCGTGGGCCTTCATCGTGCGCGATCGCGATGGCCGTGGCGATGCCCTCGATCCCCATCTCGTCCGCCGCGGCAATCATGGTCTCCGTCTCTTCGCCCGTCCAAATGTGGACGTGCGCGTCGGGCGTCTCCAGGCCGAGTTTGATCGCCGGGTTGTCCAGGCGCACGCCTTTGTCCATCGCATGGAACATCAGCTGGCGGAGATATCCAGCGACGTGCAGCCGCTTCGTCGGTTTGTCCATCATCGTGTCGAGAAATTGCAGCACGGCAGGGCGCGTGATCGCGCGGACATGTGGATGGCCCGATTCCTTCGACCACTCGATGAGCTGGCGCGCGGCCCATGCGTACTGGCGCGCCGTCGACTTCGCGATGCCTTTGCGCTTGCCCTTGCGAGGCTTCGTCTCGAGGTGCTTCTCAAACGATTTGACCAGCCATGGCAGCGTATGGAGGCGCGCCTTTTCCGGCTCGCCCGAGAGTTCGGCTTGCATCCGCCGATAGAGACTGGCGGCGTCGGCGGTCACGGCCGCGAGCTCGGCGGCGTCGCCCAGGCCGGTGCGTTTCGAATGTTCGAGCGGCAGCCTATGGGTGCCCGGCCACCCCAGCGGACGCTGGCGCTTGGGGACCTGGAAGTAGAAGACGGTGCCCGCCTTCCTATCCTTCGTGATGACGTAGGCCGGCAGCTCGACGCTCAGCGATGGCATGCGCGCCGCGCTCCCAGGGGTTTTCCGCACCCACATTGTCGGCACCCTCTGTTCGGATTCCAAGGTGTTCGTAGACGGCGCGTCGCTCGAAGATCATCTCCCGGCCGCGGTCGATTGCGTTAGGAAACTTTCCCGCTATGACGCGGCGCTGGATGGTGACCCGTGACACCCGCGCGATCGCGATGACCTCGGAGAGCATGATGCGGGGCGCGACGGCCGGAGATGGCAACACGAGCTCTTGATCCTGGTTGGTGGGCGTCATTGGTTGACGACCTCGAGCAGGACGTCGACATGGCAAGGATCCTCCGGAGCGCAGAAGCAGGCCGGGTTTGTGCGCCGCAGGATGAGGACACATCGCTCGCGCAGCGTCGCCTGCGCCGGCAACTTGAACCATGCTCGGAAAAGCTTCACCGACGCGGCTTGGGCCTCAGGTTTGGTTTCGAACATCCACACTTGGCTGTCGGTTTCGACCCACCAGGGCTTAATTGATCCGTCCTTGGCGCTGCCCATCTGCTTGTGAGGGCCCGTGATGCGGAATGGATTGCTCAACTCGTGCGGCCGCGTCACCTTCAGCGCCGGCAACCCGTTCCGCGCGCGCGACAGCGCTTGGAGGTCGAAGCCCTTGCGTCGCGAAAGCTGAAGTCGAACAGGTTTGGTCATCGCAGAAGCCTCGCGATCCACCCCGCATAGACGCTGACAGCCTTCCAATAGACCGCCATAGGCCCCTTGTTCTTTTTCCAACTGTGCTGAGCGCGTGCAGCAGCGTCGATCCGAAGATCAAGCAGGAGCTGACGCAATGCGCCGCGCACCTCAGGTGGAAGCGCGAGAAGTCCCTTGGCCGCTGGAAGATGCGCGAGCGGGTTCGCCTTCATTCACGCCTCCTCAGCGCGGGAGAGGGCGGGCTTGCACGGGCGGCTTAAAGCAGCGCCACGCATGTTGCAGATTGAGCAGCCAAGGCCCAAGCCGTCGTCAGGGAAATCTTCACCCGGAAAGGTGACGTCATGGCCAGGAAACGGCGTCGGATCGTCTTCCGCCTCCAGATATCCAGGTGCTGGATGTGGCGCGGGCTCGTCGCTAATGGCCGCTCTAAGGTTTGCGATCTGCTCGGCGTTAGTCAGCAGGCGCCCGCGGCGTACCGTGATGGCGGAGAGGAAGAAACCAGCCCGCTCGATGCCCCCGGGCAATTGTGATGCCCGCTCTTCAAGAAGCTTTGCCAGGCGCTTCCGTTCCTCCGCGCGTGCCGCATCAAGCAAAGCATCCACGCCCACCTGTGTCGTCGGTGCGACGGGGGAGGGAGCGGCGGCGATTGCGCTCCTGAGCCTTGCGATTGCTGGAGTGATATGCCCGTTCCACTCCCGCATGTCGTGGTCGCTCAAATCTTTGTTGCCCTCGAAGTGGGCGAGGCGATCCAGCAGAAACGATGCATCCGGCACTATCCCCGCTGCGGTGGGGCGACGGTATTCCGCCTGAAGCGTGGCAAGCAATTCGTCCTCGTTGACGGCTCGCGTGCCGCATTTATCACAGTGCCAGGAGACCCCCTCGTGACAGATCAAGCAACGAAGCGTTCGGTTGAACTCCTCCCCGCCAGGGAGAGAGGCGGCGGTGATGGCCTCTAGCGGAAGGGGGCAGATTCGCACAACCTCATCGATCATGCGGTCTGCCCAATCCGTCGCGGGCACGGACTCGTCTTCGTTGGCAACGTTCCAAACATGGTCAACGAGTTCGCGCAGGAACGGCCGAAGAATCGTCACCACTTCGTCTGTTGGGGTCATAGCGGGCCCTTCGTGGATGGGGATGGTCATGGTGATTATCCTTCGCCTTCGACGCTGCGGAGGTCGTACGCGCCTTCCATCACCTTGCGCAGATCATCCATACGCCGGACCGCCTCCTCGCGCGGGAGCGGCTTTCCGCCCGAGGCGGGCTTTGACGCGTCGGCGAGAATTTGACCACACGCGTTGACCTCTTCCGCAAGACGAGTCTCAAGAGCCGCCATCGCGCCGCAAAGCGTCACATAGACGGGGCAAGGGTCGTCGCTACGGTTGTCGGCCAAAACATAGCGGGCGGGCCCATCCTGCAGAATCGAGAAGTGCTCGCGGATCTTGTCGGTCTGGCGAGCGAGTTCTTGCGCCGCCGGCGTCATACCTCCGCAGTCGTTGTCCTCGGTCGCGTCACATACCGGGCAGGGGCCGGACCCGATGGGTACACCGGCAGCACAAACATCAGCCATGATGGTCTCCTTCGTTTCGTTCAATTGGCGGCATATGGTTCTGCGCGTGCAGCGTGACGATCATCGTCTCGCGGGTTATGTCGGACGCGCCATCGACGAACTCGACCAAGTATTCGCGCAGCAGGTTGGCCGGCATCGACTGGATGTGTTCCTTGAGCGCGTCTTCGCGCGCGGCCCGGCGTTCGGTGGTCATTGACGCCTCTCCGGCTGTTGCAGTCCTAAGCTCTGGATCAGATTGGCGCTGTCGGCCCAGCGCGCATGGCCCAGCCATGCGGCCGTGAACTTCCGCAGCCGCTCCGTTTCGCCGCGTGCGCGATAGGCCTTGAGCTTGTGCCTTGCCCGTGTGACGCTGGTCTTGCGCAGCAGCTTGTGCGTGGTCCAGATCCGATAGCCGAGGAAATTGACCCCGCGCGCGATGCTGGCGATGCCCCATTTCGAGAAGGCAAGGCCGAGCTGGTCGCGCGCGTAAGTTTCGATCGATGTCTTAAGGCTTCGCAGATGATCGGGATCCGCGCCGAGCACAACGATATCGTCCATGTAGCGATACCAGGTGTCCTCGCCGAGCGTCTGCTGCAGGTGACGGTCGAGCGTCGCGCCCAGGTATAGGTTGGCGAAGATCTGCGATGTCAGGCTGCCGATCGGCAAGCCAACGCCAGCGCGAGGGGCCATCGCCTCGATAAGCCGCAACGTCGCGCGGCAGGAAATCCTCGCTTCGATCAGCCGCCACAGGATCGCGCGGTCGATCGACGCGAAATAGCCGCGAAAATCGGTCTTGAGGAAATAGAGCGGTGCGCCGCCGCGCGTCAGATGGCGCATCTCGCTTTGCAATTGCACAACACCGGCATGCACGCCCTTACCGGGACGACAGGCGAAGGTCCGGGGCAAGAGCGCAGCTTCGAAGATCGGCCCGATGACGAGACAGAGTGCCTGCTGCGCGACACGATCGCGAAACGGCAGCGCCGAGATCAGTCGCTTCTTCGGATCGAACACATAGAATTCATAGGGGTCGCCGGCGACGTAGCTCCCCTCGGCCATATTGCCAGCGAGTTCAGCCAGGTTGAGCGGTGCGTATTCCTTGAACTCCAGGTAGGCGGACGTCTGCCGCTTGCCGGCGCAGGTAAGACGATACGCCTCGGCCAAGTTTGCCTGCGAGACGATCTGGCCGATCAAGTTACGGAATCGCCTGGTCATGTCATCGTCTCCGTTTCTATTCGTTGTACTTGCGGGTGAATACCGATCCGTCATCATCGATGTGACCCGAACCGCGACGCGACCCGATGCGCGCGATTGCCGATTGCAGTTCGGCGGCGAGAGCTTCGGCACAAGCGATGTTCTCGAAGGTGATGATCGTGCCACCGTCCACGACTCGGTTGGGCGGCAGGCCACTACCCGATGCGTCAGCTCCCGGTTTCCCGGGGGCCGGCGCTTGCTCGATGAAGAGCGCGGCCTGCTCACCATAGTACCCATGATTGATAATAAATCGGCCGGTGCCGAGGTTGATCGTGCGCAGGTTTTTGGGCCCACAGGAACAGTCCGCGTGGAGCGCGTCGTGCTCTGCAGGGCAGTTCGGTTCATGCTTCATGTCTGATGTTCCTTTGCGAAAAGAAAGCCGGCCGCGGGTCTCGACGGGTTGCCCCGCTACGCCCCGCTCTGCCGGACCGTGGAGTGTGTTCGCCGAAGCAGGACAGACGGGCTGACCACCGAACCCGCTTATGTGCGGTCGTGGAAGACCGGCGGGACCGTGATCGCCGCCGCGTCGAATTCCGGTCGTCACTGCGCCCGCGCGCGCCGATGTTGTCGTTCGAGTTGTCCGGCCAGTTGTCGAGGTTCGCGTAGCGCGAGCCCGCGTTCTCGTCGTTGAGCCAGGAACCGCCGAAGATCGAAGGACGCGGCATGCTTACCCCTTCTGCCCTCTGAGCTTCTTTTGCCAGGCGCCGAGCATGCGCCCCGGCTCCGAGAGCAGGCTCAAGGCATGAGCATGGTTCTTGGGCGTGAGGACGCGGATCTCGTGGCTGGCGAGGAAGCGCAGATAGGAACGCAGCGTCGCGAAGCGCGCATCGACCTGATAGAGCCGAGAGAGCTGCCGCGACTTTGCCGCGTGATAGAGATCGCCGACCGTGACGAACATTTCCGCAATCACGGCGTCCCGCAGGACGCCGTGATGCTTTGGGCTTCGCTGAACGATCGGGTAGGTATATTTCACAAACGCCTCATACTTCTCGACGATTGCCAGGGCATCGGTGCTGGTATTTTCATCCCTGGTGATCATCGCGCGATAACCTCGTGCCGCCGCTGTCGCGTCGGCTATCCAAGCTGCAGGTGGTCACTGCGCCCGCGCGCGCCGATGCCGCCGCTCGAGCCGGCCGGCCAGTAGTCGAGGGACGCGTAGCGCGAGCCCGCGGGCACGCCGACGAGCCAGGAACCGCCGAAGATCGAAGGACGCGGCACGGTGGGATGACCGTCTGTGCCCCACACCCACATGTTGCCGGTCGCCTGCATCAAGCCCCACCGGCTCGTTCGTTGCGCATCAAGACCCGTGGTTTTCGGCTCCGTCGGCGCAGCGGTTTTTTCGGTGACGCCATACGCTGCGGCGAAAAACTCTTCGGCGCCGAGCAGCTGCTTGCCGTGGTGTTTCATCACCGCGCATGCCGCCTCGTAGTCGAAGCGCGGGAAATAACCACCGGCCGGGTTCTGCGGCAGATCGGTGCCGTCGGCGATCGTCGCGCCATGCCGGCTCGTGCCGCTCTCGAGATGGTCCTTGCCGAGCAGATAGATGTCGAACCAGATACGGCCCTCGCTCGGTACGTCCACCAGCGTCATGCCGCGCGGATCGGCGCATGCGGGACGAAAATTCCGGTCCCAGGCCGAATACGGATTGATTGCCGGCGTGCTGTCACCGCCGGTGATGCCAAACGCATTGCCGCCAGGGGCGAAGTGAAAGCCACCGATCGCGTTCGCCGGAATGCTGTCCGACGCCATCGGCAGTGCCGCGGGCTTGCCGCGCGTTATCGTCACGACGTAATCGCAACCCGCCACGTAGCCGCCTATTGGTGCCTTGATGGGCGTGGGCTTCTTGAAGGTCACCCCACGAAACGTGACGCCCGCGCAAACCGCCGCGCCGAGACCAGCGACCTTGATCGCAGGGCTCGTCTTGTCGCGCTTGACGAGTGTCGCCTTCGGCGCGCCTGGCTTCTTCTTTGTGATCCGGCTTTTCATGGTCATGATTTCCCTGTTGAGAGTTTGAGGAAGCCGCTGTCGCGGCTTCTATCCAAGCTGCAGGTGGTCACTGCGCCCGCGCGCGCCGATGTTGACGACCGAGTCGTCCGGCCAGGCGCCGAGGTCCGCGCAGCGCGAGCCCGCGTCCTCGTCGTTGAGCCAGGAACCGCCGAAGAACGAAGGACGCGGCATGTCGGGGTCGGCGTCGTGACCCCAGGCCCACATATTGCCCGTCGCTTGCATCAAGCCGAAACGGCTGGTCCGCAGCGCGTCGAGACCGGTCGTGACAGGATCGCGCGGCGCAGCAGTCTTCTCGGTGACGCCGAACGCCGCAGCGAAGAACTCATCGACGCCGAGCAGCCCCTTGCCATGCGCCGCCATCGCGGCCTTCGCGGCCTCGTAGTCGAACCGCCGCACCGGGCTTCCATTGGAATCGCGTGGCAGGTCGGTGCCATCGGCGATAGTCGCGCCGAACTTGCTCGTGCCATCGGCGAGATGATTTGTGCCAGTCAGGTAGATGTCGCACCAGAAGCAGCCACCGGGCGCCTCGACCAGCGTCATGCCGCGGGGGTCGGGGCAGGCGGGGCGGAAACCAACGTCCCACAGGGAGTAGGGATTGATCGCGGGCACGTCGTCGCCGCCGCTTCGCGATGGCGCATTGCCGCCTGGCGCGTAATGGAAGCCGCCGAGCAGGGTCTCGCCTTCCGGGATACCGGTCGGGCGGGAAACAGACAGATCGGCGCCGTCGAACCTGACGATATAGTCGGCGCCCGGAATATAGCCGGGATCGAGGTCAGGCTTGACGTCGATGTCCTCGGCGAAGGTGTGCCCGGCGAAAACCGTTCCGGCCTTGACGACGAGGTTGTTGCGGCCAATCACCTTGAAGGCGGACGCAGTCGCGTCCGGTCTGATCAGCGCCGCCGCAGAGGCTTCCAATTTCACACTTGCGTTCATGGTTCGATGCTCCGTTGGTGATGATGGCCGCTAAGGCCGGGGTGATTGGTGAGATCGGCGATGCCGTAAGGCGCGATCAGCGGCAGGCATGCGCAGCCGGTCAGGAAGACCGCGAGCATCGCGCCGGCGATGGCGTCTTTGAGCCAGAGCCGGGTCATGCGCAGCCCTCGGTCGGAAGGCGGCGAAGCGCGAAGGTTTGGATGTATGCGTCGAGCTCGCGCTGGATCTTGTCCATGCGCGCCATATCGGCCGCGGTAGGCTCTTCTGAGCCGGGGTCCAGCACGATCATAATCGACGAGAACAGGTGCTTGGCGCCGGCGAAGAACGCATTGCGCATTTCTTCGAGCTGTACCTCCGGCGCGTCTGGCGGTATCGCTGCGATGCGCAACGAAACCCAGCCGGCCTCGATGAGAAGTCCCTGGTTCAGCAGCGCGTCGTGCAACCGCTGCAAGGTTGGGGCGTCGAGGTTCTTGATTGACAGACGATCCGTCATGCGGACTCCGGCATAGATCTGGGCGCCGGCATCTCAAGCGGCAGTAGCTGCCAGGCGATCAGACCCTTCTTGGTCTCGCCGACGGCGCGGAAGCCCGCGCGCTTGAAGCAGAAGCCTTTGACCAGCTCGCCGCGCTCATGAACGCCGCGCACCTTCTTCGGATCGACGAAGGATACGCAGCCGATCTCTGGCGGCGCGCCGTAGCCGTATTCGGTCTGCATCACGGCCAGCGCGTCGCGGATCATCTTCGACGCCAGCGGACCGGCGTCCTCATTGCGGAAGATCGAGACGATCCAGGCACCCGGCCAGGCGTGCTTCACGTACTCGGCCTTCGGGAAGCTGAGTCCGAACACCGCCTTGGAATTGCCGGCGACCAGCACGCGGCAAGACCCCGGTGGCATGAACTGCGGCGAGCCTACCTTCTGCCGGCTGTAGTGCCGATCGGCGAGAAGGCGCGCCGGCGTGTGGCCGCGGTTCGAAGGGGTCCAGATCATGCGAAGCTCCGTGCGCGCTGCGCCAGGCCTGGCCGCATCTCTTCCGCCGCCTTCATCGCTGCAGCGAAATGTTCGTCGATCGCGTATGGCGGGATGTTGGTGCGGAGCAGGGCGTCTCGCGACAGGGCTTGTGCCTTGTCGTCGGCGTCACAGATGGCCGTCACGATGCGCGCCCGGATTTGTGCCGATGTCAGGCCGTCCTGCTCGCGCTGCCGCCGACCGCGGCCAAGGACGGTACGGCTTCGTGCGAGCTGCCGTTCGGCATGCGAGCGATACCTCATAGCATGCTTATCCGCTTCTCACCCATGACCGCTAGCCGTGGGGTGCGGTTGCAGGGATTTCTCATAGGCCAGTTTCACGGCGTCGAGAGATTCAACGATGCGTTTCTCAACGTCACGCAACGGTCGCAGAATAGCCTCTCGCGCCGCGATCTTTCGCGTGTAGCGCGGATCAATCGGATAGTACGCGCGCGCATGGATTTCGGCGCGCACGGCTAAGAGGCCTGAAACAAGACCATCCCGCGCACCGAGCATTCGGAGATCGCCATCGCCCATCATCTAGACTCCTTGGGTGTCAAGCGGATAAGCATGCCTCATAGCAGCGCCTCGCCCATCGCCAACAGATAGAGCCCGATACCGGCCATGCCCCCGCAGAAGAGCAGGGTGAGGACAAAGAACACCTTCGCCTTGAGCGGGATGTCGGAAAACCCGAGGGACTGCTCCACGGTCCTCATGCGCAGCCCTCGCCGTTGAAGGCGCTGTCGCTCGGCCGGCCGTCATCCTGGCGCGGCGGAAGTGGCCGGAACGCCGCGACGGGTTTCGGCGCGTCGCCGATCCGCAGCTCGGTGATCACGACGGGCCCGCGTTTCGCGAGCTCGGCGATCTCTTGCAGGATCTGCTCCGCCGTCGTCATCGCATTGCGCAGCTGCGGCCGGCGGACGAGCGGCGCGTAGATCACGCCACCGTCCGGCATCGTCACCGCCGCGGCCTTGTCCATGCGGACGGCGATGCGGGTCAGCGTCGAGGCTGGCGCCGTCTTGCGCTCGGGAAGGGGGTGGACGCTCATATGGACACCTCACGCGGGGCCTTGTCGGCGAGGAGGGACGCAACCGTCCGCGACTTGAGCCAATACTGGAAAATGACGATGGCACCGTTGTCGCCGGGTGCTTGGACCCACTTGGTCAGCACATGACCCTTCTCGTTCTCACCGTGGTCGCAGACCGGCGCCGCGATATTGTCGAAATCTTCCCGGGAGGCGATCCCGACATAGACGAGCCCAGACCCAGCATGGACGCTGACGAACTCTGTCGGCCGGTGTTCAAAGCGCTCGATGCTCATGATGTCTCCTTGGTCGAAACGACCGTTGCTCTCGCGCTGTCGGGACTGATCGTGACGAGCCGCGCGGCCCTGCGGCCCGACGCGCAGTGGCTGGCCCAGGCCGCATCGACCATTGCGCGCGGCGCCGCAGGCTTGAACCCGATGTAACGGACCCATGCGCCGTGGTGCCGGATCTGGATTTCGTAGTGCCTCATGCCGCCACCTGCGCGTGAAGAGTTGACGAGCCGGACGACGCGTTGACCGCGCCGGCCGACTCGCCTTCCGTTGGAGTTGCGAAGCCCAACGAAAGAAGATTGCGATGACCAAAGGATATGGAGTGGATCTGCCTGACGGCGAGGTTCGAGCCACTCTCGAGAAACTTGTGATGGAGGTCTCGCGGCTTCACCGCGATATCCAAACCCTCGCTGTTCGCCTTAGGGTCGGTGCACCGGACCGGTTCGAGGCGCCGCATTGGGAAGCCGAGTTTGCGCGCATGTTCATTGAACGCGTGCCGAAGACCGCAGCGCAGTCGATGGTGATCCTGATGGCGATGGGCGATCAGATCAGGGGAGCGGAGCAACACCTCGGCGCAATCCGGGCGATGCTCGACGATCTGTTGTCCGACGCCGGCGAAAAGAAGCACTGGCGTGCCTGGCAAGGTGAACGTGATCGCGGCTAGAGAGGCCGGACACCGCGAGCCGGCACCATGTCTCGGGCCCAGCACCGATAGGGCGGCACTACGAGAAGTGCCTCGAGCAACTCCTCTTCCGTGACGGTCCGAAATGCCTGGCTGTCCGAAGCGGTCTGCGTCGCGTCCGGCGACATGAACGAGCTGGGGATATAGTCGTGCAACGCGCGGTTCAGCACGTCGTCCGCAAAGGCACTGGGGGAAATATCCCACTTCGCAAGACGCGTGAGGTTCCGCGCCACGATGTCGATGTCCTCTACCGTCAACGCCAGGCGTTCGTAGCGTTCCTGCTTGTGCATCCTCCCGGCCCATTCCGTTCCTCCATGCCCGCGCGAAGCGGGATCGGAGGTGATGGTTACCAGCAATCTGGTAAATGTCAACCAGAAGTCTGGTGGAGAAGAGTGTGGCTCGGTTGTCCTACCTTTTAGAGGCTTGACGGGGGACGGCCGGTGAATAGGCAAAAACAAATCGCTGCGATTGCGACCGCGCTTCTTCTAGCAAGTTGCGCCACCGAGTCGGCCAATATGCATATCGGTGGAGAAACGCCCTATACGAGTTTGGCAGATCAGCGAGCGGCCATGGATGTAAGAATTGTGGCGGATGTTCCGCCTGGCGCGAGAATCATCGGCGTCGTCGACGCCAGCAGATGCCATAGAAATATGCTCGATAAGCCGCCGTCGGCCGAGGACGTCGAGAATGATCTGCGCGTTGCCGCTTATGCGCGAGGCGCAGATGGCATCGCTGGTGTTCATGTAGAGACGCGCGTTCTCGGCAGCCTGCTTAAAAACTGCTGGCACACGTTGGTGGCGACAGGGACCGCCTATCGCACGCACTAGCGAATTAGTGCCGCCTTATCGACATAAACACCCGGCCAACGACCTGAAGGCGCTCAGGCTTCTTGATGGTCTGAGGAGGGTACTTTGCATTGTCGCTGATCAGGGTGACGGCACCGGTTTCGAGATGTTGAGCCGCGCGCTTGAGCAACCCGTCTCCTTCGAAAATCAGAGCATAGATACCGGGATTGGTGAGGCGCGTTTTGCGTCTGTCCACGAACACCCAATCGCGACTGAAAATCGTGTTTTCCATGCTGTCACCATCAGCCTGGAATACGGCAATTTGGGATACCGGTGCGTCCGTCAGCGAGTGCAGCATGCTCAAACTTATCAAATAGTGGTCGATAGGGGTCTCGTCTTCGTTGGATGAGCCCGCGCCCGCCGCGAACCGGATGTCGTAAACGGGCACTCGCGCATATTCGTTGCCCGAGAGTTCGACGACGTCCTGTCGAGATTTACCCACAGGATCGGTTGCCCCCTCCAGCCATTCCGGTGATCTCCCCAGCGCTCGCGCAATAGCAACGACGTGTACCGACGTCCGCGTGCGCCCTGATTCGATTTCCGCGATCGCTTGCTGGCCAAGCCCCGCACGCTTCCCAAGCTCCGCTTGGCTAATGCCCAAAGCGTTCCTTGCCTCGCGGACGCGTTTCCCAATGCCGTGCTTCATTACGCCCTTGTACCAATCCGCTGGTAATCGAGCGCCACCAGAGTTCTGTTGACAAAAACCAGAACGCTGGTATTTGCTTGGGCCCATGGCAGATGTGTTCGGCAAAGAAGCGTTGAAGCGCTGCATCGAGGTGCTCGGCAATCAGGCTGCGGTTGGCGAAGTCGTCGGACGTCGCCAAACGTCGATCAGCGAGTGCCTTCGCAAAGGCCAGGATATCCCCGCTGAATGGTGCATCCCGCTGGATCGCGCGACAGCGCAGGCCGGAAATCGCGTCAGCTGCCACCAACTCCGACCCGACCTTTGGCCGGAGACCTTCGCACCTGAAAAGCCTGTGCGCGCCAGACGGGCCGCCGCATGACTTGGTTGGCGCTGACATCGGCGATTGCGTTCGGATGCTACGCCGGCTGGCTTTTGCGGAGGCTTCATTCCGTCATCGCCGATAAGCGGATCGACTTCCGCTTGGCGCGCGCCAGGCTGAGCGAGGACGAGATCGAAGAGGTTGCCCGATATCACGAGAGCGGTATTCGGTTCGATCGGGAAATGCGCCTTCGGCGCATCGCGCGGATTACGACGGGGGCTAGGCCATGAGCCCATCGATACTGCTCTGCAAGGACTTGAGCGCCTCGACAATCTCGTCCTGCCGATCGAGCGTTCGTTTGACGTCGCGATGCAGGAACTCAATGCGCTCGAACATAGCTTCGAGCGTGTCCTGGTCGATTTCCATGATGTTCGCCTTTTGCTGTTTGCGTTGCGGCTTGCAGCAAAACTTGAGTCGGGTGCGTCAGCCAATGGCGCACCCGGTCTCTTGCATGGCCGCCGCATGAGCGCCCCTCACGACATCGTGGGCGAGTTCATCGCGCTTCGCCGGAAGATTTTGGCCGAGCTGACTCCAGCAGAGCGAGCGCATCTCGAAGGCCTTCCGATATCTCGGCCCGCCCGAGATCGAGCCTCCCAAAGCGCGCCGACTGTTCCACAAGGCGATTCTTCCGAAGTGCTGCCTCAAATGCTTCCGGGGACGTCTCATGCGTGATCTCCGCCAGCATGAACACGGCCAGGCGCAGCGCGCCGTTCGCGCGCTCAAGAGCCGCGACACGATCTGCAAGGTCGAAGGACATGCAAATTCTCCTTTGAAGGCTTCTGGTCGCAGACTTGGAGCCGCCGCATGAGCGCCCCTCACGACATCACCAGTGCGGCGGTCATGGAGGCGGACCTCGCCTCAATGGCGTGTTTCGCCCGCGTTGCGGAAGACGAAGGCGGCAAACTCAGCGCGCTTATTGCGATCGATGGCGGCGCCAACGGCCCAGCTGAGAAGAGCTTCGGGATCGATGAATACCTTCTGAACCGCGATCCCCTTATGCCGGAGTTCGTCGAATTGCATCTGCGCTTTCTTGCGCCATTCCTCGAAAGTCTCGGGAAGGCGGTACTTGTCGGCGCTGATTTCGAAAAGGCGGGCGTAGTCGCCTGGTCGGTACCACGCGAACGCAATGGGGTTCGTGTCGGGCATGAAAACTCTCCTTCGCCTGCTGTTGTGGTGACTCCAGGCGATGGCGAGTCGGGCGAGGCCGTCAAGGCAACGTCCGACTCGTCCAAATTCGGCGGTGCTGCATGAGCGCCGCGGGTCTCCGCTTGCAGCATTGGGAAGCATCGACCGTCGCGCCGGCGAGCGCCGGAACCGCTCCGTTCGTGCGCCCGAAGGAAGAGGCGATCGTCTCGCCAATGGGCATCTTCGTCGCGCGTAAGGACGTGTTCGACGTTTTCGTTGTCGGGCTGATCGGCGCGCCCAGGATCCTCGACCGCCTGTTCGACGAGCTGCCGCTGGTCGAACACGGCTGGAGCCGGAGCGGCACGGCGATCGTGCTCGGGCCGCGACATGGCGACGGCTTCATTTGGACCGTGAGGCGCACATGAGCTGCGCATCCCATTTCGCTTTCGAAGAAGGACGCGCGGCCGACGAGCCGCGCGCCAAGTTGGCGGGTACTGGAACGCTCGGCATTGCGCCGCGCGATCATCATCGGTGGCGGTCATGAGCGGTGCACTGGGAATTTCGCAGCGAAACAATCGCGGTGGGTTCGACCGAAACTCTCGCGGCGACCGCGGCCGAAGCATTCGGTATCAGGCCGGCAGAATATCTCGGGGAGAATCACCCCGAAATATTCTCTCCAACGAGGACATCTGCCGCCTGAACAGGACAGTCCTGCGCGAAGCGTATGGCGACGGGCGCCAGGCGCCGACGCAGGAGATCGCCGAGGACGCCGGCCAGTCGAAGAAAGCCGCGGAGAACTGGTGGAACGGCGAGAACCCGCAAGGCCTGACGGCCTTCGTGAACGCCTACCGCAACAACCCGCGCTTCGCCGCCTTCGCCCGCTACTACCTGCTCGGCCACACCGAGCATGACCCCATCCTCGAGATCCAGTTGCGCAACGCCATGGACAACATGGGCGCGGCCGCATCGCAACTCGGCATGCCGCAGCGCCAGTTCGCGGCCGCCATGGCCTACGCGCTCGGCCACGGAATCGACCCGCACCTGATCGACCCCAACGCGACCGACGCGGACATGGCCGATGCCGACGACGGCACCGGCGACCTGTTTGGAGGCCTCCATGACTGACGC
The DNA here is from genome assembly GCA_037200385.1 of Rhizomicrobium sp. NCBI lineage: Bacteria > Pseudomonadati > Pseudomonadota > Alphaproteobacteria > Micropepsales > Micropepsaceae > Rhizomicrobium > Rhizomicrobium sp. The sequence continues at coordinate 2,312,704 of JBBCGL010000001.1, read as the reverse complement.
CGAAAAAGCAGCCGAGTTCGCCCGGCGCCACCAGATCGCGCAACACGCCATGCAGGCGGGCGTAGCCTACGAGATCGCGCGCGACGATCACAGCGTGTGGCCAAAGCATCTGCGCGTCGGCATCAACACCGCGATGATCGACCACGCATCGCTGGTCAAGCTCCTGGTCAAGAAGGGCGTCATCACCGAGCTCGAGTATCTGCAGGCCATTGCGGAAGGGATGGAGGACGAGCGCGCCCGGTACGAGGAGCGCCACGGGGTGACGTTCGTATGAACCGCCCCCGTCGCCGGATCGTGATCGACTTCGCTGCGCCGAAGGCCCGGCCGCGCCGGCGCACGCGTCGCCAGCAGGAGCAGCAGCTCCAGATCGCTCTGGTGAAGGTCCTGGCGCTCGCGCTCACGCCGGCAACGCGGTTCTTCCATGTTCCGAACGGCGGTTTTCGCACGAAGGCGGAAGCCGGGATCCTCAAGGCGATGGGCGTCATCCCCGGGATGCACGACCTGGTGCTCCTGCACCGCCTGCAGTTCGGCGATCTCGTTGTCTGCGGCGCCTACGGCCTCGAACTCAAATCAGACGACGGCGACGTCACTGAAACGCAGAGCGATCTGCATGCCGACGTTGCGACGATCGGCATGCCGACGGCCGTGGCTCACACGATCGACGAAGCAATCGACGCTATCCGCAGTTGGGGCATTCCGCTGCGCATCAAGGATGAACGCCGCGCCGCGGCTTGAGGGGGTATCGACTATGGCTGCATCAGGCTTCGCGAAAGAACATCTGCGCTCCTTCGTCGAGCGCATCGAGCGGCTCGAGGAAGAGAAGAAGGCGCTCGCCGACGACATCCGCGAGGTCTATTCCGAGGCCAAGGGCACCGGCTTCGACACCAAGATCATGCGCCAGGTCGTGCGCCTCAGGAAGATGGACGCCGCCGACCGCCAGGAGCAGGAGGCGATGCTCGACATGTATCTCGGCGCGCTGGGCATGGCGGACAATCCCTACAGCGCCCTCCTGCGAGAGCCGCCGCCCACTGCCATTCCGCCGGCCGAAGAGCCTGATCCCAAGACGGCGGCATAGGGGCAGGACATGGGGCTGGCTGGATCACCGGAATCGACGGGGGCAGGGCGCGATATGCGCCGAGAGGCGCGCCATGCGGAGGCGACGCCCCTCAGTGCCGTTCACGAGACGGTGCTGCTCGCCGCGTCGCTCTATGGCGCCGCGCACACGACCTTCGCAGCGCGCGAGCTGCGCGAGTTCATGTACCAGACGGGGCGGACCGAACTCTCCACGGGCACCGTGGCCGGCGCGCTGGTCTATCTCGCCAACCGCGACAAGCTGCTCAAGATCGGCAAGGGCGAGTACGCGCGCAAGCCGGAGCGGAGCGCGCCGACCAAGTCGCACTTCGTGTCGTCGATCCCGGCGCCGACGAAAGACCAGCTGATGGCGGGTCGCGCGCATCCGCGTAGGCGCGTCGCCAGCGAGCCGCCCGCTCTGCCGCAACCGCAAGACCCGGCTGGGATGATCTTCGAGTCGCCCGCTTGCATCGGGTTCGCGCGCCCGTTCGACTTTCCGCCCACGCTCAACCATTCCGAATTGAAGTCGCTCATGGGCTTCGCGCCGCAGGGTGACGCGGAATGACCAAGCCAGCGAAACCTCTTGGCCGCAAGGGCTACGGCAGCATTCCGCACTTGCCAAATAGTCGCCTTGGGTCGGGTGATTGGAGTATCGGCACCGGGCAGGCGGCCATCTTGTGCGAGAAGAAACGCGACCGGCACGATCGGATCATCGTGACGGAGAAGCTTGACGGCTCCTGCGTCACCATCGCGAACATCGACGGCACTATCGTGCCAATTACGCGCGCGGGCTATCACGCCGCTGATTCCCACTATTTGCAGCACCATCGCTTCGGCACATGGGTGAGAGACCGCGCTGCCCAGATCGCCGCCGCTTTGCCGCCTGGCTCACGCATCGCCGGCGAATGGCTCGCTCAGGCACACGGCACCCGCTACCTGATTGCGGCCGAGAGTGATCTCTTCGTCGCATTCGATGTGCTGGCGGGGACCGATCGCTGGCCGCATGACGAGGCGCGAACGCTTTTCGGCAAATGTGATCTGCGTTCTGCGGCCGTGCTGTCCGATGGCGACGCCTTTCCCATCGATGCGGCTATGGCGGCTCTTGGTCCGACCGGTCACCACGGCGCGTGGGATGAGGTCGAGGGCGCTGTGTGGCGTTGCGAGACGCGGGGCGTTTTCAACTTTATCGCCAAATTCGTGCGGCCCGAAAAGGTTGACGGCAAATACCTCGCTGGCGTGACCGGTGGCGCCGACGTCTGGAATTGGGCCTTCGGTACCCCGCTCGAGCATCCGCTTTGGCAGGGTGACGCGGAATGATCCTCAGGCGCGAAATCCGGCACGCTCACATCTTCTGTGGCCTGGGCGGCGGCGCGAAGGGCTTCAACGCCGGCGAGGCGCGCGTCGGCAACATGGTGGCGAAGTTTCGCTGCCTGGGCGGGATCGACTCCGACGCGGCCGCGCTGCGGGACTTCCGCAAGCTGGCGGGCGTCGGAGGGACATGCCTCGACCTATTCAGCCGCGAGCAATACATCGCCTTCCATGGCAAGGAGCCACCGCGATCCTGGCGGCCGGCCATGCCGGACGACGTGCGGCGAGCCTTCGGCAACGAGCGGCCGCACATCGTGTTTCTCTCGGCCCCGTGCAAGGGCTTCTCCGGACTGCTCTCCGAGACGACGTCCAAGACAGCCAAGTACCAGGCGTTGAACGGCCTCACCCTGCGCGGCGTGTGGCTCGCGCTCGAAGCCTACAAGGACGATCCTGTCGAGTTGTTCATCTTCGAGAACGTGCCGCGCATCGCAACGCGCGGGCGGCATCTGGTCGACCAGATCATCGCGCTCTTCCGCGGCTATGGATACGCGGTCGCCGAGACGACGCACGATTGCGGCGAGCTGGGCGGTCTGGCGCAGAGCCGCAAGCGCTTCCTGCTGGTGGCGCGTCATGAGGCCAAGGTGCCGCCGTATCTGTATCAGCCGCCCAAGCAGCGTCTGCACGGCATCGGTTCAGTTCTCGAAAAGCTGCCGCTCCCGGGCCCGTGGAACACGCTCGGCGGCGCCATGCACCGCATGCCTGCGCTGCAATGGAAGACGTGGGTTCGGTTGGCCTTCGTGGAGGCGGGATCGGATTGGCGATCGCTGAACAAGCTGAACGTGCGCGATGGCCAGCTCGCGGATTACGGCATCGCGGTCGACGGCCTGCGCAACGAAGCCTTCAACGTCAAGCATTGGGGCGATCACGCCAATGCTGTCACGTCGAAATTCCAGCCGTCGTCGGGCGCCACGGGCGTTGCTGACCCCCGGATTGCTGAGCGCGATCGTGCCGACACGTTCGGCGTCAAGGCGTGGGAGCAGCACACCGGCGTCGTTGCGGGCAAGACCGCGCCTTCGAACGGCAGCTACTCGGTGGCCGATCCAAGGCTCGACCTGTGGAGTTCGAACCAGGCTGGTGTGATGAGTTGGGGCGAAAGCTCCGGCGTCATCAGCGGCGCGCGTTCGCCCCTCCAGGGCAAATTCTCCGTCGCGGACCCGCGCATTGAGGGTGCGGGCCTTCACTCTGCCGGGCTCGGCGTCCGGCCATGGGATGTGCATAGCGGTGTGGTGGCTGGTGAGACCTGGCCAACGAATGGCGCGTTCAGCGTAGCGGACCCCAGGCCGGCTAACGGCGGCATGTTCAACGGGGTGCTGCGCGTCACAGGGTTCGATGAAATCTCCCGCGCGGTGATCTCCGGGCGCCAGAACGGCGCCGCGATCGTCGCCGATCCGCGCCCCATGCGGCCTGCCAATGAGTTGCACGGCAAATGGCATGTGACGCCGTTCGATGACCACTCGCGCGCCGTCATATCGGGTCGGGAGAACGGTGCGTCCGTCGTCGCGGACCCGCGCGTGGACGGTCATCCGAAGTCGGTCCAGCTAGGGGTGCGGGAATGGGATCAGCCTGCGGGCACGGTGACCGGCCAGACTGCCGTCGGCGGCGGAATCAACGCGGTGTCGGACCCGCGCATCCTGGGCCGCACGCCCTTCAACAACATCTACCGCATCGTGCGCTTCGATCAGCACACCCCGGCCGTCGCCGGCGGAGGCGGTCCGGTGGGCGGGCTGGCCGTTGCCGACCCGCGGCCGACAGACCGGCCGGACTACAAGCAGACCAAGTACAAGGTGACGTCCTTCGACGGCGCTGCGGGCGCGGTCATCGGCGCCAGCACCACCGGTAATGGCGCCTTCGCGGTCGCCGACATCCGCTATCCCTGGGGCGAGGGCACGCACGCCAACAAGATGTTCGTCGGCGCGTTCGGCGACAGCGGCAAGACCGTCACCGGCAGTGACCGCGTCGGCAGCGGCGCGATGAGCGTCGCCGATCCGCGGCCGGAGGCGTTCAAGGCCGGACGCGAGCATTACAGGACTGGCGGACATTATGGCGTGCTGGGCTGGCCCCAGACCGCCTATGCAGTGCCCGGCTTCGCGAAGAACAACAACGGCTGGAATAGCGTTGCCGACCCGCGCGACTTCGCCGCGGCGCTCTTTGATCCGGCAGGATCCTCGATCAAGCTTCCGGCCGCGAATGACCGGCTCGTCTGCGTCATCCGCGCTCTCGACGGCACATGGCACCGCCCGCTGACCACGCTCGAGCTGGCAGCGCTCCAAAGCTTGGTGGACCCGGAAGAGTTCTTGGAGCTCGACGGGCTCTCGGATTCCGCCTGGCGCGAGCGCATCGGGAACGCGGTGCCGGCGAAGTCCGCACAGGCCATCGCGAGCGTCATGGGGCGCACGCTGCTGCTCGCCTGGTCGGGCGAGACGTTCATGCTGTCGGCGGAGCCGATATGGGTTCGCAACGTCGCGATCGCGCTGTCGGTCGCGCCGCAACGCGGCCCATGGGACGGCCTGCTCGCGCTCGATGGAGCGGCAGCATGAGCCCGCTGCTCGAAGTGTTCCGCCATCTGTCCAGACGCCACGGCCTGGCTGTGCGCCATCAGGCGAACATGGCCGTGCGCGGCAGCGTGGATCAGCGCGACGACGCGCTGGACCAGGTGAAAGACGTCGAGCGCGAGGCCGAGATGTGCCTCCAGCTCGTCCGTCGGCCCCCGAGCATGGGGAGCGCCGGATGAGGGCCCAGCGCCCCGCAAAAGCTCCGCGCATGCTGCGCCTCTGCGTCGAAGAGCACGAGGCGCTGGCGATGTTCGCCGGCACCATGACGCAGAAGCGCGTCCCGCTGCGCGTGCGCTGGAAGCCGCGGGGCGAGACGCAGGAGATCGAAACGCGCCGGCCGTTCGCCTCCGCCGACGTCGGCGAGATGTTCTGGGTTGCCGAGCCGTGCGTTTGGTATCAGGGCAAAGGCACCTGGGAAGCGATGGAGCACACCAACTACGGTTGGGGCGTCGGCCAGTGGACGCAGAAGCCGCCGCAGGTGCCGCGGTGGAAGTCGGAGCGCTTCCGGCCGGAGCACATGCCGCCGGCGCTGCATCGGATGCAGGTCCGCGTCCTTCACCACCGGACCCGCCCACTCGTCGACATCAGCGACGTCGATATGGCGCGCGAAGCCATTGCCGATCGCGCGAACTTCCTCCGCGAATATCGCGAGGTCTTCGGGGAGCGTTACGCCCAGCTCGGCTCGGAATGCTCGGTGGTCGAGTTCGAGGTCGTCAAGCGGCATCTCACGGCCGACGTCACGGTCAAGGCTGGGGAGCAGTTCGCATGAGTCTGGTTCAGTGGGTGCTCGCGATCATCGCCGCCGATGCACAGCCGCCGCGGCGCCGTCTTCCGGATCGCCGTCAAAGCGTTGTCGTCGACGTGACCTTCACCAATCATCGCGGCGAGAAGCGCTTGCTCGCGATCGGCTACAGCTGGGACGTCGACGGACGGATCCGCGAATTGTTCTGCCCCACCGGCGCGCAGAACGGCAGCGATATCGACCTGATCATCCATGACGGCTGCATCGCGATCTCTCGCGCGCTGCAGTTCGGTGACCGCATTGCGGACCTGGCGCGCTCCTTCACCAAGGAGCCGATGGATACGCCGGAGGGGACGGTGCTGGGGCAATCCTCGGTGTTCGGCGCCATCGCGCTCACCGGCGCTGAGATCGAAGCGGACCTGATGGGAGCCACGCCATGAGCGAACCCATCGGCTTTCATCCGCTGGCAAACCTTTTCCCGCTCATCGAGGGCGGGGACTTCGATGGGCTGGTTGCCGACGTCAAGAAAAACGGCGTGCACGAGAACGTCGATTTGTTCGAAGGCCTGATCCTGGACGGCCGCAATCGCTATCGCGCGTCGCAGGTGGCCGGAGTCGATGTGCGGTTCTCGCTCTTCGAAGGCACCTATGCCGAGGCGACGGCCTACGTCGTCTCGAAGAACATCCATCGGCGCCACCTGAACCCAAGCCAGCTCTCCATGGTGGGCGCCCGGATGGCGCAGATCGCGCCCGGCCGTCCGTCGGAAACACCCTCAACTGAGGGTGTTTCGGCCGAGACCGCAGCCCAGATGCTCAACGTCGGCAAGGCGTCGATCGAGCGTGCGAAGGAAGTTCTGCGGTCGGGCACCGAGGAGCTAGTTGAAGCCGTCGAGCGCGGTCTCATCGCAGTCTCGGCGGCGCAGAAGGCGGCGCGTCAGCCGGCGCACCTGCAGCGCGATATCGCGAAGGAGGCGGAGGCCGGCAAGGCCAACGTCGTTCGCAACATCATCAAGCGCGCCGAGCGGACGGCGCGAGAGAAGGCGCTGGGGAAGAAGCAGCGCGAGCTGCCGGACAAGCAGTACGGCGTCATTCTGGCTGATCCGGAGTGGGAGTTCGTCGTGTTCAGCCGCGCGACCGGTTTGGACCGGGCGGCGGACAACCACTATCCGACGAGCGACGAGCGCACGATCGCAGCACGCGACGTGCAGAAGATCGCTGCGAAGGACTGCCTTCTGCTGCTGTGGACCACGGACCTGGCGCGCGGCATCCGCGTGATGGAGAGCTGGGGGTTCACTTACAAGTCCTACGTCGTCTGGGTGAAGGACATCGTGCCGTTCACGCCGACGCCGGAGCAGGCGAAGACGGGCCTTGGCGGTCCGGGTCGTTTGTTCATCGAGGTCGGCGCGGCGGGCACCGGCTATTGGAACCGGGACCGCGACGAGATCCTGCTGATCGGCACGCGCGGCAACGTGCCGGCGCCATCGATGGGCACGCAGGGCGAAAGCGTGATCTTTGCGGCGCGGCCGAAGCTCGACGACGCGGACCGCGGCAAGCACTCGGCGAAGCCCGCCTATGTCCACGAGTGGGTCGAAGAGCACTTCCCCAACATGCCGCGTATCGAGTTGAACGCTCGTGTCGGCCGCCGCGGGTGGGATGTGTGGGGCAACGAGGCGCCAGAAGACGGCTCGACGAAAGCAGATGGAGCCGAGCCTGTCGTCATGGGCGTCGATCTTGGCGCGCCTGACGGTGACCGGACGGCCTATTTCGATCCGGAGACGGGTGAGGTCCTGGAGGACCTGCCGGCGCCCAATCCCGGCCGCAGCTCCTTGATGCCCGGTCCCGCGCGCGTCGCCGCGATCACGGACGACCGCGGCATGGTCCAGGTGGACGAGACGCATGTCGTCGCGGCGGCCTTCGTGACGGCCGGCGAGCTCGCGCAGGCGGAGGCGTTCACCACGCGCAGGGCGGCGGCGGATGAGGCTTACGAGACGCTGCTGTCGGCTGAGGACGAACTCGCGTTCCAAGAGTGGAAAGCTGAGCACGCCCCGACCGACAGCGGTGACGACTACGACCTGCGCGGCGCGTTCAAGGCTGGCGTGGAAGCTGATGCCGACGGCCACTGGCCCGACACCTTCAAGAAGCCGAACCACCCGACGTTCAGCGACGAGAGCATCTATGCAGAACGGTGCCCTGAGCGCGCCGGCCATTGGGATGGTGACCGCTTCGTGCCGCCCGACGCCGACAAGCCCATCGGTTTGTGGGTTGGCGCGGCGTTCAAGGCGACGCAGACCGACCCCACGCCGGCGCCGCAATTCGTCGAGCAGCCCGCCGCGGTCGAGCAGCGCCCGAAGGCGGACCGGCTCGAAATCCCGGCCTTCCTGATCCGAACGAGGCGGGAGGACGGCGAATGACCGTGCGGATCATCCAAGGCGATTGCCGGACAGCCCTGCGGATTCTTCCCGGGCGGTCGATAAACTGTTGCGTTACCTCGCCGCCTTACCTCGGGCTGCGCAATTATGAGATGGCAGGTCAGATTGGCCTCGAACACACCGTCGACGAATATGTCGAACAGATCGTTCGGGTTTTCCGCGATGTACATAGGCTGCTGCGCGACGATGGTGTCCTCTGGCTGAATCTCGGCGACTGTTACGCTGGGTCGTGGGGGGCACAATCGCGCGAGCACGCGGGGAAGCAAGCGTCCAACGTATCGGCGATCTCGGCAAATCAGGTGAAAGCGGCTCAGTGGCGCGCCGCAGGCACGGGCTCCCTCGCCCGCACACCAGGGCTCAAGCCGAAGGACCTGGTTGGGCTTCCGTGGCGCGTGGCGTTCGCACTTCAAGCTGACGGTTGGTGGCTGCGTCAACATTTGCCTTGGGTGAAAAGAAACCCAATGCCGGAGTCCACCACTGATCGGCCGACCTGCGCGGTCGAGGAAGTCTTCATGCTTACGAAGTCACGGCACTATTTCTACGATTACGACGCGGTGAGAAAGGGCATGGCGCCTGCCTCCGAAGCCCGGCTCTCCCAAAATGTGACCGAGCAGGCCGGCAGCACACGCGCCAATGGCGGCCGAAAGACCAACGGCGTGATGAAGGCCGTCAAAGGTGGCAAGCAGCGAGGACATTCGCGGCGGCACGTCGGCTTTAATGAGCGTTGGGACGAGTTGGATCGTGACGCGCAGCGAGGCGTGCGCGCCTTCCGCAACAACGATCTCTTTATTGCGAGCCTATCGGCTCCGCATGGAGCGGTGGGCACCCGCGACGACCTGGTCGCGATCGATGTGGGCACGCATTCCTTTAAGGAAGCGCATTTTGCCACCTTTCCGCCAGCGCTCATCGAGCCGTTGATCCTCGCTGGCTGCCCGCGGGGGGGGGGTAGTGCTCGATCCATTCGGAGGCGCTGGCACGACCGGCCTTGTCGCGGATCGGCTGGGACGCGATGCGACACTGATCGAGTTGAACCCGCGCTACGCCGAGATGGCCGCGCGGCGGATCAACGGCGACAAGGGCAATGCGATATTCGCACCGGCCAAGATCGAATGTTTCGCGGCGGAGGGCGCTGAATGACCCTCGGCTCCCATCAGCGCACTATCGGCAAAAGCCAAATCGCGATCACGCCCCGCTGGATACTCGATCCGCTCGGACAGTTCGATCTTGATCCTTGCGGCAACGACCCGCGTCCATGGGATTGCGCACGGGTAACGTTTACTGAGTCGGAAGACGGTCTCTCTCATGATTGGTTTGGCCGCGTCTGGCTCAACCCACCTTTCGACCGGCGCGTCGTCGGTCGCTTCATCGAGAAGTTGGCGCAGCACCATCGCGGCACGGCACTGATTCACGTTCGCACCGACACCGAGTGGTTTCAGCCGATTTGGGCAAATGCATCCGCCCTTCTGTTTCTCGCCGGCCGGGTGATCTTCCACCAGCCTGACGGCGACCGCATCCGTATCTCTGACCCCAAGGCGAAACACTTCGGCCAAGCCGCAAACTCTGGCGCCCCCGTCTTGCTTGCGGCTTTCGGAACAGAGGATGCCGATATTTTGGCGATGTCGGGCCTCACCGGTGCCTTCGTGCCACTTCGTCTCCCGCGGAGCGTGCTGGTCGCAGCAATAGATGTGCCCTGGCGATCGATTGTTGTGGCAGCCCTTCGCGATCTGCGCGGCTCGGTCGGCCTCGGCGACCTCTATCGGATGATCGCGGCGCACCCGCGCGCGCACCGCAACACGCATTGGCGCGCCAAGGTCCGTCAAACGCTTAAGCGCGGTGCTGGCCGGCGTGTAGCGCGTGGAAAGTGGGAGGCCGCAGAGTGATCAGCAGACGCATCACCGGCGCGACGAACAGGCTGGGGGCTCCTGCCAGCTGGGACCCAGAGCGGGATGGCAACTGCGCGCATCTTTGGGTGCGCATAGTCGGAAACGGCTGCGAGAGCGCTTGGGAGCCGACGCCGGAAGAACTCGCGGCGCTGAACGCTGGAGGATCCGTTGTGCTCCGGGTCATAGGCGGTCAGCCGCCAGTTGCGCTGTGGGTCGAACCCCCAGGGGAGGGCACATGATACGCCCGCAACCCACGCTGTTCACGGCCGAGGACGCGCAGCGCGCACACGATGAGTGGGGCGCGAACTGCGGCCCCGGCGCCCTTGCCGCGATCATGCATATGACGCTCGACCAGGTGCGCCCGCACATGCTCGGCTTCGACGGCAAGCGCTACACCAACCCGACAATGATGAGCGATGCGTTGCGCAGCATCGGGCGGCCTTGGCGCAAGATCGGTGCGCAATGGCCGGACTACGGTCTCGTCCGCATTCAATGGGAAGGGCCATGGACGTTGCCCGGTGTGCCGCTGCGCGCGCGCTATCGCTTCACACATTGGGTCGGCGCTGCGCGTCACGGCGCCACAATACCTGACGACGTCGGCGTCTTCGACATCAACTGCATCGCGAACGGTAGTGGTTGGACGGCATTCCGCTATTGGCACGGCAATCTCGTACCGTGGCTTCTTAACGAGTGCGTGCCGCGCGCGAGCGGTGGCTGGCACATCACGCACGCGATTGAGGTCGAGGTGCCGCGATGAGCAAAGGCAAGCGCGTCGACGAAATGAAGACGCCACCGATCGTGGGCCAGTACTACATGGTTGCGACGGTCCGTCATAAGCTGTTCGACCTCGCGCCACGCAGTTGGGCGGTGATGGGCGTCCGACACAGCGATGCCGAGCATCTTAATTTTCCATACCAGCACTACCACCTCGATTGGCGGTTCGTGCCTCAAGGCGCGTGGCGGAAGGCGACCAACAATCGCTATGGCGAGCAGGGTGTGTTCGGGATTCCGCTGCACCACGTCGGCATGGAGCACGGGCCGGTAATCTATCGCCGCCGCAAATGCCTCCGCGATGTCCCCGTCAATGTGATCTTCGCAACGATGCCGGGCGGCATCGATCTGCATCGCGCCTGGCACGGCAAACCCGCTGTGCAAGGGCAGCATGGGCTTATCTGCCCGCATCGCGGGACCCATCTGGGGTCAGTTCCAGCTAACCGGGACGGCACCGTCACCTGCCCGCTGCACGGGCTCAAGTTCTGCGCCCGCACCGGCGCCAGCGTCGCGACCCGCGACATGCAGGTGACGCCATGAGGGGCGGTCTCTCTTACGTCTGCGACAACCGACGCCACCTGATCTGCGTGCCGTACAGCGTGCTCAATCTCCACGAGATGGCGCGGCAGCTCGATATCAAGCGCTGCTGGTTCCACGCCGGGCGCCATCCTCATTACGACATCCCGAAAGGGCGCGAGGACGAGATCATGGCGCGATGCGTCGTTGTCTCGCCCAAGGAAATCACGCGCACGATCCAAGCGGCGATGCCGGACCTGTTTGCGAAGGCAACAACATGAGCCAGACGACAATTTCGAGCGCCAATATTCGCGATCCGAAGGAACGCGTGCTCATGTTGGAGCGCGCAGTTCGCGCGATATGCGAAGCGGCGGGTACCGATCCGGCCGACGGCACGATGATGCTGCTCACGGCGGCCGTGCACATGGCGATGGTCATGGCACGGAAGCCAGCGAAGGACGTGTTGGAGCTGCTGGCAAGTTCGCTTGGCTACGCCACGGTTGCCGCCGAGGATTGGTTCGCGTTGCGCGTCGTAGCCGCCAACGACGGAGCCAACGCCGCTCCTACTGCTCCAGCCGAGCCCACCAACGTCATCCAGCTCGACGTGCTCAGCGACACCGAGGCGCAGCGCCGCCGCTTTGAGGCATGGGCGGGCGGCCTCTGCACGCCGATCGAGCGCGAGAGCTACTTCATCCGCTCAAAGAGAGGCGACTACGTCCGGAGCGGAATGCGCATGGCGTGGTTGGCTTGGCAGGCGCGTGCGCTCGTCGACGCCACCGAGCGGAGGGCGCGCTGATGGATCAGGAAGCCTATCGGCACGTCCCCTACGACATTGAGGTCGAGCAGGCCCTGCTCGGCGCCATCCTGGTCGACAACCAGGCGGTGGAGCGCGTCAGCTCGATCCTGAAGGCGGAGGACTTCTACGATCCGCTGCACCAGCGCCTGTTTGAGGCGATGCTGGGCGCGGCGGAGCGCGGCGGCATGGTGCTGACACCACTTACGCTCCACGCCGCGATGAAGGCCGATCCCGGCTTGATGGAGGTGGGCGGCCACGCCTATCTCGCCGGCTTGGTCCAAGCGGCCCCGGCGATCCCGAACGTCCGCGACCTCGCGCGGATCCTGCGGGAGCTCGCCGTGCGGCGGGCGCTGATCGGGATTGGCGAGGGCATCGTCAACGCCGCCTATGAGGCGCCGCACGACCGTCCGCCCCAGGCTCAGATCGAGGCGGCCGAAAAAGCGCTCTACCGCGTCAGCGAGAGCAGCAAGTACGGCACCGGCCCCATGGACTTCGCCGAGAGCCTTCGGCGCACCGTCGAGTTGGCCGAGAAGGCCCAAGCGCGCGGCGGCCGCATCTCGGGCCTGGTCACCGGGTTCACCGACATCGACAGCCTGCTGGGCGGGCTCCAGCCGTCGGACCTGATCATCCTCGCCGGCCGGCCGGGCATGGGAAAGACGTCGCTCGCCACCAACATGGCGTTCCACACCGCGCGCGCATACCTGCAGGACATTGAAGCCGGAGCCGAGGTGCCCCGCGGCGCGCCGGTGCTGTTCTTCTCCCTCGAAATGGCGGCGCAGCAGCTTGGCGCCCGCATCCTGTCCGAGCAGACCGAGCTCGAGATGTGGAAGATCCGGAACGGTCGGTTCTCGGACACGGAGTGGGAGACCTTCGTGCAGGCCAACCAGGACCTGCAAAGCATCCCGCTCTACATCGACGACACGGGCGGCATCTCCATCGCGCAGATCGCGGCGCGCGCCAGGCGCATGAAGCGCGAGAAGAACATCGGCTGCATCATGGTCGATCACCTGCAGCTGGTCGCGGGCAGTGGCCGCACCGAGAACCGCGTGCAGGAGATCACCGAGATCAGCAAGGCGCTGAAGGTGCTGGCGAAGGATCTCGATGTGCCCGTGGTGGCGCTTTCGCAATTGAGCCGCGCGGTCGACAGCCGCGACGATAAAAGGCCAGTGCTGTCGGACCTCCGGGAATCGGGCTCCATCGAGCAGGACGCCGACGTCGTGATGTTCGTCTACCGCGAGGAATACTACCTCAAGAGCCGCGAGCCCGACCCCAGCAGCCCCGAACATTCGAAGTGGCTCGACAAGTGCGAGCGCGCCCATCGCCGCGCCGAGGTGATGGTGGAGAAACACCGGCACGGCGCCACCAACAAGATCGAGTTGTTCTTCGACGATCGCTTCACGCGGTTCTCCAATCTCGCGGAGGACGCATGAGCCTGCGGACGCCCCATGAGATCGCGCACCCGCCCGCAATCGTGCGGCCGGCGACGCTTGCCGTGGGGACGGTGTTCTTCTTCTGGGGAAGGCCGCTGCGCGTCGAGCGTGTCCAGGGGACGGACCCTGCGGCCCCTGTGATCGTGGAAGAGCTCGCAGTGCGCGCGACGACGGCGGAGTTCACCGAGCGTGGACAGGCGGTGCGCGAGCTCGATCTGCGTGTGTGCCAGGCGACCGGTATCGCGAAGGCCAAGCAGGTGGCGCAGTTCGTGCGGCTGATCGTCGAGGCCGGCGAGGCGGCGCAGATCGTCGATCCCCATCTCGGCGTCACCGTGGTGAACACAGACGACACAGGCCTCCAGGCGCTCGTGAAGCGGTACCTGAGCGTGCCGAAGAAGGCGCGAGGTGGCGCATGAGCGGCGAGGTCGTTGGATGGGCCATGAAGCAACTCACCGGTTCGCCGGCCGCGAAGCTGGTGCTGGCGAAGCTCGCCGACAACGCAAATGAACAGGGCCTTTGCTGGCCCTCCATCGATCTCATCGTGGAGCATACGGAACTCGCGCAATCGACGGTCTACAAGCACCTCGCCAAGCTTGAGGAGTTGGGGCTGATCAAATCGACCGAGATCACCGTCCGCGGCGAGCCAGTGAAGGGCTTCCAACTTACCGTTCCAGGCTTCGAAGAGAAGATTCCACCACGTAGAAAGACCAAAGACGCCGTTCTACCTGGTGGAATCGTTTCTCCACCGCATGGAAATTCCGCTCTACCAGGTGGAATCCTATATAAAGAAGAACCGTCACTTGAACCGTCAGTGAACCGTCATCCTTCGCCTGAGGAGGCGGTAGACGATGTTCGGTTGCCCTCTCGGGAAGAACGGGAAGCCATCGCCATCGCGAGTTGGCCACCGATCTGGAAGGCCTACATGGACCTTCCCGGCATGGCGAATGCGCCGGTCACCGAGAGCGAGGCACGAGACGCTTGGGTGCGCGTGGGTCTCGACGACGCGCCTCCGCCGGAGGAGCGACCGACTGGCCCCGAGATGGTCGACTGCATCGCCGAGTACGGGCGCTGGCTGGCGGCGGTGAACGCGACGCGGCCAAAGGATCGACCGCAGATGACACAATTCCCGCAAAATTGGATGCGGGAACGTAAATTCGTGCCCTACCTGGCGAAGGTGCGCGCGGCCGCCGCGGTTGCGCGCAAGGCGCCGAAGTCCGGAGTGCTGATCGACCGCGAGTTCATCGACGCGCTGCTCGCAGCCGGCACGCCGCCGATTGAGCTGGAGGCGTGGTTTCGGGGCGTCGTGTTGCATCGCGGCCCGCCGTTCCGGCTGGAGTGCCCGTATGGCGTCGTGGCCGAGCGCTTCGCCACGGCTGTCTGGCGTGCGCGCTTGGTGAAGGTGTTCGGCCATGATGTCGAAGTCGTCGCCATGAGGAAGGCCTCATGAGAGAAGGTTTCACGACAAACAATGGCGATAGTCCGCAGCAGACCTCGGATTGTTTCACGACTGTTAAGAAGTGTGGCGCTCGCGCCATGGCAAACGCCGCCAAACGCCTCGGGTTGATCACACCCCAGCCATGCGCTGACTGCGGATCGGAGAAATCCGAGATGCATCATCCGGATTACGACCGTCCTCTCGACGTGGTTTGGCTCTGCAAAGACTGTCACGCCCAGCATCATCGCGGCGATCCGCCGACGGGCCAATCGACGTGCTCATGCGGGCGGCCTAATCGCGTCGGCCAGAGAAATTGTCATCGCTGCCACGCTCTGGCGAACCAACTCTATCGAATCAGGCGGAGAAATGAGCTGGAGGAACTGCGTGCCGCGAAATGGCGCGAGTACTTCGCCTCAAAGACCATCACCGAAACACCCTCAATTGATGGCGTTTCCGGACCTTCAATTCAGACCAGCGAAAACAAAGAGGCGGGCGCAGCATGACAGGCAAACGGCAACCGGCGCCCACGGGCGCTCACGCGCAGGGCATGGCCCGCGCTGCAATCGAACAGGATCCGAAGCGCGCTGCGGACATCCGTGAACAGGCAGCGCGCCTGCGTGCCGCATATGGCGCCAAGGCGCCATGCGAGCCCGGTTACGACGGAAGCCGCGCTGTCGCGTGCAAGGTGCGTGATCCCGACGGCGACGGAAAGCGGGTGCTGGTTACGATGCGCAAGATCGATCGGCTGGAGTGGCTCTTCTCGAAGCGAAACATCGAGGAATACCACGTCGCGGCAGGCCATCGGCTCCAGGACTTGTTCCAGAAAGCGCGGATGCAGGGCTTCGTGCAATTGACTGGCGGCGGTGGCGGAATGCCGAGAACCACGCTGGCGGATGCCAAGCTCGACGCGATGGAGGAATACGGCGACGCAATCAGAAAGCTCGGCCAGCGATCTCGCCATGTAGTCGAGATGCTGTTGATCGATGATGGGAACGCCAGTCTCGAAGCATGCACGCGTGCAATCCGCGTCCATCCGAAGGCGGGGCTGCCTCTCTTGCTTGATGGGCTCGACGTGCTCGCGCGGCATTGGGGCTACATCTGATCTTCCTCCCCTTGCAAGGGGAGACGGTATGTGGCATGTGAATCGGCATGTTCAGTTGGTGCGCCCGGGGCTCGAAAGAGTTGACCGGGCGCAACCATGTTCGGGCGGACCCATGACCAAGCTGCGCATGATCGGTGCGCGCATAGGTACGTTGGACAGCCGCACCGCGAAGCCACCGCCGAAGGAAGCCGAGCGCCACTACCTAACGCCCGAACATCGCACTTGGTCCGACCAGGTGATTGGTCGCGCAGGCGGTCGCTGTGAAGACATAGACGAGCGTACCGGCCTGCGGTGTACGAAGGCTCAGCCTGATCACCGCGTGTTCGCGGACCACATCGTTGAGCGGCGCGACGGTGGTCAGCCCTTCGACCTGAAGAACGGCCAGTGCCTTTGCGGGTCACACCACGGCAAGAAGACCGCGATAGCCCGCGCGCGCCGCGCGCGCGCCTCGGCAGGCTGACCAGGGAACCTCGCGCCCGACCCCACCCCCCCGGGGGTGCAATCCCTACGACCGTAGGGGGCGGTAACCGCATACGGTAGCACGCGCAGATTTTTTTTAGCGTGTGATGTTTGGGATGCGAGCGGCGCACCGGCAACCGGAAAATAAATCGGACGGACACCGCCATGGCAGAACGTGGGCGGCCTCCGAAGGAGCCGACACCCGGACAACGGGGAAAAGTCCAAGAGTTACTAGGGGCTGGCGCGAAAATCGCGAAGGTCGCCAAGCTCTTCGATCTGTCGGTTCCTACCTTCCGCAAATATTTTTCTGCTGAGATTCTTGCCGTAAAAAAAATCGCAGAGGCTGCAAAGGCGGGGCAGTCGTCGTTCAAGCCGACGAAGACGCACCGCGATGACGTCGCGTTCTTCATCGGCTGCAACATGAAGCCGGTGGACGTGGCTCGCGCGATCGGTTGCACCGAGGATGAACTTCGCCAGCACTTCCCGGACGAGCTCGCGACCGGCAAGGCCTTGGCCCGCGCCGAGGTGCTGCGCAACCTGCGCAAGCAGATGGTCGATGATGGGCTCGTTGGGGCGACAAATCGGCTTGAGGCCCTAACGCAGATCGTGGATCTGGAAGCCCCGCCTGCCTCGGCCGCTCCGGGCTATGTCGGAAAGAAGGTCGCCGCCAGGGCCGACGCGGCAGCGGCCGTGGCGGCGGGAGGACGTTTTGCGCCACGGCCGGCGCCGAAGCTGGCCGCGGTCAACGGCGAAGCCGTAGTGGATGACGTCGATTGAGGCCGCCGACCTGGTCAACCGCGTGCCTTGACTGGCGCGAGCGTATCGTAGCGGGCAAGTCGCTGCTGCCCTGCGGCGCGCTCTTCCCGGACGAAGCTGCCGCAGCGCTCGACATCTTTCGGTCGCTCAAGATTATCGATGTGCTCGGCAAGCCCACGTTCGGCGAAGTCGCGCGGCCGTGGGTGTTTGACCTGCCGACCGCCGTCTTTGGCGCATACAACCCGGAGACCGGGCGCCGGGAGATCAATCGCTTCTTCGAACTGATCTCGAAGAAGAATGGCAAGTCCACCAAGGC
This sequence comes from Rhizomicrobium sp., assembly GCA_037200385.1. Taxonomy (NCBI): domain Bacteria; kingdom Pseudomonadati; phylum Pseudomonadota; class Alphaproteobacteria; order Micropepsales; family Micropepsaceae; genus Rhizomicrobium; species Rhizomicrobium sp. The sequence goes on along the minus strand of JBBCGL010000001.1, from coordinate 2,295,079 downwards.
GGCCGGCATCATGCTGACCGCCCTTCTTCTGAACTGGCGCCATTCGGCCAGCTTTACGATCCTGGCGCCGACGATCGAGATCGCGAAGAACTCCGCCGACCCCGCCATGGACATGGTGGCGGAGGATCCTGAGCTACGTCGCTTCCTCAAGCCGATCGTGCATGAGAGAACGATCAAGCACTTGGAGACGAATGCGACGCTAAAGATCGTCGCCGCCGATTCAGAGACGGTTGGCGGCAGCAAGGCAACTGGCGTTCTAATCGACGAGCTCTGGCTATTTGGGAAGCGAGCCAACGCCAAGAATATGTTTCGCGAAGCGATGGGCGGTCTAAAGAGCCGGCCGGAAGGCTTCGTGATCGCGCTATCAACGCAAAGTGATGAACCGCCCGCCGGCGTCTTCCTCGATTGGCTAAGGCGATTTCGCGATATACGCGATGGCAAGATCACCGTGCCGCGCTCGCTCGGCCTCTTGTACGAGTTTCCGGAGGAGATGGTTCGGGATACCGCCTACAAGGACCCGAAGAACTTCTACATCACCAACCCCAATCTCGGTGCGTCGGTCGACGAGCAGTCGCTGCTCGATGATCTGGATGAGGCGACCCGCGAAGGCCAGAAATCGCTCGTAGGCTTCTTCGCAAAGCACGCCAACGTCGAGCCTGGTATGGGCGCGCGCTCGGACAATTGGGCTGGTGCAGAACACTGGAAGAAGCGGGCCGACAGCGCGATCACGCTGGAAGTCATCTTGGAGCGCTGCGAAGTCGTCGTCGTGGGCCTCGACGGGGGCGGCCTCGATGACCTCTACGGATTGACCGTAGTTGGCCGCGAGACGCGCGAAGTCGACGTCGAGGTGAAGGGTGACGATGGCGCGGTAGTGAAGCGTCGTGAGAAGCGTTGGCTCAGTTGGTCGCACGCATGGTGTCATAAGGGCGTGCTTGACCGCCGCAAGTCCATCGCGACGGTTCTTGAGGAATTCGAGAAGGCTGGCGAACTCACGATCGTGGGCGACGAACTCAACGACATCTCTGACATCGTGGACGTCATTCGGAAGGTCAAGGACGCTGGAATTCTCTACTGCGTGGCGGTCGATCCGGCCGGCATCGGCGAAATGGTCGATGCGCTAGCTGAGATCGATATCCTCGAAGAGAACAAAGAGGCGGAGCAGAATTTCGTCATTGGTGCGCCGCAAGGATTTGCGCTGATGAACGCGATCAAGACGGCCGAACGCAAACTCGCTAACGGGACGTTACTGCACGCTGACCAGGCGGTGATGGACTGGACCGTCAGCAACCTAAAGATCGAGCCCACCGCCACCGCAATTCGGGCGACAAAGCAGAATGCCGGTGATGCGAAAATTGATCCGGCCATGGCCCTCTTCAACGCGGTTACGGTCATGTCGAGAAACCCAGACGCGCCGTCGGGGTTCTCCAAGGACTACAAAATGCCGGTATGGGGATGAACGATGACGCGTCCTGACCCCGCCGATATCGCCGACTATGCGCGCCTCGTCTTTGGTTGCGTTGGCATCGGCCTGATCGGGTACGGCGCTTGGTTGGTCTATCGTCCAGCCGCGTTCATCATCACCGGCGCGCTGCTGCTCGGCATTGCGGTCCTCGGCTCGATCCGCGCGGCACGCTGAAGATGGGATACTGGTCGCGCATTCTCGGCTCCGAAGGAGACGGCAGCCAGGACCGATATGTCGACGACTGGCTCAAAGGTCTCGACGATGGCGGGCTGATCAGCTCATCGGGTGTTCGTGTAACGCCGGAAGAGGCGATGACGGTGCCTGGAATTTCTGCCTGCACGAATGTGCTGGCAGAGGATCTCGCGAAGGTGCCGTGTATTCTGTACAAGCGGGGCGATGACCGAGAGCATGCCGTAGATCACCCGCTCTACAAGCTCCTGAAGTATGGGCCTGCGCCGTGGCTCTCTTCGTATCAGTGGCGCCGCGTTCTCATTGCCAATGCGCTGACGCGCGGGAATGGATATTCACGGGTTAGGCGGGATGACAGCGCGAGGCTGTCTCGATTGACGCTGATCCAGCCCGGCTCGATCAACCACAAATGGCAAACGGACGGCGAACCGTTCTTTGACTTCGCGCAAAACGGCCAACTCCAGCAGAACTTGAGTTGGCAGGACATCATCCACGTCGCCTATCGCGCGACGACCGACGGCTGCGCGAATGGCGGGGTCATCGGCATTTCGCCGATTGTCCGGAACAAAGAAACCGTCGCGCTCGCGATCGCAGCCGAGCGTTTTGCGGGCCGCTTCTTCAAGAATGGCGCCAAGCCGTCGGCCATTCTTGAGATGGACAAGAAGCTGCCTGACGACGAGGTCGCGAAGCGCATTCGCGCAGGCATCGAGCGTGTCTACGGCGGCGTAGAAAATTCGTTCAAGATCGCCATTCTGGAGATGGGGATCAAGCTCAAAGAGTGGTCGTTCGACCCTCAGAAGAGCCAGATGACCGAGACACGCAAAGAGCAGGCGGTCCAATGCTGCTCGATGTACGGCGTGCCGCCGCACAAGATCGGAATCCTCGACCGGGCGACGTTCTCCAACATCGAGCAGCAGGGGATCGACTACGTTACCGGGCCCGTTTCGGCCCTCGCGCAAAACGTCGAATCCGCGATCGAGATTGCGTGCCTCACGCCGTCAGAGCGGGAAATGTATTACGTCGAGTGCAACCTCGACGCATTGATGCGCGGCGATCTCGAGAGCCGCTATCGCGCGTATGCGATAGGGCGGCAGTGGGGTTGGCTGAGCGCCGACGATGCGCTTGAGCTTGAGAACCGGAAGCGGCTGCCGAATGGGCAAGGGCAGACCTATCTCACGCCGTCGAACATGATGCCTGCGGATACCGTGGACCAAAGCCGTCGTGGACAGCAGCGGCCGCCGGCCCCGCCTGCCAAAGACGGCCAGGACTAACTCACCGTACCAAGCGAGGACTTCGTAATGTCGCACATCTTCCGTGCGCTGACGGCAGAGCCGTGGGCGATCGAGCCGTCGTGGCTTCCGTTCCTGGCAGCGCTGGCTCAGCGCGATGCCGGCCATCCTGAGGTCCAGGCGCGTGCCGCAGAATGGCAGCAGCGCGACTACCGGCTGATGGCTGGCTCCGCTGCGCAGCCGCTGGCGGGAACGCAGCGCGCCTTTATCCAGGACGGTGTTGCGATCCTTCCGTTGACGGGTCCGATCTTTCCGCGCGCCAACATGATGACGCAGATGTCGGGCGCCACGTCCGTCGCGACATTCCAGTCCGATTATCGGGCGGCGCTCGCCAGCGCCGATGTCGGCGCGATCATGCTGCTGGTGGACAGCCCCGGCGGCCAGGTGCCCGGCGTCGCGAATCTCGCCGCCGTGATTGCGGCCGGCGCCAAGAAGAAGCTGACCGTCGCGCAGGTCACCGGCAGCGGCGCGTCTGCCGCTTACTGGCTGCTCTCGGCGGCGAGCGAAGTCTATCTCGATCGCACCGCGCTGGTGGGCTCGATTGGTGTGGTCGCCGCGGTGCCGAAGCAGGTTGCGCCCGACTCCGAGGGATTCATCGACATCGAGATCGTCAGCTCGAATGCGCCGAACAAGCGGGTCGATCCCGAGTCCGAAGATGGCCAAGCCCAGATCCGGGCGACGCTCGACGCGATGGAAGGCGAGTTCATCGCCGACGTCGCGAAATACCGCAACACAACGGCCACGCGGGTGAAATCCGAATTCATGCAGGGCGGCGTCGCAGTCGGCGCCGCCGCGGTCAACGCTGGCATGGCGGACAAGGTCCAGTCGCAGGATGCCACGCAGGCTTATCTCGCGCGTCACGCCGCCAACCAAGCGAAGCTGAACGCGCTGCGCAAATAGCGCCGCCCACAGCATCACCACTTCCTCGGCGAAGGCCGCGGTTAGTCGGGCGCGCTCGCGTCCATTCACAAGCGCAACAAAGGAGACCCCCATGCGCGATATCGTGAGCCTTCAGCAGGATCGCGTGAAGGCATATGCAGCCGCGGAAGCGGCACTGACGCTGACCGGCGACGACCGTCAGGAGAAGATCGACGCCGCATTCGCGGCGGTCGAGACGCTCGACGGCGAAATCGCCAATGCCGAGCGGCTGCAGAAGCTGCGCGGCACCAAGGCCAGCCCGGCCGTCGACCCGGAGACGATCGACCCCGAAGTGCCCGTCCAGGGCTTCCTCGCGAAGTACAAGAACCTGCCCACCAGCGCCCACACGCTGCATGACGGTCAGGTGCTCACGTCGGCGCAGACGGCGGCCTTCGGCGATTTCCTGACCGCCGTGCGGCGCGTCAAGGTGGCCGGGCAGCGGGACCCGCTCCTCGTGGAGGCGACGCTCGGGTCGAACGAGACGATCGCCGAGGATGGCGGCTTTCTGGTCGAGAAGGACATCGCGGACGGCTTGCTCGCCCGCACGTTCGACATCGCGCAGATTGCCGGCCGCGCGCGCCGCATTCCGATCTCTGCGAAGTCCAACGGCCTCAAGATCAATGCGCTCAAGGACGACAACCGGGCGACGGGTTCGCGCTGGGGCGGCATGCAGACCTACTGGATCGGTGAGGGAGATTCCCTCACGCCGACGCGCCCGAAGTTCCGGCAGATGAACCTGCAGCTCAAGAAGCTCGGCGGCCTGCTCTATGCGACCAGCGAGATGCTGCAGGACTCGACGGCCCTCGCCGGCGTGATCTCCGAGGCGTTCCCCGAAGAGTTCGCCTTCATGGTCGACGACGCGATGTTCGAGGGCAGCGGCGACGCGAAGCCCCTGGGCTTCATGAACGCGGGCTGCAAGGTCACGGTGGCGAAGGAGACCGGCCAGGACGCCAAGTCCATCGTCTATGCGAACATCACCAAGATGTTCGCGCGGCTCCCGGCGCGGTCGATCCCCAAGGCGGAGTGGTGGATCAACCAGGACTGCTTCCCGGCGCTCCAGGCGCTGCAGCTCGTCATCGGCACGGGCGGCGTTCCCGTGTATCTGCCGCCTGGCGGCTTGTCGCAGTCGCCGTTCGGCACGCTGCTCGGCCGCCCGGTCATGCCGATCGAGTATTGCAATACGCTCGGCACCGAAGGCGATATCGTTCTCGCCGACCCCACCAACTACGTCATGATCGACAAGGGCGACATCCAGTATGCCACGTCGATCCATGTGGCGTTCGTGAGCGATGAGCAGGCCTTCCGGTTCATCTATCGCGTGGACGGCCAGCCGGTCGACGACAAGCCGATCACGCCGTTCAAGGGAACCGACAAGCAGTCGACCTTCATCACGCTCGCGACCCGCGGGTAACCGGGCGACGGCGGCGCGTGCAACGCGTCGCCGGCACCCAGCCATCAACAGGAGCTAAGCAATGTCCAATCTCACCTTCGGTGAGCGCCACATCGTCCGTGGCCTCGACGCGGTCGCCGACGCCTTTTCGGGGACCGTCTATTCCGACGTCGTCAAGATGTCGGGCTACCACGCGGCGCGGTTCATTTTGCACAAGGCCGCCGGCGCGCTGGGCACGTCCACGATCACGGTGGAGGCCTGCGACGATGCGACCGGCGCGAACCCCGTCGCGCTCCCGTTCTACTATCAGGCCTACGCCGGCGCCGACGATGTGCCGTCGGACGTCGCCGCCGCGACGGCCGCGGGCTTCGCCACGACCGCCGGCGCCAATCAGCTCTACGTCGTCGAAGTCGAATCCCAGCGGATGGGCGACAAGAGTTGGCTGCGCCTGAAGGCGGTCGAGGTGGTGAACGATCCGGTCCTCGGCGGCGTCCTGGTAGAGCTGCTCAAGCCCCGTTTCGCGTCGCAGGTTCCCCTCACCGCGATCGCGTAGTCCAGGCGGCGGGCGCTGGCCGACGGCCGGCGCCCGTTCCCATCCTTCTACTTTCGCCAGCAATGGCGGCCAATCGGTCGGAAATAGGAGTTACCAATGTCCACGAAGTCCAAATTCCTCAACGGCATTTTGACCTTCTTCGAAGGCACCTCGCATGAGCGTGTGCTACCTCTCGCGCCCGTCGTGTTCTACGACGACTTTCTGGGGAACGCGCTGAACACCACGAGCTGGGGCGCGCGCGATACCGCGGGCGGCACCGAAGGCATGCTTGCCAATTCGGGAAATGGTGTTCTCGCGCTGGCGCTCAGCAGCACAAATGAAGTCCAGCTCGCGGGCGTCGATTGGGCCAACCAGCGCACGCTGGTGCTCAACCAGGGCTTGATCTTCGAGGCCAGGATCCGCCTGTCGGTTCTCCCGACCGGCGCCGTGATCGCGTGCATCGGCCTGTGCGGCGATCACAATGCCGCGGTCGACACCGTCGCGGAAAGTATCTGGTTTCGGGCCGATGGTGGCGGCGCGATCACGGTCGAGCACGATGACACGGCCAACGAGAGCACGAAGGTCGCGACCGGCAAGACCGTCACCGCAGTGGACTGGCTGATCGTGCGGATCGACTGCACCGACATCGCCAGCGTGAAGTTCTTCGTGAACGGCGATCAGGTTGCGGCCGGCACCAAGTTCGACATGAGCACTGTCGCCGGCCTCGCGCTCCAGCCGGTCGCCCGTATCGGCAAGGAGGGCGCTGCCACCTCGGTCGGCACGCTCCTGGTCGACTACGTGCGCGCCTGGCAGGCGCGGAGCTAAGCCAGGTGCTGCCGATCGTCACCATCATCGAGAAGGCGGACAACCGCCTTCTCGTGGCGCTAGATACGGTGAAGAACGAGCTGGGCATCGCCGACGGTTCGTCGGATACGCTCCTCGACACCTTCCGGGCGCGCGCCTCCCAGGCGATCGTCGGATATTGCCGTCGGGAGTTTGCGCGAGACCTGGTCGAAGAGAAGCATCGGGGTGTTCGGCGCGCGGAGGTGCTTGTCCTTGCGTCCGGGTTCCCCGACCCTTCACGGGCAACGGGCTTCTGCTCGATTACCAGTGTGATGGAAGGCGAGACGGCGCTGACGCCCGACGACTATGAGGTCGACCAAGGAGCAGGGTTGCTGTATCGGCTCAGTCAAGGCCGGCGCAGCCTTTGGCGTTGTCACGAGGTGACTGTGCGCCATCGCACGGGCTACGTGCTCCCCGACGATGACGACGATGAAACTCTGCCGGAGCAGGTGCAAGGTGCAGCGGTGCAGCTTGTGAAGGCGGCGAGGTTCGGCGCACAAAGAGACCCCGCGCTTCGCTCCGAAAGTGTGTTGAACGGCCTCTACAGCTACACCCTGTTCGACAGTGTTTTGGCCGGGTCGGATGTGCTGCCGAGTGTCGCGTCGCCGCTTGAGCGGTATCGAAACGTCGGTTTCGTATGAGCGCGAAGGACTCTATCGCCGGAGCGCTGCGCCGCTTCGGCCGGCCGATGCTGCTGAAGCGGCCGGCCATCGGAGCGGACCCGGCTGCGGAAGTGACGGTCTATGGATCGACCGACGGCGCGATGATCCAGCGCCTGGTCGGCTCCGTCGTCCAGCTCGGCAGCCATGTCATATTCTCGAATGTCGATATCGCCGCCGCGTCTTGGCCGGGGCCGCCGATGTCGGGCGACACGATGGTGATCGACGGCACTACGCGGACGATCGACGCTGCCGAACCGAAGTATCTCGGCACCGAGATCCTGGTCCACGTTTGCCAGGTCTCAGGCGGCTAACGCGCAATGGCTGTGCGGACGCGCATCGACACGATCGAGCGCGACGTGAGGCTTGCATTCGACGAACTCTTGTCGCCGGCGGCACGCGGGCGGCAACTTGCCGAGGGCGCACGGGCGCTGCTGGTGGAAGCTGACGAGACGAACAGGCGAGCGCTAGGACACCTGCCGACCAGCAGAACCTATGTCGACGGTGTCGAAGGGCGGGACCTGGACACGGTTCATGCGGATGGCGTCATCGTCCGCGAATATGACCTGGTTGCTGACCTATTGAAGCTCATTGCCGCTGAGCTCTGGGCCATCTCGCCGTTCCTGTCCGGTAGATATCGCAAGAACCACATCCTGTTCGCCGATGGGCAGGAAGTGCCGGTCGAATCCGCGCCGGTCGACGCTGTCGAGTACGTGTTCCTCAATCCGCTGCCCTACGCACGCAAAATCGAGGGTTTCGCCGGCCGGCCGCCACAGTCGAGGATGGCGCTGCAAGGCGTTTACGAGTTCACGGCCCTTAAGGTCGACGCTCGCTATTCGAATATCGCGAGGGTGCGCTTTAGTTGGCGCTCGCCGCTCTTGTCCTATGTCCCCGGTGCTTGGAACCGGATGCAGCGCGCCTCGCTGCGAGGGCAGGGCGCGAAACTCTCTGCGATGCGGATGGAGCGCGAAACGCGCGTGCCTGCGATCGTTGTCACGATGAGGTAGGGCATGGACGAGGTCTATGACGCCATCGTCGCCTATCTGAAGCGGCCGGAGACCAGTCCACTGATTGTGGACCCGATCACCAGCGATGTGCCGCCTATCCGGTACGAGAACGAGCCATTTGTGAAGCCCGAGCCGCCCAAACCATGGGTGGCGGTGTCGCTCAGCGGCATCGTCTACGGGCAGGCGTCGATCGGTGCGCACGAGCAGGCGGACAATCGGTGGGACGAGGCGGGCCAACTATGGCTGCCGGTCTTTGTCCCGTCGGGATCAGGCTCGTCTCGCGCCAGGCAGCTGGCAAAGCAGCTCGCAAACCTGTTTCGGGGCCTGACGCTTTTGGACGGGTCGCTCGAGTTCATGGACGCCTTCATCGGCACCGGCGCGCCATCGGAAGAGAAGGGCAGCTGGTACGAGCTGCCGGTCTCCATCGAGTGGCGAAGGATTGAGGCTTAGCGGAGATTCACATGCGGTATGTCGTCGAGATCACGTTCAATTCCCTGACGCAGCGGTTCCCGGCCGGCGCGCCCGTCAACAGCGGCGACGACCTGTCACCGCACTCGTTCTCCGACCTGGTCGAGCGCGGGTTCATCGCGGCGGCCAACGAGGATCCTGCGCCCGCCGCCGCCGCCGAGCCGCCCATGCCGCAGATCGCGGATATCACCCATGAGGGCGAAGACGCCGCCTAAGCCCTCAACACGCCGCCAACCCTCAACTCGTAGCAGCGTGCCGCGCGACCCGCGGCGCGAAAGGAGACCATTATGGCCAGCACCAACCGCGTTCAGGTCGCCTCCGTCAAGGAGACCACCGTCGGCACCACGCCCGCCAGTCCGCGCATGCGCGCGCGCCGGACCACGGGCGAGGGCCTGAAATGGGTCCCCACCTTCGTGGACTCCGAAGAGTTGCGCGACGACGGGATGAACGGCCCGCCGATCAAGACCGGCGAGGATTCCAACGGCGACATCAAGTTCGAACTGTCCTATCCCTACCCGGCGACGCCGCAGTCCACGGACATCGAGTCCGCGTTCCACAACACCTGGTCGGCCACGAACTTCCGCGACAATGACGGCACCGCCGACAGCGTCATCACCGCCGTTGCGACCACCAACGAGGTGCTCACAGTCATCACCGGCACGGCCTTCGCCGCGAACGAGCTCTACCGCTTCCTTGGTTTTGGTGTCGCCGGCAACAACAGCCCCAGCGCCTTCAAGTGCACGCAGGGCTCGGCGACGGTGCCGCGCTTCGTAGGCTCCGGCATCACGGACGAGGCGGTGCCGCCGGCCGGCGCGCGCGTCAAGTGTGTGGGCTTCCAGGGCGACGCGGGCGACATCAACGCGACGGCCAACGGCATCAGCTCGACGTCCCTCGACTTCACCACCATCGCGGCGCTGCAGCCCGGCAAGTGGCTCAAGATTGGCGGCACCGGCGCCGGCAACCGCTTCGTGACGGCCGCGCTGAACGATTGGGTGCGGATCATCGCGGTCGCCGCCCATGCGGTGACCTTCGACAACCTGCCGAGCGGCTGGGCGACGGAGACCGGCACCGGCCTCACGGTCAAGTTCTGGTTCGGCGACCAGATCAAGAACGGTACGACGCAGATCGGGCAGACGATCGAGAAAGGATTTCTCGGCCAGGCCGTCCCGACCTACATCAAGCAGCCGGGAATGGTGGTCAGCCAGTACACCCAGGACTGGACGGCCAAGACGAAGATCACCGGCTCCGTCACGTTCATGGGCATGGGTGGCGCGTCGCAGAGCATCGCGCCGCTCGATGCCGTCCCGGATCCGACGACGTCGCTGACGCAGTTCCCGGTGATGGCCGCCAGCGCCAACGTCGGCCGCATCGCCGAGGCGGGCTCGCGCCTGGCCGCTCCCAACTTCGTGCAGTCGCTGAAATGGACCATCGACAACCAGCTGACCGCGGTCGACGCGATCGACAGCATGGGGCCGGCGGCGATTAGCAGCCACTCGCGCAAGGTGACGCTGACCATCAACACCTATTTCGGCGACAACACGCTGCTCGCGAAGTTCTTCGCGGGCACCCTGACGTCGCTGAACGCCCGGGTGGCGAAGGACAGCCGCGCGGTCATCCTGTCGTTCCCGCAGCTCACCTACAACGGCGATGGCTCGCCCAATGCCGACGCGATGAACAAGGATGTGATGCTCTCGCTGCAGGCCGTGGCGTCGAAGGATGAGACCGTCACCGGCGCCATGATTTTGATGGACAGAATCGAGTGGTTTGAGAATTAGGCCGACGCATGGGCCTGCCTTGCTTGTCGGCGAAGAGTTGCGTAGGTCGTCCTGTGACGATCTACGCACTCTTCGACCCACGCGACTATTCGGCGTTTTATGTCGGGGCGACCACAAGGGCGATTTGCCGACGCTTTGGGTCTCACGTGCACGATGCCTTGCATCTGCAAATTCAAAGTCCTCGCTGCTCTAGAATTCGTGCAATCGCCGCGGACGGTAAGAGGCCGGAAGCTGAGGCGCTTGAGGTCGTTCCGTTTGAAAAGTGGGTTGAAGCAGAGCAGTTTTGGATTGTGCTCTTCAAATATCTCGGCGCCGAGCTGACAAATCGGGCCATTGGCGGCCCAGGTTCATCTGGTACGAAGCAGTCGCCAGCCACTCAGCGCCGGCGCTCGGTCGCTGCGCTGGGTCGCGATATGTCCGCCGTTCAAACACCGGCGGCGCGAGAGAAGGCTGCCAGCGCGCTGCGTCACGCAATTGAGGTGGACGGCGTCCGATATTCCGGCATCAAGGTCGCATCGAGCGCAACAGGTCTTGCGTACTCGACGCTGCAATATCGGCTGGACGTGGGCCTCGACGCGGAGCGGCTCACACCGAGGAAGGGCGATCGTCGACGCAGCCGCAAGGGAGGTCTCCCGCAGGGCGCGGCTCACCCTCGCTCGAGGCCGGTGATTATTGCGGACACGGCATATTGGGGCATTGCCGGCGCCGCGCGCGCTATCGGCGTTGATGTCGCCACTGTTCATCGGTGGCTGAAGGTCGGGCGCGCTCGATACGCGTAGCAGTTCAACCAAGCAGTTCTCCGCGCCCGAACGCGCGGGGTAAGGCCTCTCCGGTCGCTGTCACGGCCGGTGGAGGAGTGCGTACGCAACGGCAGGCGGCGTGTTCGGGCGCCGCCTGCCACTCTCCGAACAGAGGTGACACCATGGGATTGAAGATTTCGTCGCTCGAACACGTCGTCGATGACGAGGGCGAGTGGGAGGACATCAAGGTCTGGGGGCTCGATCCCTCGACCCAAAAATATCCGCGCGTCAAGGTCCGCTCTCTCCTGAGCAAGGACTACCAGACGGCACGCGAGATGCTGATTCAGAAGGAGACTTCCAACCTCGGCCGGGCGCCGACGTCGCCGGAGCTCGAACCGGCGCTCGGCGAGTTGGTGGCGACGCATCTGCTGCGCGGCTGGGAAGGTTTCGATGGCGATGACGGCAAGTCGCTCGCCTGGTCGATGAAGACCGGGATCGACTACCTGACCAATGCGGCTTACCGCGCCGTCGAGAGCCAGGTCATCCTGGCGGCCAGCCGGGTGGGCGACCGCGACGCCAAGTTCACGGAGGCGGCCGCAAAAAACTCCGAAGCGCCCTCCGCTACGATCTAGAGCGCAAGGGCACCGACGACTTTCTCGCCGACATCATCGCAGAATATCCCGACGCGGCGCTGCACTTCCAGGGCAGGGAAACGGACATCGCGCGGCCGAACGAGGCCAAATGGCCAGATTGGTCCGCGCATGTCCGCGACGCCTGGTACTCGCTGCGGGGCGACCGCAGCTTGGGCCAGTCGGGCGTCCTAGGCCGCGTCTGGTTCACGTCGATCAGCACCTACGCGCAACGGAGCGGCATCTCGGGGAGCGACTTCTGGCTCTTCGAGGTGATGCTCCGTGCGGTCGATGACGAATACCTGCTTTGGGCAGGCGAGAAGTACGAGGAAGAGTTGAAAAAGCTCAAGAACAAGGGGGGTGGCTGATGGCGGCAAATGACAATCTGCTCGACCTCGGCAACCCCCAATCGGTGGCCGCCTATATCGGCGGCCTTCGAGACTTGATCTCGGGCCTCATCATTGCGGGCCAGCGACTGGAAGCGCATGTGCGTGTCCTTGAGTCGACCATCGATCTCGCTGCCGCCGCATTGAGCGATGCGCACCGCTTGCAGGGTGACAAGAACGCTCAGGAGCGCGACGCCTTCACCAGGATCGCGCGCGACAGCGTTTCGAATCTCCTGAAGTTGCCGGTGTTCGATTGGCCCACGTCATCGGAGTATCGCTGATGGGGGTTTCCCTCGAAACAATCCGCCGGATCACGATCCAAGCCACAGAGACGGGTGTTTCCGAGACGACGGCTGGGCTGAACCAGCTGTCGGCGGCTTACGGAGGCGTGTCGAATGCCGCGGGCACGACAGCCACGGTCACCGATATCAGCTCCAAGCGCTCGCTGTCGGCCGCGGATGCTTATGCGCGGCAGTCGCTGACGGTAATCGAAGGCGCCCGCCAGCAAGACCTGTTTCAGCGCGCCATGAGGGTGACCGATGCCGCCTTCCAGCAGGGCATTATCAACGCCGACCAATATGGCATGCGTGTACAACAGCTCGCGCAGAAATACAGCAGCGGCGCGGTAGCCACAAATGCGTTCATTGCCACTCAGCTCGCGGCTGCGCGTGCCGTAATCTCGGCTAATCAGGGCACGCTCCAAGGCGTTCAGTCGGAGCAGGCGATGGAGGCCTTGCGCCAGCAAGCGCAGATTTCAACAACTGGCCTCAATCTGAGCTTGGCGCGCAGCAACGCCCTGATGCGCGACGCGGTATCGGCCGAAGCGACGCTGCGCCAGTCAAAGCAACAGCTGATCGCGCTGCAGCAGCAGTACAATGCCCAACTGGCGAGCCAGCCGGCGGCGCCGGCGCAGACGCAGTTCCAACAGAACCTGAATACGCGCCTGGGCGTGAAAGACGATTTCGACGCGGCCGGCCGGGCGCAAGACATCCAGGCCTATGGGGCCGCGCTCGACCAGCTGCAGACGAAGTTCGACCCGCTCTATGCCGCGTCGAAGCGCTACGAGCAGGAGATCGAGGCCATCGAGGCCGCTCAACGGGCAGGGGCATTCACCGCCGAAGGGTCCTATATCCGCGCCATCGAGCATGCCAACGCGAGCTATGCGGCCTCGGCGGCTCCCTTGGCGACCATGGCGGGCAAAACCAAGCTGTCCGCCAGCGAAATGACGAATTTGAGCTACCAGCTCAACGACGTCGCGTCGGGCCTCGCGATGGGCCAGTCACCGTTCATGATCCTGACGCAGCAGGGCGGCCAGTTCGTCCAGATCATGCAGCAGAGTGGGGTCGGTCCCGTCGGGATCATCAAGCAGGTCGGTGGGCTCATTGGCTCGTTCATCACGCCGGCGGTGCTGGCCGGCGGCGCCCTGCTCGGGGTCGGCGCCGCCGTGGCGTACATCGCCTATGAGGCGATCTCCAACGGCAAGGCGATGGAGTCCGCGCTCACCGGCGTTGGCCGCGGCGCCGGCGTGACGGCCAGCGGGCTCGACGCCCTTGCCGTCGCCGGCGCGCACCAGGGCAACATCGGTGTAGGTGCCGCACGCGGTTACGCCGAGGCCTATGCCTCGACCGGTCGGATCGTCGGCGGCCAAATCCAGCAGCTCACCGCGCTCACCGAGAACTATGCCGCGACGACGCGCCAGGATGCCGACGCAGCGGTGAAGGAACTGAGCACGTCGTTCTCCGATCTCTCGAAGGGCGTGGATACGCTCAACGCCAAGACTGGCTTCCTCGACGCGGCCACCCGTCAGCACATCATCGATCTGGAGGCGCAGGGCGATCACGCCGCAGCGGTGAAGGCCACCATCGACGCGCTGCAGCCGTCGCTGATCAAGTACGGCGAAAATCTCACCTGGCTCGGCCGCCGTTGGCACGACATCAAGACGTTCGGATCGGATGTTGTGGAATTTGCGACCCATGCTCCAAACACAAAAGAACAACTCGATGCAGCACAGGAACAGCTCGACGCGGTAAAAAATGCCGGCGGCATGATGTTTGTCAACGGCATGCCGCTTTACCAGGCCGGTGCGCAGGCTGAAGTCGACCGGCTGGGGAAGCAGCTTGCCATCGATACGGCCAAGGCCGGCAAGGACGGCCACGACGCCCTTCTGCGGAATCTCTCGCTCAGCGCGGATGACATCTCCAAGGCGTTGAACCCCGGAATCGATCAGATCAACAACGCCCTGAACAACCGAAATCTGCTGGTTACGGCGCAAAAGGCCGGGTGGCCGAACATGACACCCGATCAGAAGGCTAGAGGCGAACGCGGACTGGCCCAGGACCGCGGGATGATCGGCTCGCTTGCCGATCCTCACGGCGATCTCCACGTCCAGAACCAGACCTTCCTGTCAGACACGCAGCTCCGCATCAAATCGCTGCAGCTGGAGACGCAGGCGATTTATGCCAAGACGCCGGCGCAGAAGGCCGATTTGGCGATGCAGCAGTCGCTGCTCCAAACCGCGGGACAAGCAGTTGATCCCGCCGAGCGAATGACGTTGGCGCAACTCGCATCGACGAACGCCTATGCCACCGCCTCAAAGGCGATCCGCGACCAGATCGACGCCCTACACGACAATGTCACTGCATCATCGAGGTCCGCACAGGCATGGATTGGAGGCGCTGAGGGCGCGTCCTTGATGGCCAAGTCAATCGAGCAGGCGGAAAGCGCGGTCCGGCAGGGTGGTGGCCCGAGCGTGATGCAGTTCTTCACCCAGGCGGTGGCGCAGCAGGTGGATTCCGCAGCCCAGGCATACGGTGCGTTACAGCGGCAGGCGCAGGCGCAACGCGAGGCCAATTCCGCCGTGGCGGCCGGAACCATCGGTTACGGCCAAATCTCGACCTTCGTCCAGCAGCGGGTGCGTGACCTCGGCCTTGAGGCGCTGAGAGCCGAAGCCGTGACGACCGGCAATAAGGATCTGTTGAAGTCTGTCGATGCGCTCGCCGCCGGCTACAAGGGGCTCGATAAGCAAACCGAACAAGATCGCCTGAAGGCGCTCACGCGGCCCATCACTTCGCCCTACCAAGACGACTTGGACCGGCTCAACGACCTCAAGAAGGGCGGATTGTCCGGAGCGGACCTTCGCAGGGGTATGGCCGATACCGGGCTCATGCGGGATCTGGAAGCATTGCAGTCGCAGTTAGCACAGCTCAACCCATTTGGTCGGGCCGCAGGTGGTGTTTATGACGACAGCAAGGCCCAACTTCTCGACGGCAAGGATAAATATTCAAAGGCGATCGATGCGGCAAAAGACAACGGGCTGATATCGGAGCAGCGCTCTCTCGACCTGCGCGCCGGACTTGAAGATCAGTATCGCGCGAACTCGCTGGCCGCTTGGACCAAGTTCGAGGACGAAAAGCTAGCGCTCGGGCAGACCACCTTCGACAGCCTGGCGACTGGTTTAGGCGACATGTTCGGCAAGCAGAGTGCCGCCTACAAGATCGCGTTCGGCATTGAGAAGGCCTTCCAAATCGCGCGCACCGCGCTCGCGCTCGAGGTCGCCGTCGCCCAGGCGATGACGCTGCCCTGGCCGGAGAACATTCCCGCGATCGCGCAGGCCATCGCACTCGGCGGCCAAATCATGTCGGAGATCGCTTCGATCAACGGCCAAGGGTTCTTGGGCGGCGGATATACGGGCAATGGTCCAATCGACCGGGTTTCCGGCGTCGTACACGGGCAAGAGTTCGTCGCTCACGCGCAGGCGACCGCCGCCAATCGTGCAACCCTCACGGCGATGAACGCCGGCGTGTCGTTCGACAAGATGTTCGCAAGGCAGGTTGCGCCACCGGCAAATTACAATGCCGCGCCGACAGTCAAGGTCACGGTCAACGCACCGCCCGGCATGACGGTGAAGCGCCGGCAGCTCGGCGACGAGGAGATCATCGACATCATCGATGCGAAGTCGGAGGCCGCCGTCTATCAGCACGCGGGTAAAGCGCTGGAGAGCGAGCTCGCCAGCCGGAACAGCCGCGGCGCCGGCGCGGTCCGTCGCCTCGTGAACCCCAAGAGCTGATCCGTGCCGCTCGACAAGCTCCTGCTCAGGCCCCAATCGTCGGGCTATGCCGTGACGCCGCCTTCGGGCGCAATCATCCGGAGCGCGCTGCCCGGCGGCGCCGGGGAGTATTCCGCGGACGTTGAAGGCGGCACGTCCTTGGTCGACGTGAACTGGCTCGTTGACGCCGCGCGGTGGCAATACCTGAACGCGTTCTTCCGCAATCGCACGGGCGGCGGCGCTGAACCATTTCTGACCGACCTGTTGCTGGATGGCGCGCCGCTGCAGGAATACACGGCGTACTTCATTCCGGAATCGCTCAAGCTAACCGGGACCAGCGGCACCGCGCGTATGGCGTCTGCGCAGTTCGAAGTCCTGCCGGCCGAGGTGGACGACGACGCCGATTCCTCCATCGTCGACATCTTCGAGGCCAGCGGGGGCGACATGGCCGGATATCTGCAGGCGTTTGCCGACATCATCGCCAGATGGCCCCGTGCATGAGCGACCTTTCGCAATTCGTGCTCAACCGGCGCGGCCGGGTGCGGCCTTATGAATGCGTGATGCTGGCGCACCCGAATTTCACCCAAACCTACTACATCGTTCGCAACAAAGTCGGCGGCGTGACGATTACGATCGACGGCATACCGCGTGTCTTCCAGTTCTACCCATTGCGGCTGACCGAGCAGGATGATCGCGCCAACCTCGACTACGGTATGCAGGTCGATCTCGGCGACGTCGGAAAGATCGTTCCGGGCGAGATTGCCGCCATCGAAGCCGCCGATGGCTGGGACATCTGTCCGACGGTAACCTATTGGCTGTTTCGGGCCGACGATCTCTCCGCGCCCATTATCGGGCCGCTCAATCTCGAAGTGACGTCTTTTCCCATGACCCGGACGGGGACGTCATTCGTCGCCCAGGCTCCGTCCATGAACGTCAACCGCACCGGTGAGCTGTACCTGCCGTCTCGCTTCCCGATGCTGCGCGGGATTCGCTGACGTGCTCGACAGCATCGACGCCTATCTCGTCCGTCGCAGGCGCAAGAATTACGACTGCCGCGATCTCTCGGCGGAAGTCTGGCGCGCGCTCACCGGTGAGGAATTACTGGATCGCGACATCAAGACCATGCAGCGCCTCGATGCTCCGGTCGATCCCTGCATCGTGCTCTTCCGACGCCGCGGCGAGAACCACATGGGTGTCTTTGTGAGGGGAAAGGTCTTGCACCTGGCGGAGATGTCCGCGCGGTTCGAGCGCCTCGACATCGCAGGTCTTGGCTTTGTGGAAGCGAGATTCTACCGGTGACCGTCGTCAAGATCGTTCGGGACGAATACGCGCCGGAATCGGAATGGGAGGTCTTCGAGACAGAGAGGCCGTTGGAAGCGATCCTGGACCGTCTTGGCGGCTGGCCGGACTACGCGCGCCTCTACCATGGACGCTTCTGCAAGTCCTGTGACGTCACGCCGGACGACCTTGCCGACGTCGAAGCGCTGAGCAGACTGTCCGGACCATTCATTGCTGTGCTGCACGCCGGCGAACCAATAACGACCACAACATTGATCATCGCGGTGGCGATCGGTGTCGCCGGCGCGATCGCGGGCGTGCTCCTCCGGCCGAAAATTCCGTCGCCTAACGATCAGGCGCCGAGCAGCAACAATGCATTGGGCGATCGGACCAACCAGGCGCGTTCGGGTGGTCGCATTCCCGACATCTTCGGGGGCATCGAGGCGGTGCCCGATCTGCTTGGAGTCCCGCTGCGCCTGTTCACCGACAATCTCGAATACGAACTGGTCCCGCTTTGCATCGGCCGCGGCGCTTACGCAATCGACCCAGCTGATATCTTGGACGGCGGCACGCCGGTTTCGCAGATCAGCGGCGCGAGCGTCGAAATCTACAGCCCCAACACCTCACCGAACTCCGGCGACAGCCCGCAGCTCGCTATCGGTGACACAATCGGAACCGAAATCCAGACGGTCTACAAGATCAATGGCGTCAACGGCCAGACCCTCCTGCCACCGAACTACAAGACCTATACCAGCGGCTCGCGCGCCGTTCTCCGTTTCCGGTATGTCAGCGCGGGGGACGGCAGCCATGTCGTGAGCACCGACGACGACGAGCTCAACTTCACGAAGTTCTTTGAAGTCGGCGATTCGCTTGTGATCGCCAATTCGACGTGCACCGATAGCGGGCACACCGCAAACCTCGATAACGACCTCGGGCATCCCTATACGCTGCTCGCGGTCGGCCCGACGTCGATGCAGATCGACAATCCCGCAACAGTCAATTCGGACTGGAATATCGTCAACCTGATGGCGAGCCATCAGACGCCGGTGTTCGGCGGTATCGTGATCAACGGATCGGGGCTGGCGACCAAGGACGTCGGGCCGTTCTTTGTCGACGTCGCGGACGGAACGGGCGCCGTGCTCAATTTCGTCGCGCTGGGCGGGCTGTTCAAGACCACGGGCAAGACCAACGCCCCCGTCGACATCGACATCGAGATCGGCGTCACGCCGGCCGATGCGTCCGGCACGGCAACGGGCGCGGAAGTGGTGACGACCGTTACCATGCCGGGATCGGGTGTGGACAGGTCCCAAAGAGGCTACAGCGCAGCTGTGAGCCTTCCGGGCCGTTGCCTCATTCGCGCAACGCGGCTGACAAACACGGATTATGCCTATCAGGGCACCGTCAGCGACGAGGTCAAATGGCGGGATCTCTTCGTCACCGCGCCGATCGGCGTCGACCATTTCGGCAACGTGACGACGATCTGGGCCAAGCAATCCGTTACCCAGGCGGCCATCGGCATCAAAGAGCGCAAGCTGACCATTCGGAATTGCCGGCGCAAATTGCCCGCCCGGGACGGTGACGGCTTTGATGACGGCACGCTGGTTGCCAGCGGCGACGCCGCCGACATCATCTGTGCCATCGCGCGAGATCCGTATATCGGCCGCCGGAGCGACTTCGAACTGAATGTGCCGCAGATCCGCGACACCATCGCCGCGGTAAAGGCATATTTCGGAACCGACGCGGCCGGGAGTTTCGGTTACAGCTTCGACGACGATCAGACGTCCGCCGAGGACATGATTCAGGCGGTCGCGGAGGCGTGCTTCTGTGAGGCGGTGCGCCGTGGCTCAAAGCTGGAGCTGGTATTCGAGAAGGCCACCGACGACTCGACGCTCCTGTTGAACCACCGCAACATCATGCCCGGCACCCAGAAGAGGACCCCGATGTTCGGGCGGCTCAACCGGTATGACGGCGTCGAGCTCAACTATGTGATCACCACGAGCGGCGATGCACCCGCGACGGTCCGGCTCCCCGCCGACGGCTCGGCCACCAATCCACAAAAGGTCGACATGCACGGCGTCCGTGATTTCAACGTCGCTTGGTGGCTTGCCAGCCGCTATTACAACAAGGCCCGGTATCAGCGGCTAACCAGCGAGTTCACCGCCACGCAAGACGCGCTCATGCTGACCCGGCTGGAGCGGGTCATGATTGCGGATACGACGGCAAAATTCGATGGCATGAGCGGCGAGGTCGTTGCCCAGGACGGTCTCAACCTGACCCTCAGCCAGCGGACCCGTTTCGCTGACGGCACCGACTATGTGATGATGATCCAGTATCCGGACGGCACGGTTGGTGTCATCGACGTAACGCCCGGCCCCTCAGTAAAGCAGGTCGTATTGGCGGAGCCGCCCGCTGTCGACCTCTCGGTCGATCCGCGTAATGTCAGCCGCGCCAAATATTGGATACTCCCAGACGACAGCCAGGACTTCGGGCGGGCCTTTCTCATCACGGAAAAGTCCCGAGCCGACCAGAACACGTACGACATCACTGCGATCAACTACGACGCGCGCTATTACCAGGCGGACCACATCGATCCGCCGGCAATCGTCGACGTGACCGGCGGCATTATCCACGACACCGGCGGCGCAGAAATCCACGCAACCCGTTGAGGTATCCGACCATGCGTAAAGTGCTATTGGCGCTTCTGCTTTTGTTCGTGCCGGGCGAAGCCGCGCGCGCAACCTACACCATCAATCACGGCCTGTGTGTCAACGCGACCGTGAGCAGCGGCGTGGTCGCGAAGGACTGTGGTGGTATCCCACTGGTATCGGCCAACAACCTCTCCGATATCCTCAGCGCGTCTACGGCCCGCGCAAATCTTGGTCTCATCATCGGGACCAATGTGCAGGCCTGGGACGCTGACCTGGATGCATTTTCCGGCCTCACGAGCGCGGGCGACAGGCTGCCCTACTTCACCAGCTCGCACGCGATGGCGCTGGCAACGTTCACGTCGTTCGGCCGATCGCTGGTCGACGATGCGGACGCGGCGACGGCCCGTACGACGCTGGGCCTGGCGGTCGGCACCAATGTCGAGGCGTGGGATGCCGATCTCGATGCGCTCGCGGCGCTCTCGAGCTCGGCCGGTATCGTGAAGCGGACCGGCGCCGGCACTTTTGGGCTCGCCGCGGCCGGCGCCGACTTTGCGCCGGCGACCAGCGGCACAGCGGCGCTGCTTGGCAACGGCAGCGGCGGCTTTTCCAACTATGCCGGCGGCACTTGTATCAACCGGTTCATCCGATCTCTGTCGGCCGCTGTCGCGCCGACCTGCGCGAGCGTCGCGAACGCGGATATGACCAATTCCGCGGTCACGCTTAACGGCCATTCCCTTTCGCTCGGCGCCGGCCTGACGCTCGCTTTTAGCGATTTCTCGTCTGACTACGCGGAAGGCACGTGGACCCCGACCGACGCGAGCGGCGCGAGCCTGTCGCTCACCTCGGTCGATGCCGCCTATACGAAAGTCGGCCGCATGGTCTTTGCCTATTTCACCTTGACCTATCCGTCGACGGCCAGCGGCTCGACGGCGGTCATCGGCGGGCTTCCGCTCACCGTCGCGAACCGCGATGCGGCGCAGGGCGGGGGCTCACTATCGTTCCGCTCCGCGGCAGGCCCCAATACGGTGCGGCCCATCAAGAACACGACCACGTTCGCCTTCTACAGCAACGCCGGCGTCGCGCAGACAAATACCAATATGACCACCGTGACCGTGTCGGGGATGCTCGTCTATCCGACCACGCCTTAAAGGCGCCGCGGCACGTCTTCGAAGACACGACAATTGATCCAATCCCTCCGGGAGCGCTTCCGCATGACTGATGTGATCGATCGGACCGATCAAGAAAATGCAAAGCTCGACGTCGCCACGCTCTTCGCTGTCGTGACCAGTGCGCCGGACGCGACAATCGTCGATCGGTTCGGCAATCATCTCCGCCCGCTCTCGTCGCTCGGGACCGCCGATGGTGCCGTCCCCATCGCGGGCGCCGTGACGAAGTCCGGCGTGATGATCTTCGACGACGCGCCGATCATTCCCGACCCGTCGAATTCCAACGAGGCCGCGAGCAAGGGTTATGCGGACCAGGTGGCGGCGGCAGGGCGTGTTCCACCCTTGGGGGCGGTGCTCGCCGCGGCCACCGGCAACGTCAATCTCGCCACGCCGGGAAGCACCTTTGACGGTGTGACGCTCGCCAACAGCGGCGTGGATCGGTTTCTCGCGCTGAACCAGACGATACCTGCCGAAGGTGGCATTTATATCTGGAACGGCGCATCAAGCGCGGCGACGCGCGCAGGGGACGCAGATACGGCAGGAAAGATCGGGCTCGCGAGCGTCTATGTAAGCCCTGGCGGATCGACCAATGGCGGCCTGACATACCAGTGCCAGCAAAAAGCGGCCGATATCACGCTCGGCACGACCGCGCTGTCCTTCGCAAAGGTTAATGGCAATCCTTCGGAGACAAATTCGCGGATCGCCGGAGACGCGGCGATTGTGCAATCCGCCATGTACGCCGGCGCCGGTCTGTCGACGTCGACCTATTTCTACACCGGTACGAATTCAACCGGCGTTGCGATCCCGTTCGAATGTGGGACCGACATCGCGGCCGGTGCTTCGCTGTCGAACTTCTCGTTCCCGATGGCGCTGGACGCCACCGCGACCCACATGGTGTTTTCGCTCTACTCGCGGCTCACCGCGAGCGGCACGATCGACGGCCTGCCGCTCTTGGGCACCGACGTCCTGGTCTGCCCTGCCGTGACGCTTACGGTCGCTGCGCTTGGAATCACGCCCGGCGCCGGCGGCCGCACCTGCCAGGTGCAGTTCCCGCTCGCGCCCTTGGCCGATGCGACTCACACCTATTATGTCGTCGCCCAGGCCTTCGACGTCTCGAATGCCGTCGTCGAGATGGGGTTCGGAACGGCAACCCCTGGATCGGGCACCGGCCTTGGCGCGCACCGCCGCGGCTGGCTCCGGAATGACGCCGGCACCTGGGTCGCGATCAACACGACGGACCGCTGGGCCTGGACGCTGGGCCCCGGTGCGCAGCAGCTGGCGAACAACGCCGCCACCACCGCTGCCGCGGCCTTGCCGCAGAGCGCCAGCACCTTCGCCGGTGCGAGCCTGCCGGTCGCGTCCTACTATTTCCCGGGGATCGGCGTGTACGGCGCGGTGCCGACAGTCGAATGCGGCAGCGGCAAGGATATTCCGGCCGGCGTCTCTCTCGCGGCCTGGCAATGCCCGATTGCGGTGGCTATCGGCACCGACCACGTGACCTTCGCGCTATACTCGCGGATCACGACCGACAGCACGATCGACAGCCTGCCGATCCAGAAGGCCGACGCGAAGCTGGACACGGTCACCGTATCGGTTACGGATCTGGGATTGGTCCCGGGGGCGGCTGGGCAGATATGCCCGGTCATGTTCCCCAAAGCCGGCCTGTCGCAGGCGGGCACGACCTATTACATCATCGCTCTGTCCTACGACGCATCCAACACGCCCACGCAGATGGGATGGGGCTCGGCTGCGGCCGGCGCAGGAACCGGCCTGCCGGTCCATCGCCGTGGCTGGATCAGCTCGAGCCCGGGCACCTTCGTCGCGATCCTGTCGACGGATCGCTGGGCCTGGACGCTGCAGGGCGGCGCGCACTATCTCGCCCAGAAGAATGTCGCAAAGCCAACTGCGCCGCCGGCTGGGGCGAACATCGGCACCCGGATCCTGGGTGTCTTCGGCGCGTCCTTCGCGAATGGGACGCCGAAGACGTTCCAAAACGTCATGGAAACCGTCGCGCCTTTCACCGCGGTCCGGTTGATCATCGGATGTCCGGGCAGTCAGGCCTTCACGATCTCGAAGGCGGCCATCAGCACGCGCGCGGATACCAATCCGACGGACAACAACAATTCCGCGACCTGGACGGCCGTGACCTTCGGCGGCAATGCCACACTTGCCGTTCCGGCGGCCTTCGGGACATTTCGGACGAGCTGGCAGTTCTCAGATTGGATCAGCCTTGCCTCGGCCGTGCGCACCGATGGACACCCCGGCGGCGTCGCGATCGCGCGGGCCTATGTCAGCACGGCCGCGAACATCAGCATCCTGGCGCTGCCGGCCGGCTATGCCGACCCACTCGCGAACCGCACCGACAACCACGCCTTTGGGATGCGGTTCAATAATGGCGATTGCGTCACGACGATCGGCAATTTCACCAGCACGACCAACCAGCTCAACTCACCGATCCTGGGCCTGCAATACGTCGCGGCCACGGGCGCCGTCGTGAACGTGCTCATCAACGGCGACAGCATCACCGAAGGCGTCCATGACACCGTCGTCGGCGACGCCTACGGCATGCCCATCGTCGACGGCCTGAATGCCGTGATGCACGGCGCCGTGGCAGAGCTCTCCAATATCGGGTGGAGCGGCAGTCCTTCGGCTTCGTTCCTCGCGAGGATCCAGGATTTCATCGCGGCCGGCCTTCCCGCCGACTATTGCGTCTATTGCAGCGGCACCGGCAACGACACCGGCACCGGCACGGTCACTCTGACGGACGCGCATATCACCGCGTTCCGCACGAATCGGCTGGCCGCCGTGGCCGCGATGCGTGCGGCGGGGATCGTGCCCATCCTTTCGACATGGGGACCGTACGGCGCCCTCACGACACCAGGCACCATCTGGTACGACTACCAGCAGTCCGATTATCGCCGGGTCGCCGACAACCTCGCGATCATGCGCGGCGCCAAGGGCGGCGGATATCACGCTGTCGACTTCGCCGGCGTGCTCTACGGCTCGATCAACGGCAACGGACAGGTCCAGCCCTCGCTCTCGCTGATGTTCGACCAGCCGCATCCGAACCACACCGGCTATGCCGCGATGGCGGCCCCGCTGCTCGCGCTGATCAAGGCCGACCTCGGGCTGTAGCCCCGCCTCTGGAGATCGCCGATGACCGAACCCAGCGGCGCGCAATGGTGCGCGCGCTTTCCGACCAGCACGTCTCTCGATGACCTGGTCGAGCCGTTCCGGGACCGGGCGAAGGCGTTTATCGCGGCGCTCAAGGCGGCTGGCGCCTTCGTTACTGTCAGCGCGACCTACCGCCCGGCCGAGCGCGCTTACCTCATGCACTACGCCTGCCTGGTCGCAGGCTACCGGGACACGGATGGCATCCATCGGCAGATCGCACCGGCCGTGGCGCCGGCGATGGCCGGGGTGCCGATCGACTGGACTTGCGGAGGTCAGGATGCGCTCGCGTTCCAGAGGGCGCGCGAGATGGTCGCCGGCTATGGAATCGCCTATCCGGCCGCGCTCGTCAGCCGGCACACGCAAAGGCGTGCCGTCGATATGACGATCCACTGGCCCGAAACGCTGCTCGTCCAGGACGGAAACGGCGTGCCGCGGCGCGCGGCGACGCAGCAGGATCTGTGGCCGATCGGCGCGAGTTTCGGCGTCCATAAGCTGCCCAGTGACCCGCCGCATTGGTCCGACGACGGGCACTGAATCAACCACTGAATTCAATCCGCTCGCCTGGCCGGCGTCGTGCAGCTGGCCTGGGTTCCAACCAATGCACGCTTCACGAGGAGTATGACATGCATGACGCCAAGTCCCGCCCGCTGAGCAAGGGCGACGTCGTTCTGATTCCGGTGATCATCACCGATCTGTCCTCGGCCGAGGATTACTGCAACGTATCGGTGCAGAGCATCTTCGGCCGCCGTCCCGACGGCTCGAAGGAAAATATCAGCGCCATCAACACCGGCGTGCTTCTCCGCGCCAATGACGGCGACACCAACGACTGGCCCGAGATCCGCGATGCCGTCGCGGCGCGCGCGACCGGTTAGCCAACACACCGACAGAAAGCCGATCGCGCGGCCGGTCAAAGCCGCGCACCCTTCGCCACATCGGTGAGCCTGTCCCGTCCGCTGCCCCTCCGGGTCGGCGCCTGTCGCGCTGCGCGTGGCGGGTATGGCGGGACGGGCTCTCCGATGCGGCGGTCCCGCATCTCAACCCGGAGACACCACCATGGACTTCATCGCCAAATACAAACTCTATTTCGTGACGGCGGCGTCGGCGCTGATCGTCGCGCTGCAGATGCTTTGGCCAAACATCGCCGGCCATCCGCTCCCATCATGGTTCCTGCCCGTCCTTCTGCCGGCCGCCAGCGCGCTCGGCATCACGGCCTATCGCGTCGATCTGTCGAAGGTCGGCGCCGGATCGGGCTGGAAGAGCTACGCGACGGCCCTCGTTCTCGCGTTGTCCGCGTCCGCGCCGGCGTTCGGGATCACGATCCCGGACACGGTTTGGAGCGTTCTCAGCCTCGCGGGCTTCGGTTCTCTCGGCCATGCGCTGTCGAAAGCGACCGGCACGGCGCCGAGCTCCGATCTGGGCATCGCCGCCGCGGGAAGGATTGCACCGGTCTTTCTCGCCGGATTGATGCTGGCCGGCGTGCTCGGCCTTTCGGCCTGTTCGACGGCCGAGGTCGTGAACACCCTCGGCAGCATCGGCGTATCGGCGGTGGCCAACACGCCGGTGCCGGGTCAAGCCAAGACCGTGTTCGGTGCCGAGCTGACCTTCGACTATCTGGTCCGCCAGGCGCGGCACTATGTCGACACCGGCCTCGCGACGGCGGCGCAAAAGGCGACCATCCATGATGCCGTGGTGAAAGCGCAGGCCATCAACAAGTCGGCGCGTGCAGCGGCTGAGAGCGGCACCAACGCCGCGACGGCCACGCTGATCGCGTCGCTCAATGCCGCCAATCTCGATTTCGCGGCGGCGCTCGCGAAGCTCGGGGTGCCTACCGGCTCATAGCCCGCGCGCATCTCTCGAAACCTCATCATCCAGGAGTCCGACATGGACGTTCAGACCATCATCACCGACATCAACAAGGCCGTGCAGATCGCAAGCGCGATCGCTTCGGCGGTCAGCACCGTCGAGCCCGGGGCACAGGTCGCCGGCGTCACCCTCGACAAGATCGTCTCGGTCGCCCAAGCGGCTGCGGCGGGCTCGCAGGACGCGGCCGACTACATCGCCCAGATGCAGGCCCTCGCGGCCAGCACGCCCGATCCGACGCCGGAGCAATGGGCAGCGCTGGATACCAAGACCGACGCGGACGTCGCGGCGCTCGAGGCGAGCACCGAAGCGTGATGCACACAGCGGGCGGTCGAGCGCCCGCTGTTGTCCGGCAAAGGGACGCGAAGAGATGACAGAGACCGTTGCCGACGAGATCGGCCATGATCGACAGCGTGAACAGGTAAAGCGTTCGACCAGCAGGCTCTTACACGGCGATGGGGATATGATCGACCAGGAAGCGCGCGACCTTGCCAAGCAAGCCATGGCAAGAGGAGAAGCTCACGAGGACGTCTGCACAGAGCGGTGGACGCAATCCAGGGACGGACAGGCGCGGGTGGAGGGTGCCGTGGCGGCTCTTCAGAACGCCATGGACGAGCGCATCAAGGCGCTGGAGAAGGCGATGAACGATCGCATCGGCAAGATGCCGGCGAGCGTAATCGCCGCGCTGACGGGTCTGGTCGGGTTCCTCGCGGCACGAGCATTCCCAGTTCACTAGCGCGGATTCAACACGCAATATGCCGTGCCCGCTTCGTAATAGCTGATCAAGCCCTGGCTCTGACAATAAACATTCCACGCTGCCGCACTCGGTCCGGCGTCCAGGACCATCCAACAAGAAGGAAGAGCGGTATGAGCGTCATCGCGCGCATGCGTTGTCATGCGGTCAAAGAACACAGCTTCGACGGCGGAGCCACAATCGGATCGAAGAGTATCTATCTGTCGCCGGTCTATTCGTCCGATCCGGCCGATCCGAACTACAGCTTCTCGCAGGCAACACCGTCGGGCGAAGTCTATCTCAACGTCAGCAATCCCGCGGCGTTCGAGCAGTTCAAGCCGAATGCGATCTACGACATCACGTTCGAGGAACGCGTGCTGGCCGCGACCTGACCGGGCACAGCGCACCAACGCAGAGCGCCCCGCCTGGCGAAAGCCGGGCGGGGCTATTTGCTTTCCGAAACTCCCTCAATTGATGGTGTTTCGCTCGGCCGGGGGCTATGCGACGATCTTCTGCGCCAAATCCAGCAGGGCGCCGCCCCGAGCCTTACAGATCGCGGCTAGATCGGCCCAAACCCCATCGGGGACATCGCCAGCAGACGCCCATCGCCGGACGGTGCGGTCGGACACGCCCAGAGCAGCGGCCATTGGCGTCTGCCAACTCGGCCCCCAGGCGGCTTCGCCGATCTTCGTTAGGGTGGCTCCATCCCGCTTCATGTGCTGTCCTTGACCAAATCAGGCGTCTTGGCGGGCAAGATAGCAAGGGGCGAGGGAGCCTGCCACGCCTCGTCCTTGGTGCCGTCAGCGCCAGGATCCAGATGGCCGCCGATCTCGACCTCGTCGCCGGCGACGTCGGGCTTCAGGCTGAGCGAGCAGCCCAGCTCGTTCAGCCCGTTGTCGATCACCGTGCATGTCGTTCCCTCCGTCACTTCGAGGCCTTGGAAGGGATCGCCTCGCAAACACGACGCGCGATCCCGGTTCCAGATCGCGGGAGAGTTCGAAGTAGGTCAGCGGTTTCATGATGCCGCTCATTGATTCTTGATGTCTTGTTCGATGTGCTTCATCACGTGGTCGCGGATCGCACCCTCACAGACGTTGGCAGAGACCTCCCAGCCGGTCTGGTATCCAGAATCATCATCGGCCTCGAAGTTCTGGTGCTTGAGCGCGTAGCGGCAAGCCTGCTCCGCGCGCTCGATTACAGCGTCGACGATCTTTTGCTGTTCGGGCGTCAACGCCATTGGGTTCTCCTTAGTTCTGGTCTCTGCAATAGTCCACGACGGGTGGTGCCATGTCGACGTGCTCTGACAAGACGAGCGCGATAACGAGCGCCAGCGTCCGCGTCGAGCAATCGGTGATTGCTTCCACGCCACCGGCCTTGAGACGGCCGTAGACGGTGAAGAAATCGGCCTCGTGCAGGCAGCACGTCGACGTGGCCCCGCCGTCGTCGCGGCAGCAATTGACCTCAAGAGCGTCGTAGAGCGCCCAGTCTGGCTCGGCGCTCTCGGCGCAGCAATTGAACAGGGTTGCATTCACGGTGCGCTCGGCAGCCTCGTAGAACTCGCGCCCGCAGGCCTGACAGGTCATGCAGTCCTGCGTTCCGGCGATATCCCAACACTGCTCAGCGGCGCTCCACGCGGCCGTGGCGTCGCGTGTGATATGGAAAGACCCACAATTGGGGCAGGCCAGCGCGACAGCCTTGGATTGCTTGTTCATCGCTCAACCCTCCGCCTTCTCTTCCGTGTAATGGAGGTAGGCGTTGCGGTCGCAGGCCGCGTAGTCGACGTCGTTGAGATCGCACCAATGGCGGACGTTCCCGAGAAAGTCCGTCAGGATCTCGGCTTGGGTCTGCGCACCGCTCTTCATGCCTGCGAGCATCTGGAACTTGCGTAGTGCGCCGTTCGCGGTGCTCGCGCGCTTGCGGTTGGTGACGGTCGGAAATTGTTTCGGCATCGTTCGGGCCTCCTGCCCACTTCGGCGGGCCCATTGCCCATCCGGTATGTCCTAAATTTAGGACACGTCCGCCCGATATTCAAGGGCGGCCGTGCAATTAATTTTCATCGGTCTCCGAGATATAGAACAGCGGTGATGCGCCACCGCCGACGAACGTCGGGCCGTTGCGAACGAGCGTCTCCCGCGCCCATGTGCGATCTCCCTCGTCGGGAAATGCTTCCGCGATGGGGACCCCGCGATTGATCTCGATCCCGTCGAAGATATCGATCATCATGATCATGCCGCCTTCTTGAGCGGCTTGATCTTGCGCAGCTTTGCGCCCAATGCGGTGCGCGCGGTCCACAGGTCGACGTCGGCTTGCATGTTCAGCCAGAGTTCCGGCCCGTTGCCGAAATAGCGGCCGAAGCGCAGCGCCAGGTCCGGCGTGACAGTGCCGCCGCCGATGATCTCCCGCAGCTTGTTGGGCGAGGTGCCCATCGCCGCCGCAGCCTTGGCGACCGTGACGCACGCGCCTTCGATGGCGGACAGCAACACGGCTCCGGGGTGGGTGGGTGCCCGCTTGCGCGGGCCTGCTTTGTAGTCGGTCATGTTCGCCACCTTAGTGGTATTGTTCGAAGTCGACACGGTAGGCGTCTCCATCTCTAAATTCAAAAGTGATGCGCCATTGCGCGGTGACGCGGATCGTCCAGCGGATCGGATCGAATTGGTGCATCGGATGCAGCACGTAGCCGGGCAGATTCATCTGGTTTGTGTGCGCCGCCCGGTTGATCACGTCCAAAATCTCGCGGCAGCGATCATGGAAGCGCGTCGCGATGCGCGACGTGCGGCCGCGCTCGAAAAGCTCTTTCAGTCCTTTGTCCTTGAATGTCTTTATCACTCGGGCCTCCTGCCCACTTCGGCGGGCCCAACGCCCATCCGGTATGTCCTAAATTTAGGACATGACCCGGCGAGTTTCAAGGGGGCGCCGAATTTTTCGGCGGTTTTTGGTCGGCCGGCGCAGTTTGGAGGCCCTAGACTCGGTATGGACCGTATTCCTAGAATGCCGGCTCCCGTGGGTGGCGACGCGGCGTTGTACGGGTCTGCAAATGCCTGATATCCACAGGAAATTGACGGGCAAAAAGGCCTGGAGCGTCGCCGAAGCGGCGCGCGAGGACGAGCGCGTCTACATCCACTGCATGAGCTGCGGCCGGAGCCGCTGTCTCCGGGCGCGGCAGATCGCCGTCGACGTGCAGGGATTGCCCTTCGGCATGATCGTGGGCGGCCTCTATTGCCGAAGATGCGAGCAGAGCATCGCGGCCGTGTTCCCGTGGTGGGCGCCGACGCCGGCGGCATGGGCCGTCATCGTCCGCGCGAAACGACAATTCGCCGTCGACGTGCCGCGCCCATCGGGAACGCCGGCCGACTTCAACTTCCAGGTGGAGGAACGGACGCGCGACGACGACTATGTCGCGACGGTGACGCTCTGCATCTCACCGGCAATCGCCAACGCAGCGTTCGACCTGGCGCAAGCCGATCGTGCCAGGACGCGTTTCGTGATCGTGCACCATGCCCGCGTGGTTCGAGACAGCATGCGCGACTTCAAGGTCGTGAAGGAAAGCGAGTAGGCGGATCGATGTGCGGGAAGTTCACAGCGATGGCGAGCTGGGCGGCCGTGGTCGACTTCTCGCGCGCATTCACCAGGACATCGGAGGGCGGCGGCAACGATCACGTCGCTCACTATCGTGTCGGCCGGCCGGCGTCGGTCATCGTGTTCGACCAGGAGAACCAGGAACGGATCAGCGTCATGATGCGGTGGGGATGGCCGAAGGGTCGCGACCCTCACGCGATAGGCCTATTCCACTGCCGCTCCGAAACGCTGCATAAGCTGCCGACATTTCGCGATCAGTTTGCAGCTGGCCAGCGCGGCATCGTCGTGGTGCGCACCTTCAACGAGGCGCGCGATATTCTTCGTCCGCCGAAGAACAAGCCGACCGCGCCGGCAACGGTGAAGGAGACCGAACAGTTTGAGATCGATCCCGGCGACGACGCGCCGCTTGGTTTTGCCGTACTGTGGGACGCGTTCCCGATCGCTGGCAGCGGCGAGTTGCTGCGCGCGTTCATCCAATGCACCGTGCCCGCGAACGCGCTGATAGTTTCGACCGATCCGCAGATGGACCGGATGCCGGCGTTTCTGCGCTACGAGGATTGGACCATCTGGCTGGGAGAAACCGATGCGACGCTCGGCGAGGTGCAGGGGCTATTGCAGACGATGGAGGGCGTCCATTGGAAGATCGCCCCCGAAAAGCGCGCACCCAAATAGCGTCGCTTAACGCGCCGCGAGGATCCTGCGCGGTGTCAGACTTTTTCACGGCGTGCAGTAAAACGGGGGCTTCTAAAAGCGCGAACAGAACAGGAAAAGTCTGACGCGCATGTGCCGGATCAACGGCTTACAGAAAACCTACCGTTAGACGATCCCCCAACGGCGCAAGGCGGTCCGTTTAGCGGACCGGTCCGGCGGTTGCAAGGATGTCGCCCCGGGCGCCGCTTCTCCGCCCAGACCCAAATCCGGCCGTCCGGCGCGCATGTCCCGGCGCGGGGGGGAGGCGAGCGTCCGCGACGTCGCCCGGCCGTGCCGGCCGGCGATCAACACCTCACCGCGGCGCCCGCCGCCGATCGCGCCGGGCGGCCTTCCCCGCCTGCCGCCGGAGTTCCGAATTTCCCGCCGCGCCGCGCGTGCTAGCATCGCGCACGGTTCACCCGGGATGCGGGGCCGATTCAGGGGGGTCGCTTGCCGGAGGAGACACAGCGCGGCGCCGGACGCAGCCGCGGCGGCAGGGCGCGCAAGCCGCCGCCGCTGGTCGCCGCGCTCGACCTCGGGACCAACAATTGCCGCCTGCTGATCGCCAAATCGACCCGCAATGGCGAGCTGCGCATCGTCGATTCCTTCTCGCGCATCGTGCGGCTTGGCGAAGGCCTGGCACAGAGCGGCATGCTCTCGGAGGTCGCGATCGAGCGCACCGTCGGCGCGCTCAAGATATGCGCCGAGCATTTGCGCAACCGCAAGGTGAAGCGCTTGCGCGCCGTCGCCACCGAGGCCTGCCGCCGCGCCGGCAACGCCGACGTGCTGGTGGCGCGGGCGCGCGCCGAGACCGGCATCGCGCTGGAGATCATCGCCGCCGACGAGGAGGCGCGGCTCGCCGCCGTGGGCTGCGCCCCGCTGATCGATCCGCAGGCGGACGGCGCGCTGGTGTTCGACATCGGCGGCGGCTCGACCGAGGTGATCTGGATGCGGCGCGACGGCGCGGGGGCCGTGCCGCGCGCCATCGCCGCGATCTCGCAGCCCGCCGGCGTCGTCACGCTGTCCGAGGGCTGGACCGGCGGGCCGCTCGACCGCGCCGGCTTCGCCCGGATGTGCGCCGCGATGCGCGAGCGCTTCGCCGCCGTGAAGGACGCGTTCGCCAGGCACGGCGCGTTCGATCCGGCGCGGCACCACCTGCTCGGCACCTCGGGCACGGTGACGACGCTGGCGGCCGTCGCGCTCGGCCTGCCGCGCTACGACCGCGGCAAGGTCGATGCGAGCTGGCATCGTTGCGCCGATATCGGCGGCGTTATAGACCGCCTCGTGGACATGACCCTCGAACAGCGCGCCGCCATCGGCTGCGTCGGCGCCGACCGCGCCGATCTCATCGTGCCGGGCTGCGCGATCTTCGCCGCCATCGCGTCGCTGTGGCCCTGTGCGCAGCTGCGCGTCGCCGACCGCGGCCTGCGCGAGGGCATGCTGCGCGAATTGATGGGCCGGACATGACCAAGGTACAGCCGCCCTATTCCGGGCGCGGCCAGGTGCGCGCCAAGATCAAGAACCGCAAGGAGCGCACGGTCTCCTCCAAGCGCTGGCTGGAGCGCCAGCTCAACGATCCTTATGTCCATGCCGCGAAGAGCAAGGGCTTCCGCAGCCGCGCCGCGTTCAAGATCGTCGAGCTCGACGACAAATACCGCTTCTTCAAGCCGGGCGCCCGCGTCCTCGACCTCGGCGCGGCGCCCGGCGGCTGGAGCCAGGTCGCGGCGCAGCGCGTCGGCGAGAGCGGCCGCGTCGTCGCGATGGACATCCTCGAGATGGCGCCGCTCGACCGCGTGATCGTGCTTAAGCTCGACATGCTCGATCGGGAGACGCCGGATCTGCTGATCGACGCGCTGGGCGGGCCGGCCGATGTCGTGCTCACCGACATGGCGGCGCCGACCACCGGCCATCGCGCGACCGATCACCTGCGCACCACCGCGCTGCTGGAAGCGGCGGTCGACATGGCGGAGGCGACGCTGAAGCCGGGCGGCGTATTCGTCGGCAAGGCGTTCCGCGGCGGGACGGAGAACGCGCTGCTGCAGCGGCTGAAGACGTCCTTCGCCAGCGTCAAGCACGTCAAGCCGCCCGCGAGCCGTGCCGAATCGGTCGAGCTCTATCTCGTGGCGACCGGCTTTCGCGGCGCGCGGTAGCGGTGGCGCGGCGTTCCGGTTAACGGCGCCTGACGCCGCCCGGCGCGGCGGTCCGGCGCGGATGTTGTAATCACGCTCCGAAACGCGTATATAAGCGCTACGTGGTTCTGATGTCTGCCAGACGAAGCGCTCCTACTGTTACGACACGCTTCGCTGCGCGCCGAACCAAACGGATTTCTCCGCCAGCCGATCGAATTCTTTTCCACGTCCGCTCGCGCATGTCGCGCGGGCGGAACCCGATGTTTTAGGAAAATGAAATGACCATCGGTACCGTGAAGTTCTTCAATACCTCCAAGGGTTTCGGTTTCATCTCGCCTGAGGGCGGCGGCAAGGACGTGTTCGTCCACGCCACGGCCGTCGAGCAGGCCGGGCTGCGCAGCCTCGCCGAAGGGCAGAAGGTGTCGTTCGACATCCAGCCCGACGCGCGTGGCAGCAAGGCCGCCAACCTGAAGGCGCTTTGATTCCGGTCTCGCGGCCGGCGGCGCATGTCGCCGGCCGCGAGCCGTTTCAAGAACAGGAAGGAATCGGGCATATGGCCGAACCCGTCAGCCCGCCGCCGCGCGACCGCGAAGGCGCGCGCCGCAGGGCCCAATCGCATTTCGAAGTCGCCGACATGCGCACCGCGCTGGTGAAGCAGATCGTGGACGGCGAACGCGCCGCACTCGACGCGCGCACCGCCAAGCTGCGGGCGTTGCGGCTCGCGAAGGAAGAGACCGACAAGATCGAGAGCGCCAACGCGCCGCCGCCCGCGCCCAAGACGCGCAAGAAGGCCAAGCCCGCCGCGTAAGGCGGATCGTCTCTCCCCGCACAAAACAAAAGCCCCGCTGTCGCCAGCGGGGCTTCCGTCATGTCGTTGACGCCGTGCTTACGGCGCGGAGTGCAGCGAGATCGCGCCGACGCCGGCCGCCACGTTCAGGCCCTTGTTGCCTTCGACGCTGAGCGGCTGAAGCGCGATCGACTTGTCGAGACCGCCGATCAGCACGTTGGCACCGAGGCCGACGCCGACGGTGGCGGACGCCGAGACTCCGCCGTAGTCGCCTTCAAGCGCGCCCGGACGGATGTCGGACGACGGAGCGAACACGCCCCAGACCAGGACGCCGCCTTCGGTGTAGCCGATGTCGACGCCGAACTTGGAGATCGAGCCGGTGTAGTGCTCGCCATGGCTGCGATTGCCGCGGAAGGTGCAGTGCAGGTCCTTGGACGAACCGAACACGAAACCCCAGCCGCTGGCGACGTTGCAGGTCAGCGTGCCGACCTTGACGCCGTGCGGGGCTGCGTCGGCCGCGCCGGCGAAACCCAGTGCGCCGGCGACGAGCGCCGCGCCCATCATCAGGCGAAATTTGTTCTGCATGTTGGGTAGTCTCCTATCTCGTTTCTGTGGAATAGCCCTTCGTAAGGGCGAAGGGCATACCATGCCCGCCGCCCCTTGAAACGACCATTCTAGCGAACGGTTCCCATGCCGGCGCGACGTTAATGTTACAAAAAGGGTTGATTCCGGCGTTTTTGAAGACACTTGCCGAATCGCCCCGGCACTGGTAAACGCTCGGCGCTCCAAAGAGATGGAGCGCGCCGCACATGGTCATCCGCGAAGCCCTGACCTTCGACGATGTTCTCCTGGTGCCTGCCGCCTCCGAAGTCCTCCCTGCCCAAGTTGATACGCGAACCCGGCTGACCAAGACGGTCGAGCTGGGAATCCCGCTGATTTCCGCCGCGATGGACACGGTCACCGAAGCGGCGCTGGCGATCGCCATGGCCCAGGCCGGCGGCATGGGCGTCATCCACAAGAAC
Organism: Rhizomicrobium sp.; assembly: GCA_037200385.1. Classification (NCBI taxonomy): domain Bacteria; kingdom Pseudomonadati; phylum Pseudomonadota; class Alphaproteobacteria; order Micropepsales; family Micropepsaceae; genus Rhizomicrobium; species Rhizomicrobium sp. The sequence continues at coordinate 2,259,684 of JBBCGL010000001.1, read as the reverse complement.
CTCAAGATCGACGAGCAGGCCGAGCAGGTCCGCCGCGTGAAGCGGTTCGAGAGCGGCATGGTGGTGAACCCCGTCACCATCGCGCCCGACGCGACGCTGGCCGACGCGCTCGGCCTGATGGAGCGTCACCGCATATCGGGCATCCCGGTGGTGCAGGGCGCCAACGGCAACGGCACCGGCCGGCTGGTCGGCATCCTGACCAACCGCGACGTGCGCTTCGCAACCGATCCGCGGCAACCGATCTCCGACCTGATGACCAAGGACCGGCTGATCACCGTGCGCGAGGGCGTCAACGCCGCCGAAGCCAAGCGCCTGCTGCACGAGAACCGGATCGAGAAGATCCTGGTGGTCGACGACGCCTATCGCTGCGTCGGGCTGATCACGGTCAAGGACATCGAGAAGGCGCAGAAATTCCCCCACGCCTGCAAGGACGAGCGCGGCCGCCTGCGCGTCGCCGCCGCGACCGGCGTGGGCGATGACGGCTATGCCCGCGCCCAGGCGCTGGTCGACGCCGAATGCGACGTCATCGTGGTCGACACCGCGCATGGCCATTCGCGCGGCGTGCTGGATGCGATCACCCGCATCAAGAAGCGCTCGAACTACATCCAGGTTGCTGCCGGCAATGTCGCGACGGCGGACGGCGCACGGGCGCTGATCGAGGCGGGTGCCGATTGCGTGAAGGTCGGCATCGGCCCGGGCTCGATCTGCACCACCCGCATCGTGGCCGGCGTCGGCGTGCCGCAGCTCACCGCGGTGATGGATGCGGTCGAGGCGGCGCGCAAGGCGGGGATCCCGGTGATCGCCGATGGCGGCATCAAATATTCCGGCGATCTCGCCAAGGCGATCGCGGCCGGCGCCGACGTCGGCATGGTCGGTTCGCTGCTGGCCGGAACGGAAGAGGCGCCGGGCGAGGTCTTCCTGCACCAGGGCCGCTCCTACAAGGGCTATCGCGGCATGGGCAGCATGGGCGCGATGGCGCGCGGCTCGGCCGACCGCTATTTCCAGGCCGAGGTCTCGGATCAGCTCAAGCTGGTGCCCGAAGGCGTCGAGGGCCAGGTGCCGTACAAGGGACCGGTCTCGAACGTGGTGCACCAGATCGTCGGGGGTCTGCGCGCCGCGATGGGCTACACCGGCTGCGCCACCATCGCCGACTTCCACAAGCGCGCCGAGTTCGTCCGCATCACCGGCTCCGGCCTGCGCGAGAGCCATGTCCACGACATCATCGTGACGCGCGAGGCGCCGAACTACCCGGGCGGGCAGTAGAGCTCTCTTTTTCCTCCCCCGTGGTTACGGGGGGAGGTTGTTCACCGCTGCTCCCCTTGCTCCGCGATCAGCCGCGAGCCTCGCTCATAGGTCACGTAGCGCCAGAGCCATTGGATGGCCACCAGCAGGCGGTGCTGGAAGCCGACCAGCAGGTAGACGTGGATCAACGCCCAGAAGCTCCAGGCGAACCAGCCCTTGAGCTGCCACCAGCCGAAATCGAACACCGCGGCGTGACGGCCGATGATCGCGGTGTTGCCGCGGTTGTGGAAGGTGAAGGGCGCCGGCGCCGTGCCGGCTGTCAATTTCCTTGCCAGCGCCTGACCGAGATAGGCGCCCTCCTGCTTGGCGACCTGCGCCAAGCCGGGCAGCGGCTTGCCGTGTTCATCGGGCGCGAGCGCGAGGTCGCCGAGGACGTAAGTGTCGTCGAGACCCGGCACCGACAGATCGCGGTTCACGCTCACGCGGCCGACGCGGTCGGTGGGTACGCCCAGCATCGCGCCGAGCGGCGAGGCCGTGACACCCGCCGCCCAGATCGCCAAGCCGACCGGGATGTCCTCGCCCTTCACGGTCACGGCATGCGCGGTGATGCGCTCCACCGCGGCGCCGGTGCGCAGCGTGACGCCGATGGTGGCCAGCTTCCTCTGCGCATAGTGCGCCAGCGTGTCGGGAAAGGCAGCGAGGATGCGGGGGCCGGCTTCGAGCAGCAGCACGGTCGCGGTCTCGGCGCGGATGCGGTGGAAATCCTTGGCCAGGGTGTAGCGCGCCAGCTCGGCGATGGAGCCGGCGAGCTCGACGCCGGTCGGGCCGCCGCCGATCACCGCGATGGTCATCAACCGTTTCTGCTCGGCGGGATCGCGGCTCATCTCCGCTTTTTCGAAAGCGAGCAGCAGGCGCGAACGGATGGCGCGCGCGTCCTCGATGGATTTGAGGCCCGGCGCGAAGCGGGACCATTCGTCATGGCCGAAATAGGAATGCGTCGCGCCGCTGGCGACCACCAGGACGTCGTAGGGATAGCGCGTGCCGTCCGCGAGGATCACGGCGCGCGCCGCCTTGTCGATGCCGGTCATCTCGCCGAGCACGACCTCGACGCTCGGATGCTTGCGCAGCATTTTGCGGATCGGTTCGGCGATGTCGGCGGGCGAGAGCGCGGCCGTCGCGACCTGGTAGAGCAGGGGCTGGAACAGGTGATGGTTCTGCCGGTCGATCAGCGTGACCGCGATGCCGGCGGCGCCGAGCGCCCGCGCCACCTCGATCCCCGCGAATCCGGCGCCGATCACGGCGACGCGGCTGGTCTTGGAGAGGGCGGGCGGCATCGTTCGACTCGCTGCGCGGGGCTCTCTATATAGCGCGCCATGACCCCCGCCGCGCGCCTGCAGATGGCCATCGACATCCTCGAAACGATGGAGATATCCGATCAGCCGGCGGACCGCCTGCTGAAGGACTGGTTCCGCGCGCGGCGCTTCGCAGGATCCAAGGACCGCGCCGCCATCGCGCAGCGCATCTTCGACATCCAGCGCCATCGCGGCACGCTCGCCTGGACGATGCGGGACGACACGCCGCGCGCGCTGGTGCTCGCCTCGGTCGCGCAGGATGGCGACGACCCGGACCTTCTGTTCACCGGCCAGGCCTATGCGCCCGCGGCGCTGAGCGAGGACGAGCAGAAGCGCCTGCGCACGCCGCGGGGCGATGCGCCGCTTCACGTGCTCGGTGAATTCCCCGCCTTCCTCGAACCCGAGCTGACGCGCGTCTTCGGCGATGCGATCCTGCGCGAGATGGTGGCACTGCAAGAACGCGCGCCGGTCGATCTGCGGGTCAACACCATCCGGCGCGAGCGCGGCGAGGTGCTGGAGGCGCTGATCGCGCAGGGCTTCGCCGCCACGGCCACGCCCTGGGCGCCGCACGGCATCCGCATCGCGGCAGGCGAGGGCACGGCGCAGCTCGGCCGCTCGGCGATGTTCGAGAGCGGCGCCTTCGAATTCCAGGACGAGGCGGCGCAGATCGCGGCGCTGCTCTGCCGCGCGCGGCCGGACCAGCGCATCCTCGATCTTGCGGCCGGTGCTGGCGGCAAGACGCTGGCGCTCGCCGCCGCCATGCGTAACCAGGGCGAGATCGTCGCCTGCGACATCCGCCAGCCGGCGCTGCAGGAGCTTGCGATCCGTGCCAAACGTGCCGGCGCGACCAACATCAAGACCCATCTGCTCGACGAGCGGGCGCCGCTCGAAGGCCTGTTCGACACTGTTCTGCTCGACACGCCGTGCAGCGGCAGCGGCACCTGGCGGCGCCAGCCGGAGCTGCGCTGGCGCACCACGCCCGAACGGCTCGCCGATCTCGTGCCGCTGCAGGACCGCTTGCTGGCCCAGGCCGCCGGACATGTGAAGCCGGGCGGCCGCCTGGTCTATGCCACCTGCTCGATCCTGCCGCGCGAGAACGAGGATCGGGTTGCGACCTTTCTCAAGCGCAATGCGGGGTTCAAGCGTCTGCGCGCCGACGCCGCCTGGCGCGAATCGGCCAAGGGCGAGCCGCCGCCGGGCCTGGCGGAGTTCTTCCGCGCCAGCCCGCTCTCCACCGGAACCGACGGTTTCTTCGCCGCCATTCTGCTGCGCGAATAGCGGCAATGCGCGGATAGCCGCCCGCGCGGCGTTGTTTCGCTGGACAGGCCCATGGCCCCTCCACTAAATCCGGTCATGGCAGCTCCCGTCCTGATCATCGATTTCGGCTCCCAGGTGACGCAGCTCATCGCGCGCCGCGTGCGCGAGGCCGGCGTCTATTGTGAGATCGTCCCCTACAACAAGGCCGAGGCCGCGCTGGCCGCGAAACCGCAGGCCATCATCCTCTCCGGCGGCCCGGCCTCGGTGATGGAGGAGGGCGCGCCGCGTGCGCCCCAGGCGGTGTTCGATGCCGGCGTGCCGGTGCTCGGCATCTGTTATGGCGAGATGGCCATGGCGCAACAGCTCGGCGGAAAGGTCGAGGGCGGGCACCACCGCGAGTTCGGCCGGGCCGACATCCGGATCGCGGAATCGTCGCCGCTGCTGGCCGGCCTCGGCGACATCGGCGCGCTGGAGCCGGTGTGGATGAATCACGGCGACAAGATCACCGCCATGCCGCCGGGCTTCGCCGTGATCGCGACCAGCGAGCACTCGCCCTATGCGGTGATCGCCGATGAGGCGCGCAAGCTCTACGGCATCCAGTTCCATCCCGAAGTCGTGCACACGCCGCGCGGCAGCGAGATCTATCGGAATTTCGTGCTCGGCATCGCGGGCATCAAGCCCGAATGGAACATGCACGCGTTCCGCGCGCACGAGGTCGCCAGGATCCGCGCCCAGGTCGGCGCCTCCAAAGTGATCTGCGGCCTCTCGGGCGGCGTGGATTCGTCGGTGGCCGCGGTGCTGATCCACGAGGCGATCGGCGACCAGCTCACCTGCATCTTCGTCGACACCGGGCTGATGCGCGCGGGCGAGGCGGACGAGGTCGTGACCCTGTTCCGCGACCACTACAACATCCCGCTGGTGCATGCGCAGGCGCAGGACCTGTTCCTCGGCCGGCTCGCCGGCGTCAGCGATCCGGAGCAGAAGCGCAAGATCATCGGCGCGACCTTCATCGACGTGTTCGACGGCGAGGCGCACAAGATCGGCGGCGCCGATTTCCTCGCCCAGGGCACGCTCTATCCCGACGTGATCGAGAGCGTCTCGGCGACCGGCGGCCCCTCCGTGACGATCAAGTCGCATCACAATGTCGGCGGCCTGCCCGCGCGCATGAAGATGAAGCTGGTCGAACCCTTGCGCGAACTCTTCAAGGACGAGGTCCGCGCGCTCGGCCGCGAGCTCGGCCTGCCGGCCAGCTTCGTCGGCCGCCATCCCTTCCCGGGACCGGGCCTCGCGATCCGCCTGCCGGGCGAGATCACCGCCGAGAAGCTCGAGATCCTGCGGAAAGCCGACACGGTCTATCTCGACGAAATCCGCAAGGCAGGCCTCTACGACACGATTTGGCAGGCCTTCGCGGTGCTGCTGCCGGTCAAGACGGTGGGCGTGATGGGCGACGGCCGGACCTACGACCATGTCTGCGCCCTGCGCGCCGTGACGTCGAGTGACGGCATGACCGCCGACTACTATCCTTTCGAGCACAGCTTCCTGGCGAAGGTCTCGACGCGCATCGTGAACGAGGTCCGCGGCATCAACCGCGTGGTGTACGACATCACAGCCAAGCCGCCCGGGACGATCGAGTGGGAGTAGGGGAGAAAGGGCGGCGAAATCGTAGTTTCGCGTCGTCTCTTTTTCTCCGCAATTCGCGCCAGTCACCCAAGGCGATGACCTGCCTTTTTGCGCCAAGAGGGCATGGAAATGATGCGATCAACCAAAGCTCGTCGATATCCTGGTGCACCGGAATAAAGGAATATCGGGAAGCGGGTCATCGTAGATTCCGATAGGGCCTATCGCAACTCAACCCGTCCATCGGCGACGTGATAGATCCGGGTGGCGAAACGCCATACCTCGGGACGATGCGCGATGACGATCAGCGTTGCGCCGGTCGCGACGAGATTTTGAAATATTTGTCTTTCGCCCGCGACTTCGACACTGGACGTCGCCTCGTCCAACAACAGCAGCTTCGGATTCCCGATCAACGCCCGGGCGAGCAAAAGCCTTTGGCGCTGGCCGCCGGACAGGCCGGCAAGGCCTTCTGCGATCTTGGTCTCCAGCCGCAGAGGAAGAGCCCAGACGAAGTCCTTGATGGTTGCCATCTCAAGAGCAGTATAGATTTCGTCGTCGGAGATGTTCTTCCGGAAAAGGGAAATGTTTTCGCGAATCGTACCGGAAATCAGACGATCGCTTTGCAGCACCGCGCCGAAACCATGCATCGGAAGCCGAGGCGGTTCTCCGTCCACCAGAACCTCCCCCGTCTGCGGCGGAGCCAGCCCGCAGATCAGCTTCGCGATAGTGGATTTCCCCGCACCGGACGGTCCGGCCAGGACGACGAATTCCGCCGGCTCGGCGTCGAGAGAAGCGCCGGTCAGGACGGGCCTGTCCAATTCCCCATAGCTGAATGTGACATTCCGAAGCGACAACCGTCCAACACGGAGAGATCGCCCACCGTCATACGCAGCGGGCGCGGCGTTCATGATCTCGTGCGTGAGCAATCGATGCATCTTCAATACCTTATATTGCCGCCCGTATTGAAATAGCGACGACAGCGATTGCGCCAAGAGGTCCTTGTAGCTGCCGACCGCGACGAACGCGCCCAGCGTGAAGTGATCCTTGCCGATAAAAAACGCCACCAGAGATACGAAGGAAATCCCCTCCAGGCTTTTGACGATTGTCGTTATCGCCGTTCTCTGATTCTGGATATGGCTTGTGCGGGCCTGGGCTTCGGCGACACGCCGGACGATTTGCTTGTAGCGCATCCGCCCTTGCCACGCGCTCCCGAATCTCACGAACAGCGGGATTTGTGAAATCGTTTCAATGACGAACGCTTGCCGACGTCGCAATGCGTCAAGGTTCAGGGACGACACCTCTGCCTCGGTCCTGCCAAACGCCGTACCCAGGGCGATGGAGATGCCCAGCGAGAGAAAGCCTGGAACTGCCAGCCAAGGGGATATGAAGAAAAGTGCAAACACGCCGACGCATAACGTTACCAGCACGCCACTGCATGATACGAACATATCGCTCAGTTGACGGAGCTGGCTGTCCACGGAATTGACAAGGTTCGAAATGCTTGACGGGGAGTTGTTCTCGAACCAGGACGCGGGCCTGGAAGCCAAGCGGTCGAACAGGGCGCCTCCCATCGTGATGAACATGCGCTTGGACAGTTGGCGGCGCAAAAGGCTCGCAACGATGCCCGTGACGGTGCTGGTCACCGAAATTAGCACGAAGGCAAGTGCCAGCGTCCCAATAAGTCCCGCATGACCGCCGACATGAAAAAAATCGACGGACCGCATGGATACGAGTGGAATGGCCAGTGCCGCCAGTTGAGACATCAGGGAGATTGCCAGCACCCGGATTCCCAGTTTGCTGGCTGCCTCTCGAAAAAAAACCTGGATCAACGGGCTTTGCTTGAGCGCCGACAGCGCCGACAGCGTTGATGAGGCACGGGGCATTTTTTCCCGCGCCATGGCGACGACGTGAATTCCCGTTCCAATCGCCGACCTCGCCAGCTTTCCTGCCTTTATGCGGCTCCAACCGTGCCGGGGATCGAATACCTCCAGCCAGTCCTCGCCCTTTCGGGAAACAACCGCGAAATGGCCTCTTTGAAGCAGGATGATTCCAGGCGTGGGATAATCCGCTGCACGTTTTTTATCGAATTGCACATCCACAGCGGTCGCGCCCAAGCTGATCAGGAGGTCGCGCAGTTGGTCCGGCGTGAGACCGCGAGACGCATGGCCTGACATGCTCTGGATCTGCCGAACCGTGACGGAGATGCCATATAATGCGAAGATCGCCGAAGCGCATGCATAACCGCCATCCGCCGAAGAACTTTGAAGCTCTATCAGCGGGCGCACCCAACGCATGGGGATGCGCGGAATTACACTTCCAACAAAGCTGCGTAGGTTGGCACGAGGATAACTTTTCCGGAGCAAATTCAACACGGTGCCTAGCTGCCCACAGTCCCTGCGACGGTCATGTTCCGCCACAATGCGAGATCGTATGAAAAATCATATAACCGTACGGAGATCATGTAGAACTCATGGTTGGCAGCTGTCGAGATTTGTCGCACCGTCGCATACTCTTTGATTTGCGCAGAAGTCTATATTTGCGGAATTTTCACATGTTGAATCGTTGAGGCAGTCTTCATTAGTGCTATCTCGACAAGCAGTATCGTTAACGCAGAAGGCGCCGTTCTGTTTGGTGTCGCAAAAGCCATTACTTAAATTTCTGAAAGGCGTTACTTTGACCGCTCTTTCGATCAATAGCAGGTCGTTGTCATTTATGATCACGCGACCCGTCTGATCTACAGATATGCTGTTGATATCAAAAACTACAGTGCTCATCGGCGCCTCCATGAATTTCGAATCTAGACAAAAAGGACGAAGTTCATTTGTTGCAGGCGTCATCCCATGTCGCGAAGGGGGCATCCCATGGATTCCGGGTCCAACGTTCCGAAGCCGCGCAGCCACGGCCGCAATTTGACGTTGTTTAGCGCTATTGTGCCATCGGCATTCAGCGAGCCGATGTCGTTCCGCACATCGTCAAGGGCGACCGTGCACTTCCCAATTCGCCCGTTCGCCCGAATCAGAAGTGAGTTCGGCTTGGCGGCATAGCAGATGTAGGGCTCGCGAATGCCGGATGGCATATCTGCTTTCCGCGCCAAGGCGGTGTCCTTCGGAGCCGCTATCGAAGGCGTTTCCGACCGTTGATCTATGTCGAATGTGCTCCCCAGCGAACGGCACGCATCGTCGTAAACCAACCTCAGCGCCGCCTTGATGGCTGGCATTTCGTTGCGTCGTACGGGCTGCTGCACAGTCAGACCTCCCGTACCCCCCATATTTCGCAGATGCTGGAAATCCACACGAAACCGTTTGTCGCTGGAGAACGATTTTGCAATCTCGCGCATGAGGGTCGCCAGATTGTCCAGGTTGTCGCGCCTAACATGCACACGCAGTACAGCTTCGAAGGGCCCGCCCAAAGAGCACCGCAGTTCGGCGCACTGCCCGCGGGATGTGCTGCGGCATTGCCGTTTTGCCGGATGAGGCGATTTGCCCGTGCGGATCGCCCGTGCGGTATATTTGCGGTTTCGGTCCTTCATAATCGTTTTGCGGATAGAGGTGAGGGTAGGATTGCGCCGCTTGGAAGTGGTCGAGAACGCTTCACTATTGTCGATGCCAGCAGCGACGGCTTTTGATCCATACGCTGGCGATTTCAGGAAGGCGATATTCCGGCACGGGTATCGTGGTGAACGAATCGCGGTCCTCGCCGATCGATGCCGAATTCGACGCCATTTGCGACGACCTGCGGCGCTTTTTGCACGAGGGTGTCTGCTCCGAAAGTTCTTGAAAGCCTCGTTTCTTGGCGTAGTGATGACGATTTGTTCGTGTCGCGTTGTTCTTCCCGGCGTGGCTATGGGAGCTTTCGTACTCCTGGCCGGCTCGCGGGGCACGGCTCAGACGCTTCCGCCGACGGCCACGGCAACCAAGGACCATGGGCCTTCGATCGAGCTGGTTGTCGTGCCTGGACGTCGTCTGCGCGGTGCCGCACTCGGGGACATCGCGCCTCTGTTCGTGCTCGATCCCGCAGATATCCAATCCTTCGGCGCCGGGTCGATACCGGATCTGTTGGATGCCCTCAAGGCGCAGACCGAGGCCAACGGCGCCAAGCCGGTGATCCTGCTCAACGGACGACGCGTCTCGGGACGCGGCGTGATCAAAGACCTTCCGACCGAAGCAATCGAGCGGCTGGAGATCCTTCCGGAGCGGGAAGCCCTGAGATATGGATATGGGGCCGGCCAGCGTGTCGTCAATATCGTTCTTCGCGAGCATTTTCGCGCGCTGACGTCGGACTTCGAGGGCGAAGGCGCCACCCAGGGCGGCGCCGGAGCGAGCAAGGACGATCTCAATTTCACGCTGCTTGAAAATGAGCTGCGCTACAGCCTCGACCTGAAATACGAACATGACGATCCGATCCTGGCGAGCGAGCGGCATGTTCTCGTCGCGCCTGTGTCGCCGTTCGATATCGTCGGAAACATAACTGCGCCGCCGCAAGCCGCCGATCCGGAAATCGACGCCAGATTGAGCGCCCTGGCGGGCGTGCCCGTGACGCTCGCCGGCGTCCCGAAAGCACAAAACGGGCAGGCCTTGATGCTCGCCGACTTTGTCGGCCTAGCCAACGCTGCGAATGCGGGCGATCTGTCGCCCTATCTTTCGTTGCGTCCATCGACCGAGAAAATGTCCGCGAACGCCGTCATAAGCGGTTCCTTGTTCGGTTCGGTCACGGGAAGCTTGAACGCCGCTTTGGACGATACGCGGCGGCGTTCCGACCAAGGGCTGGCGACTGGCGCTCTGCTGATTCCGCCTTCGGATCCATTTTCGCCTTTTGCCGCACCGGTCGAGCTCTATCGCTATCTGGCGGAGGCCGGGCCTCTCGCTTCGACGCAGGAAAGCATACACGGCCACCTAGGCCTGTCGCTCGACGGTGTGCTCTCCGACTGGGTCTGGTCGATGACCGCCGGTGTGGACCACGACGTTGCGGACACGAGCACGCAGACCGGCATCGATGTTTCGCACATTCGGTCGCTGCTGGACGGAGGCGGCCCGGCACTCGATCCGTTCACGCCGTTTCCGGCCGGCCTGCTTACCGGCCGCATGACGGACCGGGCGAGATCGATCTCCGACACCGCGTCCGTCAGCCTTGTGGCAAACGGCGACATCGCCGAGCTTCCCGCAGGCCGTGTCTCCGCAACCGTCCGGCTTGGCGGGGACGTCGCCCGCACGGCGTCGCGATTTTCCGCCAATGGAACGACCGATGCCGGCGCGCTCTCGCGCAATGAGGGCGACGCGGGGCTGACCCTCGACGTGCCGCTGACGAGCAAGGAGAACGGCGTGCTGCCCATGATAGGGAGCCTGTCGTCGAATCTGGATTTGGACGTCCGTCGGATATCCGATTTCGGAACGCTCAAGAACGCCACGATCGGCCTCGCCTGGGCGCCCATCGAACGAATCGGCTTCGTCGCATCGCTCGCCACCAGCGAGGACGCCCCCCAGATGGCGATACTGGAAAATCCAACCGTCATCACGCCCAACGTGACCGCTTTCGACTTTCTGCAGGGCCGGACGGTCGAAGTGACGGAAGTCGCCGGCGGGAATCGAAACGTCGTGGCGACCCGCAATCATGTCTCAAGCGCCACCTTGACCGTCATCCCCTTTGCGCAATCCGCGCTCAACCTGATTGCGACCTATAGCCATAGCAATGTGAGCAATCCGATCGAATCCTTGCCGGTCCCGACGGCCGCGATCGAGGCGGCTTTTCCGGATCGCTTCGTTCGAAACGGCGCCGGCCAGCTCGTCACGATCGACACGCGGTCCGTCAATTTCGCCGGCCAGCGCACCGATCAATTGCGCTGGGGCCTTTCCTATTTTGCCCCGCTGTCTTCGCTGATCGGCGGAAATCCAGCCGCCACGCCGGTTTCTGCGAACGGGCCGGGCAAAGACCACGAGGTGGTGCAGTTTTCCATCTTCCACACCTGGGTCTTCACCGACCGCATGCTCATTCGCCAAGGACTGCCGGCGGTGGATCTGCTCAATGGCGGTTCGGCCCAAGTCGCCGGCGGTCAGCCGGCACACCAGGTCGAATTCCATGCTCTGGTGTCAGGCCGGGGAATGGGCGAAGAGCTCGACGTCAAATGGCAAAGCGCAACCTGGACCAACAACGGCTCCGCGATCGGCAATCTCTTTTACTCCAGCCTGGCGACGGCCGATTTGCGCCTTTTCGCAAATGTCGACGCGATCGGAGCGTTCGGTCAGGCGCCTTGGGCACATGGAATGCGCATCACTTTGACGGTCGACAACATCTTCGACGCTCGACAGCGGGTTCATAATGGCTTGGGAGAGACGCCTGAGGCATTTCAGGCCGGATATATCGATCCTGTCGGCAGGCTTGTGCGTCTTGATTTGCGTAAGGCCTTTTAGTCTCAACGGCTAAACGGCAGCCGCTCGTTCCAGGTTTTTGAAGACCCGAGTTGGGTGTTTTTCCGCCTTTGTGGACCGGTTGCTGGCTGGCGCCATGTCATTCGTTGACCGACGAATAACCGGCCGATGCATGACCCCTATCCGGCCGAGCCCGACAATTCCAAAGATCGGCAGACACGGCAGGGTAAAATCGATCATGCAGCCGTGGCTGACGGATCGCTTGCCGGAAGGTGATTGCTGCCATCCGTGACCGGCAACGTCTCGGCACGCCGCACCAAGAGCAGCGTAAGCAGCGCCATCGCCGCGGCGATCGCGGCCGCCAGCAGCAGCGCCGCGGCGAATCCGTCGGCGAAGGCCGCATTGCCGATTTGCCGGACGCTCGTTCGCAGGGCCTCCGGCACCGTATCGATGATGCCCGCGACGTCACCTGACGTCACGCGCTTGGAGAGTTCCGCCGCCGTCTCGGCACCGAGCCCGGCTGCGACACCGTTGGCGATGAAGCTGCGCGAAGCGACGTGCGCCAGTACGGCGCCGAGTGCCGCGATCCCGACCAGCAGGCCGACAAACCGCGTCGTGGCGGTGAGGCCCCCCGCCATGCCGGCGCGCTGCGCCGGGACCGCGCCCTGCATGACCTTCGCCGTCTCACTGTTGAGCAGCCCGGCGCCGGCGCCGGCAATCAGCATGCCGAGGAGGAAAGCAGGATAGGGCAGGGAAAAGTGCGCGAGCGCCCACAGCAGCAGGTTGCCGATCAGGGTCGTCGTCAATCCGACGGTCAGCAGGGCGCGTCCGGAATAGCGGCGCGCCAGCCCGGCGGCGAGAAGCGGCGTGAGGAACATCGGCAGGGCGAACGGCAACATCGCCAGCCCCGCCATCGCCGGCGAGAGATCGAACGCGTTTTGCAGGAATAGCGGCAGGTAGAAGATCATGACCTGCGCGCCACCGGCATAGCCCAGCATGGCGAATACCGATCCGAGGAAGGTCGGCTGGGCAAACAGGGTGAAATCGACCATTGGCCGCTTCTGGGCAAGCTCGACGAAGAGGAACGCGACGAGAAGCCCGGCCGCGCCTGCGAAGCGCTCGACGATGGGTCGCGCCGCCCAGCCGAGCGCATTGCCGTCGATCAGCGCCCAGATCAGCAGGAAGAGCCCGGCGCTGAACGTCAGGATTCCGGCATAATCCAGGCGCTTGGCTTCGTGATCGCGCGATTCCTCCACGAAGGCCGCGATCGCGACGAACAAGGCGATGCAGATCGGCAGGTTGATGAGGAAGGCCCAACGCCAGCCGAAGAGATCGGTGACGACGCCGCCGACGATCGGGCCGCTGGTGAGCGCAATGCCGAGGCAGGCGCCCCAGAACGCATAGGCTTTCGCCCGTTCCCGCGCTGCGAACGCATGATTGATGATCGCAAGCCCCGCGGTCACCAGCAAGCTCGCGCCAATACCTTGCAGCGCCCGCGCGAGGTCCAGCATCAGGGCGGATTGCGCCAAGCCGCAGAGACCGGACGCTGCCGCAAAGACCGCGAGGCCGATCAGCGTCGCGCGCTTGCGCCCATGCCGATCGGCATAGGAGCCCGCTCCGAGCAATAGTGCCGCGAAACTCAGCAGGTAGGCGCTGATCACCCATTCGATGTCGGCGAAACCGGCGCCGAGCGTGCGCGCGATCGACGGCAGCGACACGGCGACGATGTTCGAATCGAACATGCTCAACGACGTCGCCAGCGAGGCTGCAACGAGAATGCGGCGCTTGGCGCGCGCGGCCTGATCGGCAGGGACGGAAGAGGTGTTCATGCACGGGCTCCTGAGACGGAAGCGGGATGCCCAATATGTTGCATATGCAAGTTATTGCGCGAAGTGGCGGCGCCGAAGATCGCATATGCGGATTGCGACGATTGCATATGCAAATTATCGGGCGCACCTGCAACCTTGCACGTGCTAAGGTCGGCGCACTCCCATGTGAACGGGAGAGCCGCTTGCGGGAGTCGGGAATGCCCAAGACCATCCGGAGGGCCGTGGGGCCTCGCTTTGCCAAGGTGGAGAACAGTTGTAATTGTACGGCGCTGAGAAAAGCGTCGCGACGCGTGTCGCAACTCTATGATGAGGCGCTTGCGTCCTGCGGTCTTCGTGTGACGCAGTTGGCGATCTTGAACCAGATCCTTCGCATGGGAACGCCGGCAATGGGTGAATTGGCCCGCGCTCTCGTCATGGACCGCGGCGCGCTGGCGCACAACGTAAAGCCGCTTGAACGGGATGGCCTCATCGAGACCGTTGCGGATCCCGCCGATCGGCGCAATCGGCTCATCGCACTCACACGCGCCGGGCGCGGAAAGCTCGTCGGGTCTGAACGCGCGTGGGCGCGTGCTCAGGAACGCTTCGAAGCTTCGTTTGGCGCGAAAGAAGCTGCGGCGCTGCGTCGGGCCCTCGCCTTCATTGCATCGGATGGATTTTTGGAGGGGTTCCAAAGACCAGCGGCGCGCTAGGGTCCGGACTCAATTGGGATTCGCAGTGTCACTGTCATGGCCCGCAAAAGCGGGCCATCCAGGTGACGCTGCCACAATCGTCGAAAGCACGAGCGCACCAACGGGATGGCCCGCTCTCCGGCGGGCCATGACAAGCCTTTGAATGACTCAGGGCAATTGAGTACGGACCCTAGCAGGCTATTGGAGAAGTCTCGGTTTCTCTCCGCTTGATTCCAATTGCGCGGACGCGCGGGATAACCGCGATCGTCGCGACGTCTTGGTCAGGCGAGCCTGGTTTATCGACCGAGCAACATCGCCACCCGCGATGCGAGAAGCCTAACGACGAGCCCCGGAGGGTAGCCCCGGTGGCTCGGCACGTCGTCGGGAAGTCCGACGCCGGCCTGCCGGACGCTTCGAGTTCGACGCCACCGCAGGAGCACGTTGCGGTCATGATGGATGCGCGTGTCACCTGCTGGTGATCACCATGCGAACGCCTTGGCGCATTTCTGGTCGAACACCGGAAACTCCGCGAGTTGGACGTGCATCGCCGATCCTCCCATTGCATCCCCCGAACTGGCAAGGGCGCCCTTTGATGGCGGACGTATGCTCCTCTCGTCATACGGCAAGCGAGGCCCGTGCATTCCCCCGACGGCCGAGCAGGACCGCCGCCAGCCCGATGGCCGACGCGCTCGCGCCCGCCAGCGCGACCGCCGGATAGCCGAGCCCGCCCGCGATCACGCCGCCGCCCAATGCGGCCCCGATGGCGTTCCCGAGGTTGAACGCGCCGATGTTGACCGACGACGCGAGGTTCGGCGCATCTGCGGCGGCGGTCATCACGCGCAACTGCAGCGGCGGCACCAGCGCGAAGCTCGCAACGCCCCACAGGAAGATCAGGACGGCAACCGGTCCGGCATGGGGCATCAAGATCGCGAAGGCGACGAGGATCGCGCAAAGCGACGCCAGCGTGACGATGAGCGTGCGGTCGACCGAGCGGTCGGCGAACCTGCCGCCCAGCCAGTTCCCCACCGTCAGCCCAACACCATAAACGACGAGCATCGCCGTCACGAAGCCGAGCGAGGCGTGGGTCGCGTCGCGCAGGATCGGCGCGATATAGGTGAAGACCGTGAACATCGCGCTCGCTCCCACCACCGTCAGCGCCAGCGCGCCGAGCACCTTGCCGCGCAGCAGCACGCGCAACTCGTCCATCGCGTTGCCGTCCTGCGGCGCGCGAAGCTCCGGCAGCGTCAGCCGCAGCGCAGACATGGTCGCGACGCCGAGCGCCGCGATGCCCCAGAAGGCGGCGCGCCAGCCGAGATGCGCCCCCGCCCAGGTTGCCAGCGGCACGCCGACGACATTGGCGATCGTCAGCCCCATGAACATGGCCGCGACGGCGCCGGCCTGACGCTGCGGCGGCACGAGGCTCGCGGCCACGATCGAGCCGACTCCGAAGAAGGCGCCATGGTTGAACGATGTGAGGACGCGCGCGGCAAGCAGCATGCCGTAGCTGCCGGAGACGGCCGCCAGCAGGTTGCCGACCGTGAAGATGCCGGCCAGGCCGATCAGCAGTGTCCGGCGCGGCACGCGGCCCGTGGTGAGCGTCATCAGCGGCGCGCCGACCACAACGCCCAGCGCATAGGCGCTGATCAGAAGGCCGGCCGTCGGGATCGAGACGCCGAGGTCGTTGGCGATGATGGGCAGCATGCCCATCGGGGCGAACTCCGTCACGCCGATGCCGAAGGCGCCGACCGACAGGGCTATCAGTCCCGGGTTGAGCTTTGTCATGACCTCCTCAGACCAGCGCCGGGTTGAGGCGGGCGAAGCCCTCCTGCTGACGATAGGGCGTATGGGGATAGGGTGGCAGCACGTCGCTCGCCGCGTCGAGCGCCGCGACCTGCTCCGGCGTGAGCGACCATCCGACGGCAGCGAGATTCTGGCGCAGTTGCTCCTCGTTGCGGGCGCCGATGATCACCGAGGACACCGTCGGGCGCCGGAGCAGCCAGTTGATCGCGATCTGGGGCACGGTCTTGCCGGTCTCGGCGGCGATCTGCTCGATCGCATCGATGACCCGATAGAGATGTCCGGTTTCGACCGGCGGCGCGAATTGCTCGGTCTCGTGCAGCCGGCTGCCTTGCGGCACGGCGCGGCCGCGACCGATCTTGCCCGTCAGCCGTCCCCAGCCGAGCGGGCTCCACACCAGCGCACCGATGCCCTGGTCGCGTCCGAGCGGCATCAATTCGTGCTCATAGGCCCGGCCGATCAGCGAATAATAGACCTGGTGCGCCACGAGCCGCGGCCAGCCTTGGCGCTCGGCGGCCGCTTGCGCCTTCATCAGCTGCCAGGCGGGATAGTTGGAGACGCCGGCATAGCGGACCTTGCCGGCCGCAATCAGCAGATCGAGGGTCCCCATCAGTTCCTCGACCGGTGTCGACGCGTCGAACGCATGGAGCTGGAGCAGGTCGATGTGGTCGGTGCTAAGCCGCCGCAAGGAGTCGTCGACCGCCCGAAGCAGCCGGGCGCGTGAAGCTCCCCAATCCTGCGGCCCGTTTCCCATAGGCAGCCCGGTCTTGGTCGAGATCAACACTGCGTCCCGCCGGCCTCGGACCGCCTCGCCCAGGATCTCCTCGGCGGCGCCGGTCGAATAGACGTCCGCGGTATCGAACAGCGTCACGCCGGCATCCAGGCAGACATCGATCAGCCGGCGGGCTTCGGCCGCATCGCTCCGCCCCCAGGCGCTGAACAGCGGTCCCCGGCCGCCGAATGTGGCGGTCCCGAAGCTGAGTGCCGGCACGCGCAGTCCGGACGATCCGAGTTGGCGATACTCCATGATATACCTTTCATTGTCATCCTGGCGCATAGATGCAGGCGGCCGGTGCACCTGAGTACCGCCCGTCGGCGCGAAGGAATTTTGCAATGGACGCAAAGCCGGCCGGCGGAGCAGATCGGGCACGCGCATTGGCGCTGTTTGCCGCCGTGGTGGAGCAGGGCAGCTTTTCCGGCGCCGGCCGCTTGCTGGGATTGAGCCCGTCCGCCGTCAGCCGGGCGGTCGATCGGATCGAGGAGCGGCTTGGCGTGCGGCTGCTGCTGCGCTCTACGCGCACGCTGTCGCTGACCGCCGAAGGGCAGACCTATCTTCAGGCCGCGCGCCGCATCCTCGCCGATCTGGACGATGCCGAACAGCAGATCGCCGACCAGGGGGCGCCGCGTGGCCGATTGCGCGTCAGCGCCGCGCTGTCGCATGGGCGGCTCTGCGTGGTGCCGCTGTTGGGGGTGTTCGCGGCGCTCCATCCGCACATCCTGACCGACATCGCCCTGACCGACGCGCTGGTGGACGTCGCCGCCGGCCAAGCCGATGTTGCGATCCGCTTCGGCCCGTTGCCCGACAGCGCGCTGACGGCCCGCAAGCTCGGCGAGACGCGCCGCGTGATCGTCGCTTCGCCCGACTACCTCGCAAGGCACGGCACGCCGCGGACGCCCGAGGACCTGCACGGGCACAATTGCCTGAACTTCAACTTCCGCAGGGCCGAGCCGGTCTGGCCGTTCCGGCGGGAGGGGCGGGAGTTCGCCTTGTCCGTCCGCGGAAACATCGAAGCGAACAATGGCGAGACGCTGGGCCAGCTGGCGGCGGCGGGCGTCGGCATCGCGCGCGTGGGCCATTTCAGCGTCGCGGCGGAGATCGCGAGCGGCCGGCTCGTTGCGATCCTCGAAGACTTCAACCCGGGCGACGTCGAGGTGATTCACGCCGTGTTCGTCGGCGGCGCCAGCACGCCCGCCCGGATCCGGGTCTTCGTCGATTTCCTGGCCGCCAATCTGCGCTGACGCCTGCTGCGCGTAAACGGCGTGCCGCCCGAGGTCGTCCGGGCAGGACGGGCGGTGCCGGAGGATCGCCCGCTCGGGAGGAAGGGTTGGTACAACGCGGCTTTTGCGCGATTATTCCGTTCGGCATCTCGCGTCCGGATGAGCGGAACGCGCGACGAACGCGCCGAGCCGTGCGAGGCGCAACGCAGGAGCGGTCATGACGGGTCGGCAAGTCGCGTTGTATTTCGCCTGGAGCCGCCCGGACGAAGCTGCGGCGCCGCTCGGCGTTCTGGAGGATCGGTTTCCGGCGCTGTTCGAGCTCCGCCGGATGTTCTGGCCGCGGCACGAGCAATTCGCCGATCCGGCGAAATTCGATCAGGGCATCGGCGGCTTTCTGGACAACATACAGCTGAGGAATTTCACGCTGTTCGCCGACTTGGTGGCGTCATGGACCGGAAATCCCGTCCGTTGCGCCGAACGCAGGACGGATGCCGGTCGGTGCGCGCTCGACGCCGAATATCTCGCCGGGGTCGACACGCTCATCGTCATCAGCTTCGATTCCTCGCGAACGCAGCAAAGGCCGAGCGACGCCGAGATCGCCGCCGTCCGGTCGTTTCTCGACAAGCCCGATCACACGCTTTTTGTGTGTCCCCATCATAATATCGGCAGCACGGACGGGCTTCCCGAGAGCGAATGGCTGGCGCGTCGGGAGCTCGAATTCCACCACCATGGCGATCCGGCCATCCCGGCGCGGCAGTCCTTCGGCGATTTCGGCCTTTCGCTTCTCGGCGGTCTTGGCCTGGCGGTCGAAAACCGCTTCGGCTTGCACCCCGCGAAGATGCCCGACGGCGCGCCCGCGCCGCTCGAAATCGCTGCTGCGTTCGATCGCGCGGGGCTGATGGCGGGCGTCACGACCTTCAACCTCCATGCCCACCTGCCGCATTTCGAAAGGCTCGGCGACAGTGTGGCGAAGCTCGACGTGTTGGCGCGCCAGCCGATCGATCCGGACGCCCCGCCGCATCCCTTCACCGCAACAGGACGGCGCGATTTCGACGCTTTGCTGCAGACCGGACCCGATGTGTTTCCCGGCCGCGTGCTGGTCTGCGATACGACGACCTGGAGTTCCACCGTCGGCGGCCTCGACAGCCTCCAGCGCTTCTGGCGAAACGTCGCGCTGCAGAAGCGCGGCGTCAGTTAGTTGTCCGCATTATTCCACGAGCTGCGGGCCATGGCGCGCGCGACATAGCCGCGGCAGGCGGGATGCCCCGCCAGCCCCGGCCCCTCCGATCGAGATACCCGAGATCGCCGGCCGCCGATGTGTCGTCTTTCCCGCCTTTTGGTGGATGGGTTGCGGACCGGCGCCGTGCCATTCGTTGACGGCACGAACAACCGGCAGACGCATGACCTCGACCGTTCCACCCGTTCCGCTTTCCCCCGCCGTGCCGAAGACCGCATGAGCGGCTATCTCCTCCATGACGAGGCGATGCTGAGCCAGATCGCGCGCGACGCCGTCGCCCATGCGCGCCGGCTGGGCTTCGATCAGTCCGTTTGCGTCGCCCGGGAATTCGCCGGCCTGACGATCAAGGTGAAGGACGGCCGTCCCGAAACCGCGGTGCGGGACGGCGGTCAGTCGGTCTCGGTCACGGTGTTCGACGGCGGGCGCACCGGCACCGCCGGCACATCGACCCTAACGCCGCAGGCCATCCACACCGCGGTCGAACGCGCCGTCGCCATCGCGCGCCAGGTCGAGTCCGATGCCGATGCGGGATGTGCCGATCCCGAATGGCTGGCCCGGAACGGGCGGGAAGTGGAGCTTTACGCGCCATCCGGCCTGTCGGCGGCGGATATCGCCGCGGCCGCCAAAGCGATCGAAGACGCGGCTCTCGCGGCCTCCGCCGCGCGACCGGTGCGCATCATGGAGGCGGGCGCGACGAGCCATGACAGCCGCTGGGCCCGCGCCATCGGCGCCGATTTCTGCCGCTCGGCCAGCGCCTCCAACCAGAGCCGCTGGTGTGTCGCAATCGCCGAGCGCGACGGCGCGATGAGCCGCGCGGCGTGGCGCTCGGTCGAGCGGCGGACGGATCATCTTCTCGCGGCCGAGACCATCGGCGCGACGGCGGTCGCCCATGCGGTGCGCAAGCTGGGGGCCCGCGCGGTCGCGACCCAGGCCGCGCCGGTCCTGCTCGACGCCGCCATCGCCGGTTCGCTGGTGCGCGAGTTCTGCGGCGGGCTCTTCGGCGCGGCGCAGCACCAGAAATCGACTGTCCTTGCCGATGCGATGGGCCGCCGCGCGCTCGCGGCGCATCTCGATCTGGTCGAGGATCCTTTCGAGCCCTTCGGCATGGCGAGCGGCGGATGCGACGGCGAAGGCGTGGCCGGGATGCATCGCTTCGTGGTGCGCGAAGGCGTGGTGGAAGGCTATTTCCTCTCCTCGCGCTGGGCCCGCAAGCTCGGCCTGCGCTCCACCGGCAATGCCGACGGCACCTGGAACCTGTTTCTCACGAGCCGGCTGGCCGGCAAGGCCGACGATACCGCCGCGATGCTGCGGCGGCTGGATCGCGGCTTGTGGGTGACGGAATTCCTGGGCGGGCGATGCGATCCCGTCACCGGCACCTATTCCAAAGCCGTGGCCGGATTCTGGGTGGAGGACGGCGAGGTCGTCTTCCCGGTGCAGGACGTCACCATCGCGGGCGATCTCGCGACCATGCTCGGCCATATCCGGTTCGTGGGCAGCGATGTCTATCGCGACGGCGCGGTGCGCACCGGCGCGATCCTGCTCGACGACATGAAGATCGCCGGTTGCTGAGCGCCAAGGAGAACAGGATGGACGTCCAGGGCAAATATCCCGCCGCCGAGCGTTTCGCGCGCGTCGAGGAACGCCTGCTGCACCAAAACGATCTCGACGTCGAAGCGCTGGGCCCCTTGCTGGACAGGCTTCTCGGCGGCGGCGATTTTTCGGATCTCTATTTCGCGGCGTCGAGCCGCGAAAGCTGGCAGTTGCAGGACCGGAAGGTCACCGGCGGCAGCTTCTCGACGTCGCAGGGCGTCGGCGCACGCAGCGTCAGCGGCGACCGCACCGGTTTCGCCTATTCCGGCGACATGTCGCCGCGCGCGCTCGGCGCCGCGATCGAAGCCGCCGCGAGCATGAGCCGCACCGGGTCCGGAAACCGTCGCGGGATCGCGATCGGCGCGCCCGGGCCTGCGCATGCGCTCTATCCCGGCATCGATCCGACCGCGACGGCCGAGGCCGCGCCCAAGCTCAAGCTGCTGCAGGAGGTCGACCGGCTTGCGCGCGCCGCCGATCCGCGCATCGTCCACGTCTCGGCAGGTCTGCAGATGTCGCACGCCTTCATGCTGGTGGCGGCGAGCGATGGCGCGCTGGCGGGCGACATGCGCCCCGAGGTCCAGCTCAGCCTGACGGTGCTGGCCGAAGCCGGCGGGCGGCGCGCCAACGGCACGGCCTCGGCCGGCTGGCGCGCCGGGCTGGAGCATTTCGACGAGGCCCGGCTGGCGGCGCTGGTCGCGCGCGCCACGCGGATCGCGCTCGTCAATCTCGATGCGCGGCCCGCGCCGGCCGGGGTGATGACCGTCGTGCTGGGCTCCGGCTTTCCCGGCGTGCTGCTGCACGAAGCGGTCGGCCACGGTCTGGAAGGGGATGCCCATCGCAAGCGGTCCTCGGTGTTCACCGGGCGCATGGGCACGGCCGTCGCCGCGCCCGGCGTCACCGTGGTCGACGACGGGACGCTGCCGGGCCGGATCGGCTCGCTCAACAGCGACGACGAAGGCACGCCCACAAGGCGCAACGTGCTGATCGAGGACGGCAAGCTCACCGGCCTGATGCAGGACCGGCTCAACGCAAGGCTGATGAACGATACGGTCACCGGCAATGCGCGGCGCCAGTCTTATGCCCATCTGCCCATGCCGCGGATGACCAACACCTTTCTCGCCGCGGGCGGGCACGATCCCGCCGAGATCGTCGCCTCGGTCGGTCGCGGCATCTATGCGGTCGGGTTCGGCGGCGGCCAGGTCGACATCACCAGCGGGCAGTTCAACTTCTCGGCGACCGAAGCCTATTTGATCGAAGACGGACACGTCACCGCGCCGATCCGGGGCGCCACGCTGATCGGGCTGGGGCATGAAGCGCTGCATCGCATTTCGATGATCGGCAACGACCTCGAGCTGGAAAACGGCATGTGCGGCAAAAGCGGGCAGAGCGTTTCGGTCGGCGTCGGCCAGCCCACGGTCAGGATCGACGACATGGTGGTGGGTGGCACGGGCTGAGATGACACCTCACTTGCAGCGGCTGCATCGGCCCGAGCCGGACCGGCCGACCGCATCGGCCTTGCGGCGGGCCTGGACGCAGGATGCGGTGCAGCTGATCGCGGCGGATGCGCGACGCACCGCGGACACCAATCTCATCCGCCTGCCGTTTTCCGGGGCGCCGGGCATCGCGCTCTATCTGAAGGACGAATCCACCCACCCCACCGGAAGCCTCAAGCACCGGCTGGCACGTGCGCTGTTCCTCCATGCGCTGTGCAGCGGCTGGATCGGCCCGGATTCGACCATCGTCGAGGCGTCGAGCGGTTCGACCGCGGTCTCGGAAGCGTATTTCGCCAGGCTTCTGGGTCTTCGTTTCCTCGCCGTCGTGCCGCGGTCGGTGGCGGCGGCCAAGGTGGCGGCGATCAGCCGTCACGGCGGGGAGATCCGCTATGTCGACAGTGCCGCCGACATCCACCGCGCGTCGCTTGCGCTGGCCTGCGAGACCGGCGGCCACTACATGGATCAGTTCACCTATGCCGAACGGGTCTGCGACTGGCGCGGCGAGGACAACATCGCCCGTTCCATCTTCAGCCAGATGAGCGCCGAAGCCGATCCGATCCCGGCTTGGCTCGTTTGCGGCGCAGGCACGGGCGGCACTTCGGCGACCATCGGACGCTTCATCCGCTACCGGCGGTTGCCGACGCGGCTTTGCGTCGCCGATCCGCAGGATTCCGTTTTCCATCGCCATTATCACGATCGCGCGACGATCGCCGTGCCGGATGGGGAGCAATCCTGCATCGAAGGCATCGGGCGCGGCGCGGTCGAGCCCTCCTTCATCCCCGAACTGATCGACCGCATGCTGCCCGTCAGCGACGCACAGAGCATCGGTGCGCTGCGGGCCGTATGGGAGCTTCTGGGGCGGCGCTGCGGCGGATCGACGGGCACCAATATCTGGGCTGCGGCGCAGCTCATCTCCGAAATGAAGCGCGCGGGCGAGACCGGCTCGCTCGTCACGATCCTGTGCGACGACGGCGAGCGTTACGCCGACACGTATTTTTCGGACGCCTGGCTGCTGGAAAGAGGCGTCGACTGGCGCCCCGAGCGGGCCCGCATGACCGCATTCTTCGAGAGCGGCTGCTTGTGAGATGCCAGCGCCGCTTGCGGCATCCGGCCTTCCGACTCGTTTTGCCTTTGCCCGGTCGCCCGAGGCGTGGGCGCCACATTGCCGTTTGCGATTCGCAAGGCCGCCGTCCGGCATGGGCATCTTGCGCCCATGTCGCGCCGGGACGCGCGAAACAAGGATCTATCTGACGTGATACAGCCCCGCCATCTCCGCATCGACCCGCGCAGCTACCGCCTCGATGGCAGGTTCTTCCGGCGCGTCTACAATCTTTCCAAGCTGTATTGGCTCCGCAAAGATGCTTGGAAGTCGTGGCTCGCGCTGGGCGTCCTCATCGCCTTCGTGGCGTCCTACAGCGTCTCGGGCGCCTATTACTCCTACCTCACCCGCGATCAGACGAACGCCCTGCTGGCGCGCCATGCCAGCCTGTTCTGGTACCTCCTGGCGATGACCATCGTCTTCGTGATGGTGCGGCACGGCATCTACGCGATCGAGAGCTATATCGACGGGCGGCTCAACCTGCATTGGCGGCAATGGCTGTCCACGCATCTGATCGACGAATACCTGTCGCGACGCACCTATTACGAAATCGTCATGGACGAGGTGATCGACAACCCCGACCAGCGCATCCAGGAAGAGGTCGGGCCGTTCTGCCAGACGATCGCTTATCTGCCGCGCCAGGCCTTCGGGATGGTGCTCGACATGAGCGTGCAGGCCTTGATCCTGATGTCCATCTCGCGCGCGCTCTTCTGGGTGGTGGTCGTCTTCGCGGCCGTCAAGACGGTGGCCATCCTTCGGCTGTACAAGCCCACCGTCCGGCAGAATTACGATATCACGGTGTCGGAGGCCGACCTGCGCTACGGCATCCTGCACGTGCGCGACCACGCAGAGACCGTCGCCTTCTATCATGGCGAATATGCCGAGCGCGCCCATATCCTGATTCGCCTTGCCACCGCCGTCCGCAAGAACCTCGTCAACATCGTATATTCGGTCTGGCTGTCCTTGGCCGAATCCGGCTTCTCGGTGGTTTGGATGGTGATGCCGTTCCTGTTCCTTGCGCCGCTCTATCTCAGCCATCGCATCGAATACGGCACCATCGCCCAGGGCAGCGCGTCGGCGTTGGCTCTGCTGAATTCGCTGTCGCTCCTGATGCGGTTCATCCCGACCCTCACCCTCGCGGTGCCCAAGGTGATCCGTCTGGCCGAAATCCAGGAGAAGTTCGAGGAGATGGGCCGCGAGCGCGTCTCCACCGCCGCGGTGCCGCGCATCGGCTTTCGCGAGGACAAGCAGATCGCGCTCGACCATGTCTCGCTCCAGACGCCCGGCGGCGAGCAGAGCCTCGCCCGGGACGTGAGCTTCAGCATCGCGCCGCGCGAGCATATGGTGATCGTCGGCCGCACCGGCGTCGGCAAGAGCTCGCTGCTGCGCGCGATGGCGGGCTTGTGGACGCGCGGCAGCGGCCAGATCGTCATGCCGCCCCATGACGTGACGCTGTTCCTGCCGCAGAAGCCCTACATGATCCTCGCCAATCTGCGCGAGCAGTTGCTGTATCCGCGCCGCCGCACCGATGTGAGCGATGCCGAGCTGCAAGCCGTCCTGGAGCGCGTCACCTTGCACGACCTCGCCGAACGCCATGGCGGGCTCGACGCCGAGAGAGATTGGGGCCGCGTCTTGTCGCTCGGCGAGCAGCAGCGCATCGCCTTCGCGCGCGTCCTGATCAGCCGGCCGGAGTTCGTCCTGATGGACGAGGCGACGAGCGCCGTCGATGTCGAGACGGAGCGGCTGCTCTATGGCCTCCTGGTGCGCTCGGGCGCCACCTTCGTCAGCGTGGGCCATCGCCCGACCATCTTCAAATACCACAAGACGGCATTGCGCCTGTTGCCGGGCGGGGCGTGGGAAGTCCTGCCCGCAGGCAATCTCCAAGCCGCCGACGTCGAGGAGGTCGAAGATCTGGAGGCGGGCGTCGATGCAGTTCAAACCGGCGCCAGGCTCGACGCGGCGCAATAATCCTTCTGCGGTGTCTGCGCGGCACGCTCGTTTAGGACAGTGGGTGTGTGGCGTAAGGCGAATGGCGGAGCCGGATCTGCGGGAGTTGACGGGAGAGGGGCTCGTTCCCGACGCCGACATGTTGTTCGCGGCCTATGGCCGCAACCGCGCGCGACTGTTGCGGTTCCTGTCGCGCCGGCTCGGATGCCGCGCCACCGCCGAGGACCTGGCGCAGGACATCTGGTTCAAGCTCGCGCGGGTGCGCGGCCCGGTCCGCGATCCCAGCGCGTTTCTCTTCCAGATCGCCGCCAATCTGGTGCGCGATCACGCCAAGGTCGAGCGGCGCCGCGCCGAACTTCTCAACCAGGCGATGGATATCCTGTGGCGCGAGGAAGACGTCGTCACGCCCGAACATCATTTGGTGGCCGCCGACGCGCTCGCCAGCATGGACAAGGCGATCGCGGCGCTGCCGCCGCTCAGTCGCCAGATCTTCGTTCTGGTCTACTTCGACGGATTGACGCAGGGTGAGGCCGCCAAGCGGCTTGGGTTTTCGCGGGTGACGGTCAACCACCATGTGCGACGGGTGCTGGACCGGCTGGCGGAGGTCCGCGCCGGCTTGGCGGACGAACCGCACCGGATGCTTAACAGCATGCGGTGCCGGATCGTCTAAGTCTTGTCCGTGGACGGTTCGTAACAATGACCGCAGACCCCAGCAATGCTGCCGACACGCAGCTTCGACGCCAGGCGCGCGCTTGGCTGGCGCGCCTGACCACGGGCAAGGCGGCGGACCTCGCGGCGTTCGAGGCGTGGCGCGCCGATCCGGCGCACGCGGCCGCTTTCGAGGAAGAAAGGCGGCTGTGGCGCAGCCTCGCGGCCCATCGCGCCGCTTTTGCGGCGGGCCTGCCGGCCGTCCTGCCGCGCCGGCGGCGGCTTTGGCTGCCGATAGGCGCCATGGCCGTGACCCTTATGCTCTGCGTGCTGACGCTCGGGCAGCCGCTGCTGTGGCTCGAAGCCGACCGCATCACCGGGCCGGGCGAGATCGCGCCCGTGACCCTGCCCGACGGCTCGCTGGCGATGCTGAACACCAACTCCGCGCTGGCGATCGATTTCCGTTCCGGGCGGCGCGATGTCGCGCTGCTGCGCGGCGAGGCGTGGTTCTCGGTGCGTCACAATGCAGCGCATCCTTTCCGCGTCACGGCCGCAGGCGGCGAAATCCGCGATGTCGGAACCGCTTTCGACATACGCCGCGATGCAGGCGGTCGCGTCACGGTTGCAGTCACCGCCGGCGAAGTTGCAGTCGGCAATGCCGGAATCCGCGCGCATGCGCATGCGGGCGAGATACTGCGATACGGTGCAGGCACGGCGCCGCACGCCGGGTCCGGCAATATCGCGGCCCTTTCAAGCTGGCGAAGCGGCCGCGTGGTGATCGACGGCCGTTCCTTGGGCGATGCCGTCGACGAATTGGCACGCTATCGTCCCGGTGTGGTATTTCTCCTGAGCAGCAAGGCGAGCCAGAAGGTGAGCGGCAATTTCCGCATCTCCGCCATCGATCAGGGTCTCGAAGGTCTTGCCGCGGCGCGCGGACTGACCGTGACGTATTTCACGCCTTTCGTGGTCGTCCTGCGTTGAGCCGCTGCGTTTACACATCGCACGCGCCAGTCGTCCTAGAATCGAGCGCCGGACTTCCCGTCGCTCTGAGCGAGGGATGATGATGCGTATCGGGGGCTTGAAGAGTGCGTGGTTGTGCGGCGTGGCCTGTGCCGCCGCGATCGTGTTGGCGTCGCACGGCGCATATGCGCAGGGCGAAGGCGTCGAAAGCTTCGCCATTCCGGCCGAGCCGCTGAGCCAGGCGCTCGACGCCTTCGCCGAGAAGACGGGATTGCAGCTCGCCTATCCGGCGGAATTGGCCACCGGCATCAAGAGCCGCGGTCTCACCGGCAGCTATGCGGCGAGCGAGGCGCTCCGCCTGCTGCTCGCCGGCAGCGGCCTGACCTTTCATTTCGCCAACGCCACGACCATCGTGATCGAGCGGCCCGATACGCATGGCGCGCGCGCCTTGGGGCCGGTGGAAGTGCAGGGCGCCGAAGGCGTCGCCGCCAACGGTTCGACCGATCCGACCGCCACCGAAGGCACCGGCAGCTACACCACCACCGCGACGACCATCGGCTCCAAGGCGCCGCTTTCGATCCGCGAGACGCCGCAGAACGTCAGCGTGATGACGCAGCAGCAGATGCAGGACCAGCATCTGGAAAGCATGGCGGATGTCCTCAACCAGATGCCCGGCGTCACGGTCCTCAACAATGACGGCAATGTGAACCCGTCATTCTATTCGCGCGGATTCGAGATCACCAATTTCCAGATCGACGGCGGTGCGCCGCTCAACATCAGCAACACGATCACCACTGCGGTCAACATCCTCGGCTTTACCGCCGGTTTCGACATGGCGGAATACGATCACGCCGAATTGCTGCAGGGGCCGGACGGTCTGTTTTCGGGCGTGGGCAACCCGAGCGGCACCGTCAATCTCGTACGCAAGCGTCCGCTGGATCACGACCAGGTCGGCCTCGAAGGGGCTGTCGGGTCATGGGACAATTATCGCGCCGCGGTGGATGTCACCGGACCGCTCGATATCGCGGGCCTCGGCGACAAAATCCGCGGCCGTTTGGTGGCAAGTTATCAGTCGCAGGACTATTTCTACAAGACGGCGACCACCAATCACCTTCTTCTCTACGGCGTCGTCGAGGCCGATCTTACGCCGGAGACATTGCTGACCGTCGGCGCCAGCTTCACCAAGCAGGACTCGTTGCCGTGGTTTGCCGGCCTGCCGCGCTATGCGAACGGCGACGACCTGCACCTGCCGGTCGATACCTCGTTTGCGCTGCCTTGGAGCCGATATCAAACCTCGACGCCGGAGATCTTTGTCCAGCTGAACCAGAAGCTCGCCGGCGACTGGACGGTCCATGTCAATCTCACGGATACGGCGCAAGACACGAATTCCAAATATGGCTTTCTCACCGGCGGCGTCACCGACAATCCCATTACCGGAACGAAGATGGAGGGCTATCAAGCCAAGAGCGTCAACCGCCAATATCTGGCGGACGCGACCGTCACGGGATCCTTCGATCTTTTCGATCGCCACCACCAACTGACGGCGGGCGCCAGCTATGGCTATGTCGACGGCGTGGGTTCGCTGGATTATTCGACGCTCTATCCCGCGCCCTATCCGCCGGTGGATATCTTCCATTTCGATCCCGGCGCATGGCCCGAGCCGGCTTCCCTGGTACCGTATCAAGGGTTTGCCGCCGAAAATCAGTCCCAATGGCGGGCCTACATGACCCTGCGCCTGGAGCTTTTGCATGATCTGCATGCGACCGGGGGCTTCTCCATCAACACGTTCGATTTCAAGGAAATCGATCAGCCGCTCGACGCAACGGGCCATCCCGACGGCCCGCCAAGCGCCCCACTCAGCTACGGCGATCACTCCGTGGTCATACCCTATGGCGCGGTGACGTATGACATCGACGATGCCTGGTCGGCTTATTTCAGCTACACAAAAATCTTCCAATCCGTGGCCAACTATTTTGGCGGACCGCCGCCGGGCCACCCGCTGCCGCCGATCCTGGGCGCCAGTTACGAAGCCGGCATCAAGGGCGAACTTCTCGGCGGGGCGCTCAACACCACGCTCTCGGTCTACCGCACCAACGAGACGAGTTATCCGACGATTCTGGACCCGACCTATCCGCCGATCCAGAACGGCCTCAGCCTCTGCTGCCTTCTCGACAACGGCGACTTGAAGAGCGAAGGCGTCGAAGCGGCGGTGGCGGGGCAAATCCTGCCCGGTTGGCAGATATCGACCAGCTTCAGCTACAATTACAATGTGACCGTCTATGACGGCACCGCTACCGACACCGGAGAGGTGTTCTCCAACCAGACGCCGAAATATCTCTTCAAGCTGTGGACGACCTACCGCTTGCCGGATGACTTCAAGCGCTGGCAGGTGGGCTTCGGGGCCAACGCGCAGTCGGCGGCTTTCGGCAAGGGGTCTGTCTGCGTGGTCTATCGTCCTGCGCCCAGCACGAGATGCCTGACCCAGGTGCCCTATGTGGTCGACCAGCCTGGCTATGGCGTGTTCGGGGCGAGCGTCTCCTACGATATCGACGATCACTGGCACGCCATGCTCAACGTCGACAACATACTCGACAAGACTTACTATCAGAGCATCGGGACGGCCGCCGGGGGCAACTGGTACGGCAATCCGCGCAATTTCATGTTCACCGTCCGCTACCAGAACTGAACACGGCGCCCTCCCTGCCACGCGGCGGGGAGGGCGTTCGCCGCAGCCGAGCTTGCGGAGTTTGATCGTTCCGCTCGTTCTCCTGGCATGGTTGTCTCCGCCCTCCGTCGCACCGGCCGGTCCGCCGTCAAATCGCATCCCATTCCCATGCCGCACGGCACGATCTCCGCCGACGCCATCGCCGCCCTGGCGCCGCTCGCCTGCGCCCGCGATGTCTCGGAATTCTGGGACGCGGCGCTGGCACTGATCCGCGCCGCGGTGCCGTTCGACACCGCCTTCCTGTGGTACGACTATTACGACTTCGCCAATTCGAGCCAGAGCTCGCTGGTGCTGGAAGCGCCGTGGCGGGAGCGCGATCCGGACTACTGGCACGCCAGGCGGGCACATCACCCCACGCCGCAATTCCTGAAGGATCATCCCGGCGCGCCGCTGCACCGGGTGAGCGACGCCTTGTCGGCCGAGGCGCTGCCGCACAGCGCCTTCTACCGCCGCTTCATGCAGCCGGAGGGCTGGGAATTCGGCATTACCTTGAGTTTCTGGCAGCGCCAGGAGGTGCGCGCCAATATCGTGATCTACCGCACCGCGGCCCAGGGCGATTTCTCGGCCGAAGAAGAGGCCTGGCTGCGCGCCCTTCATCCCTTGATCCGGTCGGTGCTGTTCCGTCTCATCCACGAGCAGCAGCAGCGCGCGCTCCACGCCAGCCTGTCCAATTTCGTCGCCGGATTGCCGATCGGCGTGATGCTGGTCAACTGGAACCTGCAGCCGGTGTTCGTCAACGACGAGGGTTACAAGCAGGCCTTCTTCTGGGTCCACGGCACCGAGCGGCCTTACACCGTGCTGCCGCGCAAGATGCTGCAGGTGCCTCCCGACCTGGCGGCGGCGTGCGAAGTTTTGCGCCGGCGCTGGCTGGAAATGGACGAGCATGGCGACATGCCTGCCGAGCATACCGTGCCATCCAAACATTCCGATTTATACGCCGTGGTGCGCGCCCAGCAGGTGCACGGCGTCTCGGCGCACCGGCCCAGCTTCCTGATCCGCTTCGGCGGACTCGGCTCGCGCGCCCATGACGCGTTCCAGCCGAGCGACGAGCAGCTCAAGATCCTGTCCCAGCTCACCCCCGCGGAGCGCAAGGTCGCGATCCTTCTCGTCCGCGGCCTTTCCAATCGCGAGATCGCCGAAAGGCTCCATCGCGAGCGGTGCACGGTGAAGGACCATCTCAGCCATATCTACGGCAAGCTCGGCGTGCGAAACCGCACCCAGCTCACCAGCCTCCTGTCCCGCTGACCCTGGCGAACGCAAGGCGGCGCGCGAGCCCGTGTCGCATAAGTCTACTTGACTGATAGACTATGGAGACAATACCTTGGGCGCTATGTCGCGCATGAATCCGCCACATGGAGGGGATGGTGAGACGGGCGATCGCATCGGCCGCCGCTCTGCCGTTCCTGCCCAGGAGGCGGGCGGATTGCCTAGCGCGGTTGCCTCGATTTCGCGCAGTGCCCGCCGGCGGGCCGCGTTGCCTTCGCCGCAAGACTTGGAATCCGGCGTTTTTCCGTCGGACCCGCGCGGTCGACTCCAATCGCCAAAACTCTCGGCTGCGGCCGCCCCGTCGGCATATCGGTTTGCGCAGAGGCCGGAGACGAGACGGGCGTTGCATTGCAGTCCGCCGCGTATGGCCCCACACTTGTCGCCATCTTGTCATATGGTGGGCGTTGGGGATGGCTGAAGTTCTGACATTTTCGGATCTTGAATCGGTCTTCCTGGAAGCGCGCCCCGACCTGGAGCGGATGCTGCGCCGCCGGACCGGTTCATCGCCTCTGGCCGCCGATCTCGCACAAGAACTCTATCTCAAGCTCCGCCGCATCGCGGCGCCGCTGCCGAACCGGCACGAAGCGCGGGCCTATCTCTTCCGCATGGCCGCCAATCTGGCGACCGATCACAGGCGCGTCGAAGGACGGCGCATGGAGCTTCTGGCGGGCAACGTCTCGCTGTTTTCCGGGATCGGGGCAGGCCCCGAGGATGACGCGCTCACACGCGGCCAGATGCGGCTGGTGGAAGCGGCGCTGGCGGAGCTTCCGCCGCGCTGCAAGGACGTCCTTTATATGAGCCGGATGCTGGGCATGACCCATTCGGAGATCGCCGCCGAACTCGGCGTTTCGCGCAGTTCGGTGGAAAAATATGTCATGCGCGCGTTATTGCATTGCCGCGAGCGTTTGGCCGGGTCATAAACCGGATATTGTCTTGTGGTTCTTGCCACGCCGGTTCGTTCTTTCACCATGGAAATACAGTTATCCGATCCGGCGGGGGGCTTGGACGTGCCCTCCGATATAGACGAGCAGGCGATCGCCTGGCTTGTCCGGCTCACCTCTGGCGAAACCGTCGCCGAAGATCACGCCGCCTTTGCGCGCTGGCGCGCGCTCAGCCGCGACCACGAAGCGGCCCTCGCGCGGGCGCGGCAATTGTGGGTGGGCCTCGGCAATGCCTGGGTGGAGCCGGTCCAGGCGCCGCCGCTCCGGCGGACGGCCATGCACGCCTATTTCGCGACTGCGGCTTGCCTCGTCCTCGCCGTGGCCTTGATATTCCAATATCGCCAGGACTGGCGGCACGACTATGTCACGGCCGCCGGCCAGCGCGAAAGCTTCACGCTCGCCGATGGCAGCCGTGTCGAACTGGATGGCGGAAGCGCGCTCGACGTGCGCTTCGCCGACGGCGCGCGCAAGGTCGTGCTGGCGCGGGGCGAGGCGTTTTTCGACGTCGTGCACGATCCGCGTCGTCCCTTCACCGTGATCGCCGGAGCGGGCGTCATCCGCGATGTCGGGACCGCTTTCGGCGTGCGGCTCGAGGATCAGGAGCGTGTCACCGTCACGGTGGCGCGGGGCAGCGTCGAGGTGAACGACGGCGTGGCCGGCGCGAGGCTGGTGCCCGACCGGCGCCTTGCGTATGGACCCGAAGGGCTCGGTGCCGTCGAACGGATAAAGGCGGACGAGGCGCTGGCCTGGACGCGCGGGCGCCTGATGCTCGAAGATCTGCCGCTCACCACCGTGCTCGCCGAGCTCGACCGCCATACCGACCAGCGGATCGTCTTCCTCGGCAGCCCCAAGTCGGGCCTTCGCCATGTGAGCGCCGCGATCGATCTCGACCATACGGCCGACTGGCTGGATGCGTTGCGCAGCTCGCAGAATCTGCGCGTCGTCCGGCTGCCGGGCCTCGTCGTCGTCTACTGACGGGCCGTTCGTCCATTCCAACCGGAGATATGAGATGAGATACGCCCTCGCCGTCGCGGGCTTTTTGGCCGTCGCACCCGCCTTCGCGCAAACCGCGCCCAGTGCCGTGCCGCTTGCCAATCCCTGCGTGCAGCCCGCCCTGCCGCAGCGTTTTTCGCTTCCGCCCGAAGACATCGCCTACCTGCACAAGCAGGTGAATGCCTATGGCGAGTGCATCGCGAAATATGTGTCTGCGCGCCAGTCCGCGGGCCAGGACTATGCCGGTCGCGCCCGGGCCGAAATCGATGCCGGCAACGCCGCCGCGACCGAGGCAAACGCGTATATCGCCAAGGTCAGGGATTTCGAGAGCCGGCACCGCGACAAGGGCGCCGCGTCGGCCGGCGCGAACTGATGTCACGCCCATTGCGGTGTTCGGCCGGCCGGATCGTTATGGCGAAGTGAGGGCGAAGGCATCGGAAAACCCAGCCGTGGCGCACATTTCACGCCCGTTGGCGGGTATGCCGCCGCGGTTTCCGCTCCTAGCCTCGGCGTCGAAACCATGGCGGCTTTCCGGTCGCCGCAACGATGGATGAAATCCCGCAAGATGAACGTCAGTCCCAAAATTGGCTTTCCGCCCGCAACGCGCGATCGTGCGAACGATCCGTCTCTCTCGCCGACGCAGGCGGCGGCGGATGCCGAGCTCGACGTCCTGCTCAAGGTCGCGCCGGTCGTCGGCCTGGTGAGCACGGTGGGCATGGGCCGGACGCTGATGCTGACGGCCCAGATCGCCAAGCGCGGCGGACATCTGATCACGCTCGCCGAGATGGCCGATGCGTCGGCGGCAACCGATCCGCTCGCCTTCGCCGACGCGGTGGGCAAGCTCATCGACACGGCGCTCACCGAAAACGATTTCGTTGCCGTCGACGACTTCAATTTCATCACCCGCATCGGTCAGAGCCCCACCGCCCCCCGCGGCGGCTACACCGCGATGGTCGCCAAGCGGCTCCTCGAACGGATGGCGCAGGAGCCGCACAAGCGGCTGCTCATCGCCGGCCCGCCGGCCAACCAGTATGGCCAGTTCTTCCTCGACACCTTGATGGATCGCGGTGCCGTGGCGACGCTCAATTCCTTCCGCGTCGAGGACTATGCGGCCATCGTCGGCAACATCCTCGGAGCGCGGGCGAGCGGCATCGATTTTCAGCAGCTCTTCCGCCATGCCGCGCGGCTGACCGGCCATCAATTGCGCCTCGCCAGCGCTCTCCTGCAGGACGTGCCCGCGCCGACGACCGAGCAGTTCATCGACGTCCTCAACCATCACATCGTCGCCAGCAATGTGCGCACCAATGAAGTCGAGGACATCACCTTCGACCGTCTGCCCGGCGCCGAGCACATCGCCGAGGCGCTCGAAACCGCGATCGTCCTGCCGCTCGAGAACCGCAAGCTGGCGCAGGAGATGGGCCTGAAGGCCAAGCGCGGGGTGCTGCTCTATGGCCCGCCCGGCACCGGCAAGACGGTGATGGGCCGCGCCCTGGCGCACCGCATGAAAGGCAAGTTCTTCCTGGTCGACGGCTCCTTCATCAGCGAGCCGCCGGGCACCTTCTTCGACAAGCTCCAGGCGGTGGTGGCGGAAGCCAAGGCGAACTCGCCTTCCGTTCTGTTCATCGACGACGCCGACGTGCTGTTCAAGATCGAGCATATCCAGGGCGTGGTGCGCTTCCTGCTCTCCCTGCTCGACGGACTGGAGAGCGAAACGGCCAACAATGTCTGTGTCATGATGACCGCGATGGACGTGCGCCATATTCCCGACGCGGTGCTGCGGTCCGGCCGTGTCGAGGTCTGGCTGCAGACCAAGCTGCCAGACGCCGACATCCGTGCGCGCATCCTCAAGCGCTATCTCAACGAGGACAAGCACCTGCCGGACGTCAACATCATCGATTTCGATCGCCTGGCGTCGGCGACCGAAGGCTTCACCCAGGCCGATCTGCGCCGTGTGGCCGGCGATGCGAAATCGCTCTACGCCTCCGACCTGGTGAAGGGCCGCGTGCCCGTCACCGCGGTGGACTACGTGCTCAATGCGGTGGACGCGGTGATCGAGGTGCGCGGCCGCATGGCCGACAGCCTGGGGGACGAAAAGCTCCGTCTCACCGGCGGCAAGAGCAAATACTTCAACAAGGCGGCGGCGACGAGCTGCGGAGAAGCCTGCGGCTATTGACGCCGGCCGCGGGTTCCCGACGCGCGGTGCTCGCGCCTAGGAGCGATGCCGACGTTTACCTTATGACCCCTTCGCTGCCTGCAGCGGAGGGGTTTTCGTTTGTCCCTTCGTCGCGGCCGTTCCCGTCTTCCGGCGGATGGAAGCCCCGGCGCTCTCCATCGCAGACTTGATCTGTCGCGGCAATTGGTCTCCGGGGCAGGGGCTTGCGGAGTCTGGGCCGACCACTCGTTTCCGTTTCAAAGTCCGATCGGGTGGTTGCTATCTCGTCGTCATTTTCGGACCGCGGTTTTCCGGCCGGTCCGGCAGGTTTGGAGTGTATCATGCGTCTCGTCAGCCCGGTCCGGTTGGTCAAAAGGTTGCGGCGCCGGGTGAGCACGGGCTTCATCGCGGGCGGGGCGGCCTTCGCGGCGGCGATGCTGGCGCCCGGCGCGGCCTCGGCCGACGGTGTCCTCGCCCATATCGCGAACCGGACGCTTGTCGTCGGCTCGTTGCCCCAGAACCTGTCCATCATGGGGATGTTCATGAACGCCGGTCCCATCGTGAAGGGCGTGATCCTGATCCTCCTGCTCGCCTCGCTGCTGACCTGGACGGTGTGGATCGCCAAGAACGTGGAACTGCTCGGCGCCTCGCGGAGTCTTCGGCGCGCCGTCGAATTGCTGGCGGGCGCCAGGTCGTTGAACGACATCGCCAAGACCGGCGACCGCGTCGTCGATGCCTTGCTGCAGGAGGCGCGCACCGAATTGAAGCTGTCCGAAGGGCTGAAGGGCGGCAGCGTCAACGACCGTATCGAGGTCCGGCTGGAACGCGTCGAGGCTGCTTCGACGCGCCGCATCCAATCGGGCACCAATCTGCTCGCCTCGGTCGGTTCGGTCTCGCCCTTCGTCGGTCTCTTCGGCACGGTGTGGGGCATCATGTACAGCTTCATCGGCATCAGCCAGGCGCACACCACCAATCTGATGGTCGTGGCGCCGGGTATCGCCGAGGCGTTGCTCGCAACCGCCTTCGGCCTCGTCGCCGCGGTGCCGGCGGTCGTGATCTACAACGGCTTTGCCCGCGCGATCGCCGGCTATCGCGGTCTGGTGGGCGACGCGGCAACGCTCGTCCTGTGCCTTGCCGGGCGCGACCTCGATCGGCGGGCCTGAGCGCGATGGCCGTCAAGTTTCATCCCGAATCCGAAGATCTGCCGGTCAACCACGAGATCAACGTCACGCCGTTCATCGACGTGATGCTGGTGCTGCTGATCATCTTCATGGTGGTGGCGCCCTTGGCGACGGTCGACGTACCGGTCGATTTGCCGGTGTCCTCGGCCGGGCCGGCGCCCGACGTCGAGCCGGTCTTCGTCACGCTCCAGGCCGATCACGGCGTCTCCATCGGCGACACGCTGCTGAAGAACGCCGATGTCGGCGCGGCGCTGGATGCGGCGACCAAGGGCAAGAAGGACACGCGCATCTTCCTTCGCGCCGACAAGCGCGTCGACTACGGCGACGTGATGGGATTGATGGACCAGCTGCGCAAGGCGGGATATCTGAAGGTCGCCCTGGTCGGCCTGGACGCAGCCGACGCGGCCGCGCCATGAGCGCACATTCCAAACCGATGCAGATGGCCCTCCGTCCCTCGGGCGGCGCGCTCGTCCAGCCGCGGCTGACGATCGGCGGCGGGGCCGGGCCCGACCCGTTGCCGCCGGCGAATGGCGGAGTCGCGCACAGCATCTTCGGCAGCCGCGTGCGGGCCGATTTCGCCCGTTACGGCATGAGCGCCCTTGTCGCGTTCTGCCTGCATATCGCGATCGCACTCGTCTGCCTGCTGGAATGGATGAGTACGCCCGCGATGCCCTCACAGTCTGCGGCGCTGATGGTGGATCTGGCGCCCACGCCGTCCTCGCCGACCGCGGTCTTCAAGGAGACGCCCCCCGGTCCGCACCAGGTCCAGGCCCAGCCGAAGCCCCAGCCGCAGCAAAAACCGCAGCCCAGGATCAAGCAGCCGCCCGTGATGCATGGCGAGGTCGTCCTGCATGAGGACGCACGCAAGACGCCGCCGGCGCCGCCCGACCGGCCGCCCGCGCCGCGCAGCACCGACGCGCCGACCTCGGTCGCGCCCAAGAACGACGTCGCCGCGGCGCCCGCTTCGGGCGCCGCATCGGACCCGGCGCGCACGGCGGAGGAAAGCTGGGAAGGCGCGATCCTCGCCAAGCTCGAGCGCGCCAAGCGCTATCCGGGCCTCGCCCAGATGCGGGCGGAGGAAGACGTCGTTTATCTGCGCTTCACCGTCGATCGGAGCGGTCAGGTGCTCACGGCGAGCATCGATCGCAGCCGCGGCTTCGCGCTCCTCGACGACGAAGTGCTTTCCCTCATCCGGCGCGTGCAGCCCCTGCCGCCGCCTCCGGTCCAGGTCAAGGGCGACAGCATCGAGCTCGTGGTGCCGGTGGAGTTCTTCATCAGGCACGGCCGCTAAGCGCAGTCGGCGGCCGCGCCTTCCTTGATCCGGCCCGGCCAGCGCCGCCGAGGACGGTCTTTCGAACGGCTTGCAGCACCTCATCCGCGAGCGCGGCGTCCGTCTTCGCGACCGCGCGCGACACGGCGACGGCACCGATTTGCGCGGCCACGGACGCAATGGCGAGGCGGCGCCTTCGCGCGGCGGGAATCGTCTTCTCGAGAGAACCCTCGACCATCGCCACCATCTCGTCGAAGGCGCGCGTGAAGCTGACGCTGACGGCCGCGCCCTGCCGCGCGATTTCGCTGGCGGACGCGGTCATCGGGCATCCCGTCTCCAACCCGTCGCGCATGCCTGTCGAGAAAAGCGCGGCGAGGTGGTCTTCGAACGCTATGCGCCGCCCGCCCGCCCGCGCCCGGACCTGCGCCATGTTGCCTTCGAAGCCATGGGAGAAAGCTTCGGCCGCCAGCGCGTCCTTCGATGGAAAATGCGCATAGAGGGCGCCATGGGTCAGTCCCGCCGCCTTGGCGATCTCCGCCACGCCGACGCCGTCGATGCCCCGCTTGCGGAACAGCCGGCTGGCCGCCCGCAGGAGGGCATCGCGGTTTTCCGCCGCTCTTTCCCTGGAAACACGCATTCCGGAAACTCCCGAACCGAGAATCCTTTTAGTTGCGGTCGCCGCCAAAATCAATTAGTTGTGCTCGCAATCAATATGCGATGGAGACGGGCCATGCGTTACAAGCTCTTCGGCAAGCATACGGGCCTGCGGGTCTCCGAACTGGTGCTGGGGGCGGGCAATTTCGGCACGCGCTGGGGCCATGGCGCCGAACCCGACGAGGCGCGCCGCATCTTCGACGCCTATGCGGCCGCCGGCGGCAATTTCATCGACACCGCCAATGGCTACCAGTTCGGCCAGTCCGAGGAGATCCTGGGCGACCTGCTGACCGGGCGGCGCGACGACTTCGTGCTGGCCACGAAGTTCACCATGGGGACCGACCCGAAGGCCGGCATCCTCGTCACCGGCAACAGCCGCAAGGCGATGGCCGCGTCGGTCGAGGCGAGCCTGAAGCGGCTCAAGACCGATCGCATCGACCTCTACTGGGTCCACATGTCCGATGGCGTCACGCCGGCCGAGGAGATCGTGCGGGGCTTCGACGATCTCGTGCGGGCCGGCAAGATCCTCTATGCGGGCCTTTCCGACTTTCCCGCCTGGCGGGTGGCGCGGGCCGCGACCATTGCCGAATTGCGCGGCGCCGTCCCCATCGCGGCTCTTCAGGTCGAGCACAGCCTCGTCGAGCGCACCACCGAGCACGAGCTTCTCCCGGCCGGCCATGCGCTCGGCCTCGGCATCGTGGCGTGGTCGCCGCTCGGCGGCGGCATGCTGACCGGCAAATACCGCCAGGGCGAGAAGGGCCGCGCCGAGGGCTTCGGCGGGCGGGTGTTCCAGCCCGAGAATTCGGCGCAGCGCACCGCCATCCTCGACGTGCTGATCGCGGTCGCGAAGGACACCGGCGTCACGCCGGGCGAGATCGCCATCGCCTGGGTCGCGGCCAAGGGCTCGCTCCCGATCATCGGGCCGCGCACGCTGGCCCAGCTCGAAAGCAATCTCGGCGCGACAAAGTTTACGCTGTCGCCCGGGCAGGTCGCGCGCCTTGATGAGGTGAGCGCGATCCCGGCGATTTTCCCCCACACGGTGCTCGACGATCCGGGGACGCGGCAGGGCTTCACGGGCGGCAAGCTCGCGCAATTCGACGCGCCGGCGCAGAGCGCGGCCTGAGGCGACTCACCCGGCGACGACCGAAAGTCTTGTCTGGGGCGCGAATGACGGCCACGCCCTTTCCATATCGGCGTCCTTTTTGCGTCGCGAACGCGATGCGCCGCAGCCGGAATATTTTTCCGTGGCGGTTGCGACGGGCTGGCCGTTAAGAGGAGACTCGCGCGGGCGCCGAACATTGGGGTGTGATCGCATGAATCCCTTTCCTGAGGATATTTTCACCGAACCGGCGGATGTCGATCCGGACACGCTGGCCAATCTCGGGCCGCTGCGCCGGCTAGCCGGCGTGTGGCAGAGCAGCAAGGGCGTCGATCTCAATCCGAAGGCCGACGGGCCGGAGCGGCGCCAATTCATCGAGCGCATCGAGATGCAGCCGATCGATCCGCAGGCCAATGGGCCGCAGCTGTTCTACGGCCTGCGCTATCACGTCCACATCAACACGCCCGAAGAGGCCATCACCTTCCACGACCAGGTCGGATACTGGCTGTGGGAGAAGTCGACGGGCCTGGTGCTGCAGTCTCTCACCATCCCCCGGGGCCAGACCGCGCTCGCGTCGGGCTTTGCGAAGCCGGACGATATGGGACTGGTGGTGACCGCCACGCGCGGCCGGACCGATTACGGCATCTGCTCCACCGACTTCCTCGAATATGCCTTCCGTACCGACGCCTACCGGCTCGAGATCACCTTCAGTCCCGACGGCAGCTGGAGCTACGTGTCCGATACGACATTGGCGGTGCGCGGTCAGACGGAGCCGTTCCGGCACCGCGACGTGAACACGCTGGTGCGGATCGGAGAGCCGCAGCCCAATCCCTTGATGCTCTTGCAAGCCGAAAAACCGGCATGACGATGCGGAAGCGGCGCGCCTTTACGCGCGGCCATCTTTTCTCGCCGCGCGGCTGGCGAGAGGTCCGGGACTCGACGACCGGCGCCTAGCGACGCGCGCGCAATCTCGACGCCGTCCGATGGCCGAATACGGCATCGGCGATTCTCTGTTGCGGCTCGGGCATGGCGGCATAGAGCGGCGCGAAGGCGGCGGCCAATTTCTTGAGACCTTCGGCATGTGCGACGACGATGGCCTGATAGGACAGCAGATCGTCCACGGCGCTCATATGTCCGGCCTTTGCGGCACGTGCCTCTACCGCATCGTCGACCGCCGAAGCATTGTCGAGCATCACCTGCGCGACGCCGCTCCACTGGGCTTCCTGTTCCGGCGCGATCTTCAATTGATCGTGCAGATGCTTGATGCGGACGGCCACCGACATATGCCGCCCATGATCGCCGGCATCGTGCGTGTCGCAGGCGGACATGGCCGGGAGCGGCGCGGCTTGTCCGCGACCGGCTGCTGCCGCCGGATTGCCGATCGCAAGGGCGCAGATCGCGGCGGACGACAGGAGTATCAGGCGTGTTTTGGCCGATAAAAGGATGGTCATGAGATACCTCGTTTTTCGTTGGATTTCAGTGATGCGCGCCGCCGCGGCCGCCGCCGCCATGGCCGCCTCCGCTGCGACCACCGCCGCCATGACCGCCGCCGCCATGACCGCCGCCGCGATGTCCGCCACCGTGCGAGCGTCCGCCCAACCCAAAGCCGAAGCCGAAGGTGTCATAGACCGGTGGCCCGACATCGTAGTCGGGATCGCCATATAGATCGCCATAGGCCGGCGCATCCGGAACGCAGCCATAGCCGTAGGAATAGTAATAGCCATAGGGACAGGGCGCATCGTCGGAGCTCGCGGCCGCCGGTGTCGCGGACAGCGCCGCCGCAGCGAGTATCGCGCAGGCGACGCCGAGTCTTTTCAGGGGATACAGGGGATGTTTCATGGGGACTCCAAAAGGCGTCGCGCGGTCGGCACCGATCCGCGGCAGGCGATCATTGCGTGCAAGAGACATATAGCCCGATGGCATACAACAACCGGCGCGCGCGACCGTTCCACGGCCCGTCGCGTTAAGCGCGCGGATTACGCAGAAGACACGCGGATCACGCGGCCGGGTCCAGGTAGCGCTCCACATCCGGTGGAGAGCCTTGTTCTCCACCGGCCAGCCATTCCAGTTTTGCGGACAGATAGCGGCGCAGGGCGGCGACCTGCCTGGCCTTGGCCTCGACTTCGTGAAGCTGCGCCGTGAGCACCGCGATGCTGCGGTCGCGCGACATGCGTCCGGCGCGCCGCGCCTGGCTGATCGCCGCGATCTCCTTCAGCGACATGCCGAGCGATTGCGCGGTGCGGATGATCTTCGCGGCGCGGACATGGTCCGCGGTGAAGAGCTGATAGGGATTGCGGCCGCCTTTGCCATTGGTCTCCGGCGTCAGCAGGCCGCGGCGCACATAAAAGCGCACCGTATCCGTGGTCAGGCCGGTCCGCCGCGCGAATTCGGAAATCAGCATCCTGCCGCCCTTGAGCATGGACCAAGGTCCAGGGTTATAGCCCGTCCGTCTGGTTCGCGAAAGGAAACACGATGGCGGCGACGAGTGGCACCTTCAACATCGGCGGCGACATGCCGGTTCGGCGCATGGGGTTCGGGGCGATGCAGCTTACGGGGCCCGGCGTGTGGGGGCCGCCGAACGATCCCGAGAACGCACGGGCGGTCCTGCGCCGGGCTGTGGAGCTTGGCGTCGACTTCATCGACACTGCCGACGTCTACGGTCCCGGCGACAATGAACGGCTGATCCGCCAGGCGCTGCAGCCCTATCCCAGGGGCCTCGTCATCGCCACCAAGGCCGGCCTTGTCCGCAGCGGACCGGCGACGCGCGAAAACCCCGGCCTGTCGATGAACGGCACGGAAGCCCATATCCGCCGGGCGGTCGAGGGCAGCCTGCGCGACCTCGGCGTATCGTGCATCGATCTCTACCAGCTCCACCGCGTAGATCCCGCGACGCCGATCGAGGAGACGATGCGCGTGTTTCGCGCCCTGCGCGACGAAGGCAAGATCCGCCATATCGGCCTGTCGGAAGTCGGCATCGCCGAGATCGAACGGGCGCGGGCTGTGGTCGAGATCGCCACGGTCCAGAACGTCTTCAATCTCGCCTATCGCAAGCATGACGACGTCCTGGCTTATTGCGCGCGGGATGCCATCGGCTTCATCCCGTTCTGGCCGCTGCATATCGATGCCGTCGCCGGAGCGGAGCCGCTGCTGCGGATCGCCGCGCGGACCGGCGCCACGCCGGCCCAGGTCGCGCTCGCCTGGCTGTTGCAGCGCTCGTCGGCGACGATCCTGATTCCCGGCACATCCTCACTCGCGCATCTCGAAGAGAACGTGGCCGCCGGCGACATCGCACTGTCGCCGGCGGATATGGACGCATTGGAGCGGCTCGCGCCCGCCGCTGCCTGACGTCGTGCTCTGGATTCTTGATTGGCGTGCCGTTCCGCCACCGAAGCGAAGTACGTTCCTCCATTGCGCCTCAGGCCGCCGCCATGACGCGCGCGTCGGCCAGCGTGTCTTCGAACCAGCCCAGCACCGTGCTGTTCATCAGGTCGCTGGCGCCGACATGGCAATGCGCCGACGCCGAATCTTCCTGCCGGAACACCTTATGGGTGGCACGGCGACCCAGCGCTCTCGCCAGGGCCTCTGGCTGGCCTTTGAAGAATGCGTCGTCGTCGGCATCGCAGACCAGCACCGGGCAGGCGATCTCGCCGGCCCGGTCGCTGAGCGTCATGGTCTGCACGCGCTGCAGGAAGTCGAAAGGCGTCCGGCAGCCGAAGACCCAGCAACCGTGCTCGACCGCCCATCTGAGATTGGTTTGCATGCGCATCGCTGCCGCAGCGGCGGCGGCAGCACGTCCGTGAACGCCTGGCCGGCGTCGAGGATTCCGTCGATACAAGCGACGGCAGCGATGCGCCGCTCGCGTGTCGCGGCGCGCGCGACCAGCCATCCGCCGAACGAATAGCCCAGGAGCCCGATCCGCGAGGCGTCCATGCCGGGCTGGGTCTCGCACCAGTCGACGACGGGGCTCACGACCTTGTCCCAATCGTCGATGAAGGCGAGGCCCTGGTCGCGGATCACGGTCGGCTGGCCCGGTCCTTCGAAGGCGACGACGTTGAAACCGCGGGCGAGTGCGGCCAGTCCGCTGACATGCAGCATCTCCTCCTGGCTGCCATCATAGCCATTGCACATCAGGATGGTCGGGCGAGGACGGACGATGCCCGGGGCCCAATGCGGGCGGCGGCGGCGAGGACCTCGCCGACATCGGCCCCCAGATCGCGCGATGTTTCGAGAAGCCTGAGCAATTCGTAGTGGAAGGTCGGATCGGGGCTGAGCTGGAGCATGGCAATGCCTTTCTAGACAGTGTATAGATTGCATATGGCCAATGATTTAGACGATGTCAAGATGAAGCCCTATCACCATGGCGCCTTGCGCCAGGCGCTGATCGCGGCGGCCGAGGCGGCGCTGGCCGAACACGGCCTGGAAGGCTTCAGCTTGCGGGACGTCGCGCGCCGGGCGGGGGTATCGCACGGCGCTCCGGCCCATCATTTCGGCGATGTGCGCGGATTGCTGACCGCCGTCGCGGCACACGCCTTCGCGGATCTGATCGCGCGCCTCGAAGCGGTGGCCGATACGCCAGACCGGCCGGACCGGCTGAAACGCATGGCCGTCGCCTATGTGGACTTCGCTGTGCATCAGCCGGCACGGTTCGATCTGATGTGGCGGTCCGCGATCCTCGATCCCGACGATCGCGAATACCGTGACGCCGCCGATCGCGCCTTTGCCATCCTCAACGAGGGCGTGACCGGATCGGAGGTGGTGGTGGAGATACCATCCGATCCGGCGCTCGCTTCGCCGGTCGCGGTCTGGTGCCTGATGCACGGCTTTGCCCGCGGCATGC
Source organism: Rhizomicrobium sp. (assembly GCA_037200385.1). NCBI lineage: Bacteria > Pseudomonadati > Pseudomonadota > Alphaproteobacteria > Micropepsales > Micropepsaceae > Rhizomicrobium > Rhizomicrobium sp. The sequence goes on along the minus strand of JBBCGL010000001.1, from coordinate 2,215,470 downwards.
TCGACGGCGCGTTCGGCCGCGATCGGGCGGCGCTCGATCATGCAGTGAAGGTTTTGTTGCCGGCGGTGCTGGCCGCCGCCGCCGGGCTCTTTGCGGAGGACATCCATCCGCCGACGCGATAGATCGGCTATGGCCGATCGTGGCAGGCTTGCGAACGGTATATTCTCGCCTCGTCAGACGCGTTCGATTTTCCCAGCAGCGAAAGGACCAGACCATGCCCACGATCACGACCAAGGACGGTACCGAGATTTTCTACAAGGACTGGGGCACGGGGCAGCCCATCGTGTTCAGTCACGGCTGGCCGCTCTCGGCGGACGACTGGGACGCGCAGATGCTCTTCTTCCGCAGCAAGGGATTCCGCGTGATCGCCCATGACCGGCGCGGCCATGGCCGCTCGACCCAGACCGATGGCGGTCATGACATGGATCACTATGCCGACGATCTCGCGGCCCTGACCGCGCATCTGGACCTGAAGAACGCCGTGCATGTCGGCCACTCCACCGGCGGCGGCGAGGTCGTGCACTACATCGCGCGCCACGGCGAGAGCCGGGTGGCGAAAGCCGCGATCCTCAGCGCCGTCCCGCCCCTGATGGTGAAGACGGACGCCAATCCCGGCGGCCTGCCCAAGGAGGTTTTCGACGGGCTCCAGGCGCAGCTCGCCGCCGGCCGATCGCAGTTCTATTACGACCTGCCGGCCGGGCCGTTCTACGGCTACAACCGGCCGGGCGCGAAGCCGTCCGAGGCCGTGATCTGGAACTGGTGGCGCCAGGGCATGATGGGCGGCGCCAAGGCGCACTACGACGGCATCGTCGCCTTCTCCCAGACCGACTTCACCGAAGACCTGAAGAAGATCACGGTGCCGGTGCTGGTGATGCATGGCGACGACGACCAGATCGTGCCCTATGCCGATTCCGGTCCGCTGTCGGCAAAGCTGCTGAAGAACGGCACGCTGAAAACCTATAAGGGCTTCCCGCACGGCATGCCGACGACCGAGGCGGCGACCATCAACGCCGACCTTCTGGCCTTCATCACGGGCTAGATCGGGGCCGTGCCGGGACACCGTCCCGGCACGGCCCGCCGGCGTCATGAAAATCTCTCTGCAAGCGATATCCTGCATCGGAGATCCAAGCCATGGCCGCTTCCTCTTTCGCCCCGCAGCGCGCAGCCGATCCGGAGAGGGCGATCGGCGCGCGCCTCGAAGACTCAAAATATTGTTTTCCGAAGTCCTCATGATCGAAGTGGCGATAAAGAAGGCGATGGTCTACCGCAAAGCGGTCGACCGCCTCGCCGCCAATCCCGGGATCGCCGAGCAGGCAGGGCCTCTCCCGGTACCGGCCGACGATCAGGATCGTTTCTCCGAGGAAGCCTATGCCGCGTCCATTCGGGCTGTTGTCCATGAGTTCGACTCGCTCGACGCGAAAGACCGCAAGGTCGCGCTCTGTCTCGCGATCGCGCCGACGCCCCGGTCGGCGGCGGAGTGGTGGTCGTTGTCGGAAAGCCAGCTCGACGAGGTGATCCTGCAGGCCAAGCTCGCGCGATGGCGGGAGAACCGCCAGCTCTGGACGCCGGAGCAGGCGCAATGGGCCGCGGCGCCGCGCCGCTCCCTCCTGCGCCGCATGACGCAAAAGTTGAAAGCGGGCCGCCGCGTGCTTTCGGACCGCGCATTGCCGCTTCGCACATGGGCGGCCTTGACGGCGGCGTTCGTCTATGAGGAATGGACGGTGGTCACGCAAGACGCGGCTGCGGAGGCATCCGCGTCGTCATAGGGAAGGCGGAATGTTCGAGCCCGACGCTTGCATGGAGGACGATGGCGCGGGCGCCGCTTCCGCGCTGCCTATGCCGCTCGCCATCGACTGCTGCGACGGCGGTGCCGGCTTCGGCGCGTTTCGCTTCGACCGCGACGACATCGTCGCGCTGCCGCGCCATGTCGGACACTCGACCGCCCTCGGCGCGGAGCTGGTGCCGGTGATGCAATGCCTCGCCGGCGCACCGGCGGGACGTTTCCGCAACCTGTCCGAGCTCTACGCCGCCATACCGGGCGGCCCGTCCGTCCCCAGCGCGCGCGGGGTCGCGGCATTGCGCAACATTTTTCTCGGCAAGGTCGACCGCCGCTTGCAGGATCTCTATCGCGGCCATCTGCGCGCCCATCCGCCCGCGCCCGGCGCGCGCCACGACGAAAAGATCGCCGCGTTCGCGGCGACGCGCGCGCAGGCCGCGGCCATCGTGTCCGCGCATGACTGGCTGTGGCTGGCGCAATGGCTGGAGCTCGGCGAGCCGCAGGCGGCGGCCCAGGGTCTCCTGCGGCGCCTGTCGAATTTCGCCTTCGCGGTCGGGCGGGTGAATTTCCGCTTCACCTACCACTGCAACATCCGCTGCCGCCATTGCTACAACGGTTCCGGTCCGGAATTGAAGGCGCAGCGCATTGCGCTGGAGCCCATGCTGGACATCGTCGCCCAGATGCCGGCGGCGGGCATCGGCCATCTCAACCTGACGGGCGGCGAGCCGTTCCTCTATCCCGATCATCTCATTGCCCTCATCGCGGCCGGCCGCGCTGCGGGACTGCGCGGCATCAGCATCTTCACCAACGCCTATTGGGCGGCGACGCGCGCGCGGACCGACGCGATGCTGCAGCGCCTGGTTGCGGCAGGCTTCATGCGCGGCGCGTCCGATTTCATCAAGGTGAGCACCGGTGTCTACCATCAGGAATTCGTCGCCTTCGATCGTGTCCTGACCCTGGCGGCGGCCTATCGCGCGATGTTCGGACGGCCGCTGCGCGTCGACTGCGAACTGGCGCCGGACGCGCCGGAGGCGGAAGGTCGCGTCCGGCAGCAGGTGGCGGCCGCCGCCCTGCAGGATGGCGTCGCCCTGATGTTTCGCAAGGTCGCCCCTCTGGGACGCGGTGCGGCGCTGGACGGAATCGCGCTGTCGCCGATCGACGTCCCGTGCCGGGCGATCGACCAGATCGTGTTCGATCCGGACGGCAGCGCGCGGCCCTGCTGCGGCATGAACAACGAGAACCGGGGTGTCGTCGTCGGCCGCCTGGATCGCGATACGCTCGGCACGCTGGTCAAGCGCATGCAGAACGATCCGATCCTGCAATTCCTCGCCGCCAATCCGATGCGCGCGATCTTCGATCATGTGCGCGTGCCGAAGAGCGCTGCCGGATATTCGGGCACTTGCCATCTTTGTCAGCACGCTCTGGGTAGGCTCACGCGCAAGGAGGAGTTGCAGGCCGCGCTGTTCGACAAGCAGGCGTATTATCCATTCTGGTTCGCGCTGGCCGGCGTCGCGCAAAACGTCCCGATGGGAGACGATGTGTCGGACAATGTCGATTGAGCGGCAAGTTGTCAGCGCCTTGTCGTCGTTTCGAGGTTCCCACCGCGAAAATTTCTTTGTATCTTTTCATACGCAAATCACGCGTGCGATCGCGTGCGATGAAGAGGATTGTTGCGAGATGACCACCCCAGACCTTGAGAACGACACCACCGGAACGCCTCCGGTTGCGCGCAAGGCCTGGTCGACGCCGGAGATCATCATGGCGAAGGTCGCGACCAGAACGGCCAGCAAATTCGCGCATTATCTCGAGAGCTCGACGCCCACGGGCACGCAGTTCTCCTGAGGCGGGGCGGCGCTCAAGCGTTTTCTCCGTTGAACCAGGCGACATAGCGGGCGACGCAGAAGCTGCGCAGGGCGAGCTTCTGTGCCTCACCGCCCTTCGACAGCGCAGCGTGCATCTTGTCGAAGTCGAAATAGCCGCGCAGCGTCGGGTTTTGTGCCATGCCGGCGATGCCGGCTTCGATACCGGCGCGGCCGTCCTGCATCATCCCGGCGAAATCCGGCTCGAAGGAATCCTGGCGCGGCGCGCGCCGCTGGAATTCCCGCGGCAAGACATCGGCCAGCGCGCGGCAGGCGAGATAGCGGAGCTGCCCGTCCCGGACATGGAGTTCGCGTGGCACGGCGAGGGCGAATTCGACGACGCGCTTGTCGAGCAGCGGCTTGGTGAGGACGAGGCCGCGCGCCGCCGCCGCGGTCACATGCAGCCGGCGCGGCGCCAGCGCGGTGCGGCGCAGATATTCCGGCGGCACCGTGGGCGTGGCCGCACGCGGTGCGGCCGCGCCATACAGATTCGCTTCCGCCACCCCTCCGTCCTTCAGCAGTCTCGTCACGAACGCCGCGGCCAGCGGTATCGTCGCCCAGGATGTCGCCGAACCGCGTCGCCGGACGCGTCTCACCCAGGACGGGACGAAGGGCGCCGCGACCGCGTCGCGCAGCACCGTCGCCAGCGGCACGCCGGCGGCCCGCGCATAAGGACGCAATTCGGCGGCCAGGCGCCGGAGCTGTCCGGTCCGGAGCAGATGGGCCAGGAAGCCGCCGCCGCGTGGATTGAGCCCCTCGTCGCCGCCGGTGCCGTCCATCACCAGCCTTGCGCCGGCTGCCCGCGCCTCGCGGAACAGCGCGTCGACCACGTAGTGCATGTTGTTCGGCAGGCTGTCGCCGGCCAGGAAGGTCTGCTCCAGGTTCGACAACACGGTCGCTTCGCCGCGTGCGACATAACGGATGTCGAGATGCGGCATGTCGCGGCGGCAAAGCTCGACCCAGCGGCGCGCGCTCGGCAGCGGTCCGTCATAACCGGCGGGCAGCACGGACGAGACGGCGACGAGCTTGCCGCCGGTGGTGAGCGCCGGGCCGGCCAGCCCCGCGATGGCGGCGCTGTCGAAGCCGCCGCTCAGGCACAAGGCCGGCGGCGCGAGCAGGCGGCGTACGCGGCACGCCACGGCTTCCGCGAAGATCGCGCGGTAGTTCTCGACATAATAGCGCTCGTCGCGGCCTTCATGCTCCCGCGCGGCTTGCGGCTCCCAATAGCGCCGCCGCGCGACGTTGCCCGCGACATCCGCCGACAGCGTCTCGCCTGCCAGGACATTGCGGATCGCCTCGTAATGGGTCTCGCCGTCGCCCGGCGTGCTGTCGAACAGCAGGTATTTTCCGAGCTGCGTTTCGTCCAGCTTGCGCGGCACGCCGTCCAGCGCCCACAGCGCCTTGATCTCGCTGGCGAAGGCCAGGAAGTCCTTGCCGCGATGATAATGGAGCTGGCGCTGGCCCATATGGTCGCGGCCCAGGACGAGTTTGCGGGCGCGCCCATCCCAGATCGCGAAGACGAAATCGCCGAGCAGGTGCGCGGCGCAGTCCTCGCCCCATTTGCGATAGGCCCGCAACAGCAGCGCGCTGTCGGGCATCTCGCGCAGCGCGGCGGCGCCAAGCCCGAACGCGGCGCCGAGGTCTTCGCGGTTGTCGAGCCGCAGGTCGGCGACGAGCGCGATGTCGGCCACGCGCAGGGGTTGCGTCTCGAACCGGTCCTCCCGGGTGATGCGCAATAGGCCATGGCCGAGCCCGGCGGGTCCGTCGCTCAGCGACGCCCGTCCGTCCGGCGCGCAATGCGCCAGCGTGTTCGCCATGCGCTCCAGCGCGCGGGGCGAGACCGGCGCGCCGTCGAACCGCAGGACTCCGAAGATCGCGCTCATGCCCGCGCGGCGCGACCGCTAGGCGGCCGGGGAAGAGGCGAGCACGACCGCGCCATGCGATTCCAGCTTGTTCAGGAAGGCTTCGACCTCGGCACGGCAGATCTCCGGCGGGACATCGTATTCGGCCTGCAGCCGCTGGCAGAGCGCCGCGACATCCATCGGGGTCTCGAGCATCTCCCAGATGCGCGCGCCCACCTCGCTGAGACCGAGATAATTGCCTTTGTTCACGCTCATCATGACCAGCTCCTCGCCGATCTTGGCGGTCATCCAGTCGCCCTGCTTGCTCGCGATCATCGGGTCCCCCTCAGGCCCTTTGTGCCGGGCAAGCGCGCGGCTGCGCAAGGGCGGATTCGGCGTCCCACCGTCGCATTGCAGCGCTGGGCGGCTGCAACCGTTTCGCGCTATGTTCGCCCATGGCCGCCCGCTCGCCACGCAGGAAATTCGGGGCTTCGCAGAAGAGCCGCGTCTTCTTCGCCCTCCTGCCGGATGCCGCCACCGCCGCCCGCATCCACGCCCTGGCAACGGCGCTGAAGCACGCGAACGGCTTCGAGGGCACGCTGATCCTGCCGGAGCATCTGCACGTCACGCTGTTCCATCTCGGCGACTGGCATGCCTTGCCCGAGGAGATCGTCGCCATCGCCGGCAGGGCCGCCGCCGAAATCGTCGCGCCGCCCTTCGACGTCACGCTGGTGCGCGCCGAGAGCTTCCGCAATCGCACCGGCGTCTGCCCTTTCGTCCTGCTGGCGGCGCCGGGCGCGACGCCGCTGCACGCCTTCCATGGGCTGCTGGGCGCCGCGCTCAAGCGCAACGGACTGGGCGGCGCGACCCAGGGCGAGTTCAAGCCGCATGTCACGCTGCTGCGCGACACGAAGCGGGCCAAGCCGTCCGCCATCGAACCGCTCGCCTGGACGGCCCGTGATTTCGTGCTGGTGCACAGCCTGCTGGGCAAGACCACGCACATCCATCTGGGACGCTGGCCGCTTTAGGGACCGGACTCGATTTCGAAGCCACGTCTTGGTTTGTCATGGCCCGCAAGATGTTCAGCCCGCCGGCGAATAGCTCAGGAGCACCTTGCCGTTCGCGAAGGCGCGCGATCCGGTGAGCGTCAGGCCCAGGCGGCGCCCGACGCCCTCGAACATCGTGCGGCCCGCGCCCAGGACGACCGGGTTGACCACCGCCTGGAACGCGTCGATCAGGCCGGCTGCCGCGAGCTGCGCCACGATGCTGCCGCTGCCCAGGATCGCGATGTCGGGCCCGTCTTCGCGTTTCAGCGCGGCCACTTCGCCGGCGAGATCGCCGATCACGGCCGTGTTCGCCCAGGACGCGAGCGTCAGCGAGCGCGAGACGACATATTTCCGCATCGCGTTCATCCGCTCGGCCACCGCTGGGCTGCGCTCCCGCGCCAATGCCGAAGGCCAATAACCGGCCATCATGTCGTAGGTGACGCGCCCGAACAGCAGCGCACCGCTGCCCCGCGCATTGCCGGCGGTGAAGGCCGCGAATTCCGGATCGTCGCCGCCCGCATGCGCCCAGCCCATGTCGCCGCCCGCATCGGTGAAATAGCCGTCGAGCGAAATATTGTTGAACGCCGTCAGCCTGCGCATCGCCGGTCTCCCGCCGCCTAGGCAAAGACTTCGCGGTGGCCGCGTCAACCGGTTGCCAGAGACGTATGTTCATGATATGTTCTCATCCATGCTCGACGCGCAACCCATCACCCGCAGCAAGGCGGACCGGCTGTTCTTCGCGCTGCTGCCCGATGCGGAGACGGCGGCGCGTATCGCCCGGCTGGCCGAGGCGCTCAAGCAGGCGCGCCGCTTCACCGGCCGGCTGATCCGGCCGGAGCATCTGCATGTCTCGCTGTTCTTCCTCGGCGCTTTCGACGGCCTGCCGGAGCGCATCCTGGCGCGCGCCTGCGAGGCCGCGGCGGCTGTCCGGGCGCCGCCTTTCACGATCGCCTTCGACCGTTCCGCGAGCTTCGGCCGCGATGCCGACAAGCATCCCTTCGTGCTGCTGGGCGGCGACGCCGCGCTGCTGGCGCTGCGCGCCGCGCTCGGTGCGGCGCTGATGGCGCGCAAGCTGGGCCATGTGACGCGCGCGCCGTTCACGCCGCACATGACCTTGCTCTACGACGCGCGTTTCGCGGACGAGGCACCACTGTCGCCGGTGGCGTGGACCGCGCGCGAGATCGTACTTGTGCACAGCCATTACGGACAGACGCGGCACGAACATCTTGCGCGTTTCGCGCTCGGCGCACATTAGAGGCGCCATGACGATCACGCTCTACGGCATCAAGGCCTGCGATACGATGAAGAAGGCGCGCGCCTGGCTGGATGCGCATGGCGTCGCCTATCGCTTTCACGACTACAAGGCGGCGGGCATCGATCGTGCGTCGCTGGCGCGCTGGACGAAAGAACTGGGATGGGAAACCGTCCTGAACCGCGCCGGCACGACCTTTCGCAAGCTGCCCGATGCCGAAAGAGAAGGCTTGGACGAAAAGAAGGCGATCGCGCTGATGCTGGCACAGCCGTCGATGATCAAGCGGCCGATCCTCGACAAGGAAGGCCGTCTCGCTGCGGGCTTCAAGCCTGAGCAGTACGAAAACATGTTCGGCCCAAAGCGCTGACGCGCGGTTCGTTCCGTCCATGCACAGGAAACTTAGCTGTTAGCAATACGAAACGCCGCTTGCCGGTCCAGTCCTATCTCGTTTGATTCGAAGTTCTGCGCGCCGGGCGCGCGGGCGTCCGGGGATCAGAAAAAGAAAAATGGAACAGGAAATCTATCGCCACGTCCCCTACGACATCGAGGTCGAGCAGGCGCTGCTCGGCGCGATCCTGGTGGACAACCAGGCGATCGAGCGCGTCACCTCGATCCTCAAGGGGGAGGATTTCTACGATCCGCTGCATCAGCGCCTGTTCGAGGTGATGCAGTCCTCGGCGGAGCGCGGCGGCATGGTGCTCACGCCGCTGACGCTGCATGCCGCGATGAAGGCCGATCCCGGCCTCGTGGAGGTCGGCGGCCACGCCTATCTCGCCGGCCTCGCCCAGGCGGCGCCCGCGATCCCGAACGTCCGCGACCTCGCGCGCATCCTCCACGACCTCGCCGTGCGCCGCACCCTGATCGGCATCGGCGAGGACATCGTGAACACGGCCTATGAAGCGCCCCACGACAAGCCGCCCAAGGCGCAGATCGAAGAAGCCGAAAAGGCGCTCTATCGCATCAGCGAGGATTCCAAATACGGCTCCGGCCCGATCGATTTCGGCGAAAGCCTGCGCCGCACGGTGGAGCTGGCGGAGAAGGCGCAGGCCCGCGGCGGCCGCATCTCCGGCCTGATCACCGGCTTCTCCGACATCGACTCGCTGCTCGGCGGCCTGCAGCCCTCGGACCTTATCATCCTGGCCGGCCGCCCCGGCATGGGAAAGACCTCGCTCGCCACCAACATGGCGTTCCACACCGCCCGCGCCTATGTGCAGGACATGGAAGCCGGCGAAGAGATCCCGCGCGGCGCGCCGGTGCTGTTCTTCTCGCTCGAAATGGCGGCGCAGCAGCTCTCGGGCCGTATCCTGTCGGAGCAGACCGAGATCGAGATGTGGAAGATCCGCAACGGCAAGTTCACGGAAGGCGAGTGGGAGAAATTCGTGCTCGCCATGCAGGATCTCTCCACCCTGCCGCTCTACATCGACGATACCGGCGGCATCTCCATCGCGCAGATCGCGGCCCGGTCGCGCCGCATGCAGCGGGAGAAGAAGATCGGCTGCATCATGATCGACCACATCCAGCTCGTGGCGCCCGCCGGCCGCACCGAAAACCGCGTGCAGGAGCTGACGGAAATCTCCAAGAGCCTCAAGGTCCTCGCCAAGGACCTCAACGTGCCGGTGATCGCGCTGTCGCAGCTCTCGCGCGCGGTCGACAGCCGCGACGACAAGCGCCCCGTGCTGTCCGACCTGCGCGAATCCGGCTCGATCGAGCAGGATGCCGACGTCGTGATGTTCGTCTATCGCGAAGAATACTACCTCAAGACCCGCGAGCCCGATCCGGGCTCGCCCGAGCACGTCAAGTGGACGGAGAAGCTCGACCGCGCGACCGGCAAGGCCGAAGTGCTGGTGGAGAAGCACCGTCACGGCGCGACCAACAAGATCGACCTGCAATTCGACGCCCGCTACACCCGCTTCTCGAATCTCGTGCTGGACGAGCAGCGCTACGGCTAGAGAAAATTGCGACCGGTCTTACGCAAAATGTCATCCCGGCCGAGCGGAGCGAGAGCCGGGACCCATCGAGACGTTTGCGCAATGGGGCCCGGCTTGGCGCGACGCATCGCTTGGCCGCGATGACGGTCGCAATTCAAACGGATCACAACGGAGTCTAGGCCCAATCAGTGCCCTCCGTGGCGATCCTGGTCGGGGCAATCGGCGTCGTAGCCGTGCCAGGGATGCAGCCTCTCACGCTCGTCGGCCGCGCGCCGGTCATGCACCGGCGCGCCGTCTTCGTCTCCGCGATCGTGGTCGCCGCGATGCGCGCCGCCGGCATAACCATCCGTCGCGCCATAGGCGCCGCCGCGCTCGCCGCCCTGGTAATAGGAATGGCTGTCGCTGTGATAGTCGTAAGTCTGCACCGAGACCTCGGCGTATTCCCGATGCCAGCGATAGGCGTAGCCGTGGCCCGGCGCGGCGCGCCAGTCGCGGTGATGATGCACGCGCGCCTGCGGACGAGGCGCTTCGCCGCTGCGCGCCCCGGCGGGCGGTACCGCAGGTGCCGGGGTGGCGCAGTTGCACGTGACCTTCTCGGTCCGCGGCGTGCCGGTGTTGATGTCGCAGCCCGAGACCGTGAGCACGGCCAGTGCTGCCGCCGCTGCCAGAATGACCCGCATCTTGCGTATCCTTAACGGCGCGCCCGCGCCAAAACCTCTCCGCGCACGGATTATCGCGCGAAGCGCGGCTCTTGGGGCGGGATTTTGCGCGGTTCGGTTAACGCCCGACGGTGGCGCCGACGCGGACGAGATCCGCCTTGCGCCGGACCAGGCTTGCGACCTGGCTCGGCAGCAGCCTGGTCTCGTAATAGGCGCGGACGAATTCGCGTTTGACGAAGCGCCAGCTCAGCTCGCGCGCCGACTCGCGCCATTCGTCGATATCGGTGCGCCCGCCGATGTCCTCGGTCTGCCGCGCCAGCGCCGGCGTGAGCTGATAGGGCTGCAGCATTTCGGCCAGCGGCGAGTTGTTGGGATTGAACAGCATGTGGTCGACCGGCAGCGTCCAGCGCTCGGGCCAAGTCAGCAGCGTCTCGGCGGTCTCGCGCGAAAGGATATAGGCGCCAGCGCCGGTGTGGCGGGAGCGCAGCCGTCCGATCTGACGGCCATTGCCCGCGTCGATCAATTCATCCAGCAGGACGCGCTGGCTGTCGGGACCGTAGTGCTCGATCTTCAAAAGGCCGATCGCCGGCGGAATCCACGACACATCCTGCAACAGCGGCCCCGCGGTCGGGTCGAGCGCGACATCGTCCTCCAGGATCAGGCCGTGCGCGTCGCCGGTGGAGAGGAACATGCTCCAGGCCCGCATATGGCTCATGGTGCAGCACTTGTCGCCTTTGGGGATTGGGCCCAGCGGGCCGTCGCTCTCGAAACGCTGGTCGGTGACCGTGTCCGGCATGTTCCGGGCGTCGATCGCGGCAACGAGTTGAAGCGGCAGCCCAAGCTCGGATAATTGTTCGGTCATCTTCTGCAGGCGGTCGGGTCGCCGCGCGAGATTTATGAGGAAAGCCTGCATACTGATGTCGTGCCCTTCGCGCTGTGTCTGCGGTTCCCTGTCCGCCAACGCGACTTGAACATTTCCGTTTCCTCTTTCCTTCGTATGGATTGCGACATTGTTTGTTTCCAGTCAGGTCGACGACAAAAAAAGACAGAAAAATGGCCCGATCCGTACGCTTGCCGTGACATGCTTCTATGTTGACGGCGCCACGCCTGTAATCCTTCGGACAGGAATTCGCCGCGGCTCGAAGCGCAAGATGAGGACTCCGGGTTGCCGCAACGTTGTCGTGCCCATTCCCGCGCCATGAACGGCGCGATGGCGGCGGATGTGCGTCGCATACGTCATGTCGATCGCATCAGCATCGCATCGCCTGCCGACTTCGTGATCGGCCCCGCCGGCGCGCTCGACCTGGCCGGCGCATCGCAAAAGCCTTGGTTGCCCTATTGCATCGATCTGCCGCGGCGCCGGGCCGTCTATGTCGCGGGCGCCGACGTCGCGGGCGCCCAGGACGCGCCCTTCTATTATCTCTACCTGCGCCGCCACGCACAGCGCATCGCCTTCGTCCCCTGGGCGGCCGGCGGTTTGCGGAAGACGGCGGGTCGTGCGCCGATCTTCCTGTTCTCGCCCGGCCGCTGCGGCTCGACCCTGGTCAGCCGCATGCTCTCGGCGGCGGCGGTCGCGAACGTTTCGGAACCGGACTTCTATACCCAGGCGACCTCGGTGATGCTGTCCACCCGATTCAATCCTTGGCGCGAGCGGATCCGGTCGGTGATCGCGGCGATGGGCGGCGACCTTGCCGCCGCGCTCGACCCCGCGCAGTCGCCGGTGGTGAAATTGCGCGCGGAGTCGTGCCGCGCCCCGGACCTGCTGGTCGATCCACGCGAGCGCCGCACGCTTTTCCTCACCCGCGGCTTCGAGGCGTGGACCCGCTCGAACGAGCGCGCCTTCCGCAACGGGGCGCACAAATCCGTCGGCAAATATCTGCGCGCGCTGCGCTGCTATTCTTGGCTGAAGCACAACAGCATGTGCCACCCGATGCGTTACGAAGACCTTCAGGCCGATCCGCTTGCCGCCGCGGCGGCGCTGTCCGGCTTTCTCGGACGCGACATTTCCGCTGCCGCGGTCCTGTCGACCATGAAGGAAGATTCACAAGACGGCACGCCCCTGCGCCAGGGTGCGCGGCCCGATCGCCCGGGCTGGGAAAGGCGCTTCGACGAGACGATGGCGCTGTGGAATTCTGCTAGGGTAAGAGAGGTGCGCGACCGGCTGGATGTCGAGGATTTGCACACCGGTTGAGCGCGCGCCGCATTGAGCAGGATTGTTTGTGACCGACCGTACGGCCGATTCGGACGACTTCACCGGAATCCTGGCCGCACATCCTTTGATGGTTCCAGAGCCGGAGGATCGCCGCCGCGCGCTCATCCGCACCGCCGCCGGCGTCGCGGTGCTGCTGGTCCACATCCTGGCGCTGGTCGTGATCGCCTACAGCAACAAGGTTCCGGTGGTGAAGCACATCGTCCATGAGACGATCCCCGAAGCGATCCTGTGGTTTGCGCCGACCCGGCCCCCGCATTCGCTCAAGAAGGAGCCGTTGGCGCCTCCCGCCGACGTCTTCATTCCCGACAACACGGCGCCCATCACCCTGCCGCCGATCACCCGGCACAAGGAATTGGAGGCACCGCAGAGCGAGGGGCTGGAGGGTGTCGGCCGTTCGCTCGCCTGCGGCGCGTCGAGCTACGAGAATCTGACCGTGGCGCAGCGCGAGCACTGCCTGCGCCACCCTTGGGCTTTCGTGAAGCGCCCCGACGGCACGATCGTGCTGCAGGCGCCGCCCAAGCCGGTCGAAGCCGCCCCCACCATCCCGGACATCATGCGGCACGAGCAGCAGACCGCACCGCCCTGTCCCGTCCTGCAGAACGTCCCGTGCCTGGGCAGGGTCATGCATGGCGATCCGCTGGGCGGCGGTCCGCAGCCCTTCTGAGACTGGCTTTGACGCGGCGGAGGGCGCCCGGCATTGTCCGCCCCATGAGCGATCCGGATTTCGAGGCAGCGCGCCTGACCGTGCGGTTGGACGCGATCGCGGCCAATTACCGCCTGTGCCAGCGGCTGGTCGGCCCGGCCGCCGTCGCCGGCGTGGTCAAGGCGGACGGCTATGGCTGCGGTGCGGCGCCGGTGTCCCAGGCGCTCGCCGCCGCCGGCTGTGACACCTTCTTCGTGGCGCGGCTGGAAGAGGGCATCCGCCTGCGCCCCGCCGTGCCGGAGGCGCGCATCTATGTGCTGGACGGCGGCGCGCCGGACACGGTGCCGGCGCTCCTGAGCCACCGCCTCACGCCCGTGCTCAATTCCCTGGCGGAGATCGCGGGCTGGCAGGCGGCCGCCCGCGAGACCCGGAGCGAACTCGAAGCCGCGATCCATATCGACACCGGCATGAGCCGGCTGGGCCTTCCCGGCGACGGCCTGTCGCAGCTCGCGGCCGAGGCGAAGAAGCGGCTGGACGGCATCCGCGTCGTCCTCTGGATGAGCCATCTGGCCTGCGCCGACGATCCGGCCGCCAAGATGAACGCGGTGCAGCTCGACCGCTTCCGCACCGCGCTTGCCATGCTGCCGCCCGCGCCGGCCAGCTTCGCGTCGTCGGGCGGCGTGCTGCTGGGCAAGGACTACGCCTTCGATCTCGTGCGTCCGGGGATCGGGCTCTATGGCGGCAATGTCCAGAACGCGGCGCAGAATCCCTTTGCCGTCGCCGCCGTGCTGACCGCCCGCGTGCTCCAGCTGCGCCGAATTGACAGGGGGGACAGCGTTGGATACGGAGCCACCTTCAGGGCGAAGCGGCCCACGGTGATCGCCACCGTGGCCTTGGGCTATGCGGACGGTGTGATGCGTGCCATCGGCAATCGTGGGACGGCCGCGCTCGCCGGCAAGCGCGTGCCTGTGGTCGGGCGGGTGTCGATGGACTTGATGACGCTCGACGTCACCGACGCGCTGCCGAGCGTGCCGCAAGCCCTCGAAGCCGAATTCTTCGGCGACACGGTCAGCCTCGAAGAGGTCGCGAAGGCGTCGGACACCGTGGCGTATGAAATCCTCACCTCGCTGACGCCGCGCGTGCCGCGGCACTACCAGGGCGCCGCCGCATGAACATCTTCGCGCCCATCGGCCGCGCCGTCCTCGCCCTGCTGGCGGAAATCGGCCGGCTGACGCTGTTCCTGTTCACCTCCGTGATGAGCTGCTTCCGGCCGATCTACGGCTACCAGCTGGTCCACCAGTTCCTGCGCATCGGTTATTTCTCGCTGCCGGTCGTCGGCCTCACCGCCTTCTTCACCGGCGGCGCGCTGGCGCTGCAGATCTACCTGGGCGGCAACCGCTACGGCGCCGAGGCGATCGTGCCGCAGATCGTGGTGCTCGGCATCACCCGCGAGCTGGGGCCGGTGATCGCCGGCCTGATGGTCGCGGGCCGCGTCGCCGCCGCCATCGCGGCCGAGATCGGCACGATGCGCGTGACCGAGCAGATCGATGCGCTGACCACGCTGGCGACCAATCCGATCCGCTATCTCGTCGTGCCGCGGCTGATCGCGGCGGTGGTCTCCATGCCGATCCTGGTGGCGGTCGGCGACTCCATCGGCGTGTTCGGCGGCTATGTCGTGGCGACGCAGAGCCTGGGCTTCTCGAGCGGCATCTATCTCAAGAACACCGTCGACTTCATGACCCACCAGGACGTGGTGTCGGGCCTCTACAAGGCGGCGGCCTTCGGCTTCATCATCGCGCTGATGGGCTGCTACAACGGCTTCCACTCCAAGGGCGGCGCGCAGGGCGTGGGCGCCGCGACCACCAATGCGGTAGTGTCGTCCTCGATCCTGATCCTGGCGGCGAACTATCTCCTCACCTCCATCCTGTTCGCGAAGTGACGGCGATGACGACACCCAAGATCGAGCTGCGCGGCGTCAAGAAGAGGTTCGGCTCCAAGGTCGTGCTCGACGGCATCGATCTCGTGGTCGATCCGGGCGAGTCGCTGGTGATCATCGGCGGCTCGGGCACCGGCAAGTCCGTCACGATCAAGAGCGTGCTCGGCATCCTGCATCCCGACGCCGGACAGATCTTCGTCGACGGCCAGGAGATCACCCATATGCGCGGCCGGGCGCGCGACAAGGTGCTGCTCAAGTTCGGCATGCTGTTCCAGGGCGCGGCGCTGTTCGACTCGCTGACGGTCTGGGAGAACGTGGCGTTCGGCCTGATCCAGGGCCGCGGCATGGGCCGCGCCAAGGCTAAGGACATCGCGATCGCCAAGCTCGCCAAGGTGGGTCTCGGCGCCGAGGTCGCGGCGCTCTCGCCGTCGGAGCTGTCCGGCGGCATGCAGAAGCGCGTCGGCCTCGCCCGCGCCATCGCGGCGGATCCGGAGATCATCTTCTTCGACGAGCCGACCACCGGCCTCGACCCGATCATGGCCGACGTGATCAACGAGCTGATCGTCGACACGGTGCGCGACGTCGGCGCCACGACGCTGTCGATCACCCACGACATGGTCAGCGCCCGCAAGATCGCCGACCGCATCGCGATGCTCTACAAGGGCAAGATCATCTGGCACGGCCCGGTGAAGGACATCGACAACAGCGGCAATCCCTATGTCGACCAGTTCATCCACGGCCGGGCGGAAGGCCCGATCAAGATGGAAGTGAAGGCATAGGCGCCATCGTGCTGAGACGTCGATGAAAATTTTGTGGGAGATAAGGTTCAAGTCGGATGCGTTTCTTCCAACGCTGCCTGAGGACAGCCAGGTCAATCCTGGAGTCTACGGCTTTGAGCTCGCGTTTTGGCTATCTCAGCGCCTCGCAGATGCTGGATTTTCGACCTGCTATCCGCAAGAAGAGGACTGGGGTTGGTTCGTCGACTCGTCACTGAACAATGCGGAAGTCATGGTCGGATGCAGAAGCACGTGCGGTGCAGGTGAAGGATTTTCTGGACAAGCGATTGGTTGGAGTATCTTCGTCAAACCCTATCGGACTTTCGCACAGTGGTTCCGACGCGAATCTCGCGAGACCGAAGTTCAGCGCTGTGCGGCCGCCATCATGGCTTCGCTTGCCGATAGGGGGATTCGTGTCGGGATCGGTTCCGCCTGACCGTGCCGCGTTGATTCCCCGCGAGAGCGGCCTCTGGATGCCACCATCCGACTATTTCATGCGGTCCCTTATCGTGGCATCGAAGTGCCATTCGAACAGGACGGGTGCGTGCCGTCCTCAACGCAGCCGCCTCGCAACTTGGCGGTGTTCGGCCAGCCACTCGAGAACGCAATACACTTTGCCGCGGACGCGTAAGCCCTAACAGGCTGTTGAAGAAGTCTCTGGCGGCGCGTTTGGGATCGTGATTCCCTTTGGGCGGGTCGGCCGAGGGATGGACGATGCGTGGAAGCGACGAGCGGTCCGGGGCGCTGTTCAGTTACGTGGATTTGGAGTCCCGGGTTCGCCATGACCATCCTCTGCGGGTGATCCGGGAAATTGCGAACGCGGCGTTGATGGATCTGTCGAAGGACTTCGACGAGCTCTACACGGACTTTGGCCGTCCCTCGATCGCGCCGGAGAAGCTGTTGCGGGCGACGCTGTTGCAGGCGTTCTACGGTGTGCGCTCGGAGCGGCTGCTGATGGAACGGATAGAGTTTGACCTTCTGTTCCGCTGGTTCGTCGGGCTTGGGGTGGATGATCCGGCATGGGACCACTCGGTGTTCTCGAAGAACCGGGATCGGCTGCTTCAAGGTGACATCGCGGCCAAGTTCCTGAACGCGATCCTGGCTCAGCCTCGAGTGAAGCGGCTTCTGTCGAGCGAGCACTTCTCGGTGGATGGGACGCTGATCGAGGCGTGGGCTTCGCTCAAGAGCTTCCGCAGGAAGGACGGCGCCGACAACGACCAGGATGGTCCGGGCCGCAACGCCGAGCGCAGCTTCCACAAGGAGAAACGCTCCAACGAGACCCATGAGAGCACGACCGATCCTGAGGCCAAGCTCTACAAGAAGGGCGATGGCCAGCCGGCCAAGCTCTGCTACATGGGGCATGCGCTGATGGAGAACCGCCACGGCCTGGCGGTCTTAGGCCAGGCGAGCCAAGCCAACGGCATGGCCGAACGGGACCAAGCGCTGACGCTGGTGGATCGCCATCGTCCCCGGCGACGACGGCGGATCACGCTAGGCGCCGACAAGGCCTATGACGTGGAGGCCTTCGTCGAGGCGCTTAGGGCGCGCGCGATCACGCCGCACGTCGCCATCGATGGGCATTTGAGCAAGACCGGCAAGCCGCGCAAGACGGCCATCGACAACCGGACGCTGCGCCATTGCGGTTATGCCGTGAGCCAAGTCTGCCGCAAGCGCATCGAAGAGGTGTTCGGTTGGATCAAGGCATCGGCCGGCTTGGCCAAGGTCAAGGTCCGTGGGCTGGCGCGTGTCAATGCCACCTTCGTCATGGCCTTGTCCGCCTACAACCTCATCCGCCTGCCCAAACTCCTGGCGGTGCCGGCATGACGCTGAAGGGCAAATGGCGCGTCGTCGAGACGCCGGGATATGACATGGCCGGGCCGGGCTCCTACATCCTGTTCGATAAGGATGGGGGCGAGTTCGCCCTGGATTGCCTCACCGGTTCCTTCCAGGGCGCCTGCGCAAGCGATGCCATCGAGTTCGAATGGTCAGGAAACGACGAAATGGACGAAGCTTCCGGCGAGGGATGGGCCGAGATCAAAACCGACGACTCCCTCGAAGGCGAAATCTCCCTCCAAAACGGCGACGACATCCCCTTCATCGCCCGTCGGCAAAAGACTTCTTCAACAGCCTGCTAGGCGTCCCTTGTCATCCCCTTTCTCTCGCAATGCTCGCGCGGGGATGACAGTGGCGCCCGCGGCTAAGCAGCGATGCTCACCCGCGCGATCTCCAGCATGCCGCTCACATTCCCCGCGCCGTGCGACTGCGACGTCGCGATGACGAGGCTGCGGCCGTCCACGCCACCCAGCGTGCAGGCGAACGCGTTCATCGAGGTCTCGACCCGTTCGAGGATCTCGCCCCCCTTGCCGACCCGCACGCATTCCGGCGCCAGCGCATTGGCGCACCAGATCGCGCCTTCGCTGTCGGCGCAGATCCCATCCGGCGCGAAAGGCGGCACCAGCGAAGCCCAGACCCGCCGGTTCGACAGCGTGCCATCTTCCGCCAGGTCGAACGCGGTGAGCCCCGGCAGAAAGGTCTCCGCCGCGATCAGCGTCTTGCCGCCGTCGACGATCGCCATGCCGTTGGGGAATTTCTGGTCGGGCGAGGCGATGGTGGCCTTGCCGTCCGGCGTCACGCGCAGGATCGGCGCGGTCGGGGGGCCGGGCGGCGTCCACAGCGCCGCCGGTCCATGCTCCGCGGCGAACGCGTCGAGATCGAACCCGAAGCAGCCGACGAGCGCATTGCCGCGAACATCCACCACCATGTCGTTGGCGTGGAACTTGGCGAACCCCTTGAGATCGGCGTGCTCCACGATCCTGCCGTCGGCTTCGCGCCGCATCACGCGCTGGCTGGTCATGGCGACGAACAGCAGCCGGCCGTCCGGCAGCCAGCCGAGCCCCGAGGGCTGGTCGTCGAATTCCACCTCCGCCCGCACCGTGCCATCCGGCGCGGCGCTCGATATGCGGTGGTTGAAGAAGTCGGAATACCAGAAGCGCCCCTGATGCCAACGCAGGCCTTCGCCGAATTTCAGCCCGGAAACGAACGGTTCCGCCCTGGTCATGTCTGCCTCCCGTTTTTCGGGACGCTGACCCGCGCGGGGGCCCGAGTCAACGTGCGCGGATTGTGTTACGACGCGCCGGCAAATACGGGGCTTCCCATGGACCTCAGCAAGATTCCCGCCGGCCGCAACCCCCCGCGCGACATCAATGTCCTGATCGAGATCCCGGCCGGCGGCGCGCCGGTGAAATACGAGATCGACAAGGCCTCGGGCGCGCTGTTCGTCGACCGCTTCCTGCACACCGCGATGTTCTATCCGGGCAATTACGGCTTCGTGCCGCAGACCCTGTCGGAGGACGGCGATCCGCTCGACGTGCTGGTGATCACGGCGGTGCCGGTGGCGTCGGGCGCGGTGATCCGCTGCCGCCCGGTCGGCGCGCTGATCATGACCGACCAGGCCGGTCCCGATGAGAAGATCATCGCCGTGCCGACCGACGACCTGCACCCCTTCCATACCGGCGTGCGGTCCTACAGGGACTTGCCGGAGATTCTGCTCAAGCAGATCGTGCACTTCTTCCAGCACTACAAGGACCTCGAGCCCGACAAATGGACCCGCATCGGCAATTGGGTCGGCCGCAAGGCGGCCGAAAAGCTGATCGCCGACGGTATCGCGCGCGCAAAGGCCAAGCCGGCGGCGCGCAAGAAACGCCCGTAAACCGGGCCTTTACCGCAACCTCCGAATCCGCCGGACGGCAAATCGCCGAAAAGGCCCGATTTATCGCTCTTTTCCATAGACACTGCGTGCGTTGCGTCTCGAAAGTGCAGTAAAATCGGGCATTCGTTTGATTCGCAACAAGGAGCAAAAACAAATGGCAGTAGCTGGATCTGGCGCCCCGAAGGCCGCCAAGGCCAAGGTCGACACGGTGAGCACCCGCCAGCTTGGCGCCGCGCTGGCCGAGAAGCATGAGCTGACCAACAAGGCCGCGCACGCGATCCTCGAGGACACGATCGGTCTGATCACCAAGCACCTGAAGAAGGGCGCCCGCATCCGTCTCAACGGTCTGGGCATCCTCGTGGTGCGCAAGCGCGCCGCCCGCATGGGCCGCAACCCGGCGACGGGCGAGGCGATCAAGATCAAGGCGTCCAAGAAGGTCGCCTTCCGCGCCGCCAAGGAGCTGAAGGAAGCGATCTAATCCGCTTTCTGCGTCTTGAAGTCGAAGCCGGGCCGGTGCCAAAGCATCCGCCCGGCTTTTTCTTTGTCCTCAAAGCGTCTGCCAGCGCAGGCGCAGCGCATTGCCGATCACCGAGACCGAACTCAGGCTCATCGCCGCCGCCGCGATCACCGGGCTGAGCAGCAGCCCGAACACCGGATACAGGGCGCCCGCCGCGATCGGAATCCCGATCACATTATAGATGAACGCCAGGACCAGGTTCTGCCGGATGTTGCGCATCGTCGCGCGGCTCAGCTTGCGGGCCCGCGCGATGCCCGCGAGGTCGCCCTTCACCAGCGTGACGCCGGCGCTTTCCATCGCCACATCGGTACCGGTGCCCATCGCGACGCCGATATCGGCCGCCGCCAAAGCCGGCGCATCGTTTACCCCGTCGCCGGCCATCGCCACCACACGGCCTTCGGCCCGCAACCGCCGCACCACGGCATTCTTGCCGTCCGGCAATATGCCGGCCTCCACCTCCGCGATGCCGAGTTTCGCCGCCACCGCCTGCGCCGTCGTCGGATTGTCGCCGGTGAGCATCACGATGCGGATGCCGTCCGCGCGAAGCTGCGCCAGCGCCGCCGGCGTCGTCGCCTTGATCGGATCGGCGATGGCGAGCACCGCCGCGGCCTTGCCGTCGACACCCACGAACATCGCGGTCGCGCCGTCCTGCCGAAGAGCCTCCGCGCGTGCCGCGAGCGGCCCGCTGTCGACGCCCGCATCCGTCAAGAGCTGTGCCGTCCCGACCAGCACGCGGCGTCCGCCGACGACTCCGCCGATCCCCTTGCCGGCGACCGATTGGAAATCCTCCGCATCGAACCGCGCCGCGCCGCGCGCGTCCGCCGCCGCCACGATCGCGGTGCCCAGCGGATGCTCGCTCGATCGCTCCAGCGCCGCGGCCAGCGCCAGCACCTCGCCGTCGTCGAAGCCTTCCGCCGCCACGACGGCGATGACGCGCGGCCGTCCTTCGGTCAGCGTCCCGGTCTTGTCGACCACCAGCGTGTCGACCTTCTCGAAACGCTCCAGCGCCTGCGCGTCCTTGATCAGCACGCCGGCGCCCGCGCCCTTGCCGACGCCGACCATGATCGACATCGGCGTCGCGAGGCCCAGCGCGCAGGGGCAGGCGATGATGACCACCGACACCGCGGCCACGATGGCGTTCGACAGCGCGGGCGCGGGGCCTGCGAAAAACCAGGCCGAGAACGCGACGACCGCCACGGCGATCACCGCCGGCACGAACCACGCCGAGACCTGGTCCGCGAGGCGCTGGATCGGCGCGCGGCTGCGTTGCGCCTCCGAGACCATCGCCACGATGCGTGCCAGCACCGTGTCGGCGCCGATCTTCTCGGCCCGCATCACGAGGGCTCCACCGCCATTGACCGTGCCGCCGATCAACTTGGCCCCGGCGGTCTTCTCCACCGGCAGGGACTCGCCGGTCACCATGGACTCATCGACCGCGCTGGCGCCTTCCAGCACCGCGCCGTCCACCGGCACGCGCTCGCCCGGCCGCACGCGCAACCGGTCGCCGACCTGTACCTCTTCGAGCGCAACATCCTGCTCGCTGCCATCCGCCGCGAGACGCCGGGCACGCGGCGGTGCGAGGTGGAGCAGGGCGCGGATCGCACCGCTGGTCCCTGCGCGGGCTCGCAGCTCCAGCACCTGGCCGAGCAGCACCAGCACGGTGATGACCGCAGCCGCCTCGAAATAGGCCGGCACCATGCCGTCCATCTTGAGCGCGGGCGGGAAGATCTGCGGTGCCAGCGTCGCGACCACGCTATAGCCGTATGCCGCCCCGATCCCCAGCGCGATCAGGGTGAACATGTTGAGCGAACGGTTCGCCAACGATTGCCAGCCGCGCAGGAAGAACGGCCATCCCGCCCACAACACCACGGGCGTGCTCAGCGCGAACTGGATCCAGGTGGAGAGGCGCGCGGCCCGGGCATCGGGCATGCCGAACAGATGACCGCCCATTTCGAGCAGGAACACCGGCAACGCCAATGCCAGCGCGATCCAGAAACGCCGCGTCATGTCGCGCAACTCGGGATCGGGTCCGCTTTGCGCCGTCACGACCAGCGGCTCCAGCGCCATGCCGCAGATCGGGCAATGCCCCGGTCCCTTGTGGCGGATCTGCGGATGCATCGGGCAGGTATAGATCGCCTCCGACGCGGCGGGCGAAGATGCGTGCGCCGCCGCCGGCGTCTTACGGACATAGACGTCGGGCGCCGCCTCGAACTTGGCGCGACAGGCGGCGCTGCAGAAGTAGTGGGTCTCGCCGTTCCATACGACGCTATGCTTGGCGGTCGCCGGATCGACGGTCATGCCGCAGACCGGGTCGCGCACGACCGGGGTGTCATCTTCCATAGCGGCTGAACAGCTCCACCAATTCGTTGAATTTCTCGGTCTGGTCCTCGGCGTCGCCGCTGGCGATCGCCGCCGCGACGCAATGCGACGCATGGTTTTTCAGGATCTCCTCCTCGACCCGCTTCAGCGCGGCCTTGATCGCCTGCATCTGCGTGAGGATATCGATGCAATAGCGGTCCTCTTCCACCATGCGCGCGATTCCGCGCACCTGTCCTTCGATCCGGGCGAGGCGCGCGGCCAGCTGCGGCGCCAAGTGCGGATCGTGTTTCGCCGTCTTCTTCTTCGTCATCTTGCATACCCCATAGGGGTATATTATAGGTGCGCCCGTTCCGGCGCAAGCCGGCTAAAGCGTGAAGGAGCGTTCGATGCGTCGCGTTGTCCTCGGCCTGATGTTCACCCTGATACCGGCTGCGGCGATTGCGCAGGATCAATCGGGCATGGGCGACATGCCGGGCATGAGCGGGATGCCGGGCATGGACATGCCGGCGATGGCGACCACGGGCCTGCTGGGCCCCTATCCGATGTCGCGCGACGCCTCCGGCACGAGCTGGCAGCCCGATGCCGCGCCGCATGGCGGCATCCATGTCATGGACGGCAACTGGATGTTCATGCTGCATGCCAGCCTTGCCGCCGTCTATGACAGCCAGAGCGGCCCGCGGGGCGACGACAAGACCTTCTTCGCCGGCATGGTGATGGGCATGGCGCGGCGCGATTTTGCCAATGGCGACACGCTCGACCTGCGCGCCATGCTGAGCCCGGATCCGCTGATGGGGCGCAGCGGCTATCCGCTCCTGCTCGCCAGCGGCGAGACCGCCGACGGTACGACGCCGCTGGTCGACCGCCAGCATCCGCACGATCTGCTGATGGAGCTCTCGGCCTCCTATAGCCACCGGCTCGCCGACGACAGCAGCGCCTTCCTCTATGTCGGCTATCCGGGCGAGCCGGCGCTGGGCCCGACCGCCTTCATGCATCGCGCGTCGGGCGAAGACATCCCGCTGGCGCCGATCGCGCATCATTGGCTTGACTCCACCCACATCACCTTCGGCGTCGTGACTGCCGGTTTGGTGCGCGATGCCTGGAAGCTCGAAGTGTCGCAATTCACCGGCCGCGAGCCGGACCAGTTCCGCTTCGACTTCGATTCCGCCCGGTTCGACAGCACCTCGGTGCGGCTCAGCTGGAATCCCGATCCCAACTGGTCGCTGCAAGCGTCCTGGGGCTTCCTGAAGAGTCCCGAACAGCTCGAACCCACCGTCAACGAGACCCGCTATACCGCCAGCGCCTCCTATTTCCTGCCGCTGGGCGGGGACGGCTCGGTCGCCGCCACATTGGCGTTCGGCCGCAAGCAGCTCACGGGCGGTATCGGCGAGAACGGTTTCCTCGCCGAAGCCGAATACAAGCCGGCGGACGCCTGGACGGTCTTCGCCCGCGCCGAATCGATCGACAGCGAGGAACTGTTCGCCAGCCCTGGCCTGAAGACCGCGGGCGAGGTGACGCTGGGGGCGATCCATGATTGGCGGATCGCCGAGCATTGGAAGCTGGGTCTCGGCGGCCTCTACAGTTTCGACATCGTGCCGTCGGACCTTCCCAGCTATGGCGGAGCGCCGCATGGTGCCGCGGTTTTCGTGCGGGTGATTGTGGAGTAGCGTTGCCGCCATGTCGGGGGCAGCACATGCGACGGCGCGGTTCCGCGCCTTGGACGGTTGGCGCGGGATCTGCGCTCTTGTCGTCGCGCTGCATCATCTGGAATTGTGGTGCTTTCTGTTCTGGCAGCCGCTGGTTCGCGAAGCATGGCTGTTCGTCGACTTCTTCTTCGTGCTCTCGGGCTTCGTGCTGGCCCATACTTATGGCGACAAGCTCCGCGACGCTGCCGGCATAAGATCGTTCGTGCTTCGCCGCTTCGGGCGCCTGTGGCCGCTGCACGCCGCCGTGCTGCTGGCCCTGATCGGGCTCGAATGCGTGCGTTTGGCGATGATGCACCATCTCCACGGCGTCGCGGCGCGGCCGGCCTTCACCGGCCCCAATTCGGTGTTCGCGATCTTCACCAACCTCGCGCTGGTGCAGGCGCTGGGTCTGCACGACGCCCTGACCTGGAACGGCCCGTCCTGGTCGATCAGCACCGAATTCTACACCTATCTGGTGTTCGCCTTGATCTGCGCCGTCGCGCCGTCGCGCGGCCTGCGCGTCGTCCTGGCCGCCGCGGCGGCGCTCCTGGGCGCGGGCGTGCTGGCGCGCTATTCGCCGCTCGGCATGGAAGAGACGGTGCGCTGGGGCGAGTGGCGCTGCCTGTTCGGCTTCTTCACTGGCGTGCTCGCCTATGAAGTGTGGCGGCGCGGCTGGCTTGGCCGTCTTCGCGGCAGTCTGGCGGAATTCGCGGTCGTCGCCCTCGTGGTCGCCTTCATCACCTTCGAGGGCCGCAACGGCGCCGTCGTCTACCTCGCCCCGCCGCTCTTCGCGCTGGCCGTCCTGGTCTTCGCGGCGGAGGGCGGCGTGCTGTCGGCCGCGCTGACCACTCGGCCGGCCGCCGCGCTGGGCCGCTGGTCCTATTCGATCTACATGGTCCACACACTGGTGCTGGCGCTGCTGTTCTCCGGCCTCAGCGTTTTGGACGCGCGCCTGCACCGGGATTGGGTCGTGCATCACGGCGGCGGGCTCGTCATCGACATGGGCAGCGAAGCGGCGAACAATCTGGCGATGCTCGCCTATCTGGCGGCGGTGGTGGCGCTCGCGGCCTTCACCTGGCGCGTGATCGAACGTCCCGGCCAGGCGCTGTTCAAGGGCTGGGGTGGCGCGAAAAGGCCCGAAATACCCGCTTAAATTCCGTGATGGCGCGCGCCGTTTTGCTTCCTTGCCCCCGCTCCCGCCGCGCGCTACTTACCGGCCCGGCAAATCCCCCGGAAAGGACGCTTCATCATGGCCCGCAAGAAAATCGCGCTCATCGGCGGCGGACAAATCGGCGGCACGCTCGCCCATCTCGTGGGCCTGAAGGAGCTCGGCGACGTCGTCCTGTTCGACATCATGGAAGGTCTGCCGCAGGGCAAGGCGCTCGACCTCGCGCAGTCCGGTCCGGTCGAAGGTTTCGATGCCCGGCTCAAGGGCACCAATGATTATGCCGACATCAAGGGCGCCGACGTGGTGATCGTCACCGCGGGCGTGCCGCGCAAGCCGGGCATGAGCCGCGACGACCTGCTCGGGATCAACCTCAAGGTCATGGCCGCGGTCGGCGAAGGCATCAAGACCAACGCACCGAACGCCTTCGTGGTCTGCATCACCAATCCGCTCGACGCCATGGTCTGGGCGTTGCGCCAGTTCTCCGGCCTGCCGCACACCATGGTCGTCGGCATGGCCGGCGTGCTCGACAGCGCCCGCTTCCGCCACTTCCTCGCCGAGGAGATGAATGTCTCGGTCGAGGACGTCTCGGCCTTCGTGCTGGGCGGCCATGGCGACACGATGGTGCCGATGCCGCGCTTCTCGACCGTCGCGGGCATTTCGCTGCCCGAGCTCGTGAAGATGGGCTGGATCAGCCAGGAGCGTCTCGACGCCATCACCCAGCGCACCCGCGACGGCGGCGCCGAGATCGTCGGCCTGCTCAAGACCGGCTCGGCCTATTACGCGCCCGCCACCTCGGCGATCGCGATGGCGGAGAGCTATCTGAAGGACAAGAAGCGCGTCCTGCCCTGCGCCGCCTATGTCAACGGCCCCTATGGCATCAAGGACCTCTATGTCGGCGTCCCGGCCGTGATCGGCGAGAAGGGGATCGAGCGCCTGGTGGAGCTGGAACTGACCGGCCCCGAAAAGGACCAGCTCGCCAAGTCGGCCGAATCCGTGAAGGGGCTGATCGACGCCTGCAAGAAACTGGACCCCCGGCTCGCCTGACGCGTTAAGCATCGTGGCGATCGGTCTACGCCTGGGCCGATCCGTGCCGTATCCTCATGGCCGGCCGCAAGCCGGCCATGACGTTTTGTGTCCTCTTCGAAGTGGCAAAGCGGATGTTTCCGTCGGACAAGGTCAGCTGGACTCGCCGCACGCTTTGCGCCGGCCTGTTCGCGCTCATCCTGCTGCCCCATCCCGGCTCCGCTGCCGGCGGCAACGCGACCGGGCCGAAGAGCGTATCGCCGCTCGCCATGTTGACGATCCATGTCCTCAAGGTCTCGCCGCGCGGCGGCGATGTCCGTGTGGCGCTCTACAACAGCCAGACCTATGCGCTCGACAATGCCGACCCCGTCGCCGATGCCGTCGTCCCGGCCCATCCTGGCGAGACCGTCGTGACGCTCGCCGGCGTCAAGCCGGGGATCTATGCCGTGAAGCTGTTCCAGGATTTCAACCGCAACGGCCAGTTCGACATGAGCTGGATCGGCCTGCCGCTCGAGAAATACGGCTTCTCCAACGACGCGCGTCCGACCTTCAGCGAGCCGCCGTTCGAGGCCACCAGGTTCGAATTGCGCCCCGGTACGAACGCGATCGCCATCCATCTGCAATAGCGGCAAAGAAAAACTCCGCGGTGTCGCCACCGCGGAGTTCTTGTTGAACGGCGTGCGCTTCAGAAGCGGATCCAGATGCCCGGCGCCCAGTCCCAGTGGTCGTGGTTCCACTTCCACGAGCCGGTGCGCCACTTGTAATGGCCATGCGGCTGGGGCGGCCGGCGTTCGCTGCGCTGCGGCGGGCGGCGATTGTGGTCGTGGAAGGCATCCTGATGTCCCCCCATCATCATGCCGCCGCCATGCGGTGCGGCCGCTGCCGGCACGGGCAGCGCCAGCGGCGCCGCGAGGGTGAGCGCCGCGAACAGCGCGCCCGCCAATTTCGTCGATCTGATCGTCATGGTCGTCTCCTTGAAATCAGAGCCCAGTCCAGGCCCAAACGAGATATCGGGGCTGTCCCGCGGTTTTCTCAAGCATGAAACGCTGGCAACATCGTTTCGTTTTCGCGATCTTTGTCCCGAACTGTCGCAGTCCCCTGCGCCCGCGAAGAATGCGACTGCGATGAATGGAGGATGAACCGATGATCCCTTGCCTCGAGACCGGACGGCTGATCCTGCGCGAATGGCGTCGGGACGATTTCGAGGCGCTGGCGCGGTTCCACGCCGATCCGGAAACGATGAAATTCCTCGGCGGCGCGATGGAACGCGGCGATGCCTGGCGCAGCCTCGCCGGCGCCATCGGGCATTGGCACCTGCGCGGCTATGGCAGCTGGGCGGTGACGCGCAAGGCGGACGGCGTGCTGGTCGGCCGGGTTGGCCTGATCAATCCCGAAGGCTGGCCGGGTCTCGAAGTCGGCTGGACGCTCGGGCGGCCCTATTGGGGGCAGGGCTATGCCAGCGAGGCGGCGGCCGCGGCGCTCTCCTATGCATTCCTGACCCAGCCGGTCGCGCGCATGATCTCCTGCATTGATCCCGACAATGTCGCATCCCAGGCCGTCGCCCGCCGCATCGGCGAGAGCAAGGGGGAATTCCGGCAGCTGCGCATCTCCGGCAAGGACCATCCGGTCGACATCTGGAGCATCACGCGCGACGAATGGCAGCGGCGGGCTGCCGGCGCTTGACGCGCTGCGGCCAATCGCGCTCCTTGAGACACTCATGACGGACGCCGCCCCGCCGCCGGTCTATCGCGACCGCGATTTCTACGCCTTCGCCTCCTCCCGCTTCGTCGCGACCGTCGCGATGCAGGTGCAGTCGGTGGCGATCGGCTGGCAGATCTACAGCATCACCAAATCGACCTTCGCGCTGGGCCTCGTCGGACTCTGCCAGTTCGCGCCGATGTTTCTGCTCACCCTGCCGGCAGGCGACATCTCCGACCGCCTCGACCAGCGCCGCATCCTGAGCATCACCCAGGCCGTCCAGGCGCTGTGCAGCGGCCTCTTTCTTCTGCTCTCCTTCCTCGCGCCGCATACGGCGTGGCCCTATTACGGCGTCCTCGTGCTGTTCGGCGCGGCGCGGGGCTTCTACGGGCCTTCGTCGCAGTCGCTGCTGCCCTTCCTCGTGCCGCCCGACAAGCTGCCGCGATCCATCGCGCTCAGCTCCTCCGTATTCACCACGGCGGTGATCGCCGGTCCGGCCTTGGGCGGGTTTCTCTATGCGCTCGGGCCGCACGTGACCTATGGCCTGTGCGTCGCGCTGATGTTCTGCGCCTCGGCGCTCACCGCGTCGCTCGGCGGCCGACGGCGGCCCGCGCATGTCGACACCGGCGCGTCGCGCCTGGAGCGTGTCGCCGAGGGGGTGCGCTTCGTGCGGCATCGCCCGGTCGTGCTCGGCGCCATCTCGCTGGATCTTTTCGCCGTGCTGCTCGGCGGGGCGACGGCGCTCCTGCCGGTCTTCGCGAGCGACATCCTGCGGACCGGGCCCATCGGGCTCGGCGTGCTGCGCAGCGGTCCGGCGGTCGGCGCGGCGGCGATGGCGTTCAGCCTCGCGCGCTGGCCGATCCAGCGGCGCACCGGCATCATCATGTTCGGTGCGGTGGCGGTGTTCGGCCTCGCCACCATCGTGTTCGGCTTGTCGCACAGCTTCTATGTTTCGCTGGCCGCGCTGTTCGTCCTCGGCGCCTCCGACATGATCAGCGTCTTCATCCGCTCGGCGCTCGTCCAGTATGCGACGCCGGACGAGATGCGCGGCCGGGTCAGTGCGGTGAACATGCTGTTCATCGGCGCCTCCAACGAGCTTGGCGAGTTCGAATCCGGCATCACCGCCGGCTGGTTCGGCACCGTTCCCGCGGTGGTGATCGGCGGCCTGGGCACGCTGGCTGTCGTCGCCGCCTGGATGGGTTTCTTCCCGCCCCTGCGGAAGATCGACCGCCTCGCCGATGCGGCCGGCGCGCCGACGAACTGACGGGTTGCGGCGCGCCCCGCGGTTGGCGACACTGTGCCTCAAGCCATCCGATCCCGTGCACGTCGCGCCTCGGCAACGACCAGGAAACACCCATGCTATCCGGTGCATTCAAAGGCTGGACCTCGACGCAGAAGCACGTCGTGGCGGCGAGCTATCTGGGCTGGACGCTGGATGCCTTCGACTTCTTCCTGATGGTCTTCGTCATCAAGGACGTGGCGCATGAGTTCGGCGCCGGCAAGGAAGACATCGCCTGG
The DNA here is from genome assembly GCA_037200385.1 of Rhizomicrobium sp. Classification (NCBI taxonomy): domain Bacteria; kingdom Pseudomonadati; phylum Pseudomonadota; class Alphaproteobacteria; order Micropepsales; family Micropepsaceae; genus Rhizomicrobium; species Rhizomicrobium sp. Next base: position 2,185,907 of record JBBCGL010000001.1, on the reverse strand, counting down.
GCGACGGCGCTCACCCTGGCGCTGCGGCCGCTGGGCGCCTTCCTGTTCGGCCGGCTCGCCGACCGCTTCGGCCGGCGCCCCGTGCTGATGGCCGACGTCGCGATCTACTCGGTGCTGGGATTCGCGACCGCGTTCTCGCCGAACCTGGTCGTCTTCCTCGTCATCCGCGCCCTGTTCGGCATCGCGATGGGCGGCGAATGGGGCACCGGCGCCTCGCTCACCATGGAGACGGTCAATCCGCAGGCCCGCGGCTTCGTCTCGGGCCTGCTGCAGTCGGGCTATCCCACCGGCTATCTGCTGGCCGCCATCGTCTACCGCAATTTCTACGACGTCCTGCATTGGCGCGGCATGTTCATGGTCGGGATCGTCCCGGCGCTGCTGATCCTCTACATCCGCCGCAACGTGCCCGAATCGCCCGGCTGGTCGCGTGAGCAGGCGCGGACCGGCACGGTCCTCGGCGTCCTCAAGACCCATTGGCAGCTGGCGCTCTACGCCATCGTGCTGATGACGGCGTTCAACTTCTTCAGCCACGGCACCCAGGACGCCTATCCGACCTTCCTGCAGGTGCAGCACAAATTCGACACCCACACGACCGGCAATATCGCGATCCTCTACAATATCGGCGCGATCCTCGGCGGCTGGACCTTCGGCATCTGGAGTCAGTCCTTCGGGCGCCGCGGCACCATCGTGGTCGCGGCTCTGCTCGCCATTCCGGTCGCCTGGCTCTGGGCTTACGCGCAGACCGCGGCGATGCTGGCCTTCGGCGCCTTCCTGATGCAGTTCTTCGTGCAGGGCGCCTGGGGCGTGATCCCGGCGCATCTCAACGAATTGTCGCCCGCCGCGGCCCGCGGCACCTTCCCCGGCACGGTCTATCAGCTCGGCAATTTCATCGCTTCGTACAATCTGGTGCTGCAGACCAAGATCGCGACCGCGCGGGGCGAGAATTACTCGCTGGCGCTGTTCGGCGTCGCGGTCTGTGCAGCGGTGGTGATCGCGGCGCTGACCGCCTTCGGTCCCGAGGCGCGCGAGGTGCAGATGACGCCGGAGGCGAACCCGCCGGCGCCTTAGGCCCGGACGAACACGTCGACGCGGTCGGCCGGTCCACCGTCGTCGGCGCCGGCCATGGCACGCACGTCGATCTTCTCCGACGGCACGCCGTCCTCGATCAGCAATTCGCGGATCACCAGCGCCCGCTTGATCGAGAGGCGGCGCGAATCGGGCGACTTGTCGCCCCGCGGCCCGGCATAGGCTTCGAGCTGCACCTTCGAGGCGCCGCCCGCCAGTGCCTGGTTCAGCGTCGTCGCAAGCGCGTGGATCGCGTTCACGTCCGCCATCGCCGGGCTGCTGGCGCCGGCCGCGAAGGGGATGACGCTCTGCCTGCGCAGGCCCGCCTGGACGCCCGCCGGCGGCGAGGTGTTGGCCGGCGCCGGCGCCGCGCTGGCGATGCGCCGGGGCGTGGGAGCCGGCGGCGGCGCGCTGGCGCGGCGGATGGGCGCCGGCTTCGGCGCGGTGACCGTCGGATCGTTGGGCGAGAACAGCCGGGCGGCGCTGTCTTCCGGCAGCGCTTCGGGACCCGCCGTCGGCGCGGGCGTCGCCGCCGGTTCGGGGGCAGGCGGCGCGGCGCGCCTGGCGGGCTTGGGAGGCGCCGTAGCGGCAACCCGCCTGGGAGGCGGCGCCGTCGGCGTCGCGGGCGTCATGTCCGGCGACATTTCGAGCGTGTCCGGCGTTGCAGGGGCCGTTGTCGCGGCGATCGCCGCCGGCGCCTTCACGCGCCGCGCGACCCGGCGATGCTTCACCGGCAGGTGCAGGTGGATGACGCCGCCCGCGCGCTCGCCGGGTTGCAGCAGATGCGGCACATGCCGGCCATACTTGCCGCCGGGATAGAGCAGGTAGCCGCTGCCGCCGATCGCGCCGGGGTTCACGGTCACCTCTTCGCCCGGATACACCTGCGCCAGCGCCGGCGTGGCGCCGAGCAGCAGGAGGAACGTCGCCGCCGCGCAAATCTGCTTCATGTGCCGCTTCAGCCCGATCATGCGGGCGACCATACTGGGCCAGCCCATGCGTCTCAACTCTTGGCCGCCTTGCCCGCGTCTTTCAAAAGCTTCAGGACCGGCTGATGCAGGTGCTCGTTGGTCGCCAGGATGGTGCCGCCATGCAGCGCGTCCGCGCCGCCGCCAAGGTCGGTGACCACGCCGCCGGCCTCGCGCACCAGCAGGATCCCCGCCGCCACGTCCCAGGAATTCAGCCCGCGCTCCCAATAGCCGTCGAATCGACCGGCCGCGACATAGGCGAGGTCCAGGCTCGCCGCGCCGAAGCGCCGCACGCCGGCCACCGCGCCCATCGCCGCGCCCAGCTCGGCGCTGAACAGCTCGTGTCCCGGACGCCCGAGGAACGGGATGCCGGTCGCCAGCACCACCTCGTTGAGCTTCTTGCGCGCCGCAACGCGCAAGCGCTTGTCGTTGAGATAGGCGCCGCCGCCCTTCTCCGCGACATACATCTCGTCGGTCACCGGGTTGTAGATCACCCCCGACACCAATTGCCCGTCGCGCTCCAATCCGATGGAGATCGCGAAATGCGGGATGCCGTGCAGGAAGTTCGTCGTGCCGTCGATCGGATCGATGATGAAGCGATGGCTCTTGTCCGGCCCGTCGATCGCGCCCGCCTCCTCGGTGAGGAAGCAATAGCCCTGCCGCGCTTTCTGCAATTCCTCGACGAGCTGGTTCTCGGTCCGTTTGTCGGCGGTCGAGACGAAATCCGCCGGGCCCTTCATCGAGACCTGGAGGTTCTCGATCTCGCCGAAATCGCGGATCAGCCGCCGTCCCGCCTTGCGGGCCGCGGCGATCATCACATTCAGGGCCGGGGAGAGATAGGGCATTACTCCGCCCGCCGGACGTAGGAGCCGTCTTCGGTCGAGACCACGATCTTCGTGCCCGCCTCGACGAAGGGCGGCACCTGGATCGCCATCCCGTTCTCGAGCTTGGCGCCCTTGTAGGACGGTGCCGCCGTGCCGCCGCGCAGCACCGGATCGGCCTCGACGACTTCGAGCGTCACCTGCTGCGGCAGCTTGATGGAGATCGGCTTGCCCTCGTAGAGCTGCAGCATCACCTTCATCCCGTCCGCGAGGAATTGCGCCTGGTCGCCGACCCAGTCGGCCTGCAGCTCGATCTGGTCGTAGGTCTCGATGTCCATGAAGGTCAGCATGTCGCCGGTGGCGTAGAGGAAGTTGAAGTCCTTCTTGTCGAGATAGATCTCGTCGACCGTCTCGTCGGAGCGGAAGCGCTGGTTGAGCTTGGTGCCCTGGATGATGTGCTTCAGCTCGACCTGGTTGTAGGCGCCGCCCTTGCCGGGCTTGACCTTCTGCGTCTTGACCGCGACCCACAGCCCGCCGTCGAACTCGATCAGCGTGCCGGGAGAGATTTCGTTGCCGGTGATCTTGGCCATGAGCGCGGAACGCCTCCTTAGGCGCGGTTTGTCGGTTCGAACTGAGAAAGAGCGCGCGGGTGATAGCAGAGCGGCGGCGCCACTTCCACCCTCCTCACGAGGCGGCGCCGTCCTCCGCCTCGACCTGGTAGGCGAACACCCGGCCGCGCGACACCGGGTCCCAGCCCGCCGCCATGGCCTGGCGGATGCCGGCCTCGACGATCTGCGGCGAAATCCGCTCCTTTTCCTGGTGCGCGAAACGGTACTTGCGCTTGGGAAAGGGAAACTCCAGCACCAGCTCGCGGAACACCTTGCGGCCCTCGGCCCGCACCGAGAACGCCATGCCCTTGTAGCCGTCGCTCGAGGTGTATTGCGCCTCGCGCAGCAGCGTCCAGCACAGCAGGTGCCCGTCGATCTCCACCGTCGCCCCGGCGGAGCGCTTGCGCGCCTTCATGAAGCCTCTTCCAAGATCGCGGCGCCTAGAACAGCGCGTTGAACGCCGCGACCGCCGCGGCCGGGCCGTCCGGGTAATCCCACACGCCGGAGGACACGGCAAGGAAATCCGCCCCCGCCGCGACCAGCGGCGGCGCGTTCTGCACGGTGATCCCGCCGATCGCGACCTGCGGCACCACCATCAAATCCGCCCACCAGCGCAGTGTTTCGATCTCAGCCCGCGCCTTGGGTTCCTTGGTCGTAGTCGGGAAGAAGGCGCCGAACGCGACATAGTCCGCCCCGGCCTCGGCCGCTTCCATCGCGAGATGCCGCGAGTCGTGGCAGGTGACGCCGACGACGGCATCCTTGCCGACGATCAGCCGCGCCTCGCCATAGGACGCATCCTCCTGCCCTACATGCACCCCGTCGCAGCGCATCTCGCGCGCGAGGTCGGGCCGGTCGTTGAGGATGAACGCGACGTCGGCGCGCTGCACGATCGGCATCAGGATCTCGACGGCGCGCCGGATCGCGTCGTCGGAAACGTCTTTCAGCCGCAGCTGCAGCGACGCGACATCGCCGGCACCGAGCGTCCGCCTGAGCGTCTCCGCAAAGCGCGTCGCCTCAAGCGCGGGCGGCGTGATCAGATAGAGGCGGCAGTCGCTCACGCCGCCTTCTTCTCTGCGTCCTTGCTCCACTTGCCGAGCGCGGCGAGGGAGTTCATGTGCGCGCGGTGCAGGAAGGCCGCCTGGGCCGCGGCGACATTCTCCGTCTTGCCGCTCCAGGCCTTCTGCGGCGCCGCCTGCAGGGCGCGGCCGTAGGAGAAGGTCAGCGACCAGGGCAGGTCGTGGCGCGCGTTCATCGCCGACAGATGCGCGGTGGCATCCTCGTCGGACTGGCCGCCCGAGAGGAACGCGACGCCCGGCACCGCGGTCGGCACGCAGCGCTTGAGGACCTGCACCGTGCGGTCCGCGACTTCCTCGACGCTGACCTGCTTGGGCGATTTCATGCCCGGCACGACCATGTTCGGCTTCAGCACGATGCCTTCGAGCGCGACGTTGGCGTAGTAGAGCTGCTGGAACACGTCCTTCAGCACCCACTCCGTCACCGCGGCGCAGGTGTCGATGTCGTTGTCGTAGTCCATCAGCACTTCGGGCTCGACGATCGGCACGATGCCGTTCTCCTGCGCCAGCGCCGCATAGCGGGCCAGCGCCTGGGCGTTCGCGTTGATGCTGTTGTAGGAGACCTTGGTCGGGTCGTAGGTCGCGCGCCATTTGGCGAAGCGGGCACCGAGCTTGTGATACTCCACGAACCGCTCGCGCAGGCCGTCCAGCCCTTCGGTCACCGTCTGGCCGGGATCGAGCGCCATCGGCTTGGCGCCGGCATCGACCTTGATGCCCGGCACCGCGCCCGACGCCGCGATCAGAGACACTAGCGAGGTGCCGTCGGCCGCCTTCTGCCGGATCGTCTCGTCGAACAGGATCACGCCGCCGATATAGTTCTTCATCGCCGCGTCGGTGCGGAACAGAAGTTCGCGATAGTCGCGGCGGTTCGTCTCGACGTTCTCGACGCCGATTTTGTCGAAGCGCTTCTTGATCGTGGATGTGCTCTCATCCGCCGCCAGGATGCCCTTGCCGTTGCCGGTCATCTTGTGCGCGATGGCGTTCAATTCTGCGATATCGATTGTCATGTCACTCCCCACGAGCCGTCAGCGCCGCGACGCCCGGCAATTCCTGTCCCTCGAGCCACTCCAGGAACGCGCCCCCCGCCGTCGAGACATAAGTGAACGCGTCCGCCACGCCCGCATGATTGAGCGCCGCCACCGTGTCGCCGCCGCCCGCCACCGAGAGCAGCCGCCCCGCCTGCGTCGCCGCGGCGACCAGCTTCGCCGCCGCCACGGTTCCCGCGTCGAACGGCTCGGTCTCGAAGGCGCCGAACGGTCCGTTCCACACCAGCGTCCGGGTATTTAGCAGCCGCCGCCCGAACGCCTCAATGCTCTTGGCGCCGACGTCGAGGATCATCTCGTCCGCCCCGACGGCACCGACATCGACCGTGCGGTGCGCCGCATGGCTCTTGAACTCTTTCGCCACCACGGCGTCGACGGGCAGCAGGATCGCCGCGCCGCTCTCCGTCGCCAGATGCACGACCCGGCGGGCGGTCTCCAGATGGTCGCGCTCGACCAGCGACTTGCCGACCTCGATGCCCTCGGCGGCGAGGAAGGTGTTCGCCATGGCGCCGCCGATCACCAAAGTCTCGACCCGCTTCACCAGGTTCTCCAGCAGCGCGATCTTGGTCGAGACCTTGGCGCCGCCGATCACCGCCATCACCGGCCGCTCGGGATCGCCCAGCGCCTTGTCGAGATGCCTGAGCTCCGCTTCCATCGAGCGTCCCGCCGCATTGGGCAGCAGATGCGCGAGGCCTTCCGTCGTGGCATGCGCGCGATGCGCCGCCGAAAACGCGTCGTTGACGTAGATCTCGCCCAGCGCCGCGACCTGTCTGGCGAAGGCGGGATCGTTGGCCTCCTCGCCCGCATGGAAGCGCGTGTTCTCGAGCAGCAGGACGTCGCCGTCCGCGAGCTTTTCCACGGCGGCCTGCGCCACGGTGCCGACGCAGTCGTCCGAGAAGGCGACCGGCTTGCCCAAGGCCTTCGCCAGCGCCGCCGCGACGGGACGCAGCGACATCGACGGTACGACCTTGCCCTTGGGCCGGTCGAAATGCGACAGCACGACCACGCGCGCGCCCTTGGACGCCAGCTCGCGGATCGTCGGCGCCTGGCGCGCGATGCGGACTGCATCGGTGACGGCGCCATCCTTCATCGGCACGTTGAGATCGGCGCGCACCAGCACGCGCTTGCCGCGAACCGCGAGATCGTCGAGCGTCCGAAAGGCCATTAAATCAGCTTGCCCATCGCGACGGCCGTGTCCGCCATGCGGTTGGAGAAGCCCCATTCGTTGTCGTACCAGCTCATCACGCTGACGAAGTCGCCGTCCATCACCTTGGTCTGGTCCAGCGCGAAGGACGACGAGGCCGGGTTGTGGTTGAAGTCGCTCGAGACCAGCGGCGCCTCGACGATGTCGAGGATGCCCTTGAGCGGCCCGGCCGCGGCGGCCTTGATCGCGCTGTTGATCTCCTCGACCGTGGTCGCGCGCTTGGCGATGAATTTCAGGTCGACCAGCGAGACGTTCGGCGTGGGCACGCGCACCGACACGCCGTCGAGCCGTCCCTTGAGCTCCGGCAGCACCAGTCCGACGGCCTTCGCCGCGCCGGTGGAGGTCGGGATCATCGACAGCGCCGCGGCGCGGCCGCGATAGAGGTCCTTGTGCATCGTGTCGAGCGTCGGCTGGTCGCCGGTGTAGGAATGCACCGTCGTCATCATGCCTTTCTCGATGCCGACCGCGTCATGCAGCACCTTGGCCACCGGCACCAGGCAGTTCGTCGTGCACGATGCGTTGGAGACGATCAGGTGTTCCTTGGTCAGCTTGTCGTGGTTCACGCCATAGACCACCGTGAGATCCACGCCGTCGCCCGGGGCGGAGATCAGCACGCGCTTGGCGCCGGCCTCCAGATGCGCCGCTGCCTTGTCCCTGGCGGTGAACAGGCCGGTGCATTCCAGCGCGATGTCGACATCCAGCGCCTTGTGCGGCAGCTCGGCCGGGCTGCGGATCGCGGTCACCTTGATCTTGTGGCCCGCGGCGATGATGTGATCGCCGTCGACCGTCACGCTCGCCGGGAAGCGGCCGTGCACCGAGTCGTAGCGCAGCAGATGCGCATTGGTCTCGACCGGCCCCAGATCGTTGACCGCCACGACTTCGATGTCGCGCCGCCCGCTCTCCACGATGGCGCGCAGCACCAGCCGCCCGATGCGGCCGAAACCGTTGATTGCGACGCGAACTGCCATTTGCATTACCTCCAAGAATTCACCTCCCCCACCGGGGGAGGTCGAAAAAGCTTCGCGCGCGAGCGCGAAGGTTTTTCGGGTGGGGCAGCCATGCGCGACGGCCCCACCCGAAACGCCTTCGGCGTTTCGACCTCCCCGCGCGGCGGGGAGGTGAAACCTGAAATCAACCCTTCGCCTTCAACGCCTCTTTGGCCGCATCCGCGGCGGCCTCGGGCGTGATGCCGAAATGCTTGTACACATCTTTATAGGGTCCGCTGGCGCCGAAGCCATGCATTCCGACAAAACGGCCATGCACCCCGGTAAAGCGGCCCCAGCCCTGGCGGACGCCGGCCTCGATCGCGACCTGCACCGTGCCCGGCCCCAGCACCTGCGTACGGTACGCCGCAGGCTGTTCGTCGAACAGGCTCCAGCACGGCATCGAGACGACGCGTGCCGCGATGCCCTCCGCCTTCAGCAATTCGCGCGCCTGCATGGCGAGGCTCACCTCCGAGCCCGTCGCGATGAAGGTCACCTTCGCGTCGGCCGCACCGGCGATCTCATACGCGCCCTTGGCGGTCATGTTGGTCTCGATGTGTTCGGTGCGCAGCGTCGGCACGTCCTGGCGCGAGAAGGCGAGCAGGGTCGGTCCGTTCGGCCGCGCCAGCGCCAGCTCCCAGGCCTCCACCGTCTCGACCGCGTCGGCGGGGCGGATGACGTTGAGATGCGGGATGGCGCGCAACGCCGCCAGGTGCTCGACCGGCTGGTGCGTCGGGCCGTCTTCGCCGACGCCGATGGAATCGTGGGTCATCACGAACACCACACGGATGCCCATCAGCGACGCCAGTCGGATCGACGGACGGCAGTAATCGGAGAACACAAGGAACGTTCCGCCATAGGGGATGATCCCGCCATGCAGCGCCATGCCGTTCATCGCCGCCGCCATGCCGTGCTCGCGGATGCCGTAATGGACATAGCGCCCGTCGAAATGATCCGGCTTGATCTCGGTGATGTTCTTGGTCTTGGTGTTGTTGGACGGCGTCAGATCCGCCGAGCCGCCGACCGTCGTCGGCAGGATACCGTTGACGACTTCCAGCACCTTCTCCGAGGTGCGCCGCGTGCCGGCGTTCGGCTTTTCCTCCGACAGCGTCTGCTTCAGTTGCTGCAGCGCCGCCGGCAGCGACACCGGGATCGCGCCGGACATCGCGGCGTGGAAATCTTCCTTCTTCGCATTCGCTTCGGCCCGCTTGAGCCAGGCCGCGCGTGCTTCGGCGCCCTGGCCGCCAAGCTTGCGCCAGTCGTCGAGCACGCCGTCTTCCAGCGCGAAGGCTTCGCCCGGCAGGCCGAGCGCCTTCTTCGCGCCCGCGATCTCTTCGGCGCCCGGCGCGTCGCTGTGCGCCTTCTGGGTGCCGGCGCGCGTCGGGAAGCCGAAGCCGATGACCGTCTTGCAGGCGATCAGCACCGGCTTCTCGGATTCCTGCGCGTCGTGCAGCGCGCGGTAGACCTCCTGCGCGGAATGGCCGTCGCACACCGTGGTCTGCCAGCCGGCGGCCTCGAAGCGCTCGATCATGTTGCCCGTCTCCGACAGGGACAGCGCGCCGTCGATCGTGATGTTGTTGTTGTCCCACAGCACGACGAGGTTCTTGAGCTTCAGATGCCCCGCAAGATGGATCGCCTCATGGCTGATGCCCTCCATCAGGTCGCCGTCCGAGGCGATGACATAGGTCTTGTGGTTGACCATGTCGTCGCCGAACCGCGCGTTCAGGATGCGCTCCGCCAGCGCCATGCCCACCGAATTCGCGATGCCCTGGCCGAGCGGGCCCGTGGTCGTCTCGATGCCGGGGATGTGGCCGTATTCCGGATGTCCGGCGCAGGGACTGTCGATCTGGCGGAAGCGCTTGATGTTGTCGAGCGTGATCCCCGGATAGCCCGTCAGCCAGAGCAGCGAGTAGAGCAGCATCGAGCCGTGTCCGGCCGACAGCACGAAGCGGTCGCGATCCGGCCAGTGCGGATCGGCCGGATCGAATTTGAGGAAATGCCCGAAGAGAACGGTGGCCACGTCGGCCATGCCCATCGGCAGGCCGGGATGGCCCGACTTCGCCTGCTCGACCGCGTCCATCGCAAGTCCGCGGATCGCGTTGGCGAGGCGGCGGATCTCGGCTTGCTCCGGCGGAGCGATCTTGGAATCCATCGATGTTATCTCCGCGCGGGGAACTGCCCTTAGCGACCGGGCGCGCACCCCGTCAAGGGCGCGCGATGACGCCGTCCGGCCGCATCCGAGGGGATAATTTTCCACGGTCCAAACAGCTCCCGCGGAACTTCCGTCTTTTCCGCGTTGCCCGCACCAGCTAAGGGGCCTAGGGTCCGACGGAATCGCGAGAAATGAGGCGCGCATGAGCAGGCTGGATATCGCCGTACAGCGCTTCGATGCCGTGCTCACGGCGCTCGAAACCCAGGCGGCCGCGCTTCCCGGCCTGCGGGCCGCCGCCGCCGATGCCCGTGCCAAGGTCGCCGAGCTGACGGAGGAGCGCGAGCGCCTGCTGGCGCGCATCGCCGAGCTGGAGGAAGAGAACCGCGCCCTGGCCGGCGCGACAGAGGAAGTCGAAGGCCGTCTCGACGGCGCGATCTCCGAGATCCGCTCCGCCCTCGGCCGCTAGGAGGCACGCATGCCGCTCGTCAACGTCATGGTCAACAGCCGTGCCTACACCATCGCCTGCGACGATGGCGAGGAAGCGCATCTGCGCGACCTCGCGGCGCATGTCGACCACAAGGTGAAGGAGCTGCTGGGTTCGGTCGGCCAGGTCGGCGACCAGCGCCTGCTGCTGATGGCGGCGCTTCTGATCGCCGACGAGCATCATGAAGTCGCGGCTCAACTCCACCTGCGCGAGAAGGAACTCGGCGCGCTGAGCGGCACGCATGAGGATGTGAGCGGCAAGCTGGCGCAATCCGAAGGCGCCGCCGCCGACGCCTTCGAGGCCGCGACGGCACGGCTGGAAGAGCTCTCGGCGCAGATCGGCCACGCCTGATCCGCTCCCGCCATTTCAATCGGCCCTCCCACGTCCTATATTAAGGGCGGACGGATACTGCCCCGCGCGTCAGGTTAGCGATGCCCAGGGGCCTTAATGGTACTCACCGGGAGCTGTCCCTGGCCAGGATCGTGGTCCTGATCATATGGCGCCCACCTGCACATGCAGGCCCGTGAGGATCCAAACACCAACGGCGATGGCGGTTCCGTCCGCTTGTTTGCGTGGTGCATGAAACGATAACGATGTCATGGCCCGCGAATGCGGGCCACCCAGTTGGATCTGCACTGAGAATAAAGGTTCGCGAGATCGTATCGCGCCTTGGAGATGCCGGCGCCCTGCGATCACCTGGGTGGCCGCATTCGCGGGCCATGACCCTTTGAGCGGGCAGTCGATGTCGAACAAGGCCGATCTCCGCGCCCGGGCCCGGGCGCATCGCGCCACGCTTACTCGCGCCGGCTATGCCGACGCCGTCGCGCGCTATGCCGGCGATCTGGCGCTGGCGCCCGGTGCGATCGTCGCCGGCTATTTCCCGTTCCGGGACGAGGCCGATCCGCGGGGCTTGATGGCGGCGCTCTCGGCCCGGGGCCACGCCTTGGCGCTCCCGTCGGTCGAGCCCGGACGGCCGCTGAGCTTCCGCGCCTGGAAGATGGGCGATGCGATGCACGCCAATGCGAACGCCTACGGCATTCCCGAGCCGGCTGCCGCGGCGCCGGCCGTCACGCCTGCTGTCGTGCTGGTGCCGCTGCTCGCCTTCGACGCGACCGGTCATCGCCTCGGCTATGGCGGCGGCTATTACGACCGTACCTTTGCGGTGCTGAAGGACGTCCGCGCCATTGGCGTCGCCTATGCCGGCCAGGAAGTGCCGGCCCTGCCGCGCGAGGCGCACGATCACCCGCTCGATGCGGTGATCACCGAGACGGGCGTGCGGGTCTTCGCGCACGGGTAGAAATACCTTGGGTTCCGCCGTCTCAAACGGCGATGATGCCTTATCGTTCTGTGCTATGACGGGCCATGCGCATTCTCTTCCTCGGCGACATCATCGGCAAGCCGGGCCGCGACGTGGTCGCCGCCGAACTGCCGCGCCTCAAAGATTCGCTCGCGGTCGATCTCGTGATCGCCAACGGCGAGAACGCGGCCGGCGGTTTCGGTCTCACCCAGGCCATTGCACGCGAGTTCTTCGCCATCGGCGTCGATGTGATCACCACCGGCAACCACTGGGCCGACCAGAAGGAGATCCTCGGCTTCATCGGCGACGAGGACCGGGTGCTGCGCCCGGTGAACTACCCCAAGGGCACGCCGGGCCGCGGTGCCAATCTCTACCAGACGCGCAAGGGCGAACGCGTGCTGGTGATCAACGCGATGGGCCGGGTCTTCATGGACGCGCTCGACGATCCCTTCGCGGCGGTGAATGCCGAACTCGATGCCTGCCCGCTGGGCGAGGCGGCCGATGCGATCGTCGTCGACATGCACGCCGAAGCCACCTCGGAGAAGATGGCGATGGGCCATTTCTGCGACGGCCGCGCCAGCTTCGTCGTCGGCACCCATCAGCACATCCCGAGCGCCGACGCGCAGATCTTTCCCGGCGGCACGGCCTATCAGACCGACGCCGGCGCCTGCGCCGATTACGACAGCGTGATCGGGATGGAGAAATTCCAGCCCGTACAGCGCTTCGTGACCAAGATGGCGAGCGGCCGCTTCACGCCCGCGACGGGTCCGGCGACGCTGTGCGGCGTGTTCGTGGAGACCGGCGCGCGCGGCCTCGCGACGCGGATCGAGCCGGTCCGGGTCGGCGGCCGGCTGAAGCAGGCCGTGCCGTCGCTTTAGGCATTATCCGCGTCGCCGTCGCGGTTGAATGGCGGGCGCTTCCGCAGCACGCTCGCGCCACCGCCATCACAGGAGCACGTCATGGAATATCGCCAGCTCGGCCGTTCGGGCTTCAACGTCCCCGTCCTCAGTTTCGGCACCGGCACCTTCGGCGGCAAGGGCGGCCTCGCCGGCTGGGGCGCCACCGATGCGGCGGAGGCCACGCGCCTGGTCGATGTCTGCCTTGAGCATGGCCTGACCCTGTTCGACAGCGCCGATATCTATTCGGGCGGCGCTGCGGAGGAGGTGCTGGGCGCCGCGATCAAGGGGCGCCGCGACAAGCTGCTGATCTCGACCAAGGCCACCTTCCGCTCCGGCCAGGGCCCGAACGAGGTCGGCAGTTCGCGCTTCCATCTGACCCGCGCGGTCGAGGCGGCGCTGAAGCGGCTCGGCACCGACCACATCGATCTGTTCCAGCTTCACGGCTTCGATGCCAAGACGCCGCCGGAAGAGGTGCTGTCGACGCTCGACACGCTGATCCGCGCCGGCAAGATCGGCTATATCGGCGTTTCCAATTTCTCCGGCTGGCACCTGATGAAGGCGCTGGCGGTGGCCGACCGCTACGGCCTGCCGCGCTTCGTCGCCAACCAGACTTATTACTCGCTGATCGGCCGCGACTATGAGTGGGAGCTGATGCCGCTGGGCCTCGACCAGGGCGTCGGCGCGGTGGTGTGGTCGCCGCTCGGCTGGGGCCGTCTCACCGGCAAGATCCGCCGCGGCGCGCCGCTGCCCGAGGTCAGCCGCCTGCACACCACCGCCGATTTCGGTCCGCCGGTTCCGGACGAGCACGTCTACACCGTGGTCGACGCACTCGACGAGGTCGCGAAGGAAGTGGACAAGACGGTGCCGCAGGTGGCGCTCAACTGGCTGCTGCAGCGCCCGACCGTGGCCACCGTGGTGATCGGCGCGCGCGACGAGAAACAGCTCGTCGACAATCTCGGCGCGGTCGGCTGGAATCTCACGCCGGAGCAGGTGAAGGTGTTGGACAAGGCGAGCGCCGTGACGCCGCCTTATCCGTATTGGCACCAGAAGCAGTTCAAGGAACGCAACCCGTTCCCGACGCGGGTGTGACGGCGCCGGGTGTGCTTCACCCTGAGCCTTAGGCCGCCGTGGCGAGTGCCGCGGCCTCTGCGTCCACGCCGTCCAGCGTCGCCGCGACCGCGTGCACCACGCTCGCGATGCGCACCGCGGCCTGGATCTGCTCGACCGTGATGCCGGCGCCGCGCAGCACCTTCTCATGGCTGTCGATGCACATGCCGCAGCCATTGATCGCCGAGACCGCGAGCGACCACAGCTCGAAATCCGCCTTGTCGACGCCGGGCTTGCCGATGACGTTCATCCGCAGCTTGGCCGGCAGCGTCCGGTAGTCGGGCGCGGATGCCAGATGCGTGAAGCGGTAATAGATGTTGTTCATCGCCATGATGGACGCCGCGGCGCGTGCCGCGTCGAGCGCCTCGGGCGTGAGCTGCGGCCCGAACTCGGCGAGGACCGCGCCCGTGACCTCCGCGTTGCGCGACGCCAGGGCGGTCGCGACGAACGTGCCGGCGCGCTGCTGCCCGGAGAGCACCGGCTCGGCGGCCAGCGACGACAGGTTGAGCTTCAAATCCTTCGCATAGTCGGGAAGGCGCGATTTCAGATGTTCGAGAGACATGGGTTTTTCCTTCTTCTGCTCTGCTTGTCATCCCGGCCAAGCGATGCGTCAGCATCGCGTCGAGCCGGGACCCATGGAGCAAGTGTCGCGATGGGTCCCGGATCGGACGCGACGCGTCCGTCCGGGATGACATCGGGTTCAATCAGGCCGCCTTGAGGACCTCGTCGCCCTTCTGCCAATTGCAGGGGCAGAGCTCGTCGGTCTGCAGCGCGTCGAGCACGCGCAGCACTTCCTGCGGATTGCGCCCGACATCGAGGTCGGTGACGTAGACGAAGCGGATCACGCCCTCGGGATCGACGATGTAAGTCGCGCGCTGCGCCACACCCGCCTTGGGGTCGATGATGCCGAGCGCGCCGGTCAGCTCGCGCTTGATGTCGGCCAGCATGGGGAAGGGCAGGGTCTTGAGGTCGGCATGGTTCTGCCGCCAGGCCAGGTGGACGAATTCGCTGTCGATGGAAATGCCATAGACGACGGCATCGCGATCGTTGAAATCGCCGTTGAGCTTGCCGAAGGCGGCGATCTCCGTCGGGCAGACGAAGGTGAAGTCCTTGGGCCAGAAGAACACGATCTTCCACTTGCCGGCGTCGCTCGCCTGGGTGAAGTCCTGGAAGGCCGTCTTGGGGTCGGTGGAGACGACGCCGGTGAGGGCGAAGTCGGGGAATTTGTCGCCGATACGGAGCATGAAGGGGTCCTCGCGTTGGGGAATTGATGCGAGTGATACTTAGAACTATTATAAACTAAGTCAAGCGGCGTGCGGTGGCTTGGCCGGCGACAGCCCGTCGCAGGACCTCAATGCGGTGTCTATCGCTGCCGGCCGCCGATCCAGGCGAAAAGCGGTGGCCGCGAGCAGGGCTGGATATCGGATCCCCGAAGCGCCACCTGCGACCAGGCCCGCGACGTTCACAGCCAAGCCGATCCAGCCCGGGATCAACGCCATCGCGCTGCGTATCCCGAACAACACTCTCCATCGGCCGAAATCTACGACGAAAAATCCTCCGGGCCGAAGATCCGACGCACCTCGATCACATCACCCTGCGCGGCCGGGCATTGGACCGCCCAGCGTACCGCCACATCCTGGCTCTCGACCTCGATGATCCAGTAGCCTCCAAGCACTTCCTTGGTCTCGGCGAACGGGCCGTCGGTCACCAGCGGCGTGCCGCCCTGGAACGAGACGCGCGTGGCGAAGATCGGTGGAGTCAGCCCTTCGGCCGTCCGCAGGATGCCGGCCTGCTCCATCGCCGCGTTGAACTTGCCCATTTCCGCGACCGCATCGGCTGGCGGCACGAAATCTTCGGGCACCGGCCGCTTATAGACGTCCGGAATCATCAGCATCATGAAGCGCATGGCTCCCTCCTGGTCGCACCCGGTCCAAGGACGCGTGGTGCCGTGCGGACCCGACAACGCGATAAAGCGATTTTTGCCGGAAAAAAACCTACACTTGAAAACCCGGCGCCCGCCCGGCTATCTCACGCCGCTCCGCGCAGTCTTTCCAAGGATGTCCCATGGCCGGCCATAGTCAGTTCAAGAACATCATGTTTCGCAAGGGCAAGCAGGACAAGGAGCGCTCCAAGCTCTTCTCCAAGCTCGGGCGCGAGATCACGGTCGCCTCGAAATCCGGCCTGCCGGACCCGGCCCACAATCCGCGCCTGCGCACCGCGATCATCGCCGCCAAGGCGGTGTCGATGTCCAAGGACACGATCGACCGCGCCATCAAGAAGGGCCAGGGCGGCGACGCGGAGAGCTATGACGAGGTCCGCTACGAGGGCCGCGGCCCGGGCGGCGTCGCGCTGATCGTCGAGGCGCTGACCGACAACCGCAACCGCACCAGCGCCGACGTGCGCTCGACCTTCGCGAAATTCGGCGGCGAGATGGGCGCATCCAATTCCGTCGCCTTCATGTTCAGTCATGTCGGCCAGGTGGTCTATTCGAAGGACAAGGGCAGCGACGACGCGATGCTGGAGCTCGCGCTGGACGTCGGTGCCGACGAAGTCGTCTCGACCGACGAGGCGCATGAATTCCTCACCGGCCTCGACGGCTTCATCGCGGTGCGCGATGCGCTGGAGGCCAAGCTGGGCGCTCCATCGTCGTCGGGCTTCGTCTGGCGGCCGCAGAACACGGTGGCCGTGCCCGACGCCGCGGGCGAGCAGCTGGTCAAGCTGATCGAAACCCTCGACGATCACGACGATGTGCAGAACGTCTACGGCAATTACGAGCTCAGCGACGCGCTGATGGCCAAGCTGGGGGGCTGACGACGCAAGTCGATCCCGGCCGTCCCGCCGCGCGTGCCGTCCGCATTGAACCGCGCGAACGAACAGGGCACAAAGCCCTATGGCCATCGGCACGATTCGCATCCTGGGTCTGGATCCCGGCCTTGCTCGGATGGGCTGGGGCGTGATCGCGGTCAGCGGCTCGCACCTGACCCATATCGCCCATGGAGTAATCGTGACCCGCGCCGCCGAAGGGCTGGGCTTGCGTCTCCTCGCGCTCCACAGCGCGCTGGCGGTCGTGATCGCTGCGCAGCGGCCATCCGCGATCTCGGTCGAACAGGCCTTCGTCGCCAAGGATCCCTCGGCCGCGCTGAAGATCGGCCACGCCCGCGCCGTCGCGCTGCTCGCGGCCGCGCAGGCCGGGCTCGAGATCGCCGAATATGCCCCGAACCACATCAAGAAATCCGTCGTCGGCGTCGGCCATGCCCAGAAGGAGCAGGTCCAGGCGATGGTGCGGCGCCTGCTGCCGACTTGCGGCGTCACCCAGGCGGACGCCGCCGACGCGCTGGCCTGCGCCATCGCCCATGCCCATCTCGCGGGCACCCGCGCCCGCATGCTGCAGGCCCTGGCCTCATGATCGGCAAGCTGACCGGCATCGTGGACAGCGTCGCCGAGGACCATGCCATCCTCGACGTCGGCGGCGTCGGCTATCTGGTGCAATGCCCGTCCTCGACGCTGTCGAAGCTTGCTGCGGGGGCGCCGGCCTCGCTGATGATCGAGACCAAGGTCTCCGACGATGCGATCCGGCTCTACGGCTTTCATTCCGCGGAGGAGCGCGAGTGGTTCCGTCTGCTGCAGACCGTGCAGAATGTCGGCGCCCGCGTCGCGCTGAACGTGCTCTCGGCGCTCTCGTCGCGCGAGCTCGAGCGTGCGCTGGCGCTCTCCGACAAGGCGGTGATCGGCCGCGCCCAGGGTGTCGGCCCCAAGCTCGCGCTGCGGATCGTCACCGAGCTCAAGGACAAGGCGCCCGCGATGATGCTGCGCGGTCACGACGAGGCGGGCGTCGCCGTCGCCGTGGCGCCGCGCGGCCCCGAAGCCGATGCCGTCGCGGCGCTGGTCAAGCTCGGCTACAGCCAGGGCATCGCGGCGGAATCGGTCGCGCGCGCCGCCAACGACCTCGGTCCCGCGGCGGCGGTGGACATGCTGATCCGGGAGAGTTTGCGGGGCATGGGACGGTGATCTACAATCTGACTAGTCAGACTAGTCAGGAGAACGCGGTGGAAAAGAGTTGGGCCCTGCAGGACGCCAAGGCGCGGTTCTCGGAATTCCTGCGCGAGGCCGAGATCGAGCCGCAGATCATCACCTATCGCGGCAAGCCGAAATTCGAGGTGCGGTTGATCAGGGAAAAGCGCTCCGGCAAGCCGAAGCCCAAGACGCTTGTCGACTGGATTCTTTCCGCGCCCAAGGTGCCGGACTTCAAGTTGCCGCCGCGCCGGCGCGAAAAAATGCGCAAAGTGCTCTGATGATCCTGCTCGACACCTGTGTCGTCTCGGAAAGCATCCGGCCGAAGCCTGATCCGGCCTATCTGGCCTGGCTCAAGTACCAGGATCCGATGTCGCTTTTCATCAGCGTCGTCACGCTCGGGGAGCTCCACTACGGCGCCGCGAAATCGAAAGTGGCCGCGAAACAGCGCGAGCTGAACTTGTGGATCACCGAAGTAGGCCAGCTCTTCGCCAGCAGGATCGTGATTTTGGATGATATCGTGGCCCGCCAATGGGGTTATCTGCGGGCGCGCTATCCACACGCCCGAACTGCCGATGCGCAGCTGGGCGCCACGGCGTTGGCCCACGACTTCACGTTTGCGACGCGTAACGTCAAGGACTTCCGGTTTGAAGGGTTGGATGTCGTAAATCCGTGGGAGTCGTGATGGCACCCAAACCCAAATCCGCGCCCGAACGCCTCGTCACGCCCGAGCGCACCGAGGACGACAGCCTCGAAGCCTCGATGCGCCCCAAGCGGCTCGCCGATTTCGTCGGGCAGCAGCAGGCGCGCGAGAACCTCTCCATCTTCATCCAGGCCGCCAAGGCGCGCGGCGAGGCGCTGGACCACGTGCTGTTCTCCGGGCCGCCCGGTCTGGGCAAGACCACGCTGGCGCAGATCGTGGCGCGCGAGCTGGGGGTGAATTTCCGCTCGACCTCCGGCCCGGTGCTCGCCAAGGCGGGCGACCTCGCCGCCATCCTCACCAATCTCGAGCCGCGCGACGTCCTCTTCATCGACGAGATCCACCGCCTCAACCCCGTGGTCGAGGAGATCCTCTATCCCGCGATGGAGGATTACGAGCTCGACCTGGTGATCGGCGAGGGACCGTCGGCGCGCTCGGTCAAGATCACGCTCAATCCCTTCACGCTGGTGGGCGCCACGACGCGCTCGGGCCTCATCACCACGCCGCTGCGCGACCGTTTCGGCATTCCGGTGCGGCTGAACTTCTACACGCCGGAGGAGCTGCTCGCGATCGTCGAGCGCGGCGCCCGCGTCCTGGGTCTCGCTCTCACCGCCGACGGCGCGCGAGAGATCGCCGGCCGCGCCCGCGGCACGCCGCGCATCGCCGGCCGGCTGCTCAAGCGCGTGCGCGACGTCGCCGCCGTCGCGGGCCATGCGACGGTCGACGCGAAGATCGCCGATGCGGCGCTCACCCGGCTGGAGGTCGACGGCCGCGGCCTCGACGCCTTCGACCGCCGCTATCTGAAGCTGCTCGCCGAAGGCTTCGGCGGCGGCCCCGTCGGCATCGACACGCTGGCGGCGGCGCTCGGCGAGTCGCGCGACGCGCTGGAGGATGTGGTCGAGCCTTTCCTGCTGCAGCAGGGTTTCGTGCAGCGCACCCCGCGCGGGCGCCTGCTGACCGCCGCGGCCTATGGTCATCTGGGCCTCGCCGCCCCGCCGCGCGATCCTCAGCAGATGGGACTGTTCAACGCAGGCGAATCCGAATGACCGAACCCACCGGTCTCGGCCGCTTCGAGGGCAAGACCCATATCCTGCCGCTCCGCGTCTACTACGAGGACACCGATCTTTCCGGCGTCGTCTATCACGCCAATTACCTGCGTTTCATGGAGCGCGGCCGCACCGAGTTCTTCCGCCTCGTCGGCGTCACCAAGATGGCCTCGCTCGAGGATCCGGAACCCACGGCCTGGACGCTGCGCCATGCCACGCTCGAATTCTTCCGTCCCGCGCGGCTGGAGGACCAGATCGAGGTCCGCACCACCTGTCCGCATCTTTCCGGCGCGCGCATGCGGGCGGACCAGAAGATTTACAGCGGCGACACGCTGCTGGTGCATGGCAAGGTCGAGGCCTGCATGATGACGCTCACCGGCAAGCCGCGCCGCATTCCCCAGGCGGTGCGCGATCTTCTGCTGCCTTTTCTTTTGGAAACAGGGGCTTAACCTTTGACGCCCAAATTCGGCCAACATTAAATGACTTTTGTCGGCGTGCGGACATGGTCGCGCGTTAAGGTTCCGGCGCGCAGCGTCGCGCGCCTCAAGAAGAGGTCTTGGATGAGTTTCGTGCGCCTGACCGCCGCCCTGTTCGCGGCCCTTCTCCTGACATTCGCCGCGCCCGCCTGGGCGCAGCATGTTCCCTCGGCGGCGCCGACCGGCGCGCCGGCGGAAACGCACGATCTCGACGCCCCCGCCGCCGCGCCCTCCGGTGCGGTGGACGTCACGACCACCGGCGGATCCGCGACGCCGCCGGCCCTCGGCCTTTCCGTGGTGTCGGTGTTCTGGCGCGCCGATCCGATCGTGAAGGCGGTGATGGTGCTGCTGCTGATCGCCTCGCTGTGGTCGTGGACGATCATCTTCAACAAGTGGATCGCCTTCGGCACGCTCAAGCGCCGCGCCACCAAATTCGAGAAGATCTTCTGGTCCGGCCAGTCGCTCGACGAGCTGTTCCAGCAATTCGCCGCCAAGGCCGATCATCCCCTGGCCGCGACCTTCGTCGCCGCCTTGCGCGAATGGCGCCGCGCCTTCGAAGGCGGCCCGCCGCGCGAGGCGCTGGTCCCCGGCATCAAGGACCGCATCGAGAAGGCGATGAGCGTCACCATCCTGCGCGAGACCGACGGGCTGGAGCGCCAGCTCGGCTTCCTCGCCACGGTCGGCTCCGTCGCGCCCTTCATCGGCCTGTTCGGCACGGTATGGGGCATCATGAATTCCTTCACCGCCATCGCCGCGCAGCACAACACGACGCTCGCGGTCGTCGCGCCGGGCATCGCCGAGGCGCTGTTCGCCACCGCCATGGGCCTGTTCGCCGCGATCCCCGCGGTCATCTTCTACAACCGCTTCGTCAACGAGATCGGCCGCTATTCGACCCGGCTCGACGCCTTCGCCGACGAGTTCTCCGCCATCCTGTCGCGCCAGCTCGACGAGAAGGCGCGCTGAATGGCGGCCACGCTGCAAGGCCGGGTCAAGGGCGGGCGACGTGCCCGCCGCCGTCCCATGGCGGAGATCAACGTCACGCCCTTCGTGGACGTGATGCTGGTGCTGCTCATCGTCTTCATGGTCACCGCGCCGCTGCTGACCGTCGGCGTGCCGGTCGACCTGCCCAAGACCAAGGCGCAGACGCTGGGCCAGGACCGCGAGCCGCTCTCCATCACGGTCAAGCGCGACGGCGCGATCTTCCTGCAGAACACGCCGATCGCCGAGGATGCCCTGGTGGAGAAGCTCGGCGCGATCTCCGCCAACGGCTACGAGCAGCGGATCTTCGTGCGCGGCGACAAGGCCGTGGATTACGGCCGCGTGATGGAAGTGATGGGGCTGCTGTCCGCCGCCGGCTTCACGCATATTGGCCTCGTGACCGATGTCGCAAAGCCTAAGCCCGACGAGCGCTAGGCGCCGCCCCACCACCGCACGCGGCTCCGTCGCCGGCGGCGCCGTGGTGGCCGTGCTGCTGCACGCCGCGATCATCGCCGCGACGCTGTTCACCTTCCAGCACAAGCTGGAGATCGTCGACGAGACGCCGCCCAGCGTCCCGGTCGATCTCGTCACGCCCATCGCCGACAAGACCAACATCATGCCGACCGTGGCGCGGGAGCCCAAGCCGGCCGAGGACGTCAAGCCGCCCGAACCCAAACCGCAGCCGGTGCCCACGCCCACACCGCCCCAGCCGCAGGCGGATGAAGAGCCCACGCCGGTCGCGTCCGAGCCCGTGGTCCCCAAACCCGCGCCGCCGCCGCCGCGGCCGCTTGCCAAGCCGATGCCGGCGACACCGGCACCGGTGCCCGCGCCGGCGCCGAAGAAAAAGAGCGACGACATCGACGCGCTGCTCAACAAGCTCACCGCCCCCGCCGCGACGCCGCGCAATGCACGCCCGGCCGCACGCACCCAGCAAGGCGCCGGCGCGATGAACGCCGCCACCGCAGACCTGCGCGATGCGTTGCGCAGCCAGATCAAGCCGTGCTGGAGCCCGCCGGTCGGCGCGCCGCGTCCCGAGGAACTCGTGGTCGATTTCGACCTGCTGCTGAATGCGGACGGCTCCGTCGCACGCCCGCCACAATTGACTGCAGACTCCGCCGCAAGGGCCGCGAGCGATCCGTTCACCCGCGCCGCGGCGGAATCGGCAAGGCGTGCGATCTATTCCTGTGCGCCCTACAAATTGCCGAAGGACAAATACGATCAGTGGAGCGAGATTGATCCGTTCCACTTCGATCCGCGTCAGATGATGGGGCAGTGAGCTTGGAGACCCGCATGAAGAACTTCGTTTTGGCGCTGCTTGCGCTCTGCGCCCTTGTCATGCCCGCGCACGCCGCGCTGCGCGTCGATGTCGACCAGGGCAATCTGCAGCCCATGCCGATCGCGATCCCCGATTTCGCGTCGCCCAACGCCGCCGACGCCGTGGTGGCGCAGAACATCGCCAAGGTGATCCGCGCCGATCTCGACCGTTCGGGGCTGTTCCACCCGCTCGATCCCAAATCCTTCATCGAGAAGATCCTGAGCGTCTCGGCTGCGCCGCAATTCGCCAATTGGCGTGCGATCAACGCCCAGGGCCTCGTCGTCGGCCAGGTCCAGGGCCAGCCGGATGGAAGGCTGCGTGTCGATTTCCGCCTGTGGGACGTCTATGGCGAAAGCCAGATGATCGGCCAGCAATATTTCACCACGCCCGACAATTGGCGCCGCATCGCCCATATCATCGCCGACGCGATCTATGAGCGCATCACCGGCGAGAAGGGCTATTTCGACACCCGCATCGTCTTCATCTCGGAATCGGGGCCGGCGCTGGCGCGCAAGAAGCGCCTCGCGGTGATGGACCAGGATGGCGCCAATCCCATCTTCCTGACCCGCGGCGATTATCTGGTGCTCACGCCGCGCTTCAACCCGACCGCGCAGATGATCGCCTACATGTCGTATATCGGGAACAAGCCGCGCGTATATCTCTTCGACCTCGAAAGCGGCCGCCAGGAAGTGCTGGGCAATTTCCCCAACATGACCTTCTCGCCGCGCTTCTCGCCCGACGGCAACAAGGTCGCGCTGTCGCTGGAATCCGGCGGCAATTCCGACATCTATGTGATGGACCTGCGGACCCGCAGCATGACGCGGTTGACCTCGGACCCGGGGATCGACACCGCGCCGTCCTTCTCGCCCGACGGCACCCAGATCGCCTTCGAATCCGATCGTGGCGGCAGCCAGCAGATCTATGTGATGGGCGCCGACGGCTCGAACCAGCACCGCATCTCCTTCGCCGCCGGCCGCAACGGCACGCCGGTGTGGTCGCCGCGCGGCGACCTGATCGCGTTTACCAACCAGAGCGGCGGATTCCATGTTGGCGTCATGCACACCGACGGCGGCGGCGCCCGCATCATCACCAATGGCTGGGAGGACGAAGGCCCGACCTGGGCGCCCAATGGCCGCGTCATCATGTTCGGCCGCACCGTCCAGGGCGGTCGCGGCTCCCAGATCTGGTCGATCGACGTCACCGGCCGCAACGAACGGCGCGTCTCGACGCCCGGCGACGCCTCGGATCCGGCCTGGTCGCCCTTGATCCAGTAGGAGTTCCGTCTCTAAACTTCCTGTAATCCCATTTTTGGCTCTTTTTGGCCACGAATGCGTTAGATCGTAAGTTCCATGGCCGAACGCGCGTGTCCCTGTTGGACACACGGTCGCGCCGACATTTGGAGGAGCCTCATTCTATGACGAAGCTTTCTGTTGGCGTGGCTGCGGTGTCCGTCGCGCTCCTACTCGCGGGTTGCAGCTCGACGCCCAAGCCCGTGAATGACGCGCCGCCTCCGGTGGCCAGCGAACCGACGACGTCGGCGCCGACTTCGACCATCGTGCCCGGCAGCGCCGAAGACCTCCGCGTCAATGTCGGAGACACCGTGCATTTCGCCTACAATGCCTACAATATCGAGGACAACGACAAGACCACGCTGCAGCGCCAGGCGACCTGGCTGCAGAAATATCCCTCGGTCCGCGTCACGGTCGAAGGCGATTGCGACGAGCGCGGTACGCGCGAATACAACATCGCGCTCGGCGCCCGCCGCGCCAATGCCGTGAAGGAATATCTCGTCAGCCTCGGCGTGTCCGCCGGGCGGGTCGAAACCGTGTCCTACGGCAAGGAACACCCGGTGTGCTCGGAATCGACCGAGGATTGCTGGGCCCAGAACCGCCGCGGCGTCACCAGCGTGAGCGGCGGCGCGAACTCGTAAGGGTTCTGCACGATCTTGGGAAAAGGGCGCCCGCCAAAGGCGCCCTTTTTCGCCTTCCCGGAAAGAGCAAGGGAACCGAGCCTCATTTTCGGCGAAGTCTTGGCTGTGAATGGGCTTTTCGACAGGAGGCGCGGATGACCAAGACCGGACTGAGGCTTCTCGCTCTGAGCTCCGCCGCGCTGATCGGGCTTGCCGTCACCGCGGCTGCAACACCGCCCGCGCCGCCGGCGCCTCACTATGTCCAGCCGCAGGACCGCAGCTTCGTCCGCGTCGCCGGCCTGTTCGGCGAGAGCGACGAGGAAAAGGCCGCGCGCCTTGCGCGTGAGCAGCATGAGGCCGACCAGGACGCCCAGCTCAAGGCGCTGAACGACAAGATCCGCGATCTCGAAGATTCGGTGCGCAATCTGACGGGCCAGAACGAAGAGCTCGGTCACCGCGTGAGCGAACTGAACGCGAAGATCGACCGTCAGCAGAAGGATTTCGAATATCGCCTCTGCGCCCTGGCGGCGCAGCAGCTCGGCGCCTCGACCGGCGGCGATGCCAACGCCGTGCCGTGCCCGGGCAGTGTCGCGCCGTCGGCCGGTGCGCCGATGGCTGCCGCTCCGCCGCAGCCGCAGAACGACGGTCGCAGTGCCGACACCGCGCCGCGGACGCTGGCTCCGCCGCCCGGCGTGCTCGGTACGCTGCCGGCCGGCGCGGGTCCCTCGGGCGGTCCGGCGGCTGCGGCGCCGGATGCCGGCCGGGCACAATTCAGCGGCGCGATGAACCTGCTCGCCAAGGCGCGCTATGACGAGGCGCGCGCCGCCTTCCGCGGCTTCGCCGATGCCAATCCGGACAGCGATCTGGCGCCGCAGGCGGTCTATTGGGTGGGTGACATCGCCTATGTCCAAAAGGACTATGACGGCGCGACGCGCGCCTTTGCCGAGGTGATCAAGAAATATCCCACCTCGGTTCGGGCGCCGGACAGTATGCTCAAGCTCGGCCAGGCGCTGATCGCATCCGGCCAGAAGAAGGAAGGCTGCACCGCCCTTGCCGCGCTCCCGGCCAAATATCCCAAGGCCGCCAAAGCGGTCCTCGAACAAGGCGCCGACGCGCGCAAAACCTGCCGCGGAACCTCTTGAGGCGCGCTTCGCCGCCGCCATGGATGCGCTGCTGGCAGGCGGCGCGCCTTGGCCGGCTGCCGTTGCGGTCTCCGGCGGCGGCGATTCCATCGCATTGATGCACCTGCTCGCGGGCTGGGCCAAGGCGGCGCGCCAGGCGCCGCCTGCGGTCGTCACGGTCGATCACGGTCTGCAGCAAGGCTCGGCCGCCACCGCGCGTGCCGTTGCGCGCTGGGCGAAGCAGGCTGGTCTCGAGTCGAAAGTGCTGCGCTGGCGCGGCCCGCCTCCCGCATCGGGGATCGAGGCTGCCGCCCGCGAGGCGCGCTATCGCCTGATGGGCGAATGGCTCCGCGGCAGGAAGCTTTCCGCGCTCTATGTGGGCCACACCGGCGACGACCAGGCCGAGACCTTCCTGCTTCGCCTGATGCGCGGCAGCGGCCTCGACGGGCTGTCCGCCATGCGTCCCGTTGCCGCTTGGCCGGTGCCCGGCTTCGCCGAGCTCGCTGTGGTGCGTCCGCTGCTTGGGCTCGAACGCGGCGCCGTGCGCGACCATCTGGCCGTCCGGAAGCACGCCTGGATCGAAGATCCGATGAATGGCGAGGATCGCTTCGCCCGCGTCCGCGTCCGCAAGCTGCTGCCCGCGCTCGAAGACGCCGGCCTCAGCCGCGCCCGCATCGCCGCCGCCGCGGGCCATCTGGCGCGCGCCCGCGAGGCGCTGGAATCCGTGACCGCCGCCGTCCTCAGCCGCGCGGTGCGTCTCCGCGACGCGGCGCTGCATGTCGATATCGCCGCCCTGACCGCCGCTCCCCGCGAAGTCGGCCTGCGCGCCCTGGCCCAGCTCCTGATGCTGGTTTCGGGTCAGGCCTACCGCCCGCGTTTCGAGCGGCTGGAGCGTCTGTTCGACCGCCTCAAGGATGGAAAATTGGGCGGAGGTGCCACGCTGCATGGCTGCCGGCTCTTCATGGCGCCGGCCGGAAGAGGAGCTTTTGGCGCCGGAACCCTGGCGATTGTGCGGGAATCGGGCCGAAGCGACCCATCGCCCGCGCCCCATGGAGCGCAAAAGCGGCGCAATTAGACTGTGTTAATCGGCTTTCGGCATTGTCATTGCGACGGCAGCGCAAATTTCTTAACGTTTCCGAGGCTGGCAATGCCGTAGAAGGTACCTATCTAGGAAGGTGGGTAACCTTGTGAACCGCCTTGGCCCCTGCTGAAAGGACGGCCCCTTGAACAATCTTCGCAATCTGGCGCTCTGGATCGTCGTCGCGCTGCTCCTCGTGTTCCTTTTCAACCTGTTCCAGAACAAGGCGCGGGACGCGGCCGTTCAGAACATCACCTATTCCAAGTTTCTCGACGACGTGGGCGACAACCAGGTCAAGGCCGTCACGATGACGGGCGAGGGCATCAAGGGCGAGCTCAGCAACGGCACGCAGTTCACGACCATCGCGCCGTCCAACGACCCGGCGCTCGTGCCCTCGATGAAGGCGCACAACGTCAACATCTCGGTGACGCAGCCCGACGACGGCTTCAACCTGGTCTCGATCCTGCTGAACGCGCTGCCGATGCTGCTGCTGATCGCGGTGTGGATCTTCTTCATGCGCCAGCTCCAGGCCGGCGGCGGCAAGGCGATGGGCTTCGGCAAGTCCAGGGCCAAGATGCTGACCGAGCGGACCGGCCGCGTGACCTTCGAGGACGTCGCCGGCGTCGACGAGGCGAAGGACGATCTCAAGGAGATCGTCGACTTCCTCAAGGATCCGCAGAAATTCCAGCGCCTGGGCGGCCGCATCCCCAAGGGCGTGCTGCTGGTCGGCCCGCCGGGCACCGGCAAGACCTTGCTCGCCCGCGCCATCGCCGGCGAGGCCAACGTGCCGTTCTTCACGATCTCGGGCTCGGACTTCGTCGAGATGTTCGTCGGCGTCGGCGCCAGCCGCGTCCGTGACATGTTCGAGCAGGCCAAGAAGAACGCGCCCTGCATCGTCTTCATCGACGAGATCGACGCGGTCGGCCGCCATCGCGGCGCCGGCCTCGGCGGCGGCAATGACGAGCGCGAGCAGACCCTCAACCAGCTGCTGGTGGAGATGGACGGCTTCGAGGCCAATGAGAGCGTGATCCTGATCGCGGCGACCAACCGTCCCGACGTGCTCGATCCCGCCCTGCTGCGTCCGGGCCGCTTCGACCGTCACGTGGTCGTGCCCAATCCCGACCTCGCGGGCCGCGAGAAGATCCTGCGCGTCCATATGCGGAAAGTGCCGCTCTCGCCGGACGTCGAGCCGCGCACCATCGCGCGCGGCACGCCGGGCTTCTCCGGCGCCGATCTCGCCAACCTCGTCAACGAGGCGGCGCTGCTCGCGGCGCGGCGCGGCAAGCGCGTCGTCAGCAAGGCGGAGATGGAAGACGCCAAGGACAAGGTCATGATGGGCGCGGAACGCCGCTCCATGGCGATGACCGAGGACGAGAAGAAGCTCACCGCCTATCACGAGGCCGGTCATGCCCTCGTCGGCATGTGCGTCCCGCAGCACGACCCGCTCCACAAGGTCACCATCATCCCGCGCGGCCGCGCGCTGGGCGTGACGATGAACCTGCCCGAGCAGGACCGTCTGAGCTATTCGCGCCAATACTGCGTCTCGAAGCTCGCTTCGGTGTTCGGCGGGCGCGAGGCGGAGGTGCTGATCTTCGGCCCCGACAACGTCACCAACGGCGCGACCAGCGACATCCAGCAGGCCACCCGTCTGGCGCGCTCGATGGTCATGGAATGGGGCATGTCCGACAAGCTCGGCCGCGTGCGCTACCGCTCCAACGAGCAGGAAGTGTTCCTCGGCCATTCCGTCGCGCAGTCCAACAACATGTCGGAAGAGACGGCGCGCCTGATCGACGCCGAGGTCCGCCAGCTGGTCGAGGACGGCGAGGCGACGGCGCGCCGCATCCTGACCGAGCGGCGTGAGGACCTGGAGACCATCGCCAAGGGCCTGCTCGAATACGAGACGCTCTCGGGCGACGAGGTCACGGGCCTGATGAAGGGCATCAAGCCGGTTCGCACGCCCTATGAGGAGCCGACTCCCGATCGTGGTCCGGGCTCCAGCGTGCCCACCGCCGGCCGTCCGCGCGGCGGCACGCTCGTGCCCGAGCCGCAGCCCGGCCGCTAAGCCTTCACCCATAAAGTGCTATCCTTCCTCCGCAATTCTGCGGGGGAAGGAATGCGCTTTTCCGGGACGGATGGCGCTTTGCTTCACGACTTCGCCGGCAACGGGCGCGCATGACCACGATTCTCGGCATTCTCAACATCACCGAAGATTCGTTCTCCGATGGCGGCCGCTATCTGGATTCCGCTGCAGCGGTCGCGCAGGGCAGGGCGCTCGCCGCCGACGGCGCCGATCTGCTCGACATCGGTGCCGCGTCGTCCAATCCCGACGCCAAGTCGGTCCCGCCGCAGACCGAGATCGCGCGCCTGGAATCGGTGCTGCCCGCGCTCGCCGGCATTCCGCTCTCCATCGACAGCCACGCGCCCGAGGTTCAGCGCTGGGCCCTCGCACAAGGCGTCGCCTATTTGAACGACATCCAGGGTTTCCCAGACGCCTCGCTCTATCCTGCGCTCGCCGCTTCGGCGGCGAAGCTGATCGTGATGCATTCGGTCCAAACAAATGGCGGTGCCACGCGGATCGACATTGCCCCGGCGCAGATCATGGATCAGCTCTTTGCGTTCTTCGACGCCCGTCTCGCCGCGCTCGAAGCCGCCGGCATCGCGCGCGCCCGGCTCATCCTCGACCCCGGCATGGGATTCTTCCTCGGCACCGATCCACAGACCTCGCTGACCGTGCTGCGCCGCCTGCCGGAGCTCAAGACGCGCTACGGCCTGCCGGTCCTGGTCTCGGTCTCGCGCAAATCCTTCCTGCGCCGTCTGGCCGGCCGCGAGGCGGCGGACGCCGGCCCCATCAGCCTCGCCGCGGAACTTTACGCTGTCCGCCAGGGTGCCGATTACATCCGCACGCACGCCCCAGGCCCGCTGAAAGACGCGCTTTTGCTGGCAAAAGCCCTGGCCGAGGGCGGCTCTTAACCCCTTGTCGCATCTGTTAATAATTGTTGCGCTCCGGGCTGCCAGAATGCTGGTAAAACCATCCTGACCCATGGGGAGCTTTGAGCATGAGCCGGAAATATTTCGGCACGGACGGCATTCGCGGGCGCGCCAATTCCGGTGCGATGACCGCAGCCGTCGCCATGCGCGCCGGCATGGCCGCGGGCCGCATCTTCACCCGCGGCGACCACCGCCATCGCGTGGTGATCGGCAAGGACACGCGGCTCTCCGGCTACATGATCGAATCCGCGCTGGTCGCGGGCTTCACCTCGGTGGGCATGGACGTCTTCCAGTTCGGTCCGCTGCCGACGCCGGCCGTCGCGATGCTGACGCGCAGCCTGCGCGCCGACATGGGGGTGATGATCACCGCCTCGCACAATCAGTACCAGGACAACGGCATCAAGTTCTTCGGTCCCGACGGCCGCAAGCTCTCCGACGAGCATGAGGCCGCGATCGAGGCGCTGATGGACAACGGTTTCGACACCGGCCTTGCCACCTCGCCCAAGCTCGGCCGCGCCAAGCGCATCGACGACGCCCAGGCGCGCTACATCGAATTCGCCAAGCGCACCTTCCCCTCCGACCTCACGCTCGAGGGGCTGCGCATCGTGATCGACTGCGCCAACGGCGCCGCCTACAAGGTCGCGCCCGAAGTGCTGTGGGAGCTCGGCGCCGAGATCATCCCGATCGGCGTGGCGCCCGACGGCTTCAACATCAATTCGGGCTGCGGCTCGACCTCGACCGAGGCGATGTCGGCCAAGGTGCGCGAGATGCGCGCCAATTTCGGTATCGCGCTGGACGGCGATGCCGACCGCGTCGTGATGTCGGACGAACGCGGCCGCGTCATCGACGGCGACCAGGTGCTCGCGCTGATCGGCAAGTCGTGGTCGGCGCGTGGCAAGCTCAAGGGCGGCGGCGTGGTCGGCACGGTGATGTCGAATGCCGGGCTCGACCGCTACCTGAAATCGCTCGGCCTCAACCTCGCGCGCGCCGCGGTCGGCGACCGTTACGTCATCGAGCAGATGACCAAGGGCGGCTACAATGTCGGCGGCGAGCAGTCCGGCCATATCGTGCTCAGCGACATCTCGCCGACCGGCGACGGCCTGATCGCCGCGCTCCAGGTCCTCGCGGTGCTCGCGGCCGAGGGCAAGCCGGCCAGCCAGGCGGCGCATCTGTTCGACGCGATGCCGCAGGTCCTCGAAAGCGTGCGCTTCCAGAGGGGCTCGCCGCTCGCCAATGCCCGCGTCGCCGAATGCATCAAGGACGGCGAGGCGCGTCTCAACGGCTCCGGCCGCCTGCTGGTGCGCAAGTCGGGCACCGAGCCGGTGATCCGCGTGATGGCCGAAGGCGACGACGAGACGCTGGTCCGTTCTGTGGTGAACGACATCGTGAGCGCGATCCAGGAAGTGGCGGCCTAGTCGCGGCGACATTGTCATCCCCGGCTGAGCGATACTTTCGCGGCACTCGGCCGGGGATGACAGCATAGCTGGGGAAAGAAAATTCAAACGACCGCGAAACCCATCCGCTTCCTCAGCATCGCCGGCTCGGACTCCTCCGGCGGCGCAGGCATCCAGGCGGACATCAAGACCGCGTCGGCCTTGGGCGCCTATGCGATGACGGCGATCACCGCCATCACCGCGCAGGACACCACCGGCATCGGCGCGATCCATCCCGTTCCGCCCGAGGTCGTCGCCGAGCAGATCGTGCGCTGCCTCACCGACATCGGCGCCGATGCGATCAAGATCGGCATGCTGGGCACGGCGGCGGTCGCGCGCGCCGTCGCCGCCGCGCTCGCGCGGCACGCGCACGGCATCCCGCTCGTCGTCGATCCCGTGCTGACGGCCACGCGCGGCGCCGTGTTCGCCGACGATGCGGTCGTCGCAGTCCTCAAGACCGATCTCTTCCCGCGCGCCGCGCTCGTCACGCCCAACATCCCGGAAGCCGAGCGTCTGTGCGGTTTCGCCCTGCGGACGCCGGACGACCTGCAGCGTGCGGGGCGGCATCTGCTGTCGCTGGGCCCCGCCGCCGTGCTGCTGAAGGGCGGTCATGCCGCCGGCGCCACGCTCAGCGATCTTCTCTTCACGCACGACGCCGCGCCGCAAAGCTTCGCCGCGCCGCGCCGCGACACGCGCCACACCCACGGCACGGGCTGCGCGCTGTCCTCCGCCATCGCCTGCGGCCTGGGCGAGGGGCTGGCGCTCGCCGACGCGGTGGCCCGCGCCCATGCCTTCGTGCAGCGCGCCATCGCCACGGCCCCCGGCTTCGGCGCCGGCAACGGTCCGCTCAATCTCCTGGCCTGAGGACGTCCTATAGTCCCGCCTTCTGTGCGATCAGCGCCGTCACGGCCGTCAGGTCCTTCTCGCTCCAGCCCGCCGCGACCGCCTCATCCAGATGCGTCCGCATCAAATCGCCCAGCGGCAAGGTCGCGCCCAGCTCCGCGGCGGCATCGCGCGCCAGGTTCACGTCCTTCAGGCCGAGCACCAGCCGGAAGCCCGGCGGCTCGAACGCCTCGCTGACGATCAGCTTGCCGTAGCCCTGATAGATCGGCGACGCGAACAACGTCGACGCCATGATCTCCTGGAACTGCGCATGGTCGCCGCCGCCCTTGCGCAGCAGCGCGAAGGCCTCGCCCAGCGTCTCGACGACCGAGACGATGAGGAAATTGCCGGCGATCTTGAACAGGTTCGCCTGCTCCGGCTTTGTGCCGACGATCTCGACGCGGCGCCCGACCGCCGCGAACAGCGGCTGCAGCCGCGCGACGGCATCGGCGGCGCCGGCCGCGACCACCAGAAGCTGACCCTCCGCCGCGACGCCGGGGCGTCCGAACACCGGCGCCGCGACATAGCCGAGCCCGCGGGCCGCATGCGCCGGCGCGAGTTCGCGGGCCAGCGCCAGCGACACCGTCGCCATGTTGCAATGGATCAGGCCCGTGGCCGCATGGTCCAGCAAGGCGCCGTCGAGCCCGACGCCGCGGATCGCCGCGTCATTGGCGAGCATCGAGACCAGCACCTCGCCGCCCAGCGCTTCTTCGGGCGCCTTCGCCGCCGTCGCGCCTTTGGCGACCAGCGCCTGGACCGGCTCGGGCGAGCGGTTCCACACGGTGACCGCGTGTCCGGCGCGCAGCAGGCTGCCTGCGATCCCGGCGCCCATCGCGCCCAGTCCGATCACTCCGATTTTCATGGCATGGCCTCTGCGTCGCTGCGACGGGACTATACCGCGGCCTTTTCTTCGTGGAGCGCGCAGATTCGGAAATCGAGCGGATCGCCGAGCGCTTTTTGCGTCGAGCGGATCTGCACGAACTCCTCCGCCTTCCAGTTGACATGCACCAGCACCGGATGGGTATCGCCGCATTCCGGCGCGAAGGGCAGCAGGATCTCTTCGCAGACATAATCCGCGCCATGCGTCAGCGGCACGCGCCGGTGCCCGACGCCGATCGCGCCGCGCGCGATGGCCGAGATGATGCGCAGCCGCTCGGCGCGATAATGCTCCGGCGCCAGCGCGATCCAGTCCTGGCCGGTGAGTTCGGTGTTGAGGGCGCGGCGATAGCGCGTGCCGGCCAGGCGGATGACGACGCTCTTGTCGGGCACGACTTCGAACAGCAGCAGGTTCGGCAGGAACGGCTTGATCTGCCTGGGATCGAGCTTGGCGCGGGGCGGCAGGGCATCGCCGGTCCATAGCGAGAGCCAGTGATCGGCCAGGACGCGGTTGTCCGGTTCCAAGGCAAGGCCTGCAAGGACCTGTGCGGCGGCTCGTTTGCTGACCGGTTTCATCGCCTCGAAGACTCTCACCGCGCGACGCGGGCGAGGCTAGGGGCAAACCGCTAATGCTTTGTTAGCGCGGGTGTCGTCGCGGCTCGGCAAGTTTTGCGCGTGTTGCCGCATCCTCGACGCCGGCGAAATATTTCGTCAGGGCCGCGCGGAACACCGGTTCCTGCGGTGCCGCGCATGCGAACAGCGTCATCGACGAGCGGAATTTGAGGTCGTCCGGGCTGCCGAAGATCGCATGCGCATCGCGGCTTTCGACCGAGAGGACGAGCTCGGTGCAGGCCTTGAGCCGTGGCCCGAGCACCGGATGCGCCAGATAGGCGCGCGCCTCGTCGAGCGAGCCGATCGCGTAGCGTTGCGCCATCGCGCTGAAACCCAATCCCGCGATCTGCGGAAACACGAACCACATCCAGTGGCTGCGCTTGGCGCCGGCTTCCAGTTCGGCGTGGACGCGGGCGATGACCGGCGCCTGGGCCGTCACGAAGCGTTCGAGGTCGAAAGAGGGCTCGGACATGCAGAGACTATCGCACGGAAATAATTTTCCTACAGCCTCTTGAAATAAAGGTATTTAAGCCTATTTCTGGGATTTGGAGAGGAAGAGCATGACAGATCCCGTGAAGACCGCGTTGGAGCGCATCGCTGGCGGACAATCAGAATGGAAGGCGCGCCCGACCGAAAATTCTCCTGCGCCGGGGCCGCGCCGCGCCGTCATCCCCGAAGCGCCGGCGCTGCCGCAGCAGCCCACCCTTCGCATCCCCGCGCGTCCGCTGCCCGAAGAGGATCCCTGGACGCTCCACCGCAAGCCCGCCGCGCCACAGGACACCGAAGCCTGGCTGAACACGTTGATCGGCGAATGCCATTTCCTGATGAGCGAGGTCGCCTATCGCTGCCTCGCGCAGTCCTCCGATCCGCAGGATCGCTTGGCCTTCATGCGCGTCGCGCTGGAATGCGCCCATACCGGCGCCCATGTGGCGCAATCCGTTGCGACGCTGCGGTCCACACCGCTCAGCGAAGATCGCCGGTTCGCCGATGTCGTCGAAGCCCACAAGATCCTCGACGCGCGAAAAAAGGCGGAGGCTGGCAAACAATGATCAAGGCCTTGCGTCCCGACGATGTCTGGCAACCAAAGCTGGGCGCGCCACTCGGCAACCGCAATGCGCGAAAGCATGGCCGACGCGACGCCCAGGCGCGCCTGCTGCGGCGTCGCATCGCCGCCTTTCGCAGGAGCGCGAAAGCCTTGCTGGCACGGATTGAAAACGAGAGCGCGGAACCTCACCGACGGCATTGGAAGGACCAGATAGGCATAAATTCCACTAGGATATAATTCCGATGCTCGGCGTTAAGCTTTCGTTTACCGGGGTGACCATAGGGTTTACACGTTTTGGTTTTGTTCCGCAGACACTACAGCTTGACGAGGGGATTCTACGGGTAGACGCCAAGTCCCTCATTTTGCACGGCTTTTTGGTTGACTACCGTTCACATCCCATGCTATCCCAGACTGTCCCAGAGGCTTTGTATTAGGTCATCCCGCCGCAAAGCCCCTTCGGACGAGGGGATGCGCGTTTATGACCAGCCTGCCGTTCATGTCGACGGTGATGGGGTCGCTCGATAGCAAAGGGCGCGTCTGCATCCCTGCGACCTTCCGGCAGGTCCTCGCCGCCCAGAACACGGCCGGTGTCTATCTCTACCCCTCCTTTGTCGATGCGGCGCTCGAAGGCTTCGGCCAGGTCGCGATGGACGGTCTGAGCGCGCGGCTCGCCGCGCTCGATCCCTTCCTCTCGCCGGCGCATGACGACATGGCGATGGCGATCATCGCCCGCACCCAATTGCTTCCCGCCGACGATGGCGGCCGCGTCCGCCTGCCCGACGCGATGATCGCGCATGCCGGTCTCAAGGACCGCGTCGCCATCGTCGGCATGGGCCAGAAGTTCAAGATCTGGGACGCCGATGCCTATGCCGCGGTCGAGGCCGAAAGCGTCGCCCGCATGAAGGCGAAGTTCGAAGCGGCGAAGGAGGGCGGCGCATGAGCGGCCATCTCCCCGTGATGCTCGACGAAGTCCTGCGGATGCTGGCGCCCCGGGATGGCGAGCACTATGTCGACGGCACCTTCGGCGGCGGCGGCTACACCCGCGCGATCCTCGAAGCCGCCGATTGCCGCGTGCTCGGCATCGACCGCGACCCCGACGCCATCGCCCGCGGCCAGGCGCTGGTCGAGCGCTTCGCCGGACGCCTCACGCTGGTGCAGGGCGAGTTCTCGCAGCTCGCCTCCTATCTGGACGGCGCGCGCACCGACGGCATCGTGCTCGATCTCGGCGTCTCGTCCTTCCAGTTCGACGAGCCCGAGCGCGGCTTCTCCTTCGCCAAGGACGGGCCGCTCGACATGCGCATGAGCCGCGACGGCGAAAGCGCCGCCGATTTCGTGAACACGGCGGACGAGAAAACGCTCGCCGGCGTGATCGCCCGTCTCGGCGAGGAGCGCAACGCCCGCCGCATCGCGCGTGCCATCGTCGCCGGGCGTCCCGTCGAAGGCACCGCGCAGCTCGCCGAGATCGTGAAGACGGCACAGGGTCCCGCCGCCGCGCGCTTTGCGATCCATCCCGCCACCCGTACCTTCCAGGCGCTGCGCATCCATGTGAACGACGAGCTCGGCGAGCTCGAGCGGGCGCTCGAAGCCTCGGTCGACACGCTGGCACCGCAAGGCCGCCTCGTGGTCGTCGCGTTCCACAGCCTGGAAGACCGCATGGTGAAGCGCTTCCTTTCGGCCCGCAGCACCTCGGCCCCCAACGCCTCGCGCCATGCGCCCGACGCCCGTCACGCCGCGAACGCGCCGTTCAAGCTTCTGACCTCACGTCCGCTCAGTCCGTCCGAAACCGAGATCAATGCCAACCCTCGCGCCCGTTCGGCGCATCTGCGTGCCGCCCAGCGTCTGGCGGCTTAAGGAGGCTTCGATATGGTTCGCGTTCTCAACACTCTCTGCGTGGCCCTGGTCGGCCTGTCGATCCTCGCGCTCTACCACGTCTCCGAGCGCACGCGCGTCGCGCGTGTCGAGCTCGTCAACGTCAACCAGCAGATCGCCGCCGAGCAGGCGCATATGAGCGTTCTCGAAACCGAATGGGAGCGCGTCGCGCGCCCCGAGCGCATCCAGGCGCTGGCCGAGAACCATCTGGGCATCAGCGGCGCGCCGAGCGTGCAGCTGTCCTCGTTCGAGGCGCTGCCGCGCCGCGGCGACGAGGCGCCGCTCAGCGACACGCCGATCCGCCAGGCCGCAATCCAGACACCGGCGACCGATACGAGATTCTGAGCTGCGCATGACCCAGGCCCCGACGATCTATCAGCGGCGCATCGTGATCGGTGCAATCCTCTGCGTCGTGGCCTTCGCGCTGATCGGCGTCCGCCTCGTCGACGTCACGTTGTTCAAGGCACGGCTCGCCGGCGGCGCCGTCACCGACAACGCGGTCTTCGCGCGCGCGGACTTCGTCGATCGCAATGGCGAGCTTCTCGCCCGCGACCTCCCCGTGATGGATCTCTACGTCCTGCCGCACGCCCTCTATGACAAGGACGAGGCCGCGCGCGACCTCGCCGGCCTCACCGGCACCGACGCGCGCCGCCTGCGGGCGGCCTTCGACAACACCAAGCACCCTTATGTCCTCGTGGCGCGCCAGCTGACCCCGGACGTCCAGGACAAGGTGATGCATCTGGGCCTGCCGGGCCTGGAATTCGAACCGAACACCAAGCGCTATTACCCCGACGGCCGCGCGGCCGCGCAGCTGCTGGGCGTCACCGATCCGGACGGCAACGGCCAGTCCGGCCTCGAAGGCGGCCTCGACACCCAGCTGCGCACCGCGCCGTCCGAGCCGGTCCAGCTCGCGGTCGACATGCGGGTGCAATTCATCCTGGCCAGCGAGGTCGAGGCGGCGCGCAAGACCTTCCGCGCCGTGAAGGCCGGCGGCATCGTGATGAATGTGGACACCGGCGAAGTGCTCGCGATGGTGTCGGTCCCGAATTTCGATCCCAACGACCGGCATTTCAAGGGCGACGACAGCGACAAGAACATCATGGCGGGCGACCGCTACGAGCTCGGCTCGGTGTTCAAGGTGCTGTCCTTCGCGCTGGCGACCGAGGACCACACGACGACGCCGGACGAGGTCTTCCGCATCGGCAATGGCTTCAAGATCGGCAAGTATACGATCCACGAAGCGGAAGCGATGCCGGCCACCTATACGGCGCGCGACATCCTCGCCCATTCGTCCAATATCGGCACGGCGCAGATCGCTCTCCGCTCCGGCGGCACGCGGCAGCGCGAATTCCTCGACAGCCTCGGCATCCTCCACACGCTGCGCACCGAGCTGCCCGAATTCGCCCGGCCGCTCTACCCATCGCCGGCGCATTGGGGAACCATCGAGACCGCGACGATCGGCTTCGGCCACGGCATCTCGGTGGCGCCGCTCTCCTACGTCGCGGCCGCCGCCATCGTGGTGAATGGCGGGCGCCGGATTACGCCGACCTTCCTCAAACATCCCGCCGACGCCCGCGGCGCGCAGGTGCTCAAGCCCGGCACCAGCGCGAAAATGCGCGATCTGCTGCGCTATGTCGTGACCAACGGCACCGGCCGCAAGGCCGACATCCTCGGCTATGACGTCGGCGGCAAGACCGGCTCGGCCGAAAAGCCGCGCGAGGACGGCCATGGTTACCAGCACCATGTCCTGGTGACGTCGTTCCTCGCGGCGTTTCCGATCGAGGATCCCCGCTACATTGTCTTCGTGCTGCTGGACACGCCGCACGGCACCAAGGAAACCGGCGGAATCGCGCTCGCCGGCTCGACCGCCGCGCCGCTCGCCGGCCGCGTGATTTCGCGCATTGCGCCGCTTCTGGGCGTGCCGCAGAAGCCGGTCCCAGCGACCCGCGAGAATACATAATGGCAACACATTCCGGGGACAGGATCGGAGCCGGTCAGGTGGGCGAGAACGCCATGCAGGCGTCGGACGGTTTTACGGGACTCGCGAGCGACAGCCGCGAGGTCAGGCCCGGCTATTTGTTCGCCGCGCTCTCGGGCTCGAAGGCCGACGGCGCGGCCTTCCTGAAGGACGCCGTCGCGCGCGGCGCGGTCGCGGTGCTCGGCCGTCCTGACATCGGTCCGGCCGCCGCGGCGCTCAATGTGCGCTTCATCGCCGACGACAATCCGCGCCTCGGCCTCGCCCGCCAGGCCGCGCGCTTCTTCGGCGCCCAGCCGAAGACCGTCGCGGCCGTCACCGGCACCAAGGGCAAATCCTCCATCGTCGCCTTCGTGCGCGAGATCTGGACGGCGCTGGGCAAGCCCGCCGCCAGCCTCGGCACGGTCGGCGTCGTGACGCCCTCCGGCGAGATCCCGCTTCGGCACACCACGCCCGATCCGATCGAAGTCCACCGCCTGCTCGCGCAGCTGAAAAAGGACGGCATCGATCATCTCGCGTTGGAAGCGTCCAGCCACGGCCTCGATCAGTTCCGCCTCGACGGGGTGGAGATCGCCGCCTGCGCCTTCACCAATCTCAGCCGCGACCATTTCGACTATCACGGCACGGTCGAGCACTATGTCCGCGCCAAGCTGCGCCTGTTCTCCGAAGTGGTCCGCGAGGGCGGTCTCGCCGTCGTGAATGCCGATGCGGAATATGCCGAGCGCTTCATCGCCGCGGCGCGCCAGCGCGGCCTGAAGATCATGGCGGTCGGCGAACGCGGCGAAGCCATCCGCCTTTTGTCCCGCGAAGGCCGCATCGACGGCCAGACGCTCCGCCTTCGGCATGCCGGCCAGGATTATACGGTCGGCCTGCCGCTCGCCGGCAGCTTCCAGGCGTCCAATGCCTTGATCGCTGCCGCGCTGGTGATCGGGCTGGGCGACGATCCGGACCGAGTTTTCGCCGCGCTCGAACATCTCAAAGGCGCTCCCGGCCGGCTCGAGAAGGTCGCCTACGCCGCGTCCGGCGCGCCGATCTATGTCGACTACGCCCACACCGATGCGTCGCTCGCCGAGGTCCTGACCGCCGTCCGGCCGCATGTGGCGGGCCGGCTGCACGTCATTTTCGGCTGCGGTGGCGACCGCGACAAAGGCAAACGCCCGCTGATGGGCAAGGCGGCGACCGACAACGCGGATGTCGTGATCATCACCGACGACAATCCGCGCACCGAAGATGCCGCCACGATCCGCAACGAGGCGCTTGCCGGCGCGCCCGGCGCACGCGAGATCGGCGACCGGGCGACCGCCATCCACGAAGGCATCGCCGCGCTCGCGACCGGCGACCTGCTGATCATCGCGGGCAAGGGCCACGAGAGCGGCCAGATCGTCGGCACGGAGACCCGTCCCTTCTCCGACCGCGACGAAGCCGTGAAAGCCGCATTGTCTCTGGGAGGGCGCGCCGCATGACCGCGCTCTGGACATCGGAGGAGGCGCAGGGCGCCACGCTCGGCATTCCCGGCCGCGCCTTCGAGGTGGACGGCCTCTCCATCGACACGCGTACGCTGCGCAAGGGCGATCTGTTCGTCGCACTGAAGGGCGACAGCCGGGATGGCCATGATTTCGTCAAGGCGGCGTTCGACGCCGGGGCCGGCGCGGCGCTGGTCAGCCGCGATCCGCCGGGTCTCGGCGCCGGCGCGGCCTTGCTTACGGTCGCCAACACCCAGCGCGGCCTGGAAGATCTCGCCCGCGCCGCCCGCGCCCGGTCCTCGGCGAAGATCGTCGGTGTCACCGGCAGCGCCGGCAAGACCACGACCAAGGAATTGCTGCGCGTCGCCCTCGGCGCCCTCGGCACGACGCATTGCTCGGCCGCGTCCTACAACAATCACTGGGGCGTGCCGCTCAGCTTGGCCGCCCTGCCGCGCGACGCCAAATACGGCGTGTTCGAGATCGGGATGAATCATTTCGGCGAAATCCGTTCGCTGGTCGGATTCGTCCAGCCGCATGTCGCGCTGGTCACCACCATCGCGCCGGCGCATCTCGAATTCTTCGGGACCTGCGAAGCCATCGCCGACGCCAAGTCCGAGATCTTCGAAGGCCTGAGCCCCGGCGGCGCCGCGATCCTGCCGGCCGACAGCCCCTACGCCGACCGCCTCGGGGCCCGTGCCCGCCAGGCGCATGTCGGCCGCATCCTGAAATTCGGCGAGAAGCCGGGCAGCGACGCCCGTCTCATCGCCTATGAAGAGTCCGCCGATGGTTGTCACGTCAAGGCGGATATCTGCGGCACGCCGGTCGAATTCCGCATCGGCGCACCGGGTCGGCACATCGCGGGCAATGCCGTTGCGGCGCTGCTCGTCGTCGCGTTGCTCGACGGCGACGTGTTGAACGCCGCCGCGGCGCTCAAGGATTTTGCCGCGCTCAAGGGCCGCGGCGCCCGCTTCGCGGCCGGCGATGTCGATGTGATCGACGAGAGCTACAACGCCAACCCGGCCTCGATGGCCGCCGCGCTGGCGCTGCTCGGCGCCGCCAAGGGCCGCCGCATCGCCGTCCTGGGCGACATGCTGGAGATGGGTCCGGATGGCGCGTCGCATCACGCCGGCCTGGCGGTTCCGCTCGAGGCGGCCCGTGCCGATCTCGTCTTCCTCTGCGGGGCACAGATGAAATCCCTATGGGACGTCCTGCCCACGGCGCGCCGCGGCGCCTGGACGCAAACCTCGGCCGAGCTCGCGCCGCTTCTGACG
Source organism: Rhizomicrobium sp. (assembly GCA_037200385.1). Taxonomy (NCBI): domain Bacteria; kingdom Pseudomonadati; phylum Pseudomonadota; class Alphaproteobacteria; order Micropepsales; family Micropepsaceae; genus Rhizomicrobium; species Rhizomicrobium sp. Next base: position 2,145,158 of record JBBCGL010000001.1, on the reverse strand, counting down.
GCGGCGCTGAAGGCCGGCGACACCGTCCTGGTCAAGGGTTCGCTCGGCAGCAAGATGGCCGTGATCGTCGATGCGTTGAAAGCGAGGGCTGCATAACGCCATGCTGTATTATCTCTCGCTGCTCACCCATACCGACCAGCTCGCCTTCTTCCGGCTGTTCAAATATCTCACCTTCCGCTCCGGCGGCGCCGTCATCACGGCACTGATCCTCGCCTTCATCGTCAACGGCTCGCTGATCCAGTGGCTGAAGGTGAAGCAGGGCAAGGGCCAGCCGATCCGCGCCGACGGCCCGCAGCGCCATATCGTCGAAAAGGCCGGCACGCCGACCATGGGCGGGGTCCTGATCCTGCTGCCCTGGATCGTATCCACGCTGCTCTGGGCCAACCTGTCCAACCAGTATGTCTGGATCGTGATGCTGGTGACGATCGCCTATGGCGCGCTCGGCTTCGCCGACGACTATCTGAAGGTGAGCAAGCGCTCGTCGGCCGGGGTCAGCGGCTATGTCCGCCTTGCGGTGGAGTTCGGCGTCGCCTTCGCGGCCACCTGGCTGGTGATGCGGCTCGAGGACCCCTCGCTGCAGGGCACGCTGGCGGTGCCGTTCTTCAAGAACTTCGTGATCCCGTTCGGGATCGGCTTCGTCGTGGTCGGCGGCATCGTGATCGCGGGCGCGGCCAATGCGGTGAACTTCACCGACGGGCTCGACGGCCTCGCCATCGTGCCGGTGATGATCGCCGCCGCGACCTTCCTGCTGATCGCCTATCTCGTCGGCAACTACAATTTCTCGAGATATCTCGAGCTGATCTACGTCGCCGGCAGCGGCGAGCTTGCCGTCTTCCTCGCCGCCCTGATCGGCGCCGGTCTCGGCTTCCTCTGGTACAACGCGCCGCCCGCCATGGTCTTCATGGGCGACACCGGTTCGCTCCCGCTCGGCGGGGCGCTCGGCGCCGTCGCGGTCGCGGTCAAGCACGAGATCGTGCTGTTCATCGTCGGCGGCCTCTTCGTGTTCGAGACGATTTCCGTGATCGTCCAGGTCATCTCGTTCAAGACCACCGGCAAGCGCGTCTTCCGGATGGCGCCGATCCATCATCATTACGAACAGCTCGGCTGGAAGGAGCCCACCATCGTCATCCGTTTCTGGATCGTCGCGGTGGTCCTTGCGCTGGTCGGCCTTGCAACCCTGAAGCTGCGATAGCCCATGATCGTTGCGCGCTCCTTCCATGGCAGGGACGTCGGCGTCTTCGGACTGGCGCGGAGCGGCCTTGCGTCCATCGCCGCGCTGAAGGCCGGTGGCGCGAATATCCATGCCTGGGACGACAAGGAGGAGGCGCGCCGCGAGGCTGCGGCGCTCGGCGCCGTCATCCTGCCCTTCTCGGAATGGCCGTGGGACCGGATCAGGTCGCTGGTGCTCTCGCCCGGCGTGCCGCTGACCCATCCCAGGCCGCACGCCATCGTCGAGCGCGCCAAGGCCGCACAGGTCGAAGTCATCGGCGACATGGAAGTGTTCGCCCGCGAGATGGGCGCCGATCCCGCGGTTCCGGGCCGTTCTCCCGTCATCGCCATCACCGGCACCAACGGCAAGTCGACCACGACCGCGCTGATCGGCCATATCCTCGCGGCCAACGGCTACGACGTGCAGGTTGGCGGCAATATCGGCAAGGCCGTGCTCGATCTCGAACCGCCTGGTCCGCAGACGGTCTATGTCCTGGAGCTTTCGTCCTACCAGATCGACCTCGCGCCGGGCCTTGTGCCCGACGTCGCGGTGCTGTCGAACATCACGCCCGACCATATCGACCGCCACGGCACGCTGGAGAATTACGCGGCCGTGAAGGCGCGACTCCTGAGCCAGACCTCGAAGAGCGGGCTGGTCGTGGTCGGCGTCGACGACGCGCCCTCCGCCGCGATCTTCACCCGCCTTGCCGCCGGCGGCGGCGCGGCGGCCGTTCCTGTCTCGGTCGGCAAGGTGCTGGGCCGCGGCGTCTTCGCGGTCGACGGCGCGCTCTACGATGCGCAGGGCCAGCGCGCCGCGAAGGTGATGGATCTCGCCGGCGCCGCACATCTTCCCGGTGCCCACAACCAGCAGAACGCCGCGCTCGCCTATGCCGCGACCAAATCCTTCGCCCGCGATGCCAGGACGATCGCGACAGCCATCGCCGATTTCCCGGGCCTGGCCCATCGCATCGAGGAGGTTGGACGGATCGGCGAGGTCCGTTTTATCAACGACTCCAAGGCCACCAATGCCGATGCGGCGGCACGGGCCCTTGCCTGCTATCCCGACATTTTCTGGATCGCCGGCGGCAAGGCCAAGGCGGGCGGCATCGAGAGCCTCGCGCCTTTTTTCCCGCGCATCCGCAAGGCCTATCTGATCGGCGACGCCGCGCGTAGCTTCGCCGCGACGCTCCGCGGCCAAGTCGCGTACGAGATATCCGGCACGCTCGGCTCGGCCGTCCGCGCCGCCGCCGCCGATGCGGCGCAGTCGGGGCTGTCGTCGCCCGTGGTGCTGCTTTCGCCCGCCTGCGCCTCCTTCGACCAGTTCAAGGATTTCGAGCATCGCGGCGACGTCTTCCGCGACCTCGTCGCCGATCTGCGCGCCGATCCCGTACGGGAGGCGTCATGAACAGCCGCGCCGACCGCAGCTCCTATGCCGCCTGGTGGTGGACCGTCGACCGCCCCGCGCTGGTGCTCATGCTCATGCTCATCGCCATCGGCCTGATGCTCGCCTTCGCCGCCAGTCCCGCCGCGACCGGCGGCTCGCTGACGGCCGGCGATTTCCGCTATGCCGTGAAGCAGATCGTCTTCGCGGTCATTGCGGCCGGCATCGTCGGCGGCGCCTCGCTGCTCTCGCTGCAACAACTCAAGGTCGCCGCTGCGATCATTTTCGCCGTGGCGCTGATCGGCTCCGGGCTGGTACTGGTGGTCGGCAACGAAGCCTTCGGCGCCCACCGCGCCGTCGAACTCGGTCCCTTCTCGCTCCAGCCTTCCGAATTCCTCAAGCCGGGCTTTGCGGTGCTTGCCGCGGCGATCATCGCCGACCGCAATCCGATGCCGCTGCCCAAACCGTTGATCGCGCTGCTCCTCATCCTGCCCGCCATCGCCGTCCTGCTGAAACAGCCCGATGTCGGCCAGACCACGCTGCTGCTCGCGCTCTGGGCCGCGCTGCTCTTCTTCTCCGGTGTGCCGCTCAAATGGATGAGCATCCTGGCCGGCAGCACCGTCGTGCTGGGCACGCTCGCCTATGCGCTGTTCCCGCATGTCCATCACCGCATCGACCAGTTCCTGGACCCCGACGGCGAGGGCGGCTACCAGACCAAGCTTGCGCTGCGGGCCTTTGCGCATGGCGGTCTCACCGGCGTCGGACCGGGTGCCGGCACGGTCAAGTACCACATCCCCGAGGCGCATTCCGACTTCGTCTTCGCCGTGGCGGGCGAGGAGTTCGGTCTCATCCTGTGCGGAGTCATCGCGCTGCTGTTCTGTGCCCTTGCGGTGCGGCTGCTGCTGCGTTCGGCCGAACAGCGCGACCGCTTCTCCCAGCTCGCCGGCGCCGGCCTCGCCACCGTCACCGCGCTGCAGGCCTTCATCAACATGGGCGTGGCGGTGCATATGCTGCCCGCCAAGGGCATGACGCTGCCGTTCATCTCCTATGGCGGCTCGTCGCTCTTCGCGGTGGCGCTCACCATGGGCTTCGCGCTCGCGGTCACCCGCCAGCGTCCGCAGCTCCCGACCCGCGAGCACTCCCTCTACGAGCTTCTGGGAGCGCGCGCATGAGCGTCATCGTGCTCTCGGCCGGCGGCACCGGCGGCCATCTCTTCCCGGCGCAGGCGCTGGCAGGCGAGCTGCAACGGCGCGGCGCGACGGTCGTCGTCTTCACCGATGCGCGTTTCAAGAACTACGCCACCGCCTTTCCCGATGCGCGGATCGAGACCGTGCCGTCCGCCGCCTTCTCCGACCGCTCCATCCTCGGCCTGCTGAGTGCGCCGTTCGAGATCGTCGGCGGCATCGCCCTGTCGTGGATCAAGCTCCGCCGCCTGAAGCCTGTCGCGGTGGTCGGATTCGGCGGCTATCCAAGCGTTCCCGTCATGATCGCCGCCATCGCGTGCCGCATTCCGACCGCGATCCTGGCGCCGGATGCGCTGCTCGGCCGCGCCAACCGGCTGGTGATGAATCACGTCCGCCTGATCGCCGCAAACCTGCCGCTGGTCCGCTTCCTGCCCAAGGACATGAAAAAGGTCGTCTACACCGGCAACACGCTGCGTCCCGAAGTCGTCGCGCTGGCCGGCGCGCCTTACGACAAGCCGACGCCGAGCGGCCCGCTGAAGCTGCTCGTCTTCGGCGGCAGCCAGGGCGCGCGCGTCTTCAGCGAGCTTGTTCCCGCCGCTATCGCGCTGCTGCCGGAGGCGATACGCGCCCGTCTCGATATCGTGCAGCAATGCCGGCCGGAGGACCTCGAAGCGGTCAAGGCCGCCTATGCCCGCGCCGGCGTGAAAGCCGAGCTCGCGCCGTTCTTCGGCGATATGCCGGCCCGGATCGCCGCCGCCCATCTCGTCATCGCCCGCTCCGGCGCCGGCACGGTGAGCGAGCTCGCCGCGATCGGCCGTCCCGCGATCCTCGTGCCGCTGCCGCACGCCCTCGACGACAACCAGACGCCCAATGCCGACGCGCTGGAGAAGGCCGGCGGCGGCTGGCGCGTCCGCCAGTCGGAGCTCACCGCGCAAAAACTCGCGGATATGCTGACCGCGGCATTTGCCGCGCCCGACGATCTCGCCCGGCGTGCCGCCGCCGCGCGCAGCATCGGCAAGATCGACGGCACGCAGCGCTTCGCCGATGCCGTCGAGCAGATCGCGAGGGCCGCATGACCGCCCCCGCCAAGACCCGCGTTCCGCTCGATGTCGGCACCATCCATTTCATCGGCATCGGCGGCATCGGCATGAGCGGCATCGCCGAGATCATGCACAATCTGGGCTACAAGATTCAGGGCAGCGACGTCGCCGACAGCGCCAACGTCAAGCGGCTGCGCAAGATGGGCATTCCGATCATGATCGGCCACAGCCCGGAAAATCTGCGTGACGCCCACGCCGTGGTCTATTCCTCCGCCGTGAAGCCCGGGAATCCCGAGTTCGATGCCGCCCGGGCGCTCAGCCTGCCGCTGGTGCGCCGCGCCGAGATGCTGGCCGAGATCATGCGCCTGCGCTCCTGCGTCGCCGTCGCCGGCACGAACGGCAAGACGACGACCACGACGCTGATCGCGGCCCTGCTCGACGCCGGCGGCCTCGACCCCACCGTCGTCAATGGCGGCATCATCAACGCCTACGGCACCAATGCGCGGCTCGGAGCCGGTGAGTGGGTCGTGGTCGAGGCCGACGAGAGCGACGGCACCTTCCTCAAGCTGCCGGCGACGGTTGCGGTCGTCACCAACGCGGATCCCGACCATCTGGATTTCTACGGCACCTTCGACCGCATGCGCGACGCGTTCCAGCGCTTCGTCGAGAACGTGCCGTTCTACGGTTTCGCCGTCCTCTGCCTCGATCATCCCGAGGTGCAGGCCATGGTCGGCCGCATCGAGGACCGGCGGATCATCACCTATGGCCTGTCGCCGCAGGCCGACATCCGCGCCACGAACGTGCGGTTCTCCGAGGGCGCCTCGCATTTCGACGTGGTGATCACCGATCGCCGCGCAGGCACGCAGAGCCGGATGGATGACCTCAGCCTTCCGATGCCGGGCGAGCACAATGTCCAGAACGCGCTGGCCGCGATCACCGTGGCGCGCGAGCTCGGCATCGGCGAGGAGATCATCCGTGCTGCGCTCGCCAAATTCGGCGGCGTCGGCCGCCGCTTCAGCAAGGTCGGCGAGTGGAACGGCGCGGCGATCATCGACGACTACGCGCACAATCCGTTCAAGATCGCGGCGGCGCTCAAGGCCGCCCGCCAAGCCTATAGCGGTCCGGTGGTCGCGATCGTCCAGCCGCACCGCTACACCCGCCTGCACGACACCTTCGAGCAGTTCGCCAAATGCCTGAACGATGCCGATGTGGCGATCATCGCGCCCGTCTATGCGGCCGGCGAGAAACCCATCGAGGGCATCAGCCGCGACAGCTATGCCGAGGCGCTGCGGGCCCATGGCCACCGCGACGTCCGGGTGATCGAGGGTGAGGCCGATCTGCCGGCGCTGCTCGCGACGCTGGAGAACAACCTGGACGGCGGCGCCATCGTCTTCCTCGGCGCCGGCTCGATCACGCAATGGGCACATGGGTTGGAGCTGGTGATGAAGGCGAGGGGCACGCCATGAGGTGTTCCGTGTGCATGGCGAATAGCGAATGGCGAGTAGCGAATAGGGAAAGCCACGTTTCCCCCCGCTCGCTACTCGCCATTCGCTATTCGCTTGCGGCAGCGGGGGCATGATGATGACCCGCCCCTGCGATGCCCTCCCGCCCGTGCGCGGCACCTACACCGCCGACGCGCCGCTCAAGGACCTCGTCTGGTTCCGTGCCGGCGGTCCGGCGGAGATTCTCTTCCGCCCTGCCGATGCGCAAGACCTCGCGACCTTCTTGGCGGCGAAGCCGGCGGATCTGCGCGTCGGCGTGATCGGTGTCGGCTCGAATCTCCTGATCCGCGACGGCGGCATTCCCGGCGTGGTGGTGCGCCTACCGGGCGCGATGGGCAAGACGAGCATCGACGGCACCCGTGTCACGGCCGGCGCCGCCGCGCTCGACGGCAACGTGGCGAAGCTTGCGGCGGATGCGGGGATCGCCGGTCTCGAATTCCTGCGCGGCATTCCCGGCACGGTGGGCGGCGCGCTGCGCATGAACGCCGGATGCTACGGCCGCGAGATCAAGGACGTGCTTGTCGAGGCCACCGCCATCAACGGCCGGGGTAGTGTCGTCACGCTCAAGCCTGCCGATATGGGTTTCACCTATCGCCACAGCGCCGTGCCGGACGATGTCATCTTCGTCAGCGCCGTGTTCGAGGGCACCCGGGACGATCCCGCCGCGGTGCGTGCCCGCATGGACAAGCTGGTCGCCGACCGCGAGGCCAGCCAGCCGGTGAAGACCCGCACCGGCGGCTCGACCTTCAAGAATCCGCCCGGCCGCAAGGCCTGGCAGCTGATCGACGAAGCCGGTGGCCGCGGCCTGCGGCGCGGCGCGGCGCAGGTCAGCGAGATGCATTGCAATTTCCTCATCAATCTGGGCGATGCGACCGCCGCCGATATCGAGGCCTTGGGCGAAGAGGTCCGTGCCCGGGTCAAGGCGAAGTCCGGTGTCGTGCTGGAGTGGGAGATCAAGCGGGTGGGCGTGGCATGACTTCATACAAGCGCGTGGCAGTCCTGCTCGGCGGGCGTTCCGCGGAACGCGAAGTCAGCCTGTCGTCCGGCGCCGGCATCGTGAAGGCGTTGCGCGAAGAAGGCTTCGAGGTGCTCGAGATCGATCCCGCCGACAATCTCGCACAGCAGCTTCTCGATGCGCAGCCCGACGTCGTCTTCAACGCGCTGCACGGGCGCTGGGGCGAGGATGGCTGCGTCCAGGGCCTGCTCGAGCTTCTGCGCATCCCCTACACCCATTCGGGCGTGCTGGCCTCGGCGCTGGCGATGCACAAGCAGCGTACCAAGGACGTCTATCGCGCGGCCGGCCTGCCGGTGGTGAACTCCATCGTGGTCGACCGCCGCGAGGCCGCGGCGCAGCACCTGATGGAGCCGCCCTATGTGGTCAAGCCGGTCAACGAAGGCTCGTCGGTCGGCGTCTTCATCATCCGCAAGGGCGCGAACCGCCCGCCCGAAGCGCTGGGCGCCGAAGACTGGACGATCTCCAGCGAGATGATGGTCGAGGAGTTTGTCCCCGGCCGCGAACTCACGGTCGCGGTGATGGGCGGCAAGGGACTTGGCGTGACAGAGATCACCACCAATCTCGAATTCTACGACTACGAGGCGAAATACGCGGAGGGCGGCTCGATCCACGTCCTTCCCGCGAAGATTCCGGCCGCCGTGGCAAAGGAAGCTTTGGCGCTGGCCGAGCGTGCCCATGCGGCGTTGGGCTGCCGCGGCGTGTCGCGCACCGACCTGCGCTACGACAACACGGTGACGGACAAGCATCGCCTGGTGCTGCTCGAAACCAACACCCAGCCGGGCATGACGCCGACCTCGCTGGTGCCGGAACAGGCCGCCGTCAACGGCATGTCCTATTCCAAGCTCTGTCGCTGGATCGTGGAGGATGCCTCGTGCGATCGGTGAAGATCGACCGCAAGACCGCCCAACCCCGCAGCAAGAGCGGGCGCGGCTCCGCGCGTGCGTCGCGCAAGACCCCTGCACAGGCAAAGCCGTTCGGCCGCCGCAGCCGGCCAGAGCGGCTCTCGCGTGCCTGGCGCGCTCTGACCGGCTGGCTCCTGTTCCGCCGCCCCATGCTGGTGTTGTCGGGCGTTCTGCTGCTCGCCGCCTTCGTCGTCGCGCTCTTCGCCGGCGGCTATGTCCACCGTGCCTTCGCTGCCGTCGATACCGCGACCGCGACGACGCTCGACGATGCGGGCTTCGGCATTTCCAAGGTGCATCTCGCCGGCAACCAGCGCACCCCCGCGGAGTCGATCATCGCCGCGCTCGGCTTCGAGCCCGGCCAGTCGATCTTCGGCGCCGACGTCCAGACCGCGCGGCTGAGGCTCAAGAAGCTGCCCTGGGTCGCCGATGCCGATGTTCGCCGGCGCTATCCCGACGACATCTCGGTCCGCATCGTGGAGAAGCTGCCCTTTGCCGTATGGCAGGCGCCGGACCGGAAGGTCTGGGTCGTCGAGCGTGATGGCGGCCTGATCACCACCGACGGCGTCGACGAATTCCGCCGCCTGCCGATCCTCGCCGGCGCCGGCGGCTCCAATGCCGCCGATATCGTCGATGCGGTGGCGACGCATCGCGCGGTTACCGCCCGCATCCGCGCCTATCGGCGGATGGAAGAGCGCCGCTGGGACCTGATCCTCGACGACGGCGTCGTCGTGCAGCTCCCCGAGACCGGCTGGAGCAAAGAACTCGACGCGCTCGAGCATCTCATCATCGACAAGGGCGTTCTCGAACGGGATGTGACCGTCGTCGATATGCGCGCGCCGCAGCAATATTTCCTCACGCTCAAGAGCGGCGAGAAGAAGACCGAGCCGAAGGGGAATGCCGCCTGATGGGAGAGACGATCAAATTGCGCACGGGAGGAGAGATGCCGGCCTATCGCGCCGGCCTGGTCGCCGTCCTCGATGTCGGCTCGTCCAAGACCGTCTGCCTGATCGGCCGCGCCGAGCCGGGGAGCTTGCGCGTGGTCGGCGCCGCGTTGCGCGAGAGCCAGGGCATCCGCGCCGGCACCGTGATCGGCATGGAGCATGCCGAGGAATCGATCCGCGATGCGGTTGCTGCGGCCGAGAACCATGCCGACCTGCGCATCCAGAACGTCATCATCTCGGTCAATTGCGGCCAGCCGGTCAGCGTGACCAGCCGCGCCGCCATGGCGCTCGACGGCGAATTGGTGAGCGACGCCCATCTGCGCCGCCTCCTGGCCGACGGCCGCTCGCGCTGCCTGCTCGAGGACCATGAGCTGATCCAGAGCGCCCCGACCACCTATGTGGTCGATGAGGCGCGCGGCGTGCGCAATCCGCTTGGGATGTTCTGCCAGCGCATCGGCGTCGCCATGCACGCGGTCGCGGTCAAGCCGTCGCCGCTCAACAACCTCAAGCTGGCGGTCGAGCGCTGCCATCTGGGCGTCGTCGGGACTCAGTTCGCGCCCTATGCCAGCGGCCTCGCGACTCTGACGGACGACGAGAAGCAGCTCGGCGCCACCGTCATCGACATGGGCGGCGGCGTCACCTCCATCGCGGTCTTCCTCGAAGGCCATCTCGTCCATGCCGACGTCGTGCCGATGGGCGGCCAGCAGGTCACGGCCGACCTCGCCCGCATGCTCGCCGCACCGATCTCCGCGGCGGAGCGCGCCAAGACGCTGTACGGTGCGGCCCTGGGCGACATGGAGGCCGGCGCCGACGTCATTCCGCTGGCCCAGATGGGCGAGGAGGGCGAGGACAGCGCGATGCGCGTGCCGCGTTCGATGCTCACCCGCATCATCCAGGCCCGCCTGGAGGAGATTTTCGGCCAGGTGCAATCGCGCCTGCGCGCCAGCGGCTTCGACGTGGCCGCCGGCCGTCGCGCCGTGCTGACGGGCGGCGCCTGCCAGCTCGCCGGCACGCGCGAGCTCGCGGGCCGCATCCTCAACAAGCAGGTGCGCATCGGCCGCCCGCAAAGCTTCCCCGGCCTTCCCGCCGCGTCGCTCGGTCCCGACTACGCGACGGCGGTCGGTCTTCTCATGGCGGGCGCGACGTTGCCGCCCGAGGTCCTGAACCCAGAACGTGCGCATGAAACGCCGGAAACAAAGGCGTCCGGATGGCTTGGCCGGTTGACCGGTGGGCTGTTCGGATGATTCAACAATAACAATGCGAATCAGTTGGGCGACTGGGTGTGACGTGGTCATGACGAAAAACAGCCAAGGAGAGCGATATGGCGATCAACCTTAAGGCGCCCGAACTTACGGAATTGCGTCCGCGAATCACCGTGCTCGGCGTCGGCGGCGCCGGCGGCAATGCGGTCAACAACATGATCGCGTCCAAACTCGAAGGCGTCGAATTCCTCGTCGCCAACACCGACGCGCAGGCCCTGGCCCAGTCCCGGGCCGAACGGCGCATCCAGCTCGGCCACAAGACCACCGAAGGTCTCGGCGCCGGCGCCTCGCCCGATGTCGGCCGGGCCGGCGCGGAAGAGTCGATGGACGAGATCATGGAGCAGCTCGCCGGCTCCCACATGGTGTTCATCACCGCCGGCATGGGCGGCGGCACCGGCACCGGCGCGGCGCCGGTCATCGCCCGCGCGGTGCGCGAGATGGGCATCCTCTGCGTCGGCGTCGTGACCAAGCCCTTCGCCTTCGAGGGCGACAAGCGCATGCGCGCGGCCGAGCGCGGCATCACCGAGCTGCAGCAATACGTCCACACCCTGATCGTCATCCCGAACCAGAACCTGTTCCGGGTCGCCAACGACCGCACCACCTTCGCCCAGGCCTTCGCCATGGCCGACGAGGTGCTGCATGCCGGCGTGCGCGGCGTCACCGACCTGATCGTGATGCCCGGCCTGATCAATCTCGACTTCGCCGACATCAAGTCGGTCATCTCCGAGATGGGCAAGGCGATGATGGGCACCGGCGAGGCCGAGGGCGAGGATCGTGCCTCCAAGGCCGCCGACATGGCGATCTCCAACCCGTTGCTGGACGATGTGTCGATGAAGGGCGCCCGCGGCGTGCTCATCAATATCACCGGCGGTCCGGACCTCATGCTGTTCGAGGTCGAGCAGGCCGCGAACCGCATCCGCGCCGAGGTCGATCCCGACGCCAACATCATCTTCGGCAACACGATCCTCGACGACATGGAAGGCCGCATCCGCGTCTCCGTGGTCGCCACGGGAATCGATGCGGAACAGCTGCGCATGCCGGAAAAGGTCCAGCCGCTGCGTCCGCACATCAAGCCGGTCGCCCTGAAGCCTGAACCCGCCAAGCCGGAGCCCAGGATCGAGCCGCGTCCGGCCGTCGCGATGGGCGTGACCAATGCCGTTCATCGCCAGCACGAGGCGCTGGCCGACGAGCTCGGCGCCCAGCTGCCGGTCCGCCCGGTGTCGCCCGCCGAAGAGATGATCCTCGGCGGCGAGGAAGCGCCGGCGATCGAGGACGACATCCCGCCGATGCCGGCCGTCGCGGCCGTCCGCAGCGCGCCGATCCCGCGCATCGAGCCGATGCGTCCGCAGCCGATCGCGCCGGAACCGGAAAAGAAGCTGTTCGGACTTTTCGGCCGCAAGAAAAAGGACGAGCCGCGCATCGAGCCGCTGCAGCAGCGCCCGGCGCCGCGCGCGACGGCGCAGCCCATCGTGGCCCGCCAGCCGCAGCAGGACGCTCCGAAGGCCGCTCCGTCGCTCGCCGACGACCTGTTCCCGGACCACAAGCGCGACGAGCAGTTCGAAATCCCCGCCTTCCTGCGGCGGCAGTCGAACTGAAGGCTCCGGGCCGCGCCGGCCAGGATTCCGGCGCGGCTTCGTCAGGTGGCGGACGAAGGCTGCGCTTTTGGCGTGGGCTTCGTTGGCGGCAACAGGCGCAGGCGTAAGGTGACGGTACGCCGGCAATGCTCCTTTGCGGCTCGCGATGCTTGCGAACAAAATTCGGCGTTTCCGGATCGCGCGCCGTGCGGCTCGGCGGCCATCGTCACGAAGCGCTGGATGTCCTGTTCGTCGGACGGAGCCGTCGCCGAGCATTGCCTGACGATATTGTCCGCGCGTTCATAGGCAATGAGGGCATTGCAGATATAGCGATCGAAGCCATTCACCTCAATCTGCGATATCGCGTGCGGAGTGAGTGTGCTTTGCACTTTGTAGTAACCCTCCAGATCGGCTGCTGTGAAAGGGCTTTTTTTTCTGCTGCGGGCGCGGCCGGCCCGCGGCGCCGCAGTCATGGCGCAGTTTTCGAAGTTGGAATATTCGCCGCTGGTGTGGCCAACGACCTCCAAAAGGACCGAAGATCGATTTGCGCGCGCGATCTGCACCAGGTCCTTCAGGTCCGTGCATAGCGCGACGAGGCCCTTGTTGTCGGTCCCGATCGTCGTCTGTGCTGTCGCATATTGAATGTCCGGGTACTGCGCGTCGATCTGACAGTTCGGAACATTTACGGTGCTGGTTCTTTCCGGTGTGGGTCGCGCGAACGCGAGCATGCCGGGATCCCTGCCGCATCGGGCGGGAAACGTGGCAACCCCCAACGAGGCATGGATCACAGCGCCTCCAATCATGATCAGTCCCGCGCCGCCGAGCGCAACCAGCCCCATGAAGTTCGCGAGCAAATCCATATAGATGCGCCAGATATTCAGGGGCTGGCGAATCACGAGGTCGGCTCGTCGGCTGCGTTGCGCTTGCCGGCTCCATCGCTCTTGGCTTTTACCATGGACTTTTTTTCCTGAGTCGGCTTTTCGCGGCCCTTCCAGAATTCTGCCCTGATCGTGCGCAAGACCTTTGTCCGGATTTTCGACAAGGCTCTGATCTTCTCTTCCAGCGCTTCCGCCGATTCCGGTCCGGCGGAAAGATCGTCGCTGTCGAGCTCATTGCGAATCGCCTGTTCGAATTCGGCGCCGTTCTTGTGGATGATGGCAGCCAATTTCCGGTCGATCATGTCGGAGACTTCGGCATCCTCCGCGGCGATGGCGTCGAGCTGGACTTGCATGGTCGCGATGTTCTTCGCCATATGTTCGAAGTCTCTCGAGAGATCGGCTGGCGATTTCACCGGCATGCCGAATTTCGCGGTAAGTTGACGAGCCGCGACGGCCAGCATGATGCCGTTGAGGCTGGCGATCAGGCCCACTGCCAAGCTCGAACCGAAGACCACCGCGGACGTCACGATCATCACGCCGAGTTCGCTGGGGTCGTCGGCGCCGATCACGGCTTGCCGGATTGTATCGGTCGAGAGCGTGACCAACCCGAGGGCCAGTCCGACAAAAGTGAACGCAACGCCGACCAGCGTGAAGATGTCGCCCGGCGGTTCGTGAATTGCAGCAATGGCGCGCAGATCGCGCTTGCCTATCAGCGGCGTTTTGTTGGGATGAGGCCGCGTAGCGCAAAGATAGATTCCGAACTGACGCCAGAACCGCCACAAGACGCCGAAGGCCAAGGCCGTCACAATGACGGACAGCCCACCCCCTTCCCAGAATATGGCACCTGCCGCATTCCAGAAGTCGCGCCACTCATAAGACGCGAAGATCGTATGTTCGAGCTGCCGCGTGCGCCAGAACCAGATAACGGCTACCAGAGCCGAGCAGATAAGAAACGGCCGGAGGAAATAAATTCGATGAACTGACAGGATATGCCTGTCATCCAGTAAGTATTCCTCGCTTAAATAGTGCTGCTTTTCTGTATCTGCACGATTACTTGATTTCCCTGCGTCATTTTCGAGATCTGAATACCCCATGTCCCCCAACAATACTGCCCATTGAGAGAGTATTTACCATCAGCCCAGACCGCTGTCCATAAGTTGAACCGTCCGCGGAATACAACCCGGCTTGGGTAGCTATACGACGATATCCAGGTGCCGCCCGGGCCGCACGGGCTCGCAGCGTTCCAAATCGGACGCCTCGGCTTCCAGCTGCTCCGCTGTGCGCTGCATCAGGTCGATATAGTTGAGCAGCGTCATCTCCGCCGCGCGACGGCGGAACCGCTCCGCGATCGCGCGGAGCTCTCCAGCCTTCGATATATCCAGCCTCGCCATGGAATTACAACGTGCGACGATCGCACGGCGTTCCGTTTAAGCTCTTGTTCAGCATGGCTTTGCCGGCTCGCCGCGGATTTCATTCGCGCCGAAAGGCTCTATATTGCGCCCATGACAACCCGTAGGACGCTCGCGCGCGAAATCCGGACTGAAGGCGTGGCACTTCATGCCGGCGGTCTCATGCATATGACCCTGTCGCCGGCCGCTTCGGGCTTTGGCATCGTGTTTCGCCGCAGCGACAAGGGCGGCGCCGAAATCCCCGCGCACTACGATGCCGTGACCGAGACCAATCTGGGCACGGTGATCGCCCGTGGCGACGTCAAGATCGGCGTGATCGAGCATCTGATGGCGGCCGTCGCGGGCGCCGGCATCGACGACCTGCTGGTGACGCTCGACGGCGCCGAGCCGCCGATCCTCGACGGCGACGCGCTCAGCTACCTGAATCTGCTGGATGCGGCCGGGACGAAGGAGCAGCCGGGTGTCCGGCGCGCCATCAAGGTGACGCGGCCGGTCGAGGTCACGATCAAGGACGCGCATATCCGGCTGAGCCCGGCCGAGACGCCGGAATATTCCTACGAACTCGACTATTCCAACACCAAGGCGATCGGCCGGCAGGTGTTCCGCACGGAGTTGTCGCGCGCCGCCTTCGCCCGCGACATCGCTCCGGCCCGCACCTTCGGGTTCATGCATGAGCTCGAATATCTCAACAAGATGGGTCTGGGCCGCGGCGCATCTCTGGAGAACACGCTGGCGATCCAGGGCGACGAGGTCCTCAACAAGGACCTGATGCGCTTCCCCGACGAATTCGTCCGCCACAAGATCCTGGACGCCATCGGCGACATGGCGCTGGCCGGCGGTCCGCTGATCGCCCGGTTCGAAGGGGTCAAGTCCGGCCACAGCACCAACAATGCCGTCCTGCGGGCCTTGTTCGCCGATCCGGCCAATTATGTGACGGTGGATTTAGGCTAAAGGCCGGCAAGCCATGCTATAAGCCGCCGTCGCGGGTCTTAACTTTGGCCCGGATTGGGCTGGACCGCGCCTTGCCGCGAATGGCATAAGAGCTTGGTCCCACACGAAAAACGAGCGGACGGGTAAGCTTTTCGATGGCGCTTCGAGTTCTCAAACCTGCCCGCAATGTGGGTCTGGCCCTGCTGCTTGCCGTGGCGGGCGCCGGCCTGTCCGGCTGCGACACGCTCAACAGCCTCACCGGCCGGGGCGCCGATGCGGACAAGCCGCCGGAATATGTCGAGCGCCCGGTCGACCAGATCTACAACGACGCCTGGAAGAAAATCCGGCAGGAAGACTGGGTCGGGGCCGGCAAGCAGTTCGACGAGGTCGAGCGCCAGCATCCCTATTCGATCTGGGCCCGCCGCGCGATGCTGATGTCGGCCTATTGCTACTACAAGGCCAACCACTACACCGAAGCCATTTCAAGCGCCGATTCCTACATCCAGCTCCATCCGGGCAGCAAGGAAGTGGCTTACGCCTTCTACCTCAAGGCGATCTCGCTCTATGAGCAGATTGTCGACGTCGGCCGCGACCAGTCCAACACCGAAGACGCGCTGACCGCGCTGCAGGACGTCGTGCAGCGCTTTCCCGACACCGAATATGCCCGCGACGCGACCCTGAAGATCGACCTGACGCTCGATCATCTGGCCGGCAAGGAGATGGCGGTCGGCCGCTACTACCTGCGTTCGCAGGATTATATCGGTGCCATCAACCGCTTCCGCGTCGTGGTGGAGCAGTATCAGAAGACGTCGCAGATCGCCGAGGCGCTGGAACGCCTGACCGAGGCCTATTACGCGCTCGGACTCTATAATGAGGCGAAATCGGCGGCGGCGGTGCTGGGCGCCAACTATCCCGGCAGCCCGTGGTACCAGGACGCCTACAAGCTCCTGACCGAACACGGCATGCAGCCGGAGATGGACGAAGGCTCCTGGCTGAGCAAGACTTTCGGGCGGATTCTCTAAGGCTGAGCCGATGCTCGCGACGCTCACTGTCCGGGACATCGTTCTGATCGAAAGCGCGGCGCTGGAATTCGCGCCGGGCCTCAATGTGCTCACGGGCGAGACCGGCGCGGGCAAGTCGATCCTGCTCGACGCGTTGGGCTTGGCGGCCGGCGGGCGCGGCGGCGGACGGGCGGCGGTGCGTCCCGGCGCAACCCAGGGCTCAGCGACCGCAGTGTTCGAACCGCTCAAATCCAATGGCGCCTTCGCGCTGCTGGCCGAACAGGCCATTCCCGCCGAGAGCGAAATTGTTCTGCGCCGGACCTTGGGGCAGGACGGCCGCACCCGCGCCTTCGTGAACGACGAGCCCGTCGGCGTGGCGCTGCTGCGCGATATCGGTGGCGCGCTGCTGGAGGTCCATGGCCAGGCCGACGATCGCGGCCTGTTCGACGTGGCGACGCATCGCGGCCTGCTCGACACCTTTGCCGGCCATGACGTGCTGCTGCGCGAGACGGCGCTGGCTTTCGCCGGGTTCGATGGCGCGCGCAAGGCGCTTGCCGATCTCAAGGCCGAGGCGGCCGCGGCGGCGGCCGATGCCGATTTCGTGCGCCATGCCGCCGAGGAGCTCACCGAGCTGGGCGCGGAAGAGGGCGAAGAGCCGCGTCTGGCCTCCGAGCGCGCGCTGCTGATGAATGCGACCCGCATTGCAGAGGATGTGAACGCCGCGGCCGACCTGCTGGCCGGCGACCGCGGCGCCGCCAATTCCATCTCCGGCGCCCTGAAGCGTCTGTCGCGGATGAACGAGGAGGCGCGCAAGGCCGCCGCCTCGGCCGAGCAAGCGCTGGACCAGGCCTACAACGCCATCGAGGAAGCCCGGCGTGAGCTCGAGATCCTGCAGGCCCGTCTCGACATCGAACCCGGCCAGCTCGAGACGGTCGAGGATCGCATCCACGATCTGCGCGCCGCTGCCCGCAAATACGGCGTACAGCCCGATGCGCTGCCGAAGCTGGCGGCGGATTTCCGCTTCAAGCGCGACACGCTGAGCGGCAGCGGCACCCAGATCAAGACCGCCGAGGCCGCGCTGGCCGCGGCACGCACGGCCTATCTGGCGGCGGCGCGCAGGCTGTCCAAGTCGCGGGCCGAGGCGGCGCGGCGGCTGGAGGCCGCCGTCGCGGCCGAGCTGGCGCCGCTCAAGCTCGGCCATGCGAAGTTTCGCGTCGCCCTCGAAGCGCTCGACGAGGATGCCGGCACGGCCGGCGGTCTGGAGCGCGTCGCGCTGGAAGTCGCGACGGTGGACGGCGCGGCCTTCGGCTCGCTGGCCAAGATCGCGTCGGGCGGCGAGCTGGCGCGCTTCTCGCTGGCGCTGAAAGTGGCGCTGGCCGAGGCGACGCCGCCGGCGGCGCTGGTGTTCGACGAAGTGGATCGCGGGGTCGGCGGTGCGGTGGCCGATGCGGTGGGCGAGCGGCTGCAGCGCCTGGCGCAGACCACGCAGGTCCTGCTGGTGACGCACGCGCCGCAGGTCGCGGCGCGGGCCGAACGGCATTTCCGCATCATCCGCTCCGGCGACAAGACCAAGGTCGTGCTGCTTGACGACGAAGCGCGGCTGGAAGAAGTGGCGCGGATGCTGTCCGGCGCCGTGGTGACGGAGGAGGCGCGCGCGGCGGCGCGGCGCCTGCTGGCCGAAGCGCGCACGCCCGCGTTGGCGCCGAAGAAGCGCAAGCGGGCATGAGCAGGAAAGGCGTCGACAAGCTGACCTCGGCCGAGGCGGCCAAGGAGCTCGACCGGCTGGCAGTCGAGATCGCCGAGCATGACCGGCGTTATCACGCCGAAGATGCGCCGACGATCAGCGATGCCGACTACGACGCGCTGCGCCGGCGCAACACGGAAATAGAGGCGCGCTTTCCCTTGCTGGTCCGCGCCGACAGCCCGTCGCATCGCGTTGGCGCCGCGGTGTCGGCGAAGTTCGCCAAGGTCGTGCATGCCAGGCCGATGCTGTCGCTCGACAACGCGTTCAGCGACGAAGACGTGCAGGAGTTCGCGGTGCGGGTGCGGCGCTTCCTGGGCATGAAGGAGGACGATCCGCTGGTCTTCACGGCGGAGCCGAAGATCGACGGCCTGTCGGCCACGTTGCGCTACGAGAACGGCGTTTTCGTGCAGGGCGCGACGCGCGGCGACGGCACGGAAGGCGAGGACATCACCGCCAACCTCAAGACCGTCAAGGACATCCCGCTGCGCCTCCACGGCAAGGCGCCCAAGGTGCTGGAGGTGCGCGGCGAGGTCTATATGAGCCATCGCGAATTCGCGGCGCTCAACAAGCGGCAGGAGGAGGACGGCAAGCCGACCTACGCCAATCCGCGCAACTCCGCCGCCGGCTCGGTGCGCCAGCTCGACCCGGCGATCACCGCGTCGCGCAACCTGCATTTCTTCGCCTATACCTGGGGCGAGGCGAGCGCGCTGCCGGCCGACACGCAATGGGGCATGCTGAAGGCGTTCGAGGCCTTCGGCTTCCACGTCAATCCGCTGATCAAGCGGGTCGACAGCGTCGAAGGCGTGCTGAAGTTCTACGAGGACATCGGGCACAAGCGCGCCGCGCTCGGCTACGACATCGACGGCGTGGTCTACAAGGTCGACAGCCTGGCCCTGCAGGATCGCCTCGGCTTCGTCTCGCGCTCGCCGCGCTGGGCCATCGCCCACAAATTCGCCGCCGAGCAGGCCGAGACCGTGCTCGAAGACATCGACATCCAGGTCGGGCGCACCGGCAAGCTGGCGCCGGTCGCCAAGCTGAGGCCCGTCACGGTCGGCGGCGTGGTGGTGCAGAACGCCACCCTGCACAACGAAGACGAGATCGCGCGGCTCGATGCGCGGATCGGCGACACGGTAATCATCCAGCGCGCCGGCGACGTGATCCCGCAGGTGGTGCGGGTGGTCGAGGAGAAGCGCAAGCGCAGCGCCAAGCCTTACCAGTTTCCCCACAAATGCCCGGCCTGCGGCAGCCATGCGGTGCGCGAGGTCGACGAGAAGACCGGCAAGGAAGACGTCGACCGGCGCTGCACCGGCGGGCTGATCTGCCCCGCCCAGGCCGTCGAGCGGCTGCGCCACTTCGTGTCGCGCCAGGCCTTCGACATCGAAGGCTTCGGCGGCGTCTATATCGAGACGCTGTTCGAGAAGGGGCTGCTGAAGGAGCCGGCCGACGTCTTCCGGCTGGCGAAGAAGCCCGACGTGCTGAATCGTGCCCTGGCCGAGCGTCGCGCCGAACTGTCGGCGGAGCGCCGTGCCAAGGACGGCAAGGACGAGGTCAAGAAGAGCAAGAAGGAGGCGGATGCCGAGGACAGCAAGCTGGTGGAGAACCTCGTCGCGGCGATCGAGGCGCGGCGCAGCATCGCCTTCGACCGCTTCGTCAACGCGCTCGGCATCCGCCATGTCGGCGAGACCAATGCGCGCCTCATCGCGCGCAACTATCCGACCATCGAGGCCTTCATCGCGGCGATGGAGGGCGAGAACGCCCAGGCCGAGCTGATGGAGATCGACGGCGTCGGCGATGTGCTGGCCGAAGCGATCAAGGATTTCTTCGACGAGCCGCACAACAGGAAGCTGGTCGATCACCTGTTGAAAGAGGTCGAAGTCGTGCCGCTGGCGGCGCGCAAGATCGACGGCTCACCGGTCGCCGGCAAGACGGTGGTGTTCACCGGCAGCCTGGAGAAGATGACGCGGCAGGAGGCGAAGGCACGGGCGGAGTCGCTGGGCGCCAAGGTCTCGGGCTCGGTCTCGGCGAAGACCGACCTGGTGGTCGCCGGACCGGGCGCGGGCTCGAAGCTGAAAGAGGCCGAGAGGCACGCCGTTCAGGTGATCGACGAGGATACGTGGCTGAAGATGATCGAGGGGTTGTAACTCCGCTGTCATCCCCGGCCGAACGCCGCGCAGGGGCGTGAGGGGAAGGGGACCCAGGCGCCCACCACCGTCACCGTATTTGCTGCCTGGGTCCCCTTCCCTTCGCGATGCTGACGCATCGCTCAGCCGGGGATGACAAGCGATGCTATGTCGCCAACGCCTTCGCCAATATCGGCAGGCTCACATCCATCCGGTAGTCCACCGAGGAGTGATTGTCGGGAAACTCTTCGTAGGTGTGCGCCACGCCCATCGCGTCCAGCCGCTTGTGCATCCGACGCGCGCCATAGACGAGGTTGTACTGATCGACGTCGCCGCAATCGATGTAGAGCGCCTTGAGCTTCTTCAGGCCCGGGCCATGCTGCTCGACCAGCGTCAGCGGATCCCATTTGAGCCAGTTGGCCCAGCGTTCCGGAATGACTTCGCAGGTGTCGTGCGTGACGGGCAGGCGCAGGCCGTAACGCGCCGCCGGATCGGGGTCGAAGCTCGCGGCCTGGGCGAGGATCATGAGGATGTGGACGTCGCTGTCCCTGGTCTTCTTCGCCTCCCAGAATTTGTCGACCCAGGCGCCCGTGTCGAAGCCGAGCTTGGTCAGTTCGCGCAGCACCGGCACGAATTCGTGGCCGTAGAGCAGCTGGAAACCCATGTCGCCGGAATGGACCGCGGCGGCGCTCCAGAAATCGGGATGGAGCAGGGCATGCACCATCGCGCCATAGCCGCCGCTCGACTTGCCGAACAGGCCGCGCCGGCCGTTGCCGCCGCAGCCGAATTCACTTTCGACGAACGGCGCGGCTTCCTGCAGCAGGAAATCGTCCCAGCGGCCCATGGCGATGGAGTTCACATACTGGTTGCCGCCCAGCTTGGTGAAGCAGTCCGGAAAGGCGACGACGCAGGGCGGCATGGCGCCCGCCGCGATCAGGCGGTCGAGGCGCTCGGGAAGGTTCTCGCCGAAATTCTTCCAGTTGACATGGACCGGTCCGCCGGCAGTGAAGCCGACGACGTCGACCAGGAGCGGCAGGCCCCGACCGTCATGGCCGTGCGGGACGTAGACGTCGATCTCGCGCCGGGTGGGGTCGCCCAGCATGTTGGCCTTGAGGACTGTGCTGTCGAGCGTCAGGCGATGGATGGCGCCGGCAGGTGTTCTTTGATCTCTTCGCATCTCATCCTCGAAAACTCCGCTGTCATCCCCGGCGAGCGAAGCGAGGGAAGGGGACCCAGGCGGCAAATACCGTCACGGTGTTTACCGCCTGGGTCCCCTTCCCCTCGCGATGCTAACGCATCGCTCGGCCGGGGATGACAATAAATAGCTAAATAACTAGAAGTAAACAACTATTTCTGGTATAAAATAGCTACACAAACCCGACACAGCACGGCTTATCAAGTACTTACAGCGGGAAACCTGCACGGAATCTGCACAGGGATGGAGGCGTCATGGCGTTCATGATGGACACGGAGGAGGTGAAGCGCGGCGTCGTAATCTTCCGGCGCGCCGATGTCGGTCACGACAACTGGTACTGCCGGATGCGGCTGCCGAAGCAGGACCGCTACAAGACGGTCTCCCTCAAGACGCCTTACATCGAAGACGCGCGCCGCATGGCGGGAGAGCAGGAAATCGAGCTGCGCGTCGCCATCAAGCACGACATGCCGCTGTTCAACCGGCCCTTCCGCCAGATCGCCAAGGACTTCCTGGCCGAGGAGGAGCTGCGGGCCAAGGCCGGACAGATCACCTATGAGCGCGTGAAGCGTATGCGCTCGGTCATCGAAAGCAAGCTCAACGCCTATGTCGGCTCCATTCAGATCAACCTCATCGGCTCCGACCGCTGGGAGAACTACCCCAACTGGCGGCGCGCCTATGGCGAAGGCCGCATGGCGCGCCCCGGCTTCACCCGGGAGCGCACCGATGACGAGGTCGAGCGGTCCAGGAAGCTGGCCGACGCCGCCGACGCGGCGCGCGAGAAGGCGCGCCGCGCCAAGATCGACCGGCGCAAGTTTCCCAAGGTCAATGCAACCGCCAAGGGCAAGGACCAGCCCTGGATCATCGTCAGCGACGCCACCATCGGGTTCGAGATGTCGATCTTCGGCGCAGTCATGGCCTATGCGCAGCGCAAGCGTTATGTGTCCGCCGAAAAGCGCTTCGAAGGCAGGCTGAACCTCAAGAAGCTCAGGCGCGACGAGTTCACGCTGGAGGAATATCGCCGCCTGCATACCAAGGCGCGCAAGTGGATCACGGAGGCCTCCGACGCGCGCTCAGCTTGGTATCGCGAGATCGCCTATAATTTCATGCTGATCATGTGCAACACCGGAATGCGGCCGCCCGAGGCACGCAATCTACGCTGGCGGGATATCACCGCCGCCAGGGACCGTGAAGGGCGTGATCTCGTGGTGCTGTTCGTGACCGGTAAAGGCAAGTCGCGCAAGCTGGTCGCGCCGGCCAGTGTCCATGGCTATCTCGAACGCGTCCGCAAGCTGAGCAAGGCTGTCGGCCCTGCCGATCCGGTGTTCTCGACGCTCAGTGGCAAGTCAGACAAATCGCTCTACAAGCACCTCATCGACGCAATGCTCGAATACGCCGAGCTGCGCGACGGCCCGCAGGGCATTCCGCGCTCGACCTATTGCTTCCGCCATACCTACGCCACGCTTCGCCTGAGCGAAGGTGTCGATGTGTATTTCCTGGCCGAGCAGATGGGCACTTCGGTCAAGATGATCGAGGAGCACTACGGCCACGTGAACACGATCAAGCACGCCGACCGCGTGCTGCAGGGCATCGGCAGCTGGGACCCGGTCGATCCGGCGCAGGATGCCGATGGCAATGCGGAAGCCGATGCCGGCAAGAAAACGAAACCCGCAAAGAAAGCGCGCAGCAGGAAAAGCAGCCGCAAGGATGCCGATGCCAAAGCGGCCCGTGCGCTGGCGATCCGCCGTAGGCCGACGCCGCCACGAACTCACGCCTGATCTTCGTTACCCTTTCGGGGCCTGCACGACGCCGGGAAAACAAGCAGCGAGCTTCGCTGCGCCGGCAGTTGGCGGCTCCGCGCCATGACGGCGCGCCGCTGGCGAACTTAGCCGTCCTGGCGCCAAGACGGCGGGCGGAGAAAGGCGCGTCGAGCCTCGACGCGGCCCGCCTGCCGGCGTCTTCCGCAGCGCCCGCCCATCGGCCGCCGGCCACTGGGATGGGCGGAAGCGAGGGCTTTTCTTCTCTCAACCTATCTCGGTTGAAGAATAGGATTCGAAGAGCAGACGACAAGC
This sequence comes from Rhizomicrobium sp., assembly GCA_037200385.1. Taxonomy (NCBI): domain Bacteria; kingdom Pseudomonadati; phylum Pseudomonadota; class Alphaproteobacteria; order Micropepsales; family Micropepsaceae; genus Rhizomicrobium; species Rhizomicrobium sp. The sequence goes on along the minus strand of JBBCGL010000001.1, from coordinate 2,121,802 downwards.
GCTTTCGAGCTGCGCGTCATTGCCACGTACAAGTTGTGCGCATCGAGAGCATCCGCGTTCAGGATGACTGCGACTTCGGCTTCGAGCCCTTTAAGCAGCAGCGTACTGCCGACAGCACGGCGCGGAAGCGAACGGCCGAGTGCGCGGTTCTGCTCCCGGACGCGAATGGCTGCCTCGTAGAGGGCGTTCGGCTCACCCTCCTTGCAGGATCGCAGAGTGCGCAAGCAAGCCTGCAGCACGCCCGGGCGATGGGCTCGTACGCCGCCTTGGCGACCAATCTCCGCTAGAAGTGCACCAGCCGAGGTATGCGAGGGACTTGTTGTGAAGTCGAGCGCGGCCTGCTCCGCCTCGCTGGCCGCTTTGCGCGCAGTTCCGCGTCTAAGAGAATCCACGCGTCGGATCATTTCTGCGGCGCCGACGTTCGTCATGACGCTTTGCGCGAAGTCGATAACGTGATTGACCGCGTCCGGCTGTGAGAGGTCGAATTTCTCGGCAAAGGTTACGAGGTCGCGAAGATCGACACTTTCAACCGTCACAGCGCCAGGCGTTTGGCTGGCGAACTCGCGTTGACCGGCTGGGTTTATTGCATCGCCAATAATCAGAACGCTGCCTCCCTCATCCGGCGCGCGCGTCGCGGCAGCCTTAAGCTGACGTTTGCGGTTTTCCGTACCATCGAGATGAACCCACGTCACATTGCTCGGCGCGGTACGCAAATCGATTGCCTCCCGCGCTAAGAGTTTTTTTCTCACGTTGAGCAGCCACTGACCGAAAGACTCTGTTCCGGCGTTCTTCCATCGCCAGGGCGTGGTCAGCTCTCCGACCAGCGGGAAATGCGCACAGACGTCCGTTGCCCAATCAACGAGACGGCCTTGAAATCCAAAAATTCCCTGCATCGGGTCGCCCAATAGGCAGCTCGGCAGAGTCGCTGCGGTGCAATAGACGATGCCATGCTGATGAAGGGAGCAGTCCTGATACTCATCAACGAGGAGTCGAGAATAGCTGGCATGAATGACGTCGCGGATATGCCCAGATTTGAGCAAGCCGAACGCGGCATTGCGAATGTTCGGATAGTCCGTCTTGGGGTTCGCAAGCGTCAAACAGTTCGGCGCGGCGCCGCTGCGCGCCGGGAATGTCGAAACTAATCGCATCGCCCAGCCATCAATGGTGGAAAGGCGGTAAGATCGCGGATTGACATTCGCGCCTTCCAAACGCCCGCGTAGCGCTGCCACGCCCGCATTGGTATGAGTCAACACTAAGATTGGCTTGGCAACGGACGCGCGCATCAGAGCCTGGGCGATTAGATGCGTCTTACCGCACCCAGCCGGCGCGGAAATAGTACCTCTCTCAATGGCCAGGAGATCAAACTCAGGGTCAGCCATTTTCCAGCCACATGAACATATCGTAGAGAAACTTCGAGAAGCCTTGGTCGGAAGCGGTTTCGAGCGCCGGCCCAACGATGTCGCAAGCAGCCGATTCCATCCATGTGACCGATTTGAACCAACCAGCTTTTTTGGAACACGACGCCCTGGCCAAGGTGGAACGTGCATTGTCATTCAACCCAACACGGTACGCCGCCAAGGCCGCAGCTCCGCCCGATGCGGATTTGATATGGTCGTCCACTAGGGATTCGCCATGGACTTCAATGGCGCGATTCAGCAGCAAAGCCACGGCCTGCAAGCTCAAGCTAGCAAACAGTTCATCTTCAAGGCAGCGCGGAATGCGCCAACACTGGAGCTTCCCTCCAGCGTGAGTCAGTAGACTTTCCTCTTCCGGCTTAGGCAGCACGTCGCTGTCGCGAAGCAACATAACGCGATAACCGAGCGCAAGAAATGCAAGTGCCCGCGGATAGACCTTGGTGATGCCGTTTCCGTCCACAAGCGCGACTCCCATGGCGCCGAGCGATTGGTAGCCTCTGCTTATGCGAAACAAATCCAAGCCTCGCAGAAGTCCCACCTCGCTGGCTCCTTCGCAAACTACAACGGTTGATGCCAAGAAAGCCTCGGGATAGAGACGCACGGTGCTTTGAATGTCATCGCTCGTTCCGACAGGAAGAACGACATGCGTATCCGCAGTCCGCCGGATGACAAAGAGCTGGTCGCCGGTGAGCTCCCGAACCGCAACGGGGGAGTGGGTGGTGACGAACGCCTGAAGCGGGGGCGCCTTCTCCTTCGCACCCAGCGAGCTGAGGAGCCGCATGATTCGGTGCGGCTCCAACCCATGCTCAAGTTCATCGACAAGAACGATGGTTGCTTGCTTGGACGCCTTGCGCTGCAGCGCAGCCGTCAGCAGCCGTACTGAGCCCAGGCCGAGGCCGCGCAAAGGCACACCTTGCTCGTCATGGAGGGAAATCGTGCCTCCGCTGAACGAGACGGAATGTGTGTCAAGCAGTGCCTTCAGTGCCTTGCCGAAGGGGATACCAAGCTCTTTTGCTGTCTTCGCGACTATGTCGAGTGTTTCGCCCAACTGTTCTTCGGCCTGATCGCCGAAAGCCGCGCGGGCATCTCTTGCTGCCTTGACCAAGGCTGCCGACGCGTCGGGCCGCTCTTCCGAAAGAAGATTCAGCACCGAGCCACGCCGCCAGCTCAGATTGTTGTCCGCAAATGCCCCGATGCGGGTCGGAGCTAGCCGAACGCGATCCGCCCAACTCAAATTTCTCGTGACGCCCTGCGCGGCAGCGCGTTCGGACCTCAGCGTCCATACTGGCTCAAGATCGGTTGATACGGAGAGGTTGATTGTCAGAACAGTCTCGCCGTCTTTCTCAGGTTCATCCTCGATTGCGCCATTCCTGTCATCGAAGCTGCGAAGGTATAGCCCGTATCCATCGAGCTCCTTGAGGCCTTCCTCAAGCTCTCCAATTGTAACCGAGATCGAGATCGGCGCTGAAATGTCGAGCGCATGAAAGTCAGCATCCGTGAACTGCACGTTCCGGCGCGCGCCGAGGCAAAGATCGATGGCGTCAAGCACGGTAGTTTTGCCGCTATCGCCCGGACCGATCAAGCAGTTGATACCGGCAGACGGAAGCCACCGAAGAGATTTGATCCCTCGGAAATGGTGTATTTCAACGACGCGAACCCGGGCCATTTCATCTCCCCTTCCGGCCTTAGTGATAGCAGTATTTGTAGTTGTCACCACCTCCCAATTCTCGTTCTAGGTGGCGCTCAAGGGCCACCCTTTACCGCATCGATGAGTTCAGCCAGCGCCGCGATCAGCTGAGCGACAGCAGCAAGCAGCAGCGTGAATTTCGCGAGCTTCATTGGCGCCTCCATTGAGAGGCGCTGTTTTTGGCCAGTCGTCCGGCGCGGCGGAGCCGTTCGCGAGCAGCGAAGGTTGCGCGTTGTCCATTCGGGCCTTGCGCGAGATCGAGCAATTCTGCCGTCACCGCGCAGGCGAAGGCCAGCACGCCCAGCCATTTGCAGGTCCTTAGTTCGATTTTCGTCAGTGGTTCCATAAGTCCTCCTTCGTTTCCGGCTCGCGACCATCGCGGCCATGCGAAGAGGAATTGCGCCGCAGGGGGCAGCCGCATCGCTTGCGACCGCAATGTAAGTGGAGGAGTGCTTGCACTTGCCGGCCCCGGCCGACGAAGGCGCTACCGATCGAGCCAGGCCCTGCGATGGCGACCGAATACGCGAGGACGCCAGAACCGTTGTGAATCGAACCCCGTGCCTGCCTGCTGGCGTGTTCCCATGTGCCGCAAGCCGATAGCTGCGTTGCAGCCCGTTCGGTTGGGCGAACGCCAACGGCTCCTCCCGGCGCCATACGTGAACATCGCTGCTTCTTATTAGTGAGCGTTTTGGCGCGGGCCCGCCGCCGATCAACCTAGCTCGCTTCCTCCCCCGTCTTCACTGCGCTTCGCCGAGTCCGTGCAGCTCCGCTCCCTTCGGGCACGGCGTGAGGTGTGACCGCCGGCTCGAATGGCCCGCTCCCTTGGCTCCCCATGAAGCCGCGGAATGGTCCGTGGCGGAATTGGAAGGAGACCATCATGGCTAAATCTGCAAACCAACCGAAGCTGCCGGGCCGAAAGCCCACGCATCGGCTCTACCGAGTCATCGGGGAAGGCGACGCAGCAAGCTGGACTCCCATCGGGGCCGCTTGGGTTCACAAGGATGGCCTGGGCTTCTCGCTCGCCTGCGATGCCGTGCCGCTGCAAGGCCGCATCGTCATGCGCATCATCCGCGAAGGTACCGAGGGAGGTCAGCAATGACCTCCCGCTCCTCTCGCAAGCCGCTGCGCAAAGCTGCCAAGCGCAATTCCGTCAAACCAGCCGCCAAGCCGAGGAAGCGCGGCGTCACAAAGGGAAAGCTGCTATGGACCGACGTCTCGCTCGAAATCTCCTACGAGCGAAACTGGATGGGAATGAAGGACGGCATCGCTCACCTTGAGATCCGGGTATTGAGCCCGAAGGGAGCTGTCATTCCCCTCACCGATACCGGCTACCGCTCGCACTTTATCAGCGACGTGTATGTCGATAGCGCCGGTGGCCCGGTCGCCTACGTCCGCGCGTGGCTTGCAGCCGAAGCCGCAACGGCCTCATGGAAGAAGCGAGATTTTGCCTCGCGTCAGCTGAGCCTGTTCTGACGGAGACGGGGCGGCTTCGGCCGCCCCTCTTTCGCGCGGTTGGTTCTCTTTTCGAGAAATCAGCCGCTTGCGCGAAAGTTAACGACTTCTTAATTGCCGTTTGCGATAATTTGAGTAGAGCGGAGTTGTTATCGCATTTCAGCCTACAGATTTATCGCGTCAGTCTGCATCGAGTGCGAACAGCAACGATGCGCTGTCCGCCGATATGCTTGGCGATCTTGACGCAGCCCAGCGCGCTCTTTCCGCGCAGCTCGACGAACTTCGCAGCGCTGATACGCAGCATCTTCATGCCGACACGCTGGCGCTTGGTGGCGCTAAGCTTCTCCAACTGAGCCGTTTGCGAGACCAATTGGTCTCAAGCGCGAAGGACGTGACCGTCCTTCGCGCGGCCCTGGCGTCCGCCGTAGCGGACGCTCACGCTTATACGTCAGCGGCGCGTACCGCGACGACGGCTGTCCAGGGCGCGACCACCGAACAGACGGCGAGCATGACGTTGACTGCCGCCAGCGAGGCGGCGCGCAACGCCACGACCGGCTTCATGGACGACTACTACAAGCGTCGCATCTTCGATTCCTACCTGACCTTCGCGTCGGCGCAGGATGAAGAAGAATACCGACATCGCGAGGCTGAGCGGCAGCAAGCTATCGAGAGGGCCAGGGCGGAGAATTCCCCGGAAGGAAACCTTCGTGCCGTCCAGCTCTCCATCGACCAGTTGCACGACGCTGGGGCGCACGGAGCGACGAGGAGCCCGGCGTACAAGAAATGGGAGGACGATCTGTACGCCAAACGGGACAGCCTCCAAGGCGCCATCGCCGGGCGGACAGAGGAAAAGACGGCGCGGGCAGCGTCAACGGCCGTCGATGCGGCCAAGCCGGTGGCTGTCGTTTCGCCCGAGCTACTCGCGGGCATCCGTGCGAACGGGATCACGCTCGCCGATCAGGACGGCACCGGCCCTGGCGTCGCCGCACGCGACACTTCGGCAAGCGGTCGGGCGGCCGCGCTACCGCCCCGATAGCTTACATCAGTCCCACCGCCTTGCAGGTCGCGGCCGTGCTTAAATAGTACGACCGGTCGCGCATCATCCGGGGCAGCTCGGAGTCCTGGGCGAATTCCAGGTCGCGGGCGATTTGCCCATCCGCCAGGCCGAGCTTGGCGCCGATCTTGTACGCAAGGTCGAAGGATCGCCGCGCTTTCGTCCGGTACTCGTCGGCCTTGGCGGCGTCACCCGCGTCATGGTGATCGTCACTGGCGAGACCGTTGGCGACGGCGCATTTGAGCGTCGCGTCGTAAGCCAGCCTGTTGGCGTGGGCGGCAGCATCGTCGGTTCTGCCGGCCGTTGCTGGAGCGCTAAGACCGAATCCGGCCAGCAGCGCGGCGGCCAGGAGCCGCCGCGCCTTCGAGGGAGTCGCGTGCATACTCGGCTACCGACGGCCCTTGAACACGAAATGCAGGATCGTCCCGCTGACGACGCCTCCGGCGCTCTGCTTGACGATGTCGCCCAGGAGCTTCTTGAAATTCTCGGCCGTGTGATCGTCGTGGTGGTGACTGGTCGTCACTGTATAGGTCTGGCCGTTGCTGTGCTTTGCTTCGTAGACATTTGCCATGTCGCGGTCCTCACCCAAGTCAAAAGCGAGGAATTTTTAACACTACGGGGAATTCCGTTGCGCAAAGCGCGGCTTTCTTCCAGGTGTGGATGCATGATCTCTTGCAGGAACATCGGCGCGGAAGGCGCCCGCGAAAATCTGTACTTCGTGAGGCCCGGCGCGCCTTTCCGCCCGGACCCGTCTTGCAACACTATTCCCCGAAATGGTGCATTCCTCCGGCGGGGCGCTTCATGCCCGCGCTCTTAGAGCTTTACGACGCGCATGGCGGACGCAAATATCTTTGCGCCAGGGAGCTATCGCGGTTCCTCGCGGCGGCGGCGCAGTCCGATGAATCGACGCGGTTGCTGTGCTCCCTGATCGCCTATTCGGGATGCCGCGTCAGTGAAGCGCTGGCATTGACCGCAGACCGGCTCGACGCCGATACCGGCCGTGTCGTTTTTCGCTCGCTCAAACGGCGAAAGCTCGCATTTCGCGCCGTTCCCATTCCGCGCGAGCTCTTGCTCGCGCTCAAGGCGCACACGGCCGCAACGCAAGGCGACGGCCGTGTGTGGCCGTGGTGCCGCCAAACCGCCTGGCGCCGCATCAAGAAAGTGATGGACGCTGCCGGCGTCACCGGGTCCCAGGCCATGCCGAAGGGGCTACGCCACGGCTTCGGCGTCGCCAATGCCGAGGAGAACGTGCCGATGGCGACCACGCAGCGCTGGCTCGGCCATGCGAAGCTGGAGACCACCGCCATCTACCAGCAGGCGGTCGGGCGCGAAGAGACCGCGTTCGCGCGTCGCCTTTGGCGAAAGTGGGATAGCTGAGGACGGACGTCGCTCCGATACGCGGCGACCACTACTCTAGCTGGCCAGCGCGACCAATGCCGGCCGCTCCCCTTCCGGCTCCGACTGCACCGGCACAAATCCGCTCAGCACGGTGTAGAAATTTCTGGATTGCAGGCCCAGCGTCCGCATGTGCGCGAGCGTGTTCTGCGTCATCTGCGCCAATGTCGGGTCGGTGGAGAGCAGCCCCTGCAGACTCTCGCCGGGATATTTCGCGTGAAGCTCATAGATGTACTGGGTGAGGTTCAGGAGCATACGGGTACGCCGATCCTGGTCCTGCTCGCCCTCGTAGATCAGCAGCTGGGAATCGACATCGCCGATGCGCGTCACCAGCTCATGCCGCCGATTGGCTGCCTGCGTGGCATCGGCTTCGCGCTCGGAGGTCCGGCGCATGGTCTCAAGCCCCTGCGCCTGTGCTTGCTCGCGGCTGCGCTGCAGGGCGTCCGCCCGGCGGAATTCCGAGGTCAGCTTTTGCGCCATGTACCAGCGCGCGAAATAGTGGGCCGGAATGAACATGAACGGCGCGGTGATCAGGCAGACGAACTTCTCGAATCCGTAGCCGGATTCGATCCCGCCCCTGTCCCACCATGACTGCGCGACGCCGATCAGGCCGCTCGCCTGCGGCAAGGCGGCGAGTGCGGCCTGTTCCGCCGCCGAAATGCTGTGCCACCAGTAGACGACCCAGGCGACCATGAGCAGCAGCCCGACACCGTTTCGAATCCGCTTGATGGCCTGGTGGACCTCTTCGATGTCGATCACGTGTGCCTCCTCAAATTGCTAGGGCGTTTACACAGCGCCCGTCCAGAATCAGGTTGCTTCCGTCGAGAAGAAAGACGATCTCCGTCATTTGCCGGTAGATTTGCCGGGCGTCGCTGCGGATGCGGCGTAGCTCCGTGTCCACCTCGTTGAGCCGCCACCGGTATTCCGAGCGCGCCAGCGGATCGTCCTGGCGCAGCATCTCGCGCGAGACCGCGCCCTGCTGGTCGAGGTATCGCGTCGCCTGCTCGGCATAGAGCTGCAGCACTTCGCTGAAGCCGCTCCGGACGGCCGAGACACGCTTGTCGATCAGCGCGTCGATCAGGCCCTTCATGACCTCGGCCCTCGCCTCGAACAACCCGCGCTCATGCGCCAGCCGCGCCGTCGATTCGTGGAGCTGGTGGCGGCTGGTCGCGACATCGCGGCTTTGGGTCGCCAGGTGCGCCGCCGTCGAGAGCATCCCGAGGATGATTTGCGAGTGTGCCGGGGTGATCATCGGGTCGTTTCCTTTCCTACCGGTCGATATCAAGGCCGCGTTCATGGCGGTCGCGCGCGTTCGGCTCGCGCGGGGTCCACATCTCTTCAAAGGATGGGCGGCGGTCGCCGAGCGATCCGAGTTGGTCGGCGGGCGGCCCCCGGTCCATTTCAACGACCGGCGCGGCGCTGACGGCCCGGCCGAACCAGCCCTCTTCGACAAGTTTCTGCCGAATGTCCTGAAGTGCCTGGCGGAATTCGCCGAATAGGAATTCCGCGAGGCCGGTCGGCCCCGACGGGTTTTTCGTCTCGCTGCTCATCTGTCCCTCGCTGCGGACCGCAGTCGCGAATATTACGAACGGCACGGAACTTTAGTTCCCGCCGTGAATTCAATATTTCATCGAATCTGTATTTCGATGACTTATCCGGGGACTTGAAATGACCTTTGTCAGCGATCTGGACGCGCCGCTCCTGCAGCTGTCGGCGAAGGATAAATTTACGATTCGCGACGCCTGTCAGGGCGTGCATGTCTTCGGCGGCATCGGCTCCGGCAAGACCTCCGGTTCGGGGAAAGCGCTCGCCGCGGCATTTTTGCGCGCCGGCATGGGCGGGCTGGTCCTTTGCGCCAAGCCGGAGGAGGTCGAGCAATGGTGCCGCTACGCCGCCGAGAACGGCAGGGCCGAATCGGCCATGCTCTTTGGCCAGCGCGGCGGGGGACGCTTCAACTTCATCGCCTATGAGCTGGCCCGCCAGGGGCCGGCGGGCATCGGCAGCGTCGTCGAATGCCTGATGCGCATTCTTGAAGCCGCGCGGCTATCGCATCCCAGCGCCGGCCAGGGCCAGCAGTTCTGGGACGACGCCATGCGCCAGTTGCTGCGCAACACGATCCCGCCGCTCTATGCCGCCACCGGCACCGTGCGCATGGGCGACATTACCCGCTTCATCGCCTCCGCCCCGATGAGTCTCGAGCAGGCGCATAGCCCCGCATGGCAGGGCTCATCCTTCATGTTCGCCACCATGCTGGCGGCCGAGAAGAACCCTGTCGTGCGCCTGAGCCGGCAGGACTTGGACAAGATCGGCAGCTACTGGCACGACGAGTTCGCCCAGCTCGACCCGAAGACCCGCAGCAATATCGCCATCTCGGTCTCCACCGCGCTCGACCGCTTCACACGCGGCCGGCTTCATACAGCTTTCTGCACCGATACGACGCTCGTGCCCGAGCTGACCTTTCACGGCGCGGTCATCATCATGGATATGTCGGCGCTGACCTGGAACGAGGACGGCATTATCGGCCAGCAGCTATTCAAGTACATGTGGCAGCGCGCCGTGCTGTCGCGCAACGCGCTGGAGCCGAAGCATCGCGAGCGGCCCGTATTCCTGTGGGCGGATGAGAGCCAGTATTTCGTCAATTCGTTCGACACCGACTTTCAATCGACCTGCCGGGGCAGCCGGGCCTGCACGGTCTACCTCACGCAGTCGCTGCCGACCTACTACGCCAAAATCGGCGGCGAGCAGGCTAAGCACAAGGCCGACATGCTGCTCGCCAACTTCGTGACCAAGATCTTCCATAACAATGCCGACCCGGAAACCAACCGCTGGGCCGCCGACACCATCGGGCGCGTCATCCAGCGCCGCGCCAATTACAGCGAGGGCAGCTCGACCGGCCGTTCCTACGGCATGAACGAGGGTGAGAACATGAGCTGGGGCACGAATTCCAGCGCCGGGTCGTCCCGTGACAGCCACGGCGGCTACTCGACCAGCTCAAGCATCGGCAGCAACGCAGGCGGCGGCGAGAGCACCGGCCGCAACCGTGGCCTCAATCGCGGCCAGAGCGTCAGCGGCGGCTTCAGCGAGACCATGGACTACGAGCTGGAGCCCGGCGCGTTCTCGCGCGTGCTCAGGACCGGCGGGCCCGCGAACGGCAACAACGTGACGGCGGTGTGGTTTCAGGCGGGCAAGTCCTTTCAGGACAGCCGCCGCAATTATCTTTTCACGAGATTCGTCCAATGAAGCGCCCCGGACCCGTCGTCTACCTCTTCGGAAATCCGCTGAGCGTTCTCGCGCTCGCAATCCTGACCGCATATCTCATCTATGTCTGGTGGGCCATGCAGGGCTCGGGAACGCTTGCCTTCGTCGCGCTCCTGACCGCTTCCTACGCCTTCAAGGCCAGCGATCAGCTCACGAAGTTCAGTCGGTGGAAACGCGAGTGGCAGGCGATGGAGGGCAGTGCGCCGGGCGCGTCGCTCCGTCGCTTTGTTCCGTCGTGGCGCGTCCTTGGAGGCGTCGTGGGCCTGGGCGGCGGAGGCTTTCTGTTACTTGCTGCTCCCAAAACGCCGGACGGCAATATCGCCAGTGGCGTTGTTGTATTGGCGGTTTTGATTGGCATCGTGGGGATACTCTTTCGCCGGTCGTGCCAGGGTCGTCCGCGACGCGGGGAGGCGGCTAGCCGCGACGTAGTTGTGACCGTGTGCGTGGTGATGCCGCGCCAAAAGTCGGCGCTGGCATATGCTTATGCTGCCCTGCCAGAATACTGTGCGGCGTTAATAAATTGGTGAAGCGATCTATATCTCTGTTCGCGCGTCTTTCCATTTGGCGTGAAAAATTGTCATGAATTTATCGAACAGCGGCTCCCTCCCTTTTCGCCACTCGACGTATGGCATGCGTTCAGATGAATACGAGCCGTAGAAGCCAGTGTAGACGACCTCGTATTCAAGTTTTCTTTTCCCGTCTTTTTCAGCGACGAGCTCGCGACCTACGGCAACAATCGGGTAATTCACTGTGTTCTCATAAAATCGCACTTCCAGCTTTCCTCCCGCTGTTCTGTCACTTGTTTTCTGAGCCCTCTGCCAGAAATCTTTGGCATCGACCATCACCCGCTCGGTGAAAGACTCAGGTGTTCCGTAATTCTCGGGTAACTCACGGAATCGATGGAGCAGGCTAGGGTCCGTTGGGTGCATAAGGAGCATTTTTACGTTTGCCCCTTCGGCTAGTGCCTCCGAAATTTCCAATCCAACCGTTTCCGTCGCTTCGGCAAAAGTATTCATGTAGTACACCGTCGAGCCCGGCTTAGCGGCTCGAACCGCCTCAATGAAGACGGTGCTTAGGGATGGACCCTTAACTCCCCGAGGGCGGGGTATACCCAGAATACCGAAGAAGCCGTGGTCGATAGCGGCCGTCTGGAATTGGTCATGACGGGATAGCTGATCTAAGGACTCTTCGTATGTCTGTTTTGACTCAGCGCTTATCCGTTTTATCCATTTGACAAGCGAGTCAGTTCTCTGGCCGAGGGCAGAGAGTTGGGTTCGAATGTCATTCTCGATCGGGCGAAGAATCCCATATCTTTCAAGCACGCTTAAAGTAACGCCGACCCCTGTTACCCCGATGATGCTGTTCAGAAGTGCGGCCGCTGTCCACAAATACGGGTTATCGCCATTGTTTTTTAGCAATATATCGATGCCAACCGAAAGCACTAGAAGAAGAATTGCAGATAGCAATAGAATAATTCGCGTTCTTATGTTATCGTGCGGTTCAGATAAGACACCGCTTTTTAATTCGATATCGATTTCCTTTATTTCGACATTTACAATTTCTTTCGTTTCAACATCCATTTCCTCAGTCATTTTATGGCTCCATCGGATGATGCATCACCACCTGGCCGGGTACCTTTGCATGGAAGGCTCAAAGTTGAGAAGGAGCATTTCGATCGAAGATTGCAAATCTTGGAAGACGGCGCGGAACGACTAGCCGACATTTTTAATGGCCGTCCCGATAGTTATTCTGAGCGAACTAAATTGGGTAAGGACAAAGGATCAAAGAGGGAATGACTTGGAAGTGATGGCTCTCATCCTGTCCAAGGTCTGAGCCCAACCATCCTGTCCAAGGTCTGAGCCCAACGGTCTAGAGGGTGATAGGCCCGGGCCTCACAATAGAAATCCTCTCTACTATCGCCTCTCCTTTGGGCGGTGTGCTCTGCCAAATGCACGGTGAGTATTGCTGCACGAAGGTGACCTGACGCCGCGCGAGCTTCTTGCGCAGGTCGCGCAAGTGCGCGCCGTCGATGACGACGATGCAGTCGGGCAGGAACAGCTTGATCTGTTCCTCGCCGACGTAGTCGGTGCGCATCAGGAAACGATATTGAACCTCCGTGCCCTGCGCGATGGTCGTATTCTCCATCCACCCTTGAATATCGCAGGTCTCGGCAATGCCCTCGGCCGCCATCGCGCCATAGGCGCGATACGCGTCGTGGCGGGCAGGCTGTTCCACCGCTGCCGGCGATGGCGGCAACGGCTGGCCGCGGCCGAGCCGTTCGGCGAAGGTCTGGGTGGCGACGGCGTTCGCGGTCCTGTCGAAATCTCTAGCGGTCAAGCGATACCTCCGGAATGTTTGGCGGTGGGTGGCGATGGCCGGCGGCGAAGTCCTCGGCCATCTCGGAGAGGCGCAGCACGAGTTCGGCGAGCTTGGTCGGGTCGCGGTTCTTATAGTGCTGCGCCTCGCGCCAGATCATGGCGCGCTTCTTGACCGCGACCCATTGCGTGATGCGATCGCGCAGATAGGCATAGGCATTTTCGATATGGCGGGCGAGGCCGATATGCGTCAGCGGCGGACGGAAAATGCCCTGCGCTTCCAGCGTCCGGTGGTCGATCCGCGCGGTGGAGCCGACCTCGCGCAGGGCCTTGTTGGCGGTATCGGCCCAAGCCTTCCGCCATTGATTCACATTGCGCTGGGCCTCGACGGCATCGAGCGCCAGCTTGTCCGTCTCAAGGCCGGTGTTGTTGAACCGCTTGCGCGCCTCGGCCACCGCCCTGGCGATGTCCGGGTCCTCATTCCATTCGCGAGATTTCTGTTTGGCGAACCCGGACGGCGTGGTCGGGTCCAGCCGGCGCAGGGTGAGCATCACATGCGCGTGCGGCTGTTCCTGCCCGTCCGAGGCGCTGGGGCAATGAATGCCGATATCCGCCACCATGCCCTTCCGCACGTAATTTTCATTGACGAATTCGCGGACCAGGGTGATGCACTGCTCCCGCGTCAACTCGCGGGGGAGGGTAATTTCGATCTCGCGCGCCAGCTGGGCGTCGCACCGCTTCTCGCAGCGCTCGACGGTGTTCCACAGCATTTGCCGGTTAAATACCCAATCCGGGGCACCGGCCGGGGCAAGTATCTCGTTGTGGAAGACATCGTCCCGCTCGAAGGCAAACCATTTCCCTTGCAGAGAATCGTATAGCCTCTCCCCCGAGCGATAGGCGGCCGCCGCCACGGCCGACTTGCGCGTTGCTCCACCCGGCCGGGCAGCTCTGCCCAGAGACCGGGAAATCACCTTGAGCCTGAGGTGATAGATGGCCAAAGCGCCAGACCCTTCCAACCCTTTCCAAAAGCGAGAAAAAGAAGGCTATACCGCCATGTGTGCACTTATACATTGCTACGCAACGTGCGTTTACAAGGACTCGCGTTTCGGTTGAGTAAAACGTGAAGTATTCGCGCAACTGCGGCATCGGACCCACAGTCGCGCGACGGGGGACTTGGAGGGGTTCGCGCCAACCCCTGTGACCCGGCGATCCGCCTCCATTCCCATTTTGGCGGAGCGGGCAGTACGCCTTCCCGCACCCTTGCGCTTGGGTTCAGGCCACCCAAGACCGGCCTCTCGTTTCAAGAATCTGCTGGCCGACGGTTGCCCCCATACATCGCGATGTATGTAGGTCGAGACATTCCTGACCCGCATACCTGCTGTCTCAGGCTCAGGCCACCCAAAATCAGCCTCTCGTTTCGAGAATGGCGATGCCAGTCAGGCGCTCTCGATCCCGCCGCTTTGCGGCTCCTGCGGGTGCACCACTGCGTGCGCTTTGGCGCTGAACCACGGACCCGGCGCTTCCCGGTCCGTCTGTCGCCAAGCCTCCTTGCATCCCCAGCGTGGCGGACGACGCCGGCCTTACGGTCGGACAAAGCGGGGGTGACAAATGGCGCACCCAAGGCCTTACACCGACTGAGACGGAGATCGCTGTAAGGCCGAATATGATGACTAGGGAAGATGTACCGTTCAGAAGTGATAGGCCGCGTCTAGATGGAAAAACGCCTGCTGCTGATTGCCGCTGAAACGGCCCTCGATGCCGGCATCGACGCTCCACATCGTCGAGAATTGCGCCATAAGACCGAGACGGACCAGCGCCGCCGAAGTGTCGGCACCAGGAGATGGCGCGATGAAGTCGGTGTTGAGGCTGTTTGCCAGCCGCATGGCGACCTCCGGTGAGGCCGAGTCCGTATTCACCGCTTCGAACGCTGCCAACAAATGCGGCCACAAGACAGCTCCGTTGGATGTCGTGAACGTGTGATTCAACATGATGCCGAAATCATACCGCCTCAAGTCACTGGAGCCGTGCAGACCGGCGAGATCGAGGCCGCCGCCACCTGTTTCGACAAGCGGGCCGTACGACAGGTGCGCGTAAGTCGCTCGGACGAGCGGAACAACGTCACCGTTCAGTAGCGGATGGCTGATCTGAGCGGAAAAACCGATTGTAGTATTCGTCACAGTAGATTGAATCGTGCTGCCAAAGCCGCTGGCACGGCTGATATCGGCATCGCCCGCCATATAGAAAACGTCTGCATCGAGGACGGCGACTGCCCAGGGCGCATGACCGGCGAGCGAAACGAAATACTCGTTGGTATCTGCTTTAGCATTGGCGCCACTGACACCCAGTGAGCCTGAGCTGTAGGCGGCTGCGATATTGAGCGACGCACTGTTGCTGAAGGAGCGATCAACACCGCCCATGAAACCCCAATTGTGGGTGGTGAATGCGGTCGCGCCATTGCCGGCATCGGTGTGCTCGGTGCCGCCAAAGCCATGCGCCCAGAATGACCAGGAACTGCAATCCGCCGCCAAGCCAACGGTATTGTTGACGTAGGACGTGCAACCACCGAATGCGGCATGATCGAAAGCGGTGACGTTCAGCGCCGTAGCATAGTCGAGGCCGGCGGTAACGAGATCACCATAGATTTGTCCCGCCGACTTCGGAGACACGACAATATCGACCTCCCTATTGGTCGGGGCATAATAAACGCCGTAGACCCAGTCGGCATTTGTGCCTGTGGCAGAAAAGGTCGAGAACGTGCCGGTGATCGAAGCAGCTTTCAGTATCGGGAGGATCGCCGGCGTGTAGGTCCCGGCGTCGAACGCGGCACTGAGCGTTCCATTGAGCGAGGCAGCGCCGGTGACATTGAGTAACGAAGCCATCGTCGGCGCAACTTCTACCGCCAGAGTACTGCTTGAACTCTGCGTATAGCTACCAACGGTCAATGTGCCGATGCTGCCGCCTGGCGCGACTGTGCCACCGGCAGTATTGGCGACACTGCCGGCGATCGTGCCATGTCCCGACAGAGTGGCCCGGTTGGCAACTGTGACCGGGCCTGCGAGGCTGGCAGTGGCATGGTTTGCATCCCCGACCTCAAGTCTGCCGGCAGCGACCGTGGTCAGGCCGGTATCGGTGTTCACGCCATTGAGAACCAGAGTGCCGCTACCCGCCTGGGTCAGCGCGCCGGTCCCGGAGATAACGCCGCTAAAGGTGAAGACATCGGAGCGGTTGAAGATCAGTCTGCCGTCGCTGACAACCAACTGACTGGCGATCGAACCCGTGGTGCCGCCGCTACCGATCTGCAGCGTGCCCGCGACAATCGTGGTGGTGCCTGTATAGGTGTTGGCACCGGTCAATACCTCAGTCCCACCGGTTATGGCAAAACCGCCGTCGCCTCCGATCACACCGGAAAACGTATGGCTCGCTGCGGTCAATACCAGCGTCTGCGCGCCCAGACTTACCATTCCGTTGCCGGATAGGGTCGTGATCGGAACAGCCGAAAACGCTCCGGAAATATCGAATGTGCCGTTGTCGACAATGCTCTGCGATGCAGCGAGGGAGCCAGATTCGCTCAGCGCCAATGTGCCGCCGCTGATGGTAGTTATGCCGGAAAATGTATTGGTTCCCGACAAGAACAAGGTGCCGCCCGTCAGCACAACATTTCCCGTTCCGGAAATCACGCCGCCGTAGTTTCCTCCCGCGGCGAGCGTCAGCGTGCTGTCGGCAAGACCAGTCGTGCCAAGACCTGTAAGGCTGCCGATCGTCTCGGAATCAGCAAGCGCAAAGGTCGCACCGTCCGCGATACTGATCTGTGCCGTGTCGGCGATGCTATGACCGCCCGAAGCCGTCAACGTACCAGCGAGAATGTACCAATCGGCATTTTGTGTGGCAGTGCCGGTCAAGGTGATATTTGAGGCATCCGCTTTAATGAAAGTGTTGAAGTTCGCATAAGTTGTGCCGATCAGGCCGGCGCCGAAGGAAAAATCCGTCGTCCCACCGAGTTGCAGCGTATTGGTACCGCCGAGTGCATCGATCGCCACATTCGTGTCGGTCGTCGCGTTGATATAGCAGACATCGTTGGCATTGGTCGGCGCGCATGCCGAGTCAATAAAGCCGCCGGAGGAAGGATTCTGGAAGCCCAGAACGGTCAAAGTATAACCGGCATCGGTGTAGATGGTCCCGGTCCAAACGCCGGAGTCCTGCGCATACATCCCCGTTGGTGCCGTTAACGTCGGGTTTAGTGTGACGTACAGATCGGCCGTGGCGGTATCACCTTCGAGGACGTGGAACGTATAGCCATAATCCCCAAGCACGACATAATCGGCGCTGGCCTCAGGGTCGTCGGTGTTCACGGTATTAACGAGTGTGAAAGAAGAATTCAGGGAAAAGTTCTTTTCGGGGATGTTGGTGAAATTTAGCGCCGCTCCGAAGTCGACTGAATCCGCACCGCTATCGCTGGTGATCGTGCCGTTGTGAAAGGTGATCGTTCCCAATTTGAACGGGGTCTTGGGTTTCGTGTCGAAGTCCGCACCCGTGAAAATCAATTCGCTCTGATCTGGGCTACCGACGCCCCAGGAAAAGCTGTCTGTACCAACACCGCTGACGGTGGCGGAACCCGGTGATGGATTGGTGAAGGTCCCCGCGACCGTGCCCACCGTCGCCTTTTTCATCGACCAGCCCCAGGAAATTCCATTCTCGATCGTTAGCGCATTTCCTTTCACCAACACCGGATAAAGGTTCGCCTGCCAATTGATGGGATACGCAGTGCTGAACTGCGACGAATCGCGAAGCGAAAAATCGTAGAAATTGATCTGGCCAGCCGGAATAGACGGAATCAAGTTTTCGTTCATGCAACCATAAAATGGCGCAGGCGAATGGCAATCCTTCGTTGGGCCGATGTCGAGAAAAGGCGACGTGGTGCTACCGGGTGGCGTATTTGCCGTGACAACCTGAATCCACTTCAAACTTGTCCCACTTGGCAATGCTGAGCCGTAAGAGTACAGCGCCTCGAAATGGCCGCCGCCCGTTGTGGCGCTCACATAACCCGCGCTGTATGCCGGGCTGGAAATGAACGACTGAATTGAGAGACTGCCCGTGTTTCCCGTTGTCGTCGTGTAGCCATAGCTCGCGAGCGGCGTTGTGAACGAATCTGCGATGACACTAGAGTTCGGCAGCAGACGGACGACGCTCGCCCCATCCGGCGACAATGCATAGTCTTGCGCTGATGCTGCGGACATCAGGCATGACGACAGTAACAGAATGCTTGTGATCGACAGTCTCATAGTCGCCCCCCGAACTCTTCAGACAACTATAAGTTTTGTTCGGAATTCATTACAAGGCGGTGGCGGGTCGGAATTCAGTATTTAGACGAGGCGCGCTATTCTACTGGATTTGATCACAAAATATTTCTAAGAAGAACTCGATGATATTTTAGTTCGGTATTATTATTGCGGTAAAACATATAATATTGATAATTACTTCATCGCGAAGGCAAGTCCGGAGGCAGCGTGTTCTGCAAGACGCGAAAAATGCTGTAATTTCCCGGGCCTTGGTGCAGTGGGGACGCAATGAACTCTCGGATTCGATATTTGTTGATAGGGGCCGCGATAATCGGAAGCTTAATCCCCGCTAGTGCCAATAGCCTGCAAGTGCTGGTTTTCGAACGTGTGGGTCCGCAAAATACCTCGCTGCGGCCGTGGACCATCGAGGTTGGGGCGGTCGAGCAGGGCGCGCCGATGTGCATCCGCGTTCCCCAAAAGGCCTATGATAAGATCACAGAGGCACTGGATGCTGATGCGCGCTCGTCGAATGATATACCGACACCGCAAGCAGCTTTTCTGGTGAAGGAGCAGGTTCCACCAAGCGGACGTGTCTGGCAAGTTCACTCTCAGGGAGTTCGCGCGATCATTTCCATCGTCCGGACGGCATATGCCGCCCGCAAACGCAGTGTACCGGCCCCTATGTCGTATATGGAAGCGGATGACGCGCCGCAGTAACCAGCTCAGTAAAGCGCGTCGACCGGCTATGGAGGATCCCCCTCAGAGGTCTAGCCGCTTAGGTTCGGACCCGATGTCGGCTATGCGTTTTGCCCGAATATCTTAACGAGCGACCCGAGTGCGATTAGCGAGAGGCGCTGAGCAAATAACAATGCGCGCCGGTTCTTGGGACGAGAGCGCACAAGCCAGTCAGGCGCACTCGGTCCCGCCGCTTCGCGGCTCCTGCGGGTGCGCCACTGCGTGCGCCTTGGCGCTGACTGGCACGCGATCCGGCGCGTCCCGCCTGCGCTGTTGCGCAGGCTCCTAGCAGCCTCTGGATAGTAGGTCGGTAGCAGCTTCTTGGCCGGACCCGGTATCGGCACGACGTGCCACCGAACCGATACCGTGCCGGCCGTCACTGCCAGTCCTTGCGGCACTCCGTCTGCGCCGGAACGGGACCAGTCCCGTATACCCAGATCGGGGTGGGCGCACCCCCGATACCCCCGCGCTAACCGCTCAAAATGCAGCCGTTCACGGTTTTTCTTGCGCCCTCGTCCTATATCATATATGGTATAGAAATGAGGAAGGCGTGAGTTGGTCCGTTCTGTACGTGAACGCTGCTGCGCGGGCCGAGCTGGAGGCTTTGCCTGCCGACATGCGTGCGCGGTTCGAGCGGATCGTGGGACTGATTCAAGCCCAAGGGTTGGAGAAGGTCCGGGAGCCTTACGTCAAACATCTTGACGGCAAGCTTTGGGAGATGCGGTTGAAGGGGCGGGACGGCATTGCACGCTCGATCT
This sequence comes from Rhizomicrobium sp., assembly GCA_037200385.1. NCBI lineage: Bacteria > Pseudomonadati > Pseudomonadota > Alphaproteobacteria > Micropepsales > Micropepsaceae > Rhizomicrobium > Rhizomicrobium sp. Next base: position 2,102,457 of record JBBCGL010000001.1, on the reverse strand, counting down.
ACGTGACGGCCAGCGGCAGGCGGATTGTGGTGTTGCGAACCTTCGTCAAGAAAACCGAAAAGACGCCGAAACAAGAGTTGGAGTTGGCGCGGGAACGCGCGAAGGAGATTTTATGAAACACAAGCCTATCCCCGTTGAAAAGAGCTTCGCCAAGTGGCGGAAAGACCCTGCCTATCGCGCAGCCTATGCCGCGCTGGACGAGGAGTTCACGCTGGCGTCAGCGCTGATCGAGGCGCGGACTACTGCCGACATTTCCCAAGAGGAAATCGCCAAGCGCATGCGCACGTCGCAACCGGCTGTCGCACGGCTGGAAGGCGGCAAGGGAAATCCCTCGCTCAAGACGCTTAGGGGCTACGCGCGCGCTACGGGCACGCGTTTGAAGATCACGTTTGTGCCAAAGGAAGCTCGGTGACAGCGCTCCCCGTCTGGTCGGATTATTTCGGCTTCTCGAAAAGGACGCCCAACACAGGCCACAGACGGGTCAGATTCGTACCGTCAGCGGCGTCCAGGGCAAGCACAATCGGCTCAAAATTTCCACCGATCTCCAGACTCTCGAGAATGATCTTGCCATTCCCCGAACGCAGCCGCTTGAAGTACCGCCCATTGTTCGAATCTTCGGCGATCACCGGCTTGCCTTCCAACAACGCGCCGGACTGCTGGTATGTCGTCTCGTCGCCGATAATCAGGAATTGCTCGTCCAGCGCATAGGGCTCGGCACTGTATCCATCCACTTCGACCAGGCCCTTGGTTCCTGCCATGGCCGAGGTCAACCGGCTCTCGCCGCCGCACTCCGCAATCTCCATCGCATCGCCTGTCGGCTTGTTCCATTTTGCGCTGTCGTAGATCACGCCTACGACCTTGCGTAACGTGAGCGTCGAGAACTTCGCCACAATTGGCGGTGCGATCATGCGCGGGTTGATCGCATCAGCAGTTAGCACCGCCACATCGGAATGGTTCTCCGCGATCTGCAAGCGTCGTGCAAGCAGGCGATCCTCGCTCAACGCTACCACCAACGACTTGGGCGTCACCTGGGCGTGCTCGCTTACCAGCAGTATGTCGCCGGCGCGGGCGACAGGCTCCAAGGTTGGCGTAGTTAGACGGAACACGACATGATCGCCCAGCTCAACGACGGGGAGCTTGCCCGTGTCGAAATTGAGTTCGACGCATCCATCCGCTGCCCGGCCATTGCTAAGCGCAGCCGCTTTTCCAAGAAGCGGAAGTTGGATCGTTCGAACCTTGTCTTTCAGGCCTTCAGGCAAGACCACAGTGGCGGGTAGGGCGTGCAGCGCGGTTAAGCCGCCGTGCAGTGCGCGATGCTCGCGCGCAATTCGAAACGCACGCTCTAGCGCGCCACGAAGATGTTCGCGCCAGTATTTTTCCAAATCGATAGCCTCGGCGAGTCCGAGATTAGCGCCCGATGCATGGTGAGCGGTCTCAAAATATTTGATTTCCTTGACGCCGTTGCCGAGCAACCCGGCGAGATTCGCGAAGGCGCTTTGATTCCAGGGCGCAATGTTCGCCTTGTTAAGTTCCGTTAGCTTGTTACGGGACGCGCCCACAACGAATGTCGAGACACTCGGGTCTACGCCTCGCAGCATGATCCGCAGCATGCCCTCGACGTACTCTCGCATCACCTTCATGTAGTCGCGCGCTGCGACAGACGTCTTGACCTTCTGCGCCTCAACCCAGCGCCGATTCAGTTCGTCGCCATCGAAGATCCCGATATGCCCTAGCTCCGGTCCTACCGACGAGATCATCGCGCGACGGCCTGTCACACCGTCGATTCCTAGGAACGACAGGAACAGTTCTTCATGCGTGGTCAGGACGATCTGCACGCCATCGGCGCTTTGCATTTTTGCGATCTGTTCGGCCCAGCGGTGCCGATGTTCGCTATCGAACGTTTGTTGCGGGTCATCGAGGAGTAGAATGGGGAACACGTCGCTCCCCATCTGCTCGACGGCTTCCTGCCGCAGGGCAAAAATGAATGCCCAAAGGATTCCGCGCAGCCACGAGGTATTGGCGACCAACGTCGCGTCGATCCGCACGTCGTTCGCGAGCTTGCCGCGCACGATCAGGCCAGCCTTCTTTTCGAGGCCCGCACTCTGAAATTTGAGCTGGTCGGCCAAATAGGTGGCGCTGTGAATGGTGCCGATCTTACCCGAAAGCTCATCGATGGCGCGGCGCGCTTCGGCTTCCGCCAGGTTTCCGAGCTTCTTTAACGGCTCCAGCGCGTCGGTGATCTCCTTGCGCTGAGCCTGTTCTTTTTCGATCGTGGCCGCTGTCTTGCCCTGCGTCCAAGCGGAACGCATGGCCTCGGCACCAATTCGGTATGGCTCCGCCGTGCTGAGGGATTTACTGAGCCGAGCTAGATGGGCAGTCAACGCCTCTGGCGCATCAGGTGTGGCACCGCCAGAGGTTTGGCTGATGCCCACCCACCACCCTGTCCATGAAGCTTCCTCTGCCCCAAACCAATCGGCGAGCAGGTAAAGCGCCTCGATTCGCGCCATGCGCTGAACAAGAGGTGCGATCTCGGGCGACGACGTAGCCGCCGCTGCTGGCTTCTGTAATTCGACCGCCGGCGCACCAGTGCAGCTCGCCGCACAGAGAGCCCCGCATTTCACGAGATATTTCGAATACCTGTCGGCGGACACGAACTTCTGTTGGAAGTCGGCCAGCAACGAGGCGCGGGGTTCGGCGGTGACGGAATCCGACAGATACCGCCTGAGCAGTATCGGTACAGCGTGTTCAAGCGCCATCATGATCGCGCTAACGTTGTCTCGGAGGCTGCGCGTCGCGGCCTCGCCAGCTGTGCGCAGCTCTTCCAATTCGGCGCGGAGCGTCGGATTTGCATCCATTGAAATTTGGCATAGCGGACAGCTCTCCAGAGCCCCCGAGCCGTGCTCTTGATGCCAGTGCGCGCCGGCAGCCTTTAGCCGATACCTTGTGTCGGCTTGTTCTTTGTCATGGAACGCACGCGCGGTAGCGAGCGCTTGCTGCGCCGAGGCAACCGCATCCCGCAATTGCTGGCGCTTTGCCGCATCAAGTGTGTCCCGGATCGTGCAAAGGAGCTTCCAGGTGGCTAGCCCTCCCAACCCTGAAGCCACATCCTCCTCGGCTCCGACGAGAGCCGCTCCGATCTGTTTCTGGATTTCAGGACTGGAGAGATCGAGGCCGGAAGCGAGATCGTCCGACACGACCTTGGTCAGCTCGGCAGCGTCGTCGTTCAGTTTTTTCCCCAGCAGCGCGAATGCACCGTCCTTCGCATCGGTGTCGCTCGGCTTGAAAACCGGCACCGCGATGGATACGGGCGCGAGCGCAATTCGGGCGCGTTCGACGTGCTGCTCGAACTGGCTAGCAGCTAGTTTCAGCTCGTTGGTCTTGTAAGCCCGGTATTCGCGGGTCGCATGGCATAGGCCCTGAACGAACGCTCCGAGCTCGACTAGATCATCTAGACCGGTGAGTTTTTGAACGGCATCAGTTAGCTGGCCCTTGCCCTCGTCTAGCCGCAGCCGCGGCAGTCGCGACGGCATGAGAAGGCCAGCTTCGAGCAAGATAGGTGGAATCTGCAGCGCCGGATCGATCAAGGGTTTCGATGGAGTGCCGTCATACGTTCTCACTGCCGAAGCTGTCGCTCCCGAGGACGTTGTGAACACGACCTCGACACGCACATTCGGCTTTTGCGTCAGTCCGGCGGCAGTGAGCGGATAGGTCGCCAGAGGCGGCCAGTCGCCGACCGGCTTGTCGTCGCTTCCGAACACCGGACGGACCTCATCGGGCGTAATCTCGCCCTGGTCGCGCGGACGCTCGCCGGTCAAAGTCCAAATAATCGCCGCCGTCAGCGATGACTTGCCGCTGCCGTTAGGCCCCTCGATGAGCAGGCTTTCGCCATCGAAGTTCAGCTCGAATGGCGGGCCACCGGGATAATTTACCCCGCCAAAGCCTTCGATCTTGACCGACTTGATTTTCCAGGGGCCCGACGTAGCCGGATTGATATTGGCTTGGTTGGCGGCCGAAGCAGGATCTCCGGCTCCGGCATAGGCGGCTGCGATACCCGTCGCAAAATCCTGGGGAAGCCCTTTGACATCGCGAACCTTCGATCCAAGCAGGTATGCGAACAGCCGCCGCTGTTTCGCAGAGTCGAGGACGATGGACGCGGACTTGTTGTTCGCTTCCTTCCACTCAACGGATTTTCCGTCGAGCAGGCGACGTTCAATTTCGCTCTTGGTTAGACGAGCCATCCCCACCCCTCCGCTTCCGATAGATACGCCGCACTCACGAGCGTTGGGTGCATTGCCTAAAATATGGATCGACTAGAGGTTGTAGCCGTGAGCTATCGCCGTCAAGCACAAAACTTGCATTTTGCGGATGTCTCTCAGGTCTTTGGTAGGGCTGCGCCTTTCCAGTTGTCTTGTTGGCGCGCCCTTCGGGCCTGGCTCTATACGCTGCGCGCACCGAGCCGCTAACGCGTCTCGGCCCTTCGGGTAACGATCCCTCGCGCGAGATAGGGCTGCGCCCTTTGCCGTCAAGACCAGGACAAGCGCCGCGCGTGACCGTGTAGTCGCTTCGCTCCGGCCCGCACCAACTTCACGCGCGACGGTCTGTGACGGCTTCAACCTGCTCATTGCCGCTTGGCTAGTTCGGTTTGCATTGCGCAAACCACTAGGAGGCTCAAATGAAGAAAGAACGTATCCAACAGATCGAAACGATTGAGTGGAGAGGGATCGAGGTAAAGGTGACCTATGAGCCGGACTGGCTCGGCATGGGTTACACCGCGCACCTACAGCTGGAGGCCGTGCGTCCGGAGAGGGTGAAGCTACCTGTTACCGAGACAGGCTATCGCTCCCACTTTCTTTCTATCGGCAGGATCGAAGCGTTCGGCGGCCCGACAGCTTATGCTCTCGGCTGGCTGGACGAAGCGGCCGCCACAAAGGAGTGGAAAGCCATCGAAGCTGCAAGCAGGCAGCTCTCGCTATTCTGATCCGCGCGGGTCTATTGGCACTTCCACCAATGTGAATAACAACGTTGTTGAACGTGCAAATTCGCGCCGTAACTGATAGAGATCGGCAGAAATGTGCAGAACCACCTACACAAATCCTACACAGCCAAAACTGGGCAAAATCAACTCATATATCTCAGTGGCTTGGATACCCTATGTCCTATCGCGGGGATGACAGCGGAGCGGTGTTTCAAATCGCTCTTGTCGCCTGCTCCAGCCAGGGCTGCGTCTCCTCGTCGACCAGCGGCCCCACCGTCTCGCGCACGCGGGCGTGATAGGCGTTGAGCCAGGCGCGCTCGGCGTCGGTCAGCAGGCTGGGCTCGACCAGGCCCAGGTCGATCGGCGCGAGCGTGATGGTCTCGAAGCTCAGGAATTTGCGTTGCGGGTCGCCGCCGGGCACGGGGGCCGCGTCGCTCACCACGACCAGGTTCTCGATCCGGATGCCATATTCGCCGGCCTTGTAATAGCCGGGCTCGTTGGAGCAGATCATGCCGGGCCTCAAGGGCTGGGTGACCGTGTAGCGCTTGGAGATGCTCTGCGGCCCTTCGTGCACCGAGAGGTATGAGCCCACGCCATGGCCGGTGCCGTGGTCGTAGTCGCATCCGACGTCCCACAGCGCGCGGCGCGCGAAGGCATCGAGCGCGGCACCCGGCGTACCTTCGGGGAAGCGCGCGGTGGCGAGCGCGATATGGCCCTTGAGGACGCGGGTAAAGCGGTCCTTCATCTCGTCGCTCGCTTTGCCGACGATGATCGTGCGCGTCACGTCGGTCGTGCCGTCGGGATATTGCGCGCCGGAATCGATCAGGAAGATCTCGTTGTTCCGGATCGGCCGGTTGGTCGCAGTGGTCACGCGGTAATGCACCACGGCGCCGTTCGAACCCGCGCCCGAGATCGAGTCGAAGGAGAGGTCGCGCAGCGCGCCGGTGCGGGCGCGGTAGCCCTCCAGCGCCTTGGACGCGTCGATCTCCGTCAGGTGCCCGTTCGGCGCCTCGCGCGCCAGCCAGAACAGGAAGTTCGACAGCGCCGCGCCGTCGCGGATGTGCGCCTTGCGCGTGCCCTCGATCTCGACCGGGTTCTTGCAGGCCTTGGGCAGCTGCACCGGATCGGGGGCGCGCTTGATCTTCGCGCCGGCGCTGGTGAGGCGGTCGAAGATCGCCGCCGCCGCCGTGCCCGGATCGGCGATCACCGTCTTGCCCTTCAAGGCGTCGAGCGCGGGCGCAAACTCCGATGGTGGGCGCAGGCGCACCGCATTGCCCAGATGCTTCTCGAGCTCGGGCGACGACTTGCGCTCGTCCATGAACAGGTCGGTCGAGCCGTCCGCGTTCTGGATCGCGAAGGACAGGGCAAACGGCGTGTGCGGCACGTCGGCGCCCCGGATGTTGAGCAGCCAGCAGATCGAATCCGGCAGGGTGATCACCGCGGCGTCGGCGCCTTGGGATTTCACCTCCTCGGCGATGCGGGTGCGCTTGGATTCGGCGCTTTCGCCCGCGAGGTTGGATGCCTGGATGATCGCCTTGGCGGTGGGCGCGTCGGGCTGGTCGTCCCACACTGCGTCGATGGGATTGGAGTCGAGCGCGACCAGCGTGCCGCCGGCCTTGTCTGCCGCCACGCGCAGAGCCTCGACGCCGTGCGCCGTGTGCAGCCAGGGGTCGTAGCCGAGCTTCGCCCCCTTGGGCAGAGCGTGCGCGATCCAGCCGGCGGGACCTTCCTCTAGCTCGCGCGGCTCGAACAGCGACGTGTCGGTCTGCTGGCGGATCTGCAGGGTGTAGCGGCCGTCGACGAACACCGCGGCTTTGTCGAGCAAGGCGACGGCGGCGCCGGCCGAGCCGGTGAAGGCGGTGAGCCAGGCGAGGCGCTCCGCCCGCTTGGGGACGTATTCGCCCTGGTGCTCGTCGGCCCGCGGCACGACGAAGCCGTCGAGGCCGCGGCGCTTGAGCTCGGTGCGCAGACGGCTAAGGCGCGGCGCGCAGGTCGCGGCGTCGGTCTCGTTGTCGTAGGTCTGGAAGGGGCCGGTCTTGTCCATGGATGGTGCCTATTCTGAAAAACCGTCATCGCCGCCCTCGTGGCGGCGACCCATGATCTCCCTGCCAGATGGGTGTTCATGGGTGGCCGGGACGAGCCCGGCCATGACGATGTGTTGGGCGATGAGCTTAGTCCTGCGCCTACGGTTTCTCCAGCACCAGCGCGGTCCATGGCCCGTCGCGGCGGCGGGCGCGCAAGATCAGGCGGTGCGGCGTATAGAAACTCACAACAAGATTCTCCTGCCAGGTCAGCAGACCCGAGAGGACCAGCGTGCCGCCGGGGGCCAGCGCCCGGGCGACCGCCGGGGCGATATGGGTCAGCGGGCCGGCCAGGATGTTGGCCAGGATCAGGTCGAACGGCGCCGCGGCCGCGATCACCGGATGGGTCAGCCCCTCCGCCATGGCCGCGCGGATCAGTGGCGCCACGCCGTTCGCCGCCGCGTTCTCCTCCGTCACCTCCACCGCGTCCGGATCGATATCGGTGGCCAGCACCGGGCGCCGCCACAGCTTGGCCGCGCCGATGGCCAGCAGCCCCGTGCCGCAGCCCAGGTCGAGCACATTCGTATAGCGCCGCCGCTTTGCCAGATCGCTGAGCGCGGCGAGGCATAGCGCGGTCGTCTCGTGGTGCCCGGTGCCGAACGCCATGCCGGCCTCGATGCGGATCGGGATCACGCCCGCAGGCACCTCGCCCGCATCATGCGCGCCATAGACGAAGAAGCGCCCGGCGCGGACCGGCGGCAGGCCCTCCTGGCTCAGCCGGATCCAGTCCTGGTCGGGCAGCGGCGCCACGTCGATGGTGTAGCCGGTGAGGCTGGAGAGGAATTGCGCGTCCGGCGGCTCTATATAGAGCGCCTCGACCGTCGCGTCCGGCTTGAACGGCTCCTCATGGATCAGCACCGCCTGCGGCCCGGGCGGCGCCAGCTCCAGCGCCGCGCACACATCGGCGGCCAGCGACTTCTCCAGCGTGACGCTGGCCTTCCACAGCGGCGGATTGCTCATGCGTGCTCGCATAGCGCAAACGCCCCTGCCGCGCAAAATTGCCTGGGCTATAATCGCCGCATGGCACGGATCATCCTCCTCAACGGCGCAGGCAGCGCGGGCAAGAGCTCGCTGGCCAAGGCCCTCCAGGCCGAACTGCCGGGCGTCTTCCTGCATGTGGCGATGGATGCCTTCCTTGAGATGATGCCGGCCAGGACGCTGGGCACGGCGGACGGGCTGACCTTCGAGACCATCCAAGAGGACGGCAAGCCGTCGGTGATCGTGACCTCCGGGCCGGCGCAGGAGCGGGCGCTCAAGGGCATGCGGCACGCGGTGGCCGCGATGGCGGATGTGGGCTGTGACCTGATCGTGGACGAGGTGATGTTCGATCCCGCGCCGCTGGCAGAATATCGCGCGCTGCTGGCGGGGCACCTTCTGTGGGTGGTGGGCGTGCAGGCGCCGCTGGGCGTGCTGGAGGCACGCGAAGAAGCGCGCGGCGACCGCGCGCCCGGCCTGGCGCGCTGGCAGTTCGGGCGGGTGCATCGCGGCATGGTGTATGATTTCGAGATCGATACCAGCATGGCGACACCGGAAGACTGCGCGCGGGCAGTGGTGGAGGGGTTGAAGTTCTGATCCGCCTCCCCGCGTGCGGGGAGGTTGACGCGCAACGCGCGTCGGGTGGGGACGACGCGCTTCTCCACCCGAACGTTGCGCGTTTCGACCTCCCCACGCTGGGGAGGTGAAAAGACGTTTTCTTTGGAACGATTCTGAACACTGCACGCTCCCCTCATGGGCAGCGCTTGTGCGCGCCCTTCACACAGACGGAGGCGGGCCATGGCGAAAGCATCCAAACGCGCGGGCAAGACCGCATCCCCCAGCGGAACCGGCCAATACGGCGAGGTCGAAGTTGTGCGCGGCGCCGGCGGCGAGACGCATCAAACGGCCGCCGAAGGCCTCGAAGTGATGACGACGGCGCAGGGCATGCCGATTTCGGACGATCAGAACTCGCTCAAGATCGGAACCCGCGGCCCGACGCTGCTGGAAGATTTCGTGCTGCGCGAGAAGATCTTCCATTTCGACCATGAGCGGATTCCGGAGCGCGTGGTGCACGCGCGCGGCTTCGGCGCGCACGGCTTCTTCGAAGCGTATGAATCGCTTGCCGACATCACGCGCGCGGATCTCTTCCAGCGCAAGGGCGAGAAGACGCCGGCCTTCGTGCGCTTCTCCACCGTCGCGGGCAACAAGGGTTCGGCGGACTTGGCGCGCGACGTGCGCGGCTTCGCGGTGAAGCTCTACACCAAGGAAGGCAATTGGGACATCGTCGGCAACAACATCCCGGTGTTCTTCATCCAGGACGCGATGAAGTTCCCCGACCTCATCCATTCCGCCAAGGACGAGCCCGATCGCGGCTTTCCGCAGGCGCAGACCGCGCACGACAATTTCTGGGACTTCATCTCGCTCACGCCCGAGAGCATGCACATGGTGATGTGGATCATGTCCGACCGGACGATCCCGCGTTCCTTCCGCTTCATGGAAGGCTTCGGCGTCCACACCTTCCGGCTGGTCAACGCCGCGGGCAAATCGACCTTCGTCAAGTTCCACTGGAAGCCCAAGCTCGGGCTGCAATCGGTGGCGTGGAACGAGGCGGTGAAGATCAACGGCGCCGATCCCGACTTCCACCGTCGCGATTTGTGGGACGCGATCCAGCAGCGCGACTTTCCGGAATGGGAATTGGGGATGCAGCTGTTCGACGAGGATTTCGCAGACAAGTTCGATTTCGACGTGCTCGACGCGACCAAGCTGATTCCGGAGGAGGAGGTGCCGGTGCGCATCGTCGGCCGCCTGGTGCTCAACCGCACCGTCGACAATTTCTTCGCCGAGACCGAGCAGGTCGCGTTCTGCACCCAGAACATCGTGCCGGGCGTCGACTTCTCCAACGACCCGCTGCTGCAGGGCCGCAACTTCTCCTATCTCGATACCCAGATCAAAAGGCTGGGCAGCCCCAACTTCACGCATCTGCCGATCAACGCGCCCAAATGCCCCTTCGCGCATTTTCAACAGGATGGGCACATGGCGATGCGCAATCCGAAGGGCCGGGTGAATTACGAGCCCAATTCCTGGGACGCCCAGGGCATCGGCGGCCCGCGCGAGATTCCGGACGGCTTCCGCTCGGTGGCCGAGCCGGCGGACGGCGTGAAGGCGCGCGCCCGCAGCGCCACTTTCGCCGATCACTACAGCCAGGCGCGCCAGTTCTTCGCCAGCCAGGCTGACATCGAGCAGCTGCACATCGCCAAGGCGCTGGTGTTCGAGCTCAGCAAGGTCGAGCGGCCGGAGATCCGGGCGCGGATCGTGGCGCATCTGCGCAACATCGACGAAGGCCTGGCGGGCAAGGTGGCGGACGGGCTCGGACTTCCCGAGCTGCCGGCCGCCGCGACGCCAGCGCTGGCGCCGCGCGACGACCTCGCGCCGTCGCCGCTGCTCAGCATCGTCGGACGCGGGCCGGCCACCTTCAAGGGCCGCAAGGTCGGCGTGCTGGTGACCGACGGCGTCGATGCCGGTCTGCTCAAGGCGTTGCGCGCGGCGCTCAAGAAGGAGGGTGCGGCGATCAAGATCGTGGCGCCCAAGATCGGCGGCGTGACCGATAGCGCGGGCGAACTCGTCCCGGCCGACGAGAAGATCGACGGCGGCCCCTCCGTGGTGTTCGACGCCGTGGCGATCCTTGCCACCGAAGAGGGCGCCGCATTGCTCGCCGCGCTGCCGCCGGCGCGCGACTTCGTGGCGGACGCCTTCGCGCATTGCAAATTCGTCGCCTATACGGCGGCAGCGCAGGCGCTGTTCGACAAGGCGGGCGTGACGCCGGATGACGGGTTCATCGCGCTGGCGAAACCGCGCGATGCCGCGACGTTTGTCGAAGCCTGCCGCGCGCTGCGGCTGTGGGATCGCGAATTGAAGATGCCGTCCTAGGACGGCGCGTGGATCAATTGCGGCCCGGCGCACCCTGGCTCGGCCTGAACAACCAGGGCGCCGCGATCGCGATCGCGTGCGCGGGCTGAAGAAGCGTATCGTATCCAAGCCCAACGAAGGAACCGGGTCCACCCGCCACCATCCAGCTTATCGTCGCTGCGATGGCCGCAGCGACGATCGGCGAGTTTCCCAGAAAGGCGCCGCCGATGGCGGCGACGCAATTGACCAGAAGCGTGACCACGGCGGCCATGACCATGAGAAGCGGAAATTCGATGAAAAACCGCGCCAGCATGCGGTCGGTCGACCCGCCGTCCGCCAACGCCAAGAGCAGGGCTATCGCCGCGAATATCATCACCGTCACGATCGTGTTGACGGGAATGTGCCGGATCAGGAGCATCGCGCGAGCGTAGCGCACGCATCATTGCAGTTCGGTTATGGGCTGAAGCCTTTCGGTCGCTGCTCCGCGGAATCGCGGAGTGAAGATGCCGGCATGAGGATTCGACCTTCCCATATGCGCGGCGGTGTGCGCTTCAGAACGCCGCAGGCCGCCCGACGACCCTGGTTCCACGCCCACCGCCGACGTCTTCGGATGAAGCCGAATGCGTTTGCAGGGCTGTTCCCCAAGGTTTCGTGCGGTTCTGCGCCTGTTCGGCGCCGCCGCTTGCCGGCAATCTCTCGGAATAACCAGACGGAACAATGGACTTACGCGGCCGTAATGCGACATCTCTTAACCGCGCGGCACGCTAGGGCTTTCCCATCCGGCACCGAAAATGCGATGTTGCGTCCGTCCGCAGTGGGGGCTGGGACGTCCGGAGCGCGCACGTGCATTTGGTTGTCGAGACCACTGGCTGGCTTTTCGTCGCCCTGTCGCTGGCAGGTGCGCTCTACGCGCTGCTGTCCGCCGGCGTGATCGGCCGTTTCGCCGCGACGCGGTTGCCCGCCGTCACGGCGCTGCCGGCGGTCACGCTGCTCAAGCCGCTGCATTTCGACTCGCTGGGCCTTGAGGACGATCTCGAGACCTTCCTGGCACAGGACTATCCCGCGCCGATCCAGATCGTGTTCGGCGTGCAGAATCCGTCGGATCCTGCCATCGCCATCGTCAACCATCTGAAGGCGCGCCATCCCGGCATCGACATCGCGCTGGTGGTCGACGAGCGGCGCTATGGGTCGAACGCCAAGATCTGCAATCTCATCAACATGGCCGAGCACGCCAAGCACGGCGTGCTGGTGATGAGCGACAGCGATATTGCGGTGCCGCGCGACTATCTCGCCAAGGTGGTGGGTGCGCTGCTGCAGCCCGGCGTCGGGGCGGTGACCTGTCCCTACACCGGCCTTGCCGGCGCCAGCGCGTGGTCGACGCTTGCGGCGATGGGGACCTCCTACGACTTCCTGCCGAACATGGTGTTCGGCACCTGGTGGGGCTTGGCCAATGCCTGTCTCGGCTCGACCATCGCGCTGCGCCGCGCCAGCCTCGACCAGTTCGGCGGCTTCGAGGCCTTCGTCAATTATCTCGCCGACGATTACGAGATCGGCCGCGCCGTGCGCCATCGCGGCCAGCGCGTCGTCGTGCTGCCGCTGGCCGTCACCCATCGCTGCACCGAGGAGACGGCGCGCGAGCTGATCAGCCACGAGCTGCGCTGGAGCCGCACGGTGCGGATCGTGCGGCCGGGCTCGCATGCCACCACGGTCATCACCCATCCCTTTCCGCTGGCCCTCTTGGGAGTCGCTTTCCTGGGGCTGGGGACGATCCCGCTCGCGGCGGTAGCAGCAGCATTGCTTGCCCGTTTAATCCTCAAGTTCCGTGTGGAAAAAGCATTCGGCGCAGCGTCCGGTCCGGCCTGGCTGATGCCGGTGCGGGACACTATATCGATGATGGTTTTCTTCGCGTCGTTTTTCGGTCAGAAGGTGGCTTGGCGCGGCACGCGCCTGAAGGTCGAGCCTTCCGGCGCGATGTCGCAGTTGTAGAGGTCTGTTATGAAAGCGCTTTTCCTCCAGGCTCCGTCCTTCGACGGTTATGACGGCGGCGCCGGCGCGCGCTACCAGATGAAGCGCGAGGTCAAATCCTTCTGGTTCCCGACCTGGCTGGCGCAGGCGGCCGCCATGGTGCCGGGCTCCAAGCTGATCGACGCCCCGCCGCACAACCTCTCCTTCCAGGACATCGAGGCGGACGTGAAGTCCCACGACTTCATCGTGATCCACACCTCGACGCCCAGCTTCAAGTCGGACTGCAAGACGGCGACGATGATCCGCGCCCTCAACCCCACCGCCAAGATCGGCTTCATCGGCGCCAAGGTCGCGGTCGAGCCGATTGAGAGCATGGAAGCGTGCAGCGCGCTCGATTTCGTGGCGCGCAACGAATACGACTTCACGATCAAGGAAATGGCCGAAGGCGCCGACTGGTCGACCGTCGCGGGCCTCACCTATCGCAACGCCGCGCGCGAGATCATCACGAACCCGGAGCGCGAGATCCTGGTCGACATGGACAAGCTGCCGTCGGTCCTGCCGCTCTACAAGCAGCTCGACGTGAAGAAGTATTTCGGCGGCTACCTGCTGCACCCCTACATGTCCTGGTACACGGGCCGCGGCTGCAAATCGCGCTGCACCTTCTGCCTGTGGCCGCAGACCATCGGCGGGCACAAATACCGCTTCATGTCGATCGACCGCGTCGTGGCGGACGTGAAATACGTCAAGGAGAACTTCCCCGAAGTACGGGAGATCTTCTTCGACGACGACACGCTGACCGACAATCACGACCGCGTGGAACAGCTCGCCAGGGCGCTCGGCCCGCTCAATGTCGTGTGGTCGTGCAACGCCAAGGCGAACGTGCCGCGCAAGACGCTGGAAGTGATGAAGGCGAACGGGTTGCGCCTGCTTCTCGTCGGCTATGAATCCGGCAACCAGCAGATCCTGCACAACATCAAGAAGGGCCTTCTGGTCGACGTCGCGCGCCGCTTCTCCAAGGACTGCCACGAGCTCGGGATCGTGGTGCACGGCACGTTCATCCTCGGCCTGCCGGGCGAGACGCGCGAGACCATCCAGGAGACGCTGCAATTCGCCAAGGACGTGAACCCGCACACCATCCAGGTGTCGCTGGCCGCGCCCTATCCGGGCACCTTCCTCTACAAGCAGGCCAAGGAGAACGGCTGGTTCGCCTCCGACGTCGACCTCTTGACCGACGACGGCACGCAGATCGCGCCGCTCAACTATCCGCATCTCGGCCACACCGAGATCTTCAATTCGGTGGAGGACTTCTACAAGAAGTTCTACTTCCGTCCGTCCAAGATCCTGGAGATCGTCAAGGAGATGCTGACCAGCCGCGACATGCTGGTCCGCCGTCTGCGCGAGGGCGTGGAGTTCTTCTCCTTCCTGCGCAACCGCGAGGACATGATCGTCTCGTAGCGCCGCTCCGGCGTCTCGGCCCACGCCCCGGTGTCATGGCCCGCGAATGCGGGCCACCCAGGTGGGGTTCGCTTCGGTCTCGATGTTTGAGCAATGTAATGGCGCCAATTTGCAGCAGATCGCCGGCGTCAACTGGGTGGCCCGCATTCGCGGGCCATGACAGTTTTTGTTTTTGGCGAAAATTACGCCTATGAAATCCCTCATCGTCACCGCCGACGATTTCGGCGCCGCGCGCGAGGTGAACGACGCGGTCGAGATCGCGCACCGGGACGGCATCCTCACCGCCGCGAGCCTGATGGTCGGCGCGCCGGCCGCCGGCGATGCGGTGCGCCGCGCCCGTGCCAATCCGCGGCTGCGCGTCGGGCTGCACATTGTGCTGGTGGAGGGCCGCCCCACGCTGCCCGCGCGTGCCGTGCCCGACCTGATCGGCGCCGACGGCAATTTCCGCACCGACATGGCGGCGGCAGCGGCGAACATGTTCTTCCGCCCCAAGGTGCGCCGCCAGCTCGAAGCCGAGGTCGAGGCCCAGTTCGATGCCTTCCGCGCCACCGGACTGCCGCTCGACCACGTCAACACCCATAAGCATTTCCACCTGCATCCGACCATCGCCTCGACCATCCTCAGGGTGGGCAAGCGCCACGGCCTGCGTGCGATGCGCGTGCCGTTGGAGCCGAACGGTCCGCTGCGCCGCGCCGACCGCCAAGCGAAGCTGCCATCGGCACTTGTCACCGCGCCCTGGGCGATGCTGGCGCGCGCCCGGCTGCGCGCCGCGGGAATGAAAGTGCCCGACCAGGTCTTCGGCCTCGCCTGGTCCGGCGCGATGACGCCCGCGCGCGTGCTGGGCCTGATCGAGAACCTGCCCGACGGTCTCACCGAGCTTTACCTGCATCCGGCGACCGGACCTTATGAAGGCTGCGCGCCCGGCTATGCCTATGCCGACGAACTCGCCGCGCTTGTGGCGCCGCGGGTGGTGCAGGCGTTTCGGAATTCCGCCATCGCCAAGGGCGGCTTCGCGGATTTTTGAGAGGGCTGTCCCGCGACACGGGCAATTCCATCTTCGCTTTTGCGAAATGGCCCGTGTTCTGCTATCTCCCAGCCACACTTAAGCCCTTCAATTTACGGAGTTTTCTCCGGGGCCTTGGCGTACGGGGAGCCCCCTGCGACAGTGGCGGAAACCGGCGGATGATACGCATGACGGCACTCACCTTTCCCGAGATCACCGGCACCGGCCCCGCCGTGCCCGAAGGCCGCATCCGCTGGGGCTCCGAAGAGCACAAGCGGCTGTTCTGCAAGACGCTGCTCGACACCTTCAATCCCTATCGCCCGGCCGTGATCGACTGGCCGAAGCTGGAGGCCGAGACCCAGGCGCGCATCACCGCGCTGCCGATCTGGGACATCGCAGTGCAGACCGAGAACCGCGCCGGCCTCAACGTCTGCACCTATGCCGAGCTGATCCCCGATCCGCTGCTGCGCAAGGCGGTCGAGCTCAACGGCTTCGAGGAGCGCCGCCATCGTTACGTGCTGTCGAACCTGGTCGAGGCCTACGGCATCAAGCTGGCGCCCGAGCCCGCCTATCCGCGCCCGAAGGATCCCGAATGGGCCTTCCTGGTGACCGGCTACAGCGAATGCATCGACAGCTTCTTCGCCTTCGGGCTTTTCGAAACGGCGAAGCAGTCGGGCTTCTTCCCCGCCGATCTTGTCGACACCTTCGAGCCGGTGGTGCACGAGGAAGGCCGCCACATCCTGTTCTTCGTCAACTGGATCGCCTGGCACCGCCGCAACATGCCGCTCTGGCGCCGTCCGTGGTTCGAGCTGAAGGTGCTCGCGGTCTGGGCCTTCCTGGTCTATGAGCGCATCGGCATCGCCTCGGACGTCGGCAACGGCCAGCAGGACAACAATTTCACCGTCAACGGCGCCACCCAGCTCACCGACGGCGACATCGACATCTACAAGCTGATGGATACCTGCCTGGCGGAGAACGACCGCCGGCTGGGGATCTACGACAGGCGGCTCAAGCGCCCGCGCTTCGTGCCATTCATGATCCGCACCTTCCGCCGCTTCTTCGGTCCGAAGCGCGCCGTTCCGGCGGTTGCTTGATCGCATGCATCTCTCTCCTGTCATGCCCGCGAAGGCGGGCATCCAGAAACAGCGAGGCTGGAGTCCCGCCTTCGCGGGCATGACAATCGCGTTGCGATCCCTATCCAGACCGGGGGGCGGCAAATGAAACTCGGTGTCATCGCTGCCGCGCTGGTCGGGCTCGCCTTGTTCGTCTGGCTGCTGCTGCATATCGGCATCGGCGAGGTGCTCGCGGCCGTCGCCTCGGTCGGCTTCCTCGGCTTCGCGCTGATCTGCCTCTACGGCCTCGCCGTCGTCATGCTGATGGGCGGCGCCTGGTATGCGCTGACGCCGGCGCGCTCGGTCCGCGCTCTCGCCACCTTCATCATCGGCCGCCAGACGCGCGACAGCGCCGGCGACATCCTGCCCTTCAGCCAGCTCGGCGGCATCGTGATCGGCGCCCGCGCCGTGATCCTGCGCGGCATCGCGGCGCCGCTCGCCTTCGCTTCGGCCATCGCCGATGTGACGACCGAGCTGATGGCGCAGATCGTCTTCATCCTGATCGGCATCGGCCTGTGCATCGCCGAGCTGCGCGCCGCCAGCGCCACCGCGCCCTATGTCGACGGGCTGATCCTCGGCACCCTGCTGCTGGTGCCGGGCATCGCCGCCTTCGTGGTGCTGCAGCAGCGCGGCAGCGCCTTCGCCGAAGGCCTCGCGACGCGCTTCCTGCCCGCCGCGCTCAAGCACACCGCGGCGTTCGGCGAGCAGATGCGCGCAATGTACGATTCGCCGGCGCGGCTCGCAGTGTCCTCGACCATCCATCTGGTGTCCTGGATCGCCTCCAGCGGCCTGATCTGGCTCAGCGTCCACCTGATCGGGAGGCAGATCGATTTCTTCTCCTGCATCGCGATCGAGGCGCTGCTGGCGGCGCTGCGCAGCGCCACCGTCTTCATCCCCGCCGCCATCGGCGTGCAGGAGGCGGGCTATGCCGCGCTGATGCCGCTGTTCGGCCTCGGGCCGGAGGTCGGCGTCGCCTGCTCGCTGCTGAAGCGCGCGCGCGACGTCGTGATCGGCGTGCCCGTGCTCCTCGCCTGGCAGGCCTTCGAGGGCCGCCGGGCGCTTGCCGCGCCGGTGGAAGGCTGATGGGCGACAAGGTCCTCGTCACCGGCGCCTCGGGCTTCGTCGGCTCGGCCGTGGCGCGCGCCTTGTCGCGCCGCGGCGATACGGTGCGGGTGCTGATGCGCAGCACCTCGGTCCGCACCAATGTCGAAGGCGAGGTCTTCGAGATCGCCGAGGGCGACATGCTCGACCGCCACGCCATGATCGAGGCGATGGATGGGGTGCGCCACGTCTTCCATGTCGCCGCCGATTACCGGCTGTGGGCCCGCGATCCACAAGAGATCGTGCGCAACAATCTCGAAGGCACGCGCGTGGTGATGGAGGCGGCGCGCGACACCGGGGTGGAGCGCATCGTGTACACTTCGAGCGTCGCGGCGCTGAAGCCGATCCACGGCGTCGCGGTGGACGAGACCTCGCGTCATTCGGAAGCGACGGTGATCGGCGCCTATAAGAAATCCAAGCTGGTGGCCGAGCGGCTGGTCGAGCGCATGGCCGGCGACGGGCTGCCGGTCGTCATCGTGAGCCCTTCGACGCCGATCGGGCCGCGCGACGTCAAGCCGACGCCCACGGGCCGGATCATCGTGCAGGCGGCCAATGGCGGCATGCCGGCCTTCGTCGACACCGGGCTCAACCTCGTCCATGTCGACGACGTCGCGCAGGGCCATATCCTGGCGCTGGAGAAGGGCCGCACCGGCGAGATCTACATCCTGGGCGGCGAGGACGTGCGGCTGAAGGACATGTTGGCGGTGATCTGTCCGCTGGTCGGGCGCAGGCCGCCGCGGCTGCAGCTGCCGCGCGGGCCGCTCTATCCGCTGGCGCTGTGCGCCGAGGCAGTGGCGCGCTACACCGGCAAGGAGCCGATGCTCACCGTCGATGCGCTGAACATGAGCAAGCACCACATGTTCTTCTCCTCGAAGAAGGCGCAGGACGAGCTCGGCTTCACAGCGCGGCCCTACCGCGAGGCCATCAAGGATGCGGTCGCGTGGTTCCAACAGGCGGGCTACATCACGTGATCGCGCTCGTCGCTCTCCTCCCGGTGGCGATCTGGCTTTACCTGCTGGCCGGGCGCGGCATGTTCTGGGCGATGCAGGAGCGCGACGACGCCGATACGCCGCCCGAGCCGGTGCAATGGCCCTCCGTCGTCGCCGTCGTGCCGGCGCGCAACGAGGCCGACGTCATCGCGCGTTCCATCGGCAGCCTGTTGGCGCAGGATTATCCCGGACCGTTCCGCATCGTGCTGGTCGACGACCAGAGCGGCGACGGCACCGGCGAGATTGCGCGCAAGCTCGACGGCACCGGCCGTCTCGAGGTTCACAGCGGCACGCCGCGGCCCTCGGGCTGGGCGGGCAAGGTGTGGGCGATGAAGCAGGGCGCCGGTCTCGCCGGTACGCCCGAATATCTGTGGTTCACGGATGCCGACATCGACCACAGGCCGGAAAATCTGCGCCGCCTCGTGGCGCGGGCGGAGGCCGGCAAGCTCGTCCTCACCTCGCTGATGGTGAAGCTGCATTGCAGGGGATTCGCCGAAGCCTATCTGATCCCCGCCTTCGTGTTCTTCTTCGACATGCTCTATCCGTTCCGCTGGGTGAACGATCCGCGCCGCAAGACGGCGGCGGCGGCCGGCGGCTGCATGCTGGCGCAGCGCGCGGCGCTGGAACGCGCGGGCGGCATCGACACGATCCGTTCCGAGATCATCGACGATTGCGCGCTGGGCCGTGCGATGAAGGCCGAGGGTCCGATCTGGCTCGGCCTCACCGAACGCGCCGCCTCGATCCGGCCTTATGCCGGCCTGCCCGAGATCCGCCGCATGGTGGCGCGCTCGGCCTATGCCCAGCTCGGCTATTCGCCGTTGGCGTTGCTCGGCGCGTTCGTCGGGATGATCGCGGTCTATGGCGCGGCGCCGGTGCTGGCGATCGTCGCGCGCGATTCGGCGCAGGCTTCGGGCTTCCTCGCCTGGCTGGCGATGGCCTTCGCCTTCCAGCCGATCCTCAAATTCTATCGCGCCTCGCCGCTCTGGGGCCTGGCGCTGCCGCTGATCGGCTTCGTCTATGCGCTGTTCACCCTCGACTCCGCGATCCAGCATTGGCGTGGCAGGGGCGGCATGTGGAAGGGCAGGGCGCAAGCCCTGGGGCAATCATGAGTGCCGCCGAGCTCGCATCGGGCAAGGGCGCGAAGGACGAGAACTTCCCGGTCGCCTCGGTATTGATCGCCAAGAAATACCGCCCGCCGGTGATGGCGTTCTATGCCTTTGCGCGCGCGGCCGACGACGTCGCCGACCACGCCGCCGCCCCGCCCGACGAGAAGCTCGCCGTGCTCGAAAGCATGCGCGGCAGCCTGACCGGCGAAAGCGACATCTCGCCGGAGGGCGTGGCGCTGCGGGCCGCGCTCTCGGCGCGGGGCCTCACCATCCAGCATGGTCTCGATCTGCTCGAAGCCTTCCGCCGCGACGTCACCAAGGCGCGCTATGCCGACTGGGACGAGCTGATGGACTATTGCCGCTATTCGGCGATGCCGGTCGGCCGCTTCGTGCTCGACGTGCACAGCGAGAGCCGCGCCACCTGGCCGGCCAATGATGCGCTCTGCGCCGCGCTGCAGGTGATCAACCACCTGCAGGACTGCGCCAAGGATTACCGCGAGCTCAACAGGGTCTATATCCCGCAGGACGTGCTGCCCGATCCGCAGGTCCTGTCGGCGCCGAAGGCCGGCCCCGAGCTGCGCGCAGCCCTTGCCGGCCTTGCCCGCCGGACCCAGGACCTGCTGGCCCAGTCCCGGCCCTTCGCGGCCCAGATCCGCGACCGCCGCCTGAGCCTGGAGGTCAGCGTGATCCAGACCCTGGCGGAGGACCTGACCGCCCGCCTGCTGGTCCGCGATCCCCTGTCGGAGCGGGTCCACCACCGGCGCGGCGAAATGCCGGGACTGTTGCTCCGCGCCCTCTCCCGCTTCGCCGTCTCGCGCTTTACAACGCCCTCATGAGCAGCGATTCCGGCACCACCCAGCAGAAGCTCGCGGGCAGCTCCTTCTATTCGGCCATGCGCCTGATGCCCAAGGCCGAGCGCGAGGCGATGTTCGCGATCTACGGCTTCTGCCGCATCGTGGACGACATCGCCGACGACGGGATCGGGACGCGGCCCGAGCGCGCGGCACAGCTCACCCAGTGGCGCGTCGCGCTGGACGACCTCTATGCCGGCCAGCCGCCCGAGCGCATCGAATTCCTGGCGCCCCATGTGGCGCGCTACGGCCTGCGCAAAGCCGATTTCCTCACCGTGATCGACGGCATGGACATGGATGTCGCGGAGGACATCATCGCGCCCGACCTGAAGACGCTCGACCTCTATTGCGAGCGCGTCGCCAGCGCGGTGGGCCGGCTCTCGATCAAGGTGTTCGGGATGGACGAAGGGCCGGGCGACGCGCTGGCGCATCACCTCGGCCGCGCCCTGCAGCTCACCAACATCCTGCGCGACATCGACGAGGATGCGGGCATCAACCGCCTCTATCTGCCGCGCGAATATCTCGACGCGGCGGGGATCGCGGCGCGCGATCCGAAGGCCGCCATCGCCGATCCGCGGATCGACATCGTGTGCCAGCGCATCGCGCGCGACGCGCATGGCTGGTACGACGGCGCCGCCGCGGTGCTGGCGAAGCGGCCGAAGGGCCGCCTCGCGACGCCGCGCCTGATGGGGGCGGTGTATGAGGAGATCCTGCGCCAGACCGAAGCGATCGGCTGGACGCCGCCGCGCAACCGCGTGTCTCTCTCCAAGCCGAAGCTCCTCGGCATCGTCCTGCGCCACGGATTGTTCGGATGAACACGACATATGTCGTGGGCGGCGGCCTCGCAGGCCTGTCCGCCGCCGTGGCGCTGGCCGGCAAGGGCCGCAAGGTCGTGCTGATCGAGGGCGCGCCGCAGGCCGGCGGGCGCTGCCGCTCCTATTTCGACGCCGCGCTCGGCCTCACCATCGACAACGGCAATCATCTGGTGCTGTCGGGCAACACGGCGGTGCAGTCCTATCTCGCGCAGATCGGCGCGGCCGACGCGCTGGCCGGTCCGCCGCGCGCGGTGTTCGACTTCATGGATGTGAAGGACGACCGGCGCTGGACCCTGCGTCCCAATGACGGGCTGCTGGCATGGTGGGTCTTCATCCGCGAGCGCCGGGTGCCGGGCACCGAGCCGCAGGACTATCTCGACCTGCTGCGCCTGATCGCGGCCGACGGCGACAAGACGATCGCGGAGGTCCTCGAATGCCGCGGCCATCTGTGGACGCGGCTGCTGCAGCCCTTCCTGCTCGCCGTGCTCAACACCGACCCGAAGATCGCCTCGGCGAAACTCGCGGGCGAAGTGGTCAAGCAGTCGCTGGCGCGCGGCGGCCTCGCCTACCGGCCACGGATCGCCCATCCCACGCTCGCCGCCGCCTTCGTCGAGCCGGCCCTGGCGTTCCTGAAAGCCAGGGGCACCGACATCCGCATCGGCCAGCGGGTGCGCGGCCTGACGATGGACGACTGGCGCGTCACCGGTCTCGATCTCGCGGGCACGCCGGTGGCGCTCGACAAAACCGATACGGTGATCCTCGCCGTGCCGCCTTGGGCCGCGACCGAGTTGCTGCCGGACCTCGTCGCGCCGATGGAGTTCCGGTCGATCGTCAACGCGCATTTCAAGCTCGCGCCGCCTGCCGGCACGCCGCTGATGACCGGCGTGATCGGCGGCAGCGCCGAATGGATCTTCGCCTTCGAAGACCGGGTCTCGATCACGGTCTCGGGGGCAGACGCCATCGTGGACGACGACCGCGAGGTGTTGGCACGGCGGTTCTGGACCGACGTGGCGAAGGTGCTGCGCCTGCCCGCCGATCCCCTGCCGCAATGGCAGGTGGTGAAGGAGCGCCGCGCCACCTTCGCCGCGACGCCCGAGCAGGCCCGCCGCCGCCCGCAAGCCCGCACGAAGTGGGCGAACCTGCTGCTGGCCGGCGACTGGACGGCCACCGGCCTGCCCGCCACCATCGAAGGCGCTATCCGTTCGGGACAGACGGCAGCGGGGCTGGTCCCGCCGCGTTGACGTCAGGCGACGGGGACAGTGCCGCCGTCTATCACATATTCGGCGCCGGTGATCGACGCGGCGCGTGGCGACACCAGGAACGCGACCAGATCGGCGACCTCCGCGGGCTTGGCGGGGCGGCCGAGCGGAATGCCGCCCAGTGAATCCATCAGCGCCTGCCGCGCGCTCTCCGTGCCGGTGTTCATCGTCTTGGCAAGAGTCTCGACCAGGCCGATAGCGGCCTCGGTCTCGACCCAGCCTGGCGACACCCGGACCACCCGGATGCCCTTGGGACTCACCTCCTTGGACAGCGCTTTGCTGTAGGTCGACAGTGCTGCTTTCGCTGCGGCATAGGCGGTGGTGGCCTCCGGCAGCGGCATCTGCCGCTGGATCGAGGTGACGTGCACGATGACGCCGGCGCCCCGCGCCAGCATCCCGGGCAGGAGCGTGCGATCCAGCCGCACCGCCGCCATCAGGTTGAGGTCCAGGGCGCGCTGCCACTGTGTGTCATCGAGCACCGCGAAGCCGCCGGCCGGCGCCGACGAGCCGCCCACGACATGGACGACGATGTCGATGCGGCCGAGCGTCTCGCGCGCCGCCTGGGCGATGATCCGGCAGCCCTCGGCGGTGGCCGCATCGGCCGCGACGAAGGACACGCCGGCTGGCGGGTCGACGGGCTGTGCGCGCGCCGTGGCGAGCACGGTCGCGCCCAGTTCGTGCAGCCGCGCCACGACCGCGGCGCCGATGCCCTTCGTGCCGCCCGTGACGAGGGCGTTCTTGCCGTCCAGTTCGCCGCCCATCAACCGACCTCCAGCGCCGCGATCCGGCCGTCGGCGGCGAAGCCGAAGCGGTAAGTCAGGAGGGCGGGGCTGCCGTCGAAGGTGCCGGAGACTCTGGCCTTCAGGACCGTGCGGTCGCCCGCGATCTGGGTCTCCAGCGGTTCCACCGTGACGCGGTATTTGGCGCTGGTCTGCTCCTTCCAGGCGCGGATCGCATCGCTGCCCACGATGTCGCGGCCTTCGTCGCGGACCCGCGCATCGGGAGCGAAACAGGCCACCAAGGCCTCGATATCGTGGCGGTTTTGCGCGTCGAGGTAGCGGCTGAGCGTGCTCGGGAGATCAAGGGCCATGGGGTTCCGTTCCATTTGCTGCGTCCAACCCGATGTGTTGCTATAAGGCGGTCATGGCAAGAACCGACAAAAAGGTGGGGTACTCACCAACGGGTTATCTTCGGGACGTCACACCCGAAATGGCGGCGCGCGGCATCGAGCGGGCGTTCTCCATCCTCGATGCGCGGTGGAAGATGGTCATCATCCTCCAGCTCTTCGACAAGGACACGCTGCGCTTCTCCGAGCTCGAAAAACTCATCGCCGGCGTCTCGCAGAAGATGCTCGCCCAGCACCTGCGCGAACTGGAACGCGACGGTGTCGTTGCGCGGGAGGTCTATCCGCAGGTGCCGCCCAAGGTGGAGTACACATTGACCGCCTGGGGCCGGGCGATGTGCCCGGCGCTCGACAGCCTGCTGGAATGGATCGCGCTGGAGGAACCTGCGAAAGCCGCGGCCGCCTTGCAGCCGCCCGGTGCGGCGCAATCGGCACAGCTGTTGGAATAGGCCGCGATGAACCAGATGCTCCTTTCCCGCGGCGCCGAAGACACCATCGCGGTCGACAAGATGCTCGGCGATGCCACCGCCGCGCTGCTCAAGTCGCAGCGCGACGACGGCCATTGGGTGTTCGAGCTCGAAGCCGATGCGACCATCCCGTCGGAATACGTGCTGCTCGTCCATCACCTGGCGGAGACGCCGAACCTCGAACTCGAAGCCAAGATCGGCAACTACCTGCGCCGGATCCAGTCCAAGGAGCACGGCGGCTGGCCGCTCTATCATGCGGGCGCCTTCGACATCTCGGCGACGGTGAAGGCCTATTTCTGCCTCAAGATGATCGGCGACGACATCGACGCGCCGCACATGGTACGGGCCCGCGAAGCGATCCGCGCCCGCGGTGGCGCGATCAAGGCGAACGTCTTCACCCGCATCCTGCTGGCGCTCTACGGCGAGACCTCGTGGCAGAACGTGCCGACCGTGCCGGTGGAGCTGATCCTGCTGCCGCGCTGGTTCCCGATCCATCTCTCCAAGATGAGCTATTGGGCGCGCACCGTGATCGTGCCGCTGCTGGTGCTGGCGGCGAAACAGCCGCTGGCGCGCAATCCGCGCGGTATCCATATCCCCGAATTGTTCGTCGAGGGCGTGCCGGTGATCAGCCCGCGTGCGCCGCACCAGTCGGCCGGCTGGTCGTTCTTCTTCAACACGCTGGACAAGGTTCTGAAGGTGGTGCCGTGGCCCAAGGGCCTGCGCAAACGCGCCATCGACAAATGCGTCGCCTGGACGACGGAGCGCCTCAACGGCGAGGACGGGCTGGGCGCGATCTATCCCGCGATGGCCAACAGCGTGATGATGTACGACACGCTCGGCATCGGGCCGGAGGATCCACGCCGCGCCATCGCGCGCAAATCGGTCGAACTGCTGCTGGTCGTCAAGGACGGCGAAGCCTATTGCCAGCCCTGCGTCTCGCCGGTGTGGGACACCGCGCTTGCGGCGCATGCGCTGATGGAAGCCAAGACCGGTGTCGCCGACGCCGCGGTCGCCAAGAGCCTCGAATGGCTGCGCCACCGCCAGGTGCTCGACGTCGCGGGCGACTGGGCGGAGGAGCGTCCCGACGTGCGCCCCGGCGGCTGGGCCTTCCAGTACAACAATGCGCATTATCCCGATCTCGACGACACCGCCGTCGTGGTGATGGCGCTGGACCGCGCCAAGAAGAGCAACATCGCGCTGTCCGATTATGACGCGCCTATGGCGCGTGGGCGCGAATGGGTCGAGGGCCTGCAGAGCAGGAACGGCGGCTGGGGCGCCTTCGATGCCGACAACGCCTATTACTACCTGAACAACATCCCCTTCGCCGATCACGGCGCGCTGCTCGACCCGCCGACCGACGACGTCTCGGGGCGCTGTATCGGCATGCTGATGCAATTGGGCGCGACGCCGGACGATCCTTATGTGAAAGCGGGCGTCGATTTCCTGCGCAAATCGCAGCTCGCGGACGGCTCGTGGTTCGGCCGCTGGGGCGTCAACTACATCTACGGCACCTGGTCGGCGTTGGCGGGACTGAACGCGGCGCAGGTGATGCCCGACGATCCGATGATGACCAAGGCGGCCGCTTGGCTGATTGCGATCCAGAATCCGGACGGCGGCTGGGGCGAGGATTGCAACTCCTACAAGCTCGATTACAAAGGCTACGAGCCCGCGCCCTCGACCGCGTCGCAGACCGCCTGGGCGCTGCTGGCGCTGATGGCGGCGGGGCAGGTCGATCATCCGGCGGTGGCGCGCGGCATCCGCCATCTCGAAGCGACGCAGCAGGCCGACGGTCTGTGGGGCCAGGAGCACTACACCGGCGGCGGCTTCCCGCGCGTGTTCTACCTGCGCTATCACGGCTATCCGAAATTCTTCCCGCTCTGGGCGGTGGCGCGGTATCGCAATTTGAAAGCCGGAAATTCGCGCCACGTGAGCTACGGCCTCTAGCACATGCATCTCTTGTCATCCCCGGCGAGCGCGAACGCAGTGAGCGCGAGGGAAGGGGACCCAGGCGGCAAACACCGTCACGGTATTTGCCGCCTGGGTCCCCGCACGCTGTCGCTACGGGGTCCCTCGCATCGCTTCGCGATGCTCGCCGGGGATGACAAGGATTTTGGGGTTCGCCCCACATGACCGTCATCGCCGTCACGGGCCTGGCGCGCGAGGCGCGGATCGCGCGGCGGGGCAAGCTCGTGCCCGTGATCAGCGCGGGCGACGGCGCGCTGCTCGAGAAGCGCCTCGAAGAGGCCATCGCCAAGCACAAGCCCAAAGGCATCGTGAGCTTCGGCATCGCGGGCGCGCTGGCGCCGCTGCTCAAAGTGGGCGACACGGTGATCGCCACCCATGTCGTGCACGGCGAGGAGCGCTATCCCACCGATGCCGCCTGGACCGCGGCTCTGCGCGCCAAGCTGCCGCGCGCCCATAGCGTGATCCTCGCGGGCCACGACCAGATCGTCAGCCATGTCGACGGCAAGCGCCGGCTCTTTGCGCTGACGGGGGCGCATGCGGTGGACATGGAATCCCACATCGCGGCGCGCGCCGCGGCGCGCCATGGCCTGCCTTTCGCCGTGCTGCGGACGATCTCCGACGCGGCGCGGACGGGGCTGCCGCCCGCGGCGTTGCTGCCGCTCAAGGCGAGCGGCAAGCCGCGGATGCTGCGCATCCTGGGCTCAGTCGCGACCGAGCCGTCGCAGATCGGCGATCTGTTGAAGACTGGCCGCGAGAGCGGCCGGGCGTTCCGCGCGCTACTCCGCGGCCGCCACGCTCTCGGGCTTCTGCTTGGCTTTCCGGATCTCGGCTAGCTTGTTCTCGACATGGGCGGAGAACACGAAGTCCGCCGGCCGCTGTTTGGACGTGTCGATGTCCTTGGCGAACGGGCCTTCGGTCTTCACGCCGCGCATCGCCAGCGGGATCAGCTTGTGCGGCCGCTTGATCGAATCGATCACCGCGGTGCCTTCGAAGCCGCAATGGACCATGCAGTCCTGGCACTTCTCGTATTTGCCGACACCGTACTTGTCCCAGTCGGTGTCTTCCATCAGCTCCTTGAAGGTCTTCACATAGCCCTCGCCGAGCAGGTAGCACGGCTTCTGCCAGCCGAACACGCAGCGCAGCGGCATCGACCACGGGGTGCACTCATAGGTCTGGTTGCCCGCGAGGAAGTCGAGGAACAGCGAGCTCTGGGTGAACTCCCAGTTCTTGCCGCCATTGCCGCGGCTGAGGATGTCGCGGAACAGCTTCTTGGTGCGGTCGCGGTTGAGGAAGCTGTCCTGGTCCGGGGCGCGCTCATAGGCATAGCCGGGCGAGATCGTGATCCCGTCCAAGCCCATCTCCATCATCGTGTCGAAGAACTTGGCGACGCGCTCCGGGATCGCGTTGGAGAACAGCGTGCAGTTGATCTGGGTGCGGAAGCCCTTGGACTTCGCCAGCTTGATCGCCGCGATCGCCTTGTCGTAGACGCCGTCGAGGCAGACCGAGTGATCGTGCATCGCCTTGTCGCCGTCCAGATGGATCGACCAGGTGAAGTTCGGATGCGGCTTGTACTGGTCGATCTTCTTGGAGAGCAGGATCGCGTTGGTGCACAGGATCACGAACTTGTTGCGGTCGATGAAGCCCTGCACGATCTGCGGCATCTCGCGGTGGAGCAGCGGCTCGCCGCCCGCGATGGAGACCGCCGGCGCGCCGCACTCGTCGATCGCATCCATGCAGTCCTGATAGGACAGGCGCTGGTTCAGGATGTCGTCGGGATAGTCGATCTTGCCGCAGCCCGCGCAGGCGAGGTTGCAGCGGAACAAGGGCTCCAGCATGAGCACGAGCGGATAGCGCTTCTTGCCCGTCAGGTGCTGCTTCATCACATAGGAGCCGATCTTCGCGGCCTGGTGCAGAGGTATACCCACTTTTATTCTCCCGTCCCGCGGAACGCGGGCAAACAGAACCACGCCCGCGGAACGCGGGCAGACACATTACGCGGCCGGAACGCGGTCGTTGCGCAGCTCCGCCGGCAGGCGGAACTCGATATGCTCTTTCTTGCCGTCCATGGTCTCGACGCTCACCGGCGCGACCGCGATCCGGCGCAGCGCGGCGATCACGTCCTCGACCAGCCGCTCAGGCGCGCTCGCGCCGGCCGTCAGGCCCACCGCGCTCTTGCCTTGGACCCATTCGGGCCTCAATTCGCTTCCATCCGCCAACAGATAGCTCGGCACGCCGACCTCGCGGCCGATCTCGACCAGCCGGTTGGAGTTCGAGGAATTCTTCGCGCCCACCACCAGGATGACGTCGGCGACCTCCGCGAGCTGGCGCACCGCGGTCTGGCGGTTCTGCGTCGCGTAGCAGATGTCGGTGGTCTCGGGCCCCACGATGTCGCTGAAGCGCTTCTTGAGCGCCAGGATGATGCCCTTGGTGTCGTCGATCGAGAGCGTGGTCTGGGTGATGTAGGCGACCGGCGTGGCGGTCGGAATGGTCATGTCGGCGACTTCGGCTTCCGACTGCACCAGCGTCACCGGGGCGCCGACCTGGCCCATCGTGCCTTCGACCTCGGGATGGCCGGCATGGCCGATCAGGATGAGCTGGCGGCCGTGCTGGACGTAGCGCTTGCCCTGATTGTGGACCTTGGAGACCAGCGGGCAGGTCGCGTCGAGCACCGGCAGCTTGCGGTCCTGCGCGGTCTGCACGACGGTCTTCGGCACACCATGGGCGCTGAACACGGTGACGGCACCGTCGGGAACCTCGGTGAGCTCCTCCACGAAGACCGCGCCCTTGTTCTTCAGCGTGTCGACCACGTGCTTGTTGTGCACGATCTCGTGACGGACATAGACCGGCTCGCCATATTTCTCGAGTGCCCGCTCGACGATGTCGATGGCGCGGACGACACCGGCGCAGAAACCACGGGGTTGGGCGAGAATGACTCGCATGAACGCTCCTTCAAGGACGGTATCTTGCCCGAATTCGAGGCTATAGCCAGCCGGATGATGCAGTGCAACCACAGGGGCAGAAGGACCCTCTGGCATTTACCATTCCCAGCATATAGGTCTGCCGTTTCTATCGATCAATTGTGCTAGGCTGATGGCGTTATGTCCCTGCCGGTTTTGGGGAAAATAGAAGCCGGCAGGCCTACGGGGTTTAGATGGTGAGTTCATCGATCGGGGTGCCGCGCGCGCCGGCCCGTCCCTTGAGTGCAGCCTTGCCGCAGGCCCTGGCCGCCGCCGCGACCGCGGTGGATGCCACGCTGGAGCAGGTCCTGCCCAAGCCGCACGGCCTGCAGGCGCGCGTGCAGGAAGCCATGCGTTATGCGACGTTCGCGGGGGGCAAGCGCCTGCGTCCCTTCCTCGTCCTGAACGCCGCCAAGCTGTTCGATGTCGACCCGGCACAGGCCGCGCGCGTCGGCGCCGCCATCGAGGTGCTGCACACCTATTCGCTGGTGCATGACGACCTGCCCTGCATGGACGACGACGATCTGCGCCGGGGCCGGCCCACCACGCATATCGCCTATGACGAGATGACGGCCGTGCTGGCGGGTGATGCGCTTTTGACACTCGCCTTCGAAATCTTGGCCCGGCCCGAGACGCACGCCTCGGCCGAGGTCCGTTCCGCCCTGGTCCTGCGCCTCGCCGAAGCCTCCGGCCACAGCGGCATGATCGGCGGCCAGATGATCGACATGCAGGCGGCGCAGAGCGCCTTCGGGCAGGACGAGATCCTCCTGCTGCAGCGCCTGAAGACCGGCCAGCTCTTCGAGTTCTCCTGCGAGGCGGGGGCGATCCTCGGCCAGGCCGGCAGCGAACATCGCGACCGCCTGCGCGCCTATGCCCGCGATATGGGCCTGGTGTTCCAGATCACCGACGACCTGCTCGACGTGACCTCGACGGCGGAGAAGACCGGCAAGGCTGTCGGAAAAGATAAGGACCAAGGCAAGGCGACGCTGGTATCCATCCTCGGCCTGGAGGGGGCGCGCGCCGAGGCCGAGACGCTGGCCCGCCGCGCCGCCGCCACGCTGGCGCCTTACGGCAATGCCGCGCCGGAGCTGGTCGATCTTCCCCTGTTCCTCCTGGACCGAGAGTCGTGATGCCCGATATCGCTTCCCGCACACCGCTCCTCGACAACATCGTCTATCCGTCGGATCTGCGCCGCCTCGACAAGGCGCAGCTGCGCCAGGCGGCGGACGAGCTGCGCCACGAGCTGGTCGATGCCGTGAGCGTGAGCGGCGGGCATTTCGGCGCCGGGCTCGGGGTGGTCGAGCTCACCGTCGCGCTGCACTACGTCTTCAACACGCCCGACGACCGCATCATCTGGGACGTCGGCCACCAGGCCTATCCGCACAAGATCCTCACCGGCCGCCGCGACCGCATCCGCACCATCCGCAAGGCGGGCGGGCTCTCCGGCTTCACCCGGCGCAGCGAGAGTGCATACGACCCGTTCGGCGCGGCGCATTCCTCGACCTCGATCTCCGCCGGCCTCGGCATGGCGGTGGGCCGCGACCTGCTGGGCAAGGACAACCATGTGATCGCGGTGATCGGCGACGGCGCGATGAGCGCCGGCATGGCCTATGAGGCGATCAACAACGCCGGCCACCTGGGCAGCCGCCTGCTGGTCGTGCTCAACGACAACGACATGTCGATCGCGCCCGCCACCGGCGCGCTTAACACGCATCTCAATCATCTCGCTGCGACGGGCTCGGCCGAGCACACGCTGTTCGAGAAGCTCGGCATGATGCATATCGGCCCGATCGACGGCCACGACGTCGTCGCGCTGGTCGCGGCGCTGGAGGCGATCCGCGACGGCGCGCCCGCGCCGGTGCTGCTGCACATCCGCACCCGGAAGGGCAAGGGCTATGCCCCGGCGGAGACGGCCGCCGACAAGGGCCATGCCAATAACGGCTTCGACGTCGCCACCGGCGAATTGAAGAAGAGCGCGTCCAAGGCGCCGACCTACACCGCGGTCTTCGCCAAGGCGCTGATCGCGGAAGCCAAGGCCGATCCCACCGTCGTCGCGATCACCGCCGCCATGCCGTCGGGCACCGGCCTCGACGCCTTCGGCAAGGCCTTTCCGGACCGCACCTTCGATGTCGGCATCGCCGAGCAGCATGCGGTGACCTTCGCGGCCGGCCTGGCGGCCGAAGGCCTCAAGCCCTTCGCGGTGATCTATTCGACCTTCCTGCAGCGCGCTTACGACCAGGTGGTGCACGACGTCGCGATCCAGAAGCTGCCGGTGCGTTTCGCGATGGACCGCGCCGGCCTGGTCGGCGCCGACGGCGCGACCCATGCCGGTTCGTTCGACCTCGCCTATCTGTGCTGTCTGCCCAATTTCGTGGTGATGGCGGCGGCCGACGAGGCCGAGCTGATGCACATGGTGGCGACCGCCGCGGCCCATGACGACGGCCCGATCGCGCTCCGCTATCCGCGCGGCGAAGGCACCGGCGTGGCGTTGCCCGAGCGCGGCCAGGTCCTGCCCATCGGCAAGGGCCGCGTGGTGCGCGAAGGCAAGGAGGTTGCGATCCTCTCGCTCGGCACCCGCCTGGCGCCGGCGCTGGCCGCCGCCGACGAGCTCGCGCGCAAGGGCATCTCCTGCACCGTCGCCGATGCGCGCTTCGCCAAGCCGATCGACACCGATCTGGTGCGCCGCCTGGTGCGCAACCACGGCATGCTGGTGACGGTGGAAGAGGGCTCGACGGGCGGTTTCGGCAGCCAGGTGCTGCACTTCATCGCCAATGAGGGCCTGCTCCGCCCCGGCTTCGACATCCGCACCATGACGCTGCCCGACCTCTTCCAGGAGCACGACAACCCGGACAAGCAGTACGAGACGGCGGGCCTGTCGGCCGCCGATATCGTCCGCGTGGTCCAGGCGCATTTCGTGACCAAGGCGCAGGCCAGGGGATAGCTGTCGGCAAGCACCTCTTGTCATCCCCGGCCGAGCATCGCGAAGCGATGCGAGGGGAAGGGGACCCAGGCGGTCGAGCTTCCGTGCTCTCGAAATTCATATCCCGTTCAGGCGCTGGTGTTTAGTCCAACCGCCTGGGTCCCCTTTCCCTCACGCCGCTGCGCAGCGTTCGGCCGGGGGTGACAACTGCGCAGCGTGGAACCAAAATCGCGTCGCTCGGTTGAAAGGGAAACTTCTCCCGCCTTTGTGTCCAAGGAGACCTCGATGAGATTTACAATCGCCCGTATTTCCGCATTCCTCGCGCTGTTCTTCGCCGTCGCGCTGCCCCTCGGCACCGCGCAGGCCCAGACCGACCCCGCCGTCGCCACCGTGCAGGGCTTCTACGACGCGCTGCTCGACTCGATGAAGGGCGGCAAATCGCTGGGCGCGCAGGGCCGCTACGCCAAGCTGCGCCCCGCGGTGGAACAGGCCTTCGACGTCAACACGATGATCAAATACGCCGTCGGTCCCGGCTGGGACACGCTCGGCGCCGCCGACCAGACGTCGCTGACCGCAGCCTTCTCGCGCATGACCGCCGCGCAATATGCCGGCAATTTCGACAGCTTCAACGGCGAGAAATTCGTGGTCGATCCGAACGTCACGGTGCGCGGCACCGACCACTACGTCTCGAGCAAGCTGGTGACCAAGGACCAGACGGTTCCGTTCATCTACCGCGTGCGCCAGTTCGGCGGCGGCTGGAAGATCATCGACGTCCTGCTCGACGGCAATATCAGCCAGCTCAATGTCTACCGCTCGGACTATTCCGCCACGGTGAAGGCCGGCGGCGCCGCCGCGCTCGTCAAGAAGATCGACGAGCTCGCGGACAAGGCGCTGAAGGGGTAGGGGCGGGTGTTTCCAAGAACTGGTGTCATGGCCCGCGCGCGTCCTCACCCGAAACGCCGCTTCAGCCAGTCGACCATGATCGTGTTCACCTGGTCGGGATGCTCCTGCTGGGTCCAGTGACCGCAGTCGCGGATCAGCGCCTTTTCGAGATCGGGGACATATTGCTCCATGCCCTCGGCCATGGCGGGGGAGAGGACGATGTCGTCCTCCGCCATGATCATCAGGCCGGGCACGTCCACCTTCTGCGCGATGCCTTCGGCGCGCTCCCAGTTGCGGGTGAAATTGCGGTACCAGTTGACCCCGCCGGTGAAGCCGGTGCGCGTATAGGTGTCGACCCAGTATTTCAGCTCCTCCGGCGTCAGCAGCGGCGCGCCGCCCCAGGCCGCTTCGTCCGACTGGATCGCGCCCAGCAAATTCAGGTTGCGCTGCTCCTGCGGCAGCTTGGCGTAGTCCGCCGCCTTCATCCCGGTCTTGCGGAAGAAGAAGCGCAGCGTCTTGCCGACGTCCTTGGCGAGGATCGGATCGGCATAGCCGGGCTTCTGGAAGGTCACGATGTACATCTCCTCGCCGAACACGGCGCGCATCATCGCGATGGGATCCATCGGGCCGCGGGCGAGAAAGGGCGTGTTCACCCCGATGACGCCGCGGACGCGGCCGGGGTGGAACAGCGGCATCTGCCACACCACGAAGCCGCCCCAGTCATGGCCGCAGAAGATCGCGTCCTTGAGGCCGAGCGCGTCGAGCAGGCCGGTGAGGTCGCCGGTCAGGTGCTCCATGTCGTAGTCGGTGATCGCTTCGGGCCGCGAGCTGCGGCCATAGCCGCGCTGGTCGGGCGCGATGGCGCGGAAGCCGGCGGCGGCGAGCGCCGGGAGCTGGTGGCGCCAGGAATAGGCGAGCTCGGGAAAGCCGTGGCAGAGCACGACGGGCACGCCGTCCTTCGGCCCCATCTCGTACACGGCCATGTCGATGCCGTTGGTCTTGATCATGGTGGGCTCGGGAAAGGACGTCATGTGTGTCTCCGTTTTCGAAAGTGATCGCCTCGAACATCGCTGTCATCCCCGGCGAGCAACGCGCCACGCGCGTTGCGAGGGAAGGGGACCCAGGTATCGAAGCCGCTGAAATGTCAGGGCGAGAAACTCCGCACCGTCCTTATCTTTACCGCCTGGGCCCCTTCCTCGCGCAATCCTCTGGATCGCTCGGCAGGGGACGACAAGCGGGGTTGTCACGCCGCGATGTTCAAGACCTTCATCATCCCGGCGCGGTCGGGGCCGGCCTTGGGCGGGTAGAGGCCGCGGCGCTCCTTGTCCGCCTTCGGGGTCGCCCACACCGCCATGATGCGCGCGACGATCGCGGGGCGTTTCAGGAAGGCGGTCGGCTCGTCCAGCATGTGGAAGATTCGCGACATGGCGCGGCTGACCTCGACGTCGGCGCGCTGCGCCGGCATCAGCCCGTCCTCGGTGAAGCTCTTGGCGAGGCGGGCGCGATAGCTCGGGCGGTGGCTGGGATCGAGCTCGTTCCTGGCGCGCTTGATCGCGTTGAGGTCGAGCGAAACCATCGAATCGAAATAGGGACGGATCGCGGCCGTCACGTCGCGCTCGTATTTCTTCGCGCGCTCGACCGGATCGGCGCCGGCGTCCAGCGCGGCGCGCAGCAGATGCGCCTCGACCACGCCGGAGGAGCAGCCGCGGCCGTAGAGCGGGTTGGTCCGCACCGCCGCGTCGCCCAGCGCGAAGAAGTTGAGCACCTGCGGCTCGCCGTCCTTCATGTAGTGGCGCCAGACATTGTAGAGCTCGCCCATCGCATAGACCTTGCTGACGGGCTCGGCGCGCGCCGGATCGACCCAGCGCGCCGCGCCGGGCATCGCCCGGCAGGCGGCATCGAACGCCTCGGGTTTCATGATGGCGGTGCGCAACCGGCTTTCGATCTCCGGCACCGCCAGGGTGACGGAGAAATGCCGGTTGTCGGCGATGAAGACGCCGAACTTGATGTAGCCGAGATCGGCGCCGCCGGGCGGGCCGTCGCGCGGCGGCTCGTCCTGCCCGTCGCGCAGCTTGTAGTGGCGGGTGAAGTAGAGGATGCCGCAGGGGCTCGATTCCTCGCGCACCGTGGCGCCTTCGGCGCGCAGCCAGTCGGGGAACGGCGTGTTGCGGCCGGTGGCGTCGACCGTCACGTCGGCGCGCATGTCTTCTTCCACGCCGTCGCGCTCGACCTTGAGGCCGTCGATCACGATCTTGCCGTTCTCGCGGCGCGTGACGAGACCGCGCACGCCGGCATCGGCGATGAAGGTGATGCCGGGCAGCTTGGCGGCGTAGCGGCGCAGGATCAGCTCCAGCGTGGTGCGGCGGCTGAACAGCAGCTTGAGATCCTCGTCGCCTTTGGCGGGCTTGTAGTCCTTGGCCAGGGCGGGCGTCAGCCCGTCCTGGAAGCCGAACAGCCGCGTGCCTTCGGCCAGCAGCTCGGCCATCAATTCGGGATAGCGGTCGCGGATCAGCGAGGTGAGGCGGCCAAGGAAGGCGTGGCTGTGGCGCAGCTGCGTCGCCCCGCGGCGCTCCCAGCCGGTGAACGCCTCTTCGGCCGAGCCGGCGGGCGGCGGCGGATCGCGGTCGAGGATGGTGACGCGGCGCGTGCCGCCGCCGAAGGCGAGCGCGGCGCCGAGCCCGGCAATGCCGCTGCCCGCGATCAGAACATGTTCGTCGTTGCGCATCACGCGTCCATCACCTCGGCAATCGCATGGCGGCCAGCGCGAGGGCGCTCCAGCCGATCAGGAAACACACGCCGCCTATCGGCGTGACCAGCGCCAAGCCCTTGGCGCCCGTCAGGGCGAGAAGATAGAGCGAACCGGAAAAGAGCAAAATGCCTGCGAGAAAAAAGCCGGACGCTACAGTCGCGGCACCTGCCGCTGCGTCACGTATCGCGAAGGCCGCGAGCCCGAGCGCGAGCGCATGATACATGTGATAGCGCGCCGCGGTCTCGAAGATCGCCAGCGCATGCGCGTCGAGCCGGCCCTGCAGGCCATGCGCCGCGAAGGCGCCTGACGCTACGGCAAGCCCGCCATTGATCGCCGCGATCAGCAGCCAGGGGCTCATGCGCAGCCGCAGCCGCCATGGCCGTGCTCATGCGGCGCGGATTCGCGGGAGCGCGCGATGGCGGCCTGGGAGAGCTCCGCGGTCGCGGCGAAATCGGCGCGCGCCGCCGCCATCCGCGCCGGATCGGCCATCAGGTCGAGCGCCGTCATCGCCATCGATTTGGCGCCGTCGATCACCGCCTGGTCGCCCTTGTCCGCGGCGGCGTAGCGGGCGAATTCCGGGTTGTGGATCACCACGCCGGCCGGCGCGATGCCGAGCATCGGATGGATCGAGGGCACGCGGTGGCTGACATTGCCCATGTCGGTCGAGCCGGCATAGCCGGGCGGCAGATCCTTGACCGGGAAGAAGTCGCGGCCGAGCTTGACCGCGTTCGCCTCGTACATCTCCGCCATCGGCCAGTTGGTCTTGAGGTCGAGATAGTCGGTGTCGCCCCAATGCGCCTCGAGCCGGCAGCCGGTGGCAAGCGCGCCGGCCTCGAAACACCGCTGCACCCGCAGCTTCAGCGGCGCCAGCTCATGCGCGTCGATGGCGCGAACATAGAAGCGGCAGGCGGCGCGGTCCGGCACGATGTTCGGCGCCAGCCCGCCCTCGGTGATGATGCCGTGGATGCGGTCGGTGTTGCGGATATGCTGCCGCAATTGCGCGATGGCCTGGTAGGAGGTCACGACCGCATCGAGCGCGTTCAGTCCGCGATAGGGCATCGCGGAGGCATGCGCGGTGCGGCCGTGGAAGATCGCCTCGACCTCCGCGATGGCGATGCAGGGCATGGTGACGAGATCCTGGTTGGAGGGATGGATCATCATCGCCGCGTCGGTGCCGTCGAACGCGCCCTCGCGCGCCATGATCTCCTTGCCGCCGAAGCGCTCCTCGGCGGGCGTGCCGAGATAGCGCACGCGCCCGGGCAGGCGGCCGTTCAGCTTGGACAGCGCGATGGCCGCGCCATAGCCGCTGGTCGCGATGATGTTGTGGCCGCAGGCATGGCCGATGCCGGGCAGCGCGTCATATTCGGAAAGGATCGCGATGTTCGGCCCGCCCGCCTTGCCGAACTCGGCGGCATAGCCGGTCTTGAGTCCGAAGGCCTCGCGCTGCACCTTGATGCCATGGCCTTCGACCGCATCGGTCAGGCGCTGGGCGGCCTTGAATTCCTCCAGCGCCAGCTCGGGCTCCTGGTGGATCGCATGGCTCAGCGCCAGCAATTCGGCGCGCAGATCGTCGACCGCCGAGCAAACGTCTTTCTTCAATTGTTCCAAGGACATGGACAAGCCTTCCGGGTGCGCGCACGCATCATAGACAGTCCCGCCGGGCTTTGCGAAGGTCGAACCGTCCCACAGGAAGGGCTCGGATGACCGTCTTTGCCACAGCCGCCGACGGCGTGCGCCTCGCCTATGAGATCGCCGGCGGCGGGACCGATATCGTGTTCCTCGTCCACGGCTTCGGCTCGTCGCGGGCGCAGAACTGGCACGACACCGGATGGTACGACACGCTGGCCAAGGCTGGCTATCGCGTCGTGGCGATGGACGCGCGCGGCCATGGCGAGAGCGACAAGCCGCACGCCTCGGAAGGCTATGGTCACGCCGCGATGGCGAAGGATGTCCTCGCGGTGATGGACGCCGCCGATATCGCGGCGGCGCATGTCATGGGCTATTCGATGGGCGGCTTCATCGCCATCCAGCTCGCCGCGCAGCATCCCGGGCGGCTGCGCAAGCTGGTCGTCGCGGGCGTGGGCGAGAGCTATCTCGACGCGTCCGACCGGCGGCGCGACCGGGTCGCCGATCCGCTTGTGCGTGCCGCGATCGTCGCGGCGCTGCGCGCGCCCGATCCCGCGACCATCGAAAACCCGACCGCCCGCACCTTCCGCGCCTTCGCCGACCAGCCGGGCAAGGACCGCCTCGCGCTCGCCGCCTGCATGGCGGCGCCGGCGGCGAACCTGCCGGCCGAAGCGCTGGCGCGGATCGCGCTGCCCGTGCTCGTCGTCTGCGGCGAGAAGGACGACCTCACCGGCCGCCCCGAGGGCCTCGCCGCGGCCTTCGCGCACGGCCGCGCCGTCACCGTTCCGGGCCGCGATCACATGACGGCGGTCGGCGACAAACTCTACAAGGGCGCGGTTCTGGACTTCCTCGCCGGCGATTGAGTAGAAAAGGCCGACGGACGTCTTTGGGGGGAGTCATGAAGCCGGCTGTGTTGTTCGGTGGGGCGGTCTTTGCTTGCGCGCTTCTCGCCTGTTTCAGTCCGGCATTGGCAGAAGACTGTGTCCTGAAAATGAAGACCTCGGTGCCGCTCACGATGAGCGAGAATTCGCTCGAAGCTTACGTGCCCATCGCAATTCAAGGCGTGCCGAAAGTGATGCTTTTGGATACGGGCGGCGCTGTCGAGGAAATCACCGCGACCGTTGCCGACGAGCTGCATCTGCACAGGACGATGGGCAAGATCACGTTGTACGACGTGGCCGCGCAGACCTCGAGCGACACGGTGTATGCCGACCTGCAGCTCGGCAATCTGAAAGCGCCGGCGGTTCCGATGGTCGTCTGGAACACGCCGGGCGAGCTCTCCGATCAGCCCGGTTTCGCCGGAATTTTCGCTCCCGATATCCTGCAGAACTACGACGTCGATCTCGATTTCGGCGCCAGGAAGCTTTCCCTGTTTTCGCAGGATCATTGTCCGGGCGGTGTCGTCTATTGGCCGCACACCGTGCTTGCAGTCGTGCCGATGAAGAGCCTGAGCGACGGGCATATCATCATTTCGGTCACGCTGGACGGCCATCCGGTGGACGCCATCCTCGACACCGGCGCCGGCGGAACAACGCTTCAGGATCGCGACGCCGAGCATGTATACGGACTGAAATTGGGATCGGAAGATACGCCGGCCATCGGCAAGTTCCAGGATGGGTCGGCGCGGCCTGTCTATCGCCACACCTTCGCATCGCTCGGCTTCGAGGGCATCGCCGTCACGCACCCGCAGGTGGACATCATTCCCGATTCCATGCGCAAGCGCTTCGAAGCCAAAAGCGAGATCGTCACGGGGAGCAATATCACCGGCACGCCGGAGCCTGGCGCGGGCGCAAGCATGCTGGTCGGCATGAACATCCTGCGGCATTTTCATATCTATATCGCGTACAAGGAGCGGAAGGTCTATATCACGCCCGGCAGCGCGCCAGCGGCCCCGGAGGCCGCCGCGCCACATTAGCGTCGTCTTCCGGCGGCGCGCCGATCGAGAGACACGTCATGAGCGCCGCCGAAGACCATTCCGCCAAGCCCTCCGCGAAGCTGGACCGCAACGCCTTCGACTGGGCCGATCCGCTGCTGCTCGAAGGCGAGCTCTCCGCGGAGGAGCGCATGGTGCGCGACAGCGCCCGCGACTATGCCCAAGACCGGCTGGCGTCGCGCGTGAAGCTCGCCTTCCGCCATGAGACCTTCGACCGTGAGATCATGACCGAGATGGGCGCGCTCGGCCTGCTCGGCGCGACGCTGCCGGAGGAATATGGCTGTGCCGGGCTCAACTATGTCTGCTACGGGCTGGTGGCACGCGAGGTGGAGCGGGTCGACAGCGGCTATCGCTCGGCGATGAGCGTGCAGTCCTCGCTGGTGATGCATCCGATCTATGCCTATGGCTCGGAGGAGACGCGGCGCAAATATTTGCCGAAGCTCGCGAGCGGCGAATTCGTCGGCTGTTTCGGCCTCACCGAGCCCGATCACGGCTCCGATCCGGGCGGGATGACGACGCGCGCGGTGAAGGACGCGGGCGGCTATCGCCTCAACGGCGCCAAGATGTGGATCACAAATTCTCCCATCGCCGACGTCGCGGTGGTGTGGGCCAAGCTCGACGACGTGATCCGCGGCTTCGTGGTCGAGCGCGGCATGAAGGGATTCTCGACGCCCAAGATCGAAGGCAAGTTCTCGCTGCGCGCCAGCGTCACCGGCGAGATCGTGCTGGAGGACGTGCTGGTGCCGGAGGCGAACCTGCTGCCGCATGTGCGCGGGCTGGGCGGACCGTTCGGCTGCCTCAACCGGGCGCGCTACGGCATCGCCTGGGGCGCGATGGGCGCGGCGGAGGCCTGCTGGCACGCCGCGCGGCAATACACGCTCGATCGCAAGCAGTTCGGCCGCCCGCTGGCCGCGACGCAGCTCGTCCAGAAGAAGCTCGCCGACATGCAGACCGAGATCACGCTGGGCCTGCACGGCGCGCTGCGGCTGGGCCGGCTGATCGATTCCGGCGACGCCGCGGCGCCCGCGATCTCGCTGATGAAACGCAACAATTGCGGCAAGGCCCTCGCCATCGCGCGCGAGGCTCGCGACATGCATGGCGGCAACGGCGTCAGCGACGAATACGGCGTGATCCGCCATGTCCTGAACCTGGAGGCCGTGAACACCTATGAAGGCACGCATGACGTGCACGCGCTGATCCTCGGCCGGGCGCAGACGGGGATCCAGGCGTTTAGCTAAGAGCCGCATAGCTTTTCTCCCCCGTAACCACGGGGGAGGAAAGATCGGCGCGACTATATCTTTCCACTACGCGCCGCGTCGATCTTCACAAGGTTCGCCCGCACATGGAGAGCTCTGCTATATCCGGACCGCAACCGAAATCGAGTGGGGCGGCCGTGAAGCTCGAAGGCGTCAAGGTGCTGGATCTCTCGCAGTTCCTGCCCGGGCCGCATCTGACGATGACCATGGCCGATCACGGTGCCGACGTGATCATGGTCGAGCCGAAGAACGGCACCGGCGAGCCGGTGCGGGCGATGGGCACGCGCGCCGCCGACGGCACGGCGGTGTGGTTCCGCAACATCGCGCGCGGCAAGCGCAGCCTCGCGCTCGATCTCAAGGACAAGGACGACGTCGCGGCCTTTTTCGCGCTGGCGGACGAGGCGGACGTGATCGTCGAAGCCTTCCGGCCCGGCGTGGTGCAGCGGCTGGGCATCGGCTATGACGCGGTGGCGGCGCGCAACCCGCGTATCGTCTATTGCTCGATCAGTGCTTTCGGACAGGGCGGGCCCTGGGTGCGCAAGCCCAGCCACGATCTCGGAGTCCAGGCGCTGGCCGGCACGCTCGATCTGTCGCGCGGCCTTTCCGACAACAAGCCGAACATGCCCAACCTCGTCGCCGCCGACATGGCGTCGTCGCTGACCGCGCTGTCGGCGATCCTGATGGCGCTGCTGGCGCGCGGGAGGACGGGCAGGGGCGACCATATCGACATCGCGATGTACGACGCACTGCTCGCCTGGACGCCGAACATCACCGGCGCGGTGCTGGGCGAAGGCCGGGCGCCGGAGCCGCATGCGATGCGCAATTATGGCGGCCAGGCGATGAACCGCATCTACGAGACCAGCGACGGACAGTTCATCGTGCTCGCGGGCTCGGAGGCGAAGTTCAGCGAGAACTTGCTGCGCGCGCTCGGCCGGCTCGATTTCCTCGCCATCGCAAAGGGCGAGCCGGGGCCGTCGCAGGCGCCGCTGATCGCCTGGTTCACCGAACTGTTCGCGAGCCGCACGCGCGCGGAATGGGAGGCGTTCCTGGCGCCGATCGATTTGTGCTGGGCGCCGGTACGCACGTTGAAGGACGCGCTCGGCGACGCGAACGCGGCGGCGCGCGGATTGCTGCTGCACGACGCCGCGGGCCATCCGCATATCGGCCCGGCGATCAAGTTCGCGGCCGAACCGGCGAAGCCGGGCTTCGAGCTGCCGGCATATGAGCCGGGAAAGATGTTGGGTTGGAAGCGCTGACGCATGGTTTTCCTTTCCGCTCGCGGGAGCGGCTGCCGGATGGATGGAGCTGTGGCGCGCTCGCTCAGCATCTGCATGCGGTGACGATGCTGATGAAGTCATGCGACAACTGGGCAGAGTTCGAACGTAGGTTAGACCGCGCAGCTCCTAAGCGGAGCTCAAACCCCGAACTTGAATTCGTTGACAAGTAAAGCGGGACGTCTTCACCGCAATAGCTTTTCTACGGAGAAAGACGCTGACGCTGTTTAGCGTTGTTGCGGTGCGGCGCATGCAGCAGCCCATGCATCCTCCGATGGCGCTTCGTTCAACTGCGGCGACGCTCCTGCTGCGATCTCGTCAGCATTCGGCATCAAGATGTAATACCGGCCGCCTCCAGCGATTCCGCATTTGACCAGATGACCGCCAAAGCTGGAATCCCACGTCCTATCGGGTACCGGCCTGCTGGGTGTTTCTTTGGTCGGCGCTGCCGCAGATACCGGCGCGGTCGGAGAGAGCGCGCTGAGAAGACCGCCGACGAGCGTTACGCCAAGAATCGTCATGACGATGATGCCGCCAGTTTTTGGCTGCACCTGTAGGCTCGAATCCATTATCGGCTCTGCCGTCGAAAATCATCACTATAGTGACTGTCTGGAAGTTAAAGAATCCTTCCGCTTGTTGGGATGCGATTGGCACGCATCCTCGGGATCGATGTCCGGCGGCTCCGCAAGGCGCGGAAGCTGAGTCAGGAGGCGTTGGCTGATGAGGTCGAGCTTGCCGTCACCTATGTCGGCCAGATCGAGCGCGGCAAGCGCAATCCAACGCTCGATGTGGTCGAGACGTTTGCGAAGCTCTTCGGCGTCGATCCGTTGGACCTGCTAAGATGAGATTGGTCTTGTGCCAACTTCCACAGCACAACGCCGTCAGGTCCATGCAGTGACTCCAACACGCCCATTGTCCGTCGATAACGGTTTAGGCAAACCCGTATGCGTTGCTGCATTGTGCGGAAGAGCTTTGCGTCATCCAAGGGCAACCCCCGCTCTTTCATGAGCTGTTCGGTGATGTGCCAAGTGCTCAACGGCTTTTTGGCAGCGTGCGGTACCTGAAAGATCGGTCGTATGGAGCCGCCAGAATGCGCTGCATTTGCTCCTCCCCCGCTTCGCGGGGGAGGATTTGTCGAACAAAAAACCTCGCCGCTTGCGCGACGAGGCTCTTCGATTTTTCGATTCCAAGAAGCTCTGCTTCCCGGTCGCCCTTTAAGAAGGGGCTCTCTCATACGGACGTCCGTCCGTTTCGACGTCGTTTCAATTGTGGGTGGCGATCGACCTTGCGTCTCGGCCGGTCGTGGCTCCGCGGCCTAGGCGGAGCCCCGGTCTTATACCCGGTGGAGTGTCTTCCATGCGGAGCCTCCTTTGATCTCTTCGGTTTCACCTGTCGCTCGCGGGTTACTCGCCGTCTCGTTGGGCCCGTTGGCCTGCGCCGCGTCCGCGCACACGACGGTCAGGATGCTCCGCCCGCCGGCCACATGAGTCAATACGCAACCGCGTGCAACTTCGGTTCCGTCATACGCTGCGTTGCGCCTTGTCCTTGTCATTGGTGGCGCGGATCTCGCCGCGGATCGCCTCCCATTCCGCGTCGCCCAGCGACGCGAGCCGCGCGAAATTCCCGCCCGTCGCAAGATGCAGTGCGCCGTCGATCGCCAGCGTCTGGCCGGTGAGATAGTCGCAGCCATCGGCCATCAGGAAGGCGGCGAGGTTCGCGAGCTCCACCATCTCGCCATTGCGCGCCATGCCGGCGGTCTGGCGCGCCGCCGCTTCGCTGTTGCCGGAGGCGGCGGGATTGAGACGGTCCCAGGCGCCCTTGGTTGGAAACGGTCCGGGCGCGATGGCGTTGAGGCGGATGCCGTTCGGGCCCCATTCCTGCGCCAGCGACTTGGTCATGATGTTGAGGCCGGCTTTCGACATCGCGCTGGGCACGGTGAACGGCCCGCCGTTCCAGATCCAGGTCGTCAGGATCGAGATCACGCTCGCCTTGACGTTCTCGTCGATCCAGCGCTTGCCGCAGGCCAGCGTGACGTAGAACGAGCCGCGGAAGACGATGTCGGCGATCGCATTGAAGCCGCGCGGGGAGAGGTCCTTGGTGCGCGAGATGAAATTGCCCGCCGCGTTGTTGACGAGGCCGGTCAGCGCGCCGCCATCGGCCCAGATCTGCGCGATCATGTCGTCGACCGCTTCGGCCACGCGGATGTCGCAGGCGATGCCTTTGACGGTGGAGCCGGTCTCGTCGCTGATCTTCTTGGCGGTCTCGTCGAGCACGGCCTTGCGGCGGCCGCAGATATAGACGGTGGCGCCGAGCTGCGCGTAAGCCTCGGTCATGACCTCGCCCAGACCGGTGCCGCCGCCCGTCACCAGGATGCGCTTGCCCTTTAAAATGCCATCCTTGAGCATGAGGTTGTACATGGTCTGTTCCTCCGGAAATCTTTGAGGCAGAGTAGGGGTGATGAAGCCCGAAAAGCAAAAATGACGGCGCGGAAGCTGAAAATCAGGTCCTCCACCGCGATAGCGGGGGAGGGGGACCATCGCGTAGCGATGGTGGAGGGGGCAGCCACGGAGCTGGCCCCCTCC
This sequence comes from Rhizomicrobium sp., assembly GCA_037200385.1. Lineage (NCBI taxonomy): Bacteria > Pseudomonadati > Pseudomonadota > Alphaproteobacteria > Micropepsales > Micropepsaceae > Rhizomicrobium > Rhizomicrobium sp. Next base: position 2,058,129 of record JBBCGL010000001.1, on the reverse strand, counting down.
GTCTTGGCGCTGGCGCGCCAAGCCACCTCCCCCGCTTGCGCGGTGGAGGAGCAGGTTGTCGCTGCGCTCCCTGCCGTCTTCTCCGACTGGTTCGCGTCGCGCGGCTGGCAGATTCGGCCGCACCAATCGGCGCTGATCGAACATGCGCAACGCGGCGAGTCCGTGCTGCTGGTGGCGCCGACCGGCGGCGGCAAGACGCTGGCGGGGTTCCTGCCCAGCCTGATCGACCTGGCGAACCGGCCGCGCCGGCGGGTGAGCGCGTTGCATACGCTCTATATCTCGCCGCTGAAGGCGCTGGCGGTCGATGTCGCGCGCAATCTCGAGGCGCCGGTGGCCGAGATGGGGCTGCCGATCCGGGTCGAGACCCGCACCGGCGATACCTCGGTGTCGAAACGCCAGCGCCAGCGGCACGCGCCGCCGGACATCCTGCTGACCACGCCGGAGCAGCTTGCGCTGCTGATCTCCAATCCCGGCGCCAGTCTGATGTTCGCGGACCTCAAGACCGTGGTGCTGGACGAGCTGCACGCCATGCACAATTCCAAGCGCGGCGATTTGTTGGCGCTGGGGTTGGCGCGGCTGCAGACGCTGGCGCCCGGCCATCGCCGCGTCGGGCTCTCCGCCACCGTCGCGGATCCGGCGCCGCTGCAGCGCTATCTGATGCCGCAGCCCCCCGCGGGCGAAGCCCGCCAACCGTCAACGGAGGGCGAGGCGAAATCGGCGCTGGTGCTGGGCCAGGCGGGGGCGAGGCCGCAGATCGAGATCAGCACCTCGGATTCCTATGTCCCCTGGGCCGGGCATCTGGCGCGCCACGCGATGATCGACATCATGGATGCGATCAAGAGCGCGAAGACCGCGCTGGTCTTCGTCAACACGCGCAGTCAGGCGGAGCGCACCTTCCAGGAATTGTGGCGGATCAATTCCGACAATCTCGCCATCGCGCTGCATCATGGATCGCTGGCGCCGGCGCAGCGCCGCAAGGTCGAGGCCGCGATGACGCGCGGCGCGCTGCGGGCGGTGGTCTGCACCTCGACGCTCGACCTCGGCATCGACTGGGGCGCGGTGGACAAGGTGATCTGCGTCGGGGCGCCCAAGGGCGCGGCGCGCCTGGTGCAGCGCATCGGCCGCGCCAATCATCGGCTGGACGAGCCGAGCCAGGCGCTGCTGGTGCCGGCCAACCGCTTCGAGGTGCTCGAATGCAACGCGGCGCGCGACGCGGTGCTGGCCGGCGAGCTCGACGGCGAGCGGCTGAAGCGCGGCGGGATCGACGTACTGGCGCAGCATGTGCTGGGCACCGCGTGCAGCAAGCCGTTCGATGCGACCAAGCTGTTCGAGGAGGTGCGCTCGGCGTCGCCCTATACGCATCTGGTGCGTGAGGATTTCGACAAGATCGTGGATTTCGTCGCCACCGGCGGCTATGCGCTGAAGCGCTATGACCGTTATGCGCGGCTGCGCCAGACGCCCGAAGGGCTGTGGCGCTTGTCCCATCCGCGGCTGGCGCAGCAATACCGCATGAATGTCGGCGTGATCGTGGAAGATCCCATGATCGACATAAGGCTGCAGGCCAAGGGCCGTCCCACCGGCGCGGGCGGCCGCGTGCTCGGCCAGCTTGAGGAGTATTTCGCCGAGCAGCTGACGCCGGGCGACACCTTCGTGTTCTCCGGCCACGTGCTGCGCTTCGAGGGCATGCGCGAGGACGGCGCCTATGTGTCGAAGACGCATGAGGCGGAGGCGCAGATCCCATCCTACAATGGCGGCAAGTTCCCGCTCTCGACCTTCCTCGCAGAGCGCGTGCGCCAGATGGTGTCGAACCCGGAGAGTTGGGCGCATCTGCCCGATCCGGTGCGCGAATGGCTGCGCATCCAGGAATTGCGCTCGGTGATCCCCAAGCCCGGCCAGTTGCTGGTCGAGACCTTTCCGCGGGGATCGAAAGAATATCTCGTCTGCTATCCGTTCGAGGGGCGCCTCGCGCACCAGACGCTGGGCATGCTGCTGACTCGGCGGCTCGAAAGATTGCGGCTGCGTCCGCTGGGCTTTGTCGCCAACGAATATGCGCTGGCGGTGTGGGCGCTGCGCGACATGGGCGGGGCCGACATGGCTGCGCTGTTCTCCGAGGATATGCTGGGCGACGACCTCGACGCCTGGCTGGCGGAATCGGCGCTCTACAAGCGCACCTTCCGGACCTGCGCGATCATCTCGGGCTTGATCGAGCGGCGGCTGCCGCGCGGCGGGGAGAAGACCGGGCGCCAAGTCACGTTCTCCTCCGACCTGATCTACGACGTGCTGCGCGAGCACGAGCCCGATCATGTGCTGCTGCGTGCCACATACGAGGACGCGGGTTCCGGCTTGCTCGACATCGCCCGGCTGGGCGATATGTTGCAGCGGGTGCGGGGCCGGATCGTGACGCGGCGGCTGGAACGCGTCTCGCCGCTGGCGGTGCCGGCGCTGCTGGAGATTGCGAAGGAGATGGTGGCCGGCGAGGCGCATGAGGATATCCTGCGCGAAGCCGAGGAGTCGCTGATCGCGGATGCGATGCGGATATAGGGATAAACCCTCCCGTGAACGGGACGGTTTGGAGTCTGTTGTGATCGGTTTGAATCACGACTGTCATCCCGGCCAAGCGATGCGTCAGCATCGCGCTGAGCCGGGACCCATTGTGCAAGCGGCTCAGTGGGTCCCGGCTCTCCCCCGGCTCAAGGCCGGGGTCGGCCGGGATGACATCTTGCGTAAGATTGATCGCACCTTGTTCTAGATTGGGAATCGATGTCGGACGATCTTCATGCCGAGGTGAACGGCGAGACGCTGATGCTCGACTGCGCGGGCGCGCTGTGGTGGCCGGCGGAGCGCACCCTCGTCTTCTCCGACATCCATTTCGAGAAGGGCTCGTCGCTGGCGCGGCGCGGCGCCCTGCTGCCGCCTTACGACACACGCACCACCTTGAAGCGCATGGCGATGCTGATCGGCCGCTATGCGCCGGCGCGGGTAATCGCGCTGGGCGACTCGTTCCACGACCGCGAGGCGGCGGACCGGCTGGATGCGGAGGAGCGCGCCGTGCTCGCCGGGTTCGTCGGCGGCCGCGACTGGGTGTGGATCGAAGGCAATCACGACCCGCAGCCGCCGGCCTGGCTCGGCGGCACGGTGACGGCGGAGATCGCGATCGGCGGTCTCGTCTTCCGGCACGAGCCGTCGGACGAACCGCAGCCGGGCGAGATCGCGGGTCATCTGCACCCTTGCGCGACGGTCACGCTGCGTGGCCGCAGCCTGCGCCGCCGCTGCTTCGCCTCCGACGGCACGCGGCTGGTGATGCCCGCCTTCGGCGCCTATGCCGGCGGCCTCGACGTGCGCGATGTCGCGATCGCGACGCTGTTCGGCGGCGCCTTCGCGGCCTACATGCTGGGCGGGCGGCGGGTCTATGCGGTCGCGGCGCGGGGCAGGCCGCGGATTGCGCTTTGAAGCATCCCTTGTCATCCCCGGCCGAGCGATGCGTTAGCATCGCGAAGGGAAAGGGGACCCAGGCGGGAAATGCCGTGACGGTATTTGCCATCTGGGTCCCCTTCCCCTCGCAGCGCTTCGCGCTGCTCGGCCGGGGATGACAAGGGAGGCATGGCGGACCTCACTCGTTCCGCCTGAACACCACCGAGCTCAGCCAGCCCAGCACCATCGCCATCAGCACCGTCGCGACGCCGTAGGACAAGGGCTCGTTGTGCGCGAAATTGTAGAGCCGGCGCTCGAGGCCGGTCTGGTCGATGAACAGCGGCGTCGACTGGGCGCTGATCACGTTCCCGTCGCGGAAGAGATAGACCTCGGCGTTGTACTGTCCGCGCGGCACCGTCGCCGGCACCGGCACGCGGGCGCGGAACAGGGTGGGGCTCAGCATCTCGACGCCCTCGGCCGTCTCGCCATAGAGCCCGTCCTGCCGCTTGTGGCGGATCAGCGCCAGGCGGAACGGTTCGGGATCGTGATGGCTGTCGGCGCGCTCCGGCACGATGTTGTTCAGGCCGATGGCATAGCGCTCCAGCGTGGTGCGCGCCGCGATGCGGTCCGGCGGCCGTGTGCTGGCGATGAAATAGTAGGACGGCATGCCGGACAGCTTGGCCTGGTCGCGGTTGATCCAGATGCCGCCGACCCATTGCTTTTCGCGCACCGTCATGTCGGCGTCCGGCCCGCGGACCACGACCACGACGTCGTTCGCGCCGGTGTCCTCGGGATGCTCGATGGCGCCGAACACCACGATGTCGGTGCCGGTGTAGTTGGAGGTGATCTCCACCGTGTCCTGCGACAGGCCGGAGACGAGGTCTTCGGTCGCCGCCGCGGGCGCGAGGCTGAGCGCGATCGCCGCAAGAAGTCCCAGCCGCCGCCTCACCGCATCACCGTCGCGACGGAGAACAGGTCGTCGGGCTTGAGCACCAGGCCGAGCAGGAGGCGGGCTGCGACCGCCAGCACCAGCAGCGCCAGCAGCAGGCGAAGCTGCTCGCCGCGCAGCCGCTCGCCGACCCGCACACCGAACTGCGCCCCGACCACGCCGCCCAGGATCAGGAACAGCGCCAGCATGATGTCGACGGAGTAGTTGCTGGTCGCCTGCAGGATCGTGGTCGCGGCGGTCACGATGATGATCTGGAACAGCGAGGTGCCCATCACGACATTGGTCGGCATGCGCAGGATGTAGATCATCGCCGGCACGATCACGAAGCCGCCGCCGACGCCCATGATGGCAGAGAGCACGCCGACGAACACGCCGATGATCAGCGGCGGGATCACGCTGATGAAGAGCCGCGACTCGCGGAAGCGCATCTTGAAGGGCAGGCTGCGCATCCACTGGCCCTGGCCCAGCCGGCGCGGCGGCGGCGCTCCGCCGCGCGCGGCGCGCAGCGCGCCCAGGCTCTCGTTCAGCATCAGCCCGCCGACCGTCCCCAGCAGCAGCACGTAGCTCGACGACACCAGCAGGTCCATCTGGCCGTAGCGCCGCATCACCGCGAACAGCCAGACGCCGAACGTCGTGCCGGCGAGGCCGCCCGCCGCCATGACGAGGCCCATGCGCAGGTCGAGCGCGCGCTTGCGCCACTGGGTCAGGGCGCCCGAGATCGACGACGCGGTGATGTGGCTGGCCGTGGTCGCGACCGCGACCTCGGCGGGCACGCCGTAGAAGATCAGCATCGGGGTCAGCAGGAAACCGCCGCCGACGCCGAACAGGCCGGAGAGGAATCCGATCGCCCCGCCCATGCCCAGCACGATCAGCCAATGGACCGACATCTCGGCGACGGGCAGATAGATTTCCATCTAAACGCGCGGATCACGGGAAAAATGCGAATCGAATGTGCGCGCGCAGGCCCGAGGGGTCAACCGCGCAGAGCCGCTGCGCCGCGCTTTACTCCAATGGAGGGGAGACGGCCCTCGTCCTTCGACACGCTCAGGATGAGGGCCAATTCACAACCTTCATCCTGAGCTTGTCGAAGGATGGATGGCAGATGCGAAGGTCTACCCCGCCACGTCGCCCATCTGCGGCGCGACATTGGCGCGGGGGTCGAGGGCCTGCGGCTTGAAGCTCTCCGCCGCGTGCTGCGCCGCCGCCTTGTCGTCGGCGGTGAGCTGGCTGCCCAGCGCGTCGACCCGCGCCTTGGATTCGTTGTCGCCGCTGGCCGCTGCGATCGAATACCATTTGAAGGCATCGGGCAGGCTTTGCGGCACGCCCAGGCCGCGCTCATAGAGCACGGCGAGGTTGAATTCCGAATCCGCCAGGCCGAGCGCTGCGGCCTTGGAGAACCAGCGCGCCGCCTCCGCGAGGTTCTTGGTCGTGCCGGTGCCCGAGGCATAGGCGACGGCGAGATTGTGCATCGCCTTGCGATTACCGGCCTGGGCCGCGAGCTGGTACCAGTGCACCGCGCGCGCCGTATCGGCGGGAACGCCGCGGCCGCGCTCATACATCGTGCCGAGACGATATTGCGCCACGGCAAGGCCCTGCTCGGCGGCGCGCTCCAGCCATTTGGCGGCATCGGCTTCGTTCACCGTCACGCCGTCGCCGTCGAGATATTTGAGGCCGACCACCAGCTCCGCCTTGGCGTTGCCGGCGGTGGCGAGCTGGGTGAGCTTGTCGAGCGGGGTCAGCGCGGCGGCCGGTTGCGGCTTGATCGCGGCGGCCGGCGGCGCAGGAGCGGCCGCAGCGGGAGCGACGACCTGCGGCGCATGCACGGGCGCGGACTTGATGGTGTGCGGCTGCAGCGGCGTCAGAGCCGGCGCCGGCGTCGCGGCGACATCGCTGCCGCTGGACGAGGGCAGCAGATCGGCGGCCGGGCGGGTCGGCAGCGGCGCCACGGCGTCGGCCTTCTTCGGGAACAGCAGGCTGACGGTGCGGGTGGAGTTGGAGTTCAGCGTATGGCTCAGCAGCACGCCGGCCGCGATCGCGAAGACCGCGAGCAGCGCGATGATCACGATCCAGACATAGTTGCGTGAGGCCGGCTTCTCCTCGGCGGGAATGGCGGCGGCGGCGCCCCAGGAGAATCCGCCCATGCGGCCGCCGCGTTCGGTGTCGGCCTGGGCCGCGGCGGCGCGCGCGGAGCGGCGCGCAGCGGAGAGATAGTTGTCGGGCTCGGAGACCAGCGGCGGCGGCGCGAAGGGATCGGCGGCGAAGACGCTTTCCGCGCCGAACGGCGTGGCCGGAGCATCGAAGCCCGGTGCGGCGGCGAAGGGATCGGCACTCTGCTGGAAGGGGCCGGCCGGCGCCATCTCGGGGAAGGGCGGCGCGTCGAAGCTCTGGTGCAGCGGCGGCGGCGCGAAAGGCGACGGCGTGCTCGACAGCGTGTGCAGCGCCGGCTCGGGCGCGGCGGCGCGGTTCGCCGTCTCGCTGATCGCGGCGCGCAATTCGGCGACCTGGTCGCGCTGACGCGCTTCGGCGGCCTCGATACGCTGGGCGAGGCGCTTGATGTTGTCTTCGACGGCGTCGTTGGAGGCCGGCGAGTCGAAGCGGCCGACGATGTCGGTGAGGCTGCGCTCGATGCCGGAGAGGCGGCGGTCGATCGCGGGATCCGGCGCGCGCGTCTCGATGCGCGAGACATTGTCTTCGAGGCGCGAGATGGCGCCGGCGGTCTCGGCATCGCGGCGCAGCGCGGCCGCTTCCTCGTCCTTGCGCGCTTCGATGCTGTGCACCGCATGGGTGAGCACGTCGTTGCTCGCCTGGGCAGCGCGCTCGACCGCGCGCAGGCGCTCGTCGAGGGCGGAGACCAGCGCCAGGCGCTGGTCGACATGCGCCACCTTGGAGTCGATCTGGGTCACGCGCTGCTCGATGCCGCGCACCGCGGCCTCGCTCTCGTTGCGCGCCTCGGCGAGGCGGCCGGCGAGCGCTTCGAGATTGCCCGCGAGCTGCGAGATCTGCGTCGCGGACTGGTTGGCGGTGGTGGCGATCTGGTCGGCGAGGCGCGACAGGCCCTGGTGCAGGCCCTTCACCGCATCGCGGGTGCCGTCGCTGGCGCCGGCACGTTCGAGCCGCTCGAGACGGTCGGCGAGGGTCACCACGCTGCCGCCGAGCTGGTCGAAGGCCTGGGCCTGCTCGCGTGCGACGACGTTGATCTCCGATGCCGCCTTGCTCATGGCGCGGTTGTTCTCGGACTGGCTGCGTTCGGTGGATTCGAGGCGGCGCGCGACGTTGCGCAACTGCTCCTCGATGCGGCGATAGACGTCCTGCGCTTCGCTCTCGCTGCGCGCGACGTGCGCGAGCATGTCCTCGGTGTCGCGGCGGGTCGCGCCGAGGCGCGGTGCTTCGGCATGGCCGGCATAGCCATTGCCGTTGGACGACCAGTGTTCACGCGCGGGTGTCATATCGTCCGGCCCATCGGAAAAGCTGCGGAGTATCCTCCGGGTCATCCATTCGCCGACTGACAGACCTTCGCGGCGTGCTGCGGCTCTTGCCGCCTCGCGCGCCTCGGGCGGGATACCCGCCACGTTCCAGGGAATGTCAGGCCGCATTTCGACTCACTTAGCACCGCACACGCTAGGATAAGTACCGGTGTCAAGATGTAGTGTAAAGAATGGTTGTGTACCCGTTGGGCAGCGGTCACTCCGAAGCACCGTTGCTCACCGATCAATTTCGCCGATCAGCGTTAATGTCGGGTTAGCGACCGACGCCGGCTTCGTGCAGCTCGGCCTCGAGATGGCCGGTGGCCCAGGACCACGCCATCCGGAAGTCGGAAACGAGCGACCAGACCGGATAGGTGAAGGTCGCCGGCCGGTTCTTCTCGACGAAGAAATGCGCGATCCAGGCCGGTCCATAGCCCGCGACAAGGGCGATCAGCGCGAGCAGCGGCCGGCCCAGCACGATCGCGCCAACGATGCTGGCGAGCGCCAGACCGGTGCCGAAGAAATGCAGATTGCGGGTCGCGGGCCTGGCATGTTCCTGCAGGTAATAGGGCCAGAACTCCGTATAAGTCCGGATCGGGCGGTTGGTCGGGCCGGCGCCGGTCATCAATTCACCCCTTCGCTTCCGCGCAGCAGCGGCTTGGGCTTGGGTTCGGGCATCGCGTCCTTGCCGGCCCTGGCGCTCGGCACGGGCGTGACCACGGCCGGCGGCGCGTCGTCCTGGTGCGGTCCCATGCCCAGATCGGTGGAGAAGAGCTGGGTCACATAGACCGTGTCGCCGTTCACCGCTGCGCCCACGCCGGTGCGATTGTAGTCGGCGAAGGCGAGATTCTCCTTGTGCGGCGCGCTCTTGAGCCAGGTGTCGACGAATTTGCGCGCGAAGCCCTCCACGTCGACGCCCAGCGCGGGCGTGTAATGCAGCGCCGCCATGTTCTCGCCGAGGATGCCCTGGAAATGCGGATCCTCCGCCGTCAGCAGCGAGCCCGAGGTGTCGCCATTGGGTGCGGTATGGGCGAAATAGTTCTTCGCCGCCATGTCGGCGGCGCGCTGACGCGCGATGCCCGACAGCTCGGGATCGATCATCAGCGGCTTGGCATTGGGATCGATGCGCGCGCGCGCGTCGGCGATCAGGACGGCGATGCGCTGCTCCAGCGCGGGCATCAGGGTGCGCGGATCGGGCGGCGGTGGCGCGGGCGGCTGCACCACGGACTCGAATGTCGAGCAGCCCGCCAGAAGGACGAGGACGACGAAGGGGGCGAGCCGGCGCATGCCTATGGCAGGATCTCGAACAGCCCGGCCGCGCCCATGCCGCCGCCGATGCACATGGTGACGACGCCGAACTTGGCCTTGCGCCGCCGCCCCTCGAGCAGCAGGTGCCCCGTCATGCGGGCGCCCGACATGCCATAAGGATGCCCGATGGAGATCGCGCCGCCATCGACGTTGCACTTGTCGTGCGGGATGCCGAGCGTGTCCATGCAATAGAGCGTCTGGCTCGCGAAAGCCTCGTTGAGCTCCCACAGGTCGATATCCGCGACCTTGAGGCCGTGACGGTTCAGCAGGCGCGGCACGGCGAGCACGGGGCCGATGCCCATCTCGTCCGGCTCGCAGCCCGCCACCGCGAAGCCCCGGAAAATACCGAGCGGCGCGATGCCGCGCCTGGCGGCCTCCGCGCCGTCCATCACGACGACGGCGGCCGCACCGTCGGCGAATTGCGAGGCGTTGCCGGCGGTGACGTATTTGCCGTCCTTGACCTGCTGGCCGCCGCTGAACACCGGCTTGAGTGCCTGGAGGCCGGCCAGCGTGGTGTCGGGCCGATTGCTCTCGTCATGGTCCACCGTGACGTCGACGACGCTTTCGGTCCCCGTCGTGCGGTCGAGCTTCTTCATCTTGGTCGCCAGCGGCACGATCTCGTCCTTGAACTTGCCCGCCTGCTGCGCGGCGGCGGTGCGGCGCTGGCTTTCCAGCGAATATTCGTCCTGGCGCTCGCGGCTGACCTGGTAGCGCTCGGCGACGATCTCGGCCGTCTCGATCATCGCCATCCACAGCGCCGGCTTCACCTGCATCAGGTGCTCTTCGGTGAAGTGGTTGAGGTTCATGCCGCCCATCTGCACCAGGCTGATGGACTCGACGCCGCCGCCGACTGCGACGGGCGTGCCCTCGGTCATGATCTGCTGCGCCGCCATCGCGATGGCGTTGAGGCCGGAGGAGCAGAAGCGGTTGATCGTGACGCCCGCGGTCGACACCGGGCAGCCGGCCCAGATCGCGCTGGCGCGGGCGATGTTGTTGCCGGTGGCGCCTTCGGGCAGGGCGCAGCCGAGATAGACGTCCTCGACCTCGGCGGGATCGATCCCGGCCCGCGCGATGGCGTTCTTGACGGCGTGGCCGCCCATCGTCGCGCCATGGGTCAGGTTGAAGCCGCCGCGCACGGATTTGGCGAGGCCGGTCCGCGCGGTGGAAACGATGACGGCGTCTTTCATGGAGCGCTCCGTGAGGGCAAGGCGCGCGAACCTAGCCTTTCACGCCGCGCGGGGCAAAGCGCTCAGGGCTGCGGGCTCCGCTCGGGGTCGCGGCGCCAATAGACATAGGATGCCACGATGCTCAGCACGATGGCCGCCGCGATCGCGGTGAGGAAGACGTGCGACGCTTCGCGCCCCGGCAGGGCGACGGCCGCCGCGAAGCCGACCGCGCCGGCGGCGACGAACATCTTGCCCGCCAGGCTGTTCGTGCGCTGCCAGGAATATTCGCTCGACAGCGTCCAGGGGGTGCGGACGCCGCCGAGGAACATCGACCGCGTCTTGCCCATGTAATTGCCGATCACGATCAGCAGCAGGCACACGGCCGCGAGGATCACGCTGCCGACGCGCAGGCCGGCATGCAGCGCGGCATAGAGCGCGACGCCATGCGTCAGCGCGAGCAGGAGGATCGCGCCGGTCCAGGCGGCGCGGTAGAACTTGCTGCTGGCGACAAGGTTGAGACGCCGGGGCTCGATCGCGGGGATTCCCCAGAACACTATCGTGATCAGCGCGGTCATGAACGGGATCACGAACAGCGCGTAGCGGCCATGGGCGAAGCCGTCGGCCTGGCCATCGATGCCCCAATGGATCGGGATCGGTGTGCCGGGCGGCAACTGGAACCAGGCCCAGGCGCTGGTGGCCAGCATGACGGCGAAGACGGCGGCGCTGACGACGAGAGGCGTGCGGCTGTTCATGTCTTCGACTCCTTCGCGCCGCGCAGGCCGGCCAGGTCCATCATGGCGGCGGCGGCTTCTTCCAGGACGCTCATGTTCACGCGGTAGAGGATGGTGGTGCCCTGGCGCTCGGCGCTGACGAGGTCGGCGGCCTTCAGCACCGCGAAATGACCCGACAGGGTGGGCTTGGCGAGATCGAACCGGTCCGCCAGCTCGCCGGCGCTCATCGCACGCCGGCGCAGCAGCTTGAGGATCTTGCGGCGGACCGGATGCGCCAGGGCGTCGAACACGTCGCTCATATTTCGGTATTTAGGGAAATAGCGAAATATAGTCAAGCGGGGTGCCGGAGCGGACGTGTTCAACGCATGCGTCTCGGGTGTCATCCCGGCCGAGCGCAGCGAGAGCCGGGACCCATCGAGACGCAGGGCGCCATGGGTCCCGGCTCGGCGCGATGCTGGTGCATCGCTTGGCCGGGATGACAGAGGAGGAGATCAATCGAAATGCAATTCGAGTTGGAGACCCTTCCGCGTCACTCCGGCGCGGCGCCGCCATGGCTGCGCAGATAGGCCGGATATCGGAGGCTGAAGGTCAGCGCCGCGGCCAGCGCGACAAGGCCCGCGACCACCGCCCAGGTGAGGGAGATCGCGCCCGCCAGCGTCGCGGCCGCGTCGGCCGCCGTCATCACCGCCAGCGCCGCCGCCCAGACGCCGCTGAGCACGTAGTTGGAACGCACGAAACCCGGCGCCTCCCATTGCTCGCGCGGGATCTGCTCGCGGGAATATTGCAGCGTGAAGGGCGCGCGGCGCAGCAGCGAGCCCAGCGCGAGCAGCAGCAGGGCGCCGTCCACCGTCAGCAGCACCGTGCCGAAGGACAATCCGGGCTGGAGGAAGCCCTTGTAGAGCGCGAGCAGGCCGAACAGCAGCGTGTTGCCCGCATCCAGGGTCTTGAGCACCTGGGTGTCGAGGAAGGAGCGGATGGTGAGCGTGAAGGCGGCGGCGAATGCGGCCCACAGCGCCAGGTCCACCGACTCGCGCATCAGAAGATCGAACAGGATGAACGGCACGAAGCCGAGCACCAGGGTCATGGCGGGACCTGGACAGGAAAGCGCCGGAGCGGTGGGCCGCTCCGGCGCGTTTCAGGACGTCACTTCGCCGGCGTGGCGGCGGCGTATTTGCGGTTGGCGAAGAGCAGCCAGAGATGCTGCGCTTTCGCGAAGCCGGGCGTCGGGTTGTGCAGCGCGTTGAACGCGGCGACCCCGCCGGCCGTGTCGCCCTGCAGGATCAGGGCTTCGCCGAGCACCATATTGGCCTCATTCGAGTCGGTCTTGGGACCGCCCTTGGTGAGGGCGCGGCGGGCCGCCTCGGCCGCGTCGGCATAGCGGCCATAACCGTAATAGGTCTCCGCCAGGCGCAGGTCGAAGTCGCCGGTCGCCGTCTTGCGGGCCAGCGCGTCGAACTGCTTGATGCTGGCGCGGTCGGTGTTGGCCCGGGCGCGCGCTTCGCTGATCTGGGCGGCGGTCTTGCCGCTCGCCTGCACCACGCCGGCGGCGATGCCGGCGTCGAGGAATGCCTCTGCCTCGACCGGATAGCCGGCCTGCAGCGCGATCGATGCGGGGATCGTGTAATCGTCCGCCTGGCCCTTGGCCTTGGCCGGCACGCGCAGGCGATAGATGTGCAGGCCTTCGAGGTTCTTGATGCCCTTGACGCCCAGCGAGGTGTCGATGAGCTGTCCCCACTCCTCGGCATCGTCGTAATAGGTGAGGCTCTTTTCGAGCGTCAGCATCGCGGCGTCCTGCTTGTTGGTCTTGAGCTGCGAGACGAACAGGATCTCGAACGCGGCCTGCGGCGGCGACGCGCCGGCCGGCGTCGTGTCGATCAGCTTCTGCGCCACCGCTTCGGCGTTCGCGTAATCGTTGCTGTAGTAATAAGCCTGTCCCAGGCTCGATAGCGCGACGGGATCCGGCGCGCCGCCCAGGGCGTTGAAGGCGCTCAGGTATTTGATGCCCTTGTCGTAATGCTTCTGCTCGGTCGTGAGCAGGCCGGCGATGCGCAGCGTCTGTGCCTTCTCCTCCGGCGTCACCTCGGCCAGGGAGGGCGAATCGGCCATCGCGATGTAGGCGGCCTCCGCCGTCGCATGATCGCCGGTCTTGATCGCGGCATTGGCGAGGAATTCGTTGATCTTGTAGGTGTCGAACGGCGTCTGGTCCGGCAGGGCCTGCGCCTGCTTGATGAGGCCGAGCGCGGTCTGCGGATCGTTCGCCTCCAGCGCCTTGGCGGCCGGCTGCAGCAGTTTGGCGACCGGCGCGCTCACGCTGGGTCCGGTGGGCTTGGCGGCATAGGCGGGCATCGCCGCGAAGGGCAGGGCGAAGCTTGTGGCGGCTCCCAACAGGCAAGCCGTCAGGGCGGCGCGGACGAAACGCATGGTCATGAAAGTCCTCACTTGGCTGGAAACCATCTGGGCTGGATACGGCGTGCGCTTGAGCGACCCCTCGCCTGACGCATCTTACTTATATCCCGAACTTTAGAGGGACCGCGCGACAAATCCAATGCGGCAAGGCGCGGATTGTTGCGATGCAGCGAGAAACCGCTTATCGCTTCGGCAATGAGCGAAATCCCTGAAGGCCTGCCCGCGGGCGCGGAAAACATATCGATCGGCGGCTTCAACCTCCATGCCGGACCGATATGGCGGCTGCCCGCCGACGGCGAGCTGCGGCGCTTCGCGCTGCCCATCCTGGCCAAGCACATGAACGGCTCGGGCAGCATCCATGGCGGCATGCTGATGACCTTCGCCGACATCTCGATGAGCCAGACCGCGCGCGCCGCGTCGGGTGCCGCGGGCTGCAGCACGGTCTCGCTGACCTGCGATTTCGTCGGGCCGGCCAGGCCGGGCGAGATCCTCGAGAGCCGCGTGCGGGTGACGCGGCTGACCCGCACCATGGTGTTCCTCTCCGCCGACATCGTCTGCGGCGCCCGGCCGGTGGCGGTGGCGACTGGTCTGTGGAAGATCGTCTGAGCATGGCCGCGCCCGTCCCGCCCGGATTCGCCGAGACCCATCTCGTCGATCCGTTCGAGGTCCATGTCGGGCCGCTCTACGAGCAGGGCGAGAAGGGCGCCAAGCGCTTCGGCTTCCGCGTCGCGGCGCGGCACGTCAACATGCGCGGCGTGGTGCATGGCGGCACGCTGATGACCTTCGCCGACGCGGCGCTCGGCCAGGCGGCATGGGATGCCTGCGACCGGGCCAATTGCGTGACGCTGAACATGCAGAGCCAGTTCCTCGCCCCCGCGCGCGAAGGCGACTGGATCGAATTCGCCCCGGTGCTGACGCGGCGGACCAAGGCGCTGCTGTTCCTGCGCGGCGATTTCACGGTCGACGGCGCGCCGATCTATTCGGTATCGAGCGTGTGGAAGATCCTGGGCGCGGATTAGGCGAGCGCGCCGCGCCAATATTCCGTCAACGCCTCCAGCAGCTCGGCATGGAAGCCCTGCGGGCGGGACGATTGCCACAAACCCCGCGTCAGGGCGTAGGTGCGCATCAGTATCCGCACGCCATGGCCGTCGGCCAGTTTCAGGGCGCTTTCGGCCAGCGCGCCCGTTTCACCCAGCGTGGCGAGGAACGCGGCCTTGAACGCCTTGAGTTTGGCCGGCTCGAGGTTTTTCTCGAGCACGCCATAGCCGAGCGCGTCGAGCCGCAGCAGCCCGGGATGGCTTTCCAGATGGCGGATGAAGGCTTTGAGAAACGCGGCGCTCTTCGCCGTCCGCGTGCCGCGCGTTCGCCCGAGCGTGCCGCCCACGTCCTGAAGCAGGGCGGCCCAGCCTTCGAGCAGCAGGGCCGCGAAAATCTCCTCCTTGGTTCGGAAATAGAGATAAACCGTGCCCTTTGCGATACCCGATTTCGCCGCGATCTGCGCCGCCGAGGGAAGGGTGCCGTCGCCGGAGAGGAAAAGCCGTCCGGCCGCGTCCAGGATCATCTGGCGGCGGCCCTGCTTGTCCTGCGGCGCGAGCGCGTGGCGTCCCATGGCGTCTTCTAGCGCCGGCGCCGTGGAATGACCAGCGGTCATTTTGATTGACCGCTGGTCATTTCATGGCTATGCAGGCGGCCGTACCGCAGGAGGCCGTCCCATGACAACCGACGACGAGATTCGCGTCCGAACCTTGCAGCTGGTCGGCGCCTACCAGACGCTCATGGCAAGGGGCGATTGGGACGCCTGGATCGATCTGTGGGCCGAAGACGGCGTCCTGGAATTTCCCTTCGCGCCGGCCGGCCGGCAGCCGATCTACTGCGGCAGGCCGGAGATCCTCGGCTATATGAAGGCGGCGGCAGGCAGGATCGCGATCGACGCCGTGGCGCGGGCCCGCGTCTTCCCGATGCACGATCCGGCGGTCGCGGTCGCGGAGGTCGCGATCAAGGGCCACGTGCTGCCGGGCGGCGCGCCATACGACCAGAGCTACGTACTGTTCTTCGAGACCAGCGATGGCAAGCTGGCGCGCTATCGCGAATACTGGAATCCGCTGGTCTCGATGGCCGCGTTCGGCGCGGACTGGGCAACCGGCTTCGGAACGCCGCGGTGAGCGTGGTCCTGGTCACGGGCGGCACCGGCAAGGTCGGCCGCCGGCTGGTGGCATCGTTGCGGGCCGGCGGCATCGCGCATCGCGTCGCCGCGCGCGCGACCGGCTTCGCTTGGAACGACGCCGGCACCTGGAGTGCCGCGCTCGATGACGTGTCGTCGGTCTATCTCATCGCGCCGACGCAGGCCGGCGATCCGTCGCCGGCGATGATCGCCTTCGCCCAGACCGCCATCGCCCTCGGCGTCCGGCGCGTTGTCCTACAGAGCGCCTCTCTGCTCGACGCCGACGGGCCGGCGATGGGACAGGTCCATCGATGGCTGCGGCACAATGCGCCGCAATGGGCGGTGCTGCGCCCGAGCTGGTTCATGCAGAACTTTTCGGAAGGCCCGCATCTGGCGACCATCCGCGGCGAGAACGCGATCTATTCCGCCACCGGCGACGGCCGCGTCCCCTTCATCGACGCGCGCGACATCGCCCGCTGCGCGCTGGCGGCGTTGACGAAAGCCGATGGCCCCAACGCGGATTTCGTGCTGACCGGCCCCCACACACTGTCTTACGACGACGTGGCGCGCAGCATCGGCGCGGCCGCCGGCCGTCATGTCGTTCATCGCCGCGTCGACGCGCAGGATCTGGCGGCGCGCCACATGGCCGCCGGGCTGTCGCCGCTGACGGCGCAGATCCTGGCGGGGATGGACGCCGCCATTGCGGGGGGTGCCGAGGACCGCGTCACCGGCGCGGTGGTCGCGCTGACCGGCGATCCGCCCGGCGATTTCGATGCGTTCGCGCATGCCGCGGCGTCGGCATGGCGCGATTAACGGAGCATTCACGCTAACGCCGCGTTTACCCGTCTGTGCCTAGATTGCAGGCATCAGGGGACGGAGGCTTTGCTCATGGGTCGGCACGACGCCGCCCTTTCCGGCGCGCAGGCGTCGACGATGTTCCGGCTCGACGGGCGGATCGCATTCGTCTCGGCGGCGCCCGGCCATCTGGGCCAGGCCATGACCCGTGCGCTCGCCGGCGCCGGCGCGCACGTGATCCTCAACGCGCGCGATGACGCCAAGCTTGCCGCCTTCGAGACCGAACTCGCCGCCGAAGGCCATTCGGTCGAGCGCGCCGCCTTCGACGTCGCCGACACCGCGGCGGCCCGCGCTTTCTTCGCGGCGCGCTCGCGCCTCGACATCCTGGTCAACAACGCCATCGCGATGACGCCCAAGCCGTTCGCCGCGCTGGAGCCCTCCGACTTCGCCGCGACCTATGCCTCCAGCGTTACCGCCGCCTTCGAGATGACGCGCGCCGCGCTTCCGGCGCTGCGCGCCGCCGCCTCCGCCGCCGGCGAGGCGAGTGTCGTCAACATCGCGTCCATGTATGCGCTGGTCTCGCCCGATGCGCGGATCTATGCCGAGCGCGGCGGCCAGAGCCCCTTTCACTACGGCCCCGCCAAGGCAGCGCTGCTCCAGCTCACCCGCCATCTTGCCGCCGAGCTCGGACCGGAAAACATTCGCGTGAACGCGCTGGTTCCCGGGCCCTTCCCGCGGCCCGCGATCCGGCAGGCCGATCCCGCTTTCGCCGCCCGTCTGGCCGCCCGCACCATGCTCGGCCGCCTCGGCGCGGCGGACGAGATCGCCGGGCCGCTGCTTTTCCTCGCCTCCCGCGCCTCGTCCTTCATGACCGGGCAGGCGCTGACCGTCGATGGCGGTTGGACCGCCTGGTGAGCTAAGAAGGAGGGGCAGCTTCGCAAGATGAATATGGCGTTTCTCTCGTCCTTCAAATCCGGGTCCGACACGGCCTATCCCGAGCATCTGCGCCAGCGGCTGCGCAGCTTCCCGCTGCTGGAGGATGTGAGCGACGCGGGGCTGAAGAAATTGCTGTCGGAGGCCAACTGGTTCGGCCTGCCCGGCGGCATGCTGCTGCGCCGCGATGGGGAGAATTCCCAGGCCGTGTTCCTGGTGATCTCCGGCAGCCTCGGCGTCTTCGCCGAGGACGAGCACGGCAAGCGCCGCTTCGTGGCGCATGTCCCGGCCGGCGAGACCGTCGGCGAGATGTCGCTGATCTCCGGCTCGACCGAGCATTCCGCCCAGCTCGTCGCGATGCGCGACACCGAGCTGCTGCGCGTCCCGCCCGCCGCCTTCGACGCGCTGATCGGCCGCCATCCCCGCGTCATGCTCAACATGATGCGCATCCTGGTGAAGCGGCTGCAGGAGACGACCAAGAATTCCACCGACACGGCGCGGCCCAAGACCTTCGCGATCGTGCCGCTGCAGCCCGGCCTCGACCAGTCGCCCATCGCGCACCGCCTGGCGAGCGCGCTGGTCAACATGGGCTCCAAGGCGGCGGTGCTGGATTCCTCCTGCGCCGAGCAGAGCGGCGACTGGTTCAACACCTTCGAGGCGGCGCACGACATCGTGTTCTATCGCGGCGACGCGCCCGACAGCGCCTGGACCCATCAATGCCTGCGCCAGGCCGACCGCATCTTCCTGCTGGCGCGGGTCGACCAGCCGCTGCCCGACCAGGCGCTCGAACTGCCCGCGTTCAAGGAGCGCGCCAGCGGCCTGCCGCAGCTCCTGCTGCTGCATCCCACCGAGAAGAACCAGAACCTGCCCGAGCATTTCGCGGTGCGCAGCGGGTTGTTCGAATCGCATCATCACGTCCGCGCCGGCAAGCCGGACGACATCAAGCGCCTGGCACGCTTCATCGCCGGCCGCGCCGTCGGCATCGTGCTGGCGGGCGGCGGGGCGCGCGGCTTCGCCCATATCGGCGTCGTCAAGGCGCTGATCGAGGCCGATGTCCCGTTCGACAATATCGGCGGCACCTCGATGGGCGCGCTGATCGCGGCCGGCCTGGCCTGCGAATGGGGCATCGAGGAATTGACCGAGCGGATGCGCGCGGCGTTCGTCAACGGCAATCCGCTGAACGACTATACGCTGCCCTTCATCTCCATCGTGCGCGGCAAGAAGGTCACCGACCTGCTCAAGCACAATTACGGCGACCTGCGCATCGAGGAACTGGCCAAGCCGTTCTTCTGCGTCTCGTCGGATCTCACCACCGGCCGTGTCCATGTCCACCGCGCCGGCACGCTGTGGCGGGCGCTGCGCGCCAGCGTCGCGCTGCCCGGCATCCTGCCGCCGGTCACCCATAACGGCCATCTGCTGGTCGACGGCGGGGTGATGAACAACCTGCCGGTCGACGTGATGGCCGAGCGCTCGAGCGGCCCGATCATCGCCTCGGACGTGACCGGCGAGCTCGACCTGCGGGTGGAGGACAGCAAATATGGCGAGCGGCCCTGGTGGCAGCTCCTGGCGCAGCAGATGGCGGGCACGCCGTCGATCGTCTCGATCCTGATGCGCTCGGGCACGGTGGGCTCCGAGGTGCAGCGCCGCCTGGCGCGCGAGCAGGCAAACTACATGTTCGAGCCGCCGCTGCAGGGCGTGGGCCTGCGCGACTGGCGCGCCTTCGACCGCTGCATCGCGGAAGGCTATGAGCACGCGCTGCGGATGATCGAGCAGCACGGCGTGCCGCTGACCGAGGTGTGGAGCGAGGGTCCCGCCGTCTCGATCGAGCACCACGTCAGCGCCGCGGAGTGAATTATCCTCGCCCGCGAAGCACCACTGTCATCCCCGGCTGAGCCGCGCGACAGCGCGGCGAGGGGAAGGGGACCCAGGTGCTTGCCACCGTGACGGTATTTCCGACCTGGGTCCCCTTCCCCTCGCAACGCTTCGCGTTGCTCGGCCGGGGATGACAGGTGTGCTACTCCCCGCTCAACGCCCGTCGCCGGATCGGCAGCAGCTCGTCGAACGCGCCGGGGCGCTTCTCGTTCTTCGCCTTGAACGCTTCCATCATGTCGGCCTCGGGGTGGTACATGCCCGCCTGCCATGTCGCGATGTAGTCGAGGCCGTCCGCGATCGTGTGGTCGCGCGCGTAGTTGATCATCACCTTCGAGCCGTAGACCGCGAGCGGGGATTTCTCCGCGATGTCCTTGGCGATCCCCATGACATGCTCGAGCATCGCCGCCTGCGTCGCGAACACCGCGTTGACGAGGCCGAGCTGCAGCGCCTTCTGCGCCGGCAGGCGGCGGCCGGCATAGGCGAGCTCGCGCACCATGCCCTCGGGCATCAGCTTGCACAGCCGCGGGAAGGTGCCGACATCGGCGGTCATCCCGATATTGATCTCCTGGATGACGAAGAACGCATCCTCGGTCGCGTAGCGGCAGTCGCAGGCGCTCGCCATGTCGACCGCGCCGCCGACGCAGCCGCCCTGGATCGCGATCAGCACCGGCACCCGCGCCTTCTCGAGGATGTTGAAGGATTCCTGGATGTCGAGCACCGAGAGCCGCAGGCTCGCGCGCACCCGGCCTTTCTCATGCGGCGCCCGCGCCGCCGCGGTGCCGGCCGAGCCGCCGCCGGTGAACACCGCCAGATCCATGCCGCCCGAGAAATGCTTGCCGGTGGAGGAGATCACGATCACCCGGGCCTTCGCGTGGTCGTCGATGTCCTTCACGATGGCGGGCAGCTCGGTCCAGAACTCCGGCACCATGGTGTTGAGCTCGGCAGCGCGCTTGAGCTGGATATGCGCGATGCCGTTCGCAATCTCGACGTCGAAGCAGCGATAGGTCATGGCAGGTTTCCTCTGCGGCAGGGCATGGTTTTGCAGAGACGCTAGCATCATCGCACGCATGGGCGCCATAAACTCCCTTGTCATCCCCGGCGAGTGCGAGCGAGCGCGAGGGACCCCGTAGCGACAGCGTACGGGGACCCAGGTAGGAAACACCGTGACGGTTTCTGCCGCCTGGGTCCCCTTCCCTTCGCGTCACTTCGTGACGCTCAGCCGGGGATGACAGCGGCGTGTTATGCGAACTACTCTCTCCGCCAGAACACATGCGGGAAGGAAACGGCCATGCCGATCGATTACGACCAGATGATGCAAGCCAAATCCGAAAATCTCGAAGCCAGCTATGGCGACCGCGAGGTGATGCTCTACGCGCTCGGCGTCGGCTTCCAGCGCGATCCGATGAACGAGGCGGAGCTGCCCTTCAGCTATGAGAACGACCTGCAGGTCGTGCCGACCTTCGCCACCGTGATCCCGCGCGGCCGGCCGCGCCCCGGCGCTGCGGACGGCGGCAGCCGCGCCCTGGCCGGCATCAACTACCTGATGGTGGTGCATGGCGAGCAGCGGGTGCAGATCCACAAGCCGCTGCCGCCCTTCGCCGAGGTGCTGTCCGACGAACGCGTGCTCGGGGTGTTCGACAAGGGCAAGGACAAGGGCGCGATCATCGTCAACGAGCGCGTCATCAAGGAGAAGGCGACGGGCGACAAGCTCGCCACCCTGGTCTCCACCATCTTCGCGCGCGGCGATGGCGGCTTCGGCGGCCCCAAGGAAGGCGCGCCCGAGCCGCACCAACTCCCCACCCGCGCGCCGGACGTCGTGCACGAATGCGACACGCGGCCGGACCAGGCGTTCCTCTACGCGCTGTCGGGCGATCGCAATCCGCTGCACCGCGATCCCAGGATCGCGAAGATGGCCGGCTTCCCGCGCCCGATCCTGCACGGGCTGTGCTCCTACGGCACGGCGTGCCGCGCGGTGATCTCGACCATCGCGAAATACGATCCCAAGAAGATCACCAGCTTCGACGTGCGGTTCTCCTCGCCGGTCTTCCCGGGCGAGACCATCGTCACCGAGATGTGGGTGGACGGGAACGTCGTGTCCTACCGCTCGCGGCTCAAGGAGCGTGACGTGGTCGTGCTCAACAACGGCAAGTGCACGCTCGCCGGCTGATCCGTCATGGTATCGGACGACCCCATCGGGGACGCGGTCGCGCTGATCGAGGGCGGTCGCGCGCCCGACGCCGCGGCGCTGCTGCAGGCACTGCTGGACGCCAATCGCGGCGGGCTCCTGGCGCGGCTGACGCTGGTGCGGGCGCTGCTCGCGGCCGGCGACGTCGCGTCGGCGCTGGAGGCGGCGCGCGATGCCGTCGCGCTCAACCCGCAAGTGGCGCAGGCGGTGATCGCGCTCGGCGACGCCCTGCTCGCGGCGGGGCTGCTGCCGGTCGCCATCGCGGAGTTCCAGCGCGCCCTGCGGCTCGATCCCGATTCGGACGAGGCGCGGCGCAAGCTCGGCCTCGCCTGGCTGGAGGCCGGCGAGGCGGACAAGGCGCTGGCGCAGTTCGAATCGCTCGACGATGTCGCGGAGCTTGTGGCGCGGGCGCAGGCGATGCGGACGCAGCCGCGGTCCGATGCCGGCTATGTCCGCCATCTCTTCGACCAGTTCTCCGCCGATTACGACCAGCGCATGCGCGGCCAGCTCCGTTATCGGGCGCCGGAGATCCTGCGGGAACTGGCGGATCTGGTGATGCCCGGGGCGCGCGGCCTGACGGTCTTGGATCTGGGCTGCGGCACCGGCTTCGCGGCGCAGGCCTTCGTCGACAGGGCTTCGGCGATCGACGGCATCGATCTCAGCCCCGCGATGATCGCCAAGGCGCGCGCCCGCGGCCTCTATCGCGATCTCGCAGTCGCCGACATCGAGACCGCGCTGACCCAGGGCGGGACGGATTACGATCTTGTCATCGCGGCCGACACGCTGGTCTATCTGGGCGATCTCGCCGCGACCTTCGCTGGTGTCGCGCGCCGCCTGCGACCCGGCGGCTTCTTTCTGTTCACCGTCGAGAGCGGCAGCGACGACTTCGCGCTCGGCCCCAAGCGCCGCTGGCGCCATTCCGAAGCCTATCTGCGCAAGCTTGCGGCAGATTCGGGACTGGACGTATCGGGTATCGTGGCTTGTGCGCCACGCTCGGAGGCAAACGCACCCGTCGAAGGCCTCGCCGTCGCGCTGGCCAAGATGTCCTAGGCACCAAATCTTGTATCCCGCGTTGTTGTCGGTGAACGGCAGGCGGAACTCGCAGACATGGTAGCCATCGACAGCTCGCACGAGATTGCGCCCCCGACGCAGACCCCCAGCGGCCATACGGGATCGATCGTCCTGTTCGCGCTGCTGCTGTCGGCGCTGGTCGCCGTCGCCTCGCTCAGTCTCCAGGCCGGAACCGGCAATGGCTGGGCGGAAGCCGGCACGCAGGTCGGCCGCTTCGCGCTGCTCCTCTTCGTCGCCGCGATGGTGGTCGAGCCGCTCGGCCGCCTGATCCCGCTCAAGCCGATGCAGGCCGCGGCCCGCGAGCGCGGCGGCCTCACCCTCGGCTTCGTCACCGCTTCCGCCGTCGCGCTGGCCTGCGAGCTTGCGCCGATGCAGTTCGGCGGCGCGATCGTCAGTGCGCCGACCATCGCCTATTGCGCCTTCACCGGTCTGATCCTGGCGGTCCTGCTGTTCAGCGGTCATCCCGCGACGCTGCGCTTCCTCGGCGAGCCCGCCTGGCGCGCCATGCAGCGCATCGCCACCGCCTATTTCTGGTTGGCCTTCACCCTCACCGGCATCGAGCACATCGTCGGGCCGCACCGTCCCGACAGCTGGCCCGGCTTCTCGTTGCTGCTTCTGGTCGCGGCCCTGCTGATCCGCTTCGCCGACGCCTTTGTCGCGCATTATCGCGGCGGCATGCCGCGCAGCGCGCGCTGACATGATGTTGGCGCCCGCCGCCCTGGCAGGGTGAACGCGCGGCCTTTATCCGCCCCCCGGTGATGTGCTTGTATCCCCGCAGCTTTGCGAGGGGTCGCAAACCCAAGGGGAGTAGGAACTCTATGATGTGGAAGACTTTTGCTTTGGCCGCCGCGCTGGCCACCGTTCTGGCCGCACCGGCCATGGCGCAGAGCAGCATGTGCTCGGAGCCGATCGCGCCGGCCGCCGTCGACGGCAGCACCGCGACCGCGGCCCAGTTGCATGCGGCCGTGCAGGACGTGAAGACCTTCCTCAAGCAGTCGGACGACTACCAGGTCTGCCTGCTGCGCGAGCTCGACAACGCCAAGGACGCGGCCAAGAAGGACAAGAAGGATATCGATCCGGCGATCCCCGCCGCCGTCGACGCCAAGATCAAGGCCAACCAGGCGCTCAAGGAGCGGGTGGGCGCGGAGTACAACACCGCCGCCACGGTCTACAACAAGGCGCATCCCGACAAGTGATCCGGCCGCGCCGCAGTTGAGGGAAGGGTCGCGCTTGTCGCGGCCCTTTTCGTTTCGGCGCCGCGAATCACGTATCGTCGCGCCATGACGAAGGCGGCCATAGCCGAGCACCGGACGAAGCGGCGGGCCCAGGCGCATGCCGCGACGCGCGGTGCGATCCTGGACGCGGCGCGCCGCGTCGCCGCGCGCGACGGCGCCCGCGACCTCTCGCTGCGCGGCGTCGCCGCCGAGGCCGGCTTCGCGCCGGCGGCGCTCTACGGCTATTTCGCGGGCAAGGACGATCTGCTGCTGGCGCTGGCGGCGGAAGACCTTGCGCAGCTCGCCCGCGCCATGCGCGAGGCCGCGGCCGCGCCGGGCGGGCAGGGCCGGCTCGCCGCCGCCTCCGGCGCCGCGCTGACGGCGCTCAGCGGCACCGAATCGCTGGCCGCGGCGCTGGCCGGCATGTCGAGCCAGGGCCATGCCAGCGACGCCCAACGCCTCTTCAACGGCCGGATGATCGCGGCGCTCAGGGCGCTGTCGGAGGCGAGCGGCAAGTCGGCCGCCAGCCGCGAGGCGCAATGCGATGTCGTTCTGGTGGCGGCGGCGGTCGCCGGTCTCGCCCTGCTGGCGCGCAGCGGCCGCCTCGAAGCGCTGGGCTTTCAACCGGCGGAAATCCTCGCGCGGCTGGATGCGCATTTCACGTAAGGCACCGCCCCCTTGTGGGGAGCACGTCGGGTTGGAGAGCGCTCTATCCAGATGGACCCACCCCCACCCCGAAATGCTTCGCGTTTCCGACCTCCCCGCAAGGGGGAGGTGACCAGTGCTACGCCGTCGCCCGTCCCATCCGCGCGATCTCGTCCTGCACCACGTCGGGCCGCTCCATCGGCAGGAAATGCGTCGTGCCGGGCACGTGCACGATGCGCGCATCCGGCTTGCGCCGCGCCACGACCGCGACCTCGCGTGCCTTCGCCGTGCCGCGGCCCGCATGGATCAGCGTCAGCGGACAGCGCACCCGTCCCGCCAGCCGCGCGATGCCGGGCGGCGCCGTCTGGAAATTCGCCGACTCCCAGGCGGGGTCGCAGGCCAGCCGCATCTCCGTCCCGTTCCCGGTTGGGATCAGCCCGCCTTCGAGATAATCCGCGATCACGTCTTCCGGCCAGGTCTTGAAGGCGCCGCGGCCGCGATAGGCCGACAGCGCCATCTCGAAGGAGGGGAAGATCGCGCGCCGCTTCGCCGCCATGGCCGCGAGGTCGCCATTGGGTGGCGCGCGGCCCAGGAGCTTCATCACCTGCATCATCTGCCGGGCAAAGCGCGGCATCAGCACCGGTTCGATCAGCACCAGCCCGCGTACCCGCTCCGGATGCGCCGCCGCGACCATCAGCGAGGCGATGGCGCCCATCGAATGGCCGGCGAGGATCACCGGCCGGTCCGGCGCCAGCGTGTCGATCACGCGGGAGAGGTCGGCGCCGTAGATTGCCCATTTTTCCTGCATGCCCGGCACGGCCGGCAATGCCGTCAAGCCATGACCCCGCATATCGGCGGCGGTGACGCGAAACGGGCCCTGCAGCGGCGTCAACAAGGCGCGATAGGTCTGCGCGTTGAAGCCATTGGCGTGCGTGAAGTGGAGCAGCGGCGCCTGCGCCGCCCATTCGAGATAGGAAACCTCGCCATCGGGAAGCGTCAGATTCTTGCGCGTCGGTTCAGCCATGCTTCGGATGTGGCGGTCGTCCGTGCCGCTGTCAACCTGACGGATGCGTCAGCGGCTTTACGCGCAGGCCCCACGCGCCGTACAAATTTTGCCAACGATATCCAGAAACGACCGGGAAACGCCCATGCATCCGACGATTGCCGCCCAGAAGACACCCGACAAGCCCGCCGTCATCATGGCGGCCACCGGCGAGACCGTGACCTTCGGCCAGCTCGATGAGCGCTCGAACCGCGCGGCACAACTCTTCCGCGCCCTCGGCCTCAAGCCGGGCGACGGCATCACCATCTTCATGGAGAACAACGCCCGCTATCACGAGATCTGCTGGGCGGCGCAGCGCGCCGGGCTCTACTTCACCGCGGTCTCCTCGCGGCTGACGGCCGGCGAGGTCGAGTACATCGTCAAGGACGCGGGCGCCAAGGTGCTGATCGCGGGCCATACCCTGGCCAAGGTCGCGGCCGAGGTCGCGCCGCTCCTCCCCGGCGTGAAACTGCTGATGGTCGGCGGCACGATCCCCGGCTACGCCTCCTATGAGGACGAAACGGCGAAGATGCCGGCGGCGCGCATCGCCGACGAGACTTCGGGCGCCGCGATGCTCTATTCGTCCGGCACCACGGGGCGGCCCAAGGGCGTGCGCCAGCCGCTCAGCGGCCTGCCGATCGACGCGCCGGCGCCGCTGCTCGGCCTCGTCACCATGCTCTACGGCATCAACGAGGATTCCATCTACCTCTCGCCCGCGCCGCTCTATCACGCCGCGCCCTTGCACTATTCGATGACGGTGCAGCGCCTCGGCGCCACCGTCGTTGTGATGGAGCATTTCGATGCGGAAGCGGCCCTGGCCGCGATCGAGACGTACAAGGCATCCGCCAGCCAATGGGTGCCGACCATGTTCGTCCGTATGCTGAAGATGCCGGAGGAACAGCGCCGCAAATACGACGTCTCCTCGATGAAGTCGGCGATCCATGCCGCGGCGCCGATCCCGATCGAGGTCAAGCGCAAGATGATCGACTGGTGGGGGCCGGTGCTGCACGAGTACTACGCCGGCACCGAGGGCAACGGCATGTGCTACGTCAACTCCGCCGACTGGCTGGAGCATCCGGGCACCGTCGGCAAATCGCTGCTCTCGCCCGTGCACATCTGCGACGACGAGGGCAACGAGGTGCCGGTCGGCGAGGAGGGCACGATCTATTTCGCCTCCGCGGCGCAGTTCACCTATCACAACGATCCCAAGAAGACCGCCGAGTCGCGCCATCCGGTGCATCCCGAATGGTCGACGCTGGGCGATGTCGGCAAGCTCGATGCCGACGGCTATCTCTATCTGACCGACCGCAAGGCCTTCATGATCATCTCGGGCGGGGTGAACATCTATCCGCAGGAGGCCGAGAACCTCCTGATCAACCATCCCAAGGTCGCCGACGTCGCCGTCATCGGCGTGCCGAACGAGGATTTCGGCGAAGAGGTGAAGGCCGTGGTCCAGCCGCTGGACTGGGCCGATGCCGGCCCGGCCCTGGCCGAGGAACTCATTGCCTATTGCCGCGCGAGCCTTTCGCCGATCAAATGCCCCCGGTCCGTCGATTTCGACCCGGAGCTGCCGCGCCATCCAACCGGCAAGCTCTACAAGAGGCTGATCCGGGACCGGTACTGGGGAAAACGCGAGTCGCGCATTGTCTGACGAAACCGCGAAATTCGACGATCCGTTCCAGCCGCTCGGCCGGGAGCTGCGCCGCGACGACTTCACGCCGGAGCGCGTGCGCCGCATCGCCGACGCCGCGATCGCCGGCGGCCGCCTGCCGCTGATGTCGGAGGAGGCGCGGCGCGCCTCGCTCAAGACGGTGCGGGACGCCATCCCGGCCGGCACGGACGCCTGGGTGTTCGGCTATGGCTCGCTGATGTGGAATCCGGCCATCGCGGTGGTGCAGAGCGCCAAGGCGCATGTCCGCGGCTATCACCGCATGTTCGGCCTGACGCTGCAGGTCGGACGCGGCAAGCCGGACAAGCCGGGCCTGATGCTCGGCATCGACCGCGGCGGCTCGGTCAGCGGCGTGGCGCACCGCATCGCGGCGGAGGCGGTCGACAGCGAGCTTTCCATCCTGTGGATGCGCGAGATGCTCTCGGGCGTCTATGAGCCGCGCTGGGTCAATGCCGATATCGCGGGCCAGGGCCGCAGCCGCGTGCTGACCTTCGTGATCAACCGCTATCATCCGCGCTATGAAGGCGCGATCGACGGCGCCGAGGCGGCGCGCCGCATCGCGCAGGCGGAAGGCCCGCTGGGGACCAACCGCGACTATCTCTACCGCACGGTTGCGCACCTCGCCGCGCTCGGCATCCAGGATGGCCCGCTGCACAGCCTCGAGGCGCGTGTGCGAGCCATCGCCAACGAATCCTGTTGAGGGCCGTGTGACACCAGGAAACCCGTCTTCTCAACCGTCATTGCCCGGCTTGTCCGGGCAATCCAATTCTGCACCGGCGAAAATTGGATCGCCCGCATGAAGCGGGCGATGACGGCTGGGAAGGTCCAAATCGAAACCTAACGAACCAGGCAGGAGCTTCTTTCATGCAGACCGCAACCTTCGAAACCGTGGCCGCGCTGGCAGGCCTGGAGATCGGCGTATCCGACTGGGTCGAGATCACCCAGGAGCGCATCAACCAGTTCGCCGAGGCGACGGGCGACCATCAATGGATCCATGTCGACGTCGAGCGCGCCAAGGCCTTGATGCCGGGCGGCAAGACCATCGCGCACGGCTATCTGACGCTATCGCTGATCCCCTGGCTGACGGGCGGCATGCTGCAGATCGACGGCGTGACGCGCGGCATCAATTACGGCTCGAACAAGGTGCGCTTCACCAGCATGGTGCCGGTCGGCTCCAAGGTGCGCGCGCGCCAGAAGCTGCTGAGCGCCGAGGCGCGCGGCGGCGGCATGCAGCTGATCAACGAAGTGACGATCGAGATCGAGGGCCAGGAGCGCCCCGCCTGCGTCGCCGAAACGATCAGCATGATTTACAAGTAGCGACGGCTTCCCATAACAGGCGCGCTGTCATCCCGGCGAGGGAGGCGTGCGTCAGCACGCCGAGGGAAGGGGACCCAGGCGGTCGGGTTATGAGAGTCTGGCCGGTCGAATGCGGTATTCGACCGGCTGCGCTCGCGTTGCGACCTGGGTCCCCTTCCCTCGCATCGCGCGCTGCGCGCGCAATGCTCGCCGGGGATGACAGCGGTGCTTTGACGGGTCGCGGCGAGAATTCACGCCCCCCGGAAATGACTCGCCACGGTCCAGGCGCCGATGGCGATGAAGCCCAGGCCGGCGATCAGCTTCAACGGGATGAATGTCAGGTAGCGCTCGGCCAGCGTGCCCAGCACCACCGCGATCGCGGTCGAGAGCACGAGGGCGCCCGCCGCGGCGCAGAACACCGCGAAGGGCGACACCTCGGCCTTGCTGTCGCTCGCGAACAAAAGGGTTGCGAGCTGGGTCTTGTCGCCGAGCTCGGCGAGGAAGACGGTCGAGAAGATCACGAACAATTCGCGCATGGCGGGCCTCGAAAAGCTGCGCCCGCTCTATAGCCCGCCGCGCCGCTTGACGGGTGGCGCGCGCCCGGCTCGAATTGCCGCAGCGAACATAAAAGGGGAGGCCTCCGCCATGCCGCAGATCGCCGCCAACGGCATCCAGCTCGAATATGTCTCTTATGGTCCCGAGAGCGCCGAAACGGTGCTGCTGATCATGGGGCTGGGGGCGCAGATGACGCGCTGGCCGCTGCCGCTGATCCAGCAATTCGTCGCCAAGGGCTATCGGGTGGTGACCTTCGACAATCGCGATGTCGGCCTCAGCCATAAGTTCGATGCCGCCGGCCCGGGCGATCCCGCCGCGGTGCTGGCGGCGCGCGCCGCCGGCCGGACGCCGCAGGTCGCCTACACGCTCGACGACATGGCGGACGACGCGGCGGGGCTGCTCGACGCGCTCAGGATCGCCCGCGCCCATATCGTCGGCGCCTCGATGGGCGGGATGATCGCGCAGATGGTGGCGGCGCGGCATCCGGGCAAGACGCTGTCGCTCACCTCGATCATGTCGACGACCGGCAATCCCGCGGTCCCGCCGGCCAAGCCCGAAGCGATGGCGGTGCTGATGACGCGGCCCGATCCCGAAGACTTCAAGGCGATGGTCGAGCATGCGGTGAAGGCGCAGATCGTCACCGGCTCGCCTGGCTATCCGCCGGACCCCGCCGCGCTCAAGCGCCAGGTGATCGCCGATCTCAACCGCTCGACCTATCCGGTGGGATTCAGCCGGCAGATGGCGGCGATCCTGGCGAGCGGCGACCGGCGCGAGGCGCTGAAGACCATCGCGGCGCCCACCGTCGTGCTGCACGGGACCGACGATCCGCTGGTGCCGGTCGAGGGCGGCCGCGACACCGCGGCGGTAATCCCGGGCGCCGAGCTGCGCGAAGTCCCCGGCATGGGCCACGATCTGCCGGCGCCGCTGTTCGGCGCGGTCGTCGAGGCGGTGGAAGCCGCCGCCGCCCGCGCCCGCGCGCTGGCCTGAGCAGGCTCCCGCCGTTCGGCAACCCGGAACCGATGCTGTAAGCTGGCGTTCCTGGCAGGGCGCCCGCCCCCAAAATCCGGAGATTTCCCATGCGCGCCTTGAAATGGATCGCGATCGTCCTGATCGTCGCCGTCGCGGCCGGCGCTGTGGTCTGGTTCACCCGCGGCGACACGGCGACCCTTCCGGCCGAGGCCGGCTACGGTCCCAGGCCCACGCTTCCCGCGCCGCATCCGACGCTGATCCCGACCATCAACCAGGCGAATGGCGTCGGCTGGCCGGCCGGCGTCAAGCCGGTTGCGGCTGCGGGCTTGGCGGTCGCGGCCTTCGCCGACAAGCTCAGCCATCCGCGCTGGCTCTATGTGCTGCCCAATGGCGACGTGCTGCTGGCGGAGACCAATTCGCCGCCCAAGCCCGACGACATGAAGGGCGTGCGCGGCTTTGTGGCCGGCGTCATCATGGGTGGTGCGGGCGCGGCGACCGATAGTCCCAACCGCATCATCCTGCTGCGCGACACGGATGGCGACGGCGTCGCCGACAAGCGCTTCACCTTCATCAGCGGTCTCAATTCGCCGTTCGGCATGACGCTGGTGGGCCACGACCTCTATGTCGCCGACACCGATGCGGTGCTGCGCTTTCCCTATCGCGACGGCGAGACGCAGATCGCGGACAAGGGCACCAAGCTCGTCGACCTGCCCGCCGGGACGATCAACCATCACTGGACCAAGAACGTGATCGCGAGCCCCGACGGCTCCAGGCTCTACGTCACGGTCGGATCCAATTCGAATGTCGGCGAGAACGGCATCGCCGCCGAGGCGGGCCGCGCCGCGATCTGGCAGGTCGATCCCAAGACCGGCGCGCACCGCATCTTCGCCTCGGGCATCCGCAATCCCAACGGCATGGACTTCCTGCCGGGCACGGACACGCTGTGGGTGACGGTGAACGAGCGCGACGAGATCGGCAGCGACCTGGTGCCCGACTACATGACCTCCGTGAAGGACGGCGCGTTCTACGGCTGGCCCTATTCCTATTACGGCCAGCATGTCGACAGCCGCATGCAGCCGCAGCATCCCGAGGCGGTCGCGCGCGCGATCGCGCCCGACTACGCGTTGGGCGCGCACACTGCGTCGCTGGGCCTGACCTTCTCCGACAAGGCGAAGCTCGGCGAGACTTACGCGCACGGCATCTTCATCGGCCAGCATGGTTCGTGGAATCGCAATCCGCGCGCCGGCTATCGCGTGATCTTCGTGCCCTTCGCGGGCGCCAAGCCGAGTGGCCCGCCGCAGGAGGTCCTGACCGGCTTCCTCGACGCCAAGGGCGGCGCCCAAGGCCGCCCGGTCGGCGTGGTGATCGCCAAGGACGGCGCGTTGCTGGTCGCAGACGACGTCGGCAACACGGTGTGGCGCGTGGTGCGGAAGTGATGGCGTAAGCCGGCTGCGAAGCAGGGTAGGCTGGCTGGGGCGGAAGGGATCGAACCTTCGAATGCCGGAATCAAAATCCGGTGCCTTACCGCTTGGCGACGCCCCAATGCTCCCGAAGGCGCGGGACCATAGGCAAAGTCGCCCGGCGTTTCAACGCGCGGTTCCCGCGCCTCAGGCTTCGACGCCGGCCGGGATGGCGTAGCCCGCCCGCGGCAGCAGGACGCGCAGCAGCGGCCCCGTCATCACCGTCGTGACCACCGCCATGATCACCAGCATGGTGAACACCTTCTGCGGGATGAAGCCGAGATCGAAGCCGATATTGAGCACGATCAGCTCCATCAGGGCGCGGGTGTTCATCAGCGAGCCGAGGATGGTCGACTCGCGCGGCGTGAAGCCGGAGATCCGGCTCGCAACATAGACCGGAACGACCTTGCCGAGGATCGCGGCGGAAAGGATCGCGGCCAGCCACGCGGCGTCGCTGGCGCTCGAAAGGCCGAGCACATTGGTGCGCAGGCCCGTATAGGTGAAGAAGATCGGCAGGAAGAACACCAGCACGAACTTGCCGATCTGCGCCCGCCAGGCCTCGACGAACGCCTTGTCCTGGTGGAACAGCAGGCCGGCGAGGAAGCCGCCGAAGATCGTGAAGATGCCGAGATAATAGGTGCAGATGCCCATCGCGAAGACCAGGCAGACGACGATCGTCATCAGGTTGGGCGGCAATTGCCCGTCGCGCACCGGCATCCACGCCAGCAGGCGCCGGACCAGCGGGCGGAGCAGGAACAGCGCGACGCCGAGCAGCAGGACGATCCCGCCGACCTGCAGTCCGATCGCGCCGGCCGAGAATTTCGCCGATGCATAGGCCGAGATGCCGGCGAGCAGCACCCAGCCCGTGACGTCGTTCACCGCGGCGGCCGAGATGGCGACGACGCCGATCTCGGTGCGGGTCAGGTCGAACTCGCGCAAGATGCGTCCCAGGATCGGGACCGCGGTGATGGCGAGGCCGACGCCGAAGAACAGGCTGTAGGTCAACGGATCGATGGCGGGCGCCAGATAAGGTCCCGAGAGCTGGCCGATGCAGAAGCCCAGCGCGAAGGGGATGCTGACGGAGGCGGCCGCGATGCCGATCGTGCCGTTGCGGTTCTTGCGCCGCGTGAGGTGGCCGAACTCGAAATCGGTGCCGATCTGGAACATCAGGAGCACCAGTCCGATCTGGCTGAGGATCGTGATCGGCGCCGAGGCCTTGGCGCCGAACAGAGCCAGCGAGGCCGCCGGATAGAAATGACCGAACAGCGAGGGTCCCAGCAGCAGGCCGGCCACGATCTCGCCGATCACGCCCGGCTGGCCGAAGCGGCGCAGGATCTGGTTGCCGATGCGCGCCGCGGCGATCATCACGATCAGCTGCAGCAGGATGTTGAACAGCAGGTTTTCGGTCTGATGAACCGTGGAATGCATGGCTTCCTCCCCGTCGCGCTTGCCGGCGACCCCTCAAGACTATGATAGCGCTATCAACACCTGACAATCCCCCATATATGTCGGGGTTGACCCGCGAAGCATGTGGTTCCGTGGGGGCATGACAAAGTGGTTGTGGTTACGCATCGCGTCCGGAGCCTAGAATCGTTTCCGGTTGAATTGCTCCCCTAATCCGTCACGGCCCACGTCATACGGGCGACCCATTTCACTCTTGGGCGGAAAAAGATGGGTTGTCCGGACAAGCGGGGCAATGGCGGGGTGGGACACCGGTTCAATATGAGGCCGTTTGGGCCGAGGCGGGCGGTTGCGGGGCCGGGGACGCCTCTATATAAGACCGCCTCCCGTCAGAAATCGGAGAGTAGCTCAGCCTGGTAGAGCACTAGCTTCGGGAGCTAGGGGCCGGAGGTTCGAATCCTCTCTCTCCGACCATTCGCGGCAAAGCCGCGGATGGTCGCCGCGCCATAGCTTCGAAGGAGCGTGGGCGGGCTGGAGCAGTTTGCGCGCCGACAAGCCGGCCGATAACGCGGGGACTTTCCGCGCGGTTTGCGGTGCGCGTTCCGGATGGTATCACTATCGTTCCAGCCGTTGCCGTGTGGGACGCTGGCTGTACGGTGAAGGCGTCCCAAAATCTGCGTGCTGGAATGTCCATGAGTGGAACCGATCAGGCCAACTCGCGTTCTGCTGACGGGTTGTCAGGGGTCGGGGGAATAGTGGCCGCCAATCGTTGGTTGTTGTTGGCAGCGGTACCTTTATTTCTGGTGCTGGCCGGCGCGGTTTATCTTGCCATCGCATTCGCCCGAGATGAGCGGGACGAGCAGGCCTGGGTCGTCCACACCTATCAGGTGATGGACTCCCTGCACGCCTTGTTGTCGGACGCATCCGACGCCGAGACCGGCCAGCGCGGCTATCTGCTGACGCACAAGCAGAGCTTCCTGACGCCCTATCGCGCGGCCGAGGCGCGTATCGACCGCGACCTGGGCACCTTCACCACGCTGACGCGAGACAATCCCGTGCAGCAGAAACGCGCCGTGGCGCTCCGCGGCCTGATGGAAGGCCGCCTCAAGATTCTCGACAAGGGCATCGCCGCCGGCGCGCTGGCGACGCCGGTGCCGGAGCCCCTGATGTCCTTGCTCGAACAGGGCAAGGCCGTGATGGACACGCTGCGCCTGGTGGTCGGCGCGGGCATGGACGAGGAGCGGCGTCTCCTGGTCCAGCGCGTCGCGAGCCGCCGCGCCGTCGAGCGCTCGGAGATCACCAGCGCGGTGCTGGCGGTCATCCTCGCCCTGATCGTCCTGCTGGGCGCCGCCGGCCTGCTGGTGCGCAACAATGCGCGCCTCGCGGTCAGCGAAGCGATCCGCCGCCGCCAGGCCGCCATCCTCCAGGCGACGCTCGACAATATCCGCGACGGCATCCTGGTGTTCGACGAGAAGGACCGCGTCGCGGCCTTCAACAACGTCTTCTTCCGCTTGATGGATTTTCCCGAACGCCTCGCCGCGATCGGCGCGACGCTCGACGCCTTCAAGAACTTCGACGCCGGGCGGTCGCGCCGCGGCTTCGGCGAGGTCGCGATCACGCCGGCCGGCGAGAGCCGCTATGAGCGCTTCGCCCGGGCCGAACGGGATCTGGACGTCTACCGCGCCAGCGTGCCGGGCACCGGCTTCCTGGTCGCCGCCGCCGATGTCAGCGCCCGCGTCCGCGCCGAGGCGACGCTGCGCCAGGCGCAGAAGATGGAGGCGGTCGGCCACCTGACCGGCGGCGTGGCGCACGACTTCAACAACCTGCTGCAGATCATCAGCGCCAATCTGGACCTCGCCGTCGCCGACGCGCGCGCCAATCCGAAGACCGCCGAGCGGCTGCAGAACGCGATCTCCGCCGTGGAGCGCGGCTCGCGCCTCACCGGCCAGCTCCTGGCCTTCGCGCGGCGCCAGGCGCTCGATCCGCGCTCGACCAATCTGGGACGGCTGCTGCACGACATGACCGACCTGCTCCGCCGGACGCTGGGCGAGCGCATCGAGGTGGAGTCGATCGTCTCGGGCGGGCTGTGGAACACGCTGGTCGATCCCAGCCAGGTGGAGAACGCGGTCCTCAACCTCGCGATCAACGCGCGCGACGCGATGCCGGAGGGCGGCAAGCTCACCATCGAGCTCGCCAATGCCTATCTCGACGACACCTATGCGGCGCAGCACGCGGAGGTGACGGCTGGCCAGTATGTGATGCTGGGCGTCAGCGATACCGGCACCGGCATGCCGCCGGAAGTCGTGGCGCGCGTCTTCGATCCCTTCTTCACCACCAAGCCGGAAGGCAAGGGCACGGGGCTCGGCCTCAGCCAGGTCTACGGCTTCGTGAAGCAGTCCGGCGGCCATGTGAAGGTCTATAGCGAGCCCGGACAGGGCACGACGGTGAAGATCTATCTGCCGCGCACCCGCAAGCCGCAGGAAGGCCTCGATCCGGTCGCGACGCTCGCCGCCGAGGGCGGCAACGAGACGATCCTGGTGGTGGAGGACGACGCCGGGGTGCGCGCCGCGGTGGTCGATATCCTCGGCGACCTCGGCTACAGCGTGCTGAAGGCGGAGAGCGCCGAGCAGGGGCTCGCGGTGATCTCCAGCGGCGCGCGGATCGATCTTCTGTTCACCGACGTGGTGATGCCCGGGTCGATGAACACCCGCGACTTCGCCCGACGCGCCCAGGAACTGCGGCCGGGGCTGAAAGTGCTCTACACCTCGGGCTACACGCAGAACGCGATCGTCCACAATGGCCGGCTCGACGACGATGCGTTCCTTTTGAGCAAGCCCTATCGCAAGGACGACCTGGCGCGGAAGCTGCGCAGCCTGCTCGACGGCACGCCGCCGCCGATCGCGCCGCCGCCGATCGTGCAGGTCGACGCGGGCGCCTTGCCCGCCGGGCGCCGCAAGGTGCTGGTGGTGGAAGATGTCGCGCTGATCCGCATGACGACGGTCGACATGACACAGGAGATCGGCTTCGACACGGTCGAGGCCGGCGATGGGGCGGAGGCGCTGGCGCTGCTGCAGAACGATCCGGCGATCGACGTCCTTTTGACCGATCTCGGCCTGCCCGGCATGAACGGCCGCCAGCTGGTCGAGGAGGCGCTGCGGCTGCGGCCGGAGCTCAAGGTGATCATCGCCAGCGGCTATTCGACCGAAAGCGGCGCGGGCGGCATGCCGGAGGGCGTGATCGCCCTGACCAAGCCCTTCGACATGAACGCGCTGAAGCGGGCGCTGAAGGCGGTGGGTGCGGCGTGACCAAGGAAGAATTGCGCGCCTGGGCGCTCGCCAATGGCTGGACCGAGATCGGCGGCTTCCTGAGCCTGACCAAGCCCTCGAAGCCGTCGGAAGCCATCGTCCGCCTGGTGCTGAAGGGCACGGTGGTGCAGCTCGAGATCAAGAAGCCCGCCGGCAAGTGGGAGAAGATCACCAGCACCGCTTACGCGGCGATCGAGCCCGATTCGGAGACCGGCTTTCCGCGCGGCCTCGGCCTGGACACGATCACCGGCTTCTCATCGCTCATGCAGGACAACAAGCTGCGCGCCGTCTTCGCGAAGAAACCGGGCCAATAGCCGGCTCGCCCGAAAAGAAAAAGCCCGCGGGCCTTTCGGCGCGCGGGCTTCCCCTATTCCAGGTCTACGCGATCACGGATTGAGGACGTCCGGGATGTTGTAGGTGAGCGTCGCCACAACGCCGGTGGTGCAGATGCCGGAGTTGAAATTGGCCGACGGCATGTAGAAGTTGCGGCAGGCCGAGCCGCTCAGATCCGTGCCGTTGGCGCGGACGTCCAGCGACCAGTGGCGGTAGGTCGCCGTCAGGCCGAGGTCGAAATGGGTGTAGTCGGTCGGCGCCGCGTCGACCCACTGATGGCCGACATTGCCGCTGATCGAGAGCCAGTCGAGCAGCGGATAGGACGCCGTGCCCTCGATATAGCCGCCGGTGCCGCCGCCCAGGCTGAACTCGGGCGAAACCGCGCCGGTTGCGGTGAGCGCCAGGTTGCCGAAGCTGTGCGACAGCTGGAAGATGCCTTCGAAATAGCTGGCCTTCTTCGGTCCGAGGAACGCCGAATTGGCATCGGGATAGGCGTAGTAATAGGCCTCGACGTTCAGGTCGGTGCCGCCGAGGTCGAAATGCTTGCCGCCATAGAGGTCGAGCTCATAGGACGGGGTGCCGCCGATGATCGGCGCGCCGATCCAGTTGGTCTTCGAGATCCAGGTGCCGACATAGAAGCCGTCCGGGCCGCTCCAGTTGATCGAGGCCTGCGGCGCAAATCCACCGGCGTTCTGGCTGATGCCGCGGAAGCGGTAATCGCTCGTGACGTCCACATAGGCGGAGACCGTGCCCCAATCGTCGTCGGCATAGGCCGCGCCGGTCGACGCCATCACGCCGGCGAGGCTCGCCGCGCCAAGCATCAGTTTCATTCCGAGATTCTTCATAGTCAGCCCTCTTGTTAGCGGCATTTCGCGCACGCAACAGCACACGCCGCGCCGGGACCGACTTTTGTGACCGGCGCGTATAAATTCAATACGAAATACCTCGTTGTACGCACGTTTCGTGCGGAATAGGACCAATTCGCCATCAGCGTTGTTGCGGCGCAACACATAGTTGCATGAAGGTTGTGCAAACCGCCGCCTGATTGGGCGAAAATTAAGTTGCCTTAACGGCGCGCGCCCGCAAATCCCAGATGGATGCCGCCATCGGTCAGCAGGGTCTCGCCGGTGATGTTCCCCGACTCGGGGCCGGCGAAGAACAGGATCGTCTTGGCGATCTCCGCCCCGTCCGCCACCTTCTGCAGCGGGTTGCGCTTGCCCTCGGCTTCCGCGATGCGTTCGGCCCGCTCCTTGCCGAACTGCTTGGCGAACCAGTTGGTGTCTACGAAGCCCGGGCACACCGCGTTCACCCGCACCTGCGGCGCCAGCGCGCGCGCCAGCGAATAGGTCATGGTGTTGAGCGCGCCCTTCGACGCCGCATAGGCGACCGAGGAGCCGATCCCCGCGACGCCAGCGATCGACGAGACGTTGACGACCGAGCCGATGCCGCTGGCGCGCAGCGGCGCCAGGCAGGCGCGGATCATCTGGAACGGCCCCACCACATTCACGGCATAGAGCTGGGTGAAGTCTTCGGCAGTGAGGCCGTCGAGATCGGCATGGTCGACGAATTTCGTGGTGCCCGCATTGTTGACCAGGATGTCGATCCGGCCCCACGCCTCCAGCGCGGCCTGCGCCAGCTTGATACAAGCCTCGTCCGAGGCCACGTCGCCCTGCACGATGCGCGTTTCCGTTCCGAACCTGGCGAGGCCGGCGGCGGTCTGCTCCGCCTCGGCGGCGCTGCGGGCATAGTTGATCACGACATGGGCGCCGCGCCGCGCCAGCCCTTCCGCCACCGCCGCCCCGATACCGGAGGCCGAGCCTGTGACAATTGCTACCTTGCCCGCGAGATCGCCGTGTTCCATCTGCCTCTTCCCCGTCATGTTGCGATGCTTGATTATGGGCGGATCGTATACAGCCCGGGCCCCGCGCTCGCCAAGGAGCCGCCATCAGCACCGTCGCCGCCGACCCGACGCCCGTCCGCCGCCTGCGCCGTCATGCGCATGCCGAGGCGCCGATGCGCATCGTGCTGATCCGCCATGGCCGCCCGGCGATCTCGACCAACCCGCGCACCTCGCATCACGGCTTCCGCGACTATATCGACGAGTACGAGGCCGCCGGCCTCGACCCCTCGAGTGCGCCGCCGGAGGAGCTGCAGGATCTGGTGAAGGAACTGGCCGCCGTCTACACCTCGGACCGGCCGCGCTCGACCGGCAGCGCCAAGGCGCTGGCGCCCAATGCCGAGCTGATCGCCGACCCGCTCTTCGCCGAGGCGCCGCTGGCCAGCCCGCGCATCCCGCTGCTGCGGCTCAAGGTGCCCGCCTGGGCGGTGATGGCGCGCATCCTGTGGCATGCCGGCTATCACCCCGAGATCGAGAACTACCGCAAGGCCAAGCACCGCGCCGCCGAAGCGGCCGACATCCTGATGAAGCGCGCCGCGGCGGAGGGCGCGACCGCGCTGGTGGCGCATGGCTATTTCAACCTGATGATCGGCCGGGAGCTGCGCCGCCGCGGCTTCCGCAAATCGGGCGCGCATCGCGTCCGCTACTGGAACGCGGTGATCTACGAGATGCCGTAAGCGACGCAAAAGCCATCGTGCGAGCTTGTCGCGGCACGCTTCACGGCCCGGAAAATCGCGCTACTCTCTTTAAGTAAACAAAGCTGTCATCCCCGGCCGAACGCCGCGGAGCGGCGTGAGGGGAAGGGGACCCAGGCGGCAAAGATCTATCGGTCTTTCAGACCTGGGTCCCCTTCCCTTCGCGTTGCTGACGCAACGCTCAGCCGGGGATGACAGCTTTGCGAGATTGAAAGAAACACCGGAACGCCCCATGCCCGAGACCCAGCACGATTTCGCCACGCCCGACGGCGCCGTCGAGGCGTTCCTCTTCACCCCTGCGCACGGCACCGGGCCGTGGCCGGGCGTGGTCTATCTCACCGACATCATGGGTATCCGCCCGGCCTATCACCAGATGGCGCAGCGCCTGGCGGACGAGGGCTATGCCGTGCTGCTGCCCAACGTCTTCTATCGCGGCAGCGAATTGCCGGTGCTCGATTTCGTGCCGAAATTCGGCGAGGAGAAGACGATGCAGCGCATGGGCGCGCTGCGCGCCGCCCTGCCCAACGCCAAGATGGGCCCCGACGGCGCCGCCTATGCCGACGAACTGTTGGCCCAGCCCTTCGTGAGCGGCAGCAAAGTCGGCGTCGTGGGCTATTGCTTCACCGGCGCGATGGCGGTGCGTAGCGCCGCCGCGGCGCCCGACAGGATCGCGGCGGCCGCCTCGTTCCATGGTGGTGGTCTGTACACGGATCAACCCGACAGCCCGCATCTCCTCCTGCCGCAGATCCGGGCCCGGCTTTATTTCGGCCATGCGGTGCAGGACCGCTCGATGCCGGCCGAGGCGATCGCGAAGCTGGAAGCGGCCCTCGCCGCCTGGCCCGGCCGCAGCGAAAGCGAAACCTACGAAGGCGCCCTGCACGGCTGGTGCGTGCCGGGACACGTGGGTGCCTACAACGAGGCGCAGGCGGACCGGGCGTTTGGAAAGCTGGTGGAATTGTTCGAGGCGGAGTTGAAGTAGGGCGGCGTGCGCCTCCGCACGCACACTGCTTGTCATCCCCGGCGAGCATCGCGCGCGCAGCGCGATGCGAGGGAAGGGGACCCAGGCGGCAAACACCGTCACGGTTTCGACGCCAAGGCACAACTGAAAGCCCGGTCAGCCGGCAAACATCCTCGATCCCGACGTCGTCATCGTCATCCGCGACCTGTTCGCTGTACCAATCGGGCATGGAAGATGCGTCGTCCATCGAGCCGCCAACCGGTCCGACATTGACCGACAGCATGCCGTGCTTAAGCGGATGTACACCGGACGGCCGTCCGGCGTTCGTGCGTGCCACTGGACCGGCAAGAAACGCGTGACCATTTCCACGTCCTTGACGACATGCGTGTTCACCGCGCCGCCCGATCCGGCGCTTCGCCTATGCCGATTGCGTCCTTCACACGCCGCAACACCCAATATTCCCCGGTCTCGCCGCGGCGATGCGCGCGGTCCAACTGGATGTCGCGATTGAACGAGGCCCAGTTGGTGCGCGCCGCGAAGATGCTGGATGCGTTTGCGGAGTCGTGAGAAACAAGGGCGAGACCGCCAATGTCTCATTGTCAACTGTGGCGCATAGAAAGTCAGATGATTTTGGACAAGTAGAGAGGCGGTTCCTTACGGTGGTGCCGCGCTTATTAGACTAATATTTGCCTCGCTAACGTCGCCCTACAGCATCGCCGGAATCACCCTATCCGGCGGCTTGTGCCCATCCGCGAAGGTCTTGATGTTGATGATCACCTTCTCGCCCATGTCGATGCGGCCCTCGATCGTCGCCGAGCCCATATGCGGCAGCAGCACGACGTTCTTGAGCTTCAGCAGCTTGGGGTTCACTGCCGGCTCGTGCTCGAACACGTCGAGCCCCGCGCCGGACAGCTGCCCGGCCTCCAGCATGCGCGCCAGCGTGTTCTCGTCGATCACCTCGCCGCGCGCGGTGTTGACGATATAGGCGCTCGGCTTCATCAGCTTGAGGCGCCGCGCGCTCAGGAGGTGATAGGTCGCCGGCGTGTGCGGGCAGTTGACGCTCACGATGTCCATCCGCGCCAGCATCTGGTCGAGGCTTTCCCAATAGGTCGCCTCGAGCTCGTGCTCGATGTCGGGATGCACCGGCTTTCGGTTGTGGTAGTGGATCTGCAGGCCGAACGCCTTGGCGCGCCGCGCCACCGCCTGGCCGATGCGCCCCATGCCGACGATGCCCAGCCGCTTGCCGAAGATGCGATGCCCCAGCATCCAGCTCGGCGACCAGCCCTTGAAGTGCTCGTCCTCCAGCTCCTTGACGCCCTCGACCAGGCGGCGCGGCACCGCGAGGATCAGCGCCATCGTCATGTCGGCGGTGTCCTCGGTCAGGACACCGGGCGTGTTGGTCACCGCGATGCCCTTGTCGAGCGCGGTCTTGACGTCGATGTTGTCGACGCCGGTGCCGAAATTGGCGATCAGCTTGAGGTTGGGGCCGGCCCGCACGATGACCTTGGAGTCGATCCGGTCGGTGACGGTGGGCACCAGCACGTCGGCCTTCTGCACCGCCTCGATCAGTTCGGCCTGGCTCATCGGCTTGTCGTCGAGATTCAGCTTGGCGTCGAACAGCTCGCGCATGCGCGTCTCGATCGCGTCGGGCAATTTGCGCGTGACGATGACCAGCGGCTTTTTGGCGGGCATTTCCGGGGCAACCTTGATCGAACGGGCGCCGTTTTACGGCGTCCGTCCGGTCTTAGCAGATGGTCCGACCCGGTCAAGGATCAGAGATTGCTCTCCGTCATCGCCGAATAGGCCAGGGTGCGCAGGTCGCGGCGCAGGGTCAGGCGCGCATCGGTGCCCATCACCTGGGTCATGAACACCACGGCGAG
The DNA here is from genome assembly GCA_037200385.1 of Rhizomicrobium sp. Taxonomy (NCBI): domain Bacteria; kingdom Pseudomonadati; phylum Pseudomonadota; class Alphaproteobacteria; order Micropepsales; family Micropepsaceae; genus Rhizomicrobium; species Rhizomicrobium sp. Next base: position 2,016,358 of record JBBCGL010000001.1, on the reverse strand, counting down.
GTCTTCCTTCGGATCGATCCAGAACGCGGTCGAGGCCGCGCCGCCCCAGAAGAACTCGCCCGGCGTGCCCGGCAGGCGCGTCAGCTCCGGCCCCATGCTCACGCCGCAGCCGATGGAGAAGCCGACGCCGTTATAGCCCGCCTCGCTGAAGGTCACCGCCGCCGACAGGTCGCTCAAGAGCTTGCCGCCCGGCAGGAAGTTCATCCCGAACAGCGCCACCGTCTTGGGCGAGAGGATCTGCACCCCGTCCAGCGTGCCGCCGCCCAGCATCATGCGGCAGAACCGCATGTAGTCGGCCGCGGTGGAGACCAGGCCGCCGCCGCCCGATTCCAGCTTCGGCGGCTCGGCATAGGTCGACTTGCCCGCATCGTCCTGCAGGCGCAGCCCGCCGCCCGCCTTGGGCATGTAGCAGGACGCGAAGCGGTCGAGCTTGCCGGGCGGAATGCTGAACGATGTGTCGTGCATCTTCAGCGGCTCGAACAGCCTTGTGCGGAGGAATTCGCCGAAGGTCTGGCCCGACAGCTTCTGGACGAGATAGCCCATCACGTCGATCGATACCGAATAGTTCCACTGCGTGCCCGGCGAGAAGTCGAGCGGGATCTTCGCGAGTTGCTCGATGAAGGCATCGAGCCCGCCCGGCGTCTGGAAGTCGCCGACCTTCTGGCGGCGATATTCCGCGTCGATCGACGTGCGTGACATGAAGCCGTAGGTCAGGCCCGAGGTGTGGGTGACGAGGTCCAGCACCTTCATCGGACGTTCGCAGGGCAGCGTGATGAACTGGCCCGACGTATCGGCGACCAGGCTCGGCATGCCGCTGGCATAGACGCGCAGGTTCTTCCACGAGGGGATGTGCGTCGCGACCGCGTCGTCGAGGCCGATCGCGCCTTCCTCCGCCAGCATCATCAGCGCCACGGCGGTGATCGGCTTGGTCATCGAATAGATGCGCACGATGGCGTCTTCGCGCCACGGCTTGTTGCGTTCCAGGTCCATCGAACCGGCGAAGGAATTGTGCGCCAGCTCGCCGCGCCGCCAGATTTGCGTCTGGATGCCGGGCAGAAGACCCGAATCGACGTAACGCTCCTTCATCACCTTATCGAGCGTCCTCAGACGCGCCGACGACATCCCCACGCTTTCCGGCTTGGCCATGTGTTCTCTCTCCCTGTTGTCGCTGAGCACAGCTTGACCGCATCGCACCCCGCTTGTCATCCCCGGCTGAGCGCGAGCGACAGCGAGTGCGAAGGGAAGGGGACCCAGGTACCCGCGACCGTCACGGTGTTCCCGCCTGGGTCCCCTTCCCCTCACGCCGCTGCGCGGCGTTCGGCCGGGGATGACAAGATTGGCGCGCCCCGTCCGCCGCGACAATCGCGGCGCCCGCCGCCATTTTTCGAAAAACCGGTATCTTTTCCGTTGCGGCAGGTCCGGCGCGGCGGGATACTGCGGCAAAGACAAACGGGAGCGCGCCGATGGCCTGGGACTTCGAGACCGATCCGGAATACCAGAAGAAGCTGGACTGGGTGGAAGTGTTCGTCGAGACCGAGGTCGAGCCGCTCACCCATATCGGCGTCGGCCTGGGCGGGGTGAAGTCGAAGACCTACCAGAAGGCGATCCGGCCGCTGCAGGCCAAGGTGAAGGAGCAGGGCCTGTGGGCCTGCCACCTGACGCCCGATCTCGGCGGCCAGGGCTATGGCCAAGTCAAGCTCGCGCTGCTCAACGAGAAGCTCGGCCGCGTCGGCCTCGCACCCGTCGTGTTCGGCTGCCAGGCGCCCGACACCGGCAATGCCGAGATCATCGCCCATTACGGCACGCCGGAGCAGAAGGAGAAATATCTCTGGCCGCTGCTCAACAACGAGATCACCTCGGCCTTCTCGATGAGCGAGCCGACCGGCGGCTCCGACCCGCTCTATTTCAAGACCACGGCGGAGCTGAAGGGCAACGAATGGGTGATCAACGGCGAGAAGTGGTTCTCGACCGGCGCGCGCAATGCCGAAGTGCTGGTGGTCTATGCGGTGACCGATCCGGAGCACAAGGATCCCTACAAGCGCATGTCGATGTTCCTGGTCCCGAAGAACACGCCCGGCGTGAAGATCCTGCGCAATGTCGGCGTCGGCACCATGCAGCACGGCAATGAGGGATATGTGCAGTACAAGGACGTGCACGTCCCCTTCGACGCGATGCTGGGCCCGCGAGGGCACGCGTTCGAGCTCGGCCAGGTCCGGCTGGGCGGCGGCCGCGTGCACCACGCGATGCGCACCGTCGGCCAGTGCCAGAAAGCGCTCGACCTGATGTGCCAGCGCGCCGTATCGCGCAGCACGCGCGACGGCCGGCTCGGCGACTACCAGATGGTGCAGGAGCAGATCGCCGACAGCTACATCCAGCTCACCCAGTTCCGCCTGATGGTGCTGCACGTCGCCTGGCTGATCGACAAGCACAAGGACTACAAGAAGGTGCGCAAGGACATCGCCGCGGTGAAGGTCGCGATGCCCAAGGTCTATCACGACATCGCGGCCGCCGCGCTGCACCTGCACGGCGCGCTCGGCGTCTCCAACGAGATGCCGTTCATGGGCATGGTGACCTCGTCCTTCGTGATGGGCATCGCCGACGGACCCACCGAGGTCCACAAGGTGACGGTCGCCAAGCAGCTCCTCAAGCAGTTCAGCCCCGACAACGACCTGTTCCCCTCCTATCACCTGCCCAAAGTCCGCGAGCGCGCCCGCGAGAAGCACCCCGACCTGGTGGCGGAACTGAAGGAAGAATGGGCCAACCGGGCGCAGAGCATCGACGCGCTGTGATTTCGAGGCCCAGGCCGGCGAATTAACGCGATGCGTTTCGTCGATTCCGTACCCCTTTTCGCCCGAATTGGAGTATGGAGTGCGCGCCGCGTACCGCACAGGGCTGACCCATTGTCCCATTCAGAGACTGCCGCCGCCGAAGCTCCGGCGTCGGATTGGATCGGCATTCTCAGCCGCTACCGCAATCCGTCGCCGATCCGCAGCAGCTTCGAGCTGGTCGTCACCGCGGTGCCCTTCCTGGCGCTGTGGCTGCTGATCTGGGCGGCGTGGGAATTCGGCTTCTGGTGGGCTTCCGTGCTGCTGACCCTTCCTGCCGGTGCCTTCCTGGTGCGGCTGTTCATGATCCAGCACGATTGCGGCCACGGTTCCTTCTTCCGCTACCGCGCGACGAATGACTGGGTCGGGCGGATCATCGGCGTGCTGACGCTCACGCCCTATGACGCCTGGAAGCGGGCGCATGCGATCCATCACGGCACCTCGGGCAATCTCGACAAGCGCGGCGTCGGCGACCTGCAGACCCTGACGGTGCGCGAATACCGCGCCCTGTCGGGCGTCGGCCGGCTGGGCTACCGCCTCTATCGCAACCCGCTGGTGCTGTTCGGCCTGGGACCGGTCTACCTGTTCGGCGTGCGGCACCGCTTCCCGCTGGGACCGACCATCGCTCATTGGCGCGGCTGGGTCAGCCCGATGGCGACCAATCTGGGCATCGCCGCGGTCGTCGCCGGCATGATGTATCTCGTCGGCGTGAAGACCTTCCTGCTGACCCAGGTCCCGATCACGCTGATCGCCGGCACCATCGGCATCTGGCTGTTCTTCATCCAGCACCAGTTCGAAGACACGGTGTGGGCGGAGAACGGCGCCTGGAACGTGCACGAGGCGGCGCTGCGCGGCAGCTCCTATTACGTGCTGCCGCATGTGCTGCGCTGGTTCACCGCCAATATCGGCATCCACCACGTTCATCATCTCTATGCGCGCATTCCCTATTACCGGCTGCCGCAGGTGATCCGCGAGCAGATCCGCCTGGCCGATGTCTCGCGCGTCTCGCTGCTGCAGAGCCTGCGCTGCGCCCGCCTGGCGCTGTGGGACGATTGCCAGAACCGGCTGATCACCTTCCGCGAAGCCCGCCGCCTGCCGCGCTAGGGGCTCCGCGCCGCCTTTCCCGAATGCTTTGCGCGTGCCAATAATCGGCCAACCGCTATCAAAGCACCAGGAAACGCCCATGACTCTTCCCGCCGGCTGGCCCGCCATGTCCCTTGCCGAGGCGCATGCCCTTCTGACTGCGCCCGGTACGCGCTTCGAGACCGCGATGGAGATCATCCGCGGCATCCCCACCAAGGTGTGGAAGAACGCGCCGCCGACCAACCGCGAGGTCTTCCTCGCCGGCCGGATGTATGGCGATCGCGAATTCCTCGTCTACGAGGACGACCGCTGCACCTATGAGGGCTTCGCCCGCGCCACGCTGGCGCTCGCGGCGCAGCTGCAGAAGGATGGCGTCAAGAAGGGCGACCGCATCGCCATCATCATGCGCAACCTGCCCGAATGGCCGGTGGCGTTCTATGCCGCCGAACTGCTGGGCGCGATCGTCACGCCGCTCAACGCCTGGTGGACGGGGCCGGAGCTGGAATACGGCCTGGTCGATTCCGGCACCAAGATCGCGTTCGTCGACGCCGAGCGGCTGGAACGCATCGCCGAGCATCTGGTCAATTGCCCCGACCTCGCGAAGATCTACGTCAGCCGCTATTCCGACGAGATGCCCAGCCCCATCGTGCATCCGCTGGAGGATGTGATCGGCAAGGTGAACGACTGGGGCACACTGCCGCCCGGCGAGATGCCGGCGGTCGAGCTCGGCCCCGAGGACGACGCGACGATCCTCTATACCTCCGGCACGACGGGGCGGCCCAAGGGCGCGCTCGGCACCCAGCGCAACATGACCTCGAACATCGCTGCCGCCGGCTTTTCGGCGGCGCGCAACTTCCTGCGCCGCGGCGAGCCGGTGCCGGTGGTGGAGAACCCGCTGGATGCGCCGCAGCGCTCGACGCTGCTCAGCGTGCCGTTCTTCCACGCCACGGGCTGCTTCGCGGTGATGGGGCCGACCGTGGTCAGCGGCGGCAAGATCGTCCTGATGCGCAAATTCGAAGCCGAGAAGGCGATGGCCCTGATCGAGAAGGAGAAGATCAACGGCGCCGGCGGCGTGCCCACCATCGCCTGGCAGATCCTGGAGCATCCCAACCGGCACAAATACGACCTGTCCTCGCTGGAATCGATGGCGTATGGCGGCGCGCCCTCGGCGCCCGAGCTGGTGCGCCAGATCAAGGAAATCTGGCCGAACTCCGCGCCGGGCAATGGCTGGGGCATGACCGAGACCTCGGCGACCTGCACCACCCATTCGGGCGAGGATTACGAGAACCGCCCCAATTCCTGCGGTCCCGCCGTCGGCGCCTGCGAGATCAAGATCATGGACCTTGAAGGCGCGCGCGAGCTGCCGCGCGGCGAGGTCGGCGAACTCTGGGCGCGGGGCCCGAACATCGTCAAATGCTACTGGAACAAGCCGGAGGCGACCGCCGCGACCTTCGTCGACGGCTGGGTGAAGACCGGCGACCTGGCGCGGATGGACGAGGAAGGCTTCTGCTTCATCATCGACCGCGCCAAGGACATGCTGATCCGCGGCGGCGAGAACATCTACTGCATCGAGGTCGAGAACGTCCTCTACGACCATCCCGCGGTGATGGACGCGGCGCTGGTCGCGGTGCCGCACAAGACGCTGGGCGAGGAGCCGGGCGCCGTGGTGCATCTCAAGCCCGGCATGCACACCACGGAGGAGGAGCTGCGCCAGTTCGTGGCCGGCAAGCTCGCCGCGTTCAAGGTGCCGGTGAAGGTGGTGTTCTGGCCCGAGACCCTGCCGCGCAACGCCAACGGCAAGATCCTGAAGACCGAGCTGAAGAAGATTTTTGCGGGGTGAGGGTGGTAAGAGCGTGAAATCCAAAGATGGCTTCTTGCCTCCTGACGCTCAGTGTATGGGGATTTCGCGCCTCTATCATTATCAGGCCTTCAACGAGGTGCGCCTCCGATCGATTCTCCAAGAAAATCAGATATATTTCTCAAATCCGGCTGACTTCAACGATCCTTGGGATTGCCGACCGTGGTACGCGGTTCCTGGAACAGATCGAGAGCGCAGAGATTTAATTGCAAAGTTGAAGACTGCGCATCAGAAGCGATTTCCTAACCGGACGCGCGTAGAAAGAAGAAAGGCAGCAAAGTCTCTTCTCGGAACGCCAACACTATTGAAATCTGAAATCGAAAAGCTGTCCACGTCAATGTGGACGCAAATGCAAAATCGCTACCGTGTTTACTGCCTTACAGAGAACCCGGTCTGTCCTCTTATGTGGGGGCACTACGCTGACCATCATCGAGGGGTGTGTTTGGAATTTGACGCGTCCAACGAAATCGTCGGGGCCGCAATGAAAGTTGAATATTGCAAGGAATATCCCACGTTCAATTTTTTTGATGGATACGAGCTCTTGCCATTCGTCGCAAAATCTCACCATTGGAACTACGAACGAGAGTTCAGACTCGTTTCCGAAGAAATCGGAGCGGCGCTTTCTGCGGCGACGCTCAAAACACGGAATGGCATTTTCGACCTGCCTGCCAATTCGATCAAATCGATAATCGTTGGCTCGGAAGCGTCTATAGAGACGCACAAGATAGTCCGCGATTTGGCAACTGAGTTGGACGGGAGCGTCTCGGTCGTCAGGGCAGTTAGATCGGCGGATAAATATGAATTGCGAATTGACAAATAAGCTCACGCTGTAAATCGCGATCGCGGCGCACAAGGCGGAACTTGCGGGCATCGACTGCGGCAAGGGCTGCATCCGCTACAAGAACCTAGCCAAGATCGATTTCGGCGTCGTCGCCTCGCTGTTCGAACACATCGCGAAGCACAAGAGGTGAATCACGCGGAGACGCGGAGAGCGCGGAGGCGTATACTGTCGCCGCGTCTCCGCGTGCAAATCATGGACTTGAAAGTCACCACGTCAATTTTCATCCCCGAGCGCGAACTCGATGAGAGCTTCATCCTGTCCTCCGGCGCGGGCGGGCAGAACGTCAACAAGGTGGCAAGCGCGGTGCAGCTGCGCTTCGACGTGTTGCACAGCCCGAGCCTGCCCGACGACGTGCGAGTGCGCCTGCTGCGCCTGGGCGGCCATCGCCTGAGCAAGGACGGCGTGCTGATCGTCACCGCGCGCGAAAGCCGCGACCAGGTCCGCAACCGCGAGACCGCGCGCATGAAGCTGGCCGAGTTGGTCCGCGCCGCGACCCATGTGCCGAAGAAACGCAAGCCGACCAGGCCGTCGAAGGCGGCCAAGGAGCGCCGCATCGACTCCAAGAAGCGCGACGCACGGACGAAACGGCAGCGGTCGAAGACGTTCGAGGACTGACATCCTTCCGCGCTTCGCGGGCGAGGCGCGGCTCAGCCTTGCGTCCGGCTCGTCATCGCCGCCCGCATCTGCATGGGGGCTGCTGCTCTCCTCCATCGTCGCCGCGAAACGCCCCGACCCGGTTGGCGCTCAACTCGGCTTGAGCGCTTTCACGTCTTCGAAATCGCCAAAACTCTTGCTCAGGAGAATCGAGCAACCCCCGTTTTTGGCAGGGTTGGTGCCGAGAATGGCTTTGATCGTGGCGATCGAATCCGCGTCACTCGGGTCCATGGGATAGAGGCCGATGGACGAAATTTGCGACACTCCCGCATCGCCTTCCGGCGACGTTGTCATGAGGTCGATCCAGAGGCGCCGGTTGTCCTTGAGCACGATGGGCCCTATCCGTTCGGCGACCATTTTGCGAGAGCATCGTATTGAAACTGGAAATGGCCGCGTCGCCCGCATGTCGTGGCGTTCGGATTCGCGATCCGACATTGCCGCCAGTTGGCTGGCATCCGCGCTCATGGGCGCGACGTGGCCGGCCTCCGGGACGGCAGGCTGAACGACGGGCGTTATCGGCTGAACACGCCCATCAGCATCGGCTTGGCATACAGCGCCGGCGCGTCGAACGCCGCGACATCGGGGATCGTGAAGGGCAGGTCGGACGCGGCGTTCAGCGTCGCGTTGAGCATCTGCGCCGCGATATAGGGATCGACCGGGCGGATCGAGCCTTCCGCCACGCCGTCGGAGATCATCGCCGCGAAACGCTCCGACACGCGGTTGGCGCGCTCGACCATGGCGAGGCGCATCGGCTCGGGCAGGGCGCTGAGCGCCGAGGAGCGCAGCAGCGGCCCGCGATCCGAGAGCTGGAATTCGACCAGCGTCGCGGCGGCCGACGAGATCTTCTGCCAGTAATCCCCGCTCTCGCCCAGTGCCGCCGATTGCACCCGCCGCATCGCCTCGAAGGTGCGCTCGAAGCATTCGACCACCAGCGCGTCCTTGGCGTCGTTGTGATGATAGAAAGAGCCCTTGGTGACGTTGAGCTGCTCGGAGATCTTCTCGACCGAGGCGCCGCGATAGCCGCGCTGGTTGATCAGCCGCGTCGCGGCGGTGAGGAAGGTCTCGCGCTGGCTCTCCTGCGCATCGTGCGGCGGCGGCAGCTCGGGCAGGTGTGTCGGCCGCCACGCCGCGCCGTCGGGTGCCACGCCATGCGCCAGGATGTCGAACATCCGGTCGCGCACCCGCCCGTAATCGTCGAGGTCGTGGCGCGGCAACCAGGTCACCGACCAGTAGAGCTGCTCCAGAAGCATATGCGTGCGCGCCGTCGACATCCGCCGGTCGAGCCATTCGTAGCCCGGCGCCTTGAACAGCGCGCGCACCTTGCGGAAGAACTGGCCATAGGCCTTGCCGACGATCGCCAGGTGCGGCTCCTTGAGCGCGCGGATGTCGTTGAACACCGCGATCGGCGCCTCTTCGCCCTCGCGGATGCGGCGGTGCAGGTCGAGATAGAGGCCGAGGAATTTCAGCAGCCGCGCCGGCGGGTCCGCGTCCTGCAGCGCGACCGAGATCAGCGCTTCGAACCGCTCGATCCCACGCAGGTAGCAGGCGACCGCGAGGTCTTCCTTCTTCTTGAAGTAATAGGTGACCGAGGTGGTGATCAGGTCGACGCTCGCCGCCACGTCGGCCAGCGTCATGCCGCGCACCCCGCGCCGGTTCAGGATGCCGGCCGCTGCCGCGAGGATCGCTTCCTTCTTCTTGTTGTAGCGGTCGGTGGAGGGGTTCACGGGTGCTCGGACGCGGGCATGTGCTCGGCTTCTGCGGCCAGCCTACGCAGGTTTTCCTCGTGATGCGACCGGTCGATCGGGAAGCGCGAGATGATCGCGATGCCGATGATGTACAGGGTCACCACCGAAGGCAGGTAGACCAGGCCCATATTGTGGATGATCGCGGGCGCGACATGGCCGGGCACGGCATCGTCGGGAAAGCCGATGAGGTGCAGAAGCTGGCCCGACAGCAGAAGCCCCAGGCCCGACACCGCCTTCGCCATGAAGCTCGATCCGGCGAAGAAAAGCCCCTCGGACCGCCGCCCGGTCTTCAGTTCGCTGTCCTCGACCACGTCGGCCAGCATCGCGGTCATCAGGATGGAGCTGCCGATGGTCATCGCGCCCGAGACCACGGCAAACCCGAACAGGGTCGGCAGCAGCCAGGGCGAGCCGTTGGCCCAGAACAGGCCGAGCAGGCGCAGCGAGATGGGCAGGATGGAGACGCAGAGCCCGATCGCGAACAGCAATACGGCGCCGATCCGCTTGCCCAGGCGTTTGGCGACCGGCAAGGCGATGAAGAAGGCGAGCACGAAGGCGACGACGGTGCCCAGGCCGAGGACCGCGACCTGCTGGCTCGACAGCTCCCAGAAATAGGTCCCCAGATAGATCGCCATCGCGAAGACGAGGCCCGTGGCCGCGCCGAAGGCGAGCTGGGCCAGCATCAGCACCGCGAAGGCGCGGTTGCCCAGCGTTGCCAGCATCTCCCTGAAATATTGGACGATGGACATGCGCCGGTCCGGCGGCTTGCGCAGGATCGGGATGAATTTGTGCGTCCCCGCGGCGGAGATCAGGATCGCCGCGAACATGAGAATCGCGGCCAGGATGCCGTAGTGCGAATAGCCCGTCGCGTTGAGCTGCCCGATCTTGTGCGCCTTGTCCGGTGCCAGGAACACGAAGAGCGCCAGAAGGTACATCGTCATGCCGCCCGACCAGGCGAAGAAGACGCGATAGCTGGAAAGCGCCGTGCGCTTGTCGTAGTCGCCGGTGAGCTCGGAGGTGAGCGCGGCGCTCGGAATCTCGTAGCAGCTGATGAAGGTGCGCACGATCACGGCGACGACGAAGAGATAGATGACCAGCCCGTTCGGGCTCAGCGCGGGCGGGTTCCACAGCAACAGGTAGCTCGCCGCGACCGGCAGGGCCGAGAGGTAGAGCAGGGGATGGCGCCGGCCCCAGCGCGTGCGCAGATTGTCGGAAAACTGCCCGATTATGGGATCGAAGAGCGCGTCGACGCACAGCGCCAGGAACAGCAGCTGCCCGACGGTCTGCGGCGGCAGGTGCATGACCTGGTTGTAGAACAGCAGCAGGATGGTCTGGAACCCGTTGTCCTTGACGCCGAAGGCGACCGAGCCGAAGCCGTAGAGCAGCTTGGTGCGCAGGCTGCCGACATCGCGCTGCAGTTCGGGGAACGCGGTGGGAACGGCGATCGGTTGGTTGTCCATGCGAACCTCTATGGGGGCGGCGATGCGACGATCGCAACGGCAGCCTGGGCCTCTGCGTCCGACAGGAGCCGGATATTTTCCTCATGCCGCGCCTTGCTGATGCGATAGCGCGACAGGATGACGATGCCGACGCCGTACAGGACGATCAGCGCGGGAAGGTAGAGCTGGGCCATCGCAGAGGGCGATATCGCGCTGTGCCCGCTCGCGGTGGTCTGCGCGAGCTGCAGCACGGCCCCGGCCAGGATCAGGCCCATCGCGGACACCAGCTTGTTGACGAACGCCATGGCGGAGAACATCAAGCCTTCGGAGCGGCGGCCGGTCCGGACCGCATTGTCCTCCACCACATCCGCGACCATCGATCCGAACAGGATCAGGCAGCCCACGCCCAGCGTGAGCGAGAAAGCGCGCTCGGTGAACAGGAGCCCGACCAGCAGCGGCGTGCCGTTGGCGGGGAACAGATCCAGCAGGCGCAGCGACATCGGCGTGACGCCGAGCACCACGCAGGAAAAGTAGAAGACGAGCGCCGCGTTCTTCTTGCCCAGGTAACGCGACAGCGGCCAGGCCAGGAACGGCGGCAGGATCACGGCCGGCAATCCGGCCAGCGCCAGGAGCGAGATCTGGTAGTTGCTGAGGCCCCAGAAATAGGTGTTGAAATAGACCGCCAGCGCCGCCGCGAGGCCGATGGCCATCGCGCCGAACACCGTGGCCGAGAACACGACCAGGAATTGTCCGTGTCCCAGCGTCGAGAGTCCCTCGCGCACGATCTGGCCGACGCCCGGTCGCTTGGCCGTCGGGACGCGGAACAGCGGAATGTAGCGATGCGTGCCGCGCGCCGAGATCAGGATGCTGGCGAGCATCAGCACGGCCGAGACCAGCGCATAGCGCGTATAGCCCGCGGGATTGAAGCGTGCATCGGGATGCGCCGTGTCGGCGAACAGCAGGAAGCCGAAGGTCGCCGCGTTCATCAGCACCGCCGCCGCGACGCCGAAGACATAGCGGATCGAGATGAACGCGGTGCGCTGGTCGTAATCGTCGGTCATCTCCGGCACCATGGCGGAGCTCGGGATCTCGTACAGCGAGATGAAGAAGCGCACGACGACCGCCATGCCGAACAGGTAACCGAGCGTGGCGGGCTCGCTCCAGCCCTGCGGCGGGATCCACAGGAAGTAATAGGAGACCGCCAGCGGCAGGGCCGCGGCATACATCAACGGATGCCGGCGGCCCCAGCGCGTGTTGAGGTTGTCGGAGATCTGGCCGATGACCGGATCGACGACGGCGTCGACGCAAAGCACCGCCGCGACCACGAGGCTGACGGTCCAGGGCTCGATGCCGACCACGCGGTTGTAGTAGAACAGCAGCAGAGTGCCGAAGCCGAAATCCTTGATCCCGAAGGCGATCGAGCCGAAGCCGTAGAACAGCTTGGCGCGCAGGCTGCCGAGCTCCGCGCGCGCCACGGGACGGCTCATATGTCGTCTCCTGTCGAGAATCTCATGCGCCCGGCGCCCGCACGGCCAAGGCGGCATCCTCGGCCGTCTCGTCGCCGCTGCCGCCCATCGCCGACACCGGCGAAACCTCGGCCAGCACGGCGATCTGCGCCAGGCGCTCCAGGTTGTCCTCATGCGTCTTGCGGTCGATGCGGTAGCCGGTGACGAGCGAGATGGCGATGAACCACAGCACGAGCTGCAGCGGCATGTAGATGAGGACGAGGTCGCGCACGGCGTGCGGCGCGATGCGGTCGACCACGTCCGGCGCCGCATTGACGGGAAGATGCACGATGTCGATCAGCACGCTGCCCGCCAGCAGGCCCAGCCCCGACGTCGCCTTGTTCACGAAGCTCAGCGAGGCGGAGATCAGGCCTTCGGAGCGCCGCCCGGTCTGCCGCTCGCTGTCCTCGACCACGTCGACGATCATCGACGAGATCAGGATGCCCGCGGTGATGGCCAGCGCCACGCCGACCGTGATCGAGACGAAGAAGATCGCGAGCAGGGCGCCCGAGCCGCTGGGCGGCAGCAGGCCCAGAAGCTTCAGCGTCATCGTGATGTTGTTGACGAACAGCGAGGCGAAGGCGGCGACCATGAAGCCGCGCTTCTTCTCGAAGCGGGCGGAAATCAGCGGTGCGATGGCGACCGCCAGCGCCGTTGCGAGCAGTGCGGCGACGCCGATGACCGAGAGCTGCGCCGCCGTGAAGCGCCAGAAATAGGTGCCGAAATAGGTGTTCAGCGCATTGCCCATGCCGCTCGCCATGCCGCTGAACAGGCCGGAGACGGTCACCAGGATCAGCGAGCGGTGCGACAGCGTCGCGATCATCTGCCGGGCGATCTCGCGCAGCGCGGCGCGCGGCTTGGCGGGCGGCTTGCGGAAGCCCGCGATGCGCGAATGGGTGCCGGCGGCGGAGACCAGGATGCTGACGGCCATGACGATCGCCGCCACCAGGCCATAGGTGAGATAGCCGTCATGGTTGAGGATGCCGAGCGGCTGCGCCCTGGTCGGCACCAGGAAAAGGGCGAAGGCGACGATCAGCATGACCCCGCCGCCGAGCAGGCCGAACATCCAGCGATAGGCGAGCAGCGAGGTGCGCTGGTTGTAGTCGGGGCTCAGCTCCGGCGCGAGCGCCGAGCTGGGAATCTCATAGCAGGCGATGAAGAAGCGCACGAGCACAGCGACGACGACCAGGTAACCGAACAGCGCGCCGCCCGTCCAATGCGGCGGATTCCACAACAGAAAATAGAACAGCGCCACGGGCAGCGCGGCGCCGTACATGAAGGGATGGCGGCGGCCGAGCCGGGCGCGCCAATTGTCGGAAATCTCGCCGATGATGGGATCGAAAACCGCGTCGGCGACGATCGCGATGGCGATCGCCAGGCCCACCGCGCTCGCCGACAGGCCCAGCACCTGATTGTAGAAGAAAAGAAGGAAGATCGTGAAGCCGCCGTCCTTGATGCCGAACGCGACGGACCCGAAGCCGTAGAGCAGCTTCGTACCGATCCGTGGTGGCGGGTTCGCACCCGCTGCCGCATCCGCCATTCCCGTCTCTCCCGCCGTGCCCCTGGACGACCCGGCTCATTTTCTCGCGCGATCCTCTGCGGGGTCGGCGCCGGTCATGATGGCCGTGCGCTGCGCCGCCTTGTCAAACGAATACGGAAAAGCGGTATCGGCATTCCGCCGCCGAGCGCGACGCCGACCGTCAAAATCTCGCCGGAATCGGCGGCGCGTCCACGCTCCGCCGCGGCGAAAAGCTCATTTTAGAATGAATGGTATGGCCGTTGCGTCGGTAAATCTGCCTAGGGCGAAATTAACGCGGCGTTTACGGGTTGCGCCTAAATACCGCACTCAACCCATAGTTGTATAAAGGAAGGACAAATGCACAGACACTTTACGCTTGGCATTGCAGCGTTGACGACGGCTTGCCTGGGCGCAGCCCCTGCCTGGGCCGGCCAAGCCACCACGACCTTGGCCGTCAGCGCGACGGTCCAGTCGTCCTGCGCGGTCTCGGCCGGCAATCTGGCCTTCGGCAACTATACCGCGGCCTCCGCGACGCCGAACGACGTGACCAGCTCGATCTCGGTGACCTGCACCAGCGGCCTTGCCTATACGGTCGCCCTCGACGGCGGCACGACGACGACGACGGTCAACGCCCGGGCGATGACCGACGGGGCGACGCACAACCTGACCTATGCGCTCTACACCAACAACACCCACGCCACGCTGTTCGGCGACGGCACGTTGTCGACCCAGACCGCCAGCGGCACCGGCAACGGCGCGGCGCAGACGATCTCGGTCTTCGGCCGCATCCCGGTTTCGCAGTTCGTCACCGCGGGCAGCTACACCGATACCGTTGGCGTGGCGGTCAACTACTAGGGGGGACGTGCGATGCGGAAGCTCCTTCTGCCGTTGCTGCCGCTCCTGGCGGCTGCCGCCGCGCAAGCGGCGCCGCCCGCGGTCTCGATGGACGTGGCGCCGACGACGCTCGAGCTGACGCCGGGCCGGCCGGGCCTGTTCTACGTCTCCAACCACGGGCCGCAGCCGGTCACGGTCCGCATCGAAGGCTTCGACTGGGAGCAGCCCGGCGGCGCCGACCGGCTGGCGCCCTCCGGCGATCTCGTCGTGAGCCCGCCGCTGGCGACCATCGCGCCCGAGGCGCGGCAGCTCGTGCGCGTCCTCGCGCCGGCCGCCAAAGGCGAGCGCAGCTTCAGGCTGCTGGTGAGCCAGCTGCCCGTGCGCGACGCAACCCCGATCGAGCCACCTCCCAATGTCGCCGCCGGCACCGCCGTGCGCATCCTTCTCCGCTTTGGCGTGCCCGTGTTCGCGGGCGATCCGGTGACGTCCTCCCCCGTTCTCGCCTGGAACGTCGCCCGGCACGGGCACGCCATTCTTCTCACCGCGCGCAATGACGGTCCGCACACAGCCAAGCTGGTCGGCGTGCGTCTCGCCGACGGCGGCACGACCGCAAAGCCGGATGACGACAGCTTCGCCTGGCTGCTTCCGGGTGCGATCCATACCTTCACCTTCTCGCATCCGCCGCAGGGCGCCAGCCTGCACCTCGCCGCCCGCGACGGCCGTGGCGGCAGCGAGGTCATCGCCGATATTTCCGCGCCGCCCTGATGCGCGGCCCGGCGGGAGCACTGGCGGCGCTCGCGCTTTTCCTGGTGCCGGTTGCGGCGAAGGCGACGGACAAATTGCTGCTGGAAGTCTGGATCAACGGCGATACGCAGCATCGGACCATTGCGGTGACGCAACAAGGGAACGCTCTGCTTGCCGATGCCGAAGATCTGCGCGGCGCCGGACTGGTCCTGCCGCCGGGGACGCGCGGCGCCGTCGACCTCCATGCCCTGCCGGGCCTCGCGGCGAAGATCGACGTCCCCGATCAGGTGCTCGCGCTGACCGTCCAGGCCCGCGATCTCGACCGCAACGTCTACGACCTTCGCCCCTCGCTCGATCGTGCGGCGCCGGCCTCGATGCGCGGCGCGGTGCTGCGTTACGATCTGACGGGGGAGGCGGGCGACCTCGGCCGCCTGGGCCGCACGCTGTCGGGCGGCGCCGGCCTTTCGCTCGACGTCTTCTCGGGCGACATGCTGTTCAGCAGCAGCGGCTTCGCGAATTTCGCCAGCCACGCCAATTCGGCCCGCCTCGATACGACGCTGGAGATCGACGATCCCGCCGCGATGACCCACCTGGTGTTCGGCGACGCGATCGGCGGCGCGCTGTCCTGGTCGCGCGCGGTGCGCTTCGCGGGCGTGCAATATGCCAGCGACTTCTCGCTGCGCCCCGATCTCGTCACCCAGCCGCTGCCCGCCTTCTTCGGCGAAGCCGCGGTGCCGACCACGGTCGAGGTCTTCTCCGATGCCGCCAAGGTGTTCGAGCAGGACGTCCCGCCCGGCCCCTTCGAGCTCCACGACCTGCCCATCGTCACGGGCGGCGGCACGGCGTCCATCGTCACCAGCGACGCGCTGGGGCGCCAGACGACGCAGACCCTGTCGCTCTACACCACCACCGACCTTTTGGCCGCCGGCCTCACCAGCTTTGCGTTCGATGCGGGATTCCTGCGGCGCGACTATGGCGTGAAGAGCTTCGGCTATTCGCAGCCCGTCGCCTCCGCCACGGTCCGGCATGGCTTCGCGGACACCTGGACGCTCGAGGCGCATGGCGAGGCGGCGCCCGGCCTGGGCTTGCTCGGCGGCGGCGTCGCGCGCAGCCTCGGCGGCTTGGGCGCGTTCTCGCTGGACGGTGCGCTGAGCACCGGCGGGCACGGCACGGGCTGGCTCGGCGGCGCGACGGTCGAGGGCGGCAGCGGTCCGCTGCATGTCTTCGGCAACCTGCAGGCGACGGGCGGCGATTTCCGCGATCTGGCGAGCCTCGACGGCAGCGCGCCGCCGCTGTCGCGCTGGCAGGCCGGCGCGTCGATGGATTTCCACCACTATGGCGCGCTGGCGCTGAGCTGGATCGGCGAGACGCCGCGCCGCGGCACGCCATCGCAGTTCCTCACCGCATCCTATTCGCTGTCGCTGGCCGGAAGCGCCTCGGCCGGCGTCACCGGCTTGCGCGACCTGGCCGACGGCAAATGGTCGGTGCAGCTCTTCCTGTCCATCCCGCTCGGCGGCGGCTACCTCTCCGGCGCGCTGTCGGCGGCGCCGGACGGCCGCACGGCGCTCGTCGCCTACGACCATCCCGCGGATCCGGATGGCGGCCTGGGGTGGCGCGCCACCGCGCAGGCCGGCGATTTCGCGCGCGCCGAGGCTGATGTCGACTGGCTCGGCGACCGCGCCCATCTGGGCGCCGCCGCGGCGGTCGACGGCGCCATGCCCGCCCTGCGCGCCGACGCCGACGGTGCCCTGGTCCTGCTCGACGGCGCGCTGTTCGCGGCGCGCGACCCGGGTGGCGCGATGGCGCTGGTCCATACCGGCGTGCCGGGCGTGCATGTCGCGCGCGAGAACCGCCCGGTCGCCGTATCGGATTCCGACGGCGACGTGCTGCTGACCGGCCTCGACTCCAACACGCCGAACCATATCAGCGTCGACGCGCGCGACTATCCGATGACGGCCGCGCTGCCGCCTTCGGACCAGTCGGTCGTCACGCCGCGCCGTGGCGCGGTGGTGGCGGATTTCCGGCCGCAGGGCGAGATCGCCTTGCCCAACCTGCTGACCGCAGGCGCCGCGCAGGCGCCCAAGCGCTGCGCGACCGGCGATGCCTGCCTGAGGCTCGCCGATGCGCATTAGCTTCGCCGCCCTCGTGCTCCTTTTGCTGCTGCCGGCGCCGGCGCAGGCTTTGCTGTGCGGCACGGTGCTCGAGCCGGTGCGCGTGACGACCGCCGGGCTCAGCTTCGGATCCTATTTCCCCGGCGCGGCGAGCGATCTCAAGATCAACGGCACGCTCAAGATCGATTGCGGCGCGCTCAGCCTCGATCTCCTGCCCGACTTCACCGTCTCGCTCGGTCCGGGCAATGCGGCGACGCCGGCGCCGCGCTACATGCTCAAGAGCGGCGTGCACCTGAACTACAATCTCTACACCACCAGCGGCTACGGCACGGTGTGGAGCACCACCGCCGGCTCGACGGTGAGCTTCAGCGCGCTTCTCAACCTGGGTACCGTCAGCCTGACGGTCTATGGCGCGGTCTTCAAAGGCCAGTTCATCGCCACCGGCAGCTACACCGACACCGTCCAGGTCACCGTCAACTACTGACGGGTTTGGACGTCGGCGTCCGAAAACGGCCAGCCGGAACCCTCCGGCTGCGCTATACCAGGGCGATGGACGGGCTTGCCGACGACATCTGCTATCGCGCCATCGCGACGCGCGACGCCCGTTTCGACGGGCGGCTCTTCGTCGGCGTGAAGACGACGGGCATCTATTGCCGCCCCATCTGCCCGGCGCGCACGCCCAAGCGTGAGAACGTCACCTTCTGGCCCAGCGCGGCCGCGGCGCAGGAAGCCGGCTTCCGCCCCTGCCTGCGCTGCCGCCCCGAGATCTCGCCCGACGCCGCCGCGTGGCGCGGCACGTCGAACACCGTCAGCCGCGCGCTGGCGCTGATCGCCGAAGGCGGGCTCGACGGCGACGAGGCCTCGCTCGCCGCGCTCTGCGAGCGGCTGGGCGTCGGCGAGCGACAATTGCGCCGGCTGTTCGACAAGCATCTGGGCGCGCCGCCCATCGCCGTGGCGCAGACCCGCCGCGTGCTGTTCGCCAAGCAATTGATCCAGGAGACACGCCTGCCGATGGCCGCGGTCGCCGACGCCGCAGGCTTCGGCTCGGTCCGCCGCTTCAACGACGCGTTTCGGAAGCTTTACCGCCGCGCGCCGCGCGATCTGCGCCGCCACTCGGGCAGACCGGCGATGCTGTCCAGCGTCACCTTGCGCCTCGGCTATCGCGCGCCCTATGACTGGGACGCGATCCTCGCCTTCCTGGGCCAGCGCGCCATCGCGGGCGTCGAGCTGGTCGAGAAGGACCGCTATGCCCGCACCATCCAGATCGACGGCCTGTTCGGCGCCGTCCAGGTCGCGCCGGGCCGGAACCATCTGGAGGCGACGATCCGCTTTCCGCGCGTCACCGCGCTGCTCGCCATCGTCGCGCGGCTGCGCCGGCTGTTCGACCTCGACGCGGACATCCAGACCATCGGCGCGCATCTGTCGGGCGACAGCGCGCTGGCGCCGCTGATCGCGCGCCGCCCGGGCTTGCGCACGCCGGGCGCCTGGGACGGCTTCGAGCTCGCGGTGCGCGCCATCCTCGGCCAGCAGATCACGGTCGCCGGCGCGCGCAAGCTCGCGGTGACGATCGTCGGCCTCGCGGGCAGTCCCGTCGCACCCGAGATCAGCGGCGACGCGCGCCTGAACCGCGTCTTCCCGGCCGCGACGCGGATGGCGGTGGCCGATCTGTCGACGCTCGGCATGCCGCGCGCGCGGATCGCGGCGCTTGCGGCGCTCGCCGGCGCGGTCGCGGCCGATCCCAAGCTGATCGAGCCTGCAGGCTCCTATGAGGAGACCATCGCGAAGCTCCTCGCGCTGCCCGGCTTCGGTCCGTGGACCGCGCAGTACTGGGCCTTGCGGGCGCTGCGCGACAGCGATGCGTTCCCCGCCGCCGATGTCGCGCTGCTGCGCAGCCCGCTGGTTGCGGAGGCGGGCAAGCGGCCGACGCCAAAGGCGCTCCTCGCCCGCGCCGAGACCTGGCGCCCCTGGCGTGCCTATGCCGCGCAACATCTGTGGACCGCCGATGGCGAGCGGGTTTGACCGCGTTTTCACCTCCCCGCAAGAGGGAGGTGAACATGAGCAGCGAACGATGACCGAGAATATGCTCTTCCTCGACCATGTCGCGACACCCATCGGCGAGATCCTGCTGGTCGCGGACGGCGACGGCGTGTTGCGGGCCCTCGAATTCGCCGACAAGCCCGAGCGCTGGCGCCGCGATTTCGCGCGCCGCTTCGCCGACCGCGCGATGCGGGAGACAGCCAACCCTGCCGGGCTCTCCGCACAGCTCGACTCATATTTCAACGGCGACATCGCCGCCCTCGACGCGATCGCGGTCGCGCCGCACGGCACCGAATTCCAGCGCGCCTGCTGGACGAATCTTCGCAAGATCGCGCCCGGCACCACGACCAGCTATGGCGCGCTCGCCGCCAAGATGGGCAAGCCTTCGGCGACGCGTGCGGTCGGCCTTGCGAACGGCGCGAACCCGGTCGCCATCGTCGTGCCGTGCCACCGCGTACTGGGCAGCGACGGTTCCCTGACCGGATATGGCGGGGGCCTGGAGCGCAAGCGCTGGCTGATCGCGCATGAGCGAAGATACGCGGCCGCCGTGCGTAACTCGTCGCACCGTCACGAAACCGTCTAAGATGCGGCGCCTTGTAAGCGAACCCGCATGATTCCGATTCAAACCTACTGGTCCACCATCGCCCGCATCCTCTGGCCCGCCCTGCTCGGCATCGCCGGGGGCGGCGCGCTGGCGCTGCTGTACGGCGCGCAGACGCTGGCGATCGTCGTCGCCGGCGGGATTGCGGTCGCGCTGCTGGTGTCGTTCATCGCCCGCCAGGGCCGCCTGCATCTGCTGGAGCAGCGGGCCGAGCTCGGCGATCCGGGGAAGTCCGCGCTGTCGCCGCTGGCGCGCGAAGTTCTGGCGCATTTGCCCGATCCGCTGATGCTGCTCGATCCGGCCGGCCGCGTGCTGTTCGCCAATGCCGCGATGTATACGGTGATCGGCGTCGCGCCCGAGAACAAGCACGTCTCGCTGCTGCTGCGCACGCCCTCGGTGCTGGAGGCGATCGCGCATTCCACCGCGACCGGCGAGAACGCCACCGTCGAATTCGTCACCCCGGTGCCTGTGACGCGGCACTACCAAGCCTATGTCACGCATCTGGCGTCGCAGCCCCCGGTGACCGCGCTACTGCTGCACGACCTCACCGCGATCAAGCGCACCGAGCAGATGCGCGCCGACTTCGTCGCCAATGCCAGCCATGAGCTGCGCACCCCGCTCGCCGCAGTGTCCGGCTTCATCGACACGCTGAAAGGCCATGCCCGCGACGACGCCCAGGCGCGCGACCGCTTCCTCGACATCATGGCGGTCGAGGCCGGCCGCATGCGCCGCCTGATCGAGGACCTGCTGTCGCTCACCCGCATCGAGCTGAACGAGCATGTCCGTCCCTCCGGCAAGGTCTCGCTCGAGACCATCCTGCGCGAGGCCTTCGCGGCGCTCAGCCCGCTGGCCAGGATCGACGACATCGCGCTGGAGCTGAACGCGGCGCCCGGCCTGCCGTCGATCACCGGCGACCGTGACGAGCTGATCCAGCTCTTCCAGAACCTGATCCACAACGCGATCAAATATGGCCGGACCGGGGGGCATGTCTGGGCCAGCATCGTGCCGGCGCCGGCCTCGGGCGGCCGCGGTGCGGCATCGCAGCTCGCGGTCACCATCCGCGACGACGGCGAGGGCATCGCGCCCGACGCCATCCCGCGGCTGACCGAGCGTTTCTACCGCGTCGACGTCAAGCGCAGCCGCGAAAAAGGCGGCACCGGGCTCGGTTTGGCCATCGTCAAGCACATCGTGAACCGGCATCAGGGCCGCCTCACCATCGAGAGCCGGGCCGGGGAGGGCAGCGCGTTTACCGTCCTGCTGCCCATCGCGCCGGGCGCCGCACCCGCCGGTGTCACGGAAGTGTTATAGAATTGTCGCATATCCATGCGGCTGGGGCGCTAATCACCTGCCAGGCCCCTCAAGGCGCAGAGTCGGACAAAACACATGAACGATCACACAGTTAAGGCCTTCAGCGATCAGCTCGAGCAATTGTCCGCCTCCATCGCGCAGATGGGCGGCCTCGCCGAGGCGCAGTTCGCCGCCGCGGTCGACGCGATCGCGCGCCGCGACACCAGCCTTGCCGAGAGCGCGGTGGGCGGCGACGTCCGCATCGACCAGCTCCAGATCGACATCGAGGACAAGGCGCTCAAGCTCCTCGCCCTGCGCCAGCCCATGGCCGTCGACCTGCGCGAAACCCTGGCCGCGATCAAGATCGCCTCCGAGCTGGAACGCATCGGCGATCTCGCCAAGAACATCGCCAAGCGCGCCATCGTGCTCAACCGCGAGCCGCCGATGCGGCTCACCGCTTCGCTCGCCCGCATGGGCAAGCAGGCCCTGGCGCAGCTCAAGCAGGTGCTCGACGCCTATTCCGACCGCAACGCCGAGGCCGCCGAAGCGGTGTGGAAGCAGGACGGCGAGATCGACGAGACCTACAACAGCCTGTTCCGCGAGCTGCTGACCTACATGATGGAGGATCCGCGCACCATCGGCTCCTCGACCCATCTTCTGTTCATCGCCAAGAACATCGAGCGCAGCGGCGATCACGCGACCAACATCGCCGAAGTCGTCTACCACATGGTGCGCGCCGACCATCTGTCCAGCAACCGGCCCAAGGCCGACACGACGTCCGAGACGACGGTGCCCTTCGAGAGGAAATCATGAGTCTCAAGCCAAGCGTCCTGATCGCCGAGGACGAAGGCGCTCTCATCACGCTGCTGCGCTACAATCTGGAGCGCGAAGGCTATCGCGTGCTCGAGGCGCAGGACGGCGAGGAAGCGCTGCTGATCGCCGCGGAGGAGAAGCCCGATCTCGTCCTGCTCGACTGGATGCTGCCGCAGCTCTCCGGCATCGAGGTCTGCCGCCGCCTGCGCGGCCGCCAGGAGACCCGCAACGTCCCGATCATCATGCTCACCGCCCGCGGTGAGGAGAGCGACCGCATCCGCGGCCTCGACACCGGCGCCGACGACTACCTGACCAAGCCGTTCTCGATGACCGAGCTGCTGGCGCGGCTGCGCGCCGTGATGCGCCGCATCCGCCCGAGCCTCGCCCCCGACACGGTGGCGATCGGCGATATCGAGATGGACCGCGCCGCGCACCGCGTGCGCCGCGCCGGCAAGGAAGTGCATCTGGGTCCGACCGAGTACAAGCTGCTCGACCACCTGATCCAGCATCCGGGCCGCGTCTTCAGCCGCGAGCAGCTGCTCGATGCGGTCTGGGGCTCCGACGTCTATGTCGAGGCGCGCACGGTCGACGTCCATGTCGGCCGCCTGCGCAAGGCGCTCTATGTCGACGGCGTGCGCGACCCGATCCGCACCGTCCGCTCCGCCGGCTACTCGCTGGACGACGCATTGGCGAATTGATCTCCAACCCTCCCTCAAGGGGAGGGTTGGACGGTATCGCCGCCAATCCCGATTTGTTGCTATCCTCCGGCGCATGCCCGATCCGGCGCCCGCGCGAACCGTCTACCTGCCGCCCTACCAGCTCCGGCATGACCTGTTGCCGGCCGCGCTGGCCGACGAGCTTCTCGCCTTCGCGATCGCGCGCGAAAGCCGGTTCGTGCCGTCCGAGGTCAACCGCCCGCACGGTGTCGAGTTCGATCCGACCTGGCGCATTTCGCTGATGCTGCCCGAGCTGGGGAGCATCAAGGATGTGCTCAAGGCCCATGTCATGCCCCTGGCCCCCGAACTGACGGCGGCGCTCGGCATGGAGCCGTTCGAGCCCGTCCGCGCGGAGCTTTCGCTGGTCGCGCATGGCGACGGCGCCTTCCTCACGCGCCATATCGATTTCCTGCGTGCCCGGACCGACATGCCCACCCGGCGCCTCTTGAGCGGCGTCTATTATCTCCACGCCCGGCCGAAAGGCTTCTCGGGCGGCGCCTTGCGGCTGCACCAGCTGATGGCGCGCGGACCTGAGGCGCAGTTCATCGACATCGAACCGAGGCACAACAGCATGCTGTTCTTCCCCTCGTTCATGCCGCACGAGGTACGGCCCGTCGCGGTGCCGTCGGGCCGCTTCGCGGAGTCGCGCTTCGCGATCAATTTCTGGATCCACGGCGCGCGCTGAATTCCGGACTCGATCGCATCGCAAGAAAGATCGTCCCGGGCGCCCATGACGGTGGGGGATCAAGGCCTCCGATTAACCGCATCACCTGCGCGCCCGACCGCGTCACTGCGCGGCTGATAGCCGTTACAAAAGCGCAATCAACCTGTGAAATAGCTCTGCCTCTAACGACATCCGGCGCCGCGGACGCAAGTCCCGCGGCGCTTTGTGCAAGTGAGGGCAGAATGTTGCTGAAGTCCGCTGTCGCGTTCGGGGTTATCAGTTGTTTCATGTTTACAGCCCAAGCGGAGGCGGCGGATGCGCCGTCCACGGCGACGGACGGCAGCGAAGTCGAGACCGTCGTCGTCATGGGCGCCGGCGAGACCCGCTCGGTCTCGACCCTGCTGCCGGCCAACCTCGATGTGCTGCCGCCCGGCGCCAGCGTGCAGAAGGCGCTGAACGTCCTGCCGGGCGTGATGGCGCAGTCGATCGACGCGCTGGGCGTCAATGAACAGTCGCTGTCCCTCCAGGTGCGCGGCTTCAGCACCACGCATCTCGGCTACACGCTCGACGGCATGCCGCTCGGCGATGGCGCCTACAACAACTACAACGGCCTCACGATCAGCCGTGCCCTGATCTCCGAGAACCTCGGCCGCGCCGATCTCGCGACCGGCATCGCCGGTCTCAGCGTCGCCTCGACCAGCAACCTCGGCGGTGCGCTGACCTATGCGTCCAGCGCCCCGCACGAGGAGCTGGGGCTCGCGGCAAGCCAGAGCGTCGGCAGCGACGATGGCGCGCGCACCTTCCTGCGCTTCGATACCGGCGAGTACGACGGCTTTTCGGCCTATGTCTCCGGGCAGTACAGCCAGCAGGATCTGTTCGTAGACCAGCGGGCCTACAACCAGTCCACCGGCAAGCAGCTCAACGGCAAGGCGCAGTACAAGTTCGACGGCGGCACGATCACGGCCTTCGCGGACCTTTCGCGCACCAACCAGGCCGACGACCCCTACCTGTCGAAGGACATGCTCTCGCGCCTCGGCCCGGATTGGGGCGGCTACGCGCCGGACTGGCAGGACTATGTCAACCGCGCCGCATGCGGCGTGCCTTCGCTGGCAGCCAACTGCGTCACCTCGACGGCGCCGGAAAAGCTCGCCGACGTCACCTTCACCAACGGCCAGATCCTGCGCAACGACGACCTGTTCTATCTCGCCGGCGACTACGCCTTCACCGATTCCCTCAGCGCGCGCTTGCAGGTATATCGCCACACCGACAAGGGCGCCGGCAACAACTTCATCACCGGCTTGTCCACCCAGGGCACGGCGTCCACGGCCGACGACCTGCCGGTCCAGGTCCGCGACACGCGCTACACCATCAACCGCGACGGCGTGCTCGGAAGCCTGACATATGATCTCTACTTCAACCACATCCAGGCGGGCTTCTGGCTGGAGGAGAACACCAGCAGCGCCGCGCGCTATATCTGGACCAATGTCACGGGGCCGTTCAGCCTGGCGCATTTCCTGAAGGGCCAGCCGAATACCGCCCAGTGGGTGCAGCAGACCACCTGGAACACGCAGCAATTCTACCTTCAGGACACCGTGACGCTGTTCGATGACGCGCTGAGCATCGATTTCGGCTTCAAGAGCACCGACGCGAAGTCGGACGCCCAGGCCGAACGCGGCATCGCCGTGACGCCGCCGCCGGCGTCCAGCCAGTTCGCGACCGGTTCGCTGACGGCCAAGGACAATTTCATGCCGGAGGCGGGCGTGCGCTGGAAGTTCGCGCCCGGGCACGAAGTGTATGCGAGCTACTCCGAGAACATGGCGATGTTCCAGGGCGGCTTCAAACTCGGCCCACAATCGGTTTCGCAGGCCGTCTGGGACGTGCAGGGGAAGACGTTGAAGCCCGAGACCTCGAAGAGCTTCGACGGCGGCTACCGCTATGTGGGCGACCAGCTGCAGCTTTCGCTGGCGCTGTACGACGTGGATTTCAAGAACCGCCTGTTGCAGTACAACCCCTGTCCGACAAACCAGCAGCAAAACCCGGGCTGCGGCAACTCCTTCCACAATGCCGGCAGCGTCACGAGCAAGGGCGCGGAACTCGCCGTGCTGTGGCAGCCGCTGGCGTGGCTGAGCTGGTACAATTCGGCCTCGCTCAACGAGACCACCTACAATCAGGACCTCAACTTCTGCACGACCACCTGCGTGCTCTACGCCACGGCCGGCAAGCAGCAGGTGGATACGCCGAAGCAGATGTATGCCAGCGTGCTGAACCTGAGACAGGGCGGTTTCTGGGCTTCGCTGGCGGGCAAGTTCACCGGCCGGCGCTACTACACCTACACCAACGACCAGGGCTTCGGCGCCTACACCACGTTCGACCTCGGCCTCGGTTACGACTTCGACGCCATCGGCCCGCTGAGCGGCGCGAGGCTGGCGCTGAACGTCACCAACCTGACCGATGTGCGCTACGCGGCGAACTTCGACAACAGCGTGTTCGCGCCGAGCGATCCCGCCGGCAGCATCCTGGTATTCCACTCGTCGGCGCCGCGGCAGATATTTGCCACCATCAGCGCCGGGTTGTGAGCGCATGCGCGCCGCGCTGATCCTGTTGTGTCTCTTACCGGCCTTCCCCGCCTTCGCCGGCGGGGAAGAGTCCGCCACCCGGCCGCAGCTCGTCGGGGTTGGGCGCATCGCTTCGGATGCCCTGGACATGCAGGGCGAGACGCTGGGCGGCATGGGCTCGGGCATGATGCTTGTGCCGCATAGCTGGCGTCGTGTGGGGAAGACATTCGTCGCGCATCTCGATCTTTTGCCGGATCGAGGCTGGAACACCGCCGGCAGCGTCGATTACCGGGCGCGGGTGCAAAAGTTCGATATCAGCCTGTTGCCCGACTACGATGCGCCGGGACATGAAGGCCAACTGACCCTTGCTCTCAAGAAGAGCCTTCTTCTGACGGACGACAAGGGGATGCCGACAACCGGCTTCGACCCCGTTGCTGTGCGTCCCGCGGCCGGCGCAATTCCCGACCTGCCGGTCTCGGCCGATGGTCGCGTCAGTCTGGACGATGAAGCCATCGCACCGGACGGAAAGGACGGCTTCTGGATCGGCGACGAGTATGGACCCTATGTGTATCGCTACAATGCACAGGGGCGCATGATTGGAGCCCTGCGGCCGCCCGAGGCGTTCATTCCGCGGCGCGACGGCCAGGAGAATTTCTCCGCCAACAGCCCTCCGGCGGGCAGCGCAGTCGACACCGGCAATCCCGAAACGGGCCGGCAGAACAATCAAGGCTTCGAGGGCATGAGCGTCAGCCCCGACGGCCATACCTTGTTCGTCGTCAACCAGAGCGCGCTGCGCCAGGACCTCGACGCCGGCAATGTCGCCGCCACGCGCCGCAATGTCCGCCTGCTCGCGTATGACATCACGGCCACGCCCCGTTTGATCCATGAGTATGCGCTTCAGCTGCCGCTATATGAGGCGGGCGGAAAGACCAATGTTGCCGCGCAAAGCGAACTTCTGGCCATCGACGATCATCGCTTCCTGCTTCTGTGCCGCGACAGCGGCGGCGGGCTCGCGTCGAAGCGCCCGGCCTCGCTTTACCGCAAGGTCGTGCTGGTGGATGTGCAAGGCGCCACGGACATCGCGGGCCGCTATGATGACGCTGCCGGCAGCATCGCGCCGAACGGCATCCTGCGCGGCGATATCATGCCGGCGGCCATGGCGGATTTTGTCGACCTGAACGACAACGGTCAGCTCGGCCGCTTTGGACTGCACAACGGGGCACCGGCGGACGCCCATGATCTCTACGAGAAGTGGGAAAGCCTGGCATTGGCGCCCGCGGAGCAACCCGGCGAATATATTTTGCTTGTCGGCAGCGACAACGATTTCATCACCCAGCACGGCCGGATGGCCGGCAAAGCCTATGCCGACGGCAGCGGCGCCAATGTCGATACCTTGATCATGGCGTGGCGTGTCCGGATACCGGAGCAATCGTCTGCCGCAGGATCTGCTGCGCATCCGCGATGAGTGCGTCGCCGGCGAAGGGGCGCGAGAGGAAGTCCGCCCAGGCCGACATGTCGGCGAGCCGCGTCAGCGCGCGCCAATCCTCCGGCAGGAAGCCGCCCGCGGCGCGATAGCCGTCCGCCACGCCCTCGACGAATGCGGTGCTAAGGCCGAGCGGCGGGCGCAGCAGGTTGCCGAAATCCGGCGGCGGCGACGCGCTGGCGGCGAATTCCCAGTCCACCACGGCCGCGACCGAGAAATCGTCGCGCAGCAGGATATTGCTGCCGCCGAAATCGAAATGCGTCAGCCGCGGCGGCTGCGACCATGCGGCGAGGCGGTGCTCATTGGCCTCGGCGAAGGCCACGACCTCTGCCGCGAGCGGGCGGCCCAGCCGCTCGCCCGCGATGCCCTCGAACGTGGTCGCAAGGAACCCAGCCGAAGAGCTGCCGCCGGGAAACGGATGGATGTTCAGATCACCGTCGAGGAAGCCGGCCTGTGCGAAGGTGACGCCGTGGATCGCGGCGAGCACGCGGCCGACCTCGTGCCCCGCAAAGCGCAGGTCGCTCTCGCCCGCGCCGCGCGCCATCGCCTCCAGCGGGCGGCCCTCGATCCATGCCACCACGGCATAGGCCGCACCATTCACTGGGCGCGTGCCGCAATGGCGATAGACGGGCACGGGCACCTGCCCGGCCAGACGCCGCGACAGCGCCGCTTCCTTCCGCATCTGCCCTGGGTCGCGCTGGTAGAGCCGCAGCACGACGTCGTGCGGCGCGCCGCTCAGCCGCACACGGATATTGGTGTTGGATTTTCCGCCGCCCAGCGGCTCCAGCGCCGCCACCGCGACGTCGCCGAGGGCGGGGCGCAGAAGCTCGGCTGCCTCGGCCGCGCCCAGCGTGATCGCCGCATCCGCCCGCTGCCACGCCTCGCGCACGGCGTCAGAGCACCTTGGCGATCGCGCCTTCGATGTCCTTCGGCTTGGTGGTCGGCGCGAAGCGGCCCACCACCTTGCCCTCGCGGTTCACCAGGAATTTCGTGAAATTCCATTTGATGCCGCGCCAGCCCAGGCCGCGCTTCTCGTTCTTCAGGAAGGTGTAGAGCGGATGCTCCGCCGGTCCGTTGACGTCGATCTTGGCGAACATCGGAAAGCTCACCCCGTAATTGACCTGGCAGAACGCGCCGATCTCCTCGGCGCTGCCCGGCTCCTGCGCCCCGAACTGGTTGCAGGGAAAGCCCAGCACCACGAGCCCCTGGTCGCGATGCGCCTTGTAGAGCTCTTCGAGCCCTTCATATTGCGGCGTGAACCCGCATTTGCTCGCGGTGTTGACGATCAGCATCGGCTTGCCGCGAAACTCCGCGAGCGGCACATCCTTTCCCTGCAAGGTCTTGGCCGAGAAATCGTAGATGCTGGTCATCGAACCGCTCGCTCCCGGACGTCCGCCCGCGCGGGCAGGAAGACTAATGATACAACCCCGATGACAGTCTCGTCTCCGCCAGCAGCCGGTCGAGCAACGCGAGCGACGCCCCGCCGCCCCGCTCCATCTCGGCCCAGGCCTCGCGCAGCAGACGCGTGATCGCGGCGTCGCGCTTGACGGCAGGCACAGGCTCGGCGGCACGGTCTCTCATGGCGCCAAGCCTAGCACAGAGTCTTCAGCCGGCCATTCGTCCGCGGTCACGGCGCTGCTGCTGGGGCTGATACGCCTTGCGCGCATGCGCCTCGCAATAGGGCGAGCCGGATTTCGGGCTGCGGCCGCAGAAATGGAACGCGTCGGCCGAAGGATCGCCGATCGGCCAACGGCACATCCGGTCGTTGATGGTCAGCACCGTCGCGTGGTTGCCGTCCGCCAGCGTCAGCGGATCCTCCTCGACCACCGGGGCGGGCGGGGTGTGCTGGCGCAGCGAGACCTTCGGCGCCATGGGCAGGCGGGGGCGTTCGGTGCGCGACGGGCTGGCCCGGCCGGCGAGGCCGAGGCGGTGGACCTTGCCGATCACGGCGTTGCGGGTCACCCCGCCCAGCGCGCGGGCGATCTGGCTCGCGGAGAGCCCTTCGGTCCAGAGGTTCTTGAGCTGTTCGACGCGATCGTCGGTCCAGTTCAGCAATTGGGTCACAAGCGGCTCCTGATGGCTAAGGCCACAAGATATCGTATCGCTGCCGTCATAACGCACAAGCGGCACAGGGGTGCCGCAAGCCCTTGTCCACAACATGGTGAGTCGCACGCATGGGGGCCATTCGCTTGCCCGTCATGCGGTTTGAGTAGATAAACCGCGCCTTGCGCGGGGACTTGTCCGCGCCGCGTTCCGCGATCCCAGCGATGGAGAGTCCAGTGTTTCCCTCGGTTTTGCCGACCTACAATCGGGCGGATGTCGCCTTCGTCCGTGGCGAAGGAGCGTATCTGTTTGCCGAGGACGGCCGTCGCTATCTGGATTTCGGCGCCGGCATCGCCGTCAACGCCTTCGGCCATGCCCATCCGCGACTGGTCTCCGCGCTGACGGCGCAGGCGAATCGGCTGTGGCACACCTCCAACCTCTACCGCGTGCCCGGGCAGGAGAGCCTGTCGAAGAAGCTGGTCGATTCGACCTTCGCCGACACGGTGTTCTTCACCAATTCCGGCGCCGAGGCCTGCGAATGCGCCTTCAAGATGGCGCGCCGCTATCATTATGTAAGCGGCCATCCCGAGAAATTCCGCATCATCACCTTCGTGGGCGCGTTCCACGGCCGCACCATGGCGGGCATCGCCGCCGGCGGGCAGGAGAAATATCTCGAAGGCTTCGGGCCGAAGGTCGAGGGCTTCGACCAGGTGCCGCCCAACGATCTCAAGGCGCTGGAAGCCGCCATCACCCCGGCGACCGCCGCGCTGATGATCGAGCCGATCCAGGGCGAGGGCGGACTGCATCCCATGCCGCCGGATTTCCTGCGCGCCCTGCGCCGGATCTGCGACGAACGCGGCCTGCTGCTGATCCTCGATGAGATCCAGTGCGGCGTCGGCCGCACCGGCAAGTTCTTCGCCCATGAATGGGTGGGCATCGCGCCGGACATCATGTGCGTCGCCAAGGGCATCGGCGGCGGCTTCCCGCTCGGCGCCTGCCTCGCCACCGCCGAAGCCGCCAAGGGCATGACGGCCGGCACGCATGGCTCGACCTATGGCGGCAATCCGCTGGGCATGGCGGTCGGCAACGAAGCGGTCGATATGGTGCTGGAGCCCGGCTTCCTCGAGCATGTGCAGCAGGTCGGCGGTTATATGCGCCAGCGGCTCTCCGGCCTGATCGCCGAACATCCCACGGTGTTCGAGGAGTTGCGCGGCGAGGGCCTGATGCTTGGCCTCAAGCTGCGCGTCTCCAATGTCGAGTTCGTCGCCGCCGCGCGCAAGCACGGCCTGCTGATCGTCGGCGCGGGCGAAAACGTCGTGCGCCTGTTGCCGCCGCTGGTCATCGGCGAGGAACAGGTGCGCGAGGGCGTCGCGCTGCTCTCGGCCGCCGCGGCGGATTTCGAGGCCCAGGCCAGGACGGTGGCGGCATGAACGCGCCAACGGGACGGGTCGGGACGGTGAAGCATTTCCTCGACCTCAGCGATTTCGACGCCGCGACGCTGACGGCGCTGATCGCCGACGCCCGCCGGCGCAAGGACGCGCGCGCCCATCTGCCCAAGGGCGTGGAGGATGCCGACCGTCCGCTCGCCGGCCGGATGCTGGCGCTGATCTTCGACAAGCCGTCCACCCGCACCCGCATCTCCTTCGATGTCGGCATGCAGCAGCTCGGCGGCAAGACGCTCATGCTGACCGGCGCCGAGATGCAGCTCGGCCGCGGCGAGACCATGGCCGACACGGCGCGCGTGCTGTCGCGCTATGTCGACGCGGTGATGATCCGCACCCTCGACCAGGACATGCTGCACGAGCTGGCCGACAACTCGACCGTGCCGGTGATCAACGGCATGACCAAGCTCAGCCATCCCTGCCAGGTGCTCGCCGACATCATGACCTTCGAGGAGCATCGCGGTCCGATCCAGGGCCGCACGATCGCGTGGACCGGCGACTCCAACAACGTCCAGGCGAGCTGGGTGCATGCCGCGGCGACGCTGGGCTTCACCTTCCGCATCGCGACGCCGAAAGAGCTGGCGCCGCGCGAGAGCCTGCGCCAATGGGCCGAGGCCGCCGGCGCCAAGGTGCAGTTCATGAGCGACCCCGAGGCGGCGCTGGACGGCGCGGACTGCGTGATCGCCGACACCTGGGTCTCGATGGGCGACGAGGACACGACGCGCCAGCGCCACAACCTGCTCAAGCCCTATCAGGCGAACGAGCGGCTGATGGCACATGCCGCGAAGGACGCGATCTTCATGCACTGCCTGCCGGCGCATCGCGGCGAAGAGGTGACGGACGAGGTCCTGGACGGCCCGCACTCGGTCGTGTTCGACGAAGCGGAGAACCGCCTGCACGCGCAGAAGGCCGTGCTGGTGTGGGCGCTGGGGTAGCAAAATCGGGTGTCGGCCAATCGACCGAAAGCCCTATCGCGGCCTGAAACGGCGTGCTGGAAAGCGACGGCAATGAAAATTCGAGCTCCGAGCCCCAATCCTTCGGTGTCATGGCCCGCGAATGCGGGCCACCCAGGTGACGCCGCCGAGCTGTCGAAGGAATTGATCACCAACTGGTTGGCCCAGCATCAAGGATCAGGACAGCGTCTCATATAAATCCTCCCATTCGACATTCCGTACCTGGATCAAATTGATCTTCCATTCGCGTTTGTATTTCTTCAATCGCGTCTCGCGTGCGATAGCGAAGCCGATGTCATCGAAGACCTCATAGTAGACCAACGTCGTCACGTGATGCTTCTTCGTAAACCCTTCGACCAAGCCCTGCTTATGTTCCCAAACGCGCCGAGCAAGATCGTTGGTGACGCCGATATAGAGCGTGCCGTTACGCTTACTCGCAAGAATATAGACGTAGTAAGTCTTCGACACAGCGGCCGTCACCTGGGTGGCCCGCATTCGCGGGCCATGACAATTTGAGGTGGAGGGGTAGCCCCGCTCGGAAAATATACCTGCATCGCCTTTGAACTCAAAAAGTGACCGAGAGCCTGTTGGCGCACGACGCCGTCGCAATCCTGTGACCAATCGCAGGTTTTCGCCCGCTCGCATTCCGTGCCATCCTCGCGACCATCATGATCGTCGGCATAGACCTCGGCACCACCAACAGCCTGATCGGCGTCTGGCGGGAGGGTGAAGCAACCCTCATCCCCAATGCGCTCGGGCAATACCTGACCCCATCCGTCGTCGCGGCCGACGACGGCGGCAACATCCTCGTCGGCCAGCCGGCGCGCGACCGCATGGTCAGCCATCCCGGCTCCGCCGCCGCGTTCTTCAAGCGCTACATGGGCACCGACCGCGCCATCCCCGTCGGCAAGAAGACCTATCGTGCCGACGAGCTTTCGGCCCTGGTGCTGCGCGCCCTCAAATCCGATGCCGAGGCCTTCCTCGGCGAACCCGTCACCGAGGCCGTCGTCACCGTCCCCGCCTATTTCAACGACGCCCAGCGCAAGGCGACCAAGGCGGCGGCGCAGCTCGCCGGCCTGAAAGTCGACCGCCTCCTCACCGAGCCGACCGCCGCGGCGCTCGCCTACGGCTTCACGCTCGGCGAGGACGAGAGCACCGTGCTGGTGATCGACCTGGGCGGCGGCACGCTCGACATCTCGCTGCTGCATTCCTTCGAAGGCATCATGGAGGTCAAGGCGACCGCCGGCGACATCTGGCTGGGCGGCGAGGATTTCACCGACGCCATCGTCGCCGCCTTCCTGGCCGAGGCCGGCAAGGCCGCGGGCATCCCGCCGCTCGCCGAAGGCCTCGCGGTGCACGCGACGCTGCGCCGCCAGGCCGAGCTCGCCAAGCGCCTGCTGAGCGAGAAGGAGGAGGCGACCCTCACCCTCAACTATGAGGGCAAGCCCGTCAGCTGGACGCTGACCCGCGACGCCTTCGACCGGCTCGGCGAGCCGCTGCTGGCCAAGGTGCGCCAGCCGCTGGAGCGTGCGCTGCGCGACGCGCGCATCGCGCCGGACAAGATCGACCGCATCGTCTTCGCCGGCGGCGCGACCCGCATGCCGCTGTTCCGCAAGCTGGTGGCGCGGCTGTTCCGCCAGCTGCCGGTCTCGCACATCAATCCCGACGAGGTGGTGGCGCGCGGCGCCGCGGTGCGCGCCGGCCTGCTGGCGGGCGGCAAAGGCCTCGAGGAGCATGTCCTCACCGACGTCGCACCGTTCACGCTGGGCGTCGAGATCTCCAACCGGACCGAGAACGGCGCCCTGCTGCAGGGCCTGTTCCTGCCCATCATCGAGCGCAACACGATGATCCCCGCCAGCCGCTCGCATGTCCTGAGCACGCTGAGCGACAACCAGGATCGCGTGCTGGTGCCGATTTATCAGGGCGAGGCGCGCTTCGTGCGCGACAATGTCCGGCTCGGCGAGCTCCTGTGCTACGTGCCGCGCGCGCCGGCGGGCAAGGAGCGGCTCGAAGTGCGCTTCTCCTACGACTCCAGCGGCCTGCTCGACGTCGACGTGACGGTGCTCAGCAACGGGGCGCGCGCCAACCTGCTGATCGAGGGCAATCCGGGCGTGCTCACGCGCGAGGAGATCGCGACGCGGCTGGCGGGTCTGGCCAGGCTCAAAGTGCATCCGCGCGACGAGGCGCAGAACGTCGCGGTCGTCGCGCGGGCCGAGCGCATCTTCCAGGAATCGCTGGGCGACGTCCGTTTGGCGGTGGGCCAGTGGCTCGATGCCTTCTCCATGGTGATCGAGAGCCAGGACCTCGACGCCATCGCGGCGGCGCGCGCGGCCCTCGACAAGCAGCTCGACATGGTCGACACCAACGCGCTGCGCTGACCATGTGGAAGACGCTGGGGATCGCGCCGACGACGGACGCCAAGGCGATCCGCCGCGCCTATGCGCAGAAGCTGCGCGCGCTGGGCCCCGATCCGGACGCGCGGTCGTTCCAGACCTTGCGCCGCGCCTTCGAGGGCGCGCTGCACCATGCCGAGCGCGGCGCGGTGGCGGTTCTGACGGCGCAGGAGGACGCCGCCGCCGTCGCGGAAGAGATCGCGGAGACGCCCGCGACGCCGCCGGCCGTGCCCGTCCCGCAGCCGCGTCCCACGCCCGTGCCTGCGCCGGCCGCACCGCCAGAGCCCGACGAGGCCACGCTGCTGGTGCATGCGATGGACGCCGCACTGCGCGACCGGCGCTATGCCGATGCCTTCGAGGTCAACGACCGGGGCCTCGCCAACGGCGCCTTCACCTTCGGGGCGCGCGAATATCTCGCTGAGCGCATCCTGGCGGCGATGACGGCCGATCCCGCGATCGCGGGCGGCGCGTTCATCGCCGCCATGCAGCGGGTCGGCTGGGATGTGTTCCCCAAGGCCTCGGACCGCCTCTCGCGCGCGCGCAATGCGGCGAGCGCCAAGCTGGAGGCGGAACTCTGGTATCGCAACATCGCCGCCCTGGCGGGAGGGATCGGCGGACGCAAGCGGCGCGGCGAGCCGGACCGCTGGTGGCACAGGTGGATCGCGCGGCGCCGCACGCGGCGCGTCGCCGCGATCGTCGCCGGCAAGCCCGCTTGGTTCAACGTCGCGCAGGCGACGACGGCGGAACTCAAGGCGCGCGCGGCGGAATTCGCCTATTACGCCAAATGGCTGGGCGACCGCGGCCGGCCCGCGGCGGTGGCGCGGATCGAGCGCGTCCTGCGCCGCGACGCCGTCCTGGGTCGCGCGGCGCGCATCGCGCTGATGGTGCTGATCGCCATACCGATTGTCGGCGCCGGCCTCGGCTTTCTCGTCGGCGGCGGGCCCATCGGCATCGGCGTCGCGGCGATGCTGGGCTTTCGCTATCTCTTCGGCGCCGCGCGCCGTCGCTAGCCGCGATTGAAAAGCGGCCGGGGGTGCCCCATATAACCACCCCATGCCCGAAAAACCCTATCGCCACGCCCCTGCGGCCGACTTCGTCCTGCCGTTCGACCTGCCGGAAGTCGGCCTGCGCGGCCGCTTCGTGCGGCTCGACGCCACCGCGACCCGTGCGCTGTCGGCGCATGCCCTGCCGGAGCCTGCGGCGCGCGCCACCGGCGAAGCGCTCGCGCTGGCGGCGATCCTCGGCACCGCGCTCAAGCTCGACGGCCGCCTGACGGTGCAGACCAAGAGCGACGGCCCGCTCGACCTGATCACCGCCGACTACTACGGCGCCGATGGCGACGTGCCGATCGGCTTGCGCGGCTATGGCCGGCTCGATGCCCAGCGCTTCGCCGACCTGCCGGCGCCGGTGGCGTTCGAGGCGCTGGCCGGCGACGGCTCGATGGCGATCACCATCGAGCCGCGGCGCGGCGGCAAGACCTATCAGGGCATCGTCGAGCTCAATCCCGCCGGCGTCGCCGCTTCCGCCGAAACCTATTTCGCGCAGTCGGAGCAATTGCCGACCGTGTTGCGTCTCGCGGCCGGGCCGCTGTTCGTCGCGGGCAGGCCGGAGCCGACCTGGCGCGCGGGCGGCATCATGCTGCAGGCGACGCCGGACGGCCTGGGCGCCGACGACGATTGGGAGCGCCTGTCGATGTTCCTCGCTTCGGTCGAGGATCTCGAACTGCTCGACACCGAGCTTCCGGCCGAGCAGTTGCTGTGGCGGCTGTTCCACGAGGACGAGACGCGGGTGCAGCCCTTCCAGCCGGTCGAATTCCGCTGCGGCTGCGACACCAGCCGGATTTCCGCCGTGCTGAAGTCCTACAGCCCCAAGGACCGCGACGGCCTCGCCGATCCCGATGGCATGATCCGCGCCCGCTGCGAGTTCTGCGGCACGGTGCACGCGATCGATCCGAAGACGCTGGAAGGCGCGAGCAAGTAGCGTCTCTAGCTCCTCCACCGCGCAGCGGGGGACCATCGCGAAGCGATCGTGGAGGGGCGGTTGGGCGCTTGCCCCCTCCGTCTCGGCACCACGGGCCGATCCGCCGCCCCGCTTCGCTGTGGACGAGCGTTATTTCAAGAACGCCACCGCGATCGCGTTGTAGACATCCGGCTGCTCCAGCGGCCCGAAATGGCTCGCGCCCGGCACGATGATCTCCGTCGCGCCCGGGATGGCGTGCGCCAGCGCGTCGGTGTGCGCCCGCAGGATCGCGTCATGCGCGCCCGCGACGATCAGCACCCGCGCCTTGATCCGCCCCAGTTGCGCGGGCGTGTAGTGCGGCTCGGTCTCGATCAGGGTGCGGATCTTGCGCACCATCACCGGGAAATGCTTCGGGTCCGGTGCGATGGCCTCGTAGAACGGCCGCACCTCATTGATCTCCGCGTCGAACGTCGCGGGCGTGACCTGGCTTTTGTCGACGCCGTTCGCGTCGTAGTTCCCACCGATCGCGATCAGCCGGCGCACGCGGCCCTTCATCGCCATGTCGAGGCCGACGATCCCGCCATCGCTCCATCCCACCACGTCCGCCTGCCCGATATGCAGCGTATCCAGCAGCGCGATCATGTCGTCGCCCATCCGGCCATAGGTGAGCGGCTCCGGTCCGTCGGTCGAGCGGCCCTGGCCGCGGCTGTCGACGGCGATCACAGTGTGGGTCCCGCTGAGACCGCCGATGAAGTAGTGCATGGTCTCGAGGAACGCGCCCGCGCCGTGCAGCACCAGCACCGGCGGCCCGCTGCCATAGGTCTCGTAGTAGATGCTCACGCCGTTGACGGCTGCGCGATGGCCCCCATGGAACTGGCCGCCCAGCGCGCGCCAGACATAGAAGCGCGGAATGCCGAAATTGGCGCGGTCGATCTGCACGAAGCCGAAGATCGCGCCGGCGCCGGCGACGACCACGATGGACAGAATGAGCAGAAACCTGCGCGACATGCCGGACCTGTCTTGCGTGGCCGGCGAGTGTATGGCCGGCTGGCATGACGGCTCAAGCGGAAGGCGGCGATGGCGGTTCTGGTCCTGGATTGCGACGGCGTGGTGGTGCGCGGGCACGCGGAGGGCGGCCGCTGGGACAGGAATCTCGAACGCGACCTCGGCCTCGATCCCGAACGGCTGCACAAACGCTTCTTCGCGCCCCATTGGCGCCGCATCGCCGCCGGCGAGACCGAGATGCTGGCGGTGCTCGAACGCGTCTGGCCGGAGCTCGGCTGCGCGGCGAGTCCGCGCGCCTTCGTCGATTACTGGTTCGCCGGCGACGCGGCGCTCGATGACGCCGTGCTGGCGCAGGTCGATGCCTGGCGGGCGCAAGGCGGCCAAGCCTGGCTCGCCACGGTGCAGGAACACAACCGCGCCCGCTATCTGATGGAGACGCTCGGCCTCGCCCGTCATTTCGACGGCATGCTCTATTCCGCCGCGCTGGGCGCGCTGAAGCCGGACCGGGCGTTCTACGCGCGCGTCCAGGCGCGGCTGCCGGTCCGCGTCCCGGATGAAGTGATCTTCCTCGACGATGCCCTCGCGAATGTCGAAGCCGCGACCGCCTTCGGCTGGCGTGCGACGCAGTTCAGGACCGCCGACGACCTGCGCGCTGCGCTCAGCGCTTCAGCGCCGCCCAGGGATTGAGCCAGGTGGTCAGCTCGTTCCAGCGTTCGACCGCCAGCTTGCGCCGCGCCCGCCGCGCCACGACCTCGTGCCGCAGGCCGTCCGGATCGCCGAAGAAGATCGCGTAATAGTCATCGGCATATTCCGGATAGAGGGCCGGCGCCGTCGTCTCGATCCCCGCCGCCTTCAGCAGGCGCGCCAGCGTGTCGACCGCCGCCGCGTCCGCGACCTGCAGGCACAGATGGTGCAGCCCGGGCGCATAGGGATTGTGCTTGCCGCCCTGCGCGGGGCGGATGCTGATCTGCATGATCCTGTTGAAGTAGTGGCGGTGCGGCGCGCCGCCGACCGGCGCGTCGAGCTTGCGGAAATCGAGCAGCCCCAGCACCGTGTCGTAGAACGCCTCCGAGCGCGCCAGCTCCGACACCGTCAGATAGACATGGTCGAGCCCCACCACCTCGACCCGCTCGGGCAGGAGATCGCTCACGCCGCCGCCCTCGCGATCACCTTGCGCAGGAACGTCTCGCATGTCTCGAGCTCGCGCAGCGCCACGAATTCATCCGCCTTGTGCGCCTGCTCGATCGAGCCGGGGCCGCAGATCACCGCCGGAATGCCGGCGCGCTGGAAATGTCCCGCTTCCGTGCCATAGGCGACCGTCTCGACAGCGTTGGCGCCGCTGATCTCGCGCGCCAGCGCCACCGCGGGCGACGTCTCGTCCAGCACCAGTCCCGGGTAGCTCGCATGCAGCACGGTGTCGAAGCGCGCCTCGGCGGCCCGGGCGCGGTATTTCGGCAGGATCGCCGCATCGGCACGCGCCCGCACCGTCTCGACGATCCTGTCCACGTCGCGGTCGGGCAAGGCGCGGTATTCCCAGGTCACCGTCGCGTCACGCGCCAGGATGTTCACCGCCGAGCCGCCGGCGATCATGTTCGCCTGCAGGGTCGTGTGCGGCGGGTCGAAACGCGGATCGGCATCGGCGCGCAGCTCGTTCCACACCGCGTCCAGCAGCGCGACGAACTCGCCCGCCATCATCACCGCATTGGCGCCTTTCTCCGGTGCGCTCGAATGGCCCTCGCGGCCGTGGCAATGGGTGTGCAGCACCGCGCCCGCCTTGTGCGCGCCGACCACCGCCATGAGGGTCGGCTCTCCCACGATGGCGAGCGCGGGGCGGATCTCCGCCGCCTTCAGGTCCTCGAGCAGGCCGCGCACCCCGACGCAGCCGACTTCCTCGTCATAGGACAGCGCGAAATGGATCGGCCGCGTCAGCCTGGCCCGCGCGATCTGCGGCAGCAGCGACAGTGCCACGCCGAGGAAGCCCTTCATGTCGCAGGCGCCGCGCCCGAACAGCTTGTCGCCGCGCACCTCCGCCTTGAACGGGTCGGATGACCAGTCCTGTCCGTCGACCGGCACCACGTCGGTATGGCCGGAGAGCACATAGCCGCCCGGCGCGTCGGGCCCGAAGCTCGCGAACAGGTTCGCCTTGGTGCGGCCGTCGTCGAAGGTGCGGCGGCAGCGCGCGCCGGCCGCCTCCAGCATCTCCGAAACGAAATCGATCAGCGCGAGGTTGGAGCCGCGGCTCGTCGTGTCGAAGCCGATCAGCTTCTGCGTCAATTGCAGCGCGTCCACAGTCAGCTCATCCGCGAAGTGGGATTGCCGATCACCGCGAGGAATTCGCGCCGCGTGATCTCGTTGCTGCGGAAATCGCCCAGCATGGTGGAGGTCACCATGCTCACGCCGGTCTTGTGCACC
Source organism: Rhizomicrobium sp. (assembly GCA_037200385.1). Taxonomy (NCBI): domain Bacteria; kingdom Pseudomonadati; phylum Pseudomonadota; class Alphaproteobacteria; order Micropepsales; family Micropepsaceae; genus Rhizomicrobium; species Rhizomicrobium sp. Next base: position 1,976,840 of record JBBCGL010000001.1, on the reverse strand, counting down.
CCGCGCGTCGTCATGCATTGATGCGACGCCTCGATCACCACCGCGACCCCTTTGGGCTCGAGCACGCGCTGGATGGTGTTGGCGATCTGGGCGTTCATCTTCTCCTGCACCTGCAGGCGCCGGGCATAGGCCTCGACCACCCGCGCCAGCTTGGAGATGCCCACCACCTTGTTGTTGGGCAGGTAGCCGACATGCGCCTTGCCGATGATCGGCGCCAGGTGATGCTCGCAATGGCTCTCGAAGCGGATGTCCTTCAGCACGATCATGTTGTCGTAGCCTTCGACCTCCTCGAAGGTCCGGCGCATATATTCTTCCGGATCGGCGCTGTAGCCGGAGAACCAGTCCTCGAAGGCCCGCACCACGCGGGCCGGCGTTTCCTTCAGTCCCTCGCGGTCCGGATCGTCGCCGGTCCAGCGCAGCATGGTGCGGATGGCGGCCTCGGCTTCTTCCCGGCTCGGGCGGTCGCGCAAAGGGGTCTTGGACTCGGACATGGCTCGGTCTCTTGAGGGGACCCGATTGTAGGCATGCCCGACCCGGGCTGTCATGCCCGCGCGCCGCGACCCTGTCATGCCCGCGCGGGCCATGACGCAGATATTTATATTGAGTCCAGACCCTAGTGGATCTGCCGCTGTTCGTGGGGGCTTTCGAGGAGAAACGCCGGGATATCGGCCTCGAAGGCCTCGCCGCTGCTTGAGCGCATCTGGTACTTGCCGCTCATATAGCCGGAGGCGGTGGGCAGCGGACAACCGCTGGTGTACTGGAATTTCTGCCCCGGCGCGATCACCGGCTGCGCCCCGACCACGCCCGGGCCGCGCACTTCCTTGGTCTGGCCGTGGCCGTCGGTGATGTGCCAATAGCGCGACAGAAGCTGCACCGTCTCCGGTCCCGTGTTCTCGATCGTGACCGTGTAGGACCAGAGGTAACGCTGATCGTCCGGATCGGATTGATCGTCGAGAAACGCCGGTTGGACGGCGACACGGATATTGCGGGTGGAGCGTTCGTACATGCCTAAAGTATCTTAAGGCGAAATCCCCGGCGCAAGGCCCTGAAAGCGCTGTCGTTAACGTCGCATCACCACTGTGGCGCCACCGACACGTCCGTCTTAACCGAGTTCGCGATGAAACATTCCTCATGGCTTCGGTGATGAATCTCGGCCAGGACCGCGATGTCCGGCGAAGTTCCCGCCGCGAACGCGACACGGGGAGCAAGGCGCACGCGCGCGATCCACAGTTTCCCGTTGGAACCCTTCTCCAGGAAACCGACCGCGTCATCCTCGTAAGCGTCGACCGCAAGCCGCTTGCGGGCGCAGATCGCGAGGAAGCTCAGCATGTGACAGGCGCTGAGCGCCGCGACGAACGCTTCCTCCGGATCGACGCGCGCCGCGTCGCCGCGGAAGGCCGGCGCAGCCGAGCCCGGCAGCATGATCGCGCCGCCCTTGAACCGCACCTCATGCGCGCGGTTGTAGCTCTCATAGGTGAAGTCGGCGCTGCTGCGGGTCCAGCGGACGGACGCGTGGTGTTCGGACATGGGCGGCTCCTTGCCGTCGTCCTTCGCGGCTTCCCCCGCTCTTCGGCCGGGGCCTCAGGACGACGCATTCTTCGGTCGCATCATGCCGAGATGCGGTGCGCAGCGTCGAGCCTCTAAGCGCGCATGAAAGCTATGCATCCCGCAGCCATTTCTGCATCGCGGGAAACGGCGCCATGTCGGCGCGCGCCGCCCGTCCCGTGTGGTTCGTCATCCCGCACCAGGCCAGGTACGGCACGCCGAAATACTTGCCCGCCGCGAAATTCTCCAGGATCGATGCGCCGCCGCCGCGATAGCCGGCTGCATGGAAGACGAGCGCCGGGTCGATCTCCAGATGCAGTGCCGCGGCATAGGACCAGGCGATCGCCCCCATCTCCTCGCCGCCGTCATTGCCGACGTCATGATGGAAGCTCGCGCGCTGGTCGGGCGCGGCGACTGCGAGATGCCCGGCCTCATGCAGCAGGTCGCCGGGATAGGCCAGCCGCGCCTCGTCGACGACGAGGACGCCATGGTCGATGTCGATGCCCGGCAGCGCGGTCTCGTCCGGCACCGCGCCGGCACGGATATCGAGTCCGATCTGCCCCAGGAAGATGGCGATGGCCCGCGTGAGCGGGTGCTCGAAGTCGGAAGAGGTCATGGCGAAGAATTGCCGCGGCCCGGCTTCGATGCCAAGCGGATTCGAACGCAAAACGCTTTTCACCTCCCCCTCGCGGGGAGTTGAAAGGTCTGCTACCCGCTGGGTTCTATGCCGCGTTCAGCGCCTGCGCCAGGTCTTCGCAGAGATCGGCCGGATCCTCGAGCCCGACCGACAGCCGCAGCAGGCCCGAGGTCACGCCCAGCTCGGCACGCGCCTCCGGCTTCAGCTTCTGGTGCGTCGTGGTCTCGGGGTGGGTGATCAGGCTCTTGGCGTCGCCGAGATTGTTGGAGATATCGATGATCTTGAGCGCGTTGCCCATCTTGAACGCGGCGGTCTTGCCGCCCTCGACCTCGAAGGCCACCACGCCGCCGCCGCACTCCATCTGCGCCCGCGCCAGGTTGTGCTGCGGATGGTCGGGCCGGAAGGGATAGAGCACCCGCGTCACGCGCGTCTGCTTCGCCAGGAAGTCGGCGACCTGCGCCGCCGCGTCGGAATGCGCCCGCATCCTGAGGTCGAGCGTCTCCAGGCTCTTGAGATGGATCCAGGCGTTGAACGGGCTGATCGACGGCCCGGTGTTGCGGATGAAGCTCTGCAGGTGGTCCTTGAGGAAATCCTCCTGGCACAGGATCACGCCGCCCAGGGCGCGGCCCTGGCCGTCGATATACTTGGTCGAGGAGTGCACCACGATGTCGGCGCCGAACTCGAAGGGCCGCTGCAGGCAGGGTGTCGCGAAGGCATTGTCCACCACCAGGCGCGCGCCGCCGCGATGCGCGATCTGCGCCACGGCTTTCAGGTCCACGATCGCCAGCGTCGGATTGGACGGGGTCTCGAGGAACAGCATTTTCGTCTCGGGCCGCATCGCCTGGGCCCATTGATCGACGTCGCCGCCGTCGACCAGCGTGAAGCCGATGCCGAAGCGCGGCAGGATCTCCTCCACCACATGGCGGCAGGAGCCGAACATCGCCTTGGCCGCCACGACATGGTCGCCGGCGTTGAGTCCGCTGAGGAATGTCGCGGTCACCGCCGCCATGCCGCTGGCCGTGGCGCGTGCCACCGGAGCGCCTTCGAGCGCCGCCATGCGCTGCTCGAACATGGTCACGGTGGGATTGCCGAAACGGCTGTATTGATAGCCGTCGATCTCGCCCTTGAAGCGGGCCTCCGCCTCCTCGGGCGCCTCATAGGCATAGCCGGACGTCAGGAAGAGCGCTTCGGAGGTCTCCTGGAACGCGGTGCGCTGTGTCCCGGCCCGCACGGCGAGCGTGCGTGGGCGCCATTTTCCGGGCTTTTTGTTCGTTGCCATAACCTGACCGTCATCCTTCGAGCCGCCTGCGCGGGCACCTCAGGATGACGCAAAGCCGTCATGGTGAGGTGCGAGCATCGCGAGCCTCGAACCATGGCGGCGCTTGGCAGGATGGGTCAAGTTTCATAAGGTCGCGCCGCATCGAGGACAACCATGAATAATATGAACACCATCAGCCATCACACCGCGCTCGTTTACGTGATGGTGATCATGTCCGCCGCCGACGGTTCCATGAGCGAGCGCGAGCTCAAGATCATCGGCGAGCTCAGCAAATCGCTGCCTTCGTTCGCCGGCTTCGACCACAGCCGGCTGCTCGCGGTCTGCCAGGATTGCGCCCAGATCCTCAAGGAACCCGACGGCATCGACGCCATCCTCGGCCTGGTGAAGGAAGGCCTGCCCGACGTGCTGCACGAGACCGCCTATTGGGTGGCGCTCGAGGTCGCGCTGGCCGACCGCCGGATCGCGCTGGAGGAAGTGCGGATGCTCGACGTGCTGCGCCGCGCCCTCGACATCGACAAGCTGACCGCCGCCGCGATCGAACGCGGGGCGCGCGCCAAGTATCAAATCGCGTGAAGCGGCTGCTGCTGCTGCGCCACGCCAAGGCCGTTCCCGGCGGCGGAAGCGACGATTTCGAGCGCGAGCTGACCGCGCGCGGCCGTGAGGATGCGCCCAAGCTCGGCACCTATATCCGGCAGCAGCGCTATACGCCCGACACCATCGTCGCCTCGCCGGCCCGCCGCACCATGGAGACCGTCGAGCTCGCGACCGACGAATTCAACGGCACGCGCCGCGTCGATTATCTGGAGCCGCTCTATCTCGCCGAGCCGGAGCTGATCCTGTCGATCGTCCGCCTGGCACTGGACAAGACGAAGACGCTGATGGTCGTCGGGCACAATCCGGGCCTGGAGCAGATCGCCACCTTCCTCGCGCGCGAGCCGGTCAAGCGCAAGGAGCGCGACCGCTTCGACCTGATCGAGGAGAAATTTCCGACCGCGGCGCTCGCCGTGCTCGATTTCGACGTGGCGCGCTGGCGCGACGTCGGCCAGGGGCAGGGGGTGCTGAAGGATTTCGTGCGCCCCCGTGACCTCTGACGCAGCCCCGGAGCTTCTCCTCGCGCGCATCCGCGAAACCTTTCCTGCGCTCGGCTTCACGCAGTCGCGCCTCATCGATGAGGGCGACGACAACCGGGTGGTGGTGCTGGACGAGGGCTGGATCGTGCGTTTCCCGCGCAACGACGAATACCGCGCCCGCTTCGCGGCGGAGCTGAACCTGCTCGAACGCGTCCGCGCTGCGACGGCGGTGCCCGTGCCGGCCTATGAGCATGTCGCGCCGGACCGCAGCTTCGGCGCCTACCGGATGATACGGGGTGATCGCCTGACGCCCGAGATCTTCCGTGCGCTGACGCCGGCGGAAGGCCGCGCGATCCTCGTCGCGATGGGCGTCTTCCTGTCGGCGCTCCACAGGTTGCCGCCCGCAACCATCGCGCAGCCCGATGGCGACATCCCGCCGGCCTGGAGCGGGGCGCAGTTCGCCGCGCTTTATCGCGGCCGGCGCCGGGCGAAGATCGCGCGGTTTGCCGATGCGAGGACGCTGGCCCGCTTCGATGCTTTCCACGACGCGTTTGCCCAGATCGCGCCCGGCGTCCCGCGCCTGATCCATGACGACCTCAGCGACGACCATATCCTGGTCGCCGGCGGCCGGCTGGCCGGCATCATCGATTTCTCCGACGCATCCTTTGGCGACGCCGCGATCGACTTCGGCTGGTTCTGGCGGCTGGGCGAGGAGTCCGTCGACACGCTGTTCGCGCACTACGATCTCTTCGCGGAAGACCGGGACCTGAAGCGGCGGTCCTACTGGACCTTCCTGCGCTATTTGATCAACCAGCTTTATTATGACGGCTTGGCGAAGTGGCAGCTGACGCCGGAACGGGCGCTCGCCGAGATCGCGCCGCATCTGACGGCGCTCGGCTTCTGACGGCCGGGCCTCAGGCCAGCCCCAGCCGGGCGAACTGTTCCTCCGGCGCCTCGACCGTCTTCAGCGCCTCGCGCAGCATCGCCGCAAGATCCTTCTCCAGCCCGCCGCCCGCGAGATTGTTCTCCTCGCCCGGATCCTGCGCCAGATCGTAGAGATGATGGCCGGAGAACCGCGCCGCCGCCCAGAACGGCACCGCGTCGCTCTCGTCCCAGGTCTGGCGGATCACCGGCACCTTGCTGCCCGGCATCCGGTCCAGCCGCGCCCGCGCATCCGGCAGCGGCATCTCCTGCTCGCGGCTGAGGACGTGCGTCGGCATGGTCGACCAGCGATTGGACCAGGTGCCCAGCGGCCGGTTCGCGGCCACCGGCGCCCGGGCATATTTGTGCCGCCCGTCGATATAATGCACCTCGCGGCCCCACACGCCCGCCAGCAGCCAGTCGCGCACCGCCGTCTTCTCGCCCGAGAGCAGCGGCAGCAGCGAGCGGCCATGCGTCCGCTGCCGCACCCGGTCGCCGACGCCGAACAGCGCGGCCAGCGTCGCGAAGATGTCGACGCTGGTGGTCAGCGCGTCGTTGGTCCCCGGCGCGACGCCCGGCGCCGCGATCATCAGCGGGATGTGTCCCAGCGTCTCGTAGATCGGCACGCCCGGCTTGCCCCAGACATCCTTCTCGCCGAGATAATGGCCGTGGTCGGTGCAGAGGACGACAAGCGTGTCGTCCCACAGCCCCTTGGCATCGATCTGGTCCAGCACCTTGCCGAGCCAGCGGTCGATCATGGTGAGCTTGGCGCCATAGCGGGCGCGAATCTGCTGCCCCTCGCGCGCCGTCATCACGCCGCGCCTGACGAGGCCCACGCCATAGGGCGGCCAGATCAGCGGCGGCCCGTCCCAGTCGGGATCGTAGCGCTTGATGTAATCGTCCGGCGTGTCGAACGGCTCATGCGGATCGAACTCGTCGACGAACAGGAAGAACCGCTCATGCGCCCCGGCATTGTCGGCCAGCCAGTCCGCCGCCGCCCGCATGGTGCGCGGCCCGGGAAAGTCCGCCTCGCCGCGGAAATAGCCGCGCGACTTGTCATAGGGCATGTCGCGCTGCAGGCCGATATGCGGCGCGCCGGCCCAGCTCGGATCGGCCTTGGTCTTCCACGCGTCGCCTTCATGGCCGCGCTGATAATCCCAGGCGGTGAAGTCGACGTGGTAGTTCTCGCCGCCGGTCTCGAACAGGTGCGGGTGATCGCTGATCAGCTGGCTGACCACGCCCGCCTTGCGCAGCGGATAGGTGATCGCGTCTTCCCACAGCTCGACCGAGCCCCAGGGCCGCCACAGGAAATCCCATGCGCCGCACAGGATGTCGTGCCGCGCCGGCATGCAGGGCAGCGAGGCCGCGTAGTGCTTTGTGAACCGCAACGAGCGCTGTGCCAACCGGTCGAGATTGGGGGTGGCGAACTCCCGTCCGCCATAAGCGCCGACCATGTGCCGGTTGAGGCTGTCCAGCAGAAGGACGATCGCGTTCTTCGCGACCGGTGCCTTGGTCATCGCGCGTGGCTGCGCTCGGCCAGCGCCAGCGTCTTCCAGCCGAACGCGACCTCGGGCACCATGTCGCCCATCATGCGCTCCGTACGCTCGGCCACGCTGCGCCCGCCCATCGACTCGTAGAAGAAACGCGCATTGTTCTTCGCATGCGCCCAGATCACGCAGGAGGAGAAGCCGCGCGCCCGCAGCACGGCGAAGCCGCCCTGCAGCAGCGTGCGCCCCGCGCCACGCCCGAAATGGTTCGGATCGACGTAGAGCGTGTAGACCTCGCCGTCATAGCCGAGCGTGCGGTCGCGCGACGGGCCAAGGCTCGACATCGCGACGATGCCCGCCTTCGCATCCTCCGCCACCAGCACGGTCTCGCGCTTCTGCGCCCGGATCGCCGCCTGCCAGCGCGCGGTCTGCCCCGCCGGCGTCATCGCGCACAGCATCGCGCGCGACAAAACCGCGGGATAGGTATCGTGCCAACTGTCGATATAGACGCGTGCAACGTCCGCCGCGTCCTTGGGACGCGCCACTCGTACCGAAAGGGCGAGCTCATCCATGCGCGAAGCTTCGCCCAACAAAATCGAACCGGCAAGCGGATTCGTAAGATGAACGAAGCGTCTTCGTTCATCTTCATGAACGGATGGTTGTTGCGGGCGCAACACGGACAGCCGGGAAATCATGGCGAATTCGCGGCCGGTAACAATGTCGCGCAGTAAGCATTTGCGAAGCGTGCGAAGCGGCGTATGCTCGAATCAACGATCAGCCGAGCTTTCCTTCGAAGGGGTTAGCATGCGAGCTGCGAAAACAGATGACAGGAAACGCCGGGACGGACGGTCGCGCGAGAGTCGCGCGGGCGAAGGTTTGGCACGTGGGCTGCGAGGGAACCAATGGTTCCCGTCAGCTTTAACAAGGTGCGATTACGAGAGTGGGACGCGGCAGACGGGGAATTTTCCAGGATCGGACATCATCGCCGCTAGCGGCGAACAGCAGGAGTCAGAGTCATGAGTTCGCTCGACGTCTTTGACATCTTTACCCGCGATTACGCGCGGGAGCGGTTCGAGACCATGTCCCTGCGGGACTGGCTGCTCGCCGCCCGCGACGACAAGATGCTCTATGCCACGCCGCCCGAACGCATGGTCGCCGCGATCGGCGAGGCCGAGCTGGTCGACACGGCACAGGATCCGCGCCTCGCCCGGCTGTTCTCGAACCGCACGATCAAGACCTACAAGGCTTTCGAAGGCTTCTTCGGGATGGAAGACACCATCGAGCGCATCGTCGGCTACTTCAAGCACGCGGCGCAGGGTCTCGAGGAGAAGCGGCAGATACTCTATCTCCTGGGCCCTGTGGGCGGCGGCAAGTCCTCACTCGCCGAGCGGCTCAAGGACCTGATGGAGACGCATCCCATCTACGTCCTCAAGGCCGGCGAGCGGATCAGTCCGGTGTTCGAGAGTCCGCTGGGTCTCTTCCGCTCGGCCGAGCTCGGCAACCTGCTGGCCGAACGCTACGGCATCGAGCGCCACCGCGTCGGCGGCATCATGAGCCCCTGGGCGGTGAAGCGGCTGGACGAGTTCGGCGGCGACATCTCGAAATTCGAGGTCGCCAAGATCTATCCCTCGAAGCTGCGCCAATACGCCATCGCCAAGACCGAGCCGGGCGACGACAACAACCAGGACATCTCGGCGCTGGTCGGCAAGGTCGACATCCGCAAGCTCGAGCATTTCAGCCAGAACGATCCCGACGCCTATTCCTTCTCTGGCGGCCTGTGCCTGGCGAACCAGGGGCTTCTCGAATTCGTCGAGATGTTCAAGGCGCCGATCAAGGTCCTGCATCCGCTGCTGACCGCGACGCAGGAAGGCAACTACACCGGCACCGAGACGCTCGGCCCGATTCCCTTCAACGGCACGATCCTCGCCCATTCGAACGAGGCGGAATGGACCGTCTTCAAGAACAACCGCAACAACGAGGCGTTCCTCGACCGCATCTGCGTCGTCACGGTGCCCTATTGCCTGCGCGTGACGGAGGAGACCGCGATCTACCGCAAGCTGCTGGTGGGCTCCAATCTCGTCAGCGCGCATACCGCGCCCGAGACGCTGGAGATGCTCGCCAAATTCTGCGTCGCGACCCGGTTGAAGGAGCATGAGAACTCCAACATCACCTCCAAGATGCGGGTCTATGACGGCGAGAAGCTGAAGGACACCGATCCGAAGGCCAAGACGCTGCAGGAATACAAGGACATGGCCGGCGTCGACGAGGGCATGACCGGCATCTCGACCCGCTTCGCCTACAAGACGCTGTCGGAGACCTTCAACTACGACCACTCCGAGGTCGCGGCCGATCCGGTGCATCTGATGTACGTGCTGGAGCAGGCGATCAAGCGGGAGCAGATGCCGGACGAGACCGAGAAGCGCTATCTCGAATTTATCAAGGCCGACCTCGCGCCGCGTTACGCCGAGTTCATCGGCAAGGAGATCCAGAAGGCCTATCTGGAATCCTATGGCGAATACGGCCAGAACCTGTTCGATCGCTACATCGCCTATGCCGACGCCTGGATCGAGGACCAGGATTTCAAGGACGCCGACACCGGCCAGCTGCTGAACCGCGAGTCGCTCGACAACGAGCTCAGCAAGATCGAGAAGCCGGCCGGCATCGCCAATCCGAAGGATTTCCGCAACGAGGTGGTGAAGTTCGCGCTCCGCTACCGTGCCCAGAACGACGGCCGGAATCCGGCCTGGACGGCCTATGAGAAGATCCGCTCGGTGATCGAGAAGCGCATGTTCACCCAGGTCGAGGACCTGCTGCCGGTGATCAGCTTCGAATCCAAGAAGGACAACGACACGGCGAACAAGCACAACGAGTTCATCAAGCGCATGCTGTCCCGCGGCTATACCCCGCGCCAGGTGCGCCGGCTGGTCGAGTGGTACATGCGCGTCAACAAGGCGGGGTGACTCCGATGCCATCCCCGGCGAGCCGCGAAGCGGCGAGGGAAGGGGACCCAGGTGGGAAGACCGGGTCCGGTCTCTCCACCTGGGTTCGCTTCCCCTCGCAATGCTTGCGCATTGCTCGGCCGGGAATGACAGCGGTGCTGACATGACCCACTTCGTCGACCGCCGCCTCAATCCCAAGGGCAAGAGCCTCGCGAACCGGCAGCGCTTCCTGCGCCGCGCCCGCACCCAGATTCGCGAGGCGGTGCAGAAATCGCTCAAGGATTCGGGCGTCGCCGACCTCGACAAGGATCGCAAGATCCGGATCTCGACCAAGGGCACCAAGGAGCCGCGCTTCCGGCTCGATCCGCGCGCCTCGGGCGAGCGCGACTTCGTGCTGCCCGGCAACCGCGAGTTCACGCCCGGCGACGCCATCGACAAGCCGAAATCCGGCGGCGGCCAGGGCGGCAAGGACGCTGCCGATTCCGGCGAAGGCGACGACGATTTCGAATTCACCATGACGCAGGACGAGGTGCTCGACATCTTCTTCGAGGACCTCGAACTGCCGAACCTGGTCCGCACCACGCTCAAGGAGACGCCGAACAAGCTCTGGAAGCGCGCCGGAATCACGACCGCCGGCTCGCCGACCCAGATCAACCTGGTGCGCACCATGCGCAACTCCTTCGGCCGCCGCCTCGCGCTCCGCCGCCCCACCACCGACGACATCGTCGCGCTGGAGGCCGAGCTCGAGGCCGCCGAGCGCGAGACGCCGGTCGAGCCCGCCCGGATCTCCGACGTGAAGGCGCGCCTTGCCCAGGCGAATGCGCGGCGCAAATGGGTCGGCTTCATCGATCCGATCGACGTGCGCTTCAATGCCTTCACCGAACAGCCCGTGCCGACCAGCCAGGCGGTGATGTTCTGCCTGATGGACGTGTCCGGCTCGATGGGCGAGCGCGAGAAGGATCTCGCCAAGCGCTTCTACATGCTGCTGCACCTCTTCCTGCGGCGGCGCTACAAGAAGGTCGACGTCGTCTTCATCCGCCACACCCATGACGCGCAGGAGGTGGACGAGCACGAGTTCTTCTATTCGCGCCAATCGGGCGGCACCATCGTCTCGACCGCGCTGGACAAGATGCTGGAGATCCAGAAGGAGCGCTACACTTCGGCCGACTGGAACATCTACGCCGCCCAGGCCTCCGACGGCTACACCCAGTCCGGCGACGCGCGCCACTGCGTCGACCTGCTGAACCAGATGATCATGCCGCTGTGCCAGTACTATGCCTATATCGAGATCCTCGACGAGCGCGAGATGGAGGTCTTCGCGAGCGAGGAATCCGGCGCCGAGCTCTGGCGCGCCTATCGCACCGTGGCCGAGGAATGGGAGAATTTCGCGACCAAGCGCATCGCCAAGCCGGCCGACATCTTCCCGGTGTTCCGCGAACTGTTCAAGAAGGCGGAGGCATGATGGCATTGCTTGCCCCCAACCACCGCTCTCGTCATGCTGAGGTGCACCGCGAAGCGGTGCCTCGAAGCACGCAGGGCCGTTGATGGGCGGCCGGTGCTACATGCTGCGCTGCTCCGACGACAGCTACTATGTCGGTTCGACGTCCTATGACGAGATCGACGTGCGCGTCGGCGAGCATGATGACGGTCGCTTCGAGGGTTACACGTCGAAGCGCCGACCGGTGACGCTTGTTTGGTCTGAGCGATACGAAGACCTCATGCAGGCGCATGCGGCGGAGCGCCGAATCAAGGGCTGGCGGCGCGAAAAGAAGGAAGCGCTGATCCGGCGCGATTGGAACGCGCTGCCCGATCTGGCCAGGCGCCCGGCCGCGCGTCGCCCTTCGAGGGCCGCTTCGCGGCCACCTCAGGGTGACGCGCTTTTGAGAGAACGCACCCGCGACGCGAAAACAGGCGCCAGCAGTTGTAATCGTCATCCTGAGGTGCGAGCGCAGCGAGCCTCGAAGGATGACGGCGGAGAAACCGCATGAGCCGCCTTCTGTTTGAAGAATCCGAATGGGACTTTCCCACCATCGACCGCACCTACCGTGCGATCGAGGACATCGCGCTGAACGACCTCAAGCTCGACGTCTATCCCAATCAGATCGAGATCATCTCGTCCGAGCAGATGCTCGACGCCTATTCCTCCATCGCCATGCCGCTGATGTACAATCACTGGTCGTTCGGCAAGATGTTCGCGCGCGAGGAGGCGATGTACCGCGCCGGCTACAGCGCGCTGGCCTATGAGGTGGTCATCAACTCCAGCCCGTGCATCTCCTACCTGCTGGAGGAGAACAGCATGACCATGCAGGCGCTGGTGATGGCGCATGCCGCGTTCGGCCACAACCACTTCTTCAAGAACAACTACCTCTTCCGGCAATGGACCAATGCCGAGGGGATCATGGACTATCTCGCCTTCGCCAAGCGCTACATCGCCGCCTGCGAGGAGCGCTATGGCCGCGACGAGGTCGAGGCGGTGCTCGACTCCGCCCATGCCCTGATGGACCAGGGCGTGTTCCGCTATCGCCGCCCGCCCCGCGCGTCGCGCGAACGCATCCAGGAAAAGCGCCGCCGCCGCGCCGAATACGAAGAAGAGGCCTATAGCGAGCTCTGGCGCACCCTGCCCGCCGGCATCGAGCCGCCGGCAGCGCCGCCGACGCCGGACCCCGAGGACGAATACGGCGGCGATGCCAAGCTGCCCGAAGAGAACCTTCTCTACTTCCTCGAGAAGAATTCGCCGGGCCTGCGACCGTGGCAGCGCGAGACGCTGCGCATCGTGCGCAACCTGGCGCAGTATTTCTATCCGCAGCGCCAGCTCAAGGTGATGAACGAGGGCTGCGCCACCTTCGTGCACTACACGATCATGAACACGCTGTACGATCGCGGCCAGATCACCGAAGGCTCGTGGCTGGAGTTCATGCACAGCCACACCTCGGTGGTGTTCCAGCCGGAATTCTCGGATCGCCGCTACAGCGGCTTCAATCCCTATGCGCTGGGCTACGGCATGATGGCGGACATCCGCCGCATCTGCGAGACGCCGACCCCGGAAGACCGCGACTGGTTCCCGGACTTCGCGGGCAAGGGCGACTGGATGGGCACGCTGAAGGACGCCTGGGCGAATTATCGCGACGAGAGCTTCATCGAGCAGTTCCTCTCGCCAAAGCTGATGCGCGACTTCCGGCTCTTCGCGCTCTACGACAAGGCGGATGCGGGCGCCTATAAGGTGTCAGCGATCCATGACGAGAAGGGCTACCGCGCGGTGCGCGCCATGCTGGCGCGGCAATACGACGTCGGCGCCGCCGACCCGAACATCCAGGTCACCGGCGCCGACCTCAAAGGCAACCGAACTTTGTATCTGTCCCACACGATGCATCGCGGCATCCCCCTGCACAATCAGACCAAGGAGCTCGTCCTCGCCCACGTCGAACGGCTCTGGGGCCACGACGTGAAGCTCGAGGAATGCGCCGCCTAGTTGCGTGCGAGCCGCTGGGGCGCCGGCGGCATGGTCACGGTCTGCACCGTGGCATGCTTCTCGCCGCCCTGGATCACCGGCGACCAGGTCGCCTCCAGGAACAGCAGCGCCGCGCCTGCGATCATCGCGAACATCAGCACCTTGGCGCCGAAACTGTCGGTATAGCTTTCGTCACGCATGACCCACTCCATTATCGGCCGGCGAGACCGTCTCGCCTGGCCATGACCGGGAAATGGGGCGCGTTGGGGAGTCCACAATAGCGGGCATGCTGCATTGCACCGAATGCGAGCCATGCGAAAATCGAATGCATCCAATCCTTGTCCCCGGCGCATCGCTCTCCAGATAGGGTGGGTGCGGCCTTCAACCGGCCTGCGCGCCGTGCCACGCTGCCTTTACCGGAGCGCGAGCCCCCGTTTGGGCGCCGCGAACACCGCGTGGAGGGGGAATGACATGGTTCGCAGGATTTTGGGCGTCGTGCTGGGCATCGCGGCCTGGTTCGTCGTCGTGCTGGGCATCAGTTTCGCGATCCGGGCGGCCGACCCGGCGCTGAATGCCGCACTGCTCGCGCACGCGACGACCGCCGCGCAGGCGGAGCGTCTCGCCATCAGCTTCCTGGGGACGCTGGCGGCGGGCTTCATCGCCGCACTGGCGAGCGGTGAGCGTTCGCGTGCGCCGCTGATCGCCGGCGTGCTATTGCTGCTCTTCTGGGGCTACTACCACGTCACGATGATCTGGCACCAGTTTCCGCTCTGGTACCACCTGACCTTCTTCGTCTCGCTGGTCCTGCTGAGCGTCGCGGGCGGACGCCTCAAGCGGGGCTGATTTGCCTCAGTCCTTTTGCCTTGGCGGTTCGGTAAGGGACGCCTTCTTCATGGCCCAGCCCGCGAACAGGAGCGCCGGGCCCAGGAAGACCGAGACGGACATCATCGTCCGGTCCGGCTCCTTGACGTGTTCGAACGATCCGCCCGTCAGGAGCAAGCCGATCGTCGAGAGCAGAAGCAATGCCAGGATGCCGCCACCCAAATACTCCAGGAATACGCCCAGCTTGAACATCTGCGTCTCCACCGCTCGGAGGCGATTTTTATCACGGCATCGCCGCGCGAAGAAGAGCGGCTTTGAGGCGGCGCCGTCAGTGCGAGCGAATCGGCCGATCGCGACAGGCTCTAATCGTTGCCCGACAGCATCAGGGTCGGTACGCCGCCGGTGCCGCTGCGCACCGTGAAGACCTTCGTTCCCGGCTTGCGCCCGCTCCGCACCTCCGACACGTCGAGGCCGGCCGCCGCGATGCGTGCCCGCGCGCCGTCCGGATCGCGCACCCGCCAGGCGAGGCCGCCGAAGCGGTCTCTCGCACCGCTCGCCGGCGCCTTCAGGCTCGCGCCGATCTCGACGACCGCGTCGCCGCAGCGGAAGAACAGCTGGCGCGCGCCCCATTCCTCATTCGTGCGGTCGAGCCGCAGGTCGAGTCCGAGCCGGCCGCCATAATAGGCCACCGCACGCTCCGGATCGGTGGTGGCGATCACGACGTGATCGAGCGCCGTGACGGAGGCCGCGCCGAACTGCGGCGCGGCGGCCGGCCAGCGCTCGGCGCCGCTCTCGACCAGGAATTGCGCCAGGCCGTGCGCGGAGTTGCGCCGCAGCACGGCGATCCGCCATTCGCGCACGCGTCCGTCATCCGCGACGGAGCGCGCGACATGCGACGGCACGAACGCGAGTCCGCGCCGTTCGAAAAGCCGCCGCGCGCCCTCGAGGTCCGGCACCGCAAAGCCCAGTCCCCAGATACCCTCCCCGAACCGTGCGATTTCGGCGCGGACGGCATCGGCAGCTTCGCTTTCGCCGTCGGCGCCGATGACATCCAGCGCCATGTTGGAGAACTGGAACCAGGCATGTTGCACGCCGTCCAGGCGCCCGCGCCAGTTCGGCACGACGCCGAAGACCGCCTGATAGCCGCGTAGCGCGGCTTCGAAGTCCTTCACTTCGATCGCGATGTGGTCGATGCCGGTGATCATGACTTGGCGTCCATCTTCGTCGCCAGTGTTTCATCCGATATCGCACGCGACAAGGCGGCGCGACTGGAATTGCGCCGCCGTCTGTCCTATCTCGAACGGATGGAAGCCTTGGAAACCGCCAACACCGTCCTGCTGCTCGGCGCCGCGCTGATCATCGCGGGCATCCTGTCGAGCCTGATCGCGACGCGCTTCGGTGCGCCCATGCTGCTGGTCTTCCTCGGCGTCGGCATGCTCGCGGGCGAGGATGGCCCGGGCGGGCTCCACTTCTCCGATTACCATCTCGCCAATCTGATCGGATCCCTGGCGCTGAGCGTCATCCTGTTCGATGGCGGTTTGCGCACCCGGCTGGCGGCGTTTCGCGGCCTGCTCGCGCCGGCGCTGGTGCTGGCGACCTTCGGCGTGCTCGTCACCGCGGCGCTGACGGCGGTCGCCGCGGCCTATCTCCTCCGTCTGGGCCCGGCCCAGAGCTTCCTCCTCGGCGCCGTGGTGGCGTCGACCGATGCGGCCGCCGTCTTCTTCCTGTTGCGGGCCGGCGGCGTGCAATTGCGCCGCCGCGCCGGCGCGATCCTCGAGCTGGAATCCGGCACCAACGATCCGGTCGCGGTGTTCCTGACCATGACGACCATCGCCTTCATCGCCGCGCCGGGCGGGATGGGCGCTCTCGCCATTGCCGGATCGCTGCTCCAGCAGGCCGGGATCGGTGCCGCCATCGGCTTGGGCGGCGGCTTCGCGCTGGTCGAGCTGCTCAACCGGGCCAAGCTGCCGAGCGGACTGCATCCGCTGCTCGCCATCGCCGGAGCGGTGCTGATCTTCGCGCTCGCGGCGACGGCGGGCGGCTCCGGCTTCTTTGCCGCCTATATCGCGGGGCTGGTCGTCGGCAACCGTCCGGTGCGGGCCTATGCCGGCATCCTGTCGCTGAACGACGCGGTGATGTGGCTGGCGCAGATCGTGATGTTCCTCATGCTCGGCCTGCTGGCGGCGCCGCACCGCCTGGTCGGCATCGCGCTTCCCGCATTGGGCCTTTCGCTGTTCCTCATCTTCGTCGCGCGGCCCGTCGCGACCTGGGCGAGCTTGCAGCCCTTCGGCTTCGATTGGCGCGAGAAGACCTTCGTGAGCTGGGTCGGCCTGCGCGGCGCGGTCAGCATCTTCCTCGCGGCCGTGCCGACCCTGGCGCATCTGCCGCATGCCGAGCTCTATTTCGACACCGCCTTCTTCGTCGTGCTGGTGTCGCTGCTCCTGCAGGGCTGGACCACGAAAGCCGTGGCGGGCCGCCTGCGCCAGGTCCTGCCGCGCCGCACCGCCGCGGTGCAGCGGATCGAGATCGATCTCCCCGGCCAGACCGATGTCGAACTGGTGGGCTACCCCATCCTGCCCGACAGCCGCGTGCTCAACGTGGCGGCGATGCCGCGCTGGGCGCGCACCGCGCTGGTCGTGCGCAATCGCCAGATCCTGGAGCCGTCCGAAGCGGGCAAGCTGAAGAGCGGCGACTACGCTTATCTTCTGGCGTCGGCCCTGCGCGTCGCGCGGCTCGACAGCTTGTTCGCCCCCCTGGCCGAGGCGGGCGCGGCCGATGATTGCGATTGCGAGTTCGCGCTCCACGGCTCGGCGCCGCTGGCGATGCTGTCGGCGATGTACGATCTCAGTCTCGCGGGACTCGACGGCAAGCAGACCATCGCCGGGCTGTTCGCCGAGCGCTTCGACCAGGCACCCGAGATCGGCGATCGCCTGCCGCTCGGCAATTGCATCCTGACGGTGCGCGCGCTGGACGGCGACGAGGTCGCCGAAGCGGGCCTGCGCTTCGACGAAGAACAAAAGGCGCGGCCCGCCCCGCGGCTCCGCGCCTTGTTCAGGAAATGGATCGGAAAAAAAGAGGGCTGAACCGCTTCCTTTCCTCCCCCGTGGTTACGGGGGAGGTGGCTCGGCGCGCAGCGCCGAGACGGAGGGGGCGGCGCAGCGTCTATCCCACCGCCGGCGTGTCCTGCACCCGCGCGAAGAACTTCTGGCTCTGCTCGCCGCCCTGGTTGTAGTGCTTCGCGTCCTTGAAGTCCGTGATCTTGGCGATGTTCGCCGCCACGTCGTCGGCCGTCGCGGCATGGCCGAGATTGACGCCGTCGGTCTCCACGATCTGCGCCGCCGCGAACACGCCCGCTGCCGCCGTCAGGATCGTGCCGGTCGGCGCGTCCTCGCTCACCAGGTACACCACCGCCGGCGTGACATATTCCGGCTTGAGCATGGCGAGGATGTTCGGCGGCATCAGGCCTTCGGTCATGCGCGTGCCGGCGACCGGGCAGATCGCGTTGACCTTGATGTTGTCCTTGGCGCCTTCGAGCTTCAGCGTGTTCATGAAGCCGATCAGCGAGAGCTTCGCCGCGCCGTAATTGGTCTGGCCGAAATTGCCGTACAGGCCGGTCGACGAGGTCGTCACGACGATGCGGCCATATTGCTGCTTCTTGAAGATCTCCCACAGCGCCTTGCAGGGCTTGACCGTGCCCATCAGGTGCACGGCCATCACCGCGTCGAAATCCTTCATCTCCATCTTGGCGAAGGACTTGTCGCGCAGGATGCCGGCATTGGCGACCAGGATGTCGACCCGGCCCCACTTGTCCATCACCTGGGCGACGAGATGGGCGACGCCCGCGTCGTCGCTGACCGACGCGCCATTGGCGATCGCCTCGCCGCCGGCATCCGTGATCTCCTTCACCACGGCTTCCGCCGCGGCGGAGTTGCCGCCCGTGCCGTCGACCGAGCCGCCCAGGTCGTTGACCACGACCTTGGCGCCGCGCTTGGCCAGGTCGAGCGCGTGTGCGCGGCCCAGCCCGCCGCCGGCGCCGGTGACGATGGCGACCTTGCCCTTGAACTCGATGGTCATGGCGAAAACTCCGTTGGAAAGAGGGTGGAATGGCAGGGGCAGAGTGATGGCGCAGCCCCGTTTCGGGGTCAAGCCGTGGCGGGTTTGGGCGCGAAAAAGCGCCGCAGTGCGCGGTTTGCCGGGATCTCGCCATAGGTGCTGAGGAACCAACCCCAGGCGATGCAGACCGCCAGCAGGGCGAAGGGCTCCGGCCACCAGATGAGGTCGGCGAAGCGCATCCCGAAGATCGGCGTGGCGTCCGCCGGATAGAAGCTCTCGGCGACGCGGATCAGCTGCAGGAAGATCGTCTGGCCGATATAGATCGCATAGGACCATTCGCCCAGCCGCCGCAGTACGCCGGTCTGAAAGAACCGCGCCAGGAAGCCGCGGTCGAAGCTGAGCGCATAGACCAGCGCGAACATCGGCAGCACGGTGTAGATGTCGCGTGCGGTGTGCGACCAGCCATTGTCGAACAGGCCGTAACCCAGCCAGACCAGCACACCGAGCTGCAGCAGCGAGAGCACCGTTTCGGGCAGGGCGTCGCCGGCGGCTTTCGTCTTGCCGTGCAGCACGCTCATCCCGACGCCGGCGGCGAAGGCGCTCATCCCGCGGAAGATGCCGTTGTGGAAGGTGATGTCGAGGCCGTGCTTGCCGGTGAAGGAGAGCCAGGCCAGCCCGGCGACGCCGGCTGCGACCAACCCGATGGCGCTCAGCCAGCCGCGCTGCGCCAGCACGAGATAGGCGGGAAACAGCAGGCAGAGCAGGAACTCCACGCTTACGAACCAGCTCGCGCCGTTCCAGGTCAGGTAGGGAAAGATGTTCCACGCCTGCACCAGGAAGAGGTTCGCGACGAAGCTTGGCCAGGTCAGGATGGGGTGATAGGGCAGCTCGAAGATCGAATGCCCGCCCGTCGCATGCGCGACGCCGTCGATGACGAGCATCAGGACGAGCATCAGCAGCAGCATCGCCAGGTGCAGCGGGTAGAGCCGCGCGAGCCGCGCGATGAGGAATTCCTTGTAGGTCCGGCCGCGCCAGAAGTCCCGGACGCGCGCCCCGTAGACATAGGTCAGGATGAATCCCGACAGCGCGAAGAAGAACTCGACCCACAGATAGCCGTGCCCGACCACCAGGTCGAACGGCTTGAAGTCGCGATAGCCGTGCCCCTCGCAGAAATGATAGAGCACCAGGATCAGCGGCGGGATGGCGCGCGCCCCCGCGAGGGCGCGGATTTCGCCGGGCCTTTCGCTCATGGCGTCGCCACCTCCGGAAAGCGTGCCGTGATCGCGTCCACGGCGGTCTTGAGCCGCGTCTCATGCGGCCCGGAGACCAGCACATAGGGCAGGCGACGCCTCTCCAATTCGTCGCGGCACAGCGCGAAGAAGCGTTTGCGCTCTTCCATCGCCGCCAGATGGCTGTAGCGCGTCCCGTCGAAGGTCCATGGCACGTCGATGTCGCACAGAAGGTAGAGGTCGGCGGTCCGCGCCACGCTGTCGAGATCGGCCGGCCGCCGACCCAGCAGCATGTCGGCCCACACCGCCGTCTCCACCGCGTCGGTGTCGAGGACCAACAGCTTGTTCGCCTCGCGCCGCGCCGCGAAATCCTGCGCCACATGGCCGCGCACGATGGCGCGAAGATCGTCTTCGTCGCATTCGCTGCCGAACACCTCGCAATAGGTCCGGCCGTATTCCGGCGCCGCCACCGTATCGAAATGTGCCGCCAGCGCCGCCGACAGCGTGCTTTTGCCGGTGCTCTCGGGACCGTGCAGGCACACCGTCTTGACGTAGTGCGCCCGCACCGGCGGCGGCAGGAAACGCCAGGCGGCGAACGGATCGTCGCGCACCTGCGTCGCCGACACCGGCAGGGTCAGCCGCTTGGGGTCGAACGGCACGAAATCGGCCCGCAGTTCATGCGCCAGCCGCGCGCCATATTCTTCGGACGCGAAGACGAAATCGATGGCTTCCGGATGCGCCGCCCGCGCGATGCCGCGCCAGATGTCCCAGAAGTCGGGATGCTCCGACGGCTCCTGCGGCACCTCCCGGTCGTAATGCACCACCCGCGCGCCGGGGCACAGCTCGCGCATCCAGGCAAAGCGCGCCGTGCCGTCGATCGGCTCCGAGGGCCGTGTGCAGACCAGCACGGTCAGCTCGTCGCAATAGGCGCGCGCGAAATCGCACAGCGCGACGTGGCCCAGATGCGGTGGCATGAACTTGCCGAGCAGGAAGCCGCGCGTCATGCCGCCGCCGCGAGCCTGCTCGCGCCGTCCAGCTGCCGCCGCCATTCGATGAACCCGATCACCGAGAGCACCAGGAACACGGCATAAAGCGCCGTCGTCGGATAAAGCCCCTTCCAATAATAGAGCCCGATCTGCACCACATCCGTCGCGATCCACAGGACCCAGTTCTCGAGCTTGCGCACCGACAGAAGATACTGCGCCACCACGCTCACCGCCGTGGTGTTGGCGTCCATCCAGGGCGCGGCGTCCGGGGTGTAGCGCGCCAGGTACCAGCCCTCGCCTACGGTCGCGACTGCGATCACCGCCAGGGCGATCAGCCGCGCGCTGTTACTCATGAGTTCGACCCGCGCCAGCCCGTCCGCGCCGCGGGCGCGCAGCCAGTTCCACCAGCCATAAATCTGCACCGCCAAGAAGAACACCTGCAGTGCCGCATCGGAATAAAGCTTGGCCTGAAAGAACACGACGCCGTAGAGGACCACCATTGCGATCCCGAACGGATAGTTCCAGATGCTGCGCCGGACCAGCAGCGCGACATTGGCCACGCCCAGGACGGCCGCGATGATCTCGATCGGCGACATGAAAACCCCTTGCGACCGGCCTTCTACCACGGCGCCGCTTCCTCTGCCCACGGTTTCGCGTAAGCTGGCAGCGCTTTGGGGGGATTCATGGCGCAGCTTCAGCCTTTCATGTCGCAATTGCAGTCGGCGTTGGGCATATTCGTCATCCTTCTGGCCGCTTGGCTGTTCTCGGAGAACCGGCGCCTCTTTCCCTGGCGGATCGCGATCGTCGGCATCGCGCTGCAGGCGGGCATCGCGCTGCTGCTGCTCAAGGTGCCGCTGGCGCGCGACGCCCTGTTCGGCCTCAACGGCGTGGTGACCGTCCTGACCGAGGCGACCCGGGCG
Organism: Rhizomicrobium sp.; assembly: GCA_037200385.1. NCBI lineage: Bacteria > Pseudomonadati > Pseudomonadota > Alphaproteobacteria > Micropepsales > Micropepsaceae > Rhizomicrobium > Rhizomicrobium sp. The sequence continues at coordinate 1,955,504 of JBBCGL010000001.1, read as the reverse complement.
GGGACGGGCTTCGTCTACGGCTTCGTCGGCGGCGGCCCATCGCCCTTTCCGGCCAGCGTCGTCGATCCGCGCAGCCTGACGACCTTCGCCTTCGGCATCCTGCCGCTGGTGATCATCATCTCCGCGCTGTCGGCGATCCTGTGGTATTGGCGCATCCTGCCGCTGATCGTCGGCGCCATGGCGTTCGTGCTGCGCCACACGCTGGGCATCGGCGGCGCGGTCGGCCTCGGCTCGGCGGCCACCGTCTTCCTCGGCAATATCGAGGGTTCTCTCGTGGTGCGGCCCTACCTGCCGCGCATCACCCGCACCGAGCTTTTCATCCTGATGACCACCGGCCTTTCCGTCGTCGCCGGCACCGTGTTCGTGGTCTACGCCAACATGCTGGAGAAGGTCCTGCCCGGCGCGCTCGGCCACATCCTGGTCGCTTCGATGATGTCCTTGCCGGCAGCGATCGTCGTCGCTTGCATCATGGTGCCGGGCGACGCGGTGACCGACGTCAGCCAGGTCGATGAAGAGCACAAATACCACTCCACCATGGATGCGATGGCGCGCGGCACCGAGGACGGCCTCAGGATCTATCTGCAGATCGTGGCGATGCTGATCGTCACCACCGCGCTGGTCGCGATCGTCAATTCCATCCTCGGCCATGTCCCCGCCGTCGCCGGCGCGCCGCTGACCCTGCAGCGCATCCTGGGCTGGGTGTTCGCGCCCCTGGTCTGGCTCTACGGCGTGCCGGGGAACGAGGCGGTGCAGGCCGGCAGCCTTTTGGGCGTCAAGACCATCCTCAACGAGTTTATCGCCTATTCGCAGCTCGCGGCCCTGCCGGCCAACACGCTGGACCCGCGCGCCACGCAGATCATGGTCTATGCGATGTGCGGCTTCGCCAATTTCGCCAGCGTCGGCATCCTGATCGCCGGCTTCGGCACGCTGATCCCGAACCGCCGCGACGAGATCGTGCCGCTCGCGATGCGCGCCATCGTCTCCGGCACGATGGCCAGCGGCCTCAGCGGCGCGATGATCGGCCTGCTGACGCCGGGTTAGGCCGCAGCCACCAATCCGAACGCCTCGGCCAGCAGCTCATAGGAGCGCAGCCGCGATGCGTAGTCGTAGGTGATGGTGAGGACGACGAGCTCGTCGGCGCCATGCGCCCGTGCCAGTTCGCTCAGCTTGTCCTGCACCACATCCTTGGTGCCGACGATGGAGCGCTTCGCCACCGTCGCCAGCAGCTTCTCCTCCTGCGCCGACAGCGGCTGGGCCAGCGCCTCCTCGGGCGAGGGAAACGGGATCGGCCGCCCGCTCAGCAGCCGCACGACCCACAGATTGCGCGACGCCGCGAGCCGCCGCGCCTCGTCCTCCGTCTCGCCGACCAGGGCCGCGACGCCCAGCGAGACGCGCGGCTCCGGGCAGGCGGCGCTGGGCTTGAAGCGCGCGCGGTATTCGGCGACCGCGTCCTCGCTGCCCTCATTGGAGATGAAATAGGCATGGCTGAACGGCAGCCCGAGCTCCGCCGCATACACGGCGCCATGGATGCCGGAGCCCAGCATCCACAATTCGGGGCCGGGGGTGTCCGCGCGCGGCATCGCATGGATGCCGCGATAGGGATGATCCTCGGCCAAGGGCGCGCGGCCCGACGAATCGTCGAGGAATTGCCGCAGCAACTGCACCTGGCTCGGGAAGGCATCGATCGGCCAGGCTTGCGGACCCGCCTGCAGCGCCCGCGCCGTCATCTGGTCGGTGCCCGGCGCGCGCCCGAGGCCCAGATCGATGCGTCCCGGGTTCAGCACATCGAGCATGCGGAACTGCTCCGCCACCTTGAGCGGGCTGTAATGCGTCAGCATCACGCCTCCGGAGCCGACCCGCAGCCGCGTCGTCTCCTGCGCCACCCGTCCGATCAGGATCTCCGGGCAAGAGCCCGCGAAGGAATTGCTGTTGTGGTGCTCCGCCAGCCAGTAGCGGTGATAACCCAGCCGGTCGCAGGCCTTCGCAAGTGCGATGGTCTCCGCCACGGCGTCGGCGGCTGTGCCGTCCTTGCGGATGGGGGATTGGTCGAGGACCGAAAGAAGCATCGCACACTGACTATTTCCGAGTGCCGTTCGCACTCCGTTAACCACTATCACGCAGCCTGTGGCGGACCAACCAAGAAACCCGCCGTGCCCGCACCGAACGTCATAACGCTCGCAACTGGCGTCCCGGAAAGCGCATCCGGGATCATAGCGCTGGACGCGATCGAAAGTCCCATCCTTCGCCAGGGCGTCGACTATTGGCGCCGGCTCAAGGGCGCCCGCACCTATCCGACCCGCGCCGACCTCACGCCGCGCGATCTCTCGCCGCTGCTGCGCAACATCGTGCTGCTGCGCCTGGTCGACGGCGGCGCCGACTATGAGTATCGCATCGTGGGCGACGCCCATGTCATCAGCCATGGCTTCACCATGCAGGGGCTGAAGGTCAGCGACGTCGACAAATTCTCGCCGGGCTACGGCCCGGTGCTGCGGAGCCTGTACGACCGCGCCGTGCGCCGCCGCGAGATCTATGCCTTCCGCGGCTGGCTGGAGCGCGGCGACAAGCACAAGCAATACATCTACAGCGAGAGCGTCTTCATGCCGATGGGCCCGGACGAGGCGACGATCGACCATGTGCTGAATTTCTCGGTCTACACCCCGCGCGACAGCTTCGACGGCTGATGGCGATGCAGGGGGCACCGAAACTGGACGTGGCGCCGTGGCGCGTCCCGCCGCCGCACACGCTGGAGATGCAGGCGGCGCCCGAGCAATCCTCGGTGACGGCGGTGGCGCTCGACGCGCTCGACAACGCGGCGACGCGCACGGCGGCGAACTATTGGCGCATGCTGCGCGGAAGTCGCGGGCTCCCGGCGCGCAGCGCTTTGAGCCCGAAGGACATGCGCGCCCTCCTGCGCAACATCGTCCTGCTCCGCGTGATCGACGGCGGTGCCGACTACGAATACCGCATCGTGGGCGACGACTTCGTCTGGGCTTATGGCCTGCGCTTCCGCGGCATGCGCCTGACCCAGATCGAACGGGCCGACCCCGGCCATGGCGCGCGGATGCGCGAACTCTACGAGCATGTGCGCGTGACGGCCGAGCCGCTCGGCCTGCAGGGCTGGATCGGCCGCGACCGGCCCAATTCGCTGTTCGTCTATTACGAGAGCGTCCTGCTGCCCTTCGCCGATGACGGGCGAACGGTCGACCATGTCCTGGTCTGCGCCTTCCACGTGCCCAAGGCGCCGGAGTGACCGCAACCTATCCGTGTACGGTATATTGTGCTGCGCGGCGGTCGAACGCTTCCATCAAATCTTAGGAGTTTCTGGCCGAACCTTCCGCATCCGGGGAATCCGATGCCGCCAGTTCTGGGAAGTGCCTCGCCGAACCGACGCGACCGATCGTCCGTCTACGTTGTTTCGCTCGACGCGCTGGACCATGCGATCCTGCGCAACGCCGCCGCGCTTTGGCGGGCCCTGAAAGGGCCGCGCCGGCTGCCGGCCCGCTCGCAGCTTCGCCCCCGCGACATGGCGGGCTTCCTGCGCAACATCGTCCTGCTTCGCGTCGTGGACGGCGGCAAGGACTACGAATACCGCATCGCCGGCGACGCCCATGTCCAGGCCTATGGCATCTCGTTCAAGGACCTGCGCATCAGCCATATCCGGACGGCGGAGCCCGCGCTCGGCAACATGATGTACAGCGTCTACGAGCACGTCCGCACGACCGCCGAGCCCTTCGCCGTGCGCGGCTGGGTCGGCCGGGAAATCCCCGATGCGCGTTTCGTCTATTACGAAAGCGCCTTCCTGCCGCTGGGCGAAGACGGCGAAACCGTCGACCATATCCTGGTGGTCAGCCTTTATGTCCCACGCGCGGCGGACTGATCTTTTTGCTACGCTCCTTTCCACAAGGAGATCCCCATGCCGCTCGACCTCGAGACCCGCGACCAGCTTCTGGACACCGTGCGCCGCTTCGTGCGCGAGACCTGCGTGCCGATCGAGGCCAAGGTGGCGGAGGAGGACCGCGTCCCCGACGCGGTGATCGCCCAGATGCGCGAGCTCGGCCTGTTCGGCCTGTCGATCCCGGTCGAATATGGCGGCCTCGGCCTCACCATGGAGGAAGAGGTCCTCGTCGCCATGGAGCTCGGCCGCACCTCGCCGGCCTTCCGCTCGGTGATCGGCACCAATGTCGGCATCGGCAGCCAGGGCGTCGTGATGTTCGGCAACGACGCGCAGAAGTCCGAATGGCTGCCCAGGCTCGCCAGCGGCGAAGTGATCGCGAGCTTCGCGCTGACCGAGCCGGGCGCCGGCTCCGATGCGGCCTCGGTCCGCACCACGGCGATCCGTGACGGCGACCACTATGTCGTCAACGGCACCAAGCGCTTCATCACCAACGCCAACCGCGCCGGCATGTTCACCCTGATGGCGCGCAGCAATCCGGAGCGCAAGGGCGCCGGCGGCATCTCGGCCTTCATCGTGCCGTCGAACCTGCCCGGCATCACGGTCGGCAAGCCCGAGAAGAAGATGGGCCAGCAGGGCGCCCATATCTGCGACATCCACTTCGACAATGTCCGCGTGCCCGCGTCGCTGCGGCTCGGCAAGGAGGGGGAGGGCTTCAAGGTCGCGATGCAGGTCCTCGACCGCGGCCGGCTGCACATCTCGGGCGTCTGCGTCGGCGTCGCCGAGCGCCTCATCCAGGACAGCGTGAACTACGCCCGCGAGCGCGAACAGTTCGGCCAGAAGATCGCCGAGTTCCAGCTCATCCAGGGCATGCTGGCGGACTGCAAGACCGAGACCTATGCCGCGACCTGCATGGTGATGGACGCCGCCCGCAAGCGCGACCGCGGCGAGAGCATCACGATGGAAGCGGCCTGCACCAAATATTTCGCCTCCGAGATGGTCGGCCGCGTCGCCGACAAGGCGGTGCAGATCTTCGGCGGCGCCGGCTATGTCGCCGATTACGGCATCGAGCGCTTCTACCGCGACGTCCGCATTTTCCGGCTCTACGAGGGCACCAGCCAGATCCAGCAGATCGTGATCGCGCGGGCTTTGCTTCGGAGCGATTAGCGCTTTCATTGACAGCAGTGCCAGCATTATGCTAGCACTGCTGTCATGGCAACACTGACAATCCGCAACGTCCCGGACGATGTCCACAAGGGCCTTCGCCTGCGCGCAGCCGAGAACGGCCGCAGCGTGGAGGAAGAAATCCGCCGCATCCTCGCGGAGCAGGTAGGGCCAGGAGCCGAACACAAGAATGCCAAGACGCCCGACGAAATCGACGCGGCGGTGAAGCGTCTGCAAGCGGCGTTCGCACCGCTTCGCAGTCGCTATTCCGTCGATGAGTTCATCGCCGAAAAGCGCGAAGAGGCGCGGCGTGAATTCGCGGATGAGCCGAGGCCGTTCGAAAAGTGATTGTGCTCGACAGCTCCGCGATCCTGGCCGTCGCATTGCGCGAGCCGGGCGCCGACGCCGTCGTCCGGATCGCGGCATCGGCTTTGATGTCGTCGGCCAATCTTGCCGAAGTGCTGCTCGTCGCGTCTCGCAAAGGCTTGGATAGCGAAGCGATCTGCCACGATGTTCTCGGTCTTGGTCTGGACATCGTTCCGGTCACGATTGGCCACGCTCGTATTGCCGCGCAGATCTGGCGTGCCCATCCGACGCTGAATCTCTCCCTTGGCGACAAACTGTGTCTCGCCCTGGCATTCGACAAGAATGCCGAGATCATGACCTCCGATCGCGAGATGACGAGGGTCGGGATGGATTTGACCATCACTCTTTTCCGATGACCGCCACGCCGCGCGAACTTGCCCGCCTCGTCGCCGAAATCCGCGCCTGCCGCATCTGCGCCGACATCCTCGATCCGCATCCGATCGTGCACGTCTCGCCCACGGCGCGCCTCCTGATCGCTTCGCAGGCGCCGGGCCTGCGCGTCCACCGGACCGGCATCTCCTTCAATGATCCTTCCGGCGACCGGCTGCGCGACTGGATGGGCGTCGACCGCGCGACCTTCTACGATCTCTCGCGCATCGCGATCACCGGCATGGCCTTCTGCTTCCCGGGCTATGACGCCGCCGGCTCCGACCTGCCGCCGCCGAAGATCTGCGCCCAGCATTGGCGCCACCGGCTGATGGAGGCGCTGCCGCCGCCGCGCCTGCTGCTCCTCGTCGGCTCCTATGCGCAGACCTGGCATTTGGGCGACGCCGCGAAATCCAATATGACGGAGACCGTGAAGGCGTGGCGCGACTATGCGCCCCGCCATATCCCGCTGCCGCATCCGTCGTGGCGCAACAATGCTTGGCTGAAGAAGAACCCATGGTTCGAGGACGAACTGCTGCCCTATTTGCGAAAGCGTGTGCGGGCCTTGCTCTCCTCCTGATCGCCGCCTGCGCGCCGGTGCTGGCGCCGCGCGGGATCGGTGATGCGGCGCCCGCGCTCGCGGACGGCGCGCTCGTCGCCCGGGACGGCGAGAGGCTGCCGCTGCGCGTCTGGGCGCCTCCCGGCCCGCCCAAGGCCGTCATCGTCGCGCTGCACGGCATGGGCGATTATTCCAACGCTTTCGCCATGCCCGCGCCGTTCTGGGCGGGACACGGCATCGTCACGCTCGCCTATGATCAGCGCGGCTTCGGCAGGGCGCCGAACCCTGGCTTGTGGGCCGGCGGCGACACGATGCGCCGGGACTTCGCCGATGCGCTCCGCGCCGCGCGCGCCCGCTATCCGGGCCTGCCGGTCTATGCGCTGGGCGAGAGCATGGGCGGCGCCGTCGTGCTCTCGGCGCTGGCGGAGCCCGATCCGCCGCGGCCCGACGGCGTGATCCTGGTGGCGCCGGCCGTGTGGTCGCGCTCCGACATGCCGCTGTCCTATCGCGTGGTGCTCTGGCTCACCGCGCACACAATGCCCGGACTCACGGTCTCCGGCCGGGGCGTGGTGCAGATCTGGCCCTCGGACAACATCCCGATGCTGCGCGCCTATGCGCGCGACCCCTTGGTGCAGAAGGCGACCCGCACCGACGCGGTCTATGGCCTGACCAACCTGATGGACGATGCGCGCAAGGCCGCGCCGCGCCTCGGCGATCCGCCGCCGCTCCTGTTTCTCTATGGCAAGAACGACCAGGTGATCCCCGCGCCGCCCACCGAAGCGGTGCTCGCGGATCTCGGCACGAAGGCCCAGGTCCACCGCTACGATCATGGCTACCATATGCTTTTGCGGGATCTCGAAGGTCCTGCCGTGTGGCAGGATGTGGTGGCGTGGATCGAGAAGGGGGGAAAGCAATGATGGCGACGATGCTTATGTGCGCGCAAGCTCGCACGCTCCGCTTCGTTCCTCCTGTTGCCGAACCGATCCCATGTCCATCGTCTCCGTCGAGAACCTCCGCAAGACCTATCGCTACGTCCGGCGCAAACCCGGCCTGAGCGGCCTGTTTCGGCGCGACATCCGCGTCGTCACGGCGGTCAGCGGCATCTCCTTCGAAGTCGCGCAGGGCGAACGCGTCGCCATCATCGGGCCGAACGGCGCCGGCAAGTCGACCACGCTCAAGATGCTGTCCGGCATTCTCGAGCCTGCCGGCGGAACCGCGCAGGTGCTTGGACTGGTGCCCTGGAAGCAGCGCCGCGCGCTCAACCGCCGCATCGGCGTGGTGTTCGGGCAGCGCTCGCAGCTCTGGCCCGAACTGCCGGCGCGCGACGCCTTCGCGCTGCTCCGGCGCATCTACGACATCGACCGGGCGGCGTTCGATCGCCGCCGCGACCAGCTCGTCGAACGCTTCGGGCTCGGCAGCCTGCTCGACCAGCCGGTGCAGCGCCTGTCGCTCGGCCAGCGCATGCGCTGCGAGATCGTCGCGAGCCTGCTGCACGGCCCGGCGCTGCTCTTCCTCGATGAGCCGACCATCGGCCTGGACATCACCGCCAAGGCGGCGATCCGCGACTTCATCCGCGAGCAGGCCGGCGCCGAAGGCCAGACCGTGCTGCTGACGTCGCACGACACGCGCGACATCGAGCTCGTCTGCGACCGGGTGATCGTGATCAACGAGGGGCGCATCGTGGTCGACCAGCCGACCGACCAGCTCCGCCGCCGCTTCCTCGGCCATCGCCTGGTGACCCTGCGCTCCGTTGCGCCGCGGCTCGAATTGTCGCTGCCCGGCGTCCTGCGCCGCCCCAGCGGGCCGCATATCGCGATCTTCGAAGTCGACACGGGCAAGGCGCGCGTCGAAGCCGTGGTCGCCGCGGCGCTGGCGCTGGGCGGCATCGAGGACATCACCATCGAAGACCCGCCGATGGAGGAGGTGGTCCGTGCGATCTACGACGCAAACGGCGCGCGCTGAGGCGCCGGCCGGCGCCGCGCTTGCAGCGGCGTTCTCGGCCTTCGCATTGGGCCTGCGGCGCAATTTCGCGAACTGGCCGATCCTGATGGGCCGCGCGCTGTTCTATCTCGTCGCGATGGCCGTGCTGTCGGGGCTGTGGGACAAGGTCGCGGCGCAGCGCCTGGCCGGGACGCTCGCGACCACGCTGCCGTCCGGCGGCCTCACCCTCTATTTCGGAACGACGGAGTGGATCGCGCTGTCGGTGGCCGCGATCCATCTGCGCCTGGAAGACGACATCCGCCTCGGCCTGCTGGAGCCGCATCTGCTGCGGCCCAAATCCTATCTGCTGCAGAAGATCGCGGAATCGTTCGGCGACTCGTTCGGCCGCCTGATCGGGATCGGCACCGCGGCGCTCGTTGCGCTCGCGCTGTCGGGCCGCGCCCTGCCGCCGCCCGCCGCCTTCGGCTATGCCGCCATCCTCGGCGTGTTCGCGACCATGATCGGCGTGCTGCTCTTCACGGTCGTCGGCCTCGCGGCGTTCTGGGTGCGCCGCGTCCTGCCGCCCTATCTGATCGTGCAGAAGGCGACTTTCCTGCTCGGCGGTCTGTTCGCGCCCATCACCCTGTATCCCGGCTGGCTCTATCGCTGGGCGGCGGTGACGCCCTTCGCGGCGAACCTGTTCGTCGCCGGCAACCAGATGATCGCGCCGTCCGCCGCCGCCTTCGCGGCGTCCCTCGCGTTGCAGCTGATCTGGCTCGCGCTCCTGAGCGGGCTGATCGCGCTGCTCTGGCACGCGGGCCTGAAGAAGATCCTCCGGGAGGGGCTGTAGATGGGCATCGTCTCGACCTATGCCGCCAATGTCCGCGCCGCGATCCGCACGTCGCTGACGGACCGCGTCAATTTCTTCCTCAACGCGTTCGGGATGGTCCTGAACGACATCTTCTTCCTGGCGCTCTGGTACATGTTCTTCGCGGGGTTCCGCCGGGTCGGCGGCTGGGGCCTGCACGACGTCGCGCTCCTGCTCGGCCTCGTCATGACGATCGTCGCCGTTTCGGGCGTGTTCTTCGGCGGCTATCGCGACATGGCGGCCGTCATCCTGCGCGGCGAGCTCGACGCGCTGCTGACCCAGCCCAAGCCGGTGCTGGCGCGGCTGCTCGCGCGCGAGAGCATCGCGACCGCCTGGGGCGACCTCGTCATGGGCATCTGGATGCTGGCGACCTTCGCGGACCTTGCCTGGCGCGACGTTCCGTTCGTGCTGCTCGGCCTGGCGTGCGGCACGACGGTCTATGTCGCGTCCGCCGTCGTGTATGCGAGCCTCGCCTTCGGGTTCGCCGGGGCGCGCAGCTTCGCGCGCGACCTGACGGATTTCATGCTGCTGTTCTCGAGCTATCCCGGATCGGTCTATTCCGGCGCGACCAGGATCGTCGCCTATACGTTGCTGCCGGCGGGCTTCGTCGTGCTGGCGCCGGTCTCGTTCCTGCGTGCGCCGTCCGTCGCGACATTGGCGGTGCTGCTTGCCTCGGCGGCCGGCTATGCCGCGCTGGCGCTCGCGGCGTTCCATCTTGGATTGCGGCGCTATCGGCGCGGTCTCGTGGCTGCGGCTTAGGCCGTGCAACGATTGCGTCGCGCGGCCGTTTTCTCTTTGGAACAACCGGAGAAAGTCCCATGGCTGCGAAACAGCACGATCTGCGCGACGACATCTATGCGCCGCGCACGACTGTTACGAACACCGACGAGCGCCTGGCCGGCGCGGAGCCGTCGACCGTCGATCCGGAAAACGGCAATTTGAAGCTCGTTCGCCCGGAACCGGGCAAGAACGTTCCCGACGGTGTGACGACGAAAGGCTGACAAAGGCCGGGAAGCAACGAGACCGGGACCGCTGGCGCACCGCGTCGGCGGTCCCTTCCTATGCGACAAGCGCGGCGATTGCCGAAATATTCGAAGTATTCGGACATGTATTACCATTGATATATTCAAGTATTGGGCGCAATCTGAAATAGAGATTTCGACCAAGGGGGCGTCGCTTGAGGAGTGGGCTCCACGGCGTAACGCGGCGGTCGGCTGTCCCGGGTCGCGGCATGAATGCCGTGCCGCCCGTCCCGCTGCTTCTGCTCCTGACGAGCGCGCTGGCCTGGACGGCGCTTTGGCGCGGGGCAAGCGCGGCCTTGGCCATGCCCAGCCTGTGCGGCACCGCTTCCGATCTTGCCGCGGCCTGGGCGGCCGCCCAGCTCGCGCTTGCCTTGCATCCGCCGCTGCAGATCGCCCTGTCCTGGCTCGTCCTGCTTCTTGCGATGACGCTTCCCCTGGCCGCGGGCCCTGCCGAACAATTGTGGCGCCGAACGCGCCATGGCTTGGCGCTGGGTCTGTTCCTCTGTTCATATCTCGCGATCTGGCTGGCGGCAGGTGCGGTGCTGGTGCCGCTGGCACTTGTCATCGGCGTCGCTGCGGCGGCCCTGGGGGTACCGGCACTCGGTCTCGTCGCGGCGCTGGCGCTCTTGTGGCAGGTCATGCCGCCCAAGCGGGCCGCGCTTCGGCTCAGCCTGCAGGCGCCGCCGCATGCCAGTCGCAGCCGGCCGATGCCCGTCGTGGCTCTACGCTTCGGCGCCCGTGCGGGGGCCGGCTGTGTCGGATCCGGCTGGGCCCTGATGCTGGCGCCGCTGGTGCTGAACGGCGGCAGCCGTCTCGTCATGATCGCGGTCGCGGCCCTGCTGCTGATGGAACGCCGAGCGGTGGCCGGCGCATTCGCCCATTGGCGGTGGCAGCGGAGCGCGGGCGCGGCGCCGGATCGCCGGGTTCGGGTGGCGACGAGCGCCGACACGAAACACGGCCGTGCCGATGACGGCATCGCCTCGCGATCGGAAGTCCAAGTGGAAGCGCGCTCCTGCGGCCGCCAGCTCCGCCTGCCGTGCCCCGCGACGCCATTCCACTTCGAAGTGCGCTGACGACCCCCCGCAGCGCACGCCGCGGCGGAGAGCGTCCGACGCTCTCCGCCGCGATCATCTCGAAGATCCCCTTCGGCTCGGGCGGCGCGCGCTCGGCCTCTTTGCTGCCGGCGAGTCCTCGCCGTCGATGAGCTGCTGGATGAGCGGTGCGAGAAGCGCGATGAGGACCTCGGGCTCGGCCTGCGCCAGGGCCGACAGGCCGATCATCTGCCGCATCACCTGGACGCCCGCGACCAGCGACAGCACCAGCGCCGCCCGCTGGGGCGCGAACCGACCGCTGAGCGCGCCGGTCAGCGACTTCTGATGCCCTTTTTCGATCTCCGCGCGGCCGATTTCGGCGGCGCGCCTGCTGGAGGCCGAGTGCAGCATGATCAGGAAGCCGTCGAGTGGCGTCTGCCCCGCCGCGGTCAACCCGATGAGCGCGGCGGCGATGTCGGCGCCCGGGGTCGCCGAACCCAGGATCTCCGGCACGAGGATGATGGGCGCCGCCATGGTGTCGGCGGTGACCTCCGCGAAGAGCTGCTCCTTCGAGCCGAAATAGCGATTGACCAGCATCGCGGTGACGCCGGCGCCCTGCGCGATCTCCCGCACCCCGGCGCCGTCATAGCCGGACCGTGCGAAGGCCCGTCGCGCCGAAGCGAGGATCGCGTCGCGCGTCGCGGCCGCGTTCCGGCGTCGCTTGGGCGGGGCTTTCGTGGAGGATTTCCGCATAATTCTACGACCGTAGACTTTTGTGCCAATGACAAGTATACATCGGTAGACATGGTGTGGGAAATGCCGCGAGCCCGGTGCCGGCGCTATTCGGCGGAAGGATATTCATGACGCTCCCCAAACGCAGGCTTGGCCGTCAGGGCCTCGAGGTCTCGGCCATCGGTCTCGGCTGTATGGGCATGAGCCAGTCCTACGGGCCGGCGGACGAGGCGGAGTCGATCGCGACCCTGCACCGCGCCATCGATCTGGGCTGCACCTTCTTCGATACGGCGGAGAATTACGGGCCCTTCGCCAACGAGGAATTGCTCGGCCGCGCGCTCAAGGGGCGCCGCGACCAGGTGGTGCTGGCGACCAAGTTCGGCTCCCGCTTCGAAGGCAACCGGATCGTCGGCGCGGACAGCCGGCCCGAGAACATCCGCCGGGTGGTCGAAGGCTGCTTGCGGCGGCTGCAGACCGACCGCATCGATCTGTTCTACCAGCATCGCGTCGATCCCGCCGTGCCCATCGCCGACGTGGCAGGCGCGGTCGGCGACCTCGTCGCCCAAGGCAAGGTCCGCTTTTTCGGCCTGTCGGAAGCAGGGGCCGCCAACATCCGCCGCGCCCATGCCGTCCACCCGGTCTCCGCGCTGCAAAGCGAATATTCCCTGTGGGAGCGGAATCTGGAGCCGGAGATCCTCCCCGTGCTGCGCGAGCTGGGCATCGGGCTGGTGCCGTTCTGCCCGCTCGGCCGCGGCTTTCTGACCGGCGAGGTCAAGCCTGCCGACGACTATCCGGAGGGCGATCACCGCCGCACCGATCCGCGCTACCAGGCCGGCAATTTCGAGGCGAATGTGAACGCCATGCGGGTCGTGCACGCGGTCGCGGCGCAAAAGCAGGCGACGCCGGCCCAGATCGCGCTCGCCTGGGTGCTCCACAAGGGCGAGGATTTCGTGCCGATCCCCGGCACCAAGCGGCGGAAATATCTGGAGGAGAACCTCGCGGCGCAGTCCGTCACGCTCGATGCCGCGCAGATGCAAGCGCTCGACGACGCGCTCGCGCCGGGAAAGATCGCAGGCCCGCGCTACGTGCCGTGGATCATGGCCACCATCGACCGCTGAAGGACTTTAAATCCATGACCGAGACGGTCCTCGTGACGGGCGGCAGCGGCTTCATCGGCGGCTGGTGCATCGCCGAACTCCTCAAGCGCGGCTATGCGGTGCGCACCACCTTGCGCAGCCTGGCGAAAGAGCCTGCGCTGCGCTCCGCCGTCGCGGCGGCCGGCGCTTCCGGCGATCGCCTGAACGTCCATGTCGCCGACCTGACCCGCGATGCCGGCTGGGACGACGCCATGCGCGGTTGCGACTATGTGCTTCACGTCGCCTCGCCGCTCGGCACCGGTGTTTCCGACGATCCGGGCGCCTTCGTCGCCGCGGCGCGCGACGGGGCCCTGCGCGTGCTGGCCGCCGCGGTGAAGGCCGGCGTCCGGCGCGTGGTGATGACGTCCGCCGCCGCGACGGCCCGTCCGCCGCTGGATGTCAGCAATGCCAGCGACGAGACCGTCTGGGCCGATCCGGACGATCGCCAGTTCGATTCCTATCGCCGCTCCAAGATCCTCGCGGAGCGCGCCGCCTGGGCTTTCATGGCGGGCAAGCCGACCGCCTTCACGACGATCCTGCCGGGCGCCGTGTTCGGTCCGGTGCTGACGAAAGAAAGTCTGGGCTCGGTGGGCGTGATCGCCGGCCTGCTGCATGGCCGGCCGCCGGGCATCCCCCGGATCGGCTTCTGGATCGTGGACGTGCGCGATCTCGCCGACCTGCACATCCGCGCCATGCTCGCGCCGCAGGCCGCCGGCGAGCGTTTCCTCGCCGCCGGAGACTTCCTTTGGATGGCACAGATCGCGGCGACGCTGCGCGCGGCTCTTGCCGCCCGGGGCGCGAAGATCCCGGCGCGGCGCCTGCCGGATTTCGCCGTCCGCGTCCTTGCGCTGTTCGTCGCGCGGCTGCGCATGATCCGGCCGCTCCTCGGCGTGAAGACCGATCTCTCGACCGCGAAAGCCCGGCGGATGCTGGGCTTCGCGCCGCGTCCGGCGACGCAGACGGTCCTCGACTGCGCCCGGAGCCTGCTCGCGGGCAAGACTGTGTAGCCCGTCCGCCGTCCTTGACGGCTTTCGCTATGCCTTGCCCGGTGCGGCTGCGGCGCCCTGCATCTGCTGCGTGAAGGTCAGCGCGATGAACTCGGCGGGATGGACCATCTGCAGCGTCACCTGGACGATCATGTAGCCGTTGAGGACGTCCTGGGCCGTCATCGTGCTGCCCAGCCCGCATTGCACCGTGTAGGCCTCGCTCGCCCGGGCGCCCATCAAGCCGCCCTGCGACCACACCCCGTTCAGGAAGTTGGAGATCATCGCGGTGACGGCGGCCCAGGTCGTCGCATCATTGGCCGCGAAGACGAAGGGCGCCAGCGCGCTCTTGATCGACTGCTCGATGTAGATGATCGTCCGCCGCACCTGGATATAGCGCCAGTCATTGCTGTTGCCGTCCAGCGTGCGCGCGCCCCATACGATGGTGCCGCGCCCCGGAAAGTCGCGGATCGCGTCGATCGCCTTGCCGTCGAGCGGCACGTTCAGGTCGCCCTGGAGCTGGTCGTCGATCGGCGCGCTGGCCTTTTGCACCATCTGGACGGCGATATTGGCCGGCGCGTTCCACACCCCGCGCATCGCGTCGTTGGCGGCGAAGAGGCCCGCCATCGCCCCGCTCGGCGGCAGCAGGCTCAGCTTGCCCGCGACGATGGCCTCCATCTCCCGCAGCAGCGGCAGCGCCGCGACCAGCGCCGCGTTCAGCTGTGCGATCGCCGCCGCATCGGCCGGCGGGCTCGATCCGGGCAGCGTGGTCTTCATCGCGGCGATCGCTGCCGCCACCTCGAGATATTCCGGATTGCGGTTTGTCGCAGGCGAGGTCGCGGCGCCGTCGGGATAGAGGGTGTTCGCCTGGGCCGTCAGCAGGCTCGCGAGCAGCGCCAGGTTCTTCGCGTCGGTCGCGAAACAGGTGTAGTCGATCTCGGCCGCCTGCACGACGGTCGTCACCAGGAACGGAAAATAGGCCGCGCCATAACCCAGGCCCGCATCGCCGGTCTGGGCGCGGAACGCCGCGGCGCAGGCCGTCACGCCGGCCGCGTTTGCCGTCGGCGTCCGCGTGTCGATCGCTTGCGTCCCGTAGAGATCGAGCAGCGCCAGACGATCGGTCCGCGCCGCGCATTGCGCCAGCACCGCGCGGATCAGCGCGCCGAAGGCCGTCGAGGTGGGGATGCCGTCCGCGGCGCCGTCCGCCGGCAGCGAGACGGCGTCCGGCACGGCAACCAGGGTGATCCCGGCCTGATCGCCCGCCGCCTTCACCCCTTGCAGCAGCGCCTCGGGCGTCACCATGCCGTCATAGCCGCCGACCGACACCACGAAACAGGAACCGCCGCCATTGGCGAAGAACAGGCGCAGGCTGTTGTAGAGCTGGAACCGAATCGGCACGGCGAGGGTGAAGCTGCCTCCCACGAAGGCGTCGCCGTTCCAGAGTGGCGCCACGATGTCGGGCTCCGCGCCTTGCGCCGTCGTCAGGATCGGACATTGCGCGGGCGCCGCGCCGCCGAACACGCGCTCATACGCCGCCAGCGATGTGATCGCCACCGGCGTGAGCGCCACGCTCTTGCCGTCCGCCGCCGCCGTCTGGGTATAGCCGATGAAGACCGGCACCGCCGTCGCCACGCCCACGATGCCGGGCGGGAAGGCGTCGAGCTCGGTGATGTAGACGCCCGGCGTCTTGCGGTCCTTGAACATGCTGTCCTCGTCGCACGAACAACGGGCAAGACGCACCCTCGTGCGCGAGACAAGCACATTCCGCCGCAAACGAAAACGCCCGGTTCAGGTCGCCGTGAAATTCCCCGCCCGCGCCGCGGCCGCGCCGCGATCCCTCATCGCTTCGACCCCAGGAGATTGCGCGCCACCACCCATTTGTGCACCTCGGTCGGGCCGTCATAGATGCGCATGGTGCGCAGCCTGGCCTGCATCAGCTGCAGCGGCAGCTCCTTGGTCATGCCCATCGCGCCATGCGCCTGCATCGCGCGGTCGACGATCTCGTAGGCCATCTCGGTCGCGAAGGCCTTGATCATCGAGATCTCGACGCGCACGTCGCGCCCCTGGTCGAGCTTCCAGGCGCAGTCGTACGTCATCAGCCGCGTCGCATGGATCTTGGTCGCCGCGTCGGCCACCCACCACTGGATCGCCTGGCGCTCCGACAGGGGCTGGCCGAAGGTCACGCGCGTCGGCGCAAACGCGCAGATCATGTCGAGGGCGCGCTGCGCCATGCCGATCGACCACGCCGCCATCTCCAGCCGCCGCGTGCCGAGCCGCAGCTGCATCGGCGCGAAGCCGTTGCCTTCCGCGCCGAGCAATTTCCAGCCCTCGACCCGGCAGTCCTCCAGCGCGATCTCATAGGTCGCCGCGCCGCCGATCATCGGGATGCGCCGCAGCACATTGAACCCCGGCGCGTCGCGGTCGACCAGGAAGGCCGAGATGCCGCCGCGCGCCCGCTTCTCCTTGTTGGTCACCGCCATCACGATGGTGAAGTCGGCATGGTCGGCGCGGCTGATCCAGATCTTGCGCCCGTTCAGCACCCAGTCCTCGCCGTCGCGTGTCGCGCGCGTGATCATCCCGGCCGGGTCGGCGCCCGCGCCCGGCTCCGAGATGCCGATCGCCGACACCGTCTCGCCGCGCACATAAGGCTCGAGATAGGCGACGCGCTGCCGCTCGTTCACCGTCGCCATCAGCATGCGCAGATTGGGCGAGTCCGGCGGCAGGGTGTAGGGCGTCACCGTCCGCCCAAGCTCCTCGTTCACCCCGATCATCGCGACCGCCGGCAGGTCGGCGCCGCCGATATCCTCGGGCGCGTCGAGCCCCCACAGTCCCAATTCCTTCGACACCTTGTCGATCCGCGCCGTTTCGGCCGCGCCGATGGTCAATCCCTGGCCCTTCGCCTCGCGGTCGAGCACGCCGGCCTCCAGCGGCATCAGCTCGTCCTCGACGAAGCGATGCACCAGGTCCTTCAGCATGCGGTGTTCTTCGGACAGCTCGAAATCCATCAGCGTTCTTCCCTTTGCATGGCGATCCTTGCCCGGCCGTGACGCGAAGCCACGGCAACCGATTACCGCCGTTTTCACGGATGTGAAAGACGAACCATTGCGCGCGAACGCCCGCGGCGCGGGTTTGGGCGGCGTCCGCGCTCATAGCGGCTTGCGGCACCAGAAGTCGTACATGGCCGTGAACAGGCCCGGATCGTCGCGCTCGGCCTGCACCCATGCCGCGAAGTCGCGCTGCAACGGATCGCCGGGATGCTCCCGCCGATAGCGCGCACGGTGCGCCTGGCGCGGCAGCTCGAAGCGGATGAGCTCGAGCCCGAGGTTGTCCAGCCCGCGCCGGATGCGCGGTATGTCGAACGGGTCCTCGTGGCGGTGCGCCAGGAGGTCGTGTGCCCCCGCCAGCGAATGGAAGTCGCGCGTGCGCAGATGCGTCCGGGTCGGGGGCAGCGCCAGCACGCGGCGACGGATCTCGCGCAACGTGTCGTCGCTCATCGGCCCCTTGACGATGTCGCCCAGGGTTTGGCGCAGCGCCGCGACGCGCAGCCGCCCCACCCGGCTATAGACCATGACATGCATCAGGCCGCCGGGCTTGAGCACCCCGGCCAGCGCCGTCCAGCCCGCCTCGGGATCCGGCAGGTGATGCAGCACGCCGGTGCACATCACGACGTCGAAACGGCGCCCGAGCGCGGCGGCATCGTGCAGGTCCAGCATGCGGAACGTCGCATTGCCGATTCCGAACGCGGCGCAGCGTTCCTCCGCGCGACCCAGGCTCGCATGGGAAATGTCGATGCAGGTGAAGCGGTCTTGCGGCGCGCGCAGCGCCCACAGCGCTACCTGGCGCCCGGTGCCGCAGCCCGCGATCAGGATTTCGGCGGGCGTGGCGATCGTATCGGGGCCGCTGGGATCTAAATCGCGCAGCCGCGCCGCGACGGATCGGGTGCCGCCCTGAAGGATGCGTGTCCAGGCCGGATAGGGCCACGCCTCATATTGTTCTGCGACGGCGCGCGTCACGGGGTCGGCGAAGGCGGGTTCGGCCCGCCGATGCGGTGCCGGCGGCAGATAGGCGCGGGCGAAATCCTCGGCCGCCGCCAGCGCGGCCCGTTCCTCTTCGTCGAACGGCCAGGCGCCGCCGTTCAGCGCGGCCTGCGCGATCAGCGCCGCGCGCAAATTCGGAAAATCCCCACCCTGCAGCAGCAGCCAGCGCCGCACCGCGGTCAGCGCCAGCTCCGCGCCGACATGCGCCACGACGTCCTCTTGCAACAGCGTCAGGACCAGCGCGTCGGCCGCGATCCGGCGCGCCATCTCCGGCGGCGGCGCCGTCAGCAGGTCCGTCTCGCGCGCCAGATAGCGCCATCCCGCGCCGCTCACCGCCGACGGATCGATCTCGCGCCGCGTGAGCAGCTCGATCAGCAATCCGATGCGGTCCGCGGTCAGAAGATCCGGCGCGTCGCGATAGATCCGCGCCAGGAAGATCTTTTCGCCCGGCCCCGGCGACGCATCATAGGCCCGCAGCGCCTCGCGCAGCGCATCGGGGATCGCGCCGTCCTTCCAAAAGCCCCGTGCCGCTTCCGAAGCCATGGTCAACCGATCCGATCCGACGCGGCCAGCCTCATGCCGGCGCCGATCACCACAGCGGTCTTGTCCTGCAGCCGCATCTAGAAGCCCTTGAGGTCGGGATCGAGGGTCTGGCCCTCGTCGAGCTGCACGCCGAAGGAATTGAGGATCATCGAGACCTGGGTGTACTGCCCTGCGGTGAACACGACGTCCATGCATTGCTTCTGGGTGAAATGCGCGCCGAGCGCCTTCCAGGTCGCGTCGGTGACGAACTGGCCCGCATGCAGCTCGTCGCTCGCCCGGATCAGCGCCGCGTCGGCCGCGCCCCAGCCGGCGTCCGCGCCTTGCTTGATCCGCGCGATCTCGTCGTCGTTGAGCCCTTCGCGCTTGCCGATGCCGACATGCTGCGTCCACTCATAGCCCGATCTGCAGAGGAACCCGATGCGCAGGATCACGATCTCCCGCTCGCGGGCGGGCAGGGCGTTGCGCTTCGACAGCACATAATTGCCCCAGGCGAGGAAGCCCCGGATCGCCTTGGGCTCGCGTACCAGGGTGCGGAAGATGTTCAGCACCCGTCCGCCCATCGGCGCCAGGATCTCCTGCTGCTCCGGCGTGAGCTCGGCGTCGGTCAGGGGCGCGATGCGCGGCTGGGTCAGTCTCACGTGGCGTCTCCGCTATGGTTTTCGCCGATCCTAGCACCGGAACGCGGCCCAGCGGCACGCCGCGAAGCCGCCGCCGCCGGCGGACCGAAGTGACGCGAGCGTGATCGCCGGCCCCCCGGGCCGGTGCTAGGCTCCGCCCAAAGACGCGTCGCCGATGGACGCCTGGGAGGGACCATGTCGCAGTTTTCCCGCCGGAGCCTCTTGGGAACGGGCGCCGCGGCGCTCGCGCTGGTGCCGCCGCTGGCCCGCGCCGCAACCGGGCCGCGCCTGGCGCCGCTCCCGCCGCTCGTCCTGCCGCCGCTTGCACTGCCGCCCGCGACCGAGAACATCCAGGGCGTCGCCGACGCGCAGGATCGCCTGACCGTCGAGACCTATATCAACCAGAAGGGTCCGTTCCGCTTCGTGGTCGACACCGGCGCCGACCGCAGCGTGATCGCCGACGACGTCGCCGCCGCGCTCGGGCTGGTGCCGGGCGAGAATGTGATCGTCCAGGGCATCGCGCGGGCGCTCCCCGCGCCGTCGGTGCATCTCGACAATCTGCGCGTCGGGCATGTCAACGTGGACTCGCTGCCCATGCCCGTCCTGCCCCATGGCTGGCTGGGGGCGGACGGCTATCTCGGCATCGACGTGATCGACCGCCAGGCGGTGACCTTCGACTTCCTGCATCATCGGCTGACGGTCGCGCCCTCCGATGTCGACGCCGGCTGGCGGTCGATCGTGTCGGACCAGGCGGTCGTCCGCGTCAACGGCTCGAACGGCAAGCTCACCGCGTTCAATTGCAGCGTCGACGGCAGCAAGGCCTTCGCCTTCGTCGATTCCGGGGCGCAGATCTCGATCGCCAACACGCATCTGTTCAACCAGCTTCAGAAGAACGGCGGCAAATATCTCGGCGATTCGGTGATCCAGCTCCTCGGCGTCACCGGCGGCTCGGCCGGCGGCCGCCTGACCTTCGTCGAGCACATCAAGCTCGGCGCGCTCGCCTTCAACAATTCGGTGCTGGTGGTCTCCGACCTCGACGTCTTCGACGTCTGGGGGCTGGCCGACAAGCCGGCGCTGTTCATCGGCATGAACTTCTTGCGCCAGACCTCTTCGGTCACTATCGATTACGGCCGTAAGGAGCTGCGCTTCAAGCTGGCGCAATTCATGATGGCGAGCCGCGGCTGATGCACCCATGCGTTTGAAGGACAAGATCGCCGTCGTGACCGCGGCCGGCGCCGGTATCGGCCGCGCCACCGCGCTCGCCTTCGCCGCCGAAGGCGCGACGGTCTGGGCGACCGACATCGACGAAGCGGCACTGGCGTCGCTGGAAGCCGGCGGCATCCGCGTCGCGCCGCTCAATGTCGTCGACGAAGCCGAGGTGAACGGCTTCTTCGCCGCGCTTGGCCGCTGCGACGTGGTGTTCAACTGTGCCGGAATGGTGCCGAACGGTACCGTGCTCGACACCGCGCCGGAGACCTTCAACCGGGCCTGGGACCTGAACGTCCTCTCCATGGTCCGCACCATCCGCGCCGTGCTGCCCGGCATGCTGGCGCGCGGCCATGGCTCGATCGTGAACATCGCGTCGGTGGCGTCCAGCCTCACCGGCGTGCCCAACCGCAGCGCCTATGGCACCACCAAGGCGGCCGTGATCGGGCTCACCAAATCGGTCGCCGCCGATTTCGTGGCGCAGGGCATCCGCTGCAACGCGATCTGTCCCGGCACGGTCGACACGCCCTCGCTGCAGGCCCGCCTCGCCGCCCAGCCCGATCCCAAGGCGGCCCTCGCGTCCTTCATCGCCCGACAGCCCATGGGCCGCTTCGGCCGCGCGGAGGAGATCGCCGCCGCCGCGGTCTATCTCGCGAGCGACGAGAGCGGCTTCGTCACCGGCCAGACGCTGGCGATCGACGGCGGCTGGACGACCTGAGAAGATTCTTTTGCCGCAACAAAATATCGTCCGCTGCGGCGCGGGCGCGGACTTATCCCCCACGCGTTCCGGTTTCCGTCAGCCGCGCCGCCGCTTTCACGCGCGTCTCCGGGGGATAGTCCGTCTACGGAATTATTTTTCGGCGCCCCTTGAACCGAGTCGGTCCAAGCCCCATTTCCGCCAAATCCCCACAGGTGCGTAACGAGCGCGTTTCCTGCACACGCCGTTGCGCGGCGCTACGACATCACGTCCCGCTTGAGGTCCGGAAACACCTTTCCGACCTTTCCCAGGAGATAGGCGCCATAGCTGCCGCGGAATGCATGCACGCTCTCGCCGTCCCACCGCGTCGCGCGGTCGTCCTGCGCCGTCGCATGCGCGGGCAGCGGCACGATCTGCGTCTCCCAGCCGGGATCGAAGAAAAAGGGAAAGGACAGCCGCCCGCGTCCGCTCGTGTTCTTGGCGCGATGCGGCGTCGAGCGGTAGAGGCCGCCGGTCAGGCGGTCCAGCATGTCGCCGATGTTGCACACCAGCGTGCCGGGCAGCGGCGGCGCCTCGAGCCAGCCCTGCGGCGCCTTCACCTGCAGCCCGCCCGCATCGTCCTGCGCCAGCAGGGTGAGCAGGCCGTAGTCGGTATGCTCGCCGACGCCCCATTGCGCCGACGCCGGCACGTCGGGCGGATAGTGGAAGATGCGGAACAGGATCGTCGGGTCGGCGGTGTAGTGGTCGCGGAAATATCCCGCCTCCAGGCCGAGGCTCAGCGCGATCCCTTCGAGGATCGCATGCGCCGCGCGTGTGTTGGCGTCCAGATAGTCGAGCACCGCCGCGCGCAAGCCCGTCGGCCGCGCCGGAAACTGGTTGGCGCCATGCAGCGGAACGCCGGCGCGCACCCGCGGGTGCTCCGCCGCAAGCTCGCTGCCGAAATAGATGCCCTCCTTGCGGTCGGGCTTGCCGGAGGTCAGTTCGCCGCCGACGGGGAAATAGCCGCGCCAGGCACGTCCGCCGCGCGCCATGGCGATCTGCATCTTCTCGGCTTCCGGCAGCGCGAAGAATTGCCGCGCCAGCCCGTCGAGCGGCGTGGAATCGACGCCGTGGCCGGTCGCATAGAAGAACCCGTTCTCGCGGCAGGCCCGCCCGATCGCGAGCGCCGTCGCGGCGCGCGCCGCATCGTCGCTGCCGAACAGCGGCGCGACATTGATGACTGGCAGGGTTTGGGACATAGGAGATAATATATGCGTCTTCCGCCGCATTGGGCAAAGCCGCCGGCGCGGCTTTCAGGGCGAGCCGCTCCGCCCGCGCCGTCTATTGGAGACCTGCATGTCTGATAAAGTCTGCCTCATCGCCGGCGTGGGGCCTGGAACCGGCGCCGCACTGGCCCGTCGTTTCGCGGCCGGCGGCTACAAGGTCGCGATGCTCGCCCGCGTCGCCGAACGGCTCGTGGCCCTCGAACGGACGGTGCCCGGTACCAGCGCCTATCCTTGCGACGTGACCGATCCGGCCCAGATCGCCGCAACCTGCGACGCCGTCGAGCGCGACCTCGGCGCCCCCTCCGTCGTGGTCCACAACGCGGTCGGCGGCACGTTCGGCAGTTTCCTCGACCTCAAGCCGGAGGTCCTGAACCAGAATTTCCAGACCAACACGATGGTCCTGCTCTCGCTCGCGCAACGCTTCGTCCCCGGCATGATCGCCAAGGGCGACGGCGCGCTGATCGTCACGGGCAACATGAGCGCCCGGCGCGGCCGCGTCGACCTGGCCGGACTGGCGCCGACCAAGGCCGCCCAGCGCATCCTCGCCGAAGCCATCGCGCGCGAGGTGGGCCCCAAGGGCGTGCATGTGGCTTATGTCGTGATCGACGCCGTGATCGACACGCTGTCGGCGCGTGATCGGCTGAAGGCCAAGCCGTCGGATGCGTTCATCAAGCCTGCGGCGATCGCCGATGAGATCTGGCACCTCGCGCACCAGGACAGGAGCGCCTGGAGCTTCAACGTCGAGATCAGGCCGTTCAGGGAAGTGTGGTAGGTCCTAGGGCTCCGGCGCGACGCTCGGCGGATCGCGCCGCTTGGTGTGTGACACCGCGGACATGATCCCCAGTCCCACCACGATCAGCGCGCCCACGATGATCCAGGTCTGCGGAACATGGACCAGGAAGGCCGCATAGATCAGTCCTGCCAGCAGGACGAAGAAGCCGACGACATAGAGCGTAAATGCGGACATGAGACGGCCTTGTGGGAACCCACCGAAGATAACGGTGGCAACAGAGGTTTCGTTCCTGCCTCGCCTCTCCCGCGAGGAGTTGGGGCTCAAAACCCGTGGAACGTCGCAAAACGCTCCACCGGCTCGCGCTCCGAGACCAGCGTGTTCACGGGCGACGCCTCGTCGGCATAGCCCAGCGAGATGCCGCAGAGGATGTATTCGTCCTCCGGCACGTTCAGCACCCGCCGCGTCACGCTCCAGTAGTTGTTCCACGCGCCCTGGGCGCAGGTGTCGAGGCCGTGCAGCTTGGCCGCCAGCATGAAGCTCTGCATGAACATCCCGATGTCGACGAAGCTCATCGCGTCGAGATCCTTGTCGATGGTGAAGATCAGGCCGACCGGCGCGTCGAAGAATTTGTAGTTGCGGCCCCATTGCGCCCAGTTCGCGGCCTGGTCGCCCTTGGGGATGCCGATCAGGGAGTACATGTCCTTGCCGAGCTTGCGCATGCGCCCGACATAGGGCTCCTTGCGCTTGCCGGTGCGCGGAAACTCGGCGCGGTCGTCGGGCGGATTGGAGTCGCGATGCGCCAGGACTTCGGCCTCGAGCCGGGCCCGCACCGCGCCCGCCACGACATGCACGTTCCACGGCTGGATGTTGGTGCCCGATGGCGCCCGCGACGCCAGCCGCAGCAGTTCCTCCACCGTCTCGCGCGAGACGGGATCGGGGCGGAAGGCGCGCACGGATCTGCGCGCATGCAGGACGTCGATGAGATGCACCGCGGGTCTCCTACTGTGCCGCGACCTTCGCGTCCGGCGCGCCGGAGAGTTCATAGTCCGCCGGATTGGGCGTGCGCGTCGCATCCCAGTAATCCACCAGCGGCCACGGCCAGTTCTGCGTCACCCGGCCGTTCTGGTTCTTGTACCAGGAGGTGACCTGCGGCACGCCCCAGGCCATCTGCGCATTGCTCTGGTCCACCCGGATGTTGAACGCGTCATGCACGTCCTTCTTCACCTCGATCGCGCGCGCATGGGAGCGCAGCAGCAGCTCGAGCAGGCCCTGGATGTAGCGGATTTCGCATTCGGAAAAGAAGATGATCGAGCCGTTGACCACGATGTTGGTGTTCGGCCCGTACATGATGAACAGGTTCGGGAAGTTCGGCACCGCGATGCCCAGATAGGCCCGCGCATCGCCGGCCCATTGCGCGTGCAGGTCGATCCCGCCCTTGCCCTTGAACGTCATCGGCTCCAGGAACTGGCTTGCGGTGAAGCCGGTGCCATAGATGATGACGTCGACCTCGAAGTTCCGTCCGTCCCGGGTCTTGAGTCCGGTCGGCGTGATCTCGGCGATCGGATCGGTCACCGTCTCGACGTTCGGCCGCTTGAGCGCCGCCAGCCACACGCCGTTGTCGCGCACGCTGCGCTTGCCGCCGGGCGGATAGTTCGGCGTCGCCGCCGCCTGCAGGTCGGGGCGCCCCTCGAGCTGGCTGTGCGTGTATTGCGTGAGCAGCTCGCGGAGCATGTCGTTCTGCGCCCCCACGCTGTCCTTGCGCGCCGTCCAGTCCGGATCGGCCTTGACGAACTCATAGATGCCGTCGGTCAGCATCCAGAACAGCCAGAAGCGGTACCACTTGGCATAGAAGGGCACGTGCTTGAGCAGCCACTTCTTACCTTCGTCGACCTTGTGATGGTAGTTTTCGGTCGGTCCCAGCCAGGGCGGATTGCGCTGGAAGACGGTGAGCCGCGCCGCATCGGGCGCGATCTCCGGAACGAACTGAAAGGCGCTCGCGCCGGTGCCGATCACCGCGACGCGCTTGCCTTTCAGGTCGACGGAATGATCCCAGGTCGCCGAGTGGAACGACCGGCCCTTGAAGCTCTCGATTCCCTTGATGTCCGGCAGGCGCGGCCGCGACAGCTGTCCTACCGCGGTGATCACCGCATTGGTGACAATGGTGTCCTCTTTACCGTCCGCGGCGCGCACCCGCGTATGCCACTGCGCCGTCGCCTCGTCATAGGCGCTCTCGATCACCTCGGTCTGGAAGCGGATCGCGGGCTTCAGCCCGTACTTGTCCGCCACGCCCTGGAAATATTTCCACAGCAAGGGCTGGGTCGAGAAGTGATAGGGCCAGTCATGGTTCGGCTCGAAGGAGTAGGAATAGAGATGGTTCGGATTGTCGACCCGGCAGCCCGGATAGGTGTTCACGAACCACGTCCCGCCGACCTCCGTGTTCTTGTCGACCATCACATAGGGAATGCCCGCCTGCTTGAGCCGTATCGCCGCCAGCAGGCCCGACATCCCCGCCCCGATGATCAGGACGTGGAAGTCTTCCTTCTTCGCCGCCGGCAGCGACGCCAGTGTCGGCACCGCCTTCACGTCGGTCGCCGTCAGCGCCAGCTCTTCTTCGAGGAACGGGACGTAGCGCTCCGGGATGTCCGCGCCCGCGACGAAGTTCATCATCTTGCGCACGGTCGCGGAATTGGGCTGGGCCGGGACCGCCTTGCCGTCGCGCAGCGCCTTCAGCGCCGCGACCGCCCGCGCTTTGGTGTCGGCGCGCTGCGCCTCCGTCAATCCGCCCTGGCCGTCGCCGAAGAAATCGTAGACCGGCTTGATCTCGCCGGTGACCAGGCTCTCGTCGCCGGTGACGTGCACCAGCGCCGCGATCAGGCTGGGCAGATGCGCCTGCTCGACGGCATTCGCGATGACATCGTCGCCATCCGTGACCGGCGGGGTGGACATGAGCGTGCTCCCGATATTTTCGGGGAGTTTAAGGAGAATCCCCGCCGAACCAAACCACAAAGCATCCGCCGGCAATTCCGTAGAGGAACCATTGTCATCCCCGGCCGAACGCCGCGTAGCGGCGTGAGGGGAAGGGGACCCAGGTGGGAGATACCGTCACGGTGTTTGATGCCTGGCTCCCCTTCCCCTCGCACTCGCCTCGCTCCTGCTCGGCCGGGGAGGACAGCAGAGTGCCGCCCCAATCCCCCACCGCCCCGCTCAACAGTCGCGGCATTCCCGCGCGCGGCAGCCCGCGCATGGACTTTCGCGCGCATAAGGAGAAGATATGGTTCCGAAGGGAATGAGCGCATGATCCTCGCGCGTCGCCGTCTCGGTTTGGAAATCGGCGCCTTGCTCGCCGCCAAGCTCGTTCTTCTCGCCGCGCTCTATTTCCTCTTTTTCTCGCAGCATGCGCCGAACGGGCCGGCCGCCACCGGCGCGCACATCATGGGAGTCCGCTGAATGGACATCGTCGTCCTCTCCCGCCTGCAATTCGCGACCACCGCGCTCTATCATTTCCTGTTCGTGCCGCTGACGCTCGGCCTCTCCGTGATCCTGGTGATCATGGAGTGCGTCTATGTGATGACCGGCCGCACCATCTGGCGCGACATGGTCAAGTTCTGGGGCACGCTGTTCGGCATCAACTTCGCCATGGGCGTCGCCACCGGCGTCACCATGGAATTCCAGTTCGGCACCAACTGGGCCTACTACGCCCACTATGTCGGCGACGTCTTCGGCGCCCCGCTGGCGATCGAGGGCCTGATGGCCTTCTTCCTCGAGGCGACGCTGATCGGGCTCTTCTTCTTCGGCTGGGACCGCCTCTCGAAGGTCGGCCATCTCGCGGTCACCGCCGCGGTCGCCGTCGCCAGCCAGTTCTCGGCGCTCTGGATCCTCATCGCCAATGCCTGGATGCAGTTTCCGGTCGGCGCGAAGTTTAATCCGGACACGATGCGCATGGAGGTCGCCGATTTCAGCGCCGTGCTGCTGAACCCCGTGGCACAGGCCAAATTCGTGCATACCGTCGCCGCCGGCTATGTCACCGGCTCGATGTTCGTGCTCGCGGTCAGCGCCTTCTATCTTCTCGCCCGCCGCCACCGCGCGCTCGCGCTGCGCTCGATGACGGTGGCCGCCAGCTTCGGGTTCGCCGGCGCGCTCTGCGTCGTCGTGCTGGGCGACGAGAGCGGCTACACCGCGTCCGAGAACCAGAAGATGAAGATCGCCGCCATCGAATCGATGTGGGACACCGAGCCTGCGCCGGCGTCCTTCACCCTGGTCGGCATTCCCGACCGCGCGGGCCGCAGGACCGACTACGCGGTCAAGATCCCCTGGGTGCTGGGCCTCATCACGACGCGCTCGGTCGATCGCCAGGTCCCGGGCATCAACGATCTCGTGAAGCTCGCGCAGCAGCGCATCCGCAACGGCCTCATCGCCTATGAGACCCTGGCCAGGCTGCGCGGCGATCGCGGCAATGCGGTTCTGCGGCAACAGCTCGACGCCCATGTCGCCGATCTCGGCTACGCGCTCCTGCTCAAGCGCTACCGCCCCGATATCGAGAACGCCACCGCGGCCGACATCGCGCGGGCGGCGGACTCCACGGTTCCCGATGTCCCGGTGCTGTTCTGGTCCTTCCGCCTGATGGTCGCCTGCGGATTCTGGTTCATCGCGCTGTTCGGCACGGCGTTCTACTTCTCCGCCACCCGCCGGCTCGACCGCTACCGGCTCTTCCTCTACGCGGCGCTGTTCAGCCTGCCGCTGCCCTGGCTCGCGGCCGAACTCGGCTGGATCGTCGCCGAATATGGCCGCCAGCCCTGGGTGATCGAGGGCGTGCTGCCCACCTTCCTCGGCGTCTCCGGCACCGATGCCCACAACGTCCTGTTCAGCTTGCTCGGCTTCGTCCTCTTCTATTCCGGCCTCGCCGTCGCCGACGTCTACCTGATGGTGAAATATATCCGCCTTGGACCCGACGGGACGATCGGTCACCCCGTCGCCCCGGCCGGCGCCCGCGAGGTGGTGACGCCATGAGCTACGAACTCCTCCGTCTCATCTGGTGGGCGCTGCTCGGCATCCTGCTGATCGGCTTCGCCGTCACCGACGGTTTCGATCTCGGCAGCGCCATCCTCAGCCCCTTCGTGGCGCGCAGCGACCTGGAGCGGCGGCAGGTCGTCAACACGATCGGCCCGGTGTGGGAAGGCAACCAGGTCTGGTTCATCCTCGGCGGCGGCGCGATCTTCGCCGCCTGGCCGATGCTCTATGCCGCGTCCTTCTCGGGATTCTATCTCGCGATGTTCGCCGTGCTGGCGGCGCTGATCTTCCGTCCGCTGGCCATCACCTATCGCAGCAAGGTCGCGCATCCGCGCTGGCGCGCCTGGTGGGACTGGACCTGGTTCGTCACCGGCGTCGTGCCGGCCCTGATCTTCGGCGTCGCCTTCGGCAATCTCTTCCTCGGCGTGCCGTTCGGCTTCGACGGCGATCTGCGCTTCCATTCGACGATCACGCTGCTGTCGCTGCTGCGCCCGTTCCCGCTGGTCGCCGGTCTCGTCAGCCTCGCGATGCTGACGCTGCACGGCGCGACCTGGCTCGCCCTGAAGACCGACGGACCGGTCGCCTTGCGCGCCCGCAGCGTCGTGCCCGTCGCGGCCGCCGTCTTCATCGCGCTCTTCGCGCTGGCTGGCGTCTGGCTCCTTGCGCTCGACGGCTATGTGATTGCATCGCGGATCCCGCATGACGGCGTCTCGAACCCGATGCTCAAGACGGTGATGCTGCAGCCGCGCGGCTGGCTGCTCAACGCCGGCGGCCATCCGCTGTTGTGGTTCGCGCCGGTGCTGGCCATTGCCGGCGCCCTCGTCGCGATCGTCTCGCGCCGGCGCCCGGTGCTGGCCTTTCTCGGCTCGGGTCTTGCCTGCGCCGCCACCATCGCGACGGCCGGCCTGGCGCTCTTTCCCTTCCTGCTGCCCTCCTCGAGCGAGCCGAATGCCAGCCTCACCATCTGGGACGCCTCGTCCAGCAAGCTGACTCTGGAGATCATGCTGGGCGTGACGGCCCTCTTCCTGCCCATCGTCCTGGCCTATACCGGCTGGGTCTATCGCGTGATGCGCGGCCCGGTCCGGACCGCCGACATCACCGACCATCACTATTAGGAGCGCGCCATGTGGTATTTCGCATGGATCCTGGGCCTCGGCTTCGCTTGCGCCTTCGCCGTCCTCAACGCGATGTGGCTCGAGTTCGACAGCGCGGAAGAACGCCCCGAGGTCGGCAAACAATGATCACGATCTAGCGGTCTTCAGATTCCGCCGTCCAAGATCTTGAACTGCCGCGCGGGATCGTCCTGCCGCACCCGCACGCCGCTGCGCGTCGTGTAAGCGTCCTCCGGCGCATATTGCAGGATATAGGCCTTGCGCACCGACCCGGTCTTCAGGTTCGGCCCCGTCCGGTGCGGCGCCAGCGAGGAGAACGCGATCACGTCGCCCGCCTTGGCTGGCACGCAGACCGCATCCTCGGCCTGTTCGAGGCACTTGAACCCGAGCGGCGTCAGCCAGTGTTCCAGCGTGCCGCGCCTGTGCAGCCCCGGCGCGATCCAGGGGCAGCCGTTTTCCGCGTCGACATCCACCAGCGGAATCCACAGCGTGAGATATTGCTGCGGCTCGATGAAGGTGTAGCCATTGTCCTGGTGCCAGGGGAATTCCTGCGCCTTGCCGGTCTTCTTGTAGACCGACTGGTCCCAATAAAGTCGCACCCCGCCGCCGATCAGGTCATGGCAGATGTCCTTGATCCTGGGATGCGCCGCGAAGGCTTTCAGCGTCTCCGACTTGGTGACGATATGGGTGGTGAAGGTGATGACGTCCGCCTCGGAGATCGAGATGCGGCCGCCCAGGCTGCGCAGATGCGCTTCGCCCGCCTGCTCCAGGGGATCGATCGCCGCGGTGACGGCCGCGATCTCCGCCGCCGAGAACACGCTCTCGAGCTTGACGAAGCCCTGCGCGTCGAACTGCCGGTACTGCTCCGGCGTCAGGGCGCGCAGGCCCTGTGGCTGCGGCATCGACCATGCAAAATCGACATTGAGCGGATGCGGCTTGATCTCGCGGAGCATCGACATGTCAGCCCCGCGAATAGCTGACGCCGCCGTCCACCACCACGGTCGAGCCCACGACGTAATCGCCCGCTCGCGAGGCGAGATAGATGGCGGCGCCCGCCATGTCCTCCGTCGTGCCGATGCGGCGCGCCGGAATGCCCTTGGACACCGCATCGCCGTGATCGCGCGCGTCGCGGTTCATGTCGGAGGCGAAGGCGCCCGGCGCGATCGCGGTCACCGCGATGTTGTCCTTGATCAGCCGCATCGCCATGCGCTTGGTCAGGTGGATCAATCCCGACTTCGACGCGGCGTAGGAGTAGGTCTCCTGCATGTTGACCGAGATGCCGTCGATCGAGGCGATGTTGATCACCTTGGCCAGCCGCTCCTTGGTGCCCGCCGCGCGCAGTGCGCCGTGCAGCGCCTGCGTGAGGAAGAACGGCGTCTTGACGTTGAGGTCCATGACCTTGTCCCAGCCGCTCTCGGGGAACTCGTCGAAATCGGCGCCCCAGGCCGCGCCCGCATTGTTCACCAGGATGTCCAGGGTCCGCTCGTGCTTGAGATAGGCCTCGGCCATGGCCTTGGCGCCGTCCGCGCCCGAGGCGTTGCTGGTGATCGCAACGCAGGGCCCGATCTTCGACAACTCCGCCGCCGTCTCCTCGAGCTGGCCGCCCTTGCGGGCCGAGATGTAGACCTTGGCGCCCTGATGCAGGAACCCTTCGGCGATCATCTTGCCGATGCCTCTGGAGCCGCCGGTGATCAGCGCGGTCTTTCCGGCCAGCGAAAACAGGTCTTTCATGCGGTCCTCCGATGGTTTTGCTGCCGCCCTTATGCCCCGGCTGTTGCCGTCAAACCAGGGCTTGCTTATGACTGGGCCCTCGAAACAGGGGCCTTTGCCATGACCGCGCCACATCCCGAACTGCTCCGGCTGCGCGACAGCATCGACAATATCGATGCCGCTCTGATCCATCTGCTGGCGGAGCGCTTCAAGTGCACCCAGGCGGTCGGCGAGTACAAGGCGAAGCACGACCTGCCGCCGGCCGATCCCGCGCGCGAGGAGCAGCAGATCGCCCGCCTGCGCCGGCTGGCGGACACCGCCAAGCTCGATCCCGATTTCGCGGAGAAATTCCTCAATTTCATCGTCAAGGAGGTCATCCGCCACCACGAAGCGATCCGCCAGCAACGCGCATGAAGCTGCCCGAGCGCCTGATCGAGCTGTTCGACTATCCGGTCGGCGACATCGCCGCGGCGATGCCGGACGCCGCGTCGCCGCTGTGGGACGTGAACCCATATCGCCAGACCAAGCACGCGGTGCACAGCCAGACCCGTTCGATCATCTTCGAATGGATCAGCGATTCCTGGCAGCCCGGACAGGAAGCGATCGTGCTGCATTCCGACCCGGCGCCGCCCGCCCTGACGCGCGCCGCCTATGCCTGCGCCGAGACGCTGAACCGCCGCTACAACGGCCAGATCATCCGCCTGCTCCTCGCCGAACTGAAGCCGCGTGCGAAGGTCGCGCCGCACAAGGACAGGGGGCCGGGCGTCGTCCTCGTCCATCGCCTGCACGTGCCGGTCGTGAGCAATCCGGGCGTCAAGTTCTTCATCGACGACGTCGCGCACTATCTGGAGCCCGGCATCGCCTACGAGTTCGACAACACCCGCCGCCACGCGGTCGACAACGACAGCGACAGCCCGCGCATCCATCTGATGTGCGACATCCTTCCCGCCGAACTCGTCGTATGATCCTCTCGCACCGGCACCGCTTCATCTTCATCAAGGGCATGAAGGTCGCCGGCACCAGCTTCGAGATGGCGGTCGCCCCGCTCTGCGGCCCGGACGATATCGTCACGCCGATTTCGCCGATCGACGAGTTGGCGCGGCTGCCGGCCGGCGCCTGCCGCAACTACGCCGCCGACCGTAGGGCCGAAGCGGACTATCTGGAGCGGCTCGCCGCCTCGCATCCGGTCGAGTTGGCGGCGCTGCAGCAACCGCCGCTGGTCTACTACAACCACATGATGCTGCGCGAGGTGCTGGCGAAGGCCGCCCGGCCGCTGGACGGCTACCGCGTCGTCGCGATCGAGCGTTCGCCTTACGCCAAGGTGATCTCGTGGGCGAATATGCGACTGAGCTATGGCGCCTACCGCATCGGCGGCGAAATGCGCGCGCGCGCCGAAGACGTCCGGTCCGCCATCGACAAGGGTTTCGAGACGGGCCTCGTCCTCGCCGCGCGCAACATCGACCGCTACCGGCTTCCCGACGGCCGGCTCGCCACGCAGCCTTTGCGCTATGCCGCCCTGCGCGAGGAGTTCACGGCTTTTGTCCGCAGCCTGGGGGTCGACGATCCGCCGTCCCTGCCGCACGCCAAGAAAGGCCCCATGTCCGACACGCTCGACCCGCGCGACGTCCTCCGTCTCGACCAGATCGCCCGCATCAACGAGGCTTTTGCCGGGGAATTCGACGCTTTCGGCTATGATCGGATCTGACCGCGCCATCGGTCGCGCTTTGCACCCTTGAAGCGCCGGTCGCGCTCGCTATCATGCCTGACAAAATGTCGATAAGCCGCCGGGAGTGCCCATGGACCTGACCTTTTCCCCCGAAGAAGAAGCCTTCCGCCAGGAAGTCCGCGCCTTCATCGCCGATGCGCGGCCGCAGCTTCCCGATGTCGGCGCCCCCGAGCTCGCCAACCGGACCAAGGAGGACTACCTCGCCTGGCACAAGCTGCTCTACAAGAAGGGCTGGGTCGCGCCACTCTGGCCCAAGCAGTACGGCGGCACCGGCTGGAACGTCACCCAGCGCTACATCTTCAATGAGGAAGTCGCCGACGCCGGGATGCCGACGACGTTGCCCTTCGGCCTCAACATGGTCGCGCCGGTGATCTTCACCTACGGCAATGAAGAGCAGAAGAAGAAGTATCTCCCGCGCATCCTTTCCGGCGAGGATTGGTGGTGCCAGGGCTATTCCGAGCCCGGCTCCGGCTCCGATCTCGCATCGCTCCGCACCAAGGCGGTGCGGGACGGCGATTTCTACATCGTCAACGGCCAGAAGACCTGGACCACGCTGGCGCAGTTCGCCGACTGGATTTTCTGCCTCGTCCGCACCGACCCGAATGTGAAGCAGCAGGAAGGCATCACCTTCCTGCTCATCGACATGAAGACGCCGGGCATCACGGTCAAGCCGATCATCGTGCTCGACGGCGCGCATGAGGTGAACGAGGTCTTCTTCGACAACGTCAAGGTGCCGGTCGAGAACCGTGTCGGGGAGGAGAACAAGGGCTGGACCTACGCCAAGTTCCTGCTGGTCAACGAACGCTCCGGCATCGCCGGCGTGGCGCGGTCCAAGAAGGCGGTCGAGCGTCTCAAGGAGATCGCCGGCGCCGAACGGATCGACGGCGAGCCCCTGATCGACGACGAGGATTTCGCCCGCAAGATCGCCGATCTGGAGATCGATCTCGCGGCGCTGGAGTTCACCGAATTGCGCACGCTGGCGGCCGAATCCAAAGGCCGGATGGCCGGGCCAGAGAGCTCGATCCTCAAGATCCGCGGAACGGAGATCCAGCAGCGCATCACAGAGCTGACGGTCGAGGCGATCGGCTACTACGCCTATCCCAACGATCGGGCCCTGGGCGCGAACGAATTCATCGGTCCCGATTACGCGCTCGGCGAAGCCGGCCATTACTTCAACATGCGCAAGACTTCGATCTATGGCGGATCGAATGAAATCCAGCGCAACATCATCGCCAAGGCTGTGCTGGGCCTCTGACCGATTTGATCCTCCCCCGCGAAGCGGGGGAGGGGGACCGCCGAAGGCGGTGGAGGGGGCGGTCGCCCCGCACCGCCCAGCGACAATTTAGGAAACGCACCAATGGATTTCTCCTTCACCGAAGAACAAACCCTTCTCCGCAACTCCGTTTCGAAATATCTCGCGGACAATTACAAGTTCGACCAGTGGCGCAAATTCACCCGCTCCGAGCTGGGTCGCGACGCCGGCCATTGGAAGCAATTCGCCGAACTGGGCCTGCTCGCCGCGGCGCTCCCCGAAGAGCATGGCGGTCTCGGCGGCGGTCCCGTCGATTCGCTCGTCATCATGGAGGAATTCGGCAAGGCGCTGGTCGTCGAGCCCTACATCCCCACCGTCGTGATCGGCGCGGGCTTCCTCAAGGCGGCCGGCAGCGAGGCGCAGAAGTCCGAGTGGCTGAACAGGATCGCCGCCGGCGAGACCATGATGGCCTTCGCCTTCGCCGAGCCGAAAGGCCGCTACAATCTCGCCGACCTGTCGACGACGGCGAAGAAGCAGGGCGCCGGCTATGTGCTCAACGGCCAGAAGGCCGTCGTGATCGGCGCGCCCTGGGCCGACACCCTCATCGTCACGGCGCGCACCTCCGGCGGCCAGCGCGACAGGAACGGCATCAGCGTCTTCCTGGTCGACAAGAAGGCCAAGGGCGTCACCACCCGCGACTATCCGACGGTCGACGGCCTGCGTGCTTCCGAGATCACCTTCGAGAACGTCGAGGTTCCGGCCACGGCGCTCATCGGCGCCGCCGACGCGGGCCTGCCGCTGGTCGAACAGGTGACGGACGAAGCGATTGCCGCCGTCTGCGCCGACGCGACCGGTGCCATGAAGGTGCTGGTCGACACGACGGTCGAGTATTCCAAGACCCGCAAGCAGTTCGGCGTTCCGATCGGCAAGTTCCAGGCGCTGCAGCACCGCATGGTCGACATGTTCGTGAACTACGAACAGTCGGTCTCGATCACCCTGATGGTCACGCTCAGGCTCGGCGAGAGCGAGACCGAGCGCGCCAAGGCAGCCTCAGCCGCGAAGGTGACGATCGGCAAGGCGGGCCGCTATGTCGGCCAGCAGGCGGTGCAGATCCATGGCGGCATCGGCATGACCGACGAGCTGAATGTCGGACACTATTTCAAGCGCCTGACGCTCGCCGACACGCTGTTCGGCAACATCGATCACCACCTCAAGCGCTATGCCGCGCTGAGCTGAGAGCGCTCGGCGGCGGTCCTGAAGCGCTGCCGTGCCCGCCCCGCCGGCAAGGTGATGGTGATGCGGGTGCCTTCATTGGGCACGCTGCGCAGCATCACGTATCCGCCATGCGCCTCGGCGAGGCCCTTCACGATGGGAAGACCCAGCCCCGTGCCCTTGTCGGCCAGGATCGCGTCGTGGCGGCCCTGGCCGAAGCTTTCGAACACCCTGGCATGATCCTCGGTCGCTATGCCGATGCCGGTGTCGTCGATGCCGAAGGACAGCGCGCCGTCGGGCGCGACATTCGCGAAGGCCGTGACGCGGCCGCCCGGCGGCGTGAATTTGATCGCGTTGGAAGCCAGATTGACCAGCATCTGCCGCAGCGCCCGCTCGTCGGCATAGATGTTCGGAAAGGCGCGCTCGACATGGACGGCAAGCGAAATGCCGCCCGCGATCGCCCTGGTGCTCATCATCTTCGCCGCATCGTCCATCAGGGACCGTATGTCGAGTTCGGCCTCGCGCAGCATCAGGCGCCCGGCTTCTATCTTCGCGAGGTCGAGGATGTCGTTGATCAGCGAGAGCAGGTGCTCGCCCGAGCCATGGATATAACCGCCGTACTCGGCATACTGATCGACCGCGTCGGGACCCATCGCCTTGGTATGGATGATCTCCGAAAAGCCCAGGATCGCGTTCAACGGCGTGCGCAGCTCATGGCTCATATTGGCGAGGAAGGCCGACTTCGCGGTGCTGGCCAGCTCGGCGCGATGCCGCGCGGCGTCCGACTCCGCCTTCGCGGCCTTGAGGCCGTCGACCAGTTCGGTGCGCTCCTGCTCCAGCCGGATCATCCGCTCGCGCGTATTGTAGTTCGCCATCAGGAGCACGCGCATGACCAGCCAGAAGCCGGCCGCGAGGACGGCCAGTGCCGCGCCCCCGGGCCGCCCGGTCGCCAATGGCAGCGCGACCAGCGTGACGAGATAGGCCGGCATCCCCACGGCCGCGGTGGCAAGATGGAACGCGCCCGTCGCGCTCCAGCTGGAAAGCGAACAGGCAAGGACCAGGAGGAGGAATCCCTGGTGTGGCGCATCGTCCGGCGTCCACAACGCCACGGCCATGGCGCACCACAGCGTGCTTTGCAGCAGCGTCAGGCGGGCATGCACCCGTGCCCTGCGCCCGACATCGGCCGCCGAATGATCGGCGCGGCGCAGCAAGTGGCGGTAGTACAATTCGCTCGCCGCGCATGCGACGATTACCAGCAGCGCCCACCCGGTCCAGCGCCAGACGGGGACGAGATGGGCCGTGGAGCCGGCGATCAGGACGGCACCAAACGGGCCGGCATAGACGTTTGCCCAGCTTGCATTGCGCGCCAGCGACAGCTGCTCGTCGACCAGTCTCACATCGGCCGCATCTTTGGGACGCAGCGACCGCCGGAGCGCGCTGCGGAATTCGGCAAAAGCCGAAGCCGTCGGTCGCGCAAAGGCTGCAATGGTCACCGACCCGGACTCCGAAACACTACTTCCGGTCGTGAGCATGACGTACGATCTCTTAACGGAACTTTTCGCTTTGCCTGCAATAGGATGGTAAAACGCCGTTCACGATATTTGGCGAGGAAAACATGCCCGCATTGCTGATGGAAAAGAACGGCGCCGTCGCGACGTTGACGATCAACCGGCCCGAGAGCCGCAATCCGCTCGGCGAGGACGGCGACGGACCGCTTTTCGCCGAAGCGTGCGCCGCCATCAATGCGGACCGGGAGATTCGCTGCGCCATCCTGACCGGCGCGGGCGCGGCGTTTTCGGCGGGCGGCAATGTGAAGGCGATGCGCGAACGCTCGGGCAGCTTTGCCGGCGCGGGCGTCCATCTTCGCGAACGCTATCGTAACGGCATCCATCGGATCGTGAAGAGCCTGTGGAATCTGGAGGTGCCGTTGATCGCGGCGGTCAACGGCCCCGCGATCGGACTGGGAAACGACGTCGCCTGCCTGGCCGACATGCGGATCGCCGCCGACAACGCCGTGTTCGGCGCGACCTTCCTCAAGATCGGCCTCGTGCCCGGCGACGGCGGCTCGTGGATCCTGCCGCGCACCATCGGTCACGCCCGCGCCGCCGAATTGTTCTTCACCGGCGACACGATCGATGCGCCGACGGCGCTGGCCTGGGGTCTGGTGAGCCGCGTCGTTCCCGCCGGATCGCTGATGGACGAGGCGCGCGGCCTCGCTGCCAAGATCTGCCGCCAGCCGCCCGACGTGCTGCGCATGACCAAGCGCATGATGCGCGAAGGGCAGAATGTGAGTTTCGATATCATCATGGAGATGTCGGCCGCGTATCAGGCGCTCGCCCACCTGACCGACGATCACCAGGAAGCGGTTGCGGCGTTCTTCGACAAGCGTCCGGGCATCTACAAGGGGCAGTGAGCGCGCCGCGTTCGTCTCCGGGACTTTCGTTCAGAACGCGATTTTCAGCGCCGTGTCCTTGCTGACGCGGCTTGCGGGGAAATAGACGGTCACGGTCGTGCCTTCGCCCGGTTCGCTGCGCAGCGCGATGCGCCCGCCATGCGCCTCGGCGAGGCCCTTGACGATGGGGAGGCCGAGGCCGGTGCCTCTGTCGCTGGCGACCACGTCGTGGCGGCCCTGGCCGAAATTCTCGAAGACGCGGTCGTGTTCGTTCTTCGCGATGCCGACGCCGGTGTCCGTCACGCCCAGGCAGATTTCTCCGTTCGGCTCTTCGCGCGCGAAGACCAGGATACGGCCTCCCGGCGGCGTGAATTTCACTGCGTTCGAAGTCAAGTTCAGCAATATCTGCATCACCGCGCGCTCATCGCAAACCAGGGTCGGAAGCTCTTGCGCCACGTCCGTGACAAGGGCGCAGCCGCCCGCGGCTGCCTTTGGCCGCATCATGGCGCAGGCGTCCTCAATGAGCGTGCCGAGCTCCACGTCCTTTTCGCGAAGCCGCCAGGTTCCGGATTCGATCTTCGCCAGATCCAGGATGTCGTTGATCAGCGACAGCAAATGCGCGCCCGAGCTGTGGATCAGGCCGGCATATTCGTATTGTTTTTCCGGCGCGCCGGCGAAGATGCGCGAGGTGATCATCTCCGAGAAACCCATGATCGCATTCAAGGGGGTGCGCAGCTCATGGCTCATATTGGCCAGGAATTGCGACTTGGCACGGCTCGCGCCCTCGGCGGCCTCCCGCGCCTTGTCCGACTCGGCCTTGGAGCGCGCCAGCGCCTCGATCAGGTCGTTTTTCTCGTAGCTCAGCAGCAGCATGTCGCGCGCCGTGAGGTAGATCTGCCGCGACATGAACAGCATGTAGCCGATGTAGATCAGCGAAAGCACCGCGATGCCGTGATAGACGAGGCCGCTACCCTGCAGGGGCGTCAGCACGAGCGCCGTGCCGTAGCTGCCATAGGACACGAGGGTCAGCGGCCGGCAGGCGCCGACCAGCGCACCGTTTCCCGCCGCCGTGCATGCGATCAGCATGATGGCGATCAGGCTGGCCAAATCATTGTGCGGTACCCAGAGGAAGAAGCCCAGCGACGACCAGCCGATCGTATAGGCGAGGTAGGCCAGCGCCGCGGCGATCAGCGGGCGCCGCGATTTCAGCGTCGCCGGTCTCTCGGGGAACCGCCGCGCCACGATGGCCAGCGGCGTGCAGGTCAGCACGACCAGGGAAAACCAGAGGGCCAGGCGCGGTGCCGCGATCCATTGGTGGAACATCA
This sequence comes from Rhizomicrobium sp., assembly GCA_037200385.1. Taxonomy (NCBI): domain Bacteria; kingdom Pseudomonadati; phylum Pseudomonadota; class Alphaproteobacteria; order Micropepsales; family Micropepsaceae; genus Rhizomicrobium; species Rhizomicrobium sp. The sequence goes on along the minus strand of JBBCGL010000001.1, from coordinate 1,916,631 downwards.
CGCAGATCACCGCCGCCAGCACCGGCATGACATAGGCGTTGGGTCGAAGATTGCGCAGCGCAAGGCCCAGCTGATCCAGCACGAGCTTGCGCTCGTGTTCATCGGGCGATCTTGTGAGGCGCTGGCTACCTGCGGTCATCACGTCCTTGAAGGCCGCTGGCGCGGCGTTTCGAGGATGCGGCCCGCCGGGTTAATTGCGGATAAAGGCGCTTTGCGGTTTGCCGACGTCCGGTTTACCGTCTGCGCCGGCTAACCATCGGAGGACATTATGGCTATTGGCGTCGTTGCGACCATCAAGATCAAGGAAGGCACGAATGAGGCGTTCGAGGCGGTCGCAAATGAAATGATGGCCGCGGTGCGCGCCAACGAGCCCGGCAACACGCTCTACCAGTTCTGCCGCTCGAAGAGCGAGCCGACGACTTATGTCGTGATGGAGATCTATGCCGACCAGGCCGCGCTGGAGGCGCATGGCAAGTCCGAGCACTTCCGCACCATCGGTCCGAAGATGGGCCCGTCACTGGCCGGCCGCCCGGACGTGCAGTACTTCGATACGGTTTAGAGTCCTGGAGCGGATCACCATTCCGCGGAATCGGCGATCCGCTCGAAGTTGGTTGGTCGCGATTCCTGACGGAAAACCGCCTCGCGATTCGCGCGGGCGCGACGCGTCGGCGTAACAAATTCGCCGCGGCGGCTAGGGTCCGGACTCAATTGGGATTCGCAGTGTCACTGTCATGGCCCGCAAAAGCGGGCCATCCAGGTGACGCCGCCACAATCGTCGAAAGCACGAGCGCACCAACGGGATGGCCCGCTCTCCGGCGGGCCATGACAAGCCTTTGAATGACTCAGGGCAATTGAGCACGGACCCTAGGCCGTCGTGTTGATGAACCCTTTTACCGTCTTGTCGTACCGCCGCGTCCGGCGGGCGACCTTGCCGCCGTCCCGCTGGCTGCCATGTCCCGTCGTCGTGTTGAATTCGATGGTGGAAAGGGAGGCTCCTGTTGCGCTTTCGACGATGCCGACATGGTCCGCGCCTTTCCCGAAATTGTAGATGACCAGCCAGCCGGGCTTTGGAATCGTGGCTTGCGGCTTGGCATCGAGCCATCGGCGCTTTCCCTTGGCCACGTAGTACATGTCCCACACTGATGGGCTGGGATAAAAATGATAGTGGTCGAACTCGTCCAGTATTGATCAGAACGCAAGCGCCTTGGCGTGCCGCACCAGCGGAAGGCTGCGGATGTCGGCCAGCACCTTCTCGCCGATCGGTCCGTCGACTTCCACCAGCGCGATCGAATCCTGGCCGGGGCCGCTGCGGCCCAGGTTGAAATTCGCGATGTTCACCAGCGCGTCGCCGAGCAGCGTGCCCAGCTTGCCGATGAATCCCGGCTTGTCCTCGTTCACGACGTAAAGCATGTTCGGCGCGAATTCGGCGTCCAGGTTGATGTCCTTGACCTGGATGAGCCGTGGCCGGCCGTCCGAGAAAACCGAACCGGCCACGCGGCGCGTCGTGCCGCCGAGATCGACCGTCACCTTGATGTAGCCTTCATAGATGCCCTGGCGCGGACGCCGCGTCTCGCTGACCTTGATGCCGCGCTCCTTGGCGACGATCGGCGCGTTGACCATGTTCACGCCCGACAGTGTCGGCTTGAGCAATCCGGCGAGCGCGGCTTGCGTGAGCGCGCGCTGGTTGAGTTCCGCGGCCGTGCCCTCATAGAGGATCTCGACGCCCAGGATGCTGGTATCCGTCACCTGGCCGGCGAAGGAGCCGAGCTTTTCCGCCAGCGAGATCCACGGCCGGACCTTCTGGGCCTCCGCGGCGGAGATCGACGGCATGTTGAGCGCATTGGTGATCGCGCCTGTGAGCAGATAGTCCGAAATCTGCTCGGCGACCTGCAGTGCGACGTTCTCCTGCGCTTCGGCCGTCGAAGCCCCCAGATGCGGCGTGGCGATCACCTTCTCGTTGCCGAACAGGAGGTTTTCCTTCGCCGGCTCCTCCTCGAACACGTCGAGCGCCGCGCCGGCGACCTGACCGCTGTCGATCGCCGCCTTCAGCGCCGCCTCGTCGATCAGCCCGCCGCGCGCGCAATTGATGATGCGCACGCCCTTCTTCGTCTTGGCGATGGCGTCGGCCGACAGGATATTCCGGGTCTCCGCCGTCAGCGGCACGTGCAGCGTGATGAAATCGGCGCGCGCCAGGAGATCGGCGAGCTCGACCTTCTCGACGCCGAGATCCTGCGCCCGTTCCGCCGACAGATAGGGATCATAAGCCACGACGCGCATCTTCAGACCGCGGGCCCGATCCGCGACGATGGAGCCGATATTGCCGGCGCCGATCAGGCCCAGCACCTTACCGGTGATCTCCACGCCCATGAAACGGTTCTTCTCCCATTTGCCGGCCTGGGTGGAGGCGTTGGCGGCCGGAAGCTCGCGTGCCAGCGCCAGCATCAGCGAGATCGCATGCTCCGCCGTGGTGATCGAATTGCCGAACGGCGTGTTCATCACGATCACGCCGGCGGCCGTTGCCGCGGGAATGTCGACATTGTCGACGCCGATGCCGGCGCGGCCCACGACTTTCAGGTTCTTCGCCGCCTTGATGACGTCCGCCGTGATCTTGGTGGCGGAGCGGATCGCGATGCCGTCATACTGGTCGACGATCTTGAGCAATTCCTCCTTGCCGAGCCCGGTCTTCACGTCGGCCTCGACGCCGCGCTCCTTGAAGATGGCGACGGCGGCAGGCGACAGCTTGTCGGCGATCAGAACGCGGGGCATGGCGGTTTCCTTCGGCTCAATTCAGGACGGGTGTCCGGGCATAGAAAGGCGGGGTTTGCGCCAGCCGGCCGGAAAGGCTCTCCGGCGGTTCGGCGCGGTCGATCGGCACGAGATCGAGGATCGTCTCCGGCGAGACCGCGGCGGCGAGCGCGCTCACCTCGGCTGCGATCTTCGACCAATTGTCCGTCGTCTCGATTCCGATCAGCGGATGCGGCGGCTCGCTGCCGTCGAGAGGCGCGGCCTCGAGCAGATGCGCGGCGAGGACGCTGCCGCGATTCCGGAAGAAGATGCCGAGCGCGTCGATCAGCTTGCGCGGCGGCGCCGGGGCGGCGGCAAGGCGCACCTCCGTCGCGCGCAACCGGCGCCGCGCCCGCGCCGAAGGATCGAGCCAATAGGCGATCTCCGCGGCCGTCAGCAGCTTGCCGCATGCGCAGTTCGGATTGAGCGTGAAATTGACGCCCTTGGTCGTCTCGAACAGCGTGCGCGCCGGCATCCGGAAATGCTCCCGCCCCGCACCGGCGAAGGTCGTCAGGCGGGAAAGCGCGCTGAAGGCCGGCAGATATTCGCGGCCGTTGTGGCGCAGCGCCGCAATGGTCAGCTGCAGCGGTTCTCCGGCCGCGCGGCCGAGCACGACGAGCTCGCTCTCCATCAGGAGCCGGTAGAATTCCGGACGCGCGAGCGGGTCGCTCACCGCCCGCGCCAGCGTCTCTTCCAGCGGATTTTCCGGCAGGAACGCCATGCGGCCCTCCGTCAAGACGCCTTCACTTTGGACCAGGCCCAGTCGAGCCAGGGCGTCAGGGCTTCGAGATCTTCCTTGTCGACGGTCGCGCCGCACCAGATCCGCAGGCCCGGCGGCGCCGAGCGATAGCCCGCGACGTCATATGCGACGCCCTCCTTCTCGAGGAGCGAGGCGATCTTCTTCGCGGCATCCGCCTGTGCGTCCGGGCTCAGGCCGGCAAACCAGGGATCGACGATCTTGAGGCACACGCTGGTGTTCGACCGCGCGCCTTGCTCGCGGGCCAGGAAGTCGGCCCAGCCGCATTCGCGAATCCAACGGTCCAGCACGCCGAGATTGTCCTGCGACCGCGCGATGAGCGCCCTCAGCCCGCCGAGGCCCTCCGCCCAGGTGAGCGCGTCGAGGTAATCCTCGAGCGCCAGCATGGACGGCGTGTTGATCGTCTCGCCTTCGAAGATGCCGTCGACGATCTTGCCGCCCTTGGTCATGCGGAAGATCTTCGGCATCGGCCAGGGCGGCGTGTAGCTCTCCAGCCTGGCGACCGCGCGCGGCGAAAGCACCAGCATGCCGTGCGCCGCTTCGCCGCCGAGCACCTTCTGCCAAGAGAAGGTCACGACGTCGAGCTTGTCCCACGGCAGGTCCATCGCGAACGCGGCCGAGGTCGCATCGCAGATCGTCAGGCCTTCGCGGTCCTTCGAGATCCACTCCGCATCCGGCACCCGCACGCCGCTGGTCGTGCCGTTCCACAGGAACACGACGTCATGTGCGGGATCGGCCTTGGTGAGATCGGGCAGTTCGCCGTATTCCGCCTTGAGAACGCGGCTGTCCTTGATCTTGAGCTGCTTGAGCGTGTCGGTGACCCAATCCTCGCCGAAGCTTTCCCAGGCGAAGCAGTCGACCGGCCGGGGGCCCAGCAGCGACCATAGTGCCATCTCCACCGCGCCGGTATCCGAAGCCGGCACGATGCCGACGCGATAGTCCCCAGGAATCCCCAGCAGCGTCTTGGTGCGGTCGATGGCGTCCTTGAGCTTGGCTTTACCGGGCTTGGAGCGATGCGAGCGCCCCAGCAATGCGCCGTTCAGCGCTTCCGGCGTCCACCCCGGCCGTTTGGCACAGGGGCCGGACGAAAAAAAAGGCCGTGCAGGGCGCACGGCCGGCGTATCACCGGTCATATCGACATTCCTTCCAGAATGTTCGCGCCTCGTTGGGGAGGCGTGGCCCGCGATCCTTTTAGGGAGTCGCATGCGCGCCGTCAATTCCGTAGCATCGCCTGCGACACAATGGGGTGCTGTCATGCGTCACAAATCATTCGCCATCTTGTCTATCGCCGCCGCGCTTGTCGCGACCTCCGCACATGCGGCTGCGACGAAGATCGCCGATCCCGTCGTCTTCGTGAGATCGGTCTACGCCACGACGGTCGGACGGCATCCCGAGCCCGACGACATCTACACGCCGCGGTTGGATGCGCTCTTCAAGCTCGAGCAGAAGGAAGCGGGCGACGGCGTCGGCCGTCTCGATTTCGATTTCTGGATGAACGGCCAGGACGGCACGATCACAGGCGCCGCCATCTCCAAGATCGATGTCGAGGAGGCCGCCGGACGCGTGATCGTGGTGGCGAAGTTCAAGAATGAGAAGACGCCGAACGAAATCCACTTCTATTTCGAGAAGATCGGCGGCGGCTGGAAGCTGGACGATGTGCGCTCGGTGATGAACGATCCCTGGGTGCTGTCGCTGATCCTCAAATATGGCTGGGACGGCAAGCCCTGAGCTTGAGGGAACGGCACGTGCGGCCGGGCGTTCCTGTTGGGAACAACAGGATAATTCCCCATGCCGCAGAACGGCGCCGACGCAGACACCACATCCGTGCCGCAGACGACCGACGAGGACGGGTCGCCCGCGCTGACCATTCCGAGCGACAAGCTCGCCTTCATCATCGAGAAGGCGCGCGAGTTCGACGTGAAGGAGGAAGTCTCGGATCCGGATTCGGGCTCCAACCCGACCGATGACGGATCGACCGACGTGCTCGAAGACCAGGCCGATGATCCGACCCGCGCCGAATTGTTCGATGCCATCCGCGGCCTCAACGAGGATCAGCGGATCGAACTGATCGCGCTCGCCTGGATCGGCCGCGGCACCTACGACATCGCGGACTGGCAGGAAGCGCTCGACACCGCCTATGCCGAGCACGGCAAGCGCCCGGCGACCTATCTGCTGTCCATGCCGCTGCTCGGAGATTATCTCGAGGATGGCATGGCCGAGTTCGACGAGGGCATCGTCGACACCGACGAGGCGCTCGAAGGCCCGTCGACCGAAGACAACGCCTAGACCGTTATCTCCGCCGTCATGTACAGCGCACAGGGTCCGGAAAGGATCGTGCGGCCGTCCGCGTCGGTGCAGACCAGGTCGCCGCCGCGCGGGCTGACTTGGCGCGCCTTGAGCGTCGCCTTGCCGAGCCGTTTCGCCCAATAGGGGGTGAGCGCGCAATGCGCCGAACCTGTGACGGGATCCTCCGGCACGCCCTTGTCCGGCGCGAAGAAGCGGGAAACGAAGTCATAACCCTGATCGCCCGGTGCGGTGGCGATAAAGCCCCAGAGACCCAGCGAGCGGAGGACGCGTGCGATGTCGCCCGGTCCGCGCAAACCGCGCACGACCCGGGCATCGTCCCACACGGCAAAGAGATAGCGGCCCTTCAGAATCCGCTCGGGTGCCGGCGCGTCCAGCGCCGTGCCGATCTCCTCGGCCAGTCCGGTCGCGTCAAAGGGGGCCACGGGGTCGGAGGGCAGGGACATCACATGCAGGCCATTGTCCCCACGCTCGACCGTCAGGGTGCCCGAGCGCGTCTCGAAGGCGACGGCCTCCAATTCGGGTTCGAGCCGATCGAACAGCAGCCAGGCGCTGGCCAGCGTGGCATGGCCGCAGAGATCGACTTCCGCTTCCGGCGTGAACCAGCGCAGGTGATATCGGCCGGGTGCCTTGCGTACGAAGAAAGCAGTCTCGGCGAGATTGTTCTCGTTGGCGATGCGCTGCATCAGCCCGTCATCGATCCAGGTCTCGAGCAGTACGACCGCCGCCGGGTTGCCTTCGAGCACGTTCCTCGCAAACGCATCGACCTGCCAGAGCTTCAGGATCATCGCCGCCTCCAGAATGGGCGGCGAGCCTAGCCGTTCCGGCCGATCTTTGGCATTACCGGAGTCGCATGACGGTCACGCGGACTGATGGTGGAGGGCTTCCAATGGGGAAGCCCTCCGCCGCTAGGCCTGCACCGGCACGATGCTGTTGGCCTTGGCGCTCAGCGCGCTCTTCATCTGCTTCTGCAGCTTCTCGAAGGCGCGCACCTCGATCTGACGCACGCGCTCGCGCGAGATGCCGTATTTCTGCGACAGCTCTTCCAGCGTGGCGGGCTCGTCCTGCAGGCGCCGGGCCTGGATGATGTCGCGCTCGCGCTCCGTCAGCTCGTCCAGCGCACCGGTCAGCAGCGTGTGACGGTCGCCCAGCTCCTCGCGGTCCGCCATGCGGGTTTCCTGGTCGAGCGTGTCGTCCGCCAGCCAGTCCTGCCACTCGCTTTCGGAGTCCGACCGCAGCGGCGCGTTCAACGAGGAATCCGGGCCGGACAAGCGCCGGTTCATCTCGGTGACCTCCTGGGCGCTGACGCCGAGATGATCGGACAGCGTCGCGACATGCTCGTTCGTCAGGTCGCCTTCCTCGATGGCGCCGATCTTGTTCTTGGCCTTTCGCAGGTTGAAGAACAGCTTCTTCTGGTTCGCCGTCGTGCCGAGCTTCACGAGACTCCACGAGCGCAGGATGTATTCCTGGATCGCGGCGCGGATCCACCACATCGCGTAGGTCGCGAGGCGGAAGCCCTTGTCGGGCTCGAAGCGCTTCACGGCCTGCATCAGGCCGACATTTCCCTCCGCCACGATCTCGGAAACGGGCAAGCCATAGCCGCGATAGCCCATCGCGATCTTGGCGACGAGGCGCAGATGGCTGGTGACGAGCTTGCGCGCGGCGCTGGGGTCCTCGTGTTCCTTCCAGCGCTTGGCCAGCATGTACTCCTCCTGCGGCTCCAGAAGCGGGAACTTCCGGATTTCCGAGAGGTATCGGGATAGACCGCCTTCGCCCGAGAGGGCCGGCAAGCCGCGACTGCTCATGAAAAGACCCCTTTCCCCCGTCGTGACGATGCCCAAGCGCATCGGCCGGCGGCTGCGTGGCTCTAGCAACTATACAACGCCCGAGCCCGCAGGTGGACTGCGACAGCCTTCGAAGTGCCGCAACCCGGAGCACGACATGGGGACGGATCAGGACTTTTTCAACCCTCGAAGCGCGGTCGCCAAAGCTTCCATGTCGGCCGGCCAGTGCCGCTCGAATCGCAACGTCCGATGCAGGCTGGGATGTTGAAAGCCCAGAATAAAGGCATGCAGCGCCTGGCGCGGGAAATTGGCGGCGGCGGCGAAAGCCGTCTCTTCCTCCGGGGTCTTTGCCCGAGGCGGCAACCGGGCCTTGCCATAAGACGGATCGCCGATCAGCGGATGGCCCAGATGCGTCAGATGCACGCGGATTTGGTGCGTCCGCCCGGTTTCCAGCCGGCACTCGACGAGGCTGGCGAACGGCCGCGCGGGGTCGCCGAAGGTCTCGGCCACGCGGTAGCGCGTCCGGGCCTCCTTGCCGCCGCCGCGCAGCACGGCCATGCGCTTGCGGTCGAAGGGATTGCGGCCGATCTGGCCTTCCACCAGGCCCTCGCCTGCGCGTGGAGCGCCCCAGACGATGGCGTGGTAGGCGCGCTCGATGGTGTGGTTGGCGAATTGCTTGCCCAGGCTGGTCATCGCCCGCTCGTTCTTCGCCGCGACGAGCAGGCCGCTGGTGTCCTTGTCGAGGCGATGGACGATCCCCGGCCGCGCCTCGCCGCCGACGCCCTGCAGCGAGGTTCCGCAATGGGCGATCAGCGCATTGACCAGCGTGCCGTCCGGGTTGCCCGCCGCCGGATGCACGACCAGCCCGGCGGGCTTGTCGATCACGATGAGATCCTTGTCCTCGTAGACGACGTCCAGCGGGATGTCCTGGCCTTGCGGCTGCGCCGGCAGGGGCGGCGGCACGGAGACGGTGTAGGCTTCGCCGGGTTTGACCCGGAAATTGCCGTCTCTTATCGTTTTGCGCGTGTGCGTGACCGCGCCGCCTTCGAGCAGTTGCTGGATGCGCGAACGGCTGATATCGCCCAGGGCAGCGGCCAGGAAACGATCGAGCCGCCAGCCGGCCTGTTCCGGCGCAACCACCGCGCGGCGCGGCGCTTCATCGGAGGAATGGGTGTCAGACATCGAAACGCCGGTCGATCCTAAGAGCACGGCGGGCTATCGCGCGGCGAAGCTCGCCGTCATCGTGCTCTCCGCGCTTATCATCCTGGCGCTCGTCGGGCTAGTCGCCGGCATGGTCCTGAAGATGAGCGGCCGGCCGGTCCATCTCCTGGGCGGGACCGGCCCCGAGGCGGCGGGCAACGCCGCCGGGACCGCCGTCTTCACATTGCCGCCCGGCGCGAAACTCGTCTCGATGGACAGCCAGCCCGGCCGGCTGATCCTGCATCTCCGGACCGGGAACCGCGACCAGATCGATATTCTCGATACGGATGACGGGCACCTGGTCGCGAAAATCGCCGCCCCGGATCGATGAGCACGCTCGCCCTGCCGCCCGCCTTGCGGCTGCAGCTCGAGCGCGAGGCCCGCGGAGCAGATCCGCGCGAGTGCTGCGGTTTGATCGAGGGCGCAACGCATCCGGCGGGCTTCGAAGCCTTGGCGCTTCATCCTGCGCGCAATCTCTCGGCCGACGACAGCAGTTTCGAAATCGCGCCGGCCGATCACATCCCGATCCTGCGCGCGGCGCGGACGCGGCGGACTGCGATCATCGGGTGCTATCACTCCCACCCGAACGGAAGGCCCGAACCCTCTGCGCGCGATCTGGCCGGCGCGGCGGAGACCGGTTTCGTCTGGCTGATCGTGGCGCTGCGGGGCGCTGAGGATGTCGAGATCGGAGCCTATGTGTTTGACGGAAAGGGATTTTCCGCTCTCACACTTACCGAGGCGGTGTCGCTTGATCCTGCGGCGCGCTCAAGGGTATAAGCGCCGCCTCACCGCATGCTCCCATCGTCTAGCGGTTAGGACGCGGCCCTCTCAAGGCTGAAACCGGGGTTCGATTCCCCGTGGGAGCGCCAGATCTCGGTCAGAAATGTGAACCTCAGATACAGGACTACGTCACCCTCTCGTTCTTCGGCGTAGCCGGAAGCGATCATTTCCATCCATTCATCGCGCAGACTCCAGATGCCGTCTGAGGGTGATGCGCCGCCATCAATCCAGATGGGTTACGGTATCGTGCGTCACCGTAGGTGCGACGATCCTGATGCCGCCGACATACAGCTTGAAAGCACGACCAGCTTTTGGACACGCCCGCATTTTTTTGATGGTATTCCATGGGGCACCGAGCCTGCCGGAGCAGGCGCGCTCCCTAGGCGTGCAAGACGGTGGCAAAGCTTGTGAGCAGAAGCACTTGCGACGCGGCGATTGTCGGCGGCGGGCATAACGGGCTCGTCTGCGCCTTCTATCTCGCCCGCGCGGGTCTCAAGGTGCGCGTCCTGGAACGCCGTCATCTCGTCGGCGGCGCCGCGGTGACAGAGGAATTCCATCCCGGCTTTCGCAATTCGGTCGCGAGCTACACGGTCAGCCTTCTCAATCCCAAGGTGATCGCCGACATGGCGCTCGCCGATCACGGCCTGAGGCTCGTCGAGCGGCCGATCGCGAACTTCCTGCCGCAGCCGGACGGGCGCTATCTCAAGTTGGGCGGCGGTCTGGAACGCACACAGGCCGAATTCCGCAAGTTCTCGGACCGCGACGCCGAGATGCTGCCCGAATATTACAGCGCGCTCGATGCCGTCGCGGATGTGCTGCGCGGCCTCGCGCTGCAATCGCCGCCCAATGTCGGCGGCGGGTTGCCGGCATGGGTTGCGGCTGCCAGACAAGGCCGCAGCCTCGCAGGCCTCGATATTTCGCGGCAACGCGATGTGCTCGACCTCTTCACCAAGAGCGCACGGACGTTTCTCGACACCTGGTTCGAAAGCGACGCCGTGAAAGCCGCGTTCGGCTTCGATTCCGTGGTGGGCAATTATGCGAGCCCGGATACGCCGGGCTCCGCTTATGTCCTGCTGCATCATGTTTTCGGCGAAGTGAACGGCAAGAAGGGCGCCTGGGGCCACGCCATGGGCGGCATGGGCGCGGTCACCCAGGCCATGCGCAAGGCCTGCGATCGCGTGGGTGTCGAGATCAGCCTGGAGGCGCCCGTCGCGCGGGTGCTGGTCGATGCCGGCAAGGCCGTCGGCGTGCTCCTCGAAACCGGCGAGGAGATCATGGCCGCGGCGGTCGTATCGAATGTCGGGCCCAAGCTGCTCTATGACAGGCTCATCGCAGCGGACGATCTGGCGCCGGAATTCCGCCGCCGCATGCGGGGATACAAGGTCGGCTCGGGCACCTTCCGCATGAATGTGGCCCTGTCCGAACTGCCGAGATTCACCTGCCTGCCCGAGCCCGGCGAACACCATCAGAGCGGCATCGTCATCGCGCCGACCCTCGACTACATGGATCGCGCATTCGCCGACGCGAAGCGTCTCGGCATGTCGGAGAAACCGATCGTCGAATTGCTGATCCCATCCACGGTGGACGACAGCCTCGCGCCGCCCGGCCGGCACGTCGCAAGCCTGTTCTGCCAGCAATTCGCTCCCGCGCTCCCCGACGCAAAGAGCTGGGACGATGCGCGCGAAGCCGCGGCCGACCGCATCATCGAGACGGTCGATGCCTATGCTCCCAATTTCAAGAACGCGGTGATCGCGAGGCAGATTCATTCGCCGCTCGATCTGGAACGCAAATTCGGACTGAGCGGCGGCGACATCATGCATGGTGCCATGTCCCTCGATCAGCTCTGGTCGGCAAGGCCGATCCTGGGTTACGGCGCCTATCGGGGGCCGCTCAAAGGGCTTTATATGTGCGGCGCGGGCACGCATCCCGGCGGCGGCGTCAGCGGTGCGCCCGGACACAACGCGGCGCGCGAAATTCTGGCCGATCGTGGCTTCCTCAAGCGCATATTCGGACCGGCAGCTTGGGGCTAAGGTTCGCCGCCTGCCGGTTGCTCAGGCGACGGCGCAAGGCGTATCACCCTGCTGCGCATGATCACGTCGGGATGAAAATCTGGGATAGCGTAGAGTTATGTATGCCATTGAAGTTATTTGCGAAAATGTTGCACGGACGGCGGCACTGGCCCATGCGTTTGGGCCTTTCGTCCGGCCAGGCGATGCGATCTTGCTCAGCGGGGCCCTGGCAAGCGGAAAGACCTACTTTGTGCAGAATCTCGTGAAGACGCTGGGCTCGTCCGATCGGGTCACGAGCCCGACCTATGCCATCGCGAATTCCTACCAGACCGAGGCCGGTCCCTTCCTGCATGTGGACGCCTACAGGCTGTCCGGCGTGGCGGAATTCAGGGATCTGGGTTTTGACGATCTGGACGGCGCGATCGTCGCAATAGAATGGGGCGAGAAGCTTCAGAGTGAGTTTCCGAACGGCCTGCACATGAATTTTGCCTTTTGCGGAACGGAGCAGGAGCAGCGGCGGATCAGGCTTTCGGGCAGCGATGCCCGCTGGGCGGCACCTCTGGCGAATTTGCGGGACGAGTTCGAAAGGATGTCGCCGTGAGCCTGTTGCTCGGGATCGAAACATCGTCCAGCGAATATGCGATGGCTCTTGGCCGCGACGGCAAGATCATTTTCGACTCGGCACCGCTTTACCGGGATCGCGCCGCTCGGGACCTGAGCCTGATATTGGACCGTGCCTTGGCGGAACTCCAGATCCAGGTTGCGGACATCGATGGGATCGCGGTGAATGTCGGTCCGGGCGGCCTGGGAGCGATCAGGGCCGGCGTGGCATTCGCCAATGCGTTGAGCTTTGCCCTCGGCAAACGGATGCTTCCGATGAACTTTTTCGAGCTGGCAGGCGTACAGGCGCAAAGGCAATTCGAACGTCCTGTGCTGACCGCGATCCCCGCCTCCGATGGAATGGCGTATCTCGGACTCTTCGAGAACGGACGGGTGCAGGAAGCGAGGTTCGGCCGCTTCGAAGATCTGGTGGGCCAAGTGGCCGCCGGCCGCGGAAGCCTGGCCGCAGCAGGGCGTCTTCGCGGCGCCGTTTCGAAAATGTTGCCCGATGTGGACGTCGCGGATACACAGATCGACTCGCCAAGTCCCGCGACGTTGATCGCGGCGGCTGCCGCCGCGCTCCATCGGCCGGAGCTCTGGGTTTCGCAGGTGGTGCCGTTGAACGAGGAAGCGGAACTATTCCATGCGAAAGCCTGATCTGATCGTCGGTCGGGACGAGAGAACGCGGAACGGCGCACTGCGCACATATATCGTTCAGCAAGCTCGGAACAGCCTGCTGAAACAGGGATTTGTGCTTCTTCCCAGCGACACCTGCTATTCACTCGCGATGCTCGCCGCAGACGAGGCGGCGCACGCAACGGTCAACCGGATATTGAATCGGAAAAAAGCGCCGCTCTCGCTTGCGTTTCCGAGCTATCTGGAGGTTCAAGGTTTTGTCGACATGGACGCAATCACGGCTGCGCTTTTGGAGCGGTTCTGCCCCGGACCTCTCACCGTGGTTTGCAGGGCGACCGACAAGCTGCCCGAGAAATTTCTTACGCACACCATTGCAAGCACGCGGCATACCATCGGCGTGCGGATTCCGGACAGCATCGTCGAACGCGACATCGCGGCGAGCACGAGATATCCGCTGACCACGGTCGCAATTCGCGATCCGAAAACGAATGTTCCTGTTCGCGACTTCGGCAAGGCGATTGAGATTTTGTCCGACGGTATCGCCAAGGTGGGGGATGCGAGCTGGATCGCAATCGAGGGGGGTGAATTCTATTCCGACCATTCGACGGTCGTGGAAGCGGTGGGCGGCGCCGAGAGAGTAAGACTTCTGCGAGAAGGAGATATTCCGTTTCGGGCGATTCTGGACATAGCCCAGGGCATTTCGGGCCTGATGCTGGAGGGTTGGAGATAATATGTCGTCGTCGGAACTCGAGGGACGGTTCGCGGCAGCCGGGTCCAACGTATTCGCCAGTCGCGATGCCGTGGAGCGCATAAGATCGCAACTCGCCGTCGGCGATATCGGCGAGAGCGAGGCGCTCAGGCAGTTGACGCAACTGGAACGATCGCTGTCGCTTGCGCCGTTGCAGTTCACCTCGCGCCAATTCGAAGATGAATGGCTCACCCTATCGCGATTGCTGGAGATGTCGGAAGCAAAGTGGAAGCGTCTCGCATCAAGTCAATTTCTTGTCGGACTGACGGCGTTGCCTCTGACGGTGACGCTCGCGTTCGGTTCGCTTCTCCTCGGATGGCAGAAAGAACCCGGCGCTGCGATCGTCGCCGCGGTGCTTGCCGGATGTTTATCGGCGATTGCGGTTCATTCGTTTCTGATCTTGCGGATTCATCAACAAGCGGGGCTGGCGGCGGAGCGCCTATCGGAGAAGCGTGTCGGGGCTCTCTTTCTTCGCCTTGCCGCGAGCCGGGAAGACTCGGAGGAAGCCGGACGGCTGCTGAGCGCGGGCACCGCAATGTTCCTGGGGCACTACGCTCCTGACACCGTCCCTTTGCGTGCAGACGATTTTTCGGCGGCAAAACGATGACGTCCTCCGCTTTCGATGAGCAAGTTCAACGTGTGGTGGCGAGCCTGTCTTCGGGCGGCGTCGCGCTGCTTCCCACGGACACGGTCTATGGACTGGCCGCCGTCCCGACGATGAGCGCCGCGGTGGACCGTATCTTTGCTCTGAAGCGGCGCCCGCCGGAGGTGAATCTCCCCATAATGGTCTCCTCCATCGCGGAGCTGGAAGGTTTGGGCCTGGCGCTCGATGGAGGGGCTCATCGTCTTCTGCACTCTCCGCTTGTGCCGGGCGCCTTGACGATCGCGCTGGGTTTCCGGGGGACGGCCGCGGTCGACTGGCTGCGGGACCGTGACGAGGTCGCCATCCGGATCCCGAACGATCGTCGCTTGCTGGAGATATTGCGTCGCATCGGGCCGCTTCTCATGACGAGCGCCAACGCCCACGGCAATGCCGCCGGCGAAGACGTGCCGGAAATCCTGGCGCAGCTTTCCGGAATGCCGGACGTCGTGATCGACGGCGGCACGCTGCCCAGGGTTCCGTCGACCCTGGTGAACTGTCGAAAAACGCCGCCGCAGATCGAGCGCGAAGGCGTGATACCTCGAAGCGAAGTGGAAAAGTACCTGGCCGATGCGTAAGGAACTGGTTCTGGGAATCGAGTCGTCCTGCGACGACACCGCCGCATCCGTCGTCGATCGCGCGGGCAATGTCCTGTCGTCCGTCGTGGCGACGCAAACCAAGGTCCACTCCGCCTTCGGCGGCGTCTATCCGGAGTTCGCGAGCAGGGCGCACATATCGACCATCGTCGGCACCGTCGAAAAGGCGCTTGCGGACGCCGGTGCGGTGCCGCGGGATCTCACCGCGATCGGCGTTACCCGGGGGCCGGGGCTCATCGGATCCCTGGTCGTGGGTCTCAATACGGCGGCGGGCCTCGGGCTGGGCTGGGGCGTGCCGGTCATCGGGATAAACCATCTGCGCGGGCATCTGCGAAGCGCGGACCTCGAAGAGCGCCGCGTGAAGTTTCCGGCCGTCGTGCTGCTGGTCTCCGGCGGCCACACTTTTCTGGCCTATATGGAGGATTTCGGAAGCATCGAGTTGCTGGGTACCACGCGCGACGATTCCGTGGGCGAGGCCTATGACAAGGTCGGCCGGATGCTCGGCCTTGGCTATCCCGCCGGAGCGGCGGTCGACCGGATGGCCAAGACGGGCAATCCCAGAATACGGTTCCCGCGCCCGATGATCTCGGAAGGCTTCGAGTTTTCCTTTTCCGGCCTGAAGTCCGCCGTCGCGCGGCATGTGGAGCATTCGGAAAATCCGGTGTCCGAGGATGTGGCGGCATCCTTCGTCGAGGCGGCAATGGACATTCTGCTGACCAAATGCGCTCGGGCCCTGAAGGAGCGCAGTCCGCGCTCTCTGGTTGTCGTCGGCGGTGTTTCGGCCAGTCCGCAGCTGCGTGCGCGGGCGAAGGAGCTATGCGACAGGGCGGATGTCGAATTGTGCCTGCCGCCGCTGCGCTGGTCGACCGACAATGCCGCAATGATCGCGCTCGCGACCTGGGACTATCTGGACGCGGGACAAGCGCCGCGGCCGCTGCCGCAAACCGAACTTCCAATCACGGAGTACTGAACGGCCGCCTTGTTGCATGCGATGTTGCAGAGCGCGTTTGCCATCTAATTTTCGGGAAGCGTAGGCTCTCCATGAGGGATGGGCAACGCGGCGCGGCTCTTGTGCGTCGCCGCATACCACGCAAAGAAGATCGCGGGCAGCACCATCAGGCTTGCCGAAAAGAACGGCGCATCGACGCCGATCCGGCGGAACGTCACGTCCGCGACGGAAGGCCCGGAAAGACGCGCCAGGGCGCCGACGGCATTGTTGAGGCCGAGATACTGGCCCTGATGCTTCAGGTCGACGTTGCGGGAAAGCAGCGCGGAGACGTTGGGCCATGCCACGGACTGGCCGAAGGCCGAGAGCGCCAGCAGCGCGACCGTGATCCCGCCGCTTGGCGAGAAGGCCTGCAGCGCGGCGCAGACGCTGGTCAGCGCCATGCCCAGGGTCAGGACGCGCGCCTCGCCGAAACGTTTCGAGGCCGGTCCGGTGACGAACACCTGGCAGATCGCCGCAACGACGCCGGTGATCGCGAAGGCGGTGCCGACTTCCTGCGGTCCCCAGGCAAAACGCGCCTGCGTCCAGAGGCCGAAGATGTATTCGATTCCGTTGAAGGCACTGCCCGCGAGGAACGTCACCAGGAACAGCCGCCCCACGACCGGGTTGCCGATCGCGGTCGCAACCACCGCCCAGCGGCTGGGGCGGCCGGAGATGCGCTGGTGCACCCGGCTTTCCTTCAGGAAGAAGATCAGGCCGATGACGCAGACCGCCGACAGGCTCGAGGCGACCAGGAGCGGCGTGCGGAAGCCGGCATGGCCGGCGGCGGGGTTCGCCAGCAATCCGCCCAGCGCCGGGCCGACGATGAAGCCGATGTTGTAGGCGGCGCCGAGCCACGACATCTTGGCCGTCCGCTCGTCCGGCGGCGTCACATCCGCAATGTAGCCTTGGATTACCGCGCCATTGCCGCTCGCCATGCCGCCGAGAAGCCGGACGGCGAAGGCGACATAGATGTTCGGTGCGAAAGCGAGGGCGAGATAGCAGAGACAATTGCCCGTCACGGTGCTGATCAGGATGGGCTTGCGGCCGATCGTGTCGGAGAGCCGGCCCCAGAACGGCTCTCCGAAGAATCCGCCGATCGCATAGGCGGAGAACACCAAAGCCATCTGCCAGCCCGGCGCATGGAACGACTTGCCGTAGAACGGCAGCAGCGGAACGATGATGCCGAAGCCCAGAAGATTGATGAACATCACGGACAGCAGCGTCGGCAACGCGGCCGGGGAGACCGGTGTGGATGTGGGATTTTGGCGGGCGGCGGTCATGGCGTAGGGTCTTAATAGGCAAGCGGGCGCGCCGGGCAAGGTGCGTCCGGTCGCAGGAGCGGGTGGCGATGAAGTTTCATGCGGCGTTTGCGTTGAGCATGCTTCTTTCCGTGGCGATGGCTTCGGCGGCCGAAGGACCGTCCGCGCCGCCGCCGGAGGCTTGGCGGACGGTCGATCCCGAAAACCTGGTACTGATCGCGACGAAATATGGCGAGGTCGTGGTCGAACTCGCACCGCAATTCGCGCCGGAGCATGCGGAGCGTGTCCGTGCGCTGATCCGGGCCCATTTTTACGACGGGCTATCCTTTTATCGGGTGATCGAAGGCTTCGTGGCCCAGGGCGGCATCGGCGAGGGTACGGCCTCGACCAAGGATCATCCCAAGGAAGCGGAAGGGCTCAAGCAATGGCCCGCGCTGAGGGCCGAGTTCGATCGCGCTTCGCCGCCCGCCGGTTTCACGCCGCTCGGCAATGCGGATCTGATGGCGCCTGAAGTGGGATTCGAGGACGGCTTTCCCGTCGCACGGGATCCGGCGGCCGATCGGGAGTGGTTGATCCACTGTCCCGGCACCTTCGCGTTCGCGCGCGACAACGATCCGGACACCGCGACGACCGAGTTCTACATCGTCATCGGCCAGGCCCCGCGGCGGCTCGACCGCGACCTCACCGCGTTCGGCCGGGTGTTGAGCGGCATGCAATATCTCCAGAAGCTCGAGCGCGGGGATCCGGATGTCGACAGCGGCGTGATCGGCGATCCGGGCAAGCGCGATCCGATCCTCCGCATGCGGCTGGCGTCCGATCTGCCGGCGGCGGAGCGGCCCGCATTCCAGGTGATCCGCACGGATTCGAAAACTTTCGCCGACCAGGTGGAGGCGCGGCGCCACCCGACTTCGCCCTTTTACTTCCGCAAGCCGCCGCCGGTGCTCGACATCTGCGGCGTGCCGGTGCAGGCAAGGCGTATCGGCGGCCCTTGAAGACGGGCTTGCGCGTTCGGAAGTCTTCACGCCTTCGCGTTGGTGCCCGTCCGGACGACGGCGGGGATTCGACCATGTACGGCGCGCGGGACGTCCGACGGTGCAATAAGCATCAGTCGGTCACCGCCTCTTCTTCCGCCGGGCGCACGATGCTGACGAAGCGGCCTTCCGACGCCGGCTTGCGCATCAGCGCGACGACCTGATCGACCGCCTGGCGCAGCGTGTTGGCGAGGAAGTCGCATTCGGTGGCTTCGAAGCTGTCGAGATATTGCGTGTCGTCTTCGATCACGCTCCAGAACCCGGCGATCAACGGCAGGCCCGGCATGCGCTTGCGCAGGCGACGCGCGAGATAGCGGGCGTTCTTCGGGCTTCCCGGCTCCAGGTAAGAGACGCAGATCGCGCGTACGCCGTCGCAGACGAGATCGTGGATGTTGGCCGGCGACACCTCCTCGAAGGTCGCAAGCCGCGCCCCGATTCCCTGGCGCTCGAAGAGATGGGCGAGCAGCGAGGCTGCGGCATGATCCAGCACGCTGCGCCCCGCGACGCACAGCACGGGTTTGTGCTGCCAATCGGGCGGCACGACCTCATGCGTGATGCTCGCCTCGCGGCTCTCGGCGCTTTCGTTCAACGTCAGATTGTCGATGAAGCCCTCGACCGCCTTGGCGATGCGCTGGCGGCCTTCCTCGGTGAGCGCGCCGCGGTTGACGTCGAGCTGGGCCAGCGCCAGGCCGCGGACCGCGACGTCGTCGAAATAGGCGGGCAGGGTGTGCTCCGACAGATAAGCCTCCGCCTGTTCGGCGGCCTCGTCGGCGTTGCCGGCGAGCATGCGCAGATAGAAGCTTTCTTCGGGCGCCATCGGCGGCGCGTCGCCGAGCATCACATCGAGGAAGCGCAACTGATCGACATGCCGTCCGATCACGACCAGGCACATGGTGAGGGGCGTGGAAAGCAGCAGTCCCACCGGTCCCCAGACGAATGTCCAAAAGCCGGCCGCCACCACGACGGCCAGGGCGGACAGACCCATGTTGCGGCCATAGAGCCAGGGCTCGACGGCCTGGCCGGTGATCGATTCCAGCCCGATGAAGACACCGAGCGTCCAGAACGTGACCGACCAGCCGGGATCGACGGCGATCGACAATGCGAGGGGCAGCACGGCGGCGATCGGAACGCCGATATAGGGCACGAAGCGGAACATCGCGCCGATCAATCCCCACAGGGCGGGGTTCGGCACGCCGGCCGCCCACAATCCCAGCCCGACCAGCAGGCCGAACGACGTGTTCACGCCCGTTTGCAGAAGGAGATAGCGGCTGAGGCGCTCGGCGCCGTCGTCGATCGCCAGCGTCGTTCGCTGCAGGTCGCGCGCGCCCGCCAGCATGATGAAGCGGTCGCGCAGATCCTCCTTCTGCAACAGGATGAAGATCACGAAGATGATGATGATCGTGAGGTTGGCCAGCGGCTCGAGCACCGGCCCGGCGAAATTCTGCATCAGTTCCAGCGGCCCGGGCGGCGGCTGCTGGATCACCACGGGTATGGCGGGATTGCTGGACTGCGAGGTCGTCTTGGATTGCAGCTCGCGGTCGCCGACCGTCGGGCCGGGAACCTGCGCGATCTGTTCCGAGAGGTTGTTGAACAGCCCGATCGCGCCCTTCACGATGCCGTTGTTGGCCGCCGAGCCTTCTACCGACTGAATCTTGGAAACGATGTTGTGTTGATACTGCGGCAGGCCGACCGCGAGCCAGGCGATCTGGGTGCCGATGAAGGTGGCGATGCCGATGATCACCAGCACTGCCAGCGTCACCGTCACGATCACGCCGGGAATGCGGCCCAGCCTCAGCCGGCGCAGGAATTCCACCACCGGGGCGAGCGCGAAGGCCATCAGGATCGAAAGCGCCAGCGGCACGAGCAGCGGCCGACCGAAATAGACCAGCGCCACCACCACCGCTGCGATGACCGCGGCATACGCGGTTTCCCGCAAGCCCGCCTCGCTGGGCGTGACCTTGGCTGGCTCGTGGTGGCCGTGCTGGGCGGCGGCCATGAAACGGGTCCTTTGGCTTCCGGCGAAAGTGTCGCAAAAACAGGGAATTATGCAAATCGGCTTGCCGGCCGCGGCTCGCCTTGTCGGCGCGGCCCGCACCGGATATGTCTGCCGGGCTTTTTCCGGAACCCTATTTATGTCTTGGCTGCGCTTTATCCCCGAGACCACCAATGTCGATTTCGTCGGATGGCGCCGTTGGGCCTTCGCTGTCGACGGGCTGCTGCTGCTGGCCTCGATCGTCTCCATCCTCGTCCAGGGCTTCAATCTGGGCATCGACTTCAAGGGCGGCGTCCTGATGGAGGCGAAGGCCCAGCATGCGGTCAACATCAGCGAAGTGCGCGGCCGGATCGCGACCCTCGGCTTCGGCGAAGCGCAGATCCAGACCATCGGCGGCGGCGGCTGCGACACCCCGGCCAATTCCTGCGTGATCATTCGCGTGCAGCCGAAGACCGATCAGCAGAGCGCCGGCGCGGTGCAATCGATCAAGGACCGGCTCGGCGCCGGCTACACGATCCGCAACACCCAGGTCATCGGTCCCAAGGTGAGCCAGGAGCTGTTCCAGAGCGGCGTCATCGCCATGGTGCTGGCCGTCGTCCTCATCTCGGCCTATGTGGCGTTCCGCTTCGAGTGGCAATACGGCGTCGGTGCGCTCATCGCGACGGGCCATGACGTGCTCGTGACGGCCGGCTTCTTTTCCATCGTGCAGATGGATTTCACGATCAACACCGTCGCGGCCCTGCTCTTGCTCGCGGGCTATTCGATCAACGACACGGTGGTCGTGTTCGACCGCCTTCGCGAGAACCGGCGAAAATACAAGCGCATGGGGCTTCCCGAACTCATCAACCGCTCGACCAACCAGATCGCGACGCGGACCACGCTGGTGTCCGCGGCGACCGCCTTGTCGGTCATCCCGCTGCTGTTCGGCGGTCCCGTGCTGCTGAACTTCAGCGCCGCGATCCTGTTCGGCATCGTGGTCGGCACCTTCTCGTCGACCTATGTCGCGGCGGCGCTGCTGCTCTACCTGCCGGCGCCGGCCGGCAGCTTCACGGGCGAGCCCGGCGACGCGACGGCCTAAAGGTCAGAGCGGAAACCAGTCCCGCTTGTCGCTGTAGACCTGATAGTGGGCATTCACGCCGGCGCGCAGGCCGACGCCGGTCCGCATCGGCGCCAAAGTCACGCCGCCGGACCGCATATAGTTCACGCCGATGCCGGCGACGAAATAGATGCTGCCTTCGACACCGGGAAAGCGCTGATAGAGCCGCTGCTCTTCCTTCAGATCGTAGACCAGGGTGAAGACCTTGGACCCGTTGCCGCCCGCGTCGAAGCCGATCGACGGACCGCGCCAATAGACCTTCTTCGGCTCCATGCCCTTGCGGATGAGCCAGCCCGAGCCATAGCGCAGCCCGACGACGAACGCGCCCGAGCCTTCGTCGCCTTTGATGTAGCCGTCCGGCAGGCCGAGATCCTCGGTGACCCGCTGCACGGCTTTGGCCATTACCTCGGTGGTCACGCCGAAGAAGTCCGACCCGGCCTGGACGACCTCATTGGGTGTGAAGGTGTCGTCATGGGTGTCCTCGTCATTGGCGGCGGTGGGGCTGATGCTCAGCGCCAGCACGGCGAGGCCGGCGAACAGGGGGCTCAGAAGCCGAAGCGGTTTCATGGGTTTCTCCACAGCGAATCAGGTCGTCCCCGCCCATGTCATCTTTGCCAAAATCGGCGTGCCGCGACAAACCGGGTAGCGCCATGTTGTCGGCTTTCAAGGCCTTTTGATGGCCCCGTGGCGTGATTATGTGGGAGCGCGTAGGCTGATCGAAACAGCGGAAACGGGGAGGTTTCATCCATGGATGGCTTGACGCTGGTTGCGGCGGCGATTGCAGCCCTGGCGCTGGTGACGATCTTCGCGGGCGTCAAGGCCGTGCCGCAGGGGCGCGAATGGACCGTCGAGCGTTTCGGCCGGTTCACCAAAGTGCTCAAGCCCGGCCTGAACCTCATCATTCCCTATTTCGACCGGATCGGCCGCAAGCTGTCGATGATGGAGGAGGTCCTCATCATTCCCAGCCAGGTCGTGATCACGCGGGACAACGCCACGGTCACGGCCGACGCCATCGCCTTCTATCAGGTCGTCGATGCGGCCAAGGCGGCATATGAGGTCGCGAACCTGCAGGCCGGCATCACAAATCTCTGCTTGACCAATGCGCGTACCGTGATCGGCGCGATGGATCTCGACGAGGTCCTCTCCAAGCGGGACGAGATCAACCAGCGGCTTCTGTCCGTCGTCGACCAGGCGACCAGTCCGTGGGGCGTGAAAGTCACGCGTATCGAGATCAAGGACCTTTCGCCCCCGACCGACATCACCGAGGCGATGGCGCGGCAGATGAAGGCCGAGCGCTTCCGCCGCGCCGAGGTCACCCAGGCCGACGGCGAGAAGCAGGGCGCGATCCTGCGCGCCGAGGGCGCCAAGCAATCCGCCATCCTTCAGGCTGAGGGCCGCAAGGAAGCGGCGTTCCGCGATGCCGAGGCACGCGAGCGGCTGGCGCAGGCCGAGGCCAAGGCGACGCAGATGGTTTCCGACTCGATCGAGGCCGGCAACGTCAATGCGCTCAACTACTTCCTCGGCCAGAAATATGTCGACGCGTTTGCACAGCTCGCCAGCGCACCGAACCAGAAGTTCGTCATCGTGCCGATGGAATCGGCCGGCCTGCTCGGTTCCATCGCCGGCATCGCCGAAATGACGCGCGAGGCGATTTCCAGCCAGGTTGCGTCCACCGCGACGCCGGCCGCCGCGCGAGGTACGCGCGCCGCCGGCACGGTGCCGAATGTCCAACCGCCGCCGACGCGGCCGGCCGGAACCTGAACGAGGCCGTCATGCAAACTCTCACCGATGTCCTCAATTCGCAGCCGGCTTGGCACTGGTGGGTGCTTGGCGCCGCACTGCTCGCCATCGAGATGATCAGCACGACACAATACCTGCTGTGGCCGGGGATCGCCGCACTGGCCGTCGGGCTGCTCAAATTCATCATCCCGCCATTGGACGGATGGGTGGCGCTCCTGCTGTTCGCCGCCATATCGGTCTTCGCGACGGTCGCGTGGAAGCGCTCTCCCATGGGCCGCGCCGAGCGCAAGACGCACGCGACCCTGAACCAGCGCAGTGCGCAATATGTTGGCCGCGTGGTCGAAGCCGAAGAAGACTTCGTCAACGGCCGCGGTGCGGTGCGGGTCGACGACACCCGCTGGTGCGCCGCGGTCGTCGATGGCTCCGCACCGATCAAGGGCGACAGGCTGCAGGTCTCCGGCGCCGATGGCGCGGAACTGAAGGTCCAGTTGGCGCCTGGTTCCCTGGTGCTCGGCGCTGTGGCGTCTTAGCTCTTAACAAAGTCCTAATTTTCGGGCCGTTCGCCGCAACACGCCTGCCATGATGAACGAGAAGTTGGTTGTCGCGTTATCAGGGCATGAGTGGCAGCTATATGACAGACGGACATGACAGCGACGACCACGCCCACCTTTCGCGTGGCGGGTGGCTGGCGCTCATCGTCCTGCTTGGATTCCTCGCGGTTTCGATCTGGTACGCGGTCTACACCTGGACGGCCATTGGCGACGCGCATATGAGCGCGTTCGGCTGGGTTGCGCTGGTCGGCGGCTCCCTCATCACCATCGCGGTCGGCGGTGGCCTGATGGCGCTGGTGTTCTATTCCAGCCGGCACAATTACGACCGCTAGCCGCCTTCAGATGCCGCCGCGCGCGACAAAGTGCGGGTTGGTGAACCCGTCTTTCGTGCGGCCATAGAGGAACGGCGAGCCGTCGAGATGTGTCACGGAGCCGCCCGCGGCCGCCAGCACCGCGTGGCCGGCCGCCGTGTCCCATTCCATGGTCGTGCCGTGCCGCGGATAAATGTCGGCCTCGCCCGCCGCGACAAGGCAGAATTTCAGCGACGAGCCCGCCGTGATGAAATCCCTCACCGGGTAGGCTGCAAGATATTCCTCGGTCTTCTTGTCGCGATGCGAGCGGCTGGCGACGGCGATTAGGCCGTCCTTCGGCGCAGGCCGCACGTGGATCGCGCGCGCCAGTGCGAGATCTGGCGGCGTCTCGACTCGGGTTTCGCTTTCCCAGGCGCCCCCTGGCGTCTCGCCGAGGAACAGCCGTCGCTTGGCGGGGGCGTAGACCACGCCGCGCACCGCGATGCCGTCGACGATCTCGGCGATGTTCACGGTGAACTCGCCATTGTGGCTGATGAACTCCTTGGTGCCGTCGAGCGGATCGACGAGAAAGAAATGGCTGCCGACCTGCGGCAGGCGCCCGGCCGCGACTTCTTCCTCGGCGACGATCGGGATTCCGGGTGCGATCGTCGCAAGGCCTTTGAGGATATGCGCTTCGGCTTCCTCGTCGGCGTCCGTCACCGGCGAGTGGTCCGACTTCCGGCGCGCCTGGGTTCCGGCCTCGTAATGCCGCATGACGACGACGCCCGCTTCATGCGCCAGCGTGGCGAGCGCGATCAGGCGCGGCGAAGGAATGAGACTCATGCAGCTTACCCCGGTGACGGATTTTCCTAGCATATTACGCTCTCGATGGAACTCGCCGTTCCATATGCTCGGCCCTATTGCCGCCATCATGCGACGTCATACGGCGCGCGAATGTGCGGCGCCCCCGCCTTGCACCCCGCTCCTACAAAACGGATCCACGATGCGCACCAGTTCTCCTGGCTTTGCTTCCGCCGTGCGCCATGTCGTTTTCGCGATGGCGCTGCTCTTCTGCGGCACCGGACTGGCCGCGGCCGCCACCCCGGCGGAAGCTCTCATCTCCGGCAACATCAACACCGGTCTCGAAATCCTCAACGACCGCCAGCTCGACACCGAGCAGCGGCGCGTCCAGTTCGAGAATTTCCTTCTCGGCGTGACGGACCTGAAACGGGTTGCCACCTTCACGCTCGGGCCCTATGGCGCCAAGGCCTCGCCGGAAGACCGTGACGGGTTCGCCATCGCGTTCCAGAATTACGCGGTCGCGGTGTACCAGTCCTACTTCGCGAAATATGCTGGTCAGAGCCTGACGGTCACCGGATCCAGACAGGTCGCTCCCCAAGACGACATCGTCAGCACGGTGCTGATCGATCCGACCGACCGCGGCGGCCGCCCGCTGGAGGTCGATTTCCGCGTCCGCTCGAATGCGGCCAAGCCCGTCATCGTCGACTTCGCGGTCGCAGGCGTCTGGCTCGCGCCGGCAGAGCGCGACGAATTCGCCGCCTATCTCGGGCAAAATGGCGGCGATGTGCGCAAGCTGATCGCTTATCTGGACCAGTTGCGCGGGCGGATCGCCGGCGGCGGCTGACGAAGTGCCCGTCGCCTCGCGGTTGCGCCTCTCTTAAGTCTTCCTTAAGACGCCCTGATCATGGTTACCAATCCCCAACCATCGATCGCTCATGAGGGCCGGCCTTCCATGGATGATATTGAATTCGCTGCCTTTCTGGTCAGCCGTGTCTGCCATGACCTGGTCGGTCCGCTCGGGGCGGTGGTGAACGGCCTCGAAGTCATGGAAGACGAGCGCGACGCGGCCATGCGGGCGGATGCCCTCAAAATCGTCACCTCCAGCGCACTCCAGGCGCTGGCGCGGTTGCAGTTCCTGCGCATCGCGTTCGGTGCCGCCGGTTCGGCGGGTGCCGAACTCGACGTCGGCGAGGTCGGACGGCTGGTCAGCGGGCTGCTTTCCGGCGGCAAGGTCCAGCTCAACTGGCAGGCCCAACAGATCAACTGGCCCAAGAATTGGGCGAAACTGCTCATGAACGCGGCGCTTTTGGGAGCGGACTGCCTGCCGCGCGGCGGCCAGCTCGAGGTGACGATCGGCGCCGATCCGGCCATACCCTCCTTCCGCATCGTGGCGACCAGCCCCTATGCGCGGCTCCAGGAGGACGTCGCCAACGCGGCGCGGGGCGAAGAGGCGCATCTCGATGCACGGGGAATCCAGCCCTATCTCACCCACAAGCTGTCGCGAGACCTCAATGCCGGACTGACCCTGACGGCGTATGAGGGCCGGGTCGAGCTGGCGGCTGGTTAATCGCTCCCTAAACGCGACATTTACGTCTTACACTCTAAGCTGGATGCGGGAATCACTGCCGCGGCGTCGCGGCTCCGCCAGGGTTTTGAACCATGAGACATTGCCTCGTCGTCGACGACAGCCGGGTGATCCGCAAGGTCGCCTGCCGGATCCTGCAGGATCTGCAGTTCGCGACCGACGAGGCCGAGGACGGGCTGAGCGCGCTGGCGGCGTGCCGCGCCCGGATGCCGGAGTTGATCCTGCTCGATTGGAACATGCCCAACATGAACGGCATCGAGTTCCTGAAGACCCTGCGCCGGGAGCGCGAGGGACAGACTCCGATCGTCGTGTTCTGCACCACCGAGAACGACGTGGCGCACATCACCGAGGCGCTGAGCGCCGGAGCCAACGAATACATCATGAAGCCGTTCGACCGCGAGATCATCGAGGCGAAGCTGGTCGAAGTGGGCTTGATGTAAGACCGCCGATGACCGAAGACGATCTCAGCTTCCTCGCGCAGGTGGTGCGCCGCCGGTCGGGCATCAACCTGCCGCCGCACAAGACGCAGTTCATCGAGGGCCAGCTTGCACCGGTGATGCGGCGTTTCGGCTTCCGGACTGTCGACGGGCTGCTGGCCGAACTGCGCCACGGCCGCGATTCGCTGGCACGCGAAGTGACCGAGGCGATGACGACAAACGAATCCTCCTTTTTCCGCGACCGCCCCGCCTTCGAGCAGTTCCGCGACCTCGTCCTGCCGCGCCTGATCGAGGATCGTGCGAAGACCAAGCGCCTGCGCATCTGGTGCGCCGCCTGCGCTGCGGGGCAGGAGCCTTATTCGCTGGCGATGCTGCTCGACGACGAGAAGCTCGCGGCCAAGGGCTGGAGCATCGACTTGATCGCGACCGATCTCAGTTCCGAGATGATCGCGCGCGCCGAGATGGGCGTCTATTCGCATTTCGAGGTGCAGCGCGGCCTCGCGATCCGCCGCCTGGTCGCGCATTTCTCCCAGGAAGGCGGCAGCTGGCGCATCCATGAGAGCCTCCGCCGCATGGTGACGTTCCGCCAGTTCAACCTGCTCGATTCCTATGGCTGGCTCGACGACCTCGACGTCGTGTTCTGCCGCAATGTGCTGATCTATTTCGACCGCAAGATCAAAATGGACGTGCTGGACAAGATCGCCGACGCGCTGATGCCGGACGGCGCCCTGATGCTCGGCCATGCCGAGACGGTGCGCGGGCTGTCCAGCGTCTTCCTGCCGGTCGACCACGCGCCCAGCCTGTTCGTCAAGGACAAGGCCGTGGCGCAACGTCTGGCGGCGAGCTGATCACCACGTATCGATGAACGTCCGGCGCTTGCCCGGATCGTGCGGCGGCAGCGAGCGATAGCCGCGCAGGATCCAGCGCCGCGTGTCGGCGGGATCGATCACATCGTCGATCTCCAGATAGGCTGCCATGTTGGTCGCCTTGCCGCGGGCATAGGATTGCGCCACCAGCTTCTTGAACAGTTCCTCGCGCGCTTCGGGCGTCGGCTCCGCTTCGAGCTCTTTGCGGTAGCCGAGGCGCGCCGCGCCTTCGAGGCCCATGCCGCCGAACTCGCCGGTCGGCCAGGAGACGATGAAGAACGGCGCGTGGAAACTGCCGCCCGCCATCGCCTGGGCGCCGAGGCCATAGCCCTTGCGCAGCACGACGGTGAAGATCGGCACGCTGAGCGCGCCGCCGACCACGAACATCCGGCTGACGCGGCGGACCAGCGCGGTCTTCTCCGCCTCCGGCCCGACCATGAAGCCCGGCGTGTCGCAGAGTGAGATGATCGGCAGGCCGAACGCGTCGCAAAGCTGCAGGAACCGTGCAGCCTTGTCGGCGCAGGGGCCGTCGATCGCGCCCGCGATGAACATCGGATTGTTGGCGATCAGGCCGAAGGGCTGGCCCTCGATCCGCACCAGCGCAGTGATCATGCCGGGCGCGAAGCCGGCCCGCAATTCGAGCACGCTGCCGGTGTCGGCCAGCGTCTCGATCACCTTGTGGCTTTCATAGACCCGCAGGCGGTTCTCCGGGATGAGATGGCGCAACGCCTTCTGGTTGGCGGCATCCCATTGGGCGAGCGGGCCCTGGAAATAGGCGAGGTATTTCTTTGCGACCTCGACGGCCTCGATCTCGTCCTCCACCGCGACGTCGACGACGCCGTTGGGAACCTGCACCGACATCGGCCCGACCTCGTCCGGCTTGTAGACGCCGAGTCCGCCGCCCTCGATCATTGCGGGACCGCCCATGCCGATATTCGAGTTCTTCGTCGCGATGATCACGTCGGACGCGCCGAGCAGGGCCGCGTTGCCGGCGAAGCAGCGGCCCGAATTGATCCCGATGCGCGGGATCAGGCCGGAGAGCTTGGCGTATTGCCGGAAGGTCGGGGTGTCGAGCCCCGCGACGCCGGGGAAATCGGTATCGCCCGGCCGGCCGCCGCCGCCTTCGGCGAAGCAGATGATCGGCAGCTTCCATTCCTCGGCGATCTTCAGAAGGCGGTCCTTCTTCTGGTGGTTCATGTGGCCTTGGGTTCCGGCCAGCACGGTGTAGTCGTAGGCCATGACGGCGCAGCGCGCCTTGTTCTCTCCGAAGGCGGCGGCGTTCACCGTGCCGATGCCGGTGATGATGCCGTCGCCCGGCGTGTTGGCGATCAGGTCCTCCAGGGTGCGGCGGCGGCGCTGCGCCGCGAAGGCCAGCGCACCGTATTCGATGAAGCTGCCCGGATCGCAGAGCTGTTCCAGGTTCTCCCGCGCGGTCCGCTGGCCGGTCTTGCGGCGGCGGGCGACCGCCTCGGGCCGGTTGGCGTCATGGCCGAAGGCATGCCGCTCATTGGCCTCCTGGAGATCGGGCCGGATGAAATCCGGGTCGACGGTCTGCTGCGCGCCCGCATCGACGCCTGCGACGTCTTCGGGGCTGAGAAAGAGCAAGGCGTCGCCCTCGAACAGGACCGTGCCGGGCGCCTGGGCCAGCGAGTGGACGCGGCCGGAGACGGCGGCGGTGACGATGTGCTCCATCTTCATCGATTCCAGCACCGCGACGGCAGCGCCTTGGCGCACCGTATCGCCCGGCTTCACGTCGATGGAGACCACCTTGCCCTGCATGGGGGCCTGGACGGCGACGGTGCCCGGCGGCAACGCGGCATGGGTGACGACCGGCGTCGCGGCCATCGGCATCGGGGCCGCCATCGTCTGCGGCTTCCAGGTCGCGGCGGCGGCGACGAGATCGGCGGTATGCTCTTCGACATAGCGCGTATGGGTCGCGCCGTTCAGCACATCGTCGCGCACGATCAGCGCGTGCAGGAAAGCGATGTTCGTCGCGACGCCGTCGATCGCGAATTCGCTCAGCGCCCGTTTCGCGCGGCCCATCGCCGAGGCGTAGTCGGGTCCGTGCACGATCAGCTTGGCGAGCAGCGGGTCGAAGGCGGGATTCGTCGTGTATCCCTCATAGCCGAACGTATCGACGCGGATGCCCGGCCCCGAAGGCGGCGTGAAGCGCGTGAGCGTGCCGCCCGACGGCTTGACCGTGCCGTCGGCTTCGATCTTCTCCATGTTGATGCGCAGCTGCACGGCGCTGCCGCGCGGGACCGGGACGTCCTCCTGGTGCAGGCCGATGTCGCGCAGGCTTCGGCCGCGCGCCAGCTCGATCTGTACGCCGACGAGGTCGACGCCGGTGATCTCCTCCGTGACCGTGTGCTCGACCTGCAGGCGCGGATTGGCTTCGATGAAGGCGAAGGCCGAGGCGTGGCGCACCGGCTTCGGATTGACGAGGAATTCGAACGTCGCCAAGCCGCGCAGGCTCACATCGTCCGCCAGCCAGACCGCCGCGTCGCAGAGCTGCTTGCGCAGGCCGGGATCGAGCCCCGGCGCGGGCGCGATCTCGACGATCTTCTGATGCCGGCGCTGCAGGGTGCAATCGCGTTCCCAGAGATGGCTCGCCGATTTGCCGTCGCCCGCGACCTGGATCTCGACATGGCGGGCGTCCGGCATGAAGGCCTCGGCATAGACGGCATCGTTGCCGAAACCGGTCAGCGCCTCCGACCTGCAGCGCGTATAGGCGCTTTCGAGCTCCTCCTCCTTCGTCACCACGCGCATGCCGCGGCCGCCGCCGCCGGCAATGGCCTTGATGATGATCGCGCCGTGCTTGCGGAAGAAGGCGCGGGTCTCTTCGAGCGTCGCCGGTCCCGGCGTCCCTGCCAGGACCGGCACGCCGAAACGTTCCGCAAGGGCGCGGGCGCGGGCCTTGTCGCCGAAGATCGACAGCACCTTGGGCGATGGTCCGATGAACTGCAGCCCGACCTTCTCGCAATCGGCGGCGAAGTCCGCGTTCTCGCTCAGGAAGCCGTAGCCGGGATGGATCGCCGCGCAATGCGAAGCCTTGGCCGCGGCGATGACGCGCGCGATGTCGAGATAGGCGGCGGGACCGCTGGCCCCCAGCGCCTGTGCCGCATCGGCCGCCTTGACATGGGCCGAAGTTGCATCGTCGTCGGAATACACCGCCACGCTTCTTATGCCGAGATCGGCGGCGGCGCGTGCGATGCGGACCGCGATCTCGCCGCGATTGGCGATCAGGATGCTGTCGAAGGTCATGGCTTGTCCGAGGGAATGGCGATCCTTGGACTTTGCCATGCCTGCCGGGGCTTACAAGGTGGCTCGGATGCCCCGTGGCCGGCGATGCCGGGCGCCGCCAACCGGCGCGCCTGCCGGACCGGTTCTCGGCCGCTCGAACAGTTCCCATCGACCGTTCAGCGTACCGGCACAGATGCGAGACGTTCCCAAGACCAAGCGGGCGGACGGGAACCTATGTCGTCGCACCGCATCAATCCTCTCGAAAAGCGGCCGCCGGGCCGTATCATTTGCGCCGCGATGATCAGCGATTCTCCGAGAATATTGCGTGCCGCCGCGATCCTGGCGGCTTTGGTCCTGTTGTCCGCCGAGACGCCGCCGCCGAACGTGCCGCATTATGCGAGCATCCGCCGCGGCGAGGCGAACCTGCGTGAGGGACCGTCCTATTCCCACCGCATCTTGTGGATTTATCAGCACAAGGATTATCCCGTGAAGATCATCGCCAGCTACGATGCGTGGCGCCGGGTGAAGGATTCGGACGGGACGATCGGCTGGATGCACCGGACCCAGCTCAGCGATCGCCGCACCGTCCTGTTCATCGGATTTACAAAGTCACCCCTGCGCCGTGCCGGCGACCCCAAAGCGGCTATCGTGGCCTATGCCCAGCCCGGCGTTGTGGCCCGGCTCAAGGCATGCGAGCCTCAATTCTGCGAAGTCGAAGCTGCGGGCGTCGACGGCTGGGTCGACAAGAGAAACATCTGGGGAGTGGAGACGGGTGAAGTCTTCCAATGACGCGGGCGCCAAGCCCGCGCGGCGTTTGGCGGACGCGGAGCCGGCAACGGCCGGCGAACCCACGGATCCCGCTTCGCAGGCGGCCTTGGCAGCCACCGGCCTCGCGGCCTGGCTGCACAAGCCGGCCGGCATCTCCGCGACCGGCGGGCCGATCGCCAGCCGGCTCGGCCAGATCTCGTGGGCGATGTTCGAGTGCGCTCGCATCCCCTATATCCTGCTCGTCACGATCTATCTGTTCGCGCCCTATTTCACGCGGCACATCGTCGGCGATCCGGTGCGCGGCCAGATCATCTGGTCGGCGATCTCCTCCTGGGGCGGTTTCGCGACCGCGGTGGCGGCGCCCTTCCTCGGTGCCATCGCCGATATCGGCGGACGCCGCAAGCCTTGGATTTTCGTCTACACCCTGATCATGGCGGTCGCGATGCTGGCGATGTGGTACGGCGTGCCGCACGCCTCGACCGGCCAGCTCGTGCTGATCGGCGTCGCGATCGTGGCGGCCAATTTCGCCTATGAGTTCTCCTCGGTCTTCCACAATGCGATGCTGCCGACCATCGCGCCGCCGGAACGTGTCGGGCCGCTTTCCGGTCTCGGCCTGGCGTTGGGCAATCTCGCGGGCATCGTCCTGCTCGTCTTCATGATGATCGCGTTCTCGCTCCCGGGGCACGTCGACTGGTCTTTCGTGCCGAGCCATCCGCTGTTCGGCGTGAGCCAGGCGGCGCACGAGCCGGAGCGGCTGTCGGGGCCGGTCTCGGGCCTGTGGCTGCTCGTGTTCAGCCTGCCGTTGTTCCTCTTCACGCCCGACAAGCCCGACACCGGCGTTCCGCTCGGGCGGCAGATGCGGCTGGGCATCCGCGCGGTGTGGAGCACGGTGAAGAGCCTGCGGCACTACCGCAACGTCGCGACCTATCTCGTCGCCCGCGTGTTCTTCAACGACGGCATGAGCGCGGTGCTGCTGTTCGGCGGCATCTACGCCGCCGGGACGTTCGATTTCGGCGCGCTGGCGATGATCGTCTACGGGATCGAGCTCAGCGTGTTCGCGGTGCTCGGCGGCTTCTTCGGCGGTTGGCTCGACAACCACCTGGGCTCCAAGCGCGCCATCTTCGTGAGCGTCGGCGGGACGCTGATCTTCTTCGCCGCGGGGCTGACGATGGCGCCCGACCGCATCCTCTGGTTCATCCCCTATGACGTGCATGCACCGCACATCGACGCGCTGCCGTTCTTCAATACCTGGCCGCAGGTCATCTATCTGATGCTGGTCAACGGCGTGGCGGTGTGCATCACCGCGGGCTATGCCAATGCGCGCACCATGATGGCGCGGCTCGCGCCGCCGGAGAAGATGACGGAGTTCTTCGGGCTGATGTCGCTGTCGGGCACCTCGACGACCTTCCTGGCGAATGTTTCGGTGACGGCGATGACGGCGCTGACCCTCAGCCAGCGCGGCGGAATGCTCGCAATATTGGGTTTCCTGGCGCTGGGTCTCGTGCTGATGGCCTTCGTGAAGGAGGAGCGCGCCGTCGCGGTTTAGGGCTGGCGCTGCTCGTCGACCGCACGCACCGGACAATCTCCAGAACGCATCCCGGTCGGGCAAGGTTTGGCAGCGCTTGACGGTCGACCATGCCTTCGCCGGTGGTTTCGACGGGTTTTCGGGCCGAGTTGGATGTCCGAATGTTGTGGACTACGCTCGCAGCTTCTCGCCTCCCGCGTCGCAGCTCCTTCGGATACGGACCCTCATGGCTCTCGTCAAAACGACCAAGATTTCCGCGAACAAAGCTGACAGCCGGCCCTTGCCTGCGAAAGCGGCGGCGGTGAAGGCGCCGGCCGCGAAGTTGCGCGGGAAGGAAACCTTGTCCGAGCGCGTGGCGGCTGCGACCGAACAGCTGGCGAGCGGGTTGACCGAAGCGTCGGCGGCGGCGAACCAGCTTCGCGCTTCCATGGAGCAGATCGCGGGCGGGGCCGAAGAAGCGGCCGGCGCTTCCCAAGAGCAGCTCGGCGCGATCAAGCGCATCTTCGACGCGTTGCGCACCGCCCGCACCGAGGCGGACGCCTCGCGGCGCCGGACCGAAGCGGTGCAGTCGCTGCTCGCGGAGACGTCGGGCCAGATCACGACGTCGGCCCGCGCCATCGAGCGCAACGCCAAGCGTCAGGAAGCGTCGATCGAGATCATCTCCGAACTCGAACGCCGCGCCCGGGACATCGGCGAGATCACGCAGACCGTGAGCCGGATCTCCGACCAGACCAATCTCCTGGCGCTCAACGCGGCCATCGAGGCGGCGCGCGCCGGCGATCACGGCCGCGGCTTCGCGGTCGTGGCCGACGAGGTGCGGGCTTTGGCCGAGACTTCGGAAGGAAGCGCGCAGGAGGTCAAAGGCCTCGCGGGCGATATCCAGAACGAGGTGCGGGGCGCGGTCGCGAGCGTGAGGAGCGCCGCGACGACTTCGGCAGGCGAGGCGAAAGCTGCGTCAGCCGTCGTCGAGGCGCTCGACGCGCGGCGCGAGGACATGGCGCGCCTTGCGGAGGGCAGCCAAGACGTCCTGACGGCCGCGTCCGAAGCAGAACGCGCCGCGGCGGAGGCGCAGAAGGGCGCGGAACAGGTCGCGAGCGCCGCCGAAGAGCAATCGGCCGGGGCGAGCGAAGCGCAATCCGCGATTCAGGAGCAGGCACAGTCGCTCGAACAGGGGCAGATCGCGGCGCAGAACCTCGCGGCGCTTGCCGAGCAGCTTCGCACCGGCAAGGCGGGCGCGTCCGGCGCCGAGCAGATCGGCGCCACCGCGGAAGAGCTTTCGGCGACCATCCAGGAACTGACCAGCGCCGCCACGCAGATCATGGCGGCCGTCGAGCAGATCAATCGCGGCTCGCAGATACAAGCCTCCGCGACGCATGAAACCGCCGCCGCGCTGTCGCAGATCGAGAAGAGCGCGCGGATCGCGCAAAGGAACGTCGCCGATGCCAATGCGCGCGTGCGCAAGCTGGAAGAATCGCTCGCGACAAGCCGCCAATCCATCGAGAAGCTCATGAACGGCGTCGGAGAGGCGCTGACGGAGACGAGGGCGAGCGTCGCGACCATTGCGAAGCTCGAAGCGGTCGGCCGGCGCATCGAGAAGATCGTGGACGCCATCGCCCTGATCGCGGTGCAGACCAGCATGCTGGCGGTGAGCGGCTCGGTCGAGGCGGCGCGCGCGGGCGAGGCAGGGCGCGGCTTTGCGGTGGTGTCGGGCGACATCCGCGTTCTGGCGCGCGAGGCGGCCGACAATGTGGACCGCGCCAAGGATACGGTGCGCGGCATCCTCGAGCAGATCGCGGCCCTCAAGCGCGACCTGGAACTGAGCATCGCGACCGCCGAGATCGAGGTGCAGAACAACCGCAACGTCTTCGGTGCGCTGGACAAGGTCGCGGCCGAAGTGGCCGCGGTGAGCGCGGGCAACAAGGCCATCCTCGATGGCGCCGAAGCGATCCTTTCGAGTGCGTCTGAGACTGCGGCGGGAGCACGCCAGATCGCCGCGGCGGCCGAAGAGGCAGGCAACGCTTCGCGCCAGGCGGCGACGGCGTCGGCACAGCAGGCGCAGGGCGCCGACGACCTCGCTGCCGCCATCGAGGAGATTGCGGCCCTGGCGGATACATTGAAACAGCAAAATGGCTGACGCCCAGATTTCCGGCGCGTCGCGGCGTTTCCTGACCTTTCGTCTGGATCGGCGGCTCTACGCCCTGCCGGCGGAGGAGGTCGTCGAGGTCATCCGTCTGCCGCAGGTCGCGAAGGTGCCGCAGGCGCCCAAGGCGCTCATCGGCGTCGCCAACTTGCGCGGCACGGTGCTTCCGCTCGCGAGCTTGCGGGTGTTGCTGGGTGGGGACGACGCCGATCTGTCTGCGACGCGCGCGATCGTTCTCGACGGCGCGGCGCCGGCGGCCATCGCGGTCGACGGCATCGAAGCGCTGGTGACGGTCGCGGCCGAAAAGATCGAAACCCGCCAGGCGGAACTCGCGGCGAGGGGCGGCGAGAAACTGATCGGCGCGTTCGAGGTCCACGGCCAGGGCATCGCGAAAATCGTCGACATCAAGGCGCTGCTCGATGATGTTTTTGCGGCGCGCGCGCAACGCAAGCGCCAGCCGGCCGCGCCGGCGCTCGGTGCCGTGAAAACTGTCGAGAGCGACCTTCGAGGTGATGCCGAGGTTCTCGTCACCTTCGACGTGGCAGGGCAGGAATATGCGCTTGCGTTGTCTGCGGTGCAGGAGATCGTGCCGTCGCCCGAGACGATCACCGCGATGCCCCACGCCGAGGAGTTGGTCGTCGGCATGATGGCCTTCCGCGACCAGCTCTTGCCGCTGCTGTCTTTGCGCGGCCTGCTGGGGTTCAAGCCCGGCGTGCCGGATGCAAGCGAGAAGGTTCTGGTCACGTCGGTCGGCGGCGCGGTCGTCGGCCTCGTCGCGGACCGGGTGCGCGCGGTCATCCAGGCGGAGCGCGAGTTGATCGATCCGGTGCCTTCGGTGCTGGCGGCGCGCTCGGGCGGCGAGACGCGGATCGCGGCGATCTATCGCGGCGACGCGGGCAAGCGCCTGATCTCGATTCTCGCGCCGGATCGGCTCTTCCGGGAGGACGTCATGCAACGTATCGGGCCAGCCCGACAAGGCAGGCCGCAGGCCGACGCCGCGGCGCGATCCGCCGAACGCCGATTCGTGGTCTTCCGCCTCGGCGACGACGAGTTCGGTCTGCCGATCGAATCCGTGGACGAAGTGGCGCGTGTGCCCGAACAGGTGACGCGCATACCCAGGACGCCGAAATTCCTCGAAGGCGTCGTCAACCTGCGCGGCGAGGTGCTGCCCGTCGTGGACCAGCGTCGCCGCTTCGATATGCCGGTGCTGGAGAGCGGCGACGGCCGCCGACTGATCGTGGTTCGGACGGAGCGCCATCGCGCCGGTCTCATCGTCGACAGCGTATCGGAAGTGCTGCGCTGCGCGGCCGATGCGATCGAGCCGCCGCCCGACCTGACGGGCGACATCACGC
The DNA here is from genome assembly GCA_037200385.1 of Rhizomicrobium sp. Taxonomy (NCBI): domain Bacteria; kingdom Pseudomonadati; phylum Pseudomonadota; class Alphaproteobacteria; order Micropepsales; family Micropepsaceae; genus Rhizomicrobium; species Rhizomicrobium sp. The sequence goes on along the minus strand of JBBCGL010000001.1, from coordinate 1,880,128 downwards.
GGCTTGTGCATGGCGTCGTCAATCTCGAAGGCCAGGGCCGCATCGTCCTTCTGCTCGATCCCGCGGAACTGCTGACGCGCGCGGAGCACGGGTTGCTCGACGCGTTCGAAGCCAAGGCAAAGGCGGCGAAGTGACGAAGGTCCTGGTGGTCGACGATTCCGCGCTGGTGCGGAAACTGTTCGGCCGGGTTCTGGAAGGCGAAGCGGATTTCGAGGTCGCGTTCGCCCGCAACGGGCTGGAGGCGCTCAAGCAGCTCGAGGCATTCCGGCCCGACGTGATCACCCTCGACATCCATATGCCGGAGATGGACGGCCTCGCATGTCTCGACCGCATCATGTTGGAGCGGCCCTGTCCCGTGGTCATGGTGTCGTCGCTGACGGCCGAGGGTGCCGAGACCACGCTGGAGGCCCTGCGGCTGGGCGCCGTCGATTTCGTCGCCAAGCCGGAAGGCGCGGTGAGCCTTCATATGGACGTCTTCGCCCCGCTGTTCATCGCCAAGGTGCGCTCGGCGGCCGGCGCGAAACTGAAGGCGAGTCTGCGCCTGCGCGAACGCATCCGCCATCGCATCGGACGTGCCCCGGTGCTCCGAAGTCCGGTGTTGCCCCTGCTGGGCGCCGATGGGCATGCCGAAGGCGCTGGGCTCGTCCTGGTCGGAACGTCCACCGGTGGGCCGCCGGCGCTCGAAGCCCTGCTGACGCCGCTCCCCGCCACCTTTCCCTGGCCTATCGTGATCGCGCAGCATATGCCGGCGAGCTTCACCGGCCCGCTGGCGCGGCGGCTGGACGGGATTTGCCAGTTGCGGATCGAAGAGGTCACACGCGCCACGATCCTCGAACCGGGCCGCGCCTATATTGGCCGGGGCGACGGCGATGTGGTGGTTTCGCGCAGGGGACCGGATTTCTTCGCGGCCCCCGCCGCGCCCGAAGATTATCCCTGGCATCCGAGCGCCGACCGGCTCGTCAGCAGCGCTTTGCTCGGCATCCCCGCGAGCCAGCTCATAGGCGTCCTCATGACCGGCATGGGCAATGACGGCGCTGCAGCCATGGCGCGGCTTCGCGCGTTAGGAGGGCGAACCATCGCGGAGGCCGAAGAGACCGCCGTGGTATGGGGCATGCCGGGCGAGCTCGTCAAAGCCGGCGGTGCCGACTGGATTTTGCCGGTGCAGAAGATCGCGGAGAAATTGCAACAATTGGTCCCGTTCCATGCCGCTGATACGAAAAGCGCCTGACACGGCGCTCGCACCGCCGACGACAGAGGGCGACCTCGCGTCTCGATTGGCGGATCCCTCTCCGGATGTCCGGTGGACGGCGGTCCGCGATGCGGCGACCGGGCACGGAAGCGTCGCAACGCTGTCGCGGGCTCTGATCCACGAAGGCGATGCGCGGGTACGCGAGGCGATCTTCACGGCGCTGGTCAAGCTCGCGTCTTCGGAGAGCATAGACGTGTTGCTGCAATCGCTGCGTTCCGATGAATCGCATTTGCGCACCGGTGCGATGGATGCGCTGCGGACGGCACCGGCGGTGATCGCGGTCCAGCTCCCCCTTTTGCTGGCGGACGCCGACAGCGATGTCCGGCTTCTCGCCTGCGATCTCGCGCGCGAACTGGACGGCGCGGTGGTGCAGGGCCTGCTCTGTGCCCTGATCGACAGCGATCCGCAACCCAATGTCTGCGCCGCCGCCATCGAGGTGCTCACCGAGATCGGCGATGGAGAGGCGCTGCCGTCTCTGGCGCGTTGTGCCGATCGCTTTCCGGACGATCCCTTCCTGCTGTTCGCCATCGCCGCGGCCTCCGAGCGCCTGAGCGCACCCCGTGGCTGACAGCGCGCCGATCACGCACGAAGAATATCGCAGGCTGTGCGAGTACCTCTATCGCCGCACGGGCATGACGTTCAACGAGACGCGCCGCTACTTCGTCGATCGCCGCGTCGCCGACCGCATGGCGGCGACGGGTGCAAGCACTTTTGCCGATTATTTCGCGCGGCTGCGCGGCGATATCGACGGCGAGATCGAGCAGTTCGTCAATGCCTTCACCGTCAACGAGACCTATTTCTATCGCGAGGATCATCAGCTTCAATGCCTGACCGCGAATCTACTGGAGGAGCGGTTGAAGGTGAAGCAGAACGGCGAAACCATGCGCATCTGGTCGGTGCCTTGCTCGACGGGTGAGGAGCCCTACTCGATCGCGATGTGGCTGCTGGAGAACTGGCCGCAGGTAGACGCGCACGATATCGAGATCGTTGCTTCCGATATCGACACCGAAGTTCTCTCGGCGGCGCGCGAGGGCGTTTTCGGCAAGCGGGCGCTCATGCGGCTTTCTCCCGCGCTGATCGACAAATACTTCGTCGCGCTTGGCGGCGATCGCTGGCAGATATTGGACGACCTGCGGAATTCCGTGCGGTTCACGCCCGCCAATCTGGTGGAGCGCGCCGAAACCCGCCCGCATGGACTATTCGATGTCATCTTCTGCCGCAATGTGCTGATCTATTTCGACGACACCTCCCGGCGTGTCGCCGCGGAGAACCTTTATGAGAACCTCGCGCCCGGCGGCTATATCTGCCTGGGGCATACCGAATCCATGAGTCGCATCTCGCCCTTGTTCGAAGTGTGCCGGTTCGCGGACGCCATTGTTTATCGCAGACCGATGGGGGATAGGCGTGGTTGATGCGAAGCGGGTTCTCGTCGTGGACGACGCCGATCTGATGCGGCGCTATTATCGCCAGATCCTCGAGACGGCCGGCTACACGGTCGACGAAGCGCTCAACGGTATCGAGGCGATGGAGAAACTGCTGGAGAACGCGCCAGACCTTCTCATCGTCGATATCAACATGCCGCAGATGGACGGCATGACGTTCCTCGATATGCTGCGCCGCCAACCGCTCCCGCATGGCGGCATCCCGGCGCTGGTGACGACCACGGAAGCGAAAGTCCGGGACCGGAATGCCGCGCGAAAGGCGGGCGCCAATTTCTACCTCACAAAGCCGGTCGGCAAGCAATCCCTGGTCGATCACGTGGCATTGCTTTGTGGCGGTCCGGCATGAACGAGTTTCTCGAACAATTCGTGCTGGAAGCACGCGAGCTTTGCGAACAGGCGACGGCGGAGCTTCTCGCGCTCGAGGCCGCGCCGGAGGACAAGGGCAGGATCGATGCCGCGTTCCGTGCCTTCCACACAATGAAGGGCGGCGCCGGAATCGTGGATTTCATGGCGATGTCGCGGGCCGTGCATGCGGCGGAGGATGCCTTGGCTGCGGTGCGCGCGGGCGATCTGCAGATATCGTCCGGCCTGATCGGCGATGGCCTGTCCTGCATCGATCTCGTGTTGCAATGGCTCGACCAGATCGAAGCCTCGGGCGATTTGCCGGCGGCGCCCGACGCCGCCGCGGATGCGATGGCCGCGAGGTTCGAGGCGGCACGGCCTGGTGCGAGCGTTGGCGTCGTGCAGGCGGTGGAAGTCGCCGCCCCGATCGGCGCCGTCGCCCGCGCGATCCTCGCGGAACAGCTTCTGCTGATCGCCGATCCGGAATGGGCGGCATCGGAAGGCCGGCTGGCGTCGGCGATACGCGTTACCGCGAATGTCTTTCGCAAATCGGGTGTCGGAGGCGAACCGCTGGAGGAAGCAGTTCTGGCTGGTCCGAGCGTGCAGCCGGACGCGCTGGCGAGCGCCATTCGGCATGCCCTGGGCGAGGCGCCCAAGGCGGGCGGCGGCGCGCCGTCGAAGGCCGATGCACCGTCGCGCGTTCTGCGCGTCGATGCCGAGCGGATCGATGCGCTCGTAAGCCTCACGGGGGAACTCATGGTCGCCAAGAACGCGATCGGCCATATCGCAAAGCGGGCGGGATCGGGCGAAGGCGATGTCGCGGCATTGCTGAAGCAGGAATATGCCCGCCTCGAGCGGCTCACTGCGCGGCTGCAGGAGTCGGTGCTGGCCTTGCGCGTGCTGCCGCTGCGAAATGTTTTCCAGCGTTTCTCGCGTGTCATCCGCGAACTGGCCGTGGATTTGGACAAGCCGGCCAGCCTGGTTACGGAGGGCGACGATACCGAGGCCGACAAGGCGATCGTCGAGATGCTGTTCGAGCCGCTGCTGCACATCGTGCGCAACGCGATGGATCATGGCATCGAGGCGCCAAAGGACAGGGTGGCGTCCGGCAAGCCGGTGGTCGCCACGATAAGGCTGCGTGCGTCGCGCCAGGGAGACCATGTCGTCGTCGAAGTGGCGGATGACGGCGCCGGTGTCGACCTGGATCGCGTGCGGGAGGTGGCCTTGCAGCGCGGGGTCGCGACGCTGGAGAGCCTCTCGGCGATGAGCGATCGGGACCTTGCCGATCTCATCTTCGCGCCCGGCTTTTCGACCGCGAGCGCGGTGACCGATCTCTCGGGCCGCGGCGTCGGGCTCGACGCGGTGCGGGCCGCCGTCGAGCGCATCGGCGGCCGCGTCGGCCTGTCGACGGACAGGGGCAAGGGCAGCACGGTGCGCTTCACGTTACCCTTCAGCATCATGATGACGCGGGTGATGACGGTGGAGGCCGGCGGCCAGCTCTTCGGCATTCCGCTCGACTCGGTGGTCGAGACCGCCCGCCTGCCGCGCGAACGCATCCGGCCCATCGGCAAGATCGCGGCGTTCGTCCTGCGCGACCGCACGATACCGCTCATCGATCTGGCCGCGACGCTCGGACGCGGCGGTACATCGCCCCCGGCGCATGAGGCCTTTGTGGTCATCGCACAAATGGCCACGGAGCTGGGCGCGCTGGAGATCGACCGGCTGGGCGAGCGGATGGACATCATGCTCCGGCCGACCGAAGGCCTTCTCGCCGGCACCCCCGGCATCGCGGGCACGACCCTGATGGGCGACGGCCGGGTCTTGCTGGTGCTCGATCTGGCGGATTTGCTGGGTTGAAATGAGTCCTTTTCTCGGCAATTTCATTGCCCTAGGTTGCGCGCGCGCAACGGGCCTTTTCCGCCATCGCGCGTTTCTTCGAGAACTTTCTCAAATCGGAATTCTTATTGGCAGGCTGGGTGTTCATGAAAGTGCTCGTGGTTGACGACAGCAAGCTGGCGCGGATGGCGGTTGCCAAGGTGCTGAGTGCCGTTCATCCCGGCTGGACGAGGATCGAGGCCGCCAATGCGGATGAAGCGCTCGTGCAAGTGAAGACCGCCGATCCCGACATCGCCGTGTTCGATTTCAACATGCCCGGACGTGACGGTTTGGACCTGGCGGCCGAAGTGCGCTCTCTCAAGCCAAACATGCAGGTCGCGATCATTTCCGCGAACCATCAGCAGGAAGTTGTCGATCGCGCGATCGCGCTCGGCGCGGTGTTTCTTTCCAAGCCCATCACGGAAAAGGCGTTGACGGATTTCCTGGACGTCGCGGAGAAGAAACTGAAAGCGGTGGGTCGGTGACGTTCGCCAACCCCACGGTGATCACCGAGCTTCAGCTCGATGCCCTGACGGAGCTCGTCAATCTCGGCGTCAGCAAGGCTGCCGTCAGCCTTCGCGAGATGGTTGCCCGACAGGTGCTGCTCTCGGTCCCGAGCGTCGAACTGGTGAGCAGGGACCGGGCCATCGAGGTCTTGAGCAAGACCGGGCACAGCAATCTCGTCGCCGTCCATCAGGTGTTCGAGGGCGACATCACGGGCCGCGTGCTCCTGATCTTCCCGGAGACGAAAAGCCTCGAACTCGTACGCGCCGTCACGAACGGCGACCTGCCGCTCGAAGACATCATCGAGCTCGAGCAGGAAGCGCTCGCCGAGACCGGCAACATCATCCTCAACGGCTGCCTGGCGACCATAGCGAACGAGTTGCAGCGCACTTTGAAGATATCCTTGCCGGAGATCCTGCGCGGCGACAGCCAGACGCTGTTCAGCCTCGAGCCGCCGCCCGAGGCCGGCGACGTGGTGCTGTTCGTCTACATCAATTTTTCGGTGAAAGACCGCGATCTTCAAGGCTACATCGCGATGTTGATGGACATGCCATCGCTGGCGGCGCTCACGGCGCTGCTGGACGATTACATCGTGCGCGCCGGTGGTACACCGGAAGCCGATGTCTGAGGCCGGACAGGACTATTCCCGCGCGATCTTCGATGCGCTCGACACCGGCTTGATATTGCTGGATCGCAAATGCCGGGTGATCCTGTGGAATGCGTGGTTCTCCGCGATGTGCGGCGTGAGCTCCGACGCCGCGGCGGGCAAGACCTTCGAGCAGATATTTCCGGACGGGAAATCGCCGAGGCTGGCATCCGCCGTCGCGTCGGCATTCGAGTCCGGCGTTTCGAGCCTGCTGACGCACTCGCTGCATCCATCGCTCTTCCCGCTGAGGACTCGCGCCGGCCGCAAGCTCGTTCACGACGTGATGGTCGGCGCCGTCGGCAAGGCGCCGGCCACGCTATGCCTCATTCAGGTCGTCGACGTCACGGTGTCGGCGGAACGCGAGCGTGTGCTGCGCGACCGCCAGAACGCACGCTACGATGCGGTGGTCGACAGCGCGCCCGACGTGATCGTGACGCTGGACGAGGTCGGCACGATCCAGCTTGCAAACCCGGCGGCACAGAGCCAGTTCGGGTACGATTCCGCCGAGCTGGTCGGGCGGAGCGTGGAGATCCTGTTCCAGGATCAGCACAGCTGGAGCGAAGCGCTGGCCGCCATCATCGCCGGGCGGCCGGTCCAGCAGCCCGTCGAGGTCGTCGCGCGGCGCAAGGACGGCAGCATCACCTATCTCGAAGTCTCCTTTTCCCGATGGCAGAGCGAGGCGCGGGTCTTCGTCACCGCCATCCTGCGCGACGTGAACGAGCGCCGCAGCGCCGAAGCCGCGCGGCAGGCGGCGGCGGAGGCCTTGGCGGAGCTCAACGCCACGCTCGAGCAGCGCGTCATCGAGCGCAGCACGCAGCTCGTCGAAGCCGAGGAGGCGCTGCGGCAGAGCGCGAAGATGGAGGCCGTCGGTCAGCTGACCGGCGGGATCGCGCATGATTTCAACAATCTTCTGCAGGGCATCATCGGCGCGCTTGATCGCGTCCGCAAAAGAATCTCCGAGGGCCGCATCGGCGACGTCGACCGCTTCCTGGACGGCGCGGTGGCGTCGGCCAACCGTGCGGCCGCACTCACGCACCGGCTGCTCGCTTTTTCCCGGCGCCAGCCGGTCGATCCGCGTCCGGTCGATGCCAACGACCTGATCGCTTCGGTCGAAGAGCTGTTGCGCCGCTCCATCGGCGAGACGATCGCCATGAGCGTCGTGCCCGCAGCCGATCTCTGGCTCGTGCGCTGCGACAGCAACCAGCTCGAAAACGCCCTGCTCAATCTGACGATCAACGCGCGCGATGCGATGCCCGAGGGCGGCAGGATGACGATCTCGACCGAGAATATCGTGCTCGGCCAGCGCGAGGCGCTGCAGTACGAATTGCCGCCCGGCGAATACGTGTCCTTGCGCGTCACCGATACCGGCGTCGGCATGCCGCCGGACGTGCGCTCCCGTGCGTTCGACCCGTTCTACACCACCAAGCCGATCGGGCAGGGCACCGGCCTGGGCCTCTCCATGATCTACGGCTATATCCGCCAATCCGACGGCTCGGTGCGGATCGAAAGCGCCGTGGGCAAGGGCACGATGATCGAGATTCTTCTGCCTCGCTATGTCGGCGATGCCGCGGTGACTGCGGCGGCGGAAGACGCCGGCGACAGCCCGGCGGGCGCGAACGAGGTCGTTCTCGTGGTCGAAGACGAAGCGGTCGTGCGGCTTCTGATCGTCGAGTTGCTGAACGATCTGGGCTATCTCGCCCTCGAAGCGCATGACGGACAGTCGGCTTTGCGCATCCTGCAATCCGCCCAGCGCATCGATCTGCTCGTCAGCGATATCGGGCTGCCGGGGCTGAACGGCCGCCAGCTGGCCGATGCCGCGCGCGAGACGCGCCCGAACCTGAAAGTCCTCTTCATGACGGGTTATGCCGAGAAGGCTGCCGGCAGCGCGTTTCTCGCCTCAGGCATGGAGATCGTCGCCAAGCCCTTCACGATGGACGTCCTGGCGACGAAAATCCGGGAGATGATCGAAAGCACGCCGAGACCGCCAAGCTAAAGCGGATTTGGATTGAGTTTACCCATTTCACTTCCGTCATTGCCCGGCCCCCCGGCTCGCGCGAAGCGCGACCGATCGACTCTAGCGTCCGGCGTCCGGCATGCAAAGGTCGACCGAAGACATCGCCGCGGAGCGCGGTCAGGGCGATGGACTTCTTTTCCTTGCCCGTGGTTACGAGGGGAAAGGAAGGCGAAGCTCGGTCAATGGCCGTGCCCATCATGCCCATCGTGACCGTCATGACCGTCATGACCGTCGTGATCGTCGTGATCGTCATGATGCGGCGGCGGAGCATCGGGGCCGCGGTCGTCATCGTCGCGCCAGTCGGCGTCGCTGTGGCCATACCAGTCATGGCCATGCGCCTCGTCCGGAAGGACGCGCTCGCGGCGTCCGCGATCCAGCCATTCCTGCCCGACATGGTCGCCGTCGCGCCAGCGCCGTTCATAGTGCTCCGCATCGTAGCAGCGCGCGCTGGTGCAGGGCGCCGGCCCGTCATGCTCGCCGTCATGTCCGTCATGATGGTCGTGGCGGTCGCCGTCGCCGCACTCGTCGTCGCAGCGACCTTCGTGGCGATAATAGTGGCGGTAGTGATGGCGGCGATAACAGCCCTCGTCGCAATCGACATCGCGATAGCCGCCGCAACCATAGCTGCAGCCGCCGCCATAGCCGCCGAAATGATGGAACTGGATCTCCGGCACCGGATCGAAGGGATCGAGCAGCACCGCGCCGCTGGTCGCAACGCCGGCGCTGGCTCCGGCGGGCAGCAGCAGTGCCGCCATCAGCAGGCCTGCGGGCAAGCCCAGTCTGCGCAGGAATGTCGTCATGGCATACCTCTCAATTCTGGCCGGGACGCGGTGGCTCGTTCGCGGCGGCGTTCAGCAAGGCCCCAAGCTGGTTCATCGTCGGGCGGAAGCCGGCGACGGCGGAACTGGTGATGTAGTCGTTCGACTTGTGCAGGTCCTGCTCGATGCCGGGCGGCCCGACCTTGTAGAGCACGCCCAGATGATAGAGCGCCGCGGGATAGCGCTGGTCGGCGGCCTTGGCGAACCAGTACTCGGCGCGGACATAATTGGTCACGACGCCCAGGCCCTTGGCATACATCACGCCCAGCGTGTTCTGCGATTCCGCGTCGCCATCGACCGCCGCGCTCTGGATCGCGCGCACGAGCTGGCTCGCCGTCAGCCGTCCCGTCGCCTCGTCGGGCAGCGAGGCCTGGTATTTCACGATCGCCTGCGGTCCCTTGAAGCCGAGGAAATAGAGCGCGTGGCGCGTCGCCTCCGGCGGAACCGCGGCGGCGAGGGCCAGCGCCCGCGAGCGCTCGATCCCGACCGGGCATTCGTCGCTGAGCGGCACGCCGCCGGCGGAGTCGCCGGGCGGATAGAATTCGAAGGGCGGTGTCCAGTAATGGAAGGCCTTCGCCTGCTTGTCGACGATGCGGTTGCCCAGATAGGAGCTGCGCATGGCGCCTTCGAGCGTATTGAGATAGGGCCGGCCGAGCGGGCTGCCCATCGCGTCGGCGATATGGAAATAGACCAGCGCCTCGGAGTCGTTCGGCGTCATCACCGTCGGCGGCGGGCCGCGGCGGTCGCGGCCGCGACCATTGTCGTAGCCGCCATCCTCGTCATCGTCATAGTCGCGGCTGTGCGTGTTGGTCGTGATGCGGCCGAGTTCCAGGAAGCCGTTCGCGCCGCGGCAGCTGAGGATGTAGGTGATGCGGTCGCGGGCATCGCTGCGCTGGCTGTTCGACAATTCGAGCAGGAGCTCGCCCTGCTTGGCGAGGGCATGGCCGCGCCTGGTGCGCATCACGTCGGCGGCCTCGTCGCCCCAATAGCGGCCGTGCCCGGCCTTGTTGCGGCCCGCGATGTAGAACCAGACATAGGCTTCGACCGGATCGTAGAAGCGGCTGTCGGAGGCGTTGGAATAGACGTCGCCGAGGCGCACCTGGGCAAGGAAGTCGTCATTGGCCCAGGAGGCGGCGCGCCAGATGCGGACCGCAGCTTCGAGGCTGATGTGATTGGCGGCGTAGTTGCCGTCGGCATAGTCGGCGGCGCCGGCCGGCGGAATCAAGATCGCGGCCGCTGCCAGCCCGAGCGCCAATCCAGCCTGCCGGATGGCGCGATATACGCCCGAATAATCCACGGCCAATTCCCCCGACCGCAAAACCCAAAAACGTTTGTCTAATTAGGTTTAACGTTAACAGAGAAAACGTGCCAGCGCGAATCCGGTGGGTTCGTTCGCTCTGTGTGTGCGGTTTACATGGTTAATCGGGAATGGGGCGGATTGTGGGCGTGGGCGGTGAGAGAATCGCTCTTCACTGTCGTGCCCGCGCAGGCGGCCGTTTGGTGATGCGCACTATCACCACATCGTCATCGCCGGGCTCGTCCCGGCGACCCATGAACTCCCTGCCAAATGGGTGTTCATGGGCGGCCGCCACGAGGGCGGCCATGACGGTTTTAAAATATCGCCTCGATTGTTGAACCCGCCTTGTGTGGGGCACGGCGGCGCGCTAGTGCCGGAAGTGCCGCATGCCGGTGAAGACCATGGCAAGGCCGGCTTCGTCGGCGGCGTCGATCACCGCCTTGTCGCCGATCGAGCCGCCGGGCTGGATCACCGCCGTGGCACCGGCTTCGGCGACGGCAAGGAGCCCGTCGGGAAACGGAAAGAACGCCTCCGACGCGGCGGAAGAGCCCTTGGTCATCGGCTCGGCCCAGCCGGCGGCCTTGGCGGCGTCCTTGGCCTTCAGGAAGGCGATGCGCGCGGAGTCGACGCGGCTCATCTGGCCGGCGCCGATCGCGGCGGTGGCGCCGTCCTTCACATAGACCACGGCGTTCGACTTCACATGCTTGCCGATGGTCGAAGCGAGCAGCATGTCGGTGAGCTCCTGCTCGGTCGGCTGTCTCTTCGTGACGACCTTCAGTTGCGCGCGCGCGACGCGGCCATTGTCGCGCGTCTGCACCAGGAAGCCGCCGGACACCGAGCGGAAGGTGAGGCCGGCGCTGTCGGGATCGGGCAGGCCGCCGGCGATCAGCAGGCGCAGATTGCGCCGGCTGCTGAGAATCCTGCGCGCATCTTCGTCCGCATCGGGCGCGATGATCACTTCGGTGAAGAGCTTGGCGATCTCCTCGGCGGTCTCGCCGTCCAGCGTGCGGTTGAAGGCGAGCACGCCGCCGAAGGCGCTGACCGGGTCGCAGGCCAGCGCCTTGCGATAGGCGTCGGCGAGAGTCGGCGCGAGCGCGACGCCGCAGGGATTGGCATGTTTGATGATGGCGCAGGCGGCCGAAGCGGTGGGCGCGAACTCCGCGACCAGCTCATAGGCTGCGTCGGTGTCGTTGATGTTGTTGTAGGAGAGTTCGCGGCCCTGGAGCTGCTGCACCGTCGCGACGCCCGGGCGCGGATCGCCGGTGACGTAGAACGCCGCCTCCTGGTGCGGGTTCTCGCCATAGCGCAGCGGCTGGCGCAGCATGCCGGCGAAGCTGCGGCGGCGCGGCGGCGCCTTGTCGCCGTTCCGCGCGAGCTCGCCCGCGAACCAGTTCGATACGGCGGCGTCGTAGGCGGCAGTGCGTGCGAAGGCGATCTGCGCCAGACGGCGGCGCAGCGCGCCCGACACCGTGCCCTTGTTGTCATCCATCTCGCCCAGCACGAAGCTGTAGTCTTCCGGATCGACGACGACCGCGACCCATTCGTGGTTCTTCGCCGCCGAGCGCGTCATCGCGGGACCGCCGATGTCGATCTGCTCGATCGTGTCCTCGAAGCCCGCGCCCTTCGCGACCGTCGCCTCGAAGGGATAGAGGTTGGAGACGAGCAGATCGATGCCTTCGATGCCATGGCTCGTCATCGCCTCGGCGTGGTCGGGCTTGTCACGGAGCGCCAGGAGGCCGCCATGGACCTTGGGGTGCAGCGTCTTCACGCGGCCGTCCATCATCTCGGGCGAGCCGGTGACCTCGGAGATGTCGGCGACCGTCAGGCCCGCATCACGCAGCGCCTTGGCGGTGCCGCCGGTGGAGATGAGGAACACGTCGTGGCGCGCAAGTCCCTGCGCGAATTCGACGAGGCCGGTCTTGTCGGAAACCGAAAGGAGCGCGCGGCGGATCGGGCGGTGCGTCATGGGCGACTCGGGCGCTTGCGGGGTTACGGCGGGTCTTACCGCTTGACCGCCCAAAAGATAAGCCCCGCCAACGCCACAGCCCCCAGCGAATAGAGCACGGGGATGTGGATAGTCCAGGTTTCCGAGGCCTTATAGGTGATGTCGCCGGGCATATCGTCGAGCCCGATCAGGACGACCACTTGGCTGAACAGCAGCATCCCTGCCAGGATCACGACCAGGTAGATCAGCCAGCGCATCGCTCATGCTCCTTGCGACACGACCGCCACGACGGCGTCGGTCAGCGTCTTCAGGTCGTCGGGGCCGATCGTCAGGGCCGGCGTCAGGTAGACGATATTGCGGAACGGACGTACCCAGACACCCCGCGCCGCCAGCCGGCGCTTGAGATCGTTGAGATCGGCGATGCCATCCAGCTCCACCACCCCGATGGCGCCGCGCACGCGGACGTCGCGGACGCCCTTGAGTCCGAGGCAGGCACCCAGCGCCGGCGCCATCGTCTTGGCGATCTCGGCGGCCTGGAGCAGGCGATTCTCCCGTTCGAAGAGGTCGAGCGAGGCATTGGCGGCGGCGCAGGCCAGCGCATTGCCCATATAGGTCGGGCCGTGCATCAGCGCCTTGCCCGGATCGTCGGACCAGAAGGCGTCGAACACCTTGGCGGTCGCGAGCGTCGCGGCGAGCGGCAGGGTTCCGCCTGTCAGGCCCTTGCCGACCGTCAGGATGTCGGGCGCGACCTCGGCCGCCTCGCAGGCGAACATCGCGCCGGTGCGTCCGAAGCCGGTGAAGATCTCGTCGAAGATCAGCAGCAGTTCATATTTGTCGGCGGCGGCCCGCAGCCGGCGCAGCACGCGCGCGTCGTGGAACAGCATGCCGCCGGCACCTTGCACCAGCGGTTCGACCAGGATGCCGGCGATCTCGGGCGCGTGGCGTTCGAGGAACGCGTCGAAGGCGGCGATGCTCGCCTCGTCGCGCGGCAGGTCGATCACGTGATGCTCGGGCAGCAGGCCGGTGAAGAGGGCATGCATGCCTTCGTCGGGGTCGCAGACCGCCATGGTCGCGATGGTGTCGCCGTGATAGCCGCCGCGAAAGGCGAGGAATTTCGTCCGTCCCCGGACGCCCCGGTTGAGCCAGTATTGCGTCGCCATCTTCATCGCGACTTCGACCGCGACGGAGCCGGAATCGGAAAAGAACACGCGTTCCATGGCGCCGGGCGCGATGGCGCACAGGCGCTGCGCCAGGGTCAGCGCCTGCTCATGGACGAGGCCGCCGAGCATGACATGCGGCAGCTGCGCCGCCTGCGCCTGGATCGCCGCGACGATGTGGGGATGGTTGTAGCCGTGACAGGCGGTCCACCAGCTCGCGATCCCGTCGACCAGCTCGCGGCCGTCGGCGAGGGTGATGCGGGTGCCTTGGGTGCGCACCGCGGCGAGAGGCGGGTTGGCGGTCTTCATCTGGGTGTAGGGCAGCCAGATGTGCGGCAGGCCCTGCGCGTACCAGTCTATTTTTTCCGTCACAGTATATCCACATCGTCATGGCCGGGACGAGCCCGGCCATGACGTTCAATTTATAACGCCATCGGCGCGATGCCGAGCTTTTCGAACAGCTTGTGGTCGTGGCTCTCTTCGGGGTTCGGCGTGGTGAGCAGCTTCTCGCCGTAGAAGATCGAGTTGGCGCCCGCAAGGAAGCACAGGGCCTGGGTCTCGTCGCTCATCTCGCCGCGGCCGGCGGAGAGGCGCACCATCGACTGCGGCATCACGATGCGCGCCACCGCGATGGTGCGGACGAAGTCGATGGCGTCGAGCGCCGCGCTGTCGCCGAGCTTCGTGCCCTTGACCTTGACCAGACCGTTGATCGGCACGCTCTGCGGATGTTCGGGCAGGGTCGCGAGGGCATGGATCATGCCGACGCGGTCGTTCTCCGCCTCGCCCATGCCGACGATGCCGCCGCAGCACACATGGATGCCGGCGTTGCGCACCTGCTCCAGCGTGTCGAGACGATCCTGGAACGTCCGTGTGGTGATGATCTCGCCGTAATATTCCGGCGAGGTGTCGATGTTGTGGTTGTAGTAGTCGAGCCCGGCGGTCTTCAGCCGCGCCGCCTGCGGACCGGTCAGCATGCCGAGCGTGACGCAGGTCTCCATGCCGAGCGCCTTGACGCCCTCGACCATCGTGCACACCGCCTCGAGATCCTTGTCCTTGGGCGAGCGCCAGGCGGCGCCCATGCAGAAGCGCGTCGCGCCGGCGGCCTTGGCGGCGCGCGCATCGGCCAACACCTTCTCGATCTCCATCAGCTTGGAGGCCTTGAGCCCGGTCTCGTGGCTGGCGCTTTGCGAGCAATAGCCGCAATCCTCCGGGCAGCCCCCGGTCTTGATCGAAAGCAGGGTCGAGATCTGCACCTCGTTCGCCGCGAAGTTCTGCCGGTGCACGGTCTGGGCCCGGAAGATCAGGTCGGCAAAGGGCAGGGCGAAGAGCCGCGCGATCTCCTCCCGCGTCCAATCATGCCGCACGGCGCCGTCATGGAGTTCGGGAGCGGGAGCGTTCATGGGACACCTGATTTGTAGCGCGGACCTTGAGCCATTATAGGGGCGGACGATAACGCGCAAGCTGGGTGCCGAACCGGACATATGCCATCGCTCGATCACGTCGCCTCCGCCAAGCTGGCCGCGCTGGAGACGGCGCATTTGCGGCGTTTCCCGCACGAAACGGCGCGCGCGGACGGGCTCTGGGTGACCCGGGGGAACCGGCGGTTGCTGTCCTTCTCGTGCAACGACTATCTGAACCTCACGCACCACCCGCGGGTGAAGGCGGCCGCCATTGCCGCCATCGAGAGGCATGGCGCCGGCGCGGGGGCCTCGCGGCTGGTGACCGGCAACCATCCGCTCTATGCACGGCTCGAGGCGCGGCTGGCGGCGTGGAAGGAGACCGAGGATGCCTGCGTCTTCGGCTCGGGCTATCTCGCCAATGCGGGCATCATTCCGGCGCTGATCGGCGAGGGCGACCTTCTGCTGGTCGACGCCTTGTCGCATGCCTGCCTGTGGGCGGGCGCACAGCTGTCGCGCGCGACGGTGATCACCTTCCGGCACAACGACGTGGCGCATGCGCGCGACCTGCTTGGGGCGATGCGCGGCCGATATCGCCATGCCCTCATCGTCACGGACGGCGTGTTCTCGATGGACGGCGATCTCGCGCCGCTGCGCGACCTCGCCGCGCTGGCGCGCGAGCATGACGCTTGGTCGATGTCGGACGATGCGCATGGTCTCGGCGTGCTCGCCGATGGCCGCGGTTCGGCCTTCGTCGATGGAGCGAAGGCGGCGGTCGACCTGCAGATGGGGACGCTGTCGAAGGCGATCGGCTCCTATGGCGGCTATCTGTGCGCCTCGCGGCCGGTGATCGATTTGATCAAAACGCGGGCGCGCACGCTGATCTATTCGACCGGGCTGCCGCCCGCGAGCGTCGCGGCGGCCATCGCGGCGCTCGACATCGTCGCGGACGATCCGGCGCTGGCGGCGCGGCCGCTGGCCAAGGCACGGGCCTTCACGCAGGCGCTCGATCTGCCGCCGGCGCAAAGCCCCATCGTGCCGCTGCTGCTGGGCGAGGCGCCGCGCGCGCTGGCGGCACAGGCGGCGCTCGAACGCGAAGGCTTCCTCGTCGCCGCGATCCGGCCGCCGACCGTGCCCGCGGGCACCGCGCGGCTGCGCTTCGCCTTCACCGCCGGACATCCGGAACAAGACATCGCGCGCTTGGCGCGCCTCGTACGGGAGCAGATTCTTTGACCGCATATTTCGTCACCGCCACGGGCACCGACATCGGCAAGACCTTCGTCACCGCGGGGCTGATCCGCGCCTTTCGCGACGCGGGCAAGAAGGTCGATGCCTTGAAACCGATCGTCAGCGGCTTCGACGTCGCGACCTCGGCGCTCAGCGATCCGGGCGTGCTGCTCGAGGCGCTGGGCGAGCCGGTGACGCCCGAGGCGCTGGACCGCCTGTCGCCCTGGCAGTTCGCCGCGCCGCTGTCGCCCGACATGGCGGCGGCGCGCGAGGAGCGGACCATCGTCTTCAACGATCTCATCGCGCTGTGCGAGGACGCGGCCGCCGCCAGCCGCGGCGGCATGCTGTTCATCGAAGGCGTCGGCGGCGTCATGGTGCCGCTCGACGCGCGGGTCACGGTGCTGGACTGGATGCGCGCCTTGAACATCCCGCTGATCGTCGTCGCGGGTTCCTATCTCGGCAGCATCAGCCACACGCTGACCGCGCTCGAGGTGATCGCGCGCGCCAAGCTGAAGGTCGCGGCGCTGGTGGTGAACGACAGCGGCGATGGCGCCGTGCCGCTGGACGAGACGGTGTCGACGCTGCGCCGCTTCGTCGGCGTGCCGACCGTCACGCTGCCGCGGGTCAAGGCGCCGGCCGGCGCGCGCGCCGCCTTCGCGCGGCTCGCAGCCCTGCTTTAGGCCGCCGCCTTCACCCCTTCGGCGCGCGCGCTCGGCCGTGCCGAGACGCGGGCGTGCCAGGCGGTCAGATGCGTCAGATCCGCCGGGATCGGCATATCGACGAATCTCGCGAAGTCGAGGCCGCAGAGCAGCACGATGTCGGCCATCGAGAAATAGTCGCCGACCAGATACTGCCCGCCGCCGGACAATTCCTTATCGAGCCATTTCATCGCGCCGGCGGTGACGCGGCGCATATGCGCGCCATAGTCCTTGAACTGGTTGGGATTGACGCGGGCGGTGCGCGCGTCGTCGTGGATCCAGACCTGGCCCATCGGCGTCCATAGGCGGAATTCGGCGCGGCGGATCCACATCTCGACCTCCGCCATCTCGAACGGGCTGCGCCCGAACAGCGGCGGCACCGGATGGAGGGCCTCGAAATAACGGCAGATCGCGACGGATTCGGAGAGAAAGCGGCCGTCATCGGTCTCCAGCACCGGCACTTGGCCGAGCGAGTTCTTGGCGATGAAATCGGGCGCCTTGTGCATGCGCTCCATCATCCGGGTATGGACGCGCTCGACGTCGGCGATGCCCTTTTCGGCCAGATAGATGTGGACCTTGCGCGGATTGGGCGCGGGGTAGTTCTCGGTATAGAGTTTCATGGCGTTTCCCCTTTTTTGTTGCCGCAAGCGTAGTGGCGCGGATACGGGCCGCGCAACGGCGATAGAGCGCAGTGGCGGTCGATCCGCGTCGATAATTGTTGGCGAACGCGCGCCGTCTTGCTAGACGTAGCGGCCATGCCCGAGTGGTGGAACTGGTAGACGCGCTGGACTCAAAATTGGATACGAACGAAAAAACATAACAAAATCAGGTATATAGTAACATCAAAGGCTTACACAAAGCTTACACACTCTGGACATTTTTACGCAAAGCGCGTATGCGTACGCGTGATGAGTGGGACGCTCGACCTCGCCGGCGGAAAGCTGCATCTCTACAAGAGAGAGAACAGCGACCTATGGCAGTGTTCGGCGTATCTCGCAGGCAAGAACCGCCGCATCTCGACGAAGCAGCGCGACGTCGAACGCGCGCGCGAAGTCGCCGAGGAGTGGTATCTCTCCCTGCGCGTGAGCGACCGCTCCGGCGAGCTAAGAGGTGGGCCGACCCTCGCCGATGCCGCCGCCAAGTTCACTCCTGAATACGAAACCCTCACCGCCGGCGAGCGGAACGCCCAATATGTGAAGAGCCATGGCGACCGGCTACGGGTTCATCTTCTCCCCTTCTTTGGCAAGATGCCGGTTGCCGCGATCACCTCCCAGACCGTGCAGGACTACCGGGTCGACCGCATGACGAAGTCCGAAGCGGTCAAGAAGCGCGAGGAGAAGCAGGCGGAAGAAGATAGGCTTGCCCGAGAAAAGGGGCAGAAGGTCAAAATCCGCAAGCCCTGGACGGCGCCGTCGCGCAGCACGATGCATCAGGAAATCGTCACGTTGCGCCTCGTCCTTAAGACGGCGCACCGTCTTGGCTGGATATCGGCCATTCCCGATCTCTCTCCCCCTTACAAATCGTCGGGCAAGATCAGCCATCGCGGCTGGTTCTCGCTCGAAGAATACAACGAACTCTGCCGGGTCACGCGCGAACGCGCGAAGGACCCGCCCAAGCCTCGCTGGAAGTGGGAATGCGAGCAGCTCAACAACTTCGTCGTCTTCATGGTGAACACCGGACTTCGCCCGGACGAAGCCGCACGGCTGGAATTCCGGGACGTGGAGATCGTGAAAGACAAAGCCACCAACGAAACCATTCTGGAAATCAGCGTGCGCGGCAAAAGAGGGGTCGGCTACTGCAAGAGCATGCCGGGCGCCGTCTATCCCTTCGAGCAGCTGAAACAGCGCAAGCGCATGGCGAAGGCCGGCGTTCGCCGTTCGAAAGGCGGCGAGGCCGAGGAAGCCGAAACGGATCTCGTGCTGCCTCAGCCGACCGATAGGCTGTTCCCGTCGCTTCGCCCTCATCACCTGAACGCCGTGTTGAAGGAAATGGGATTGAAGTTCGACCGCGAGGGGCTGCGCCGGTCGGCTTATTCCCTCCGCCACACCTACATCTGCCTTCGCCTCATGGAAGGCGCGGACATCTACGCCATCGCCAAAAACTGCCGTACCAGCGTCGAGATGATCGAAAAGTTCTACGCCGCTCACATCAAGAACATGATCGACACGACGAAGACCAATGTAAGGTCCAAGGACGGGCCGAACGGCACCGTCCCCAAGCGCGCTGCGAACGCGAAACGCGCCCCGGCGGCAAAGGCCCGAGGGTACCCGAGGCCCCGCCGATAATTCTTGGCGAACGCCACCCGGCTTGCTAGAGGTATCCGCCGTGCCCGAGTGGTGGAACTGGTAGACGCGCCGGATTCAAAATCCGGTTCCGCAAGGAGTGTCGGTTCGATTCCGACCTCGGGCACCAACGACGCTCCCAGCGTCGCGTGTACGTGAGCCTCTCGGCCGACGAGGAATTCGCCACCCTCGCAGCATCGCAAGAAGCAACGGCGGAGAAGGGGGCGAAGTGGCGAATAAATACTCGATGCGCATTTCGCGCCTCACGGTCGATAAACTCGGCGTGAAGCTGTACGACCGCGCGTCCGCAGTCATCAGCGAACTCATTTCGAATTCCTACGATGCTGACGCGACGCTCGTGACGATCGAGGCACCCATGGGCCAATTTCTCGCGACCCAAGCGGGGGGGAAGATCACGGACAAGGGCTTTGCAATCAGCGTCATCGACAACGGCATCGGCATGACGCCAGCCGAATTGCAGGATTTCTACCTCATCATCGGCAAAGAGCGCCGTAACGATCCTAAGCAGGGAAGTCTCTCGCGTATCTTCAAACGCCACGTTACAGGGCGCAAAGGAGTCGGGAAGCTCGCGCCCTTTGGCATTTGCCGCACGATCGAGGTGATCAGCGCGGGCGGCGAGTTGGTTGACGGCAAGGACGCAAGCGGCAAGAGAGCCAAAGGTTATCTCACTTCACACGTCATTTTGGATTACGAGAAAATTGCCGTCGACGATGGTGACAAAAACTATGAACCGACCGTCGGCAAGCTGGATGGCACCGTAAGCAAAGCCAGCGGGACGACGACGCGGTTGAGCGGTTTCGCGCATCGGCGCGTTCCCGACATGGATGATCTTTCGCGCCAGATTGCGCAGCGCTTTGGCTTGCCGTCCAAGAATTGGAGCATCGTGCTTCAGGACAATACCAAGACGAAAGGCTCTGCCGGGTACGAGACGAAGGTAGGCGACTTCAAAGTCGAGACCATGCCGAACACGAAGATTGTCTTTCACGGGCCGGAGACGACGTTTCTGAATGGTGCCGCATCTTCGAAGTACTACGTCACCGGACCCGATGGCGAGACGATCGACGACCTTGCGGCTGGATTTTTTCACGACGGCCAATTTTATCCCGTTCGTGGTTGGGTCGCCTACTCCAAGGTGCCGTACAAGGACGACTTGATGGCAGGCGTTCGTATTTACTGCCGCGGCAAGATCGCTGCTCAAACGTCCGTCTTTGGGCGCAAAGCCGGCTTTACGGGCGAACACAACGTGCGTTCCTATCTGGTTGGGCAGATAGACGCGGATTGGCTCGATGAAAAGGAAGATCTGATCCAGACGGATCGCCGAGACCTGCTTTGGTCCGACGAAGTGGCTTCTGCGTTCGAACAGTGGGGCCAGAAGATCGTAGCCCGCATCGGCACACTGGCGCGCGATCCCCTGCGTAAGAGTGCCATAGAAAAGTTCTTCGAAGTCGGAAACGTCGAGAAACGCATCACCCAGGAATTCCCCGGAGCCGAACAGAAGGAAATCCGTGATAGCGCAGTCGAAGTCGCGCGCACCCTGGGACGGGCGATCTCTCCCGGCGATCTTGACGACGAAGATGTCGTCAAGGACTTCGTCGATCTTACGTTGCTCTTGGCGCCGCACATTACCCTCGACGAAATGCTCCGGGCTGCGGCCGACGAACCGGCCAATCTGCTTGGGGCCATTTCGAGCATCTTGCGGACGGCCCGGCTTGCCGAATTGGCTTCCTTCGGTCGCATAGCCGAAGACCGTATCCGCGTCATCGAAAAGCTCGAGCAGCTCAAGGATGACGACGACACCAACGAAGACGAATTCCAGAAACTCATCGAGGACGCACCTTGGTTGATCAACCCCCAGTGGGCGCCAGTATCGGCAAATGCGTCCTTCAACACGCTGCGGCGCGAGTTTGAGAAGTTCTACAAGAAGAACATCGGCAAAGAGATTTATCTCGGCGAATTCTCGTCGGGGAAGAAGCGACCTGACTTCGTCTTGTCGAGCCAGGATACCTATTTGCAGGTAATCGAGATCAAGAAGCCCGGCCACAAGATCGCCAATGCGGAAATGGACCGCATCATCACGTACGACGAGCAATTCGATCAATTCCTCAGCGATCCCAAGCATGAGGAGTTCAAGCAGATGGTGCCGAACTACAAGATCACGTTGGTTGCAGACGGTCATTCGCTCACCGGTGCGCAGAAGAAATCGTACGAGTCGATGATCAAGGAAGGAAGGCTGGAGCATATTACCTGGCGGTCCTTCCTCGCGCGCACGCGAAAGATGCATCGCGCCTTCCTCGACGAGGCCGAACGACAAAAGAAAATCGCTCGCGAGATGGGGAAGACGTCGTGAACGATTTGACGGCAATCGACCTGTTCGCCGGCGGCGGTGGTCTAACCGTGGGACTTAAACGCGCCGGGTTCGAAGTCGCAGCTGCGGTCGAATTGGATGACAGTGCGTACGATACTTACATCGCCAACCATCGGGACGTTCGAGCGTACAAGCAGGACATCAGAACGATTTGCGGACGCGATCTTGTACCTGGCGATCACCAGGCAGTGATCGACCTGATCAGCGGCTGCCCCCCTTGCCAAGGCTTTACGAGCCTGACGGCCAAATACAAAAAGAGCGATCCTCGCAACGCACTCATAAATGACATGCTGCGGATCGTCGGTGAACTGAGTCCGCGCGCGGTAATGATGGAGAACGTTCCAGGGCTGCTCATTCGCGGTAAGCGCCGGTTTCAGAAGTTCAAAAAGTCACTGGAGGCGATGGGCTACGTCGTTTCTTACGGAGTTCTTCAAGCGGCCGATTATGGCGTTCCTCAGTACCGACGTCGCCTCGTTCTGTTGGCGGGTCTAGGCTTTGAGATTCCATTGCCCGCGGCGACGCACTCGAAAGATGGCAAAGACGGGCTGAAAAAGTACAATACGGTGCGCGACACGATTAGCAGCATGTCCGTGCCCGTACATTTTTCCGATTTGCGTGAAAGGAAGATTTCTCCAGCGAAAACCGACTGGCACATCATCCGAACTTTGACGCCCGAGAACATGGCACGGATGCGCGCAGCACGCGTTGGCCAACAATGGTGGAAGATACCTTCAAAGCTCCGACCGAATTGCCATAAGGGACGCAGCTACCGGGGATTCGGCAGCGTATATGGTCGTATGCGCTGGGCTGACGCGTCTCCGACCATCACAGGCGGCTGTACCACGTTTAGCAAGGGCCGTTTCGGGCACCCACAGGCGAACCGGACGATCTCGGTTCGGGAAGCGGCGATGCTGCAAACGTTTCCAAAGGATTACGTTCTCGATACGTCGAGCATTGAAGATGCCTGCAACATCGTCGGTAACGCACTGCCTTGCTTGTTTGCCGAGGTTCTTGCTCGCCAATGCAAGAAATATTTGAAAGCCAACCAGACCCCGTCAATATCGAGGAAGAAAAAACGGCAAAGGTGACGTTTCAGCACGGCCCGCGTATGTCTAAGGTGAGGCAAGCGAACACGCCTCCCGAGATAGCGGTGCGGCGCATCGCTCATGCCTTGGGTCTTCGGTTTCGCCTTCACGGGAAGAATCTGCCGGGCCGCCCCGATGTCGTTTTTCCCAGGTTCAAAACCGTCGTATTCGTGCATGGCTGCTTCTGGCATCGCCACGCAAAGTGCAAACGAGCGTCGATGCCAAAGTCGCGCGTGAAATTTTGGACGGAAAAGTTCGATCGCAACGTCGCTAGAGATCGCCGCGTGACGCAAGCTCTTAGGAGCCTGGGTTGGCACGTGTTTGTGATTTGGGAATGTCAAACGACGAACGAGTCGCTTATCCGGCATAGGCTCTCGGCGATTGAGCGACGCTGAACCGCGGCATTAAGCGAGATTTCGCTTGAATTGGCGTTAAACTGGTCGAACGTCGCCAAATCGTCGAAAAAGCACTATGTTATCCAGCCTTCGATTCTAGACCTCACCATCGTCGCGCGATTGGACACGTTCAATGGCACGTCCGCGCAAGATTCGTCAGACACCAAGTCAGGTTCTGCTTGAGGGAAGAGACCCCAAAGAACTGGTGCTCACTTATGCCGGTAACATCATCAAGCATCTCGGCGTCCAGATGTATGCAGGACGTCCTGTGCCGGCCATCGCTGAACTCATCTCCAATGCATGGGATGCCGACGCGCGGACGGTAGACGTCATTGTCCCGATGGGCGAGGCCTGGCGACCTGACGATGCTGCCCACGTTATTCGCGTCGAAGACAACGGCAATGGCATGACCTGGGATATGATCCGAGACGCCTATCTCGACGTTGGCCGTGACAGACGCGAGGAAGACAATACGGACAAATCACCTGGCGGCCGTCTTCTTCAAGGCAGGAAGGGGATCGGAAAGCTAGCCGGGTTTGGCGTAGCAGACGTGCTCGAAGTCCAAACTGTGTATCGTAAGCCCGACAAGAAGCTGGGCGAGAGGGTGCTGATTTGGTTCAAGCTGGACTTGCAAAAGCTAAAGGAGATCGAACGTCGACCTGCCCCCGTTGACGTAATTTTCGCCGGCCCGGTAAGCAAAGCCCCGGCCAAAGCGCGCACGACGCGCGGCACCACGATCATCTTGCGCCGCCTTCATTCTCGGAAGGCGCGGAGCAGTGAACTGTTCAACCACAGCATGGCGGAACGGTTTCTTTTCATTGGCCCGAAATTTCGCGTTCGCCTCAATGGCGACGACCTGAAACCGGAGGACATCAACCTTCAGTGGCGATGGCCGAAGGCCGGCTGGACCAAGGATCACGTCAAGGGCTGCGGTGACGTTCGGTATTGGATTGGATTCACGCCCACCCCGAGAAAACAGAACGAAGGGCAACTGAGCGGAATCCTGATTTATACGCGGGAGAAAATCTCTCAAGAGGCGATGGTATTCGACATTAGTGGCGGCGTGACAGGCCAACATGGACTTCGTTATCTCGTCGGCATGGTGAAAGCTGAGTGGCTCGACGCCGGCATTCACGAGACGGACTTCATCGCGACGCCCCGAGATGCAATCGCATGGGAGAGTCCCCAAGGCGCCGCGTTCAAAGAGTGGGGACAACAACTCGTCAAGAAATACCTCGCCGAGTGGGCACGTCGCCGCGCCAAGCTGCGCGAGAAACAGATCAAAGAGCTAAATCCGGCAATTGCCGCGCGCATCGATCATCTAGCACCCGCCTACAAGGACGTAGCGGTTCAATTCGTTGATAAGTTCAAGTCCATTGAGATGGAACCCAGTGAGTTCGAAGGAATCCTTTCTTGGTTCCTCGACGCGCTGGAAAATGCCACGCTTCGAAGCATCCTGAAGAAGCTGCGCGAGTCCGACATCAGCGATCTCGCTCAATTGGACGATCTTCTTTCGAAGATGGAAGTGCGCACCGCCGTAACGCTTTTACAGATCATCGACAGCAACCTGGCTGCGATCGACACTTTGCAACGAATGCACGATCACGACGCTAAGGAACGGGGCGTGCTCGCGAAGCATCTTGAAGGCAATCCTTGGCTCATCGACACAACTTGGATGCTCAATAAGGCCGAAGGCAGGGTCGCCACTTGGATAAGGACGGAATTCGGGAAAAAGGCTGGACGGCAGAAGCGGAAGGGAGACGACGACCGAGCCGATTTCTTCTGCGTGGCCATTGGCGGAACACTTCACATCGTCGAGATCAAACGAGGCGCGTTCGTAGCGAGGCTGGCCGACGTCAATCAAGCTAACCGGTATCGCGACTATGTGCTTAAGCGCTTTTCGGAACTTACTGATCCCAAAGCAATAAAGTACACCCAGGTACAAAGCCATTTGATTGCAGCTCGCCTCCACGACGAGGCCTTGTCCACCGCCGAGTCCCTTCAGAATACCGGCAAGGTTTTTTTCACGTCATGGGATGACCTGATTGAGCGTGCCAAGCACAGCCATCGTCAGTTCCGCGCTGCACTCCAAAAGAAGGCCGTGGAAGCCGGCTAAGGCATTCCACCCACAACCCACGCTAGCCTAGCCGCGGACCAGTTTCTCAGGGCTGTCGGCGATCTTGAGCTGGACACTTCGCCCGTCGGGCAGGTCTGGCTCCGGATTTGCATTTGCCATGTGCAAAACTAGGGAGCCAGCCGTGATCACTATACGGCCGGACGCAACACCCTCATCGACGAGGGCTTTTTTGATTGCCGTCACCCGGCGAAAGCTTATGTCGGTAATACTGCCATCATCTCCGCCAGGTGATGCAAGCGCTGTCGCGAGCTGTGTGAGCGACGTAAGCGTCTGCGATGGTCCCTGCCGGATTTGTTCCTGCGTGATCAAATTCACCATCAGTCCTGGATGTTCGTTCAGCAGGCCTGCCCATTGCATCAGTACAGTCTTGCCCGAAGGCGAGATCTCCGCGCTTTCTCGTCCGAAAAAGATTTTGTCTCCGATCGACGTCAATTCATGCTCTGCGATCGTCATTTCGCTATCGCTCGGCCGTGCCAAAGGCATGGCAATGCCAGCCGAACGACGGACCGCGTCGGCGTTGGGATCGGTGCTTGGCGGCAACTGAACAGGTAGCGATGTATTTGCCTCAACCTGAACTGGTGAAGAAGGTCTAGCCGGCGCCAGCGCCTGCCTAACCCCGACTGGACGCAAGTTCGAAACGGCTTTGACATCGCCGCGAGCCAGCGTGGTGGGCGGCGGCGCGAGACGATTGCTGGGAGCCGATACAACCCGCACAGGAAGTGCGGACACCGAACTCGGGACAATGTGTTGACGGCCCAATGCGACTTGATGCCTAGGAACGACGTGCTGAACGCGTGTTCTTTCCGCTAACCGGTGATCAACCATGCGGTCGATGAATGCCGAGAAAGTGTCACCAAGAAAGGTATATGCCGAAAGCGCGGCCTCGAAGCCTCCGACTATCGCGAGCACCGCCGTGATAACGGCGAGACCCCGGTTGCGCCGGTGTTTCTTCCGGAACACCACCCCAGAACTCAATACAAAAAATAGTCCTGAGATCGCAGCTACTAACGCATGAATTATCGCCATTGGCCGACGCCTCCAGCATCCTTAATCGGCTCGCACATAATAACCATCCATCGGTTATTTGTGCTCAAGGCTTTTTGTGCCGGTGTGATCGCTTGGAGAATCTAGTGTTGCCAAGCACTTATAGATCAAGATTTTCCTTTTTACTTTCACAAAACCACGCTATTTTTTATGTGAAATAGCGAGGACCTGTGTTTGACCGACCCAATGTAGATGCACCTTTGTCGAACGATGACGCGTGGGATTGTGAAGTCGATTTGATTCGAAGAAATGCGATCATCACCGGGTTTGGTTTAGGGGCTTTCGAAATACTCCTGGGCATTTCAGACGGTCTGGCCGTCCGCAATCTGCCGTACCTAATCGGCGCTGTGGCGGTATTCCTGTTGGCGAGCCGTCCAAACATTGTGCGCCTTGGCGAACTAAATCGCGCGGCGAGATTAGATCGTTAGCCAATTCCACTTGTGCGCGCCGCTTCGCGGCCGGGCTCTCGCGTGCCGAGCCTGAAGTCTCGGCCCTTCGGGCTTCGATCCCTCGCGCAAGGAGCTTCCGGCATCGCTGCGCGATGGCTTTGTTTGAAGCCAATCCCGGTGCGCCGGGTGGGCGGCGCTCCCTTCTAGGCCGTTCGCGGCGAGCCGCAACCCGCTATCGCGGGTCCTCCACTTCGTTGCGGCCCTTCGGATGCAGCCCGCCTCAATCGAACGGCCTCTGCGGTCGCTTTCTCGCCGCCCACCCTGCTTCCGGGGATTGGTGCGGAAGGGGGCAGGTGCAGGGTGCGCCAGTTTTCCTTCTCGATTGAGAGCATCCCCGGGGGCGTCAATGGAGACACACTATGGAACTAAGACACATACCCCTTGAGCAGTTGCATATCTCATCCCTCAACATGCGCCATGAGAAGAAGGCCCCGGATGTTTCCGACATCCTGCCAAGCATCCGCGCGCGGGGCATCCTGCAGCCGCTTCTCGTCCGCCCGAACCGGGAAGGATTTGAGATCGTTGCCGGGCGGCGGCGCTACTTCTCGGCCAAGGCCGTCGAGAAGGAGCGCGGGTCGTTCGACGATATCCCCTGCGCCGTGATGCAGCAGGGCGACGACGCGGCGGCGCTCGAAGCGTCCCTTATCGAGAATGCCGCCCGGCTCGACCCCACGCCCATGAAGCAGTTCGAGACCTTCTATCGCCTCGTGAAGGAGGGAAGGACGCCGGAGCAGATCGCCATCACCTTCGGCCTCACGAGACGTCAGGTGGAGCAACGCCTGGCGCTCGCCAATCTCCATCCCAAAATCCGCGAGCTCTATGGCGACAGCGAGGTCGGTGACGAGACTGTCGAGTATCTGACGATGGCTACGAAAGCGCAGCAGAAAGAATGGCTGGAGGCGCACGAGGATGGAGTGGCGTTCTATGGCCGCGACTTCAAGCACGTTCTGTTGGGCGAGGAAGCCATCGATACCGGGGCGGCGCTCTTTCCCATCGGGGACTACAAGGGCGGGATCAAGACCGATCTGTTTGGCGAGGACAGCTACTTCTCGGATGCCAAAACCTTCTGGGAACTGCAACGCGCCGCCATCGAACAGCGCAGGCAGGCCTACCTCGAAAGCGGCTGGCAGGAGGTGATCGTGCTGCCGGACGGCGACCACTTCCAGCAGTGGGAGCATGAGCGGCTTCCGAAGACCCGAGGCGGCAAGGTCTTTGTCACCGTCTCCAAATATGGCCGGGTCGAGTTCTTCGAAGGCTGGATCAGCCGCGCCCACCTTGAGCGGGCGAAAAAGCAGGAAGCAAAGGCGAAAGCCGATAAGCCCGATCCCGCAAACCGTCCGCAGATGACGCAGGCGATGGAGAACTACCTTGAGCTTCATCGGCACGCCGCCGTGCGGCTTGCCCTGCTTGTCGATCCCGCGAAGGCGTTTCGCCTTCTCGTCGCCCACGCCATCGCATCGAGCGGCAACTGGTCCGTGCGTTTGGAAGCGCAGCGTTCGCACTCGAACGCGATCAAGGGCAGCATCGAGAGCAGCGCGGCGCAGCAGCAGTTCGAGAAGGAACGCCGGAAGGCCTACGATCTTCTCGACCTGCCGGAGACCGTCACGGGCGACGAGCGCACCGCGCTCTGCTTCGTGAAGCTGCTCGGCATGAAGGACGCGCAGGTCATGCGCCTCGCGTCCGTCATCATGGCCGATACGCTCGCGGTGGGTTCCTTCCCGGTCGAGACAGCAGGTGCCGTGCTGGAGGTCGATGCCCGTCCGCACTGGCAGGCCGACGACTGCTTCCTCGACATGATCCGCGACAAGGCAACGTTGAGCGCCATGATCGCAGAAGTCGCGGGCAAAGACGTGGCCAAGGCGAATGCGGGCGGGAAGGCCGCAACGCTCCGCCAGATCATCCGCGACGCGCTTGCGGGCCGAAACGGACGCAAGAAGGCAGAAGGCTGGTTGCCCGGCTGGATGGCATTCCCGTTCGCCGCCTACGGCAAGGGCTCGTCGGGTCTCGCGGAGGCATCGGCTACCGCGAAGAAGCTTCTCCGCAAACTGTAGGAGCGGCGCGCTCCGTCGCCGCTTCTGCGGCTGGAAAGGCCCGGCGAAAGCCGGGCTTTTCTTTTGCCCTTCGAATCAGCTTGGCGTGATCGGGGAGCCTTGGTTTCCGTGTCTTGCGCCGTTCCTTTCGGGCGAACCGCTTATCGGCCTCAAGACGATGCGTGGTTCTGGACGCGCGCGCGCCGCCGTCAACGGGTGGGTGCTCGCTTCCTCCACTTCGTTCCGTGCAGCTCCGCTCCCGCTACGCGCCGTTGACGCCGCCGCTTCTCCGCCCGTCCAGACGAACCGCATCGAGGCCGCATGAAGCGGGCTCACCAACAAGCGAAAGGAACAGACAATGAGCAAGACAAAACCCGAAACCAAGGCCGCGCCCGCCTACCGCATCTTCAGCGTGACGAAAGAGGAAGGCAAAGATGCCGTCTGGCAGGAGATCGGCGCCGCCTGGATGCACAAGGACGGCAAGGGCCTCAACCTTCAGTTCAAGGCGCTTCCGCTTCCCGATGGCGAGATCGTTCTCCGCGAACCGAAGCCGAAGGAGCAGAAGTAGGATACCGCCGGCCGGAGCGGGCAACCGCTCCGGCTATCGCGGCTCCGTGGGAATGGCCCTGATCCGGCCGAGTCGCTGGCGATGGAATTGCAGGTAATATTTCTGCATGTTGTTCGCGGGCTTCGTAGGCGGCGCGAAGGGTCGTATAGACGTGCCTTCGCGGGCGTATTTTGCGCGCAGGTCGTTCGCCAGTTGGATCGCCTCCTGGCGGCGATGCGGCGGCGGCTCCCATCCAACCGTGAGAAGACGATAGAGCCGTGCATGAGCCCACATGGTCATGCAGTGATCTTCCTCCAAGGGTTTGCCGTAATCGCCCAGCTCGCCGCCCAGGACCATCCAGCCGTCATCAAAGTCTCTTACTGTCTCGCACTCCGAACGCGCAATTGCGTGCAAATCGTCAATCGTCTTGTAGTAAAAATACATGCCGGATTCGGAGAGGATGAACATGCTGGTCTCGGTCGGCTTGGTTTGAACGCCTCGCAGAACTCCTTCGTGAAACCAGAATCCCTGGCGGTTCCAGTGCGCGTCGAGATCGTCCTTCGGTGGCGTCCGGAAAGGCTGGTCGAGACGCCCGAGAAGTTTAAGCGGGAGATTTACCTCTGGGCTGTTGGAGAGTCTCGGATAGCCCTGGTCGAAGTAGTATTCGGGGATGGGCTGACCGACCTCGATGTTCGCCAGCGTGAATATCGTGGACGGTTTGGCGCGATAAGGCGCATGTCCGCCGCTCAAAGGCGCGGCGATCTTCGCGCGAAATGCCAGGCCAGGCCGAGGCGGTCTATGTGCTGCGCCGTTCCGAAACCCGATATTGATTTTGCCAAACCGCACGGCTTGGCGGTCGAATATCGTCCGCTTGACCTCCGTAAAGACCAACGCCGTCAGGATCGTGTGAACCGAGCCGTCCGCACCGACCCACTCCGTGCCAGTGGACTGGTGCATCATGCCGTGAATGGTCGCGCCGATATCGAGCTTCGAAAGTGTCGTGCCGCGTCTATGTAATCCCATCTTGCCCCCGCCGCCGATTTTAACGGCAGAGGGCGCAAGTATTTACAAAATTCGTCCGTAGCCGGACGATCTGTTGATATTCAAGGGGAAATTGGACCGCAGAGTTAAGTTTCAGGCAGGGACGTCAGCCGGACGCGTGCTTATAGGGATTTTCCCTGGCCCTCTTTTCGAGCTTGATCACTTCCCCGTAATAAGGCGCGTAGGCCGAGATGGTCTCCGACATCCCGGCAAGCCACATGAACATGAACCCGTTGCGGACCGCGAAAAATTTCTGCGGCACGAGGAACGGCACCTTGATCTGCTGCCAGCTGAGGCTTTCGCTGGTCGAAGTCCCGTTTTCGCTCACACTTGAGCTCTTGCTGCGGTTCTCCGCGGTGTCGGTCATGTCGCCCGCGCGCTCCGACATCCATTTCGCCGTTGTTAAGTCTCGCGCGCCGAACGATACGACTGCTCCCGACATGCCGATGAACGTTTCCCAGCGTTCCTTGTAAAGTGCCTTCAGCTGGTTGAGATCTTGCAGCACCGGCATGATCTGGATGCCGTAGCCTCGGACCAGGGCCCAGACGGTCTCGATGATCTGCAAATGGCCCAGCGCCGCGAACTCGTCGATCATGAAGAGCGTGCGCGGTTCGCCTTTTTCCCGCGCGCGCATGACGCCGCGGAGCGCCGAGGTCAGGACGAGCCTGATCCATTTGGAATGCCGCTCGATCATCTCGGGCGGAAGAACGATATAGACCGTCACGGGCCTTTTCTTCATTTCCCGGAAATCGAACGTGCCGCGCGCCAGGTCGGATGCGATCTCGTCATCGTCGAACGGTTCCGTCTGCCGCTTCGCGGCGGAGGCGATGCTGCGGATTTCGTTCGTCCAATCGTTGAATTGCCCCGCCTTGTTGCGCAAGCCGGCAACAGACGATTGCATCATTTCGCGGGCAAGTTCGGGAATGCCACGCCCGCGATAACCGTTCCGCTCGTTCGGTTCTTCGCTTGCCATACAGAGGAGTTCGCGCACGTCGGAGAAGACCGGAATGTTTCCCGTGCGGCGCGCTTCGATGCAGACATACATGATGATCGCGGCAAGAAGGCTGCGTGCCGATCCGTCCCAGTGGGGATCGCTGCTCTCGACCTTGATCAGAGCTTCCGCGAGCAATGCGGCATCCGCATTGAAGGAAGGTGCCGTCGGATCGAGCGCCACCATCGGATTGAACCCATCGCTCTTGAGGTCTTCGTAACCCGGTCTGCCGGCAAGAATGCCGAACGGATTTATGATGACGACCTCGCCAAGCGTTCGCCGGTAGGGAGCCGAGACGGCGGCAAGCTCTCCTTTCGGATCGACCACGACGATGCTTCGATCTTCGAGTTCGAGGAGATTGGGAAGCAACAGTCTCGTGCTCTTGCCCGAACCGTTGGGGCCGAACACCAGGGTATGCAGTTGCCCGCCGTAGCGCATCTTGCCTCCAAATTCGGGCACGTCACCGTCGAGCCTTACGATGCGTCCCAGATTGATGGCATCGGGAGCGGAGGAACCGAGAACGGATAACCCTTTTGACGCTTGTCTCGCGGGGTACGGACCGGGCATGGGCTAGTCCTCGAATTGAGGGGGAATCTCTGGTGTGGGATCGCCTTTGAGAGCGATATGTACATGGCTTTCCCGCGCGACGGGAGGTTTGCCGTACGGATAGTGGTGTGCGCGATCTTCAAAGCCGAGCGAGGAGTCGGCAACGAAAAGCGTCTCATATACGAGAGAGAAAAGGGACAGGACGAGAACAGCGCTTTGGCAAAAGCCAGCATATAACAGCAGCGCCATAACGCCTTCATGGTTGCTGGGATTTCCGGTGCGATGGAGAGCGAAAATGCCTAGCCCGCACACTGTCACGCCTACAAAGAGGGGCCGGATGTATCCCCTCAAGAGGTGCCAGCTGCTTTTGAAGCGTTCAGGCAGAGAGAGGAAATAGCGTCGCCAGGGAAATTTGCGAATCCAGTTGAAGACGATCAGGCCCAGGCCTGCCGCGACAAGCGCGGCGACTAGGTTTTCTGGCCGATCCCACCCGTGCATGGCGAGCGTCCCCGGAGTGACGGGATAATTCTAACCCCACCGACCGAAAATTTCACAAGAGATTGGGGTGCGCCTCGATCTACCAGTTTCTTGGGATAGTCCCGGCTACGGACGATCTGGTATATTTCCCATATTCCGTGCCATGGCCGGAACGGGCGGCGGTTGCCCTGCCGCCGCACCTCGTCCCCCATATTGAGGGGGATCGAGGTGCTCGCTCCGAGGGAGAAAAAGGGCAAAAATAGTCGAGAGAAAGGTTTGGCAAGCCATGCGCGGTAGTGCGCGTCGGATTTCCGGCAGAGCCGAAAACCCTTGCGCGCCGCGCGGCTTGGCAGGGGGCTTGCGCCCCCGTGCACCCCCTAAAAAAAGGCCTTGCCCCTCGTTGGATGGCCCGCGCAGAGGTGCTTCAGCCCCTGCGTCCCGGACCGAAGGGGTCGCTCCCATAGGCGCTAACTTAAGCATGGACGTATGGAATCGCTCTGTGATTCATAGGGAAGATGCGAATCGCATCTTTGCTGACCGGTCGCTGGGACGAGCTTGCTTTGGCGGTTATGCCCGGCGCGGAGCTTCAATCGCTGGCACGGGCGCGCCGTGCGATCGTGCGCAGCCGCAAGCTGGGCCAAGCCCAGCAATTGCTGCGCCTGGCTTGGCTGTACGGCCCCGGCGGAATGTCGTTGCGCACGGCGGCGGGCTGGGCGAGCGGCAGCGGACTTGCGGAGCTGTCCGATGTCGCCGTGCTCAAGGCTTTGCGCCGCATGGCCGATTGGATGGAGGCGCTGGTCGGCACGGCGTTGGCATCGCGGCTGGAGCAGGCGATCCCCTGCGAGCGTCCGATCGTGCTGATCGATGCCACCAGCGTGGCGCAACCGGGCGGGACGACGGCGGACTGGGTCCTGCACTGCCGCTATCGCACCGATGTCGGCTTCACGGGCTTCGAACTGACCGATCAGCATGCCGGCGAGCACCTGTCGCGTCATCGGCTCAATGCCGGAGAACTGGCAATCGCCGACCGCGGCTATGCGCGCGGTTCGGGGCTCGCTTATGCCCTGGACTGCGGTGCCGACTACCTGATCCGCACGGGCTGGCGCTCGCTGGCCTGGCGCGACGCGGACGGCAGCCGCTTGAACCTGCTCGGCCGTCTGGAACATCTCAAGCCCGGCGAGATAGCCGATCTGCGCGTGCAGGTCGCGGTCAAGGAACGGACGCTGACGACGCGGCTGATTGTGCTGGCGCGCGACGAAGAGGCCACGGCAAAGGCCGAGCGCAACGTAAGGCTCAAGGCCCAGAAGAACTGCCGCCCGGGAGACAAGCGCAGCATGACGGCGGCGCGCTATCTGATGGTCGTCACCTCGCTCGATGCCGAGCACTACCCCGCGCAAAAGATCCTGGCGTTGTACCGGATGCGTTGGCAGATCGAGTTGGCGTTCAAGCGCCTGAAGTCGCTGCTGCGCTTCGACCGCCTCCCGGCCAAGGACAAGGATTTGGCGCGAACCTGGCTCAACAGTCATCTGCTGCTCGCTCTGGTTCTCGACAAACTGACCCAGCAAGCGCTGGACTCTCCCCCCTGTGCGGATCGCAACGCGCGGGCGGCGGCACTCTATCTGGCGCGTCCAGCATTTGCTCAAAACCGCTCTCCTCGTCATCGTCATGGACGGCATTGAACAGATGTGGCGACGGCTCGAAGGCGTCTTCTACAGATTGTTCGAGCCGCCAAGACGACGAACCCTCCAACTGGAGCTGCCGCCATGAGCGCCGCAAAGTTAGCGCCTATGGGGGTCGCTCCCTCGGGACCCCCGTCCGAGGAGCCTTGCTCCCCAAGACGCCAGCGCCGGACGTGGGATGTTTCCCTCTACGGCTCCTTCCAGGCCCCGGGTGCCGGCTATGACCAGCGGCACTGAAAAACGCGCACGGAGCAGTCACATCACGATCCGGCTGACAGAGGACGAGCGCGCGGCTGTCAACGCGGCAGCGGAAGACGCGGGCCTCACGCCGGGAAGCTACGTCCGCCAGGTCGTGCTCGGGGCGCCTGTGCCCCGACAGGGCAAGCGCCGTCCGACCGAAAAGACAGAACTGGTCCGTCTCCTCGGCGAAGTCGGAAAGATCGGCAGCAATCTCAACCAACTCGCGCACCGGGCGAACAGCGGCGATGCCGTCAAAGCCCAGGAAGTTGAGACTGCCCTTGCCGGGTTGCATAAGATGAGGGCGTCGCTCCTCAAGGCACTCGGACGCGAGCCATGATTATCAAGGGCAAGTCGATCACCGGGCCGCAGGCTCTTGGTCCCTATCTCGGGAACGCCGAAAAGAACGAGCGTGTCGAGGTCCTCGAAGTCAAAGGCACGCTTGCACAAGACCTTGTTGGCGCCCTCATCGAGATGGATGCCTACGCCGAGGGCACCAAATGCGAGAAGCCGCTGTACCACGGGAAAATCAATCCCGAACCGCCATATCGCCTGACGCCAGAGCAACGCAGCGAGGCAATCGACGCGTTGGAGAAGAAGCTGGGACTGGAAGGTCACGCCCGCGTCGTCGTCCTTCACGAAAAGCTGGGGCGCGAGCACATCCACGTCGTCTGGACGCGCATTGATCTCGAAAACATGCGGGCCGTCCCGGACAGCCATAACTACCGGAAACACGAGGAAGTCGCACGCGACCTGGAGCGGCGCTTCGATCATCCCCATGTGCAAGGCGCACATGCCGAACGCGACGGCGCCGAGCGGCCAGACCGCAGTCCTTCACGCGCGGAAATGCGGCAGGAAGAACGCACCGGCATCAAGGGCAACGAAGTCCGCGCCGAAGTGACAGCGGCGTTCCGAGCAAGCGGCGGCGCTGAGGCATTCAAGGCCGCACTCGAAGCCAAAGGCTACATACTCGCCCAGGGCGACCGGCGAGATTTTGTGATTGTCGATCGCGAAGGCGGCGTTCACAGCCTCGCGCGCCGGATCGAAGGGGTAAAGGCGGCAGAACTGCGCGAGTTCATGAAGCCGGTCGACCGGGGAAACCTGCCAAAAGCCGAGCAAGCGAAAGAGGCACAGTTAGACCGCCAACAGGGTCGGTTATCGCTACTCGATCAGGCCGAATGGGATAACGCGTTGGACAAAAACGCAATCAAGAAGGCGAAAGAGCAGGACGACGACCGGAAGCGTCGCACGGCGGAAGGCCGCGGAGCGCGGAAGAAGGCGAAGGTTGGAAAATCATATGCGCGGGGCGAAGATTATGTGACCCAGTCCACAGCGGCGCTCAAGCATCACAAGCGCCGACAGAAGAATATTGATAAGGAAGCGCGGCCGCAGAGACCGCAAGCCGCTGTTTCGCATTATGAAAAAATAAAGGCCGGCGAGACACCGCGTGCAGAGCAGCAGATATCCGGGAATCATTTGTCGCTCTATGAGCGCATGAAGGCGAAGGCATCCGGCAAAGAAGTCACCGACAGGATGGGCCGGGCGCTTGACCGCGCTTCGGCAAATTCCCTCGAAGGAGAGCACTGGACTGACCGAGATCCCGACCGGCAGCCGGAGGCTCCTGGTGGAGGCCGCACCCGGAGCCGATAAGGGCAGCTGGCCAAAGCTGTAAATCATATGGGTATGACTGGCGCGGTGCAGCGGATGTCGTTGTAAGCCCGTTGCCGATTCCCATTCGTCCGAGCGGGATGTGCGAGGCGCAGCGGGCGGATTTTGCCGCCGCGTGCGAAGGCAAAATCACCTGGCAGCAGTACTTCGCCAAGTGGGGGCCTGCGTGCCTCAAATTGTAGAGAAAAATGTGGATCGATTTCGCTAGGCGACTCGGATGCGCGAGCGTATCGGTGAACAGAATGCTGTATTCTGTTCACGCCTCCTTTTCTCCGTCAACCGCTCAACCTCGCTTTTCGGCACAAAATGCGCGGAATTCGCCTATGTCGGATTCCCTTTTTGACGCTTACGGCGCACGCAAATACATCGTTCCCCGCGAAAGAGAGGCATTCGTTAGGACCGCTTTGCAAGCAGAGACCGATTTTGCAGCGTTTTGTCTGACACTCGCGATCACCGGCGCGCGCATCTCAGAGGTCTTGGCTCTTGGCTGTTCCGGAGTGGATGCCGGGGACGAAGGTATTGTTTTTCAGACTCTAAAACAGCGAGGGAAGAAGCGATTTCGCTTGGTGCCCGCTCCCGCCTTTCTCCTCCGACGGCTCATCGCACTTGGAGCTAACCAGAGCGGAGACCGTCTTTGGGCGTTTCAGCGGACCCACGCGTGGAGCCGGGTAAAAGCGATCATGCGCACGGCGGGTATTGGTGAACAGCAGTGTAAGCCAAAAGCACTTCGACATGGATTTGCTGTGGACGCGGTGCTTAACGGCGTCCCGCTAAATATCCTTCAGCGATGGATGGGCCACGCACGAATAGAGACTACGGCGATCTACGCTGCCGTCCTCGGTGAAGAGGAAAGAACACTCGCCCGTCGGGTATGGCGTTCAATTGAAGTTGCAGTAACGCCACCTTCGTCTGATTGAGCGGCCAATCTCAAATAGTGAGCGCTATATGATCTCGACTGACGTTGCCATGTATCCCTTACCCAATCGGCCGGACTCAATCTTCACGCGAACCGCCTGATCTTGGACCAGGTTTTTTATGCCGCTCTGATCAAGGACGCGCGCAGAGACATAGACGTCTTCTGGGAGTAGGTCAGCCTTAATGAAGCCATAGCCTTTGTGCGAATTGTAGAACTCGACGTGTCCATCAACTTGCTGCTGAGCTGTAGACGTTTGCACCGTTGAGCCCTGGCTTCGCTGCAATGAGTATACCGCAATCACCTGCAATCTGCCCTGAGCTCCTACCGCAATGTCACAGGTGATAGAGTCTCCCTCGCTGACGTGATCGATTTCCGCGAGCTTTAAGATAGTGCCGTGGAGAAATGCATCTTCTTCCAACCCCGCTTCGACAAAGCCATATCCTTTAGCGGGATTGAACCACTTTATAGTGGCCGGAACTTGACTGTATCCGGGTTGACGAGATGTGCGTTCATCGCCCTTAGCGCCTTGCGCTATAGTGTCGTCGATCCACCGTCCCCGAAGGTCGGCTCTCAGCTGTCTTTGCCCATTGTACAATTCGTCTGCCGGCAGTCGCATGAAAATCGTGTCTTCAGCGACGCAATAATTAGCAAACAACTTCTGGACTTCGCGCCAAGCACCTGCCCCCATCTTACCTTCGCTACGAATCCCGCGCAGACGATCGACAAATTCGGTACTTCTGGCCGGCGTGGCGTAGGCCATATCGGTCAGGTAAATCGGATCATTCAGTGCCATATCGTAGTGAATACGGCCCGCATGGGTAATCGCGATACGGTCTGAGGTTTCCAACGTTTCATTCGATGCGTCATATGGCTGCAAAAGTCGGCGAGCTAACAGGACGCTCAAGCCGTAATTTATAGCGGCCTCAGTGACGCCGGTTGAATCAAAATATTGCCGCACTTGGTCAACCGACATGTAGTTACCGATACCTGCCTCGTCGCCTGCGCGATCGATCAGCACTTTCAGCACGCTTAGAAGCAGCAGCGGACTAGTCGGGTAATGCGGGGATATCTCGAACACATTCAAAATGTATGGATTTTCTTCTGGTTGAAAATGATTGTGGTTGCCGAGAACCAACGCGTGCATCATTTTGCGGTGCTCAAGTTGCACGTGCATCTGCGCACCGCCGGCAATATATGCCTTCACCAGATCATCGATACTAAAGTATGGCGAGATTATAACACGGTGCGTGATGGCGAGCGTCGTCTGAACGTTGTTATTCGCGAGCCAACTAACTCGACGTGCTGCAAAATCTTCTTGGAGAAATACTTCCTCGACACATGCTGCGAAGGCGTTGATGTTGTCGACGCTGAGTTTAATCCCGCGGGTAAGAAAGTATGCTTTCTTGTCAACGCTTTCGTCGACTTTTCGTTTTAGGTAAGCGACTCTCTTTTCCAGCACAGCCTTGGCGGACGGCACTGGCAAATAGAACATTTTGCTCTTGTACGATTGGAACGGGCCGGCTTTAGAAAGCCGCCAAAAACTTGTATCCGTTATCGGTACGATCGCAAACGTGAATGGAATGTTCTCTCTTATTGCCTGAGAGAACTGAAATACGCTCTCTTGTACTTTCAGACTTGCTAGGGCGTCGGTATTGTCAAAAATCAGGCACGGTAGCAGCTTGCGATTATGCACTACATCCGAGAGCATTCGTAGAACATAGTCGTAGGGATTTTTGTCGAGCTGCTCGTGCAAAAACTCTCCGAACTTAATCTTGAAGGCGTCCTTGTTAGAGTCGTAGAGCGGCTTGAAGTGACCCTGGCTCCATCGTTGATATTCAGAGAAATATAGCCCCATCAGCGCGTCGTAGTTGGGGCCAGTCGCTCCATAGAGCAATTGTTCAATCGTGGCTTTTGCTTTGAGCGTCAACCACCCCTGCAACGCCCCTATGTCGCCGGACCACTTTTTAAGATCGATTTTGATGACTAAACACCTACTGCGAAGTGTCGGCTCAAGCACAGAAGCAAAAAATCTTTCCATGAACGTCGATTTGCCAGCGCCGGCATTTCCAACGATGACAATCGCTTCGCCAGTGCCACTTTCGACGGCGGTCAGAATTTCCTTAGCCAGAAGATTGTCGGTTGCGGGGCCCAGCTCCTCGATGGAGGTGGTTACTGTCCGTACAAGTTTCTCAAGGCTGGCATCGGCGAAGCGGCTTTCCCGAGTCTCCACAAAGCAATCGATTAGCATTTCGAGATTGTTATCGGCGGACATCGCACCGAAAAATTCTCGGAATACCGGGTCAAGATCTGCTGCGAGAGGACTAGGAGCAATCAGACGCGCGTCTTCGTTTCGGTTCGCAACAACAAGCGGCTCAAATTCCGCAATAGAGAGACCTGCCGCGCGAGCGAAACGCAGCGTATAGAGTCGGCTTGCGGCGCCAGACTTTGATAGCAAATCAAAGAACGCTGCGAACTCGTCGAGGATGGCCGTGAAGTTTGGAAAAACGAAGGCATGACCTTCACGGAATGAAACGCCCGCACCGGGGAAGGGCATAAAGACAATCCATGCAACTCCCGTGGTTACGACCGCACAGTTTACGCCGTGGTCGAAACAATATTTTGCTGCTTGTTCGACGCCGTCGATTGCGGAGGCGATGGCCTTGCCGCCAACCTTATAAGAGGCAAATCGCGGATTGAAGGTATCGACAAGTATTGTCCCTATGCGCTTGGCCTCCACAACAAGGCGCTTTTGGCCTGTGGCGCTGAGTAGGTAATCAGTGAATCCTGAAGGGCTATGAGGTTCGGTCTTGATGTCGGCGTAATCCCATCCCAGCACCTCGACCAAAATACGATTGATGAGTTGGAGACGTGCGTCCTGCTCGGTCTCAATCTCGCGGACGCGGTCAGTGACTTCGGCAAACAACGCGGTCGCCTTTGCCAGTGCGTCATCCATCTGCATTTTGAGGATGCCTTTCACAAAATTGGGGCGAGCTGGCCAGAACTCGCCTTGCGCCGCCGGCTATCCTACTGCGAACCCTAGGGTTTGCCATTGTGATGAACAGAATACAGCAAATTGTTCAGGGCGGCGGCCATGGCCGTGGAAAGGCTGAAGGCGATGACGAAGCGTCTATTCAGAGGACTTATGGGTGCGGGGCTTGGCTTGGTATCGGGAGCATTTTGGGGCCTCGTCGGAACGGCGGCGCTCATGGCCTTTCTCGGCCTTCTGGCGGTCGCTATTGCGGCGTTGTTCGGTTTCCTCCCTGCTCTCAACCCGCACATGGCGCCTAGCACGCTGGGCATGTACGCCCTCTGGGTTCTGAAAATCGGTGTGGTTATCGGCGTCGTGGTCGGCCCCTGGCTTGGGTTCGCCAGTGGATTCGAGAAAGATGCGTCGGAAAAGTCGTACTATGACTATGTGAAACCGATCTGGCCCTTCTATCTATTTCGCCGCCGTAGCGCGAACGGTGAGGCCTAGATTTGGTTGGAGGGTGTTGGTTGATCGATAGAAATGTTCTCTATCGATCATCGCAGGAAACTTGCGTTACGGCATATCCCGCTCCAACAGCCGTCTCGATTTCCGCGCGCTTATTCTGCGACGGTGCGATAACGCCTGAGTTATCGAAGTCGGCCAGACTAATAACGTAGGCGTTATCGTGCGATGGCCGTGCTGTTGAACGTTATTCCGCAGTTATATTGTCAAGTTTTTTAGCAAGAAAACTTGACATAACCGGCCGCTATGGGGCGCTCACTCTACCCAATTTCATCGATCAGCCCGCGGTTATGGTTTATATTATAGTAGATTTGCGGCGATCATCGCCGTGAGAATTGCAGTGAGTAAACCATGCCCGTGAACGCCGACCTGCGCGCGAGGCTCACCAAACTGGTGCCCTACGGGTTTCTGGTCACGCGCCGTTGGCTCATCGCTCAGGGTGTCGAGCGGCATGGCATCGATAACCTGGTGAAGAGTCGCCAGCTCATAACTTTGTTCTCCGGCGTCTACACGCGCCCCGAAACCAAGCCCACCTGGCAGGGCGTCGTCTGCTCGCTTCAGCGCATGGGAAGTTCGCTCACCGTCGGCGGCCTTACTGCGCTTCAGCTTCAGGGCTTCTCGCACTATCTGCCCCTCTCGGAATCCGTGACCGTCCAACTTTGCGGCAGCGATCTTCTGCCGGCATGGGTGAGCAAGTTGGGATTCAAGGCGAAGTTCTTGCATCGCAGCGACGCGCGACTGTTCGGACGGGAGAAAGCATCTTCGGCCGACCGCAATAAGGATTCCACCGTCCGACTCCCGTGGGGAGATCACACTTTTGCCTTGCGGGTATCAGCCCCCGAGCGGGCAGTATTTGAACTTCTCGAAGAGGTGCCGGAGAAAATCTCCTTCGAGCATGCCGACCAGTTGATGCAGGGATTGGTCAATCTATCGCCGCGCCGGCTGGAAAACCTTCTCCGCCGCACGCGGAGCATCAAGGTCAAGCGGCTGTTCTTCTGGTTTGCCGAACGTCAGCGCCATGCTTGGTTCAACAAGCTCCGCTCCGAAGATTTCGATCTCGGCAGCGGAAAGCGCGTCCTGGCAAAGGGCGGCAAGTTCGACAAGAAATACGGCATAACCGTTCCGGAGGAGATGTGCAGATAGGCCGGCCGACATCGTCGGGTGATCGACAGGTCAGAGGGTCACTCGTTTAATAGTTAGGTATTTCAAATGCTTACGTGAATGCGGCCGTTGATGAGTTGCGGAATGTAACCGATAGATGACATTTTTCATTGTAATCGATCGGTGACATATGGTAGTGTACCCGAACGGTGACATTTGAAAAGCACGATGCTCATAAGAACTCCGGCCGATCTTGGCGCGGTCATTCGGGACCGCAGGAAGCATCTTGCCCTCGACCAGGCGACGCTTGCCAAACGGATTGGCGTCAGCCGCCGATGGGTGATCGGAATTGAGCGAGGACGCGCGCGCGCCGAGCTCGGTCTCGTCCTGCGCGCGCTCGACGCCCTGGACATAAACCTTCAGGCAGACATGACAACCCGGAAGCCCGGCCGTTCGCCCGTGCCTGGCGTCGATCTCGATGCGATCATCACTTCCGCGAAGAAGAGCAAGCGGTGAGCGACCTCATCGCACTCATAGCCGGGAAGAAAGTCGGCCGTGTCCATCGCGATGCCCGAGGCCGGTTGACCTTTGTCTACGACGAGGACTGGCGGCAGGCCAGCGGCGCATTCCCTCTTTCGCTTTCGATGCCGCTGGCAGCCGCAGAACACCGCCCGGCCGTCGTCGAGGCTTTTCTATGGGGGTTGCTTCCCGACAACGAAATGGTTCTCGGGCGCTGGGCGCAGAAGTTCCAGGTGTCGGCGCGCAATGTCTTCGCGCTCATGTCGCATGTCGGCGAGGACTGCGCTGGAGCGGTCCAATTCATCCCGCCGGAACGCCTGGAAGAAATCCAGAGCGGCAAGGACGACAAGGTCGATTGGCTCGACGAGCGCGGTATCGCCGAACGGCTGAGGACCTTGCGCGAAGATCATGCCGCGTGGCGCCTGCCGCGCGACACCGGACAGTTCAGCCTGGCGGGAGCTCAGCCCAAGACCGCCCTAATCTTCAAGAACGGTCGCTGGGGTATTCCGTCGGGGCGGATTCCGACGACGCACATCTTGAAGCCGCCGACCGGCCAGTTCGACGGTCATGCCGAGAACGAGCATATCTGCCTCGCGCTGGCGCGCAGCGTCGGCCTGCCAGCCGCACAATCGAAAGTGATGCGCTTCGGAGACGAGATCGCCATAGCGATCGAACGCTATGACCGGCAGCGCACCGGGAGCGAAATCGTCCGCGTGCATCAGGAAGATGCCTGTCAGGCGCTCGGCATCATGCCGACAAAGAAATATCAGAACGAGGGCGGCCCCAGCGCCGCAGACGTCGCCGAATTGCTTCGCGTCTATTCGAGCGAGCGCGATGACGACGTGACGACGTTTGCAAAGGCGATCGGCTTCAACTGGCTGATCGCCGGAACGGACGCGCATGCCAAGAACTACTCGCTCCTGATCGGCGGCGGGCCGCGCATACGGCTTGCCCCGCTCTACGACGTTGCCAGCATCCTCCCCTACAAGGAATTCGACCTTCACAAGGTCAAGCTCGCGATGAAGGTGGGCGGCGAGTACCGGCTGCGGCAGATCAGTGGCCGGCACTGGCAAAAATTTGCGCGGGAAGTGCGTGTGGAATCCGGCGCGTTGTTCGACGCGTTGCGCGCAATGGCAGAACGGGTACCGGACGGATTGAACGATGCGCGAAAGCGCGCGCATGAGGATGGCCTCGATGGAACGGTCATAGACCGTCTCGCCGCCGGCCTGAACGAATGGATTGCGGAGTGCAAAAGAGCGTTGAGTTTCGTGGGCAAGGAGTAAGATTTGCGAGGCATCTGTATGCCCGATCGCTGGTGCCATTGTTCCAGCACAAAGGAGGAAGCGCGATGCCTAAACGCCCACCATCCATATTCGACAATCCCCAGCTCATCGAGCTTCCGGCCGAACTTCACCCTCTCGTCGCGGCCTGGATGGAGTGGGAGCGCCGAGCCGAAGAAGAGGCGCGCAAGGAAAACCGCAAAACCTGGCCGAAGAACGAAGACACTTACATCGGCCGCCGAAGGATCCGCATTCGTGA
The DNA here is from genome assembly GCA_037200385.1 of Rhizomicrobium sp. Lineage (NCBI taxonomy): Bacteria > Pseudomonadati > Pseudomonadota > Alphaproteobacteria > Micropepsales > Micropepsaceae > Rhizomicrobium > Rhizomicrobium sp. The sequence goes on along the minus strand of JBBCGL010000001.1, from coordinate 1,836,958 downwards.
CGCTCTGTTCAAGGCTGCGGAGGCGAAGGGCCATGGCTTGGAGCATCCCGAGGGACAACCATTTCCGGTTTCATTCCAGATCAAGGGGCGGCTCGTAGAATGGTCGCTCGAGGAGCAGCCCGGCCACACCTTCAGGCTTATTGCCACGATAGGGCAGAGGAAAAGCCGGATATCGGAAAAGCCGCACAAGTCTTTCGACCGGCGGGCAGACGTGCTGCTCGATCGCCTTGAGAAGTTCGTCGACGCGACGATCGCCGATGAGATCAGGTGCGCGGAAATCGATCGGCAAATCGAAGCGGAGATCAGGGCTGAGGAGCGGCCCCGGCGGTTGAAGGCGATGGAGAGCGCCCGTTGGGATTGCCTAGGCGAGCTTGCCAAGGATTGGCAGAAGGCAAGATTGCTGCGATCCTTCATCGACGAGGTCGAACGGTCGTTGGGGCCGAACGCCCGAGCGGGCAGGGCAACGGCCTGGCTGGAATGGGCACGAGCGCGGGTGCACCGGCTCGATCCCTTGTCCGATGGACGCATCGACGCGCGCAGGATCGTCGGTTGGCGCTACGAGCCCGATCCTGATGAATATGAGGTTTACTGAAGGCCGATGCAGGCCGCTATCGCTAGAAGCCTTACACATTCCTTACACATAGACGTAAAATTAATAAAATATACCATTAAAACAATGACTTAGAAATTGTCCATACAGACTCAAAATCCAGTACCTTCACAGGTGTGTCGGTTCGATTCCGACCTCGGGCACCATGCTTCCCCGCGTCTCTATCGTCTCCGGTCCATGCGCTTGGAATATCTCGCAAAGCCCGCGTTGGTAGAACGCCGGGCGTGGTACCCAGTGCTTCCCCGAGGTTAGGGCGTGCATCTCTATCGAATCTGCGGACTGGTCGTTGCCAGCGATTTGGTTTTGCCGGGTGCGATCGCGCTGGAAACACGACGGGACGCCGCCGATGTCCGCCTCCGAGAGGCCAACGTTCCGCCAGATCTCGAGGCTGCCCTCCACTCGGGACCGATCTGGCAATTCGATGCCGACCGATTTCTCATGCACATCCCCGGCGTGGGACGCTTCCTGTCGACCGCGGGCCGGGACATCACCTTTGCGCGGGACGATGGCGTGCCGACGGCCGACATCACGGCGTTCTGGTCGGAACGATGTTCGGCATCCTGCTGTACCAGCGGTCCCAGGTGGCGCTGCATGTGCCGGTTACGGTGCCGGATTCGGCGCGCTTCGCGGACACTCCGAAGAGCTTCGGCGCTTCATGACTTTTTTTGCCGGAAGCACCGATGACATCCACCGTCTTCTCGCGATTCATTTCGCACTTCACCCAAGAATGGGCGGACCATGCATAAATATGAGGTCGTCGCCAATTTTTGCGGCCGCGCTTCGAAAAGTTTTCGCGGGTATCGATTGCAAACATGAGGCGGTCGTAATGTCCGTAGCAGGCGCCATCCTGCGTGACGCGAACGAAATCTACCGTCGCTTGCGCCTTCCGCTGGCGAGTCGCTTTTGATTGGCGCGCATGATCGTCCGATAACGGCGCAGGACGCTCGTCGGCGATCCGCCGCTTGCGAGCGTGGCAGCGGCTTCCATCCCTGCGAGGAGTTTTTCGCGAACCATCGTTTGCGCTTCTCTCTGCGCGGCGGCATCGCCCTTTGCCAGTTTCACGAGACGCAACGCGATGACCTGCTGGGCTTCGATACCGGCCGCGACGACGTCGTAGGAGAACTGCCACCACATTCCGTCAAGACCGCAAAATGAGTTCCGTGTCCGAGGCATCGCGTAGCCGGACAGGATCGAACGCCGCCGTCGGAGAGAACCATTTGGCACGGCGCGGGTTCCCGCGTCCCGCCGCTGCTGGCGCGAGTTCCCGCAGTGCAAGCATTCATTAACCCCGAATGCGGCCAATCGTCGGAAAATTTAAACCAATTGGCCGGCCGCGCGTAGTCGCCATACAACCCGTCTGAAGGGGATTCGGTGGCTTTTCTTTCGACCTCGCAAAGCGCCGGCGTCGTTGCGCCCATTCCGCCGCTCGCCGCGGCGGAACGTGCGCCTCTTGTCACCCTGGCGCAGACCGGCGCGCTGCCCGACAGCGATCTGGTCCTGCGGTTCTTCCCGGTCTACGACTTCCAACGTCAGGGTGTGGCGGCGCTGTTCTGCACGCCGATGTGCGACCGCGTCGGAGCTGAGGCGATCTACGGTCATCGCGCGTTCCGTGACTTCTCAGTCGAGGAATGGACCGCGATCGATTGCGCCATGCTCAGCCATGCGGTCGACTTCGCCGATCTGCTGGCGCGCAATGGGATTGTCGTCGCGGTCGGTGCTTCGGTGAGCTTCGCGACGCTCAGCGATCCGCGCGGCCGCGTCGCCTATCGCGAGGCGCTGCGCGGCAGTCACGCGCGCGAGCAGACCTATCTCGTCGTCAAGCTCGAGGACATTCCGGCGGCGACCGCCGGCAAGCGTATCGGCGAGATCGCGTCCTGCCTGAAAGGCCTGGCGCCGCGCGTTTGGGTGCATCTGCCGGGCAGCCATGTCCCGCTCGGCGGTCACGATGCGCTCAGCGCCGCCGGTCTGGTGCTTTCGATGCCGGCCAAGCTGCCGCTCCACGGCATGCAGACCGAAGCACGCTGGCTGGCGAAACAGGCGACGCAACATGCCGCGCTCGCTTGCATGGATCATGTCGACACCGCGGCGGAACTGGACACGACACGCGCCGCCGGCGTGCGCTTCGTGGCGGGTCATGCGTTGCACCGTCCCGCGCTCGCGTCGGCCGCGCCGCTGGATGAGATCCGCGCCTCGCTCTACGGCGAGGTCGCCGGCAGCCGTTAGGGACGCGACCACCGTCAGTAGCGGATCGCGGCGAGGCTGTGATCGCGGTTCTTGATGATCGTGATGTCGGCTGCGGCGCGATCCTTGACGATGTGCTCGCGCAAGTTCGGCAGGTTGATACCGTTCCATACCCGGCCGGCGAAGTCGCGCCGGCCGATGTCATCGAGGTCGCGGAAGCCGAAATAGAAGGATTTGGGATCGTCGCGCCCCGCCAGCATGAGCGGCAGCAGGCGAGCGGTGAACCAGGCCTCTATCAACACCTCTTCCGCGTCGAGATAGATCAGGCTGTCGATCAGGCGCGGCGCGCCCAGCCGCTCGATCTGCGCCAGATGAAGGCCGTCGAGGATCAGGACGCCGGGTCTCTCGACGACCATCGGGTTCTCGCGGTCGACGTCATAGGTGATGTGCGAATAGCGCGGCAGCGCGACACGGTCGCCGCTCTTGATCGCGGCAATGGCCGCGCGCATCGAGTCGACGTCGAAGGATTCCGGAAAGCCCTTGCGCAGCGAGAGGCCGCGCTCGGCGAGGACCGCGTTGGGAAAAAGGAATCCATCGGTCGCGACATTCTCGACGCGCGGCCGTTCCGGCCAGGCGGCGATGGCGTCGCGCAATGCCGCCGCGAAGGTGCTCTTGCCGACCGCGACGCTGCCGGCGATGCCGACCACGAAGGGAATGCCCGCGGCTTGGGCCGGCGCCGCGCGGCGGCGCAGCTCCGCGCTCAGGGAAGACAGATCGCTCATCCGCCGATTATGGCATGGACAGCGGCATGCGGGGAGCACGGGAGGAATGCCCGGGATGATCGGTGGTCGAGCCGGCCCGACTCTCCGGGGCTCGCATGCCGGACTATCTGACGACCGTCGCCTGAGCTAAGTAACGCTCCCCGGGGAGAACACGTCATGGACAGCACCGTCGCGGGCATCGCCGCGCGCCTCGAACGCCTGCCGGCCGGACGCGCGCTGTGGACGCGGGTGGTGCTGCTGTCGCTCGGCGGCTTCTTCGAGTTCTACGACATGTTCATGGCGGCCTATGTCGGACCGGGCCTGGTGCGGGCGAAGATCCTCACGCCCACGACACCGGGCCTGTTCGGCACCGAAGGCCTCGCCGGATTCGTCGCCGCCTTCTTCGCCGGCCTGTTCGTCGGGACCGCGCTGTTCGGCTTCGTCGCCGACCGCTTCGGGCGGCGCAGCATCTTCACGTTCTCGCTGCTCTGGTACACCGTCGCCGCGGCGGTGATGGCGTTTCAGACCACGGCGTTCGGCCTCGACCTGTGGCGCTTCATCGCCGGCATCGGCATCGGCGTGGAGCTCGTCACCATCGACGCCTATATCGCCGAGCTGGTGCCGCGCCATGTCCGCGGCCGTGCCTTCGCCTTCAACCAGGTGGTGCAGTTCGCCGCGATCCCCGTGGTCGCGCTGCTCGCCTGGCTGCTTGTTCCCATCGCGCCGCTGGGGATCGACGGCTGGCGCTGGGTGGTGCTGGCCGGCTCGGCCGGCGCGCTGGTCGTGTGGGTCATCCGCCTCGCCGTGCCCGAGAGCCCGCGCTGGCTGGCGCAGCATGGCCGCAACGCGGAGGCGGACCGCATCGTGGCGGCGTTCGAGGCCCAAGCGGCGGTCGAGAGCGGGCCGTTGCCGCTCGCGATCGCGCAGCCGGTCGAAACGCTGCAGGGCGGCTTCGCCGAGATATGGCGCGCGCCCTATCTGGCGCGCACGCTGATGCTCATCGTCTTCAACCTGTTCCAGACGGTCGGGTTCTACGGCTTCAACAATTGGGTGCCGAGCTTCCTGATCGGGCAGGGGATCGGGGTGACCAAGAGTCTCGGCTACACGTTCTTCATCGCGCTGGCCGCGCCGGTCGGGCCGCTGCTGGCGGTGCTGTTCACCGACCGGATCGAGCGCAAATGGGCGATCGTGGGTGCCGCCGCCTGCGTCGCGGTGTTCGGGCTGGCCTTCGGACAGATGCGCGATGCGGCGCCGCTGATCCTGTTCGGCGCACTGGTGACGCTGTCGAACAACATCATGTCGTTCTCCTTCCACGCCTATCAGGCGGAGCTCTACCCGACCCGCATCCGCGCCCTCGCGGTGGGCTTCGTCTATTCCTGGAGCCGGCTGTCGACGGTGTTCAGCGCCTTCGTGATCGCGTTCGTGCTGCGCGATTTCGGCGTCGCGGGGGTCTTCACGCTGATCGCCGCGAGCATGGCGGTGGTGATCGCCGCGATCGGGATCTTCGGCCCCAAGGTGAAGGACCTGACGCTGGAGGAGATCTCGAAATAGCCGGCGGCGGCCTTAACCACGTTCGCGGGTTGCATGCTGCCTGGGCGAGTTTGCCTGTATCACGAACGCACGACCGGCCCCGGGGACCGGTTTGACGTAAATGATTTGTGGAGTACCCCGGAAATGGCGACCACGATGAGCGTGCGGGCGACCGCCGATTTGCTGATCCAGGGCTTTCCGGACGACGCCCATGCGATCGCGCTGCACTTGGCCGAAGACAATCTCAACAACGGCGACCCCGACCGCGCCGCGATGTGGGCCGACGTCGCCGAGACGGTCGAGGTCCTGATGGAGATGGGCCGAGGCGAGGATGTTCCGGCGGACGCGTAGGGACGCAGGAAGTCTCCAGTGAAGCAGATAGTTGAGAAATTCAATTTTTCTGACTTGAAATATCAATTTTATTGATCAATATACCGCCCGTGTTCCGGCGCGTCTGCCCATGCCCAAGGCCAAAGACTGGCAAGACCTCACCGCCCTGACCCAGGGTGCGCCGCTGGTCGTGGAGCGGGTCCGGCTTGCCGATCGCGACATCGCCGTCGAAGGCGCCTTCGAGCTGCCGCAGCTCGCGCGGCTGCCGATGGACGACCAGATCTTCATCGCCGCTTTCGTGAAGAGCCACGGCTCCATCAAGGAGATGGAGAGCGTGTTCGGCGTCAGCTACCCGACCATCAAGGCGCGGCTGAACCGCATCGCGGGGATGCTCGAATTCATCGACACCGATCCGGCGCCGGGCCGCAGCGAAGTGCTGGACCGCCTCGCCCGCGGCGAGATCAGCGCCGCCGATGCCATCAAGGCCCTGGAGGGACGCTCATGACCTTGCTGCCGCCCATGCTGGCCGTCGTGCATATCCAGCCCAGCCGCGCGCGGCGCGGCATCCGGCTGTGGGTGCCGCTGTTCCTGATCTGGCTGCTGCTGTTGCCCTTCATCCTGGTGTTGCTGCCGGTCTATTTCGTGATCTGCGCGGTGATGGACATCGCGCCATTCAAGACGCTGGGGGCGTTCTTCGCGGTACTCGGCAGCCTCGGCGGCATGCATCTCGAGGTCGATAGCCCCGACGCCGCCGTCTTCATCCATGTCTATTGAAAGGGCACAGCCATGAGCGAGAACCGCCGCCAGATCCTGGATATGCTGGCGTCCGGCAAGATCACCGCCGACGAGGCGGAGCGTCTGTTGAGCGCCGTGGAGCGCGAACCGGCCGCGCCCGGTCCCGCAAGCGAGCCGCGCCGCGGCGATCGGCTCAAATATCTGCGCGTCATGGTCGACGCCGCGGATGCGCATGACGGTGCGACCAAGGTGAATATCCGCGTGCCGATGCAGCTGCTGCGCGCCGGCGTGAAGCTCACCTCGATCATCCCGCCGCGGGCGCGCGATGAGGTCAACGCGGCCCTGAAGAAGGAAGGCATCGAGATCGATATCGGCAAGCTGACGCCGGAAAGCCTCGAGGAGATCGTCGAACAGCTGCGCGACCTCACGGTCGACGTCGACAACGACAAGGCGAAGGTCCGCGTCTTCTGCGAGTGAGCCGCGCCGCGGCGCGGTCCGACACTGTATGCGAGCACGGGTTAGGAACGGCCAGCCTTGCAATGAACTACCGTCACGCCTTCCATGCCGGGAATTTCGCCGATGTCGTGAAGCATCTGGCGCTGGTCGCGATTCTTTTGCATCTGCGCAGGAAGGATGCGCCCTTCGCGGTGATCGACACCCATGCCGGGCGCGGGCGCTATGATCTCACGGGCGCGGAAGCCTCGCGCACGTCGGAGGCGGCCGATGGAATCGGCAGGCTCGGCGCGGTGGAGGCAGACGGAGCGCTGGGCGAATATCTGCGTCTGGCGCGCGGTGGATCGAGCTATCCCGGGTCGCCATTGCTCGCGGCGGCACTGCTACGGCCGCAAGACCGCCTCGTGGCGATCGAGAAACAGCCTGCGGAGGCGGCGCTGCTGAAGGCGGCGCTGGCCGGACTGCGCAACGCGCGGGCGGAGGAGGGTGACGGCTATTTGCGGCTGCCGGCGCTGCTGCCGCCGCCCGAACGGCGCGGGCTGGTGCTGATCGATCCGCCTTTCGAGGCGCCGGACGAGTTCGCGGCGCAGGCGCAGGCGCTGACGGCAGCGCTCAGGCGGTTCGCGACGGGCATCTATCTCCTCTGGTTTCCGATCAAATCGGCGGCGGAGGCGAATGCCTTCTGCGGCGAGATCCTGGCGAGCGGCGCCAAGAAGGTGCTGCGCGTCGACCTGGATCTCGGCCTGCGCGATGCCGAAAAGCTGTCCGCCACGGGCCTGATCGTCATCAATGCGCCCTATGGCTTCGCACAGGAGATGGAGGCCGTGCTCCGGCGCATTGCGCCGCTCCTGGCGCCGAACGCACGCGCCGATGTTCGTGTGTTGGCGGGCGACTGAACTGTCGCAAGGCAGGCCGGCCTGCTAGGCTGCCCGCAGCGCTTCCCCTTCGCGGACGACGCGCTTGCGCTGCGCCGTTTCGACGACATGGCGAAGGACCCGCGAGCCGCGACGCCGTCCGCTGCGCACTTCCTGCATCATCTCCCGGTCGCGCGCGCCTTCAACGCGGCCCGCGAGGGCGACCGACGCGCGCCGTTGCATGATATCCCCAAGTCTCCGGAAGCGATTGCCGTTGCTCGGGGCGCCATTGCCCCAGCAGGCTGGAGACAGGCCCGGAGCCGCGACCGGGAGCAACAGGGGTGGCTTGCACTCCCGCCCCATCTTAAGTATTTGAGCGCGTTCCGCGGACAGGTGGTCGAGTGGTTGATGGCACCGCACTCGAAATGCGGAGAACCTTTACGGGTTTCGTGAGTTCGAATCTCACCCTGTCCGCCACTCTCACATCCCGGCACGTTCCGCCTTGCGCGACCGGGGCCGTCGCGCCGGCTGCGTCGCCGCTATGCCGTTCAGCATCGTATGGGTGAGTTCCCCGGCGAAGTCCTGCGGCCAGGGCCGCTTCGGGTCCGCCAGCAGGATGAGCGCATGGAGAAAGAGCGGGCAATGCGTCGCCGCCCAGCCCTCGTCGGATCCGAAGAGCTGCAGCGAGAGCGGCGCGGTGAGCTTGCTCAGAAAGCGCAAGGCGCTCAGGGCCACCCGCTCGTCGCTCTGCGCCGCTTCCGCTTCGCCATAGAGGACGCACCGCGAGGAGCGATCCGAGGGATGGGCCGAACAACGCGATCCGGTCGCGATCCACATCCCGCCGTCCGACGAGATAGTCGAGGACGGCTTTGGCCGGCACGTGCGCATGAAGTTGAATGCAGGCGTTCCGATGTCCATCGCCTTTTCGCCGAAATCGATTTTCACGGAACCTCTTCCGCGCCGTGCGCCGGACGATCCCTGCGCCGGAGTTGCGTCAAGAGCGCAAAGGCTCCGCTCATGTGGGGATGTTCGCGAGGCGCACCGCCGTGCGGGCTTTCAGCCCCGCTCGATTTCTTCGCGCAGCATCTCGAGCTCCAGCCAGCGCTCCTCGCCGGCGGCATGCGCATGCTGCGTCTCGGCGAGGTCCTGCGACAGGGCCGCGAATTTCCTGGCGTCGCGCGTGTAGAGATTCGGCGCGGCGAGCTGCGCCTGCAGCTCGGCGATCTGTTTTTCCAGCGCGGCGAGACGGCCCGGCAATTTCTCCAGGTCGTGCTTGTCGGAGAAATTCATCTTGCGCTTCGGCGCCTCGCGCACGCGCTCACGCCCGCCGGACGGCTTTGCGGCCTTCGCCGCGCCGTCGACCTTCGCCTCCACGCCCTTGCCGCGCTGCGCCAGCATGTCGGTGTAGCCGCCGGCATATTGGACGAAGCGGCCGTCGCCCTCCGCCATGAGGATCGAGGTCGCGACGCGGTCGAGGAAATCGCGGTCGTGGCTCACCAACAGCGCCGTGCCGGGATATTCGTCGATCATCTCCTCCAGCAGGTCGAGGGTCTCGAGATCGAGGTCGTTGGTCGGCTCGTCCAGCACCAGCAGGTTCGAGGGCTGCGCCAGCACCTTGGCGAGCAGCAGCCGCGCCCGCTCGCCGCCCGACAGGACCTTCACCGGCGAGCGCGCCTGGTCGGCGGTGAAGAGGAAATCCTTCATGTAGCTGACGACGTGCCGCGGCTCGCCGCCGACCTCGATATAGTCGCCGCGCCCACCGGTCAGCACGCTGGCCAGCGTGTCGTCGGGCTCCAGCAGGACGCGGGTCTGGTCGAGCCGCGCCATCTTCACGTTCACGCCGATCTTCACATTGCCCGCATCGGGCTCGAGCCGGCCGGTCAGGAGGTTCACCAGCGTCGTCTTGCCCGCGCCGTTCGGGCCCACGATGGCGACCCGCTCGCCGCGATGGACGCGCAGCGAGACGTCGTTCACGACGGGGTTGTCGCCCCAGCTCTTGAAGATCCGCTTGGCATCGATGACGCGGGTGCCGCCTTCCTCGCTCTCGGTCACTGTCATCTTGACGCTGCCGGTGACGTCGAGCTGCTCGCGCCGCCCGGTGCGCAGGCCGCGCAGCTTGGCGAGGCGGCCCTGGTTGCGCTTGCGCCGGGCGCTCACGCCATAGCGCACCCAGTCTTCTTCCATGGCGATCTTGCGGTCGAGCTTGTGGCGCTCGATCTCTTCCTGCGCCAGCACCTCGTCGCGCCAGGGCTCGAAATGCGCGAAGCTCTTTTCCAGCCGACGCGTCGTGCCGCGGTCGAGCCAGACCGTGGCGCGCGACAGGGTCTCCAGGAAGCGGCGGTCGTGGCTGATCAGGACAAGCGCGGATTTGAGCGCCGTCAGCTCACCCTCCAGCCACTCGATGGCGGGCAGGTCGAGATGGTTGGTCGGCTCGTCCAGCAGCAGGATGTCGGGCCGCGGCGCCAGCGTGCGGGCCAGCGCCGCGCGGCGCGCCTCGCCGCCGGACAGCGTATCGGGCGTCTCCGCGCCGCTCAGGCCGAGCTTGCCGAGGAGGTAATACGCCCGCGCCGGGTCGTCGCCGGGCATGAGGCCGGCCTCGACATAGGCGTGGGTGTCGGCATAGCCGGCCAGGCTCGGCTCCTGCGCCAAATAGCGGATGGTGGCGCCCGGCTGGGCGAAACGGGTGCCGTCATCGGCTTCCATGAGCCCCGCGGCCACTTTCAGCAGCGTCGATTTTCCCGAGCCGTTGCGGCCCACAAGACACAGCCGTTCGCCCGCCGCGACGGATAGTTCCGCGCCGTCCAGCAGATGGGTGTTGCCGAACGTCACATGGATGTCTTGCAGGAGAAGCAAAGGAGGTGCCATGGCCGCCTTATGTCACATTTTGCGGCAACTGCACGGCAATTCCGGGCTTGAAAATCGGCGGTTTTGGCATAGTTTCCGGTCTTCTCCCGGCGAAAAGGATGACAGGTTGAACGGCATGCGCGGTTTCAAGGAAAAGGGCTTCAACGACAGACTTCAGGAACAGGCAAAGGCGAAGGCCGCGCTGCTGGAACGGGCACGCGCCAAGGCGCCGCAGAACGATCCCGAATTCGCCGCCCGCCAAGCCGAACGCAAGCGCATCGCCGACGAGCGCGAGGCGCGCGAAGCGGCCCGAGCCGAGGCCAAGGCCGCGGCGTTGCGCGAGGATGCCGAGCGCAAGGCTGCCGAGGAGGCCGCCAAGCTCGAGGCCGAGCGGTTCGCGGCGGAAGAGGCTGAACGGGCCAAGCGCGCCGAGGCCGACAAGCTGGTCCAGCTCCTCGCGGAGCAGAAGGCGGCGCGCGATGCGCGCTATGCCGCGCGCAAGACGCGCCAGAAGAAGCGCTGACCGTGAACGCGCGCTTCACCCAGGAGCATATCGACACCTGGCGGCGAGAGGGCGCGTCGCCGATCCCGAATTTCTTCACGCCGGAGGAGGTCGCCGCCGTGCAGGCGGACTTCGAGGCGGTCTTCGCGCATCCCGAAGGCGAGGGCGAAGTCCTGGACAAGAAGCGCCCGGGCGAGCTCGGTCGCTTCCACAAGTCCCAGTTCAAGGACATCCAACCCGTTCCGATCGACTGCTCGCCGGCGCTGAACCTGATCGGCGTGCACCCGGCGCTCATCGCCTTCGCCAAGGCGGCGCTCGGGACCGACGACGTGCACTGCTACCAGTGCCAGAGCTGGGCGAAGTTCACCGGCGATGCCGATTACGACCAGCCCTTCCACACCGACTTCTCGAATCACACGCTGACCGTGCCGTCGGAGGACGTGACGAAGAACTCCGTCACCATCTTGTGCTATTTCAGCGACGTCACCGACGCGCATGGCGCGATGAACTACGTGACGCGGGGCGACAGCTTGAAGGTCGCGGGCCCGGAAGCCTCGCTGAGCCAGGAGCCGGCGGCGCAGGCGGCGCTGCAGGAAGGGCTGCAGCGCTATGCCCGCTCCAGCGCCATGCCGGCCGGCAGCATCGTGCCCTACAGCACCGACATCTATCATCGCGGCACCAATCTGACGGCGCCGAATGCGCATCGCTATGCGCTGATGACCTGTTTCCGCAAGGCGCATGACGACAGTGTCGCGTTCACCGCCTGGGCGTTCCATCACCAGAAGCCCTGGGCGAACATCTTCGACCACGCGACGCCCGAACAGCTCGCCTGCTTCGGCGTGCAGAAGCCCGGCGATGCGTTCTGGACCGAGACCACGCTCGCGCGGGCGCAGATCCGCTATCCCAACTGGGACCTGACGCCCTACCGCCGGGCGATGCGCAAGGTTGCCTGAAGCGCCGGTCCTTCCCGACGTTCTGCCGCCCGGACTGACCTTGGTATTCTGCGGCACGGCGGCCGGACGGCTGTCGGCACTGCGCGGGCAGTACTATGCCCATCCGCAGAACAAATTCTGGCGCACGCTCCATGCCGTCGGCCTCACGCCCCGGCTGTATGCGCCGCACGAATATCCGCTCTCGCCCGGACTCGGCATCGGTCTCACCGACATCGCCAAGCATGCCAGCGGCATGGACCACCAGTTGCCGGCCGGCAGCCTGGGCCGCGAAGCGATCGACGACCTGCGCGCGCGCATCGGACGGGCCAGGCCGAGAATCCTCGCCTTCACGAGTCTGGCGGGCGGACGGCGCCTGCTCGGGCCGAGGGCCAAGGCGGGCAAACAGGACGCGACGATCGGCGAGACCGCGCTGTGGATATTGCCGTCGCCGTCGCCGGCGGCGCAGAACGCCTGGAACGAAAGCATTTGGCGGGCGCTAGCACGGGATGTCGTCCGCCTCCGCGAAACCTAGGATTCTCATCGGTACGGCCGGCTGGAGCCTGCCCGGTACGCAGCGCGATCGCTTCGCCGAAGGCCCGAGCCTTCTGGCGCGCTATGCCACGCGACTGGACGCGGTCGAGATCAACTCGTCCTTCTACCGCCCGCATCGGCCGGCAACCTATGCGCGATGGGCCCAATCCGTGCCGGACGGCTTCCGGTTTGCGGTGAAGCTGCCCAAGACCATCACGCATGAGCGCCGCCTGAGCGACGCGGAAGGCCTCCTTGACGTGTTCCTGCATGAATGCGGCGCCTTGGGCGACAAGCTCGGACCCTTGCTGGTGCAATTGCCGCCGAGCCTGAAATTCGATCCGCAGATGGCGCGGGCCTTCTTCGCCGTGCTGCGGGAGCGTTTCGACGGCGCCGTCGTCTGCGAGCCGCGGCATGCGACGTGGTTCACGCCGGCGGCCGACGGCTTGCTGGCTGCGGCGACGGTCGCCCGGGCGGCGGCCGATCCCGCGCGCGCGCCGGGCGCGGAGCGGCCCGGCGGCGACGCGGCTATCGCCTATTACCGATGGCACGGCTCGCCGCGCCTCTATTATTCGGACTACGACGCCGCGCGGCTCCGGGCCTTGGCGCAGCAATTGCGCGCGACGCGCGCGGGCCAGGTATGGTGCATCTTCGACAACACGGCGCTCGGTGCCGCGACGGCGAACGCGCTGGAGATGGCCGCGCTCATGGCTTGACGGCCGCTTCGACCGGCAGTCCGGCGCAGCGCTCGGGCCGGCGCTGCGGGTTGCAGGCCGCGACCACGCCTTGCGGCATGCGCGCGAGATAGGGGCCGAGCCGCGAATCCGGTTGCATGTAATCCGTCGAGACATATTGCGCGCCGGAGGCGAGGGCCTTGTCGCGCCGCTCGGTGGTGTTGGCCCGCGCTTCCACCGTGTCCGCATCGGCCCGGGTGCGCACCAGGAAGTTCTTTCGCACATCGGCCGTGATGCGCGGAATGTCGGCGGTCTCGTTCAGCGTGAGATAGGCGGCGGCCGGCGAATCCTCGTCCGTGTTGACGAACATCACGCGGCCCTCGAGCGATTTGCGGCCGCCGATATAGGCCTTGATCTTGTCGCCGCTCTCGTCCAGCGCGAACAGGACCTTGCCGCGCGTCGCGCCCAGCGTCGGCCAGCCATTGGCGAGGATCGCATCGCGCAGGGTCGGAGCCGCGCCCTGGACCGCATCGGGTGTGACGATCCCGTCGCGCGGGAATACCGAGAGCACTTCCGCGTCCAGGGCATCGAACGCTGCCGTGTCGAACGGCAGCGGGGTCACCGAGCCGGGCATCGAGATCGCATCGTCCTTGGCGTTGAGCGTCACGAGGATCGGCACATGGTCGGGATGCGCGTCGGACCATGCCTTGAGCTCCCGCAGGCAGGCGGTGAAGGTCAGGCAGACGGCATGGAAATCGATATCCTGGATGTGCAGCACCTTGAAGCCGGGCTCCGCCATCGTCGCGGCGAAGCTGTCCGGCATCGTCTCGCCGGTCATCGCGGCCCCGGCCGGATGGGCGTAGAGACCGCCTTTCGGATCGTAGACGACGTCGATCTCGATCGCGCGCGCGCCGTCGTTCAGCTGATCCGTCAACGGCAGGTGCGAATAGTCGAGACCCGGAGCGACGCGCGGCGCCCCCATCCGGATCAGAGCCATGATCTTGGGCGGGATCGCCGCCTTGTAGCTGTTATGCGTCCCCACCGTGACGATGTCGTTGAGCCGGAGATTGGCGTCCATCCAGGCACGGGCGCATCCCGCGCCCGCGGCGGCGGCATCCGCGGCATGGAGGTCGCACTGGGCCAACGCCGGCGTGGCGCACAACAAGACCGCCGTCACGGCGCCCGATAGAATTCGCATCGATTCCCCCTCGAAGGCGTCCCACGACCTTATACGGCTAACGGGCGCGCGCCAGCCGGCCGTCGAGCCAGGAAAACACTTTGCCGAGTACGCGGTCCCGCCGCTTCCAGTGAAGCAGCAAATGGGGGCCGTTCCTGAAGCGGGCCCAGTCTTTTTCGCCCGAAAGGCCGTGATGCAGCCGCGCGATGCACGCCTCGCGCAGCAGATCTTCCTTGCCGCCGATCATGGTGAGGGAGGGGATGCGGACATGTCCGGCCTCGTCCACCGCGCTGCGCGACAGCTTGAAGAGACCGAACAGCTGCGCCGGCCGCACGCGGCGCAGCACCATCGGGTCGCTCAGCAGTCGGATGGCGGAGGCCGGGGTGAATTCCCAGGCGGACAGCCGCTCGATCCGGATGCCGGCATTGGGCAGGAAAAAGCGCAGCACACGCGTCAGCGCCGAGCCGAACAGGCGGCGCCAGGCGCCGCTGATCGCGCCCGGCGCCGCCAGCACGATGCCGGCGAGATCGAGGTCTGGCGCGCGCGACGCCGCATGCACCGCCAGCGCCGCACCCATGCTCTCGCCGACGATGAAGACCGGCAGGGCATCGCCGTAGCGCTTGCGCAGGAACAGCACCGCCTCGATCGCATCGCGGATCATGCGGTTCTTGCCGCACCACAGTCCTCGCGTGGCGGTGGCACCGAAGCCGCGCTGGTCGATGGCGAGCGCCGTGAATCCCCGCGCGGCGAACAGCGGCCCGATCTCATCGAATGCGCCGGCATAATCGGTGGCGCCGTGCAGCAAGAGCACCATGGCGCGGGCGTTCTCCGCCTTCCACAGGCGATACGGCACCTGCTGGCCGTCGGAGGCTTCGAAGTGACCGGAACGCAGTCGCGCCGCAGGATCGAGCCCCGACAGCGACCAGCGGGCATCGGCGATGCTCGGCTGCTCGGCCGGGGGGTAGAACTCGAACCCGACGCGGTAGACGTCGCTCACCGGGATTTATTCTCCCGACACACGTCGCGCGACCGTGAGGCCGAGGACGAGCAGCACCAGGAAGATCACCATGAAGACGTAGAACAGCGTCTTGGCGATGGCAAAGGAAGCGCCGGCTATGCCGCCGAAACCGAGCAAGGCCGCGACCAGCCCGATGATCAGGAAAAGAAACGCCCAGCGAAGCATTCGGGAACTCCGTGCAAAATCCCACAGTTAACGGGATTTGACCGGGGAAAGTTCCCTGCGCGCCGATGCGTCATCTAGGTCCGGGCCGGTATCGGCGCGCCCAGCGTCCAATCGACGATCTGGCTCAGCGTGGCGCCGAGCGCCTGGTTGAACGCCATGACCACGGCCGGCACGCTATTCGCGGCGGCGGCGACTTCGCTATGCGCGATCAGCGATTGCGTGATGATGCGGCCGTGTGCCGCGATCAGCTTCGCCGCGATCCGCACGGTCGCCGTCGGGACGCCGTCCTGCTGCGCATAGACCGCTTCGAAATCGCGGACGTCGGTCTCCAGCAGGTAGTCGGATTTGAGGCCTTCGGTGTCGCGGCCCACCGCCGGGATGCGGCCGCTGGCCTCGAAGGCGTCGATCAAGGCGCTCTGCACGAGGAAGGGCATGCGGTCCTGCCACGAGGAGTTCGCGTAGTAATCCCACTGGTTGTTCGGCTGCACGAGAGCGATGCGGCTGGTATCCAGGCTGTCGGCGGCTTCGGGAAGGACGACCGAAAGCTGCCAGGGCACGCGCGGGCCGCCGCCCGGCGCCGGCGGCACGGGCTTGAGCAGGTAGAGCGGGCCCGGATCGGGCGGGCCGATCAAGCCGCTGCACGCCGACAGCGCGACGGAGGCGAGGCCGGTCGCCAGCAGGGCGCGGCGGTTGAGCGAGAAGGTCGTCATTTCGGTGTGTATCCCTTGCGCCTGTCGCCGAAGATCACGCGTGTCGGCTCGCGGTTGAGTTCGTCGGACAGCTTGGTGAGGCTCGTGACCAGGCGCCGTCCGTCGGCCAGCAGCGCGGAAAGCTGCGCGACGCCGTCGCCCGTCACCACCGCGTCCGCGTCGGTGGAAAGCTTGTCGAGCTTCTTGAGCGTCGCATCCGCCTGGACCAGCGTGGGATGCAGGTCGCGGCTGGCGACCGCGAGGTTGTGGGTCGCCTCGTTGGTGCTGCGGAAGGTCGCGTCGATATCGGCCTTGTGCGACGCCAGCGTCGTGCTGAGCGTGTCGAGATTGGCCAGCGTATGCGCGAAGGCGGCGCGGTTCTTGTCGTCCAGCACGAGGTTCAGCTTGTCCGCGATCTTGTTGAGCTTGTCGACGACCTGCGGCGCGGTCTGTTCCAGCAGCGCCAGGGTCGATTGGCGCGACTTGATCTCGGGATAGGGCTTGGCCGTGGTCTTGGGCAGCTTGTCCTGCTCGTCGCGCAGCTTGCCGCCGATGATCTCGATATAGGAGCCGCCGGTCAGGCCCTGGCTGGCGATGGAAGCCGTGGCGTCGCTGTAGATCGACAGGTCCGGCCGCACCTGAAGGGTCGCGATGACGCTGGAAGGATCGTTGGGCGCGAAGTCGAGGCTGTCGACGCGGCCGACCTCGATGCCGTTGTAGCGCACGACCGTGCCCTTGCCGAGCCCGCTGACCGAGCCGCTGAACTTGGTCGTGTAGTAGACATATTCCTGGCTGTACTGCACGCCGGCCAGCCACAGCACCGTGACGACCAGCGCCAGCATGCAGGCGAGGACGAAGGCACCGACGGCGACGTAATTGGCTTTGGTTTCCATTCGCTAAAATCCCCCTAGGCCGCGGCGCGTCCGCGCGGGCCGGAAAAATACTCCTGAATCCACGGATGCGGATTGCGGCGCAATTCGTCGATCGTCCCCACCACGATCTTCTTGTCGACCAGCACGGCGATGCGATCGGTGGTCGCGCGCAGCGTGTCGAGGTCGTGGGTCACCATGAAGACGGTGAGCTTGAGGCTCTTCTGCAGGTCCTTGACCAGCTCGTCGAACATGTTGGCCGAGATCGGGTCGAGCCCCGCGGTCGGCTCGTCGAGGAACACGATGTCGGGGTCGAGCGCCAGGGCGCGCGCCAGACCGGCGCGCTTCTTCATGCCGCCCGACAGCTCGGAGGGATGCTTCGCCGCCGCATCCTCGGCCAGGCCGACCATCGAGAGCTTCATCGAGGCGATCTCGTTCATCAGCTCCTGCGACATGTCGGTGTATTCGCGCAAAGGGACCTGGATGTTCTCCGCGATGGTCTGGGAGGAGAACAGCGCGCCTTCCTGGAACAGCACGCCCCAATGCTGCTCGATCTCGCGCCACTGCGCCTCCGAGAGGTTGGAGGTGTCGCGGCCGAACACCTCGATGGTGCCCGACTGGATTTGGTTGAGGCCGATGATCGAGCGCAGCAGCACCGACTTGCCGGTGCCCGAGCCGCCGACCACGCCGAGGACCTCGCCGCGATAGACGTCGAGGTCGAGATGGTCGTGCAGCACCTGGGTGCCGAAGCCGTTGACCAGCCCCCGCACCTTGATGACGACGTCCTTGTCCTGTCCCTCCGCCACGCTCAGATCCCTATGATGGAGAACATGATCGAGAACCCGGCGTCGAGCACGATCACGAGGAAGATGGATTCGACCACCGAGCGGGTCGTGAGCTTGCCCACGCTGGCGGCGTTGCGCTCGACCTGCAGGCCCTCGAAGCAGCCGACCAGGCCGATGATGAAGGCGAACACCGGCGCCTTGATCATGCCGACCATGAAGGTGTTGACGCTGATGGCTTCCTGCAGCTGGCGCATGAACACCGGGATGGTGATGCCGAGGTCGAAATAGCACATCACCGCGCCGCCCAGCAGACCCATGATGTCGGCATAGAAGGTGAGGAAGGGCAGGGCGATGACCAGGCCGAGAACCCGCGGCAGCACCAGTGCGTCGACCGTGTTGATGCCGATGGTCTGCATCGCGTCGATCTCTTCATTGACCCGCATCGTGCCGATCTGTGCGGTGAAGGCCGAGCCCGAGCGGCCCGCGACGATGATGGCGGTGACGAGGCCGCCGAGCTCGCGCAGCAGGCCGACGCCGAGCAGGTTGATGGTGAAGACCTCGGCGCCGAAGCGCTTGAGCTGGTCGGCGCCCTGATAGGCGAGCACGATGCCGATCAGGAAGGACAGCAGGCCGACGATGGGCAGCGCGTTGATGCCGGTCTCTTCCACCTGGTGCACCAGCGCCGCGATGCGCAGATTGCCGCGCGGATGGTAGATCGCTTCCGTCGTCTCGACGGTGACGCGGCCGATATAGCCCAGGATGCCGACGCCCTGTTGCAGGCCGTGGATCGTCGCCTTGCCGACACGGGTGACGAACGCCTCCAGGGTGTGGCGGTCGTCGATGACGACCGGCGGCGCGGTGTGTTCGTTCTCCACCGTGTGGAGCAGGGTGGCATAGACCGCCGGCAGGCTGATCGGGCCGACACGCTTGCCGCGCTTCTCCCATTCCCGCTTGGTGCGCACCAGCAGCCAGGCGCCGGCGCTGTCGATGCGGGCCAGCGCCGATCCGTCGATCTCGGCGTCCACCGCGTCGCCCAGCTCGATGCTCTTGAGCTGGCTGTCGAGTTTGGCCGCATCCTTGGTCGTCCACTCGCCTTCCGCGACGAGCCGCAGCAGGCGCGGCTTGCGCTCCATGCGGAAGCGGGCGCGCGCATCGGCGGCCGTGGCGTCGTGGGCGGTGCTCATGTCCGGTGAAAACTCTAGCGAGGGCGCACTGCAGAGACCATGCTATACCCGCGGAATGCGCACAAGGCGACGGCGGGCGCCGTGCCGGTGAGCTCGGCATGGCCGGATCAAGCGATTTGGCGCGACCCCGGCCCGCAGATTGCCATTACCAAGTCTTGGGAACTTTAAGGGGCAGCTCGACGTCTCCGCCCATGGATGCCGGCCGGGACCGGCGGCGGGGACAGGTGTCCCGCCGCCTTGGCCAGCCTCATACGACCATGCGCAGGACGTAATACAGCCCGCCCGCGATCGCCATCGCGGCGGGAAGCGTCAGCACCCAGGCGGCGGCGATCGAGCGGATGGTGCTCCATTGCAGGCCGGAACCGTTCGCGGCCATCGTCCCTGCGACGCCGCTCGACAGGATATGGGTCGTCGAGACCGGCAGGCCGTAGACCTCCGCCGCGCCGATGGTCAGCGCCGCGACCAGCTCGGCCGAGGCGCCCTGTGCGTAGGTCAGATGGGTCTTGCCGATGCGCTCGCCGACCGTCACGACGATCCGCTTCCAGCCGACCATGGTGCCCAGCCCCAGCGCGATGGCGACGCAAACCTTCACCCAGAGCGGGATGAAGCGCGTGCCCTTCTGCAGCCCGTCGGTATAGGTCTTGAGCGTCGCGCTCTCCTTGTCCGAGAACTTCGCGCCCTCTTTCGGCAGAAGGCGCACGGCGTCGCCCGTCAGGTACATGTCGTTGCGCAGGTTCGGCGTGGCGGCGGCCGGGACATGCGAGATGGAGCCATAAGTCCTGACATTCTTCGCGATGTCGCCGGACAGGCTGGCGAGCGCCGCATAGACGTCGGGGCGGTTGACCGTCTTTTCGCGCAGTGCGGTGCCCACGACGCCGCGTGCGGCCGCCGGCGAGACCGCCGCCTGCCCGGCGGCATGCGCCGCGAACACGCCTTGCGCCGCGACGGCCGATTGCACGAAGGCGGGCGCTGCTTCGTCCGGCATGGTGCGGTTGAGCGCATAGGCGGTCGGCGCCGCGCCGATCAGGATGAGCATGATCAGGCCCATGCCCTTCTGCCCGTCATTGCCGCCATGCGCGAAGGACACGCCGGTGCAGGTCAGGATGAGCAGGCCGCGGATCCACCAGGGCGGCGGCGCATCGCTCTTGGGCTCCTCGTAGAGCTTGGGGGAGCGCACCAGGAACTTCATCACCAGCAGCAGCAGCGCGGAGAACACGAAACCCATCAGCGGGCTGAACAGCAGGGCTTCGCCGACATTGAGGGCCTGGTTCCAGTCGACACCGGAGGTGCCCTGGCCGGCCTTGGCCATCAGCTGATTCGCCAGGCCCACGCCCATGATCGAGCCGATCAACGCGTGGCTGGAGCTGTTCGGGATGCCGAGCGCCCAGGTCGCGAGGTTCCAGGTGATCGCGGCGATCAGCAGCGCGAAGATCATCGCATAGCCCGCGCTGCTGCCGACCTGTAGGATCAGCTCGACAGGCAGCAGCGTGATGATGCCGTAGGCGACCGCGCCGGTGGAGACCATGACGCCGAGGAAGTTGAAGACGCCGGACCAGATGACCGCCACCACCGGCGCCATCGAATGCGTATAGATCACGGTGGCGACGGCATTGGCGGTGTCGTGGAAGCCGTTGACGAATTCGAAGCCCAGGGCGATCAGCAGCGCCAGGCCCAACAGCGCGAACACGCCCAGCGCGAGCGGCTCGTGGACGCTCCGGATGTCGTCGAGCAGCCCGTGGATTCCGTAGCCGATGCCCGCCGCCAGCAGGCAGAAGAAGACGATCACGGTGACCGGCCCGGTCTTGTGGTCGAACTTCGGCTTGCCTGCGCCTTGGAATGTCGAAGCCGTCGCGTCCGTCATGGTCTCGTCCCCGCAAAGTGCGTGGCCGATCTAAGCTGGTGGCGCGAAACTTTTATGACCGTTGCCGTGCAGGCGCTGCTTACACCCGCGGCATCCCCGTCCGGGCGGCGGCGTCAGACCAGCGCCTGCCCGGTCATCCGTTCGAGGATCTTGAGCGGCGAGCGCTCGGGATAGGCGAGCGCGGCCACCGGCAGGTGGAAGGTCTGCTCCAGCGCGAACTGGCCGCTGCGTGCGGCATGCATCGCCTGGTCGGTGAAGCACATCCAGCTCGTGCCGGCGGGAAAGGCGAACGCCACCTGCGGCGCATTGGCCTGGTAGCCGGTATCGAGCTTGGCGCCGTCATGCAGGCCGAGCATCAGATAATCATAGGCGCTGCGCCGGCCGCGCGTGACGCCGAGGGCCTCGAACAGCCAGGGTTCGAGGGGCAGGGGCTTGCGCGCCTTGGCGGCGTATCGCTTCGCGACGTCTTCGAACGGCTCGCCGACATGCCAGACGCGGCGCCCGCCCATCGGGTGGATGTTGGAGAACACCCGCAGGATGCGGCTGCCGCGCTGCGGCCGCGACGGGAAGGCGTCGACGTGCAGCCGCTTGTCGTCGTTGCGCGGGCTGGCGCTGCGCCCGGCGATCTCGACGGGTCGATAGCTCGTGCGGGCCTGCGCGATGGTCGCGGCATAGCCGGGGAAAAGCCCCAGCACCAATGCGCGGGCCTGCTCGGCGAAGCGCCCCATCATCGCCGAGAGCTGCGCCGCCGTTTCGGGCGCGGCGGAATCGCCCTGGATGCGGCCATCGGGATCGCGGCTGATGTTCTTCTGCCGCCCATTCGACAGCGCGTCGGTCAGCAGCGTGTTCTCGCTGTTGCCGACGACGAAGGGCAGATGGGGGAAATAGAGCACCTGGCCGCTCTCCAGCGCATCCTGCGCCGCGGCGCGCTCGGCGTCGCCGAACGGCCCGGTCCAGCGGTCGAATTCGAAGGTCGAGATGGGCTCCAGCGTCATGCAGGCCTTGTAGCAAAGGGACGCGCGCTACTCCAGCGAGCCGGTGAGCGTGGCGCGCTGGGAGATCTCGATCCAGTTGCCGTCCGGATCGCGCACCATGGAGATCCGGGCCGTGGTGCCCAGCGTCGTCGGCGCCAGCGCCTCGCGCCCGCCATGCGCGAGGATGCGGGCGTGCTCTTCGTCGCATCTGAACACCTGGAAGGTGATGTAGCGGAAGCCCGCGCCCTGGAACGCCGCATCGGCCGGCGCGTCGTCGGACTCCTCGAGCAGGATCGCAGTCTCGCCGGCGCGGAAGGCCGCGCCATGGCCGTGCGCGATCTCGGTGAGGCCGAGCGCTTCGCGATAGAACCGCTTGTGCGCTTCGAGATCGCGCACCTTGAGCTTGATGCCGATCTGCTCGATGCCGAGCGTGCCCGGCGGCACGAGCGTGACGGTCGTGCCCTCCGGGTCGGTGAACAGCTGGATGTCCGGCAGGCCGGCGCGCGCGATGAGGACCTCCGCGTAGCCCGCCCGCGGCACCTCGGGCAGAGGATCGGCGAAGTGGTTGATCTTGAGGACGGAGCCCGACAGATCGTGACGGTGCTGCTTCTGCCCCTTGCGGATCGGCAGGACATGATCGAACGGCACGCCCATCCGTCCCTGCCAGAAGGCGAGCATCTCCTCCAGCCGGTTGGTGTTGAGCCCGATATCGACGCGGGGCTTGGCGAGGTTCATGGATAGTCCTTCTCGCTGTCATCCCCGGCTGAGCGCGCGCAGCGCGCGAAGGAAAGGGGACCCAGGTAGGAAATAGCGTGGCGATGTTTGCCACCTGGGTCCCCTTCCCCTCGCGATTCCGTCGCATCGCTCGGCCGGGGATGACAAGTTGTTTCAATCCGATTGCGCATCAAAGAACTCATCCGCATTCTCCACATCCACCAGACGCCCTTTGCGGATCTCGAGGAACCGCGTTGCGGCGGTGCGGGTGAAATAGCGGTCATGGCTCACGAAGATGCAGGAGACGTCCGATTCTTCAAGCTGCGCCTCGAGGTCTTCCTGCCCCTCGATGTCGAGATGGTTGGTCGGCTCGTCCAGCATATAGAAGTTCGGCTTGAGCAGCTTCATGCGCAGAAAGACCAGCCGTGACTGCTCGCCATAGCTGAGGCTGCCGATCGCCGAATCCATCCGCTCGAAGGCGAAGCCCGCCTTGGCCAGCACCGCGACCGCCTGGGCGTTGTTCACGGTCTTCACCTGCGCGATGTATTGCGCCAGCGTCATGTCCAGCGGCAGGTCCGCCATGCGCTGGTCGAAATAGACGAGATTGGTCGCCGGGTTGAAGCGCACCGGGGCGCGGCCGTCGTAATGCTCCTGCGCCGGGTCATAGGCGCGCGCCAGCACGGTCAGAAGCGTCGATTTTCCCGAGCCGTTCGGCCCCAAGAGCGCGACGCGCTCGCCCGCCGCGACCACCAGGCGGTCGATGGTGACCAGGGTGCGCGCGCCGTCCGGCGTCTTGACCGCCAGGTTCGAGAGCCGCAGCGCGACCTTGGCGTCGATCGCCTCGTCGTTGAGCTCCAGCTTGCGGTTCTTGGGCCGGTAGACCTCGGTCGCGCCGTCTTCGATGCGCGCGATGCGCTTTTCGGTGGCGCGCTGCTTCTTGTGGAATTTCGAGTTGAGCACGCCCCAGGCCTTGTAGCGCGCCGCTACTTTCTCCAGCCGCGTCACCTCGCGCTCTTCCAGCTTGCGCTGCTTGGCGGCGGTGGCATCGCGCTGCAGCAGCTCCTCGCGCGCCGCGGCAAAGGGCGCCTTGAAGGCATGCGCGCCGTCCTTGCGCAGGAAGATCGTGCGCGCCGTGGTGCGGCCGAGGAATTCGCGGTCGTGGCTGACGATCAGCATCGGCATGCGGTCGTCTTCCAGCCAGCGCTCGAGCTTGTTGATGTTCTCGAGGTCGAGATGGTTGGTCGGCTCGTCGAGGATCACGATATCCGGCTCGCCGAGCTTGGCGGCGGCGATCAGCAGCAGCCGCTGCCAGCCGCCGGACAATTGCCCGAACGTCTTCTCCGCGATCTCGGACGGGATGCGCAGTTCGTCGAGCAGGACGTCGATCTTCCAAAGATCGTCGCGCGAATCGGCGGGCAGGGCGTGCTCCAGCATCGCGCGCACCGGCATGTCGGCCAGCGCCTCGGGAATCTCCTGCGGCACGATGCCGACTCGCAGGCCGCGGCTGCGCACGATCGTCCCGTTCGACAGTTCGAGCTCGCCGGCGAGGCATTTGAGCAGTGTGGATTTGCCGGCGCCATTTTCGCCGACCAGCGCGGTGCGCGCGTCGTCCAGCAGGAACGACACGTTCTCGAAGATCTTCGTGACGCCGAAATGAAAGCCGCCCCGGTCGATGCCGAGGACGGCCTGACGCGCTGCCATGGCCGGTTCGATTGATATCCGCCGGCAGTTTCGCACACGCTTTGCGCCCCGCCAAATCGCCCCTATGCTCGTCGCCAGAAGACATCGGGAGAACGTCATGGATCGCTTGAAGGACAAGGTCGCCATCGTCACGGGCGCGGCCAGCGGCATCGGCCGCGCCAGCGCCAAGCTGTTCGCGGCGGAGGGCGCCGCGGTGGTCGCGGTGGACCGTGCCGAGGGCGTGGCGGAGACCGTGCAGGCGATCAAGGATGCGGGCGGCCGCGCGCTGGCGCTCACCGCCGACGTCTCGCAGGAAGAGGATGTGGCCGGCTTCGTCGACGCCGCGGTCAAGGAATACGGCAAGCTCGACGCGATCTATGCCAATGCGGGTATCTCCGGCGGCGGCCAGCCGCCGTTCTTCGAGCTGACGGCGGAGCATTGGCGCCAGGTGCTGGACGTCAACCTGATCGGCGTCTTCCTCGCGATCAAGCACGCGGCGCGGGTGATGATCCCGAACAAGAAGGGCTCCATCGTCTGCACCGCCTCGGTGGCGGGCATCCGTTCGGGCGCGGGCGGCGGACCCTACAGTGCGTCCAAGGCGGGCGTGATCAATCTCGCCACCACGGCGGCGAATTACCTGGCCGGCACCAATGTGCGGGTGAATGCGATCTGTCCCGGCATCATCGAGACCGGCATGACCAAGCCGATCTTCGACTATGCCGAGCAGCGCGGGACGAAGGACCGCATCGGCCAGCTCAATCCGCTCAAGCGCTACGGCCATCCGGAAGAAATCGCGGCGCTGGCGCTGTTTCTTGCGAGCGACGAGGCGAGCTACGTCAACGGCCAGCACATCGCGGTCGATGGCGGCCTGACGAGCTCGATGCCGGTGACGGGACGGATTGGGCGGTAGGGGCCTTGAGTCGAGTGGAAGGTGGCGGGTCTGCGGCCATGGTGCGCGATGCTCTTTGCAGCCTACGCAAGAATGTCGTCCCGGCCGAGCGGAGCGAGAGCCGGGACCCATCCAGACGCTTGCACAATGGGTCCCGGCTCAGCGCGATGCTGACGCATCGCTTGGCCGGGATGACAGACGTGATTCAAACCGAACCCGACGAACTCTAAACCCGCTCCGCCAGCACCAGCCAATCCCACGGCAGGCGCGTGCCGGCGCCGCGCGGCTTGCGCAGGCCTTCCTTCTGCCAGGGATACGTTACGCGCTGCAGCTTGCTGACGCGGAACCCGTGGCGACCCAGGATCTCGTGCAGTTCATCGCGCGCGAAATGCTTCTGCCGTGCGCCGCCCCGGTCCACCAATCCGCCCGGCGCCTCCGCCTTGGCCTGCGCCAGCGAGGTGCCATAGGCGACGCGCTCCACCATGCGGTCCGACTCGATGGAGGGCACCACGATCAGCGCATGGCCGCCCTTGCGGGTGACGCGCGCGATGCCGTTCCACATGCTCTCGCGGATGCGGTCCTCGGGCATGGTGATGACGTTCATGCAGACGGCGAGATCGGCGCGGCGCCCGATCTTTTTCGCCGCCGGCGGAATGTTCGAGGTGAGGAACGTCACGTCTTTGCGCCCGGCCAGCGCCTTCTTCGCCCGCGCGATGATGCGCGGCGCATGCTCGACCGCATAGCTGTGCGCGAACAGGCCGCCATAGCGCGCCACGAACGTGCCCAGGCCGCAGCCCAGATCGACCAGAACCGGCTTCTTCGCCTTCAGAGACAGGCCGCGCACGATCCGCGCGATGCGGTCGGTCCTGGTCTCGCGCGTGATGTCGCAGACCTCGCGCTCGAACGCATCCGCGAGCTTGTCCCATTCTTTGCGGCTCACCATGTGCTAAAGGAACGGCGATTCTAGAGCCTTGCGCAAATGTGCGGAAAATTCACACAGGATTTGAACGACGCCGAGCTGGATCGCGTGATGCCGTCGCTCGCCGTCGAGACGGTGACGCCGATGCGCTTCGCCAGCGTGGTGCGGCTGGGCGCGCAGGGCGTGCGCGAGATCGCGCGGATGCGCTGGGGTTTGGTGCCTGCCGATGCGGCGGACCCGAATATCGGCACCAAATTCATCCATGCTCGCGCCGAGACCATCGAGCAGAAGCCGACCTTCCGCGATGCGTTCTTCCGGCGCCGCGGCCTCGTCGTGGTCGGCTCCTTCAACGAAGGCAAGGAGATCACGCCGAAGAAGACCGAACAGTATGTCGTCACGCCGCGCGGCCGGTTGTCCCTCGCCATTGCGGTGATCTGGGAGCGCTGGAACGGTCCCGCGCCGGTGCCGCTGGAGAGTTTCGCAATGGTGACCACGCCGCCCAACGCGCTGATCGCCAGCATCACGGACCGGATGCCCGCGGTGATCGCCGACGCGGACTGGGGCAAATGGCTGGGCGAGACGCCTGCCACGATCGACGAGCTGAAGGCGATCCTCAAGCCGTCCGACATCGCGATGGACATGGAGCGCGCCGGCAAGCCTCCGCCGCCGCCCAGGCCCGCGCCGGTGCAGGGGTCTTTGTTTTGAGCGCTATGCCAGCGTGAAGAACGGCACCGGCGCGCCGCCGTCGCTCGGCTTCCACACGAGCTTCGCCGCCGCGTCGATCGCGATCTTCTCGAAGTCGCAATCGACCAGGTTGGTCAGGATGCGCGGCCCTTCGGCGAGCTCGACATAGGCGATGGTATAAGGGCCGGTCGGCGAACGGTACATGATCGAATAGGCATAGACCGTCGCATCGCCGCTGGCCTGCCGCCATTCGACGCGCTCGGAGAAGCAGAAGGGGCAGAAGCTCCGCGGATAGTAATGCGGCTCGTTGCAGGCGAGGCAATAGCCGTAGAGCAGCTTTCCTTCTTCAGCGGCTTTCCAGAACCTCTCGGTCTCCGTGTTCACGGCTGGCGGGAAAATCTTGCGGACGGCCGGCGCCTTCTTCTCTCCCGGTTCGGACATCGCCGCTACTCCCGTTCCATGATGAGCGTGGCCGAGCCATGCCGTGTGCCCAGCGAGCCGCCCGTGCCATGCGCGATGGCGAGGTCGCAACTCGGCACCTGCACCTTGGGATGCGCCTCCCCGCGCAGCTGGCGCACCGCTTCGATCACCTTGGTGATGCCGCCGCGGTTGGTCGGATGGTTGTTGCACAGCCCGCCGCCATCGGTGTTGAAGGGCAACTTGCCGACGCCGGAGATCAGGTTGCCGTCGGCGACGAATCTGCCGCCCCGGCCCTTCTCGCAGAAGCCGAGGTCTTCGAGCTGCATCAGCACGGTGATGGTGAAGCTGTCGTAGATCGAGGCGTATTTGATGTCGGACGGCTTCACGCCCGCTTCCGCGAAGGCCTTGGGCCCGCTCCACGCGGCGCCCGTGAAGGTGAGATCGACCTTGCCGCCATAGGTGCCCTTGGGCGCCTCGCCCGCGCCGAGCACCTTCACCTTCGGGCGGTCGAGCTGCTTGGCGACCTCCGGGCTGGTGACGATCAGCGCGCCGCCGCCATCGGTGACGACGCAGCAATCGAGCCGGTGCAGCGGCGTCGCGATCATCGGCGAGTTCACGACATCGTCGACCGTCACGACCTCTTTCAGGAAGGCATGCGGGTTCCACTGCGCATGATGCGAGGCGGCGACCTTGATCCAGGCGAGCTGCTCGCTGGTCGTGCCGAACTCATGCATGTGGCGCGTCGCGCACATCGCGTACTGATTGTGCGTGGTGCCGCCATAAGGCATCTCGAACGCCGCTTCCGGCGCGGCCGCGAAACCGCCGCCGCCGCGTCCGCCGCCGGGCGGCGAGGTCCGCGGCTTGCCGGCCAGCGTGATCAGCGCGACCGAGCATTTGCCCGCGGCGATCGCCTCCGCCGCATGTCCGACATGCAGGATGTAAGACGAGCCGCCGGTCTCCGTGGAATCCATGTGCCGCAGGTTGCGCAGGCCCATATAATCGGCCATCGACAGCGCGCCGAAGCCCGGCGCGTCGCCGGCGCAGAAATAGCCGTCGATGTCGTCTTTGTTCAGCCCGGCATCGGCCAGCGCGCCGCGGGCGCATTCCGCGTGCAACTGCGCGACGGATTTGTCGGGCGCCTCGCGCGTCGGGTGCTCGAACGCGCCCATGACATAGGCCTTGCCTTTGATGCTCATCGTCGGTCGTTCCGCGGATATCGATGCCCAAAGGCTCTACAAGCGCGCCGGGAATGAATCAATCGGCGATGCCGAAAGCCGCGATTGCCGCAGGGGCGGCAAGGCTCGCCGAAGGTCGGGCAGCAAGTGCCGATGCCTAAGCCGCACCATGGGCGTGCCGTGCCACGCCTTTCCACATCAGGCGCACGGCCTCGAAATGGATCGCTGCGATCACCTTCACCGTCATCAGCGGATGGCGCAGCAGGACGGCGAAGAGTCCGGCGTTTGTGAGCGCCTTGCGCGTTCCCGAAAACGTCGCGGTCAGGATCGCCTTGCCGGCTTCTTCCTCGTCGATCGCGACCAGCACGCCATCGCCCGGCGGCTTGACCTTGAAGTTGTAGACGCAATCCATCGAGAGGAAGGGGGAAACATAGAAGGCCTTCGCGGTCCGCTGGCGCACGACCGTCGCGTCGTCGCCCACGCGCAAGACATAGGCGTGCCGCTCGCCATGGGTGTTGTGGACTTCGTAGACGATGGCGGCGAGGCGCCCGGCGCCGTCCTGGCAGAACCAGACGCTCAGGGGATTGAAGACATAGCCGAACAGGCGCGGATAGCAGAGCACGCGGCGCGGGCCCGTCGCGACGATGCCTTCACGCCCCAGGAGATCGTCGAGCCAGGCGCGAAGCGGCCGGCCGTCGCCGTGGTCGCGCGCCGCAAAGCCGACGAGGCCGAGCCGGAACGGCCACAACCGCCTCAGCGCCGCGATCTCGTCCAGGTCGAGCAGCAGCGCGAAAACGCGATAGCGGAAGGCATGATGCTTCGGCGCAAGCCGGCGATGCATCACCCAGCCATCGTAGATCGCGCTATTCTCCATCCCCTTGTACGGCCCATGGCGCGGGATGGATCAGGCCGGCGCGAGTTTCCGGGGCTGGCGCAGCAGACTCTGGATCGGGTGGTCGAAATAGCGGTTTGCCAGGGCGGCTGCGGCGACAAGGCCGGCGAGAAGCAGGCTCGATGCGGCGGGCAATGCCGTGGCCGGCACCAGCACGGTGATCGCCGCGATCAGCGGCGGGTGCAGGATGTAGAGCGGATAGCTGACCGCGCCGGCCCAGGCGAAGGCCCCGGCCAGGCGCCGGGCACCGATGGGTTCGCGCGACGCGATCACGACGGCTGGAAACAGCCCCGCCACGACGACGAGATCCCAGATCGGTCCGCCTCCCGCAAAGCCCGTGAACGCGAGTCCCGTCGCGCCCAAGGTCAGCCAAGCCGGCGCCCGCAGAGCCGGCAGCCTGCCGGCTGCGTGCAGGCGATACAGCAGCACGCCCAGCGCGAACGAGAACAGGAACCGCACATAGCCGCCGGCGAGACCGGCGCTCGATACCCCGACATCCAGGTTGCCGGTCTTGAAGGCAACGACCGCCAGGCCGCACAGCCCCACCGCGGCGAAAGCCGCGAGCAGCGGCGTCCGCAGCGTGCGAGCCAGACTCGCATAGGCGAGGTTGCCGAACAACTCGACCGAGAGAGACCAGGACGCGGAATTGAACGGGAAGGCTGGGCCGCCATAGGCCGCAAGCTGCGGCAGGAATGCCAGGCTCGCCGCAATCGCGGCGGCCAGGGGCATGTGCGGAAAGACGAACGGGGCATCGGGCCGTGCGAACCGTATGAGCGAGAAGACCAGGACGCCAAGCACGACGCCGAGGCCATAGAGCGGCCATAGCCGCTTCAACCGCACCAGCAGGAAGGCGCCGGTGCCCATCCCCGCCAGCAGCCGCGCTTCATAAGCGGCGGCGATCACGAAACCACTCATCAGGAAGAACAGGTCGACCGCGAGATAGCCGCGCGGCGCCAACACGTGCAGCGGTCCCGGCAGGTGGTAAAACACCACGCCGAGTGCCGCGATCGCGCGCAAACCGTCAAGCCTGTCGAATTTTTGCCCAGCCATCGGCCGCAATGTGCCGCCGCCGCCCTTACCAAGCCGTTTCGCCGGCGCCGCGGTCTTCCGTGCCAAAATCGGTCATCACTGATCCGAATGCGACGCGGCCGCGTAAAGCGCGCTATGATGGCGTATGCGGCGAGCTGGTCTCAGCCCTTGTCTTTTCGCCCCCTGCGGACGGGGAGGGCGCGGGCGCATCCCTTTTCCGGGGCGGCGAGCGCATTGATGGAAAGGGCGGCCAGCGACCCGACGCGCCTGAATGCGGCCATGGCGGCGGTTGCGCTGGCGCGGGATCGAGCCGCCTTCCAGTTGCTGTTCGATCATTTTGCGCCGCGCGTGAAGGGCTATCTGATGCGCCTCGGCGTCGGCAACGCCGCGGCCGAGGATCTCGCGCAAGAGGCGATGCTGCTCGTATGGCGCAAGGCGGCGCTGTTCGATCCGGCAAAGGCCTCGGCATCGACATGGATATTCACCATCGCCCGCAACCTGCGGATCGATGCCATTCGCAAGGAGCGGCGGCCCGAACTCGATCCCACCGATCCGGCGCTGCAGCCCGAATCGGAGCGCCCGGCGGACGAGTCGATCGACTGGAGTCAGGCAGAGGATCGTTTGCGTACAGCGTTAGCCAGCCTGCCGCGCGAACAGTCGCAGATTATCGTGCTTTCCTTCCTTGCGGAAAAACCGCACAGCTTGATCGCGAGCGAATTGGGATTGCCGCTGGGTACGGTCAAGTCCCGCATCCGCCTTGCCATGGCGCGCTTGCGTGTTGCGTTGGGAGATGGAGCATGACGATCAACCACCATCCGGGCGAGGAGCTGCTGCTCGCTTACGCCTCGGGTGCGGCCAATGAAGCGGTGTCGCTGCTCGTCGCCTCGCATCTCACGCTCTGTCCGCTCTGCCGCGCGGCGGTCGCCAGCGCGGAAGCCGCGGGCGGTTCGCTCCTCGCCGAGCTGCCGCCCGTCCCGCTCGATCGCCAGGCCTATCAGGCATTGCTCGCCCGACTGGATGAACCCTCGGCAGAAATTCTGCGCAATGCCCGTCTGACGAGCAATGTGCCGGCGCCGCTGCGGCCTTATATCGGCACCGATTTCGAGGCCATTGCCTGGCGTCATATCGCCGACGGTCTCTCGCACTACCCGCTCGTCACCAAGGGCGGTGTCCGTGCCCGCCTGATCCGGGCGATGCCCGGCGCGGCGGTCGCGACCCATACCCATCGCGGCGAAGAATGGACCCTGGTGCTGACCGGCAGCTTCAGCGACGCCACCGGCCGCTACAGGATCGGCGATGTGCAGTCGACCACGCCCGATGTCACCCATGAGCCGACGGCGGATCCGGGTCCGGCCTGCATCAACCTGGCGGTGACCGACGCGCCGCTGGTGTTCCGCGGCTGGTTGCCGAAGCTTGTGGGAAAGATTCACGGTTTCTGAGCCGCGCGCCTCGGCTAAACTCCTCCCGGCGAAACCGGAGAATGCCGATGGAAACGACGCGTCTTGGCCAGACCGGCCTGAAAGTCTCGCGCATCTGCCTGGGCACCATGACCTATGGATCGCCGAACTGGCGCGACTGGGTGCTGGGCGAAGAAGAGGCGCGGCCCTTCATCAAGCGCGCCCTCGAAGCCGGGATCAATTTCTTCGACACCGCCGACGTCTACTCGACCGGCCGCAGCGAGGAGATCGTCGGCAAGGCGCTCAAGGACTTCGCCAGGCGCGACAATGTGGTGCTGGCGACCAAGGTCTGCGGCGTGATGAGCGACGACGCGAACGACCGCGGCCTGTCGCGCAAGCACATCCTGTCGTCGATCGACGCTTCGCTGCGCCGCCTCGGCACCGATTACGTCGATCTCTACCAGATCCACCGCTTCGACCCGACTACGCCGGTCGAGGAGACCGTCGAGGCGCTGAACGACGTCGTGCGCTCGGGCAAGGCGCGCTACATCGGCGCCTCGTCGATGTATGCCTGGCAGTTCGCGAAATACCTGCATCTGCAGGAGAAGACGGGCGCGGCGAAGTTCGTCTCGATGCAGAATTTCTACAACCTCGTCTACCGCGAGGAGGAGCGCGAGATGCTCCCGCTGTGCCGCGACGCCGGCATCGGCGTGATCCCGTGGAGCCCGTTGGCGCGCGGCTTCCTCGCCGGCAACCGTTCACGCGACGGCGAGGCGCAGACGACGCGGGCCAAATCGGACGCCAACATCCTCACCCCAAGCGCCTTCCTCGAAAGCGACTATGCGATCCGAGACCGGGTCGACGCGATGGCGCAGGAGAGGGGCGTCTCGGCGGCCCAGATCGCGCTCGCCTGGCTGCTGCATCGGCCGCCGGTGAGCGCGCCGATCGTCGGCGCGTCGAAGATGAAGCATCTCGACGATGCGATCGCCGCGGTGGACGTCAAGCTGAGCGAGGACGACGTGAAGGCGCTCTCGGCGGGCTATCAGACGCGGCGGATCATCGGGCACGTGTAAGACCGACCCTCCCTCAAAAGGGAGGGTAAATCCTACAGCGGGCTCCAATCCACCGGCGGCGGCGCGTTGGGGTCGGTGGCGACCGTCCAGCCGCCGCCCAGCGAGCGATAAAGGCTGATATTGGCCTGCAGCCGCGCCAGGCGGATCTGCACCAGCTGGTCCTGCGCGGTGAACAGCGTCTGCTGGGTCTGCAGCACGTTCAGCAGGTCCGTCACGCCCTCGCGATATTGCAGCTCCGCGATCCGGTAGGCTTCCGCCGCATTGCGCTCCTGCTCGGAGACGAAATGCTCCTGATCGGTCAGCGATTTCACCTGGCCCATCGAGCTCTCCACGTCGCTGAGCGCGCTGAACACCGCCTTGCGGTAGTCGAGCACCAGCTCGGTCTGCATCGCCTTCTGCAGGTCGCTCTCGGAGGACAGCAGGCCGCCGTCGAAGATCGTCTGCAGCAGCGAGGCGCCGATATTCCACGCCAGGCTGGAAGGACTGAAGGCCTGCGTGATGCCGCCCGACAGGTCGAGATGCGGGAAGAATGCCGCCCGCGCCGCGTCGACATTGGCGTGCTGGGCGCGCAGCTGGGCTTCCGCCTGGGCGATGTCGGGCCGCCGCTCGAGCAGCTCGGTCGGCAGGCCGCCCTTCACGGCCGGCGCGACGATGCCGTCGAGATTCTGTGCCGTGACGTCGAAGCCCTCGGGGGCGCGGCCGAGCAGGATGGCGAGGGCGTAGCGCGCCTCGCGCTCGAGTTCCTCGAGCTGCGGCACGGCCGCTTCCTCGCCCGCGACCTGGGCGCGCTGCTGCGCCAGTTCGAGGTTGGACGACACGCCGTTCTGCACCTTCGCCTCGGTGATGGTGAGGATGCGCTTGGCCGCGTCGATGTTGCGCTTGGCGATCGCGATGCGCTCGCGCAGCGCCAGGACGTCGAGATAGGTGTTGGCGACGTCGGAGGTGATGGTCAGCGCCACGGTCTGCTGCGCATAGCGCGCCGCAAGCTCGGACTCCTCGGCGGCACGGAGCTGGTCGCGGTTGAGGCCCCACAGGTCGACCTCGTAGCTTGCCTGTGCCCCGATGCCGAAAGTGTTGCCGGTGTTGGTCGTGCCCGGCAAGCCGCGCAGATTGGTGCCGCTGCGCGAGGCCGTTGCCGTGCCGCTCAGCGTCGGGAAGAGCGCGGAACCCGCGATGCCGGTATTGGCCTGGGCCTCCACCACCCGCGCCGCGGCGGCGAGGAGATCGAGGTTCTCGGCCTTGGCCGTGGTCTCGAGGCCGGGGAGCTCCGCGGCATTGAAGCCGGTCCACCAGTCCGTGGCGGGCCAGATCGGCGCGGTGGCGGTCTCCGGGGTGGTCGGTGCGGTGAAGGCGGGCGGCACGTCACCCGGCTTCAGCGGCACGGGCGGCGGCGTGGCACAAGCGCTCAAAGCCAGGGCCAAAACGGCCAGCGACGACGTACGCATCAGGAATTTCATGGGGGGATCTCTCGAAATCGACCGGACCGAGTCCAGCTTACATAAAGGCTCGAAGGCCGAACACAAGTGCCGACCGCTGAAGGTCCCTACACCGCCCATCCCCATTGGGGCAACGCGGGTTTCTGAACGGGAGACGAAGGTGGGCGGCCGGGCCGAATGCTTCGACTTGGGGGCGTCTCAGCCGGCCCAGCCGCCCCTTCGACCGTGCCCGGACTGGAGCGCCTAGGGGGCACGGGCAAATTGGTGCGTGGAACGACTGCAATGTGCCGAGGCGGATGCTGCGGGGAAAGGCTGCAATTGTATTGGTCTGTCGCCCTGCAACGGCCGAAGCGAGGCTTCGCGAAACAAATCGCGGTAATGCGAACGCTGCCTGCGCCCGTCAGGTGCCGCTGGGCTTTTCGACGAGCTTGAACCGCTTCAATTCGTCGCTCGCCGGCGCGAAATCGGGCTTCAGCGTTGCCGCCTCGCGATAGTCGTCATAGGCGGCCCGCAGATCGCCCAGCCCTTCCTCCGCAATCGCGCGGTCGTAATAGGCCAGATGCGGCTGCTTGGTGCCCAGAGCGAGGCCCTTGGTGATGTTGCGGACAGCCTCGCCGTAGCGCTTGTGCGCGATCTGCGTCGCACCGAGATCGATATAGGCCTCGCCCATCTTCGCATCGATCGCGAGACTGGCCTGGAAGTCGGCCGCGGCAGGGTCGACGTCGGCCATCGCCAGCTTGAGCACGCCGCGGTTGACGAACGTCGCGGCGCGGTCCGCATCCGACAGGGTGCCCGCGAGCGCCTGGTCGCAATAGCTCATGAAATCGGCCGGCGAGGCGTTGGTGTCGGCGGCCTGGTAGCACAGCTGCGCCGGGCCTGCGCCGACCACACTGACGGCGGCCTCCGCGCTCAAGGAGAACAACGCGGCACCGAGCACCGCGGCAGGCGCCCATCCCAGGCGAGCGTTCATGGCAGCCCTCCTCGCTGTGAACCCCTGGAGCATGGCATTTTCACAGCCGATTCGTCCACGGCCCGGCCAAGGGGCGGAACACCGTAAATCCAGCCGCGTTCGCTGCTGGCGCTGCAAGGAGCCTCTCATGACCTGGCCGATGGTCTTCCCCATTCTGTTGCTCTGCGTCTCGAACGTCTTCATGACTTTTGCCTGGTACGGCCAGCTCAAATTCCCCACCACGCCGGTATGGATCCTCATCCTTGCCGGTTGGGGCATCGCCTTCTTCGAATATTGCTTCGCGGTGCCGGCCAACCATTTCGGTCAGCGAGTCTATTCGCCGGCGCAGCTCAAGACGATCCAGGAGGTGATCACGCTGCTCGTGTTCGCCGGCTTCTCGGTGTTCTATCTGGGCGAAGCGATCCGCTGGAATCACATCGCGGCGTTCGGCTGTCTCGTCCTGGCGGCCTATTTCTCGTTCATGAAGTAAGTCAGTGCCACGGATCGTCGCTGAAATCGGTCACCGGCTTCAACGGCATTTTGATCACAGGCCGCGTGCCGAGATAGACGTAAAGCGTCATCGCCTTGGTCGCCGGGTCCCATGCGATCTGCGGCGCGATTCCGCCGGGCTTGCGGAAGACCGTGCCGTCGAAATCCATTTTCCGGGGCGCGATCTCGCCCCAGCCGCCCGCCAGCCTTGCCGCCATGTTCTGGCGCATCATGGCGCGGTCGTCATCGCCGACGGCGCCCGTATCGGCCACGTCCGGGGCGCTGACGCGCACCTGGCCGTCGCTTTCGATCTCCAGCCGCGCCGCGACGAACGTGCCGTCGGCCTCATAGCCGCCCTCCCAGCGACCGCTGGGTGGCAGGGCCTTCGAACAGGCGGCGAGAACCAGGACGGCGAGCAGCAGCGCGGGAAAAGAGCGCATGGGAGCACCCCCGAATCGACGCAAGGAGGATAAGCCGGGTTGAGAAACGCTCATACCGGCTCCCCAAATCGCCCTTGCGGCCATTTTTCGTTGTACCTGGGGCTTTCGGATTGATACGTCATCGCCCCGGCCCAAGAAATTTCGTGTTGAGAGTCCTTCCCATGTCGCAAGCTGGCGCCCTGCCCAAAGGCTTCCTCGCCGAATCGCTCAACCGCATCCAGCCCTCGCCGACCATCGCGGCGACCCAGAAGGCACGCGACCTCAAGGCCGCCGGCCGCGATGTCATCGGCCTCGCCGCCGGCGAGCCCGACCACGACACGCCGGAGAACATCAAGGAGGCTGCGATCGCCGCGATCCGCCGCGGCGAGACCAAATACACCGCCGTCGAAGGCATCCCGGAGCTGCGCGCCGCCGTCGCCGCGAAGTTCAAGCGCGAGAACAATCTCGACTACAAGGTCTCGCAGACCTTCGTCTCGCCGGGCGGCAAGGCCATCGTCTACAACGCGCTGCTCGCGACGCTGAATCCCGGCGACGAGGTGATCTGCATCGCGCCTTATTGGGTGAGCTATCCCGACATCGTCCTTCTGGGCGGCGGCACGCCGGTGATCGTCGAGGCGAAGCTCGAGGACGGCTTCCGCCTGACGCCGGACGCGCTCGAAGCCGCGATCACGCCCAGGACCAAGTGGCTGATCTTCAACCAGCCCGGCAATCCGTCCGGTGCCTGCTATACGCGCGCGCAACTCAAGGCGTTGACCGACGTGCTGCTCCGTCATCCGCAAGTGTGGGTGCTGACCGACGACATGTACGAGCATCTCGTCTATGGCGGCTTCAAGTTCTCGACCATCGCGGAGGTCGAGCCCGGGCTCTACGACCGCACGCTGACGATGAACGGGGTGTCCAAGGCCTATTCGATGACCGGCTGGCGCATCGGTTATTGCGCCGGGCCGGAGCCGCTGATCAAGGCCATGGCCAAGCTGCAGTCGCAATCGGCGTCGAACCCCGCCTCGATCTCGCAATGGGCGAGCGTGGAGGCGCTGAACGGGCCGCAGGATTTCATCCCGAAATTCCAGAAGATCTTCGAAGGCCGCCGCGACCTCGTGGTTTCGATGCTGAACCAGGCGAACGGCATCGAGTGCCCGACGCCGGAAGGCGCGTTCTACGTCTATCCTTCGGTGCGCAAGCTGATCGGCAAGGCGACGCCGGGCGGCAAGACCATCGCGAGCGACGCGGATTTCGCCAACGAGCTGCTGGAAAGCGAAGGCGTCGCGGTGGTGCACGGCGCCGCGTTCGGCCTGTCGCCCTTCTTCCGCATCTCCTACGCGACGTCGACGCAGGCCTTGGAAGAGGCATGCCGGCGCATCCAGCGCTTCTGCGGGAATTTGCGATAAGATAAAAAGTGTCATCCCCGGCGAGCGCGAACGTAGTGAGCGCGAGGGAAGGGGACCCAGGCCGGAAATACCGTCACAGTGTTTCCGGCCTGGGTCCCCTTCCCTCGCCGCGCTGCGCGCGGCTCGCCGGGGATGACAACGGAACAGGATGCGGGCGATTAACTGTCCGCTTCCATCTCCCCCGCAAACGCGCGCAGCACCTGCGCATACGCCTCGGTCTGGCTGACGAATGGCGCGTGGCCGGCGTTCTCGATCCATTGCGTCCCGCCACGCCACAGATTGCCCCAGCGCAAGGCGTCGAGCTTCGCCGGATCGAAGAACACTTCCTGCCGTCCTTGAACCAGCGCGATGGGCCTCGGCCAGCGTGCCACGGTCACGCGCTGCGGTTCCAGGTGCGGGTTGGCGAAGACATATTCAAAGAAATGCCGGCGCAGCCTTCCATCGGCGCGCGCAGCGGCTGCCGCCTGTGCCGCGTTCGGTAACGAGGGCGCATAGACGATCTCGAGGAACGCCGCGATCTGTGCCGCGCTCGGATGTTCCATCGACATCACTTCGCTGCCTGCCACGGGCAGGAAGGTCGCGGCGATCTCCGCGGGGTCGGGACCGCAAGGCGGCGTTCCCGTCAGCACGAGGCCCGCCGGCTCGGCGCCATGCAGCAGCGCCTCGATCGCGACGTGGCCGCCGAGCGACCAGCCGACCAGGGCATAGCGCGTCAGGCCCAATGCGTTCACGACCGCCACGACCGCTTCCGCAAGGCCGGGCAGGTTATAAGTCTCCTGCGGCGCGCGCGCGTCGGCGGACTCGCCGCAGCCCGGCAGGTCGAGCGCAACCAGCCGGTGCCGCGCCAATGCGGTGCTTTCGAACAGCGGACGGAAGGCCTCCTTCGAACAGGAATTGCCATGGATCAGCACGAAGGGCAGGGCGTCCCCGTCGCGATCCCATGCCGCGATCCCGTCGCCGCGGTGCGCGAGCCGGACGGTGTTCGTATGGGCAGGCGCGGTGGGCATCGGCGTCGTCTCCTCGGGCGCGGCCCGGTTCGTCCGACTTTTCACCAGGCGATCGGAGATTTCAAACCCGTCTTCTCAATGGCGGACTTCGAAGGCACCGAGCGCGATCCAGCCGACCTCCGCCGCGCCGATCTGGCGGAACCGCCGGTCGGCGGCAAGGCGGTCGCGCAGGGTGGAGACGCTGATGACGACCGTCTGCCTAGCCGCCGCATAGTCGAGAAGCCGTGTCCGCAAATGGCGATAAGCGGAGGGAAAGAACGGATTCATGACGATCAGGGCCTCGGCGGCGGGCCAGGGCAGCTTCAGCGCGTCGCCGGTCCGGATCGTCGCGGCGCCTGGCGGCAGATGCGCCGACGCCGCCATGCGCGCCAGCGCCGCCCGCGCTTCGAGGATCTCGATCCCCGTCACGCGCGGTGCGCCCAGCAGCGCGGCGTAGAGCAGCACGCGTCCCCGGCCGCAGCCGACATCGAGCAGTGTCATGCCGGGACGGGGCAGAAGGCCGAGCGCGGCACGCACCACGTCGTAGTTGGGCGGATCCTCGCCGAATTTGTGCAGCCCCAGCCGCTGGACCGTCTCGCCCAGGCCGTCCTCCGCCAACGCTGCCCCGGTTCCGAAGATGCGTCGTTCGATTTCGCGGCTGGAAAGCGCGATCTCGCCGGCGTGATAACGGCGGATGTCGCGGTACAGGCTTCGGCGATCGCCGGCGATCGATGAGCGGGCCGTCATGAATATTGTATTCCTCAGATATCACCCAAGTTGTGGTGATATAGACGGCCGAATACCAAATAATTATTCTACCAATATTGATGTATTCGGTGAATGCTGCGAGCCTCAGGGGGCGTTTAACAGGGAGAGGCATATGGTCAAGCCTTACGGCCCGGCGATCCAGCAGGCAGTCGCTTCGGGCAATCTCAAGACGATGAAATCGCTGGCGACGGCCGCGGAGAAGCATCTCGAAGCGCATGGCGACGTCAGCGCCGCGCTCCAGATGCTGAAGGCGGAGATCGCCAAGCTCGAGCACAAGGCGTAGCCGCACAACCGGCTGAAGTCGATTTCCGAAGCATTGATAAAGTTATATGGTTATTTCTTCCGGATTTCGTGAAATCACTGACAAGTATTCGTAAATTATTGACTTGATAGTGCATATAAATACTGACATATTATTGTGCGTCATCTGGTTGGGAGGCGGACATGATCCTCGCATATGGGCCTGCGATTCATCAGGCGGTCGCTTCGGGCAATCTCAAGAACATGAAGGCGGTGGCGAAGGCGGCGGAGAAGCACCTTGCCGAATACGGCGATGTGCGATCCGCCCTCGAACTGCTCAAGATCGAGATCGCCAAGCTCGAACGCAAAGGATAGGTGCGGCATGTCGGTTGAACCTTACGGCCCTGCGATCCAGCAGGCGGTCGCATCGGGCGATCTCGGAGCGATGAAAGCCGTGGCGAAGGCCGCCGAAAAATACCTCGCCGAGTATGGCGACGTGCGCAGTGCGCTGGAAGTGCTGCGGGGCGAGATCGCCAAGCTCGAACGCGGGAAATAAACACCGGTCGTGATTGCGCGCTGGCGAACGGCACAGGATCTCGAACGGCGAAGGCCGCGCCACGCCGTCTGGGAATTCACGCTGTCCTGCAACCTCAAATGCCGCCATTGCGGCTCCCGCGCCGGTGCGCCGCGCGACGACGAATTGTCGACCGCCGAGGCGCTGGCGCTCGTCGACGACCTCGCCGCAGCCGGGGTGCGCGAGATCACGCTGATCGGCGGCGAGGCCTATCTGCGGCGCGACTGGCTGGAGATCGTCGCCGCGATCCGGCGGCACGACATCTATTGCGATATCCAGACCGGCGGGCGGGCGCTGACGCGCGAGAAGCTCGCCGCCGCGGCGGAAGCGGGGCTGGACGGCGTCGGGGTCTCGATCGACGGCCCGGAGGAGATCCACGACGATATCCGCGGCGTGCCCGGCTCGTTCCGCCAGGCGCTTTCGGTCGTGCGCAACGCGCGCGCGCTGGGGCTGGCCGTGAGCGCCAATTCGCAGGTGAATGCGCTGACCCGCGGCGCGCTCGATGCATTGTTCGACATCCTCGTCGCCGAGGGCGTGACGCATTGGCAGCCGATGCTCACCGTACCCATGGGCAACGCGGTGGAGAACGAACGGCTGCTGCTGCAGCCGCATGATTTGCTCCGCGTCATCCCCAAACTGTCCGAGTTGTGCCTGCGCGCCAAGGCGCGCGGCATGGTGGTCACCGCGAGCAACACGATCGGCTATTTCGGACCGCATGAACGGCATTTCCGCGGCCTGGCGCAGGCAGAGCGCCATTGGAAGGGCTGCGAGGCCGCCGCGACGGGCATCGGCATCGAGGCGGATGGAACGATCAAGGGTTGCCCTTCGCTGGAGACGCGCAAATTCGGCATGGGCCATGTGCGCGAACGCGCCTTCGCCGATATCTGGCGCGACGGTGAGCCCGTGCGGCGGCGCAAATCCGGCGCGGCGGAGGACCAGCCGAATTTCTGCAATGTCTGCTACCACCGCGACACCTGCGCGAGCGGCTGCAGCTGGCAGGCCGATTCCGTCACCGGCGATCTGCGGAACAACCCGTTCTGCCACTACCGCGCGCTCAGGCTCGCCACGCATCGCCTGCGCGAGCGCGTCGCGAAGGTCGAGGAAGCGGCACCGCTCCCCTTCGCGGTGGGGCGCTTCGCCGTGATCCTCGAGGACCAGAACGGGGCGCCGGCCGGCGCCGAAGCCTGGGACCGCGTGGCGGCGGACGAGATCGCCAAGCGTGCCGGCGTGCCGGCGGGCGACATGCTGCTCTGCGCGAGCTGCGACCAGTTCTTCTATGCCGGCCACGCTGATTGTCCGCACTGCGCCGCGCCGGTCGGCGAGGACGAGCGGCGCGACCAGATCGGCACGCTCGAAGCCTATCGCGCGATGGATTTCCTGCGCGACCGCCTCGGCGAGCTCGGCGTGCCCCTGGCGCATGACGAGAACCCCGCGCCGGCCTGAAGCGCGTTGGTTGTCGGATCGACGGTTCTGCGAACTGTCGCATCCGGCCTTCGCAGTCGCAATATCCGAAGCGTCCCTCCGTCGCCGGTTTTTGTGACGGCGACCGGCTTGCCTTCGGCCTCGCCCGGCGCGAGCATCGGCCATCGAAGTGGGGCGCGTGACGCGACCCGAAGACCCGGGATGCACGCCCGCCGCGCCCTGAAGCGCAACGTCAGCCGCGCGCCCAATAGGCGCGCAACGTCTGCTGCGCTTCAAAAAGTCTGAGAGGCGCTCAATGTCTGGAGAAAACAAAGGCGGCAGAGAACCACGCGCCGTGGCCGTGGTGGGACCCTATGGCAGCGGCAAGACCACGCTGCTGGAGAGCATCCTTTCCGTCACGGGCGCGGTGCAGAGAAAAGGCGCGATCGCGCAGAAGAACACGGTGGGAGATGGGAGCGCGGAAGCGCGCGCCCGGCTGATGAGCGTCGAGGTCAATTGCGCCACGACGCGCTACATGGAGCAGAATTTCACCTTCCTCGATTGTCCCGGCTCGATCGAATTCCTCGCCGACACGCTGAACGTCCTGCCCGGCGTGGACGCCGCCATCGTGGTGTGCGAGCCCGAGCCCGGCAAGCTGCAGATGCTGCAGCCCTATCTGAAGCGGCTCGCCGATCTGCGCATTCCGCATTTCCTGTTCGTCAACAAGATCGACAAGGCGAGCGGCTCGCTGCGCGCCCTGCTCACCATGCTGCAGGATGCCAGCGGCGCGCCGCTTCTGCTGCGGCAGATCCCGATCTGGGAGGACGACGTCGTCTCCGGTTTCGTCGATCTCGCGCTGGAGCGCGCCTATATCTACCGCAGTCACGCTCCCAGCGAGATGATCGACATCGCGGACAAGGACGGCGAGAAGGAAGCGCGCTTCGCGATGCTGGAAAAGCTCGCCGATTACGACGAGCACCTGATGGAGGAGCTCCTGTCGGATATCGAGCCGCCGAAGGAGGAAGTCTTCACCGACCTCGCCAAGGAACTGGCGCAGGGCCTCGTCGTGCCGGTGCTGATCGGCTCGGCGGAAGGCGACAACGGCATCCGCCGGCTGCTCAAGGCGCTGCGCCATGAAGTCCCGTCCGTCGGTGCCGCTGCCGAGCGCCTCGGAATAACGCCGAACGGCGATGCGGTGGTGCAGGTTCTCAAGACCTACCATTCGAGCCATGGCGGCAAGCTCAGCCTGGCGCGGGTGCTCGCCGGCACGCTGAAGGACGGCGCCCTGCTGCGTCGGAGCGATGGCGACGAAGCCCGCGTCGGCGGCATCTTCGCGCTGAAGGGCGAGGCCCAGACCAAGCTCGCCGAAGCGGTGGCGGGCGAGACCGTCGCGCTCGGCCGGCTCGAGGGCGTGGCGACCGGCGAGACGCTGGCGACGGGCAAGACGAAGCTTCCGAACGTCGCGATCGAACGGCTGACGCCGGTCTATCGCCTCGCGATCGAAGCGGCCGACCGCAAGGACGAGGTCAAGCTCACCGCCGCGATCGCCAAGCTGCGCGAGGAAGATCCGTCGCTGGTCTTCGAGCAGAACGCCGAACTGCAGGAGATGGCGCTGCTCGGCCAGGGCGAGATCCATCTCAAGGTCGCGGTCGAGAAGCTGCAGAGCAAATACGGGCTCAGGCTCAACGTCCATGCCTCCCGCGTGCCCTACAAGGAGACGATTCGCAAAGCCGTCGCGCAGCATGGCCGTCACCGGCGGCAGAGCGGCGGCCACGGCCAGTTCGGCGACGTCCATATCGAGATCAAGCCCCTGCCGCGCGGTGGCGGCTTCGTCTTCGAAGATCGCATCAAGGGCGGCGTGGTGCCGCGGCAATGGATCCCCTCGGTTGAAAAAGGCGTCGTCGACTATCTGCACAAGGGCCCGCTGGGCTTTCCCGTCGTCGATGTCGCGGTGGCGCTGACCGACGGCTCGTACCATGCCGTCGATTCCTCCGACGCGGCGTTCCAGACGGCGGCCCGCCTCGCAATGAGCGAAGGCATGCCGAACTGCGCCCCGGTCCTCCTCGAATCCATCATGCATGTGCGCATCCATGTGCCGAGCGAGGCGACGGCGAGGGTCAATGCGGTGGTGAGCGGCCGGCGCGGCCAGCTCATGGGCTTCGACGCGCGTGAGGGCTGGAAGGGCTGGGACACGGTGGAGGCGCAGATGCCGTTGGCCGAGCTGTCCGACCTGATCATCGAGCTGCGCTCGCTGACCCAGGGCGTCGGCACGTTCGAGACCGCGTTCGACCACCTTGCCGAACTGACCGGCAAGCTGGCCGACCAGGTCGTGGCGAAACACCAGGCCGCGGCTTGACGAGGGGCAGGCGGAACGGCTGCGGGCACGGCCGTTCCGCTCTTTGCCGCGGCATCGGGTTCGATTGAATTCGCACGCGAACAGGCGCTAGCTCTGCAGGCCGCCTCCCGCAGGATCCTCCCATGGCCGATGCCCGCCTCGACACACCGTTTCACGGCCGTCTGCGTGCCTCTTCCGGCGGCCTGTTCTGGCTCGGACTTGCGATGGTGCTGCTGGGTCTGGCCGCCATCGGCTTTCCGCTGACCTCGACGCTGGTCGCAGCGCTGCTGGTCGGCTGGACCTTGCTGTTCGCCGGGATCATCGCCTTCGTCGGCGCGTTCTCGATCCATGGCACGGGGCCGTTCTTCGGCGCGCTGCTCTCCGGGCTGCTCTCGCTGGCGGCCGGCGCCTTCGTCGTCTTCAATCCGCTCGCGGGCGCCGTGGCGCTGACCCTCATCCTGGGCTTCGTCTTCATGATCCAGGGCGCGTTCGAGATCTTCTTCGCTTTCGAGACGCGGCCGCATCCCGGCTGGTGGGGCATGCTGCTCTCGGGCCTGGCGAGCGCGGTGCTGGCGGTGGTGATCGCGATCGGCTGGCCGGCGATCTCGATCATGGTGCTCGGCATCCTGCTGGGGGTGAATTTCATCTCCACCGGGCTGGGCTACATGCTGATCTCGCGGGCATTGAAGAGCACGACCTGAAACGGCTTGGTGTGAGTCGAATTGCCCCAATCCGTCATCGCCCGCTTCATGCGGGCGAGCCGATTTTCCCAGCCGCAGAAAAATGGGTTGCCCGGACAGGCCTAGGGTCCGTATTCAATTGCCCTGAGTCATTCAAAGGCCTGTCATGGCCCGCCGGAGAGCGGGCCATCCGGTTGGTGCGCTCGTGCTTTCGACGATTGTGGCGGCGTCACCTGGATGGCCCGCTTTTGCCGGCCATGACAGTGACACTGCGAATCCCAATTGAGTCCGGACCCTAGCGAGAGCGTGGGCCGGGCAATGACGACTATTGGGTGCGGCTTCCTGAGCCAGAATTGGTCTAAAGCGTGCTCGCGCCGAACGTGTCGCAGGCGTTCATGTCGCCCTCGGCGAGGCCGCGCTTGAACCAGCGCACCCGCTGCGCGCTGGTGCCGTGGGTGAAGGAATCCGGCACGACATAGCCCTGGTTCTGCTTCTCCAGCGTGTCGTCGCCGACCGCGCTGGCGGCGCGCAGGCCTTCCTCCACGTCGCCCTTCTCGAGGATGTGGAAGCGGACATTCGCATGATAGGTCCACACCCCGGCATAGCAGTCGGCTTGCAGCTCGGTCCGCACCGAATTGCTCTGCGCGCCGGTCTCGCCGTCCTGGTGCGCCGCCATCGTTCCCATCAGCTGCTGGATATGATGGCCGTATTCGTGCGCGATCACATAG
This sequence comes from Rhizomicrobium sp., assembly GCA_037200385.1. Classification (NCBI taxonomy): domain Bacteria; kingdom Pseudomonadati; phylum Pseudomonadota; class Alphaproteobacteria; order Micropepsales; family Micropepsaceae; genus Rhizomicrobium; species Rhizomicrobium sp. The sequence goes on along the minus strand of JBBCGL010000001.1, from coordinate 1,792,016 downwards.
GCTTGCGCGAAATCGCCGGCGGCGCCGAACCTCGTCGCCAGCTCGTTGAAGAAGGCGAGATCGAGATAGATGTGCCCGTCGGACGGACAATAGAACGGCCCCGCAGAAGACTCGCCCTCGCCGCAGCCGGTCGGCGTCGCGTTGTCGTAGACGGTGAAGGTGGCCGGCGTGAACGCCACGCCACGCGCCTTCAGGATCGGCGACCAGACGTCCTCGGCCGAGCCGACGATCTTGCGGGAGAATTGATACGCGGCATCGTCGCTGCGCGGGCCGCCGCCGCCCCGGCTCTGCTGGGTCGCCACGCCGACATTGCCGTTCAGCAACTGGTTGGGGTCGACGCCGAGCAGCATCGCAACCACCACGACGCCGACGAGGCCCAAGCCACCGCCGATATGCGGACCGTATCCACCGAACCCGCCGCCGCCAAAGCCGCCGAAGCTGCCGCGCCGATCGTCGGTATTCTCGGTCGGGCGGAGGTCGTCGAGACGCATGGCATTCCCCTGCAGCGGCGGATGAAAAGATAGTACGCGCATGGCGGCGGAAAAGTGTCGGTGCCGGCACAAAAAAACGCCGGAGCGATTGCGCGCTCCGGCGTCAGGCTTTGCTTGGGATGCGCGGAACGGAAGGCTCCGCACCCGGGCGGGTGCCTTGGGAGCACCGTCCGTGCCGCGGGCCAAACTGGGGGGACGGTCCGCGACACCAGTGAGATAAGGACGAGTTCCGGGCCTTCAAGCCCCGGCGATCAGAATTTCCAGTCCTTCGAGGCCTTCACCAGGAAGTCGCGGAAGGCCGCGACCCGCTTGGACTGCCGCAGCGCGTCCGCATAGACCAGATGAACGTCGAAGCTCGGGCCCGGCACGTCGGGCAGCACGCGGATCAGGTGCGGCCGGCTCGCCGCCACATAGTCCGGAACGGCCGCGATGCCGAGACCGGCTTCCGTGGCGCACAGGATGCCGGTGACGTTGTTGATGCGCACCGTGCGGCCCTTGCCGCCCAGGCGACGCCGCGTCTCTTCCAGCAGCCAGTTGATCTCGCGGATTTCCGGCGCCGCGGTCTCGCCATAGGCGATGACGGTATGATCGGCGATCTCGTCCAGCGTCTTGGGCACGCCACGCGCGTCCAGATAGGCTTTCGTCGCGTACATATGGTAGTGCACGGTGAAGAGCTTGCGCTGGATCAGGTCGGCCTGGACCGGCGCGCGCATGCGGATGGCCAGGTCGGCCTCGCGCTGCGCCAGGTCGAGCTCGCGATCCTCCATGATGAGATGGACTTCTACCTCGGGGAATTCCATGAGGAATTCGTCGAGCCGCGGCAGCAGCCAGTACGTCCCGATGCCGTGGCTGGAGGTGATCTTGAGCGCGCCGCGCGGCGCCTCCCGCACGTTCTTCAGCGCCTCTTCCGCCTGTGCGAGGCGGTTCAGCACGTCGCTCACCGCGGTATAAAGCATCTCGCCCTCGTCGGTGAGGGTGAGCCCGCGGGCGTGGCGCTGGAACAGCGGCGTGGTGATCTCTTCCTCCAGCGCGCTGATCTGGCGGCTGACCGCGGACTGGCTGAGCGTCAGCATCTGCCCGGCATGGGTGAAGCTGCCCGCCGAGGCGACCGCGTGAAAGATGCGAAGCTTGTCCCAATCCATCTTCGTTGCCTTTTTCGGGCCGCTCTCATGCGGCCCTTATCGTCGCCCTGCAATGCACGCTTCGTGACGCATAATTTCAGGAACCATGACCGCTGGCCAGGAACCGTTCCGCCTCGAGCGCCGCCATGCAACCCATGCCGGCCGCCGTCACCGCCTGGCGGTAGATCTTGTCCTTCACGTCGCCGGCCGCGAACACGCCGGCGACGCTGGTGTGGGTCGAGTCGGGGGCGGTCTTGATGTAGCCCGCCTCGTCCATCTCGATCTTGCCCTTGAACAGTTCCGTCGCCGGCGAATGGCCGATGGCGACGAACACCCCGTCCACCGCGAGATCGCGGGTCGAGCCGGTGACGGTGTTGCGCAGCGTGACGCCGGTGACGCCCTTGGGGTTCTCGCCGCCCAGCACCTCGACCACTTCGGTGTCGAACAGGCAGTCGATCTTCCGGTTCGCCAGGACGCGCGCCTGGTTGGTCTTGTCGGCGCGCAGCGTGTCGCGGCGATGGATCAGCGTCACCTTGTCGGCGAAATTGGTGAGGAACAGCGCTTCCTCGGTCGCGGTGTTGCCGCCGCCGACCACGGCGACGTTCTTGCCGCGGAAGAAGAAGCCGTCGCAGGTGGCGCAGGCGCTGACGCCGAAGCCTTGATATTTGCCCTCCGAAGGGAGGCCGAGCCAGTTCGCGCTCGCGCCCGTCGCGATGATCAGCGTGTCGGCCGTGTAGGTCGCGCCGCTGTCGGCCTTCAGCGTGAAGGGCCGGCGCGCCAGATCGACGTCGACGATCGTGTCCTGCACCATCCTGGTGCCCAGATGCGCCGCTTGCGCCTGCATCTGCTCCATCAGCCACGGTCCCTGGATCGCCTCGGCGAAACCCGGATAGTTCTCGACCTCGGTGGTGATGGTGAGCTGGCCGCCCGGCTGGATGCCGGCGATCAGAGTCGGCTCCAGCATGGCGCGCGCCGCATACACCGCGGCGGTGCAGCCGGCCGGTCCGCTGCCCAATATAATGACTTTGGAATGAGACATGGCGGCTCCGACTCGAAAGAGCCGGATGCTTCCGGCCCGCCGCCATCGGCCGCGCACCGCGAAGCCCTCTGCCCCTTGGCTTGATGCCCCTGATATCGGAAGCGCGGCCTCAAAGGTCAAGCTTGGCGATTACACTTTTGTGGCAAGCGCTTGCCCGGTGCTGTCGCGGCTTCGAACAATGGGTATGGCGAATCGCCGGACCGTCGCACCTTTGTCAGAAATATTATTGCGCTAAAGGCCTCCCTTAGGTTAAAAGCGGGCCGTTTCCTGTCACCCGAAGGTCCCGCCGTGGAGCATCACAAGCTCGATTCCATCGATATGCGCATCCTGGCCGAGTTGCAGGCCAATGGCCGCATCACGAATGTTGAATTGTCCCGCCGGGCGAAGATCACCGCGCCACCCTGCCTGCGCCGCATGCGGGCGCTCGAGAAGACGGGCTTCATCCAGGGCTATCACGCCGACCTCGACGCCAAGGCGCTCGGCTTCGAAGTGACGGCCTATGTCTTCGTCGGCCTGTCGAGCCAGCATGACGCGGATCTCAAGCATTTCGAGGAGCGCGTGCGCTCCTGGCCGGCGGTGCGCGAATGCTACATGCTTTCGGGCGAGGTGGACTTCCTGCTGAAATGCGTCGCCACCGACCTCTCCAGCTTCCAGCGCTTCATCACCGAGACGCTGACCGCGGAGAAAAACGTCGCCAGCGTGAAGAGTTCGCTTGTAATCCATTCGAGCAAGAGCGAAGCCGGCGTCCCGCTCGACGTGCGGCCCTAGCCGCAGCGGCATACCACCCGCGATTGCACTTTGCTTTCCATCGGCTAATCTCCCGCAGATTCCCGGGGGGGCGATGATGATGAGAGCATTCCGTACGGTCAGATTGCTGGGTGGTTTGGGTGCCGTGCTGTTTCTGGCGGCCTGCAGCGGTCCCAAGATGGAAGTCCACCGCTACAATTTGGCGTTTGTCGATCACGTGGTGATCACCTCGCAGGACAGCGATCCCTTTACGATCCAGCGCATTGTGATCAACGGCAACAGCACCGATTCCGGCTGCACCGATTCGGACCAGGTCACGCTGCAGCCTCGTGAACAGCACGAGCTGACCTTCTGGCGCTGCGGCACGCTTTCGACCATCGAAGTCCAGACCGACCGCGGTACCTGGTCGGGCACGGTGACCGAGCAGCAGCCCGGCGGCTCGTGAGGGCGCGGGGCTTCAGGTCGTGATGTCCCGGCCTCTCGTCTCCGGCAGGAAGAGCAGCGTCACCACGAAGCCCACGGCCGCCACCGACACCGGATACCAGAGGCCGGCATAGAGGTTTCCGGTCGCCGTCACGATGGCGAAGGCGATGGGCGGCAGGAAGCCGCCGAACCAGCCGACGCCCAGGTGATAGGGCAGCGACAACGCCGAATAGCGGATGCGCGTCGGAAACAGCTCGACCAAAGTCGCCGCCTGCGGTCCATAAAGCGCCGCCGCGGCGATCACGAAGAGCAGCAGGATCGCGAAGGCGAGCGGCGCGTTCACCCGCGCCGGATCGGCCTTGGCCGGATAGCCGGCCTGGCTCAGCATCCTGTTGACCTCGGACCCGAAATTCTTCTGCGCCACCGCCAGCGCCGAAGGCGCCAGGACCGTCCCGTCGATGCTCGACAGCGTCACCGTGCCCACACGGATGCGCGCGAGCGCGCCGTCCTCGATCGCCTCGTTGCGATAGGGCACGCCGAGATTGGCCAGCGTGCTCTTGGCGATGTCGCAGGAGGTCGCGAATTTCTTGGTCCCCACCGGATCGAACTGGAAGGAGCAGTCCGAGCGCGCGGCGAAGACCGTCACCGGCGCCCGCGCGATGGCCTCGCTCAGGCCGGGATTGACCGCCGCGGTCAGCCATTGGAAGCCCGGCAGGAAGACCAGCGTCGCAAGGCCCAGCCCGAACAGCATGATCGGCTTGCGGCCGATCCGGTCGGACAACCGGGCGAAGAAGATGTGGAGCAGGGCGCTGGCGACGGTCACGCTGAGGATCAGCCAATTGACGGTCACCGGCTCGACCTTGACGGCGCGTTCGAGGAAGAACTGGGTGTAGAACTGGGCCGTGTACCATACGACGCCCTGGCCCATCAGCAGCCCGATCAGCACCACGAACACCACGCGCAGATTGCGCCAGCGCAGGAAGGTCTCCGACAGCGGGGCGCGCGAGGTCCGGCCCTGCGCCTTGAGTTGCTGGAAGGCCGGCGATTCGTCGAGCTTGAGCCGGATCCATACGGAGATCGCGAGCAGCACCGACGACAACAGGAACGGCACGCGCCAGCCCCAGGCGGCGAACGTCTCCTCGCCCAGCGTCTTGCGGACGGCGAGGATCACGCAGAGCGCGAGCAGCAGCCCGACGGTCGCGGCGACCTGGATCCAGCCGGTCGCCGCGCCGCGCTTGTTCGCGTCGGCATGCTCGGCGACATAGACCGCGGCGCCGCCATATTCGCCGCCGACCGCGAAGCCCTGCAGCACGCGCAGCCCGATCAGCAGATACGGGGCCAAGGCTCCGATCGCCGCGGTGTCGGGCAACAGCCCGATCGCGAAGGTCGCGAGGCCCATGACGACGATGGTGATGAGGAAGGTGCGCTTGCGCCCGGTCAGGTCGCCGAAATAGCCGAAGACAAGCCCGCCGAACGGCCTGACGAAGAAGCCGACCGCGAAGGTCAGGAGTGCGAAGATGTAGCCCTGGGTCTCGCCCGCATTGGCGAAGAAATGCTTGGTGACGATCGAGAGCAGCGAGCCGAAGATGAAGAAGTCGTACCATTCGAAGACCGTGCCGGCCGCCGAGGCGGACAGCACCAGTCCCATCCGCGCGCGGCGCGGCTCCGCCTCGGCCATTGCGAGCCCTCCCCGGGTCGCGCCATAGCTAGCGGAGCGGCAGCGCTACCTCAAGCGTTCGTCAAACCGGCCGGGGCGGCGGCGGGCTCACCAGCTTGCCGCCGTTCAGGCGCGCGATCTGGCGCGCCAGCAGCATGCGGTCGCGGTCGCAGACGAAGGCGTGCAGGATGTGCGTGACCGTTTCGCCGTCGTCCGAGAGCGGCAGATAGATCGCCTCGAACTCCTCCATGCCCTCCGCCAGCCAGTTCGCATCGCCGGCGGTGCGCACCACCACCTTGTCGTGCGCCACCTTCTCGAATACGGCGTTGACCGCCTTCGCGACGGCCTCGCCACTGAGCGCGAACGCCTCCGTCACCGTCTGGCCGGTGGCGTCGGTCGCGAAATATTGCGTCACGAGGGTACCGATCAGGCGGTAGCGGAAATCCCGCCCGCCGGGCAGCACGTCCACGATCATCACCCAGCCGAGATGGTCCTTCAGATGGGCCGGCGAAAGATCGCTGCGGGCCGGCATGGCGCGCGCCCCGCGCCGGACGTTCCAGTAATTGCGCAGGAACATGCAGGTCGGATGATCGAAACGATCGGGATCGACTTGCATGACGGTTTCGGGAGTCCGCTGGGCCATGGGCGTGAACCGCCACTTGTCTTGCCGGGGGAATCCTAAGCGCAGGCGCTTAACAGGTCGTTATGTCCGGCCGCGCGGCATTAACGGCCGCATCGGGGCGGACGGCCGTTTCCCCAGCGGAAAGAGGTTCGAACTCGTGTGCGGCGGCGGGTTCTGTTAGCCTGAGGGCGCGATCGGGAGTTCGGCCATGGCCAACACGGAATTCGACCTGCGGGGCGTCAATCACCTCGCGCTGGTGTGCAAGGACATGGCGCGCACCGTCGATTTCTACAGCAACGTGCTCGGCATGCCGCTGATCAAGACGATCGAGCTGCCGAACGGCATGGGGCAGCATTTCTTCTTCGACATCGGCAATGGCGACAGCTTGGCCTTCTTCTGGTTTCCCGACGCTCCGGCCGCCGCGCCGGGCGTCGCCAGCGCGACGCCCGGCATGCTGCCGGGACCGTCCGCCCACGGATCGATGAACCATATCGCGATCAACGTGCCCGGCGACCGGATCGACGAATATTACGAGAAGCTGACGGCCAAGGGCATCCGGGCGAGCCGTGTCATCAGCCACGACGAATCGCCGATGCAGGCAAGCCTGGAGATCACGCCGACCACCTTCGTGCGCTCGATCTATTTCTTCGATCCCGACGGCATCGCGCTGGAATTCGCGGCCTGGACTCGGCCGCTGGGTGCCGCCACCGACGTCGCGGTCAAGCCCGCCAAGGCGGTCGACAAGGAACGCTATCGTGAGCCGGCGACCGCGAAATAGGTTTCCGCCAGCAGGTCGAGGTTGTAGGGCGGCTCGATGATCATCTGCAGCGCCGCCGCGCGGACGAAGGCGCGGTCGGCGTCGTCCGTCAGATACTCCACCGGCGATTTCCCGTCGACGCGTGCCAGGAACAGCATTGGCAGCAGCCGCGCCGTGCGCCGGTCGATCTCCTGCGCCTTCTCCCAGGTGACGCCGGCCAGATAGGCCGCCTTCATCGCCGCGAAGCTGCGCGCATAGCCGGTGGTCCATTCGGGATGCCACACCGCCTTCAGCAGGAAGTGATTCAAGCAGAACGCCAGGTCGAACGCCGGATCGCCGTAGCAGGCGGTCTCCGCGTCGAGGAAGACCGGACCTTCGGGCCCCTGCAGGATGTTCTTCGGGCTGATATCGCCTTGCATCAGCGCGATCCGCGCGGCTGCGATGCGGTCGACTTCGTCGCGAATCGCCTGTGCCAGGTCGGTATGCCGCTCGGCCGTGAACAGAAGATAAGGCTCCAGCCGCAGGGCAAGGAATTGCGCACCATTGTCGAACGCCGCCGCGACCTCGCTCTTTCCCGCCGTCGCGCCGTGGATGCGCGCCAGCGCCGCGCCGACATCGCGCGCGAAGCCCGTGTCGATCCGTCCCGCCGCAAGCTCCGTCTTCCAGACCGGATATCGCTCCGGCGGCAGGAATTCCATCGCAAACAGATGGCGTTCCCGGTCCTCGCCGAGAATCGCCGGGACCCAGCGCGGCGCGATGCCGGCGACCAGCCGGATCCAGGCCACCTCCGCCGCCGCCCGTTCCGGCGGCGCCTCCCACAGCGCGCTGACCCGCAGCCGCGGCAGGGCCCGCTTCACCACGAAGGGCGCGCGTCCGCCGGCGGTGACGCGAAGAACGTCGCAAGACACGCCGCCCGACAGAGTCTCGACGCCGAAATCCTCCCCCGTGCCGATCAGTCCCATCGCCGCGAGCGACGTCCCGATCTCCGCCAATTCTCCCGGCGCTGTCTTTGTGGTCATATCGCTCTATAACCGCTTCGCCCCGCCCGACACAAAGCCATGCCGAAAATCTTCACCGATCCCGACACCATCGTGGACGCCATCATCGCCGAGGTCGGGCGCAAGATCGTGCTCGGCCTGCCGCTGGGGCTGGGAAAGGCGAACCACATCGCCAACGCGCTCTATCGCCGCGCCGCCCGCGACCCGTCGCTCGACCTCCATATCTTCACCGCCCTGACGCTCGAGGCGCCGCGCGGCAAGAGCGAGCTGGAAAGGCGCTTCGTCGACCCGATCTCGCAGCGCCTGCTGGGCGGCTATCCGCCGCTCGAATACGCCCTGGCGGCGCATCGCAATGCCCTGCCGCCCAATGTCCGGGTGGACGAGTTCTTCTTTCTCGCCGGACAGTGGATGGGCAATGCGGGCGCCCAGCGCAGCTACATCTCGGCCAATTACACCCACGCCGCGGACTACCTGCTGGCGCGCGGCGTCAACGTGGTGGCGCAGCTCGTCGCGAAAAAAGTCGGACGCTACTCGTTGAGCTGCAATCCCGATCTCACGCTCGACTTGCTCGATGTACGGGCCGCCGGCCGGGCGCGGTTCGTCCTCGCGGGCCAGGTCAATTCCGAACTGCCCTTCATGCCGGGCGACGCCGATCTTCCCGCCCATGCCTTCGCCTTCGTGCTCGACGGCCCCGCCGCCGACTTTCCGCTGTTCGCGGCGCCGCGCCAGCCGATCTCGACGACCGAGCACGCCATCGGCCTGCACGTCGCGCGGCTGATCGCCGACGGCGGCACGCTGCAGATCGGCATCGGCGAGGAGGGGGACGCCGCCGTCCATGCCATGATCCTGCGCCATCGCCAGACGGCCGCGTTCGGCGACACGATCGCGCGCCTCACCGCCGATGCGCCGCCGCTGGCGATCGAGGCGCGCACGCCGTTTGCGCAAGGTCTTTATGGCGTCAGCGAGATGTTGGTCGACGGCTTCCTCGAGCTCATCGACGCCGGCATCCTCACCCGCGCGGTGGACGGCATCCTGGTCCATGGCGGATTTTTCGTCGGCCCGGGCAGCTTCTATCGCCGCCTGCGCGAGATGCCGCCGGACGCGCTTGCCCGCATCGCGATGACGCGGATCACCTTCACCAATCACCTGTATGGCGACGAGGCGGGCAAGCGCGCCGCGCGCGTGAAGGCGCGCTTCATCAACAACGCGATGATGGCGACGCTGCTGGGCGCGGTGGTCTCCGATGGACTGGAGGACGGCCGGGTGGTCAGCGGCGTCGGCGGCCAGTTCAACTTCGTCGACCAGGCTTTCGCGCTCGAAGGTGCCCGCTCGATCCTCTCGGTCAAGGCGACACGCGGCCGGCAATCGAACATCGTCTGGTCTTACGGCCACACCACGATCCCGCGTCACCTGCGCGACGTCATCGTCACCGAATACGGCATCGCCGATCTGCGCGGGCTGAGCGACGAGGATGTCGTGGCACGCATGCTCGCCGTCGCGGATTCGCGCTTCCAGGGCGATCTCCTGGCCAGGGCCAAGGACGCCGGCAAGATCGCGAAAAGCTATCGGATCCCCGCCGCACAGCGCGAGAACCATCCCGAGCGCATCGCCGCCGCGCTGGCGCCGCTGCGCGAACGCGGTCTTTTGCCCGATTATCCGTTCGGCGGCGATTTCACCCCGGTCGAGCAGCGCCTGCTGCCGGTGCTGGAGCGCCTGAAGAACGCGACACCGTTCCAGCTCGCCCGTTTCGCCGCCGCCGGCCTGGCGCCTGCGCCCGACGATGCGGAGCCGCTCGCGCGCCTGGGTCTCCTGCGGCCCGCGACTCTGGCCGACAGGTTTTACAAGGTGCTTTTGCGCGGCGCGCTCAGAGCCTGACGGATTGTCCGGGGTTTCACCGGTCCGTGCATCCCTGCCGCGGCCGAGGTAGGGTGTCATAACACCAAAGGGGAGAACGTCATGAAACGCCATTGGATGCTCGCGGCCGCGCTCGCCGCCGCGTTTGCCGCATCGGCTTTCGCCAAGCCCGTCACGCCCGCCTATGTCGCTGCCGCGCTGAGCGACACTGCGCGCCCGGACGATGAGAAGAAGCTCGATGCCGACCGCAAGCCCGAGGCGTTGATCGCCTTCGCCGGCGTCAAGCCCGGCAGCCGCGTGATGGATATCATGCCGGGCCAGGGCTATTTCACGCACATCTTCGCCAAGGTCGTCGGCGACAAGGGCTATGTCTACGCCTACTCGCCGACCGAGATCGATTCCTTCGTCCAGAAGAAGTCTCCGGGCGCCGACGTCACCAAGCAGTTCGCCGCCTATCCGAATGTCAGCGTGCTGCACGCGCCGATCGACAAGCTCTACGCTCCGGAGTCGCTGGACGTGGTGTTCACGGCACAGAACTATCACGACCTGCACGACAAGTTCATGGGACCGGCCGACCTCGCCGTGGTGAACAAGGCGGTCTATGACGCGCTCAAGCCGGGCGGCGTCTACATCGTGCTCGACCATGCGGCGGCCGACGGATCGGGCCTCTCCGCGACCGAGACGCTGCACCGGATCGACGAGGCGGTGGTCAAGCAGGAGGTCGAGGCGGCCGGCTTCAAGCTGGCCGGCGAGAGCAATGTCCTGCGCAACCCGAAGGATCCGCGCGACAAGCTCGTATTCGATCCCTCGATCCGCCATCATACGGACCAATTCATCCTCAAATTCGTCAAGCCGAGACACGGATAAGGATCACGATGCGCGCCCGGAACCGGTTCTTCACACTGCTTTCGGGCGCGCTTCTCCTGATCGGTGCGGCCGGCGCCCAGACCGGCCAGCCGGCGGTGCTCGCGGTTCCGGCCGTCGCACCCGCCGTGCCCGCGCCGTCCGCCACGCTTGCGCCGCCCGGCACGCAGCAGCGCTATCGCGGCACCATCGCCGAGTTCGACGGCCCCTTCCTCACGCTCAAGACGACGGAGCGCAAGCTCGTCACGCTGGGCATGACGACGGCGACGCGGCTCGTCCACAACCGGCTGCTCAAGCTGACGGATCTCCAGCCCGGCGCCATCCTCATGGTCGCCGCGTTGAAAGGCGCCGACGGCAAGTTCCGCGCCCAGGGCATCCGCGTCTATCCCGCCACCCTGCGCGGCCAGAACGAAGGCGCCTGGCCGGTCGACCCCGCCAACCCGACGCGCCTGGTGATCGGCGGCGCGCTGACGGCCGTGACGCCGGGCGGCGTCGGCGGCACGCTGGTGGTGGCGTTCCATGGTGCCGAGCCGCCGGGCTCGCCGGCCTGCGATGGCCATGCCGCGCCGGGCGGCACCGGTTGCAACGGCGCGGCAGAGATCCAGTTCGCCCGCGGCGTCCCGATTCTCGCGATCGAAGCCGGCGACACATCGCAGCTTCTTCCCGGCGCAACGATCAGCGCCGCCGCCGCGGCCGATGCCGGCGGCACGCTGGTCGCGACCGGCGTGACGGTCGAGCGCGACGCGCCGGCGCCGAAACCGCCCAAGCCCTAGTCGATCCAAAGCCCGCGCTTGCGGTGCCACTGCTCGATCGAGAGCCTGGGGTATTCGCGGAACTTCTGGTCGCCGCGGCCGAAATCCGGCACCACCCAGCTCGGCTTGAAGCGCAGCATCAGGTGCACCTTCGACGGCGGCTTGGGCAATGCGGTGTCGATGGCCGAGGCGAAGGGATGCACCAGCTCCGGCCATTGCGGATCGAACAGCCAAAGCGCGCTGGCGCACTTGCTGCAGAAATTCCGCTGCCCCTTACTGGTCTCGCAACGCCCGGAATCGTCGCGGATGCGCGCGCGATAGACCCGCAACGCCCGCTTGCCCTTGATCTCGAGCGTCCGCGCATCGCCCATCAGGTTGATCGTGAAACCGCCGCCGCCGGCCGTCTTGCGGCAGATCGAGCAATAGCAGAGTTGGTAGGGATAAGGCGTATGGCTCTGCACCCGGAACGTGACCGCCTGGCAGCGGCAGGAGCCTTCGAGCAATTTTGGCATGGAATACCTCGCGCGTGAACAACAGACGAAGGCGACGGTTGTTCCGCACGCCGGAACTCTCGCGAGCCAGCTCCTCCCCTGCGCATCGCGCGGGGGAGGGCCCGGCAGCCTCGCCCCGCGCGGTAGAGGTTCTCAAATCCTCAGCACGATCTTCCCGAAATGGCCGCCGGCCTGCATCAGGCGCAGGGCGTCGCGCAATTCGCCGAACGCGAACACCTGGTCCACCACCGGGGTCAGCTTGTGTGCCTCGATGAAGGCCGCCATGTCCTCGAACTGTGCCCGGCTGCCGACCGAGATGCCGTGGATGTGCAGGTTCTTGGCGAACACGACCGGGATCATCATCGGGGCGGAGAAGCCGCCCAGCACGCCGATCACCACGATATGCCCGCCGACCCGCGCCGCGTCGAAGGATTGCGACAGCGTGTCCTCGCCGCCGACCTCGACCACGACGTCGACGCCGCGCCCGCCGGTGATCTCGCGCGCCAGCCGGCCCCAGTCCGGCGTGGTCTTGTAGTTGATCAGGTGATCGGCGCCGAGCGCCTTGGCCCGCACCAGCTTCTCGTCGCTCGACGAGGTCGCGATGACGCTTGCGCCGCGCGCCTTGGCGAATTGCAGCGCGAAGATCGACACGCCGCCCGTGCCCTGCACCAGCACCGTGTCGCCGGGCCCGACCGGCGCCTCGACGGTCAGCGCACGCCACGCGGTCAGTCCGGCGCAGGGCAGGGTGGCCGCTTCCTCGAACGACAGATGCGCGGGGAATTTCGCGACGCCTTCGGCTTCGACCAGCATCTTCTGCTGCAACACGCCGTCGAGCGGCCCGCCCAGCGGCCGATGACGGCTTTCCGCCGTGACCGGCCCGCCGAGCCAGGACTGAAAGAACAGCGGGCACACGCGGTCGCCCACCGCGACGCGCGTCACGCCCGGCCCGATCGCCTCCACGATGCCCGCGCCGTCGGAGAAAGGGATCAGCGGCAGCGGAAAGCCGCCCGCGAAGCCCTGCACGGTCATGAGGTCGCGATAGTTGAGCGACGCGGCCTTCATCGCCACGGCGATCTCGCCCTTGCCCGGCTTCGGCGCCGGCCGCTCGGCAATGTTGAGATTGTCGATGCCGTAGGCGTTCTGGATTTCCCAGACTTTCATCGCGTCGGTCCTTGCAAGTGGGAAAGGCGGTCGCCGCACTCTGCGATCTGCCCGCGATGCGATCAACCTTCCGCCACGACACTCGCGGCGCACAAATTTTGCGTCTAGGCTTGTCGGCATGAGCACGCTTCCGCCGCTTCCCCCGCAACCCGCCGACACGCCCTGGCCGACGCAGGACTGGCCCCTGGGCGACATCCCTGCGGACGCCGACGCCGCGCGATTGGCAAGCCTGGTCGACTATGCCTTCACGCCGCTCCTGCCCGACGATCTGCGCGAGACCAACGCGCTCGTGATCGTCCATCGCGGCCGGCTGGTGCTCGAACGCTACGGCCAGGGTCATGCCGCCGGCGACACGCAGCCCTCCTGGTCCATCGCCAAGAGCATCACCCAGGCGCTGGTCGGCCTCGTTGTGCAGGACGGCAAGCTCGACATCCACGCGCCGGCCGCCGTGCCGGAATGGCAGGCGCCGGACGATCCGCGCCGCGCCATCACGCTCGACCAGTTGCTGCACATGTCGAGCGGCCTCGCCTTCATCGAGGAATATGTCGCCGACAGGACGTCCGACACCATCGCGATGCTGTTCGGCGCGGGCAAGGACGACGTCGCGCATTACGCGGCGTCGCAACCGCTGGCCCATGCGCCGGGCAGCTTCTGGGCCTACTCCAGCGGCACCGCGAACATCGTGGCGCGCGCCGCGGGCGCGGCGGCGGGCGTATCGGGCGCCGAACTCGAAGCCTATATGCGGGCACGCCTGTTCGCACCGCTGGGCATGACGTCGGCGCTGCCGAAATTCGATCCGGCCGGCACCTTCATCGGCTCATCCTTCTGCTTCGCGACGCCGCGCGACTTCGCGCGCTTCGGCCTGCTCTATCTGCGCGGCGGCGTCTGGGACGGCGCGCGCATCCTGCCGGAAGGCTGGGTCGACTACGCCCGCACGTCGACCTGGCAGCAGCCGACCGACAGCGCGCGCTATGGCGCCCATTGGTGGCTCGACCTCGCCGGCCCGGGAAGCTTCTCGGCCAATGGCTATCAGGGCCAATATGTCGTGGTGGCGCCCGAGCGCGACCTGGTCCTCGTGCGCCTGGGCGTGACGCCCGACGATGCGCTGGAGCCGGTGAAGCGCTGGCTCAAGTCGATCGCGGAATGCTTCTCGCGGGGCTAGGTTGGGGACTCAAAAAAAGTGTCATGGCCGCGACTGCGGGCCATGACACGGCGTTTGATTTGTTGGCGCCAATTGAGTCCAGATCCTACCCGATCCGCCGGCAGCTGACCGTGTAGATATTCCTGCCGTCGAGCAGCAGCGGCCACCAGAAACTGTCCGGCACCACGCCGTCCAGATGCGTCGCCTGCATCGAGAATTCGCCGCGGCTCATGAACCCCATCGCGCCGCCCCAGTGGATCAAGCCGCCGCTCACGCCATAAGGCGCGAAGGGCTGGTCGTCCGGCTTGCCGCTTTCGTGGAAGCGATAGGTCTGGCCGCGGATCTCGACCTGGCCCGGCGTGGTCAGGTTGCCATAGGCCGAGGCGCCCGTCAGGCAGTTGTAGGTTCCGTCGCGCAGCACGGCCGCCGAAGCGGGCGCGGCGATGAGAAGCGCGAGCGCGCCGAGCGCGATGGTCCGTCCGAAGGTCATGGAATCGTTCCGGGATGCGCCCGCACATTGGCGCAACCCGTCGCGCGGGTCTACTCCCGCTCGCGTCCGCCCAGGCGCCAGCGGGTGACGATGGCGTCGAGCGAGGCGCGCTCGAGCTTCTGCGTCTTCCACGATTTCGAGAAGCCGGCATTCATGTTCTTCGGTACGTTGCCCCGGGTGAGCTGGTCGAACTTGATCCGCATCGGCATCGACACGCCCTGGCCGAGCACGATGGCCTCGCGGTCGCCGAGCAGCGGCAGGAAATCGAGCAGGTCGATCATCCCCTCATAGGTGTTGGCGCGGATCACCTGCTGGTCGCGCTCGCTGGACAGCCGCATCGCCACCGCGGTGCCGCATTGCGAGAGGATGTTGGGGTCGAGGTCCGACGGCCGCTGCGTCACCAGCGCCAGCGACAGGGAATATTTCCGTCCCTCCTTGGCGATGCGCGACAGCGCCGCGCGGGTCGGCACGAAGGTGAGGTCGGCGCCGGCCGGCGCATAGCGATGCGCCTCCTCGCAGACCAGCAGCATCGGCACCGCGCCGTTGCTCCATACCGCCAGGTCGAAGGCGAGGCGCGAGATCACCGAGATGATCACGTCGAGGATCTCCGGCGGCGCGGTCGAGAGGTCCACCACGGTGATCGGCCGGCCCTCGTTGGGGATGCGGAACAGCCGGCTCAGCACGTCGGTCATCGTGTCCTGGATGGTCAGGCTGCCGAACATGAAATTGTAGCGCTGGTCGGCGACGAGATATTCGATCTGCGTCTTCAGCCGGCGATAGGGCAGGGTGAGATGCGTGCGCTCCAGCTTGCCGAGCCGGTCGTCGATATAGGCGGTGACGTCGGACAGGCGGAACGGCGTCGGGGTGTCGACGCTGATCGTGCCGGTGAATTCGGTCGGCCGGCGCGCCCGCCCCGCCGCGGCCTCGGAATAGCGGCGCTTGGCGAAGACCACCGCTTCGCTGAGGATCTCGAGCTCGGCATCGTGGTGCTGGTCCTTGGAGGTCAGCGCCGCGGCGAGCTCGGTGAAGTTGAGCAGCCAGAAGGGCAGGTTGAAATTGTTCAGCGTGACCTTCTCCACCATGCCTTCGAAGGCGGTGGAATATTCGTTGTGCACGTCCAGGATCACGACATGCGCGCCGGAATGCTCGTAGAGCAGGCGCTGCAGGATGGCGGTCAGGGCGCAGGATTTTCCCGAGCCGGTCGAGCCGACCACGATGAAATGCTTGGACAGGAGGTCGTCGGTCAGCAGCCGCGCCGGCACGCTCGGGTCCTGGAACAGCGTGCCGACCTTGACGCTCGCCACGGCGGGTGGGGCATAGACGCGCGTCAGGTCGTGGCGGTCGGCGAACAGCACCGCGTCGCCGATCGAGGGAAGCTGGGTCACGCCGCGCTTGAAGGTCAGCCGCTTGGAGGCGTCGTCGAGGCCGACCTCGCCGGCGAGATTAATCTCGATCAGTCCCATCTCCTCATGGCCTTCGCCGTTCGGCATCGGCGCGGTCATCGCCGAGACCAGGCCCATCACCGCGGAGTCGGGTGTCACGATCTTGACCAGCGCGCCGATCTGCACGCGGGGATCCTTGGCCGCGGCGGCGGCTTGCGCGGGCTTCTCCAGCACGGCGATGGCGTGACTGCCCGCGACGGAGACGATATGGGCGATCTGCACCGGCGGCACGGCCGGCACGCCGCGGCGCTCTTTGGGCGGGGTCCGCGGGTCGCGGAAGATCTGGTTCATGACGCGGCTCCCGTATCGGGCGGCAGCCGCAGCAGCACCGTCGTGCCTTGTCCGGGCCGGCTCTCGATCAGCAGCTCGCCGCCATGCTGCCGCGCAAGGCCGCGCGCGATCGGCAGGCCGAGGCCGGTTCCCTCCGCCGTGCGCGACAGATGGGACTGCACCTGTCCGAACGGCTTCAGGGCCGTCGCGATCTCGTCCGGCGACATGCCGACGCCGGTGTCCGCGACGGCAATGGTCGCGCCGCCGTCGGGATTGCGCTGCGCCACCGCAACGATCCGGCCGCGCTCGGGCGTGAACTTGTTGGCGTTCGACAGCAGGTTGACCAGCGCCTGGCGGACGCGCTTGCCGTCGACCGACAGCATCGGCAGGTCCTGCGGCAGCCGCAGGTCGAGCGTCTGATGCTTGGCTGCGACGGCGTCGCGCAGCGTGTCGGCCGCGTGCTCGACGATCTCCGCCAAGTCGGTGGGCTGGCGGTTCAGCACGAAGCTGCCGCTCTCGATCTTGGAGATGTCGAGGATATCGGACACGACGTCGAGCAGGCGGCGCCCGGATCGGGCGATATGCGCCGCATATTCGGCGTTCCTGGGATCCTTCTGCGCCACGATCACGTCGGAAAACCCGATGATCGCGTTGAGCGGCGTGCGCAGCTCGTGGCTCATCGTCGCGAGGAAGGCGGATTTGGTGCGGCTGGCGAGTTCGGATTCGGCGCGCGCCGCCTTCATCGCCTGTTCGTTGCGCCGCCGCATCGCCATCTCGCCGAGAGATTCCGAATATCTCGACAGAAGCGAATCCCTGAGCGCGATCTTGCGCTGACGCTGCATCTACGCATGTTCCCAGCCTGCGCGTGCAGTGTAAGGATTAACTCATTCACCGCCGGTTAACGTCGGCGGGGCCGATGGTAAAGGCGCGTTAACTCAGTCGGGCGGATTGTTGGCCTCGAGGAACGCGACCATCTCGCGCAGCATCTGCAGCCGCGTGTCGGAGCGCGACAGCCAGTGGTCCTCGCCCTCCAGTCGCACGAAGCGCACCGGCTTGCCGGCGGCGCGCAAGGCGTCGTCCATCTCCTCGCTCTGCGCGATCGGGACCACGGTATCGTCCTTGCCGTGGATCAGCAGGATGGGAATGTCCGCCTGGGCCGCATGGAGATGCGGCGAGATGTCGGCCAGCCGGGGATCGTCGATATCCTCCGCGCCCATGAAGCGCGTCCAATAGCGCAGCGTCGCGCTGTCCGAGCGGTATTGCCGGGACCGCTCCCACCGCATCATGTCGTGAAGATCCGACAGTCCCGACACCGATACGGCGCAGCGATAGACCCCGCGGTCCAGCGTGGCGCCGGCCAGCGCGGCATAGCCGCCATAGCTCGCGCCCGCGATGCAGACGCGCTTGGGGTCGATCGTGCCCTCGGCCGCGAGGTGGCGCACGCCGTCCGACAGGTCGGTCTGCATCTTGCGCCCCCACTGGCCGAAGCCGGCGCTCAGATGCGCGAGGCCGAAACCGGTCGAGCCGCGGAATTCCGGCTGCAGCACCGCATAGCCCCGGCTCGCCAGGGCCTGCGACCACCAGTCGAACTCCGGCGAGTCGCGGTAGGCCGGACCGCCATGCGCCAGGACGACCAGCGGCAGGCCCTTCGGCGTCCGGCCGAGCGGCAGGGTGAGATAGGCGGGAATCTCCATCCCATCGGCCGCGCGATAATGGATCAGCTTCACCGGCGCGACCGCTGAAGGATCCAGGCCTTCGTAAATCGGGGCCAGCACCGTCGCCTTGTGCGCGTCGAGATCGACCAGCTGGTAGACCACCCCATCGCTCGGCCCGTCGACCCGCACCACGACGCGTTGGCGGTCGTCGCTCCACGACACCAGCTCGACATTCTCGCCGTCGAAGGCCGTCATCAGGCTGCGCCAGGCGAGGTCGTCGGCGTGTCCGAAAAAGACGTAGCGATAGGCGATGCCCTCGCGCATCGCGCCGATCATGCGGTGCGTGACCGGATCGTCGACGGGCATGTTGTAGTCGCTCTCATAGGGCGACGGAACGACGCTGCCGTCCGCCAGCTTGATCAGCCGGTCGTCCTCGCCAGGCAAGGCCAGGATCAGTCCGCCGCCGTCCGGCGCGATGCCTTCGATCTGCGGCAGGTCGATCGGCGCGGGCGTGGAAAACACTTCGCGCCAGCTATTGCCGTCATGCAGCCGCACCCGCCAGACCTGCGACCGCTCGGAATATTCGGTCACGGCGACCACGCGGCCGCTCTCGTCGATCGTCCAGCCTTCGGTGTCCTGCGTGCCCTGCTGGACCAGCCGGGTACGGTCCGCATCGAGATCGGCGGCGTACAGGGCCGGCACGCCGGTCTCGCTGGGAAAGTCGATGCCGGTGAGGAACACGACGGTATGACCGTCCATCGTCCGGACTTCCGGGTTCCCTCGCACGACGTTCATCGCGTTCGCGATATTTTCCAGCAGCGGCTTCAGCTTGTGGGTGCTGAGCTTGAAGCTCTGGATGAGGTAATATTCCTGCTTGGGGCCGCTGACTCCGATCGCGGTGTGCGCCGTCGACGAGGTGATGAGCAGGTTGTCGTTGCCGGCCCAGCTCAGGTCGCGGATCTTCTCGTCGCCGGTGTGCATGGCGGCGATGATCTTGTTGTTGTCGCCCAGAGCGGCGATTGCCACGGCGCGCTGGCCGTCCAGGCTGGTCGCGAAGGCGATATCCTTGCCGTCCGGCGAGATCGCGATGTTCTCGACGCCGGGCAGCCGGCCATAGGTCTCGAGCGGCGCCGCGAGCGCCCCGGCCGGCAGGCAGATCGCGAGAGCCGCGAGGATTTGCGTCAGGCGCATGACAGGCCCCCCGCCTGCGAACGGACGCGACACCGCAGGCATTTTCCCGAGGCGAAGCTAAGCCGGTCCGCCGCCCGCGCGCAACGCGATTACTTCTCCCGCATCCCCTTGCGCAACACGTCGGTGATCGGCTCGACGAAATACTCGAGCGCGGTGCGCGAGCCGGTGTCCAGCGCGACCTCGACCGGCAGGCCCGGGATGATCCGCGCATTGGGATAATCCTTGAGCGGCGTCCGGTCGACGGTCAGGCTGACATTGAAATAGGCCTGTCCCGTGCGCTGGTCGGTCAGCCGGTCGGCGGAGACCGTGTTCACCACGCCTTCGATGATCGGCAGGCGGCGGCTCTGATAGGCGCTGAGATTGACCTTCGCCGTCATGCCGACATGGATGCTGTCCGCGTCCTCGGGCCGGACATGCGCTTCGACTTCGAGCGCGTCCTTCTGCGGCACGATCTCCATGATCGTGTCGCCCGGCTTGAGCACGGCGCCGTTGGTGTGCACCGCAAGGCTCACCACCTTGCCGGATACCGGCGCGCGCACCGTCAGGCGCGCCAGCACGTCGCGCGCCTGCTGCGCCCGGTCGAGGATGTCGAAGCGCTTGGTCTGCACGTCGCGCAGGTCCTTGACCACGTCGCTGAGCTGCTGGTTCTTCAGGTTCATGATCTGCAGCTCGTTCTCGCCGGAGGTGAGCTCGGTCTGCGCGATCTTCTCCACCAGCTGGCCGTGCTGGCCCGCGAGATCCGCCGCCTGGCGCTGCAGCGCGAGCAGCCGGGACAGGGTCGCGAGCTTCTGGTCGTAGAGCCCCTGCACGCTCTGCGTCTCGCGGTCGATCAGGGCCTGCTGCTGCTCGACCGCGGTCACCTCGTTGCGCAGGCCCGCGACGATGCGCGCGTTCTCGGCCGTGCGCTTGCTCAGGATGGCGATCTGCTTGGCCAGCGTCTCGCGCCGCGCGCCGAAGGCGCTCAGCTCGCCCTTCATCGCGGCGTCGACCTTGAGGTCGGCGGCGCGCGCCAGCAGGTCTGCGGGGAAGGCCACCGTGGCGGCGCCGTCGCGTTCGGCGGTCAGCCGCGCCTCCTGCGCCGCCAGCGCATCGCTCTCGCCCATCAGCAATTGCAGGCTCGCCCGGGCCTGGGTGTCGTCGAGTTGCACGAGCAGCTGGCCCGCCGTGACGGTCTGGCCGTCCTTCACCAGCACGTCGCGCACGATGCCGCCTTCGAGATGCTGGATGGTCTTGCGGTGCGTCTCCACCACGATCACGCCGGGCGCCATCACCGCGCTGTCGAGCGGCGCCAGCGCCGCCCAGCCCAGGAAGCCCACGACGAAGACGAGGATGACCAGGCGGCCGGTGCCGATGATCGAGCGCGCCTTCATGAACGCGAGATCGGGATCCTTCGACTCCTCCACCGGCGAGACGAGCTCGCGGCCCCAGACGGCCGCGGCGCCGGCGCCGTTCCTGATCTGCGACAGCCAGGTCATGGCATGCGCCCCGATCCGTCGCCCGGCGTCATGGCGACGACATTGGCCTGCGGCCGCTGCGGCGCCTGGCGGGCGGCGAATTTCTGCATCACCTCGGCGCGGAGTCCGAACATGTCCATCGTGCCGTTGGCCTTCAGCACCAGCATCTTGTCGACGTTCTGCAGGATGCTGGGGCGGTGCGCGACCACGATGACGGTGACGCCGTCCTGCTTGAGATCGGCCAGGGTGCGCAGCAGCGCCTCCTCGCCGGCGCCGTCGAGATTGGAATTGGGCTCGTCCAGCACGACGTAACGCGGCTCGCCATACAGCGCCCGGGCGATGCCGAGGCGCTGGCTCTGGCCGCCGGACAGCTTGTGGCCGTAATCGCCGATGTCGGTGTTGTAGTCCTTGGGCAGTCCCAGGATCATCTCATGCGCCCCGGCGCGCGTCGCGGCGCGCACCACGGCGTCCGGCTCGCCCTCGTCCAGCCTTGCGATGTTCTCGCGCACCGAGCCCGCGAACAGCTCCACGTCCTGCGGCAGGTAGCCGATATGCCGGCTGAGCTCGCCGCGCGGCCAGGCATAGATATCGGCGCCGTCCAGCCGCACCACGCCGGCGCTGCACGGCCAGGCGCCGACCAGAAGGCGCAGCAGCGTCGACTTGCCCGAAGCCGACGGGCCGATGATGCCGAGCGTCTCGCCGGCATTCAGTTCGAAGCCGATGCCCGAGAGGATCGCGCGCCGCGTCCCGGGCACGACATATTGCAGGCCGGCGACCTGGAGGCGGCCGGTCGGCGCCGGCAGCTTCATGCCTTCGTCGCGCTGCGGCGCCTGGGCCAGCAGCTTGACGAGACGGTCCCATGCCCCGCGCACGCCGATGATGTGCTTCCAGGTCGAGACGACGGTCTCGATCGGCGCCAGGGCGCGCGCGCCGATGATCGAGGCGCCGATCATGATGCCGCCCGTCGCCTGGAAATCGAGGATCAGCAGCGCGCCCACGCCGAGCAGCACGACCTGGATCAGCAGCCGCACGCCGCGCGACAGGGAGGAGAGCCGGCTGTCGCGGTCCGAGGCCTGCGTCCCCTCCGCCAGCGCCGCCAGCCAGCCCTTGCGCCAGCGTTCGACGAACACCGCCGACATGCCCATGCCTTCCAGAACTTCGGCATTGCGCAACCCGTCATCGGCGAAGGTTTGCGCCCGCATCGAAAGCTGGATGGAGCGCGTCAGCGGCGGATGGGTCGCGCGCTGGTTCGCCAGCGCGATGGCGACGAGGATGGCGCCGCCGACCACGACCACCAGCAGGAACCACGGGCTCAGCAGGAACAGCACGAGCATGTAGACGACGATGAACGGCGCATCGAGCAGCGCGGCGAAGCCGGGACTGGCGACGAAGCCGCGGATGGTATCGACGTCGCGCAGCCCCGAGCGCAGCGTGTTGCCGCCGTTCTGCGACGCCAGCGCCACCATGGCGCGCAGCACCCGCGACGCCAGCGCCTCGCCGACCCGCATGCCGATGCGCTGCAGCAGCCGGGCCCGCAGCGAATCCAGCGCCGCGAACACGCCCAGCGCGACCACCGCGATGACGGTCAGCAGCAGCAGCGTATCGTCGCTGCGGCTTGCCAGCACGCGGTCATAGACCTGCAGCATGTAGAACGAGGTCGTCAGCGCGAGCAGGCTCATCGCGGCGCTGAACAGGATGGCGCTGGCAAAGAGCGGCCGGCTGGCGGCGAGTGCCTGCCGCACCGGATCGTGTCCGCTCTGAAGCGTGTTGGTCGGTCCGCCGCTCATCGTCTATTGCCCAAATCCCACCCAGGCGTCCGCCGCGCCGTCATAGTGCTCCCGCGGGTCGTACAGCTTCACGTTGAGGCTCAGATGACGCGCTGTGAGCTGCCCGGTCGCCGACAACACGCGATAGGACGCCACGAAATAGTCGTGGCGCGACGCCGCGGCCGCGATCTGGGCGTTGATGTATTCCTGCTGCGCGTTCAGCACGTCGAGCTCGGAGCGCTCGCCGCCGCGGCGCTCCTCCGCCACGCCCGCCGCCGCCTCGCGGTCGGCTGCCGCTTCGGCCTCGCTGGCGAGCGCCGCCGCTTTTTGCGACAGCAGGGCCGACCACGCGCTCGCGACGTCCTGCTCGACGCTGCGCTGCGCCGTGACGATGTCGATCCGTGCCTGGTGCGAGATGTCCTTGGCGCGCCGCACCGTCGCCTCCTCGCCGCCGCCCTGGTAGATCGGCACCGTCACTTGGCCCAGCACGCTGAGGATCTGCTGCGGACTCTTGGTCGCGAAGATATTGGTCCCCGCCGCGTCGCGCAGATATTGATACTGTCCGGCGACCGAAACCTGCGGCAGCAGCGCGCCCGCCGCATCGTCGACGGCATATTCCGCCGCCCGGGCGTCGTACATCGCGGCGACGAGATCGGGATTTTGCCGCAACGCGATCGCCAGCGCCGTCTCCCGCGATGCCGGCAGCGCCGGCGCGCGCAGGTCTTCCTGCAGCGTTTCCGCCGGCCGGCCGATCACGGCCTCGAAGGCGGCGCGGCTTGCGGCCAGTCGCGCCTCCGCCAAAGCCAGGTCGGACTTCGCCCGCGCCAGCCTCGCCTCGGCCTGCAGGGCGTCCGTCTTGGTGACATCGCCGGCGGCGAGCTCGGTGTGCACGGCCTTCACTTCGGCTTCGAGGCTGCGGACGTTCTCATTGTTCAGGCGCCAGACCGTCGAGTCGCGCACCACATCGGCATAGGCCGTCACGGCCGCGAGCAGCACGGCCTGTTCCGTGGAGGCGAGCTGGGCGCGGCCGGCATGGACCAGCGCAATGGCGCGCCCGATCTCCGCCACCGTGCGGCCGCCGCGGAACAGCGGCTCGCTCACCGTGACCTGTCCGATCAAGGGATAGGAGTCGAAAGGCGCTGCTATGCCGTCGACGGTCCCATGGGTGTAACCATACGAACCGCTGGCATTCACGCTCGGCCGCCAGCCGGCGTTTGCCTGCGCCACGCCCTGATCGAGCGCGTCGAGCGCCGCGCGGGCGCTGGCAAGCTGTGGATTGGTGTCATAGGCGGTGACCAGCGCATCGCCGAGCGCGAACGGCTGTGCGCACGCCGGAACCGTGAACATGGCGATCAGTCCGAACGCAGCAAGGCGTGCACGCATCGAGGAGTTCCGAACGCTCGAACACTTTGCCGGATGAATGGGAACGCCGAAGCGCCGGCAATGTCCGCT
Organism: Rhizomicrobium sp.; assembly: GCA_037200385.1. Lineage (NCBI taxonomy): Bacteria > Pseudomonadati > Pseudomonadota > Alphaproteobacteria > Micropepsales > Micropepsaceae > Rhizomicrobium > Rhizomicrobium sp. The sequence goes on along the minus strand of JBBCGL010000001.1, from coordinate 1,768,178 downwards.
CCGCACAAGTCGGATGGCGCCGCCGATGGAACTTTCCCGTCTTCCAGCCGCCCACGGGAAAGTTCTCGGCAAGATAATGCATCGGCGATGGCGGCACAAACAATGGGCTTCGGTCTCGCCGCCCGTGCTGTTTCTCTATAAGGTGAACGCGCGCGCATGATCGAGGCGGACTTGGCCGCGAAGACCTTTTCGTGGTTCCGGAATTTGTCGCGGCTCGACGATGACGGCCGCGACCGTTTCGGAGACCCGACGGACAGTTTCGCGAATCCCGCCGATGGGCATCCCGCGCTTGCCGGCGGTCTCCATGCCTCGCAGCCGCAATTGCTGTCCGGTTTCGCGCTCGATCCCTATGCCGTGGACGGCGCCGCGCGGGTCGAGCTCAGCCCCACCTCGGCGGCCTTCGGCCAGTCCGACGAGATCGCCTTCATCGCCGGCGTCTACCAGGACGGCACGCTGCCGCTCTATGCCTTCAGCGCCTGGAACGGCGACAATCCGGCCACCTATACGGGTGGGTTCACCAACACCGGAAAATGGGGGGCGCCGACGGCGCAGACCGCGGGCGGCACGATCCTCTATTTCTTCACGCCGTCGTCGCATTGGAGCAGCACCGAACAGACGTTCCTCGCGGCCGGTCTCGCCTTGTGGTCCGACGTCGCCGACATCTCCTTCGCCCAGACGACCAACGCATCGCAGGCCCAGATCGTCTTCACCCGCGGCAGCGACGGCGGCGCCGAGACCTCGCCGACGCTGAGCGACCCGGGCGGCGGCGGCCAGACCGGCGGCAGCGTGCTGCTCACCCTGACCAAGGCGACGATCTCCATCGACACGTCCGGCAATGGCTTCGGTCCGATCGACGGCGCGTTCACCACCCAGGGCGGCTACCCGATCATGACCTTCCTGCACGAGGAAGGACATGCCATCGGGCTCGGCCATGCCGGTCCCTACAATGGCAATGTCGACGTCACGACGCAGCAATTCAGCCCGTATGACACGCGCCTGTGGTCGATCATGTCCTATATCGAGCCGCGGACGACCTCGGCGGAGTACTACAGCCAATATCCCGTCGCCGGCACGAACTGGCGTGGCAGCGCCGGGTTCAGCGATCCCACCGGCCTCATGCCGCTCGACATCCTGGCGGCCCAGGCGCTGTACGGCGCCCCCACGTCGACGCCGCTGTCCGGCGGCCAGGTGTTCGGCTTCAACTGCAACATTGTCGGGCCGACGGAGATGTTCTTCGACTTCACGAAGAACAGCACGCCCATCCTCACCCTGTGGGACGCCGGCACGGGCAACACGCTGGATCTCAGCGGCTTCGCGGCGGCCTCCGCGGTCAACCTCAGTCCCGGCACGTTCAGCAGCGTCGATGGGCTGACGAACAATCTCGGCATCGCCTTCGGCACCGCGATCGACAAATTCGTCGGCGGTTCGGGCAATGACGCGGTCGCCGCCAACGGCGACGGCGACACGTTCAGGGGCAATGGCGGCAATGACCGCTTCACCGGCGGCAGCGGATCGGACACCGCGGTCTTCAGCGGCAACTACGCCAGCTATACCGTCAGTCCGGCCGGCGGCTCGACCTTCACCGTTGCCGACAACCGCGCCGGTTCGCCCGATGGCGTCGACACGCTGACCGGAGTCGAATTCGCGCAATTCGCCGACCGGACCATCGCGCTGGGCGGCAATCTCGCGCCGGTGCTCGGCGGTGCCGGCAATGCGGTCGGCTATACCGAGCAGGCCGCCGCGGTCGCCGTCGATCCGGCGATCACGGTCGGCGACTCCGACAGCGCCAGCCTCGCGGGCGCGACCGTCACGATCGCGTCCGGGTTCGTCGCCGGCGATCGGCTCGCCTTCACCAACCAGAACGGCATCACCGGCGCCTACGACGCCGCGACCCATGTCCTGACCTTGACGGGCTCCGCCTCGGTCGCGAATTACCAGGCGGCGCTGCGTTCCGTCGCCTTCTCCTCGACCAGCGACGATCCCACCGCTGGCGGCAGCGCGACCCGGACCATCAGCTTCACGGCCAGCGACGGCACCAGCACGAGCGCGGCGGTCAGCGCGACGGTCGCGGTCACCGCGGTCAACGACGCGCCGACCCTGGCCGGCGCCGGCAACACCGTCGGCTTCATGGAGCAGAGCGCGGCCGTCATCCTCGACGGCGCCATCACGGCCGGCGACGTCGACAATGCGACGCTGGCGGGCGCCACGGTGACGATCTCCGCCGGTTTCGTCACCGGCGACACGCTCAACTTCGCCAACCAGAACGGCATCAGCGGCAGCTACGATGCCGGCACCCATGTGCTCACCCTGACGGGCGCCGCATCGGTCGCGAGCTACCAGGCTGCGCTGCGCTCGGTGACCTTCTTATCGGCGTCCGACAATCCGGCGAATTTCGGAGCCAGCCCGACACGCACCATCTCCTGGCTGGTCGATGACGGCCAGAGCGCAAATCACGCCAGCAGCACCGTCACGACGACGCTGAACCTCACGGCGGTGAACGACGCGCCGACGCTTTCCGGCGCGGGCAACACCGCCGGATACACGGAGCAGGGCGCGGCCGCGCTCCTCGACGGCGCCATCACGGTCGGCGATGCCGACAGTGCGAATCTGGCGGGTGCGACGGTGACGATCTCCGCCGGCTTCGTGGCCGGCGACACGCTCAATTTCGCCAGCCAGAACGGCATCAGCGGCAGCTACAATGCCGCCACCCATGTGCTCACCCTGAGCGGCGGCGCCTCGGTCGCGAACTATCAGGCGGCGCTGCGTTCCGTGACGTTCTCCTCGACTTCCGACAATCCGGCCAATTCCGGCGCGAGCCCCGCACGCACCATCTCCTGGACCGTCGATGACGGCCAAAGCGCGAGCCATGCCAGCAATAGCGTCACGACGACGCTGAATATCACCGCGGTCAACGACGCGCCGACGCTGGCCGGCGCCGGCAATACCGTCGGGTTCACGGAGCAGGGCGCGGCGACCGTCCTCGACGGCGCCATCACGGTCGGCGACGTCGACAACGCGACCTTGGCAAGCGCGACGGTGACGATCTCCGCGGGCTTTGTCACCGGCGACACGCTCGATTTCACCAACCAGAACGGCATCACAGGCAGCTACAACGCCGGCACCCATGTGCTGACGCTGAGCGGCGCCGCGTCGGTCGCGAACTACCAGGCCGCGCTGCGCGCGGTGACCTTCACCTCCGCCTCCGACAACCCGGACAATTTCGGCGCCAGCCCGTCGCGCACCCTTTCCTGGGTTGTCGATGACGGCCAGAGTGCGAACCATGCCGCCGGCGCGGTCACGACGACGCTGGACATCACGGCCGTCAACGATGCGCCGACGCTGGCCGGCGCCGGCAATTCCGTCGGGTTCACGGAGCAGGGCGCACCCGTCGTTCTCGACGGCGCCATCGTCGTCGCCGACGTCGACAACGCGACGCTGGCGGGTGCCACCGTGATGATCTCGGCCGGTTTCGTCGCCGGCGACACGCTCGATTTCGCCGGCCAGAACGGCATCGCCGGCAGCTACAATGCCGGCACCCATGTGCTGACGCTGAGCGGCGCCGCCTCTGTCGCGAACTACCAGGCGGCGCTGCGTTCGGTGACGTTCTCCTCGACTTCCGACAACCCGGACAATTTCGGCGCGAACCCGTCTCGCACCCTTTCCTGGGCTGTCGATGACGGCCAAAGCGCGAACCATGCAAGCGCCGCCGCAACGACGATGCTGAACGTCACGGCCGTCAACGACGCGCCGAGCCTCGGCGGCGCGGGCAACACGCTGGGCTATACGGAGCAGGCAGCGCCCGTCGCGCTCGATGCCGTGCTCACCGTCGCCGACAGCGACAGCACAAATCTCGCCGGCGCCACGGTGGCGATCTCGTCGGGGTTCGTCTCGGGCGACACGCTCAACTTCACCAACCAGAATGGCATCGCCGGCAGCTACAATGCCGCCACGCATGTGCTGACGCTGACGGGCGCGGCAAGCGTTGCCGGCTATCAGGCCGCCCTGCGTTCGGTGACGTTCTCCTCGACTTCCGACAACCCGGACAATTTCGGCGCCAACCCGTCGCGCACCGTCTCCTGGACCGTCGATGACGGACAGGGCGCGAACCATGCGAGCAGCACGGTCGCGACGACACTGAACATCGCGGCCGTGAACGACGCGCCGACGCTCGCCGGCGCCGGCAACACTGTCGGGTTCACCGAGCAGGGCGCGGCGGCGGTCCTCGACGGCGCCATCACGGCCGGCGACGTCGACAATGCGACCCTGGCGGGCGCGACGGTGACGATCTCCGCCGGCTTCGTCACCGGCGACACGCTTAGTTTCACGAGCCAGAACGGCATCACAGGCAGCTACGATGCCGGCACCCATGTGCTCACCCTGACGGGCGCGGCGTCGCTCGCGAGCTACCAGGCGGCGTTGCGTTCGGTGACCTTCACCTCCGCCTCCGACAATCCGGACAATTTCGGCGCCAGCCCGTCACGCACGCTTTCCTGGAGCGTGGACGACGGCCGGCCGGCCAATCACGCCGGCGCGCCGGTGACGACGACGCTCGACATCACGGCGGTCGACGACGCGCCGGTCCTCGGCGGTGCCGGCAACAGCGTCGGCTATACCGAACAGGCAGCCGCGGTCGCCATCGACGCCGCGCTGACGCTCGCCGACAGCGACAGCGCCAGTCTCACCGGTGCCACCGTGACGATCGCTTCCGGCTTCGTGGCGGGCGACCTCCTCGGATTCACGAACCAGAACGGCATCACGGGCAGCTACAATGCCGGGACCCATGTCCTCACCCTGAGCGGTGTCTCCAGCGCCGCGAACTACCAGGCCGCTTTGCGCTCGGTGACATATTCATCGCTCAGCGACGACCCGACGGCAGGGGGCGCAGCCGCGCGGACCATCGGCTTCGCCGTCACCGACGGCGTGGCGGCCAGCGCGGCCGCGACGAGCACCGTCGCGGTCACGGCCGTGAACGACGCGCCGACGCTGGGCGGCGCGGGCAACGTCGTCGGGTTCACCGAACAGGGCGCAGCCGTCGTTCTCGACGGCGCCATCGTCGTCGGCGATGTCGACAGCGCAACGCTGACCGGCGCGACGGTGACGATCTCGGCCGGCTTCGTTTCGGGCGATACGCTCACCTTCGCCGGCCAGAACGGAATCAGCGGCAGCTACAATGCCGCCACCCATGTGCTCGCTCTGACGGGCGCGGCGAGCGCTGCCAACTACCAGGCGGCATTGCGCACGGTCGCCTTCTCCTCCGCCTCGGACAATCCGGCCAATTTCGGCGCGAGCCCGGCACGCACCATCTCCTGGACCGTCGACGACGGCCAGAGCGCCAACCACGCCAGCAATGCGGTCACGACGACGCTGACCGTCACGCCGGTCAACGACGCGCCCACCCTGGGCGGTACGGGCGGCACGCCGAGCTATACCGAGCAGACGGCACCCGTCGCCGCCGATGCCGCGCTTACCGTGGTCGACAGCGACAGCAACACCCTGGTCGGCGCCAGCGTGACGATCTCCACGGGATTCGTGTCGGGCGACACGCTCGGCTTCACGAACCAGAACGGCATCGCCGGAAGCTGGAACGCGAGCACCCATGTCCTGACGCTGAGCGGCACGGCGAGCCTCGCGAGCTACCAGGCGGCGCTGCGCGCGATCACCTTCTCCTCGTCCAGCGACAACCCCGACAATTTCGGCGCCAATCCCGCCCGTAGCCTGTTCTGGACGATCGACGACGGGCAGTCCGTCAACCACACCGGCAGCTTCTATACATCGCTCACCATCGCCGCGGTGGACGATCCGGCGGTGCTGCACGACGACTCCTTCGCGACCGGGCGGCAGATCGTCGCCGAGAATGTCTTCGCCAACAACGGCCATGGCGCCGACAGCGACCCCGACACCGTGTTGCACGTCACCGCGGTGAACGGCAGCACCGGCAATGTCGGCCACCAGATCACGCTGACCTCGGGCGCGCTCCTGACGCTCAACGGCGACGGCAGCTTCATCTACGATCCCAACGGCGCCTTCGACAGCCTGCCGAGCCCCGATTCCGGGGCCGCGAACGCCACAGCGACCGACAGCTTCACTTATTCGGTCGGCGGCGTCACCGCGACGGCGACCATCCAGGTCACCGGCGACGATTCCAACGACATTCTCGTCCCCGGCACGGCGGATGTGATTCACGGCGGCGACGGCAACGACGTGCTGATGTTGAGCGGCAACCAAGCGGATTACACGCTCACCCTCCAGGACAGGCCCTATTGGATCGGGCAGATCTACGGGCTTCCGTCGTCGGGCTGGGTCCTCGCCGACAACCGCTCGGGTGCGCCCGACGGCTCGCACCAGATCGACGGCATCGAGACGCTCCATTTCGCCGACGGCAGCACGCTCGATATCTCGAGCGACACGGTCAACAATTCCGTAGGCAGTGCCGGCGGGCCGGAGACGATCGTCTACGACACCGGCAACGACTTCCACTGGGGCTCCATCGACATCAGCCACGACGCGTCGGGCAGCATCAAGTATGTCGACACGATCACCGATGCCGGAACGGAATGGACCAGCTTCTTCGACGTCCAGAACCAGTTCGATCTCGCCTGGGCGGTGACGGAACGCTCGACCGATCCCTCCAGCAACGCGCCGATCACGCAGACGGAGACCTACGACAACGGCACGCATGACGTCTATCTGGCGGATATCGGCAACCAATATGCCTTCGCCTGGGCGCGGATATTCTACGATGCCAATTGGAACGTGACGGGCATCGAAGGCCAGCAGGACACCGGCAGCGCGCCGGTCACGCTGGCCGAGGTCGGGCCCGCCTTCGATGCCCAGCTCTGGCTCACCACGCCCTATGATCCCAACCAGGGCGCGGCCGTCGCGCTGAACCAGACCGGCGGCAGCGAAAACGACATGCTCTACAGCTTCGCGGGCAACGACACGCTGAACGGCATGGGCGGCAACGACCTGATCGTGGGCGGCACCGGCAACGATATGCTGACCGGCGGCGCGGGCGACGACCGCTTCGTCTTCCACAATGGCGACGGGCTCGACACCATCACCGATTTCAGCCCCGGCAGCGCCTCGGGCGACGTGATCGAGCTGCACGGCTACGACGTCGCGACCTTTGCGGCGCTCCAGGCCCTGATGACCCAGTCCGGCTCGGACACCGTCATCGCCTTCGACCCCGCCAACCACATCACGCTGCACAACGTCGTCCTGGCGCAACTCAACAGCGGCGATTTCGTCCTGGGCTGATGCACAAGATATCTTTCAGTACCGTCTGGAGTCTGTTGTGATCGGATGGAGCCACCCATGGCACAGGGTTGGGTTGCATCAACTTGAAAGCAACGGACTCTAGTGTCCTGATTCAGAAGTTCTAGCGTTTTTGGCTTGGTAGTTGGCGATCTTCAGGGTTGCGAGACAGAAGCGCTTGATGGAGGCCAGGATGTCGTCTGCGGTCTTTGTCCACCGGAAGGGCTTTGGGTCGTCGTTGACGCATTTGATGTAGTCGCGGATCGCGGCTTCGAGCTGGCGCGTCGAGCGGTGGGCGCCACGGCGGATTTTGCGTTCGCTCAGATCGGCGAAGAAGCGTTCGACCTGATTGATCCAAGAGGCGGAAGTGGGCGTGAAGTGGACATGCCAGCGCACACGCTTGGCCAGCCAGCGGCGGATCGCCGGCGTCTTGTGCGTGGCGTAGTTGTCCATCACCAGGTGGATGTCGAGATCGTCCGGGACATTGGCCTCGATCTCGCGCAGGAACTTCAAGAACTCGCTGCCGCGATGGCGCGCGAAGCATTTGCCGATCACCGTTCCGCTTGCCGTATCGAGGGCCGCGAACAGCGACAAGGTTCCGTGGCGGGTATAGTCGTGACTGCGCCGCTCGGCTTGTCCGGGCCGCATCGGCAGCAAGGGTTGCGTGCGATCCAGCGCCTGGATTTGGCTCTTCTCGTCGACGCACAGAACCAGCGCCCGCTCCGGCGGAGCGAGATAAAGGCCGACGATGTCGCGAACCTTCTCCACAAACAGCGGGTCGCCGGAGAGCTTGAAGGTCTCGCTGCGGTGCGGCTGAAGACCGAAGGCCTGCCAGATGCGGTGGATCGTCGAGGGCGCATGACCAACCGCCCGCGCCATCGAGCGCAAGCTCCAATGGGTCGCGTTCGCCGGTGCCGCCTCCAGCGTCAGACGGATCGTCTCGGCAATCTCGTCGTCACCGATCTGGCGCGGTGCGCCCGGACGCGGCTCGTCGTAAAGCCCCTCCAGGCGCTTGGCCGCATAGCGCCGACGCCACGATCCCACCGTGTTCTGGCTCGCCCCAAGCCGCTCCGCGATGACTTGGTTCTCAACTCCGTCCGCCGCCATCAGGACAATTTGCGCACGACGCGCCAGTCCCTGTCCCGTCTTGCGCCGCCGCGCCAATCCCTCAAGCTCTCGCCGTTCCGGCGCGCTCAACTCAATCGCGGGTGCAGGCTTGCCCATCCATCATGCCCTCCGAATCACTCAGACATGATCTCAGAAACTTCTCGATCAGGACACTAGGATGGCCGCCAAGCACCAGCCCGATCTCTTCGCCGCGCCCGCCCCTCAGCCCGACGGCTTGCGCTACCGCGAAGCCGTGCTCTCGCCGTCCGAGGAGAGAGCCTATGCCGCGCGGTTCGCCGCGCTGCCGTTCAAGCCATTCGAGTTCCACGGCTATCTCGGCAAGCGGCGCATCGTTTCCTTCGGCTGGCGCTACGACTATGCCGGCCATGCGCTGCGGGAGAGCGTGCCGATCCCCGATTTCCTGCTGCCCTTGCGCGAGACGGCCGGCGCTTTCGCCGGCCTGCCCGCCGCCGGCCTGCAGCAGGCCCTCGTCACCGAATACGCTGCGGGAGCCGGCATCGGCTGGCACCGCGACAAGCCGATGTTCGACGACGTCGTCGCGCTCTCGTTTCTTGCCGACTGCACCCTGCGCCTGCGCCGCCGCCGAGGCCCCGGCTGGGAGCGCGCCGCGCTGCCGGTCGCGCCGCGCTCGGCCTATCTGCTGCGCGGCGCGGCGCGGCACGTCTGGGAGCACAGCGTCCCGCCGGTGGCGGCGCTGCGCTACTCGGTGACCTTCCGGAATTTCGCGGGCGCCCCGACCAAGGCGTAGCCCCGCGAGGCCGCAGCCGGAATCGATGGCGGAGGATTGGGCACCGAAAGCGGATATTCCCCGGCCCTCCTACGCCAAGGCTTCGGAGGGCATCCACCGCGGGGTTGGCTCACCTCGTCCGCCGGAGCTTCGGCGAAGGCGGATGGCGGGCCGCGACCGACGATGATGAGCACTATGTCTACGCTATAGCCCTATGATTTCGTATCCCTGCGATGTCCGGACGCAGTCGGGAAAAGTCCAACGCTACGCAGTCTACGATGCACCTCCTTTTGCCGTCTGGCCTCGCGTGTGATTTTCCCGATTTCGGACGCCATGTCTCAAGAAAGGCTTAACGCGTGGGCGATATTCTGACGGGATGGCTGACGAAAGCAGGCAGCTCGCGACGCTGCTCCTGGGTAACGCGATGGGATTCCATTTGGCCGCTAAGCGCATCGCGAGTTGCGGCGTTGAACGCGACTTTCCATGGCCGCCGTTCTTCGCCAACACCGGATATGCGCTCGAATTGTCGTTGAAAGCCTACATCATCCATAGCGGCGGAACCGACAAGAAATGTCGCGCTATAGGACACGATCTGCACAGAGCCATAGATGCAGCATGCGCTCTCGACCTCACCCATCCGAGTCAAGCCGTGATGGCATTAGTTGATAGGATCGGACCTTATCATCGGGACCACAACTTTCGCTATATGGCGCCCATCGATGTTGAGGTGCTGCCGGACGTTCAGGAGACGCTTACCGTCACCAATCAACACCTGTTGAGCATCGCAGACCAGTTGCCCGAATTACTGCCGGAATGATTAAGCCGCGATAGGAGAATCCCGTGTTCGGTTTCAAGCGCAGTGCCCGTGAACATGCTGCCCACGACGCCGCAGTTGTGGCGGCCGTGCATGCCAAGCTCACCCGTGAAATCGCGGAGGTTCTCGCGTCGGCTATAGCACAGCCCGGCAGGACACTGCTTGACGCCGATAGGTTCACATTGAACGCCGCGGACATGCAAAGAGGCGTTGACGCCTTGCTAATCCACGGCGCCGATCCCCTTGGCCCCGACCTTGCGCAAGCCGAACGCCACACCCAAGCCGGTGCCTGGCTGGCGCGCGCGGCATGGAACATGGCCGTGCTTGGTAACACCCTCGATAGTCCCCAAAGCTACACTGATTTTTACCGCGCACTTCGGCTTCCACGGGACTTCGCTGCGCTTCGGCAAAAAGCTGAACAAGGCGATCGCGCGGCGCAGTTCCAGCTCGCCTTCGCCTTGTCGCAAGACACAAAGGTTGACGAAGATGCGCCAACTTACGATGAGGCGGTGAAGTGGTGGCGAGAAGCCGCCCTGCGCGGCGATACGCGTGCGCAATTCAATCTTGCCTATCTCTATGCCACGGGCCGTTGGGCATCGAAAGGCGGACCCAGAAACCTGGAGGAAGACCTACAAACGCAGCTCCAACAGGGAGACTTGGCACGCAAGGAAGGCCGTGAGGAAGCGATCAAATGGCTGCATACCGCCGCGGAGAATGGCCATGCTGGTGCGCAGTACGTGCTCGGTCACATATCAGGTCTGGATTCGGCAGAGCAGGCGATAGAGGCGGTCAAGTGGTACCGGCTTGCCGCCGAAGCCGGGCATGCCGGAGCCCAATCGCAGCTCGCGTCCATTTTTGCCAGCGAAATTCTGCATAATTCCCCCGACTTTGCCCCGGCGGGCTTGAAAGAAGCCAAGCTGCACGACCCCGTTGAGGGTGCCACATGGTATCGCAGAGCGGCCGAACAAGGCGTAGCGCACGCCCAGGTCGAACTGGGCGACATTTGCACGATAGGCAAAGGTGTTCCGCAAAATCTCGCCGAAGCTGCGCGATGGTACCGAGCAGCAGCGGAACAAGGATCATCGTGGCGCGGCGAGCCCGAAAACAGACTCGGTCATATGTACGCTGTCGGTGACGGCGTGCCGCAGAACTTCGCCGAAGGTGGCAAATGGTATCGCTTGGCGGCTCAGCGGCTTCGCTGGCGCAAGGAGGACGCAGGCAGTTACGAAGGGCGCATTCACTTCTGGCCGGCGACTCGTGCCGAGGCAGCGGCATGGCTCTGTGGTGCCGCGGAATCCGGATGGGAATTGGCCCGGCGCGCAATCGACGGTATGCGCGAAGTATCGGCGAAGGAGCCTCAAGAGGAACTCATGAGCGAGTTCCGTCAGGCCGCTGAAGCAGGGGACATGAAAGCGCAATTCCATCTTGGTGGAGAGTGGTTGCAAAAAGCAGCACGCCAGGGCTTCGCGCCCGCCGCGCGTCAGCTTGGCGGGATGTACGAAGAAGGCGAGGGCGTTTCTCGGGACCGTAATCAATCAGAATACTATTATCGCAAGGCTGCTGAATCAGGGGACGCGATTGCGCAATACGAACTCGGACGCGCGCTGCTACACGTGGAAGTACCGGCGGCGCTGCTTGTAAGGTCCGGCGACGCAATAACGGACCTACTCCAAGGCGCTGCAAAAATAGGTGAACTTACAAGCATGATCCCCGCGCAGAAATACGTCGAATCCGCGGACTGGTATGGGAAGGCCGCTGCACAGGGGCACGCTCAAGCGCAGTATCAGCTCGCGATCATGTGCCGCGAGGGAAAATGGATACCGAAGGATCATGAACGCGCCGCAAAATTGTTCCGCAGTGCCGGGGAGCAAGGCTACGCCAACGCGCAATATGAGCTTGCAGAGATTTATTCGGGCGGCCGAGGCGCTCCGTGGGATCGTGACGAAGCCAGGCGGTGGTATAGCAAAGCCGCAGCCCAAGGCCACAAGCCGGCCAAGGACCGCTTAGGAGGATTCGACTTTGCCGGTGATCCGCTGTCGCAGAATGGCGCCGAAATAGTGGCATGGCTTGAGAGCGCGGAATAGAGGCTCCGTGCGCCGACGCGCGGCAAATAGCATACAGGAACACCTTCCCCTTTTGGTGCAGCCGGTCTCAATCTTCGAGTGGCATTTCAAGGGATGGGGAGATCAGAAAATGGCAACGTCCGCTGGCGACTTACCGCCGCACCTCGCGCACAAGTGGCGGCAGGAACTGCTGGAACAGATGAGGGGAGAAGAGATTCTAGACGCCGATGAGCTGTCCCTGTTCGAGTGGTACGTGCATGAAAATGGGAAGGTGATAGAGCGGATGCTCGCGGAGGAGCGTGCGTTTGTAAATGAACAGATCGACGCCGGACAAACAGACGCGAGTGCCGACAACGCGGGGTGGCTTGTCGCTGAATACCACATAAAGAGGATCCGTTACGCAGATGTCATCTATATGGCGTCGTTATTGGAAATGTATCTTGCCAAAGCTTGCAAAAAGGTGACCACAATCCTCGGCGAGCACAACGTCGTATTTCGGTCCGACGAATTGGCTGGCGACAAATGGACCAAGCGAAAGAAGTTTCTTGAACGCTATGGAAGGTTCGAGTTTCCGCCAGATAATTGGTCTGAACTTCAGGTACTCGTCAGAGTCCGGAATATTCTCGTGCATGAGAATGGAAGTTCAGAGTCGATCACCGCGTCCGACAAGAACCAGCTTGTGGCGCGCGGCATAACGGTTGATCGGCATGAGCTGGTGATCGAAGATGCGTTCATCACGCACTGCTTTTTAGCTTTCCGCTTGCTTGTCGCGTTCGTTGGGCAGCAGGTTGATCAAATGGCGGCTCGCGCTTTGCACCCTGAGAGCTTGTGAGGTGGGCCTGTGAGCGGGCCGGCGCCGTATTCTACTTGCAGGAGTGCAAACACCGCACGCCTGAGCTGGTCTTGGTCACCACATTGATCGCCAATTTTTGGCCGATTGAGGCGCGAAATCGCCGCATCGGGATTACAGCGGTGAGCATGAACCGGGCGCGTCAGTAGCTTGAATTCCACGCCTAATCCCCATTGGAATCTAGGCTTGGCACGTGGATTTGGCGCGCCGGTCGTCATGTCTTCTGCAACGAATAGGCGTGTTGGCCACCCAATTTTTGTGATCGTTTAGACTTCTCGGCGGCACATGCAGTGCCGAATCGGAACGCGCTGACCCCAACATGCGAGTGTCGGAATATAGAAATTTTTGGACTGCGAGATAAAAGCGTCCTTAGCGGGTCGTGGATTGTGGTTCTGCTACAGAGGTTTACGGCGACCGATGCGACGCTTGCAGCCAGCCGCGCGCCACACTTGCCGCTGATACTCAAAGGCTTAGATGCCAGCCATCCCTCCAAACGTGCGATTTTGTGCGATGGCTCGCCGCGATGGCGAACCGCACCGTGGCGCATGAATCGGCCATTCTGCTTTGGCCGCGATGGCGCGACGCTTGGCTCATGTCCGAGCGCCGCCAACCGCCAAAAGATTCGCCGCTCCGGAACACCCGGACGCTCTCGCGGCGTGGCATCCTTCCCGACGATCTTTACGACTTCGCGGCACCACCGGCGCGGCGGAGCGGACGCCCGCCAGCGCACGACCTGTCGGCCTGGACAGTCACCGACGACTGGCCGGAGCACGTGCCTGTGACGGACCGCGAAGTGGATGTGTTCGAAGCCTGGTTTGGTGATATTTTGGACGAACTGCTTGGACCCATCTGAGGAGTGACACCATGAACGCACCGCAACGGACCGTGCCGCTCCGCGCAGCCCTTTACTTGCGTGTCTCGACCGTCCGGCAGGCCGAGCATGACGTGTCCATTCCCGACCAGCGGCGGCAGGGCGAAGCCTATTGCCATTCGCGCGGCTATCAGCTCGTCGAGACCTATGTGGAAGCGGGTGCCTCGGCGACCAACGACCGGCGGCCAGAGTTTCAGAAGATGATCGAAGCGGGAACCAGCAAACCATCGCCGTTCGACATCGTCATCGTTCACAGCTTCTCGCGTTTCTTCCGCGATCACTTCGAGCTGGAGTTCTACGTCCGCAGGCTTGCGAAGAACGGCGTCCGGCTCGTCTCCATCACACAGGAGATGGGCGACGATCCGATGCACGTCATGATGCGCCAGATCATGGCGCTGTTCGATGAGTACCAGTCCAAGGAGAACGCCAAGCATGTCCTGCGCGCCCTGAAGGAGAATGCCCGGCAGGGCTTCTGGAACGGCTCGCTGCCGCCTATCGGCTATCGGGTGGTCGCGGCCGAACAGCGCGGTGCCAAGACCAAGAAGAAGCTGGAGGTCGATCCGCTCCATGCCGATACGGTCCGGCTGATCTATCGGCTCTTCCTGGAAGGGGATGGAACGTGCGGCCCTCTCGGTGTGAAGAAGATCGTCTCCTATCTGAACACACACCGCATCTTCACCCGCGACGGTGGCCGGTGGGGTGTTGGGCAGGTCCACCGTATCCTGACCCGCCGCACCTATGCCGGCGCGCACGAGTTCAACAAGCGCTCCAAGTCCAAGGAGCTGAAGCCCATCAGTGAGGTGGTGACGGTTCCCGTCCCGCCGATCATCGATCAGGCCACGTTCGATGCCGTGCAGGCGCATCTGCGCGCGCGCAATCCAAAGGTGATTCCCGCCCGCGTGGTGAGCGGCCCAACGCTGCTTACTGGCATCTGCTTTTGCGCCGACTGCGGCGGCGCCATGACGCTGAGGACCGGGAAGGGCGGGCGCTATCGGTATTACACCTGCTCGATCAAAGCCCGGCAGGGCGAGACCGGCTGCAAGGGCCGGTCGATCCCGATGGAGAAGCTGGACGATCTGGTTGCCCGCCATTTGGAGGATCGGCTGCTCGATAGCGAGCGCCTCGAAGAAGTCCTCGCCTCGCTTCTGGACCGGCGCCAGGAGCGCACCGAACGCCGCCGCGAGCACATCGCCGAACTGAACAAACGCGCTGCCGAAACGGAGCTACGCCTCAAACGCCTCTATGACGCCATCGAATCCGGGATTGCCGATCTGGACGACCCGGCGCTCAAGGACCGAATTGCCGGTCTCAAAGCCGTGCGGGATCAGTCCCGGAACGACGCGGAACGCGCCAAGGTTAGTTTGGAAGGTGCAGGCGCCGCCATCACACCGGCGCTGCTCAAAGGCTTTGCCAATGCCGCCAGGACGCGCATCCGATTGCCCGGTGGCGGCTACCGCCGCGACCATCTTCGCGCCCTCGCGCAGCGCGTGGAGGTCGCCGCGAGCGAAGTTCGCATCATGGGATCGAAGAGCGATCTGCTCCGGACTCTCACCGCGGCGGCAGGCGTAAAATCGGCTACGCCCGGCGTTCGCAGTTCGGTACTGAAGTGGCGGACAGGGAGGGATTCGAACCCTCGAACGGCTATTAACCGTTACACACTTTCCAGGCGTGCGCCTTAAACCACTCGGCCACCTGTCCGGGGAGCCCGCCGATCAGCAGGCAGGGAGCGCGAAATATCCTGCCTGCGCCCCAAAAGCAAACCAGCCGCCCAGGCCCGTGCGGCGTACCCGCGCCCGTCGAAGCCGGCCGTCTCGCCACGGCCGGAGCGGCCGGGCCGGTGCACTGCCGGGCGTGGTCGAAAGGCGGCCCGCCATCGTGTCCGGCGACCGTCGCAAGCGGCATTTCCAACGAAAACTTCATGATATTCCGGCCCGCGCCGGGAAACTTTTGAGAGATGCCGCGCCTTAGCTGACACGGGAATGCGGACGTCGTGGGGATGCCGCCGCGGGAAGCACACGTGCAGACACCGGACAGCCATGCCAGGATTGAGGTTCCGGTCGAGCTGCTTGCCGCGATCGACCGCGCCGAGCAAGGCGGCGACGGGGCGGCGGCCGTCGCGCTGGCGCAGCGCGCCATCGAAAGCGGCTACGTCCATCCGCGCCTGTTCGATCTGCGCGGCCGCTGGATGCGCGACCGGGGCCGGCTTCGGGAGGCGCTCGACGACCTGCAGCGCGCCCACACCCTGGCCCCGAAGACGGTCTCCATCCTCGTCGCGCTGGCGGCGTGCCTGAACGATCTGGGCCGCCACAAGCAGGCGCTCCTGGCGGCCGGCGACGCACGGGCGATCGATCCCGCCTGTCCCGGCGCCTGGCTGCAGAAAGGCATCGCCCATCGGCGGCTGGAACAGCGGGATCGCGCCCGTGCCTGCTTCGCGGAAGCCGTCCGTCTCGATCCCGGCATGAGCGACGCGAAGGCGCAGCTCGCCGAACTGGGCGCCGCACCGTCCCCTTGAAGGCAACAGGCGCCCCGGGCCGCCGCACGAACGGAAACGGGCGGCCTTTTTGGGGCCGCCCGTCCTCTGCGGTTGTCGCCCGTCCGCTCAGTCCGTGCCGGCGCGGCCCAGGCCGAGGTCGTGCTCCGCCGCGACGATGGAGATCGTGTAGCCCGCGATCACGTCGAACAGGGTCATGATCATGATGAAGAAGAAGGGCGACGAGGCGAAGCCCTTCAGCGTGATGAACTCGATCAGCGCGATCACGAAGGTCAGCATAGACAGGCCGTGATTGATGATCTCGCGCGAGGTCGTGCGCGTCGCCTTCACCACTTCCACGAACAGCAGGGCCAGCGTCAGCAGGATCAGCAGGTCGCCGAAGCTGAAATTCCACGCCTCGCCCGAGAACATCCGGATGGGAAGCGCATGCGCGCTGCTCAGCGCGTCCTGGATGTTCATATGGAACAGGACGCCGCCGAAGAACACGATCAGATTGTAGATGACGACCGGGACCAGAAGCAGCGGAAACAGACGGAACATCGAAACCTCCCCTGAAGCATCCCGGCGGGCTTGCCCGGAAGATGCGCCAAACCAACGGGCCACCACGGCCATGTGAGGCTTGTACCATATTGGGGCGAAAAAGGGGCGCGGTTAACGCGGCTTTCGCGGCCTTGGTTAAGCGGCCGGGCTCTCCGCCGACCGGTCGCGATATATAAGGTACAGGTTGCGGACATAGATCGGGATCGGGATCGCCTGGCCGAGCACCAGCGGCCAGGCCTGCATGTGCACCGCATATGTCAGGCTGATGACGCCGCCGATGATGCTGCAATACCAGAAGGCCAGCGGCACCACGCTGTGGCCCTCCTGCTCGCTCCGCACCCATTGGATGAGGAACCGGATGCCGAACACGATCTGGCCCACGAACCCGATGCCGCCCCACAGCGTGTCGTAGGGATGCGACGCCGCCTGCAGGTAGAGATGCGTGAGATAGGTCATCAAAGCTCTCGCGTTTCGCTGCCGCGCTTGAAGCGCCGCTGCAGCCAGCGCACGCCCAGAAGGTCGTTCACGCTCACCAGCATGCGGCCGAAATTGGTGTATTTCGAGCTGCCGTGGGTGCGCGGCCGGTGGTTCACTTCGACGAAGCGCACGTCATAGCCCTCGCGGATCATCAGCGTGATGATGAAGCGGTGCAGGTGATCGAAATAGGGCAGGGCGAGGAAGGCGTCGCGGCGGAAGGCCTTGAGGCCGCAGCCCGTGTCCGTCGCGCCGTCGTTCAGCAGGCCCTGGCGGATGCCGTTGCCGAGGCGCGAGGCGAGACGGCGGCTGAACGTGTCCTGGCGCTTGGCGCGCACGCCGGAGACGACCCCGATCTGCGCGTTGTCGGGCCCGCGCAGGATCGCGAGCAGCTTGGGGATGTCCGCCGGATCGTTCTGTCCGTCGCCGTCGAGCGTGACGATGATGTCCGAGCGCGCGGCGCGCACGCCGGTGCGGATGCCGCGGCTCTGTCCGAGATTGGTGCCGTGCTGGATGACGCGCAGCGACGGGATCTCCGCTTTCAGCGCCTGCAGCGCCTCGGCGGTGCCGTCGCGCGAGCCGTCGTCGACGAAGATGATCTCGGCCCCGGCCTCGCCGGCGACCGCGGCCGCGATCTCGCGCGCCAGCGGCCCGACATTCTCGGCCTCGTCCTTGACGGGCACGACCACGGAGAGAGAGGCCGCCATGCTGAGGTTCCGTTCGATCCCGTCGTAGAATAGAGTGGCGGCCTGCCGGTCTTCCCGGCTTCCCGCTTTCGCGTATGCGTTCCGGCCGGGCGCCTTATACAGGCCCATGCCGTCCAGAAACAGGCTTGTTCCAGGATGACCCATTTGCCGCATTCCTTATGGCCGATCCGTCCGGCCCCAAGGCGGGCATACAAGCTTCGTTCCGGAGGAATCTGACATGAGAGACGACGCGGATGAGGCGCCGTCGCCGGCCGTCCTGCCGCCGGCGGGTCCGGTCGTTCCGGCCGGCCCCGCCGGCCATGCACTGTCCTGGGCGGCACGGCATTGGTGGGCGACGCTGGCGTTGCTCTGCATCGTCCTGTGGACGCCGGGCATCCTGAGCCTGCCGCCGATCGACCGCGACGAGAGCCGCTTCGCCGAATCCTCCCGCCAGATGCTCGAGAGCGGCAATTTCGTCGACATCCGCTTCGGCCATGTCCCGCGCTACAAGAAGCCGGCCGGGATCTACTGGCTGCAATCGGCAACGACCGCGATCGCCGGGCTGGGCGACCGCAGCCATATCTGGACCTACCGCCTCGCCTCGCTGCTCGGCGGCATCCTCGCCGTGCTGCTGTGTTTCTGGTGCGCCCGCGCCTTCGCGAGTGCCGAGGTCGCGTGGGGCGCCGCCGCCCTGCTGGCGACCTCGCTCCTGCTCACCGCCGAATCGACCATGGCGACGACCGATGCCTGCCAGCTCGCGGCGGTGATGGGCGCCATGGGCGTCCTGCTGCGCGTCTATCTCGCGGCGCGCGACACAACCCGGGCCGCCGTTCCGACGCGCACCGTCCTGCTCGGCTGGGCCGCGTTCGCCGCCGGGGTCCTGATCAAGGGACCCGTCGTGCCCGGCGTCTGCGCCGTGACCATCCTCGCCCTTCTCGCCTGGGAGCGCGGCGACTGGCGCTGGCTGAAGACCACCAGGCCGCTCTATGGCGTGCCGCTCGCGCTCCTCATCGTGCTGCCCTGGGCCGTCGCGATCCTCGTCGCGAGCCACGGCGAATTCTACGAGCAGTCGCTGGGCCAGGACTTCGCCGCCAAGATCGCCGGCGGGCAGGAGAGCCATGGCGCGCCGCCCGGCTATTACCTGCTGCTGGTGACGCTGACCTTCTGGCCCGCGATCCTGTTCGTGGTGCCCGGCCTCGGCGCCGCGTTGCGCCGCCTCGCCGATCCCGCCACCCGCTTCCTGCTCGCCTGGGCCGGCGCGAGCTGGCTGATGTTCGAAGCCGTACCGACCAAGCTGCCCAACTACGTCCTTCCCGCCTATCCGCCGCTCGCCATGCTGGCCGCGCTATGGCTGTTCTGGCCGCGCGACGCGAGCGAGCGCCGCTGGCAGCCCGTGCTTTTCTATCTCGCGGCCGTGCAATTCGCGGTCGGCGCCGCCGCGCTCGCCGCCGCGCCGATCCTCGCGACCCGGTCCTATGGCAGCGGGACGACCTGGTGGCTGGTGGGATTGGCCGCGCTGGGCGCGGCGCTGGGCGCCATCGCGCTCATCGCCCATCTGCGCCGCGCCAGGCTTTTCGCCTTCACGGCTGCGGCGCTTTCGGCGCTGGTCTTCTATCCGACCCTCACCGCCGGCGCCGCGCCGCGCCTCGACGCGATCTGGATCAGCCCCCGCGCCGCCGCGCTCATCGCGAAATACCAGCGTCCCGGCGACCCGCCGCCCGCGCTCGCCGGCTACACCGAGCCCAGCATGATGTTCCTCCTGGGCAGCGAGACCCGCCTGACCGACGGCCGCAGCGCCGCCGAGATCGGCGGCTATCAGGGCGGCCTCGCCCTCATCGAGGACCATGAGCGCGCCGCCTTCCTCGCCCATATCGCCGAGCTCGAGACCGACGCGGCGCCGCTCGCCCGGCTCGACGGCCTCAACTACACGCGCGGCGCCAAGGTCCACATGACCCTCTACCGAGTCACCGCGACCCATGACGTGACCGTTCCCCCGGCCGAGTGATGCCAGCGGGCCACAAATGCGATTTTCATTCACAGGGACGTAGCCCCCGCCCGGCCTCGGCGCGACCCCGCCGTCGCGACATCCGCGATGGACCGGCGACGCTTGCAGGAGCCCTGGCCCCGTGCCGTTGCCGCGATTCGCGAAACACGTTTCATATCGATGGCGCAAGGCTTAGATGAAATCGCGCCCGCCGCGCCCGCCGGCGTCCGCGCCGCCGGCCGAAATAATCCGTCTACGGATTGAATCGGGGGTGTACGGCCTTCCGGGGCGCTGCGTTGCGCCATCGCGGGCTGCACCCCCTCTCTCGTTTCTCTTGACGGCTGTATTCAAGCCACTAAATATCGGCGCGTTGCAGGATCGTTGATGGGGAGTCGTCGGGGCTTTCGCGTGATCGGCAACACCGGAGCGTCTTATAGGACGATGAGTCTCCAGATCGCGCGGGGGCGTGAAGCCAAGCCTCCGCTTCGGACGATACGCCCAAGGCAGGACGTCCGACCCCAATTGAAGGAAGCGTCCGACGCGCCCGTCGCCGCGGCACTGCCCGCGAAGAAGACCGCGCTCCGCTTCCCCGTAAACCCCGACACCCGCGCATTCTATAAAGAGTTCTACCCCGGCACCTCGACGGTCGAGTGGAACGACTGGCGCTGGCAGATGCGCGCCCGCATCCGCACCCTCGACGAGCTGGCCCGCATTTTCCGCCTGTCGGAGGACGAATATCAGGCGGTCGCCCGCCACAAAGGCTCCTTGCCCGTGGGCATCACGCCTTATTATGCGTCGCTCATGGGCCTCCGGGATCCGTCCGAGCCGCTGCGCCGCACCCACATCACCACCGGCGGCGAATACATCCGCACCGCGGGCGAGGACAACGACCCCCTGGGCGAGGACCACGACACGGTCGCCCCCGGCATCGTCCACCGCTACCCCGACCGCGTCCTCTTCCTCACGACCGGCACCTGCTCGACCTATTGCCGCTACTGCACCCGGGCCCGCGTCGTGGGCAATCCGGGCGGCGAGTACAATTTCTCGCTCAAGCAGTGGGAACAGGCGCTGGCCTACCTTGAGGCCCATACCGAGGTCCGCGACGTCCTGCTCTCGGGCGGCGACCCGCTCACCATCGGCGACGACAAGCTGGACTGGCTGCTGACCCGCCTGCGCGCCATCAAGCACATCGAGTTCCTGCGCATCGGCACCAAGATGCCGGTCGTGACGCCCCAGCGCATCACCAAGAACCTGGTCTCGATCCTCAAGAAGCATCATCCGCTGTGGATGAGCATCCACTTCACCCATCCCAATGAGCTGACGGACGAGGTCACCGAGTCCACCGCCCGCCTGGCCGACGCCGGCATCCCGCTGGGCAGCCAGACCGTGCTCATGAAGGGCATCAACGACGACATCGCCGTGATGAAGCCCCTGATGCAGGGCCTGCTCAAGCGCCGGGTGCGTCCCTATTACCTCTACCAGTGCGACCCGATCAGCGGCTCGGCCCATTTCCGCACCACGGTGCAGAAGGGCCTGGAGATCATCGAGGGCCTGCGCGGCCACACCACCGGCTATGCGACGCCCATCTTCGCGGTCGACGCGCCCGGCGGCGGCGGCAAGATCCAGCTCGCCCCCGATTTCGTCATGGGCCGCGACGGCGACGACCTGCTGCTCAAGAATTTCGAGGGCCAGGTCTACCGCTACCCCGATCCGGGCGGCACGCTGGGCCGCGGCAAAGGCAAGCTCAAGCTCGCCGCCGAATAACGACGCAGGTCGAGAGCAGCTATGATGGATCATCACCTCCCCCTTGTGGGGAGGTCGAAAAATCGCGCAGCGGTTTTTCGGGTGGGGGGATGCCCCGTCCGGATAGAGCTGCCCCCCACCCGACGCGCTTCGCGCGTTCGTACGCTGTCGCTACGAACCCTCCCCACAAGGGGGAGGTGATCCATGCTCCGCATCGGCGTCACCTACGACCTGCGCTCCGACTACCTCGCGCTGGGCTACAGCGAGGAGGACACCGCCGAATTCGACGCCGAGGTCACCATTGACGGCCTCTGCGACGCCCTCACCGGCCTCGGCTTCGTCCCCGACCGCATCGGCAACATCAAGCCGCTGACCGCCCGCCTCGCCGCCGGCGAGCGCTGGGATGGGGTCTTCAATTTCTGCGAAGGCCTGCACGGCCTCTCGCGCGAGGCCCAGGTTCCCGCCCTGCTCGAAGCCTATGAGATCCCTTACGTCTTCTCCGATCCGCTCACCATGGCGCTCACACTGGACAAGGCGATGTGCAAGCGGGTGGTGCGCGATTGCGGCGTGCCCACCACCGATTTCGCGGTGATCGAGACCCTGGCCGACTTGCCCAAGGTGACGCTCCCCTTCCCGCTCTTCTGCAAGCCGGTCGCCGAGGGTTCGGGCAAGGGCATCGGCACCAACAACCGGGTCGAGAACTCTGCCGAGCTCGCCGCCACCGCCGCCGACCTGCTGGCCCGCTTCCGGCAGCCCGTCCTGGTCGAGCCTTATCTGCCGGGCCGCGAGTTCACCGTCGCGATCACCGGCACGGGCGACGCCGCGTCCGTGCTGGGCGTCAGCGAGATCGTCCCGCTCGCCGGCTATCACGGTCACGGCTACGGCCTGGTCAACAAGGAGGACTGGCACGGCCGCCTCGACATCGTGGGCGCGCCGCCGGCCGATGCGAAGGCCGCCGGCGACGTCGCGCTCGCCGCCTGGCGCTGTCTCAGATGCCGTGACGGCGGGCGAATCGACATACGCTATGACGGCGCGAGCCGCCCGCATTTCATCGAGGTGAATCCGCTGGCCGGCCTGCGCCCGGAGTATTCGGACATGTGTTTCATCGCGGAGCGCGAGGGGGTCTCCTACCAGGAGCTGATCGGCAAGATCATGGAGTCCTTCCTCGCGCGCTATCCCGCGCTCAAGGGGAAATAAGATGCGCATCCTCGTCCTGCACTCCGACGTGGCGCCCGACGCGCCGCCGGAGGAGATCGACACCCTGACCTCCGCCGCCGCGGTCGCCGACGCGCTCGCCCTGAACGGCCACGAGGTCGCCCAGGCGCCCTTCACGCCCGATCCCGACCGCTTCGAGGCGCTTCTGGCGGCGCACAGGGCCGACGTCGTGTTCAACCTGGTCGAGGGCATCGACGGCATCGGCGCGCTCGCCTGCACCGCGCCGCGCATGCTGGACGAGGCCGGTGCGGTCTTCACCGGCGCCGACGGCGTCGCCATGGCGCTCACCTCCGACAAGCCGCTCACCAAGCGCCGCATGCGCGAGGCCGGCATCCCCACCGCCGACTGGTGCGAAGGGCCTGACTGGAAGGGCCTGAAGGACGACGCGAAGTACATCGTCAAGTCCACGCTGGAGGACGCCTCGGTCGGCCTCGACGACGGCTGCGTCTGCCTGGGCAAGGACGTCGTCGCCCGCGCCGAGGAGAGCGCCCGCCGCCACGGCGGCACATGGTTCGCCGAGGCCTATATCGACGGCCGCGAGTTCAACATTTCG
Organism: Rhizomicrobium sp.; assembly: GCA_037200385.1. Taxonomy (NCBI): domain Bacteria; kingdom Pseudomonadati; phylum Pseudomonadota; class Alphaproteobacteria; order Micropepsales; family Micropepsaceae; genus Rhizomicrobium; species Rhizomicrobium sp. The sequence continues at coordinate 1,744,785 of JBBCGL010000001.1, read as the reverse complement.
GTGATGGACGGCCCCGACGGGGAGCCTCTCGTGATGCCGCTGGCCGAGATGCGGTTCGACGACTGGCCGTCCGACAAGCCGCGTATCGTCGGCTATGGCGCCAAATGGGACGAGAGCCTGGACATCAACGACCAGATGGTCCGCGCCTTCGATACCGAGAAGAACGATCCCGTCCTCGCCGCCAAGCTGCGCAAATCCTGCATCGGGGTGTGGAAGCTGTTCGACCTCACCGGCTATTGCCGCGTCGATTTCCGCGTGACCCCTGAGGGCGAGCCGCTGGTGCTGGAGATCAATACCAACCCCTGCATCGCGCCCGATGCCGGCTTCGCCGCCGCCGGCGCCGAGCTCGGCATCCCCTACGACAAGCTCATCGTCAAGCTGGTGGACACCGCGCTGGCCGGCGCCGCCCGCTGATGGCCGTCGTCCGGCTCGCCCGCGACTATGTCTGCGTGCAGGGCGCGCCGGTGATCCATTCGGTGGATACCGACATCTTCGCCTTGCGCTATTTCGCGCGCTGCATGGACTGCGCCTTCTGCGACGACCAGTGCTGCTCCTATGGCGTGGACATCGACCTGGGCAACGTCATGCGCCTCGCCGCGCTGGGCGAAGACTTTGCCGCCCGCATCGCCGTGCCGCGCAGCGAATGGTTCACCGCCGACATCGTCGAAGATCCGGAATTCCCCACCGGCCGCTATGTTCGCACGCAGGAGAAGGGCGGCCGCTGCGTCTTCCGCAGTCCGCAGGGCCGCGGCTGCGCCATCCATGGCTATGCGCTGGAGAAGGGCATCGACTATCACGAGCTCAAGCCCATGGTGAGCACGCTGTTCCCCACCACCTTCGACTATGGCGTCCTGGTGGCGAGCAGCGAAGTCCACGACAAGAGCCTGGCCTGCGCCGGCGCCGGTCCCACGGTGTATGAAGGGGCGCGGGACGAGCTCAGGTACTATTTCGGCGAAGAGTTCGTCGCCGAGCTGGATAATCTTTGCCGCGCGACGCAACAAGAAGGCGCCGCCAAGAGCTTCGCGTAAGATTTTTCCTCCCCCGTTGTTACGGGGGAGGGGGACCAATCGCGAAGCGATTGGTGGAGGGGGCCGGCACGGCGCTGCCCCCCTCCGTCGCGCCGCTGCGCGGCGCGCCACCTCCCCCGTAAACACGGGGGAGGAAACGCGACGCGTCGGCACTCCGGATGACGTCTTTCAATGTGCCGGTCCCTCCAGGATGAACCGCCGGTTCAGGTCCTGCACCTCCCGGGCATCGTTCGGGAAGATGCTCGCGAATTTGTCGATGCTTGGCTGGTCGACCCGCACATGGTGCTTGAGCACGATCCAGCGCACGACCTGGTCGTAGTCCGGCGTCGTGAGCGAGCCCATATACATCCAGTAATGATGATCCGCCGGCAGCAGCTCGCTGGGGTCGATGTGGACCACCACATGGACGCCGGGCTGGAGCGGCGCCGCCCGCATGACCGTTGCGAAGGCGGGATTTTGCCCGCCGGCATCGACGAACACGCCGAAGACCACCGCGGTGCCGTCCGCGTTCTTGTTGACGAAATGCACCTCCATCTGCGGTGCAGGCGGCGGCGCGTTGGCCACCTGGTGTTCGGCAGGATGGTGAAAATGGAATTCGGACAATTTGTAGGTCTTGCCGTCATACATCGTCTCGTAGGTGACGCGCAGCGGTGCGACCTTGATCGTATGGCCGTCATTGTAGACGTCGAACTCCGCCAGCCCGCGCGGATAGCGGATCTGCAGCGGTTGGATATGCGCCGGAATGGCGCCGGTGATCACGATCGGCGATTGCTGGTCGCCGAGGGGCTGGCCGGCCGGGGCTTGGCCCAGGGCGACGAGGCCGGAGAACGCGACGGCAAGGACGGCCGCGAAGCCGCCCGCCACAATTCTGCGATGCATGGGAATCTCCAAGTCCACTGTCGTCACGTAGACGCCGCGACTCGGGTTGCAGTATGCCTCGGGACGCGACCTGCGGCGAGTAACCGGAAGTAATTGCATCGCGAAAATCCGGACGGGGATAAGTCGTGTCGGATTCTATCTAGCGCGTTGATTTTATTAGTCTTGGATAAATGTTATCCAACACCGGAAAACCGGCCTTATACTGCTCACGATAAAGGTCCGAGGAGGCTATGAACTAACGGGGTGCAGCATGGGCACATACAGGTCGGGGGCGCGCGCTCGTGCTCGCCCGCGCGGACGCCGAGCGGTTCCCGCCTCGCTATGCGAGGGTCTGGCAGCGCGGAGCAGGACGCAGGGGACCGTGGGTTCGAAGCGAGGAGTGCCTGTCGGCCGGCCGGATGCGGCCGACCGCTGGCTGCGGCGCGGGTAGATCAGGGGCGGAGACGGCAACGACTCCGCCCTTTTTTTCGCGGCTATATCGCTTCGACCCGGCTCGCCAGCTCGCGTCCCAGCCGATGCTCGCGCCAGGCGATGAACGCGCCGGCGGCCGTCACCACCGCGGCGCCCGCGATCACCGGAAGCGCCGGCACTTCGGCGAAGATCAGATAGCCGAAGGCCACCGCCCAGATCATTCCGATGTAGTCGAACGGCGCCAGCAGCGACGGCTCGGCATAGCGATAGGAAAAGGTCATGGCGATCTGTCCCACCCCGCCCGCGATCCCCGCCGCGACCAGCCAGCCTGCCTGGTCCCAGCGCAGCGGCACCCGCCACCACAGCATGGTCGCCGCGCCGACCACCGCGCAGAACGACATGAACCAGAATACGATGGTCTCGCTCTTCTCGCTGGCGCTCATCTGGCGGATATAGATCACCACGAAGGCCGAGCAGAACGCGCCCGTCAGGGCCAGCAGCGCGCCGCCCGACAGCCCGTGGCCCGCGATGGCGAACAGCCCGCCATGCGGCTCGATCATCAGGAGGATTCCGGCGAAACCGATCACCACTGCGGCGCCGCGATGCGGCCCTACGGTCTCCTTCAGCACCAGCGCCGCCAGCACCACCGCGAAGATCGGCTGCACGAAGCCGAACGCCGTGATGTCGGCCAGGGGCAGACGCTCGAGCGCCGCGAAGTTCAGGAACATCCCCGTCGCGCCCACCGCCCCGCGCACGATATGCAATCCCGGCCGCGCCGTATGCACCGCCGCTTTCAGTCCCACGGTCCGGGTCGCCAGGAGGAAGAGCGGGATCAGCGCGAAGAAGGCGCGGAAGAACACGATCTCGCCGACCGGCACGTTGCCGGCCAGCTTGATGCCGACATATTGCAGGGCGAAAGCGAGCGTGGCGCCGAGCTTCAGCGCGATGCCGCGGGAGGAATGCTGCATAGCGCCCGACTATAGCCAGCCGCGGCGCTTGAACCACACATAAGGCAGAATGCCGGATATGACGATCATGACCAGCGCGACGGGATAGCCCCAGGCGGTATGCAGCTCCGGCATGTTCTGGAAGTTCATTCCCCAGATCGAGGCGAACAGGGTCGGCGGCAGGAACACGATCGCCGCGACCGACATGATCTTGATGATGTTGTTCTGGTCGATATTGATCAGCCCGAGCGTCGCGTCCAGCAGGTAGTTGAGCTTGCCGCCGAGGAATCCGGTGTGGTCCTGCAGCGACTGGACGTCGCGCGTCAGCGTCTTGATGTGCGTCCGCACCTCCTTGTTCGGCTTTCCCTCCATCGCCGGTGTGAGGAAGGAGAGCACGCGGCTGATCGACAAGAGACTCTCGCGCATCTTGCCCGTCAGGTCGTGCTTGCGGCCCAGCCGGCGCAGGACGTTCTGGAAGTCCTTGGATTGCATCACGGTGCCTTCGTGCGGCTGGAAGATCTCGCGCGAGAGGGTCTCGATCTCCGCCCCGGCACGCTCCAGCACGTCGGCCATGCGGTCGATGATCACGTCGAGCAGCCCCATCAGCACCATTTCGGCCCGCTGCGGCGTCGCACTGCCGCGCTCGCAGCGCGCCGCGAAGGTCTTGAAGGGCTGCGGATCGATGTAACGTACGGTCGCCAGCTTGTCCTGGCTCAGCACGAAGCTCACCACGTCCGCGAACGGCTGGTCGGTCTCCATGTTCGACAGGATCAGCGCGGTCAGGAAGATGCCGCCGTCCTCCTGGTAGAGCCGGCTGGAGACTTCGATCTCCTCCATGTCGGCGCGGGTCGGCATCTCCATGCCGAGCATGGCATTGACCTTGCGCCGCTCCTCATTGGTCGGGCTGATCAGGTCGAGCCACACGGCATCGGGCGGAATCGGATCGGCCTCCGAAAGGTTCATGCCTTTCAGGCCGCCATTCTGCTGCTGATAGATCTTCAGCATGCGAAGTCTCGCGTCGCGCAAATCGGATTAAAGGCTTGTATCCGCCGCCCCCGGGCCCGGACACGGCCGGACCATAAGCCGGGCTCGCGAACGGTGCCAACCCCTTCCGGCCTGCTATGCGGCGATATGCGTCCAGCCATGATTCGCCAGACCCGGCATGCATGCCGCCGCCCGCAGGAATCCGTTCTAGGATCGCGCCGGAGTCGTCCAGCGGCCCGCCATGTCCATCGCAGTCCCCACCTTCGCCGACGTCGAAGCGGCCGCAGTCCGCATCGCACCCCATGCGGTCCGCACGCCCCTGCTCGAGAACGCTGAACTGAATGCCCGTACCGGTGGCCGCGTGTTCCTCAAGCCCGAGATTTTCCAGCGCACCGGCTCCTTCAAGTTCCGCGGCGCCGTGAATGCGGCGCTCCAGATCCCGGAAGAACGCCGCGGCAACGGCGTCATCGCATTTTCTTCGGGCAACCACGCACAGGGTGTCGCGGCGGCCGCTGCCCTCTTCGGCATGCCTGCCACGATTGTCATGCCCAAGGATGCTCCGGCCGCGAAGATCGCCGGCACACGCCGCCTCGGCGCCGATGTCGTGTTCTACGATCGCCGCACCGACGACCGCGAAGCCATCGCTCGCGAGATCGTCGGCCGCACCGGCGCCACCCTGATCCAGCCGTTCGACAACGCCATGGTCATAGCAGGACAGGGAACTATAGGCTTGGAGATCGCGGCGGACGCCAAGGCTCTTGGCATCGCTCTCGATGCGGTCGTCGCGCCTTGCGGCGGCGCGGGACTCCTCACCGGCGTTGCGCTCGCCCTCTCCGGAGCAAGCCCGGGGACCAAGGTGATCGGCATAGAACCCGAACGTTTCGACGGGATGCGTCTGTCCCTGGCAGCGGGCCGCCGAACCTTCGCGCCGGGCGGCGCCCTGTCCCTCGCGGACGCCCTGATGGCGCCGGCGCCCGGGCACATCCCCTTCGCCCTCGCAAAAATCCTGGCGCCGGAAATCCTTACCGTGAGCGACGGCGAGCTCGAAAAAGCCGTGAGTTTCGCCGCGCAGCGCCTCAAATTGGTCGTCGAACCGGGCGGCGCAGCCGCCCTCGCAGCCCTGCTGGCGGGCAAAATCGCCACGGAAAACAAGGCGATCGCGCTGGTCCTGACGGGTGGTAATTGCGATCCTGCAACCCTGGCGCGCTGCTGCGCGGCAGTCACCAATCCGTAATCGCATTCGCTTACCATGCTTTCTTCTTGAGCTTCCCTTATCCACAACAACCTGTTTAGGATTGGGCAACCATAAGAAGTCGGGCGTTGGGGTAATTATGGGCGTGGGACAGGCCAGCGGCTCTATCCGCTATGCCGCTTCGATTGCAATTGCCGTGGTGGCTCTGGCGCTGGTCGGATGCGGCACCCTCACGCTGCTGCCGCGGCAAGCGGATTCACCCGCCAACAGCATCAAATCGCTCAAGGATCTTGCCGAAGCTTATGCTCGGGTTCAGCCGGGCGAGACCCGCGCCTCTCAACTCGGCGGTCTCGGTTTCGATTCCGCCACGCCGAATGTGGAAGTGCTTTCCTATCTCGGCGTGATGGAACGCTTCATGACAGGCGACTCCACGAAATTCGATCGTCTGGACGAGGCGCTGCAGGACTGCATCGAAGCGCGCGACCACTGCACGGCCTATGTCTTCAAGTCCGCCGACCTGGAACCCGGCAAGGGGAACATGCTGGCCTCGCTCGGCTTCGGCGCGGCCAATGCCGCCGGTCATATACCGGAAGTGACGCTGGTCGTTGAAAACGGTCGGGTAGCCTACAAGATGATCAGCGGCGTGCCGCAGACCCTGCTGGCGCGCCATATGCCTGTTGCACCGATGGCGATGCCGCGGACCGCAGTTATGCCCGTCGCGTATCGCTACTGACCAGCTTTCACGGCGCTTTCCGTACCATAAGCAAAAGGCGCCGACAGCGATCGCCGTCGGCGCCCGATGCTATCGCCGGTCGCAAGACATCTATCGCGGCGCCAGGACCATCATCATCTGGCGGCCTTCCATCTTCGGCCACTGCTCCATCTTGGCGACCGGCTCGACGTCCTTGTGGACGCGGTTCAGCAGGTCCATGCCGAGATTCTGGTGCGCCATCTCGCGGCCGCGGAAGCGCAAGGTGACCTTGACCTTGTCACCCTCGTCGAAGAAGCGCCGCATCTGCTTCATCTTGGTGTCGTAGTCGTGGTCGTCGATGGTCGGGCGCATCTTGATCTCCTTGATCTCGATGACCTTCTGCTTCTTGCGCGCCTCGGCCGCTTTTTTCTGCTGCTCGTATTTGTATTTGCCGTAGTCCATCAGCTTGACCACGGGCGGCTTGGCCTCGGGCGATACCTCGACCAGGTCGAAGCCCTTCTCCTCGGCGATCGCGCGCCCTTCGTCGATGCCGATCTCGCCATACTTATGGCCGTCGTCTCCGATCAAAAGGATCGTGCGCGAGAAAATCTCGTCGTTGATTCTGGGCCCGTCCTTGGCTGGTACCTTGTCGGGCTGCTGGAAACGTCTGGGAACTATGACTTTCTCTCCTGTGGTGAGCCCGCGCGGAAACGCATTTCGCGAGAACCTTGCCTGTCAGCCTCGCGAAACGATGTCCGATTCCTGGGGCGTGGGCGTGTGTCCTCGTGGCGCGCCAAGCGGGCGGCGTTGACGTGTTAAGAATAGGAGCCAAATCCGTTTGCGCAAGGGCTATTCGGCCACATCCACGCGGGATTCGGCCTCCTTTTTCAATCTTTCGATGACGGTTTCGACCGGCATCGGCCCCAGATCCTTGCCGGAACGCAGGCGAACCGCGACCTTGCCCTCCGCAGCCTCGCGTTCGCCGACCACCAGCATGTAGGGGATTTTCTGCAGCTGCGCATCGCGGATTTTCTTCTGCATGCGCTCATTCGAGGTATCGATGTCGACGCGCAGGCCGGTCGTCCCGTTGACCACAGGGGCCTGGAATATCCGCTCCACGACCTTGTGGCCGTATTCGAACGCCTTCTCGCTGATCGGAATGACCCGCGCCTGGACCGGCGCCAGCCAGGTCGGAAAGTTGCCGGCATAGTGCTCGATCAGGAACGCGGTGAAGCGCTCATGCGAACCCAGGGGCGCGCGATGGATGACATAGACCGGGTGGTCCTGCCCATCCTCGCCGATGTACCTCAAGCCGAAGGTCTGGGTCGCCATGAAATCGAGCTGATTGGTCGAGATCGCGTATTCGGTGCCGATCACCGATTTGATCATGAAGTCGACCTTCGGGCCGTAGAACGCGGCTTCGCCTTCCGCCTCGATATAGGGCAGGCCGCTTTCGTTCATCGCGTCGCGGATCACCTGGCCGGCGGCTTTCCACTGCTCCGGCTCGTCCACGAAGTTGTGCTTCTTGGTCAGGTCGGGCAGCGAGAACCGCATATAGTAGTCCTTGATGCCCATCAGGTCGTAATAGCGCGCGTGCAAGCGCATGACCTTCAGGAACTCGTCCTTGGCCTGGTCGAAGCGGCAATAGATATGCGCGTCGTTCTGGGCAAAGCCACGCACCCGCATCAAGCCCGATAGCCCGCCCGACGCTTCATAGCGATAGCAATGTCCATACTCCGCCAGCCGCACGGGCAGCTCGCGATAGGAATGGCGTGTCGCCAGATAGATCATGTGATGATGCGGGCAGTTCATGGGCTTGAGGTAATAATTCTCGCCCTCGATATCGATCGGCGAATACATGTCGTCGCCGTAATAGGCGAGATGCCGCGACCGGATGTAGAGGTTCTCCTTGGTGATCTCCGGAGTCGAAACGCGCTTGTAGCCGTCCTTCCGCTCTTCCTGGGTCGCGAGAAATTCCAGTTCCTGCCGTATCACCATGCCATTGGGCATCCAGAGCGGCAGCCCCGCGCCGACGTCGGGCGAGAAGGTGAAGAGTTCCAGGTCCTTGCCGATGCGGCGATGATCGCGCTTTTCCTGTTCCTCGAGCCGCTTCAAATATTCGTCGAGTTCTTTCTGGTCGCGCCAGGCGGTGCCGTAAATGCGCTGCAGCTGCGCGTTCTTCGCGTCGCCGCGCCAATAGGCGCCCGCGAGTTTGGTCAGCTTGAATGCATCGCCGACTTGTGCGGTGGTCGCAAAATGCGGCCCACGACACAGGTCGTGCCAGTTGCCGTGATAGTAGATCGAGACATCCTCGTCCGACGGAATGCTCTCGATCAGCTCCGCCTTATAGGTCTCGCCGATATCCTTGAAATGCTGGATCGCCTTGTCGCGCGGCCACACTTCACGTGCGGTCGGCAGCCCCGCCTTGACGATCTCGCGCATCTTGGCTTCGATCTTCGGCAGATCGTCGAGTGTGAACGGCTCGGCGCGCGCGAAGTCGTAGTAGAAGCCATCATCGATCGCCGGGCCGATGGTCACCTGGGTGCCGGGATACAAGTCCTGAACCGCCATGGCGAGCACATGGGCCGCGTCGTGCCGGATCAGCTCCAGCGCCTCGGGATCCTTGCGGGTGATGATCCGTATACGGGCGTCTTCTTCGATCGGCCGGAACAGGTCCCATTGCCGGCCATTCACCTCCAGGATCATTGCGGCCTTCGCCAGCCCCGGACCGATGGAGGCCGCGATTTCCGCGCCTGTCACGCCCTTTTTGAATTCCAGCGCCTTGCCGTCGGGCAGGGTGATGTGGATCGGGGCGGCGGCGGACATGGCAGTTTCTCCATACGGAAGAGCGGGCGAGACCATGATTCAATGTGACGACGTAAGTCAAGGAAAGCCGCGAGATTCCGGCTATGCGCCGGCGCCCGTCTGCGCGAAACTGGCTTCGGAGCGGCAGTCAAAAACTGGAGGATCGATATGAAGAAGATCGTAGAGCTTGGCGCCCTGCTGGCGCTGGGTGCGTTGCTGGCGACGCCGGCGGCGGCCGAGCGGCACAATATCTGCCTGGAAACGAGCCGCATCGACCGCACCACGGTGGTCGGCACGCAGGATATCCTGTTCCGGATGAAGGACGGCAAGGTTTACCGCAGCCACCTGCGCACGCCATGCCTGGGCCTGAAGTTCAACGGCTTTTCCTACGTGACCCCGATCGACGAAATCTGCGGCGGCGCCCAGTCGATCCGCGTGCTGCAAACGCGTGAGCTTTGCATGCTTGGGCCATTCGAGCCGGACACGGTCAAGCACGGCTAGGCGAAACAGCCTCTCCCCTTGCGGGGAGAGGCGTCTTGCACCTGTCAGTGGCCGGAGCCGTCGACCCCGCGGCTGGCCTCGAACAAGAACCAGTTGCGCTTCTCGGCCTGGTCGATGAAGTTCTCCAGGATGCTCGCGGTCGCGACGTCGTCGTGCTTGTCCGCGACCTCGTGCGCCGCCCGCATGTTGCCGATGACCGTCTTGTTGTCGTTCATCAATTCGCGGAGCATGTCGCCGGGCGATACGAAGTCCGCCTCATTCTCCTTGATTGAAGTGATCTTGAGCATCTCGGCCAGCGAGTGCACGGTCTTCGCGCCCAGCTTGCGCACGCGCTCGGCCAGATCGTCGGTGCTCGCGAAAATTTCCGCCGCCTGCTCGTCGAACAGAAGATGATAATCGCGGAAGTGCGGTCCGGAGACGTGCCAATGGAAATTCTTGGTCTTCAGATAAAGCACATAGGAATCGGCGACGAGGCCGTTCAACGCCTCGGCGATTTCCGGAATCGCATTGTCCGACAGGTCGGTCTGGGTTTCCAGACGTGCTGGGGCTTTGCTTTTTTGCTTGTTGGCCTTCGACATGGCTTGTCCTCAATAAAGGTGGATCTCCCCTAGGAGCCTCGGCTGGTCCGGGAGGTGCCGAGGCACGCCTAGCAGATCTAGTTTAGAGCATTTACAATCTGTTCGCGCCACCCAAGCATCGCTTTCGAGACGCAGGTATAGCCTCGCCTTCACTTTACCCCGGTTGCACAGCTTGGTTGGTGCGATTTTCCAGTCATTGGCCGCAGCCATCGTCTGGACCTGACGGGGCGCCGGGGGCAAGTATTTCGCCTTCGCTTCGGCTGTCATTGCCGCAATGGCCCTTCGAACTGGATTTTGGATTTCGTCGTGCATCAATCCGAATTGCTGCTTTGGGGCCCCGGCATGCCTGCAATGGGTTTCGGCTTAGGCCATCCTGGATTCCGCGTTGTCGAATTCATGTTAGCAGCCCATGGGTCGATGACCGTAGCTGCGCTCTGCGACCAGGAGTTGGGATGAGGTCGATCCGGCGCGCGGCGCTCTTTTGTTTGGCTTCATTTTTTGTGCTCAGCGGCTGCGGCGGCCCGCCGCCTCCGGCCGACAAGGACATGGCGGCGTTCTTCGTGGCCAAGCGGGCCAGCTTCGAGGCGCTGCGCACGGCGTTGTGCAAGCTGCATTACGACCAGACGATCATGCGCGACCCCGCCTGGGCCCAGCCTCAGATGCCGGCCGAAGACGAGAGGCATTTTCGCGCGCTGCTGGCGGATATCGGCGCCACGGGAGTCAAATATCTGCGCGGCTGCCAGTTCTGGATCGGAATGTGGTCGTCGGGGACCGGCCCCGATGCCGCATTCAAGAAATTCCGCTATGGCCCGCCCATGTACCGCATCATCGAGGTCAAGGAGCCCCCGCCGAAGGACCTGAACAGCTACCTCGACAAGCGCGTTCGCATCGCCTCGTTCGAGAAGAACATCGAAGGCGATTGGTGGATCGAGCTCGATCACTGGCAATAGCCGGGCGCGAATTCTACTCGCGGTAGAGGGCCCGGCGCTCTACGCCCCCCAAAATAAGGGGGATGCCGCAGGGAGCGTTTCACCCAATATTTTCGGCGGTAGCCGATATCCTGCGGATGCAATGACACGCACATCCGAAGACGGCGCGAACGTGCACGGCCGTCTGCCCACAGACCAATTCGCCGCGGTCTTCGAGAAGACGCCCGGCCTCCATCTGGTTCTCGATCCGAGCTTCACGATCGTGGCGGCGACCGATGCCTATTGCGCGGCGACGATGACCGATCGCGACAAGATCGTCGGTCATCACCTCTTCGAGGTCTTTCCGGACGATCCCGACGACTACGCGGCCGACGGCGTCAAGAACCTGCGCGCCTCCCTGCTGCAGGTCCTGAAATCGCGGACCCCCGATCGGATGACCATCCAGAAATACGGCATCAGGCAGCGCGGCTCGGACGTCTTCGAGACCCGGTATTGGAGCCCGTTCAACGTGCCCGTGCTGGGCGCCGACGGCTATGTCCAATGGATCATCCATTGCGTCGAGGACCTCACCGAGCTCGTCGGCCTGCGCGCCGAGTTCGCGGCGCGGCGGGATGGCGCGGCCGCGCAGCGGATATTGGTCCGGTTGCGCGATGCCGAGCGCGAGCTCGAGGCGGAGCGCGACGAGAATGCCGAGTTGCGCGAGACGATCCGCAAACAGGCAAAGACGTGAAGGGTCCCGGCCGTCAGATCAGACCGCCGCGCCAGCGCACCAGGCCGAAGACGTTGAGCCGCGCCGCCTCTTCGGGCGATAGCGTCTGCATGCCGTAGTCGGGATTGCGCGACTTCAGCGCAACACGGCCGTCGATGAAGGTTTCGACGAAGCGCGCGAGATAGCGCGCATCTCGCGCGAAGACATAGAGCGCGTCGTCGGTGATTCTCTCGACCGAGGTGTCGACCAACATCGTATCGCCGTCGCGGATCGCCGGCTCGTTCGCATTGCCGCGCTGGACGACGATGCGGAGCTTGTCCTGCGGCCCCGGCGCGATCATCCGCAGCCAGGCGCGCGAGAACAGCAGCACGGATTCCTCCTCTGTGCCGCCGAAACGCGTATCGGCATCGGCCTGAACCGGGACGGCAACGAAGCCGTCGGGCTCTTCGCTGCCCGTCGTCCGGGCGCCTTCCCCACTCGCCAGCCAGTCGAGCGATACCTGTTTCGTGGCCGCGAGCCGGGCGATCAGTTCGAAGGGCGGCTTGGCCCGTCCGGCGATATAGGAAGGAAGATGCTCGGGGGATACGCCGGCGATCTCTGCCGCTTCCGCCCGGGTGGAAAACTGGTCGAGAAGCCAGCGGATGCGCGAGCCCAGTTCGACGCGGAACTCGGCCGGACCTTCCCCGACATTGCTCGGAGACCTCGTGTTTACTTTAGGCTTCCGGCCGCTCAAGACGATTTCCCTGCACTTTTATCTTGACGCCGGGTTGCAAACCCCGGTATTTAAACTTTTGTCTGCAATCCGACTTGCAGACCAAAGGATTTCCGAAGGTGACCCTTGTAAATCTAGGGTTCTCTCGCGGATGCGTGCCCGCAAATCGCGGGAAGGCTAGTCCTTTATCGGGTTGGTATGCGGAGGGCGTCAAGGTAGCGGCGCACAGAAGAGTTGCGTCCTCGCCAGCGTCTTCCGCTCTGGTGGCTCTTCTGTGCGTTGCGTCCAACATTTTTTTGGGTGTCACGCGCCGGCCGTTACGGCGTCGCGCGTGAAGCGAACGTCGACGCAGATGGGCCAGCCGCAGCAGGAAATCCATCGCCTGGGTGCCCAGACGCGCTCCCTGCCGTCTCACCTGGAATCGCTGCTGTCTTACTGGCTGCAGAAATGTTCCGGCCGGGAGATGCCTTCGCGGGACGAATTGCCGGTGCAGGAATTGCGCCCCTGGCTCGGCCAGCTCGCGTTGATCGAAGCCGCCGGCGAAGCCGACTTCCGGATAAGGCTTTGCGGCACCAACCTGATCCGGCGGTTCGGACGCGAGGCAACCGGCTTGGCGGTCGATGAGCTGGCCGATGACATCGCGCAGCAGTTGCGGGCGATCCTGCGGGCAACGGTGCGCGCCGGGGCGCCGGTGGTCGCCGTCTCGCCGGTACAGCTTGGCCGCATCACGGTTTGGCATTCGGAGGTCGCCCTGCCGCTCTCCGGAGCCGCGGGCCAGATCACCACGCTGATGCTGGGCTGCTACCCGGTTCGCGAGGCGTAGCGCGCATCGGGTCAGGCCGGCAGATGCGCTTCGAGCCAGCGGTCCAGCTCCGCCGGCGGCAGCGCGCCGCTGATGCGGGCGATCTCCTTGCCGCGTTTGAGCATCACCAGGGTGGGGATGGAGCGGATGTTGAAGCGCTGCGCCAGTGCCGCTTCCGCGTCGGAATCTACCTTGGCAAAACGGGCACGCGGCTCGAAGGCGTGCGCGGCCTTCTCGAACACCGGCGCCATGGTCCGGCAGGGGCCGCACCAGGCGGCCCAGAAGTCCACCACCAGCGGCAGCTCGGCCTGGGCATGGCGGTCGAACCGCGCCGCGCCGAGCGCAACGGGATGCCCCTCGAACAGCGGCTTGTGGCACTTGCCGCACTGGCCTTGGACGGCGGCACGGCCGGCGGGCACCCGGTTCAGCGTGTCGCAATGCGGGCAGGGAACAATTCTCGTCTCGGTCATGATCGGGGAAATGGGGATCGCGGCGGCGGGTTGCAATCCCGCGCCCGGTTCGCATAGTGCCGCCGAAATCCCAGCGCGGCCCGCCATGCCCGATACGCTTCCCGACCGCCTCTCCACCGACCCGACGAGCAAATATTACGATCAGGCGCTGCTCGAACGCGGCGTGGGCATCCGCTTCAACGGCGCCGAGAAGACCAATGTCGAGGAATATTGCGTCAGCGAGGGCTGGGTCCGTCTCGCCGTGGGCAAGACGGTCGACCGCCACGGCCGGCCGATGACGGTCAAGTACAAGGGCACCGTCGAGCCCTATCTGCAGCACACACCGCAGACCGAGCCCGACGGCAAGCCCGAATAGCGGCCTCAGGCGCCGCCGAGGAAATCCATCTTCCCGATCGCGATGCCCTTGTGACGCAGCAGGGCGTAGGCGGTCGTCACATGGAAGAAGAAGTTCGGCAGCGCGAAATTCGCGAGGAAGTCGCGGCCGGTGAACTTCATCTCCCCTTGCGGGAATTTGAGCACGACCTCGCGGTCCTCGGCGCCGGCCAGCTGTTCCGGCGTGACGCTCTTGAGGAAGTCGATCGTCTTGGCCAGACGGGCGTGCAGCTCGGCGAAGCTCGTCTCGGTATCGGGCATTGCCGGCGCGGCGATCCCGGCCAGGCGGGCGGCGCAGCCCTTGGCGGCATCGGAGGCCGACTGGATCTGGAAGGTGAAGGGCCGCATGTCGGCCGCGAGCTTCGCCTCGAGCAGGTCGGAAAGCGGCTTGTCTTCGCCCTTGGCCTGCGCCACCGCCTTGTCGAGGATCTTCGACAGGTTCGTGAGCGCGCGGATCATCACCGGGATGGAGGCATCGTAGATCGAATAGGCCATGGGTTCCTCTTATCTGTTATCGGGCACGCGCAAAGAACCAGGTGATCCGCCGATCGGCGCACCAGGTCCGCGCGCTCGAGAGGGTACCGAGACTTTACGAGAACAAGTCGAAGTCGACGCCGGAATTCTCGAAGAGCTGGCTCCCCGGCACCAGGATGACCCCCACCGTCGGCTTGACCCACTCCGATTTCGTGACCGTCGTCTTGGGAGTGGACGGCGCCGCTTGCTGCTCTTTCATGTCTCCTCCGTCACCGGTCCGCGAACTGAAGCCAACGTTACGGTTACAATATCCTGCGCCAGCGGTCGAGCCCCGCACCCGCGCCGCGCCGGCACGACAGATGCCGCTTTCACGCCATGCCGTTGCGGTTAGAACATCATCTCCTCGAACGCTTCGTCGAGGAAAAGCTGGGGATTCGCGGCGCGGATTATCAGCGAGGATAGCAAATTTAATGCTGGCGCGAATAGGCGAATGGAATCCGCGCCGGCGCGCCGGCGCGGCTGTAACAATCGGCCGCGTTATCCCCCAGGGCGATTTTCGCGGCTGCTGGAGTCAGTCGGCAAGGGGAGCCGCGGCGAGTCCTAGTGCGGCCCGCCATCCTGCGCCGTGAGCCCGCCCTCGTTCGGCGCGGCGTGCGCGGGGGAGGAGGGACGTTCGTCTTCGCTGTGCGACGCGTGACCGTTCGACGTCTGCGCCACCATCGGTCCGCCGTCATCAGGTCCCTGGCGGTGCGGGGCCGGGGGACGTGGCGGCAGCGTCGCTGCGGTCGGCGTTCCGACGAGCACGAGCGCATGATGGCGGTTGTCCAACGACCACGCCGAAAAGCGTTCCAGGAAGCTTTGGCCCAGCAACGCGCTGGCGCCCGCGCCGCCGACGCTCGCCACCACGTCCTTCACGACGAGGCCGCCGACCTTCAAGGCCCTGATGCGCACCACGCGGCCGCGCTGGGTCGAGCCGTCGGCGAGGGTGTAGGTCCGCGTCCCCAGCATGTCGCCGTCGCCCAATGAGCCGGAGCGCAGCAATTGTTCGAAGACGCGCGAGGGGATGTTCACGTCGCTCGCGCCGCTGTCGACGATGCAGTCCACGGTGACCGCGCCGTTCACCGATACCGGCACGACATAGACGCCGCCGTCCTTCTTCATCGGGATCGCGGTGGTGAGCGCGGGCTTGGGCGGCGGGGCGGCGCGCGCCGCGCCCGGCACGAGCAGGGCGGCGGCGACAACGAGGGCGGACATCGGATTGCGCATCGGGAGGCTCCCAGCACCGGGATCATCATTGCCCGGGAAAATGGACAAATTGTGGACCAAGGGGAAGGCCCGAGCTGCCACGAGGCTTTCCGGTGCGGTTTTGCCGCCGGGCGGCTAAGCTGCGCGCCCATTCCAGGCAGAGGCCTTTGTGATCGTCATCGAGTTCGTCATTTTCATCGTGTCGTCCGGGCTGTTCTACAGCGGACGGTTTCGCCACCACATCTGGGCGGTGCTGATCGCCGGCGCCATCGCGACGGGGTCGTCGCTGCTGTTCTTCTACGACGTCTACGAGAAGCTGCAGGCGCGCACCGAGGCGCCGGTCAAGGTGGTGCGGCAGACGGTGCGCGTGCCCGTCATCCAGCACGTCTCGCGGCCGCCGGCGCTGTCGAAGCCGGAGAACTGCCGCGACCATTATCCGTTCTTCGCCCGCATCCTCGGCGACGAGGGCACCACCGAGCTCGCCTTCACGGTCTCGGCCGACGGCACGGTGCGCGACGTCAAGGTCGCCAAGTCGAGCGGTTCGGAGCGCCTCGACGACGCGGCCGTGGAGTGCGTCGCCAAATGGCACTACCGGCCCGCGATCCAGGACAGCCAGCTCGCGGATGCGCCGATGACGGTGAAGGTGGGATGGAATTTGGATGAGAAGGATGGGGCAGCCGACGCCGCCACGAACCTTGAGACCACGGGCAGCGACAGAAAGTAAGACGCGTCAGCGCAGGTTGGCATTCCCCGCGAGATGAGCGGCCGAGTCCGTAGTCTGGCTGCACAGCCATGAGGTCTCTGCGCACGTCGTTGGCCAACGGGTATCTCACAAATTGTTCGAGCCAATGTCAGCGCAAAAGACACGACCAAATCGTCGAATCTTTTTATTTGTTCGTCATCCCTGGGGTCCGAGCTCAATAAACGGTGTCATGGCCCGCGAATGCGGGCCATCCAGCTGGGTTCTGCAGGATGCCATTCGTTTTATGAAATCAGGTTGATTGTGGTTGGATTTCGCAGGGATCACCTGGATGGCCCGCATTCGCGGGCCATGACACCTTTTACGGGTTCAGACTCTATCATTGCCGGTCAGAGTGCCGAACGATTTGTCCGCACTGCGCAAACAAAAAGGCCCGGTGCTCGCGCACCGGACCTTTCCGCATTCTGTGCTGGGTTCCGGACCGACCCGCCTTCCCCCGGACCAAGTCCGGGGTTCGGCGTGGTCATTGTCCGGCGCCTTGCGGCGCCGTCCAATCAAAAGTCCATGTCGCCCATGCCGCCGCCCATGCCGCCGCCGGGCATGCCGCCGCCGGCCGATTCCTTCTTCGGACGATCGGCGACCATCGCCTCCGTCGTGATCAGGAGCGAGGCCACCGAGGCCGCGTTCTGCAGCGCGGTGCGGACGACCTTGGTCGGGTCGACGATGCCGGTGTCGATCAGGTCGCCATACTGCTCGGTCTGCGCGTTGAAGCCGAAGGTGGTCGACTTCTGCTCGAGCAGCTTGCCGACGACGATGGAGGCCTCGACGCCCGCGTTCTCGACGATCTGACGGATCGGCGCCTGGATGGCGCGACGGACGATCGCGATACCCTGGGTCTGGTCGTCATTGTCGCCGGTCACGCCGTTGAGCGATTTGGTGGCATAGAGCAGGGCGGTGCCGCCGCCGGGCACGATGCCTTCCTCGACCGCCGCCTTGGTGGCGTTGAGCGCGTCGTCGACGCGGTCCTTCTTCTCCTTCACCTCGACCTCGGTCGCGCCGCCGACGCGGATCACCGCAACGCCGCCCGCCAGCTTGGCGAGACGCTCCTGCAGCTTCTCCTTGTCGTAGTCGCTCGTGGTCTCCTCGATCTGCGCCTTGATCTGGTTGACGCGGGACTGGATGTCCTTCTTCTGGCCGGCGCCGTCGATGACCGTGGTGTTGTCCTTGTCGATGCGGACCTTCTTGGCCGTGCCCAGCATGTTCAGCTTGACGTTCTCGAGCTTGATGCCGAGATCTTCGCTGATCACCTGGCCGCCGGTCACGATGGCGATGTCTTCCAGCATGGCCTTGCGGCGATCGCCGAAGCCCGGTGCCTTCACCGCCGCGACCTTCAGGCCGCCGCGCAGCTTGTTCACGACGAGCGTGGCCAGGGCCTCGCCCTCGATCTCTTCCGCGATGATCAGCAGCGGACGGCCCGACTGCACGACCGCTTCGAGGATCGGCAGCAGGGGCTGCAGGCTGGTCAGCTTCTTCTCGTGGATGAGGATGTGCGGCTCGTCGAGCTCGGCCACCATCTTCTCGGCGTTGGTGATGAAGTAGGGCGAGATGTAGCCGCGGTCGAACTGCATGCCTTCGACGACGTCGAGCTCGGTGAGCAGGCTCTTGGCCTCTTCCACCGTGATCACGCCTTCATTGCCGACCTTGGCCATCGCCTGCGCGATCATCGCGCCGACTTCCTTGTCGCCGTTCGCCGAAATCGTGCCGACCTGGCCGATCTCGTCGTTCGACTTGACCTTCTTGGAGCGCTTCTTGAGGTCGGCGATGACGATCTCGACCGCCTTCTCGATGCCGCGCTTCAGGTCCATCGGATTCATGCCGGCGGAAACCGCCTTCGAGCCTTCGCGCACGATGGCGCGGGCCAGAACGGTGGCCGTCGTCGTGCCGTCGCCGGCCGCGTCGTTGGTCTTGGAGGCCACTTCGCGCACCATCTGGGCGCCCATGTTCTCGAACTTGTCGCCGAGCTCGATCTCCTTCGCCACCGTCACGCCGTCCTTGGTCGTGCGCGGGGCGCCGAAGCTCTTCTCGATCACGACGTTGCGGCCCTTCGGGCCCAGCGTCACCTGCACCGCGTCGGCGAGGATGTCGACGCCGCGCAGAAGCTTCTCGCGCGCGTCGGCACCGAATTTAACGTCCTTGGCTGCCATGTGATTCTATCTCCTGAATTGTTTTGAGTGGCGCGGGTTACTTCTTCGAAGCCTTGCGGCCTTCGAGAACGCCCATGATGTCGGACTCCTTCATGATCAGGAGATCCTCGCCGTCGACCTTGACCTCGGTGCCCGACCACTTGCCGAACAGCACGAACTCGCCGGCCTTGACCGTGGTGGGGATGAGCTTGCCGTTGTTGTCCGGCGCGCCGGGGCCGACCGAGATGACTTCGCCTTCCTGCGGCTTCTCCTGGACGGTGTCCGGGATGATGATCCCGCCGGCGGTCTTTTGATCTTCTTTCACGCGGCGGACGACCACACGGTCTCCAAGCGGACGGAATTTCATGCGTCTTGCTCCCTAAAGGTATGAAAAGATTACGAAATCTGTTCGTGGCAGCACTCAGCCTTGGGGAGTGCCAAGCCACTGGCCGGGTATTTAGGGAGACTTCCGGACAGCGTCAAGGGCGGCAGGCAGGGCAAGTCTGGCGCCGCGAGGTCTATTCTTCCCGCTCATCGGGGAGTCGAGGATGTTCACCTGCTTCATCCGCTACCAGATCGCGCCCGGGAAGCGGGCCGAATTCCTGGAATATGCCCATGCCTGGATCGCGCTGATCCGCAAATATGGCGGGACGCATCACGGCTATTTCTTGCCGGGCGGCGAGGGCGACGTGCTGCCCGAAGCCGCGTTCAGCTTCCCGGAGCTGGGGCACGCGGGGCCGCCCGACACCGGCGTCGCGCTGTTCAGCTTTCCGTCGCTCGAAGCCTACGAGAAATATCGGCGCGACGTCGCGCAGGACGAAGGCTGCGACGCCGCGACCGCGCGGTTCAACGAGACCCGGTGCTTCACGCGCTATGAGCGAAGCTTCCTGGTGCCGGTGTTCGATTAGGCCGCGGCTAGGTGGCCGGCTGCTGCAGCAGCGGGATCAGGTGTTCGCGGATCTGCGGATCGGTGAGGTTGGCGTACTCCTTGGCGACTTCGCGCCAGACGGTCTTGAGCACGCTGGGGCTCGCGACGCTGCGGAATTCGCCGACGCTGCGCGAGGGCGCCACGATCACCAGCCGGCCATAGGCGTGCTGGCCGAGCGCGCTCTCGATCGCGCCGGCGATGGCGCGCACGAAGTCGTGCTTCTCGAGCTTGCGGGGGTCGTGCTCGGATTCGAAGGCGTGGTGCTGGCCGTGCGCGATCGAGCTGCCCGGCCGGTCTGCCTCGATGTCGCGGCGCGCATGGTGCAGGCCGGAGGCGACCTCGCCCAGCACGACCTCCAGATGGCCGTGTGCCTCCTTGTATTCGAAGAACCGGACATGCGCGGAATCGAAGACGGCGACGAGGGTGCGATCGGCAGCGGCGGTCATGGGGGAGCCTCCTTGGCGCGAAGGTAACGCGATGGCGCGGGCATCGTTTCGTGCCGGTCGGCAGGTTCGGCCGCCGCTAGGAGGGGAAGTGCTCGACATGGGTCTCCGCGGTGCGCCCGAAATAGACGACGCGGCGGCCGAGGATCGACACGAGATAGCCGGGACAGCCGGCCGCCATGATCATCCCGCGGAAATCCTCATAGCTGTGCGCATTCGCTTGCGACAGGCGGACGGCCGTTTCGACCGCAGCCGCGTCGAAGCGTTCGGCCACCGCCGCGGCGGTCCTGTGCCCTGCGATCTCGATGCTCTCGCCATCGGGAAGATAGTAGACCTTCACCCCGCGGCGCAGGTCGGCGTAGTAGGCTTCGATCCCCGCGGCTGCGAGCTTCGCGAGCGTCTGGGGAAAGCTCAGATGGCCGTCGTCGGAAGCCTTCGAGCATTCCTCGGCGACGGATTTGGCGTGCGTGTTCATCTTTTGCCTCTGCAATTGGATGGGTCAGTCGATCGGGAGGGTTTTGAGACCGCGGCGCTCGACGATGCCCTTGAGCAGGCGCTTCAGCGTCGCCGTCTCCGCCGCCGTCAAATGATCGAAGAACTCGGCGTCGTTCCGGTCCGCCAGCGCCGCAAGTTCGGGCACCAGGCGCCGGCCTTGCGCGGTCAGCGTCAATGTCTGCGCGCGCGCATCGTCCGGATTGGCCTTGCGCGTCGCGAGCGATTTCTCGATCAGCCGGTCCGCCAGCTTGGTGATCGCGCCGCGCGTCATGCCGAGCCGTCCTGCAAGCCGGCTGGGCGCCACGGCCTCGCCGTCGTGAAGTTCGCGCATCACGACCCATTCGGCCGCCGTCACGCCATGCCCTTCGAGCTTGCGCGCGAAAGCCTGCGATACGTGATTGGAGACGTAACGCAGCCAGAAGCCGACATGGGCGGTGAGATTCGAGACCACTGGGAGATGCCTTTTGTTGAATAGGAAACTATATCGCTTCTGTTTCCTTGTCAACTATATCTTCGGTGCGCGCTTGCCAGCCTGCCGGCACGCAGGCAGCATCGCGCGGGGGAGATGCGAAGGACGTCCGCGCAAGCCGCATGCCCGCCCGATTCACCTTGAAGGACGCACAGATGCTGTGGCGGGCAGGGCTTGCCTATGCCGAGGGCGACGGCCGCGGCTTGGCGGGATCGCTGGCGCTGCACGGCCTGTTCGCGCTGCTCGTGGTCCTGCTGATGCTGCGTGGGCTGAGCGCGCCGCCGGCGGCGCCGCCGCGCTTCGTGCCGGTGGATGTCGTGCGCATCGGCGAGGAGACGACGTCGCCGCCTTCACCCGTCAAGGCGAAGATCCCGCAGCCGCTGACGCCGCGCCGCCCGCCGCGCGCCCCGGCCTCGGCCAACGCGCCCGAGGGCACGTCGCCGACGGGCGTCAAGCCGGTCGACGACCTGGAGACCAAGCTGCGGGCGCTGGCGCATCTCAAGCAGCCGGAGAGCAACACCGCGCCGCTCGATACGCCGGGTGCGTCGGACCAGGCGACGAGCAACGACGCCCAGCCGGGGGCGGAGACCGCCTATGCCGTGCGCGACCTGATCCGCGCCCAGGTGATGCGGCGCTGGAGCTTCAACGCGGTGGCGCTGGGCAGCCACAGCTTCCAGATCGCGCTGCGGGTGACGGTGCTGCGCAACGGAACGGTCCAGAAGGCGGAGATCCTCGACCGCGAGCGCTATACCAACGATGCGCTCTATCGCGACATCGCGCTCAGCGCGCGCAACGCGGTGCTGCTGTCGTCGCCGCTGACGCTGCCGGCGGGCGCGTTCGGCGACCGCATCGTGGTGACGCTGACCCTGAACCCGCGCGATACGCTCAGATAGCGGACGACGCCTCGCGCAGGCGCTTGGCGCCCGCAAAGCCTTCCATGCCCATCTGCCATTGCAGCGCGACGACCGCGCCCTTGACGGGCTGGATCAGCGCCAGCGCCATCGCCACGGTCAGCGGCAGCCAGATCAGCGCCGAGAGCCAGAGGGGCGGCGCGAAGGCCACCTCGACCGCCAGCGTCAAGCCGACGATCACATGGCCGACGATGACGACCACGAGATAGGCGGGGAAGTCGTCCGCCCGGTGGTGATGCAGCTCCTCGCCGCAGGCCGGGCAGGTATCGGCGACTTTGAGGAAGGCGCGGAACATGTGGCCTTCGCCGCAATTGGGGCAGAGGCCGCGAAAGCCGCGAACCATGGGTCTCGCGAGAAAGTCCGCGAGCTTTTCAGACAGCGCGTTCATGGAGGAGATGTAGGCCCGCAGGCCTTGCGGAACAATGCAGACCGGCCCCCATGTCGCAGGCCCGGTTGTCGCAGCCCGTGCCGCTCACGGCAGCGTCCGCGCCACGCGGAATCCCGCCAAGCTCGAATAGTCGTATTCCCCTTTGACCGCCGGGGCGCCGCTGCGGGCGGCGGAGCGCACGAAAAGCGGGACGTTGTCCCAGGAGCCGCCGCGCAACACATGGCGCGTGCAGTCGCCGCCGGCGGTCCAGGCGCTGCCGTCCTGCGGCGCGCCGCTATAGCTGGGATGCCAGCAATCCGCGGTCCATTGCCAGGCATTGCCCAGCATGCCGTAGAGCCCGAACGGGTTGGCGGCGAAGCTGTCGACATCGGTCAGCACGCGGGCGTCCGAGGCGCTGCCGCAGCCATTGCAGTTCGCGTTGCCGGTGCCCAGCGCGTCGCCCCACCAGCGCGCGGTCGTGGTGCCGCCGCGCGCGGCATACTCCCACTCCGCCTCGGTCGGCAGGCGATAGGGCCCGGCATGGCCGCCGATCTGCGGCCGCGCCTTGCGCACCATTGCGTTGAGCCAGGCGATATAGGCCTGCGCATCCTTCCATTCGAGACAGACCGCCGGCCAGCGCGGCGGCTCGACTTCGACCGGCGGGCGCGCGATGCCGTTGTCCGGCGCATGCCAGCGCAGATCGAGGATCGGATTGCAGGGCGCGGGCTTGTAGCCGGTCGCCTGGAGGAAGTTGAGGAACTGCTCGCCGGTTACGTCGAACTTGGCCAGCGCGAAGGCGCGCACATGCACCGCGTGACGCGGCCCCTCATTGTCGAAATGGCCCACCTCTTCCGCCGGACTGCCCATCGTGAAGCTGCCAGCCGGAATGCCGATCATGAGCGGGCAGTCGGGACATTCCTGGAATTCGCGCTCCTTGTGCTCCTCGCCCCAGGCCGGCGCGAGCAGCGCGCAGGCGAGCAGCGACAGCAGGAGAATGGCTCTTCGCAACGGTGATCCGGCAATGTTGGGCGGCATGACGGACGGTAAGTTTGCACAGGCGCGCTGGCAAGCCGCGCCGACAGGGTGACGCAATCGTGAGCCCGATGTTGTGTGCGCCAGCATTCGCCGCCACAGTGACTGCAACCGCTATCCAAAGGCCGCCATGTCGACGAACATCCCGGAAGGCTTCAGGCCGCTCCGCTTCAACACCGGCTTCATCGAAGCCATCGGGCCGCTCTACGGCAAGTGGGACGGCAGCAAGCTGGTCATGGGCTTCCGGGTCGAGATGCGCCACTGCAATCCCGGCCAGGTCGCGCATGGCGGCATGCTGGCGACCTTCGCCGACATGTTCATTCCCATCGGGGCGCGGATGCAGAGCAAGGCCGATGTCGGCTTCGCGCCCACCGTCAACCTCACGCTCGACTTCATCACGCCGGCCAAGCTGGGCAGCTGGGTGGAAGGCAGCGCGGAATTCCTGCGCGCGGGCAAGAGCCTGTTCTTCGCCCAGGGGCTTGCGACGGCGGATGGAATCCTGTGCCTGCGGGCCAGCGCAATCTTCAAGGTCACCGCGCCGATCGGCGCCATGCCCACGCCCGAGACCATGTTCGGCGATCCCTGACGACGCGAAGTTCTGGCGCCCTCGTGCCCTCCTGAGGCAGGATGGCGCCATGACCGATGCGCCCGTGCCCGTCCCGCCGCCCGCCGAGCCCGTTCCGCAACGCGATCCGGACGCACGCTGGCGCTTCCTGCGCGACGTCGCGGTGTTCGAACTCAAGCTCGCGCTGAACAATCTGCACAATTTCTTCCAGATACCCCTGACGCTGGCGGTGGCGGCGTTCGACCTCGTCGCCGGGGGCAAGACGGAGGGCGAGCGCTTCTACAAGCTGGTCGAGATGGGCCGGACGATCGACGATTCCATCGACATCTACTCCATCGTGGAGCATCGCGAGCGCAGCCTGAACAAGGACTACACGGTCGACACCGTGATCGTCAGGCTCGAGGACGTCATCAAGCGCGAATACGAGAAGGGCGGCACCGCGGCCAGCGTGAAGCAGGCGCTCGACAAGGCGATCGACGGGCTGCAGGCCACGGCGGGCAAGCCGGCGAGCAAGGCCGCCGACGCGATGAAGTCCGCCGCCGACAAGCTGCACGAGGCGATGCAGAAGATGGGCGGCGACGCGCCGTGATGGGCGCGTCTCTCATGCGGAGCGCGTAGCGACCGCGCTCTATCCGGATGGAGTTTCCCCCACCCGGAAATGCTTCGCATTTCCGACCTCCTACGGAGGAAATCTCCAAGGTGCCGGGTGGCTGTTGGATTGACACATTTTGCGGATCGCCGGCGGCCGAGAATGCTCCCAACGAAGTTGCATATAAAGATGTTAAGCACATTCTGCGAGTTTCTGGAGTCGGCGGCAGCCGGAGAAATATTCAACAGAGCGAACAGAGACGTTTCCTTTCAGGATGTGTGCGCGAGGTTTGATGCTGAGGAGACGCTCGTCCTTGAGCATCGCATGCACCGATGCCATCTTACTCCGGCGCTCGAGTATTGATGCCATGCGAACGACCGCATCGGAACATGGAGGCATGCACATGCAATTCCGCCGGCTGGCTTTCTTGATCGGGCTGACGTTCGCGAACAGCTTTTCTGCAATGGCAGATAGTCCACCGGCGGAACCGGCGATGCCGACGGTATTGGGCAAATATCTCGTGGATGGACGTATCGGCGTCGATGATCTTGGGTGGATGCGAGGACGATTTCCGCACGCCTCTTTGACAGATCAGGCGAATTGGCAAGAAATCAAGAAATGGCTGGAGGGGTGTCAGCAACGGGCGACGGCACACGTTCGGGAGGAACTGATATCTTTGGGGGTGCAGCCGACAGCGTTGCAGACTGACGCTTATGAGGATGAATCCTGCGCTCTGGTTCTGTTCGCGGACTTCATAGCGAACAAATTTGATTCTTGGACGACCTTTGAAGCGGCACGAAAGGAAGCACTTCCTTACTACTTGAGCTATCGATATGCATCTGAGGTCGCGGGCGCTGTCGCGGAGCCCGACGATCCGACTGCGATCGGTGAACGTCTACGAGCGGCATTCACCGTCGACCAGATATTGCGTCATGGTGCCCACTGGCAAGGGCATGATGAAATAAAGCCGCCGGAGCTATCGGGAGCGGCCAAGCAGGTTCTATTATTTCTCCTATCTCGAGAATTCGTGCATCACGACTTTGCCGACACTGCAATGCTAAGATCAATTATCTCGTCCGGTGGATGGCCGAAAAGCTCCGTGGTTGGAAAGACCGTTGCCTTTGATGCTTGGTTGCTTGTTCAGCATGCGGATGCCGATCCCGCCTTCCAACTAAGAGTTCTGAGGTTGATGGAGCCAATGGTCAAAGCGGGTGACGTTGACCCTGGCGACTACGCGGCACTCTTTGATCGGACGATGTTGAAGATAACCGGCCATCAGGACTATGGAACACAATTCCTGTGCGTCGCTGGCCGCTACGAACCGAAGGGGCTTACGGATATGGACGGCGTCGATATTCGGCGAAAATCTGTCGGCTTAGGACCCCTCGCTATATACCGCAAGACGATCGAATCCAGTTACGGAACGACATGCACATCATAGTGGTGCTAGAACTTTGTAGGTTGGTTCAGACCGGCAAGTGAAATTACACGATCTGCGCTCGCAATTGTTTGTGGACGGTGAGCTAATATGATGCGGGTCGCTCGTTGTTCCCGAATTGCCATGGCGATTTGGGCCTCGCGTTCCACATCGAGATGACTTGTTGCGCCTCGCGCGCAGATTGTCCTGATGGCGGCGGATGGAGTTGAGAACCAGGTCATCGCGGAGACGCTCGCTCGGTGCTTTCTTGCGCCCGAAAAGCTCAACAGCAGTCG
Organism: Rhizomicrobium sp.; assembly: GCA_037200385.1. Classification (NCBI taxonomy): domain Bacteria; kingdom Pseudomonadati; phylum Pseudomonadota; class Alphaproteobacteria; order Micropepsales; family Micropepsaceae; genus Rhizomicrobium; species Rhizomicrobium sp. Next base: position 1,718,661 of record JBBCGL010000001.1, on the reverse strand, counting down.
GTCGCAAATTTTTGTGCAGACCGCTTGGAAAGCGCCTTATTTGTGCAAAGCCCCGCAAGGGGGAGGTGATTGGAGGCGGTTGTGATCGGATTGCGTCGTTGGAAGCCTATCATGGCCTCAACCTGAAAACAGCCGGCTCTAACGGCTTTCGAACCCTTCCAGTACGTTCACCGTAATCTGCGCCAGCGCTTCGAGGTTGTAGCCGCCTTCGAACAGGAACACGGTCGGCAGCTTCAGCGCCGCGATGCGTTCGCCCAGCCGCAGATAGTCCGTCGCGGCGAGCTTGAACTTGGAGATCGGATCGGCCTCGAAGGTGTCGAGCCCGAGCGACACCAGCAGGACGTCCGGCCCGAACGCCGCGATGCGCCGTGCCGCCGTCGCGAGCGCCTGCGCATAGCCGTCCCACGCCGTGTACATCGGCAGCGGCAGGTTGAGATTGGCGCCTTCGCCCGGGCCTTCGCCACCCTCGTCCGCGAAGCCGAGGAAATGCGGAAAGGCGAACACCGGATCGCCGTGCAGCGAGCAGAACAGCACATCGGGGCGGCGGTAGAAGATGCTCTGCGTGCCGTTGCCGTGATGGTAGTCGACGTCGAGGATCGCGGGCTTCAGGCCCTGGTCGACCAGCCACTGCGCCGCGATGGCGACGTTGTTGAGATAGCAATAGCCGCCGAACACGTCGGCGCTCGCATGGTGTCCGGGCGGCCGGGCCAGCGCGAAAGCCGCGCGGTCGCCGTCCTTCACGGCCTGCGCCGCCGACAGGGCGCAATTGGCGGCTGCCAGCGCGGCGCTCCACGTGCCCTTCACGATCGGCGTCGCGGTGTCGAAGGCATAGGTTCCGAGCCGCGCTTCCACATCGCCCTCGAAGCGGTTGCGTAGACCGCGGGCCGGCCACGCCGACGGGATCGCGGGCGGCGCGCCGTCGCCATAGCGCTTGCGCCACAGTTCGTTCGCTTCGCCCAGGAACCGCAACAGGCCCGCGTCGTGCACGCGGACTGCCGGCTGGAGACCAAAGTCCGCTGGCGCCAGGACCGGGCCGAGCTTGCGCCGCTCCGCTTCCGCCTTCACGCGTTCGGCGCGGGCCGGAACCTCGACGGCAGGACTCAGCCGGCCGCCCTCGAATTCCTCGGGCGGGGCATGCTCCAGATGCGCGGGCGAATAGAAGACCTTCATGAGCCCATTTGTAGCATGATCGCGCCCGCCGCAATCACGCCGGCGGCGATCCAGCGGCGCAGGGTCATGTGCTCGCCGAGGAAACTCATCGCCAGGGCGGTGCCGAACAGCACGCTGGTCTCGCGCAGGGCCGCGAGCTGCGCCGTTGCGCCGAAGCGGTAGGCGAGCATCGCCGAGCCATAGGTGACGATCGACAGCGCCGCCACGCCGACGCCCAGCTTCCATTGCCGCCGCGCCTCGATCACCACGGCGCGGCCGCGGATCCCCGGCGCGGTCGCGAGCACGCAGGCGCCATGCGCCACGAAGAACCACAGCACGTAGGTGAAGGGCTCGGGGACGGCCCGCACGCCCGAGGCATCGATCAGCGTGTAGCAGCCGATGGTCACGCCCGTCGCGAGGGCATAGCCCAGGCCCTTGAGCGCGCCTTCGGTGGCGCGGTGCGACAATCCGATCGCGATCACGCCGCCGCAGACCATCGCGATGCCGAGGATCTCGGTCGGCGGCGCCGGCTCGTGCAGCAGCACGATGGCGCCCAGCGCGGTGAATAGCGGTCCCGTCCCGCGCGCCACCGGATAGACCGCCGAGAACGCCGCCGTCTCGTAGGATCGCACCAGCAGCAGTTCGTAGAGCGCGTGCACGAAGGCCGTGCCTACCAGGAACCAGACGGCGGGGCCGCGCGGCAGCGGTACGAAGAACAGGGCGGGCGTGACCAGCACGGCGGAGAACACGCCGATCAGCAGCCGCATGGCGTATTTGTCGTCGGCCCGCTTGGTCAGCACATTGACCACGGCATGCACGATGGCGGAAAGAAAGATGAGAAGGAGTGCGAAGGTCACGCAGCGACCTTATAATGTGCCCGGGATCGCGCAATACTCCGCGTCATCTCACGCAACAGCCGGGGAACGATGAAAGCTCTGAACGAAAACCTGATCGGCATCCCCGGCGGTGCCGCGAGGCTGCAGACACCCGCCCTCGTCCTCGACCTCGATGCGTTCGAGCGCAATGTCGCGCATATGGTCGAACATGCGCGCAAGGCCGGCATCGGCTTGCGGCCCCACGCCAAGACGCACAAATCCGTCGAGATCGCCAAGCGTCAGATCGCGGCGGGCGCCAATGGCGTGTGCTGTGCAAAGCTGGGGGAAGCCGAAGCACTGGCCGCCGGCGGGATCGGTTCGATCCTCCTTACCTCGCCGGTGGTGACCGAAGCCGGCATGGCGCGGCTCATGACGCTCAATGCAGGGATGGAGGAGCTGATCGTCGTCTGCGACAACGCCACCGTTGCGGCCCGGCTCGACGATGCGGCGCGCCAGGCGGGCAAGCCGCTCAAGGTGCTGGTCGACATCGATCCGGGCATCAGCCGCACCGGCATCCGCCCCGCCGACGCGCCCGCATTGGTGGCGCAGGTCGCGGCCGCCGCCGGTCTCGAGTTCCTGGGCCTGCAATGCTATGCCGGCCAGGCGCAGCACATGGAATCGCCGAACGAGCGCCGCGACACCACGCTCAAGGTGATGGCGGACCTCGGCGCGCTGCGCGACACGCTCGCGGCGGCGGGCGTCGCGCCGAAGATCATCTCCGGCGGCGGGACGGGCACGTTCGATATCGACCCGCAAGCGCATGTGCTGACCGAGCTGCAGGTCGGCTCCTACATCTTCATGGACAGGCAGTACAACGACGTCTGGGAGAAGCCGGGCGAGCGCCTGCCGTTCGAGACCTCCCTCTATGTGCAGGCGACGGTGATCAGCGCCAACCGGCCGGGCCTCGCCACCACCGATGCGGGGTTCAAGTCCTTCGCCACCGATGCGGGGCTGCCGCAACTGAAATCCGGCGCGCCGGAGGGTGCGGCCTATTTCTTCTTCGGCGACGAGCAGGGCGGCATCGGCTATCCGCGCGAGGGTGGGGCGCTGGCGCCGGGCGACGTCGTGCGCTGCATCGTTCCGCATTGCGATCCGACGGTGAATCTCTACGACCGCTATCATGCGGTGCGCGGCGATACCCTCGAAGCGATCTGGGATATCGAGGGAAGAGGGCGCTCCGCCTGATTTTCTCATGCGCCGTTTCCTGACAACGCCATTCATGTTGGGTTCAGGCGGCGGCCGTCATTCTCATCCTCGGCAATTGATTCCAAACGAGGTGAGCCATGAAACTCTTCACGAAAGCAGCACTCGGCGCGTTGATGCTGGCGGGCGCCGCCGCCTTTACGGCGGCGCCGGCAGAGGCGCGTGTCACGGTCGGCATCGGCCTGGGCGACGGCTATTACGGCCCGCGCGTACCGGCCTATTGCGACCCTTATAGCCGCTGGTACGACCCCTATCGGTGCGACGACTACGACAACTACGACGCCTATGATGGGCCGGTGTTCATCGACGGCATCTGGCTGAACGGCGGTTTCCGCTCGCGCTGGTACGGCGGACATCGCCAGTTCTACTACCATGGCGGCTGGCATGGCGGTTCGGGCTGGCATGACGGCGGCTTCGGCCATGGCGGCCATGGCGGCGGCGGACATGGCGGTGGCGGCCACTGGGGTGGCGGTCACGGCGGCGGTGGCGGTGGACACCACCACCACTAAGGTCGGAACGCCGGCCTTGTGTCAGGCGGCGTGACGCGGACGGCTCCTGTGGCGCAACATGGGAGCCGTCTGTTTTTTGCAGGCGAGGGTCGAGCGCATGCGGCTCTCTGTCCCGCGCGGCATGTCCCGGATGCGCGTGGATTGCGGCGCACGGCGTTCGGGTGAAGCCGGGCGACGAGGCGCGAATCGACGACGTCCGCGTTCTGTGGCTCTCGCGGGCGCTGTTCTGAAACTTTCGATCCCCTGCGACCATGCATCGCGCAACGTCCTTCGATTGAATGTGGAGAGGTCCGCGCGTAGTTTCGGCTCCGCTTGCGAAAGGATTCCGCCATGCGCGTCGGCGTGCCGAAGGAAATCAAGAACCACGAATATCGCGTCGGCATGACGCCCTCGGCGGTCCGCGAACTGACCTCGCGCGGGCACCAGGTGTTTATCGAGACCCATGCCGGCGACGGCATCGGCCTGCATGACGAGATGTACGTCCGCGCCGGCGCCCAGATCCTTGCGACGGCGGACGAGGTCTTCGCCACCGCCGACATGGTCGTGAAGGTGAAGGAGCCGCAGCCGGTCGAGATCGCGCGGCTGCGTCCCGGCCAGGTTCTGTTCACCTATCTGCATCTCGCGCCCGATCCCGAGCAGACACAGGGACTGCTCAAGAGCGGCGCGATCTGCATCGCCTATGAGACGGTGACCGACGCGCGCGGCGGCCTGCCGCTGCTCGCGCCGATGAGCGAAGTCGCGGGCCGCATGTCGATTCAGGCCGGCGCCCACTGCCTCGAGATCGCGCAGGGCGGCCGCGGCCAGCTGCTGGGCGGCGTGCCGGGCGTTCCGGCGGCGAAGGTCGTGGTGCTGGGCGGCGGCGTCGTCGGCACCAATGCGGCGCGGATGGCGATGGGGCTGGAGGCGCATGTCATCATCCTCGACGTCTCTCTGGGCCGCCTGAAGGAGCTGGACGAGCAGTTCGGCTCGCGCATGCACACGCTGTTCTCCACCATCGACGCGATCGAGGAGCAGGTGATCAGCGCCGATCTCGTCATCGGCGGCGTCCTGCTGCCCGGCGCCGCGGCGCCCAAGCTGATCACGGCCAAGATGGTCAGCCAGATGAAGAAGGGCTCGGTGATCGTCGACGTCGCGATCGACCAGGGCGGCTGCGCCGAGACCAGCCATGCGACGACGCATGCCGATCCGACCTATGTGGTTGACGGGGTGGTGCATTACTGCGTCGCCAATATGCCGGGCGCGGTGGCGCGGACCTCGACCTTCGCGCTCAACAACGCGACGCTGCCCTTCACGATCGCGCTGGCCGAGCGCGGCGCGGACGGCGCGATGAAGGCGAACAAGCACCTGCTGGCCGGCCTCAACGTCTACAAGAACACGTTGACCTACAAGGCGGTGGCGGACGCGCAGGGCCTGCCGTTCAAGGCGGCGGAGAGCGTGCTGGGCGCGTGACGGGGCCTGCCAGATAGCGCATCAGCGGCTCGAACGCCGCTATCGCATAGGCGGCGCCCTCGATGTTGAGATGATGGGTGTCGCGGTATAGCGGAAGCCCGCCACGCGCGACACGGCATCGCTGCGCGTCGCACAAGAGCGCCGCCGGATCGAGGAAGCGGATCCGATAGCGCCGCGCCAGTGCGGCGAAGCTTGCATTTGCGACCTCTCCGCTCGCATCGAATTCGGCCCGCGTGGCGCCGAGCGCCAGCGTGGGCGGCGGGATGCCGTTGGGATCGTCGAGGCCGAGGATGCGGGCCTTCGCCAGGGTCCGCGTGACACTAACCCTGGCCTCGGGAACATCCCGCGCGATGTACAGCGTGCCGCCCGTGTCCCGCACCAGGCGGGCCATCCGGCCCAATCCGTCGTCCAATTGCGCCAGCCATTGCCGGCCGCGCGGATCGCCCGCGAGGGCCGCCTGCCTGGCCAGCGCGGCGGTGCTCCAGCGTTGCGCGATGATCACGGCCTTGGGCTTGAGGGCGACGATGAGCTTGCGGATCTCGGCGTTGCGCGCAGCGCATGCTTCGTCCGCCGGCTCGGCGGCGGCGAAGACGAACGCGCGGCAGGCTTCCGCGCTGAACATGTAGCCCGATACGCCGAAGCGGCGCGCCAGCGCGTCCAGCGCTTCGAAATACATGTCGGCGTGGGAATCACCCGAGATGACGAAGCTCGGCGGCGCCAGCGGACTGCCGAGCTTGCAGAGCCTGCCGTCGGCGACGGACCGCGCCGACTGCCCGTCGCAGGGATTGTGCACGCGCACCTCGTCCCGGACGATCCGCCGGGTGAGCGGATCGAAACGCTCCGGTGCGCCTTTCAGGGCGACGACGCCCACGGCGAACAGCGCCAGGACGAGGCTGGCGCCGGCCGCGGCGAGAAACACGGCCGGGCGCGACGGGAGCACGGCGCGAGCGCGGAACGGCCGCTCGACATAACGCCAGGACAGGAATGCGACCGGAACGCTCGCCAGCGCCAATGCGATCTTCGCCGCGGGTTTGTAGCCGTCGTCCAGGATGTAATACGTCCCGAAGGCGATGAACGGCCAGTGCCACAGATAAAGCGAATAGGAGGCGAGCCCGAGCAGGACGAGGGGCCGCGCGCCTAGGACGCGCGCGACGCGCGATCCCGGCGCGCTGGTTCCGTCGATGACGAGCGCGGCGCCCGCGCAGGCGAGCAGGACTTCGACCCAAGGGAAAAACGGCGTGGCGTGCGCGCGCGGCACTGCGCCGGCAATCAGGGCGATACCCAGCACCGCCAGCGCGTCGCCCACCCCCCGCGACCGCGGTAGCGGAAGACCGCCCGACGCCAGGAAGGCGCCCAGCAGGAACTCCGCTGCGCGCAGCACAGGCGAGAAAAAGGCGGCATAGGGCAGGCGGTCCACGACGGCGAGACCGACGAACACGGCGAGGCCGCCGCTCACGGCGATGAAGGCCGCCGCGCCGCGCCGGCCGAAGCGCGCGGCGACCAGGACGAGAAGCGGCGGGAGGACGAGGTAGAGCTGCTCCTCCACCGCCAACGACCAGGTGTTCAGCAGCGGCGCATATTGCGGATCGATCCCGAAATAGCCGAACGACCGCCAGAAATAGAGATTGGAGGAGAACGTGACGGTCGACAGCAGGCTCTTGCCGAATACGACCAGGTCTTCCGGCAGCAGCAGCAGCGAGACCGCGGATGCAAGCGCCAGCATCGTCAGCAGCGCCGGCATGATCCTGCGCACCCGCCGCTCGTAGAAAGCCGCGAAAGAGAAGCTCCCCGACTCGGTCTCTCGCAGCACGATGCCGGCGATGAGGTATCCGGATATGACGAAGAAGACGTCCACGCCGGCAAAGCCGCCGCCGAACAGCGGCACGCCGGCGTGGAAGAAAAGCACCATCAGGACCGCGATGGCCCTCAATCCGTCGATCTCGGGACGGCGGCGTGCGATCGGTGACGAGGTCATCGGTGCCCGGATTCGTCTCGCGGAGATTTCCCGGATCGATCGCCCGCGGCGGCCGGCGCGGGCCTCGTCATCGCACCTCTTTCAGCAGCTGCTCCAACTGGCGGGTGCGCGCATCGGTCAACGCCGTGACGCAGCCGGCATAGACCATCGGGTAGATCGTGCCGCCCTCGTTCTGCGCCGATTCGAGCCGACACTCCTGGTCGCGGAATTGAATCCAGGCGCGTTGCGCGTCGCGCAGCTTGAGCCGGCCGCCATCGTCCAGCGCGGCACGCAGCGTCTTGTAGACCGCGTTCAGCTTTCCATCGGATTTGTAATAGTCCTTGTCGGCGCAGATGTTCATGTCGAACTGCGTGATCGCGTGGGCGCAATCGACATAGTCGTCGGCGGCGTGGGCGGGAACGGCGGGCGACACGCAGCAGGCGAGCGCGGCCGCGAGCAATGCGCGTCTCATGCCAGCGTGCCGCCGTCGATCACGATGCTCTGGCCGGTCATCCACGCGCCCGCCTTGGAGGCGAGGAACACGGCGGCGCCCGCGATGTCGTCCGGCTCGCCGAGGCGGCGCAGCGGAAATCCCGAACTGGCGCGCTTCTCGCCTTCCGGCGTGTCCCACAGCGCCTTGGCGAAATCGGTCTTTACCAGGCCCGGCGCGATGCAGTTGACGCGGATGTTGTTCGGGCCGTTCTCCACTGCGAGGTTGCGTGCAAGCTGCAGGTCGGCGGCCTTGGAGATGCAATAGGTCCCGATCACCGACGAGCCGCGATAGCCGCCGATCGACGAAACGATGATGATCGCGCCGTCCTTCTTCTCGATCATGTCGGGCAGCACCATCTGGGCCAGCCAGTGGTTGGACTTGATGTTGGCGCCGAGGATCTTGTCGAAAGCGTCGTCGGCGATTTTCGACATCGGGCCATAGGCCGGATTGAGGGCTGCATTGCACACCAGGACGTCGATCTTGCCAAGCTGCCTGTGGGTCTCGTCGACCAGCAATTGCAGCTGTTCCTTGTAATTGATGTTGCAGGCGATCGGCACGGCGACGTTCGCGCCGCGCGCCGCGTTGATGTCGTTGGCGACCTTCTCGCAGGCATCCGCCTTGCGGCTGGAGATCACCACCCTTGCGCCGTGCTCGGCCATGCGATGCGCGATGGCTTCGCCGATGCCCTTTGTCGAACCGGTGATCAGCGCGACTTTTCCCGTCAGATCGAACAGCGTCATTTTTTCTTCCCCGTGCGTTTTGGAAATGGCGATAGCCTTCTTTAGCAGGGGGCCGCGGTCTGGCCAAATATCCGCCACCTTTGCGAGGCGAAGTCCGCCGATGAAAATCCCCGCCTCCCGTTTCCTCATTTCCGCGCTCGCCGTTGCGCTTTGTGGGTGCGGCGGCCCGCGGCCGATCCTGGAAGCGCCCCTGCCGCTGCCGGCGCGCGCCCGTCCCGCACCGTCAAAGCTGCCGCCGCTACGCAATGCCGCGCGGATTCCGGCAAAGCCGTTGCCGCCGCCGCCCGTGGTCACGCCGCTCACCGTCGCGCGCGTCGGCAGCTATATGGATGAGCTCGAGGGCGAGCTGCGCCGCCATGTCCATGGCGGGGCGATCGCGCGGCAGGGCGACAACATCACGCTCGTCATTCCCAATAGCATTTTATTCCCGGACGATGGCGGCGTCGCGGGCGACAATGTGCTCGGGCCGCTGGCCGCGATCTTGCGCAACCATCCCCATATCCGCATCGCGGTGAACGGCTACACGGACACGCCGGGCACGGCGCAGCAGAATCTCGCCGTGTCGCAGAAGCGGGCGCAACTGGTCGCGGATGCCTTGGCGCGCCGGGGTGCCGCGGCGGGCCGCATCACGGCGACTGGGTTCGGCGAGACCCATTTGCGGGTCGCGACCGGCGACGACCGCAAGGAGCCGCGCAACCGCCGCATCGAGATCGCGCTGCGGCCGGCGCCGGGATGACGCAGCGGTACGCCGTAAACCTGCCGCCGCCTTGCGCCGGGGCGCGATATCGTGTGCATTGGCGCGAAAATCCGAACCGGGGAAACGCCATGACATTCCGTATGCTGACGATGACCGCCTTCCTCGCCCTTACCGCGACGGGCGCGGCCGCCGCTCCGGCCGCGCCGCCGCCGCTGCTGGTGCGCGGCACCATCACGGGCGTCGATGCCAAGTCGATCACCATCGCGAAGGCGGACGGCACGTCCGTCACCGCCACGCTCGCGCCGACGACCTTCTTCGCCGCGGTCGAGCCGCGCCGTTTCGAGCAGATCAAGGCGACCGATTTCGTCGGCGTCACATCGGTGCCGGGTCCGAACGACACGCTGAAGGCGGAGGAGATCCATATCCTGCCGATCCATGTCGGCGAAGGCTCTTATCCCTGGGATCATCATCCCGATGGCGCCAAGACGGCCGGCAGCATGACCAACGGCACCGTCGCGGTCGTGCATGCCGGGCCGACGACCGCCGGCAGCATGACCAACGGCACGGTGACGACCTCGAACGGCTGGTCGCTGAAGGTGACCTATCACGGCTCGGCGGTGGTGAACGGCAAATGCGTCGGCCTCGCCGCGATGGGCGGCACCAGTCCCTGCACCGGCGTGGCCAGCGTCACGGTCACGCCCGCGACGCCGATCGTCGCGATCGTGCCGGCAAAACCGGCCGATGCGAAGGCCGGGCTCGCGGTGTTCGCGAATATCTCGAACGGCGCCGCGGCGTCCGTGGTGCTGGAGAAGAACGGCATCAAGCCGCAAATGTAGGGAACCGCCGCCACCATTCGGCCGCAGATTCGTTTCCGACGCGAGCGGGGAGTTCCCTCCAGCGAAGGATTTGAACATGTCGCGTATGATGTTGGCTGTAGCCGCGTCCGCTCTGCTGCTTTCCGGTTGTGCGGACCATTACGACTACAATGCGTACCCGGACGGTCAGGCGCCCTGGCGCATGACCCAGAGCGGGAACGAGATCGACTACGAATTGCTGGATCAGGTCCTGTTCCGCAACGATTCGGCGGATCTTTCGGAGCATGCCGAGCGGGTGATCGGCGCGCTCGCAAACGAGGCGCGGCGCCATAAGGGCGCGGCGATCGTGGTGGACGGCTATACCGACACCACCGGCACGCCCGAGCACAACCTCGATCTCAGCCGCGCGCGGGCCCAAAGCGTCGCCGATGCGCTGGTGCGCGAGGGCGTCAACGACCGGCGGATCGAGACGCACGGCTTCGGCGAGACGCATCTTGCCGTGCCGACCGGCGACGAGGTCAGCGAGCCGCGCAACCGCCGCGTGGTGATCCGCCTGATTCCCGCCTGAGCCGATGCGAGCCTTCCTCCCGGCGCGGGAGGAAGGCTACTTCGCCAAGGCCTCGTCGATGGCCGCGTTCATCGCGGCGTCGTCGGGCGCGGTGCGCGAGCCGAACACGCCGGCGATCGTGCCGTCCCTGTTGATAAGGTATTTGTGGAAGTTCCATTTGGGCGCGGCGTCCTCGCCGAGCTCGCCGGCGAGCCATTTGTAGAGCGGGTGCGCCCCGGCGCCGATCACGTCTTCCTTCGCCGTCATGGGAAAATCGACGCCGAACCGGGTTTCGCAGAACGTCTTGATCTCGCCTTCCGTCCCCGGCTCCTGCGCGCCGAAATTGTTCGCCGGAACGCCCAGCACGACGAGACCCTTGTCCTTCTTGGATTTCCACAGCGCCTCGAGGCCCTCATATTGCGGCGTCAGCCCGCATTGGCTGGCGACATTCACCACCAGCACCGCCTTGCCCTTGAAGCCGGCCATCGGCAGATCGCCGCCGCCGATGCCCTTGAATGTGAAATCATGCGCCGTGGTCATGGCGGCTCTCCTCGATTGACCGCCGAGTGTACCGCCGGATCGCCAAGCGAGCCAGCTAGCGCCTCTGCGAAAACAATCCCACGCCGAACGCGATGAGCACGCTGCCCGTTACGCCATCGAGCGCGCGGGTTACGCTGCTCTTCTGGATCCAGCCCGCCATCGGCCGCATCAGCGTCGTCAGCAGCCAGAACCACAGCAGGCCCTCCGCATCGTGGATGAGCGTCAGCAACAGGCTGAAACCGACGACGTTCGCGCCGGGCGGAATGAACAGCGGCAGGATGGTGATATAGAACGCGCCAGCCTTCGGATTCAGGATATTGCAGAGAAAACCGCGCAGCAGCCACGATCCGGTCCCGCTCGTGTCCGCGGCCGCAGTCGCTTCGGATTTGCGCCATGCCGCCAGCACCAGGCGTGCGCCCAGCCACATCATGTAAAGGGCGCCCGCGATCCGCAGCGCGTCATAGGCGAGCTGCGAAATCGCCAGCAAGGCGCCCAGCCCCAACGATGCCGCGGTGCCCCAGGCCAGGCAGCCGAGGCCGATGCCGGCCGCGACCTGCATGCCGCGGCCCCGGCCTTCCACCGCCGCGGTCCGGAGCACCAGTGCGGTATCGAGTCCCGGCGTCACGGTCAGAAGACCGGCGGCCAGCGCAAAGGCGGCAATCGCCTGGAGATGGGTCATCTTTACCCTTTGTTAAGGCCATGAGCCTGACAGAGCGGCGCGATTTTTGGTTAAGCAATTTGAAATGACAGCCATGCAAATTTTGCCCAGCGAACATTTCGGACCCCTGCCATGACGCGTGCCCTGATCGTCGTGACCTATCTGATGGCCTGCGCCACCGTCGCGACCGCGATGTTCATGGTCGCGGGGATTCCGATCGGCCTTTTGACCGGCGTCGTGCTGGCGCTGGCCTGCACCCAGATCCATGCCGCGTTCGGCCGCCGCCACGACAAGCGGATCGCCGATCGCGAGATCGCCGGCCTCAAGCGCGTGAGCTTCCAGTTCGAGCAGGCGCTGAACGACACTCGCAGCAAGATGGACGGCATGTCCCAGGCGATCGAGGCGAAGACGTCCGCTCAGAACCGGAAGATCGTCGCCGAGCTCCAGGTGCTGGAAACCTTGATGCGCGAATTCGCCAGCAAGGTCTCCGGCAGCGCCAAGAAGGAGCCGCTGGCGGCCGCTTCCGCGCCTGCGCCGCGCCAGGGGACGGTCGGCGCCTATATGAACACGCTGGGCGATTCCGGCATGCTCGAGACCATCCGCGCCTCGCTGGAGCAGAATCGCGTCGACCTCTATCTCCAGCCGATCGTGAGCTTGCCGCAGCGCAAGCTGCGCTTCTACGAGGCGCTGTCGCGGCTGCGTTCGGAGGACGGCAAGGTCATCATGCCCGAGCAGTACATCAAGGTCGCGGCCCCCGCCGGCCTGATGTCGGTGGTCGACAACCTGCTGCTGTTCCGCTGCGTCCAGATCGTGCGCCGCCTGACCCAGAAGCACCGCGACATCGGCGTGTTCTGCAACATCTCCGGCGACACGCTGACCGATGCGGAGTTCTTCCCGCAATTCCTGGAATACATGCATCACAATCGCGATCTCGCGAGCCAGATCGTGTTCGAGTTCAGCCAGGACGCGGTGCTCAAATCCGGCGCCCAGGGCGAATCCAACCTCGCCTATCTCGCGAGCCTCGGCTTCGCGCTGTCGATGGACCATGTGGGCTCGCTGGCGCTCGATTTCGCGAAGCTCAAGAAGATCGGCTTCCGCCACATCAAGGTCCGGGCCCACACGCTGACCGACGGCATGAGCGGGGCAGGCGCCGCCGTCGCCGCCGAGGACCTCAAGAAACTGCTCGAGCGCAACGGCCTCAACCTCATCGCCGAGCGCGTCGAGGACGAGCGGACGGTGGTCCAGCTCCTCGATTACGGCGTCGATTTCGCGCAGGGCTATCTGTTCGGCGAGCCGCGCGCGGTGCGCGAGGAATCGCTCAAGGCGATGGACAAGGACAACGCCACGGTCGTGCCCTTGCGCAAGGCCGGCTGACGACTCCGCCCGAATCCAACACGCCCCATTGACCGCGCGGCGCCGGACATGCGACCGCTAGCACATGACGGACGAGCCCTTGCTGTTGCAGCACTTTTCGGACATCGCGCAGGACTATGACGCCCTGATCTGCGACGTCTGGGGCGTGCTGCACAACGGCGTGGCGGCCTTCGCGCCGGCCTGCGCCGCGCTCAAGGCGTTCCGCGAAACCCGCGGCCGCGTCATCCTGCTCTCCAATGCGCCGCGCCCGGCCAGCGATATCGAGAGCCAGTTCGAGCGCTTCGGCGTGCCGCTCGATTGCTACGACACCATCGTCACCTCGGGGGGCGCCGCGCGCGAGGATCTCGCCAGGCGCGCCGCCCGCGGCGGCGTCGCCATGCTGCATCTGGGACCCGCGCGCGATCACGGCGTGTTCGACGGCCTCGGGGTCGACCTCGTCGACCTCGCCCAGGCGGAGATCGTCCTCTGCACGGGCCCCTACAATGACGACGTCGAAGGGCCCGACGACTACAAGGCGATGCTGGCCGACCTGAAGGCGCGGGACCTCGCCATGCTCTGCGCCAATCCCGACCTCGTGGTCCAGCGCGGCGGCAAGCTGGTCTATTGCGCGGGGTCGCTGGCGAAGGCCTATGAGGCGATCGGCGGGAAGGTCGTTTACTATGGCAAACCGCACGGTCCGATCTACGACCATGTCCGCGCCGTGGCCGGCGGGGCGCGGCGGATGCTGTGCATCGGCGACGGCCTGAAGACCGACGTGAAGGGCGCCAACGCCGCCGGCTTCGACGCGCTGTTCATCGCGGACGGCATCCATGGCGAGGACGTCCGGGAGTTCACGCCGGCTCATATGGCCGAACTCTTCGCCAAGGAGGGCGTGCATGCCCGCGCGGCGATGCGGGCGCTTGTCTGGTAGGCGTGGGCTCCGTTAGAACGGAGCCATGACCTATTATATCGACGACCTGAAGCCCGGCATGTCCGAAAGCTTCACCAAGACGGTGACCGAACGCGACATCGAACTGTTCGGCGAGGTCTCGGGCGACGTGAACCCCGTCCATTTCGACGAAGCGTTCGCCGCCAAGACCATCTTCAAGGGCCGCATCGCGCATGGCGTGCTGTCGGCGTCCTACATCTCCACGGTGCTGGGCATGAAGATGCCGGGCCCCGGCACGATCTTCCTGTCGCTGACGACGCGCTTCAAGGCGCCGGTGCGGATCGGCGACACGGTCACCGCGACCTGCACGGTGCGCGAGGTCGTGGCCGACAAGCGCCGCGTCGTGTTCGACTGCGTCGCCAAGGTGGGCGACACCACGGTGGTCGACGGCGAGGCGATGGTCATGGCGCCGGCGCGTCCGAAAGCCTGATGCGCATCTTCCGCCACTACAAGGATGTGCCCGATGCCTATAAGGGCGCGGTGGTGGCGGTCGGCAATTTCGACGGGGTGCATCTGGGCCACCAGGCGCTGCTCGGTGCGGCGCGCGACATGGCGCGCGAGCGGAGCGCATCGTTCGGCGTCCTCGCCTTCGAGCCGCATCCGCAGGAGTTCTTCCGGCCCTCGCCGGAGTCCTTCCGCCTCACCCCGTTCCATGCCAAGGCGCGGCTGATCGCCGAACTCGGCGCCGACGTCCTCTATGCGCTGCACTTCGACGCCGAGATGGCCGCCAAATCCGCCGAGGATTTCGTGATGGACGTGCTGGTCGACGCGCTCGCCGTCGGTGCCGTCGTGGTGGGGCGCGATTTCCAGTTCGGCAAGGGCCGGGCCGGCGATGCCGCATTGCTGGGCTATATGGGCGAAATGGAGGGCTTCGGCGTCACACTGTTCGATCCCGTCATGGCGCATGGCCACGACAAGATCTCGTCCACCGAAATCCGGGACGCGCTGAAAGCCGGCAAGCCGGAAATCGCGGCGCGCCTGCTCGGCCATCACTGGGGCATCGAGGCCAGGGTCGAGCATGGCGACAAGCGCGGCCGCACCATCGGCTTTCCGACCGCCAATATGCGGCTCGACGATTGCCTGAAGCCGGCCTTCGGCATCTATGCGGTGCGCGCGAAAATCATCGAGGAGGGCTGCGTGGTCGCGGTGCATGACGGCGTCGCCAATTTCGGCATCCGTCCGATGTTCGAGACGGACGTGCCGCTGCTGGAGACCCATCTGTTCGATTTTGCCGGCGATCTCTACGGCAAGCACATGGCGGTCGAGCTGATCGCCTATCTGCGGCCCGAGGCGAAGTTCGACTCGCTGGACGCGCTGGTCGCGCAGATGAACCGCGACAGCGAGACGGCGCGGAAGGCTTTGGCGACCGCGCCATAGTTTCCTTCCCCCGTTGTTACGGGGGAGGTGGCTCATCGCGCAGCGATGAGACGGAGGGGGCCGACGCCGGTGGCCGCCCCCTCCACCACATCGCTGCGCGATGCGGTCCCCCTCCCCCGTAACCACGGGGGAGGAAAGGATGGACGCTCCCCCTCCGGCGCTGTTAGAACCAACCAAACCGATTTAGGCTCGAACGCAAATGCTTGATTTCGCGGGATTTTCGCGAATTCGCCACCCGGCTCTGCGCCGGGGCTGACCCCTCACGCGCGGAGGCCGGGTTCGAAACCTCGCCAACCACTTTCCGCGAAAGCCTTTAGAGACAATGGCCAAGACCGACACACCGAGCGACGCGCACGACTATCGTGCCACCCTGTTCCTGCCTTCGACCGACTTTCCGATGAAGGCCGGCCTGCCCGAAGCCGAGCCCAGATGGCTCGCGCGCTGGGAGGCTATGGACCTCTACGGCCGCATCCGCAAACAGGCGAAGGGCCGTCCGCTCTTCGTGCTGCATGACGGCCCGCCCTACGCCAATGGCGAGATCCATTCGGGCACCGGCCTCAACAAGGTGCTCAAGGACATCGTGGTGCGCAGCCGCGGCTTCCTCGGCTTCGACGCGCCCTACATCCCGGGCTGGGATTGCCACGGCCTGCCGATCGAATGGAAGATCGAGGAGAAATACCGCAAGGAAGGCAAGTCCAAGGACGACGTGCCGATCGACCAGCTGCGCAAGGATTGCCGCGACTTCGCCAATCACTGGATCGACGTCCAGCGCGCGCAGTTCAAGCGCCTGGGCTGCATGGGCCAGTGGGACAAGCCCTATACGACGATGGATTATCGCGCCGAGGCGACCATCGCACGCGAGCTGCACAAATTCGTCGACAACAAGCTGCTCTATCGCGGCTTCCGCCCCGTGATGTGGTCGCCGGTCGAGAAGACCGCCCTCGCCGAGGCCGAGGTCGAGTATCACGAGAAGACCAGCCCGACGATCTATGTGAAGTTTCCCATCGTGAAAGGCTCGGACTCGCTCAAGGACACGAGCATCGTCATCTGGACGACCACGCCTTGGACCATCCCCGGCAACCGCGCCATCGCCTTCGCCCCGACGCTCGACTACGGCGTCTATGAGGTAGTGGTAGCGGAAGAGGGCGCGCTCGCCTCCGTCGGCGAGAAGATCGCGCTGGCCGATGCGCTGGCCGACCAGACCGCGCGGCATTCCAAGATCACTCTTAAGCGGCTGCACGCCGCCGATCCGAAGGACGCGGTCGCGGCGCATCCGTTCCGCGGCAAGGGCTACGAGTTCGACGTTCCGGTCTTGCCCGGCGATCACGTCACCGCCGACACCGGCACCGGCTTCGTCCACACCGCGCCCGGCCATGGCGAGGAAGACTTCGTCCTGATGATGGACACCTATCCGGGCTATGCCGCAAGCAATCCGGATGCCTTCAACGTCGTGAAGGAAGACGGCTCCTTCAACGCCCATGTCCCGATCTTCGCGGGCAAGTTCATCCTGTCGCGCGACGGCAAGAAGGAGGGCGATGCGAATGGCGCGGTGATCAAGGAATTGATCGATGCCGGCGCGCTGCTCGCCAAGGGCACGCTGCGCCATTCCTATCCGCATTCCTGGCGCTCCAAGGCGCCGGTGATCTTCCGCGCCACGCCGCAATGGTTCGCGGCGATGGACAAGGAGATCCCCGGCGGCGGCACGCTGCGCGAGCGCGCCATGACCGCCATCGGCGACACCAAATGGTATCCGCCCTCGGGCCAGAACCGCATCGCGGGCATGGTCAAGGACCGCCCCGACTGGGTGCTGTCGCGCCAGCGCGCCTGGGGCGTGCCGCTCGCGATCTTCGTGGAGAAGGCGTCCGGCGAGATCCTCAACGATCCGGCCGTCAACCAGCGCATCGGCGATGCGTTCGAGGTCGAGGGTGCCGACGCCTGGTTCAAGGCCGACTCCGCTGCCCGCTTCCTCGGCAACGAACGCGATCCGTCCGATTACGAGCAGGTGAAGGACATCCTGGACGTGTGGTTCGACTCCGGCTCGACCCATGTCTTCACGGTGGAGCAGCCGCTGGAGCCCGAGTGGCCGCAGAAGGACCACGCCGACCTTTATCTGGAAGGCTCCGACCAGCATCGCGGCTGGTTCCAGTCCTCGCTGCTCGAAAGCTGCGCCACCCGCGGCCGCGCGCCCTATGACGAGGTGCTGACCGCCGGCTTCGTGCTCGACCGCGAGGGCGACAAGATGTCGAAATCGGTCGGCAACGTCATCCTGCCGCAGACCATCGCCGACAAGAACGGCGCCGACATCTTCCGCCTCTGGGTGGCGTCGTCCGACTTCACCCAGGACCTGCGGATGGGCAACGACATCATCCAGTCCAACACCGACGCCTATCGCCGGCTGCGCAACACCATCCGCTTCATGCTCGCGAACCTCGAAGGGTTCGACGCGAAGGAGCGCATCGGCGTGGACGAGATGCCGGAGCTCGAGCGCTTCATCCTCGCCAAGCTGGCCGAGATCGACGCGGTGGTGCGCGAGAGCTATCGCACCTACGACTTCAACCGCGCTTACAACACGGTGTTCAGCTTCTGTACCAACGAGCTGTCGGCCTTCTATTTCGACATCCGCAAGGACGCGCTCTATTGCGATGCGAAGTCGTCGGCGCGCCGTCGCGCCTCGCGCACGGTGACCGATGAGGTGTTCCGGCGGGTCGCGACCTGGCTGGCGCCGATCTTGTGCTTCACCATGGAAGAAGCCTGGCTGCTGCGCTTCCCAGGTGCCGACGACAGCGTCCACTTGCAGACCTTTCCGGAGACGCCGGCGACCTGGCAGGACGATGCCCTGATCCAGAAATGGGATCGCATTCGCACCCTGCGCCGTGTGGTCACCGGCGCGCTGGAGATCAAGCGCCGCGACAAGGTGATCGGCGCCAGCCTCGAAGCGCGGCCGGTGCTCTATGTGAGCGAGCCGAAGGACGCCGCGCTGTTCGACGGCCTCGACCTCGGCGAGATCGCGATCACCTCGCGCGCCAGGGTCTCGACGCATGAGGCACCCGTCGACGCCTTCCGCCTGCCGGAGATCGCTGGCGTCGCGGCGGAATTCCATCATGCCGAGGGCGACAAATGCGCCCGCTGCTGGATGATCCTGGAGGAAGTCGGGACGCATCCGGCGCATCCGGATCTCTGCAACCGCTGCAGCGAGGCGGTGGATGCGGCCGGCTGACATCGCTCCGAAATCTCCTCCCCCGCTGTTGCGGGGGAGGGGGACCATCCGCCGAAGCTTTAGCGTAGGCGGATGGTGGAGGGGGGCAGCCGCCTGCGCCGGCCCCTTCCGTCTTGGCGCTGCCGCGCCAAGCCACCTCCCCCGTTACAACGGGGGAGGAAAGTGACGTTGCGCATGACACCGCGCGACTGGGGGCTTGCGGCGGCGGCAGGGGCGCTCTTCCTCGACCAGGCGAGCAAGCTCGCCATCCTTTATGGGCTCGGCTTCAAGGCGGCGGAGGACTATGTCTCCATCCCCATATTGCCGTTCTTTAATCTGACCATGGTCCGCAACCATGGCGTCAGCTACGGCCTGTTCCCGGCCCATAGCAGCTGGGGCGTCGCCCTCCTCGTTTTTCTCTCGTTTCTGGCGGTAATCGGGCTTGGCTGGTGGCTATGGAACGCACCGCGCCGGGCGTTGACGGTCGGGCTGGGGCTCGTGATCGGCGGGGCGATCGGGAACAATCTGGTCGACCGGCTGATCTATGGCTGGGTGGCCGATTTTTTTGACTTTCACGGCTTCGGCTATCACTGGTATGTGTTCAACGTGGCCGACGCCGCCATTACTTTCGGCGTCATCGCGCTGCTGTATGATGCGCTGATGCGGCCGGAGAGCGGCCCGGAGCCGGAAAAACGTAGATCTGTTCAGGAGTAGTCGATGGTTTCGCGCAAAGTCCTTGGCATCGCGCTTCTCGCCGGCGCCGCCGTCACGCTGGCCGGCTGCGACACGCTGCGCAATGCCGCGGGGCAGGGCAAGGATTCGCCGGACGAGTTCGCGGTCGTCACCAAGGCGCCGCTGGTCATCCCGCCCGACTTCAACCTGAAGCCGCCGGCGCCGGGCACGGCGCCCGCCAACCAGGTCGAGCCGACCCAGGCGGCGCAGAACGCCCTGTTCAACGCCGATCCGGCCACCGTCGCGGCTTCGCTGCCGCCCAGCATGAGCATGGGCGAGCGCTATCTGCTTGCTTCGGCCGGCGTGCAGAACGCCGACCCGACGATCCGCCGCCAGATCGCCGCCGACGGCGCCGGCATGCGGGGCTCCGACGACGATTTCACCAAGAACGTGCTGTTCTGGAACGGCCCGACGCCGGCGCCGGGCTCGACGCCGGTCGATGCCGACGCCGAGGCGCGCCGGGTCGATGCCGCCCGCAATGGCGGCGCGGCCAACGCGCCGGCCGCCGCCACGGCAACGCCGGCACCACCGCCCGCTCCGCCGCCGGCCAAGAGCGACGACGGCTGGCTCAGCGGTCTGTGGCCGTTCTGATCACTTGCTCCTTCATGTGATGCATCCGTCTTCGACGACCTCCCCCTTGTGGGGAGGCGATTTCCGGCGATGCTGCGCCGTCCTATGTGCCGTCGCGTTTTTCGCCCTTGCGCCCGCGCGGGCCGCCGATCCCGTCGTTTCGCAGTTCACGCTCGCCAACGGCATGGAGGTCGTGGTCATTCCCGACCACCGCGCCCCGGTCGCCACCCAGATGATCTGGTACCGCGTCGGCGGGATGGACGATCCGCCGGGCCGCTCCGGTCTCGCGCATTTCTTCGAACACATGATGTTCCGCGGCACCAAGGCGGAGCCGAACGGCGCCTTCAGCCGCGACCTTGCCCGCAATGGCGGCGACGACAACGCCTTCACCACCGAAGACTACACCGCGTTCTACGAGCAGATCGCGCGCGACCGCCTCAAGCTCGCCATGACGCTCGAGGCCGACCGCATGGCGCATCTCGACCTCTCGGACGCCGCCGTGCGCACCGAGCGGGACGTGGTGCTGGAAGAGCGCCGCATGCGTATCGAGAACAGTCCGGCCGCGCTGGCCGGCGAGCAGGTCGACGCCGCGCTGTATCTCTCCCATCCCTATGGCCGCCCGGTGATCGGCTGGCCGCAGGAGGTGCAGCGCCTCGATCGTGCCGCGGCGCAGAGCTTCTACGACCATCACTATGCGCCCAACAACGCGATCCTGGTGATCGCGGGCGACGTCACGCCGGACGAGGTGAAGGCCGACGCGGCGTCGACCCTCGCGCGCGTTCCCGCCCGTCCGCTGGAGCCGCGCACCGTGTTCGCCGAGCCGCAGCGGCTGGGCGAGACGCGCCTCGCGATCTCGCGCCCCGATGCGACGGTGCCGAGCTTCACGCGCGCCTATCGGGTCCCGAGCTATTCCACCGCCCGGTCCGGCCAGGCCGAGGCGCTCGACGTGCTCGCGGCGCTTCTGGGCGGCGACGCCAACGGATTGCTCTACCGCAAGCTCGTGGTCGAGCAGAAGCTCGCCACCGATGCTGGCGCAAGCTATGACGGCGACGCGCGCAATTCCGGCTCTTTCTCGGTCTATGCCGTGCCGCGGTCCGGTGTCGCGCTCGCCGTCGTGGAACGCGCGGTCGACGCGCTGATCGCACAACTCGCGCACCGGGCGGCCGCAGCGCCGGACCTGGCACGCACCAAGACCCAGCTCGTCGCCGGCGAGGTCTTCCGCCGCGACAACCAGCTGTCGCTCGCGACCGAATACGGCCAGGCACTGGTCGTCGGCCAGAACGTCGCGGAGGTGCAGAGCTGGCCGCGCCGCATCGAAGCCGTCAGCGCCGCGGCCGTGCGCGATGCGGCGGCGCAAGCCCTGCAACGCCGCGAATCCGTGACGCTCTACCTGACACCGGGGCCGGCGTGAGAAAGCTCGTCGCCGCGCTCTGTTTCACGGCGATGTGCGCCGTGCCCGCCTTCGCATCGCCGCCGCGCATCCTTGAGATCGGGGCGAACGAGCAGGTCTGGTTCGAGGAAGACCACACCGTGCCGATGGTGGCGCTCAGCATCTCGCTGCCCGCCGGCTCGGGCTACGACCCGGCCGGCAAAGCCGGCCTCGCCGCGCTCGCCGCCTATATGTTCAATGAGGGCGCCGGCCCGCTGCGCTCCGAGGACTATCAGCGCGCGCTCGCCGACCGCGGCATCCAGCTTTCGATCGCGCCCGACCGCGATTACCTCGTCCTTTCGCTCACCATGCTATCCTCGCAAAGCAAGGAGGCCTTCCGGCTCTTCGCGCTCGCGCTCCAGCATCCGCGCTTCGATGCCGACGCCGTCGCGCGCGTCCGCGTGCAGATGCTGCAGAGCCTGCGCCAGGACGCCTCCGATCCCGCCGCCGTGGCGGGCGACCGATTCTACAAAGTCTATTTCGGCACGCATCCCTACGCCCACGCCGTCGGCGGCGACGAACCGGGCCTTGAGCATATCGGCGTGGCGGACCTCAAAGCCTTCGCGCGCGACCACTGGGTCAAGGGCGGCGCAAAGATCGCGGTCTCGGGAGACGTCGATCCGGCGACGCTGACCACACTGCTCAAGTCGACGTTCGATGCGCTGCCGGCCGCGGTGCCTGCGCCGCCGCCGCCCGTGCTGCACGCCGGGGCGCCGGGCGAGAGCGTCGTCGCGATGGCCGTGCCGCAGCCGACCGCGGTCTTCGGCCTTCCGGGTCTCTCCCGCGCCGATCCCGACTATCTTGCGGCCTACGTCGCCAATCACATTGTGGGCGGCGGTGGATTCTCTTCGCGCCTGACGGACGAGGTGCGCGAGAAGCGCGGCCTGACCTATGGAATCTCGACGGGTTTGAGCGATTTCCATGGCGGCGGCCTGGTGGTCGGCCAGGTCGCGACCCGCAACGACGCGATGGATGCTTCGCTGGCCGTCGTCCGGCATGTTCTCGCCGACTACGCCGCGCACGGCCCGACCCAGGCCGAGCTCGACGACGCCAAGACCTATCTGACCGGCTCCTATCCGCTGGCCTTCGCATCCAATGCTGGAATCGCCTCGCAGCTCAACAGCTTCCAGCGGGCCGGTCTGCCGCTCGACTATGTGGCGCGGCGCAACGGCCTGATCCGGGCGCTGACGCTGGCCGATGTGAAGCGCGCCGCGGCTCGCCTGTTCGATCCCGCCCGCCTCACGGTCGTTGTCGGCGGCAGCATCGCGGTCGCGTCGACCGGTCACAAGCCGGCCAGGAAACCCGCCTCGCGCGGGTGAGTTGTTGCTTCGGCCCGTCCCTTGCGGGAGGGTCGCTCCGCCCGATTTTCGCCCCTCCCAGCGGGAGGGTAGGAACACAAAGGACACGCCCATGGCTCTTCCCTTCAGCATCTCCCTCGACCTGGCGCTGGGCGGACCCGGCGCGGTCCCGCGTCCCGCGTTCGACGCCGCGCTCCAGGAGGCCGGCACGGCGCTCGCCTGGCTCAGGGACCAGAAGAAAGCACACGCCCTCGAACTCCTCGACATCGTCGAGCGGACCGACGACATCGACGCCGCGAAGGCCGTCGCCGACGAATGGAGCAAGGACACGTCCGACGTCGCCGTGCTCGGCATCGGCGGCTCGAGCCTCGGCGGCCAGGCCTTGAAGGCGATCGCCAAGGCCGGCCACACGCCGCGCGTCACCTTCCACGACAATCCCGATCCCTGGAGCTGGGCCGAGGCCATCGCAGGCTTCGACCTCAAGACAACGCGCTTCATCGTGATCAGCAAGTCCGGCGGCACCGCCGAGACGCTGTTCCAGGCGCTTACCGCGGCCGAAGCCATCGAGAAGGCGGGCGGCGGCAAATGGCTCAAGCAGCATTTCGTGGCGATCACCGAGCCGAAGAAGAGCGCGCTGGCCGATTTCGCCGACAGCATCGGTGCGCCGAAGCTCGATCATCCGCTCGGGATCGGCGGGCGCTATTCGGTGCTCAGCATGGTCGGCATCCTGCCCGCGCTGCTGATGGGCCTCGATGTCCACGCCCTGCGTGCCGGTGCGAAGGCGGCGCGCGACGCGGTGCTCGATGCGCCCTCGGCCGAGCAGGCGAGTTCTGCCGCCGGTGCCGCGCTGCATCACGCCCTCGCACGCGAGGGCAAGCTGCACCACACCGTGCTGTGGAACTATGCCGACCGCCTGGGCACGTTCAGCGGCTGGTGGCGCCAGCTCTGGGCCGAGAGCCTGGGCAAGGATGGCAAGGGTTCGACGCCGGTCGGCGCGGTCGGTCCGGTGGACCAGCACAGCCAGCTCCAGCTCTTCCGCGATGGGCCGAACGATGCGCTCTACACGCTGGTCGTGCCCGACACCAAAGGCGAAGGCCTCGTCGCGCCGCCCGCGCGCGCCCGCGCGCTGGGCCTCGACTATCTGGCCGGCAAGCATATGGGCGACCTGGTTGCCGCAGAGGCGCGCGCCACGGCGCAGACCTTGTCGAAGAACGGCCGTCCGGTGCGGCAGATCCGCGTGCCGAAGATCGACGAAGAAGCGGTCGGCGCGCTGATGATGCATTTCATGCTGGAGACCATCCTGATGGGCCGCCTGATGGGCGTCGATCCCTTCGACCAGCCCGGGGTGGAAGAGGGCAAGGTGCTGGCAAGGCAGTTCCTCGGCGAAGGATAGAGCCGCGTCGCCGTCTTCCTCCCCCGTAACCACGGGGGAGGAAACGATGAAACCCTTCATCCACAGCGCTTTTGCGGGTGTGCGGCAATGGCCGTGTATAGTCGGCGCATGAAGATTCGCCGCCTGTCCGAGGGAACCGTGAACCGCATCGCCGCCGGCGAAGTGGTCGAACGGCCTGCGAGCGCTGTGAAGGAACTGGTCGAGAACGCGCTCGACGCCGGCGCGCACCGCATCGAGATCACAACCGCCAGCGGCGGCGTCGACCTCATCCTGGTCGAGGATGACGGCGAAGGCATGGAGGCCGACGATCTGCGCCTCGCGGTCGAGCGCCATGCGACCTCCAAGCTGCCGGCCGACGACCTCTCGCATATCGTGACCATGGGCTTTCGCGGCGAGGCGTTGCCCTCCATCGGCGCGGTCGCGCGGCTGACGATCTGCAGCCGCACCGCGCGCGGCGAGGCGCATGAGATCAAGGTCGATGGCGGCATGTTGTCCGGCCCGTCGCCGACGGGTTTCCGGGCCATGGGCCAGCACGGCACGCGGGTGGAGGTGCGCGAGCTGTTCTTCGCCACGCCGGCGCGGCTCAAATTCCTCAAATCGGCGCGCTCCGAGGATCTCGCGACGCTCGATGTGATCAAGCGCCTCGCCATGTCGCGCCCCGATGTGAGCTTTACGCTCGTCATGGACGGCCGCCGCGCCCTCGATCTGCCCGCAGAGACCGATCTGATCGGTCCCCAGCTGAAGCGCCTGTCGAAGATCATGGGCCGCGATTTCGGCGACAACGCCGCGCCGGTGAATGTCAGCCGCGAGGGCGTCGCCATCGCAGGCTTCGCGGGCCTTCCCACCTACAACCGCGCCAACGCTCAGATGCAGTTCCTGTTCGTCAACGGCCGCCCGGTGCGCGACAAGCTTTTGGTCGGCGCGGTGCGCGGCGCCTATGCCGATTTCCTCGCGCGCGACCGCCATCCCGCGCTCGCCCTGTTCCTGCACTGCGATCCGGCTTTCGTCGACGTCAATGTGCATCCCGCCAAGACCGAGGTGCGCTTCCGCGACGCCGGCCTGGTGCGCGGGCTGATCGTTTCGTCGCTCAAGCATGCCCTGGCCGATGCGGGGCATCGCGCCTCGACCACGGTCGCAGGGGCGGCACTCGCGGCGCTGCGGCCGCAGACGGGGACATTCTACCAGCAGGATTACACGCCGCGCCCGGGGACCAACGACCCAGGGCGGAATTTCTATGCGCCGCTGCTGGACGGCAATGCGGCGCCGGCCGCACGCATCGAAGAACCGGCGGCACAACACGCCGCGCAGGAGCTTCCGCTCGGCGTCGCGCGGGCGCAATTGCACGAGACCTATGTGATCGCGCAGACGCCGGACGGCATCGTGATCGTCGACCAGCATGCGGCGCATGAACGGCTGGTCTATGAGCGCATGAAGAAGGGCCTGGAGAGCGGCGGCATCGCGCGCCAGCCGCTGCTCATCCCCGAAGTGGTCGAACTCGATCCCGCCGAGGTCACTCGCGTCGCCGCGCGGGCCGGCGAGCTTGCCGAACTCGGCCTGGTGGTCGAGCCCTTCGGTCCCGACGCGGTGATGGTGCGGGAGATGCCGGCGATGCTCGGCAAGGCCGACATCAAGGGCCTGATCCGCGACCTCGCCGACGATATCGCGGAGACGGGCAATGCGCTCTCGCTCAAGGAACGCCTCGAAGAGGTCGCCGGCACCTTGGCGTGCCATACGAGCGTGCGCGCCGGCCGGCGCCTCAATGCGGAAGAGATGAACGCACTGCTGCGCGAGATGGAAGCGACGCCCCATAGCGGCCAATGCAATCATGGCCGACCGACCTATGTGGAGCTCAAGCTCAGCGATATCGAGCGGTTGTTCGGGCGGCGATAGGGCCGCGGCGGATTTGGGATGTTGTCGGCCGTCGCACCGGCGCAAGCATTTCCTTAAGGCTTGTCTGCGACACTCGCACGATCCGTCCGACGGGCCGGAATCGTGCTGCAGCGGGCGTTCATGCTCAAGAGCCTCTATCAGGATCCGCGGAAGGCGCTGAGCCAGCAGGAGCTCAACGCCGTGCTCCTCGCGCATGAGCGGATGCTGTCCTATCAGCGCGGCGCCGCCAAGGCGGAGCTTGCGCGGACCAAGCTCGACCGCCTCAACCTCGCCAACCGCAATCTCGCCGAAGCGGATTTCTCTTTCGCCTCGCTGGTCGGCGCCGTCGCGTTCGGCACGACGCTCGACCGCGCCAATCTGCATTGCGCCGATCTGCGCGACTGCGACCTCACCTCGGCCAAGCTCGTCAAGGCCGATCTGCGCGGCGCCTCGATCTGCGGCGCCAGGCTCGGCTTCGCGCGACTGGACGGCGCGGATCTGCGCGCCGTCACCGTCGCCTATAAGGGGCCGGGCGCGGCCAAGGAGGGCGAAGAGACCTATCGCGTCGATTTCTCCAACGCGTCGCTCAAGGGCGCGTCCTTCGGCCATGCCCAGCTCGAGGGCGTGAACTTTTCCGGCGCGATCCTGGAAGGCGCCAATTTCAAGAACGCCAGACTGTCCAATGTCACCTTCAAGAACGCCGTCCTGACCGGCGTGAACATCGCCGATCTCGGCGTTCCGCCACAGGCGCTGGAAGGCTGCATCCTGAGCGCCACGGCCGCGGCCATGGCGAGGGCCGGCGCGCTCGTCGCGATGCTCGACGGGCATGTACTCTGCATCGCCAGCGGCGCGGTGCAAGGCGCGCAGGCCGTTCTCGACGGCGAGGACTTGCGGGTCGTGCGCAGCCAGTTCGCCGGCAAGGCGCTGAGCGGCCTGTCGGCGCGGCGCGTGCTGGCGATCGGGATGGATTTTTCCGACTGCCAATTGCAGGGCGCCCGGTTCGAGGGCGCCGATCTGCGGGACTGCGATTTCTCCGGCGCCGACCTGCGCGGGGCCTCCTTCCGCAACGCCCGGCTGGCGCATGCCAAGTTCGAGAAAGCCAATCTCGGCAGCTTGCGTCTGCCCGGCGGCAAGACGCTGGCGCCGGACTTCACCGGTGCCGACGCGGTACGCGGACAGTTCTTCCACGCGATCTTGGAGGATGACATCAAGGCCTTGGGCCTCGGCGCGCCGGCCGCGATTGCGGCCTGACCTGCTATAGATCGAGCGCCAGCCGCCGGATTCCCGGCACGCCCATCGCCGCTTCGAAATCCTTGGCAAGCTTCTCCTCGGCGAAGGTGAAACCGCAGGCGCGATAGACCGCTTCCGCCGGCGCGTTGCCGATGAGGAAGCTGATCTGCACCTGTTTGGGGCCGCGGCCCGTCGCCATGGCGTCGAGCATGTGCTCGATCAGCGTCCGCGCGATGCCCTGGCCGCGGAATTCCGGCAGGGTCGCGACGTTCTCGATGGTCCAGCAATCCTCGTCGCCGCTGGTGGCGCTCATCATGAAGCGGCCGCGCGGCCAGAGCTCGGCCTGCTCGGCCTTGCCGATGCCCATCCGGTCGGACGCTTCCGCCATCGCGTCGCCCGAGACCCTGTAAGGCGCCTCGTCCGGAAAGGCGCAGGCGGCCGCCGCCGGCGCGCCATCGACTTCGGCGATGGTGAAGAAGGAATGGTGCCACCACGATTTCGCCTTGGCGTTCGCCAGCCGGGCGCAGAAGGCGAGGTCGAACTCGACCGGGCGGCGCAGCACGATGTCGAACCAGCCGCGCGGCAGGTGTCCGCGCGCCGCCATGAACATCACCCAGCCGAGGAATTTCGCGTCGGCGGCGGTCGCGGGGCGGAAGTGTGTCGTCATGGATGACACAGTAGCGCATTTTCGCCGCCGTTCCTCCCCCCTGTCGATTGAAGGTGTCGTCGTGACGGTCTAGCGTGACGGGATCAAGGAAGGATCGGTCCAAAAGTGTTGGTCGGACGAACAAGGTAACTCGCTCTTTCGGTGCGCGCCGCGCGCGGCCCGCCGAAGGAAGACGCATGCCTGATTCTCGCCAACACGTTCCTTGGGGACCACCATGGCCTTCTTTCACAATCGCACCATAAATCTGCTCAACCTGCATTACGTCATCGGCACCGTCGCGATCGGCGGCGGCGGGGCGTTCTTTTCCGTCTATCTGCTGAAGGCCGGTCTGGGCGTACCGGCCGTGCTGCTGACCCTCGCGATCGTCTTCGGTTCCCGCCTGGCGATCCGCACCGTCCTGCTTCCGCTCGGGATCCGGATCGGGTTGCGCCGGCTGGTGGTGCTCGGGGCGGTCCTGATGGGCTGCAGCTATCCCTTCCTCGCGGGGGTCCACGGCGTGGGCTGGGGCCTGGTCTGGCTGGTGCTGGTCTCGGCCCTGGCCGACACGGTCTACTGGCCGAGCTATCACGCCTATTTCGCGGCCCTCGGCGATGCCGAGCACCGCGGCCAGCAGCTCGGCATCCGCGAGGCGGTCGCGGCGATGCTCGGCATCGTCAGCCCGCTGGCGGCCGGCTGGCTGCTGGTCGTCTTCGGACCGCAGACCGCTTTCTGGGCGACCGGCGCGGTGCAGGTGCTGTCGGCCATTCCGCTGCTCTGGACGCCGGATATCGCCGTCGCGCGCAGCGCACCCGGCGTGTTCCGCGCCGCGTTGTCCGGCGTCATGTTGTTCGTCGCCGATGGCTGGGTGGCGGCGGGGTATTTCATCGTCTGGCAGGTCGCGCTGTTCGTGACCCTCGGCCAGGACTATCTCGCCTATGGCGGCGCGCTGGCCATCGCGGCCCTGGTCGGGGCGGTCGGCGGCCTTGTGCTCGGCAGGTTGATCGATTCCGGCAAGGGCAGCCGCGCCGTGTGGTATTCGGTCGGCCTGCTGTCGGCCGTCATCGCCTTGCGGGCCAGCGTGGCGCATCATCCGGTGCTCGCGGTCGCGGCCAATGCGCTGGGCGCCCTGGTCTCCTGCCTCTATGTGCCGACGCTGATGACGGCGGTGTACAACCAGGCGAAGCGCTCGCAATGCGTGCTGCGATTCCACATCGCGGCGGAGGGCGGCTGGGATGTCGGCGTGACGAGCGGCCTGTGCCTCGGGGCCGCGATCACCGGGCTCGGCTATCCGATCGCCGACGCCATCCTCATCGCCTTCGTCGGCGCCGCGACGGTGTTCGTCCTGCTGCAGCGCTACTATGCGGCGCATGCGGCAGAGCTCATCGATGCGTCGCAGACTCAGGCCGAGGAAGCGCTGAAGATATGAATCGCAGTCTCGCCATAGTTGCGGGAGTCGACTGAGCGGAAGCCATCGGGCGGGGCGAGCGTCTCGTCACTTGCGGTCTCGATAATGATGAGCGCGTCCGGGGCAAGCCAGCCGCCCGCGGCCAGGCTGGCCAGGGCCCGCTCGCTGAGACCCTTGCGATAAGGCGCGTCGAGGAAGGCAAGGCTGAACGGGCCGCCGGCACCGGCGCCGAGCGGGCCGAGATCGGCGGCATCGCGCCGCCAGATCTTGGTCGTGCCGGTGAGGCCGAGGCCCTCGACATTGCGCCGGATCAGGGCGCGGCTGTCGGCGCTGTCGTCGACGAACAGCGCGAAGCCGGCGCCGCGGCTCAACGCCTCCAGCCCGAGCGCGCCGGTGCCCGCAAACAGGTCGACGACGTTCGCGCCCGCGAGCGTGAAGCCGAAAGCGTTGTGCGCGAGGATGTTGAAGATCGCCTGCCGCACCTTGTCGGAGGTCGGCCGCACCCGGTTGTCCGGCGGCTCGGCCAACGACCGACCGCGCAATGCGCCGCCCGTGATCCGCACTCAGGACTCCTGCGAGACCTGCAGCAGCAGCTTGCCGGTGTTGCCGCCGGTGAACAGCATGCCGAGCGCGTCGAGCGCGTTCTCGATGCCGGGCACGATGGTGGTGTCGTATTTGATCTTGCCTTCCGACACCCAGGGGCCCATCGCGGCGATGAATTCGGCGAAGCGCGGCAGGTAGTCGATGATGATGAAGCCCTCGATCCGCGCCCGCTTCATCAGGACGTTGGTGAGGCTGGGGCCGGGCGGCGGGGTCACGGCATTGTACTGCGAGATCATCCCGCACAGCACGATGCGGGCCTTGAGATTGATCTGCTCCATCACGGCATCAAGGATCTCGCCGCCGGCATTCTCGAAATCGACGTCGATGCCGTTCGGGCATTCGCGGCGCAGCGCGGTACGGAGATCTTCCGTCTTGTAGTTGATGCAGGCATCGAAGCCGAGAACGTCGACCGCGTGGCGGCACTTCTCGTCCGAACCCGCGAGCCCGACGACCCGGCAGCCCTTGAGCTTGGCGATCTGGCCGACGATGGAGCCGACGGCGCCGCAGGCGGCGGAGACGACGACGGTCTCGCCCGGCTTGGGCTGGCCAAGGTCGAGCAGGCCGAAATAGGCGGTGGCGCCGGTGGCGCCGAGCACGCTCATATAGGCGGGCAGGGGGACGGACTTGTCGAGCTTCTGGGCGCCGTCGAGCACGACATATTCCTGCCAGCCGCTGAAGGCGTTGACGACGTCGCCAGGCTGGAAGGCCGGATTGTTCGACTGCTCGACCACGCCGATGGTGCCGCCGCGCATCACCTCGCCCAGCACCACGGGCGGCATGTACTGATCCATGTCGCTCATCCAGATGCGGTTGGTGGGATCGAGCGAGAGATACACGGTGCGCATCAGGAACTGGCCGGGACCGGGGACGGGGATGGGCTGCTCCACCAGTTCGAGATCGCCCGGCTTGATGTCGCCTTCCGGCCGCTTGCGCAGGATCCATTGGCGGTTGCTGTTGCGCATGTTCGTTTCCTCGATGGTGGTTGCGCGGGAGCCTAGCCTTGCGCTCACGCCTGCGCGAGGGCGCTGGCGGAGGCACGCGGACGCAGCTATGACGCTCAGGATGAGAGCATTCCTGACCCTGCTGCTCGCGATGTTGTTCGCCGTGCCCGCCCTGGCGCAGGTCGACGGCGCGCCCAAGGTCCAGGCGCGGCTGATCGCCGAGCAGGACAGCATCGCGCCGGGCGGCACGATGACGGTGGCTTTCGAGCAGATCATCCGGGCCGGCTGGCACACCTATTGGCGCAACCCCGGCGATGTCGGGCAGCCGACCACGCTGGACTGGTCGCTGCCGCAGCGATGGAAGGCCGGCGCGCTGCAATGGCCCTATCCGAAGCGCTTGCCGGTCGGGCCGTTCATGGATTTCGGCTATGAGGGCACGGTCTGGATCCTCTCGTCCGTCACCGCGCCGGCCGATGCCAAGCCCGGCGACCGCGTCACGCTGAAAGCCGCCGCAAGCTGGCTGGTGTGCAAGGAGGTCTGCGTTCCGGAGGACCGGACGCTCAGCGTCACGCTCGTCGTGGGCGCGCCCGGCGCGGCACGGGATGCCGCTGCGTTCGCCGCAGCGCGGACTCGCCTTCCGGTGCCGGCGCCCTGGCCGGTGCGCTATCACGCCGATGGCGGCATCCTCGATCTGGGCATCGCGAGTGCGGGTCTGCAGTTGGCGGCGCCAGTCGGCGTCGATTTCTTTCCGTTCGACGACACCGTGAAATACACGGCGCCGCAGCGCCTGGGCAGCAATCGCGACGGGCTCGTGCTGCGCATGACGCCGGGCAAAGGCTTCGGCAAGACGCGCGAGCTGCGCGGCGTGCTGGTGCTGACGTCGCGCGACGGGTCGGTGCAAGCGGTGGCGGTCGCTGCGCAGCCTGGGCCGGTGGCGGCGCCGGTCTTCGCGGAAGGCAGCGCGTCGGGCGGCTTCCTCACCGCGTTATTGCTCGCCTTTCTCGGCGGGCTGATCCTGAACCTGATGCCTTGCGTGCTGCCGATCCTGGCGATGAAGGCCTTCGCGCTGTCGTCGCAGGCGGGACGCGACCGCCGCGAAGCGGTGCGCGAGAGCGTCGCCTATGGCGCCGGCGCGGTGCTGAGCTTCCTGGCGCTGGGCGGCCTGCTGCTGGGCTTGCGCGCCGGCGGCGCGGCGATCGGCTGGGGCTTCCAGTTGCAGGAGCCGATCGTCGTCGCGGGTTTCGCGCTGTTGATGTTCGGCGTCGGGCTCAACCTGTCGGGTGTGTTCGAGGTCGCGGGCTTCGGCGGCGGCGACCGGCTCACCCATGCGGGCGGCGCGGTGGGCTCGTTCTTCACCGGCGTGCTGGCCGTCGCGGTCGCGGCGCCCTGCACCGCGCCGTTCATGGCGGCGGCGCTCGGCTTTGCCCTGACGCAGCCCGCGGCCCTGGCGCTCGGCGTGTTCCTCGCGCTCGGCATCGGCTTCGCCGCGCCGTTCGTCGCGGTCGGCGTCTCGCCGCTGCTGCTGCGCGCGCTGCCGCGGCCCGGGACCTGGATGATCGTGTTCAAGCAGGCGCTGGCCTTCGCGATGTACGGCACCGCGGCGTGGCTCGTCTGGGTGCTGGCGCAGCAGGCGGGCGCCAATGCGGTGGCGGCGGTGCTGGCGGCGATGGTCGCAGTCGGATTCGGCGCCTGGATCTGGGGCCTGTCGCGCAGCTTCGCGCCGCGCGGCCGCGGGATCGGGGCGCTGCTGACCCTGGTCGCCATTCTCGCGGCGCTGTCCTGTCTCTCCGTCCTCAAGGCGCTGCCGGCGCAAGCGTCGAGCGTGAACGCCACCGGTCTGGCGTCGGAGCCTTATTCGGCGGCGCGGCTCGCGGCGCTGCGCGGCGAGGGCCGGCCGGTGTTCGTCAACGCGACGGCGGCGTGGTGCATCACCTGCCTGGTCAACGACGAGGTCGCGCTGTCGGGGCCGCGCTTGAAAGCGGCGTTCGCGCGCCGCCATGTCGCCTATGTCGTCGCCGACTGGACGCGGCGCGATCCGGCGATCACGGCGCTTTTGTCCGTACACGGACGATACGGCGTGCCGCTCTACCTCTATTATCCGCCGGGGGCGGCGGAGGCGACGGTGCTGCCGCAGATCCTGACCGAGGACACGGTGCTGGCGGCGATCGGGGAGCATTGAGGTGACGGCGGCGCTCTTCGCCTTCACCTGCGGCCATCTCAGCGATGCGCGCGACGCCTTCCTCGCCGGCGAGGCGGGCCGCATCACCGTGCCGATCCCGGCCTATCTGATCGAACACCGCCAAGGCCGCGTCCTGTTCGACACCGGGCTCAACCTCGCGCTGCAGCAGGCCGCCGCGATCGACCGCCCGGCGCAGGCGATCGACTTCCCGCCGGGCACCGACATCGCGTCGCATCTCGCGCGGCTCCGTCTGAGGCCCGCCGACATCCG
Organism: Rhizomicrobium sp.; assembly: GCA_037200385.1. Classification (NCBI taxonomy): domain Bacteria; kingdom Pseudomonadati; phylum Pseudomonadota; class Alphaproteobacteria; order Micropepsales; family Micropepsaceae; genus Rhizomicrobium; species Rhizomicrobium sp. The sequence continues at coordinate 1,685,592 of JBBCGL010000001.1, read as the reverse complement.
CTATGTCGTCAACTCGCATCTGCATTTCGACCATTGCGGCGGCAACGCGTTCTTCCCCGACGCGACGCTGATCGTGCATGCCAAGGAGTGGCGCGCGGCGCAGCTGCCCAGCACCCAGGCGGCCGGAATCTACAACCCCGCCAACTTCGCCCATATGGAGACGGTCCGCGTCCTCGACGGCGCGCTCGACCTGTTCGGCGACGGCGACGTCGTCGTCTTCCCGACGCCGGGGCACACCCCCGGCCATCAATCGCTGCGCGTCCGGATCGCCAGCGGCAGCGTCGTGCTCGCCGCCGATTGCTGCTACCTCCGGCAGACGCTCGACACGCTCCACCTGCCGGCCCAGGCCTACAACCGGGACCAGATGCTCGAGAGCCTGGCGGAGCTCCGGCGCCTGCAGGGCGAGGGCGCGCGTATATTTTTCGGCCATGACGGCGAATTCTGGCGAACCGTGCCGCAGGCGCCGGCGCCCGTGGATTAGGCCCTCCAGCGCCCGCAGCAGGCCGCCCAGGGCGCGGGCATCCGTCAGGCGCTGGGCGGAGGCACGGCGGGCGGCGCGGGCGGCGGCACGCGCGGCCCGGGCGGCGCGGCTGTAGCGGCCATGGATCCAGCGATTGCGGTTGCCCAGCGGCGCGCCGGGTTTTCGCCGCGGTGGAAAAAGTGCGGATTGGAGGTTCAATTCCGCCGATTTCGCGCCAAGGGCCTGACACCATTGGACGATCGCGGGGGACAGGGGCGGGACGGCGGGCGGCCGGACAGCGGCGCGGTCGGGCGCGCGCGGGCGCTGCCGCGGGGACGGCGAGGCAGGACGGACGGGGCGCGGGCTCACGGGCATCCGCCGCAGATAGGCTTTCATTCTATGCAATCAAGGGTTGCGGAGGTTTATTTCATGCGCCCGAGGGCGCGGTGCGTGTCGGGACGGCGGCTGGCAATCCCACCCGAAAATTCGCTCCCCGAATTTCGGCCCCCCGTGCCGGGGCGGTGGATCGGCGTTGGTGTCGGGGCGATGCTCGGGCGAACGTCTTTCAGAAGGATCAGGAAGGACACGTCATGACCAAGATCATTCCCCATCTCTGGTACGCCCGCGACGCCGAGGCGGCGGCGCGGTTCTATGTTTCGCTGCTGCCGGATTCGCGGATCGACAGCGTCGACACGCTGCCCAGCGACAGTCCGAGCGGGCCGGCGGGGTCGGTGACGATGGTGCGCTTCACCCTGGCGGGGCAGCCCTTCCAGGCGATCGGCGCGGGGCCGCTCGATCCCTTCAACCATGCGGTGTCGTTCGTGATTGCCTGCGACGACCAGGCGGAGATCGACCGGCTGTGGGCCGCGATCCTGGCGCATGGCGGGACGGCGGAGCAATGCGGCTGGATCCGCGACCGCTACGGCCTCTGCTGGCAGATCGTGCCGCGCGTTTTTCCGGAGATGATGGCGGACGGCGACCGGGCGCGCGCCGGCCGCGTCGCGCAGGCGATGCTCAAGATGGTCAAGTTCGACATCGCGGCGCTGCAGGCGGCGTATCAGGGGTAGGGCACAGGGCCCTACCGCGCGACCGCGACCTGCGCCTTGTCCTTGATCACGATCTCCGGCTTGTCGTGGTAGCGGGTGATCGTGCCGGTGATTGCCAGTGTCTTGCCGATCAGCGCATGGCCGTCGGGGATGCCGCTCACGCGCAGCGGGATGAAGATCGTGATGGGATTGCCGGGATAGGCGCCGCCGACATTCCACAACACGCTGCCGCCGCCGGTCACATGCACGCCGGAGAGCACGCCGACCACCGTCACCGTCTGGCCGACATGCGCGGCGGATTGCGCCGCCGGGATGCGGGCCGGCGCGGCGAGCGCCGGCGCGGCGGCGGCCAGGGCGAGTGCGAAGGCAAGAGAGACCGGGCGCATGTCGCGTGTGTCCTCGTAAAAAGGCCGCGTCGGGAGGATGGCGGAAATCGGGAGGGGAGTCGATTGGGGGCGACGGTTGTCATCCCCGGCAGAGCGACGCGCTGCCAGTGCAACGCACGTGTCATCCCCGGCTGAGCGACGCGCCAGCGTCGCGAAGGGAAGGGGACCCAGGCATATCCGGCAGCGCGATCTCACCCATCAAGCGATCGTATATATCGTTCCAGCCGGAATTATGCTGTTCGATAAGTTTCACCTTCCACGCTCTATTCCAGCGCTTCAGGCGTTTCTCGCGAGCGATCGCGACGCTGATATCCTCATGGACCTCGTACCAGACCAGAATGTGCACCCCATACTTCTTCGTGAAGCCCTTTATGAGGTCGTTCTTATGCTCCCAGGTCCTTCGCATGACGTCGTTCGAAACACCGACATAGAGCGTGCCGTTTCGACGGCTCGCGAGAATGTAGACGTAATAGACATGCTCCTTCATCTTTCGAGAATAGCGCGAACCCACCGCATTTCGTAGCGCTCGACCACCTGGGTCCCCTTCCCTTCGCGACGCTGACGCGTCGCTCAGCCGGGGATGACACGTGTGAGTCTGCGCTGGCGGCGCGTCGCTCAGCCGGGGATGACAAGGGCGTTGCGGGATGACAGCCGCCTTACGCCGCGTGGGTGCCGCCGACATAGGTGTGGGTGCCGCGGGTGTGCAGGCGGTCGGCTTGCAGGATGTCGCCGGGCTTGTGGGTCGGGCCGCTCTGCAGCTTGGTGTAGAGCGCCGCGAAATCCTTGTAGGTCTCCTGGAACAGCGCGTCGAAGGAGTCGATGACGAAGTAGCTCTCCTGGAAATCGTCGATCCGGTATTCGGTGCGCATCACGCGCTCTAGGTCGAAGGCGATGCGGTTGGGCGAGGGGCTCTCGACCGCATAGACGGTTTCGGCGCGGCTCGAGACGATGCCGGAGCCGTAGATGCGCAGGCCGTCGCGGCCCTGGATCAGGCCGAACTCGACCGTGTACCAATAGAGCCGCGCGAGGTTCTTCAGCGCCGAGAATTCGTTGAGGGCGCGCACGCCGCCCTTGCCGTAGGCCTCCATGTAATCGGCGAAGACCGGATGGGCGAGCATCGGGACATGGCCGAACACGTCGTGGAAAACGTCGGGCTCCTCGATGTAGTCGAGCTGGTCGGGGCGGCGGATGAACTGCCCCGCGGGGAAGCGGCGATTGGCCAGATGGTCGAAGAAGATCTCGTCCGGCACCAGCGAGGGCACCGCGACGACGCGCCAGCCGGTGAGCTTCTGAAGGCCGTCCGAGAGGCGCGCGAAATCGGGGATGCGGTCGGCGACGAGGTCGAGCTTGTCCAGTCCCTGCAGGAACTCGTCGCAGGCGCGGCCGGGCAGGACCTTCGCCTGACGGTCGAACAGCGTCTTCCAGACGCCATGCTCGGCGGCGCCGTAGCGCTCCCAATGCTGGTCGATGGTGAAATCGGGGCGGATTTCGGGGTGCTTGGCGCGCAGCGTGTCGAGGTTCGGCATGGCGGGAATAGAGAACGCGGAACCGGCGCTGTAAAGCATTTCCCCGGGTGATTTTTGTTGCGCGCGCCGCGGCATGCCCGCACCGGTCATGCGGCCTGCGGCGCGAAAAACGCAAGCCAATTGCCGCGCGCAAAGGCTAAGGTCGCGCAACTTCCTTGCCGACGAAAGCGCGACCGCCATGAACGTGTTCGATTCCGCCGATTTCGACCATCACGAGACGGTCGCCTTCTTCGACGACAAGCAGACGGGGCTGCGCGCGATCATCGCGATCCACTCGACCGCGCTCGGCCCGGCCTGCGGCGGGACGCGGATGTATCCCTATGCGAGCGGCGACGCGGCGCTGACCGACGCGCTGCGCCTGTCCAAAGGCATGAGCTACAAGAACGCCATCGCCGACCTGCCGCTGGGCGGCGGCAAGGCGGTGATCCTCGGCAATCCGGCGACCGACAAGTCGGAGGCGAAATTCGCCGCCTATGCCGAGGCGATCAACGCGCTGGGCGGCCGCTACATCACGGCGATGGATGTCGGCGTGGTGCCGGCCGACATGCCGGTGATCGCGCGGGGCACGCCGCACATCGCGGGCTACGACCAGCCGGGCCGGGCGGGCGGCGACAGCGGTCCGGCGACCGCGCTGGGGGTGTTCGCGGGACTGAAGGCCGCGGTGAAGCACCGGCTCGGCACCGACACGACGAAGGGCTTGCGGGTCGCGATCCAGGGGCTGGGCAAGGTCGGCATGGGCGTCGCGAAGCGCCTGCAGGCCGAAGGGGCGCGGCTGATCGTGGCCGACACCAATATGACCGCGGTGCGCGAGGCGGTCGAGACGCTGGGCGCGGTGGCGGCGACGCCGGACCAGATCGTGACGGTGGAGTGCGACGTGCTCTCGCCCAATGCGCTGGGCGCGATCCTCAACGACCAGACGATCCCGCGGCTCTCCGCGCGGGTGGTGGCGGGCGGCGCGAACAACCAGCTGGCGCGCGACCATCACGGCGCGATGCTGCGCGACCGCGAGATCCTCTATGCGCCGGACTACGTGATCAATGGCGGCGGGATCATCCGCGTCGCGGCACAGATCGAGGACTGGAGCGACGCCGAGGTCGAGCGCCGGGTGCTGGGCATCGCCGACACGCTGGGCGCGATCTTCAGCCGCGCGGCGCGCGACGGCGAGCCGACCAGCACGATCGCCGACCGCATGGCGGAAGAGCGCATCGCGCGCGGCCGGGCGGCAGGCGCGAAGGCGGCGGAATAGACGTCTTCACCTTCCCCTTGCGGGGAGGTGAACTCAGCGCTCCAGGAACTGCGCGTCGCCGCAGACCCAGCCGGTGTAGAAGGGCATGCCGGAGGGCAGCAGGATCTGGCTCAGCGCGTCTTCCGAGACCGCGCCGCCGAGCAGCGAGACGAAGGCGGCGTATTCCTCGAACCAGTGGCGGTGCGGCGAGAAGGAGTGGACGATCATCACCGCGGCATCGGTCTTGAAGCGGCCCGCTTCGATGATCGCCGAGCCGGCGCGGTGGAAGAGCTGGTAGAAGAGGTGATCGGGCGGCGGATAGTCGATGCCCAGCGCGCCGCAGAGATAGCGCAGCCGCGCCTGCTTGCCCTCCGAGGCGCCGCGGCGCCAGTCGCCGACCGTCTGGCCGAACGGCTCGGCCACCTTGCCCTCGACCGCCATCGCGATGGTGCGGTCGCCGCAGCGCAGCAGCGCGAAGACATCGTTCTGGCTTTCCGTCGTGCCGCCGGGCAGCGGCACCTTGTGCTCGGGGATGGCGATCAGCAATTCGGGCACGGCCTTGAAGCCCGGCGTCGCCGCGAAGCGTTCGGCGATCTCGGGCGGCAGGCCGTCGGCCGCTTCCCAGCTATGCGCCAGGGTGCGCGCGGAATAGCCGGTCTTCCATTGCCGCTCCGGCTCGGGGAGGAAGGGCTTCCACGACTCGGCGCCGGTGCTGGGGACATAGATGCGATTCATGACGGTCTCCGGACGGTGAAGCGGAATTCACCATGGCCTGCATAAAAGAAAAGGCCCCCTTCCGGGGGTTGGAAGAGGGCCTCGTCCGAAAATCGGTCTGGCTCAGTAGGTGTGCGGCACGGCCGCATCGCCGGTCTTCACCTTCTTCTCGGCTTCCTTCACGGCGTGCGTGTCCGGCGTCGGCGAGTCGCTTTCGCGCTCGACCGGGGCGCCGACGATGTGCTTGCCGCCCGAGAAGCTCGGCGGGTCGGAGGCGGGGAAGGTGTCCTCCATCTGCTGATCGACCTTCTGGTCCAGCTTCTGCTTTTTCGTCTCGGGGGTCTTCTTGTCGGGTGTGACGGACATGGGTGTCCTCCGTTCTTGGCAAGCACGCAGACGCACCCGCCTTGGACAGTGGAAACGGCCGGGCGCGGCGAAAGTTGCCGTCAGCCGGTGAAGCGGGTGAGCAGGCCGAGGCCGGTGATTCCGACCAGGATCAGGTAGATCGCGATCAGGTAGTTCAAAATGCGTGGCATCAGGAGAATGAGGACGCCGAAAATCAGCGCGATCAGCGGCTGGATAGTGACGGATGTGAGATGCATGGCGGGAGTTCCCTCTTTGTCGCGCCGTTAACGCATGGGCGCGGCTTTCGTTACCTGAATTCAGCGACAGATGCGGCGGTCCGCTTGCAATATCGCGGCGCCGCGCTAGGAAGCCGCGTCGCCTTACGCTGAACGTCCCGGGAGAGATCGCTTGAAAACGCGTGCCGCCGTCGCCTTCGAGGCGAAGAAGAAGCTGGAGATCGTGGAGCTGGACCTCGAAGGGCCCAAGCCCGGCGAGGTGCTGGTGGAGATCAAGGCCACCGGCATCTGCCACACCGACCAGTACACGCTGTCGGGGCTCGATTCCGAGGGGCTGTTCCCCTCGATCCTCGGCCATGAAGGCGCCGGCATCGTGCGCGAGGTCGGGGCGGGCGTGACCAGCGTCAAGCCGGGCGATCACGTGATTCCGCTCTACACGCCCGAATGCCGGCAGTGCAAATCCTGCCTGTCGGGCAAGACCAATCTGTGCACCGCGATCCGCGCCACCCAGGGCAAGGGGCTGATGCCGGACGGGACGTCGCGCTTCTCCTATCGGGGACAGCCGATCTTCCACTACATGGGCTGCTCGACCTTCTCGAACTTCACCGTGCTGCCGGAGATCGCGGTGGCGAAGATCCGCGCGGACGCGCCGTTCGACAAAGCTTGTTATTGCGGGTGTGGGGTGACGACCGGTGTCGGCGCGGTGATCAACACCGCCAAGGTCAAGCCGGGCTCGAACGCGATCGTGTTCGGGCTGGGCGGCATCGGGCTCAACGTGCTGCAGGGGCTCAAGCTCGTCGGGGCGCAGATGATCGTGGGCGTCGATCTCAACCCGGGGCGCGAAGAATGGGGCCGCCGCTTCGGCATGACGCATTTCGTGAACCCGAAGACCATCGACGGCGATCTCGTGGCGCATCTGGTGGCGCTGACCGATGGCGGGGCGGACTACACCTTCGACTGCACCGGCAACGTCACGGTGATGCGCCAGGCGCTCGAGGCCTGCCATCGCGGCTGGGGCGAGAGCACCATCATCGGCGTCGCGCCGGCGGGGACGGAGATTTCGACGCGGCCGTTCCAGCTGGTGACGGGACGGGTGTGGCGCGGCACGGCGTTCGGCGGGGCGCGCGGCCGCACCGATACGCCCAAGATCGTCGATTGGTACATGCAGGGCCTGATCCAGATCGATCCGATGATCACGCATGTGATGGGGCTGGAGCAGATCAACGACGCGTTCACGCTGATGGAAGAGGGCAAGTCGATCCGCAGCGTGGTGGTGTATTGACGTATCGCTTTCGGGGACGGGCGAGGAAGACGGGAAGGAAGCTATGAGCGACGCTCTCGGCCCTGGCGATTTGGTTCTGTGCGTCAATGCCGCCCCGAACCATGTCACCGGCCGGCCGGTGCCTCTGGTGGCCGGAGAGACCTACCGTGTGGTCGAGGTCATGGCGTATGCCTGCCCCTGCGGGCGTTCCGATGCGCTGCTGGATGTCGGCGTTGAATTCGCCTGGTGCCAGACGCGTTTCCGGCTTCTGCCCAAGCCCAAGGCCGAGAGCAAGCCGCGCCGCGTCTCGGCGCCGAGGGAGAAGGAAACGGTTCGGTAGACCGCGGCGCATTTGGGAGGCGGTACTCACCGGGCGGTAGCAAGAAGGCGTTCGACCGCCTTCGTTCAAGGCACCGTTGTCATCCCCGGCCGAGCGCGAGCGAAGCGAGTGCGAGGGGAAGGGGACCCAGGTGGGAGATACCGTCACGGTGTTTGGCGCCTGGGTCCCCTTCCCCTCGCGATGCTGTCGCATCGCTCGGCCGGGGATGACAGCTATTTGACATCCTTCCCCACCGGCGCCGCCGCGATCAGCCGCGGCAGGTCCGCCAGCGCGCCAAGTCATTTCCCGTTGACATCGGTTCCGGACGTCGCCACGATGTCATCCCAGAATGACAAACGCCACGACCCTTGCTCCCGAACGCACGCCTGCGCGCAAGCGCGATGCGGAAGCGACCCGCGCCGCCATCCTGGCGGCGGCCAAGAAATGCTTCGCCCGGTCGGGCTATGACGGGGCCTTCCTGCGCGACATCGCGGCCGAGGCCGGGGCCGACGCGGCGCTGATCAACCGCTATTTCGGCGGCAAGGACGGGCTGTTCGCCGCCGCGCTCAAGGATTCCATCGCGCCCGACGCGATCTCGCACTGGGAGCGCGCCACCTTCGGGCGCGCGGTCGCCGAGATGATGGCGGGCCATGCGCACCAGCATGTCGAGCGCACCCATGCCTTCGAATTCCTGCTCCAGGCCGCGACCAATCCGGCGACCGCGTCGCAGCTCAACGCGGCGGTGCAGGAGCGCTTCATGGGCCCGATCCGCGAGTGGATCGGCGGCGCCGAGGTCGAGGCGCGGGCGCGGCTGCTCGCCTCGATCTTCATCGGCCTCCTGGTCGAGCGGCTGATCCGCGACGAGGCGCTGGCCGGCGCCGAGCGCGAAACCTTCATCGAACGCACCGCGGCTTTGTTGCAGTCGCTGGTGGACCATTAAAGCAACGCTGGACGGAGGAACGGGACATGGCAGACGGGAACATCACCAAGGACATCATGTACGACGCGGTGGCGCCGGACGATTTCGAGTCGATGATCGAGCTCGACCGCTATGAGAAGCGCTCCACCGCCTTCGACAAGATCATCAGCGCGACGCACGACCATTTCTGGGATCCGCTCGACAAGAAGTACATCGACTTCGACGAGCCGTGGGACATGACCCAGGCGATGCAGCCGGAAGACCAGATCTTCGCGCTGCAGATCCCCTATGTGAAAGACCACCTGGAGAAGACCGGCCAGGTCGCCAAGTTCATCAATGAGATGACGCTGTGGAATTTCTCCTCGATCCTGCATGGCGAGCAGGGCGCGCTGAATCTGTCGGCGTCGCTCTGCCACGTCCTGAAGGACCAGGGGGCGCAGGAATACGCCGCCAACCAGACGCGCGAGGAAGCCCGCCACGTCACGGCGTTTGCGAAGTATGTCAAGGCGCGCTGGGGACGGCCGCGGCCCTGCGGCTCGGTGCTGAAGGCGCTCCTGGTCGACATCATCGCGGCGCCGGAGGTCTATAAGAAGATCATCGGCATGCAGATGCTGGTCGAGGGCCTCGCCATGGGCGCCTTCGCGGCCGGCTACAAGTTCAACCGCGACCCGCTGGCCAAGAAGCTGTTCCAGCTCGTGATGACGGACGAGGCCTTCCACCACAAATTCGGGAAGATCTGGGCCGACAAGACGATCCCGAAGATGTCGGAAGAAGAACGCAACATCGTCGAGGACTGGGCGGCGCACTGCTTCCAGTCGCTGATCATGAACATGGGTTCGCCGCAACAGCAGGCCGAGATGTTCAACGAGTTCGGCCTCGATCCCGCCAAGGTGATGGAAGGGCTGATCGCGCTGCGCGCCGACGCCAAGCAGCGCGAGCGGATGAAGGAGAGCACCAACATCTTCCGCGTGCTGATCAAGACGCTGCTCAAGGCGGGCCTGATCACCGACCGTACCCGTGCCTTCTATGCGACCTATGTCGACATGGAAGAGCTGGTGGCCGAGGGCGACCGCATGGTCGGCGACGACATCGCCGAGGAAGGCATCAAGTACCTGCAGGAGATCAACTTCAAGGACCGCTCCAACGCGGCCGCGATCCGGATCGCGGCGGAGTAGCGCTGCACCCTTCGAGGCATCGCGGGCTTCTCACGAAGCCCGCGCTGCACCTCAGGGTGACGAGAATTGAAATGAAAGCGTCATCCTGAGGTGCTTCGCGCAGCGAAGCCTCGAAGGATGCGCGGCACGGACAGCATCACAAAAACGGACGGACATGCCCAAGATCAAATACATCGAGCACAACGGCAAGGAACACGAGATCGAGGTTCCGGAGGGCTGGTCCGTCATGGAAGGCGCCGTGAAGAACATGCTGCCGGGGATCGACGCCGATTGCGGCGGCGCCTGCGCCTGCGCGACCTGCCACGTCTATGTCGACGATCCGGCCTTCGCGGCGAAGATCCCGCCCAAGACCGACATGGAAGAGACCATGCTCGACTTCGCGCCGGAGGTTCAGCCGACGAGCCGGCTGTCCTGCCAGATCAAGGTGACCAAGGAATTGGACGGGCTCGTCGTGCGCATGCCCGAGAGCCAGCACTAGAGGAGCTGTTTTGAAACACCCGCCGCCGTCATCGCCGGCCTTGTGCCGGCGACCCATGATCGCAACTGCTGCAGGGGTGTTCCTGGGTGGCCGGCACAAGGCCGGCCATGACGCTGACAGGTGATTCAACTCAAGCTGAAAGACCTTCAAAAAAGGAAGCGCCGATGAACATCGCCGTGAAGCCCGACATGAAATCCGCCCGCGACGCGGCTTACGCGCTGCCGCTCGCCGAGCTCAATCCGGCGCAGGGCATCCTGTTCCAGACCGATACCATGTGGCCTTACTTCGAGCGCCTGCGGAAGGAAGACCCGGTCCACTACACGGCGGACAGCGAGTTCGGCCCCTACTGGTCGATCACCAAGTACAACGACATCATGGCGGTGGACACGAACCACCAGGTGTTTTCCTCCGACTTCACCTATGGCGGCATCACCATCGGCGGCGGCCAGGCGAATTTCGAGCCGCTGCCCATGTTCATCGCGATGGACCCGCCGCGCCACGACATCCAGCGCAAGGTGGTGACGCCTGTCGTCAGCCCCGCGAATTTGCAGGTGCTGGGCCCGATCATCCGCGAGCGCGCCGGCAAGATCCTCGACGATCTGCCGATCGGCGAGCCGTTCGACTGGGTCGACAAGGTCTCCATCGAGCTGACCACCATGACGCTGGCGACGCTGTTCGATTTCCCGTTCGCGGACCGGCGCAAGCTCACTTACTGGTCCGACGTCGTGACCGCCGTGCCGGGGCATGGCCTGATCGACACCTTCGAGCAGAAAATGGCGGTGTTCCAGGAATACCACGCCTATTTCACCAATCTGTGGAATGAGCGCGTCAACGCGACCGAGACGAAGGGCGACCTGATCTCGATGCTGGCGCACAACCCGGCGACTCGCGACATGTCCCCGCGGGAATATTTCGGCAACGTCGTGCTGCTCACCGTCGGCGGCAACGACACGACGCGCAACACGATCACCGGCTCGGTCCTGGCGCTCAATCAGAATCCCGACCAATATCAGAAGCTGCGCGAGAACCCATCGCTGATCCCATCGATGGTGTCGGAGACCATTCGCTGGCAGACGCCGCTCGCCCATATGCGCCGCACCGCGACGCAGGACTTCGAATTCCAGGGCAAGCAGATCAAGAAGGGCGACAAGGTCGTCATGTGGTACGTCTCGGGCAACCGCGACGACGAGGTGATAGAGCGGCCCAACGACTACATCGTCGACCGCGAGAACCCGCGCCGCCACATCTCCTTCGGCTTCGGCATCCACCGCTGCGTCGGCAACCGGCTGGCGGAATTGCAGCTCCAGATCATCTGGGAAGAGATCTTCAAGCGCTTCCCGGTGATCGAGCAGGTCGCCGAGCCCAAGCGGACCTACTCCACGTTCGTGAAGGGCTATGAACACCTCCACGTGGTGATCCCGAAGCGCGTGTGATCCACCCTTGACTTGTCATGGCCCGCACGTCTCCAGCCGTTGCGCTATCCAGCGGCCGAGGCGCCGTTCTACGATCCCTTCGCCCGCTGGGTGGCCAGCGCGCCGTCCGGCGTGCGCCGACCGGGCCGACCTGCCGGAGAGCTGCACCCCAACGCGGCGGGCTATCGGCGCATGGGCGAGCGGTTTCATAAGCTAATGCTGACGGGCAGCCATGCGCTTATTTGAAACTCCGCTGTCATCCCCGGCCGAGCGTAGCGAGGGGAAGGGGACCCAGGTGGGGGACACCGTGACGGCACTTCCTACCTGGGTCCCCTTCCCCTCGCGCCGCTGCGCGGCGTTCGGCCGGGGATGACAGCGGAGTGGCTGGACGGGCATACTGCATCGCTTCGGGAGGACCTGATGACCGACACGAACATCACCAAAGACCAGATGTACGGCGCCGTGGCGCCGGACGATTTCGAGTCGATGATCGAGCTCGACCGCTACGAGCAGCGCTCGACCGCTTTCGACAAGATCATCAGCGCCACCCATGACCATTTCTGGGATCCGCTGGACAAGAAATACATCGATTTCGACGAGCCTTTCGACCTCGAGAACGAGGCCATGCTGCCCGAAGAGCAGCAGCCCTTCCTGCGCCTTCCCTATATCGCCGAAAAGCTCAGCGATCCCAAGGACCGCATCCGCTTCATCAACTACATGCAGCTGTGGAATTTCTCCGGCATCCTGCATGGCGAGCAGGGCGCGCTGAATCTCTCGGCCTCGCTCTGCCATGTCCTGAAGGACCAGGGGGCGCAGGAATACGCCGCCAACCAGACGCGCGAGGAGGCGCGCCACGTCACCGCCTTCGCGAAATACATCAGGGCCCGCTGGGGCCGCCCGACGCCCTGCGGCACCGCGCTCAAGGCGCTGCTGGTCGAGATCATCGACAGTCCGCTAGTCTACAAGAAGATCATCGGCATGCAGATGCTGGTCGAGGGCCTCGCGATGGGCGCCTTCGCCAACGGCTACAAGCACAACCGCGACCCGCTCGCCCGCAAGCTGTTCCAGCTGGTGATGACCGACGAAGCCTTCCATCACAAATTCGGGAAGATCTGGGCCGACAAGACCATCCCGAAGCTCAGCGAAAGCGAGCGCAACATGGTCGAGGATTGGGCCGCGCATTGCGCCCAGTCGCTGCTGTTCAACCAGGGCTCGCCCGACCAGATGGCGGTGATCTTCGGCAAGTTCGACCTGGATCCGCAGCGCGTCGTCGCCGACATCATGGAACGCCGCAAGAGCCGCGACCCGAAGAAACGTTTCCGGAGCGAGACCAACATCTTCCGCGTGCTGATCAAAACCCTCCTCAATGCCGGCCTGATCACCGCGCGGACGCGCGGCTTCTACGCGACCTATATCGACATGGACGAGCTCCAGGCCGAGGGCAGCCGCATGGTCGGCGACGACATCGCGGAGGAGGGTATCCGCTACCTCCAGGCGATCAATTTCAAGGACCAGGGCCGGGTCGTTTCGGTCGCGGCGGAGTAGGCCCGCCCCCTCCGTCTCGTCCGCTGCGCGGCCGATCCACCTCCCCCGCTGCGCTGTGGAGGAGCCGATTCCCGCTGTGCGGGCAAAGGCAAGAGGTATAGGGTGCCTCCCATATCGAAGGTTGCGGGGTTGCCGTGACCGACGGCAGGTGTAGGCCGCCAGGCCATGCGATCCACGAGCCCTCGAACAACAACGTTCGGGAGATCGCTCATGACAACTATCAAAAATCCCATCGAATGGGGCGGCGCGCAGCTGGCGCAGGCGGCGCATGCCCTCGGCGCGGCGGGCAGCTCGCTGCATCACATCCAGGACACCATCCACTCGCCCATGCCTCGGGTGGCGAAGATCGGCGTGGCGGATCTGCGCGCGGCGCTGGCCGAGGGCTTCGCCGATTTCGAGGCCTATCGCAGCGACGTGCTGTTCGTCGGCGTGGTCTATGCGGTGGTCGGCGCGGTGCTGGCGCGGGCGGCATTCGGCATGGACCTGCTGCCGCTGCTCTTCCCGCTGGCGTCGGGCTTCGCGATCGTCGGGCCGTTCGCGGCGGTCGGGCTCTATGAGATGAGCCGGCTGCGCGAGCAGGGCGTCGCGGCGAACTGGACCAATGCGTTCGACGTCTTCAGGGCGCCGGCGATCGGCGCGATCGCGGTGCTGGGCGGGACGCTGATCGCGCTGTTCCTCATCTGGCTCGGCACGGCGTGGGAGATCTATGCCTGGAAGTTCGGGACCGAGCCGATCGTCTCGCTGCGGCAGTTCTTCCAGGACGTGTTCTATTCGCCGGGCGGCCACGTGATGATCGTCGTGGGCGTCGGCGCCGGCTTCCTCTTCGCCCTGCTGGCGATGGCGATCAGCCTGGTGTCGTTCCCGCTGCTGCTCGACCGCGACGTCGGCCTGGACACCGCGATCCGCACCTCGGTGCGCGCCGTGGTGCTGAACCCGGCGGTCGCGGCGCTGTGGGGCCTGACGGTGGCGGCGGGCCTGGTGCTCGGCTCGCTGCCCCTGTTCACCGGACTGATCGTGGTGCTGCCGGTGCTCGGCCACGCGACCTGGCATCTTTACCGCAAGCTGGTGCCGCGCGAGGGCGAGGGGCGCGGGGCGCTGCGGCAGGCTGCGTTCGACGACGTGCAGTAGCGGCTCAGCGCGGCGGGCGGTAACGCAGGCCGTCCATCACCAGCCGCAGCACCCGGGCGGCGCGGGACTGCCAATCGCCGTCGCCCGCGAAGGACCAGGTGCTGGCGGCGACGGCGAGCAGCACGTCCTGCGGATCGGCGTCCTCGCGGATCGCGCCGCTGCGCGCCGCCGCCGCGACGAGAAGCGCGGCGGCGTCCGCGAGGCGGTCGCGCGAATAGTTCGAAGTCTCCGAACCCGGCTCGAAGATCGATTGCAGCGCTTCCTTGAGGCCGCGCTTGGTGACGATCAGAGCGGAATAGCGCCGCAGCCATTCCTCCAGCGCGGCATCGGGCGGCAACTCGGCGAGAAGCCGGTCGGCGTCTTGCGCAAGGCGTTCGACCTCGTGGCGATAGACCGCCTCGACCAGTGCGTCGCGGGTCGGGAAGTGCCGATAGAGCGTGCCGATCCCGACGCCGGCGCGCTCGGCGACCGCCGACAAGGTGACCTCGCCATTCGAGGCGGCGAACAGATCGAGCGCGGCGGCGAGCAGGCGCTCGCGGTTGCGCTGGGCGTCGGCGCGGGGATTGCGGGAATTGTCGGCGTGCGACACGGTCGGCCTCTTGTAAAACGGAGGACCCTCCGTATATATCCTGCGAAGCGGAGCGTCCTCCGCTTCCTATATGGAGGCAAACAGCATGTCCGACAAGGTTTGGTTCATCACCGGGGCGTCCAAGGGATTCGGTTATGTCTGGGCGGAGGCCGCGCTGGCCCGCGGCGACAAGGTCGCGGCGGCGGCGCGCAATATCGGCGCGCTCGACGCGCTGGCGGCGAAATACGGCGACCGGCTGATGCCGGTGAAGCTCGACGTCGGCGACCGCGCGGCGGCCTTCGCGGCGGTGGCGGCGGCGCATAAGCGCTTCGGGCGGATCGACATCGCGATCAACAATGCGGGCTACGGCCTGTTCGGCGCCATCGAAGAGGTGAGCGAGGACGAAGCCCGGGCCCAGCTCGAGACCAACCTGTTCGGGGCGCTGTGGGTGACGCAGGCGGTGCTGCCCATCATGCGGGCGCAGAAATCGGGGCACATCATCCAGATTTCGTCCATCGGCGGCGTCTGGGCGGTGCCCACGGTGGGGCTCTACCACGCGTCGAAATGGGGTCTCGAGGGCTTCAGCCAGGCGCTGGCCGCCGAGGTAAAGGAGCTGGGCATCAAGGTGACGATCGTGGAGCCGGGCGGCTTCGCGACCGAATGGGGCACGACCTCGGCGCACCGCGCCCAGCCGCTTGCGGCCTATGACGCGGCGCGGGCGTCGCTGTCGGGCATCCGCACCGCATCCAAGCCGGGCGATCCCAAGGCGACGGCCGCGGCGCTGTTCAAGATCGTCGACGCCGAGGCGCCGCCGCTGCGCGTCTTCTTCGGCGATGCCGGCCTGAAGATGATCCGCATCGAATATGCGCAGCGGCTCGGCGAGTGGGAAGCGTGGAACGACGTGTCGGTGCTCGCGCAGGGCAACTAGACGCCCTTCACGATATCCACCAGCCGCGCGACGTGATCGGGCGGGGTCGGCTGAAGCACGCCGTGGCCGAGGTTGAAGATGAAGGGCCGTCCCTTCATCGCGCCGAGGATGCGGCGTGCGTCGCGCTCCATCGCGTCGCCGCCCGCGAGCAGCAGCAGGGGATCGAGATTGCCCTGCAGGGCGATCCGGTCGCCCGCCGCGTGCCGCGCGAAGGCGAGGCCGGTGAAATGGTCGACGCCGACCGCATCGACGCCGGTGCGCTGCGCATAGGCCGCCAGATGCGAGGCGGCGGCGCGCGGGAAGCCGATGATCGGCAGGGCGGGATGGCGGGCCTTCACGGCCGCCACGATGCGGGCGGTGGGTCCGATGACGGCGGTCTCGAACAGCGGCGCGGGCACGCTCCCGGCCCAGGTGTCGAAGATCTGCAGCGCCTCGGCGCCGGCATCGGCCTGGGCGATCAGGTAGGACGCGGTGGCATCGACCAGCTTGTCGATCAGCGCAGCGAACAGGGCCGGCTCCTGCCACATCATGCGGCGGCAATTCTCGTAGTCGGTCTTGCCCTGGCCCTCGATCATGTAGGTCGCGACGGTCCAGGGCGCCCCGGCGAAACCGATCAGCGTCACGTCGGCGGGCAGGACGGCGCGGACGCGCCTGATGGTCTGCATGACGGGCGCGAGGATCTCGGCGGCGCGATCTTCCGACAGCCGGGCCAGCGCGGCGGCGTCGCGGATGGGCTCGAGGCGCGGCCCTTCGCCCTCGAAGAAGCCGACGGTCTGGCCCAGCGCGTGCGGGATCAGGAGGATGTCGGCGAACAGGATGGCGCCGTCCATGCCGAAGCGGCGGACGGGCTGCAGCGTGACCTCGGTCGCGAGCTCGGGATTCAGGCAGAAGTCGATGAAGCTCTTCGCATCGGCGCGCAGGGCGCGGTATTCGGGCAGGTAGCGGCCGGCCTGGCGCATCAGCCAGACGGGCGGGCGGGGCAGGGCTTGGCCCGACAGGGCGGCGAGGAGCGGTTTCACGCGCCACACATGAACCGGCGGCCCGGCCCTGTCAAAGCGGCGGCTTGACCGCCTCCGCGGGCCGGCTCACACCGGGCGGCAAAGCGGACGGGAGGCAGGCATGAGCGGCGCGGCGGACAAGGACGGCGAGGCGATCCTGGTCGAGGAGACGGGCGCGGGGCGCTTCCAGGTCAAGGTGACGGCGCATTCGGCGAGCTTCCTGGTCGACGAGCCCACCGAGGCCGGCGGCCTGGGCACGGGACCCAATCCCTACGACCTGCTCAGCGCGGCGCTGGGCGCCTGTTCGGCGATGACGGTGCGGCTCTATGCCGAGCAGAAGAAATATCCGCTGGCGCATGTGCGGGTGAAGGTCACGCATCACCGCGCGGCGCTGGCGGCGCGCGACGTGTTCACGCGGGAGATCTCGTTCGAAGGCGCGCTGGACGCGGCGCAGACGGCGCGGCTGCTGGCGGTCGCCGAGCGCTGCCCGGTGTATCTGACGCTGACGCGCGGGGCGGACGTCCAGACCACGATCGTGCAGGTGCCGCCCGGCGCCGATCCCGCGACCAAGTGCGAGCACAGAGCGGGGATGGACGAGGCCTGCCGGGAGTAGATTCGCCATTGTCATCCCCGGCGAGCGCGAGCGATAGCGAGCGCGAGGGAAGGGGACCCAGGCGGCCAACACCGTCACGGTATTTGCCGCCTGGGTCCCCGTACGCTGTCGCTACGGGGTCCCTCGCTTCATGCGCAATGCGCATGAAGCTCGCCGGGGATGACAATGGTGCTGCGTTTACTCCGCCGCCTGCTGGCTGCGTTTTGGCAGGATCCAGTTGGGGCGGGCGAAGTGGCAGGTGTAGCCGTTGGGGATGCGCTCCAGATAGTCCTGGTGCTCCGGCTCAGCCTGCCAGAAGGGGCCGGCGGGCTTGACCTCGGTCACCACCTTGCCGGGCCACAGGCCCGAGGCGTCGACATCGGCGATGGTGTCGAGCGCCACCGCCTTCTGCTCCTCCGACGTGGTGTAGATGCCCGAGCGGTAGCTCATGCCGAGGTCGTTGCCCTGGCGGTTGAGGGTCGTGGGGTCATGGATCTGGAAGAAGAATTCCAGCAGCTTGCGGAAGCTGAGTTTGGCGGGATCGAAGACGATCTCGATGGCTTCGGCATGGCTGCCGTGGTTGCGGTAGGTCGCGTTGGGCACGTCGCCGCCCGAATAGCCGACCCGGGTGGAGATCACGCCCGGCATGCGGCGGATCAGGTCCTGCATCCCCCAGAAGCATCCGCCGGCAAGGACGGCACGTTCGGTCTGGTCGGTCATGAGGGTCTCCGTGAATGGGGCAGGTGGGAGAATACCATGTGGGCGCGGGGAGGACAGCAATCAACGGGGGGCGGGGCGCAACCCGCGGCAACCGATCCGCCTTGGGCTTCGTCGGAGGCGCGCGTCGCCGATGTGGATACGTCCCGCGAGTCATAAACAGATCAAGAATAATGGCTTTCGAATATTGTGCATTCGCGCCGAGTTATTTGACTTACTTTTGTCGTTAACTTAGCTTCCCGGGACCGTGAGACAGCGTCCCGCGCCGATGTGCGTATCACCCGGCGCCCCGATAGAGGAGGGTGCATATGGGAGCGAGGCTTCTGTCCTGCGCGGCCGCGGCCGCTTTCCTTGCGATGGCCTGGGGACCGGCCGCCGCGCAGAGCGATGCGCCCTGCCTCGCCATCGAGAAATGGTTTCCGCATCCCAAGACCCGACCGCCCAATTCGAAGGGCTTCCCGTCCGCGCCGAACAATTGCGACTTCCATCAATGGTCGTGGAACGCGTTCCTGTGGCTGACCCAGGACGTGAAGGGCCAGCCGCGCTTTGAGACCATGCCGGCGGACGGCGTCGAGACGCCGGCCGGCGTGCTCAATCCGCTGATCGGCCGCGCGGCCAAGGCGACCGAGCTCAATCTGGTGCAGCAGGCCGGTCCCGACGGGATCATGGTCGATCTTCAGGGTCATCCGATCTACTACTCGATCCATTCCGACAAGACCTTCGGCGCCTTCGTGAAGACGAACGGGCTGCTCGATCCGGCCAAGCTGCGCGCCTTCGATCCCAACACCAGCTTTCCGGTCGACACGCTGACCTTGAAGGCGGCGTGGAAGGTCGTGGAAGCGGGGGAGGACACATCCGGCTTCTACACCCGCCGAGCGAAGATCGCGCTGCTGGCGACGAAGAACGGCCAGATCGTCGTCACCAACAAGACCAAGACCGTGAAGGTCGCGCTGATCGGCTTCCACGTCGCCGGCACGGTGAACGGCCATCCGGAGATGATCTGGGCGACCTTCGAGCAGATGCAGAATGCGCCCGACCTGCCCAAGGCGGTGGACCAGATGGCGCCGAACGACATCGTCTCGGACAAGAGCTGGACGTTCTACACCGCCAACACCCCGTTCAAGACCTGCAACGTCAATTCGGCCGGCGCGGGCGCGCTCAAGCTGGACGCGGCGGCGCAGACGCTGAGCCCCGTCACGCAGGTCTGCCGCATCATCCCCTATGGCGGCGGCGCGGCGAGCAACATCGCCAACATCAAGACGTTGAACGATTCCGTGCACAAGACGCTCACCGGCGTATGGAACAACTATTTCGAGGTCGGTGCGATCTGGTTCAACCGGGCCGACGCCCTCAAGCCCGACTGCACCTTCCAGCCCGGCGCGCTGCAATGCTCGACGACGCCGATCCTGACCGGCTCGACGCAGTTGTCGAACGCGACGGTTGAGACCTTCACCCAGGCGCAGTCGGCGCAGAACAACTGCTTCGCCTGCCACAACACGGTGCAGGTGACCTCGCCCAACACGACGATGCCCTCGCTGCCGGGCAAGAATGTCGACATCAGCCATGTGCTGATCGACGCCTATTTCAACCCGACGCCGAAGACGAAACCGAAGCCCAAGGCCAGGGCGAAACCCTGACGTCAGGCGCTCGATCTCTCGGGACACAGGAGCAGAACCATGTCCGAACTCATCTTCCGCGTGCACCCCGCGATCGGCATCGGACGCGTCGGCTACAGCGAGGACTTCTACATCGCGCCGGTGACCGCGGCCGGTACCTACGAGCCCGGCGGGTTGATGGGCGGGCTGCCGATCAAGCCGGGGACGGAGGACACGGCGATCACGGCGGACGATTTCCGCGACGCCCAAGGCCATGTGAAACGGCAGGCGGCGCGTTTCCGCATCTATGCCTATCCCGCCGGAACCTCGGGCACTTATCCCAATGGCGGCGGCGCGCCGGTCACGATCGGCAGCACAGTCAACGGCAAGAAGGTCGTCGATATCGTGTGGACGGTGCATCTCGCCAACAAGAAGCTCAACAACTACTCGACGGTCAGCAAGGGCGACCAGTTCCGCGGCATGGACGCCTATAAGGACCCCTCGCTGCTCGAGCTACGGAGCGATCCCTACAAGGGCAGCTCCAACAAGGACGATCCGGTCAGGCTGCGCGAGCTGTTCATCGATCCGGGCCCGCGCGCGATCAAGGCTTCGGGCGGCACAGGCGCGGTGATCGGCTTCGACGCGGCCACGCCCGCGGCCTATGCCGACACGACGGGCGCCATCGTGCCGGTGCCGAACTATCCCAAGAGCTTTCCGTCGATGTTCAACACGCTGGTGGAGGAGCTGGGCCCGCTCACCTCGCTCGGCGACATCCGCGTCGACGAAAAGGGCGGCGTCATCGTCGGCGGCGGCTACGGCAAGGTCGCTGCGGTCAGCGCGGACGGCAAGACGCCCGACGATCCGCTCGACCAGGCGACCGAGAACGGACTCTGGTACGACGATGCCGGCGACGGACCGGTCAACGCGGTGCTGGTATTCGACGACAAATCCACGACGGCGGTGCAGGGTGCGTGGTACGTCACCGGCGATCCCGGCTATGCGCCGCAGACCCGCAACATCATCTCGACCTGGGACGACGTCTACGACGTGTGGGTGCGCGAACTGGGCCTCGTCCCGGCGCTCTACGCCGGCGGCAAATTCCAAGCGAGCTACAAGCCGTCTTTCCCGGACGACATCCAACCAGTGTTCCACGGCGCGATGCTGCAGCGCTGGAACACCAACCTGCCGCAGGTCGCGATCCAGAACCACGACATGGTCGGCGCGATCAAGCCGACGGACGATCCCACCGCGAAGATTCCCAATTTCAAGACCCTGCTGCGCGATCCGAGCAGCAGCGCCGACACCCAGACCGGCGCGCCGATGATGCCGCTGTCGCTCGGCGATGCGCAGAAGAGCTTCCTCTCGGTCAGCCAGACGCAGTATTTCCTGCTGAACCAATGGCACGCGAAGCTCTTCGCGCCGGGTCCGGGACCGAAGCACGGTCCGGGCGAACTGCTCGACCGGATCACGCTCGAGAACTGCCTGGGCGGACGCTACAGTCCCGGCATCGAGGTGTCGTTCCCGGTGCGCGACGCCAATCTCTACATCATGGATTGGCAGAAGCAGGATTGCGGCCCGTTCCGCATCAACGCAGCGCCGATGGACTACAGCAAGGCGTCGAAGGACACGCCGTTCCTCACCTTCGGCTATATCCCGCTGCAGAAATACGCGGTCGAGCCGGGCGACGTCTCCAAGTTCATGTCGGTGCCGTGGTTCACCGACTACAATTCCTGCGGCACGCACCTGCCCGATCCCAATCCGGCGGGCAACAACACGCTGTTCTGGTCCTGGCCGGCGGAGCGGCCCTTCGCGGTCTATCCGGTGTCGCTGTGCCACTACGATCCGAAGGCCAAGACCTGGACAGTCGGACAGCAGGTCTATTCCGTGCGCGGTCCGGGCACCGAGACGGATTATCCCGCCCAGGCCGGCCGTTTCCAGAAATATCCGGACTACCTGAAGAACTGGTTCAAGGTCGGCTTCATCATCGAGGGACCGCAGGTCGCGCCGCCCGCGGGCAAGGCGCCCTATCCGGCGAACATCTTCCTGGAAGTCGCCAGCGCGTTCGACACCGGCAGCGATTTCGTGCCGCCCTGGCCGCAAGCCGACGTGCCGCACTATACCGAGCCGCCGCCGGTGCGGGGCCGGTGAAGCGCTGAACGCGCCGGGGCCAGTCCATGCCCGAAAGCACCGCGTCGTCATCGTCGGCGGCGGGACGGCCGGCTGCGCCACGGCGATCGCGCTGCGCGCACATGGGGTCGCCGACATCGTGGTGGCCGAGATGCGGCCGGCGCCGGAATGGCGCATCGGCGAGGCGATCCCGCCTGCGGCCGGCGCGTTGCTGCGCAAGCTCGGCGTCCGGGACGCCTTCCTCGCGCAGGATCATCTGCCGTCGGCCGGAAGCTGCGCGAGCTGGGGCCGCGACGCGCTCGCCTATAACGACTTCATCCTCGGTCTCGAAGGCGAGGGCTGGCACATCGATCGCGCGGCGTTCGACGCGATGCTGGCGCGTGGGGCGGAGGATGCGGGTTGCCGGTTTCTGCGCGGCCATCGGCTGCGCGATGCGGCGCGGCGCGAGGACGGAGGCTACGACCTCACATTCGACACGGACGCAGGCGGCGGGACGGCGCTGGCGGCGGAATTCCTGGTCGACGCGACCGGTATCGCGGCCGGCGCCGCGCGGCGGCTGGGCGTCGCGCGCAACCAGGTCGATTGCATCGCGGTGATCGCCGCGCCGTTCGAACTCGCGCGGCCGCAGACCGTCCCATCGCAGGCCCTGCTGGAGGCGAGCGAGGAGGGCTGGTGGTATGCCGCCAAGCTCCCGCGCGCGCAGATGATCGTGGCGCTGGCGGTCGAGCCCGCGGAGCGGAGCCGCTTCGCCGACGCGGCGATGTGGTCGCGCGCCCTGGCGCGAACGCGCCATGTCTCGGCCTGGATGGCGCGGGGCGGGGCCGGCGGGCCGGCGCCGTTGCGCGTCGCGTTGGCGCCTTCGGCGATCCTGAGCTGCGTGGCGGGTCAGGAATGGCTTGCGGTGGGCGACGCGGCCAGCGCCTATGATCCCATCGCCGCGCAGGGCATCGTGAAGGCGCTCGGAGACGGCTGGGAGGCCGGCGAGGCCATCGCGGGCTTCTTCGCGCGCGGCCAGGCGCCGCTGGACGCCTATCAGGAGCGCGTCTTCGCGCGCTTTCGCGATTACGTCCGCCTGCGCGGCCAGCTCTACGCGCGCGAGCGGCGCTGGAACGACGCCCCGTTCTGGCGCGGGCGGAGATTTGATTGAGAACGAGCCACAGCTCGCGGCAACGGGTCCGGCTTCGCCCCTGGGGCTATGCCGCGACAGTCCGAATGTGCCGGGCGCGCATCCGGCCCGCTCTCACCACCGGCGATCACCCACGGCTTCTCCTTCATGTGGAGGAAATCGCCGGGAAGACGCAGCGGCCCGAGCGCTGGCTCATAGGAGACAAATATCTGCCAACCCATTCGTGCGAGGGGCCGGATGTAATGCCAGCGCTCGTCGAATTCTTGCTGGCACTCGGTTGAGAAGCCCAGTCACAGCCGCGGGTTCGGCCACGGCCCGCAATGTGAGACTTCCCGCTTGTCCGGACGTGGCTGGGCGATGGCATCGATCTCAGCATCCAGCAGGTCGTACAGATATGGATCCAGAAAGAAGCGCGCCATCACGTCGGCGCGCTTGGTGAGCAACTGTTCTTGCATCAAGCACATTTGGTCGTGCTACAGCGGATTCAACTATTTAGAACGGATCGAGAGTCCGGTATTCGAGTCGTCGGGCGAGCACCGTTCAATCGCAAAGCGGGCTTCTATCTTCCTACGAACCCCACCGCTTTGCTCGCGACTTCCGAGCTATCTCCGAAGCGTTTCTGTCCTTGGGGCCTTTAGGTATCCGCTTTTCCCTTACGGTTCATTCTCCAGAGCAGTAGGCCGAAGAAATAAAACCCAATACCTATTCCGACCCAGCCCATGAGAACATGGTCAAAGCTGAACATCTCCTGGAGTCCGGCCAAGATGGCGAAGAGGCCACACGCCAGAAGGAAGCGCGTTGGATCGTCTGTTATGCGGAAGGACACGTGACAGGACTCCTGGCTACCTCCGACCCTAAGCCCTAGCCGAAAATCCGGCAATCCCGCAACTTTCAAACTGAGAGACCATCAGAAATAGGGGAGGCGCTTCACCGCATGGATCACGGTAATCTTTCCCAGCCTCGCCCCGCTGCGGTCTTTGGTTTCGGCGGCGCTTTGGTATGCCGCCGGCTCATTTAACCAGCCAACTATATATCGCCCTAATCACAACGAATCCTGCGATACCAGTGATCACGCTCACTATCGCCGGTGCCCCCATCCTATCTGCAACGATGTAGAAGAACGCGGCACAAGCCAGGCTCAATGAGATGGCGGCGCGCGTGCTCAATGCCGTCTGATGGACATGCGTGTACCCATCCTCGATCAACTGCAACGGCTGCTCTACCAATTCCACTAGAGCGTGATTCTTCCTCGTCGACGACCGACCAACACAAATCGCCTCTGTCGATGTGCATGCTGCCGAGGCGGCTCTGCTTGTGAAGCCGCTTTAGATAGTCCCGAAAATCGACATAGCGAAGTCCGCCGCGACGGGAGAAAACGAATTGAATTTTTGACCGCCCCCGTTCCGATGGGGGAACGCGGTCCTCGCAAAAGCTAGTGACTCGCTCAAGGAGCAGTCGCGTAAGCCACCAATAGAGCCACGCAGTTCCTTGCCGCTTACGAATTCGGCTGCTTGATTTTTCCACCCCTCGATATTCTTTTTGTTCGATACAACGACGAAGAACCGGCATGCCTTTTCGTTGATTGTCTCGCAAGCGATTTTCTTCTTTGCTGGGATCAGGTCCTTGTAGTGGAGAAATTCGGAATTTACGTTTGTGAACTTGGATTTTATCTCTCGGACCCAGCCGAGGCATTTGTGATCGTTTTCGATTTTGACCACAAAACACGATAGAATTAGCCATTCGGTAGCGCCCGCCGCCGAATTACTCGGTTTGACATTTTCAAGCCCGGTGTCTCCCGACTCGTCGATGTATGCTACAAATCGAATAGCCACGAATGAGGACTCTGCAAATGGCTTGGAAGCCAAACGCAGCAAAACCAAAGAGTCAAACCAAGGACGACTTCGAGTCAGTCGGCAAGCGTCTAGCAGGCTGTTGAAGAAGTCTTTTGCCGACGGGCGATGAAGGGGATGTCGTCGCCGTTTTGGAGGGAGATTTCGCCTTCGAGGGAGTCGTCGGTTTTGATCTCGGCCCATCCCTCGCCGGAAGCTTCGTCCATTTCGTCGTTTCCTGACCATTCGAACTCGATGGCATCGCTTGCGCAGGCGCCCTGGAAGGAACCGGTGAGGCAATCCAGGGCGAACTCGCCCCCATCCTTATCGAACAGGATGTAGGAGCCCGGCCCGGCCATGTCATATCCCGGCGTCTCGACGACGCGCCATTTGCCCTTCAGCGTCATGCCGGCACCGCCAGGAGTTTGGGCAGGCGGATGAGGTTGTAGGCGGACAAGGCCATGACGAAGGTGGCATTGACACGCGCCAGCCCACGGACCTTGACCTTGGCCAAGCCGGCCGATGCCTTGATCCAACCGAACACCTCTTCGATGCGCTTGCGGCAGACTTGGCTCACGGCATAACCGCAATGGCGCAGCGTCCGGTTGTCGATGGCCGTCTTGCGCGGCTTGCCGGTCTTGCTCAAATGCCCATCGATGGCGACGTGCGGCGTGATCGCGCGCGCCCTAAGCGCCTCGACGAAGGCCTCCACGTCATAGGCCTTGTCGGCGCCTAGCGTGATCCGCCGTCGTCGCCGGGGACGATGGCGATCCACCAGCGTCAGCGCTTGGTCCCGTTCGGCCATGCCGTTGGCTTGGCTCGCCTGGCCTAAGACCGCCAGGCCGTGGCGGTTCTCCATCAGCGCATGCCCCATGTAGCAGAGCTTGGCCGGCTGGCCATCGCCCTTCTTGTAGAGCTTGGCCTCAGGATCGGTCGTGCTCTCATGGGTCTCGTTGGAGCGTTTCTCCTTGTGGAAGCTGCGCTCGGCGTTGCGGCCCGGACCATCCTGGTCGTTGTCGGCGCCGTCCTTCCTGCGGAAGCTCTTGAGCGAAGCCCACGCCTCGATCAGCGTCCCATCCACCGAGAAGTGCTCGCTCGACAGAAGCCGCTTCACTCGAGGCTGAGCCAGGATCGCGTTCAGGAACTTGGCCGCGATGTCACCTTGAAGCAGCCGATCCCGGTTCTTCGAGAACACCGAGTGGTCCCATGCCGGATCATCCACCCCAAGCCCGACGAACCAGCGGAACAGAAGGTCAAACTCTATCCGTTCCATCAGCAGCCGCTCCGAGCGCACACCGTAGAACGCCTGCAACAGCGTCGCCCGCAACAGCTTCTCCGGCGCGATCGAGGGACGGCCAAAGTCCGTGTAGAGCTCGTCGAAGTCCTTCGACAGATCCATCAACGCCGCGTTCGCAATTTCCCGGATCACCCGCAGAGGATGGTCATGGCGAACCCGGGACTCCAAATCCACGTAACTGAACAGCGCCCCGGACCGCTCGTCGCTTCCACGCATCGTCCATCCCTCGGCCGACCCGCCCAAAGGGAATCACGATCCCAAACGCGCCGCCAGAGACTTCTTCAACAGCCTGCTAGGCGCCTACGAGGATAAGGACCGCTTTGAGGCGAAGCTAAGGAAGATCGCGAAGGCGAAGTCAAAGGCCAAGCAGTGATCCGCGCACCCGCCATTGTCCTCGCGCTGGCCCTGCCCATAGGCTTGGCGGGCATCTTTCAAACTTCTGCAGCCTACCGCACTCCGGTCATCATGAGTGAGCGTTCGCGCGAAGAGATCGTTTGGCTCCGGCTTCCCTGCCCGCGCCCTTGCACTGGCCCGGTGTGCAATGAATGCTTGGAATATTACATTCCTCCGCCGGACCTCCCTATCGAGCCCTAGCCCCGGGTTTGTCAAAGATAACATCGCCGGTCCGCCTTCGCTCGCTTTGCGAGCTTCGGCGTGACGGCACCATTTCTTCGCGAAGCGAAGAAATGGTGCCGGAGGAGAGAATTGAACTCTCGACCTACCCCTTACCAAGGGGTTGCGCTACCACTACGCTACTCCGGCATCCGAGGCCGCAAACGCTGCCGTTTGGGCCGAAAGGAGGGCTGCTATAGCCAACCCGAAGGCAAAGGGAAAGGCCTGTTCCGCCGCCATGGTCAAGAAGTCCTCTTCCCGGGAGGAAAGGCTGGCCGCGGCGCTGCGGGAGAACCTCAAGCGGCGCAAGGCGGCGGAGCGAGAGAGAAAAGCCGCCGAGGCCGGCCCGGCGCCACCCGCCCCGGCGCCACCCGCGTGTCCGGACGGCGACGGCTCGGGGCCCGCTCCACCGGAGACCGGCGGCTAACCCCCTCCCGCCGCAGGGGGGTCGCTCGACCGAGCGCGGTCAGAGCGATTCGAGCGCCCGGCCTTCCGCCATCGCAACGGCCTGCACGTCGACGGGCAAGGGAAGGCGCCAGCACTTCTCGGGCTCCCGCGACACCGCGGCGTCGAGAAACTCATTGTCGAACGTGATGTTCATGTTCTGCCAGACATTCGCGTATTTCTCGGGCAGGTATTTCTTGACGACGAAAAGAGTCGGTCGCCGATCCCCGAACGCCGATCGCTGGAGCAGCAGACCTTCGGGGACGAAGACCCCGCGCGCGCGCAGCGCATCTTCCTGCAGCAGGACCGAGACGACGAAGCCCGGGCGCTCCGCCAGCGGCAGGCGTCCCATCTCCGCCATCACGGATTTGAACGCCGGTGTCGTGACGAAATCGATGATGTCCGCATAGGTGCGGCGCATCACCGCCGCAAGTTCTTCCCGGCCGTAGCCGAGACGATCATAAGTCCGGTCCGTGGCGGGCGCAGACATGCGAATGCCTCCTTCGTTCCAATGGAGCAACCCTGGCCCTGGCGCCGCTAGGTCGAAAAGCCGCCGCAGCCGCAGAAGGTGAGTCCGCCGGCGCCGGCGCAAGCGCCCCAGGCGGCCGTACCCTGCTCGAGAGAGGAAACCGGATGCGCCTCGAAGCGCATGCCGCTCGCCTTGTCTTCGAACACGCGGCTGGTCAGCCGGAAGTCTTCGGGGATTTCGGCGCCGGCGCCACGCAGCGACTCGAGGCTCAGGAGCTGCCCGGCGGTTTCGATCCCGGCGCCGCCGGCGATCTTCTCACGCGCCTGGCGCATCTTTTCGATGAATTGCGGCGACGTGATCGTCTCGATCACGCTGTTGGTGACGCGGACCAGGCGTTCCCGGTCGAGTTGCGATTTCACCTCGGCGCGCTGGGTGTCGATGCTCGCGATCTGCGCAGCGAGGGCGGTTTCCTGGGGTCGAGTCTGCATATCCCACTCCCTTTCTCATTTTCGTAAAGTATTCATCAAAAGTAATATTGGTAATTATTATCGTCGTTGGAAATACAATTCAAGATTGCAGACAGTTTTATTTTACATTTCGCAATATAGAGATGAGTTGAGTTGGTAACTTCGTCCGGCATGACTTGCCGTTCGCGCCGCGTTTCCGGCGAAGGGCTTTCGGTGGCCCGTTCGCGCTCGCCCGAATCCGGCCGGAAAGGTGCGATCCCATGAGACGGCAGGCGTGGCTGTTCGCGGAGGCGGAGCCACGCTACAAAAGGCTTTGCGCGGCGGGCGTCACGCCCGCCCAGAGGGACCATGGACAGAATCCGCGTACGGGGCGGCAACCGCCTCAAGGGTGACATCCCGATTTCCGGCGCCAAGAATTCGGCGCTGAAGCTGATGGCGGCGGCGCTGCTGACCGACCAGCCGGTGACGCTCCGGAACATGCCGCGGCTCGCCGATATCGGCGGGATGAGCGACCTGCTCATGCAGTTCGGCGTGACGCTGAACATCCGGCGCGGCGCCAGGCTGGGCGAGAGCGATACGATGAAGCTGCACGCGGCGACCATCGAGTCGGCGCTCGCGCCCTACGACATCGTGCGCAAGATGCGGGCGAGCTTCCAGGTGCTGGGGCCGCTGCTGGCGCGGCATGGCGAGGCGAAGATCTCGCTGCCCGGCGGCTGCGCCATCGGGGCGCGGCCGGTCGACTTCCACATCCAGGGCCTCGAGGCGATGGGCGCGAAGATCGACCTGGAAGACGGCTATGTGATCGCGAGCGCCGCGGGCGGCTTGCAAGGCACGAGCTTCACCGTGCCGCGCGCCTCGGTCGGCGCGACGGAGAACCTGATGACCGCCGCGACGCTGGCCAGGGGCACCACGGTGCTCAAGAACGCGGCGCGCGAGCCGGAGACGCGGGACCTCGGGCATTTCCTCAACGCGATGGGCGCCAAGGTCACGGGGCTCGGCACGGGCGAGATCGTCATCGAAGGCGTCGACCGCCTGCACGGCGTCGACTATGCGGTGATGCCGGACCGGATCGAGACCGGCACCTATGCCATCGCCACCGCGATGGCGGGCGGCGAAGTGGAGCTGGTGGGGGCGCGGGCGGATTCCAACGTCGCGCTGTTCGCGCTGCTGCGCAGCATCGGCACCGAGGTGCGCGAGACCAATCGCGGCGTCGCGGTGCACCGCAACGGCGTGCGGCCGACCGCGGTCGACGTCGCGACCGACGTGTTCCCCGCCTTCCCGACCGACCTGCAGGCGCAGTTCATGGCGCTGATGGCGGTGGCGGGCGGCGTCTCGCATATCCGCGAGACGGTGTTCGAGAACCGCTTCATGCATGTGCCCGAGCTCGCGCGCATGGGGGCGAACATCAAGGTCGAGGGCGACACCGCGACCGTGACGGGGGTCGACAAGCTCAAGGGCGCGCCGGTGATGGCGACCGACCTGCGGGCCTCGGTCAGCCTGGTGCTGGCGGGGCTGGTCGCGGAGGGCGACACGATCGTCAACCGCGTCTATCATCTGGATCGCGGCTTCGAGCGGCTGGAAGAGAAGCTCTCGGGCGTCGGCGCGGATATCGAGCGATTGTCGGCATGACAGGCATGACTTTGGCGGCGGAAGATGCCGCCGATCTGGAAGTGATCTCGGCGCGGCTGCAGGATGCGGTGGCGCAAATGCAGGATCTCGTCTACCTGCCGAAGAAGCGGCGCTTCGCGGCGCTGTTCAACCGCTTCCAGTGGGAGACGGACAAGAAGCGCGGCGACCTCAGGGTCCGCTCGGGGCTGCATTTCGACGGCGTGCTGTCGGTGAAGTCGCACAATCTCAAGCGCGGTGCGCCCGAGGCGGTGGTGTCGCTGCTCGCGATCACCTTCACGCCCAGGGGCGGCGAGGATCCGGGCGGCACGGTGGAAATGGTGTTCGCGGGCGGCGGCGGGCTGAAGCTCGAGGTCGAGGTGCTCGACGCCGGGCTGACCGACATCAGCGGCGTCTGGGCGGCGCGCGGCCGGCCCGAGCACGAAGAATCTTGAGATGGCGCGGCGGCTCGATGCTCAGGCGCCCGATTTTCCGGCGCAGTTCGACGCACTTCTGAACGCCAAGCGCGCGGAAGAGGAGGATGTCGCGGCGGCGGTGCGCGGCATCCTCAAGGAGGTGCGGACGCGGGGCGACGCCGCGCTGGTCGAACTCACCAACAGATTCGACAAGGCCGGCGTCACGGCGGCGACGCTGCGGCTGACCCAAGCCGAGATCGATGCGGCGGAGGCGCAGTGCTCGCAGGCGGCGCTGGATGCGCTCGGCGTCGCGGCGCAGCGGATCGAGGACTATCACCGGCGGCAGATCCCGCAGGATGCTTGGTTCACCGACGCCACCGGCGCCAGGCTCGGCTGGCGCTGGACGGCGCTCGACAGCGTGGGACTGTACGTACCGGGCGGCACGGCCTCCTATCCGAGTTCGGTGCTGATGAACGCGGTGCCGGCGCGGGTCGCGGGCGTCGGGCGCGTCGTGATGGTGACGCCGGCGAGCGGTGGGACGATCAATCCGCTGGTGCTGGCGGCCGCCAAGCGCGCGGGGGTGCGCGAGATCTACCGCGTCGGCGGAGCGCAGGCGGTGGCGGCGCTGGCTTACGGCACGGCCAGCATCGCAGCGGCGGACAAGATCGTCGGGCCGGGCAACGCCTATGTCGCGGCGGCCAAGCGCGAGGTGTTCGGCACGGTCGGCATCGACTCGGTGGCGGGACCGTCGGAGATCCTGGTCGTGGCGGACGGCGCGAACAATCCGGACTGGATCGCGGCCGACCTGCTCAGCCAGGCCGAGCACGACGCCTCGTCGCAGAGCATCCTGATCACCGACGACGCGGATTTCGCGGGACAGGTCGAAGCGGCGGTGGAGCGGGCGCTGGCGCTGCTGCCGCGCGAGACGATCGCGCGTGCCAGCTGGAGCGATTACGGCGCGGTGATCGTGGTCGCGACGCTGGACGATGCGGCGGCGCTGGTCGACGCCATCGCGCCGGAGCATCTGGAGATCGCCACCGCCGAGCCCGAGCGCCTGCTCAAGCAGGTTCGTCATGCGGGCGCGATCTTCCTGGGCCGCTACACGCCCGAGGCGATGGGCGACTACATCGCGGGACCGAACCATGTGCTGCCGACCTCGCGCACCGCGCGGTTCTCCTCCGGCCTGTCGGTGCTGGACTTCCTGAAGCGCACCACGCTGCTGCAATGCGAGCCCGGCACCATCGCGCAGATCGGGCCCGACGCCATCGTGCTGGCGCAGGCCGAGGGGCTGGACGCGCATGCCCGCTCGATCGCGGCGCGGCTGAACGCAGCGCGCGGATGAGCGATTTCCGCCTCTGCGCCATCACGCTGGACGAACGCTCCATCGTGCGCCGGACCCGCGAGATCGAGCAGGAGCGCGACATCGCGATCTACGACCTGCTGGAGGCCAACAGCTTCACGCCGGAGGGCTCGCCGGGCGGGCCGTACCGGCTGATGCTGGGGATCGAGGAGAGCCGGCTGGTCTTCGACATCATGCTCGAGGACGGCAGTCCGCACGGAAGGGTGATGCTCTCGCTCACCCCGTTCCGCAAGGTGATCAAGGATTATTTCATGATCTGCGAGAGCTATTTCAAGGCGATCCGGCACGCCCCGCCGTCGCAGATCGAGGCGCTCGACATGGGGCGGCGCGGGCTGCACGACGAGGGTTCGGCGCTGCTGCGCGAGCGGCTGACGGGCAAGGTCGCGCTCGACCACGACACGGCGCGCCGCATCTTCACCCTGATCTGCGTCCTGCACCTGAAGGGCTGAGGCGATGCGGGGCCCCCATGGCGAGGAGCTGCCCGGCGCCATCCTGTTCGCCTGCACGATGAATTCGGTGCGCAGCGTGATGGCCTTCGCCATCATGAAGCACCTGTTCGGCCGGTTCGTCTATGTCGACGCGGCGGGGGTGCGGGCCGGGGCGCTCGATCCCTTCGCCGTCGAGGTGATGGAGGAGATCGGCATCGAGATCGGCAAGTACCATCCCAAGACCTTCGAGGAGATGGAGGATTCGTCGATGTTCGACCTCTGCGTGACGCTGTCGCCCGAGGCGCAGCACCGCGCGGTCGACCTGGCGCATACCAGCGCGATCGAGATCGAGTACTGGCCGACCATGGACCCGACCCTGGTGGAGGGCTCGCGCGAGCAGCGGCTGGAGGCCTATCGCACGGTACGCGACGGCATCCTGAAGCGGATCCAGGACCGCTTCGCGGAGAAACAGGCGAGCGATACGTGAGACCGCCCCCGCTTGCCGGAGGGCGGGAAAATCGGAGCGGCGCGATATATTTCGAGGCGGCGTCCCGCCTTCGCGCCGGAGCCCGCCCCGAATTCGCCGTGCGAATTCGACTCTCCCGCGCGGGGAGGGTGGATTTTCTTGCTTTTGGCCGGTTTCAGTGGCATTTCCCCCGCCAGCCAGACACAAGAGGACGAATGGCAAAGGAAGACCTACTGGAATTCGAGGGCACGGTGAGCGAGCGCCTGCCCAACGCGACGTTCCGCGTCATGCTGCAGAACGGCCACGAAATCATCGCCCATACCGCCGGCAAGATGCGCAAGAACCGCATCAGCGTGCTCACCGGCGACAAGGTCATGGTGGAAATGACGCCTTATGACCTCACCAAGGGACGCATCACCTATCGCTTCAAATAGGCCGCGGCTCGTCCTGGCGAGCGAGAGCCCGCGGCGCCTGGCGCTGCTGGCGCAGGCCGGACTCGTGCCCGACGCGGTGCGGGCGGCCAGCATCGACGAAACCATCCACAGAGAAGAATTGCCCCGGCCCTATGGCTTGCGCCTGGCGCAGGCCAAGGCGCAGGCGGCCGCGGCCGCCTGGGACGGCGGGCCGGCCCTGTTCCTCGCGGCCGACACGGTCGTCGCGGTGGGGCGCCGGGTGCTGCCCAAGGCGGAGACCGACGACCAGGTCCGGGACTGCCTGACGCTGCTGTCGGGACGGGCGCACCGGGTGACGACCGCCGTCGCGCTGCGCACGGCCGAGGGAAAGATTCGTATACGGAGCGTCGAGACGAGACTGATATTTTGTCGGTTGGATCGGGCGCAGATCGAGGCCTATGTGCGTTGCGGCGAAGGCCTCGGCAAGGCGGGCGGCTATGCGGTGCAGGGCCGGGCGGAAATCTTCGTGCGCCGGATGAGCGGCTCCTATTCAAATGTCGTCGGACTGCCGCTGCACGAAACAATCTCGCTGCTTCGGGGTTCGGGTTATCCGTGTTAGCGTTCGTCGTCGCTATTGCCTGAGCTCGAAATGCAGAAGGACGTCCTGATCAACGCAGGTGCGGGGGAAATCCGCGTCGCCGTCGTCGAAGACGGGCGGCTGCAGGACCTCATGCTGGAGCGCACCATCGGCCTCGACGACGGGCCGCGCCGCAAGAGCGACGGGCGCAGCGGCCACAGCCTGATCGGCAACATCGTGCTGGGCCGGGTGCAGCGCGTGCTGCCCGGCATGCAGGCGGCGTTCGTCGATGTCGGGCTGGAGCGGGCCGGCTTCCTCGGCGCACGCGAGGCGCGCTGCCTTGCCGACCTGCCGGGCTACGACGAAGAGCGCATGCCGAAGATCAGCGAATGCGTCCATGAGGGCGAGGAGATCCTCGTCCAGGTCGTGAAGGATCCGATCGGCGACAAGGGGGCACGGCTTTCGGCCAACATCACCATTCCGGGGCGGCTCGCGGTGATGGTGCCCAACACGCCCGGAATCGCGCTGTCGCGGCGCATCGAGGAAGAGGGCGAGCGCGCCCGCATGCTGGCGCTGGGCGAGCAGATGATCGCGGAAGGCGGCGACCGGCTGGTGCCGGGCGCGGGCTATATCCTGCGCACCGCGGCGAGCGAGGCGACGCTGGCCGATCTCAAGGAAGACGCCGAGCGGCTGGCCGAGGCGTGGCGGCCGGTGCTGGCGCGGCGTCAGGCCGCGAAGGCGCCGGCGACGCTCTATCACGATCTCGATCCGGTCGAGCGCACGATGCGCGACACGGTGCGCAGCTCCACCACGCGGGTGGTGATCGACGACGCGCAGGCGGTGGAGGCGGCCAAGGCCTATTGCCGCCGCGCCATGCCGGAAGCAGAGGCGAAGGTCGAGCTGTTCGCGGGGCCGGGCGCGCTGTTCGACGCCTACAATATCGAGGACGAGATCGACCGGCTGACCACGCCGAAAGTGCCGCTGCCCTCGGGCGGCTGGATCACCATCGAGGGCACCGAGGCGCTGACCGCGGTGGACGTGAACTCGGGCAGCTTCACCGCCTCGACCGGGCTGGAAGAGACCAGCTTCCGGGTCAACCTCGAAGCGGCGGACGAAATCGGGCGGCAGGTGCGCCTGCGCGGCGTCGGTGGGCTTATCGTGGTCGACTTCATCCATCTGGGCGAGCCCGCCAACATCGAGAGGGTGCTCGACACGCTGGCGGAGAGCCTGTCGAAGGACCATACGCCGACGCAAATCTCGCCGATGTCGGAGTTCGGGCTGGTGGAGATCACGCGCAAGCGGGTGCGCGATCCGCTGGTCAAGCTGATGAGCGAGTGCTGCCGCTCCTGCTCCGGCCATGGCCGCAAGCGGACGCGCGACAGCGTGGCGCTGGAGGTATTGCGCAGCGTCGAGCGCGCGGCGCTCGCGGCGCCGGGCCGGCCCGTGACGGTGCGGGCGTCGGGCGAGGTGGTGCGCTGGCTCGAGGATCATGGCGACGAGGTGCGGATCGCGCTGGCGCGGCGCGGCGCCGGCCGGGTGGCGTTCGAGGCGAACGACGCCTTCGCGCGCGAGGGCTTCGATGTCTCCACCGGTTGAAGGCGGCGGCTCCTGCCCGATCTGCGGCAAGCCGCGCGACGCCAAGTTCAAGCCGTTCTGCTCCAAGCGCTGTGCCGACCTCGATCTCGCCAAATGGCTGCGCGGCGAATACACCATTCCCGGGGCTCCGATCGACGAGGCGGAACCGGCCCCGGAGCCGGACGAAGACGCTGAATTGCATTGATTTTCGCCGCGCTGGACAGGGCGGCGGCTGTCGCTTAAAAAGCCCGGCCTTGACGGCAAGCCCAGGTAGCTCAGTCGGTAGAGCAGTGGATTGAAAATCCACGTGTCGGCAGTTCGATTCTGTCCCTGGGCACCAGTCTTCGTTGCAGCCGTCCGACAGCCGCCGGTTCGGGGAGTGGATTTTGGATAGCCGGCCTCTCCTTTCGGTCATCGTGCCCTGCTTCAACGAGCAGGAGGTCATCGAAGAGACCCATAAGCGCCTGAGCGAGACGCTGACCCAGGTGCAGGGCGGCGTCGAGATCATCTATGTGAACGACGGCAGCCGCGACCGCACCGTCGAACTCCTCTTCGCCATCCAGGCCCGCGACCCCACCGTCCGCGTGATCTCCCTGTCGCGCAATTTCGGCCACCAGCTCGCGGTGACGGCCGGCATGGACGCGGCGGCGGGCGAGGCTGCGGTGCTCATCGATGCCGACCTGCAGGATCCGCCGGCCGTGATCCTCGAGATGGTGGAACTCTGGCGCCAGGGCTATGACGTCGTCTACGGCACGCGCAGCGAGCGCGAGGGCGAGACTTCGTTCAAGCGCGTCTCGGCGAAATACTTCTACCGCATCCTGAACATGCTGTCGGAGGTGCCCATTCCGCTCGACACCGGCGACTTCCGGCTGGTGAGCCGGCAGGTCCTCGAGACGATGAAGTCGATGCGCGAATACGACCGCTTCGTGCGCGGCATGGTGAGCTGGGTTGGCTACCGCCAGATCGCGCTGCCCTATAAGCGGGCGCCGCGCTTCGCCGGGGTGAGCAAATACCCGTTCTGGAAGATGGTGCGCTTCGCGGGCGACGGCATCCTGTCCTTTTCCATCGTGCCGCTGCGGCTGGCGACCTGGATCGGCGTCGTGACGGCCGGCCTGGGCTTTCTCGGCATCTTCTATGCGCTGGTGCTGCGTCTTTTCACCAGCAACTGGGTCAGCGGCTGGACGCTGCTCTTCATCGCGATCGTGCTGATGGGCGGGATCCAGCTCGTGATGCTGGGCGTGCTCGGCGAGTATATCGGCCGGCTCTACCGTGCCAGCAAGAACCGGCCGCTCTATGTCGTGGGCGACCGTCGCGGCTTCGGCGATCCGCCGCCGCCGCCCCGCCGCTGATCGCGACCGCATGAGCCCCCGCACCCGCCGCATCGCGCAGATCGCGTTCGGCCTCGCCGTCACCGCCGTCTTCGTCTGGCTGATCGCGCGCAAGGTCGATCTGGGGCAGATGCGCGCCGCCTTCGCCCATCTCCGGCTCGGCGTCGCGGCGTGGGGCCTGCTGGCGCTGGCCGCGGCCTATGCGGTGCGCATCCGGCGCTGGCAGCGCATGCTGGCCGCGCTGGGCGCCGGCGTGACCTATCTCGCGACGGCGCGCGCCTTCCTCTCGGGCACCGCGATCAACAACGTCGTGCCGCTGCGCGCCGGCGACGCGGCGCGCGTCGTGCTGATCGCCCGGCACAGCGATTTTCCCATGTCGCGGGTGCTGAGCTCGTTGATCGTCGAGCGCCTGCTCGACGTCTGCGTCCTGCTGATCCTGCTTTTCGCGATGCTGCTGCTGATGCCGGCGCACACCTTGCCGGGCTGGATGATGCGCTCGTCGGAATGGCTGATGGGCATCGCCGTCACGGCCGCCATCGCGATCCTCGCCGGGCCGAAGCCCGCCATGCGGCTGATCGAGCGCTTCGTCACGCCGGTGTCGCCGAAGATCGGCGCCGTCGTGCACAACATCGCCTCCGCCTTCGCGGATCTCGCGCGGCCGGCGCTGATGGCCGAGCTGTTCGCCTACAGCGTGGTGTCCTGGGGGCTCGAGGGGCTGCTTTACGTCGCGTTCGTCGCCGCGGCGCAGGGCCGCGAGCCGGTCGCCGCGGGCTTCACCACCTTCGCGCTCGGCACGCTGTCGACCCTGATCCCCAGCGGGCCGGGCTTCGTGGGAACTTTCGACATGTTCGCGATCATCGCCCTGCAGATTTTCGCCATCGGCGCGAACACGGCGGCGGTGATCGCTGTTAGCATCCACGCGACATTGTGGGTGGTGACGACCGCGGCGGGGGCGTGCTTTCTCGTGCTCGGACGTTCGCTGTTCGCTTCGAAGACAAAGGCAGGATGACGATGGATAGCACTGCGCGCGAGGACGGCGTCGTCGTGATCGGCGGCGGGTTCGCGGGATTGGCGGCGGCCTGGGACCTGACGCGGCGCGGCATCCCCGTCACCGTGCTGGAAGCCGATGCGACGGTCGGCGGGCTGGCGGGCGGCTACGAGGTCGGTGGCGAGATCCTCGAGAAATTCTATCACCACTGGTTCAACAACGACCTCCACATCCAGAACTTCGTGCGCGAGCTGGGCTATGGCGACCGCATCGTGGAACATGAGAGCCGCACGGGACTCTATTACGTCAACACGATCTTCCGGCTGAGCAAGCCGACCGACGTGCTCAAGTTCAAGGCGCTGAGCATCGTGGGGCGTTTCCGCCTCGGCATCCTCGCGCTGCTGGCGCGCCGGGTGCGCAACTGGCGCAAGCTCGAATCCGTCACCGCGCGCGACTGGCTGATCCAGCTCGGCGGCGCCGAGGTCTACCGCGTGGTGTGGGAGCCGCTGCTGCGCGGCAAGTTCGGGCGCTATGCCGAGCAGATCTCGGCGGTGTGGTTCTGGAACAAGCTCTGCCTGCGCGGCGGCAGCCGCGACACGTCGGGCCGGGAAGTGCTGGTCTATCTGCAGGGCGGCTTCCTCGCCTTCGCCGAGGCGGTCGCGGCACAGATCGAGAAGGCGGGCGGCAAAGTCCTCACCAACACCGCCGCCACCGGGCTCGAGGTCCGGGGCGGGCGGGTGCACGGCGTGACGACGGCGGCGGGCGTCGTCCCGTGCAGCACGGTGATCGCCACGCCGGCGCTGCCGATCCTCGCAGACATCTTCGAGGGGGCGTTCGATCCGGCGTATATCGCGCAGCTGCGCAAGATCGAATATCTCGCGAATATGTGCCTGGTGCTGGAGCTCGACCGGCCGCTGTCGGACACCTACTGGATCAACGTCAACGACGCGAATTTCCCGTTCGTCGGCATCATCGAACACACCAATTTCGAAAGCGCGAAGAGCTATGGCGGCCGCCACGTCGTCTATCTCTCGAAATACCTGCCGGCGGACCACGAGCTCTACGGCTTCGGCGACGAGCAGTTCCTGAATTACGCGGTGCCCTTCATCAAGCAGATCTTCCCGCAATTCGAGGAGAGCTGGATCCTGCGTTACAAGCTGTGGCGCGCCGACTACGCGCAGCCCGTCGTCGGGCTGCACTATTCGCAGCTCATCCCGCCGACCAAATCGCCGGTCGCGGGCGTCTATGTCGCGACCATGGCGCAGATCTATCCCGAAGACCGCGGCACCAACTATGCGGTGCGCGAGGGGCGGGCGGTGGCCGCGCTCGTCGCCGCCGACCGCGCGGCGCAGACGGCCTGACGTTTTCCGTCAGGGCGACAGCACGATGATGTCGGCGTTGCGATAGACGATCTTCGCCGCGGGCGCCGCCTGGGCGGAGTCCCAGCGGGCCTGCGCATTGGCGTCGAGGAAGCCCTGACGCGGGATCACATAGAAGTCCGCAGCAAGCGCGTGACCGGCGAGCACCGGCAGGGTGCAGGCGACGGTGGCGCAGGCGGTGATCGCGGGAACGATCTTCTCGGAATAGTCGGTGAAGGTGGGATGCCGGCTGGTCCATTCCCGGCCGCGATAGGACAGCAGGTCGGTGCGGCCCGCGGTCACCGGAAACTCCTCGCCGGCATCGCCGAGCACCACGAAGCGCGCGCCGGGCGGGGTGTGCTCGCGAAGCCAGACGAAGCCGCTCGCGACAGTGGCCGTGAAAGGGTGGGCCCGGGCGTGCGGGTCGAGCGCCGGCGTCACATAGGCGAGGCCCTCGAACAGCTGCACGACGAGCAGCGCGGCGCCGATCAGCAGGGCGGCGTGGCGGTGGGCGGCAAGAAGATACTTTTGCCACGGCTTGGGCAGGGCGGTCTCGGGCGGCGCGGCCGGCGCCCATTCGGCCATGAAGCGCGCCGCGAGCAGCGCGCCGACCAGCAGCGTGCGCGGCTCGCCGAGCGTGAAGCCGGCGAGGAACAGCCAGCCCGGCAGGACCAGGCGGCCGCGGCTGAGATCGTAGAGCGCGAGACAGAAGGCGATGGGACCCAGCGTGGAGACGAAGCTGCCGCTGGTGGCGCGGAAGAGCGTGAGGAACCAGTAGAGGCGCGCGGCATGGCGCGAGCCGCCGGCCTGCAGGATGGGCGACAGCCCGCCATGCAGCACGATCGGCGCCCACCACGGACTGGAGACCAGGAGCGCAACGGCGCCGACGGCGACGAGCCGCTGGAGCGCGCGCAGCCAGGGCCGGCGGAAGACGGCGAAATAGACGATGGAGACGACGCAGAAGAGCGCTTCCTGCGGATGCGTGCCGACCGCAAGGCCCGTGAAGGCACCGCAGAGGATGATCGCCGC
Organism: Rhizomicrobium sp.; assembly: GCA_037200385.1. Lineage (NCBI taxonomy): Bacteria > Pseudomonadati > Pseudomonadota > Alphaproteobacteria > Micropepsales > Micropepsaceae > Rhizomicrobium > Rhizomicrobium sp. The sequence goes on along the minus strand of JBBCGL010000001.1, from coordinate 1,646,126 downwards.
CACGCCGGCGCGGTCGGGCTCCCGCAGGAAGACGCGATGGGCGAAGACCAGCGCCGTGGCCGTGAAGAGCAACCCCAGGGCACGGACATAGCCGCCGGCATCGGTCGCGAACTCGATGGCGGCCGGCGACAGCGCGTAGAGCGCCGTCGCGATCGCGGCCGCGAGCGCATTTTTCGAGAAGGCGACGGCGAGCCGGTAGATGGCGACCAGCGCCACGCCGTAAAGCGCATAGCCGATCCACAGCAGGCTCTGCATGGTGACGAGGCCGAGACGGTCGAACAGGGCGATGAACCACAGGCCGAACACCGGATAGGCCATGGGCACCGCATCGGGGCCGTAACCGGAGATGCTGCCTGGCCGTGCCCCGGCGTGCCGCGCCAGGTCGAGGAAGAAGCCGCCGAGACCGCCCGCCGCGTGGAAGCCGCGCCACTCCGCCAACGCGACCAGCGCGAGCGGCACCAGGAAGACGCCGGCCAGCGCGATCGAGGTGGCGGGACGGGGCGACGCGGATTCGGGCATGGACGCGGACCGGTGGATGGCGAGGGCCGCCACCGGAAAGCGCCCCCGCCTCGTTGCGCCGGCATCTTCGGGGCTGGTCGTGCGATATTCAAGCCGAAGCGGCAACGGAACGGATGGAGTTCCGGATCGTTTGACAAGCTTGGACCGGGCGAACAGGTTGGCGCGGCGGTCGCGCGAGAGTATCTCAACATGCAGATCGGCGTAGTCGGCCTCGGCCGCATGGGTGGCAATATCTCCCGCCGTTTGATGAAAGCCGGACACCGGACCGTTGTTTTCGACGTCAACGCGAAAGCGCGCACTGCGCTCGTCGCGGACGGCGCGACGGATGCCGCGTCGCTGGCCGCAATGGTGCAAGCGCTGGGCGCATCGCCGCGCGCCGTGTGGCTGATGCTGCCGGCGGGCAAGATCACCGAGGACGCCGTCAAGCAGCTCGCCGGGCTGCTGGGCGACGGCGACATCCTGATCGACGGCGGCAACTCCTATTACAAGGACGACATCCGGCGCGCGAAGCTGCTCGCCGAAAAGGGCATCCGCTATGTCGACTGCGGGACATCGGGCGGCGTATGGGGGCTCGAGCGCGGCTATTGCATGATGATCGGCGGCGCCAAGGAGGCGGTCGATCACCTCGATCCGATCTTCGCCGCGCTGGCGCCGGGCGAGGGAGACGTCCCGCGCACGCAGGGCCGCTCGGACGGCGCCGATCCGCGCGCCGAGCGCGGCTATATCCATGCCGGGCCGCCGGGCGCCGGGCACTTCGTCAAGATGGTGCACAACGGGATCGAATACGGCCTGATGCAGGCCTATGCCGAGGGCTTCGACATCCTGCGCAACAAGAACTCCGACCAGCTCTCACAGGACGAGCGCTTCGACCTCAATATCGCCGACATCGCGGAAGTGTGGCGGCGCGGCAGCGTGGTGTCGTCCTGGCTGCTCGACCTCGGCGCCTCGGCGCTCGCCAAGGACGCGAAGCTCGACGCCTATTCGGGCTTCGTCGACGATTCGGGCGAGGGACGCTGGACGATCGAGGCGGCGGTGGAGCAGGCGGTGCCGGCGCCGGTGCTGTCGGCGGCGCTCTATGCCCGCTTCCGCTCGCGCCAGGACCATACGTTCGGCGAGAAGATGCTGTCGGCGATGCGCTTCGGCTTCGGCGCCCATATCGAAGGCGCGTTGGAAGGCGGCAAGCCGGTCAAGAAAGAGGACAAGTGATGCCGCAGGACGGGGCTATCCGCGTCGCGCAGGGCGCCGCGGCGCCGCAGGATGCGTCGGTGCACGCGCCGCGCCCGGCCGATCCCTGCGCGCTGGTGATCTTCGGCGCGGGGGGCGATCTCACCAAGCGCCTGCTCGTGCCGGCGCTCTACAACCTGGCGCGCACCAAGGTGCTGCCGGAGAATTTCGCGCTGATCGGCGTGGCGCGGCACGAGATGGCGGTCGAGGATTGGCGCAGCCAGCTCCACGATTTCCTGAAGGACTCGCTCAAGGGCGAGATCGACGAAGCGGCCTGGGCCAAGCTCGCCCAGGCGATGTCCTATGTGCGCGGCGATATCACCGAACCGGCGCTCTATGAGGCGCTGAAGGGCGCGCTGGACGAGGCGGCGAAGACGCACGGCACCAAGGGCAATGCGATCTTCTACCTCGCGGTGGCCGACAAGCTGTTCGGCCCGGTGATCGACGCGCTGGGTGCCGCCGGCCTGACGCGGGAGACGGACGGCGCGTGGCGCCGCGTGGTGGTGGAGAAGCCGTTCGGGCACGATTTCGCCTCCGCCAAGGCGCTGAACAAGCGGATCCTCAACGTGCTGCGCGAGGACCAGACCTTCCGCATCGACCATTTCCTCGGCAAGGACGCGGTGCAGAGCATCATGGCATTCCGCTTCGCCAACGGCCTGTTCGAGCCGGTGTGGAATCGCGACCGCATCGACCATGTCCAGATCACGGTGGCGGAGACCGTGGGCGTGGAGACGCGGGGCGATTTCTACGAGTCGACGGGCGCCTTGCGCGACATGGTGCCGAACCACGTCTTCGCGCTGGTCTCGATGGTGGCGATGGAGCCGCCGGTGGGATTCAACGAGGCGGCGATCCGCTCGAAGAAAGCGGACGTGCTGTGCGCCATGCCGTCGATCGATCCGGCCGACGTGGTGCGCGGGCAATACGGCGCAGGCACCGTTCTCGGCAAGGCGGCGAAGGCCTATCGCCACGAGCCGGACGTCGCGCCCGATTCCGATACCGAGACCTATGTCGCGATGCGGCTGGAGATCGACAATTGGCGCTGGGCCGGGGTGCCGTTCTATGTCCGCACCGGCAAGCACCTGGCGGCGCGCAACACCGAGATCGCGATCTGCTTCAAGCAGGCGCCCTATGCCGCGTTCCAGGACACCACGGTGGAGTCGCTGCGGCCCAACTGGCTGGTGCTGCGCATCCAGCCCAACGAGGGCATCTCGCTGCAATTCGACGTCAAGCGGCGCGGGCCGGCGGTCGAGCTGGCGGCGGTGAAGATGGATTTCCGCTATGACGACTGGTTTCCGAAGGAGGCCAATGTCGGCTACGAGACCTTGATCTACGACGTGATGATCGGCGATCCGACGCTGTTCATGCGCGCCGATACGGTGGAGCAGGGCTGGCGTGCGGTGCAGCCCGTGCTCGACGCCTGGGCGGCGAAGGCCACCGACCTCGAAGCCTATGAAGCCGGCAGCGACGGACCGGCGGCGGCCGATGCCCTGCTGGCGCGCGACGGCAGCCGGCGGACTTGGCGGCCGGTGCGTTCGCCGGGCGACGGAACGTCCTAGGGTCCGGACTCAATAAAAAACAGATGTCATGGCCCGCGCCCTTCGACGCCGCCTGCGGCGAAATCCAGCAATGCTTTCTCAGGCGCCACAAGATAACCGGCATCTTGCAGAACCCAACTGGGTGGCCCGCATTCGCAGGCCATGACAAGTTGTTGATTAGGTTGACGCCAATTGGGTACAGACCTTAGACCACCCTGCGGCGAAGGGTCCTGCTGTGCATAGAGCCGTGCCGGGCCGTTCCCAAGCGCGGCGAAGGCGGCGATAGTCCTTTCGACGGAGGACTTTCATGCGGCTGGAAAACAAGCGGCGCCTGTATGTGCGGGTGAGCTGGAACGAGATCCATCGCCAGATGCGCGAGCTCGCCTGGTGGGTGCACGACGTGATGACCGCCGGGCGCAAGATCGAGATCGTGGTCGGCGTCTCGCGCGGCGGCCTGCCCTTCGCCGCGGTGCTGGCGCGCGAGCTCAACATCCGCGAGAACATCGAGAGCATCGGCGTGTCGTCCTATCGCGGCGAGAAGCAGGTGAGCGGGGCGCAGATCATCAAGCCGCTGCATCCCGACATCGTCGCGAAGATCCGCAACGGCGGCGAGAACATGATCGTGCTCGACGACCTGGTCGACACCGGCGGCACCTTCCGCGAGCTGCGCAAGCTGTGGCCCAATGCGCTCTACGCCGCGATCTATTCCAAGCCGGAGGGCGAGGCCGAGGTCGACATGCGGCTGCTGCAGGCGCCGCAGAATTCGTGGGTCATCTTCCCCTGGGACGCCAAGGACGGCGATCCGCAGGAGGTCGACCCGATCGGCGGGGCGGAGACGGAATAGGGAGCGCGCCATGGCGGGTCTGACGGTCCTCGATCATCCGCTGATCCAGCACAAGCTGACGCGGATGCGCGACAAGCGCACCGGCACGAAGGATTTCCGCGAACTGCTCAACGAGATCGGCATGCTGATCTGCTATGAGGTCACGCGCGACCTGGCGGTCGAGACGGTCGAGATCGAGACGCCGGTGGCGGCGATGCGGGCGCCGGCGCTGGCGGGCAAGAAGCTGGTCTTCGCGCCGATCCTGCGCGCCGGCACCGGATTCCTCGAAGGGATGCTGAGCCTGGTGCCGTCGGCGCGCGTCGCGCATATCGGACTCTATCGCGATCACGCGACGCTGGAGCCGGTCGAGTATTACTTCAAGGCGCCGGAGGACATCGCCGAACGGCTGGTGATCGTGATGGACCCGATGCTGGCGACCGGCAATTCGGTGAGCGCGGCGGTGACGCGGCTGAAGGCGGCGGGGGCGAGGCGCATCCGGCTGATGACGCTGCTCTGCGCCCCCGAAGGGATCGCCACGTTCCAGGCGCGCCACCCGGATGTGCCGATCTGGACCGCGGCGATCGACAGCCACCTCAACGCGCACGGCTACATCGTGCCGGGCCTGGGCGACGCGGGCGACCGGATGTTCGGGACGAAGTAAAAAAGGCCGGGCGGATTGCCCCGCCCGACCCGCCCTTTGAGATCGCGCCCTGCTCTACGGCTTTTGCGGATCGCCGATATAGTGACAGCCCTTGATCTCCGCGATCGCCTGGTCGGGCCAGATCAGCGACGGCGCGACATGGCCGACCAGCAGTCCCATCTGGATGTCGAGCCGCACATAGCGCACCTCGCCGCTCTTGATCGCCACGCTGATCGATTCCTTGGTTTCGGTCGTGGTGCTGACTTCGTATGTGCCGGCGGGACGATCGACATAGAAATATCCGCCGGGCTTGGCGGAGCCGACCGCGACCCCGTCGATCTTGACGGACGGCTGGATGGCGGAACCCACCATCGTCGAAAGCCGGTAGAAATAGATACGGGCGGATTCGGCGCTCACCGCCGGTTCGCTCGCATGCAGCGCATCATATGTCGGTCCGCTGGCACAGGCCGCGAACAGTGGCACGGCCGCCACGATGAACGCTGCGCGCAGCCAAGTCTTTACGCCGATAAGCATTCTTGCCCCCTCATGAGCTTGGTGAAGGCGCAAGCATATTAAACGGCACGGCTCCGGCGCAATGTTCGCGGTCCGCGACAAAAAACGACGAAAAGCGAAGCGGCCGTCGAGCCTGCGCAATCGCAATCGTGCCGTCCTTGACTGGCGGGAAGGGGCGTGAAAGTTTCGCGCGATGTCCAACATCCAACCGATCATTTCGCGCGGTTCGCTCCGCGGCAATGCCCATTTGGCGCTGGATAGGCATGCCCGCAATCCGGGCATCGCGTTCGATGCCGACGTCATCGACTCGCTGCGGGTGAACCGTTCGGCGGCGGAGCGGCGGGTCGCGACGCTGCCGGCGCGGCGTTCGGTCAAGAAGGAATGGCAGGCGGCGTGGCTGCTCAAGGCCGTGACCTGCATCGACCTCACGACGCTGGCGGGCGACGACACGCCGGGGCGGGTGCAGCGGCTTTGCGCCAAGGCGCGGCGGCCGGTGCGGCAGGACCTGCTCGATGCGATGGGCAGGGATGCGATCACGACCGGTGCGGTCTGCGTCTATCACAATATGGTGGAGACGGCGGTCCGGGCGCTGGCGGGCACGGGGATTCCGGTCGCCGCGGTGTCGACGGGATTCCCGGCCGGGCTCACGCCCTTGAAGCTGCGGCTGCAGGAGATCGAGATGTCGGTCGCGGCGGGGGCGCGCGAGATCGACATCGTGATCGACCGCGGTCATGTGCTCACGGGAAACTATCGCGCGGTCTATGACGAGATGACGGCGTTCCGGGCCGCCTGCGGTCCGGCGCATGTGAAGGCGATCATCGGCGCCGGCGATCTGGGGACGCTGAGCCATGTCGCGCGCGCCTCGATGGCCTGCATGATGGCGGGCGCCGATTTCATCAAGACCTCCACCGGCAAGGAGCCGGTGAATGCGACGCTGCCCTTCGCGCTGGTAATGACGCGGATGATCCGGGCCTATCGCGAGATGACCGGCGTCCGCATCGGCTTCAAGCCGGCGGGCGGCATCTCCACCGCGAAGGACGCGCTGAACTACCAGATCGTGATGAAGGAGGAGCTGGGACTGCCCTGGCTGCAACCCGATCTCTTCCGCCTCGGTGCGTCGAGCCTGCTGACCGACATCGAGCGCCAGCTCGAGCATTTCGTCACCGGCCGCTATTCGGCCGCGCACCGCCATCCGATGGGTTGACCGTGAACGTCCGCAGCGCTTTCGAGACGATGGACTACGGCACGGCGCCGGAGGCGTCCGCGGCCGCCGAGGCCTGGCTCAAGCGGCATGAAGGCGGGTTCAAGCTCTTCATCGGCGGCGCCTGGGTTACGGCGGCGGCGCATTTCGACTCGGTCAATCCCGCGACCGGCAAGACGCTGGGCCGCGTGGGCGACGCGTCGGCGGCGGATGTCGATGCCGCGGTGGCGGCGGCACGGGCGGCGCAGCCCGGCTGGGCGAAGCTCGGCGGGCATGGACGGGCGCGCTTTCTCTATGCCCTGGCGCGGCTGGTGCAGAAGCATGCGCGGCTGTTCGCAGTGCTGGAGACGATGGACAACGGCAAGCCGATCCGCGAGAGCCGCGACATCGACGTGCCGCTGGTGGTCCGGCATTTCTATCATCACGCCGGCTGGGCGCAGCTGATCGAGAGCGAGTTCGCGGGCTACGCGCCGCTCGGCGTGGTGGGGCAGGTGATCCCGTGGAATTTTCCGCTGCTGATGCTGGCGTGGAAGATCGCGCCGGCGCTGGCGGCGGGAAACACGGTGGTGCTGAAGCCGGCGGAAGACACATCTCTCACGGCGCTGCTGTTCGCCGAGATCTGCGAGGAGGCGGGGCTGCCCCGGGGCGTGGTGAACATCGTCACCGGCGCGGGCGAGACCGGCCAGGCGCTGGTCGAGCATCCCGGCATCGACAAGGTGGCATTCACCGGCTCGACCGAGGTGGGGCGGCTGATCCGCGCCGCGACCGCGGGTTCGGGCAAGAGGCTCACGCTGGAGCTGGGCGGCAAGTCGCCGTTCATCGTGTTCGAGGACGCCGACCTGGATGCGGCCGTCGAAGGCGCGGTGGATGCGATCTGGTTCAACCAGGGCCAGGTGTGCTGCGCCGGCTCGCGGCTTCTGGTGCAGGAGAGCGTCGCCGAGACGCTTTACGCCAAGCTGCGGGCGCGGATGGAGACGCTGCGCGTCGGCGATCCGCTCGACAAGAACACCGACATCGGCGCCATCGTCTCGCCCAAGCAGCGGGCGCAGATCGAGGCGCTGGTGCGCAAGGGCGTGGACGAAGGCGCGACGCTGTTCCAGCCGAAAGGCTGTCCGGAGGGCTGCTTCTATCCGCCGACGCTGCTGAGTGGCGTCGAGGCGGCTTCCACGGTGGCGCAGGTGGAGATCTTCGGGCCGGTGCTGGTGGCGATGAGCTTCCGCACGCCGGCCGAAGCGGTGCAACTCGCCAACAACACGCGCTATGGCCTGGCGGCGAGCATCTGGTCGGAGAACATCAATGTCGCGCTCGACCTCGCGCCCAAGGTGAAGGCGGGCGTGGTGTGGGTGAACTGCACCAACCAGTTCGACGCCGCGGCGGGGTTCGGCGGCTATCGCGAATCCGGCTTCGGGCGCGAGGGCGGGCGCGAGGGAATGTTCGAATATCTCAAGCGCGTGTCGCTCGCGAGGCCGCAGAAGGCGGCGAAAGCGGTCGTTGCGAAGGAAGCGCTGCCCGCGCCCATCGACCGCACGGCCAAGCTGTTCATCGGCGGCAAGCAGGCGCGGCCTGACGGCGGCTACAGCCGCGCGGTGCTGTCGCCCGCGGGCAAGCAGATCGGCCTGGTCGGCGAGGGCAACCGCAAGGACATCCGCAACGCGGTCGAGGCGGCGGCGAAAGCGGAAAGCTGGGCGGCGACCAGCGGTCACGCGCGGGCGCAGATACTCTATTACTGCGCCGAGAACCTGTCGGCGCGGGCCGACGAGTTCGCCAAGCGGCTGACGCAGATGACCGGCGTGTCGGGCGCGCGCGAGGTCGCGGCGTCGATCCGGCGCCTGTTCACCTATGCGGCCTGGGCCGACAAGTTCGACGGCGCGATCCACGATCCGCCGCTGCGCGGCGTGGTGCTGGCGATGCACGAGGCGGTCGGGACGATCGGCATCGCCTGTCCGGACGAAGCGCCGCTGCTCGCATTCATATCCTTGATGGCGCCCGCCATCGCGATGGGCAACCGGGTGGTGATGGTGCCGTCGGAACGCCATCCGCTGGCGGCGACGGATTTCTACCAGGTGCTCGAAACCTCGGATGTGCCGGCGGGCGTGGTGAATATCGTCACGGGAGCGTGCGATGCTCTGGCGCAGACGCTGGCCGAGCACGGCAATGTCGAGGCGGTGTGGTATTTCGGCGGCGCGGATGGGGCGCGGGCGGTCGAGGCGGCATCGGCCGGCGACCTCAAGCGGACCTGGACCGGCGAGGCCATCGCCTGGTTCGACGATCGCGACGGCGAGGGGCGGCATGTCCTGCGGCAGGCGACGCAGGTGAAGAATATCTGGATTCCCTACGGCGCTTAGGGGTGGGGCTCAAAAATCCTGCGAAATGGTGTCTATCGGATCTTGTAAGATAAAGGGCATTTTGCAGAACCCAACTGGGTGGCCCGCATTCGCGGGCCATGACACCTGTTTTTGCTGAGTGCAGACTCTAGGAGCACACCATGGACATCACGCGTCGGGATACCGTGCTGGCGGCGGTTGCGGGCGGCACGCTGCTGGCGAGTGCCGCGGACGCGAGCGCGGCCACCAATGCGACGCCGGCGCAGCAGGCGCTCATCGACGCGGCCATCGCGGCGCGGCAGCGGGCTTATGCGCCCTATTCCCATTTCCTGGTCGGCGCGGCGCTGGAGACCGCGGATGGCACGGTGTTCCAGGGCTGCAATGTCGAGAACCTGTCCTATGGCGCCACGATCTGCGCCGAGCGCAATGCGGTGTTCCAGGCCGTTGCGGCGGGGCACCGCAAATTCAAAGCGATCGCGGTGGTGGGCGACCTGCCGGGGCCGATCACGCCGTGCGGGATGTGCCGCCAGGTGCTGGGCGAGTTCGGCGGCGCGACGGAAGTGATCTGCGCCAATCTCAAGCAGGACGTGATGGTGATGACGGTGGGCGCCCTGCTGCCGGCGGCGTTCGACTTCGATCCGACGAAGGTGTAGCGCACCGCCGTGCTCCCGCAAGAACTCATCCGCAAGAAGCGTGACGGTCATGCCCTGACCGAGGACGAGCTGGTCTTCGCGGTGAAGGGCATCACCGACGGCGGCTTCAGCGAGGCCCAGGTCGCGGCCTTCGCGATGGCGGTCTATTTCCAGGGCATGAACGGCGCCGAGCGCGTCGCCTTCACCCGCGCCATGACGCGCTCGGGACGGGTGCTGGACTGGGGCGAGCACGAGCTCGGCGGGCCGGTGCTCGACAAGCATTCGACGGGCGGGGTGGGCGACAAGGTGAGCCTGATGCTGGCGCCGATCGTCGCGGCCTGCGGCGGCGTGGTGCCGATGATCTCGGGGCGCGGCCTCGGCCACACCGGCGGCACGCTGGACAAGATGGGCGCGATCCCCGGCTATGTGTGCGATCCCGACATCGAGACCTTCCAGCGCGTCGTGCGGCAGGTCGGCTGCGCCATCATCGGGCAGACTGCCGACCTGGCGCCGGCCGACCGGCGGCTCTATGCGGTGCGCGACGTGACCGCGACGGTGGAATCCATCCCGCTGATCGCGGCCTCGATCCTGTCGAAGAAGCTGGCGGCGGGGCTGAGCGGGCTGACGATGGACGTGAAGACCGGCTCGGGCGCCTTCATGGCGAAGGCGGACGATGCGCGTGCGCTGGCGGAGACGCTCGTTTCCATTGGACAGGGCGCGGGGCTGCCGGTCACCGCGCTGATCACCGACATGGATTCGGTCTTGGGCACCACGGTGGGACATGCGCTGGAGATGCGCGAGGCGCTCGATTATCTCACGGCCAAGGGCGCGCGCGACGCGCGGCTGCACGCGGTCACGCTCGCGCTGGCAGCGGAGATGCTGCTGCTCGGCGGCTTGGTGCCGAACCTGGACGAGGGGCGCGACGAGGCACAGCAGGCAGTGGACAGCGGGCGCGCCGTCGAGGTCTTCGCGCGCATGGTGGCGGCGCTGGGCGGCCCGGCGGATTTCGTCGAGCGCGCCGACGCCTATCTGCCCGCGGCGCCGGTGGTGAAGCCGGTGATCGCGCGGCGCACCGGCTTTGTCGCGGGGATGAATGCGCGCAGCATCGGGGTGGAACTGATCGACCTGGGCGGCGGGCGGCGCCGGACGACGGATATGCTCGACCTCGCGGTCGGTTTTTCGCGCTTCGTGCAGGCGGGCGCGAAGGTGAGCGCGGGCGACACGCTGGCGCTGGTCCATGCGGCCGACGAAGCGGCGGCGGCCAACGCGGTCGCGGTGCTGGGCCGCATCCTCCATATCGACGATCCCGAGCCGGGGGCGCGGCCGGTCGTGACCGCGCGGATCGCGGCGCCGCGCTGAGCGCTCGACTTTTCGCGCGGGGCGCCATAACAGGGCGCATGACGAACCGCGCCGCCTTCATCGCCGGCCTGCCCAAGGCCGAGCTGCACATGCATATCGAGGGCAGTCTCGAGCCTGCGCTGATGTTCGCGCTGGCGCGGCGCAACAAGGTCGCGATCCCGTTCCGGAGCGTCGAAGAGGTCCGCGCCGCTTACAGCTTCTCGAACCTGCAGGATTTCCTCGACATCTATTACCAGGGCGCCGCGGTGCTGCAGACGGAGGAGGATTTCGCCGATCTCGCTTCGGCATATCTCGCGCGGGCGCGGGCCGATGGCGCGCGGCATGTCGAGATGTTCTTCGATCCCCAAACGCACACGGCGCGGGGCATTCCGTTTTCCGTCGTCGCCGACGGCTTCCTCGGCGCGATGGCCAATGCGGGCATCAGCTCGAAGCTGATCCTGTGCTTCCTGCGCCATCTCGACGAGGACGATGCCTTCGCGACGCTGAAGGCCGCGGAGCCTTACCTGGACCGCATCGCGGGCGTCGGGCTGGACTCGTCGGAGCTCGGCCATCCACCGGCGAAGTTCGCGCGGGTGTTCCGTGCGGCACGCGAACGCGGGCTGAAGCTGGTAGCGCATGCCGGCGAGGAGGGGCCGCCGGATTATGTCTATGAGGCGCTCGACGTGCTGCAGGTCGACCGGCTGGACCACGGCAACCGGTCGCTGGAGGATGCGGCGCTGGTGGCGCGGCTGGCGGCGGCGCGGATGACGCTGACGGTGTGTCCGCTGTCGAACCTGAAGCTTCGCGTGGTGAAGGACCTGAGGGAACATCCGCTGCGCCGCATGCTGCAGGCGGGGCTGCGCGCGACGGTGAACTCGGACGATCCGGCGTATTTCGGCGGCTATCTGAACGACAATTACACGGCGGTGGCGGAGGCGCTCGACCTGACGCGGGACGAGATCGTGACGCTGGCGAAGAGCAGCTTCCTGGGATCGTTCCTGAGCGAGGCGGAGATCGCGGTGCATCTTGCGGCGGTGGATGCGTATGCGGGCGCATAACACCCTTGTCATCCCCGGCGAGCACGAGCGTCGGCGAGTGCGAGGGAAGGGGACCCAGGTCGGAAACACCGTGACGGTGGTAGCCACCTGGGTCCCCTTCCCTCGCCGTGCTGCGCACGGCTCGCCGGGGATGACAAAGGGGGCGGGAAAGACCGTAGCGCCCTGGAGCAATTCCAGGAAAAGTGCGAGGCGGTTTTCCGCCGGGAATTGCGACCAACCCATACCTTAGAGCGGATCACCGATTCCGTGAAACGGTGATCCGCTCTAGCGAAACGCCGGCTCGGTGAAGCTGCGCAGTTTGCGGGAGTGAAGCGTCCCCGCCCTGGCTTCCTCGCGCATGAATTCCAGCGCCTTGATGCCGATCTGCAGGTGCTGGCTCACGCGCTCCTCGTAGAACGCGTCGGCCATGCCGGGGAGCTTGATCTCGCCGTGCAGCGGGCGGTCGGAGACGCAGAGCAGGGTGCCGTAGGGCACGCGGAAGCGGTAGCCGTTGGCCGCGATGGTCGCCGATTCCATGTCGATGGCGATGGCGCGGCTCTGGTTGAAGCGCATCGCGAGCTCGTCGAAGCGCAGCTCCCAATTGCGGTCGTCGGTCGTCACCACGGTGCCGGTGCGCAGGCGCTCCTTGAGCTCCTTGCCCTTGAGGCCGGTGACGGCGGTCACGGCCTGGGCCAGGGCGAGCTGCACCTCGGCGATGGTGGGCACCGGGATGGCGAGCGGCAGGACCTGGTCGAGCACATGGTCGTCGCGCAGATAGGCGTTGGCGAGGACGTAGTCGCCCAGCCGCTGGCTGGCGCGCAGGCCGCCGCAATGGCCGACCATCAGCCAGACATGCGGCCGCAGCACGGCGAGATGGTCGGTCACGGTCTTGGCGTTGGACGGGCCGACGCCGATATTGATCAGCGTGATGCCTTCGCCGTTCGGCTGCACCAGGTGATAGGCGGGCATCTGCGGCAGCTTGGCGAGCGGTGGGGCGGTCGGCTCCCGGCCGCGCTCGGTGATCCGGTTGCCGGGCTCGATGAAGCGGACCGCGCGGCCGGCCTCGATCTCGGCGAGGCCATAGGCGACGAACTCGTCGATATAGCGCTGGTAGTTGGTGAAGAGCACGAAGCTCTGGAAGCTGGCCGGATCGGTGCCGGTGTAGTGGCGCAGCCGATGCAGCGAATAGTCGACGCGCTCGGCGGAGAACAGCGCCAGCGGCCCGGTCTCGCGGCCGGTCCAGCGGCCGCCATCGACCACCGTGTCGTGCGCCGCGTCGAGGCGGGGCAGCGGGAAGTGCCGCGCCAGTTCGAGACGCTGCTCGGCCGACATCGCCGAAGCGGCGCGCTCGACCGCAAAGGTCAGGGGGATCGGGCTGTGGCTCTTGCCGACATAGATGTCGGCTTCGCAATTCTGCGCCAGCAGGGTGAGCTGCTCGGTGAGGTAGCCGCGGAACAGGCGCGGATTGGTGACGGTGGTGCCGTAGAAGCCCGGCCGCGCCACCTTGCCGAAGGCGAGCGGGGTGGAGCGCGGCACCGAGCTGACCTCGACGCCGAGATAGGGGTAGACCGAATTCTTCGCGGGCTTGTGCTCGCCCCGCGCGAAGGCCTCGAAATTGGTCTCGATCTGCGCGATGGCGGTGTCGTAGAGATCGACCAGGCGTTCGACCGCGTCGTCCACATTGCGGCAGTGCGTCAGTTCGGTGGCGGGGACATTGCCGGCGCGGGGGCCGTGGGAGGCGGTGGGCATTTTGTTTTCTAGAGCAGAGTGGGGGGCGGGTGAAGCACTCATTGTCATCCCCGGCTGAGTGCGAGCGTAGCGAGCGCGAAGGGAAGGGGACCCAGGTGTCAACACCTGGGCGGCGAGGAAAGAAGAGCACCGCGCAAATTCTCCACACCGAACAGGCTTCGACGCCTGGATCCCCTTCCCTCGGTGCGCTACGCGCACCTCGCCGGGGATGACAGCGGCGGGGCGGTTATAGGAACGACGTACCCACCGGCAGCGCGTCCATGCCCAGATGGCTCGCCACTGACTGGCCGATATCGGCGAAGGTGTCGCGCTGGCCGATGGCGCCGGGCGCGACCTTGGGACCGAAGGCGATCACGGGAACGAATTCGCGGGTGTGGTCGGTGCCCGGCCAGGTCGGGTCGCAGCCGTGATCGGCGGAGAGGATCGCCAGATCGTCCGGCCGCAGCGCGGCCCGCAGCTCGGGGATGCGCCTGTCGAAGGCTTCGAGCGCGGCGGCATAGCCCGCGACGTCGCGGCGATGGCCGTAGAGCGTATCGAAATCGACGAAATTGGCGAAGATGATCGCGTCGGCGGGGCCGTTCTTCACGAGGTCGAGCGTGGCGTCGAACACCTCGTCATTGGTGAAGGCCTTGACGTAGTTCGTGATGCCCCTGGCGGCGAAGATGTCGGAGATCTTGCCGATGCCGTAGGTCGGGCGGCCGGTCGCGGCATAGCGGTCGAGCAGGGTCGGCGCGTGCGGCGGCATCGCGTAGTCGTGCCGGTTGCCGGTGCGCGTGAAGGCACCGGCGGTCTCGCCGACAAAGGGCCGCGCGATGACGCGGCCGATATTGTATTTGTCGACCAGTTCGCGCGCGACGTGACAGCAATCGTAGAGCCGTTGCAAGCCGAAATGCGTCTCATGCGCCGCGACCTGGTAGACCGAATCCGCCGAGGTGTAGACGATCGGCTTGCCGGTGCGGATATGCTCCTCGCCGAGCCGGTCGAGGATCTCGGTTCCCGAGGCATGGCAATCGCCCAGGATGCCCGGCACGCCGGTATGCGCGATGAAGGCCGCGGTGAGCGCGGCGGGGAAGGTCGGCACGGTGCGCGGGAAGAAACCCCAATCATAGTCGACCGGCAGGCCCATCATCTCCCAGTGACCGCTCGGCGTGTCCTTGCCGCGGCCCAGTTCCGCGGCGTAGCCGTAGCGCCCCGTGATCCGGGCCGGCGCGGCGAAGGCGACGCGCGGATCGGCCGCCTTCGCCGCCTCGCCCAGACCGAGGTCGAGAAAGTTCGGGATGTCGAGCGGACCGCGGCGGCCGTCCTTGCGCGGCAGGCCTTCGGCGCAGGCTTTGGCGATATGTCCGAAGGTGTTGGCGCCTTGGTCGCCGAAACGTCCGGCATCGGGTGCGGAGCCGAGGCCGAAGGAGTCGAGAACACCGATGATCGCGCGCAAAGGGACGGTCCTGGAGGATGCCGCCCAGACTACAGATTTCCTCCGGCGGACGGAAATGTATTTGCATGGCCGGCAACAGCGGACCATCCGGCTGGTCAAGCACAATTCCGAAACGGCGAAGTGCGCGTCACCTGGATGGCCCGCATTCGCGGGCCGTGACAGAGTGTGTTGTTGGAAAGCGAGGGACGAGCCCATGACGGAGATCGAGCGCGGCGTCGCCGCGGTGAAGGCCGTTCTCGGCGAGGCGTTTCCCAAGACCGCGCTGGTGCTGGGCAGCGGGCTGGGGCCTTTCGCCGACACGATGGCGGACGCGGTCGACATTCCCTATGGCGACATCCCCGGTTTCCCGGTGCCGACCGTCGCGGGGCATGAGGGACGGCTGCGCATCGGTACGGTGGGCGGACATCCGCTCGTATGCATGCAGGGGCGGCTGCATGGCTATGAAGGCCATCCGGCGCAGGCGCTGGCGGTGCCGGTGCGCATCCTGCGCCGGCTCGGCGCCGAGCGGCTGATCCTCACCAATGCGGCGGGCGGATTGAGACCCGATCTGCCGGCGGGCACGCTGATGATCGTCGAGGACCACATCAATTTCTCCGGCCGCAATCCGCTGGTCGGGCCGAACGACGACAGCTTCGGGCCGCGCTTCCCCGACATGTCGCATGCCTATGACCCGGAGCTGCGCGTGCGGCTGGCGCAGGCGGCGCGCGACGCGGATGTCGCGGTGACGCAAGGCATCTATGTCCATGTGCTGGGACCGAGCTTCGAGACGCCGGCCGAGATCCGGATGTTCGCGGCGCTCGGCGCCGACGCGGTCGGCATGTCGACCGTGCCCGAATGCCTCGTCGCGGTG
Organism: Rhizomicrobium sp.; assembly: GCA_037200385.1. Taxonomy (NCBI): domain Bacteria; kingdom Pseudomonadati; phylum Pseudomonadota; class Alphaproteobacteria; order Micropepsales; family Micropepsaceae; genus Rhizomicrobium; species Rhizomicrobium sp. The sequence goes on along the minus strand of JBBCGL010000001.1, from coordinate 1,630,306 downwards.
CATGCCGGCATGAAGGTCGCGGCGCTGTCGCTCATCACGAATCTCGCAGCCGGCTTGTCGGCAGTGCCCTTGACCCATCATGAGACGCTGAGCGAGGCGGCGAAGGCTTACGCACGGGTCGAGCGTCTGCTGCTGCGATTCTTCTCCTCCTTCGAGGACTAGCAACAGGCGTCACGGACTGCGTTCACGCCGCGTGATGGTTGCGCGAAACGCCGATGACATTTTTCAGAACCGGACACAGTCGCGAGATTTTTTTTCGCGCCGCGGATTTTCCGCGCCGTTGGCGGCGCGTCGCGCGCCGCGTTGCAAATCTGAAAAGCGCGTAACGTAAATCTGTAAATGACGCGAAATACATTGCGCGTGTTGAACGCATGCGAGCGCGCGTTCCATGCAGAACCGCGTCGCGACATGCTGGGGGACCAGGAAACCGAACGTCGAAGCTTCCGGACGGCAGAGATGCCGTGTGCGGCGTGGAGCCGCTTTGTCGAAATTTTGAGGGGATCTAGAATGAAGACGCGTAACCTGAAATCGCTGATGCTGGGCGCCAGTGCGCTCACCCTGGCCGCACCGCTGCTGTCGATCGCCGCGCAGGCCCAATCGACCGGCACACAGGAGGTCGAGACCGTCGTCGTCACCAGCGAACGGACTCAGACCAACGGGCTGATGAACGCCGCGCCGATCGCCAAGGAGCGTTCGACGATCACCAGCGAGTTCCTGCAGACGCAGACCGCCGGCCAGACGGTGTTCCAGTCGCTCAACTACATGCCGGGCGTGAACTTCACCAACAACGATCCCTATGGCTCGAGCGGCGGCAACATCCGCATGCACGGCCAGGACGGCAACCACATCTCGCTGACGCTCGACGGCATGCCGCTGAACGACACGGGCAACTACGCCGTCTACACCAACCAGCAGCTCGATCCCGAAGTGGTCGACCGCATCAGCGCCAACCAGGGCTCGACCGACGTCGACAGCCCGACGGCGGCGGCCACCGGCGGCGTCATCGCCATCATCTCCGACCATCCGCATGAGAATTTCGGTGCCGAAGCCGTGCTCACCGGCGGCTCGTTCAGCGACCAGCGCTATTTCGGCCGCATCGATTCCGGCACGTTCGGTCCGTGGGACACCAAGGCGTTCGCCTCGCTCTCCTGGCAGGACTACGACAAGTTCAAGGGTCCGGGCGACCTCAAGAAGTGGCAGGGCAACGTCAAGTTCGAGCAGGACTTCGGCGATCTCGGCTGGATCACGCTGGCCGGCCACTGGAACAGCAACCGCAACAATTCCTATTACGCCGAAGACTATGTGCCCAACACCACGGGCTTCACGGGATCGACGACGGTGCCGCCGAGCGGCCTCGCGGCGACGGCCGACCTCATCAAGGGACCGGATGGCGGCTATATCGCCAACCCGCTGAACACCTCGACCAGCTTCAGCGGCACGGGCTGGGACCGCGACTACATGACGAGCTGCGCCTATACCGCGCCGGTCGCCGGCACCGCGGACAACACGATGACCACCTGCGGCAACTTCTACAAGGTGAAGATCAATCCGTCGGACACCGGCAATATCCGCATGCAGTCGCTGTGGCATCTCGCCGATGCCCTGACGCTGACGGCCGACGCCAACGTGCAATATGTGCTGGCGAATGGCGGCGGCGCGTTCTCGTTCAAGGAGAATGGCGGCCAGCTCATCGGCAACACGACGATCGCCGGCGCGGGCACCACCACGACGCCTTATACCTGCCTCGCGGGCCGCGGCTGCGACCTGAACGGCGACGGCGACGTGATGGACACGGTCGAGCTCTACCAGCCCAGCACGACGAATACCCGCCGCTGGGGCTTCAACATGTCGCTGATCTACGAGTTCGACGACAACAACACCGTCCAGGCCGCCTACACGCTGGATTACGGCCTGCACCGCCAGACGGGCACGACGTCGTACTTCGATCCGGTCAACGGTCCCTACGATCCCTTCGCGGGTCTCAAGGACAAGGCCCATGAGGTGCTCGACGCGGACGGCACGCCGCTGCGCTATCGCGATCGCAAGTCCAAGGCGATCATGAACCAGGCGGCCTTCGACTATGAAGGCAAGTATTTCGACGGCGCGGTGCGCGCCTCGCTCGGCTTCCGCCTGCCGTTCCTCGAGCGCGACCTCAACCAGTACTGCTACGAGCAGGCCGGCTCCTCGACCGCATACTGCACCAACCAGACGCCGACTTCGTTCGACGCGGCCAGCAACCGGTACTTCTTCGCCGGCGGCAACGCGGCCGGCTATACGGCGCCGGGTCACACGGTGCGGCGCTACAACCGCTTCCTGCCGCATCTGGGACTGAGCTATCTGCCGTTCGGCGACGAGCATCAGTTCTTCGCGTCCTACACCCAGGAAATCGCGGCGCCGCGCACCGACAACCTGTACCAGAGCGTCTGCACCTCCAACTCCAATCCGTGCACGCACTACACCACCTTCACCAGCACGAAGCCGGAGACCTCGACGACCTATCAGGCGGGCTATCGCTACCTGACGAGCGACCTGCAGGCCTCGCTGGTCTATTGGAACTCGCAGGTGCGCAACCGGATCGTCAGCTCGTTCGACCCGGACACCAACACCTATTTCGACCACAACGTCTCAGGCGTGAACTTCTGGGGCTTCGACATGGAGGCGAACTGGTTCGCGACCGACCAGCTCAGCTTCTACGCCAATGGCGGCTACGACCGCGCCCGCATCACCGGCAACATCCCGGTGGGCGGCGGCTCCGTGCCGACTCTGAACAAGCAGCTTTCCGAGACGCCGAAATGGACCTTCTCGGGCCGGGCCCAGTTCGCGGCCATGCCGGACCTGCGCCTGGGTCTCGAAGGCAAGTATGTCGGCAAGCGCAACCAGACCGAAGACAACAACGCCTTCGTTCCGGATTATTTCACGGTCAATGCCGACATCACCTACGACCTCGACGCGATCGGCTGGGACAATTCCTCCATCCGCTTCAACGTCGACAACGTGCTGAACAAGCACTACTTCACGAGCCTCGGCACCCAGACCTGCTGGACGCCGGTGGCGCCGACGACCAGCGGCTGCACCACCTTCCCCTATGCTTATCTGGGCTCGCCGCGGATCTTCCAGGTCTCGCTGACCGCGCGCTACTAGGCGGCCGGTGGAAATCAGGCCGGCCGGGCGCAATCCCGGCCGGCCTTTTCCGTTTGCGGCGCGTAGCGATGCCGCCGTCCGGGCGCCGTCAGTCCTGGCTGGGTAACTGCCGCCCGGGCATCGGCAGGACGCTAGCGGTCCTGGGGTCCCTTGGGCGTGGTTTTATGTATCGCAATATGCTAAATCCACGCCGCGTAAAGCGGGGACGATCCTCATGCACCGCGTAGGGTTTGCCCTTCTGGCCGTTCTCATTGCCGTGGTCCTCCTATCCGGGGCGGCCTATGACGCCAGTCTTCTTTCCCATTACCTCATCCGCGCAATGGCTCACGCCGGACGTGCTACCGCCATATCCATCTCGATGACAACCAGCTTGGGCTGCGCCTATTTCGTCATATGGATGGGCTTGCGCCATCGCGCGCGCAAGCAATAGCTCCAATCCGCGCCTGAAAATCCGAACTGCAACCGTGCCGCCGTCCGGGGATACTTTGCCCGGGCGGGATTGTCTGGTAGGGGAGGGTCCCGCCTCAACCGGAGAGTGAAAGTTTGGCCCAGAAGAGCGGCCGCCGCGGCAATAACGTCGTGACCATTCACGAAGTGGCGCGCCATGCCGGCGTCTCGCCGATGACGGTCAGCCGCGTGGTCAACGGCGAGAGCAATGTGCGCGAATCGACCCGCGTGAAGGTCGCGGCCTCGATCAAGACGCTGCATTATTCGCCCAATCTCGCGGCCCGCAGCCTGGCCAGCGCCAGCGCGGTGCGGGTGGGCCTGCTCTACTCGAACCCGTCCGCCGCCTATCTGAGCGAATTCCTGGTCGGCAGCCTGGAGCAGTCCTCGCTCAGCGGCTGCCAGCTGGTGATCGAGAAGTGCGACGGCCCCGACAGCGAGCGCGCCGCGATCGAGAAGCTGGTGCGCACCGGCGCCGACGGCGTGATCCTGCCCCCGCCGCTCTGTGATTCCGAGGAGGCGTTGCGCGCGGTCGTCGACGCGGACATCCCGGCGGTGGTGGTCGCCACGGGACGGCCGGCGGCGGGCATGTCGGCCGTCAGCATCGACGATTTCGAGGCGGCGCGCTCGATGACGCGGCGCCTGGTGGCGCTCGGCCATCGCAATATCGCCTTCATCACCGGCCATCCCAACCAGACCGCGAGCGAGCAGCGCTATCGCGGGTTCGTCGCGGGCATGGAGGAGGCGGGCCTCAAGCCCGACCCCAAGCAGGTGGCGCAGGGCTATTTCACCTATCGCTCCGGCCTGGAAGCGGCGGAGAAATTGCTGCGCGGGCCCAAGCGCCCGAGCGCGATCTTCGCCAGCAACGACGACATGGCGGCCGCGACGGTCGCGGTCGCGCATCGCATGGGACTGGACGTGCCGCGCGACCTCACCATCGCCGGCTTCGACGACACGCCGCTGGCGACGACGGTGTGGCCCGCGCTCACCACGGTGCGCCAGCCGATCGCCGAAATGGCGCGCGAGGCGGTCAAGCTGCTGCTGGAGCAGATCCGCCGCAAGCGCTCGGGCGCGGAGTCGGAGCCGGTCCAGAAGCTGCTCGAGTTCACCCTCGTGCCGCGTGAATCGACCGGCCGGGTCAGTGCGCTGGCGCCGGAGCGCTAGCTTCAGCGGTCCGACGGGCCGGTCGCCTTTTGCACAAACCGTCGACCCGTGGTCCGCTATTGTGCATTGCAGCAGGGGCTTGGCCCGTTGCGCAGGCGCGTTCGCCGCGCCCAACGCCCTTGACAGGCAGGCGCCCTTGCTGTGTTGGTAGCGCAACCAAAACACAAGAAGCGTCGGAACGGACGCCGTGGGATGCTGTGGATGGGACGCTTTGAACAGGTTCTGTCATGACTGATTTTCTGCCCCGCGACTGGCGGGAGGCGACGCTGGTCGGCCGGCTCGACCAGGGCGCCGGGCCGGTGCCCGTGCTGCTGCGCGAAGGCCGCGTGCTGGACGTGAGCCGCGCCGTGCCGACCGTGTCGGCACTGCTCGACGGCTGGACCGGTTCGGCGAGCGGCCGCGATCTGGGCGAGATCACCGATCTGGGGCTGCTTGAGGCCTGGGTCGGCAAGGGCGAGGCCAGGCTGCTGGCGCCGCTCGACCTGCAATGCGTGAAAGCCGCCGGCGTGACCTTCGCGGTCTCGGCGGTGGAGCGGGTGATCGAGGAACGGGCGCGGGGCGACGCGTCGAAGGCACAGGACATCCGCAATGCGTTGAAGGATCGCGTCGGTTCCGACCTGCGGGCGGTGAAGCCGGGGTCGCCCGAGGCGGTGAAGCTGAAAGCGGCGCTGATCGCCGACGGACTGTGGTCGCAATATCTCGAGGTCGCGATCGGGCCGGATGCGGAGATCTTCACCAAGGCGCCGCTGCTGTCCTCGGTCGGCTGGGGCGATTTCATCGGCATCCGCTCGGATTCGGACTGGAACAATCCCGAGCCGGAGATCGTCATCGTCTGCAACCGCGACGGCAAGGCGATGGGCGCGGCGCTGGGCAACGACGTGAATCTGCGCGATTTCGAGGGCCGCAGCGCGCTATTGCTCGGCAAGGCCAAGGACAACAACGCCTCCTGCGCCATCGGGCCGTTCATCCGGCTGTTCGACGAGCATTTCACCATGGACGACGTGCGCCAGGCAGTGATCGAGCTGGAGATCGTCGGGCCGGAGAACTACCGGCTCGAAGGCCGCAGCACGATGGCGGAGATCAGCCGCGATCCGCTGGACCTGTGCAAGCAGGCGATGAGCGAACATCAGTACCCGGACGGGTTCGCGCTGTTCCTCGGCACGCTGTTCGCGCCGACCCAGGATCGCGACCATCCCGGCCGCGGCTTCACCCACAAGATCGGCGACATCGTGCGCGTCTCGACTCCCAAGCTCGGCGTGCTGGAGAACAAGGTGACGACGTCGAAAGCGGCGCCGCCGTGGAATTTCGGCGTCGGCGACCTGATGCGCAGCCTGGCGCAGAGAGGACTGCTGCAATGACGCAGACCCTGACCCATTTCATCGACGGCGAGCGCGTGACGGCGGATGCGCCGCATGAGAGCCTGAACCCGTCCAACACCGACGAGGTGGTGGCGCGCTTCCCCGACGGCGGCAAGGCCGAAGTCGACGCGGCGGTCGATGCCGCGCGCAAGGCGTTTCCCGGGTGGAGCGGTGCGTCGCCGGAAGTGCGGGCCGACCTGCTGGACAAGGTGGGCGAGACGATCCTCGCGCGGCGCCACGATCTCGGAAAACTGCTTTCCCGGGAAGAAGGCAAGACGCTGCCCGAGGGCATCGGCGAGGTGACGCGCGCCGGGCGCATCTTCAAGTATTTCGCGGGCGAGGCGGTGCGGCGGCATGGCCAGAACCTGGATTCGGTGCGGCCCGGCGTGGAGATCAACACCTTCCGCGAAGCGGTGGGCGTGTTCGGGATGATCACGCCGTGGAATTTCCCGATCGCGATTCCGGCGTGGAAGACCGCGCCGGCGCTGGCCTTCGGCAACACGGTCGTGCTCAAGCCGGCCGGTCCGACGCCCGCGACGGCGGCGGCGATGGCCGACATCCTCTTCGAATGCGGCGCGCCCAAGGGCGTGTTCAACATGGTGATCGGACGCGGCCAGGTGGGCGACGCCATCGCCAAGCATCCGGATGTCGACGGCATCTCCTTCACCGGCAGCCAGGGCGTCGGCGGGCAGGTCGCGCTGGCGGCGGTGGCGCGCCAGGCGCGGGTGCAGCTCGAGATGGGCGGCAAGAATCCGCTGGTGGTGCTCGACGACGCCGATTTCGACCGCGCGGTGCTGTGCGCGCTGGACGGCGCGTTCTTCGCCACGGGCCAGCGCTGCACCGCGTCGAGCCGGATCATCGTGCAGGACGGCATCTACCAGAAATTCGTCGCGGCGCTGACGGAGAAGACGCTGGCGCTCAAGGTCGGCGACGCGCTCGATCCGGCGTCGAAGATGGGCCCGGCGGTGAGCCAGCAGCAGCTCGAGCAAAACCTCTCCTATGTCGACATCGCGGTGAAGGAGGGCGGCCGCCTGACCGGTGGCGGCGCGCGGCTGACGCTGGGCACGCCCGGCTACTACATGAGCCCGGCCGTGATCGCCGACACCACGGTGCCGATGCGCATCAACAACGAGGAAGTGTTCGGTCCCGTCGCCTCGGTGGTGCGCGTGAAGGATTACGACGAAGCCCTCGCGGTCGCCAATGCCGGCGAATTCGGCCTGTCGGCGGGCATCTGCACCGGCTCGCTCAAATATGCCCGGCATTTCCAGCGCAACGTCCGCGCCGGGATGGTGATGGTCAACCTCCCGACCGCCGGCGTCGACTATCACGTGCCGTTCGGCGGCTCGCGCAAGTCGAGCTATGGCGCGCGCGAGCAGGGCTTCGCCGCCATCGAATTCTACACCCAAACCAAGACCGCCTATTCCTTCGCGTAAGGGGTCTGAAGAGGAACTATGTCGTCAGCCATCTATCCGAGCCTGAAGGGCAAGCGCGTCGTGGTGACGGGCGGAGGCTCCGGCATCGGCGCCGCGATCGTCGCCGCCTTCGCGCGGCAGGGCGCGAAGGTGTATTTCCTCGACATCCTCGACGCCGAGAGCCATGCGCTGGAGCAGGAGTTCGGCGGCTGCGACCACGCGCCGGTGTTCTGCCACTGCGACCTGACCGATTTGGACGCGGTCACCAAATTCTTCCGGGAGACCGGTCCGGTCGACGTGCTGGTGAACAATGCCGGCAATGACGACCGCCACAAGCTCGCCGACATCACGCCGGCCTATTGGGACGAGCGGATCGCGGTGAATTTGCGTCACATGCTGTTCTGCGCCAAGGAGGCGGCGCCGGGCATGAAGGCGCGGGGCGGCGGCGCGATCATCAATTTCGGCTCGATCTCCTGGCATCTGGGCCTGCCCGACCTCGTCATCTACGAGACCGCCAAGGCCGGGATCGAGGGCATGACGCGGGCGCTGGCCCGCGAGCTGGGCGGCGACAATATCCGCGTCACCGCCGTGGTCCCCGGCAACGTCAAGACCCCGCGCCAGATGAAATGGTACACGCCGGAGGGCGAGAACGAGATCGTCAGCCAGCAGTCCTTGAAAGCGCGCGTCGAACCTGAAAATGTTGCGGCGCTGGTGCTGTTCCTGGCATCGGACGACGGCCGGATGTGCACCGGCCACGAGTATTGGATCGACGCCGGCTGGCGATGACACCCGACTGCGTATGGAACGTGGAGGCGATGCTGGGCGAGGGACCCCTCTGGGTGCCGCGCGACCAGGCGCTGTGGTTCGTCGACATCAAGAAGCGGCATATCCACCGCTACGAGCCGGCGACGGGCGGCAAGGCGACGTTCGACGCGCCGGAAAGCCCGGGCTTCCTGACGCCGGAGGGCGACGGCTTCATCGTCGGCCTGACCAGCGGCCTCTACCGCTTCGATCCCAAGACGAGCGCATTCGACCTGCTGCACCGTGTCGACGCCGACAAGCCCGGCAACCGGATCAATGACGGCGCGCGCGACGCCGCGGACCGGCTGTGGTTCGGCACGATGGACAATGGCGAGGCGGCGCCGACGGGCAGCCTCTACCGGCTCGACGCCTCCGGCCCTGTCGCGGTCGAGGGCGGGATCGCCATCACCAACGGGCCGTGCTCCAGCCCCGACGGCAAGACGTTCTATCACACCGACACGCTGAAGAAGCAGGTCTACGCCTACGATCTCGGAGCGGACGGGGCGCTGTCGAACAAGCGCGTTTTCGCGACGATCGAGGACGGCGCGGGCTATCCCGACGGCTCGGTGATCGACGCGGAGGGCTGCCTGTGGCTCGGGCTCTATGGCGGCTGGGCCGCGCGGCGCTATGCGCCGGACGGAAAACTCGTGTCCACGGTGCGCTTTCCCTGTGCCAACATCACCAAGCTCGCCTTGGTGGGCAAGACGGCCTATGCCACGACGGCGTGGAAGGGGCTGGACGACAAGGCGCGCGCGGAGCAGCCGCTGGCCGGCGGGTTGTTCGCGTTCGAGCTCGTGTAATCCCTATTGTCATGGCCCGCAAAAGCGGGCCATCCAGGTGACGCCACCAAGCTTTCGCCAGATGTGGCTCACCAGCTGGATGGCCCGCTTTTGCGGGCCATGACAAGTCAGTTGAACGGCAAAAGGAGAGGCCCATGCCCGAGCGCAAACCCGCCAAGCGTTTCCGCTCCCTGGACTGGTTCGCGGCGCCGGGGCGCAACGACATGGCGGCGCTCTATCTCGAGCGCTTCATGAATTACGGCATGACGCCGGAGGAATTGCGCTCGGGGCGGCCGATCATCGGCATCGCGCAGTCGGGCAGCGATCTCAATCCCTGCAACCGGCACCATCTCGAACTCGCCAAGCGGGTGCGCGACGGCATCCGCGACGCCGGCGGCATCCCCATCGAATTCCCCACCCATCCGATCTTCGAGAATTGCCGCCGCCCCACCGCGGCCGGCGACCGCAACCTCGCCTTCATGACGCTGGTGGAGATCCTGCACGGCTATCCGATCGACGCGGTGGTGCTGACCACCGGCTGCGACAAGACCACGCCGGCGGCGATCATGGCGGCGTCGGCGATGGACATCCCCGCCATCGTGCTGTCGGGCGGACCGATGCTGGACGGCTGGCATGACGGCGAGCTGGTCGGCTCGGGCACCGTGATCTGGCGCAGCCGGCGCAAGCTGGCGGCGGGCGAGATCACGGAGGAGCAGTTCCTCCAGGCCGCCTGCGATTCCGCGCCGTCGGCCGGACATTGCAACACGATGGGGACCGCTTCGACGATGAACGCGGTGGCGGAGGCGCTCGGCATGTCGCTGCCCGGCTGCTCGGCGATCCCGGCGCCCTATCGCGAGCGCGGCCAGATCGCCTATGAGACCGGCAAGCGCATCGTCGACATGGCCTATGACGACCTGACGCCGTCGAAGATCCTGACCCGCGCGTCCTTCACGAATGCGATCGCGACGGTCGCGGCGATCGGCGGCTCGACCAACGCGCAGCCGCATATCGTGGCGATGGCGCGCCATGCCGAGGTGGAGATCGGCGTCGCGGACTGGAACGCGGCGCACGACATCCCGCTGCTGCTGAACATGCAGCCCTCGGGCAAATATCTGGGCGAGCGCTTCCACCGCGCCGGCGGCGTGCCCGCGATCCTGTGCGAGTTGCTGAAGGCCGGGCGGATCGACGGTTCGGCCCTGACCTGCACGGGCGCGACGCTGGCGCAGACTATCGCGGGCCGCGAGACCCGGGACCGCGAGATGATCGCGCCCTATGACAAGCCGCTGATGGAGCGCGCCGGCTTCATGGTGCTGAAGGGCAACCTGTTCGACTTCGCGATCATGAAGACCAGCGTGATCTCGGCCGATTTCCGCAAGCGCTATCTCAGCAGCCCCGGGCGCGAGAACGTGTTCGAGGGCAAGGCGGTCGTGTTCGACGGCTCGGACGATTATCACCACCGGATCAACGACCCGGCGCTCGGGATCGACGGCAACACCATCCTGGTGATCCGCGGCGCCGGCCCGGTGGGCTGGCCGGGCTCGGCGGAGGTGGTGAACATGCAGCCGCCCGATGCGCTGCTGAAGCAGGGGATCGCGTCGCTGCCGACGCTGGGCGACGGGCGGCAATCGGGGACGTCGGACAGCCCGTCGATCCTCAACGCCTCGCCGGAAAGCGCGGTGGGCGGCGGGCTGTCCTGGCTGCGCACGGGCGACCTGATCCGCATCGACCTCAACAAGGGGACCTGCGACGCGGTGGTGCCGGAGCCGGAGATCGCGCGCCGCCGGACCGAAGGCCTGCCACCGGTGCCGGAGACGGCGACGATGTGGCAGGAGATCTTCCGCGCCACGGTCACGCAGATGGACAGCGGCGCGGTGATGGCGCCGGCGCTCAAATACCGGCGGATCGGCGCAAAGACGCCGCGGCATAATCATTGAGCGCGCATTGAGCGGGGAGCATCGCTAACAATTCCCGCGCCCTTGCGCGGTGGTATCGCTATCAATAGGGTTTGCCAAGGGATTTGACGTCCGGCGCCAAGACCGGGCCGTCAGGAAACGCAAGGGGATACGCCATGACCAAGCCGAACTACGGCCTCGTAATCATGCTGACCGTCGCGGCGACGCTGGGCGGCCTGCTGTTCGGCTACGACACGGCGGTGATCTCCGGCGCGACCGATGCGATCACCTACAATTTCGTCACGCCCCTGCACCTGCCGGAGAGCAGCGCGAATTTCCTTTCCGGTTTCGCCATCGGCTGCGCGCTTCTGGGCTGCGTGCTCGGGGCCGCGATCGCCGGGCCGGTCTCGACCGGGCTGGGACGCCGCACCGGCCTGCTGATCGCGGGCGTGCTGTTCTTCGTCTCGTCGATCGGCGCGGGCTTTCCCGAATTCGGCTTCGGCGCGCTGGGCTTCACCGGGCCGCATGCGCTGCCGATCTTCATCTTCTATCGCCTGATGGGCGGCACCGCGATCGGCATGGCCTCGATGCTGGCACCGATGTACATCGCCGAGATCGCGCCGCCTTCGACCCGCGGGCTTCTTGTGACGTTTCAACAAATCGCCATCGTGGTCGGCATCAACCTGGTCTATTTCGTCAATTGGTTCGTCCAGTCGATGGGCAATCACGACTTCCTGATGAATCTGGGCTGGCGCTACATGCTGGCCTCGGCGGCGATCCCCGCAACCCTGCTGATCGTCTTCATGCTGCTGGTTCCCGAGACGCCGCGCTATCTGGTGCTCAAGGATCGCGGCGCCGAGGCGCTGGCGCTGCTGCGGCGGCTGGGCGGCGGCGATCCCGACACCACGCTGAAGGAGATCCAGGCGACGCTGACCCAGCACACGCGGCCGCTGCTCAGTTTCGGCTGGCTCGTGCTGATCGTCGGCATCATGCTGTCGGTGTTCCAGCAGGTCGTGGGCATCAACGCGGTGCTCTATTTCGCGCCCAAGATGTTCCAGAACATGGGCGCCTCGCAGAACGACGCCTATCTCGAATCCGCTTGGTTCGTCGGCGTGACCATGACGCTGTTCACCCTGGTGGCGACCGCCACGGTCGACCGGCTCGGGCGCAAGCCCTTGCTGGTGTGGGGCGCGCTGATCATGGCGGCGGCGATGCTGACGCTGGGCACGCTGTTCCACCTGCATCTGGTGAGCGCCACGGTGCAGGCCGGCGCCTCCGGCACCAGCGGCTCGTCCTATGTCGCGATTGCGGCGGTGGTGGTCTACATCATCGGGTTCTCCTTCTCCTGGGGACCGGTGACCTGGGTGATGCTGTCGGAGATCTTCCCCAATTCGATCAAGGGCAAGGCGATGTCGATCGCCGTGGCGGCGCAGTGGATCGCGAATTTCGTGGTGTCGCAGACCTTCCCGATGCTGGACGGCTCGTCGGCGCTCAACGCCGCGTTCAATCACGGCTTCGCCTATTGGCTGTACGGCGTCGGCGGCTTGCTGGCCGCGGTGTTCGTGCTGCGCTTCGTGCCGGAGACCAAGCAGCGCAGCCTCGAGGCGATCGAAGGCCTGTGGGGCAAAAAGCGCGCCGGCTGATTCGGGGACGTCTGCGGAAGACAGCGCTGTCTGCCGGCGCATGCCAGGGGCCGCCACATGAATCCGTCACGTCCGCGCCGATCCGTCCGTGCACGCATGATCGCGGCGTTGCCAATTGGACACCCTGCGCGGAATTCCATTGCGCGTTTGCAGTGCAGCACGACGCAATCCTCTTGACGGCACTGTCACAGAGGAATAAACATGCAGCGTTATGGGACCGCTACCATAACAAGGGGATTAACAGGAAACGTCAGTTCGCTACCGCTAACAACGAGACCGCATAAGCGGTCCGATACAGGCGGGGCTGCGAACACTAGGGGAGGTATGCATGCGTCCGTCTTTTCGCATTCTGAACAACCGTGCGAAGTCCGTGCTGAGGGGCACGACATTGCTGGCCGGTCTCGGCGCGGCTTTCGTGGCGACTGCGCCGGCTTTCGCCGCGGACGCCGACCAGGTCGAAACGGTCACCGTCACGGGCTATCGCGCCAGCTTGACCGCGTCGACCGACGCCAAGCGCGCGTCGACCAACTTCACCGATTCGGTGTTCGCCGAGGACATCGGCAAGTTTCCCGACACCAACATCGCCGAATCGCTGAACCGCATTCCGGGCGTCACGATCAGCCGTGAAATCGACGGCGAAGGCGTGAACGTCTCGATCCGCGGCCTGGGCACGAGCTTCACCAAGATCACGCTGAACAACGCCGCCATCGCGGTGGCCTCCACCGGCGCGACCGACGCGCGCAACAACAACCGCGAAGTCGACCTCAACATGTTCCCGACCGAGCTGTTCACCCAGCTCACGGTCTCCAAGTCGCCGACCTCCGACCAGGTCGAAGGCGGCGCGGCGGGCGTGGTGAACATGCGCACCCAGCGGCCCTTCGACAAGGAAGGCTTCCGCTTCACCTATAACCTGCAGGGCTCCGACGTTTCGACGGCCAGCGAACCGGGCGAGCGCGGTGCGCTGATCCTCTCCGATACCTGGGGCAGCTTCGGCGCCCTGATCGGCGTCGCGGGCGTGCACAGCAACGTGTTCGTCAAGGGCTGGGAAGACGGCAATGCCGGCTGGGTCGGCCCGACGCTCGCGACAACGGCATCCGCCACCACGCCGGTGCAATGCTCGCCGGCCGCGAGTTGCGGCACCTTCGGCTCCAAGTCCTGGGGCGTGCCGGGCACAATCCCGACCAACGTCGCCATCCCGATCCCCGGCGGCGGCGGCGCGACCTACGCGCCCGGCACCGCCATCGACCAGGCCTGGCTGCTCGCCAACAATCCGGGCCTCACCATCGGGCAATTGTCCAACGCGCTTCTGCCGCGCCTCGGCCGCTCGATGTTCTCGGAAGGCACCCGCGACCGCTACAACGCGGTCGCGAGCCTGGAATGGCGCCCGATCGACGGCATGCACTTCTATTTGGACGGCATCTTCGGCCGCCAGTTCAACGACCTGAACCGCTCCGACATCAACTTCGGCGTCCGCGCCGGCAACGGCAGCCAGCCGCTCATCCCGACCAATGTCGTGCTGCAGCCCGACTGGCTGGGGCTGTCCAATGGCGGCGGCGGCGCGGTGCAGAGCGGCACGTTCTACAACGCCCAGTTCGCGCTGGAAGCGCGGCCGTTCCGGGAGAAGGGCGACTTCTACAGCCTGAACCCGGGCGTCGAGTGGCAGGTCAACGACACGCTGTGGGCCGACGTGCAGCTCAACGCGACGCGCAGCCACTTCTTCCGCGATTCACCGACCGTATTCGTCGTCACCTGCCCCAGCGCCGGCAATGCCGGCGTACCGGGCTGCGCGGCACCGGCCGGCGGCGTGGCCGTGAACTTCAGCAATCCCGTGGGCGCGGCCTTCCCGTCGATCACGACCAACATCAACCTGAACGACCCGGCCAACTACCAGTGGAACAACGGCCGCGTGAATCTTCAGGACGAGAAGCGCTTCACCGTCACCGACGGCGCGCATTTCGACGTGAAGTGGGGCGGCGACGCGCTCTCGATCCAGGGCGGCGGTGCGTTCGACCATGCCTTCCGCAGCATCATCGCCGTCGATGATTCGGGCCGCTGGCAGAATGCGATCTGCGGCGACAACCCGAACGTCTACCTGCCCGGCCCGAACGCCGGCAATGGCGTGGGCTGCAACGGCCAGACCAGCGCCACGCCGGTCGGCGCCAACAATCCGCTGACCAACTGGCCGGGCTACGGCACGGGCTACAGCAGCGGCTTCCCGGCGCAGGTCTTCCAGGGATCGCTGGTGCCGCAATCGGCGCTCGCGAGCTACCTGGAGAAAGGCCCGACCGGCTTCGTCACGGTCGACTACAACAAGATCTTCGCGGCGTCGAACTACTACGCGATCGACAATGCGGCGATCGCCTCGCTGGACAATTGCTCGACGCTGAAGTGCACGCCGATAAGCCCGGCCTTCGCGACGGCTTCGAACACCGGCGGCACCTCCGGCGGTGTCGACGAGAAGACCTACGGCCTCTACCTGAAGGCGGATGGCATCCTGCACCTCGGCGAGCGCGACCTGAAATGGGATGCCGGCGTGCGCTGGTTCGAGACCCACCAGACCATCATCTCGCCGACCCAGCATACCGATCCGCGCAATGTGGGCCTGGCGCAGGGCGGCCTCTATCCGAACTACTTCACCTTCTCGCCGGCCAAGAACGACTACAACGCGTTCCTGCCGAACCTGAACCTCGTCTACGACGTGGCGGACGATTTCCTGGTCCGCGCCTCGCTCTCGCGGACGATGACGCGCCCCGATCCGAGCCAGATGATCTCGGCCGTCAACTTCTCCGACCCGACGGCAGCGGCGGCCAGCGTGGGCAATCCGGCGCTCAAGCCTTACTTCTCCAACAACATCGACCTGGGCGTCGAGTACTACACCGGCGGCGAGGGCTATGCGAGCGTGGCGGTCTTCCGCAAATCCGTCAGCAATTTCACCAACCAGGTCAGCATCAAGCAGCCCTTCTCTTACCTGGCGCAGTTCGGCATCAACTATGCGAGCCTGACCGACAGCCAGCAGCAGGCCCTGTGCGCGCGGGCCGGCTGCGCGAACTACCACACGGCGACCGACGCGGACGTGGCCGACACGTCGCTTTCGGTCACCGAGCAGCTCAATTCGCCGGGCCTCAAGATCATCAACGGCATCGAGCTGGGCTATGTGCAGCCGCTGGACTTCCTGCTGGAGCCTTACGGCCTGAAGGGCTTCGGTCTGACGGGCAACCTCACGATCATCGACCAGAAGGCCACGGGTTCGGTCCCCTCGATCGCAACCGGCGTGGCGCCGTTCACCTACAACGTCACCGCCTACTATGACGACGGCAGCCTGAGCGCCCGGCTCTCCTATGGGTTCGCCGACACGTCCTACGCGTCGCTCTCCAACCAGCAGAACGTCTGTCTGCCGGCCGGCTCGTCGCCGAACTGCCAGACGGGCGCGTATCTGTTCTCGAAGGCTTATGGCCAGGCGGACTTCTCGTCCAGCATCCACCTGAACCGGTTCTTCGGCGATTTGCCGAGCGATCCGGAACTGACCTTCGACGTGCAGAACATCTTCAGCGCCAAGCAGGTCAGCTACTTCCAGCTGCCGGACGCGGTGCACAGCTACTACATCAAGGGTCAGACCTACCTGTTCGGTATCCGCGGCACGTTCTGATCTCCGCGATCGCGTACCGCCGCCGTTCGACGAGGAACGGCGGCGGATCTGAGTGTGATTGGATTCCCCAATAACTCGAGCGGCCCGTCCCAAGGATGCGCCGCTCGATTTTTTTATGGGACGTGCGCCGGGAATTGCTCCGGACCTGTCGCAATCAGATGGGCTCAAGAAATCCGTCATGGCGCGCGAATGCGGGCCACCCAGGCGACATTTGTGCCTGCTTTGGAAGAAGAAATACCCGCGCGCCTTTTGACATCGTGCAGAACCGAACTGGGTGGCCCGCGGGCTATGACATCAGCTTGAGATCAAATCGCTCTACGGCGCCGCCGGCGGCGTATAAGGCTCGGCGTGGCTGATGCGGCAGGTCTGGCGATGGCCGTCGATCGTGCCGGCGATCACGTCGTCGCCCATCCCGACGCAGTTGAAATCGCTCGACAGCCGGATCATGTCGGCCGAGCGCAGGCCGATGCAAGTCGTGCTGAGGCGCAGCTGGCGATGGTCGCGGCCGATGGTCTGCCTGGCAACGATGTCGTGGCCTTCCAGATACAGCGCCTGGTAACTCCTCCGGGGATCGATGCAGATCTTGCCGGGCGGCGGCGCGGCGAGGGCGGCCGGGGCGGCCAGCAGCGCGGCCAATACGATGCAGGATGGTCTCATGGGCGGGTCCTCCCTGACGCGACGGCGCCAAGCTGCAAGATATCGTGCCGCGACTGAACCGGCGATGAACGGATGAATGTCGCCCGTCGTCAATGCCCCGGCACGAAGGGGAAGTTGATCGCCTTGTAATAGGCGACGTCGTGCGGCGGTGCGGCGTGCCCGGCCGGGAAGGGCCGCTTCGAGAAGGTCGCGAAATAGGCGAGGCAGGCATCGCGCCACCACTGCGCCTCCTTCTCCTCGATCGCGAGATAGGCGGCCTCTTCGTTGAAGCGCTGGGCATCGACCCAGGGCTTCATCCGGCTCCAGGTCGCGCGCGCCCGCGCCGTCGCGTCGACACCGTCGTCATAGCGCACCACCAGCTCGTCCCACAGGGTGCGGCCCGACTTCATCTTGCGGTCCCAGGGCACGTGATGGAACCAGAGGAGGAATTTCTCCGGCGTCGTGTCGATGTCCTCGAATTGCTTTGCCACCGGCGGCGCGTATTGCGAGGTGGCGCCGCTGCCGGTCGCCGCGGTGCGGTCGAAGCCGAGGCCCGCGGCGTCGGCGCGATGGTAGTAGACCGGATTCCAGTCGGGCCGCTTGAGATCGTCGACCCAGGGGCCCGGGCCGTAATGATGCCCGGTCGCCATCAGGTGATGCAGGCCGAGCGGCGTCATGTAATCGACCGTCGCCTCGCGCGAGGCCATCATCATGTCGACCACCGGTCCCAGGAAATGCGAATCGTTGCTGAAGGTCTGCCGCGCCCATTCCTCGGCGATGGCGCGCGACGAGAGCGACGGATCCCAGGCGAGGCGGCCGAAGACGTACCAGTTCGCCTGGTTGAACTCCGAGCCGGTCCAGTTGCGGTCGTCGCCCATGTTGGACACGCCGGCCATGCCGGTCAGCGTGTTGCCGAACAGCGAGCCGTCGACGACTTTCTCCACGGTCGAGCCCGGCCCCTTCGCGTAGGTGTCGGCGTGCAGTACTTCCTCATAGAGCGGCCCGAGATAGGCGAGGCTGGTCGCCAATCCGAGATATTCCTTGGTGAGCTGCACTTCGAGGAACAGGTTGGTGTGCGGCAGGGCGCCGAACAGCGGATGGAAGGGCTCGCGCGGCTGGAAATCGATTGCGCCGTTCTTGGCCTGCACGACGACATTGTCGCGGAACTTGCCGTCGAGCGGCACGAACTCGCCATAGGCCTGCTTGGCGCGGTCTTCCGGATTCTCCGCCGCATAGACGAAGGCGCGCCACATCACGATGCCGCCGTGGGGTTTCAGCGCATCCGCCAGCATGTTCGCGCCGTCGGCGTGGCTGCGGTGATAGTCGCCCGGTCCCGGCTGGCCCTCGGAATTGGCCTTGACCAGGAAGCCGCCGAAATCGGGTACGTAGCGGTAGATCTCGTCCGCCTTGGCGTTCCACCAGGCCTGCACCGCGGGGTCGAGCGGATCGGCGGTCTTGAGGCCGCCGATCTCGATCGGCGCGCTGAAGCGGGCGGAGAGATAGACCTTGATGTGCCAGGGGCGGAACAGATCGGCCAGCGCCTTCACCTTGGCGAGATAGAGCGGCGTGAGAATCTGCGCGCTCGCCGCGACGTTGTTCAGCACCGCGCCGTTGATCCCCAGCGAGGCATCGGCGCGCGCGTAGTCCGTGTAGCGCGGGTCCATGTAGTCCGGCATCTTGTGCCAGTCCCAGATGGAGAAGCCGGCATAGCCGCGTTCCTGGGTGCGGTCGAGATTGTCCCAATGATCGAGGATGCGGACCTTGAGGCGCGGCGCCGAGGCGATGTCGAGCATGTCGATCGGCTGCCAGGTCTGCAGCAGCCGCAGATAGGCGAACACGCCGTAGAGCACGCCGGCGTCGCTGTTGCCCGCGATCACCGTGACCTTGCGGCCCTCCGCGACGGTGGTGCGGATGAGATAGCCTTCGTCGCCGAGCCCGTTCAGCGCCGGCGCCAGGGTCCGGATCAGCGGCGAGCTCGTGGGCGTGCCGAGCACGATGGTGCCGTCGCGGGCGATGGCGCGCGTCACCGTGAACGGGCGTCCGAGCAAGCCGCTCAGGTCGCGCCGCAGCTCCTCGGTCGCGGCCGCGATGGTCGGCGAGGTCTCGCGGCCGCTGGGCACGATGGTCGCAAGCTGGCTGCGATAGACCCGCAGCGGCGAAGGCGCGATCTGGCGATAGCGCAGCCACAGATCGTAGCCGTCCTCGGCATGGGCGAAGGTCGGCATTGCAAGCGCGGCAAGAGCGACAATCAGGCGGAGGAGGGATCGCATGAGGACACCTTTATCGTGACGAGGAGGGGGCGCCGTAGACGGCGTCGCGGAAAGCCTTGTGCAGCGGCACCTTGCCGAACGGCATGTATTGCGTGAACAGCACGGCGGTGATGCGGTTGACGGGATCGACCCAGAACAGCGTGTCGGCGGCGCCGTCCCAGAAGAACTCGCCGACGGTACCTGCGGCCTCGTCGCCCTGGGGCTGGGCGGTGCGCACCGCGAAGTCGAGCCCGAAGCCGACGCGGCCCTTGCTCGGCAGCCAGGAGCGGTCGGCGATCTCGGCCGGAAGCTGGTTGGTGGACATCAGGCGGACGGTCTCGCGCTTCAGGACGCGCGCGCCATCGAGCTCGCCCTCGTTCTCCAGCATGCGGGCGAAGCGCATATAGTCGTCAAGCGTCGCGGTGAGGCCATAGCTTCCGGGCGTCAGCGGCCAATCGCCGGTGTTGAAGGCGAAGGCGCGGTCGTCGGGGGCGCGCGTCAGCGAACCGTCCTCATGCCAGTCGTAGAGCGCCGCCAGGCGGGCGCGGCGTTCGGGGCCGACATGATAGCCCGTCTGCGTCATCTTCAGCGGCGCGAAGATGTGATCCTGCAGATAGAGGTCGAAGCGCTGGCCCGAAAGACGCTCGACCAGCAGGGCCTGCATGTCGACCGCGGGGCTGTAGAGCCAGTGCTCGCCGGGATGATAGGCGAGCGGCACCTGGCCCAGCAGCCGCGCCTCCTCGGCGAGCGTGTGGGCCTTGTTGCCGGGATCGAGACGCGTCATCTCGTTCTCGACATAGGCGATGCCGGAATAGCCGGTCGTCATGCCGGCGGTGTGGCGCATCAGGTCCAGGATGGTCATCGCGCGATGCGGCGCCACGAGGATCGGCTTGCCGGCGGGATCGAGCCCGGCGAAGACCTTCACGCCCGCGAGCTCCGGGATGTATTTCGCCACCGGATCGTCGAGCCGGAACAGACCGCGCTCGTAGAGCTGCATCAACGCCGCGCCCGTGACCGGCTTGGTCATGGAGAAGATCTGCACCAGCGTGTCGCGCCGCATCGGCACGGACATCTCGCGGTCGGCCGCGCCGAAGGCGCCGAAATAGACCTCCTTGCCGTCCTTGAAGACGAGGGCGGAGACGCCGACGAGCTGGCCGCGATCGACGAAGCCCTTCAGCGCTGCGTCGATGCGCGCGGGATCGATGGCGGTGACGATGCCGGCACCCGGCGGTGCGACTGCGACCGGCGGAGGCGGCGCGACCGGCGGCGGCGGTGCAAGTGTGCTGCAGGCCGAGAGCACGGCCGTCGCCGCCAGCGCGAGGACGGCCGGCCTCACAGCAGCCAGTTCCGTTGCGGCGCGGCGCGGAAGGCGCCGGCGATGGCATCGCGCATCGGCTTGGGCCGGTAGTCGTCGTCATAGAGGCTCGGCCGCTTGGGCAGGCCGTCGGGGCGCGGCCAGCGTTCGCGCAGCCAGGAATATTTGTCGACCAGGCCCCAGGCCATGACATAGCGCAGCTGCGGATAGCTCAGCATGACGTCGAAATAGCGCCGCGCCAGGTCGGCCACTGCGGCGTCGCGCAACGCGATGTCGGCCGGCAGGTTCTGGTCGCCTTCGTCGAACTCGGTGATCACGAGGTCAAGGCCGAGCCCCGTCGCGGCGTCGAGGAAGCCGCGCCATTCGCGCTCGTCGCCGGGTCCGAGGGTCGGCGTGGTCGCCGAGGCGCCGGGGCCGATATGGGCCTGCACGCCCAGCGCGTCGATCGGTGTACCGTTCTTCTTCAGACGCTCGAGCAGCGCGACGACGCCGGCGCGATGCTTCGCATTGCCGGGTCCCCAGCTCATATAGTCGTTGTAGACGAGCTGGGCATGCGGCAGCGCGGTGCGCGCCGCGTCGAAGGCGATGTCGATCACGCGGTCGCCGAGATAGCGCGTGAACACCGTCTCGCGCATCCCGCCGGTGTCGGGATCGATCGTCTCGTTGACGACGTCCCAGGCGAAGATGCGGTCGCCGTACTTGCCGCAGACCGTTGCGATGTGCGCGCGCAGCAGGCGCTCGGCTTCGGTCGCGGGGCGGGGTCCGAAGTCGTAGTTCGCGACCCAGGCGGGAAACCATTGCATGTTGTGCCATAGCAGCGTGTGACCGCGCATCAGGAGGTTGTTGGCATCGGCGAAGGCGATCAGCCGGTCGGCGCGGCTGAAATCGAACACGTCCGGCGCCGGCCGCAGCGTGTACCATTTGAGCTCGTTCTCCGGCACCAGGATGCCGCATTCGCGCAGGAAGATTTCGCGCACCTGAGGATCGTCGTAGGAATTGGCGCGCTTGCCGTCGAAGCTGCCGGGATGCGGCGCGCCGCTCGGTCCGGTGCCGAGACAGGACCCGAAGCGCAGGCCCTTCGCGGCGGCGAGCGCGTTGAGCGAGGCGGGTCCGGCCGCCGAAGCCCGCGCGAAGCCGGGCATCAGCGCGGCGGCCGACAGGGCGAGCAGTTCGCGGCGGGACAATTCGCTCATTTCACGATCCTCGTTTCGGGCACCGGGTCATAGGCGCGGGGTGCGCCGTCGAAGGCGATCTCGAAACGGTCGAGGATCACGCCGGGGTCGAGCGCGGTGACGCGCAGCGTGTGCGCCCCGGGCGCGAGCCGCAGGGCGTTCACTTCGCCCACCGCGCTGTTGCCGAGCACGTTCTGCCGCCAGGCGGCGCTGAATTCGGCGGTCTTGAAATCGAGCACGACCGGCGCGCCGCCGTCGATCGCAACCGCGACCCGCATGCCGTTCCGCGATGTGATAGGGAGCACGGGAAGCGCGATCACCCGCAGCGTCGCCCGATCGTCGGCCGTGGTGGTGGCGAAGCGGTAGGTTGCGCTGGGGCCGCTTGTTTCGGACGATTCCGTGTTCAGCGCGCTGCGCAGGCTGGCGCCGGTATGGCCGAGGCCGTTCAGAACCTCCCAGGCGCCGGTCATCATGTCGGGATGAGTCGCATAGATCGAGACGATGCGATCCTCTTCGAGGAACGAAACATCCTTCACGGTGTTGCGCGGCGCGAGGCGGACGGTCACGGCGAGCGTCGTCACTGTGCCGTCGCAGGTCAGCGCGATGCTGCCTTGCCCGCCGTCGGGCGCGGCCTCCCAGTCGATGGAGACGTGCAGGCGCTGTTCCGCGGTCCGGGCGTCGAAAGCGCCCCGGAGGCGGTCGAGCCTGATCCACGGCGCGCTCGGAGTCGCCGTCCAGTGCGCCAGCGCCGGCGCCTTCAGGAAAAGATCGATGTAGCGCGTGCGCGGCAATTCGCGATGGAAGGGCGGCAGGGCCGGCGTGGCGCCACCCCTGTCGTAATAGCTTCCGCCCTCAGCCTGCAGCGCGCAGCTCGCGTCGCCGCTGTTGCTCCAGTACGGATAGTCGGGCTGGTCGTATTGCGGCAGCTTCGCCGGCGCGATGTCCATCATGCCGCGCCATTTGCCGCCGCCCATCGCGTTGTAGGCGGCCGCGCCGGCGAGCAGCGCCGCATGCGCGTCACGCGCCCGCAGCGCGTAGGCATTGGCACTGGCGCGGCGCTGCAGGCCATAGGCGATGGCCTTGTCGAGATCGAGGGCGCGTTCGTTGATCGCGGCGGCGGCGCCGACCGGATAGAAGACCAGCTGATCGAACGCATCCCACCGGTCGCTCGGCAGCGTCGTGCGCAGGGCGGCGGCGCGGGCCGCGATGTCGCGATAGGCCTCGAGGCGGCGCGCGTTCTCGTCGCCGAAGTCGATCATGTCGAAGTCGGTCTGGCGCGGTGCGGTGGTCGGGTAGTGCGTGTTGAAGCCCATGAACTCGGGCTTGCGCGAGAAGGCGAGGTCGTAATAGCGCCACAGGATATCGGTGATCGCATCGGCATGCTCTGCGCCGAACTGGGCCGCGGCGAAGGCGTGCAGATGCGCCCGCACGCTCGCGATGTCGGCGAAGGCGTCGTCGTCCCACGCCATGTCGAGGAAGAGCTGGCTGAGATACTCGCCCGGCTTGATGTCGCCGACATTGAGCACCCAGATGCGCCGTGCGTCGAACAGATAGGCCTTGCGCATCTCCTCCCACATCAGCGCGGGATGCGCCGAGGCGAGCCAGAGATAGGACATCGGCCCGCCCCAATAGGAGATGTGATAATAGACGCCCGAGCCGCCGCTACGCCCGCGCTCCTGCGGATTCGAGAGGCGGCGGATATAGCCGAAATTGTCGTCCGGCCAGGTGAGCGTGACGTCGTCGGGCACTTTGAGCCCGGTGTCGTAGGCCGGCAGCACTTCCTTGTAAGGCGTGAAGACCTGCGGGATCGTGTTCGCCGGCCGCCCGAGGCGATGCGCGAGGATGGCGCGCTGCCGGCCGAAGACGTCCGTGAGGATGTCGCGCATCTGCTCCGGCCCATCGGCGCCCAGCATCGGGTAGTCGCCGACGCCGCGCAGGCCCAGCGTGTAGATGTTCTCATACTGCTTGTGGCCGTCGACGGCCTCGTCCCAGTAGTCGAGCAGGGCCTGGCGATTGGTCTGCCAGTTGAACGGTCCGCGCCTGGCCGGATCCCATTCCCGGTCGTTGTTGCGCAGCATGGGCTCGGCATGGCTGGTCGCGTGGATGATGGCGTAGTCGTCGGCGGTTTGGGCATTGCCGGGCACGTCGTCGAACGCCACCGTGCCCTTGTGCATGGCGGGCCAGATCGTGTCGGCCTTCAGCCGCCACATCAGCTCGAAGATACGGGCATAGGTGCGCGGACCGACGGTGCCGGCCTCGGGCTCATAGGTCTTCGCCGCCCAGGGCTTCAGCCCGAAATCCTCGTCGTTGAGGAAGATGGCGCGATAGCGGACGGACGGCTCCCGGGAATAGCGCAGCGCGGCGTCGACCGTGAGGGTCGCGACCTTGCGGATCGTCACGTCCGCCCACCATTCCCAGGCCGAGACGCCCAGTTCGCGCGTCAGGTCGATCACGCCATAGATCGCGCCGCGCGTGTCGGAGCCGAAGATCAGAAGCGCCCGCTGCTTCGGATTCCATGGCGCGGGAACGACGGCGCGGCCATAGGTCTCCCACTTGCCGGCGATGGGGGCGGTGTCGAGGCGGTTGGCTCTGAGCAGGCTGGCGATCCAGGGCTGGTCGATCCGGCCGACGATCACCGCCGTGCCGTCGACGCCGCCCGGACCGGTCGCGATTTTCGGTGCATGGCCGGTCAGCGCGGTCAGGTCGTGCGCCAGCAGGGCGGCCGCCTTGTTCAGCGGCCGGCTGGCGGCGCCGTCGGTGACGATGCTCGCGACCTGAGCATCGCTATATAGAGTGACACTCCCGGCCCGCGCCGGCAGGGTTGCGAGCAGCGCCAAGGCGATGCTCCAGCCGAGTTTCTGCAATGCGTCCCACATATTGCAGCGCACCAAATTCGATTTCGCAGCGCAGCGTCGATTGTTGGATTTTTCCTTTGGCGCCCGCCAAAGGTAGCGTTACCACTTCATCGCGCCCTGCTCAATGTGGTCTGCGCGCCAAGACGAGAAAGAAGGGGGCAGCGAGGCTGAAGCGAATGAAGCGCCGGACAGGTACACCGTTGCGACCGTCACGGTCAGCATGCAGTTTGACCGCGGAAATCATTCTGGAGGCGATGGCATGAAGATGCGGAGCACGACCGGGCACACGGTGCCGGACGCGGAGCGCGGCTGATGCGGCTGGCGATCTTCGCGATGGCGGCCGCGCTGGCGGCAACCGTGCCGCTGACGGCGGAGCAGGACCACCAACGTATTCTGGACGAACTCCATATCACCACGCTGCGCCCCGGCGTCGACGGCGATGCCAGGGCGCCGAACGCGGCCAATTACGACGAGGCCAAGGCGAACCCGGCGCCCGACCTGCCCGATCCGCTGAAGCTCAGGGACGGCACGCCGGTCACGTCGCGCGACATGTGGTGGCAGCACCGCCGCGAGGAGATCGCCACAGACTACGAGGCCGAAGTCTACGGCAAGCTGCCGGCGGCTGCACCGATCCTCAAATGGGTCGTGGCGGGCACCGCGCCGGAGACGATCGGCAAGGTGGCGGCGACGACGCGCCATCTCGTGGCTCATCCGGGCGGGCTGAGCCCCGCCGCGTTCGACATCACGATGACGGTGAGCCTGCCGGCGAGCGCCAAGGCGCCGGTGCCGGTGGTCCTGCTGCTTTCGGGCGGCGCGAAAGCGGGCCGGCCGTCGACCTGGCGCGCGCAGGTGCTGGCCAGGGGCTGGGGCGCGGCGGAGCTGGACGTCACGAGCGTGCAGCCGGACGACGGCGCGGACCTGGTCAAGGGCGTGATCGGATTGGTCAACGCCGGCAAGCCGCGCGACCTGCACGACTGGGGCGTGTTGCGCGCCTGGGCCTGGGGCGCCAGTCGCGCGATGGATTATTTCGAGGAGGACGCCGCGATCGATTCCGCGCATGTCGGCATCGCGGGACATTCGCGCTATGGCAAGGCGGCGCTGATCGCGATGGCCTATGATGCACGCTATGCCGTGGCCTACATCTCGTCCTCCGGCGCGGGCGGCGCGGCGCTGCTGCGGCGCAATTTCGGCGAGCGGATCGAGAATCTCGCGGGCACCGGCGAGTATCACTGGTTCGCCGGCGAATTCCTGCAATATGCCGGGCCGAAGACGGCGGCCGACCTGCCGGTCGACGCGCATGAGCTGTTCGCGCTGGCGGCGCCGCGACCCATCTTCGTCGGCGCGGGCGCGAAGGGCGACAATTGGGTCGATCCACGCGGCATGTTCATGGCCGAGGTGGCGGCCGGACCGGTCTATGCGCTGCTCGGCAAGAAGGGCCTGGAGACGGCCACCATGCCGCCGGTCGGCAAGGGGCTGACCGGCGGCGAGCTAGCCTTCCGCCAGCATGCGGAGGGGCACACGCCGGAGCCGAACTGGCCGGCCTTCCTCGCCTTCGCGCAGCGCTATCTGCGGCCGGCACCGAAGAAGGGGTGAGATGGGAAAGATCGTCGGCCTGCGCTGGTGGACCATCGGCCTCATCATGCTGGGTGCGACGCTCAATTTCCTGACGCGCAGCACGCTGTCGGTCGCGGCGCCGACCGTGCTGGCGGATCTGCATATCGGCGAGCGGGAATATTCCTGGGTCCTGCTCGCCTTCCAGCTCGCGATCATGGCGCAGCCGGCGGTCGGCTTCTTCCTCGACACGGTCGGCCTGCGGATCGGCATGGCGATCTGTGCCGCGGCGTGGTCGGTGGTGTGCATGGCGCATGGCTTGGCGCACAACTGGCAGACCCTGGCGGGATTGCGCGGCCTGCTCGGCTTTGCCGAAGGCTCGGCCAATCCGGCCGGGATGAAAGTGGTGTCGGAGTGGTTCCCGGCACGCGAGCGCGGCATCGCCGGCGGGATCTACAATATCGGCGCCTCGGTCGGCTCGATGCTGGCGCCGCCGCTCGTGGCCTGGGCGATCATCGCTTATGACTGGCAGATGGCGTTCGTCATCACCGGCGCGCTGGGCTTGGCCTGGGTCGTGCTATGGCTTCTGTTGTACCGGCCGCGCGAGGACCACAAGGCGCTGACCGGCAGCGAGCGCGCTTATATCGAAGCGGGGCAGGAGCCGCATCTGACCGCGCAGTTGGCGCGGCCGTCGCTTCTTTCCCTTCTGCAACAGCGCAATTTCTGGGGCATCGCGCTGCCGCGCTTCCTCGCCGATCCGACCTGGGCGGCGCTGACCTTCTGGCTGCCGCTCTACCTGGTGAAGGCGCATCATTTCGACCTTCGGCATATCGCGCTGTTCGCCTGGCTGCCCTTCCTCGCCGCCGATCTGGGCAGCCTGTTCGGGCCGCTGGTGGTGCTGGCGCTGCAGAAATTCGGCGTCGGGTTGATCGATGCGCGGCGCGGCGCCTTCACGCTGGGCGCCGCGATGATGACCGGCATCGCCTTCACCGGCTTCGTCGCCGATCCCTATGCGGCGATCGCGCTGCTCTGTCTTGGGGCTTTCGCGCATCAGACGCTGTCGGTGACCGTCATCACCATGGCGACCGATCTCTTCCGCCGCGGCGAGGTCGCGACGGTGGCCGGCATGGCGGGGACCTTCGGCAATACCGGTGCGCTCATCTTCAACACGATGGTCGGCGGGCTGGTCGCGCTGGTGGGCTATTCGCCCTTCTTCGTGGCCCTCGCGGTGCTCGACATCGTCGGTGCCGTCGTCCTTTGGTCTTTCGTGCGGGAGCGCCATGTCCGGTAACACGATCCGCAATCCCATCTTGCGCGGCTTCAACCCCGATCCGTCGATCGTCCGCGTCGGTGACGACTACTACATCGCGACCTCGACTTTCGAATGGTTTCCCGGGGTGCAGATTCACCACTCGCGCGACTTGCAGCACTGGCGCCTGCTGACGCGGCCGCTGCGGCGGGCGCGCCAGCTCGACCTGCGCGGCGATCCGGATTCCGGCGGCGTCTGGGCGCCGTGCCTGAGCCATGCCGACGGTCGGTTCTGGCTGATCTACACCGATGTGAAGCGCTACGGCCGCACCAGCGTGGGCGGCGCGTCGGGCGCGAGCCTGCGCGACTTCCACAACTATCTCGTCACGGCGGAGCGGATCGACGGCGAGTGGTCCGATCCGGTCTTCCTGAATTCGAGCGGCTTCGATCCGTCGCTGTTCCACGACGACGATGGCCGGAAATATTTCGTCAACATGCTGTGGGACCACCGCCCCGGCAACAACCGCTTCGCGGGCATCGTGCTGCAGGAATATGCGCATGACGCGCAGCGCCTGGTCGGCGCGCGGCGGCTGATCTTCACCGGCACGCCGCTGGGCCTCACCGAGGCGCCGCATCTCTACAAGCGCGGCGGCTGGTATTACCTGATCACCGCCGAGGGCGGCACGGGCTGGAACCATGCGGTGACAATGGCGCGGTCGCGCAGCATCGACGGTCCCTACGAACTGCATCCCGACACCCATATCCTGAGTGCGCGGACGCGGCCCGATGCGCCCTTGCAGCGCGCCGGCCATGGCGATCTCGTCGAGACGCAGGGCGGCGAGACCTACATGGTCTATCTCTGCGGCCGGCCGCTGCCCAATCGCGGGCGCTGCGTGCTGGGGCGCGAGACCGCGATCGAGCCGATGGTTTGGGGGCCGGACGGCTGGCTGCGCAGCGCCGACGGGCAAGGTATTCCGCATACGGAGGTTCGCGGGCCCGGCCTGCCGCCGCACCCTTTCGCCGCCGCGCCGGAGCGCGAGGATTTCGACGGGCCCGGCCTGCCACTCGCCTTCCAATGGCTGCGCTCGCCCGATCCGGATGCCCTGTTCAGCCTGGCGGCGCGGCCGGGCCATCTGCGGCTGTTCGGGCGCGAGAGCATCGGCAGCCTGTTCACCCAGGCGCTGGTCGCGCGGCGGCAGCAGGCCTTCTGCTATACCGCCACGGCGGCACTCGATTTCGAGCCGCAGCATTACCAGCAGGCCGCGGGCCTGGTCTGTTATTACAGCGGCGTGAAATTCCACT
The DNA here is from genome assembly GCA_037200385.1 of Rhizomicrobium sp. Classification (NCBI taxonomy): domain Bacteria; kingdom Pseudomonadati; phylum Pseudomonadota; class Alphaproteobacteria; order Micropepsales; family Micropepsaceae; genus Rhizomicrobium; species Rhizomicrobium sp. Next base: position 1,601,698 of record JBBCGL010000001.1, on the reverse strand, counting down.
ACCTGCACGTCAGCCATGACGAGACGCATGGCAAGCATATCCGCGTGATGTCGGCGCTGCCCGATCAGCCGCAGGCCGATGCCTTCACCGCACCGATCCCGATCCCGCCCGGCACGCGGACAGAATTGCGGGTCGATGTCGACTATGAGCGGCTGGTGTTCTCCTATCGCGTCGGCGGCGCGGCATGGATTCGGCTGCCGCAAGTTTTCGATGCCAGCATCTTGTCGGATGAAGCGACCGCGCCGGGCAATCCGAACTTCACCGGTGCGTTCGTCGGCATGGCCTGCCAGGACACGGCCGGCACCGGTCATCCGGCAGATTTCGACTGGTTCGACTACCGCGAGCGCGACTATATAAGCGTGTTGCCGTGAGCGGGCTGCTTTACAAAAAGGCCTGCAATACCTAGTCTGATAGCGTTACCAATAATAATCGCCGGCGCGACCGGCGGCGCAGGAGAGGGATCGAACGCCATGACGCTCCAACGGGCGGTTTCCAGCACGCTTGTCCTTGCCGCCGCGCTGACGGCGCTTGTCGCGCTCACCGATGCGGCGCCGACGAAGAAGCCCGCGCCGACGAAACCCGCAGCGCAGGCCGCCGCGGCGCCGCTTTACAAGGACGCGTCGGCGCCGATCCCGGCGCGGGTCGAAGACCTGCTCAAGCGCATGACGCTGGAGGAGAAGGTCGCGCAGATCGGCACGATCTGGAACAACAAGGACTCCATCCTCACCCCCGACGGCAAGTTCGATCCCGCCAAGGCGGGCGCGCAGCTGCCTTATGGCGTCGGCCAGATCGCGCGGCCCGGCGACCTCGAAGGCACCAAGCGCACCGGCCGCAGCCGCGACACGCGCGAGGCGACCGCGCTGATCAACGACATCCAGCATTGGGCGGTGGAGAAGACGCGGCTCGGCATCCCGGTGTTCTTCCACGAAGAGGGCCTGCATGGCGCGGTCGTGGTCGACGGCACGAGCTTTCCGCAGGCCATCGCGCTCGCGAGCAGCTGGGACCCCGATCTCGTCCGCCGGGTCAATGCGGTGACGGGCCGCGAGCTCGCGGCGCGCGGCGTCAACGAGGTGCTGTCGCCCGTGGTCGACGTGGCGCGCGATCCGCGCTGGGGCCGCATCGAGGAGACCTTCGGCGAGGATCCCTATCTCGTCGGCGAGATGGGCGTGGCGGCGGTGCAAGGGCTGCAGGGCGATACGCTGCCGCTGGCCTCCGACAAGGTGTTCGCGACCCTCAAGCACATGACGGGACACGGCCAGCCCGAGAGCGGCACCAATGTCGGCCCCGCGCCCTATGGCGAGCGCACGCTGCGCGAGAATTTCTTCCCGCCCTTCGAGGAGGTGGTGCGCCGCACGAAGATCCAGACGGTGATGGCGTCCTACAACGAGATCGACGGCGTGCCGAGCCATGTGAACACCTGGCTGCTGAGCGGCGTGCTGCGCGGCGAATGGGGCTTCAAGGGCGCGGTGGTGAGCGATTATTTCGCCATCGAGCAGCTCGCCGACATCCATCACGTGGTGCCGGACCACGCCGCGGCGGCGATCCGCTCGCTGCGCGCCGGCGTCGACCTCGACAATCCGAACGGCGCGTCGTTCGGCACGCTGGTCGCCTCCGTGCGCGCCGGCAAGCTGGGCGAGAAGGAGATCGACGCGGCGGTGCGCCGGTTCCTGACGCTGAAATTCGAGGCCGGGCTGTTCGAGCATCCCTATCACGATGCCGAAGCGGCCAATGCGCTGACCGGCAATGCCGAGGCGGACGCGCTGGCGGCGGAAGCGGCGCGGCGCGCCATCGTGCTGCTGAAGAACGACGGAACGCTGCCGCTGTCGAAGAGCGGGAAGACGCTGGCGGTGATCGGGCCGAACGCGGCCACGATCCATCTGGGCGGCTATTCCGGCATTCCGCGCAAGACGGTGAACATCCTGGACGGTATCCGCGCCAAGCTCGGGCCGAACGTCAATGTCGTGACGGCCGAAGGCGTGCGGATCACCGAGAGCAGCGAATGGGGCGCCGACGACGTCAAGCTCGCCGACCCGGCGGAGAACCGCAAGCGCATCGCCGACGCCGTCGCGGTCGCGCGCAAGGCCGACACCATCGTGCTGGTGATCGGCGACACCGAACAGACCAGCCGCGAGGCCTGGGCCGACAACCATCTGGGCGACCGCGACAGTCTCGATCTCGTGGGGCAGCAGGACGAGCTAGCGGACGCGCTCTTCGCGCTGGGCAAGCCGGTCGTGGTGGTGCTGATCAACGGACGGCCGCTCTCCGTCAACAATGTCGCGGCCAAGGCGAATGCGCTGGTCGAGGGCTGGTATCTGGGCCAGGAGACCGGCACCGCGATGGCCGACGTGCTGTTCGGCGACGCCAATCCGGGCGGCCACCTGCCGGTGACCATCCCGCATTCGGTGGGACAGCTGCCGATGTTCTACAACTACAAGCCCAGCGCGCATCGCGGCTATCTGTTCGACACCACGGCGCCGCTGTTCCCGTTCGGCTATGGCCTCAGCTACACGACGTTCGAGATCTCGGCACCGCGGCTGTCGGCGGCCACGATCAAGCCCGACGGCGCAGTGACGGTCACGGTGGACGTGAAGAACACCGGCGCGCGCGCCGGCGACCAGGTCGTGCAGCTCTATCTCCACCAGCAGGTCGCGTCGGTGACGCGGCCGGTGAAGGAGCTGAAGGGCTTCCAGCGCGTCACGCTGGCGCCGGGCGAGAGCCGCACGCTGCGCTTCGCGCTCGGGCCGCATGAGCTCAGGATGTACAACCAGGATATGAAGCGGGTGGTCGAGCCGGGCGCCTTCGACGTGATGGTCGGCGGCAGCTCGGCGACGCCCGACCTCAAGACCGCCGTGCTGACGGTCGCGAATTAGCGTGAGCGCCGCGGCGGAAAGCCCCGCGCCGGCCCCGCTGGGCGCGACGCGCTGGATCGTCTGCGCGCTGCTCTTCGCCGCCGTCGCGCTCAGCTATATCGACCGCCAGGTCCTCAGCGTGCTCAAGCCCACGCTGCAGCAGAAATACGGCTGGGAAGAGCAGGGCTATGGCGACGTGGTGTTCTGGTTCCAGATCGCCTATGGCGCCGGCTATATCGCGTTCGGGCGGATCGTCGACAGGATCGGGGCGCGCTTCGGCTATGCGCTTGCCGTCACGCTGTGGACCATCGGCCATATCGGCCATGCGCTGGTCACCACCACGCGCGGCTTCGCGCTGATGCGCATCCCGCTGGCGCTGGGCGAATCCGGCGCCTTTCCCGCCTCACTGGCGGCGGTGGCCGAGTGGTTTCCCACCCGCGAGCGCACCCTGGCGATCGGCCTGTTCAACGCAGGCTCCAACATCGGCGCGATCCTGGCGCCGCTGATCGTGCCGTTCGTGACCCTCGCCTTCGGCTGGCGCATGGCCTTCGTGCTGACGGGATTGCTCACCGTCGTCTGGCTGGCGGTGTGGCTGTGGTTCTACCGCAGCCCGCGCGATCATCGCGGCGTCTCGGCGACGGAGCTCGCCTATATCGAATCCGACCGCGCGCCGGAGACGCATGCGACGATCCCCTGGCGGCAGCTCTTCGCCCGGCGCCAGACCTGGGCCTATATGGCGGGCCGCTTCCTGATCGATCCGATCTGGTGGACCTTCCTGTTCTGGCTACCGGATTTCTTCGGCAAGCAGTACCACCTGGACCTCAAGAATTACGGCCCGCCGCTGGTGGCGATCTATGTGCTGGCCGATCTCGGCTCCATCGCGGGCGGCTGGGGCTCGTCGACGCTGCTCGGCCGCGGCTTCGACCTCAATGTCTCGCGCAAGGTCGCGATGCTCGTCTGTGCCCTGGCCGTCGTGCCGGTGGCGTTCGCGGTGCAGGCGGCGAATATCTGGATCGCGGTGGCGCTGATCGGTGTCGCCTGCGCCGGGCATCAGGGCTTCTCGGCAAACCTCTATGCGCTGCCCTCGGACCTTTTCCCGCGCTGGGCCGCCAGTTCGGTGGTCGGGCTGGGCGGCGCGTCGGGCGCCCTGGGCGGCGCCCTGATGGCGAAATATTCCGGCTGGGTGCTGCAGACCCTGGGCAGCTACACGCCGATCTTCGTGGTCGCGTCCTGCGCCTATCTCGTGGCGCTGGCGGCGGTGCACCTGCTGGTGCCGCGCTATGCGCCGGCCGCGGCCGCCGAATCCTGAGAGGCGCGCGCGAGCAGGTCGTGCAGCCAGCCGTTCACTGCCGCGTCGATCACCAGATGCACGCGGTCGGTGGCGCCGGTGTTCGCGACGCGATGGGGATCGGAGAGCCGCAGATACCAGGCGCTGCCGGGCTCGAGCAGCACGCGGCGGCGGTTGAGCTCGAACACCACGCCGGGATTGGTCGTCACGGGAATATGGATGCGGACCGTGCCGCTGTCGGCGTCGAGATCGAGGTCGCGATGCTCCTTGATCGTGGAGCCGGGCGTCAGGCGCATCAGGCGCACGGATAAAAGTTCGCAGCGGAAGCGCGACAGCACGTCTTGGAAGTAGGGACAGCGGGCGAGGAAGGCGGTGTCCTCGAATTCGGTCGCGTTGGGGTCGGAATAGATCTGCATCACCGGATGGCTCGCGCCCTTGGTGCCGCGCAGGGGCAGCACGCTCCAGTCGCCGTCATAGTTCTGCTGGACGAAATGCGCGATCCATTCGTCGCCGGCAAGGCCCGCCAGGTCGCGCTCGAGCGCCTGCGCGTCGAACGCGAAAGGCAGGCGCAGGCGGTCTGGTAAACTCATCGCGCCACGATATTGTGGCGCCGGGCGGCGGACAAGCGGACGGCATGAGCGAAGCAGGCACAGAGGCGGACGCGGTCCAGGCATTTTTCGCGGCGGTGCGCGCCGATCCCGCGCTGCAGGCGGAATTCGCCGGTTTCGAGGAGCTCACATCGTTCCTGCCCGTCGCGGTGCCGCGGGCACAGGCGCTCGGCTTCTCGCTGAGCACCGAAGCGCTGCGCGACGCGCTGCGCCCGGCGCCGGTGGGGATGGAACGCTACACAGGCGGGCCGCCGACGCTGGACGTGCCGCCGCCGGGCTGGCTGCCGGTCTCCGTCGCTCCGATGTACGGTCAGGTCTGCGTCGACTGGGCCTGGTTCGGGGCAAGGCCGTTCGACGACCCGTTCTATGAAGCCTCGATCCGCTATGCACTGGGACGGCCGTTGTCGCGGATGATGCCGACGCGCACGCTGCTGGGCAATCTGCCGGGATTGACGGCGCAGCTGCCGGTGCTGACGCCGGCGGCCTTCATCTTCCACATGTCGCGCTGCGGCTCGACGCTGGTGTCGCAGATGCTGGCGGCCGAGCCGCGCAACCTGGTGCTGTCGGAAGCGGCGCCGTTCGACTCCGTACTGCAGCTCGACCGCATGGTGCAGGGGCTCAGCGAGGATGTGCATATCGCGCTGCTGCGCGCCATGGCGGGCGTGCTGGGGCAGAAGCGCGTGCCGGGGCAGGAGCGGGTGATCTTCAAGACGGACAGCTGGCACAGCATGGCGCTGCCGCTGCTGACCAAGGCGTTTCCGGATGTGCCCTGGGTCTTCATCTATCGCGAGCCGGTCGAGGTGCTGGCCTCGCAGGTGCTGGAGCGCGGGATGCAGACGCTGCCCGAATTCATGCCGCCCGCGGTCTATGGCCTCCGCGACGAGGATGCGGAGGACTCGACGATCTATTGCGCCAAGCTGCTGGCGGCGACCTGCACGGCGGTGCTGGAGCCGTTCAAGGCGGGTGGCGGGCTGCTGGTGAATTATCGCGAGCTGCCGGATGCGGTGTTCACGAAAATCCTGCCGCATTTCGGGGTGACGGTCGGCGACGAGGTCCGCGCCGCGATGAGCGTGCTGACGCGGTTCCACGCGAAAACGCCGGGCATACCGTTCGAGACGCGGGAGGCGGCCAAGGCGGAAGTGATCGACGCCGCGCTGCGCGCCCATGCCCAGGCGCATATGATGCCGGTCTATCGCGAGCTGGAGCGGCTCCGTGGCGCGGGCTGAGGTCTACGATCTCACGCTGGCGTCGGCCGATTATCCGGATTGGACGGGCCCACCGCGCCGCTGTCTCGTCCTCTGCACCCAGCAGCGCTCCGGCAGCACGCTGCTCGGCGAGGCCCTCACCTTCGCGCGCGGCCTCGGCTGTCCGCTCGAGTATTTCCACGAGGGGTTTCGTCCCGCGTTCCAGGCGCGCTGGCAGGCCTCGGAGCTCGACGGCTATGTCGCGAATCTGTGGCGCCGCCGCACCGATCCGTCCGGCGTCTTGTCGATCAAGCTGTTCTGGCGCGATCTCGTCGCCCTGGCGGAAGAGATCGCGCCCGACAACGTCGCGGATGAAGACCGCATGCGTCCCGCCGCCACGCCGGCGGATTTCTATCGCGGTCTCTTCGCACACATCGCGCCGCGTCTGCCGCATGCGGAATTCCTCTTCCTGCACCGCCGCGACACGGTGCGGCAGGCGATCTCGAACTACGCGGCCTGGCGGACCGGCGGCTGGCGGCGGCTCTCGGCGCGCGACGCGCCGCCGCCGCCTTACGATTTCGACGCGATCCTCGGTCTGCACCGCCGCATCCTGCGCAGCAACGCCCATTGGCGGAATTTCTTCGCCGCCAACGCCCTCGTGCCGCACGAGATCGTCTACGAGGATATGGAACAGGACTACCAAGCCGCCATCCGCCGCCTGCTCGATGCCCTCGGGCGTGCGGACGCGCCCGTCGTCCCGCCGCGCCTCCACAAGCAGGGCGATGACGCGGCAATTGCCGCGCTCACCGAACGCTTCCTGCGCGATTTCCACGCCCGCGGCGTCCCTTAGAGCGGATCACCGTTTCACGGAATCGGTGATCCGCTCCAAGGTATTGGCTGGTCGCAATTCCGGGCGGAAAACCGCTTCGCGCTTTTCCCGGAATTGCTCTAGCAGGCTGTTGAAGAAGTCTCTGGCGGCGCGTTTGGGATCGTGATTCCCTTTGGGCGGGTCGGCCGAGGGATGGACGATGCGTGGAAGCGACGAGCGGTCCGGGGCGCTGTTCAGTTACGTGGATTTGGAGTCCCGGGTTCGCCATGACCATCCTCTGCGGGTGATCCGGGAAATTGCGAACGCGGCGTTGATGGATCTGTCGAAGGACTTCGACGAGCTCTACACGGACTTTGGCCGTCCCTCGATCGCGCCGGAGAAGCTGTTGCGGGCGACGCTGTTGCAGGCGTTCTACGGTGTGCGCTCGGAGCGGCTGCTGATGGAACGGATAGAGTTTGACCTTCTGTTCCGCTGGTTCGTCGGGCTTGGGGTGGATGATCCGGCATGGGACCACTCGGTGTTCTCGAAGAACCGGGATCGGCTGCTTCAAGGTGACATCGCGGCCAAGTTCCTGAACGCGATCCTGGCTCAGCCTCGAGTGAAGCGGCTTCTGTCGAGCGAGCACTTCTCGGTGGATGGGACGCTGATCGAGGCGTGGGCTTCGCTCAAGAGCTTCCGCAGGAAGGACGGCGCCGACAACGACCAGGATGGTCCGGGCCGCAACGCCGAGCGCAGCTTCCACAAGGAGAAACGCTCCAACGAGACCCATGAGAGCACGACCGATCCTGAGGCCAAGCTCTACAAGAAGGGCGATGGCCAGCCGGCCAAGCTCTGCTACATGGGGCATGCGCTGATGGAGAACCGCCACGGCCTGGCGGTCTTAGGCCAGGCGAGCCAAGCCAACGGCATGGCCGAACGGGACCAAGCGCTGACGCTGGTGGATCGCCATCGTCCCCGGCGACGACGGCGGATCACGCTAGGCGCCGACAAGGCCTATGACGTGGAGGCCTTCGTCGAGGCGCTTAGGGCGCGCGCGATCACGCCGCACGTCGCCATCGATGGGCATTTGAGCAAGACCGGCAAGCCGCGCAAGACGGCCATCGACAACCGGACGCTGCGCCATTGCGGTTATGCCGTGAGCCAAGTCTGCCGCAAGCGCATCGAAGAGGTGTTCGGTTGGATCAAGGCATCGGCCGGCTTGGCCAAGGTCAAGGTCCGTGGGCTGGCGCGTGTCAATGCCACCTTCGTCATGGCCTTGTCCGCCTACAACCTCATCCGCCTGCCCAAACTCCTGGCGGTGCCGGCATGACGCTGAAGGGCAAATGGCGCGTCGTCGAGACGCCGGGATATGACATGGCCGGGCCGGGCTCCTACATCCTGTTCGATAAGGATGGGGGCGAGTTCGCCCTGGATTGCCTCACCGGTTCCTTCCAGGGCGCCTGCGCAAGCGATGCCATCGAGTTCGAATGGTCAGGAAACGACGAAATGGACGAAGCTTCCGGCGAGGGATGGGCCGAGATCAAAACCGACGACTCCCTCGAAGGCGAAATCTCCCTCCAAAACGGCGACGACATCCCCTTCATCGCCCGTCGGCAAAAGACTTCTTCAACAGCCTGCTAGGCGTTGCCGCCTTCGAACCAGCAGACGAAGCGTCCGATGTGCACCGCGCGCGTCAGGCCGGCGGCGAGCTCGGCCTTGCGCGGTTCTGCGGCGTCCGCATCCTCCGGCCAGTCGGCCATCGCGGCGCGCAGGCGCTTGAGATCGATCAGGCGCGAGGCCAGCGGCGAGGCGGCGATGCGCGCGATGTCCGCCTCGATCGCGCCGCGCTGCAGCTTCAGGCGCGCGAACCATTCGGGCGTCTGGATGCCGGCCTTCTGGTTGCGCAGGATCTGCGGCGGCAGGCGGTCGGCCAGCGCATCGCGCGCCAGCGCGCGTGGCCAGCCGCCGCGCAGATAATGCTCCTCGGGCACGTTGAGGCAGAACTCGATCAGGCGCGGATCGCCCAGTGGGCTGCGTTTCTCGAGTCCCATGAAGGCCGGTGCCTGGCCGGTCCAGTCCAGCCCGATCTCGTTGCTGCGCACCAGCCATTTGACCCGCGCGGCGAAGGGATCGGCATCGGTGCGCCCTTCCTGCCAGCCGCCGATCTCCCGGATCCGCGCCTTGAGGTCGTGCGCGGCGAGGAAGTCGGGCGCGACGAAGCCGCCATGCTCAAGCCCCACGCCCAAGCCGCGCCGCCGCCGCCGCCAGGCGCGCAACGCTTCGGGCTCCAGGCGCCGCAGCAGGCGGTGGCGCAGGACCTTGTGGAACGGCCGGCCGCTGACCCGCCAATTGGCGTGGAGCTCGCGCAGGAAGGTGAGCGGCGCGCCGTGCAGCAGGTGCCAGTGCAGGCTGCTGTTGGCGCCCCAGGTGAGGGTGAAATTCCCCCAGAGCCCATCCAGCAGGACGCGATGGCCGCCCGCCACGGCCCGGTCGATGGTGGCGGAGAGCCAGCCATGGTTGAGCGGGTTGAACACCGGCATGCCGTTGATCGCGAAACGCAGCGCGGGATTGAGGTCGACCGCATGCAGATCGGCGTCGTCCGCCTCGACCAGGTCGATATTGGGGTGCATCGCGGCCAGGGCGCGCACCCCGGGGCCCTCGTCGAAACACTGCCGGTCGTTGTCGGGCCGGCGCAGCGCCGCGGGCGGCACGCGCGCGATGACGGTGAGATGCCGCGGCGCCAGCAGCCGCGCCGCCGTTGCGGCCACCGCCGGAGAGTCGAGCCCCGCGCTGCATTGCACCGCGACGGGCCGCTCGCTGCGCAGCATCGGCGCCACGGCGCGGTCGAGGTGTTCGCGCGCGGCCTCGACATAGTCCGCATGCCGCTTCAGGCCCAGGTCGCGGCGCCGCGGCGTCCAATAGGACGATACGCGGATGCCGTTCGCGTCGCACTGCGCGAGGCTGCCGGAGGGCACGCGCAGCACGCCGCGATAGATCGTGCGGCTCTGCTCGAACATGTTGAGGGCGAGGATGTCGCCGAGCACGGTCTCGTCCAGCGCGCGCGGGATTTGCGGCAGCATGAAGAGCGCGTTGAAGCTCGTCGCGAAGGCGAGGAAGCCGTCGCCGCAGTGGTAGAAGAGCGGCCGCCCGCCCATCTTGTCGCGTCCGAGCAGCAGAGTCCGTTGCGTGTCGTTCCATAGGGCGAACGCAAAGCCGCCTTCCAGGCGCGGGGCGGCTTCGGGCCCGAAGCGCTCGAAGGCCATCAGGCAGAGTGCGCCGTCCGGGGTTTCGCGCAATGTCGCGGCGCCGACGCCGAGCGCGGCGGCAATCTCCTCGCGGTTGTCGAGCCGGCCGGCGAAGACGAAACGGCTGTCTCGGCCGTGACCACTCAGCGGCTGGCGCTCAAGCCGGTCCTCCGGCGTGATGACGAAGAGGCGATGGACGAGGGCGGCGCGGGGCGATGACCACTGGGTCTCACGCAATCCATCGAATGCGGGAAGGCCGCGCGCCAGACGCTCGACATCGCGCACGCCCACCGGCGGACCGGTGAAGCGGATCAACCCGGCAAATGCGCTCAGGGCTTAGGACGCGTCGTTGGAAGCATGTGGGTTGGAGTCCTGGTGCAACTGGTAGGAGTTGGCGGAATCCTCCAGCCCCGTGCCGTGCACGACGCGCGGCGTCAACCACGGCTTGCGCTGCACCGCGCCACCGGACGCAATGTCTTTGATTTCCCGAGACTTACCGGCGCCGTTCATACCATCCCCGCTGTAGAATCGATCAGGAACCGGCTTTAGCACACGCCGGACGCACCGTCAGGATGGTACCGAACTTCCTCCGCGATCACAACCGCCATGCAGTGCGGTTCGGCGGCGGCGTACCATTTGCGTCACGTAGTTTTCGCACACGCGAAATCGCCTCTTGGTATTGCGATATCTGGGCGCGCAACCACAACGATTTTATCATTCCAAAATGTACTTCGGCTGTTCTAACAATTCATTTGAACAATCGCGACTCGCTAGTTAAGTTTCTCGTGCTGTCGATTCCTATTCTCTGGCGAAACGCCGGAATCCCTCCTGTCTACTTCCCCTCTCTTGAGGAGTTCTCATGACCAACTATTACCTGGGCCAGATCGGCATTTACGGGTTCAACTTCAATCCGCGCGGCTGGGCGCTTGCCAAGGGAGACATCATCCCGCTGGCGCAGAACACGGCGCTCTATTCGCTGCTGGGCACGACCTATGGCGGCAACGGCCAGACGACCTTCGGCCTGCCGGACCTGCGCGGCCGCACGCCGATGGCGTTCGGTCAGCTGACGTCGATGGGCGAGATGACCGGCACGGAGAGCGTGACGCTCCTGATCACCGAGATGCCGTATCACTCGCATGCGTTCATGGCGAACAACAGCCCGGGCACCCAGGCGGGCCTGCAGGACGGCGTGTTCGCCGCGCCGGTCAACGGCAAGACGGGCGCCGCGGAGAACTTCTATTTCGCGACCGGGCCGAACGTCGTCCTCAACCCGCAGCAGTGCAGCGTGGCCGGCGGCAGTCAGGCTCACAACAACATCCAGCCGAGTCTCGGTCTGAACTTCTGTATCGCGACCACCGGCTATTATCCGGCCCGTAATTAGCGCCTGGAAAGAGGAAACCACACATGACCAATCCCTATCTCGGCGAAGTCCGGATGTTTGCGGGCAACTTCGCACCCAAGAACAATGCGATGGCCTGGGGCCAGATCATCAGCATCCAGCAGAACAGCGCGCTATTCTCGCTCTACGGCACCTATTACGGCGGCAACGGCACGACGACGTTCGGACTGCCGGATCTGCGCGGCCGTCTCGCGGTCGGCCAGGGCCAGGGTCCGGGCCTGCAGAACTGGACCATGGGTGAGCAGCAGGGCACGGAGGCGGTGACGCTGACGACCCAGCAGATGCCGATGCACAACCATCCGCCGACCGCGACAACGGTCGGCACGGCGAACGTGAACACGCCGCAGGGCAATTATCCCGCGACGCTCGCGAACCCGCCCTGGACGGGCTACTGGATCGCGAACGGCAAGCAGACCGGCTCCCCGATCCAGTTCTCGGCGAGCGCGGTCGGCTTCACCGGCAACAACCTGCCGCACGAGAACCGCATGCCCGCGATGGCGCTCACCTACATCGTCGCGCTGTCGGGCATCTTCCCGAGCCGCAACTAATCCAATTCAACCCCTCGCGGGAGACCAAAACTATGTCGATGCAGTATATCGGTCAGGTCATGCTTTACGGCTTCAACTTCGCGCCGATCAATTTCGCGTTCTGCCAGGGCCAGCAGATCGCGATCTCGCAGAACGAGGCGCTGTTCTCGATCATCGGGACCACCTATGGCGGCAACGGGGTGACGACCTTCTCCCTGCCGAACCTGATGGACCGCTCCGTGATGAGCTGGGGCCAGGGGCCGAGCCTGTCGAACTACGACCTGGGCCAGACCTCGGGCCAGACCTCGGTGACGCTGAGCCAGAGCCAGTTGCCGCAGCACAACCATCTGGTCTATGGCACCCAGCCCGGCGCCACCACGGATTACGGCCTGGTGCCGACGCAGAACGGCTGGTTCGGCGACCGCGGCCAGCCCGGCAGGATCTTCGCGCCGACCCCGACGGGCAACACGCTGGGGGTCAATGCCCTGCAGCCCAGCGGCGGCAGCCAGCCGCATGAGAACGAGCAGCCGATCCTGGGCATGAACTATTGCATCGCGCTCTACGGCATCTTCCCGTCGCGCAACTAGCCGCGGGTCCGCAAAAGCGCGCCACGGGCGCCGGTTTTGGAGCATGATCCGACCCCATGGAATCGGGTCATGCTCCCATCGTTTTGCGGGATCGCCATGCTTGCGCTGCCTGAACGCCTGACGCGCGACGGCATCGCGCTGCGCCCGTCCAGGAAGCGCGACCAGCCCTTCCTGCGCGCCCTGTTCGCCACGCTGCGCATGGATGCGGCCGCCCTGGCGCAATGGCCGGAGGCCCAGCGCGAGCCTTTTCTCGACGACCAGTTCCGCCTCCAGGACCTCCATTTCCGCCGCTTCTATCCGAAGGCGGACTTCCTGGTGATCGCGCAGCATGGCACGCCCATCGGCCGGCTGATCCTGGACCGTGGCCCGAGCGAATGGTCGCTCATCGATATCGGTTTCCTGCCGCCCTTCCGCGGCCGCGGGCTGGGAGAGGGGCTGCTGCGCTGGGTCCAGGCTTCGCTGAAGGACGCCGGCGCCAGGACCTTCGTGCTCCAGGTCGAGTTCGGCAACCCGGCGCGCCGGCTCTATGAGCGCCTGGGCTTCGTGGAAGACGGCAACCTCGAGCCGGGCGGGCTCCATGCCGCGATGGTGTGGAAGGCCGGGCCGTGATCCGACCGGATCGCGCTTAGTTGAAGATCGCCTCGTATACGACGCCGTCGCGCTCGCGCCCGATCGGCACGATGAAGATGTCGAGCTTGCCGGTCCCCGGGTTGGTGAACGGGTAGGTCTTCTGCGGCAGCAGGATCGGATTGGCGCATTTGAAATAGAGCGTAAAAGGCTCGGCCCGCAGGCCCGCGACCACCCGCGGCGGCCGCCGCCGGGCCTCGACCAGGGTCATGTCGACCGACGATTCGCCCAGCGCGATCGAGAAGATTTCGCGCAGATGGCCCGCAAAGAACTCATAGGAATAAGCCTGCATTACAGCCCCGATTACCGCTTCGACATCTGCGCCGAATTTTCGCCGTCCACGCGCAACTTGTAAATATGGCAAGGTTCGTTTAGCCCAAACACGTTGGGGACAAGGCAAAGGCGGCATGCATCATTACCGGGTGTGCGGTTACACCGTGGTCTCCGATCTCGATCTCCCGGGCGCTATCGCCGCGCCGCCCCCCGGTGCGGCACCGGACGTGCGGGTGCGCCGCGGCGCGGTCCCCGCCACCCTTGGCGAGGCCTCTCACCGCGGTCCCAATTGGGCGATGACGGACGACCGCTTCATGCTGCGTGTTCCCGGCGTGGCCCGCTTCCTGATCGCGCAAGGCCGCGAGATCCTGTTCGAGACCGAAGGCGGCACCAGCGAGGCCGATGCCGCGATCTTCCTGCTCGGCAGCGCGTTCGGGATCTTGCTGCACCAGCGCGGGCAGATGGTGCTGCATGCCAGCGCCGTGTCGGTGAGCGGAAAAGCCGTGCTGTTCTGCGGCCCCTCGGGCGCCGGCAAGTCGACCATCGCCGCGGCGCTGGGGGCGCGGGGGTTCGCGCATGTCAATGACGATGTCTGCTGCCTCGGCTCGGATGCCGACGGCCGGCCCACCATCGTGCCCGACGGCAGGATGCTGAAGCTCTGGGCCGACGCGGTGGAGCGCCTCGACGTGGCGGAGCACAAGGGCGCGGCGGTGCGCTCGCAGATGGAGAAGTTCTATGTCGAGCCGTCGTCGGCGGCGGTCGAGGACGCGCTGCCGATCGGCGCGATCTACATGCTGCGGCGCGAGCGGCCGTCGCTGGCGCGCGGCATCGAGCCGCTTTCGCCGCTCGATGCCGCGATCCTGCTGCGCCGCAACGCCTATCGCCCGCGCCTGATGCGGATCATGGGCCTCGCCGATCGCTTCTTCCGGGAATCCTCGTCGCTGCAGCGCCACGCGGGCCTGTTCCGGCTCACCCGGCCGCTCGATTTCGCCATGATGCCGGAGGTGGCGGACATGCTCGCGGCGCATTGGCGCCGGCTCGGATTGCTGGAGACGGCGCGGTGAGCGGTCTGGTCTGGCTCGCCTCCTATCCCAAATCGGGCAACACCTGGTTCCGGCTGCTGCTGTCGAACCTGGCGGGGCAGGGCGAGACGGACATCAACGATCCGAACGAGGACATGTCGGTGGCGAGCGCGCGCTACCCTTTCGACGACATCACGATGCTCGATTCGAGCCTGCTGACGCCGGACGAGGTCGATCTCCTGCGCCCCAGCGTGTTCGAGACCATCGCCGGCGGCGACTATCGCGACTATTCGGCCTCGCGCGAGATCGCGAACGGTCCGTGGCCGCGCATCATGAAAGTCCACGACGCCTACACGCGCAACGCCGACGGCCGGCCGCTGCTCGGCGCCGCGCAGGGGGCCATCGTGATCGTGCGCGATCCGCGGGCGGTGGCGCCGTCGCTCGCCAACCATCTGGGCTGCAGCATCGACGCGGCGATCGAGACGCTGGGCTCGGAGAACAACGTGTTCGGCGGCGTCTCGGGCCGGCTGGGCGTCCAGCTGCGGCAGAAGCTGCTGAGCTGGAGCTCGCATGTCGCGAGCTGGCTCGACCAGAGCGATGTGCCGGTGCATCTCGTGCGCTATGAGGCGCTCAAGGCCGACACGCCGGGGGTTCTGCGCGCCGCGCTGGCCTTTGCGGGCCGCGACATCACGCCGGCCGAAGCCGGGCAGGCGGCGCGCCTCGCCGATTTCGCGCGGCTGCAGGCGCAGGAGCGCGCCAAGGGATTCCGCGAATGGACTTCGCCTCATGGCGGCCTGTTCTTCCGCCGCGGCGAGGCGGAGGCCTGGCGCGAAGAATTGTCGCCGCCGCAGATCGCGCGGATCGAGGCCGACCATGCAGCCATGATGCGCCGGCTGGGCTATAAATTCCTGCAGCAGGGGGGAATGGGCGGATGAGCGACGACATGGACCTGACGCCGCGGACGCGGATCGCACGCGCCGAGGGCTGGCTCACGGCGCGGGTCGGCGACGAGCTGATCATGATGAGCGGCAGCACGGGCCGCTATATCGGCTTGACCGAAACAGGCAGCCGCATCTGGGAACTCCTGGCCGAGCCGCTGGCGCTGGCGCCGCTTTGCGATGCCCTGGAAGCCGAATACGACGCGCCGCGCGACGTCGTCGAAGCGGAGGTCGTTGCGTTCCTGCGCGACCTGGCCGCGCATGGCGCGGTGCATCTGACGCCGGCCGCCGGCTAGCGAAGCGCCAAGGGTTGAAATTGCGTGAACGGGGCAAATTTCCGTTAACCCTGAGCGCTATGCAAATCTTTACTCGGGCTGGGGATGATACGGCGGGAACACCATAATCAGGTCCGCTGGTTATCCGGATGCAGGCGCCGACACAAGATACTTCGAGATCGGCCGACAGCGGTTACGATCTGGACCGGTTGCGTCTGCGCTTCGGCGATCCGGCGATCGAGGAGCGCTTCCGCGTCGAGAGCATAAATGAATCCCGCCCCCTGATCCGCACCTATCTCGTCGCCGCGGCGATGCTGTACCTGACCTTCGGGGTGCTGGATGCGGTGGTCGGCGGCTCGCTGGTGGGCATCCTCTGGTTCATCCGCTACGCCGTGGTCTGCCCGATCCTGCTGGGTTCGGCGGCGCTGACCTATGTGCCGTCCTTCGAGACGTTCTCCCAGCGGGTCATCTCGACCGCCATGATCACGCCGGGGCTCGGCGTGGTGGTGATGACGGCGATCATGCCGGCCCCGTTCAACAGCCTCTACTATGCCGGCCTCATCATGGTGGTGATCTACGGCAGTTCGCTGGTGCGCCTGCGCTTCATCAATTCGGTGATCATCTCGCTGACGCTGGTCGGCCTCTACCAGGTCGTCTCGCTGGTCATCAATCCGATCCCGTTCAAGGACTACCTCAACAACAACTTCTTCCTGGTGATGGCGACGGCGGTCGGGCTGTTCTCGGGCTACATCCAGGAGACGTATGTCCGCCGCTCCTATCGCGCGCAGAAGGTGATCGAAGCCAAGAACGCCGCCGCCAACGTCCTGCTGCTGGAGGCCGACAAGGCGAACCGCGCCAAGAGCGAGTTCCTCGCCAATATGAGCCATGAGCTGCGCACGCCGCTCAACGCCATCATCGGCTTCTCCGACATCCTCAAGAAGCAGCTCTTCGGGCCGATCGGCAACGAGCGCTATGTCGAATATGTCGGCGACATCAACGACAGCGGCAACCACCTGCTCGCGATCATCAACGACATCCTGGATCTCGCCAAGGCGGAGGCCGGCAAGCTGACGCTGCAGGAGGACGAGATCGACCTGGTGCGCTGCCTCGAGGATGCCATGCGCATGTGCCGCGGACGCGCCGCGGCGGGCGGCGTCGAGCTCTCCTTCACCGGCGGCGGCGAACAGCTCTATGCCAGCGTCGACGAGCGCGTCGTGCGCCAGATCGTGCTCAACCTGCTGACCAACGCGATCAAGTTCACCCGCGAAGGCGGCCGCGTCACGCTCGGCGTCGCGGCGGAGCCGGGCAGCGGGATCTACATCCGCGTCACCGATACCGGCATCGGCATCGCGCCGGACGACATCGCCCGCGTCATCCGCCCGTTCGAGCAGGTGGAGAACGTGCTGTCCCGCACCCATGGCGGCACCGGCCTGGGCCTGCCGCTGACGGCCAAGCTCACCGAACTGCACGGCGGCGAGCTCACGATCACCAGCCAGGTCTCGCAGGGCACCACCGTCACGGTCCGGCTGCCGCCCGAGCGCCTGCGCGCCCCGCCGATCAAGCGCATGCTGAAGGCGGTATAGACCGCAGGGGACGGGCTCATCCTTCGACAAGCTCAGGCTTGAGCGGGTCCCTCAATCCGAGCCTGTCGAGGGCCGCCTCAAGCCTTGCGTATGAACAGCATCCGCACGCGTCCCGTCCGCTCCGTCTCGGTCCACGCCTTGGCCGCGTTGAGGCCGTCGGCCCAAGCGGTCATGCAGGCATCGTCGCGATAATGCAGCGTCCAGTCGGTGATGTATTCCATCGGCCAGTAATTGCTGAGCGGGCATTCGTTCATGTTGCCGATGATCAGCAGGCCGCCCGGCGCCAAGAGGTCGAACAGCTGGCCGACCAGCGCTTTGGCGCGGTGGTCGGTCAGGTAGTCGAGCAGACCGACCGAATAGACCAGATCCTGGGGCGGCAGGCCGGCGAAAGCCTCGTTGCCGCGCAGGATGTCGGTGAAGGAGATGTTGAGTCCCTGCACCTTGATCCGCCCGTCGGAGTTCAGCACATAGGGATAGGTCGACTCATGCGCATAGAGCAGCGCCGATTCTTCCTGGTCGATCAGCGAGAACTCGACGCGATGGCCGCCCGCGCTGTGGCTGCTCAGATAGGAGCCCACCTCGCGCGCCGGGCCGCTGCCCAGGCTGGTGATGCGCGCCGGCCGGTCGTGGCCGCGCTCGCGCACCACGTCGGCGATATGGGTGCGCACGACCTCCATGCGGGTGCGAATGCACTCGGCGACTTCGAGGCCGACGCGATGCATCAGCATCTCATAGGCGTCGGTGCCGAGGCGTTCCCAGTCATAGACCTGGTTCATGATCTCGAAGTCGCCGGGATAGCCGAGCGGCTTGGCGTAGGAGCGGTCCCAGATCGCGCCCTTGCGCAATTCGGGCGTCAGCACGAGCTCGGTGAACTCCTTCGCCGCCTCGCGGACTTCGCGGTCGTTGATCAGCGGCAGGGTGAGGTCGTTGCCGGTGCGCCACAGCGCGCGCCATTGCTGGATCAGGCGCGGCTCGCAGGTCTCGAACGCCTCGACCTGGTCGAGGCCGTGGCGGAATTCGTTCGCCACCGCCGAATTGGATTCCAGCACCATCCGATAGGAGCGCAGCAGCTTCAGCACGTCGGCACAGAAGGCGCGGTATTCCAGCGGCACGAGCTGCACGGACTCCGAAGCGAAGGCCGGCGCCCGGGCCGCGATCTGCGCCTGGGTGTTGCGGGTCAGCAGCTTGTCGAACTCGACGAAGCGGTCGACGAAGTTGAAGGCGAGCTTGGAGCCGAACACCGTGCTCTCGGAACGGCAGACCCGCGCCGTGCTCTCGAAGATCGGCAGGCCCGATTGCTGGATGGACAGCGCGACGGTCTCGCCGACCTCGGGCAGGTCGTCATGGCTCTGCTTCGACAGCGCGGCGAGGCCGCCGAGGCTGATGTCGTGCAGACGAAAGGCCGACGAGCGCACGCGCACGCGCGGCGCCAGATTCGGAAACATCCGGCGCGCGTCGTAGCGCGGCGGGCGGAAACGGATCTGACGTCCCGTCGATCCCTTGAGCTCTTCATACGCAAGCATGGCGGCACCTCTGTGAGAACAACTCGGTCTCCTCCTGAAGGCACCCCGCGGCGCCCCTGTTGCGGGACGCCTTTTTCCATCACCCCGTGGCGCCGGCCGTTGAGTCGTCCGGTCACCGGTGAAAGCGTTAACGAAACATTAATAGCCGAAAGAGTCAGCGGAATCAATCGGATGCGCACCCCCTATTTTGGGGGAGGGGTAGGGTTACCCGTTAACCTTGGTAAATTTCGTGCCAAGGGATTCAAAAGGTTGTGCAATTTGAGTCGCTTAACGCGCGGGAACTTCCGGCGCGGGGGCCGTACGACGCGTAAAATACTTCGTATCGCGATAGCCGATCCTTAGCGGGCGCGGCGATAACATCGTCCCGCAGTCGATGCGAGGCGGCGATGTTTCTTTATCGCGTGAAAGTCGAAGAGCGCGAGGCGGCGCGGATGATCGCCCTCAAGGGCGATGTCGAGTGCAGCGAAACGGCTCTGCGGAGCCATTGCCCGATCCGCGAGATGAGCGTGGTCGCGCAGGCGACGGAACTCGATATCTATCTCGCGCTCGACGACGTCATCGAGACCCTGCAGCTGCACCGCCTCGTGACCGCACTCAATGCATTGCTCGAGGGCAGATCGGCTGTGCGCCGCACCGTCAGCTCCGAGCTGATCCACATTTGAACGGGCGACGGCGATCAGCCGTCGTAGAAGAACGCCGGGTGCAGGCCGATCAGCGTGCGTTCGCGCTCGGTCCGGGCGCGTGCGATCGCTTCGGGCATCAGGTGATTGACCTCTGCCGTCGTGCGGATGCGCTGTGCGATGTCGCGGCGGCCGTAATGGCATTGGAGGAAGAAGCGGCGGTGTCCGTCCTGGGCCGGCGTGCCGCGATGCCAGACGTCGGAGACGAACAGGATCGCGTCGCCCGCCCTTGCGGGAAGCAGCACCGGCGCCTTGTTCTCGAAAGTGAGGTCGGGATCGTCCTGGCGGTCGCGCGGCGGCGCGCGGCCCGAGCGGTGGGAGCCCGGCAGCACCGCGGTGGGGCCGTGCGCGACGGTGCAGTCTTCAAGGAAGAGATGCGCGCCGATGGCGAACACCGGATAGGGAATCGCGTCCGGCCACGGCACGTTCTCCGGCCGCGGCACATGCGGCCCGGCATCGACATGCCAGCGTCCGCCCCGATGTCCCGGCGCGTTGCGCCACGCGGTGTTGGCGATGACGTGGCAATCCTCGCCGAGCAGCGGCTCGACCGCGTCGAGGATGGCGCGGCTCGCGACGGCCTTCTGTGCCAGCGCCGAGCGGTTGAGCATGCCGTAACGGAATTCGTCGCGTGCATCGCGCTCGCGGTCGGTGCCGGAGGCCTCGAACACCGCCGCGATCTCGGCCGCCAGGGCCGCGACGCTCTCGGCGTCCAGCACGTTGCGGATCAGGGCATAGCCGTTGCGCTCGAGCTGCTCGGAGGCCGCGGGCGCGGGCTCCCGACGCAGTTTCAGATTGCCGTGGCGGCGCGTCAGCATCGCGGAATGCTAAGCGCGCAAGCGCACCGGGAGCAACATTCTCGCAAGCGCGGCAATAGGTGGGACGTCGAAGCTCCAGGCGGTACTTATGTCTATATCCGCGAGGCTATCGGGGTCGGAATGATATTAACTCCCGTGTGAGTGAGTATTGACAATGGCCGCGTTATGGGTTGCCATCGCGACGTTGGAGCGTCGGCACTCATGATCGACGCGTTCGGGAGGGAAATCAGATGAGGGCAATTCTTCTCGCGTCGGCTTGTGCCGTCGCGCTGTCGGCGCCGTGCATGCCTGCGCGAGCACAGACAACTCAGGGCGGCGGGGACAGTGCCGATCAGGCGGGGCAGCTCGAGACCGTGGTCGTGACGGCGGAGCGCCGATCGGAAAACCTGATGAGCTCGCCGATCTCCGCCGACGTCATCGCCGGAGACGAGCTGAAGAACAAAGGCGTGCTCAAGGTCGACGACCTGCAATTCGTCTCGCCGGCCGTGACGATCAACAATTTCGGCCAAGGCATCGACTTCAACATCCGCGGCATCGGCAAGGGCGAGCACAACAGCCAGACCCTGACGGGCGTCATCACCTATCGCGACGGCGTGCCGACCTTCCCCGGCTATTTGACGGAAGAGCCCTATTACGACATCGCGAGCGTCGAAGTGCTGCGCGGCCCCCAGGGCACGTTCGTGGGCCAGAACGCGACCGGCGGCGCGGTGTTCGTTACCTCGAACAATCCGCAGATCGGCGGCGGCTATGACGGCTACGGCTTCGCCCAATACGGCAACTACAACGACGTCGACCTGCAGGGCGCGCTCAACATCCCGATCAGCGACACGCTGGCGGTCCGCGTCGCCGCCAATGGCGAGAGCCGCAGCAGCTTCTACAGCATCCAGGACCGGACCACGACCGCCAACACCGCGCCCGGCTACTTCACCTCCGCGCCGGACAATTGCCCGGGGGCAAAATATGCGGGCTGCAAGCCGGGCTTCAATCCGGGCGACCAGCGCTGGGGCGCCGGCCGCGTCAGCGTCCTGTGGACACCCACCGACTCGCTGACGGTTTCGTTCAAGACCGACGTGGACTATCTCGACAACGGCGCCTATCCGGCCGATCCGTACACGGATCGCCTGCCGGTCGGCACCATGGTGCCGGTCCTGCTGGGCTATGGCGCGTCGGACCCCAGCTCGACCGTCTTCCGGCCGAATCCGCAGCAGAACGACCTGTTCCACATCACGGCCAATTCACCGCAGTCGGCTCTCGACCGGCTCGTGCGCTCGGTTCTCAAGATCGACTACGTGTTGCCGGGCGGCATCACGCTGCGCTCGGTCTCCGGCTACCAGCAGGGCAACACCAACTACACGGCAGACCTGGACGGAACGGACATGGGCGGGCTGCCCAATCTGACGATCTACGGCGTCCAGGCCAACAACTACACGTTCTTCGATCGGGTGGACGAGACCATCTATTCCCAGGAATTCAACCTGATATCGCCCGACAACCAGCGCCTGACATGGATCTTCGGCGTGTTCGGGCAGTCGGACAGCTACAACTTCGAGAAGCCCTATCAGTTCTGGATCGGCACCCCGTACTTCGTCACCTCGCCGCCCACCGCGCCATCCGGACAAACCGGTTCCTATGGGCTCCAGGGCACCAACGCAAACGCCGCCTGGGCGGCGTTCGGTCAGCTCAGCTACAAGCTGACGGATTCGTTCGAGGTGCAATTCGGCGGCCGCTGGTCGACGAACCGGTCGCACAACGTCGTCGACATCGCGCAGTACGGCACGCTGCTGACGGCCAATCAGGCGACGAGCTCGAACAGCCTGGACTACAAGGGCTCGCTGAACTGGCAGCTCAACGAGAACAATTTCCTCTATGCCTTCATCTCGACCGGCTACAAGCCCGGCGGCCTGAACCTCCCTGCCTATGTCGGCGATCCCGCTCTCCCGTTCGGTCCCGAGCGTGTCACGGAATACGAGGGCGGCTGGAAAGCGACCCTGTTCGACGGCCATGTCCGCACGACGCTCGACGGCTACTACAACCAGTACAAGGGCTTCCAGGTCACCATCGCCTATCCGTTGATCCCGACCTTCGGGCGTGAAATCAACGTTCCGCACACGACCTCCATCTACGGCATGGAAGGCGAGATCGAAGCGGCGTTCGGCGATTTTTCGGCCAGCGCCGGAATAGGCCTGCTGCACTCGTCGCTCGGCGGATTCTATGCCGTCGACAGCCGGGAGTGGAAGACCGGCTTGACCTGCGATCCCGTGGCGGGCAATCCGGGCAATCCCAATTGCGTGTATATCGGCGGACATCCGCAGACTTATGCACCGAGCGTGTCGGGCGACATCGGCGTGCAATACATGTTCCATCTGGACGGCGGCGACACGCTGACGCCGCGGGTGAGCTTCGCCTATCAGGGCGGGCAATGGGCGTCGCTGTTCGACAACCCGCTCGAAGGCGACCTGCTCGATGCGCGCCATCTTCTGGGTGCGCAATTGGAGTGGAAGACCGCCGAATGGACCTGGACGCTGTACGGCACCAACCTGACGGACCAGCACTATGTCGCGGCGATGAACTCCGGTCTCGACTTCGCCGGCCCGCCGCGGCAGTTCGGCGTGCGCTTGCTGAAGGTGTTCTGATCCCCGAACTGTCGGCTGCCGGCGCAACCCGTCGGCAGCCGAATCTTTTCCCGGTCATATTCCGCATGGGCCATGATTTCTGAGATGCGCGCCGCAACGAGACCGCCCCATGCGGCTGGACGTCCGGGCACCGCTTCGGCCGTCTCGGCCGCGCGGCCCGGCGCGCGCGCCTGGATCGTGTTGGGCATCCTGTGTTTCGTCTATGTCCTGAATTTCCTGGACCGGTCGCTGCTGTCGATCCTGGCCAAGCCGATCCAGGACAGCCTGCACGTCTCCGACGGGCAGCTCGGCCTGATCGGCGGTCTTTATTTCGCGCTCTTCTATTGCTTCATCTCGATTCCGGTCGGCTGGATCGCCGACAGGACCAACCGGGTCTGGGTCCTGTCCATCGCCTGTGCGCTGTGGAGCGCGGCGACGATGGCGTGCGGTGCCGCCGCGACCTATCCCCAACTCGTTGCCGCACGGATGACGGTCGGCGTGGGCGAGGCGGGCGGCGTGCCGCCCTCCTATGCGATCATCTCCGACTATTTCCCGTCGGGCCGCCGCGGCACGGCGCTCAGCCTCTACAATCTGGGTCCGCCTATCGGCGCGGCGCTGGGGACCGCCTTCGGCGCCTCCATTGCCGCGGCTTATAGCTGGCGCGCGGCATTCGTCGTCCTGGGATCGGTCGGCCTGTTCGCGGCCTTGCTCGTCATCCTGTCCGTTCGCGAGCCGCGGCGCGGCGGCCTCGATGCGCCCTCCGTCGGCGCCGCGGCGTCCGGTTTCGGGCAGACGATCGTGATGTTCTTCTCGAAGCCGGCGCTCGTGCTCGCCGCGCTCGCGAGCGGCGCGACGCAGATCATCACCTATGGCGCGGGAAACTTCTCGACGCTGTTTCTCATGCGCGAGAAGGGCATGACGCTGCACGAGGTCGCGATCTATGCCGCGCTGGCCGTCGGGATCGCGATGAGTGCCGGCATCATCGTCTCGGGCCGGGTGATCGACCGGTTCACGCGACGCTCCCGGCAGGCCTATGCCCTGATTCCCGCCGCGTCGCTGACGCTCGCCATCCCGTTCTTCGTCGGATTCATCCGGGCGCCGACATGGCCGCTGGCGCTGGCCTTCATGATCGGCCCGTATTTCCTCAACTACTTCTACCTGTCGTCGTCGGTGACGCTGGTGCAGGAGGAAGTGCGGCCCGACCAGCGCGTCACGTCCGGCGCGCTGCTGCTGCTGGTCATGAACCTGATCGGCATGGGGGTCGGCCCGACCTTCGTCGGTGCGGCGAGCGATTTCTTCCATGCGAGCCATCCGCACAATTCGCTTCAGCTCGCCTATTATGCGCTCGTGCCGTTCTACGTCCTTGCGATCGTGCTGTTCCTGTGGCTGGCGCGCGTGCTCCGCAACGAAGACCTCACGATGGGAAAGTCACCGCGATGATCGCCTTGCGTCGTCTCATCCTCAGCGTCGCCGCGGTGGCCAGCCTTGCCATAGCCTCGCCCTCGCGCGCGGACGAGACACCGGTTCTGGACGCGCCGGCCGGTCCATTGAAGGGACAGATCGAAGGCGCGCTGCATGTCTTCAAGGGCATCCCCTATACCTTGCCGCCGGTGGGCGCCTTGCGCTGGAAGCCGCCCGCGCCGATGCCGCGCTGGACGGGGGTCAGAGCGGCGACCGCATACGGACCCGAATGCGTCCAACCCAAAGGCGCACTCTCGACCATCTACTCCGAAGATCCGGTGCCGATGAGCGAGGATTGCCTGACGCTGAATGTCTGGGCGCCCGCCGACGCGCATAATGCGCCGGTCTTCGTCTGGATCCATGGCGGCGCGTTTTGGGGCGGATCGAGCCGGGAGACGCTCTATGACGGCGCCCGCCTGGCCGCGCACGGCGTCATCGTGGTCACGATCAACTATCGGCTCGGCGTCCTGGGCTGGCTTGCCCATCCGGCGCTCAGCGCCGAGTCGCCGCTCGGCGTCTCCGGCAATTACGGCCTGCTCGACCAGATCGCGGCGCTGCGCTGGATCAAGGACAATATCGGCGCCTTCGGCGGCGATCCCGCGAACGTGACCATCGCCGGCGAGTCGGCGGGCGGCCTCAGTGTCGTCTATCTCCTGGCCTCTCCGGAGGCACGCGGCCTGTTCTCGAAGGCGATCGCCGAAAGCGCCTATACGATCTCGACGCCCGAACTCCGCGACAGCCGCTTCGGCGATCCGCCGGCCGAGGCGGTCGGCGTCTGGCTCACGAAGAAAGCGGGCGCGGCCGATCTCGCGGGGCTGCGCGCGATGGACGCCGTCGCGCTCACCGATGCGGCGGCGCAAGCGGGGTATGGGCCGTTCGGGACGGTCGACGGCAAAATCCTGCCGCGCCAGCTCGTCGAGACGTTCGATCGGGGCGAGCAGGCGCGCGTACCGATCCTCGCCGGCTTCAACAGCGGCGAGATCCGCTCGCTGCGCATCCTGGCGCCGCCGCCGCCGCCCGATCCGGCGAGCTATACGGCCATGATCCGCGCCCGCTACGGCGATCTCGCCCACGACTTCCTGCAGCAATACCCCGCGGCCACGCTGAACGAGAGCATCCTGAGGACGACACGGGACGCGCTCTATGGCTGGACCGCCGAGCGGCTCGTCGCCAAGCAGGCCGCGCTGGGCGCGCCGGCTTTTCTCTATTACTTCGATCACGGATATCCCGCGGCCGATGATGCCGGTCTTCATGCCTTCCACGCCAGCGAGCTCCCTTTTGTGTTCGGCAATACCGACCGCACCGCGCCGCTCTGGCCGAAGATCCCGGCGACGGCCGCGGAGACGAACCTGACGGACGCCATTCTGGGCTACTGGACCGCATTCGCCCGCGACGGCGCGCCGCGCGCGGCCGGCCAGCCGCAGTGGGCGGCCTATGGCAGCGATCGCGCCTATATGGCTTTCGAAGACGCGCCGCGGCCCGGCACGCATCTTCTGCCCGGCATGTACGAGTTGAACGAACAAGTGGTGTGCCGGCGCCGTGTCCAGGGCGGCATCGCCTGGAACTGGAATATCGGCCTCGTTTCACCGCCGCTTCCCGCCGCATCACCGGAGTGCCAATGATCGACGGCGACATGCAGCCGTTTGCGCTCACGCTCAACAAATTCCTCGAGCACGCCGCCAAATGGCATCCGAGCGCCGAGGTCGTGACGGCGCGCGAAGGCGGCCGGATCGAGCGGATCGGCTATGCCGCGCTGAAGGCGCGCAGCCTGAAGGTCTCGGGCGTGCTCGGGAATTTCGGGATCGGGGCGGGCGACCGGGTTGCGACGCTGGCGTGGAACACACAGGCCCATGTCGAGGTGTGGTACGCGGTCATGGGGATGGGGGCGGTCTGCCACACGCTCAATCCCCGCCTCACCGATGCGCAGCTCGCCACGATGGTGGCGCAGTCGGAGGCCCGTATCCTGATCGCGAGCGCGGACCTCGCGCCCCTTGCCCGGCAAATTGCTGCGCGCGTGCCGTCGCTCGAACGGCTGCTCGTCATCGATGTGCCACAAGACGTTGCCGCCCCGGGTGCAGAGGCTGCGCCTGCACTCGAGCCGTTGATCGCCGCGGCCGAGGACGGCGTGCGTTGGGGCGAGTTCGCGGAGACGACGGCGTCCGGGCTGTGCTTCACCTCGGGGACCACGGGGGCGCCCAAGGGCGTCAGCTATACGCACCGGTCGAGCTTCCTGCACACGCTGCGCCTGCTGCAGGCCGATGCGATGGCGATCACCGCGGCGGACAGCGTGCTCGCGGTCGTGCCGATGTTTCATGCCAATGCCTGGGGCCTTCCCTTCGCCGTGCCTGCGGCGGGCGCGAAGCTGGTGTTGCCGGGCCGCCAGAGCGACGGCGCGAGCCTGGCGCATCTGATCAATGCCGAAGGCGTCACGATCGGCGTCGGCATCGCCACCGTCTGGCTCGGGCTCTTGGAGCATCTCGAGGCCGGCGGCGGCGAGGTGGCGACGCTCCGGCGCATCATCGTGGGCGGCGCGGCGCTGCCGCCGGCCCTGATGGCGCGCATCGAACGCCGGCTGGGCGTGACCGTCCAGACCAGCTGGGGCATGACCGAGCTGTCGCCGCTGGGCACGATTTCGCCGCCGGGGGAGCCGGTGCGGTCCGCTGCCTCGTCCGGCCGTCCCGCGGTCGGCGTCGATCTCCTGCTGACCGATGCCGAAGGCCGCGCGCTGCCCGATCAGCGCGGTGTCGAGGGACATCTGCGCGTCCGCGGCGCGGCCGCCGTCGCGCGCTATTTCGGCGAGGAGACATGCGCGACGGATTCCGGCGGCTGGTTCGCGACCGGCGATCTCGCGAGGATCGATCCGGACGGCAATCTGATCATCACCGGCCGCGCCAAGGATCTGATCAAGTCGGGCGGCGAATGGATCAACCCCGCCGAGATCGAAGCGATCGTCAGCACGCTTCCCGAGATCTCGCTCGCCGCGGTCATCGGACGCGCGGATCCCAAATGGGGCGAGCGGCCGATCCTGCTGGTGGAGACGCGCGGCGCGCAGGCGATCAGCGACGAGGCGTTGCTGGCGCCGTTGCGCGGCGCAGTCGCGTCGTGGTGGATTCCCGACGCGATCATCCGTCTTCCGCGCATGCCGCTGGCGCCCACGGGCAAGGTCGACAAGATGCGCTTGAGGGCCGAATATGGCGGCGATTGAACACGAGACCAGCATGCGATCGCCCAACGCCGTCACCCCGGCGCGCAAAACCCGCGCCGCGCCTGAAGACGGAAAATCCCGCCGCCGCCCCACCAAGGTGCAGCAGCGGGCGGATAAGATGGAGCAGATCCTCGACGCCGCGGAATTGCTGTTCTCGAGACATGGCCTCCATGGCGTGACGCTCAAGGACGTGGCGAAGCTCGTCGGCGCGCATCATACGCTGCTGAACTATTATTTCGACGACAAGAAGAAGCTGTTCGATGCCGTCTTCGCCCGCCGGGCGGCGGTCACGAGCACGCGACGCATGGAGGCGCTCAACGCCTATGACGCGGCGACGAAAGGCCGGCCGACCGTCGAAGGCGCGCTCCGGGCGTTCCTGGACACCGATCTCGACCTCTACATTCAAGGCGGCGAGAGCTGGAAGAATTACGGTGCGCTCGGCGCCCAGGTCGCCAACACCCCGCAATGGGGCGCCGAACTGATGGACGAGCATTTCGACCCGGTGGTGCTGCGGCTGATCGAACTTCTGAAGAAGGCGCTTCCGGACAGCGCGGAGGAAGACATCTTCTGGGGCTATCACTTCGTCACCGGCGCGCTGATGCTCACGCTCGCGCGGACGGGACGTATCGACAAGCTCTCGGCCGGGCTTTGCAAGTCGGACGACTTCGTCGCCGTCAAGGACCGCATGGCCTCCTTCATGGCGGCGGGCTTCCTTGCGATCCATGCCCGTCACAAGGATGGCCAGAGGCGCTGAGCGGGCTGCGTCAGGTCGGAGCCTTGCCGACCAGGCGCTCATATTGCTCGGGGTCGGTCGCGCCCTCCGTGCCGATGAGGAGCACCGTGGCGGCCCGCGACAGCCCCAGGGCATCGAACCAAACCTCGCGTGCGCAGACGGCCAGCAGGCCGGCGAGACCGGTCGCGCCGGACTCGCCGCTGACGATCGCGGGGTCCGGCGCCGTCGGAAATGCCAGGCGCCGCATGGCCGGCACGGCCAGCGCGTCGGGGACGTCCAGGAAGTCGTCGCAGCCGGTGTCCAGGATGTCCCAGGCGGGCTGCGAAGGACGCAGGCATTCCAGCATCGCGTAGATCGTCGGTTCCGTCTGCGGAATCTCCAGAAGCCCGCCGGACCGGCAGCTCTCCAGCAGGCAATTGGCGCGCTCCGGCTCGACCACGACGATGCGGGGCGCGTCGTGTCCGAAGCGGTTTCCGCAATAGGCCGTTACGGCCGCGGCAAGACCGCCGACACCGGCCTGGACGAACACATGCGTGGGCGGTCGCGGCAATTGGGCGATCGCTTCGTCGATCAGAACCGTGTAGCCGCGCATGATCAGATGGGGAATCTCCGCGTCGCTTTGTTCCGCGGTGTCGGGCACCAGCGTCCAGCCGCGATGCAATGACTCGCGGCGCGCCTCCTCGACGGAATGGTCGTAGGTGCCGGGGACGATGCGGATGTCCGCGCCCAGCTGCGCGATCCAGTCGCGTCGGGCGGCGCTGACGCCTTCGTGCAGGAACACGACGCATCTGGCGCCGAACAGCCGGGCGCCGGCCGCCACCGAGCGGCCGTGATTGCCGTCGCTCGCACAAGCAAAGGTCATCTCCGATGCGATCCCGCGAACGTCGTCCGAAAGAAGATCGCGCGGCGATATCGTGCGGCCGGTTTCCCGTTCGGCGCGGCCGCGGAGGATTTCGGCGATGGCGTATACGCCGCCCAGCGCTTTGAAACTGTTCAGCCCGAGCCGATAGGATTCGTCCTTGAAGAACACACCGCCCAGCCCGAGCTCCGCGGCCAAGGCATCCAGATGCCATAGCGGCGTCGGCTTGTAGACAGGACAGCAGGCGAGCAAACCCAGCACCTCGCGTGCGGCAGCCATGCCGAGCGCCGCGACCGCCGGCGGCATCGGGTTGCTCGCCATGCGCTTTCGGGGATTGTGAAGCAATTCCATGTGAGGGGGCCGTCAGAAGATGCCGATGGCGGGATGCCGGTCGCGCCACGGCAGCGCCTGTTCGAGCTGGCCGGCGAGCGAGAACAAAGCCTCTTCCGCGGCGTAGCGTCCGACCATCTGCGTGCCGATCGGCAGGCCGGCGGCGTTTTGATGGAGCGGCATGGTCATCGCGGGCTGGCCGGTCATGTTGTATTGCGCCGTGAACGCTGCCAGGCCGAGCAGATCACGCAGATAGCGCGCCATGTCGGTCACAGGCGCGTCGGCGTCGATCACGCCGAGCTTCGGCGCCGCCTGGGACAGGGTCGGCGTCACCAGGACGTCGTATGTCTCGAAGAACGTGCCGATCTGCCGGCTGATCGCGTTCATCCGGTCCAGCGCGCCGAGATAGGCGTTGGACGAGATCTCCGCGCCGAGCCGTGTCATCGCCAGGGTCGACGCCTCGAGCGTGTCGCGGTCCGCTTTGCGCCCGGTGGCCGCTTCGAGCTTGCGAACGCTGTGATGGATGTTGGCGCACCAGATGGTCTCCAGCGTTTCGACGAACGTCTCCGGATCGAAGGACGGAGCGGCCTCCTCGACATGATGTCCGAGCCGGGCGCAAAGCGTCGCCGTCGCGCGCGCCGCGTCGCGGACATCGCTTGAAACGCGGTCGGCCAGCGGGCTGCCGAGCGAGACGGCGATGCGCAGCCGGGCCGGAGCCCGCCTTGCCGCCGAAAGAAACGTGCCGCCGGACGGCGGCGCGGCGTAGCGGCATCCCGCATCGGGGCCGGCAGTGGCGTCGAGCACGGCCGCCGAGTCGCGCACCGTTCGCGTGAGGACGTGCGCGACCGTGAGGCCGGCATTGACCTCGCCGGCCTGCGGCCCCGTCGGATTGCGGCCGCGGGTGGGCTTCAGGCCGAACACGCCGCAGCAATGTGCGGGCACCCGGATGGAGCCTGCGCTGTCGCCGGCATGTGCGACCGGCACCGCGCCGGACGCGACGGCGGCCGCGGCGCCGCCGCTGGAGCCGCCGACCGAGCGCGTGAGATCCCAGGGATTTTTCGTGGCGCCGGTCGTTTTCGGCTCCGTCGTGAAGGTCCCGCCCAGTTCGGGAGTCGCCGAGCGGCCGATGATGACCAAACCCGCTGCGCGCAAACGGCGCGTCAGTTCGGAATCGCGATCGGGTGTGAGGCCCTGCGCCAACGCGCAGCCCATCTCCTGCGGCAGGCCGGCCACCGCGGCGCCGATGTCCTTGATGAGCGTCGGCACGCCCGCGAAAGGCACGTCCTCGGTCGGGGCAGGCGAGGGGAGGGCAACCGGTTCGCCGACCAGAAAGTTGAGCTCGCCGTTGAGCCGGGCGCTCGCCTCGGTTGCGGCGGCGCGCAATTCGGAGGGCGAGACCTGCTTGGCGCGGACCAGCTCCGCCAAGCCCAAGGCGTCGTATCGTGCATATTCGACCAGTTTCATTTGCGACTCGTTCCTCGGTTCGAGACCTTTGCGACGCACTGACTGACAGTTATTCATTGGGTCGGGCAGGCCCCTGGACGTCCCGGCACGTCGTCAAGACCGGGATTTCTTCGAGGGCCCTTGAAAGCTGCGCAGGGCGGCGAGGATCCAGCCGACCACATAGGCTTCATAGTCTTTGGAAACGCGGTTGCCGGAATGGCCGAACAGGCGGCCCATGGCGCCGTTGACGGAGTCGATGATCAGCCAGGACACGACGTTGGGATCCGCATCGGGACTGACGTCGCCACGCTTCTGCCAGGTCCGCACGAGATTCAGCGCGAACTCGTTCGTCGGGCGATACATCTCGTTCCACGCCTGGCGGTCCATCCCATGCGCGGCGCCGCCATCGGTGCTTTCCAGGACGTCGCGATATTGAAAGCAGACCTTATAGTAGGACATCACGGTGTTGCGCAGCGCCGTTTCCATGTCCTGTTCCGGCGAATGCGTCGCTTCGATCATCGCGAGTGCGTCGTTGATCATGCTCCGGAACAGCTCGGCAATGACCGCTTCCTTCGACGCGAAGTGCAGATAGAACGAACCCTGGCTCATGCCGGCCTTTTCGACGATGTCGGAAACCCGCATCTGTGCGAATCCCTTCTTGGCCAGAACGGCGCGCGCCGCCTTCAGGAGCTGTTCCTTGCGGACCTCGGCCGGCCTTGTGCGCGTCATGCTCTTCCCGTTCCGTTTGCGCGACCTCGCCGCGCCATGCTCCGCCGCTTCGCGGTCACGACGATCTCCAACCGATTCTTCGTGCGTACCAATCATGACGTCCTATTGACAGGAGCCAAACGGCGCGTCAAGAATAAATGACTGACGATCAGTCGTATTCTTGCAGAGGCCTGTTTCATTGGTGCGCGGGCGTAAAATCAGGGTGTTTTCCGGCGCGATCTCGGCGGAGACGAATGTGTTCTCGCCGATCACCACCGACATGGCGAGCTTCGAATCGCATCTTTTCGTCCGGGCCGGCACGCTGGATTTCGACGGCGAGGCGGCATGGCCGCTGCCGCTCGAAGGCTTTCGGCAAAGCTGCCGGCGGAACGGCTGGCAGATGGTGCAGGGTCTCTGCGTCGGCGCAGAGCCGGCGGGTCCGGTGCCGCAGGATGTCTATGAGCGGCTGCGCGACGGGCTGCTGGCGGACCTCGCCGCCGCGCTCCCCGTGAATATCGTGGCGCTCTGCCTGCATGGCGCGATGATCGCTTCGGATTGCGACGATTGCGAAGGCGACATCCTGCGCCGCGTGCGCGCGATGGTCGGCCCGGACGTCCTCGTCGGAGCGGTGCTGGATCCGCACGCCCATCTGAGCGATGCGATGATCGACAACGCGACGGCACTGGTCTTCTTCAAGGAATACCCGCACACCGACGTCCGCGAGAGCGCCGTCGAACTGATCGAACTTCTGGGCGCATGTCTTGCCGGGAAGGCGCGGCCACAAGCCTCGGTCTTCGATTGCCGCATGATCGCCTTCTATTTCACCGACAGCGAGCCGATGCTCGGCTTCGTCAAGGCGATGCGCAGATGGGAGGCGCGGCCGGGCATCCTGTCCGTCTCGCTGGTGCACGGCTTTCCCTGGGGCGACACGCCGGCCATGGGAACGAAAATGCTCGTCTACAGCGATGCGCAGCCCGAACTGGGCGCACGTTGCGCGCGCGAACTGGGCAGCGCGCTTTTCGAATTGCGTGGCCGGACCATGCCGGAATTGTCGTCCATCGCCGCAGTGGTGTCGGAATTGACCGCCGCGCGAACCGGAACGGGACCGGTCGTGCTCGCGGACGTGGCCGACAATCCGGGCGGCGGGGCGCCCGGCGATGCGACCTTCCTGATGCGCGCGCTGATCGAGCGGGGCGTCGAAGGCGTGGCGTGCGGCCCCTTCTGGGATCCGCTCGCGGTGCGCAACGCTTTTGCCCTCGGCGAGGGCGCGCGGGGATTCATGCGCATCGGCGGCAAGGGCTCGCCATTCTCGGGCGTGCCGCTCGATCTCGATGTGACCGTGGAGCGGCTGGTGCCGGCGGCACATCAGGTCATCGACGGCTGGGCCTGGCCGATGGGCGACACGGCGCTCCTGCGAGCGGGAGGCACGGCGTTCGTGGTGACGACCGAGCGGCTGCAATGCATCAATACGGACATCTTCACGGTCGTCGGACTTGCGCCCGAGCGGCAGGACGTGATCGTCGTGAAGTCGGCGCAGCATTTCGTTGCGGCCTATGCACCGTTCGCCGTGGCGATCCGCTATGTGGATTCGCCGGGCGCGCTCTTCCTCGGCGCCGATCCGGACCGGTACCGGCATCTGACGCGGCCAAAATGGCCGTTCGATGAACAGCCCTTCGGCGCGGCTCCGGCGGGGGACGTTTTGCGGTCCACTATATGAATGATCGTCAGTCAGTATGAATCCAGCGAGTAAGGGGGCAGTATGCGTAGGTTCAACGTCGAGAAGCAGGTAATGGAGTTGGCCGGATCGTCGACATGCGGGTGGCGGCGGTCCTGTGCGGTGGGAGCGGGGGTTTTTCTGACCCAGGTGCTGGGCAGCGCGGCCTATGGACAGGTAGCGCCGGCCAAGGCGGACCAGACGATCGAGACCGTGGTGGTCACCGCCGAAAAGCGGCCGGAGGATCTTCAGAAGGTCCCGCTTTCGATGACCGTGCTTTCGTCGCAAGACCTCAGCAAGAAGGGCGTCAACAATCTGCGGCAGCTCGAATTCTCGGTTCCCAACCTGACCTTCGAGGGTGTCGATACCGGCATCGGGCCGACAGTGGCGATCCGCGGCATCTCCAGCGACGCGCGCAATATCGGGTTCGAAAGCGGCGTCAGCATGTATGTCGACGGGGTCTATACCGGTCGGCCGGACACGTTCAACGCCGACATGCTGGGCATCGAGCAGATCGAGGTGCTGCGCGGTCCGCAGGGCACGCTGTTCGGCAAGAACACGACGGCGGGCGCGCTCAACATCACGACGCGGCAGCCGACCGACACCGTGCAAGGCTCCGCCGAGTTCGAGTACGGCAATTTCAACCAGGTCGTCGGCCGCGGCACGATCAGCGGGCCGCTGGTGGACGGCAAGCTCACGGCGGAGGCCGGCGGCTTCTTCCGCTTCCGCGGCGGCTATGAGGAGAACCTGTTCGATCATTCGCGCGAATACGACGAGAACTCGCTCGGCGGCCAGGCGAAATTGCGCTTCACGCCGTCCGCGTCCACCGACATCACCCTGGCCGTCGACGGCCTGGCGGAGCATTACCGTCCCGACGTCAACCAGGTGCTGCCGGGCAGCTTCGGCTATGCCCCGGGCCAGGACCCGCGCGCGGTGAACATCGACGCGCCGGTCTTCCAGAAGCGCCAGATCTTCGGCACCAGCCTGACGACGAACGTGCAGTTCGACGACGGCTCGACGCTGACCGCCATCAGCGCCTATCGCCTGGCCGATACCCATTTCCTGTCGGACGACGACGCGTCGCCCGAGCCCTTCCTGACCTCGAACTTCATCGACGACCAGAACCAGTTCTCGCAGGAGGTGCGCCTGGCGTCGCCGAGCGACGGCAGGTTCAGCTATGTCGCGGGCGTGTTCTTCTTCGCCCAGGGTATCGGGACGCGGCGTGCCTCCGTCATTCCGCCGTTCACGCTGCTCGGCCCAGCAAGCGTCGCGGTGACGCTGGACGGCAGCGTCGACACGCGAAGCTATGCGGCCTTCGGGCAGGCCGAATACAAGTTCACCGACGCGCTCAGGCTGAGCGCCGGCCTGCGCTACACCTATGAGGAAAAGAACCTCTGGATGAACCTGGTGGGGTCGCCGCTGTTCAACATCATCGACCTCAGCACCACGCGATCGATCTCCGATTCCAACCTTTCGCCCATGGTCTCGCTGTCCTACGCGTTCAACGACGAGGTCAACGGCTATGCCAAGATCTCGGAGGGCTTCAAGTCCGGCGGCTTCAATGCCGACTTCGTCGCCAGCAGCCAGCTGGAGTTCAAGCCGGAGACCGTCACCAACTACGAGATCGGCCTCAAGACTCAGATCGCCGACCATCTGCGGCTCAATCTCGCGGCGTTCTACATGGACTACGACGATTTGCAGGTCTCGAGCTTCGAGCAGTTTTCGGGCTTCGTCATCTCCAATGCGGCCAAGGCCCATATCTGGGGCGCGGAACTCGACGGCGTCGCGGACTTGTTTCCCGGCTTCGCGCTCAGCGGCGGGCTCGGCTACCTGAACGCCACCTTCGCGTCCTACCCCAATGGCGGCGGACTTGGCATCGATTACACAGGCAACACGCTGCCCAACGCACCGCATTGGACGGGCAATGTCGCGGGCGAATACGACTTCAAGCTCCTGGATCTGGGCACCGCCTTCGTCCGCGCCGAATACGCCTATCGCGACTTCTCCTTCACCGATGCCAGCGACGACGCCGATCATCTGCTTTCGGGCTTCGGCCTGCTCGATGCGCGTGTCGGCCTGAATTCCGAAGATGGGCGCTGGACCTTCGAGGTGTGGGGGAAAAACCTGACGGACAAGCTCTATGCCAATGATCGCGGCGTTCCGATCCTCGGCGGCATCCTGGGGCAGACCTTCACCAGCTATGGCGCGCCTCGCACCTTCGGCCTCCGCGTTGCAACCAATTTCTGACCTTCACGATCGGTTTGATGACATGAAACGCTTTCTTGTTCTCCTTGTGTTGGTCGCGGCGTTTTTCGTGCCGGGGACGGGCCTCGCCGGCGCCGCGCCGCCTCCGGCGCAGGGAGAGCTCGAGCATTGGGCCGACGCCATGCTGGCGCGCGATCTCGCTGGGCATCGCGCGTCCGGCCTGGCGATCGCGATCGTCAGTGGCGGCCGCATCTCCTATCTCAACGGCTACGGCCCGGCCGGCGTGGGCGACAAGACGCGGGTCGACCCCTCGAACACATTGTTCTCGCTGGGTTCGATCACCAAGCTGTTCACCGCGACGGCCATCGCGCAGCTGTTGGAGCGCGGCCGGATCCACTCCCTCGACGATCCGGCGAACCGCTACCTGCACCGCTTCCAGCTGCCGCGCGCCTTCGGCCGCGACATCACGATCCGCAACCTGCTGGATCATCGCGGCGGATTCGACGAATCCGTCTACAGCCTGGCGACGATGCACGACGTGGCGGTGCCGATCAGCGGGCAGGACATCCTCAAGCGCCTGCCCAAGGTCGTTCGCATGCCGGGCCAGATCTCGGTCTATTCGAACGCAGGCTATGGCGTTCTGGGAATGCTGGTCGAGGACGTCAGCGGCCTGACCTATCGCGACTATGTCCGGAATAACATTCTCAAGCCGCTTGGCATGACGAAATCCTATATCCGCTACAGCCCATCGGAGCCCATCGCGACGCCGGGGACGGTGGCGGCGGACGGCAGCCTTTCGCCGATCTCGCAGAAATGGGCCTATCACCCTTTCATCGCGCCCTCGACATCGCTGGTCTCCACCGCCGAGGACATGGGCAAGTTCATGCTGGGCCAGTTGAAGGCCGAGCATGGCGCGCAGCCGAACCTGATCGGCGTCAAGGGCGCGCATCTGCTGCACGACCGCGGCACCGCCAACGCCGCCGCCACGACGGGCTTCGGCATGAGCTTCTTCGCGCATCGGTGGAACGGCGAGCGCATCGCGGAGAACGCCGGATCCGGCCCGGGCTTCCAGGCCACGCTGATCCTGCTGCCGGACAGCGATGTGGGCTTCCTGGTCATGATCATGGGCAATTCGGCGACGCAGGGAAACTCGCTGGACATGTTCGAGGTGCGCGAGAAATTCCTGAACTACTATCTCGGTCCGCTGCATCCGAAGGCGGGGCCGCCGTCCGGCCTGCCGATGCGCGCATTCGCCGGCCTGTATCGCAACGAGCGCCGGCCGCACGGCACGGTCGAGGCGATGATGAACATGGGCACCAGCCTGCAGGTCGAGGCCGGCGGCCCGGACACGCTGACCATCGACGGACGGCCCGGATACCGTGAGATTGCGGCGGGCGTGTTCTGGAAGCCGGGCGTCATTCCCTTCGTGCCGGACGAGGCGAGCTCGGATCTCTATGCCTTCAAGATCGAGAACGGGCGCGTGATCGGTGCCGTCCCCTATATGGGCATGGACATCTACAAGCCGGCGATCCTGGCGCCGCAGACCGCACTCTATCTCATTGCCGGCCTGCTGGTGCTGTGTGCCACGGGGCTCGGCGCGTTCTTCTGGCGCGCGACGACACGGGTCGAACGCTGGACGAGACGGGCTGCGGTGTCGATCGGCGTCGTTGCGATCGCCGTGCCCGTCTCGCTGATCGCGGGGTTCATGATCGTCGGCAATCCCTATCTGTCGTTCGGCTTCGGCAACGTGACGCTCTACATCGTCACCGCGACCTTCACCAATCTCCTGGTGCTTCTGACCTTGATCTTCCTGCCGCTCACCGTCGTCTGCGTCGTGCGGAACGGCGGGCCGCGTTCGATCGCCGGGACGGCGCGCCATCTGCACTACGGCGTCGTGCTGTTGGCGGGGCTGGGGCTGATCCCGCTGTTCGGCTATTTCAACTTCCTCGGCTATCAGATCCCGTGACAACGCCATCGCGCCGCAACGGCTCATCCCAGGACGACGGGCGTCTTTCGCTCCGGACGATCCTGATCTTCGCGCTGCCGGCCTTGCCGATCGCGATGATGCACATCCCGGTCGGTGCGGTGATCCCCGGGTTCTATGCCAAGCATACCACCGTCACCTTGTCGGCCATCGGCGGCATCTTCCTGCTCTCGCGCATCTTCGACGCCGTGATCGATCCGGGCATCGGCTATCTGAGCGACCGCACGAGGAGCCATTTTGGCAAGCGCAAGCCGTGGATCGCCGCCGGCACGGTGATCGCGGCCGTGTCGATCTACCTGCTGTTCACGCCGGCGCCATCGGCCGGCCCGCTCTATCTCCTGACGGCGTCGATGGCGCTCTATCTGGGCTGGACCGTCCTCGAAATCCCCTACCGCGCCTGGAGCGCGGAGCTTACCCACAGCTACACCGAGCGCTCGCGCATTTCCGTCCAGATCGCGGTGATGGGTGCGCTCGGCACCATCCTTTTCATGGGCGTATCGCTGCTGCCGGTCTTCAAGGACCGCGAGATCGGGCCCGACACGATGCGCGTCATGGCGCTTGTCGTCGTCGTGCTGCTGCCCGTGCTGACATTTCTCGCCTTGGCGCGGATTCC
The DNA here is from genome assembly GCA_037200385.1 of Rhizomicrobium sp. NCBI lineage: Bacteria > Pseudomonadati > Pseudomonadota > Alphaproteobacteria > Micropepsales > Micropepsaceae > Rhizomicrobium > Rhizomicrobium sp. Next base: position 1,563,600 of record JBBCGL010000001.1, on the reverse strand, counting down.
GGAAGGGAAGCATGTGGCGCCGGCGCGGTCGTCGGCGCTCGACGTGTTCCGCTCGGTCGGCCAGAACAAGCCGCTACAGATCTTCGCAGTGGCTTATATCTTCGGCGGGCTCGCGAACGGCGTCTTCAACGCGGTGCTGTTCATCTATGTCGATTCCTACCTGGCGATCGGCGATAGGTTCACCACGATCTATGTCTTCAACGCCATGGCGAATCTCGTGGCGCTGCCGGCATGGAACTATGCGATCGCCCGGCTCGGGCAGCATCGCTCGCTGGCGCTCAGCTGGTTCTGCGTCTCGGCACTGCAGCTTGTCATGCTGGCGGTTGCGCCGGGGCCGGCGGCTTTCCTGCCCATGGTCGTGTTCGGCGTGATCTACGGCGTCGGCGAAGCAGCGACCAAGGCGGTGCCATACGCGCTGCTGGGCGACATCGTGGATTATGAGATCCTGCGCAGCGGGGTGAACCGCAGCGGCAGCTACTTCGCCTTCCTCACTCTGGTCGCCAAACTCAACTTCGCGATCGGCGGCGGCGTCGCTCTCCTGCTGCTGGGGCTCGTCGGCTACCAGGTCGGTCACGCCAACGATCTGATGGAGAAGAGCGGATTTCTCGCGATCTTCATTGGGCTTCCGGCGCTGCTGTTCCTGCTCGCCGGCCTGGTGCTCTGGCGCTTTCCGCTCGACGAGCGCCGCCAGGACATCATCCGTCGCCGGATCGAGCAGCGCGCCGCGCGGAACGCTCGCAATGTCCTCGCACAAGCTTGACGATGGTATAATCCATGCTAACCAGCCGATTGCCGGTCATCGAATTGTCGGGAACGCCGCGGGAGCGGGGGCGGATCCACGGCGCGGCGATGCGCGAGCACATCCGTGCGCTGATCGCGGCGCACGAGCAGTTCCTGCGCGAGTATTTCGGCGCCGATCCCGACGAATACCTGGGCAGCTTCCGGGCTTATGGGGCGTTCGAGCAAGCACTGGCCCGATGGACGCCGGACCTGCTCGAGGAAGTGCGCGGCATCGCCGAAGGCGCGGACCTGCCGTTCGAGACGATGCTGCAATATCAGTTGATCGACGAGGAATGGGCTTACGGGTTCTATCATCGTCGGCCCGTCGTCCTGCGCCAGAAGTGCAGCGCGTTCGGCATGCTGCCGCAGGACGGACAGCCCGGCTATGCCGGACAGAACATGGATGTGCCGCGCTATATCGACGGTCATCAGGTCTTGCTGCGGATCGCCGACGCGCAGACGGGCGCCGCGAGCTATGTCTTCACCTATGCAGGTCTCATCGGCCTCGCCGGCATGAGCGACGTGCCGTTGGGCATCACCTGCAACACGCTCAACCAGCTCCGTGCGTCGAATGACGGCCTGCCGGTCGCGTTCATCGTGCGTCATGTGCTGGCCTGCCGTTCGCCGCAGGAGGCGCTAGGATTCCTGCGCACGGTCCCGCATGCCTCGGGGCAAAATTACATCCTGAGCAGCCGCGACAGCGTGCATTGCCTCGAATGTTCCGCCGGCAAGGTGGTGGAGTTCTTCGGCAACGGCGCGGGCCGCCGGGTCTGCCACACCAATCACGCGCTCGCCAACGACGACGAGCAGGATTTCCAGGCCCTGATGGCCGCGCTGCCGCCGGACGAGCAGGTTCATTTCAGCAATTCGCGGCAACGCTATGCTTCGATAAGCACGCGGCTGGGCGATCTGCGGCGCTTCGTCGACCTGGCGGCGGTCAAGACGGCGCTTAGCGCGCATGACGATCCCGAGAACCCGGTCTCGCGCACCTATCTCGACACCCATGGCAGTTACATCGGCTTCACCGCGGGATCTCTGATCTACGATTACGGCGAGCCGCCGCGCCTGCACCTCGCATCCGGCCCGCCCTGCTCGACGGAATACCGGACGTTCGACCTGAAGCGCGCGCAATGAGCGCGCCACGCCGGAAGGTCGCGGGTTCTGAAGTGCTCTTTTCGGACCTCGTATGGAACTGAAGATGTGGAGATGCGCGCGATGATGCGGCAAACGACGATGCCTTGGGCCGGAGCGTGGACGACGCGCGTGCTTGCCATCGTGGCGTTCCTAGCGGCCGGACTCGTTTCGGCTTCGGCGCAGGACACAAGACCCTGCCGCATTCTGGTCACCAATGACGACGGGATCGGTGCGCCCGGCATCGCCGCGCTCTATCGGAGCCTGAAAGATATCTGCGAGGTGCTGGTCGTCGCGCCGGCCGTCGACCGGTCGGGAACGAGCCATTCCATCCCCGACGCGCGGCAGGGCTTCGCGGCGCGACCGGTCGAGGTCGATGGCGACAAGGTCGGCTATTCCGTGGACGGAACGCCAGCCGAGGCCGTGGCGCTTGGCTTGATACAGTTCGGCGTGGACAGGCCGTTCGATCTCGTCGTGTCCGGTATCGACAACGGCGAGAACACCGGACTTGCCAATCTCTATTCCGGAACGGTCAACGCCGGGATGGAAGGCCTGGTCCGCGGCGTACCCGCGATCGCGATTTCGCAGTCCGGTGCTTTCGGGACGGACTACACCGTCGCGGCGGCGTTCGCACGTATGCTCGTGCGCCGGGTGCTCAAGAGCGGATTGCCCAAGGGCATCATGCTGAACGTCAACATTCCCAAGCCGGCGACCGGCGAAGTCCTTATCCTGCCATCGGCCGGGCTCAGCCTCGCGCTGACCGGCTTCACCGCGACGCCGCTGGCGCAAGGCGGCCTGTTCTACAGGCCGAATTTCCGGCCGGCCGCCCAAACCGGTGCGGAGAGCGACACGGCGATGTTTGCCGGCGGCCGGATCACGATCGCGCCTTTGGCGCTCGACCGGACGGCGTATGGCGCCTTGGCGGCCCTTCGCAGCTGGAATTTGTCCGGCGAACGACCATGACGAAGCCCAGCCTGAATGCGCATCTCGTCGGTGTGGAAGGTGGGCGCTGGCGCCTCAATACACCGGCGTTGATCGTCGACCTTGATGCGTTCGAGCGGAACCTCGCGGCGATGGCGGTGCATGGCCGCTCGCATGGCATCGCGCTGCGGCCGCATGCCAAGAGCCACAAATCCGTGGCCGTCGCGCGGCGTCAGATCGCGGCTGGCGCCATCGGCCAGTGCTGCGCCAAGCTGGGCGAAGCCGAAGCGCTGACCGACGGGGGCATCTCGTCCATCCTCATCACCTCGCCGATCGTCGCACGCGAAGCCATCGCGCGGCTCGTCCAACTGAACGCGCGCGCCGATGATTTGATGCTGGTCGTGGATTCCCGGCCGGTATTGGCCGATCTGGCGAGGGCGTTGGCAGGTTCCGGTCGGCGTCTGAAGCTGCTTGTCGATATCGATGTCGGACTGCGGCGCACCGGCATCGTTCCGGGGCCGGAGGCCTACGCGCTGGCCGAGGAGATCGCCGCGAACCCCGCGTTCGAATTCGCGGGCATCCAGGGCTATGCCGGCCATCTCATGCATGTCGCGGATCGGGCGGAGCGGCGTGCCCGTTCGCTGGAGTCCATGTCGCTTCTCCGGGAGGTACGGGACGTCCTGACCGCGAGAAATCTTGTGCCGCGCATCGTGACGGGGGGCGGCACCGGCACGTTCGATATCGATCCGGCAGCCGACGTCCTGACCGAGCTGCAGGCCGGCTCCTATGCCTTCATGGATCGGGAATACAACGACGTATGGCATGGGCCGTGCGATACGCCGCCCTTCGAAACCGCGCTTTTCGTGCAGACGACGGTGATCAGCGCCAATGCGACGGGCCTGGCGACGACGGACGCCGGCTACAAGGCGTTCGCCACCGATGCAGGCCCGCCGGCGATCGCCGCCGGCGCGCCGGCGGGAGCCGCATATTTCTTCTTCGGCGACGAGCATGGCGGCGTCACCTTCGCGTCGGACAAAGATCGGCTTGCGCCGGGGCAGGTGCTCACCTGTATCGTGCCGCATTGCGATCCGACGGTTAATCTCTACGAGCACTACCATGTCGTACGAGACGGCAGGCTGGTGGAGATCTGGCCGATCGAAGCGCGCGGTGCGTCGCAATAGGACGGGCGGCGCATTTCCATCGCTTATCCGGAAGCCGTATCCATTCTGTCATGAAGGCCGCGTAGCTTGGCCGCTTCGCGGGTCGCTCCCGCGAGAGTCCGCGCTCGCAAATGAGCTCCCATCCCGAATGTCGATGTGATGTCTTCCCAGATATTCGATCTGGCCGTGGTCGGCGGCGGCGTGATCGGCCTTGCCCATGCCCTTATGGCGGCCAAGGCCGGCAAGCGGGTCGCGGTGATCGAGCGGAATGCCCGTGCCGACGGCGCCTCGATCCGCAATTTCGGCTTCATCACCGTCACCGGCCAGGAACGTGGCGACAGCTGGCGGCTCGCACGCCGCACGCGCGACGTCTGGGCGGAGCTGGCGCCGCAGGCCGGCGTGCGGATCGAGCAGCGCGGCCTTTGCCTTACCGCGCGTTCGGAAGAGGCGATGGCCGTGATCGCGGCCTTTCTCGCAACGGAGATGGGCGAGGGATGCCGGCTGCTGACGCCCGACGAATATCGGTGTTCGGCGGGAGGGCTGGGCGGTCCCGGGCTGAAGGGCGCGCTTTTCAGTCCGCACGACATCCGCGTCGAGTCGCGGACTGCGATCCCCGCCCTGACGGCCTGGCTGAAAGAGAGGCAGAACGTCGTCTTCTTCAACGAGACGGCGGTTTTCGAGGCCGCGCCGCCGCGCCTGCGCACCTCGCGCGGCGTGATCGCGGCGGGCGCCGCGGTGGTCTGTCCCGGCGACGACTTCGTCACGCTCTATCCCGACCGGATCGCACACCATGCGCTGCGCCGCTGCCGTCTCTCGATGGTCAAGCTTGCCGATCCCGGCATAAGGCTGCCGCATGTGCTGATGTCCGACCTCGGCCTGACGCGCTATCGCGGCTATTCCGCCCTGCCGGAGGCGCGTGCGCTGGAAGCCAGGCTGCGCGCGGAGCATCCGGGATGTTTCGAACACGGCGTGCATCTGATCGTCGCGCAAGGCGCGGACGGCGGACTGATCGTCGGCGACAGCCATCACTACGACGATCTGCCCGCACCATTCGCGCCGGCGGGCGCAGAGCGGGAAATCCTGGGCGAATTTGCGCGCGCCACCGGACTTGAGCCGCCGGCGGTGCGGGAGCGCTGGACCGGCGTCTATGCCGTCGCCGACGATCGCACCTATCTGATCGACACGCCGGAGCCCGGCGTGCGGCTGGTGATCGTCACCAGCGGGACCGGCGCTTCGACCGGCTTCGGCATCGCCGAGCGAGTCGTCGGCGACCTCTTTGGCCTGGATGTGGAGGGCAGGGCGTGAGTTTTCCCGTCAAGGCGGTGGTGTTCGACTGGGCCGGCACGATGATCGATTTCGGCTGCATGGCGCCTGTGCGCGCCCTGATCGATGTGTTCGCCGGCGCGGGGATGGCGCTTTCGGCGCAAGAGGCGCGGCGCGACATGGGCAAGGCCAAGCTCGACCACCTGCGCGCGCTGCTGGCGAATCCGGCCGTGGCCGCGCGTTGGACGGCGTTGAAGGGCCGTCCTCCGGCCGAGGCCGATGTCGACCGGCTCTATCAAGAGCTCGTGCCGGCGATGACGCGCGCGGCGGCCGAAAGCGCGCTTCTGATACCCGGTGCAGCCCGCGCCGTAGACGAATTGCGGGCGCTCGGCATCCGTATCGGCTCCGGCACCGGCTATACGCGCGATATGATGGCGGAGATCCTGCCACGCGCAGTGGAGCAGGGCTATGCGCCGGAGATCGTGGTCTGCGCCGGCGAGACGCCGAGCGGAAGGCCGGCGCCGCTGATGACCTGGAAAGCGCTCATCGCGCTCGACGCGTGGCCCGCGCGCGCCTGCATCAAGGTGGACGACGCGCCCGTCGGGATCGAGGAGGGCCGGCTGGCGGGATGCTGGACGGTCGGCTTGTCCGCCTCGGGCAACGAGGTCGGGCTCGATCGCGAGTCATTCGAGGCTCTGGCGCCGCCGGAGCGGCGGGCAAAACTCGACGAGGCCGAACGCACCCTGAAGGCTGCCGGCGCGGATTTCGTCATCGAGGACGTGTCGCTGCTCCTGCCCGTGGTCCACGAGATCGCGCGCCGGATCGCCGCGTCATGAGTCAGGCATCGGCTTCTCGCAGGCTATCGATCATGGCGCGCTTGCGCGACTGGCTTTCCCGCGCGCCGGCGCCGGTTTTCGCGCTGTACGGCGGCACGATGGCGTTCGGTGCTTACTTCGCCATGTATGCGTTCCGGAAGCCTTTTGCGGCGGCGAGTTTCGCCGATGCCGCGCCGGTCCTGATGGACTACAAGATCGCCCTGGTGATCGCCCAGGTGTTCGGCTACGCCTTGTCCAAGGTCGCGGGCATCAAGGTGGTCTCCGAAATGCCGCCGCAGCGGCGGGCCGTCGCCATCCTGGTCCTGATCGCGGCCGCCGAGCTCGCCCTCGTGCTGTTTGGCCTCATTCCCGCGCCTTGGAACATCGCCTGCCTGTTCGCCGACGGCCTGGCGCTCGGGATGATCTGGGGTCTCGTGTTCGGCTTCCTGGAAGGACGACGGGTGTCCGAGGTGCTCGGCGCGATGCTGTGCGCCAGCTTCATCGTCTCGTCCGGCGTGGTCAAATCGGCCGGCGCAAGCGTGATGCTGCATGGCTGGGCGAACGAATACTGGATGCCGGCGGTGACCGGGCTCCTGTTCACGCCGCTCCTGCTGGTCTGCGTGTTCGGTCTCGCCGCCCTGCCGCCGCCGAACGCGCAGGACGAGGCGCAGCGCGTGGCGCGGGCGCCGATGGACGGCGCGTCGCGACGCGCCATGTTCGCGGCCTTCGCGCCCGGCCTGATCGCGTTGATCGTCATCTATGTCGGGCTGACGGCCTTGCGCGATTTCCGCGACAATTTCGCGGCCGAGATCTGGAACGATCTCGGCTTCCGGAACGACGCGGAGATCTTCACGCTGTCCGAGCTCCCGGTGGCGGCCATCGTCCTCGCCACGCTCGCCCTTCTGATGTTCATCCGCGACAACCGCCGCGCCTTCCTCGCCAACCTCGTCCTGGTGGCGGTGGGATTGGGGCTGGCCGGACTGTCCTCCGCGGCCTTTCAGGCCCATATGATCGGGCCGGTCGCGTGGATGATCGCGCTGGGCGCCGGCCTCTATCTCGCCTACACGCCGTTCAACGCCTTGCTGTTCGATCGCTTCATCGCCGCCAGCGGGCGCAGCGGCACGGCCGGATTCCTGATCTACGTCGCCGATGCCTGCGGCTATCTGAGCTCGGTCGCGCTCCTGCTGTTCTACAATTTCGTCGGCGTGCACATCCCATGGGTCCCGTTCCTGTGCCGTATTTCGTATGTCGCGGCGGCGGCGGGGCTCGTGCTGATCGTCGGCGCGGCGGTCTATTTCCGCCGGCGCCTGGTACGGGGCGATCCGCCGGGCGCGGCCGGCAGCGCCTGACGCCTTGCGTGGCGAACGTCAGCGCGCGGCCGCCAGCAATTCGGCTCTTCCGGCGGGACGCGCCGACTGCACCGCCACGGCGCCTGCGGGATGCACGGGCAGGGGGCTCATGGCACGAAGCCCGGCGGCGGCGTCCACGACCGAACACAAAAGCGGCGTCCGCCGTCGTTCGTTGAGGCAAACGACGTAGCCGGTGAGACGGCACAGGCCGACATCGACGTCGAGCGGCACAAGGCCGATCCGGTTGTCGGGCGGGCAGTCGAGCGAGAAGAATATCCCGAGGCCCAGGCCGATCGCGACGCCCTCACGGATCGCTTCGCGCGTATGCAGCTCCATCACCTCGGCCGGCGCGATGTCGAAGGCCTGCAGGAGCTCTTCCGTGGCCAGCCGCGTCCGGGAATTCGACTCGCGGACCAGCAGGCGCTCGCTTGCGAGCGCGGCGAGCGGGAATACGGATTGCCTGGCCAGCGGATGGTCCTTGGGCACCGCGATCACGAGCCTGTCGCTGAACAAGGGGTCATAGGTGAAGGCGTTGTCGCCGGGCGGATCGCTGACTATTCCGACGTCGATCTGCCCGTCTTTTAGCCAGGAGAAGGTTTCCACCGCATTGCCGATACGGACGCGGATGGCGATCGCCGAATTCCGCGCGCGGATTGCGGCCGCTAGCCGCACGGCAAAGAACGGCGAGTCCGATCCGAGACGCAGCTCGGCTGTCATGCGTCCTTCAGGATCGCGCAGCAGGTCGTCGATGTCCTGCGAGGCCACGAACAGCTTGCGCGTCAGGTCGAACAATTGCTGACCGAAGGCCGTCAGCCGGAGCGGGGGCTTGCGTCCGTCGAACAGCGCCGCCTGGTGGCGCCCTTCGAGCGCCTTGAGCTGTTGCGAAAGCGTGGGCTGCGCCACGTTCAGCCGCCGTGCCGCGCGGCTGATGCTGCCTTCGATCGCGATCACGTGAAACGCGCGCAGATGCTGATGATTCACGCTCACGCGCCGAATGCCCCGCGATTGACCGGCCAACGCGGGAGCATACGCGCCAAGGCCGACGGTTTTGTGACGCGCGGCGCGCCATAGGTCCTGCCTATGCCGCGCATTCAAGCGAAGTATTAGCCGCCGTTCGCGGAACGCATGTATCCCCGCACCGCAACACGCGACCGTTGGGATCGACGCGGCGTTGCGATGGTTTTTGGGCGTTCCTGCGAGATTTCCCGGGGGTTAAATTCATGAAAGCCAGATACAAGTTTTCCTGCGCCGTCGCGGCGCTTCTCAGCGGATATAGCAGCGCCCTTGCGGCCGACGCGAACACGCAGGGCGGCGGCATCGAAACGGTCGTCGTGACCGTCGAGCGCCGCGACCAAAGCGTGCAGGACGTCCCCTCGACGGTGCAGGCGTTCACCGCGCACGACCTCGCCGACCTCAACGTGGTCAACGTCCAGGAGCTTCTGCGCTACACGCCCAACGTCACATACGGCAACAACGGCCCGGGGCAGGGCGAGATCATCATGCGCGGCCTGAGCAACGGCTTCCGCGGCAACCAGTCCAGCGGCACGATCGGCAACTTCCCGAACGTCGCGATCTATCTCGACGACCAGTCGATGCAGTTCCCGGCGCGCAACGTCGACATCTACATGGTCGACATGAACCGCATCGAGGTGCTCGAAGGCCCGCAAGGCACGCTGTTCGGCGGCGGCGCCGAAGCGGGCGCCATCCGCTACATCACCAACAAGCCCAACCTCGATGCGTTCGAGGGCAAGGCCGAGGCCGGCTATGGCCTCACCGCCGAAGGCGCGGACAACAGCAGCGCGAATGCGATGATCAACGTGCCGATCATCGACGGCAAGCTCGCGATCCGCGCCGTGATCTATGACGAGCGCCAGGGCGGCTATATCGACAACGTGCCGAGCACCTTCACGCGCTCCAACCAGGATCTCGGCAACCACTATTTCGGCATCCATCCGACCGGCGGCACCTGTCCCAACGGCCAGGCCGTCGCGGATCCGACGAGCTATTGCACCCTGCCGAACGCTCCGCAGGCCAACAACTTCTCGGTGCAGGGCAAGGACTTCAACCCGACCACCTATAGCGGCGGCCGGGTGTCCGCGCTGTACCAGATCAACGACGACTGGAACATCCTGATCGCAGAGAGCCTGGACAATCTGGACGCCGACGGCCTGTCGGTCGAATACCCGACCGGCTCGGACTTCCAGCCCTTGCAGCCGCTGCAGGTCACGTCCTTCGCGCCGTCCTATGTCAAGGACCGCTATACCAACACGGCCTGGACCGTCAACGGCAAGATCGCCGACTTCAAGGTCGTCTATACCGGCGGCTATACCGACCGTCACATCTCGCAGCAGGAAGACTATACGAACTACTCCCGTTCGGGCGGCGGCATGTACTACCAGTGCGTCGGCGGCTCGACCGGCTGGGGCGCCGGCGCTCCGAGCTGCTACTCGCCGGTCGGCTACTGGCAGGACACGATCAGCAGCACGCATCTGAGCAACGAATTCCGCATCAGCACGCCGGACGACTGGCGCCTGCGCTTCATCGCCGGTGCGTATTGGGAGCAATTCCGCATCTACGACGACATGAACTTCAACTACAAGACGATCCCGTCCTGCAATCCGGCCAATCTCACGGCGGCGCTCGGCGGCGGGCCGGTCTGTGTGGCCAATGTGCGCACCGCGCCCGATTCGACCGCGAACTTCCCGGGCATCCGCAGCGACGCGACGGCCTTCGGCGAGGATACGCAGCGCGGCTACGACCAGACGGCGTTCTTCGCCTCCGCCGACTACGACGTCATCCCCGACACGCTGACGGTGACGGCCGGCACGCGCTGGTATCAGTACCGCGAGTTCGAAGTGGGCTCGCAGTACGGCACCGGCACGGGCTGCCTGAACGTGCCCAACGGCCAATGCGCCGGCGGCCTGGTCAACATCGACGATGCAAACGACCGGAAGACCTATGCGGGCTTCAAGAGCCGCGCCAACGTCACCTGGCACATCACGCCGGACATCATGGCGTACTACACCTTCTCGCAAGGCTTCCGTCCGGGGGCGTTCAACCGCTCGGTCAGCGCGGTCGCGACCGGTCCCGGCAACATCCCGCAGTTCATCAAGCCCAACGGCTACGGCCCCGACTCCCTGCAGAACCAGGAAATCGGCATGAAGGGCACGTTCCTGGACAACCGCCTGCAGGTGAACCTCTCGGCTTACCTGATGCAGTGGAACAACGTGCAATTCCTGTTCTTCAACCCGCCCTATCTCGGCAACACGACCTTCGGCATCAACGGTCCCGACTATCACGTGAAGGGCCTCGAGGGGCAGATCGAGGCGCTGATCACCGACGGGCTCACGGTCGAAGGCTCGGGCTCGTACAACGACGACACGCAGGCCGGCTCGCCGTGCCTCGTCAGCAACAATCCGGCCTCGCCGACTTTCGGAAGTTGCATCACGGAGATCGTCCCGAAGGGCGGCAGCACGCTGCAGCCCTTCACGAACCCCTTCGGCGCACCGGGCACCGTTCCCGCCTTCTCGCCGAAATTCCAGGGCAATATCCGCTTCCGCTACGACTGGACGGCGTGGACCTACAACATGTTCGCGATGGTCGGCGCCAGCTACACCGGCAGCATGTACAACCAGCCGGCGACCTATACGTCGGGCGTGGGCGTCGTCGTGCCGAGCACCACGTTCCTGCGTTACCTGCAGCCGGCCTTCACGACCTTCGACGCCTCATTCGGGATCTCGCTGGAGAAGTGGTACGTGCAGATCTACGGCACGAACCTGGGTGACAGCCACGCCAGCCAGTTCACGTCTTCGGCGCAGTTCATCAAGTCCGAAGTCCCGCTGCGCCCGCGGGTGGTCGGCGTGAAGATCGGATACAATCTCTAGGATCGTTTTCTGCTAAGGTGATAGGCGGGCGGCAACGCCCGCCTATTTCGTTTGTGGACTCCATGGCGGCTGTTGCAGACATCTCGCCCGTCGAACGGGACGTGCGCCGGCTGCAGGACCTGCAGAAGGCCGGCCGGCACGCAGACGCCCTGCGCGAGGCCCAGTCCCTGTTGTCCGGCCTGCCGGAAAATCGCGATCTGCTGCTGATCGCCGCCGCCAGCCATCGGCACCTCGGGCGCCTGGAGGAAGCGCTGGAGACGCTGGCGCGCCTCGAAGCGCTTCGGCCGCGCTTCAGCCTGATGCACCAGGAGCGCGGCCTGTGCCATATCGCGCGCCGCGACGCGCCGCGCGCCATCGACGCCCTGCTGCGCGCCGTGAACATCAACCCGGCGCTGCCCTTGAGCTGGCGCATGCTGGAGGGCACCTATCGCATCAGTGGGGACATGCAGAACGCCGCGACGGCTGCCGCGCATGTCGCGACGCTCAAGCATCTGCCGCCGGAGGTCGTCACCGCGACGTCGCTGTTCTCCGACGGGGACCTCGTGCCGGCGGAGCAGATCATCCGCGCCTTTCTCCTGCGCCACGGCGATCATCCGGAAGCCATGCGGCTGCTGGCCAGGATTGCCATGGCGCGCGACGTCCTGGACGACGCGGAGCTCCTGCTGGGCGCCGTCCTGACGCTGTCGCCCGACCATCGCGCGGCGCGCTACGACTATGCGCAGACGCTGGTGCTGCGGCACAAATACCCGCAGGCGCGCGAGCAGGCCGCACGGCTGCTGGCGCTCGAACCCGCCAATCCGGATTATCGCATGCTGTCGGCCACGGCCGCGATGGGCTTGGGCAGAAACGAAGAAGCCATCGCGCTCTACCGCGACATGCTCGCGACCGTGCCGGATTCGCCGGACGTGAATCTCTGGCTGGCGCATGCCCTCAAGACCGTCGGGCAGGTGCCGGAGGCGATCGTGGCCTACCGCGCGGCCGCCGCGGCGCGAGCCGATTTCGGCGATGCGTATTGGAGCCTGGCGAACCTGAAGCTCTATCGCTTCAGCGAAGACGAGATCGCAACGATGCGCGCCGCGGAAGCGGCGGCGCCGACCGCGCCGGTCGATCGCTATCATCTGTGTTTCGCGCTCGGCAAGGCGTTCGAGGATCGCGGCGAGATCGCAGAGTCCTGGCGCCACTACGAGCAGGGCAACGCGCTGAAGCGCTCGGAAAGCCGGTATCGCCCCGAGGTGTTCGAGACCAACACCGCGAAGCAGATCGAAACCTGCACGCGCGATTTCTTCCGGCGGCGCGTGGGTTGGGGCGATCCGCGGCCCGATCCGATCTTCATCGTCGGCCTGCCGCGATCCGGCTCGACCCTGCTCGAGCAAATCCTCGCCTCGCATTCGCAAGTCGAGGGCACGCAGGAGCTGGCCGACATCCAGCGGATCGTCCTGGAATTGCAGGGCCGCGATCCCGATCTCGACAATCCGCGTTATCCCGCGGCGCTCGAGGACATGACGCGCGAGGATTTCGCACGGCTGGGTGGGCGCTATCTGACGGAGACGCAGGTTTACCGGACGGACAAGCCCTTCTTCATCGACAAGATGCCGAACAATTTCCGGCATGTCGGCCTGATCCACCTGATGCTGCCGAATGCGCGCATCATCGACGCCCGGCGCGAGCCGATGTCCTGCTGCTTCAGCAACCTGAAACAGCTCTTCGCCAACGGACAGGAGTTCAGCTACGGCATTGCGGACATCGCGCGCTACTACCGCACCTATCTGGATCTGATGCGGCACTGGGATGAGACGCTGCCCGGCCGCGTCCTGCGTGTGCAGCACGAGGACGTCGTCGCCGACCTCGAAGGCAATGTGCGGCGGCTGCTGGATTTCTGCGGCCTGCCGTTCGAGCCCGGCTGCGTCGACTTCCACAAGACGAGGCGCAGCGTGCGCACGCCGAGCTCCGAGCAGGTTCGCCGGCCGATCTTCCGCGACGGGTTGGAGCAGTGGAAAGCCTACGAGCCCTGGCTGGAACCGCTCAAGGCCGCACTGGGCGATGCCCTGTTTCGCTATCGGGACGAATAGCCGCGCGCCGCCGCCGCGGCAACCGCTATCATCGTCCCGTCATGAATCCGAAGCCGCGAAAGAGAACGAAACGCGGCCCGTCTCTACCGCATCTCGCGGTCGATGCGATCCTTTCGGGGATGTCCCTCCCCCAGCGGCGGCTGCCGTCGTCCCGGGAGCTTGCCCGGCATTTCGGCGTCGCGCGCAACACGGTGGTGCTGGCCTACCAGCTTCTCACGGCGGAAGGCTATCTGATCGCGCGAGCGCAGCGGCCTGTATATCAACGAAGACGTCATCAAGGGCCGTGGCGAAGGATTTCGTGATCGTCGAAGACGATTTCGCATTCCGCATTCCGGGGGATCATCGCATCGACACCGCTGCGACGGCCCATGCTGCCCAGGCCCTGCCGTCGACGCAAGACCGCGCGCGTTGAAAGCGCCTCGCGGCCATGCCACTCTAAATGTCAGACAAATCGCGGAGGCAAGGCATGACCTTTTCGCGGCGATCCCTCCTGCGGCTCGCCGGCGCGGCGGCGGCGGGTGCGGCTCTGCCCGGCCGTGCGCGGGCAGATGTCTTGCCGGTGTCGCAGGCCAGGCTGGTGCCGGCACGTTACGGAGATGTGGCATTGCGCGACGGGCCGCTGCGCGAACAGTTCCTCGCCCAGCGCGCGGCGTTGCTGGCGATGGACGAGGACGCCTTGCTGAAGCCGTTCCGCGCCGCCGCCGGCATGGCGGCGCCGGGCGCCGCGCTGGGCGGCTGGTACAACGCGTCGCCGTCCTTCGATCCGCCGGCCGACATGCACGGCTTCATTCCCGGCCATAGCTTCGGACAATACGTGTCCAGCCTGGCCCGCGCCTTTGCGGTCACCGGAGACGAGGCGACGCGGCAGAAGGTGCGCCGGCTGGTCGCCGGTTTCGCACAGACGATCACGCCGCGTTTCTATGACGGCTATACCCTGCCGGCCTACACGTTCGACAAGATCAATATCGGCCTGATCGACGCGCATGAATTCGCGGGCGACGAGACGGCGCTCGCGGCGCTGAACCGCGCGACCGACGCGGCGCTCCCTTCTCTGCCGGAGAAGGCGCTGACGCGGCCGGAGATGGCGGCGCGGCCGCATCCGAACGTCGCGCACACCTGGGACGAGTCCTATACGCTGCCCGAGAACCTCTATCTCGCCTGGCGGCGCGGCGCGGGCGAGCGCTATCGGGCGCTGGCATCGCGGTTCCTTCTGGATGGCGATTACTTCGAGCCGCTCGCGCGCGGCGAGAACGTGCTGCCGGGCCGCCATGCCTACAGCCATGTCAACGCGCTCAGCTCGGCGATGCAGGCCTATCTCGTCGATGGCGATCCCAAGCACCTCCAGGCGGCGAAGAACGGCTTCGACTTCGTCGTCGCGCAGAGCTTCGCGACGGGCGGCTGGGGACCGAATGAGGGCTTCGTCGTCCCCGGCTCCGGCGCGCTCGGCGACTCCCTCGGCACCACCCATGCCAGCTTCGAGACGCCTTGCGGCGCGTATGGACATTTCAAGATCGCGCGCTACCTGATGGGCATGACGGGCGACAGCCGCTATGGCGACAGCATGGAGCGCGTTCTCTACAACACCGTGCTCGGTGCGCTGCCGATGAAGCCGGACGGCACGGCGTTCTACTACGCCGACTACAATGGGAACGGCGCGAAGACCTATTTCGAATATCGCTGCCCGTGCTGCTCGGGCACGCTCGGCCAGGCCGTGGCGGATTATGGGATCAGCGCCTACTTCACGGACGATGATGGGATTTACGTCAACCTGTACGCGCCATCGCGCTTCACTTGGCGACGCGGCGGGCACGCCATCGCGCTTGGCCAGGAAACGGCTTATCCCCTTGACTCCGACATCGCGCTCACCGTGGAGGCGGCAGCAGCCGAGACGTTCTCGGTGCGCCTGCGCATTCCCGCCTGGGCGGGACCACGGACGGCGATCGCCGTTAACGGCACGCGCATCGCCGCGCCCGTCCGCCCGGGCAGGTTCCACGCGATCCGGCGGACATGGCGCGACGGCGACAAGATCACGCTGTCGCTCGACAGAGCGCTGCGGTTGGAAGCGGTTGACGACAAGCATCCCGATCTTCTGGCGGTAATGCAGGGGCCGCTGGCGCTGTTCGCGACCGGCGACCGCTTCCTGCCGCTGAAGCGCCGCGATCTGATGGCTGTGCGGCAAGTTGCGGCGGGCGGGCCCGATTGGCGTGTCGAGACCGCCGACGGCGCGCAGACCTTCAAGCCCTATTTCGCGATCGGCGGCGAGACCACGCGGCTGTACCAGCCGGTCTCGGGCTGAACCTTTACCAGAACGCGACGTAGAACGCGGCCACTGTCGCAAGGACAACGACGCTCAGCGCCACGTCCCATCCGTTCCAGCTCGCGCGGGTGGCCGCTTTCTCCGCCGGCGTCGCGCCATACCAGGTGAAGCGGCGGGTGGCGGCGTCCGGCGCGGGGCTCAGCAGGCTGATCGCAACCATCAGTACCGCGGTCACGACCAGAAGGATCTGCGTGTAATAGAGCCAGTTGATGTTCCAGAAGTCGAAGATCCAGCCATGCGCGGCTCGGATCGGTGCCAAGGCCGCTGCATATTGGTCCGCCGTGATGGCATGGTGAAAAAGCTTCTGCTTGAGCGCGGTCACGGCCGCGCCGTCGTCGCGCATGACGAGGTCGGCCGCCAGCCGCGCAAAGCCGCCCGCGACTCCGACGACGAAGGCCCAAAGGGCCGCCGGCGCGGTCGCGCGCGTCCAGAACACGCCGAACAGGAACAGCACGGCGATGGCCGGCGAGAGGTAGCCCTGGACGCTCTGCAGGTAGACGTAGAGATCCGAATGCAGGCTCTTGATGACCAAGACCCACAGAATGCCCATGACGACGATCGCCGCCGTCGCGATGCGCCCGACCAGGACCTCGGTGCGGCCCGACGCGTCCGGATACCATTCGCGGAAGAAGTCCATCGTGAACAGCGTCGCCGAGGCGTTGAACTTCGAGGCCAGCGACGCCATCAGCGCCACGATCATCGAACAGGCGACCATGCCGCGCAGCCCATGCGGCAGGATCTGCGCGACGAGCGAAGTATAGGCGGCGTCGCCGCTGGTCGTGAAGCCGCTGCCGGGGGCCTTGGTCAGCGCGAAGGCGATCATGCCGGGCACCAGGAAGATGAAGACCGGCGTGAGCTTGAGGAACGCCGCCAGGATGGCGCCGCGGCGCGACTGCTGCTGGTTCTGTCCCGCCAGGACGCGCTGCACGATGTACTGGTCGGTGCACCAGTACCAGAAGCCGATGATCGCCGAGCCCGGGATCACCGCCGCCCAGGACCATTCGGGGTCGCCGAGCGGCCGGATGAGATGGATGTTCGCGCCGGCCGCCGCGAGCGTGGCGCGCCAGCCGGCCGCAAGGTCGCCATGCCCCAGCGCGCTCAGGCCGGTGTAGAGGATGCAGAGCGATCCCAGGATGAGGACCGGCGCCTGCAGCACGGCGGTGTACATGATGACCCGCAGTCCGCCGAGCACGGTGTAGAGGCCGGTGGTGAAGGCGAGCCCCAGTGCGATGACCCAGAACACATCGACCCGCACGCCCAGCAGGTTGACGCTGTCGATCCCCAGCAGCGTGCGGATGACGACGTCGCCGGCATAGATGGTCACCGCGATCTTGGTGAGCACCAGGCTCACGATGGTGAGGAAGCTCAGCACGTTGCGCGAGCCGCGGCTGAAGCGCAGCTCCAGGAACTCCGGCATGGTGAAGACCTTCATCCGGCTGTAGAGCGGGACGAACACCCAGCCGAGCACGAGGATGAGCCAGGACTGAATCTCCCAATGCGCCATCGCCATGCCGGTGGCGAACCCTGCGCCGGCGAGGCCGACGAGATGCTCCGAGCCGATGTTGGAGGAGAAGATCGAGCTGCCGATCTGCAGCCAGTTGCTGTCGCGGCCGGAAAGGAAATAGTCCTCGCCGCTGCGGACCTTGGTGCGAATCGCATAGAGCACGATCGCGATCATGGCCGCGACGAAGGCCGCCACGACCAGCCAGTCCTCGAAATTGAACACGGATTCGTGCAGCGCCGCCTTCATGAAATCCTCCCGTTTCCATGCGTCGGCGCGGTATTCCGCTGCCGCGTTTCAATCTTCGAAGGGCTCGACCGCGATGTGCTTCGCGACCAGGAAAATGTCGGCGACGAGCTGCAGGGGGCGGGCGTCGACATCCGAGGCGCCGCGCGCGATCAGCGCCGCGAAATCCCGGTAGATCGCTTCGTACTCGCTGTGCAGGGCGCCCGGATCGCGCGGCACTTCGTCGGCGCCGACGGTCAGGATCCCACCGCCGGCCGACAATTTGAGCGGACCGCCATCCGTGTCGATGTCGATGTCCCAGGTCTGCGTGCCGGTGTGACGGAAGTCCAGCGCCGCGGAAATCTCCACGCCGCCATCGGTGACGAATTCCAGGTCGGCCGCTATCGGCGCGTCGCAATTGGCGGGAACGTAAAGGCTTGCGGATCGCGGGTAGAACGGCTCGGGGACGATCCGCGTCAGGATCGAGAGCGCGTTGATGCCGGGGTCGAGGACGCCGAAGCCGCCGGCCTGCCAGATCCAGGTCTGGCCGGGATGCCATTGGCGCACATTCTCCTTCCACGTCACCTGGACGCGGCGGAGCTTGCGCTGCCGCAGCAGCCGCTCGGCGGGCGCGACGCCATGCGCATGCTGCGAGTGCCAGGTCTGGTAGAGCGTCCGCTTTTGCCTTGCCGCCAGTCTGACGAGATTGTCGAGCCGTAGCAGCGACGTGCAGGGCGGCTTTTCCAGGAGAACGTGCTTGCCGGTCTCGAGGGCGAGTTTCGCGGCGGGATAGTGCACCTGCGGCGGCGTGCAGATCGCCACCGCGTCGACATCGCGGCAGCCTTCGAGCATCGCCTCGATGGTCGGGAAATTCCGGACGCCTTCGACCGTGCCGTGCCGGCTCGCGGCCGCCACGAGCGCGAACGCGCCGTTCGCGGCGATCGCCGGAATGTGCTGGTCGCGCGCGATCTTGCCGACGCCGACAATGCCGATGCGCGTTGGCTGCATGATCCCGCCTCCCGTTGCCGCCGTCACAGGCTTCGCACGCCGCTCGGCGGCGCGGCCACGATCTCCAGCGGATTGCGCAGCGGAAGACGAAACGGCGCCGCCGAAATCTCGAAGACGTCTCCCGGCTGCGCCTTCACGCCGTCGGCGAAGGACAGCGTCGCCGTGCCGAAGAAATGCACATGGATGTCGCCCGGCCGGCGGAACAGCGCATATTTGAAGTGATGGTGCTCGAGATTGCGCAGGTGATGCGACATGTTCGCCTCGCCCGTCAGGAACGGCTTCTCCCAGATCGTCTCGCCGCCGCGCGTGATCTTCGCCGTGCCGCGGATATCCGCCGGCGGCTCGCCGACAAGCAACTCCGGTCCGAGCGACGCGGGGCGCAGCTTGGAATGGGCGAGATAGAGATAGTTCGTGCGCTCGGTGACGTGGTCGGAGAATTCGTTCGCCAGCGCGAAGCCGAGGCGGAACGGCGTGCCGTCGCGGCCGATGACGTAGATGCCCGCCAGCTCCGGCTCCTCGCCGCCGTCGAGCGCGAAGTCGGGTGAGGCAAGCGGCTTTTCCGGCGCGATGAGGCTCGTGCCGTCGCCTTTGTAGAACCATTCGGGCTGCACGCCGGCGCCGGTCGCGGGCTTGCCGCCTTCGAGCCCCATGCGGAACATCTTCATCGAATCCGTCGCGTCGGCGGATTGCGCCTTGGCGTGCATCCGGTCGCGGGCATCTGCCGAACCCAGATGGGTGAGGCCGGTCCCGGTCAGGAGAACGCGGGCGCTGTCGGGATGATCGATCGGCGCCAGGATGCGGCCGCCGGCCAGCGACGCCTCGAGGTCGACGTCGTCGCCATATCCGGCTTTCGCGACGACATCCGCGAGGGTGGCATCGCGATCGATGGCCGCGTTCGCCAGCGCATAGGTGCTTGTCGCATCCTTCACGCGCCTGGCTCTTGCGCCATCGTCGGCGACCACCATCCGATCGCCATTCGCATCCAGCATCTGCACCAGCCGCATGTCTCAGACCTTCGCTTCGTATCTTCCGTCGACCATCCGCCGGAATCCCGCCTTGTCGTCGCGGCGCAATTCCGCCGGCAGCACTGCGTCCGGGACATCCTGGTAGCAGACGGGGCGCAGGAACCGCTCGATCGCGAGCGTGCCCACCGAAGTGGCGCGCGAATCCGAGGTCGCGGGAAACGGTCCGCCATGGACCATGGCGGGCGACACTTCGACGCCGGTCGGCCAGCCGTTGAACAGGATGCGCCCGACCTTGCGCTCCAGCAGCGGCAGCAGGCGCGACGCCAGCGCGTGATCCTCCGCATCGGCGTGGAGCGTGGCGGTCAGCTGTCCGTCGAGCCGCGCGACGACCGTCGCCAGCTCGTCGATGTCACGGCAGCGAACGATCAGCGAGGCCGGCCCGAAAACCTCTTCACCGAGCACATGGCTGGCCAGGAAATCGCGCGCGCTGGTCTGGAACAGCGCGCCGCCGGCGAGGCCCTTTCCATCCGACGCGGGACCGGCCGCGATATGCGCGACGCCGGCATGATCTCTCAGTCGCCCGACCCCGGCCTGATAGCTCGCACAGATCGCCTGGGTCAGCATGGTTCCGGCCGCGGATTTTGCCAGCGCCTCGGTCGCCGCGGCCACGAACCGGTCGAGATCCGGACTTTCGAGGACCAGGACGAGGCCGGGATTGGTGCAGAATTGGCCGACGCCGAGCGTCAGCGATGCCACGAAGCCGGTCGCGATCGCTTCGGCCCGGACCTTCAACGCGGCGGGAAAGAGAAGGACGGGATTGACGCTGCTCATCTCGGCATAGACCGGGATCGGCTCGGCCCGCGCCGCGGCGAGCCTGGTCAGCGCAAGGCCGCCGGCGCGCGAGCCCGTGAAGCCCACCGCCTTGATGCGGGGATCGGCGACCAGGGCGGCACCGAGTTCGTTCGACGGCCCGGCAAGATGCGAGAAGACGCCGTCGGGCAGGCCGCAGGCGCGCGCCGCATCGACGATGGCGGATGCTGCAAGCTCCGACGTGCCCGGATGCGCGGGATGCGCCTTGACGATCACCGGGCAGCCGGCGGCGAGGGCCGAGGCGGTGTCGCCGCCGGCCGCCGAGAAGGCCAGCGGGAAGTTGCTCGCGCCGAACACGGCGACGGGGCCGAGCGGTATCTTGCGCTGCCGCAGGTCGGCACGGGGCAGCGGCTTGCGCTCCGGCTGTGCCGGGTCGATCCGCAGGCCGAGCCAGTCGCCCTGCCGCACCACGTCGGCGAACAGGCGGAGCTGTCCGACCGTGCGGGCGCGCTCGCCTTCGAGCCGGGCGCGGGGCAGGGCGGTCTCGCGGCTCGCCCGATCCAGCAGCGCGTCGCCCAGCGCCATGAGATTCTCGCCGCAGAGTTCGAGAAAACGGGCACGCGTCGCCAGATCGGACTGGCGATAGGGATCGAACGCCGCGGCGGCCAGCGCACAGGCCCGTTCGACATGCTGCGGGCCGGCGATGCTGAAGGCCGGCTCCAATATGCCGCCACGCGCCGCATCCACCGCATGGAAATGCTGTGGGGAAGAGACGCGGCCGAAGCCGATCAGGATGTCGCCGGCGATGGGCATAGGGACGGGGGACCTCGGGAAGCGGCAGGACCCTATGATAACTCAGACAATATGTCAGCCACAATCTTCGGATCGCGGTGCTATCCGGCGCGCCGCCGATTCGCGCCGCCGGAGATCGGCGTGTCCATGCGCGCGAGCTCGATCAGTTCGCTCATCGCCTGCTGGGCCTTGGCGGAATCCTTCTCGGCGATGGCTTCGAAGACCTTGAGATGGTCCGGAAGCGGATCGCGGCGCAGCGGCCGCTTGCGCTGCTTGAACATCGTGGTCGTGCTGATCGCCGCGCTGACGCCGTTGGTCAGCGATATGATGAAGGGGTTGTTCGTCGCGTCCAGCAGCGTGGCGTGGAAGTCGAGATCCGACTGGCGCCCCGCTTCGGTCGCCAGCGTATGCTTCGCCATGCCTTCGAGCGCCGCGCGCATCGCCTTGAGGTGGCTCGGCGACCGCCGCAGCGCCGCGAGGCCTGCGGCGGCCGATTCGACGACGTTCCGCAGTTCGAAAAGGCTGTTCAGCAGGGCGAGATCGGGCTCGGTGTCGAAGGTCCAGTCAAGCACGTCCGGATCGAGCAAATTCCATTTGCTCTGCGGATTGATGCGTGTGCCGACCTTGGGGCGGGCGTCGACGAGGCCCTTCGCGGCCAAAATGCGCACGGCCTCGCGATAGGCGGTGCGCGACACTTCGAGCTGCTCGCTGGATGCGATCTCGCCGACGAGGAGATCGCCGGGCTTGTATTTGCCCGACACGATCGCGATGCCGAGGGCGCGCGCAATCGTGCCGTGCAGGCGTAGCGATTTTCCCGGCATTCCGGGCGCGCGCGACCGTTCGTCCATCTGTGCCAATGAAGCCCGTCCACCGCCATTTTATCTATAGGCCGTTGATACGATTGTCCAATCGGACCCTCCGTTGCGGCCAGGGCACACCGGCCGGACAAACAAAAAAACTCAGACAAAAGAGAATTTGCGCCCTTGTCGGACATTTCGGGTCGGCATATTGTCTGAGTTATACAAAATAGGAGTCGCGCCAACGTGCGGCGGCTCTCGCAGGAGGGGAAAGATGAAATTGCGTACGGCATTGGCCTGTTCAACGGCCCTTTTCGCCATGTCTGTTGCCGCGACTCCGTCACAGGCACAGAACGACACACAATCCGGCCAGGTCGAGACCGTGATCGTCACCGGCGTCCGGGCCAGCGTGCGGTCGGCGATCGACACCAAGAAGAACTCCGACCAGATCCAGGACTCGGTCGTGGCGGAGGACATCGGCAAACTGCCGGACAACAACGTGATCGAGGCGTTGCAGCACGTCACCGGCGTGCAGGTGAGCCGCAACGCCGCCGAGGCGAACCAGCTCCTGATCCGCGGTCTGCCGGACATCGCCACCCTGCTCAACGGCCGTGAGATCTTCACCTCCACCGGCCGCTTCATCACCTTGCAGGACATTCCGGCCGAACTGCTCGCCAGGGTCGACGTCGTGAAGTCGTCGCGGGCCGACGATCTCGAAGGCGGCATCGCCGGCCTGATCGACGTGCGCCTGCACCGGCCGTTCGATTTCGAGGGACTCGAGGTCGCCGGCGGAATCCAGGGTACGCACAGTTCGCTCTCGAACGCTTTCGATCCGAACGGCAGCCTGCTGGTGAGCGATCGCTGGAACACCGGAATCGGCGAGATCGGCCTGTTGGTGGACCTGTCCTTCCGGCAGGATCACTATAAGGAAGAGATTCTCGATAACTACATCTCCAGCCAGTCGATCGGGCCGGTTCCCGGCTCGACGGGGCCGGGCGGCGTCGCCTATCTGCCGCTGACCCAGGGCGCCCAGTCGATCCCGGGCAATCGCCAGCGCGCCGCCGCGGACGTCGCGCTGCAATGGCGCCCGAACGAGAACGTCGAGGCCTATGCGGAAGTGTTCTACACGCGCTATCGCAACCCCAACAGCGACGACTTCTTCGTCGGCCTGCCCTGGCTCGGCGCTAACCCGGCAACCGCAACGGTGTTTCCCGGCACCGACGAGGTGAAGACGGTGAATGCCGGCGGCTACGACCTGACGAGCGACCAGTCCTTCGTACCGAAGACCGACACCTATCAGGCGGCGAGCGGCGTCACCTGGACGCACGACAATCTCACGCTGTCGTCCGAGGTCGACTACACCGACAGCAAGTTCACCCAGACCGGCGTCATTCTCGACACCGAATACTATCCGCCGGCGGCGCCGGCCACCGGCAACGGCCCGGGGCTTCCCGGCTATTATGCCGACTTCAACTACCACGGCACCGGCACGCCTTACATGAACGTCACCGGCGTCGATCTGACGGACCCGTCGCAGTACCACATGCGCCAGTTCTACGATCAGTGGACAAGGCAATCGGGCGACGAGATCGACTGGCGCGGCGATGCGAGCATCGCGCTGGGCGACGACAGCTTCTTCCGGTCGGTCAATTTCGGCGTCCGCTATGCCAACCGCTATGCCCAGAACCGGGCGGACAATGCGGGCGGTCTCGACTGCCGCGGCGTGGCCGATCCCTCGAGCCCGCAATTCGCGGCGGTCGCGGCGGCGATCGCTTCGCATGCCTGCTTCACGGCGCTGAACGATCCGACGCTGCCGGGCACGGCCTGGCACCTGACCAGCGGACGGCAGTTCGACGGACAGTTCGGCATCGTGAACTGGATCGACGCCGATCCGAAATGGCTCAACAACAATGTCGGATTCCTGAGAGCCGATTTCGGGCAATCGCCCACCGGCGCGCCGCCACCGGAAGACCCGACCCAGTCGTTCGACGATCGGGAAGTGAGCTATGCGCTCTACGGCAAGACCAGCTTCGGATTTCAGCTGGGATCGCTGCCGGTGGACGGCAATATCGGTCTTCGCGTCGTCGACACCGATGCCGACATGAAGGGCAACACGCTGGTGGTGACCAACACCGGCGGCGTTTATTCCTTCGCTTACAGCCCGACGGAAAGCAAGACGAGCTCCGTCGACTGGCTGCCCAGCCTCAACATGCGGTTCCAGCTGCAGGACGACCTGTTCCTGCGCGTCGCCGCGAGCCGGACGGTCACGCGTCCGACCTTCGCGCAGCTCAATCCGGGCTTGAGCCTTTCGGCGTCGACCGCGACGCTGCTGGGTTCGGGCAGCAGCGGCAATCCCGACCTGGGACCGGAGAAGTCGGACAATGGCGACATATCGCTCGAATACTATTTCGGTCCCTCGAACGTCGTCAGCGGCGCGGTGTTCTACCGTTCGGTCGACGGCTATATCGGCAGCACCGTCACGCCCGAAGTGATCGGCGGCATCACCTACCAGGTGACCATGCCGATCAACTCGCCGGCCGGCCATATCGACGGCGCCGAGTTCGGCTATACCCAGTTCTTCGATTTCCTGCCGGGCTTCTGGAGCGGGTTGGGCACGCAGATAAACGCCACTTACGTCGAGGGCGCGTTCCAGAACATCTCGAAATGGTCCTACAACCTCGTGGGAATTTACGAGCAGGGACCGGTCTCCTTCCGCGCGGCCTACAATTGGCGCGGCGGATTCAATGTCGGCCCGGCGCCGGGCGGCGGCATGCAGCCGGGGACCATCTTCGCCAAGTCGCAGCCCTGGCTCGACCTGTCGGCGAGCTATCGCTACAGCGATAACATCACGCTCACCCTGGACGCCACCAACCTGCTGAACAGCAACTACCAGGACTATTTCGGCAATCCGACAGTCGATCCGCGCGACACGCGCATCTTCGACCAGACGATCTCGCTGGGTATCCGTTTCCGGCTGTAGGGCCGCGTGTTTGACATAGGCCGGCCGCTCGAGAAGGCGGCCGGCCGTTGCCGTCCGGGAGAGGAGAACGCGGTGACCGGATCCATGCTCGATAGACGCGCCCTGTTGCATGCCGCGCTGGCGGCGGGTGGCACCACGCTGGCCCTTGGGACGCTGGGCCGCACGCTGGGCGGCGTGATCAACGACCGCCTCACGGGCGATCTTTCGCCGGTCCACGATCCCTGCGCCATCAAGGACGGCGACACTTATTACGTCTTCTGCACCAGCGGAAACGCGACGGAGGGCGGCCTGATCCCCTTCCGCGCATCGAAGAACCTGCTGCAGTGGGCGCGGCGCGGCGCGGTGTTCGCCGAGATGCCGAAATGGGCGGCCGACGCGGTGCCGGGCGCCAAGGGCATCTGGGCGCCGGACATCTCCTTCTTCGCCGGCCGCTTTCACCTCTACTACGCGGTCTCGACCTTCGGCTCGAACCATTCTGCGATCGGGCTCGCGACGAATGCGACGCTCGATCCCACATCGCCAAATTATGCCTGGCAGGACCAGGGTATGGTCTTCTCCTCCGACACCTTCGACAAGTACAACGCCATCGATCCCAGCCATGTCGTGGACCATGACGGCGGACACTGGCTGTGCTTCGGGAGCTTCTGGACCGGCATCAAGATGATCCGGCTCGATCCGGCCACCGGCAAGCGCGCCGCCGACGACGACATGGTGCATGCGCTCGCCTGGCGGCCGCAGCCGCCCGATGCGATCGAAGCGCCCTTCATCATCGAGCGGGGCGGCTATTATTACCTGTTCGTCTCGTTCGACTTCTGCTGCCGCGGCGCCAACAGCAACTACAACATCGTGGCGGGACGCGCGACGCAGATCGCCGGACCGTATCTGGGCCCCGACGGCAACGACATGATGCACGGCTACGGCCAGCAGCTCCTGGTCGGCAACGACCGCTTCAAAGGACCCGGCGGCGCCTCGGTGCTGCGCGATCCCAACCGCGACTATCTCGTCTATCATGCCTATGATGCGCAGAATGCCGGCATTCCCACGCTGCGCATCTCGCCGATCGGCTGGACGCCGGATGGATGGCCATCCGTCATTCTCTAGCGGAGGACCACATGCTCTTGTCGCGATACGCCCTGGCGCTCGCCCTGCTTTTGCTTCCGCTCTGCGGCGCGCGCGCGCAGCCGGCAAGCGTCGTCGCGACGATCCATGCCGATCGTCCGGGTCCGGTGATCGATCGTCATATCTACGGCCAGTTCGCCGAGCATCTGGGCCGCGGACTCTATGAGGGCGTCTGGGTCGGCGAGCATTCGTCGATCCCCAACACGCGCGGCTTCCGCAACGACGTGCTGGGCGCGTTGCGCGCGCTGCATGTTCCGGTCGTGCGCTGGCCGGGCGGCTGCTTCGCCGACGAATATCACTGGCGCGACGGCATCGGGCCGCGCGCCAGGCGGCCGGTGACGCTGAACACCAATTGGGGCGGCGTGCCCGAGCCCAACAGCTTCGGGACGCACGAGTTTCTCGACTTCGCGCAGATGATCGGTGCGGACGCCTATGTCAACGGCAATCTCGGCACCGGTTCGCCGCGCGAGATGGCCGAGTGGCTGCAATACATGACCTCGGACAAGCCGACGGCGCTGACCGCCGAACGCGCCCGCAACGGACATCCAACGCCCTGGAAGATCGCCTATTTCGCGGTCGGCAACGAGGCCTGGGGCTGCGGCGGCGACATGACGCCGGAGCATTACGTCGATCTCTTCAGGCAATACGCGTCGTTCCTGAAGGCGCCGGCCGGGGCGCGCCCGCTGATCGTCGCCAGCGGCGGCAACGACAACGATACGTCATGGACCGAAGCGCTGATCTCCAAGGTCCCGCTGCGCGACCTCGGCGCCATCAGCTTCCACTACTACACGATCCCGGGCGACAAATGGGATACGAAGGGCCCTTCGACCGGCTTCGGCGAGGAGCAGTGGATCTCGACCCTGGCCCATACGCTGCGCATGGACGATTTCATCACGCAGAACGCGGCGGTGATGGACAAATACGATCCGCAGAAGAAGGTGGCGTTCGCGGTCGACGAATGGGGCACCTGGTACGATCCGGAGCAGGGCCGCGTGCCGGGCTTCCTCTACCAGCAGAACACGCTGCGCGACGCGGTGGTGGCGGCGCTGAACTTCAACATCTTCCACCGCCATGCCGACCGCGTGCGCATGGCGAACATCGCGCAGATGGTCAACGTGCTGCAGGCGATGATCCTGACGGACGGCCCGCACATGGTGCTGACGCCCACCTACCACGTCTTCCGCATGTTCCGGCCGTTCCAGGATGCGACGTTCCTGCCCGTAGATGTTGTGGCGCCGCGTTACGCCTTGGGCGGCGTGTCGGTGCCCGCGGTCAGCGTGACGGCCGCGCGAACGACCGATGGCGCGATCGCGATCGCCCTGGTCAATCTCGATCCCAACCACGCCATGCCGATCTCGGTACCGATCGCCGGAACGCCGGCGCGGCATGCGAGCGGTGAAATCCTGACGGCGTCCGCGATGGACGCGCGCAACACTTTTTCCGCACCCGATGCCGTGCATCCGGTGGCGTTCTCGGGTGCTTCCATTGCCGACGGAGTGCTCTCGCTGACTCTGCCGGCCAAGTCCGTCGTCGTCCTCAGGCTGGAGTGATGTTCTCCCGCCGTGCTGCCTTGGCCGGCCTGGCGCTGACGCCGCTCGCGGCCAGCCGGGCGCGCGCGGCGCAGGACTTCCGCAGCCTGGCGCCGACGCCGCCGATGGGGTGGAATTCCTGGGACAGCTTCGGGCCTACCATCGCGGAGGAGGCTGCGCGGGCCAATGCGCGGATCCTGGCGGAACGGTTGCTGCCGCATGGCTACGACGTCTTCACGATCGACATCCAGTGGTACGAGCCGGGCGCCGACAGTTTCGACTATCGCAAGGGCGCCGAACTGACGATGGATGGTTGGGGACGGTTGCTGCCGGCGCCCAATCGCTTCCCGTCGGCGGCGGGCGGTGCGGGGTTCAAGCCGCTGGCGGACTTCGCGCATTCTCTCGGTCTCAAATTCGGCCTCCACATGATGCGCGGCGTGCCGCGGCAAGCGGCCGACCGCGATCTGCCGATCCAGGCAAGCGCCTATCGCACGGGCGCCATCGCCGACCGTGTCAATGTCTGTCCGTGGAACACCGACATGTACGGGATCGACATGGGCAAGCCGGGCGCCCAGGACTACTACGACTCCGTCGCCCGGCTTTATGCGTCCTGGGGCGTCGATTTCGTCAAGGCCGACGACATGAGCAGGCCCTATCAGCGCAACGCGCCGGAAATTCATGCACTACGCCACGCCATCGACCGCTGCGGCCGTCCCATGCTGCTGTCGCTGTCGCCGGGCGAGACGCCGCTCGCCGCCGCCGACGACGTCGCGCGCAACGCGAACATGTGGCGGATCAGCGACGATTTCTGGGATACTTGGCCGGCGTTGCTCGAGCAGTTCGGCCGCTTGAGGAATTGGAGCGCTTTTCGCCGGCCCGGCAGCTGGCCGGATGCCGACATGCTGCCGCTGGGCGTGCTCGAGATGGGGCGGCGCACGACGCGATTCACGCCCGAAGAACAGACGACGCTGATGACGCTGTGGTGCATCGCGCGCGCGCCGCTGATCATGGGCGGCGATTTGCGGGCGCTCGACGATGTCACCCTGGCGCTGCTCGCGAACGACGAGGTGCTCGCGGTGCATCGCGCCAGCGACGGCAATCGCGAGCTCTTTCGCGCGGACGGGCTGGCCGCGTGGCACGCGCGGTCGACCCTGGATGGCGCGAGATACGTCGCGCTCTTCAACCTGCGCGACACGACGGCGGACGGTGCGCCCGCGGCTGTGCCCGTCGCGCTCGCCGCGCTGGGATTGGATGGGCCGGTGCAGGTGCGTGATCTTTGGCGCCGTCGTGATCTTCCGTCGGTCCGTGATGTCTTCGCGCCGACTATTCCGCCGCACGGTGCGGGTCTCTATCGGCTGTCGGCGGCTTAGCGAAGCTATTTCACGACGCGGAAGGCGAGCACGGTCTTCTCGGAATAGGTTTCGCCCGGCCGCAGGATGGTGGACGGAAAGTCCGGGCGGTTCGGCGAGTCCGGGAAGTGCTGCGTCTCCAGGCACAGGCCCGTGCGGTGCGCGAACACCGTGCCGCCGCCCGCCGGCTTGCCGTCGAGGAAATTGCCCGAATAGAACTGCAGGCCGGGCTGCGTGGTGCGCACTTCCAGCGTGCGGCCGCTGCGTGGGTCGAAGAGCAAGGCCGCGCGGCTCAGCGCACCCGGCTTCGGCTTGGTCAATATCCAATTGTGGTCGTAGCCCTTGCCGATCCGAAGCTGGTCGTCTGCGGCTTCGATGCGGCTCCCGATTGCCGCAGGCGTGCGGAAATCGAACGGTGTGCCCTGCACGGCGCGAAGCTCTCCGGTCGGAATGAGCGTCGGATCCACCGGCGTGAAACGGTCGGCGTCGATCGTCAACACGTGGTCGAGGATCGTCTGCCGCGGGTCGCCGGTCAGGTTGAAGTAAGCGTGGTTGGCGAGATTGAGCGGCGTCGGCGCCGTGGTCGTCGCCTCGAATTCGATCGCCAGCGCGTCGTCGTCGCCGAGCCGGTAGGTGACATGGACCGTGAGTTCGCCGGGATAGCCTTCTTCGCCCGCGGCACTCACATAGGTCAGGCGGAGCGCCGGCCCCTGCGGCGTGTCGAGCGGCTCCGCCGTCCAGACGCGCTTGTCGAAGCCTTGCTTGCCGCCATGCAGGCTGTTGGGGCCGTCGTTTTGCGGCAACTGGTAGGTCTTGCCGCCCAGGGCGAAGCGGCCATTCGCGATCCGGTTGGCGTAACGGCCGACCGTCGCGCCGAAATACGGAACGCCCGCGAGATAGGGTTCGAGCGTGTCGAAGCCCAGGACGATGTTCTGCAGATGGCCGTCGCGGTCCGGTGTCTTGAGCGAAACGATCGCCGCGCCATAGGTCATGATGCGCGCCTCGATTCCGCCGGCATTGGTCAGCGTATAGATGTCCACGGTCTCGGCCCCGGCCTTTCCAAACGGCATTTTCAAGATGGCATGATGCAGCAATCCGGCCGCCGGCGCGGACGGCACCATGGTTGCAGCCGAGAGCGCAATGGCTGCGACCAATCGGGCAAATCCCATGCGCGTCTCCCCGGTCCTTGCCGCTGCGGATCGCGATTAAATCAGACAATTGGAATTCCAACCAGCCTGGAAATATTTGGCCGATAGGCCCATCTGCGGGCGCGGACGGATCGGTCCTCATCTTGCCAACCGGAGACCGCTATGGCAATTTGTCTGAGTAAATACGAACAGGGGCGGCGCCGTGCGGCGCCTCGCGGTTCACGGGCCCGTTCGGCACCCGCACACCGCGTATTCTCTCTATCGTTTGGCCGGAGCCGGCGAAGGCGAAGCGCCGGCCCTTTGGACATCGTGATCGGACAGCAAGAATGACATCGGCTCCCCAGCCCAGCCGCCGCCTTCGCTCCCGCGCCTGGTTCGACGACCTGGACAACACGGACATGACCGCGTTGTACCTGGAGCGCTACATGAATTTCGGCCTGACGCTCGAAGAGCTGCAATCGGGCAGGCCGATCGTGGGGATCGCGCAGACGGGCTCCGACCTGTCGCCGTGCAACCGCCACCACCTGGTGCTGGCGCAGCGCGTGCGCGACGGCATCCGCGACGCCGGCGGCGTGCCGATCGAGTTTCCCGTCCATCCCATCCAGGAGACCGGCAAGCGTCCGACCGCGGGGCTGGACCGCAACCTCGCCTATATGGGGCTTGTCGAAATCCTCTACGGGTATCCCATCGATGGCGTCGTGCTCACCACCGGCTGCGACAAGACCACGCCGGCCTGCCTGATGGCGGCCGCGACCGTCGACATTCCCGCGATCGCGCTGTCGGTCGGTCCGATGATGAGCGCATGGGCGGACGGAAAGCGCATCGGTTCCGGCTCGGTCGTGTGGAAGGCACGCGAACGCCTGGCCGCGGGGGAGATCGACCGCGCCGCCTTCATCAAGCTGGTGGCCTCTGCTGCGCCGTCGACCGGCTATTGCAACACGATGGGGACCGCGAGCACGATGAACAGCCTGGCCGAGGCCTTGGGCATGTCGCTGCCCGGATCGGCCGCCATCCCGGCGCCGCACCGCGACCGCCAGGAATGCGCCTATGAGACGGGCCGGCGGATCGTCGAGATGATCCACGCCGACCGCAAGCCGTCGGACATCCTGACGCGCGAGGCGTTCATCAACGCCATTCGGGTAAACTCCGCGCTCGGAGGCTCGACCAATGCGCCGCTGCATCTCATCGCGCTGGCGCGGCATATCGGCGTCGAGCTCACGATCGACGATTGGCAGACCTACGGCTACGACGTCCCGCTGCTGGTGAATCTGCAGCCGGCCGGCGAATATCTCGGCGAGGATTTCTACCGCGCCGGCGGCGTGCCCGCGGTCGTCGCGCAGCTGATGGCGCAGGGGCTGATCCACGAGACGGCGCTGACCGCCAACGGCCGCTCGCTCGGCGAAAATTGCACGGGCGTCCGGATCGAGGACGAGGCCGTGATCCGGCCGTTCGGCAAGCCGCTCACCGACAAGGCCGGGTTCATCGTGCTGCGCGGCAACCTGTTCGACTCCGCCATCATGAAGACCAGCGTCATCGCGCCGGAATTCCGGGCGCGCTATCTCTCCGATCCCGCCGATCCCGACGCCTTCGAAGGCCGTGCCGTCGTCTTCGACGGACCGGAGGACTATCATGCGCGGATCGACGACCCCGCGCTGGACATCGACGAGCGCAGCATCCTCTTCATGCGCGGCGCCGGCCCGATCGGATATCCCGGCGGCGCCGAGGTCGTGAACATGCGCGCGCCGGTGCAGCTCATCGCGCGCGGCGTGCACCTCCTGCCCTGCATCGGCGACGGGCGGCAATCGGGCACCTCGGCCTCGCCGTCGATCCTCAACGCCTCGCCGGAAGCTGCGATCGGCGGCGGGTTGGCGGTGTTGCGGACGGGCGACCGCGTGCGCGTCGACCTGCGAAAGGGCGCGGTCAACGTCCTCTTGTCCGATGAGGAAATGGACGAACGGCAGGCGGCGCTCGCCGCCGCGGGGGGATACAAGTATCCTGCAAGCCAGACCCCATGGCAGGAGATGCAGCGCGGCGTGATCGGCCAGATGGAGACCGGCGCGGTCCTCGAGCCGGCGGTCAAGTATCAGCGTATCGCGCAGACGAAGGGCATACCCCGCCACAACCACTGAGGCGCGGGCGATAACAAAAAAATCGGGAGGCGTAGCGTGGGCGGCGTTTCGCTCAGGGGCATCAGCAAGCGTTTCGGCGACACGCTCGTCCTCGACGACGTCTCCCTGGAGATGGGCGACGGCGAGTTCGTGGTCGTGCTGGGGCCCTCCGGCTGTGGGAAGTCGACGCTGCTGCGCGCCATCGCGGGGCTCGAGACCATCGACGCCGGCGAGATCGCGATCGGCGGCGAACGCATCGATCGCCTGCCGCCGGGCAAGCGCGGCGTGGCGATGGTGTTCCAGAGCTACGCCCTCTACCCGCACATGACGGTGCGCCAGAACATGGCGTTCGGTCTCGACAATATCGGCGTCGCCCGCGCGGAGATCGCGCGCCGGATCGCCGAGACGGCACACATGCTCGAGATGGACCATCTCCTGGACCGTCGGCCCGCCGCGCTTTCCGGGGGCCAGCGCCAGCGCGTCGCCATCGGGCGCGCCATCGTCAAGCAGCCGCGGCTGTTCATGTTCGACGAGCCCCTGTCCAACCTGGACGCGGCTTTGCGCGGACGCACGCGGCAGGAGATCGCGGCCCTGCATCGCCGCATCAAGACGGCGATGGTCTTCGTGACCCACGACCAGACGGAAGCGATGACGCTGGCGGACCGGATCGTGGTCATGAACCAGCAGCGCATCGAACAGGTCGGGACGCCGCTCGAGATTTATCGCAACCCGGCAACGGCTTTTGTTGCGACATTCGTGGGCACGCCGGCGATGAATATGCTGCCCGTGACGGCGATGCCGTCCTCCGGTGCGTTTCAGCGTGTCGCGCTGGGAGACGGGACCACGGTCGACATGACGGCGCCGTCGGCACCGGCGGACGGGCCGTTGCTGCTCGGCCTTCGCCCCGAAGCGGTGCGGCTTTGCGCGGCGGGGACCGGCAATACCGACGCGACCGTCTCGTTCATCGAGTTCCTGGGCGACAAGACGCATGTCTTCCTGTCGCTCCCAAGCGGTGACCGGATCGTGGCGCTGGAAGGCGCCACCGCGCCCGCGCGCCAAGGCGAGGCGGTGGGCGTCACGTTCGACGGAAGCGCGGCGCACCTGTTCGGCGCCGACGGCCGCAACCTGCGGCGCGCGGGCTGACCATGGAGGCGCTGGACATTCCGGCCGCAGGCCGCGAGGCGGACGTCACGGTCCGGCGCCCTTGGACCGCGAGCGCGAGCGAGACGCGCGCGGGCCTGCTGTTCGTGGCGCCTTATCTCGCCGTGTTCTGCCTGCTTCTGGTCTATCCGCTGCTTTCGGGAATCTGGCTAAGCCTGCATAAGGCCGATCTGTTCGGCGGCTCGCGATTCGTCGGCGCGGAGAATTACGTCCGCTTGCTCCATGACGACATTTTCCGCCAGGCCGTGTGGAACACCTGCAATTTCGTCATCCTCACGGTGCCGGCGCTGACCGTCGCCGGCCTCGCGCTGGCGCTGGCCTTGAATACTTCTTCCCGCTGGTCTGCCGTCCTGCGCGGCCTGTTCTTCTCCTCGTCCGTGTTGTCCGTCACCATCGTCACGCTGGTCTGGCGGATGGTCCTGATCCCCGACGGCGGCCTTGTCGCCAATCTGCTCGCGCTCCTCCACCTGCCCGCGATACCCTTCCTGAGCGATGCCCGCCTTGCGCTGCCGGCGGTCGCGATCACGACGATCTGGTGGTGCATCGGCCTGCCGATGATGCTGTTCCTCGCGGCACTTCAGCAGGTGCCGAAGGATCTCTACGAGGCGGCCGCGCTCGACAATGCCGGCTGGTGGCGCACGCTGCGGCGCATCACGCTGCCGTCGATCCGGCGCACCGCGCTCGTCGTCGTCGTCATCGAGGTGATCCTGCAATTCCAGCTCTTCGGCCAGGCCCAGATCATGACGCTGGGCGGTCCGAACAACGCCTCGCTGCCGATCGTGCTGTTCATCTACCAGATCGGCTTCCAGCGCTGGGACATCGGCTATGCGGCGGCGGCATCCGAGATCCTGTTCTGCATCATCCTGGTGGCGGCGATGGCGCAGTTCCTCGCCTCGCGCGGGCGGGAAGACGGATGACGGCGATGCGCAATCCCGGCCGGGGCCGCAACTGGACAGCCGCCGCCGCGCTCGGGCTCGCGGCGCTCGCCATGGCCGCACCGCTGCTCTGGACTTTGCTGCTGTCGCTGAAGGCCAATGACGCGCTTCTGCGCGGCACGGCGAGCGCCTTCGCGCCGCCCTATACGCTGGAGAACTATGCCGACATCCTCGGCCATTCGGCGGTGTTCTTCTGGCTGCTCAACAGCACCATCGTCTCGCTCGGCGTCACCGCCGGTGTTCTTTGCCTGTCGTCGCTTGCCGGCTATGGCTTCGCGCGTCTCAGGTTTCCCGGTCGCGACATCGTCTTCGTCCTCGTGCTGTTCGGTCTCGCGATCCCCGAGCAATCGGTGATCATCGCGCGCCATCAGATGTTCGGCGCTCTCGGCCTGCACAACAGCTATGGCGGGCTGATCTTCCCCGGCCTCGCCGCGCCGTTCGGCGTGTTCCTGATGACGCAGTATTTCCGCGCCATGCCGAAGGAACTGGAAGAGGCCGCTTGGCTCGACGGCGCGTCGCGGTTCAAGACCTTCTGGCGCATCCTGCTGCCGCAATCGCTTCCGGCGCAGGCGACGCTCGGCATCTTCACCTTCCTGTCGACCTGGAACGACTATTGGTGGCCGCTGATCTCGGCGACCAATTCGCGCATGTACACGCTGACGGTGGGCGTCGCGTCTTCGCAGATGAACTTCGCCCAGACCAACGGACTGGGCTTCCTGATGGCGCAGGCCGTGTTCGCCAGCGTGCCCATCCTGATCGTCTATGTGATCTTCCAGCGCTACATCGTGGCCGGCGTGCGGGCGGCGGCGTGATGCGGCGGATCCTCGCGCTGTTCGCCCTGGTCGCGACGGTCCTTGCCGCCGGTTGCCAGCGTGAATCCTCAGGTCCTGTGGAGCTCACGCTTCAGCGCTTCTTCGGCGCCTGCGACGCCGAGTATGGCGGGTCGGTCGACGTGTCGGCAGCCGAAGGCGAGTGCGGGATTATCACCACGCTGGTCAATCGCTTCAACGCGCAAAACCGCGACATCCACGTCAAGGTGAACGTCGTCTATTGGCCGGGCTACGATCAGCTTTCCGCCGAACTCGCCGCCGGCGATCCGCCCGACCTGGTGACGATGCATCAGTCGGTGATCTCGGACTACAGCCAGCGCGGCCTCATCGCGCCGCTCGACGCCGGGCTGAGATCGGTGGGCGTCGATCCCGCCGGCTTCACGCCCGCGGCGCGCGCCGGCGTGATGCGCGGTGGACGCGTCTACGCCTTGCCGTTCGACAACTGGGCGATGCTTTGGCACGTGAACCTCAATCTGTTCCGCACCGCCGGACTGGTGCGCGACGGCAAGCCGTTGATGCCGCACAATCCGGAGGAGCTTCTGGCGCAGGCGCGGCAGTTCACGCACGCGACGGGCAAGCCCTATCTCATCCAATCGATGGTGAACGAGCCGTCCGCCTATGCGCGCAACCTTTTCACCTTCCTCCTGCAGCAGGACGCCGGTTTCTTCGCCGACCCGCGCCACATCAAGCTCCAGACGCCGCAGGCCCATCGCATTCTGCAGCTCTTCAAGCAGCTCTATGACGAAGGTCTCACCACCAAGAACCAGGACTATACGGCCGCGACGGCGGCGTTCCTGAACGGACAGGGCGGCGTCTATCTCGTCGGGACCTGGATGATCGGCGCCTTCGACCAGGCGGCGCGGCAGCCCGGCTCGCCGCTCGCCGGCGGTTATGCGGTCGTGCCCTATCCGCAGCTCTATCCGGCGCGCGACGCAACCTATGCCGACGGGCATTCGTGGGTGGTACCGACGGCGCAGCGCAGTCCGCAGAAGACCCGGGCGATCTTCCGGCTGCTGCGGTTCCTCAAGGACAACGACTTCGCGTGGTCGCGGACCGGCCACCTGCCGGCCTATTCGGCGGTCATCGCGAGCGCGCGCTGGCGCGCCTTGCCGCATCGCGGCGACATCGCGAAGCTGGTGGACACCGCCGCGCCGCTCGCGCCCGGCGTCCAGCGTCAATTCCTGATCCAGCAGATCATCTCCGAAGAGATGGAATCCGCCATCACCGGCCAGAAACCCATCGATACGGCGCTGGCCGATGCCGAGCGCCGCGTGAATGACGTCCTTTTCAACCTGCTTTGACGGAGCCTCCTGCCATGCCGACCAGCAAAATCGTCGTCGACCGGGATTTCGCGATCGGGCCGCTGGACCGCCGCATCTTCGGCACCTTCGTCGAGCATATGGGCCGTTGCGTCTATGGCGGCATCTACGAGCCGGGCCATCCGACGGCCGACGCGAACGGCTTCCGGCAGGACGTCCTCGCGCTGACGCGGGAGCTCGGCGTCACGATCGTGCGCTATCCCGGCGGCAATTTCCTCTCCGGCTACAATTGGGAAGATGGCGTCGGGCCGAAAGAGGAACGCCCCGTGCGCCTCGACCTGGCATGGGGCAGCACCGAGACCAATGCGTTCGGCACCAACGAGTTCATCACTTGGTGCAAGGCGGCGGCGGTCGAGCCGATGTTCGCGGTCAATCTGGGCACGCGCGGCCCCGACGAGGCCCGCCATTTCATCGAATACTGCAATCATCCGGGCGGCACGCATTATTCCGACCTGCGCCGGAGCCACGGCTACGAGGCGCCGCACGGCATCAAGCTCTGGTGCCTGGGCAACGAGATGGACGGTCCCTGGCAGATCTGCCAGAAGACCGCCGCGGAATATGGGCGCGTGGCGCAGGAGACCGCCAAGGTCATGCGCTGGGTCGATCCCGGCGTCGAGCTCGCGGCCTGCGGCTCCTCCAGCCGCGACATGCCCACCTATGGCCACTGGGAGCACGACGTCCTCGAACGCTGCTTCGACCAGGTCGATTTCATCTCGCTGCACCAGTATTTCCGGAACGACGCCGACGACATCGCATCCTATTTCTCGGTCATCGAGGATCTCGAGTCCTTCATCAAGGAAGTGGCGGCGATCGCGGACGCGGTGGCGGCGAAGCGCCGGTCGCCCAAGCGCATCATGCTGTCGCTGGACGAATGGAACGTCTGGTACAAGGCCCGCGATGCTTCCCATCTGCGCAAGCCGGGCTGGCCGGTCGCGCCGAAGCTGATCGAGGAGGTCTACAATTTCGAAGACGCGCTGATCGTCGGCGGCGTGCTCATCACGCTGATGAACAATGCCGACCGCGTGAAGGCGGCCTGCCTGGCCCAGCTCGTGAACGTCATCGGCGCGATCATGACGGAGGAAGGCGGCCCGGCCTGGCGGCAGACGATCTTCCATCCCTTCGCGCAGGCGGCGCGGTATGGGCGGGGCACGGTCCTGCGGACCGCGTCCAGCGGCGGCGAGGTGTCCGCACAAGCCGGACGCGAGCCGCTGTTGAAGAGCGTCGTCCATGACGAAGACAGCGGCCGCGTCGCGGTCTTCGCACTCAACCGCGATCTCGCCCGGTCGGTGGAGCTGGCGGTGGAATTGCGGGCCCTGGGACATCATAAGCTGGTCCTGGCGAACGAGCTTTGCCATGCCGATCTGAAGGCGGAGAACACCAGCCATGCGCCCGATACCGTGGCACCGCGGCCGAGTCACGCGGCGGTCGCCGATGGCGTTACGCTGCAGGCGACGCTTCGGCCGCTGTCCTGGAACGTCTTCGTCCTGGAAAGAGAATGAACGGCGCCCGTTCGGGAATGGCCCGCAGTGTGATCTAAGAGACTGTTTGAAAAGTCCGTGCAAAGAGCAAATTGTGGTTTATGGCGCGCTATAACCGGTTGACAAAGCTCAGTTATTTGCAAAACAAACCATGAACAGTATTTTGAGCCATATTGCATAGGAGAAGCGTCGCTTCAAATATTACTTTGCTTTTGGCGGGCAATCTTGAATGCACGGCTGTGTGAGTTGTAAGCCGAGATCACGAGCGGGAAGAATGTGGAAAACAAAAAACCACACCGCGAATATAACAATCAGCCACATAAACGCGGACTGCCAATTATTTGCCAAAGCCAGACGCCAGTGGATTCTCAGTCGAGCGGTCCAGCCCAGCGGATGCATTTCGGGATGTTCGAGTCGGTATTTGTCGTAGTCCACGTCATCTTGATTGATGCTGTATTTTTGCAAAATTCGTCCATATCGTTCTCCGAAATCCTTTATTTGCTCCGGCGTTATGACGTCCGCTCGTGCACGCAATTCACGTCGGAGTTCATTTATTTCCAACGCACATCTATGATGTTGCTCCGCATTCACCGCATCGTTGTTGCTGTATTGAAGTAGCGAGATAGCCAGAATTAAAACAGACATCGCTAGCGTCAGCGCGCTCAGATCCCCTGAAACCGTGCCCGTCAGGCGATAGATAAATGGCAGTACCGTTAGCGCGATTACCAAAGCTGACGCCATGGCAGTGAGAAGGGCCATGCGTTTATCGCGCCCCTCCAACCGCTTTGCCGCGTTGAAGCGTGCACCCTTCGTACTACTCATGTCTTCAAGTAGCTTTTCAACGTTAGTAGCCATCTAACCCTCTTTAGAGGCGAAACTTGAGGCTGGGTATAATTTTTAACATGACTGGTGTCCTTAAAATCCGTGTAGAGAGCAAATCGGCCAACGCGGGCTTCGTAGGCGATTGGAAACTTAGTAATTTACCGAGCCAATCGCGAACGAGGCTTCAAGTGAAATTCAGTCTATCAGTAACTCTTAGTTGGTTTGGTCTACGTTTAATACTATGGGGCAATCCGGCTTATCTTCGACCATTTCAAGTGCGCCCCGAAGGTTTTGTGCTATTTCCGGTGCGAGGTGAATACGAAGTTTCAGAGGATCCTGCGTACCAACCACCGCTACCAGCCCATCGAGGAAAATCGCGCCCTCAGGGGATTTTTGTACGACTATAGGCGATTCAAAATAAAATTCTTTGTCCGGCTTACGAGCGATTAGTGCCCGCGCTCTCTCGGCGGATTTCATCACATTCGAAAAGAAATCATCGTCTGACATGCCAAGTCCCCAATTGGGCCTTTGCGGGCGGCGTTTTCTCGCCGCGTCACCATAACTCAAATCCAGTGGAAGTGTTTGGCGATGCCGAACGCCACCATAAACAGAATGAAGATCAACAGACCTTTCGGCCCTTTGATGCCCGTGCGATCAGATTCGTTTTGTGAATAACCCAGCAGCTTGCCGGTCTTGTCGCGGTATTCTCTTTTAGCCATTTGCCGTCCCCAGCTACGAGAACGCACCAATGCCGCCGCTTACCGTCCCTGGTGCCGGGCGGTTAGCTGCATGGAAACCTCAAGGGCAAACATGCCCCACCTATTCGCGCAGACGTGCTTTCGCACATCAGGAGGCTATTGCATTCAGTGGGCCGCCCGACGTGGGGCTTCCCTGTGGTTTCGCCGCAGCTACGCAGCTATATGATGGTGCCGCAAAGCCAATACGAGCGCAACGACCGTGTAATAATATTTCTTCAATACTCACAAGTGTTTGATATATCACAGTTATTTACTTTGTAAGACATCATAACCGTTTGGTCCCGCTCGTAAAACTTGGTACAATCAGCAGTAGAATTTGAGGCGAATGGCCGTAGCTGGCCGGAAACCGTGTCATATCCATCAGATCTCACCGACCAGCAGTGGACGGTGATCGGCTCTCTTTTGCCCCCGCCCAAGTCGGGTGGACGGCCACGCAAGACAAACTTACGTCGCGTTTGCGACGCGATTTTCTACCTTCTCAAGACCGGGTGCCAATGGCGCTTCATTCCTGGCGATTTCCCGCCGTGGCGAACCGTCTACGAATATTTCATGGCCTGGCAGGCCGATGGAACGCTGCGGAAAATCCAGCGCAAGTTGTTCGGCAAAGTCCGCCGCAGCGAAGGCAAGAAGCTGTATCCGACGATAGCCATCGTCGATAGCCAGACGATAAAAACGGGCCGTACCGTCAGCAGAGAAAAGAATTACGACGGTGCCAAGCGCCTGGTCGGTCGCAAACGGCATGTCGCTGTCGATATTCTCGGCCTACCGATTTCGATCTTGGTAACGCACGCCAAAGTATCCGATATCGAGGGCGGCAGGAGAGTTCTTCGCTTGGCCTCTCGCTTCTTGAAGGGACGCCGGTTGAAGAAGGTCTATGCCGATGGTGCCTATCGCGGCGAGCGCTTCCGCAATTTCGCGTTGGAGGCCGTCGGCGCGGTTGTCAGCATCAAGAAGGGCGTACATCAGAAGGCGAAGAAATTCGTGCCAATCCAAAAGCGGTGGGTGGTCGAACGGACCTTTGGTTGGTTCAACGGCTATCGACGGCTCGACAAGGATCAAGAACGGCTGACGAAAAACTCGGTCGCGATGGTTCGTTGGTCTTGCGTCAGCCTGATGTTGAATCGGTTGAAACCTAATCCGAATACCGTCGCTTGGCCGCCGCGTCCGCCCAAGGCTGTTTAGGATGCTCTGGCCGCATTGCGTTCAGAGTGCCTTCAAAGCGTAAAAATCGCTCAACCCTTGGTGTCGGAAAGCCGACAAGCCGCTAACCGCCAGCTATTGCTCAGCTGCCTGTTGTGTAAAGTAGCCGTGTAACCGACTTTTCAAACAGTCTCTAAGGTCCGTGCGCGGATCTCAGACGGCCATCGCGCGCACGAAGGACGCTCGCCATGATTCCCTGGGTCCATCTGGACACCGCGACGGTGCCCGGCGGCGGCGAGCTCCGGCTCCTGCGGCGGGGCGACGAGTTCTCGATCATGGCCGGCGCCACCGCGCTCATGAACAGCCGGTTGAGCGGCTCCGAAGTCGCGCTGGCCGAGATCGCCTGCGAACGCCTGCGCGGCCGGAGGAATTGCCGCATGCTCATCGGCGGCTACGGGATGGGTTTCACCTTGCGGGCGGCCCTCGCCGGGCTGGGCAGCGATGCGCAGGTCGTGGTCGCCGAACTGGTGCCGTCCATCCTGGAATGGGCGAGGGGCCCCATGGCCGGGCTCACCGGCACATCTCTCGCTGATCCGCGGGTCAGCATCCATGATGGCGATGTCGGAGAACTGATGGCGTCGGCGCGATCGCGGTTCGACGCGATCCTGTTGGACGTCGACAACGGACCGGACGGATTGAGCCGCAGCGCGAACGACCGGCTTTACGACCTGCGGGGGCTCAAGATCGCGCGCCAGGCGCTTCGCCGCGGCGGATTGCTGGCGATCTGGTCGGCGGCACCGAACAAGGCGTTCGTCGGCCGCCTGGGCCACGCGGGATTCGCGGTGGAGGAGATCCAGGCACGAGCCCACAAAGGGCGCGGCGGACGGTCGATCGTGTGGGTCGCGACGAAGAGCAGCGCCTGAGGCGCAGGCGCCTTTCAAGGATGAAAGGGTTCGACCTCGACGCGCCGTCCTACCAGGACGGCATCGGATACCAGCTGGAAGGGAATTCCGTCCACATCGGATGCGCCTTCATGGATGAGCTGCGCGAAGCGGCGGTACAGGGCGGGATATTCGCCGATCGTTGCCAGCTGAGTCGCGGCGGGGCTCAGCGCGCTTCCGCCTTCCGACAAGGTCAGCGGGCCATGGTCGGTTTCAATTTCGATGTTCCAGGTCTGCGTGCCGGCATGGCGAAAATCGAGTTCCGCCGCGATCCGCGCGCCGTCCGTCGTCACCAGCGTCAGATCGGCGGCGATCGGCGCCTGACAATTGGCGGGAACGTAGAGGTTGGCGCTTTCGATCAGCACCGCCATCGGAAGAATGTGGCTGAGGATCGACAGCGCGTTGATCCCGGGATCGAACACGCCGAATCCGCCGGGCTGCCATAGCCAAGTCTGGCCCGGATGCCATAGCCGGACATCTTCTTTCCATACGATGCGCCCGCCGGTGACGCGGCGCTCCGCGAGCCGCCGCCGGGCCGGCGCGACGCCGGCCGCATAGCGCGCGTGCCAAGTCTGGAAAAGCGTCCGCTGCGCCGCCGCCGCCGCGCGGACGAGCATGTCGAACTGTCCCATCGTCTCGCAGGGCGGTTTCTCGAGCAGGACGTGCTTGCCGCGCTCGAGCGCGTACAGCGCCATCGCGAAATGGGTCTGCGGCGGCGTGCAGATCGCGACGGCATCGAGCGCCGGCATCGCATCCAGCATGTCGCCGATCGTCGCGAAGGCGGGGACGCCGTCGATCCCCTCATGCCGCGTGACGCAGGCCGCGATCTCGAAGGACGGATCGGCGGCGAGGGCCGGGACGTGCTGGTCCCGCGCGATCTTGCCGACGCCGACGATGCCCACCTGGATGCGTTTCACGGAATCCTCCGAGACCTCAGCGGCCGGCGCGGGCGATGAGGCGGTCGCGCGAACCGGCGGCGGATTCCGCCTTGCGGATCAGCTCCAGCGCTTCCTCGATAAGGTCGCGCATCGCCGCTTCCGCGACCTGCGGCTTGCCGGCGAAGATCGCGTCCGAGACCCTCTTGTGATCGGCGACGCTGGCGCGCGAGACGCCCTTGTAGTGGTTGGTCATGCCGATGCTGAAGCGCAGCGCGCTTTCGATGAGCTCGTGCAGCTGCGAATAGAACCGGTTGCCGCTCGCCTGCAGCACGGCGGTGTGGAAGGCGATGTCGGCGAACAGCGATTCGTTGCCGTCATAGGCGGCATTCATCCGCTCCAGCGCGGCCTTGATCGCCTCGCGTTCCCGGGCACCGGCCCGCTGCGCCGCGAGCGCCGCCGCCTTGGGCTCGACCGCGAGCCGCACCTGGGTGAAATCGATGAGGAGGGAAAAGGAGAACTTCCGCTCCAGCAGCCAGCGCAGCACGTCCGGATCGAACAGGTTCCAGGTCTCCTCCGGCTGGATCCAGGTGCCTTGCCGCGGCCGCGAGCCGAGCAAGCCCTTGGCGGTCAGCATCTTCACGGCTTCCCGCACGATGCTGCGGCTTACGCCGTAATGCGTGCAGAGGTCGGCCTCGACCGGAAACGGATTGCGGACCGAGTAGCGCCCGGTGACGATGGCGACGCCGAGATCCTGCACCATGCGATGGGTGAGGTTCTGGCCGGAGCGATTCGCTTTCATGCTGTCCGTTCGCCGCAGTCGGTTGGGCTCATTGCCGGCTCACCAGAACCTGACATACAGGCATATGAGGACGCCGATGACGACGAGAGCGGCAACATTGAAGCCGGTACTCGTCGCGTAATCAATGTTCTTGAGGTCCATGGTGACCTGCGGCGCCCGTCGCGGTCCGAGCAGGGAGACGACGATCGCGGCGCCCAGGCAGATCAGGAACA
Source organism: Rhizomicrobium sp. (assembly GCA_037200385.1). NCBI lineage: Bacteria > Pseudomonadati > Pseudomonadota > Alphaproteobacteria > Micropepsales > Micropepsaceae > Rhizomicrobium > Rhizomicrobium sp. Next base: position 1,520,307 of record JBBCGL010000001.1, on the reverse strand, counting down.
CATAGCCGACCCGGTTCATGAACGAGATTCCCGGCAGATATCGCCAATAGACATAGGACAGCGCCACCGATCCGACCGCGGCGACGAAGGCGCCGGCCGTGGTGGCACGCGGCCAGAACATGCCCAGCAGGAAGATCACGACGATGCCGGGCGTCACGAAGCCGGTGTATTCCTGGATATACTGAAAGGCCTGCGGCAGGTTGCCGAGCAGGGGGCGGGCGGCGAGCATCGCCGCGGCCAGCGCCACGACCGCCGTCAGCCGCCCCACCACGACAAGGTGACGCTCGCTCGCGCCTTTGAACGCCGGCTTGTAGAGATCGATGGTGAAGATCGTCGCGATCGAATTGATCTTCGAGCCCATCGACGCGACGATCGCGGCGATCAGGGCGGCGAACACCAGGCCGAGCAGGCCCGGCGGCAGCAGCCGCATCAGGAACGGATAGGCCTGGTCCGGCCGCCCCAGATGCGGCGCCAGCACGCCCGCCGCGATCCCCGGCAACACCACGAGCAGCGGCATCAGCAGCTTGAGGAACGCGGCGAGCACGATTCCCGCCTGCGCCTCGCGGGTGTCCTTGGCGCCCAGGGCGCGCTGGATGATGTACTGGTTGAAGCCCCAATAGGACAGATTCATGATCCACATGCCGCCGATCAGGACCGAGAGGCCCGGCAGGTCCTTATAATTGGGATTGGAGGGGTCGAGGATCATGTGGAAATGATCCGGCAGCTTCGCGGTGAGCGTCGTGAACCCCGCAACGGCGGCACCGAAGCCGGTGCCGCCGGAAATATGCTCGAGGGCGATGTAGGAGATCACCAGCCCGCCGAGCACCAGAAGAGTGACCTGGACGATATCCGTCAACGCCACCGCCTTGAGGCCGCCATACAGCGCATAGGCGCCGGCGAAGACGCCGAGTGCGAGCATCGCGTAGGTGATGTCGATGCCGGTGACGGTCGAGACCGCCGTCGCGCCGAGCCACAGGATGGCGGTCAGGTTCACGAAGATGTAGAGGCCGAGCCAGAACACCGCCATGACGATGCGCACGGAATGGCCGTACCGGCGCTGCAGGAATTCCGGCATCGTATAGATCTGGTTCTTGAGAAAGATGGGCAGGAAGAACTTGCCCACGATCAGCAGCGTCAGCGCCGACATCCATTCATAGGATGCGATGCCGAGCCCGATCACATAGCCGGAGCCCGACATGCCGATGATCTGCTCGGCGGAGATGTTCGCGGCGATCAGCGAGGTGCCGATGGCCCACCAGGGCAGCGTCTTGCCGGCGAGGAAATAGTCCTTGCTGTCCTTGACGTGCCCCGCCTTCTCGCGGCTCACCCATTGGGCGAGCGTGAAGATCGAGACCGCATAAACGGCCAGGACGGCAAGATCGATCGTGGACAAGCTCATCTGTTTCCCCTCTGACCCGCCCTTTTCGGGCGTGGCACTTCACTTTCGCGCGGCCTTCAGCGCGGCGACGACATCCCCTGCGCGCCGTGCGACCTCTTCCGCGCCGTAGCCCGGCTTGAACACCTCCGAACCGAACCCGAAGCCCGCGGCGCCGGCTCCGATCCAGGTTTCGACATCGCCGGCGCCGATGCCGCCGACCGCGTAGACGGGCACATCTGCCGGCAACACGGCCTTCAGCGCCTTGAGATGCGCCGGCCCGAAGCTCGCAGCCGGAAAGAGCTTGAGGCGCCGCGCCCCTGCATTGATCGCGGCGAAAGCCTCGCTCGGCGTGGCGAAACCGGGCGTGAGGGCCAGGCCCAGCTCGACCGCGCGCGCGATGACGGCAAGGTCGACATTCGGCGTCACGATGAGCTTGCCGCCGGCACGCGCCACGTCGTCGACCGCCTTCGCCGAGAGCACGGTCCCCGCCCCGACCAGGCAGCGTGAACCCAACGCCGCGGCGAGACGCGCAATGCTCTCCAACGGTTCGGGGGAATTGAGCGGCACTTCGATGACCCGGATGCCGGCTGCGTAAAGGGCTTCCCCGATGGCAACGACGTCACCAGGCGTCACGCCGCGCAGGATCGCGATCAGGGGCAGCGCATCCAGATGGGCTTCGGTGTTCATGAGACCGCCCTCCCAATGGTGCCGCGATACAGCGCGGCCAGGCCGGCCAGCGACGCGGCATCGCCGTCGATCCGGCCGGCCGCCAGATCGCGCGTGCGTAAGGCATGGACATAGAAATCGCAAAGCTTCGGTGCGCCGATCACCGTGACATGTCCGGCGGCCGCGAGATCGCTGCGGAAGAAGCGCTTCGCGCCCGAGACGTCCTGGCCGATGATCAGGCCGGAGAGATAGGCGGCGGCATCCTTCTGCTTGAGGCTGCCGTCGAGCTGGCGGCTCCGGGTCTCGAACAGCAGATGGATCAGTTCGGCGTCGGGATACATCTTGGTCTGGTCCAGCGCGCTGGCGAATATCTTGCCGTCCGAAACGTCGGCCGGACCATCGCTGCGCACCAGCACGCTGTGCTGCCGCAGGATGTCGAACAGCTCGCCGGTGAGCGCGGTGAGGAAATGTTCGACCGCGCCGTCCTTGAGGGAGACCCATTTGGTGTGGGTGCCGGGCATGCAGAGGAACCTGCGGCCCTCGCGCAATTTCGGTTCGAGCGCGAGCGCCCCCAGGATCTGGGTTTCCTCGCCGCGCATCATGTCGGGCGCGAGCAGCCGGTTGCGGCACGAGAGGCCGGGCGCGATAACAATGGCGCGGCCGCCGTCCTCGAAACGCAACGCGCTCTCCGCGATGGCCTGCGGATGCGCCGGGCAGGCGAGATAAGGCACTTGCCGCCAGCCGATGGTCGAGCCCACCATGCCGCAAAGCACGGCGGGGAGCTTGCCATGTGCGGCATCCCATTCCGCGGCAAGCGCACGGAAGACGTCCTCTGCCTTTGCCTGCGCCACGCCGGCGCCGGTCTTGGCGGCGATCACGCCCGCGGACGCGTCGCACAGGAACAGCCGCAGATGCGTCGTCCCCCAATCGCCGGCGATGAAGGCGGGCGTGCCCATCAATGGGATTCCCGGTCCACGACGGCGCCGCTGCCGCCGACCAGGAAATCGAGATCGCAGCCGCGATCGGCCTGCAGCACGTGATCGACGTAGAGCTTGTACCAGCCGCGGGTCCAGACCGGCGGCGGGGGAGCCGCGCGCCATGCGGCGAGTCGGCGCGTGATTTCCGTCTCGGCGACCAGCAATTCCAGCGTCCGGCCGGGACCATCGAGCCGGATGACGTCGCCGTCCTGCACGATCGCAAGCGGCCCGCCCGCCGCGGCCTCCGGCGCGGTATGCAGCACGACCGTGCCGAAGGCGGTGCCGCTCATCCGTGCGTCGGAAATCCGCACCATGTCCTTGACGCCGCGCTCGAGAAGCTTGCGGGGCAAGGGCATGTTGCCGACTTCCGGCATGCCGGGATAGCCCTTGGGACCGCAGCCCTTGAGCACCAGAACGGAATTCTCGTCGACATCCAGCGCGGGGTCGTCGATCCGTGCCTTGAAATCCTCGATGGATTCGAACACCACCGCGCGGCCCTCATGCTTGTAGAATCCCTCCGACGCGGCGCTGGGCTTCATCACCGCGCCGGACGGACAGAGATTGCCGCGCAACACCCATATGCCGGAGGACGGGCGGACCGGCGCGTCGATGGGCCGGATCACGGCGCGGTTGAAGCATTGCGCCGTCTCGATCGTCTCGCGATGGCTCCGGCCCGACACGGTCGGTGCGTCGAGATGCAGGAAAGGCTCGATCTCCTTCATCAGCGCAGGGACGCCGCCCGCATAGTGGAAATCTTCCATCAGGTACTGGCCGGACGGCTGGAGGTCGACGAGCAGCGGGACTTCCGCCGACAGCCGGTCGAAATCGGCCAGCGAGAGCCGCACGCCCAGCCGCCCCGCGATCGCGAGCAGATGCACGACGGCGTTGGTCGAGCCGCCGATCGCCGCCAGCACGCGGATCGCGTTCTCGAACGCCTCGCGCGTGACGATCCTGGAGAGGCGAAGGTCGCTCCTGGCCATCGCGACGATGGTGCGGCCGCTCTCATGCGCCAAGGCCCGGCGACGGGCGTCGACGCCAGGGATGGTGGCGTTGTAGGGCAGGCTCAATCCCAGCGCCTCGACCATGCTCGCCATCGTCGAGGCCGTGCCCATGGTCATGCAGGTGCCGGGGCTGCGCGACATCCCGCTCTCCGCCGCCATGAAATCCTTCAACTCCATCTCGCCGGCGCGAACGGCCTCCGAGAATTTCCACACATCGCTGCCCGAGCCGATGTCGCAGCCGCGGAATTTGCCGTTCAGCATCGGCCCCGACGATACCACGATGGTCGGCAGATCGACGCTCGCGGCGCCCATGATCTGGCCGGGCGTGGTCTTGTCGCAGCCGCCCAGCAGGACCACGGCGTCGATCGGATTGCCGCGAATCGACTCCTCGACCTCCATCGCCAGCAGGTTGCGGAACAGCATCGCGGTCGGACGCATCTGGGTCTCGCCCAGCGACATCGCCGGGAATTCGAGCGGCAGGCCGCCGGCCTCCCACACGCCGCGCTTGACGTAGTCGGCAAGGTCGCGCAGATGCGAATTGCATGGCGTCAGTTCCGACCAGGTGTTGCAGATGCCGATCACCGGCCGGCCGTCGAACACATCGGCGGGAAGCCCCTCGGCCTTCATCCAACTGCGATGAATGAAGCCGTCGCGGTCCTTCGGGCCGTAGCTTTTCGCGCTGCGGAATTTCTTTTTCTGCTCGGACACGGTTTATCCCGAAGATCGCGGTCGGCCGAAGCCGGAAGCGTTAATTATATGATAAATAGGCCAACTGTAAAGCCGGCACATCTCGTGTCGGCTTAGGGATTCTTCGCGAACAAAGCGAGCGTAACCCGCATCCGGTTGGCGATATTCGCCGTCCCCCGTTGACACGAAATCCAATTGTATTATAAATAGGATTATATAATCAGGCTCGTTGTACCAGGGGCGGGCAATAGGGGAGGTCATCGTGAACGTCATTCATCGTGCGCTGCTCTGCGGCGTGAGTTTGGCTGCGCTCTGCGGCTCGTGCGGCGCAGCCTTCGCCGAAGACCCATCGACGGTCGAGACGGTGATCGTCAGCGGCGTGCGCAGTTCGCTCCGCGATTCGATCGACATGAAGAAGAATTCCGATCTCGTCACGGACAATATATCGAGCAAGGATATCGGCGAGCTTCCCGACATCACGATCGCGGAAGAGCTGAACCGCCTCCCCGGCCTCAACACGACGCTGGACCGCGGCAATGCCAGCCAGGCATCGGTGCGCGGACTAGGACCCCGCCTCGTGCTGGGCCTGGTGAACGGCCGCGAAGTGGCGTCGTCGGAGCCCGACCAGAACGTCCGCTGGGAAATCTATCCGTCCGAAATGGTGGCGGGCGCCACGGTCATCAAATCGCAGTCGGCCAGCCTGCTGGATGGCGGCATCGCAGCGACCATCGACATCAAGACTCTGCGGCCCCTGGACTATGAAGGTCCGGCGCTCTCGTTGCGGGTGGGGCCGGAGTACAACGAAGAAGCCAATGCGTTTCCCAACTACACGCCGTGGGGCCTGCGGGGCAGCGCCGCCTATATCACCCATCTCGACGACACGCTGGCCATCGCGCTCGCGGGCAGTTTCCAGCGGGAGCAGAACGGCTACGACTCCTTCCAGGGCTGGGGCTACAACCTCGCCAATAGCGGCACCGCCGGCGACGTGACGGGCGATGGTGTGCCGGACTCGACGCCGTGGGGCGCGCAGTCCGCGGTGACGGAGATCCAGCAGGACCGCATGGCGCTCTCGGGCGTGGTGCAGTGGCGGCCCTCCTCCAGCCTCGAAGTGACGGTCGATGCGCTGTATTCGGCCTATGCCATCCACGAAAACCAGTTCCAGGCATGGTACGGGGACAACAACAATCTGGGCGATTACACCTATCCGCAGAACAGCGCCTGGTGCGGCGGTGCCGATTCTTGGGCCTATGACTGCGTCGGCGGGACGACCGGCACGCCGCCCAACCTGGCCATCCAGAACGGCGTCGTCTCAGGCGGAACCCTCGGTGGCTCGTACATCTCGGTGACCAATGTCATCGCCAAATACACCGAGCGTCACACGCTGGCGGTCGGCGGCGTCAACGCGAAATGGACGGCCGGCGCTTGGCAGGTCACGGCCGACCTCTCGCATTCCGAGGCGTGGCGCAACAACCAGTGGGCGGCGATCGAGGCCGAGGTCTATCCGACCTCGTCGGTGTTCAACACCGGCGCCGGCGTCGTGCCGTCCTGGCAGACCTATTCGGACAATGCGGCGACGGTCCCCTACAATCCCGCCGATGTCTCGAGTCAGTTCATCCAGACATATCGGCCCGGCCAGGTCACGGGGCCGGAGCATACGATGGACAATCTTTCCGCCGCCCAGCTCGATGTGACGCGGGCGTTCGATGGTTCCGGATTGACCAGCTTCGATTTCGGCCTGCGCTATTCGGGCCGCAAGAAGAGCCATACGGACAATTCGTGGCTCGAGTGCGGCGGTGCCGGCGCTTCGACCACGGACTGCTCGGCGACGTCCGGCTTCCTTCTGCCCGCGGCGGACCTCAGCAATTTCACCGTCAAGGACTACAACGCGCCGCCGATGCTGTACGGCAATTTCGACCAGCTCGCGGCGGCCGCCTTCACGAACTTCTCCGACGGTCACTTCACGCGACCCGCCGGCACCGACGTCCTCGGCGAGCACTGGACGGTCAACGAAAACAGCTTCCAGGCTTATGTCAAAGCGGGATACGGCTTCGCGCTCGGTTCCGTGCCGGTGGACGGTTCCGTCGGTGTCCGCGTCTCCAACGTATCCTCGACCAGCACGGGCTATCTGACCGACGGCACCGGATATACGCCGTCGACGGCCAGCAAGAACTATACGGACGTGCTGCCCAGCCTGAACGCGAACTTCCATCTGGCGGACGACCAGATCGTCCGCTTCGGCGCGTCGATTGCCGTGTCGCGTCCGCCGCTGGACGAGCTTCGGGTCGGCAATTCGATCAGCACCTCGCCGCCCTACACAGGGTCGGAGGGCAATCCGCTGCTCAATCCCTACAAGGCGGACCAGGTCGACCTCGACTATGAATGGTATTTCCGTCCCGAGGCGTTGTTCGTCGTGGCGGGCTACTTCAAGCACCTGAACAGCTTCATCGGCTACCAGACCCACGCCGAGCTGATCAACGGCAACACCTATACGATCGCCCAGCCGGTGAACGGCCCCGGCGGCGACGTCGCCGGCCTCGAAGTCACGCTGCAGACGCCGTTCTACTTCCTGCCCGGCATCCTGAGCGATTTCGGGATCTACACGAACTATTCGTATGTCAGTTCGGGCGTGCACGAGTTCGCGCCGGTCGCCAATCCGCTGGAGGCGACGGGCCTCGCCCGCCATACGGCCGAGATGGATCTGTGGTACAGCCGCGACGGTCTCGAAGCGCGCCTCGCCTACAAGATCCACAGCCCGTTCACGATCATCGCGGGCTGGAATTCGCAGACGCTCACGCGGCTGCAGTGGGAGCGGACGCTGGATGCGAGCCTGTCCTACCAATGGAACGAGAGCATCGGTTTCCGCTTCCAGGCCCGCAACCTGACCAACGGCGTCTCGCGCTCCTATTGGGACAACAACCCGTCCGAGCTCGCGCGCTACGACACCTTCGGCCGTTCCTACCTGTTCGATATCTCGTACCGCCTCTGATCCCGTGCGACTGCGGCGGAGGGCGCGTGTCCTCCGCCGTCTTTTTTTGGGAGTTCGAATGAAGCGTCTTCTCCTCGCTCTGTTGCTGGCGGCGGTGCCGGCATCTTCGGGCGCCGCCCGCGACCTGTATTTCGGCGGCGATCTCTCCTTCGCCAACGAGATGGACGATTGCGGCGCGGTCTATCGCGACCACGGCGTGCAGAAGGACGTCTACCGCATCTTCAAGGATCACGGCGCCAATCTGGTGCGCATCCGCATCTGGAACAACGCCGACTGGACCAAGTACAGCAATCTCGCCGACGTCGAGAGGAGCATCCGCCGCGCCAAGGCGGCCGGCATGCGGGTGCTGCTCGACTTCCATTATTCCGACACCTGGGCCGACGGCGATCACCAGATCGCGCCCAAGGCCTGGGCCGCGCTGGCCGACAGCGCGAAGCAGGCGGACGCGCTCTATCGCTATACCTTCGACACGCTGGCGACTCTGGATCGTGACGGCCTGATGCCGGACCTGGTCCAGGTCGGCAACGAGATCAATCGCGAATTGCTGGGCGCGGCCGACTGGGCGATAGACCGGCCGATCGACTGGACGCGCAACGCCTTGCTGATCAATGCCGGCATCAAGGCCGTGCGCGACGCCGGTGCCCATTCCGCGATCAAGCCGAAGATCATGCTGCACATCGCCCAGCCCGAGAACGCCGAACCCTGGTTCCTCGCGGCGACCAAGGCGGGCATCACGGACTACGACATCATCGGACTCAGCTATTATCCCAAATGGTCGAAATACAACGTCGCGGGCCTCGGCATCGAGATCTACCGCCTCCGGCACATCTATCCGCATGCCGAGGTGATGGTGGTCGAGACCGGCTATCCCTGGACGCTGCAATGGAAGGACGATCTCGCGAATGTGCTGGGCGCGGATTCGGTGATCCCCGGCATGCGTCCGACGCGGGAGGACCAGCGCAAGTACCTGCTGGACCTGCGCGACGCGGTGCTCAAATCGGGCGGCGACGGCATCGTCTACTGGGCGCCGGACTGGGTATCGACCGGCTGCATGACGCAGTGGGGCAGGGGCTCGAGCTGGGAGAACGCGGCGCTGTTCGATTTCGACGGCGAGCTGTTGCCCGGCATCGACTTCCTGGATCCGCCGGGCGCGGCGCACTGATCAAGCGGCGACGAAGGGCCGGATGCGCGCCGCCCGCGCGGGCAGAGCGAGCGTCGCCGGTGCGAGTCCGGGCGCTTCGGCGTCGAGATGGATCGTGCCGGACTCCCGCGCCGCTTGCACGAGCGCCAGACACAGGCCGTTGAACGCGTTGCGCTGCGTCGCCTTGTCGGGCTCGTGGCTCCGCGGGTCGCCATTGCCGACGCCGATGATCGCGCCGGGGCCGGAGATATGGAACGCGATGGGATGCGCTGCGGTCGGCACCAGCCGCCCCGCGGCGTCCGCGATCTCGACACGCACCGATGCAACGTCTTCGCCGTCGGCCGCAAGCGCGGCCCGGTCGGGCACCAGGCGAATTTGCGCCGGCGGGCCGCTGGTCTCGCGCCGTTCCGTCAGGACGAGCCTGCCGCCCTTGTAGCCGCGCGCCTCGATCGCGCCGGGCGCGAAAGGCACGTTCCACTCGACATGTCCGTAACGCGGGACGTCCTGCACGCCGGCGCTCGTGCCGTTGACGAGCAATTCCACGCGATCGAGATTGCTGTGGCACCACACATTGATCGCCTGCCCCTCGCGGCCTGGCCAAGTCCAGTGCGGGAAGAGGTGCAGCAGCGGTGCGTCGCGCCACTGCGCTTTGTAATAGAAGCAATTGTCCTTGGGAAAGCCGCACGAGTCGAAGATCCCGAACTGCGACGCGACATTGGGCCAGCGGTTGAACGGGGTTGGTTCGCCGCGGTAGTCGAAGCCGGTCCAGACGAAGCCGCCAGCGATATAGGGCGCCGGCGCCACGATCTTCCACCACGCCTCCGCGGTGGAGGCCCACCAGGGGAATTCGGTATCATAGGCGGCGCTGTAGCCGCTCGCGGGATCGCGCAGATAGATGCCGCGCGTCGACACCGTGCTGCCGGTCTCGCTGCCGAACACCGGCTTGTCCGGCTGGCGTGTGTGGAAGGCGGGAATCTGGTCGGTGCGATAGTTGCAGCCGAGGACGTCGAGGACCGGCGTGATGCCTAAGCCCCAGGCCTTGGGATCGTCGACCGCCGCCGTGATCGGGCGGGTCGGATCGAGCCGGCGGACCAGCCGCGTCATGTCGCCGGCGACCCGCGCGCCGCGCGCCGTGCCCTGCTGCGGCTCTTCATTGCCGATCGACCACAGGATGACGCTCGGATGGTTGCGGTCGCGGCGGATGAGCCGTGCGAGCTCGCTCATGCTCTCGCCATCGGCCGACATGCGCCGCGTCTCGTCGATCACCAGCATGCCCAGCCGGTCGCAGGCATCCAGCAATTCGGGCGCCGGCGGATTGTGCGCCGCGCGATAGGCGTTGGAGCCCATCGCCTTCAGCGTCTCGACGCGCGAAGCGTGCAGCCTATCCGGCAAGGCTGCACCCACGCCGGCATGGTCCTGGTGATTGCAGGTGCCCTGGAGCTTGAGCGGCTTTCCATTGAGCAGGAAGCCGCGTTCCGCATCGAAACGCGCACTGCGGATACCGAAATCCGCCGTCATTTCGTCCACGGCCATCCCGTCGGCCACGATGCGTGCCGCCACGCGATAGAGGTTCGGCGTCTCGACCGACCATGGCCGCGGCGCCGCCAGGCGAAGACGTTGCGTGACCGCGCGCGCCTCGCGCGGCTTGAAGTCGATGGGCCGGGAGGTTGTCGTCGCACCCGCCTTGCCGTCCGGATCCAGCAGGGTGAATTCGAGGCGGAAGCGGCGGGCCGCGTCGCTCTCGTTCTCGATCTCGGTTTCGACCGTCAGCGCCGCGTCGGGGCCGTCCAGGGCGCTGCGCACCCACACGCCCCATTGTGCAATGTGCAGCGGATCGGTCTTCACCAGCCAGACATGGCGGTAGATCCCGGCGCCTTCGTAGAACCAGCCCTCGCCCAGCGTCGCGTCCACCCGCACCGCGAGCTGGTTGCGCTCGCCGCAATTCACGAAGTCGGTGATGTCGACGCGGAAGGGCGCATAGCCGCTGTCGTTGCGGCCGGCGACATAGCCGTTGACCATGACCAGGCAATCCCGGAACACGCCGTCGAATTCGAGGGACAATCGCCGGCCGGAATCGAACGCCGGAACGTCGAAGGCGCGACGATACCAGCCTATGCTGGTCTCCGGATAGTCGCGGCCCAGGGGCCGGAAGCCGTGCGCCGCCCGCGGATCGTCGTCGGGCGGCGGGTTGGTGCTTGCAACGAACGGAAGCGCGACCGCCCAGTCATGCGGCAGGTCGACGAGGGCCCAGCCGTGGTCGTCGAAGCCGGCCGCCGCGGCCGCGCCGGTGTTGGCGCCGGCCTTGGCATAGGTGTTCTGTCCGCCGCCGAAACCGAAATCCCGGCTCGGATCGGCGGCATGGCCGAGATGGAAACGCCAGCCGGGATCGAACAGGAGCCGCTCGCGTGTTGCGGCCTTTGGCGCGGTGCGGCCGGGCGAAGCCATGCCGGGGACGGACAAGGCGCCGATGCCGGCAAGCGCACCGCCCTTCAGGAGACTGCGGCGACTGACCCGTTGCATCGCTTCGAACAGCTGGGTTTTGATTTGTCATATAATTATAGCGCGGCGGTCCGGCCTTGCAATATGCGCCGGCGTCCGATGCAGACCGAATTCGGCCTAGCCGACCAGCCAGTGCCGCAGCGCCGCAGTGACGAGGTCCGGCCGTTCCATCGCGACCATGTGGCCGCATTGGGGGAGCACGTCCAACCGGCTCCGCGGAATCGCGTCGGCCATCTCGCGGTGCACGGCGACCGGCCGCAGCGTATCCTCGTCTCCGGCGACAAGCAGGGTCGGGCAGGAGACCTGCGGCAGGAGGTCTGCGAAATCCGGACGCGTCAGTCCCGCCAGGGTTTGGGCGGCGAGCTGTTCCGGCGTGTGCCGGGCCATCATCTCCGCAATGGCGGCCAACAGGGGCGCATCGTCCAGCCGGCTCGGCGACACGACCTGGCGGGCCCAGCCGCGCGAGAACTCGGCAAGGCCGACCGCGGCGACGCGCGCGATCATCCCGTCGCGCCGCGCGGCTTCCGCGGCGCGTGCCGCATCGTCGGAATGGCCGCGGAAGTCCGTCGCAAGCAACGCCAGCCGCGTCACCCGCTGCGGCACGCGGCGGTAGATCGCCTGCGCCACGCGGCCGCCCATGGAGTGCCCGGCCAGCGCGAAGCTGTCCGGCGCGCCGGCCAAGGCCACATCCGCCATGGCGTCGATGCTGTCGGCATCGCCGAACGCGATCACGCGCGGCGTGCAGACTCCGGCGAGGGCGGCGGTCTGCGCCTCCCAGGACGCCGCGTCGCACAGCATGCCGGGCAGCAGCAGCAGATCGGGTTTCGACATCGCGCTTCGCCCCTACGCCGTGAGCTTTTGGCGGACGAGCTTCGCGCCGTCGGCCATCGCCTTCATCTTGCCGAACGCCACGTCGCGCGGCAGGTATTTGAGACCGCAATCGGGCGCCACGACGATGCGCCTGGGATCGACGTAGGGCAGGGCGCGCTCGATGCGCGCGGCGACGATCTCCGGCGTCTCGATCTCGTGCGTCGAAAGGTCCAGTACGCCCAGGATGATCGTCTTGTCGGGCAGGGTCTTGAGGATCGAGGTGTCGAGGTTCGATTGCGCCGTTTCGATCGACACCTGCTGGACCGTGGTGCCGGCGAATTCCGGCAGGAAGGAATAGCCCTCCGGCCGTTCGTGGATGATCGCCGCATAGCCGAAACAGATGTGCACCGCCGTCGTGCCGGTGATGCCTTCGAGCGCGCGATTGAGGGCCGCGACCCCGAACTTCCGCGCCTTGTCCGGGCGGGCCTGCATATAGGGTTCGTCGATCTGCACGATGTCGGCGCCGGCGGCGAACAGGTCGGCGATCTCCGCGTTCACCGCGGCGGCATAGTCCAGCGCCATCTCGCGCTCATCGGCATAGAAATCGTTTTGCGCCTGCTGCGACATGGTGAAGGGGCCGGGCACGGTCATCTTCACCGGCTTGTCCGTCTGGGCCTTGAGGAATTTGAGATCGCGTACCTCCACCGGACCACGGCGCCGGATCTTCCCGACCACGCGCGGCACGGGGTTGGGATGGCCGCTGCGGTCGAGCGCCGTGCCGGGATTGTCCAGGTCGACGCCCTCGAGCTCGGTCGCGAAGCGGTTCGAATAGCTTTCGCGGCGGATCTCGCCGTCGGTGATGATGTCGAGGCCGGCCCGTTCCTGGTCGAGGATGGCGAGGCGCGTCGCATCGTTTTGCGCCTCCTCCAGCCAAGGCTCGTCCACCCGCCACAGCTCGCCGGCGCGCACCCGAGGCGGAAAACGCTTCGCGAGCTTCGAGCGATCGAGGAGCCAGTCGGGCTGCGCATAGGAGCCGACGAGACTGGTGGGAAGGAGCGGCAGCGGCATATCGGTGTCCTTGCTGGCTTGCACGAAGGGGCACCGCCAGCATACGGTTTTCACTATCCGAATGAAACTTCGACTTTCGAAAATAAGCCCTCTTCGCGCCAGCAATCATGGACAAACAGGACGGCACGGCTTCTAGTGCGGAGTGCCCAGCCGAACCGACTCGATGACGGATTCAGACGCCGACTCCCGCGCCGACAGCGAATACCTTTCGACGCTCGAACGCGGCCTTTCGGTCCTGCGGGCGTTCGGCCGCGAGAATCCGCAGATGACGCTCAGCGAAGTGGCGGAGGTGACGGATCTGTCGCCCGCCGCGGCGCGCCGCTGCCTCAACACGCTGGTGAAGCTCGGCTATGTCGCCAAGCATCACCGGCATTTCCTGCTGCGGCCGGAGGTCATCAGCTTCGCCTCGGCCTATCTCGACTCGATGAGCCTGGGCGAGATCGTCCGTCCCCATCTGCAGGCGGTCCGCGACGAGACCGGCGACAGTTCCTCGCTCGCGGTGCTGAGCGGCTCCGACATCCTCTATCTCGTCCATGTCTCGACAAACCGGATGGTGCGATTGGCCGCCGGCGTCGGCACGCGCTATCCCGCCTTTGCCACGTCGCTCGGCCGCGCCCTGCTTGCCTTCGAGCATGAGGACGTGCGCAACCACTATCTCGACACCGGCGCGTTCCATCCCTTCACCGAACATACCGTCACCGGCCGGGCCGAACTGCGCAAGCTGTTCCACGACGTGCGCAAGACGGGCTATGCCGCGACGCAGGACGAGCTCGACTATGGGCTGATCTCCATCGCCGTGCCGATCCTCGACGAGAGCGGACGCTCGCTGGCGGCGATCAACTGCTCGACCTCGACCTCGCGGGTGAGCAAGGAGGAGCTGGTCAAGACGCGGCTGCCGATCCTGACGAACGCGGCGCGGGTGATCGAGCAGGCGCTGCGCCGGCAGCCCTATCTGCTGCGGTCGGTGCATCCGGATTGAGTGCATCGGCGCACTCGATTTTATTGAAATGGCATACTTGCTGTCATCCCGGGCGAGCGGAGCGAGACCCGGGACCCATCGAGCGTGTTGCGCGATGGATCCCGGCTCGGCGCGCTGCTGACGCAGCGCTTGGCCGGGATGACAGTGGTTTTTTGCTATCCCTAGAAGCGCTTCGTGACGTCGATGCCCCAGCTGATCGGCTCGCCTTTGAAAAGGAAGCCGCCCGTCGAATATTCGGTGTTGTAGCGCTCGTCGAACAGGTTCTTCGACCAGGCCGTCACCTGCCAGTTGCTGTCGTCCGCCGCCAGGCCGATGCGCAGGTTCACGAGGTTGACGGGATCGCGCGCGATCGGGACCGCCTCGCCGGCCGCCGGAACGGGGATGACGAAGATCGTCGGGCCGATCAGGTTGTCGTCGAACCGGATCTGGGCTTTGACGCCGTCCCACAGCGGATGCTCGTATTGCAGGCCGACATTGAGCGTGTAGTCGGAGACGAGCGGCGCCTTCGATCCCACCACCAGCGCGCTGGATGCGCCGGGGAACTTGGTGATCTTGCTGTCGGTATAGCCGAAGCCGACATTGGCGCTCAGCTCGTCGGTGATCTGGGCCGTGGCGTCGAGGTCGAAGCCCATGAAGCGCACGCCCTGGATGTTGCCGAGATTCTGCGTCGAGTTCGACGCCAGGAACACGAAGTAATAGTCGTTGTGGTCCTGCGTGATGTAGGCGCTGCCGTTGAGGGTCAGCCGGTCGTCGAACCAGCGGGTCTTGGCCCCGACCTCGTAGGTGGTCGCGGTCTCGGCGTTGAACTGGTCGCCGACATTGTCGAAACCGGCCAAGGTGGCGGCCGCGGCGACGCCGGTCTGGTTGAAGCCGCCGCTGCGGAAGCCGCGGCTGTAGCTGGCATAGACATTCACGTCCGGGTCGATCGTGTAGCGCAGGATCGCCTGGGGCTGGAACGCGTCCCAGGTGTGGGAGCGCTGCTCGCCCGTCGTCGCCGGGATCGCGGCGCGGCTGGTGATCGGGTTGGCGTCGAGGAACTCCTGCGGCGTCAGCGTGGTGTTCTTCCGATGGTCGCTGTCGAAGCGGGCATTGAGCGACAATTCGAGCTCGTCGGTGATCTCCGTCGAGGTGTCGATGTAGAAAGCCCAGGCGAACTGGTTCTGGCTGTCGGCGAGGAAGCTGATCTGCGACTGCGGCGCGAAGGACACCAGGCCGAATTGCGGGTTCGGGGTCCGGTAGATCGGCTGCACGCCCGAATCGGTCGTGCCGTCATAGGTGTTGCCGGTCGAGATGTAGCGGTCGGTCGCGAAGATCTGCCCGCCCGCGATATAGCGGAAGCGGCCCGTCGACGGCGAGGTGAAGCGCAATTCCTGGGTGAAGGTCTTGACGTCCAGGAACTGGGATTGGCCGTAGTCGAAGCCGACATTGGACTGGCCGAAGGGATTGAAGCCATAGCCGTCGCCGGTGAGGATCTCCCGCACCGTGCTGTAGCCGGTGATCGAGGAAATCTGGCCCGCGCCGGTCTCGTAGCTCACCTTCAGGGACGCGTCGTAGATCTGGCGGTCGTCGAAACCCGAATTGTTCAGGTTGATCGGCTGCGCGGTGTAGTTCGGATTGTTGAAGTTCGGCGAGCCGAAAGGCGGCACGATGTAATACAGGCCGCGGGTATTGAGGATGTCGGTCGACAGGCGCAGGTCGACGGTCAAGTCCGCGGTCGGCGTGTAGAGGAACGACACGCGCGCATTGAGGTCCTTGACCGGATCGGCGTCGCGCCTGGCCGAGGGGTCGGTCGTGTCGACGTTGCGCAGATGGCCGTCCGTGTTGAAGTAGGAGACCGCGGCGCGCATCTTGAGATCGTCGGCCAGCGGGCCGCTGATCACGCCCTGCAGCTTGCCGCCCGGGCCGCTCTCATAGCCGGCGGTGACGCGGGACTGCCATTCGTCGGTCGGCTGCTCGGTGGTGATCAGGATCGCGCCGCCGATCGCGTTGCGGCCGTAGAGCGCGCCCTGCGGGCCCTTCAGCACTTCGATCTGCGCGATGTCGAAGAGTTCCTGGTTGAACTCCGCCGGCTGGGTCATCGGCACGCCGTCGACCACGATCGCGGCGGAGGGCTCGCTGTTGCGCGCCTGGCTGATGCCGCGCATCACGATGAAGCTGGTGCCCGCGTTCTGGGTGGTGACGAAGGTCACGTTCGGCACCGAACTCAGGAAGTCCGAGGGGGTCTCGATGCCCCTGGCCAGGATCTGCTCGGCGGTGAAGGCGGTGTCCTGCGCCGGCACGTCATGGATATCCTCGGAGCGCTGGCGCGCCGTGACCACGACGGTCTCGATCTGCTCGTCGGCGAAGGCCGGCGTCACGCCGGTGGCGAGCGCCACGAACGCCGCGCCGCAGAGAAGCAGCTTGGCAACACCACGCGGCGTGCGGCGACTGGTCCGGTTCATGCGATTCCCCCGTTACACGGCGCGGCAAAGCCGGCCATTCGATCCACGTATCGTCTGAATGGCGGCGGCCTGTTTCGGCTCGCCACGCGCCCGACAAGTCGGACTCAAACGCTGCGTGGATTCCTCCTGAAGCGACGGTAGGATATTTCGTTTTGCGAAGTCAATTTCGGTATCCGAATTCTGAGCGGATTCCGGTCCTGTGCGTCTATTCCGCTGCACCGTCGCGGCGCCACAGCCGGCCGGCCTGCGCCCGGATGGCCGAGTCGTGCTCGCCCAGCGTGGGCGGCGGCAGGACGTCCTCGGCATGACGGCCGTCGAAATTCACCGGGAAGCGCACGGTGCGGAAGGTGCCCATGGTGGGGTGATGGCCTTCAACCTGGATTCCGAGATGCCGCGCCTGGCGGTCCTGGAGGGCTTCGCTCGAATCGTAGACCGGCGAGAAGGGCACGCCTTGGCCGTCCAGCCGCGCACACCATTCGGCGCGGCTCTTCGCCTTGAAGATCGGGGTCATCAGCGCGATCAGGTCGTCCTGGTGCTTGATGCGGCTGGGGCGGTCGGCGAAGCGCGGATCCGCGAACAGGTCCGGGCGGTCGATGGCGGTCGCGAGCCCTTCCCAGAATTTCTCGGGCGAGGACATGTGCAGCGCCACCCATTTCCCGTCGGCGCATTCGAAGACATAGGATTGCGAGACGCTGGGCCGGCTATACGGTCCCATGATCTCGTTCTGCGAGAAGTAATGCGTGAAGTCGTCGAGGTTGAAATGGCACATGGCCTCGAGCATCGAGATGTCGATTCGCCTGCCCCGCTTGGTTTTCTCGCGCTCGTGCAGCGCGCCCAGGATGCCGAACGCGGCATAGAATCCGGTCACCGCGTCGGCGATCGCCGGCCCGACGACGCGCGGGTTCTTCGGATTGATCAGCAGGCGAAGCCAGCCGCTCGCCGCCTGCGCCACGGTATCATAAGCCGGCCGCTCCGCATCCGGCCCGTCATGGCCGAAGCCCGAGATGCCGCAATAGATGAGGCCGGGATTGATCGCCTGCAGCCGCGCGCATCCGACATTCAGGTCCTCGGCGACGCCGGGACGGAAATTCTGGATGAAGACGTCGGCGTTGGCGACCAGCTCGTCCAGCAGCGCGAGGTCTGCCGCGTTCCGCGTATCGACCGTCAGGCTGCGCTTGTTGCGGTTGTAGGTCTGGAAATGCGGGCTGTAGAGGCCGCCGTTGAAGGCGCGGAACGGGTCGCCGGTCTTCGGCCGCTCGAGCTTGATGACGTCGGCGCCCATGTCGGCCAGGATCATCCCGGCGGCGGGGCCGGTGATGAAGGTACCCATTTCCAGGACCCGCACGTCGTCGAGGACTTTGGTCATTCTTGCTCCGGGCGGCATCGGGGCGGCCGCCGCCGCGCCCGCTGAAGACGGCGCAGAGTAGGAATTTCCGTATATCGAAGTCAATTTCGATATTTGGTAAGTTCGACGCTTGTGCGCTAGGCTGACATCGTACAACCGGGGGCAAGCGGGAGAGCATCATGCGTATCGGCAAGCAGGACAATCCTTTCACGGCGATCTCCACCGCCGATGCCGCCTCGATCACCATCCGCGGCCGCGACCTGTGCAGCGAGCTGATCGGCAAGATCGATTTCATCGACTATTTCTTCCTCCTGCTGATGGGGAAGGAGCCGACCGAAACCCAGCGCTTCTTCGTCAACGCCCTGCTGGTGTCCATCGCCGAGCATGGGCTGGTGCCGAGCGTCCAGGCCGCGCGCATGACCTTCGCCGCGGCGCCCGAGGCGATCCAGGGCGCCGTCGCGGCCGGCCTCCTGGGCTCGGGCTCCGTCGTGCTCGGCAGCGCGGAGACCGCCGGCTATTTCCTGCACGATCTCGTCGAGGCCGCGAAGGACCGGAAGGCTACAGATGTTGCGGCGGAGCGCGTGCGGAAGATGCGCAAGACCAAGACGGCGATTCCCGGCTTCGGCCATCCGCAGCATTCCGGCGGCGATCCGCGTGCGAATGTCTTGCTGGGCCTCGCGAAGCAGCATGGGCTCGACGGTCCCTATCTGGGCATGCTGCAGACCGTGGCGGAGATTCTGCCCGAAGCGCTGGGCCGGCCCTTGCCGATCAACATCAACGGCGCGATCCCCGCGATCCTGCTCGAGATCGGCTTCCCGCTCACCGCGCTCAAGAGCATCTCCATCCTCGCCCGCACTGCGGGCCTGCTCGCCCATCTCCAGGAAGAGGCACAGCGCCCGATCGGCTTCATCCTGTCGAATGCCGCGGCGGACGCGATCTCCTATGATGGCGCGAAGGCACGATGAGCACGGCGCGCTTTGCAATTTGCCCATCGCCGCGATAGCCTTCCTTCCGAAAACAATTTCGATAATCGAAAAAGCTCGTGACCCTGCGCAGCACCGATCGCTTTCTAACCACCCATACCGGAAGCCTGCCGCGGCCGGACGACCTCATCCGCATGATGGTGGCACGGGAGGAGGGCGTGCCGGTCGACGCCGCGGCGCTCGACGCAAGGGTGCGCGATGCGATCGGCGAGATGGTGCGCAAACAGGCCGAAGCCGGCGTCGACCTCATCAATGACGGCGAGATGTCCAAGCCGAGCTATGCCACCTATGTGAAGGATCGCCTCAACGGCTTCGGCGGCACCTCCAACAGCTTCGTCTTCCAGGACCTCGTCGGCTTTCCCAGGAGCCAGCAACGCGTGTTCGGCGATCCCGGCCGCAAGAGCCGCAAGACGCCCGGCTGCAACGGGCCGATCTCGGTGCGCGACCACGCCTCGCCGAAGGTCGATGTCGAGAACATGGCGGCCGCGACGGCGGACGTGAAGACCGTGGGCCAGTTCTCCAGCGCCGCCTCGCCGGGCGTGATCTCGCTGTTCTTCCGCAACGACCACTACAAGACGCAGGAGGAGTATCTCTACGCCATCGCCGACGCGATGCAGTACGAGTACGAGACCATCGCCGATGCCGGCATGACCTTGCAGCTCGATTGCCCCGATCTCGCGATGGGCCGGCATGTGCAATATGCCGATCTCACGCTCGAGGCGTTCCGCAAGCGCATGCGCCTGCATATCGAGGCGCTGAACCATGCCGTGCGCAACATACCGGCCGAGAAGCTGCGCATGCATATGTGCTGGGGCAATTATCCCGGCCCGCATCACTGCGACGTGCCGTTTCGCGACATCATCGACGTGCTCGACCACGCCAAGCCCAGCGCGATCCTGTTCGAGGCCGCCAATCCGCGCCATGCGCATGAATGGCGGATGTTCGAGGAGATCAAGCCGCCCAAGGACAAGGTGCTGATCCCCGGCGTGATCGAATGCCAGTCCAACTACATCGAGCATCCCGAACTGGTCGCCCAGCGGATCGAGCGCTACGCCAATCTCGCGGGCCGCGAGAACGTGATGGCCGGCGTCGATTGCGGCTTTTCCATCCATGTCGGGCAGGGCGGCGTCGATCCCGACGTCGTCTGGAAGAAGCTCGCCGCCCTCGCCGAAGGCGCGCGCCTCGCGTCGAAACGGTTCTGGCACTAGACGGCAATCAAGGAGGAACCCATGACCGGCCAAGCAACGCTCCCCAGTCGGCTGCATCACACCGCCTATGTCACGCGCGACATGGAGGCGACGCGGAAATTCTACGAAGAGGTGATCGGCCTGCCGCTGATCGCGACCTGGAGCGAATCCGACGAGTTGTTCGGTGCGATGCGCACCTATTGCCACTGCTTCTTCGGCCTCGGCGACGGCGGCGCGCTCGCCTTCTTCCAGTTCGACAAGCCCGAGGACCAGGAGCAGTTCGGCCCCAAGATGCCGTTCTCGCCCTTCCACCATATCGCGCTCAACGTCGATGCCGAGACCCAAAAGGCCATCGAGGGCCGCATCCAGGCCGCCGGCTACAAGGAGCCGGAATCCTATGTGCTCGAGCATGGCTATTGCCGCTCGGTCTATGTCACCGATCCCAACGGCATGATCCTCGAATTTACCTTCGACGCGCCCAATGCCACACTGATCAACGAGGTGCGCCGCAAGAAGGCGCATGAGGAATTGTGGAACTGGCTCAAGGGCGATCACACCTCCAACAACACCTACCGGTAGGGCGAGCGATGGCGACGATTCCCAAGAAGATATGGCCGCTGATAGACGGGGCTTTTCCGACCCATACCTGCCTGATCGGCACCGTGCTCGCCGACGGCTTCGCGCAGATTACGCCGCGCGGCAGCGCGCAGGTCTATGACGGCGAGCACATCTCGCTGTGGGAGCGCGGCCGTGGCTCGACCGCCGCGCAGATGGCCGACGGCACCAAGGCCACGGTCTTCTTCTTCGACCTCTCCAAGCGCGACATGCTGCCGATCGGCGGCCTCGCGCGGCTCTACGGCACCGCAACGGTGCACAAATCCGGACCCGTCTACGACAAGGTGTGGGAGCGCCTGATCGAGCCGGAGAAGAATTCCGATCCCGAGAAAAAGGGCTGGGCCGTGCTGATCAAGATCGACCGGTCGGAAGACCTGCTGGGGCAGCCGATCACCGATTGAAGGCTGGTTTTGATGCCGCCGAATTCTCAACTTGTCATGGCCCGCACGTCATCCTGAGCGGCGCCGCAGGCGGCGTCGAAGGGCGCGGGCCATGATCGCGAGTTTTGGTATCGAACTTCAAAGGAGCACGCCATGACCTTGCGCACGCTCATCCTTGGCGCCGTATTTCTCACCGCGGCTGCGACGCCCGCGCTCGCCGACACCTGGACGGGCGTGTACGGCAACACGATCACCTCGACCTATAGCGACGGGCGCGTCGTGAAGGTCTATGTCAACGCCGATCACAGCTACTCCGTCGCGTTGCCGGACGGCAAGACGCTGAACGGCACCTGGGCGGATGCGGACGGGCAAAGCTGCTTCACGCTGTCGGGCGGCGGCAAGCCGAGTTGCTTCCCGATCAAGGACTACAAGGTCGGAGACAGCTTCAGCGGCGCCGATTCGACGGGCGCCTTCACCGGCGTGATCACGGCGGGGCGGTAAGGTGGTCGATACTCGGCCTTAGGGTCGAGGACCGTCGTCTTCGCGTGACTGTCCGGTCGAGCCGTCGCAAGTCGCGCGGAAACCGGCCCTATACCGTGACGTCGCGGAATTCGCGGCTGGCGTTTGCCGCGCCGAGGAACGCCGTGTCTTCGCTCAGGATCAGCCGGGTCGGGATGGCTTTGACATAGTCGGAAAAGCGGCCCTTGCTTTCGAAGCGGGCCCGGAAGGCGCTGGCTTCGAGGATCGCTTCGATCTTGAGCGCGATACCGCCCGCCACGTAGACGCCGCCGCGGGCGCCATAGGAGAGCGCGAAATCGCCCGCCACCGCGCCATAGATCCCGCAAAACATATCGACCGCATCCCGGCAGTCGGGATCGTCCGCCCGGCGGGCGACGATGTCGGGCGCGCTCAGGGACGCAGGCCTGCGTCCGCCGAGTTCGGCGAGTGCGCCATAGAGATTTTCCATTCCCGGACCCGACAGAATGCGTTCGATCGAGACATAGCCAAAACGGCGGGCGAGGATCCCCAGCACGGCGACTTCCTGTGCATTGCCCGGGGCGAAGCCGGCATGGCCGCCTTCGGTCGCGATCGGAACGGCGCGGCCGTGGAAGCGCGCCAGGCAGGACACGCCGAAACCGGTCCCGGCGCCGAGGACGGAGATCGGCTCGCCCGCCAGTCCGGCCACATCAGGGCCGATCGTGCGGAAGTCGTGCGGTCCAAGCGTCGCGACGGAGAACGCCAGCGCCACGAAGTCGTTGATCAACAAGGCCTGGTGGAAGCCCATCTCGCGAAGGTCCCCTTCCGCGATCCGCCACCCGCGGTTTGTAAGCACCACCTGGCCGTCATGGACGGGGCCGGCCACCGCAAGAGCGATTGCCGGCGGCAGAGCCGCCAGTCCAGCCTGATCGAGATAGGAGCGCAACGACGGAGCGAATGTGGAAGCCGTTGCTTCGATGTCGCTCCGATGGTCGATCTGCCAGGGCGACGTAGACATGTTCACGACCGCGAAGCGGGCATGTGTCCCCCCGATATCGCCGACCAGCACCGTGTCTTCGGCCGCGCCGCTCATAACTCGATGCTCTGTAGGGCAAGCATGGCGATGTCCCGGATGCGCGTGTGCTGACGGACGACATATACCAATTCCGGCGGCAAGCCATGCGAAACATCCGGCGCCGGATCACGACGCCCATTCGCGCGGCCTGGCGAAGACCCGCCGCACCAGCGCATCGAAGGCATGCAGCGGCAGCGTCGGGTAATCCGGATCGAACGAGCACTGGTCGTATTTCTCGCAGAATTCCGCCGTCGCGGCGAAATGGGGATGGCCACGATAGCGTTCGCGCGCGTCGCGATCGCGGTCCCGGCCGTCGAGATGCCAATAGTAATAGCCCTGGAACACGGCGTGATGCGCGACGATGAAATGCATCTCTTCATCGACATAGGGCCGCAGGATCGCGGCGGAGATGTCGCCGTGGTTGTGGGGCGCCAGCGTGTCGCCGATATCGTGCAGGAGCGCCGCCGCGACATAGGATTCGCTGCGCCCGTCGTGGAGCGCCCGGGTCGCCGATTGCAGGGAGTGCTGGAACCGGTCTATGCGATATCCGATCGGATCGCCCAGCAGGGTCTTGAGCTGGTCGAAAAGGGCGTCGACATGTCCGGTCACACAGCGCGAGACGTCGAACAGATCGGCGACCAGGCGGAAATCCTCCGCATCGCCCGCATCCATTCGGGTGAATTTGGCGATCGGCATGGCGTGACCTCACGATGGACAGCAGTAATATAAACGGTGTTAATATCAGCGGGCGGCCGACACAAGCCGTTTTCGGGCGGGGCAGGGCGATGCGCTACAAGAGAATGCCGATCGAAGTCGAATCGCCGGAGGAATACGGCTACGACCTGATCCGCCACAACCTTTCGGAGAGCTCGGTCGCCGACCGCTCGCTCTCGTCCTTGGGGCTGTCGGTGCCGGACCTGACGCTTCTTTACGGCGAGCATCGCGGCAGCGCGGAACTCCGCGCCCTCATCGCGGCAGACGGCGACGGTCTGTCGGCCGACGACGTCCTGATCACCATGGGCGCCGCCGGCGCGCTGTTCATCGTGGCGACCACGCTGCTGGGGCCGGAGGACGGGCTGGTCGTCATCCGGCCGAACTACGCGACCAACCTGGAGACCCCGCGCGCCATCGGCTGCGCGATCGCCTTCATCGATCTGAAATTTGACAATGCCTTCCGGATCGACATGGCGGAGCTCGCCGCCGCGATCACGCCGCGCACCCGCCTGATCAGCGTGACCTGTCCGCACAACCCGACCGGCACGTCGCTTACCCGCGGCGAGCTCGACGCCCTGGTCCGTCTGGCGCGCCAGCATGGCTGCCACCTGCTGGTGGACGAGACCTACCGCGATCTGTCGTTCGACGCCGCCCTGCCGCCGGCCGCGTCGCTCGGCGAGCATGTCATCTCGGTCTCGTCGCTCTCCAAGGCGTATGGCGTGCCCGGCATCCGGGCCGGCTGGCTCATCACCCGCGATCCGGGCCTCAAGGAGAAATTCCTCGCGGCCAAGGAGCAGATGACCATCTGCGGCAGCGTGATCGACGAATGGGTCGCCCTCGAGATCCTGAAGAACCGCGAGCCGCTTCTGGCGGCGACCATGGGCGAGATGCGCCGCCGCCGCGAGCTTGTCGCGCAATGGCTGGCGGATGAGGACCGGCTGGAATGGGTGAAGCCGTCGGGCGGCGTGGTGTGCTTCCCGCGCATCCGGGAAACGCCGAAAGGCGGCTTGGACGCGTTCTACAAGCGGTTGCTCGCAAGGCATGGGACCTATGTGGGGCCGGGTCATTGGTTCGAGATGCCGGACAGCTATTTCCGGCTCGGCTTCGGCTGGCCGACCTTCGCGGAGCTGGAGGCCGGCCTCGCCGGGATATCGCGCAGCCTGCGCGAAGAATGAGCAGAGCGGCGGACGCGCGCCGGCGCTTGCCTATATGAACGTTGTTCATATAGGCTCGTGCGCATGTCGTCAGAAGCAACGCCGCAGATCGAAGGGACCGTCCGCCTCGCCGACTACCGCGCGCCGGATTTCCACATCGACACGGTCGAGCTGACCTTCGATCTCGATGCCGCGCGCACGATCGTCGAAAACCGCATGACGCTGCGCCGCGCCGATACCGCCGCACCCGAGGCGCCCCTGGTGCTGGACGGCGGCGAGGCGATGGAGCTCGTCGGACTCAGGCTCGACGGCCGCTCGCTATCGGGCGCCGCGTTCCTGGCGAATGGTGGGCAGCTCGTCATTCCGGGCGTGCCCGATTCCTTCACGCTGGAGATCGCGACCGCGATCGCTCCGGCGCAGAACAGCACGGCCAAGGGGCTTTTCGAGCTGGGCGGCAAGCTCGCCACACAGTGCGAGGCGGAAGGCTTTCGCGACATCACCTATTTCCTCGACCGGCCGGACGTGCTGGCGCGCTACCGCGTGACCCTGCGGGCGGACGCAGCGAAATATCCCGTCCTGCTGTCGAACGGCAATCCGGAAAGTGCCGGCATGCTGCCGGACGGCCGGCACTGGGCGACCTGGGTCGATCCCTGGCCCAAGCCGTCCTACATCTTCGGCGTGTTCGCCGGCGATTTCGGCCTGCTGGAGGACAGTTTCGTCACCCGGAGCGGACGACCGGTGAAGCTCGGCATCTATGCCGATCACGATCTCGTATCGCGCTGCCGCTTCGCGATGGACGTCGTCAAGCGCTCGCTCGCCTGGGACGAGGAGACCTACGGCCTCGAATACGATCTCGACGTCTACAACATCGTCGCCCTGACCGGCTGGGCGGGCGCGATGGAGAACAAGGGCCTCAACCTGTTCGAGGCCCATGGCATCGTCACCGATCCCGACATCACGACCGACGGCGACTATGTGATCATCGAGCGCATCATCGGCCATGAGCAGTTCCACAACTGGACCGGCAACCGCGTCACCTGCCGCGACTGGTTCCAGCTCTGTCTCAAGGAGGGCCTCACCCGCTTCCGCGACCAGCAGTTCATCGAGGACAAGATGGCGGCCGGGGTCTGGCGGGTCGAGGGCGTGCAGGCGCTGCGCCGCAACCAGTTCACCGAGGACGACGGCGCCGCCGCCCATCCGGTGCAGCCGCCGGCCTATGCCGAGATCGACAATTTCTACACCAACACCGTCTACGACAAGGGCGCCGAACTGGTGCGCATGCTGCGCGCGATGCTGAGCCCCGAGGTCTTTCGCAAGGGCTTCGACCTCTACATCGCGCGCAATGACGGCAAGGCGGTGACGATCGACGAATGGCTGGCCGCGATGGAAGCGGCGTCGGGCCGCGACCTCGGCCAGTTCCGCCGCTGGTACACGCAGGCGGGGCGGCCGCGCATCGCGGCGCGTGGCGCCTATGACGCCGCCAGGAGGCAGTATCGCCTGTCGCTGACACAGACCTGTCCGCCGACCGCCGGTCAGCCGGACACGCTGCCGTTCCAGATCCCGGTCGCCGTTGGCCTGCTGTCGCGCGACGGCGCGCCGTTGCGCTTTTCGCTGGACGGCCGCGAAGCCGAATCGGCCGTGCTCGATTTCACGCAGGCCGAGCAGACCTTCGTCTTCGACGACGTCGAGTCGGAGCCCGTGCCGTCCCTGCTGCGCGGGTTTTCGGCGCCGGTCACCGTCGACGCCGGGCTTTCGAACGACGATCTGGCGATCCTGATCGCCGGCGACAGCGATCCCTTCGCGCGCTGGGACGCGGCGCAGACGCTCGGCGTCCGCCTCATCCGCGGCCTCGCTTCGGACATTTCCGCCGGCAAGGCGTTGCAGGTGCCGCCATCCTACCTCGCCGCCATCGGCCGTGTGCTGACCGACAGCAATGGCGACAAGCTGCTGCGTTCGCAGATCCTCGCCATCCCCGACGAGCCGATGGTGAGCGAGGGGCTGGCGCAGATCGATCTGGACGGGCAGGTCGCGGGACGCAATTTCCTGCGCCGCGCCGTCGCCGAGCGGTTCGGCGACAAGCTCGTCGATCTTTACGCCGAGCTCCGCGAGAGCGGGCCTTATGCGCCGGACATCGCCGGCATCTCCCGGCGCCGGCTGAAGAACGTCGTGCTGGACCTGCTGGCGACGCTGGGCGGAGAACCATCGGCAAAGCTCGCGCTGGCGCAGCTCAAATCGGCCACAAACATGACCGACATGTACGAAGCGCTGTGCACGCTGACCCACATGGACCGGCCGGAACGCGACGAGGGCGTCGCCTGGTTCTATGAGCGCTGGAAGAGCAACTCCACCGTGGTGGACAAGTGGTTCGGCGCCCAGGCGCTGTCGCGCGCCCCGGGCGCGGTGGACCGCATCATCGCATTGGAGGAGCACCCCGCCTTCGACTTCAACAACCGGGCGCGCGGCATGCTGTATTACGGCGGCTTCTGCCGGCAGAACCGGGTGGCGTTCCACGACCCGAGCGGCAAGGGCTACGAATTCCTCGCCGACCGCCTGCTGATGATCGACAGGATGGGCCGCACCGGCGGCCACTACATCATGCCGCAGATCAACCAGTGGCGGCGCTACGATCCCCACCGCCAGGCGCTGATGCGCAAGGCGCTGGAGCGCGTCGCGGGAACACACGGGATTTCCAAAGGGCTGGCCGAGAACGTCACCAGGGCCCTGCAATAGGAGCGTGCGATGCCGTCGCTTGTCGAGATTTCCAACAAGGTGCGCCGCGGCGAGATGAAGGCGCGCGACGCGGTCGCCGGCGCGCTGGCCGCGATCGACGCGCGCAATCCCGCCGTCAACGCCTTCATCGTGCTCGATCGCGACAATGCCTTTCGCATGGCCGACGCGATCGACGCCAAGGTGGCGCGGGGCGAGGACCCGGGCAAGCTCGCGGGCGTGCCCTTCGGCGTGAAGGACCTCGAGGATTGTGCCGGCTTCCGGACGACGCAGGGCTCCGTCTTCATGCTCGACACGCCGATCAAGACGAAGGATTCGCCGCATGTCGCGCGGCTGCGCGCCGCCGGCGCCATTCCGCTCGGCAAGACCGCGACCGCCGAATTCGGCATGGACTCCGCGACCTTCACCAAGGCCTGGGGGGTGACGCGCAATCCGTGGAATCCGGAGATGACGCCGGGCGGCTCCAGCGGCGGCTCCGCTGCGGCGGTGGCGGCCGGCATGGTGCCGTTCGCGACCTCGACCGACGGCGGCGGCTCGATCCGCCAGCCCGCGGCCTTCACCAACCTGATCGGCCTCAAGCCCAGCCATGCCCGGATCGCCAAGGTGAACGGCTTCGCGAACTGGTCCGTGCACGGAACGGTGACGCGCAGCACGGCCGACCTGGCGCGCTATCTCGACGTCGCCGCCGGCCCGGACGACCGCGACCGCCAGTCGCTGCCGCAGGTTCCCTATCTCTACGAAGACATCATCGAGACGCTGGACGTCTCGCGGCTGCGCACGGTCTTCACCCCCGATTGCGGCTATGCGGTGGTCGAGCCCGAAGTCATCGCGCTGGCGCGCCAGGCCGCGACGCGCCTGATCGCGGTCGCCAAGCTGGCCGAAGTGGACCAGCTCTTCCACTCCACCAACATCCTGCGCGACTGGGGCGCGCTCAATCTCGGCACGCTGGAGGCCGATTTCATCCGCGACGGCATCCTGCCCGGCGGTTTCGACAAGCTGGCCGACACCACGCAGTTCTTCCTCGGACGCATCCGCGACCGCCGGGACGAGATCGACCTCAAGCAGAGCTGGAAGAACATCGAGAAGCTGACCTATGAGGTGGCCGATTTCTTTCGCGAGAACGATCTGCTCATGTCGCCCGCGACCGGCTGCCGGCCTTACAAGGCCGATATCACGCCGCCGCAGGTGATCGACGGCCGCGATGCCAGCGAGACCGGCGTCGAGCCCTTTGGGATGCTCGCCAATGCCTGCTGGAATCCCTCGATCTCGATCCCCGCGGGATTCACCTCGGACGGCTTGCCGGTCGGTCTGCAGATCACGGCGCGCCGCCACCGCGACGACATCCTGCTGCGCCTGGCCCGTCTCTACGAGCAGGCGTTCCCCTGGACGTATCCTTGGAATTGAAGGCTCAGGCGATCGCGCGCAGCACGTCGTCGATCCGCCTGAGGCCTTCTTCGAGTTCATGGGCGTGGCCGCCGGTGCCGATGCGCAGGTGGCCGTCCATGCCGAACCACTCGCCGGCGACGACGAATGTCCCCTTCTTCTCGCGCAGTAGGTCGCTCAGCGCCGCCGAGCCGATCTTGACGTCGTAGCGCACGAACACCATGCCGCCCGCCGCCGGGCGGTCATAGGCGAGCCGGCCGTTCCAGCGCGAGATCCAGCCATCGATCACGCCGAGATTGCGGGCGAGGATGGCACGGCTGCGCGCCAGGATCTCGTTGCGGCGCGCCGGCGCCAGCAGCTTGGCGCCGAGGAACTGGTTGATCGGCCCCGTGCCGATGGTCGTGTAGTCCTGCCGCCGCATGCATTCGTAGATGAAGTCCGGCGGCGCGACGATCCAGCCCAGCCGCAGGCCGGCATGCGCCAGCGATTTGGACGTGCTCGAGGTCACGATCGTGCGGTCGGTGGCGCCCCAGAAGCTCGGCGTCTCCGCCCGGCCGTCGATCTCCGAGCCGCGATAGATCTCGTCGCACAGCAGCCAGGCATTCTCCGCCTTCGCCGTCGCGGCGACGACGTCCATGTCCGCCCGCGACAGCACCGCGCCGCTCGGATTGTTCGGATTGCACAAGGCGATGAGCGTCGCACCTTTCGCCGCCGCGCCGAACGCCGCGCGGTCGAGCTGCCAGCCCTTGCGGGGATCGAGCGGAAACGTCTTCACGGTCGCGCCGAGATTGCGTCCCAGCCCATGCAGCTGCATGAAGTTCGGCACCATGAAGGCGAGCGTATCCTTGGGCGACAGAAGCGCCCAGGCCGCCAGGAAATTCGCTTCCGCCGCGCCCGTGGTGACGAGCACGTTTTCGGCGCGGGCGCCCGGATACCAGGTCGCGATCGCCGCCCGCAATTCCGGCGTGCCCTCGGTATAGTTATAGCCCAGCCGCAGCTTGTGCAGTTCGGCCAGCTCGGCCGGCGACAGCAGGGTTTCGAGCGTCAGCGGCTCGACGCCGCTCTCGGTGAGATTGATCTCGACCGTGTTCTCGTAGAGCGACTGGCTGCGCTCCAGGACGAAAGTGTCGATCGCGCTCATGCTCTTTCCTTTTCGATGGCGTCGAGGACAGCTTTCGCGATCTCGACGTCCTGCACCGCGACGCCGGTCAGGTCCGCGATCGTGATCTGGCCGTCCGACGTCCGGCCGCGCGCCTTGCCGCTCGCGATGGCACCGATCTCGAGGGCGCTGTCCGCTAGCCTTGGATAGGCGGCAAGCGCGTGGTGCAGCTCGCCGCGCTCGAGCGCCTGGCTCCTGCTGTCCACCACCACGATGTCGGCCCGGGCCAAGAGGTCCGGCGCAAGCTCCTGCTTCTCCGGCGTGTCGGAGCCGATGGCGCTGATATGCGTTCCGGGGCGGATGTCGGCGGCCGTCAGGAGGGCTTGCCGCGAGGCGGTCACGGACACGATCAGATTGGCCTGTGCCGCGACGGCGGCGGGCGTGGCGGCGACGCTGACGTCGAAACCGGCGGCTTCGAGATCGCCGGCACAGGCGCGCGCCGCATCCGTGCGGCGCGCCCAGAGGATCACCGAGCGGCAGGGCGTCACGGTTCGCAGCAACTCGGCCTGGAGCCGGGCCTGTACGCCGGAGCCGAGGAGACCGATCTTCGAGACCATGCCGGGCGCGAGATATTGCGCGGCGAGGGCGCCGGCCGCCGCCGTGCGATAGTTGGTCAACAGGCCCTCATCCAGGAGAACGGCCCGCACCATGCCGTCGACGGCGCTGAACACCAGCAGGGCGCCCGAATTCGCCGGCAAGCCGCGGGCGGCGTTGCGATAGAAGCCGGTCGCGACCTTGACCACGAACAGCGCATCGCCCGCGATATAACCGGATTTGATGTGCGCCTCGCCATCGACCTCCGAAAACAGGATTTCGCCGACCGGCGGGACGATGGCGCGGCCCGCGGAATAGGCGGCGAACGCGCGCGCCATCGCGCCGACCGCATCGATCCTCGGAAGGAGGGCTTCGATCTCGGCGCGCGTCACGACCAAAGGTGCTTTCAAGGTCACAGTCCCGGGAAATTATCGGCGGCGCCGGCTTGCTGCGCGCTTGTTCGGCAAGTGCCGAGGATGCATGCAGATTTCGCGCAAACTATAGGCATGACGGAGTGCCCTGCCAATATGAACGACGTTGACATTCGAAAAATTCCCTAAGTAAACTATGTTCATATTAGTGGTGTGACGACATCGGGGTGATCGTGTCACGCTGCGCTTGTGTGAGGGGTCGACATGCGCGTATCTGCAGCACTCAGGGCGTTTCTTCTCGCTTCCGTCGCCGCGCCGGTTTTCTGGCCGGTCATCGCGTCCGCTGACGACAATATCGAGACCGTGACCGTCACGGCCGAGCGTCGCGAGCAGAAGCTCATCGACGTGCCGGCCACGGTCACGGCGATCTCCGGCGACCAGATCAAGAACCTCGGCTACACCGACCTGAAGTCGGTGATCGCCATGGTGCCCAACGCGGTCCTGCCGGACGATTCGGAGAATTTCGAGACCTTCATCAACATCCGCGGCGTCCATCAGGCGGACATCAACGCGGAGCCGAATTTCGGCCTCTACCGGAACGGCATCTTCAACGGCGGCCAGCGCGGCAATCTGGGCGCCCAGATCGACGTGGCGCGGGTCGAGGTCCTGAGCGGGCCGCAATCCGGCCTCTATGGCCGCGACGCGGTCGGCGGCGTCGTCAACGTCATCTACGCCACCCCGAGCACGGACGGCTTCGGCGGCTACGTCACCGGCGACTATGGCCGCTACCAGCGCAGCGAGATCCAGGGCGCGGTGAACGTTCCGATCACCGACAATTTCGCGGTGCGCGCGACCGGCTGGTGGATCAACCAGGACGAGGGCCAGCTCTACAACATCACCCTCAACCAATATATCGACCGCAAGCGCGACATGGGCGGCCGCCTCGGGGCGAAATGGGATGTGACGGACCAGCTCTCGGTCCTGTGGACCGCCGAGATCCAGGAGGTGCACGGCCCGTCCTTCACGGCTTATGCGCCCAATGGCGTTGGGGCGGTCTTCAACGTTGCGTGCTGCGGCCTGCCGGTCTCGGCGCCGGAGACGCTGCAGACCATCACGCAGGACACGCCCGACACCGAGCGCTGGCAGCAGACCTATCTCTCGCAGGACGTCAACTTCGACACGCGGAGCTGGGCCGGCACGTTCGAGTGGCAGGCGGCCTATCGCAACTACCATCTCAACCTGCAGGAGGACCAGGACCACACCGCGTTCGGTCCGACCTATGACCCGTCCGTCGCCTTCCGGCAGGTGCAGTACCGCGACGAGAGCCTGCACAACTTCTATACGCAGGTCCTGTGGAAATCGAATTCCGACCAGAAGCTGACCTGGATGGCCGGCGCGGACTATTTCAACGAGACCTTCCGCTTCGACCGGGTTCTCGCCGGCAGCGTCAATTTCAACAATCTCAACACGGAACTCGCGCCGGGCTACACCTATGGCAACCTGATGTGCCAGTTCCTCATGTCGCCCTATGACGGCGGCTGCGAAGGCAACGCGACTTCGCCCGGTCTTCCGGGCGCCGGCGCCGGCCAATATCCGTACACCTTTCCGAACATCGGCGTGCAGAGCGGCGCCAATGCGTTCGGCGCGCCGGGCAGCCTGATCAATTCGCTGTCCTACTCCGCTTTCGCCACGGCGACCTATCAAGTCACGGACGCGTTCAGCGTCACGGCCGACATCCGGTGGGACCAGACGAAGAAGCGGCTCGTCTACATCCAGGGGCCGGTGGCCGGCTATGGCGCGACGGCGCTCGGTTCGTCCTATCTGACTCCGCTCTTCGCGCAGATATTCTATCCGTATACGGATCGCCAGAAGGACGCCTATGTGAACCTGGCGCCCAGCGTCACGCTGCAATACAAGCTCAGCGACAGCGCGAACCTGTATGCGACCTACGCGACCGGCTTCCGGGCCGGCAGTTTCAATCTGGGCACCTCGAGCCCGCAATATCTCTCCTACGATCCGGAGAAGAACACCAATTACGAAATCGGCGCCAAGACTGCCTGGCTGGACGGCCGGCTCGCGGTCAATGCCGACTTCTTCTACATGACGCAGACCAAGCTCGTGGAACCGCAGAACGATCCCAGCGAACCTTCCTATCTCGGCCTGTATTATCTCGCGAATGTCGGCGACGCGCGCACCTATGGCGCCGAGCTCAGCGTCGCCTATCAGCCGCTCGATTGGCTGAGCCTCGGGACGGCGATCGGCTGGCTCGACGACAAGTTCACCAGCGGCAGTTCGAACGGCGTCCCGGTGAAGGGCCAGGAAATCCCGCTGACGCGGCACTGGACCATCAACTTCAACGGCGCCGTGAACTATCCGATGGGTGACGATGTGAGCGTCGTCGGCGACTTCAGCTACCGGCTGGAGTATGGCGGCTTCCTGCCGTCCTCGACCGTGGCCTATCAGGATCTCAACAAGCTGGACATCAATGCCGGCTTTGCGTTCGGCGGGACGCGGGTCGTGGGCTATATCGACAATGCCTTCGACTCGGTGATCCCGCAATTCGTCTATACCGACGGCGTGGAGAACGTGAATCTGGGCCGCACCTACGGCCTGCGCATCCAGCACAATTTCTAGAGAAGACGCGACGCAACCGGCCGCCCGGAGCAATCCGGGCGGGCGGCTTTTTCAGGACGGGTCTACCAGGAGAGTTCCTTGGCCACGGTTCCGTCGAGCAGGGTGCTCAGCACGTCCTCGACGAATTTGCGGATTTCGGCATCGCTGCCGGTCTCGAACTGGAACTGGTCCTCGATGATGTTGCGTGCCAGGCCGTAGACCATCGCGAGGACCGCATAGGCCGCGCGGCCCTTGTAGTGCATGCCGGCGAGATCGGTCGGATCGTAGATGTCCTTGCCGTAGATCAGGTGCATCAGCTGGCCGAACGAGGCGTCGGAGGCTTCGCGAAACCGCTGGTTCTTGTGGGCATTGGGGATCTGTCCGAACATGATCCGGAACACCTGCTTGTTCGTCATCGCGAATTTGACGAATTTGAAGCAGCGCTGCAGCAGCGCCTCCTTGCGGCTTTGCGCGCTGGCGATGATCTGTTCCGCATCGAGCCGGATCTCGTCGAAGCCTTCCGCCCCCAGGCTCAGCAGCAGGGCCTCCAGGCTTTCGAAGTGATTGTAGAAATTGGCCGGCGTGACGCCGACCTCGCGCGCCAGCCGGCGGACCGAGACGTCCTCGAAGCTCTCGTCCCGCAGGATGCGCCTGGCGGCGAGCAGCAGGTCCTGCGCGACATTGCCCTTGTGATAGGCGCGCAGCTTCCGGGGCGCCGCCTTGCGCTGCAGTGTGGCCGCGGTTTTTTTCCTGGCGCCGGCGGGTGATTTCATGGGAGTCGAATATCTCGCTACGGGAATGCTGGCAAGCGCGCTCCGCGAATCAGTCTTGTGAGTCGGTCTCTTCGAGGCGATTGTGGCGTTTCAGGATCGTCCGGATGCGCTCGACCGGCAGGCCGGGGACCGAACGTCCGTCGCGCCCCGTCATCGTTTCGTTCGCGAAGATCGAGTTCATGATGGCTTCGTCCACCGCCTCGATGGTCGCCTCATAAAACCGGCTGAGGCCTTCTTCGCCGAGATAGCTCGCCGAAACGATGCCGGTGTGGGTGTCGACCGCCGGACGGTTGCCGGTGGAGAAGGCGAGGATCAGGTCGCCCGATTCGTTCGACGCGATGCCGCCCGAGCGCGCGATGCCGAACGAGGCGCGGCGCGCCACGCGGCGCAGCTGATGCGGCATCATCGGCGCGTCCGTCGCCACGATGATGATGATCGAGCCGAGCTCGTCGTCGGCCTCGAGCGGGCTCGCGACCGGGATCTCGCGGCCGATGGGAATGCCGGCGATGTGCAGCAGATGGCGCTTGCCGAAATTGGATTGCACGAACGCACCGACGCAATAGTCGGTGCCGGCATAGCCGACGACGCGCGACGCCGTGCCGGAGCCGCCCTTGAACTCATAGCAGCGCATGCCCGTGCCGCCGCCGACGCTGCCTTCCTCGATCGCGCCGCCATGGGCGTCCTCGAACGCGGCGATGACATGCTCGGCCTTGATATGATGGCCGTTGATGTCGTTCAGGTTGCCGTCGAAGGTCTCGGCCGAGACCGGCAGCCAGAAGGGCTGGTCGTCCTTCGGGCTGGTCTCGAGCTGTGTATAGAGCCACTTCGCGGTGACGTCGCGCGCCAGGCCGCAGGAATGGGTGTTGGTGATGGTGATGGGGCCGTCGAAGCGGCCGCGTTCCTCGACCAGCGCCATGCCGGTCATCTCGCCATTGCCGCTCATATTGTAGTAGCCGGCATAGGTCGCCGCGTTCGGCCGGGCGCGGCCATGCGGAAAGATAGCGGTGACGCCGGTGCGGATCGGTCCCTGGCCGACGACCAGCGGCCCTTCGCCCGAGATCAGGGTGCAATAGCCGACTTCGATATTCGCGACGTCGGTGATGGCATTGTTCGGCCCGGGCGTGCCGGTGAAGGGCACACCGGCGCCGCGGGCGCGCAGCCTGCCGGAAGGGGTCTTGCGATGGGTCGGGTTCATGGCGCTCTCAATCCAGTTGCCGCAGGCCTTCTACCGTCTTTTCCAGCACGTAATCGATATCGCCTTCGGTCAGCGCGGTGGAGAGCACGAAAAAGCCCGGTGCCCCGATCAGGACGCCGTTGTTCAGCATGAAGCGGAAAAACTGCTCCGCCCGGGCCTGGGCGCGGGCATTGCCGGCCTGCGAGGCGACCACGTCGCGATAGGTCTCGATCTGCGCTTCCAGGTGGAACAGGCAGATCATCGAGGTCGCGCCCCCCACCATGCCGGGCGCGCCGGTGACGCGCAGCGCCTCGCGCAGGCCCTGCCGCAGGCGCTCGCCCAGCGCCGACATGCGGTCGAACGCGGCCTGGTCGAACATCTCCATCGCGACCGCACCGGCCGCCATGGTCATCGGATTGGCGTTGAACGTGCCGCCATGGTTCATCTTGGGCCGGCCGTGGCGCGGATCGAACACCGCGTCCATGACCGCGCGCCGGCCGCCCACCGCGCCGACCGGAAGGCCGCCGCCGATGATCTTGCCCAGCGCCGTCAGGTCGGGCGTGATGCCCAGCGCGCCTTGCGCGCCATGGAAGCCGAGCCGCAGGCTGTAGACCTCGTCGAAGATAAGAAGGGCGCCGGCCGCTTCGGTCTCTTCGCGCAGCATCGCGACGAACTCCCGCGTCGCGGGCTTGTAGCCGAGATTCTTCACCAGCGGATCGAGGATGACGCCCGCGAGGTCGGCGGCGTGCTTGCGCAGGATCTTCCGCGTCGCCTCGACCTGGTTCATCGGGATGACGATCGTGTCCGCCGCGGTGCCCGGGCCGACGCTGGCCGGCGCGACGCTGTTGGGTGCATCGGGATCGCCCCATTTGTCCGGCGACGGCGACATGCTCACGCTGACGGTCTCGGCGCTGCCGTGATAGGCGCCCTCGACCCGCGCGATCTTCGGCTTGCCCGTATAGGCGCGCGCGGCCTTGATCGCGAGCAGCACGCCTTCGGTGCCGGAATT
Source organism: Rhizomicrobium sp. (assembly GCA_037200385.1). Lineage (NCBI taxonomy): Bacteria > Pseudomonadati > Pseudomonadota > Alphaproteobacteria > Micropepsales > Micropepsaceae > Rhizomicrobium > Rhizomicrobium sp. The sequence goes on along the minus strand of JBBCGL010000001.1, from coordinate 1,484,001 downwards.
GCCGAAGCGGATCGACTCGACGCCGGGCAGCCGCGCGGTGACGATCTCCGCCAGCCGCACCTCCTCCTCGGTCGGCAGCGAGATCGAGAGCAGGCGGTGCGCCTGCTTCACGATCGCCTCGACGATCCGCGGATGGTTGTGGCCGTGCACCAGCGACGAATAATTGTTGATGAAGTCGAGGCGGTCGGCGCCGTCGACGTCCCATACCCGTGCGCCCTGCGCATGCGCCGCATAGACAGGGTAGGGCGGGAAATAGACCGTATGGCGCGAATTGCCGCCCGGCATCACCTTGACGGCGCGCGCATAGAGCTTGGCGGATTTGGATTTCTCGTCGGGGTACATGCGACCTCCTGGCAGGCCCTGTTCTCCGGCCTCGATATAAACAGTGTATATATTCAGCGGCTTCGCGGTCAAGCCTGTCAGGGGACGGGTGTGCCCAGGAGGGGCTCGACCACGACGCGGCGCTCGATGCGGCGGCGGATCACGCTGTGGCGCGCGGCGTCGATCGGGAAGAACCAGGCGATGGCCGAGGCGATGAAATAGAGCAGGGCGGGGAACACGAGATAACACAGCAGCAGGCCGAGATTGGCGTGCGCACCGTTGCTGTGCCCGACCTTGTAATGGAACATGTCGAGCATCAGGAAGGCGAAGCCCGCCCCCAGCGCCATCGTCGCCTTGATGAGCAGGGTGTTGAAGGCATAGAGATTGCCGGTCTTGTTCATGCCCGATTTCATCAGGTCGTAGTCGGCGACGTCGCCCAGGATCGCGGTGGGGCAGAAATTCGCCGGGGCGTTGAGGAAGGCGCCCAGCGCGCCGATCGCCAGCAGCGGCACCATGCCGGCGCCCGGCGCCAGCAGCAGGATCAGCGGCCGGCTGAGTGCATCGAGCGTCATGGTGACGGCCCAGACCCGATGCCGGCCATGGCGCGTCACGATCCATTGCCACAGCGGCATGGTGACGGCCTGCACGATGAAGAACGCGATCATCAGCACCGGGAAGTACTGTGCCATCTGCAGATAGTCGGACAGGAAGATCAGGATGACGGAAAGATACGCGCCCTGGCCCAATCCCCAGGCGGAGATCGCGCCGTAATAGTTCCACAGCGGCTTGTTGCGGCCGAACGACTGCAGCATCTGGCGGACGGTGGAGAGCTTCTCCTGCGTCTGGATGCCGGAGGAGACGAACAGCACCGCCAGGATCACGCCCACCGGCATCAGCGCGACATAGAGCCAGGCGATGCCCGACAGCGTCGCGCCGGTGATCGCCATCGTCCCCGTCAGCCGCGACAGGGCGAGGGGCATCAGCCAGAACACCAGGCTGCCGACCACGTTGAAGATCGCGACATAGGTGTTGAGGCGCGCCCGCTGGTGATAGTCGCGCGTGACTTCCGCCGTCCAGGCGCCGCGCGGGATCTCGAACAGCGTGAAGCCGAAATAGAGCAGGAACGACCAGACGCCGTAATAGACGAAGTCCGCTTTCGGCGGGGGCTGGAACAGGAAGTAGATCGCGATCGAACAGACGATCGCCGCCGCCAGCACCCAGGGCTTGCGGCGCCCCAGCCGCGACTTGGTGCGGTCCGACAGGTAGCCGATCGTCGGATCCAGCACCGCGTCGAGGATGCGGCTCGCCGTCGTCACCGACGCGATCTGCAGCAGCGTCACCGCCGTGTGCGCCGCATAATAGGCGGGGATGACGATGTTGAGCGGCAGCGCGATGAAGGCATGCGGCAGGGACGGGAAGGAGAACAGCGCGAGCTGCAGCCGCGTGGGCTTGCTCTCGCCGGCCGGCGTATCCGTCTTGCGCCGCTCCGCCATGCCGCCAACCCCTCATGCCCAACCGAAAATATACATCGTTTATATCGCGGCTCAACAAGGATCGCGCCGGCGCGGGCGGCATTCGTACAATGGCGCGAAACTGTTCGGCGGAATGCCGCTTCCCTGGGCATGCGCGGGTGGCGGTCCCAGTTGACCGCGGGCTCCGCCGCGCTAATATTAACATCGTTTATATTTGGGTGGGCGAGCGGCCCGCCGAAAGGTGACGCATGTCCGATCTATCGCCGGCGGCGCGGCTGGCGCGCAACCTGATGCCGATCACCCGGGTCGCCGGAGAGAATATCCGTTGGACGATGGACGAGCGCCTCGCGGCCTATGAGTGTCCGGCGGTCGGCGTCGCCGTCATGGAGGACGGTGAAGTTGCGTGGAGTGAGGGCTATGGCCACATCGAAGCCGGCAAGCCCGCGCGCGTCCAGGCCGACACGATGTTCTCCGGCGCCTCGATCAGCAAGCCGGTGACGGCGATGCTGGCGCTCCAGCTCGTCGACCGCGGCGTGTTCGATCTCGACGTCGACGTCAACCGCTACCTCAAATCCTGGCAGGTGCCGCAGAACGAATTCACACGGCAGCAGCCGGTGACGCTGCGCCTGCTGCTGTCGCACCGCGCCGGCACGACGATCCACGGCTTCGGCGCCTTCGATCCCGCCCAGCCGCATCCGCGCGCGCTCGACATCCTCACGCGGCGGGTCGAGTTCAAGAACAGTTCGACCAACGGCGTGACGGTGGACAAGGTTCCAGGCGGCACGGTGCGCTATTCCGGCGGCGGCACGACAGTGGTCGAGCAGATGCTGGAAGACGCATCGGGCAAGCCTTTCCACCAGCTTGCGCGCGAGAACGTCTTCGAACCGCTCGGCATGACGCGCTCGACCTTCGAGGCGCCCTTGCCCGAGCGCTACCGCGGCAACACCGCGGTCGGCCATGAGGATGGCGGTCCCTTGCCGGAGAAATTCGTCTATGTGCCGGCGATCGGCGCCGGGGGCATCTACACCACCGCGGCCGACTATGCCCGCTTCATGTTGGGCTGCCGCGATGCCTGGCTGGGCAAGCCCAACGCGATCCTGGGGCAGGGGATCGCGCAGGAGATGATGACACCGCAGGGTGGCGGGGAGTTCGGCCTCGGTTGGGAACTGTTCGGCAGCGGTGCGAACCGCCGTTTCGGCCATGGCGGCTCCAATGCGGGCTATCAGTGTGAATCCACCTGCTATCTCGAAAAAGGCATGGGCGCGGTGGTGATGACCAATGCCGATTCCGGCCTCATCTTTTATTGGGAGGTGTTCGCCGCCGTCGCCGACCAGCATGCCTGGCCGGACTATCTGCGCGCCGAAAAGCACGTCCGCGAGATTCCGCAAGCCGAGCTTTCGCGTTACACCGGGACTTACGATATCGTCACCGGCGTCGACGCGCCCGCCATGCGGATCTGGGCGGAGAACGGCACGCTCAGGAGCGAGATCAAGGGCATGCGGGGCGGACCGCGCGAGATTTTCATGGATCAGAACGGCCGGTTCTTCAACCGCATGGGGCCTTACGAGACCGCCGTCACCTACGACGCGAACGGCCAGGCGCATGAGCTCGCGATCCTGCGCGACGGCGTGACCGAGATCATGCGCGCGCGCCGCCGCGCCGAAAGCTGAAGGACACAACATGCATTTCGCCCGTTTCCCACGTGTCCATCTCGCGCATCTGCCGACGCCGCTGGAGCCGATGGAGCGGCTGTCCAGGCACCTGGGCGGGCCGCGGCTCTGGATCAAGCGCGACGACTGCACCGGGCTTTCGACCGGCGGCAACAAGACGCGCAAGCTCGAATTCCTGATGGGCGAAGCGCTTGCGCAGGGCGCCGACACCGTCATCACCCAGGGCGCGACGCAGTCGAACCATGCGCGCCAGACCGCGGCGGCCGCCGCCAAGCTCGGCCTGGCGTGCCACATCCTGCTGGAGGACCGCACCGGCTACACGTCGCGGGACTACACGCTCAACGGCAATGTCCTGCTCGACCGCCTGCACGGCGCGTCGCTCTCGAAGCGCGCCAAGGATTCCGACATGAACGCGGAGATGGAGACGCTGGCGACCGGGCTGCGGGACAAGGGGCGGCGGCCCTATATCATTCCCGGCGGCGGCTCCAATGTCGTCGGGGCGCTGGGCTATGCCAATTGCGCGCTCGAACTGCTGCATCAGGCGAACGAAAGGGATCTGAAGATCGGGCACGTGGTGCACGCGACCGGTAGCGCCGGAACGCAGGCCGGTTTCGTCGCGGGACTGGTGGCGTTGAACGCGGGCATCCCGGTGCTCGGCATCTCGGTGCGTGCGCCGAAAGAAAAGCAGGAGGCGAATGTCTTTGCCCTCGCGGAAAAGACCGCCGCCTATTTCGGCGCGCCGGGCGTCGTCGGACGCGAACATGTTGTCGCGAACGGCGACTATGTCGGCGCCGGTTATGGCGTGCCGACCGACGGCATGCGCGAGGCGGTGAAGCTGGCGGCCCGTTTCGAGGGTCTGCTGCTCGACCCCGTCTACACCGGCAAGGGTTTCGACGGCCTGCTCGACCATGTGCGCAAGGGTTTCTTCCCGAAGGACAGCGACGTCGTCTTCCTTCATACCGGCGGCTCGACCGGCCTGTTCGGCTATCCCGACGCTTTCGACCTGCCCGGCTATGGCTGAGAAGATCGTCGGCGTCATCGGCGGCATGGGACCGGAGGCGACGGTCGACTTCCTCGCGCGCCTGCTGCGCGCCACGCCGGCCGCCGACGACGGCGACCACATCCGCGTGCTGGTCGACAACAATCCGAAGATACCGTCGCGTATCGCCGCGCTGATCGACGGCGACGACACCGATCCCGCGCCCGTGCTCATCGCCATGGCGCAAGGTCTGGAGCGCCAGGGCGCGGACTTTCTCACCGTCCCCTGCAACACCGCGCATCACTATCTGGCGCAGATCGCCAAGGCGGTCTCCATCCCGGTTCTGGACATGGTGGCGCTGGCGATCGCGCGGCTGGACGCACTGGCGCCGAAGGTCGAACGCGTCGGCATGCTGGCATCGCCGGCGGTCGAGAAGGTCGGCCTCTATGCGGCGCGGCTGCGCGACGCCGGGATGACGGCGCTGTTTCCGGACGCGCCCGGTCAGGGCAGGATGCTGGCCGTCATCCGCGCCGTGAAGGCCGGCGCTGTGACGCCGCAGAGCCGCGCCGACTACGCGGCGTTGGCCGCAGCGCTCGCACAGGACGGCGCCGATGCGTTCCTCATCGCCTGCACCGAGCTCTCGGTGCTGGGCGCACCCGCCGGAATTGCGCTGCCGGTGGTCGACGCGCTGGATGCGCTGGTCACGGAGACCGTACGCATCGCGCGCAACCGCTAGCCCCAGAAGCGCGAGTCGAACGCGTGGAGCTCGCCCGCGCGCGTGACCATGCCGCCGGCCCGGTCTTCGAACAGCAATTCCTGGCTGTCGATGTCGCGATAGTCGCACAGCGCGCCGATCACATAGGCCGGCGCATTGCCGAGCGAGGTTGCGCCGTTGCAGCCCATCATCAAGCCCATCCCCGCCGCCCGCGCGGCGCGGGCCAGGGCCAGCGCCTCCGTCAGGCCGCCGGTCTTGTCGAGCTTGATGTTCACCGAGTCGTACCGTTCCGCGAGCACGCCGATCTGCGATGCCGTGGCGCAGCTCTCGTCGGCACAGAGCGGGATGGGGCTGTCATAGCCGGCCAGCGCAGCGTCATGATCGTGATGCAGCGGCTGCTCGATCAGCACGACGTCGAGTGCCGCCAGCGCCGGGGCGAGGGCGGAGAGCTGTTCCATGCTCCACGCTTCGTTGGCGTCCACGATGAACTTCACGCCCGGCACCGCCTTGGCGATGGCGTCCACCTTCTCGAGCACGCTGTCGGCATCCGCCTTCAGCTTGAGCAGGCGGTAGCCGCGCGCCACGGCCTGCTCGGCGTCCGCCCGCATCTTCTCCAGCGCATTGATGCCGATGGTGATGTCGACCTCGATCTTCGGCACCGGATCGACGCCGCTGAGCTGCCAGATCGACGCACCGCTGCGCTTGCATTCGAGGTCCCACAGGGCGCAGTCGACCGCGTTGCGCGAAGACTGCGCGGGCACGGCGCGGTTCAGCTCCGCGCGCGAGCCGATCGCGGCGATGCGGCCGGCGATCTCGCGCAGCTGGGCGGCAACGCTCTCCGGCGTCTCGTCTTTGAGCGACTGGATGCCGCATTCACCGCGCCCGATATGGGTCCCGTCGCTGACATGGACGACGAACAGGGGCGCCGCCTGGCGGGTCTCGCGGGCGAATTTGAAGGTCTGGCGATAGGGCCATTCCTGGTAGGCGACGGTCATCTGCAACGTCATTTGGCCCCGCAACAAATGCTTTTGCCGAATATAAACATCATTTACATTGGGTCGGCAATCGCGAGGGGCGCGTCATGGCGGATTTGAAGACGGCGGTCGAACGCAACATCCTGCCGATCGTCCGGATCGCGGGCCGCGACGAGCGCTGGACGCTCGCCGAGCGCATGGCGCATTACGGCGTGCCGGGCGTCGGCATCGCTGTGCTGCGCGGCGGCGTGCTCGACTGGGCCGCAGGCTATGGCGTACGGGAGAAAGGCGGCGCCGCGCCGGTCGACGCCGACACGATCTTCATGGGCGCCTCGACCAGCAAGCCGGTGACCGCCTTCCTGATCGCCCAGCTGGTCGAGCGCGGCGTGCTCGATCTCGACACCGACATCAACCGCTATCTCAAGCGCTGGCAGCTGCCGCAGAACGAATTCACCCGCGCCGCGCCGGTGACGCTGCGCAATATGCTGAACCACACGGCCGGCCTGACCGTGAATGGCTGGCCGGTCGCGCCGCGCGGCCGTCCGCTGCCTACCGTGTTCGATCTGCTCGAAGGAACGCGGCCACCGGTGGCCGATCCCGGACCCAACGAATTCGTCCTGCCGCCCGTCCGCGTGAACAAGCCGCCGAACGGCGCGCGGCGCTATTCCGGCGGCGGCTTCCTGCTCGCGCAGATGGCGGCCGAGGACATGACGGGCAAGGGTTTCGACGTCCTGGCCGAGGAAATGATCTTCGAGCCGCTCGGCATGACACGCACGACATATCAGTCCAATCCGCTGGCCGCGTGCTTCACCGGCAACATCGCCTCCGGCCACGGCCCCGATGGTGCGCCGCTGCCCGGTGGCTGGCATGTCTCGCCGGAGATGGGCGCCGGCGGTCTCTTCACCACGCCGGCCGACTATGCGCGCTTTCACATCGGCTTCCGCGAGGCTTGGCTCGGCCGCCGCGGCGCGCTGCTGCGCCGCGACCTGGCGCAGGCGATGGCGACTCGGCACGGCGACGGCGAATTCGGCCTGGGCTGGCGCGCGCTGGGCGACGGGCCGACCCTGCACGTCAATCACGGCGGCTCGAACGGCGGCTACCAGTCGGAGACCAACTCCTATCTCGAGAGCGGCGACGGCGCGATGGTCTTCACCAATGCGGTGGCCGGGATATTCCTGTTCGTGGAAGTGCAGAACGGCGTCGCCGGCGTCTACGACTGGCCGGACTTCCTCGTGCCGCCCAAACGCGTCGTGCCGATCCCGGCCGATAGGCTCCGGCTGTATGAGGGCGAGTACCGCATCACCAGCGGCATCGAGCTGCCATTGATGAAGATCTGGAGCGAGGATGGTCAGCTCAAGAGCGAGATTCCGGGCCTGCGCGTCGGCGTCCGCACGCTGCACATGGACGATACCGGCCGATTCTTCAACCAATCCGGCCCTTACGAGACCGCGGTGATCTACGGTCCCGACGGCCGCGCCCAGGAGCTGATCGCCTATGAGGGCACCAGCGAGATCCTGCGCGCGGTGCGCGCTACGTGACGCTGCGCAGCGCCTTGCGGACGCCGTCGACGATCGCGTCGATGTCGCTCCTGGTGCTGGTCAGGATGGGCGCGACGGCGATGGTGTCGCCGTTCGAGCGGATTGCGACGCCATGGGCATATGCCGCCAGGAAGACGTCATAGGCGCGCACGCCGCCCTCGCGCGGCGCGATGGTCAAGCCGCCGGCCAGGCCGATATTGCGGACGTCGCTGACGAAAGGCTCGCCCTTCAGGCTGTGCATCGCGTCTTCGAAATAGGGCGCCAGCGCGGCGGCGGCTTCGTAGACGCCCTCGTCGCGGATGATCTGCTGCGTCGCCAGCGCGGCGGCGACCGCGAGCGGGTGGGCGGAATAGGTATAGCCGTGGAAGAACTCGATGCCGCCCGCCGCCGCCTCCAGGATCGTGTCGTGGATCCGGCGCGAAGCGATGGCGGCGCCCATCGGCACCGCGGCGTTGTTGATGCCCTTTGCCAGGGTGCAGATGTCGGGCTCCACGCCGAAATAGCTCGCGGCATTGGCCGCGCCGAGCCGGCCGAAGCCGGTGATCACCTCGTCCAGGATCAGCAGGATGCCGTGCCGCGCGGTGATCTCGCGCAGTTTCCTGAGATAGCCTTCCGGCGGCACGAACACGCCGGCGGAGCCGATGACCGGCTCGACGATGACCGCCGCGATCGTGCTGGCATCGTGCAGCGTGACGATGGTCTCCAGCTCCTTCAGGTACAGCATGGGATCGCCCTGCGGCTGGCCGCGGGTGAAGGCGTGCGCCGCGGCGTCATACGGGAAAGGCAGGTGGTCGACGCCCGGCAGGAGCGGGCCGAAGGTCTTGCGGTTGTTCGGCATGCCGCCGACCGAGATGCCGCCGAAGCCGACGCCATGATAGCCGCCCACCCGTCCGATGAAGCGAGTCCGGCTGCCTTCGCCGCGCGCCCGGTGATAGGCGAGCGCCATCTTCAAAGCGGTATCGACCGCTTCCGAACCGGAATTGGTGAAGAACACGTGGTTGAGCGCGCCGGGAAATTGATCGGCGATCCGGCTCGCGAGTTCGAACGCCCCGGGGAAGCCGAAATTGAAACCGGGCGAATAGTCGAGGCGCCGGGCCTGCTCCGCGATCGCCGCGACGATCTTCGGATGGCCATGGCCGAGGATGGAGCACCACAGGCCGGAGAAGCCGTCATGGATGCGGCGCCCGTCCTGCGTCGTATAGAACTGCCCCTCGGCGCCAGTGATCAGCCGCGGCGCCGCCTTGAACGCCTTGTTGGGCGTGAACGGCATCCAGAAGGCCGTCAGGTCGTTGGGCAGGGCGGATGCGGAATCCATGGCGTCGTTCCTCATACGTATTCGACAGCTACGCTGCCACCCTAACGCATGCCGCCGATATGAACAAAGTTTACATCGGTGCGTTGGTCCGCATCGGAGGACGTCCGAAGCTTATGCCGATCAAACAACAAGCATGTCATGGCCCGCAACAGCGGACCATGCCAAGTCGGGGGAGCGTCTAGGATTCGCCCCTCAGGGCAGCGGATAGCTCGCCGCGATGAAGTCGAGCCGCTGCTGGTCGAGATGCGGCCGGACGGTTGGCGTCCCCTCCAACGTGAACTCCAGCGTCGGGTCCGCGCCGGCATCGTAGCCCGGCCAGGCCGCGAGGCCCGCGCCGTTCGGATCGCCGCCGCGCGCGAACGCGACCCAGCAGTCCATCATCGCGGCCGACATCTTGCGGTCCAGCGCCGAGACTTGGAAGCCTGCGGCGTCGAGCGTGCCGAATACATACGGGATCTCCGACGCATGCGCCGCGCCCGCGCCGCCGTCGCGCCGCGCTTCGGCGACATAGGAAAACCGGTAGAGCCAGGTCGGCGCTCCGGCGGCGGCGTGGCGGCCGGCCAGGTAGCGGGCGGGCTCGACGAAGGAGATGTCGTCGAACAAATCGGCCGGGTGCGCGCCCGCCCCGTAAAAGGCCTGAAGCGCCTTCCCGCGGGGCCCGAACTTTTCCACCACCGGTCCTGTCAGCATCGGCAGGAAGGCGGCCGGCACGGCGCCGAGCTCGTCATTGGTCGCGCCGATCAGCAGCGGCACATGCTGTTCCGCGCCACGCGCGAAGAAGGTGTCGACGTCGTCGGGAACGAGAGCGCCGTCGACGATCGCGCCGGAATAGGTCTCCGCCTCGCCGTTCAGGAGTCCCAGGTCGCCGAGGACGGTTTGCGCGGGAATGGCACGCAAGGCGGCGGGGTCGTCGCTCGTCACCCCGGCCTTGCGGGCAAAGGCCTCGCCGATCTTCAGCGCCGATGGCTTGCCGCCGGCAGCGCCGTCGAGGCGGCTCCAGCGGTCGCGTCCGCCGCCGGATTCGGCGATGGCCCGCGCGAACAAGCCATGGGCTTCGGGACACATCATCATGTGCAGCACCGAAGAACCGCCCGCCGATTGGCCGAAGATCGTGACATTGGCCGGATCGCCGCCGAACGCCGCGATGTTGCGCTGGACCCAGCGCAGCGCCGCGAGCTGGTCCATCAGACCGTAATTGCCCACCGCCTCGCCGGGATGCTCCTTCAGCAGGGCGGGATGGGCGAAGAAGCCGAAGCGGCCGAGACGATAGTTGAACGAGACCAGCACCACGCCTTTGCGCGCCAGATTGGCGCCGCTATAGACCGCCGGCGCGCTCGAGCCGGTGGTGAGGCCACCGCCATGGATCCAGACCATCACCGGCAGGTGCGCGCCGGCATGCGCGGGGGCCCACACATTGAGATAGAGGCAGTCCTCGCTGAGCGGCTGCGACGACGCCGCGGAGTCGCCGGGGAAGCGGTTCTGCATGCAGTCATTGCCATAGGCGGTCGCGTCGCGCGGGCTGGCCCACGGCGCCGGCGCCTGCGGCGGCCGCCAGCGCAGGACGCCGACCGGCGGTGCAGCGTAGGGGATGCCTTTGTAGGAAACGACGTCGCCGTCGACGGCGCCGCGTATCGCGCCGGAATCGATTGCGGCGCTCGGGGCGCTGCTTTGCGGCTGGGCCGCGGCGGACGTCGCGCCGACAAGCATCGCCATGACCATGCTTCCGGCCGTCTTCCACAGTCGCATCGGCAGTTCCCCTTATTCTTCCGTCCATGAGATCGGCGGCCGGCGTTGTGCCGCGCTGCGCCGCGCGGTGCGGGCGGCGCGTTCCTCGTCCGCCTGGAGTTTGGCTTCGACGGCGGCGGCGAGGTGTACGCCGCCCTTGCCGTAGTTCTCCATCGCCTGCTGCAGCCGCTGGGCGTCATGCGCCAGCAGCGCCTCGACCAGCGCCTTATGATTGGTGTTGTCGAAATCGGTGTCGGCCTGCACGTCGGACACCAGCCAGCGATAGCGCTCGACCTGGTCGAGCAGGCCGTCATAGACGCGCACCAGCGCCGGCGAATTGCTGCCCGCGATCATCTCGCGATGGAAGGCGCGGAACAGCGTGTCCCAGATCTCGTAGAGCTGCGGATTGTCCTTCGCCGCGTTCCAGTCGAATTTCAGCGTGTCGTAGAGCGCCAGCACGAGCCGCTTCTCCCAAGCCGGATCGCCATTCTCCAGCGCCATGTTGAGGCCCATCCGCCACAGCCGGCCGAGGATGCGGCGCACGTCGCGATAGTTTTCCAGCGAGACGGGCGCGACACGGAAGCCGCGGCGATCCTCGCGGATGACCAGCCCGGTGGCGCTCAGCAGCGAGAGCGCTTCGCGCACCGCGCTCAACGCGACGCCATAGCGCTGCGCCAGGCGATCGATCTTCAGCCGCTCGCCCGGCGCGAAGCCGACGCGGACGATCTCGCGCAGCATCCGGTTGTGCACCTGGGCGATCAGTGAGGCCGGCACGGCCGGCTTCTTTTCGCGGACGGGGCGGTCGGCTTTGGGCGTCGCGGCGCGCACGTTTATGTCCGATTCGATGTTCAGTCCCTCAGGCATATCACCTTGCACCCTCAGCCCCGCTCCAACATCGCAGGAAAATCGATTATTCCGTTGCAAGCCGACAAAGAATATATTATTTTTGATCAAAGTCGATCCATTTTGATCGGATCAAGAACAGGGACTGATCGGTTTTGATCAGCCATTCGAAGGGGAAGGTCATGTTCAGGAAAGCTTTGCTGGCCACGGCCAGCATCAGTGCCTTGGTGTGCGCGCAGCCAGTCCTTGCGGACGATGCCGCAAGCTCTGCGGGCTCGGTCCAGGTCGAGACGGTCGTGGTCACCGCCGAAAAGCGCCTCGAAAACCTGCAGGACGTGCCGGTCGCGGTGAGCGTGATCTCGGGCGACACGCTGCAGCACCAGAACATCACCAATATCGACTCGCTCAAGCTCGCGGTGCCGAGCTTCGAGAGCACGCCCTTCGGCACGGCGGTGCGCGGCGTCGGCACCGCGACCTTCTCCAATTCCATCGAGCCCAGCGTCTCGACCGTGATCGACGGCGTGGTCTACGGCCGGCCGGAAATGGGGCTGGGGAGCTTTTACGACATCTCGCAGGTCGAGGTGCTGCGCGGGCCGCAGGGCATGCTGTTCGGCAAGAACGCCTCGTCGGGCCTCCTCAACATCACGACCAACGCGCCGAACCTCGACGGCTACCAGTTCATCGCCAATGCCAGCTATGGCGAGGGCGGCTATGGCCAGTACGACGCCACGGCGAACGTGCCGCTGTCGGATACGCTGGCGCTTCGGATCGGCGGCTATGACAACCAGCTCGGCGGCGTGCTGCACAACACCGTCGACAGCCGGCATTTCAATGGCAACGACGAATGGGGCACGCGGGGCAAGCTGCTGTGGGAGCCCACCGCCGACCTCACCATCACGATCATCGCCGATTACGAGCACCAGAACGCGGCGGTCACCTGGTCGCCCTACAAGGACGCGCCGGGCGGCCTGATGGCGACCCTGCACGCTGCCTGCGGCGTGACGGCGTCGCCCGACGACACCGCGGTCTGCATCGACGGCACGGTGTTCAAGCACCGCGACAATTACGGCATCTCGGGCCAGATCGACTGGAAGGTCGGCGACCTTACGCTGACCTCGATCACCGCCTATCGCCGCGACATCGACCTGAGCAACGGCGATTCCGACAGCCTGCCGATCAACATCCTCAACACCAACACGGCGAACCAGGACACCAACGAGTTCACCCAGGAACTGCGCGTCACCTCGCCGGCGGGCGAGACGTTCGAATACGTCGCCGGCGTCTACTACTTCAATCTGAAGGACACGCAGGACAGCGACCAGGCCGGCACGTTCGGGCTGCCGCTGCCCCCGGGCTTCCAGGCCGACACCGCGATCGACAGCTCGTCGCGCACCGAGAGCGTCGCGGTCTTCGCGCAGGGCACTTACCACATCCTGGACGGCTGGCGCCTGATCGCCGGCGGCCGCTACACCCATGACCGGGTGTCGCTGCATTTCGACCAGTTCACCCAGCCGGGCCTGTTCCTTCCGGTGCAGCCCTCCGTGCTGATCGACGACTCCGTGACCGCAGACAATTTCTCGTGGCGCCTCGGTACCCAATACGACATCAGCGATCGCGTGATGGCCTATTTCACAGCGGCGCGCGGCTACAAGGGCCCCGGCTTCAATCAGACCGGCATCACCAGCCCCTCCATCAGCCAGGCGGCGCGGCCGGAGATCCCGATGGACTACGAGCTCGGCCTCAAGGGCGCGTTCCTCGACAACCGGCTCGTGCTCGACGTCGCGCTGTTCGACGAGACCTTCCACGACTACCAGGCGCAGATCGTCGACGAGTCGATCACGCCCGCCGTGTTCCGCACCACCAATGCGGGCGCGCTCAAGACCAACGGCGTCGAGCTCGACGCGACCGCGGTGCCGATCGAGGGCCTCTTCCTCAACGCGGGGCTCGCCTATCTCAACACCGAATATTCCGATTTCGGCGGCGTTTCCTGTTATCCGGGCCAGCCCATCGGCACCGGGGCGCATGACTGCCAGGTCGTGTTCGATCCGGTCACCCATCTGCCGGTGGGAACGGCGGTCAATGTCTCGGGCCGTTCGCTCTCCGGCGCGCCGCGCTGGAAATACAACCTCGTGGCCCGCTACGAGCACGCGCTCACCGAAGGCGTCACCGGCTATATCTCGGGCAATTACTCCTGGCGCAGCGCCATCAACTTCTCGAGCAATGGCGATCCGAACACGCTCATGCCGGCGCTCGGCATCCTGGGCGCGGAACTCGGTGTCGAGAGCGAGGACGGACGCTGGCATGCTTCGATCTGGGCGAAGAACCTGCTCGACCAGCGCTATCCCGGCATCCTGTTCGGCACGCCCTTCGGTGGTGCAGGCGACTACAGCCAGGTCTTCACCCAGGATTCCTTCCGCCGTGTCGGGGCGACGGTCGGATTGCGGTTCTGAGCTGCCCGCGCGGGCCCGCATTGGCTATGCGGGCCCTTATGGATCAATTTCGATCAGGATTGATCTTAACCGCGCACCGGCTATTGTCCGCCGTCTGGGTTCGGGAGAGTGCACATCATGACGGCGAAGCGGCGCAGGCGCGTCATCGCGCTTTCCATCTGTGCCGCGCTGGTGGTGCTGGGCTATGTCACCTGGGCGCCGCTCGCCAATTGGCTGATGGACGCCGCCATCCACCGCGTCATGGCGGACCGCTTCGCGGACATGCCGCCCGAGACGACCGAAGCGCAGCCGGCGCAGACCGTCCAGGTCCGCATGCGCGACGGCGTGCGGCTCGAGACGCACATCTATCTGCCGCAAGGCAGGGGGCCGTGGCCGGTCATCCTGGTGCGCGATCCTTACGAGCTCACCAAATTCCTCTCCTGCCGGATCTTCGTGCATTACGGCTATGCCTGCGTGCACCAGGACGTGCGCGGCCGTTTCGGCTCGGGCGGCGCCTGGTATCCGCTGCTCAACGAGCGCAATGATGGCCTCGACACGATCGACTGGATCCTGACCCAATCCTGGCAGAACCGGAAGCTCGCGCTGTGGGGCGAGTCCTATCTCGGTCTCGTCCAATGGGCGATGGCGGACAAGCTGCGCCCCGAGGTGAAGACCTTCGTTGCCGGCGTCTCGCATGGCGACATGTACCAGATGATCTACCACAACGGCATGTTCGTGCAGGGCATCGTCGGGCTGTGGTCGGCGGGCCTGTCCCAGCCGCTCTGGAAGTCCTTCACCGCGCAGGATCATTGGAAGGACAGGATCGCGGGAAAGATTCCGGCGGTCGCCGTCGATCCCGACGACTTCCGCGCCTCCTGGGCATCCTATCACGACTACCTGCTGCATCCCGAAAAGGGCGACGCCTATTGGCATTCGCCGACCTATGACGCGATCCGCGAGTCCTACAAGGGCGTGCACGTCCCGGTGCTGATGTTCGGCCGCAGCTACGACTTCTTCCTGCCCGGCATGCTGGACACGTTCCGCCGCCTGCCGACGCGCGCGCAGAGCGTGCTCTATCTCGGCCCCGGCGAGCATGGCGGCGCGCCGGGCGATCTGAAGGTGGACCATCCGAACCGCCGCTATTTCGCCGACATCATCGCCTGGTTCGATCATTTCCTCAAAGACAAGCCGCTGCCGGCTTCGCTCGCGCCGGGCTATCATGTCTATGTCAACGGCGCGGACCGCTGGCAGCACTATGCCGACTGGCCCGGCGCGACGCAGCCCCGCACGCTTTATCTGGACAAGATCGCCGCCTCGCATGGTTGCGAGCGTGGCGCGCTATCGGCGCGGCCGCCGGCCGCATCCGCGTCCGCCGCCTACCGCTACGATCCGCGCAATCCCGTGCCGACGCGCGGCACCTCCTATTCGCTCTCCACGAGCTTGGTGCCGTCCGCCGTGGCCGAGCAGAAGAACGATCTGTGCGGCCGGCCCGACGTCCTGTCCTTCGCGTCGGCGGTCTTTCCGACGGCGCAGCTGATCTCGGGCGGTATGCAAGTCAAGCTGCTGGTGGCGAGCGATGCGCCGGACACCGCCTTCACCGTGAAACTCTCCGAGCATTTCGCCGACGGCCATGTCTTCAACATCCGCGACGACATCAGCACGCTCGGCCTGCGCAACGGCGCGGTGCGCCGGCTGGTCTATCGGCCTGGCGACAAGGTCGAGGTCGATTTCGCGCTGACGCCGATCGCCTGGCAGATGCATGCCGGGTCGCGGCTGCGGCTCGACGTCTCCTCCTCGAACTTCCCGGTGTTCAACGCCCATCCCAACCGGGCAGGGCTGTGGAGCACGGCCGCGAGCCCGGTCGTCGCGCGGCAGACGCTCTATGGCGGCGCGCTCGAGATTCCTTTCGCGAAATAGCGGACGACCCATGGTGGAGAAACGGATGAGACGGCGGATCGGAAGCTTTGCGGCGGCGCTGGGCTGTGTTGTTGTGCTGTCTCTGGCGGGCGCGGCCTGCTCGGCATCCGAAAGCTCGACCAGCGTGATCGTGGACAATGTGAAGCCGGATCCGACCACGCCGCAGGAATTCGCGATCTGGCCCGGCGTCGCGCCGGGCTCCGAGAACTGGACTCAGGAGCAGAACGACCTCTCCATGCTGGGCACGCATGCGGTCTATAATGTCGTGCGGCCGACGCTGACGGCCTATTTCCCCGATCCCAAGAAGGCGACCGGCACTGCGGTGATCGTCGCGCCGGGCGGCGGCTTCCGCTTCCTCAACATCGACGCCGAAGGCACCAACATCGCACGCTGGCTGGCGGCGCACGGCATCGCCGCTTTCGTGCTCAAATACCGCACGGTGAAGATGCCCGACAGCACGCCGGGCTTCCTGCTCGCCTTCATGCAGTATGCCGGACGGCTGAAGGACGCGTCGGAGCGCGCCGCGAAAGGCGAGATCTCCCTTGCCGGCGGTCCCGATCCGGCCGGCGCCGATACACCGGCAAGCATGTTCGACTGGCCGCCCTATGCCGCGGCCGACGGGGTGCGTGCGATGAAGCTGGTGCGGGGGCACGCGGCGCAATGGGGCATCGCGAAGGACCGGATCGGCTTCATGGGTTTCTCGGCCGGCTCGATGGTGACGTATGGCGTGCTGACCACCGCGAGCGCCGAGGACATGCCGGATTTCGCGGCGCCGCTGTATTATTCGCTGTCGCCGAAGGTACCCCTGCCGGCCCATGCGCCGCCGTTGTTCCTCGCCGCGGCCAGCGACGATCCGATCTCCTGGGGCATGCCGCAGACCTATACGCGCTGGATCGCGGCAGGCCATCCGGCGGAGCTCCATATGTGGGCCAAGGGCGGCCATGGCCTGGGCATGACGAAGGACAGCCTGGGCAGTTCCAACTGGATCGGCGCGTTCTATGGCTGGCTGGACACCGAGGGCTTTCTCAAGGAGAAATAGTCGGCACAGGCGTTGATCGATTTTGATCGACAATATTGACATTGTGACTGGTTTTGAGAATGTAAGGTTGCGGCCGGAAAACCGGCGCATCGCACATGGGCGTATCGCGCCCATGAAAGACGGACAGGGGCGACGCAGATGGATCGGGTCTTCCGCGGTGCGGCGGCTTTCGCATTGATGACGCTCTGGGCGCTGCCGTCCGCCGCAGAACCTGCGACCGGTGGCGCGCTGCGCGAGGTCATCCCCTCCGCGATCTCGCCGCAGGCCCATGCGATCTTCGAGGCGCTGCTGCCCGGCGTCGCCGCGCGCCGCAAGCTGGTGAAAATCCCCAGGACACAGGCGGAGTTCGACGCGCGCAACGCGGCCATCGTCGCCGGTCCGGAATCGCAGGCGGACGCATTGCTGAAGGCGCGCGGCGCCGCCGCGACGACCCGGCATCTGGGCGGCGTCGGCGTGCTGGAGACCACCCCGCCGCAATATAAGGACGACGGCACGGTGCTGATCCGCGTCCATGGCGGCGGCTTCATCCAGGGCTCGGCGCGTTCCTCCATCGGCATGGACATCGACATGGCGATCGCCACCGGGCGCCGCGTGCTGTCGATCGACTATACGCTCGCGCCGCGCGGCAAATGGAACACCGTCACCGACCAGGTGATCGCGGTCTACAAGTCCGTGCTCGCCGAGGGCTACAAGGCACAGGACATCGGCATGTTCGGCGATTCCGCGGGCGGCAACATCGTGCCGGCCAGCGTGCTCAAGCTGCGCGACCAGGGCCTGCCGATGCCCGGCGCCGTCCTGCTGCTTTCGCCCTGCGTCGACTTCAACCTGAACGGCGACACCGAAACGACGCTCGCCGACGCCGATCCCGCGCTCGCGAACCGCGAAGACCTGATCAACGGGCTCAAGGCCTATGCCGATCCCACAGAATGGAAGAACCCCTATGTCTCGCCGATCTACGGCGATTTCACCAAAGGCTTCCCGCCGGTGCTGCTCCAGGTCGGCACGCGCGAGATCCTGCTGAGCGATTCCGTGCGCTTCTACCAGGCGGTCAAGGCGGCGGGCGGCGACGCACAGCTCGACATTTATGAAGGCATGACGCATGTCTTCCAGACCTACATGGCGAATACGCCGGAGGGCAAAGCCGCTTACGCCGAGATCGCCCGCTTCTGGTCGCATCATCTCGCTTCCCGCAAGCCATAGACGTCCATCGAATCCGCTCCCATCCGCACGAGGTCTTTCGCAATGAGAATGTTCGCAAAGGCGGCCCTGGCGACCGCCTTCCTCGCCATCGCCGCCGCGCTGCCGGCCGCCCGGGCGCAGGACGCCGCCGCGCCGCAGCCTTGGATGAACACCGCGCTGTCGCCCGATGCGCGCGCCGCTCTCGTGCTGGCCGCGATGACGCAGGACGAGAAGCTGCAACTGGTGAACGGCTATTTCGGCATCTCGCTGCCGGGCATGCCGCTGCCGCCCGGTGTCGCGGCCGCCGACCTGCCCAGCGTCTCCGGCTACATCGCGGGCATCCCGCGTCTCGGCATTCCCGCGATCAAGGAGAGCGACGCCGGCATCGGCATCGCCAACCAGCTGCATCTGCGCAAGGGCGACCAGGCGACGGCGCTGCCTTCCGGCCTGCTCACCGCCGCGACCTGGAATCCGGACATCGCCTTCGCCGCCGGCAGCGTGCTGGGCGAGGAGGCGCGCGACCGCGGCTACAATGTCGTGCTCGGCGGCGCGATGAACCTGGCGCGCGAGCCGCGCGGCGGCCGCACCTTCGAATATGCCGGCGAGGATCCGCTGCTGGCCGGCACGATCGTCGGCGAGGAAATCCGCGGCATCCAGGCGCAAGGCGTGATCACCACCGCCAAGCATTACGCGCTCAACGACCAGGAGACGGCCCGCACCGCGCTGAGCGCCAGGATCGACTGGGCCGCGGCGCGCGAATCCGATCTCCTCGCCTTCGAGATCGCGCTCGAGCACGGCCATCCCGGCGCGATCATGTGCTCCTACAACAAGATCAACGGCGTCTATGGCTGCGAGAATCCCTACATCCTGACCAAGGTGCTGAAGCAGGACTGGGGCTATCCCGGCTGGGTGATGTCCGACTGGGGCGCCGTGCACAGCACGGTCGCCTCGGCCAATGCCGGCCTCGACCAGGAATCGGCGTGGATCGCCGACGGCCAGGATTTCTTCGGTGCGCCGCTCGGCAAAGCGCTCGCCGACGGACAAATTCCGCAGGCGCGGCTCGACGACATGGCGCGCCGCATCGTGCGCAGCCTGTTCGCCGCCGGGCTCGTCGACCATCCGCTGACCGTCAAGCCGACCGATCTCAAAGCCCATGCGGTCACCGTGCAGGACGATGCGGAGCAGGGCATCGTCCTGCTGAAGAATGACGGCGTGTTGCCGCTCCCCGGCCGCGCCAAGCGCATTGCCGTGATCGGCGGCTATGCGGATCGCGGCGTGCTGTCCGGTGGCGGCTCCTCGCAGGTCGTTCCGGTCGGCAACACGCCGGATTCCGAAGTGCCGTTGAGCGGTCGCATCCTGCAATTCCCCGGCCTCGGCCTGATCCGCATGCCGGCGATCATGCTGAGCCCGCCGTCGCCGCTGGCGCGGATCGCCGCTCTGGCGCCGCAAGCCCGCGTCCGTTACGAGCAGGGCGACGACATTGCCAAGGCCGTGGCGCTCGCCCGTAACTCGGACGTCGTCGTCGTGTTCGCCGTCCAGTGGATGACGGAGGGCGAAGACGTGCGCGACCTGTCGCTGCACGAGCATCAGGACGAACTCATCGCGGCGCTCGCCGCGGCCAATCCTCACGTCGTGGTCGTGCTGGAGACGGGTGGTCCCGTGCTGATGCCGTGGCTGTCGTCGGTCTCCGCCGTGGTCGAGACCTGGTATGCCGGCAACAGCGGCAGCGCCGCCATCGCCAATGTGCTCTTCGGCAAGGTCGACCCGGCTGGGCGTCTGCCGATCACCTTCCCGGCGAGCGAGGATCAGTTGCCGCGGCCGCAGATCCCCGGCGCCGGCATCGTCTCCGACCCGTTCCAGCCCAGCAAGCCGCCGGCCGGCCTCGAAGTGGACTACCGCGAGGGCGCGAATGTCGGCTATCGCTGGTTCGCGCAGCAGAACCAGAAGCCGCTCTTTCCCTTCGGCTTCGGCCTCTCCTATACGAGCTTTGCGCTGCGCGATCTGTCGGTTTCCGGCGGCGCCGTCCTGACGGTCCACTTCACCATCGCCAATACCGGCAAGCGCGCCGGCTGGCAGACCGCGCAAGTCTATGCGACACCGCCTGCCTCGGGCGCCGTCGCCCGGCTTGTGGGATGGACCAAGGTGATGCTCAAGCCCGGCGAGAAACGCGACGTGTCGGTCACCGCCGATCTGCGGACTATCGCGGCGTTCGACGACGCGGCCGATCTGTGGCGGATCGCGGGCGGCGGCTACCGCGTCGCGGTCGGCACCTCGTCCGCCGATCTCGCGCTTGTGGGAACCGCCACGCTCGACGCCGCGACGCTGAAGCCCTGATGGCCGGTGGCGCGCCCGGCGTGAAAGCCCCTTCGCCATCCGCCGCCGGCACCGCGATGGTCCCGCTGGTGGTCGGCCTGTTCTTCGTCTGGGGCTTCATCACCGTCCTGAACGATCCGCTGGTGGCGAAGCTCAAGGGGCTGTTCGCGCTCGATTACACCGAGGCGATGCTGACCCAGTTCGCGTTCTTCCTGGGCTATTTCGTTTTCTCCGTACCGGCGGGGTTCGTGCTGAACCGCTTCGGCTATGTCCGCAGCATCGCGCTCGGCCTGGCGATCATGGCGATCGGATGCCTCGGCTTCGCGCCGGCGGCGATGAGCGGCTTCTTCGGCGGTTTCCTGGTGGCGCTGTTCTGCGTCGCGGCGGGGATCACGCTGCTGCAGGTCGCGGCCAATCCCTTCATCGCCGCGCTCGGCTCGAGCGCGACGGCGCCCAGCCGCCTGACGCTCGCCCAGGCCTTCAATTCGCTCGGCACCTTCATCGGTCCGTTCGTCGGGGCGCTGTTCCTGCTGCAGAACGGCGTCGGGGCACCGGCCGCCGGCGCCTCGCCTGCGGCGCGCATCGCGGAGGCCGAGCTGGTGCAGCGGCCCTTCCTCGCCATCGCCGGTGTCCTCTTGCTGCTCGCCATCGTCTTCTGGCTGCGGCGCGGCGCGCCGGTGCCGCCGACCGATTCCCAGGACATCAACCCGTTCAGCCGCCGCTTGCTGGGCCGTCCGCGCCTGATGCTCGGCGTGCTCTCGATCTTCCTCTATGTCGGCGCGGAGGTGTCGATCGGCAGCGGCCTGATCAACTATCTGTTGCAGCCGACGGTGATCGGCGGCCAGGCCGCCTCGCTCGGCGCCGCGGCCGCGCGCGGTCTGCATGCGCTGTTCGGCGGACGTTACGCCTTCAACGTGGCCCAGATCGCCGGCGTCATGGTCAGCCTCTATTGGGGCCTCGCCATGCTGGGCCGCTTCGCGGGATCGGCCGTGCTGGCGCGCGTCTCCCCCGGCAAGGTTCTGGCCGGCAACGCGCTCGCAGCCATTGCGCTGGCACTGCTCTCCGCGATGACCGGCGGCGCGGTCGCGGCCGGCAGCATCCTCGCCATCGGCCTCGCCAATTCGATCATGTTCCCGACGATCTTCGCGCTCGCGCTGGACGGGCTGGAGGAGGAGACCGCCAACGGTTCGGCGCTCCTTTGCATGGCGATTGTTGGCGGCGCGATCGTGCCACTGGCATATGGCGCCATGGCCGACCGCTTCGGCCTTTCGCTCGCGTTGCTGGTCCCTGTCGCGTGCTACGCCCTGATCGCCGGCTATGGCGCGTTCGCGGCCCGAACCTCCGTCAGCGAGTAATTGTCATATTTGATCATAAATGATCATTTATATTGACAAATAGATCGATTGTGAGAGCATGCGCACGGCACTTGCATCGCATGCAGCGTGCTTCCCGTGCGACTGGCGGCCCGCGCAAGCTGGGCCGCCTTTTTTTGCGGCGGCGCGACGCTCAATTGTCCTCGGCGATCAGGACCTTCACATTCGCCTTTTCGAGCATCTTGACGTGCTTGTCGGAGATCGCGCTGTCGGTGATCAGGATGTCGATGTCCGACAGGCCGCACACCGCATGGCCGGTCGGCGCGTCGAACTTGCTGCTGTCGATCAGCGCCACGACCTCGTCGGCGCGGTCGAGCAGCCGGCGCTCGACCTGCACCAGCAGCACATCGGTCTGCATCAGGCCGTGCGTCCCGATCGCCGCCGCGCTGAGGAACAGCTTGGAGGCGTGGAAACGCTCCATGCCGTCATCCTCGATCGGCGACAGGATGATGTTCTGTTCGCGGAACAGCGTGCCCGCCGGCACCGAGACCTGCGTCCCGCTCTGCGACAGCAGCGCGCTCACGATATGCAGCGAATTGGTCAGCACCTGCAGCCCCAGCGGCTCCAGCAGGTGGCACATCTGCAGCGTGGTCGAGCCCCCGTCGATGATCACCGACTCGCCCGGCCGGCACAGCGCCGCCGCGGCGCGGCCGATGGCTTCCTTCTGCTTGCGGTTCTTGCCGATATTCTCCTGGAACGGCACGCCGGCGAGACCCGGCCGGATCGAGCGGTCGCTGCCGATCAGCCGCGCCCCGCCGCGCAGGCGGGTGATCTTGCCGTCCTTCTCGAGCCGGTGGAGATCGCGCCGCAAGGTGGCGGGCGAGCCCTGGATCCGGCGGTCGAGCTCTTCGAAGCGGATGAAGCCGCGCTGGCGCAGAAGCTCGAGGATCAATTGTTCGCGTTCGGCTGCGTGCATGGGGGACTCAGGGTAAATGCCGGAAGGATTCGATAGCATTCAAGCATAACCGATCACGACGCAAGGCCGATAGACGGCGCAGCGGCTCAGACGATGCCGGCCGCGGTCCCGGCAGGCTTGCGTTCCTGCGCCTTGCGGGCGCGCCAGCCGCTCGCCCGATAGGCGTCGAGCGGATCGATCGCGCCGCCGGCTTCCAGCCGGACCATCGCCACCAGCGGCGAGACGTCGGTGGCATAGGCCCGGCGCAGCGCCTGGAACGCCATCATCACATCGTTCGAGTCCTGCGCGGCGTGCAGCGCCTCGCGGTCGACCAGAAGCGCCTTGGCATAGGCCGAGGCGATGGCGTCGGCGGAGGACAGCAGGCTCTCGATCGGATCGGTGACGTTGTGCGACTGGTCGATCATATAGGCCGGCGCGAAATCGCCGCGCGACCGCGCCTCGGCCTCCACGAGCTCGTTGAACACCAGGAAGAGCTGGTGCGGATTGATCGAGCCGCTGTCGAGGTCGTCGTCGCCGTATTTGCTGTCGTTGAAGTGGAAGCCGCCGAGCTTCCCCGCGCGGTCCAGCCGCGCCACGATCTGCTCGATGTTCACGTTCGGCGCGTGATGGCCCAGATCCACCAGGCAGCGCGCCTTGGGCCCAAGCTGCTGCGCCGCCAGCAGCGACGAGCCCCAGTCCGATATCACCGTCGAATAGAAGGCCGGCTCGTAGAGCTTGTGCTCCAGCAGCATCTGCCAGCCCTCGGGCAGTGCGGCATGGATCTGCGCTGCGGAGTCGATATAGCGGTCGAAGGCGCGGTTGAAATCCTGCTGCCCGGGGAAATTCGAGCCGTCGCCGATCCAGACGGTCAGCGCGCGCGAGCCCAGCGCCTTGCCGGCTTCGATGCAGTCGATGTTATGTGCCACGGCCTGCGCCCGCGCCCCCGCGTCGGTCGAGGCGAGGCTGCCGCTGCGATAGGAATGCGCTTGGCCCGGCTGGTCCTGGAAGGTGTTGGAGTTGACCGCATCGAAGCCGAGGCCGAGCGCGTCGGCCTCCGCGCGCAGCGCGCCATAGTCGCTCACCTTGTCCCACGGAAAATGCGGCGAGACCCGCGGCGTCATCCGGCAAAGCTGCTGCACCACGGCGCAGTCTTCCAGCTTCTCGTGGATGTTGGTCGGCTCGCCGGGGATCGGAAACTTGGCGAAGCGCGTGCCGCCGACGCCGCTCCCCCAGCTTGGCGTCGCCACCGAGAAGCGGCTCAGCCTGGTCTTGATCGCGCCGAGGTCGACGCCGCGCCGTCCCAGCGTGCGGCCGAGGCTGCCGTAATCGTCTTCGAGCGCGCTGCGCCGCGCCGCATTGCGGCCGGCGATCTGGTCGGAGGACAGCGGCAGGGCCATGCGGCGAGTGTCTCCGATCAGCGCGGGAATGCCAACGGATTGCCGGCATCGACATTGATGATGTTGCCGGTCGATTTCGCCGAAGCGTCGCTGGCGAAGAAATACACCGCCTCCGCGACGTCGGCCGGCAGGACATGGCGCTTCAGCATCGAGCGGTCGCGATAGAAATCTTCCAGCTCCTCGCCCTCGTCGATGCCATAGGCGCCGGCCCGCTGCTTGCGCCAGTCGCCGCTCCAGATGCGCGAGCCCTTGATCACCGCATCGGGATTGACGACGTTGACCCGGATGCCGCTCTCGGCGCCCTCCAGCGCCAGGCAGCGCGCCAGGTGCAGCGCCGCGGCCTTCGCCGAGGCATAGGCCGACGCGTTCGGCGTCGCCGCCAGCGCGTTCTTCGAGCCGATGAAGACGATCGAGCCGCCGCGCTGCAGCTTCATCAGCGCGAAGGCGCCGCGCGCGGTGAGGAAATAGCCCTGCGCCAGCACGTCGTAATTGCGGTTCCACATCTCGACCGTGGTCTCCCCGATCGGCGCGGAGGTCGCGATCCCGGCATTGGCCACCACGATGTCGACGCCGCCGAACGCCAGCGCGCAGGACGCGAAGGCGGCCTCGAGCTGCTCCTCGCGCGTGACGTCGCAGACCGCGCTGCGCACGACGTCCTTGCCGAAGCTCTTCTTCAGCCGAGTCTCGACCTCCGTCAGCGCCTCGGCCTCGCGGTCGAGCAGCATCACGCAGCAGCCTTCGGCGAGGAACCGCTCCGCCGTCGCCGCGCCGATGCCGCCGGCCGAGCCGGTGATCAGCGCGACGCGGCCCGCCAGCGCCTTGGGCTTGGGCATGCGCTGCAGCTTGAGGTCTTCGAGGATCCAGTACTCGATGCCATAGGCCTCCTTCTCGGGCAGGCCGAGATAGGTGCCGATGGTCTCCGCCCCGCGCATCACGTTGATCGCGTTGGTGTAGAACTCCGCCGCCAGCCGTGCCGTCGTCTTGTCGGCGCCGAAGCTCATGCAGCCGACGCCCGGCAGCAGCACCACGGCCGGGTTGGGATCGCGCATCTTGGGATCGCCGTCGACCGCGCAGCGCCCGTAATAGGCGGCATAGCCCTGACGGTATTCCTCCAGCGCCGCGGTCAGATAAGCGGCGTCGTCGATCCGCGCCGGATCGAGCGCCAGCGGCGCGATCTTGGTGCGCAGGAAGTGGTCGGGACAAGAGGTACCGATCGGCGCGAGCTTCGCGAAGTTCCGGCTGCCGACGAATTCCAGCACTTCCGGCGCGTCCGAAAAATGCCCGACCCGATGGCGCTCGCCCGGCATCAGGCCGCGCAGCACCGGCATCAGCTTGGCGGCGATCGCGCGCCGCTTGGCCTGGGGCACGGCCGACACGAGCGGGCCGCCGAAGGCCGGTCCCTGTGCCAGGCGCGCGTTCAGGAAATGCGCGACATCGCCGATCAGGCCGATCGTGTTCTCGTAGCATGCCTTCGCGGTGTGGCCCCAGCAGATCAGGCCGTGATTGGCGAGCACTGCGCCGCGGGCCTCCGGGTGGCGCGCCGCGAAATCGCGGATCTTCAGGCCCAGATCGAAGCCCGGCCGCTGCCAGCCGATCCAGCCGACCTTGCCGCCCCAGATCTTGCGCGTGATCGCTTCGCCTTCCGACGACGCGGCGAGCGCCGTCACGGAATCGGGATGCACGTGGTCGACATGCGCGAAGGGCAGATAGGCATGCAGCGGCGTGTCGATGGAGGCCGCCCGCGGATTGAGGTTGAAGGTGCAATGCGGCAGGTAGCCGACCATCGCGTCTTCCTGCGCCAGGCCGCCATAGATCGTCTCGAGGCCCAGCAGCTTGTCGAGATAGAGCGACGCCAAGCCCTCGCGCGTCATCGTGCCGATGTCGCCGCCCGAGCCTTTGACCCACAGCACCTTGACCGGCTGGCCGGTGAGCGGATCGGTCTCGGTGGATTTCGCCGAGGTGTTGCCGCCGCCGTAATTGGTGACGGTCAAGTCGGCGCCCAGGAGATGCGAGCGATAGAGCAGCAGGTCCACTTCGGATTTGCCGGCCGCGTCCGCATCGACCCAGCGCAGCGCCGGCACCGCAAAGGGCAGGGCCGCGACCGCAATTGACGCATTGTCCATGCGCGTTTTCTCCGCTGAATAACTAATTGCTCGCATTTTATCGCGGCCTATGTCCTAATACAATCAAGATCGATAGAAATCGATCAAAATACATCGTCGGAGGAAGTGCGTGGCGGGCGGATCCATCGCCGTCCTGGATGTCGGCAAGACCCTGTCCAAGTTGACGCTGTGGAAGGCCGATGGCGCGCTGATCGAGCGGCGCACCCGGCGCAACGAGCGCGTCATCCACCAGGGCTGGGCGGTGCTCGACACGACGGGGATCGAGAATTGGCTCGCCGATACGCTGCGCGATTTCGCCGGGCTCTCGGAGATCGCGGCGATCGTCCCCGTCGGGCACGGTGCGGCTGTGGCGCTGCTGCGCGACGGCCGCCTGGTCGCGCCGCCGCTCGACTACGAACAGCCTCTGCCCGAAGGCGATTACGATTCGCAGCGCGATGGTTTCGGCGCGACGGGGTCGCCGCCGCTGCCGGGCGGACTTAATATAGGGGCGCAGCTCCATGCGCTCGAAGCCCACGATCCCAGCCTTCTCAAAGGCGCGACAATCCTACCCTGGGCGCAATATTGGGCCTGGCTACTTTGCGGGATCGCCGCGTCCGAGGTGACCAGCCTGGGCTGCCATAGCGATCTCTGGCGCCCGCTCGCGAATGCGCCGTCTGCGCTGGCGGTGCGGCGCGGCTGGGCGGCACGCCTGGCGCCGCTGCGGCCGGCGAGCGATGTGCTGGGGACGCTCACGCCGGCCTGGGCGGCGCGCACCGGTCTTCCCGCAAGCGTCCGCGTCTATTGCGGTCTGCACGATTCCAACGCGGCGCTGCTGGCGGCGCGCGGCTTCGCGGAGATCGCGGAGCGCGAGGCGACGGTCCTGTCGACCGGCACCTGGTTCGTGGCGATGCGCTCGCCGGCCCGCGATGCCGCCGTCATGCCGCTGCCCGCGGCGCGCGATTGCCTCATCAATGTCGATGTGCGCGGCAGGCCGATTCCCTCCGCCCGCTGGATGGGCGGCCGCGAGGCCGAGATCCTGATGGGCATCGACACGCGGGACGGCGACCTGGCCGCCGGCCGCGGCATCGACGCGCTGCCGCGCGTGCTGGCCGAGGGGCACATGCTGCTGCCCGGCTTCGCGCCCGGCACCGGGCCCTTCCCTGCGGGCGAAGGCCGCTGGCTGGATGGCGAGCCGGCCGATCCCGCGCTGCGCCGTGCCGCCGTGCATCTTTATCTCGCGCTGATGACCGACGTCTCGCTCGGTTTGATCGGCACGCGCGAGCGCCTGCTGGTCGAGGGACGTTTCGCGGAAGCCGGGTTGTTCGTCCGGGCGCTTGCCGCGCTGCGTCCCGATCTTTCGATCTACGCAGCCAATTCGCACAACGACGTATCCTATGGCGCGCGGCGTCTGCTGCAGCCGGACCTGGCGCCGCTCTCGGCGCTGACACGGGTGGCGCCGCTCGATCACGATCTCGTGGAATATAGGGCGCGTTGGAGCCGCGAAGCCGAGCGGGCAGGGCGGACAGCGTGACGCCGGCTTCGGTCTCCGATTATCGCGAAAGCGCGCGGCGCCGGCTGCCGCCTTTCCTCTTCGAGTATATCGACGGCGGCGCCTATGCGGAGCAGACGCTGCGCCGGAACGTCGACGATCTCGCCGCGGTCGCGTTGCGCCAGCGCGTGCTGTGCGACGTGTCGCGGATCGACCTCTCCGCCAGCTTGTTCGGCCAGGACGTCGCCATGCCGGTGGGGCTCGGTCCGATCGGCCTCGCCGGGATGAATGCGCGCCGCGGCGAAGTGCAGGCGGCACGGGCCGCGCAAGCGGCGCAGGTCCCGTTCTGCCTCTCGACCGTCTCGGCCTGTTCGCTGGAAGAAGTCGCCGGCGGCACCACGTCGCCGTTCTGGTTCCAGCTCTACATGATCCGCGACCGCGCCTTCATGGGCGACCTGCTGGCGCGCGCGAAAGCGCTGGGCTGCAGCGCATTGGTCTTCACCGTCGACATGCCGGTGCCCGGCACGCGCTATCGCGACCTGCGCTCGGGCCTGGCCGGAGCGCCCGGCCTGCGCGGCGCCGCGCGGCGCTTCTTGCAGGCGATGCGCCGTCCCGCCTGGGCCTGGGATGTCGGACTGCGCGGCGGGCCGCACAGTCTCGGCAATGTCGCTTCGGTGCTCGGCCGCAACAGCGGGCTGGAGGATTTCTTCGCCTGGATGCGCGCCAATTTCGATCCCAGCGTCACCTGGCGCGACATGGAATGGGTGCGCGACACCTGGCGCGGCCCGTTGATCGTCAAGGGTATCCTCGATGCCGAAGACGCGAAGCAGGCCGCCGCGCTCGGCGCCGACGGCATCGTCGTGTCCAACCATGGCGGCCGCCAACTCGATGGCGTGCCCTCGACGGCGCGGGCGCTGCCGTCGATCGCGGAGGCGGTGGGCGATCGCCTGACCGTGCTCGCCGATGGCGGCGTGCGCTCCGGCCTGGACGTCGTGAAGCTTCTTGCGCTGGGTGCGGACGGCGTATTGCTCGGCCGCGCCTGGGCCTATGCGCTCGCGGGCGCGGGCGGCGCCGGCGTCGCGCATGTGCTGCGCCTCATCGAGGCCGAGATGCGCGTCGCCATGGCGCTGACCGGCACAACCGACATCGCCGCGCTCGATCGCGGCATCCTGGTCGAAACCGATTCGAAAGCAGGTCGTCGATGAACGCCAATCCCTTGCTGGGCGTGTTCTTCCATTGGCTGGGCGGGCTGTCCTCCGCCAGCTTCTACGTCCCCTACAAGCGCGTGCGCCGCTGGTCGTGGGAGATATTCTGGCTCACGGGCGGCATCTTCAGCTGGCTGCTCGCGCCCTGGATCTTCGCCGGCCTGCGGACCAACGATCTGCTCGGCGTGCTGTCCGCGTCGCCGCGCTCGGCGCTGGAATGGTGCTATTTCTGGGGCGCGATGTGGGGCTTCGGCGGCCTCACCTTCGGCCTCACGATGCGCTATCTCGGGATGTCTCTGGGCATGGCCGTCGCGCTCGGCCTCACCACCGTCATCGGCACGATGGGCCCGCCGATCTTCCACGGCACGCTGGGCGCCCTCGCCGCGACCTCCAGCGGTCGTATGACCTTCGCCGGCATTGCGGTCGCGATCCTCGGCATCCTGATCGTCGCGCAGGCCGGCCGCGCCCGCGAGCGCGAGCTGACCGGCGCGCAGAGCCGCGCCGCCATCGCCGAGTTCAGCCTGCGCAAGGGCATCCTGGTCGCGATCTTCTCCGGCGTGATGTCGAGTTGCTTCGCCTTCGGGCTCGATGCGGGTGCGCCGATCCGCACGCTCACCCTGGCTGCCGGCACCGATGTGCTGAGCCAGGGCTTGCCGGTGCTGTGCGTGGTGCTGGCCGGCGGCTTCACGACGAATTTCCTGTGGTGCCTCGTGCTGATCCTGCGCAACGGCTCGGCCGGCGAGCTTGTCGGCCGCAGCGGTCCCGCGCCGGACGCCGACGGCGCGCCGCCGCCGCTGCTCGCCAATTACCTGCTCTGCGCCCTGGGCGGCACGCTGTGGTACTTCCAGTTCTTCTTCTACACGATGGGCGAGAGCCAGATGGGCCGCTTCAGCTTCTCGAGCTGGACGCTGCACATGGCGAGCATCATCCTGTTCAGCACGCTCTGGGGCTTCGCCCTGCGCGAATGGGCGGGCACCAGCGTCCGCACCCGCAGCCTGGCTTGGGGCGGGATCGCGACGCTGGTCGGCGCGACCGTCGTGATCGGCGTCGGAAACTATCTTGCCGCGCATGGCTAGCGTTTCGCGACCACATTCTCAGATTTGATCAGTATTGATCATATTGCTTCGCCGTGCCTATAGTCCGCCACGCCGTTAGAGGAGGTTGCGTGCTGAAAATCGTCTCTTGCGGGATCGCGGCGCTCCTGGCGCTGGCGGGCGGCGCCTTCGCGGCGCCGAATTCCACCGCGCCCCTGGTCGCACTCGACGGCGGCAAGATCGCCGGCGAGACCGCCGACGGCATCGCGATCTTCCGCGGCATCCCCTATGCCGCGCCGCCGGTCGGCGCGCTGCGCTGGCGCCAGCCGGCGCGTCCCGCATCGTGGAGCGGCGTGCGCGATGCGAGCAAGTTCGGCCCGTCCTGTCCGCAGGCCGCCCCGGGCGACAAGAGCAACATCCTCACCTACGGGGGCGCGCCGGAACCGACCAGTGAAGACTGCCTGACGCTCAACGTCTGGGCGCCCGCCCATGTCGCCAAACGCGCGCCGGTGATGGTGTGGATCCATGGCGGATCGGGAAAGATCGGCGCCGGCTCGCTGCCCTATTACGATGGCGCTTCCTTCGCACGCGACGGCGTCGTGCTGGTCACGATCAACTATCGTCTCGGCAATCTCGGCGGCTTCGCCTATCCCGGGCTCGTGGCGGACGCCGCGAAGCATGGCGAGCATGTCGGCAGCTACGCGATGCTGGACCAGGTCGCGGCGCTCGAATGGGTCAAGCGCAACATCGCGGCTTTCGGCGGCGATCCGGGCAATGTCACGATCTTCGGCGAATCCTCCGGCGGCATCAGTGTGTTCGCCATGCTCACCTCGCCGATAAGCTGGGGCCTGTTCCACAAGGCGATCGTCGAGTCCGGCGGCGGCTGGTTCGGCCCGCCCGCCAAGCCCGAAGACACCGAGAAGCGCGGCAAGGAGATCGCCGCTGCGGCGGGCGCGCCGCCCGGCGCGACGCTCGACAAGCTGCGCGCGCTTCCGGCCGCAGCCTTCACGCGTGTCGCCGGCGACGTCGCGGCGGAGCCCGATCCTGCCCTCGTTCCCTCGGGCATCACGGTCGCGATCGCGGCGGGCCGCGTCGCGCCGGTGCCGCTGATGATCGGGATCAACGACGGCGAGGATTCCCTGATCGATCGCGGCATCGCCAAGGCGGTCGCCGGTGTCGACGACGATACGCTCGCCAAGCTGCGCGATCTCTACGGCGCCAAGCTCGACCGCGAGACGGCGGCGCGGCTCCAGTTCCGCGACATGCTCGCGACGGCGCCGGCCCGCTGGGTCGCGGCGCACTGGCCGACCTCGGCCTATCTCTACCGCTTCGAGCACGTGACCGAATCCTACCGGCCGACGCGGGCGCGCGCCCACCACGGTGCGGAGATCTTTTACGTGTTCAAGACGCTCGGCCGCGAGCCGGACGAAGTCTCGCGCCCGACGCCGGGCGATACGCAATTGGCGGACCAGATGCATGCCCGCTGGGTCGCCTTCGCGCGCTCCGGTGCGCCGAACACGGCCGGCGCCGCGCCTTGGCCCACCTATAGCGCCGCGGACGACCGCTGGATGGTCTTCGGCCAGGACCGCACGACGGTGCAGGCCGGCGTGATGAAGAAACAGCTCGACTATTACGAGGGCAAGATCGGCTGGCT
Organism: Rhizomicrobium sp.; assembly: GCA_037200385.1. Lineage (NCBI taxonomy): Bacteria > Pseudomonadati > Pseudomonadota > Alphaproteobacteria > Micropepsales > Micropepsaceae > Rhizomicrobium > Rhizomicrobium sp. The sequence goes on along the minus strand of JBBCGL010000001.1, from coordinate 1,452,423 downwards.
GATCTTCTACCTCCGCGCGGCGGACACCGTCGCGCGGTTCTTCGCCTGGCTTTAGCGGCAAGCGTCAAGACAAACCTAGGGAGTGACAGCGTGATGCGTTCCAGCAAGCGGATGTTCCTCGGCCTCGCGGCCGGCATGGCGGTTCTGGCGGGCGCGGCATCGGCGGCCGATCCGCAGCTGCCGGCGACCGGTTTCCGGACCTTCATTCCCGATTCCGTTTCCCCGCAGGCGCGCGCCATCCTGGAGAAATTCGCGCCTGGCGCCGCCGCGGCCATGGCGAACTTTCCTTCTCTCAAGACCGATGCCGACCTCATCGCGCTGCACGACCAGATGGAAGCGGCCGGCCTGCCGCGCGCCGCGGCCGAGGTGAAGGCGCTCGGCGTCTCGTCCGTCTATTCGCAGCTCGGCGGCGTCGGCGTGCTGACGACCGAGCCGCCGAACTATGTCGACGACGGCACGATCCTCATCCGCGTCCATGGCGGCGGCTGGATCCTCGGCTCGGCGCGCTCCACGGCAGGGGCCGACGCCGCGATGGCGATCCAGACCGGGCGGCGCATCGTCTCGGTCGACTACACCACCGCGCCGCGGGGCCGCTGGCCGCTCGTCACCGACCAGGTCGTCGCGGTCTACAAGGCTGTGCTCGCCAAGGGCTACAAGCCGCAGAACATCGGCATCTTCGGCGAGTCGGCCGGCGCCAATATCGTTCCGGGCAGCATGCTCAAGGCGCGCGACCAGGGCCTGCCCATGCCGGGCGCGATGCTGCTGATGTCGCCTTGCGCCGATCTGCATCTGGACGGCGACACCGAGACGACGCTGCGGCTCGCCGATCCGGTGCTCGATATCGGCCCGATCTGGCCGGGCCTCAAGGCTTACGCCCCGCCGGAAGACTGGAACAATCCCTATGTCTCGCCGGTCTATGGCGATTTCTCGAAAGGCTTCCCGCCGGTGCTGATCCAGGTCGGCACCAAGGAGCTGCTGCTGAGCGATTCCGTTCGTCTCTATCAGGCGGTCAAGGCGGGCGGCGTGCCGGCGATCCTCGATGTCTATGAAGGCATGCCGCATGTCTTTCAGGGCTACATGGCCGGAACGCCCGAGCAGAAGGCGGCCTATGCGGAAATCCGGCGCTTCTGGAAAGCCCATCTCATAGCCGCCAAACCCTGACATGGCCGACGGCGCGGCGGGTTCGTCGCCGCGCCGGGGTGGCGCGAAAGTCACACGGGCTATCGATTATGATTGAAGATGGTTGGAAACTTGACAATTTTGTCGATTTTGCGAAAGTGTGCGCAATAACAAGCAAACGCGCGCATCCGGTTCATCCGGGGCGAGGAAACGAAGGGGAGGTCACTGGTGAACCATCGCAGTCATGAGCATGTCCGGCGTACGACGGCCTATTGGATGCAGGGCGTCGCTTTGGGCGTGCTCGCGCTCGTCACGACCGGTCCCGCGCTGGCGCAAAGCGTCACCACGGTCGAAACGGTCGTCGTGACCGCCGAGCGGCGCGCCACCGACCTCCAGACCACGGCCATCGCGGCCAAGGTGCTGTCGGGCGAGGACCTGAAGGTCCGCAACATCAACACCGTCGACTCCCTCGCTTTCGCGACCCCCTCGCTGACCGTCCAGAGCTCGGGCGAGAACTCCCTCATCAACATCCGCGGCATCGGCAAGAGCGACGGCGGCGCGCAGGATTCCTCCGGCGTCCTGATCTATCGCGACGGCGTCTCGACCACGCCGAACGGCTTCATCTCGGACGAGCCCTACTACGACATCTCCAGCATCGAAGTGCTGCGCGGCCCGCAGGGCACCTTCGCCGGCCAGAACGCCACCGGCGGCGCGATCTTCATCAACGAGACGGGCGCCAGCCTCGACGCCGGCTATAGCGGCTATGGCGAGCTGCAATATGGCAGCTACAACGACGTGCGCCTGCGCGCCGCGATGAACATTCCGTTGACGGACGATTTCGCCATCCGCATCGCGACCGACGAGGAGAACCGCGACACCTTCTTCAAGATGTCCGGGCCTTACACCGGCAATCCCGGCAACCTGCATACGACCAACGCCCGCGTCAGCGCGCTGTGGCAGCCCACCGACGCCTTCAAGGCCGAGTTCAAGGTGGACTACAATTATATCGACCACGGCGGCTCGCCGGCCGGCCCGTTCAACGGCTCGACCAAGAACATCTTCAACGTCGCCTCCGACGCGCATCTCCAGGGCGTCGAGCAGCAGGTCCGCGGCGTGCTGCATCTCGACTACAAATTCGACAACGGCATCACGCTGAAGTCGATCTCCGGCTATCAATATGGCCGGCTGTCCTACGACCTGGACGCCGACGGCACCGCGAACCCGGCGCTGGCCGAGATTTTCGACGCCGTCGCCAAGGACCAGACGATTTCGGAAGAGGTCAACCTCGTCTCGCCGGACAGCGGCCCGCTGACCTGGGTGGTCGGCGGCGTCTACCAGGACGACGTCCTGAACGTCCCGACCTTCGTCCTGTCGCTGGCGCCGGGCGGCACCACGACCACCGGATTGGCGATTTCGTCGGTCCAGGACAAGGCGATCCGGCAGAGCTGGGGCATCTTCGCCCAGGCCAGCTATCAGATCACCGATGCACTGAAGCTGCAGGTCGGCGCGCGCTATTCGGAGACGAGCTTCAAGCTCGACGCCCTTGCCTATGCGCTCTTCTTCGGAGCACCCATCCAGGCACAGGCGGTCAACGGCGAGATCCAGCGCGACTCGCGGCTGACCGGCAAGGTCGACCTCGACTACAATCTGGACGAGAACAACTTCCTCTATGCCTTCGTCGCGACCGGCCACAAGGGCGGCGGCATCAACGGCGACGGGACGGTGTTCCAGGCGGAGAACGTCACGGACTATGAACTCGGCTGGAAGGGCAAGTTCTTCGACGGCCACGTTTTGACGCAGCTCGGCGGCTTCTACGACGAATACAAGAACTTCCAGCTTCCGCTCTTCGTGCCGACGGCGGGCGGCGGTGCCGGCGCCGGCGAGACCTACAACGCCACCGGCGTCACGAACCTGAAGGGCATCGAGGCGCAGATCCAGGCCGTGTTCGGCGGCTTCTCGCTCGACATGGGCGGCTCGTATCTCGACACGGCGCTCGGCGACTTCATCGGCATCGACTCGCGCGATCCGACGCATACGCCGCAGGACCTCACCGGCCGCATGCTGCCCAATGCGCCGCATTGGACGGCCCAGTTCGGCGTCCAGTACGCCTTCGATCTCGGCGAGGACCAGACGCTCACGCCGCGCCTGGATTACGGTCTGGCCGGCTCGCGCTGGGCGAACGCGTTCGAAGTCAGCCCCGGCGACCGCCTGATGGCCCAGAATATCGTCAACGCGCAGATCACCTATGATGCCGTCGACCACTGGGAAATCACGGCTTACGGCACCAATATCTTCGATCTGCACTATGCGACGCTGCAATTGCTCGGCAATCTCGCGATGCCGGGCGCGCCGGCCCAGTTCGGCATCCGCGTGGCGAAGAGCTTCTGAAGAGCCACGGGGCATCCGTGCCCCCGCGCCGGCAAGAAATGGAACATCCGGGCGGCAACCGCCGGGATGTTCTTTTGCCGAACAAGACGTGTTGCACGCGACGATCTCGGGAGGATTGAACGATGCGGCCTCGCAGGATTTTGCTCATGGGCGTGGCCGCGGCCGCGCTGACCGCGGGCATGGCCGTTTGGGGCGACCATGCCGCTTCCGTCGCGGCCGCGCCCGCCGATCCGCTGTTGCAAGGCTTCGAAGCGCCGCCGCAATCGGCCAAGCCGCGCGTCTGGTGGCACTGGATGAACGGCAACGTTTCCAAGGACGGCATCCGCAAGGATCTCGAATGGATGCGCCGCGTCGGCATCGGCGGCATCAACGCCATCGACGCCTCCCTCGCGACGCCGCAGGTCGTCGACAAGCGGCTCATCTACATGACGCCGGAATGGCAGGACGCGTTCCGCTACACCGCCGGCCTCGCCGACAAGATGGGCCTGGAGATGTCCATCGACTCCTCGCCCGGCTGGAGCGAGACGGGCGCGCCCTGGGTCACGCCGCAGGACGCGATGAAGAAGCTGGTGTGGAGCGCGACCGCGCTCGACGGCGGCAAGCCGTTCCATGGCGTCCTGCCGCAGCCGCCCGGCAATAGCGGCCCGATCCAGAACGCGCCGATGGTGGTTGGCGTGCTCGATCCCAAGCCGAAGACCGCCGGGCTGACGTTCTATCGCGACAGCGCCGTCGTGGCCTATCGCGTCGCGGCGGCGCCCGCGCCGATTGCGCAGGCCGTGTCGAGCAGCGGCGCACTCGATCCCGCATCGCTGAGCGACGGCGATCTCACCGACGGTCCCGCGCTGGTGCCGGCGGAGGGCGGCAAGCAGGTCTGGGCCCGCCTCGACTATGCCAAACCGGTACAGATCCAGGCCATCACGCTCGCCGCTTCCGCCGAGGGCGCGCCCGGCGTCGACGCGGTGCTCGAAGCGAGCGACGACGGCAAGGCATGGCGCCACATCGTCGATATCCCGACCGCGAAAGTGCCCCAGCACACGCTCGCTTTCGCGCCGGTGACGGCGCGGCACTTCCGCGTCACCCTCTCGCCTGCGCCGTCGCCGATTCCGCCGGGCATCTTCACCAATTTCGCGCCCGGCGCCGCCGCGCGCGCCCTGATCGCGATGCTCGTGCCGCCACCGGCGCCATTGCGATTCCATCTTCATGAATTGGTGCTGCACACCGAAGCGACGGTCAACGAGGCCGAGGCGAAAGCGGGCTTCGGCATCGTGCAGGATTACTACGCCGTCGCGTCTCCGGACGCGGCAAAAGACACCGCGGTGCCGTCCTCCGGCGTCGTCGTGCTCACCGATCGCATGACGGCGGACGGCACGCTCGACTGGACGCCGCCGCCCGGCCATTGGGTCGTGTTGCGGCTGGGTTATTCGCCGCTCGGCACCGAGAACCATCCGGCCCCGGCCGAAGCCACGGGCCTGGAGGTCGACAAGCTCAACCGCGATCACGTGCGCGATTACATGCAGGGCTATTTCGATCTTTACAAGAAGACGACCGGACCCGATCTGTTCGGCCATCGCGGCGTGACCGCGCTGACCGTCGACAGCACCGAGATCGGAGCCCAGAACTGGACCGAATCCCTCGTCGCCGACTTCAAGCAGTTGCGCGGCTACGATCCGACGCCCTGGCTTCCGGTGCTGACCGGCGTCGTCATCGACAGCCCGGCGGCGAGCGACAAGTTCCTGTGGGATTTCCGCCGCACCATCAACCAGCTCCTCGCGACGAACCATTACGGCGAGATCGCGGCGCTGGCGCACGCGCAAGGGCTCACCAACTACACGGAGGCGCTGGAGGATCACCGTCCGACCTTCGGCGACGACATGGAGATGCGCCAATATGCGGCGATCCCGATGGCGGCGATGTGGACCTATGGCGCCCGCCGCGAGCCTTTCCCGACCTACGTCGCCGACATCCGCGGCGCGGCCTCGGTCTCGCACATCTATGGGCAGAACCTCGTCGCCGCCGAGTCGCTGACGTCTGCGGTGCAGCCCTGGGCCTATGCGCCGCGCCAGCTCAAGCCGATCGTCGACCTGGAATTCGCGCTCGGCGTCAACCGCATCGTTGTGCACACGTCGGTGCACCAGCCGGTCGACAAGCCGCCGGGCCTGTCGCTCTTCATCTTCGGGCAGTTCTTCAACCGCCTCGAGAACTGGGCCGACTACGCGCAGCCCTGGGTCAGCTACATGGCGCGCTGCTCCTATCTGCTGCAGCAGGGTCATTACGCCGCCGACATCGCCTATTTCTACGGCGAGGAGGCGCCGATCACCGGCCTGTTCGGCGAGAAGGACATCGACGTCCCGCAGGGCTACGGCTTCGACTTCGTCAATTCCACCGTGCTGCGCGAAGAGGCGGCCGTAGACGGCCATGACCTCGTCACGCGCACCGGCATGCATTATCGCGTGCTTTATCTCGGCGGTTCGAGCCGCTACATGACGCTGCCCACGCTGCGTCGCGTCCGCGATCTTGTCGCGCAAGGCGTGGTGCTGGTCGGGCACCGGCCGCTGGCCTCGCCGAGCCTTGCCGACGATGCGGCGCAGTTCGCCGCCGTCGCCGACGAGCTGTTCGGCGGCAGCGAAGGCGACCGCAGCTTCGGCAAGGGCCGCGTGATCTCCGCCGGAACACTCGAAAGCGCGCTCGCGACGCTGAACCTGGCGCCGGATTTCGCCTACACCAGGCCGGAAGCCGACACCGAGCTCCTCGCGATCCATCGCAAGCTGCCGCAGGGCGATCTCTACTTCCTCACCAACCGCCTGAACCGGCCGGAGAAGATCACCGCGACCTTCCGCGTCGCCGGCTTCGCGCCCGAGTTGTGGAACGCGGTCACCGGCAAGGTGACGCCGGCCGCCTATCGCATCGTCGACGGCCGCACCGAAGTGCCGCTCTCGCTCGGCGACTACGGCTCGACCTTCGTTCTGTTCCGCAAGCAGACGGCTGCCCTTGCGCGCGAAGACCATGCGCCGTCGGCGGAGCCGGTCGCGACGCTCTCCGGCCCCTGGACCATCGCCTTCCAGCCCGGCCGCGGCGCGCCGGCACGCGTGACGCAGACCGCGCTGACATCCTGGAGCGACGATAGCGATCCCGGCGTGCGCTACTTCTCCGGCATCGGCACCTACACCAAGAGCTTCGTCCTGCCGCCGTCGCGTAACGGCGCGCGGTTGACGCTCGACCTCGGCGACCTGCACGAGGTTGCCGAGGTGAGCCTCAACGGCCACGTCCTCGCGACCTTGTGGAATCCGCCCTATACGCTCGACATCACGGCCGCGGCGCGGCCGGGCGCGAATGTGCTGCAGGTGAAGGTCGCCAATCTCTGGGTCAATCGCCTGATCGGCGACGCCCAGCCCGACGCGAAGCAGAAATACACCTTCACGACGATCCCGACCTACGAGCCCAATGCGCCGTTGCGGCCATCGGGCCTGCTGGGCCCGGTCCGGGTGCTGCAGACGCGGTAGGGCCCGGACTCAATATGAGAATGGGTGTCATGGCCCGAGGATCGAGCACGGACCTCATCCTGAGCCCGTCGAAGGATGCGCCGGCTCGCGCTTCAAATGAAAAAGGGCGAAGCGGCATCCGCTTCGCCCTTTTCTTTTACAACGCGCGTCGCGCGCTCACCGCGTCTCGTGCACCGGCGTCGGTGCCTGGCAGACGTAGTTTGCGGCCTGGTCCGGCGAACCCGTGCCCGTCCAATGCGCGACCTGCGGATAGGCGCAGATCGGCCGCGTCGACAGCGGCTCGCCGGCCGGCAGGCCGGCCAGCACGAGCATCGCATTGCCGTAGCGCGCCGCCGCGACCTGGGCCGGCGCCACGCCCTGCTCGCGCCACTGCTCCAGCGCGCCGATGCAGTCGAGGCTGCTGGGCCCCGGCCCGTCGCCGCAATGCATCATGCCCGGCGCGACGAACAGGCGGACGAAGCCTTCGGCTTTCGCCTTGCCCATCGTCTTCTCGATGTTCTCGTAATACTGGATGGTGCCATAGGCCGTGACCGCGGCATCGTCCCAGCCCTGGAACAGGATCAGCTTGCCGCCATGCGCGGCGAAGGCGCTGAGATCGGGATCGTTCGAATTGATGATCGGCCCGATCTGCGCATCCGCCTGCGCCAGGTCCTTGGCGAAGTCGAAGGTCCGATAGTCCCAGTTGGGATCGCCCTTCACGATCGTGCCGTAGAACTGGTTGGCGAACTGCGCCTGCGACGCCTGGGGCGAAGTGATCCACTGCGTCCAGTTCTTCGCCAGGCCTTCGCCGCCCGCCGGAAAGCCCGGATAAAGCGACTTGTGCGTCTTGGGATCGATCGGGCCGCTGTAGATCTTCAGCAGCGCGTCGAGCTGCGCCCTGGTCAGGCAGTCCGGCCCGTCGCCCGACTTGCACAGCAGAACCTTGGGATCGAAGCGGCAGGCCGCCGGCTCGTTGATGATGTTGTCCTTGACCCCGTCGCGTTCGTCGCACTGCGCGAGTACCGCGTTCTGGATGACCGTGAGCTTGGCGTCGGGAATACGGCTCTCCGGCGTCGCGGTGAGCGCCTGCTCGTTCCACAGGAAATTGGCCATCAGATGCGTCCAGGAATTGGCGGGCGCGCCGGCGATGATGCCGTCATAATCCTCCGGATAGCGGATCGCTTCCATCATCGCCTCATGCCCGCCGTTCGAGCAGCCGCGGAAATAGGACAGCTTGGGCGGCTTGCCGTAGTAGGCCGCGATGATCGCCTTGGCCGCGACGGCCGTGACATGGTCGGCGCGATAGGCGAAATCCTTCACCTTCTCGGGATGGCCGATCGCCCAGCTCGCATCGATCTTGGGGAACGGCGTCTCATGGCCGAGATCGTCGCCCGCCGCCGCATAGCCGCGCGTCAGCGCCATGCGCATGTCGAGCATCGGTCCGCCGATCGAGCCGCCGAAGCCGCCATTGCCGCTGCCGAGGAATTTCTCGTTCCACGCCGACGCGTCCGGCAGCCAGACCTCCGCGAGGATGGACGAATCCGGCGTGGGGGTGAGCGTGACCTGGACCCGGCAGAACCCGGCCGGCGCCGGCAGCGACAGCGGCAGGCCGGGCAGCGGCACCGCCGCGTCCTTCGCGACGACGGTCGCCGCGGTGATCTTGCCGTCCTTCAGGACGAAATTCGTCAGGTCCTCGCAGGGCGAGGCCTGCGCCGCCGAAGCGAAAGACAACGCGAAAAGCGCCGCCAGGCCGACGAGAGCCGGTCGGCACGCCCGTATGTTCATGGTCCGATGCACGGAATGTCCTCCTTGGGGTGATACTGTGGAAAAGCGTCGTCGCCGCCTTCAGGCGGTCTTGGCTTCGCTGAGCGCGAGTTCTTCGATCATCGTGTTGCGGATGACGAATTTCTGGATCTTGCCGGTGACGGTCATCGGGAATTCGTCGACGAAGCGGATGTAGCGCGGCACCTTGTAGTGCGCGATCTGGCCGCGGCAGAAGGCGACGATCTCCTCCGCGTCGGCCTGCTCGCCCTGGCGCAGCCTTATCCAGGCGCACAATTCCTCGCCGTATTTCGCATCCGGCACGCCGACGATCTGCACGTCCTCGATCTTCGGGTGGCGGAAGAGGAATTCCTCGACCTCACGCGGATAGATGTTCTCGCCGCCGCGGATCACCATGTCCTTGAGCCGGCCGACGATGTTGCAATAGCCGGCCGCGTCGATCACCGCGAGATCGCCGCTGTGCATCCAGCCCTCGGCATCGATCGCCTCGGCGGTCTTCTCCGGCTCGTCCCAATAGCCGAGCATCACGGAATAGCCTCTCGTGCACAGCTCGCCGCGCGCGCCGGGCGCCACGATCCGGCCCGTCTCGTCGACGATCTTCACCGCGATATGCGGCAGGACGCGGCCGACGGTCGAGACGCGGCGCTCCACGGGATCGTCCGGCGTGCTCTGGAAGCTGACCGGGCTGGTCTCCGTCATGCCATAGGCAATGGTGATCGCGCGCATGTGCATCTTGTCGATCACCCGGCGCATGATCTCGACGGGGCAGGGCGCGCCCGCCATGATCCCGGTGCGCAGGCTCGAGAGGTCGAATTCCGCGAAGCGCGGATGCTCGAGCTCGGCGATGAACATCGTCGGCACGCCGTGCAGCGCGGTGCAGCGTTCGGCCGCCACGGTCTCCAGGACCGACAGCGGATCGAACCCCGCCGCGGGGAAGACCATCGCCGCGCCATGGGCGACGCAGGCCAGCGTCCCCAGCACCATGCCGAAGCAATGATAGAGCGGCACGGGGATGCACAGCCGGTCTTCCGGCCCCAGCGCCATGCGCAGCCCGGTGAAGTACCCGTTGTTGAGGATGTTGCGGTGGGAGAGCGTGGCGCCTTTCGGCAGGCCGGTCGTTCCGCTGGTGAACTGGATGTTGATCGGATCGTTGGCGTCGAGCTGCGGCGCGATCTCGCCCAGTGCGGCGCGGCTCGCCGGCGTCGCCAGGGCCGAGATGGCGTCGAAGGCGAACCAGCCCGGCCGCACCTCCCCGTCGATCCGGATGACGCTCTTCAGCGCCGGCAGCCGCTCGGCCCGCAACGCGCCCGGCGCACAGGCGGCGATCTCCGGCGCCAGCGCCTCGATCATCCCGGTATAGTCGCTGGTCTTGAAGCGGTCGGCGCAGAGCAGCGCCGCGACCCCCACCTTGTTCAGCGTGTATTCGACTTCCGACAGGCGATAGGCCGGATTGATCGTGACCAGCACGAGCCCCGCCTTCGCCGTCGCGAATTGCGTCAGCACCCATTCGGCGCAATTGGGCGCCCAGATGCCGACCCGGTCGCCGCGCGCCAGGCCCAGGGCCAGGAATCCCGCCGCGAGTTCATCCACCCGCCGGCCGAATTCGGCATAGGACCAGCGGATGCCTTGATGGCGCGACACCAGCGCCTCGCGCTCCGGCGCCCGGGCGATGGTCGCCGCCAATGCGTCGCCGATCGTGCATTCGAGAAGCGGTGGCGACTCCGCACCGCGGACAAGGCTCTCCGGCATCCCTCACCTTATATATTGCGTCCGTGTCCCGGGCCGCATTGCTTTTCGGGCATTATAGGCCAGAAAACGTCATATTCAATCATAATCGCTCGCGCCAAGGCTCGAGCAGGATGCCTCGCCCGCCGTCGGGTCTCAACCGCGGCGCCTGCCGGGAAAAAAAGCTTAGGACCCCTGCGCCGCCGGCCGCACTTCGTCGCCCGCACGCAGCGAGTCGGGCGGATTGTCGATCACGCGGTCCCGGTGCGTCAGGCTGCCGGCGATCTCCACCGCGGTGCCGAAGTCGCGCAGGATCGTCACGGGCTTCACCACGACGCGGTTCTTCGGACCGACCACCGCGACCGCCGTGCCGTTGTCGCCGAAGATCAACGCGCTGGCCGGAAGCCGGATGGCGTCGAGGCTCGCCGGCAGGTTGAACGTCACCTGCGTGTAGTCGCCCGGATTGAGCAGGTTCTGCGAATTGTCGGCCAGCAGCTGGATCAGCACCGTCCCGGTCTGGGTGTTCACCGACTCGGCATTGGCGGCCAGCGTCGCGGTGAAGACCTGCCCGGGATGCTGCGGCACGGTGAAGCTCGCCGTCATGCCGGGCTTGATCTGGGTGGTGTAGTTCTGCGGCACGTTCACATAGATGCGCACCTTGCTGTCGTCGGCGACGGTGAAGAGCGGCGTGGCGCCGACCGTGCCCGTGCCGACCGTGACCAGCGCGCCGACGTCGACGCCGCGGCTGGTCACCGTGCCGTCGAACGGCGCGGTGATGCTCTTGAACTTCGTCAGGTCGGCCAAGCGGTCCACATTGGAGCGGGCCGAGGCGACCGCTGCGGTCTTGGCGGCGAGGTCGGCGTTCTTCTCGTCCACGTCCTGCGGCGCCACGGCGTTCAGCTTGGCCAGCATGTTCCAGCGCTTGGCCGTCTCGGCCGAGAGCTTCTGGTTGGCGATCGCGGTGTTGAGATCGGCCCGTGCCTGCGCAAGCTGCGCATCCTGGTCCGGAACGTCGATCTCGGCGAGCAGCTGCCCGGCCTTCACCTTGGCGCCGATGTCGACGTACCATTTCTTCAGGTAGCCGCTGACCCGGGCATAGAGCTGCGCGCTGTTGAAGGCCTGAACATTGCCGGGCAGGACGAGATTGCCCTTCTCGTTGACCGCAAGATTGATCACGCTGACGGTGGGCAGCGCGTTGGCCTGCGTCCACACATCGACCTGGCGGCTCGCCGTCACCCGCGTGACGAGGCCCACGACCACGATCAGCACCGCGACGACGGCGGCGACGATGCCGACGAGCTTCAGGCGCCGCGGCGGAACATAGCCGAGCAGATTGCGATCCTCAGGCATAGGCAGGGTCTCCGGCCGGCGGCGCGCTGGGATGCGCGTCGCCGCTTGTCTTGGCGGCCTTGCGGCCGTGAACGATGCTGAACACGACCGGCACGAAGATCAGCGTCGCACAGGTCGCGAAAACGAGGCCGCCGATCACCGCGCGGCCCAGCGGCGCATTCTGCTCGCCGCCTTCGCCCAGGCCCAGCGCCATCGGCGCCATGCCGATGACCATGGCGAGCGCCGTCATCAGCACCGGGCGAAAGCGGGTGACGCCGGCCTCGATCGCCGCCAGCGCGGCGTCTCCGGTGGCATCGAGGCGCTCGCGCGCGAAGCTCACCACCAGGATCGAGTTCGCTGTCGCGACGCCCATGCACATGATCGCGCCGGTCAGCGCCGGCACCGACAGCGTCGTGCCGGTGCCGAACAGCATCCACAGGATGCCGGCCAGCGCCGCGGGCAGGGCGGTGACGATCACGAAAGGGTCGAGCCAGGACTGGAAGTTCACCACGATCAGCAGATAGATCAGCACGATGGCCGCGAGCAGTCCATAGGACAGGCCGGTGAACGCCGCGTCCATCGTCACGGCCTGGCCGCGCAAGTTGACCGTCACGCCCTTGGGCAGGTCCTTCGCCGTCGCCGCGATCAGCGCCCGCACGTCGCTCGTCACGCCGCCCAGGTCGCGGTCCTGCGTCGTCGCATAGAGGTCGATCGTCGGCTGCACGTTATAGTGCGAGACCACGGCATTGGATTGCTCGCGGCTGATCTTGCCCAGGCCGCCCAGGATCTGCAGCCCGCCGGAGCTGCCGGTCACCGGCACGTTCTGCAGCGCCGCCAGGCTGCTCACCTGGTATTCGGGCGTCTGCGCCACGATCGGATAGGACACGCCGGTCTGCGGATTGAGCCAGAAGGTCGGCGCGGTCTGCGAGCTGCCCGCCAGCGAGGTGACCACGCTGTTGGTCACGTCGCGCTCGGTCAGGCCGAGCTGCGCCATGCGCGAGCGGTCGACGTCGACCCGCAGCTGCGGATTGCGGAAGGATTGCTGCATGCGCGCATCGGCCAGGCCGCGGATGCCGCGCAGCTTGCCCAGCAGCATCAGCGCATAGCCGCTGTCCTTGTCGAGCTTCGGCCCCGCGATCTGCAGGTCGATCGGCGCCGGCGCGCCGAAGTTCAGGATCTGGCTGATGATGTCGGCGGGCAGGAAGGAGAAGGTCGTGCCGGGGAATTGCACCGGCAGTTTCTCGCGCAGCCGCCGCACATAGTCCGCGGTGGCGTGGTGATTGCCGTTCAGCGTCACATAGATGTCGCCGTCCTGGTAACCGATCAGGCCGGAATTGTTGTAGACCGTGTTGATCGAGCTGGTGGGCAGGCCGATATTGTCGACGATCGACGACAGCTCGCTCGGCGGGATCGTCCTGCGGATCTCGCGTTCGATGTCGCCGAACATCGCCGCGGCATGCTCGATGCGCGTGCCGACCGGCGGGCGGACATGCAGCGTGATCTGGCCCGCATCGACCGACGGGAAGAAGTTCGAGCCCAGGAACGGGTAGAGCACGAACGACACCAGCACGAAGCCGAGGAAGCCGATGACGAAGATCCTGGCATTGGCCAGCGCCATCGCCAGCAGGTTGCGGTAGCCCTCGCGGAAGCGATCGAACCGCGTCTCGAAGCCGCGCTGGAAGCGGGAAAACGCATTGTTGCCGAGCGCCGCCGCATGCGCCGCGTCGCTATGCGGCTGCAGCAAGTACATCGCCATGGTCGGCACCAGGGTGCGCGACAGGATGAAGGACGCGATCATCGCGAACACCACCGCCTCGGCCATCGGCACGAACAGGAATCCGGCGACGCCTTTCAGCGCGAACATCGGCACGAACACGATGCAGATGCAGAGCAGCGAGACGAAGGCGGGCTGCACGATCTGCTGCGCGCCGTCGAGGATCGCGGTCTTGACGTCCTTGCCGTGCTCGAGATGCCAGTTGATGTTCTCGATCGTCACCGTCGCGTCGTCGACCAGGATGCCGACCGCCAGCGCCAGGCCGCCCAGCGTCATGATGTTGAGCGTCTGGCCGTAATACCACAGCCCCGCCAGGGCGCAGAGGATCGCCAGCGGGATCGAGATCGCGATGATCACGGTCGAGCGCCAGCTGCCGAGGAAGAGCAGGATCATCAGGCTGGTCAGCGCGGCGGCGATGATGCCTTCGCGCACCACGCCGGAGATCGCGGCCTTCACGAACACCGACTGGTCGTTGAGCAGGTTGACCTTGAAAGCCGGCGGCAGCGTCGCGGCGATCTTGGGCAGCAGGTCCTTGACGCCCTGCACGATGTCGAGGGTCGAGGCCGAGCCGGTCTTGAGGATGGTGGTCAGCACGGCGCGCGCGCCGTCGACATGCACGATGCTCTGCTGCGGCGGGTTGCCGTCGCGCACATGCCCGACGTCGCGGATATAGACCGTCGCGCCGTTCATCGTCTTGATCGGGATGTTGTTGAGGTCCTCGATCGTCTCCGGCGCGTCGTTCAGCTTGACGGTGTACTGCGTCGCGCCGAACTTCACCGTGCCGGCTGGCAGGATCTGGTTCTGCGCCGCGATGGCGTTCTCCACGTCCTGCGCCGAAAGCTGCTTGGCCTGCAGGGCCTGCGAATCGAGGTCGATCTGCAGCTGGCGCACCTTGCCGCCATAGGAATAGGGGATCGCGGCGCCGGGGATCGTCGACAGCACCGGCCGCACGAAATTCTGCGCCAGGTCGAGCACCTGCTGCTCCGACATGTGGTCGCCGGAGAAGGCGAGCTGCAGGATCGGCACGGTCGAGGCGTTGTAGTTCAGGATCAGCGGCGGCGTGGAGCCCGGCGGCATCTGCTTGAGCACGGTCTGCGAGATCGAGGTGACCTGCGCCGTCGCGGTGCGGATGTCGACGCCCGGCTGGAAATAGATCTTCTCGATCCCCATGCCCGGCAGCGAGGTGCTCTCGATATGCTCGATGTCGTTGACGGTGGTCGTGAGCACGCGCTCGTAAGGCGTGATGATGCGGCCGGCCATCTCGTCGGGCGACAGGCCGGTGAACTGGAAGGCGACGCCGATCACCGGGATCTTGATGTCGGGGAAGATGTCGGTCGGCATCGACAGCGCCGCCAGCGGACCCACGATGACGATCAGGATCGCCATCACGATGAAGGTGAGGGGTCTCTCCAGCGCTACACGGACGATCCAGGTCATGCAAAGACGCCTTTGAGGCTTCCAGAAATGAACTCTCCGCCGGACCCGATGCCCGGCGGCGCTATCCCCGTGCGGTTCGAGGCGCCGAACCGCGTCGCGCAACGTCTCGAGGCCGGACCGTCCCCCGACGGCTTGCGGCAAGAGGGGTACCGACCTATGTTACCGACCGGTACGTTGTGCGGCGCTATATAGGTACCGCTCGGTAACACCGTCAAGGCGAAGGGCTGTGACAAAAAGAAAGCCTGTGCCGTCCGTCCGCAAGGTTCCCAAGCCGCACAAGCGCGCGGCCGACCGCATCCGGGAATCCGCGCGCGATCTTTTCTATCGCCAGGGCATCCGCGCCGTCGGCGTCGACGAGATCGTGGCGCGCGCCGGCGTCACCAAACCCAGCCTTTATCGCAGTTTTCCCTCGAAAGACGAGCTTGCGGCGGATTATCTGCGCCATATGGGCGAGGAGGGGATCGCGCGCTTCGACGCGACCGTTGCCGCGAACCCTGCCGATCCGCGGGGCCAGCTCCGCGTCTGGCTCATGGAGCTCCAGCAAAAAGCGGGCAAGAGCGACTATCGCGGCTGCGGTACCACCAATGCAGCGGTGGAATACCCCGACCGCAAGCATCCGGCGCGGATCGTGGCGAGCGACATCAAGAATCGGTTCCGCGCCCGACTCGCGGCACTGGCCGCGGCGATGGGCGCGCGCGAGCCGGACCGGCTCGGCGATGCGCTGATGTTGCTGTTCGAAGGCGTCTACGCCTCGGGCCAGCTCTTCGGGGCCGGCGGCCCGGCGCGGGTCGTGCTGGACGCGGCCGACGCGCTGGTCGCCAGCCATCTGGCGGAACGCTGAACGGCCGGGGCCGCCGGCGTTCCGCCATGCGTCACGCCTGGGCGGCGCTCGCGCGATGCTTGGCGAATTGCGGGATCAGATATTCTCCGGCCAGGCGCGTGCTGCGCAGCACCGCCTCGTGCGGGATGCGGCCGAACTGCAGCAGGCACATCAGCCGGTCGGCGCCGATGCCGGCATAGAGCGCCGCCTTCCTGGCGCAGTGCTCGGGGTCGCCGATGATCACCGAGTCGAGGCCTTCCAGCACCTCATGGGCTTCCTCGTTCGAGATGTCCTCGCCGCGCGCCATGCGCTTGAGCACCGCGATCACCGGCAGTTCGTCGGCATCGATCTCCAGGCTGGTCGGATCGGCGCCCTCGAGCGCCGCGATCTCCTTGGCCGATTTGCGCGCCAGATGCGGGCTGAGGCCGGCGCGGATCATGTCCCACCAGATCGAGCGCGGCACCTTGAAGGCGATCGGCGCGGCATGGACGTACCACAGCGCGGCCTTGGCGGCGCCGTTGGCGATCGCCTCCTTCCGCGATTCCGCGACATGCACGAAGGTGAAGACGCCCTTCTGATGATTGAGGAAGCGCCCGGCCGCGGCCTGGCGCGACGCGAAGCCCTTTTCATATTCGTCCAGCATCGCCTTCATGAACGATACCGGGCTCAGCAGCGTGGTGCCGAGCACGCCGACGCCCAGCTCGCCCGCCATGCGGAACGAATCCGGGCTGCTTGCGGTCTGCCACAGGCGCGGATGCGGCTTCTGCACCGGCCGCGGCACGACCTCGCGCTCGGGCATCTGGAAGATCTTGCTGTTCCAGCTGAAGGTCTCGTCGGTCCACATCTTGGGGATCATCTGCAGCGCCTCGCGCAGCTCGTCGCGCGCGGTCTCGGGGTCGACGCCGAAGGTCTCCCATTCCTTGCCGCCCGACTTGGCGAGGCCGAGCTCGAAGCGTCCGCCGCTCAGGATGTCGAGCGTCGCGGCGCGCTCGGCGACCCGCAGCGGCCCGTTGATGCGGAACGGCGCCAGCACGCCGGCGTGGCCGACATGCATGCGTTGGGTGTTCAGCGCGATGGCGGTGAGGATCAGCTCGGGCGCCGAGCTGTAGCTGAACTCGGGCGCGCCGTGATGCTCGACCTGCCACCAGATCTCGAAGCCCGCCTTGTCGGCGGCCCGCGCCTCTTCGATGGTGTCGAAGATCAGCTTCCGCTCATGGTCGGGCGGAAACGGCTTGGCCAGCTGGATTTCGCAGAAGACATCGAACTTCACGCAACGCACTCCTTGATGATGGTCACAGTATCGCGATGGGGTTGACGGGCGAGCCCGTGCCGCGCTCGACGCGCAGGGGCGCCACGGTGAAAAGGAATTCCCAGCGCGTTTCGGCGGCGCAGGCTTCGGCCAGCTCCACGAAGCGCAGATTGTCGAGCAGATGCAGCCCCATCGACACCAGGCCGCACATATGGACCGGAATGGGGAAGTCCTCGATCGGCTGCGGCGAGGGCGTCGGATCGTGCACCGCGTCGGAGGCGAGCACGGAGATCTTCCGCTCGAACAGCCAGGGGATGCAGTCCTCCGACAGCCCGGCCAGCGGCGGTCCCTCGCCCGGGTTGGGCGTGTTCGCCGCGCGCCAGGCATCGCGCCCGACCATCACCAGCAGGATGTCGCCCTCGCCGACGCGCACGCCCTGGCGCTCTTCGGCGGCGCTCAGCTCTGCGGGCGTGACGGGCGACGCGGGATCGACATAGGCCGCACCGCGCAGCCGCGGGATGTCGAGCAGAACGCCGCGGCCGCACAGCCCGTCGCGCGCCGCCATGATGCTGTTGCGCCGCGCCCCCGTCGAACGGACGTCGGTGGCGGGAAAGCCGTTATACATCTTGCCGTCGACGAAGACGTGGCACAGCGCGTCGATATGGCTGGAGGCGAGGCCGTGATAGGCGATCCCGATGAAATCGAGCGACACCTCCATGCCCGGAATACCGTGGGTACACGGATCGTCGCCGCCGACCACGATGTGGTGCAGTGCCGGCGTCGGATTCTCCGGCCCCGGCTGCACCGGGAAGTTCCGCGCGCAGCTGATCGTGCGGCCGGTCCTGACCAGCTTCGCCGCCGCCGCCGTCCGCGCCGGCGTCAGGTAGTTGAGGGTGCCACGCTCGTCCTCCGCCCCCCAGCGTCCCCAATTGGAGACCTCGCGGAAGATCGCCTGCATCTCGGCCTTCGATTTCGCGGCCATCCGGGTCAGGCCTTCTTCAGCAGGGCATCGTTCGCCTTGCTGTGACGCTGCCCCGGATTGAGCTCGATGAGCTCGATCAGGTTGCCGTTCGGGTCGTAGCAGCAGCAGCTTCCGACGATGCCGAGCTCGGGATGGGTGAAGAGTTCGCGTGTGAAGCGCACGCCCTGCGCGGTGAGCTCGTCATAGGCCTGCCGCACGTTCTTGACGCGGAAGGCGATGATGCGCGGCACCTCGCCCTCGGCGACCGGGATCGCGGCGGTCTTCGCCCGCGGCTCGCTCCAATGGATCAGGTCGATCATCGGCCCGCCCGGATCGTTCGGCAGCACCATCAGCACGCCGCTGCCCTTGGCCCGCTTCATCCCGAAGATCGTCGCGACGAAATCGGGCCACTCGACATGCCGGCGGTCGTCCAGCACCTCGAAGCCGAGCGTCGTGTAGAACGCGACCGATTCGTCGAGATCGCGCGCATTGACGACCGTGTGATAGAGCCGCTCCAGAAACCAGTCCCGCGCCATGTCCCGCCCCTTTTGTCTCGTTCCGCCGACGGACGATCTTGGGCGTAAATATAACAAGCGTTACAAAAAGCGCAACGGCAAGTTTCTGCTGCGGCGCGACAATTCACGAGTTGAACCGGCGCCGCCATCTGGGCACTGTCAGCACGCTGATTTGCAAAGGCGGGGAATGCCGAAGAAAGTCGATCCGACCGCGCGCCGCGAGGCCTTCCTCGCCGCCGCCTATCGCATGATCAAGAAGCACGGGATCTCCGGCGTGACCGCCCGCGCCGTCGCCGCGGAGGCCGGCTACACCACCGGGGCGCTGGTCCATTACGTCAGGTCGATGGACGACCTGCTGGTGGAAGCCTCGGAATATTCCGCCCGCGACGTGCGGGCCCGGATGCTGGAAGTCGAGGCGCTGCCCGATCCGCTGGCGGCGCTGCGCGGCGTGCTTTATCTCGCGCTGCCCAGCGATCCCGACAAGCGCGGCAACTGGAACTTTTTCCTCGGCTTCTGGGAGCGCTCGGTGCACAACGCGGCGGTGCGCAAGGTCACGCATCTGCGCTACGAGGAATGGCTGAAACGCTGCACCCGGCTGATCCATCGCGCCAAGCAGGCGGGCGCTCTTGCCGACGACCTCGACGTCCCCTCCGCCGCCCGCGCCGCGGTCGCGCTGACCGACGGCATCGCGATCCAGGTGTTGCGCTCTGGCAAGCCGCCGACGACGCAGCAGCAGCGCTTGCTGATCGATCACTTCATCGAATCCTGGCTGCGCCCGACGGGGAAGTAGAGCCACAAGCTCCGCTGTCATCCCCGGCGAGCATGCGCACTGGCGCGCGCAATGCGAGGGACGGGGACTCGGGCCATGACACCGAGTGGGTTGCGTCAATATGGAAACAACTGACTCTGGAAGATCCACCGACACCGGCGCTGCATCAGCGCGCCGTCCGCCGCGCCCCGAAGGGCACGACATTGTCGCCGCGGCCGCGTTTGGCCGTGCCCAGCATCCGCTCGATCCAGCCGTCGATCTGTTGCCGCAGCTTGCGCGCCGTGGGCGCCCGGCCGCTGACCAGCACATGCACGCCGATCCCGTCCATCTGGCAGATCAGCGCCGCCGTCGCGTCGGCGATCTTGATGTCGGGGCGGATGTCGCCCGCCTTCTGCGCCGCCTTCATCAGCCGGCCGTAGCGGCGATAGGATTCGGCATAGCGGTCGTGCGTCGCCGCGCGGATCAGCTCGCTGGTCTGCGACAATTGCCAGAACCCGAACCATATCTTCCAGTGCCCGAGCATGTCGTCGTCGGCCGGCAGGCCTTCGTACAGCACATGCCGCAGCGCCGCGATGCCCGTATGGTCGCGCTCCGCCCGCTCCATCCGGCCGCGGATGACCAGGGTCGAGTATTCGGCGGCCTGCAGGAAGATATGGTCTTTGGACGGAATATAGTGCACCACCGCGCCGACCGAGGAACCGGTCTCCCGCGCGATGTCTCGGATCGTCGCCTTTGCGACTCCCTTCTTGCGGATCACGCGGAAAGCGGCGCGGGCGATGTCGTCGCGGCGGACGTCATGGTCGACGATCTTGGGCATGGGGACCTCGGACGGCGTGTGCGCGCCTTCTAGCCCGCCATCACGCCGCCGTCGATGACGAGTTCGGTGCCGGTGATGAAGCGCGACTCGTCGCCGGCGAGGAACACAACGCCCGCCGCGATGTCGCTGGGCAGGCCGGAATGGCCGACCGGGGTCGCCGCGGCGCCGGCGGCGCGGATCTCCGCCATCGCGTCGGAATTGCGCCGCGCATCGGAAGCCGGCATCTCGCCGTCATTGCCGAGCTTCAGCCAGATCGGCGTCTCGATCGAGCCCGGATGCACCGAATTGACGCGGACATTGTTGCGCGCCTGGGCGCATTCCAGCGCCACCGCCTTGGTGAACATCCGCACCCCGCCCTTGCTGGCGCAGTAGCCCGACATGCCGGGCACGCCGCGCAGGCCCGCGACCGACGACATGTTGACGATCGAGCCGCCCCCGGATCTCTCCATCAGCGGCAGCGCCGCCTTGGTGCCCAGGAACAGCCCGTCGAGATTGATCGCCAGCTGCCGCCGCCAGCTCTCGAAGCTCATCTCCAGCAGCGGCCGCGAGATGCAGATCGCGGCATTGTTGACGAGGATGTGCAGCGCATCGAATTTCTGCGCCGTCGTCGCGACGATCGTCTTCCAATCGTCTTCGCGCGCCACGTCCAGCGGACGGAAATGGGCCCTGCCGCCGGCCGCGGCGATCGCATCGCGGGTCTCGGCTCCGCCCGTCTCGTCGATGTCGCCGATCATCACCACTGCGCCTTCGGCGGCCAGGGCGAGGGCGCAGGCGCGCCCGATGCCGCTGGCGCCGCCCGTCACGATGGCGACCTTGCCGTCCAGTCGGCTCATGTCCGTTCTCCGCGCGCCTGTCGATCCCATGTTCCGACGGTGTAAGCCGCCATCTGGCGCAGCGCCGCCGCGCCTTCGGGCAGCATCGGGTGGAACATGTGCCAGACATGGATCATCTCCGGCCAGATCTCGAGCGTAGCGTCGACGCCGACGGCTCGCGCCGCATCCGCCAGCGCCGTGGCATCGTCCAGCAGCACCTCGTCGCTGCCCACATGGATCAGCATGGGCGGCAGGCCCTTGAGATCGCCAAGCGCCGGGGAGGCGAGGGGCTGCGCCGGATCGCCCGCGCCCATATAGGCATCCGCCATCTCCTTGAGGCTGCGCCGTGTCAGCAGCGGATCGACCGCGGCCTTGCTGTCGAAGCTCTCCGCCGCGCAGCGCATATCGGTCCATGGGCTGATCAGCGCCAGCGACGCGGGCAGCGGCAGGCCCGCATCGCGTGCCGCGAGCACGGTCGCAACGGCAAGGCCGCCGCCCGCCGACTCGCCGCCGACCGCGATATCGCCGGCTTCGCGTCCGCCCGCAAGCAGCGCACGATAGGCCGCCAGCGCGTCGTCGACCGCTGCGGGGAAAGGATGCTCCGGCGCCAGCCGGTAGTCGATGCTGACCACGCTGCAATGCGCAAGCCG
This sequence comes from Rhizomicrobium sp., assembly GCA_037200385.1. NCBI lineage: Bacteria > Pseudomonadati > Pseudomonadota > Alphaproteobacteria > Micropepsales > Micropepsaceae > Rhizomicrobium > Rhizomicrobium sp. The sequence goes on along the minus strand of JBBCGL010000001.1, from coordinate 1,430,797 downwards.
CGCGAATTCGGTGGTGAACGGGCGCGAGCCGGCGGGATGGCCCAGCACATAGCCGCCGCCATGCAGGTGGAAAAAGGTCCGCGCCGGATGCGCGCCCGACGGCGTGATCCACTCGACGGGGATGCCGCCCAGCGTGCCGGGCGCGATCGCGACGTCGTCCGGCGCGACGAAGGCGGCGGCGAATTGCTCGGCCTGGGCGCGGCGCGCCATGAAGGGCGTGTCGGGCCCGCCGACCAGGCTCTTCAGCATGTCACGCACCGCATCTATGGGCCGCATTGCGTCTCTCGTGTTCGAACCTGAATCGCTTGTAACGGGGCTGCCGTGCGCCGGCAATCTATTTCGAACGCGCGTTCTATAAAACGACGGCTTCGCACTTGCGAAAGCGATGTTGCGGCGCGTTTGGGTGCGATGGCCCAGAAAGCGTTTGTCAGATATTGTAACACCTGTTATATAAACGCCAAAGGGCCGGCTTGGCGGGGTGCCTTCGCGAGGCGGGTTTAAAAAAATTCGAAGGGGAGTGAAGCGTATGCGTATGGACCTTACGGCCGCGCTCAAAAGCGGCGCAGCCACATTCTGCTTGCTTTTGACGACCATCCCCGCGCTTGCCGCCGATCCCGGCGCCGGCGGCGGCTCGACGGTGGAGACCGTCGTGGTGACGGCCGAGAAACGTTCGGAGGACAGCCAGACCGTTCCGGTGGCGCTGACCGCGCTCAACGGCGGTTCGCTCGACTCCCAGGGCATCGTCGGCTTCAACGAACTGGGCCAGCGGGTGCCGTCCCTGCGCTTCGGCGCCGGCGTCACCGGCGGCGAGAACGTCATCACCATGCGCGGTCTGGGCAGCCAGAACACCACGCCGGGCGGCGACTCGCCGGTGGCCTACAGCGTCGACGGCGTCACGCTGCAGCGCTCGACCTCGGTCGACCCGGAGTTCTACGACATCGAGCGCATCGAGGTGCTGCGCGGCCCGCAGGGCACGCTCTACGGCCGCAACTCGGTCGGCGGCTCGATCAACGTGATCACCAACAAGCCGGGCGACACGCTGGGCGCCGGTCTCGACGTGCTGGTCGGCGACTATGCCCAGCGCACCTTCCGCGGCTGGGTCAACGCTCCGCTGATCGACGACGGCGACTTCAAGATGTACGCCCGCGTCACCGGCGTCTCGGCGCAGCACAACCCCTATGCGGAGAACCTGTCGACCGCGCCGGGCGCCACGCACACCCAGGACGGCCAGGACTTCCAGATGGTGCGCGGCCAGCTCTATATGGAGTTCTCGCCCAACCTGAACCTGCTGCTCTCAGCCAGCGCCAATTCGAACAACACGGCGGCGGCGACGGCCACCGCCTGGTGGGAGACCCCGACCCGCTACATGACAGGCACCGATCCGATCCCGGCCGGCTCGCCCTGCGATTTCAGCACCCAGGCGAAGTTCGACCCGCGCAAATTCTGCCACGACTATCCGGAGAACGCCTATAACCGCCTGACGCTCTACAGCGGCACGCTCAACTGGAATCTCGACTTCGCGACGCTGACCTCGGTCACCGGCTACAGCACCAGCAATGTCAGCCAGACCAGCGACGGCGACGGCTCCGACGCGCCGCTCGCGATGGGCTCGAGCTGGATCCTGCGCCAGCACCAGATCTCGGAGGAGGTGCGTCTCGCCTCGAACGACGACGGCTCGCCGCTCAAATGGATCTTCGGCCTCTACTACTTCTGGTCCAACAACTACGAAGACTTCGCCTATTCCGACACCGGCCTGAACGACGCGTCGGCGAACGTCGCATCCGACACCTACAACTTCCTCAGCCACGGCTATTCGAAATCGCAATCCTTCGCGCCGTTCGGGCAGATCGACTACGACCTGGCGAAGACCGCGCTGGGCATTCCGCTGACCCTGACGGCCGGCGTGCGCTACAGCTACGACCGCAAATACGGCTACAACTATCTCGACTACCAGTTGCCGCTGATCTGCGGCGGGCCGGGCAATCCCAGCGGCTCCTGCGGCGTCACCGCGGGGCCGTTCGACAAGACCTGGGGACAGTGGACCGGAAAGGCCGGCCTGAACTACCAGGTCAGCGACCACGTCATGGCCTATGCCTCGGCCTCGCGCGGCTATCTCTCGGGCGGCAACATCATCGGCCTCGCCAATATCTACGGCCCCGAGAGCATGTGGTCCTACGACGCCGGCGTGAAGTCGCAGTTCTTCGACGACCGCCTGCAGCTCAACGTCGCCGCCTATCACGAGGAGATCGCGCATCTGCAGGTCTTCGTGCAGAGCACGACGCAGTCCGGCATCAACAACGTCAACGGCATCACCCAGGTGAACGGGCTCGAATTCGAGGCCGTCGCCCTGCCGGTCGACAATCTGCGCCTCAACGCCACGGTCACGGTGAACCGCGCCACCTACGGCAATTACATCACCACCGACACGCGCTTCGGCGCGCCGGGGCCGGGCTGCGGCCCGGCGCCGGTCCTGTGCAATTTCCGCGGCAACACGCTGAACCAGACGCCGCCCTACACGATCGATTTCGGCGCCGAGTACAATTTCGAAACCTCCATCGGCACGATCACGCCGCGGGTCGACACCTTCGTCTCCGGCAAGGTCCAGTTCCTGCCGGACAACTACATCACCTCGCAGCAGAAGCCTTACACGCTGACCAATTTCCACCTGACCTGGCTGTCGACCAACGGCCACTACAAGGCGGAGGCCTTCGTGAACAACATCGAGAATGCGGACGTCATCTCCAATGACGGCATGCAGTCGATCAGTCTCGGCCAGCAGATCCAGGAGCCGGACAACTTCGTCTACTACCCGCCGCGGACCGTCGGCATCCGGTTCGGAGTGAACCTCTAGACCGGTAGGGCGGGCGGCTGTGCGTTGAACAGCCGTCCGCCCGCCCGCGCGGATCCCGCCATGCCCGTCACCATCCAGGTTGAACGCCGCGGCGAGGTCGAGTGGCTAACGCTCAACCGCCCCGACCGCCTCAACACGCTGACCGGCACCATGGTGCGCGAGCTGTGCGCCTATTTCGAAGGGCTCCAGCAGGATTATGGCGTCCGCATCGTCGTGCTGCGCGGGGCCGGGCGCGCTTTCTGCGCCGGCCTCGACATCAAGGAGCATCTCGCGGGCGACCGCGTGCCGGAGGGCGCCGGCCGCCTCCGCCCCGGGCATCACCTGTTCGACATCGTCAAGCTGATGCGCGCCTGTCCGCAGCCCATCGTCGCCCTGGTGCACGGTCCGGCGTGCGGCGGCGGCTTCGCGCTGGCGCTGGCGGCGGACATCCGCATCGCAGGCGAGAGCGCCCGGATGAACGACGCGTTCGTGGCGCTGGGCCGCTCGGGCTGCGAATTGGGCCTCACCTATTTCCTGCCGCGCATCGTCGGCCTCGGCGTCGCGACGGAGCTCATGTACACCGGCGCCTTCATCGACGCGGCCCGCGCGTTGCAGGTCGGCCTCGTCTCGCGCGTCGTCCCCGATGCCGGGCTGGAGGACGCCGCGGCGCTATTCGTCGCGCCGATGCTGCACACCGCGCCGCTCGGCCTGCGCCTGACCAAGCAGACGCTCAACACCTCGCTCAAGATCGACGATCTCGCGGCGGTGATCGACCTCGAGGAGCGCGCCCAGGCGATCTGCGGCCGCGGTCCCGATTTCGAGGAAGCGATGAACGCCTTCCTGGAAAAGCGCCCGCCGCGCTATGCCGCGCCGGCCTGACGATGACGCCGCCAGGCCTTCGCCCGCTCTGCCTCTATCGCGCCACGCTTGACCGGCCGCAGCACGACACCGGTGCCGCGCCGTTCGGCCGCCGCATGATCGCGGTTGTGACCGGCGGCGATATCGTGGGCGAGCGCCTGAACGGCACCGTGCTTCCGGGCGGCGGCGACTGGGCGCTGATCGACGCGGCGCGCGACGTCCTGCGCCTCGATGCCCGCGTCACCTGGCAGACGCAGGACGGCGCCAAGATCTATGTCAGCTACACCGGCATCTTCCGCCCCTATTCCGAGGGCCCGAAGCAGTTCGCACGCGGTGGCACCTTGAGCGCAGCCGACCGCGCCGCGCTCTATTTCCGCACCCGCCCGGTCTTCGAGACCGGCGACGCCCGCTATGCCTGGCTCAACGATCTCGTTGCGGTGGGTGTCGGCCTGGTGACGCCGGAGGGCGTGGCGTACGAGATTCACGAGGTCATTTAGCACCTCCACTTGTCATCCCCGGCGAGCCGCGCGAAGCGCGGCGAGGGAAGGGGACCCAGGCAGCAAACACCGTGACGGTCTTACCGCCTGGGTCTGTGTACGCTGTCGCTACGCAGTCCCCTCACGCCGCTTCGCGGCGTTCGGCCGGGGATGACAAGCTGTGGTGTCTTACGCTTTCCCCTCCGGCGTAAACACTTCCCGGATCTTCGAATGCCGCAGCCCCGGCTCGAGCTCGATCATCTCGATCAGCGTCCCGTTCGGGTCATAGGCGACGATGCAGCCCGTGATCCCCGCCGCGGGGATCGAGGTCGGCTCCTCCGTCGTGAACCGCACGCCCTGCGCCTTCAGCGCGACATGCGCCGCGCGGACATTCTCCGTGCGGAACGCCAGCACGCGCGGCACCCGCGTCGGCGCGCCCTCCGGAAACTCGGCGCGCGGCGCCTGCCATTCGATGATGTCGAGCATCGGGCCGTCCGGATCCGACGGCAGGATCATCAGCACGCCACGGCCCTTCGGATTGGGGATCAGCGCGAAGGAGGCGCCGCTGCCGTCCGGCCATACCGCGTCGCGCCGGTCGGAGACGATCCGGAATCCCAGCATCTCGTAGAACCGCACCGACTCGTCGATGTCCCGCGCGTTGATGATCGTGTGATAGAAATGCCTGAGCCGCCATTCCGCCATCGTCGTCCTCCCGGTCTGCGCCGCGATGCGGCTTGTCGTGATTGCATAACGCATGTTATAGAATGGTGGTTCTAAAACAACAAAGATCGCCCAGGGAGCACGCCGATGGACACCCCCCAGCCGCCGGGCCGCAGGCCGGATTGCGACGCCGTGGTGATCGGCGCGGGCTTCGCCGGGCTTTACGCGGCGCACAAGCTGACGACGCTGGGCTTCACGGTCGCGGGCTTCGAGAAGGGCGACGACGTCGGCGGCGTCTGGTACTGGAACCGCTATCCCGGCGCGCGCTGCGACTGCGAAAGCTACTATTACAGCTATTCCTTCTCGAAGGAGCTCGAGCAGGAATGGTCGTGGAGCCTGCGCTATTCCGAGCAGCCGGAGATCCTGCGCTACCTGAACCATGTCGCCGACCGCTTCGACCTGCGCCGTCATTTCCGCTTCTCGCGCGCCGTGACGTCCGCCGTGTTCGACGATGCCGCCGCCCTGTGGACCGTCACCGACAGCGCGGGCGAGACGCTGACCGCCCGCTTCGTGATCTCCGCCGCCGGCTGTCTTTCGGAAGTGCAGCGCCCCGCGATCCCCGGCCTCGAGAATTTCACCGGCGAGGTCCTCTACACCGCGGCCTGGCCGCACACGCCGCAGGATTTCACCGGCAAGCGCGTCGCGGTGATCGGCACCGGCGCCTCCGGCGTCCAGGCGATCTCGCGCATCGCCAGGCAGGCGGACAGCCTCGTCGTCTTCCAGCGCACGGCGAACTGGGTGATCCCGGTGTGGAACGCGCCGATGAGCGCGCAGTTCGACGCCTGGGTCAAAGAGCATTATCGCGAGATCCGCGCCAAATGCTTCGCCTCGTCGGGCGGCGTGCCGTTCGATCCGCCGGAAGCGGCCGCGCTCGCGGTGACCGAAGACGTCCGCCGCGCCACGCTGGAAAAGTTCTGGCAGATGGGCGGCACGCGCTTTTTCAGCGCCTTTACCGATATCTTCGCCAGCGTCGAGGCGAACGAGGTGATGTGCGGCTTCGTGCGCGACTATATCAAACAGGTCGTGAAGGACCCCAGGACGGCGGCGCTGCTGACCCCGACCGACCATCCCATCGGCACCAAGCGGCCGCCGATGGACGACGACTATTACGAGACCTTCAACCGTCCGAACGTGACGCTGGCCGACCTGCGCGCCGCGCCGATCACCGGCATGGAGGGCAAGACGATCCGCACCGCGGACGCGGCCTATGAGGCCGACGTGCTGGTGCTGGCCACGGGCTTCGACGCGATCACCGGCCCGCTGCTCGCCATCGACATCCGGGGCGCCGGCGGCCTGAGTCTGCGCGAGGCCTGGGCGCAAGGCGCGGGGACCTATCTGGGCCTCGGCATCGCGGGCTTTCCCAATCTCTTCACCATCACCGGCCCGCTCAGTCCGTCCGTGCTCGCGAACATGCCGGTGGCGGTGGAGCAGCATGTCGACTGGATCGCCGATTGCCTCACGCATATGCGCGCCCAGGGCCTGACGCGGATCGCGCCGCTGCCGGACGCGCAGGCGGAGTGGACCGCCCATGTTGCCGCGGTCGCGGGCCACACGCTCTATCCGCGCTCGAACTCCTGGTATTTCGGCTCCAACATCCCGGGCAAGCCGCGGCAGTTCGGCGTCTATGTCGGCGGCTTCGCCAACTATTCGCAGCGCTGCGACGCTTCGGCCAAGGCCGGCTATGAAGGCTTCGCGTTGGCGGCGGAATGACCGCCGCCGCGAAGCTATGACGTCCTGATCCGCAGTTCGGACCAGCAATAGGGCGTGTAGACCAGGCCGAACATGTTGCCTTGCCGCAGGTAATCCATGCGGATGGCGCGCAAGGCCGCCTCGACCGTCTCGCCGCGCACCCAGGATTCGAAGAAGCGCTGGCCGACATCCATCGCGAGCGGCTGGCTGACCTTGATCTCGGTGCCGATCACGCCGGATGCGTTGCCGCTGCCGAGGAAGGCGTCGAGATAGGACACGAGCGTGGTCGACTCGATGGCCAGCGATTGGCAGGCGTTGACGAAGATGAGCGGGCGAACCTCGTCCCAGAACAGTTTTTTCAGCTTGCCGTACCAGATGCGGGGCCAGCCGACGACGTCGCCCGCGGTGATCGGCTCGTCCTTGCCGACCGCCAGCCAGAGATTGGGATCGGCGATATTGCGCTTGTTGCCGTGGCAGAAGAAATAGACGAAGGGCAGGTTGGACCCGAGCAGGTCTTCGAGCGTCTGGCGGCTGCGGCCTTCGCTCAAGGTCGCCTTGGGCAGCGCGCCGGCGAGCAGGGCGCGCAGCTTCGCGATATGGGCGTCGAGCGCCTTGAGGTCGATTCCGATTTGGGTTTCGCCGACCACCCATCGGCTGTCGGGGGCCGCGACGATTTCCTTGGCGATGGCGTCCGTCCGCGACAGCTGTTCGACGGTGTAGCGGAATCCCCAGAAGCCGAACGGGCAGAGCACGTCGCGCAGATGCGGTCCGTGCGGGCACTGCCTCGGCATGCCGTCGAACAGATCGCGCTTGCCGTCCCAGGTCGCGACCATCTCGCACAGCGCCGGTTCGACGCCGGAGGTCAGCGGAATCTCGTAGATGAGGTCCCATGGCAGGACGAAGCTCGACGTATCGGGGCGCGCGACCTGGATGACGTATTTCTCCGGGTTGTCGTAGACGTCGAGGAAGAAGCCGAATGCCTTCTGGCCGGGAAGCTGCTGGTAGAGGAGGGCGCCGAGCGGTGCGATCTTGCGCAGCAGCGCGGCCAGCGCGTCGCGCGAAACCTTGGAGGTTTCGGGCGCCAGCGAGGTCAGCGCCTTGCGCAGATCCGTGACGGTCGGGTCGATCTCCTTGCCTTCGACCGCGACGGTGACCGCACTCTCCGTGCCGGTCTGGGCAACGTCCGGATGCCGCAGGATGATCTGGTGACCGCCGTCGTCATTGGCGTTGGTGAAGACGCTGAGGCGCGGCCGGTCCGGAATCGCATCGAGCCCGGTCAGGTCGGCGGACTGCGTGTAATCGGTCACGACTTTGAAGCCGCCATCCCCGCCGACATGGGCGATCAGGCACTGCGACTGCACCAGGATGTTGCGGTAATAGTAGCCGATGCGGGCCCGCGCCGGGGCGTCGCCGCGCGGCCGGTCGGGCGCGGTCAGTTCAAAGACAAGGTGCCTGCCGCCGTCGGGATTGGTGGCGGGCCCGCCGTCGCCGGGAAGAAACAGGCGGCTTTGCGCGACCGTGCCGCGTGCCTTGCCGTCATGCGAAGCGACGACGAAATCGGTGCTGCTCACCAGCACATCGAGCCAGATATCGACCGGCAGGATGCGGTCGGGAAACTCTTCCGGGTTTTCGACCTGGCTCTCCGCCGAGAGCGGTCCGATATCGAGCCGCAGGCGGACCGTTTGCGCCGGCTCCAAGCTCCGGCTGCGATCCAGGACCGTGCCGCGGCCGTTCGTGAGAACGACATTGGCGAAGCGCGCGGTCCGCTCCGGCATCTGCGGCGGGCCGGCCGTCCGCAAAGCCTCCATGAAAGCAGCCGTGGGATGATCCGAGTCTCCGGTCAGCGTGTCGAACATCCGCCGCGGCGCCCGTTCACGCCGCGGGCGGGCGGGCTTCCGCCGGCTTTTTGTCGAATGCGCGCTCGCAGGGCGGCCTTCGCCATCGGAGCTCTTCTTCTTTTTCGCCTTTTTCTTCGGCTTTTTCGCCAGGCGTTTGACGGCGCGCGCCGCAGGCGGCTTTTTTCCTGCGGTCTTCTTGGCGACGGGCCTGGGTGCGGCCTGTTGCAGAGAGAGGTTCAGAACGACGGCTGCGAGCAGATCGCCCGCCGTTCGGACGTTGCGCAGGGCGTCCATGCTGAGTTCATAGCGTTCCAGCGCCGGGAGGCGCATCAGCGCGGCAGCCAGGTGCCGCACCGCCGATTGCGGCAATGGCAGACGCAGGAGTGCCGCCGACGCCAGACGCGGCAGTTTCAGCCGCGACAGGAGCAGCCGCCGCAATTGCGTCAGAAGCCAGGCCCTGTCGGGCATCCCTGCTTGCGCCATTTGCCTTCACCGGAAGATTTCGGTTCGCACCCCGCCGCGGCGTCAGTCGCCGTTGCCGAGCCAGCTTGTGTTCTTGAACACCGTGTTGCCCAGGATGAGATAGCCGAAGAAGCCGGCGAACAGGCCGATGCAATACCAGCTGAAGATCTCCGGCCTGAACAGCGCGGTGACGGCGGCGCCGCCGATCGCGCCGATGACGCTCGCGATGTTGGAGAGCGCGACGGTCTCGCCCTGCCGCCGCAGCGTGCGGTAGGTGATCCAGCCCACGATGACGCCGAAACACAGGGCCCCGAGAATGTTCACGTCCATGGCGATGCTCCCGCGCAGGATCGCACCGGCCCTCGCCCGCAAGGCGCGGACAAGTTCGCGAACGATCGATTTTGGGTTGTGCCGAACGCAAGGATACACAGGCCGGCAAAGCTTAGTGGACTTTGCCGAATCCGATCAAGGGCGCCGTCATTCCATTTTTATGGAGTACGGAGGGTCCAGACTCAATTGGGATTCGCAGTGTCACTGTCATGGCCCGCTCTCCGGCGGGCCATGACAGGCCTTTGAATGACTCAGGGCAATTGCGTAAGGACCCTAGGCCTCGCGCGCGGGCTCGGCGGTCCGCCGCCGCCGCAAGCCGCCGCGCACGATCTCGTAGAACAGCGGCACGAAGAAGATCGCCAGGATCGTCGCCGACAGCATGCCGCCGATCACGCCGGTGCCGATGTCGTTCTGGCTCGCGGCGCCCGCGCCGGTCGAGATCGCCAGCGGGATGACGCCCGCGATGAAGGCCAGCGAGGTCATCAGGATCGGCCGCAGCCGCAGCCGCGCCCCCTCCAGCGCCGCGTCGCGCACCGACGCGCCGCGCTTCTGCGCATCGACCGCGAACTCGACGATCAGGATGGCGTTCTTCGCCGCGAGGCCCATGGTGGTGAGCAGGCCGACCTGGAAATAGATGTCGTTGTAGAGCCCGCGCAGCGTCGCCGCGAGGATCGCGCCCACGATGCCCAGCGGGATGACCAGCATGACCGAGAGCGGGATCGACCAGCTCTCATAGAGCGCCGCCAGCAGCAGGAACACGACCAGCACGGAGATGCCGTACAGCGCATAGGTCTGCGCCCCGGCCTGCCGTTCCTGATAGGAGAGGCCGGTCCATTCCAGCCCGACACCGGCCGGCAGCTGCTTGAACAGCCGCTCGACCTCGTCCATCGCGGTGCCGGAGCTCTCGCCCGGCGCCGGCGTGCCCTGCAGCTCGAGCGAGCCGATGCCGTTGAAGCGCTCCAGCTTGGCGGGACCCAGCGTCCATTTGAACGTCGCGAAGGACGAGAACGGCGCCATCTCGCCCGTGCTGCCGCGGACATACCAGCGATAGAGATCGTCGGGCAGCATGCGATAGGGCGCGTCCGCCTGCACATAGACCTGCTTGACCCGGCCGCGGTCGACGAAGTCGTTGATGAACTGCCCGCCCCAGGCGATGCTGAGCGTGTTGTCGATGTCGCCGAGCGACAGGCCCAGCGCGCTGGCCTTCTCGCGGTCGATGTCGACGTGAAGCTGCGCCGTGTCGTCGAGCCCGTTGGGCCGCACGCCGGACAGAAGCGGATCCTTCGCCGCCAGGGCGAGGAACTGGTTGCGTGCGTTCATCAGCCCGTCATGGCCGAGATTGCCGCGATCCTCCATCTCGACGTCGAAGCCGGAGGATTGCCCGAGTTCCTGCACCGCCGGCGGCACCAGCGCGAACACCATGGCATCGCGGTATCTCATGAAGGTGCCCATCGCGCGCTGCACGATGCCCGGCGCGTGGTTCGCCGCGCCGGAGCGCTCGCTCCAGGGCCGCAGATGGACGAAGGCGAGACCCGAATTCTGTCCCGCGCCGGCGAAGCTGAAGCCGGCGACGACGAAAACCACGTCGACATTGGCCTTCTCGTCCACCATGTAGTGGTGCTCGACCTGCTTGGCGACGGCGAGGGTGCGCGCCTGGGTGGCGCCGACCGGCAGGGTGATCTGCGTGAGGATCGCGCCCTGGTCCTCCTCGGGCAGGAAGGCGGTCGGCAGGCGCAGGAAGAGCAGCACCAGCACCACGATGATGCCGCCATAGATCAGCAACGCCGGCGTCACCCAGCCGAGGAAGCGCGTCAGCGCCGAGGCATAGCGCTCGCGGCCGTAGTCGAAGGTCTCGTTGAACCAGGTGAAGAAGCGGCCATGGCGTTCCGCGCCGTCCTTGGGGATCGGCGTCAAGAGCGTGGCGCACAGCGCCGGCGTCAGGATCAGCGCCACCATCACCGAAAGCACCATCGCCGACACGATGGTGACGGAGAACTGCCGGTAGATCACGCCCGTCGAGCCGCCGAAGAACGCCATCGGCAGGAACACCGCCGAGAGCACCAGCGCGATGCCGATCAGCGCGCCGGTGATCTCCTGCATGGATTTCTTGGTCGCGTCCTTGGGCGACAGGCCCTCCTCGCGCATCAGGCGCTCGACGTTCTCCACCACGACGATGGCGTCGTCGACCAGAAGGCCGATGGCCAGCACCAGCGCGAACATGGTGAGCGTGTTGATCGAATAGCCGAAGGCGGACAGCACGCCGAAGGTGCCGAGCAGCACGACCGGGACCGCGATCGCGGGGATCAGCGTGGTGCGCCAGTGCTGCAGGAAGATGAACATCACGACCACGACCAGGATCGTGGCCTCCACCAGCGTCTTGATCACGTCGTTGATCGACAGCCGGATGAAGGTCGTGTTGTCGACCGGGAAGGCGAGCTTCACGCCGGGCGGGAAGGTCGACGACAGCTCGGTCGCCCGCGCCTTGACCGCATCGGCGGTCTTCAGCGCGTTGGCGCCGGGCGCGAGCTGGATCGCGATGCCGGCGGCCGGCTTGCCGTTCATCCGGCTGACCACGGCATAGCTCTGGGCGCCGAGCTCGACCCGCGCCACGTCGCCGAGCCGCACGATGGCGCCGCCCTGGCTCGCTTTCAGCACGATGTCGCGGAATTCCTGCGGCGTCGTCAGGCGCGACTGCGCCGTGACGGTCGCGTCGAGCTGCTGGCCCGGCACGGTGGGCTGCGCCCCCAGCTCGCCGGCCGAGACCTGGACGTTCTGCGCCAGCACCGCGGCCTGCACGTCGCCCGGCGTCAGCCCGAAGCTGTTGAGCTTGTAGGGGTCGAGCCAGATGCGCATCGCATAGGGCGAGCCGAACACCTGCGCCTGGCCGACGCCGGAGACCCGGCTCAGGGGATCCTGCAGCTTGCTCGCGAGGAAGTCGGAGATGTCGACGTTGTTGTAGCGCCCGCTGTCGTCATAGAGCGCGACGATCAAGAGGAAGCTCGACTGCGATTTGAGGACGACGACGCCCTGCTGCTGCACTTCCTGCGGCAGGATGGGCAGCGCCTGCTGCACCTTGTTCTGCACCTGGACCTGCGCGATGTCCGGGTTGGTGCCGGGCGCGAAGGTCGCGGTGATCTGGATCTGGCCGTTCGAGCTCGACGACGACGAGAAATAGAGCAGGTTGTCGACGCCGGTGAGCTGCTGCTCGATCACCTGCGTGACCGAGTTCTGCACGGTCTCGGCCGAGGCGCCGGGATAGTTCGCCACGATGCTCACCGCGGGCGGCGCGATCGTCGGGTATTGCGTGATCGGCAGGGTGTTGATCGCGAGCAGGCCCATCAGGGCGATCACGATGGCGATCACCCAGGCGAAGACCGGCCGTTCGATGAAGAACTGCGAAAAGCCCATCAGCCACCCGCGGCGGGTTTGGCGGCCGGCTTGGCATAGGACGCCGGCGCGGCGGTCACCGGCATGTCGGGCTGCACCTTCTGCAGGCCCTCGACGATCAGCCTGTCACCCGGCTTGAGGCCGTCGGTGACCAGCCATTTGTCGCCGATGGCGCGCCCGACCTTCAGCAGCCGCAGCCTTGCGAAACCCTTGGCGTCGACGACCATCGCGGTCGGATCGCCCTTCTCGTTGCGCCCGATGCCCTGCTGCGGCGCCAGGATGGCGTTGCGGTCGATCCCTTCGATGATCGCGGCGCGCACGAACATGCCGGGCAGCAGGATGCCGTCCGGGTTGGGGAAGATCGCGCGCAGCGTGACCGCGCCGGTCGTCTGGTCGACGGTGACCTCGCTGAACTGCAGCGAGCCCGGCGTCGGATATTGCGTCCCGTTGTCGAGCGTCAGCGTCGCGTGCGCCGAGGCCGGCCCGTTGCGCGTCATCGTTCCGCCCTGCAAGGCCAGCTTGAGGTTCAGCAGCTCGACGCTCGATTGCGTGATGTCGACATAGATGGGATCGAGGGTCTGGATCACGGCGAGCGCGGTCGTCTGGTCCGCGGTGACCAGCGCCCCCTCGGTGACGGCGGAACGCCCGATGCGGCCGCTGATCGGCGCGGTGATCTTGGTGTAGCCCAGATTGATCGCCGCGGTCTGCAGGTTGGCCGCCGCCTGCTTGTAGGCGGCCAGCGCGTCGTCATAGTCCTGCAGCGCGACCGCGTTCAGCGCCTTCAGCGCGCCATAGCGGTCGGACTTCGCCTTGGCGGTGGCCAGCGCCGCCGCGGCATTCGCATAGGCGGCCTGATAGGGCGCCGGGTCGATCTGGTAGAGCGGCTGGCCGGCCTTCACCAGGCCGCCTTCGACGAACAGCCGCTTGAGCAGGATGCCGCTCACCTGCGGCCGCACTTCGGATACCGCAAACGAATCGGTCCGCCCCGGCAATTGCGTGGTGAGCTGCACGGCCTCGGGCGCGATGGTCACGACGCCGACCGTCGGCGGCGGCCGCTTGGGAGGCGTGCCCTGGCCGCAACCGGCAAGGGACAGGCACCCGATCAGCGCGAGGCCAAGCCCCGTCTTTTTCGTCTGGTTCGAATTCATGCGCGAAAATCTCGGACGGCGTTGGGCAACGGGCGGGGCATGCCGCCACTCCGTATCCTTCGCAATCGCAATAATCTAGGACAAAACGCCGATTTGAATAGGATTACAGTGCCAACGGCGCCGCCATCCCGGATTGAGACACAATATTTCGCAAACCTGGCGTTGCAGGACGGCCTTACCAGAACATCCCAAAGAGCTGGTCGATGGCCAGTTTTGCACAGGGCACGGCCAGCGCGATGATCCCGATGACGACAAGAACCAGTCCGACGACCGCGAGATCGTGTTTGCGATGGGGCTGATGCTGATGAACCAATGCCATGGCAAATCTCCCAAGGCGGATTCTGCGACCCGTTGAAGAAAGTGTGCGCCGAATTGTCACGAAGCGCTACAGGAATCCGCACGCCGCACAGGGGAATTCGCAGTCATGCTGCGGTGCGGCGAAATTCACTCGTCGTCGAGCAGGATGCGTTCGGCGTCGCCTTGCGGGTCGTCATATTGCCCGCTCTGGAGCGCCCAGAGCAGGATGCCCAGCGCGACGAGCCCGAACAACAGCGCCGCCGCGATGATGAGCGCGATCCCGCTCATGCCTTGCCCTGCCGCGCCAGCCGCAACGCGTTCAGCGTCACGACCAGCGAGGAGCCCGCCATCGCCGCCGCCGCGACCAGCGGGGTCACCGCGCCGAAGGCCGCCAGCGGAATCGCCACGAGGTTATAGAGCGTCGCCACCGCGAAATTCTCCAGCACCAGCCGCCGCGCCTTGCGTGCCACGTCGATCGCTTCGACCAGCGGCAGCAGGCTCTCGCCGCGCAGCACCATGTCGGCGGCGCGCTGGCTCACATCCGCCGCGCTGCCCGGCGCGAGCGAGGCATGCGCCAGCGCCAGCGCCGCCGCATCGTTGATCCCGTCGCCGATCATCAGCACGCGCCGGCCCTGCGCCCGCAGCGCCTCCATATGCGCCGCCTTCGCCTTGGGCTCCACGCCGGCCATCCAGCGCGCGATGCCGGCCTGTGCCGCCAGCGCCGCCGCCGGTGCTTCCCGGTCGCCCGTCAGCATCTCGACCGCGATGCCGCGCGCTTCGAGCGCACGCAGCAGCCGTATCGTCTCCGGCCGGATGTCGTCCTGGAAGCGGAAGCACACCGCCGCGTCATCGCCGGCCACGAACCACAATTCGCTGCTCTGCGCCGTTTCGCGCAAGCCGCACCACGCCGCGTTGCCCAGGCGCAAGTGCCGGCCGTTCTCCTGCGCTTCGAGGCCTTGGCCCGCCACTTCGCGGACCTGCGCCGCGACGCCGCCTTCGCCGGCCGCGGCCGCCAGCGCCCTGGCGAGCGGATGCCGGCTCGCCCGCGCCAGCCGCGCCGCGGCGGCGAGGCTCTCGGGCGCGATCTCCGCGCCGTTCTGCAGGCGCGGCGTGCCCAGGGTGAGCGTGCCGGTCTTGTCGAACACCGCCATGTCGATCTCCGCGAGACGCTCGA
Source organism: Rhizomicrobium sp. (assembly GCA_037200385.1). Lineage (NCBI taxonomy): Bacteria > Pseudomonadati > Pseudomonadota > Alphaproteobacteria > Micropepsales > Micropepsaceae > Rhizomicrobium > Rhizomicrobium sp. Next base: position 1,415,588 of record JBBCGL010000001.1, on the reverse strand, counting down.
GCGCGTCCCCCGATTTCACGAACAGCCCGCGCGCGAACAGCCGTCCCGTTGCCACGATCTGCACCGCGGGCACGGCCAAGCCCAGCGCGCAGGGGCAGGTGATGATGAGCACCGTGATCGCATCGGTGACCGCGACGCCGACACCGGCGCCGGCCACCAGCCAGCCGAGGAAGACCAGCGCTGCCAGTCCCGTCACGAACGGCACATAGGCGCGCGCCGCGCGGTCGGCGAGGCGGACATAGGCGCTGCGCGTCTGCTGTCCCGCTTCGAGCAGGCGCGCCAGGTCGGCGACCAGGGAATCCTGCAGCCGCGCCGTGACCTCCAGCAGGAGCGCCGCGCCCGTGACGATGGAGCCGGCATGGATCGCGGTGCCGTGCAGCGCCTTGACCGGTGCGCTCTCGCCGGTGACCAGCGAGACGTCCAGCTCGGTGTCGCCGCCGGCCCGGCCGTCGACCGGCACGCGCTCGCCGCTCGCCAGCAGGATGCGGTCGCCCGGCATCAGGTCTCCGGCCGCGACGGTCTCGACCGCACCGTCCGGCTTCAGGCGCCGCGCGAGCAGCGATTGCAGCGTCAGCAGGTGCTGCGCCGCGCCGCGCGCCCGGTCGCGCAGCAGGAAATCGAGATAGCGCCCGATCAGCAGCAGGAAGGCGAGCATCGCCGCGGCATCGAAATAGGTGTTCCGGCCGTGGATCGCGGTCTGGTAGACGCTGAGCCCCAGCGACAGCACGATCGCCAGGCTGATCGGCACGTCCATATTGGTGCTGCGCTTGGAGAGGCTGCGCCACGCCGAGCGGAAGAAGGGCAGGCTCGCATAGAGCGACACCGGCACCGAGACTGCCGCCGCGAGCCAGAAGAACAGGTCGCGCGTCGCCGCGTTCATGTCGCCGCCGCCATACCAGACGCCGTCGGTCAGCCCCATCACGAACACCGTGCCGAAGCCCGCCACCGCCAGGCTGCGCAGCAGGAAGCGGCCTTCGCTCGCCTCCGCGTTCAGCACCGCGGGCGCGTCATAGGGCTGCGCCTCGTAGCCGAGCGCGACCACCCGCGCGATCACCGCGCCCGGCGACGTCTCGGCGCCGCGCCACGACACGGCCAGCTTGCCGGTCGAAAGATTGAGCCGTGCCATGGTCACGCCGGGCATCGCGCCGACGCCGCGCTCGATCTTGCCCAGGCAATTGGCGCAGTGCGCGCCCTTCACCGCGACCTCGAACGTCGTCTCGCCCGCCGGCCCATGCTGCAGGTGACGCGAGAGGTCCGCGTCGCCGAAGGAGGTCGGGGCGAGCGTCAGCGTATCCATAGCCGCCGGCTCGCTTCGAAGGGCCGGGCCGGCGACGGCGAGGTGACGATGGCGTCCCAGGCGCCCGCACTCACGCCGGCAAGCCGCGCCTCGTACTGTCCCGGGGCGCGCTCCACCAGCTGGAAGGTGCGGTCGCGGTTCTCATCGGCGGGATGGCGCAGTTCGCCCGACAGGGCGACGCCCCGGACCGGCGTCCCGTCGCGCCCCGCGATCGCCACGGCCAGCGTCACGGCGCCGTCGCGCTGGCGCGTGCCGGCGATGGCGGCGTGCCAGCCGAGGCGGGCCTGCTCGGCGCGCCGCGCCAGCGTGTCGTTGTATTCGATACCCTGCAGATAGGGCTTCTGCTCGTCCTCGCCGCGGAACGTCGTGACCGACAGCACGATGAAATAGACGTTCACCGCGATGACAGGAACGAACAGCGCGGTCAGCCAGATCAGCAGGTCGCGGCCGGTGAAGGTGCGGGTCATGGCGTGCCTCCGGAGACGAAGACGGCGTTTGCGTCGCGCCGCTCGCCCTGTGTCGTATCGCTCAGCGAGAACACCACGGGCTGGGAGCCGCCGCCGATGCCGCCCCGCGCCGCCGTCACCAGGACGCGCAGCGTGCGCACCTTGTCGGCGCCGACGCCGAGCGCGACCGGCAAGCGGACGTCGCCCATCCCGATGATGTTCACGGCGCGCGGTTTCAAGCCGGCGAAGTCGAGACGGAAGGTCCGCGGCGCGTCGGCGCGGTTCATCAGCTTGAGCGTGTAGCCGTTGCGCACCGCGCCGTCGGCCAGCGTGACGAAGTCCGGATTGCGGTCGCGCAGCACGTCGAGATCGACGGTCCGCCGGTTCGCCAGGCTCGCCGCCATCACGCCGCCGACGATCAGGATCACCGCGCCGTAGAGGATCGTCCGGGGACGGACGAGGCGGAAGCCGGTCTCCTCACCCCGCTTGCGGCGCGCCGCGTTGGCATCCGTGTCATAGGCGATGAGGCCGGCCGGCCGGCCGATGCGCGTCATCACGTCGTCGCAGGCGTCGATGCACAGCCCGCAATTGATGCATTCGAGCTGCGCCCCGTCGCGGATGTCGATGCCCATCGGGCAGGCCGCGATGCACTGGTTGCAGTCGATGCAGTCGCCGCGGCCCTCCCAGTTCGCGCCCTTCTTGTGCGCCCCGCGGGGCTCGCCGCGGTCGGTGCGATAGGTGACGGCCAGCGCCTCCTTGTCCGTCATCGCGCCCTGGATGCGCGGCCAGGGGCACATATAAGTGCAGACCTGCTCGCGCATCAGTCCGCCCAGCGCATAGGTGGTGGAAGCCAGGGTGGCGATGGCCGCGTAGATGACGAGCGAGCCGCCGCCGGTCAGCAGTTGGGCCGCGAGGGTCGGTGCGTCGACGAAGTAGAACACCCAGGCGCCGCCGGTGGCGACTGCGATGACGATCCAGATCGCATGCTTGAGCACGCGCTTGGCGATCTTCCCGCCGCTCCACGGCGCCGCCGCCAGCCGGATGCGGGCGCCGCGGTCGCCTTCGATCAGGGTCTCGACGTAGATGAAAAGATCGGTCCACACCGTCTGCGGGCAGGCATAGCCGCACCACAGCCGTCCGAACAGCGAGGTCACCAGGAACAGCGACACCGCCGCCAGGATCAGCAGGCCGGTGATGTAGTAAATCTCCTGCGGCCAGATCTCGATGAAGAAGAAATAGAAGCGCTCATGCGCGAGATCGACCAGCACCGCCTGGCCCGGCGCCTGCGGCCCACGCTCCCAGCGGATCCAGGGCACGAGATAATAGATCGCCAGCGTGACGGCCATCACCGCCCATTTGATCCTGCGGTAGGTGCCATGGACCCGCTTGGGATGGATCGGGATCCGCGCCTGGTAGAATTTGCGGTCCGCGGCGCTGTTGGTGGCCCGCGCGTCGGAGCGCAGCACACCCTCCGCCGCCACCGCACCGTGCTTGGGGACTCCGTTGACCGTGAACTGGGTGTGCGCGTTCATCCGTGCTGGCTACTCGCCGCCTCCCAGGCCGTGGACGTAGACCGCCAGCGCCTTGATGGTCTCGGGCGACAGCCGCCCGCCCCAGGTCGGCATCACCCCGCCATGGCCGTTCCAGATCTGGTCGTGGATGTTCTCGCGCGCCGGTCCATAGAGCCATTCATTGTCGGTGAGGTTGGGCGCCCCGAAGGCGCGGTCGCCCTTGCCGGCCGGCCCGTGGCACGCCGCACAATTGTCGGCGAACAGCTTGGCGGCGCGGCCGACGGCCGCCAGGTCGGCCGGCCGGTGCGACAGGTGCACGACGAATTCCGTCAGGTCGTCGATCTGCGCCGGCTTGAGCAGCGCGTCGCGCCCGAAGGCCGGCATCTGCGACTGCCGCGTGCCGGGATCGGTGGAGCGCACCCCGACCGTGATGGTGTGCTGGATGTCGCCCAGCGTGCCGCCCCACAGCCAGACGTCGTCGTTGAGGTTGGGATAGCCGTGGGCGCCCTGGGCGCCGGAGCCGTGGCAGGGTGCGCAATTGTCGGCGAAGGCCGCGCGGCCCTCGGCCTGGGCGAATTGCAGCAGGTCGGGATCGTGCAGGATCCGCTTGAGGTCGGCATGCGCGAGCTGCTGCTCCTGCCCGGTCCGCGCGGCCTGCAGGGCGCGCACGCCGGCCGCCGCGTCGTCGCGCTGCGAATGGTTCAGCAGGCCGTGCGTATAGCCGCTGAAGGTCGGCCAGGCCGGCATCAGCACCCAATAGCCGACCGCCCACAGGATGCAGGCGTAGAACACGAACAGCCACCAGCGCGGCAGCGGCGTGTTCAGCTCCTCGATCCCGTCCCACGAATGCCCGGTGGTCTCGGTCGCGGTGACCGCGTCGATGTGCTTCTTGTCGTCCGACATCAGGCGGCCTCGTCGTCGTCGAGTGGGATATGCGCGGCATGCTCGAAGCGCGTCCTGTTCGACGGCCACAGGGCGTAGACCAGCGCCGCGACGAACATCGCGAGGAAATAGACGACGCCCCAGCTTTGCGCGAAGGCGAGCACGTCCTCATAAGCCCAGGATTCCATCTTTATCTCCGGTTTTCCGGCGCGTCGGCGTGGTAGGTCTTGAAGTCCACCATCGTGCCCAGCACCTGCAGATAGGCGATCAGGGCGTCGGCCTCGGTGATCTCGTCGGGATTGCCGTCGAAGTCGCGGATCTGCGCCTTGGGATAGCGCGCCTGCATCTTCGTCCCGCCCGCCGCGGTCGGATCGGCCTGCGCTTCCAGGTCGGCCTGCGCATTCGCGATGTCGTCGGCGGTGTAGGGCACGCCGACCGCCTTGTTGGCCCGCATCAGGTCCGCGATGTCGCGCGTGTCGAGCGCCGTCTGCTCGAGGAATTTGTAGGGCGGCATGATCGACTCCGGCACGACGGCGCGCGGATCGGCCAGGTGCTGGCGATGCCATTCGTCGGAATATTTGCCGCCGACCCGCGCCAGGTCGGGGCCGGTGCGCTCCGAGCCCCATTGGAAGGGATGGTCGTACATGCTTTCCGCCGCCAGGCTGTAATGGCCGTAGCGCTCGACCTCGTCGCGCAGCGAGCGGATCATCTGGCTGTGGCAGACATAGCAGCCCTCGCGGATGTAGATGTTGCGTCCCTCCAGTTCGAGCGGGGTGTAGGGCCGCACGCCGCCGACCTTCTCGACCGTGCCGTTGATCCAGAACAGCGGCGCCACCTCCACCGCGCCGCCGATGGCGACGACGATCAGGATGCCGATCAGCAGCAGGATCGAGTTGCGTTCCAGGACTTCGTGTTTCATCACGCGATCTCCGCGGCGGCTGCGATGGGGAAGACGTTCGCGGGCAGCGGCGCCGGCTTCGCCGCGGCCAGCGGCTCGCCGCGGCGGACCGTCATCCACAGATTGTAGGCCATGATCACGGCGCCGATCAGGTAGAGCAGGCCGCCCAGGGCGCGGATGATGTAATAGGGGTGCATCGCCTGCACGACCTCGACGAAGGAATATTCGAGGAAGCCGTAGTCGTTATAGGCGCGCCACATCAGGCCCTGCATGATGCCCGCCACCCACATCGAGGTGATGTAGAGCACGATGCCGAGCGTCGAGATCCAGAAGTGCCACTCGACCAGCGAGTCCGAATGGAGCTTCTTCTTCTTCCACAGCCACGGCACCAGGCAGTAGAGCGCGCCGAAGCTGATATAGCCGACCCAGCCCAGCGCGCCGGAATGGACGTGCCCGATGGTCCAGTTGGTGTAGTGCGACAGCGCGTTGACCGTCTTCACCGACATCACGGGCCCCTCGAAGGTGCTCATGCCGTAGAACGCGACCGAGACGACCAGCATGCGCAGCACCGGATCGGTGCGCAGCTTGTCCCAGGCGCCCGACAGCGTCATCAGCCCGTTGATCATGCCGCCCCAGCTCGGCATCCACAGGATGATCGAGAAGGTCATGCCGAGCGTCTGCGCCCATTCGGGCAGCGCGGTGTAGAGCAGGTGATGCGGCCCGGCCCAGATGTAGATGAAGATCAGGGTCCAGAAATGCACGATGGAGAGGCGGTAGGAATAGATCGGCCGCTCGGCGCGCTTCGGGATGAAGTAGTACATGATGCCGAGGAAGCCGGCGGTCAGGAAGAATCCGACCGCGTTGTGGCCGTACCACCACTGGATCAGCGCATCCTGCACGCCGGAGAACAGCGCGACGCTCTTGGTCGAGAGCAGCGACACCGGCATCGACAAATTGTTGACGATGTGCAGCAGCGCGACGGTCGCGATGAAGGCGAGATAGAACCAGTTCGCGACGTAGATGTGCGGCTCTTTGCGCTTCCACAGCGTGCCGAGGAAGGTCAGCAGGTAGCTGACCCAGACGATGGTGAGCCAGGTGTCGGCATACCATTCGGGCTCGGCATATTCGCGGCCCTCGGTGACGCCGAGCAGGTAGCCGGTGCCCGCCAGCACGATGAAGGTGTTGTAGCCCCAGAACACGAACCAGGCGAGCGAGCCGCCGAACAGCGCCGCGCGCGTCGTGCGCTGCACGACGTAGAACGAGGTCGCGATCAGCACGTTGCCGCCGAAGGCGAAGATCACCGCCGAGGTGTGCAGCGGCCGCAGCCGCCCGAAATTCGTCCAGCCGAAGTCGGAGAAGTAGAAGAGATTGGGGAAGGAGAGCTGCAGCGCGATGACGACGCCGACCAGCATGCCGGCCAGGCCCCAGAACATCGCGGCGATCACGCCGGCCTTCACCACGGCGTTCTGGTAGCCGCCGCGCTCCTCCTCGGGCACGCCCGTCGCATAATTGCGCAGATACCAGCCGCCGATGACCAGCATGCAGGCCGCGAAGGTCCAGGCCTGGATCACCATCGCCGGATCGTGCGAACGCGCCGCCGCGTAGACCGCGGCGAAGAACATCGCGGCGACGAGCAGGGGCAGGATCAGCAGATCGGCGCGCCAGGATGGCTCAGAAACGGCGGTGGTCTGCATCGCCTTCGTCCTTCTGGGTTTGGGGAGCGGACCGGACCGGGTCCGATGCATCGGGAGCGTCGTCGGCGCGCGCTGCGCGAGCCGCTTCGCAGAAGGCCAGCCAGCCATGCACCGTCGCGGCGCCGGTTGTTGCGAACGTATCGGTCACGGAGTCACTCCCGGGAGATTGCCTGTTTTGTCGATGGCTTCGCGGCGCGCCGCATTGATCGCAATCAATCGCTGCGCCCCCGCAGGAAAACGGAGCAGACGTGCCAGGTCGCGGTGAAGGATGCGGCCGCCTGCGCGCGTCCCTGTCCGGTGGCGACATAGGGCGCGGCCGCGGCGCCGAGGCCGCCCTCCAGCACCAGCATCGCCGCCAGCGCCAGCCATCGCGCGCGCAGCCCGGTGAAGCTCGAGGCGGGAACGGCCGGGTCGCCCGGGCCGAACAGCCGCGTCTTCACCGCGCCGGCCGCGATGCCGCATTGGCTGAGCAGGAACGCGATGAGCGTGCAGCAGGGCATCGCCGGCCGTCGCCGATCAGAAGCGGATGCCGACGCCGGCGCCGACGATCCACGGATCGAGATCGGCGCTGGCCCGGATCGTGCCGCCCGCAGCCTTCATGGTGGTCGAGAGGAACAGCTTCTTGGCGTCGATGTTGAAGAAGTACGGGCTGTCGCCGATCGGCACGTCGACGCCGGCCTGCAGCGCCCAGCCGAAATTGTTCGAGAAGCTGATCGGCGGATAGGCGGCGCTGTGCGCGTCGTAGAAGAACGTGTAGTTCACCCCGGCGCCGAGATAGGGGCGGATCGCACCGGTCGGATCGAAGTGATACTGCACCGTCAGGGTCGGCGGCAGCAGCCAGACGCTGCCGACGTCGCCGGCCACCGAGTGATGCACGGCGTGCTTGGTCGTGCCGGCAATCAGTTCCAGGCCGATATGGTCGGTGAGGAAATAGGTGCCGTCGACCTCCGGAATGAAGGAATCGGTGACGTCGGTCTTGCCGCCGATCGGGCTGCCGGCGACCGTCACCTTGGCGCTCGCGTCGGGCGCCACGACGAGGCCGCGCAGGCGGACCTGGAAATGTCCGGCGACGCCGGTGTCGGCGGCGTCATCGGCAAGGGCCGGCGCGGCGCCGGCGACGCAGGCGAGCAAGGCGCCTGCAAAGGCAAGTGTGCGACTCATGGACAACTCCTTCGATAAAGCGAAGGCGTTCTTAGAGGCGGGGACATCGCGTCCGTTGATCCCGATCAATCGGCCGCCAGGCGCGCATCGCGCGTGTCGCCGCGACCACATTGTGGACGTTGCGTATGACGCAATGTCGCGCAGGGGATGTGCCGTGGCGCATATTTGACCTCGCGCAACATCGCGCTCGGCCGCTTCGCCGACAACGCCGCGCATGAGAAAGCCCGAAGACATTTTCGCGGCGCGCGTGCCGCGCTACACGAGCTACCCGACGGCGCCGCATTTCCATGCCGGCATCGGCGCCGATGTCTATCGGACATGGCTGGGCGAATGCGACCCCGGCCTGCCGCTGTCGCTCTACGTCCACATCCCGTTCTGCGACACGCTGTGCTGGTTCTGCGGCTGCCACACCCGGGTGGTGAACGCCTATGGCCCGGTGGCCGCGTATCTCGATCTGCTCTATCGCGAGATGGAGCTGGTGACCGAGGCGCTGGGTGCCAGGCGGCGCGTCTCGCACATCCATTGGGGCGGCGGCTCGCCCACCCTGCTGCAACCGGCCGATATCCGCCGGCTCTCCGCCGTGCTGCACGACTTCTTCGCGGTCGAGGACGGCGCGGAATTCGCCATCGAGATCGACCCGCGCGGCTTCACCGCGGCGACGGCCGAAGCCCTGGCCGAGGCCGGCCTCACCCGCGCCAGCATCGGCGTCCAGGATTATGCGCCGCAGGTCCAGCGCGCGATCAACCGCCTGCAGGACGCGGCGACGACGGCGCACTGCGTCCGGCTGCTGCGCGCCAACGGCATCGACCGGCTGAACATCGACCTGATCTATGGCCTGCCGCACCAGACGACCGAGGGCCTGATCCGCACCATCGACGCGGTGCTCGAACTCGCGCCCGACCGGCTGGCGGTCTTCGGCTATGCCCATGTCCCGGCTTTCAAGAAGCATATGGCCCTGATCCCCGAAGCGGCGCTGCCCGGCATTGCGGAGCGCTATCGCCAGTCGGAAACGGCACGCGCCCGGCTGCTGGCGGCCGGCTATGTCGCGATCGGCCTCGATCACTTCGCCAGGCCGTCGGACCCGATGGCCAGGGCCTTGGCCGCGGGCAAGCTGTCGCGCAATTTCCAGGGCTACACCACCGACGACGCCCAGGTCTTGCTCGGCTTCGGCGCCTCGGCCATCGGCTCGCTGCCGCAAGGCTATGTGCAGAATCTCAGCGACGTGCCGGCCTGGCGCGCCGCGATCCGCGGCGGCGCGCTGCCCATCGCACGCGGCGTGGCGCTCAGTGCCGACGATCGCCTGCGCCGCGACATCATCGGCGCGCTCATGTGCAACCTGTCGGTCGATCTCGCTGCGGTCTCGGCGGCGCATCATCTGGCGCCGCCGGCGCGTCCGCCGGCGCTCGACACGCTGGCCGCCGAAGGCGCCGTGACGATCGACGGCAGCACGATCAAGGTGACCGAACGCTCCGCGGTGCGCCTGGCCTGCGCCGCCTTCGACGCCTATCTCGGCGGCGCGGGCGGCCACTCCTCGGCGATCTGACGAAAGTCCTCTTACGCTCCGCGGGGTCTGTAGCGGCTGTGTACAGCCGACGCATAAAACTTACGGTTAGCGCAGTACGGCGAAGCTAGACAGTTTCCGGTAACGTTGAGCAGCCGTGCAAGCGGCCCGCCGCCCTTCGAGGCTCGCTGCGCTCGCACCTCAGGGTGACGGGCCTACTGTAGAAGTAGCGTCATCCCGAGGTGCTCCGCGAAGCGGAGCCTCGAAGGACGACGCGCCGCTGCGGTGTTGCAGCTCGATCAGAAACCGCACCAAGCGTTGGTTTTTTCCGGATGAGAGACATTGGCGTGAAGCGCCACGCTTGCACGTAGACACGGCGCCCCCCGGGGATAAGTCGGAACGAAAATCGGCTTGCCCGTTGAGATCATTGCCCTCGCAGAAACCTTATCCCCACCCCTCCGGAGCGGCCTTATGATCCTCGTGTCGGAAGCTTCGAGGACGAGATGAACTAACCGCGTGCAGCATGAGCCCATACAGGTCGGGGGCGCGCGCTCGTGCTCGCCCGCGCGCAACGCAAAGGTGGTTCCCGCTTCGGCTCGAAGGTCTGGCAGCACCGGCAACGCGCAAGGGACCGAGGCGGTTGAAGCGAAGGTGCTTGTCGGCCCGCCGGATGCGGCGCGCCGCTGGCCTGCCGCGTAGCGACAAGACCAGAGCGGGTTCGCCGCGCGCCGGCAGGGCGCCAAGGTGCTCCCGCTCTATTTCTTTGGGATCGCGCGCGCCCGAAATACCCCCTCCCTCCCGCGGGGCGGGCCGTGTAGCCTCTGCGGACTCGCGCCGGCTCGTGAGCGTGGGCTGTACACCCGGGGGGTCTTCATGTTGTCGTATCGTCAAGTCGGTTTGGCGGCGTTTCTGCTGTTCGCGCTCGCCGGCTGCGGCCCCAGCGAGACGCCCAAGCCCGCCGCGACGCCCGCGCATCCTGCCGCCGCGGCGCCGGCACCCGTCCCCGCCGCGTCCGACAACAATGGCGACCCCGCCTCGCGCCTCGGCGATGCCGCCAACATCGACGGCGACCGCATCATCCACGCCGACGCGACGCCCGGCGACTGGCTGGCGCATGGCCGGACCTATTCGGAGCAGCGCTATTCCCCGCTGAAGGACATCAACACCGGCACGGTGAAGCAGCTCGGCGTCGCCTGGGAATTCCGCACCAACACGGTGCGCGGCCTCGAGAGCACGCCCATCGTCTCCGACGGCATCATGTTCGTCACCGGCTCCTGGTCCAAGGTCTGGGCGCTCGACGCCAGGACCGGCCGCCAGATCTGGTTCTACGATCCCGAAGTGCCCGGCCAGTGGGGCCGCTATGCCTGCTGCGACGTGGTCAATCGCGGCGTCGCGGTGTGGAAGGGCGCGGTCTATGTCGGCACGCTCGACGGCCGCCTGATCAAGCTCGACGCCAGGACCGGCAAGCCGGTCTGGGACATCAACACCATCGACCGCAACCGTCCCTACACGATCACCGGCGCGCCGCGCATCGTGAAGGGCATGGTGCTGATCGGCAATGGCGGCGCCGAATACGGCGTGCGCGGCTATCTCACCGCCTATGACGCCGACACCGGCAAGCAGATGTGGCGCTTCTACGTTGTGCCCGGCGATCCCAAGCTGCCGCCCGAGAACAAGGCGATGGCCGACGCGCTGAAGACCTGGAGCGACGGCGGCACGCAGCACAAATGGTGGGAGCAGGGCGGCGGCGGCACGCCGTGGGACTCGATGGCCTACGATCCCGACCTCGACCTGCTCTACCTGGGCACCGGCAATGGCGCGTCGTGGAACCGCAACCTGCGTTCGCCCGGCGGCGGCGACAATCTCTACCTGTCGTCCATCGTGGCGCTGAAGCCGGAGACCGGCGAGCTCGTCTGGTACTACCAGACCACGCCCGGCGACGACTGGGACTACACCGCGACCCAGCACATCATCCTCGCCGACATCGCCATCGACGGCGTGGTGCGCAAGGTGCTGCTGCAGGCGCCGAAGAACGGCTTCTTCTATGTGATCGACCGGACCACCGGAAAGCTGATCTCGGCCAAGCCCTACACCGCGATCACCTGGGCCAAGGGGGTCGACATGAAGACGGGCCGCCCGATCGAGGCGCCCGGCGTGCGCTATGCCCGCAATCCCTCCGTCCAGATTCCCGGGCCGGTGGGGGCGCACAATTGGCAGCCCATGGCCTTCAACCCCGACACCGGCCTCGTCTACATCCCGGTGATCGACGGCAACTTCATCTATGCCCAGCAGCACCAGCTCGGCTACAAGCCCGGCGCCTGGAACGTCAGCGACTTCGCGCAGCTCGGCCAGATGATCGTCGCCGGCATCGCCAAGGGCCAGATCCCGGCGCCCGCCAAGGGCTATATCCGCGCCTGGGATCCGGTGGCCCAGAAGATGGTCTGGCAGGTCGAGATGACGGGCGGCTGGAACAGCGGCCTGCTCACCACCGCCGGCGGCCTTGTCTTCGGCGGCGGCTCCGACGGGATCTTCGGCGCCTATGACGCCAGGACGGGCGGCAAGCTGTGGTCCATCGACCTGAAGACCGGGATGACGGCGCCCGCGATCACCTACACCGTCGACGGCGAGCAATATGTCGCCATCGCGGCGGCGTTCGGCGGCTCCGGCGGGCTCGGCGCGACCTCCGATCCCAATACGGCGCTGCAGAAATGGCACAACAACCAGGGCCGCATCTTCGCCTTCAAGATCGGCGGCACCAAGACGGTGCAGGCGATCCCCGCCGACATCAACGGCGAGGTGCCGCAGCCGCCGGCCGAGAAGGTCGATCCCAAGCTCGCCGCCAAGGGCTTCGCGCTATTCCACCAGAACTGCGCGGTGTGCCACGGCGTCCTGATGATGTCGTCGGGCGAGGTGCCGGACCTGCGCATGGTGAACGCGGAAGTCTGGAACCAGTACGACAACATCGTGATCGACGGCGCGCTGGCCGACGCGGGCATGGGCTCGTTCAAGGATATCCTGTCGCCCGCCGACGTGACGGCGATCCGCGCCTATGCTTTGAGCCAGGCGCAGGCGCTATATGCTCAGAAGCACCCGACAGCGGCCGCACCCGCGGCTGCGCCCGCACATTGAGGAGCCGCCATGACCCGCATCGCCGCTTTCTTCGCCGCAGCCGCCGCCGTCCTGGCCGCGGCGCAGGCATCCGATGTCACGCCCAGCCGGGCCGTCGGCCAAACGCATAGCTGTGCCGCCTTCTACCCGGATGCTTCGCGCCGGATCTGGGAGACGGGCGACGTGTTGATCCGCTACGACGTCGCGGCCGACGGTAAGATCGGCAATATCTCGGTCGTGAGACCCAGCGGCGCAGAGCGGCTCGATCAGGCCGCGGTCGCCTGCGTCGACAATGCCTGGCGCAACACGCCGGCGCTGCAGGACGGCAAGCCGGTGGCGTCGCCCGGCCACGAGGCGATCGTCCGTTTCAGCATGGCGCCGCCGGACACCGCGGAGGCCTATATCAGCCGCGGCTATGCGCGCGCCAACAGAGGCGACCTCGACGGCGCGGTCGCCGATTTCTCTGCCGCCATCGCGTTGGCGCCCAAATCGGCTGCCGGCTACAGCGCGCGCGCCGCGGCATATGATCATCTCGGCAAGCGCGTGCTGGCGCGCTTCGACTATGACACCGCCAAGACGCTGTCGGCCGCCACGCACTGAAGGGCGCTTCCTTGCTCCGGGCCGGGCGAGCCTTTACAAGGCCGCTCCGACCTCTCAGGCGTGCCATGGCGAGTGACAAGCAACCCCGGCCCAAGGCCCGGACCGTGCGCGGATTCCGCGACCGGGCCGCCGGCGAGCTTGCGGCCGAGCGCGCGATGCTCGACACCATCCGCCGCACCTACGAATCCTACGGCTTCGATGCGCTGGAGACGCCCTTCGTCGAATACACCGACGCACTGGGCAAGTTCCTGCCGGACGTCGACCGGCCCAATGCCGGCGTCTTCTCGTTCCGCGACGAGGACGAGCAATGGGTCTCGCTGCGCTACGACCTGACCGCGCCGCTGGCGCGCTATGTCGCCGAGAACCAGCAATTCCTGCCGCGCCCCTTCCGCCGCTATCAGATCGGCACGGTCTTCCGCAACGACAAGCCCGGTCCCGGCCGCTACCGCGAGTTCATCCAGTGCGACGCCGACACCGTCGGCACCGCCTCGCCCGCCGCCGACGCCGAGATGGTGATGATGTTCGCCGACACGCTGGAGGCGCTCGGCCTCAAGCGCGGCGAGTACATCATCAAGTTCAACAGCCGCAAATTGCTGGATGGCGTGCTGGAATCGTCCGGTGTCGCACTTGACGATCTCAAGACCCGCGGAACGGTTTTGCGGGCGATGGACAAGTTCGATCGCGTCGGTGCCAAGGGCGTAGCCCTGCTGCTGGGTGCCGGTCGGAAAGACGAGTCGGGTGATTTCACCGAAGGCGCCGGACTGTCGCCTGAAGCGATCGAGCGCATCCTTTCGTTCATTCAGCCGACGAGCGATGCCGAATTGCTGGATTTGCTCAATACGGCCGTGGTGCCGTTCAGCAAGATCGGCGGCGAGGGGATCGCCGAGATTCAGGCGATCAGCGAACTCGTGTTCAAGAGCGGTTATGGGCATGATCGGGCGAAGATCGATACCTCCATCATCCGCGGCCTCGACTACTACACCGGCGCCGTCTTCGAAGCCCAGCTCGCCTTCCCGGTCCAGAACGAGAAGGGCCAGACCGTCGTGTTCGGCTCGGTCGGCGGCGGCGGGCGCTACGACGATCTCGTCGCGCGCTTCACCGGCCAGAAGACGCCCGCCGTCGGCTTCTCCATCGGCGTGAGCCGCCTGCTCACTGCGCTGCAGATGCGCAAGGCCGCGGTGGCGAAGGTCCCGCCGCTGGTTGTCGTCACCGTGTTCGACAAGCACGATGCCGCCCCCGCCTTCGCGATGGTCCGCGAGCTGCGCGATGCCGAGATTCGCGCCGAGGCTTATGTCGGCACCGGCAAGCTCGGCGACCAGTTCAAATACGCCGACAAGCGCGGCGCGGCCCTGGCGGTCGTCGCCGGTCCGGACGAGACGGCGCAAGGCAAGGTGAAGATCAAGGACCTGGCGCTGGGTGCCGCGCTCGCGAAATCCGCCGAGACGCGCGCCGAGTGGATCGGCAATCACCAGGCCGAGATCGTGGTGGACCGGGCGGATCTCGTCGGCGAGGTGCGCAAGCTTCTCGCCCGCGAGCACTGACCATGACGGCCTTTCCCTACCACGACACGCCGTCCATCGAGGCGTTGAACGTCCAGGCGCTCGCGATTCTGAAGAGCTTCGAGGCGCGCGGCTATGTGCGCCACGAACCCAGCGTGCTGCAGCCCGCCGACATCTTCCTCGACCGCTCGGGCGAGGAGATCCGCCGGCGCACCTTCACGCTCACCGATCCGTCGGGCCGCGAGCTCTGCCTGCGCCCCGACCTCACCATTCCGATCTGCAAGCACGCGGTCGACACCGCCGCCGCGCTGCCGGCGCGGCTCTGCTACAACGGTCTGGCCTTCCGCCACCAGCCGAGCGAACCGCATCGCCCGACCCAGTTCTTCCAGGCCGGGGTGGAGTTGCTCGGCCTCGAGGACGGCGCTGCCGGCGAGATCGAGACCATGACCCTCGCCATCGAAGCGCTGCACGCGGCGGGTCTCAAGGATTTCGACATGAAGGTCGGCGACCTCGCGTTGTTCGGCGCGCTGGTCGATGCGCTCGACGTGCCGGCGCAATGGCGGGCGCGGCTCAAGCGCCACTTCTGGCGCGCCGGCTATTTCGAGGCTCTGCTCAACCGCCTGACCCATGGCGCGGCGACCGACGCGCAGCGCCTGCTGGGATCGCTGGGCAATCTCAATGCCGCCGAATCCCGCGCCGCGATCGAAGGCCTGATGGACATGGTCGCCGACGCGCCCCAGGGCGCCCGCACCCGCGAGGAGATCGTCGAGCGGCTGATGGAGCAGGCGGCCGATGCCGCGGCCTTGCGCCTCGATCCGAGGATCGCCGCCGTGATCACCAGCCTCCTGAGCGTCTCCGGCACCGCGCAATCGGCCATCGGGGAGATCCGTACCTTGACGAAAGACGCCGGCATCGCGCTCGACGCGCCGCTGGCGGCGATGGAAGCGCGGCTCGCCGCCCTCAAATCGCTCGGCATCGATCCGGGACGCGTGGCGTTCGCGGCGCGCTTCGGGCGCAATATGGAATACTACACCGGCTTCGTGTTCGAGCTGTGGTCCGCCGACGCCGAAGGCCGCGTCCAGGTCGCGGGCGGCGGCCGCTATGACGCGCTGATGGAAGCGCTTGGCGCGCCGCACCGCATTCCCGCCGTCGGCTTCTCCATCCGCACCGAGCGCGTGCTCGCGGCGCGGCGCTTCGCCGAGGTCGGGTGATGGCCGCGCTCACGCTTGCCGTGCCGTCCAAGGGCCGCCTGCAGGAGCAGGTGAACGCCTATTTCGCCGACGCCGGCGCGACGCTGAAGCAGACCGCCGGCGCACGGGGCTATCGCGCCACGCTGGCCGGCTTTCCCGATATCGAGGTGATGCTGCTCTCGGCATCGGAGATCGCCGCCGCGCTGATCGGGGGCGACATCCATCTGGGCGTCACCGGCGAGGACCTGCTGCGCGAACAGGCGCCGGAGCTCGCCGGCCGCATCCACCTGATCAAGCCGCTCGGTTTCGGTTTCGCCAATGTGGTGGTCGCGGTGCCGCAATACTGGATCGACGTCTCGACCATGGCCGATCTCGACGACGTCTGCGCCGCCTTCGCGCACAAGCATCGCCGCCGCCTGCGCATCGCGACGAAGTATCTCCAGCTCACCCGCGCCTTCTTCGCGCATATGGGCATTTCGGATTATCGGATCGTCGAGAGCGCGGGCGCCACCGAAGGCGCGCCCGCCGCCGGCACGGCGGAAGCCATCGTCGACATCACCACGACCGGCGCCACGCTCGAGGCCAACGGCCTCAAGGTACTGGACGACGGCACGATCCTCGAAAGCCAGGCCCAGCTCGCCGCCAGCGTCGGCGCGGACTGGACGCCGCAGGCGCGCGCCGCCGCCGAAGCTCTGCTCGGGCGTCTGGGCGCCCGCGAGCGTGCCAAGACCTCCCAAATCCTCCGTGTACGGCTTGATGAGAATGTGGAGCGCGTGCTCGCGGCGCTCGCGAAGGACGCGGACGCTTCGGTGTTGTCGCGTCCAGCCGACGGCAGCGGCGAGTTTTCGCTGCTCTGTCCCCGGCCCAAGTTGATGAATGCCATCGCCACCCTGCGCGCGCAGGGCTGTGATGCGCCCGCGACGACACAGGATGCCGATTACGTTTTCGACACGGCCAATCCGCTCTATGCCGGATTGGCCGCGATGCTCGGCTAGACGCGGACCGCGCCGAGCAGCCACAAAACCAGGAAGATGATCAGGATGGTGCCGACGATGCCGCCGGCGCCGCCATAGCCATAGCGGCTGTAACCGAAACCGCCGCCGCCAAGCAGCAAGATCAACAGGATGATGATAATCAGCGTCATGGAAATCCCCGGTGCGTATCGGGGTGGTAATGCCCGCCGGCGGCGGAAGTTCCCTCAGACCAACGCCGCAGCAAGGCGGTTGTGCGCCGCGAGGCGCAGCGGCGCGTTCTCGCCGTCGAAGGTACGGGCGAAGCCGCCGCTCACTGCGGCGATACCGGCCCGGCCTTGATGTCGGGATCGTTCAGATGCTCCGCCTTCCAGCGCATCATCTCCCAGATGCGGGTGCGTCCCGACGGGTGGTCGTAGAAGACCGCCTCTTCCCAGGGCGACGGATCGAGCTTGCGGTAGGTTGAGAGCTTCAGAACGACGGTCGAGAACGCGTCGGGCCTGCGTACGGCGTTGATCCCGAACATGTCCGCCTGGATCTCGGTCGTTCGGCTGATCGCGTTGGTCACCGGCGTCGCCAGCAGCAGGAAGATGGTGCCGAGCGCCGCCAGGACCGGCAGGCCCGCCGGGTCGTCGATCTCCCGGATGTCCCAGCTGCCCCCGAACCAGCCCACCGCCCAGTAGAACGCGGCGTTCACGAAGGCGAAACCGACGAGTGCGAGCAGCGCCATCAGGGTCAGGAGACGGACGGAGTGATCGAGCACATAGTGACCCATCTCGTGGCCCAGCACGGCGAGGATTTCGTCATGCGTCGCATGCTTGAGCAGATTGTCGTTGAGCGAGATCCGCGTCGTTTCCAGGAAGCCGGAAACGTTGGCCGAGATGCGGTCGGATTGCCGCGAGGCGTCGACCAGATAGATGTTGTTCGCCGGGATGCCGTTGGCGCGCGCCAGCGCCAGCACATCGCGCTTGAGCGGGCTGTCGGGCAGCGGCGTGTAGGTGTTGAAGAGCGGCGCAACGAAGACCGGTGCGATGACGATCAGCAGGGCGGCGAAAAAGGTGGTGATGGCCGTGCCCCAGATCCACCAGTTCCGGCCTGCGCCGCGGATCGCGGCGTACAGGATGGTCAGCACCACCGTCCCGGCGATCAGCGTCAGGCCGGTGCTGGTCAGGAAATCGCCGAACCACGCGGCGAAGCTCTGGTTCATCAGCCCATAGGATCTTTCGCGGAAGAATCCCTCGAACAGCGTCAGCGGGAAACTGAGCGCGGTGACGATCAGGATGTAAGGTCCGGCATAAAGCGGCACCTGCCAGAAGCGCGAGCGCGTCTGGCGCTCGGCGAAATCGCGCAGATAGGCCGACACGCGGAACCACAGGAGGAAACCGGCGATGGCCAGCGCATACAGCGCATCCACCAAGGTCAACCAATAGCCGCCTTCGAAATAGGCGTCGGAACGCGCCTTGGCAGGGCCGCTGATGCGCGCGAGATAGGCCTCGGTGGCTTTCCGCGGGTCGAACGAGACCGCCACGGCGCCAGCGATGGGCGGCAATGCGTGGCTCTCGATGGTGGAGGTCGGCGCCGGCGCGGGCACTGCCTGCGCGGCCGCCACGCCGGTGAAGATGAGGAGCGCGACGCTCACCAGCGCGAACAGCGAAAACGATCTGGCCATGGAATCCTCCCCGGTGGACACTATCAGATGACGTCGCCCGCGCTAGTTTGCGGCCCCACAATGGGTTATTCGACGCTATGGTCCCTCGTTGTCGGCGCGGACGGAGAACGGACCGCCTATCGGCAACGTCCGGTCCAACATAACCGGCAGCAAGGCGCGAGCGCTGGATACTTTGGCCGAAGGGCGGCGCTGGCTCCGCGCTTCGATTGTGTCGGTCAGGACGCCCAGGCCGGCAATTTTCGCGATGGGACGGTCACATATCATGTTGGAGAGTTGAGATGAGACCGTTGCTGCACGCCTGCTTCTTCTTTGGCTTTTTCGCTGCGCTGGCGGCGCCCGCCGCGGCCGCATCGCAATATGACACCTGCCTGACGCAGGCGCAGACCGATCCGGCCGGCGCGCTCCAAACGGCAGGCGTCTGGGCGAGACAGAACGGCGGCGCGGCCGCCGATCACTGCACCGCCCTGGCGCTCGTCGGATTGCGCCGCTTTGGCGAAGCCGCGGCCAAGCTCGACGCACTGGCCCGCAGCGGCTTCGCGGCCGATCCCGAGCGCCGCATGGCGCTTTACGACCAGGCCGGCAACGCCTGGCTGCTGGCGTCCCGGCCCGACAGCGCCATCGTGTCGTTCTCCGCTGCGCTGGCGGCCGATCCGCTCGATGCCGATCTGCTTGCGGACCGCGCTCGTGCCTATGCCGCCCGGCAAAGCTGGGCCAAGGCCGAGTCCGACCTGACCGCGGCATTGCTGGTCAGTCCCGACCGCGCCGATCTCTACGTGCTGCGCGGCAGCGCCCGCCACGCGCTCAATCGCCGTCCCGACGCGCGTGCCGATTTCGATCGCGCGCTGCGACTGCAACCCAACAATCCCGACGCGCTGGTCGAACGTGGTGCCACGAAGTTCGAATCCGGAGATCTCGCCGGCGCCCGCGCTGACTGGCAGCAGGTCGTTTCCGTCTATCCCGGCAGCGCCGCCGCCGACGCCGCACGCCAGCATCTCGCCGACAGTGCCGCGCCCGCCAAGCCCTAGGATGCCATCTCGGCAAGCACGTCGGGATCGCTCTCCTGCCGGGCCGGCAGGGCGGCTCCCAGCCGTCGCGCTGCCCATACCGCCATGGCGCGCACCAGCGGCGACGGATCGTCGAACAGACGCTCCGCTTCCACTGCCAGCGTCGCATCGCCCGAATTGCCGATGGCGATCAGCACATTGCGCAGGAAGCGGTCGCGCCCGATGCGCTTGACCGGCGATTTGCGGAACAGGGTGCGGAATGCGGCGTCGTCCAGCCGCGCCAGTTCGCGCAGTGCCGGGCCATTCAGCTCGTCGCGCGCGGCCAGGCGGTTCTCGCGCCCCGCCTGCGCGAATTTGTTCCACGGACACACCGCCAGGCAATCGTCGCAGCCATAGATCCGGTTGCCGATCGCCGCGCGGAATTCGCGCGGGATATGTCCCTTGTGCTCGATGGTCAGATAGGAGATGCAGCGCCGGGCATCGAGCTGATAGGGCGCCGGGAACGCGCCGGTGGGGCACACGTCGAGACAGCGTGTGCAGTGCCCGCAATGATCCGCCTCGGCCTCGTCGGGCGCCAGGTCGAGCGTGGTGAAGATCGAGGCGAGGAACAGCCAGGAGCCGAATTCGCGGCTGACGAGATTGGTGTGCTTGCCCTGCCAGCCTATGCCGGCACTCTGTGCAAGGGGCTTCTCCATCACAGGCGCGGTGTCGACGAAGACTTTCACCTCGCAAGCGAGATCGCGCGCGATGTCGCCCGCGAGCCGCTTCAGCTTCGCCTTGATGACGTCGTGATAATCCTCGCCCTGGGCATAGACCGAGATCGCGCCGACGCTGCGCTGCGCCAGTACCGCGCGTGGATCCCCATCAGGCCCGTAGTTCAGGCCCAGGACAATGACGCTCCGGGCCGCGGGCCACAGCACGCTGGGATCGGCACGGCGGTCGGCGTTGCGCTCCAGCCAGTCCATGCTGCCGTGCCGCCCCTCGGCGAGGAAGATGTCGAGATGCTCCGGCGCCCGCGGCGGCGCCACGGCGCGTGCGATCCGAACGGTGTCGAAGCCGTCGGCCAGCGCCCGGGCGCGGATCGTCCCCTTTGGATCGTCCCTAGAAATCGAGCTCGGCATAGCTCGCCGTCGGCGGTTGTCCCGGGACCTTGTCGCCCAGCAGCGTGCGGAAGGAAGGCCGCGACTTGATCCGGATGTACCATTCCGCCGCGAGGGGAAAATCCGTCCACGGAACTTCCCCAAAATAATCGAGCGAGGACAGATGCGCCGCCACCGCGAGATCGGCGATGGTGCAATCGCGCGTCGCGAGGTTGCCGTTGGCCTCCGCCGCGTCGCCCAGCATCTTGAGCACGGAGCGCAGGGCCTCGCGGCCCTGGCGGATCACGTTCATGTCGGGTGCCAGGCGCTGCGGCGCGCCGGTGTAGCGTTGGGCGCCCTTCTCGAACAGGATGCGCCGTGTCACGTGGTCCTGCAGCGGCCCCATCGCCCAGTCGAGCCAGCGTAGCGCATTGCCGCGGGTGGTCGGGTCCTCCGGTATCAGCGGCTGTTCGGGATAAGTGCCCTCGAGATGGTCGACGATCGCCCACAGCCCCGTGACGGTCGTTCCGTCCAGGTCGACGAACGCGGGCAGGTGCGCCAGCGCGTCGTCGCACAGGACGGGGTCGCAGGCCAGCCGCTTTTCGCCCACCAGCAGGCGCGCCAGCCGCGATGCCGGCGAAAGAGTGAGATGAATCAGTTTGCGCATCTTGGGCGCAATGTAGAGCAAATCCGCTTCGGGAAAAATTCGCCTCCGGTCCGGCTGTCAGTGCCGCAATCGGGTTCGCGCACCGCGCCGGCGCCCTACTTCAGGCACCAATCGAGCGCATCCCGGGTCACCTGATGCTGGCGCGAGACCAGCGTTCCGGTGCGTTTGCGGACATAGCGGCCGGGATGTACCGCCTTCCACTTCTCCGGATTGGGCAGGATCGCGGCCAGCCGCGCGGCCTGGGCCGGGTTCAACGCCGCCGCGGAGATGCCGAAATAGGCCTGCGATGCAGCCTCGGCGCCGTAATTGCCGTGCCCCCAATCCACCGTGTTGAGATAGACCGTCAGGATTCGCTTCTTCGGCCACAGGGCTTCCATCAGCACCGTGAGATAGGCCTCGATCCCCTTGCGCACGAAGCTGCGCACCGGCAACAGGAAGACCTCGCGCGCGGTCTGCTGGCTGAGCGTGCTGGCGCCGCGCAGCGCCTTGTGCCGCACGCTGTAGTCGTGCCAGGCGTCCCCCAGCTCCTTCCAGTCGAAGCCGTTGTGATTGCAGAAATTCTGGTCCTCGGCGCCAACGACGGCCCGGCCCAGATAGGGCGAGATCGCCTCGGCCGGCCGCCACGCGTAATGGACGTCCTCAAACGTCACGAAGGCGGCGGCCATCTGCGCCGTGAAGGGCAGCGGCAGAAAACGGAAGATCAGCAGCACCAGGACTGGCGCGGGCAGGGCCAAAAAGAAGACTACGGACAGAATGCGCCGCGCCCAGGGTGTCTTGGCGCCGTCATGCCCGCGCCAGAACCGGTGGAAGAAGCCGCGCGCGTTCGCCCGTGGCGTCGACGCGCGGCTTTCCTGATCGTCCCCATCCATGCGCCGAGCATAGCAAATACGACGCCGCTCGGCGCAAGGAGAGTGCCTTACTTGATCTTGTTCGATACCGTGGTGAAGGTGGTCGACAGGTTGGTGCCGACGACTTCGACGGCGCCGATGATGACGACCGCAATGAGGGCGGCGATCAGGCCGTATTCGATGGCCGTGGCGCCGGATTCGTCGCGGATGAAAGACTGGATCAACTTGGTCATGGGATGCCCCTGTTCAAAAAATCGTTGCGGAAGGCCGTCGGGCGGCGTGGGTGCAATCATGCGCAGTCCAGCTTTCCTCGAGTTTAAGTTCGATCGCCAAAATCGAATTGAATTTGCCGCCAATGAAATGCAATGGTCCTGTGAAAGCCGCGGCTTTGCGGCCTTTTTTTATGTTACCACTGTCTTGAGATAACGCCTGGGAAACCATAAATGCATGATGTTCTGAACGCGATCATCCTGGGCGTCGTCGAAGGCCTGACCGAGTTTCTTCCCGTCTCCTCGACCGCCCATCTGCTGATCGTGCAGGACATGCTCGGCTTCAAGCCGCCGGGCGAGGTCTTTCCCATCGTGATCCAGTTCGGCGCGATCCTCGCGGTGGTCGCGGTCTACTGGCGGCGTTTCTGGGACGTGCTGGTGACGCTGCCGCGTTCGCGCGAATCACAAAATTTCGCGCTGGCGGTGATCGTCGCCTTCCTGCCGGCGGCCGTGATCGGCGCCTTGCTGCACGATTTCATCAAGACCGTGCTGTTCGCGGAAGACGTCGCGCCCAAGGTCATCGCCGCGACGCTGATTCTCGGCGGCATCCTCATCCTGGTGTTCGAGCGTTTGGCACCGCCGCCGCGCTATCTCGACGGCGACAAGCTGCCGCTTTCCAAGGCGTTGCAGATCGGCTTCTTCCAGGTTCTGGCGATCGTGCCGGGCGTGTCGCGCTCAGGCGCCACCATCCTGGGCGGCGAGCTTGTCGGGGTCGACCGGCGGGCGGGCGCGCTCTTCACCTTTTACCTCGCGGTGCCGACGATGTTCGGCGCGACGGTGTACGACCTGTGGAAGAACCGGCACAGCCTCAACATGGATGCGGGGCTCGACATCGCGATCGGCTTCGTCGTCGCCTTCATCGTCGCGCTGTTCGTGGTGCGGACCTTCATCGGCTTCATCGGCCGCCACGGCCTCAAGCCGTTCGGCTGGTATCGGATCGCGGCCGGCCTCGGGATTATCGCGGTATTGCTGCTTCGCTGACGCGGTCGCGCACCGCTTCCTCGTATTGTCCCTTCGCCCGGAAGCGCCACAGATAGGTCGGCAGCTCGGCCTCGACCGAAGTCGGCACGATGCCCAGCGTCGCGAGCGTATCCCCGCCCGTCACGACATTGTCAGAACGCAACAGCGTCACCTGGTCCGGCGTCAGCAGCGGATCGGGCAGGAATTGCAGGAAGAATGCTTTCAGCGTCGCCAGCGCGAACGGCACCGGCACCAGCAGGCGGCTCCGGCCGGTCTCCTGCAGCACGATCTGCATCAATTCCTTGAAGGAATAGACCGTCGGGCCGCCGGCCTCGTAAATCCTGCCGCCCAGCGTCGGGTCCTGCGCCAGCTTCGCAATGGCGGCGGCGACGTCGCCGACGAACACGGGCTGAAATTTCGTCTGCCCGCCGCCGATCAGCGGCAGCACCGGCAGGACGCGCGCCAGCGCCGCGAAGCGGTTGAAAAAGCTGTCCTCCTGCCCGAACACGAGCGAGGGCCGCAGGATGGCGGCGTTGGCGAAGGCGGCGCGCACCCGGGCCTCACCCGCGCCCTTGCTCGCAGCATAGCTGCTCGCCGCATCCTTGTCGGCGCCGATCGCCGAGACATGCACGAGCATCCGGACGCCGGCGTCCGCAGCGGCCTTGGCGATCGTCTCGGCCGCCTCGACATGCAGGCTGTCGAAATCCTGCCCGCCATGCGGATAGAGCAGGCCGGTCAGGTTGACGACCGAATCGGCGCCTGCCACCGCCGCGGCGACCTGTTCGGCGTCCTGCACGTCGCACTTCATCAGCGCGATCTGGCCGACCGTGCCGTTGGGCGGCAGGAAGAAGCCCTTGTTGGGATGGCGCACCGCGACGCGGATGCGAAGCCCCGCCTTGGCGAGGGCGCGGACGGTGTGCCGGCCGAGAAAGCCGGTGCCGCCGAAGACCGTGATCAGGGAAGCGCTCATAGGCGCTTCATAGCCGGGTGCGGCGCTTAGGAAAAGTCCGCCTTATGCCGCTCCCCGCCACACCTACTCCTGCACATAGGCGCGTTCGCCGCTCCTGGGCTCGATATAGACCGTCACCGGCTCGCCGGTCCGATCGTCGACGAAGCGCTCGGGTGTGCGTTCCCAGCCCGGTCCGGGCCGCGCGGGCAGCATGTGTTTGTAGATCACGCGCTCGAACACCGTGGTGAGCACGATCATCGCGCCCCAGAAGCCGAACACGATGGCGGGCGGGAACGCCCCGGTCGCCAGGGCGGCAAGGCCGCAGACCAGGGAAAGGAGCCCCAGCCCGATCACGAGGAATCGCAGCATCTCAAGCCTCCGGTTCCAGCACGACCGCGGTGCCATAGGCGACGATCTCGCTCATGGTCTGGCCGATCTCCGACGAATCGAAGCGCATCATCACGACGCCATTGGCGCCCATCGCGGTCGCGTTGCGCACCATGCGGTCGATCGCCTGCCGCCGTGTCTCTTCGAGCAGCTGGGTGTATTCGTGGATCTCGCCGCCGACGATCGAGCGCAGGCCGGCCATGATGTTGCCGCCGAGGCCGCGCGAGCGCACCACCACGCCGAACACCTGGCCCAGCGAGATCTTCACGCGCTGGCCTTTCACATTCTCCGTGGTCGTAACGAGCATGCCATCCTCCCTTTGCGCGAAGGCGCGCGAGACCGGCCGCGAATCCGGCGGCAGCGGCGGAGCGCTGCTGCAGCTTACATAAGGCGTCGCAGGCCCCAGCAGAAGAAGGCGGCATCTGCGGCAGGTCGATTTTTCCGCATGCCTTCGATTATTGCTTGTCGCGGACGCACCGGCGGCGCCGTCCGTAAAAGGCCGGATTGGCGGAAGAGTTTGACAGGGATTGCCCGCTTCCTTAAACAGCGCCCTTCCATCGGCCCAGATGGCGGAATTGGTAGACGCACTAGTTTCAGGTACTAGCGCTGCAAGGCGTGGAGGTTCGAGTCCTCTTCTGGGCACCAGGAAAAATTCAATTAAGTCAAATACTTATCTAAAATAAAAACAGTACACGGACGAATGTGTCAGAAATCGTCTAACAAACCCAACCTCTTACCAGTCGACCAAAATTGAGTTGGAGTCGGCATTGGGACTCGAACGGCTCGCGCAAAGAGCGGCCTGCTTTGCTGCAAAGTTCCTCAGATTGAATTCGTACCGACAGGGCCGGCGGCACTTGCGAGCGAGCAGAGCGATAGAAATAGGTCCGATGCCTTGTCGTTCATTGGCTTATCGAGCAGGCGAGAGACCAAGAGCCGGCCGCAGGTCGTGCCCAGACCGAGGCCGCGGCCATTTCCGATTACGCCAATGGCGACGTTCTCGAGATTGGGTAGCCAGTCCAGGATGGGCAGCCCGCTGCGCGTAAAGCATTCCAGGCCGGACCATATGGTCGCGATCGGGGGATCGCCGAGGCCGGGATAGCGACGCTGCAGCTCGCGCAGCAGGAAGCGGAAGCTGCGCGCGTCCCAGTCCTGGTCCAGGTCCTTGGGCGGCCACAGCGTCGAGGCGCCGAAGATTAGCTCGCCGCTTTGCCGGAAACGCTCGAACAGCCGCGGGCCGCCGGATCGGCCGCGGAAATCGTTGAGGATGACGTCGTCTGCTGGTCCGATCGCCTGGCGTGCCGCCGGCGGGAGCGGCGCGGTCGCGGCCGCATAGACCCGGCAGGGGACCAGAAGGTCGTCGCGCCGGCTCAGCGCGCCGGAGAAGCCGTTCACAGCCAGCACCGCATATTTGGAACGCACTGTGCCGCCCGGCGCGCGAACGGTGACGGGCTCCCCGCCCGTCACGTCATCGACTGCGGTCCCTTCGAAAAGGCGCACGCCGCGCCGCAAGGCCGCCGCCCGCAAACCGCGCGCCATGTTCCACGGATCGACGACGGCCTGGTTGCCCAGGCGCAGCGCGCCGAACGAGCGGTAGGTCGTTGGCCAGGAGTCGCGCAGCGGCTCGGCGGCGATCCCGGCGCCGCGAAGAAGGCTGGAGGCCCGGATCAGATCCTCGTAGCCGGCTTGATCGTGCGCGATGAGCCATAAAGGCCGTCGCAGCAGGCCGCAGGCGACGCCGTTCGCGCCGAGGAACCTCTCCGCTGCGTCGATCGCATCTTGCGACCAGCGCAGGATCGACTTGGCCATGGCATCGTCGGCCAGCCACGGCGCCGCCGCTTCGCCCCAGGTGACAGGAAGGGTGAGCATGCCCGCGGCACGTCCCGAGGCACCATGGCCGACGAAGGCGCGCTCGAGCAGGACGACATCAAGACCGGCATCGTGGGCCGCAATGGCGGTGGAGACGCCGATGACGCCGCCGCCGACAACGGTGAGGTCGGCCTCGATATCGCCCTGCAGCGGCGGCGCAAGCTCGGCGGCGGTGTCCGGGCCCCAATAGGAGCGCCGCAGCGGAAGGTCGACCGTCATGGCGACACGCGCACGGCGTAGCCGGCCTTCGCGAGCGGCTGCAGGATCGCCTCGGCAGGCGCGAGGTCCCAAAAGAAGCCGACTCCCGTCCGCTCGATCCGGCCGGCGCGGAGCGCTTGGCAGAAGCTTGCTGGGACCAGGCCCATCAGCGCCATCCCGCCGCGCGATACGAGGTGGACGCCGACCTCGCGCCGCGTCCCGCTCGATGTGCCGGTCGCGGCGAAGACCAGGGCTTCGCCCGCGCTCCGCCGCTGCGCATCTTCCTGGCTGGCGCGCACGATCCGGTCTGCGTCGAGAGCGCTGCCGGATCGTGCCCGCTCCGCTAGCGCCATCATGAGCCGGTCGCCAATGCCCACGCAGAACGCGACGTGCGCGACCTGGTTTTGGAGCCCACTGGCTTCGACGCCTTGGCGCAGATGCAGGGGAAAATTGGGCACGACCATCTGTTTGCCGACCGGCTCGGGGAAGACGAACACGTTCGATTTGGCGTTCGCGGTCCAGACGCCGCCTCGGTACGCGCCTCGCGTGTCGCCCGCATCCGGCCGCCGCGCCTCGTCCAGGATCTCCTCGGCGCCGGCGATACCCA
The DNA here is from genome assembly GCA_037200385.1 of Rhizomicrobium sp. Taxonomy (NCBI): domain Bacteria; kingdom Pseudomonadati; phylum Pseudomonadota; class Alphaproteobacteria; order Micropepsales; family Micropepsaceae; genus Rhizomicrobium; species Rhizomicrobium sp. The sequence goes on along the minus strand of JBBCGL010000001.1, from coordinate 1,388,327 downwards.
GCGGGCCTTGATAACGCGCGAAGAATGCGATGCGCTCGATTGTGTCGAGGCGCGCGCGGGCGAGCGCGACGCCGTGGAAGAAGAGCAGCTCCGCCAAGCCCGGCATCCATGACGCACCCAGTGCGCAGACGCGTGCCGTTGCACGGAATTGCGGCCCGAGTTCGCTTGCCAGACGGTCGCGAAGCGGAAGCGGCGTACCGACATCGACGTAGTGCGCGCCGGCGGCCACCGCCGCGTGCGCTGTCCGCATCCGCGCTTCGATGTCGGACGGGCCGCTATACAGCAGCACGTCGCACTCCCGTGCGAAGCGGTGCAGCGAGTCGCCATCCGTGACGTCGACGGCCGCCGCTTCGGCGCAGCCGCCCAGTTCGGAAGCAAACACCGCCGTCTTGGCTGGATCGCGTCCTCCGATGCGCACACGGACGCCCGCGTCCTCGGCCAGAACGCGGGCCGCGATCGCGCCGACGGCGCCGTATCCGCCGATGACGGCAACCCGCACCTTGCGCCTACGCCGCCGGCGTTGTCGGACGCCTGGCGAACATGCCGGTCGCAACCAGCGCCAACACCTTGGCGCCGTCCTGGTTGGTCAGCACGACCTGCATCTTGGTGATGCCGACCTTGTCGTTGGACTTCGACTCGCGCTTCTCGATCGGCGTGGACGAGATGCTGATCTTGTCGCCGGCGCGGACGGGGCCGGTGAACTCGATCTCCAGCTTGAGCACGGCGAGTGCCGCGAACGGCTCTACCGCGCGGCGGCGCAGATCGTGCAGCAGCGCGTAATAGATCGCGATGGTGTGCGAGCCGGATGCCACCAACCCGCCGAAATGCGATTTCTTCGCTGCTTCGGGATCGACGTGAAATGGCATGGGGTCCCACTTCTTGGCGAAGGTGACGATCTCGTCGGCCGTCACTTCGTAGGGACCGGCCGTCATCTCGTTGCCGATCTCGATGTCTTCGAAATACCGCATGCTCCGTCTCCCGTTATGAGTCCGCCCGTTGAGGCGGCTCGGCCCATTGTGTGAGCGGGCCGCCGACGCGGGCCCGGCTGAAGGGCAGCACCATGAGGTCCCAGAAGCCGCGCGGCGCCTCGCCGTCGCGTCCCATCCGGGCCGGTGCGGCCGGGTCCGCCGGCAGGTAGAAGGTGCCGAACAGGATGTCCCAGACGATGAGGCCGATGCCGAAATTGCGGTCGGCGCCGTGCGTCGGATCGACGTTGTGATGCCAGCGATGGTTCTCATTGGTCGCAAGGACATGGCTCAGCCAGCCGCAGCGATGGCCGACGTTGAAATGAGTGAGAAGCCCCAGCACTTGGACGATGGCGACCGCAACGAACACCGCCGACGGCCGAAAGCCGATCCACATGGGAATCAGGAGCGGCAGCACATTCCTGAGGACGTAGTCGATGGGGTGGGCGAACAGAGCGTTGGAGAGCCGGACCTTGGCGATGCAGTGGTGGATTGCGTGGAAGCGCCACAGCACGTACCAGCGATGCTGCCAGCGATGGACCCAGTAGCGCGCGAAATCCATGATCAGGAAGGAAAGCAGAACCTGCAAACCGACCGGCAGCGTTCCCACGCCGTTTCGGCCCGCGTCGCCCGTTGCGCGTCCCACGAGCGCGGTGAGCAGCAGGGGAAGCCCTATCGTTATCGCCTGGCCGACCAGCACGGCGTTGAACAGGCTGTTGGCGATCTCCATGGGGACGCCGGTCGGGCGGTCGCGCGGATGGCGCTCGAACGGAAAGCTACGCTCCAGCGCGAAGCCGACCGCGACGAGAGTGACGAACAGGCCGGCGGAAAACGCCGCTTGCGGAACGCCGGCGGAGACCGCGAACAGCGCCGCGGCCAGCACCGCCGCGAGGACGACCGGGACGAACCAGACCGAATAAGATGGCCCGGCGTCGCGGCCCGGCGCGATATCCAGGTGACCGTCCCGCCGGACGCTCAAGGCCGCTGGCCCCAGGCGCAATAATGCGTCGCGCTGATCGCGCGAAACGCCGGACGCTGGATTTCTCTGAGCAGCCAATCGGTGTCGGCGGCGCCCGCGCGGCCTTCCGAGATCACGCGGGGCGCGATCTTCTCGAAGGTCCTGAGGAAGACCGAAGGCCGCTCGCCGGCGCCCGTCCACTCCGATGTCCAGCCTTGAAGGCGCACGTTGGACAGCCCGGCGGCCCGCAGCATGCCGGCGAGCGAAAGACCCAGAGCCGGGTGATAGCCATGCGCTTGCATCGTCGCGATGAAGGCGCGGTAGAGGTCGCGGAAGCGATCGGGATCGTCGGAGTTGCTGTGCAGGGCTGATACCAGATCGGCGTCTTCCACCACGACCCAGCCGCCCGGCCGGGTTGCGATCACCATGCGCGCCAGCACGTCGTGCGGCGCGGCGAGGTGCTCCAGGACCTTGCGGGCATGGACGAGATCGTAGGCGCTGTGTTCAAGCGGGTCGGTTCTGATGTCGTGCTTGCGGATTTCCATGTTCGCCGGCGGCACGCCGAGGAGATCGGTCTCGAGGTCCGTCGCGACCACGCCGCCGGACGGTCCCACCGCTTCGCTCAGCCAGCGCGCGATAGAGCCCGCTCCCGCGCCCACTTCGAGGCAGCGCCAGCCGGCGCCGACGCCGACGGCAAGAAGCGTGGCGATCGAATATTCGTCAAGGCTGCCTTCGATGGCGGCGAGGCGCTCGCGCTCGTGGCTCCAACTGTGCGCGTAGAGGTACACCATTGCTCGATCCCTCCCGGATCTCACGCCGATCTGCTACGCCGTACGCGCGGTCTGGCGAAACCTCACCAGCCGCTGGCCCATATACCATGCGAACACACCCGGGGCTAGGCGATGCAGCAGGTGGATGACGCGCGAGCGGCGCGGAAAGATCACCAGCCCTTCGTTGCGCGCCACGCCGGCGAGGATGCCGTCGATGCATCGCTCCACCGGCATCAGACTGACGGCCGGATCCGCAAAGATGCCTGCCTTGTCGACACGGCGCAGGGTGAGCTTCTCGATCATCGGGGTGTTGACCGAACTGGGACAGACCACCGTCACCTTCACGCCGAGGGCGCGCGCTTCCACCCGCAGCGAGATCGAAAGGCCGACCACGGCATGTTTGGTCGTGGCGTAGCCGATCATGACGGGATGCGGGATCAGTCCGGCGGTGGAGGCGGTGTTGACGATGTGTCCGTAGCCTTGGGCGACCATGCGCGGATAGGCGGCCTGCACGCCGTTGGCGACGCCCTTCACGTTCACGTCGATCATCGCGTCCCAGTCTTCCGGGAGCATGTCGCGGACCTCGCCCATGACCGTGACACCGGCGTTGTTGAACATATGCGTGAACCGTCCGTGCCGCCGCAACGTTTCAGCGAGCAGTGCATCCACCTCCGCAAAGCGGCGGACGTCGCAGGCGACGAACGTCGCCGACCCGCCGCGCGCCACGATCTCGGCCGCCACTTTCTCGCCGGATGCCCGGTCGATATCGGCGATGACGACCGTGGCGCCGTAGCTCGCCAGCTTTTCACAGAGGCCGCGTCCGATTCCCGAGGCTCCACCCGTCACGACCGCGACGGCATTGGCGAAGGTCTCTTTCATGCGCGATCGTCCTTCATCAGCTCGTGGAGCATTCTGTCGACGGCCTCGTCGGTGAAGGACGTCACGTCGCTGGAATCCTCGTCTTGGCGGGAGGGCTGTGCGGCGATGGCGGCGGCCAGTTCCTTCACGGAGTGCGCTTCCGCCAGCGCAATGGCGGATATCCGGATGCCCAGTTCGTCGCGGATGCTGTTCAGCAATTCGACGGCCATCAGGGAGTCCACTCCCAGCTCGATCGGCGAGCGATCCGGATTCAAAGCCTCCGAGTCGTCGAGGACACCGCGCCGCGACAGCTCTTCGGAGAGCTGCTTCATGAGATAGTCGACGAGGGACGAGCGGTCGCCCACCAGATCGGCGAGGGTCCAGTCCAGCAGCACCGGCAGCGCTCCTGCCTCCAGGGCGGTTCGGGTCGCGGCGCGCTGCAGCTTTCCGCTCGACGTCTTGGGCAAGCTGCCGGATGCTATCAGGACCACGCGCGCGACGTGGAGGCCGACTTGATCCACCACGGTCCTGCGAATTGCGGCGATGGCCTCCCCGAAATTCGAAGGCGAACCTCGCACCTCGGCGACAACCACGAGCTTTTCCTCGGTCTCGCCGTCCGTCGAGAACGCCGCCGAGCGTCCCGCGCGCATGATGGGATGGGCGTTCTCCACCGCCTCTTCGATGTCCTGAGGGTAGTAGTTGAGGCCGCGGACAATGACGAGGTCCTTGAGCCTGCCGCAGGGAATGAGCTGGTCGGTCCATATGAAGCCGAGGTCGCCAGTCCGGTAGAAGGGGCCGTCCCCGTCCGGCAACCGTGCTTGGAACGCACTTGCCGTGATTTTTGGCCGCTGCCAGTAGCCGGCGGCGATGCTCGGACTCTTGACCCAGATCTCGCCGACCCGGTCGGGTAGACAGCGTCGCCCGGTTTCGGGATCCACGATCTCGACCCGAGTGCCGGGCCCAATCCAGCCGCAGGCGACGAGCCGTCGCGTGTCCTTGCCCGGTATCGGCGCGTGGACCGATCCTTGCCGCAGCGCCGCCGCATCGAATTCACAAATGTCCGCGCCGCGCGTCGTCGTGGAGGAGACCTTCAGGACCGCCTCGGCCATTCCGTAGCACGCCGAAAGCGTGGGGTAGCGCAATCCGCAGGGCGCAAAACGCGCTGCGAACCTCTCGATGGTGTTGGCGCGCACCGGCTCTCCGCCGATGACCGCCACGACCCACGAGGAAAGGTCGATTTCCTGCAACTCGCGATCCGTGACGCGCCGCAACGCGTGTTCGAGACCGAAGTTCGGTGTCGAACTGTGCGAGGCGCGAAAGCGCGAGATGGTCTCCAGCCAGAAGGCTGGCCGTCGCATGAAGGCGTCGGGCGACAGGAATATTCCCTCGCCGCCTACATAAAGCGGCTGAAGAACCCCGAAGACGAGACCCAGGTCGTGGAAATTGGGGACCCAGGAAACGGTAACGCTGTCATGCGCGAACGCCGCCTCGACCGCGTTGTTCGCCAGACCGTAGATGAGATTGGCGTGCGTGATGCACACACCCTTGGGGTCGGCCGTCGAGCCGGAGGTGTACTGCAGAAAAGCAATCTCGCTGTTCCCGGCCAGGGCTTGGCCGCCCGCGGCGCTCAGTTCCTCGTCCTCGCTCGTCGCGATCCATCGGACGCCTGCCAATGCCGCGTCGAGGCCGAACTGGGAGTCCGCCAATCCGGATTTCACCAGGTTCGCCAGCTTGGCGTTGGCGAGGGCCAAGGAGGGTTTGCAGTCCCTGGCGATGGCCGTGAGCCGCGGAAACATGCGCTGCAGTCGGCCGGGCATTGCCGGCGGCGCGGGGACGGCGATCAATCCCGCATAGAGGCAGGCGTAAAACGAGATGATGAAATCCAACCCCGCGGGATAGATCAGCAGGACCGTGCTGCCTTCGCGCGCCGTCTCGCGAAGGAGGCGAGCCCGCTGCTGCGCCCGAGCCTGCAACTCGCCGAAGGTGAGCGCGCGAGCGGCGGCGTCGGGATTCGCCGATTCGACATAGCGATACAAGACGCGGTCCGGATGCATCTGCGCGCGGGCGGTGAGCATCTCGCACAGCGTCCGGGCGCCGGAGAGGCTCGCCGCGGCAGAGCGGACCGGCGCGGATATGTCGGCGTCCCTGCCCACGCCTCATTCTCCCTGGGGTTCGCTGCCGTAGCGCGGCGCTTCGCAGCTCCCGGCATGGGCCGCGCCGCGCCGCGTGACGACGATGCTGTATATTGCACAATAAAAGGCGCCGACGATCACGGCGGGCAAGATCGAGACAAGTATTCGCGGCGTTCCGGCGAGCCGGTGCATTCCCGCCTGCAATACGATCATCGTCGCGATCGCCGATGCCGCGGCCGCTGCGACCGCGACGGGTCGCGACGCCCTTTCCATGCGGCCGAGGATCCACTCCATGATCATCGTCACCACATAAGTCATCACCGAACTGAGAGCGCCTTGAACGATGCCGGCCCGGACTCCCGCAGCTGCGCCGAAATCCCAATTTGCATATGCGGCCCAGCTGCCCTGCACGAGCATCGCGCCTACGGCCATGATGAGACTGCGCTGCTGCGCACCGCTGCGGCTCATGGCGCAGTCCTCGACGGGATGGGAGACGCGCCGAGCGCCTCCGATATGTGCCGCATCACGTCGTCCCGATGCTGATCCAGGACGAAATGGTCGCCGCGATATTCGCGCGCATTGAAGCCGGCCATGGTCTGCGAACGCCATCCGGAGAGGGCGACGGGATCCTCGAAGGCCGGATCGCCCTTTCCGGCGAAGGCGCTGATCGGTACCGGAAGCGGTCTCGGATTCTCGCAGTGATAGGATTCCGCGACCGCCAGATCCGCGCGCAGAATGGGAACGAGCAGGTCCGTCATCTCGGAGCCGAGCTCGGCGGGGAACGCGCGCCCGGTATTCCTGGCGACGGCATTCATCATCTGCGTGGTGTCGAGATGGCTCACGCGTTTCGCGGGCCGGGCGCCGGGCGCCGGCGTCGAGACCACGAAGAGATGCTCGGGGACCTGTGCCCCGCTTTCGCACAGCCGCCGCGTCAACTCGAAGGCGAGAAGCCCGCCCATGCTGTATCCGAGAAATGCGAAGCGCCCCCGGCACAGCGGCTCCAGCGCATCGCGCAGAGGGCCGCTCAGGTCGTCGAACCGTGTGTAGAGCGGTTCGCGAATCCGGGTCCAGCGCCCTGGGAGCTCGACGGCACAGACTTCGATCCGCGCGGGCAGTGCGCGCCCCCAAGTGGCGAACGCGTTTGCGCCGGCGCCCGCGTTGGGGAAACAGATGAGCCTGATTTCGTGCTCGGGCCGCGGAATCTGACAGCGGATCCAACGGTTCATGACACGATCCTCTCGCGCACCAGCGAAGCCGCGGAGTCGAACTCCGTGGCGAGCTGGGCGGACAATTCGCGAATCGTCGTGCTTTCGAACAGCAGGATCGCGGGGACCTCCTCGCCGAGGAACGTCTCCAGGTCCGCCATCACGCGGGCGACGTGAACCGAATTCCCGCCCAAATCCAGATAGCTGTCGTCGATGCCCACGGGCTCGTCGAGTTCCAGGACGGTTTGCCACAGGTCGAGCAGCTTTGCCTGCAAGGCGTTCTCCGGCACGCCGGAGCGCGCGCGCGCCTGCGGATTTTCCGCGCTCAGCAGGCCGGCCAACGTTTTGCGATCGATTTTTCCGTTTGCCGTGAGCGGCCACGCCTCCAGGACCACGATCTGGGACGGTACCATGTAGCCGGGAAGAATTTTTCGCATGCTCCGGTGAAGGGTCTCGGCATCGACGCCGCCAATCACGTAAGCCACCAGCCTGCCGTCGGTCCGTCCGCCGATGCGCTCGACTACCGCCTGTTTAACGCCCGGCGTTGCAAGGAGATGGGCTTCGACCTCCTTGAGCTCGACGCGGAAGCCGGAGATCTTTACCTGGCCGTCTTCGCGTCCGAGGAATTCGATGTCGCCCGAAGGCATCAGACGTCCGAGATCTCCTGTCCGATAGAGACGCTGGCCTCGGTTCGGCGGGACGCAAAAGCGCTCCGCGGTCTGCTCCGGGTCTCCCCAATAGCCGCGGGCCAGGCCCAGGCCTTCTATGCAAATCTCGCCAACCACGTGTTCGGGGCAGGGTTCGAAATCTTCATCGAGCACATACAGGCGCTGGTTTCGCATCGCTTTTCCATAAGGAATGCTCTTCCAGCCCGGCTTCACCTCTTCGATCTCGTAAAGCACGGACCAAATCGCGGCTTCCGTGGCGCCCCCGAGGCTGACGATCCGGGCGTTCGGAAAGACCCTGCGGATGCGGTCGGGCAGTTCGAGAGGAATCCAGTCGCCGCTCAGCAGGACCAGCCTCATCCACTCGCGGGCCTCGCCGAGACGGTCGATGCCTGCCGTCTCGATGTATCCCAGAAGCATCTCCATGAACGCCGGCACCGAGTTCCACAGCGTGATCCGGTGCGTGGCCAAATCGTGCACCCAGGCGCCCGGATCTTTCTCCGTGCCACGGCGCGGAAACACGACGCAGCCGCCGGCGCCGGCGACGCCGAACATATCCCACACGGAAAGATCGAAGGTGAAGGCGGACACCGCGAACAGGCGGTCGGCGGCCGACACGCCAAAGCGCGCGTTCATGTCCGCGAGCGTGTTCGCGACGGCGGCGTGTTCGATCGCGACGCCCTTTGGGACGCCGGTCGATCCGGAGGTGAACATGATGTAGCTCAAATCCGACGCAGCGGGCCGCGGCCACGCAGTCTCGCCTGCATCGTCGTTCGGCGCGTCGAGGCCGATACTGGCGACATGGGGCGCCAACTGGAGACCGTCCAGCCGCTTCGTATCGCCCACGACCGCCTGCACCTCGGCGGCGTCGAGAGCTTGCGCGATCCGCGCCGGCGGCCAGTCCGTTCCGATCGGCACATAGCAGCCTCTGGCGCGCAAGATGCCGAGGGCGGCGGCCATGGCCTCGACCCGCGATTCCGCAAGGATCGCCACCCGAGCGCCGTCCGCCAGTCCGCGCTTCGCCAGACTACGTCCGAGCGCGTCGGCACGCTGAACCACGCTCTCAAAGGTCCAGGCGTGCTCGCCCTCGATTGCAGCCAGGCGCTCGGGTGCCGCGCGCGCCGTATGCAAGATCGGCTCGTGAAGCCGCACGTCCGGCGCCGCCGCGGCGGTATCATTGGCGGAATCGATCTTGTCCCTGGCCGCCGCAGGAAAAATATCTAAGCGGTCGTCCCAAGCGCCGCGCGCGACATGTTCAAGCAGCCGCATGTAAGCGGCATGCATTGCGGCAACCAGGCCTTCGGGAAAGAGATCGTCCACGAAGTCCCACTCGGCAACCAGCCCACCGTCGTCGGCTTCCAGCGCCTTGTTGTCGAGCCAGACTTGCGGCGTCTGGCTGATGCCGAAGGTCTGTGCCCGGTAACCGGGAAAGAAAGCCGACCGATCGCCCCGGCCGAAACGGCCGTTGAGCAGGCTCGTGAATACGACCGGCGCAATGTTTCCGGACAGCCGCCCCCTGTGTCTCGATATGTCGCGAAGGACTTCGACTCCGCTGTATTGATCGTGACGCAGATCTTCGAGCAATTGTTCCTGAAGCAAGCGCGCGCACGTCTCGAAGCTCGCCCCCGGGGGTGGTTTCTTGGCGACCAGCAATTCGATGCCGGTGAACTCGCCGAGCAGGCGGTCCACGTCCGGATGCATCGGGAGACGGCGCTCGACGGACAGATTCAAGACGAAGCTCTTGTTCCGGCACCAGCGCCGCAAAACCTCGGCGTAAGCCGTGAGCATAACGCTGGTCGGGGTCAGGCCTCGCGCGCGGGCCCCTTGCATGAGCGCCTCCCAGTCGCGCGGCGGCAGGACGGCCGAGAGGCGGGAGAAGCGGGGCGTGCCGATCGCCGATGCCTGTACCCGTAGCGGGAGCTCCGGGCCGGACGCTAGATCGGCGAACCGGCCTGTCCAATAGGCTTTGGCTTCGGCGTAGCCTTCCGTTTCGCGCAAGCGGCGTTCGCCCAGAACGAAGTCGCGGAACGAGATCGCCGGCCGGGGAGGCAGGTCCTGACCCTGGTAGAGCGCGCCCCATTCGAGCAACGCCATCCGGATGCTTCCCGCATCGAGTATGAGGCTGTCCACGCTCACGTGGAGGAGGTCGCACCCGGGCAGACGTGTGACTCGAACGTCGAAAAGCGGCCAGCGACCAGCGGGGAGGACCTGATGCGACATCTCTGCGCGCACTGCTTCGGCGGCTTTCGCCCGCGCCGCATCCTCGGCGGCGCGAAGATCCAGAACCGGAATGCGAAGGGAAGGCACGTCGGCGAGCACGCGTTGCATGCCATCGTCCTGGATGACCGCGCGCAGCATGTCGTGGCGCGAGATGAGCAGATTCAGCGCCTCTTCGAGCCGGGGAAGGTCCAGCGCCTCGAACTCGAATTCGAGGTAGCCGTGGGTGCCGACGCCGCCCAGTTCCTGCCCTGTCTGGCGTCCCACCCAGTAGGCTTCCTGGACCGGAGTCAGCGGAAACGGTTCGTGCCATGCCGTGGGCTCCGGTCGCAGTTCCGGCCATTGCCGTTCGCGGACGGAACCCGAAAGCTGTGCCAGGAGCTCCGCCAAACTGCGATCGAAGAGATCGCGTGGCGCGATGACGATGCCATGGCCGCGCGCACGGCCCACGACCTGCGCGGCCGCCACGGAATCCCCACCCAGGGAAACGAAGTCGAGCGCGTCCGGCACGGTGTCCAACCCGAGAACATCCGCGACGATGCCGCGAACGATTGCGCCGGCCTCGGCCGGATTCGCTTGGGGGAGCACGCCGGCCGGAGAGCGCACGAGCTCGTTCAACATCAGCGCGAGATCGGGCCGCCACACCGCGAGCCGGTCCCAATCCGCCGGAACCGCGACCACATGCGCCCGCCGCGAGGCCATGGCAGCCTCGAGCATGCGCAGGCCGGTGGCCTGCGAAATCGGCTTCAATCCCGCTGCATCCATGAGCGGCTGGACATGCGGCAGGCGCGCCGTCATCCCACCCTCGCTCCAGACACCCCAACTCACCGAAAGCGCCGGCAACGCCTGGCGCCGCCGTTGCTCCGCGATACCGTCGAGCGCGGCGTTGGCAGCCCCATAGGCAGCCAAATTCGGTAACGCGAAAACCGAACTGATGGACGAAAACAGGACGAAGTGGTCGAGTTCGACATCTCGCGTCGCCGCGTGAAGGTTGCGGGCGCCCTCAACCTTCGGGGCCATCACGTCATGGAACATGCAAGGCGGCGTCGTTTCGCGCCCATCTTCGCCATACACACCCGCGGCGTGGAACACGCCTCGAAGAGGGGCTTGCGGGTCGCAGAGGTCCTTGACCAGAGCGCGGACGCCGGCCTCGTCGATCACATCGCAGCGCCGATAGAAGAGCTTGTCGCCATGCTGGGACAATTCGGCGAGCGTTTCCAGGCTGGCTTCCGAGCGGCCCACGAGACAAACGCGGTGTGCACCCTTCTCAAGAAGCCAATGCGCGACACAGCGGCCGACGCCCCCCAGGCCGCCCGTCACCAGATAGGTGCCGTCTGCGCGAATGGGCGGGCTTGCGGTGCTCGGCTGCAGCGGCCGCAGGCGGCGCACAGTACGGCCCGAACTCTCCAGTCGGATCTGTTCGGACGTGTCCGAGGTTTCGAGTTCGCGCGCTACGGCGGCTGCAGCTTGCGGATCGTGCCATCCCGCGCTCGCGTCCAGACAGCGGATTCGGGCGCCGGGGAATTCCTCGCGGATGCTTTGCGCCACGATTCCGGCGGCTGCGGCATACGGCTCGCCGTCGGCGGCGCCTTTTGTGAGAACGACGGTAGGGCCACGCCAATTGGCACGCCCCAGTTCCCGAAGCTGCTGCGCAAGCCTTTGCGTTGACGCCGCGAGATCGTCCCCGGGCGGTGCGCCGGCCCGTGCAAAGATGATCCCGAAAGGCGCCCAGGCTTCACACTGCTCCACCGGCAGAGAGTCGGCGCAAATCGCAACAGCGTTCTCGAGGATGTTGTCGAGTTGTCCAACGTCGCCCATGATCCGCCAGCCGGCGACGTTGCTCTGTCCGGTCGGTTGCTCTGCCCGGACCCAGGTGATCTCGTGCAGTCTTTCGTCCGGCGCGCGCGCTTGCTGTTTGGGACCGACCCAGCAGGAGATGCGCCGAAAGGGCAGTCGCGGCGCATCGATGCGCCAGTAGCCACGGTCCGCGTAATACCGGTTTCCCCGGGCGGCGATCCCATGCTCGTAAAGCCGCGCCAAGGCGCGCGTGAGTTGCTCGGTGTCGTTCTGCCCCCGGCGCAGCAGCGCAATCCCTGGAATCCGAGGCTCAATCGTAGTGGCGGCCCCGAGAAGGACCGGATGCGGTCCTAGCTCCACGAAGAGATCCGCGCCGCTGTGCGCCAGGGTCCTGACGCAGCGTTCGAACTGGACGGTCGATCTGGCGTGCGCGCGCCAGTAGGCCGCGTCCACCGTCTCGACGAGCTCGCCCGTCAGGTTCGACGCGAGAGGAATTTGTGGCGCCCGATAGCCGATGTCCGATGCCGCCAGCTGAAACGAATCGAGCACCGGGTCGATCATCGCGGAATGGAAGGCCTGCTCCACCTTGAGTCTGACGGCGCCAATTCCCTCCTTGCCGAACCACGCGACGGCCGCTTCGAGTGCGGCCTCGGCGCCGGAGACCACGATCCGCTCGGGTGCGTTGACGGCGGCGATTGCAAGTTGTGATCCCCAAGGCGCAATTCCATCGCGCACAACGCTCTCCGGCGCCTCCACTTCCGCCATGGCGCCACGCGTCTGACTCATGAGCCGTCCACGGACAGCCACCAGACGGATGGCGTCCTCCGGGCTCATCACGCCGGCAACGCTAGCCGCGACATACTCGCCCAGACTGTGGCCAGCCACGGCGTGCGGTTCGATGCCCCATTCGCGCAGCAACGCCGCGAGCGACCATTCCGTGGCGAACAGGACCGGTTGCGCGAACCTTGTATCCCGCAGCGCTTGCGAAGTCGGATCGAATGCGAGCTGCGGGAGCAGCACGCCGACCTCGTCCGCAACCGCGGCGGCGCAACGGTCGAACTCGGCACGGAACACCGGCTCGGACTCGTAGAGCCCCGCGGCGAGGCCTGCATATTGAGACCCCTGTCCGGTGAAGAGGAATGCCGGGCGCGGCGGACCGGATACGTGGCGGGCTTTTCCGCCCTGCGCCGCCTCGTGCAGCAGCTTCGTCATCGCCTGCGGGTCGTCAGCCACGAAGGCCCGTCGCCACGGCAATTGCGCGCGGCCGACATGTGCCGTGAAACACAGATCGCCCAGCGCTTCCGGCTCGGCTTCGATCACGTCGGCATAGGCTATTGCCAACTCCGACAGGGCTTCCGGCTCATGGGCGCTCAGTGCCAGAAGATAGGGCCTGCGCTCCGGCGCAAGGCGCCGACGCACCCGCTTCGGTGGTGCGCCGAGGATCGCGTGCGCGTTGGTTCCGCCCATGCCGAACGATGAGACGCCGGCGACGCGCGGCGCTGCTGTCGGCGGCCAATCCTCCAGTCTTGTGGCCACGTAGAAGGGGCTCGACTCGAATGGGATTTCCGGGTTCGGTGTCTCGAAGTTCAGGGTCGGAGGTATCTGGCCGTTCTCGACTACGAGCGCGGTCTTGATGAAGCCCGCAATTCCGGCCGCCACCTCCAAATGCCCGAAATTCGATTTGACGGAACCGATGGCGCAGAAATTGGTTCGTGTCGTGCCGCGCCGGAAGGCGCGCGTCAGCGCCTCGATCTCCATCGGATCGCCAAGCGCCGTGCCGGTGCCATGACATTCCACATAAGCAACGGAGTCCGGTTCGATGCCGGCGACTTCCTGCGCTTCGGCGATCACGCGCGATTGACCGCGGATTGCCGGGGCGTGGAACGTCGCCTTCGCGGCGCCGTCATTGTTGACGGCCGTGCCGAGAAGGACCGCGCGGATCCGATCGCCGTCGCGCACCGCCGCGTCCAACCGCTTGAGAACCACCGCGCCGGCGCCGTGTCCAAACAGCGTGCCGCCGGCCCGCGCGTCGAAGGGACGGGTGTGTCCGTCCGGACTTTGAATGAGACCGTCTTCGAACAGATAGCCCGCGCCCTCCGGCGGGCGGATCGACACGGCACCCGCCAGCGCCAGATCGCACTCGCCGGAGAGGATGCTTTGGGCCGCCAGATGGATGGCCACCAAACCGGTCGAACACGCCGTCTGGCAAGTGATCGCGGGACCCGTGAGGTTCAGCCGGTATGCCACCTGAAGAGAGAGAAAGTCTTTGTCATTGGTGAGGAACATCGGGAGCATTTCGCTCAGCGAACGCGGCTTGCCGTCCGCCAGGAGATGCCAGAGCATGTAGGTATTGATCGAACAGCCGGCAAAGCAGCCGATCGGGCCATCGTAGGACCGCGGATCGTAGCCGGCGGATTCCATGCAGTGCCACGCCGTTTCCAGGAATATCCGCTGCTGCGGATCCATCAGGCGCGCCTCGCCCACGGTCAGGCCGAAGAACCCGGGGTCGAAGAGGTCCACGCCTTCGATGCTGGAGACGGCACGGACATATTCCGGCCGGTTCACGAGCGCTGAGTCCACGCCTGCGGCGATCAATTGCTCGCGGGATGGAAAGGTCAGAGACTCTTCGCCGCCGCAGAGATTGCGCCAGAATTGCTGCTCGGTCGCCGCTCCCGGAAACCGACAAGCCAGTCCGATTACGGCGATGGCGTCTGCGGGCGGATCCTCAGCCATGCGCGTCTTGCCCTCTCGGGCGCGTCCGCCGCATGCGCGTTTCCCTGCGAATGCGGCCACGGGCCGCGCCGGCGTCCGCCGAGTCGGGCGCGGCCTCGCCGCCGCGCACGAGCGCCGCGATCCCGCGCACGCTCGCATGTTCGAGAAAGATCGCGATCGGAATGTCTACGTGGAATCGTCGGCGGACTTCTCCCTGTATCTGTACGAGCTGCATCGACGTGCAACCCTGGTCGAAGAAATTGTCGAGCGGGCCCAGTTCGCCGATCTGCAGCACCTCCATAGCCAGACCGGCGATCTCGATCTCGACTCCGACCAGTGGCACCTCGCGAACGGGCTCTTCGCTGCGTTGCGGCTCGGCGAGCGCCTGCCGGTCAATCTTGCCGTTCGCCGTGAGGGGAAACTTGGCCACCGCATGCACTGCCGATGGCACCATGTAGACCGGAAGGCCTGCCGCCGCCCGGCGTTTGAGATCGCTCACCAGTTCGGCGGCCATCGTGGCGTCGTCGACAATCACCCAGGCCACCAGCCGCTGCCGGTCGGGCGCCTCGCCGCGGACATCGACCACGACGTCACGCACCCGTGCATCCTGCCGTAGCACGCTTTCCACCTCGCCCGGCTCGATCCGGTGTCCCCGGATCTTCACTTGCCGGTCCAGACGACCGAGGATCTCCACGTGGCCGTCGGGCCGGTAGCGGCACGCGTCGCCGGTCCGGTAGTAACGCTGGCCGGTGCGCGCGTCGACGACGAACGCTGCTTCGGTGCGGTCGGGATCGTCCCAATAGCCCTGCGCGAGGCTTTCGCCTCCGATCCACAATTCCCCGGGAACATGGGTCGGGCGATCGACACCGCGACGGTCGACGATCCGGAAGTGCTGGTTCGTCAGCGGCTTGCCGTAAGGGATGCTTGGCCAAGTCTGGTCGATGGCATCGATCTTGAAAATCGTCGACCATATCCCAGCCTCGGTGGCGCCGCCGAGGCTGTAGATTTTCGCCTTCGGCCACAGCCGCCGGATACGATCGGGCAAGCCGATGGGAATCCAGTCGCCACTCAGAAGGACCAGACGCAGGGAGCCGCCCATCTCCTCGACGCCGCGCCGTTCGAGTTCGTCGACGAGGAGGGTCATGAGAGCCGGAACGGAATTCCAGACCGTTACGCCACAATTCTCGATCAGTTCGAGCCAATGAGCGGGGTTGCTGGTACGATCGAAAGCTGGTGCCACGACGGCGCCGCCGGATCCGAGGAGGCCGAATATGTCGTATACGGACAGATCGAAGGCGAGGCTTGAAACGGCCAGGACGCGATCCGCGGCGCCGATCTCGAAGCGTTCGTTGAGGTCGCGGATGGTATTCCACGCCGCCCGATGCCGGACAGCGACGCCCTTCGGCCGGCCCGTCGAACCCGAGGTGAAAATCACATAGGCCAGATCCTCGGCGTCGACTTCGCCCGTGCCGTGCGATGCGTCGTCCATCGCCGTTCGAATGGAAACCCAACTGCGCGCTTCATCTCGCTCCGCGGGATCGCACGACCCGTCGGTACAGACCGCACGGGCGCCCACCGCGGCAAGCAGCGCGGCACGGCGCGCGGGCGGTGCGTCCGTGGCGAGCGGGACGTATGCGCCGCCCGCCTTCAGGGTGCCCAGAACGCCGATCAGCTGTTCCCGCTTCTCTCGCGCCAGAATCCCCACGCGGTCGCCCCGCGCGACGCCCGCCTCGCGTAGTCGCTTCGCCAAGGAGCCTGCCGCGCCCAACAACGCGCCATAGGACATCGAACTCGCAAGATCGACCAGAGCCATACGGTCGGGTCTGCGGTTGGTCTGGCGCTCGAAGGCGTCTTCGAGACGCGCCGGCACAACAACCGCTGCCGTGCGGTTCGCTTCGATCCGTGGCTGCAGATCGATGGGATCGCAGATGTCGAGGGTCTCTCGCTCCCAAGCCGCGTCTTCGAGAGCCAGCAGATCGACAAGTCGGGCAAATGAAGCCTGCATGCGGTCGATCAGTCCCTCGGGAAAGAGCTCCTCGACCGCGTCCCAATTGTGCAGCACGGCGCCGTCCGGCTCCGGAACGACTTGATAGTCGAGTTCGACTTGCGGCGTCTGGGAAACTGCGAACCTCACACGTCCGAAGCTGGCGAGCCCGTCGCCCTGGGGTGCGATCCCCAGCGCACTCGTAAAGACGACGCTGAGGTCCGCTTCTCCGCGCAGGCCGCGCTGGCGCCGGAATTCCCGGCGAATCCGCACACCGCTGACCGCGCTCTTTTCCATACCCTCCCACAGCCGCACTTGCATCGCCTTTGCCCGCAATACGAAGCCGCCGGTTTCGGCATGGAAGTCCACCGGCATCATCGAGGTGAAATCGCCGACCAGATCGTGGACGGCGGGATGGAACGGTCGACGATTGAAAAGCGTCACGTTGATGGTGAGCGCAGTGTTGCGCCCGTACAGCGCGAGAACCTCGGCATAGGCGGCCAGCAGAGCGGACGACGGCGTCAGACCATGCCCTCGAGCCCGGTTTTCGAACTGCGCAAATTTCTGGCGCGACATCCGCAGCGTCCGCCGGACGAAACGCGGCTTGCGCAGGGCGTTCGCGGCGATGCGATGCGCAAGTTCGGGCTTTGGCGGCAGCGTCGAAAGGCGTGCCCGCCAAAATTCGAGTGCGCTCAAGCCTTGGCGCGACTTGCCCTCGTCCTCAAGCGCACGGGCGTAGTCGCGATAACCGATCGGGAGCGGCGAAAGCCTGGCCTCGGGTTGTTCGTAGAGCAGCCGCCATTCTCGCACCAAGATAACCAGACTTCCCAGGTCGAGATTCAGCAAGTCGACGCTCAGAAAGAGTCGCGTCGTGCGATCGTCGATACGCGCGGATCGGAAGTCGAAGAGATAGCCGCCGTCGGCCGGCCTCACCTCATGCGACATCTCCTCCCGGATTTTCGCGGTCCTGATATCGATCTCCCGGGGCTCGACACCTCGCCAGTCGTCGCACGGGATGTCGAAGCGCGGTGCTTCTTCGAAAGGGCGAACGCACTGGCGACCATCCGACAGAATGACGGCTCGGAGCATGTCGTGCCGCTCGATGAGCTTGCGCCACGCGTCTTCGAGCCTCGTAACATTGAGGTCGAGGCAATCGATTTCGACATAGCCATGAACCCCCACGCCACTGAGTTCGCCGTACCCGCTGCGACCGAGAAGGTATGCCTGCTGGACGTCCGTGAGCGGGAACGGTTCATGGCGTCCGCCCGGCTCCGGCCGGAGCGCGAGCGATGCCCCAGTCTCCCGCTCCCGCAGAAGCCGCGCGAGCAGTTCGCGCTTCCCCGCGGGACTCAAAGCCCTTACCGCCTCTCCCTCGCGTGCGGAACCGCGCGGGATCATCTGCGGTGTTCCTGCGAAGGTCGTCTGACCATGCTCATCACCACTCCATGGCGCTATCCGCACTTCGCTCGCCCGCTGCCGATGTCGAGCTTACCCACCCATCCATCGGCTCAAATTCGTCAGGACTGGTTTGGTCCAATCGGTTAGGTACTTGTCGGCTGGACGCGCAGCTGAACCATCGGTCTCGCCGGTTTGCCCGAACTCTGCTGCTGAATTTCCTTCACCCGCTCCTGCGCCAGGATGGCTTGAATAAGCGGTGTGAAGAACACGCCGTCGCCTATCGTCTCCAGGAAGTCCTCGGTTGCCGAGAGCCAGCCCTCCTCGCGTAGCGCCTCCCAGACGAGAGAGAACTCCTCGTAGACGTCTTCGCCGAAGACCGCGCGATAACCGCGCCGGTCTATCCGCATGGATTGCAGGCTCTGGAAAATCGCCAGGAGATGACGGTCTTTCTCTGAATACGCAAAGAAACGATTTGCCGGGAAGCGGCCGGCCTCCAAAGCCTTCGCATAATCCGCCACGGTCGTCGGGTTCATATAAGCGGCGCCGGGATCGCGGGCGGATCCAGGGAAGATCGACACAGCGGCGAAGCCCAGTCCAAGCATCTGCGGCACTCGCTTCTGCTCGGCTCCGTCGTAGGTAAAATTGCGGGTCGCCTCTTCGTAAGCGTAGGTCCCTTGCCGAGGCGACGATGGATCCCGTTTCTCGAAGTCGTATGGCGTCGCTTGGCGGAAGCCACGAGAGAGAAGGAAATCCCGGCCCGCCCGGTACATCTGAAGATTGTCCTCGATGCTTGGGAGCGAGTCGCGGTGCGTCCTGGCGAAGTCGCTTCGTCCCGCGACATTCAACTCGTAATGGGTGATGTGGCGAACGCCGAGATCCACCAGGATCTCCAGGTCGCCGAGCATGTCCTCAAGCGTCTGAGTGGGCCAGCCAAAGATCAGATCGACGCTGGTGACGACGTCGTTCTCCGCGCACCAAGCCAAGGTCCGGTAAACCTGGTCGGCCGTCTGGTTCCGTCCCGAAAACTTGATCAACCGATCCTGGAGCTGTTGAACGCCAATGCTGACGCGGTTGATCCCGGCGTCCTTCATCGCGCGCAGTTTTCGATCATTGAAGAGCTGTGGGATGCCTTCGAGCGTGATCTCTGCGTCCGCGCTGAGCAGAGGAAAGAGCTTTCGCACCACGTCGCAGAGCTGGCGATAGACTCCATCTCGATAGAGGTTGGCCGTTCCCCCGCCGAAATAGACGCTGGTAACCGGAAGGCTTCCGACGTGCGGACGGTACAAGTCGCATTCCAACGAGAGGTAGTGGAGGTATTCGTCCAGCTGCGAAGAGCGATGGTAGTCCTCGCTCGGAAACAGGCAGAACCCGCAACGGGTAGGATTCGTCGGAAGACAGTAGGGCGTAGCTACGTAGAGGCTGACGGGTCCCCCTCCAGACACGGCCGGATTGTTGATGATGTCGACCACGGGGGCTTCAGGGTCGCGCCAGAAAAGGGGCGACGGATGAGCATGCAGAACCTTGTTCGACTGCCTTCGTCCCCGCCTGCTGCGGATATGCTCGCGCATCTCCGCCACCGTGCTGATAGCGCCCTGCATGCCATCACCGCCAATATTCAAACTCAAAGACTAGCATCAGCATAGTATGAATTTGAGCCGGAGTCTTGCCTATGACAGACAAGGAATGCGGATAAATTCGTAGTCTTATCGCCATCAAGAACCTACAAATCTCGGAGGCGACGGTTGTGTCCACGATGCGAGACTTGCTTCCTCTACCGGCGGTTGTCGAGCAAGCGACCCCGGACATGTGGAACACGCCGCACCGAAGCGAAGAGGAGGTCTTCCTGGAACGAGCGGTCGAGAAGCGCCGCCGGGAATTCCGGGCCGGCCGAGCCTGCGCGCGACGTGCGCTGCAGGTGCTGGGCCTCTCGACGGATATCCTTTCGGTGGGTCCCGATCGCGCGCCGGTGTGGCCGGTCGGCGTTGTCGCAAGCATCACGCACAGCGGAGGTTTCTGCGCGGCCGCAGTTGCGTGGCAAGACGCCTTTGCCGGAATTGGGATAGATGCCGAACGACGCCGTGCCATCGGCCCAGAGTTGGTTTCCCATATCTGCACACCAGCCGAACAACGTTGGATCAAAAACGCAGCCCCTCCTGCGGATGGCTCCTTGGCCGATTGGCCGACGCTCGTATTCAGTGCGAAGGAGTGCCTCTATAAGGCGCTGCCTTCCTCTGCCGGCCGCCGCTATTTGGGGTTCCAGGATGCGAATGTCTCTGTCGTTCCGAATGAAGGAGTATTTGATATCGAGATGAATCCCCGTCGCCAGCCTTGGCCTTTGACGAGGCATTTTCGAGGCCGCTTCCGCATGACCCAGGATTACGTCCTGGCCGCCCTTACGCTTCCCGGTCCTGGCAAGTGAAGCGGGAAATTGAGCGGCAAACGTTCTCCCGCATGAGCTTCCCAAAGGCGCCAACCGATGCCACTTCGAATTGCGATTCTGGGGGACTCGAGCAGCAGCGGCATCGGCCTTGGAAGAGACTGCTATCCCGCCAGGCTGCTCGCTCATCTGCGTGAGGAGATGGACGTCCAGCTATCGAACTATGCGGTGCCGGGCTTCACGTCGGCCGACGCGAGCCGCTTCTTTCACGCGGTCGGCGCGCAGGAGCGCACCGATTACCTGATCATCTATTTGGGGAACAACGAAGGCGCTCACTCGGCTCAAAAGGGCTACTACAGCCCGGCCAAGGCAAGCTTAACGGCTTGGATCACAAGGCCGCCGGCGAGGCAGTTTCGTCCCGTCCTTTCACCGCCGCGCTTTCGGTTCCAACATCGGGTTGCGCCGCCAGCCCCGGCGACCACGCCACTGGAATTCCGCAAGAACTTGCGGTCCATCGTTCGCCGCGCCACGCGTCAGGGGACGAAGGTCATTCTCATCAACCCGGTCGCGAATGCCCGGTTCCCGTGCGGTGTTGGAACCCCGAACAGCTCATACATGTGCTACTTGGATGATCTGGATCGATTGGGTTATGAGATCAAGAATCAGCCGGCTGACGACATCGCGGAGCGATTGAGTGGCGGGATCGGGCATTATACCGCGGGGCGCTGGGCCGAGGCTATCGCGTCGTGGCAGCCGGTCGCGCCGACTGCCGGGGTCGCGGGCTTCATCGCCAGGCACAATCTGGCCTGCGCGCGGGCCCGGCTGGGCGACTTGGCTGGAGAACGCCAGCTGCGGGCTTTGCTCGGGCAGTTTCCCGGCTACGATAGCATCATATTGTACAATCTCGCGCGGCTCATGGAATGGCGCGATGATCGCGAAGGAGCCGCCGATCTGGGGCGGCAGGCGCTTGAAGCGGACGGTTCGGTCTACCGGATACACGAGAAATATCGTGACGCGATTGCGACGTTCGCCTCGAACAGCGACGTCCGCATTCTCGACTTGGCGCCGATCCTGACTGCCGAGCATTTTATCGACTATTGCCATCCGACCGGAGCCGGCCACGAAAGGATCGCGCTCGCTTTGGCGCAGCTCATCCGGGACGATCATCGTGCGACCGGTTTGGTCGAGGGCTCGCGCCTTGAGATTACGCTGCCGACGCCCAATTACCTGTACGCTCCAGGGCAGACGCTGATCGACTACTACTGCATGGATTGGCCGATCGATCGCTTGCAAATTGCGGCGCTTGTGGAGGGCCAACGACATGCGCATCCCAGCGACCCTCCCGCTGATGAGAAGCTCGGCGCGTGCATCAAAAACTTTTTCGAGTCGAATCGGCAGCATCCGATCTTCACCGCCAACATCGAATTCTCGGGGTCATGGATTCCCATGAGCCACGAAATCCTGTCGTTCCCGGAATTCTTTCTCTACCGCGTGCTCCGCGGCTATTCGGCGGCGTATGAAAACGCCGGTCTCGCCGGCCGCCTCTCGGCTGCCCCTCTGCTTGAGCCGATCCGCTTTTCGTCGAACGACTATGAGAAAATCATCTTGCGGCAGAACGGTGAGCCGCTCGACATCGATCTCGATCTCAGAGGGGCGTATCAACGCGCTATCATCGAGAAGGTGAGAGACCAGCTGACGTCCGATAGCGCGATCTTCCGGCCGACGATCGGCGAGCGGATCCGAACCGTCACGCGGTGGTATACGCGTGAGGCTTTC
This sequence comes from Rhizomicrobium sp., assembly GCA_037200385.1. Classification (NCBI taxonomy): domain Bacteria; kingdom Pseudomonadati; phylum Pseudomonadota; class Alphaproteobacteria; order Micropepsales; family Micropepsaceae; genus Rhizomicrobium; species Rhizomicrobium sp. The sequence continues at coordinate 1,366,513 of JBBCGL010000001.1, read as the reverse complement.
CGCTATGGAACCCAGTCGAGACTTTCCATGCTGTATGCACGCTGGGACATCGAGAGACTGATCGAAGGACTGGTCGTCGCCATCGTGATCGCGCAAAGCCGCCAAGAGGCCGCCGCGGGGCATATCGAGGCGTTGGATCGGCTGCTGTTGCGCATCCTGGAGCTGATCGGAATTCATGAGCGTCACGTGGACCGATATCGCCAGAATGAGCGGGCGTTCTCGATAGCTGCATACGGTTCGGATCTGGCCCGGATGCGCCAATCCGTCGAGAACGCGCTCTGCGCTTCGGCGATTTGGCTTTAGAATCAACCCGTCGGATACTTGGCTTGGACGGGCCTTGACAGGTTGAATTCTGCGGGTTCTCTGTGGCATGAGCGCCGAGCATAGCGTGGCGACATCCAGCAATCCGGGAGATTGTCGGTCGAATGGCAGAACGAAGGACTCCGCAACAGACGCATGTCCGGCTGGGAAGTCTCTTCCGCTACGCTGCGCAATTGATCGTATTCGGGTTCATCTTCTATGCTGTGGTTACACTGGTAGGCGTGCTGGTTCGGTTGGTGCGAAGGGATCCGTTGGCGCTGCGCTTTGATCCGCACGCCGCCAGCTACTGGGTTGGTCGCGTGCCGCCTGGTCCGCCGCCGAATTCGATGAAGGGTCAATACTGATGGCGCGGTTCAGCGCGGCGGATTTGAGGTCGTCGTGGCGAAGGTCGCGGCGGCCGCACGATGTCCCGTCATACCTGCGATGCGCATCGTAGGCATCTCGGCATTCTATCACGATGGCGCGGCCGCGCTGATAGACGACGGCCGGATCGTTGCAGCCGCGCAGGAAGAACGTTTCACCCGGAAAAAGCATGACGCCGGCTTCCCTCGCAACGCGCTGCACTATTGCCTGAAGGCCTCGGGCGGCGGACTGGAAGATGTCGACTATGTGGCCTTCTATGACAAACCGTTTCGCAAGTTCGAACGGCTTCTGGGAACCTACCTTGCGTCCGCACCGAAGGGTTTCCGCTCGTTCCGCCAGGCCATTCCGCTCTGGCTGAATGGAAAATTGTTTCAGAAGACGCTGCTCTGCGACGAACTGCGAAAAATCGCGCCGGATTTCGACGGAGAAGATCGCTTGCTATTTTGCGAGCATCACCAAAGTCACGCCGCCTCCGCTTTTTTTCCGTCGCCTTTTGACGAGGCCGCAATTCTTACGATGGACGGTGTCGGAGAATGGACGACGACCTCGGCCGGGTTCGGCCGGGGTGCCGACCTCGTGATCGAAAAGGAGCTCTATTTTCCCCACTCCCTCGGCCTCTTATACTCCGCTTTCACCTACTATACCGGGTTCAGGGTGAATTCAGGCGAGTACAAGGTGATGGGGTTGGCGCCTTACGGGCAACCCAAATATGCCAACACGATCCTCGACAATCTGATCGATCTTAAGCCTGACGGGACCTTCCGGCTTGATCAGTCCTATTTCGACTATTGCACGGGTCTCAAGATGACCGGACCCCGCTTCGACCGTCTGTTCGGTGGGCCTCCTCGCGATCCTGAAGAGCCGCTGACGCAGCGTCATATGGACCTGGCTGCCTCAATTCAGGCGGTGACGGAAGAGGTGATGCTTCGCCTTACGCGGTCGCTTGCAGCCGATAGTGGCGCCCGCAATTTGTGTCTTGCCGGTGGTGTTGCTTTGAACTGCGTCGCCAACGGGAGAATTCTCCGCGATGGTCGATTCAAGAACCTCTGGATCCAGCCGGCAGCCGGAGATGCGGGCGGTGCGCTTGGCGCTGCCTTGGCCGCATACCACCTCTATAAGGGGGGCCGGAGGCACGTGAGCGGCCCACGAGACGGGATGAGGGGTGCGCTTCTCGGTCCTTCGTTCGACGATGACGAGACATCTTTGCGCCTTCAGGCGGCGGGAGCGACTTTCACCCGCCTTGGCGAGCAGGAATTGGTTGAACGGGCGGCGTCCGATCTCGCCCAGGGCAAGGCTCTGGGGTGGTTCCAAGGCCAAATGGAGTTCGGCCCGCGCGCGCTCGGCAATCGCTCCATTCTGGCCGATCCACGCTCGCCTGCGATGCAGTCGGAGTTGAATCTCAAGGTCAAATTCAGGGAGTCGTTCCGGCCCTTCGCGCCCGCAGTGCTGCGCGAGGAAGTGGGCCGCTGGTTCGACCTCGATTCCTCAAGCCCATACATGTTGCTCGTCGCAGCGGTGGCGGAACAACACCGCCGGGCGATGACCCCGGACCAAGAAGCTCTTTTCGGCATAGACAAACTCAACGTTCCGCGGTCGCAGATCCCGGCTGTGACGCATGTGGATTATACGGCTCGCGTTCAGACCGTCGACTCCGAGACCAATCCGCGCTTTCACGCGCTTATCTCGGCCTTCGCCCGGCACACGGGCTGCCCGGTGTTGGTGAATACGAGCTTCAACATTCGCGGAGAGCCGATCGTCTGCTCACCCGATGAAGCCTTTCGCTGCTTCATGGGTACGGGGCTCGACGTTCTCGCGATCGGCTCCCTCTACTTGAGCAAGGCTGACCAGGATCCGCGCCTCATTCGGGACTACCGCGGCGAAGTGGAGTCGGACTGACGACATCCATCGCTCGACCGAGCGACGCCTTCGCCAGCCAATGAATCGCAAAGCGGTCCGAAATCATCGCGGCGAGCGCGACACCGGCGAAAAGTCCCGGAAGCCCCAACACGCGATCGCCGAGAAGGGCCAGCGGTATGGGCAGTACGAAGGCGCGAAGAATGCTGATCGCGGCGGCTTCGAGAGGCTTTTTGACGGCATTGAGGGCTGCGCTCGACACCGTCGTCGTACCGATCCAGGCAAAACCCGCCGAGGCAACCCACAGAAATGCTGCGAGTGCTCCGGTCACGCCTGGGTCATCTGAGAACAAGCCGGCGATCGTCGTCGCCAATGCGGCAAGAATGGCCCACGCGACAAGCCCCCAAAGCAAAGCGCCACGACGCGCGACCGCAACGCCCTGCCGGGCCCGCTCGATCTGCGAGGCCCCCCAATTCTGGCCGACAAAGGGTGCCAGCGCGCCGGACAACGCGAGGGGCACCAACCGCACCAGATTGTCGATCCGTCCTGCCACGCCATAGGCCGCCACGGCACCCGGCCCATGCCCAGCGATGAATCCCGTCAACACCGCCGCCCCAAGGGGCACGCTGACATAGGTAACGGACGCAGGACCCGCCACTCGGCCGATTTCCTTCCACGACGCGAGGAGGCCGTGCGCACGATCGGACAAGTCCAACAATCCAAATGCCAGCATGCGCCTCATCGTTAGTGCGGCCGCGACACCGTTTCCAATCAGCGTTGCGTATGCAGCGCCGGTGAGCCCCATCGCCGGGAAGCCCAGCCAGCCGAAAATGAGAATCGGATCCAGCGCGATGTTCAAGACTGCGGCCGTCAGGAGCACGATACCGGAGGTCTTACTGTCGCCTGCTGCGCGCAGCGCAGCGGTTCCGATCTGCATAAGAGCCTGGAACGGAGCTCCCCATAGCCAAACGGCCAGGAACGAGACGCTTTGCGCCGCTATCGGGTCCTGCGCGCCGAGCGCCCTGACGATTTCCCATCTGAGCATGAAGACCAAAGGGCCAAGCGTCATGGCCACCACAAGCCCCAGCCACACCGAGCGGGTTGCCAACGTCCGGCCTCCCTCGAAGTCGTGCGCGCCCAACTTTGGTGCGACGCAGGCAGTCGCTCCCATCCCGAGGCCGAACATGATGTTCACGACCAGAAGTACCGGGGGAATCGCGTAACCGAGCGCGGCGAGCGGAGCCGAACCGAGTCGGCTCACGAACACGCTGTCGGCAAGCAGGTAGAGCGTCGTGCCGGACAATCCGAGGAGGATTGGAGCGGCCTGCTTGAACAGCAAGAGGGAAATCCTCGGATTTCCAAGCAGCTCGTTCATCGCTCTCCACCGCCTCCTAGACTGCCCGTATGGACCTGCGGAATGCGGGCCGGATCGATGCCTGTACCCGCTCCATCAGCTTAAGCGTGTGGGAATGAGGCGATCCCCCATAGGCTACGACGATGCTCATCTCGGTGATCCCATAGCGCTCTTCCGCGCGGCCTATCTCCTCCACAATTTCGTCCGTGGATCCGGCGAAACACATCGCTTTCAGAACCATCTCAAAAGGTATTGCATGCGGCACCATTGTCCGAAGACGCGCGTAGAGCCCGTAACCGGCTGCATCGAGCTCGTCATCCGAATACGCGCCAAGACCCCGAAGCGCACTCGCGTTAAACTGCGCGAACGCCATCACCGTCTCCTCGTACCGATCGCGAATCTCTGCGGCGCTGTCGCCGATACAGACGACGCGATGGCACACGATGCGTGGGGCGTGCCCATTCTCCCGACACCGTGCGCGGTAGACCGCGAGCGGTTCGGCGAACATCTCCAGCGGGAATACGGGGTTCAACAGGACTCCGAACCCGCGCGTGCCTGCATCCTCGGTATTGTTTGGACTCGATGCAACGACGAAGAGCGGAGGATGCGGCCGCTGCAGTGGCTGAGGAACAACCATCGCGTCCCGGACGTTCCAAAATCGCCCCTCGCGATTGACGGGACTCCCATCCCAAGCGCGCAATAGGAGATCCAATGATTCCTCAAAGCGGGCTCTCGTCTCCTCCAGCGGAATCCCGAATCCGGGACACGCCCAAGGATGCCCTCTCCCGACTCCGCACTCCAACCGGCCTCCGGTAAGGATGTCTGCCGCGGCCACCTGTCCGGCAAGTTCCATCGGGTTCTTCGGCGTCAAGTTCAGCAGTTCGACCCGATAGCGGATGCGCCGCGTCCGCTGCGCCGATGCTGCGAACAGTGCGAGAGGATTGGCGGAGATCCCGAATTGGGGAAAGAAATGATGATCGATCGTCGAGGCTGTCTCGTATCCCAGCGCATCCGCCGCGTCGAACTGCTCGAGCGTTTCCTGGTAGACAGCCACAGCCTGCTTTTGCGGCGGGCACTGCATCTCGGAATAGATTCCAAAATCCAAGTCCGCCTCCGCATCTCGGCCGAAGCCTATTAGCTGTCGAGTGCCTTATAGTGATCGAAGAGCCGCGCCGCGAAACGTTCATTCGACTCACGGCCCGGATGCCGCCCGTCTGCGGCGGTGTCCACCAGGATGCCCTTGTCATTGATTGACCAAGGACAGACCCGCGAGACATCGATCGAGCCGATCACCGGACCAAACAATTGATCTTCGCGAAGGGAATTGTCGGACAACACCTCATGGTTCGTCCACGCAATCGCATGCGGAATGCCTCGTGCCTGGCAATAGAACTGCAGCAGGGCGATATTCTTGAGACTGTTCATCAGTCCAAAGTCGTCTTCATAAAACGTATAGAAGCGTTTGGCGGTCTCGACGACCATCTCTCCGACAGACCGTTGGGCCGGCGGGATTTGAGGCATGGTCCTCAGCGCTTGTTCGAGAGAGGTCCACCATGGCCCAATTTGTGCGCACATCCGGTCGGGGAGAAAGGTCTCGACACGGGCCTGCTCGGTGAAGAGCACAAGCACGAGATCCGGCACCACCCGCTCGCACTGCGAGATGGCGGTGCGCGCGATATAGTCGTTGGAACTTCCGGCTTCCGCGAAGTTCAAGAGATCCACTTCGTCTGCCGCGCAGCCGAGAGCCTCGGCATACCGTAACTTGAACCTGTAGCTCCACGTTTCCTCGAACTCGATGCCCACGCCAATGGTCAGACTGCAACCGACGGCAAAGATTCGGGCGCGCGCATCCGGCCTTGGGTCGGGGCCCCGAAAGCCCAGCGAGTTGAACCCATAAGTGCAGTTGCCCGAGAAATCGAGCGAGTAAATCTTTCGAACGCTTGGCTTGCCCGGCCCCTCCGGCAGATGCTCGAAACGCCGGGCGCCGAAATAGGGTTGAAACGACTGTGCCGAAGCGGGCTCCGTCGATTTCACCATAGCGGGTAAATCTCCGGATCGTCCTTCTGCAATCTCTGCATCTTCTTGTGAAGCCACTGAAGAAATGAGCTCGACCCGGCCTTCGGTCCCTCGAGCGAGCCTGTCTCGACGGCCGCGCTTTGCGCCGGCACATCCTCGTCAGTGTCGGACCGGACCGGACGCTTGTCGGCTTCCATGCTCATCTCAATCTCCTTGGATGCTGGCAACGCCGCCATGTCGCAGAGTTTGCCGGCCGAGAACCCATTCTGAGATGTGGCCACTATGCAGGTCGTCAAGGCGTTGTTCAAGTCTGCACAATACTGGTCCTCGGTCTTGCCGATCGGCCAAAAGGCCCATCTAATCTAGACGAGCATTGTCCTCGATATCATGCGGAGCTGACCAGGTCTGAAACGAGCAATCCGGACCTGCCGAAACCCCGGTCTCCAGCGTCAGGATCGCATCGGCGTGGCGATGATCGAGGCGCTGAAGCGCGACGGCGAGATTTCTCCGCAGCGAACCACGCTGGTCGGGCCGACCAGCGGCAACACCGGCATCGCGCTCGCCTTGTGGCCGCGGCCAAGGGCTACAAGCCGATCCTGACGATGCCGGAATCCTTTTCCATCGAGCAATGCAAGATGCTGGCCCTGCTCGGAGCGCGTTTGGTGCTGACCGGAGCCGCCAAGGGCATGAAGGGCGCGATCGAGAAGGCGCAGAGTATCGTCGCGACGGCACCGGGCGCGATCAGTCCGCGCCAGTTTGACAACCCGGCAAATCCGGACGTTTCATCGCCGCACGACGGCCCAGGAAGTCTGGAACGACACGGGTGGAAAGGTCGACGTTCTGGTGGTCCATTGAGTTCGTGTCGGAGATCGAACCATTTTTCGAACGATGCGCTGGGTGCGCGCGAAGGTGGCTTATCTGGTGCGGGCGTTCCTCTGTCGCAGCAGGGGCTTGGAGACATTCCAGCTTGGGTCGTCTCGAGCGCAGATTGCGATGCAGAGATACGCAGCCTTGCAAAAAAGCCGTTGGTCCGGTGTTGGTTCGGCTGTTTCGTTCGAAAAATAAACCAGTGATACCAGCGGGTTAGATGCCGACCGGATGCGCGCCTGGGCAGCGAATGTTGAGGCAATTCTGGTGCACCTCGAAGGCATGATCGACAAGGCGCGAGCGCCGATGGTGCTGCACCTGCTCGATGATTTCTTCGTCCGCATGGACAAGGCGTTGCAGAGCGTCGACGACTCGGACGGCCATGGCGGCGGCCTGCTCGCGCGGGCAAGCGAGTTGGACCTCAGGGCCTGCCGCGCCGGCAAACCTGAGCCGCTGGCGCTCGCACGCGACCTCTTCCGGCGCGAAACGGAATGGGAAAGTGAGTATTTTTGCCGTGCGAGCGAACGCTATCGGACACTTCTGGGGAAGGCTGGTTTGGCCGAATATCGTCGCCTCGCGCGGGAAGCCTGGGCGGAATTCAAGCCGCTGCGCGGTGGTGCGCGGCGGGTGCGGGACGATCGGCCCGAAATGCGCTACCGGGTGCAATCCATTCTCGAAAGCTTCGCGGCGCGCGACGGCGATATCGATGCATGGATCGCGATCCGTGCCACCGACCTGTCGTCGGCCGATGCCTATCTGCAGGTCGCGAAGCTATGCGCGGATCACGGCCGCACGGCCGAGGCGCTGAAATGGGCCGAAGAGGGTCTGTGGCAATTCGAGGATGAGCCGGATAGGCGGCTCACGGCGTTCGCCGCGACGCTGCGACGTCGTTTGGCGGCAACCGGAAATTCGGTCGACGGCATGCAGAGCCGCGGAAAGCCAAAGAGAAGACGATAAAATCGGATTGTCGCGAGTGTCCGCAAAAACGAGAGCGCTGGAAGTCTCGGTGGCTTAGAAGGCTATTCCGCCCGACGAGACGGCGCGGTTTCGGTTCGACCGGAGGCCTGCTAGCGAGATATCGGCATTGCCGGTGAGAGTTTTCGAAGTGGGGGCTGGCGATGCAACTGGTCTTCATGGAGGCCGCGCGCAGCGCTCGTTTTGCAACGACCCATTTCGGGCCGTTGCAAAACGAAGCAGTTCCTGTACGAACGGAAAAGCGTCGAGTATCTCCAAAGGGCGACCCAACCCAAGACGCGTCATGTTCCCGGGACAGCAATACGCTCCTGGTTTCTTAGTGCGCTACTTCAGCCTTAAGATCGTGTCTCCCTCGACCGTTAGTCCGGTCTCTCGTTGCGAGTCGCGATAGATGTCGGCAGGGGAGTCGGTATCTAGGCGGAGCATCGCCTCCAGATCGACCACACGCACAATGCCGTCCAGTCCGCCATAGGCCAGGCGCGTGCCTTGGGGGTCGAAGGTGACCCACCAGATCGTACCGTCATGGCCGCTCAGGCTCCGCAGATGGTGAAGGTCTTTTATGTCATAGAGCTCAACGCTAGGCCCGACGCCGCCGGCGGCGACCCAGCCGTGTTTTGCGTCATAGGCGACGCTGTTAATGGTTGGATTGACTTTGGCGTCGTCCGACGACGTTCCGATCTTTTCGCCCTTGTTCGGTCCGGCCCAGCCCGCATCGGGCGGCACCCAGCGGTAGACATGGCCATCCGAATTTCCAGACAGGATGGAATGGGGTGTGTCCGCCAAGGCAAGGCTCCATACGTTCACTTCGCCCTGGGTGACATTGATGGTCTCCGCAGTCGTGCCGAGCCCGGCATCACGTACCGCTACACGCGCCTTGGAATCGCCGGCGACAATCCGGCCGCTGACAGGATCGCAGACGAGCGCGTAGACGCTATCGACAAGCTGACCGGGCTTGGTCTGGTCGATCATAGACCAGTCGCTGGTGCGCCAGCGTTTGATCTTGACGTCCGGGCTCTGGTTGCTTGAGGCAAGTTGAGAACTCCTGGAGTCGAAACACAGACCCCAGACGAAGCCACCGTGCTTCATGACATCTTCGGTGCCCGGGACCTTTTGCCAACCGGGCTTGGTGCGATCCCAGACATGAATCGTGCCCTTGCCACCACCGGCAACGATCCAACGCCGGTCAGGGCTGAAGACAACTCCGTTTATGTATTCGCCTGGTGCTCCGGGATCGAGCAAATAGACCAGGCGGTTGGAACGGTTCCAGACGCGGATGCGTCCATCGTCGTTGACTCCGCTGGCAGCGAGAAATTCGCCCGTGGGATCGAACGCCAGCACCCCGATTGTTGCGCTGCCATTCCAAAGCCGAGCGACAAGGGAGCTTCCCTGGACCGACCATACGCTCCAGCCCTTTTCACTGCCGATGTGCACACCGGTCTCGAACCGAGGAGTCGACACCGAGCGCACGGCCTCGTCATCCGGCTTGAACTTATCGAGAAGTCGGCCGGCCGTGGCATCCCACAGATCGGCGGCTCCATCGCTCGCACCGGAGGTCAGGAATTTCCCGTCGTCGCTAAAAGCCAGTGCAAGAATTGTTCCGTCATGTCCCGAGAGTGTAGCTACGGTTTGTGGTTGATTGTCCTTGAGCTGGGTAAGGTCCCAGATACGGATGGTGCGCTCATACCCGCCAGATGCGATCTTGCAGCCTCCATCGAATGTCAACGGCGCTGGCGGCTTATCGCCCGGTGGCGTGACCTGATTGCTTGCAGGCGTGAGATGACATCCATCTGGACCGAACGCGACCACGAACACCGAGTCATTGTGACCTGTCAGCGTGAACACCGGCTTGATCGTATGAGCCTCATAGGGCGCGTGCGGATCGTAGTTTGCGCCGGTCATATCGACCGTCTTCCAAATATTCGCGAGATAGTCGCCGCCGGCCGATGCCAGCAACGTTCCGTCGGCATTGAAGGCAATCCCGTGAACATCGGGGAAATGCGTGTTGTCTTGCTCCCAAATCAGGCGGGGCCGCTCCAGCGATAGATCCCAAAGCATCAGCTTGCTGTCCTCGCCACCGGTCGCAAGCCAGGGACGGCCAGGGCTAAATGCCATGGACGGGATGCGCTTGTCATGACGGCCGGTCTCGGTTCCCGTCGTGAGTTCGCGCATTTGTCCAGTCGGCCTTCCGTCCGGCAGATTCCAGACGCCGACATGGAATGTCTTTGCATCGTTCTCCGGCCACGCCGCCGCGATCTGTCGGTTGCCGTATTTGTGTTCGCTGAATGCGATGGAATCGGGAACGCCCGCTGCCGACGGCAGCGTGATACGCCACAGCAATTTTTTATCGGATGGCGACAAGACCGAAATCGTTACGCCGGATGCACCCCGCGTGACCGCCGCCACAACGCCGCCATCACTGCTGAAAACATTCAGCTCCGAGGTCAGGTCTTTGGCCGACCGTGCAACGGAACTGACTCCTCCCAGGCGGGCTGCGAGCAAGAGCTTTCTCGCAGCATCCGTATCGCGATAGGTCAGCGCTTCGGCCGCTGCGATCTCCGCCTTGGCATAGTCTCGCTGGAATAGTTCACTGCCAGCTTCGGCTATAAATTGCGATGAACGGGCATCGAGCGTGTTGGCCCGAAGAAAATAGAAGATCACGCCCAAGATTACAGCCACGACAGCTAGGGCACCGGCAAATTGCAGTCTGAGCCGGGCGCGCTTTGCCTCGGCGTCCCGCCGTCGCAGCTCTTCGAAACCAAGCCCGAGCAGGCCCGCGATTAGCTTGAGCTTCGCATGCTCTCGTCCGTCGCCCTCTGGCCGCGCGTCGGCGGCAAGCGGGTGTGTGCGCTCGCCTGATAGATTTCCGTCCTTGCCGAGCTTGAATTTGAGCGCACGCGGGAAGCTTGCTTGTGGCAGTGCCGCGCCACGCGCTGCGGCTCCTGTTCGTTCCGCCAGTTCTTCGAGCGAGGGTTCATCTTCCGCGGTGGGATGACCTGAGACGACGAGGGTCTGGATCCGGTTCTCGCGACCGAGACGCTTGAAAGCAAGAATTTCCTCATTCACCCAACGGCTGGCCGCACTGTTTGGCGAGCCAATGACGATGAGGTTGGCCGATTGCTGGAGGGCGACCTTGATCTGCTCGTTGAGATCGTGCGCAGTCGGCAATTCCTCGCGGTCGCGGAATACGGGGTAGAAGCGCGCCGGACGCGGACCGTCCGGTCCTGGGGTGCCGACGAGGCGGCGCGGTATCGGATAGGTTTCCAGCGCCTTGTGCAGCCAGTCGCCCCAGTCCGCATCGCGATGACTGTAGCTGAGGAACGCCTTGTATTTGTACGGAACGCCGTCTTTCGGAATGTCGGACATACCTACCCCAATATCCAATTCCCCTTAAGGCAGCCTGACACAGAAAGAACTCTAGTCAATAATCGTGCGCCAGTGTCACAGTGCCGAACCGAGCTGATCGCTTGTCATTTCGAATGTTGCGCAAAGGTATCGATGGCTGTGCGAAAGCTTGGCGATTGTTCAGGATCGCGGATGCCATAAACCACTTTGAGTATCCCGCGCAGCACCGTGCCGAGCCTGCGCCGCGAAATTGGCCGCCTGTCGAATTCCTTACCCAGTCCCTTGCGCATCAAGATGAGCTCGGGCCCGAGAGCCGTTCCACCATCAGACGAACCAAGCTGCGGTTGGTGATAGCGAGTAGGCACGGGCACGAAGCCCAGATGTTCGAAGATGCGTTGCTGAACCGAATTCGGATCGCATTCGATATACCACTCGCGCACATCCGGCTCGTCGCGGATCATGCGTTCTTCCATCCGCTTGAGCAGGACGCGCGACAGGCCGGCGCCCGCGAGTGGCGCCTCTAGCGCGATATATCCGCCAAAACCAAAACTGGGCATCACAAAGAAAGCGGCCATGCCGTGGACCGGTGCAACCGGCGTCTCCGCCAATGCCCAGAAGTGGTAGTGGTGATGCTTCCGTGTACGCATGCGCGATAACGACCGGACAAAGGTGGAAGGATCGACCGTGGAGGGCCCCGGCGGGAATGCGCGAGCATAGACCGCCGTCGCTCCAACGAAATTGGCGTCGGAAGGTCCGGTGGTTTCGCGGACGTCTAGCGCGGGCGAGGGTGAGCGACCAATATAGCGCGCGAGAGGTTCGATCGCGACGCGCTCGACCGTGCCGAGATCCTCGGCCATTGAACGAAAGGTCGCATTGCGCATGGGAACCGGAATGCGCATGGCCAGAATGAGATAAGCCTCGAGAAATTGCCGGACACGCTCGGATGGTATCGATTGCGCAAATTCTGGGGCGAACGGTTTCGCGGCCAGGATCAAACAGTCAACCGGCTTTTGATTGGCCGACAATGATGGTTGGACATAGCGAAACCGCAGGTGGCCATAGCCCCATCCGTTCCAAGCCATTGCCCGCGAGAAGGGATCGAAATTGTCTCGCTTGGCCGGCACACGGAACGGATCGTTGAGTTCGATAATGTTGGCGTCTAGTCCTTCCTTGCCAGTCCTGCGCGCATCGTCATGCAACAGCGCAAGTGTAGCCTCGTGGATGCGGCGGCCAAGGCCGCTGCCGCGCCGCCCTTCGTCCACCAGAATGAATTCGATGACGCCAAAATTTACATCGGCGAAATAATCGCTGACCGATGCGGCCACGACCTGGCCTTCATCCATTAGTAACGCGATGTGATAGTTGTTGCGCCCATACCAACCCTCGCGCTTGAGGGTGAGATAGCGTTGCATGTTTGCAAGTGACTCGCGCTCGTCCGCATCGGGGAAATTGGCGACATAGACTCCTTCGTAAAATCGGAAAAGGAGCGCCAAATCGGCTGGCGAATCCGTTAGGTCGCGAAGTTGCGGCGGCATCGCTCAGTAAGCCGGTTCGAGTGGCCGCTCGCGATGGGCGCGCAGCCAGCTCTCGTTCTCTGCCAGTGCCTTTCGGCCCAGCAGGAAAATAAGGTCCTTGCGGCGCGCGTCCTTTGCTGCAACAGACAGGTCGCCCGTCGCAAGGTCGTCCAAGACCGAATTGGCCATCTGGAATGCATCGAGCGCGTGTTCATAGCCGCGCAGCTCTGCTTCCCAGGATAATTTTTCCGCCACATAGCGAGCGGCGCCGGCGAACGTCACGAAGACTATCAGAGCGATCCCAGCCCACGCGACGCCGGCGCTCGACTCTTGCGGTGAGTAATACGAGCCGCCAACGAACATCATGCCGATGAACAGCGCGCCGACCGACATCCAAGGCAGCAGGAGCGGTTTGCGCTGGTTTGACGAACTCATCAGCAATCGCCGCCGCAGCAAAGCGAGAACGCAGAAATCACAAAACCTGCGCCCGCGATTGCGAACATCAGCGCCGAAAGGCCGGGCGCGAGGAAATCCTCGAAACGGCGGTCCGACACCGTCACCAAGGCGGAAATCGCGTTCTTCTCGGCAATAGCCATCGCTATCAATGTCTTCCCAATTATGAGAATGGTTCACGGACCTGAAATCCAAGCATAGCAGAGAACTTCCCACTAACATCACCTCGACGACGGTCGCAATGATGGCTGTCTGAATGCGCGCTGCGAGCAGCGCTTGTAGATGCGGCTTCTAAGCCGCCTCCAAACCTTGTTCGGAATTTGAGCGGCGAGCGCGGCCTTGTCCTGAGGCAGAAGCGTCCGTAGTGCTTTGCCACCCACCATCGCCGGCGTGTCCTGGATGGCGTAGCTGCCCCATCCTCAAACCAGTCGCATTCGATATTGACACAACCTGAACGTGAGTGGAAACTTAGTCTCGGTGCAAGAACAGTGACGACAGGTTTTGCCAAAGACTTAGCGGTCTGGTGATTTAGAGCTTTCCGTTAACAAGTTCGAAACGAGCACGAAATGGGGCGGCGCGCCGAGGCTCGCCGCCCCTTCTCTTTGTGTGTACTGCTAAACATCTGGCCGGCCATCTTTGAGCCAATGCAGTTGACCGGCACGCAATTGATGATTGTTTACTCCCTTGGGGCGGGGCCGTGTCGAAGCATCGGGAGACAGCTCGTCGTTTGACCGGCCGACTGCGGCTCGTGGTGCTCGCTGGGCTCGCGTTGCTCTTGGCGGCGGTTGTTCCGGCGGAAGCTGCTGCGGCGACATCGGACCAGACGCGCGCGGCGCAGCAGGCGCTGACGTCGCTGGGCTACGATCCGGGACCCGCCGATGGCGCCGCGGGGCGCCGTACGCGGCAGGCGCTGCGCAAATTCCAGCGGCAGATCAGCCTGCCGGCGACCGGCCGGCTCGATGACGCGACGCTCGCTGCGTTGAATATCAAGGAACCGCCGACTGCCGATCCGGTTGCCGCTGCGCCGGCTGAGCCTGTTGCGCTTGCCGCTACCGGCAGCGCGTCCAGTGGTAGCGGCACCGGAATGTTTATCGTTCTTTTTCTCGCGGGCGGCATTGCAGTCGTCGTCTGGTATTCGCGTCGCGGAAAAGCAGCGGCTGTCTTTGCACCTTTGCCGCAGTCAACTCCGATAAAGAGGCAAATCGAGACGCCCCTTTCGCAGCAGACTTCAGTCAAGAGTCGAACCGCTGTGTCCGTGCAAGACGTGCCTGCGAAGCAGGATTGGTGGAAGGTTCGCATGCCGATTGAAATCGATATCGTCGCGGCGCGAGAGCCCGACACCGCCCTCGAGCGCATGGAGCAGGCGCGTCACGCCTGGGTGCCGGCGGGGCAGGCGGCGACCATCGCCGGCTACCGGATCTCGTCCGGCCTTGTCTATGTCGGCGCGGCGCTGGCCCGGCAGGACGGTCTCGGCAGCGAAAACTGCCTGATCAATCCCGGCTTTGCCGTGTCGCCGGATGCGCGCAATGACGACGGCGCGGGTATGTCCTACTATCCGTCCTACGCCGGCCTCGATCCGGCATCGCGCGCCTCCTATCTGAACTGGCTGGCGACGGGCAAGTCCGATCCCGATGCCTATATCGGCTATGTCTTCCTCTACTTCTACGGCCTCGAACGCCGCCTGTTCCTCGACGATGCGCGCGCCGATGCCGACGCGATCGTCGCCGAGGTCCGTCGGCTGCTTGCGATCTATGGCGGCAATCACTCCTTTGCGCGCTATGCGGACGCGCTTCTCGATGCAGCCGCGTTGCGGGCGGGCGTGGCCGGTCCGGTTCCGCCAGCGCAACTGCGCAAGCGGATATGGGAGCTGCCGCTTGGCCTGCGTGCTGCGCTCGGCCGCCAGATCGCCGCCGGGCAGCCGCTCTCGGCCGATCAGATGCTGTCCTGGTTTTGCGCCCACCCCGACAAGCGGGTCCCGGCCCGGCTTGTCGTGCGCTGCCCCGAAGAGTTCTGCAAACTCTTCGCGCTGCGCTTTGCCGAGACATACCCGCAGGGCTGGAAAGTCGCGCCGCCGGCGCGCAAGCTCTCGGCGACCTACAAGGCCGCCAGCGGCTCGTTCTCGGTCGCGCTGCATGGCGTGTTCGAGGACTGGCCGGACGTCGGCGGCGTGACGGCCCCGCTCAATGCCGTGCAAACGCTCGTCGATGCTTGCGAGGCCGAGCTTGAGCCCTACGCCCAACGCGCCGGGCGCGCCGCGGACAGGCGCGAGCCGCTGGACGTCGCCCTGGCCCTGCCGCCGGCGCTGCGCGACGCGCCTGCGGCCGAGCCGCTTCAGGCGTTGAAGCAATTCGTCGCCAAGACCTGGACGTCTCCGGCGGCGCTTCTGCCGCTGAACGATCTCGCCGCCGCTGCGGGTATCTCCTCGGATGGCAACGGTAATTACGGCAAGGCCGACATGTTGCGGCTGGCGCGCGCCTTGGGCGCTTGCGGTTTCGGGATGGAGCCCGACCCGCGCATCGATTATTCCCGCATGGGGTTCGGCGACGTCGCCGTGCTGTTCGAAGCGAAGGATGCGGACAAGGAGCCCGCGCCCGGTCCGCAGTTCCTCGCTGCGATGCTGCGCATCGACCTCGGTGCCATGGTGGCCGCCGCCGACGGCGTGTTCGCACCGTCCGAGTTCGCCGCCATCGAACGGGAGCTTGCCGCGAATGTCGAGCTCGGCGGGGCGGACCGCGTGCGCCTCTTGGCGCGTGTCGCGTATCGCATGAAGAAACCGGTGGTGCCGCGCAGTTTCAGGCGGCTCGGCGAACGCAGCCTGGACGAACGCTCGGCGCTGGCCCGCTTCGCGGTGTCCGTCGCCACCGCCGACGACCGGCTCGCGATCGAAGAGGTGCAGTTGCTGGAGAAGCTCTACAAGGTCCTGGATCTGCCCGAAGCGCAGCTTTATTCCGATCTTCAGGGGCTGAGCGCGTCGACGGCCGATCTGCCTGCCGCTGCAAAACCCGATGCCGCCATTCCCGCGGCACAGGCCGGCGCGGCGGTCTTGCGCAAATCGATTCAACTCGATCCGGGCCGCCTTGCACGGACCCGCGCCGAGACCGCCGAGGTCGGCGCGCTGCTGGGCAAGATCTTCGTCGACGACGCGCCGCCGGCAACGCCCACACGCGTCGTAGCGCAGGCCTCGATCGTCGCGAAATACGATCTCGATGGCCTGGACCCGCGTTATGCCAGCCTGGTCTGCGCCCTGGGCGAACGCGCCTCCATCGACCGCGCCGAATTCGCCGAATTGGCGCATGCCTGCGATGTCTTGCCCGATGGCGCCATCGAAGCCGTCAACGACTGGGCTTTCGGAAGATTCGACCAACCATTGCTGGACGAGGGCGCTGCGATCACGATCGACCGCTCTCTTCTGCACGTATCGGAAAGAGCGAGCGCATGAGCAATCCCGGCGATTCTGCGATCCGGCCCAAGGAACGCGACACCATCATCCAGGCGCTCGGCGCCGGCGTCGTGCCGCGCATCGGACTGAAGCACATCCAGGTCGGACGATTGAGGGAGATACAGGCGCTGGTACGCGACCTCGACCGGATCGCGGACGGCGGCAGCGCGGTACGCTTCATCGTCGGCGAGTATGGCGCGGGCAAGACCTTCTTTCTCACCCTGATCCGGCTGATGGCGATGGAGAAGCGGCTGGTCACGATCTCGGCCGACCTCGCGCCCGATCGCCGCCTGCAGGCGTCCGGCGGGCAGGCCCGCAATCTCTATGCCGAAAGCCTGCGCAATCTTTCGACACGCAACAAGCCGGACGGCGGCGCGCTGTCCAACGTCGTCGAACGCTTTGTGTCGGATGCCAACGACGAAGCCCGCAAGAGCCAGACTGCGATCGAAGACGTCATCCAGGCCAAGCTTGCGTCGCTGCGCGAGCTCGTCGGCGGCTATGATTTCGCGCAAGTGCTGTCGGCCTACTGGCACGCGGCGGAGGCCGCAAACCAAGCGGGCAAGGACGCCGCGCTGCGCTGGATACGCGGCGAGTACAGCACCCGCACAGAAGCGCGCCAGGCGCTCGGCGTGCGCGTCGTCGTCGATGACGCCTCGATCTACGATCACTGGAAGCTGCTGGCCGCGTTTGTGCGCCTGGCGGGCTATGCCGGCCTGCTGGTCTCGCTGGACGAGATGGTCAATCTCTACAAGCTGCAAAGCGGCCAGGCGCGTGCCGCCAATTACGAGCAGATCCTGCGCATGGTGAACGACGCGCTGCAAGGCTCGGCCGGCGGCATCGGATTCCTGTTCGGCGGCACTCCGGAATTCCTGATGGATACGCGTCGAGGCCTTTACAGCTATCCCGCCTTGCAGTCGCGGCTGGCGGAGAACGCCTATGCCACGGGCGAGCTCGTCGACCTCTCCGGGCCGGTCCTGCGGTTGCAAGCGCTCACGCCGGAAGATCTGCGCGTCCTCCTGGAAAAGCTGCGCGGCGTTTTCGCCGGTGGCGATCCTGCCAAGCATCTGGTGCCCGACGAAGCCTTCGATGCATTCATGGAGCATTGCCATAAGCGCATCGGCGAGGCCTATTTCCGCACGCCGCGCACCGTGATCAAGGCGTTCGTGCAGATCCTGTCGGTGCTGGAGCAGAATCCGGGCACGGATTGGAGGATGCTGGTCGGCGCCGCCGCGCCGGAAGCCGACGCGGCGCCCGATCCTGCGCCGGCGGCGGATGGAGATGACGAGCTTGCCACCATCAAGCTTTGACGCCGCGGCGATCGGCCGTCTCGATGCGCGTATCCAGCGCTGGATATGGGACCGTGGCTGGAACGAGCTGCGCGACATCCAGGCCGAAGCGATCCACACGCTGCTCGAAACCGGCGACGACATCCTCATCGCCGCCGCGACCGCTTCGGGCAAGACCGAAGCCGCGTTCCTGCCGATCCTCAGCCGCATTGCCGAACACCCGCATGACGGCATCCGCGCGATATATGTCGGACCGCTCAAGGCGCTGATCAACGACCAGTTCGCGCGGCTGGAGGATCTGTGCGAGCGCCTCGAGATCTCCGTCACCAAATGGCACGGCGACGCGTCGGCCGCCGGCAAGCAGCGCGCCCGCGAGCATCCCGCGGGCGTCTTGCTGATCACGCCGGAATCGCTGGAAGCGATCTTCCTGCGGCGGCCCGAAGACCTCACCCGCATGTTCGCCGAGACCGAGTTCGTCGTGATCGACGAGCTGCACGTTTTTCTCGGCAGCGAGCGCGGTGTCCAGCTTGCATCGCTCCTCAAGCGTCTTGAGCGGCGCACCCAGCGCCGGCCGCGCCGTGTCGGGTTGTCGGCGACCATCGGCGATCCCGACGTCGCCGCGCGCTGGCTCAATCCCGCCGGCACCGCCACGGTCACGACGATCCGAAGCGCCGCCGCCGGCGCGGAATTGAGGCTGCAGATACGCGGTATCCTGGGCGCGGCGGAGGATGACGAGGAGGAGGAAAGCGAGGCGCGGTCCGGGGAGGCCGCGGGCGGTGTGCGGGACGCGCCCGCCTTGCTCCAGGTCGCGCGGCATCTTTTCGCGACGTTGCGCGCGAACGGAAATCACCTCGTGTTCGCCGGCAGCCGCCGCAATACCGAGGCGCTCTCGGATCGGCTGCGGATTCTCTGCGAGCAAGCGCACGTTCCCAACGAGTTCTTCCCGCATCACGGCAACCTGTCGCGCGAGACGCGCGAATGGCTCGAGCAGCGGTTGAAGGAGGGCGGCATTCCCACCACCGCGGTCGCCACCACCACCCTCGAACTCGGCATCGACATCGGCTCGGTCGAGAGCGTGGCCCAGGTCGGCGCCCCCGCTTCCATCTCGTCCCTGCGCCAGCGCATCGGCCGCTCCGGGCGGCGCGCCGGCAAGCCATCCGTCCTGCGCATCTATGGCATCGAGCATCCGCTCCACGCCGACAGCAGCCTCTTCGACCGCCTGCGGGTCGAGACCGTCCAATGCGTCGCCGCCATCCGCCTGTTGCAAAGGCAATGGGTCGAGCCGCCGCGCGAAGGCGGCCTGCACCTTTCGACTCTGCTGCACCAGACCTTGTCCGTCATCGCCGAGCGCGGCGGTGCGCAGGCGCAGGCGGCCTTCGACTTGCTGGGCGGCGCCGGGCCGTTCGCCTCCGTGGCGCCGGCGCAGTACGCGGCGCTCCTGAAAGGCATGGCGGCGCGCGAGGAGCGGCTGATCGAACAGGCGCCGGATCGCACCTTGATGCTGGGTCCGGCGGGCGAAAGGCTCACCGATCACTACCGCTTCTATGCCGTGTTCGAGAGCCTCGACGAAAGCACGCTCATCGCGGACGGCAAGACGCTGGGTACGCTGTCGGTCCGGAACGCGCTCGGCCCGGACGACTTCGTGATCTTTGCGGGGCGGCGCTGGAAGGTCGTGAACGTTGACGACCGCGCCCGGAAGATCTTCGTCGAGCCGGCTCCAGGCGGCCGCGTCCCGAGATTCGAAGGCGAGGCCGCGCCGTTGCATGACGAACTCGCCGCCGAAATCGAGCGGGTCTATCGGAGCAGTGAGATCCCGGCTTACCTGGACGCCCAGGCGATGCGGCATCTGGCCGAAGGGCGCGAAAACTATGCGCAACTGCAGTTGAACCGCAGACCGGTGATTTCCGACGACGGACGCATCCATCTCTTCCCCTGGCTCGGCACGGCCAAGCTCGATACCCTGCGGCTTGCGTTGCGCTATGCGGGCCTCAAGGTCGAGCAGAGCCGCATCCACCTGTCGGTCGGTGACGCCACCATTTCCCTGGTCGAGGAAGCGCTGGGCGCGCTGGCCGCAAAACCGCCGCCCGCGGAAACCCTCGCCTTCCTGGCCGACAATCTGCGCACCGCGAAGTTCGACGGCTTCATTCCCGACGAGTTGCTCCGCGAGGCGTTCATCCGCGACCGGCTGGAGATCGGGAGCCTCGCGGACGCCGTAGGCCGGCTGCTGTCGGCCTAACGCGCTGGCGAATTTTGCGCCACGGGTTTGTCTGCGTTGTTGAATGTCGGCGAAATCGGTCTTTCCAACAATTGGAGCATGAGGCCTTCAACGCTGCTCCGCCAACTGCCAAACGTCCTCAAAAGAGCCTTACGACGTCATGCATCAAAGGCGCACAATCAGATCCGGGGTGACGGCCATTGCGTATGCCGCGCCCGATCAATCGGCGATCCTTTCGCAAAGCGCGTTGATGTCGGCCTTGTCGTGATAGAGTCCCAAACCGATCCGTAACACATCGTCGCGCGCGTCGGTGACGACGTCGCGCGCAGCCAACTCGGCCTTCCAGGCTTGGGCTCGTGCGTCACGCAGCGCGATGAAGCGGCTCTGCGGGCCCTTCGCGTTCGGGCGCAGAAGGGCGGCTTCCTGGAGCGCGCCAAGCCGGCCCGATGCGATGGCGGCTTCGAGTTCTTCCCGCAGCATCTGCGTGCGCGTTGCGATGCCGCCCGTGTCGAGGTTTTCGGCGCCGAGCGCTGCGCGCACCGCGTTGAAACGGTATAGCCCGCTTGGATCGCACGTCGCGCCCATGAAGCGCATGCCGTCGGCGGAATAGAGCACGCCTTCGGTCCGCGCCTCGATGCTTGCGAACTCGGCAAACCAGCCGGTGTTCACCGGCCTCGGCCCGAAACCCGGCGGCGCGTGCAGGAACGCCGCGCCTTCTCCCGCCATGGCATATTTATAGCCGCCGCCGATATAGAAGACGCGATCCGCGGCGCGGCCGAGATCGACAGGCAGCGCCATGAACGCATGATAGCCGTCGATCACCACCCAGGTGCCGTCTGGCCGCGCATAGGGCGCGAGCGCGTCGATCCCGTCGAAGCGCAATCCGCTCTTGTACATGACGTGGCTTACGAAGGCGATATCCGGTGCCTTTTGCGCCATGGCATCCAGATAGCGTTCGGTGAAGGTGTCGAACGGCTCGCACGACACGATACGCTGCTTCACGCTGCCTTGTTCCTCCCACCGCGCGGCCTGTCTGCGAAAGGAATGGAATTCTCCGTCGCTGGTGAGAATGTCCAAGGGAGCGGTTCCCTGCTTCGCCGAAAAGAGGCGCTGCACAAGCTCGTGGGTGTTCGGTGCGAAACTGACGGTGCCGGAATCCGGCAGGTTCAATTCCTGGGCGACATGTCTTTGTGCGGTTGGAATCACGTCGCCGAATATCTTGTCCCATTTCCGATCGGCGAGATGCGCGGCATCGTTCCAGGCCTGCAAGTGTCCGTCATAGGACGCGTCGGGCCACAGATGGTGCGAATGGGCCGCGAAGTGCAGACGCTGCGGCGCTGCCGCAAGCGCGCGGGAGAAAAGCGGCTTGTAGGATTTCATAGCTTGGTCCGCATCGACCAGATCTCCGGAAAGCACCGCCGCGCGAGCGTCTTCTGAAGATAGGCGACGCCCTCGGTGCCGCCGGTGCCGCGCTTCATCCCGATCACGCGTTCGACGGTCAGCACATGCTTATGCCGCCAGGTGAGCAGCGCGTCGTCGAGATCGAGCAGCTTCTCGGCGAGCTGGTAGAACGCCCAATGTTTGTGCGTGTCGCGATAGATCTCTATCCAGGCCGCTTCCACCGCCTCGCTCGGGACATAGGCTGCGCGCCGCGGCTGCCCGACCTTGTCGGCTGGAACGGCAAAGCCAGCCTTCGCGAGCTGCGCCAGCACTTCGTCGTAGAGACTCGGTCCCTCGATTGCGCGTTCCATCAAGCGGCGCTCCTCGGATCCGTCCTCCTGGAACTTCAGGAACGCCTCGTCCTTGAGTCCCAGACGGTATTCCAGCGTGCGGAACTGGGCCGACTGGAAGCCGGAGCTCGTGCCCAGCACGTCGCGGAAGCCGAGATAGTCGGCAGGCGTCATGGTCGCGAGGATGTCCCAGGCCTGCGTCATCACCATTTGTATGCGCGAGACGCGTGCAAGGCCCTTATAGGCCGGCACCAGGTCGCCGCATGCGATCATCGCCTGGGCGGCATCGATCTCGAACAGCACCTGCTTCATCCACAGTTCCATGGTCTGGTGAAGGATCACGAACAGCATTTCGTCGTGCCGTCCGCTCAGCGGCTGCTGGCAGGACAGCAGCTCGGGCAGGTGCAGATAGCCTCCATAGGTCATCGATCGCATCGAACTCATGTCGTCACCCTTTTGCAAAAGGTCGGTCCGCGGTCACTTGCCTTAGTCCTAAAGTAATCTATGATGAAGGGCAATGAGACAGACTCGTCCGCGCGTACTGGTTACCGGCGGTTCCGCCGGCATCGGCTTTGCGATCGCCCGTGCCTTCCGGGACGCGGGCAGCGAGGTGGTGATCGCCGGCCGCGACCGGGCGCGGCTGGAGGGCACCGGCTTTCCCCATGTCGTCATGGATGTGTGCGATCCCGAAGCCGTCAGCGCGGGGTTGCGCGAGGCGGGGCGGATCGACGTCCTGGTCGCCAACGCCGGCGGTGCCGATACGGCGCCGGCACTCAAGACGTCGCCCGAAACCTGGGACCGGATGATCGCGCTCAATCTCACCAGCGTCGTGCGCTGCGCCCAGGCCGCGGTGCCGGCCATGGTGGAGCGCGGATGGGGACGCCTCATCGTCCTGGGATCGACCGCCTCGCTGAAGGGATATCGCTATGCGAGCGCCTATGCGGCGGCGAAGCACGGCGTGCTGGGTTTCATGCGTTCACTGGCGCTCGAACTCGCGAAAACCGGCGTCACGGCGAATGCGCTTTGTCCCGGCTATACCGATACGCCGATGATCGCCGGAGCGATCGATGCGTTCGCCGGCAGGACGCGACGTACACAGGACGAGGCCGCCGCCGCGTTCACCAGCGCCAACCCCATGGGGCGGCTTGTCCGGCCGGAAGAAGTGGCAGCCGCCGCGCTGTGGCTGGCAAGCGACGCGGCCGCGGCGGTCAACGGCCAAGCCATCGTCATCGATGGTGGAGAAACCGCATGACGGACGATCGCGATTCGCTTCGGGCGTGGCTTGCCCTGCTTTCAGCCTCCAACACGATCAAGAAGACCATCGATGCCCGCATGCGGCAAAATTTTGGTCTGTCCATCTCGCGCTTCGACGTGCTCGCGGCACTTGATCGCGCCGGCGGGGAGGGGGCGACGGCCGGAGCCTTATCGGCCTACCTCAAGGTCACCGACGGCAACACGACGCAGGTTACGGCGCCTCTCATAGTTGCCGGTCTGGTGCAGCGCTCCGCCAGTCCGAGCGATGGTCGTGTCGCGATCTTCCGGCTCACCAAGAAGGGCCGGCGCATATTCGCGGACATGGCCGATGCGAACCGTCGCTGGGTTGCCGAGTCGTTTTCCGCGCTCTCGCCGGCGCAGGTCTCGAACCTGCGCGGACTTCTGAATGCGCTCGGCCATCCCGCAAGCCAGTTCGAAGAGGAGGCGGCATGAACCCGGAAACCTTTGCGCCACGGCATTTCTCGTGGGCGTTTTCGCAAGGCGTCGCACGCATCGCGATCGACCGCCCGGCACGGAAGAATCCGCTCACGTTCGAGTCCTATGCCGAATTGCGCGATATGTTTCGCGCCCTGACCTACGCCAAAGCCGTGAAAGTGGTCGTCTTCGGCAGCCAGGGCGGCAATTTCTGTTCCGGCGGCGACGTACACGACATCATCGCGCCGTTGACAGGGATGTCCGTGCCGGAATTGCTCGACTTCACGCGGATGACGGGCGATCTGGTCAAGGCGATGCGCGGATGCCCGCAGCCGATCATCGCCGCGGTGGACGGGGTGAGCGTCGGCGCGGGCGCCATCCTGTCGATGGCGTCCGACATCCGCTACGCGTCGCCGGAGGCGACGACGTCCTTCCTGTTCAATCGCGTCGGCCTGGCCGGCTGCGACATGGGGGCGTGCGCGATCCTGCCGCGCATCATCGGGCAGGGCCGGGCGAGCGAGCTCCTGTTCTTCGGCCGCGCGATGAGCGCCGCGGAAGGAAAGATGTGGGGTTTCTTCAACGATGTCGTATCGGCCGCGGAGCTCGACGCGCATGCGATGAACGCGGCCCGCAAGCTTGCGGCGGGGCCGACCTTCGCCAACGGGATCACCAAGAACCAGTTGAACATGGAATGGGACATGAGCCTCGACACGGCGATCGAGGCGGAAGCCCAGGCCCAGGCGCTCTGCATGCAGACCCGCGATTTCGAACGCGCCTACCGCGCGTTCGTGGCGAAGCAGAGGCCGGTATTCGAAGGCGATTGATCGAACGATGACCAGAACAATCCTACAGCCCCCGAACTGGACACGCCCCAAGGGATATGCGAACGGCATCGCCGCCTCGGGGCGTTTCGTGTTCACCGCCGGCGTGCTCGGCTGGAACGACCAGGAGCAATTCGAACATCGCGACCTCGCGGGGCAATTCCGGCAGGCGCTCCTCAACACGCGCGCCATCCTCGCCGAGGGCGGCGCCGCGGCCGCCGATATCGTCCGCATGACATGCTATGTGACGGACCGGCGCGAATATCTCGAACGGCGCGCGGAGATCGGCGCCGCCTGGCGGGACGTGCTTGGGAAAGTCTTTCCCTGCATGGCCGTCGTGGAAATATCGGCACTGTTGGAAGACCTGGCCAAGGTCGAGATCGAGACGACCGCCGTCGTCTCCGACGGGCGCTAGGCCATGGGATCGCCGAAGATCGCCGTCATCGGCGGGGGGCCGGGCGGGCTCTATTTCGCGCTTCTCACGAAAAAGCGCCTGCCGGACTGCGCGATCGACGTCTATGAGCAAAACCGGGCCGACGATGCCTTCGGCTTCGGCGTCGTCTTCTCGGACGAGACGCTGGACGAATTCCTGAGCGCCGATCCGCAATCCTATGAAGCGGTGCGCGCCAACTTCGCCTATTGGAGCGATATCGTCATCGAGCGCGAGGCGGAGCGCACGGTCGTCGGCGGAAACGGCTTTGCCGGCTGCTCGCGAAGGGCTTTGCTGGGCCTCCTGCAGGACCGTTGTCGGTCGCTGGGCGTGACTTTGCATTTCTCGACGGCCATCGACGCGGACGAGGTCGAGGAACGCTTTGCGGACTGCGACCTCGTCGTCGTGGCCCAGGGCGTGAACAGCCCTATTCGCGCGAAGCATGCCGATGCTTTCGGCGCACGCGTCGTCGAGACCCGCAACAAGTTCTGCTGGCTGGGATCGACGCGGCCGCTCGATGCCTTCACATTCTTCTTTCGCCAGACCGAACATGGGCTTTTTTGCGCGCACACCTATCAGTATGAGAGCGGGCTCTCGACCTGGGTGATCGAAACGACGCCGGAATGCTGGGCCGCAAGCGGACTCGCGCATATGAGCGAGGCGGCCAGCGTGGCCTGTCTGGAGAACGTGTTCGCGCGGGAGCTCGACGGTCATCGCCTTGTTTCGAACAGGTCCATCTGGCGGAGCTTTCCGGCCGTGAGCTGCTCGTCCTGGCGACACGGCAAGATGTTTCTCCTGGGCGACGTGAAGGCGACCGCCCATTGGTCCATCGGCTCTGGCACCAAGCTCGCGATGGAATGCGCCGTTGCGCTCTCGGACGCCGTGGTGACGCATGGGGCGGACGCGGACGCCGTGGAGGCCGCCTACGAAGCCGGCCGGCGCACGCCGGTCGAAATCACGCAGCACAATGCACAGGTCTCGCTGCGCTGGTTCGAGGATATGCCGAATCACTGGAACAAGGAGCGGTACGCGTTCGCCTTCTCGCTGATGTCGCGCGCGAAGTCGCTGACCTGGGACAACATCGCGATGCGCGACAAGGCGTTTCTGCGGCGCGTCGAGGACGAATTTTATGCGCGCTATGGGCGCGCGACCGGACGCGACGTGGCCGCAGAGCAGCCGACGCCCATGTTCACGGCGTTCGACCTGCGCGGCCTGGTCGTGCCGAACCGCGTCGCCATGGCCCCGATGGCGCAGTATTGCGCCGTCGAGGGCGACCCGAACGACTGGCACTTCGCGCACTACGCCGCGCGGGCGATCGGCGGCGCGGGCCTTATCTTCACCGAGATGACATGTCCGACACCCGATGCGCGGATCACGACGGGCTGCACCGGACTTTGGAGCGACCGGCAGGAAGACGACTGGAAACGCCTCGTCGAATTCGTCCATCGCACGACGCCGGCGAAGATGGCGCTCCAGCTCGGCCATGCGGGCCGAAAGGGATCGACCGACGTGCCGGAGCGTGGCGCCGATCTGCCGATGCGCGCGGGCAACTGGCCGATTTATTCGGCGTCGCCGCTCGCCTATTTCGAGGACCGTTCGGACACGCCGGTCGCGCTGGACCGCGCGAAGATGGACGAGGTCCGCGAAAGTTTCGTTGCGTCCGCGCGGCGCGGCGCGCGCGCGGGCTTCGATATGCTGGAGCTTCATTGTGCGCATGGCTACCTGCTGGCCAGCTTCCTGTCGCCGCTGACGAATCGGCGCGCGGATCGCTATGGCGGCGATGCCAGAAACCGGGCGCGGTTTCCGGTGGAAGT
This sequence comes from Rhizomicrobium sp., assembly GCA_037200385.1. NCBI lineage: Bacteria > Pseudomonadati > Pseudomonadota > Alphaproteobacteria > Micropepsales > Micropepsaceae > Rhizomicrobium > Rhizomicrobium sp. Next base: position 1,340,030 of record JBBCGL010000001.1, on the reverse strand, counting down.
CTTCTCCGCCATGCGCGAGGTCTGGCCGTCGGACAAGCCCATGTCGGTCAGGCTTTCCTGCAGCGACTGGGCCGACGGCGGGATAACGCCGGACGATATCGTCGTCATCGGGCGCCTGTTCAAGGACGCCGGCGTCGATATCATCCACGCGTCCTCCGGGCAGACCGTGCCGTGGCAGAAGCCGATCTATGGCCGGATGTGGCAAACGCCCTTCGCCGAGCACATCCGTCAGGCCGTCGGTATCCCGACCATCGCAGTTGGAGACATAACGTTGCCGGAGCAGATCAATACCATCGTCGCGGCCGGTCGCGCCGATCTTTGCGCGCTGGCGCGCCCGATGCTCAACGATCCCTTCTTCGCCCGACAGGCGGCCGGCCACTACGGTGTCCGTTCGGCGGGCGGCGTGTCTCTAGGTTGGCCGATTCAATTGCGCAGCGGCGAATACCAGCTCTATCGCGAAGCCGAAAAAGCCAATGAGAAGCTCGCCGCGCTCAACGCCAAAGCGCGCCCCAACCGGCGCCACTATCAGCAGGCCGAGAACTGACGCGCCGCGCCGCAGGAGAGGCTGCCATGGAATTCGAAAGCCCGATGTTTCCCGAAGACTTCAACATGGCGGACTATTTCGTCTTCGCCAATCTCGAAGCCGGACGCGGCGACAAGACGGCCATCCTGTTCGAAGGGCGCGCCATTACCTACGCGGAAGTGGCGCACAATGTGATGCGGGTTGCGGAGAAGCTGATCGGCGACGGCCTGCTGCCCGAGCAACGCGTGCTCCTTTGCATGCGGGATTGCCCGGAGTTCGTCTATGTATGGTTCGGCGCGATCAAGGCCGGCGGCGTCGCCACGCAGATCAACCCGCTCCTGCCACAAAGCGACTACGAATACTATCTTTCCTACGTGAAGCCGCAATTTGCGTTCATCGACGATGCGAGCGCGCCGGCGTTCGAGGCCGCGGCGGACATGTCGCATCATTGCGGCGGCGGCGCCAATATCGTCTGCGCGGGCACCCACGGGCGAAAGAGTTTCGACGACTGGCTGGCCGAGACGCCCAAACGGGGCGGGGCACCATGGCCGACCCGCAAGGACGACCCCGCGGTCTGGCTGTTCACGAGCGGGACGACTGGACAGAGCAAGGGTGCCGTCCATTGTCACTTCCATTTCCCGTTCAACACCGAGATCTATGCCAAGCGCTTCATCGGGATGCGCGAAACGGACGTGACGATTTCCGGTCCGCGCCTGTTCTTCGGATATGCCACGGGAACGAACCTCATGTTTCCGTTCGCCGTAGGCGCGACAACCGTGCTGTTCCGCGAGCAGCCGAGCGCCGAGCGCATGTTCGACCTGGTCCGGGAGCATCGGCCGACCGTGCTCACCGGCGTTCCCACGCTCATCAACAAGATGCTCGAGGCGCCGGCCGGAAAAGAGGCTGACCTGTCCGGCATACGCTTCATGTGGAGCGCCGGCGAGGCGTTGCCGCGCGACCTGCACGCGCGGTGGGACAGCGCATTCGGCGTGCCGATCATCGACGGCATCGGCAGCGCCGAGAGTTTTCACATCTACATCAGCAACCGGCTCGGCGACATAAGGCCGGGAAGCCTGGGCAAGCTCGTTCCGGGCTATCAGACACGGCTCATCGACGACGAGGGAAACTCCGTTGCACAGGGCGACGTCGGAACGCTTTGGATAAAAGGTGACTCCGTCGCGCTCTGCTATCACGGCGCCTACGAGAAATCGAAGGAGCATCTGCGCGGCGGCTGGGTCGTCAGCGGCGACAAATTCCGTCAGGATTCCGAAGGCTATTGGTACTACGAAGGGCGCGGCGACGATCTCATCAAGAGCGGCGGCATCTATGTCAGCCCGATCGAGGTGGAGAACTGTCTCGTGCAGCATGAAGCCATCCGCGAATGCTGCGTGATCGGCAAGAAGGACGGCGCGGGATTGGAGAAGCCTCTGGCCGTGGTCGTCCTCAAGGACGGATTGGCGCCCCTGCCGGCGCTCCAGCTCGAGCTCGTCGATTTCGTCAAGCAGCGGCTTGCACGCTACAAGGCGCCGCATTGGGTGGTGTTTTCCGAAACTGCGCTTCCGCGCAACGATCGCGACAAGGTCGACAGGAAGGCGCTTCGCAGGCGGTATTCATGAAATTTGCCGATCGGGCCTGGCCGGCGATCCGGGACATCGCGGCCAGCAGCCGCGCCGTGGCGATCCTGCCTTGCGGGGCAACCGAGGCGCATGGGCCGCATCTGCCGCTCGGCACCGATGTCATCATCAGCGTGGGCGTGGCGCGGCGCGCGGCGCAGACGCTCGAGCAATCCGGCATCGCTGCGCTTGTTCTGCCGTCGATCGCCTATGCCCCGGCCGACTGCGCGGCGGAGTTCGCAGGCACCATCACGATCGGGCCGTTGGCCGCGAAGGCGGTCCTGGCCGACATCGCCCGCAGCTTGAAGATGCAGGGCTTCTCCTGTCTTGGCATCGCCAACAGCCATTTCGATCCCGCGAATGTCGCGATGCTCCGCGACGTGGTCGCCGATATTCGCGGAATGGGACTTGCTGTTGCATTCCCAGACTTCACCCGCCGCGCCCTGGCGCAGAGCCTGACCCCGGAATTCCTCTCGGGCGCTTGTCATGCCGGCCGGTTCGAGACCAGCCTTGTCCTGGCGGATCGGCCCGATCTGGTGAACGAAGCTGTGCGATGCGCGCTGCCGGAGAATCCCGCCAGCCTGACCGAGGCTTTCTCCCGGGGCGCCCGGACGTTTGCGGAAGCCGGGGGCGCTGATGCTTATTTCGGCGACCCGCGGCTTGCGACGGCGGAAGAGGGCGAACGGACCTTTCGGATCATGGCGGATGCGCTTGCCGCCGCCGTTCGCGAGGCGATCGCATTTTGAAGTCCGTCCGTCAGAACACCTGTCGCTCCAGCCAGGCATAAAGACCGCTATGATCCAGGTCGGCTAGTCCGTTTGCGCACATCGCCGCATAGAGCGCCTCTACCGTGTGCAAGGTCGGCAAGGTGAGCCCCGCATGGATCGCGAGCGACTGCGCCGTGCGAAGATCCTTGAGCTGTGTCGCAGCGTGGGCGCCCGGCGCGAAGTCCGCCGCAACCATACGGGGTCCGTGGATGCGCAGCACCGCTGAATCGGCAAATCCCCCGCCCAGCGCGTTGAGAATGCGGTCGGGGTCGGCACCCACGGCTCTTGCCAGGAGCGTCGCTTCGGCGACCGCGGCGATGGTGATGCCGACAATTGTCTGATTGACCAGCTTGGCGACTTGGCCGCTTCCCACCGGACCGATGTGGCTCGGCCGGCCCATCGCCCGAAGCAGGGGATTGATCGAGGCGAATTCTTCCTCAGGCCCGCCGACCAGGATCGAGAGGCTGCCGTTGCGCGCCCCGACTTCTCCGCCGGACACCGGCGCGTCGAGATAGACCACGCCGATGTTTGCAAGACGCACGGCTTGGTCGCGTGCAGCTGCCGGAGGAATGGAGCTCATGACGATCACGCGGCAGCCCGGCTTTGCGGCGGCGACGACGCCGTTCGGCGCGAAAAGGACGTCCTCCACCGCATCGCCGGTGCTGACCATGATCACGATGGCGGCCGCGTCGCCGACGGCTTCCGCGATCGTGGATGCGGCGGTCGCTCCCGCCGAGATCGCCGGCTCGCAATCTCTCGCCGTCCGGTTCCAGACGCGTGTTGGAAAACCGGCGCGGGCTATCCGGGCGGCCATCTGGCGACCCATGATCCCCATGCCCAGCACGGCCACGCGCGATGGCGCCGCCGTCAAAACGCGACCTCATGCGCGCCTTTGAGATGGAGCATCGCGCGCGCCTCGTCCGGCGTCGCCACGTCGAACGACAGGGCCTCCAGGATGCCGCGAATCTTCGCGACCTGTTGCGCGTTGCTGGTCGCCAATTGCCCCTTGGCGATGTACAGGCTGTCCTCAAGCCCGACGCGGACCGATCCGCCCATGATCGCGCCGAGCGTGACGAAGCGCATCTGGTGGCGTCCGGCGGCGAATACCGAAAGGTAATAGTCGTCGCCGAACAATTTGTCGGCGACGTTCACCATATAAGTGAGATTCTGCGGATCCGGGCCGGCGCCACCCATGAGACCGAATATGCACTGGATGAAGAAGGGCGGCTTGGCGAGGCCGCGCTCGGCGAAATAGGCGAGGGCATAGAGGTGGCCGATGTCGTAGCATTCGTATTCGAAGCGGGTGCCGTGCTCGAGCCCGACCTCCGTCAGGATCCGTTCCATGGTTTCGTAGCTGTTCGCCGCGATCCCGCCCTTGAACGCCTCGAGATAGGGCTTTTCCCAGTCGAATCGCCAGGCCTTGACGGCATCGGTCGGCATCACGCCGGCGTTGAAGGAGCCCATGTTGAGCGAAGCGAGCTCGGGGCTCGCCCGCTTGGCGGCGCGCAGGCGGTCTTCGACGGAGATTCCCGGCCCATGGCCGGTCGTGACGTTGAGCACCGCGCCGCATTGCTGCTTGATGCGCGGGAGGAACTGCAGGAACAATTCCGGATCGGCGCTCGGGCGTCCGTCCAGCGGATCGCGGGCGTGCAGATGCACGATGGCCGCGCCCGCCCCGGCGGCCTCGACCGCGGCGCGCGTGATCTCCTCCGGCGTGATCGGAAGATGCGCCGACATCGAGGGGGTGTGGATCGAGCCGGTCACCGCACAGGTGACGATGACCTTCTTGGCCTTTTTCATTGTCGACTCCCTTTTCGCTTCGAGCGCTTGCCGGCAGGGTGTGGTTCGATCAGTTCGCGCAGCCGCAGAAGGTTGCGATCGCGCCAGGCGACGCGCGCGCCGATGCGGTCCAGCCGAAGAACGGAACGGCGGGCTTCGATCACGGTCTTGATCGCGCGCGCCTGCCAGGCTTCGCGACAGCCGAGCTCGCCGCCGAGCGCTTGGTAGTCGTTGCCGAACTTGCCGATATAATCGGCGATCCCGCCATCGGCGTTGAGGTCCATGGTCTCCAGCGGGCCCATCAGGCTCCAGCGGAGCCCCAGCCCCCAGCGCAGGCAGGCATCGAGGTCCGCCGGGCTGGCCACCTCTTCGGCGACAAGATGCATGATCTCGTTGACGACGGCCGCCTGCAGGCGGTTGCCGATGAAGCCCTTGATGGGCCGCTTCAGCAGAACGGGATGCTGCCCGCTTTGCGACAGCAGGCGCTTCGCTTCGGCTATCGTTTTGGGCGCCGTCTTCGGCGCCGGAACCAGCTCGACGAGCGGGATCAGGTGCGGCGGGTTGAACGGGTGCGCGATAAGGCAGCGCTCCTCATGCGGCAGCCCCGCCAGAAAGTCCGCCGGGGGGATGGCGGAGCAGGAGCTCGCCAATATGCAGCGCGGCGGGGCGATCGCATCCATCTGCTCGAAGATGCCGCGCTTGACCTCTACGTTTTCCGCGACGCTCTCCTGGACGTAGTCGGCGCCGTCCAGCGCTTCGTCCAGCGTGGTCACCGCTTGCATTCGGCCCATGATCGTCTCGATGCCGGTCTTGCCGATTTCCAGCGCACGCAATGCCTGCCGCGCCTTCCGCAAGGCCTGGCGCGCGGCTTTCGGCTGGATGTCGAAAAGCCTGACTTGCGCGCCGGCGCGGGCGAAAACGATCGCCCAGCTCCGCCCGATGACGCCGCAACCGACAATAGCGACCGTTTTTCGCATCGCTCAGCCCCACAATTCGCGTTGCGGAAATGCCATCAGGCCGTCGTCGTACCGGATGGCAGGCTGGTGATCGCCGACCTGCAGCAGCGGCCCGTCCAGATCCACGAACTGGCAGCGCTGCGCCAATACCGCGGCCGGCGCCATCGCCAGGGAGCTTCCCCACATGCATCCGACCATCAGCCGGAATCCGCGCGCCTGCGCCGCATCGGCAAGGTCGAGCGCGGCCGTGAGGCCGCCGGTTTTGTCGAGCTTGATGTTGACGACGTCGTATCGCCCCGCAATGCGATCGAGGTCGCCGGGGCCGTGGATGCTTTCATCGGCGCAGATCGGTATGGCGCGGGGGATATCGGCCAGCGCCGCGTCGTCCTCCGGCGCCAGCGGCTGCTCGATCAGCACAACGCCCAGGTCGCGCAATCGGGGCAGCAGGCGGTTCAGCAAGTCGATGGACCAGGAGGCGTTGGGATCGAGAATGATCGCCGGCCGCGGCGCGCCCTCACGCACTGCTTGGAGCAGCGAAAGGGGGTCGTTTGCGTCCACTTTTATCTTGAGCACGGTATGGTGGCTAAGTTCGGCGGCGCGTGCGCGCATCCGGGCCGGATCGCCGATCCCGATCGTGACGGCGCTGGTTTTCGGAAGGGGCGGAGGCAGGCCGGCGCTTCGCCATGCCGGAATGCCGGAACGCTTGGCCTCGATATCCCAAAGCGCGGCATCGACGGCGCAACGCGCGCCGCCGGCGGGCAGGAGGCCGAGCAATTCCCGGCGACCAATTCCGGCGCGGATATCCGCCGCCGCAGCAGCGATCTGGGCGAGCATTGTATCGGGCGTTTCGTGGCGATAATTGACACCATAGGCCTCACCCCTGCCGATATGGCCGTCCTCGTCGAAGAGCACGACGAGCACGCCGTCCGCGGTCGACGCCGTCCCGCGCGCGATCGTGAACGGTTCGCGCAGCCTCCAGGAGATTGCTCCGGTCAGGAGGGTGAGCATACGGTCTCGTCCAACCGGGCGAACAGCGGCGTGAGATCGCCTTTGAGCGGGTCGAATGCGATAAGACCCGTCTCCGCCTCCACCGCGCGAAGCGTGGCGGTCGCTTCCGCGGTGCCGAGCTTCGAGGTGTTGAGGCTGACGCCCACGAACCGCGCCGCGGGGTTTGTGAGGCGGCCGAGCCGTTGATAGAGATCGATGGCTTCGGTGAGAGACGGCAGCGGGTAGTCCGGATAGTTGCCGATGTGCTTGCGGATCGGATCGTGGCACAGCACCATCGCGTCGGGCTGGGAACCGTGCAGCAGGCCGAGCGTGACGGCGGCATAAGCGGGATGGAAGAGCGAGCCTTGTCCCTCGATCACATCCCAGTGCTCGGGCGATGAATCGGGCGAAAGACGCTCCGCGACACCGGCCAGGAAGTCGCTGACGACGGCATCCACCGCGATGCCGCCGCCGGAGATCATGATTCCGGTCTGGCCGGTCGCGCGGAAGGTGGCCGGTCGGCCCTGCCTGCGCATCGCGCGCGCGAGGCTCAGCGCGGTGTATTTCTTGCCCGAGGAACAGTCGGTGCCGACCATCAAGAGCCGCTTGCCGGTGCGCTTGCGCCCGCTCGCCACGCTGCGTTCGTATTGGCCGTGCCGGACGTCGTACAGCGCACGCCCCTGCGCCTGCGCGGCTGCTGCGAGCGGGGCGACGGACGACAGTCGCAGGTGCAGTCCGCTGACGATATCGAGGCCGGCTTGCAGCGCTTCCAGGAGCGGCGGAATCCAGTGATCGGGAAGACCGCCGCCAAAGGGGGCGGCAGCGATCAGGAGCGAGCGGGCGCCCCGCGCGCGGGCCTCGCGGGGATCGAGCTGCGCGAAGCCGAGATCGACCCGTCCTTCCGGCAAAGACCATTGTCCGATGCATGCCTCCGGCGCCCAGTCACGCATGCCGTAGGCGGTCTTGGCGGCGGGTCCGTCATCGAGATCGCCGAGGAAGACCAGATATGGCCTTGGAAGCTCGTTCATATGCCGGCTTCGGTCTGTTTGCGCAGGACCGCTTCCAGACGCTCGATCAGCGTGTCGATCACCGTCTCGTTCATCGGCGTCGACAGGATGAACAGGAGCGTCGACGTGCAGAGGATACCTTCGTCGAGAAGTCCGAGATGGACCCGGGCCGCCAGCGCCCGATCGGCACCGTCCGTCATCATGGCGCGGTACTCGTCCGCCGGCTTGTCGGAAAAACGCAGGCTTGCGAGGGAGCCTTGGCCGCGCACGGTCGCCGCAATGCCAAGGCGTTTCACGACATCGCGCATGCCGGTGCGGAGCCGTTCGCCCAGACCATCGAGCCGGTTCAACGCATCGGGCGTCAGCATCCGCATCGCCGCCAGTCCGGCGGCCATCGTTATCGGATTGGCATTGTAGGTTCCGCCGTGCACGACACGCGGCATGGCATCTTCCGAGGCGAAGACCGACATCGCGTCCCGGCTTCCGCCGATGGCGCCGACCGGCAACCCGCCGCCGATGATCTTTCCGAGCGCGGTCAAATCCGGCCGTATCCCCAGCGCCTCCTGCGCGCCGCCGTAACCGAGCCTAAAACTGTAGACCTCGTCGAAGATGAGGAGGGAATTTAGCCGCGTCGTCTCCTCGCGGAGCATGGCGAGAAAATCGCGGCTGGCGGCGGCAAAACTCAGTCGCGACGGGAGCGGATCGACGATGACGGCCGCCAGCGCGGCGGCGTTTTCCCGGATCAGTCTTCGTGCCGTCTCGATGTCGTTTTGCGGCAGGACGACGACATCGTCGAGCGTCGACACCGGTGTGCCGTGGCAGAGCGCGACACTGGCGGGATGATCCGCGGGGCCCCAATCGCTTGGCGTCGAGGCGAGGCTGATTTCCGTCGGGTCATAGGCGCCGTGGAAGGCACCTTCGATCTTCGCGATTTTGGCTTTTCCGGTGTAGGCACGCGCCGCCTTGATCGCCAGCATCACTGCCTCCGTCCCCGAGTTGGCGAACCGGATGTGGTCGATGGACGCCACGCGAGCGCACAACAATTCGGCCAGTTCGACTTCCTGCCTGGTAGGCAGACCCACGGCGAAAAGCTGGGCGATCTGTTCGCCCACGGCCTTCTGGATCGGTGCAGGGCAATGACCGTGGATCAGCGAAGAGTAGTTGTTGATGAAGTCGACGCGCTCTACACCGTCGATGTCCGTCACCGTATAGCCGGATCCGTGCGCCGCGTAGGGTGGGAAAGGCGGAAAGAAAATCGTGAGCCGCGAATTACCGCCTGGCATAACCGCGCGCGCGCGCGCGAAGAGAGCGGCGGACGCCGGCGATCGCGAGGCCGCTTCCGCGTCGGGCATTACGATAGGCATGCAATTCCTCTTCACGTGCCTCGGATCGTGGCGGCACCGTCGCGGGCAGGATAAACCAAATTCGCCATATCGTATCGTATTTCGGAATAATTATGTCAATAAAGAATATAGCCCGCTTGTTCATCGACGCCGCGCCGGGATTGGGCTAACCAGCGCGCATGCCCGTGCCGCGGCCCAATCGGGCATGGGTGTCGGGAAAAGGACGAACATGGCGGACAAGGAAACAGGACCGAGCTTGGGTCACAACCTGAAGCGGCTGCGCACGGACCGCGGCTGGAGCATGGTCAAGATGTGCGATGTCATCGGCATTTCGCAGTCGAGCCTGTCGAAGATCGAAAACGATCTGATGTCGCTGTCCTACGACAAGCTCGTCGATGTCGCCCGCAAGCTCGACTGCGACATCTCGGAGCTGTTTCGCGAAGAGCCGTCCTCCGCGCGCGGAATGGCGGCCTCTGCGCGGTTCTCCATCGATCGCGGCAGCGACGGAAAGCTCGTTCAATGGCGCAATATCCGCCACAGGCAGCTGGCCATCGAAGTGAAGGACAGGCTGATGATCGCGACGTTCGCCGAGATCCTCGGCGACGGAGCCATGCCGAAGCTGGAACTCGGCGATTATTACGGGGAGCGATTTCTGTACGTTCTGGACGGCACGATCATCTTTCACAGCGAGTTCTACGAAAACCGCACGCTCAAGGCCGGCGACAGCATCTATTTCGACATCCGGATGCGTCACAATCTGACGGCGCCTAAAGGCAAGCGCGCCACCTGCATTGTCGTCACCGCCTCGGAAGACAAGAAGTTCATGGAAATGGAGCGCGCGCTGGCGGCGCAGGGCCTGACCAACATCGCGGAATTCGAGCACCTGCAGCGGCCGACCGCACGCAAGGACGCCAAGGGCGAGTCAGGCTGAACGGGCGGCCGCGAGAGCGAGAAATTCGCATTGCGAGGGCGCGCCCGGAGCGACATGCATGACGGGCTCGTCGCCGATCTCGAAGACCGTCGCGCCGATCGTCATCCAGCCGTCCGGGACGGCTTCCCGGCAGACCGGGTAGGACGGGTCGTCGCGCGCGCGCAGCGCGGCCTGCGCGTCGCCGACGGAGCATCGCCCCCGCGACGCGGCGAATCGCGCCTTCAGGCTCTCGAGCCGCCGCAGGCTGCTGGTTTCCAATGCCTCGTCGAGTGCGTCGGGCGCTCTCTTGCGCCAGTCCGCGAAGCGGGCGGTGAAAGGGCTGATCAACGGATGGTTGGTATGGACGACGCGATCCGAACGGCCGTCCAGCCGGAACGGCACCGCGCCGCCGGCGCTGCATTCGAAATTGATCACGTCGTGGCGGCCGGCCAGCAGGTAGTTCTGTCCCGACGCATGCGGAACGGTCCTGAGAAACTCCGCCGCTTCCTGGAAATCCCTGCTCGCCAAGGTGCGGCGGACGATCGCCGCGACCGGCAGGCCGGCGGGATCGGGATCGAGCTGCAGCAGGGTATTGCAGCACAGCCCGATGCCGTTGCCGCTGATTCCGTTCATGCCGATCATGCCCGCGACCGTGAATATGAGCGTCTCGCCGCCGGTCACTGCGTCGCGCAGCCGAAGAACGGCTTGCGCGCCGTCGGCCCAGGCGCCGACATCGATGTTCTGCGCTATCACGGTCGCACCGCTTGCGTCGCCGACGGCGCCGAGGCTGCTGCAGCGGTCGCCGCGCGCCGGCTCCGCGAAGCGATCGCGCAGGTACCAGCGCGCCTCGTCGCCGAACTGGAAGGCCAGCACCAGGTCGGGGGGCTGGTTCGCGCCGTCGGCGATACCGGCGATTTCCTCCATCAAGGGCGGCATGTGGTGCCGTATCTGATCGGTAAAACGTGTTTCGGCCAGGAAGCGTTCGATGAAATCCTGAAACGAGAGTCCGCCGGGAAGCGTGGTGGTCGCGCGCCACAGTTCGAGAATGCCGGCGATCTTGTCGCGCAGGGCTTCCCCATGCGCGCGGCCATTGTTCCGCGGCGAGGCGGCGAGTTCCACGATCGGCAAATCTTTCGTCATCATGGCGCGGATGTCCTGTCAAAGCGGCCGAAGAGGGCGTGATCCAGCGCGTCGACGCGGCCGGCCGAACGCAGGAAGCGCAACCGCATATAGGCTCCGAGCAGCTCCTGCTCCATGCCGACATCGTGGTGCTTGAGATCGAAGACGTCCTCGCCGACGGGGAGCAGATCCGCCGTCAGCATCGCGCGGTCTTCCATTTCGAACGCCAAGCCGCGATCGCTGCGATAGATTGCGGCGCTACCATAGATCGGGCTGTGATAATGGCCTTGCACGCCGTCCGGCGACGCTCCGGGCACCGCACCTTCGGGAAACCGTTCCTTGACGTCGGCGATCGCGTTCGCGACGCGCTCGACGAAGCTCTTGTGCATGATGTCGATCCAGTCCTTGGGCGGCGCGCCGAGAAAGGCGTCCAGCATCAGATAGACGGCCGCAATCGATGCCGGGCTGTAGAGGTTGACGACGCAGGCGAGGCCAAGCCGCTCCTCGGGACAGAACGCCACCATGGTGGTCGCGCCGAGTTCGCTTCCGGTGTGCCGGTAGACGCGCCGGCCGCCGTAATCGAACGGTCTCCAGCCCATCGCATACAGCGAGAATTGCTCGCCGGTGTTCGGATCGGGCGTATCGATGGATTGCGGCGCGCGCGTCTCGGACATCGCCGCCTGCGATATCACCGGCCGGCCCCCCACCGCGCCGCCCTCGATCTGCAGCTTGAGCCAGCGCGCCGCGTCGTCGGCCGACAGATAGATCGCGCTCGATCCTTCCCAGCCGACGCAGAGCGGTGCGGGCAGGGGAAGAAGCTCGTCGTGCAGCCGTACGTGCGGCGTGAAGGGATCCGGGTGCTGCCCCAGAAAGCCGGTGCGCGAGACGGCATGCGCCATGCCGGCCGGTGCGAAAATCCTTTTTTGCACCAGATCCGAGTAGGGAAGGCCGGACTTGCGCGACAGAAGCAAAGCCGCAGCGGCATAAGCGCCATTCATGTACGACGTCTTTTCGCGGAAACCGGCGACGCGATCCAATCGGCCCATCATTGGGAGGTAGTCCGCCAAGGAACGGGTCGGGTTGAACGGAAACTCGCAGGCGCCATCGCGCTTGAGGCCTACGCGCATTCCCAGCAGGTCGCGAAGCGTCGTGTGACGCGTGATCCAGGGATCGTCGAGCGCGAATTCCGGCAAGGTGTCGATGACGGGTTCGTCCCAGCGGACAAGGCCGTCGTCGACCAACGCCGCTGCCGCCGCGCCGCAAAATGCCTTGGAACAGGAACCGATCGAAAAGGCCGTGCCCGGACCGACCGGTGCGGGTTCGCCGAGCCGTTTCGGCCCATGCGTCTTGATGAAGACGTCGTCGTCCTTGACGGCGACGGCAAAGGCGGCGGGAATCTCGAACTTGCGGAATACCGCCGAGAGCATTTCATCGATCGATTCTGCGAACATTTCGCTCATGCATTCTCCTCATGTGTTGTCCGCAGGGCTCCGGAATCAGCCCCGACTTCGTCGATCGCGATACGAAGAAGGTCTCGGATGTAGGACTCGAACGAGCGCTCGACCTCCAGGCGGAAGGTGGACGGATCAATCCGCCAGAGAAGAATCGGGGCTTTGTTGAACACCGTCCGCACAGCACGGCCTGCCGGGAAGGCGGCGAGATCGAGCGGGCAACCGCTCGCCAGGATCTCCTCAACGGCTTCGCCGGTGAGAAGAAGCCCGATGTCGCGATCGGAAATATCGACGAGCGCGTGCGGTTGGCTCGACAGCGCGTCCATGACGGCCTGCCTCACAGCATCTGTCTTCGTCGTCGGCATCGTCAGAAGCCACTCGTCGGGTCCAAGACATGCCGTCGCGAAATCGGTGCCGGACGCCGTTTCGCCGACCGCAAAGGGCAGGCCCAGGCTTGTCAGCGACGGATTTGCCATCGCCTGTTCGCGCGCACAGCGCAGGATCAGGCGCGATGCCCGGGATGCGGTGCGGAGCTCAGCCATGGAGGCGCGCTCCGTCGGGATCGAAGAATGGCAGCGGCGCGACGCGAACGGGATGAAAACCGCGCTCGCCGGAGACGTAGAGACGTTCGCCCATCCTGGCGCGGCCATTCTCGACCAGCGCCATGGCGATCGACCGTTGCAAGGTTTCGCTCCAGCAAGACGACGTCACATGGCCGATGGCGTGGGTCCGGAGCGGCGGCGCCGGGCAGTCGACCACCTGCCCGCCTTCGGCCGGCACGATCGCGGGATCGTCCGTTGCCAGCCCGACCAACTGCTTGCGGTCGGCGGCCACGAGGCCGCTGCGCGCAAGCGAGCGTTTGCCGATGAAATCCCGCTTCGTCTTGCCGACAAGCCGGCCGAGCCCGGCATCGGCCGGCGTGACGCTGCCGTCGGTATCCTGACCGACGATGAGAAAACCCTTTTCCATGCGCAGCGTGCGCATCGCCTCCGTCCCATACGCCGTGCCTTCGAGCGCGGCTGCGCGGGTCCAAAGCTTCTCCCACACGCTGCGACCGTAGCCGGCCGGAACGTTGATCTCGTAGCCGCGCTCGCCGGTGAAGCTCACGCGAAACAGTCGCAGCGGAATGCCAAGGAAATGCCCGTCGCGACAGCTCAAATGCGGCATCGCCGCGTCGGAAAGCTCGATGTCGCGCACGAAAGGTTCGATGACCTGGCGCGCCTTCGGTCCTTGAACGGCGATGACCGCCCATTGCTCCGTCGTGGATGTGAGCCAGACCTTGAGTTCGGGCCATTCCGTCTGGCGATAGTCTTCCATGTGGGCAAGGACGCCTTGGACGCCGCCGGTCGTGGTCGTCACATGGAAGCGGTCTTCGGCAAACCGTCCGACGACGCCGTCGTCGAAAATGAAACCATCCTCGCGCAGCATCAGCCCGTAGCGGCAGCGCCCAGGTTCGAGCTTGCGCATGGTATTGACGTAGATGCGCTCCAGGAACTCGGCCGCGTCCGGGCCGGCGACTTCGATCTTGCCGAGCGTCGATGCGTCGAAGATGCCGACGGCGGACCGCACCGTCCGGCACTCGCGGCGAACGGCCGAACGCATATCTTCGCCCGGCTGCGCGAACCAATGCGCGCGGCGCCATCCACCGAGAAGCTCGAAAGCCGCGCCATGCTCTTCGGCCCAGCCGTCGATGGGCGTTTTGCGCAACGGTTCGAACAGCGCGCCCCGCGCGCGGCCGGCCAGGGCGCCGAAGCTCACGGGCGTGTAGGGCATGCGGAAGGTGGTCAGCCCGATCGCCGGGATCGGCTTGCCCAATGTGCGGGCGGCGATCCCCAGGGCATTGAGGTTCGACGTCTTGCCCTGGTCCGCACCCATGCCGCTCGTCGTATAGCGTTTCAGGTGCTCCGCCGCGCGAAAGCCCTCCTGCAGCGCGAGCCGGATATCCTTGACCGTCACGTCGCTCTGGTGGTCGACGAACGCCATGCCGCGCGCCTCACCGATATTCGGCAAGGCAAACGTGCCGTGTGTGCGTGCCGGACGCGGCCCGCTGACGTCACCGGCGGCCGCCTCATAGCCCTCCGCCACGATCTCGTCGAGAACGAAGCTTCCGTTGCACGCGCCGGCGCAGCGCACGCCGGGGTGACGTTGATCGGCTAGGAAGAAATGGCGGGCCTCGTCGTAGATCAGGCCCGCGCCGGTTTGGGAATAGAGATGGACGGCGGGCGCAAAGCCGGCGCTCGTCAGAACCAGGTCGCAGGGAATCCGCCGCCCGTTGACGACAATGGCGCGAACTTGGCGGTGGCCGGCGACGCGGTCCACGCGCGCGTTCAGTTGCGTGACGATCGACAGCCGGCGAGCGGTGGTGCGAAGCGTCTCATGCACTTGCGAGCGCAGATCGGCTATGACGGCGATTGTGATGCCCGACCGGTGCAGATCGAAAGCCGCCTCCCACGCACTGTCGCTGGCGGTCGCAACGACGGCGCGCGTTCCCGGCGCCGCGCCCCAGCGCCGGACATAGGCGCGCGCGGCGCCGGCCAGCATGACGCCGGGCCGGTCGTTATTGGGAAATACGAGCGGTTGCTCGATCGCGCCCGTGGCCAGGACGATCCGCCTGGCCCGCACCTGCCAGAGCCGCTCGCGCGGCAGCCGGGGATCGGGATGGGCGACGTGATCGGTCAGCCGCTCGCACAGCCCGACCATGTTGTCCGCGAATATCCCGAACGCCGTGGTGCGGGCCAGAAGCCGGACCTGCGGCGCCGCGCGGAGCGCGCGGAGAGCCTGCTCTCGCCAGGCGTCGGCAGGGACGCCTCCGATGCTCGCATCCGGATCGTCCAAAAGCGTCTCGCCGAAATTGGCTCTTTCCTCGCAGAGGATGACGCGCTCGCCGCGGTCGATCGCCGCCGAGGCGGCCGCAAGTCCGGCCGGTCCGCTGCCGACGACCAGAAGATCGCAATGCGCAAAGCGGGTGGAATAGGCATCGGGATCGGATGACGCCGGTGCCGTGCCGAGTCCGGCGGCTTGCCGGATGAGCGGTTCGTAGACGCTGCGCCAGAAGCGGCGCGGCCAGAGGAATGTTTTGTAATAGAACCCGGCCGCCAGGAACGGGGAAGCCAGCCCGGCCAACGCCCCGATGTCGTGGCGCAGGCTGGGAAAGCGATTCTGGCTGCTCGCAGTCAGGCCATCGTACAACTCCACCATGGTGGCGCGCGCATTGGGCGTTCCCCCGCTCCGGCCGAGATTGACCAGGCCGTTGGGTTCTTCGGAACCCGCCGTCAGCAATCCGCGCGGGCGATGATATTTGAAAGAACGCGCCACCAGACGGACGCCGTTTGCAAGCAGGGCGGACGCCAGCGTGTCGCCCGCGAAGCCATCGTAGCTGCGGCCATCAAAGGAGAAACGCAAGGGCTGCGTGCGATCCAGCAGGGCGCCGCCCGCAATGCGAAAAGGTCCGCTCATGGGCTGGTCCCGCCGGCCGCCGCATCGGATGTCACGAAGCGATCCGTCATCGTGTCGCGCTGCGCGTTGAAGAAATGTCCACAGCCATGGGCGTGATGCCACCGCTCGGCGTGGACGCCCCGCGGATTGCTGCGTTCGTACAGAAACGCGGACCATTCCCGATCGCCGGCGGAAGAGGGGTCGGCCGGTCTCTCGATATGGGCCGCACCGGCATAGCGGAATTCGATTTCCGGCCGCGAACCACAATAAGGACAGGGAATGAGAAGCATCGCTGGGCCCGTTAATGGGTGACGCCGGCGGCGGTGGCTTCGTCGATCAGCCGGCCCGTGCGGAAACGGTCGAAGCCGAACGGAGCATTGAGGCGATGCGGCTCGTCCTTCGCGATCGTCCACGCGAAGACATGGCCCGATCCCGGCGTCGCCTTGAATCCGCCGGTGCCCCAGCCGCAATTGACGTAGAGGCCGGGCACGTCGGTCTTGTCGATGATCGGCGAGCGATCCGGCGCGATGTCGACGGTGCCGGCCCAGTTGCGCATCATCCGCAGGCGGCGAAATGCCGGGAAGAGCTCGCACAGGGCCTCCAAAGTGTGCCCCGTCACATGCAGTGCACCGCGCTGTGAATAGGAGAGATAGGCGTCGGCCTGACCGCCGATGACGAGCTCGCCCTTGTCGGATTGGGAGGCGTAAGCCTGGATGGTGTTGGATATGACCACGCAGGGCAGAACCGGCTTCAGCGGCTCGGAGACCAGCGCTTGCAGGGGAAAGCTCTCGATCGGCGCGCGCAGTCCCGCCATCGCCAGCAGGCGGGTGCTGTGCCCGGCAACAGCGATGCCGATTTTCGGCGCGCCGATCGCACCCCGTGTCGTTTCGACGCCGCAGACCGCGCCGCTATGGTCGCGCCGTATTCCCATGACCTCGCAGTTCTGGACGATGTCCACGCCCAGAGCGGCTGCCGCCCTCGCATATCCCCAGGCGACCGCGTCGTGGCGTGCCGTGCCGCCGATACGCTGAAGCGCCGCGCCTTCCACGGGATGGCGGCTGTCGCGGCCGATGTCGAGCAGCGGACAGAACGCCTTCGCCTCATGGGGCTCGAGCCATTCATTGTCGATTCCGGCAAGCCGGTTGGCGTAGATATGACGCTTGAGAACGCGGATGTCGTTCGCCGAATGCGCCAGCGTCAGCACGCCGCGCGGCGAATACATGACATTGTAGTTCAGGGCCTGGCTGAGGTCCTTCCAAAACGTCAGCGCGTGATCGTAAAGCGCGGCGCTTTCCTCGAGGAGATAGTTCGAGCGGATGATGGTCGTATTGCGGCCGGTATTGCCGCCGCCCAGCCAGCCGCGCTCGACCACAGCGATGTTCCGCAATCTGTGTTCGACAGCGAGATAGTATGCGGTCGCGAGTCCATGGCCGCCGCCCCCGACGATGACGACGTCATAGCGGGCTTTCGGTTGCGGCGAAGGCCATTGTTCGGGCCAGTCGCGGTTTTGCCGGATCGCGTTCTTCAAAAGTCCGGCGAGGCCGAAGCGCATATGCCCTCTGGATATATCATTTTGGAATTAAACATTCCATATGAGAATATACTATGCTAGTTTCTCTGACAAGCTGGAGGAAGCCTCGTCATGATTCATGCGAAGAAGGCGATCATCACCTGCGCCGTCACGGGAGCGGTGCATTTTCCCTGTCAATCGGCATACCTGCCGATCACGCCCGACCAGATCGTGAAAGAATCCGTGGCCGCCGCGAATGCGGGCGCGGCGATCATCCACCTCCATGCGCGCGATCCGCGCGACGGCAGGCCGACGACGGATCCCGACGTCTATGGACAATTCCTGTCGCGCATCAAGCAGCAGACCGACGCCGTCATCAACATCACGACGGGGCAGCCGGGTACGTTCCAGGAGCGGATGCTGGCGCCGGAGCGGTTCGCGCCGGAGATCTGCTCATTCAACCTGGGGCCGATGAACGCGGCGTTGTTCGCGATGGTTCCGCGCTACGAAGGCAAGTTCAAGCATCCCTGGGAACGCGAGCTCATGGCGATGACGAAGAACTTTAATACGGTGAACACGTTCGAGAACATGGAATACATCGCCCGCGAGCTGGGCGAGAAGCGCGGCGTCCGGTTCGAGTTCGAATGCTTCGATATCGGTCACCTGCACACGTTGCGGTTCATCGCGGATCAGGGCTGGGTCAAGCCGCCGTTTTTCATCCAGTCGGTCTACGGCTTCGTCGGCGGATTGGGTGCGCTTCCGGCGCATGTCCTGCACATGAAACAGACCGCTGACGAGCTCTTCGGTGATCAATACTACTGGTCGAATCTCGCCGCGGGCCGCAACCAGATGAAGTTCGTCACGCTGGGAGCGATCCTGGGCGCCAATGTGCGGGTGGGAATCGAGGACAGCCTGTGGGAAGCCAAAGGACAACCCGCGAAGTCCAATGCCGATCAGGTGCGGCGGATCCGCCGCATTCTCGAGGATCTCTCGATCGAGATCGCCACGCCGGACGAGGCGCGCGCTATGCTGGGCACCAAGGGCGCCGACAAGGTCAACTTCTGACATGCCGGTTTCTGGAGCCGACATCGTGGAATCCGACTTTTCCGATCTGCTTGAAGAAATGCGCGGCACGCGGGGCTTTCCCGGCGCTACGGCCGCCATTGCGTTCGACGACGGCACGACTTGGCGCGCGGCGGCCGGCTATGCGGATCCGGATGCGGGTGTGCCCATGGGTGTCGACGCGGTGATGCTCCAGGCAAGCGTCGGCAAGATGTATGTCGGCGCGCTCGCCAAACGACTCGAAACCGAAGGCGTGCTGAACCTCGATGAACCGATCGAACGCCATATCGGGAATCGGCCGTGGTTTTCCCGCCTTCCGAACGGCCGCCATCTCCACCTGCGTCATCTGCTGAACCATAGTGCCGGTCTCAACGACTACATCACGGCCGATGCTTTCCAGCCCAGCGCCATCGCGCTTTCCGCGAACCCCGATCTGGTCTTTCCGCCGGAGATGTTGATCGGCTTTGTTCTCGACCGGCCCGCGCTGTTCGAGCCCGGCACTGGGTTCGCCTACAGCGATGCCGCCTATCTCGTCGCTGGGCTGGTCATCGAGGCCGCATCGGGCGCACGATATTACGATCTGGTCCGGCAGTACTTTCTTGCCCCCTGGGATCTGACGGCGACCCATGCCGCCGAGCATCGGCATATCTCGGGCTTGGTGCCGGGCTTCCGTGGACTCAATCCCTTCTCGTTGCCGCGGCGATCGATGGAAAATGGTGCGCTGACCCTTCATCCCGGCAGCGAATGGGCCGGTGGAGGATGGGCGAGCACAGCGTCCGACATGGCAATTTTCGCCCATCGGCTTCTGGGCGGAGCGGAAAAGGCCTATCGCGACGAGATCGTCGCCAGCGGACAGCCTACACCGCCGCCTCTGACGGGTATCTATGGCCTTGGCGTTCTGGCTGCCGACGGTCCGCTCGGGCGCCGCTTCGGCCATGGCGGATGGACACCGGGATACCGGACCGACGTGCAATGCTATCCCGACGCCGGTTTCGCGGTGGCGGTCATGGTGAACACCGACGATCCGGTCCATGCATCCCGCGACGACGTGTTGGATCTCGGCGCGACGCTGGCAACCTCTGCGATGCACCGGGGCCTCGACAAAAGGAATGTCCGATGTTGAACAATCCCATCGCCCGGCGCCCGGTCTTGGCGCTCCTGGGAGCGTCTCTCATGGTCGCCGCCAGTTGCAGCCGCGGTGCCAAGACGCCGTCATCGAGCAGAAAAACATTGGTCATCGGTCGCGCGCTCGACGATCGCAATCTCGATCCGGCCTTCGAAGCATCCCTCACCGACGGTTCGGTCATGGAACTGGCGTACGAAAGGCTGTTGCGCGAAGTGATCCGTGACGGCGTTCCCTCCGGCGAATTCGAGGGCGTCCTGGCGGAGCGCTGGGAAGCCGATCCGTCCGGCCTGATCTGGACGTTTCGTCTGAAGACCGATCGCCGGTTCAGCGACGGCACGCCGGTGACGGCGCACGCGTTCGCGTTCAGCCTCAAACGCGCGCTGAGCCTGCAACCCGCGCTCGCGGCGAACTTCTTCTGGCTCAAGCGCTATGACGTCGTGGATGACCACACATTGCGCTTCGAGCTTCATCAGCGGTTCGCGATCTTCCTGAACTTCCTCGCCATCACGGTCGAGTTCGTCAATCCGAAGGTGCTTGCGCACGAGAAGAACGGCGACCAGGGCGCCGCATGGCTGTCGGAAAACAGCGCCGGCAGCGGTCCCTATCAGGTCGAGCGTTGGGAACGGGGCCAGCAACTCGTCATGTCTTCCAACCCGCACTATCCGACCCCGCCCCGATATTTCGATCGGGTCGTTTTCCGCTTCGTCAAGGAGCCGAATGCGCGCCGCCTTGAGCTGGGCAGGGGCGAGATCGATATCTGCGAAGGGATCAGCATCGACGACAGCGAACGCTTTCGCGCAACGCCCGGCGCGGCTCTCTTCGACAAGGTCAGCCCGCAGATCGTGTTTATCGACATCAACAATCGCCACCCGATCCTGTCGGATGTGCGCGTACGCCGGGCCCTGGCATTGGCCGTCGACTACGAACAGATCATCAAATCCGTCCTGCTCGGACGCGCGACACCGTGCTCCGGTCCCATTCCGCAGGGCATGCCGGGATACGACGCCGCGTTACCGGTCATGAAGCGCGATGTCGCCGCCGCCAAGGCGCTGATGGCGCAGGCGGGACATCCCACGTTGGGCTTGACGCTGAGCTATGTTCAGGGCGGCAGCACGGTGGATTCCACCGTGCTCATGATACAAAGCAATTTCGCGGACATCGGGGTCAAGTTGACCTTGGAGCCCGTGGCGCCGTCGGCGTTCGTCAGCAAGAGCCTGGGCGGCGAGTATGAGCTCGCCATCAACAATTTCGTCCCGGCCTTCGCCGATCCCTGGCTCGTGCTTTTTCCTCTTTACTTCTCGAAGAATTCCGGCGCGGGCGGCAACACCGCCTTCTACGGCAACGACGCGGTCGATCGCCTGCTTCTGCAGGCACAGGCCGAGCTGGACGCCAACGCGCGGCTCTCGCTCTACCGGGCGGCCGAGAAACTCATCCTCGCCGACATGCCGCGCATCTTCCTATTCTCGCCGCACGCCTTGCTCGGGTACCGCGACGAAATCGCCGGGATGGAATACAGCGCTTGGCGGCCGCTGGTATACAACGCCGACGCGATGTTGCGTCGTTCCGCCTGATCGGGATCGCCCTTGTCCATATCAACGATGATAGTGCGGCGCCTCGGCATGCTTGTGGGCGTGCTGCTGGGCGTGACCCTGCTGACCTTCGCGATTTCCCATTTGATTCCGGGCGATCCGGCGCAACTCGTCGCCGGACCGCATGCCGGCGCCGAGGCCATCGCCAAAATCCGGCAACAGCTGGGTCTCGACCGGCCGCTCTATGTCCAATACCTCGCCTATCTGGCGCAACTGGTCCGAGGTGACCTCGGCGTATCCGTGCTGACGCATCGCCCCGTCCTGACCGAACTGTTCGAATATTTTCCCGCGACTGTGGAGCTGATGCTGGCCGCGCTCCTGGTCTCGATCGCGCTGGCGCTCGTGCTCGGCGTCCTGTCGGCGGTCTATGCCGATAGCTGGATCGACCATCTGTTGCGCCTCCTCGCCATCGCAGGCGTATCGACGCCGCGCTTCGTGCTGGGGCTGCTGCTTCTGTTGCTCCTTTACGGGGAATGGAATCTTCTGCCCGGTGCCGGGCGGCTCGATCCGGCGCTCACGCCGCCGCCCGTCGTCACCGGCATGCTTCTTGTCGACAGCTTGCTGGCGGGCGACGTCGCCGTCTTCGACAGCGCGTTGGCGCACATGATCCTTCCGGTGCTGACGCTTTCGTTCTCCACCATGGGCGGATTCATGCGGCTGGTACGCACGTCGATGCTGGAGGCTTTGAACGAGGACTATGTGCGCACCGCCCGGGCGATGGGCCTGCGGCGCTGGACGATCATCCTTCGCCATGCGCTGCGCAACGCCCTTTTGCCGTTGGTGACCGTGGCCGGCCTGGCGATCGGCTCCCTGCTGTTCGGCTCCATCGTGGTCGAGACGATATTCGCGTGGCCGGGCGCCGGTTCCTATGTCCTCAACGCGATTTTCGCGCTCGATTTCCCCGTCATCATGGGATTCACGGTGATCGTGTCGCTGGTCTATGTGCTGGCCAACCTCGCCGTCGATCTCATCTATCTTGCGATCGATCCGCAGATCCGGGAGATCGGGTAGTGAGCGGGTTCGCAGAGACAACGATGACGACGCGTTCTCCCGGGCGGGAGCTGTTGCGGCATCTCGTCTCGAGCCCCTTGTCGATAACCGGCTTGATCATTCTCGGCGTCGTGTTCGCCGGCGCCTGCCTGGCGCCGCTGATTGCGCCATATGATCCCGATCTCATCGATGCGGCAGCCCGGCTGGCGCCTCCGAGCCTGGCGCACTGGGGCGGGACCGACGAAGTCGGCAGGGACATCTTCTCGCGCATTCTGTGGGGCGCCCATGCGTCGTTGGGCGTGGGCCTCGGCGTGGTCGCGATCGGCGCCGGCGCGGGCACGCTGATCGGCTGTTTTTCCGGTCTCGCGGGCGGCTGGATCGATGCCCTCATCATGCGCATCATGGATATCGTGATGGCACTGCCCGGACTGGTCGTTGCATTGGCGCTGGCGGCCGCGCTGGGTCCGAGCCTGATCAATGCCATGATCGCCATCGGCGTGCTGGGCATCCCCGGCTATGGCCGTGTCGCGCGCGGGCTGGCGCTGGGGATACGCAAACGGAACTTCGTGCAGGCGGCGCGAACCTTCGGCGCCGGCCGCTGGCACGTTCTCGTCCGCCATGTCATTCCCAACGTCTTCTCGTCCATGCTGGTGCTGGCGACGCTCGACGTCGGCAATGCGATGCTCGGCGTCGCGACGTTGAGCTTCATCGGGCTTGGTGCGCGTCCCCCGCTCGCCGAATGGGGGGCGATGGTCAATGCCGGCCAGCCCTACATTCTTGGCCAGTGGTGGTACGCGTTGCTGCCCGGCCTGGCGATCCTGATGACGGCGCTGGCGTTCAACCTCATCGGCGATGCGATCGGCCCGCTGGTCGACCCGCGGCGAGAGAAATAGCGGCCGATGCGATGAGCGATCACGTCGTAGAAATCGATGGCTTCAGCCTTGCCTTCGCCACGGACAACGGCCCCTTGCCGGTGCTCGACGCCATCGCGCTCGCGGTCGGCGCCGGCGAGATCGTGGGATTGGTCGGAGAATCCGGGTCGGGCAAGTCCGTCACGGCGACCACATTGCTGCGCCTTCTGCCGAAGGCGGGATGGTCCGCCAGCGGCACGATCCGGGTGCTGGGAAAAGACATGCTGGCGATGCGGGAGCCGGAGCTCGAGGACTTCCGCGGCGCGAAGATCTCGATGATCTTTCAGGAGACCTCCAACGCCTTGGATCCGCTGCTGCGTGTCGGCGATCAGATCGCGGAGGTCGTCCGGCGTCATGGCCGCACCACCAGCCGCGAGGCGTCGGCGCGGGCCAAGGGCCTGCTCGCCGACATGCAGATCGTCGACGTCGAAAGAATCATGCGCGCCTATCCTTTCATGTTGAGCGGCGGCATGCGGCAAAGAGTGCTTATCGCAATGGCTTTTGCATGCTCGCCCGCCGTGCTGGTGGCGGACGAGCCGACGACGGCGCTCGACGTTACGGTGCAGGCGAAGATCCTGCGTCTTCTGCGCGACAAGGCGCGACGCTCCGGTACGTCGGTCCTTCTTATAACGCACGACATGGGCATCGTCCGCCACCTCTGTGATCGCGTCTACGTCATTCATGCCGGCCAGATCGTGGAGCAGGGACGAACGGCCGACGTCCTTCTGTCTCCGGCGCACCCCTACACGCAGGCGCTTCTTGCCGCATCGCCGGAGCGCTACGCATCGAAACAGGCAATACCGACTTTGCGGGCGACCGCCGGCCCGTCCCAACGCGCGGTCGGTTGCCGGTTCGCGCCGCGCTGCGGCTTGGCGCATGAGGCGTGCCGGGTCAAGCCCGGCTTCACGCCGCTTTCGCAGACGCATGAAACGGCATGCTGGGCCGTGCAGGAGGCATCTGCGCATGGATGATGCGGTGCTGATGGTCGACCATGCAACGGTGCGCTACGATGCGCCGGGACGCCGGCGAGGCGTTTTCGCGCTCCGCGATGTCTCCTTCGAGCTGAGGTCCGGCCTGACGCTCGGCGTGGTCGGAGAATCCGGCTGCGGCAAGAGCACGCTCGCGCGAGCGATCGTGAATTTGGTTCCGTTGACGGACGGCGCGATCCGGTTCGAGGGCCGTCCTGTCGTAACCGGCGGCCGGCCCGCCGAGAAGCTGTTCCGCCGCAGCGTTCAACTGGTTTTCCAGGAGCCACAGTCGTCCCTCAATCCCCGCATGCGGGTTGGCGACATCATCGCCGAGCCGCTTGTGGCGCAGGGGATCGGAAGCCGCGCATCGCGGCGCGCGGTCGTCGCGCAGATGATGGAGAAAGTCGGATTGCCGCTCGATCGCGCCGACCGCTTTCCGCACGAATTTTCGGGCGGGCAGCGGCAGCGCATAGCGATCGCACGCGCGCTTGTGCTTGAACCCAGGCTGATCGTGCTGGATGAGCCGACCTCGGCTCTGGACATCTCCGTTCAGGCGCAGATTTTGAATCTTCTGCTCGAACTTCAGGCACAGCGAGGCCTGACCTATGTGCTGATCAGTCACGACGTGTCCGTCGTGCGCCATCTCGCAGACCGCATTATCGTCATGTATCTCGGCCAGATCGTGGAGGAGGGGCCGGCAGCAGCGGTATTGGAGAATCCCCGTCATCCCTATACGCGAGAGCTGCTGGCTTCGGTGCCGACGCTCGACGGTGGGACGTTCCTCGATATCGAGGATCGGGGCGATACCGATACTGATGCGGCTGTGGCGCCGGTCGGCTGCGCGTTCCGGACGCGATGCTCCTTCGCAGGCGCCGGTTGCGAGCAGCCCCAGAAACTCGACTCCATTTTGCATCAGCCGGAGCGGCGTGTGCGCTGCTGGCGCAGCGAGTCCCTGTAAGACCGTCTGGCACAAAATATTCATATTCTGAATTGACATATCAATTCAGAATAACTTATTCTTTGTGACGGGGAATGTGTACCGGCTGTCCGTCGCTGCGACGGCAGCCGGCCAGTTGCAGCGAGTAGGGGGTTGGGATGACGAGTGCGGGTCTTAAAGGCATGCGGGCACATAGCCTTGGGGCAGTGTCGCTTCTGGCGCTGGCTTGTGGGGCGTCGCCGGGATGGGCGCAGACTGCGGATACGGCTGTCGCACAAAGGGCCCAAGGCGGAGGCGGCGTGGAAACCGTCGTCGTGACCGCCACGCGCCGCCCGGAGGCCATCCAGACCGTGCCGATGTCCATAACGGCTTTCACCGATGCGACGTTGCGCAAGCTGGGCGCGGACAATCTGAAGGACTTCGCGGACAAGGTGCCGGGTCTCGAATTCGCGTCGTTCGCGCCGGGCCTGAACCGGGTCACGATCCGCGGAATTTCAACGCAGACCGGCGAGTCGAGCGTCAGCTTCTATCTCGACGAGATGCCGATTACCGCAGATCCGACCGCCCAGCCCGATGTGAAGGTGTTCGATGTCGACCACGTCGAGGTGTTGCGCGGTCCTCAAGGGACGCTGTTCGGCGAATCCTCGCTGGGCGGCACGATCCGGATCATCACGCATCAGCCCGATGCGTCGGCCTTTTCCGGCGCCATCCAAGGCATGACGTCCAACACGTCCCACGGCGGCGAAAATTACAGCGCCGACGGCATGGTCAACATACCCATCGTGCAGGACGAGCTTGCGCTGCGGGTGGTCGGCAGCTGGCGCAACGATGCGGGCTTCATCGACAATCAGGTGCTCCACAAGAATGACGTGAACGATTCGCGTTCCACGAACTATCGCGGCATTCTGGCCTGGACGCCGACGCAGGCGCTTACCGTATCGCTGGCCTATCAGGGCGAGAACCAGCGCAACAACGGCTCCTTCATATCCGACGGGGACTTGCAGCAGTTCCGCTACGTGCCTGAAAGCCGCGTCGACAATTTCCAGCGCTACAATCTGACCGTGAAATACGATGCCGATTGGGCCAGCATCGTATCGTCGACGTCGTATTTCGGGCGCCAGACCGAGAGCAAGACTGACGATACCGGCGCCGGCTTCGGCATCCTGCCGCCGGGCGTGACGGCCGTCGCGCCGGACAAGATCGACTACAACATCTTCACGCAGGAAGTCAGGGTCGTGTCGAACCAGTCCGGGCCGCTGGAATGGATCGTCGGCGCCTTTTACAAGAACAGCACGCGTTCCGATCTGAACAGCATCGATACCACGCCCGACTTGGGCCCTTTGCTTGACGGCGATTTCAATTACCGGTTCCGCCAATGGGCCGTTTACGGTGCCTTGACCTGGCACATCACCGATCTGTTGGAGGCTTCGGCGGGCCTGCGGTACTTCAACGAAGACGATCGATTCCACACCGATGTTTCCGGTGCGTTCGCCGGCCCGGGCTTGGTGAACACCTCCGTGGAGAACACGTCGGGACTCGCGCCGCGGGTGAGCCTCAAATACAATTTGGCGGATTCGACGATGGCCTATGCGACGGTGTCCAAGGGGTTTCGTCCCGGCGGCGCCAACCCGAGCAAGCCCATCTTCGATCTGCTTGGCGTGCCTCTTCCGCTGACGTTCAAGCCCGACACGATTTGGAACTACGAAGTCGGCGTCAAGGCCGATCTGTTCGACAATCGCCTGACGTTGGATCTCGCGGCCTATTACATGGACTGGCAGAATATCCAATTGCCGGCCAGCGCGGCCGTGTTCAACGGCACCTACAATGCCGGCGGCGCGACCAGCAAGGGCGTCGAACTGGAAGGACTGGCCAGGCTGACGGAACGCCTCACGCTGAACTTCAGCGGCAATTACACGGATGCGACGCTCTCCGATACGGTCATCCTCAACACGCCGTCCGGGCCCGTGACCGAAGCGCTGAAAGGCAACCAGCTTCCGCTCGTCCCGCAGTGGAAGGTGAGCTTGGGCGCCGAATATCGCTGGCCGATCTCGGACGATTGGTCGGCGGCGCTGCGCGGCGACGCCTCCTTCGTCGCGTCGCGCTATAACTTCGCGGACGACAATCCGGCGCAGCGCCTGCGCGCCTATCAGCTCCTCAATCTTCAGCTGGAAGCCGACGGCCCAGGCTATGCCGTCACTCTGTTTGCCGATAACCTGACGGACAAAGTCGTCGAATATGCATTCGAGGCGGATCCGTCGCTTCCCAATACGCGGCTTTTCAACGTCGGTCAGCCCAGGACGATCGGCATCAGGCTACGCAAGGATTTCTGACGGCTGTTTTCCACGCGGGCGGCGCGGCGCGCCGTCCGTTTTCTTCCGGTGTTCGTCATGAATGTAAGCCGCCATCGGCCCTTTGCGGTCTTCTATGCCTGGACCTTCGCGATTCCTTTCGTGTTGGCGCTTCTGTTTGCGTATTATCCCGAGCCGTTCTTTCCATTGCAGGGCGGGCCTTTCGTATTCCTGTCCCTGATGCACGATACGATGGCGAGATCGGGCGTCACGCTCCGCGGTGGCGCGCTGCTCCCGCTGCTCCAGGCCGTCTGGGGCCAGCCCGTGCTGGTCATCGCCGTGCTCGCGTCGGCCATTCCGTCCCTGGTGGCGATCGTCCTGGTCGCGATGAAGGATGGCGCGGGCGGGCTGGCGAGCCTCTTCGGCCGCCTGCGTCCATGGCTTGGCGGCGTCAAGGCTTCCGAAGGGCTGTCGATCTGGCTGCGTCTCATGGCCGTTGTCGTGGCCGTGCAATTGGTCACCTTCGTTGCGCAGGTTCTCTTCTCGGGCGCCGCGGGATGGACCGTATCCTTCAACCCCGCCTTGCTTTCCGCCGCCGCCATCCCGCTGCTTCTGGAAGCGATGTTCCTCAATCAGGGCGGATTGCTGGAAGAGCTTGGTTTTCGCGGCTACGGGCTTCCGCTGCTTCAGGGTGAAATGTCGCCGATCAAGGCCAGCGTCGTCCTGGGCCTGTTCTGGGCATTCTGGCATGTTTCGCGCGATATCCTCTTCCAGACGCCGGCCGCGATGGGGCTGTTCGCCTACGGCCTGATATTGCTGCCGCTGTTTGCGATCTGGTGCGTCGGCGCGACGATCGTGATGGCCTATTTCTTCAATCGCACGGGCGGCAGCGTGCTGGCGACCATTGCCGTCCACGGCTTTCTCAATGACGGCGCACAGCTTTCGGGAATTGTCCTCGGCGGCAATCCCATGTTTCAGCTTGCTATCCGCGCGGTCGTCGTCGGCGGTGCAGGGCTGCTCGTCTTCCTGATCGCGGGTCGCGCTTTGGGACGGCGCGGCGAAGACGCAGCGGCAAAAGTCTAAATGCACCGCGGCCTCTTCACCGATACGAATCGACCCTCTAAAGCGGCTTCGTAAGCTATGCAGCAACGGGGTTCAACGCCGATCGCCTTGAGCTCAGCCCGGGCCGCCCAGCTGAGAGACACGATTGGGCGAGGCGCTTGCCTGCTGCGTCGCTTGCTTTGGGGAGCGCCATCGGCAGAACCGCGCTCGCGGCTGCCATCCGGTCCGCCTTAGGCAGCAACCGCTCGGGCATCTTCAGCGATCAATTCTGCACCGGAGCGGGCGCGATCTTCCTGAAGCACGACCCGCATTTGGTTAACGTCGCGCTTTGGCGGCGCGCCGAACATGCGGGCATATTCCCGGCTGAACTGCGAGGGACTTTCGTAGCCGACCTCGAACGCCGCCGCTTCGACGTTGAATCTGCGGGAGACCATCAGGCGGCGCGCCTCCAGCAGGCGGAGCTGCTTCTGATATTGCAGCGGCGTCAGCGACGTCAGCGCCTTGAACTGACGGTGGAAGGCGGAGGTGCTCATCCGGGCGACCGCGGCCAATTCGTCGATACGAATCGATTCTCTGAAGCTGCTTCGCAAGCTGTGCATGGCGCTCATCACCTGCTGCGACGGGCTGTTTGCCAGTGTCAATCTGGCGACGTCTCCGCCATGAGGGCCGGTCAGAAGCCAATAGCAGATTTCGCGCATGATGATGGGGCGGAGCGTCGCAATCGCCTCGGGCATATCGAGCAGCCGGACCAGGCGCAGCGCGCAGTCGGCCAGCGGGCCTCGAAAGTTCGTCACGAAGACGCCGCGGCCGGGCTCACCGCTCGCCCTTGGCGGCGTGTCCAGTTCCTCCGCAACGCTCCGCATGATCGCAAGATCCAGTTCGAACGCGAGGACAAGACAAGGCGCCCCAGGGCTCGCTTCAACCACCCGGCCGATCGAGGGCGTTTCAACGCCGATCAGGAGGGCCTGCCCCGCCCTGTACTCAAGCTTGTTGCCGCCGAACATCGACCACTTGGCGCCCTGCGCCACGATGCACATCGCCGGCTTTGAAATCATGTGGCTCGGCGGCTTCGGATGATCCGATCGCACGATGGCCAACCCGTCGATGGCGGTCAGGAACGGGCTCTCTCCGGGCCGGCTATCCGTATAGCGCAGGAGCGCTTCCGCCAATTGATCGGGCACATCCGACCCTTCCGTTCACGTTGAAACGGCCGCGAGAATATCCCGTGAGGCAGGAATAGGCAAGAAATTGGCGGGTTCCGGCATTCCGCTTTCCGGCCTTCGGCAATCATAGTCGATCAACGCAATTGGCTCCGGAACGGCGGTTCCCAATGGAAAACCACTTATGACAGATGGCAAAATCGCGATCGTCACCGGCGGCAGCCGGGGGATCGGCCGCAACACGGTCCTCTGCCTCGCCAAGCGCGGGGTCCGTTCGATACTCACGTTCAACACAAATCGTGCAGAAGCCGACAAGGTCGTGGCGCTTGCCGCGGAAGCGGGCGCCGGTGCAGTCGCACTGCAGCTCGACACGGGCAATGTGGGCTCGTTCGACGGTTTCGCGGCGCAGGTACAAGACGTGTTGGCCGGCATGAAAGCCGAGCGCTTCGACTACCTCGCCAACAATGCCGGGATTTCGTCCACCGCAAGCTTCGAGTCGATAACGGAAGCGGAGATGGACGCGCTCTATAACGTCCACTTCAAGGGCGTCCTGTTCCTGACGCAAAAGCTTCTGCCGCTCATGAATGATGGCGGTCGCATCGTGAACATCTCCTCGGGATTGGCGCGCTTCACCGGACGCAACCGCATCGGCTATGGTTCGATGAAGGCGGCGGTCGAAACGCTGACACGGTACATGGCCCTGGAATTGGGACCGCGCCGGATCGCGGCGAACGTCGTCGCGCCGGGCCCGATCGCGACCGATTTTTCCGGCGGCATGGTTCGCGACAATCCGGGGGTCAACAAGATGATCGCCGATCATACGGCGCTCGGCCGTGCCGGAGTGCCGGAGGATGTCGGGCCGGTCATCGCCGGCCTGCTGTCCGACGACTTCGGCTGGGTCAACGCCCAGCGGATCGAAGTCGCCGGCGGCATGCAGATCTGAGGGGGCGTCATGTCGAAAGCAGACTTGAGACATCCCGCAGGTCGTAAAGCGTACATCATCACCGGTCCGACCTCTGGTACCGGCCGCGAGACCGCTCTTAAAATGGCCAGGCACGGCACGCTTGTGCTCGCGGGCCGGAACAGCGGCAAGCTCGATGACGTCAGGAAGGAGGTCGAGCGACGGGGCGGGCAGGCGGTGCCGGTCGTATGCGACATGTCGGATCTGGCGGGCGTACGCCGCGCCGCCGCGCAGATCATCGCGCTCGATCTGCCGATCGTCGGGTTGCTCAACAACGCGGGCGTCCAGAACCCGCCCGTCATGAAGACCGCAGCCGGTTGGGACATGACGTTCGCGACGAACCACCTCGGACCGTTCGCGCTGACCGAGGCGCTCCTGCCGCATCTGCGCGATGGTGCGAATGTCCTCTTCGTCGGCTCGGCTACCGAAGATCCCGAGCGCGGGCCCGCCAAGCGGGCTGGCTTTCGCGGTGGCCGCTACATCTCAGCCGAGGCGAGCGTGCGCGGCGAATGGAAACCCGGCGGCGCCAAGCAGCCGGGCTATGACGCCTATGCCACCTCCAAGCAGTGCAATATCGCCACGGCCATGGCGCTCGCGCGCGAAAACCCGCGGCTGCATGTCAACGCCATCGAGCCGGGCATCATGTTCAACACCGGCCTCCACGGCAACATGAACATCTTCTTCTACATCCTGGCATATTACATCGTCCCGCTGATGGCGCCGTTCATAAAGGTCTTGAGCACGCCGAAGCGAGCTGCGCGCGTGTTCACCGAGATCCTGCTCGACACATCCGGTCGAACCGGAATCTACTACGACGAAGGCGGGCACCCTATGCAAGGTTCCGCACGCCTGCGCGACCCGGAATTCCAGGACCGTGTTGTCGCCGAGACGCGGGCCTTTCTATCGCAGCGGTGAGCGGGAGGCGGCCATGCCCCGCGCCGCACCAGGAAATCTCCGCGCGCCGGCGCTTGTGATCCTCGGTTCATGCGCAGCACGGATCGCTACTGGTTGACGAGACCTCTGCCGCAGGTCTCCGGCGATCTCCATGTGCCGCCGAGCGCCGTCTGCAATCGGCGACACGCTTCGGTCCGGCGTTCGCGGTGCTGTTCCGTTCCCGGCGAGCGCAGATACACTTCACGCGCCGAAATCCCTACGCGCATCCGCAATATTTCCGCGGTGCGTCGGTGGCGCCACAGGCGATACGAGAAGACTTGTAAAGCCGCCGTCGCTCCATTCTTCTGTTCGCCATGCCGAGGCTCACGAGCCAGCGGGCCCAGTGGTTGGCCCAAAATATTGTGCCCCATGAGCGCGTGATCCGCGCCTGGCTTTCGCGGCGCGTCTATGAATTGGACATCGACGACATCATCCAGGAGATGTACGCGCGCCTCGCCTCTCTCGATTCCGTCGCCGATATTCGCAATCCGCGGCAATACGCGGCCCAGACTGCGTTCTCCATTCTCGCCAACCAGCTTCGACGCCTGCGCGTCGTGCCGATCGTCGCGGTCGGCGATGTCGAGTCGATTGAAGCGTTTGCTCTGGAAGCGTCGCCGGAAGAGCAAGTCGCCTTGCGCGACGAGGTCCGCGAAGTGTACGAGGCTTTGGCGGACTTGCCGCCGCGCTGCCGCCAGGCCTTTCTTCTCCGCCGGGTGGAAGGATTCTCGCAGCGCGAGGTTGCCCAGCGTCTTGGTGTCAGTGAAAAGGCCGTCGAAAAATACATGGCGCAGGGCGTGCGCTGTCTCATCAGCGCGTTCGGCCGGGGAGGGAAACCGGCGTCCCAATTGTCTATAGGAGCAAGGGTGCGTGCATCCGGGACGCGGCGAAAATGACCGAGAGACCTTCCGCCCAGAACGTTTACGACCAAGCGGCCCTCTGGGCGGCCAAGAGCGACGCCGGACCGCTGCATCCGGGCGAACAGGCCGAGCTCGATGCATGGCTGAGCGAAGATGTGCGGCATGTCGGGGCGTTCGCCTTGGCAAGTGCCCATCTGACGCCTTTGCAGCAACATGACGCTCCGTCTCGGCAGGCGGAGAGGCCGGCGTTCTCCCGCCGCCGCGTCGTTCTGGGCGGCGGCATCGCCGCCGCCGCTGCGGGTCTGGCGGTCGTGGGACGCTCGGCGCTACGGTATTTCGGCGAGGAACGCTACGCGACGCGGGTCGGCGAAATGCGCGTCGTGCCGTTGAACGACGGCTCTCTCATCAGTCTCAACACCCAATCGGAAGTCGTTGTCCGTTACTCCCGGAATCGCCGCGACATCGATCTGATCCAGGGCGAGGCTCTGTTCGACGTGGCCAAGAACACACAAAGGCCTTTTGTCGTTCATGCCGCCGACACTGCGGTTCGTGCGGTCGGTACCAGC
The DNA here is from genome assembly GCA_037200385.1 of Rhizomicrobium sp. Classification (NCBI taxonomy): domain Bacteria; kingdom Pseudomonadati; phylum Pseudomonadota; class Alphaproteobacteria; order Micropepsales; family Micropepsaceae; genus Rhizomicrobium; species Rhizomicrobium sp. The sequence goes on along the minus strand of JBBCGL010000001.1, from coordinate 1,307,220 downwards.
TTCACGGTCCGTATATTGCCGTCGCAGCCCGTGCAGATTCTCGTCAAAGAAGGTGTGGTCGAGGTGACCCGCCCCGATATCCCCGTGGCGCCGCCGGTGCGGGCGCCGGCCAACACCCGCGCCATCGCGCCCGTGAACGCGCCGATCGTGGCCAAACCGATTGAAACGGCCGAGGTGGAACGCGCGCTGGCGTGGCGCGACGGCCGCATCGCGTTCCACGGCGAGACCCTTGGAGTCGCGGCTGACGAGTTCGCGCGCTACAGCGATATCCGGATTCGGATTGACGATCCCTCCATCGCCGAGGAACGGATCGCCGGATTGTTCCTGGCAGGTGATCCGATTGGTTTCGCCCATGCTGTCGCGGTCTCGTTCGATCTTCGTGTTGCGGTCGCGGATAACGAAGTTCGCCTCTCGCGCCAATGAAGTGCGACAACCGCGTAGGGAAATGATGACCGTCATGTGTCTCCTTTTCTGACAGGTTCGCGCGGGGCGGCCTGCAGTACGGGGGCGAGTATGAAGTTGCGTGCGTCAAGACTGTCAGCGGTGAACCGGCTCGCTTTGCGAAGCAGCGTCGCCGTCGGAGCGTTGCTGTGTGCCACGGCTGCCATGGCGCAGACGCGGAACTTCGATGTGCATTCCGACGCGGCCGTCAACGCCATTCCGGAATTTGCGCGTCAGGCCGGCATCCAGATCGTGGCGCCCGCGGACCAGCTCAACGGCGTCAGGACCCACGAGGTCAAGGGAAGCCTCGATCTCCATGCCGCGCTGTCGGAACTCCTGGCAGGAACGGACATCGAGATCGCATCCGAGAATACCCAGACCATCATGTTGCGTGTCCGACCAAAAAACGCCGAAGCCGCCTCTGACGAAGAGGCGGCGAGCACCGCGACGAAGGGGCAGCCGACCGAGACCGTCATCGTCACCGGCACGAATATCCGCGGCGTGACCAATCCGGCGGCCCCGGTCGACAGCTACTCGCGCGACCAGATCGACCTCTCGGGACTGGGAAGCATCCAGCAATTCGTGAGGCGGCTGCCGGAGAATTTCGGCGGTGGGGCGTCCGACGAAACGATTGGAAGCCTGGTCGGCGGGGGCAATGCGGTGAACGCGGTCGGCGGAGCGGGCGTCAATCTGCGCGGACTCGGCAGCGACGCGACACTTGTCCTGCTCGACGGACACCGGATCGCGCCGGCGAACAACAACGGCAATTTTGTCGACGTCTCGATGATCCCGCTCAGCGCGCTCGAGCGGGTCGATGTCCTCGCCGACGGCGCGTCGGCGATCTATGGATCGGACGCCGTGGGCGGGGTGATGAATCTGGTCCTGCGGCACGATTTCGACGGAGCCGAGACGCGTGCGCGCTTTGCGGCGCCGACCGACGGCGGCGGTGCGGAAGAGGAGTTCGCGCAAACCCTGGGTCGTACCTGGGGCAGCGGCTCGGCGCTTGTCAGCTACGACTACAACCTGCGTTCGTCGATCGACTCGAGCCAGCGCAGCTATGCGAGCGGCAATGCCAGTCCGTTCACCCTTGTGCCCAAGCAATTGCACAATTCGGTGTTTGCAATGGGCAACCAGTCTTTGACCGGCGATATCAGCGTGTTCGGCGAAGGCCTCTGGTCGAACCGGTCGTCGTCCAATGACGAATTCTTCACCGGCATCGGCGACGATCATAATGTCGTGTCGGCATCGAACTATGGCGGGACTGCCGGCGTCGACGTGGCGCTGCCGGAGGATCGGCAATTCGAGTTGAGTACGACCTACAGCGCGAGCGATACCACCCAGACCGACACCTTCGCCGGCGCGCCTTCGTCGCATGTCCACACGATCGCGACGGTCGGAACCGTGGATGCCAAGCTCGACGGCGCGCTCTTCTCGCTGCCCGCCGGTCCGGTGCGGTTTGCGGTCGGCGGCCAATATCGTTTCGAGACCCTCGATTCCAAAGACCTCATCGCGGACAGCACCTATTCTCCAAACCGAAGCATTGCGGCCGGGTTTGCAGAGCTCGACATCCCCATCATCGGTCCGCGCGATTCAGCGCCCGACAATCGCCTGGAACTCAGCCTTGCCGACCGATACGAGCACTACAGCGATTTCGGCTCGACCGATAATCCCAAGATCGGACTGAGCTGGATGGCGCAATCGGACCTCAAGCTTCGCGGCACCTATGGGACCTCGTTTCGCGCGCCCTTGCTGAGCGATCTCAATCCGACGCCGTCCCAGGTCGTCGCCTTGCCGGAGGCGGATCCGACGACGGGCGGCGCGTCCAACGTCCTGGTGGTTTTCGGCGGCAATCCGAAGCTCTCCCCGGAGAAGTCGACCAACTGGACGCTCGGCGCGGACTGGGCGCCGGACGCCTTTCCGGGAGTCAGGGTCAGCACGACCTATTACAACGTCCATTTCACCAATCTGATCACGACCGCGCAGACGGCGGGATTCGATCTCTTCGATGCGCTCAACAATGCATCGACGTTCGGTCCCCTGATCCAGCGCAATCCGCCGGCGGCGGAAGTCGCGTCCCTGGTCGCCACCACGCAGGAGTTCGACGATTTCACCGGAATCCCCGGTGGCGTCGATCTTTCCACGATAGCCGCCATCGTCGATTCGCGCTCGACCAATTTGTCGGCGCTCGACACGAACGGCATCGATTTCAAGGTGTCCTATGACGGCGATTTCTCCTTCGGCCATCTCGAGACCGGCCTCGACGGCACCTATATCCTCACCTTCAAGCAGAAGGTGGCGCCGGGCACGCCGACCGCCGACGTGCTGAACACGCAGTACAACCCCGTCGATCTGAAGCTGCGCGGCCGCGTGATCCTGCGGCACGGCAATTTCGATTTTGCGCTGTTCGCGAACTATGTCGACTCCTACCGCGATGTCCGGAATTCACCCTCCGTCCCGATCGCGTCGTGGACGACGTTCGATCTTGCGGTGGAATACAATTTTGACCAGGGGTCCGGAAGTCCGCTCGATGGGCTCGTTGCCGGCTTCAACGTCATCAACGTCGCCGATACAAAGCCGCCCTTCGTCGCGACGCCGGACCCGGGCGTTGCGCCCGGACTCGTTTTCGACGGCGCGAACGCCAACGTGCTGGGGCGGGTCGTTTCGCTTCAGTTGACCGAGCGATGGTGACCGGCCACGCGCCGGAGGTGACGACCCTGCGCGACACGGGCCTAGAGAGAATGGCACCGGCCGGTGGCCGCAGGATGCTCCGCGTCGCGGTCGCGATTGCCGTGCTCGTTCTCGGCGGGCCGGCCGCGGCGGATGCAAGTCCCAGGCGGCCGGTCACGCTGGACGATCTCGACGGCGTGGCTTCAGGCGAAGCCTCGATGCTGGCGACGCTCGACCTGTCCGCCGACGGCAAGTCTCTCGCCGTCGAGCGCGGCGGCGAGCTGTCGGTCGTGCGCGTGGAAGACGGCCGCATCCTGCAACGTCTCGGCGAAGGGCTGATACCGCGCTGGTCGCCCGACGGCGAAAGGCTCGCCTTCTATTCGCGCCGATCCGGCACGCTGCAGCTCTGGCTGTGGAACCGGAGCGATGGCGGCGTGCAGCAGCTGACGCAATTCACCGCCGGCGTCGATCCCGAAATCGAGACCCGGATGATGGGCTATGTCGGCGACGCGTTCCGGATGCGGTGGTCGCCGGACGGCCGCGACATCGTGCTTGCCTCCCGCGTCGCATCACTCGCGCCCGTGCCCTCCGCGGCCGGCGCGCCGCTGGTCTTGGACAACACGACGCCCCCAGGGCGGATCCTCAGCGACGTGTTCGCCCATCCCGGCGGCGGGACAGGCGGCATCGTGGAGGCCCGGGACGGCCGCGATGTCGGATTTCGATCCCCCCGGCCGGGAGAGGCGCTTTACAGCCAGCTCTTCATCGTCGATGTCGACTCGCATCGAAGCCGCCAGATCACCCACGACAGCGCGATGGCGTTCGATCCGGCCTGGTCTCCCGATGGCCGCACCATCGCCTTCGCCCGCATCCGGTCGGATGATCCAGGCGCCGCAGCCGGCGGCGGCATCATCTCGGCGACGAAGGGCGAGATCATGCTTCTCGATCTTCGCAGCGGGAATGTCCGCACCTTGGCGGTGGGCAATGGCGTGAAATACCGCCCCCTCTGGTCTTCGGACGGCGCGCGTATCGCCTTTCTCGTCAGCAGCCGCTTCGACGGCCCGGCCGCTATCCGTGTCGTCCCGCTGGATGGCGTGGACAGTGCGCGCGAATACAGATTGAACGGTCCGGTCGTGAATTACGATTGGGACCGGTCTGCCGGGCGCGACGGCTTTCTCGTCTCCTACGATAGCGGAAGCGGTAGGGGCTCCGCCCGAGGCACGCCTGTCGCGCATGTCCGCGACACCAATTTCCTCGGCGCGCGGACATCCGCTCCGGTCGGGCCATGGTCGCAGGCGCGCAGCGGCGCAGTGGCCTGGGTCGAAGGCGAGGCCGGCCCCGTCGTGTGGCTGTCGTCCGACGGGGGGACGACCGCGGAAAGACTCCTCTCTCTCACGTCCGGTGGCGATCTCGAATTGGCGAGGTCGGAAACCGTCACGTGGCGCAACGGCCATCATGAGATGCTTGCCGGCGATCTGCTCTATCCCGCGCACTATGTGCCCGGGACGCGATATCCGCTGATCGTCGATGTCTATCCGTTTCCGGGCGGCGGCGGTGGCTGGATGAGCCCGCTGGCGGGGAACCAGGCCTGGGCGTCGGCCGGCTACATGGTGTTCAAGCCACGACCGCGTGCGCCACATTCGGCGCCGAATTGCTCGGGCGCACGGGCGTTCTGCAAGCGAGGCGAGGGCCCTGCCGCCTGGGATACGACCGTCGACGACGTGATGAGCGGCGTAGCGGATCTCGAGCGGCGGGGCCTCGTCGATCCCGAACGGATGTGCCTCTACGGCCATAGCAATGGCGGCGGCGTCGTCGATTACCTCGTGACGCGAACCGACAGGTTCAAATGCGCGGTCTCCGTCGCGCCGGCCTTGCCCGACTGGATCGGAACCTCGCTCCTCTGGTTCGACGGCCTGGGCTTCATGGCGGACCTGGCCGGCGCGAAATTGTGGGAGGATCCGTCCGCCTATGTGAAGCTTTCGGCCGTGTTCCGCGCCGGCAAGGTGAAGACGCCGATGCTGCTCGCGGACGGGGACGAGGACGGAAACTTCCTTCTGGGATCGATCGAACTGTACAACGTCCTGCGCGCCGCCGGCGCCAATGTAACGCTGCTTCGCTATCCGGGCCAAGGACACGTGCTGACCGGCGCAGCGCTTCGGGATTTCTGGCGCCGCGAGACGGACTTCTTCGCGATCCATCTGCAACCGGAGAAGACGGACCGGTAGGTCGACATGGTGCTGGCTTGCAAGCCGCTACACCCGAGACCGCGTTCGCGTCGACGGGGACTTATCGGCCGCATCCGCGCACCGGTCAGATCTTCACGGAAAATTCCGTTCCGCCGCGCAGCGGCAGCAGGGTCGAGACGAAGCCGTTTGCCGGGCGTCGCACGAAGTCCAGATAGTCAACAAAGGTCTTGGGAAAATGTCCCACATTGTCGGCGATGACGATCGCGCCCTTGCGCAGTTGCGGCGCCATCAGCTCGATGATGGGCCTGGCGAGCTTGGGAAAGCCGTCGACCAGGAGAAAATCGACGGGACCGCCGCAGTCTTTGAGGGTTTCGAGCGCGTCGCCCTCTCGCAGGTCGATCAGGTCTGCAACGCCGGCCTCCGCAAAATGGCTTCGCGCGTGCCGCGCTTTCTCGGCGTCGATCTCCGTCCCGATGACGAGACCGGCGCCTTGATCGCGCATCGCCGCGGCAAGGTAGAGCGTGGAGACGCCATAGGAAGTTCCGAACTCGACGACACGCCGGGCCTGCTGGGCGCGGCAGAGCGTGTAGATCAGCCAGCCTTGGCCGCGATCGATCGGGATCAGCTTGTCGCGATAATACGCCGCCTCGACAGGCCGCGGGCCGCCTACCAGCTCCTTCAGGGCCTCCAACGCCAAATGGACGACCAGCCCCGGCAATTGCCGGGTGGCCCGGCGGTGCAGGCGCTGCAGAACCGCGTCGATCCGCCGATCGGCGATGGGATTCGAAGATGGCGGAGCCATGGGACAGCCTCGCGTCGATTTTGCCGTTGTCGTGCTGAACGCCTGCCGCTTCAGTGCACCAGGGCGGAGCCATGATGGGTCTGGCGGCAGGCGTGATGGGTCGAAGTCCGCGGGCTCTCGCGCAATGGCACGAGCAAGCGCGCACGTGCCAAAGCCGACGCGAGGCCTTTTGCGGGAAGGATGGCGAGCCGCACCACGGCCGGCGGCAGCCAGTCCGCCAGCACGTCGCGGGCATCGAACATGCGGCCGTGTTGCAGCAGGCTCACGATCTGGAGCAGGCGGCCTTCATCGCGGCTCAGATGCGGACAATGACGGCAGCGGACGTCGAGCGGGCGTCGGCCGGCCGCACCGACGATGCCGAACAGCGCATCGAACGCCGGCACTGCGCAGCAGCCGGCGCCGGACGCCAGGAGACCGCCGCGCCAGTCATGTCCACCCTCCGGGTCGCAATGCGCCAAGGCGAACAGGCGGAGAGACGCGACCAGCACGAGTTCTGCCGTGCACAGCCCCGATAGCGGCGCGTCGTCGGGATAGGCCGGCGGCGGAACATAGGCGGGGAAGTCTCGCTGCGTGATCGTCATGCCGTGATCCTCTTACTCGAAGTGCCGCGTGAGGCTGCCGATGATGGTGCGGCCGCGGCTGAAGTGGCACACTTGGCCGAAACAGAGCTGCGTCCGGCTGTCGGCGACGTTGTCGACGTTGAGCGCGATGCGCCAGTTCGCGACTTCGTAATGCGCGTCGGCGTCGAAGAAGGTCAGGCTGCCGGTGCGGATCGTATTGGTGGTGTCGGTATAGGTTTCGCTGGCATAGCGCATGCCGCCGCCAAGCCCGAACCCTTGCAAGGCGCCATCCTGGAACGTGTAGTCGCCGAACAGCGAGACTTGGGTGGGCGGCGTGTTGGCCGGCTGACGGTCGATCTCGGTCGGATCGGTGGACTCGGTGATGCGCACGTCGTCATAGGTATAAGCGCCCGTGACGTTCAGGCCGGGGAGGGGAGTCACGACGGTCTCGAACTCGATGCCGCGCGAGCGTTCCTCGCCGGTCTCCACCTGGAAGCCATTGTGCGCGATATCGGGATCGGCGCTCAGGACATGCTGCTCGGTGAGGTCGTAGAGCGACAGCGTTGCGCTGATCCAGCCGCCCTTGGGCATGTAGCGGATGCCCGCTTCATATTGCCGGCCGGTGAGCGGGCTGAACGGCTTGCCGAAGAAATCGGTGCCCGATTGGGGCACGAAAGACGTCGAATAGCTCACATAGGGGGCCAGACCGATATCGGAGACATAGACGAGGCCGGCGCGGCCGGTGAGCGCGCCGTCATCCTGCTGCGCCGGCGCGGTGCCGAAGAAGGCGCCGGCGTAGTTGACGGTCTTGATCGACGACCAGTCTTGGCGCAGCCCAGCCGTCAGGAACCAGTGATCGTCGAACGCCATCTGGTCCTGCGCATAGACACCGACTTGACTGGCGCCTTGATGCACCGACGACGACACGGTAGTCGGCGGGGCGATGGGCAGGTTGTAGGACAACGCGAAGTAATCGGCATCGGGGGCATCGCCGACCAGATCGAGCGCCGAAAACGGATCGTTCTGATAGTCCACGCCGAAGATCAGCGTGTGCTTCACCGGGCCGGTCTCGGCCTTGCCCGTGACATTGGTGTCGAGCGTGACGGCATCGAGCGTATTGGTCAGATGCTCGGCCTCCATCGCGAGCGTCGTGGCGCTGTCGAAATACAGCGGATTGACGGTGAGCAAATTCGCGCGCGAATCCGTGTAACGGAACGACTGGTGCAGGTTCCAGTCGTCGGCCAGGACCTGGTCGAACTGGTAGCCGATGGCGAAGGTTTGCTGCGTCGAGGTGTTGAACAGGGGATCGAAGCGCCAGATCGACTGCGGATAGCCGGGCGGCAGCACCGCCCGGTCGAACGCCTCTTCCGATTCGCCGCCCGAGACGCGCTGATAGCTCGCGAGGATGGTGAGCGAAGTGCCGGCGCGCGGCTTCCAGGTCAGCGCCGGCGCGATGTAGGTTTCGTCATCGGGCACATTGACGTATTGCGTGCCGGACTGGCGATAGACGCCGGTCAGCCGCGCCAGCACCGTGCCGTCGTCGGTCAGCGGCGCGTTCAGATCCCAGCGACCGTCATAGCGGTCGTAGTTGCCCAGCTGAAGCTGAAGCTCCGCAAAGGCGTCGGCCTGCGGACGCTTGGAGACGATATTGACCAGGCCGCCCGGTGCGTTCTGGCCGTAGAGCACCGAGGTCGGACCGCGCAGGATATCGATCTGTTCGAGGCCATAAGGTTCCAGCAGCGGACCGATGAAGTCGCTGGCGAAAAGGCGCGTGCCGTCCTGGAAGACGCCGTTGTAGAACTCACTGAAGCCGCGCACCTGGAACTGCGGAAAGCGCGGATCGTAGCCGAACATCGCCGGCGTCACGCCGGCCGAGTAGCCGATCGCCTGGCTGATATCCTGTGGGTTCTGCAGCGTGATCTGGTTTCGGTTGATCACCGAGATCGACTGTGGCGTCTGGATGATCGGCGTGTCTGTCTTGCTGCCGGTCGTCGAATGGCTGGTCAGCAGGCTTCCCGTGACGACGACGGTCTCGATCTTCGAATCCTTGTCGCGAATGTCCTGCGCAAGGGCCGCGCCGCCGCGCAGCAGGCTCCCCGTTCCCAGCAGCGCCGCACCCGCCCATGTCCCCCATATCCTGATACGCATAAGCCCCTCTTGTTGAGAATGGATCGCAACTACGCTGTCTCTATTGATATTGAGAGTCAATTGCAATATTGAGTTTGTCGCGGTTTGCTTGGGTTTCGAGCTTTGTCCGGTACGCGTGCCCTGGGGGCCTGGCGCTTTGTCCACACCTGGACAAGCCTCGTCTGCACGGCGTTCCTGCTGATGCTTTGCCTGACAGGGCTGCCGCTCATCTTCCAGGACGAGCTCGAGGACGCGTTTCCCGGCGGGCCGGTGCCGGCGGCGGCCGTCGCCGGGAAGCCAGTCCTTCCGCTCGACCGTTTCGCGCAGGCCGCGCGCGGGCGATATCCGCAGGACGCTTTGCGCAGCCTCTTTCTCGACGACGATGCGCCGCAGGTCTTTGCGGTCCTTGCGCCGTCCATCGATGCGCCGAACGCCGCCAATCACGTCTTGACGATGGACGCGCATACGGGCGTCGTGCTGCGGGACTCCCTGCATCCGGCAGGCGGCGGCGCGGACGCTTTTCTCACCTTCGCTCGCATCCTGCATGCGGAGCTCTTTCTCGGGCTTCCGGGCGACCTCTTCCTCGCCGTGATGGCGTTGCTGTTCCTCGCCGCGCTGGCGTCCGGCGTCGTGCTCTATGCGCCGTTCGCCCGGCGCGCCCCGTTCGGCACGGTGCGCAATGCCGGCAGCAATCGCTTGCTCTGGCTCGATCTGCACAACGTCCTGGGCATCGTCGTCGCCGCCTGGCTGCTGGTCGTGGGCTTCACGGGGCTGATGAACACGCTCTCCACGCCGTTGTTCGGTCTGTGGGAGATCACCGATGTCGCAAAGATGCTCGCAGGCTATGACAAGCTGCCGGTCGTCACGCCCACGACGTCGATTCAAAGTGCCGTAGACGCGGCGTTGCACGCCATGCCCGGTTCTGCCGTCTCGTCCATCACGATGCCGACGCATGTCGACGGCAGTCCGTTGCACTATGTCGTCTGGACCAAGGGCGCGTCGCCGCTCACCGCGCGCCTGATGACGCCGGTGCTGGTCGATGCGCGGACCGGGCGGGTCGCGCGCGTCGTCGCCCTGCCGGCCTATCTCCGGGCCGTGGAAATATCGCGCCCGCTGCACTTCGGCGATTACGGCGGATTGCCGCTCAAGATCCTCTGGGCGCTGTTCGACATGGTCGCCATCGCGGTCCTCGGCAGCGGCCTCTATCTCTGGGCGGCCAAGCGTTTCGGCCGTTCCGTCAGGACCGATGCGACGGGCGAGCTTGTGCCCGCGCCTGCGGAGTAGCCCGATGAACGCACCACCCACAAAGGCCGCTGTCCTGTGGCGCATGCCGCTCCTGCTTGCCGGCCTCACGCTGTTCGGGTTGCTGGACGCGCTGCTGGTCGACAACAACTTGGCGCGCATTCTGGCCTGGGCGGCGCTTGCCGCGCCGCTCGGCGCGACGATTCGATGCCTGCACGGAGCTTTCCAGGCCGCCGCATCGGCGTAACATCATCTGCATCCATCCAGGAGGACGACATGCGCAGGACAATCGCGGTTTCACTAGGATTTCTGTTCGGCGGACTGCTGTCCACGGCGCAAGCCGGCGAATTCTATGTCGGCGAGCCCGTCGTGGCGGACGGTCTGCAGATCGTTCCGAATTACCTGGTCGGGATCGAGATGGATCGCATGCCGCCGGGCGGCGCGATGGGGCCGAATTCGGTGCATTTGGAAGCGGATGTTCACGCCACCGCGGACGAGAAACACGGGTTCTCCGAGGATGCGTGGATACCTTATCTCACCATCCGCTATACGCTCACCAAGGTGGGCGCCAAGTTCAAGAAGACCGGAACGCTGGCGCCGATGACGGCCGGTGACGGGCCGCACTACGCCAACAACGTCGTCATGGACGGACCGGGTACTTACCAGCTCACGTATGAGATTTCCCCGCCGTCGGCCAACGGCTTCATCCGCCACGTCGACAAGGCGACCGGCGTTCCTGCGTGGTGGAAGCCGATCAGGGCGCATTGGACGTTCGCCTATCCGAGCAGGACCAAGTGACGCCGTCGCAGCGCAGGGACATGCGGATGACGCCGATCGATGGGTGCGGCGGTTAGGCGGCCACGCTCTCGTAAATCTGCCCATAGTTTCGCGCCGAATGCTGCCAGCCGAAGGGCTGGGACATCGCCCGCTCGCGCATCCGGTTCAGGCGTTCCTTCGTCCGAAAGGTCGCGAAGGCCCGGGAGATCCCCTCGAGCAGGGATTCCGTCGAAGGCTCCGAGAACAGGAAGCCGGTCTCGCCGTCGACAATGGTCTCCGAAAGTCCGCCGGTCTGGCGTCCGATGGGCAGCGAGCCGAAGCGCTGCGCATACATCTGGCTGAGGCCACAGGGCTCGAACCGCGACGGCATCAAGGTGAAATCGCTGCCGGCGAAAATGCGCCGCGCCTCGCCATCGTCGAAGCGGATCGCGGCGGCGATGCTGTCGGGGTTGCGACGCTCGACGTCTTTCAGGGCTTCTTCGAACTCGGTCTCGCCCTTGCCGGTAACGATGATCTGGCCGCCGGCCTTGACGATCGTATCCGCCGCCGCGAGGACAAGGTCCACGCCCTTTTGATGGACGAGTCGTGCCACCAGGCCGAAAAGCGGACCGCGCGACAGCGCCAATCCGAATTCCTTGCGCACGTGATCGGCATTGACGGTCTTCCCATCCCATTCGCCGACCGCGAAAGGCGCCGCCAGCGCCGGACAGGTACGCGGATCCCAGCTCTCGTCGATGCCGTTCAGGATCCCGCTCAGCTGCCGGGCGTCCGCTCTGCGCCGCAGCAGGCCTTCCAGGCCGCAGCCATGTTCGGGCGTCGTGATCTCGCGGGCATAGGTCGCGCTCACCGTGGTGAGATGCGTGGCGTAGATCAGGCCGGCCTTCAGGAACGAGGTCTTGCCGTAGAATTCCAGGCCGTCGATGTGGAACGCGCTCTCCGGCGCGCCGATCCGGCGCGCGGCGGTGCGGTCGAACAATCCCTGATAGGCCAGATTGTGGATGGTCAGCACGGTGGGGACATCCGCGCCGCTCCACGCCAGGTAGGCGGGGATCAGCGCCGATTGCCAATCATTGCAGTGGACAACATCCGGCCGCCAGTGCGGGTCGAGCAGTCCCGACGCAAGTTGGGCGGCCGCCGACGCAAAACGGGCGAACCGGATGTCGTTGTCGGGCCAGTCGCGTTGCTGAGCGTCGCCGTAGGGGCCGCCGTCGCGTTCGTACAATTCAGGACAGATCACCGCATAGACCGGCAGGCCGTCCGCGGTCTTGGCTAGCCCGAGCGTGCAGGCGGGAAGCCCGGCGCTTTCGCGGCATGTCGCTATGATCTCCAAAGGGGCAAGATGGCGGAGCACCTCGCGGTAGCCGGGAATGATCACACGGACCTCGCCGAACGGCGCCAAAGCACGCGGCAGCGCCGCGGATACGGCAGCAAGGCCTCCGACGCTTATGAAGTCTTCCATCTCCGGCGTGGCGAAAAGAACGCGCATGGTTTCCAAGCAACTTTGGTTCCGCAGTGCAAAACGCGCGGTCTCGCCAACCGTTCATCCGCTGGAGCGCGAAACAGCTGCCCTGGTATTGAATCGAACGGAGTAAGTTGTCGCAGCCGAGGTGGAGACAGGTTGACGGGCGCTACTTTGCCTTCGTTTTGTGCGGCTTGCGGTTCACAAAAGAGGCATTGCCCAGACCAGTGCCCAAGGTGAGGATTCCCCACCGTTGCACATCCGTCATGGTTGCCGTTTCGCTCAACCCTTGCACGACGGCATCGTTGTGAAGTGCCACCTGCGTGTCGTCCTCGCCGATGAGCGGTATCGCCTCGACGATGCGCTGAGGAAGGTTGAAACGCGCGCTGGCCCAATTGCCCGGCAGGTTCTGTGTCCCGCGATCGATCGAGCCGTCCGGCTCGATGATGCCCGGGCAGCCGATGCCGATGAAGGGCGCCAGCCTGAGCTGGGCCTTTTCCGCGCGCCGGATGATGTCGCCGATCATCTCCACGAGCGAGCCCACCGCGGCGTCGCGCGTGACGTCGTCGTCGGCATGGCACCAGATCTCGCGTTCCGTCACGGCGGCGTCGCCGAAGCCGGGCGCCTTCTTCAAGTCGAACGCGACGAGGCCGACACGCATATTGGTGCCGCCGATATCCACTGCGACGAGGGCGTTATGGCCCTTGAAGACCCATTCGGGCGCGAGCTGGACGGCGCCCAAGAGTCCGGCATCGTCCGGATCGCTGTCGATGGGTACGATCTCGACGTCGATCTTTTCGGCCTTGAGGAGGGCGGAGAGCCGGCCGATGGCCAGCTCGCCGATGCGGTGGCCGCGCATTCCGCCGCCGACGGCGATCCGCTCGACGTCCTGCCAGCTCTTGTCCTTGAGCAGCCGCCGCACGACGAACGCGAAGTCCTGCGAGAAGTCTTCGACGATGGTATGGACCAGGCCTGCTGTTTCGGCGTCGCCCGTCTCCAAGGCCTTGTCGAGCTCTTTTTTTCCGATCTCGGTGCTCGGCCGTTCGCCGAACGGGTCGCGGCCTTCCTTGATCAGAGGTTTGCGGGCTTTGTCGAGAATGGCCGCCAGGGCCTTCTTGCTCGCGCGGTCGCCGAGAAATCCGCCACTGTCCTTGAGCTCGATGTTGTAGGAGACGATGTCGACTTTGGGGAGCCGCAGGCTTCCATGTCCACACAACAGAGGTGCCTTCGCGGTCCCGCCCTCGCTCATGGACGATCAACGAACGCGGTCGTGCTAGGTTCCTTTGGCTTGTTGGCTTGCGGTTCGAGCAGCCCATGCAGCCATTGGCGGAGCGCCTCGGGGTCGGCGGCCTGATAGGCCGCGCCCGGGAACGGGCGTCCTACCGAGATTCCGAGGCCGCCGAGGCTTTCCAGCACCGCGAAGGCATAGCCGTCGGTCACGTCGTCACCGGCGAACAGCGGCACGCGACCCGCGAAGGGCGGCTTGGTCATGAAGGTGCGCAGCGCGGTGCCCTTGTCGGTGCCCGCAGGTTTGAGCTCCAGGACCTTCTTGCCATGCAGGAGAGAAAAACCGGCCCGTGCCGCCGCGGCCTCGACCTCGGCGACCCGCGCAGCCGGCAGCGTCGCGTCCACGAGCAGGCGATAATGCAATGCGAGCGTGACTTCCTTGTCTTCGATGAACATGCCCGGGCGGTCGGCGAGCGCCGCGAATTCGGCGCGCAATTCGGCCGGAATGGGACGCGTGAGATGACCGATCGGTGCGTTGGGGTCGGGCCGGACTTGCGTGCCGTGCGCGCCGGCCGCGGGAAGCCTGAGCGGCGCGAACAACCTGTCGATGTCCTCCAGCGTCCGTCCGCTTACGAGTGCCAGCGCGCCGTCGCAGCGCGCGCGAAGCCGTGCAAGGTCGTCCACCAGCATATGCGGCACGCGGACGGACTCCGGCGTCAGCGCGATATCCAGCAACGTGCCGTCGATATCGAGGAACAACGCGGTGCGATCGAGGTCGAGTGCCGGCAGGGAGGTCATGCGCCCACGGCCCGGCGCTGGGGCCGCGTGTCGCCTTCGGCGATCGAGCGCTGGCGCGAGGTCGGCAAGGCCCAGGGAAGCTCCTTCTGGAGATAGCCGATCAGCTTTTCGCGCACCTCCGCCCGAAGATCGGCCACCGTCGGAGAGTCGTGGGCGCTCACCAGCGCACGCAGCTCGATCACATTGTCCCTGGCGTCGTTGACTTGGAGGTTCACGACTTGGCCGTCCCACAATTTGGACTCCTTGACGATCTCTTCGAGCTTGCGGCGGACCTGCTCGACAGGCACGGTGTAATCGGCATAGACCATCACCGTGCCGATGAGCGAGGCGGAGGCCCTGGTCCAGTTCTGGAAGGGCTTCTCGAAGAAATAGCTGAGCGGCACGATCATCCGGCGCCAATCCCACAGCTTGAGAACCACATAGGTCGAGGTGATCTCCTCGACCGTTCCGTATTCGCCCTCGACGATGAGCACATCGTCCAGCCGGATCGGCTGGGTGATGGCGAGCTGGACGCCCGCCAGCAGGTTCTCGAGGACCGGCCGCGCGGCCAACCCCGCCGCGATGCCCGCGACGCCGGCCGAGGCGAACAGGCTGACGCCGAACTCGCGCACGGAGTCGAAGGACATCAGCGCGAAGGCGACCGTGACCACCACCATCACCGAATCCAGCGCGCGCTTGAGCAGGCGCATCTGCGTCACGGCCTTGCGGGCAAGAAGATTGTCGGAAACGTCGAGCTTGAAGCGTCCGACATAGCGGTCGATCGCCAGATTGACGCCGACGATCGCCAGCCAGCCCAGGAATACGATGAACGCCGCCAAGAGCGCACGGTTGGCGTCGTCGGCGACGCGCGGATGCAGCGGCGCGATGGACACGGCCATGCTGAACGCGATCATGATGAAGGCGAAGCGGCTGATGCCGCTCGTACGGCCGACGATTTCGTGCACGAACGGGTAGCGCGCCCCGAAGAAGCGCTTGAACAGCGCCCATAGCAGAGCGTGCACGGCGACCGCCAGCGCGATCGCCGCGACGACCAGCGCAAGGACGATCAGGGGCCGCGGCGCCCAGGGGAACAGGTCGAGCAGGAGTCTGTTGTCGGTCATCGATCCTCGTCTTGCCGCTTTCCCCTTCCAGGCATAAAGCCGCGGCGATCCAATGGGTTCCGGGGAACTTTTTGCGCTGCAACCACGTTGCGTCCATGTCGAATTTTACGTGCAACCGGGGCCTTGCCGATGTCGCCACCGCGGATTTGTGACCTCGGAGCGGCTGCTGTGGACTCCGCCGCCGCGGCACGCGCTAGCGCGCTCGGCTTCGACCATCTCGCGAGCAATCATGGGTCGCCATGGCCGAAGAGTGGGTTGAAGGTGTTGGCGAATGTCGACCTGGCGGAATTGCCGTCCGACGATCCGCTGGTCGAGGCACATCCCGATTGGTTCGCCGTCCGACCCTCTGCGGATCCGGCTCGCGCGATCGATCCGCGTCACCTCGTCCAACTGCAAGGGCGGGCCGTCGCACGCTTCTATGCCGCATGCGACGGATTCGGAGCGTATTGGCGCGATCGGCTGGTGCAGCTCGCCTCGCAAGGCGTGTGCGGGTTCAGGCTCCGCCAGCCGGGACGCGTGCCGCCGGCGCTGCTGCGTCAGTTGATTGCCGAACTGCGGTCGAACGCGCCGTCCATCGTCTTCGTCGCCGACATCGCGGGGCTCGCGCGCGAGGCGCTCGCCGGACTGGCGGGATGCGGTTTCGACTATTGCCTGTCGTCGCTCGCGTGGTGGGATTTTCGCGCGGCTTGGCTGGAGGAGGAGTATCAGGCGGCGTCGCGCATCGCGCCGGTCTTGGCGCGGGTCGGCGTGGAGGGGATCCCGGCTGGACTCCGCGAGCGGCGGGCACGCTATGCCGTGGCCGCCGTGGCGGGTTCGGGCATCTGGATGCCGGCCGAATTCGCGACCGACGAAGACATCGACGATTGCATCGGAGCGACGAATGCGCTCGTGGCATCCGATCCGGTCATTGCGGCGCGTGGCATGCTGGCGCGTCACGGCAACGCCCTGGTCCGCACGGCGGAGCCCGATGCCCGCCTCGCGCGCAGCGCGCTGATCGCGCTCGTCAATCCCGGCGACACCGTATCGCCGGCTCCGATCGCGCTCGAGGACTGGGATATCCCGCCGGCGACGGTGCTGGCGCCGCATGAGGTTCGCCTTTTGCGCGTCGATCGCCGCGCTCCGCTCCGCGCCGTGCCGCCAAAGCTCGGCGCGGAAGAGCCCAGGATCGTCATCGCCGACGTCACGCCCGCCTTGGGCGATGGTCGATTTACCGTCAAGCGGATCGTGGGCGACGCAGTGGTGGTCGAGGCGGACATATTCGCCGACGGTCATCCCCTGATCGCGGCGGAGCTCGTCCATGGCGAACGGCGCATTGCGATGCAGCCCATCGGAAACGATCGCTGGCGCGCATCGCTCCTGCTCGACCGCGTCGGACGTCATGACGTCTTCATCGAGGCCTGGATCGATCGCTATGGCGGCTTCGTGCGCGATCTTGCCCGGAAGCAGGAGGCCGGCCGCGATATCGCGCTCGACGTCCGCGAAGGCGACGCGATGGTGCGCGAGGTGCTCGGCGTGTCCGCCGGCGATCCCGCGATATTGCTGGCGCCGGAAACGATCGAAGCGATGCATCGGCTGGAGGACCGGCGCTTCCTCAGCCGCAGTCCGAGCTATCCGATAGACGCCGACCGCGCCGGTGCCGGCTTCGCAAGCTGGTACGAGCTGTTTCCGCGCTCGCTGACGGACGACCCTGGGCGACATGGCACGTTCCGCGACGTGATCGCGAGACTGCCCGCCATCCGCGCCATGGGGTTCGACGTGCTCTATATGCCGCCGATCCATCCGATCGGGCGGACCAACCGCAAGGGCCGCAACAACACCCTGCGGCCGGGGCCGGGCGATCCCGGCAGCGTCTACGCGATCGGCGCGGCGGAGGGCGGCCACGACGCGGTTCATCCCCAGCTCGGGACGCTCGACGATTTCCGCGCCCTGATCGCCGCGGCGCGCGCGGAGGGGCTGGAGATCGCGCTCGACTTCGCGGTGCAGTGCTCGCCGGATCATCCCTGGCTCGAGGAGCATCCCGGCTGGTTCGATTGGCGCGCGGACGGTTCGATCAAATATGCCGAGAACCCGCCCAAGCTTTACGAGGACATCGTCAATGTCGACTTCTACGCCAAGGACGCGGTTCCCGGCCTTTGGACCGCGCTGCGCGACATCGTCGGATTCTGGGCGGGGGAGGGCGTGCGCATCTTCCGGGTCGATAACCCGCACACCAAGCCGTTCGCGTTCTGGCAATGGCTGATCGCGAGCGTCCGGGCAAGCGACCCGGACGTGATCTTCCTCGCCGAAGCGTTCACGCGACCGAAGGTCATGTATCACCTGGCGAGGATCGGCTTCACCCAGTCCTACACCTACTTCACTTGGCGCAACACCAAGGACGAGCTCACGGAATATCTTCGCGAGCTTAACGCGGCGCCGGCGCGCGATCTCTTCCGCCCGCACTTCTTCGTCAACACGCCGGACATCGATCCCTATTTCCTGCAGACCTCGGGCCGCCCCGGCTTCCTCATCCGCGCTGCGCTGGCGGCCACGCTGTCGGGCCTGTGGGGCATCTACTCGGGCTTCGAACTCTGCGAAGCCGCCGCATTGCCGGGGCGCGAGGAATATCTCGACTCGGAGAAATACGAGATCAAGCCGCGCACCTGGAACGCGCCGGGGAACATCGTCGCGGAGATCGGGGTCCTCAACCGGCTGCGCAAGGCGCATCCTGCGCTGCAGACGCATCTGGGCGTCACGTTCTACAACGCCTTCAATCCGAACGTCCTCTATTACGGCAAGCACGTCCCCGGCGAGACCATCCTCGTCGCCGTCAGCCTCGATCCGCACGCCCCGCAGGACTGCGATTTCGAGATTCCGCTTTGGGAATGGGGACTGCCGGACGGCGGAGCGCTGTTCGTCGAAGACTTGCTCAGCGGCCGCCATTTCACCTGGCGCGGCAAGCTCCAGCATCTACGCCTGGAGCCGGACGCGCCGTATCGTCTGTGGCGCGTCTGCCCGGCGGAGGACCAGCGATGAACGTCCGCGAAGATCTGCATCTCCCCCGCGATGCCGAGACGATCCAGGAGGAGCGCGCGCACGATCCGCTCTGGTACAAGGACGCGGTCATCTACCAGCTCCACGTCAAATCGTTCGCCGATGCCAACAATGACGGCGTGGGCGATTTCGCGGGCCTGATCGGCAAGCTCGACTATCTGGCCGAGCTCGGCGTCACCGCGATCTGGCTGCTGCCGTTCTATCCCTCGCCGCGGCGCGACGACGGCTACGACATCGCCGATTATCGCGGCGTCCATCCCGACTATGGCACGATCGACGACGTGCGTCGCTTCATCGAACTGGCGCATGCCAAGGGCATGCGCATCATCACCGAACTGGTGCTGAACCACACCTCCGACCAGCACCCCTGGTTCCAGCGCGCCCGCAAGGCGCCGCCAGGCTCGCCGGAGCGCGATTTCTACGTCTGGTCGGATAGCGACAAGCGCTATGCGGGCACGCGCATCATTTTCCTGGACACCGAGAAGTCGAACTGGACCTGGGATGACGGGGCGCAGGCCTATTACTGGCACCGCTTCTATTCGCACCAGCCCGATCTCAATTTCGACAATCCCGCCGTGATCGCCGAAGCGCTTTCCGTGATGCGCTTCTGGCTCGACATCGGTGTCGACGGGCTGCGCCTCGACGCGGTGCCCTATCTGGTGGAGCGCGAAGGCACCAACAACGAGAACTTGCCGGAGACGCACGCCGTCTTGAAGCGCTTCCGCGCCGAGGTCGACGTCCATTATCCCGGCCGCATGCTGCTCGCCGAGGCCAACCAGTGGCCGGAGGACGTCCAGGCCTATTTCGGCGACGGCGACGAATGCCACATGCTGTTCCACTTCCCGCTGATGCCGCGGATGTACATGGCGATCGCGCAGGAAGACCGCTTCCCCATCATGGACATCATGCGCCAGACGCCGGATGCGCCTGCGAATTGCCAATGGGCGACCTTCCTGCGCAACCACGACGAGCTGACTCTGGAGATGGTCACCGACAAGGAGCGCGACTATCTCTGGAAGACCTATGCCGCCGACAAGCGGGCGCGCCTCAATCTCGGCATCCGGCGCCGGCTCGCGCCGCTGCTCGAACACGACAGGCGGCGCATCGAGCTGATGAACTCGCTGCTGCTCACCATCATGGGAACGCCGATCCTCTACTACGGCGACGAGATCGGCATGGGGGACAACATCCATCTGGGCGACCGCGACGGGGTGCGCACGCCCATGCAATGGTCGCCCGACCGCAATGGCGGCTTCTCGCGCGCCGATCCGGCGTCGCTGGTGCTGCCGCCGATCATGGACCCGATCTACGGCTTCGAAGCCGTGAACGTGGAGGCCCAGTGGCGCAGCCCCTATTCGCTGCTCAACTGGGTGCGCCGCATGCTGGTGGTGCGCGGCCGCTGGAAGGCGTTCGGCCGCGGCACGATCCGTTTCCTGCGGCCGCAGAACCGCAAGGTGCTCGTCTATCTGCGCGAGTTCGAGGGCGAGACCGTCCTCTGCGTCGCCAATGTGTCGCGTACGGCGCAGGCGGTCGAGCTCGATCTCGGCGAATTCGCCGGCCGCACGCCGGTCGAGCTGTCGGGCGAGGTGGCGTTCCCGAAGATCGGCCAGCTCACCTATCTGCTCACGCTCCAGCCTTTCGGGTTCTACTGGTTTTCGTTGAGCGCCGAGACCAACCAGCCGGCGTGGAGCACGGCCACGTCCGACAACATCGCGGAATATCACACCTTCATCATCCGCAACGGCTTGAACGACATCATCGACGGGCGGCAGCGCAATGTCCTGGAGAAGGAAGTGCTGCCGGCCTATGTCGCGCAGCGGCGTTGGTACCAAGCCAAGAGCACCGGCGTGCCCGCGGTCCGGATCGCGGACACGCGGGACTTCGACAAGGAGCTCCTCTTCGGCGTCCTCGACGTGAACGGCGAGCACTATGCGCTGCCGCTCGCGATCGCCTGGGAGGACGCGCCGTCGAACCCGTTCGAGGCGGCGCTCGCCCTGGGGCGCGTGCGGCGCGGCGCGAAGATCGGTCTTCTGACCGACGGTTTCGCGACGGCGAAGTTCGCGCGCGCCCTCCTGCGCGGGCTATCCGAGGGCTGCGGACCAGGCGCTCTCACCTGCAGCCGCGCGCCAGCCTTCGCCGATATCGCGCCGGACGCGGAGATCGAATGGCCGGGCGCCGAACAGAGCAACTCGACGCTGATCGTCGGCCGCCGCGCCGTGATAAAGCTGTTCCGCCGCCTCGTCGACGGCGTCCATCCCGAGGCGGAGATGGTGCGCGTGCTGACCGAACGCGGCTTCACCGGCATCGCTTCGCTCATGGGCGAGGTGCGCTACAAGGACGCTGCCGCCGCGGTGGTGCAGCGCTTCGTCGAGAACCAGGGCGATGCCTTTCAGTGGTCGCTGGAACAGGTCGGCCGCCTGATCGACGACAAGGCGGTGACTGACGGCGAGAGCGGCAACGATCTGGAAGCCTATCGCAATTTCATCGCGGTTGCCGGCCGCCGGCTGGGCGAGATGCACGAAGTGCTCGCGCAGCCTTCGGACGATCCCGATTTCGCGCCGGAGAAGGCCACCGCCGAAACGATCGCGTCCTGGCGGACGCGCCTGCGCGCGCAACTCGACGCCGCTTTTGCGCTGCGCGACCTCGGCGACCGCAAGGCGCTGGACGCGGCGGCGGAAGGAGCCTTGGCCGCAGGCGAAGGGTTGCCGCTCACGCGCATACATGGCGACCTGCATCTCGGCCAGGTCCTCGTGGCGGCGGGCGACGCGGTCATCATCGACTTCGAGGGCGAGCCGGCCAAGCCGCTGGCCGAGCGCCGCGCCAAGAACTCTCCTTTGCGCGATGTGGCCGGGATGCTGCGGTCCTTCGACTATGTCGGCGGCGTGGTCGCGCGCAACGACCGGCTGGTCAACACCAGCCAGAGCGCGGATCGCGCCAAGACGCTGCTCGCGGAATTCGGCCGCGTCGCGCGCGACGCCTTCCTGGAAGGCTATGCGAAAGGCCGCGGCCGTCCGCTGGACGCGCGCGAGGCGAAGCTGCTTGCCGTCTTCGCGCTCGAGAAGGCAGCTTACGAGATCGTGTATGAAGCCAACAACCGCCCGGATTGGATCGACCTTCCTGCGGCGGGCTTTACCGGACTGGCGGCGGCGCTATGAACATGCAGGACGGCCAGGAGATCGCCCAGGCGCTGATGGTGGCGGATGGGCGCCACCCCGATCCCTTCGCGTTCCTCGGTCCCCATGACGGCATCGTGCGCAGTTTCCAGCCGGGGGCCTTGCGTGTCGAGATCGTCTGCGGCGAGGACGTCGCGGCGCTCTTGCCGGTGGGAAGCACTGGCGTGTTCGTCGGCCGCGGCGTGCGGCCGTACAAGCTTCGCGTTCACTGGCAAGGCACGGTCCAGGAAGCGGAAGACCCTTATGCTTTTGCGCCGATCCTGGGCGATGTCGATCTGCATCTTTTCTCCGAAGGTTCGCATTGGGAGCTGTCGGAGCGCTTCGGCGCCGCGGTGGACGTGATCGACGGCGTGGAGGGCGTGCGCTTCGCGGTATGGGCGCCGAACGCGCGGCGCGTCTCGGTGGTCGGCGATTTCAACGGCTGGGACGGACGGCGCCATCCGATGCGGCTGCGGCACGGCGCCGGCGTGTGGGAGATCTTCGTGCCGCGCCTGATGGCGGGCGAGCGCTACAAATACGAGATCGCCGGCCCGGACGGCGCGCTGCTCCCGCTCAAGGCGGATCCCCTGGCGCGTGCCACCGAGCATCCGCCTGCGAATGCGTCCGTCGTCGCCGCGCCCTGGCGCTTCCATTGGACGGACGGCGACTGGCTGGAGCGGCGCGCCGCCGCGCAGGCGCCGGAGGCGCCGATCTCGATCTACGAGGTCCATGCCGCGTCCTGGCTGCGGCCCGAGCATGGCGAGACGATGGATTGGCGCGGCTTGGCCGAGCATCTCATCCCTTATGTCACGTCGCTCGGCTTCACCCATGTCGAGCTGCTGCCGATCATGGAACATCCCTTCGGCGGCTCCTGGGGCTATCAGCCGTTGTCGCAATTCGCGCCGAGCGCGCGCTTCGGCACGGCGGAGGGGTTCGCGGGCTTTGTCGATGCCTGCCACCGCGCCGGCCTCGGCGTGATCCTCGACTGGGTGCCGGCGCATTTCCCCTCCGACGCGCACGGCCTTGCGCATTTCGACGGCACCGCGCTCTACGAGCACGCCGATCCGCGCGAGGGCTTCCACAAGGACTGGAACACCCTCATCTACAATCTCGGCCGCCGCGAGGTGCAGGGCTTTCTCACCGCGAGCGCGCTGTTCTGGCTCGAGCATTTCCATGTCGACGGCCTGCGCGTCGATGCGGTGGCGTCGATGCTCTACCGCGACTATTCGCGCAAGCCCGGCGAGTGGATCCCCAACCGCTACGGCGGGCGCGAGAATCTCGAGGCCGTCGACTTCCTCAAGCGCCTGAACGCGCTGGTGCGCGAGCGCCATCCCGGAGCGATCACGATCGCGGAAGAGTCGACGGCCTGGCCGGGCGTGACCGCGCCGGACGGGCTGGGCTTTTCCTACAAGTGGAACATGGGCTGGATGCACGATACGTTGTCGTACCTCTCTTACGAGCCGGTGCATCGCCGCTGGCATCACCACGACATGACCTTCGGCCTTGTCTATGCCTGGTCCGAGCGTTTCGTCCTGCCGCTCTCGCATGACGAGGTGGTCCACGGCAAAGGTTCGTTGTACGGCCGCGTGCCGGGCGATGTCTGGCAGAAGTTGGCGACGTTGCGTGCTTATTTCGCGTTCTTGTGGACGCATCCCGGACGCAAGCTGCTCTTCATGGGCGGCGAGATCGCAAGCCCGCGCGAATGGGATCACGACGGAGAGGTCGATTGGGACCTGCTCAAGGATGACGGACATGCCGGCGTCCAGCGCGTCGTCGGTGACCTGAACCGGATCTATGCGCGCGAACCCGCGCTCCACGCCCTGGACGGCGATCCGAAGGGCTTCCGCTGGGCCGTCGGCGACGACAGCGCGAACAGCGTCTTCGCCTATGAGCGCATCGCGCCCGATGGGCGCACGCTGCTCGTCGTCGTCAACATGACGCCGGTACCGCGCTACGATTACCGCATTCCCGTATCGCACGACGGCACGTGGCACGAGCTCCTCAACACGGACTCGCAGATCTACGGCGGCAGCAATGTCGGCAATGGCGGACAGGCCGAAGCCCGCGATGGCGCGTTGATACTCACCCTGCCGCCGCTCGCAACATTGGTACTTGGATGAAACTGGAACTTGGACTGCCTTACCCGCTCGGCGCCACCCATGACGGACGCGGCGTGAACTTCGCCGTCTTCTCGGCTCATGCCGCGAAGGTCGAGCTCTGCGTGTTCGACAAGGACGGCGGCGAGACGCGCATGTCGCTGCCCGGCCATATCGACGAGGTTTGGCACGGCTATCTTCCGGGCGCCGCGCCGGGGGTGGCCTACGGCTATCGCGTCCACGGTCCTTACGAGCCGGAGAACGGCCACCGCTTCAATCCCAACAAGCTTCTGCTCGATCCTTATGCCAAGGCGCTGTCCGGCGCAGTGAAGTGGGACGATACGCTGCTGGGCTATGCGCCCGGCGGCGAGGATGCCGATCTTACGTTCGATGAACGCGACAGCGCGGCCTTCATGCCGAAAGCCCTCGTGACGAAGGAAACATTCGACTGGGGCGACGACCGCCCGCCGCGCATCGGCTGGGCCGATACGGTGATCTATGAGGCCCATGTCAAAGGCCTGACCAAGCTGCTGGGCGCCGTGCCGGAAGCCGCGCGCGGGACCTATGCGGCGCTCGGAGCCGCGCCGGTGGTCGACCATCTGCGCCGGCTCGGCGTCACCGCGATCGAGCTACTGCCCATCCACGCCTTCGCGCAGGATCGCACTCTGGTCGAGAAAGGCTTGAGCAATTACTGGGGCTACAACACGCTCTCGTTCTTCACGCCGGAGCCGCGCTACGGCACGGCGGACGAGCTTCGCACCGCGATCCGCGCGCTGCACAAGGCCGGCATCGAGGTCATCCTCGACGTCGTCTACAACCACACTTGTGAGGGCAGCGAGCTCGGTCCGACGCTGTCCTGGCGCGGTTTCGATCACGCGAGCTATTACCGGCTGCCCGACGAAGACCGTCGCCGGACGGTGAACGACACCGGCACCGGCAACACCGTGAATATGTCCCATGCCCGCGTCGCGCAGATGGTGATGGATTCGCTGCGTTATTTCGTACAGTCGTTCCACGTCGACGGCTTTCGCTTTGATCTCGGCGCCACGCTCGGCCGCGAACATTCCGGCTTCGATCCCGGCTGCGGCTTCTTCGATGCGCTGCGCCAGGATCCGGCGCTCGCCGGCGTCAAGCTGATCTCGGAGCCGTGGGACATCGGACCCGGCGGCTATCAGCTCGGCAATCACCCGCCCGGCTTCTCGGAGTGGAACGACCGCTATCGCGATACGGTGCGCCGCTATTGGCGCGGCGACCCAGACCAGCGGCCCGATCTGGCGGAGCGGCTTTCCGGCTCCTCCGACTTCTTCGCGCTGCGCCGGCCGTCGGCGTCGATCAACTATATCGCCAGCCATGACGGTGCGCCGCTGGCGGATCTCACCCTGTACGAGGGCAAGCACAATGAGGCCAATGGGGAGGAGAACCGCGACGGCATATCGGACAATCTCTCGCGCAACTGGGGCGTGGAGGGGCCGAGCGACGATCCGCAGGTCAATGAGATGCGCGCGCGGATGCGCCGCTCGCTGCTCGCCACGCTGTTCTGGTCGCGCGGCGTGCCGATGCTGCTCGCCGGCGACGAGCTCGGCCGCACGCAGAAGGGCAACAACAACGCCTATTGCCAGGACGACGAGATCTCCTGGCTGGACTGGTCCGCGGCCGACGCGGCGCTGATCGCCTGGACGGCGCGCCTCATCGCGCTGCGCCGCGAATTCGCCGGCCTCCGCGAGGACCGCTTCCGCCATGGGCAGGAGATCGCGCCGGGCTTCCGCGATCTGGATTGGCTCGACGAGCGCGGCGAAATCCTGTCCGACGAGGATTGGCAGAATCCGGAAGGCCGCGCGCTCGTGATGCGCCGCACGTCGCGGCGCGCCGACGGCAAGGTCGAGATCATCGCGCTTCTGATGAACGGTTCGGAGGATGCGCTCGAATTCGCGCTGCCGGAGGCGTTTGACTGGCGCGTGGTCTTCGACGGCGCCGCGCCCGACCGCGAGCCGGGCGCATGCGGCGGGAAATCCTGCAAGGTCGAAAGTCATGCCTGTGTGATGGTCGCGGCGCTGCTGGAGACGCCGTCATGACACGCGTCCGGCTCTGGGCGCCGGCCTGTGCGCATGTCGATCTCGAACTCGCTGGACGGACGATACCGATGGCGCCGGCGTCGGACGGCTGGCATGAGACCGACGCACAGCTTTCGCCGGGCGCGCGCTATCGCTTCCGGATCGGCGATGCGACCGTGCCCGATCCAGCGTCGCGCTTGCAGGACGGCGAGTGGAGTGTCGTCACCGATCCCGGCGCCTATCGCTGGCGGGACGACGCGTGGCGCGGCCGGCCATGGGAGGAGACCGTCCTCTACGAGCTGCATGCCGGCCTGATGGGCGGGTTCACAGGCATCGAAGCGCATCTGCCCAGGCTCGCCGAGCTCGGCATCACCGCGGTCGAGCTGATGCCGATCGCGCATTTTCCGGGCACGCGCAATTGGGGCTATGACGGCGTGCTGCCCTATGCGCCCGCGCGGGCCTACGGCACTCCGGACGCGCTGAAGCAGATGATCGACCGCGCCCATGCGCTCGGCCTGATGGTGTTCCTCGACGTGGTCTACAACCATTTCGGACCGGACGGGAATTACCTGCCGGTCCATGCGCCGGATTTCTTCCGCGAGGATCGCCACACGCCCTGGGGTGCGGGCATCGACTTCCG
The DNA here is from genome assembly GCA_037200385.1 of Rhizomicrobium sp. Taxonomy (NCBI): domain Bacteria; kingdom Pseudomonadati; phylum Pseudomonadota; class Alphaproteobacteria; order Micropepsales; family Micropepsaceae; genus Rhizomicrobium; species Rhizomicrobium sp. The sequence continues at coordinate 1,280,868 of JBBCGL010000001.1, read as the reverse complement.
CAAGGAACCGGTGCGGCGCTTCTTCATCGACAATGCGCTTTATTGGGTGCGCGAATTCCATATCGACGGGCTCAGGCTCGATGCCGTGCACGCCATCGGCGACGACGGTTTCATCGCGGAGCTGGCGCGCACCGTGCGTGCCGCGGCGCCCGGCCGCCATGTCCATGTCGTTGTCGAGAACGAGCGCAACGACGCGAAGCTGCTGGCCGAGGCCGGCATCGCGCAATGGAACGACGATTTCCATCACGCCGTCCATGTGCTGCTGACCGGGGAGAGCGAGGGATATTACAGCGCCTATGCGGCGGCGCCCGTGCAAGGTCTGGCGACCTCGCTCGCCGGCCGGTTCATCCAGGAGCGCAGCGGACCGGGTCCGCAGCTTCCTCCCACCGCCTTCGTGAATTTCCTGCAGAACCACGACCATGTCGGAAACCGCGCGTTCGGCGAGCGCTTGACGGTGCTGGCGGATGAGACGGCGCTGAAGGCCGCCATCGGCTTGCTGCTGCTTGCGCCGCCGATCCCGCTGCTCTTCTTCGGCGAGGAGACGGGCGCGCGCGATCCGTTCCTCTATTTCTGCGATCACGCGGACGGCAAGCTCGCCGATGCCGTGCGCGAAGGCCGCCGCGGCGAGTTCGCCAAATTCCCCGAATTCCGCGATCCCGCCAGGCGCGCGCAAATCCCCGATCCCAACGCGCCGGATACCTTCGAGCGTGCGCGGCCGCGCCTCGACGGTGGCACCGAATGGCACATGTTCTATAAGGATCTGCTCGAGCTGCGCCGCGCGCGGATCGTGCCGCGACTCAAGGGCTGTACGGCGGAAGGCGCCGAGGTCGTGGGACCGAAAGCGGTGCGCGCCGCCTGGCGCCTGGGCGACGGCGCGCGGCTGACCATCCTGGTCAATCTCGGCCGCGAGACGGTGTCCTGTCCGCTCCCATCCGCAACCCCCATCTGGGACAGCGCCGGAACGCGCTGCTGGATCGAGCCATGATGAGCGACGCCGCCCTGTACGACCGCGCGCGCAAGGCCGGCCTGGCACCGGATTGGATCGACGCGTCGGGGCATCCGAAGACCGTGTCCCCGGACACCCTGCGCACCGTGCTCGATGCCCTGGGCGGCTACGAGATGGGCGATGAGCAGCCAGGCAGCGCCGAGCAATGCTTTTCGCTTGGCGAAGCCGCGCCGGGGCGGCGCGTGGCGGGCCTGGCGGCCCAGCTCTACGCGCTGCGCGGCAGCGACGGCTTCGGCGATCTCGGCGCGCTGGCGCGCTTTGCCCGCGAGGCGGCGCCTCTCGGCATCGACGCGATCGCGGTCAGCCCGATCCATGCGCCGTTCCTCGCCGCGCTCGACGAGATCAGCCCCTATTCGCCGTCGAGCCGGCTGTTCCTCAATCCGCTCTACGCCGCGGAAGACGTGCCGGACGACGGACGCGACGGCCTGGTCGACTGGCCGGCGGCGGCGCGCGCGAAGCTCGCGCGGCTGCGCGTCGCTTTCGCACGCGCGCCATCGGCGCCAGCAGACGGGCGGCTGCGCGATCACGCCCGGTTCGAGGCGCTCGACGCGCATTTCCGCGAACAGGGCCTGTATCGCTGGCAGGACTGGCCGATCGCCTACCGCGATCCGCGTAGTGCCGCGGTCGAAACGTTCGCGCGCGAACATCGTGACGACGTCGAGTTCTACGTTTTTCTCCAGACGTTGACGGAACGCAGCCTGGCGGACGCGCAAGCCGCGGCGCGCGACGCGGGGATGCGCATCGGCCTGATCGCCGATATCGCCGTCGGCATGAGCCCGCATGGCAGCCACGCCTGGAGCGCGCCGGGCGATGTCCTGCGCGGCCTCACCATCGGCGCCCCGCCCGACATCTTCAATCCGCAGGGCCAGAACTGGGGCCTCACCGCGCTGTCGCCGGCGGCGCCGCGCGCGGCCTTTGCCGACACCTGGGACGCCGCGATGCGCCATGCCGGCGGCGTGCGGATCGACCATGCGATGGGCCTCAACCGGCTCTGGGTGATCCCCGACGGTGCCGGCCCGCAGGACGGCGTCTATCTGCACTATCCGATGCGGGCGCTGCTGGCGTTGCTGGCGGAGCACTCGCGGCGCCATCGCGCCATCGTGATCGGTGAAGACCTGGGCACGGTGCCGGACGGCTTTCGCGACGCGATGCGCGGCGCGGACATGCTGGGCATGGAGGTGCTGTGGTTCCAGCGCGAAGGCCGCCGCTTCCTTGCGCCGGAACGTTGGTCGGCGCGGGCCGCGGCGCTCTCCACCACGCACGACCTTCCCACCATCGCCGGCTGGTGGCGCGGCCGCGACATCGACTGGCTGGAGACGCTGGGCCGCAGATCCGAGCACGGCGACATCGCCGCGGAGCGCTGGGCACGCGGCGAGGATCGCGCCTATCTGTGGTCGGCGATCGGCCAGGGGCCGGAGCCGGCGCCGGAGGACACCGAGCGCGTCGTCGAGGCGGCGCTCGCCTTCGTCGGCCGCACGCCGTGCGAGATCGCGATCGTGCCCGTCGAAGACGTGGTGGGTGTGATCGAGCAGCCCAATATTCCGGGCACGATCGACGAGCACCCCAACTGGCGCCGCCGCCTGCCGCCCGGCGACACGCTGGCAGGTCCCGTGGCGCGCGCCAACCTCGCCGCGCTCCTGCGCGGTCGGTCGGCACCATGACCCCACGTGCGACCTATCGCATGCAGTTCCACAAGGGTTTCACCTTCGCGGACGCGGCGGCGCTTGCGCCCTATCTTGCCGCGCTCGGCATCAGCCACCTGTATTCGTCCCCGATCCTGGCCGCGCGCGCCGGCTCGATGCATGGCTATGATGTGATCGATCACGCGCGCATCAATCCCGAGCTCGGCGGCGAGGACGGCTTCCGCGCCCTGGCGGCGGCGCTCCGGGCGCACGATATCGGCATCGTCCTCGACATCGTGCCGAACCATATGGCGGTCGGCGGCGCTGATAACACCTGCTGGCTGGACTTGCTGGAGAAGGGGCGCGACAGCGTCTTCGCCAACATGTTCGACATCGACTGGGAGCCGGCGCAGCCAAACCTGCGCGACAAGGTCCTGGTGCCGCTGCTGGGCTCCAAGCCGCGCGACGCCATCGCGGCCGGCGAGATCACGCTGATCAAGGACGAGGCGCTCGGCAAATACGCTTTCGCCTATGCCGAGCATCGCTTTCCGCTGCGCAAGGAGGATTACGAGGAGGTCGAGGCCGATCTCGCCGCGGCCAACACGCCCGCGCGATTGAGCGAATTGCTGGAGCGGCAGAACTTCCGCCTCGCCTTCTGGCGCGATGCGGGCGAGCGCATCAACTGGCGGCGCTTCTTCGACATCACCGAGCTCGCGGCGCTGCGCGTCGAGGACGACGGTGTGTTCGAGATCATCCACGCCACGGTCTTCCGGCTCTATGGCGAGGGCCTGATTGATGGCGTGCGCGCCGATCATGTCGACGGCCTCACCGATCCGAAGGCCTATTGCCAGCGGCTGCGCGCGCGTCTCGATGCGCTCAATGCGCAGCGCGAGCGCAAGGATGCACCTTATATCGTGGTCGAGAAGATCCTGGCGCAGGATGAGAGCCTTCCCGGGGATTGGGGCGTCGACGGCACGACCGGCTACGACTTCATGGACCAGGTCTCGGCGCTGCAGCACGATGGCGCGAACGCCGAACGCTTTGCGGAGCTCTGGGCGGAGATTGGCGGGCGCTCGCCCGACTTCGCGCCGGAGGAACGCGCGGCGCGCCGCGAGGTGATGCGGCATGCCTTCGCCAATCAGCTGCGCGCGGCGGCCGCGGCCTTCCAGCTGCTGTCGCCCGCCATCGGCCAGGACGAATTCGAGACCGCGCTCGCGCATCTGCTGGAAAACTTCCACGCCTATCGCACCTATGCCGGAACGCCGAGTCCGTCCTTCGATGCGGCGTATGACGCGGCCAAGGCCGCCGTGCCGGGCAAGGCGCTCGACGCGATCGCGCAAGCCATGCGCGCCGGCGACGAGGCGGCGCGCGATGCGATGCGGCGCTTCAATCAGCTTGCCGCGCCGGTGGCGGCGAAGGCGGTCGAGGACACCGCTTTCTATCGCTACGGGCGGCTGCTCTCGCGCAACGACGTCGGTTTCGCGCCGGAGCGTTTCGCGATCTCCCCCGAAGACTTTCTAGGCAAGGCGGCCCGGCGCGGCCGGACGTTTCCCAACGCGATGCTGACGACCGCGACGCACGACCACAAGCGCGGCGAGGATGTGCGGGCGCGGCTGGCGGCGTTGAGCGAGATCCCCGATCTCTGGGAAGACGCGGTGCGCGCCTGGTTCGCGACGAACGCGCCGTTGCGGCCGCCCAAGGTGATGCCGGGCGACGAATACCAGCTTTATCAGACCCTGGTCGGCTCGTGGCCGATCGAGACCGAGCGCGTGCTGGCCTGGCGCGAGAAATCCCTGCGCGAGGCCAAGCTGCAGACCTCGTGGTTCGCGCCCGATGCGGCGTTCGAAGAGGAGAATGCCGCGTTCGTGCGCGCGATTCTCGATCCCGGCCATGGCTTCGTCCCGCGGCTTGCCGGCTTCGTCGCGAGGCTGGCGCCGGCCGGCCTATGCGACAGCCTCGTGCAATGCGCGCTGCGCTATACGCTGCCGGGCGTCCCCGATCTCTATCAGGGCACCGAGCTTTGGGATTTCAGCCTGGTCGATCCCGACAACCGCCGCCCCGTCGACTACGCGCGAAGAAACGAAATGGTCTCGAGCCCGGTCTCGTTGGACGCTTGGCAAACCGGCGCGCCAAAACTGGCGCTGATCCGGCGCCTGTTGGCCCTGCGCGGGGAGCGGCCGGAAGCTTTCGCGGCAGAGGTCGAGCCCGTGACGGCGCCCGAGCATGTCTTCGCCTTCCGGCGCGGGCCGCTTTTCGTCGCGGTGCCGCGTCTCTCGGCCGCTTCTTCCATGGAGCGCGGCATTCCTTTGCCTGCCATATCCGGCACCCTTCGAGCCGAAGGGCGCTGGCACAATGCGCTCGATCCCGCCTTGCCGCCCGTGCGCTCGCTCGATTGCGCCGAATTGTTCGACACCTTTCCCGTCGTGGTGCTGGTGGCGTGACGGCGCGCCGTTCGATGCGCTGGATCTCATCCGGAGATTGGCGCCGGCTTCACGTCCCAGACGCGCTCGGCATATTGGCGCACGAGGCGATCCATCGAAAACGGGCTCATCCGCGCGACGTTGAGGATGGCTTTCGTCGTCCACGCCGTCCCGTCGCGCCACGCCTCGTCCACCGCTGCCTGGGTGCGCACATAGGCGTCGTAGTCGGCCAGCACCATGAAGGGGTCGCCGCCCTTCAAGAGCGCGTCCACCACGGGCACGAACAGGTCGCGGTCGTGCGGGGAGAAATAGCCGTCGCGGACCATGTCGAGGCTCTGGCGGATTTCCGCGCTCTCGCGATAGATCGCGTTCGGATCGTAGCCCGCGGCGCGCAGCGCCTGGAGCTCCTCGAAGCTGTGGCCGAATATCCAGATGTTCTCCGGGCCGACCGCATCGCGGATTTCGGTGTTGGCGCCGTCCTGGGTGGCGATGGACAGCGCGCCGTTCAGCGCGAGCTTCATGTTGCCGGTCCCGGAGGCTTCCGTGCCCGCGGCCGAGATCTGCTCGGACAGATCGCCCGCGCTCACCAGCTGCTCGGCGATCTGCACGCCGTAATTCGGCACGAACACGATCTTCAGAAGGCCGCGCGTCTTGGGATCGTTGTTCACGATGTCGGCCACCGCGTTGATCAGATGGATGATGCGCTTGGCCATGGCATAGCCCGGCGCGGCCTTGCCGGCGAAGATCACGGTGCGCGCGACCTCGTCGACGCCGGCGCGGATGCGGTTGTAGCGGCCGATCACCTGCAGGATGTTGAGGAGCTGGCGCTTGTATTCGTGGATGCGCTTGATGTGCAGGTCGAACAGCGACGCCGCGTCGATCGCGAGGCCGTGCCGCGCGCTCAATATCTGGGCGACCCGCGCCTTGTTCGCCCGTTTCACGGCCGCGAAGTCCGCGCGGAACGCCGCGTCGCCCGCATGGGGCTCGAGCTCGCGCAGCCGGTCGAAATCGGCGGGCCAGCCGCCCTTGATGCGCGTTGCGATCAGCGCCGTCAGCGCGGGATTGGCGTCGACCAGCCAGCGCCGCTGGGAGATGCCGTTCGTCAGGCTGATGATGCGTCCGGGCCACAACCGGTCGAAGTCGCGGAACAGCGTCTGCCGCATGATGCCGGTATGGGTATGCGAGACGCCGTTGACCCGGTGGCTGCCGATGATCGCCAGATGCGCCATGCGCACGCTCTTCGCGCCGCTCTCGTCGATGATCGACATGCGGCGCAGCAGGTCCGTGTCGCCCGGATTGCGGTGCATCACGTCGCGCAGGAACCGTGCGTTGATCTCGTAGACGATCTGCAGGTGGCGCGGCAGCAAGGCCTCGAACAGCGGCACCGGCCACAATTCGAGCGCCTCGGAGAGCAGCGTGTGGTTGGTGAAGGCGAAGGTCGCGCAGGTGATCTCCCACGCCGTGTCCCAGCCGACGCGGTGGACGTCGACGAGCAGGCGCATGAGCTCGGCGATCGCGAGCACGGGATGGGTGTCGTTCAGCTGGATGGCGACATGGTCGGCCAGGTCTTCGATCGCCATGCCGCGCCGCAGATGGCGGTGCAGGATGTCCTGGAGGGAAGCGCAGACCAGGAAGAACTCCTGCTTCAGCCTCAGCTCGCGGCCGGTATTGATCGAGTCGTTGGGATAGAGGACGCGCGACAGCGTCTCCGACTGGACCTTTGCCTCGACGGCTTCGGCATAGTCGCCGCGATTGAACCAGGCGAAGTTGAAATCCGACGTCGCCTTCGCCGACCACAGCCGGACCATGCTGGTCGTCTCCGCGTTCGCGCCGATGACCGGCATGTCGTAGGCCATGGCATTGACGGTGTCCGTCTCGCTCCAATGGATTTCGAGCTCGCCCTTCCAGTTGGTCACCTGCGTCACGCGGCCCTTGAACGGAACCGCATAGGTGAAATCGGGCCGCGGGAATTCCCACGGATTGATCTCCTTCAGCCAGTTCTCCGGGTACTCGACCTGCTCGCCGTTTTCGATCTCCTGGCGGAACATGCCGTATTCGTAGCGGATGCAGTAGCCCAGCCCGGCATAGCCGAGCGCGGCCATGGATTCGAGCAGGCAGGCCGCGAGCCGTCCGAGTCCGCCATTGCCCAGCGCCGGCTCGACCTCGATCTCCCACAGCGTGTCGAGATCGACGCCGCAATCGCCGAGCGCACCGCGGCAGACCTCGAGCAGTCCCTGGCTGTTCAGGCAGGTGCGCAGGAGCTTTCCGGGCAGGAGTTCCATCGAAAGGTAATAGGTCCACTTCGCGCCATGATCGAAGTTGCGCCGCCAGGTCTCGACGCGCGCCGCGCTGAGCCGCCCGCGCAGATAGTAGGCGAGGGCGTAGAACCAGTCCCGCTTCGTTGCCGTCTGCGGGTCGCGCCCCAGAAGCTCGACGACGTTGGCGAGCAAGGCATCCCGGATTTCCGCCTGTGTGGGCTCGGATTGCACGGTCAAGGACATCACCACCACGGGCTTTGGATCGCCGGGCGCAGCCTAGAGGCGCTTCTTGAGGGCGACAACCCGCTACGGCTTCTGCGGCAACCCGTCCGTGATCTCGTAATAGTCGCCCTTCTCCGTCACGAAGACGTTGATCGCCAGCTGCGTCTGCGTCGGCCTGTCGAAGGCGCCCATCGCGATGCCGATCCAGTCCTTGTGGATCGGATCCCAGAACAGCGACGCGCCGCAGGTCGAACAGAAGCCGCGCCGCACCTTCTCCGACGAGCGGTACCAGGTGACGTTCTCGGCGCCCTCTATCGTCACGGCCGAACGCGGCACGTCGGTCGAAACGAAGATGTGACCGGACTGCTTGCGGCACTGCATGCAATGGCAGGCGTCGGGCGGCGGCAGGGCAACCGACACCGTGAACCGCACCGCGCCGCAAAGACAGGATCCCGTGTGCATGTCCCGCTCCGTTCGGTGATGACGCCACGCGCCCTTAGGGGTGACCGGCCCCCGGCCGCCACGCGGGAAGCCCCGCGCGCCAGAAGATGAAGCTGTACATGTCGGCATAGAGCGCGTCGTTCTGCGACTTGGTCGAACCGATGCCGTGTCCGGCTGCTTCGTCGATCCGCAGCAGGATCGGCTTGGCGGTCCCCGTCGCCTGCAGATAGGCCGCGAGCTTGGCCGGCTCCCAGGGCGAGACGCGCGGGTCGTTCAAGCCGGTCGTGATCATCACGGCGGGATACTGCGCGCCCTTGCGCACATGCTGCAGCGTGTCCATCGCGTAGAGGTTCTCGAAGCCGGCCTTCGTCGCGATGGTCCCGAACTCCGGAATGTTCGGCGGGCCGTTGGGCGAGAACTCCGCCCGCAACGGGTTCGCCGAAGGCACCGAGTCGATCACCCCCGCGAACAGGTCGGGCCGTTCGGTCAGCGCCCGGCCCATCGTGATCCCGCCGGCCGAGCCGCCGAAGATGAAGAGCTTGTCCTTCGTCGTATAGCCGCGGGCGATGAGGTCCTGGGCACAGGCGATGAGATCGCGCCAGGTGTGGACCTTGTTGGCGTCCTTGCCCGCCAGGCGCCAGGCATCGCCCAGCTCGCCGCCGCCGCGCACATGGCAGGAGGCATAGGTGCCGCCGGCCTCCAGGAAGCTGACGGCGCGCGGCGAGAAATCGGCGAGCTGCGAGATGCCGTAGGAACCATAGGCCTGGATGAGCACGATCTGCGGCCCCCGGGCGTCCTTCGGCCGCACCAGCGTGTCGGGCACCAGCACGCCGTCCTCCGCCTTGGCCTCCAGATCGCTGACCGTGTAGCGCCCCGAGTCATAGGCCGGCGCGACGCCCAGCTTCAGGTCGGCGAAGCGCTTCGTCGCGGGATCGTAGGCGAGGGTCGTCGGCGGGACGACGAAGCTCTCCAGCTCGATCGTGATGCCGGGCGCGCGGGGATCGGTGAACGCTTCCGCGACGTGGCCCTTGAAGGGCAGCGCGATCTCCTCGATCGCGCCCGCGCCGTCGGGAATCCGCAGCAGCAGCGAATAGGCGCCCTTGCGCGCCAGGACATAGAGCGCATCCGATGCGGCGCGGACCGAATCGATCACCCGGTCGGGCTGGGCGGGGATCAGCACCGTGGCGGCGGACAGCGGTTCGCCGGCCTTCACCGAGAGCACTTTGAAGGTCGGCGCATCCTTGTGCGACAGCAGATAGAGGCGGTCGCCGCTCGCATCGAAGCCGTTGACGTCGTCGGCGCGTGTGACGAAGGGCTTCCAGTCCGCTTTGGGATCGTCGGCCCGATCGGCCGGCGCGATCCACAGCGCCTGCTCGTTCTGCACGCCGTTGATCGACAGCGCCACGGCCATCGGCCCGTTGGGGACGATCCCGAGGGCGGGCGTCTCGTCGGGTCCGAAGGCCGGCCCATGCCCGACCTTGGACCCCAGGATGGCGACCGGTTCGGATTTGAGGTCCCAGGAGACCAGCGACGCATCGCGGTAGCGCTCCGTTCCCGGATCGCCGGCGCCGAGCGTCTTGAGCCGGATGAAAAAGAGCCTCTTGGAATCCTTCGACCAGGTCGTGGCGCCGAACTGGGCGCGGTCGACCGGTCCGGCCACCTGCTGGCCGGTCGCCGCGTCATAGACCGCGATGGATGCGTCTTCCGAACCGCCTTCGGAGACGCCCGCCGCCACCAGATTGCCGTCCGGCGAGGCGAGGAAATAGTTGATCGCGAAGGGTTTGCCGTCATGCGCGGCGCGCAGCGCGGCGACGTCTATGATCTTGCGCGTGCCCTTGTCGTCGCGGACCATCAGGTCGAAATTGTCCGAGCCCGGCCTGCGCTCCTCATAGAACGCGCGGCCGCCGAAGCGCACATAACCCTGGACGAAGCCGAAGCTGCCGGTGAAGGCGGCGATCGTCCGCGCCAGCGCGTCGCGCGGCGCGATGCCGTCGAGGATCGACCGTGTATATCCGCCTTGCGCCTTCATCCAGGCGATCGTCTGCGGGTCGAGCGCCTCCATATAGCGGTAATCGTCGGTGACCTTGCGGCCCCACAGCGTCTCGGTGACCGGCTGGACCGGAGCCGCAGACGGCTTCGGCGGCGCCCCGATGGGCGCCAGGGGATCCGTCGCCGTGGCGGCGAGCGAGCCCGCCGTCAGGACCGCCAGGACGGCGCCAAGCTTCAACGCGCGGATCTTCATCGGTCATCCCTGACGGCTGCGGCGCGGGATGATAGCCGTTGTCGGGTCCGGCGGCGAATGGCCTAGACGCGTTCCGGCGGCCGCGGCTTGACCAGGACCTGAACGGTATCGCCGTCTGCGGCGACGGCGCAGTCCACCCGCCAGATGCGGGTGATGCGTTCCGCCGTCAGCACCACCGCCGGCGCGCCGGCGGCATCGACCCGGCCATTCGCCAGCACGATCAGGCGGTCGGCATAGGCCGCGGCGAGATTGAGATCGTGCAGGACGGCGAGCACGCCCGCCCCGGCGCGCGCGATGCTGCGGGCTTTCGCCAGGATCGCGTGCTGGTGAAAGAGATCCAGGCTCGCGGTCGGCTCGTCGAGCAGCAGCATCCGGGCGCGGCCGTCGGCGAGCGGCGTCCAGATCTGTGCCAGGGTGCGCGCATAATGCGTGCGGTGCATCTCGCCGCCCGACAGCGTGCGGCAGTCGCGCCCCGCCAGCGCGGCGATTTCGGTTGCGTCCATCGCGCCGCGGACGGCGCTGCGGTCCTCGTCCGGCGTCGCGCGCCCGCGATGGGGATGGCGCCCCAGCTCCACCACGTCCCAGGCGCGGAAGGAGAAAGCGAGCTCCGGCGCCTGCGGCAGCACGGCGCGCTGCAGCGCCATCTCTTCCGCGCTCCAGCCGCGCAACGGCCTGCCGTTCAGCGTGACGTCGCCGGCGCGCGGCGCGAGATCGCCTGACAGGACCTTCAGCAGCGTCGACTTGCCCGCGCCATTGGGCCCGACCACGGCGGTGACGCGGCCGGGCGGCACCTCGGCGTCGACGCCGTCCAGGATGCGCCGTCCGCCCGCGGTGACGACGAGGCCGTGCGCCGCCAGTCCTGCCGTCATGGCGCGGTCTCTCCCAGGCGGCGGCGCAGCAGCCAGATGAAGAACGGCGCGCCCAGCGCGCTGGTCACGACGCCCACGGGCAGCTCGGCCGGCATCACCGCGATCCGCGCGAACAGGTCGGCCGAGACCACCAGCAGCGCGCCCATCAGCGCGGCGGCGGGCAGCACGAAGCGGTGCGCCGCGCCGCCCATCAGCCGCACCAGATGCGGCGCCGCCAATCCGACGAAGCCGATGATGCCGGTCAGCGCCACGCCGGCGCCCACCCCGAGCGCGACCAGCACGATGGTGGCGCGCCGCAGGATCTCCACCCGCAGCCCGAGATGCCCGGCCGCGCTCTCGCCCAGCGCCAGCACGTCATAGCCGCGCGCCAGGACCGCGAAGCCGGACAGGGCGCCGGCCATCAGCAGCAGCACCGGCCAGATCTGCCCCCAGGTCGCACCGCCAAGTCCGCCCAGCAGCCAGAAAGTGAGGGCACGCAGCTGTGCATCCGTACCCAGGAAGGTGAGGTAGCCGACGATCGCCGTCGTCAGCGCGTTCATCGCCAGGCCGGCCAGCAGAAGCGTCGCGATATCGGTGCGGCTGCGGCTGCGCCCGATGAGATAGACGCCGATCGTCGCGGCGAGCCCGGCCGCGAACGCCGCCAGCGGCATCGCGATGGCACCATTCGCCCAGGCCGGCGCCGAGGCGCCCAGTACGATCCAGCCCACCGCACCGCAGGCCGCGCCCCCCGACACGCCGATCAGTCCCGGGTCCGCCAGCGGATTGCGGAACAGCGCTTGCAGCGCGGCGCCCGCTACCCCGAGCGTCATGCCGACCCCCAGGCCGAGGGCCACCCGTGGCAGGCGGATGCTGAACAGCGCGGCATCCTCGAACGGCGCGACGGGAACGCCCAGATCCCATCCCGCCCGGCCGGCCAGCGCCGCGACGACATGCGACAGCGGGATGTCGAGCGCGCCGATCGTGCTCGCCGCGAGGCAGGCCACGACCAAGAGGGCGACAAGCCCGCCAAGGATGAGATGCCGCCGCAGCCGCAAGGGATCGCGCAGCGGATCGAAGGCCACGGCGGAGATCGCGCTCACGGCGCCGCGATCCGGCTCTTGCCATGCAGCGCATCCGCCAGCGTCGCCAGCGCTTCGGGCGTGCGCGGCCCGAACCCCAGCAGCAGGAGCGCGTCCATCGCGACGATCCGTCCGGACTTGCCGGCCGGCGTCATCGCGATCTCCGGCCGTGCCCGAAGCGCCTCCATGCCGCCGAGCATCTTGATCGCATGATCGGCGATCACGATCACATCGGGCTTCAGCGCGATGGCGGCTTCCGGCGTCAGCGGCTTGTAGCCGGAGAATGCGCCGGCGACGTTCTGTCCCCGCGCCAGCGTGAGCATGATGTCTGCAGCTGTGTCGCGCCCGGCCGCCATCGCACCGCCCGGACCCTGCGCCATCAGGAATACCACGCGCGGGCGATCCTTGTAGGCGGCAAGCCGCGCCGTCACCGCCGCCATGTCGGCGCGAAAGCGCGCCTGCAATGCGCGCCCTTGCGCCGGCGCGTTGAGCGCCTCGGCGATCGTGGCGATCTTGACGAGCACCGCGTCCGGCGCATGCGCGCTGGTCACATGGACGATGCGTATGCCGGAGCCGTCCAACTGCGCCATCGCCGCCGCCGGCCCGGCATCCTGCGAGGCGATGACCAGGTCCGGCTTGCAGGACAACACGCCCTCCGCCGCGAGGGTGCGCAGATAGCCGACCTGCGGAAGCTTGGTCGCTGCCGCCGGATACAGCGACGTCTGGTCGTCGCAGACCAGCCGGTCGCCGAGCCCCAGCGCATAGACGATCTCCGTCACGTCGCCGCCCAGGGCGACGACGCGTTGTGCGGCCTGCGCCGGAAGCGCCAGCACGCAAAGCGCCGCCGCGAGCCTCAACAGGCGTGTCATAGCAGCCCCGGCAGGATCGCGAGAACCGCGCGCCACGCCTCGAGCTCCGGCTTGCCCGGCTTGCGCACGCCGAACAGCTGCGCAAAGCAGAAGCCGTCCTTGTCGAACAGCTCCAGCGACGTCACGTCGCCGTCGCGCGTCGGCTTGCGCACCACCCAGGCGCTCGCGATCGCGTCCTCGCGCAGATGCAGGTTGAAGGTCGGATCCAGCACGTTGAACCACGGCCCCATGCGCTTGAGGGTGGTCACCGGGCCGCTATGGATCTGGATGCAGCCGGGATTGCCGACGAACACCATGATGGGCGTCGCCGCGTCGCGCGCGGTCTCCAGCGTGCGCGCGAGGCTGTCCGTCGTTACCGGCTGCGCGAATTGCGGGCCGGCGAGCCGCAGCGCCTGGAGACGGCCGGTGCCGTGCTTGCGCAGCATGCCGAAGAACTCGTGCGTGTCTTCCAGTGCGCTCCAGGCGCGGCGCAGGCCCTCGACGTCGATCTCGCTGTCGGGCCGGTCGGCCTTGGGCGCCGCGATGGCGACGGGCTGCAGCACCGGCGACTGGTCCTCGGCGCGCCATTGCGAAATCAGGCGGTCGAACGCCGCGACGTCGGTCGCGGGCTTCTGGTAGATCTTGTGGACCGCGGTGCCGTCCGCGTCGAAGACCTGGAGCGAGCGGCGCGGCCCGTCCTCGGTCTCGTCGATCACCGCAAAGGTGTGATGCCAGCGCGACGGAAAGAGCCGCAGGTCGATCAGCTCGCCGAGCACCAGGCCATGCGCCGCCTCGATGCTGACGTCGAGATAAGGCCCGATCTTCTCGTGCACGCAATGCGCGTTGCGGGTCAGCGCCATCACCGGCCCCAGTGCGGGCACCTCCCGGATGATCGCCGCACCATCCGTGCGCAGCCGCGTCGCGCTGTCGCCGACCAGGCTCGCGATCAGTTCGCCTTCGCTGACACCCAGTCGCGCCGCGGCATCGCGCGACCGCAACCGGCCGGCGGACCGGTCGCTGAGATCGCTCCACGCCTGCCGCAGCGCCGCGCTTGAAAGATGCGCGTCTTCTCTCGACCGTATTCCCGCCTCGCTCATGGGCCTCTCCTATTTTTGCGATTGACTCGCAATTGCATAAGTGTGATGACCATATGCACTTGAGAGTCATTTGCAGTCAAGCGCGGCCGCTGTGCCGCCATTTCGAAGGGGTTTCTTTCATGCGTGCGGTTCGCCAATTGGCGCTGGCTTCAGTGTGTCTTGCGGCTTTGGGGGCGATGGCTGCGGCGCAGGACGCGCCGGCCAGCGCACCATCCACCAAGCTCGCCCTGGTCGAGACGGTGACGGTGAGCGCGACGCGCAATCCGACCTCTGCGACCGACTATCCCGGCATGGTCGACGTGCTGGGGCCGGATCAGATCGCCGCATCGATTCCGTCGACGATCGCCGACCTCGTCGACAACATGCCCAACGTCCAGTTCGTGGGCGGGCCGCGCCGGACCGGCGAGAGCCCCAACATCCGTGGCCTCGGCGGCCAGGACGTCCTGATCCTCGTCGACGGCGTGCGCCAGGCGTGGACCTCCGGCCATGACGGCCGCTTCTTCCTCGATCCGGCGCTGCTCACTGCCGTGGAAGTGGTGCGTGGCCCGGCCTCGGCCCTGTACGGCTCGGGCGCGCTCGGCGGCGTGTTGGCATTCCGCACCGCAGACGCGTCCGACCTGCTGGCACCCGGCCAGACCGCCGGCCTGCGCGCGGCCTTCGGCTATCAGGACGTCGATGCGGAATTCCTGCGCACCGCGACCGGCTTCACCCATATCGGCGATTTCGATTTCGTCGGCAGCATAGGCGAGCGCTCCTCCGGCGACATCAAGCTCGGCTCGGGTGCGAGCCTGCCGGCCGACGACGACATCGTCACCGGCTTCGCCAAGGCGGGCTACGATTTCGGCGACGGGCTCACCGCCAAGGTCACCTATCAGGGTTTCAAGAACGACGCGGTCGAGCCCGATGACGGGCAGGGCCTCACCACCGGCGCGCCGGTCGACAAGACGATCGTCTCGCAGCAATTCTCCGGCGAGATCGACTGGAAGCCGGCGGGCGCCGACGGCCTGGTAGACCTGCATCTGACGCCCTACCACGTGCAGAGTTCGGTGCAGGAGGTCGATCCGGTTACGCTGGAACGCACGCTGCGCGACATCAAGACCGACGGTTTCAGCGTCGACAACCGCACGCCCTTCGCCTTCGCCAACGTCTCGGGCCTCTTCACGGTCGGCGGCGAGTGGTATCAGGACGACCAGGTCGGCCGCGACACGCTCGGCGCCGGAGGCGTGCGTTCCGGCGTGCCCAACGGCAAGGACGCGTTCTGGGGCGTCTTCGCGCAGGTCGAGGCGAACATCGACCAGCCGCTGGGCGCGCCCGGCAAGCTCACCCTGATCCCGGCGGTGCGCTACGATTCCTACAGCACCTCGTCCACCGGCAATCCCGACACCAGCCGGACGGCGGTCTCGCCGAAATTCGCCGCGACCTATGCGCCGGTCGACTGGCTGTTCGTCTTCGGCAATGTCGGCAAGGCCTTCCGCGCTCCCGGGATCAACGAATTGTACCTCACCGGTGAGCATTTCACCGTGCCGCATCCGATCCTGCCCGGTGTCTCGGTGGCGAACAATTTCGTGCCCAACCCAAACCTGAAGCCGGAGACCTCCAAATACTGGGAAGCGGGCGCCGGGCTCGTGTTCGACGATCTTCTGGCGTCGGGCGACGCGCTGCGGGTGAAGGCGTCCTACTGGAGCCAGAGCGTCGACGACTACATCAATCTGAGCGTCTTCGTGCCGCCGACTTTCTATACGGCCGGCTGCTTCACGCCGCCGACCTTCCTCGTCGGCTGCAATGTCGGATCGACGACCGCGATCAACGTCGACGCCGAGCTGCAGGGCACCGAACTCGAAGCACTGTACGACACCGACCGGCTGCGGCTCCAGCTCGACTACGGCCATGTCACCGGTCATGAACGCGGCACCGCGTTCGACCTTGCGTCCCTGATGCCGGACATCGTCACCGTCATCGGCACCGTCAAGGTCCCGGAGGTCGACGCCAGCTTCAATGCGCGGCTGCAATTCGCGGGCGACTTCGACAAGAGCTACGACCCGGCGAGCAACGATCCCTCGACCGAGAGCCGCAAGGGCTACACGCTGCTCGATCTCTACGCGACCTGGGCGCCGGGCGACGACATCCTGGGCGGCGCGTTGCGCGGCGTGCGCATCGATGCGGGCGTCGACAACGTGACCGACGCGAATTACACGCCCTACCAGGCTGGCGTCAGCGCCCCGGGGCGCAATTTCAAGACGCTCGCGAGCTACACGATCGCATGGTGAAACCGGCGCGGCCTGCCGCCACCATATGATGCCGCGGGCCGCGCCTCACGCCGTCCAGACGCTGACCGCATAGACCAGCGCCGCGCCGGCCAGGGTCATCGCGGTGGTGAGGAATTTGGGGTGCGCGTGATGGCTCTCCGGCACCAGGTCGCTGGCGCCGAGATAGAGGAAGAGCCCGGCGAAGGCTGCAATCACCGTTCCGAACACGCCGGGCGGCAGGTGCACGAAGGCGGTGACGCCGATGCCGGCCGCCGGCGCGAGGGAATCCGCCAGCAGCCAGCGCAGGCCCATGGCCCGCGTGCCGCCGTTCTTCAGCACCACGTTCATCGTGTTGATGCCGTCCGAGAAGTCATGCGTCAGCACCGCCAGCGCCACCCCGAAGCCGATGGCGTTGGAGACCTGGAACGCGAAGCCGATCGCCATGCCGTCGAACACGCTGTGCGCCACCAGCGTGACCGCGCCCAGGCCGCTGCGCGGTGCGCCATGGCCATGCTCGTGATCGTGCCCATCGCCGTCCGCCTGTCCATGCAGCAGCGCCAGCCGGTCGAGCAGCAGATAGAAGAGGAAGCCCCCGGCGACATACAGCATCGTCGTCGTCGGCATGCCGGGCGTCAGCTTGAGCGCTTCCGGCATGAGATCGAAGAACGCCACGCCCACCACCGCGCCGGCGCTGAAGCCGAGGATTAGGTGCAGCCGGTCCCGCAGACGCAGCGCCACTAGGCCGCCGAGCATGGTCGCGCCGAAGGCGGCCGGCGCGAGAAGGAGTGCGATCATGAAGGGGGCGGCCGTTGCGTGTCTCGAGCCTCATACCATAGCATCGCGCCGCCGCACGCATGGGATGGATCATGGCCGCCAGGAAGAAAAAGCGCTCAGCGAAGAAGGCCGCCAAGGTCGCGTCCAAGGCGAAGCGCAAAGCCCCCGCGAAGCGCAAGGTCGCCGCGAAGCGCAAGCCGGCCGCGAAAGCGAAACCGGTGCGCCGGGGCAAGACGGTGCCGGCCCGTAAGACCGCGCCGCGCCGCCGTCCCGATCCGGTCGACGAAAGCTCCGATGAGAGCTTTCCCGCCAGCGATCCGCCGAGTTGGACGCCGGTGACCGGCGAGGGCGGCTGACGGCGTTGACGAAAGGGTGGCGGCGCGCCACCACTGCCCTATGACGCCCGCGCCCGCCGCCGAAACCGATATCGAATCGTGGCTCGCGCTGGTGCGAGAGGTCGAGCCGCTGTTCGGCCCGATGCCCATGTTCGACGTCACGCTCCGGAACAACATCGCGCGACGCTCCGCCTTCTGCGTCCGCGGCCCGGCGGGCGCCGTGCTGGGCGGGATCCTTCTGGGCGGCGCGGCGCCCGACAACTGGATCCGCTGGCTCGCCGTGACCTCGCCGGCGCGCGGGCAGGGCATCGGCGCGGCGCTGCTGCGCCACGTCCTCGCGCTCTGGCCCGGCCCCTGCACGATCTCGCTCGCGACCTTCGGCGCGGACAATCCGGCGGGACGCGCCGCGCGCCGCCTTTATGAAAGTCACGGCTTCGTGCCCGGCGCGATGCTGCCGCAAGGCCCCGAAGGCGGCACGCGCCAGCGCTATACGCTGGTGCGCCCGTGAACGGGGCGCTGAGCCCGGGGACGCGTCGCAATCTTCGCCTGCTGAGCGCCTTCAGCTTCTGCAACGATTTCCGCCTCTACGCGCCCGTGATGGTGGTGTATTTCGCGGACGTCACCGGCTCGCTCGCGCTGGCGACGCTGCTTTTCGCCATCGCCAAGATCGCGTGGTCGGCGCTCGAAGTGCCCACCGGTATGTTCTCCGATTTCATCGGCCGCCGCCTCACCCTGGTGCTGGGGCAGGCCGCGTCCGTCCTCTCCATCGCGCTCTACGCCTTCGGACGGGATTTCGCCGTGCTGGCCTTGGGCGCGGCGGTCGAGGGCCTCGCCTTCTCGCTGTTCAGCGGCAACAACGCCGCCTATCTCTACGACACGCTGAAGAGCGAGGGCGGTGAGGGCGAATTCGCCGAATGGCAAGGCCGTGTCAGCGCGATGTTCCAGCTCGCGCTCGCGATCTCCGCGCTGGCCGCGATGGCGGCGCTGCCTTTCCTGCCGTTGCGCGCGATGTTCGCTCTGACGCTGGCGCCGGCGGTCGCCGGCCTGGGCTTCGCGCTCCTGCTTGCAGAGCCTGCACGGCACAGCGACACGATTCCCACCAACGTCTTTACGCATCTGCGCGAGGCGCTCGGGGCCTTCGCGCGCGACGCGCGGCTGCGCCGCCTGAGCTTCGCCGCGATGCTCGGCTTCGCGCTGGGCGAGGCCAAGCACATGTTCCATCCCGCCTTCTTCGCGCTGTTCTGGCCGGCCTGGGCGCTCGGCCTTGCGGGCGCGCTGGTCCATGGCTTCGGCGCACTCGGCTTCCGGCTGGGTGGCGCCATCAATCGCCGCTTCGGCGAGTTGCGCGTCCTGCTGGTGGCGAGCTATTCGAGCCTCGCCGGCGGCATCGCCGCGACCGCGCTCCCGACCATCGCCAGCCCGGCCATCGTCTCGCTCGCCTCGCTGGCCTTCGGCCCCGCCATGGTCGCGCAGGGCAGCCTGATGCAACGATCCTTCACCGACGCCCAGCGCGCCACCATGGCCTCGCTGATCTCGCTGGGCGGGAACATCCTGTTCGCCGTCGCGGTCTTCGCCATCGGCTGGCTGGCGGACCGGATCGGCGCCCGTTTCGCGCTGCTCGCGGCCGAGATCGCGACAATCCCCGTGACCGTGCTCTATTGGCGCCTGTTCGCCGCGCAACCCCGCTGAGACGGCACGCTTGGGCCTGGATGCGGATTTGCTGTAAGACGGTTCGATGAAAATCAAGCTCCACAAGGGCGATCTGCCCGCCACGCTCGATCTCGGTCCCCTGGTCGCCATCGACAGCGAGACGCTCGGCCTCAATCCCTTCCGCGACCGGCTCTGCCTCGTCCAGCTCTCCTCCGGCGACAATGTCTGCCACGCGGTGCAGTTCGCGCCGAACGACTACGCCGCGCCGAACCTCAGGAAGATGCTGGCCGATCCGAAGGTCACCAAGCTCTTCCACTTCGCGCGCTTCGACGTGGCGATGTTCCGGCGCTATCTCGGCGTCGTCACCGCGCCGATCTACTGCACCAAGATCGCCTCCAAGCTGGTTCGGACGTATACGGACAAGCACGGCCTGAAGGACCTCGTGAAGGAACTGCTCGGCGTCGACCTGTCCAAGGAGCAGCAGAGCTCCGACTGGGGCGCGCCCACGCTGACCGAGAAGCAGCTCGCCTATGCCGCCAACGACGTCGCCTTCCTGCACAAGCTGAAGGAGGCGCTGGACGGCATGCTGGCGCGCGAGCACCGCACCGAACTGGCGAAGGCGTGCTTCGAGTTCCTCCCCTCCCGCGCCGAACTCGATCTCGCCGGCTGGGAAGACGTGGACATCTTTGCGCACTGAAGCAGCGATCCTTTCCTCCCCCCGCAACCACGGGGGCGGAAAACGGCGGCACTCGCTTCTTAGGTAAATCCCCCATTTACCGCACCGCAATAAAGTAACTTGCGCCGCCGCCGCCGCTGGGACACATTTGGCACGAATTTCGCTTACAAGCGCGATCGGTTTGGCGCGTTCGTAGGAACGATCAACAAAAACAAGGGGCTGCATGGCTTCCGCCAAGATCAAGGCCGTACGTCCGGCCGCCACCAAGGCGCGCGATCTCGCGGCCGCACGCCGCGTCCTGCGCCATGCCAGCGACGCCATCACCGTCCTCGGCGAGACGCTGAACGGCGAGTTCTCGCGCGCCATCGACGCGATCCTCGGGGTCAGCGGCCGCGTCATCGTCAGCGGCATGGGCAAGTCCGGCCACATCGCGCGCAAGCTCGCCGCCACCCTCGCCTCCACCGGCACGCCGGCGCTCTTCCTGCATCCCGCCGAGGCCAGCCATGGCGATCTCGGCATGGTGACCCGCGCCGACGCGCTGCTGATGCTGTCGAATTCGGGCGAGACCGCCGAGCTCGCCGATCTCATCACCTATGGCAAGCGGCTTTCCATTCCGCTGATCGGCATGGCGAACAATGCCGACTCCAGGCTGCTGCAAGCCTCCGACATCATGCTGCTGCTGCCCAAGGCGCAGGAGGCGTGTCCGATGGGCCTCGCGCCGACGACCTCGACCACCATGATGCTCACCCTCGGCGATGCGCTCGCCGTTGCGCTGATGGAGCGGCGCGGCTTCTCCGCCGACCAGTATCGCGACTTCCATCCCGGCGGCGCGCTGGGCAAGAAGCTGATCCGGGTGAGCGACATCATGCACAAGGGTGAGGAGCTGCCGCTGGTCTCGCCGGAGACCGCGATGCGCGACGTGATCATGACCATGACCTCCGCCAAGTTCGGCATCGCGGGCTATGCCGGCGTGGTCGACAAGAAGGGCGCGCTGGTCGGCATCGTCTCCGACGGCGACCTGCGCCGCCACATGGAGACCGGACTGCTCGACAAGCTGGCGCGCGACGTCATGACGGCGAATCCCAAGACCGTCTCGCCCGACATCCTCGCCTCCGAGGCGCTGACCTTCATGAACGCCACCCCGCCGAAGGTCACGTATCTGTTCGTCGTCGATCCCAAGGGCCCGGACCGCCGGCCGGTCGGCTTCCTCAGCGTGCACGACATCCTGCGGGCAGGCCTTTCCTGACATGACACGGCGGAGCGGCGCGAGCGAAGCGGTGGCGGAGCCGATCACGGCCAAGCCCGCGCGGCCGAACCGCGACTGGACCGCCCGTACCCGCGACACCGCGATGAACGCGCTGCGCTATTCGCGCTTCGTGATGGTGATGAAGCGGGTGCTGCCGATCGCCGCCGGCCTTCTGATCGCCGCGGTCATCGCTTATTCGCTGGTGCCGCGACAGTCCGAGAAGCTGTCGCTCGCCACCCAGACCGTCGGCATCATCAACAACGACCTGACCATGACCAAGCCGCGCCTCACCGGCGTCGACAAGCGGGGCCACCCCTTCCTCATCACCGCCGAGGCCGCGGTCCAGGACCCCGCCAATATGCGCCGCGCCACGCTGAGGACGGTGCAGGCCGACCTGACGCTCGACAAGGGCCGCTGGCTCAACGCCACCGCGGTGCACGGCTTCGTCGACATGGACAAGGGCGCGCTGGCGCTCGGCGGCGGAATCGCGATCTATTCCGACGACGGCTATGAGCTGCACACGTCGCGCGCCGATGTCGATCTGAAGCGGGGTATCTTCAAGGGTCCCGCCCCGGTCACCGGCCAGGGGCCGGCCGGCACGCTGCGCGCCGACAGCTTCGAGATCGACCGGGAGACCAGCCAGCTCGTGCTCAACGGCCATGTCCAGATGATGATCTATCCCGACGAGGCGAAAACCAAATGACGCGTGTCCTGCTGTTCGCGATTCTCGGCCTTTGCGGCGCCGCGCAGGCGGCCACCACGACGCCCTTGCTGGATCACCACGACGCCAACCAGCCGATCAACGTCGCCGCCGATCACTTCATGGCGGAGAAGAATCCCGATGGCGGCGCCGCCGGCACGATCACCGGGACCTATACGGGCAACGTCGTCATCACCCAGGGCGACATCAAGATGCGCGCCAACACGGTACGCATCAACGTCATCGCCAACAAGCCGAACAAGATCTACGCCAACGGCAATGTCGTGGTGATCTCGACTTCGGGCACCGCGACCGGCGATGCCGGCGTCTACGATGTCGCGCCGCGCCTCGTCACGCTCACCGGCCATGTCGTGCTGACCAAGGAGAAGAACGTCATGCGCGGCCAGCAGCTCACGGTGAACCTCGTCACCGGCGTTGCGCAATTGGGCGGCGGCAGCGGCGTTGCCGGCACGCATGGCGGCGGCGGCCGCGTGCAGGGCGTCTTCACCCCGCCGCCGCAATCGGGAGGAAAGTGAATGGCTTCACCCTTCCTTAAACACGAACGGGCATGGTTTTTGCCATGAGCGACGCCAGCACCGACAGCCCGGCAGATATTGCCGCACGCCCCCGCGTGATCGCGGGCGGCAAGGGGCTCGTCGCCACGCGCCTCGCCAAGGCCTACAACCGCCGCCCGGTCGTGCGCTCGGTGACCATCAATCTGAAGCGCGGCGAGGTCGTCGGCTTGCTCGGCCCCAACGGCGCCGGCAAGACGACCTGCTTCTACATGATCTCCGGCCTCATCCCAGCCGATGCCGGCACGATCGAGGTCGACGGCACCGACGTGACGCGCATGCCGATGTACCGTCGCGCGCGCCTGGGCATCGGATACCTGCCGCAGGAGGCCTCGATCTTCCGCGGCCTCACCGCCGAACAGAACATCCGCGCTGCTGCCGAGCTGATCGAGCCCGACGCCAACCGCCTCAATGCCATGGTCGAGGAGCTGCTCGCTGAGTTCGGCGTCAGCCATGTCCGCCACACCCCGGCCATCGCGCTGTCGGGCGGCGAGCGCCGCCGGGTCGAGATCGCCCGCGCCCTCGCCACGCACCCGTCCTACATCCTGCTCGACGAACCGCTGGCCGGCATCGATCCCATCGCCGTCGCCGACATCCGCGCCCTGGTGGTGCATCTGAAGGACCGCGGCATCGGCGTGCTGATCACCGACCACAATGTCCGCGACGCGCTGGAGATCATCGACCGTGCCTATATCCTGCATGATGGCGTCGTCCTGAAGGAAGGCACGCCGTCCGAGATCGTCGGCGACCGCGACGTCCGCCGCGTTTATCTGGGCGAAAGGTTCTCTTTGTAACCATGGCTCCGGGGGCAGGAACATGGCTGGCGTAGGACAAAGACTGGAGATCCGGCAGGGCCAGGGCCTTGTCATGACGCCGCAGCTGCAGCAGGCGATCAAGCTGCTGCAATTGTCCAACGTCGAGCTCGCCGAATATTGCGAGCAGGAGCTCGAGCGCAACCCGCTGCTGGAGCGCGACGACGGTCCGGCCGCCGCCGATGGCGAGCGCGAGACCGTCGAGCCGGCCGCGAAATCCGAGAGCCTCGACACCGAACTCGCCCGCGACGACTTTTCCAAGGTCGCCGACATGGACACGGCCTCGCACGAGAACATGTATGACGGCGACACGCCGCAGCCGGCGCCGCCGCAGGGCGATGCCGCGCCGCTCACCGACTGGACCACCGTCAAATCCGGCAACAGCTTCGAGGGTGAAGAGGATTTCCTCGAATCGACGCTCGCCGATGGGGGTACGCTGAAGGACCATCTCCTCGACCAGCTCGGCATTGCCGCGCTCGCGCCGGAGAAGCGCCTGATCTGCCTCACCCTGATCGACTCGGTGGACGAGGCGGGCTATCTGCGCGCCGACATCGCCGAGGTGGCGCAGCGCCTGGGCTGCGAGCTTGCCACGGCCGAGCAGGTGCTGCGCACGCTGCAGGGCTTCGATCCCGTCGGCGTCGGCGCCCGCGATCTCGCCGAATGCCTTGCGCTGCAGCTCAAGGCGCAGAACCGCTACGATCCCGCCATCGCCGCGCTGCTGTCGCGGCTCGACCTCGTCGCCCGCCGCGATCTTTCCGCGCTGTCGCAGCTCTGCGGCGTCGATGTCGAGGACGTCGGCGACATGATCGCGGAGATCCGCGGCCTCACGCCCAAGCCCGGCCTCGCCTTCGGGTCCGAGCCCGTGCAGCCCGTCGTCCCCGACGTCTTCGTGCGCGTCGCCTCCGACGGCGGCTGGGCGATCGAGCTCAACTCCGACACGCTGCCGCGCCTCCTCGTCAACACGCGCTACTACGCACAGGTGAACAAGGGCGCCCGCGACAAGGATTCGAAGACCTATCTCGCCGAATGCCTCAACACCGCCAACTGGCTGGTGAAAAGCCTCGACCAGCGCGCCCGCACCATCCTCAAGGTCTCGTCCGAGATCGTGCGCCAGCAGGACGGCTTCCTCACCTATGGCGTGCGCCATCTGCGGCCGCTCAATCTGCGCACGGTCGCCGACGCGATCGGCATGCACGAATCCACCGTCAGCCGCGTCACCTCGAACAAGTACATCGCCACGCCGCGCGGCCTGTTCGAGCTCAAATACTTCTTCACCGCCTCGATCCAGTCGATCAACGGCGCCGAGGCTCATTCCGCCGAAGCGGTGCGCGACCGCATCAAGGAGATGATCCAGAACGAGGAGGCGATCGAGATCCTCTCCGATGACCGCATCGTCTCGCTGCTGACCGCGGACGGCGTGAATATCGCGCGCCGCACCGTTGCGAAATACCGGGAGGCCATGCGCATCCCGTCCTCGGTCGAGCGCCGCCGCCTCAAGGCCGGGCAGGACGTCCAGGCTTCCGCCTATCGCTGAGAAGCGCGGCGATATCGTGCAAAGACGAAGATAGTTTGCGTGACGGTGAAACTATATTTACGTTAATTAGTTATCAATGCGGATTGTATTTGGCTGGATTGTCTTTCCATAACCTTTACTGCGCCATGCCCGATATTGGTTTTATTTGAATCGTTACCGAATTCGGCCTTCGGATGCTTCCGGCCAGGATCGTTCGCGCCTGTCCGTCACGGCGCCCGTAGGAAAGCTGGAACATGCGTTCGACATCGCTTTCTGCCGACGGATCGGACTCCCCGGGGTATCGCGCCGTCGCGGCGCAGAAGACCGTGGAAAAATTGCTGCGGCAACAGGTGGCGCTGGCCGATTTCGGAAGCTTTGCCTTCGGTGAATCCGACCTCCAGAAAATACTGATGCAGGCGGCCGTGATTTGTGCGGCGGGGCTCGATGCCCATTACGCGAAAATCTGCCGATACCGCACGACCGAGCACGATCTTCTCGTCGTGGCCGGCTGCGGCTGGCACAAAGACGTCGTCGGCTATGTCGTATCGCCGGCCGACGAGACGTCCACCCAAGGACGCGCGTTCGTCACCGGCGAGCCGGTCATCCTCGAAGACGTCTCGACGAACAACAGCTTCGCGCTTCCGTCTTTCTACGCCGAGCATGGCATCGTCGCGACGGTCGACGTGCTGATCAAGGGGCGCGATGGACCGTGGGGCGTCCTGGAAGTCGACAGCGAGGTCGCCCGCAAATTCGACCGGGACGATGTCGTCTTTCTGACGGGCTTCGCCAATGTCCTCGCCGAAGGCGCCGCCGCCGCCGAGCGCAGACAAGGTCTGCGCGATGCGGCCGAAGAGGCCGAGGCGCTGCTGGCGCAGAAGGAGCGTCTTTTGCTGGAGCGCAATGCGGCGGATCTGCGCATGCACGAGATGCAGTCAGAGCTGCTGCGCGTCACGCGGCTGAACGCCATGGGCCAGATGACCGCGGCCATCGCGCATGAGCTGAACCAGCCCCTCGCGGCGATCTCCAACTATATTTCCGCGGTCCGCCGGACGCTCGAATCCGGCAAGCCCGACGCGTTGTCGCTGCTGCCGCAGATGATCGACAAGGCGGCGGACCAGACCAAGCGCGCCGGCGACATCATCCGGAATTTGCGGAATTTCGTGGAGCGGCGCGAAGGGGTCAAGACCTCGGAGAACCTCGCGGCCGTCGTGCACCGGTCGCTCGCCATGGCGAACTTCACCGCCGTCGACGAGGAGATCACAGTGACGCTGCATCTCGACGAAACGCTGTCGCCCGTCACCATCGACGTGGTCCAGGTCCAGCAGATTCTCATCAACCTCATCCGCAACAGCGTCGAGGCGATGCGCGGGCGCGCCAGGCGCGAGCTTTCGATCGTCACGGAACGCAGCGACGTCGGCTGCGCGCGCGTGACGGTGCGCGACAGCGGCCCCGGCCTGACCAGCGCGGTGCGTGGAAAGCTGTTCCAGCCCTTCCTGACGACGAAGAGCACCGGCTTGGGACTCGGGCTCACCATCTGCGAGGTCCTGGTCTCCGCGAATGGCGGCCGCATCTCGCTGGTGGACGGCCTGGACGGCGGCGCCGGCTTCGCGTTCACCCTGCCGCTGACCGACAGCGCCTAGATCGGCCGCTTGCGGCCGACGCCCGGGGCGCGGCGCAAACATCGCCGGCGCCGCGCAGCGCTCGGGAATCGCGCCCTTCGGCCGTTCACCAATTGCAAGAATTGACATTCGGAAATCCCCGGCCTACACACCCGCCGCCCTCGCTCCGGGCGTGTCGAAAAGCGGAACAATTGTGACGCAAAGCGCGTTCAGGCCAGCACAGAAGAAGGCCATGCGGGTACGGGTTTCAGGCAAACAGATCCAGCTCGGCGAGACGCTGCCTGCCGGCGTGCGGGTGCGTCTCGAAGAGACAGTCGCCAAGCATTTCGACGGCGGCGCGGACGCGCATGTCGTGTTCAGCCATGACGGCCCGTTCTACCGCGTGGCCTGCACGCTGCATCTCGATTCGAAGACCATCGTCAAGTCGGACGGCGAGGGGCCTGACGCCCATCGTGCTTTCGACGCCGCCTTCGTGCATATCGAATCCCAGCTGCGCCGGTACAAGCGCAAGCTGAAAAACCATCACGCCAAGGCCGCCGCGCGCAAGCGCGCCGTCGCCTGACGCGATATCGGGAAGGTCGCCTATGAACATCTCCGATCTGCTGCAGCCGGGCGCCGTGATCGCCACGCTCAAAGTGCAGGGCAAGAAGCAGCTGCTGCAGGAGCTCGCGGCGCGCGCCGCGACGCTGGTGCGCCAGCCCGAGCGCAAGATCTTCGAGACGCTGATGGAGCGCGAGCGCCTGGGCACCACCGGCGTCGGCCAGGGCATCGCCATTCCGCATGGTCGTCTGCCGGATCTCAAGGATATCGTCGGCGTCTTCGCACGTCTCGAATCGCCGATCGACTACGACGCGGTCGACAACCAGCCGGTCGATCTGGTGTTCATGCTGCTGGCGCCCGAAGGCGCGGGCGCCGATCATCTCAAGGCGCTGGCCCGCGTCTCGCGCCTGCTGCGCAACCAGCCGGCCACGGAAAAGCTTCGCGCCGCCAAGAGCGCCGAAGCGCTCTACGCCATCCTCACCGATACGACCGGTTCGGCCGGCGCCCAGGCGGCCTGACGCCGCTCACAGCGACGTGGCGCTCGGCGCCAGGCCGATCCGCCTGAGCCGCGCGTCCAGCCCCCGCAGCATCGCCGTCAGGTGACCGATCAGCGCCCCGACCCGGCGCGGTCTCTGCCGCGCCGCGGGCAGCACGATCTGCAGGTCGACATCCGCCGGGCAGGCGTCCACCAGCAGCGGTTCGAGCAGGCCTTCCTCGATATCCACCGCCACGTCCCAGGCCGATTTCAGCACGACGCCCTTGCCCGCGATCGCCCAGCGCCGCAGCAGGTCGCCGTCGTTCACCGCGCGGTCGCCGAACACTTTGAGCGTCGTGACGACGCCGTCGCTGACGAACGGCCAGAGATCGAACCGGCCGCCGCCGCGCAGCAGCGCCATGCAGTTCATCGCCAGCAGGTCGTTGGGCTTCGCCGGCCGCCCGACGCGGTCGAGATAGGCCGGCGCCGCGACCGGCACACGGCGATTGGTCGAGATGCGCCGCAGCTGCAGTCCGCTGTCCGGCAGCCGTCCATAGCGGATCGCGATGTCGATCCCCGCCTGGTTGAGGTCGAGCGTCGTATCCGACAGCATCAGGCTGGCCGAGACCCCGGCATGCGCGGCGATGAAGCTGTCGAGCGCCGGCGCGACATGGTTGCGTCCCAGGTCGAGCGGCGCGGTCACCCGCACCGGCCCTTTCAGCGTGCCGCGATCCTGCGCCAGGCTCTCGCACAGATCGTCGATCTCGCCCAGCACGCGCCGCGCCGTCTCATAGAACCGGTCGCCGGCCTCGGTGAGCTGCAGCCGGCGCGTGGTGCGGCGCAGGAGCTGGGTCTCGGTGGCCCGCTCCAATGCCGTCAGCCGCAGCGAGACCGCGCCCGGCGACAGCGCGAGCGTCTGTGCCGCCGCCGTCAGCGAGCCGCGCTCGACGATGGCCACGAACAGCCGGAAATCGTCGAGCCGGTCGATCATTGAGTTTTCCAAATGAATATCTTCGATCGTACGGGATTTATTGGGTCCCGGCCATATGTGAACTTCGAGGTGAATATCCCCCGCGCCAGGAGCCGCCATGTCCGATTCGCTTGCCCAGCCGCTCGTCTTGCCTTGCGGCGTCACGCTGCCCAACCGCCTCGCCAAGGCCGCGATGAGCGAAGGCATGGCCGATGCCCGGAACCATGCGACGCTCCGTCTCGAAACGCTGTATCGGCGTTGGGCCGCGTCCGGCGCCGGCCTGCTGCTGTCGGGCAATATCCAGGTCGACCGCTGGCACCTCGAGCGGCCGCTCAACGTCGTCGCCGACGACGCGGGCGGCGCCGCGGCGCTGGCGCGGTTTGCTGCCGCCGGCACGGAAGGCGGCGTGCATTTCTGGGCCCAGCTCGCCCATACCGGCCGTCAGGTCGACAGCGCGATCAATCCCGAGCCGCTCGCGCCGTCGCGCGTCGAGATCGATGTCGTCCGCGGTGCCGGCTACGCCTTCGCGCCGCCGCGCCCGATGACGCAGGTCGAGATCGCGCATGTGATCGGCCAGTTCGCGTTCTCCGCCCGCCAAGTCCGCGCCGCCGGCTTCACCGGCGTCGCGCTGCATGCCGCGCATGGCTATCTGTTCTCGCAATTCCTCAGCCCGCTCACGAACCGCCGCACCGACCGCTGGGGCGGTTCGCTGGCGAATCGCGCGCGGCTCCTCCTTGAAACCATCGCGGCCGTCCGCGCCGCCGTCGGCCCAGACTTCCCGATCGCGATCAAGCTGAACGCCTCCGACTTCCAGAAGGGCGGCTTCACCAATGCCGAATGCCTGGAGCTGGTCGGATGGCTCAACGACTCGACGCTCGATCTCCTCGAACTGTCCGGCGGTTCGCTCGAACAGCCCAAGATCGTCGGCGTCTCGCTGAAGGACGAAGGCGTCGATGGCCGCCGCGACAGCACGCTCCGGCGCGAAGCCTATTTCCTCGACTTCGCGGGCGCGGTCCGTGCCGCCGCGACCATGCCGGTCATGGTCACAGGCGGCTTCCGCACGGCCGCGGTGATGGCGGATGCGCTGCGCAGGGGCGAGCTCGATCTCATCGGTCTCGGCCGGCCGCTCATCGCCGATCCGCGCGCGCCGGCCCGGCTGCTCTCCGGCGAGATCGCGCGCGTCGCAGCGCCCGAGGTGAATCTTTTCCATCTGCTGGCGTGGCACAACATCCAGCTCGAGCGTCTCGCCGACGGGCTCGACCCCGATCCCGCGCTGACCGGCGAGGACGCCGCCGGATGGTTCAAGCGGCTAGAGCGGCAGAACTTCGACCGCCTGCTTGCCGCCCGCGGAGTTGCGGCGCCCGAATCTCACGCATAGGCGCCGGGCACAAAGAAAAAGCCGGCGGCCTTGCGGCCACCGGCTTCTCCCGTTGAACCCGTCCGTCCGGTCTAGTGGACGGACACTGGCGTCAGTTCGTTCTGCACCGCGGCGCCATAGGCGCTGTCATACGCGTCGGTGTAACCGAGCACGCTGCCGTCCACGGCATGCAGAACGTAAAGCTTCACGCCCGGCGGCAGCGTGATCCCGGGAGGGATCAGGCCCAGGCGGTGGGCCTCTTCGTCGCCGGTCGGCTTGATGTAGGTCAGGCGCCTGCCGCCGAACGCGGGTGCACCGTCGTCGATCTTCAGTTCTTCTTCATTGCTCATGACAAACCTCCGTCGCCCTTCCCATTGGTTTTCCCGGCATCCGTCCGGATATCGATCGTTCGTACCGTGCTCTCCGTGGCAGGGCGGGCCAGCTCGATGGTGAGCAACCCATGTTCCAACTCCGCACCGGAAACTTCGATCCCTTCGGCGAGCACGAAGGCCCGCTGGAATTGCCGCGCCGCGATGCCGCGGTGCAGGAACGTTTTGTCGTTGGCCTCGACCTGCCGCCCGCGAATCACCAGCTGGCGGCCCTCGACGGTCACGGCCAGCTCGTCGCGCGCGAACCCGGCGACCGCCAGGGTGATGCGCAGCGTCTCTTCGCCGGACTGCTCGATGTTATAGGGCGGATACCCGTCTCCGGCGCTCTTGGCGGTGCGTTCGAGCAGGCGTTCCAGATGCTCGAAACCCAGGAGAAACGGGCTGTTGAAGTAGACATTCCGGTTCATCGTCAAAGCCCTCCTTCAAGCGGCCTTGGATAGGCTTTGGCCCTCTTTGGGAGCGGCCGATTTTGCTGTGCGGCCCCCGAAGGGCACCACGTCTGGTAAGGATGTGGGGAGCATTCCCCGCAAATCAAGTCCGGGAACCTACGAACTACAGGACGATAAGTGGACAACTGGCCGACCGTCATCCTGGACGATGCGACCCCTGGGGCGGAGCGCCTCCTGCGATTTGGGGCGCCGAAGGCCGTCCTGCAAGCCCGCCGGCCGGATGAGGTCGCGCCCGCCCTGGCCGCGGTCACGGCGGCGCTGGCCGCCGGCCATCACGTCGCCGGCTGGCTGGGCTATGAGCTCGGCTATGTCCTCGAACCGCATCTGGCGCCCCTGCTGGGACCGCCGGGCGATGCGCCGCTGCTATGGTTCGGCGTCTTCGGCGCCCCGCGGGCGATTGCGCGCGCCGATCTTGCCGCGGCCGGCCGTGCCTATGCTGGACCGCTGTCGCATGAATGGGACGCGGCGGCCTATGCCGCGCGCTTCGACCGCGTGCACCGCTATATCGAAGCCGGCGACATCTATCAGGCCAATCTGAGCTTCCGTTCGCGCTTCGCCTTCGCCGGCGATCCCCTGGCGCTTTATCTCGCCCTGCGCGACCGCGCCCAGGCGGCGCACGGCGCTTATATCGACGACGGCGAGCGTCAGATCCTCAGCCTCTCGCCCGAATTGTTCTTCGCGATCTCGGCGCAGGGCGCGATCACCGCCCGGCCGATGAAGGGCACCGCGCCGCGCGGCGCCGACGAACGCGCCGATGTCCGTGCCAAGGCCGCGCTCGCCGCCTCGCCCAAGGACCGTGCCGAGAACCTGATGATCGTCGACCTGGTGCGCAACGACGTCGGCCGCCTCGCGCTGATCGGCAGCGTCGCGGTCCGCGATCTCTTCACAGTCGAGACCTATCCCACGCTGCATACGATGGTCTCGACCGTTACCGCGCAGCTCAAGCCCGCGACCGGCGTCGAGCAGATCGTCCGCGCGCTTTTCCCCTGCGGCTCGGTCACCGGCGCCCCCAAGATCCGCGCCATGGAGATCATCCGCGCGCTCGAGCAATCGCCACGCGGACTCTATTGCGGCGCCATCGGCCATTTCGCGCCGGACGGCTCGGCAAGCTTCAACGTCGCGATCCGCACCATCACCGTCACGCAAGGGCAGGGCACGCTCGGCATCGGCGGTGCCGTGGTGCAGGATTCGAACGCGGCGGGCGAGTATGCCGAATGCCTGCTCAAGGCGCGCTATTTCGACAGCGTGCGCCGGCCCATCGGGCTGATCGAGACGCTGCGCCATGACGCGACCGGCTTCGTCCGTCTCGACCGCCATCTGGCGCGCATGGCGCACTCGGCCAGGGTCCTGTCGCTGTCCTTCGACCGCGCCGCCGCCATTGCCGCGCTCGAGACCACGGTGGGCCAGGCGCGCGAGCCGTTGCGTGTGCGCCTGACGCTGGACGAGCAGGGCGTCTTCGCCTGCACCGCGGCGCCGCTCGGCCCGGCGCAGCCACGCTGGCGCTGGGCGCTCTCGCCGCATCGCGTGAACAGCGCCGACGCGCTCCTGCGCCACAAGACCACTTGGCGCGCCGTCTACGATGACGAGCACGCTCGCTTGGCCGAAGCGACCGGCTGCGACGAGGCGCTGTTCCTCAACGAGCGCGGCGAGCTGACCGAGGGCAGCCGAACGAATATCTTCGTGCGACGCGCCGGCACGTTCGTGACCCCGCCGCTGTCCAGTGGCCTGCTCGACGGCGTCCTGCGCCGCGAGTTGATCGAGACCGGGCAATGCGTGGAGGCTGTGCTCACGCCGGATGACCTCGCCGCGGCGGACGCGGTGCTGCTGGGAAATTCCCTGCGCGGCCTGATCCCGGCGCAGCCGGTGGCGGCGTCAGCTCTGCGTCGCGGCCAGGATTGAAAGCAGCACCAGCGTCTCAGGCAGCACCCAGCCGCGGACTTCGCGCAGCTTGCCTTGCGCAAGATCGGAATTCGTCACCTCGGCAAGCGTGCGCCGTTCCAGCCGCGTCCGCAGGTTCCGCGCCAGGCCGCGCGGGTCTGGCGGCTGGCCGGTCTCGGCGATCGACGCCTGGCCCAGCCGTACAGCGGCCTCGCGGTCGACGAGCTGCGCCAACAGGTCGTCATAGGGGCTGCGGCGATAGCGATGCGCCAGCAGCCGCGGCACGGTGATGCCGAGCGCGCCGATGCCCAGCGCCGCCGCGATGCCGCCGCCGATCGTCACCGCACGCCGACTGAATCCCTTCTCGCTCACTTGGGGACTCCGCGCAGATGCTGGGCCAGGCGCAGCGTGAGCGCCAGCAGGTTCAGCGTCGGGTTGGACGCGCCATAGGTCGGAAACGCGCTGCTGCCCGCGACGAACAGATTGGCGAGGCCGTGCACCTTCAGGTTCGCGTCCAGCACGCCCTGCTTGGGATCGACGTGCATCCGCGTCGTGCCGAGATGGTGATCGCCCCAGTCCAGCGCGTCCTCCCAGTGCTTGCGCGTATGATAGTTGAGCCGGATCATGCCGCTGCCGGCGGCGAGCAATTGCCGCCCCAGCTCCTTCATGGTGTCGCGGTAGCGTGCGAAATCCGCGTCGCCCACCCGGTTGATCAGCTTGAGCCGCGGCAGGCCGAGCGCGTCGCGCTCTCCCGTCAGCACCAGGCGCCGCTCCGGATCGGGCGCCAGCTCCAACCCACAGCCCAGCGAGAACGCCTTGGCGTAGTTCGCCTCCGCGCCCACCGCCAGTGCGGCGCTGACGATCGCCGCCTTGTCGGTCTCGTCGAGCTCGATGGGATTCTCCACGGTGGTCAGGGAGCCAAGCACCTTGCGGTCGCGCTTGTAGTCGTCGGTCGGCGCGAAGGTGGCGCGCAGGATCGCGCCGTTCGCCTGCGTGCCGTTGAAGTAATAGCCCGGCAGGTCGCCGGCGAAATTCACCAGCGTGGCGGTGTCGCGCGGGATGGGGTTGTCGGCGAAGAAGCGGCCGACCAGGTCGTTCTGGTTGCCGACGCCGGCCGCCGCGACGCCGCGCGACGCCAGCATCAGCCGCGCATTCTCGACGCCGCCCATCGCGAGCACGGCCATCCTGGGCCGCACCTTGAAGCGATGGCCGCCCAGCGTCGCGACGTCCAGCGTCTCGAGCGCACCGGCATTCGCCGCCAGGTTCAGCGCCGTCACATTGGCATGCAGGAAGACCTTCAGGTTGGCGATGCGCTTGAGGTCTTCGGCATAGCGTTCGCCGAAATGCGTCGGCAGCACGCTGTCGCGCGTCTTGGAGAACTGGAACCAGCTCGTATAGACGCCGCCGTCCCCCAGATTGAGCATCGGCGCCAGCGCGTTCATCGCCGGGCTCGCGGCGTCGTAGGTCCACGCGCCGGCCTCGACCAGCGCTTGGGCGCGCTTGAAATGAGGCTCGAGCGCGCCGATGCCGAACGGCCAGCCGGAATGGGGCAGCCAGTCGCGCTTCTCGAAATCGATCGGATCGAGCGGCCGGCACCAGCCGCCCCAGTGGTTCGTGCTGCCGCCCAGATAACGCAGGCGCGAGCCGTCCAGTGTAAGGTAGCGCACCCCCTCCGTGCCGCCGCCATAGAGCGCCTGGGTTGCCGGATCGAATGCCAGCCCGCCGCTTTCGAACAGCATCACGCGGAGCGGCGTGTGGGCGAGCGCGATCGCCAGCGTGATGCCGGCCGGTCCGCCGCCGACGATGGCAAGGTCAGGTTCGAGGAGCGTGCCTGCCGGGATGGCGCGGGCGTCGATGAAAGCGTTCAAGGCAGGACGTCCGGTGTGGCTGCGCCGGTTTGACGCTAATAAGGAAAGGTCGGGCCTGTCTTGTCGAAATTGTCCCGGCCCTGCAAGCCGAACTTTTGGGCAGTGCGGCGCGCAAGCAGGCAATCGGGGGTGCGGCGAAGATGTCCAAATAAATGCGCGCGAGGCCGCAATAGCTTCGCCGCCGTGGCGTTCCGGCATAAGGTGGTGTCTGGCGGTCACGGGCAGCATCGGGGTATGGCGTGCTTCGAATAGTCATGGTCTCACTGCTGGTGCTGCTGGGCGGCTGCGCCGAAAGCGACTGGTCCTATGGCCCGCCGGGAGGCGGGGCGCTGCGCAGGGACGACGCGTCGCCGGCCGGCCCATCCGCGGCGGTCGTCAACTACCGCACCGAGATGGTCTCCGAGCAGTCGAACCGGGACAGGTGCACGCGCGTCGCCGCCGAACGGGCGATCGATGCCGACCGCCAGGGCTTCGACGAGACGGTGCATGCTCAGGTTTACGACAAGACCTACGCCGACTGCATGGAATGGTCCGCCAGGCGCGCCCGCTGAGAGATCGAAGCCGTTCCTGGCGAAGGCGCGGCCTAAATTTTGGCGGCTCAAGCGTAGGGCGTTCCCGCCATCGCAGCTTTTAGGCCGACGGTTCCCGTGTCGACAATCGCGAGAAAGACAGCGTTCGCTTCCCCTGTATTGCGACTCCGGCGAAAGGTCCTGTGAGCCTGGATGAAGGCCACGGCCCACGTCGCCAAGAGCAGGTCGGCCGCGAGGTGGGCGAGGGGATCATCCGGCTTTCGCCCTACGCATTCGGCCAGCGCCACCGTGACGACATGCGCCAGCTCGTCTCGTATTGCTCTGGCCCGAGCCTTGAGGGGCTCGCTGGCCTCGATCGTCTCTATGAAGCTTTGGCTCCTGGCGGAAAATTCGACGGCAGGGCTCTGTTCCGCAATCAGCCGATGCGCGAGCAGACGGTATGTCTCGATCGGTGCGACCTGCGGATCACGCTGCCGCAAGGCTTCGCGCAGTATCTCGCGTCCCTCTTCGTCGCGATCAAAGAACATGTCCTCCTTGCGGGGAAAGTGATTGAACACCGTCATCCGCCCGACGTCGGCGGCTGCCGCGATCTCGTCCACCGTCACGCGATCGAAGCCGCGCGCGATGAAGAGGAGCGTGGCGGCGTCGGAGATGGCTTGCCGCGTGGCGAGGCGCTTGCGGGAGCGACGGCTGGACGGCATTGACGGGGCTCCCTCCTCGCGCCATAAGTATACTGAGTACATACTGGTGTCCAGTATATATTCTTCGGCTCGCGCCGGCAAGTTTGCGTCCATGCAGCCACGATACTGAGTGCTTTGAGCAGGAACCGGGCGGGCGCACAGCTCGCGTCGAAGATGAGGACACGATGAAAGCAGCGCAATTCAGCCGGTACGGAGGCCCCGAGGTCCTCGAGATCGTGAACCTTCCCGACCCGCATCCCGGTCCCGGACAGATCCGGATTGTCGTGCACGCCGCCGGCATCAATGCGACCGAGTGGAAGCTGCGCAAAGGCTTGTTGGACTTCGGCGCGGGGCTGCCGCAGACGACGGGCCGCGACGTGGCGGGCGTCGTCGACGAGATCGGAGAAGGTGTTACGGATGTCGCTGTCGGCGACCGCGTATTCGGTGTCTCCGACGATGGTGCCGGCGCGGCCCAACTGGCGCTGCTGACCTATCGGGCGCCGATCCCGCCATCCCTCGGTTTCGTCGACGCCGCCGGCCTCCCCGTCGCGCTCGAAACGGCCACGCGCAGCCTGGACCAGCTCGACGTCGGTCGTGGAACCGGACTGCTCATCAACGGCGCCGCAGGTGGCATCGGCAGCACCGCCGTTCAACTCGCCGTCGCCCGCGGCGCGCGCGTGATCGGCACCGCCAGTGCCGCCAACCACGACTACCTTCGCCTCCTCGGCGCAGAGCCCGTGACGTATGGCGAAGGCATGACCGAACGCGTTCGCGCCCTCGCGCCCGATGGTGTCGACGCCGCGCTCGACGTCGCCGGAAGTGGCGTGTTACCCGCGTTGATCGAGCTCGCCGGCGGTCCGCAGAACGTCGTGACGCTCGCCGACAGCGACGGAGCGAAACAACACAAGGTGCGCTTCAGCACCGGCTTTCAAGGCCACGCCTTTCACGCGCTTGCTGAAATAGGAGCGCTCATCGAAGCCGGGCGCTTTTGGCTTCCCGTCGAGCGAACCTACCCACTCGACGAGATTTCAGAAGCGCACCGCGTCAGTGAGCACGGGCATGTTCGCGGCAGGCTGGTGTTGGTAATCGACCGAAGGTCATGAACAAACCCCTTGTCGTCATCTTTGCCGCAATCTGCCTCGACGCCGTAGGCATAGGCCTCATCTTCCCTATTCTCCCGCGACTTCTTGAGGACGTGACGCACACCCAGGATGTCGCGCCCTACATCGGGATCATGACCGCGCTCTATGCGGTCATGCAGTTCATCTTCGCGCCCGTGCTCGGCGTTTTGAGCGACAACCTCGGCAGGCGTCCCGTGCTGCTCATTTCCTTGGGCGGCGCGGCGCTCAATTATGTCGTCATGGCGTTCGCGCCGCAGCTTTGGATGCTGTTCCTCGGCCGCGCCATTGCCGGCCTGACCAGCGCCAATGTCTCCGTCGCAATGGCCTACATCACGGACGTTTCGCCCGAGGACGAGCGAGCCCGTCGCTTCGGCCTGTTCAGCGCCATGTTTGGCATCGGCTTCATCATCGGGCCGGTTCTCGGTGGGCTGCTCGGCGACACCTGGTTGCGGCTCCCCTTCATCGCCGCCGCCGTGTTGAACGCCTGCAATCTCCTGCTGGCTTTGTTCGTCCTGCCGGAGTCTCACACGCCGGCCCGCCAGAAGATCGATCTGGCTGCGCTCAACCCGCTTCGGCCGCTGCGTTGGGTCTTTTCGATGAAAGGGCTTCTGCCCATCGTCCTCGTGTATTTCATCTTGAGCGCCACTGGAGAGGCCTACGGCACCTGCTGGGCGTTGTGGGGCTTCGACACGTTCCGGTGGAACGGCCTGTGGATCGGCCTTTCGCTGGGCACGTTCGGCGTCTGCCAAACGCTGACACAGGCATTCTTGCCCGGCCCGACGACCAAACTGCTCGGCGAACGCTGGGCCGTTGTCGTCGGGATTGCCTGCACCTGTATCGCTCTCGTCGCCATGGCCTTCGCCAACCAAGGCTGGATCGTGTTCGCCATTATGCCGATCTTTGCTCTCGGCGGCATCGGCACACCGGCGTTTCAGGCCCTGGCCACGAGGCTGGTTGATCCGGCCCGCCAGGGCCAGTTCCAGGGCGTCCTGGCATCGGCTGTCAGCCTGGCGACCATCATCGCGCCGCTCGCTTTCTCGGCCTTCTACTTTGTGGTCCAAAACCGATGGCCCGGCGCCATCTGGCTTTCGGTGGTTGTCATCTATGCAATCGCGGTGCCGTTGGTTTTCCTCGGCACCGCCCGCTCCACGCAGCCTGCGCGCGTGTGAGGTGCCGTCATGCAGAGCTGCTGCGGCAGCGTAGGTTGGTGGAGCCAAGCGGGATCGAACCGCTGACCTCCTGCATGCCATGCAGGCGCTCTCCCAGCTGAGCTATGGCCCCGTACCAGAATCCGGCGTTGGGCCGCCGGATGCATCGTGAACGGACGCGATTGGCGTCCATCCTTTTCAAGGCGAACGCGTCAGCGTTCATCCTTCTCAATGTCGGCGTCGATGATCCCGCTGACGTCGTCGGTCTCGTCTTCGTCTTCCTCGAGGAGGCTGTTGTCCTCCTCGTCTTCCTCTTCGTCGTCGACGACGATGTCGTCGATGTCGTCTTCGTCCACCACCGACATCCCGGCGCCTTCGGCTTCGGACTCTTCGGCGACCTCTTCTTCCTCGTCCTCGTCCTCGCCGGTGGCGGCGATCTGGATGGGCGCCTCGTCGGGTACCGCCTCGACCACCTCATCCTCGGACTCGGCTTCTTCCTCCTCGTCCTCGTTCTCACTTTCCTCGTCGTCGGCATCCGCCGGAACGGCGGCCGCCGCGGCGGCTTCGGGCTGGCGCGGACGGCGCTGCTTGTACATCGCCTCCGGCTCGAATGTGAACGAGCACTTCGGGCACTCGATGGGACGCTTCGAAAGGTCGTAGAATCGCGCTGCGCAATTGGGGCACACGCGTTTCAATCCGAGATCTGCCTTGACCAAGCTGTTTGCTTCCCGTGGGTGGTTTGGAAGGCGGGTCGTTTGCCACTTCTGAATGGCGCTGTCAAAGCCTCATTTCCATGGTGATTTCAAGGGGTTTGCGGCGCCGGGCTGCGGTCGGCGGCCGGGTGCCGCCATTTCGCGGGAGCGAAGGCATCGTACGTCGCCGGTCGTTGCATCCCGCCGCCCGACCGTTCAAGAAAGCGCCATGAGGACCCCGCCCCGCCCGCTCAAAGCCCGCAAAGCCGCCACGCTGCGCGGCACCGCCGAGGTTCCCGGCGACAAGTCCATTTCCCACCGCGCGCTGATCCTGGGCGCGCTGACGGTGGGCGAGACCGCCATCACCGGCCTTTTGGAGGCCGAGGACGTCCTCAACACCGCCACCGCCATGCGGGCCTTCGGCGCCGTCGTCAGCCGCGACGCGCCCGGCGCCTGGCGGGTCGCCGGCCGCGGCGTGGGCGGCTGGGCCGAGCCGGACGATGTTCTCGATTTCGGCAATTCCGGCACCGGGTCGCGCCTGGTGATGGGGGCGATGGCGACGACGCCGATCGCCGCCGTGTTCACCGGCGATGCCTCGCTGCGCGGCCGGCCGATGGCCCGCGTCCTCGATCCGCTTCTGGGCTTCGGCGCGACCTATACGGCCCGCGCCCGCGGCCTGATGCCCGTGACGCTCTGCGGCGCCCGCGAGCCGATCTCCGTCGAGCACCACGTCGCGGTCGCGTCGGCGCAGGTGAAGTCGGCGTTGCTGTTGGCCGCGCTCGGCGCCCCCGGCCGCTCGCGCATCGCCCAAGACGCGCTGACCCGCGACCATACCGAAAAGATGCTGGCCGCGTTCGGTGCCGCGATCGCGGTCGAGCCGCTCCCCACCGGCGAAGCGGTCTATGTCACCGGCGAGGTCGAGCTGAAGCCCTGCGCCGTCGACGTGCCGCGCGACCCGTCCTCCGCCGCCTTCCCGCTGGTCGCCGCGCTGATCGTGCCGGGATCCGAGGTCCGCATCCCCGCCGTGCTGCTCAACCCGCGCCGCATCGGCCTGATCACCACGCTGCTCGAGATGGGCGCGAAGATCGCCATCGAGAACGAGCGCAGCAGCGGCGGCGAGCGGATCGGCGATCTCGTCGTCCGCGCCTCGGCCTTGAAGGGCGTCGAGGTACCGCCCGCGCGCGCGCCCGCGATGATCGACGAATATCCCATCCTCGCCGTCGCCGCCGCCTTCGCCGAGGGCCGCACCGTGATGCGCGGTCTCGAGGAATTGCGCGTGAAGGAGAGCGACCGTCTCTCGGCGATCGCCACCGGCCTGAAGGCGAACGGGGTCCGCATCGAAGAGACCCACGACACGCTGGCCGTCGAGGGCAGGGGCGCGGACGGCGTCCCCGGCGGCGGCCGCGTCGCGACGCATCTCGACCACCGCATCGCGATGAGCTTCCTGGTGATGGGCCTCGCCGCGCGGGACGCGGTGAGCGTCGACGACACCGCGATGATCGCGACCAGCTTCCCGGAATTCGAAGGGCTGATGCGCGAGCTGGGTGCGGATTTCCAGGTGGTGAATTCGTGAGCATCGTCGTCGCCGTCGACGGCACCGCCGCCTCGGGCAAGGGCACGCTCGCCAAGCGGCTGGCCCGCCACTTCAACTTCGCGCATCTGGATTCCGGATCGCTCTATCGCCTGACGGCGCAGAATGTCCTGCGCGCCGGCCGCGATCCGTCGGACGAGGCCGCCGCCCTGGACGGCGCCAGGACCGTCGATCCCGTCTGGGCCAACGATGCGGCGATCCGCTCGGTCGAGGTCGGACGCGCCGCCTCCGTGGTGTCGGCGTTTCCGTCCGTCCGTGCCGCGTTGCTCGATTATCAGCGCGACTTCGCCCGCCGGCCCCCGGGCGGCGCACCCGGCACGGTGATCGATGGTCGTGACATCGGCACCGTCGTCTTTCCGGAGGCGACCGCCAAGCTCTTCGTCGATGCAGCACCGGCAGTCCGTGCCCACCGCCGCTGGCTGGAACTGAAAAGCCAGTGGGCGGAAGGCCCTGGCCTTTCCAAGCTGCCCGACGAGGCGGTCATTTTGGCTGAATTGGTGGCGCGGGACGACCGCGACCGCAACCGGCCCATCTCCCCGATGATGCCCGCGCCCGACGCGGACTTGCTTGACACCACCGCTTTGGCTATAGAGCACGCGTTCGCGGCTGCTCTTGCCTTGGTTTCTCCCAAGGTCACGAGCGCGCTCAAGGCACGCCACAGGGGTTAGGAGACCCGGCGGCCTCATCGAGCCACCCCGAACTTTGCTGAAAACCCAACCGCCCAAGCGGACATCCGTCCGCGCGGGAAGTCCGTCCGCCGAAGCCCAAGGGGCGAAGGCGGATCGGCATTGTGAAGTGAACTGGAAGACCCGAATGGCGCGCTACGCGACCGCAACCAAGATCCGAGACGAATCCCTTGCCTCCCCGAGCCGCGACGACTTCGCGGCCATGCTCGAAGCCTCCTTCGAGACCCAATCCCCCCAGGAAGGCGCCGTCATCACCGGCACCGTCGTCGCCGTCGAGAACGACTTCGCCGTCGTCGATGTCGGCCTCAAGACCGAAGGCCGCGTTTCCCTGAAAGAATTCTCGATGCCCGGCATGCCGGTCACCGTGAACGTCGGCGACAAGGTCGAGGTCTATCTCGAGCGCGTCGAGAACGCGCTCGGCGAAGCCGTCCTCAGCCGTGACAAGGCCCGCCGCGAAGAGAGCTGGATCAAGCTCGAGCGCGCCTTCAACGAGCAGACCCGCGTCACCGGCGTGATCTTCGGCCGCGTCAAGGGCGGCTTCACCGTCGACCTCGATGGCGCCGTGGCCTTCCTGCCCGGTTCGCAGGTGGACGTCCGCCCGATGCGCGACGTCGGCCCGCTGATGAACCAGCCGCAGCCCTTCCAGATCCTCAAGATGGATCGCCGCCGCGGCAACATCGTGGTCTCGCGCCGCGCCGTGCTCGAAGAGCGCCGCGCCGAGGAGCGCACGTCGCTCGTCGCCTCGCTGCAGGAGAAGCAGGTGGTCGAGGGCGTGGTCAAGAACATCACCGACTACGGCGCCTTCGTCGATCTCGGCGGCGTCGACGGCCTGCTGCACGTCACCGACATCGCGTGGCGCCGCGTTTCGCACCCGACCGAGGTCCTGTCCGTCGGCCAGACCGTCACCGTGCAGATCATCAAGATCAACCACGAGACGCAGCGCATCTCGCTGGGCATGAAGCAGCTTCAGACCGATCCGTGGGAAGGCGTCGCCGTGAAGTACCCGCCGGGCGCCAAGTTCACCGGCAAGGTCACCAACGTCACCGATTACGGCGCCTTCGTGGAGCTGGAGCCGGGCGTCGAAGGCCTGGTCCACGTCTCGGAAATGTCGTGGGTCAAGAAGAACGTCGCGCCGTCCAAGATCGTCGTGCCGGGCACCGAAGTCGAAGTGCAGGTGCTGGAAGTCGATTCCAACAAGCGCCGCATCTCCCTCGGCCTCAAGCAGACCCAGGACAATCCGTGGGAAGCCTTCATGCGCGACCACCCGGTCGGCAGCACGATCGAAGGCGAGATCAAGTCGATCACCGAGTTCGGCCTTTTTGTCGGTCTTGGTCACGATATCGACGGCATGGTCCATCTCTCCGACCTCAGCTGGGCGAAGTCCGGCGACGAGGCGGTCAAGGACTATGAGAAGGGCCAGGTCATCTCGGCCAAGGTGCTCGACGTCGACTCCGAGAAGGAACGCGTCAGCCTGGGCGTCAAGCAGCTGGGCGACGATCCGATCGAGAAGGCCGGCGCCGGCGGCGGCGCGCTGCGCAAGAACCAGGTCGTCACCGTCACGGTCACGGAAGTGAACGACGGCGGCATCGAGGTCCAGCTCGCGGACGGCGTGAAGGCGTTTGTTCGCCGCAGTGACCTCGCCCGCGACCGCAACGACCAGCGCCCCGAGCGTTTCCAGGTCGGCAACAAGGTCGACGTCCTCGTCACCCAGGTCGACAAGTCGAGCCGCAAGGTCTCGGTCTCGATCAAGGCGCGCGAGATCTCGGAGGAGAAGGAGGCCGTGGCGCAATACGGCTCGTCCGACTCCGGCGCGAGCCTCGGCGACATCCTGGGCGCGGCGCTCAAGAAGCGCGGCGGCAAGAGCGAAGAGTAATCGTCGCAATCATCGAACCGGAAAGGCGCGTCGGAAGACGCGCCTTTTTCTTTGCGAATGCGTCCTTGGCGTGGCTGCGTTTCGCCGGTGCCTTCGATTTCCGCGCGCGCGCGACCCCGCTGTTCCAGAGCGGCTGAGCGAATGCTCCTGCGCCAGGCACTTATCCACCAGCTGCTCCACCGGCCTTATAATGGCGCCATGGATACGCGCTTTGCTCAGCGAAGACCGCAAGACACGGCCTCGGATGCCGCGCCACCGCGCCGGGCCGAACACTCTTGCGTGCCCGTCATGCTTCGGCTCGGGGGGATAACATGTGCGTCTGGCCGAACGTCCGTGGCCGGCAGCGCTGCGGCCGCCACACGCGCGGAGAACAATTATCTTGCCGAAAATCGCATAAGCGATTGGC
This sequence comes from Rhizomicrobium sp., assembly GCA_037200385.1. Lineage (NCBI taxonomy): Bacteria > Pseudomonadati > Pseudomonadota > Alphaproteobacteria > Micropepsales > Micropepsaceae > Rhizomicrobium > Rhizomicrobium sp. The sequence continues at coordinate 1,237,989 of JBBCGL010000001.1, read as the reverse complement.
GGCCCTCGCGAAACGCGATCCGGGCCGCTCCTGCCACTCTCCTGACAGAACCCTGTCAGCAGCCCCCGCCTATGATCCCGGTCCATTGAGGAGAGGATGATGAAATACGTTTCCATGGCCGCCGGCTTTGTCCTGGCCACGCTGATTACGCTGGGCGCGTCCCCGGGGTCGCAGGCCGCTCCGGCCGCGCAAGCGGCGGCGCCGCCCGACTATGTCGAATTCACCGTCGCCGACATGGCGCGCAGCAAGGCGTTCTATGGCGCCGTGTTCGGCTGGCACTTCACCGACTACGGTCCGGCCTATGCGAGCTTCGACGACGGCCGCATCGGCGGCGGCTTCACCACGCAGGGCACGCCGCATCCCGGCGGCCCGCTCGTCGTGTTCTACGTCGCCGACCTCGACGCGGCGCTGGCGCGCGTCCGGGCGGCGGGCGGCACGGTCGTGACGCCGCCCTTCGCCTTTCCGGGCGGGCGGCGCTTCCACTTCACCGATCCCGACGGCACGCAGATCGCCGCCTGGTCGGAGAAATAGGAGAGCGCCATGCCGCACAAGCCCGCCGATCTGCAGAAGGCGATGGAAGCCGCGATGCCCGCCGGTATCGACTGGCGCTTCCGTCCGATGTTCGGCGGCATCGGCGTCTATGCCAATGACAGGATGTGCGTCTCGCTTTCGGACATCGGCGTCGCGGTGAAGTTGCCGCCGAGGGAGCAGGAGACGCTGCTCGCGCTCGAGGGCGCCAGGCGCCTGCAATACGAGCCGGCCATGCCGCCCAGCAAGACCTACATCGTCGTGCCCGATGCGATGCTGTCCGATCGCAAGACACTCGGCCATTGGCTCGCGGTCAGTGCGTCGCATGCAGCGGCGGCGCCGGCCAAAACGTCGCGCAAAAGCAGCGCGAAAACCCTCAAAGGCCGTGCGCGTGTACGATCGGTTTAACACCTCCTTATCCCATGCGGCGCTACCGTAAGTCGGCTGTCCCGGGAACCAGCTAGTGACTGCGCTTGCCCCTGCATCGTCCGCGCGCGCCGAGCTGCGCGCCACGCCGGCATTTCTTGCGCTGCTGGCGGCGACGATGTTTCTTGCCTCCTGGGGCTGTATCGTTCTGGTTCAGCCCTCCGGTCATGTCTCGACGATCTGGATCAGCAACGCAATCCTGCTTGCCGGTCTTCTCAGGCACGGCGACCGCAGCTGGCCGGAGATCGCCGGCATCGCGCTGTTCGTCGATGTCGCCGCCGACATTCTTTCGGGCGGTGCGCTCTACGGCGCGGTCGGCATCTCGCTCGTCAACGTCACCGAGGTGCTGCTGGTCGCGCTGCCGTTGCGGCGGCTGGGCTTCGACCGGTCGTTCGGCCGCAGCGAGGTGCTGCTGTGTTTCTATGGCCTCGTCATCCTGTCCAGCGCCGCCGGCGCTTTTGCGGCCGCGGCGATTTTCCATGCGATGTCGGGTTCGCCCCTGCTGCCGGCTGCTGCGACCTGGTTCGGCGCCGACACGCTGGGGATGAGCCTGGTCGCCCCGTTCCTGATATGCGTTCGGCCCAAGGCGCTGGCCGAGATGTTCGGTCCCGAACAGCGGCTGCTCACGGCGGGCCTGCTCGCGGCGGTCGTCGCCGCCGGCATGGTCTGCTACGCGTTTCCGCGCTTTCCGCTGAGCTTCCTCTACGTGCCGGTCCTGCTGCTCCTGACGTTCCGGCGCGGCTTCGCCGGCGGCGCGCTCGGCCTCTTCCTCGCGGTGGGGCTCTCGTTCTGGCAGGCCCTCGGCGTGCATGTCCCGGCGTCGCTGGCCGCGCATTCGATCTCCGAGCGGATCGCGATCGTGCAGCTCTATTACGCCGTGCTCGGCTTCACCATCATCCTGGCCGGCTCGGCGTTGGACGAGCGCCGCAAGCTCGAGCGAAGGCTGAGCCTCGCGGTGCGCCGCGCCCAGGCCTCGCGTGAGGAGGCGCTGCTCGCCAAGGAGGTCGCGGAGAAGGCGAGCCACGCCAAATCCTCCTTCCTCGCCAATATGAGCCACGAGCTGCGCACGCCGCTCAACGCGGTGCTCGGCTTTTCGGAGATCATCGCCCGCGAGATGTACGGACCGGCCGGCAATGTGCGCTACCGCGACTATGCCGCGCTGATCAACGGCGCTGGCACGCACCTGCTCGATCTCATCAACGACATCCTCGACATGTCGAAGATCGAGGCCGGCAAGCTCGAGCTCCATCGCGAGCGGCTGAACACCACCCTGGTCGTGCGCGAATGCACCGAGCTGATGGCCGAGCGTGCCGCCGCCGGCGACGTCGTGCTCGACGCCGAAAGCGCCGCCCTGCCGGTCTTCGTCAGCGCCGACCGCCGCGCCGTGAAGCAGATCCTGCTCAATCTGCTGTCCAATGCGATCAAGTTCACGCCCGCGGGCGGCACGGTCTCGGTCCGGGTCAGCGACCAGGGCGCCATGTGCCACATTGCAGTCTGCGATACCGGCGTCGGCATCGCGGCGGACGAGATCGACCGCCTCGGCAATCCCTTCGTCCAGCTCTCCAACAATTCGGGCAATCATCCCGGCACCGGCTTGGGCCTCGCGCTGGTCAAGGGCCTCGCCGAGATGCATGGCGGCGGCATACGCATCGAGAGCCAGCTAGGGCAGGGCACCACGGTCACCGTCCGTTTGCCGATGAAGGCGCCGGTCGCGCTGGCTGCCTGACGCCGGCGGGGCGAATCGCCCTGCCGGCGCCGGAACTCCTTCCCCGTCTCAAAAAAGTACTGGTTTTTCAGTAGCTTCGGTTGACGTGCCGCCACAGACTTGTCACAGTTAATCGTGCCGGAGCAGGGGATTCTGCTCTTTGCGCATTTCCCTCAGGGGCAGGGGATGATCAAGTCCGAACTGGTTGCAAGGCTCACCGCTCGCTACCCGCATCTCTACCACCGCGATATCGAGCGGATCGTGTCGACGATGCTGGACGAGATCACCAAGGCGCTGGCCGCCGGCCACCGCGTGGAATTGCGCGGATTCGGCGCCTTTTCCGTAAAAGTCCGCCCCGCCCGCCAGGGCCGCAATCCCCGCACCGGCGAGCCGGTCTCGGTCGACGAGAAGCGCGCGCCCTTTTTCCGCACCGGCAAGGAATTGCGCGAGCGGCTGAACAACGGCGTCGCGGGCGAAGAAGGCGAATAATCCGCCAGCCGCTCTTGCCCGCCTCATGCTCTATGACTAAGACCGGCTTTCGATGAGCGCTCCGCGATTCTCGAACCCCGTCTTCGTCGCCCTCGACACCCCCGATCTTGCGCGCGCCTATGCCGTCGCCTCGGCGGTTCGGCCCCATGTCGGCGGGTTGAAGATCGGCCTGGAATTCATCACCGCGAACGGACCGGACGGCGTCCGCAAGATCGTCGCGCTGGGCCTCCCCGTCTTCGCCGACGTGAAATTCCACGACATTCCCAACACCGTGGCGGCGGCCTCGCGCGAGCTTGCAAGGCTGGGCGCCATGATCTTCAACATCCACACGTCGGGCGGCGAAGTGATGATGCGCGAAGCGGCCGCGGCAGCCCGCGCAGTCGATCCCAAGATCAAGGCGATCGGCGTCACCGCGCTGACCAGCCTCGACGACACGGTGCTGGAATCCGTCGGGCAGCGTGGTCCGGCCGCCGAGCAGGTGTTGCGTCTCGCAAAGCTTGCCAAACAGTCCAGCCTCGACGGCGTCGTCTGCTCCGCGCATGAGATCGGGGTCCTGCGCAAGGCGCTGGGCCCGGACTTCCTGCTGGTCGTGCCGGGCATCCGCCCGGCCGGCGCGGCGCTCGACGACCAGCGGCGCGTCATGACCCCGGCCGAGGCGCACCGCGCCGGCGCCGACATTCTCGTCGTCGGCCGCCCGATCACCGGTGCCGCCGACCCCGCCCAAGCGGCCCGGGCCATCGCCGACGAGCTCGGACTTACAACGGCTTAAGCAGACAACCGGGCTTTGCTTGATCGGCGGGGCCGGGCAGGTCATAAGGCCCGCCTCATGGCTGTCCTGGTGAAAATCTGCGGGATCAACGCGGCCGAAGCGGCCGATGCGGCGGCGCGCGCCGGTGCCGACTTTGCCGGCCTGGTTTTCCACCCCAGATCGCCGCGTCATGTGACGCCCGACCAGGCCGCGACCCTGGCCGCCCGCCTGCGCGGCCGGTTGCGCCTCGTGGTCCTGCTGAGCGATCCGAGCGACGAAGCCGTCGCCGCCGCCATGGCTGCCGTCAGGCCCGATTTCATCCAGCTGCACGGCGGCGAGCCCCCGGGCCGCGTGGCTGCCATCCGTTCGCGCTTCGGCGTGCCCGTGATCAAGGCGATCGCGGTCGCGGAGCCCTCCGACCTCGCCGGCGTCGCCGCCTATGAAGACGCTGCCGACATGCTGCTGTTCGACGCCAAGGCGCCGGTGGGCGCGACCCGCGAAGGCGGCCACGGCATCGCCTTCGACTGGAAGATTTTGAGCGGCCGCAAATTCGCCCGACCCTGGTTCCTCAGTGGCGGACTGAATCCGGAGAATGTCGCGCGCGCCCTGCGCATCGCCGAGGCGCCTGGCGTCGACGTCTCCTCCGGCGTCGAAAGCGCGCCGGGCGTCAAGAGTCCCGAGAAGATCGCCCAATTCGTCAGCGCCGCGCGCAACGCGCAGTTCGGAGCCGCGGCATGAGCCAGCATCTCAATTCCTATCGCACCGGTCCCGATGCGAAAGGCCATTTCGGCGCCTATGGCGGCCGCTTCGTCGCCGAGACGCTGATGCCCAACGTCGTGGCGCTGGAGAAGGCCTATGAAGACGCCAAGCGCGATCCGGCTTTCCACGCCGAGCTCGACGGCATGCTCAAGCATTATGTCGGCCGCGAGAGCCCGCTCTATTTCGCGCAGCGCCTGACGCAGCATCTGGGCGGTGCGAAGATCTATCTCAAGCGCGAGGACCTCAACCACACCGGCGCGCACAAGATCAACAATTGCCTGGGCCAGATCCTGCTGGCGCGCCGCATGGGCAAGACGCGCATCATCGCCGAGACCGGTGCCGGCCAGCATGGCGTCGCCACCGCCACGGTCGCCGCCCGTTTCGGCCTTCCCTGCATCGTCTATATGGGCGAAGTCGACATCGAGCGGCAAAAGCCCAACGTCTTCCGCATGCGCCTGCTCGGCGCCGAGGTGCGCCCGGTGACCTCCGGCTCGCGCACTCTCAAGGACGCGATGAATGAGGCGCTGCGCGACTGGGTGACGAACCCGTACGACACCTTCTACATCATCGGCTCCGCCGCCGGCCCGCATCCCTATCCGGCGATGGTGCGCGATTTCCAGACCGTCATCGGCAACGAGACGCGGGCGCAGATGCAGGACGCCGAGGGCCGGCTTCCCGATCTCGTGACCGCCTGCGTCGGCGGCGGCTCGAACGCCATCGGCATGTTCCATCCCTTCCTCGACGATCCCGAGGTCGAGATCCATGGTGTCGAGGCGTCGGGCGACGGCACCGAGACCGAGCGCCATGCCGCGACGCTTACCAAGGGCACGCCCGGCGTCCTGCACGGCACGCGCTCCTATCTGCTGCAGGATCGCGACGGCCAGATCCAGGAGGCGCATTCGATCTCGGCCGGTCTCGACTATCCCGGCGTCGGCCCCGAGCATTCCTGGCTCAAGGACACCGGCCGGGTGAAATATTTCTCGGCGACCGACAAGCAGGCCCTGGAGGCTTTCGTTCTGTTGTCGAAGCTGGAAGGCATCATCCCGGCGCTCGAAAGCGCCCATGCCATCGCGCATGTCATGCGCATCGCGCCGCAGATGGAGAAGGACAAGGTGATCGCGGTGTGCCTCAGCGGCCGCGGCGACAAGGACGTCTTCTCGGCGGCGGCCGCGCTGGGGGAAGAGATATGAACGTCAAATTCGGTGCCATCCCATGAGCCGCATCTCCGCCACCTTCGCGGCGCTCAAGAAGCAGGACCGCGCTGCCTTCGTGCCCTTCATCACGGCCGGCGATCCCGACACCGAGACCGCCTTCGAGATCCTCTCGAAGCTGCCGGCCGCCGGCGCCGACATCATCGAGCTCGGCATCCCGTTCTCCGATCCGATGGCGGACGGTCCGATCAACCAGGCGTCTTACCTGCGCGCGCTCAAGGCCGGCATGACGCTCTCCAAGCTCGTCGAGCTGGTGCGCAAGTTCCGCAAGGTCGACAAGGCGACGCCGGTCGTCCTGATGGGCGCCTACAATCCGATCCACGCCTATGGCACGGCGCGCTTCATGAAGGACGCGGCGGAGGCCGGCGTCGACGGCCTGCTGATCGTCGACGTGCCGGCGGAGGAAGACGACGTGCTGCGCGTTCCCGCCGCGGCGCACGGCATCGACATCATCCGCTTCCTCGCGCCGACCACCGACGCCGGGCGGCTGAAGGTCGTGCTCGAAGGCGCCACGGGCTACCTCTATTATGCCTCGGTCGCCGGCATCACCGGCACCAAGAGCTTCGCCGAGGACGAGGTCCGCGCCGCGCTCGGCCGCATCCGCACCGCGACCGCGCTGCCGGTGACGGTGGGTTTCGGAATCAAGACGCCGGAACAGGCGGCTGCCATCGCGCGTTTCGCAGAAGGGGCGGTGGTGGGCTCCTCCATCGTCGCCACAATCGAGTCGCATGTCTTAAGAGGCACGAAACGTGCCGAATTGGTCGCGGAGGTGATTGCATTCTGCGCGGCGATCGCCAAATCCGTGCATGCGGCCCGGGAAGGTTCCGTGGTAGGATAGCCCATGAACTGGATTGCCAATTTCGTCCGGCCCCGGATCAAAAGTCTGATCGGCGCCGCATCGCGCGCGGAAACGCCCGAGAACCTCTGGAAGAAATGCCCGTCCTGCGGCGAGATGATCTTCCATCGCGACCTTGCGGCGGCGCAGTTCGTCTGCCCGCAATGCGGCTTCCATATGCGCATCGGGCCGGCCGACCGCTTCACCGCGATCTTCGACGCGTCCAGCTATGAGGAACTGCCCTATCCGGAGGTCCCGTTCGATCCGCTCAAATTCCGCGGCGAAAAGCGCTATGTCGACGAGGTCAAGACCCAGCGCGGCAAGACCCAGCGCAACGAGGCGCTGACCGCGGCACGCGGCACGCTCGAAGGCATGCCGGTCATGATCGCGGTGCAGCCCTTCGACTATTTCGGCGGCTCGCTCTCCATGGGCGTGGGCGAGGGCCTGGTGCGCGCGATGGACGCGGCGATCGCCGAGAAGCGCCCCTTCATCCTGTTCGTCTCCTCCGGCGGCGCCCGCATGCAGGAAGGCATCCTCTCGCTGATGCAGATGCCGCGCGTCACCATCATGATCGACCGCCTGCACGAGGCGGGCCTGCCTTACGTCGTCGTGCTGACCGACCCGACCTATGGCGGCGTCAGTGCCTCCTACGCCATGCTGGGCGACATCCAGATCGCCGAGCCCGGCGCCCAGATCGGCTTCGCCGGCCCGCGCGTCATCGCCAACACCATCCGCGAGCGCCTGCCCGAAGGCTTCCAGCGCGCCGAATACCTGCTCGAACACGGCATGATCGACATGGTCGTGCCGCGGCCCGAACTGCGCTACACGCTGTCCAAGCTGGTGCACATGCTGATGAAGCGCTCGCGCCCGCGCAGCCGTGCCGCGACTCCCCCGGCCGTCGTCAGCGCTACCGCGACGCGCGTGCCGCCGCCGGAAGCCCTGCCCAAAGCCGCGGAATGAGCGTCCAGAACGACGCCGCCGACTTCCGCAGCACCGCCGTCCTCGAACGCCTGCTGGGTCTGCATCCCAAGAAGATCGATCTCGCGCTCGACCGGATCCTGCGCCTGCTGCACGAACTGGGCGACCCGCAGAAGCAGATGCCGCCGACGATCCACGTCGCGGGCACCAACGGCAAGGGCTCGGTCTGCGCCTTCTCGCGCGCCATGCTGGAGGCCCAGGGCCTCAAGGTCCACATGCACACCTCGCCGCATCTGGTGCGCTTCCACGAACGCATCCGCATCGCGGGGTCGCTGATCTCCGAGGACGAACTGGTCGCGACGCTCGAAGAGGTCGAGCGTGTCAATGCCGGCCGCCCGATCACCTATTTCGAGATCACCGACGCGGCGATGTTCCTCGCCTTCTCGCGCCATCCCGCCGACGCGCTGGTGCTGGAGGTCGGGCTCGGCGGCACCTTCGACGCCACCAACGTGATCGACCGCCCCGCGATGACGGTGATCCAGCCCATCGGCCTCGATCACCAGGATTTCCTCGGCCACGACATCAAGGCGATCGCCGCCGAGAAGGCGGGCATCATCAAGCCCGGCGTGCCGGTCGTCATCGGCCCGCAGGACGAGGCGCCGCTCGAGGTGATCCTGTCGCGCGCCGACCGGCTGAGCGCCCCGGCCTTTGTCTTCGGCCAGGATTTCGGCGCGCACCAGGAGCATGGCCGCATGGTCTATCAGGACGAGCACGGCCTGCTCGACCTGCCGCTGCCCAGGCTGATCGGCCGTCATCAGATCGAGAACGCCGCCGTCGCCATTGCCGCCTTGCGCCATGCGAACCGCAACTGGGGTACCGACAAAGGAATCGAAACCGGTTTGCGCACCGTCGACTGGCCGGCCAGGCTGCAGCGCCTGACCCACGGCCCGCTGATCGACATGGCGCCGAAGGGTTCGGAGGTCTGGCTCGACGGCGGCCACAATCCGCATTGCGCCGCCGCCGTGTCCCGCGCCATCGCCGATCTCGAGGAACGCTCGGAGCGGCCGCTCTATTTGATCTGCGGCATGCTGCGGACCAAGGACGCGGTCGGCTTCCTCTCCGCCTTTCGCGGTCTGGCGCGCCATGTCGTGACCGTGACCATTCCGGGCGAGCCGGCCAGCCTCGGCGCCGGGGCGCTCTACGACATGGCGCGTCATGCTGGGATCGACGCCGCGCCGGCGGAGGATCTCGAGGACGCGATGCTGCAGCTGCAGGCCTGGAGCCGCGCCCATCCGAAGGAACCGCCGCCGCGCATCCTGATCTGCGGCTCGCTCTACCTGGCGGGACAGGTGCTGGTGGAGAACAGCTGAAGCCATTCATAAAATCCACCCGTCATTCCCGGCTTGTCCGGGCAATCCATTTTCTTTTGCGCCCGAAAGCAAAATGGGTCGCCCGCATAAAGCGGGCGATGACGGGTTGGTTGCATCAACTTGAAAGCAACGGACTCTAGCGACAGCGTAAGGACGGGCGATGACGGATTGAGGAGCTTTCGCACCTCGAAGCGGCACCAGCGGCGGCGCGGCGCCGGCAATGACGAGTGTCCCGAATGCGGCTCACTTCACCGATTGCGTCATGCAGTCGTGGTAGGTGTCGCTCTCGACCTTGGCCTGGTCGGCGGCGTCGGCGCCCAATTGCCGCGCGTCCTCGGCGCGGTTGTCGGCCATCGCATGGCAACGCGCATTGTAGTCGGGCGCCGGTGGCGGAACGGCCGCGGGCGGCACTGCGGCAGGCTGCGGCTGTGGCGCAGGCGCCGCCCGCTCGGCGCGCGGCTTGGGCTTGCGCAAGGGACGCACGGTCTCCGGCTTTGCGACGGCCGGCAGCGCGATGCCGGCTGGCGGCGCGGGCGGCGGCGCCAGCTCCTGCCGGACCCAGGTGCAGCCCGGCAGCAGCAGGACAACGGCAAGCAAGGCGACGATGCGCATCTGCGACCCGGAAATGTATCGGCCCAGTCTAGCGCCTTTCACGCCGCCGCGCGCCGTCCGGCCAGGCTTCGGCGCGCCGCCGTCGGAGGAAAACGAACTGGAGCTAGGACTGCAGGCTCAGACCGACGACTCGATCCATTCCTTGATCTTGTTCTTGGGCAGCGCGCCGACCTTGGTCGCCGCGACCTGGCCCTGGGAGAAGATCATCATGGTCGGGATGCCGCGCACGCCATACTTCTGCGGGACATGCGGGTTCTCGTCGATGTTGATCTTGGCGATGGTTACTTTGCCGCTCATCTCGCCCGCGAGCTCTTCGAGCGCCGGTGCGATCATCTTGCACGGTCCGCACCATTCGGCCCAGAAATCGACGACCACGGGCGTCTTGGAGTTGAGCACATCGGCCTGAAACGAGGCGTCCGAGACTTTGAGGGGAGAGACCATGGGATGCGTCCTTGGGTTAGCTGGCTGCTATACTTAGGAATGCCCCTGGGAAGGGTCAAGGCGCGCGCGGATGCGGCCCATTTCCCCGTCCAGGAGCCCGTTGGACAGTTCCATGCGTGTGGGTCCGTCGGTCCAGATCAGGCCGCAGACGATTCGCTTGCCCGCGAAGATCTTGCCTGCCGCGGCGCGGTAGAGCGCCATCTGGGTCTTGTAGAGCGGCGCGACGTCGTCCTCGCGCGCCGGCGGCGGGCGGTTGGTCTTGAAATCGACGATCAGCACGCTGTCCTCGGAGACCGCCAGCCGGTCGATCCGGCCATTGACCCGCGCCGCCGCGCCGAGTTCCGGCAGATCGGCCACGATCGCGACCTCCGCCCGGCTGCCCGCCGCGAAGGCGGCGGCGAACACCGGATCGTCCAGCACCGCCAGCGTCTCGCGGATCAGCGCTTCGGCGTCCTCCTCCGGAATATTCCGTAAGCGGAGGAACTGCCGCGCCAAGGCTGCCCGCTCGGCCGGCGGCGTCTCCGGCAGATGCGCCAGCAGCGCATGCACCAGCCGGCCGCGGCGGAAGCGCCGATTGTCCGCGAAAGGCGAAAGCGTCGGCGGCTCGTCCATGCCTGCGGCATCGAACGGCCGCACCAGGCGCGGCGCCGGCACATCGCGCGGGGCGGGGCGCGCCAGCCAGCCGGGCGGCGGCGCGGCCGCGACGGGCGCCGCGGCCCGCGGTGTCGCGCTTTCGTCGGCGGCGTCGCCCACGATCTGCACGGTTTCGCCGCCGCGCGTCAGGGGGATGCCGATCTCGTTCGCGGCGCGCTGCGCCAGCGCGTACCACGAGCCGTCCTTCATCCCGCGCACGCCCTCGAAGCCGCACACCACCAGCCGATCGCGCGCCCGCGTCAGCGCGACATAGAGCAGCCGGCGATGCTCCTCCAGCATCCGGGCCTTCGCGGCCGCTTTGGCCTCCAGCACCGCGCGCGGCGCCTGCGCATCCGCCATCGGATAGAGCACGCCGTCCTCGGTGTAGAGGAGATTGCCGCGGTCATTGGCGAGGCTCGGCAGGCCGGTGGTGTCCGGCAGCACGACGATATCCGCCTCCAGCCCCTTGGCGCCATGCACCGTCATCACCCGCACCTCGTCGCGCGCCCGCTCCATGTCTCGCTTGATCTGTGCCCCGCCGCGTTCGATCCAGTGCAGGAAGCCTTCCAGCGACGGCGTGTTGCCGGCTTCGTAGCCGAAGGACAGCGAGAGGAACTCGTCGACCACGTCGTTCGCCTCGTGGCCCAGCCGCTTCAGCAGCCGCAGCCGCATCCCGCGCACGCCCAGCGCATGGGCGTAGAACTCGTAAGGCGGCGCGAAATCCGCCCGCGCCCGCATCTCTGCCAGGAACCCATATGCTTCGGCGAAGGACGCCGTTTCCTGTTGCCGCCGCTGCAGCTCCCGCCACAGCGAGCCCTTGCGGCCATGTGCCAGCGCGAACAATTCCTCCTCGGACACGCTGCACAGCGGCGAGCGCAGCACCACCGCCAGCATGTGGTCGTCCTCCGGCAGCAGCACGAAGCGGCCCAGCGCGATCAGGTCCATCACCGCGATCTGCTCGGTCAGCACGATGCGGTCCGCTCCCGCGACCGGCACGCCGCGCAGCTTGAGCTCGCGGATCACCGCGCTGCCGAACGGCTCGCGCCGCGGCAGCAGGATCATGACGTCCCCCGCCTTCACCGGCGCGTCATGTCCCGGCAGCTTCGTGCGCCCGATCCAGCCGCGGATCTGCTCCGCCACCCGCCGCGCCAGCTGCACGACCGGGCTGTCCTTGGGCGCGATGTCGATCGGCGGCAATTCGTAAGGATCGCCGTCCGGCACGTCGGCCGGCTTGACCGTCGGCCAGATCTCCACCCGTCCGGCATCGCCGGCGCGATGCGGCTCGTGATGCAGCGGCCCGCCTTCCGAGGTCAGCCCGGCACGCGCCTCGTCGGGGCGGAACACTTCGTCGACGAAGGTCAGGACCTGCGGCACCGAGCGGCGCGACTGCGTCAGTGGCTGTTCGACGAATTCCATCTTGGCCGCGCCGGCGGCGTCGCGGAAGAACTGGCGGTGGCGGTCGAACTCGGCGGGATCGGCGCCCTGGAAGCTGAAGATCGACTGCTTCTCGTCGCCGACCGCGAACACCGTCCGCGTCGCGCCGTCGTCGATGCCGGCGCCCGCGAAGAACTCCGCCGTCAGCGCCTTCACGATGCGCCATTGCTCGGGACTGGTGTCCTGCGCCTCGTCGATCAGCACGTGATGGATGCCGCCGTCGAGCTTGTAGAGCACCCAGGCGGCCGCATCGCTGCGCTCCAGCAACAACTGGGTCTTGACGATCAGGTCGTCATAGTCGAGCGCGCCGCGCGCCCGCTTGGCCCGCGCATATTCCGCGCGCACCGCGTCCGCCACGGTCAGCGCCGCCTCCGCCAGCGCCGCCGCATGCGCTGCCCGCCGCCGCTCCTCGCATTCGAGCACCTCGGCCTGCAGGCGGTCGACCAGCGCGCGCAGCTCCGGCCGCGTCGCAGAGTGCTTCTTCGTCACCGGCTCCTTGCGCGGCTCGCCCTCCTTGGTGAGCCACAGCCCGCGATAGGCCTCGAACATCGCCGCGCCCGGCCGCATCGCCAGCGCCGCCGCCAGCGCGGCGCCGCGCTCCCTGTCGGTCTTTGCGCCGAGCGCCATCCATTCGGCGAGCGCCCGCAGGTCATCCGCGACTTCGAGGAGGTCTTCGCAGAACGCGCCTTGCAGGCCGTCCGCACTGAGCTCTTCGTCCGCGCCATGCGCCCGCCGTATTGCAACGGACAGATCGGTCCCGCCCAGCCCTTCGAAGAAGCGTTCGAGCTTGCGGCGGTCTGCGCCCAAGGCCGCATCGAGGATATCGCCCAGCGTCGCCTCGCTGGTGTTGGTGAGCAGGAAGGCCAGCGCCGCCGCGCGCGGCGCATCGCCCGAGCCGGCTTGCTCCAGCATCCGCCCCCGCGCCGCCGCCATCAATTCGCGCGCCGTCTGGTCGTCCAGCACGTCGAACGACGCCGGCACGCCGGCCTCCAGCGGAAAGCGCGACAGCACGTTCTGGCAGAAGGCGTGGAGGGTGAGGATCTTGATGCCGCCCGGCGTCTCCAGCGCCTTGGCGAACAGCCGCCGTGCCTCCTTCATCTCCTCCGGCCCGCCGAGATCGGCGCCGATCTCGATGACTTTCTTTTCCAGTTCGCGGTTGGGCAGCATCGCCCATTCGCCGAGCTGCTTGAACAGCCGGCCCTGCATCTCCGCCGCCGCGGCCTTGGTGTAAGTCAGGCACAGGATGTGCTCGGGCTTGGTGCCCGCCAGCAGCAATCGCGTCACCCGGTTGGCGAGCGTATAGGTCTTGCCCGAGCCGGCATTGGCCGCGACCCAGGCGGAGCGCGTCGGATCGGCCGCGATGATGGAAGGGTCGCTCATTCCGCCGGCGCCTCCCAGCCGCTGATCGACCATTCGCGCACCCGCGCGAGATGATCGTAGTCGCCCGAGATGCGTGCCTCCTTGGGATGCAGCCGCGGCTCATATGCCGTCGTCGGCCGCGCGAAATCGGCGATCCGCTTCTTCAGCTTCTCCAACGCCTCGCCGATCAATCCGATCTCCACCGGCTTGATGTCGCCAGGCTTGCGGCCGCCGCTGATCTGTACATAGAGCAACTCGCGGACGTCCCTCGCCGCCACGCCGTCGAACGCGCCCGCCGCCAGCATCGCCGCCTCGAGCGGGAGCTGCGGCGCCAGGAAGCTCTCGATCTGCTTGGTCGTCGGCAATTGTCCCGTCTTGTAGTCGAGGATCGCGGCGCGGCCGTCGGTCAGCAGGTCGATGCGGTCGGCGATGCCGTAGAGCGCGAAGTCGGGCGTCACCGCCATCTCGCCATGCCGCTCGGTATGCGATGCCGCGATCTCGCCGCGCCGCGCCCGTTCCAGTTCGACGAACCACTCCGCGGCGCGCGTGAAGCGCGGCCGCCACAGCGCCAGTGCCGCCTTGGGCGTGCCTTCCGCCGCGAACACCGCATCGGCGATGGTGCAGAGTTGCAGCGCGGCGTCGGGCGGCAGTTCGCCGGGAAACGCCTGCACGAACCGCTCCAGCGCCAGATGCACGGCATTGCCTTTTTCCAGCGGGCCGATCTGCGCCTCCAGCGGGTCGAGCACGCGCAGCCGCAGCACCCGCCGCGCATAGATCGCATAGGGATCGCGCACCCATTTCTCGATGTCGGTCACCGGCAGCCGCACCGGCCGCGCCTCCACCGGCGGCGTCGGCCGCGGCATCTTGATCCGCGCCGGCGGTCCTGCGTCGCGCTCGCCCTGCGCCAGCACGATATAGTCCTGCGACGGCACCAGCGCCGTTTTCAGCCCAAGCCCATTGGTGAGCTGGATGAGCCGCTGCACCCAGCGCGACGCCACCGCCGGCACGCCCTCCGCCTTCTGCGCCCGCGTCAGCACCACGCGGGGCCCCGCGCTCAGCATCGCGAAATCATGCGCCGCCTGGCCGATGGCGCGCTCCGGCTGCTCGAGCCCCAGCGCCGCCCGCATCGGCCGCGAGAACCACGGGTCGGCGCCCGGCGAACGCGGCCAGCTGCCCTCGTTGAGCCCGCCGAGCACCACCGTGTCGAAGCTCTGCAGCCGCGCTTCCAGCGGCCCGAGGATCGCCACGCGCGGATGCGCGCTGCGCGCCAGCCGCACCGGCTTGGCGAGCATGAGCTTGCGCAGCAGCGCCGCATAGCTGTTCGGCTCCATCGCGACATCGTTCGCGGCTTCCTGCAGCTCCGCGACGAACAGCGCCGCCGCTTCTCCGGTCTCGGCGCGCCACAATTCGGTCCCCGCCAGGGTCTCCGCCACCGCAAGATGCGTCGCGACGATGTCGGCCAAGCGCGTTTCGCGCGTTTCGAATGCGGTTTCGAGCGGCTTCAGCGCCGCCGCCACCTCCGCGAACCAGTATTGCAGCACCGACAGGCGCTCGCGCCGCGCTTCGTCGGCCTGCGCGCGCTGCCGCAGGAGCGCGGCGCGTATGCCCTCCAGTCCCGGATTGGGCTTGGGCCCGCGCAGCGTCTTGTCGAGTTCGCGCGCCTGCTCGCGGAACGCCGCCGCCGCGCCGCCCAGCGTGCAGAGCGGATGCTTGAGCAGCGCGAGCAGCGGCACCGGCGCAAATCCCGCATCCGCCGCTTCGGCGAGCAGGCAGAGGAATGTTCCCGGCGGCGTGTGCGCCAGCGGCCGGCCGGCGGAATCGTCGACCTCGACCTCCCAGCGCCGCAGCGCGGCCGCGACCCGCCGGGCCAGCGCCCGGTCCGGCGTCACCAGCGTCGCGGTCGTGCCCGGCGTCTCCAGCGCCTCGCGCAGCACCAGCGCGATGACGTCGGCCTCTTCGGTCGGATCGGCCGCCTCGATGAGCGACAGGCCGCGCACGCCGTCCGCGATCGCCGGTTCCTCCGCGGCGTCCGCCAGGGCGCGCCACGCGTCGGTGGTCGGCGCCGGGCGCAAGGCCTCGCGCAGCAGCCGCTCCCGCGTCCCGCCGCGCGCGCCATCCCAGTCGGCCACCGCCTCACGCGCCACGCCGAGCCGCCCCAACAGCTGCTTCATGCCGAATTGCGGATGACCGGGATCGAGCCCGTCCCAGCTCGCCGCATCGAGTTCGCGGTCCAGTCCCGGCAGCACGACGGCGCCATTCGGCAGTTCCGCGATGACTTTCAACAGCGCCGCCGTCGCCGGGATCGAGCCGGTCGAGCCCGCCGCGATCACCGGGCCGCGCGGCGGGACGCGCTGCAGCTGCGCCGCCAGTGCGTACAGCGCGAGATTGCGCCGCGCCGGCGGGCTGATGCAGCCCTCGGGCTCCAGCACGGCCGGCCATGTCGTTTCGAGGATCTTGAGGAAGCCGCGCACCTGGTCCCAATGCGCCGCCAGCGCGCCCGGCACGACGGCGTCGAGAGCGGCGAGCGACGCGCCCTGCGTCTCCACCTCGTCCATCACGCCGGCGAGGCCGTCGGCCAGCGCCGCCGCCTGGGCGAAACCCATTTGGTCGTCGTGCCGTGCCGCATGCCAGCGCCGCACCAGCGTTGCGAGCAACAGCGTGCGCCGCATCGGCGCGATCGCCGGCGGCAATTCCAGCGCCTCCGCCTCGAACAGCAGTTCGTCCTCATCCGCATCGCCCAGCGCCCGGAAGCGCGGCAGCAGTGCCGCGCCGCCCAGCTCGCGCGCGAAGGCGTCGCCGAAGCTGCGCTGCGCCCGCCGGGTCGGCAGGTAGATGGTGGTATCGGCCAGCGCCAGCGGCGCGTCGCCCGCCTGCGCGATCAGGCCGCGCGCCAGGGCCTGCGCGAAATTCGCGCTTGGCGGGATCGTATAGACCTTTGCGGCCACCGTCAGACGGCCAGCGTCCGGTCGGCGAGGAACGCCTCCGCCTCGCTCACCGCCTCGGGCGTGCCGACATGGATCCACACGCCGTCCAGCCGGACGCCGAACATTCGGCGCTTTCCGATCGCGACGTCCCACATCCGGTTGGTCGAGAACCCGCCCGCCGGTGCGCCGTCGAACAGCCGCGGATGGACGATCTGCACCCCGGGATAGGCGAAGGGCGACAGCCGCCCCTCGTCGACCCGGCTCAGCGCCCCGTCCGCCGCCATGTTGAAATCGCCCGGCCCTTCGAAGCCCAGCGCCGTCGTCATCGCCGCCATCAGCAGCAGCGCATCCATCGTCTCGGGATCCCAGCGCGCCACCATCTGCTCGAGCGCCGAGCCGACATTCTCGACCCACACCGTGTCGGAGTTCATGATGTAGAACGGCTCGCCGCCGAAATGCGGCAGCGCCTTGACCACGCCGCCGCCCGTGCCGAGCAGCGCATCGGTCTCTTCCGAGAACACGATCTCGATGTCGTGCCGCCTGGCGAGGTGATCCTTCACCATCTGCGCCTTGTAATGCACGTTGACGACCGCGAAGCGCACGCCCGCCGCCACCAGCCGGTCGAGCGCGTGGTCGATCAGCGTCTTGCCCGCCACCATCACCAGCGGCTTGGGTTTGTCGTCGGTCAGCGGCCGCATCCGCGTCCCCAGCCCCGCCGCCATGATCATCGCGCGTATCGGTCTCATGGCGCCGCTCCTGTCGGCATCCCGCGTTTTTCCGGCGGAATGGTCCTGTCGTACCATGCTTTGAGGCCGGCGAGCGCCGGATGCGCCAGATCGCGGTTGAGATAACCCCACACCCGCGGCAGATAGGCGAGATAGCGGGCCTTGCCGTCACGCTTGTGCAGCCGGGCGAAGATCCCGGCGATCTTGGCGTTGCGCTGTGCCGCCATCACCGCCATCTCCCCGCGATAACGTGCTTCGTCGAGCGGCGTGCCCTGCGCCTTCATGCTTTCCAGGTAATGCGCCGTCGTCGCCGCGGCGATGTCCGGCGGCACGTCGCGCCGCGCGTCCTCGACCAGCGAGATCAGGTCATAGGCCTTCGAGCCCGCCACCGCGTCCTGGAAATCGATCAGCCCGACCCGCGCCACGCCCTTGCGCTGCGGCAGCCAGAGCAGGTTCTGCGCATGGTAGTCGCGATGCACGAAAACGGAATCCACGGCCAGCGCCCCGGCCAGCGCGGCGCGCCACAAGGCGCGATGCTCGGTCACTTCGTCCGGGCGCGCGGCGCGCCCCAGCGCCACCGGCATGAACCACTCGGTCAGCAGATCGACCTCGGCGAGTTGCGCGGTCTCGTCATAGGCATGCAGATGCTTGTCGGGCGGCAGCACGGCTGGCGCCCGGTCCGCGTGCAGCGCCGCCAGGACCTCCGCGGCTGTGCGGTAGAGCTCCGCCTCGTTGCCGCCATCGACGACGTCGGCGAACAGCCCGTCGCCGAGATCTTCGAGCAGCACGAAGCCGAGCTTGGGATCCGCGGCCAGGATCTCCGGCGCGCTGAGCCCCCGCTTGCGCAGATAGTTCGAGGCCGCGATGAAGCGGCCGGTATCGGCGCCCGCCAGCCGCGCCACCGCGTTGTAGCCCAGCGCACGGCGCTCGTCCGGCGTCGCATCGGCCGGCGCCGCCGGCGTCTCCGTCCCCTGCGGCTGGTCCATCAGCATCGCCTTGCGGCCGTTCATCGCCAGCCGCACATAGCGCCGCGTCGAGGCATCGCCGGGCAGGGGCGCGCGCACCGCGTCGCCCCATCCTGCGCCCGCCAGGAACACGTCCCTCTGTTCGCCGCGCTCAGCCATGCCCGGCATCCGCCATCGGCTCGGCCCAGCGCGCCGGCCCGCTGATCTTCGCCCGCCGTCCGCCGCCCAGGATCGTGAGCGCGACATGCAGGCGGTCCGGGGGCAACCAGGCCAGCGCCCGTTCGGGCCATTCGATCAGCGCGGCCCCATCGTCCAGCGCCTCGTCGAGCCCAAGCCCATCGACGTCCTCCGGCTTCTCGATGCGATAGAGATCGTAGTGCCGGATATTCAACGTCGCGGTCTCGTAGGACCGCATCACCGCGGCAGCCCGGCGCGTCGCCTCCTCGTCGACCCCCAGGGCGTGCAGAATCGCGTGCGCCAGCGTCGTCTTGCCCGCACCGCGATCGCCCTCCAGCGCCACCGCGTCGCCGACCCGGAGGGATGCGGCAATCCGCGCGCCCAGCGCCTGCGTCGCGCCGAGCCCGGGCAGCGCCATCGTCTGCTCAAAGCGTTGGGAATCTAAGGACATGCGTCTGTTCTAGCCCGCCCGGGCCTGCCGCTCAACGCGCCACAAGCTGTTGATTTGGCAAGGGTGTTCGGCCATGTTCGCCGGCCAAACCGGGGCGATTATGTCCGAACGCATCGTCATCATCGGCGCCGGCCAGTCCGGCGCCCAGGCCGTCGCGACGCTCCGCGCCGAAGGCTTCACGGGCACCATCACGATGGTGGGCGACGAGCCCTTCGCGCCCTATCAGCGGCCGCCGCTCTCCAAGGCCTATCTGATGGGCACGATGGATCGCGACCGGCTCTTCCTCAAGCCGGACGCCTTCTACCGCGACGCACAGTGCGAACTCATCCTCGACGTCGCGGCGACGAAGATCGACCGGAACACCAAGACGGTTCATCTCGCCGATGGCCGGAGCCTCGGCTACGACAAGCTCCTGCTCGCCACCGGCAGCCGCGTGCGCAGGATCAAATGTCCCGGCGCCGATCTTCCAGGCATCCACTATCTGCGCGGCATCGCGGATGTCGATGCGCTGCGCGACATGTTCACGGCCGGCAAGACGCTCGCCATCGTGGGCGGTGGTTATATCGGTCTCGAAGTCGCCGCCGTCGCGGCCAAGCGCGGCATCGATGTGACGGTGTTCGAGGCGATGGATCGCCTGATGGCGCGCGCCGTCTCGCCTCCGGTCTCGGACTTCTACGAAAAGGTCCACCGCGACGCGGGCGTGAAGCTGCTGCTCGACACCGGCGTCGAGGCCTTCGAGGGCGATGGCAGGCTCGAAGCGGTTCGCGCCGGCGGCGCCCGCCACCCCGCCGACGTCGTGCTCGTCGGCATCGGCATCCTGCCCAATGACGAACTCGCGCGTCACGCCGGTCTCGGCTGCGAAGACGGCATCGTGGTCGATGAGAAGTCGAACGTCACCGGCGATCCGGCGATCTTCGCCGCCGGCGACTGCACCCGGCATGTCGGCCGCGAGGGCACCGCGCTCCGCCTCGAATGCGTGCAGAACGCCATCGACCAGGCCAAGCACGCCGCGCTGCAGATGCTGGGCAAGCCCAATGTCTATCGCGAAGTGCCTTGGTTCTGGTCCGACCAGTACGACCTCAAGCTCCAGATCGCGGGTCTCGCGCGTCCGACCGACCATATCGTGCTGCGCGGCGATCCGGCGGCGCGCAAATTCGCGGTCTTCCATCTGCGTGACGGCGCCGTCGCCGCGGTGGAGGCGATCAATGCCGCGCCGGAATATCTCGTCGGTCGCAAGCTCATCGCCGACGCGGCGAAGATCGCGCCTGAGCGCCTCGCCGACACGACCATCCCCATGAAGACCATCGCCTGAGCGGAGCCTGCATGCCCAAGATCAAATACATCGAACACAACGGCAAGGAGCACGAGGCGGAGGTCCCGGCCGGCTGGTCCGTGATGGAAGGCGCCGTGAAGAACCTGATCCCCGGCATCGACGCCGATTGCGGCGGCGCCTGCGCCTGCGCCACCTGTCATGTCTTCGTCGACGCCGCCTGGCTCGACAAGCTGCCGAAGAAGGACGACATGGAAGTCACCATGCTGGACTTCGCGCCCGACGTCGAAGCCAACAGCCGGCTGTCCTGCCAGATCAAGGTCACGCCGGAGCTCGACGGCCTGGTCGTGCGCATGCCCAAAAGCCAGCACTGACGTTTCTTCCCCCGTGGTGACGGGCGAGGGGATCATATCGCGCAGCGGGTGGAGCGGGCGCGCCTACTCCCCGCCGCGCGCGATGCTGCCGCCGCCGCTCACGGCCTGGTGCACGTCGGCCTGGCCCCAATAGAGGATATGGCCGCCGCCATTGACCGCCGCGTTCAGCGCGCCGTTCGCCGTAACCTGGACATGTCCGCCGCCATTGACCGCGGCATTGACGCTTTGCGCCGATACCGCGCGGCCGTCGACCGAGCCGCCACCGGCGATCGCCGCATCGAATTCGCGCTGTGCGGGAAAGCCGCTCTCGAGCCGGATCGCACCGCCGCCCTTCACCGCCACAGCCTCGATCTGCGGCACGACGATCTCGATGGCGAGATCGTACTGGTGCGGGCAGCGGTCGTTGCAGGCTTCGATGACCAGCGTGCCGTCCGGTCGGACCTCCAGCGTGGTGAATTCGGTGCTGCCCTTGACCAGCGTGACGCTCTGCGCCGCGCCATGCCGCACCACGATCTGTCCGCCGCCTTCGAGCTGGATGGCGCGGAAAGGGCCAAGCGGCACGCTCTGGCCGGCGAAAGCGGGTATGGCTGCGAGGCAAAGCGCGGCGGCGAAGAAGGCGGTCTTGGCACGGCTCATGGAAGCTCCGGATTCGTCGACTGGCGCGGCAAGCCTAAGCTCGTGCCGCTAGTTTGGCCGCATCGCGATCCGGCGGGCCCGCCATGCGGCGGCGCTGCGCGTCGCGCCTAGCGTCCCGGCGCGGCCCGAAACGACAGCAGCGCGCAGGTTCCGCCGTCGGCCTTGCCGTTGAGCACGAAGCTCGCGCCGTGCAGCGCGGCGAGACGCGTGACGAGGGCAAGGCCGAGCCCGGTTCCCGCATGGCCGCGGTCCAGCCGGCAGTCGACCTGGCCGAAGGACGACAGGGCGAGCGGAATGTCCTTCTCGTCGATGCCGATTCCGTTGTCCTCGACGACGATGTCGATCATGCCGTCCGCCATGCCGGCGCGCAGGATGACGGCGCCGCCCTGCGGCGTGAACTTCACGGCATTCGACAGCAGGTTGACGAGCATCTGCCGCGCCCGCCTGCGGTCGACCGCCAGGAGCATGTTCGGCGGCGCGATCTTCGTCTCCAGGGCAATGACCTTCGCGGCTGCCTGCGGCCGCACCGCGACGAGCGCTTCGGCCACCAGCTCGTCCAGCGGCACGGTCTCGAACTGCAGCGCCTCGGTGCCGGCCTCGAGCCGCGCGATGTCCAGGATGGTGTTGATCAGGTTCAGCAGATGCTTGCCGCTGCTCAGGATGTCGCCGGCGAATTCGCGCCGCTTGGCGTCCGTGATCGTCCGCAGCCCGTCCGTACACAGAACTTCCGAGAAGCCGATGATCGCGTTCAACGGGGTGCGCAATTCGTGGCTCATATTGGCGAGCAGCGCCGATTTCGCCCGGCTCGCCGCCTCCGCCTGGTCCCTGGCCAGGCGCAACGCCTCGTCCTGCAGCCGCCGCTGCGTCAGATCCCGCGTCACCTTGGAGAAGCCGACCAGCGTGCCGTCGGCGTCGTGGATCGCGCTGAGCGCCACATGGGCCCAGAACCGCGTGCCGTCCTTGCGCACCCGCCAGCCATCCTCGACGAAATGGCCGTCGCGCGCCGCCTGGAGCAGATGCTGGTCCGGGTCGTCCTGTGCGATCGCCTCTCGCGGAAAGAAGACGGAATAGTGCCGCCCGACGATTTCGGCGGCCGTGTATCCCTTGTTGCGCTCCGCTCCTTGGTTCCAGGTGAGCACATGCCCCGCCGGATCGAGCATGAAGATCGCATAGTCCTGCACGGCATCCACGAGCTTCTTGAAGAGAAGCTCGTCCGACGATGTCGACACGGGCCTGACGGCGGCAGAAGCGTTACGCATACGCAGTACCTCAATGGCAAGCATAGAACGTCCACGTAAACGAAAGTTTCGGGTCGGCGGATCACCAGCCGCGCGCCGCTTCCCGCTTCGGCACATCTTCTGTGCCGGTGCGGGAATTGCGGCCGGGTTCCCGGCGGTCCTTGAGTTCCGTATGCGGAAATATCCGCGCAGCCTCGCCTAGGCCGTCTTCTTCTCGCCCGGCGCAACCGGCTGGTCGTGGATGCGGCGCGGGAAGTGGCAGCGCACCAGCGTGCCGTCCCCGCTCTCGATCTCGACCCAGCCGTCATGCAGCTCGACGAAGCGGTTCACCAGCGCCAGGCCGAGCCCCGCGCCGGCGCGCTGGCCCGAGCGGTGCTTGGAGGCGAAGCGCTCGAATACATTCGCCTTCACCTCGGGCGCGAGGCCCGGCCCGGTGTCGCCGACCGCGATCTGCACGTCCTCGCCGGCGATCGCACCGGTGAGCGTGATCGTTCCGCCCGCCGGCGTGTATTTGAACGCGTTGGACAGCAGGTTGTAGATCACCTGCGAAATCCGCCGCTCGTCGCCGAGGAACAGGCCGGCATCCGGCGCCACCTCGACCTTGAGCGTGAGATCGAGCTTCGCCGCCCAGTCGCGCGCCGTCGCCGCCACGCTCTCCAGCAGGGCGTGCAGGTCGATGCGTTCGAGCTCCAGGCGCAACGCGCCGCTCTCGATCAGCGACAGGTCGAGGATGTTGTTGATCAGGTCCTTCAGCGTGTTCGAGCCGCTGACGATGTCCTGCACATAGCCTTCCTGTGCCGGGTTGAGCCTGCCCGGCAGGCCGCTCGCCAGATGCTCGGCGAAACCCAGGATGGTGTTCAGCGGCGTGCGCAGCTCGTAGGAGACGTGCTTGATGAAGTCGGACTTCAGGTTGTCCGCCGCCTCCAGCGCCTCGTTGCGTTCGCGCAGCGCGTTCTCGATCCGCGCCCGGTCGGTCACGTCGGCGAAGGTCACCAGCGTCGCGCCGTCTGGCAGCGCCGACAGGGTGAGCGACAGGATCGTATGGTCGTTGCGCTCGATCTCGCCCCAGTCGCGCCGCGTCGGGGCGCCGGAGACGAGGCTCTGGATCAGCCTTTCCCACACCGCCTCGTCGCCGAATTTCTCGGCGCAGGCCGCGGCGATCGCCCGCACATGCGGCTCGCCCGCGACGTCTTTCGGCTCGAGCTCCCAGATGCCGAGGAAGGCCGCGTTGTGCAGCTTGAGCTTGCCGTCCGGCCCGAACACCGCCACCGCCTCCTGCAGCGTGTCGAGCGTCGCCGATTGCACCTTGGTGAGCGTCTTGTAGGAGCTCTCCAGCGCCAGCTTCTCGGTCACGTCCTCGTAGAGGAAGGTGAGACCGCCGAACGGATGCGGCTGCGCCACCACGCGCAGCGTCTTGCCGCTGGGCACGTGCCACAGATCCTCCGACGGATAGTCGCGCGGATTGTCGTAGAGCGCGAGCCGCTCGCGCTTCCACGCCTGGTAGTCGCGCTGCTCGGGCAGTTTGCGGTCCTCGCGCAGGCGGTCGAGGATCTCGCCGTCGCCGGGATGGCTCTCCAGCCATTTGTCCGGCAGATCCCACAGCCGCGCGAAGGCTTGGTTGAAGAAGGTCAGCCGCCGGTCGCGCCCGAAGATCGCCACCGCCGTCGCCAGCTTGTCGAGCGTGTCGGCATGGGCGTCGACATGCTGCTGCAGCCGCGCCTCGGCCGCCGCGACGTCGGTCACGTCCAATGCGCTGCCCACGATGCCCGCGCCGTCCAGCGGCGTCTCGGTGAAGACCAGCGCGCGCCGCTGCCCGGCGATCACGGCGAAGCGCCGCGCCTCATAGGCGGCGCCTTGGCTGCGCGCCGTCGCTGCCAGGTCGCGCTCCGAGCGGTCCAGCGACGCCTGCGCCGCCACCGCGGCTTGCGCATCCTTGGCGCCGGCGGCGCTCAGGAAGCTGCGATTGCCCCAGACCAGCGACAGCGTCTTGTCGCGTAGCCACACCGGCACGGGCAGCGCATCGAGCACCGCCTGGAAGTCGATGCCGCTCCTGGCGACGACCGCCGCCTGCTCGATCCACACCGCCGCCATGCCGCCCACCGCGCGGCCGCGCAGCGCGAAGGCGCGGCCGTCCTTGTCGTGTCCGGTCAGGGTGAAGCCGGCGCCGCGATCCGAAAGATCGTCGAGCGCCTGGCTCACGACCGTCGCATCGGGTCCCGCCAGGCAGGCGTCGAGCATGCTTTCCGCGCCGCCATAGGCGATCGGCGGTGTGCCGTCGCGGCCCCACACGATCAGCGCCTCGCGTCCGGCCTGCAGCAGCGCATCGCGCTCGCCCACCGCCGCCCGTGTCCGCGCCCCCGACTGGCGCAGCGCCCGCCGCAGCTTGCCCGCGCGGTTCTGCTCCGCCAGCGCCCACAAGGCCGCCGCGATCGCGAGCGCCAGCGCTCCGGTCGTCACGGCACCGAGCACGAGAATCTGCTGCGTCGTCGCGAGGTCGGGCGCGGCGAGAGCGGGGCTGGGTGCAAGCAGGAATCCGGTCAGCACGGCGCCCAAGGCGCGCGATCCCCAAAATCCTCCCCTGATGCCAGGGCGCTTGTTTTGTCCCTTGCTGGGACCCATCCCGGCGCTTCCCCGATTCGAGTCAACAGCGACGAATCACTGTGGAATCAACATGATACGGAGGCCAGAGAGCCGCAAGAGAATGTGGTTAAGAAAGTGTGAAAATCCAAATATGGGACTGCTCACAACATTTTGCGGCAAATTCCAATTTCCGAGTCAAATCAGCCGATTACAAAGTCCGGGTACGGAGAATCGAATCGCGCGCCATCGGCTGGCACGAATTTTTATCGTCATCTTTCAATGCTTAAGGCGAAATTCAGCATGCGGCCGAGCGCTTGGACCGCCATCCTAATCGTGGTGCTCGGCATCCGGCGGCACGCAAACCCAGTCGTGGCGTCGGATCTCGTAGACCGAGACGGTCGGCGGCGGAAATTTCGGATCGGCGAAGGCGCCGACCGCGACCGCCACGACGTCCGGCATTTGCGGCATGTCGTAATGCACCGTCGAGCCGCAGGTCGGGCAGAAGTGGAAGTTGGCCGTGCTCCCGCTGTCCCCGGTCCGCACATAAATGGTCGCCGTGCCTTCGAAGGTGACCCGCGCGCGCGGCCAGCGCGCCTGCACCGCGAACGGCGCGCCGGACCGCTTCTGGCAGGCGAGGCAATGGCACATCGAGATCCGGACCGGCTCGCCCTCGCAGGTGACGCGCAACTGGCCGCAGGAGCAGGTGGCGGTGCGCGTCGCCATCGTCATTCCCCGTCCAGCGCCTTGTGCAGGAAGACCGTGCTGGCGACCGGCGTCTCGTAATAGGCCGGGATATCCTTGAAGCCGAGCCCGCGATAGAGCGAGAGCGCGGCCTGCATCGTCGACAGCGTGTCGAGGCGCATCGCGCTGTAGCCCATGCGCTTGCCTTCCGCGATCGCCGCGGTGGCGAGCAACCGGCCGGCGCCGGTGCCGCGCGCGCGGTCGCGCACATAGAGCCGCTTCATCTCGCAGAACGCCGTGCCGTGCAGCGGCCGCACCGCGACGCAGCCGACCGCCTCGCCGTCGATCTCGGCCAGCAGCAGCACGCCGCGCGGCGGCGCATAGGCGCCGGGGAGGGATTCGAGCTCGTCCTCGAACCCCTGATAGCCGAGGTCGATGCCCAGCCCGCCGGCATATTCGCGAAACAGCGCGACGATGGTGTCGGTGTCGTCGAGATCGGCGTGGCGCAGTTGGACGGAAACCATCGGCTCGCCTCAAACACTTCGGGCGGCACTTTGAAGGTGCCGCCCGATCGCTTCAACTAATACCGGTAGTGATCCGGCTTGAACGGTCCGGCTTGCGGCACCGAGATGTATTCCGACTGTTTGTCGGTGAGCGTGGTCAGCTTCACGCCGATCTTCTCCAGGTGCAGCCGCGCCACCTTCTCGTCCAGGTGCTTGGGCAGGGTGTAGACCTTCTTCTGGTACTTGCCCTCATTGGCGAACAGTTCCATCTGCGCCAGCGTCTGGTTGGTGAACGACGCCGACATGACGAAGGACGGGTGCCCCATCGCGTTGCCGAGGTTCACCAGGCGGCCTTCGGACAGCAGGATGATCCTGTGGCCGTCGGGGAATTCGACCTCGTCGACCTGCGGCTTGACGTTGCTCCACTTGAGATTGCGCAGGCCCGCGACCTGGATCTCGGAGTCGAAATGGCCGATGTTGCAGACGATCGCGCGGTCCTTCATCGCCCGCATGTGGTCGACCGTCAGCACGTCGACATTGCCGGTCGCGGTGACGAAGATGTCGGCGCGGGGCGCGGCGTCTTCCATCGTCGTGACCTCATAGCCTTCCATCGCGGCCTGAAGCGCGCAGATCGGATCGACTTCGGAGACCATGACGCGGCAGCCGGCCTGGCGCAGCGAAGCGGCGGAGCCCTTGCCGACGTCGCCGAAGCCCGCGACCATCGCGACCTTGCCGGCCATCATCACGTCGGTGCCGCGGCGGATGCCGTCGACCAAGCTCTCGCGGCAGCCATAGAGGTTGTCGAACTTCGACTTGGTGACGCTGTCGTTCACGTTGATGGCGGGGAAGAGCAGCTTGCCGGCCTTCTCCATCAGATAGAGGCGATGCACGCCGGTGGTGGTCTCTTCCGAGACGCCCTTGATGCTGGCCGCGACCTCGGCGAACCAGCCCTTCGGCTTCTCCTTCAGCAGGCGCTTGATGAGGGCGTAGAAGACTTCCTCTTCCTCGTTCTCCGGCTTCTCGAGGAAGGCGACGTCGCCCTTCTCGGCGCGCAGGCCGTGATGGACGAGCATGGTGGCGTCGCCGCCGTCGTCGAGGATCATGTTGGGATAGCCGCCGCCGTGCCATTCGAACAGCTTGGCGGTGTAGTCCCAGTAGTCCTTCAGGCTCTCGCCCTTGATCGCGAAGACCGGGATGCCGGCGGCCGCGATGGCGGCGGCGGCATGGTCCTGCGTCGAGTAGATGTTGCACGACACCCAGCGGATG
Organism: Rhizomicrobium sp.; assembly: GCA_037200385.1. Taxonomy (NCBI): domain Bacteria; kingdom Pseudomonadati; phylum Pseudomonadota; class Alphaproteobacteria; order Micropepsales; family Micropepsaceae; genus Rhizomicrobium; species Rhizomicrobium sp. The sequence goes on along the minus strand of JBBCGL010000001.1, from coordinate 1,210,731 downwards.
TCGGCGCCGAGCGCCTTGAGCGTCTCGATCAGCACCGCGGTCTGGATCGTCATGTGCAGCGAGCCGGCGATGCGGGCGCCCTTGAGCGGCTGCGCCTTGGCGAACTCGGCGCGGGTGGCCATCAGGCCGGGCATCTCGACTTCCGCGATATTGAGCTCCTTGCGGCCCCATTCGGCGAGCGAGATGTCCTTGACGACGTAGTCCTGTGCGGCGGTCATGAGATTCCTTCGAGCGAAAGCGAGCGCGATATAGCAGCGGCCCGGCAGAGCCGCAAGGAGGATATAAAGAAATCTACATATCTTTATTCAGATGCCCTATGTGGGCTGAATTTCACTTTTTTTGAATTCAATTCGGTCCCTCCACCGCTGAGAACATATAGAGAACGAATGTGCCTGGTTGCACGGCTCGCGTCAAGCGACGAGGCGGGGCAAAGTACAGGTGTGTCCGTGCTTCTTGACCAACCCGATTTGATTACACCCGCGCGCAGCCGGCGGCTGGTGTTTGGCGCCGGACCCCGCGTCGCCATCCTCAATGCCCGCGGCGCGCGGTTCGAGGGCGGTGGGGACGAGCCGGAGCTATCGCTCAAATGGATTCCGCAGGGCCTCGCACGCTATCGCAGCGAGGGGCATCGGTTTGCGCTCAAGGGCAATGCGCAGCTGCTGCTCAACCGCGGGCAGGCCTATCGGCTGGATATGCGCGAGCCGTCGGAGAGTTTCGTGGTGTTCTTCGATCGCGTCCTGGCGGATGCGGCCTGGGCTGCGCTCAGTGGGCGTGCGGAGGCTTTTCCCGAAGTGCCCAGCGTGGCGGGGCCGAGCCAGGCGGCGTTGCAGCGCGGCCTGGCGCAGCTTCGCGCGGAGTCGTGGCGGGTGCAGTTGGATGGCGCGCTGCTGCGCGAACAGGCGCTGACCTTGCTTGGCGACGTCGCAGTGCTGGCGCGGCAACGCCGCCGCATGGCGCAGGCGCTGCCGGCGATCCGGCGCAGCACGCGCGAGGAGATCCTGCGCCGGGCCGCGCGGGCGGAGAGCTATCTGATCGAGGCGCACCAGGGTGCGACTCTGGAAGGTGCGGCAGCGACCGCGGCTCTGTCGCCGTTCCACCTGATCCGCGTCTTCCGCGCGGCTTATGGAGAGACGCCGCTGGCTTGGGCGGCAGGGCGGCGGCTGGAGAGTGCGCGTGATACTTTGCTGCTGACCGGCGACCCTGTGGAAGAGATCGCGCGGCGCGCGGGCTATGAAAGCCGAACCGCTTTCGACCGAGCCTTCCGCCGCCGCTTTGGCGCGACGCCGGGGCAAATTCGCAATTCCGGCAGATGAGATTTGCTCGGCGCCGGATTAACCTTGCGGCGTGCTGAGGGGAATGACGTCATGACCGCCGATTTGTTTACGCTGGCTGCCGCCGACGGTGTTCCAGCGCTGGACGTTGCGTTGAAGGGCGCCGACCTGACGCGGTTGCACAATGCTGATGGCGAGTCGCTCTATCGTTTCGCGCTGTTCCACGGGCATGCGAAAGCGGCCGAGGCGATCAAGCGGCATGGCGGACTTGGTCCGCACGACGCGGCGCTGGCGGGCGATGCGGCGCGGGTGGAGGCGTTGGTCGGGGCGGCGCCCTGGACCATCGATCTCCTTTCGCCCGACGGCTGGACCACACTGCATCTCGCGGCGTTCGTCGGCAATGACGCCGCGGTCGAGACGCTGCTCGCACTCGGCGCGAATGCGCGGATCATGGGCCGTGCCTTCGAACAGAACCTGCCGATCCACGCGGCCTGCGCCGGCCGCCGCATCGGCAAGGCCGCGATGATCAAGCTCATCGCCGCGACCGGCGATCCCGATGCGAAGCAGAAGCAGGGCTACACCGCGCTGATGATCGCCGCCGCCAACGGCTTCGACGCCGCGGTCGATACGCTGCTCGAGGCGGGCGCGGACCGGTCGCTGGCCCAGGGCGACGGCAAGACCGCCGGAGACATCGCCCGCGAACGCGGTCATGCGGAACTTGCCGCGCGACTTGCCTGACGCGGAACCGCTTTGCCGCGCGCCGGTTCTCTGTCGAGAACAGGAGACGCGTCATGACCGACATCGCCAAAGCCCGCATTCTGATCATCGCCACCAACGGCTTCGAGCAACTGGAACTGGAGGTTCCGCGCGACCAGCTTCGCGCCAAAGGCGCCAAGGTCGACGTCGCCACGCCGGACGGCAAGGCGATCATGGGATGGGACCGCAAGGATTGGGGCCGCCCCGCCGCCGCCGATCTCAAGATCGCCGATGCGAAGATGGAGGACTATACCGCGCTGGTCATTCCCGGCGGCGTGATCAACCCCGACAAGCTGCGGGTCGACGACGATGCGATGAAGGTCGTCAAGGCATTTCTCGCGGCCGGAAAGGTCGTCGCCGCGATCTGCCATGGGCCATGGCTGCTGGTGCAGGCCGGCGCGCTGAAGGGCCGCCAGGCGACGTCGTTCAAGTCGATCCGCAGGGACGTCGAGAACGCCGGCGCGACGTGGCTCGACGAAGAGGTCGTGGTCGACAACGGCATCGTCACCAGCCGCTCGCCCGAGGACCTCGATGCGTTCGTCGGCAAGATCGTCGAGGAGGTGGAAGAGGGCAGGCACTACCGGCGCGAAGCGGCCTGAGGCTCATTCTTCGCCGAACTTGGCCTCGATCAGCGCCAGGATGGCGGTCAAGGCCTCGGCGGAGTCCACGCCCTCCGCCGTCACTTCGATCTCGCTGCCCAGGCTCGCCGCCAGCATCATCAGGCCCATGATCGAGCGCGCGTTGACGCTCTGGCCGTCCTTCGCGATGGTGATGTCCGACTCGAAGCGCGCCGCGGCCTCCACGATCTTCGCCGAGGCGCGCGCATGCAAGCCGCGCTTGTTGGTGATCTTGGCGATGGCGACGCGGCGTTGCGGCTCGCTCATTCCTTGGCGACGCCCGCCAGGTCGGCCGAGCCGGCGCGCATGTATTTGCGGCCTGCGGCGATCGCGAGCTTCACCGCTTCGTCCAGCGGCAGCTTGTTGCGCACGTCGATCAGCTTGATGAGGCTGGGCAGGTTCACGCCGGCGAGCACTTCGATCTTGCCGCGCTCCAGCACGGTGAGTGCGAGGTTGCACGGCGTGCCGCCGAACATGTCGGTGGCGATCACCACGCCGCGGCCGCAATCGACGGATTTCGCCGCGGCGGCGATCTCGCGCTGGCGGCGCTCGATGTCGTCCTCCGGTCCGATGCAGACGGCGCGCAGATGGGTCTGCGGCCCCACCATATGTTCCATCGCGGCAATGAATTCCTGCGCGAGACGGCCGTGGGTGACGAGTACGATACCGATCATGAGAGCCCCTATATGGCGGCACGATAGCAAGGTTCAAGTGGCGGAACAGGCATCAATTGTGCTTGACAGCGCGGCGGCCGAGGCGAAGCGCCAGGATGACCTTGTCCGCCGCCGAAGCCTCGAACGCATTGACGGCGATCAAAGGCGGCGGCGCGGCCAGCTTAAGCGCCATATCATAAGATTTCCCCTCCGGCAGCCGCTCGACAGGGGCCGACAGATCGACCGCCAGCGCGATCGTCGCGGCGGCCGCATGCGGCATTTTGGTGATGCCGATGCCGCGCACCTCCAGGAGGCCCGCGATGGCCTTGGGCGCGCGGGCGACGAGCCGGCCCTGCACCACGGCGAGGTCGCAGCGGTCGTCTGCCACCAGCACGGCGCCGCGGCCGATCAGGCGCAGCGCGAGGTCGGATTTTCCCGCGCCGCTCTTGCCGAGCAGCAGCACGCCCTTGGTTCCGAAGCGGACGCAGGTCGCATGGATGTTGAGCGGCTTTGTCATTCAGCGCACCAGCGGCAGTTCCACGACGAAGCGCGCGCCGCCGTTCTCGCGGTTCTCCGCCCAGACCCGTCCCGCGGCACTTTGCGCGATCTGGCGCGCGATCGAGAGACCGAGGCCGGAATTGTTGCCGAAATTGGCGTGCGGCCGCTCCGTGTAGAAGCGTTCGAAGATGGTCTCCAGATTGTCGGGCGGGATGCCTGGTCCGTCGTCTTCCACCGTCACGCGCGCGACGCCGCCTTCGGCTTTCGCCGACACCGTGACGGTCCTGCCTTCCGGGGTGAACGACACCGCGTTGTCGATCAGGTTGCGGAACACCTGGCCCAAGCGCTCGTCGCGTCCCAGTACGCGCGCCTGCGGCGGAAGGTCGACGGCGAGCTCGACGTTCACGCCCTTGGAGATCTCGGTGAAGCGGTAGACCTCGACGATGGTTTCGAGCAGATGCGCCAGGTCGACGCGCTCGCTGGTCTCGCGGCTGAGCTCGGCATCGAGGCGCGAGGCGTCGGAGATGTCGGTGATCAGCCGGTCGATGCGCTTGACGTCGTTGCGCACGATGCCCATCAGCCGCGCGCGCTGCTCGTCCGTGCCGGCCCGCGCCAGCATCTCCACCGCGCTTTTCAGCGACGTCAGCGGATTCTTCAGCTCATGCGCCACGTCGGCGGCGAAGCGCTCGATGGCGTCGATCCGGTCGTAGAGCGCCCGCGTCATGGCCGACAGGCTTTCGGCCAGATCGCCGATCTCGTCGCGGCGCTCTTCCATAGTGGGTATCGTGGCACGACCGGCATGGCCGCCGCGCACCTCGTCCGCCGCGCGCGCCAGGCGCTGGATCGGTTCGGCGATGAACCGCGCCAGGAAAAGCGACGACACCACCATCACCGCAACGGCGACGAGGAACACCCGGATCAGGGTCGCCCGCTCGTCGCGCAGGATGTCGTCGATATCGCCGCCCTCCGTCGAGACCAGCAGCACGCCGTAGATGGCCTTGAAACGCTGCACCGGCATGGCGACCGAGAGCACGAGCTTGTTGTGCTCGTCGACGCGCTCGGCCGAGGCCACGTCGCCGCCCAGCGCCGTCGTCACCTCGCTGTAGACGCGGCCGTCGTCGCCGGCCTCGAAATAGGGATCGATATGCGTGAACGGCCGCACCCCCATCACGCCCTCATAGAGCCGCGAGACGTCGGCCTTGAAGCGGTCCCACCAGTCGAGCGGCGGCAGGTCCTCGACCTGCACCACGTTGCGCGCCAGGAGATAGCGGGTGTCGATCAGCAGATGCCCGTTGGTGTCGTAGAGGCGGGCGCGCAGCCGCGTCGGTGCGATGGTCTGGCGGAGCAGGGGCTTGGCCTGGCTCACATAGACCATGTGGTTGAACTCGTCGGTGGAATATTCGGCGAGCGTGCTGGCGACGATCTGGGCCTGCTGCTGGATGCCGCTGAGCCGTTCGTCGACCAGGCTGGCGCGGTTCCACTGCACCGTCAGCACGCCGGCGATCAGCACGACCAATGCGAAGCCGTTGAACAGGAGGATGCGCCGCGTCAGCGCGGAGAAGCGCGGTCGCGGGGGCATCGCGGTGGCCATGTTCAGGCGTTACGCCTCGCGGTAGCGATAGCCGACGCCATACAGCGTCTCGATCGCGTCGAAATCGTCCGCGACCACTTTGAATTTCTTACGCAGCCGCTTGATGTGGCTGTCGATGGTGCGGTCGTCGACATAGACCTGGTCGTCATAGGCGGCGTCCATCAGGCTGTCGCGGCTCTTCACGAATCCGGGACGCTGCGCCAGCGCCTGGAGGATGAGGAATTCGGTGACGGTGAGCCGCACCGGCTTGCCATCCCAGGTGCATTCGTGGCGCTGCGGATCGAGTGCCAGCTTGCCGCGCACCAGTGCTTCGGTCTTGCCCTCCGGTCCCGGCGGCAGGCCCTTGTTGGCATCGGCGCGGCGCAGCACGGCCTTCACGCGCTCGAGCAGCAGGCGCTGCGAGAACGGCTTGCGGATATAGTCGTCGGCGCCGGCATTGAGGCCCATCAATTCGTCGATCTCCTCGTCCTTCGAGGTGAGGAAGATGACCGGCAGGTCGGCGGTCTGGCGCAGGCGGCGCAGCAGCTCGAGCCCGTCCATCCGCGGCATCTTGATGTCGAGGATCGCAAGATCGGGCGCATTGGCCGACAACGCCGTCAACGCCGAGGCGCCATCGGAGAACGTCCGGACGTGATAGCCCTCCTGCTCCAGCAGCATGCTGACCGAGGCCAGGATGTTCTTGTCATCGTCGACGAGTGCGATGTTCGCCATGATTCGAGGGCCCTTGCAGCAAGGTCCAGTATAAGCCCGTGTCCGGCAAAGCAAAGCGGGCGCCGCCGCGGCGGCGTTTGCGATCGCGCGAACGATACCCGCGCGAGCCCGTTCGCGATGCGTTCCAGGGAGTGTCAGCGCGCATCTCGGGCGCCGGGCCGCGGCTTCGGCGGAGCGACGCCGGCCGCACGCGCCGGAAGAGGGCGGCGAACCGCGCATCTTCCGGCAGCGCGGTCACACGAATTCGACCTTGAGGATTTCGTAGGAGCGCGCGCCGCCCGGCGTCGAGACTTCGACCGTGTCGCCCTTGCCCTTGCCGATCAGCGCGCGCGCGATCGGCGACGACAGCGAGATCTTGCCGCGCTTCACGTCGCTCTCGACGTCGCCGACGATCTGGTACTTCCGCTTCTCGTCGGAATCCTCGTCGACCAGCGTCACGGTGGCGCCGAACTTCACGGTCGAGCCTGTGAGCTTCGACACGTCGATCACTTCGGCGCGGCCGATCTGGTCTTCCAGCTCCATGACGCGGCCTTCGATGAAGCTCTGGCGCTCCTTGGCCGCGTGATATTCGGCGTTCTCCGACAGGTCGCCATGCGCGCGCGCCTCGGCGATCGCCTTGATGATCTCGTGGCGGTCGATGTTCTTGAGCTGGTTCACCTCGTCCTCGAGGTGCTTGTATCCAGCGGCGGTCATAGGAATACGTTCCATGGCACAATCGTCCTGCTATCGGCAAAGATGCTCCGCCCGGACCCGCCTTGGCAGGGACGCCGGCTGCGAAGTCTGAGGGTGTATCTATTAAATCCTTGTTACGCCTTGGTTTTACCGTCCCATACGGGGGCGCCAACCGGTAAATAGTAGGACCGGTAGAGCCCGACTTCAAGGGTTGGGCTTAGGCGTAGCTCTGCAAGGACCGCACGTCGAGGTCGCCATGCTGCAGCGCCGCGATTGCTTCCGCCGCCGCCGCGGCGCCCGCCATGGTCGTGTAATAGGGCACTTTGAGCGTCAAGGCGGTGCGCCGGATCGACATCGAGTCGGTCAGCGCCTGGGCGCCGTCGGTGGTGTTGAACACCAGATGGATCTCGCCGTTCTTGAGCGCGTCCACGACATGCGGGCGGCCCTCCAGCACCTTGTTGATCCGCTTCACGGCGACGCCCGCCGCTTCCAGCACATCGGCCGTACCGCGGGTGGCGAGGATGTCGAAGCCCAGGGCGCTCAGGCGCCGCGCCGGCGCGATCGCGAAATCCTTGTCGGCGTCGCGCACCGAGATGAAGACGCAGCCGCTCAAGGGCAGCTTGAGGCCGGCACCGATCTGGCTCTTGGCGAAGGCCCGGCCGAAATTGGCGTCCAGCCCCATGACCTCGCCGGTCGAGCGCATCTCGGGCCCGAGGATCGGGTCGACACCGGGAAAGCGCGCGAAGGGCATCACGGCTTCCTTCACGGCGATGTGCGGCGACTTCGACGGCGTCAGGTCGAAGCTCTTGAGCATCTCGCCCGCCATCACGCGCGCCGCGATGGCGGCAACCGGCAGGCCGATCGCCTTGGCGACGAACGGCACGGTGCGGCTGGCGCGCGGGTTCACCTCGAGCACATAGATGTCTTCGCCCTGCACGGCATATTGCACATTCATCAGGCCGCGGACCTTGAGCGCGCGGGCCAGCGCGATGGTCTGGCGCTCGATCTCGCGCAGCGTCGCGGGCTTCAGCGAATGGGGCGGGATGGCGCACGCCGAATCGCCGGAATGCACGCCGGCCTCTTCGATATGCTCCATGATTCCGGCGATGAAGACGTTTTCCTCGAAGTCGCAGATGGCGTCGACGTCGACCTCGGTCGCGTGGTGCAGGAAGCCGTCGATCAGCACCGGGTTGTCGCCCGAGATGCGGAACAATTCGCCGGATTGCACCTGGGTCTTCAGATGCGCCTCGTCGGCGCACACCACCATGCCGCGGCCGCCCAGCACATAGGAGGGACGCAGGATCACCGGATAGCCGATGACGCGGGCCGCCGCGATGGTCTCTTCGGCGGTCATCGCGGTCGCGTTGCGCGGTTGCTTGAGCGCGAGGTCGTGGAGCAGGACCTGGAAGCGCTTGCGGTCCTCGGCGAGGTCGATGGCGTCGGCGCTGGTGCCCAGGATCGGCACGCCTTCCTCGACCAGCGTATTGGCGAGTTTCAGCGGCGTCTGGCCGCCGAACTGCACGATGACCCCGGCGAGCGTGCCCTTGGACTGCTCGACGCGCACGATCTCCAGCACGTCCTCCGCGGTGAGCGGCTCGAAATAGAGCCGGTCGGAGGTATCGTAATCGGTCGAGACGGTCTCCGGATTGCAATTGACCATGATGGTCTCGAAGCCCTGCTCGGACAGCGAGAACGCCGCATGGCAGCAGCAATAGTCGAACTCGATGCCCTGGCCGATGCGGTTCGGACCGCCGCCCAGGATGATGATCTTCTTCTTGTCGGACGGCTTGGCCTCACACTCGGCCGTGCCGTCGAACGGCGTCTCGTAGGTCGAATACATGTAGGGCGTGAGCGCCGCGAATTCCGCAGCGCAGGTGTCGATCCGCTTGAACACCGGATGAACGCCGAGGGCCAAGCGGGCGGCGCGCACGGCCTTGGCATTCGTTTCGGTGAGCGTCGCGAGGCGGGCATCGGAGAAACCCATCTGCTTGAGACGGCGCAGGCCGGCTGCGTCCTTCGGCAGCCCGGCCGCGCGAACCTGCGCCTCGACGCCGATGATCGCTTCGATCTCGCCGAGGAACCAGGGATCGTATTTGGTGATGGCGTGAATTTCGGCGAGCGGAAAACCCAGGCGCATAGCCTGTGCCGCCACCCGCAGCCGGTCCGGCGTGGCCTGTCCGAGCGCGGCGCGGATCGTGTTCTCGTCGTTCTCCAGCGCGATCTCGTCGAAACCGGTGAGGCCCGTTTCCATCGAACGCAGCGCCTTCTGGATCGACTCCGCGAAGGTCCGCCCGATCGCCATCGCCTCGCCGACCGATTTCATCGCAGTGGTGAGGAAAGGCTTGGCGCCGGGAAACTTCTCGAAGGCGAAGCGCGGAATCTTGGTGACCACGTAGTCGATGGTCGGCTCGAACGCGGCCGGGGTCGCCTGGGTGATGTCGTTCTGCAGTTCGTCGAGCGTGTAGCCGACCGCCAGCCGCGCCGCGACCTTGGCGATGGGAAAACCCGTCGCCTTCGAGGCGAGCGCGGAGGAGCGCGAGACGCGCGGATTCATCTCGATGACGACCATGCGGCCGTCGACGGGATTGACCGCGAACTGCACGTTCGAACCGCCGGTCTCCACCCCGATCTCGCGCAGCACCGCGATGCTGGCGTTGCGCATGCGCTGATATTCCTTGTCGGTCAGCGTCAGGGCCGGGGCCACGGTGATCGAGTCGCCGGTGTGAACGCCCATCGGATCGACGTTCTCGATCGAGCAGATGATGATGGCGTTGTCGTGCTTGTCGCGCACGACCTCCATCTCGTATTCCTTCCAGCCGAGCACGGATTCCTCGATCAGAACCTCGTTGGTCGGCGAGGCTTCGAGGCCCTGGGCGACGATCTCGTAGAATTCTTCGCGGTTGTAGGCGATGCCGCCGCCGGTGCCGCCCAGTGTGAAGGACGGCCGGATGACGGCCGGCAGCCCGACCAGCTTCAGCGCGTCCTTGACCCGCGCCGCGGATTCAGCGGCCAGCTCCATGATCGCCCCGCCGCGGCTGTCATACATGAACTCGCCATAAGGGTCCTTCTTGTGGCGCAATTCGCCTTTCAGCGTGACGCCCTTGGGGACTTCGAGGCCGATCTTGATCATCGCCTCGCGGAACAGCTCGCGGTCTTCCGCCTTGTCGATCGCGTCCGCCGAAGCGCCGATGAGCTCGACCTTGTATTTTTCGAGCGCGCCGCGCTTGCGCAGCGACAGCGCGGTGTTGAGCGCGGTCTGGCCGCCCATGGTCGGGAGCAGGGCGAAGACGCGGCCCTCCGGCACATTGGGCCGCTCCCGGGCGATGATCTGTTCGACGAACTCTGGCGTGATCGGCTCGATATAGGTCGCGTCCGCCATGCCCGGGTCGGTCATGATCGTGGCCGGGTTCGAGTTGACCAGCACCACGCGATAGCCTTCGGCGCGCAGCGCCTTGCAGGCCTGGACGCCGGAATAGTCGAACTCGCAGGCCTGGCCGATGACGATCGGCCCCGCGCCGATGATCAGGACCGTATGGATGTCTGTACGCTTGGGCATCTCATCTCGCGCGCGCGAGCCTCTGCGGGCGCGCGTAAACGGCGTCCGTGGGGGCCCGGAATTGCAGGTTAAGGGGATCGTTTAGAGGGGTAGGGCGGGGGCCGCAACCCCTTCCTCGCAACCGTCCACGGGGCGATGCAGCCGGCATGAGGCTCCGAGCGGGCCGGCTCAACCGCAGGCGGGCTTTCGTCGGGCCCGACTCGCCTAGCTCCGCCAGCGTAGCGTGCGTTCACCCTGTACGGGATTGCTGAACGGCGTGCCGTTTTTGGTCGATTCCGCCCAGGCCTTCTTGAGACGGTGGTACCACATGGCCGGGACGTCCGAATCCTGGATCAGCATCAGCGATGGGTTGAACTTCAGGCCCTCGCGCTGCAGCTCCACGATCCGGCGGTCGTCGCCCAGGAAGGTCGGGCCGAGCAGTTGGAAGAACGGCCTGATGAAGCCGAGCCAGATCGGCCAGTAGAAGACCTGCGTCACGTCCGTCGTATCGGCATCGCGCGGGGTGCAGGCGGTGAAGCCGACCACGTCGATCTTGCGTCCCAGCACGGTGCCCGAGATGTTCTCGAACCGGACGCTGGGCAGCTCGAAGGTGATCTCGGTCGAGACGTCGGTGCCGAGCACGGCATACATCGGTTTGCTCGGCTTGTGCCGCGTCATCACGAAGCCGTTGGCCAGCGGCGCATAGGTCTTGGCCTTGTCCTTCGGGCGCACCTTCCACCACCAGCGGCCATGCACATAGGGCGCATGCGCCGGATCCATCAGGCCGATCACGGCATGGTCGATGCTGCAGTGGAAGAGCTGCGTCTCGCTCCAGCGCGGCGTGGCGTTCGGCACGCCGACCTTGGGCGGCGCATTGCGGGGCGGCGCCGCCTCGCGTCCGGCGGCCGCCATATAGACCCAGATCAGCCCATCCTGTTCGCGCACCGGATAGGCGCGGACGCGGATCTTGTCCGGCTCGATGACCTCGCCGCCGACCAGCGACGGAATGAGCGAGCAGATACCGTCCTGCTTGAAGCGCCAGCCATGATAAGGGCACTCGACCGTATTGTCGGCCAGCACCTTGCCGGCGGACAAGGGCACGCCGCGATGCGGACAGATGTCGCGCAGCGCGAAGACCTTGCCGTCCCGCCCACGCCCGACCAGCACCGGCTCGCCCAACAGCATCTCGCGCCGCAGGCTGCCGGCCTTGCCCACTTTCGACGCCAGGCACGCCATGTACCAGCAGTCGCGCAGAAACAGCGGCACCGCTTCCGCGGCACCGGCGGGCAGGGACGTCTCGACCGTCATTGCGGCGCCATGCCTGGCGGCAGGCCGGCACCCGGTGCGGGAGCTTTGAGCAGGCTGTCGAGGGTGGTCATGAAAAGCTGGCCCTTGAACGCCGGCAATTTATACGCCCATCCCGAGGCGTGTGCATTGATCTGGATCGCCTCCCTGGCCGAATCGCCGGGGCCGAAGGCCTCTGCAGAAACCGTCGCCCAGTAATCCGGGCCTGCTTTCTGCACATTCACGGTGACTTTCAGCCCGTCGAAGGTCTTGGTGACGGCGCGGGCGGTGAGCGCGGTGTTGGCGAAATCCAGTTCATGCGCCGGCCGCACGTCGTCGAAGCCGAACTCTGTGAGCGCCGACGCGACGCTGTCGGCCACGCCGGCGTCGGGCGCGGGTTTGCCGGCGGGCACCGGCAGCACCTTGAAGTCGGGCTCGCTCGGCCGGGCCCGGGTCACGACGAAAGGCGTGGTGCCGCCGGCCGGGTCGAAATCCACCTCCTGGATGCGCGCGCGGTCGAGATTCAGCACCTGCTTGCTCAGCCAGTCGGAGATTGCCGGCCGCGGCTCGAACACGGCGCGGACGAGCCAGGCCTGATTCTCGTTCGGGCGGCGTACGAACAACCCGGTCGCGCCGGAAGGATCGCCGATGTCTTCGCTCTTGCCGGCGACCAGCGCCGCGAGCTCGCGTCCCTTGTCGTCGCTCACCGTGATAGCGACGCCGTTGCCGCGCGGCGGAGGGTCGAGCCCCACGAGATCGAACAGTTCCGGCCGCGCCGTCTTGGGCTCGATGGTCTGCAAGGCCGCAAAACCCACCAGCGTGCGCTGGACGAGATCGAACGAGGCCGGATAGTCGCCGCGCTGCGGCACGACCCAGCCCTTTTCGGGCACGAAGACGACGTCGAACGCGCCCGTCTTGGACGCGATATGGATATGCGCCGCGTTGCGGACGTCCCGTGCAAACCCGCGGAAGAACTGCTGCGGCTTGTAGGCCGGCAGGCCTTCATCGGCTTCCTGCCAGACGGCGCCGATGGCGAGCAGCAGGCTGACGAGCGCCACGGCGGCGAGGATCGCCAGATTGCGGCGGCGCGGATCGGAGAGGATCGTGTTGACGTCCATCGCGCGCTCCTAGGCTGCCAGCGCGCGCGCACGGCGGCGGCGCCGGCGCAGCCAAGCCTGCGCGATGGCGAAGATGACGATGAGCAGCGGCACCAGCGCGATGTTGACGAAGGCGAGGAAACTGCCGAGGTCGTCGACATCCTTGCGCAGGCGATGCTGGACGTCGCGCAGCCTCGTGCGGATCTCGACCAGCTGCTTCTTGAAGCGGTCGATCTCCGCTTGCTGTGCCGGGCTCAGGCCTTGGGCATTGGCAGGCTGGCCGTTGACGCTGGCGCCCTGTTCGAGCTCATGCAGGCGCTGCTGCACGGCGGTCATCTGCGTCTGCAGGCCCTCGGCTTCGGCCTGGAAGGCGGACTGCGCCTCGGCTTGCATGTCCTTCACCACCGTGAACGGGCGATCATTGGTGGCGCGGGTACGCAGCGTGATCAGGTCGCTCGAGCCCATCAGGTTCTCGACCGCGTTCATCACGAAGGCGCCGTTGTCGGCGAAAGGCGCCGCGACGCGCTTGCCATAGGCGTTTTCGACATGCACCCAGAAGCGATCGTCGAAAATATCGCTGTCCGCCATCACGATGACGTTGATCGGCCCGGCCGAATCCTTGATCTGCGGCGGCAGCGGCCCGGGCGGCGGCTGACCGCCAGTCGTCATCGCCGCGGGCGGTCCATCCGCGAACGCGGTCTTCGCCGGACCGGAGACGCGCGCCGCGATGACGAAGCGCTCACCCGTCGGATTGATCGCGCCCATCAGATCCTGAGGGCGCGGATTGAAGCGCACCGCCTGCACGTCCAGCAGCGCGGCTTGCGCCGAGGAGCGCACCAGCGGGGAGAAGGTCGTCGTCGCGCCCTTCAGGGCATGCAGCGCGCCGACGCTTGCAAGGTTGAGCGACTGCATCGCGGCGGTGACGATGTCCTTGGAATCGAAATCCGCCGGGACGAGCTTCAGCCAGACCGGATAGCTCGCCACCGGATTGCGCGGATCGCTCGATACCTGGACGCGCTGGGCGAGCTCGCGGTCCGCGACCACCTTGTCCGGCGCATAGCCGACACCCCAGGCCTGGAACAGGCGCGGCAGGTCGGACGACGGATCGCCGCCGGCGCGTGGATCCATGCCGCCGCCCGCCTGGAGCAATTCGGAATTGGGATCGACGAAGACGAGCGCCCGCCCGCCGCGCAGCACGAACTGGTCGAGGGCGTAAAGCGCCGCCGCCGAGAGGCCCGCCGGATGCACCACCATCACGACCGAGATGTTCGCGGGGATCTGGCGCGCGGCGGGATCGAGCATCTGTGTCGTATAGGTCTGGATCAGCTCGGAATAGATCGCATAGGGCTGCGATCCACCCTGCAGCGCCGCCTGCATCCCGCCGCCGCCGCCATCGAGCGGCAGACTCGAAATGATCCCGAGCACCGGCTTTTGCGGCTGCGACAGATGGTAGATCAGCGTCGAGAGGTCGAATTCGAGATACTGTTCGCGCTCGGCGCTGAAATACGGAATGACCTCCTTGCCATCGATCCGGTTGGTGCCGACGAGGCCGAAATAGACGGTATCGCCGGAATCCGTCGGCGCGCCGCTCAGCCCGTTCGAGGTCGCCTCATCCTCCGCGGCGGAGAACGGTTCGGGATCGATTTCCTGCAGCACGATCTTGCCATGGCTGAGTGCGGCGTATTCCCGGAGCAGGTCGTGCACCCGCTTGGCATAGGCCGAGGTTTGCGCATAGTCCGCGGCGACTTTTTTCGAGAAGAAGAATTTGAGCGTGATCGGCTCGGGGATCTTCCGGATGATGTTGCGCGTACCCTGCGCGAGGGTGAACTGGCCATTCTCCGTGAGGTCGAGCTTGGCGGTCGTGATTGCGATGTCGGCCGCGATGTTCACGCAGACGAAGATGACCGCGGCGAGCACGAGGGCGGCAATGGCGTAGAGGCGACGCGGCAGCGGCTTCATCGGATCAACCGCTCTTCTTCAGGTCGACGACGACGATGTTCGCGGCGAGGAACAAGGCGATCAGCGAGAAGAAATAGATCAGGTCGCGCAGGTCGATGACGCCCGCTTCGATCTGCTGGAAATGGGTGAGGAAGCTGAACGACGACACCGCGTTGACCAGCGCCAGCGGCGCCCAGGCGCGGAAGACGTCGAGCACCAGCGGCGCGCCGGAGATCGTGAACAGGAAGCAGACCACGACCGTGACGACGAAGGCGATCACCTGGTTGCTGGTGGTCGAGGAGACGCAGGCGCCGATCGCGAGATAGCCGCCGGCCATCAGCAGGCTGCCGACATAGGACGCGACGATCACGCCATTGTCGGGATCGCCCAGGTAATTGACCGTGATCCAGATCGGGAAGGTCAGGGCCAGGGCCACGGCGACGAACGCCCAGGCGGCGAGATACTTGCCGGCCACCGTCGCCCAGAGCGGAATGGGAAGCGTCAGCAGCAGTTCCATCGTTCCGGTGCGCCGCTCCTCCGCCCATAGCCGCATCGAAATCGCCGGCACCAGGAACAGGTAGAGCCAGGGATGGTAGCCGAAGAACACCGACAGGTCGGCGATGTTGTTCTCGAAGAAGCGCCCCACATAGAAGGTGAAGGCGCCCATCGCGAGCAGGAAGATCACGATGAAGACATAGGCGAGCGGCGTCGCGAAATAGCCTGCGAATTCGCGCTTGAAGATCGGCCAGATGTATTTCATGCCGCGGCGGCCTTCGGGCGCGTCGCGTCATGCGTGGTGATGGCGCGGAACACCTCGTCGAGACGGCCGGCCTCGGCGCGCAATTCCTTGACGTCCCATTTCTCGGATACGGCGAGCGCGCTGATGTCCTCGATCGGGAGCGCGCCATTGCGCGGAAAGGCGGTGATCAGCACCGTGCCGCCATCGCGCTGCGCGGCTTCGACGCTCGCGACCGAGCCGAGCGCCTTCAGCTTCGCCACGGCGGCGCTCTGCTGCGCCAGGGGCAGGGCGATGCTGACCGCGTTGTGATAGCGCGAGCGCGCCAGCAATTGCGCCGGCGTCCCGTCGGCGACGATCTGCCCCCGGTCGATGATCACCGCGCGGGTGCAGATGGCTTCCACTTCCTCGAGCAGATGGGTCGAAACGATGATCGCCTTCTGCGCCGCCATGCCGCGGATCAGCGTCCGCACCGCATGCTTCTGGTTGGGATCCAGCCCGTCGGTCGGCTCGTCCATGATGAGCACCGGCGGGTCGTGCAGGATGGCCTGCGCCAGGCCGACGCGGCGCTTGAAGCCTTTCGACAGCGTCTCGATCGGCTGGTCCAGCACCCCTTCGAGCTCGGTCTTGGCGGTTGCCGCCTCCACCCTCGCCCGCGCCGCCGCGCCCTTGAAGCCGCGTATCTCGGCGATGAAGGTCAGGAATTGCCGCGCCGTCATGTCGCCATAGGCGGGCGCGCCTTCCGGCAGGTAGCCGATGGCGGATTGGGCGGCGAGGGTGTCCGTTTCGACGTCATGGCCGCAAACGCGAACGCGTCCCGCGCTGGGCGCAAGGAAGCCGGTCACCATCTTCATGGTCGTGGACTTGCCGGCGCCATTCGGCCCGAGGAACCCCAGAACCTCGCCCTTGGCGACGTTGAGCGAAAGATTGGCGACGGCCGTGTAAGGGCCGAAGCGCTTGGTCAGTCCCTCGATTTCGATCATGTCGCCTGGTGGATAAAGCCAAGGTTTGCTTAGAGAAATCGCGACCGCATCGCAAGTTCGGACGGCTTAAAGTTGGTTTATGGATTCCCGCGTCCGGAACGCGGCGGCCGCCGTCTCAACTCCGTATGAATGGCGTCACTTGACTTGATTGAATGATCAATCAAATATGCGATGTGGCTGAGGACACCAAAGACCGGCTGGTCATGACCGCGATGCGGCTGTTTTCCGAGAAGGGCTATGAGTCCGCTTCGGTGGCGGACATCCTGCGCGCCGCCAATGCGAATAGCGGCAGCCTCTATCACTTCTTTCCGACCAAGCAGGACCTGCTGATCGAGGTGTTGCGCCGGTATCGCGACGGCATCCGCCCGATGCTGCTGGCGCCGGCCTGGGAGGGCGTCGAGGACCCGATCGAGCGCGTCTTTGCGCTGTTGGCGCGCTATCGCCAGGCGCTCAAGGGCAGTGACTTTTTCTATGGCTGCCCGATCGGCAGCCTCGCATTGGAGATTCACGAGCCGGATCCGCCGGTGCGCGATCTCATCGCGGTGAATTTCGACGGCTGGGTGGATGCCGTCGAGGAATGCTATGTCGCGGCCGGCGCGCGCCTGCCGCGCGATCTCGACCGCCGCGGCCTTGCGATCTTCACGCTGACCACGATGGAGGGTGGCGTGATGCAGTCGCGTACCCACCGCGATCTCGCCGCCTTCGACCGCTCGGTGGCGATGCTGCGCGACTACGTCACCCGGCTCGAGACCGAAGCCGCTTCGAAGAGGAAGACATCATGAAGGCTCGTCACTTGGCCGTTTTGGCGCTCGCCACGCTGCTGTTCTCGCCTGCGCGGGCCGCGGTGAAGGACGATTCGTTCCAGGATGCGGACGGAGCGCGGGTGCTGCGCGAATCCGTCGTGGTCGATGCCGCACGACCGGCGGTCTGGGCGGCCTTTACGGATGACGGCGCCTTCATGCAGTGGTCAGGCGTACCCGTTGCGCATATCACGCCCGGCAATGGCGGGACGATCGAGTTTGGCCTCATGCCGGGCGCGAAAATCGGCGATCCCGGCAATGTGCGCCACCGGATCGTGCTCTGGCTGCCGGACGCGATGCTGGCCTGGCAGAACGAATTCGTTCCCGCCGGCGGTCCGTTCGATCCGGCGACGTTCGCCACCGTGCGCACGGTGATGACCTTCGAGGATGCCGGCGCCGGCAGGACGAAAGTGACCGAGACCGTGATCGGCTTTGCCACCGGCACGAGATACGACGAACTTTATGACCATCTGCGCGGCGGCAACGCCGAATACCTGATCGCGCTCGCCGGCAGATTCGGAAAGAACTGATTCCCTGCAAACCCCGAGGATGAACGCCATGCTCGACACCAAGGCGCTTCAGGGCGCTACCATCGCCGGCACCGTGCTTCAACTTGCCATGGTCGTCGCCGGTCATTTCGTCGCTTTCGTCAAGATGAACGTGTTCGCGTTCGGCGGCATGGCCATCTCGCTGGCTGCCGGCTTTCTCTATGGCCGCAGAGCGTCCAGCCTCGGCGGTGCGGCGCTGGGCGGCGCGCTGGCGGGCGGGGTCTGCGCCTTGATCGGCATCGCGGTCTCTTTCGCGTTGCACGACGTGCCCGCCAACATCCTGGTGCTGGGGACGGCGAGTTCTGCCGTCACCGGCGCCGTTGGCGGGGCGATCGGGCGTCTTGTTTCGGGAACCGTCTCGGCTTGAATCGCACCGGCGATCCGCCATCATTGGCGCGAGGACGCGTGCCGCGTCCGGCGGAAGGAACCGGTATGTTCGACGGCAAACTCGTGCAGCAGGCAACGGTCACCGGCGTCGCGTTGCAGGTGACGCTTGTTGTGCTGGGGCACTACGTCCCTTGGGTGCGCGCCAATGTCTTTGCGTTCGGCACGATGATGATCTCCGGTCTGGCGGGGCTGTTCTATGCGCGCGATTTCGCCAAGGGCTATGCCAAAGGTGCGTTCGGCGGCGCCATCGCGGGCGGCGCCGCGGGCCTTATCGGCATCGCCTTGGCCAACGTTCTGCGGGATGTCACGCTGATCGTGTTGCCGGTCGGCACGGCGCTGACCATCCTGACAGGCGCCATCGGCGGCCTGTTCGGCCAGATGGCGGCCAACATCCGCAAGCTCAACGTCTGACACGGAGAAAATCCGGCGGGCCGATCAAGGCGCCCGCAAGAGAGGGCTGGGGGCTTGATTCGCTCGCGTGCGGCCCGTCAACTCGGACCCGCCGGCGACAGGACCGTCGGCGGAAACCACGGCCGTGCGATGGTCTCATCGTGACCATTTTGCGGCGAAGGAGACCTCATGGGACGCTTCGTGCACGCCACCGACGCCTTGATGGCGTATCTGAGCAAGACAGGCGCGCGGGAAGCGCCGGCGCAGATCCGCTGCCGCGAAGAGACCGCCAAGCTGCCCAACGCGGTGATGCAGATCGCACCGGAGCAGGGCGCGTTTCTCCAGATTCTCGCCCGGCTCACGGATGCAAAGCACTATGTCGAGATCGGCACGTTCACCGGCTATAGCGCGCTCAGCGTCGCCTTGGCGATGCCGCCGGCCGGCCGGCTGGTGGCGCTCGATGTCAGCAAGGAATTCACCGACAAGGCGCGTGGCTACTGGAAGGAAGCCGGCGTGGAGGCGAAGATCGATCTGCGCCTCGGCCCGGGTCTGGCGGCACTGGATGCGATGATCGCCAAGGGGGAAGGCCCCTTCGATCTCGCCTTCATCGACGCGGACAAGACCAACTATGACGGCTACTACGAGCGCGTGCTGCGCCTGCTGCGGCCGGGCGGGTTGGTCGCGCTCGACAACATGCTGTGGAGTGGCGCCGTCGCCGATCCGGATGTCACCGACCCCGACACTGCCGCCTTGCGCGCCCTCAACGCGAAGATCCATGCGGACAGCCGGGTCGACATGGCGCTCGCGACGGTGGGCGACGGGGTGATGTTGGCGGTGAAGCGATAGGCCGTCCGCGAACGCCAGTGGCCGGCGTTGGGGGCTTGCGACAGTCCCATGACAAGGCCAAACTTCCACCGATGGCGGAAGAACCCATAGCGTTCCTCCGCGCAGGCCCGTCGCCGGCCGCGCGGACAGACCATTCAGGCGGATCCAACCAGGGCCAGGCAGGCTTCACGGCCGCGCAGGTGCGCTTCGACCGGGCCGAGCTCAACCGGATATTGACGCTCTATGGCCGCATGGTCGCGGCCGGCGAATGGCGCGACTATGCGATCGATTTCCTGGATGACGTCGCGGTGTTCTCGGTCTTCCGCCGCACCTCCGAGGTCCCGCTGTTCCGGGTGGAGAAGCGGCCGCGGCTGCGTGGCGCCCAGGGCATGTATTCCGTGATCGCCGCCACCGGCCACATCCTCAAGCGCGGCCACGACCTCGCCCAGGTGCTGCGGGTCTTCGACAAGAAACTGCTCAAGGCGCTCGCGACCGGCGGCTGACGCTAACGAAAAAGGGCCCCGGTGAAGCACCGAGGCCCTTGATTCCGCCTGCGCGTCTGCTCAGCGGCGGCTGCCGCCCATGATGTACAGCAGGAACTGGAACATGTTGATGAAGTCGATGTAGAGGTGCACCGCGCCCAGGATCGCCTTGCGGCCCGTGACCGTGCCGTCGTCGTTGGCGGAATAGCGCTCCTTGATGGCCTGCGAGTCATAGGCGGTCAGGCCGGCGAAGATGCCGACGCCGATGATCGACAGCAGCAGCTGCGCGCCTTTCGACTCGAAGAAGATGTTCGCGATCAGGGCGAAGAACAGGCCCCACATGCCCATGATCAGGAACGACGCCATGCCCGACAAGTCGCGCTTGGTGCTGTAGCCGTAGAGGCTGAGCCCGCCGAACGCGCCGGCCGTGAGGAAGAAGGCCTGCGTGATGTCGGTCTGCGCATAGACCATGCAGATCGCCGCGATGGAAAAGCCCATCAGGGCGGAGAAGACCCAGAACACCGCCTGGGCGCCGACCACCGACATCACCCGCACGCGGGCCTGCAGGAACAGCGCGGCCCCGACGGGCGCCAGCATGATCACCCAGCGGAGCGGGGAGGTGAAGATCGCCACGCCCAGCTTGGTGAGCATAAGTCCACCGCTGAGATGCGCGGCAGCGGCGGCCGGATCGGTCGTCACCGAAGCGGAATAGATGCCGTAGGCGCTGACGCCGGTGACCAGCATCGCGATCAGCATGTAGTTGTAGACGCGCAGCATGTAGCCGCGCAGGCCCTCGTCATACACGCCGGCGGCAGCCGCCTGGCCGGGCAGGACGCGGTTGTCGAAGTCAGCCATGTGAAACCCTTTCTTCCCGGCAAGGTCGCCGGCTCCCGCATTATATCGTGTTTCGGAGACGCGGTATCAAGACGGCAGCTTAAATCGCCCTAATCCTTGCATCACGCCCGCAGGGGACGCTATGGCGCACGCAGCTGTTGCGCCGGCCGGGCCGCCAGGGCCGTCCAGGCGCCTGCGAGCCCGAACAACAAGGTTGCGGCGCCACCGCCTGCGACCGTCAGCAAGGCCGCGGCCGCGTCGAAGATCAGCGGAACTCCCAGGACCTGCTCGCAGATGACGGCCGCCGCCAAGGTCCCGGCGCCCAGCGCCAGCAGGCCGGTCAGCAATCCTGTGACGCCGTACTCGATCACATAGACCAGGGCGATTCGGGCCCGCGTCGCACCCAGCACCTTCAGGACCGTTGCGTCGTAGAGCCGCCCGCGCCCGCCTGCGGCGATCGCACCGGCCAGCACCAGCAGACCGGAGAGGATGGTGAGAAGGCTCGCCGCCCGCACGCCGTCGCTCAATTCCTGGAGCAGTCCATCGACCTGTGCGATGGCGTCCTTCACCCGGATGGTCGAGATGTTGGGGAACGCATCCGTGATCGCGCGGTACAGCGCTTCTTCGTCGCGCGGGTCGACGCGCACCGTCGCGAGGAAGGAATGCGGCGCATGCGAAATGGGCTCGGGCGACATCACGATGATGAAGTTCTGCCCGCCGGTCGTGAAATCGACCTTGCGCAGGTTTGCGATGGTGGCGGGGATCTCCCGCCCCAGCACATTCATCACGAGCTTGTCGCCGATCCGCAGCCCCATCCCCTCCGCCAGCGCGGCATCGAAGGAGACCAGCGGCGGACCGGCATAGTCCCTGGCCCACCACCGTCCGTCCGTGATGACGGTGCCGTCGGGCGGCTCTGCGGCATAGGTGATGCCGCGATCGCCGCTGACCGCCCATTTCGCGTCCGGCGCGATCTTCGCGTCCTTCGCCGGCACGCCCTTCAGCGAGACGATCCGTCCCCGGATCATCGGCGTGCGCTTGAAGTCTTCCGCCGATTTGAACTTGAGGATCGCCGCGTCGAAGCGCACCGCCTCGTCCGGCTGGATATCGACGAAGAAGAAACTGGGCGCCGTGCCCGGCAAACGAT
Organism: Rhizomicrobium sp.; assembly: GCA_037200385.1. Lineage (NCBI taxonomy): Bacteria > Pseudomonadati > Pseudomonadota > Alphaproteobacteria > Micropepsales > Micropepsaceae > Rhizomicrobium > Rhizomicrobium sp. The sequence continues at coordinate 1,188,979 of JBBCGL010000001.1, read as the reverse complement.
CCTTCACCTGGGCCGAGATGGTGTGGTCGAGCAGCGATACGGTGGCCAGCAGGGTGAGGCCCAGCCCCAGGGCGGTCACCACGCCCGTCGTTGCCGCGCCGGGCCGCGTGAGATTGGCCAGCGCCAGCCGCAGCGTCGGCATGCGCGGTCGCGGCAGGCGCTTGAGCAGGAAGCGAAAGCCTTCCGCGATCAGGCGCAACAGGATCAGTCCGGCCAGCACCCCGCCCATGAACTCCGCGGCGAAGTCCGGCGCCGGAGCCAGCAGCAGGGCGAGCGCCACGATTCCCAGGCCCGCGACGCCCGCACCCAACAAATAGGGCAGGGCGCCGCGCGCATCCGCCGGCGCGACGAGATCGCGGAACAGGCTGGCGGGCGGGATCAGCCGCGCGCGCGATAAAGGCGGCACGGCGCAGGCGATCGCGGACAGCAACCCGAAGGCGGCGGCGAACAGCAACGGCCCCGGATAGAGCGCGAAATGCGCCGGGGCCGGAAGGTCTTGGGCGAAAGCATATTGGACGCCGAAGGGCAGCAAGGCGCCCAGGATCAATCCGGTGACGACCGCCAAGGCCGCGATCGCCATCACCTGCAGGAAGAAGATCAGGAAGATCAGCGTGCCGTCGGCGCCCAACGACTTGAAGATCGCGATCTCGCCCCGCTTGCGGTCGAGGAAGGCGCTGACCGCCTGGCCGGCGCCCACGCCGCCCACCGCCAACGCGGTGAGGCCGACCAGGGTGAGGAACATGGTGACCTGCTCGACGAAGCGGCGGATGCCGGGCGCGGCGTCGCTGCGGTCTCGGATGTCCCAGCCGGCATCGGGAAATGCGGCCGTCGCTCGTGCCTTGAACGCCTTCGGGTCCGCGTCGGGCGGCAACACGAGATGGTAGTTGTAGTCGATCAGGCTGCCGAGCGTGACGAGACCGGTGCGGGGCAGCGCCGCCATGCCGATCAGGACATGCGGGCCAAGGCTGAAGCCGCCCGAGATTCGGTCGGGTTCGCCGTTCAACACCGCGCTGAGACGGAAAACCTGCGTTCCGATCTTCATCAGGCCGCCGGGCGCAAGATGCAGGCGGTCGACCAGCGTCTGTTCCGCCACCGCGCCGCAAGCCTCCGCGTCGCAGGCCAGCGCTTTTTTGAGATTCAGCGCCGGCGACAGCGATACCGTGCCGAAGAACGGATAAGCGCGGTCGACAGCTTTCAGCTCGACGAGCTGGCGCTCGTCTTCGACACCGCGTTTGAGCGCATAGGCCATGCCGCGCATCGAGACGGTCTCGGAGACGCGCCCGCGCTCCGCCATCCAGGCGCGTTCCTCGGCGCTTGCCTCGCGATGCACCAGATGCACGACGACATCGCCACCCAGCAAGGTGCGGCCCTGTTCCGCCAGTCCGGTGAGGAACGCCGCGGAAAGCGATTCCACGCCGGCGATCGCGGCGACGCCCAGCACGAGACAGGCGAAGAAGATACGAAAGCCGCTCAGTCGCTGCCGCATCTCGCGCCGCGCGAAGCGGAGGGCGAGCCGGATCATGCGGCGACCCTCATGCCGCGCCTGCCGGGACGGGAGAACGCACTATGGGTTCATCGGCCACGATGCGGCCATCCTTGAGCCGCACGATACGATGACATCGCCGGGCCAGCGTTTCTTCATGGGTGACGAGAAACAGCGTGGTCGCGGTCCGGGCATGCAGCGCGAAGAGCAGGTCGGAGATTTCCTTGCCGGTGGCGCCGTCGAGATTGCCGGTCGGCTCGTCGGCGAACAGCACGGTGGGACGGGGCGCGATGGCGCGCGCCAGCGCCACACGCTGCTGTTCGCCACCGGACAGCTGTCCCGGATAATGCTCGAGCCGCGCTCCCAATCCGACTGTGTCGAGCTCGCTTTTCGCCCGGTCGAAGGCGTCGGCGATCCCGGCCAGCTCCAGCGGCACCGCGACGTTCTCGAGCGCCGTCATGGTCGGGATGAGGTGAAACGACTGGAAGACGATCCCGATGCGGCCGCGGCGGAAGCGCGCCAGTCCGTCCTCGCCCATCCGGGTGATGTCGGTGCCGGCGACCGTTACGCGGCCGGAGGTCGCGGTCTCCAGGCCTGCCGCCACCATCAGGAGCGACGACTTGCCCGAGCCCGAAGGCCCCAGCAGGGCGACCGTTTCACCCGATGGAACCGCGAGCGATACGCCGTTCAGGATGTTGACCGGTCCGGCGACGCTGGCCAGCGTCAGCGTCACGTCTTCCAAATTGATGGCGGGTGGGGGATTGTGCATCGATGACTCGCGGGCGCGACCTTACAGCCGATATGGGATGGTTTTCATCTTTCCGTAGTGGGGTGGCGGAAATAAGTTCGCGCGTCCCCGCGATGGCGTGGGCAGCTTGCAGTGCCGTGCTGCTGCTTTGCGCGCTCGCCATGGCGTCCGCCGCCCACGCCGCGCCGGTCAAGATCCTCGCGCTCGGCACCAGCCTGACCCAGGGCTATGGCGTGCCGCCGGGGTTCGATTTCACGGTCGTGCTGGAGGCGCGGCTGAGGGCGTCAGGCATCGACGCCAAGGTGATCAATGCGGGCGTCTCGGGCGACACCTCGGCCGGCGGCCTGGCGCGGCTCGACTGGTCGCTGGCCGACCGTCCGGATGCCGCGATCTTGGAGCTCGGCTCCAACGACGCACTGCGCGGCCAGTCGCCGGCGCAGACGGAAAGCAACATCGCCGCGGTGTTGACGAAGTTGAAGGCGGCGCACGTGCCCGTGCTGCTCACCGGCATGTTGGCGCCGCGCAATTTCGGCCCCGAATACGCCGCGCAATTCGATCCGATCTATCCGCGGCTGGCGAAGCGGTTCGACGTGCTGTTCTATCCTTTCATTCTCGATGGGGTGGCGATGAATCCAAAGCTCAACCAGGCGGACGGCATCCATCCCAACCCTGCCGGCGTGAGGATCGTGGTCGAGCGCATCTTGCCCTATGTGAAGCGGCTGGTGGCGCAAGCCCGCCCGCCCAAGCGCTGAGCGATGTTCAAGCGTCTTCTCTCCGTTGGTGGGTTCACGCTGCTGTCGCGCATCACCGGCTTCGCCCGCGATTTGCTGATGGCCTGGACGCTGGGAAAGACCTGGTATTCCGACGCGTTCATCGTCGCTTTCCTCTTTCCGAATTACTTCCGTCAGATCTTCGGCGAAGGGACGATCAATCCTGCCTTCCTGCCGCGCTATGCGGCGCTGCACGCCAGGGGCGAGGCGCGCGCCGCGGCGGTGTTCGCCGACCGGGTGTTCTCCTGGCAGATGTCGGCCCAGCTTGTGCTGCTGATCGCTGCGCTCGCCTTCATGCCGCTCCTCGTCCATCTGCTGGCGCCCGGCTTCGCCGACAATCCCAAGCAGCTCGCGCTCACCGTCGATCTCGCGCGGATCACTTTCCCCTATCTCATTCTCACCGTGGTCGCGATCCAGCTCTCCGCGATGCTGAACGCGGTCGAGAAATTCTGGGCCGCGGCGGCGTGGTCGAATTTCCAGAACCTCGCAATGATCGCGACCTTGCTCGCCTCGCACTGGTTTCCCAACGCGGCTTATGCCGCCGCCTGGGGCGTGTTGCTGGGCGGCGTTCTGCAGCTCTTCTTCATGTTGTGGGCCGCCGCGCGGGACGGGCTGACGCTGCGGATTTCCTGGCCGCGCTGGACTCCGGAGATCAAGGAATTCTTCAAGGCGCTGGGCGCCGTCACCATCGGTTCGGCCAGCGTGATGATCGCGCCCTTCATCGACACGGTGATCGCCAGCCTGCTGCCGGTCGGCAGCCGTACGGCGCTATACTTTGCCGATCGCGTCAACCAGTTGCCGCTTGGCGTGCTGGGCATCGCGCTCGGTACCGTGCTGCTGCCGGAAATGTCGTCGCGTCTGGCGAAGAACGATCGACCCGGCTCCGACGCGGCGCAAAACAATGCCGCGGCGCTGTCGCTGTTGCTGACGCTGCCCTTTGCGGCGGTGTTCGTTGCGATACCGGGTACCGTCATGGGTATCTTCGCTCATGGCGCCTTCAGCGCGCAGGCGGCGGCGCAATCGGCGGTTGCTCTCGCGGCCTACGGCGTGGGCCTCCCGGCTTTCGCATTGGTGCGCATCGTCGCGTCGACATTCTATGCGAGGCACGACACCGCAACGCCCGCTCGTGCGACCGTCATAGCGATCGCGGCGAATATCGCGATCAAGCTGGTGCTCGTGCTTGGCCTGCATCTGGGCATCGCCGGCGTCGCGCTGGGCACGTCGCTGGCGGCTTGGTTGAATGTCGGCCAGCTGGTCTGGCTCGGGCGTCGCCGAGGGCTGCTCGTGATCGACGGCAATTTCCGCCGCGCCATGCTTCCGGTGCTGCTGGCCGGCGCCGGCGGCGGTCTCGGCGCCTATGCGGGCGTGGAGATCGCCGCGCATCTCCATGTCGCGCACGCACTGAAAGGTCTGGCCGGCCTCGGCGCCGGCGGCGCGTTGGGTGTGGCCGTCTATGGCGTCATCGTCTTGCTCTGTCGCCGTGCCTTGCCGCTTGGGCGCCTGGCGCGGGCGGGGGGCTGAGCGATGCCGCGCCTGTTCGCTGCTCTCGCCATTCCCGACGATGTCGCACCGTCGCTCGCCTCGCTGCAGGGCGGCGTACCGGGCGCGCATTGGCAGAGCCGGGAACAATTGCACCTGACGCTCCGCTTCATCGGCGAGGTCGATGGCCGGGAGGCGGCCATGGCGCACGACGCATTGTCGGCCATCGACGCTTCCGCCTTCACATTGGCGCTGCATGGCGTGGGCGCGTTCGGCGGCAAGCGGCCGCAGGCGCTATGGGCCGGCGTACGTCCGAGCGAGCCGCTGACGCATCTGCAGCGCAAGGTGGAAACCGCCCTGCAGCGCGTAGGCCTTGCGGCAGATCGTCAGAAATACACGCCGCATGTCACGCTCGCCCGCTTGCGCGGCGGCAGTGTCGGCCGGGTGATGGACTATCTCACCGACCACGCGCTCTACTCTTCGCCGGACTTCGCGGTCGAGGGCTTCATCCTCTATTCGAGCGTGCTGACCAGCGACGGCAGCATCTACCGCGCCGAACACGCCTATCGCCTGCGCGGCTAGCCCCGGGGGCGCCTCGGCCGCCGGCTTTCGGAACCTCAGTCTTCCGCCTCGATGGCCTCCATATCGTCATCCGACAATCCGAAATGATGGCCGATCTCATGGATCAGGACGTGCCGGACGATCGCGCCAAGCGGTTCGCGGTGCTCCGCCCAATAGTCGAGGATCGGCCGGCGATAGAGGAAGATCATCGTCTGCATGCCGTGGACGCGTCCCGCTTCGTGGTCGGCCAGCGTCGGTCCCTGGAACAATCCGAGGATATCGAATTCGCTTTCCAGGGCCATGTCGCGCACGACGTCCTCGCCTGGAAAGTCCTCGATACGGAAAACCACCGTCCCCGTCAGGGCCCGGAATTCGGCTGGCAGGCCCTCGAAGGCCGAACGCGCAAGGGCTTCGAACACGTCGAGCGGCGGGGATTCGATATCGTTCCAATCCATGGTTCGCTAGATTACCCCGAATCCCAGAGGCTTTTCGCATGAAAAAACTCGACGCTGCCGCGCGCGACGCCGCGCTGAAGACGCTCGGCGGCTGGACGCCGGCCGGCGACCGCGACGCCATCGTGCGCCGCTTCCTGTTCAAGGATTTCAACGCGGCTTTCGCCTTCATGACGCGCGTCGCGCTGCTGGCCGAGAAGATGGACCACCATCCCGAATGGTCGAACGTCTACAACAAGCTGGACGTCTTGCTTTCGACGCACGATGCCGGAGGCGTCACGCAGAACGATATCGACATGGCCGCGGCGATGAACGACTACGCGGAAAACGCGGCAGCGCGCTGAACGATCGATCAGCTGCGGAGCAGCGGCGCGATCGCGGCAGCCTGCATGCCCTTGCGAAAGCGCGTGCGATAGCCGAACAGCGGGCGAAAGCCTTCCACCTCATAGCCGCCTTCGTCCAGCATGCTGTCGACAGGCAGGTAGCAGTGCGTCTGGTCGATATAGCCTGCGGTCAGCAGCAGCTTGTCGGTGAAATGGGGTTCGAGCAGACGGCGATAGGCGGTGACGGGCTCCGCGTTGACGGCGAGCAGGCGGAAACCGCCGCATTCCACCTTGTGCCACACGAGCGGCTTGTCGCCGCCGCCGCCGTCTCCGAGCAGCGCCTCCGCCACCGTCAGACGGGTTGCCACCGGTTCGCTCAGCACGAGCGGCGCGGCCGGCGACCGGAAGGCCGCGACCACGCGCGCCGCCAGTCCATCGGCCCAGGCACGCCATTCGGGCATCGCGGGCCTGCGGAATTGCGGTCCGAGCAGGACCCTGTGAAGCAGTCCGGCCAGGCTGGGGGTCGTCCCGCTGAAGGGAGGCCGCACATCCCCTGCGAAGCCCTGCAGGAACAATACCGGCACATCGCCGAATGCTTCGCGCAGCCGGGCGCGGACCACGCCGGGATAATCGGCTGAAACCTGCAGCCGTTCCGGAAAGTCGGTGGGATGGCAGGCGTAGTTCCACAGCAACGCAACGGTTTGGCCGGCGTCGTCGCAGAACCGCAAGGCCGCGATCCGTTCGTCCTTTTCGCCGCCGGGGTTCGGCCCGAGACCGGCGCCGTAGGAAAGACCCTTGCGCGTGAGACGCAGCCATTTGAGGCGCCGGCTTATCGCATGATCGGCCTTGCCTTGGGAATGGAAGCATTGCGCGGCGCGCCCCTTGCCTTCCAAGGAGCGGACGAGGGCGGCGATCCGCTCGGCCACGAACACGGCCTGATCGGGGGCCGGTTGACCAAGACCGGGCAATTCGGGGGCGAGCAGGGGCGCGAAATGGGTGTGCGATGCGACGAGGACGAGCTCTTCGTCCTTCAGGCCGAGCGTCGTCAGCAGGTGCTCACGCAAAGTCCGGCCCGGGAAAAGCGAGTCGATGGTGACGAACACCACCCGCGTCGCGGGGCCGGCGAGGACCAGGACGTTGGCCTCCAGCGGATCGGCGATGCTTTGGAAGAGCGCCGTGCGCCCGGAATATCCACCGAGGCCAACGGGTTTCTGAGGCGTGATGTCGACGCTGCCGACGGCGATGGTGACGCCCGGCGCAGTCATCCCGGCATCACGCATTGCCATTTAGGCCGGCATACAATCGGCGAACGGTCCGCTTTGCCAATATCTTCAGCCTGTTCATGTCTTTCAGTTTGACCGCGCTGATGAGCTGCGATGCACCATATTCGAACTGACCGGTCAGCCGCGGCTGTCGCCAGCGCATTTGGCCATGGGACAGCGAAGCGCGCAACGACCCCAAATCCTGCACTTCGACGATGGCATTGCCCAGGCTGTGCGCGAAATGCGCATCGGACGCGGGATAGCTGCGCTTGCCCAACGCGGCGGCGAGCGCCGTGGCGCGTTGATTGGCCGGCGCCGAGGCGCGGCAATTGACGACCTCGACGAGATCGCACTGCGCCGCCAGCGCCTCGGTTTCCTGGTGCCCGACATAGGGATGCGGCAATAGAAGCAGGGCGTCTTTCGCGCGGGCTTCGGCGAAGAACGCGTCGATCTGGCGGCTGGCGATGTCTTCCTTGAGGAACACGGCGATGACGTCGCCGTGACTGGTATTGTATTCGGCCGCCAAGGGTACCTGGAGACGGGGCAGGATGCGGCGGGCGGCGTCGGCCAGTTCCAGCGAGCCCTCGATCGTGTCGTGGTCCGTCAAAACGATGAAGTCCAGCGCGTGCCGGCGTGCCGCATTCAGATAGGCGGATATGTTGACCAGCGAGTCGTGGGAATGCCGCGAATGGCAGTGGATGATCCCGCGAAGGTAGCCGTCGTTCACGTCGTGATCGCCTTGTAGACCAGCGCGAGCGATTTGCGCGCGTCCGCCATCAAGCTTCCGCCGAGATTGGTATGCGCATTGGGACGCCAGTAGTCGCGCATCTTCCCGAGCGCGCCCGTCTTCCACAGTGTGAGGATATCGCCGTCCAGCGGCCAGTAGAATTCGCAGTCGCGGTCGAATCCCGTATCGGCTTCGAGCGTCTCCCCGCGGTAGAACCGGATGAGATCGGCGGCGAAGTTCACGCCGGCGGCGAGCGAAAGCTCGAGGGAGCCCCAGAACTTGCCGTTGATCTCCATCAGCACGAATTCGCCCGTCGCATGGCTGCGGCGGAACTCGACCATCGCCACTCCATGCCATTCGAGCGCCGCGAGCAGCCGCAGGCCCAGTTCCTTCAGGCGCTCCGAATAGAAGGCACGGGCGGCCACGCTGATGCCGCCGGTCGGCGGATATTCGCGCAGGCGCTGATGCATGAACACACGCAGCGGTTTGCCGCGGTCGCACAGCGCGAAAAGCCCGGCGCCGCTGCCGTCGATGCGCTCTTGCACGAGCAGGCCGCCATTGCCGCCTATCGTCTCCAACTGCTTCGCGACCTCCGCCTTCAGGGAGGCTTCGTCGTCGCAATAGCGGACGACCTTGCCGCGCGCGTTTTCACGCGCCGCCTTGACGACGCAGGGAAACGCGATCCCCGAAAAATCGAGTGGCTGGCCGCGTTCGAAATGCCGGGTTGCCGGAAAAGGAACGTTCTGCTCGCGCGCGAGCGCCAATGTCCGGACTTTGTCGAAACAGATTTCGATCTTGTCGCGCGGCGGCAGCACCGCCTTGTCGGGTGCGACCGCCGATGTCGCCAACACCGAGTCGGCACCGACCGGGATCACCATGTCGTATTGAGCGCTCTGCAGAAAAGGCGCGAGCGGCGTGTCCGACACGATCTCGTCGTAGCAGGAATACCATCGCGCCGGATAGGATGGTCCCGTCGAGTGCCCGATCAGATGCAGGTCCGGGATGGCTCTTTTGGCGTACTGCGCGAGGGCGATGCTCGGCCGGTAATTTGCATCGGTTACAATAACACGAAACGACATAAGTCCGAGTCCAGCTTGAAAACATACGCGGTGGTGCGGCGCAACAATTGTCTAACAGGTCGAGCATGTATTTCAAACACGTAACGTTGCTGCGCAAAGGCATTCATCAAAGCGAGAAAGCCGTTCCCTGTCGAGGATTGGCGGTCCGCTGCGGCAACGCCATAGTTTCCTCTGCAAACACTTAAGCCGGCGCGTTAATAATAAGACTGCAGGCGATACGGTCGGTTCCCTTCCGCGGCGGCCAACGCGATACCGCGCATTCGCGCGCGATGGCCCTACCGAGGGTGCGCGTTCCGCACCAGATCGTCCACGACAGCCGGATCGGCAAGCGTCGATGTATCGCCGAGATTGCCCGTGTCGCCCTCGCCGATCTTGCGCAGGATGCGGCGCATGATCTTGCCCGAGCGCGTCTTCGGCAGACCCGGCGCGAATTGGACGATGTCTGGCTTGGCGATGGGGCTGATCTCCTTGCCGACCCATTGCTTGAGTTCGGCGTTCAGCGCGTCCGTCGCGGCGACGCCGACCTTCAGGGTCACGAAGGCATAGATGCCCTGGCCCTTGATGTCGTGCGGATAGCCCACGACGGCGGCTTCGGCCACGTCGTGATGCGCGACGAGCGCGCTCTCGACTTCCGCGGTGCCCAGCCGGTGGCCCGAGACGTTGATCACGTCGTCGACACGACCGGTGATCCAGTAATAGCCGTCGGCATCGCGGCGGCAGCCGTCGCCGGTGAAATACTTGCCGCGATAGGTCTTGAAATAGGTGTCGATGAAGCGTTGATGGTCGCCATAGACCGTGCGCATCTGGCCCGGCCAGGAATCGAGCAGGCACAGATTGCCGCTGGTCGCGCCTTCCAGCACCTTGCCGTCGGCATCGACGAGCTGGGGCCTTATCCCGAACAGCGGTTTGGTCGCCGAACCGGGCTTGAGATCGGTCGCGCCGGGCAAGGGTGAGATCAGGATGCCCCCGGTCTCGGTCTGCCACCACGTGTCGACGATCGGGCAGCGACCGTCGCCGACGACGCGGTGATACCACAGCCACGCTTCCGGATTGATCGGCTCGCCGACACTGCCGAGCAGGCGCAGCGATGCGCGGCTGGTCTTCTTCACGGGCGCGTCGCCTTCGCGCATCAGCGCCCGCAGCGCGGTCGGCGCGGTATAGAAGATGTTGACCTTGTGCTTGTCGATCACCTCCCAGAAGCGCGAGGTGGTCGGATGGTTCGGGACGCCTTCGAACATCAGCGTGGTCGCGCCGTTCGCCAGCGGACCGTAGACGATGTAGCTGTGTCCGGTCACCCAGCCCACGTCGGCGGTGCACCAGTAGACGTCGCCGTCGTGATAGTCGAAGACGTATTGATGCGTGAAGGCGGTGTACATCGCGTAGCCGCCGGTGGTGTGCAGCACGCCCTTCGGCTTGCCGGTCGAACCCGAGGTGTAGAGGATGAAGAGGGGATCTTCCGCGCCGATCTCCTCCGGCGCACAGTCGGTCGAGACCGTCGCCGCCGCCTCGTGATACCAGACGTCGCGGCCGGCCTTCATCTCGATCTCGCCGCCGGTGCGCCGGACGACCACGACGCTCGTCACGTCGGGACATTTGAGCAGCGCGTCGTCGGTGTTCTTCTTGAGCGGGATCGGCTTGCCGCCGCGCAAGCCCTCATCGGCCGTCAGCACGACGGTCGAGGCGCAGTCGACGATGCGGCCCGCCAGACTGTCGGGCGAGAAGCCCGCGAACACCACCGAATGCACCGCGCCGATCCGGGCGCAGGCCAGCATGGCATAGGCGGCTTCGGGGATCATCGGCAGGTAGATCGTGACGCGGTCCCCCTTCTCGACGCCCTGCGCCTTGAGCACATTGGCGAAACGGCAGACCTCGCGGTGCAGCTCCTCATAGGTGATATGGCGGCTGTCCTTCGGGTCGTCGCCCTCCCAGATGATCGCGGTCTGCTTGGCGCGCCGGGGCAGGTGGCGGTCGATGCAGTTCGCGGCGACGTTCAGGGTGCCGTCCTCGAACCATTTGATGTGCAGCTTGTCGGGATCCCACGATACGTCCTTCACCTTGGTGAAGGGCTTGATCCAGTCGATCCGCTTGGCCTGCTCGGCCCAGAAACCTTCGGGATCGGACAGGGAGCGGGCATACATCGCGTCGTAGGTCTCGCGGTCGATGAAGGCGCGTTCTTTCCATTCGCGCGATACGGGGATCGAGATATCGGACATGGCGTTTCCCAGCTCGTTTTATGGACGCGATACTGCCGGGCGCGAGCGGCGGCTTCAAGAAGGCGGGTATCAGCCTGCGGCTTTCCCGGCCTTGGTGACCCGTCCCAATACCTCCGCTGTATCCGCCCCGGGCTTCCGCGGATTGATGCGCACGCTGGCCGGAGTCTTGGAGAATTTGATCGGCGGCTTCATCGAGCGCCATTCGCCCTCGGTCTCGTGCGGCAGGACTTCGAAGAAGCCGACGGCCTTCAGATGCGGATCCTCCAGCACGTCGTCCATCTTGTTGGCGCGCATGACGGGGATGCGATGCTGCTCGCCCAGCGTCATCCAGGCCTCGGTGGTATGCCGCAGCGCCGCCTCGCGCATCGCCCTGTTGTAGAGCGCGACCTTTGCCTTGCCGGTGGGAGCGCTGGTGAATGCTTCCGAATTGTAGAAATCGGCGATGCCGCCCAGCTTCATGAACGTGTCGGCGGCTTCGCGGCCCGACGGCATCGTGGCGATCCAGCCGTCCTTGGTCTTGAAGCAGGCGCGATCCGGCGCCAGGGCCGGCGTCGATCCCACATGGCCCGCCACCGGCTCGAACGACGCGCCATAGAGGTGCTCGACCATCAGGAAGCTCGTATAGCTCTCCAGCATCGGCACTTCGACGAATTGACCCTCGCCGGTGCGCTCGCGATGGAACAGCGCGGCCAGCGTCGCGTAGAGCGCATGAAGGCCCGAGACCTTGTCGGCGACATAGCTGGGGAACATCCGCATCGTGCTCTCGCCCTTGTCGTCGAGCAGCATGTCGGCGCCGCCGCTCGCGGCCTGCACCAGGTCGTCGAACGCCTGGCGCCCGCCATAGGGGCCGTCCGAACCGTAGCCGACGCAATGGACATAGACCATCGACGGATTGACCGCATGCACCTGCTCATAGCCGAAGCCGAGCTGGTCCATCGCGCTGGTCCGGACGTTGTGGATGAAGACCTGGGCGGCCGGGATGAGGGCGCGCAGCTTCTCGCGGTCGGCCTCGACCTTCAAGTCGAGCGTCACCGACTTCTTGTTGCGCCCCAGCATCATGAACGTCGAGCTCATATCCTTGGACTTGTTCTGCTTGAGGCCGAGGCGCTGCTTGTCCCCGCCTGGGGCCTCGATCTTGATGACCTCGGCGCCGAGGTCGCCCAGCGTCTGGGTGGCATAGGGTCCGAAGATGAAGCTGGTCAGGTCGATCACGGTGACGCCGTGAAGCGGCCCTTTTTTCTCGTTGCCATGCATGGGCGAATTCCTCGAAAAAGCCTATTGTCGGATAGCGGTTCGGAGACCTTAAGCCATGGCGGGCCAGGCGCAAAAGACACGGGCAGCCGCGGCGGCCAAGCCGATCATGACGGACGCCGGCATCGCGGCGAAGACCGGCCATGGCTGGGACTGGTGGTTCGCGGCGCTGGACAAGGCGGGCGCCGCCAAGCTCGACCACAAGGGCATCACCGCGCTGCTGGACAAGACGTTCAAGCCCGGTCCGTGGTGGGGCCAGATGATCGCCGTGTCCTATGAGCGCGCCCGCGGCATCCGCGCCGCCAACCAGAAATGCGACGGCGAGTTCTCGGTCGGCGTTACGAAGGTCCTGCCGGTCGGCTTGTCCGAACTTTTCGCCGCGGCAACCGATCCTGCGACGCGCAAGACGTGGTTCCCGCCCGGCGCCTTCGAGGAGACCTCCAGGACCGCCGACAAATATTGGCGCGGCAAATGGAAGACGGAGGCCCGGATTTCCGTCGGCTTCTACGCCAAAGGTCCGGACAAGGCGCAGATCGCGTTCGACATCGGCAAGCTCGCCGGCCCCGAGGCGGTCGAAGCCGAGCGGGCGATTTGGAGAAAGGCGCTCGACACGTTCGCCAAAATGCTCGAAAGCACTTGATATGCAGCTGCACCTCTCCGCCTGGCCCGAGATCGAAGCCTATCTGGCCAAGTCCAAGGCGATCCTGATTCCGATCGGCTCGACCGAACAGCACGGCCCCAACGGTCTTCTCGGCACCGACGCACTGTGCCCGGAGATCATCTCGCGCCGCGCCGGCGACGAAGCCGGCATCCTGGTCGGCCCGACCTTCAATGTCGGCCAGGCGCAGCACCACATGGCGTTTCCGGGCACGATCACCCTTCGGCCATCGACCATGATCGCGGCGATGCTGGACTGGACGCAGTCGCTGACGCGGCATGGTTTCGAGCGCATCTACTGGCTCAACGGCCATGGCGGCAATATCGCGACCATCACCGCGGCGTTCTCCGAGATGTATCATGGCGTTACGTTCGATGCGGCGGGTTCCAACCGGCCGCCGCTGCGCTGCATGCTGCGCAACTGGTGGGAACTTCCCGGCGTGATGGACCTGTGCCGCCAGCTTTTTCCGGTGGGCGAGGGCAGCCATGCAACGCCGTCGGAAGTGTCCGTGACCTATTTCGGCTATCCCGAGGCGGTCAAGCACGTCGAGATGAGCCCGCGCATCGCTCCCAACGGCCCGATCTACGATGCGGACGATTATCGCCGCCGCTTTCCCGACGGGCGCATTGGATCCGATCCGAGCCAGGCAAGCACAGAAGCGGGCGAGAAGATCGTGCATCTGGCCGTCCGCACGCTGATAGACGAATTTCGCCGGTTCAGCCTACAGTAGCGGTCCGCGCTCCATCTGTTTATCGGAGGGTGCCGGCAACAAGCTCTGCATAGGGGAGGAGGCCGTCATGGAAATATTGAACGGCAAGACGATCGACGAACAGCTGACGCTGACGAACAGCAGGTCTTCGGGCTTCGACTACCTGCGCATCGTCCTGTCGGTCTCGGTCATCGCCTATCACAGCTTCGAGGTCTGCTACGGCCCCGGGATATTCAAATCCGTCGGGGTCAGTCCGTTCCGGTTCCTGGTCGGCTTCATCCTGCCGAGCTTCTTCTGCCTGAGCGGCTTCCTTGTGGCGGGAAGCATGTTGCGGGTCAAAGACCTTCTCTCTTTCTACGCGCTTCGCGGCATGCGCATCTTTCCGGCTCTCGCGGTGGAGGTCCTGCTATCGGCTCTTATCATCGGGCCTCTCCTGACGGTCATTCCGGTCGGACAGTATTTCTCGTCGCCCATGTTCTTTTTCTACTTTCTGAACGTGCTCGGCGACATCCATTTTTATCTTCCCGGCTTGTTCGTCACGAATCCGATGCCGGCGGTCAATGCGCAGCTGTGGACGATCCCGTATGAGCTGGAATGCTACGTTCTGATCGGGTTGGCGGCCTTTTTCGGGCTGCTGAAGCGGCGCCGCGCATTTGTCTGGGCCGTGATCGGCCTCACCGTCGCGACATATTCGTGGAGAATCCTGCGTCACGGTCTTCCGACGAATTTCACGATCGCGACGGGACAGGCGCTGGCGATCGCGTTTCTCGTCGGCGTGGCGTTCTATCTCTACAGGGACAAGGTCCGGCTCAACCCCATTTTGTTTGCCGCGAGTGTGGCGATCTACTGCATCCTGCTGCCCTTCCCGGCGGCCGCCCTCCTTCTTCCCTTCCCCGCAGGCTACATGACCGTCTATCTGGGCCTGACCAATCCGCCGAAAATCGGCCTGCTGAAAAGCGGCGACTATTCCTACGGCCTGTATCTCTACGGCTATCCGGTGCAGCAGGTCGTTTCGCAGCTGCTGCCGCAATATCGGTTCTGGTATGTGAATCTGGCGCTGAGTCTGCTGATTGCAGGCGCTGTCGCGTATTGCTCCTGGACTTTCGTCGAGTCGAAGATCCTTGGCCACAAGAAGCTCATCATCGCGCGCCTCGAGGGCATGCGTGCCGCACTGATCGGGTTTGTGCGGCCGGCCTTCCGCCGGATGGGAATTGCGGAGCGCCCCCGCCTCGCGGTCGCGCCCGCCGCAGTTTCGCCGGACGCGGACGCGTCCGTCGCCAACGAGACCCGCGGCTGACTACCGCGTCGATATCGGCTTCGGGCTCATTCTGTCCTGACCCGTCCCACCGACAGCTCGTCGACGCGCAGTTTGCGGATCCGGGCTTGGCCGATGCTCAGCCGGCCGATCGCCATCTCGCCGACCGCCAGCGCCCCGATCGCCGCCGCGCCGACCGCCAACGCGCCCAGCGCCACGGCCACCAGGCCGCGCGCCGGAAGCAGGCGCCGCATTGTCGAGAGTGCCGCCATCGCTCCGCCTCCTATTTCGCCGGCCAGATATAAAGCGCGTCCGGCAATTTCTCGTCATTGTCCGCGCCATCGGTCAGCCGCTCCATCGCACAGCCATGGCGCTCATAGAAGCGGCGCGCCCCCGCGTTCTTCTGGAACACCCAGAGCTGGAAGCCTTGCGGATGCTGCTCGGTCGCGTGGCGGAACAGCTTGTCGCCGGTACCGCTGTTGAAGCGCGAGGGGTGCACGTAGAGGTGTTCGAGCCAGCCGCCGTCGATCACCGCGAAGCCGACCACCTTGCCCTCGCGCTCGGCCACCCAGGTCTCCTTCTCTGCGACCACGTTCGCGATGAAGCCGCGCGCGTCCTCTTCGGCGTGCAGTTTCGGGAGATAGGTCATGGTGGCGCGCGCCGCGAGGAATACATCGGCGACGGCGGACGCATCGGTGGCGGTGGCGCGGCGCAGGGAAGTGGACATGGGACCTCTTGGGGTGGTGCGCAGCCAGTGTCGTGCTCTTGCGCCCCGCCGCGCAAGGGTTGGCGAATCAAATTGCCGGTCCGCCGTCCGTTCGGACTTTATCGACCCTGTAGGACCGAGTTCGGCGCACGAACCGTCGGCCGTACCGAAAGGCGGACGATGACAAGGCCCTGAAACGCCATTAAGCTCCCCGCCATCCCAGGGGTGCCTTGGTGGCCGGTCAACCCGGCCATGGAGGCTGAGATCGCAATCCCGCGAATCCCTTCGAACCTGATCCGGTTCATACCGGCGTAGGGAGAGGTACATGAACAAGCCGATTCTGAATTCCAAGTCCGTCCAGATCACGCGCGGCGCGCTTCCGGGCTCGAAGAAGGTCTATCGCGATGGGGTCCCGTTCCGCGAAGTGGGCCTGTCGGGCGGCGAACCGCCCGTCCGTCTCTACGACACGTCCGGTCCGTATACGGACGATGCCGCGGCGATCGATATCGACAAGGGCCTGGGCGCTGCGCGCCGTGCCTGGATCCTCGCGCGCGGCGACGTCGAGGAATATGACGGCCGCGCGCGCCGGCCGGAGGACGACGGCCTCAAGCGCGGCGAGCTTCTCTCGGTGCCGCAATTCGATCGTGCCGGCCGCAAGCCGCTGCGGGCGAAAGCGGGGCGCAACGTCTCGCAGCTCCATTATGCGCGGCAGGGCCTGATCACCGAAGAGATGAGATACATCGCGGCCCGCGAGAATCTCGGACGCTCCAAGCTGGCCGACGGCAACTCGTTCGGCGCGTCGATCCCGGACCATGTGACGCCGGAATTCGTCCGCGATGAGGTTGCGCGCGGCCGCGCCATCATCCCGGCGAACATCAACCATCCCGAGACCGAGCCGATGATCATCGGCCGCAACTTCCTCACCAAGGTCAACGCCAATATCGGCAACTCCATCGTCACCTCGGGCGTGGCGGAGGAGGTGGAGAAGCTCGTCTGGTCGATCCGCTGGGGCGCCGACACGGTGATGGACCTTTCGACCGGCCGTCACATCCACACCATCCGCGAATGGATCATCCGCAATTCTCCGGTGCCGATCGGCACGGTGCCGATCTACCAGGCGCTGGAGAAGGTCGGGGGCGTCGCGGAGGATCTGACCTGGGAGATCTACCGCGACACGCTGGTCGAGCAATGCGAGCAGGGCGTGGACTATTTCACCGTCCATGCCGGGGTGCGGCTGGCGCATATCCCGCTGACGGCGGAGCGCGTGACCGGCATCGTGTCGCGCGGCGGCTCGATCCTCGCCAAATGGTGTCTCGCGCATCACAAGGAGAACTTCCTCTACACGCATTTTGAGGAAATCTGCGAGTTGCTGAAGGCCTATGATGTCTCGTTCAGTCTCGGCGACGGCCTGCGTCCCGGCTCGACGGCGGATGCCAACGACGCGGCCCAGTTCGCCGAGCTCGACACGCTGGGCGAACTCAACCGCATCGCCCAAAAGCACGACGTGCAGGTGATGATCGAAGGCCCCGGCCATGTGCCGATGCACAAGATCAAGGAGAACATGGACCGCCAGCTCGCCGCCTGCGACGAGGCGCCGTTCTACACGCTGGGGCCGCTGACGACCGACGTGGCGCCGGGCTATGACCACATCACCAGCGCGATCGGCGCGGCGATGATCGGCTGGTTCGGCTGCGCCATGCTTTGCTACGTGACGCCGAAGGAGCATCTGGGGCTGCCCGACCGCGACGATGTGAAGGCGGGTGTGATCGCCTACCGCATCGCGGCGCATGCCGCCGACCTCGCCAAGGGCCATCCGGCGGCGCGCATCTGGGACGACGCGATGAGCAAGGCACGCTTCGAATTCCGCTGGCGCGACCAGTTCGCGCTGGCGCTCGATCCCGACACCGCGCAGGCCTATCACGACGAGACGCTGCCGGCCGATGGCGCCAAGGTGGCGCATTTCTGCTCGATGTGCGGCCCCAAATTCTGTTCGATGAAGATCAGCCAGGAAGTCCGCGACGCCGCGCGCGGCACGAACGATTCGCTCAGCACCGCCGAAATCCGTGCGGCGATGGCGAAGAAGTCGGCCGAGTTCAAACAGGGGGGCGGGGAGATCTACGTCCACAAGCCCGCGGCGGAATCGGCGTGAGCCGCCGGACGATGTGCCCCGTGTCTCTGTTCTGCAGCGCCGCCGCGGCGTTCTCTGCGACCGGCAAGGAGTAACCATGCCCGACTTTGTGCCAAAATCGACCGCTTTGCTCCTCATGGACTTCCAAAATGTCATCGTCGGCATGGTGGGCGAGGCCGGCGGTGCGCTCTTGGAGCGGGCGTCGCGGGCGCGCGCGGCGGCCCGGGCGGCCGGTGCGGCGGTGATGCACATTCGCGTCGCCTTCACCGACGCCGACTATGCCGCGGTCTCGCCGCGCAACAAGTCCTTCGCGGCACTGAGCAAGAGCCGCTTTATCACGGACGGCAGCGAGGCGGCGGCGATCCATGCGGCGCTCGCCCCCGCTGCGGACGAGCCCGTCTTCACCAAGACTCGTGTCGGCGCCTTCAGCACGACGGCGCTGGAGCGGACACTTGGGGAGCGCGGCATCGACACGCTGGTCCTCGCCGGAATCGCCACCAGCGGCGTGGTGCTGTCGACGCTGCGCGATGCCGCCGACAAGGATTACCGGCTGTTCGTCCTCGCCGATTGCTGCGCCGACCAGGATGCCGAGGTTCACCGCGTGTTGACGGAGAAGGTCTTTCCGCGCCAAGCCGACGTGATCGGGCTCGAAGATTTCGCCGCGACTCTCGCCGCCTGAACGCGCCGCCGGGCGGTTCCGCCTAGGCGGCGTCCCGTTGCGTCGTCGCGCTGCGCTCCGCCGGAAACTGCACGCGCACGGTAGTCCCCTTGTTCGGTACGCTTTCGATGCGGAGCGAGCCGTCATGTTGCTCGGTCAGCGCCTTCACCAGCGACAGGCCCAGTCCGGTGCCTTCCTGGCTGCGCGACAGGGGCGAATCGATCTGGCGGAAGGGTTCGAGGGCCAGCGGGATCTGTTCGGGGCTCATGCCGATGCCCGTGTCCGTCACGCCCAGGCAAAGCCCGCCATCCGCCGCGACCGCGGCGCCCAGCCTTATGTGCCCGCCCGCCGGCGTGAACTTGATGGCGTTTGACAGCAGGTTGAGCAGGATCTGCTTCACCCGCCGGCGGTCCGCATCCAGCAGCGGCAGCGCCGGCGGCAGGTCGAGCAGGACATCGATCCCGCTCTCCTGCGCCCGCACTGCGACCATGCGCTGGCAATCCCGGAAAAGCTCGCCGATGCCGAACGGCTCGCAGCGCAGATCCATTTTTCCGGCTTCATATTTCGACAGATCGAGGATGTCGTTGATGAGCGCCAGCAGGTGCTTGCCGGCGCCGTGGATGTCGGCGGAATATTCGCGGTAGCGCGGCACGCCATGCGGTCCGAAAAGCTCCGAGCTCAGGACCTCGGAGAAGCCGATGATCGCGTTCAGCGGGGTCCGCAACTCGTGGCTCATCAGCGCCAGGAAGCTGCTCTTGGCGCGGTTCGCGGCCTCGGCGTCGGCGAGCGCCGTGGCGAGCTGGGCTTCGCGCGCCACCAGCAGGCGCATCTTGCCGCTCACCAGCGCCTCGCATGTCCCGATGCCGAAATATCGTCCGCCGCGCGTCACCACGAAGCATTCGCGCAAGGCGTCCGGCCAGTCGAGCGTCAGCATCTTGCCCAGCTCGGTGAGCTTCATGCTTTCATCGACCACCAGCGGCCGCGGATTGGCGAGCTTGAGGATCGTGCGCCGCGCATAGAGCTCGGGAATGTAGGGCTGGGCGTAGCGCGCCAGGAAGCGCAGCCGGTTGACGATCGCCTTCACATTGCCGTCGTCGTCGACGATGGCCGCGGCGACTTGGTCGCGACGCTCGCGGAACCATTCGAACACCTGGCCGCAGGTGGTCGTGGATGTGAAAGTCGGCATGGGCAGCGCCAGATGACCCGCGGTCCAGTTCGCCTGATCCGTCTCGCCGTCCGTCGACATCCCGTCCCCGCCCATCGCGCGGACGGACGCTAAGCGCGCAGCCTTTTCGTACCGTTAATGTGCCGGTGAATGATTTGCGACGGTCGCTGTGTCGCACGCTAGCGCAGCGTCCGGTTGCCCGTCACCGCATGCCAGAGGAACAGGACCACGATGGCGCCGATCACCGCGACGAGCATCGAGGTGAAGTCGAACCCGAATACGTCGAAATCCGTGAAGCCGCGGAAGATCAGTCCGCCGACCAGCGAACCGACCAGCCCGAGCGCGATGTTCGTGAAGCAGCCTTCACCGCGCTTGTTGACGATCAGGCTCGCGAGCCAGCCCGTGATCGCGCCGAAGAAAATCCAGCCCAGGATACTCATGACGTCTTCCTTCGTTGCCAGGCAACATGGGAAGGCGCGGCCCGCCGCGCAAGCCCTAAGACTGGAAAGTCGCCGCCATGGCGAGCGCCGCGGCAAGCATCACCAGGGTCGAGGCCCAGCCCAGCACTTTCAGCGTCCGTCCCGCCGTGAAGGGGCCCATCAACTTGGTGCTGCTCACGACGAACATCATGGCGAACATCATCGGGACGGCGATGACGCCGTTGATCACCGCGCTCCAGAACAGCGCCTTGATGGGATCGAGGCCGGAATAGTCCATCACCACGCCGAGCACGACCGCGGCGGTGATGACGGCGTAGAAGCCGGTGGCTTGCCACGGCATGTTGTCCAGGCCTTCGTTCCAGCCCCGCAACTCGGCGACGGCATAGGCGGCCGAGCCCGCCAGCACCGGGATGGCCAGAAGTCCCGTTCCGATGATCCCCAGGGCGAACAGCGCGAAGGCGAAATGCCCCGCCGCCGGCTCCAATGCCTTCGCCGCGTCGGCCGCGGTCTGGATGTTGGTCTGGCCCGAGGCATGCAGCGTCGCCGCCGTCGCGATCATGATGGCCAGCGCGATCAGGTTCGACGCCGCCATGCCGGCGATCGTGTCGACGCGGATGCGCGCGAAGGCCCCGGGCGCCTGTTCGGGTTTCTCCAGCAGCGGCTTGTCGTCGTCGACCTGGTCGACTTCCTCGACCTCCTGCGCGGCCTGCCAGAAAAAGAGATAGGGGCTGATCGTGGTCCCGAAGATCGCCACGATGATGGTCGCGGCGGCCGGCGACAGGGTGACGCCGATGCCGACCATCGCCAGCCCGATCTGCGCCCAGTCGAGCTTGACCAGGAAGACCACGGCGACATAGGCGAACAGGCTGAAGGTCAGGACGATCAGGATGCGCGAATAGCGCCGGTAGGGCGCGAACATCTGCAACAGGACCGAGATCACCGCGAAGAGTATGGTGAAGCCGTGCTGCCCGAAGCCGGTCAGCAGCCGCGCCGCCTCGCCCATCGCCGCCACATCGGCGCCGAGATTGATCGTGTTGGCGACGAACAGCAGTGCGACCAGCACGGTGACCAGCCAGCGCGGCATGACCTTGATCATGTTCCAGGCGAGACCGCGGCCCGTGACCCGCCCGATATGGGCGCTCACCAGCTGGATCGCCACCATCAGCGGGAAGGTGAGGACAAGCGTCCAGAGCAGCCCGAAGCCGGCCTGCGCGCCCGCCTGGGAATAGGTCGCGATCCCGCTCGGATCGTCGTCCGCCGCACCGGTGACGAGGCCCGGACCGAGCTGCGAAAGATGCGCAACCGAGAGGACGCGCCGCGCCAGCGACGGTCGTGCCTTTGTCTCGTCCGTCGCGGCCATTTGGCGTCCCCCGGTGTCCGTCGGCTACATCGTAACCACAACTTTGCCCATGGCTTTTCGATCCATCAGCATGCGGATGGACTTTCCGGCCTCGGCCAGCGGAAAGGTCGCGGACACGTCGGGCTTGAGCCTGCCCTCCGAGATCATCTGCAGGATTTCGCGCAGGGCGTCGTTCGCCGCCTTCGGATTGCGTCCCGTGAAGGCTCCCCAGAAGACACCCAGCACGTCGCAACCCTTGAGGAGGGTGAGATTGAGCGGAATCTTGGGGATTTCGCCGGCCGCGAAGCCGATCACGAGATAGCGCCCTTCCCAATTCATCGCCCGCAGCGCCGGCTCGGCATATTGGTCGCCGATCGGATCATAGAGGACGTCGGCACCCTGGCCGCCGGTCAGTTCCTTGATCTTGTCGGAGATCGCCTTCTGCTGGTCGCGCGACAGCGGCAGCCTGGGATAGACAAATCCGGCGCTTGCCCCATGCTTGATGGCAAGATCGACCTTTTCCTGGGTCGAGGCGCCGGCGATCACCTTGGCGCCCATCGCGACGCCGAGTTCGACGGCCGAGAGCCCCACGCCGCCCGCGGCGCCCAGCACGACCAGGTGTTCGCCGGCCTTCAGCCGCGCCCGGTCCTTCAGCGCATGATAGGACGTGCCATAGGTCACGATGAACGCGCTCGCGACCTCGAAACCCACATTGTCCGGCACGGGGATGCAGCGGCGCGCGTCCGCCAGAACTTCCTCGGCGAAGCCGCCATTGCCGACCGACACCGCGACTCGGTCGCCGACCTTCAGGCCGATGGCGTCCTCGCCCAGCGCCTTCACGACGCCCGCGACTTCGCCGCCGGGCGGGAAGGGCAGGGCCGGCTTGAACTGGTATTTGTCGGCCAGCATCAGCACGTCGGGAAAATTCACGCCGCAGGCTTTCACCGCGATCAAGACCTGATTCTTGCCGGGTACGGGCGAGGGCAGGTCGCGCAGCTCCATCTCCTCCGGCGGCCCATAATGCGTGCACAGCATGGCTTTCATGGCGAATCTCCCGATGGCTTACAGTGTTTTAATGGCTGGTGACGTCGACCATAGGCGATGCCGGGGCGAGGATCAAAATGTCGGCATTGCCGGCGCGTCAGACGGCCGGCGATGGATCGGGCTGCCCTGTTGCGCGTATAATGCCATTGGATGGGCCACTACGAAGGATTGCATGCGCATGCGTAAATTGCTGTTGATTGTCGCGGCGACCGCGACGCTGGCCGGTACGCCCGCCCTGGCGGCGCGTCCGGGGATCTGCATCCGCCATGACGATATCCGCAACTGGACGGCGCTGGACGACAAGCGGGTCGTGCTCGAGAACTATCATCACCAGAAAGCGCTGCTGACCCTGATCGGCACCTGTTCCGATCTCAGATTCCACGAGGCGCTGGAGATTCGCTCCCCTGGCGCCATGGGTCTCAGCTGCATCGAAACCGGCGATACCATCGTGACGCGCGGGTTTGGCACGCGCGGCCGCTGTGCGATCACCTCGGTGACCCCTTATGCGGGGCCGGTGACGGACAAGCATCATGATGCCGACAACCACGATGGCGCCCACCCCGCCGACGGCCACTGACGGGGCTTTGCCTTAGGCGAGGTCTTCAGCCGATCCGCATGGCGGCAAGCGCCGCGGCGGGTCGGCGCTCGCCGACGACCGCGCCGCGCGTATTCGTCACCGGCGCACGCAGCAGGGCGCGCGCCTGGGGCGCATCGCCGAGCAGGCCCAGCTGCTCCAGCACGGCCGCGATGACGGTCTCCGCTCCGCGGCCCGCGCCATCATCGATCTTGATCGCGATGCCGAGTCCCAGCTCCGGGATCCAGCCGCCGAAGAAGCCCTCGGCGCCGGTCTTGACCACGGCGCGCCCGCCGCTCGAGCGGATCAGGATCGCGCAGGCGCGGTCCGTCCCGGACATCAGCTCGGGATGCCGCGCCATCGCCCCGAGGATGTGTTGCGCCGCGTCGGCGCGCGGCTTCGCAAGACCGGCTCCGGACGCCATCCGCGATGCGGCGCGTGCGAATTCGGTGAGCGAGGTCGCGAAATTCGGCGCCGCGCAGCCGTCGACGCCCCACGCCATCTCGCCCGCACCCGACAGATCGCGCAGCACCGCCGCGACCGCCTGCTGCACCGGATGTTCGAAGCGCTCATAGCCTTGCGTCGCCACGTCCCAGTGCCGCGCCACGGTGAGGAAGCCCGAATGCTTGCCGGAGCAATTGTTGTGGATGCGGGTCGGCTTGATGCCGTCGCGGATCATCGCCTCGGCGACCGGCTCGTAGCGCGGCGGATGCGCCCCGCAGGCGAGATCGGATTCGCCGAGCCCGATTCGCGCCAGCCACGCCGCCACGCGCCCGGTATGCATCGGCTCGCCGGAATGCGAGGCGCAGGCGAGCGCGATGCTCTCGTCGCCCAGGCCGAACGCTTCGGCGGCGCCGGATTCGACCAGCACCATCGCCTGCATCGGCTTGAGCGAGGAGCGCGAATAGACCGGCGACTCGACCTCGCCCAGCGCGAGCTTGAGCCCGCCCGACGCGTCCACGATCGCGACCGAGCCGCGGTGCACGCTCTCGACCAGGTCGCCCCTTGTCACTTCGACGAGAACGGGATTTGCCATGTCCGTGAAATCCTGTCATCCCGGCCAGCGATGCGTCAGCATCGCGGAGCCGGGACCCATTGGGCCGTACCCGGCATGGGTCCCGGATCGGACGCTAGCGCGTCCGTCCGGGATGACAAGTTTGTTCGTGGAGCAGCATGCGCGGCTATTTCGCAGCGGGAGTCGACGGCATCTCCAAGCCGATGAATCTCGGCAACCTGATGCGCATCTCGAATGCGTTCGGCGCCAGCTTCTTCTTCACCATCAACGCCCAGGTGCGGCTCGCCGACGCGCAATCCGACACCTCCCGCACCGACGGCGCCATCCCGCTCTACAGCTACAAGGACGCCGGCGAGTTCCGTCTGCCCACCGGCTGCCGCCTGGTCGGGGTGGAGATCACCGACGATGCGGTCGAGCTGCCGCGCTTCCGGCATCCGCAGCGCGCCGCCTATGTCTTCGGGGCCGAGCGGATGTCGCTCTCGCCGGAAATCTTGTCGCGTTGCGAATTCGTGGTGAAGATTCCGACCCGCTTTTCCATAAATGTCGGGATGGCGGGCGCCATCGTGCTTTACGACCGTCTGATCAGCCTGGGCGGCTATGGCAGCCGGCCGATCGCGCCCGGCCGCGAGCCGCCCGACATTCCGCCGGCGCATAAATGGGGCGCGCCCATCGTCCGTTCAAGAAAGTGACTTTCGAATTTCCGGCGCTATAGTCCCGCCCGCAAATGACCCCCGCCCTCGAAATCTCCCATCTCCGCAAGGTCTATCGCGGCGGCACCGTCGCCGTCGAGGACGTTTCCCTGACCGTCCAGCCGGGCGACTTCTTCGGCTTTCTGGGTCCCAATGGCGCCGGCAAGTCCACGACCATTCACTGCATCACGGGCATCTCGAATCCGAGTTCGGGCACGATCCGGATCTTCGGGGTCGATGCCGTGGCCGATTACCGCAAGGCCCGCACCATGGTCGGGCTCAGCCCGCAGGAATTCAACGTCGACCAGTTCGCCACCGGACGGAACATCGTCGACTGGATGGGCGGCTATTTCGGCATCCCCAAGGCGGTGCGCAAGAAGCGCACCGACATGCTGATCGAGCGTTTCGATCTGGTGCCGCATGCCGACAAGCCGTTCCGGGAGCTCTCCGGGGGCCTCAAGCGCCGCGTCATCCTGGCCCGCGCCCTGATCAACGATCCGCAGCTGCTGATCCTCGACGAGCCGACCGCCGGCGTCGACGTCGAGCTGCGCATGGATCTGTGGCGCTATCTCCAGGAACTCAATCGCGACGGCAAGACCATCCTGCTCACCTCGCACTATCTCGAAGAGATCGAGCGGCTGTGCCGCACCATCGCGATCGTCGCCAAGGGGCGCATCGTACGCCACGGCCCCAAGGAGGAGTTCTTCACCGAGCCCGGCGGGCTGGAGCGCGCCTATCTCGCGGCGACCGGCCGGACCGCGGACCATGTCGCGGCAGGCGCCCGATGACGATCAACTGGATCGGCTTGTGGACCATGGTCCGGCGCGAGATCCAGCGTCTGGCGCGCGTGCCGATTCAGGCCGTCGTCGCGCCGCTGATTTCGGCGCTGCTGTTCATCTTCATCTTCGGTTTCGTGGTCGGCGGCAGCATCCGCAGCATCGGCGGCTATCGCTATCTGGAGTTCGTCCTGCCGGGCGTGGTGATGATGAACGTCATCAGCGCCTCGTTCCTGCAATCGACCTCGCAGATCTATTTCCAGCGCTTCCAGAAGAGCATCGAGGAGATCCTCGTCTCGCCGCTGTCCTATGTCGAGATGATCGCGGGCGCGGTCAGCATCGTGATCCTGCGCTCGGTCTTCACCGCGCTCGGCATCATGCTCATCGGCATGGCGTTCGGCGCGGTGCACATGCACTCGCTTCCCGAATTCCTGTTCTGGGTGGTATTCGTCTCGATGATCTTCGGATTCCTCGGCATCATCGTGGCGCTGTGGGCCAAGACCTTCGAGCAGCTCAACGTGCTGATGGTGTTCTTCATCCAGCCCCTCTCGATGGTCGGCGGCGTGTTCAACACGGTCGAGATGCTGCCGCCCTGGCTGCGCTGGCTGGCCTATGGCAATCCGCTGTTCTACTTCATCAATGGCCTGCGCCATTCGATGATCGGCTTCTCGGAAGGCTACGAGGCCTTCGGTGCCGCGTTCACGGTCGCGCTTGCCGCGATCCTCGGCGCGATCGTCTGGCGGCTTTATGCCGTGGGCTGGGGATTGCGGGAATAGCGGTTCTCCCAGGACCGCAAGGGGGAGGTGAAAAGAGCGGCGTATTATATTATACCCGTCATGCAATCGCCGGAGGCTCCTGTCATGTCCGCCCGCCACGCCACTGCCGCCGTCATCGGCGCCGGCGATTACATCGGCTCCGCCATCGCCCGGAGATTCGCCGCCGAGGGCTACACCGTCTTCGCCGGCCGGCGCACTGCCGACAAGCTGGCGCAGCTCAAAGCCAGCATCGAATCCGGCGGCGGCCGCTGCGAGGCGCGTGCGCTCGACGCCCGCAAGGAAGAGGACGTCGCCGCCTTCCTGAACGAGGCGGATGCCTATGCGCCGCTCGAAGTCTGCGTTTTCAATCCCGGCGCGAACGTGAACTTCCCGATCCTCGAAACCACCGAGCGCGTCTTCCGCAAGGTGTGGGAGATGGCCTGCTATGGCGGCTTCCTCACGGGGCGCGAGGCGGCGCGTCTGATGCTGCCGCGCGGAAAGGGCACCATCCTCTTCACCGGCGCGACCGCCAGCCTGCGCGGCGGCAAGGGCTATGCGGCCTTCGCCTCGGCCAAATTCGGTCTGCGCGCCGTGGCGCAGAGCATGGCGCGCGAGCTCGGGCCGCAGAACATCCATGTCGCGCATCTCATCATCGATGCCGGCGTCGACACCGCCTTCGTGCGCGACCGCATCCGGGCACGCGGCGGTGAGGACGCCGTCGCCGCGATCGAACCCGACCAGCTCATGGATCCGGACTCCATCGCCGAGGCCTATTGGTATCTCCACAGCCAGGCGCGCGACGGCTGGACCCATGAACTGGACATCCGGCCTTACAGGGAGACGTGGTGATGGCGGTCAAATGCGAATTCCTTTTCGACTTCGGCAGCCCCAATGCGTTCTTCGCGCATCGCGTGCTGCCGGAGATCGAGGGGCGCACCGGCGCGCAATTCGACTATGTGCCCGTCCTGCTGGGCGGCATCTTCAAGGCGACCGGCAACCAGTCGCCGGTGCAGGCTTACGGCCATATCGCCAACAAGATGGCCTATGACCAGCTCGAGACGCGGCGCTTCATCGCCCGCCACAAGATCGCGGATTTCCAGTTCAATCCGTTCTTCCCGGTCAACACGCTGAACCTGATGCGCATGGCGGTCGCGGCGCAGAACGAAGGCATCCTGCCGCGCTACATGGAGGCCGTCTTCCGCCACATGTGGATCGCGCCCAGGAAGATGGACGATCCCGAGGTCGTCCGTGCGGCCCTCGCCGAATCCGGACTCGACCCCGCATTGCTGGACCGCGGCCAAGCGCCCGACGTGAAAGCCAAGCTGATGTCCAACACCGCGGCCGCGGTGGCGCGGGGCGCTTTCGGCATTCCGACCTTCTTCGTCGGGGACGAGATGTTCTTCGGCAAGGATCGTCTGCGCGACGTCGAGGAGGCGATTGTCGCGGCCGGTTAACCGCCTGACCTTCCGAAGTTTTTGACATTTGCCGTGGACGCGGCGGGGCGCGCTGCCTATTCTGCGGCTCACGCTTCGACATCACCACAGAAGTGCCTGATTCCGCTGCCATAACCGGGGTCTGGCTGTATCGGGAGCAGGCAACCCATGATTCGACGTTTCGTCCTCGGCGCCGTTGCGGCCGCGCTGGTCCTGACTCCGGCAGTCGCCGCCCCGGCAACGGGCGATGCGACCCTGCTCGGCGCCACCAAGGACTGGCAGGCCTTCACCAGCGGCAGCGGCAGCGACAAGATCTGCTATGCCATGGCCAAGCCGCGCTCGACCGAGCCGCGGAAGATCAAGCGCGACCCGATCTATTTCATCATCACCGACTGGCCCGGCCGCAAGACCAAGTCCGAGCCCGAGGCCGTGCCCGGCTACCAGTACAAGGACGGCGCGACGGTCACCGCCCAGGTCGGCTCGGACAGGTTCGAGTTCTTCACCCAGAACGACGGCGGCAGCGGTGCCGCCTGGATCCGCAAACGGGCCGACGAGGTGCGCTTTGTGGAGGCTCTCAAGCGCGGCCAGGAACTCATCGTCACGGGCAGTTCCAAGCGCGGCACCCTCACCCGCGACACCTATTCGCTGGCCGGCCTGTCGGAGTCGCTGGATCGCATCCATACCGCCTGCGGCTTGTGATGGCGGCGGCTGGCGAATAGCGAGTAGGGTCCCCGTTCGCCACTCGCAATTCGCTATTCGCTCGACTAAATAAGCGCAAATGACCTCCGTTCCGCTCATCGGCCTCTCGCCGGACGAACTCCAGACCGCGCTGACCGCTGCCGGCCTGCCCGAGAAGGCCGCGTCGATGCGCGCCCGTCAGCTATGGAACTGGATCTACGTCCACGGCGTCCGGGACTTCGCGGCGATGACCAATCTCGCCAAGGACATCCGTGCCTTGCTGGCCGACAATTTCACCCTGGCGCGGCCCGAGATCGTCACCGAGCAGATATCGAACGACGGCACCCGCAAATGGCTGCTGCGCACCGGTCCGGGGATCGCGTTCGAGACCGTGTTCATCCCTGAACCCGGCCGGGGCACGTTATGCGTCTCGTCGCAGGTCGGCTGCACCCTCAACTGCCGCTTCTGCCACACCGGCACCCAGAAGCTGGTGCGCAATCTCACGCCGGCCGAGATCGTCGGCCAGGTGATGGTCGCCAAGGATTCGCTCGCCGACTGGCCGAGCACCGGGCCGGACCGCCGCGTCACCAATGTCGTGATGATGGGCATGGGCGAGCCGCTCTACAATTTCGACAACGTCAAGGCGGCGCTCGCCATCGTCGCGGACGGCGACGCGCTGGCGCTCAGCAAGCGGCGCGTGACGCTCTCCACCGCGGGCGTGGTCCCGATGATCCCGCGCGCCGGCTCGGAGATCGGCTCGTCGCTGGCGATCTCGCTGCATGCGGTGCGCGACGATGTCCGCGACCAGATCGTGCCGATCAACAAGAAATACCCGCTGAAGGCGCTGCTCGACGCCTGCCGCACCTATCCCGGCGTCTCCAACGCCCGCCGAATCACGTTCGAGTATGTGATGCTCAAGGGCGTGAACGACAGTCTGCCGGAGGCCCGCGAGCTGGTGCGCCTGATCCGCGGCATCCCCGCGAAGATCAACCTGATCCCGTTCAACCCCTGGCCGGGCGCGCCTTACGAGTGTTCGGACTGGGAGCAGATCGAGAAATTCGCCGAGGTCGTCAACCGCGCCGGCTATGCCTCGCCCGTGCGCACGCCGCGCGGCCGGGACATCATGGCGGCCTGTGGCCAGCTCAAGAGCGAAAGCGTCAAGCTGAAGGCGAAGGACCGCATGGCCGAGCTGGAAAGCGCGGCGCTGCAGCGGATGCCAGGCTGAGAAGATCATCTGAAGGGCGGTCGTCTGATCGTCGGTGGTCAAAATTGATCAATGACGCTTTGACCGCGCGGGTAGCTGCCGCGCCAAAACGCCTGTAATCTCCGCCATGGCCCTCGCGCCCAACTCGATCCCCGCATGACCGGCCAGGAGTTCTACGGCGAGACCTTCGCCAGGCGGTTCGGCGCTCCGACGGCGCCGGCCTTCGTCACCCGCACGCTCAAGAAGTCCGCCGTCGCCGTCACCTATCTGCGGCAGGAGCAGCCGACCTTCGAGCTCTCGGACCGGCCGCCGGTCGAGGATGCGTTTCTGGTCAGCCTGGGCTGGGGCCACTACCCGAAATTCCAGCTCTTCGAGAACGACCGCGCCGTCCCGAGCGAGCCCATCGTCGGCGGAACGATCACCATCTACGACCTCAAGGAGGCGCCCAGGATCCATGTGAACAGCCCGCTGATCGGGCTTCACTTCCACCTGCCGCGCGGGGCGTTCGATTCGCTGGCCGACGAGGCGGGCGTGCGGCGGATCACGGGCCTCAACGCGGCGCGTGGGCGCGGTATCGACGATCCCGTCATGCGCGGGCTCTCCATGGCGCTGATGCCGGCCTTCGAGACGCCGGAGCAGGCGAGCCGTCTCTTCGTCGAGCACGTCACGCTCGCCGCCGCGGCGCATATCGCGCAGACCTATGGCGGGATGGCGATCCGCGCGATGAAACGCGGCGGGCTCGCGCCGTGGCAGGAGCGCCGCACGATGGAGCTGATCGACGCGCATCTCGACGGCGATCTCGCGCCGGCCGCGATGGCGGCGGAATGCGGCCTCTCCGCCAGCCATTTCGCGCGCGCCTTCCGCGCCTCGACCGGGATGGCGCCGCACCAATGGCTGCTGCGCCGCCGGGTCGAAAAGGCGAAGGCCGCGATGCGCGAGACCGTCCTGCCGCTGGCCGAGATCGCCGTGCGCTGCGGCTTTGCCGATCAGAGCCATTTCACCCGCGTCTTCACGCGCATCGCCGGCACCTCGCCCGCTGCTTGGCGGCGGGCCATACGCGACTGACCGTCCGCTATTGCCGCTCGCCGAGCGAGATCGGATAGGCGCTGTTGCGCAGCACCAGCATCGGATCGGCCGGCTCGACGCCCGGATGCGGCTGGCCGGGCAGGAAGAGCAGGGTGCGCTGCGCCGTCCCCGGATCGGCCGGAAGCCTGGTCAGCGCGAAGGTGCCGAGCTTGACGCGCTTGCGGCTGTCCGGCCAGGCGATGGCAGGGTCTTCGATCTTGTCGCCTTTGATGGCGATCTGGGCATAGAGGTCGAACACGATCGGGCCTTTGGCGATGCGCGCGAGAAGCTCGTCGCCGAGATAGCTGGCGCTCGCTGCCTTGCGCTCCGCCGGCGTCAGGTAATGCTCGCCGGCCTGCGGCACGAACTGATAGCGCACGAACGCGGCCTGGCCCTTGGCGTTGGTGAACTTGACCGAGTTGACGCCGAAATACTTCGCCTGCGCATAGGAGATCGGATAGGTCAGGCTGCCGAGGAAGTCCTTGGCATGCGGGTTGGCGGCGAGGAACTGCTCCACCGGATTGGGATGCGGCGAGTCCGGCTTGGTCGCGCCCACGGCGCGCAGGAAGATGGCGAATTCGTCGAAGGTCGAGACGATGAAGTCCTTGTGCTGGTTCGCCTCGATGTCGAAGTCGTCGCCGTTCAGCGCCTTGATCTTCACCGCAAAGCCCGCCGGCGCGGCGCCGTCGTCATTGTCCGGCAGCGTCGGCACGCCCGCGAAGTCGGAGAAGCGCGCGATCACCGGCAGCGTGCCGCCGGCGAACACCGGCTCCTTAACGAGGCCTTTGGCCTCCTTGGACGGGGTGAAGGTGCCTTCCAGGACGATGCCCTTGGTGTGCACCGCGCGCGCGTGATGGTTGCCGAAAGCGGCGTGGAGCGCCTCGACCATGCTGAGCGGGGTTTCCTTGGCGGCATCGCCGGCAAAGGCAAAGCCGGAAGCGGCCGTCACGGCCGCCAGCGCGACACCAAGCTTGAATATCCGGGACAGGCGCATGAAAATCTCCGTTCGAAATGACGCTTGGAGCTTTGCGCGTCGCATGGCCCGGGTATTTTCCGTTTCCGTCGTCCCTTGCCGGAAAGCACCGCGAAATGTGCCGATGCGCCGAGGTTTCACATGACCGATCTCTTCTCCCTCGCCGGAAAAATCGCCGTCATCACCGGAGGGTCGCGTGGCCTGGGGCGCGAGATGGTGCTGGCTTTCGCACGGGCCGGCGCGGATGTCGTGATCGCGAGCCGCAAGCTCGAGGCCTGCGAGGCGGTGGCGAAGGAGGTCGAGGCGCTCGGCCGGCGGGCGCTGCCGGTGGCGGCGCATGTGGGCAAATGGAGCGACAACGACCTGCTCGCTGAGGCCGCCTATGCGCGGTTCGGTCGGATCGACATCCTGGTGAACAATGCGGGCATGTCGCCTCTGGCACCGTCGCTCTCGGGCACGACCGAGGAACTGTTCGACAAGGTGATCGACGTGAACTTCAAGGGCCCGTTCCGCCTCGCCGCACTGGTCGGCGAGCGCATGGCGGCAGGCGCAGGCGGCACGATCATCAACCTGTCGAGCACCGCGGCCTTCCTGCCGATGCCGCACACCATTCCCTATGGCGGCGCCAAGGCGGCGGTGAACGCGATGACGGTCGCTCTCGCCAAGGCCTTCGCGCCCAAGGTGCGCGTCAACTGCATCGCGCCCGGCCCGTTCCTCACCGACGTCTCGGCTGCCTGGCGCGACAACGAAGCCGCCAAGCATGCGCTCGGCCTCAAACGTTTCGGCGAGCCGCATGAGATCGTCGGTACCGCGCTCTACCTCGCCTCGGATGCATCGAGCTATACCACCGGCCAGGTCATCCGGGTCGACGGCGGCAGCTGGTAGCTTGACGCGGCCCGGATGCGGGTTTTAAATCGCAATATCCCCCGACAATCCGTCTTTTCGAACGCGCCGCCGCGTAGCTTTCGCGCGGCCGCGCCAGCGAGGATCCATGTACAAAGCGAATTTCCACATCTTCACCGGCGGTCCCGGCGCCGGCAAGACCACGCTGATCGAAGCGCTTCGGGCGAAGGGTTATGCTTGCGTGGACGAAGCGGCGCGGCACGTGCTGCGCGGCCAGGCCGCCGTCGGCGGCAACGCCACCCATGACGGCGACCGCGCGCGCTATCGCGACCTCGTCCTGGATCGCAGCCTCGCCGACTATCGTGCGATGGCTGGGATGGACGCGCCGGTGTTCTTCGACCGCGCAATTCCCGAACTCTCCGGCTATGGCAACGCTCCCGGAGAAGCCGATCCGCCGCCGCTCGCCCGCGCGATCGCGGAGTGCCGCTACAATGCGACGGTGTTCCTCTTTCCGCCCTGGGAGGCGATCTATTGCCATGACGACCTGCGCAAGCACAGCTTCGCCGAGGCCGTCGCCACGTACGAGACGATCGCCGCGATCTATCCGCGGCATGGCTATCGCACGGTCGAAGTCCCGCGCGCGCGCGTCGAGGCGCGCACGGCGTTCATCCTTGCTACGCTTGCCGCGCCCACGCGATAGCGTCCTCCAGCCGGTCGTTCCCCCAGAACAGCTCGTCGCCGATGGTGAAGCTCGGCGCGCCGAAAACGCCGCGCGCGATCGCCGCGTCGGTTTGCGCCTTGAGCCCTTCCTTGTTCGCCGGCGCGTTCGCGGCTGCGATGGCCGCCGCCGCATCCACGCCAAGCCCGCGCAGGATCTCTGCCAGCACCGCGTCGTCCGCGATGTCCCGCGCCTGTGCGAAATTCGCCGTATAGACCGCGCGCACGAAGTCGGGCATCCAACCCTCCGCTTCGCTCGCAAGCGCCAGGCGCGCCGCCTTGAGCCCGTTCTGCGGGAAGCGCGCCGGCCGGGCCAGCGCCAGCCCCTCGCGGGCGCAGATACGTTCGAGGTCGCGCCACATATATCTGCCCTTCACGGGGTAGAGATTGAACGGCGAGTCGTTCCAGCCCTGGCGGGCGAAGATCGGCCCCAGCAGGAAGGGCCGCCAGCGCAGCGGCACGCCCGCCTCCGCCGCCTGCCGTCCGATCCGCATCGCCGCCGGATACGAATAGGTCGAAGCGAACTCGAACCAGAATTCCAGCATCTTCATCGCGCTCCCCGTTTCGTCCTTCATACCCCAAGCGTGGTTGCGGTTTTCGCATGCCCAGCGCGCGGCGGCCGCATGAGTCCTTGCACCCGAGACGGCATGGCTGCCAACCGCTTGACGCTCTCCGCCATGCCGCTATGAAGGCCGGCAGAGTATCGCTCGGAGCCCGACCGTGTCCGCCAAATCCGTCAAGAAAGTCGTCCTGGCCTATTCGGGCGGGCTGGACACCTCGGTGATCCTCAAATGGCTGCAGACCGCCTATGGCGCGGAGGTCGTCACCTTCACCGCCGATCTGGGGCAGGGCGAGGAGCTCGGTCCGGCCCGCGAGAAGGCGCTGCTGCTGGGCATCAAGCCGGAGAACATCTACATTGAGGACGTGCGCGAGGAATTCGTCCGCGACTACGTCTTTCCGATGTTCCGCGCCAATGCCGTCTATGAAGGCGTCTACCTTCTCGGCACCTCCATCGCCCGGCCGCTGATCGCCAAGAAGCAGATCGAGATCGCGCGCAAGGTCGGCGCCGACGCCGTCAGCCACGGCTCGACCGGCAAGGGCAACGATCAGGTCCGCTACGAGCTGAGCTATTACGCCCTGCAGCCAGA
Organism: Rhizomicrobium sp.; assembly: GCA_037200385.1. NCBI lineage: Bacteria > Pseudomonadati > Pseudomonadota > Alphaproteobacteria > Micropepsales > Micropepsaceae > Rhizomicrobium > Rhizomicrobium sp. The sequence continues at coordinate 1,154,659 of JBBCGL010000001.1, read as the reverse complement.
GATCAAGATCATCGCACCTTGGCGCGAATGGGACCTCACCAGCCGGACCAGGCTGATCGAGTTCGCCGAGACCCACCAGATCCCGATCGCCAAGGACAAGCGCGGCGAGGCGCCCTTCTCGGTCGACGCCAACCTGCTGCACTCCTCGTCGGAGGGCAAGGTGCTCGAAGACCCCGCGGTCGAGGCCGACAGCATCGTCTACCAGCGCACCATCGCGCCGGAAGAGGCGCCGGACAAGGCGACGGTGATCGAGGTCGGCTTCGAGCGGGGCGACGCCGTCTCGATCGACGGCCAGGCGCTCTCGCCGGCCGCGCTGCTGGCCGGGCTCAACGCGTTCGGCAAGGCCAACGGCATCGGCCGCCTCGATCTCGTCGAGAACCGCTTTGTCGGCATGAAGTCGCGCGGCATCTACGAGACGCCGGGCGGCACGATCCTGCTCGCGGCGCACCGCGCGATGGAGTCGATCACCCTCGACCGCGGCGCGGCGCACCTGAAGGACGACCTCATGCCGCGCTATGCCGAGATGATCTACAACGGCTTCTGGTTCACGCCGGAGCGCGAGATGCTCCAGACGCTGATCGACAAGAGCCAGGAGTTCGTCGGCGGCACGGTGCGGCTGAAGCTCTACAAGGGCAATGTCACCGTCATCGGCCGTTCCTCGCCCTACAGCCTCTACAGCCAGGATCTGGTGACCTTCGAGGACGACCAGGGCGCCTACGACCAGAAGGACGCGCAGGGCTTCATCAAGCTCAACGGCCTGCGCCTGCGCACGCTGGCGATGCGCAAGCGCAAGCTGGAGACGAAATAGGTGGCGGCGGCGGTCGAGGAGCTGGACGCCGATGCGGCGCGCTCCGCGACCACCGGCCTCGCCGGCGTGCTGGCCGACTGCGTGGCCGGCGGCGCCTCGGTCGGCTTCATGGACGGCTTCGGCATTGCGGAGGCCGCGCAGTTCTTCGCCAAGGTGAGCGACGACGTCGCTGCGGGCCGGACGAAGCTGTTCGCCGCCCGTGACGGGGACCGCATCGTCGGCACGGTCCAGCTCGGCCTCGACACCATGCCGAATCAGCCCCACCGCGCCGACGTCAAGAAGTTGCTGGTGCACCGCTCCGCCCGCAACCGGGGCGTCGCCGAGGCGCTGATGACGGCGCTCGAGACCGTCGCGCGGCGCGAAGGCCGCACGGTCCTGGTCCTCGACACGGTGACGGCGAGCCCCGCCGACCGGCTCTATACCCGCCTGGGCTGGCAGCGCGTGGGTGCCATCCCGGACTACGCGCTGTGGCCCGATGGCCGTTTCTGCGAGACGACGGTGTTCTACAAGAGGGTTGCGCCATGACCGAGCCGGCGAATGCGGACCAGATCGCGTTCTGGAACGGCGCCACGGGCCTCAAATGGACGGAATTCCGCTCCGACATGGATCGCAACCTGCAGGACGCCAGTGCGGGCGTCCTGAACCTTGCCCGCGCGCGCTCCGGCGAGCGCGTGCTCGACATCGGCTGCGGCGCCGGCCAGACGACGCGGATCCTCGCCAACGCCGTATCGCCGGGCGGGCAGGTCACCGGCGTGGACATTTCCGCGCCGCTGCTCGCCGTCGCCCGTGCGGCGTCTGCGTCCGTTCACAACGTCGAATTCATCGAGGCCGACGCGGCATTCCAGGCCTTCGAGCCGGTCCACGATCTGGTCTTCTCGCGCTTCGGCGTGATGTTCTTCGACGATCCGCCGGCCGCCTTTGCCAACATCCGCAAGGCGCTCAAGCCCGGTGGCCGTCTCGCCTTCGTCTGCTGGCGTCCTGTCGCGGAGAACGAATGGGTCGGCATCCCGGCCGCGGCGGCGAAGGATCTGCTCCCGGCGCAGCCGCCGGCCGATCCGCTCGCGCCTGGGCCCTTTGCCTTCGCCGATCCGGAACGCACGCAGGACATCCTCGAGAAGGCCGGCTTTGCCGACGTAAAGATCGAGAAGCTCGACGGCCGCATGGATCTTGGTCCAAGCGCCGATCACGCGGCCTTCCAGATGACCCATCTGGGGCCCCTGTCGCGGGCCCTCAACGATGTGGACGACGCGACGCGCGAGCAGGTGCGTCTGGCGGTGAAAACCGCGTTCGAAAAGCTCCGGACGCCCGAAGGCATCCGGCCGCGCATTGCCTGCTGGCTGGTGAGCGCGCGGGCGTAAGTCGGCGTCCTGCCGGCGATTTGCGGCGGCTCACGGTGCCGGCAGCGAAACCTGCGATGCGCGCACCCAGCCGAGCGGCTGCTTGTGGCCGAGCTGTAGCCAGGCTCCGCGCCGCGCATAGAACTCGAAGATGTCGCCGAATCTGGCGCGGGCGAGAATGGCCGAAGCTTCGTCCGGCGCGGCCCGGATGATCGCGGCGTCCTCCATCACCAGGACGACCTCGCGTTTCCCCGCCGGCACGGCCGCGGCGGTTGCGGTCGACGACTGCGGCGCGATCTCCTTCACAGGCACCGCACGCCAGGCGAGCGCGGCGACAAGGATCAGCGCGCACAAGCCGAGCGTGAATCCATCGGCGAACAGCGACACCGCGGGAACGGGCGCGACGAAGCTTTCCGGTGGCGTAAAGTCTTCGGTGGTGGTCGGCTCGGGCATGCGCCAGGGCGCGACATCCTGCGCGGTGCGCAGCCTGGACCGGAATTCATACCAGGCGCCGCGGAAACGGCCCGCCAGCGCATAGCTGCTGACGAGGTAGTTCACGTCGCCGCCGGCTTCGCTGCGAAGCGCGATGCTGCCATAACGCAGGATGGGAATCTGCCGATTGCGAGGGGCGCTGCGGTCGCGCGAGCCGTCGCGATTGGCGACCTTCCAGGTATGGCCCGTCAGCTCCGCGTCGTCCGGCACGACGCCGTCCTCGCAGACGCTGTGCGCCGAGATCGCGAGGCGGATGTCGCGCGCGTCGAACAGCACGAAGTCGTCCGTGCCGCGCCACAGGATCGCGACCGTGGGATAGATGATCAGGGTCGTGCCTTGCGCGCTCGGCAGCCGCAACGCCCTGGCGTCGCTGCGCACGATGTCGAGGCCTTCGGCGGCGAAGGCAACCGGCGTCCGCGGCATCTTCGCACCCGGCCTTGCCTGGCGCTCCAGCGCCGCCGCCGCCGTGACGTCCCATACGCCGTCGCTCCGCCCCAAGGCCGCGAAGGCGTCGACCAGGATGTCGAACGTCTCCATCGCCTTGGCCCCGAGCCCGAAATCGACGTCGATCACGCAGGCGGCGAGCTCGCCGTTCAGACGCTCGCAGGTCTTGCGCGCCTCGAACGCTTTGCGGGCGATCGTGGCGAGCCGGCGGCGGAAGGCAAGGCGCAGGAGAAAGCGTTGCGCCGCCGACAAGGCGAAACGGGCGCGGTGCTCATGCTGCTCCGCGCGCAAGAGCGCCGCGCACAGCTCGGCGCGCCGGCGCAGCGCCTTGTCGAGCAGGTTGTGCAGCGCGAAAAGTCCGACGCTCGTCGAGGCGTCGGCGGTCGCGACGGCGACCTCGTCCTCAATGTCGAGCAGCAGCGCCGTCGCCGGGGCGCGGCCGGCGGTGCGAGACTTGGCGGAACGCGCGATGCCGACGTTGCACTCCTGGCGCAGGCCGAGCGTCGTGCTGATGCCGCCACCGTTGATGTTCAGCCTTACGCCAGGAAACAGACTTGCCCGCGAGAGGCGAAATCCCATGGAACACGCCTATGGATGCGATGCAATCACAGGTTGTAACTATATATAGTGCACGTCAATACCGCATATCGCGGATTTGCACGCTACGCAGGCGCGCCCGGTTGTGGCCCGGCGCCGGCGTTGCCGCGCTAGACGTCCAGGGCCGCGTTGAGCGCATTGTCCTGGATGAACAGACGGCGCGGCTCGACCACTTCGCCCATCAGCTTGGTGAAGAGATCGTCCGCCTCGTCGACATGCTCGATCTTCACGCGCAGCAGCGTACGGGCATTCTCGTCCAGCGTGGTCTCCCATAGCTGCTCGGGATTCATCTCGCCCAGGCCTTTGTAGCGCTGCAGCGACAGGCCCTTGCGGCCCCATTCGAGCACCGCGTCGATCAGCCCGCTCGGGGCATGGACGTCGACGGTCTCGTCCTTGCGCTTGATCTGCCCCGCTTTGAGATAGGTCAGCTGCAGGTCGGCGGCCATCCGGTCGAGCTTGCGCGCATCGGCGCTGTCGATCAGGTGCCCGTCGAGCGCCACCGCCTCGCGCACGCCGCGCACCTCGCGCCAGAACTTCAGCCCGCCATCGGGCGTCGGCTCGCCATGCCAATCGCGCTCGAATTCATCCGAAAGAAGGTCCAGCCGCTTCGCGATATAGGCTGCCGTCGTCCTCGCGCGCTCGGGATCCGCCAGCACCTCCGGATTGAGCGCACCCGCGATCGCCGCCTGTTCCAGCACGAACCGCGGATAATGCTGCGGAAAGCCGTTCAGCGCCGCCACCGCGCTGCGCGCCTTTGCCACCACCGCATCGAAATCGGCGCCGGCCAGCGTCTCGCCATTGTGCAGCACGAGCACGGCCCCTTCCGAGCCTTCGGAGATGATGTAGTCGTCGTATTCCGCCTGGTCCTTGAGGTAGCGCTCCGTCTTGCCGCGCGCCGCTTTGTAGAGCGGCGGCTGCGCGATGTAGACATGGCCGCGGTCGATCAGCTCCGGCATCTGGCGATACAGGAACGTCAGCAGCAGCGTGCGGATATGCGCGCCGTCGACATCGGCGTCGGTCATGATGATGATCTTGTGGTAGCGCAGCTTGTCGGGATTGAACTCTTCCCGGCCGATCCCGGTGCCGAGCGCGGTGATCAGCGACACGATGGAGTCGCTGGTCAGCATGCGGTCGAAACGCACCCGCTCGATGTTCAGGATCTTGCCGCGCAGCGGCAGCACGGCCTGGTTCTCGCGATTGCGCGCTTGCTTGGCGCTGCCGCCGGCGCTGTCGCCCTCGACGATGAAGATCTCGCACTTGGCCGGGTCGCGCTCCTGGCAGTCGGCGAGCTTGCCGGGCAGCGAGGCGCCGTCCAGCACGCCCTTGCGCCGCGTCAGCTCACGCGCCTTGCGCGCCGCTTCGCGCGCCAGCGCCGCCTCCAGCACCTTGCCGACCATCGCCTTGGCTTCGCCGGGATGTTCTTCGAGCCAGCGCCCGAGCTGGTCGATGACGACGCTCTCGACCACGGGCCGCACTTCCGAAGAGACCAGCTTCTCCTTGGTCTGCGAGGAGAATTTCGGATCCGGCACCTTCACCGACAGCACGCAGGTCAGCCCCTCGCGGCAATCGTCGCCGGTCAGCGGCACCTTGTCCTTCTTGGCGCTCGACATCTCGTCGGCATACTTCGTCACCACGCGCGTCAGCGCGGCACGGAAGCCGGCCAGATGCGTGCCGCCGTCCTTCTGCGGGATGTTGTTGGTGAAGCACAGCATGCTCTCGTGATAGCTGTCGTTCCAGGTCAGCGCGACCTCCACCGTCATGCCGTCGCGTTCCGCGATGATCATGATCGGCGCGGAAATCAGCGAGGTCTTGGCGCGGTCGAGATATTGCACGAACGCTTTGAGCCCGCCCTCGTAGTGCAGCACGGTCTCCTTCGGCTCGACGCCGCGCTTGTCCGCCAGAACGATGGTCACGCCGGAATTCAGGAAGGCGAGCTCGCGCAGCCGGTGCTCCAGCGTCGCGAAGTCGAACTCCGTCTTGGTGAAGGTCTGCGGCGAGGGCAGGAAGGTCACTTCCGTGCCGCGGGCCTGGTTGTTCTCCGCGACCACGCGCAAGGGGGCCTCGGGCTCGCCGTGGCGGAAGCGCATATAGTGCTCCTTGCCCTCGCGCCAGATCCGCAGGTCGAGAAACTCGCTGAGCGCATTCACCACCGAGACGCCGACGCCGTGCAGGCCGCCCGAGACCTTGTAGGCGTTCTGCTCGAACTTACCGCCGGCGTGGAGCTGGGTCATGATGACTTCGGCTGCCGAGACGCCTTCGCCCTCATGGATGCCGGTCGGGATGCCGCGGCCATTGTCGCGCACGGTGACCGAGCCGTCGGCGTTCAGCGTGACGTTCACGCTTGTGGCAAAGCCGGCCAGCGCCTCGTCGATCGCGTTGTCGACGACTTCGTAGACCATGTGGTGCAGGCCCGAGCCGTCATCGGTGTCGCCGATATACATGCCCGGCCGCTTGCGCACGGCGTCGAGGCCCTTGAGCACCTTGATGCTGTCGGCGCCGTATTCGACCGCGTCTTTGCCCGGCTCGTTGCCGGCCTGCATGTTGCCGTCGCCCGACATCAGCGCACCGCCGCGGCCATGGCGCCGCAAGAGATCGTAAGGGGATGAATGGATGACAAAGGCCTACTCCTGACGGACGAACTGGCCGTCGTTGACATGAAACACGTCGGCGCGCGCCTGAAGGCCTTCGAACAGGGACAGGTCGGTCCCCGTCATCCAGGCCTGCGCGCCGAGCGCAAGGATTTCCTCGAACAGCGCCGTCCGGCGGCGCGCGTCGAGATGGGCGGCGACTTCGTCCAGCAACAGCAGGGGCGCATGGCCGTCGCGGGCGGCGCTGAGCTCCCGGGCGTCCGCCAGCACGATCGAGATCAACAGCGCCTTCTGCTCGCCGGTCGAGCATTCGCGCGCATCGGCGCGTTTTTGGGTGTGTCGCACGGCGAGATCGGTCCGATGCGGCCCGACCGTGGTACGGCCCGCTTCCGCATCCCGGATGCGCGCGCGCGCCAGCTTCTCGCGCAACGTCGCTGCCGCGCCTTCGCCCAGTTCGGCAAGCAGCACATCGGTATCGCCGTCCAGGGCGAGCTGGGCCGAGGGAAATGCACCGGCCTCGCCGCGGGCCGCGAGCGCCCTGTTCAGCCGCGCGACGGTCTGCGCTCGCGCCGCGGCCATCGCGATGCCGGCTTCGACCATCTCCGTTTCCAGCCCGTCCAGCCAGGCCGGATCGCGGGGACCGAACTTCAAAAGCCGTGCCCGCTCGCGCATCGCGGTCTCGTAGCGCGTCGTGGTCCGCGCATGGCCGGCGTCGAAGCCCAGCACCAGGCGGTCGAGGAATTTGCGCCGTCCGCTCGCCGCCTCGATGAAGAGCCGGTCCATCGCCGGCGTCAGCCACAGCATCTGCACCAGTTCGCCCAGTTCGGCCGAATTCTGCGCCGGCGCACCGTTGAGGCGCACCGCGCGCCGCTCGCCGCCGCCGGGTCCCAGGGTCAGGCCGGTGCCGATCTCATAGCTCTCGCCGCCGCGCGACACGCTCGCCGCCACCGCCCAGAGCGCGTCGCTCGAAACCGACGGCCCGCGCCGCACATGCTCGCCCAGCCGGGCCCCGCGCAGGCCGCGACCCGGCGACAGCAGCGAGATCGCGTCGAGCAGGTTGGTCTTTCCCGCGCCGTTAGGCCCCGCCAGCACCACCGGCGCGCCGCTGCTGGCAAATTCGGCTTCCGCGTAAGAGCGGAAATTGCGCAGCGTCAGGCGCGTCACCGCCAAGCGCGCGTGCTTCGAGGCTCGATGCTGCGCATCGGGAACCTCAGCATGACGAGCGTTTTGCCCGTCGCCTGCCTGGCGAAAGCCACGCTCGTCACCCTGAGGTGCATCGCGCAGCGATGCCTCGAAGGGTGGATGCGCAGAATTGGTCAATCTCAAACCCGCATCGGCATGAGGACGTAGAGCGAGCGCGTATCCTCGGCATCCTCGATGATCGTCGGCGAGCCGGCATCGGAGAGCAGGAAGCGGATCTCCTTGCCTTCGATCTGGCCGGTGATGTCGAGCAGGTATTTCGCGTTGAATCCGATCTCGATCCCTGCCGCGCTGTAGGTGGCGCCCAGTTCCTCCGTCGCGGTGCCGCTGTCGGGGTTCACCACGGTCAGGGTCACCTTGTCCTTGGCGATGGCGAGCTTCACCGCACGCGTCTTGTCGGCCGAGATGGTCGAGACGCGGTCGACGGAGTGCGAGAACTCCTTGGACTCGATCTGCAGCGCCTTGTCGTTGCCGCTCGGGATCACGCGCTGATAGTCCGGGAAGGTGCCGTCGATCAGCTTGGAGGTCAGCTCGACGCCGCTGAAGGAGAACTGGATCTTGGTGTCCGACAGCGAGATCTCGATCGCGCCGTCGGCGTCGTCGAGCAGCCGACGCAGCTCCGTCACGGTCTTGCGCGGCACGATGATGCCCGGCATGTCCGCGGCGCCGTCCGGCAGGTCGAGTTCGAAGCGGGCCAGGCGATGGCCGTCCGTCGCGACCGCACGCAGCGTCTTGGTTTTCTCCTTGGCGGCATGGATGTGGATGCCCATCAGGTAGAACCGTGTCTCGTCCGTCGCCATCGCGAAGCGCGTCTTGTCGATCAGGCGCTTGAGGTCGTCCGCCGCCAGGCGGAAGCGGTGGGGCAGGGCGCCCGCCGCCATCTGCGGGAAATCTTCCTTGGGCAGGCAAGCCAGCTCGAACCGCACCGTGCCGGCCGACACGGCCAGGCGGCCACCCTCGCTGGTCAGCAACTCGGCCTGCACCTGCGCCCCGTCGGGCAGCTTGCGCACGATGTCGTACAGCATGTGCGCCGGTGCCGTGGCCGAGCCGTTGCGCAGCACGTCGGCCGGAATGGCTTCCACGATCTCGATGTCGAGATCGGTGGCGGTCAGCTTGAGCTGCCCCTTGCCGGCCTCGATCAGGACGTTGGAGAGGATCGGGATGGTATTGCGGCGCTCGACGACACTCTGGACGTGGCTCAGCGCCTTAAGGAAAGCGCCCCGTTCGACGTTGATTTTCATCGTTCTCGCAAGCGTGGTTTGGGCTGTTGGAAAACCGAAGGTCCGGCCCGCCCGAGCGGCACGGCAACCCACTGATTTCCTTGAGTTTCCGGACAGCCGAGACTCAGGTTTGCGATTATAACAAAACGCGTACAAAGGGCGAAGGAATAATGAGCGCCAAACCCGTCGTCTTTGCCCGGATTCCCTCGGTTTTTCGGTCTTCCGCCGGTCCGGCCGCGACCGGTCCCGGTCGCGGCCTTTCTCAAAACCGAGCGTGGCGAATGTCAATTCGTGCGCGACAGCACCGTGCGGAGGAATTCGACCTCCTGCTTGAACGCCTTGTCCTCGAGGCAGAGCGCCTCGATGCGGCGGCAGGCATGCAGGACCGTCGTGTGATCGCGCCCGCCGAAGCGCCGCCCGATCTCGGGCAAGGAACGCGTCGTGAGCTGGCGCGCGAGATACATCGCGACCTGGCGCGGCCGTGCCACGCGGCGGGCTCGCTGCGGCGAATGGAAATCGCGCACGTCGAGCTTGTAGAACTCCGCCGTCTTGCGCTGGATGTCCTCGATGGAGGTCTTGGCGCCCGGCGCGCTGCGCAGGCCCACGACGTCCTCGATGGTCTCCAGCGTCACCGGCTTCTTGGTGAGGTCGGTGTAGGTCGCGAGCTTGGTGAACACGCCGATCAGTTCGCGCGGCGAGGCGTTCTCCATATCCGCGATGTGCTCCAGCACGTCGTCGGGCAGCAGGGCCTGCGGCTTGTGCCGGGCGAATTCCGCCGCGCGGCCCTTGAGGATCGCCAGCCGCGTCTCGCGATCCGGCTTGTCCAGCGTCACCACCAGCCCGCCGGCCAGGCGCGACTTCACATCGGCACCGAGGCCTTCGAGCGCCGCCGGGGCGCGGTCGGCCGCGATGACCACGCGCCGTCGCAGGTCGGCGAAGGCGTTGACGGTATAGAGGAACTCCGACGCCGTCGCGGTGGAGCGGCAGATATGCTGCAGATCGTCGATCAGCAGCACTTCGGCGGTGCGCAGCTCCTCCTTGAACGCCAGCGTGTCCTTGCGATAGAGCGCGCCCAGGAAGTGGCGCATGAAATCCTCCGAACGCAGGAACAGCGCGCGCTTGCCGCGCTTGCGGAATTCCAGCGCCGCGGCGTTCAGCAGATGCGTCTTGCCGTAGCCGAAGCCGCCATGGATGTAGAGCAGGTTGAAATCGCTCTGCTGTCCCTCGGCGAAGCTCTTGGCCGCGCTCAGGCCGAACTCGTTGGCCGTGCCGCTGACGAAGCTGTCGAAGGTCTGCTGCGGATGCAGCATGCGGGTCCAGAGGCCCTTTGTCGCTTCGCCGGCGATTTCCTCGTCATGCGTGCCCTGGCCATAGGAGGCCGCGGTCGCCTCGTTGCGCACGGCTTCGCGCAGCAGGCCGCCGCCGACCATCGGCTTGGCGGCCGACAGCACGATCGAGAGGGAGACGGGTTCGGCGCCCTCGGCGCGCAGAGCGCGTTCGATGCGCGCGACATAGCGCTCGCTGACCCAGTTGCGGATGAACGACTTCGCCGTCCCGATCCGCACCTCGTCCTTGTCGAAGCCGTCCAGCGTAAGCGGCCCGATCCAGGCCTCGAACACCGCGTCACCCAGTTCCCGCCGCAGCCGCTCGCGCGCACCGGTCCATGCCGCCGGCCAATCCGGCCGCATCGGCTTACTCGTCATCTGTGCCATTACCCTCTATCCGCCTTGACCGGCGCGACGCCGGCTAGCCCTTGTTCGTCCGGGCTTTGCGCCCGGTTCGGTCGTCTAAACTCGGCCCGTCTTAGGCCGTCACCCCTCGTCGCATGGTCGTTTCCCTCAAGTCTGTTTCCACGGAAGGCCCGATGCCTTCCATCCGGTCTTGTTTCCCCGGTGGCGCGAACCGTCGAGGTCGCCCTCGAAGCCCCCGGCCACGTTGTAGGCCTTGGTGTAGCCGGCCCGGGTCAGCGCGATCGCGGCGCTGCGCGACCGCGCGCCCGAGCGGCACAGGAAGAGCACCGGAGCGGTCTTGTCGGCGGCGCCCTGTTCGGTCTGCGCCACGAAGCCGGGATTGACCTGCATGGTCGGGAAAACCTGCCACTCGACAAGCTCGACCTCGCGGCCGAGCTCGCTCAGGTCGGGCAGGCCGACGAAGTTCCATTCCGCGCTGGTCCGCACATCGACCAGCCGTGCACGCGGCTCGCTCTGGAGCAGGGCCCAGGCCTCGGTGGCGCTCAAGTCGCCGGCATAATCGGAAGGGTTTTGGGAGGACATCGATGGACCCGAATGTACAAAATCTCACACCGGCCGGACGGCGCCCAGCCTGTACTTGCAGTAATGTAGAGAACTCAGTTCGTACTGTTCTTACAGTCGGAGCCCGAATACTGGCAGGATGACCCGAATATTTCTGTTATATTATTGCTCTTCTTCGGCATCTTTTTCTCTTGCCCATCGGACGAAGGTTAATCAAACGCATTTCCGAATCAGAGGCAAGTGAACGAAGGAAGAACTTTGACGATTCTGTTGCAACTTGGATTTGAGCTAACCCTTTTGTCCGTATAAGGAATTTTCCTTGTATGACGTTGCGCCGCTGAATCAGACACTTAGGTGACAGTTCCGCGTCGCTGCGCCGCAGCATTGTGCATGTACAAAGAAAATCCGTCCACTGACAATAAAACCGGGCCGTTGCCGACCCGGTTTGGAATCCGTCAAGGAAGACAGCTACTTGCTCAGCTTGGCGACCCGCTTGCTCAGACGCGAGACCTTCCGCGAGCCGGTATTCTTGTGCAGGACGCCCTTGCTCACGCCGCGCATGATCTCCGGCTCCGCCGCCTTCAGCGCGGCCCGGGCTGCCGCCGGATCGCCTTTGGTGATCGCTTCCTCGACCTTGCGGACGAAGCCGCGGACGCGGGTCTTGCGCGCCTGGTTGATCTTGGTGCGCTTGGCCGTGGTGCGCACGCGCTTCTTGGAGGAGTCGATATTGGGCATTGGTCTTCCTGACTGAATCGGACCGGGCGTATAGCCTTGCGAGAAGCTAGGGTCAAATAGCTTCCGGCTAACGTCGAATCCTTCCCGGAATTGCAGAGTGTATTCTTGCTTGGAACACTTTTAGGTTGTATTTTTGCGCATAAATGCACTTCAAAGGCAAGGTTGCGTCGCACTGTACGGACTTGATCCAAGGACGATTGGAGTGAGCAAGTGCCCGGCAACAATTTCAGGCGTGCCCAAGAATCTCATCTGATGCTCCCCATCCGCGACGAATGGCGTCGCCCGGAGTGGCGAAAGTTTGAAGCAAGCGCAGCGCAGGCTGCCGGGCTCTTCTTCCTGACGGACTTCCACACCTTTTCCTGATCGAGGCCCTGAGCGTCTTGCCGCCACGTCGGGCCGCATCGGCTTTTGAACCGCGCTTGGATTGCGGGCGAACGATTATTTGTCCGTGAAATTCGCTTTCCGCTTCTCGCCGAATGCCGCCATGCCTTCCTTCTGGTCGGCGGTCGCGAACATCGAATGGAACAGCCGCCGCTCGAAGCGCACGCCTTCGGCCAGGGTGGTCTCGTAGGCCCGGTTGACCGTCTCCTTGGTCATCATCGCGATCGGCAGGGACTGCTCGGCGATCTTGGTCGCGGCCTTCATCGCTTCGGCCATCAGCTCCGCCGCCGGCACCACCCGGCTGACCAGCCCGGTGCGTTCCGCCTCGGCGGCGTCCATGTTCCGGCCCGTCAGGCACATCTCCATCGCCTTGGACTTGCCGACGAAGCGGGTCAGGCGCTGGGTGCCGCCGATGCCCGGCATGACGCCCAGCGTGATTTCGGGCTGGCCGAACTTCGCCGTGTCGGCCGCGATGATGAAGTCGCACAGCATCGCCAGCTCGCAGCCCCCGCCCAAGGCCCAACCGGCCACCGCCGCGATGATCGGCTTGCGGATGTTCGAGATCCGGTCGTTGGCGTCGGCGAAGAAATTGGATCTGTACATGTCCATGTAGGATCGCGGCGCCATCTCCTTGATGTCGGCACCGGCCGCGAAAGCACGCTCCGACCCGGTGAGCACGATGCAGCGCACCGTATCGTCCTGGTCCCAGGCTTCGAGCTGCGCCACCAGCTCGCCGAGCAATTCCGCGTTCAGCGCGTTGAGCGCCTTGGGCCGGTTCAGCGTGATGAGGCCCACGGCGTCTTGCGTCGTGGCGATGATGTTCAGGTGGTTCACGGAAGCGGCTCCAAAATTCGGCGCGCCTCCATAGCGCCGTCCTTGACATGCAACCAAATGGTTGCATATATGGACCATGAGCATGGATGCCGTTTTCCGGGCCTTGGCGGACAAGAGCCGCCGCCAGTTGCTGGACCGGCTCCACAACAAGAACGGGCAGAGTTTGGGCGAGCTGTGCGAGGGCCTTGCGATGTCGCGTCAGGCGGTGACCAAGCATCTCATGCTGCTGGAAGCGGCGAACCTCGTCGCCGTCCGGCGCGAGGGGCGCGAGAAGCTGCACTACCTCAACCCGGTTCCGATCAGCGACATCGCCGAACGCTGGATCGGCAAGTTCGAGCGCGGTCGCCTGCGCGCGCCCGGCGATCTGAAGAGCGTCGGCGGCGAGACACAGCAGATTCACCTCCCCCTTGTGGGGAGGTCGAAATTTGCGAAGCAAATTTCGGGTGGGGGCGGGTGCCGCCGCATAGGGCGGCCCCCCACCCGACGTGCTCGCTTCGCTGCGCGCGTCGACCTCCCCTCCAGGGGGAGGTGAATTCATTTCTGGCACTTCGGGCAATACCACGTCGATCGTCCCGCCTGGACGATGCGCTCGATCGTGCCCTTGCAGCCCTTGCCGGGACAGGGTTTGCCTTCGCGGCCATAGACCAGGAAATTGTGCTGGAACATGCCGAGCTCGCCGTCGGTGCGCTTGTGGTCGCGCAGGGACGAGCCGCCGGCCTTCACCGCTTCGTTCAGCACCGTCTTGATCGCCGGCACCAGCGCTTCGATCTGGTCGCCGCGCACCTTCGCCGCCAGACGTTTGGGCGAGATGCCGGCGCGGAACAGCGCCTCGCAGACATATATGTTGCCCAGCCCCGCGACGACGCGCTGGTCGAGCAGCGCAGACTTGATCGGCGTCTTCTTTCCCTTCAGCGCCGCCGCGAGAAAGGCCGCGTCGAACTTCGCCGACAGCGGCTCGATGCCGAGCCCGGCAAACAGCTTGTGCTCGTCGAGCGATGCGGTCTCCACCAGCAGCATCAGCCCGAAGCGGCGATGGTCGTTGAACACGATCCGCGCCGGCGCGTCGGTGTCGATCACCACATGATCGTGCTTGTCGGTGCCGATCGTGGGATCGCCCATGTCGTGCACATAGCTTCCGAGCTTCTTGAGGCTGCCGCCTGCATGCACGCTCATCCGGCCGCTCATCCCCAGATGGATCACCAGCGTCTCGCCGTCGTCGAGGTCGCCCAGGATGTATTTCGCCCGCCGCCACAGCTTCACCACCCGCCGGCCGGTCAGCCGCCCGGCGAAGTCGTTGGGAAAGGGAACCCGCAGATCGCCGCGGCGGGTCTCGGCGCGCACGATCCGGAAGCCTTCCAGCACGGGCTGGAGGCCGCGTTTGACGGTCTCGACTTCGGGCAATTCGGGCATTCACCAATTCCTGTCATCCCGGCCAAGCGATGCGTAAGCATCGCGCAGAGCCGGGACCCATGGCGAAACGTCACGGTGGGTCCGTTCATACGCTGTCGCTATGAACCGCTCCACCCCGCTACTCTTACGGGATGACAGTATTGTATGATTCAGCCCGATGAGCGACAGCGACACGACCGCCAGCTTCGGATTCCGCGACGTGCCGGAAGCGCAGAAGGAAGGCCTCGTCCGCGAGGTGTTCTCCTCCGTCGCTTCCCGGTACGACCTGATGAACGACCTGATGTCGGCCGGGGTGCACCGGCTGTGGAAGGACGCCTTCGTCGAATGGCTGAACCCGCGTCCGGGCTGGCGGGTGCTGGACGTGGCCGGCGGCACCGGCGACGTCGCCTTCCGCATCGCCGACCTGGCGCGGGCGCGGGGCGGGCCGGCGGACATCACGGTCTGCGACATCAACGAAGCGATGGTCAATGAAGGCGTGCGGCGTGCTGAGGCCAAGGGCGAGCATGCCATCGCCTGGGTCACCGGCGACGCCGAGGCGCTGCCGTTCCCCGATGCCTGCATGGACGCCTATACGATCGCCTTCGGCATCCGCAACGTGACGCATATCGATAAGGCGTTGCGCGAGGCGCGCCGCGTGCTGAGGCCCGGCGGACGCTTCCTCTGTCTCGAATTCTCGCGTGTCGAAGCGCCGGGTCTCGATGCGCTGTACGACGCCTATTCGCTGAACGTGTTGCCGCGGCTAGGCCAGATGGTTGCCGGCGACGCCGAGGCCTACCGCTATCTCGCCGAGAGCATCCGGCGCTTCCCGCCGCAGGCACGCTTCGCGAAGATGATCGCAGAGGCGGGTCTCGGCCTGGTGAAGGTGCGCAACCTCACCGGCGGCATCGCCGCGATGCATTCGGCATGGCGGCTGTGAGCGCCTATTCCGATTATCGCCGTCTCTGGCATGCCGCGCGGATCCTGTCGCGCAACGACGCGCTCTTTCCCAGGGAATACGAAGCGCTGCTGCCGCCGTCGGCGCGCCTGCTCCGCCGCCTGCTCGGCGCGGGGCGTGCCAGGCACGACGCCTCGCCTGGCGTGCGGCTGGCGCGCGCGCTCGAAAGCCTCGGCCCCGCCTACATCAAGCTCGGCCAGGTTCTCGCCACGCGTCCCGACATCGTGGGCGACGACGTGGCGCACGCGCTGGAGCAATTGCAGGACCGCCTGCCGCCCTTCCCGACGGCGGAGGCCCGCAAGGTGATCGAACAGGCCCTCGGCAAGCCCATCGACGCGCTCTACAGCGCGCTGTCCGAGCCCATCGCGGCCGCCTCCATCGCGCAGGTCCATGACGGCCTCACCGCCGACGAGACGCCGGTGCGCGTCGCGGTGAAGGTGCTGCGCCCCAACATCGCCGCCATCTTCGGGCGCGACCTCGCCGCCTTCGCGCGCGCCGCCTGGCTCGCCGAGCGCTGGAGCGTCGAAGCGCGCCGCCTGCGGCCGCGTGCGGTGGTCGAGATGCTCGCGGTCTCGATGGCGCTGGAGCTGGACCTGCGCATGGAAGGCGCCGGCGCCTCCGAGCTGGCGGAGACCACGCGCCAGGACGCCGATTTCCGCGTGCCCCATATCGACTGGAACCGGACCTCGGACCAGGTGCTGACCAGCGAATGGATCGACGGCATCTGCGTGCGCGACCGCGAGGCGCTGGTCGCCGCCGGTCACGATCCCAGGCGCATCGCCGTGCTGGTGGTGCGCAGCTTCCTGAACCAGGCGCTGCGCGACGGCTTCTTCCATGCCGACATGCATCCGGGCAATCTCTTCGTCGACGCGCAGGGCCGGCTGGTCGCGGTCGATTTCGGCATCATGGGCCGGCTCGACAGCGAGATGCGCCGCTTCATGGCCGAGACCCTGGCCGGCTTCCTCGCACGCGACTACCGCCGCGTTGCGCGGGTCCATTTCGACGTCGCCTTCGTGCCGCCGCAGCACGACATCGACACCTTCGCCCAGGCGTTGCGCGCGATCGGCGAGCCGATCTTCGGCCGTCCGGTGAAGGACGTCTCGATGGCGCGCCTTCTGGCGCAGCTCTTCGACACCACGCGGCGCTTCGACATGCAGGCGCAGCCGCAGCTCATGCTGCTGCAGAAGACCATGATGGTGGTCGAGGGCGTGGCGCGGGGCCTCGATCCGGATTTCGACATGTGGGAGGCGAGCCGCCCGGTCGTCGAGAAATGGATGCTCGAGCACATGGGGCCCGAAGGCCGGCTGCGCGACGCCGCCGAAGGGATGAGCGCGCTGGGCCGCGTGGCGCAGAACCTGCCGCAGCTCCTGCGCAACGCCGAGATCATCAGCGCGATGCTGGCCGACGGCGGCGTCCGGCTGCATCCGGAGTCCGTCGCGCTGATCGCCGCGGCGCAGGCGGCCCGCAGCCGCCATGTCCGCGTCGCGATCTGGATCGCGGCCGGCGCGCTCGGCGTGATCGCGCTGGTGCCGTTTATCTGATCGGGCCTGCCGGGCAACCGCGAAGCGGCTTAGACGATATGCACGCGTCCCGCGTCGCAGGCCTTGGTGCCCTTCGCGTCCGTCACATAGACCGTCACGGTCACCGTGTGGTTGGCGAGGTCCGGCACATCGGGGACCTGCACATGCACCGCGTGGCGCGCCACCTTCTGGTTCGTCGCCAGCACGGCGCTGTAGCCGGTCGGCGCCTCGCCGGGCGGGTTGGCCAGCGCCATCACCACCCGGACGTCCGCGCCGTTGCCTCTGATGCCGTCGCAGGCGATCGCGAATTGATCGCCGCGGGTGACGGTCGGCACGCCCGCGCCCCCCAGATCGGTCGTCGCATAGGTCGTGATATGGCCGGGCACTGTGGTGATGCCGTTCGCCAAAGCCGGCGCGGCACTTGCCAGCACTCCCGCCAGGCCCATCCACAAGGCGCGCATGAAACGGTCCCCAGACAATTCGTCGACTCCGAACATAGTACCGTCCTATGGACTTCCCAATAGCGGCCGTCGCTTTTCGCGCTGCAATAGCGACGGGCGGTGGCGCGTCCGGATGAATCTTCGGACAGAAAGCGCCGCCCATCGTTAACGCGCCCGGGAAAGCCACCAGAATCGCCAGCACAGCAGCACCGCGGCCACGAACAGGCCGAAGGCGAGGCCGATCCAGATCCCGAAGCCCTTCATCCCCAGGCCGAAGCCCAGCAGGATGCAGGCGGGGAAGCCGCCCAGCCAATAGCTCGCTCCTGCGATCCACATCGGGGCGCGGGCGTCCTTCAGCCCGCGCAGGCTGAGCGCCGCGGCCACCTGGATGCCGTCGAACAGCTGGAACGCCGCCGCGACATGGAGGAACGTCACCGCCAGCATGAGCGCCGGCATGTTCGCCGCGGTCGCGGGCAGGATCAGCGCGGCGATCTCGAACGGAAAGCTCGCCAGCAGCGCCGCGCAGAACAGCATGAACACCCCCGCGACGCCGATCGCCGACCAGCCGGCGCGCCGCACCGCCTCGCCGTCATGCGCCCCCGCCGCGAGGCCGACGCGCACCGTCGCCGCCATCGCCACGCCCAGCGGCACCATGAAGGTGACCGATGGGATGTTGAGCGAGACGATATGCGCCGCGAGCACCTCCTTACCGAGATAGCCCATGATGAAATTCGAGGAGAAGAACAGAGTCGACTCGAACAGCATGGTGAGGCCGATCGGCAGGCCGAGCACGTAGATCTCGCGGAGCTTGCCCCAGGCGGGCTTCAACGCGTCGACGAAGATACGATATCGGTGCAGCTTCGGCGTCAGCCGGACCACGCCCAGCATCGTCAGGAAGGTGAACGCGAAGGAACTCGCGCTGGCGATTCCCGATCCCGTCAGGCCGAGCCGCGGCAGCCCGAAATGGCCGAAGATCAGGCCGTAATCGAGCAGCGCGTTGAACCCGACGGCGAGCACGACGACGATCAGCGACGCGTTCGGCTTCGACAGTGCCGTCGAATAGTTGCGCAGCACCTGGAAGCCGAGCGAGAAGGGCAGGCCGAAGGACAGCGGCACGACGAATCTGCTCGCCGCCTCCGCCAGTTCCGGCGACTGGCCGAACAGGATCAGGAGCGGTTTGGCGCTCCACAGGAACACCATCAGCGGCGCCGAGATCATCGCCACCGACCAGAACCCCATCCGCGCCACGGTGCGCACGTCACGCATGTTGCCCGGATCGGCACCGAGGATCTGCGCGATCATCGGCGACACGGCCGCCGACGGCCCCGAGCCCAGGATCCAGCAGAAGTAGAACATCGTGTTGCCGAGCACCGCGCCGTCCAGCGCGGTGGTCGAGTAGCGCGCGAGCATGGTGGTGTCGGTCACGCCGATCGCCATCTGCGCGAGCTGGGTGAGGATCAGCGGTCCGGCGAGCTTGAGCAGCTCGCGGATCTCGGCGATCCACGCTTCGAAGCCGTGCCCCGAGACGGGCGCGCCGGCATGTTCGAGATCGAATTCGGCAATGTCGGTCATAGGTCGGACTTATTCTTTAGTCCCGAACCCGGCATGGAGGCGGCAGCAGCCAACAAAAAACCCTCCGGAGCCGGGCTCGGGAGGGTGGACACGTGACGCAAGGGCGATCCCTAGCGCGCGGACTCCTCGCGAGCGAACACAGCGGTCTCCCCGCCCGGAAGGCGGAAAGGTACGGCCGTGATGACTTTGCAAATCGAACTGCGCATCAATCTCGCTCGGTTGAGTTCCGCAAACCCCGTGCCTGCGGATACGCGCCGTGGGTACGCCTCGAATCTAGGCAAGTCAACACGCGCCGCGATGACGATGTGCATTGCTGGCCTGCGTGGCGCGAACGTCACGTTCGCGGGTGCAAAACGAGCGCTACGTTTCGGAACGTCCGGCTCTGTCGACCAGGAACAGCACGCCGCCCAGCACGGTTCCGGTGACCAGCCCGCCGATATGCGCCGCGTTGTCGATCCCGGAGGAGGTCGCACCGATCACCAGATTGTAGACGACGAAGATCCCGATATTGACGAGCGCATATTGTCGGATCACCGCGACCCGCTTGTCGCCCAGCACCAGCAGCACCAGCAGGATCGCGGCCAGGCCGAAGATCGCGCCGGAGGCGCCGACGCTCACCGTGTCGGGATGCACCGTGACGCTCGCGATCGCGCCGCCCAGGCCGCAGAGCAGGTAGCACAGGATCAATCGCGCATTGCGCAGCACCGGATCGAGGAACAGTCCGATGACGACGAGGCCATACATGTTGCCCGCCAGATGCAGCAGGCCGCCATGCACGAACTGCACGGAGATCAGCCGCAGCACGCCCAGCCCATGGATGGCCGGTCCGTAAGCCGCGCCCCATGCCATCAGGTCGTCGGTCTGGAACGCCATCACGCCGAGTCCGGACAGCGCCATGGCCAGGAACACGCCGACATTCACGTCGATGAGAAGCGGCAGGCCGTAGAAGGACGGCCGCGGCAGCAGGATGTTGGGACTGTAGGCCGTACCCAGCGCGGACGGCGTGGGCGCCGCGGGAACGGGATCCCGCAGCCGCTCATAGTCGAGTGCCGGCCACATCACCATGATCAGCCACGCGATGGCGGCGATCGCGAAGGCGCCGGCCGTCCAGGGCAGGGTGTCGCCCGTCCGCTCGGCGAAAGTCTCCGTGTGCGGCAGCAGGAAGATCGCGCCGGTCGGGTCGACATGGCCGTTCCGCAGCGCCTTCTCGAAACTGCGCCGCGCGGGCCCGGGTCCGGCGCGTTCCAGGAACCGGTAGCGCGCGGGATCGTCGGCGTTGATCGTATTCTCGGTCCGCTGTGCGAACGCCTTGTAGGCGGCGTCCTTGTCCGCGTCGGATACCGAATTGCTGATGCTGTCGTGGAAGACCATTCCGAGCCAGACCTTCGTGCTGGGCAGGTCCTGTGCCTCGCCGTCGCAAACCGGCACCGTCACATAAAGCGTGAAGTCGAGCGTGTCGTCATTGTGGCCGCCGAGGCTGAAGACCGGCTGCGCCTGCGCCCCGCCGCGCGCCAGGCAAAGGCCGTCCGTTGCATAGAATTTCGTGTCGGGCGCCGACGCGATCTGCGACGCCGCCGTGACATGAGTGAGTTCGCCGCTCGCCCGGGCGATATAGGCCTGCGCCACCATCGCCGGCACGGCGATGACCGCCGCCGCAGCAGCCAGATACAGGAGCGGCGTGCTCGAGCGCGCGCTGAGATCGAGTACGCGAAGCCGCGGGTTGACCACGAAGAAGGCGAGCAGCAATCCCAGCCCGCCGGGCAGCCAGAGCCCGACCATGTCCTCATCCAGCGGCAGCAGGCCGCTGCGCGCCACCAGCAGCCAGTTCAGTGCCGAGTAGACGGCGGCGAAACCCACCGCGAGGCCGAGCACCGGCAGATAGACGTGCAGGAGCTTGTAGAGGATCTCGTTGTCCGCCGGCGGCGTGTTGTCCTGATCGGTCACGGTCCCCGTCCCGCTGCAAAGCCCCCGCGATTAGTATGGCGCGGCATGGAGCTGGGCAAGCACCGTCACAGGCAAAGGAGCGTCGGCGGCGGCGCGGCGGCAGCCTAGCCATAGACGAAGACGGGATCGTCGAGATCGATCGCCGGCAATTCGTCTTTCTCCTTCCAATAGTCCTGCGTGTGCTGCCATTCCGGCTTGTCGCCGCGCTTGGGCAGCAGATCCATGCCGCGCTGCAGGTATCCGGGATTGAAGTTCTCCGGATCGATCCAGGGCAGCAGCTTCATGTCCTTGTCTTCCGGCGGCAGCGCCACCGCGATCCTTTTCGCGCCCTTCTCGTCCATGTGCTTGAGCAGGCGGCACACGAAATCGCCGAGCAGGTCGGCGCGCAACGTCCAGCTGGCGCGGAAATAGCCGAACACCCAGACGAGATTGGGAACGCCGGTGAACATCATTCCGCGATACGTCACCGTGTCCGCGAAATCCAGCGGCGCGCCGTCGATCGCGAAGGCGATATCGCCCATCGCATTCAGATTGAAGCCCGTCGCCGTGATGATGATGTCGGCTTTCAATTCCTCGCCCGATTGCAGCAGGATGCCGTCCGGCGTGAACCGCTCGATCCGGTCGGTGACGACCGAGGCCTTGCCGGACTTGATGCCCTGGAACAGGTCGCCGTCCGGCACGAAGGCGATGCGCTGACGCCACGGCCGGTAGGCCGGCGTGAAGTGCTTTCCGACATCGTAGTCCGGGCCGAGAAAAGCGCGGACGCCGCCCAGCAACTCCTGCTTCACCGCTTCCGGCTCCTCGAAAGAGCGCTTGGTGAACGCCGCTTGGTCGAACAGAACCTTGCGCCGGACGATTTCGTGGATCCACTCCTCCTTGACCTCGAGCTGCCGCAGCGTGTCGGCAAGCTCGTTCGCGTTGCGGCCGGGAATGAAATAGGTCGGCGAGCGCTGGAGCAGCGTGACATGCTTGCAGTCGCCCGCGATGGCCGGCACCAGCGTCGCCGCGGTCGCGCCGGAGCCGATGACGACGACGTCCTTGTCCTTGTAGTCGAGATCATCGGGCCAGGTCTGCGGATGCACGATGCGGCCCTTGAAATCGGCCATGCCCTTCCAGGACGGCGTATAGCCTTCGCTCTGGCGGTAATAGCCCTGGCACATCCACAGGAAGTTCGTGGTGAACCGGACCGTCTCGCCGGTGTCGCCGCGCACCGCTTCGATGGTCCACAGGTTGTCCGCGCTCGACCAGGTGGCGGTGGCGATCTTGTGGCGATAGCGGATGTGGCGCTTCAGGTCGTTCTCGTCGATCACCTCGCCCATATAGCGCAGGATCTCGGCCGCGCTGGCGATCGGCGCGCCGGTCCAGGGCTTGAAGCGATATCCGAACGTGTAGAGATCGCTGTCCGAGCGGATGCCGGGATATTTGTGCGTCAGCCAGGTGCCGCCGAAGCTTTCCAGCGCTTCAAGCACCACGAAGCTCTTGCCCGGACATTGCTGCGTCATGTGATAGGCGGCGCCGACGCCGGAAATGCCGGCGCCGACGATCAGCATGTCGAAATGCTCCGCCTTCGCAGGCTTCACCACCGTGTCCGCCATGACTGACATCCTGTCAAAACCTGATGCAGGATTCCCCATTTCGCGGCAAAAGGCCATTGATCGAGATCAAGGCAAGGGCCCTTGCGCCTTCCGCACGGGCAGGCGTTAGGTTCCGCAAAAGCATTGGAGGAACTGCCATGGACTTCACGATCCCCGAGCACATCAAGGCGCTGCTCGCCGACATCGACGCCTTCATCGAGACGGAGATCGTTCCGCTGCAGAAGCAGGACGACAATGACCGTTTCTTCGACCACCGCCGCGAATGGGCTCGCACCGATTTCGAGCATGGCGGCCTGCCGCGCAAGGAGTGGGAAGACCTGCTGCGCGAGATGCGCCGCCGCGCCGACAAGGCCGGCTTCCTGCGGCTCGCGCTGCCCGAGGAATATGGCGGCAAGAACATCGGCAACCTCGCGATGGCGATCATCCGCGAGCATCTCGCGGCCAAGGGGCTCGGCCTGCACAACGACCTGCAGAACGAATCCTCCGTCGTCGGCAATTTCCCGCAGGTCCTGATGATGCGCGACTTCGGCACCGAGGAGCAGAAGAAGACCATCCTGCCCGGCATGCTGAACGGTACGGTCCGCCTCGCCTTCGGCCTGACCGAGCCCAAGCACGGCTCCGACGCGACCTGGATGGAGACGCGCGCGGTCAAGGACGGCAATGGCTGGCGCATCAACGGCGAGAAGATGTGGAACACCGGCGTCCATGTGGCGAGCCACGACATGGTGTTCTGCCGCACCTCCGGCAAGGATGGCGACGCACGCGGCCTGACCTGCATCATCGTGCCGATGGACGATCCCGGCGTGAAGATCGAAGAGTACATGTGGACCTTCAACATGCCGACGGATCACGCCCGCGTCAGCTTCAAGGACGTCTGGGTACCGGACGGCGCGGTGTTCGGGCCGGTCGACAACGGCCTAGTGCTGGCGCGGCACTTCGTGCACGAGAACCGCATCCGCCAGGCGGCCTCCGGCGTCGGCGCGGCGCAGTACTGCATCAATGAGAGCATCGACTACGCCAACACGCGCAAGCCGTTCGGCAAGCCGCTCAGCCGCAACCAGGCGATCCAGTGGCCGCTGGTGGAATTGCAGACCGAGGCGGAGATGATCCGCTGGCTGATCTACCGCACGGCCTGGGAGATGGATCGCCTGACGGGACCAGAGATCCAGCTCTATCTCTCCGACAAGGTCTCGATGTGCAATTACCGCGGCAACAATCTGGTGTGCAACGCCGCGGACTGGGCGATGCAGGTGCATGGCGGCTGGGGCTATTCGCGTCACAAGCAGTTCGAGCACATCTACCGCCACCATCGCCGCTACCGCATCACCGAAGGCAGCGACCAGATCCAGATCCGCAACGTCGCCGGGCACATGTTCGGCTTCATCGGCAAGAACCGGCGGCCGGATTGAACCGGCCGTGCCGGCCCGTCTGCCGGCAGGACGGGCCGCTCCCGGATTCGATCCGTACACACCATGTGCAATCGAGCGATTGCGGTAACCTTTCGTTGGCTGTATCGGCAGCTTTGACTCCGCAATCCAGGGTTGTGTGCCGCATACAACTTCCACAAGAAGCTGTTCGCGGTGGCGTGCCGCGGCACAAAGGAAGGCCCAACATGACCGATACAAGGCGTTTTCTACTGCGTGGCGTAGCTCTCGCAGCGTTTTTCGGCGTCGCGACATCCGGATCGGCGCTCGCCGGCGATTCGCTCCTGGCAAGCAGCGGCAACGCCATGCTCGCACCGCAGTCCTTGAACCTTGCCGCCGTGACCCTGGACAACCAGCAGATCGTCGGCCAGCCGGGCGCCGCCGTCGTGGTCAATGCGCTGTCGAGCACGCCGCAAACGGGCTCGTCGCTTACCGTCAATGCCGCCAGCAACAATGACGTGGTGACGGTGCGCTCGACGACCGGCACGCCGGCGCCGCTGCAGCCCGTCCTCACGGCGCTCCAGCCGCTCAATCCGGTGGTGAAGAATGTCGTCGGGACCCTCGCCGGCACGCTGGCGAAGCTCAATCCGGCAGCCACTTCGCTCCTCGGCGGCGGCAATACCGCGATGGTGCCGGTTTCCCTGCTTGGGGGCGGTGTCGCTCCGCTCGCCGCCGCGTCGCCGTTGGTCGTGAGCCGGCCGCAGACCTCCCAGCTCGGGAGCCAACTCGGTGGCGGTTCCATCGTCCACTGAGTGATCCGCCCGGGCGGGCGAGCCCCCCTGCACCCGCCCGGGCGATCGTTCCCTGCGTGATTGTCCTGCGGACATGGATG
Organism: Rhizomicrobium sp.; assembly: GCA_037200385.1. Taxonomy (NCBI): domain Bacteria; kingdom Pseudomonadati; phylum Pseudomonadota; class Alphaproteobacteria; order Micropepsales; family Micropepsaceae; genus Rhizomicrobium; species Rhizomicrobium sp. Next base: position 1,130,100 of record JBBCGL010000001.1, on the reverse strand, counting down.
CGGATGCCGCGGCGACATCGCTGGCTGTTGGCCGTCCTGCTGTTATGGCCCGGCGCCGTCGGGGCGCAGACTGCGAGCCAAACCGTCGTCGTGCGGCGGGTCGAGGTCACGGGCTCGACCCTGCCGCAATCGGAGCTGGCGGATGCGACCGAGCGCTTCGTCGGCGCACGGCTCGACCGCGCGGGGTTGCAGCGTGTCGCCGATGCGGTTTCCGCACGTTATTCCGTCAGCGACGTCGCGTTCTTCACGGTCACCGTGCCGAGTCAGGATTTCGCCGCCGGCACGGTGCGTCTCGTGGTCTATGAAGGCTTCGTCGAAGCCGTCGAACTGCATGGCGACATGCACCGGAATGCGGGACTGGCCGCGGCCTATGGCCGGCGGCTTGCGGCAGAGCGGCCGCTGCGCCGGTCGAAGCTTGAGCGCTATGTCTCCTTCCTGCGCGACGTCGCGGGCCTGACGCCGGACCTCAAGCTCCTCCCCGGCGACCGCCCGGGTGCGCTGTGCCTGTCGATCGCGCTCGAATCGCCGAGGCCGAAATTCACCCTGGCGGTCGACAACCAAGGCGAGCCGCGGCTGGACCGGATCGAGCTGCAAGCCGGCGCGACCTTTTACGGCCTGTTGCGCGACGGCGAACGCACGCAGCTGAGCTATCTCACCACGACCACGATGGACCGCCTGCAGTTCGTGGCGCTGTCGGACAGCGAGGTGCTGGACGACGACGGCACCGTCGCGCGCATAGGAGCGTCCTTCCTGCGGACGCGGCCCCAGGGCACAGCCGGCGCCGGCGAGGCCAAGACCCTGCAGGCCGCCGTCGCCCACACTTTCCTGCGCAGCTCCGGCGAAGACCTGACAGCCTCCTTCGGCCTCGACGTGTCGCGCGCATCCGACGCCACATATGGAGCCTTTCATTCGAGCGACCGGCTGCGCGTGCTGCGGGCACTGGTCTCTTATGCCTTCAGCGATGCCGACCGCGATTTCGCCCTCACAGCGGCCACCGGTTTCGGCCTCGACGATTTCGGCGCCGCGATCGGTCCCGGCTTCGCGGGCACTGCGGGCTTTCGCAAGCTGGCATTGCAGGCGACGTTGAACCGCGCGCTGGATGCCGCCCTCGTGCTCCGGCTCAAAGCAGTGGCGCAATACGGCGCCGACCGCCTGCCGTCGTCGGAACTTTATACGTTCGGCGGCGCCGATATCGGCGCGGGCTTCGCGCCGGCTTCGATTTCGGGCGACAGCGCCGCGGGCGCCCGCGTCGAGATCGGCTATCGCGCGCCATGGCTGCCGTTTCGCAGCGGTGAATTCTACGCCGACGCCGACGGCGGGGCGAGCTGGCTGAGAGTGCGCCCGCCCTGGCCGACGCGGTATGCCGCGCTCGCTTCGGTGGGCGGCGGGCTTCGGCTGGCGTTCGGCGAGACCGCGGCGCTCGATCTGGGCGCGGCGCTCGGCGTCGTCGCCGACGCGCCTTGGCTGCGTCGCGGGGACTGGCGGTTTGCCTTTGCGCTGCGCACGCAGACGGATTGAGCCTCCATGGATTGCGGCCGGCCATTTGCCTTATCATGAGCTGCCGCCCGAAGGAGAGCACGAATGCCGACGCGGAATTTCGCCCATCGCGGGGGCGCCGGTCTTTATCCCGAGAACACGCTGGCCGCCTTCCGCGACGCGGTGGCGCGTGGCTGCGACGGCGCCGAGCTCGACGTCCAGCTTTCGAAGGACGGCGAGGTCGTGGTGTTCCACGACTATCGCCTCAAGCCGGAGATCGTCCGGCTCGGCGGCAAATGGCTCGCCAAGCCCACGCTGCGCATCAAGGATCTCACGCTGGCCGAGCTGCAGGCTTTCGATGTCGGCCGCCTCGATCCCGCCAGCGATTATGGCCGCGCCCATCCCCACACCATGCCTCTCGATGGCGAGCGCATCCCGACGCTGGCGCAGGTGCTCGAGGTCGCCAAACAGGCGAAGACGCCGTTCAGGCTCCAGGTCGAGCTCAAGACCTCGTTCTACGACCGCGACGTCTCGGCCGATCCCGTCGCGCTGGCCGAGGCGGCCGTCGCGGTGCTGCGCAAGCACGATTATCTCGACCGCACGATCTTCGTCGGCTTCGACTGGCCGGGCCTGCTGCATGCCGGGAAGATCGCGCCGGGCGTCGAATGCTGGTTCACCACCATGGCGCTCGACTTCCTGCGCGAACCGCCGAAGGAAGGCGACAAGCCCGTGACCCGCGCGCTGCGCCACTGGGCGGCGACCGGTACCTCGCCCTGGGCGGCCGGCTACGACGCGGTGAATTATGGCGGCTCGATCCAGCGCGCGATCAAGGCGGCGGGCGGCGATGGCTGGTTTCCGAGCTATGAGGACGCGACACCCGAAATGGTCGCCGAAGCGAAGGCGCTCGGCCTCAAGGTCGGCGCCTGGACGGTGAACGACCCGCGCGACATGCGGCGCCTGATCGGACTCGGCCTCGACGGTCTGTGCACGGATCGTCCCGACCTGCTGGCGCAAGTCCTCGCACAAGTCGGCTGAGACGACGCTTGCGCGGTGGAGGCGATCTTGGTATTTTGGAACAAATAGGGAACAACGTCATGAAACCGAAGATCGGCATCATCACGCTGGGCGTGCGCGATTTTGCGAAATCGCTGGGATTCTATCGCGACGGTCTGGGCTTCCCGCCGCACAATTTCAAGGACGGCGAGGACATCGTCTTCTTCAAGCTCGAAGGAAGCTGGCTCGCGCTGTATCCACGCGACAAGCTTGCCGAAGACGCGACGGTGGCGGATGACGGCGGCGGTTTCTGCGGGATCACCTTGGCGCATAACGCACCCACACCGCAGGCTGTCGATGAGGTTTTCGCCCTGGCGCTGAAAGCCGGCGCGCGGGCGGTGAAGCCGCCGCAGAACGTCTTCTGGGGCGGCTATTCCGGTTACTTCGCGGATCCCGACGGCTATCTGTGGGAGGTTGCGCACAATCCGTTCACCGACCTGACATGACGCACGAGACCGGCGCGGCGGGAAGCGTGGCGTGGACCGCGCTCGGCGCGCGTCGATCTCACCCTCGCGAGGGGAAACTACGCCCGCGTCTGCCGCAGCGCGGCGCAACTCGCCGAGCCGATCGGACCTGTCGTGTCGTGCAGGAAGCATTCGCCGATGGCGACGCCGTCGCTCGCGTGATGGTTGATCTTCTCGAAGCCGATCCATTCGCCCACCGGCAGGCGGTGAAGATAGACCGTCATGTCGGTGTTGATGTAGCCGAGGCCCGTCTCGTGGCGGTTCGCCAGCGGGCTGGCGAAATCCGCCGCCGCCGCGACCCGTGCGAAGGGCGTGAGCGGCACGCCTTCGACCAGTTCGCGGATCTCCGCCATCCACGCGCCGCGCCGCTGTTCCGGCCCGCCGAACCAGTCGCCGACATTGCGCATCTTCCACATCCGCTGGCCGAACTGTCCCGGCGGCGGCGGGGGCAGGGCGTCGGGATGCGGTGCGTCCCAATCGGGCGGGCTCAGCGTCTTGCCGGGCGCGTTCTCGCTGCGGATCAGGAACTGCGCCGTACCGCGCGCGACGCTCTTGCCGCCCTGCATCAGATCGCAGTCGACGACCTGGATCCGCTTGCCGCCGCGCACCACCCGCGTCACCGCCGTGATCGGCGAGAAATCCGGCAGGCGGTACATGTCGACGGTCAGCCGCGCCGGCATCCACGCCGCGCCGCCATGGGTGCGTTCGAGCTCGTGGCCGAGGAGGCCGATGACGACGCGGCCATGCAGCGAATCCTCGCGCCACGGGCCTTTGCTCGGCGGCAGCGGCAGATAGGCGTCGTTCTCATGCTTGAAGAAAGCCTCTTCGCTCATTGGGGCACGCCCCCGACCCAGCCCTTGTTGTCGTGGCCCGCGACTGCAGGCCACCCAGGTGACGCAAACTCGATCTTCAAAATTTGTGCTCCGTGATCAACTGGGTGGCCCGCAGTCGCGGGCCATGACAGCTGGGCGTGAGGGCCGAAGACGTCACAGCCCTTCGAACAGCGCCGTCGACAGGTAGCGCTCGGCGAAGGACGGGATGATCGCGACGATGGTCTTGCCCGCCATGTCCGGCCGCGCGCCCACTTCCAGCGCCGCCGCGATCGCGGCGCCCGACGAGATGCCGACCGGGATGCCTTCGAGCTTCGCCGCCTTGCGCGCGGTCTCGAACGCGGTCTCGTTGGAGATCGTGATGACCTCATCGATCACCTTGCGGTCGAGGATCGTCGGCACGAAGCCGGCGCCGATCCCCTGGATCTTGTGCGGCCCAGGCTGGCCGCCCGAGAGGATCGGCGAGTCCTCCGGCTCCAGCGCGATCATCTTCACGCTCGGTTTCTTCGCCTTCAGGACTTGGCCGACGCCGGTGATCGTGCCGCCCGTGCCGACGCCGGAGATCACCACGTCCACCGCGCCCTTGGTGTCGTTCCAGATCTCCTCCGCCGTCGTCTTGCGGTGGATTTCCGGATTGGCCGGGTTCTCGAATTGCTGCAGGATGATCGAGGCGGGCGTTGCCGCGGCGATCTCTTGCGCCTTGGCGATGGCGCCTTTCATGCCCTTCGCCGCCTCGGTCAGCACCAGTTCGGCGCCCATTATCCCCAGCATCTTGCGCCGCTCGATCGAAAAGGTTTCCGGCATCACCAATATCAGCCTGTAGCCCTTCGCCGCCGCCACGAAGGCGAGCGCGATGCCGGTGTTGCCGCTGGTCGGCTCGACGAGCGTCGACTTGCCCGGCGTGATGATGCCCTGCGCCTCCAGCGTCTCGATCATCGCGACGCCGATGCGGTCCTTCACCGAGGACAGCGGGTTGAAGAATTCGAGCTTCAAGAGCACGTCCGCCTTCACCCCCGCCTCCTTCGGCAGACGGTTCAGGCGCACCAAGGGCGTGTCGCCGATGGTCTCGGTGATCGAGTCGTAGATGCGGCCGCGGCCGGGTTTGCCCTGTTCCATGTCAAGCTCCTGCTGGAGTGGTGTTGCTCACGGCGCAAACCACCATCGTCATGGCCGCCATGAGGGCGGCCATGACGGTCGAAGATTTGGCGCCGAAACTGCCATCTAAATCGTGAAATCCGCGCTGGTGCCACCGCCGCAATCGACGCCGGCAGTGCGGGCGCGCTGGCAGAGGTCCTCGATCGAGATCGCGTCCAGCCGCGCCATGACCTCATCCTGCAAGGTCTGGATCAGCGGCGAGACGATGCGGATGCCGAGCTCGGAGCGCGGATCGATCGCTTCGCTCTCCTCGTCCTCCAGGCTCTCCGCGACCCGCACCACGTCGCCGACCGAGATGCGCCGCCGCTCGCGCGCCAGGCGGTAGCCGCCGCGCGGGCCGCGCACGCCCTTGAGCACGCCGGCGCGCACGAGCTGCTGCATCACCTGTTCGAGATAGCGCTGCGGCACGCCCTGGCGCGCCGTGATCTCCTTGGCTTGCACCGGCTCGGGCCGCGCGTTGAACGCGATGTCGATCACCGCCTCGAGCGCCAGCAAAGTCTTCCGCGAAAGCTTGAGCATCAGTCCGTCTTCACGATATGGAGTCCCGTCGAGCCGAAGCCGCCCGCGCCGCGCGCGCTGGAGGGCAGTTCGCTGACCTCGTTCAGTTCGGCGATCTCGTGCCGCGCGATCACGACCTGCGCGATCTTCATCCCGCGCGTGACGGTGAACGGCGCTTCGCCGTGATTGACCAGGATGGCCTTGATCTCGCCGCGATAATCGCTGTCGACCGTGCCCGGCGCATTGAGCAGCGTGACGCCGTGGTTGAGCGCCAGCCCCGAGCGTGGCCGCACCTGCGCCTCGAATCCCGGCGGCACGGCGATGGCGATCCCGCACGGCACGGTGACGCGCGCGCCGCGGTCGAGCGTGAGGTCGGCTGGAATGGCGGCGAGCAGGTCGAAGCCGGCCGAGCCGGCGGTCGCATAGGCGGGCAGGGGCAGGTCCTGGGCGTGGGGCAGGCGGAGAATGGAGATTTTCACGGTTTTCCTCCCCCGTGGTTGCGGGCTTGGTGGCGGCAGCGTGCCAAGGGGACCGCATCGCGAAGCGATGTGATGGAGGGGAGAGCCGCCAGCGCCGGCCCCCTCCGTCTCGGCGCTGCGCGCCGAGCCACCTCCCCCGCAACCACGGGAGAGGAAAATACCGGAGCAGCTCCTCTCGCCATCACGCCACCTCCTTCAACGCCCGCGCGATCCGCGCCGCGAGCCGCGTGCCGACTTCGGTCTTCGGCATCTGCGGCCAGTCCTCGACCCCATCGCGCGTCACGATGTGCACCGTGTTCCTGTCGCCGCCCATGATGCCGGTGCCGGGCGACACGTCGTTCGCCACGATCCAGTCACAGCCCTTCTTCGCGAGCTTGGCCTGCGCATGCGCGATGACGTTCTCCGTCTCCGCCGCAAAGCCGATCAGCAGGTTCGGCCGCTGCGCATGGCGCGCCAGCGTCGCCAGCACGTCGGGATTCTCGACCAGCCGCAGCGTCGGCGCGGCCGCGTCCTGCTCCTTCTTGATCTTGTTGTTGGCCGCGACCTCGGGCCGCCAGTCCGCCACCGCCGCCGTCATCACCGCGACATCGGCGGGCAGGGCGCTCTCGCAGGCCGCGAGCATCTCGCGCGCCGTGGTCACCTTCAGCAGCTTCACGCCGGACGGCGGCGCGATCTCGACCGGTCCGGAGACCAGCGTGGTCTCCGCGCCCAGCCGCGCCAGCGCATCGGCGATCGCGTAGCCCTGCTTGCCCGACGAGCGGTTGGCGAGGAAGCGCACCGGATCGAGCGGTTCCTGCGTCGGTCCCGCCGTCACGAGGGCACGCAGGCCCTTCAAGGCACCGTCGCCGAAGAACGTCTCGACCGCCGCGGCGATTTCGGCGGGCTCCGCCATGCGGCCCGGACCATACTCGCCGCACGCCATGTCGCCGTCATTCGGGCCGACGAACCGCACGCCGTCCGCCTGGAGCCGCGCAAGGTTCCGCTGCGTGGCCGCGTGCTGCCACATGCGCACATTCATCGCCGGCGCCATCAGCACTGGCTTGTCGGTCGCGAGCAGCGCCGTCGAGGCGAGATCGTTCGCCAGGCCATTCGCCGCTTTCGCCATCAGATCCGCCGTCGCGGGCGCGACCACGACGAGATCGGCCGAACGCGACAGCTCGATATGACCCATCTCCGCTTCGTCCGTCAGGCTGAAGAGATCGCCGAAGGCCTTCTCGCCGCTCAGTGACGCAACGGAAAGCGGGGTGATGAATTCCGCTGCTGCTGCGGTCATGATCGCGCGCGTGCCGATTCCGCGCGATTTCAGCGCCCGGATGAGCTCAAGGCTCTTGTAGGCGGCGATCCCGCCGCCAATGATGAGCAACACGCTTTTGCCGCGCATGCGGAGACCTCGAACGATAAGCCTGGAATTATACCGGGACTCGCCGGGAAATATAATGAATTACGGACGCGATGTGTAGTTCGCGCCGTGCAGGGAGCCAAGGCCATGAATGTACAGGTGAAATCGACCGATCTGCCGCCGTTCCGGCCGCTGCCTCAGAAAGCGCCCGATATCGCGGTCCGGCGCGGCTCCGACGGCACGGTGTACATCGACTCGAACCACAAGCTCGGCACGCTGCACCGCTCCATCGCGCATCTCTTCGAGGCGCGCGCGAAGAAGCACCCCGCGCGCAATTTCATCGGCGAGCGCATTCCGCTCGAAGGCGGCAAGACCGGCGACTGGCGCTTCATCACCTATGGCGAAGCCTTCGCGCGGGCGAGCGCGATCGCGCAGGCGCTGCTCTCGCGCGGCATGAATGCCGACACGCCGCTGATGATTCTCTCGGGCAATTCCATCGCGCACGCCACGATGATGCTGGGCGCGATGCTCGCGGGCGTGCCCGTCGCGCCGGTGTCCGTCGCCTATTCGCTGATGTCCGGCGATCATTCCAAGCTCAGGCACGTCTTCGCGGTCGCCGAACCGAAGATGATCTTCGCGGAGCAGGGGCCGGTCTACGCCCGCGCGCTGGCCGCGCTGCCGCTGGACGGCGTCGAGATCGTCACGGTCATGCCGATCCCCGGCGCCACCGCCTATGACGATCTCATCCGCACCAATCCGGGGCCCGACGTCGCGGCGGCGCTGGACAGGATCGACCACGACACGACCGCGAAATACCTCTTCACCTCCGGCTCGACCGGCATGCCCAAGGGCGTGGTGCAGACCCATCGCATGATGTGCGCCGTGATCGCGGCGCAGGAAGCCCTGCGCACCGAGCCGCTCGATCCCGAGGAGATCCCGCAAAGCCTCGAATGGATGCCGTGGAACCATATCTCCGCCGGCAATATCGGCTTCAACGGCCAGCTCAATGCAGGCGGCACCATCTATCTCGATGCCGGCAAGCCGCTGCCCGGGATGTTCGACGAGACCATACGCAATCTGCGCGACATCACCCCGCTCGGCATCGGCACCGCGCCCATCGCCTTCGGCTGGCTGTGCGATGCGATGGAGCGGGACGAAAGCCTGCGCGACCACGTCTTCGCCAAGCTGCGCATGGCGGGCTATGGCGGCGCGACGCTCAGCCAGGACATCTATGAGCGCTTCCAGGCCCTCGCCATCGCCGCCGTCGGCAACCGCATCCCGATGACCACGATGTACGGCGCGACCGAAACGCAGGGCGTCACCGTGGTGCACTGGATCACCGAGCGCGTCGGGCTGGTCGGCCTGCCGCTCCCCGGCATCACGCTCAAGCTCGTGCCCAACGGCACCAAGCTCGAAGTGCGCGTGAAGGGACCCACCGTCACGCCCGGCTATCACAAGCGGCCGGACCTCACGAAAGCGGCCTTCGACGAGGAAGGCTTCTACAGCCTCGGCGACGCCGCCAAGTTCATCGACGACGCCGATCCCGCCCAAGGTCTCGTCTTCGACGGCCGCGTGACGGAGGACTTCAAGCTCGACAGCGGCACCTGGGTGAGCGCCGGCACGTTGCGGGCACAGGCCGTCGGCGCGGCGTCGCCCTTCGTCTTCGACTGCGTGGTCTGCGGCCAGGACAAGCCGTTCGTCGGCCTGCTGGTCTGGCCGACGCTTGCCGCGGCGAAGGAGTTGACGGGCAAGTCCGACCCGGCCGAGATCGTGAAGGATCCGGAACTTCGCGCCCTCATCCGGGACAAGTTCGCCGAGCACAACAAGGCCTCGGGCGGCTCCTCCAGCCGCATCAGGCGCGTGATCCTGATGGCCGAGCCGCCTTCGGTCGACGGGCACGAGATCACCGACAAGGGCTATGTGAACCAGCGCGCCACGATGGATCGCCGCCGCGCCCTGGTCGACAAGCTGTTCGCCACGACACCCGATCCGGAGGTTATCGAAATCCCCTGACCGCAGGCGCTGTCGCGGCGTCCTTTCTGCCGTGCGAACGCTTATGCGCGGCGCCATCTTGCGCCCGCCGCGCCGATGCCCTCACACTGCCGGGCAACCCCGCACCGGACTCCCATGCCGCTCGATCCCATCGTCAAAGGCTTCCTCGATCAGATGAAGATGGCCGGCGGGCCGAAGATGCAGGACGCCGGCGCCGAAGCCGGCCGGCTGCAGTTCAACGCGCTGATGCAGATGGTCGGCCCCAAGGACGTCCCGGTCGGCAAGACCGAGAACCTCGTGGTGCCGAGCCAGACCGGCGGTGTTCCGATCCGCGTCTACACGCCCGTCGCGGCCGGCCGCGATCCGATGCCGGCGCTCGTCTATTTCCACGGCGGCGGCTTCGTGATCGGCAATATCGAGAGCCATGACGGGCTCTGCCGCATGCTCGCCAATGAGGGCGGCCTGCGCGTCATCTCCGTCGAGTACCGCCTCGCGCCGGAGCACAAATATCCCGCCGCGCTCGACGACGCGTTCGCCGCGCTGGTCTGGGTCGCGGCGCATGCCGCCGAGATCGGGGTCGACGCCAACCGCATCGCGGTGGGCGGCGACAGCGCCGGCGGCGCGCTGGCGGCGGAAGTCGCCCAGCTCGCCAAGGCCAAGGGCGGCCTCGCGCTCGCCGCCCAGATGCTGCTCTTTCCCGTCACCCAGATCGGCGAGGAGACCGCCTCGCTGCGCGAATTCGCCGTCGGCTATTTCCTCGAGAAGGACACGCTCGACTGGTTCTATGCGAGCTATCTGCCGACCGACGCCGACCGGCACGACCCCAGCGTCTCGCCGCTGCGCGCCAAGGATCTCTCCGGCCTGCCGCCGGCCTATATCATGCTGGGCGGCTTCGATCCGCTGCATGACGAAGGCCTGCAATATGCCGACAAGCTGCGCGCCGCCGGCGTGAAGGTCACGGTCGCCGACCACAGCGACATGGTGCATTGCTTCGTCTATCTCCAGGCCGTGCTGCCCCAGGCCCATGACGCGCTCGCCGCCGCCGCGAAGACGGTGGCGAGCCTGCTGAAGTAGAGGAGTTCCCATGTCGCTCGACGTCCATGTCCGCAACCTCCTCGACCAGATGGCTTCGCTGAAGCTGCCGAAATTCTCCGAGATCGGGCCGCAGGCGGCGCGCGCCGCGATGCGCGCCAGCATCTTCCGCGGCGGCGACACCCAGATCGGCAAGAGCGAGGATCGCAAGATCCCGGGCCCCGCCGGCGAGATCGCCGTGCGCATCTACACCCCGCTCGGTGCGAAGGACGGCGAGACGCTTGCGGCGCTCGTCTTCTATCATGGCGGCGGTTTCGTGATCGGCGACCTCGACACCCATGACGATCTGTGCCGCTGTCTCGCGAATGGCAGCGGCACGCGCGTCGTCTCCGTCGACTACCGCCTCGCGCCCGAGCATCCGTTTCCCGCCGCGGTCGACGATTGCTTCGCCGTGACGCGCTACGTCGCCGCCCATGCCGCCGCGTTCGGCATCGATCCCGCGCGCCTCGCGGTGGGCGGCGACAGCGCGGGCGGCAATCTCGCCGCCGTCGTCGCACAGCTCGCGAAGATCGCGGGCGGCCCCGCCATCGCCTACCAGCTCCTGATCTATCCGGTGACCCAGCTCGGCGCCGCCGACACGCCGTCGATGCGCGAGAACGGCAAGGGCTATTTCCTCGAGAAGGAGGGGATGGACTGGTTCACCCGCTGCTACGCGCCGGACAAGGCGCATCGCACCGATCCGCGCCTCTCGCCGCTGCTCTGCACCGACCTGTCCGGCCTGCCGCCGGCCTATGTGGTCACCGCCGGCTTCGATCCCCTGCGCGACGAGGGCAAGGACTACGCCGACAAGCTCGACGCGGCGGGCGTCAGCGTGACCTATGTGAACTATCCCGGCATGGTGCACGGCTTCTTCAGCATGCGCAGCCTGATCCCCAAAGCCCGCGAAGCGGTCGCGGCGGCGGCGGCGGCGGTGAAAGAGGGTGTGACGGCCTAGGAGTCCTCTCCCGCGAGCGGGAGAGGACGCAAAATCTTACGTTTAGCGGAGCGGAGCGTTAGATTTTGCTTGGTGAGGGGTACCGGCACAGAACTCCAAAACTGTCATCCCACCCACCGCGCTCGCCGTCTACGGCACCAGCTTCCCCGGATTCATCACGCCCTTCGGGTCCAGCGCCATCTTCACCGCGCGCAGCACGTCGATCCCGAGCGCACCTTTCTCCGCCGCGATCCAGGGCAGGTGGTCCTCGCCCACGCCGTGATGATGGCTGATCGTGCCGCCATTGCCGACGATCGCATCCGAGGCCGCCGCCTTGATCGCACGCCACTGCGCGACCTCGCGCTCCAGCGCGCGCGGGAAGATATAGGTGAAATAGAGGCTCGCGCCGTCGGGATAGGCGTGGCTGACATGGCATTGCACCACGCCATGCGCGCCCTCGCGCGGCGCTGTCTCGCGGATGGATTTCTCCAGCGCGTCGCGCACCGCGACATAGAGGCCGTCGAGCTTGGTCCAGCTCGTCGCGGTCTCCAGCGTGTCGACGCCGACGCCGCGCTCCATCAGCGGGTCGCGCAGGTAGGGGCCGTGGAAGCGGCCCGCCTTCCAGCGGCGCCCCTGGCCCTCGCCGAGCGCCAGCGCGCGATGGCGCTTCGCCAGCGCGTCGAACGCCCTCCGGGCGCGCCCGACCGTCGCCGCATCGCCCTCGAAGCCCGCGATCAGCGCGCAGGCCTTATCGTCGAAGCCGCGGCTGTCGAGGAAGATCTGCGCCAGCCGGTCGCGCAGGCCGCGCCGCTTTCCGGTTGCGCCATAGGCCCGGTAGAACCGCGTCTCCGCCGCGTCCGACAGGCGCAGCATCGTCGCCGGCACGCCGTCCTGCACCGCGGTGCGGATCGCCGCCACGCCGCTCGCGAAATCGCGGAACAGATAGCCGCGATAATCGCTCGCCGCCGGCACCGGCCGCACGCGGATCGTCGCCTCGGTCACCACGCCGAACACGCCCTCGGAGCCCAGCGCGAGGTCGAGCAATTGCGGTCCCGCCGACGACGCGGGAAACCCGCCGACCTGGAGCGTGCCGCGCGGCGTCGCGAGGCGCGCGCCCACCAGCCAGTCGGCGGCGCGGCCATAGCCGCGCGAGCCCTGGCCCGCGCCGCGATGCGCGATCCAGCCGCCCAGCGTCGAGAACTCGAAGGACTGCGGAAAATGGCCGAGCGTGAAGCCCTGCGCCGCCAGCGCCTTCTCCAGCGCCGGGCCGTAGATTCCCGCCTCCGCCGTCGCGGTCCGCGAGACGGCATCGATCTCGACGATGCGGTCCATGTCCGACAGGTCGAGCGTCACGACCGCGGCGAACGGCCCCTTGGCCGCCGTCACGCCGCCGACCACGCTCGTCCCGCCGCCATAGGGCACGACCGCGATGCCATGCTCGGCCGCGGCGCTCAGCACGCCCGCGACCTCCTCGGCGCTGCGCGGATAGAGCACCGCATCCGGCGCCTGCGAAAGATCGCCGGCCCGCAGCCGCAGGATGTCGTGATAGCTTTTCCCGAGCGCATGGAAGGCCCGCTCGTAATCGTCGCCGCGCACGCGTTCGGCACCGAGAAGGCCGGTGAAGCGCGCCCGCGCGTCGGCCGTCAGCCGCGACGCCGGCAGTGCGATGCTCTCCAGCGGCCGCGCCGGCGTCGCGAGCAGCGACGGCATGCCCAGCTCGCCCGCCAGCCAGGTCCATAGCGGCTCGCGTCCGGCGAGGTCGTCGCTGTGCGACGCCCAGCCCCAGCCGTTCCAGCGGATCTTCGTGCGGTCGAGGGTCATGGCGTCAGCATCGCAAATTGAGGGCCCGCGGCAGGATTTCGAAGGTCGCGGGCAGGCGGCCGACCGCTTCGCCGTCCGCCTCGATCAGGACCGGCCGGCCCAGCGTCTCGGCCACCGGCGCGACGACGACCCGGCTGCCGCGCAGCACGCGGACATGCGGCTCGTGCACATGGTCGCCGCTATAGATCAGCTTCATCTTCGCCAGCGATTGTCCCTTGGGCGCGCCGCCCATGATCACCACGTCGAACAGCCCGTCGTCGATCCGCGCCTCCGGCGCCACCATCATGCCGCCGCCGAAATAGCGTCCATTGGCGACGGCGACGGTGGCGATCGTCGCGATCTCGTCATGCTGCCCGTCGACCAGGATGCGCAGCGGCAGGTTGCGGTAGCGCAGCATCGCCGCCGCGCTGTGGAAGGCGAAGGCGAACGGCCCGCCGAACAGCTTGGCGATCCGGGCCCGGTTCACCGAATCCACGATCACGCCGGACAGGCCGAAGGAGGCGATGTTGATGAAATGGCGCTCCGTCGGCGCGCCGCGCGCGGTCAGGCAGGATATCCGGCCTACGTCGCAGGGCCGGACCGCGGCGGTCTTCAGCCGCGCCACCGCCGCCTCGGCGCCGGCCTCGATCCCGAAGCTCTTGCGGAAATCCCCGCCCGTGCCGCTGGTGACGAACGCGAAGACCGCGTCGGGCGCGATCGCGCCCTGCGCGTCGAACATGCCGTTGACGGCTTCGCTGATCGTGCCGTCGCCGCCCACCGCGACGATCTCCTGATGGCCTTCGCACAGCGCCTGGCGCACCAGCGCGGCGGCCTCGCCGGGCGCACGCGTGAAGGCGACCGTCATCTGCGGATACACCGAGGCCAGCATGCGCGCGATGCTCGTCCAGCTGCGTCTCGTGCGTCCATTGCCGGAGCGCGGATTGACGACCACGAAGGCGCTCATGCCGCCTCGCGCGTCGCGAAGGCGGGCGCGAGGCCGGCGATCTCGCTTTGCTGCCGCTCCGCGCTCCAGCCGAGCTCGGCGGCCATGAGCTGCGCCACGGCGTCCAGCGTCTCGCGCGACGGCGCGCCGATCTGCCCGATGCAGGTCCGCCGCATCACCACGTCGGCCAGCGTCAGCGCCATTTCCTCGCGCATGGCGAACACGACCTGCGCCCCGATATCGCCCGCCGTGCCGATGGCGGCGCGCAGCTCCGGACGGTTGTTCGCCGCCGCCAGCATGTCGCCGAGCCGCGTCCCATACATATGTGCGAGATGCTCGATGGTGGGCAGGTCGCCATGTTCGGCGCGCTGGGCCCGCAGGAAATCGGCGAAGCGCCCGACATCGCCGCCCGCGGTCGGCTCCTCGTCGGTCTCGCAATCGGCGGCTCTCGCGCCCAGCTTCTCGACGATGGTATCGACGACACCCTGTGCCAGGTCGCGCGAGGTCGTCCACTTGCCGCCGATGGCCGAGAACAAGCCGTCCATGCCGTCGCTCGCGCCGTGATCGACCAGTTCCGCCCGCCGGCTCGCGCCATAGGTATCGCCCGAGCCGTCGTCGACCAGCGGTCGAAGACCGGCATAGAAATGCTCGACCTTGGCGCGCGTCAGCTTCGCGCCGGGCAGGTTCGCGTTGATGAAGGCGAAGAAGCCGTCGATATCCTTCTCGCTCACGCCCACCGCGTCCGGCGCGCTCCGGAACGCGGTATCGGTCGTGCCCAGCAGCGTGTGGCCGTGCCAGGGCAGCACGAAGAAATGCCCGCCGCCCGCCGCGACGGTCAGCGCGTTCGTCCGTGTCATCGCCGGCACCAGCACATGGATGCCCTTGGAGCGCAGCAGCTTGTGCGATGCCGGCTTGCCCAGCGCGCGTTCGAGGAAGATGTCCGCCCACGGTCCCGCCGCGACCAGCGTGACCTTGGCCCGGATGTCGAACCGCGCCCCGCCGAACACGTCGCGCACCGTGCAGCCTTGCACGCGCCCCTCGCGCACCATGATCGTCACCGCCTCGACATAGTTCGCGATGGCCGCGCCCTCCGCATCGGCCGCGATCAGGCATTCGAGCGCCAGACGTTCCGGCGCATACATCTGTGCGTCGTAATATTTGAACGCGCCCTCGAAGCCGGGCCCGTCCAGCACCGGCTCGGCCGCGATCGCCTTGCGCTTGTTCAGCCAGGAATGGTTCGGCAGCGCCTGGTCCGGATCGTCCAGCCAGCCCTTGTCGAAGGACAGGATGTCATACAGCGTCAATCCCGCGGCCAGCGTCG
Source organism: Rhizomicrobium sp. (assembly GCA_037200385.1). Classification (NCBI taxonomy): domain Bacteria; kingdom Pseudomonadati; phylum Pseudomonadota; class Alphaproteobacteria; order Micropepsales; family Micropepsaceae; genus Rhizomicrobium; species Rhizomicrobium sp. The sequence goes on along the minus strand of JBBCGL010000001.1, from coordinate 1,114,745 downwards.
CGCGCGCCTTGAAGCCGCTATTGTAGAACGGCACGAGAAACGGCAGCGGATGGACGAGATGCGGCGCGATGCGCTGCCAGATGCGCCGCTCCTTCAGCGACTCCCGCACCAGGCCGAGCTCGAAATTGCGCAGATAGCGCAATCCGCCATGCACCAGCTTGGAATTGTGCGCGCTGGTGGCGTTTGCGAAATCGTTCTTCTCCACCAGCGCGACCGTCAGGCCGCGCAGCGCCGCGTCCCGCGCGACGCAGGCGCCGGTCACGCCGCCGCCCACGATCAGCAGGTCGAAGGTCTCGTTGGACAGTCGTTCGAGGGCGCGCCGCATGGGGTCAAACTCCGGCCCGCCCCGCCACTTGTCAAGGAAGCCCGCGCCGTTAAGCTTGCCGAAAAATGGGGAGCAAATCATGGCCCGGATCCGCGCCAACGGCATCGAGCTCGAATACGCCGACACGGGGCCGCGGGAGGGCGTTCCGCTCCTTTTCATCAGCGGCTTCGGCAGCCAGCTGACCGCCTGGCCGGAGCAATTCCACGAAGGTCTCGAAGCCGCCGGCCTGCGCGTCATCCGCTTCGACAACCGCGACGTCGGGCTCAGCCAGAAATGGCATGGCATCCTGCCCGACCTGCGCGCGGTGGGGCAGGCGATGCGCGAGGGCCGCAAGCCCGACGTGCCCTATGCGCTGAGCGACATGGCGGCGGACGCCGCCGCGCTGCTCGGCGCGCTGGGCATCGAGAGCGCCCATATCGCGGGCGCCTCGATGGGCGGGATGATCGCGCAACTCGTCGCGCTCGAGCATCCGGCCCAGGCGCGCTCGCTGATCTCGATCTTCTCCACCACCTCCGACCCGTCGCTGCCGCCGTCGACGCCCGAAGCGCTGGCCGCGCTGACGACTCCGGCGCCCGCGACCGACCGCGAGACGGTCATCGCCCATTCGCTCAAGGGCCGCCGCGCCTATGCCTCGACCGCCTGGCCGTTCGACGAGGATCGCCTGGGCAAGCTCGCCGGCTTCAACTACGACCGCAGCTTCTATCCCGAGGGCAGTGCCCGCCAATACGCCGCGATCGGCGCCAGCGCGCCGCGCACCGAACGGCTGAAGTCCTTGACGCTGCCCGCGCTCGTCCTGCACGGCACGGCGGACACGCTGATCCCGGTCGCGGCGGGCCGGCACACGGCGCAAAGCATTCCGGGGGCGGAGTATCGCGAGATCGAAGGCTGGGGCCACGACATGCCGCTGCCGGTGATCCCGATCGTGGTCGGGTTCATGACCGATTTCATCGCGCGGGTGGAAGCGGTGCGCGGCGTGAAGGCGGCCGCGGAGTAGTGCGTGCTTCGAGGCTCCGCCTTCGGCGGAGCACTTCAGCAGGACGAGAGCGGAAAATAATCGCGACCGAAAACCATCGTCATGCCGAGGTGCCCGGCGAAGCCGGGCCTCCAAGCACGACGACTCGAATTACTTGATCTTGCCTTCGTTGAACTCGACATGCTTGCGCAGGACCGGATCGTATTTCCGGATCTTGAACTTCTCGGTCATCGTGCGCGTGTTCTTCTTCGTCACGTAGTAGAACCCCGTGCCGCCGCCCGAGTTGAGCTTGATCTTTGCCGTGGTGGGCTTCGCCATGGGGCGGACTCCTGAAAACCTGTTCGAAGGGCCGGGAATTTAGCTTTCGCGGGGCCAAAGTCAAGCCGCGCGCGCTCGCCTAAACCCCAGGAATCCCACATAAATCAGGCTGATCGCCGCGAGGACCACCATCAGCCCGTGCGGATTCCACGCATCCAGCGCGACTCCCTCCACCGGCGGCCCGCTCAGCAAGCCGACCGCGTAGAGCATCACATAGGCGGCATTGGCGCTCGCCAGCTCCGGCCCCTTGAAGCGCTCGCCGACCAGGGTCAGGCCGACCGTGTAGACCCCCATGATCAGGCCGCCCCACAGGAACAGCAGAACATAGGTCGCGGCCGGCATCCCGATCACGAACGGCGTCAGCACCGCGCCGAAGATCCCGGCGGCGCTGCAGACGATCAACAGGGTACGCCGGTCGAAACGGTCGGCCAGCATGCCGAGCGGATACTGGAACGCCATGCTGCCCAGGGACGAGGCCGTGATCGCCAGCGCGGCATGTGCCTCGCTGAAGCCCGAGCGCACGGCGTAGACCGGAAACAGCCCGAACAGCCCGGCATCGAGCATGCCGAACACCAGGGCGGCCGACAGGATGGCCGGCGCGGCGCGCAGCGCGCCGAACACGCCCGCGCCCTTCTCCTCCTCCAGCCGCGGCGCCGCCTTGCGGGCGATGAGAACCGGCACGATGGCCAGCAGCAGCATCGCCGATCCCGCGGCGAACGGCGCGATGCCGCGCGTGCCCATGACATAGAGGATCGCCGGTCCGATCCCGAACCCGCCCGAAATCGCGATGCCGTAGAGCGCGACATAGCGGCCGCGGCTGCGCTCGTCGGCCAGCTGGTTGATCCAGAATTCCGACGCCACGAACAAGCCGTTCAGCCCAACGCTCAAGATGAAACGCAGCGGAAACCACAGCCATAGTGCGGGCGCGAGATAGAGCCCGAGCAGCGCCGCCGACGAAACCACCAGCGAGGCGCAGAGATAGGGCGCGGTGCCGAAGCGGCGGATCAGCCGCGGCACGTTCGGCGTGATGGCGAAGGCCGCCAGGCCGGCGGTCGCGAGGTTCAGTCCGTTCACGCTGCCGGGAAACCCACGCCGCTCCAGGATCAGCGACAGCAGCGGCAGGGTCAGCCCGATGCCGAGCGCGAACGCCGTGCAGGTCGACAAGATGGCGACCAGCCCCAACCGCTTCTCGCGCTCCGACACCTCCATCAGAGATGCACGCGCGAGGCTTTGCCGCGCGTATAGCGGTAGAACGGCACGGGCCGGTCGTGCTCGCCGCCGATCCGCGCCTCGATCTCGTCCAGCACGGTGCGGGTGATGCTCGGCAAGTCGAGTGCGCGCGCTTCCGCTATGGTGAGCCAGGTGGGCGTCAGCAATTCTTCGGTCTCCGCGCCGTCGAGCTGGTGCCCGATCGCGCCGGCATCGGCCATGAAGAAGCGGGCATCGAAACGCCGCGTGCGGTTGGGCGGCGTCACCGCGCGCGCGATCATCTCCAGCGCGTCGAGCCGCGGCATGATCTTGTGCGCAAAGAACTTCTTCCACGCCGGCGCACGGGTGCGCGGCATCTTTTCGGCGCGCTCGCCCAGCAGGATGCCGGTCTCCTCGAAGGTCTCGCGGATCGCCGCCAGCGCCAGGCCGCGCGCGCGCACCGGCCCGATCCCCAGTCCGGCCCGCGCCGCGACCTCGGGCTTGAGTTCGCTCGCGATGGCGATGCGCATGTCGCCGGGATCGAGGCGCCCGCCGGGGAAGACGAATTTGTTGGCCATGAACGCCATATCGCCGTGACGCTGTCCCATCAGGATCCGCGCGCCGCCGCTCCCGCGCCGCACCAGCACCAGCGTCGCCGCATCCTTGGGACGCAGCACCCGCTCGATGAGCTGCTCGTTGTCGGAATCGAAGACGGACATGAGGAGAGTTTACGGCACTTCGCTCAGATGTCATGGCCCGCGAATGCGAGCCATGACAACCACGTGCGGAACCTACCGCCGCCCGCGCTTCGGCCGCGTCTGCGTCTTGACGCGCGGCTTGTTTCCCCCCGGTGGCGCTTCGGCAAGATCGAAGCGCAGTCCGCCGGTCAGTGGCGCCGCCTCCGCCAGCCGCACCGCGACGATGTCGCCGAGCTTATAGGCCGTGCGCGTCCTGTCGCCGACCAGCGCATGCGCCTTCTCGTCATGCTTGAAGAATTCGGTGCCCAGCGCCCGCACCGGCAGAAGTCCCTCCGCGCCGCTCTCGGCCAGCCGCACGAACAAGCCGAAGCGCGTGACGCCCGTGATCCGCGCATCGAAGATCGCGCCGACGCGATCCTCCATATAGGCGGCGACATAGCGGTCGGTGGAATCGCGCTCCGCCGCCATGGCGCGGCGCTCGGTCATCGAGATGTGCTCGGCGATCTCGCCCAGGCGGCCCATCTCGCGGTCGGTCAGCCCGTCGTCGCCGAAATGGTGCGCCCGCACCAGCGCGCGATGCACGACCAGGTCGGCATAGCGCCGGATCGGCGAGGTGAAATGCGCATAGCGCGCCAGGTTCAGGCCGAAATGCCCGACATTGACCGGCGCATAGACCGCCTGCGCCTGGGTGCGCAGCACGACGTCGTTCATCACCGCCTCATGCGCGCCGCCCTTGGCCTGGCCGAGGATGCGGTTGAACACGCCGGGCTTGAGCACCTGGCCCTTGGCGAAATTGATCCCGATGGTGCGCAGGAAATCGCCGAACCCGAACAGCTTCTCCTTCGAGGGCTGCTCGTGCACCCGGTAGATCAGCGGCGTCTTCTTCTGTTCGAGGGCTTCCGCCGCCGCGACATTGGCGAGCACCATGAACTCTTCGATCAGCTTCATCGATTCCAGCCGCTCGCGATAGGCGATGGAGGCCACCTTGCCGTCGGCGCCCAGGATGATCCGCCGTTCGGGCAGGTCGAGGTCGAGCGGATCGCGCTGCCGGCGCTCCTGCGTCAGAACCTGGTAGCAGTCCCAGACATCCTTCAGCGTCGCCTTCGCGACGGCGGACATGTCCGGATCCGGCTTGCCGTCGAACGCCAGCTGGGCCCGGCGATAGGTCAGCCGCGCCGCCGACCGCATCACGCCGCGAAGGAACTCATGCCGCCGCTTCTTTCCGCTCTTGTCGAACACCATGCGCACCGCCAGGCAGGCGCGGTCGACGCCTTCCTTCAGCGAGCACAGATCGGCCGACAGATGTTCGGGCAGCATCGGGACGACGCGGTCGGGAAAATAGGCCGAGTTGCCGCGCTTGTAGGCCTCGCGGTCGAGCGCCGAGCCGGGCGTCACGTAATGCGCGACGTCGGCGATCGCGACCAGGGCGACATAGCCGCCGGGATTCTTGGGATCGTCGTCCGGCCCGGCCCACACCGCGTCGTCGTGATCGCGCGCATCGTCGGGATCGATGGTGAGCAGCGGGATGGCGCGCAGGTCGGTGCGGCCGCGCAGTTCCGGCGGCGCCGCCCGCTCCGCCTCCTCGACGACTTCCTTGGGAAACTCGGTCGGGATGCCATGCGCGTGGATCGCGATCAGGCTCACCGTCCGGGGCGCGTTCATGCTGCCCAGCCGCTCGACCACCTTGGCGCGCGGGAAGCCCTGGGCGCGGCCGGCCAGCGGCTCGGCGACGACGAGCTCGTTGTTCTCCGCCCCGCCGCGGTCGCGCTCGTCGACCGCGAACTCGGTGCGGCTCTTGCGGTCGATCGGCGCCAGCCGCAAGCCGCTCGGCGTCGCGGTCAGCACGCCCAGCACCTTGTGCGCGCTGGCGCCCAGCCGCTTGATGACGCGCGCTTCATAGCCGCCGTCCTCGCGCGTCAGTCGCGCCAGCACGCGCTCGCCGCGGCCCAGCGCCGCTCCGCTCGCATTGCGCTCCGGCACCACGATGATGCGCGGCGGCTCGTCGTTCGAGTCCCATTTCTGTGGTCGCGCCAGCAATTCGCCGTCGGCGTCCTGGCCGGTGATCTCGAGCACCGTCACGTCGGGGATGGCGCCCGGCGGGGCATAGCCGCGCCGCCGGTTGCCCGCGATGGAGCCGTCCTCCTCGAGCTCCTTGAGGATGCGCTTGAGCGCGATGCGATCGGAACCCTTGACGCCCAGCACGCGCGCCAGGTCGCGCTTGGTCGCGTTCGGCGTCGCGCTCAAAAGCTCAAGCACGCGCGCCTTGTCGAGACGAGGCGCGTTGGAGGACTGTGGTTTCTTCGCCAAGGTCTACTCGCCGGCCACCGGTTCGGGCTTCTTCTTTGCCGCCGGCTTCTTCTTGGGCGCGGCCGCGGCTTTCTCGGTCTTTGGCTCGCTCTTCGCCTTCGCGGCCTTCTTCGGCTTTGCCGCCGCTTTTGCCTTGGGCGCCTTCTTCTTTTTTCCGCCGCCCTTGGCCGCGCGATCGGCGATCAGCGCCAGCGCCTGCTCCAGCGTGATGGCCTCGGCATTGTCCGCGTCCGGCACCGTCGCATTGACCGAGCCGTCGGTGACGTAGGGTCCATAGCGGCCCTTCATCAGCTTGATCGGCGTGCCTGACGGGTCGGCGCCCAGCTCCTTGAGCGCCTGCGGCCCGCGCCGGCCGCGCGGATTGTTCTTCTTCTCGGCGATCAGGTCGACCGCGCGGTTGAGCCCGACGGTGAAGACGTCCTCCGCCGATTCCAGCGAGGCATAGGTCCCGTCGCTCGCCACATAGGGCCCGAAGCGTCCGAAATTCGCGGTGATCGGCTTGCCGGTCTCGGGATGGATGCCGACTTCGCGCGGCAGCGCCAAAAGCTTGCGCGCATAGTCGAGATCGACGGTCTCCATGTCGGTCCCCTTGGGGATGCCCGAGCGCTTGGGCTTCTCGCCCTCGCCGAGCTGGACATAGGGTCCGAAGCGGCCGCTGCGCAGCGAGATCTTCTCGCCCGTCGCCGGATCCTCGCCCAGCTCGCGCGGCTGCTGCGCCGCGGCGTCGGCATTGTTCTGGCCGAGCTGCCGCGTGAAGCGGCATTCGGGATAGTTCGAGCAGCCGACGAACGCGCCGAAGCGGCCCAGCTTCAGGCTCAGCTCGCCCTTGCCGCAGGTCGGGCAGACGCGCGGGTTCGAGCCGTCGGCATTGGCGGGGAAGATGTGCGGCCCCAGGATGTCGTTCATCGCATCGATGACGTGGCTGATCTTGAGGTCTTTGGTCCCGCCGACCGCCGCCGAGAAGTCGCGCCAGAAGTCGCGCAGCAGCTGCTTCCAGTTCAGCTTGCCGTCGGAGACCTCGTCGAGCTGTTCCTCGAGATCGGCGGTGAAGCCGTACTCGACATAGCGCGGGAAATACTGCTCCAGGAACACCGTGACGAGCCGGCCCTTGTCGTCGGGCGTGAAGCGCCCGCGGTCCAGCCGCACATAGTTGCGGTCGCGCAGCACCGAGAGGATCGAGGCATAGGTGGACGGCCGGCCGATGCCGAGCTCCTCCAGCTTGCGCACCAGGCTCGCCTCGGAATAGCGCGGCGGCGGTTCGGTGAAGTGCTGCGCCGGCGCGACGTTCTCGACCTTCGCGGCCTCGCCCGCCACGACCTTGGGCAGGCGCGAACCGTCTTCGTCGGACTCGTCGTCCTTGCCTTCCTGGTAGAGGGTCAGGAAGCCGTCGAACAGCGTCACCGTGCCGGTGGCGCGCAGCACGATCTTCTTGTCGACGCTGGCCACGTCCACCGTGGTGCGCTCGAGCTCGGCGCTCTCCATCTGGCTCGCGATGGCGCGCTTCCAGATCAGCTCGTAGAGCTTCGCCGCGTCGGCGTCGATGTACCTGGAAACCTCTTCCGGCGTGCGCTCGAACAGCGTCGGGCGGATCGCCTCATGCGCTTCCTGTGCGTTCTTGGCCTTTGAGGTGTAAAGCCGCGGCGCGCCCGGGACGTATTTCTGGCCGTAGCGCGAGCCGATCACCGACCGCGCTTCCGTCACGGCCTCCGGCACCATGGTGATGCCGTCGGTCCGCATATAGGTGATGAGACCCACGGTCTCGCCGCCGACATCGGCGCCTTCATAAAGGCTCTGCGCGATCTGCATCGTACGCTTGGCGCCGAAGCCGAGCTTGCGCGAGGCTTCCTGCTGCAGCGTCGAGGTGATGAAGGGCGGGGCAGGGTGCCGCTTGACCGGCTTGCTCTCGACGCTCTCGATCGCAAAGCGCTGCGCGTTGATCGCCGCGACCGCCGCCGAGGCCTCGGCTTCGGTCTTGAGCGAGAGCTTGTCGAGCTTCTCGCCGTTCAGCGTGGTAAGCCGCGCCTTGAACCCGCCATTCGGCACGCTCACATCGGCGTCGATGCTCCAATATTCCTGGGCCCGGAAGGCCTCGATCTCGATCTCGCGGTCGACCACCAGCCGGAGCGCGACCGACTGCACCCGTCCCGCCGAGCGGGCGCCGGGCAGCTTGCGCCAGAGCACCGGCGACAGGGTGAAGCCGACCAGGTAATCGAGCGCACGGCGCGCCATATAGGCGTCGACCAGCTCTTCGTTGATCTGCCGCGGATGGGCGATCGCCTCGAGGATCGCGGACTTGGTCACCGCGTTGAACGCGACCCGCTCGATCTTGACGTGCCCCAGCGCCTTGCGCTGCTTGAGGACCTCCAGCACATGCCAGGAGATCGCCTCGCCCTCGCGGTCCGGATCGGTGGCGAGGATCAGCTTGTCGGCGCCCTTCACGGCGTCGGCGATGTCCTTGATCCGCTTGGCGGCGCGCTCGTCGACTTCCCAGATCATCGAGAAATCGTCGTCCGGCTTGACCGAGCCGTCCTTGGAGGGGAGATCGCGGATATGCCCGAAGCTGGCCAGGACCTTGTAGTCCGAGCCGAGATACTTGTTGATCGATTTGACCTTGCCGGGGGATTCGACGACGACGACGTTCATGCGGGTTGGGATACTCTATCCAAGGTTCCGGCGCGGCATGGCGGTCTGCCGGCTCTCGAAAACGCGCCAAACCGGGAACAGACCCGGGCAGGCGGCGGGACCTTGATAGGACGAAGCGATGAGTGTCAACGCCGGATCGCTGCTTCGGCCGCCACTAATGGTTGTATAATATCGATCGATGGCCGTATGTTTAACCCTAGGTTGCAAATCTGCAATGACCGTTCTAGCCTTCCTTTCGCTCAGGGATCGCTCAAGGCCAATGGCTTCCTATGCTCGCGCCGGCCGGAATATGACAGGCGTCCCCCTGTCCCCTCTGACCCCCGCGGAAACCGCGCAGTATACGCGTGATCTCCTTGAATCCCTTCGGAAAATCGCATTGGGACAGGGGCAGGGCGTGCTCGCCCATCTGCTGAGTCTTGCCGCCATGGAGGCCAAACATCTGGCCGATCAGGCCCAGGAAACCTGATTGCCCGGATGCCGGGCGATTCGGCCCGCGAGTTCCAGTTCGAGCAAAATAATCTGGACGGCCCCCGGCGGCGCGGCGCAAAGCCGGACGATTTCGTCGACCGGAACCGGGGCCGGGCCCAGCGCCTCCTCGACTTGGCCGCGCAGCCGGTCGGCCTCCGCGTCGTCCGATAGGACGGGCGGAACGGGCCCGTCGCGGCCCGGCTCGCGGAAATCATGTCCCAGCATCGGCCGCAGCGCCGCCAGCACGTCGTCGGCGCTCTCGGTCAGCGTCGCGCCCTCGCGGATCAGCCGGTTGGTGCCGCGCGCCCGCGGATCGAGCGGCGAGCCCGGCACCGCGAAGATCTCGCGGTTCTGCTCCAGCGCATAATTCGCCGTGATCAGCGAGCCGGATCCTTCTGCCGCCTCGACCACCACGACGCCGCGCGACAGGCCGGAGATTATGCGGTTGCGCCGCGGGAAGTGCCGTGCCTGCGGCGCCTGGCCGAGCGGCATCTCCGACACGATGCAGCCTTGGGTGCGGATGCGCTCGTAGAGCGCGGCGTTTTCCGGCGGATAGATATTGTCGACGCCGCCCGCCACGACGGCACAGGTGCCGCGGTTCAGCGCGCCCTCATGCGCTGCCGCGTCGATCCCGCGCGCCAGACCGGACACGACGACCAGCCCGCCTTCGGCGAGATCGTGCGCCAGCGTGTTCGCGAGTTTGCGTCCCAGCGCCGAAGCGTTGCGCGCGCCCACCACCGCGATCATCTCGCGCTCCAGCAGTGTCGCATGTCCCAGCACGGACAGCAGCGGCGGCACCGGCTCGGCGGCGCGCAGCCCGCGGGGGAACGCCGCTTCGCAACTCGCGATCATCCGTCCGCCCAGCTTCGCCAGCGCCGCGATCTCGCGCGCGGCCTCGTCGTCGCCGGGAATACGCAGCGTATCGCCGCCGCCGCGCTTGACCAGGCGCGGCACCTCCTTCAGCGCCGCGCTCGCGCTTCCGAAGCGCGCGACAAGCTGCGCGAATGTGACCGGCCCCACATTCTGGGTGCGCGCCAGGCGCAGCCAGGCGCGGCGTTCGGAGTCGGAAAGGGCCGTCACGAGGTCGCGGGGCTCTTTCTGCCACCGATACGCGGCTCCTCGCCGCGCAACAGGCGGCGGATGTTTTCGTGATGTATGACGATGACGAGCACCGCGAGCGCCACGGTCAGCACCGTTTCATGCAGGCGGTGGAACAGGAACATGTAGATCGGCGTGACGACGGCCGCGACCAGCGCCGACAGCGAGGAGATGCGGGACAGCGCCAGCACCGCGCCCCAGCTCGCAAAGCCCAGCAAGGCGATCGGCCAGTAGATCGCCAGCAGGATGCCGAGCGACACCGCCACGCCCTTGCCGCCCTTGAAGCCCAGCCAGACCGGAAAGAGATGGCCGAGGAATGCGCCCAGCGCTGCCAACAGCGCTGCATCCAAGCCCCAGTAGTGCTGCGCGATCAGCACCGGCGCCGCGCCCTTCAGCGCGTCGAACAGCAACGTCAGCGCCGCCGCCGCATAATTGCCGGTGCGCAGCACATTGGTCGCCCCGATGCTGCCGGAGCCGATCTTGCGCACGTCGCCGGCACCGAGGAGCTGCGCGAAGATCAGCCCGAACGGCACCGAGCCGAACAGGTATCCGATGGCGGCCGCGGGCAGCATGGAGGACAAGGTCAATTCGGGCATCGGTTTCCTGCCTGCGAGGACATAGCGCACATTACGTCACTCCGGCGGCTTCGGGAATGCGCGACGATTTCCCTTTTCCTCCCTCGAGGTTACGACGGAGATGCCGGGCGAAGCGAGGCGGAGGGGGCCGCGCCGAACGTTCACCAGCGCGGCTGGTGATATTTCCGCGCGGCCCCTTCCGTCGCGCCGCTGCGCGGCGCGCCACCTCCCCCGTAACCACGAGGGAGGATAAAGGGAGAGCCGCTTGCTACTGCGCCCGCCGATTGAACACGCAAACCCCGCCCACGAACGTCTTCACCGCCCGCCCGTGGAATCGCCGCCCCTCGAACGGCGTGTTCTGCGCCCGCGAGCGCAGATCGCCATGCCGCAGCGTGAAGGGCTCGTCCGGATCGATCAGCACCAGGTCCGCCGGCGCACCCTTGGCCAGGGTCCCGGCGTTCAACCCCAGCAGCTTCGCCGGCGTCGCCGTCAACGCTTTGAGCAGATGACTCAGATGCGCCCGTCCGTCGTGGTGCAGCCCCAGCGCCACCGGCAGCAGCGTCTCCAGCCCCACGGCCCCGAACGCGGCCTGCGCGAAGGTCTGCCGCTTGGTGTCGGCGGCCTGCGGATCGTGGCTCGAGACGATCACGTCGATCAGCCCCGACGCCACGCCTTCGACCATCGCGGCCCGGTCGGCCTCCGAGCGCAGCGGCGGCTTGACCTTCACGAAGGTGCGGTAGGAACCGATGTCGAGCTCGTTGAGCGCCAGATGATGCGCCGCGACCCCGCAGGTCACGGCCACGCCGCGCCCCTTGGCCGCGGCGATGATGTCCAGCGCGGCGAGGGTCGAGATCTGGCCGAAGTGGTAGCGCGCCCCCGTCATCTCGACGAGCCTGATGTCGCGCTCGACGATGATCGCCTCGGCCGCGGCGGGCGCCGCGGGCAGGCCCAGCCGCATGGCGAACTCGCCCTCGGTCGCGGCGGCGCCCTCTGTGAGGTCGGGATCCTCCGCATGGCCCACGATCAGCGCGCCGAAGGTCGAGGCATAGGCGAGCGCCCGGCGCAGCACGCGGGTATTCGCGATGGTGCGGTCGCCGTCGGTGAAGGCCACCGCGCCCGCTTCCTGCAGCAGGCCGATCTCGGTCATAACCTGGCCGTGCAGGCCCTTGGTCAGCGCCGCCATCGGCGCGACGCGGACCTTCGCGGTGCCTGCGGCGCGGCGCAGGATGAAGTCGACCAGCGAAGGCTCGTCGATCACCGGATCGGTGTTGGGCATCACCACGATGGTCGTGATCCCGCCCGCCAGCGCCGCATGGCTCGCCGATTCCAGTGTCTCGCGATACTCGGTCCCCGGCTCGCCGGTGAACACCCGCGCGTCGATCAGGCCCGGCGCCAGCACCAGGCCCTTGCAATCGATCACTTCGGGGTCGTTGGGCTCGGCGTCGTTGAACAGGCGCGGCCCGATATCGGCGATGCGGCCGTTCTCGACCAGCAGCCCGCCCTTGACGTCGAGACCGCTCGCCGGATCGATCAGCCGCGCGTTGCGGAAGGCGGTCCTGCGGGTCATGGCGCGTTGCGTCCTTCGCGCGGCAGTCCGCGGGAGAGCGCGTCCAGCACCGCCATGCGGATCGCGACGCCCATCTCGACCTGTTCCTGGATCAGGCTGATCTCGATGTCGTCGGCGACGGCCGAGTCGATCTCGACGCCGCGGTTCATCGGCCCCGGATGCATCACCAGCGCGCCGGGCTTGGCCGCCTTCAGCTTCTCATGGTCCAGCCCGTAGAAGCGGAAATATTCCCGCGTCGAGGGCACGAAGGCGCCCGACATCCGCTCGAGCTGCAGCCGCAGCATCATCACGATGTCCGCGCCCTTCAGGCCCTGCGCCATGTCGTGGAAGATCTCGACGCCGAAGCGGTCGGCATCGCCGGGCAGCAGGGTGCGCGGCGCGACCAGCCGGACCCGGGCGCCCATCTTGAGCAGCAGGTGGATGTTCGAGCGCGCCACCCGCGAATGCAGGACGTCGCCGCAGATCGCCACGATCAGCCCTTCGAAGGTGCCGCGCCGCCGCCGTATCGTCAGCGCGTCGAGCAGCGCCTGGGTCGGATGCTCATGGCTGCCGTCGCCCGCATTGACCACGCAGCAATCGAGCTTGCGCGCCAGCAGCTCCGCCGCGCCGGAATCTTGGTGCCGCACCACCAGCATGTCGGGCCGCATCGCGTTCAGCGTCGTCGCGGTGTCGATCAGGGTCTCGCCCTTCGACACCGACGAGGTCTTGACGCTCATGTTCATGACGTCGGCGCCCAGCCGCTTGCCGGCGAGCTCGAACGAGCTCTGGGTGCGGGTCGAGGCTTCGAAGAACAGGTTGATGAGGGTGCGGCCCTTGAGCAGGTCCGTCTTCTTGCTGGCACTGCGGCTGAGCAGGACATAGCGCTCGGCCAGGTCGAGCAGCGCGGTGATCTCGTCCACCGATAGCGTTTCGATGCCAAGCAGATGGCTGGATTTGAGGAGAGGGTCGGCGGCGGCCGGGCTGGTCATCAAAGCGTGGGTATAGGCAAGGCGGAGGGAAGGGGCAAGGCACCCGACACAATTTCACCTCCCCGGAGGGAGGTGGATCACATCCGCCGCAACCGCTCCAGCGCCCCCTGGAGGATGTAGGCCGCCGCCATCTTGTCCACGACTTCGCCGCGCCGTTTGCGCGAGGCGTCGGCATCGAGCAGCGTCCGCGTCACCGCCGCGGTCGACAGCCGCTCGTCCCACAGAAGGACCGGCAGCGGCGAGCGTGCCGCGAAATTGCGCGCGAAGGCCCGCGCCGATTGCGCCGACGGCCCGTCGCTGCCGTCCATGTTGAGCGGCAGCCCGACGACAAGCCCGCCGGCGCCCTGCGCCGCGAGGATCGCCTCGAGCTTCGGCGCATCGGCGGAGAACTTCCCGCGCTTGAGCGTCTCCATCGGCGTCGCCACGGTGAGTCGCGTGTCGGACAGCGCAATGCCGATCGTCTTCTCGCCGAGGTCGAGCCCCAGCAGGCGCAGGCCCGTGGGAAGGGCGGTCTTCAATTCTTCGATCGAGACAACCGCCATCGTTTCACCTCCCCCTTGCGGGGAGGTCGAAAAATCGCGGAGCGATTTTTCGGGTGGGGGATCGCGCAGAACGCGCACAAATGGAGGGGCCGCCCCCCCACCCGGAGCGCTGACGCGCTCCGACCTTCCCGCAAGGGGGAGGTGAAGAAATAGTGTTCATCCTAAACACGCTGCCCGATCTCGATCCGGTTGCCCGCCGGATCGCGCACGAAGACGCGCGCCAGCCCCTCGGCGACGCTCTCTTCTTCGATCGTCACGCCTTGCGCCAGCACTGCTGCCTTCGCCGCGGCGAGGTCGGCGGTCAGGAAGCAAATATGGCGCTTGCTCCGCGGACTCGCCTCGGGGTCCACCCCGACATGCATCTGCAGCGCGCCGACCTGGAACCACGCGCCGCCGCGCGCTTTCAGCTCCGCCGGCTTCTCCAATTCGGGGAAGCCGAACACCTCGCGATAGAATGCCAGGCAGACGGTTTCCAGGGCACGCGGCACCGCGATCTGGACGTGGTCGATCCCGATGATACCGAGCGGCATGGCAGGACCTCGCTGGTTGCGGCCTTGTCTCGCTTGCCAGCCTGCCCCCCGGTTGCTAGCAAACAGGCTGATTTCCCAGATTTAGGCCGCCCCATGTCCGTGGACAAGGACACCGTTCGACGCATTGCCAAGCTGAGCCGCCTCGCGCTGCCCGAAGAGCGCTGCGAACCCATGGCCGCCGAGCTCGACGGCATCTTCAAATGGGTCGAGCAGCTCAATGAAGTGGATGTCGACGGCATCGCGCCGCTGACCAGCGTGGTCGCGCAGCGCCTGAAGATGCGCGACGACGTGGTGACCGAAGGCGGCGCGGCTGCCGCGCTGATGGCCAACGCGCCGGATGGCGAAGACGGCTTCTTCGTGGTTCCGAAGGTGGTCGAGTGATGTCCCTGCCGTCCAGCCTCACCGATTTCTCTCTCGCCCAGGCGCGCGACACCGTCCAGGCGAAGACGGTCTCATCCAAGGAGCTGACGGCCGCCTTCGTGAAGGCCGTCGCCGACGCCAAGCCGCTGAATGCCTTCGTGACCGAGACGCCGGAGAAGGCGCTTGCGATGGCGCAGGCCTCCGATGCGCGCATCGCCGCCGGCACGGCGCGTGCGCTCGAAGGCCTGCCGCTCGCGATCAAGGACCTCTTCTGCACCAAGGGCGTGCGCACCACCGCGGGCAGCAACATCCTGGGCAATTTCATCCCGCCCTATGAATCCACGGTCTCGCAGAATCTCTGGGACGCCGGCGCGGTGATGCTCGGCAAGACCAACATGGACGAGTTCGCGATGGGCTCGTCGAACGAGACCTCGGCCTTCGGTCCGGTGTTCAACCCCTGGCGCGCCCGCAACTCGAACGCCAACCTCGTGCCCGGCGGCTCGTCGGGCGGCTCGGCCGCGGCGGTCTCCGGCAATCTGTGTCTCGCCGCGACCGGCACCGACACCGGCGGCTCGATCCGCCAGCCCGCCGCCGTCACCGGAACGGTCGGCCTGAAGCCGACCTATGGCCGCTGCTCGCGCTACGGCATCGTCGCCTTCGCCTCCTCGCTCGACCAGGCCGGCCCGATGACCCGCACCGTCCGCGACGCCGCGATCCTGCTGAAGCACATGGCCAGCGTCGATCCGCGCGATTCGACCTCGGTGGACATTCCGGTTCCCGACTACGAGGCCGGCCTCGAATCCGGGGTGAAGGGCCTGCGCGTCGGCATTCCCAAGGAATACCGGATCGACGGCGCGCCGCCGGAGATCGAGGCGCTGTGGCAGAAGGGCGCCGAATGGCTGAAGGCCCAGGGCGCCGAGATCGTCGAGGTCTCGCTGCCCCACACCAGATACGCGCTCCCCACTTATTATATAGTGGCGCCGGCGGAAGCCTCCTCGAACCTCGCCCGCTATGACGGGGTCCGCTTCGGCCACCGCGCCAAGGGTGCCCGCGACATCACCGACCTCTATGAGAAGAGCCGGGCCGAGGGTTTCGGCAAGGAAGTCCAGCGCCGCATCCTGATCGGCACCTATGTGCTGTCGAGCGGCTATTACGACGCCTACTATGCAAGGGCCCAGAAGCTGCGCACCCTGATCCTGCGCGACTTCACGCAGGCCTATGAGAAATGCGACGTGCTGCTGACGCCCGCGACCCCGGGCCCGGCCTTCGGGGTGGGCGAGAAGACCGCCGATCCGGTGTCGATGTATCTCAACGACGTCTTCACCGTCACCGTGAACCTCGCCGGGCTGCCCGGCATCGCCGTCCCGGCCGGCCTCACCGCCGGCGGCCTGCCGCTCGGGCTGCAGCTCATCGGCAAGGCGTTCGACGAGGCGACCATCCTGCGCGCCGCGCGCGCCATCGAGATCGCGTCGGGCTTCGACGCCAAACCTGCAAAGTGGTGGAGCGCGGCATGAGCGCACCGGCGACGCGTTCGGCGAAGACGATCAAGGGCACGACCGGCGATTGGGAGATCGTGATCGGCATGGAGGTCCATGCCCAGATCCTCTCCGAATCCAAGCTGTTCTCCGGCGCCGCGACCGCGTTCGGGGCGGCGCCCAACAGCCAGGTCAGCTTCGTCGACGCCGGCATGCCCGGCATGCTGCCCGTCATCAACCGCAAATGCGTCGAGCAGGCGGTGCGCACCGGCCTCGGCCTCAAGGCGCAGATCAACCTGACCTCGGTGTTCGACCGGAAGAACTATTTCTATCCCGACCTGCCGCAGGGCTATCAGATCTCGCAGTACAAGAGCCCCATCGTCGGCGAGGGCGAGGTCACCATCGATCTCAAGGACGGCGAGAGCATCCCCGTCGGCATCGAGCGCCTGCACATGGAGCAGGATGCCGGCAAGAGCCTGCACGACCAGCATCCCGACCATTCCTATGTCGACCTCAACCGCTCCGGCGTGGCGCTGATGGAGATCGTGACCAAGCCGCATATGCGCTCGGCGGAGGAGGCCGCCGCCTTCCTGCGCAAGCTGCGCGCCATCGTGCGCTACCTGGGCACCTGCGACGGCAATATGGACGAAGGTTCCATGCGCGCCGACGTCAACGTCTCCGTCTGCCGCATCGGCGGCTATGAGAAGTTCCGCGCCACCGGCGACTTCAAGCATCTGGGCACGCGCTGCGAGATCAAGAACGTCAACTCGATGCGCTTCGTGGCGCTGGCCGTGGAGTACGAGGCCCGCCGTCAGGTCGATATCCTCGAGGACGGCGGCAGGATCGACCAGGAGACCCGGCTCTACGACTCGCGCGCCAACGAGACGCGCTCGATGCGCTCGAAGGAAGAAGCGCATGATTACCGCTATTTTCCCGATCCCGACCTGCTGCCGCTGGTCCTCGAACAGGCCTGGGTCGACGCGATCGCCGGATCCTTGCCCGAATTGCCCGATGAGAAGAAGGCGCGCCTGATAAAGGCGGGCCTTTCCGCCTATGACGCCTCGGTCCTGGTCGCCGAAAAGGAGAGTGCCGATTATTTCGAGGCGATGACGGCGGTCGGCGCCGAGCCCAAGGCCGCCGCCAACTGGCTCAACAACGAATATTTCGGCCGTCTCAACAAGGCGGGCCTTGGCGTCGCCGACGGTCCGGTCTCCGCGCAGGCCAACGCCGCCATCGTGAAGATGGTGGCGGCCAATACGATCTCCGGAAAGATCGCGAAGGATCTTCTCGACATCGTGTGGAGCGAAGGCGGCGATCCGGAACGCATCGTCGAGGCGCGCGGCCTCAAGCAGGTCACCGACACGTCGGCGATCGAGGCCGCGATCGATGCCGTGATCGCCGCGAACCCCGACAAGGTCGAAGAGGTGAAGGCGAAGCCGAAGCTCGCCGCGTGGTTCGTCGGTCAGGTGATGAAGCAGACGGGCGGAAAAGCGAATCCGGGCGTCGTCAACGCGCTCCTCAAGACGCGACTCGGATTGCCCGACGAGGGGTGATTCGCACAATTTCGCGAAATCCGACTCTCGCGGCGCAAAATCCGCAAGGATTGATCCGTATACAGAGTGATCAATCTAATGCAATGAAATCAAGGGTTTTGTGAACTTTGCGTGAAGTCGCGATTTTGCGCAAACCCCGCCCGTATTGCATTTGAAATTGCAACCCACTCATATTGCTTACGTTTTGGGGGTGATCTCGAATCATCCGACCCGAACGAAACGTTAGAGGAGTTGTTCTCATGCCAGCCAAGAAGAAAGCCAAGAAGGCCCCCGTCGCGAAGAAGAAGGCCAAGAAGGCGAAGAAGAAGAAGTAAGCTGTTCGCGGTTGCCGCCGCTTGACGCGGCGGGCAGACAACCGACGATCATATTCTGGCCGCGGCCACCCGATGCGAAAGCATCACCAGGTGCCGCGGCCAAGCTTTTTCCGGCGGGGGCTCGCGCAGGCGCTCCGGCCTAGGTTCTTAACCGTACATTAAAATCAAGGTTAACCCCGTTAACCCTGCCTTAGTCTCTCCTCCGTCACGATCGCCCCGCGCAAAACGGGATGACCAGCGCAACGAGGAGAGTGTCATGGCGTGCATAGATGTCGATGCCTTGGCGCAGTTCGAGACGGAGGCCAAGAGCGGCCGTCCGGACGCGATGTACAATCTGGGCCTGGCCTACTCGACGGGACAGGGCGTCGGCGTCGACTTCGTCGCCGCGCACAAATGGTTCAACCTGGCGGCCTTGCGGGGCAGCGACGAGGCCAAATCCTGGCGCGCGTCGATCGCCAAGGAGATGAACACCGGCCAGATCGCCGAAGCCCAGCGCCTCGCCCGCGAGTGGCTGTCGATCTTCCGGTGACCCACGAACTGTCATCCCGGCCCAGCGCTGCGTCGGCAGCGCACCGAGCCGGGACCCATTGCGACCGTGACGCCATAGGTCCCGGATCGCTCCGCTGCGCTACGCGTCCGGGATGACAATCGGGGCTAAGGCCCCAGCACCCCGACCTGCACCGCGCCCGGCGCATAGAGATCCTGCAGGATGCGCGTCTGCACATCGCGCCCCGCCAGCCGTCCGCGATAGATCTGCGCGTTCTCCAGCACCCGCATCACATAGTTCCGCGTCTCGCTGAACGGGATCATCTCGATCCAGTCGATGGGATCGACTCCGGCCGTGCGCGGATCGCCGTTCGCCGCCAGCCATTTGCGCACATTGTTGGGGCCGGCATTGTAGGACGCGATCGACAGCACCAGGGACCCGTTCCAGGTCCCCAGATAGGTCGCGAACTCCACCATGCCGAGCTGGATGTTGTAGTTGGGGTCCGTCGTGAGGTCGTTGGGCCGGTAGAGCAGCCCGGCGCGGTTGGCATCGGTCCGTGCCGAGCCCGGCATGAGCTGCATCAAGCCGCGCGCGCCGGCCTTGCTGACGGCATCGGGATCGAACTCGGTCTCCTGCCGGATCAGCCCAAGCACGAGCGCCGGCTCCGGTCCCGTGCCGGGACCCGGATAGGCCGGAATCGGAATGACCGGGTGGGTGTAGGGAAGAAACGTCGTGCCCGTATAGCTCGCGGTCTTCGCCACCCGGACCGCGATCTCGCGGAAGCCGAGCTCGGTCAGCGTCTGCGCCAGCACCTTGACCCGCTTGGGCTCGGGATGCAGCTCTTCCTCGCGCGCCGCGAAGACGCGCAGGAAATTCTCCTGCCCCAGATCCGCCAGCGCCCGGATCGGCCGGTTCAGCTCGTCGCGGGCGAAGTCGTCGACCGCATCGCGCGCGTCGACCTGCAGGTCGCCCACATGCAGAACCGGCGTCGCGTCGATCCGCGCCAGCGCCACCTGGCCGTAGAAGCTCTCCGGCGCCTGCGCCGCCAGCCGGTACTGCGCGACCGCCTCCGTCTTGCTGCCCATCGCCTCGTAGCAGCGCCCCTTCCAGTAGCGCGCCCGCGCCAGGCTGATCGGCCGCGACACGCCGGCCTCGAGCGCCTTGAAATGGCCCAGCGCCCGGGTCGGGCTGTCCATGCGGCGCAGGGCGATCCACCCGGCGAGGAATTCGGATTCGGAGAACTCCGTCCCGCTCGTCAGCCCCGTGTCGTCGATCACCGCATAGGCCGCGCGATACGAACCGCTCGCCACCAGGCCGCGCACGGTGAGGTTGGCTTCGCTCCACCAGCGCGTGGGATGCGCCGCCGCGAAGCTCTTCATGCCCGTGCGGTTCAGGAGCGAAGCCGCCGCCGCATTGTCGCCCGCCCGCCGCGCCGCCCTTGCGCGGTCGAACAACAGGTCGGGATCGCTCGCCACGCTCGCGGGCAGGGCGGCGGCCAGCCGCTCGCCGATCGTCCGATTGGTGCGCAGGGCCAGCCGCGCGCGCCCCAGCGCCTGCACGTCGTCCTCCACGCGCGACAGCTCGCGCTGCGCCCCCGCGACGTCGTCGCGCGAGATCAGGTTGGCCAGCCGCGCGCGGTCGACGTCCGGCGTCAGCAACCCGCCATCCTTGCGCACGATGGCGAGTTCCTGGTCGGGCTGGAACGCGCCGCTGATCCAGCCGCGCTGCACCATCGCGCGTCCGGCACCGGCCTTGCCCAGCGCGATCATCGCATCGCCCAGCCGCACCATGCCCAGCCCGGTGACCGGCGTGCGGTCGCCGAACCATGCGAGCGCCGCGCCCGGCGCCATCGCGGGATCCATCGCGACCTCCGCCCGCGCCAGCAGCGTGTCGCGCAGCGGCCAGGCCGGATTGTTCTTGAGGAACTGGTCGATCTCCGCGAAGGACGCGCCCGAATTCTTGTCCAGGATATAGCGCCAGGTGATCAGCCGGGTGGCCGTCGCGTCATGGCCTTGCCCGGCGAGCGCCCGCGCCGCGCCCCAGTCGCCGCGATCCGCCGCGTCGAATGCCCGCGTGTAGAGGTCGTGATCGGCGGCGCTCAGCGCGCGCACCGGGCTCGGCCGCCGCTCGCGGTCGAGCGTGAAGCCCGCATCGCTCGAACCGTCCGGGATCGGCTGCATCATGACGACCCCGCCCTGTTGGGTCAGCCCGCTCGGCAGGGTGGTCTGCGCGAAGGCCGCGGCGCTCGTGGTCGCAAGCAGGAACAGGGCGGCGCGCTTGTATGTCATGGGCAAATCACTCGAGGGCGGGTGAATCAGGGACCAGCCCTATGGCGAAGTCGAGGCCGGGGAGAGAATTTTGACAAAGTTTCACCTCCCCCGGCGGGAGAGGTGAATCAGCTTCCGAGTTTTCGTCCGGCCCTGTAGTTTGCGCCACCCAACCCTCAAAGCAGGCCGCCATGGCGTTCGCGCGCGACAGAATCAAAGGCTCCATTCCCGCCCTCATCACCCCCATGAAGGATGGCAAGGTGGACGAGGCGGCGTTCCGCAAGCTCGTCTCCTGGCAGATCGCGCAGGGCAGCCACGGCCTCGTCCCCTGCGGCACGACAGGCGAATCGCCCACGCTCAGCCATGACGAGCACATGCGGGTGATCGAGATCTGCGTCGAGGAAGCCAATGGCCGCGTCCCCGTCATCGCCGGCGCCGGCTCGAACGCGACCGCCGAGGCGATCTCGCTGACCAGATTCGCCAAGAAGGTCGGCGCCGACGCGGTGCTCTCGGTCACCGGCTATTACAACAAGCCGACCCAGGAGGGCCTCTACCGCCACTACGCGGCGATCGCCGAGGCGGTGGACATCCCGATCCTGCTCTACAACATCCCCGGCCGTGCCATCGTGGAGATCAGCGTCGACACCATGGCCCGCCTGGCCAAGCTGCCGACCGTGATCGGCGTCAAGGACGCCACGGCAAACCTGATGCGCCCGTCGCGCGAGCGTCTGGCCTGCGGCAAGGATTGGCGCCTGATCTCCGGCGAGGACGGCACCGCGCTGGGCTATATGGCGCATGGCGGCCATGGCTGCATCTCGGTGACCGCGAACATCGCACCCCGGCTGTGCGCACAGTTCCAGGAGGCTTGCATGCGGGGTGCTTTCGCGGAGGCCCTGGCGATCCAGGACACGCTGATGCCGGTCCATGACGCGATGTTCGTCGAGGCCAGCCCCGCGCCGGTGAAGTTCGCCGCCTCGCTGCTCGGCCTGTGCGGCGACGAGGTCCGCCTCCCGCTGGTCGCCGCGACCGACAATGCGCGCGCCGTGGTCCGCAAGGCGCTGAGCGGAGCGGGATTGGTGTAACCGCGTCCACCGTCTCCGCGCCGCCACCTCCGCTGTCATGGCCCGCCGGAGAGCGGGCCATCCAGGTGACGGCGGCACCGGCATTGAAGAACGGAACGGCGCTCCTTATTTCGCGACGGGAGTATGTTATCACCTGGATGGCCCGCTGTTGCGGGCCATGACAATCGAAGAAACACCTGTTCCCATGCCCAAGAAAAAAGACGACGGCACCAAGATCGTCGCGGACAACCGCAAGGCGCGCTATGCCTATGCCATCGACGAGACCATCGAGGCCGGCATCATGCTGGTCGGCTCGGAGGTCAAGTCGCTGCGCTCGGGCAAGTCGACGATCTCGGAATCCTACGCCTTCGCCAAGGACGGCGAGCTCTTCCTCGTCAACGCCTATATCCCCGAATACACCCAGGCCAGCCGCTTCAACCACGAGCCCAAGCGCCAGCGCAAGCTCCTGGTCCACAAGCGCGAAGGCGCCCGGCTCGCCGCCGCGATCCAGCGCGAGGGCATGACGCTCATCCCCTTGCGCCTGTATTTCAATCCCAAGGGCATCGCCAAGCTCGAGCTCGGCGTCGCCAAGGGCAAGAAGCTGCACGACAAGCGCGAGACCGAGAAGCAGCGCGACTGGCAGCGCGACAAGGCCCGCCTGATGCGCGACAAGGGCTGAAGCGATGGAGCGATGGCTGCGCACGCTCGGCCGGGTCGCCGGCTACGGCACGACCCAGGCGGCGGTCGCCACGCTGCTTCTGCTCGGCCTGATCGCCTCGCGCAATCCCATGCGGCCGGCGCCGACTACCCTGGTCAGCTTTGCGATGATCGCGGCGATCGGCGCCGCCGCCGGCCTCGGCTACGACACCGCGGCACGGCCCTGGCCCGCCGCCGCGAAGCTCTTCGCGCTCTACGCCCTCGCCGTCGTGCTCGCCTACAACGCGCTCTTCTTCGCCGTGGCGCTGCTCGCCGTTCCCGCGGCGCTCCATTTCGGCGCGATGGACCTTCTGGGCTCGGTCCTGCTGATCGCCATCATGGTCGGCCTCGCGCATGTCGGCCGCGGCCTTGCCGTGCTGCTGCGCTGGATCGCCTGAGGCATCGCGCCTACACTGCGGCGATGCGTGACGACGACCAGCCCGGCCTGATCGGCAAGATCAAGGACAAGCTCATCCGCTCCAAGCAGGAATGGGCGGAGCAGGGCCGCCTGATCACCGGCCGCCCCGACCTCGGCCATGTGAACCGCCTGCCGCCGGGCCAGAAGGAAGTGAAGAACTGGCCCGTCCTCGATCTCGGCGTGCAGCCCGACATCAAGCCGGAGAAATGGCGCCTGCAGGTCCTCGGCCTGGTCGAGAATCCCGTCGCGCTCACGCTCGAACAATTCCGCGCCCTGCCGCAGGCGGAGAGCGTCAGTGACATCCACTGCGTCACCTCCTGGAGCCGTTTCGACAATCACTGGCAGGGCGTGTCGTCCGCCACGCTGCGCGATCTGGTCAAGCCGAAGGCCGCGGCGAAACACATCGTCTTCCACGCCTATGACGGCTACACCACCAATGTGACGGCGGCGGTCTTCGCCGACCCCAACGTCCTGCTCGCGCATAGCTGGGAGGGCAAGCCCATCCCGCGCGAGCATGGCGGCCCGGTCCGCGTCGTGGTTCCCGACTGGTATTTCTGGAAGAGCGCCAAATGGGTGACGCGCATCGTCTTCCACGCCGACGACAAGCCCGGCTTCTGGGAGACCCGCGGCTACAACAACGAAGGCGATCCGTGGAAGGAAGAGCGGTATTCGTAGATCACCGCTGTCATCCCCGGCGAGCATCGGCGAAGCCGATGCGAGGGAAGGGGACCCAGGCCTCGACGACATGCACCGGAGTTGCTGAAAGACCTGGATCCCCTTCCCTCGCATCGCGCGGAGCGCGCGATGCTCGCCGGGGATGACAACGTCGTCACAGCGCGTGCAGCGCCGCGATCTTGGCCTCCTTCACCGCCGCGTCGAACATCGCCTCGGTCAGCACGCCGGTATTGGTGTTGTAGCGCGAGCAATGATAGCTCGAGATCAGCGTGATCTTCCCCGCCTGATAGGCGCCGCCATGCTTGAAGGGATGCTTCGATTTGCGCAGCCCCAGCGTGTCGCAGACGCTGTCATGCGCGATCTTGCCCAGCGCCAGGACCGCGCGCAGATGCGGCATCGCCGCGATCGTCGCGCCGAGGAATTGCCGGCAGGTCCGGATCTCCGCCGGCAGCGGCTTGTTCTGCGGCGGCACGCAGCGCACCGCATTGGCGATCGCGCAATGCTGCAATTCGAGGCCGTCATCGGGACTGCGCAGGTAATTTCCCGTCGCCAGGCCGTGGCGCAGCAGCGTGGCGTAGAGCAGGTCGCCGGCATAGTCGCCGGTGAACGGCCGTCCGGTGCGGTTCGCGCCATGCAGCCCCGGCGCCAGCCCGACGATCAGCAGTCTTGCGCCGAGCGCGCCGAAGCTCGGCACCGGCGCGTTGAAATAGTCCGGGAGCGCCCTGCGGTTCGCGGCGCGGAAATCGGCGAGACGCGGACAGAGCGGGCAATCGCGCGGCGGTTCGGTGGTCATGCCGCGAGGCTAGCACGCCCGCTGCGCCGTCGTCCGGAACCGGTCAATTGCCCGCGGTCTGGACCGAGCCGAAGATCTTCTCGACCGTCGGACCGTAGTGGTCGTAGTAATATTCGACCGGCGCGATGAAGAGGATCATGTCCAGCTTGCCGCCGCGCTGCGCGAAGATCGCCATCCCCTTCATGTCGAGGCCGTCGGCGCTGGAGAAGGTGAGATCGAAGCGGAAACCCGGCGCGGCGCCGAACGCCGCGGGCCGCAGGTTCGACGTCCGTATCTGCTGGTAGCCCAGCTTTCCGAAATTCGCCGAGAGCAGCTCCATGACGTCGTCCGGCACCATCGACGCCTGGTAGACCTTGACCTCGTTCTTCGGCACGCCGGCGACGTCGATCAGCGGCTTGCCCGGCTCGATGCCGGTGAAGAACATCAGCGAGTCCAGCGAGATGCCGTCCTCGGTCCACAGCGTTCCGGTGAAGCCGGGGAAGGGCGCCTTGCCCCAATTGATCTGCGGCGTGACCGTGACGTTGTTGCCCACCAGGACGGGCTTGCCGCCGTCGATGGCCGAATAGCTGGCACATCCGGCCAGTCCGAGAACGGCCGCCAGTGCGGCGGCGCGTGCGATCTTCATGTGTGGTCTCCCAGATGCGCGATGTAATATTCGACCATGGCGCGGTCGTCTGCGGCGGGTGCCGCGTCGAGATAGTGCTGGAAGGCGTCGCGGGCGCCCGCCGGGTCGCCTGATTTCATCGCCGTCAGCCCGAGGCCGCGGAACGCGCTCACCGGCGCGCCGGCCGCGATGGCGCTTTTGTATTCGTCGGCCGCGCGTGCGGCGTCGCCGGCTTCGTTGCGGCGGCGATAGACCTCCGCGAGATAGAATTGCAGCTCGCCCGATTTCGGATCGGCCGCGAGGAGCGCCTGCACCAGGATGAGGCTCTGGCCGTAATGCGAACGGTTCAGCTCCTCGCCCAGCCAGGCGGCGCGGAAGCCGTGCGTCGCCTGCAGCAAGGCCTCCGCGTCGACCTGCGGCGCCGCGGCGGGCGCCGGCAGCGCCGCGGCGCGGCTCTGCATGGTCGCCAGGCGTTCCTTGTTCGCGGGATGGGTGCGCAGGAAGAGGAAGCCGTCCTTGTGCTCCGGCTCGGCGTCTTCCTCGGCCATCTGCTCCTGCCACAGCGCCGCGCACTGGGCCGGGTCGTAGCCGGCCGCAGCGACCAGATCCTGTCCATGGGCGTCGGCTTCGCGCTCTTCGTCGCGCGAGAAGCTCATCATCGAGCCGAGCAGGGCGTAGTCGGCGGCCAGGCCGATCAACCCGACGCCTGCGCCGGCGGTGACGATGCCCAGCACCGCCATCGCGCCGGACGTGTTCACCGCCCGGCGCCACTCCGCCAGCGTGTGGCGCAGCGTATAGTGCGAGATCTCGTGACCGAGCACGCAGGCGAGCTGCGCTTCGTTCTGCGCCCGCAACAGCAGGCCGGTCCACACCTGCATCGCGCCGTTCGGCGCCATGGCCGCATTGAAATAAGGGATGTCGAGGATGTAGAGCCGCATATCGGCGCACTGGTCCTTCGCCAGCTTGCACATCACGCTCCGCACATAGGCGTTGAGCGCCGCGTCGCGGACCAGCAGGGGCGAGGTCTTGAAGGTGTCCTCCGCCTTGTCGTTCATCATCCACAACCCCGCCTCATCCGTGTCGGAGGCGGGGTGGTAGCCGGGCTGCATCGGATCGCCGGGCTTCGGCGGCGCCGTTGCCGGCTCGGCGAGCGCCGCTGCCGAAAGGAACAGGGCGCCGGCACAGAGAACCGAGAGGAGGTTCCTCAGGCTCAAAGCGGATTGCCCTTCAGGATGTCGTTCAGGAACGAGGTGGCGCCCTTCGCGTCGCGCAGGTCGCCATACTGGCTGAACAGCGTGTTGAACCACACGACATTGCCGGTGCGCAGGTCCACCACCGAGACGAAGGCGACCTGCACGCCGCCCTGGATGCCGATGCCGGCGATCGCGCCGAGGAATTGCACCGCGCGCCGCCCCGCCGTCGCGTAGCTGTCGCGCACATACACGAACATCGCATAGTCGGCATTGTAGCGCTGCCGCATGTCCTGCGTGCCCGGACCCAGCGTCCAGTCCAGCGCCGAACCCTTGGTCGGCAGCGTTGCGCCGCCGAAGCCGTGCTGCCGGATCTCGTTGCCCACCGCGCCATGCAGTTTCACGAGCTGGACGTCATGAGCATTGGTGAGTGTGTCGAGTTCCGTGACGCTGATGTTGCGCTGGTCCAGCGAACCGGCGATGCCCTTGGAGATCAGGTCGCGCGCGGTGTTGGTCCAGTCGGCGCGCGGCTCGTTCAGGCCGCCGGCCGTCAGCTCGGCGAGCACCACGTCGGGCTGGATCAGGACGATCCGCTTCTGCGGCCCGGACCAGTCGAAATTGGCGGCGCCGGTCGCCTTCATTTCCCGCGTCTGGGCGCATCCCGCCAGGCAAACGGCCAAAAGCGCAAGCGCGATCGCGCCGCGGAACGTCGATGATGTCATGTGACCAGCCCCAGTTAGTGGCGCTGACGATAGTCGAACAGCGGCCTGGGGCAAGAGCATACTGCTCAAAACCAGGGCAAAATCGTTTGGGTTAACGCCGGACTCTCACGCGGTCTGCGCGTAATGCGGCGACTGCGCCGCCTGTTGCGAGCGTGGCCCGCCCTCGCGGGCGATCTGGCTCTTGAGTTCGTCGAGCTCGATGAAATTGTCGGCCTGGCGGCGCAGTTCGTCGGCCGCCATCGGCGGCTGGGTGCGCACCGTCGAGACCACGCTGACCCGGCGGCCCTTGCGCTGCACCGCCTCGACCAGGCGGCGGAAATCGCCGTCGCCGGAGAAGATCACCAGGTGATCGACCTGCTCGGCCATCTCCATCACGTCGATGGCGAGCTCGATGTCCATGTTGCCCTTCACGCGGCGGCGGCCCTGCGCGTCGGTGAATTCCTTGAGCGGCTTGGTGACGACCGCGAAGCCGTTGTAGTCCAGCCAGTCGACCAGCGGCCGCAGCGGCGAGAACTCCTGATCCTCGGCGACTGCGGTATAGTAGAAGGCGCGCACCAGGATGCCCTTGCGCGCGAACAGTTCCAGGAGGCGCTTGTAGTCTATGTCGAATTGCAGCCCCTTCGCCGCGCCGTACAGATTTGCGCCATCGATGAACAGCGCCAGCTTTTCCTGGGGGTAGAACAACATATGTACTCCTATCCAAGTAAAGGCCGAACCGGCAATAGTCCCCCGCTCGCCCAGTGTTCTTCTAGTCCAACAGTCACGCTCCGCAACAGTGGAATCGACAGATGATCCTCATTGCGCTCGGCGGAAATCTCAGCTCGCAGCACGGCATGCCAGCGCTAACATTGGATGCGGCTTTACGGGCGCTCGCACAGCGTGGCGTAGCCGTCGTTTCCGTTTCGCCGTACTACGCAACGCCTGCCTGGCCGGATGCGTCCGATCCCCCTTTCGTCAATGCGGTTGCTCATATCCATACGGCGTTGTCGCCGGACGTCTTGATGGAACTCCTCCACGCTACGGAAACTGCCTTCGGGCGAGTCCGTTCCCGCCGCAACGCGCCGCGCACGCTCGACCTCGACCTGCTCGATTATGACGGGCGCGTTGAGCAGGGGCCGCCGGTCCTGCCGCATCCGCGCATCGCGGAGCGGGCTTTCGTGCTCGTGCCGCTCGCCGACGTTGCGCCCGACTGGATCCATCCCGCGACCGGGCAGACCGTCCGCTCGCTGATCGATGCGCTGCCGGAACGGCAGATCGAAAGACTTACTTCCCGAGCGTGAGCGTCGCGCGGATGCGGTCGAACGCGGCGAGGAGGCCGGCGCGATCGAACGCCTTCACCGTGCCCGGATCGAAATTCCCGATGGCCGCCGAATGGATGAAATACCGCACCGCGACGCAGGGCGAAGTTCCGTCGATGACGAAGATCTGCGTCTCGTAGCGATTGCCTGCGCCGGCGTCCTCGCTCGTCGCCGCCGTATAGATGCGCCCATCGGCATGCACCCTGTGGACATCGTCCGCCGGATCGACGAACTGCGAAGGCTGGCAGCCGGAGCCGGGCAGGCTCTCGACCGAAAGCTTGCTGTCCGTGCCGAGATTCGTGCCCGCCGCCGTCCCGGCCGGAATGGTGAACGCGACGCCGTGGATCTCGCGATCCGGCCCAAGCGCCGCCGAGACATAATGCGTGTCGATGCTCCAGCCCGGCGGATAGGCGATGGTATAGCCGAGCATTGCATCGGTGTAATGTTTCCAGCCATGTGGCGCAGCCTGCGCCGCGAGGCCCGTGGCGAGCAGCGCCGAAAGAACCAGACCGAGCCGCTGTGTCATCCCGTTCCCCTGCATGGCGTGTCGCGGCAGGCTAGGCCGTTGGAACGCGGCTTTCCATGAAAACATCGCGGCTTGCATGGCCGCGTACCGCCGAACGACTCGCCGATTCCCTTTGCGGCGATTTCCCTCTAGCGTCCGGCCGCCCTTGCCATGGACCCGTCATGCCCGACTACACCGCCCTGCTGCCGCCCGGTCTCGCGCTCCTCCTTATCGTCCGCCGCGGCATGAAGCCCACTCGGATCAAGCCGAACCGCCTCTGGGTCTATCCCGCGATCATCACGCTGCTGGTGCTGACCTCGCTCTCGCATGCAAAGGCGCCCGACCCGCTCACGCTGGCGATCTACGCCGCGGTCGTCGTCGCGGGCGGCGTGCTGGGTTGGTTCACCACCCAGCACATCGAGCTCACGCTGGACGAGAAGACCGGCACGGTGATGAGCCAGCCTTCGCTGTTCGGCACCGCGGTGACGGTGGCGGTATTCGGTGCCCGCTTCGCGCTCGACTATGTGATGCAGGTGCCGTCCGGCAAGGGCATGAGCCAACTCGCGGTCCAGCATGGCGCGAGCCTCGCCCTGCTTACCAATGCGGGTCTTTTGTTCGTCGCCGCCCGCGGCCTGTCGCGCGCCTGGCACATGTGGGCCCGCATCCAGCCGCTGCTGGCGCAGCACAAGGCGTCGCAATAGCTTTCGGGCGCGACGGAGGGGGCCGCGCCCCGACGACGAGGGGAGAACACGGATGTCCAACGACGAAGCCTGGGTCGCCCGGCTCAACGCGGTGAATCAGGACCGCCTGCCCGGGATGGTCGGAATGGTGGTGACGCATGCCGAGCACGGCCTGATGCGCGCCCGCATGGAAGCCAAGCCCGCGCTGATCGCGCCGATCGGCTTCCTCTTCGCGCCGGCGCTCATCGCGCTCGCCGATACGCTCTGCGCCTACGGCACGACGTTGCCGGAAGGCGCGAGCGGCTTCACGACGGCGGAGCTCAAAAGCAACTTCATGAGCACGATCCGCGAAGGCCATGTCCTGTGCGAGGCCCGGCGCGTGCACAATGGCCGCACGACGCAGGTCTGGGACGCGGAGCTGACGGCCGAAGCGACCGGCAAGCTGATGGCGCTGTTCCGCTGCACCCAGATCATTCTCTGGCCGAAATAGCAGGTGCCGCGGTCCGGCATGCGGCTTTATCGTTACTGGCGAGTTACCTTTGGGATATTGCACCTCCATCGGAACCGAGCAGATGTTGCCGAACGCGCGCTTTACGTCGAGGGATTATGAGCGCATGGCCAAGGAGTTGGAATCGCTGGCGCAGACCATTCGCCAGCACCCCGAGATGGACCATCACACCGCGGAGCGGCTCGCGATCATGGCATCGGAGATGCGTCAGGACGCCCGCACCGAATACCTCAAGACGGGTCTGCGTCCCACACCCGCCGACCCCGAAATCTGACCGCCGGATTCGCTGCCCTTGCCTCGCGGCCGCACAATCTATAGGTTCCGCGGCCTTCTGACCGGTTTTGGCCCGCTTTGCGCCCTCCGCGCGGCTAAAGCCTTGAAAGACAAGGATTTCCATGGCTCGCGTTACCGTTGAAGATTGCGTCGACAAGGTCCCGAACCGCTTCGATCTGGTGCTGATCTCGGCGTTCCGCGCCCGCCAGCTCTCCGGCGGCGCCGAGCCGCTGGTCGACCGCGACCGCGACAAGAACCCCGTCGTCGCCCTGCGCGAGATCGCCGCCAAGGAGATCAAGCCGGACGAAGCCAAGGAAGACTACATCAAGAGCATGCAGAAGCATGCCGATGTCGACGAGCCCGAGGCGCAGCCTTCCGAAGACGTGCGCGAGGATGCCGCCTTCCGTCAGGTGACCGAGGAAGAACTGCTCCGCGCGCTCACCAGCGAGGCCCAGCGCCGCGCCGAGCCGCAGCCCGAACCGGAAGCCGACTACGAAGAGTAGTTCCGTCCCACGCCTCCACCGCGCAGCGGATGGTGAAGGGGACAGCTACAAGCAAGACATCAAAAGGCCGGAGCGCAAGCCCGGCCTTTTTCGTTTGATGGACCGGCGATCACATCCTCCCCCGCGCGCGCGAAGACACATTTCTTCCGCATCGACGATTTCCACGCCTATATTGTGTGCATGAGCACGCCGACCGCGCCGGAGACCGAGGTTGCGGAGCAGATCGTTTCTGCCCCGGCGGCGACGGCTGCGCCCGCGGCCCCGAAGGCCAAGCGCCGCCTGATGCGCCAGACCGAGCTGGTCGACCGGGTCAAGGCCTATGACCCCGAAGCCGACGAGGACTTGCTCAACAAGGCCTATGTCTATGCCATGAAGGCGCATGGCAAGCAGTTCCGCGCCTCCGGCGATCCCTATTTCGCCCATCCCCTCGAAGTCGCCGCCATCCTCACCGACCTCAAGCTCGACGTCGCCACCATCGTGACCGCGCTGCTCCACGACACGATCGAGGACACGCTGGCGACCTTCGACGACATCAAGGCCAATTTCGGCGAGGAGATCGCCAACCTGGTCGACGGCGTCACCAAGCTCAGCCAGCTCGAGCTCTTCAGCGAGCGCACCAAGCAGGCGGAGAATTTCCGCAAGCTGATGCTCGCGATCACCAGCGACATCCGCGTGCTGCTGGTCAAGCTCGCGGACCGCCTGCACAACATGCGCACCCTGCAATTCATCAAGAAGCCGGAGAAGCGGCTGCGCATCGCGCAGGAGACGCAGGACATCTACGCCCCGCTCGCCGGCCGCATCGGCATGCAGACCATGCGCGAGGAGCTCGAAGACCTCGCCTTCGCCGAGCTCAACCCGGAGGAGCGCAACTCCATCGTCACCCGCCTGGCGCGGCTGGGCGAGACCTCGGGCGACCGCATCGGCCGCATCGCCGACCAGATCAAGCGCAAGCTCGCCGAGCACAACATCGAGGCCTGGGTCTATGGCCGCGCCAAGCGGCCCTTCTCGATCTGGCGCAAGCTCAAGGTCAAGCAGCTCAATTTCGAATCCCTCTCCGACATCTTCGGCTTCCGCGTCATCGTGCGCAGCGAGGACGACTGCTACCGCGCGCTGGGCGTGCTGCACACCACCTGGCAGATGGTACCGGACCGCTTCAAGGATTTCATCTCGACGCCCAAGACCAACGGTTACCGCTCCATCCACACCACGGTGATCGGCCCGGAGAAGCAGCGCGTCGAGGTCCAGATCCGCACCCAGGAAATGCACGACATCGCCGAGCGCGGCGTCGCCGCCCATTGGCGCTACCGCGAGCATGTCGCCTCGGAGGGCGACGACCGCGCCTATGGCTGGCTGCGCGACATGGTCGACCTGCTCGAGCGCGACAATGCCGAGGACTTCCTCGAGAATTCGCGCCTCTCGATGTACCAGGACCAGGTCTTCTGCTTCACGCCCAAGGGCGACCTGATCTCGCTGCCGCGCGGCGCCACGCCGATCGACTTCGCCTATACGCTGCACACCGATATCGGCAACACCACGGTCGGCGCCAAGGTCAACGGCGTGCACGTCCCGCTGCACACGCCGCTGCGCAACGGCGACCAGGTCGAGATCATCCGCACCAAGGAACAGACCCCGTCGCCGCTGTGGGAGCAGTTCGTGGTCACCGGCCGGGCCCGTGCCGAGATCCGCCGCTTCCTGCGCCACGCCCAGCGCGACGAGCACATCAGGTTCGGCCGCAACATCCTCAAGAAGGTCTTCGCCGACGAAGGCGCCGAGCTGACCGAGAAGGCGATCACCGGCGTCGCCAAGAAGCTGCATGCCGGCAAGGCGGAGGACGTCTATGCCGAAGTCGGGCGCGGCGCCCTGCGCGGCCATGAGGTGCTGGACGCGGTCTTCCCCGAGCTCAAGAAGGATCCGGAAAGCCGCAAGCGCGCCGCCTTCGCCGAGCCCAACGCCAAGAAGCCGATCTCGATCCGCGGCCTGACCGAGGGCATCGCCTACAAGCTCGGCCAGTGCTGCCATCCGCTGCCCGGCGACCGCATCGTCGGGCTGATGGTCCCGAGGGAGGGGGCCGTGATCCACACCATCGACTGCGCCGAGCTCGAGAAGGCCCAGGATTCGATGGAAGACTGGCTCGACGTCGCCTGGGGAACCCACGCCGCGGAGAGCGGTCCCTCGGTCGCGCGCGTGGCGGTGCGGGTGAAGAACGCGCCGGGCTCGCTGGCGGCGGTGATGAGCGTGATCGCCAACAATGGCGGCAACATCCACAACATGAAGGTGACGAACCGCAACCCGCTGTTCTTCGAGTTCACCGTCGACATCGAGGTCCGCGACCTCGCCCATCTGCAGAACATCCTGGGCGCCCTGCGCGTGAACGCGGCGGTGGAGAGCGTGGACCGGGTGCGCGAAAAGGAAGGCGCACCCGCCTGATCTCCGTTTCACCTCCCCGGAGGCGAGGTGGGGAGATGCCATCCCATGCTAGAATGTCACTGCACCCCGGGGATCGCGCCATGACCCGCAATCGAATCCTCTGCGCCCTCGGCTTCGCTTTGCTATCCGCAGCCGCAGCCGCTTCGCCCGCGGCCGACGATGCGGCCCTCACGCGCATGGTCACCTGCCGGGACTCCTGGCTCGACTGGCAGACGGCGGGCGATCCACGCCTGCCGCGCTTCGCCGCGCAATTGCATGCCGGCTATGCGGCCCATGGCAACGACGCCTATGTCCTGCCCAGGACGCGCAGCACGGTCGCGGGCTTGCCGGTCCTGCAGCTCTATCCCAACAGTGTGGGCATGGGCGTCGGCATCTCCGTTCTCGTCGCTGCGCCGTTCGATGCGGCGCGCAAGGCCATCGAACAAAACCTCGGCAGGCCGCTGGCGCATTGCGCGACGGAAGAGGGCATGACGAGCTGCGAGCTCCAGATCTCGGAGAAGCGCACCGTCACCCTGATGCAGGACGACCCGAAGGATGCGACGACGCTGGTCGCCTGCTATTACTACTACGAGAGATAGCTGCGGGCTGGCGCGAGGGTTTCTCCGGTGTCATGGCCCGCGAATGCGGGCCACCCAGGTGATACAAATCCTGTCCTCGCAAGGCGGGTTGCGCTCCAAATGTCGCAGCCGATCCGGTCTCAACTGGGTGGCCCGCATTCGCGAGCCATGACATTTTGAAATGGCAGGATTTAGAAGAAGAAACATGACCCCCGAACAAGTCCTCTCCGAATTCGAGAAAGCCGGCGCCCTGCTCAAGGGCCATTTCATCCTCTCGTCCGGCCTGCACTCCGACATGTTCCTGCAGAAGGCGCTGGTCTTCCAGGACGCCAGGCGCACCGCCAAGCTGTGCAAGGCACTGGCCGCCAAGGTGCGCGAAGAGGTGAAGACGCCCTTCACGGCCATCGTCTCGCCCGCCGTCGGCGGCATCGTTCCGGGCTATGAGATGGGCCGCCAGCTCGGCCTGCCCGCGATGTATGTCGAGCGGGTCGACGGAAAATTCCAGCTCCGTCGCAATTTCCAGCTCACCAAGAACCAGCCCGTGCTGGTGGTCGAGGACATCATCTCCACCGGCGTCTCCAGCCGCGAATGCATCGAGGCGATCAGGCACGCCGGCGGCAAGCCGGTCGCGGTGGCCTGCCTGATCGACCGCTCCAACGGCAAGGCCAAGACCGGCGTGAAGCTGGTGGCGCTGACCACGCTGAAGGTCCCCGCCTGGGACGCCGACAAGCTCCCGCCGCATTTGCGCAATATCCCCGCGGTGAAGCCCGGGAGCAGGGGACTGGCCTGATGTCCGACGATCCGTCCGACCGCGCCGCCATAGAAGCGTTGATCCAGGCCGAAGACGACGCCTGGACGCGCGGCGACGCCGCCGCCTTTTCGAAGGCGGTGCTCACCGATTGCGTCTTTACCAATATCTTCGGTGCCGTCTTCACCGGCCACGCCGCTTTCGAGACCCAGCACACGCGCATCTTCGCGACCGTCTTCAAGGGCACGAGCCTGCGCCAGCGCATCGCCCATCTGCGCTTCCTGCGCCCGGACGTGGCTGTGGTCGATACCGAGGCCGTGGTCTCAGGCCTCAAGGCCCTCCCACCCGGCACCCAAAGCCCCGACGGCGCGCTCCACACCAGGCTCCTGCAGGTGTTGGTCAAGCAGGACGGCACATGGTGGATCGCCGCCTATCACAACGTCGACGTGAAGCCGCCGCCTGCGCCAGCTTAACCACGCTGTCATCCCCGGCTGAGTGCGAGCGAAGCGAGCGCGAAGGGACCCCGTAGCGACAGCGTACGGGGACCCAGGCGTCAAAACCTGGGTAGCCTTAGCACCTGGGTCCCCTTCCCCTCGCACTGCTAACGCAGTGCTCGGCCGGGGATGACAAGTGTGGTGCGTTGCGCCAGCCGCGACACCGGCCATCGCCCTCTTGCGCTACGCCTTCCGCCGTCCCATCTCCTTCCACGGCACCACCCGCTGGAGGGGCGCGCGCGATGCTTCAGGATTCCCTGCCGAACGGCCTGCCCTCCGCCGCCGATCTCCCGCCCGGCGGTCCACGCGGCCTCGGGTGGCGCGTGCCGCTGTGGTTCGCCACGGTCTTCGTCGCGCTTCTGCTCTGGCACATCCTGACGGGGCGCCTTCTTCTGTTCGGCGTTCTGCTGTTCGACCTCGCGGCCTGCCCGGTCTTCGCGCTGTTCATGGCCTGGGCGTTCGGCCTGTTCGATCGCGGCGTCCATGGCGGCGTGCGCTTCGTGGCCGTGCTCGGGAGCTTCGCCGTCGCCATCCTCAGCTTCGCGGCGTTCCTGGTCTTGGTGATGGCCGGCGGCACCGGCCATCCTCCGCCGCGCTGGCGCAACGTGGCGGGTCTCTACGACTTGGTCGCCGACCTCGCGCTGCGCGACCGCTTTCCGGTGGGCATACGCGAGCGCGACATGATCGTCTCGTTGCGCGCCGACGGCTTCACGGTCGACCCCGCGGGGCATCGCGCCGTCTACCGCTGGTCGGTCAGCTATGCCTGCACCAAGACATTCGAGCTGAACTGGACCGCGCAGGACGGCCGCCTGCGCTCCATCCGGGGCCCGGGAAATCGCATGGAGTGTTTCTGAACGGCGCTCGGCCGGAGACGACAAGAGCCTGCGTGGACAAGCCGGCGCAGCGGCCCGCCGAACCCCGCCCTGCGCCGCGCGTTTGCGCGATATGCATCCGAACTTATCCCCGCCCGCCAAAACCGTCGTACACTCTCGCGCATGAGATCAGACCGCGACTCCTTTCCCTTCCCGCCCGCCATCGCCGCGGCGCATCTGCGACAGCCCCGGCACCGCCGCAACGCCGCGCGCAAGCAAAACAATTATATTGCCGAAAGTGTGGTAAGTACTGGACGCAAAAGGAAGAAACGCAACCGCCCCGGCGCGAAGCCCGGCAACGCCAACGCCCTGACCCACGGCGCCCATACGGCCCGCGCCAGGGCTTTGCGCGGCTATGTCCACGCCCTCGTCCGCCACGGCTATCTTCTTCTCAAGCTGCGCGCCATCGCCGCGCGCGCCCACAAGGATCTGTCATGAGCCATCTGCGTCTGGGTGTGAACATCGATCATGTCGCCACCGTGCGGCAGGCGCGGGGCAGTGCCTATCCGGATCCCGTCCGCGCGGCGCTCGCCGCGGCCGCCGCCGGCGCCGACGGCATCACCGCGCATCTGCGCGAAGACCGCCGCCACATCACCGACGACGACATCGGCCGGCTGTCGCGGGAGCTGACCATCCCGCTCAATCTCGAAATGGCCGCGACCGACGAGATGCATGTCATCGCGCTCAATGCCAAGCCGCACGCCGCCTGCATCGTTCCGGAGAAGCGCGAGGAGGTGACGACCGAGGGCGGCCTCGACGCGGCGCGCCAGCACAACCATCTGGCGCCCCTGGTCCGCAGCCTCGCCGCCGCGCGCATCCGCGTCTCGCTGTTCATCGAGCCATCCCGCGCGCAGCTCGATGCGGCGAAGGATCTGGGCGCCCCCGTCGTCGAACTCCACACCGGCGCCTATGCCAACGCCGCCGGCGCCGAGCAGGAGCGCATCCTCGACCGCCTGCGCGAAGCCGCCGCCTATGGCGCCGCGCTCGGCCTCGAGATTCACGCGGGCCACGGCCTGACCTATGACAACGTCAAGCCCATCGCCGCCATCCCGCAGATCCGCGAGCTCAACATCGGTCACTTCCTGGTGGGCGAGGCGATCTTCATCGGGCTCGATGCCGCGATCCGCCGCATGCGCGGCCTGATGGACGAGGCGCGGCGCTGAGCATGTGGACCTGGCTCCTCGTCCCCGCCGCCGCGCTCGGCTTCGCGCTCTTCGCCGGCCGTGCCCTGCCGCGCCGCGGCCTGTTCATCCTCGGCGGCCTCTTCGCCGTGATCGGCATCGGCGCGGTCGCAGCGCTCGAATGGCGCTACACGCCGGAACACACCACGCCGCTCACCATGCCGCTCGCGCTGGCCAAAGCCGGCCAGATCCAGACACCGCCCTTCGCGGTGACGATCCCGGGGCCGTATTCGGCCTGGCTGGTCTTCGATCACACCGACGCGGCG
Source organism: Rhizomicrobium sp. (assembly GCA_037200385.1). NCBI lineage: Bacteria > Pseudomonadati > Pseudomonadota > Alphaproteobacteria > Micropepsales > Micropepsaceae > Rhizomicrobium > Rhizomicrobium sp. The sequence continues at coordinate 1,077,618 of JBBCGL010000001.1, read as the reverse complement.
GACACCGATTTCGATTGCCTGACCGGACGGCCGGGCGCCGAAGCGCTCTGTCCGCATGCCGATCCGGTGATCGACCTCGCGTGGAGCGTCAGCGACGGCAGCACCAAGATTTCCCAGGGCCATACCGACTGGAGCGCTTGGCATGCGCGGCAGGCCGCTTTGTTCGCGCCCGACGCCGCGCCCCGTCCCAGGACGGTCCGCGCCAAGCCGTCGGACGGTTCCGACCGCTTGCCGCTGTTCTACGAGCTGGGTCACTTCACCGCCGCAGCGGGCCACCGCTACGCGGTCGCGCTCTACAATGGCGGCTCCGCCGGTCTGCTGGCGCAGCGCCATCCCCGGCTCGTGATCGGCCTGTCGGCCGCGGCCACCCGCGGCCTCGGCGCCATCGTGACGATCTTCGGGCTTCTCTGGGTGATCGCTGGCGCTATTCTGATCCTCAACGGAATCCGGCGCGGAGCAGCGGCATGATCATCGGTCTCGGCTCCGACCTCATCGACATCCGGCGGATCGACAAATCCATCGCGCGCTTCGGCGAGCGTTTCCTCGGCCGCATCTTCACCCCGCTCGAGCGCGAGAAATCCGACAAGCGGGCCCAGCGCAGCGCCAGCTATGCCAAGCGCTTCGCCGCCAAGGAAGCCTGCTCCAAGGCGCTCGGCACCGGCCTGCGCCGCGGCGTCTTCTGGCGCGACATGGGCGTGGTGAACCTGCCGGGCGGCAAGCCCAGCATGACGCTCACCGGCGGCGCCCTGAAGCGGCTGCAGGCGCTGACGCCGCCCGGCCACACCGCCCAGATCGACCTCACCATCACCGACGACTTCCCGCTGGCCCAGGCGATCGTCATCATCTCGGCCGTGCCGGCGCCTTAAGCAAGACACCGCCGCCGCCTTGACGTCCCGCCCTCCGCGCTAGAAAAGACCCGCCATGTCCGACGACGACCCCGAAAAGCTCATCGACGAGCTGACCCAGGAGCCGGCCCCGCCCGCGGCCCCCCGTGTCGCACCGCCCGCCGCCGTCGAACCGCCGGAGCCCGAAGCCGCGCCCGGACCGGCCGGTCCCTACGATTCCTGGATCGAGTTGGCCAAGACGATCTTCTACGCCCTGCTGATCGCGCTGGTGATCCGCACCATCCTGTTCCAGCCCTTCAACATCCCGTCGGGCTCGATGCGCGCCACGCTGCTGGTCGGCGATTTCGTGTTCGTCGAGAAGTTCTCCTACGGCTACAGCCGCTATTCCTGGCCGCAGGGCGGCTGGCCGCTCGGCAGCCTGTTCAACGGCCCGGGCCGGGTGCTGGAGCGCATCCCGCATCGCGGCGACGTCGTGGTCTTCAAGTTCCCGGGCGACAACTCGACCGATTACATCAAGCGCCTGATCGGCCTGCCGGGCGACCGCATCCAGATGAAGAACGGCGTGCTCTGGCTCAACGGCAAGCCGGTTCCCAAGCAGCGCGTCGACGATCTCGTCGAGACCGATGCCTTCGGCCTCGCGGTGCGCACGCCGCAATACCGCGAGACCTTGCCGGGCGGTAAAACCTATCTCACGCTCGACAAGGGCCCGTCGGAATACGACGACACCGGCGTGTTCGTGGTGCCCGCCGGGCACTATTTCATGATGGGCGACAACCGCGACGAGTCGGACGACAGCCGCGGCGATGTGGGCTATGTTCCCTCCGAAAACCTCGTAGGCCGGGCAGAACTCCGATTCCTCTCCATCGATGACAGCGCAATCTGGTACGAGCCCTGGACATGGCCGGGCGCCATCCGCTTCAGCCGGATGTTCACCTTCGTCGACTGACCTCGAAGCGCGTCTCGGCCATCGCTTCGCCGACCGCGACCTCTTGAAGCGCGCCCTGACGCATTCCAGCGCCGATGCCGTGATCTCCAACGAGCGGCTGGAATTCCTCGGCGACCGCGTCCTCGGCCTGGTCGTCGCCGAAGCCCTGCATGCCCGCTATCCCGACGATGCCGAAGGGGCGCTGGCGCTCAAATACAACGCGCTGGTCCGCCAGGACGCCTGCGCCCGGGCCGCCGAAGCCGCCGGGCTTGGGCCGCATCTCATCCTCGCCAATTCGGAATCGAGCAGCGGCGGCCGCAACAAGGCCGCGATCCTCGCCGGCGCCTGCGAGGCCATCATCGCGGCGCTCTATCAGGACGGCGGCATGGACGCGGCGCGCCGCTTCATCGACTGCTACTGGACCGGGACCTTCGCGACGCTGAGCAGCGACATGCGCGATCCCAAGACCATGCTGCAGGAATGGGCCCAGGCCCGCAAAGGCAATGCCGGCGCGCCGGTCTATGCGCTGGTCAAGCGCGACGGTCCGGACCATGCGCCGCATTTCGTCATCGAGGTCCGCCTCGGCGGCTTCGAATCCCTCGCCGGCGAAGGCCGCTCCAAGCGCGAAGCCGAGCAGGATGCCGCCAAGAAGATGCTAGAGAAAGTTCGCGAAGCATGACCACGCAAGCGGGTTTCGCCGCGATCATCGGCGCGCCCAATGCCGGCAAGTCCACGCTGGTCAACGCACTGGTCGGTTCCAAGGTCGCGATCGTCAGCCCCAAGGTGCAGACCACCCGCATGGCGGTGCGCGGCGTCGCGATGGCCGGCGAGACCCAGATCGTGTTCGTCGACACGCCTGGCATCTTCAAGCCGCGCCGCCGCCTCGACCGCGCCATGGTCAACGCCGCCTGGGCCGGGGCAGGGGATGCCGATGCCGTCGTGCTCCTGGTCGATGCCGCCGAGCTGACCGCCAATCCCCGGGGCCATGCCGCCAACGACACGCATGCCATCATCGAAGCGCTGAAGACCGGCAACCGGAAGGCCGCGCTCGCGCTCAACAAGATCGACGGCATGAAGCGCACCGACCTTCTGCCGCTGGTCCAGCAGCTCAGCGCCGAAGGCGTCTTCGAGGAGGTCTTCCTGATCTCCGCCCTCAAGGGCGACGGCGTCGCCGATCTCATGGCCTGGGTCGCCAAGCGGATGCCGGAGGGTCCCTGGCTCTATCCCGCCGACCAGGCCGCCGACATCCCCTCGCGCCTCCTCGCCGCCGAGATCACCCGCGAGAAAATCTATCTGCGCCTCCACGACGAGCTGCCCTATGCCTCGACCGTCGAATCCGAGAAATGGGAGGAGCGCAAGGACGGCTCGGTGAAGATCGATCAGATCATCTATGTCCAGCGCGAGGGCCAGAAGGCGATCGTGCTGGGCAAGGGCGGCCAGACCATCAAGCTGATCGGCGAGATGGCCCGCAAGGACATGGAAGAGCTCTTCGAGCGCCGCGTGCACCTCTTCCTGTTCGTGAAGGTCCGCGAGGACTGGGCCGAGCAGCGCGAGCATTACAAAGAGATGGGATTGGAGTACCCTCCTGACGAGTAACACACCGCTGTCATCCCCGGCGAGCACTGCGCGTAGCGCAGTGCGAGGGAAGGGGACCCAGGCGGCGCATCGCGGACGATGTCGAAAGAAATTTCGTGTTTTGCTCTCGATACCAACACCGAATCCACCACCTGGGTCCCCTTCCCCTCGCAGTGCTGACGCACTGCTCGGCCGGGGATGACAACGATGTTGTTATTGTCCAGGCCGTCTCGCAGATGGCTTGAGCCCATGGAATGGACCGACGCCGCCATCGTCCTCTCGACCCGCCCGCACGGCGAGACCAGCGCGATCCTCGAAGTGCTGTCCCGCGAGCATGGCCGCCATCTCGGCCTGGTGCGCGGCGGCGCCTCGCGGCGCGCCAAGCCCGTGCTCCAGCCCGGCAACAGCATCCATCTGCACTGGCGCGCGCGGCTCAACGAGCATTTGGGCAATTTCACCGCCGAGCCCGTGAAGGCCCGCGCCGGCGATCTGCTGGAAAGCCGCGAGGCGCTCGCCGGTCTCAACGCCTTCACCGCCGTCGCCGCCGCCGCGCTGCCGGAGCGCGAGGCCCACGCGCCGGTGTTCGAAGCCGCCAACATCCTGCTCGACGCCATGCAGGCCGACGGGATCGCCCATTGGGGCGCGCTGTTCGTGCGCTGGGAGGCCGGCGTGCTGGAGGAGCTCGGCTTCGGCCTCGACCTCACGCGTTGCGCCTCGACCGGCGACACCGACAACCTCGTCTATGTCAGCCCGCGCAGCGGTCGCGCGGTCTCCCGCGCCGCGGGTGCGCCCTACAAGGAGCGGCTTCTGACCTTGCCCGGCTTTCTGCTGGCGACCCAGAACGCGACGCCCGATGCCGCCGATGTCGCGGCGGGCCTGAAACTCACCGGACATTTCCTGCTGGAGCGCGTCCTGTCGCCCCATGGCAAGGCAATGCCGCCGGCGCGCCTGCGCCTCGACGAGATGACGCGCCGCGAATCGACGTAGGCTGCAACCGGGTCCATTTCCTCGTAGTTCCACGGTGTCATGGCCCGCGAATGCGGGCCACCCAGGTGATCGTAGAGCACCGATACAGCTTGTGTCGCGAGCTGGTACCGCGAACTTGCGGCATGCGTGTAGAACCCAACTGGGTGGCCCGCATTCGCGGGCCATGACAACTTGTTTTCGTGTGTGAAATCGCAAAGAACGACACCATGGCAGACATCAAAGACGACATCCGCCCCGAACCGCTGGGCAAGGCGCTCGCCGAGCGCTACCTCGCCTACGCGCTCTCCACCATCACCATGCGGGCGCTGCCCGATGCGCGCGACGGGCTCAAGCCCGTCCACCGCCGCATCCTCTACGGCATGCGGCTGCTGCGCCTCGACTCGACCTCCGCCTTCAAGAAGTCCGCCAAGATCGTCGGCGACGTGATGGGCTCGTTCCATCCCCATGGCGACCAGGCGATCTACGACGCGCTGGTTCGCCTCGCGCAGGATTTTTCCACGCGCTACCCGCTGGTCGACGGCCAGGGCAATTTCGGCAATATCGACGGCGACAACCCCGCCGCCTACCGTTACACCGAAGCGCGCATGACCGACGTCGCGGCGATGCTGCTCGACGGCCTCGACGAGAACGCGGTCGATTTCCGCCCCAACTATGACGGCCAGGACGAAGAGCCGGTCGTATTGCCCGGCGCCTTCCCCAACCTGCTGGCCAACGGCTCGTCCGGCATCGCGGTCGGCATGGCGACCTCGATCCCGCCGCACAATGTCGGGGAGCTCTGCGAGGCGCTGAAGAAGCTCATCGACAACCCCAACACCCGCGACAAGACGCTGTCCGACATCGTGCGCGGCCCCGACTTCCCGACCGGCGGCATCCTGATCGACGGCGCCGAGACCATCGCGGAGGCCTACCGCACCGGCCGCGGCTCCTTCCGCGTCCGCGCCCGGTGGAAGAAGGAAGAGGGTGCCCGCGGCGTCTACCAGATCGTCGTCACCGAGATTCCCTACCAGGTCCAGAAGTCCAAGCTGATCGAGCGCATCGCCGAGCTCCTGGAGCAGAAGAAGCTGCCGCTGCTCGACGACGTCCATGACGAGTCCGCCGAGGACATCCGCATCGTCATCACGCCCAAGAGCCGCACCGTCGAGGCCGAGATCCTCATGGAGCAGCTCTTCCGCCAGTCGGACCTGGAAAGCCGCTTCCCGCTCAACATGAACGTGCTCGACCACGGCACCGTGCCTAAGGTCATGAGCCTCAAGGAGGTCCTGCAGGCCTTCGTCGATCACCGCCGCGACGTGCTGGTGCGCCGCTCGACGCACCGGCTGGAGAAGATCGCCGCCCGCCTCGAGATCCTCGAAGGCTATCTCGCGGTCTTCCTCAATCTCGACAAGGTGATCCGGATCATCCGCACCGAGGATGAGCCCAAGCCCGTCCTGATCAAGGCGTTCAAGCTCACCGACAACCAGGCCGAAGCCATCCTCAACATGCGCCTGCGCAGTTTGCGCAAGCTGGAGGAGATGGAGATCCGCGGCGAGCACACCGCGCTCCTGGCCGAGCAGAAGGACCTCAAGAAGCTGCTGGGCTCCGACAAGCTCAAGGACGAGAAGCTGATCGACGAGATCAAGGCGATCGACGCCAGGTTCGGGGCCAGGAGCAAGCTCGGCAAGCGCCGCACCCAGATCGTCGAGGCCAAGCACATCGACAAGATCGAAGCGCTGGCCGAAGAGGCCGAGGCGCTGGCGACGGCGGTCGAGAAGGAGCCGATCACCATCGTCTACTCGCAGAAGGGCTGGCTGCGTTCGCTCAAGGGACACGTCGAGGAGAACGACAGCATCAAATACCGCGAAGGCGACCGCGGCCGCTTCTGGATCCACGCCCAGACGACCGACAAGCTGATGCTGTTCTCGACCGACGGCCGCTTCTTCACGCTCGATTGTTCCAAGCTGCCGGGCGGGCGCGGCAATGGCGAGGCGATCCGCGCCTTCATCGACCTGCCGCCCGACGCCGACGCGGTGACGATGTTCGTTCATGTCCCGGGCCGCAATCTGCTGCTCGCCGCCGAGACCGGCCACGGCTTCGTCACCCATGAGGACGAGGCCGTGGCGCTCACCAAGAACGGCAAGCGCGTGATGAACGTGAAGACCGGCACCGAAGCCAAGGCCTGCAAGTTCCTCTCCGGCGACACCGTCGCGGTGATCGGCGACAACCGCAAGCTGCTGATCTTCGGCCTCGACGAGGTGCCCGAGATGGCACGCGGGCAGGGCGTCTATCTGCAGCGCTTCAAGGATGGCGGCCTGCTCGATGCGACCACCTTCACCTGGAAGGAGGGTCTGAAGGACGAGAACAACCGTCTCTTCACTCCGGGCGAACTGAAGGAATGGCGCGGCGCCCGCGCCCAAGCCGGCCGCTTGCCGCCCAGAGGCTGGGCGAAGAGCGGCAAGTTCGGTTGAGGCTTGCCGGCAGTCCCGCCTGTGCGGGATTGCCGGGCATTAGTGCCCGCGCGTCTGGCCGACGTCGCCGCCGCTGTCGTCATCGCCGGACGGCGCCGGAGGGGGCGGCGTCGGGGCGGCTGCCGGCGCGGCGCTGCCGTGATGCGGATTGTTGCCGGCCTCGTCGGCGCCGCTGTCGCCGGCGGGCGGTGTGGCGGGAACGGATGGTGCTGCGGCGGGCGCGGCGGCCGGCGCCATCGTCTGCGGCTGCGCGGTGACAGGCGTCGCGGGTGTCGCGACCGCCGGTCCTGCGGTCGACGTCGTCGACGGCTTCGGTCCCGGACTGCCCAGCAGCGCCACGATGATCGTCAGCAGGACGACTGCCCCGACGACGCCGCCGACAATATAGGCCCACATCGGCACGGCGCGCCGTTCCGGCTGCGGCGGGGGCGGCGGTGAAGGCGGCGCGGTCCGAATCACCGGCTTCACCTCGGGCACCTTGGCCTCGATGACCGGCGCCGGCGGTGCCACGATTTCCGTGGTCGCTGGCGGTGCGGGCGCGGTGTCAACATGGCTGTCCGCGCTGTTCGCCGGGCGGCCGACGAGATGCGAAACGCCGCGCATCATGCGGCGGTATTCGCTGTGTGTGAGATCGCCGCCGGACCAAGTCGACAGCTCGGCGGTCTGGAGCTGGCGGAAGCCCGCCGGCGGCCGAACCGCTTCCTTAAGAATGGGTACTAAGATGTTGCGCTGCTGGGCTTCTTCGGCTTCGTCGCGCACGAAATCGGAATGCACCGAGTGCTGCGACCAGACCACGACGGCCGCCTTGGCATTGGCCAGCTCGGTCTCGATCGACTCGCGGTAGCGCTTGCCGACCAGCAGGTCGAAATCCCACCACACGCTGTAGCCTTCGCCCACGAAGGCGTTGGCCAGCTTTTCGACCCACTCGCGGTCTTCGCGTGCGTAAGAGATGAAGATGTCGGCCATAAGTCCCTCGCTCGGCAGACTTTATGGCAAACGCGCCGCCGTCCGACAACGCCCGATGGACCACGACCGGCTTTCCCGGCACGGTTCCCTCCAGAACACACGGGAGAAGACATTGGCATTTCAGGACATCCTCTATGCGACCGACGGTGCGGTCGCGACCATCACCATGAACCGGCCGGCCTATCGCAACGCGCTGGGCTATCGGATGCTGGACGAGATCGACGCCGCTTTCACCCTGGCCGGTGCCGACAAGGCGGTGCGTGTCGTCGTGCTGCGTGGCGCCGGTGGGACCTTCTCCTCCGGCCACGATCTGGGCACGCCCGAAGCGCTCGAATACCGCAAGAACCTCGGCGCCGCGCCCGGCACCATCGAGGCCTATGACGAGTTCAAGAAGTACAACCTCGACGTTCATCTGCGCTGGCGCAACTTCCCCAAGCCGACCATCGCCCTGGTCGAGGGCTATTGCATCTATGCCGGCTGGATGACCGCCGCCTGCTGCGACATCGTCTTCGCCTCGGCCACCGCCGAGTTCCTCGCCGGCTTCGTCGAGTACATGTCGATCCCCTGGGACATCGGCATCCGCCGGGCCAAGGAGCTCTGCTTCGAGAGCCGTTTCATCTCTGCGCAGGAGGCGCATGCGTTCGGCTTTGTGAACCGCGTCCTTCCGCCCGAGGCCTTGGAGGCGGAGACCTATGCCTTCGCCCGCCGGGTCGCGGAGAATTCGCCCGATGCCTTGCGCTTCGCGAAGATCCAGATGAACAAGGCGCAGGATGCCCAGGGCTTCACCAACGCCGTCGAGGACTCGCTCGGCGACTATCAGGCGATGATGTATCTTCTGGGCAGCGAGCAGATGCGGGTCGGCGGCCAGCGCCGGCTGCTGACCGTCGACCTCGCGGTGAAGGGTCGCAAGAAGGAACGTCACGGCCAGAAATAGACCCTCGCGCGCAAACGGCTTTCTGTTACGCTCGCCGATAACCAAACTGTCATGGCCCGTCGTTGCGGCCAGGACAAGTGGGGCAGGGCGGGGGACGCATTGTCTGACGAAAACATCAGCACCGCCGCGCGCGCCGGCGGTACCTCGCGCAGCTACATCCTGGTGATGCTGACGCTGGTCTATGTGATCAATTATCTGGACCGCAACATCCTCAACCAGCTGCTGCCGTCGATCAAAGCGGAGTTCCATCTCAGCGACGCCGATCTCGGCTTCCTGTCGGGCACGGTCTTCGCGATCCTCTATGCGACGCTCGGCGTGCCGCTGGCCTGGCTCGCCGACCGGGCCAACCGCCGCAACGTCATCGCGGTCTCCATGGTGCTGTTCGCGGCGATGACCGCCGTCTCGGCCTATGCACGGACCTTCGGCCAGCTCGTCTTGGCGCGCATCGGCACCGGCATCGGCGAGGCCGGCACCTCGCCCTCGGTGAACTCCATCATCTCCGACCTCTACGAGCCGAAGGAGCGGGCGGGGGCGCTGTCCTTCTATGCCACCGGGCTCAATATCGGCCTGCTCCTCGCCTTCTTCGGCGGCGGCTGGATCGAGCAGCGCTATGGCTGGCGCAGCGCCTTCCTGGCGGCCGGCCTGCCGGGCCTCGTCATCGCGCTGCTCTTCCTCTTCACCGTGCCCGAGCCGCGTCGCGGCCAGGTCGAGAACCTCGCGGATACCGGACCGGCGCCGCACCTCGCCCAGAGCATCCGTCACCTCCTCTCGATCAAGTCCTTCCGCTACATCGCGCTGGGCACGGCCATGGCGTCGTTCGGCGGCTATGCCGGCAATTCCTTCGTGCCGGTCTTCTTCTCCCGCGTCTTCCATCTGACGCCCGAGATGCGGGGCTTCCTGATCGGCGGGCTGTTCGGCGTGGTCGGTGGCGTCGGCACCTATGCCTCGGGTGTGCTCGCCGACTGGCTCGCCAAGCGCGACGTGCGCTGGAACATGTATGTGATCCTGGTGTTCATCGCCTTCGCCCTGCCGATGCTTCCGTTCTTCTTCCTGTCCGACAACATCGTCGTCGCGATCCTCGCCTCGCTGATCCCGGTGATGAACGGCGCCGCTTATCTCGCGCCGAGCTATGCGATGGTGCAGAGCCTCGCACCCCTGCGCATGCGCACCCAGGCGGCGGCGCTCCTGCTCTTCACCCTCAACATCATCGGCTTCGGCACCGGTCCGCTGCTGGTCGGCTGGGAGAGCGACCTGCTGCGCCCGGTCTTCGGCGAGGATTCGATCCGCTGGGCCATGCTCTCGACGGTCCTGACCTGGCTGGTCGCCGCCTGGTGTTTCTGGATGGCGAGCCGCTCGCTCAAGGCCGATCTCGCCCGCAGCCACGCACCGCCTGCCGAACTCGTCGAGGTCGCCCCGTAAACATCGGCCGCTGGCCTTGCCCCCGCCTCTTGCGGCAGGATGCGGCCGCTGTGCTTCGGGGATCGTCTGCCACCTATGCTCGACTTGAAGGGTCTCGCCGCCGCCACGGCCATCCTGTCCGTCGCGATGGGCTGGGCGGTCGCGTTCAGCGGCCGTGCGCCCGCGCCTGTCACGGAGCAGGCTGCGGCGCCCCGGTCCGCGTCACTCCCGCCGGCCAAGCCCGTCGCGATGGTCAAGGTCCTGGTCGCCGAACCGCGCCGCGGTGCCGCGCGCCCGCGCGTCGTCGCCCGCGCGGTCTCGCACGCCACTTTGCCGCCGGGCACCGTCGCCGCCGCGCCCCTGCCGCCGCAGACGGTAGCGCCCGATCCCGCCGTGCTGGCGCAGGAAGCCGGCCGCGTCGCGACCCACATCTCGGCCAGGCTGCCGCCGCCGCTGACGCCCTATTTCGACACCTTCGTCTATGTGAGCAAGGCGGCGAGCGGCCCCTGGGCGCAGCGCCTGTTCCTCTTCCACAAGAACGCCGACGGGACGCTGGCCTTGGAGGAGAGCTTCGCCATTTCCACGGGCCGCGAGCGCGCCGAGCAGTATTTCACCGCGACCCCGACCGGCTTCTTCGAACTCGACGTCCACCGCTTCTTCCCCATGGCACGCTCCGCCAAGTGGAACGATGCGCAGATGCCCTGGGCGATGTTCCTGAACTATTCCTACCGCACCAAGATGGCCGGCGTGGCGCTCCATGCGGCCATCGGCCGGCATGAGCTCGCCGATATCGGCCACCGCGCTTCGGGCGGCTGCGTCCGCCTGCCGATCGAAAAGGCGAGCGCGTTCTATCACCGCTTCCTGGCGGAGGAGCGCGGCCAGGTCCCCGTCTTCACCTTCGACACGGCGCGCGGCACCACCAACACCGCGGGCCTCGCGGCGCACGACGCGGCCGGCAACATCGTGCTGGCAGACGGCCTTCGCGTCCTTGTCATGATCGACAACTTTGCCGGGTTGCCGGGCGATCCGACGCAATCCTGAAGCGCAGGACGCCTGCGGCGCCGCGGCCGGGCGACCAAAAAGCTGAACTTGCGTTAACCTGGAGGCGTCCCGAACCGGGACAGCGCCAAGTTTTTTGGTTATCCTGCGTTCAGGCTACCGCTCCGGATTCCATGTCGCCCCTACGCCGACTGAGCACGATCTACCTGCTGGGCGCCGCTGCCTTCAGCGTGGCGATCCTGTTCGACCGCCATCCGGCGCTGGAACAGGCCAGCCGGCAGACCGTCGCGCTGGGCCTGGACGTCACGCGAAACACCGTTGTCGATCCCGGCGTCGCGGCCATGCATCGCGCCGGCGAAGCGGTCGTGGCCGCGATCTGGGGCGACGAGACGCCGGCCGTTCCGCCGCGCAACGTCGCGACCGTCGCCAAGCCGTCGCGGCACGCGGCTGTGACCGTCCCACCGCCCACCGCCGCGAAGCCCACAGTCGCGGCTACGCCGGCGCCCGCCGCGGCCCCGGGCGCGTCAGCCGTCGCGATCCTGCCCGGTCATGAAGCCAAATTGGTCAAGGTCACGCCGCGCCAGCATCTCGAGCCCGCGCTGTCGCTCGTCCCGCCGCCGGCCGCCTCGGCGTCCGTCGCGCCGGCCGAGCTCGTGCGCATCTCGATGCGTCTCAAGGACAACCTCACCCATGAGATGCTCGATAATTTCAGCCTGTTCCTCTATGTGAGCAAAGCCGACAACGGCCCCTGGGCGCAGCACATGTATGTGTTCCGCAAGGACGCGTCCGGCAATCTCGCCATGCTCTACAACTGGCCGGCCTCGACCGGCCGCGAAAAGGTGGAGATCGCCGCCAACGGCACGCGCCAGCCGAGCTACACGCCGCAGGGCTATTACCAGCTCGATCCCGACCGCATGTACAAGAAGCACTTCTCGGGTCAGTGGCACGAGCCGATGCCGCACGCGATGTTCTTCAACTGGGAGAACCACGGTTACCAGACCGGTCTGGCGATCCACGGCGCCGTCGGCCTTGAAGTGACCCAGCTCGGCAGCCGTGCCAGCGCCGGCTGCATCCGCATCGCGCCCGAGAATGCGGCGCTGCTCTTCGGCCTCATCCGGGCGCAGTACAAGGGCCTGGCGCCGCGCTTCGCCTTCGACCGCCGCACCGCGACGATGAGCAATGACGGCCTGTTCATGCACGATCCGCAGGGCAATCTGCAGCTGGCACAGGGCTACAAGGTGCTGGTGTTCGTCGAGAATTACGGCGGCGAGAACGTCGTCGCGGCGCTGTTCTGACGATCCTCGCCCGCGAAGCGGGAGAGGACGGCTGGCGCGAAGCGCCAGCCAGGTGAGGGGCCGTGGCGTGTGGCTTTGCGCTATCCCCGCGTCACTTCGTACAGCGCGACCGCCGCCGCGTTCGACACGTTGAGGCTCTCCATCCCGCTATCGATCGGCACATAGGCCGCCACGTCGCAGCGCTCGCGCACCAGCCGGCGGATGCCGTCGCCCTCCGAGCCGACCACCAGCGCGACGTCGCGTTTGTCCATCGCGTCGCGCAGCGTCATGTCGCCGTCGCCCGCCAGCGCGATGCGCCAGAAATCCTGCTTGCCGAGCTCCTCCAGCGTGCGCGCGATGTTCACCACGACCGCCAGCGGCACGATGTCGAGCGCGCCCGATGCCGCCTTGGCCAGCACGCCGCTTTCCGGCGGCGAGTGCCGGTCCTGCACCACGACCGCGCTCACCCCGAACGCCGCCGCGGTGCGCAGGATCGCGCCCGCATTATGGGGATCGGTGATCTGGTCCATGATCAGCACGACGCGGCGTTTGCCCTGGACCTCGCCGAGGATGGCATCCAGATCGCGCCGGGGCAGGGGCTCGACCAGCAACGCGACGCCCTGGTGCACCGCGCTCTCCGGCAGGATCTTCGAGACGGCCTGCATGTCGGCAATCTCGTGCTTCACCCGGCCCAGAAGCTTGCTGCCCACGTCTTCGGCAGCGCGTTCGGTCAGGACCGCGCGCTTCACGAACCGCCTGGGATTGGCCAGCGCGGCCTTGACCGCGTGCAGCCCGTAAAGCCACAGCCCGCTCTCGGGCTTCTGCTGCGGCTTGAAGAATTTGCGCTCGGGCTTCTTGGGGCCGGAGCGGCGCTCGGGTTTTCGGTCGGGGCGTGCCATGGGCGCGGCTTATAGGCGAATGTGCCACATCCGCAAACTTTACCGATCACGCGGATTTGGCTTGGCCGCTGCACTGCAATAAGGTTGGCTCCAGCCATGACGCGAGTCCACCGCCCGAGAGCCAAGGTCCGCGCCGCGCCGCGCGGCTCGCTTTCGCGCGCCCTGGTGTTCCTCACCCTGTTGGCCTTTGCGCTGCAGGGTTTCGTGACCCAGACTCACATTCATCTTCCCTCGTCCGGCGGACCGGCGCTCGCCGACCTGTTCGATGGCAAGGCCGCGCCGTCGCCCGGACAGGACAAGTCGCCGTCGAAGAACGATCCGGCGAACTGCCCGCTCTGCCAGAGCTTCGCGAGCGCCGGCCATTTCGTTACGCCGGCCGCGGCGGCCACCCTGCTGCCCTTCCTCTCGATTTCGGTCATCGCCGTCGCCGTCCAGACGACGCATGCCGTTCCCGCCGTCACGCATATATGGCGTGGCCGCGCTCCACCCCTCGGTTGATCGACATCCGTTGATCGCGTGACCGCGCGCAGCGCTGCGCTGCCCGCCGTCGCTTCCCATTCCCGGCTCTTTTCCGGCTCCGCGATGCGTTCGCGCGGAAACGAGCCCGAATCCCGAGGGTGACATGCATCGTTCCGTTCTCCTGGCCACCGCTGCCGTCGTGGCGCTCGCCGCGTTTCCCGCCGCCGCCGCCGATACCGTCGAAACCGTCGTCGTGACGGCGGCCAAGCTCGACGCCGCCCGTGTCGGCATCCAGCCGCAGACCGGCGCCTCGACCTATTCGATCTCCAGCGCCGACATCCAGAATCAGCCCGGCGGCGACAACAACCTGCTCAACCAGGTCGTGCTCCAGGCGCCCGGCGTGGCGCAGGACTCCTTCGGACAGCTTCACGTCCGCGGCGAGCACAACGGCCTGCAATACCGCCTCAACGGCATCATCATCCCCGAAGGTATCTCGGTGTTCGGCCAGACCTTCGATCCGCGCTTCATCGGCTCGCTGAAGCTGATCACCGGCGCGCTGCCCGCCGAATACGGCCTGCGCACTGCGGGCATCATCGACATCCAGACCAAGAACGGCATGTTCCAGCCGGGCGGCGACCTGTCGATCTATGGCGGCAGCCATGGCGAGATCGAGCCGAGCATCGACTATGGCGGCTCGTCGGGATCGTTCAACTACTACGTCTCCGGCGACTACATGACCAACACGCTGGGCATCGAGTCGCCCGACGGCTCGTCCGATCCGCTGCACGACCGCACCAAGCAGTGGCACGGCTTCGCCTATCTGCAGGACATCCTCGACGATAGCTCGTCGCTGACCGCGATCCTGGGCACCTCGAACGATATGTTCCAGATCCCGAACCAGCGCGGCCTGCAGCCCGGCGGTGTCGACGGCATCACCGGGCAGGGGCCGGGCGGCGTACTGAGCGCCAATGGCCAGTCCCTGTTTCCGAGTGCCGACCTCAACGAGAACCAGCGCGAGACCACCCATTACGGCATCCTGAGCTATCTGCGCGCCGACGGTCCGCTGGACATCCAGGTCTCGGCCTATGGCCGCTATTCGAGCCTGTTCTTCACGCCCGATCCGGTCGGCGACCTGCTCTACAACGGCATCGCGCAGACGGCCTACAAGCGCGACGTCGCCTACGGCGTGCAGGCCGAAGGCGCCTATCACCTCGGCGACGCGCACACGCTGCGCGCCGGCCTGATCTTCCAGGCCGACGACATCGCGAGCCGGACCGCTTCGCAGGTCCTCGGCGTCGACAACACGGGCCTGCAGACGCTGCCGGACGCGCCGGTCACCATCGCCGACGACGGCACCAAGCATGCCTGGAGCTACAGCCTTTATGTCCAGGACGAATGGAAGATCATCCCCTCGCTGACGCTGAACTACGGCCTGCGCTACGACCAGTTCGGCGCCTTCGATTCCGAAGACCAGCTCAGCCCGCGGGTGAACTTCGTCTGGACGCCGACCGACACCACCACCGTCCATGGCGGCTATTCGCGCTATTTCTCGCCGCCCCCGATCGAACTGGTCGGCTCGACCGACATCGCGCTGTATGACGGCACCACCGCCGCCTCCGGCAGCCATGTCGACGATACGCCCAAGGCCGAGCGCGCCGACTACTACGATCTCGGTGTCCAGCAGGTGGTCATGGAAAACGTCACGCTGGGCCTCGACGGCTTCTACAAGGCCTCGCGCAACATGATCGACGAGGGCCAGTTCGGCGCGCCGATCATCCTGACCCCGTTCAACTACCGCAACGGGCGGCAATACGGCATGGAGTTCACCAGCAATTACGACGATGGCGGCCCGTTCAGCGCCTATCTCAATGCGTCCTATGAGCGGGCGGTCGGGCGCGACATCGTCTCCAGCCAGTTCCAGTTCGATCCGGCCGACCTCGCCTATATCGCGACCCACTACATCCCGCTGGACCACCAGCAGATCGTCACCGTCTCAGCCGGCGCCTCCTACCAATGGCGGGAGTTCCGCTTCAGCACCGATCTGCTCTACGGCTCGGGCCTGCGGCGCGATGGCCTGACACCGAATGGCGATCACGTCCCGGACTACACCCAGGTCAATCTCGGGGTCGCCCGAACCTTCGACATCTGGGGAACCGGGAAAGGCCTGACCACGCGGTTCGACGTGATCAACCTGCTGGACGCGAAATACGAGATCCGGGACGGAACCGGCGTGGGCGTCGGCGCGCCCCAGTTCGGTCCGAGGCGCGGCTTCTTCGTGGGGCTGTCGCAGGCGCTCTGAAGTCCGTACGCAGTCAAAGCCGATAAACCTTTGTCATCCCGGCCAAGCGATGCGGCAGCATCGCAGAGCCGGGACCCATCGCGTATCACGCTCGATGGGTCCCGGCTCTCCCCCGGCTTTCGCCGGGTCGGCCGGGATGACAAGCATGGTTCGTTTCAGGCAATGGAGCAGCTAGTCCCCTTAACCAGTAAGGGAATCGGCTTGTGTCAAGCGATCAATTCGCTTGTGCCCGCCGCCGGCCCAGGGTTAGCCTTCCCCCAAGCTGTTGATCGCGGGGGCGTTTTCATGCCTGTTCCGCGCTAATAAACTGTTGACAGCCCGTCCGGCTGGGGCAATAACCCCCGGTCCGCAGCCCACCCTCCGAAAGGTATTCAGACACGTTCCGTTCCTTGAAGCGGACGCGCTCCTTTGCCTCCCGGAGTTGGTGCGTAAAGGGTTGAACCGGTTGAGAAAATTGGAGGGGTGCCCGAGTGGCTAAAGGGGACGGACTGTAAATCCGTTGGCTACGCCTACGTTGGTTCGAATCCAACCCCCTCCACCAGCCTTCGCTCGCGAAGCGAGGAGGCTGTCACGCCGAAGCCCGGAGGGCGAAGGCAGGCCGGCTGGGGACGCTGAGAAGGAAGAGACGAAGAAGGAAGGCGACTGAGGCGGGTGTAGCTCAATGGTAGAGCAACAGCCTTCCAAGCTGATGACGAGGGTTCGATTCCCTTCACCCGCTCCAAACTCCGGCCCGGCCGGTGGGGCTGACGAACAAAGAATTCCCGCGCAAGCGGAACACGAAGAACGAAGGACAAAAGGTTATGGCGAAGGCCAAATTCGAGCGTAACAAGCCGCATTGCAACATCGGGACGATCGGCCATGTGGACCATGGCAAGACGTCGTTGACGGCCGCGATCACGAAGATCCTGGCGGAGACGGGCGGGGCGACGTTCACGGCGTACGACCAGATCGACAAGGCGCCGGAAGAGAAGGCGCGCGGCATCACGATCTCGACGGCGCATGTCGAGTACGAGACGGCGAACCGGCACTACGCGCATGTCGACTGCCCCGGGCACGCCGACTATGTGAAGAACATGATCACGGGCGCGGCCCAGATGGACGGCGGCATCCTGGTGGTGTCGGCGGCCGACGGCCCGATGCCGCAGACCCGTGAGCACATCCTGCTGGCGCGTCAGGTCGGCGTGCCGGCGCTGGTGGTGTTCCTGAACAAGTGCGACATGGTCGACGATCCGGAGCTCCTGGAGCTTGTGGAGATGGAGGTGCGCGAGCTCCTCTCGTCCTACAGCTTCCCGGGCGACGACATCCCGATCATCCGGGGCTCGGCGCTGATGGCGCTGGAAGACAAGAACAAGGAGATGGGCCACGACGCGATCCTCAAGCTGATGGAGGCGGTCGACGCCTACATCCCGCAGCCGGAGCGTCCGATCGACCAGCCCTTCCTGATGCCGATCGAGGACGTGTTCTCGATCTCGGGCCGCGGCACGGTTGTGACGGGGCGCGTGGAGCGCGGCATCGTGAAGGTGGGCGAGACGGTGGAGATCATCGGCATCCGTCCGACCAGCTCGACCACGGTGACGGGCGTCGAGATGTTCCGCAAGCTGCTCGACCAGGGCCAGGCGGGCGACAATATCGGGGCGCTGCTGCGCGGCGTGGAGCGCGAGGGCGTGGAGCGCGGCCAGGTCCTGGCCAAGCCGGGCTCGGTGACGCCGCACACGAACTTCGCGGCGGAGGTCTACATCCTGACGAAGGACGAGGGCGGCCGTCACACGCCGTTCTTTGCGAACTACCGGCCGCAATTCTATTTCCGCACGACGGACGTGACGGGGATCGTGAAGCTTCCGGAAGGCACCGAGATGGTGATGCCGGGCGACAACGTGTCGATCGAGGTCGAGCTGATCGTGCCGATCGCGATGGAAGAGAAGCTGCGCTTCGCCATCCGCGAAGGCGGCCGCACCGTCGGCTCGGGCGTCGTCGCCAAGATTCTGAAGTAAGTCGTCCAAGCGCCGAACGCAAAGGACGGAACGAGGAACGGGAAGGACTGTAACCAGAGTCTGCAGGGCGAGGGCCCGCGAAGCGGGATAGCCCGAGCCCTGCATCTAGGAGTGTAGCTCAGTTGGTAGAGCGGCGGTCTCCAAAACCGTAGGCCGTGGGTTCGAGTCCCTCCACTCCTGCCAGTAATTTTAAGCGGATAAGACGAAGGTAAGATGGCAGACGCGACGAAAAAGACGGCCGATGCGGCGGGCAAGGATTTGCCGGCGCCGGTGCGCCGTCGCAGCAATCCGCTCGCGTTCTTCAGCGAGGTCGATCGCGAGCGCAAGAAGGTCACCTGGCCGACCTGGAAGGAGACCTGGCTGACCTCGGCGATGGTCTTCATCATGGTCGGCGTCACCATGGTGTTCTTCTTCGGCATCGATGCGCTGTTCGCGTATGGCGAGAAACTCTTGATCGGCGCGGCGGGCTAAGACGATGAGCGAAGCTGGAACCAAGACCGTAAACGTCAACGCCAAGTGGTACATCGTCCACACCTACTCGAACTTCGAGAAGAAGGTGGCCGAGGAGATCAAGCGCCAGGCCAAGCTCCAGGGCCTCGAGGAAGAGATCGTGGACGTCGTGGTGCCGACCGAGGAAGTCCTCGAAGTGCGCCGCGGCCAGAAGGTCAAGGCGGAGCACAAATTCCTGCCCGGCTATGTGCTGCTGCACGCGCATCTGACCGACCACTGCTATCACCTGGTCAAGAACGTCGCGAAGGTCACGGGCTTTCTCGGCCAGAACAACAAGCCGATGCCGCTGCGCCAGGCCGAGGTCGACCGCATCCTCAACCAGGTCACCGAGGGTGCGGAGAATCCGAAGTCGACGATCACCTTCGAGATCGGCGAACAGGTGCGCGTCGCCGACGGTCCCTTCACCTCCTTCACCGGTACGGTGGAAGAGGTCGACGAGGACCGCAGCCGCGTGAAGGTCGCGGTCTCGATCTTCGGCCGCGCGACGCCGGTCGAATTGGAATTCACCCAGGTCGAGAAGGTTTGACCTGATTGAAGCGCGGGAGAGGCTTCGGCCTCGTTCGAACCGCTAAACCGCAACAAAGGAGGCGGTGATAAAATGGCAAAGAAGATTACCGGTTACATCAAGCTGCAGGTGCCCGCCGGCGCGGCCAATCCGTCGCCGCCGATCGGCCCCGCGCTGGGCCAGCGCGGCCTGAACATCATGGAGTTCTGCAAGGCGTTCAACGCCAAGACGCAGGACCAGGAGAAGAGCACCCCGATCCCGGTGACCATCACCGTGTTCTCGGACAAGTCCTTCACCTTCGAGATGAAGACGCCGCCAGCGTCCTTCTATCTGAAGAAGGCGGCCAAGCTGACTTCGGGCTCCAAGTCGCCGGGCCTGACCTCGGCCGGCACGGTCACCAAGGACCAGATCCGCCAGATCGCCGAGGCCAAGATGAAGGACCTCAACGCGAACGATGTCGAAATGGCGATGCTGATGATCGAGGGCTCTGCGCGCTCGATGGGCATCCAGGTGAAGGGGTAACGGCCATGACTCTTTCCAAGCGATACAAGAAGGCCGTCGAAGGCGTCGACGCCAACAAGGCCTATGCCGTCGAAGACGCGGTCAAGCTGATCAAGTCGCGGGCGACCGCGAAGTTCGACGAGACGATCGAGCTGTCGATCAATCTCGGCGTCGATCCGCGCCATGCCGACCAGATGGTGCGCGGCGTCTCCGCACTGCCGAACGGCACGGGCCGCACGCTGCGCGTGGCGGTGTTCGCCAAGGGCGCCAAGGCGGAAGAGGCCAAGAAGGCCGGTGCCGACATCGTCGGCGCCGAAGACCTCGCCGAGCAGGTGACCAAGGGCGAGATCAATTTCGACAAATGCATCGCGACGCCCGACATGATGGGCATCGTCGGCCGCCTCGGTAAGGTCCTGGGCCCGCGCAACCTGATGCCGAACCCGCGCGTCGGCACGGTGACGATGGACGTGACCCAGGCGATCAAGGACGCCAAGGGCGGCGCGGTCGAGTTCCGCGTCGAGAAGGCGGGCATCGTCCAGGCCGGCGTCGGCAAGGCGAGCTTCAGCGAGGACGCCATCGTCCAGAACGTGAAGTCCTTCGTCGACAGCGTGATGAAGGCCAAGCCGACGGGCGCTAAGGGCGTCTACATGAAGAAGGTGTCGCTGTCCTCGACGATGGGCCCGGGCGTGAAGATCGCCCTGTCCTCGGTCGGCGCCGGCGGTGCGGAGGCCTGATGAGCTAGCCCGCCGCTCAGCACCACTTGTCATCCCCGGCGAGGTCCGCGAAGCGGACCGAGGGAAGGGGACCCAGGTGGGAAAGACCGGCGCGGCGTTGGACACCTGGGTCCCCTTCCCCTCGCGGCTTCGCCGCTCGGCCGGGGATGACAAGGTGGCGTGAATTGAAGAATTCGGATCGGCGATGATCCGAACTGTCCGAGACCGCTGGAGTCCGCGAGGACTTAAATTTCCAGCGCAGACAGGGAAGGAACCGAAATTCGAGGGCAACCTCGCGCTTCGGGTTTGAGCCCTGGGACAGGATTTGTGTGTCACAGGGCAGCGGCCGGATCGCCACGGTTGCTGTTGAGAGTTGGTCTAGGCGCCAAGCGAACCACCGGGCTACCCCGGCCTCAAGTCGCGAAGCGGTAGGCCGACAAAAAGGAGCAGAAGTGGACAAAGCAGAGAAAGCGGAAGTCGTCGAAGAGCTGAATGGCGTCTTCACGAATGCCGGCTCCCTGGTTGTCGCCCACTATTCCGGCATGACGGTCGCACAAATGAGCGATCTCCGGTCCCGCATGCGCGCGGCCGGAGCCTCGTTCAAGGTGGCGAAGAACCGTCTGGCGGTGCGCGCGCTCCAAGGAACGGCCGTTGAAGGCATCGCCCACCTGTTCAAGGGCCCGACCGGGATTGCGTACAGCAAAGACCCGATCGCGGCTTCGAAGGTGGCGGTCGCCTACGCCAAGGACAACGAAAAGCTCGTGATCCTCGGCGGTTCGGTCGGGGTGACGACATTGGATGCGAACGGCGTCAAAGCCCTCGCAACCCTGCCGTCGCTCGACGAGCTGAGGGGCAAGATCGTGGGGCTGCTGGTTGCACCCGCCACGAAGATCGCCGGGATTCTCCAAGCCCCGGCCGGTCAGCTCGCCCGCGTCATCAGCGCGTATTCCGAGAAGGACGCCGCGTAGTAGCGACAACCCATCAACATCAAACCCAACCAAACCAAGGAACTTTAGAAAATGTCGAAGATCGAACAACTCGTTGAAGACCTGTCGGGCCTCACGGTCCTGGAAGCCGCCGACCTCGCCAAGCTTCTCGAAGAGAAGTGGGGCGTTTCGGCTGCCGCGCCGGTTGCCGCCGCCGCTGCCGCGCCGGTTGCCGCCGCCGCCGCGGTCGAGAAGACCGAGTTCACCGTCGTCCTGACCGACGCCGGCGACAAGAAGATCAACGTGATCAAGGAAGTGCGTGCGATCACCGGCCTGGGCCTCAAGGAAGCCAAGGACCTGGTCGAGGGCGCGCCGAAGGAAGTCAAGGCGGACGTCTCGAAGGACGAGGCCGCCAAGATCAAGAAGCAGCTCGAGGACGCCGGTGCCAAGGTGGAACTCAAGTAAAGGAGGCGTGGAGGGTTGAAGAACCCACCCCGCGTACATATTTCGTTCAACCCACCCCCTCCCGACGATTCGTCCGTCGGGAGGGTCGGTGGCGTTTGCCATTGGTTTTGCAATTATTCGGACCAATAAGCGGTCAATTATGGCCGCGACAAGGACGCAAGAATGACCCTCTCGTTCACCGGACGCAAAAGGCTTCGCAAATACTTCGGCAAGATCGCCGAGGTCGCGGAGATGCCCAACCTCATCGAGGTCCAGAAGACCTCCTACGACCAGTTCCTCCAGGTCGAGAAGCCGGAAGGCAGCCGCAAGGATGAGGGTCTGGAGACGGTGTTCAAGCACGTCTTCCCGATCAAGGATTTCTCCGAATCCTCGCTCCTCGAATATGTCGACTACCACTTCGAAGAGCCCAAATACGACGTCGAGGAGTGCCAGCAGCGCTCCATGACCTTCGCCGCGCCGCTCAAGGTGACGCTGCGCCTCATCGTGTTCGATGTGGACCAGGAGACGGGCGCCAAGTCGGTCAAGGACATCAAGGAGCAGGACGTCTATATGGGCGACGTTCCGTTCATGACCGAGAACGGCACCTTCATCATCAACGGCACCGAGCGCGTGATCGTCTCGCAGATGCACCGCTCGCCGGGCGTCTTCTTCGACCACGACAAGGGCAAGACCCATTCCTCGGGCAAGCTCCTGTTCGCTGCCCGCGTCATCCCCTATCGCGGCTCGTGGCTCGACTTCGAGTTCGACGCCAAGGACATCATCCATGTCCGCATCGACCGTCGCCGCAAGCTGCCGGCGACGACGCTGCTCTATGCGCTGGGCCTGACGCAGGAAGAGATCCTCGACTACTTCTTCGTCAAGATCGGCTTCAAGCATCACAAGGACGGTTCCTGGCACACCCCGGTCGAGCCGGGCTGGATGCGCAACGCCAAGGTCAACGCCGACTGGAAGAACGCCAAGACCGGCGAGGTCATCGCGGAAGCCGGCTCGAAGATCACCGCCCGCCTGCTGCGCAAATGGCAGGAAGACGGCATCAAGCAGATCGCGATGCAGGAAGACGAGCTGCTCGGCCGCTTCTCCGCGCTCGACATGGTCAATCCCGAGACGGGCGAGATCTATGTCGAGGCCGGCGACGAGCTGACCTCGGAGAACATCGCCACGCTGCTGGAAGCCGGCGAGAACGAGATCAGCATCATCAACGTCGACGGCATCACGGTCGGCGGCTATGTCCGCAACACGCTGGCGGTGGACAAGAACCACTCCCGCGAGCAGGCCCTGATCGACATCTACCGCGTCATGCGTCCCGGCGAGCCGCCGACGCTGGACACGGCGGAGACGCTGTTCGGCCAGCTCTTCTTCGACTCCGAGCGCTACGACCTCTCGGCGGTCGGCCGCGTGAAGATGAACATGCGCCTGAACCTCGACGCGCCCGACACCTACCGGACGCTGCGCAAGGAAGACATCCTGGCGATCCTCAAGGCCCTCACGGAACTGCGCGACGGCCGCGGCGAGATCGACGACATCGACAATCTCGGCAACCGCCGCGTGCGTTCGGTCGGCGAGCTCATGGAGAACCAGTTCCGCGTCGGACTCCTTCGCATGGAACGGGCGATCAAGGAGCGGATGAGCGCGGTCGACATCGACACGGTCATGCCGCACGACCTGATCAACGCCAAGCCTGTGGCGGCCGCGGTGCGCGAGTTCTTCGGCTCGTCGCAGCTCAGCCAGTTCATGGACCAGCAGAACCCGCTGTCGGAGCTCACCCACAAGCGCCGCATGTCGGCGCTCGGGCCGGGCGGTCTGACCCGCGAGCGTGCCGGCTTCGAGGTGCGCGACGTGCATCCGACGCATTACGGCCGCATCTGCCCGATCGAGACGCCGGAAGGCCCGAACATCGGCCTGATCAACTCGCTGGCGACCTATGCGCGCGTCAACAAGTACGGCTTCATCGAAAGCCCGTACCGCAAGGTGAACAACAAGCACGTCACCGACGAGGTCATCTACCTCTCGGCGATGGAAGAGGCGAAGTACACCATCGCCCAGGCCAACGCGACGATCGACGCCCGCAACCGGCTGAACGACGAGCTCGTGTCCTGCCGCAAGGGCGGCAACTTCGTCATGACCACGCCCGACCAGGTCGAGTTCATCGACGTTTCGCCCAAGCAGCTCGTCTCCGTCGCCGCGGCGCTCGTCCCGTTCCTCGAGAACGACGACGCCAACCGCGCCCTGATGGGCTCGAACATGCAGCGCCAGGCCGTGCCGCTGCTCCGTCCCGAGGCGCCGCTGGTCGGCACCGGCATGGAGGAAGTGGTGGCGCGCGATTCCGGCTCGGCGATCTCGGCGCGCCGCGCCGGCGTCGTCGACCAGGTCGACGCCACGCGTATCGTCATCCGCGCCACGGAAGAGGCCGATCCCACCAAGCCGGGCATCGACATCTACCGCCTGCGGAAGTTCCAGCGCTCCAACGCCTCGACCTGCATCAACCAGCGTCCGCTGGTGAAGGTGGGCGACCTGCTGCGCAAGGGCGACATCATCGCCGACGGTCCGTCGACCCAGCTCGGCGAGCTGGCGCTCGGCAAGAACGCGCTCGTCGCGTTCATGCCGTGGAACGGCTACAACTTCGAGGACTCCATCCTCATCTCCGAGCGCATCGTCCGCGACGACGTCTTCACCTCGATCCATATCGAGGAGTTCGAGACCCAGGCGCGCGACACCAAGCTCGGTCCCGAGGAGATCACCCGCGACATCCCGAATGTGGGCGAGGAGAACCTCAAGAACCTGGACGAGGCCGGCATCACCTATATCGGTGCCGAAGTCGTCGCGGGCGACATCCTGGTCGGCAAGGTGACGCCGAAGGGCGAGACCCCGATGACGCCGGAAGAGAAGCTGCTGCGCGCCATCTTCGGCGAGAAGGCGGCCGACGTGCGCGACACCTCGCTCCGCGTCCCGCCGGGCGTCACCGGCACGGTGGTCGAGGTCCGCGTCTTCAACCGTCACGGCGTCGACAAGGACCAGCGCGCCATGGCGATCGAGAAGGCCGAAGAAGAGCGCCTGGCCGAGGACCGCGACGACGAGCTCGCGATCCTGGAGCGCAACATCTTCGCGCGCCTGCAGGAGATCCTGCTGGGCAAGACCGCGGCGCACGGCCCCAAGGGCATGGCGCCTGACACCAAGATCACCCAGGCGGTGCTCGACACCATCGCCAAGCACCAGTGGTGGCAGATCGGCCTGCGCAACGAGAAGGCGATGGCCGAGCTCGAAGGCATGCGCAAGCAGTACGACGAGTCCAAGGCCCGCCTCGACAAGCGCTTCGCCGACAAGGTCGACAAGCTGCGCCGCGGCGACGAGCTGTCGCCCGGCGTCATGAAGATGGTCAAGGTGTTCGTCGCGGTGAAGCGCAAGCTGCAGCCCGGCGACAAGATGGCCGGCCGCCACGGCAACAAGGGCGTCATCAGCCGCATCGTTCCGATCGAGGACATGCCGCATCTGGAAGACGGCACGGCGGTCGACGTCGTGCTCAATCCGCTCGGCGTGCCCTCGCGCATGAACGTCGGCCAGATCCTCGAGACCCATCTCGGCTGGGCCTGTTCGGGCCTCGGCAAGATGATCGGCGAGACGCTCGACAAGGTGAAGCGCGACGGCAAGTACGAGCCGCTGCGCAAGCAGCTCAAGGCGTTCTACGGCGACGACGAGCGCCTCAAGGAGCTCGACGAGCCGGCGCTGCTGGAGCTGGGCGACAATCTGCGCCCCGGCATCCCGATCTCGACGCCGGTGTTCGACGGCGCCAAGGAGAAGGACATCGTCGACATGCTCCGCCAGGCGGGCCTGACCGATTCCGGCCAGGTGACGCTCTATGACGGGCGCACCGGCGAGTCGTTCAAGCGCAACGTCACGGTCGGCTACATCTACATGCTGAAGCTGAACCATCTGGTGGACGACAAGATCCACGCGCGTTCGATCGGCCCTTATTCTCTCGTGACGCAGCAGCCCCTGGGCGGCAAGGCCCAGTTCGGCGGCCAGCGTTTCGGCGAGATGGAGGTCTGGGCGCTCGAGGCTTACGGCGCCGCCTATACGCTGCAGGAAATCCTGACTGTGAAGTCGGACGACGTGGCGGGAAGAACCAAAGTGTACGAAGCGATCGTACGGGGCGAAGACACGTTCGAGGCCGGTATTCCGGAATCGTTCAACGTCCTCGTCAAGGAAATGCGTTCGCTGTCGCTGAATGTGGAGCTGCTCAATGGCTGAAGGTTTCGAGACTGAAGCAAGATCGCATCGTCGCGACGCGGCGCGTGCCAACCAGGAACTGACAAACGTCTTCGGCGGCGTGAAGGAGATCCCGACATTCGATCGGATCAAGATCTCGCTCGCCTCCCCGGACCAGATCCTGCGCTGGTCGCACGGCGAGGTGAAGAAGCCCGAGACGATCAACTACCGCACGTTCAAGCCCGAGCGTGACGGCCTGTTCTGCGCCCGCATCTTCGGGCCGGTGAAGGACTACGAGTGCCTGTGCGGCAAGTACAAGCGCATGAAGTACAAGGGCATCGTCTGCGAGAAGTGCGGCGTCGAGGTCACGGTGCAGAAGGTGCGCCGCGACCGCATGGCGCATATCGAGCTCGCGAGCCCGGTGGCGCATATCTGGTTCCTCAAGTCGCTGCCCTCGCGCATCGGCCTGATGCTTGACATGACGCTGAAGGACCTGGAACGCGTCCTCTACTTCGAGAACTACATCGTCATCGAGCCGGGCCTCACCCCCCTCAAGGAGCGCCAGCTCCTGACCGAGGACGAGTTCTACAAGTCGCAGGACGATTACGGCAACGACAGCTTCACCGCCGAGATCGGCGCCGAGGCCATCCGCAAGCTGCTGATGGCGATCGACCTCGAGCGGCTGCGCGACCAGCTGCGGGTCGACATCTCCGGCTCCAATGGCGGCGAGAAGCAGAAGAAGCTCGTCAAGCGCCTGAAGGTGGTCGAGGCCTTCATCGATTCCGGCAACCGCCCGGAATGGATGATCCTCACCGTCGTCCCGGTCATCCCGCCGGACCTGCGGCCTTTGGTTCCTCTGGATGGCGGCCGTTTCGCCACCTCGGACCTCAACGACCTCTATCGCCGCGTCATCAACCGCAACAACCGCCTCAAGCGCCTCATCGAGCTCAAGGCGCCGGACATCATCGTGCGCAACGAAAAGCGCATGCTGCAGGAATCGGTCGACGCGCTGTTCGACAACGGCCGCCGCGGCCGCGTCATCACGGGCGCCAACAAGCGTCCGCTGAAGTCGATCGCCGACATGCTCAAGGGCAAGCAGGGCCGCTTCCGCCAGAACCTTCTGGGCAAGCGCGTCGACTATTCGGGCCGTTCGGTCATCGTGGTCGGCCCCGAGCTCAAGCTGCACCAGTGCGGCCTGCCCAAGAAGATGGCGCTCGAGCTGTTCAAGCCGTTCATCTATGCGCGGCTCGAGGCCAAGGGCTTCAGCCAGACGGTCAAGCAGTCCAAGAAGCTGGTCGAGAAGGAGAAGCCGGAGGTCTGGGACATCCTCGAAGAGGTGATCCGCGAGCATCCGGTGCTGCTCAACCGCGCCCCGACGCTGCATCGCCTGGGCATCCAGGCCTTCGAGCCCGTGCTGATCGAGGGCAAGGCGATCCAGCTCCATCCGCTGGTCTGCACCGCCTTCAACGCCGACTTCGACGGCGACCAGATGGCCGTGCACGTTCCTTTGAGCCTTGAAGCGCAATTGGAAGCGCGCGTGCTGATGATGTCGACCAACAACATCCTCAGCCCCGCCAACGGCAAGCCGATCATCGTGCCGACGCAGGACATCGTCCTGGGTCTCTACTACCTGAGCCAGGAACGCCCGAACGAGCCCGGCGAGGGCATGGTGTTCAACGACATCGGCGAGATCGAGCACGCCCTGTTCTCGAATGCCGTCACGCTGCACGCCAAGATCAAGTGCCGCTACAAGACGGTCGACGCCGAGGGCAATCCGGTGACGCTGCGCGTGGACTCCACGCCCGGCCGCATGATGATCGCGGAGATCCTGCCGCGCCATCCCAAGGTGCCGTTCGCGCTGGTGAACAAGCTGCTGCGCAAGCAGGAGGTGTCGCACATCATCGACGAGGTCTATCGTCACTGCGGCCAGAAGGAGACCGTGCTGTTCGCCGATGCGGTGATGGGCCTGGGCTTCCGTGAAGCCTGCAAGGCCGGCATCTCCTTCGGCAAGGACGACATGGTCGTGCCGCCGACCAAGGAGAAGCGCATCGACGAGACGCGCCATCGCGTCCGCGAATACGAGCAGCAGTACCTGGACGGCCTGACGACCGACAAGGAGAAGTACAACCTCGTCGTCGACGTGTGGTCCAAGTGCACCGACCTCGTGGCCACGGAAATGATGAAGGAGATTTCGGAATCCAAGATCGACCCGAAGACGGGCCGCATGGAGGAGATGAACTCCATCTACATGATGAGCCATTCGGGTGCCCGCGGCTCGCCGCAGCAGATGAAGCAGCTCGCCGGCATGCGCGGCCTGATGGCGCGTCCCGACGGCTCGATCATCGAGACGCCGATCCTGTCGAACTTCAAGGAAGGCCTCACCGTGCTCGAGTACTTCAACTCGACCCATGGCGCCCGCAAGGGTCTGGCCGACACCGCGCTCAAGACGGCGAATTCGGGCTACCTGACCCGCCGTCTGGTCGACGTGGCGAACGACTGCATCATCACCACCGAGGATTGCGGCACCAAGAAGGGCGTCTACGTCCAGGCCGAGATCGACGGCGGCACGGTGGTGTCCTCGCTGGCCGAGCGCATCCTGGGCCGCACCGCGGCGGAAGACGTCAAGCACCCGGACACGGGCGAAGTGATCGTCAAGCGCGGCAAGGAAGTGACCGAAGACATCGCCGACCGGATCGAGGGCTCGCACATCCAGCGCGTCCGCGTCCGCTCGGTGCTGACCTGCGAGCTCAAGGACGGCGTCTGCGGCAAGTGCTACGGGCGCGACCTGGCCCGCGGCACCTCGGTCAATATCGGCGAGGCGGTCGGCGTGATCGCGGCGCAGTCGATCGGCGAGCCGGGCACCCAGCTCACCATGCGCACCTTCCACATCGGCGGCGCGGCGCAGGTCGCGGGTCAGTCGAAGATCGAGGCGTCCTATGACGGCAAGATCAAGATGGTGAACCGCAACATCGTCAAGAACACCGACGGCGAGCTGATCGCGATGGGCCGCAACATGCAGGCGGTCATCACCGATCCGAAGGGCCAGGAGCGTGCGAGCTACCGCATCGTCTACGGCGCCCGCCTGAAGGTGGACGACGGCTCGACGGTGAAGCGCGGCGATCGTCTCGCCGAGTGGAACCCGAACTCGCTGCCCGTCCTCACCGACGTCGACGGCACGGTGAAGTACGAGGAGCTCGTCTCGGGCGTCTCGTTCCGCGACGTGTCGGACGAGAAGACCGGCGTGTCCAACAAGGTGGTGATCGACAGCCGCACCGGCACCGGCGCGAAAGCGACGGAGCTGCGTCCGACCATCGTCATCATCGACAAGAAGGGCAAGACGGTCCAGGTGCCGGGCGGCGGCGAGGCGCGCTATGCGCTGTCCATCGACGCCATCCTCTCGGTCGAGGACGGTTCGGAGGTCCGCGCCGGCGACGTGCTCGCGCGCATCCCGACCGAGGGCGCCAAGACCCGCGACATCACGGGCGGCCTGCCGCGCGTGGCGGAGCTGTTCGAGGCGCGCAAGCCGAAGGAAGCCGCAGTGCTCGCGGAAGCCGACGGCTTCGTCGAGTTCGGCAAGGACTACAAGAACAAGCGTCGCGTCATCGTGCGCCCGCGCAACGAGAAGCTCGATCCGACGGAATATCTCATCCCGAAGGGCAAGCACATCTCGGTCCGCGAGGGCGACTATGTGGAGAAGGGCGACTACATCGTCGAAGGCAACCCCTCGCCGCACGACATCCTGCGCATCAAGGGCATGGAGGAACTGGCGACCTACCTCGTGAAGGAGATCCAGGACGTCTATCGTCTGCAGGGCGTGAAGATCAACGACAAGCACATCGAAGTGATCTGCCGCCAGATGATGCAGAAGCAGGAAGTCATCGAGGGCGGCGAGACCACGCTGCTCGCGGGCGAGCAGGTCGACCAGCTCGAGCTCGACGAGGCCAATGCCAAGGCGACGGAGGCCGGCGGCAAGATCGCCGAAGGCCGTCCGGTGCTGCTGGGCATCACCAAGGCGTCGCTGCAGACGCGCTCGGTGTTCTCGGCCGCCTCGTTCCAGGAGACCACCCGCGTGCTCACCGATGCCGCCGTCAACGGCAAGGTCGACACGCTGGAAGGCCTCAAGGAGAACGTCATCGTCGGCCGCCTCATCCCGGCCGGCACCGGCGGCGCCATCGCGCGCCTCCGGCACGTGGCGACCGAGCGCGACCGGGCGATCCAGGAGGAGCAGGCGAAGACCAACGTGCCCGTTCCCCAACTCGAAGGCCCGGCCCCGCAGGAAGCGGCGGAGTAACAAAGCTCCTCCCCTGCGAAGCGGGGGAGGGGGACCAAATCGCAAAGCGATTTGGTGGAGGGGGCGACCTCTCCCGCGAAACAAAAGGGCCGCTGGCAACAGCGGCCCTTTTTGTCTCTCGACTCTCGTGACAGCCGGGGCAAGAAGCCGAGCTGGGCGCCGCGCGATTGCCCACCGCTCTCCACCCATGCTCGAATACCACAGCCGTTTCCTGTCGGCGCGTCGCTGATAGAGCAGGCACACAAGGAGAATGACGATGGCACGGATCACGGCAATCGGCGGGGTGTTCTTCCACAGCCCGGACCCCAAGGCGCTCACCGCGTGGTATCGCGACACGCTCGGCATCGGCGTCGAAGACTGGGGCGGCGCGATGATCGGCACGCAAGGTGGCGGCCCGGGCTATGCGGTGTGGTCGCCGTTCAACAAGGACTCCGGCCATTTCCAGCCGTCGTCGCGCGAGTTCATGATCAATTTCGCGGTTGACGACCTGGATGCCTTCCTTGCCGGCCTCGAGGCCAAGGGCGTCGCGGTGAACGGCCGCCAGGAGATGGAGGGCATGGGCAAGTTCGCCTGGATCCTCGATCCCGACGGCACGAAGATCGAGCTCTGGCAGCCGCCCGCCGAATAGAGCGCTGGCCGTTTTCGGACCTCGACAGCAAGTTTTGGGTGGAAGATCGCGCCCCCGCGCGCCATCTTCCGTCCATGACCGACGAGCCGCTTTATCGCTGGAGCGCTTTCGACACGCGGTTCGGCCGTCAGGCTGCCGCGATCGACGCTGACGGCCGCCTCGTGCGCTACTGGCTGCATGCCGATGTGCGCCGCCGCCCGTTCGGCGGCATCGAGGACGACGCGGCGCTCGCGCCCGTCCGCGCCCAGGTCGCCGAATATTGCGAAGGCACGCGCACGGCGTTCGACCTTCCGCTGCACATCGAAGAGGGCAGCGATTTCGAGCGCGGCGTGTGGTCCGCGATGCTCGCGATCCCGTTCGGCGAGACGCTATCCTACGGCGCCATCGCCAAGAGCCTCGGCGGCGGACCGGAAGCGGCGCGCGCCGTCGGCGTCGCTTGCAACCGCAATCCGATCCCGCTGGTCGTGCCGTGCCATCGCGTGGTCGGCGCCGACGGCGCGCTGGTCGGTTTCGGCGGCGGGCTGCCGCTCAAGCGCGCCCTGCTGGATTTCGAAAGCGTGATCGCCGGAAGGCCGCGCGACCTGTTCGCGCGCGCTTAGACCAGCGCCCGCACCCGTGCATCCGGATGCCGGCGCAGCGCCGCCGCGAGATTGCTCCGCGTCGGCTCGGTCGCCGTGTCGAGCGCCCGGCGGAACCACAGCACCGCGCCGGCGATGCAGCCCTCGGCGCCGATGATCGTCGCATAGTTGTAGGCGCCGCGGAAATAGCCGCCCTCGGCCGATTTGCGATACCAGTTGCGCGCCGCGTTGCGGTCGCGCGCCACGCCCCAGCCTTCCTCGAAGCAGCGCGCCACGAGGTTCATCGCGCGCGCATGGCCTTGCGTCGCGGCCCGCATGTACCAGAGGAACGCCGCGTCGCGATCCTGCGCCACGCCGTTTCCGTCGAGCAGCAGATGCCCGAGATTGTATTGCCCCCAGGCATGCCCCGCCTCGGCGGCCTGCGCGTAATGCGCCGCGGCGCGCGGGAGATCGGGCGCCGTGCCCCAGCCGTTCTCGAAGGCCCGTCCCAGCATGTTGCAGGCATCCGCATCGCCGCTCTGCGCCGCGCTGAGGAAGCAGGCGAAGGCCGCGCGCGCATCCTGCGCCACGCCTTGTCCCTCCAGCAGCATGCGGCCGAGCCGGACCTGCGCCTCCGGGATGCCGCAGGCCGCCGCCGCCTGCACCCAGGCCGCGGCCTCGCCTGGGTCGCCGCCGAGCAGGGCGCGCAGTTGCTCCGGCGGCATCATGGTCAGCGCCGCGACGCGCCAGGCATCGGTGGCGCTGGGCGCGTTCAACTCGGCTCGCCCCATTTGCGCACCAGGTTGTGGTAGAGCGCCGTCAGGCGCAGCACCGCGGGGCTCTCCGCCGCGCTCTGCGACAGCTCGATGATCGAGCGGTCGAGATCGAACAACATCTGCCGCTCGGCATCGTCCTTGACGATGCTCTGGATCCAGAAGAACGAGGCGACGCGGCTGCCGCGCGTCACCGGCGCG
The DNA here is from genome assembly GCA_037200385.1 of Rhizomicrobium sp. NCBI lineage: Bacteria > Pseudomonadati > Pseudomonadota > Alphaproteobacteria > Micropepsales > Micropepsaceae > Rhizomicrobium > Rhizomicrobium sp. Next base: position 1,045,350 of record JBBCGL010000001.1, on the reverse strand, counting down.
ACGCGGTGCAGGCTGGTTGCGGGATAGACGATCAGGTCGCCCGCCGGCAGCTTGACGCTGTGCGTGCCATAGGTGTCCTGCACGATCAGCTCGCCGCCGTCATAATCTGCGGGCGCGCTGAGGAAGAGCGTCGCGGAGACGTCGGTGCGCAGCCGCCGCGCCGTTCCGGGCACCGGCCGGATCGCATTGTCGACATGCGGCCCGAAATTCATGCCCTCTTCATAGCGGTTGAACAGCGGCGGATAGACGAAGACGGGCAGGGCGGCCGACATGAAGAGCGGGCTGCGCTCCAGCGCCTTGACGACAAGCTGCCCGAGCTCGCGCGCGTCGGCGCTGTTCTCGGGCAGCTGCAGATTGGCCTTCACCTTGGCCGACTGATGGCCCGCCGTCATGCGCCCATCGCCCCATTGCGCCGCCGCGAGACGTTGCCGGACCGCGGCCAGTTCGTCCTGCGTCAGCACATTGGGGACATGGAGCAGCATGGCGTCCTTTACAGCGATGCCGTCGCGGTCAGCAGGAAGGTGCGTCCCGGACCGGGAACCGCGTGGTTCTCGTTCGGCTTCGTGAAGTACGAGTTCGCAAAGTAGAACTCGTCCGTCAAGTTGTAGGCATTGAGCTGCAGGCCGAACGTGTCGTTGAACTGGTAGCCGATCATGCCGTCCCACGTCACATAGCCCGGCACCGTCGCCGTCAGGATCGTGCCCGGAACGGTGCCGTTGTCGGTCCCCGCCCTGCGCATGCCGACATAATTGACCCCGGTGCCGAGCTTCAGGCCGTCGTCGAAATCGTAGCTCGTCCAGAGATTCGCCTGGTTGTGCGCCGTGTTGGGGATAGGCCCATGCACGCCCACGCCGGCGAGCCCGACCGCGGTCGGATCCAGATAGGTATAACCGGCGACGATCTCCCAGTTCTCGGTGATGCGGCCCTGGGCGCCGAGCTCGAAGCCGTTGACGCGCTCCGTGCCCGCCAGCGTCTGGAGCGTCGGGTTGGTCGGATCGGAGATGCGCGCATTGGTCATCTCGGTGTTGAACACCGCGGCCGTCAGCGACAGCAGCCCGTCCAGCACCTGCGCCTTGCCGCCGATCTCGAAGGTCCTGTCCTTCTCGGGCGGCAGCGCCTGGTTGGTCGCCGACAGCGAGAGGCTTTCCGCCGACGGATTGAACGAGGTGCCGTAGGAGAAATACACGCTGGTGTCCGCCGTCGGCTTGTAGACCAGCGCGGCGCGCGGGCTCCAGATGTCGTCGGTGTGCGAGAAGTGCGCCGGCTTGCTGCCGAAGCTCTGGTCGTAGCGCACGCGGAAGCTGTCGAAGCGGATGGCCGCGGTCAGCGACCATTGCGGACCCCAATTGACCGTGTCCGTCGCGTAGAGGCCGGTCGTGTTGGTCTTGGTGACCGGCGTCTGGTTGACGGTCGTCTGCGTGCCGGGGAAGGCTTCCAGCGGATCGGGCGACAGGACGGGCTGCGGCAGGATCGAAACGTCCTGGTTGACGAACCGCGTCAGGTCGGCGCTCTCATTGTCGTATTGCGAGCCGAACGTCACGACGTGATCCAGCGCGCCGGTCGCGAACTTCGCGGTGACGTTCAGGTCGTTCATCGCCGTCGCGATGGTGCCCTTGGAGCTCGGCCTGTCGCGCAGCACGAAGACGGCGTCGACCGGCGTCCCGGCCACGGGGAAATACGGATTGTAGGAGCCGGGCGTGACCGAAACCGGCGTGGGATGCGCCACGCCCGCGCAGAGCGGTGCACCGGCGAAGAAGCCCGGCGTCGCGGCCGAGGTGAAGCAATTGGCCGAGCCGTAGATCGCCGCGGTCTGCCGCGAATCGAACCAGTAATGGCCGTAGCGCACCGTGTCGCTCATCGACCAGGTATCGTCGAACTTGTGCTCGAAACGTCCCGTCACGACGTCGACTTCGCTCTTGAAGCGGTCGTCGCCCGGCAGGCCGTAGAACGTGTCCTGCGCCGCCGGCGCCGGCTTGTCGAACAGGAACGGGATGCCGTAGTCGGGGATGTTGTCTTCCTGCTGGTGCAGGTATTTCAGCGTGAACACCGTGTCGGTGCCCAGGCCGAAGGCGATGGACGGCGCCACGCCGAAGCGCTGGTTGCGCGCGAAGGGGCGGCCTTCATAATTGTCGCGCTGGCCCATCAGGTTGACGCGCAGGGCCGCGTCGTCGCCGAGCACGACATTGATGTCGGCGGTGCCGCGGGCCTCGCCATTGGTGCCGCCGGTCGCCGCGAAATCGTAGATCGGAAACAGCTGCGGCGCCTTCAGCACCTGGTTGATCACGCCGCCGGTCGAGCCGCGGCCGAACAGCGTCGAGGCGGGGCCCTTGTAGACCTCGATGGATTCGTAATCGAACACGTCGCGGTCATAGAGGCCGGTGTCGCGCAGCCCGTCCATGAAATAGTCGTCGCCGGCCGAGAAGCCGCGGATGTTCACGAGGTCGCCATGCGTGCCGCCTTCGCCCGCGTTCAGCGTGATGCCCGGCACGTTCTTCAGCGCGTCCGCCAGGCTGTGCACGCCCTGGCTCTTGATCACCTCCGCGGGGATGACGTTGATCGATTGCGGCGTGTCGAGGATCTTGCCCGGCAGCAGGTCGATCGCGGTCCGCCGCTGCGTGACCACCACGGTCTCGACGCTGTGCACGTCGGTGGCGGTGTCGGCCTGCGCCGCGCCCGTCGCCGCCAGCGATGAAAGCCCGACGCCGGTCAGGCCGATGGCGGTACGCACGAACGTCTCGCTCGTCTTGGACGAAGTCATGTCTGCTGGATCCCTCAGTGCCGAATTGATAATCGTTCGCAACTTTCGGGACCATACTGGCCGAGCGGACCAAGTCAATGCGAATTAGTTGCAATATCAGCGCAGGGGCAAACAGAAGCGCGCATGGCTGACTGCCGGCGCTGCCGGCCATGACAGGCCACAGATGGTGTCGCTCGGGCTGCTCGAGCGCGCCCGGATCCGCGGCGGCGCGACTCGCATTAGGCTGCGCGCCGAACGGGGAGGATCGAAATGACATCCATGCTGACGCCGGTGCTGGCGCTGATCGTCTGGTCGCTGATCGTCTGGGTCTGGATGTACGCGACGCGCCTTCCGGCGATCCAGGCCGCGAAGATCGATCCCCAGCTCGCGCGCCATCCCGGCGCGCTGGACAGCCTTCCCTCGGGCGTCCGTCAGGTCGCCGACAACTACAATCATCTGATGGAGCAGCCGACCATCTTCTACGCGATGGTCTTCTACATCGTGCTCGCGGCCCATAGCGACCTGACGCATATCTATCTCGCCTGGGCCTATGTCGCGCTGCGCGTCCTGCACTCCCTGGTCCAGAACACGGTCAATGCCGTGCCGGTCCGCTTCGGGGTGTTCGCGCTGTCGACCTTCGTCCTGGGCGCGATGGCAGTGCGTGAGGTCATCGCACTGCTCTGAAACTGGGCGGGGAGCGCCTTGGAACCACGCCGGGAACCGGAATCACTCAAGGCCTGCCGGCACTTCGACCGGTCGAGACCGCACAAGAACCGCCAGACGGCGCCGGCTGGTCACGCGCCATACGCTATATAAGGTGAGACGCGGCGCGGCGGCATCTGCTGCCCGCGCGTCGGTGGAACTTCCAGGCGGAATGGGGACGACATTTCCTTGCTTTCCGTGCTTGACCCTTCCCGCGACCGCGTATACATAGCGCCACCTTTCAGTGACAGGCCGTCGGCGGGAAATCGCCAAAACGCTGTCGGAAAGCCAGTTTAGAACGCGAATCGCGCGACTCGGGGCCGGTCTCCAAGTCCTCCGCGTGTACCGGGGCGGGCCCAGTGGGCCGGCACCGGACTTTTGTTTCGGCTTGGGCGATGGGCGCCACGGCCAAAGAGATCCGCGCGGCTTGCCGCGCAAAAACGGAAGAGCGAATGCCGACGATCAATCAGCTGATCCGCAAGCCACGCGGCGAGAAGCCCAAGCGCAACAAGGTGCCGGCCCTTCAGGGCTGCCCGCAGAAGCGCGCGGTCTGCACCCGCGTCTACACCGTGACCCCGAAGAAGCCGAACTCGGCGCTTCGCAAGGTGGCCAAGGTTCGCCTGACCAACGGCTATGAAGCCCTCTCCTACATCCCCGGCGAAGGCCACAACCTGCAGGAGCACAGCGTCGTGCTGATCCGCGGCGGCCGCGTGAAGGACCTTCCGGGCGTTCGCTATCACATCATCCGCGGCGTGCTCGACACGCAGGGCGTCAAGGACCGCAAGCAGCGCCGTTCGCTGTATGGCGCCAAGCGTCCGAAGTAAGGAGAGCATCAGATGTCCCGTCGCCGCCGCGCCGACAAGCGAGAGATCACCCCGGACGCCAAGTATGGCGATCTCGTGCTCGCCAAGTTCATGAACAGCCTGATGTATGACGGCAAGAAGTCCGCCGCCGAAGGCATCATCTATGGCGCGTTCGATACGATCCAAGCCAAGACCAAGACCGACCCGATCCAGGTCTTCCACGAAGCCCTGCGCAACGTCGCCCCCGCCATCGAGGTGAAGTCCCGCCGTGTCGGCGGCGCCACCTATCAGGTGCCGGTCGAAGTCCGCACCGACCGCGCCCGCGCGCTGGCGATCCGCTGGCTGATCACCGCCGCCCGCGGCCGCAACGAGCCGACGATGACCGGCCGCCTGTCGGGCGAGCTGCTCGACGCCGCCAACAACCGCGGCACCGCCGTGAAGAAGCGTGAAGACACGCACAAGATGGCGGACGCCAATCGCGCGTTCTCCCACTACCGCTGGTAAGGAATTAGAGAGTCTCCCATGCCCCGCGTCACCCCGCTCGACCATTATCGCAATATCGGCATTGCCGCGCATATCGATGCCGGCAAGACGACGACGACCGAGCGCATCCTCTACTACACCGGCAAGTCCCATAAGATCGGTGAAGTCCATGACGGCGCCGCCACGATGGACTTCATGGAGCAGGAGCAGGAGCGCGGCATCACGATCACCTCCGCCGCGACGACGTGCTTCTGGAAAGACCACCGGATCAACATCATCGACACGCCCGGCCACGTGGACTTCACGATCGAGGTCGAGCGTTCCATGCGCGTGCTCGACGGCGCGGTCGCCGTGTTCGACGCCGTCGCCGGCGTCGAGCCGCAGTCCGAGACCGTGTGGCGCCAGGCCGACAAGTATCACGTGCCGCGCATCTGCTTCGTCAACAAGATGGACCGCACCGGCGCCGACTTCCAGCGCTGCATCGACATGATGATCGATCGCCTGGGCACCCGCCCGATGGTCATCACCTGGCCGATCGGCGCGGAAGCCGAATTCAAGGGCATCGTCGACATCGTCAAGATGAAGGCGCTCGTCTGGCACGACGAGCAGCTCGGCGCGAAATTCGACGAGGTCGAGATTCCGGCCGAATATGCTGACAAGGCCAAGCAGCTTCGCGCCGCGCTGGTCGACATGGCGGTCGAGCAGGACGACGACGTGATGACGGCCTATCTCGACGGCCAGGAGCCGTCGGAAGCCGACCTCAAGCGCTGTATCCGCAAGGGCGCGATGGCGTTCGCCTTCGTGCCGGTGATGTGCGGCTCGGCCTTCAAGAACAAGGGCGTGCAGCCTCTGCTCGACGCCGTCGTCGACTATCTGCCGTCGCCGCTCGACATCCCGCCGGTCAAGGGCACCGATCTGAAGGGCAATGAAGTCGAGCGTCCCGCCGACGACAAGGCGCCGTTCGCCGGTCTTGCCTTCAAGATCATGGACGACCCCTTCGTCGGCTCGATCACCTTCGTGCGCGTCTATTCGGGCGTGATCAATTCGGGCACCGGCGCGCTCAACTCGGTCAAGGACAAGACCGAGCGTGTCGGCCGCATGCTCCTGATGCATGCGAACAGCCGCGAAGACGTGAAGGAAGCCTATGCCGGCGACATCGTCGCGCTCGCGGGCCTCAAGCTCACGACCACCGGCGAGACGCTGTGCGATCCCAACAATCCGGTGATCCTGGAGCGCATGGAATTCCCCGATCCGGTCATCGAGGTCGCGATCGAGCCCAAGACCAAGGCCGACCAGGAGAAGATGGGCATGGCGCTCGTCCGCCTGGCGCAGGAGGATCCCTCCTTCCGCGTCTCGACCGACCAGGACTCCGGCCAGACCATCCTCAAGGGCATGGGCGAGCTTCATCTCGAGATCAAGGTCGACATCCTCAAGCGCACCTACAAGGTCGATGCCAATGTCGGCGCGCCGCAGGTCGCCTATCGCGAGACGCTGAGCAAGCCGGTCTCGATCAAGTACACCCACAAGAAGCAGACCGGCGGGTCGGGCCAGTTCGCCGAAGTGTCGATCGATTTCGAGCCGCTGGAGCCGGGTGCCGGCTTCGTGTTCGAGAACGACGTCGTCGGCGGCTCGATCCCGAAGGAATTCATCCCCTCGGTCGAGAAGGGCCTCCGGGCGCAGAAGGAATCCGGCCTGCTCGCCGGCTTCCCGGTGATCGACTTCAAGGCGACGCTGACCGACGGCAAGTATCACGAGGTGGACTCGAACGCGCTGACCTTCGACATCGCGGCGCGCGCGGCGTTCCGCGAGCTCGCGAGCAAGGGTGCGGTCAAGCTGCTCGAGCCGATCATGAAGGTCGAGGTCGTGACGCCGGACGAGTTCACCGGCGGCGTCATCGGCGATCTGCTCGGCCGTCGCGGCCAGGTGCAGGGCCAGGACTCCAGAGGCAACGCCTCGGTCATCTCGGCCATGGTGCCGCTCGCCAACATGTTCGGCTACATCAACCAGCTCCGCTCCCAGACCCAGGGCCGCGCGAACTACTCGATGGAGTTCGACCACTACAGCCAGGTGCCGCAGAACATCGCGGACGAGATCAAAGCGAAATACGCGTAAGTAAAACCATAACCGTCAGTATACGGAGAGACCTATGGCGAAGGCCAAATTCGAGCGTAACAAGCCGCATTGCAACATCGGGACGATCGGCCATGTGGACCATGGCAAGACGTCGTTGACGGCCGCGATCACGAAGATCCTGGCGGAGACGGGCGGGGCGACGTTCACGGCGTACGACCAGATCGACAAGGCGCCGGAAGAGAAGGCGCGCGGCATCACGATCTCGACGGCGCATGTCGAGTACGAGACGGCGAACCGGCACTACGCGCATGTCGACTGCCCCGGGCACGCCGACTATGTGAAGAACATGATCACGGGCGCGGCCCAGATGGACGGCGGCATCCTGGTGGTGTCGGCGGCCGACGGCCCGATGCCGCAGACCCGTGAGCACATCCTGCTGGCGCGTCAGGTCGGCGTGCCGGCGCTGGTGGTGTTCCTGAACAAGTGCGACATGGTCGACGATCCGGAGCTCCTGGAGCTTGTGGAGATGGAGGTGCGCGAGCTCCTCTCGTCCTACAGCTTCCCGGGCGACGACATCCCGATCATCCGGGGCTCGGCGCTGATGGCGCTGGAAGACAAGAACAAGGAGATGGGCCACGACGCGATCCTCAAGCTGATGGAGGCGGTCGACGCCTACATCCCGCAGCCGGAGCGTCCGATCGACCAGCCCTTCCTGATGCCGATCGAGGACGTGTTCTCGATCTCGGGCCGCGGCACGGTTGTGACGGGGCGCGTCGAGCGCGGCATCGTGAAGGTGGGCGAGACGGTGGAGATCATCGGCATCCGCCCGACCAGCTCGACCACGGTGACGGGCGTCGAGATGTTCCGCAAGCTGCTCGACCAGGGCCAGGCGGGCGACAATATCGGGGCGCTGCTGCGCGGCGTGGAGCGCGAGGGCGTGGAGCGCGGCCAGGTCCTGGCCAAGCCGGGCTCGGTGACGCCGCACACGAACTTCGCGGCGGAGGTCTACATCCTGACGAAGGACGAGGGCGGCCGTCACACGCCGTTCTTTGCGAACTACCGGCCGCAATTCTATTTCCGCACGACGGACGTGACGGGGATCGTGAAGCTTCCGGAAGGCACCGAGATGGTGATGCCGGGCGACAACGTGTCGATCGAGGTCGAGCTGATCGTGCCGATCGCGATGGAAGAGAAGCTGCGCTTCGCCATCCGCGAAGGCGGCCGTACCGTCGGCTCGGGCGTCGTCGCCAAGATTCTGAAGTAAGCGGAATACGGATCGAAGGTCTCAAGACATGCAAAATCAAAACATCCGCATCCGGCTGAAAGCCTTCGATCACCGCATCCTCGACAATTCGACGCGGGAAATCGTCAACACGGCCAAGCGCACCGGCGCCCAGGTTCGGGGTCCCATCCCCTTGCCGACCGGCATCGAGCGCTTCACCGTGAACCGGTCCCCGCACATCGACAAAAAGAGCCGCGAGCAGTTCGAAATCCGGACCCACAAGCGTCTCCTCGACATCATCGATCCCACGCCGCAGACCGTCGACGCTTTGATGAAGCTCGACCTTGCGGCCGGCGTCGACGTCGAGATCAAGCTTTAAGGAGTGAGCGCGATGCGCACAGGCGTCATCACGCAGAAGGTCGGCATGACCCGTCTGTTTCTGGACGATGGACGGCACGTGCCCGTCACCGTCCTCAAGCTGGATGGCTGTCAGGTCGTCTCCACGCGTACGGATGAGAAGGACGGCTACACCGCGGTGCAGCTCGGCTCGGGTTTCGCCAAGGCCAAGCGCCTGACGAAGGCCGATCGCGGCAACTTCGCCAAGGCGGAAGTGGAGCCCAAGCGCAAGCTTGCGGAATTCCGCGTCGATGCCGGCAATCTGCTGGAGGTCGGCGACCTGATCCAGGCGGACCATTTCGTGGTCGGCCAGAAGGTGGACGTCTCGGGCGTCACCATCGGCCGCGGCTTCACCGGCGCGATGAAGCGCTGGAATTTCCGCGGCCTCGAAGCGTCGCACGGCGTCTCGATCTCGCACCGCTCGCTGGGCGGCACGGGCGGCCGCCAGGATCCGGGCAAGACCTTCAAGAACAAGAAGATGCACGGCCATTACGGCAACGAGAACGTCACGACGCAGAACCTCGAAGTCGCGAAAGTCGACATCGAGCGCGGCCTGATCATGATCCGCGGCGCCGTGCCCGGCCACAAGGGCGGCTGGGTCATGGTGCGCGACGCCGTCAAGCGCCCGCACAAGGACTCGCCGGTGCCCGGCTCGGTGAAGAAGCGCGATGCCGCGCCGGCCAAGGCGCCCGAAGAGAAGGTTGGGGCATAAGATGAAGACCAAGGTCCTCAATCTGGACAACAAGGCGTCGGGCGAAGTCGAGCTCAAGGACGAGATCTACGGTCTCGAGCCGCGTGCCGACCTGATCCAGCGCGTCGTCGTCTGGCAGCTCGCCAAGCGCCGCTCCGGCCAGCACAAGACGCTGACCCGCGCCGAGGTCAACCGCACCAAGCACCGCGTCGGCAAGCAGAAGGGCGGCGGCACCGCCCGTCACGGCGCCCGTTCCGCGCCGCTGTTCGTCGGTGGCGCCAAGGCGATGGGCCCGGTTTCGCACAGCCACGAATTCGACCTGCCCAAGAAGGTCCGCGCGCTGGGCCTGCGCCACGCGCTGTCCTCCAAGCAGAAGACCGGCTCGATCGTCGTGCTCGACGAGGCCAAGTCCGCCGCCGTCAAGACCGGCGCCCTGGCCAAGCAGTTCGCCGGGCTGGGCCTCAGCAAGGTGCTCGTGATCGACGGCACTTTCGACAAGAATTTCGAGCTGTCGGCGCGCAACCTGAACCATGTCTCGCTGCTGCCGGCCGCCGGCCTCAACGTCTACGACATCGTCCGCAGCGAGACCCTGGTGCTGACCAAGGCGGCGATCACCGCGATCGAGGAGCGCCTGGCATGAGCACCCATTATCATCACGACGTCATCCTCTCGCCGGTCATCACCGAGAAGTCGACCCGCCTGACGGAGACCAACCAGGTCGTGTTCCGCGTGCCGCTGAGCGCGACCAAGCCGAAGATCGCCGCCGCGGTGGCCGAACTCTTCAAGGTGAAGGTCAAGGCGGTGAACACGGTGACGGTCAAGGGCAAGACGAAGCTCGCCCGCGGCAAGCCGTACAAGCGCAGCGATTTCAAGAAAGCGATCGTGACCCTCGAAGAGGGCCAGCAGATCGACATCACGACGGGACTGTAAGCCATGGCGCTGAAACAATTCCGCCCGACGACTCCCGGTCAGCGCCAGCTGGTGCTGATCGACCGTTCGGGCCTGCACAAGGGCGGCCCGGTCAAGTCGCTGACCGAGGGCAAGCATTCCAAGGGCGGCCGCAACAACACCGGCCGCATCGTGGTGCGCTATCAGGGCGGCGGGCACAAGCAGCGCTATCGCATCGTCGATTTCAAGCGCCGCAAGTTCAACGAGCCTGCGATCGTCGACCGGCTGGAATATGATCCCAACCGCACCTCCTTCATCGCGCTGATCAAGTACAAGGACGGTACGCTGGCTTATATCCTGGCGCCGCAGCGCCTGGCGGTCGGCGACACCGTCGTGTCGGGCGAGAAGGTCGACGTGAAGCCGGGCAATGCGATGCCGCTCGCCGCGATGCCGGTGGGCACCATCGTGCACAACATCGAGATGAAGCCGGGCAAGGGCGGCCAGGTCGCGCGCTCCGCCGGCACCTATGCCCAATATCTGGGCCGCGACGGCGCCTATGCGCTGCTGCGCCTCAACTCGGGCGAAGTGCGCAAGGTCCAGTTGACCTGCATGGCGACGGTGGGCGCGGTCTCGAACCCCGACCACATGAACGAAGTGATCGGCAAGGCCGGTCGCAACGTGTGGAAAGGCTGGCGGCCGCATGTCCGCGGCACCGCGATGAACCCGATCGACCATCCGCATGGCGGCGGCGAAGGCCGCACCAAGGGCGGCCGCCATCCGGTGACGCCGTGGGGCAAGCCGACCAAGGGCGCCAAGACGCGCAAGAACAAGCGGACGACGAAGTTCATCGTCCGCACCCGCAAAGGCAAGGCACAGGGCTAAGAGATGACTCGTTCGATTTGGAAAGGCCCGTTCGTCGACAGCTACATCCTGAAAAAGGCTGAAGCTGCGCGCAATTCCGGCCGCAAGGACGTGATCAAGACTTGGTCGCGCCGCTCGACCATCCTGCCGCAATTCGTCGGCGTCACCTTCGGCGTCTACAACGGCAAGAAGCACATCCCGGTGCTGATCACCGAGGACATGGTCGGCCACAAGCTCGGCGAGTTCTCGCCGACCCGCACCTTCTCCGGCCATTCCGGCGGCGGCGACAAGAAAGCGAAGAGGTCGTAATGGGCAAGCAATCCCGCGCCCGCGTGCTGCCGGACACCCAGGCGAAAGCCGTGGGCACGATGATCCGCACCAGCCCGCGCAAGCTGAACCTCGTGGCGCAGACGATCCGCGGCAAGAAGGTCGAGGTGGCGCTCAACGCGCTCACCTTCTCGCCCAAGCGCGTCGCCAAGGTCGTGAAGAAGGTCCTGCAGTCGGCGGTCGCCAATGCGGAGAACAACCACGACCTCGACGTCGACGATCTGATCATCTCGGAAGCCAGCGTCGGCAAGAACCTCGTGATGAAGCGCTTCATGGCCCGCGCGCGCGGCCGCGGGGCAGGCATCCTCAAGCCATTCTCCCAGATCACCATCGTGGTCGAGGAGAAGCGCGAGGAAGCCGAAGAGACCAAGACGAAGGGCAAGGCCAAGTCCAAGAAGGCCGCACCGAAGAAACAAGCTGCCAAGACGGCAGCGCAGGAGACCGCCTGATGGGTCAGAAAGTCAATCCGATCGGCCTGCGCCTGGGCATCAATCGCACCTGGGACTCGCGCTGGTATTCCGGCAAGAAGGATTTCGGCCGTCTTCTGCAGGAAGACATCAAGATCCGCGAGTACCTGAGCGAGAAGCTCAAGGCTGCCGGCGTGTCGAAGATCGTCATCGAGCGTCCGCACAAGAAGTGCCGCGTCACCATCCACTCGGCCCGTCCGGGCGTGGTGATCGGCAAGAAGGGCGCCGACATCGAGAAGCTGAAGAGCGACGTGCAGAAGTTCACCTCCGACGAGGTGCACCTCAACATCGTCGAGATCCGCAAGCCCGAGATCGATGCCAAGCTGGTCGCCGAGAACATCGCGCAGCAGCTCGAGCGCCGCGTCGCCTTCCGCCGCGTGATGAAGCGCGCCGTGCAGTCGGCCCAGCGCCTGGGCGCCCTCGGCATCCGCATCAAGTGCGGCGGCCGTCTCGGCGGCGCCGAGATCGCGCGCGTCGAGTGGTACCATGAAGGGCGCGTTCCGCTGCACACGCTGCGCGCCGACATCGACTACGGCGTCGCCACCGCGAAGACGACCTACGGCACCTGCGGCGTGAAGGTCTGGATCTTCAAGGGCGAGATCATGGAACACGATCCCATGGCCCAGGATAAGCGCATGGCCGAGGCCGAGCAGGGCCGCGGCGGCCAGGGCCGTGGCGATCGCGAACGTCAACCCGCGCCGGCGCCGGCAAGCTAAGAGCCCGATAAGAGAAACCCATGCTTCAGCCCAAACGCACGAAGTTCAGAAAGCAGTTCAAGGGCCGTATCCACGGCGCCGCGAAGAAGGGCACCGCGCTCAACTTCGGCGCCTACGGCCTGAAGGCCATGGAGCCCGAGCGCGTCACCGCGCGCGAGATCGAGGCGGCCCGCCGCGCCATCACGCGCCAGATGAAGCGCGCCGGCCGCGTCTGGATCCGCGTCTTCCCCGACGTGCCGGTGTCGAAGAAGCCGGCCGAAGTCCGCATGGGCTCGGGCAAGGGCGCGCCGGAATTCTGGGTCGCCAAGATCAAGCCCGGCCGCATCCTGTTCGAGGTCGACGGCGTCGACCACGCGACCGCCAAGGAGGCGATGCGCCTGGGCGCCGCCAAGCTGTCGATCGCGACCAAGTTCATTGCACGCGTGGGTGCCTGAGATGGCTGCGAAGAAGAAGAGCAAGGCTGCGAAGGTGACGTCGGCGAAGACCGCGTCGAAGGCCGAGGACTACCGCGCCAAGACCGCGGACGAGCTGGGCAGCGAGCTGGTGAAGCTGAAGAAGGAGGCGTTCAACCTCCGCTTCCAGCGCGCCAACGGCCAGCTGGAGAAGACCAACCGCGTGCGCGACGTCCGCCGGACCATCGCGCGCATCGAAACGATTTTGACGGAGCAGCGCCGCAAGGCTGGCTGATTAGAGGACTGAATTATGCCGAAGCGCGTGCTGCAGGGCGTCGTGGTCAGCGACAAGAACACCAAGACGGTGGTGGTGAAGGTGGAACGCCGTTTCACCCATCCCGTCATGAAGAAGACCGTGCGCCGTTCGAAGAAGTACCACGCCCATGACGAGAAGGGCGAATACAAGACGGGCGACATCGTGCGCATCCGCGAGTGCCGGCCGCTTTCCAAGCTGAAGACCTGGGAAGCGTTCGAGCGCGTGGCCAAGTAAGCGCCCCAGGACCGGAGTAGAACACATGATTCAGATGTCCACCGAACTCGATGTCGCCGACAATTCCGGCGCCAAGCGGGTCATGTGCATCAAGGTGCTGGGCGGCAGCCATCGCCGCTACGCCGAGGTCGGCGACATCATCGTCGTCTCGGTGAAGGAGGCGATTCCGCGCGGCCGCGTGAAGAAGGGCGAGGTCCTGAAAGCCGTCGTCGTGCGTACCGCCCATGGCGTGCGCCGTCCCGACGGCTCGCTGATCCGCTTCGACGGCAATGCCGCGGTGCTGATCAACGCCCAGGGCGAGCCGATCGGCACCCGCATCTTCGGACCGGTGACGCGCGAGCTGCGCTCCAAGAACCAGATGAAGATCATTTCGCTTGCCCCGGAGGTGCTGTAGATGCCCGCCAAGATCAAGAAAGGCGACCGCGTGGTCGTCATCGCCGGCCGCGACAAGGGCAAGAAGGGCGAGGTCCTGAAGATCTTCACCGACGAGAACCGCGCGCTGGTGTCCGGCGTGAACGTCGTCAAGAAGCATCAGAAGCAGACCCAGCGCGACCAGGGCGGCATCGTCAACAAGGAAGCGCCGATCGCGATGTCGAACATCGCCCATGCCGATCCGAAGGACGGCGGCGCGACGCGCATCGGCTGGAAGCAATTGAACGACGGACGGATGGTGCGTTTCGCCAAGAAGTCCGGTGAGGTCATCGATGTCTGAGGCAGGCAGCAAGAATCCCAAGGAAGCCGAGCGGGCGGAAGCCAAGGCCGCGAAGGGCGCCAAGAAGGGCGCCAAGCGCGAGGTCAACGCCGGAACCAAGGTCGAGGTCGGCGAGCGCGCGCGCGATGCGGACTACGTGCCGCGCTTCAAGAAGCGCTATCACGAGACGATCCGCCCCGAGCTGATGAAGAAGTTCGGCTATTCGAACATGCTGCAGGTTCCGCGCGTCAACAAGATCGTGCTGAACATCGGCGCCGGCGAGGGCAGCCAGGACACCAAGAAGATCCAGGCCGCGCTCAACGACCTGACCGCGATCGCCGGCCAGAAGGCCGTCATCACGCGGGCCAAGAAGGCGATCTCGACCTTCAAGATCACCGCCGGCCGTCCCGTGGGCGTGAAGGTCACGCTGCGCCGCGACCAGATGTACGAGTTCATGGACCGCCTGATCACGATGGCGCTGCCTCGCGTCCGCGACTTCCGCGGCGTCAAGCCGAACAGCTTCGACGGCAAGGGCAACTACGCCATGGGCCTGAAAGAGCACATCGTGTTCGTCGAGATCGACTACGACAAGACCGAGACCGTCTGGGGCATGGACATCATCGTCAACACCTCTGCGAAGACCGACGAAGAGGCGCGCGCGCTTCTCGAAGGCTTCCAGTTCCCGTTTGTGAAGTAAGGACGACCGCAATGGCGAAAACCAGCCAGATCAACCGCAACAAGAAGCGCGAGAAGATGGTGGCGCAATACGCCGTCCGTCGCGCCGCGCTGAAGGCGACGGCGGACAACATGAAGCTGCCGGCGGAGGAGCGCTTCGCGGCCCGCCTCAAGCTGGCCAAGCTGCCGCGCAACTCGTCCAAGGTGCGCATCCATCACCGCTGCGATCTCAGCGGACGTCCCAAGGGTTACTACCGCAAGGTCAAGCTGTCGCGTATCGCGCTGCGCGATCTGGCGAATTTCGGCCAGATCCCCGGCATGACCAAGGCGAGCTGGTAAGGAGCACATACGACATGGCGATGACCGATCCCGTCGGCGATCTTCTGACCCGCATCCGCAACGGACAGTTGCGGGGCCTCGGCAAGATCAAATCCCCCAATTCGCGCCTGCGCGCCCGTCTTCTCGACGTGCTCAAGGACGAAGGCTTCATCCGCGGCTATACCGAAGTCGAGCTGAAGACCGGCGCCCGCGAGCTCGAGATCGAGCTGAAATATCATGAAGGCCAGCCCGTCATCCGCGAACTCAAGCGGGTCTCGACGCCGGGCCGCCGCGTCTACACCTCGGTGAAGGACCTCAAGCCCCATCGTCAGGGTCTTGGCGTGTCGATCGTCTCCACGCCCAAGGGCGTGATGACCGACGCCCATGCCCGCGACGCCAATGTGGGCGGCGAAGTCCTCTGCCAGGTGTTCTAGGAGAACGATAGATGTCACGAATCGGCAAAAAGCCGGTCCCGCTTCCCAAGGGCGTAACCGCCTCGGTGAACGGCAAGACCGTCTCCGTGAAGGGTCCCAAGGGCGAGCTCAAGGTCACGCTGGTGGCCGAGGTCGATGCGTCGGTCGGCGAGGACGGCATCACCGTCACGCCGCGCGAGGAGATGGATCGCGCGCGGGCGATGTGGGGCATGTCCCGCACGCTGGTGAACAACCTCGTCACCGGCGTCACCACCGGCTTCACCTCCAAGCTCGAGATCCAGGGCGTCGGCTACCGCGCCGCGGTGCAGGGCAAGAACCTGAACCTGCAGCTCGGCTTCAGCCACGACGTGGCCTATCCGATCCCGGACGGCATCACGATCACGGCGGAGAAGCCCACGCTCCTCACCGTCGCCGGGATGGACAAGCAGCTCGTCGGCCAGGTCGCCGCCGAAATCCGCGCCTATCGCAAGCCGGAGCCCTACAAGGGCAAGGGCGTGCGGTACGAGGGCGAATATGTCCGCCGCAAGGAAGGCAAGAAGAAATGACGATCTCCCTGTTCAAGCGCCGCCAGAAGCGCACGCGCTTCAAGCTCACGAGCCATGCTTACGGGCGTCCGCGCCTGTCGGTGTTCCGCTCGGGCCGCCACATCTACGCGCAGATCATCGACGACCGCGACCAGGCGACCGTCGCCGCCGCCTCGACCAACGAGAAGGACGGCAAGGCGCCCAAGACCTGGAACGTCGAGGCCGCGAGTTCGGTCGGCAAGAAGATCGCCGAACGCGCGCTGGCCAAGGGCGTCAAGCAGGTCGTGTTCGACCGCGGCGGCTACATCTATCACGGGCGCATCAAGGCGCTCGCCGACGCTGCCCGCGAGGGCGGCCTGGAATTCTGAGGACATACGACTATGGCACGTGAAGAAGGTGAAGGCGGCGGTGGCCGCGAGCGTCGGGGCCGCCGGGAACACCGGAACGACCGCGAGGAGCGCGACAACGAGTTCGTCGACAAGCTCGTTCACATCAACCGCGTCGCGAAGGTGGTGAAGGGCGGACGCCGCTTCGGCTTCGCCGCGCTCGTGGTGGTCGGCGACCAGCGCGGCCGCGTCGGCTACGGCCACGGCAAGGCGCGCGAAGTGCCCGAGGCGATCCGCAAGGCGACCGAGGAAGCCAAGAAGTCGCTGATCCGCGTGCCGCTGAAGGACGGCCGCACGCTGCATCACGACGTGTTCGGCCATCACGGCGCCGGCAAGGTGATCGTGCGTCCGGCGCCGGCCGGTACCGGCGTGATCGCCGGCGGTCCGCTGCGCGCGGTGTTCGAAGCGCTCGGCGTCGGCGACGTCGTCTGCAAGTCGATGGGCTCGTCCAACCCGTACAACATGGTGCGGGCGATCTTCGACGGGCTGATGAACCAGCAGTCGCCGCGCATGGTGGCGCAGCGCCGCGGCCGCAGCGTGACGGACATCATCGCGCGCCGCGAAGGCAACAAGGGCGAGCAGGCGAGCGCCTAACTCCATCTGTCATGCCCGCGAAGGCGGGCATCCAGGCGATACAAGTGAGACCGTAAGATGGCCGAGAAGAAAAAGACCGTTACCGTCCGCCAGGTGCGCAGCGCAGCGCGCCGGCCGGCCATCCAGGCCGCGACCCTGCGCGGGCTCGGCCTGAAGAAGATGCACGCCACGCGCACGCTGGAGGACACCCCTTCGGTGCGCGGCATGATCAAGTCGATCCAGCATCTGGTCGAGGTCGTGGAAGAGAAGAAATAACTGTCATGGCCCGCGAATGCGGGCCACCCAGGTGACGAAAGTCTCATCCGCCCGCAGGCGCGGGCAGGATGGGTGGCCGGGCCGAGCCCGGCCATGACGAGTGGAGAAGAAGATGAAGCTCAACGAAATCCGCAACAATCCCGGTGCCCACAAGCACAAGCACAAGGTCGGCCGCGGCTCGTCCTCCGGCCTCGGCAAGACGTCGGGACGCGGCGTCAAGGGCGCCAAGGCCCGTACCGGCAACCAGGTGCATGGCTTCGAAGGCGGCCAGATGCCGCTGCACATGCGCATGCCCAAGCGCGGCTTCAAGAACATCTTCGCGAACCAGTTCTCGGAGCTGAATCTCGGCCGCCTGCAGAAGGCCGTCGACGACAAGAAGCTGGACGCCGGCGAGAAGATCACGGGCGAGACGCTGCGCAAGGCCGGCATCGTGCACAAGAGCAAGGACGGCGTCCGCCTGCTCGGCAAGGGCGAGCTGACCGCGAAGCTGGACATCGAAGTCGCCGGCGCCTCCGCCGGGGCCCGCGAAGCGGTCGAGAAGGCGGGCGGCACGCTGACCGTCACCTTCAAGAAGGCCAACTACATGAACAAGAAGGGCGAGCCGGGCAAGCGCAAGCAGCGCCGCGCCAAGGCCACGGAAAAGCGCCTTGCACGGGCCGGCGCCACGGCCTAGGGCACGCCTGTTGCATCCCCGCCACGCGGGGATGCGCAATGGCCGCACTTGTGCTTGTCGCGGGGCGAGGGCGACCAGATATAGAGTCGACCCCGATCGGGAGTGAGACATGGCCTCAGCAGCCGAACAATTGGCCGCGAATTTCAATTTCGGCAGCTTCGGCAAGGCGACCGAGCTGCGCCAGCGCCTGCTGTTCACGCTGGGCGCGCTGATCGTCGCCCGCCTGGGCACCTACATCCCCATGCCGGGCATCGATCCCGCCGGGATGAAGCATCTGATGGACACCCAGGCCGGCGGCTTCCTGGACGTGTTCAACGTGCTGGCCGGCGGCGCCGTCAGCCGCATGGCGATCTTCTCGCTCGGCATCATGCCGTACATCTCCGCCTCCATCATCATCCAGCTGATGACCACCGTCTTCCCCAAGCTCGAGGAGCTGAAGAAGGAAGGCGAGGCGGGCCGCAAGATCATCAACCAGTACACGCGCTACGGCACGGTCGGCCTTGCCATGGTGCAGGCCTTCGGCATCGCCATCGGCCTCGAGCACGCGCCCGGCATCGTCATCAATCCCGGCCTGTTCTTCGAGATCACGGCGGTCATCACCCTGACCGGCGGCACCATCCTGCTGATGTGGATCGGCGAACAGATCACCAGCCGCGGCGTCGGCAACGGCATCTCGCTGATCATCTTCGCGGGCATCGTCGCGCGCTTCCCGCAATACATCTGGCAGGCCTTCGAGGCCGTGCGCACCAACCAGATCGGGGTCGTCACCCTGATCGGCGGCGCCGCCTTCATCGTCGCGCTGATCCTCTTCATCGTGTTCATGGAGCGCGCCCAGCGCCGTCTCCTGGTCCAGTATCCCAAGCGCCAGGTCGGCAACAAGATGTATGGCGGCGAATCCTCGCACCTGCCGCTCAAGCTCAACGTCGCCGGCGTCATCCCGCCGATCTTCGCGTCTTCGATCCTGATCATCCCGACCACGGTCGCGACCTTCAACGCCGCCTCGATCCCCGACTGGCTGCAGACCGTCGTCGCCTTCATCGGCCGCGGCCAGCCCGCCTACATGGTGCTCTATGCGCTGATGATCATATTCTTCTCGTTCTTCTACACCTCCATCGTCTTCAACCCGGAGGAGACGGCGGAGAATCTCAAGAAGTATGGCGGCTTCATTCCCGGCATCCGGCCGGGCAAGCGCACGGCCGAGCACATCGACTATGTCCTGACCCGCATCACGGTGATCGGTGCGCTCTACCTGACCGCGGTCTGCCTGATCCCGGAATTCGCCACGACCTATTACCAGGTCCCGTTCTATCTCGGCGGCACCTCGATCCTGATCGTCGTCTCGGTCACCATGGACACGGTGGCGCAGATCCAGAGCCATCTGATCGCACAGCAGTATGAGGGCCTCATCAAGAAGGCCAAGCTTCGGGGGAGTCGCCGTTGAATATCGTTTTGTTCGGGCCTCCGGGCGCCGGCAAAGGCACGCAAGCCAAGATCCTGCAGGAAAAGCGTCGCCTGCCGCAGCTCTCGACCGGTGACATGCTGCGTGCCGCCATCGCCTCCGGTTCGCCGCTGGGCCGTCAGGTCGAGGGCATTCTGGCCAAGGGCGATCTCGTGTCGGACGAGGTCGTGATCGACATCATCCGCGAGCGTCTGAAGATGGCCGATTGCGCGCCGGGCGCGGTGTTCGACGGCTTCCCGCGCACGATCCCGCAAGCCGAAGCGCTCGACAAGCTGCTGGCCGGGTTCCACCGCAAGATCGACGTGGTGATCGAACTCAAGGTCGACGACGAGATCCTGCTCGACCGCGTCAAGCAGCGCATCGCGCAGGGCATGTCGCGCCCGGACGACAATCCGGAGACCTTGAAGAACCGTCTGGCGGTCTACCACAAGAACACGGCGCCGCTGGTGGAGTATTACGGCAAGCAGGGCAAGGTCGCGACCATCGACGGCATGGCGCCGATCGACGAGGTCACCCGGCAGATCGCCGCCGCGCTCGACAAGCACGCCTGATCGTGGCGGCGATGCGCGGGCTGCTGTCCGGCGCCGTGCTGTCGCTTCTTGCCTCGCAGGCGCGCGCCGATCCGGCCGGGGAGGCGCGCTTCGATGCCATCGTCCGTCCGACCGGGTTCTCCGGTGCGATCCTGGTCCGGAAGGACGACGTCCTCCTCTTCGACAAGGCCTACGGACTCGCCGACGCGACGACCGGAAAGCCCAACCGTCCGTCGACCAGTTTCCATGTCGGCACGTTGTCGATGCGCTACACCGCCGTCGCGATCCTGCATCTGGCCGAGACGCACAAGCTCAGCCTCGACAACCTGGCCGGCCAGTTCGTCACGGGGCTGGAGCCGCCCCTCGCCAACGCGACCATCCGCGCGCTCGCCGCGCTGCCGCCCGACGCGCCGCAGGCCGCCGCGGCTTACGAGACGCTGGCCAAGGTCGCCGCGGCCGACACCGGCAAGACCTTCGAAGAGGTGACGGACGCGGCGGCGTTCGGCACGGTCTGGATGGCCGGCAGCGGCCTCGACGACGGCTCCCACGCCGGCGAGAGCCGCATGGCGAAGGGCTACTCCCACACCGAAGAGGCGCCCGTCACGGCGGACTGGGCGGCGTTGACCGGCGCCGCATCCGCGTTCACGACCACCCGCGACGAGCTGCACTGGCTCGACATGGTCTTCGGCGATGGCCTGCTGACGGCACAAAGCCGCGCCATGCTGGCCGCCGCGCCGGCCGGCTATGGCTGGTCGCACGGCGCGCGCTATGGCGGCGACGCCTGGTGGGCCAGCGGCTCGGCACCGGGCTTCGCCTCCTATGTGATGCACGTGCCGGCGACGGGCCTCACGGTCATCGTGTTGGGCAACAGCGATCTTCCCGTGGCCGGGCTGGGCGACGCACTCGCGGCCGAAGCCGTCGCCGGCTCCGGCCGCTGAGCGTCGGCGCTACTTGGCGCCGGCGAGTGCCGTCTGGAAGGCGCGGATATGCGCCAGCCACTGCGCCTGCGTCGCCGTGTTTTCGTGCGCCGCCTTTTCATAAGCGGCCACGGCCGCGCCGCCGCCATTGGCGGCAAGGGCCGTCAAGGCTTGCTGTCCCGGCCCGGCCACGGCCTTGCCCAGCGTGAAGATGCCGGCCGAAAAGCGCCCGACCCATGCATTGTGGCAGGCGAGCCACGTCTGGTCCTTGATGACGACCGGCCGCATCGCCGTCAGCTGGTCTCGCGTGAGGCTCGCATAGGTCTCCGGCGAGGCCGCCGGCAAAGCGGGCTGCGGCCCGCAAGTCTCCTCCGGCGGGCGATAGGCTGCGATCTGTGCCTGCAGGGCGGGCGAAAGGCCGGCCGGCTTGCTCTCCGGCGGCGTGACGGGTTTGGCCGCGACCGGCGTCTCCGCCGAGCGTTCCGGTGCCGTGGGCGCCGGCACCACGGCCGGGGCCGGTGACGGACGTGCCGGAAATGGCGTCGCCGGCCGTGCCGGCGGCATGCCGTTCGGTGCGCCGGGTCCGTTCGCTGCCGCGCCGGGCCCGCCATGCTCGTCGCTGCCGTGATCGCTATGGCCGCCGCGATGCTCGCCATTCGCGCCCGGCTGCTGCTGCGGCGGCGTCGGCGCGGTCGGTGCTGCCGGCGGCGGTGCACTTGCGGCGGGCGGTGCGGCTTGAGGCTGCGTCGGCGGCACGGGCGCGCCCGGGCCGCCGCGATCGCCGCGATGGTGGTCCCAGCCCGGTTGTCCGGGCTGTGCGGGTGCCGCTGCTGGCGGCGCCACGATCACCGGCGCCGGATGCGTCACGGGCAAGGGCGGCGCCGGCGGAGGTGGCGGCGGCGGCGGACGGCCGCCGCGCGATTCGTCCCAGCGCCCGGCCACCTGGGAGATCCGTCCGTACAAGGCGCGTTCGAAATCGCGCGCGCTCGGCGCGAAATCGTCGGTGGCGAACGGAATGCGGATGTCGCGGTCGGAAACGCGGCTGTGCACTTCGACGCTCACGGCGGCGCCGTCGCGCATCGCGCGATAGAATTCCGCGTCGGGCACGAAGATCCAGCGCGCCCCGCGCGAATCCCATGCCTCGCCGCGTGCCGGCGCGACATCGCGCGAGCGATAGACGAGCCGTCCCCGGTCGCCCTCGACGATCAGGATCGCCGGCGCATCGAGATCCAGCAAATCGGGATCGACACCGACCACCACCGACACGCTGCCCGTCACCACGACCGGCGTGCCGCGCGTGACGTCGGGCATCAGGTTGTCGCGATCGCGCCCGCCCCAGGCGCGCCAGAACTCGCCGCGATCGCTCGGCGCCGGCTCCGGTACCAGGATCGAGATGCGCAGATCGGCCTCCTGGCCATCGCCGAAGGCGGTCTGCGCGCTCCAGGTCAGCGGCGCCTGCACCGTGCCGTTGCCGATGTGATGCATGGGGAACGTCGCGAAGCGCCCGCGAAAGGGATCGGGCCGGTCCTCTCGCTCCGCACGCGGCGGCGGAGGCGGCGGGGGCGGGGCCGAATATTCCGACTCGCGATTCGCATAGTCGGCATAGCGGCGGCGGACCGCGGGCTTGGTCGCGGTGGCGGCCGGCGTCGCGGCGCTCTCGGCCGGTACCGTCGACGCGGCCTCCTGCGGCGGCGTCATTGGCATCGCGGCCGGGGATTCCGCGGCGCCGGTCGCGACCGGGGGCGCGGCGCCCGGGCTGCTGGAATGGCCGAAATAATAGCCGGCTCCCAATGCAGCCACCACGGCAACGACGCTGGCCCCGGCGAGCAGGGCGATTCGATTATTCATATCAAGACCTTATAAATTCCGGCCGCTCGCTTTGGAGCAAGTCCGGCGCTACGGATCGGAAACTCCCCAACGCGGGAAATCGGCCCGGTGCCAGCGGCAACATTCCCCTGTTGACGGAGGGGGGTGCATTAATATACTCCGCGCCCTCGCGGCAGAATTCCTGTCCAATTTACGCGGCGCACCGCCCTTTCCCAAAAGGGCGCGCAGGCGGTTTGGAAAAGGGTTTGCGCAAACCAGAATTTGTAAGCCCCTAGAAGGCTTACGCAAAGCGGAGAGCCTCGTGGCACGTATCGCCGGCGTCAATATTCCCACCCAGAAGCGGGTCGAAATCGGCCTGCGCTACATCCATGGAATCGGCCCGGCCAAGGCCAAGGAAATCATCGAGCAGGTCGGCATCTCGCCGGAACGCCGGGTGCACGACCTGACCGAGAGCGAGATCATCCAGATCCGCGAAGTCATCGACCGCGACTATCTCGTCGAGGGCGACCTGCGCCGCGAAGTGGCGATGAACATCAAGCGCCTGATGGACCTGGGTTGCTATCGCGGCCTGCGTCATCGCCGTGGCCTGCCGGTCCGCGGTCAGCGCACCCACACCAACGCCCGCACCCGCAAGGGTCCCGCGAAAGCGATCGCCGGCAAGAAGAAAGTGACCAAGTAATCCAATGGCTACTCCCGCCGCAGCAGACAAGAAGGGCGCCGGCCGCGCCCGCAAGAAAGAGAAGAAGAACATCGTGGTCGGCGTGGCGCACGTCGCCGCGACCTTCAACAACACGATCATCACGATCACCGACACCCAGGGCAATGCGATCTCGTGGTCGAGCGCCGGGATGATGGGCTTCAAGGGTTCGCGCAAGTCGACGCCCTATGCCGCCCAGGTCGCCGCCGAGGACGCCGCCAAGAAGGCCGTCGAGCACGGCATGCGCACGCTGGAGGTCGAAGTGTCCGGCCCCGGTTCGGGCCGCGAGTCCGCGTTGCGCGCGCTGCAGGCCGTCGGCCTCGTCGTCACGTCGATCCGCGACGTGACGCCGATCCCGCACAATGGCTGCCGGCCGCCCAAGCGCCGCAGAGTCTAATTCTATTCGGACTTAGAGCTTAACCCGTCGCCGTATGGGCATGGTCCGACATGTCCGGGAAACGATGAGGAAAAAATGTTTCAGAAGAACTGGCAAGAACTGATCAAGCCGGGGAAGTTGAAGATCGAGGCCGGCCACGAAGGTGGCAAGTCGGCGACGATCACGGCGGACCCGTTGGAGCGCGGCTTCGGCCTGACGCTCGGCAATGCGCTGCGCCGCGTGCTGCTGTCCTCGTTGCAGGGCGCGGCCGTGACCTCGATCCAGATCGAGGGCGTGCTGCATGAATTCTCGTCGATCCCGGGCGTCCGCGAGGACATGACCGACATCGTGCTGAACGTGAAGCAGCTCGCGCTGCGCATGCATGCCGAAGGCCCCAAGCGCCTGTCGCTCAAGGCCCAGGGCCCGGTCGAAGTCACCGCCGGCATGATCACCGCGACCGCCGATGTCGACATCCTCAATCCCGAGCTCGTGATCTGCACGATCGACGAGAAGGTCGAGTTCCGCATGGAGCTCACCGTCGCGACCGGCAAGGGCTATGTCCCGGCCGACCGCAACCGTCCTGAAGACGCGCCGATCGGCCTGATCCCGGTCGACTCGCTGTTCAGCCCGGTGAAGAAGGTGTCGTACAAGGTCGAGAACACCCGCGAGGGACAGATCCTCGATTATGACAAGCTGACGCTGACGATCGACACCAACGGCGCGGTCACGCCGGACAACGCGGTGGCCTATGCCGCGCGCATCCTGCAGGACCAGCTCCAGGTGTTCATCAACTTCGAGGAGCCGCGCGAGCGCGTCGCCGAGGAAGCCAAGCCCGACTTGGCGTTCAATCCGGTGCTGCTGAAGAAGGTCGACGAGCTCGAGCTCTCGGTTCGCTCGGCGAACTGCCTGAAGAACGACAACATCGTCTATATCGGCGACCTCATTCAGAAGACCGAGGCGGAGATGCTCCGCACCCCGAACTTCGGCCGCAAGTCGCTGAACGAGATCAAGGCGGTCCTCGCCGAGATGGGCCTGCATCTGGGTATGGAAGTCCCGGGCTGGCCGCCGGAGAACATCGAAGACCTCGCCAAACGGTATGAGGACCAGTATTAACCGGTGTCATCCCGGGCGCGGCGCAGCGTGAAACGGTGCGCCGCAGACCCGGGACCCACCGAGCAAACGTAGGAATGGGTCCCGGCTCGCGCTCGCTCCGCTCGCTGGCCGGGATGACAGGAGTTCAGAATGCGCCATCGCAATGCCGGCCGTAAGCTCAACATCACCTCGTCGCATCGCATCGCGATGTTCGCGAACATGATGGCGGCGCTGATCAAGCACGAGCAGATCAAGACCACGCTGCCCAAGGCCAAGACGATCCGTCCGGTGATGGAGAAGCTGGTCACGCTGTCGCGCCGCGGCCCCAAGGACCTGCATGCCCGCCGCCAGGCGCTCGCGCAGATCCGCGACGAGGACCAGGTCCGCAAGCTGTTCGACGTGATCGGGCCGCGCTATGCCGCGCGTCCGGGCGGCTACACCCGCGTGCTGAAGGCCGGCTTCCGCCAGGGCGACAATGCGCCGATGGCCTTCATCGAGTTCATCGACCGCGACGAGGACGCCAAGGGCAAGGATTCCGGTCCCGTGGAAGTGAACGACGATACCGACGAGTAATCCTCACTTTCGCCATGCTTTGAATTAGATTGGGGCGGTCGAAAGACCGCCTTTTTCGTTTCTCCACCTGTCATCCCCGGCTGAGCGATGCGCAGCATCGCGAAGGGGAAGGGGACCCAGGTCGGAAACACCAGGACGGTATCGGATACCTGGGACCCCTTTCCCTCGTGCCGCCATGCGGCGCTCGGCCGGGGATGACAATGGAGCTTGGTTGACGCCACGCCTACGGATCAAAGGAAAATGATGCGTTCTCTTATTTTCGCGCTCGGGCTTGTCTCCCTTTCAATTCCGGCTATGGCCGATCCGCCGCGCGCGGTTCCTGCGTCCATGCCGCAGGTCCAGCTCACTTTCGCGCCGGTCGTCAAGCGCATCGCGCCCGCGGTCGTGAACGTCTATGCCCGTTCCATCGTGCAGGCGCCGATGAATCCCCTGTTCAGCGATCCGCTGTTCGCCCAGCTCTTCGGCGCGCCCGGCCTGCGCCAGCGGGTGCAGCAATCGCTCGGCTCCGGCGTCATCGTGCGCGGCGATGGCGTGATCCTGACCAACAACCATGTCGTGCAGGGCGGTACCGACATCGTGGTGGCGCTGTCCGACAAGCGCGAGTTCAAGGCCCGCGTCCTGCTCGCCGATCCGCGCACCGACCTGGCGGTCCTGAAGATCGACGCCAAGGGCGAGACGCTGCCGACCGTGCCCTTCGCCGACAGCGACCGCGTCCAGGTCGGCGATCTGGTGCTCGCCGTCGGCGATCCTTTCGGCGTCGGCCAGACCGTGACGATGGGCATCGTCTCCGCCCTCGCGCGCACCCAGGTGAGCGCCTCGGACTACCAGTTCTTCATCCAGACCGACGCGGCGATCAATCCGGGCAATTCCGGCGGCGCGCTGGTCACGACCGACGGCAAGCTCGCCGGCATCAACACCTCCATCCTGTCGCGCAGCGGCGGCTCGATCGGCATCGGCTTCGCGATCCCGTCGAACCTGGCGCGCCGCGTGCTCGACGGCGCGCTGGGCGGCGGCGGCATGAAGCTCGCCTGGATCGGCGCCGACGGCCAGCCGGTGACGGCGGACATCGCCGCCAGTCTCGGCATCCCCGTGCCCAACGGCGTGCTGCTCAAGAGCGTGTTTCCCGGCGGTCCGGCGGCCCGCGCCGGCCTGCACACCGGCGACGTGATCTTCGCGGTGGACGGCCAGAGCGTGAACGACATGCAGGCGCTCAACTATCGCATCGCCACGCACAAGCCAGGCGATGTCGTGAAGATGCACGTCCATCTCGGCAAGCAGGCCTCCGACGTCCAGGTCACGTTGGCGCTGCCGCCCGAGATTCCGCCGCGCGAGCTGCAGACCGTCGGCGGGCACAATCCGCTGACCGGCGCGAGGATCGAGAATCTCTCGCCGGCCGTCGCCACCGATTTCCAGTTGCCGCTCGCCGCCAAGGGTGTGGTGATCGTCTCGGTCGCGCCCGGCACGCCGTCCGGCAATTACGGGTTCCAGCCCGGCGATATCGTGCGCGGCGTGAACGGCGTGGAGATCGACCGCGTCGGAGAGCTGCAGCGCGCACTCGGCGCGGCGGATGCCTGGTCGCTGGTGGTGGATCGCGGCGGCCAGCGCATGACGCTCAACGTCCAGGGCTGAGTGAGCCGGAATTCATGCGCCGGCAATAAAGCGGAACTGGCAGCCGCATGTGACACCATCGCGCAACACATTGACTCATTTACACGATTCCGGTGAGACGATTTTCTCGCAGCGGCGTTAGGGCTTCAGGTGGGGGGAACAACACAACGAAGAGGCCCTCACGATGAAATCGCATTCTCTGCTGCTTGCCACTGCCATCGCCGCCATCGCCGCAACCGGCGCACAAGCGCAAGGCTGGAACATCTCCGTGATGGGCGGTTCCACATGGTCGCCGCGACTGACTCTCGGTGCTGCGCCCCGCGACGTGGACAACGGCTTCAACGGCGGCGGCCGTCTGGGCTATGATCTCGACGGCTGGACGGGGCTTTCCGGCCTCTCGGCCGATGCCGACATCTTCTACACCCAGTCGGATTACACCGGGCGCCAGTCGCGGTTGTCGTCGCTGAGCTTCATGGGCGACCTGATCTACCGCGTAGATCTGGGGCTTCCCGTCGGCGTCTATGGCGGTGCCGGGGTCGGCGGCGTGCGCACGATGGTCAACAACCTGACGGTCGACAGCGGCAGCACGGTGTTCGCCTGGCAGGCGCTCGGCGGCATCGACTATCAGATCTCGCCGGAGACCTCGATGTTTGCGGAGTATCGTTATCAGGACGCCCACAACGCCAATGTCGGAACCTTGAACAATGTGGGTTACCGGTCGAACAACGTCTCGGTCGGCCTGAAATTCGACCTCTGAGCGCTCGCGGCGCGGCAATGCGCCGTGAACGCTTTGTTCGAAGTGCTCGGTGAGGGTGTGTTTCGCACCCTGATCGACTGAGGCTCCCCCGAGCCAGCAACGTCTATTAGAAGCGGGCGGACCGGCTGCAGAAGATGGCGCCGGCCGCCCGCCGACACGTGGCTTTGCTGGGGGGACTTCTCATGAAGACGATCGTTGCGGCCGGCCTCGTCTGCTGCATCGTCGCAGGCGCCGCATCGCCCCTCGCCAAAGAGGCTGCGCCGCCGCGATTGCACGCCTGGACCATCGCGGCCGAGGTGGAGGTCGCCCGTATCGAAAGCATCGCGCTGAAGGGCGCCACGCGCGTCACCGGCTATATCCTGAAGCGGCCCTCGATCGCCGATCGCAAGAACCGTTATTTCCTCTACGAAGCCGATCCGACACGCGGCCCGCGGCTGCTGGCGGCCTCCGACTTCCTGGCCGATCTCGCCTGGAATCCGCATTCCGGCGGCTGGACCGTGCGCGGTGATTTCGGCAAGGGCGTGCAAATCTATGCCATCGACGGCAGTCATGTGCGGCCGCTGGTGGTCAATCCGCAGACCGTGTCGGTGGGGGGCGGCGAGGGTGTGCTTCCGAACGCGGTGCTCGGCCCGCGCCCGACCGGTGTGCTGTCCTACGGCTGGTCGCCGGACGGCAGCAGGCTCTGGTACGTCAAGCTGCGCCTGAAATCGGCGGCCGAGCGCCAGCGGATCGAAGATCGCGGCATCACCTATGACGGCGCGGTCGTCGCCGGCGTCGGCACCGGCCAGACGGCGCTGGCGGCCACCGTCGACGGCCTCGAGCTGCGGCTTGTGGAGGGCGGACGCGACCGCCTGCTCGACTTCCAGTCGCTGGAGGTGGCGATGGGCGGCGGCTATTTCCACATCGGCTGGCCGGACGGCGATCACCTTCAGTTCCAGGAGTCCGTGGCCGAGGGCGGGCCGATGGAATGGCAGATCTGGCGCGTCGATGTGCGTGACGGCTCCCGCGTCCGCGTCCCGACCGCGGCGTTCCTGGACGTCGAGTCGGTGCCGACGCCCGAAGGTTTCCTGACCGTGCGCAATGTCGGCGGCAAGGGGCATCTTCAGAACATCGCGCTCTCCGGCGCGGTGGTGAAGGATTACGGCGAGACCGATCTGTCCTATCTCGATCCCGACCATTTCGCCCACACGCCCGATTACGGAAGCTTCGTTGCCGAGGCGAGCCTGCCGGATCGCGTGACGCTGACCGCCAGCCATCTCGACCGCCTGAGCGCCACGCTCGCCGGCATCACCGACAATATGAGCACCTGCGCCTTCAACAGCGATCTCAGCGCCGGCGCCTGCGTGCGCGAGAGCCTGACGCTGCCGCCGCAGCTCGTCCTGCTGTCGGTGCGCGACGGCGCGGTGAGCGTGCTCGCCAAGCCCAATGCGCGCTACGAGACCATTGCGCCGCTGAGGTCGGTGGCGGCCGCCTGGACCAACAAATATGGCGGCAGGAGCGAAGGCTACGTCACCTATCCGCGCGATTACGTGAAAGGCCGCTCCTATCCCGCCATCGTCGTCAGCCACGGCGGCGACGCCAAGAACCGCTTCGCGCTCGACTGGCTGCAATGGGAATTCCCCATCCAGGTGATGGCGGAACGCGGCTATTTCGTGCTCTCGGTGCGCGAGCCGAAATTCGACCCCAGCGTCCCGCCGCCTTACTTTCCCGGTGGCATCGCGGCGGGCGTGCAGAAGCAGCAGGCCGTGCTGCTCAACGAAGCCGCCAGCATGGAGGTCGCGCCACAGGCGCTGATCGCGTCGGGCGACATCGATCCGCACGCGGTGGGGATCGCCGGCTACAGCCATGGCGCGGAGACGCTGACCGTCGCCATCGGCCAATCCAACACCTTTGCGGCGGCGAGCACCGGCGACGATCCCGGCTATGTCGCGGGCGGCTACTGGGGCGGCGGCGCCTTTGCGCGCACCTGGTGGACGGGGGTATTCGGCGGCTCGCCGCTCGATCCGGCGAACCTGCCCAACTATCGCAACCTGGCGCTCGATGCGCGCACCGACCGGATCCGCACGCCGCTGCTGCAAGGCAAGGCGGGCACCCAATCGCCGGCGGAATTCCTCGAGGCCTATGAGGCCTTCGCCGCGGCCCACATCCCCACCGAGCTTTATTACTACCCGGCCGAGTCGCATGTGATCTACGAGCCGCACCACCGCGCCTCGGCGATGGCGCGCAATCTCGATTGGTTCGATTACTGGATGCTCGGCCGGCGCGATCCCGATCCGGCCAAAGCGGCGCAATATGCCCGCTGGGACGCGATGGCGTTGGCCTGGCCGAACTGCGATGCGGCGTGCAGGACGAAGCTGGGCTTGAAGGATTCCTCGCCGGTGCCCTGAGCCGGGTTCCAACTCGATCATCCGCGCGGTCCGGCGCTATACTGGCGCCATGAGCGATTTGTTCGAAGCCGGCGGATTGGAACAGGACGCGCCACGTCCGCTTGCCGACCGCCTGCGGCCGCAAGTCCTGGCCGAAGTCGTCGGCCAGGACCATATCATCGGACCCGAGGGGCCGATCGGGCGCATGATCGCGCTCGGGCGGCCGCATTCGATCATCCTCTGGGGCCCGCCCGGCACCGGCAAGACCACCATCGCGCGATTGCTCTCCACCGCGTTCAAGCTCCACTTCGAGCAGCTCTCGGCGGTGTTCTCCGGCGTCGCCGACCTCAAGAAGACCTTCGAGGCCGCGCGCCAGCGCCGCCGCATGGGGCAGGGCACGCTGCTCTTCGTCGACGAGATCCACCGCTTCAACCGCAGCCAGCAGGATTCGTTCCTGCCGGTGGTGGAGGACGGCACGGTCGTGCTGGTGGGCGCGACGACGGAGAACCCGTCCTTCGAGCTCAACGGCGCGCTGCTCAGCCGCGCCCAGGTGCTGGTCCTGCGCCGCCTCGACGATGCCGCGCTGGAGGAGCTGCTCAAGCGTGCCGAAGTCCATTTCGGCGAGCCGCTCAAGCTCACCGACGATGCGCGCGCGTCGCTGCGCGCGATGGCGGATGGCGACGGACGCTACCTGCTCAACCTCGTCGAGGAAGTGTCGACCGTCAGGACGGTCAAGCCGCTCGATCCCGCCGCCCTGGTGAAGGCGGTGCAGCGCCGCGCCCCGCTCTACGACAAGAGCCGGGAAGAGCACTACAACATCATCTCCGCGCTGCATAAGTCGATCCGCGGCAGCGATCCCGACGCGGCGCTCTACTGGCTGGCGCGGATGCTGGCCGGCGGCGAGCAGCCGCTCTACATCGCGCGCCGTCTGGTCCGCGCCGCCATCGAGGATGTCGGCCTCGCCGATCCGCAGGCCGTGGTCCAGGCGCTCGCCGCCAAGGACGTCTTCGATTTCCTGGGCTCGCCGGAAGGCGAGCTCGCGCTGGCGCAGGCGGTGGTTTATCTCGCGAGCGCGCCCAAATCCAACGCGGTCTACGTCGCGCTCGGCGCCGCCAAGCGCGCCGCGCAGGAGCACGGCTCGCTGATGCCCCCGGCCCACATCCTCAACGCTCCGACCAAGCTGATGAAGAATCTCGGCTACGGCAAAGGCTACGAATACGACCACGAGGCGGAGGAGGGATTCTCCGGCCAGAACTACTTCCCCGACGCGATGACCCGCGAGCAGTTCTATCAACCCAAGGAAACCGGCTTCGAACGCGAGATCGCCAAGCGATTGGATTATTGGGCGAAGCTGCGGGCGAAGAAGGCAACACAAGCTTAGTTGTCATCCCCGGCGAGGCGCGCGTAGCGCGCCGAGGGAAGGGACCCAGGCGGGAAATACCGTCACGGTGTTTGCCGCCTGGGTCTGCGTACGCTGTCGCTACGCAGTCCCCTCACGCCGCTGCGCGGCGTTCGGCCGGGGATGACAAGCTTTGTTTGGAATCTGCTATATCTCCCGTCATGCAATTCTCCATCCTCCTCATGGTCGCCCTCGGCGGCGCGCTCGGCTCGCTGCTGCGCTACGCCGTGGCGTCCGTGATCCAGACCCCGGCGCAGACCGGCTTTCCCTGGGGCATCTTCACGGTCAACCTCACCGGCGGCTTCGCCATGGGCGTCATCACCGCGCTGATGGCGCTCAAGCTCAACGTCTCGCCCGAGCTGCGGGCCTTCATGACCGTCGGCATCCTGGGCGGCTACACCACCTTCTCGACCTTCTCGCTGGAGAGCGCCGTCCTGATCGAGCGCGGCGCCTACGGCCTCGCGGCGGCCTATATCGCGGGCTCGGCACTGCTCTCCATCGCCGCGCTCTTCGCCGGCCTCTGGCTGGTGCGGGCACTCTGATGACCGACACCGCCCGCATCGCCCATGACGAGGACGGCATCCGGGTCGACCGCTGGTTCAAGCGGCACTATCCCGCGCTCACCCATGGCCGGCTGGAGAAGCTGCTGCGCACCGGCCAGGTCCGGCTCGACGGCAAGCGCGTCAAGGCGGCTGACCGCGTCGGTTCCGGCCAGACCATGCGCCTGCCGCCCCAGGTGGTGCACGGCGACCTCACCGAAAAGCCCAAGGTAAAGACCCAGGCGCCGGTGCGCGGCAGCCTGGAGGACCTCGTCATCTACATGGACAAGAACGTCATCGTGCTGAACAAACCCTCGGGCCTCGCCACGCAGGGTGGCAGCGGGCTGACGCAGCATGTCGACGGCATGCTCG
Organism: Rhizomicrobium sp.; assembly: GCA_037200385.1. NCBI lineage: Bacteria > Pseudomonadati > Pseudomonadota > Alphaproteobacteria > Micropepsales > Micropepsaceae > Rhizomicrobium > Rhizomicrobium sp. Next base: position 1,012,980 of record JBBCGL010000001.1, on the reverse strand, counting down.
ACAGTCTGGCCTTCGAGAAGAAGACGCGTCCGAAGCTGGTGCATCGCCTGGACCGCGACACCTCCGGCGTGCTGCTCATCGCCCGCACCGCGCCTGCCGCCTCCGAGCTGTCGCGCGCCCTTGCCACCCGCGACGCGCAGAAGATCTACTGGGCCCTCGTCAAGGGCGTGCCCAAGGTCAGGCGCGGCACCATCAAGGCGGCGCTCGCGAAAGAGGGCGGCCACGGCCCGCATGGCCATGACGAGCGCATGACCACGGTCGACGCCGCCGATGAAGGCGCCAAGGACGCGGTCACCGATTTCGTGGTGCTCGACACCGCGGGCGCGGAATTCGCCTGGCTCGCCGTCAAGCCGCTCACCGGCCGCACCCACCAGATCCGCGTCCATCTGGCTTCCATCGGCACGCCCATCGTGGGCGACTTCAAATATGGCGGCACCGACGTGCGCGGCATCGGCGAGATCGAGAACCGCCTCCACCTCCACGCGCGCTCGATAGACATCATGCGCCCCGACGGCGGCCGCCTGCATGCTGACGCACCCTTGCCGCCGCATATGGTCAGATCCTGGGAGCTGCTGGGCTTCAATGCCGACAAGGCGCCGGCGAACCCGTTCGAACGCAAGACCAGGAAGAAATGAAGACCCGTCCGACTTTCCTCAAGAACTGGCGCGCGCTCGAGCCGCCCCAGCCGCACAAGGCCGGCACCGGCGAGAACTTCGGCTATCCCGCGTCCTTCGCCGCCGCCGGCGGGCTGTCGCGTCTCAAGATCATGCATCTGCGCCTGCCGCCCGGCACCCGCGCCACCGTGCCCGGCGCCTATCGCGACGAGGAGGAGTTCTTCTTCGTTCTCGAAGGCGCGCCCGACCTGTGGCTCGACGGCCATCTCCATCCGCTGAAGGAGGGTGACGGCGCCGCCTTCAACGACCGCACCGGCATCGCGCACACGCTGATCAACAACACCGACCGGGACGTCCGGCTGTTCGTCTTCGGCGAAGCGACGCGGATGCAGTCGAAATTCGCTTGTCCGCTGCCGCAGGACGAGGCGGCAAACGATCTCCTGCGCCGGATGGACAAGTTCTGGAGCGGCGCACCGAAGCATAAGCTCGGCCCCAACTCGGGCCGCCCCGGCGACACCGCCGGCAAGCGCCGTTCGCGGCCCGACTACGTCGCGAACTGGCGCGACATCCTGGGCAAGGACGAAGATGGCTATCCGAACAGCACCGAGAAGCACGGCATCGACGCCGCGTTCGGCCGCCGCGCCCGCTTCTCGCGCATCGGCATCCATTTCGAGATCCTGCCCGCCGGCCGCCGCACCTCCTGGCCCCACGCCGAGCGCGACGAGGAGGAGTTCGTCTATGTCGTCGCCGGCACGGTCGATGGCTGGATCAACGGTTATCTCCATCGGATGGGGGAGGGCGATTTCGTCGGCTTCGAGGCCCGCACCGACATCTGCCATGTGGTAATCAACAACAGCGATGCCGATGCGCTGCTGCTGGTCGGCGCCGAAGCGTCGCGCACGCGCAACCAGTTCTGGTATCCCTTCCATCCGCACCGCGACAAGGAAACCGGCGAGCTCTTCTGGCAGGATCACCCCAAGCCAAAGCTCGGCCCGCATGACGGCCTCCCGGACGCCCTGCGCGTCCGCCTCCCCGCCGCCGTCCGCAAAGACCCCATCAAGGCCAACCGCGCGGCGATGACGCTGAAGCCTGAGAAAGCCCGTCGATGAAGCGCTTCTACAAGCAGGTGGGCGTCCGCCAGGTCGGGCCGCATTTCGGCATCACGCTCGACGAGCGCCCGGTGAAGACGCCGAACGGCGACATCCTCGCGCTGCGCTCCGCCGCGCTCGCCGACGCCATCGCTGCCGAATGGGCCCGCCAGGGCGACCAGATCGACCAGCGCGACATGCCGCTCACCGGCTTCGCCAACACCGCCATCGACCATGTCCGGGCCGACCGCGCCACCGTGCTCAGGCGGCTGGCGGACTTCGCCCGCCACGACCTGGTCTGCTACCGCGCCTCCGAGCCGCCGGAGCTTGCCGCCCGCGAAGCCGCCGCCTGGGACGCGCCGCTCGCCTGGGCCCAGGCCCGCTACGACATCGAGCTCGAGGTGACCCGTGGCATCGCCGCCATCCCGCAGCCGTCGGCTGCATTGGATGGTCTCGCGCGGCATCTTGCGACCCGCGACGAATTCGCCCTGACCGCGCTCGTCGCCGCCGCCGGCAACCTGAAATCGGTGGTGCTCGCATTGTCGCTTGCCGATGGCCGCCTGGCTGCCGCCGCGGCACACGCCGCTGCGCATATCGACGAGGACTTTCAGGCCGAAAAATGGGGCCGCGACGCCGAAGCCGTCGAGCGCCAGGCCAACCTGCTGGCCGAGCTCGACGCCTGCGAGCAATTCCTGCGTCTGGCCGCCGCTTGACCGCAAACCGGGCGCCCCACACTCTCCCGCCATCGATATTTCCAGTGAGCAGAGCCCCATGAAACACGTCGTCCAGGAACTCGAAGCCCGCCGCGCCAAGGCCCGTCTCGGCGGCGGCCAGGCCCGCATCGAATCGCAGCACGCCCGCGGCAAGCTCACTGCCCGCGAGCGTGTCGAGCTGCTGCTGGACGCCAATTCCTTCGAGGAGTTCGACATGTTCGTCGAATCCCGCAGTGTCGATTTCGATGCCGACAAGAACCGCTTCCCGGGCGACGGCGTGGTCACCGGCTGGGGCACGATCAACGGCCGCATGGTCTACGTCTTCGCCAAGGATTTCACGGTGCTGGGCGGCTCGACCTCCGAATGGCACGCCCAGAAGATCTGCAAGATCCAGGACATGGCGATGCAGAACGGCGCCCCGCTGATCGGCCTGTTCGATTCCGGCGGCGCCCGCATCCAGGAAGGCGTCGGCTCGCTTGCGGCTTACGGCGAGGTCTTCAAGCGCAACGTCCTCGCCTCGGGCGTGGTGCCGCAGCTTTCCGTCATCATGGGACCCTGCGCCGGCGGCGACGTCTACTCGCCCGCGATGACCGATTTCATCTTCATGGTGCGCGACACCTCCTACATGTTCATCACCGGTCCGGAAGTCGTGAAGACCGTGACGCATGAGGACGTGACGCCCGAGCAGCTCGGCGGCGCCAAGGTCCACTCCACCAAGTCGTCGGTCGCCGACGGCGCCTACGACAACGACGTGATCTGCCTGGAGGAGATGCGCCGGCTCTACGACTTCCTGCCGCTCAACAACCGCGACAAGGCGCCCGCCTGGCCGACCCATGACGACCCCAGGCGCGAGGAGCTCAGCCTCGACACGCTGGTGCCGGAGAACCCCAACAAGCCCTACGACATGAAGGAGCTGATCCTGAAGGTCGCGGACGAGGGCGATTTCTTCGAGATCGGCGAGGCCTTCGCCCGCAACATCATCACCGGCTTCGGCCGCATCGAGGGCTCGACCGTCGGCTTCGTCGCCAACCAGCCCATGGTGCTGGCCGGCGTGCTGGACAGCGACGCCTCCCGCAAGGCCGCCCGTTTCGTGCGCTTCTGCGACTGCTTCAACATCCCGCTCATCACCTTCGTCGACGTCCCGGGCTTCCTGCCGGGTCTGGCGCAGGAGCATGGCGGCATCATCAAGCACGGCGCCAAGCTGCTTTTCGCCTTCACCGAGGCGACGGTGCCGAAGGTGACCGTGATCACCCGCAAGGCCTATGGCGGCGCCTATGACGTGATGGCCTCCAAGCACATGCGCGCCGACGTGAACTACGCCTGGCCGAGCGCCCAGATCGCCGTGATGGGCGCCAAGGGCGCGGTGGAGATCATCTTCCGCAACGAACGCGGCAACCCCGATGCCATCGCCGAGCGCACCAAGGAATACGAAGACCGCTTCTTGAACCCCTTCGTCGCGGCGAGCCGCGGCTATATCGACGACGTTATCCGGCCCCACTCGACGCGCTGGCGCATCGCGCGGTCGCTGCGGATGCTGAAGAACAAGCAGGTCGCGCAGATCTGGAAGAAGCACGACAATATACCGTTGTGAGCGGGTCGGTCACGTCGGTTGGAGCCACCGCTGTCATCCCCGGCGAGCCGTGCGAAGCGCGGCGAGGGAAGGGGACCCAGGTCTATGGCACCGTCACGGTGACTGGCACCTGGGTCCCCTTCCCCTCGCTTCGCTCGGCCGGGGATGACAACGTGAGCGTGACGTAAAGCACCGCGCCAACGCTCTGCCCACTGACGTCGCTCACCCCTGCGCCCAGCACTCCATCTCCACCCGCGCGCCCAGGATGAGCTGCGCCCCGATCGCGGTGCGCGCTGGAAAGCGGCCGGCTTCGAAATACGGCACATACACCTGATTGAACGCCCCCCATTCCGCCATGTCGGCGAGATAGACCACGCATTTGAACACGTCGCCGAAGCCGGCCCCGGCTTCCTTCAGCACCGCGGCGATGTTCTCCATCATCTGCCGGCTCTCCGCCGCGATGCCGCCCGGCACCAGTTCCATCTTGCCGGGCAGGTTGCCGATGGCGCCCGACAGATAGAGCACGCCGTTCGTCCGGACCGCCTGGCTGAACGGCAAGCCCGCCGCCTTGGCGGCCGGCGAATTGATGAATTCCGACACCGTAAATTCCTCCTATGCCCCGTGACGGAGCGATGACAACCCGTATGATGCTGCGCCGTCCATCCCTTGGGGGAGCCATGAACCGCCGCCGCCTGATGGCCTTCGCGCTCGCCGCGTTGGCTACACCCGCAACCCTCTATGCCGCAACCGCGCCGGTCTATCCAGCGCATCCGGTCACGAGTCCCGACATCGTCGCCGCCGACGTGATGGCGCGCGACCGGGCGCTGGCTGACGACGTCTTCGAGGGCCGCGGCCCCGGCACGCCGCATGGCGAAGCCGCCGCGCAGTGGATCGCCGACGAGATGAAACGCATCGGCCTCAAGCCCGGCAATCACGGCAGCTATTTCCAGAAAGTGCCTTCGGTCTCCATCGCGCTCGACGCCGGGCAGTCCTCGCTGGCGTTCGAAACGCCGTCCGGTGCGATCACGCCGAACTTTCCCGAAGCGACGGTCTATTGGACGCCGCGCTATGCCTCGGCCGACGTGGATGTGAAAGCGTCACCGCTGGTGTTTGTCGGTTATGGCGTCGTGGCGCCGGAATATCATTGGGACGACTATGCCGGCCTCGACGTGAAGGGCAAGACCGTCGTCGTCCTGATCAACGATCCGGGCAACGAGGACCGCCCCGGCGACCCCGCCTTCTTCAAGGGCCGCGCCATGACCTATTACGGCCGCTGGACCTACAAGTACGAAGAGGCAGCGCGTCACGGCGCCGCCGCGGCGATCATCGTCCACGAGACCGGCCCCGCCGCCTATGGCTGGCCGGTGGTGCGCAATTCCAACTCCGGCAACAAGCTCTGGCTGGCCGAGAAGGACCGCAACGTCTCCCGGGTGCCGATCCAGGGCTGGATCACGCTGGACACCGCGCACGATCTCTTCAAGCGCGCCGGCCTCGATTACGACGCGCTGAAAGCTGCCGCCAACAAGCCCGGCTTCAAGTCGCTCGCAATGCCGGGCGAAACGCTGGAGGTCCACGCCCATTCGACCTTCAAGCTGCTCAACACCCGCAACGTGATCGGCGTGATTCCAGGCTACCTGCATCCCAACGACTATGTGCTCTACACCGCGCATTGGGATCATCTGGGCATCAAGCCCGACGTCGCCGGCCCCGACAAGATCTACAACGGCGCCATCGACAATGCGATGGGCGTCGCCTCGATCCTCGAGATCGGCGAGGCGCTCGCGCACGGCAAGCGGCCCCAGCGCAGCATCGCGATCATCGACTGGACGCTGGAGGAGCAGGGCCTGCTGGGCTCGGAATATTTCGCGCACCACCCGCTCTGGCCGCTCAACCACATCGTCGGCGGCGTGAACCTCGATGGCGGCTTGCCGCGCGGCCATGCCAGGGACCTCGTGCTGGTCGGCAACGGCGCGTCGGAGATGGAGGATATCCTGGCCGGCGTGCTCAAGACCCAGAACCGCGTGATCTCGCCCGATCCCGAGCCGGAGAAGGGCGGCTTCTACCGCTCCGACCACATCTCGCTTTCCAGGGTGGGCGTGCCGATGCTCGATCCCGCCGGCGCCAGCGACCTTGTGGTGGGCGGCACCGCGGCTGCCGCGGCGCTCCGCGACGACTACCGCATCAACCACTATCATCAGCCCTCGGACGAATTCAATCCGAACTGGGACCTCACCGGCGTGATCGACGACCTCGAGGCGCTTTATACGCTGGGCGACACGCTGGCGAACTCCGACCGCTGGCCGAACTGGTACGCCGGCAACGAGTTCAAGGCGATCCGGGACAAGAGCATGGCGAAATAACTTTCCTCCCCCGTAACCGCGGGGGAAGAAACCTCCCGCCCTAACCGCCCGCCAGCTGCGCCACCCGCCGCGCTGCGTGCTCGATATGCACCAGCCGCCGTTTGAGCACCGCCATCCCGTTGGGCTGGTGCAGGTCGGTCGCCGCGCCCAGCCGGGGCGACGCCTTTTTGCCGTCGCCCTTGCCGCCCAGCGTCTCCGAGACCCGCTCGCACACCTCCTTGAGCAGGGCGTCGCTCTGCGCCGCGTCCAGTTCGGCGCCGCGCAGCTTGAACAGAACCTGCATCGACGTCAGGTCCGACAGCAGCAGGTAGTTCGCGCTCAGGAGATCGTTCAGCCGCGCCAGCGTCGCGCGCTCGACATCCGGCTCGTCGGCCAGCCGCCGCACCGCGCCCGAAAGGTTCGCCACCGCATCGAACAGCCGCTTGCGCGCCAGCCGGTAGACCATCTCGACCCGCGTCCGCGTCAGCGCGGCGCGCGCGAAATCGCCGTCGGCCTTGAGCAGCGCGGCGACGGTGCGCGGCAGCTCCTGATGCTCCCAATTGGGCAGCAGGAAGGCGAAGACATAGGACAGCGCGGCCCCGATCAGCGTGTCCAGCACCCGCTCCGCCAGCACGTGATGCGCCCCGGGCTGCAGGAAATGCAGCAGCAGCAGGGCGGAGATCGACGCCGCCACCGCCGTCACGCGGTAGTTCACCGCACCGAAGGCGTGGCTGACTCCGACCGCCATCGCGACCAGCACCAGCAGATACGCCGTCGGCACGAAGGCGAGCAGCCCCGCCGCGACCGTGCAGCCGATCAGCGTGCCGATCACGCGGTCGGTGCGGCGTTGCCGGGTCACGCTGTAATTGGCCCGCATGATCAGCGCGGTGGTCAGCAGCACCCAGCTCGCATGCGAGATGCCCGGCAGGAACAGGGTCACGGCGAGCCCCGTGGTCATCGCCAGCGCCAGCCGGATCGCATAGCGCATCGCCGGCGCCTTCAGGCTGAACTGCGCCTGCAGCACCGAGAAATCGCGCGGCAGCGCCTGGCGGAACGCCGCGAGATCGACGCCGGGATGCGGCAGCGGCGCCAGCGCCGGAGTGGGCAGCAGCGCCGCCGCGATCGCCGCGATGCGCTCCGCCGCCTGGGCCAGCTTGTCCGCCGTGGAGCGGAACGCCGCGATGACCAGCAGCTCGTCCGCCCGTCCCTCCGACGCCTTGGCGAGGCGCGCGATCTCCGCCGCGATCTCGTCGCGGGCCTCCTTGTGCGAGCCGACCACGACGCCGCCGTCGTCGAGCGCCAGCGTCAGCATCGCGATGTCGTCGGCCAGCGCCAGGGTGAAGGCCTTGAGCCGCCGCATCAGATGGCGGTGCTGCGAGGCGCGCAGCATCTCGATATCCGCATCGCTCGACAGGATGGTCTCGAAGCCGTCCAGCAACGCGATCAGCGCGATCACCTGCCGCCGCTGCCAGGGCGTCTTGTCGCGGGCATAGACCGCGTCGCGCGCGATCTGCATCCGCTCCACGCAGGCCGCATGCGCCTCGATCAGCGCGGTGAACGCCTTGGCGTTGTCGATCGCCGGATCGAGCAGGCCCGCCTTGGCCCGCAGGAAACCCTCGAAGCGGTGCAGGGCCTCGATCATCAGGAGCCGGCGCACCCGCCGGTCGAACGCCCAGGCCGAGACCTGCGCATAGGCTGCGTAGAGCGCACCGCCCAGCGCGAAGAGCGCCAGGTGCGGCCAGGGCGGGTCCAGCGAGCCCATCGCCATCACGAAGGCCAGCACGCTGACCACGCCCAGCGTCAGGGCGCGCTTGCCATAGGCCGAGATCAGCCCCGCCCACAGTCCGATCGCCGCCGTGGCGGGCGCCAGCGTCCACGGCGTCTCCTTGGCGAACAGCGCCAGCAGGGTCACGACGACGGCCATCACCCAGGCGGCGACCAGGACCCGCGGCTTCTCGTTCAACGGATCGGGCTGGTCCGCGACGCTGACGCACAGCGCGCCGGTGGCCGCGGCGATTCCACCCAGCAGGCCGAAGCCGGCGCCCGCGATGCTGCCGCTCAGCGCGACGCCGGCCGCGACCGACAAGCCGTTCTCGATATGCGGCCGGAGCACTGCCCGCCGCAGGGTGTGGACAAACCGTGCCATGGTCTCCCCTGGGTAAACGAAGGGGACCGTTTACGGCAAGCCCAGCCTCGCCTAAAACCTTGGCCCTACAGGCCAATCGAGGCCGCCCCGGGGAACAGCGTGTTCAAGAAAATCCTGATCGCCAATCGCGGCGAAATCGCCTGCCGCGTCATCAAGACCGCCCGCAAGATGGGCATCAAGACCGTCGCGGTCTATTCCGACGCCGACCGCGATGCCCTCCATGTCGAGATGGCCGACGAGGCCGTCCATATCGGCCCGCCGCCCTCGGCGCAGTCCTATCTGGTGATCGACCGCATCGTGCAGGCCTGCAAGGACACCGGCGCGCAGGCGGTGCATCCCGGCTACGGCTTCCTGTCGGAGCGTGAAGCTTTCGCCGAAGCCCTGGCCAAGGCCGGCGTCGTCTTCATCGGTCCCAACAACCGCGCCATCGCCGCGATGGGCGACAAGATCGAATCCAAGAAGCTCGCCCAGGCCGCCAAGGTGAACACCGTCCCCGGCTTCATCGGCGAGATCACCGACGACGCCCATGCCCGCGCCATCGCGAAGGAGATCGGCTATCCGGTGATGGTGAAGGCCAGCGCCGGCGGCGGCGGCAAGGGCCTGCGCATCGTCCACAAGGAAGACGAGCTGGTCCAGGCGATCAAGTCCTCGCAGCACGAGGCCAAGGCCAGCTTCGGCGACGACCGCCTCTTCATCGAGAAATTCGTCACCGAGCCGCGCCACATCGAAATCCAGGTGATGGGCGACAAGCACGGCAACGTCGTCTACCTGAACGAGCGCGAATGCTCGATCCAGCGCCGCAACCAGAAAGTCATCGAGGAGGCGCCGTCCCCCTTCCTCGACGCCGCCACCCGCAAGGCGATGGGCGAGCAGGCCGTGATGCTCTCGAAGGCCGTAGGCTATGACAGCGCCGGCACGGTGGAGTTCATCGTCGACAAGCACCGCAATTTCTACTTCCTCGAGATGAACACCCGCCTCCAGGTCGAGCATCCGGTGACGGAGCTCACGACCGGCCTCGACCTCGTCGAGCTGATGATCCGCTCGGCCTATGGCGAGAAGCTCCCGGTCCAGCAGTCCGATATCGGCATCCACGGCTGGGCCGTCGAAAGCCGCGTCTACGCCGAAGATCCCTATCGCGGCTTCCTGCCCTCCACCGGCCGCCTGATCCGCTACCGCCCGCCGGCCGAAGGCACCCGCGGCGGCATCACGGTGCGCAACGACACCGGCGTCTACGAAGGCGGCGAGATCTCGATGTTCTACGATCCGATGATCGCCAAGCTCTGCACCCACGCGCCGACCCGCACCCAGGCGATCGACGCCATGGCGGTGGCCCTCGACCAGTTCCGCATCGAAGGCATCAACCACAACATCGCCTTCCTCACCGCGATCATGCACAACGCGCGCTTCCGCTCCGGCGCCCTCACCACCGCCTTCATCGCGGAAGAATTCCCCGACGGCTTCCACGGCCAGCCCACCACGGATGTCGACAAACACCGCTTCGTTGCGGCAGCGATCGCCGCGCGACTGGTCCGCGCCCTGCGCGCCAGCGGCATCTCCGGCACGATGAACGGCGCCTACCGGATCGCGAGCGATTTCGTCGTCACCATCGACGGCCAGGCCTTCGCCGTCTCGAACGCCAACCTCGCCGCCGGCAATCTGCACCTCGCCATCGACGGCAAGCCCTACACCGCGCTCACCGAATGGCAGGTCGGCCAGCCGATCATGTATCTCTCGGGCACGGACGGGGAGCATGCGATCCAGCTCAGCCGCATCTCCGGCGGCTACAAGCTGGGCCAGGGCGGCCGCACCGTTACGGCCATCGTCCGCTCCCCCACCGCCGCGCGCCTCGCCGCCCTGATGCCCAAGAAGATCGCGCCGGACACGTCGAAGCTGCTGCTCTGTCCGATGCCTGGCCTGATCGTTTCGATCAACGTCCACGAAGGCCAGGACGTGAAGGCCGGCGAGACGCTGGCGGTGGTCGAGGCGATGAAGATGGAGAACGTCCTGACCGCCGAGCGCGACGGCAAGATCAAGAAGGTCAACGCCGCCAAGGGCGACAGCCTGGCGCTGGACGACGTGATCCTGGAATTCGCGGATTGATTGCCATCCTTTCCTCCCCCGTAACCACGGGGGAGGAAACGTCTTGCTAAAGCGTGTGCCTCAACTGGATATCGACATACGGCCGCGACTGCGCGACGTACTTGTCGATATCGGCGATCGGCGAGACGTTGCGCGGCCCGCTATAGGCGATGTTCGTGTCGGTATAGACGAAGCCCCAGACATTGTCGGCCTCGACGTGCAGGCTCCATTCCGGATCGGGCTTCCACTCCCAGAACAGCACCACATAGGGCGCCGCGACATGGCGGTAGCGGACCTGCGCCAGACGGTAATATTGCTCGTCCCAGCAATTGTAATACGACACGCCCCAGGTCGATTTCAGGCTGTCGACGTCCTGGCTCAGCTTGATGTTGATGTTGTTGGGCCGCTGGCCGGAGATCCAGCGGTCCATGCCGCTCACCGGATCGCGCACCGAGCTGACGTCCCAGATCGCCGTCGTGACGAGCAGGCCGTTGGTGAGGCCGATCCTGTCCAGCGGCAGCGTCACGTTCAGCGTGATGTGCTCGTTGCGGCCGTTGCCGATATTGCCCGGCGCATCGAACACGTTGCCGAGCGGGTCGGCGATCGGGACATAGTCGACCACGTCCTTGATGTCCTCATGCATGAAGCCGAGCACCACCGCGCCCTTGTCCCAGAAATGCTGCTCGAGGGAGATCTCGTATTGCGCATGCTGGTCGGGCCGCAGGTTCTGGTTGCCCACCGTCACGCCGGTCGCCGACAGATTCGCCGAGGCGATGAAATTGGTGAAGTCGAGCTGTCCCACCACCTTCTCGTAACGCAGGCGCACCTGCGTATCCTTGCCCGGCGACCAGGTCAGCACCGCCCGCGGCTTGGGATAGAAGAAGGAGCGGCTGAGATCGACCGAGCCGCTCTCGCTGATCGTGGAATATTCCGCCCGCGCGCCCGCCTCGAACATCCACTGCTCCGAGATCCTCCAGGTGCCTTGCGCGAACGCTTCGCCGCGCCGTTCCTCGACCCGCGCATCGGCGGAGGGCAGGGGCTGGTCGACGGCGTTGATCGCGAAACGCGTCCGGCCGTCGAGGAAATTGTAGGCGCCCTCCGCGCCGCCCTCGAAGGTCAGGTCCGGCGTCGGGCGGTAGCGCAGCGTGGCGCGCGCGATGGTCTCGCCGGTATCGCTGCGCGAGCCGAAATCCTGGAACGTCGCGCCGTCATCCGCGGTCGAGCGCGCGGTCGAATGGCCGAGGCGCTGCAGCACCAGCGTCTCGAGCTCCATGCCGCCGACCAGGCCTTTCCAGTGCAGGCCGAGCTCGGCGCGTCCTTCGCGCGAATCGTCATGGAAATCCTCGGTGAAGCCGGGACGCTGATAGCGCAGATCGTCCACGAACGGGCTGATGAGAAGCAGGCCGTTGATCTTGAACTCGCCGCCCAGCAGCGGAAAGGTCGCTGCGCCCTTGACCGACCCGCCGACACCGAGACCGCGAGAATACGCCACGTCATGAGTCAGCAGGTTGCCCGCGCCGTCATAGACGTTGTGATAGCCCTTGCCGACCGAGTCGTCGTAGTTCTGGATCAGCCCGGCCGAACCTTCATAGGTCGATTGCCCCGAATGCTGCGTGAACTCCAGCGACGCATAGGGGATCATGTGCCCGTCGGTGAAGATCGAATCTTCTGCCGTCGCCACGATGCGCGTCGAGTCCTCCTTCTTGCGGATGACGTTGGCGACCACCGTCTGGCCCTGCATGTCGATGCCCGGCGCGCCGCCGCGGATCAGCTCGACATGGTCGACATCGGCGGCGGGGATGCGCTGCAGGACGGAGTCGAGCGCATCGCTCTTGGTGGTCGGCCGCTGGCCGTCGATCAGGACGTTGCCCGCGGTGCCCGCGAAGCCGCGCGCCGTGGCGCCCGCATCGAAATTGAATCCCGGCAGCCGCTTGATCATGTCGTAGGCGGTGTTGGGCCGCGCCTCGGCGAAGAACGCCGCGTCATAGGTGAGGATACCGCTCTGCGCGGGCTCCGCCTGCGCGGCGACGGTCGCCAGCACCGCGGCCATCGCCGCGATCGTCCATCTGCTGTGCCGCACGCGGTCCCCAAGTCGTTGATCCGTCGGAATCAAACTGGGGGCTGCGTTTCTAATCGCGCAACGCGCGCCGGACGCATGGCTCCGCTGCGGTGCTCATCTGCCCGGCGACTAGCGGCGGACGGTTCACGCGGAGGTGAAACGCTCTGGCCTCGTCCCGCCGGATCGGCTCATATGCCGCCATGAGCAGCGACGACGACTTCACCCATCTGCGCCTTCGGATCGAAGGCTTCGTCCAGGCGGTGGGCTACCGGAACTATGTGATCGCCGAAGCCGCGCGGCTGGGCGTCGACGGCTGGATCCGCAACCGTGCCGACGGCACGGTGGAGGTGTTGGTCTCCGGTCCCAACAAGGCCGTCGAGGCCCTGATCGGGCTCTGCATGAAAGGTCCGCCCGGCTCGACCGTGCGCAATGTCGAGATGCACAAGGCCGATGCCGCGGGCGAGAAGGGCTTCCGCCGCCGCCCGTCGCTCTAGCCGCCCGCGGGGCGCGTCCGCAGCAGTTCGCGCAGCACCGAGACCAGGAAGACCAGCAGGCCGAGGATCGCGATGCCGCCCGCCATGCCGGTGATCGGCCCCCACTTGGCGCTGTCGCCGCTCGTCAGCAGCATGTAGAGCGACGGCAGCATCGCCGCGAGGCCCAGCGTCGACAGCGTGAAATGCGTCCAGGCCAGCGGCAGCGACAGCGTCCCGCGCGTCAAGGCATAGAAGACGCCGTAGAGCGCCATCGTCGTCCAGCCCAGCAGGTTGATATGGGCGTGCAGCGGCGCGAGCGTGAACGCCTCCTTCGCACCCATATATTCGCCCAACGCCATGCCGCCGAGCAGCAGCAAGGCGGCGACGGTGAAGAACGCGGCGGATACGCGCGGCATGAAAATCCCCCACAGACAGCCATGCGCATGTACAAAAAATCCGGCGCGAAGAAAAGCCGGACCCGACGAGGAAATCTCAGCCGAACACGCCGTCGAAGGCCTGGCGCATCGCGACGTCGACGTCGGCCATCGTGACCGGCAACCCCAGATCGTGCAGGCTGGTCACGCCGTGTTCGCTGATCCCGCACGGCACGATGCCCGAGAAATGGCCGAGGTCCGGATCGACATTCAGGCTCACGCCATGGAACGTCACCCAGCGCCGCACCCGCACGCCGATCGCGGCGATCTTGTCCTCGCGCGAACCTCGCGCCACCCAGATCCCCACGCGTCCCTCGCGCCGTTCGCCCTTGACGTTGAACGCCGCCAGGGTGCGGATGAGCCAGTCCTCCAGATCGTGCACATAGGCGCGCACGTCGGGCCGCCGCCGCTTGAGGTCGAGCATCACATAGCCCACCCGCTGCCCCGGCCCATGATAGGTGTATTGCCCGCCGCGTCCCGTCTTGAACACCGGAAAGCGCGCGTCGATGAGATCGGCATCCTTGGCGCTCGTCCCTGCCGTGTAGATCGGCGGATGTTCCAGCAGCCAGACCAGTTCGGGCCGCTGCCCCGCCGCGATGGCGGCGGCGCGCTCCTCCATGAAGGCCACGGCCTCGTCGTAGGGCGTGAGCCCGGGCGCGATCCGCCATTCCACGGCGGGCCGCGTTAACGCCTCCGAAACCATGTCGGACGGACTATCGGGGCCGGTTCTCATAGGGCTCTACATGTCCTCCAATATCGCCGGCGTCAAAGTCGAAATCTCCGTGGTCCTGGGGAGTTCGACCATACCCATGCATCAGCTCCTGCGCATGGGCCGCGGCGCCGTTATCGAGCTCGATTCCAAGCAGGACGATCCGGTCTTGATCCTCGCCAACGACAAGCCGGTGGCCAAGGGCGAGATCATCATCCATGGCGACAAGATCGCGGTCTCCATCACGGACATCCTGAAGGGCTATCAATAATTTAACATCCGTATCTTGTGGATAATTCCATTGTCCACCTGATCCTTGCATTTTATTCCGTCGATGCGTACCTCTGCTGTAGAACCGGCCCGATAGCCGGTGCGGAGGCCGCTTGCTCCCCATTTTGCTCAACAGCCAGACTGTCCGTGCGGGCCTTGCCGGCGCGGGTGATGGCCATGCGCGCCGGGCGACGTTGCTCGCCGAGGCGGGCTTGGCCGCGCTGGCGGTGAGCCCGGATGAGCCCCTGCCGCCGCTGGACGTGCTTTTCATCGCCGGCCTCGACGCCGGCCGGACCGCGGCATTGGCTGCCAAAGCGCGCGCCGCCGGCATCCTGGTCAATGCCGAGGACATTCCAGAGCTCTGCGACTTCCATGTTCCCGCCATGGTGCGGCGCGGCGATCTCATCCTGACCGCTTCGACCGGCGGCCATGCGCCCGGTCTGGCCCGCCGGCTGCGCGAATGGCTGGAGGGCAAGTTCGGGCCCGAATGGAGCGGCCACCTCGCCGATACCGCCCAGGCCCGCGCCCGCTGGCGCGCCGCCGGCCTGCCGCCGGCTGAAGTCTCCCGCCGCACCCGCGACCTGATCGCGGAGAGGGGCTGGCTCTCGTGAGCGCCACCGTCACCGTCATCGACTCCAAGCGCGGGATCGGCCCCAGGGCGTTCGACCGCGCGGGGCAGGGTGCCGCCGATCCGCTGGTCGTCGCCAAGCTGGCACAGCTCCAAGATGCCGCGCGCGGCCGCGACGCGCACGGCATCCTCGAACTCGCGCTGACCGGCGAGTTCAAGGGCAAGAGTGCGGTCGTCTCCTCCTTCGGCGCGGAGTCCGCGGTCCTTCTTCACCTTGTGGCGCAGATCGATCCCGCGACACCGATCCTCTTCCTCAACACCGGCAAGCTGTTCGGCGAAACGCTGCGCTACCGCGACCGGCTGCAGGATGTGCTCGGGCTCGGAGACATCCGCGCCCTCGCGCCCAATCCAACCGAGCGCCAGCGCAGCGATCCCGAAGGCACGCTGTGGTCGCGCGATACCGATGCCTGCTGCAACGTGCGCAAGGTGATCCCGCTCAAGCGGGCACTGGAGCCTTTCGCGGCGCAGATCACCGGCCGCAAGCGTTTCCAGACCCGCGAGCGCGCCGAGATGGCGCCGGTCGAATTCTTCGACGGCCATTTCCGTTTCAATCCGCTGGCCGATTGGACGCTCGCCGACCTCGACGGCTACACCGACACGTACAGCCTGCCGCGCCATCCCTTGGTCGAAGACGGCTATCCCTCGATCGGCTGCATGCCCTGCACCCGCCGCGTCCAGGCCGGCGAGGACTACCGTGCGGGCCGCTGGTCCGGCCTCGACAAGGACGAGTGCGGCATCCACATCGGCGTCGACGGCGAGGGGATTTAGCGCGCACCTTGCGCATCGCATCCCCCTGTCATCCCCGGCTGAGCGTTGCGCAGCAACGCGAAGGGAAGGGGATCCAGGCGACAGACACCGTCACGGTATTTGCCGCCTGGGTCCCCTTCCCCTCGCATCGCTGCCGCGATGCTCGGCCGGGGATGACAAGGATGCCTCAAGATCGCCCGATCGGCTTGGCACTCGTCTCCGTGCATCCCCCTGTCATCCCCTTCCCTCGGCGTGCTTTCGCACGCCTCGCCGGGGATGACAGCGGTGCTTGCGCTGGCCTCGAAAAGGACAAATCCGGCTTTCACAACTGGTGTCGGTCTAAGGGGCGCCAATGACAACCGCAGAACAATCGAGCTTCGCTCCGCCGCGCCCGCTCCTCCAGCACCGGCTATGGATCGGCCGAAGCTACGGCCTGACCTTTACGTTCGTCACCACGCGCTTCATTCCCGACGTTCTGTTTCCAGGCCTCGACTATTACGACACGACAGCCCTCTATTGGCTGCTGATCGTCGCCGCGCTCATGATTCCGGATCTGGTGCTGGGCGGCCGCGCGCTGCTGCGCGGACGGTGATTGGTGCGGTCGAGAGGACTCGAACCTCCACGGGTTGCCCCGCTACCACCTCAAGGTAGTGCGTCTACCAATTCCGCCACGACCGCACGTCGGTAAGGAAATCACCGGTAGGCGCGGGGGTTTAGCAGAGCTTTTCCGCCAAGGGAAGCGTCCCGAAACCCCGCACGGAGCGCCTATTTCTCGACCACCGCATCCTCCGGTAGCTGGAGGATCAGGCGGTAGCAGTCGAGGCTCCGGCTGACGAACTCGTACGCGGCGCCCCACAGATAGAGCCGGAAGCGGCGGAAGTTGAAGTCGCCGAATTTCTCGACCAGGAAATCCTTGTGCGCGTCGAGATTCTTCGCCCATTGGACGAAAGTGTAGCAATAGCTCATCCGGTCGTTGAACACCTCCTCGCACTGGAACGGCGTCTTGGCGAGCTTGTTGAGGAAGTCGTCCAGCACCAGGAACGAATGGTTGCCCGGATAGATGTATTTCACCATGAAGGACGACAGCTCGTACTTCTTGATGCAGGCGCTGCCGTCCAGGAAGACGCGCCCGCCCGGCTTGACCAGAGTCATGAACTTGTTGAGCACGCGCATATAGTCCGGCAGGTGCTCGATCACGCCCATGATCACGATGGCGTCGTATTTGACGCCCGGCGTGTAGTCGAACAGGTCGCTCTCGACCAGCTCCCAGTCGTGCCCCAGTCTCTTGCCCTTCTCGGTCAGGAAGCGGATCGACTCCTTGGAGATCGAGATGCCGGTGCATTTCACGCCGCGCGCCGCGGCATATTCGAACCACGCGCCCCAGCCCGGCCCGACCTCGAGGATGTGGTCGCCCGGCTTCAGCTTCAGCTTCTCGAAGCAATAGTCGAACTTGCGCAGCGTCGCGACGTCCAGCCCCTCATCCGGGCTCAGATAGACGCCCTGGGTGTAGCAGGGCGTCACCGGATCGAGGAACGACAGGAAGAATTCCGAATCGATGTCGTAGTGGTGCGAGATCGCCTGCTTGTTGGTGTGCACCTGCCCGAAGAACAGCGGCTGGATATAGCGCCAGGCCTCGGTGACGAGATGGAAATCCTTCATCGAACCGCGCAGCTCGAACGGCTTCATCATGTCGCCTTCGAGGTCGATGTCGCCCGACAGATAGGCGTCGGCGATCTTGCCCTCGTCCAGGCTGGTGACCGCCTTGAGGCCGCGGTCCGAGCGGATGGCGAGCTGGAAGGTCGGCGTGCCCTGGCCGAAGCGCTGATGCGTCCCGTCGGGCAGGACGACTTCGAACGGCGTCTTGATGTCGGCATATTGCGCGGCGAAGCGGCCCAGCAGGGTCGGCTTGGCCGGCTTGGTCTCCGGCACGTCGGCGCCCGGTGTGATGTTCAACGCGTCCGTCATTCGTAACCCCCAGGCTGCTGATCCCTATGGCCGCAAAGGACATTCGCCCGCCGCGGCCGGGAAAGATTAAGGGCTGAGAACGGATTTGTCATGATCCGCGGCGTGGGGGGATTCGTAAAAGCGGCCCTGCCGTCCGGCTTGGATGCACGGCGGACTTGGTGTACGGCCAAGGCCGCGTTCGCGAGCGGCGTTCGGGCCGGTGGAAAGGGTTCCGCCTGCCGCAGCGGCGTCTTGGAATTGCGCGACTTTTCCGGAGCACTTAATGACGGCCAACGACTATCGCAGCCTCGACCACGCCCTGGGCGAAACCGCCGACATGATCCGCGAGACGGTGCGGACCTTCTCGGACGAGCAGATCGCGCCCCTGGCGGCGGAGATTGACCGCAGCAACGCCTTCCCGCGCCAGCTCTGGCCCCAGATGGGCGCGCTGGGCCTGCACGGCATCACGGTGGACGAGGAGTTCGGCGGTCTCGGCCTCGGCTATCTCGAGCATGTGGTGGCGATGGAGGAGGTGAGCCGGGGCTCGGCCGCCGTCGGCCTGTCCTACGGCGCGCACTCGAATCTCTGCATCAACCAGATCCGCCGCAACGGCCTGCCGGCCCAGAAGCGCCGCTACCTGCCCAAGCTGATCTCCGGCGAGCATGTCGGGGCGCTGGCGATGAGCGAGCCGGGCGCCGGCTCCGACGTCGTCTCGATGAAGCTGCGGGCCGAGAAGAGGGGCGAGCGCTACGTCCTCAACGGCACCAAGATGTGGATCACCAACGGCCCGCACGCCGACACGCTGGTGGTCTACGCCAAGACCGATGTTGCCGCCGGCCCGCGCGGCATCACCGCCTTCCTGGTCGAGAAGGGCTTCAAGGGCTTCTCCACCGCGCAGAAGCTCGACAAGCTCGGCATGCGCGGCAGCGACACCGCCGAGCTCGTCTTCGAGGATTGCGAAGTGCCGGAAGAGAACGTGCTGGGCGGCGAAGGCCGGGGCGTCAACGTCCTGATGAGCGGCCTCGACTATGAGCGCGCGGTGCTCGCGGCCGGCTCGCTCGGCATCATGCAGGCCTGCATGGACGTGGTGGTGCCTTACGTCCATGACCGCAAGCAGTTCGGCGAGAGCATCGGCAATTTCCAGCTCATGCAGGGCAAGCTGGCCGACATGTATGTCGCGCTCAGCGCGACGCGCTCCTATGTCTACGCCGTGGCGCGCGCCTGCGACCGCGGCCAGACCACCCGCAAGGACGCCGCCGGGGCGATCCTCTACGCGGCGGAGAAGGGCACCTGGATGGCGCTGCAGGCGATCCAGTGCCTCGGCGGCAACGGCTACATCAACGACTACCCCACCGGCCGCCTGCTGCGCGACGCCAAGCTCTACGAGATCGGCGCCGGCACGAGCGAGATCCGCCGCTGGCTGATCGGCCGCGAGCTGTTCGAGGAAAGCGGGAATTAGGCGGCTCGGACGATAGCGTCACGGCCGGCTTGTCCCGGCCATGACAAGTTATTGGTTAGGCTGACGCCAATCGAATCCGAATCCTGGGCGGCGTCAGGCCGCGCCGTAGGTCGTCAGCGCCAGGATGCTCTGCTTGTCGATCACGCCGACCGGCTTCAGCCGGCGGTAGACGACGAGGCCCTGCACCTTGTCGTTCGCCCACATCTTCTTCGTCGCGTCGCGGATGTCGGCGGTCTCCGCGATCGTGTCGTCCTGGCCGGCGCCCTTCATGCTGCGCAGCGTGTCGCTCTTGTCGGGATGGGCAAGGATGTCGACGATGAACTTCGCGATCTTGGTCTCGGCGTTCTCGCCGGTGAAATCCTTCTTGGCGGTCTCCGCCGGCAGGTAGCCGATGAAATCGCCCTTGTCGTTCAGCAGCAGGATGTGCTGGAAGCCCGTGAACGGCTTGAGCTTCTCGAACAGCTCCTTGAGCCGGACCGGGTTGAACACGTCCTTCTTCGAATCCTTGATGGTCAGCAGGATCGGCTTGGCGGCGTTCTTCTCCGGGTTCTTGAGCAGGTCGCCCAGCCGCACCGTCATCTCGCCGACGCTCTGGCCCGGCATCGCGGTGATGGTCAGCGGCTCCGGCTCGCGGAACAGCGCGACGAACTGCTTCACCGGATCCTTGTCCAGCGGCGACGCCTCCGCGACGCGCGCGACCACCGGCGGACGGCCCATCGCGACCAGCAGGAACGCCGCCAGCGACGCGCCGGTCGCCAGGATCGCCGACGCCGCGACGACCTTGCTCGGATCGACATGCCAGCCGAGATAGGGCGGCAGGAAATAGGCGGCCGCCAGCAGGACGACGGTCGCAATCCCCACTGCTGCGGCTATCGCGATCCTCTTCATGCCCCCCATTCCCCAACGCTTCTTGGCCGAACGCGCGGTTGATGATAACTCACGCCCGCGCCCCGGTCATGGGCTTTGTGCCGCAATGGGACGGGCGATTAAACAAGGGAATCCAAGGCAATGGCCGCCAACGATGTCGTCATTCTGTCCGGCGCCCGCACCCCGATGGGCAGCTTCCAGGGCGAGCTCTCCGGCCGCACCGCGCCCGAGCTGGGCGCTGCCGCCATCGGCGAGGCCGTCAGGCGCGCCGGGATCGCAGCCGGCGACGTCGAGGAGACCGTGATGGGCTGCGTCCTGCCCGCCGGCCTCGGCCAGGCGCCCGCCCGCCAGGCGGCGGTCTATGCCGGCGTGCCCTTCACCGTGCCCGCGACCACCGTCAACAAGATGTGCGGCTCGGGCATGAAGGCGGTGATGATGGTCGCCGACCAGATCGCCGCCGGCCGCGCCGGCCTCGCCATCGCCGGCGGCATGGAGAGCATGTCGAACGCGCCCTACCTGCTGCCCAAGGCCCGTGCCGGCCTGCGGCTCGGCCATGGCGAGGTCAAGGACTCGATGTTCCTCGACGGGCTCGAGGACGCCTATGAGCACCGCCTGATGGGCAGCTATGCCGAGGACGCCGCCCGCCACTACCAGTTCACCCGCGCCGAGCAGGATGCCTACGCCACCGAATCGCTCGCCCGCGCCAAGCGCGCCCAGGACGGTGGCGCCTTCGATGCCGAGATCGTCGCGGTGATGGTCCCGGTGAAGGGCGGCGAGGCGAATGTCGCGCGCGACGAGCAGCCCAAGACCGCCAACCCCGCCAAGATCCCGACCCTCAAGCCCGCCTTCGCCAAGGACGGCACGGTGACGGCCGCCAATTCCTCTTCGATCAGCGACGGCGCCGCCGCGCTGATCCTGGCCAGTGCCGACGAGGCGGAGAAGCGCGGCCTGAAGCCCATCGCCCGGATCGTGGCGCAGGCGAGCAATGCCGCCGAGCCCAAATGGTTCACCACCGCGCCGGTCGGCGCGATCCGGAAGGTCCTCGACGCTGCGGGCTGGAGTAAGGACGATGTCGACCTGTTCGAGATCAACGAGGCCTTCGCGGTCGTCGCGATGATCGCGATGCGCGATCTGGGTCTCGACCACGCCAAGGTCAACGTCAACGGCGGCGCCTGCGCGCTCGGCCACCCCATCGGCGCCTCGGGCGCCCGCATCATCGTCACGCTGCTCGCGGCGCTGAAGGCCCGCGGCCTCAAGCGCGGCGTCGCGGCGCTCTGCATCGGCGGCGGCGAAGCGACGGCCGTGGCGGTGGAGCTGGTGTAGCTTTCACCTCCCCGCAAGGGGGAGGTGAAGAGATGCCAGGCCGCTGCGGCGCCGGTCGATCCCGGCGCGCCCTTTTTCGAGCGCCCGCCGCTCAGCCGGCGACGTAATTCGCTTCCATGTCCGCCAGCAGCCCCGGCCCCTCCGGCGCCCAGCCCAGCTCCGTCTGCGTCTTGGCGCTCGAGGCGGGGATGTCGAGACCCAGGAACATGCCGAGGAAGCCGAAATGCGCCATGGCCTTCTCCTGGCTGATCGACTCCACCGGCAGCTTCAGCTTCTTGCCGATCAGCGCGGCGATGTCCTTCAGGGCCACGCCTTCCTCGCCGATCGGATGATACGCCGCGCCCGCGCGGCCCTTTTCCAAGGCCAGCCTGTAGACCTTCGCGGCATCGAGACGGTGCCCTTGCGACCAGCGGTTCCTGCCGTCGCCGATATAGGCCGCGACGCCCTTCTCGCGTGCGACCTGGATTGCATACGACACGAACCCCGCCTTGAAGCCCTGGTCGCTCGTGCCATGCGTGCTGGGCGCCAGCCGGATCGCCATCCCGCGCACGCCCTTGTCGGCGGCAAGCGCAAACGCCGTCTGCTCCGACACGCGCGGCGAACCTTCGCCCGACGGCATGATGTCCTCGGTCGCGACGTGGCCTGGCGAGAGCAGGGCGGTGCCCGAGCTCACCACCATCGGCTTGTTCGTGCCCGCCATCGCTTCGCCCATCGCCTCGATGGCGCGCTTGTCGATCTGGCCGTTCTCCGCGAATTTCGAGAAGTCGTGGATGAAGGCGGTGTGGATCACCCCGTCCGTCTCGCCCGCGCCCTTGCGCAGCGAATCGAGATCGGTCAGCGCGCCGCGCAGCACGTCGGCGCCCGCCGCTGCGACCGCTCTGGCCGCATCATCCGAACGGGCGAGGCCGAGCACCGTGTGCCCCGCGCCCAGCAACTCCTGCACCACGGCCGAGCCGATGAATCCGGACGCGCCGGTGACGAATACGCGCATGGCTGTTCTCCTTCTCAGATGTTCAGCGCCTTCGCGACCGCGTCGCG
This sequence comes from Rhizomicrobium sp., assembly GCA_037200385.1. Lineage (NCBI taxonomy): Bacteria > Pseudomonadati > Pseudomonadota > Alphaproteobacteria > Micropepsales > Micropepsaceae > Rhizomicrobium > Rhizomicrobium sp. Next base: position 990,480 of record JBBCGL010000001.1, on the reverse strand, counting down.
AAAGGGCAGTGGTTTGCGTGGCAGAAGCGCGCGGATCGGCATCGGATCGCCGACGCCGTCGGCGCCAAGACTGCCCACGATGTCCTTCAGCGCGCCGGGCGGCGTCTTCAGCATCCGCTCGAGCAGCGGCACGGCCGCTCGGAGCAGCGCCCGCGGAATGTGGATCTTCGGCGGCGGTCTCCTGCCGAGCACGCCGGCCACCATGTCGATCATCTCGTTGCTGCTCGGCACCTCGTCATTGCCGACGTCATAGGCCTGGCCGAAGGCGCGCGGCTCGTCGAGCACGCCGATGAGGTAATAGACGAGATCGCCGATCGCGATGCCGCGCATCCGCCCGCGCCCGTCGCCGATCACCAGCGCGACGCGGCTCTTGGCCTGCGCCACGGTCATCCCGAAGCCGCGGCCGCCGATGCCGACGATCATGCCGGGATGGATGAACGTCACGTCGAGACCGCTGGCGAGCAGTTCCTGCTCGATCCGCCCGCGCTCGCGCGTCCACACGCTCGGCGCATCGGGCGCGACGCCGAGCGACGTGACTTGGATCAGCCGCCGCACGCCGGTCGCCTTGCAGGCCGCCATGAGATTGCGCATGCCGGCCTTCTCGATGTCCATGAAGCCGCCCGCGCCGCTCTGCGGCGACAGCGTGTGGATCGAGACATAGACGCCGTCCGTGCCGTCCAGCGCGCGTTCCAGCGAGGCCGGATCGCCGACATCGCCCTTCACGGCCTCGCAGCCCGCCGCCGCGAGCGCCGCGACCGATTCGGGCTTGCGCGCCAGGCACCGCACCGCGAAGCCCTGCGCCAGCAGTTCCCGCGCCAGCGCGCCACCGACGAATCCCGAAGCCCCGATGACAAGCAGTTTCTTCACGGGCTAGATGGCATCCTGATGATCCAACGCGATCACTCTAACACGATTACTCTCGTGAGAGCAATATGTCCTCGATCCGCCTCTTCGTCCTGTCCACCGTTGCCGAGCTCGGGCCGGTGCACGGCCACCTGATCCGCCTCATGGCCGAGCGCATGCAGGCGCCGGTGTGGACCGACATCTCGGTCGGTGCGATCTATGGCGCCATCAACCGGATGGCGACCGAGGGCCTGTTGCGCGAGACGGCGCAGGAACGGGCCGGCAACCGCCCGACGCGCCAGCTCTACGAGATCACCGACGAGGGCCGCCGCACCCTCGACGCGCTGCGCCGCGAGGGCCTGAGCGAAATCTGGTTCAAGCCCGATCCGTTCGACCTGGCGCTGACGCGCATGGACCGCAAGACCACGAAGGCGCTGCCCACGATCATCGGCAAGCGGCTGGAGGCGGTGCGCGCGATGCTGGCGGAACGCCGGAAGGTCACCGAGGCCGTGCGTCCGAATGTCGGTCTCGCCAAGCTCTGGGTGCTGCGCCACAGCGAATACCGGCTGGAGGCGGAAGTCGCCTATCTGACCGATCTGCTGAAGTCCGCGAACGATATCGCCAACGACAAGGGGCATGTGTAAGACCCCGACGGAGGGGGAGTGATTCCGGCATCCAAATCTGCCAAGAAGGCTCAAACCCGCTCAGGACCAATCGTGTCGCAACTCAAATCCTCGCTTTCCCCGAACACCTCCGCCTTCAAAGCCAACGCCGCCGCCATGGCTGCACTGGTCGACGAGCTCAAATCCCGCCAGGCCGTCGCCGCGCTGGGCGGCGACGAGCGGTCGCGCACCCGCCACACCGAGCGCGGCAAGCTGCTCCCGCGCGAGCGGGTGGAGCGCCTGGTCGATCCCGGCGCGCCCTTCCTCGAACTCTCGCCGCTCGCCGCCAACGGCATGTATGAGGGCGACATCCACGGCGCCGGCATCATTACCGGCATCGGCCGCGTTGCGGGCCGCGAATGCGTCATCGTCTCCAACGACGCGACCATCAAGGGCGGCACCTACTATCCGCTCACCGTGAAGAAGCATCTGCGGGCGCAGGAGATCGCGCTGCAGAACCGCTTGCCCTGCATCTATCTGGTGGATTCCGGCGGCGCCAACCTGCCCAACCAGGCCGAGATCTTCCCCGACCGCGAGCATTTCGGCCGCATCTTCTTCAACCAGGCGAACATGTCCGCCGCCGGCATCCCGCAGATCGCCAGCGTGATGGGTTCCTGCACCGCGGGCGGCGCCTATGTTCCCGCGATGAGCGACGAGACCATCATCGTCAAGGGGCAGGGCACCATCTTCCTCGCCGGCCCGCCGCTGGTGAAGGCCGCGACCGGGGAGGTCGTGAGCGCCGAGGATCTCGGCGGCGCCGACGTCCATGCCCGCCAGTCGGGCGTCGCGGACTACTACGCCAATGACGACACCCATGCGCTGGCGCTGGTCCGCCACATCGTCGGCAACCTGAACCACGCCAAGCAGCCGAACATCCCGCTGTCGGCGCCGCGGCCGCCCGCTTTCGATCCCGCCGAGCTGGACGGCATCGTGCCGCAATCGCTGGCGGTGCAGTACGACGTGCGCGAGGTCATCGCGCGGCTGGTCGACGGCAGCGAGTTCGACGAGTTCAAGAAGCTCTACGGCACCACCATCGTCACCGGCTTCGCGAAGCTCGAAGGCATCCCGGTCGGCATCGTCGCCAACAACGGCATCCTGTTCTCCGAGAGCGCGCTGAAGGCGGCGCACTTCATCGAGCTGTGCTGCCAGCGCAAAATCCCGCTGCTCTTCCTGCAGAACATCTCGGGCTTCATGGTAGGCCGCAAATACGAGGCCGGCGGCATCGCCAAGGACGGCGCCAAGCTGGTGACCGCGGTGGCGACGGCGCAGGTCCCGAAGATCACGCTGATCGTCGGCGGCTCATACGGGGCGGGCAATTACGGCATGTGCGGCCGCGGCTTCTCGCCCCGCTTCCTGTTCTCGTGGCCCAATGCCCGCATCAGCGTGATGGGCGGCGAGCAGGCGGCCAGCGTGCTCGCGACCGTCAACCGCGACGCCGACAAATGGACGCCGGAGCAGGCCGAAGCCTTCAAGGCCCCGATCCGCCAGAAATACGAGGACGAAGGCAACCCCTATTTCGCGACGGCCCGCCTCTGGGACGACGGCATCATCGCGCCCAGCGACACAAGGCGGGTCCTGGCGCTGGCGTTCAGTGCCTGCCTCAACGCCCCGATCGCCGACACGAAGTTCGGCGTGTTCAGGATGTAGCTATCGCTGTCATCCCCGGCCGAACGGCGCGAAGCGCCGTGAGGGGAAGGGGACCCAGGCGCCGTTCACTTGCACAGGATGGAAACGCCTGGGTCCCCTTCCCCTCGCTTCGCTCGGCCGGGGATGACAATATGGATGGCGAAGGTTGTTGAAAATCATGACGCCCTCTCGCAAACATCCCCTCGTCCCCTCCAAGGTCCGCCGCTTCCTCGAGCCCGGTCCCATCATCCTCATCTCCTCCGCCCACAAGGGCGAGACCAACATCATGACCTGCGGCTGGCACATGATGCTCGGCTATGACCGCATCGGCTGCTACATCTGGAACGCCAATCACAGCCACGGCCTGATCCGCAAGTCGAAGGAATGCGTGATCAACATCCCCACCGTCGATCTCGCCGCCACCGCGGTGCGCATCGGCAATTGCTCGGGCCGCAGCGTCGACAAGTTCGCCAAATTCAAGCTTACGGCGGAGGCGGGCAGCAAGGTCTCCGCCCCGCTCATCGCGCAATGCCATGCGAACATCGAATGCCACCTCGCCGACACGCGCCTGATCGCGCGCTACGAGCTTTTCGTCTTCGACGTCGTGGCCGCCCGCGCCGCCGTCGCGCCCAAACTGCCCCGGACCATCCACTACCGCGGCGACGGCGCGTTCATGATCTCCGGCGCCGAGACCCGCAAGTGGCGCAAGCTCTTCCGCCCCGGCATGCTCGACGAATGACGCTCCGCGACGCCACGCAAGCCGACCATCCGGCCATCCTCGCCCTCAACGCTGCCTCGGTCGAGCAGCTCAGCCCGATGGACGAAGCACGCCTCGCGCTGCTTGCGTCCCAATCCGCCTATCTGCGCGTGATCGAAACCGACGGCGCCGTCGCCGCCTTCCTGATGGCCTTCCGCAAAGGCTCCGCCTATCGCGGCGCGGTGTTCCAGGCGCTGCAGTCGCGCGACAAGGACTTCCTTTACATCGACCGTGTCGTCACCGACGCGCGCCGGCGCGGGCAGGGCCTCGCGGGCCGGCTCTACGACGACATCGCCGCGTTCGCCCGTGCCGCCGGCATCGGCGCGCTGCTCTGCGAGGCCTATGTCGCCAACGACGTCTCGCGGCGTTTCCACGCGCGCCACGGCTTCCGCGAATTCGGCCGCATGGCGAGCCACGGCCGGACCGTCGCGCTGCTCGAACGCCTTCTGGAGGACCGTCCATGATCGTCGTCGCCGGCCACGTCTTCGCTTCCGAGGCGTCGCGCGCCGAGATGCTGCGCCTCAGCCTCGAGCACGTCCATCGCTCGCGCGGTGAGCCGGGCTGCCTCGAGCACGGCGTCTATGTCGACGCGGAGAATCCGCTGAAGCTGCACTTCTTCGAGCGCTGGGCCGACGAAGCCGCGATCCGCGCCCATTTCGCCGTCCGCGAAAGCCGCGCCTTCGCCAAGCGCCTGCGCGAGCTCGCCGCCGATCCGGGCCAGATGCATGTGATGACCGCCGAGCGGCTGAAGCTTTGACCCCTGCGGCTCCTCCCCGTGGCGGGGGAGGGAAGCCGGCCGCTCAGTGGTGCGGCGGCGCCGCGACGAACAGCAGGCCCGCCGCGTCGATCAGCCAATGCGCCAGGATGTTGGCCCCGAGGTCGCGCCGCCACAGATAGAGCACGGTCAGCATCAGCCCGGCACCGCCGGCGAACAGAAGCTGCGTCGGACCCCAAAAACTCAGATGGGCATAGGTGAAGACCGCGAGCGTCACCAGGCCGGCGACGATCCTGCTGCCGGTCAGTTCCTGCAGCCGTTCGATCCCATAGCCGCGGAACAGGATTTCCTCGGCGAAGGCCGCGCGCGTCACCAGCGCGACGCGATAGAGCAGGGGCAGGTTGACGATCTGCGCCATGGCCTCCGCGTTCTGCGTCAGGTGGTAGCGTTGGATGAGGAACTGGACGGCCAGCCCGACCGACGCCAGCGTCAGGACCGCGCCGCCGATGCCGAAGGCGAGGGTCTTCCAGGTCGGTCGCCGGAACCCGATCGACGACAGCGGCCGCCGCTCCACCACCAGCACATAGAGCAGGATCAGGGCGGCCAGCCCCCACCACAGGATTTCGCGGCCGACCAGCGGCGGCACGCCCGGGATCGGCGGCGCCAGCCGGATGACGCCGCTGCCCGACACGACCAACGCCAAAACCAGTCCGATCAGGATCGTCGCCCGCCGGCCCGTCGTCATGCCGTCCGCCATCCACCGCCCCCGCGTGCCAAGCCGCCATTATGCGGCCGCCGGCCGTCCTGTCACGCGACGAACCGCGCGACTCAACGCGCGATTGTATCGGGGGGGGGCGCCGGCAGCGGGTAAGGAACTTTCCCGTGCGGCCCGGCGTTATTTTGGATAACGTGTGGTTAACGATCAGGGGATGGCCATGGATCAAGTCCAGCATTTCATCAACGTCATCTGGGATTTCTTTCGCGAAGGCTTCAACCATGTGAACGCGGTCGAGGGGCTGGTCATCGCCCTGGTCGCCGCCATCATCGCGCCCGCCTGGGACCGGATCTGGGCCGTGGCCCTGGGCGCCACCATCGTCCATCTGATCGCCAATGTGCTGATTCCGGTGATCGCCAATCACACCTCCTTCCATCTGCCGCCGCTGATGGATCTGGATTACTGGCGCATGGCGCTATCGCTGTATGTCGGCTACCTGATCGTCATCGCGGTGCTGATGTTCATCAAGCGGATGTTCCTCTCGCCGCCCGCCCACGCGCACTGAAATAAAGTTCGGCGACTTATCCCCGCCCTGCCGCCGGCCGTGCCCCCGAAGGCGCGGCCGTTCGGCGTCGGGCCGGGGGGGATAAGTCGGACGTGCGCAAAAGCCAGGCCTTGAAGCTGCGGGGGCGGGGCCCACCTCACGCGCATGACCTGTGCCCGCGACACGATATTGCAGCCCTTGCGCCGCCAGCCGGCGGGCGCGCGCTCATGTCGCTTCGCGTGGCGACTTATCCCCCACGATTGCCTCGTGAAATCAGATTGTTATGCGAATAAGAGGGGAATTGAACCTCGCTTTCTGACATTTTCCCTCCGCGCCACTTTTGCTCTAAGAGCTCGCCCATGTTTCGCACCCTGCTGATCGCCAATCGCGGCGAGATCGCCTGCCGCATCCAGCGCACTGCCAAGCGCATGGGTCTCGCCACCGTCGCCGTCTATTCGGATGCCGATGCCGGCGCGCTCCATGTCGCGATGGCCGACCGGGCCGTCCGCATCGGCCCGCCGCCGCCGCGCGAATCCTATCTGCGGATCGACGCGATCCTCGCCGCCGCGAAGGAGACCGGGGCCGACGCCATCCATCCCGGCTATGGCTTCCTGTCGGAGAACGCCGAGTTCGCCGAAGCCTGCGCCGCCGCCGGCATCGTCTTCGTCGGCCCGCCGCCCGCCGCCATCCGCGCCATGGGGCTGAAGGACCGCGCCAAGGCGCTGATGCAGAAGGCCGGCGTGCCGGTGGTGCCCGGCTATCTCGGCGACGACCAGGCGCCGGCGCGGCTCGCGGACGAAGCCTCCCGCATCGGCTATCCCGTCCTGATCAAGGCGGTCGCCGGCGGCGGCGGCAAGGGCATGCGCAAGGTCGAGGAAGCGTCCGGTTTCGCCGCGGCGCTCGAAGGCGCCAGGCGCGAGGCGCAGTCCGCCTTCGCCAACGATGCCGTGCTGATCGAGAAATACGTCTCGCGCCCCCGCCACATCGAGGTCCAGGTCTTCGCCGACAACCACGGCAATGCCGTCCACCTGTTCGAGCGCGACTGCTCGCTGCAGCGCCGCCACCAGAAGGTGATCGAGGAAGCGCCGGCGCCCGGCATGAGCGAGGCGATGCGCGCCAGCATCGGCGCCGCCGCGGTGAAGGCCGCCAAGGCCGTGAATTACAGCGGCGCCGGCACCATCGAGTTCATCGCCGACGCCTCCGACGGCCTCAAGCCCGACCATATCTGGTTCATGGAGATGAACACCCGCCTCCAGGTCGAGCACCCGGTCACCGAATCCATCACCGGCACCGATCTGGTCGAGTGGCAGCTCCGCGTCGCGGCCGGCGAGCCGCTGCCCCGGACTCAGGACCAGCTCGCGATCCAGGGCCATGCCATGGAGGTCCGCCTCTACGCCGAAGACCCGCCGTCCGGCTTCCTGCCGTCCACCGGCACGCTCGAACGCCTGCATCTGCCGGAGGGCGTTCGCGTCGACACCGGGGTGCGCGAGGGCGATACCGTCACGCCCTATTACGACCCGATGATCGCCAAGGTGATCGCGCATGACGCGACCCGCGAAGGCGCCGCGGCGAAGCTGGCCGCCGCGCTCGGCGGCGCGGAGATCGCCGGCCTCAAGACCAATGCCGCGTTTTTGATCCGTATACTGACGAACGAGGCCTTCGTCGCGGCCGATATCGACACCGGCTTCATCGAGCGCCATCTGGCCGAACTCGTGCCCGCCGCGGCGCCGCCGTCCCCGGCGGTGCTCGCCGCCGCGGCACAGCTTGCGGTCGCTCCGGCGAACGACACCGGCAACGACCCCTGGAACGCGCGCGACGGATTCCGCCTCGGCGGACGGCGGACGCCGGCGGTGGATATCCTGGTCGACGGCAGGCGCGAGCGGGTCGACGCCGCGCCGTCGCCGCTCCCGGCCATCCGCCTGAAGTCCGGCGCCATCGCCGTGTTCGACCACGGCGAGACCGTCGTCGTGCAGCTCTACGATCCGTTCGAGGCCGCCGACTCCGCCGGCACGGCGTCCGATCGCGTCGTCACGCCGATGCCGGGCAAGATCGTCCAGCTCCTGGTCGCGCCCGGCGACACGGTCGCCAAGGGTCAGCCGCTCGCCGTCCTCGAGGCGATGAAGATGGAGCACACGCTGGCCGCGCCCGCCGCGGCGACGGTCGAGTCGGTGGGCGTCGCGGTCGGCGACCAGGTCGCCGACGGCACCATCGTCGTGCGCTTCGCGGCGGAGAAGGCGGCGTGACGCTGCACATCATCAAGCTCTGCGTCGGCGTCGAGACCGTCGAGGAGCTGGCGCAATGGCAGGCCGGCCGCATCCGCGACCAGAAGAAGCGCGGCGTGAAGGCGCCGCAGCTCGTCCATGTCACCCGCATGATGCCCAAGCGCAAGGACGAGGTGCTCGACGGCGGCTCGCTCTACTGGGTGATCAAGGGCCAGATCGCGGTGCGCCAGCGCCTGCTCGACATCAAGCGCGTGACGAAGAACGGCACGCCGCATTGCGGCCTGGTCTACGAGTCCAAGCTCGTGCCGGTGCAGCGCCGGGCCCATCGCGCCTTCCAGGGCTGGCGCTATTTCGATCCCAAGGACGTCCCGCCCGACGCACGCGGCGGTAAGGGCGGCGCCAATCTTCCCGAGGCGCTGCAGAAGGAACTCGTGGAGCTGGGCTTGCTGTGAGCGAACGTCTCTTCTCGTACGGCACGCTGCGCGATCCGAAGGTCCAGCGCGCCGTGTTCGGCCGGGAGGTGGCGGGCACGCCGGATGCGCTGGTCGGCTTCGTCCTCAAGCCGGTCACGATCAGCAACCGGCACTCTGCCGCCATCGCGGGTACCGATGCGCACACCATCCTCGAACCGGGCGACGGTCCGCCGATCGAAGGCCTGGCGCTGGAGCTGACGCCGGACGAATTGGCGCGGGCCGATGCTTATGAATCGGCCGAATACAAACGCGTCGCAATCCATCTGCGATCGGGACGCGATGCCTGGGTTTATGTCCGGGCGTAGAATCCACACCCAATTGTCATGGCCCGCGAATGCGGGCCACCCAGTTGGGTTCTGCACGTCGCGAGCAGGTTCGCGATATCGCATCGCGCAAATCCCAGGAGCGTGCCGCTTTCATCTGGGTGGCCCGCATTCGCGGGCCATGACAACGGGACGATGCGGTGCCGCTGCTCACACCGCCATATTGTCGATCAGCCGCGTCGCGCCGATCTTCGCCGCCGCCAGCACGCGGGCAGGGCGGTCGAGCATCTCGATGCGTTCGAGCGTCGCCGCATCGCGCACCGCGACATAGTCGACCGCATCGAATCCCGCTTCGCGCAGATCGGTGCGCGCGAAGTCCTTGACCTCCGCGACGGGATCGCCGCGCTTCAGCCGCGTGATCGCGTCCTTGAGCACCAGATTGAGCCGGGCCGCCACCTGGCGCTGCTCCGCCGAGAGATAGGCGTTGCGGGACGACATCGCGAGCCCGTCGGCCTCGCGCACGATCGGCGCACCCGCGATCTCGATCGGCAGGCCGAGATCGGCGCTCAGCCGCCGGATCACCAGCAACTGCTGGTAGTCCTTCTCGCCGAAGATCGCCATGTCGGGCATCGCGGCGATCAGCAGCTTGGCGACCACGGTCGCGACGCCGCTGAAGAAATGCGGCCGGAAATCGGTCTCGAGCCCGGTGCTCGGACCACCGATCTGAATGGCGGTGGCAAAGCCCGCCGGATACATCTCCGCCACCGACGGCGCGAAGATCAGGTCGAGCCCGACGCTCCCCAGCTTGGCGGCGTCGCTCTGCAGGTCGCGCGGATAGCGGTCGAAATCTTCATGCGGCGCGAACTGGGCGGGGTTCACAAAGATGCTCGCCACGACCTTGTCCGTCCGGCTTTGTGTCTCGCGCACCAGCGAGAGGTGGCCGTCATGCAGCGCGCCCATGGTCGGCACGAGGCCCACGCGTGCGCCGCCGTGCCGCCAGTCCGCGATCCGGCCACGAAGCGCCGCCGCCGTCGTCACGATCTCGGGTACTTTCATCACGCAAACATAGCGCGATGCCATGGCCGCGGGCTAGGATGCGCTGCGATCCAAACCGTCACAGCCATGACCTCCTCGCCGCTGCGCGACGCCATTTCCTCCGCCTATCTCGCCGACGAAGACAGCATCGTGGACCAGCGCATCGCGCAGGCGACGCTTTCGCCTGCCGAGGCCGCTCGCACCGCACGCGCCGCCGCCGATCTCGTCGACCGCATCCGCAAGGATGCCGCCAAGAGCACCGGGGTCGATGCCTTCATGCGCGAATACGCCCTGTCGAGCGAGGAGGGGGTCGCGCTGATGTGCCTCGCCGAGGCGCTGCTGCGGGTTCCCGATGCCGACACCGCCGACCGTCTGATCCGCGACAAGATCGGCGGCGCGCAATGGGATCGCCATCGCGCCAAGTCGGATTCGTTCTTCGTGAACGCCTCGACCTGGGCGCTGATGCTGACGGGACATGTCGTCCGCCTGGATGACACTGCGAAATGGGACTTCGAAGGCATCTTCCGCAAGCTCGTGGCCCGCACCGGCGAACCGGTGATCCGCCAGGCGGTGAGCTATGCGATGCGCATCCTCGGCCGCCAGTTCGTGCTCGGCCGCACCATCGGCGAGGCGATGAAGGAAGGCCGCCCGCTGGTCGAGAAGGGCTATCGTTACTCCTTCGACATGCTGGGCGAGGCCGCCTACACCAAGGCGGACGCCGCTCGCTACGCGCAGTCCTACCGCGACGCGCTGGACATGGTCGCCGCCGCGAACCCGAGAGACGCGCGCAGCATCTTCGAGCGGCCGAGCCTGTCGGTGAAGCTGTCCGCCCTGCATCCGCGCTATGAATGGGTGAACCGGTCCCGGGTCTTCGCCGAGCTCGTGCCGGTCGTGGTGTCGCTCGCGGCGCAGGCCCGCGCCGCCGACATTGCGATCACGATCGACGCCGAAGAAGCCGAACGGCTGGATCTGATGCTCGACCTGTTCGAGGCGCTCGGCGCGGCGCCGGAGCTCCGGGGCTGGAGCGGCCTCGGTCTCGCCGTCCAGGCCTATCAGAAGCGCGCGATGCCCATTCTGGCCTGGCTGATCGATCTGGCGCGACGCCAGGACCGCCGCATTCCCGTGCGCCTCGTCAAGGGCGCCTATTGGGACACCGAGATCAAGCGCGCCCAGGAACTGGGCCTGCCGGAATATCCCGTCTTCACGCGCAAGGCCGCGACGGACACGTCCTATCTCGCCTGCGCCCGTGTGATGCTCGGTGCCGGCGACGCGCTCTATCCGCAATTCGCCACCCACAATGCCCATTCCCTGGCCGCCATCGACGCGCTGGCCCGCGGCCGCCGCGATTTCGAATATCAGCGCCTCCACGGCATGGGCGAGACGCTGCACGAGATCCATCGCACGCTGGGCGGCGTCCCGACCCGCATCTATGCGCCGGTGGGAAGCCACGAAGACCTGCTCGCCTATCTCGTCCGCCGCCTGCTGGAGAACGGCGCCAACACCTCGTTCGTGAATCGCCTGGCCGACGAGGAGGCGCCGCTGTCCGAGATCATCGCCGATCCGGTGGCGCAGATCGCGACGCTCAAACCGCACCGCAATCCGCGCATCGCGCTGCCGAAGGACATCCTTGGCGAGCGCAGGAATTCGGCCGGATTCTTATGGAGCAATCCAAAGGTCACCGATCCGCTGCTGGCGGAGATCGACACGCTGTTGGCCTCGCCGCACGATGCCGCTCCACTGGTGGGGGGCGTGGCGCGCCCCGGCACGCCGTCCGATGTCCGCGACCCATCCGACCGGCGTCGTGTCGTGGGAACGGTCATCGAGGCGAGCGCCGGCGACGCGCAGGCCGCGCTCACGCAGGCCTGTGAGGCGCAGCGCGGCTGGAACGCCAAGGGCGGCAAGGTCCGCGCCGGCATCCTCTATCGGGCCGCCGACCTGTTCGAGGCCAATCGCAGCCTGCTGATGGCGCTGGCGATCCGCGAGGCGGGCAAGACCCTGCCGAACGCGCTCGGCGAAGTCCGCGAAGCGGTCGATTTCCTGCGCTACTACGCGGCGCGCGCGGCGCAGACGTTCGAAGAGCCCATCCGTCTGCCCGGCCCGACTGGCGAGTCGAACGAGTTGTCGCTGCATGGCCGCGGCGTGTTCGCCTGCATCAGCCCGTGGAATTTCCCGCTCTCGATCTTCACGGGCCAGGTTGCCGGCGCGCTTGCCGCCGGCAACGGCGTCCTCGCCAAGCCGGCCGAGCAGACCCCGCTGATCGCCGCCGCCGCGGTGGATCTGCTGCATCAGGCCGGCGTTCCGGCAGACGTGCTGCATCTTCTGCCCGGCGACGGGCCGAAGATCGGCCAGGCGCTGTTCGCCGATCCACGCCTGGCCGGCGTCGCCTTCACCGGCTCGACCGATGCGGCGCAGGCCATCAACCGCGCGCTCGCCGCGCGCAGCGGTCCCATGGCGACGCTGATCGCCGAAACCGGCGGCCAGAACGCGATGATCGTGGATTCCACGGCGCTGCCGGAGCAGGTGGCGCGCGACGCGCTCTCTTCGGCCTTCGACAGCGCCGGTCAGCGCTGCTCGGCGCTGCGCGTGCTGTTCGTGCAGGACGACGTCGCCGACAAGATGCTCAGGATCATCCTCGGCGCGATGGACGAATTGAAGCTCGGCGATCCGCTGCGGCTCGATACCGATGTCGGTCCGGTGATCGACGAGGCGGCGCGCGAAATGCTGGAACGGCACGCGGCGCAGATGACCCGCGACGCCAAATTGCTGCGCAAGCTGTCCGTTCCGCCCGAACTCGCGAGCGGCGTCTTCTTCGCACCGCACGCCTTCGAGATCGCCAGCCTCGCCCAGCTCACCCATGAGGTGTTCGGCCCCGTGCTGCACGTCCTGCGCTATTCGGCCGACAGCCTCGGCAAGGTCTGCGAGGCGATCAACGCCACCGGCTTCGGCCTGACGCTCGGCATCCACAGCCGCATCGAGGAGACCGCGGCCTTCATCCGCGAGCGGGTCCATGCCGGCAACATCTATGTGAACCGCAACCAGATCGGCGCCGTGGTCGGCGTCCAGCCCTTCGGCGGCGAAGGGCTTTCCGGGACCGGTCCGAAGGCGGGCGGACCGAACTATCTCCAGCGCTTTGCGCTGGAGCGGACCTATACGGTGAACACGACGGCAGCCGGCGGAAATGCCGCCCTGCTGAGCGCGGGTTAGGCGGCGATGGGCGCGATCATTGCGGGCGCGGCCGCGCTCGTCGTCCTGCTTCTGCTCATCCGCATCTATGTCGGCGCCGATCCCAAGGCGATGGCCGGCACCTTCCGCCATGTGGCCGTGACCATCCTTGGTCTCGCCGCGATCGGATTGCTGCTGACGGGCCGGGCGATCAGCGCGATTTTCCTGCTGGCGCTCGCCTGGGGTCTGTTCAGCGGCGGCCGGCTCTGGCCCGTCTCCTGGATGCCAGCGCGAGATCCCGCGACTCGCCGCGGAACGATGACGCGCGCAGAAGCGCTGGCCGTGCTCGGTCTCGAGGAAGGCGCCACGGAGGACGACATCAAGGCGGCCTATCTCCGCCTGATCCAGCAGAACCATCCCGATCGCGGCGGATCGAACTACCTCGCCGCGAAGATCAACGAAGCGAAGGACGTTCTGCTCGGCGCATGATCAGCGCGCCGAGGCCAGCACCGTGAAGCAGGTTTGGCCGCGCTGCGTCAGTCGCGAGCAGACCTCGCGCGCCTCGCGCTCCACGAACGGTCCGAACCGGGCGCGATACAGCATGTGCCCGTCGACGCCGGTGAACGGAATGACGATGCGGGCCGCCTGGCCGAGGATATCCATCGACTTCTCGGCATAGGACGCGAGCTGGCCGCGCGCCTGGTTCATGTCCGCGAAGGCGCCGATCTGGATCGTCCAGGCCTTCGGGCCCATCGGCACCGGCGTGCCGGAATCGCCGATATCGCCCTCGCCGACGTCATTGCGCAGTCGCGGCTTGACCACGGGCTTGGCGGTCGGCAGCAGCGCCGCGACCTGGCGCGGCTTGGCGATCGGCGTGATCGCCGGAGCGGCTGCCGCGACGATCGCCTCCGGAGGCTTCGGCCGCGGCCGCGGCACATTCGCCATCCGGATCGGCGCGGGCACCGGAACGGCGCGCGGCGCCGGGGGAGGGGCCACATGCGGCTGAGGCGCCTGGGGCGGCGTGAAGGCCGGTGCCGGAGCCGCCTGGGCCACAACCGTGGTGGGTTTGGGCGGCGGTGGCGCGGCGATCACGTTGGTATCGTCGCTTCCGTCGTCGGTGGCGGCAGCCTCGGCCGCCTCTTCGTCGTCGCCGGGCGCGGGCGCGACGTCCATGCTCGCGATGACCGGCGGCGCGTTCACGGCGACATTGCGCCAAGGCACGCCCGCATGGGCCACCAGCGCGGGATTGCGGCCGATCTGCCCAAAGGCATCGTCGAGCAGATGGACCATCTCGAGGTCGCGGCGATGCGCGGTCCGGCCGCCCATCACCACGCCGATCACATGCGCTCCGTTGCGCACGACAGAAGAGACGAGGTTGAAGCCCGACATCCCCGTATAGCCGGTCTTGATGCCGTCGGCGCCGTCATAGCGTCCGATCAGGTTGTCGTGCGTGACATAGGTCACGCCGCGGAAGGTGAAGGCCGGTGTCGCGAAATACGGGAAATATTGCGGGAAATCGTAGGCTAGGTGGCGCGCCAGGACGAGAAGGTCGGCCGCCGTCGTGATCTGCAGCTGGTCCGGCAGGCCGGACGCATTGTGATAGAATGTGTCCTTCATGCCGAGCTGGCGCGCCTTGGCCGTCATCAGCTCGGCGAAATGGCCCTCCGTGCCGCCCAGCGACTCGGCGATGGCGACCGCGACGTCGTTCGCCGAGCGGACCACGATCGCCTTGATCGCGGTTTCGACCGGGATCATGTCCCCGCCATAGAGATGCAGGTTCGTCGCATGCTGGCTGGCGGCATGCTCGGACACGCGCAGCATGGTCTGCATCGTGACGTCGCCGCGTTTCAGCGCCTCGAACAACAGGTAAAGCGTCATCATCTTCGTCAGCGACGCGGGATGGCGCTCCGCATAGGCGTTGCGGGCGTAAATCACCCGGCCGGTCTCGCCATCCGCGATCAGCGCCGCGTCCTTGGCAGGATCGGTCGGACCTACGGCGATCGGGATGCGCGCACGCCCATGCCCGCCCCGGTGGTGATGCCCCCGGGCGTCGGCAGAAGACGTGCCTGCCGCGAGGGCAAGGCCGATAAGTCCCGCTACGAACAGCGTTCGCACGAGCACGCCGAATCCGGCGCGCGGCTGTCCAAACATCACAGCCCCATTTGTCGTCGTTGGCGCCCCAAACAGATTCGATAAGACCAAATTGGGGCTCCCACCGCAAGCAGTCGAATTGACGATATAAAACCGGCATTTACGAAGTGTTAACGGTGCTGGCGAACGTGCTTAATGAATTTTTTGGTGCGGCGCAGCATAACCCTTGACAGTAGCGGTATTGCGCCGCATATAGGTCATGTTGCACCGCAACAAGGCCGCTGGCCGCGGAGACGGTGCGCCATGAACTTTACGAGGAGTAATCATTATGGCGAAAGCAAAGACGGCCGGCGAGAAGCTCAACGGCACGACCGAAACCATCGAAACCGCGTTCAAGACCGGCACCGAGGCGCTCAAGGCGAACTTCGACAAGGCCGTGAAGGGTTATGACCAGTTCCTGGGCTTCCAGAAGGACACGGTCGAGGCTTATGTGAAGGCCGCGAACGTCGCCGGCAAGGGCGCCGAGACGCTGCACAACGAAATCTACAGCTTTTCCAAGGCTTCGATCGAAGGCACGATCGCCAACACCAAGGCCCTGATGGCGTCGAAGTCCGCGCATGAGGCATTCGAACTGCAGACCGGCTTTGCCAAGTCGGCGTTCGAATCCTATGTCAACGAGCTCACCAAGCTCGGCGAGCTTTTCGTGGCGACGTCCAAGGAAAGCCTCGAACCGATCCAGGGCCGCGTCCAGGCCTGGGTCGAGGTCGTTCAGAGCGCGCGCGCAGCCTGATCCGCCGCCTGCCGAATGCGTCGAAGGGCCTGGGAGCGATCCCGGGCCCTTCTGCTTTGTCCCGGCTCGCGCGGCAGTAACCGCGCTGGCGTTAGGTCTATATCGGGGCTTTGCTCGGCCCTCTTATGGAATAGGATGGGCATCACCATATTGATTGAATGAAGCACCGAGATGAAAGACGGACGTGACGGGCGCGGCCAGGGTGGCCAGGGAACTCGCGACGGTGACGGCGGCACCGGCACGGGGATCGTCACCAAGACGCGACCCAAGACCAAGAAGCCGAGCATGTACAAAGTGCTCCTGCTCAACGACGACTACACCCCAATGGAGTTCGTCGTTCACATTTTGGAGAAGATCTTCAACAAGAACCGCGAGCAGGCGGTCGAGATCATGCTTCACGTCCATCGCCACGGAGTCGGCATCTGCGGCGTTTTCACCTACGATGTGGCCGAGACCAAGGTCGCGCAGGTCATTGAATTCGCGCGGCGTCACCAGCATCCTCTGCAATGCACGATGGAGAAGGAGTAGCGACTAGATGCCCTCACTCTCGCGAAGCCTCGAACAAGCGTTACACCGCGCGATCAAGCTCGCGAGCGACCGGCATCACGAGTACGCGACGCCGGAGCATCTCCTGCTCGCCCTGATGGACGACACCGATGCGGCACAGGTCATGAAGGCCTGCAATGTCGACATCGAGGCGTTGCGCAAGACCGTGCAGAAATACGTCGACGAAGAGCTGATGACCCTGGTCATCGAGGATGGCGAGGATGCCAAGCCCACGACCGGCTTCCAGCGCGTCGTGCAGCGCGCCGTGCTCCACGTCCAGAATTCCGGCCGCGAGGAAGTCACCGGCGCGAACGTGCTGGTCGCGCTGTTCACCGAGCGCGAGAGCCACGCCGTCTATTTCCTGCAAGAGCAGAACATGACGCGGCTCGACGCGGTCTCCTACATGAGCCACGGCATCGCCAAGCGCCCGGGCATGAGCCAGCAGAAGGCCGCCAAGGGCGCCGAGGAAGAGGGCGAGGACGGCGAGCCCAAGAACAAGCAGGGCACCGAGGCGCTCGAAGCCTATTGCGTGAACCTCAACGAGAAGGCCAAGGCCGGCCGCGTCGATCCCCTGATCGGCCGCATGGCGGAGGTCGACCGCACCATCCAGATCCTGTGCCGCCGCCAGAAGAACAACCCGCTGTTCGTCGGCGATCCCGGCGTCGGCAAGACCGCGATCGCCGAAGGGCTCGCGCGCAAGATCGTCAAGGGTGAAGTGCCCGAGGTCCTGAAGAACAGCGTCATCTATTCGCTCGACATGGGCTCGCTGATCGCCGGCACGCGCTATCGCGGCGATTTCGAGGAGCGCCTGAAATCGGTGGTGAAGGAGCTGGAGGCGCTGAAGGGCGCGATCCTCTTCATCGACGAGATTCACACCGTGATCGGCGCCGGCGCGACCTCGGGCGGCGCGATGGACGCGTCCAACCTGCTGAAGCCCGCCTTGCAGCAGGGTTCGCTGCGCTGCATCGGCTCGACCACCTACAAGGAATACCGCCAGTATTTCGAAAAGGACCGCGCCCTGGTGCGGCGCTTCCAGAAGATCGACGTCGTCGAGCCGACGCTGCCCGACACGATCAAGATCATGATGGGCATCAAGCCCTATTACGAGGAGTTTCATAAGGTTCGCTACACCGTCGACGCCATCAAGGCGGCGGTGGAGCTTTCGGCGAAATACATCAACGACCGCAAGCTGCCCGACAAGGCGATCGACGTGATCGACGAGGTCGGCGCCTCGCAGATGCTGCTGCCCGAGTCGCGGCGCAAGAAGGTCATCGGCGTCAAGGAGGTCGAGGACGTCATCGCGACGATGGCGCGGATTCCTCCAAAGTCGGTGTCGAAGGACGATACCGAGGCGCTGCGCACGCTGGAGGCGGATCTCAGACAGGCGGTGTTCGGCCAGGACGCGGCGCTGCATGCGCTGGCGAGCGCCATCAAGCTCGCCCGCGCCGGCCTGCGCGCGCCGGAGAAGCCGATCGGCTCCTACCTGTTCTCCGGCCCGACCGGCGTCGGCAAGACCGAGGCCGCCAAGCAGCTCGCCAAGACGCTGGGCGTCGAACTGCTGCGCTTCGACATGTCGGAATACATGGAGCGCCACACGGTGAGCCGTCTGATCGGCGCCCCGCCGGGCTATGTCGGCTTCGACCAGGGCGGATTGCTGACCGACGGCGTCGACCAGCATCCGCATTGCGTGCTGCTGCTCGACGAGGTGGAGAAGGCCCATCCCGACCTGTTCAACATCCTCCTGCAGGTGATGGATCACGGCAAGCTGACCGACCACAACGGCAAGAAGATCGACTTCCGCAACGTGGTGCTGATCATGACCACCAATGCGGGCGCGTCGGATGCCGCCAAGGACGCCATCGGCTTCGGCCGCGGCAAGCGCGTCGGCGAGGACGACGAGGCGATCAAGAAGCTGTTCACGCCGGAATTCCGCAACCGGCTCGATGCGATCATCACCTTCGCGTCGCTGACCCGCGAGACCATCGACCATGTGGTCGAGAAGTTCGTGCTCGAGCTCGAGGCGCAGCTGGTCGACCGCGACGTGACCTTCGATCTCACGCCGGAAGCGACCCGCTGGCTGGGCGAGAAGGGCTATGACGACGCGTTCGGCGCGCGCCCCCTTGCGCGCGTGATCCAGGAGAACCTCAAGAAGCCGCTGGCCGACGAGATCCTGTTCGGCAAGCTCAAGGACGGCGGCACGGTGCGCGTCCTGCTCGACCGCGACGCCGACAAGCTCGCCTTCGAGTTCATCACCGAAAGCGGCAAGAAGCCCAAGGCCCTGCCGCCGCCGAAGAAGCCCAAGGCGGAAGAGAGCGTCTAGGCGTCCCGCGGATTTACGGTCGATAGCAAAATGCTTATCTTTAGCGGGTTGCTCTTCGTGATTTTGCAACCATGCAGAAGAAAAGTCCTCCGCGCGACGCGTTGACAACTTATATCGTAAAGAATGTCGATCGCGAATTGCAAAAACGCGCTTCGCATGAAGGCGTGCCCAAGTCTTTGCTCGCAAGCAAGATGATTCAAGAAGGGCTGAAGTTAGAGCATACAAAGAACGGAAAAATGGCCACCAGGGTGCTCATTCGCCCTGTGGATGGAAAAGAGTCGGAGTTCTATTCGTTTGAAGTCGGTCAACCTTCGACCAAGAAATCAAAAAAACTAGCCGTTCGCAATCGCCAACAGGCGATCTGGTACACACGCTGCCTCATAGCAAGCTTTGAGCCGGTAACTGAATATGATCTGCGCAATCTGCCAAACGAACCTCCTCCGCACCTTTGGGTACGAGACACGGAGTATCTGGACGAAGTCCGTAAGTTGGTGATTGAACTTAGGCAGCTAAATCAGTTGTTGAGTGAGAAGCGGCCAATTGCCGCCAATCAGTCCGCCCGCAGATCAGCCAAGCTTAGGAAACACCTCGATACATTTCTCGCCGGCTACGCAAGCACGCTTGGCGATGCGGCAGCTTACGCTACAATGGGTTTGATCGCCTGCCTTATGTATCAGCTGGGTGCCAGTAACAATTTTTTGGCCAAAGTATTTCAGCACCTGAACATCCCAGGCGGCAGACCGTGATCACCGGCGGTTGCCTCTGCGGCCAGCTCCGCTATGAAGCGAGCGCGCCGCCCCAATACGCCGGCTATTGCTTCTGCAAAGACTGCCGCAAGGCGTCAGGCTCTGGCTTCATCGCCTTCATGGGCTTTCCGGCGAGCGTGCTGCGCTTCACCGGCGACGCCGTCACCCACACGATGACCCAGAGCGACGGCCGCAAATCCGAGAGAAATTTCTGCCCGCAGTGCGGCGGGCTTGTTTATGGCGGCGTCCGCGGCGAGTCGGAACAGCACACCGTCTATGCCGGCTCGCTCGACGACCCGTCGCACTTCCGTCCGACCATGGCGATCTTCGCCAGCCAGCGCCCCCATTGGGTACCATTGCCCGATGGCCTCACGGTTTTCGAAACGATGCCGGGATAGTGGGATTTTGCATGGAACTGAATCGTCATCGCCGGGCTTGTCCCGGCGACCCATGAACACCCATGCGGCGCGGGTGTTCCTGGGTGCCGGCACAAGGCCGGGCATGACGGTTGCGGGTGATCGGTCAAAATCCAAAAGCCGCTGCCGGCACCAAGCTCAGTCCCGGCCCATCGAGAACACCGGCGCGAAGCAGCCGGCGATCAGGCGCCTGGCATCGAAGGGCGGTTCGCCCGCTGTGTCGAGAACACCGTCTTCATGCATCTTGTCCTCGGCAGCGTAGAAGCTCGCCTTATCGGGCCAGACCTGCCAAGTGAACACGATCTTCTCGCCGGGCTTCGCGGCGACCGCGCGGCGGAAATCCGTCTGTTTGCCGTCGGGCACGTTGTCTTCCCAGGATTCGACGACCTCCAGGCATCCGTAGCTCTTGAAGATCTGCGCGCTCATTTCGGCCCATTTGCGATAGGCCTCCGCGTTTTCCTCCGGCACAGGGATGACAAGGCCCGCGACATACATGGCTCCGCTCCTTCGGCTGACACGCGCACCGGCCAAGCGTAGGGGTGCGGCTGCGCCCGTGTCCACGCCCTTCGGGCAACCATGGCACGGCTCCAGGGTCTTTCGTTCAAACCGCAGAATTATTTTCGCGCAACAAAATATCGTCTTCGCGGCGCGACACCCGGATTTATCCACGCGCCGCCTTCCACGAAAAATGCCCGGAATCCCTGCGGTTCGGGTTCGCCAGCCGAGGATAACTCCGTATACGGAATTATTTTCGAATGGGTCTTGAACCGAGTCGGTCGAACACCCATTTCCACCATGTCCTCACAATTGCATCTCGGCCGGCGCGAAGGCGCGAACCGTCTTCCGGTCCGTCGCCTGTGCCGTCTAGACTTGGCGCTGCTCGCAGAAGAGGAATTCCGCATGATCGATCATCAGGCCTCCATCGATGCCGCCCAGAAGGTGCTCGACGACTTCATGGCGGCATTCAATGCGCGTGACATCCCTGCCTTCGAGGCGACGTTCAATTTTCCTTCGGTGCGGCTGGCGTCGAACACACTGGTGACCCTGAACAAGGGCGACATGACGCCCGAGCGCTTCACCACCGGCGCTCTGGCCGAGTGGGACCACTCCGCCTGGGAACGGCGCGCCGTGATCCATGCCGGTCCCGACAAGGTCCATATCGACACGCGCTTCACGCGCTACGCCAGGGACGGCAGCGTGATCGGCGGTTTCGATTCGATCTACGTCGTCACCTGCGAGAACGGTCATTGGGGCGTGAAGGCGCGATCCAGCTTCGCGCCGTGATCAGCGCCGCTGCGCGTCCGCGATCCAGCGGGCGCGGCGATCGTCGCGGGCATTGTTGATCGTTAGGACGGCATGGGTGAAAGCCAGCAGCCAGAGCAGGAAGCCGGCATGGAAGAAGATGATCGACGCCCAGCACAGGATCGAGAACAGATACAACATCAGGTTGAACACCGCCGAAATCGGCTTGCCCGTGAGGAGCAGGGCCAGCGGCGAACAGAAGATCGCGACCAGATAGACCATGGGCTCGATATAGGAACCCCGCGGGCGCCTACAAGGGCCGGCCGTAATGCTGCACGGCCGGGAAGGCTTCGTAGAAGCCATGCAGCGCCTCGCGCCAGGGGCCGTAGCGCTCCGACTGCCGGAATCCGACCGTATGGGCCTCGAGCGAGCCCCACCAGACCAGCAGGAGATAGCGGTCCTTGCTCTCGACGCAGGGGCGGACCTCCATTTTCTGGAAGCCTTCGGTCGCCTCGATCAGGGGGCGCGCCTTGGCCAGCGCCGCCTCGAAGGCGGCGGATTGGCCCTTCTTCACGTTCAGGACGGCGTGTTCGAGGATCATAGCGCAGCCCGGATCTTCTCGGCGATCGGCACGAGCGTCTTGGCATCGACCATCTTGCGGCCATGGAAATTCATATCGAGGCCGCTGTCGCGCGGCAGGATGTGGAAATGCAGGTGCGGCACCGACTGGCCGGCCGCCTTGTCGTTCAACTGCACGAGCATGATGCCCGGAACGCCGAACGCGGCCTTCACCGCCGCGGCGACTTTCTGGGTCGTCCGGATGGTCGCGGCAACGCCGTCGGGCGAACAGTCGAACAGCGTTTCACAGGGCTCCTTGGGGATCACCAGCGTGTGGCCCGGCGTGGCCGGCGCGATGTCCATGAAGGCGAGCGTCAGATCGTCTTCGAAAACCGCGACCTTGGGCAACGCGCCGCGCAGGATCTTCGCGAAGATGTTGTCGGGATCATAGGCCATTCATGCGTCCTCCGGTGACGTCTTGCGGAACGGGCCGTGCTCGGCCAGTTCCTCGATATGCTCGGCGATGGCGGCGCGTTCCTGTTCCAGATAGGCATCGACCGCGCGCCGCAGGCCCTCATGCGCGATATAGTGTGCGCTGTAGGTCGTGGCCGGCATGTAGCCGCGCAGCAGCTTGTGCTCGCCTTGCGCCCCCGCTTCCACCTTTTTGAGGCCGTGCTGGATCGCGTAGTCGATCGCCTGGTAGTAACAGGTCTCGAAATGCAGGAAGGGGACGAACTCCGTACAGCCCCAGTTGCGGCCATAGAGAACGCCGCCGCCGGCGAAATTCAGCGCACCGGCGATGTGGCGGCCGTTGCGCCTGGCGAGGATCAGGACGATCTGCTCCGCCATCGTGGCGCTGACGCGGCTGAAGAACTCGCGGGTGAGATAGGGCTGGCCCCATTTGCGGCCGCCGGTGTCCATGTAGAATTCGAAGAATGTGTCCCAATGCGCTTCGGTGAGGTCGCTGCCCGAGAGCCAGTCGAAGGTCACGCCGGCGTCCCGGACGGCGGCGCGTTCCTTGCGCAGGTTCTTGCGCTTGGACGAGGAGAGCTCGGCGAGGAAGTGATCGAAGCTCGCATAGCCGCGGTTCTCCCAGTGGAATTGCTGGTCGGTCCGCTGCAGAAAGCCGATCGCGCCGGCGGCCTTCCATTCCTCCTCCGTCAGGAAGGTGATGTGCAGCGACGATGCCTGGAGCTGTTTCACGGCCGTCGCGCCGGTCGCCAGCAGGGCTTCGCGGGTGGCGGCGATGTCCGCGCCCGCCGCGACGAGCAGGCGCCGGCCGGTCGCGGGCGTGAAGGGTACCGCGGCCTGCAGCTTCGGATAGTAGTCGCCGCCGGCGCGCTCCAGCGCGTCGGCCCAGGAGTGGTCGAAGACGTATTCGCCCTGGCTGTGGTTTTTCAGGTAGGTCGGCAGCAGGCCGATAATGCTGCCGTCCCGTTCGATGACGATGTGCACCGGCCGCCAGCCGGTACGCGCGGTGGCGGAGCCGCTCTCCTCGCAGGCGGCGAAGAACTCATAGCGTGTGAAAGGATGCGGATCGGCCGTGCCCTCCGGATTGGCGCACGCGTTCCATGCTTCGGCGCCGATCTCGGCTGCACGTCCGGCGATGCGGGCTGTGAAATCTCCTTTCACGCGATCTCGATCACCGCTTCCACTTCGGTCGCAACACCGCGCGGCAGGGAGCCGACGCCGACCGCCGCGCGGGCGTGCTTGCCGGCCTCGCCGAAGACCTCCACAAAGAGGTCGGACGCGCCATTGGCGACTTCCGGGTGCTGGGTGAAACCCGGCGCGGCATTGACGAAGACACCGAGCTTCACCACCCGCTTCACGCGATCGAGATCGCCGTTGCAGGCCGCTTTGAGCTGGGCGATGACGTTGATGGCGCAGAGCCGTGCCGCCGCCTGGCCGTCCGCCAGGGCGATATCGGCGCCGACCGTACCGACATATTTGAGGCCGTCGGCCGTCAGGGTGATCTGGCCGGAGATGGTGACCAGATTTCCGCTCACCACATAGGGCACATAGCTCGCGATAGGCACGGGCGGCGTGGGAAGCGTGATGTCCAGTTCCTTCAGGCGATTTTCGATTCGCATGGATGCATCCTTGGTTCGCAAAAGATTATCGCGGGCTGGGCGGCCGCGCTATAAGCGAAGCATGACGAAACGCCTGGACGCCGACGATCCCTGTCCCGCGCGCGACGGCTATGCGATGCCGGCCGAGTGGGCGACACATAAGCGCACCTGGATGTGCTGGCCATGCCGCATCGAGGCCTGGGGCGGTCCCGAGGGGCTGCTGCGCGCCAAGCAGGCTTATGCGCGGGTCGCACGGGCGATCTCGTCCTTCGAGCCGGTGACCATCGCGGCCCGGCCGCCGGACGCGGCGGAGGCGAAGCTCGCCACCGCCGGCAAGGCCGGGATATTCGAGGTTCCGCTGGACGATTCCTGGGCCCGCGACCAGGGTCCGACCTTCGTCATCGGAGCGGACGGTGCACGGGCGGCGGTGCAATGGGAATTCAATGCCTGGGGCAACAAATATCATCCGTGGTCGGAGGATGCACAGCTTGCGACCCGGATCGGGAAACATGCCGGCCTGCCGATCTACGACGCGCCGCTGGTTTGCGAGGGCGGCGCGATCCACAGCGACGGGCAGGGGACGCTGATCACCACCGAGCAATGCCTGCTCAATCCCAACCGCAATCCGCATCTGAGCCGCCAGCAGGTCGAGGAGCGGCTGGCGCTGTTCACCGGCGCGCGGCGGGTGATCTGGCTGGGCGAGGGTTTCTCCGACGACGAGACCGATGGGCATGTCGATAACATCGCCTGTTTCGCAGCGCCGGGGCGGGTCCTGGTCGGCGTGCCGGCCTCGCGCGGCCATCCCGATTTCGAGCCTGTGATGGAAGCGATCCGGCGGCTCTCCAAGACGCACGATGCCGAAGGCCGCCAGATCGAGGTCGTCGAGATCGAACAGCCGCTGCGCGCCGGCGCCGATTGGCGCGGGCGGTTGCGGCAGGCGAGCTATGTCAACTTCTACCTCGCCAATGGCGGGCTGGTCATGCCGGGCTTCGACGATCCCAATGACGAGAAGGCACGGAGCGTTCTCGCCGACTGCTTCGCCGGTCGCGACATCCTCCAGATACAGGCACTCGACATCGTCGAAGGCGGCGGCGGCATCCATTGCATCACCCAACAGGAACCGGAATGAGACAGGTCACCTTCGCGGCGACGCAATTCGCCTGCTCCTGGGACAAGCATGCGAATGTCGCGAAGGCGAAGGAACTCGTTCGCGATGCGGCAGGGCGCGGCGCGAATGCGATCCTGATCCAGGAACTGTTCGAGACGCCCTACTTCTGCCAGGACCAGTCGGCGGAATACTACGAACACGCTTCGCCGTTCGAAGGGAACAGGCTCATCGCCGAGATGTCGGAACTTGCGAAGACGCTCCGCGTCGTTTTGCCCATCAGTTTTTTCGAACGCGCGGGCCATACACACTTCAACTCCCTTGCCATGATCGATGCAGACGGTACCGTGATGGGGCTGTATCGGAAGTCGCATATCCCCGATGGGCCGGGCTATCAGGAGAAGTTCTACTTCACGCCGGGTGATACCGGTTTCAAGGTCTGGCGCACGCGCCTGGGAACTTTCGGTTCCGGAATCTGCTGGGACCAATGGTTTCCCGAAAGCGCGCGCGCGATGGCGCTGATGGGTGCCGAGGCGCTGTTCTATCCGACCGCGATCGGAAGCGAACCGCCACCGGCACCGCCCGTCGACAGCCGCGATCACTGGCGGCGCGTGATGCAGGGACATGCGGCGGCGAACTACATGCCGCTGATCGCTTCGAACCGGATCGGGACGGAGCAGGGCAAGGCGGGCGAGATTGCGTTCTACGGCTCTTCCTTCATCGCCGGTCCGACCGGCGCAATCGAGGCGGAGCTGGACAGAACGGGCGAAGGCGTGGCGACCGCATCTTTCGATCTCGACGAGATCGCGAAGGCGCGAGCGTCCTGGGGGCTGTTCCGCGACCGGCGGCCGGACTTGTACGGACCTCTGGTCAGTCATGACGGAGTGCACAGGTGAAGCAGATCCTGGTTCTGGCCGCGGCGCTGTCGCTGACGGTCTGTGTCGCGACGGCCGGACCGGTCGCTCTCGTCTCGCATCGCGCGCAATATGATGTGACGCTGGCTTCGACCCACCCCGGCGGCGTGGTGGCCGCGCGGGGCCGCACCGTTCTCGAATTCCGCGACGTCTGCACCGGCTGGACCACGACGCAGCGCTTCATCGCCGACATGACGGACGGAAAGGGCAGCGACGTCCACAGCGACTTCGTGGTGTCGTCGAGCGAGGACAAGGTCGGCAAGCTCATCCGCTTCAAGATCCACAACGTGGTCAACGGCCGCACGACGCAGCGCTTCGAAGGCGCCGGGATGCTGGCGTCGGCGGGCGGCGAGGTGAAGCTCACCGCGCCGCGCGGCCAGCATTTCGCCCTGCCGACCGGGACGTTGCTGCCGACGCAGCACACGCTGGCGGTCCTCCGCGCCGCGGCGGCCGGCGTGGATTCGTTCCACCAGACCGTGTTCAACGGCGGCGACAGCCACGACCTCTACGACACCTCGACGGTGATCGGGCGGCCACTGCCGTTGGCGAAGCTGGCCGACGACCGCAAGGTGGACTCGCAGGGATTGCTGGCGGGGCTGCGGGCCTGGCCGACCTTGATCAGCTATTTCCCGCACGACTCGGCCGACGAGCGGGCGGATTACGAAGTCGCGTACCGGCTGTATGCCAATGGCGTGATCGCGTCGATGACGCTGATCTACCCGAATTTCACGATGAAGGCCGAACTCGTGAAGCTCGAGAAGCTACCGTCGCACTGTTGAACGCGTTGCGCGGCCCTTGATCACCGCATCGCCGCCGAATTTGGCGCGCACCTTGTCCATCGCACGCTCCGCCGCGGCGCGTTTGCTCGACCCGTCGTCCACGAGATCGGCGGGATCGCAATCCGTATCGGGGCCGATCTGGCTGATGCCGACGCCCAGGAGGCGGAAGGCCGTGCCGTCGGCCTCGCGGCGCAAGGCTTCACGCGCGGTGCGGAAGATGCGGTCCGCGAGCTGGGTGGGCGACTCGAGCGAGATGCTGCGCGTGCGGGTCTTGAAACCCGCGGTCTTGAGTTTCAGCACGACAGTCCGTCCGCCATGGCCGCCGGCTTTGGCACGGGCACTGACGCGCTCGGCCTGACGCCAGAGGACGGCTTCGAGCTCTTCGAATTTGCTGATGTTGGTGTCGAAGGTGGTCTCCGACGAGATGCTCTTGAGCTCGCCTTCGGGATCGACCTTGCGGCTGTCCCGGGCATGGGCAAGCCGGTGCAGCCACAATCCCGTATTGCCGTAGCGCCGTGCCAGGTCCTTGATCTCCATATCCTGCAGTTGGCCGATATGGGTGATGCCATCCCTTGCCAGGCGTGCCTGCAGTGCGGCGCCCGCGCCGCGGATGGTGCCGACCGGCTTGTCGCGCAGGAACGTCAGGGCCTCGGCTTCGCCGATCACCGCAAAGCCGCGGGGCTTGTCGATCTCGCTGGCGAGTTTGGCGAGGAATTTGTTGAAGCTGAGCCCGATGGAGACGGCGATGCCGACCTCGGCCTCGATGCGCCTGGCGAGCCGTGCCATGAGCTTGGCCGGGCTGAGGCCGTGGAGCATCGCGGTGCCCGAGAGATCGAGGAACGCCTCGTCGAGCGAGAGCGGTTCGACCTGCGGCGTCAACTCCAGCATCATGGCGCGGATGGTCTTGGCGGCCGCGGTGTATTTCGCGAAGTTCGGCTTGATGACCACCGCGTTCGGGCAAAGCTGCATCGCCTTGAACATCGGCATGGCCGAGCGCACGCCGTCGATGCGCGCGACATAGCAGGCCGTGGAGACCACGCCGCGGCGCGAACTGCCGCCGACGATCACCGGCTTGTCGCGCAGCTCGGGGTTGTCGCGCTTTTCGATCGCCGCATAGAATGCGTCGCAATCCATATGCGCGATCGACAGCGTGTCGAGCTCGGCATGCGCGAGCACGCGCAGGCTGCCGCATGCCTTGCACCGCCTCGCGCCGGGCGGCGCGTCGGTCAGGCAGTCGCGGCAGAAGGCGATCATGTCCGGTCGGCGGCCTCGGCTTCGCTCCACAGCCAGGCGGCGCCGCGCACGCCGCTGGAATCGCCATGGCGGTTCTTGACGATGCGGGGCGGAGTCTCGGGCGTGAAGGCATAGGCTTCGACGCGCGCGGGAAGCTCCGTATACAGCGTATCGACGTTCGACAACCCGCCGCCCAGCACGATGGCGTCGGGATCGAGGACGTTGACGATCGAGGCCAGCGCCCGCGCAAAACGGTCGTAGAAGTCCGCCATCACGGCCGCCGCGAGGACGTTGCCGGCGCCCGCCGCGGCGGCGATCTCATGGCCCTTGCGCTCTTGTCCGCTCCGGCGCCGGAAGTCGGCGGCAAGGCCGGTCCCGCTGATCCAGGCCTCGATGCAGCCGGTGCGGCCGCAATAGCAGGATGGCGCCAGCGCGATTTCCTCGGGGCGCGGCGCAGGCAGGGGATTGTGGCCCCATTCGCCCGCGATACCATGCGCACCACCCAGCACCCTGCGGCGGACGCTGATCCCGCCGCCGCAGCCGGTACCGACGATCACGCCGAACACGACATCGGCGCCCGCGCCGGCGCCGTCGCTGGCCTCGGACAGCGCGAAGCAATTGGCATCGTTGGCGACGCGCACCGGCCGGCCCAGCGCCTTTTCGAGGTCCTTGTCGAGCGGGTGGCCGATCAGGCGGGTCGAGTTGGCGTTCTTCACCAGGCCCGTCCGCGTGCTGATGGTGCCGGGAATAGCGACGCCGACCGTGCCGCGCTTGCCGGTCTGACGCTCAGCCTCCACGATCAGTCCGCGGATCGCCCCGATCGTGTCCTCATAGGCCGATTGCGGCGTGTGGACGCGCTCGCGCAGGATCTCGCGGCTGCCGTCGAGCGCGACGACTTCGATCTTGGTGCCGCCCAGATCAATGCCGAACCTCATAAACCCGCCTCGTTCAGTTTGTCCGTGATGTAGCGCCCGGCCTCGGACCAGGTCTCGGCGCGCAGATGCGCGTGTGAAGCAGGCGGCAGCAAAGGTTTCAAGCGGTCGTCGCCGATCAAATGAATCCGCCAGACGTCCGGCGCGGCCTCGGCTGCCGAGGCCAGGTTCTGCGGGATGTCGTCGATGAAAAAGGCGGGCCGGCCGGCGCGGGCCGCAAGCGCCTTGATCGCCGGTCCCTTAGGGCCGCTGTTCGCCACCAGCGGCAGGTCCAGGCCGAGCGTCGCCAGGTTGCGCAGGCGCGCTCCGGCCTGGGCGGGCGCGATGTTGGTCAGGACGACGATGTCGAGCCGCTCCCGCAGCGCCGACAGCGCGTCATAGGCGCCCTCGACCGCCTCCAGCGAGTCCAGGTCGCGGCGGAACTCGTCCAGCAGGGCGGTGACCTCGACGTCGAGAATCGGCTGGTTGTCGGCCTGACGCTTCACATTGCCGTGCAGCCGGTAGCTGGTCAGGTCGAGGAACAGGCCCCCGGCACGTAGAAATCTGTCGAGTCCGTCGACGAAGCGCAGGATCACCTCGTCGGCATCGACGATCAACAGGGGGCGGCCGGGTGTCAGCCGGGCGATTGCGGCACCGAGATCGCTCATGCGCCGCCCAGGACGTGGCGGGCCAGGTGGATTTGCCGCGGATCGAGCGATTCCGCGCCACAGAAGCCGACCAGAAGGTCCTCATCGGCCAGCAGAAAGTCCAATATCGATGCCAACATGTCGGAATCGCCGGCGCGTTTGCGCAAGGCGCCCAGATCCAGGCCCGATTGTTCCATCAGCCGCTCCAGGGCGCCGTCGGAATCGGCGATGAATCCCAGTGCTTTGAGGGCCAGTGTCTGGGCGATCTGTGGCTTCATGCTATTTGGCATCGTCAAGCTGGCGTTAAGAGTTCGGGCCTAATACTAACCATCGCTCGGCAGAACCGTTAAGGGGACGGCGCGGGGCTTATGCTGACTGCGGAGAGCCACTTCATGGACGCCAAGACCAAGACCGTGCTGATCGTCGAGGATAACGAGCTCAACATGAAGCTCTTCCACGATCTGCTCGACGCCCATGGCTACAACATCCTGCAGACCAAGGATGGCATGGAGGCACTCGACATCGCGCGCGAGCATCGCCCCGACCTGATCCTCATGGATATCCAGTTGCCCGAAGTCTCGGGGCTGGAAGTGACCAAATGGCTCAAGGAAGACGATTCCCTCAAGTCGATCCCCGTGGTGGCCGTCACGGCCTTCGCCATGAAGGGCGACGAGGAAGTCATCCGCCAGGGCGGCTGCGAGGCTTATATCTCCAAGCCGATCTCGGTGACGAGCTTCCTGGACACGGTCCGTCGGTTCATCGGGTAGGCACGAGCCATGACGGCGCGCGTACTTGTCGTCGACGATATCCTCTCCAACGTCAAGCTTCTCGAAGCGAAGCTGACGGCGGAATACTTCGAGGTCGTCAGCGCCTTCAACGGACTGGAGTGCCTCGCCAAGATCGACGAGGCGGCGCCGGACATCGTCCTGCTCGACGTCATGATGCCGGGCATGGACGGATTCGAGGTCTGCCGCCGCATCAAGAACAATCCCAAGACGGCGCATATACCGGTCGTGATGGTGACGGCGCTGGACCAGCCCAGCGACCGCGTCGCCGGGCTCGATGCCGGGGCCGACGATTTCCTCACCAAGCCGGTCGACGACGCGGCGCTGTTCGCCCGGGTGCGCAGCCTGGTCCGCCTCAAGATGATGACCGACGAGTTGCGCATGCGCGAGACCACCGGTCAGACCATGGGCCTGATCGATCCTGCGACCACGCTGATGGACGCCAACCCGACGGGCCGCATCCTGATCATCGAGGACCGGCCCGAATCCGTGGCTTGGTTCGCCACGGCCTTGCAGCCGGGCCACGAAGTCGCCTCGGTCGACACGTTCGAGGAAGCGCTGGTCCGGGTCCGCGGCGGCGATTACGACCTGATCGTGGTCAGCCTGGGTATGCGCGGCTTCGACGGGCTGCGCCTGTGCTCGCAGCTTCGTTCGCTCCCCGAAGGCCGCAACGTGCCGATCCTGGTCGTCGTCACCGATGGCGACCGGCGCAAGCTGAACCAGGCGCTCGAGATGGGCGTCAACGACTATCTGACGCGGCCCGTCGACAAGAACGAGCTGGTGGCGCGGGTGCGCACCCAGTTGCGCAAGAAGCGCTATGCCGACCGGCTGCGCCACAATGTGCAGCTGAGCCTCGAAATGGCGATCACCGACCAGCTCACCGGCCTGCACAATCGCCGCTACATGGCGCGGCATCTCGACAACCTCGTCGCCTCGGCGGGGCGCAACGGCAAGCCGCTCGCCTTCCTCATCCTCGACATCGACCACTTCAAGCAGGTCAATGACGGGCATGGCCACGACATCGGCGACGAGGTTCTCAAGGAGTTCGCCAACCGGATCTCCGCCAACGTCCGCGGCATCGATCTCGCCTGCCGCTATGGCGGCGAGGAGTTCGTGGTCGTGATGCCCGACACCGACATGGGCCTCGCCTATTCGATCGCCGAGCGCCTGCGCAAGAGCATCGAGACCACGCCGATCGCGATCTCCCGCGCGCCGACAAGGCTCAATATCACGATCTCCATCGGCATCGCGGGCAGCAAGGGCGCGGACGACAGCGCCGACGCGCTGCTGCACCGCGCCGACCAGGCGCTCTACAGCGCCAAGCGCAGCGGCCGCAACCGCGTCGTGACGGCGGCTGCGGCCTGAGCGTCCCCGCGCGGTTCAGCCTGCCGTCTTGCCGCCGTCGACCGTGATGACCTGGCCGGTCATGAACGACGCGGCGTCGGAGGCGGCGAACAGGATCGCCTGGGCGATCTCGTCCGGATGGCCGGCGCGCTTGAGCGGCACGGTGGCGACAAGCCCGGCCTTCACCGCGTCGCTGCCCGCGAAGCGGTTCAGCATGCCGGTCTCGATCGGGCCGGGCGCCACGGCGTTGACGCGGACATTGGCGGGGGCGCCTTCCAGCGCCGCCGATTGCGTCAGGCCGACGACGGCATGCTTGCTCGCCGCATAGACGGACGCGCCGGCGCCGCCGAACTGCCCGAAGGTGGAGGAGATGTTCACGATGGCGCCCCGCTTCTGCGCCAGCATGAGCCGCATCTCGTGCTTCAGGCTGAGCAGCGTGCCGAGCACGTTGGTGTCGAACACCGCGGCATAGGTTTCCGCGGTCTGCTCGGTGACGGGCCCGGGCGTGCCCTCGGTGCCGGCATTGTTCACCGCGACGTCGAGGCGGCCGAAGCGCTTCACCGTTTCTTCGACAAGACGGCGAACGTCCTCGTCATGGCGGACATCGGCCGGGACGAAGAGCGCCTGGGTGCCCAAGTCCTCGATTTCCTTCGCCAGTGCGGCGCCGGCGTCCGCGCGACGCCCCGAGACGACGACCTGGGCGCCGTTGCGCGCGAAGGCGAGGGCGGTGGCGCGGCCGATGCCGGTGAGGGCGCCCGTGACCAGTACGACTTGCTTGCTCATCTGAGTTCTCCTTCATGGGCGGCCCGTGCCGCCGCTGATGGGAAGATGCGAATTGGCTGGCCAATAGACCAAGACTTTGTATGCTCCAGCCATACCTTTCAGGCATGGATTCATGGAGCTTCGCCATCTACGCTATTTCATTGCAGTCGCCGAAGAGGGCAGCCTGACGCTGGCCGCCGAAAAGCGGTTGCACACGGCGCAGCCGTCGCTGAGCCGGCAGATCCGGGACCTGGAGCGCGACGTCGGCGCCAAGTTGCTGATCCGCCGCGCCCGCGGCATCGAGCTGACGGAGGCGGGGCAGGTGTTCCTCGATCATGCCCGGCTCTGCCTGGCGCAGGTCGAGGCTGCGGGCGACGCGGCGCGGCGGGCGACGCAATCGGACCGGCCGGCCTTCGTCCTGGGCATGCTCACCGGATACGAGATGGAGTGGCTGCCGGCGGCCCTTCGCATCCTGCGCGACGAGTTGCCGAACATCGAAGTCACGCTCGCCAGCCAGTCCTCGCCGGAGCTGGCCGGTGCGCTGCTGCGTGGGAAGGTGGATGTCGCTTTCCTTCGGCGCGAACAGGCGCCGGGTCTGGTCTATAGGCTGCTGGACCGCCAGCCGATCGTC
The DNA here is from genome assembly GCA_037200385.1 of Rhizomicrobium sp. NCBI lineage: Bacteria > Pseudomonadati > Pseudomonadota > Alphaproteobacteria > Micropepsales > Micropepsaceae > Rhizomicrobium > Rhizomicrobium sp. Next base: position 957,574 of record JBBCGL010000001.1, on the reverse strand, counting down.
GCGGTATTGCCGCGCGGGCACCGCCTGGCGGAGCATAAGACGATCCGGCTGGCGGATATGGCGGGCGAGACCTATATCAGCCCGACCAAGGCCGCTCCGGTCCTCAAAGTGCTGCTTGCGAAGCATGCCGCAAGCAACGGCGTCCGCCTCACGGCTGCGCACGAGGCCGAGAATCTCACCATGGCGATCTCGCTGGTGGTGTCGACGGGCGGCGTGAGCCTGCTGCCGCTCTATGCGCAGAACCTCCTGCCGCCGTCGGTGGTGTGGCGGCCGCTGGAGAAGGCACCGGCGATCGATCTCGTCATGGGCTACAGCAGGTCCAACACCTCGGCTCTGCTGAAGCGCTTCATCGCAAGAGCTGACGAGATGATCGCGCGGGCCCGGCCGGCGCGGCAGGCCGCATCATAGCGCCTGTCCGTCGTCCACCGTCAGCAGCGAGCCGGTGATCGCGCGGCTGGCGTCCGAAGCCAGCAGCAGGAGCAACCCGTCGAGATCGGTTTCCCGGGCCAGCCGCTTGCGCGGGAAGCCGTCGATCTGCTTCTTGCCTTTCTCGCTCGCGAACCATTCGTCGTTGAGCTCGGTCTCGATGAAGCCGGGGCACAGCGCGTTGACGGCGATCCCCTTGCGGGCCCATTCGCGCGCCAGGCATTGCGTCATCATCGCGAGGCCCGCCTTGGAGATGCAGTAGGGCGTCGTGCCGGGCAGAACGCGATAGGCGCCGATGCTCGCGATGTTGATGATGCGACCCTCGCGCCCGGCCGCGATCAGGCGGCGGCCGACCTCGGTCGCCAGCAGGAACGGCGCCCGAAGATTGGTCGCCATCACCTTGTCGAAATCGGCGGCGGAGATGTCGGCAGCAAGGCCGAGCACGCTGAGGCCGGCATTGTTCACCAGGATGTCCACCGGACCCAGCGCGGCCTCCGCCGCGTCCAGCGCCGGGGCGATGGCGGCCGCATCGGTCACGTCGAGCGCGACGGCGGTCGCCTTGCCGCCGGCGGCTTCGATCTCGGCCTTGACCGCTTCGAGGCGCTCCAGGCGGCGGGCGCAGAGCGCGACGGCAGCGCCGGCGCCGGCCAGGACTCGGGCGAAGTGGCGGCCGAGGCCGCTGCTGGCGCCGGTGACGAAGGCGACGCGTCCGGTGAGGTCGTAGCTCATGTTCCTGTGGGTCACTTTCCTAGAACCGCGAAATATTGATCATTGTTTGCCGGGCCGGGCCCTTTATCCGCGCCGGGATGGCGTTAGGCTGGGGTCATGCAGATCGACATTGTCTCCGACACGGTGTGTCCGTGGTGTTTCATTGGCAAGCGCCGGCTGGCGCGGGCGCTGGCGATGCGGCCGGATGTCCCGGTCGAGCTGTTCTGGCGGCCGTTCCGGCTCGACCCGGCCATCCCGCGCGAAGGAGTCGACCGAAAGGCCTATATGAAAGCCAAGTTCGGCGACAATCCACGCAGCGGCGCGATGGCCGAGGCGCTGCGCAGCGAGGGGGCGGGCGAGGGCATCGAATTTGCGTTCGACAAGATCGCCAGGACGCCGAACACGCTCGACTCGCATCGCCTGATCCGCTGGGCGGGCGGCGCCGGGGCGCAGGACGCGGTGGTCGAGCGGCTGTTCAAAGCCTATTTCCTCGACGGGCGCGATATCGGCGACGCGGCGGTCCTCACCGACATCGCCGCCGAGGCCGGCATGAACGCGCAGCTGGTCGGCGAACTCCTGGCCGGCGACGCCGATCTGGCCGTCGTCGAGCGCGAGGCCGGCATGGCCAACCAGATGGGCATCTCGGGCGTGCCGACCTTCATCTTCGACAGCCGCTTCATGATTTCCGGTGCGCGCGAGCCGGAGGTCCTCGCCCGCATCATGGATAAGGCTTTGCAAGCGGAGCCGCAGGCGCAGGTGGCGCCGTGACGATCGGCGCCACGACCGCGTTGCTCTCCGAGACCACCTTCACCTGCAGCGTCGCGTAGCGCGGCAGCGGAAAGACCGCCGTCATCTGGATCGGCAGCAGGGCCTGGATCACCACCGTGCCGGTCGGCGGCGGCGTCGCGAGGAACTCAAACGTCTCGGTATCGGATTCCGGCGTTCGCACCTCCTTGTGGTGCAGACGCGGCAGGCTCCAACCGCCGCTGTTCACCGCGCCCGAGGCGCTGACCACGAGACGGCCGCGGATGATGGCGGCGGTGACCTTGTCGACCTTGTAGATCAGCTTGGGTGCCGCCTCCGCTGCGGTTGCCGTAGCTGCAGCAAGGGCGAAGATCGCGACGGCAAGCGCTCGCGCATACATGCCTTTTGCCTTCTGTTGTCCTGTCATCTTCGGCCAGCTAAGAGGGAAATGCGGCGCAATTGCGATGAGGGTTTTCATGGGTCCCCTGAAGGGTGTTCGGGTGGTGGAATTTGCCGGGATCGGACCGGGGCCTTTCGCGGCCATGCTGCTGTCCGACATGGGGGCGGACGTCATCCGGATCGACCGCAAGGGCGGGCGCTCACCGGCCAAGACCGAGGTCACCTATCGGGGCCGCAAGGCGGTCGCGCTCGACCTGAAAAAGCCGGAAGGCGTCGAGGCGGCGCTCAAGCTGATCGACAAGGCCGATGCCCTGATCGAAGGCTTCCGTCCCGGCGTGATGGAACGCAACGGCGTGGGTCCCGATGTGTGTCTCAAGCGCAATCCCAAGCTCGTCTATGGCCGGATGACCGGCTGGGGCCAGACCGGGCCGCTGGCGATGGCGGCGGGGCACGACATCAACTACATCGCGCTGACCGGCGCGCTGCATGGCATGGGCAATGCCGGCAAGAAGCCGGTGCCGCCGCTCAACCTGGTCGGCGATTTCGGCGGCGGCGCGCTCTACCTCGCCTTCGGCGTGGTGTGCGGCATCCTCGAAGCGAAGACGTCCGGCAAGGGCCAGGTCGTCGACACCGCGATGACCGACGGCGCGGCGTCGCTGATGGCGATGTTCTACGGCATGAACGCCATGGGCATGTGGAAGGACGAGCGCGGCGTGAACCTGCTCGACAGCGGGGCGCATTTCTACGACACCTATGAGACCAAGGACGGCAAGTACGTCGCGCTCGGCTCGATCGAGCCGCAATTCTACAAAGAGCTGCTCGAGAAGACCGGGATCGACGATCCGGCCTTCGCGGCACAGATGGATCGCAATGCCTGGCCGGCGCTCAGCGACAAGCTCGCCGCGGTCATCAGGACCAAAACGCGCGACGAGTGGGACGCGATCATGCTGGGCTCCGACGTGTGCTACGCACCGGTGCTGTCGCTGGGCGAAGCACCGAAGCATCCGCACAACGTGGCGCGCCGGACCTTCGTCGAGATCGGCGGCGTGACGCAGCCGGCGCCGGCGCCGCGCTTCTCGCGCACCGTGCCGCAGGTGCAGGGGCCGCCCGAAGGCGCCGACAACGCGGCGGCGCTGGCGGCCTGGGGCTTCTCGGGCGAGGATGTCGCGAAACTGCAAAGCGCGGGTGCGATTTGATTTGATGTCGTCATCCTGAGGTGCCCGGCGAGGCCGGGCCTCGAAGGATGACGGCGCCGAAAGTGCGTGCTTCGAGGCTTCGCCGTCGGCGAAGCACCTCAGCATGACGAGAGTGGTGACACGTACGGTATGACCTATCTCCCGGACACCAAATCCCGCCGCCGCATCTATCTGATGCGGCACGGGCATGTGGACTACCTCGCCAGGCATGTGGTGAGCGAAGGCGCGATCAACATCGTGCCGCTCACCAAACGCGGCCGGCTGCAGGCCGAGGCGGCCGGCGCCGCGCTCAGCCATGTCGCATTCGATCGGGCGGTCTGCTCGGGCTATCCGCGCACCCATGAGACGGCTTCCCATGTGCTGGCGGCGCAGAAGAGCCCGCCGCCGCTCGAGATCGACGCGGGCCTGGTCGAGATCGTCGGCGGCCCGATGAACCCGCCGCCCCAGAGCCGCGAGGAGCTCATCGAGCGGATGAAGCAGCGCTTCTCCGCCGCGGGCGCGCCGGACGCGGCCACGCCCGACGGCGCCGAGGCCTATGCCGCGGCGCAGGGCCGTGCCGTCGCAGTGCTGACGCGGCTGCTGAAGGCGCCGGGCTGGCATACGATGCTGGTCGTGGCGCATGAGGGGATCAACCGGCTGGTGCTGAGCTGGGCCTGCGGCGCGGGCCTCGCGGCAATGGGCGCCTTCGAGCAGGACACCGGCTGCATCAACGTGCTGGACTTCGACCTCGATGCCGATGGCGCGGTCGCGCGCGCGATGATCAAATCGGTGAACCTGACGCCGTACAACTGGCTCAAGCACGGGATGAACCTGACCAGCCTGGAAGCGATCTTCGAGCGCAACGCGACGGAAGAGTTGCGCTGACGTCACAGACGACAACGAGAAACGACACCGGAAGGAAACCAACATGACCGACGCATACATCATCGACGCCGTCCGCACGCCGCGCGGCGTCGGCAAATATCCCAAGGGCGCGCTGTCCCAGATCCATCCGCAGCGCCTGGGCTCGACGGTCCTCAAGGCGCTGGCGGAGCGCAACGGCATCGACACGGCGGAGGTCGACGACGTGATCTGGGGCACCAGCTCGCAGCGCGGGCCGCAGAGCTGCGATCTCGGCCGGATGTCGGCGCTCGATGCCGGTTACGACATGCGCAGCAGCGGCGTGACGCTGGACCGCTTCTGCGGTTCGGGCATCACCTCGGTGAACCTCGCGGCCTCGACCATCATGGCCGGGATGGCCGATCTGGTGGTGGCCGGCGGCACCGAGATGATGTCGATGCCCAACCGCCGCAGCGCGGAAGACGGTCCGCCGCTGTTCGACATGGGCAATCTGCATCTGCGCGGGCTGCATCCCCAGACCAATCAGGGCATCTGCGCCGACGCCATTGCGACCATGGAAGGCATCAGCCGCGCCGACGTCGATGCGCTGGCGCTGGAAAGCCAGAAGCGTGCCGCGGCGGCGATCGCCGGCGGGCACTTCAAGAAGAGCTTGGTGACCGTTTACAACGAGGACGGCACGGTCGCGCTCGACCATGAGGAATTTCCACGCCCGCAGACCACCGCCGAAGGCTTGGCGGCGCTGAAGCCGTCCTTCGAGCAGCTCGCCGACGTGCCGCTCAACGGCGACGGGCTGACCTTCCGCAGCCTGATCTTGCAGAAATATCCCGAGCTGAAGATCAACCACATCCATCATGCCGGCAATTCCTCCGGCGTGGTCGACGGTGCGGCGGCGCTGCTGCTGGCGTCGCCCGATTACGCGAAGGCGCATGGCCTCAAGCCCCGCGCCCGCGTCGTGGCGACCGCTAACCAGGGCGACTGTCCGACGTTGATGCTCAACGCGCCGGTGCCCGCGACGCGCCGCGTGCTGGCGCGCGCCGGCCTGACGCTGGACGACATCGACCTGTTCGAGATCAACGAAGCCTTCGCCGTGGTGGCGGAGAAGTTCATCCGCGACCTCAAGCTCGACCGCGACAAGGTCAACGTGAACGGCGGCGCGATGGCGCTCGGCCATCCGATCGGCGCCACCGGCTCGATGCTGATCGGCACGATGCTCGATGAGCTCGAGCGCCGCGACCTCAAGCGCGGCCTGATCACGATGTGCGCCGGCGGCGGCATGGCGCCCGCAATCATCATCGAGCGGGTGAATTGAGCTGCGTTTTCCTCCCCCGTTGTCACGGGGGAGGGGGACCGCATCGCGAAGCGATGTGATGGAGGAGGGCGGCTGGACGTTCGGAGTCGGCCCCCTCCGTCTCGGCGCTGCGCGCCGAGCCACCTCCCCCGTAACAACGGGGGAGGAAAGGTCGTGCGGCGCTGCTAGATGTCCAGCTCGCACCAGATCGGCGTGTGGTCGGACGGCTTTTCGCGCTCGCGGACGAATTTGTCGATCACGCAGGTCTTCAGCGTGTCGGCGGCCTGCGGGCTCAGCATGATGTGGTCGATGCGGATGCCGTTGTTGCGCTCGAAGGAGCCCGCGAAGTAATCCCAGAAGGTGTACTGATGTGGCTCGGCGTTGCAGGCGCGGAAGGCGTCGGTATAGCCGAGATGGGCGAGGCGGCGGAACGCGGCGCGCGACTCCGGCTGGTAGAGCGCGTCCTTGATCCAGCTCTTGGGATCCTTGCAGTCCTCCGGCATGGGAATGATGTTGTAGTCGCCCAGCAGCGCCACGGCCTCCTCGTCGGCCAGCAGCGCCTTGGCGCGCTTGTTCAGCCTTTCGTGCCAGGCGAGCTTGTAGCTGAACTTCTCGGTACCGATCGGGTTGCCGTTGGGGGCGTAGAGGCAGCCGACGCGCACCACGCCGCGGGCGCCGGGGATCAGCGCCTCCATGTAGCGCGAATGGTTGTCCGCATCGTCGCCGGGCAGGCGCGGCGTGACGTCCTCCATCGGACGCTTGGAGAGGATCGCGACGCCATTATAGCTCTTCTGGCCGTGGACGGCGCAGTTGTAGCCGAGCGCCTCGAAGGGCTCGCGCGGGAACTGCTCGTCCTGGCATTTGAGCTCCTGCAGGCAGAGCACGTCGGGCGAGGACTCCTTGAGATAGGCCAGCGCCGCGTCGAGCCGCGAGCGGATGGAGTTGACGTTCCAGGTGGCGATCTTCATGGCGGAAATTTTTCTCGCGGGTTCGGATGCAGTCTAGAAGCAAACCGCACGAAAGCAGCAATACCGCGACTTCTCGCGGAGCCGCGGCGGAGTGCCTACACCTGTGGGAATTTACGGGAAATGGGTCTCGGACCGACTCGGTTCAAGAGGGTCCCGCAACTTTATTTTCAGACCGAAAAGCTGGTGCCGCAGCCGCAGGAAGACTGGGCGTTCGGGTTGTTCACCTTGAACGCGGCGCCGATCAGGTCGTTGGAGAAGTCGATCTCGGCCCCCTTGAGGAAGTCGAGGCTGACCGGGTCGATCAGCACGGTGGCGCCGTCGCGCTCCACCACGAGATCGTCGTCCATGCGCTGGTCGTCGAGCGCGAAATTGTATTGGAAGCCCGAGCAGCCGCCGCCGGTCACCGCGAGACGCAGCATGGCGGGCGCGGGTTCCGACTTCAGGATCTCCGCGATGCGCTTGGCGGCGCGCGGGGAGACGGTGACGGGCAGGGCGGTTTCGATGGTCATGGACAATATATAGGGTCGAAACCGCCGGTTTGGAAGGAGGCCGGCGGGGTCGCGAAAGCGGCCGCGGCGCGGGAATATCCATCGGGTATTTGAGCGATTCCGCGACATGCGGTACCCTGTCCTTGACGGGGAGAAATAATATGAAGAATTCGGGCGTGTTTGTATTTGCGATATCTGCACTCTTTTACTGCTCGGCAGCCCTCGCGGACGATGCCGCCTGCATGGCGGGCGCGACGGAAAAAGGCAGCTTCTTCTCGAGCCGTACCTATTCGGCGGAGGACGAATTCCCCGACACGCCGCCGCTCGATACGTTCAAGCGGCTCAACATCTATGTCTTGAAAGACGGATGGCGCATCAACCAGGCCGACCGCGAACTGGGGACGATTTCGGCCTCCCAAGACGTCGCGGGCTCCGAAGGCAAGCAGACCAGCCTGAACATCATCGTGGAACCCTTGGGCGTCCATGGCAGCAAGGCGTCGGCCACGTTCCAGATCGGCTTCGGCCAAGCGGTCATCGGAGTCGACGTCCTCAAGGGGATGTGCGGCATGCTGAGCGGCACGGGAAAGCCGGGCGCGGGCGGCTGATATCCCGGCGATCTGCCGGTTGAACGGCTTGCGGCTTTGCCGTGAGAAGCCTTGAGCTTGTCACATCGATGTCGTGTATCTTTTCGTCGAAGGTATTCGACATCATGCCGTCCGGCCATCTGATTCCGCCTCTCTACGAGCCGCCCGCGGCGCGCGCCGCCTATGCCACGCGGCCGCCCGAGAGTCGCGGCCGGTTCCATGCCGAACCCGAGAGCGCGACGCGCACCTGCTACCAGCGCGACCGCGACCGGATCATCCATTCGGCGGCGTTCCGCCGGCTCAAGCACAAGACGCAGGTCTTCGTGCAGCATGAGGGCGACTATTACCGCACGCGGCTGACGCATTCGCTGGAAGTGGCGCAGATCGCGCGCAGCGTGGCGCGGGTGCTGGCGCTGGACGAGGACCTCGCCGAGACGCTGGCGCTCGCCCATGATCTCGGCCACACGCCGTTCGGCCATGCCGGCGAGGACGCCCTGAGCGCGGTGACGCAAGGCATCGGCGGCTTCGATCACAATGCGCATGCGCTGCGGCTGGTGACAAAGCTCGAGCACCGCTATGCCGAATTCGACGGGCTGAACCTGACCTGGGAGACGCTGGAGGGGCTGGTCAAGCACAATGGGCCGCTCCAGCCGCCGCTGGCGGGACCGATCCAGTCCTTCGACGCGCGCTGGCCGCTGGACCTGCACGAATGGCCGTCGCTGGAGGCGCAGGTCGCGGCGCTGGCCGACGACATCGCCTATGTGAACCACGATATCGACGACGGCTTGCGCGCCGAACTGTTCGGCATCGACGATCTCGCGGCGGCGCCGCTGGCCGGGGCGCACGTCGCGGCGGTGCGCGCGCGCTTCGGCGACCTCGAGCTCGGGCGCTTCATCGGCGAACTGGTGCGCGCCCTGATCGGCCAGCTGGTGAACGACCTGCTGGCGGAGACGCGGCGGTGCATCGCGGGGGCGCAGCTGACCGCGGCGGCCGGGGTGCGGAGCCAGGGCCGCGCCTTGGCGACGTTCTCGCCGGCGATGGCGGAGCAGGTCGCCGCGATCAAGCGCTTCCTCTTCGCGCATATGTACCGCCATCCGCGCGTCATGGTGCCGGTCGGTCGCGCCAAGGCCGTGGTGGCGGAACTGTTCGAGGCCTTCAGCAGCGAGCCGGGGAAAATGCCCGCGGATTGGGCGGGGCTTTGCGGCAGCCCGGGCGACGCCGTGACCGGCGGCGTGGTGCGCGATTACATCGCAGGCATGACCGACCGCTACGCCCTGTCGGAATATGCCCGCGTCTTCCGCAAGGAGGTCGTATTGTGAGTTTCGCCGCCCCGGTGGACCTGAAGGCCATGATTCGACCGCAGGCCGGTGCTACATTGCGAATCAGGAGAATCGGAGCGTTTGGCAGATGGCCAATTTCGAACGCGGCTCGGACGACGTGCGCGTCTTCGATGGCGGTGAAGACGAGGAAGACGTCGAGGGCTCGCGCCTTCCGCTCCTGATCGTCATCGCGCTTCTGGTGCTGGCGGCGTTCGGCGCCGTGGTCTGGCTCGCCTATCAGCGCGGCGTGCAGCAGGGCCATGCCGAAATCCCGCGCACCATCGCCGCCGAATCCGGTCCCGCCAAGGTCGCGCCGGCCGATGCCGGCGGCACGCAGACGCCCTATACCGGGCTCAAGATCTATCAGCAGCACGCGCCGTCGGACGAAGAGGCGAATGCCGACACCGCGCCGCCGCCCTCCAACGACGCGCTGAAGCCGCCGCCGGTCGTGGCCGCGCCCGTGACGGCGCCACCGCCAGTCGTACCCAAGCCGGAGGCGGCGGCGAAGCCGCAGGCCGTGGCGCCCAAGCCTGCGCCGGTCGTCGCCAAGCCCGTTGCCGAGACCAAGCCGATCCCGGTCGAGAGCAAACCCGTGCCAGTCAAGCCGGAGCCCGCCGCGGCCAAGCCGGTCGAGGCCGCGGCGCCGGCCGAGTCGTCGGCGGGCGGCAGTGCCTTGCTGCAGATCGGCTCCTACAAATCGCAGGCCGACGCGGATGCGGCCTGGACGGCCTACAAGCACAAACATCCCGGGGTTGCCGGGCTGACGACCGATGTGAAGCAGGTCGACCTCGGCGAAAAAGGTACTTGGTTCCGCCTGCGCATCGTCGCCAGCAAGGCCGGCGCGGTGGCCTTGTGCGACAAGCTGAAGGCCGAGGGTGGCGCCTGCATTCCGTCGAAATGACAGCAGCCGAAGCAAGAGCGGCGATCTGGGGGTAGGGCATGCGCTCGCGCGCGATCTATGGCTGCGCCGGAACGGCACTGGCGGCGGAGGAGCGGGATTTCTTCCGCGAGGTGCAGCCTTGGGGCTTCATCCTCTTCACGCGGAACATCCATGATCGGGCGCAAATCCGCGATCTCGTTGAGTCTTTGCGCGATACGGTCGGTGATGCCCGTGCCCCGGTCCTGATCGACCAGGAAGGCGGCCGCGTGGCGCGGCTGCGGCCGCCCGGCTGGCGCGAGCGGCCGCCCGCGGCGCGGTTCGGCGCGATCTATGCCGAGCAGCACGAGGTCGCGCTGGAGGCGGTCTACCTCAATGCAAGGCTGATCGCGCACGACCTTTCGGAACTGGGCATCAATGTCGACTGCCTGCCGCTGCTGGACGTGCCCGTCGAGGGCGCCGACGCGGTCATCGGCGACCGTGCCTTCGCGAGCGATCCGGCGGCGATCATCGATCTGGGGCGGGCGCAGATCGAGGGGCTGATGGAGGGCGGCGTGCTGCCCATCATGAAGCACATCCCGGGTCATGGCCGCGCCACGGCCGATTCGCATCTCGCCCTGCCGCGCGTCGCGACCGAGGCGGAGGAGCTCAGCGCCACCGATTTCGTGACCTTCCGCAGCCTCAACACCTGCCCGATGGCGATGACGGCGCATGTGGTTTACGAGGCGCTGGATCCGCAGCGGCCTGCGACAACCAGCCCGAAAATCATCCGCGACGTGATTCGCGGCGAGATGGGCTTCGATGGCCTGTTGATATCGGACGATCTTTCCATGAACGCGCTGGACGGGCCCTTGTCGGTGCGTACAAAGGCTGCACTGTTTGCAGGCTGCGACGTGATCCTGCACTGCAACGGCAAGATGGACGAGATGCGCGAAGTGGCTTCCGAGGTGAAAGTGCTGGACGGTGCGGGCTTGCGCCGCGCCGAACACGCGCTCTCGCTCCTCAGCGTGCCGGACGCGTTCGATCCCGCCGCCGCCGAGGCGCGGCTGGCCGAACTCATGAGCGCCATCGGACAGAACGCATGAGCGAAGCGGGCGAGAATTTCGGCGAGTTCGACTCCATCGTGGCGCCCGCCGACGAAGCGCTGATGGTGCATGTCGACGGCTTCGACGGACCGCTCGACCTGCTGCTGACGCTGGCGCGGAACCAGAAGGTCGACATCGCGAAGATCTCGATCCTCAAGCTCGCCGACCAGTATCTCGAATTCATCGAGGCGGCGAAGAAGATCAATCTCGAGCTCGCCGCCGACTATCTCGTGATGGCGGCGTGGCTCGCCTATCTCAAATCGCGCCTGATCCTGCCGCAGCCGCCCGCCGCGGACGGCGAGCCGACGGCCGACGAGATGGCGACCCGGCTGCGCTGGCGGCTGCAGCGGCTCGAGGCGATGCGCCAGGCGGCGGCGCGGCTGATGGCCGGCAACCGGCTGGACCGCGACGTGTTCGCGCGGGGCGATCCCGAGCCGGTCAACGTGGTGAAGCTGAAGACCTACAAGGACACGCTGTTCGACCTGCTGACCGCCTATGCGACGCAGCGGACCAAGACGCTGGGCGGCAAGACCTATGTCCGGCAGCATGCGCCGGTCCTCCTGATCGAGGAGGCGCGGGCCCGACTCGAGCGAATGCTGGGCAAGATCGCCGACTGGAACGTGCTGGAGCGGCTGCTGCCGTTCGAGTGGTCGGGCGGGCAGCGGCGGCGTTCGGCGCTGGCCAGCACGCTGCTCGCCTGTCTGGAACTGGCGCGGGACGGTAAGATCGAGATTCGCCAGATGGCGCCCTTTGAGCCGGTCTTCATCCGCGACCGGCTCGCGCCCACCGCAGAGGTTAGCCCATGAGTGGAGTTGCCCGCCTCGTCGCCAAAATCGGAACCGAAATGGGAGTGGACGTGGAACAAGAGGGGGCCGACATCGCGGCCGAGACGCCAGCCGCCGAGGCCGTGGGCGTGAACCCCGAGCATTTGCGCATGACCGAAGCATTGCTGTTCGCGGCCAGCGAGCCGCTGGATGAGAAGGCGCTGGCAACATCGCTGCCGGAAGGCGCCGACGTTCCGGCGCTGCTGGCGGAGCTTCAGGGAATCTATGAGGTGCGAGGCGTAAACCTCGTGCATGTCGCAGGAAAATGGCAGTTCCGCACCGCTTCGGACCTCGCCTTCCTGTTGCGCAAGGAACAGCCGGAGCAGCGCCGCCTGAGCCGGGCCGCGATCGAGACCTTGGCGATCATCGCCTATCATCAGCCTGTGACGCGGGCCGAGATCGAGGATATCCGCGGCGTGATGCTCTCGAAGGGCACGCTGGACGTGCTGATGGAGATCGGCTGGGTGAAGATCCGCGGCCGCAAGCGTACCCCGGGCCGCCCGGTGACCTTCGGCACGACGGAGGCCTTCCTGCTGCAGTTCGGGCTGGAGAGCGTGAACCACCTGCCGGGCGTCGACGAGCTCAAGGCGGCCGGGTTCCTGGAAGCGATCCCGCCGGCCGGCTTCGACGTGCCGAACCCGAGCGACGAGCTGGGACCGGACGAGGATCCGTATACCGGCGAGGAAGAGGCCGACCTCGCGACGGGCGGGCCGGAGCTGGATTGAGGGCGGCGCGTCAGGCTTTCGATTTGGGCTCGCGAAACATCCAGGGAAACATCAGGCCGACCGGCACGGCCCACAACGTCCCGGCGATCGCGAAGAACAGAAAGCTCTCCACGCCGTTGGCATGGCGCAGGGCGAGGGCCGCGAGGCCGGCGACGAAGAACATATAGAACGGAACCCAGAGCAGGATGAGGATCGTGCCGATCAGTTTCTTGAGGCGCGGTGTCATGCGGGAACGCGTTCGATCCAGAGGGTAGCGATGGGACGCGGCACAGACGCGTCCGTACGGCCGACGAGCAATGAGAGCCGTTTCTCCGGCATGACGACATGTAAGGCAAGAGGCGGCGGCGCGGTCAAGCGCGTCCTTTTCGCTTTTGCAACACGGCAACCATGGCCGGTGCGGCGCGTTGCCCTTGCGGCTGGAGCTCGAAACCGATTCCAGGAGAAAACCCCATGAAAATCATTCTCGCCGCCTGCACCGCGGCTTTCCTCGCCACGGCGGCTCTTGCCGCTGGACCGGGCGACGGCATGGCGCCGGCCGGCCAGACGCCTCCGACCGGCGATACGGCGCCCGCCAATTCGCTGCCTGCCAGCGCAACGCCGTCGACCACGAGCTGTGCCGACATGATCACCCAGGCGCGCGGCATGGCGCTGCCGAGCGATCCGGACAAAGCCAGGCTGGTCCGGGATGAGATCGCCGCCGCGGACGACGCCGGCGACGACGCGACCTGCCGCAGCCATGAGCAGAACGCCTTGAACGCGATGGGTGGGATGTAGGTCCTGTCCATGCGTGCGTGACGGAAAGGGCGGCCGAGAGGTCGCCCTTTTTCTTCGTCCCCCCCCGCAACCACGGGGGAGCAAAATCAAAACCGCGACGCCGTCAGCTTCACATCGGCCATCGACCACGCGCCGGCGAATTCCTTGCGGGTCGCGGCGGCGCCGGCGGTGTCGCCGAGCGCGTCCTGCGCCTGCGCGAGGCCATAGAGCGCCCAGCCGTCGACGCGGTAATTGGTCAGGCTGTGGCGATAGACGTCCGCGGCCTCCCGGGCGCGGCCGGCCTGCAGCAGCGCCGCGCCGAGCAGATGGCTCGAAGGCTGGTGCCAATAGGGCGGTTCGGTATAGGGCAGGGCTTCTTCGAGATCGCGCGCCTTGGTGAAGTCGACGATCGCGGTGTCGAGATCGCCGCCGGTGCGGGCGATCTCGCCATCGAGATCGGCAAGCGCGATCTGTGCCATCGCTTTGGCGGGATAGAGCTTGTCATAGGCGGCGAACGCCTTGTCGTCGAGTAGCGCGGCCAGCGCCATGCGTTCGCCGATGGCGCTCGTCCGGTCGCCGGTGTTCGCATAAGCGAAGCCGCGCGCCAGATGCGCGATGGCCAGCGTCATCTTCTGGTCGTCGGGCGGCAGCGGCTCGGCCAGCGCCTCGCGCCATTTTCCGAAGCGCAGCAGCGTGGCATAGGGCGTGAAGAAGAAGAGCTGCGCCTGCGGATTGAGCTTGTCGGCACGCAGCGCCAAGGCGGCCTTCACCAGACGGCGCGCCGCGCCGATCGACGCGGCGTAATTGCCCTGCATCTCCGACGAGGTCCACAGGAAGTGGATGTTGTGGCCGTAATAGCCGATCGGGTAGTAGCCCTGTGCCTTGCAGGCGGCGATGTATTGTTCGTCGACCAGTGCCGCCAGCGTATTCACTTTCGCAGCATCTTCGTAGCGGCCCACCCGGTAATAGATGTGCGACGGCATGTGCACGATATGGCCGGCGCCGGGCATCAGCGTCTCCAGCCGGTCGGCCGCGGCCTCGGCGCGCTGCGGCGTCGTCGAGGCTTCGACGGCGTGGATGTAGAGATGCAGCGCGCCGGGATGATAGGGCGCCCGCTTGATGATGCCCTCGAGCACCGAGACGATCTCCAGCGCATGGCCTTTCGGCGTCACGCCGTCCTCGTCCCAATAATCCCAGGGCTGGGTGTCCATCATCGCCTCGGCATAGAAGGTGCCGGCGTCGAGGTCGTTCGGATAGCGCGTCCACAGATCGCCCATCGCGGCGGCGAAGGCGGCGTCGAGCTTGGCGCGGTCGGCCTTGGGATCGGCGGAATAGCGCGTCGCCAGCGCGTCGATCCAGCCGCGCTCCTCCGGCGAGGCGTAGCGTTCGAGCGCGACGGCGTTCTGCAGCGCCTGCCAGGCAGGCTTGTCGGCGTCGGCCGGCATGGGCAGGTTGATGTTGGAGCCCAGCGCGAAGGCGACGCCCCACCAGCACATCGCGCAATGCGGATCGCGCCGCGCCGCCTCGCGGAAGGAGCGGATCGCCTCGGCATGGTTGAAGCCGAAGGTGAGCTTGATGCCCTGGTCGAACAGGACCTGGGTCGTCGCGTTCTTCGTGGTGATCTTGTGGTGATGGGTGCCCAGGCCCTTGAAGAACGGTGCGCCGGGCTTGTCGGCCTCGCCCATATAGAGGCTGGGCATCGGGTCGATCATCTTCATGACCATGCCGGACGGCATCGGCATGGGATCGGCCGCGAGGGCGCCGCCGGCGACGGCGGCGACGGTGGCCAGGATTGCGATGGCGCGTTTCATGGGAATCCTCCGAAGCGGCGGGAGAATGCGGCGCGCGGGGCGCCGCGACAAGATGGCGGCAAGACCGCGGGATAAAGGCGCATTATGCAAGAGTCATGAAAGCCGATGTCCCCCGCCGCGAGAATTTCTGGCGCAGCCGCCGGGCGGTCGGCATCTGGCTGCTTGCGCTGGCCGCGATCATCCTGGGGATGATCGTGGTCGGGGGGCTGACCCGGATCACGGGCTCGGGGCTTTCGATCACCGAATGGGATCCCATCCTGGGCGCGATCCCGCCGCTCAGCGACGCCGCCTGGCACGAGGCCTTCGCGAAGTATCGGCGCATCCCGCAATACGTCCACGAGAATGCGGGCATGAGCCTCGCCGCGTTCAAGGGCATCTTCTGGTGGGAATGGGCCCACCGGCTGCTGGGGCGGTTTCTGGGCTTCGCGTTCTTTGTGCCGTTCGTGTGGTTCGCCTGGGCGGGCGCGATCCGGCGCGACGCGTGGCCGCGCATGCTGCTGCTGTTCGCGCTGGGCGGCCTGCAGGGCTTCGTCGGCTGGTGGATGGTGGAAAGCGGGCTTGAGACGCGGGTGAGCGTGTCGCAATACCGCCTCGCGATCCATCTCGGCGTGGCGCTGATCCTGCTGGTGGCGATGGTGTGGACGGCGCTGGACTATCTGCGGCGCGCCGCGCCCGCGGCGCTTCGGCGCGACAGGCCCGTGCGCTCCACCTGGGCGATCGGGTTCGCCGTGCTGGTCTACCTTCAGATGCTGCTGGGCGCGCTGGTCGCGGGGCTGCATGCGGGGCTGCTCTACAACACCTGGCCGTCGATGGACGGACGCGTGTTCCCCGAACATCCGTTCTTCGCGGCGCCCTGGTGGATCAATGTCTTCGAGAATCCCGGACTCGCGCAGTTCGATCATCGCATCGGCGCCTATCTCGTCGCGGCCGTCGCGGTGGTCGTTGCCGCGCAGGCGCGGCGGCTGACGGGCTGGGCGCGGCGCAGCGGCGTCGCGGTGCTGCACCTCACACTGCTGCAGATCGTTCTCGGCATCGCGACGCTTCTGCTGCAGGCGCCGGAATTCCTCGCCGCGGCGCATCAGCTGGTTGCCGCGCTGTTGCTCTGCACGGCGGTGTGGCATTGTTTCGAGCGCCGCAATGGCGGCCTGGTCCGCGACGAGGGGAAAATCGCATGAAGCGCTTGATGGGTACCGCGATCCTCATCGCCGCGCTGGCCGGCGGGGCGCAGGCGGCGCAGATCGACCAGCTCAAGGCCGGCAAGCTGCAATGCTATGGACCGAACGCGGCGAAGCATACCTGCATCGCGCTGTCGGGCTATACGTTCGGCGGCGGCATGATCATGAACCAGGCGCAGGTGATGCTGTCCGCGTCGCCCGTGGTCGTGATGAAGACAAATTCCATGGTGACCTTCGACGGCGACGTCGTCTGCGGCGTCGTCGCCAAGGGCGACATCGACGCGGCGGCGATCACCGTCGGCGGCAAGCTGCTGGAAGGGGCGCAGGCCGACGGGGTCCGGGCGAATATCTGGGCGGCGCTGGCGACCCGCGCCGGCAAGCGGATCTGCACCACCTATGTGCCCGCGGGGGATGCCTACACGACGCAATACACGATCGACGGCAAGCCCGACGACGCGCCGCCCGTGACCGTCACGCTGGTCGACCCGGGCGAGGGCTATGCCGTCGGGCCGTGAGGACCGCTATTCCGCCAGCGCCTGGTCGAGGTCGGCGATGATGTCCTCGACGCTCTCGATGCCGATCGACAGACGCATCACGTCGCCGCCGGCGCCCGCCTTCACCCGCTCCTCGTCGTTGAGCTGGCGATGCGTGGTCGAGGCGGGATGGATGATCAGGCTGCGGGTGTCGCCGACATTGGCGAGATGGCTGATCAGCTTCACGCCGTTCACCACCTTCACGCCGGCCTCGTAGCCGCCCTTGAGGCCGAAGGTGAACACCGCGCCCGCGCCCTTGGGGCAATAGGTGCGGTGCAGGCCGTAGGACGCGTCGCCTTCGAGCCCGGCATAGTTCACCCAGGAGATCTTGGGATGGCGCTGCAGCCATTGCGCGACGGCGAGCGCATTGTCGCAATGCTTCTGCATGCGCAAGGGCAGGGTCTCGATGCCGGTCAGCACCAGGAAGGCGTTCATCGGCGACAGGGCGGGCCCAAGGTCGCGCAGGCCGAGCACGCGGCACGCGATGGCATAGGCCATGTCGCCGAAGGTCTCCCACATCTTCATGCCGTGATAAGACGGGCAGGGCTCCGACAGGGTGGGGAACTTGCCGCTACCCCAGTCGAACTTGCCGCCGTCGACGATGATGCCGCACATCGAATTGCCGTGGCCGCCGAGGAATTTCGTGGCCGAATGCAGCACGATGTCGGCGCCCCACTCGATGGGGCGGATGAGGTAGGGCGAGGCCAGCGTGTTGTCCACGATCAGCGGCACGCCCGCGGCGTGCGCGATGCCCGCGATGGCCTCGATGTCGCTCACGATGCCGCCGGGATTGGCGAGGCTCTCGATGAAGACGGCGCGGGTGCGCTCGTCGATCTGCGCCTTGAACGAGGCGGGGTCGCGCGTATCGGCCCATTTCACGCCCCAATTGAACTTGGCGAAGCCCTGGGAGAACTGGTTGATCGAGCCGCCGTAGAGCTGGCGCGCCGCCACGATGTTATCGCCGGGGCTCATCAGCGTATGCAGGGCGATGAGCTGTGCCGCATGGCCCGAGCCGACCGCCAGCGCGGCGCGGCCGCCTTCGAGCGCGGCGACGCGCTCCTCCAGCACCGCATTGGTCGGATTCATGATGCGCGAATAGATGTTGCCGAAGACCTGGAGATTGAACAGCGCGGCGGCGTGGTCGGCATCCTCGAACACGAAGGCCGTGGTCTGGTAGATCGGCGTGGCGCGTGCGCCCGTCGCCGGATCGGGCTGAGCCCCGGCATGGACCGCGAGCGTGTTGAAGCCATAGTCGTCGGACATGAAAACCTCCGGGAAGCGATAAACACTACCAATCTTGTAGGATATAAATCAAACGCCGGTCAGAATGCCAGCCGTCTCCGGGGATCATCGAACGGGACCATGACACGGGTGCGATGGGCGGGAGCCGCACATATCATGCTTCCGCATTGGCCCAGGACGGCCGGCCGATCTTCAGCACGAAGACGGCGAGACCGCGGCGGACACGCAGCCCGTCACCGGCTCAGGAGTTAATGATGGCCGTGCTGGGCGGCCCTGCGTTCGGCGTCGTGCTTGGCCGCGAGGTGCCGGCCGACGGCGCAGCCAGCCATCGCGCCGATCAGGCCATGGTGGTGCATATAGTGCCCGGCGATGCCACCGACGATGGCGCCCTTGATGCAGCCCTTGGCATCCGCGGCCGGCGCACCCGCCATGACGAGGACCACGACCAGCGAAATTCCCGCGACGATGCGTTTCATCCTGCCACTCCAGAGAGACCCTGATGGCAAGTGGGCATTGCGCGCGCCACTTCAAGGTGCGGCGTGTCAGACCCGCTTGAGCGAGCCGCCCTTGCCGAAGAGCAGGGGCTTGCGATTGTCGATCACCTTGCGGTTCACGCCCATCCAGCCGATCTCGCCCGAGAAGCGGCCATGCTCGATCTTGGGGCAACGGTCCATGATCACGGTGAGGCCGGCCTCGCGGGCCAGCGCGGCGGCTTCCTCGCTGATCACGCCGAGTTGCATCCAGATGGTCTTGATGCCCAGGCGATCCTTTTCCGCCAGCGCCTCGCGCACGATCCCGGGCGCCGCGTCGGAGGCGCGGAAGATGTCGACCATGTCGACGGGTGCCGGCACATCCTTCAGCGAGGCATAGACGGCCTGGCCGAGGATCGTCTTGCCGGCGAGCGAGGGATTGATCGGATGGATGACATAGCCCTTGGCGAGCAGATACATCATCGCGAAATAGGACGGGCGCATGTCGTTGCCGCTCGCCCCGACCATCGCGATGGTCTTGGTCGTGCGCAGGATCGATTTGATCAGGGCGTCGTCATATTGGGGCATCAGGGCGCCGTCATTAGAATGAAAACCACTACGATGCTGACCGCCACGGCCAGGACCTGCATGCCGATCTCCGTCCAGAACAGGCCCGGCATGTGGCTTCGGTAGGCATAGTTCACGTCGCGACTGTCCCGAAATTGCTGCTTCGGATAAGGGTAGTAGAGTCGGCGCACGATACGCCCGTCGCGCAGGCCGCGCACCAGAAAGTATGCGGCGCCCAGGCCGAGAACCATGAAGAGCGCTGCGAACGCGACGAGGACGGGATCCTTCACGTCAGGCGGGCCATTCGGTTGGCATCAGGGCGCGGCCACCAGCACGATGAACATGGTCGCGCAGATGACCAAGATCAACGCCTGCACTGCGGCCCCCAGCCAGAAGCCGACCCCGTCGCGGTCACGGTAGCTGTAGCCCGGCTCGTAGCCCTCTGAAACGGCTCGGTTCGGAATCCGCAAGGCACGGTGCGCCGCAAGAATGGCGAAGCGGTCCGCGAAGCGACCCTTGCGAAGGCCGCGCACCAGGAAATACACGGCACTCGCACCGAGAAGCACGAAGACGACCGCGAGCGGGACGAGAACGGGATCCTTCACGTCACTCCGGCCATTTCGGTTCGCGCTTCTCCACGAAGGCGCCGATGCCTTCCTTGGCCTCCGCCGCCAGCATGTTCAAGGTCATGACTTGGCCGGCATAGTCGTAGGCTTCAGCCAGCGGCATCTCGACCTGACGATAGAACGCCTCCTTGCCGAGCTTCAGCGTGCCGTGCGGCTTGGTCGCGACCAGCGCGGCGAGCGCCTGCGTCTCGGCCGCGAGAGCTTCCGGCGCGACGACGCGGTTGATGAGGCCGATGCGGCGAGCTTCCTCGGCGGCGATCATCTCGCCGGTCAGCAGCATCTCCATCGCATGCTTGCGCGCCACGTTGCGCGACAGCGCCACCATCGGGGTCGAGCAGAACAGGCCGATGTTCACGCCCGGCGTCGCGAAATGCGCGGTCGACGAGGCGACGGCGAGATCGCAGCTCGCGACCAGCTGGCAGCCGGCCGCGGTCGCGACGCCCTGGACCTGTGCGATCACCGGCTTGGGATGGCGGACGATGGTCTGCATCAATCGCGAGCATTGTGCGAACAGCGCCGCGAAGAACGCCTTGCCCTGGTCGGCGTCGGCGCGGTGGGCCGTCATCTCCTTGAGGTCGTGGCCGGACGAGAAGGCGGGTCCCTCGGCGGCGATCACGACGACGCGCACGGATGTCTCGGCGGCGGCATCCTCCAGCGCGGCCTGGAGCGCCGCCATCAAACCCCGGCTCAGCGCATTGCGCGCGGCGGTCCGGTTCAGGGTCAAGGTGAGGACGCCTTCGGCCTGGGCGGCAAGGACGAGCGGTTCGGAGATCGGAGCGTTCATGGACCGATATATAGGTGTTTTGCGCCGCCGCCGCCACCCGGCGGCCACCGTCCGTCTCGCCGACGGCGGCGTCCCCGCGGGCGCCGTCGCGGCGGCGAAGACCCGCCGCGGCACGAAAATCGCCGACGCGAACCGGAACCGCTTCGCCGCCAGCGGAACCTGCGATGCACAGGAACGAAGGGTTGGAAGCGGCGTTCACGCCATGCATCCCAAGGGAGACACTGCATGACAACATCGAGTGGCCACACCAGCGCAATCCTCGCTTCCAAGGTCAAGGGCACGTCGGTCTATGACCAGGCCGGCGAGAAGATCGGGCATGTCGAGGACATCGTGCTCGACAAGCAATCGGACAAGATCATGTTCGCCGCGCTCGGTCAGGGCGGCGTGCTCGGCGTCGGCGAGAAGTACTTTCCGGTTCCGTGGTCGATGCTGGACTACAGCAAGGACAAGGGCGGCTATGTCGTTCCCGTCGCGCAGGACGTGATCTCCAAGGCGCCGACCTATCGGCTCGAGGACCTCACCAAGAGCGATGGCGATTTCGGCAAGATCCGCGAGACGTCGTACAATTACTTCAACATCAAACGCGACTGGTAGGCCCCCCCAAGCCAGTTGTGAGAGAAGGCCCGGCTGCCCCCCGCCGGGCCTTTTCGTTTGGAGTCGGCATAAAGGCCCCTCGGGGGAGCGGTATTATAATACCGCATAGGAAAAATCGAGCAAAATCGCGGTTTTCGCTTGACCACCGCGTGGCCGGCACGTATTAGCGCGGCCCGAACAGCATTTTCCAAACAGGTCCCCTCATGAAAACCTACTCGGCCAAGCCGTCCGAGATCGAGAAGAAGTGGATCCTGGTCGACGCCGAAGGTCTCGTCGTCGGCCGGCTCGCCTCGATCCTCGCGCTGCGCCTGCGCGGCAAGCACAAGACCACCTTCACGCCCCATATGGACTGCGGCGACAACATCGTCGTGATCAACGCGGCCAAGATCGTCCTCACCGGCAACAAGATGAAGGACAAGACCTACTACCACCACACCGGCTATATCGGCGGCATCAAGGAACGGACCGCCGGACAGATCATGCGCGGCAAGTTCCCCGAGCGCGTGCTGCACAAGGCGGTCGAGCGCATGCTGCCGCGCGGCCCGCTGGGCCGGCGCCAGCTCGCCAATCTGCGCGTCTTCCCGGGGCCGACGCACGATCACGAGGCGCAGAAGCCCGAAGCCCTCGACATCGGCAAGATGAATCCCAAGAACACCAACTACAAGAAGGCGAGCTAGGCTCATGGCGGAAGACGTAAAGAGCTTCGGCGAACTCAAGTCCACGCTGATCAAGGCGAAGGTGCCGGAGAAGGCGGATGCCGGCGAGGCGCCCAAGTCCAATCGCGACTCCAAGGGCCGCGCCTATGCCACCGGCCGCCGCAAGAACGCGGTCGCCCGCGTCTGGATCAAGCCGGGCCGCGGCACGATCACGGTCAACGGCCGCGACGAGAAGGTGTATTTCGCGCGCCCGGTGCTGCGCATGATCCTGCGCCAGCCGCTGATCGCGGCGGCGCGCGATGGGCAGTTCGACGTGGTGGTGACGGTGGTCGGCGGCGGTCTGTCGGGCCAGGCCGGCGCGGTGCGCCACGGCATCTCCCGCGCGCTGGTGGCCTATGAGCCGTCGCTGCGCGCGGCCCTGAAGCCGGGCGGCTTCCTGACGCGCGATCCGCGCGCCGTCGAGCGCAAGAAGTACGGCCGCCCCAAGGCCCGCCGCAGCTTCCAGTTCTCGAAGCGCTGATCCGGAACGTTCAGTTTATCGTTTAGAAACAGCGGCCCACAGAAATGTAGGCCGCTGTTTTGCCATGTGCTTCGGGTGGGCGCACCCGGGCATATCTCCAATCTTCAACCGCGATAAGGACCGCAAAAAAGGCGACGCTCATAGGGATGACGAGCCAGAATGCCGGATATTGTTTCAACCCGTTCCGTGCATCGACAGAATCCCATGCTTACGCATCGCTCGGAAGCAGGAAACCGGTTGCGTTGCCAAAGAGGACATCAAAATATAGAAATCGTCCCGTGCTGGTGACGGTCCAATACGAATGTCGATAGCCGATTTCTACATTATGGTGTCCAGCACCTTCTTGGCGACTGTCGCGTTACTCCTGATCCTTCGTCGGCAATATATCAAACATTCCTCCCTGCCCTTGCTCCATAGAGGGCGATATATGCTCGGCCAAACGGCAGTCATCGGTTTCTCCGGCCGATCAATTGCCGCGTTCTATTTGTTCGTGGTGGCCGGCCTTTGCATGATGAGCCTGAGCTTTTTTTTCTACCTGTCTCACTTCGCCGTGAAGGGGTATGTGGACCCGATATCTTGGAGATCGCTTCAGCTCGCAGCGACTTTCGCCTTTTTCCTGGCCTCCTTCACGTATTCCAATGTCTTCACTTGGCGGCGCGCGATCATCGACCAATTTGTCATAAATAAACTGTTCTCTTATGGGGATGAGGAGGCTTGGCCAACATGGCGACCGTTTCTCATCCAAGCCGACACGGCAAGAAACAAATACAATTTCCGACGATTTGAGGGTGAGGGTCATCCGCCAAGAGAAATCGAAAACATGGTGCGCCAGTCATATGCGGTTTTCGAAGCGGAAGACCTTGTGCCATTTCGCGGCGGCGACGGCATGCAAGCTCCCGATGGTTATTTCCTCGTCATAGCTGAACCGATAGAGATAGCCGCAAAGGGCAGCTTCGCCGAGAAAATCAAATTCCTGCTCTGGAATATCGCGTTCCTCATCGGGCTGACCTTGCTATCGAGCGGCGCCGTCTTTTTCTTCTATTATACGGAGGCATTGCAAAACGGGCTGTCTTATCCGGCGACTTTGGCCAACGCGTTCAAATTCCTCCTGCTCCAGCTGATCGATTTGTTGCCGTTCGGCTTATCCGATTTCGTTCCGAGCGGCCTGTATCCTCCTATTTATCCGGGGCGCTTGATGCAGGTTTCTGCGCTCGCATTCCGAATCATGATTTGCATTTTCTTCGTGTCGACATTCGCGAAGGTCGTCGCGGTTTTCATGGCTGGGAAAGACGATCGCAAGAACGACATTCATTAGCCGCGCAACGGGTCGATGGGTTTGTGAGGCGGTCTAAGTGACTGTCGTGATCAGATGGAGTCACCAAGAACTTGTCATGGCCCGCGAATGCGCGCCACCCAGGTGACGTCTGCTCCTGCCGTTGAAGTAAGGCGTGATTGTTCACCCCGTCGATGCCGGCCGGGATGGACCGGTCCGCAACTCAGCGCGGATCTTCTTCCGTATTGCGGGGCTGGTCGTTCAGGACGACGCTCAGCAGCGAGCTGTGGATTTCCAGATGGCCGTTGTATTTGATGAAGCCGAGCTTGCGGAACTTGTTCATGAAGAAGCTGACGCGGGAGCGGGTCGTTCCGATCATCTCCGCCAGCGTCGCCTGGCTGATCTTGGCGATCACCGGCTCGGGCCGGCCTTCCTTGCCGAAATTCGCCAATAGGAGCAGGGCACGCGCCAGGCGCTTTTCGCTCGAGTTGAACAGCTGATCGACCAGATCCTCCTCCACGCGCTGGGCGCGCATCAGGATGTGCGACACGAACATCTCGGAGAACGTGATCTCCTCATGGATCACCCGCACGATCGCGGCTTTCTCGATCCGCATGATCTCGCAATCGGTCATCGCCGAGGCGGTCGCCATGCGCCGCGTCTGCCCGGTCAGGCAACCCTCGCCGCAGAACTCGTCCGGACCCAGGATCGAGACGACGGCTTCCTTGCCCTGCGAGGACACCACGGCGATCTTCACCTTGCCTTTCTGGATGTAGAACACTGCGTTCGCGGCATCGCCCTGCGAGAACAGAATCTCGTGCTGGCGATATTTGGACATGACTCTGCCGACCCCCGCCTTGGCGAGAAACGTGAGCGGATCGAATGATTGTTTCTTCTTCGTCGTCACGCGGGCCTGTTTTCCTTTCAAGGCCGCCCCAGCATCGTTCCAAATGTCCCCGTCGAACTATGTCGAATCCCATCTTATTCGAGGAACGTTATGCGCATTGAGCTATATTGACCAGACGCGATGCCGAGAACTGCATAGGGTCGGATGTCGGTTCGGCGGAGCAATCCATTCCGTAGGCTGACGAAGGTCGTCTTGTCCGGCGTCGCACGGGAGAACAGCCATGACTCCGCTCTACTGGATCGTCGGCCTCATCGCGATCGTCGTGCTCTTCTGGCAGGCAAAAAAAGGCAATGGAACGCATGCCAGGCGGCAAAAACACGCCGACAGCGCGGCGACTCTGGAGCGGGAAAACCTTCGGCTCCGGCATGTGCTCGCCGAACTGACCGTGGAGAACCACGCCCTGAAATACAGACCGCCCGACTATTGGTAGCGCCGGCCTGAAATGACGACTGTTGGAGGGCTCCAATGAACAGTTCTTTCACCGCTGCCGTCGAATGCAGCATGTTGCTGAACACCGCATGCGTGATCCCGGTTCCCGAGCGCGAGGTGCAGATTCTGTTGAAGCACAAGGACGTGCTGCTGCAGGAGATGCAGCACCGCGTGGGCAACAGCCTGCAGATCGTGGCCAGCATTCTTCTGATGAGCGCGCGCACGACGCAGTCCGAGGAGGCGCGGCTGCATCTTCGCGACGCCCATGGCCGGATCATGTCGATCGCTGCGGTCCAAAAGCAGTTGCAGGCGTCCCAGACCGGCGAGCCGGTCGAGATCGGCCCTTATCTGTCGGCGCTGTGCGAGAGCCTGGAAGCGTCGCTGGTCGACGAGGCGCAGCCGGTCCGTCTCGACGTGCAGGCCGAGGCGGGCGTGCTTTCGGCGCATGAGGCGGTCAGCATCGGCCTGATGGCGACGGAACTGGTGATCAATGCGCTGAAGCACGCTTTCGGTCCGGACGACGCCGACTGCCGGATCGGCATCTTGTTCGAGAGCCGTGCCGGCGCGTGGCGCGTCTCGGTCCGCGACAATGGTTGTGGAAGCGCCGCGGCGTCCGACGAAAAACCGAAATTCGGCCTTGGAACGAGCATCGTCGAGGCGCTGGCGCGACAATTGGGTGCCCGTGTCGCGGTCGTGAAGGACACGAGCGGCTACAGCACCGCGATTACGCACAACGCCTTCATCTGAGGCTCCAAGTCCTTTGCGGCAGCGCGAACGTCTGCGCGCAGAACAATCTTTGGTTGCAATGGATGTAAGGCACTTCGGGCGCCGGCCGACCCGTCTCTACACGGACGATGCTCGGACGGCGCGCCGCGGCAAAAGCCCCCGTCAGCCTGCCTTCAACAACGCCGCAATGCGCGACGCGGCCTGCGTGCCCGCGCTATAGGCGCCGCTGCAGGTCGCGAACATGCCGCCGGGCGCGGTCGCTTCGCCCGCGAAGAACAAGCGGCTGTGCACGGGCTGGGCGAGGACGGCGCGGCTCGCATGCTTGCCGGGCCTGGCTGCGGAATAGGCGCCGCGCGCCAGCGGGTTGGTTGCCCACGGCGTCAGCAGCCCGCGCCGCACGCGGCGCTTGATATCGCTGCCGAAGATGTTGGAGAGTTTGTCCTTGGCATAGGCGATGGCAGCGGCCTGGCCCTTGCGCGACAGGTCCCAGCCGAACTTGCCGCCGACGAATCCGACCATGAGATCGCTGTTCCAAGGCCAGGCCAGGAAATAGATGTCGTCGAGACCGGCATTCTCCTGCAGCAGGTTGTAGTAGGGTTGCACGCCGTCGAGATAATGGCTGATGCCCGGGATCTGCAGCGGGATCTTCGCCAGCAATCCCATGGGCACATCGCCGATGGCGTCCTGCGTCGCCGGGGGCAGGCCGGCGGGAAAGCGGATCGCGCCGGACGCCAGCACGCCGGTCGACACCGTCACGATGACCGCCCGCGCGGTCAGCGCGCCGGGATGCCGTCCGCCGATCGTCACCTTGACGCCGCTGCCGCCGGTATCGATCGCCGTCACCGGCGCGTTCAGGACGATGTCGAGGCCGCTCTGCGATCCCACGGTCTTCACCAGCGTGCCATAGCCTTCGCGCACCAGATAGTTGGGATCGTATTCGTCCATCGCGGTGAAATCGGCGGTCGACAGCGAGTCGAAATCGACGCCCATGTCCATCGGCCCCATATAGGTCGCCGCCGCGTCCATCGGCTTGTCCCAATCGGTGATGACGCTGCTGGCGGGCACGTCGCCGGCGCCCGCGAAGGCCTTCTTCGCCTTGTCCTCGTCCTCGTCGAGGAAGCGCACCATCAGGTCGCTATAGGGGGTCTTGCCGTAGAACAGGCGGTTGACGCCCAGATCGTGCGCCTGGGTATCGAAATGCAGCTTGCGCGACCAGTCGGCGAACGGATCGCCCGTCTCGAAGCGGTGGATCCAGGCACAGCCGATGTCGAAGGGGACGGCCTTGCCGTCCTTGCCGCGGAAGGTCGTGGTGTCGGTGAGGGCGCGGCCGCCGATACGATTGTCGGCCTCCAGTATCCTCGCGGTGAGACCGGCCTGCTTGAGCGCGATCGCCGCGCCGATGCCGGCGGCGCCGGCGCCGACGATGATCACGTCGACATCCGTCGCGAAGGCCCAGGCGCCGCGCAGGACGAACGGAGCCGCGCCCAGCGCCGCGAGCCCGCCGAGCACGGCGCGCCGGCTGGTTGGATAGTCTCTGATGTCCATGATGATACCCCCCGATCCCCACGGGCTAAGGTGCCATCGAATACTGGATTCGCAAGAAAAATCTTCGTCCGAATACAGAACTGACCGGTGCTCGGGAAGAGATCGCCGGCGATGGGAAAAACAATGCGCGGCCGCCGGTCGCTGCTGCTATAAGTTTCGCGGGCTTGAGACTCGGGAGGGCGTCGTGGGAATGGTCTATTGCAGGGGCTGCGGCAAGGAAATCCATGAGACGGCGACGGCTTGTCCGTCCTGTGGCGCGCGGCAGCGCGGCGCCCCCGGCGGCGGTCCGGGCAAGAGCAAGGTCGTGGCCGGCGTGCTCGCGCTGTTCCTCGGCGGCCTGGGCGTCCACCGTTTCTATCTCGGTCAGTGGTGGGGGATTTTCTATCTCTTGTTCTGCTGGACCTTCATTCCCAGCATCGTCGCATTCATCGAGGCGATCGTGTTCTTCGTCACCGACGACGCGTCGTGGGAAGCGAAATACGGCTTCGCCTGATATGGGCGGCCGAGGCCAGCCCGCCGAGCGGCGGGCTGGCCTTGCCGTCCCGGCGACTATCAGGGCCTGGGCTGGCTGTTGTGCGCGAGGATGCCGAGGCGCGCGTTGATCGAGAAGATCACGATCCAGGCCTCGCAGACGATCCGCCACAAGATGGTCCACAGCACGCCCAGGACCAGCGCAAGAAGGACGCCGCCGATGCCGGGATGCCCGCCATAAGTGCCGGTGTATCGGCTCATCAGACTCATGCCGAGCATGCCGGCCAGCGTGGCGAGCACGATCAGCACCAGGCCGATCCAGTACGCGACCTTGATGAGCACCGGTGCAAGGAATTTCTCGAAGCTGAAGAGATCGCTGAATTGCATGCTATTTCCCCCATGGTTACAGCCGCGATTCCGGCTGCGGCGGCAGGCTGGCACGGACAAACGGCCGCTGCCAGCACGGCGCATGCCCGATGTGCCGGGCAAGCCCATGGTTCGATGGGCGGTTCTTCTGCTAAGCAGAAAACATGAACAGGAAAATCTTCATCGACGGGGCCGCCGGCACGACGGGACTCGAGATTCGCGAGCGCCTGGCGGGGCGCCGCGACCTTCAGGTCGTGCAGCTCCCCGATGCGGCGCGCAAGGATCCGGCGGCGCGCGCGGCGGCGCTCAACGCCGCCGACGTGGTGATCCTCTGCCTGCCGGACGAGGCGGCGCGCGAAGCGGTCTCGCTGATCGAGAATCCCGAAGTGCGCGTGATCGATGCCTCGAGCGCGCATCGCGTGGCGCCGGGCTGGGTGTTCGGCTTTCCCGAATTCGCGCCCGGCAATTACGACGCCATCGCCGCGGCGAAGCGGGTGACCAATCCGGGCTGCTGGGCGACGGGATTCCTCGCGCTGGTGGCGCCGCTGGTGCGCGCCGGACTCGTGCCGGCCGGAACGCCGCTCACGGCCCATGGCATCTCGGGCTATTCGGGCGGCGGCAAGACGATGATCGAGGAGTTCGAGAAGCCAGATTCGCCGACTTATGTCGAGACGGTGGCGCGGGCCTATGCGCTGCAGCTGGCGCACAAGCATATCCCCGAGATGACGGAACGGGCCGGGCTCGCGCATCCGCCGGTCTTCTCGCCCTATGTCGGACGTTTCTATCGCGGCATGATCGTCGAGGTGCCGCTGCATCTGCGGATGCTGGACGGCGCACCGAAGGCCGCCGACCTCCGGGCCGCGCTGGCCGACACCTACAAGGATCGTCCGTTCGTCGAGGTCGCCGGTCCGGCAGAAGCCGCGGCGCTCAAGACGCTCGACGCCGAGATGCTCAGGAACACCAACAAGCTCAAGCTTTACGTATTCGCGAACGAAAAGACGGGGCAGGCGCGGCTGAGCGCGGTGCTGGACAATCTGGGCAAGGGTGCCTCGGGGGCGGCGGTGCAGAACCTCAATGTGATGCTCGGCTTGCCCGAGACGACCGGCCTCGTCTGAGCGATGACGATCGACGAGGCGCTGGCGGCGGCGGGTGTGACGGCGAGTTCGCTGATGGAAGCCGATGCGCGGATGCTCGACGCGCAAGGCTATGTGATCCTGCGCGGTGCGGTGGCGCCCGACGTCCTGGAAAGGTTGCGCGAGCGCTTCGAAGCCTGCGTCCTCGCCGCCGACAGATGGCCGGTCCCCCGCGAGCGGAGCCTGCGCCATGCGATGCTCGACAACGATGCCGAGGCCCGCAGCTTCTGCCTGTCGCCGCAGATGCTGGCCGCGGTCGCACGGGTGATCCCGCATCGCTTCTTCCTGACGGCGGTGCAAGGCCGCGATCCGCTGCCCGCCGGCGGCTACCAGGCGCTGCATCGCGACTGGCCGGACGACGATCCGGACTCGCATATGGTCTCCGCGCTGGTGTTCCTCGATCCGTTCGGCCCGCACAATGGCGCGACGAGGCTTGTTCCCGCCACGCACCGCGACGCCGGCGCCATGCATGGCCTCGGCGACCCCGACGGAAATCATCCGGCCCAGATCGTCGTGGAAGGGCAGGCCGGCGACGTTCTCGTCTTCCATGGGCGGCTGGCGCATTCGGGCATGCGCAACATGACGGGCGCGCCGCGGCGTTCGCTGCTGGCCTGCTATACAAGCCATGCGGCCTACGCTCAGCGGCCCGAGACGCGCGAGCTTGCGGCGCTCCCGGCGCTCGACCGCTATCTGCTGGGGGCCGATTGATGTATCGCCCGCCCGCCTTCGCCGTCGACGATCCCGCGATGCTGCGGGATTTCATCCGCGCCAATCCCTTCGCGGTGGTGATGCTGGCGCAGGCGGACCGGGTGGCGATCGCCTATGCTCCGGTCGTGCTCGATCGCGACGGGCAGCGCTTGCGCTTCCATCTCGCCGCCGGCAATCCGGTGGCGCGGGCGGCGGACGGTGCGCGGCTGCGGCTGTCCTTCCTCGGCGCGCATGCCTACGTCTCGCCCGATTGGTACCGCAGCCAGGGCATGGTGCCGACGTGGAATTACAGCGCGGTCGAGGCCGAAGGCATCGCCCGCAAGACCGATGTGGCGGAGCTGCGCGCATTGCTCGACGAGTTGTCGGCGGCGGAAGAAGCCTTGCTGCTGCCGAAGGCGCCCTGGATCGCGGACAAGGTGGGCGAGGCGCGCATGGCCGCGCTGCTGAACGCGATCGCGGGATTCGAAGTGACGCTCGAGTCGTTCGCGGGAAAGTTCAAGCTGTCGCAGAATCTCAAGCCGGAAGACTTCGCCGGTGCGCTGGACGGTCTCGAAGCGCGGGGCGACGCCGCCGGCGCGGCGGTCGCGGCGCAGATGCGCAAAACGCGCAAAACCTAAGGCGCCGCCGACGCAAACGGCCGGCGCAGGTCGCGGACCGCTCAGTGTTCATCTTTTCGGCCGTGCCGAAATCCAAAGTAAATACGATTTAATATCTACATGATCCTTGTTATTTACTGTATTCATTGTCCGTGATACGCATGCGACCGTAGTACGTAGCGTGGGGTGCTTTGAATTCGCCTCGATTTGTTTCATTTCGTTTTGATCTTTTTTCAAGGGGAACGACATGGCACCGAGGAAGACGAAAAAGCCGTCCGGCGGGAAGGCCGCGGCCAAGGCGAAGATCACGACACTGGCCTATGGCGAGGAGAATCCGCCGATCACCACGCTGGTGTGGGGCGAGGAGCATCCGCCCATCACCACGCTCGCCGTCGGCGAAGAACATCCCATCACGCTGATCGCCGGCGAGAGCGGGCCGGTGACGACCCAGATCGCCGGCGAGGACAAGCCCGGCGGCCCGACGACGAAGAAGAAGGGCGAAGAGGGGCCGCCGATCTCGACCCTGGCGCTCGGCGAGGAGACGGTGTTCACGACCATGATCTATGGCGAGGAACATCCGCCCATCACCCAGATCGCCGGCGAGAAATAGCGGCACCGGATGCTTGTCGTCGCGGGCGGCCAGTACGATCCGAATATCGGCTGGCTGCTGCGGCGCGTGCTGGCGCGCGGCGTGGCGTTCGCCGACATCCTCAACGGGCCGACGCTGAAGCCGGACGTCGTCTACGATTTCGCGCGCGGCGGCCTGACGCTGAGCGGCAAATCCTTGAAGCCGACCGGACTGTTCATCCGGCACAACGTGTTCCTGGAAGGCTATTCCGATCCCGCGGAAGCACACGCGGAGGCGCTGAACTGGTTCTATTTCCTGCGTGGCTGGGCTTGCGCCGATCCCGCCATACGCTGCTTCAACCGCTCCGCCAATGGCGCGGAGAACAACAAGGTCGAGAACCTGCACGCCGCGCGGGCCGCGGGCCTGCGGATACCCGAGACGACGATAGCTTGCGCGCCGCCGCCCACGAAGACGGCGTCGATCCGCAAGCCGGTGGCCGGTGGCGAGTTGACGGAGGCGCTGGACGAGGGGCGCAGGGCCGATCCGCCGTCGCGCTGGCGACCTTATTTCCATCAGGCGAGGCTCGGCCGGCCGGAGCTCCGCGTCTTCGTGATCGGCCGGCGCCTGTTCGGCTGTGCGCTGACCTCGGCGCATGTCGACTACCGCGACGACAACGACACGAAGCTGGAGCCGGCAAAGGTGCCCAAGGCGGTGGGGCTGGGTCTCCTGGCGCTTTGCGAGACGCTGCAACTGGATTTCGCCGCGGCCGATTTCATGCTGGACGGCGCCGGCCGCTACCGCTTTCTCGAGATCAACACCCAGCCCATGTTCATCGCGTTCGACAAGGCCCTCGGCGGCGCCTTATGCGATGCGATCATCGATCATCTCGCCGCGCCGCCGTGACGCCCGCTATTCGAGGCCCGGCTGCAGCTTCTCCCGCGTGCCGCCGACCGAGGCGTAATAGCCCGGACCGTCGGGACCGTTGTCGTCGTAATCGCTGGTGACGTCGACATTGTAGTTTCGCCCCACCGAGTCATGCACCCAGCCGGTGCCGAGCTGCGTGTTGTAGGTGCCGGCCAGATCGCTGTCGTCGCAGCTTCCCTGCTCGGCGCAGGCTTTCGATGTGCCGGCGCCATGCGCGCTGCCGCGATCCGTGTCGTTGCCGATCGGCTGCGGGATCACCACCGCCTGGCAGCGCGTCGCGGCGGCGACGCCGCCCGCTTCGGCGACGGCATGCCGGTCGCCGCGCGCCAGAGCGATGCGCATGACGAGACCGTAGCCGCCCGGATCGGGTGCCAGGAAAAACCGATAGTAGAGCACATAGCCGTGATAGTCGCCGGCCTGGAGCTGCGCGGTCTGGTAGGCGCCGAAGGCGGGGCCGGGCTGGAGTTGCGCGTTCTGATTGGTCAGCCCGGAGACCGCGAACTGGATCAGCGCTTCGGGCGAGGTGAATTGCGGTCCATACAGGCCTTGCGCCTGGCCGGAATTGATCGCGACGCCGCCATAGCTCGCGATCCCCGAGCGGTCGCCGGACGCGGCGGTGAAGGCGGTGCCGTTGGCGTTGCTGTCGATGACGCTCCAGCCCGCCGGCGCGAAGGTGCGGCATCGGCCGCTCTCGAGCGGATCGAGCGGAACGGCGCCGCGTCCCGCGCTGCCGTCCAACAGACCGCCGAGGACGCCGCCGCCATTGCCGCTGGACGCCGTCCCATGGCCGGGCGCGGGGGGCGTGCCCGGCGCGAAGGTCTGCACGAGATAGACGGCGGCGATGACCGCCAGGAAGAACACGATCCATTTCGGCCGGTTCTCCGGCGCCGCAATCTTTTTCCAGTCGAACGGCTCGCCCGCCATCGCGTTTCCCCCTCGCGCAAGCGGCGGAAGCATAACACAGGCCCGGCAGCCGGTCCGGCCTCTACTGCGCCTTGATCTTCACATACGTGCCCGGCGCGTCGCCCAGCACCGGCAGCTTGCCGTCGCCGGGCTTGCGGGCGGGGACCATCTTGCCCGACAGCTTCGACAGCCACTTGTCCCAGTCGGGCCACCAGGAGCCGGAGTGCTCCTTGGCGCCTTCGACCCATTTGTCGACCGTCGCGGGAAGCTTGTCGTTGGTCCAGTACTGGTACTTCTTCGCGACCGGCGCGTTGATCACGCCCGCGATATGGCCGGAGCCCGCAAGGATGAAGCGGATCGGTCCCTTGAACAGCTTGGTGGTCTTGTAGATCGAGCGATAGGGCGCGATATGGTCTTCCTTCGCCGATTGCAGGTAGACCGGAAGCTTCACTTTCGAGAGGTCGAGCTTGACCCCGCCCAACTCCATCTTGCCGCGCGCCAGGTTGTTCTCCTTGTAGCATTCGCGCAGGTAGAACAGATGCGTCTTCTCCGGCATCCGCGTGGTGTCGGAATTCCAGTAGAGCAGGTCGAACGGCACGGGCTGCTTGCCCAGCATGTAATTGTTGATCACGAAGGACCAGATCAGGT
The DNA here is from genome assembly GCA_037200385.1 of Rhizomicrobium sp. NCBI lineage: Bacteria > Pseudomonadati > Pseudomonadota > Alphaproteobacteria > Micropepsales > Micropepsaceae > Rhizomicrobium > Rhizomicrobium sp. Next base: position 924,175 of record JBBCGL010000001.1, on the reverse strand, counting down.
CGTTGGCCCGCAGCATGTTGAAGGTCGTCGCCATCTTGGCGCCTTCGAGCACGCCGCCGGCGTTCTCCATCTGCTGGTGCAGTGCCTCGAGCTGCGCCTCGTCGACGAAGACGGTGAGGTCGCCCGCCTCGCTGAAATCGGCCTGCGCCGCCCAGAAGGTGGCCGAATGGATCCGGTCGTCGCCCTTGGCCGCCATGTAGCCCAGCGTCGCGGTCAGCAGCGTGCCGCCGATGCAGTAGCCGACGACGTTGGGATCGCGCACGCCGGTTGCTTCGTGGACGGCATCGAGCGCGGCGAAGATGCCCTCGCGCATGTAGTCCTCGAAAGTCTTCTGCGCGAGGCGGCGGTCGGGATTGATCCAGGAGGCGACGAACACCGTGTAGCCCTGGCCGACCAGCCATTTGATGAACGAGTTCTCCGGCCGCAGGTCCATGATGTAGAACTTGTTGATCCAGGGCGGGAAGATCAGCAGCGGCCGCTCGTGGACCTCGGCGGTGACCGGATCGTATTGCAGCAGCTCGAGCAGCGCGTTGCGGAAGATCACCTTGCCGGGCGTCGTCGCGATGTTCTCGCCGATGCGGAAGGCGTCGGCCGACTGGCGGATCGAGAGCTGGCCGTGGCCGCGGTCGATGTCCTCCAGCAGGTTGTCGAGCCCCTTGACCAGGTTGTCGCCGCTGGATTGCAGCGTGGCGCGCAGCACTTCCGGGTTGGTGAGGATGAAATTGGTCGGCGCGATCGCGTCCGCGAATTGCTTGGTGTAGAAGCTCACGCGCTTGCGGGTGTCGGCATCCAGGCCCTCGACATTCGCGACCGTGCTCTGCATCCAGTTCGCGGTCAGCAGATAGCTCTGCTTGATGAAGTCGAAGATCCGGCTCTCCTGCCAGTCCTTGTCGCGGAAGCGCTTGTCGCCGGGCTTGGGCGCCACGGCGGGCTCGACGTCGCTGCCCATCATCCGCAGCGCGGTCTTCTCCCAGAGCCCCATGAAATCGCGCCAGAGCTGGAACTGGGCGTCGACGATGGCGGTGGGATGTTCCACCATCGCGGTCATCAGGGCGGTGAACGGTGCCGCGATGTTGAGCGGATCGACGGGCGCCTTGCCGGAAGAACCCTGACGTTTGAGGAAATCGGCGAGCAGCTTCTGCGACTGTTGGCCCACCCGGACCATGTTGCGCGCGAACTCGCCCGGATCGCCCAGCGTATAGCGGTTGGCGCCGTCAGCACCTTCCACGGCCGGCTTGGCGTCTCTCCCCGTATCATCGAGCTTCTTTTGCATGGCGGTCACCGGCTCGTATCGTGTCCGTTGATAGCGCGCGGCCTCGCAAGGCTGCAAGGCGGCTCCGGCCTAGGGCCATTTGCCACAAGATTTCATGGATTTGAATGCCTTGGCGGCTTGGAAGCTAGGACCCGCACCTGTATACGGGATGCCATTGGAATATCGACGAGTCTGAGGCTGACGCATGACCAAGACCGTGGTGCGCCTGGCGGCGGTGATGGCGTTCGCGCTTTGCACCGGCGCATGTTCGACCCTTGACGACATGCTCTCCGACGACACCCCCGCGCCGGCGGGTACGCCTGCCGCGGATTCGACCGGCTTTCCGCCGGACACGGCGCCTCCGGGCGCGACGGCCGATGCGAGTGCGCCGGCGCCGTCCGCCGCACCGTCCAATGACGGCAATCCGCTGGCTGCCGGCACCCAGGCCGACACAAGCGCGGCCGCGCCGCCGGCCGACACCGCGCCTGCCGCCACGGCAGACAACACCGCGGCGCCAGCGCCGGCCGCGCCACCGCCCGATCTGGCCGCCGTGCCCGAGAAGCCGAGCGGCACGACCACGCCGGACGAGCAGCGCGAAGCCGCGGACTCGCTTGCCGCCGACCGGGCCAGGACCAATTACAGCGGCGAAGCGTTGCGCGGCGGCACGGAGCCGGCCGCGGCGCCGCCGGGGCCGCCCGCTGCCGACACCGCCGTCGCGACGGCGACACCGCCTTCGACGCCGACGCCCGACAATGCTCCGGCACCGGCCGCCAGCACGCCGGCCGCCAGCGCACCGGCGCCCGATAGTGCCGCGCCGGCCAGCGATGCCGCGCCGGCGCCCACAACCCGCGTCGCGTCCGCGCCGGTCGCCGCACCGCCCGGCAGCCAACCGGCGGTTCCCGCCAATGCCGGCGTTCCGGGCGCCCAGCCGGGCGTGATGTCCGACGCGCAGCTCGGCTTCAGGCCATCCGCCGCGCCCGCGCTCGATCCCAGCATCTCGCAATTCGTGGCGCAGCCGATCATCGCGCGCTACCAGCAAACCGCCTCCAATGCCGGAATCGCGACCGGAACGATCAGGCCCTTGTCGGCGGATCAGGCGATGGCCGCCGCCGTGCCGCTCAAGCGGCGTGGCCGGGCGACGGCGGTCGGCGGGCCGGAAGCGATGACGGGATCCGTGGTCGCCAATCTCGACGTCCTCAATGGCACCGGCAGCAGCACGCCGAGCGTCTATGCCAATCCGGCCGGCATGCCCCCGGCCGCGGTCGTGATGTTCCCGGGCGATGGGACGGCCCTCAATGCGGCCGGGCGCGCCCAGATCCGCGCGGCGGTCGAAACCTTCCAGCAGCGTGGCGGCAGCGGCTTCATCAAGGTGATCGGCCATTCGTCGAGCCGCACGTCGAACATGCCGGTGGAAAAGCATCTCGAGGCGATCTTCGCCAAGTCGCAGCAGCGCGCCAACGCCGTGGCGCGGGAGATCATCCGCGAAGGCGTGCCGGCCAGCCGGGTGCTCGTGGAAGCGGTCGGCGACAGCCAACCCGTCTATTACGAGTCCATGCCGCAGGGCGAGGACGGCAATCGCCGGGCCGAGATCTTCATCCAGGGCTGAGGCCGCGAACTGCGCAAACATCCCACGCGGCCGCATCCGAGCCGGCTCGCGCTCTGCGGCGGACGCGGATGAAGAATGCCCTCTAACATCATTGACGGGACAGCCTTTTTGCCCTGATGTTGCCGCCCGCGAGGCGTTGCTTCGCGCAGACATAACGGTCCGAAACCCAATGCAAACCGACTTTTACCGCATCAAGCGGCTGCCACCCTACGTCATCGAGGAAGTGAACATCCTCAAGGCGAAGGCGCGGGCGGCGGGCGAGGACATCATCGACTTTTCGATGGGCAATCCCGACATGCCCACGCCGCAGCACATCGTCGACAAGCTGATCGAGACGGCGAAAGACCCACGCTCCAACCGCTATTCCGCCAGCCGCGGCATCAAGGGCCTGCGCAAGGCCTATAGCGCGTTCTACGCCCGCCGCTTCGGCGTGAAGCTCGATCCCGACAGCGAGGTCATCGCCAATATCGGCTCCAAGGAGGGCTTCGCCAACCTCGCCCAGGCGATCACTGCGCCCGGCGATGTCGTGCTGGTGCCCAACCCGGCCTATCCGATCCACGCCTTCGGCTTCATCCTGGCCGGCGCCGCGATTCGCCACGTGCCCGCGCGCACGCCGGAAGAATATCTCAGCCATCTGAGCCGCGCGGTGAAGCATTCGGTGCCGTCGCCGCTCGCGCTGGTGGTGAACTATCCCTCCAACCCGACCGCGCAGGTCGTGGGCCTCGACTTCTACAAGGAGATCGTAGCCTTTGCGAAGAAGCACGAGATATGGGTGCTCTCCGACCTCGCCTATGCCGACATCTATTTCGACGACGCCAATCCGCCGCCGTCGATCCTGCAGGTCGACGGCGCCAAGGACATCGCGATCGAATTCCAGTCGCTGTCCAAGACCTATGCCATGCCGGGCTGGCGCATGGGTTTTGCGGCGGGCAACAAGCATCTGATCCACGCGCTGGGCCGCATCAAGTCCTATCTGGATTACGGCGCCTATACGCCGATCCAGGTCGCGGCGACCACGGCGCTCAACGGCCCGCAGGACTGCGCCGACGAGATCCGCGCCATCTACAAATCGCGCCGCGACGTGCTAGTCGACTCGATGAAGCGGGCCGGCTGGGAGATCCCGTCGCCACCCGCCTCGATGTTCGCCTGGGCCCCGGTGCCCGAGAGCTATCGCGAGAAGGGCTCCATGGAGTTCGCAAAACAGTTGCTGATCCATGCCAAGGTCGCCGTCCTGCCGGGCACGGGCTTCGGCGAATACGGCGAGGGCTATGTCCGCGTGGCGCTGGTCGAGAACGAGCACCGCATCCGCCAGGCGGCGCGCAACGTGAAGAAGTTCTTGTCGCTGCGGGTCAACGAGCCCGCCGAGCTGGAACACGCGAAGTGAAGCCTCTGAAGATCGCGATGGCCGGCCTGGGCACGGTCGGCGGCGGCGTCGTCAAGGCGCTGGGCGATCCGCAATTGGCGGAGCGGGCAGGGCGCAAATTCGAGATCGTCGCGGTCTCCGCCCGGGACCGCAAAAAGGATCGCGGCTTCGACGCTTCGGCGCTGAACTGGACGGACGATGCCGTGGCGTTGACGCGCTCGGACGCCGACGTCGTGGTGGAGTTGATCGGCGGCGAGGACGGCATCGCACTCGCCGTGGTCGAAGGCGCGCTGGAAGCCGGCAAACACGTCGTGACCGGCAACAAGGCGCTGCTCGCCAGGCATGGCGCGCGGCTGGCGGCGCTGGCCGAGAAGAACGGCGTGGCGCTCAAATGGGAAGCGGCCGTCGCGGGCGGCATCCCGATCGTCAAGGCGCTGCGCGAGAGCCTCCTGGCCTATGGCGTCTCCACGGTGCGCGGCATCCTCAACGGCACCTGCAACTACATCCTCACCCAGATGGAAGCGACCGGGCGTACCTTCGCCGACGTGCTTGGCGAGGCGCAGGCGCTCGGCTATGCCGAGGCCGATCCCGAGCTCGACGTCGGCGGCGGCGACACCGCGCACAAGCTTGTCCTTCTGGCGAGCCTGGCGTTCGGCACCATCCCCGACCAGAAGAACATCGCGGTCGAGGGCATCAAGGGCATCACCACCGAGGACATCCGCTTCGCGCGCGAGTTCGGTTTCCGCATCAAGCTCCTGGGCATCGCCCGGCGCACGCCCCAGGGCATCGACCAGCGTGTGACGCCGTCGATGGTCAAGACCGGCATGCCGCTCGCCCATGTCGACGGGGTGTTCAACGCCGTGATGGCCAATGCCGGGCCGGCCGGGCGCTATTTCTTCGAAGGCCGCGGCGCCGGCGAGGCACCCACCGCCCAGTCGGTGATCGCCGACCTGGTGGACATCGCGCGGGGCAATTTCGGGGCCGCGTTCGGCTGGCCCGCCGCGACCCTCAAGCCGCTCCAGCCATCCGATCCGGGGGCCGCGACTTCGGCCTATTACCTGCGGTTCGAGGTGCTGGACGTCCCCGGCGTCCTGGCGGATATCGCCGGACATCTGGCCGAATCGCGTGTTTCCATCGAAAGCATGATCCAGCGGGGCCGCAGCCCGGGCGAACCGGTCTCGATCGTCATGATAACCCACGAAACCTCACAGGCTTCGGTGGAACGCGCCTTGAAGGCCATTGCCACCTCCGACAAGGTGCGCGCGCGCCCGTGCATGATTCCGATGGAGGCAGCTTGAACACCAAGACTATCGTCGCGCCCGGCCAGACCAGCCCGCTCGACCGCGCCTTCGCGCTGGAAGCGGTCCGCGTCACCGAGGCCGCCGCCATCGCCGCCGCGCAGCAGATCGGCCGCGGCGACGAGCATGCCGCCGACCACGCCGCCGTCGAGGCGATGCGCATCGCGTTCAACTCGCTGCCGATCTCCGGCACGGTCCGGATCGGCGAGGGCGAACGTGACGAAGCGCCGATGCTCTTCATCGGCGAAGAGGTCGGCACCGGCGGGCTCGCCGTCGACATCGCGCTCGACCCGCTCGAGGGCACCACGCTCACCGCCAAGGCGATGGCCAACGCGCTGGCGGTGATGGCGATGGCCGAACCCGGCACGCTGCTCAACGCGCCCGACACCTATATGGACAAGATCGCGATCGGGCCGGGCTATGCCGAAGGTGTCGTCGACCTCGATGCCGATCCGGCCGAGAACATCCGTGCCCTCGCGAAGGCCAAGGGCGTCAGGCCGCGCGACATCACCGCCTGCATCATGGACCGGCCGCGGCATGAGGAGCTGATCGCCAAGGTCCGTGCCTCCGGCGCGGCGGTGAAGCTGATCACCGACGGCGACGTCGCCGGCGTGATCGCCTGTACCGATCCCGCGACGGGGATCGACATCTATATCGGTCAGGGCGGCGCGCCCGAGGGCGTGCTGGCCGCGGCGGCGTTGCGCTGCGTCGGCGGCCAGATGCAGTCGCGCCTGGTGTTCCGCAACGAAAGCGAGCGCGAGCGCGCCGCCAAATGGGGCATCAAGGATCTCAAGCGCAAATATTCGCTGATCGAGATGGCCTCGGGCGACGTGGTGTTCGCCGCCACCGGCGTGACCGACGGCTCGATGCTCGACGGCGTGCATTACGACGGCAATTTCCTCACCACCCACTCGGTGGTGATGCGCTCGGCGACCGGCACCGTGCGCTGGATCAAGGCCCGCCACGTCCGCGCCCGCCATCTGAAGGATGAGCAATAGCCGTTGTCATCTCCGGCCGAGTGACGCGCAGCGTCGCGAGGGAAAGGGGACCCAGGTCGGAAACACCGTCACGGTGATTGGCACCTGGGTCCCCTTCCCCTCGCATTCACTTCGCTCATGCTCAGCCGGGGATGACAGTTGTGGCTGTTTCCACACGCCTGTCAGACTCGTGCCATACTAGTGCGATGTCGCAGCCTCTCCGCAAAGAACAGGAACCCACCGCCGCCCTCGGCGTCGCGCGCTCCTTCACCGGGCGGCGCTGGCGTCTCGCGGCGGGCGACGACGCGGCGGCGCAGGTGCTGGCGCGCGACAAGGCCATCTCGCCCGCGCTGGCCCGGCTGCTGCTGGCGCGCGGCGTCGCGGCCGCCGACGTCGCGGATTACCTCAATCCCACGCTCAGGCGCTTCCTGCCCGAGCCCCTGACCCTCAAGGACATGGACAGGGCGGTCGCGCGCGTCTTGCGTGCCATCGAAGCCGGCGAGAAGATCGCGGTGTGGGGCGACTACGATGTCGACGGCTCGACCTCGGCGGCGCTGCTCAGCGAGTTCTTCGCCGCGCTGGGCGTGCAGGCGCGCATCTACATTCCCGACCGCATGACCGAAGGCTACGGCCCCAATGCGGCCGGCCTGCTGAAGCTGAGGGACGAGGGCACGGCGCTCGTCGTCACGGTCGATTGCGGCGCCGGCGCGGTGGCGGCGCTGACCGCCGCGCGCGACGCAGGCCTCGATGTCGTGGTGCTCGACCATCACGCGGTGGAGACGCCGCCGCCGGCCTATGCGCATGTCAATCCGAACCAGCCCGGCGACACGTCCGCGCTCGGCCATGTCTGCGCCGCCGGCATCACCTTCCTGTTTGTGGTGGCGCTGAACCGCGCCCTGCGCGACGCTGGGTTCTACGCGCGCAGGGCCATCGCGGAGCTCGACCTGCGCAATCTCGTCGATCTCGTCGGTCTTGCCACCGTCGCCGACGTCGTGCCGCTGATCGGCGTCAACCGCGCCTTCGTCCGGCTGGGGCTGATGCGGCTCAACACGCTGGAGCGCCCGGGCTTTGCGGCGCTCTCCAAAGTCGCGAACATCGCGCCGCCCTTCACGCCTTATGCGTTGGGCTTTCTCTTCGGCCCGCGGATCAATGCCGGCGGCCGCGTCGGCCGATCGTCGCTCGGCGTCGAGCTGCTCACCGCGACGGATCCCGTGCTGGCGGACGAGCTTGCGCTCGCTCTCGACACCCACAACCGCGAGCGCCAGGCGCTGGAGAAGATGATCCTCGACGATGCCATCGCGCTGAGTGCCGAGGACGCGGCGCCGTTCCTGCTCGTCTCGAAAGAGGGCTGGCATCCCGGCGTGGTGGGTATCGTCGCGGGCCGCCTGAAGGATCGTTACGGCAAGCCCGCCTTCGTCGCGGGCTTCGAGGGCGGTTATGGCCGCGGCTCGGCGCGCTCGGTCGCGGGCGTCGATATCGGCGCGATGATCCGCGTCGCGCGGGACGCAAAGCTCATCGACACCGGCGGCGGTCACGCCATGGCGGCGGGCTTCGGCCTGAGGCCGGAGCAGGTCGACGGCTTCCGCGCCTTCCTTGCCGAACAATTCGCCAAGGCCGGCGCCGCGCTCGGCGCCGCGCTCGAACTGGAGCTCGACACCGTGGTCTCGCCCTCCGGCGCCACCGTCGCCCTGGTCGAGGAATTCGCCCAGGCCGGCCCCTTCGGCGCCGGCAATGCCGAGCCGCTGGTCGTCATCCCCGACGCCCAGGTCGTCTTCGCCGACACGGTCGGCAAGGATCACGTCCGCGTGCGACTCGCGGGCGGCGACGGTTCGCGGATCGACGCCATCGCCTTCCGGGTCGCCGACATGCCGCTGGGCAAGGCGCTGCTGGCGTCACGCGGCAAGCGCATCCATGCCGTGGGCCGGCTGCGGGCCGATGAATGGCAGGACAACAAGCGCGTGCAGCTGCAGATCGACGATGCCGCGCCCGCGGGAGCCGCCGATGTCTGACGAGGAGCGCGGCCTGCTCAGTCCCTATTTCGACGCCCGCGCGGTCGAGGAGCAGGTGGCGCGGGGCAACCACCGCGCCGTGGTCGGCGGCAAATGGGAATATCTCGGCAAGCTGCAATGCGACTTCCTGATCGCCAACGGGATGCGGCCGGAGCACTTCCTGCTCGACATCGGCTGCGGCGCGCTGCGCGGCGGCATCCATGCCGTGGCTTATCTGGAGCCCGCGCATTATTTCGGCACCGATATGAACCAGCCGCTGCTCGACGCCGGCTACGACCAGGAACTCGTGCCGCTCGGCCTCGCGCCAAAGCTGCCGCGCGCCTATCTCGCCTGCAACGCGGACTTCGATTTCCCGTGGGACGTGACCTTCGACTACGCGATGGCGCAGTCGCTGTTCACCCATCTGCCGTTCAACTTCATCCGCTTCTGCCTGGCGCGGCTGGTGCCCAGGACGCGCCCTGGCAGCCTGTTCTTCGCGACCTATCACGCCGTGGCCGACAACGCCGACGTCAACGCCCCGCGCCTGCTCCAGGGCGGCCGGGTGAGCCATCCGGTCAGCGACCCGTATCACTACAAATTCCGCGACCTGGAATACGCCTGCGTCGAGCTGCCCTGGCGGGTCGCCGCCGTGCCCGACGCGCAATGGCCGCATCCGAGGCAGAAGCTGGTCCGGTTTGAGCGGCTTTAGGGCTCGGACTCAATTGCAAAAGGTTGTCATGGCCCGAGAATGCGGGCCACCCAGTTGGGTTCTGCAGTATGCGGATTTGTTTATGCGTCCTTGCGAACGTTTGGGATTTTCGCAGGACTTCACCTGGGTGGCCTGTATTCGCTGGCCATGACAGGTTTTTGGTTAGGCCGACGGCGGTCGAGTCCGACCCCTCGGGCCGGGGCCCCATCGGCGTCTGCCTTACCCAAATGACAGTAGGGCCGCTCGCCTCCGAAGCGCTAGACAACCGCCCGATCGAACATCTCGAAAATCAGATGCACCCGGTCCGCGGCCCCGTCATTGCGCACCGCGTGCGGCACGACGTTGTTCAGCTCATAGGCGTGGCCCACGCCAAGCTGGAAACGCTCGCCGTCCACCGTGAACCACACGGCGTCGTTGGTGATCAGCGGCACATGGATCTTGTGCGTCAGGTGGTTCGACACGCCCACGTCGATATGCGGGTCGATCTTGCCGCCCGCCGCCAGCCGCGCCAGCATGACTTTCGAAAAATCGGGTGCCGCGAGGTCGTAATGCGCCGCGACCTGTCGCATCACCGGCTCCAGCGTCTCGCGCCAGCGCGTCCAGAAATCCGTCGCGTAATAGGATTCCGGCCCCTGGCCCCGGCTGAAGCGCGCGATGATGTGGCGGGTCTGGCGGAAGCATTCGAAATCGTTCGCCTTGCCGGCATTCTCCGCTTCCCATTCGCCGTCCGCAATGCCGCGCACCCCGTCCAGCAGGGAACCGATATCGACTGCGCAGACCTCACGGAACGTCGCCGGCTTGACGACCGGCGTACGGCCGGAGCGCAGCAGTTCGGCCATCACGGCAAGCTGCTTCGGCGTCATCGCCGCCTTCGGCTTGGCGAGGTTTTCCTGCGACATGGCGGCAACCTAGCATTGCCGCCGGCCCGCCGAACAGCCGGGGTTGCCAAGGGCGATTTCGGCCTTTATAGCCCGGCCTTCCTGGACCAAGCGCTCTTCGTCTATCGGTTAGGACTCCAGATTTTCATTCTGGCAAGACGGGTTCGACTCCCGTAGAGCGCACCACCCTACGCCGCTTCGCGGCTTCGGGTGGCAGGCCACCGCCACATCATTCGGCGTAGGGTGTCTCCCGAAGCTCCGGAGGAGCGCAGGGAGACTGCCGATATGTGGTAAGTCCATTTTCTCGAACTTAACAACAAGGACATCATGTCGGGTCGACGGACGATTTGCGTCGCCGATTCGCGTCCCATAAAAAGGGGCAAGTGATGTCGACCAAATCGCTGCTTCCGGCCAAGTTGAAGTGTTACGTCGCCGTGCAGACGGAGCCCCACGCTCGTCAGCTCGAACGATACTTCAAGTCGGGTTCAGGGAAAGCAGTGGCAAAAAAAGGTTTTTGATATCCTGAACCCGACCCCGCCCAACGCGTTCTTCAGCCGCTGTTATCATTGCGCGTGTCGTACTGAGTCGCGCTCGCCCATGAAACCCTATCTCCCTCGCTCCTGGGTCAGCCCCAAGCTCGTTCCCGGCGAATCCAAGATTCACTATGACGGTGTGCTCGCCGTTGCGCCCATCGCAAAAGGCGAGAAGCTCATGGAGTTCGGTGGGCGGCTCATCTCGCGCCATGAATCCGAAGAAGGGCCTTACCGGGTCCGCTCGATCTGGATCGTGGGCGAAGACGCCTATCTCGCGCTGCCCGAAAGCGACGTCGATCCCAGCCTCGACGAGAACCTCAACCATTCCTGCGACGCCAATGCCTGGCTGGCCGACGAGGTGACCCTGATCGCGCGGCGCGACATCGCGGCCGGCGAGGAGATCACGATGGATCAGGGGACCTGGAATTTCGACGAAAGCGAATACACGGTCGACGCCGAGGATTGCACCTGCGGCGCGCCCGACTGCCGCGTCCGGCTTACCGAACGCGATTGGACGCTCCCTGCGGTGCGGGCGCGCTATGAAGGCCACTTCCATCCGTTCGTCCAGGCGATGATCGACGCGGAAACCGATCCGGTGTCAAAAGTCGCCTGAGCCGCCGCGCCAGTCTTCCAGCACCGGTCCGAGGGCGGATTTCAGCGGCCCGAGCCAGGGCTCGAACGGGCGCCAGCTTTCGAGCCCGGCGGTGGAGATCGGCCGGCGGACCTGCTCGGCGCTCGCCGTGCGCACGGCGCGGCGGTTCTCATGGAAACGCAGGCAGCCGGGCTCGAACCCGACGCCGCAATAGGCGAGCAGACGGCGGACTTCGCCCTCCGGATCGGCGACCAGGTCTTCGTAGATCACGCGGTGTATGCGGCCCGGCAACACGGCATCGAGATGCGCCATCAAGCGGACATAGTCCGCGTAATAACGGCCCAGATCACCAAGCCCATAGCTGAAGGGCTGTCCGGCGGCGAAATTCTGCTTGTACGCCGACAGGCCGCAGGCGAGGGGATGGCGGCGGACGTCCACGATCTTCGCATTCGGCAGGATCAGCTGGATCAAGCCCACATGCACGAAATTGTTCGGCATCTTGTCGATGAAATAGGGTCGCGCCGCGCGGCGATAGACGCGGGTGCGGGCGAGGTAGGCTTCGCCCAGCGTCCGCAATCTTTCGCCATCGAGGTCCGCGAGCGCCCCGGGATAGGCGTTGAAATCGAACGGTCCGGGTCCCATCGCCTCGCGGGCGACGGCGATCATGTCGGCCAATTCCATCGTGCCTTCGATCGCGGAATGGCTCGCGAGGATCTGCTCCACCAGAGTCGAGCCCGAGCGGGGCAAGCCTACGATGAAGATCGGATCGGCCGCGGTGCTGCCCAGTCCCGCGCGCGCCGCGAAGAAGGCCGGCGTGAACAGCGTCCGGGCGCGCGCGACATAGGCGGTCAGCTCGCCCGCGTCGTAGCGCAGCGTGCTGCGCTTCAGCGCATTGCCCATGTCGTATTGCGCAAAGGCGGACGCGGCGTCGCCGTCGTCTTCCAGCGCCTTGCCGAGCGCAAAGTGCAGCGCGGCACGTTCGGCCGGCGGCAGCGCGCTCTGCACAAGGCCGCGCATCGCCGCGACGTCGGCGGCGGAGAAGCGGACCGTCTTCAGATCGGCGAGGCTCCACCACGCCTCGCCGCCCGGCTTGAACGTCAGGCTCATGCGATAGGCTGCGACGGCACCGTCCGCGCGGCCGGCGGTCTTGAGCGCATGGCCGAGCTGCAGCCAAAGCCGTGCATCCTCCGGCGCCAGCGCGAGCGCCGCTTCATAGTCCGCGATGGCCGCGTCGTAGTCGCCGAGCTGTCCCAGCGCAGCGGCGCGGAACGCACGATAGGCGGCATTCTTCGGCTCGGCGGCCAGGAGCTTTGCGGCCTGTGCGGCTGCACCGGCAGGATCGCCGAAATGCTGGAGGAGCAGGGTGGCGTAGCGCTGCCGCGCCGCCGTGAGACCGGGCGCGTGTTCAAGGCACGCTTCGAGAAGCCGGCGCGCGGTCGCGAAATCCGCGGCGCGGATGGTGTCGTCCACCCGACGCAGTTGCGCCAGGGCGGCGGGGGATGGATTTGCCGGTCCGGTCATGCCCCATCATGGCACGGCGCGCGGCGCTTCCAACGCCCCGCCGCCCTGTGCCAAAGTCGCGCAAAGCCCGGGAGGATTCATGCTTCGCAGAGGATTTTTGGCTGTCGTGGCGCTCGCCGCGCTGGCGCCGGTCGCCGCCTTGGGCGGCCATGGCAAGGCAGGCCTGTGGTCGAGCACGACGACCATGTCGATGCCCACCATGGCGGCCCAGACGCATTCGGCGACCTATTGCATGACGCCTGCGGAGGTGAAGACCGATGCTCCGCCGCCGGGCAACAAGGAGTGCAGCTATCAGAACGTGCGCCTGCAAGGCCATGCGATGTCGGCGGACATGGTCTGCCACGGCCAGTTCGAGGCGACCGGTCATTTCGAGTCCGACTACGACAGCGACACGCACTACACCGCGAAGATCACGATCGATACCGGCGGCATGAAGATGACGAACACGGTGGAAGGCCACTGGCTGAAAGCCGACTGTGCCGGGGCGAGCCATTGACGATCCGCCGCGTCGCGGTCCCACAGACCTGCCGGAAGACCGGACGATGAATGGACCGCATCACCCGGTCGATCCGGCCTCCGGTGCGGATGCGCTTGCGCACCTGCTCCATGCGGCGCAGAGGGTCGTGGTGTTCACCGGGGCCGGTATCTCGACCGAATCCGGCATTCCCGATTTCCGCTCGCCCGGCGGCATCTGGACCAAGATGATGCCGATCAACTTCGACGATTTCGTCGCCTCGGCCGAGGCGCGGCGCGAGAGCTGGCGGCGCCGCTTCGAGATGGAAGAGACCTGGAACGCCGTGAAGCCGAATGCCGGGCACGACGCCGTGGCCGAACTGGTCCGGCGCGGCAAGGTCACCCATGTCATCACCCAGAATATCGACAATCTGCACCAGGATTCCGGTGTGCCGGAAGACAGGGTGATCGAGCTGCACGGCAACACCCGCTACGCCAAATGCCTCACCTGCGGCGCGCGGATGGAGATCGCCGATATCCGCAAGCATTTCGAAGCCGAGGGTGACGCACCCGATTGCCTGTTCTGCGGCGGCATCGTGAAGACCGCAACCATCTCGTTCGGCCAGGCGATGCCGGAGAAGGAAATGGAGCGGGCGCAGGAGGCGACGCTGGCCTGCGATCTGATGCTGGTGCTGGGCTCCTCGCTGGTGGTTTATCCCGCCGCGGCCTTCCCGCTGATGGCCAAGCGCAACGGCGCCCGCTATGCCATCGTGAATCGGGAGGCGACCGAGCAGGATCCTTACGCCGATCTCGTCGTGCATGAGGGCATCGGCGCCACGATGATGGCAGCGCTCGCAGTGCTCTAGCGGTTATGGAACCCGCAACGGCTGCTGGCATTGAATCAGCAATGATCGAGCTGGACGAGCATTATGAAGGAACCTCACGCAAAATCGCACCAGACCGCGCAGTCCGATACTCAGCCGGACTTATCGGCGCTGAAATTGTGGGTTCGCCCGCGGCTGCGTCGGATGGATATCGGCCTGTCGGAGGCCACCCCGGGCGGCAACGCTGAAGGCGATGGCACGTCCTGATCATAACGCCTGCCCGGCTGTAGCCTACTGACAACATCACCGGAAGCTGCTAGCGTCGAGTCAGCAACATCGGAGCAGCCCCATGAGTCACGAGATCGCCGAGATCCGCCCCGAAGCCGTTGCGCTGCGCCAAGCCTGGACGACGCCCGCGATGCGAGTCCTCAATGCCTCCCAGAGCGAGCTCGGCGTCGGAGCCACTGTCGACGTTGAAGGCCATTCCTGACCGCTGCGCTGATACGCTGGAGCAAATCGACATTCGAGGACTTGGCCGCGCCGGGGCAGATCACGGCGTTGCTTGAGCGCGCCATAGCCGCCGGACCGGAGCGCGCGGAACCCTACGCCAAGCTCGGCGCCATCCATCTCGACTCCTATCGCCCAATCGAAGCACTCGTCGCATTCGAAGCCGCGGCGCAGCTGGAGCCGGGGCGACCCGAATGGCAGCTGCGGCTTGCACAATTGCGCAACATACGCGGTCTGCCGAGTGAAGCGCTTGAGGCGCTCGCCGAGCCGGCATTGCGCGCGGTTCCGTTCGGCGCCGAGGTCGACTACCAGCGCGGCCTCGCCTTGCTGGCACTTGGCGACCGACAGGATGCCGAGACGGCGCTCCGCGCGGCACTGGCGCGCGATCCGGGACACCGCCGCGCCTGCCTCAATCTCTGCCGTCTCTTGCGCGATGCCGGACGCATGGATGCACTGCTGGCGGTCTGCGAGAGCCTCGTCGCGCAAGGCGTCACCCACGCGCAGCTTATGCTCGACTGGGGCCGCGCCTTGGCGATCGCGGGTGAGGACGCCAAGGCGAAGCGCCTCCTGTTCGATCCTGCACGCGTCACGCGCCAATCCCTCGCGATGCCCGACGGCTTCAACGAAGCACTCGCGACCGAACTGCTCGCCAATCCCTATGCGATCTGCGACTTCCCGGAAGAGGAGGCCAATCGCGGCTCGAGCCGTGTGCACCACCTGCTGAATGGGGCGCGCCCCGATCTCGTCCGCACGCTGTCGGCCGCGATTCGCAGTGCGGTCGAAGCGCGCATCGCCGCGACCGCGCCGTCGACCGGCAACGACTTCGATCCTTGGGCGGCCGCGCGGCCGCAGGGAGCGCACCTCCACGCCTGGGGCCTGATCCAGCGCGGCGGCGACCACGAAGCCTGGCACACCCATCGCGGCGGCTGGCTGAGCGGCGTGTACTATGTCCGAGTCCCGCAAGCGGTGGCGCGGGATACGGATGGCCGGGGCGCCCTCGAATTCGGGCCGCCGCCCTATCTGGCGCGGACCCAGCCGGGCCTGATCGAAACGCGGCGTTATGTCCCTCGGGAAGGCATGCTGCTGCTGGCGCCGTCGCACTATCATCACCGCACCATTGCCAGCGGCCTGGACGAATATCGGATCAGCTTCGCCTTCGACGTGGTTCCCGACGATAACCGCTGAAATTATAAGGCTTTTTGCCGCTTTAACGCTTTGCTCCCGCGAAGCTAGTATGTAAGCCGGATTCGAACCGTTTCAGGAGTAACGCCCTTGCGCCGCCTCGACGAAGAAGACGAAGACGACAAGTCCGCGAACAAGCCCCCCGAGCCGCAATCGACGCCGGTGCAGAACGCGCTGTTCAAGTCGCGCACCGTGCTGATCTTCGGTGAAGTCGACATGAAGATGGCCGAACGCGTCTCGGCGCAGCTTCTCGCCTATGCGGCGGAAGGCGAGGGCGACATCCGGGTGATCGTCAATTCCCCGGGCGGCCATGTGGAGTCGGGCGACACGATCCACGACATGATCCGCTTCGTCGGCCCGCGGGTGAAGATGATCGGCACCGGCTGGGTGGCCAGCGCCGGCGCGCACATCTTCCTGGGCGCGAAGAAGGAGAACCGCTACTGCCTCCCGTTCACCCGCTTCCTGCTGCACCAGCCGCTCGGCGGCGTGCGCGGCCAGGCCAGCGACATCACGATCGAGGCGGAAGAGATCCTCAAGATGCGCGAGCGCTTGATCCGCGAGATCGCGACCGAGACCGGCCAGACCTATGAGCGCGTGGTGAAGGACACCGAGCGCAATTTCTGGATGG
This sequence comes from Rhizomicrobium sp., assembly GCA_037200385.1. Classification (NCBI taxonomy): domain Bacteria; kingdom Pseudomonadati; phylum Pseudomonadota; class Alphaproteobacteria; order Micropepsales; family Micropepsaceae; genus Rhizomicrobium; species Rhizomicrobium sp. The sequence goes on along the minus strand of JBBCGL010000001.1, from coordinate 907,864 downwards.
GCGCGGAAGAAGCGGTGAAATACGGTCTGGTAAGCAAGGTCGTGAGCTCGGCTTCGGAAGTTTGAATGTCATGCGACCCTCCCCTTGAGGGAGGGTCGAAATTTGCGCAGCAAATTTCGGGGAGGGGCATGCCACCGGAGCCGCAGGATCGCGCTGAACGGCGCGCGCAATTTGAGCGCGGTGCTGCCAAAACGCTGCGGACACGTGTACTGCGCTTCGACAACGCATTCTTTCTAGGAAACAAAGACGCGGCGCTCGAGGGCATCTGGCGAGCCGCCGGGAATTGCGGCCAGCCTTTCCCCGAACCGCCTGCGGCGGTTCGACCCTCCCTCAAGGGGAGGGTGGAATGACCGCCTGGTGGCGCGGTGCCGTCGTCTATCAGGTTTATATCCGTTCCTTTTGTGACTCCAACGGCGACGGGCAGGGCGATTTTGCGGGGCTGATCTCCAAGCTCGACTACATCGTGCAACTCGGGGTCGATGCGATCTGGCTGTCGCCGATCCATCCCTCGCCCAACCGGGACTGGGGCTATGACGTCGCGGACTATGACGGCGTGCATCCCGATTACGGCACGCTGGCGGATTTCGATGCGCTGCTTCAGGCGGCGCATGCAAAAGGGCTCAAGATCATACTCGACGAGGTGCTGTGCCACACCTCCGACGAGCACGATTGGTTCCGCGAGAGTCTCGATGTGTCGTCGCCGAAGAAAAACTGGTTCGTCTGGGCCGATCCGAAGGACGACGGCACCGTGCCGAACAACTGGCTCGCGGTGTTCGGCGGCCCGGCCTGGGCCTACCGGCCGGAGCGACGCCAATATTACCACCACAAATTCCTGCGCCAGCAGCCCAAGCTCAACTGGACCGATCCGGACGCCAAGCGAGCCGCGCTGGACGTTCTGACGACATGGCTGGCGCGCGGGGTAGACGGCTTCCGCCTCGACGTCGCCAATGCTTATCTCCACGACGCCATGCTGGCGGACAATCCGGCGATCGCCCCGGCGGCACGCGGCACCTATGAATGGAGCCATGCCGCGAACATGCAGCGCCATCTGCACGATTCGAATCTGTTCGAGAACCGCAGCGAACTCGCCGACATCCGGCGCACGGTCGAAGCCTTCGACGACCGGTTCGTGTTCGGCGAATTCTCGGAGGAGTTCGAGCGCTCGGGCGCCTATCTCTCGCCGCAGGAGGGATTGCACGCCGGTTACACCTTCGCGCTGCTGGTCGCGAGCCGGCTGGCGCCGAACTATATCCGGAAGCATTTCGAGGGGCTGAACGCGCATCCCGCACACTGGCCCTGCATCTCCTTCTCCAACCACGACGTGCCGCGCACCGTGACGCGGTTCGGCGGCGGCGCGGCGGGCGATCCGGCGCTGGCCAAGCTGCTCTTCGCGCTGCTTTGCGCCCTGCGCGGGACGACGCTGATCTACCAGGGCGAAGAGCTCGGATTGCCGGACGTCGATCTGCGGCGCGATCAGCTCCGGGATCCGGTCGGCGATCTCTATTATCCGATGGCCAAGGGTCGTGACGGCTGCCGCACGCCGATGCCGTGGGATGCGGCGGCGAAGAATCTCGGTTTTTCGAACGGCACGCCTTGGCTGCCGATGGGGCCGACCCACAAGGCGCTCGCGGTCTCGGTGCAAGAGGGCAATCCGGATTCGGCGCTGGAATTCGCCCGCCATTTCCTGCGCGAGCGAAAGAAGAACCTGGCGCTGCGCCTCGGCACGCTGGCGTTCCTCGATGCGGAGAAGCCGGTGTTGGCTTTCATCCGCGAGCATGACGGCGAACGGATGCTCTGCGTCTTCAACATGGGCCGCGGCGATGCCGCCTTCACGCATCCTTTCGTCGCGCAAGGGCGGGTGCTGGGGCTTGGCTGCGGCAATTCCGTCGACCGTGGCGAGACGCTGCATTTGGGTCCGCTGGCGGCGCGGTTCTCAGCGCTCTGACGCCTCGAACGCCGCCAATACCGCGTCGACCGGCAGGAGCACGCATTTGTGCCGGCTCTTGTGGTCGGCGACGCCATCGAACACCGCGAAGGCGTCGAACGGCGCATGCGGCACCGGACCGCCCTCCAGCATCTCGCGGACCGCGTCGCGCAAGGCCACGACCTCTTCGAGGCTCATCCCGGTCGCATAGGCGCCGAGGATCGCGGCCGACGCCTGGGTGAGGACGCAGGCAAGGGTGTGGTGCGCCACGCCCAGGATACGGCCATCCTCCAGCGCGATGTCGACGACCACCTTGTCGCCGCAGGCCGGGTTGTGGGCCGTGCCGGTGCCGCAAGGCATCTGAAGCCGGCCCGAGCCGGTCGCATTGGCCGCCAGCCGCAGCAGCTCCTTCTTGTAGAGGGGATCGGTCATTTCGCCGCCGCCATTTCGCGGTACGCGTCCAGCGCGTCCGGCGTATCGATATCGGTCAGCGGGGCATCGTCGGAAGCCTCGATCTCGCAGACCAGCTCGTCGTATTCGGCAATGAGCGCACGGGCGCCGACATCGCCCGCGATGGCCAGCATCTCGGGAAAGAAGCGGCGGGCCCAGAGCACCGGATTGCCACGCCGCCCGCCGCGCGTCGCGACGCAGATCGCGCGGTCTTCGCCGGGATCGAAGGCGGCGATCAGCTTGTCGACCAGCGCCGCGGTCACGCCCGGCATGTCGCCGAGCAGGATGATCGCGCCGTCGCAATCGTCCGGCAGGGCCCGCAGACCCTGCTTCAGCGATGTGCTCAGCCCCCGCGCGAAATCGGGGTTGTCGGCGAAACGCGGTGCCAGCGGGGCTAGGGCCCTGCGCACCTCCGCGCCGGCATTGCCCGTCACGACGATGACCGGCCCCGCGGCGCTCGCCAGCGCAGCCTCGACGGCATGGCGGACCATCGGCTTGCCGCCGATCTCGGCGAGCAGCTTGTTGCCGCCCATCCGGGACGACAAGCCGGCCGCCAGCACGATGGCGGCGATCCGGGGCAGGCGCGGCGCTTCCGCCGGCTGCTCGTCGCGCGGCTGCGGACGGCTGGAAATCTCGCTCAGCAGGCCGCCCACGCCCATCCCGGACAGTTCCTTTGCGCCCACCGGCAGTCCGGCCAGCAGGCGCCACAGCACGAAGTCGAAGCCGTTGAGCTTGGGCGAACGGGCGCAGCTCGGCAGCCCAACAACGATCCGTCCGGCAAGCGTGCCGATCAGCAGCAGGTTGCCGGGATCGACCGGCATCCCGAAATGGATGACGGTCCCGCCGGCCGCTTCGATGGCGGCGGGGATGACATCGCGCCGGTCGGTGATCGCGCTGGCGCCGAACACCAGAATGGGGTCGGCCCCCGCCCCCGCGGCGTCGGCGATGGCGGCTGCCAGCGCGCCGGCGTCGTGCGCGACGCGGCGCTCGAAGACGAGGCTCGAACCGAGCGCGGCCAGACGGTCTCCGATCGCACGGCGATTTTTGTCGAGCAATGCCGGCTTGGTATCGGAAAGCCGGGTCGAGATCAGCGCCGCGCGATGCGGTGTGAACGGCGCGACGCGCATGAGCGGCCCGGCGCGGTGCAGCAGGACTTCGGCGTCTTCGACGGCGGAGCGCGGTGCCGCAAACGGGATGATCTTGACGGTCGCCAGCATCTGCCCCTTCGCGACCCGCGTATGGGATGCGACCGTCGCGAGGGTGATCGACTCGTCGATCGCGTTGAGCGCGTCGACCGTCGGCGCATGGATGACGGCGAGACCGTCGGTTTGCGCGTAAAGATTGACCCGGCCGGTGAAGGCCGCGCCGGCATAGACCGCGCTGCCGCCGGATGGCGCGGCGATCCGTGCCGCCGCTTCATCTTCGGGGATATCGCCGCCCTGAAGCCGCACCACCGAGACGGTCGCGATGCCGGCGCCAGAGATGTCGGCAACATCGGCTTGCGAAAGCACGCGCCCCTTGCGCAGGCGCTTTTCGCCCAGCCGCACGCCATGGGCGAGAATGGCGCCCAGCGCGTCCGCGATCGCGACGGTGTCGAATTCCATGGCGCGAGTTTACGCGGCCACGCCCTCTCGCGGCAAACTGAGACGGGCGCGCAAGCCGCCTTGCGGACGATTTTCCAGCGAAACCCCGCCGCCATGACCGTGCGCGATGGCCTTGACCAGCGTCAGGCCGAGCCCGGTTCCACCAGTATCGGCATTGCGCGAGCTTTCGAGCCGGACGAACGGCTCGAAAACGCGGCCCTGGTCGTCGTCGGGGATGCCCGGACCTTCGTCCTCGACCAGGATTTCATAGGCCGCGGGCGTCTCGTGGATCATGACCTCGGCGCGGCGGCCGTAGGCGACCGCATTTTCGACCAGGTTGCGCACGGCGCGGCGGATCTCGTCCGGCCGGCAGGCGAGCGGCGCCGGCCTGTGGGTGTGCCAGGTCACCGGCTCGCCCAGATCGTCGAGATCGGCGCACAGGCTCTCGACCAGCGCGGAGAGATCGATATTCCGCTTGGATTCACCGCCCGCGCCGCGCGCCGCCGAGAGCACGGATTCCGTCAATGCCTGCAGTTCTTCGAGATTGGCGGTCAGCCTGTCGCGCAGCTCCTCGTCGGTGACGAATTCGATATTGATGCGCATGGCGGTGATCGGCGTGCGCAAATCATGGCCGACGGCGGAGAGCAACTGGCGCTGGCTCTCCATCGTGCGCGTCACACGGTCGGTCATGGCGTTGAAGGCGGTGGCGGCGTTTCGCACATCGTCCGGTCCCTCCTCCGGAACGCGCGGTGCCGTGCCGCCGCGCGCCGCGACCGAGGCCGACGCGGCGAGTGCGATCAGCGGCCGCGCCACGCGGCTGGAAATGTAGGCGGCCGCGGCGGACGCCACGAAGATCGCCATGCAGGCAGCGATCATGATCTCGGTCGGCCAGGGCGGCGCCGGCTGGCGATAGAACATCGCGATGAGCTGGGTACCGCGCACCACGGGCAGGATGAACTGGATCGCCGGGCCGGGGGGACGGTGCGGACGGGCTCGGCCATCTTCGGGCGGGCTCGCCACGATGCGCTTCACCGTGATCGGCAGCGTCGCCTTGTCGTCGGGCAGCATCTGCCGCAGGCGATTGGCGAGGCGGGTCTCGTCGTCGTCCATCGGCAATTGCGGCGCCTTGCCGCGATGCAAGGTGAAATTCCAGAAGCCCGAGCTCATCGCGCGCGCCGCATCTTCGCGGGCATGCGCCGGGATGGCCGCCAGGAGCGTCGACATCGAGGCGGCCCGGTCGATCAGGCGCTCGTTGAGGTCGCTTTCGCTCATGCGCTCATTGCCGAGCTGGAACCAGGCCGCGACCGCGAGATTGGAGATCAGCACCGCTGCCGCGGTGACGACGATCAGCTGAACGCCCAGCGTACGCGGCCACAACTTCATATTGCCTCTCGGCTCACTGCACTTCCGGGTCCATCGCGAAGATGTATCCGCCGCCCCACACTGTCTTAATGTAGCGCGGGTTCTTCGGGTCCGGCTCGATTTTCTTGCGCAGCCGGCTGACATGGTTGTCGATCGAGCGGTCGAACAGGTCGGCGTCGCGGCCCTTGGTGAGGTCCAGGAGCTGGTTGCGGGTGAGCGCGATCTTCGGCCGCTCCAGCAGCGCGGTCAGCAGGCGGAATTCGCCCGAGGACAACGGCAGGGCGACCCCATCGACGCCGATCAGCTCGCGCTGACCGGTGTCGAGCGTCCAGTCGCCGAAACGGATATGCTCCGCGGTCGGCGGCTTTTGCCGCGGGGGCAGCGCCTGCGTGCGCCGCAGCACCGCCGCGACCCGGGCGATCAGCTCGCGCGGCGAGAACGGCTTGGGGATATAGTCGTCGGCGCCCATCTCCAGCCCGATGATGCGGTCGACCTCCTCGCCGCGCGCCGTCAGCAGGATCACCGGAATCTGCGAGGTCTCGCGGATGGAGCGGCAGAGCGACAATCCGTCCTCGCCGGGCATCATGATGTCGAGCACGACGAGGTCGATGGCGGAGCCCTTCATCACCTTGCGCGCCGCGACCGCGTCGGCCGCGGTCGTCGCCCGATAGCCTTGGTCGCGCAGATAGCGGGCCAGCGGCTCGCGGATGTCGCGCGCGTCCTCGACCAGCAGGATGTGCGGCTTGGTTTCTTCTTTGATCATCGTGCGCACCATTAGGACCTCCGCGGGGGCGCCTGCAAATCGGCCTTTGCCAAAGTTTCAGGTGTCAGCATCGTAGTACACTTTGATACGATCACGTTTTGTTCCGGCACAGTTCCGCGATCCTCATCCTGTCTGATGTCGATATCCATTTGGAGAACGCCATATGACCAGAAACACCAAGGTCGCGCTGCTCTTGGGAGCGGCCATCGTGATCGGCTGCACCGGGCTCGCCGTGGCCCATATGGACGGGCCGCCGCCGCCCGACGGTCCGATGCAGGGTCTCGTCCACAAGGGTCGGCTCGCCGACCGTTTGCTAGGTGAGTTCGACGGGGACGGCAACGGCAAGATCACCAAGGCCGAGTTCAACAATGTGCTGGGAACGCGGTTCGCTGCGGCGACGCATGGCGCCAAGACGATGAGCGAGGCGCAATTCGAGGCGATCCATCGCGGCGACTTTGAAAAGCACATGGCGGAGATGTTCCACCGCATCGATTGGAACGGCGACGGCAAGCTCTCGCTGGACGAGTTCGAGGCGCCACAGCGCGCGCATTTCCAGATGATGGATCGGGACGGCAGCGGTACCGTATCCTGCAGTCCCGTGATGCATGCGGGCTTCCATCGCGGCCCGCCGCCGCCCGACGCGCCGCCAGCGGACGGCGCGCCGCCGCATGGCGATCACGGCGGCTGGGGCCATGGCCCGGGCGGCTTTGCCGGACGCCGCTTTGGCGGCCATGGCTTCGCCGGGCACGGTTTCGGCGGCCATGGCGGCTTCGGCCGCGCGAAATTCTGTGGCGACGGCGACATCAGCCGCGATGGCAAGGTCACGCGCGCGGAATTCGATACGATCATGGCCGGCCAGTTCCAGGCGGCGTCTGGCGGCGCCACCTTCATAACGCTGGCGCAGTTCACGGCCACACAAGCCGTGCGCTATCACGAGATGAACGAGAAGATGTTCAAACGCCTCGACAAGGACGGCGACGGCAGGCTGACGATGGCGGAATTCGCCGCGCCGCCGCTCAAGATGTTCGAGCACATGGACCGCAACAATGACGGCGTCATCGACGCCGACGAGATGCGGCCGCATGGCCATGGCGGTTGGGGTCACGGCGACCGGGGCCATGCGCACGGTCATGGCGGCGACGACGGCCGTCCGCCGCCGGACCACGACAATTGAGGTGAGGACCTTCCCCCTACGGGAAGGTCACTTCGCCTTGGCGCCCCGCAGGACGAGCGTCATCTCGGCGAGGATCGAGATGGCGATCTCCGCCGGGTTGCGGGCGCCGATGTCGAGGCCGACCGGACCGTGGATCCGCGCCAGCGCGGTGTCGTCGAAGCCGGCGATGCGCAACCGCGCCTGCCGCGCCGCCTGCGTCTTCTTCGAGCCCAGCGCGCCGATATAGAAACAGCTTGAATTCAGCGCCGCCATGAGGCCCGGATCGTCGATCTTGGGGTCGTGGCTGAGAAAGACGATGGCGCTGCGGGCGCCCAGCGGTGCTTTCGCGAGCGCCTCGTCCGGCCAGTCATGCGAGATCGCCACATCCGGGAAACGCGCCGGCGTCGCGAACGCGGTGCGCGGATCGACGACCCGCACGCCATAGCCGGCCTCGCGCGCCATGCGGACGAGCGGCTGGGCGATGTGCGCCGCGCCCACGATGACGAGATCCAGCGGCGGGTTGAACACGCCGAGGAACCAACTGCGGCCTTCGATCTGCGCCGGCCCGGACGTATCGGCGCGCGCCGCGCCCGCCGCGGCAAGGCCGAGCGCCGAACCGTCCGACGCCGGATCGATCAGGACCTCCTCGCCACTTGCGAGGTCGGTGGCGCGCACGATGGTACGGCCGGCCTTGCGGGCCTCGTTGATGCGGTGAAGGGTTTCGGCACGCATTCCAAGAATCCCATCGTCGTGTCCGCGGCGCAGGCGGCTACGCGCCGACCGGCTCGAGAAAGATTTCGATCCGGCCGCCGCAGGCGAGGCCGACCGACCAGGCGGTCTCGTCGCTCACGCCGAATTCGAGATTGCGCACCTTGCCGTCCCGCATCGCCGCGAGCGCCTCTTCGATTACCACACCCTCGATGCAGCCGCCCGAGACCGAGCCCGCGAAGGCGCCGTCGTCGCGCACCGCGATCTGGCTGCCGGCTTGGCGCGGCGCCGATCCCCAGGTCTTCACCACAGTGCCGAGCGCGACTTTGCGCCCGGATTCAAGCCATTGCTGCGCGGCGTCCAGGGGCTCGGACGGGAAGGCGGCGGGCGTTGTCATGTGCGAAGCCTGGGTTGCGCGCAAGCGCAGCATGGCGTCCCGCAGCTGCGAAAAGCAACGACGGCGAACGGTCGCTGTTCCAAGTAAAAGCAAGTGAAGTCCTCATCAGTATTCGGCGATTTCACGAACCGACAAAGTATCTGTGATATATCTTCGAGTCGTCGCAAATGAGGGGGACCGTCATGCAAGCATCCTGGAAGTCCTTTGTTCGCCCTGTTGCGTGGACGGGCGGGGCTTTGGCGCTGGTTCTTGCCGTTGGCATCGCCGTGACGCAGATGGCGGAGTCCGCCCAGCCGGTGAAGCGCAATATTCCGCCGGGCAAGGCCGTGCAGCGGGAGGCGTCGGCGCCGACGCCGGCTCCGGCGCCCTGCAATGGCAATTTCAGCGACGGCAGCAAGATCAACGTCGCCAATCCGGTCTATCTGCAGGATGTCCCGGGGGACCAATTGTTCTGCGATTTTCATACCTTCGCCTGGAACCAGTTCATCTACCTGGTCCAGCCGACGCCCGATCCCCAGACCCCGGGACAGAGCGCACCGCGCTTCCTGCAGATGGCGCCGTGGTACAATCTGCTCAAGCCGAACAACCCAAAGAACCCGCCCAGCGCCTATCCCGGCGGGAGCACCGCGCTCGAGGGCGCGCATCTGGATCAGGGCCAGGCGGGCGACGACGATCACCTGCTCGATGTGAAGGGCGCGCTCGTCCAGTACGACATCCGCTTCAATGCGCAGATGTACAACGCGATCCTGCAGGCCAACACCTACACGCAGGCGGGTTACAACGCGGCGTGCAAGCCGGGTCCCCAGCCGAACCAGACCTGCGCCAATCCGATCTGGCTGCCGCCGACGGCGGCCAATCCCGGCGGCCAGCCTCCGGCCCCGGGAGCGATGGAGATCAAGACCGCCTGGCGCGATTTCGGCTCGCCCGCGAATTGCCCGGCGGCGCAATTCTACTGCGACGGCCGCTTCGGTCTGGTCGGCATGCACATCGTGCAGAAGACGCAAACCCACGGCGAATGGATCTGGGCCTCGTTCGAGCATGTCGCGAACGATCCCGATTGCCTGCCGCAGGGCGATACGCCGATCGCGGCCCAATCGCCGCTCGGCACATCCTGGTCGTTCTTCAATCCGGCGACGGCCGGGCAGGGCGTGATGACGTCGCAGATCTGCGAGGTCTCGGGTACCAGTCCGCAATGCAACGCCAACCCGAAATACTATCTCACGCAGAAATTGTTCATCTACAAGCCGGTGAACATCTGCCGCACGGACTATCTGCCGCCCGGCGGCGCCAGCACCGTGAACTGCACGACCATCCCCGACGGCCCGCCGGAGAGCGCCTCGAACAGCGGCGGCAACGTCGCCTGCCTCAACGCGACCTTCATGCCGCAGATGACCGGGGTGTGGCAGAACTACAAGATGATCGGTTCCCTCTGGGTGCGCGGCACGCTGGCGCCGACCCAGGATTTCCGGGTGCAGATTTTCCAGACGCAGCAGCCGGGCCTGCCCTATGGCGAGCCGGTGGGCTTCCCGCACCTCGCCAACACGATGATGGAGACGTGGATGCAGTCGGGCTCGACGGGCTACGACCCGTTCGGCGACAACGCGACCCAGGCCGGCTGCTTCAACTGCCACAACCTGCCGTCATCGTCCTTCGGCGCCGATCTCAGCCATTTCCCCGACAAGCTGCCGCAAAGCGTGCTCGCGAAGCGGATCAAGGAATTGCTGCCGGCGGATTCGACGACGGTCGTGACCGAGCATCCCATGGCCGTCACGGCTCTGCAGCCGGCGAACCCGCATCGGCCGGCCAAGAAGAAGTAGGCGGACGCGGCGAGCGATGCGCCTATGCCGCTTCTTGTGTCGACCGCGGTCGCGATCATGCCGGGCGTGCAGAAGCCGCATCGCAGTCCGGGATATTTGCGGAACGCCTCCCGCACAGGAGGCAGCTTGCCGCCTTGGGCGAGGCCTTCGATGGTCGTGACCTGCGCACCATCCGTGGCCATGGCGATATCCTTTTGGGGCGAAATGGCGTAGCCGGAGTCACGGGCGGCGCGGCAGCGGCGTCGAGCGCTGCTATGCTCCTGCCCGACAGGGAGTGTCACATGCCTTTCGTAACCGTCCATATCGCCGTCGGCAGGCCGCTGGAGAAACGCCGCCGCTTGGCCGTCGCGATCACCGATGCGGTCACTGAAATCCTCGAACTCGAGCGCGGCGCGACGCAGGTGCTGATCCAGGAACATGATCGCGACAACTGGGCCACCGGCGGCGAGCTGCTCAGCGAGCGCAAGGCGCCGCAGAACGACGACTTGCTCGATCTCGACGCATTGTTCAGGAAGCCGGCGACGAAGCCCGAGAAAAAGACGCCCGTCGCTAATGTGTCGACAAAAAAACCAGCAGCAAAACCGCGATCGCCGCGATAAGGCCGCCGACCCATATCTTCGGCGAGAGGCCGCGGCGGACGGGCTCGGCGACCATCGGCGCCGGCGCCGTGGCGACCGCGAGGGCTGCCGCGGTTTCGACCTCGGGATCGGGCATGAGCGCAATCGGTGTTTCGAGCTGGGCGGCGAAGCGCTTGAAGAAATCGTCGGCGATCTGCTTCGCGGCGCCGTCGATCAGGCGCTGCCCGATCTGCGCCAGCTTGCCGCCGACCGACGCCTTGGCCGTGTAGGTGAGGAGAGTGCCGTCACCCTCCGGTGTCAGCGTCACCAGGGCGCCGCCGCGGGCAAAGCCGGCCACGCCGCCTTGGCCCTCGCCAGCCAGGACAAGCCGGCGCGGCGGATCCAGATCCGAAAGCATGACTTTTCCCTTGAAAGTTGCGCTGACCGGGCCGATCTTGACTTTGGCGGCGGCCGCGAATTCCGTCGGGCTGAGCTTGTCGAGCTGCTCACAGCCCGGGATGCAGGCTTTGAGCACGGCGGGGTCGTTAATCCCCTCCCAAACGCGCTCGGGCGGTGCGGTCATGACGTAGCGCCCGGTGAAATCCATGCAATCCGCTCCCGCCTGCCGGTTGCAACATGGGAGTTCCTACCCCCCTGTTTGAGGGATACCCCGATGCCGCCTCGCCGTGACAGATTCCGGACGGGCGCGAGACCTCTCTAGCCCAATTCATCGTTTCTGGCATGGGGCGCAGCATGACATTGGGAGCAGGCACTGGAGGCATTGAGGGCGGGGCCCTTGAGGTCATGGGACTGGTGAAGTGGTTCGACCTCAACAAGGGCTATGGTTTCATCCGGCCGAGCAGCGGGATCGAGGGCGACATCCTGCTGCATCAGACCTGCGTGCGGCAATCCGGCTTCAAGGCCGCCTATGAAGGGGCGCGCGTGGTGTGCGAGGCGGTGCAGGGTCCACGCGGGTTGCAGGCCCGGCGGCTGATCTCGCTCGACAATTCCACGGCCCAGGCGGTCCCGGCAGTCAATCCGCGGCCCAGCCGCTACACTGCCGAACCTTCCGGCGAGGCTTTCGAAGCGACGGTGAAGTGGTTCAACCGCGGCAAGGGCTATGGTTTCGTGTCGCGAGGCGCCGGCACCGCGGATGTCTTCGTCCACATGGAGACGCTCCGCCGCTCCGGCATCCGTGAGTTGCGCCAGGGCCAGCGGGTCCAGGTCCGGACCGGCGCGGGTCCGAAGGGCGAGCTTGCGGCCGAGGTCACTCTCATCGATCCTTGACCGGATCGAAGTTCCAACCCCGGTGGTCCCATGTCCGACGTCGCGGCGCGTTTCCGCGCGTTCCAGTCTGAAATTCCACATTGGATGACGCTGCTGGCGCAGGTGCCGGCGCGCAATGTCCAGCGCCACGATACCATCCACCCCGCTTTCCACGGCTGCATCGACTGGCATTCCGCCTGCCATGCGATCTGGGCCTTGCTGGCCTGCCGCGCGGCCACAGGCGACGGCCGATATGACGGCATCATCGACGGCGTCTTGATGCCGGCCAAGCTGGCGCTCGAGGCCGCAGACCTGGCGGCCCGGCCGCAATTCGAAATGCCCTATGGCCGTGCCTGGTTCCTGCGTCTGGCGCTGGAGGATCGGCGGGTGACCGGGTCGACACGGCTGACTTTCATGGCGCGCGACGTTGCGGCCTCGTTGGTGGCGCAATACCGGGGGAGGACGACCGATCCTTTCGCGCGCGAATATGCCAATCCGTGCTGGGCGCTGCTCAACCTGCTCGATTATGCCGAGGTCGAAGGACGCCCCGATTTGACGGCCGTCGTGCGCGAAGCGGCCGGCGCGCTCGCGCTCCATCTCGACCGGCTGCCGGCGGAGTCCGAGGAAGAGGACTGGCCGGACTTCATGGCGGTGACGCCGATGTTCTGTGAATTGCTGGTCCGGGCAGGCGGTGCGGACATCGCCGCCGTGATGGCGCGGGCTGGCGGCCGGCTGAGGGCGCTCGAGCCCATCACCGCACCGCGCAAAGCGCATCACTACGCGCTCAATTTCAGCCGTGGCTGGGCCCTGCTGGCGCTGGCGGAGGCGGCGCATGACGATGCCCTGCTGGGCAGCGCCCTGGACCATATCGAGACCAATCTGCACCGCCCGAGCTGGTGGCGCGGCGACTATCGCGCCGTCGCCCATTGGGTGCCGCAATTCGGAATCTTTGCGCTTCAGCGCGCGATGCGGCAGACTTTGGCAAAATAAAAGCTCGGGGGAGCTCAAAATGCGCTTGGCGGTCCTTGGACTGATCGCGTCTCTGTCTCTTGGCGGTTGCGCCTCCATCATGGGGCTGCGGCCCGGCCTGCCTGTCGAAACGATCCGGATCGAGACGGCCAGCGGCGCCAAAGCGCTTACGGTCGAGGTCGCGGCCGACGCAGCCTCGCAAGAGCGCGGCCTGATGTTCCGCAGGGATCTGCCGGCCAATGCGGGCATGTTGTTCGATTTCCACCAGGCGGCCCGGGTGTCGTTCTGGATGAAGAACACGCCGCTGCCGCTCGACATGGTGTTCATCCGCGCCGACGGCACGGTCTCGTCGGTCGAGCCGAATGCGGTGCCGTTCTCGACCGAGACGATTCCGTCCGCCGAGCCGGTTCGCGCCGTGCTGGAGATCAATGGCGGCCGTGCCCGGGATTTGGGCATCAAGCCCGGCGACCGTGTCCACGCCGACATATTCCACGATGTGGACTGAGCGCCGGGGCGTGCTTGCCGCGAGCGGGAGCATCCGGTATCTCACCAGCGTCCGGATCGGGGCGTAGCTCAGCCTGGTAGAGCATTAGCTTTGGGAGCTAAGGGTCGCGAGTTCGAATCCCGCCGCCCCGACCAGCCTCCGCTGCGGCTGGCATGCCTGCCAGGTCGCGGTGGAAATATGGAGTGGTGACGTCATGCGTGCGCGCATCTATCAGCCGGCAAGGAATGCCATGCAGTCGGGCAAGGCCCGCACCAAGCAGTGGCTGCTGGAATACGAGCCGGAGACCGCAAAGGCGCCCGATCCGCTGATGGGCTGGACCAGTTCGCGCGACATGCGCCAGCAGGTGCAGCTCGACTTCGACACGGTGGAAGAGGCCGTGGCTTACGCGGATAAGAACGCGATTCCCTATCAGGTGTTCGAGCCGCACAGACCCTTGGCCAAGGCGAAAGCCTATTCCGACAATTTCCGCGTCGACCGCAAGGAGCCTTGGACGCATTAGCGTCCGGTCCGCGCCGCCCCATCCTGAATCATGTTAGATTCGGTCGCCAGGGACCCGTAGCTCAACTGGATAGAGCAGCCGCCTTCTAAGCGGCAGGTTGCGTGTTCGAGCCACGCCGGGTTCACCAGCGCAGCGGATCCCGATCGATGATCGCCGGCATCATGGCGCCGCGGCTTTCATGGCGGACGAAGCGAAGCGCTGCCTCGCGCTCGCGGAACGTGCCGCCGACGAGCCCATCTGCGCGGCGCGCGCACCAATGGCCGAAGGCGTCGCGATAGATGGTGAAGCCGGGACGCTCAGTCATGGGAAGAGCCCTTGCGCCGCGCCACGAGCAGCAGATGGGTCGCGTGGTCGATGAATCCCGGATCGCGGCAATAGAGCGATTCCATCCGCTCCAGCTCCGAGCAGAAGCCCGGGGTCGCCTGCATCGTCTCGGGATTCCAGCGCGGATCGCTGGCGAAGCGGCCATGGAAAAGATCGAGCCCGCGCAGGTCTTCGACGTCGAAATGCGCCGACACCAACTCTTCCAGTTCGGCGGCGCCGAAGAGGTGGACATTGAAGACGGCATGCCGCCCGCCCTCGAGATCCGCTTCGAACCGGTCGGTCCGGTTGTCCTGCCGGAAGCGGCGTGCCGAGGCGACGGGGCCGATGAAGATGGTGGGCGTGCTGCCGGCGGCGCGCACCGTCGTGATGACGTCGCCCCGGGTCACGCGCGCGACCTCGGCGATCACCCCCGGAAGGTCGGCCCGCGGCACGTGATTGAGCACGGCGTAGAGGCAGAGGCAGAGATCGACGCCCGCATCGGCTTCCTCGAAGCGCCGGCGGATGTCGCACACCTGGAAGCGCAGCGCGACGCCGGGCTCGGCGCAAAGCGTGCGCGCCAGGCCGGCCGCGCGGCGCACCTGCGCATCGGCGACGTCGATCCCGCGCGCGCGAATCTCCGAAAAGCCGAGGCCCAGCGCATGGGTGACGACGCGGCGGAGCCAGGTTCCCGGCCCGCAGCCGAGGTCGAGCACGCTCAAGGCTGTCCGGCCCGCGGCACGCAAAGCTCGCAATTTGCCGTCCAGCAGCTTCCAGGTCTCGCGATCGCCATAGGCATATTGGCCGCCGAAGACGAAAAGCTTCTAGGGATTGCCGTCGGCATATTCGACGTATTTCCCGCCGGCTTGGTTGTAGGCGCCGGCGACGTCGCGCTCGCCGGCATCGGGCGCAGGCGGCATCCGGAAGGCGATGCTCATGGGATTCTCCTCTTGGGGGACGTTCGGCGCGGGGCCAGGCCCGGCATTCTCTCCAGGACGCGGAGACAGAAGCTGCGCCGCGGCTCGGGCGAATCGATATCCGCCGTCCGGACCGAAGAGAGCAACAGCACGGGTGCGATGAATATGCCCGGCAAACTCACTGCCACATACCGCAAGGAAAGGCCTCGCCTTGGTGTGTCTCCGAGGTAGAAGCTGCCGCATAGGAAATCGAGACGGCTTTGCACGGCGGGAAATAAAAACGCCGGGGGCGCGGCGGGCCGGAATGCAGGCTTTTATGGAAGTCCGCCGCGATCGCCATCGAATTGCTACGCCCCATCGTCCTATCCCAGCGGCAGCACTAAGGAGGCTGCGTGACATGGGCCGGGGTCTGCACAACGCCGATTGGCGTATCTTCACCGCGCTGGACATCCGAGATCGCAATGGGGCGTCCGAACTGCCGGAGCCGACCGACGCGATGGAAGAATCGGCGGATGTCGGGCATTTTGCGGAAGAGAATTCGCCGGGCCGTATCTTCGCCGAGGTTGGGCTTTTGCTGGCAGCTGCTCTTCTGTTCGATCTTTTGATCGCCTTGTTCGTACCCGCCCCTTGAAAACCGCAGAATATTTTCCGTCGCACGGAAACAAGCCGCCGCTCCCGCCGTTCTCATGGAACGAACGGCAATGGAGTTCATCGTGGCATACGGCATCTCGCGACTGGGAAGGGGACTGATGATTTCAGGCGCCGTTGCGATTCTGGCGCCGCTGGGCGCTGCAGGCCTTCTGGCGGGCGCCAATGCCGCCGGCCAGGATGACGTGGTCATCACCCAGGACGTGGCCCAGCCGGCGCCGCCTGCCGCCCACAAGACGCAAGCGCTGGCAACGCTGGGACGTGCCAACGCCGTTGCCTGGATCAGCGCCGGCCACATCTCCCCGACGCCCTAGCAGCCTCACCGGCCCTCGAATTTCGCGGCACGCTTGGCAAAGAAAGCCGCGATGCCTTCGCGCACATCCTGGCTCGGATTGGCGATCATCACCGACAGCGCCGCGTCGTCGAGCGAAGTCTCCAAGGACGAATCGAGACCCTTTCGCATCATGTTCTTCGCCAGCCGGACGGCCAGGGGCGCGCGGCCGGCGATGGCGCGCGCAAGCGTCAGGGTACGGTCCTTGAGTTCCGCAGCCGGCACCACATCGGTGACAAGGCCAAGTTTCAGCGCCTCCGCCGCGTCATAGACTTCGCTGAGCAGGGACATTTTGAGCGCGCGATCGAGGCCCATCATCCGGGGAAAGAACCACGCGCCACCCTCGTCGGGCAGAAGCGCAAACTTGCCGGAGGTATCGCCGAGCTTGGCGGTGTCGGCCGCGATGCGGACGTCACAGGCACAGGCCAGCGTCAGGCCGCCGGCAACGGCCGCGCCGTTGATCATCGCGACCACGGGCTTGTCCATGCGATGCAACGCAGCAATCACACGGTGCATCCCTGCGCGCATCTCCTGTGCCGGGCCCATCTGCTTGCTGCGATACGATGTGCGCTTCTCTTCGCCTTCGGCCGGCGCGCCGGCGACATCGCCGCCCGAGCAGAAACCGCGCCCCGCGCCCGTCAGGACCAGGCAACGCAGGCCGTCATCCTCCATATAGGCGTGCAGCGCCTCGGCGATCTCCGCGCACATCGCATTGGTGTAGGCGTTCATCCGCTCCGGTCGGTTCAGGGTGAGCAGGGCGATGGCGGGTTCGACGGTCTCGAACAGGATGGTGCGGTACGTCATGGCGGCGTTTCCCTGAGGCGTTTTCGCCATCCGACCATGGCGCTTGTGGGCGCTCAAGGGACCGGCGAAACTTGCGGCAGAAGGAGCGGCACATGATCTCCAAGACGGCAATGCTGGTATCGGTCAAAGCGTTTGACGCCACAGCCGTCGACAACGGCCTTAAGGAAAATCCCGCACTTCTGGCGTTTCGCGACCGGCGCGGACGCAATTGGCTGCACCTCTGCTGCGGCCGAAGACCGGCGAAGGGCCGGGAGAAGGATAGTCTCAGGACAGCCGAGGGGCTGCTGCGGCATGGCTTCGACATCGATGCGGCGGCCTTCACCGAAGGCGACTGGCAGGCAACGCCGGTGTGGTACGCGATCGCCCACGGCCGGAACCTTGCGCTGGCGGAATTCCTCCTGGAGCGCGGCGCATCGCCGAACCATTCCTTATGGGCCGCCTCGTTCAACAAGGATCTTCCGGCGATCCGCCTTCTGGTGAAATACGGTGCCGATCTCGAGCAGATAGCCGAGGAAACGACCCCCTTCCTCGGGGCCGTGAAATGGAGCCAGTTCGGACCCGCGGAGGAACTGCTCAAGGCCGGCGCCGATCCGAACTGGCGCGACAAACACGGCATGACGGCGCTGCACTACATGCTCAAGAAGAACAGCGACGCGGGGCATATCGCGATGGTCGTACGCTACGGGGCGCGGGGCGATATCCCGGACGGGACCGGCAAGACGGCGATAGACATCCTGCGCCGCAAGAAGGCCGCCGCGCTGCGCGAACTGGCCGAGCAACTGGCCGCCCGCGCTTGACGGTCGATGCAGAGAACAGTTTCACGTGGCGGATTTTCCGCATCGTGCTTTGATGCGGGCCAGAACAAGAATGGGAGGAACATATGGCCAGCTACCCGGACATTCTCTACGCCGTGCAGGATCGCGTCGCGACCGTCACGCTCAACCGTCCAGACCGGCTCAATGCCTATAACGACCAGCTCGCGACGAGCCTCAAACATGCCTTTGCTGACGCAGCGGAAGATTCCGAGATCCGCGTGATTGTGCTGACCGGGGCAGGGCGGGGCTTCTGTGCCGGCGCCGACATGGTCCTGCTCCAGGATATCCAATCTTCCGGCGCGCAGGAGGCGCTGCCGCCGGCCGACGCGCAGCTCGCGCCACGCTTCAAGTCGCCCTACGGCCCGAGCCTCGACGAGGACTTCGCCGACATGAAGCGCTTTGCCTATTTCCTGCGGACGAAGAAGCCCGTCATCGCCGCGATCAATGGGCCTTGCGCGGGCATCGGGCTGATCATGACGCTTTATGCCGATCTACGCTTCGTGAGCGACAAAGCGGTGCTGACGACCTCCTTCGCACAACGCGGCCTGATCGCCGAGCATGGGATCTCCTGGCTGCTGCCGCGCCTGATCGGCCCGGCCAACGCGCTCGACATCCTGCTCTCCGCGCGCAAATTCTCGCCGCAGGAAGCCAAGGAGATGGGCCTCGTCAACAAGGTCTTCGCCGCCGAGACCTTCATGGACAATGTGATGGCCTATGCCCGCCTGCTGGCGGACACCGTCTCGCCGCGCTCCATGGCAGTGATGAAGGCGCAGGTTTGGAAATCCTATTTCCAGAAATTCGGCGAGGCCCTGGAGACCGCCGATGCCGAGATGCCGCCCAGCTTCGAATGGCCGGATTTCAAGGAGGGTGTCGACCACTTCCTGCAGAAGCGAGCCCCGAAGTTCGCGGATATCTGAGGCCGTCCGGCTTTCCTGGAGGGACGGGGCGAAGAGGCGCAAAGCGCCTTCGGCGGCAAAAGCAAGATTGACGGCGGCGTCATGTGGCGTAAAACGCCCGCCGGCAAACGCGGTGCGTCTTCATGAAAATCGTCGGCGGTAAGTGGTCCAATTGGTCGGGCGGCGTGGTCTGCAAGCCGCAGGCCGTCGTCGCGCCCAAGAACGAGCTCGAACTGGCGGCCGCCATACGCACCGGCGCCGCGCCGGTGCGTGTCCCCGGCGCCGGGCATTCCTTTACCCCCCTGAACGAGACCTCCGGCACCATCATCGACCTTGCCGCTTTCACGGGGCTGCAGGGTTTCGATCCGGACAGGCAGATCGCCACGCTCGGCGCCGCGACACATCTGTGGGAGATCGGGCCGCTCATCCATCCGCTGGGCTGTGCCCTCAAGAACATGGGCGACATCGACCGCCAGACCATCGGCGGCGTCGTGGGCACCGGCACGCACGGCACCGGCCCGACCATGGGCAGCTTTTCTTCGGAGGTCGCGGGCTTCCGCCTGCTGCTGGCGAGCGGCGAGATCATCCATTGCGCCCCGGACGAGAATCCCGAGATCTTCGCCGCGGGCCGTTGCTCGCTGGGCGCGCTGGGCGTGATGGTCGAGATCGCGATGAATGTCCGCCCCGTCTACAAGCTGGCGGAGAAGAACTTCCTGCTGCCGATCGACGAATTGTGGGACAAGCTCGAAAGCCTCATCGCCGGCAACCGCCATTTCGAATTCTTCTGGTTTCCCTATTCGGATGTCGCCGTGTGCAAAGCCCTCAACGAGAGCGACGCCGCCGCACCGGAGCCGCGGCCGGCCGAATACATGCGCGCCCGCGGCGAGAAGCGGGCCGCCGATGCGAACATGTTCGAATGGATCAACGAGGTCCTGCCCTACGCGCCGTTCCTGCTGCGTCCGGCACATCGGCTGTTCTCCAGCGGAATGAGCGCCGGGGACCGGGTGCGCTGGAGCCACGAGATCCTGCCCAGCCCGCGCACGACGCGCTTCAACGAGATGGAATATGCCGTGCCGTACGAGAAGGGGCCGGAGACGATCCGCAAGATCGTCGCGGAGATCCGCAAACGCCGCATCAACACGGGCTTCCCCATCGAATTCCGCACCGTGGCGGCGGACGATGTCTGGATCAGCCCGTTCTACCAGCGCAAAAGCGCCACAATCGCCGTCCACCAATATCACCGGGTGAACACGTCGCGGCTGTTCGACATGTGCGAAAGCGTCTTCCGGACTGTCGAAGGCCGCCCGCACTGGGGCAAGCGCCATACAAGGACACGCGACGAGTTCGCGGAACTCTATCCGAAATTCGAGGATTTCCGTGCTTTGCGGCAAAAACTCGATCCGCAGAACCGCTTCTTGAATGCGCATTTGCGGAGCATATTTGAGGGCTAGGCTTCGAGGAGCCGGACATGCGCAAGCGGACGATTTTCACGATCAGCGGCTTGTTGGGAGGCGGCCTCGTCCTGTCCGCCGCCGAGTCGGATTGGCTGCTCGCCGCGGTGATCGGCGTCGCGCTTGGCTTGTCGACCGCCCTGTTCGTCCATGTCTATCCGCACGACATCGCGCCGCCGGCCGATCGCCGCCACGAGGCGAGCCAGCGCCGCAAGGCTTCGCTCAAGGCTTGAGCCGTCAATCCAGGTATTGTTCTGTCACGGCGCCATCGAGATGCCGGATGCGCGCCTTGGCCAGAATTTGCGGCGGCATGAGCCGCACGTTGACGCCCATGCGGCCCAACGCGGGATCGGCCGCGCTCCAATGCGAAACGCAGCCGCAGACCGGGCAGCGATGGAACATGAGGGACTTGTCGCCCCACATGTAGGTCTCGGTGTCCGCGCCGCCCGACCGGACGCGGACCTGCTTCGGTGCATAATAGGCCCAGAGCGCGCCATAGCGGCGGCAGATCGAGCAGTTGCAGTCCGTGACGACCGACGGCGCCGCCTCGATCTCCAGCGTAATCAGGCCGCAATGGCAAGATGCCTGGATCATCTCAGGGCTTCGGCTCGAATTTTGCCTGGCGATAGAAACAGCTCGGCGCGCCGGTGTGGCAGGCGGGACCGATCTGGTCGACCTTCATCAGCAGCACGTCGCCGTCGCAATCGATCCAGGCCTCGACCAGGCGCTGCGTATGACCGGACTCTTCGCCCTTGATCCAGACCTTGCGGCGCGAGCGCGACCAATAGGTGACCTCGCCGGTCCGCAGCGTCCGCTCCAGCGTCTCGCGGTTCATCCAGGCGAACATCAAGACCTCTCCGGTCAGCGCGCGCTGTGCGATGACGGGCACGAGCCCGTCGTCGTTGAACGCCACCTGGGAGACGAAGTCGGTCGGGGAGAGAAGGTCTATCATGTTGCCGCCTTCAGCCGGCCGAAGCCAGCCGTCAAATCCGCGATCAGGTCCGCCGGATCCTCCAATCCCGCGTGGATGCGGATCAAGGGCCCGGGGGCGGCGAATTTGGTCGCGCTGCGGTGGATTTCGGACGGCACCAGCAGGCTTTCATACCCACCCCAGGAGAAGCCGAGCCCGAAATGCTGGAGGCCGTCGATCATGGCATCCACAGCTTTCTTCGGCGCGGGTTTCAGCACGACGCCGAACAGGCCGCTGGCGCCGCGAAAATCGCGCCGCCAGATCGCGTTTCCCGGGTCGTCCGCCAATGCGGGATAGAGCACGCGGCTGACCTCCGGCCGCTCCGCGAGCCAATGCGCGAGGGCGGTTGCGGTCTCCTGATGGCGTTTGAGGCGCACCGCCAGCGTGCGCAATCCGCGCAGGGCGAGGAAGGCGTCGTCGCCGCTGACGTAGAATCCCATCGTGTTGTGGAAGTCGACAAGGCGAGATGCGTAGCGCTCGCTTGTCGCGACGTAGCCCATCATCACATCGGCATGGCCGCCGATATATTTCGTCACCGCCTGGATCGACAGATCGGCGCCGCGCGCCAGTGCCGGATAGAGCAGCGGCGTGGCCCAGGTGTTGTCCAGCAGCACCGCCGCGCCGCGCGCATGCGCCGCGTCGGCGATCGCCGGCACATCCTGGACTTCGAAGGTCAGCGAACCCGGGCTTTCGCAGAACACGGCCCGGGTGTTCGGCCGAAACAAGGACGCGATCCCGTCGCCGATCAGCGGATCGTAATAGGTGGTCTCGATTCCATAGCGCTTCAGCATCTTGTCGCAGAAGGCGCGCGTCGGACCATAGCAGCTGTCCACCATCAGCAGGTGGTCGCCCGCGCTGCACACCGTCATGATCGCGGTTGCCGCGGCCTGCAGGCCGGAGCCGACGAACACCGTCTTTGCCGCGCCCTCGAGCATGCTCACGGCCTCTTCGAGGCTGCGCAGAGTCGGATTGCCTTTCCGGCCGTAGGAAAACGGCAGGGCGTGCGCGTCCAATGCCGCCATATCGGGATACAGAATGGTCGAGGCGCGGTAGACCGGCGTGTTCACCACGCCGAAATGCGCGGCGCTCTCGCGCCCGGCGCTGGTAAGCCGGGTCTCTTTGCTGTCGGTATGCTCGGCCACGTGAAGAACGCTCCCAAATCCGCGAATTGCCTGTTAGGCTTCGATTCAAGTAGCGCGCTCCGGTCTGCGCCGCAATGTGGCGAACCGGCTTGTCATTGGGGGACATCGTTGAAATTGCGTCTGTTTTTCCTCGGCCTCGTGGCGGCCCTGGCGCTCGCCTCGACCGCCCAGGCCGGCACGCTCGACAACGTTCGCAAGAACGGCTTTCTGCGCTGCGGCGTGAGCGAAGGACAGCCCGGTTTCTCCAACCCCGACCAGCGCGGCAACTGGACCGGCATCGACGTGGATTATTGCCGCGCCGTGGCGGTGGCGATCTTCAACGATCCGAACAAGGTCCGCTTCGTGCCGGTGTCCTTCGCCGAACGCTTCACGGCGTTGCAGGCGGGGCAGTTCGACATCCTGTCCCACAACACGACATGGACGATGGACCGCGACGTCGCCCAAGGTCTCGAATTCATCGGCGTCGATTTCTATGACGGCCAGGGCTTCATGGTGCGCAAGTCGCTGGGGGTGAACAGCGCACTGAAGCTCGACGGCGCCACGCTGTGCACCCAGACCGGCACGACCAGCGAGCTGAACGCGGCGGACTTCTTCCGCGCCCACAAGCTCAAATACAAGATCCTCGTCTACCAGAAGGCCTCGGAATATATCGCGGCTTACGACGCGGGCCGCTGCGACGCGGCCACCACCGATCGCTCGGGGCTCGCCGGCGACCGGCTGAAGCTGAAGAACCCCGCCGATCACATCCTGCTGCCCGAGACGATCTCCAAGGAGCCGCTCGGACCTGCGGTGCGCCATGGCGACCAGCAATGGGGCGATTTGTGCCGCTGGACGCTGTTCGCACTGGTCAATGCCGAAGAGCTCGGCGTGAATTCGAGGAATGTCGACGCCCAGTTGAACTCCACCTCGCCGGAGATTCGCCGCCTGCTCGGCAAGGAAGGCGCCTTCGGCCAGGAGCTTGGCCTGGCCAATGACTGGGCCTATCGCATCGTCAAGCGGCTGGGCAATTACGGCGAGATCTACGAGCGCGGCGTCGGGCTGAACACGCCGCTCAAGCTGCCGCGCGGGCTCAACAATCTGTGGAACAAGGGCGGGATCATGTACGCGCCGCCGATCCGCTAAGCATGGCTCGTCCACGTGCACGCCACGCCTGGTGGCGCGACACCAGATGGCAGGGCATCGCGCTCCAGGCGCTCGCGCTGGTCGCGATCGCCGCGGTCGGCCTCTGGCTGGCGCACAACGCGATCGGTGCGCTGAGCCGCCGGCACGTCGCCTCGGGCTTCGCATTCCTCGGGCATACGGCCGGCTTCGGCATCTCGCAGGTATTAATTCCGTATACGGAGGAATCGAGCTACGGCCAGGCGATGTGGGTCGGGCTGGTCAACACGCTGGTCGTCTCGGCGGTCTCGATCGTCCTGTCGACGCTGATCGGCTTCGTTGTCGGCATCGGGCGGCTCTCGGGCAACTGGCTCGTCGCCAAGCTGTGCACCGTCTATGTCGAGACCCTGCGGAATATTCCGCTGCTGCTGCAGGTGGTATTCTGGTATTTCGGCGTCCTGCAGACCCTGCCTGGACCGCGCGACAGCCTCGCGCTGGGGTCGTGGATCGTCCTCAACAACCGCGGCGTCTATGTCCCCGAAGTGATCTTCGCGCCCGGCTCGTGGCTGGTCGTCCTGGCGCTGGCTGTGGGCCTTGCGGTGTTCTTCGCGCTGTACGGCTGGGCACAGCGTCTCCAACGCAAGACGGGGCGGCGTCCCACGATATGGTGGGCGGCGCCCCTGCTGGTGATCGGACTGCCGGCGCTGGCGCTGTTCGTCGAGCGCGTGCCTTTCGCGCTGAGCTGGCCGCAGCTTGCCGGTTTCTCCTATGAGGGCGGCCTGCAGATCAACTCGGAACTTGCAGGCCTCACCATCGCCCTGTCGATCTATACGGCCGCCTATATCGCCGAGATCGTGCGCGCCGGGCTGGTGTCGGTGGCGCGCGGCCAGCGGGAGGCCGCGGAAGCCTTGGGCCTGCGCCGCGGGCTGGCGCTGCGCCTGGTGCTGATCCCACAGGCGATGCGGGTCATCATCCCGCCGCTGGCGAGCGAATATCTGAGCCTGACCAAGAACTCCTCGCTCGCCATCGCCATCGGCTATCCCGACCTCGTCGCGGTGTTCGCGGGCACGGTGCTGAACCAGACGGGGCAGGCGATCGAGATCCTCAGCCTCACCATGGCGATCTATCTGGCGCTCAGCCTCGTCACCTCGGCGCTGATGAATCTCTACAACCGCGCCCATGCGCTGGAGGGGCTGGGATGATCGCCTTCCGCGCCCCGCCCATTCTCCATGTCGGGCCCGTCGGCTGGCTGCGCGCCAACCTGTTCTCTAGCGTGTTCAATTCGGTCCTGACGCTGCTCATTCTCGCGCTGCTGGCCTGGACGATTCCGCCGCTGCTGAACTGGGCGTTCTTTTCCGCGACCTGGGCGGGCACCACGCGCGAGGCCTGCGCCAACGCGACCGGTGCGTGCTGGCCCTACATCACCCAGCGTATGGGCCAGATCCTTTACGGCTTCTACGACTTCGACCAGCGCTGGCGCCCCGACGTCGTCTACACGCTAGGGGCGGCCGGACTTGCCTGGCTGATGATCCCGCGAATCCCCCATAAGGGATGGGCGGGCGCGGCGATGCTCACGGTCTATCCGCTGGCGTCCTATGTGCTGCTCACCGGCGGCTGGTTCGGTCTTCCCGTGGTCTCGACGGAGCGCTGGGGCGGGCTGCTGCTCACGCTGGTCGTCGCCGCGGTCGGCATCGTCGCGTCGCTGCCGCTGGGCGTGATCCTCGCGCTGGGGCGGCGCTCGACCCTGCCGGTGGTGCGCATCTTCTGCGTCGTGTTCATCGAGGTCTGGCGCGGCGTGCCGATGATCACCGTGCTGTTCATCGCCAGCTCCATGCTGCCGCTCTTCCTGCCCGAGGGCCTGGAGTTCGACAAGCTCGCCCGCGCCCTGATCGCCATCGCGCTGTTCAACGCCGCCTATATGGCGGAGGTCGTGCGCGCCGGCCTGCAGGCGCTGCCGCGCGGGCAATATGAAGGCGCCGGTGCGCTGGGCCTCGGCTATTGGCGCGCCACGACCTTCGTGATCCTGCCCCAGGCGTTCAAGATCGTGCTGCCGGGCATCGTCAACAACATGATCTCGATGTTCAAGGACACATCGCTGGTGTCGATCATCGGCTTCTTCGACCTGCTGGGCGTGATCCAGACCGGCTCGAGCGATCTGGACTGGGCCGGGCCGAACACCGCGGTGACGGGCTATCTTTTCGCGGCGGCGATCTACTGGGCATTCTGTTTCTCGATGTCGCGCTATTCGGCGCATCTGGAGACGCAACTCGCGGAAGGGGACCGGCGATGAGTGACGGCGACATCATCACGCTCGACGGCGTGAGCAAATGGTTCGGCCAGTTCGCCGTCCTCAAGGACATCACGCTGCGCGTGAAGCCCGGCGAGCGGATCGTGGTGTGCGGCCCATCGGGCTCGGGCAAGTCGACGCTGGTGCGATGCATCAATCGGCTGGAGACCCACGACGAGGGCCGCATCGTCGTTGCCGGCACGGAGCTGACGCGCGACGTCCGCAACATCGACACCGTCCGGCGCGAGGTCGGCATGGTGTTCCAGCAGTTCAACCTCTTCCCGCATCTGTCGATCCTGAACAACTGCACCCTGGCGCCGATCTGGGTGCGCAAGATGCCGAAGAAGCGGGCGGAGGAGGTCGCGATGCACCATCTGGAGCGGATGCGCATCGCCGACCAGGCGCACAAGCATCCGCTGCAGCTCTCGGGCGGTCAGCAGCAGCGTGCCGCAATCGCGCGCGCGCTCTGCATGAGCCCGAAGATCATGCTGTTCGACGAGCCGACCTCGGCGCTCGATCCCGAGATGATCGGCGAGGTGCTCGAAGTGATGGTCGACCTTGCGAAGGAGGGCATGACGATGGTGTGCGTGACCCACGAGATGGGCTTCGCGCGCGAAGTCGCCGACCGCGTCGTCTTCATGGACGCCGGCGAGATCATCGAGGAGGCCGATCCCGAGACCTTCTTCACCGCTCCCAGGCACGAACGCTGCAAGCTCTTCCTGAGCCAGATCCTCGGGCATTGAACCCGAGTTCTGCTGCTGGTTCCGCCGCCCTTGCCGCAGTGCGCTAAGCTGGCGGTGCCTGATACGGCGCCTCGGGTGTCACCAAATCGTTCTCATGCTGGCTCGTGACGATCCGGCGAATCGGAATGTTGAACAGCCAGATGATGGGCACCGTAGCGCCGATGATCGCGGCGATCATCAAGAAGAAGCGCACCTTGTCCATGCCGTCCCAATAGCTGCCGAGATAGCCGGCCAGCAGATTTCCGGGGAAGCTCGTCGCCAGAAATACTGCCATCATCAAGGACCCAAGCTGCTTGGGGGCTGCCTTGGCGTATAGCGACAGACCGACGGGCGAGAAATAGAGTTCGCCCACCGTGAGCACACCGAAATAGACGATGGCCCAGATCCAATTGACCTTGCCGGTCGGTCCCGCGAGATACTGCACCCCTGCGAGCAGCAGGTAGGACAGGGCGATCAGTGCGCAGCCGATCGCCATCTTGCTGATGATCGACGGCTCCTTGCCGCGCCGCTCCTGCCACGACCACAGCGCCACCACGCCTGCGGTGAAGGTGAAGATCATCACGGGGTTCACCGACTGCAGCGTGGTGACGCTGATCGTGAAGAGACCGCCGACGGAACGATCGACCAGGTCGCGCGTCCACAACTCGATGGTATTGCCCGATTGCTCGTAGGTCGCCCAGAACATCGTGCAGGGAATGAAGAACAGGCACAAAAGTACAACGGCCCACCAATCCTTGCGGCTGAGCGGCGTGCGCGGCGCGGCGGCGGCCACCACATGTTTACGGCTCGGCCGGTCGTTCGGTAGCTGGCGCATGGCGAACAGATAGGTGATCGTGCCGATCAGCATGGCCACACCCGCGGAGCCGAAGCCGTAGCGCCAGGCAAGCCCCTCGCCGATGTTGCCAGCGAATTCCTGGCCCAGGAAGGCTCCCAGGTTGATGCCGACATAAAAGATCGAATAGGCGCGGTCGATGCGCTGATCGCCGGGCTTGTAGAGACCGCCGACCTGACTGGAGATATTCGGCTTGAAGCCGCCATTGCCCAGGATCAGGAACAGGAGCGCGAAGAAGAAGTAGTTCTCGAACGCCATCATGAAGTGGCCGATGGCCATCAGAATGCCGCCTATCACCACCGTATAGCGGCGGCCGAAGAAACGGTCCGCTAGAAAGCCGCCGATCAGCGGTGTGAAATAGACGAAGCCCGTGTAGAGCGAATAGATCATCGACTCGAGAGGCTGCACCCCCAATGGCCCGCGAATGCTTTCCAGGAAGTGCTTCATCGTGAAGTAGCCGATGACGTGTTCGGCATGGCCGGGCAGCAGCAGGTAGCCGGTGAGGTAGATCGGCAGCAGCACACGCATGCCGTAGTAGGAAAAGCGCTCCCACATCTCCGTGGTGAACAGCCAGGTCAGGCCGATCGGATGCCCGAACAAGGTCTTCTCCACGCCGGCATCCGGCGCGGTGTCGATGATCGCCATCTGGCGCTTCCCCCATTTTGCGCGAGGGAGACTGCCCAACCCGGGGCTTTATGGCAATTCGATGTAGCGGTCCTCGCGCGAATAGGCCGTGAAGCCCAGCCGCTGGTAGAGGGGCAGGGCACGCGGATGGTCGAGCGTGCAGGTATTGACCAGCAGTTTGGAGATCGGCCGCGCCCAGGCGTTCACCACCGCATGGTAGAGGAAGAAATATCCGAGTCGTTTCCCCACCGCTTCCGGCATCAATCCGAAATAGGCCAACTGGCCGGTCGCCGCGTCGCGCATGTCCAGCTCCGCCATGCCGGCCGGATTGCCGTCGAGATAGAGCACATACAACTCGACGTCCGGGTCCTGCACGATCTTGGCCAGCGCCGCGTCGTTCAGCTTGCGGCGGTCCACCCAGAAATAGGCGTCGCCGATCGTATCGTAGAGATAGCGGTAGAAATGCACTGGCGGATGTGCGGCGCGCATCATTGCCACCTTGCCACGCGGCGCGGGCGGGGGCAGGGCTGCGGGCTTGGCCGTCATCTCCAGAAAGGTGACGACCATCGGGATGCGCCGGCCGGTTTCGCGTCCCGGGCTCATCCGGTCTCCACCGGCGCGTCGCTGGCGCCCCATTCCGCCCAGGAGCCGTCATACAGCGCCACGTCGCCGGCACCCGCGACCGCCATGGCGAGCATGACGATTGCGGCCGTGATGCCCGAGCCGCAGGTCGTGATGCTGGGCTTGGCCAGATCGACGCGATGCGCCGCGAACACGGCGCGCAGCTCCTCCGGCGTCTTCAAGGTGCCGTCCTCGGCGGTCAACTCCGTATACGGAACATTCAAGCTGCCCGGGATGTGGCCGCCGCGCACGCCGGGCCTGGGCTCGGGCTCGATGGCCTTGAAGCGGGGAATGCCGCGCGCATCGATCACCTGCGCCGCTTTGGCCTGCAGATTGGCGTTCATCTGGCGGAAGTCGCGCACCAGCGCGTTGTTCGGCCGCGCCGTGAAGTGCCGGGCGAAGGGCTGCGCGCTCATGTCTTCCAGCGGCCGTCCCTCGCGCCGCCATTTCGGCAGCCCGCCGTCCAGCACCACGACGTCGTTGTGTCCCATGGCGCGCAGCATCCACCAGGCGCGCGGGCTCGAATAGACGCCGGCGGAATCGTAGACCACGATCATGTTGCCGTCGCCCAGCCCGAGCTTGCGCATGCGGCTGGCGAATTTCGGCGCCGGCGCCAGCATATGCGGCAGTTCGCTCTTGTCGTCCGACAGGTCGTCGATGTCGAAAAACAACGCGCGCGGGATGTGCGCCGCGGCGTATTCGGCGCGCGGATCGCGGTCCAGGTGCGGCAGGTACCAGGAGGCGTCGATGACGCGCACGTCCGGCGCGTTGATCCGGCTGGCGAGCCAGTCCGTCGAGACGAGAGGCGAAGCGGGCGTCGTCATGCGTAAGGCACCTTGATCGCTTCGCGCGGCCGCGCGAGCCAAGCCGGCACCGGCAGGCCCTTGCTGCGCAGGAATTGCGGATTGAACAGCTTGCTCTGATAGCGCGTGCCATAGTCGCACAAGACGGTCACGATGGTGTGGCCCTTGCCCATCTCCTTTGCCATCCGCACGGCCCCCGCGACATTGATGCCGGTCGAGCCGCCCATGCACAGCCCCTCATGCTCCAGCAGGTCGAAGATGATCGGCAGCGCCTCTTCGTCGGAGATCTCATAGGCGTCGTCGATCGGCGCACCCTCCAGGTTCGCGGTGACGCGGCCCTGGCCGATGCCCTCGGTGATCGACGTCCCATGCGCGGTGAGCTCGCCGGTCTTGATCCAGGAATAGATCGACGCACCGAGCGGATCGGCGGCGGCGATCTTGAGCTTGGGGTTCTTCTCCTTCAGCGCGATGGCGACGCCGGCAAGCGTGCCGCCGGTGCCCACCGCACAGGTGAAACCGTCGAGCCGGCCATTCGTCTGGTGCCAGATCTCGGGACCGGTACCTTCGATATGCGCCTGCCGGTTGGCGATGTTGTCGAACTGGTTGGCCCACACCGCCCCATCCGTTGTGTGCGCAAGCTGCTCCGCGATGCGGCCCGACACTTTCACGTAATTGTTGGGATTGGCGTAGGGCACGGCCGGGACTTCGATCAATTCGGCACCGAGAAGACGCAACGCGTCCTTCTTCTCCTGGGATTGTGTATCGGGAATGACGATCACCGTGCGGAAGCCGAGCGCATTGCCCACCACCGCGAGTCCGATGCCGGTGTTCCCCGCCGTGCCTTCCACGATCACGCCGCCGGGCTTGAGTGTACCGCGGCGCACCGCGTCCTCGACGATGAACAGCGCCGCGCGATCCTTGACCGACTGGCCCGGATTCATGAATTCGGCCTTGCCGAGGATCTCGCATCCGGTGAGTTCGCTGACGCGATTGAGGCGGATCAGCGGTGTGCGGCCGATGGCGTCTACTACGTCTTTTCTTATGTCCATCCGAGCGCGGTCGAGGGAATCGCAGCGAACCTAATGGGACGGGCAGGGGCCTTCAAGGCGAAGAAAGCGAACGGAACGCCGCGAGCGCCCGGAGCCGCCCGGTCGCGAGGTCAAGTATCGGTTGAGGATAGTCTTTCGCCGCGCGGCGGATATCGGAAGGCGCCGCCCAAGGCTTGTGGATATATTTATCCGGCATCCTATTCAGTTCCGGGATCCAGCGCCGGACATAGGCGCCATCGGGATCGAACTTTTCGCCCTGCAGCACCGGATTGAAGATGCGGAAAAACGGCGCGGCATCCGCGCCGCAGCCCGCGACCCACTGCCAGTTCGCGGCGTTGTTCGCGAGATCGGCGTCGACCAGCGTGTCCCAGAACCAGGCCGCCCCGCGCCGCCAGTCGATACCGAGATGTTTGACCAGGAAGGACGCCGCGATCATCCGCACCCGGTTGTGCATCCAACCTGTCGTCCAGAGCTGCCGCATCCCCGCATCGACGATGGGAAAACCGGTGCGCCCCTTCGTCCAGGCCGCGAAACCCACGGCGTCGCTGCGCCAGGGAAAGGCCGAGAATTTGCGGTCGAGCGGTGCCTCCGGGAGTTGTGGGTGGTGGAACAGCAGGTGGTGATTGAACTCCCGCCAGCCGAGCTCGGAGCGGAATTTGTCGCTGTCGGGTTCCCGGCCGCGAAGCGCGTGCCAGATTTGCCGGGGCGAAATCTCGCCGAAATGCAGATGCGGAGAGAGGCGCGACGTGGCTTCGGCGGCCGGCACGTCGCGGGCGGCGCCATAGCCCGACAGGGTCCGAAGAAAGCCATCGAGGCGCCGCCGGGCGCCAATCTCGCCCGGCGTCCACGCCCGCCGCAGGCCGCCGGCCCAATCCGGTTTGGTCGGCAGCAAAGCCCAATCTTCCAACCGGTCGCCTGGGGCGTCATGTGTGTGCAGCGCTTTGGGTGCCGGCAAGGGGCGGCCGGGCTCCGGCAGCGCCCGTGTCGCGCGCCAAAACGGGGTGAAAACCCGGAACGGCGTGTCCGCCGCGGTCTTCACATCCCGAGGTTCGAACAAGAGCGAGCTATTGAAACATTCTGTCGTTATGCCGGCGGCCGTCAGTCGCGCTCGGACGCTCGCGTCCTGACCTCGTCCCAGGGGATCATAGCGATGGCTCCAGAACACCCTGGCGACACCGAATTCTTGCGCCAGCGTCGGCACGATGCGCTCGGGGCTGCCCCGGCGCAGCACCAGAGCTCCACCGATACGTGAAAGCGATTGGTCAAGTGCTTGTAAACTTTGGTGAAGCCACCAACGCGATGCTGCACCCTCCCGCCGGTCGTCCGGTGCCTCAGTGTCCAGAACATAGACGCAGATCGTTGCATCGCTCTTCGCCAAAGCGGCGTGCAATGCTGGGTTGTCTGCCAGCCGCAAATCATGTCGAAACCAAAAAAGGACCGGCGCCATGTTAACGAATACGAGGGATTCTCGCCCATGGTTCAATGGCTTATTGCGGAACCGATCATCCGTCTTTGCGTTTTGCTTACCGAGATGGGGTATAGTGCGCGCCGAGTAGGGGATCTTGAATGTCCAGTTCTGCGGATAAAAGCCCAACCCGGGTTGCACCGGTCGCGTCGCTGGCGCTGGAGCGCATCGTCCGCTCGCCCGCCTCGCTTGTCGAAAACCTGCCTATCGGCGTCTACACCTGCGACCGGGACGGCCTCATCGTTCAATTCAACCGCCGTGCCGTCGATCTGTGGGGGCGGACCCCCGTTCTCGCCGACGAGCGGTTTCGGTTCGACGCCGCCTTCGCGCTGCAGGAGCCCAGCCGCACGCCGATTGCCTTCGATCGGTCCCCCATGGCGCAAGTTCTCGCCGATGGCCAGTCTGTTCGCGACCGGGAAATGATCCTGCTGCGGGAAAGCGGCGAGGCGCTGACCGTTCTCGTCAATGTCGATCCGCTGCTCGACGAGCAGGGCTCGCTGGTCGGTGCGGTGAGTTGTTTCCAGGACATCGGCGAACTCACGCAGATGAAGAGCCAGATGCGCGAGGGACGGCGCATCGGCCGTCGCGTCATGGAAGCATTGCCCGTCGCCGTCTACACGACCGATGCCGACGGCAAGCTCACTTATTTCAACCAGGCAGCGGCGGCGCTGTGGGGCTTTGCGCCGCCGCTCGGCGAACAGCAGTGGTGCGGCTCGTGGCAGATCGCCCTGCCGGATGGCACGCCCCTGCCGCACGACCAATGCCCGATGGCCGTGGCCATCCAGGAGCGTCGCGCTGTTGTCGGGCCGGAGGCGGTCGCGGTACGGCCGGACGGTACGCGCGTACCTTTCATGCCGTATCCGACTCCGATCTTCGGCAGCGATGGCGAGTTCATCGGCGCCGTGAACATGCTGGTCGACCTCACCGAACAGAAGCGCGCCGGGGCGCAACAGCGCGGCCTGATCGACGAGCTCAACCATCGGGTCAAGAACACGCTTGCGACCATCCAGTCGCTGGCGGCGCAGACCATGCGCGGCTCGACGAATCCCGGCGACAAGACGTTCGAAGGCCGGCTGATGGCGCTGAGCCGGGTCCATGACCAGCTCACCCGCAACGCCTGGGAATGGGCCGACTTCGCGACCATCGTCCACGACACCTTCGCGCCGCTTCGCGGTTCCGCGAACAGTGCCGTCCAAGTCTCTGGTCCGTCGCAGCGGCTCAAGCCGCAAAGCGCGCTTGCGATCGCAATGGTGCTGCACGAACTGACGTCGAACGCACAAAAGTACGGCGCGCTCTCGACGCCCGCCGGCTCGGTCGCGCTCGATTGGCGGGTGGACGGCACCAGGCTGATCGTCGAATGGCGGGAGCAGGGCGGTCCGGCGGTGACCATGCCGCACAAACGCGGCTTCGGTACGCGCCTGATCGAGCGCAGCATCGCGCACGAGCTCGGTGGACGTCCGTTGCTCGAATTCACGCCGTCCGGCGTGCACTGCATGATGGAAATTCCCCTGCCGGGATAGTAGGCAGGCGCCATGACCGAAGCCGATGCCGGCAAACATCTCCTCGACGGCTTGAGCGTTCTTGTCGTCGAGGACGAAGCCATCATCTCCTTTCTGCTCGAGGACATGCTGGGCGAGCTCGGCGCCGCGGACATCCGACATGCCGGAACGGTGGCGGCAGCGCTGATCTGCATCGACGAGCGGCAGCCGGACCTTGCCATGCTCGACGTCAATCTCGGCGGTGAACGGGTCTATCCGGTGGCCGAGCGGCTCGAAGCGGCCGGGGCGCGCTTCGTCTTCACGACCGGCTATGGCAAGAGCGGCATGGACGCGCGCTGGGCCGGAAAGGTCGTGGTCCAGAAGCCGTTCGCTGCGGATGCGATGGTCGCGGCGTTGCGCGCAGCCTTGGCACAATAGTCCGGCAAAGCCGTGCCAAACTCTCGGCGCGATTCGAGGCGACCGCGATGTATACGCTGCACTACTTCCCCGGCAATGCCAGTCTGATGCCGCACATGCTGCTGCGCGAGATCGGCGCCCCGTTCACCCTCAAGCTGGTCGATCGGGCCAACGACGAACAGAAGAGCGCCGCTTATCTGAAGCTCAATCCCACCGGACGGATCCCGGTGCTGATCGATGACGGGATGCCTATCTACGAGACCGCTGCGATCGCGCTCTATCTCGCCGACCGGCACCTCGAACGCGGACTGGCACCGCCGCCGGGCTCGTCTGCGCGCGGCGCGTATTACAAATGGATGGTGCTGATCAGCAATGCGCTGCAGACCCAGTTCCGGGCGTGGTTCTACGCCGGCGAATTCGTCGACGATCCTGGCAGCGTCGATTCGGTCAAGGCCGCCACAGCCCGGCGGATCGGCGAGACCTTCGCGCAGATCGATACGCATCTCGAAACACATGCATGGCTGCTGGGCGAGGATTTTTCCGCTGCCGACTTCTACCTGTTCATGTTCGTGCGCTGGGGTCGCGCTCTGCCGTCGCCGCCGCGTCTGCTCCCGGCTCTGGCGCGTCATGCTGGGCACGTCGCCGATCGGCCGGCCGTTCGCGAATCGCTCGCGGCCGAGGGCATCGAACCTCCTTACATTTGATCGTGTCGTGCTAGGCTATCCGCGGCGCAGAGGAGCACGGCAGCATGTTCAGTATGATTTCAGTGGTCATCAACGTCATTGTGCTGCTTCTGCTGTTCGGCGTGCTCTCGAAGCTGGAGGAGGTCTCCAAGACTGTGAAACGGCTCGCCGGCGAGCCGGTCGGCTCGACCGAGCCTGAGACGCAGCAGAAGACCGACGCCGCCTGACAGGCGCCGCCGCTTCCGACCAATCTTGTTAAGAAAAATGGCTCCCCGGGCCGGATTCGAACCAGCGACCAACCGGTTAACAGCCGGTTGCTCTACCGCTGAGCTACCGAGGAACACACTTGAGGACGGGGTGTCTAACGCGTCCGTCCGCCAATGAAAAGCCCAAAAACCGCGCCTCGCAAATGCCCCCCATGGGGACAGCAAAAAAAAGAGGCCGGGGGTTAGCCCGGCCCCAAGGCGTTGGGTAATGGTGGGGTGTCTTCAAGGGAAGACGCGGGAACTCTGCGGCCTTGAGGTTAATAAAAGCTTAACATGCCCGATTTGGCGGCATGGGCTTGCATGCAGGCGCCGGCCGCGCGAATCGCGCCGCCGAACCTGGCCCCGAATGATCCGAGGAAACATCGCTTGCCGGTCTGCGTACGCGGCCGTGCCAGCGGCAAAGACGAAGCGCAGAGAGGTTTGCGCCATTGCGTCCGCGAACGAGCAAGCGGCCGCATCCGCAGCGACACGTAGGTCTTGCCGGGACAACGAACAGTTGAATAAAGTATGCCGGGGCCGCGGTATTCGCCAAATGATCAAGCAGTTCTTTGAACAACTTTCCGAGATAAACTGGCTTCTGCCTTGGCTAGTGAAGATCATAATATTGGCGCTTGTCGCTATCATTGCTGGGGTGGTCTTATCGATCCCAGCCTATTTTACCGAGCGGATCATCGGACCGGCGCTGGAACGGGCGATCGCCGCCCTGCGGCAGACTTGTCGATGGCTCTTCGACCTGGCGCGGGCGACCTTCGGCAGTCGATCGGATCTCGTCGATCGTTTTGTGGCGGACCACGCACAGCAATATTCGTTCTCGCGCGAGAACGCCGCCATCGCGCGCCGAATCGCCCGTGTGCAGAAGCGGCTCGCGGCGATACCGGGCAAGATCGCGTCGCTGGACGCTACCGTTTCCCAAGCCGGCACGCGGATTACGCAGAGCTCGTATGCCTTGAGCCAAATGGTCTATCCCGAGACGGTGCCCCCGCCGTCGCCGGCAGAATTCCAGCAAATCCAGCTCGGAAAGAATCGCGCCGTCGTCAAGGTGATCCTCGGAACCGCTTTGTGCGCCGCTTTCGTTGCGATCAATACCGGGATGCTGGACCAATTCTTCGACAGCTATTTCGCCGGCCAGCGATATTTTGGCATCGAGATCGCGCTCGTCTTGGCGGCATTGTTCTCAATTGCCGAACTCGCTTTCGGCGGGCTGTTCGTCTTCTTCAAGGGGATGACACCCGGCAATATCGCCGTGAAAATACTTCTCATCGCGCTCACGCTCGGCTTGGCCGGGCTCGAAGGCGCGTTTTACAGCAAGCTCGGCAGCGACTGGACGCTGTTCGACGCCCTGTTTGCGCCCAATCCGGCGCCTGCGATCTTCAAGCTCTGGTTGGGGATTTTCGGACCCATCCTGGTTGGCGGCCTCGCCCTCACCAGTCACTTGCTGGTTCAGGGCATCGTCGAGCTTTCCGAGAGCCACATCGTGCGGCAGTGGCGCCGGTCTTTGAGGCTCAAGGCGCGCAGCGCGGGATTGATCTCCGAGCGCCTGTCGACGGCCCAGAAGGCTTCTGCGGTGCTGAACACCACGATGGCCGATCTCAAATCGACGTTCGATTCGGCGGAGGCGTCGACCAATTCCCACGCCGCGGTCATCGAGGAAGGCCGCGCGCAGTTCACGGCGGCTATCGCGGACGCCGAGGCGATAAGGATGTCCGCGGCCAGACCGCTGGATCGCGGCGCGATGCTGCGACTGTTGTCCGCGAACGTCATCATCGCCGTGGTTGCCGCGATCCTCGTCGTCGGGGTCGCGCTGCTCTACA
This sequence comes from Rhizomicrobium sp., assembly GCA_037200385.1. Taxonomy (NCBI): domain Bacteria; kingdom Pseudomonadati; phylum Pseudomonadota; class Alphaproteobacteria; order Micropepsales; family Micropepsaceae; genus Rhizomicrobium; species Rhizomicrobium sp. The sequence goes on along the minus strand of JBBCGL010000001.1, from coordinate 871,460 downwards.
CCGAACTCGGCATCGCCAGCCACTCCATGCATCTGAACAGCGTATGGCTCGGCTGGGTCATCGCGATCGTCGAGGCCTGCGGCGCGCTGGTTGCCGGTTATGCGGCGATGCGCGAAAACGCCATTGTATCCTCGGCCGATGCGGTGCCGACACGCAATCCCGCTGCCGACTGGGCGGGCATCGCCGTTGCGGCGGTCATCATGGTGATGATTGCGGTCGCGAACGGCTATTATGCGATGCAGTCGGCCACCACGACACGAATGTTGTGGTTCGCCATCGCGATGCTCGCGAGCTTCTGTTTCTTCTTCTGTGGCGGCCGGCTCGGTCTGATCGGTGCAAGCCTCGGAGTCATTGCCAGAGTGGCTGCCAGGGCGCTTTCCGGCGTCCTGGTGTCGCTCGCCGGCTTTTTCACCGGCGCCGTCATGCTTGTCCTTTGGGCGATGCGGGAGGTGCTCGCCTGGCTCGCCTATCCGTTCCGCTATCTGTTTCTGAAGGACAGGGCGGTCATGCAGTTCAATCCCACGTGAGCCATCGCCCGGTCTGGTTCGTGAGCCTTTGCATCGCGGCGACGCTCGCCCTTGGCAGCGCGCAAGCTCAGAACCGTTTGCCGCGCGAACCGCGCAGCACGATCACCGTGCTGGTGGATCTTTCGGGCACCTGGTTCAATCCGGCATCCGAGGCCGACAATCGCAAGGTCCTTTCCGTCATCGCCGATGCCGTAAGTGCCGCTGCTACGGAGATCGAGCCGCCGATTGCCGTCCGCTATCTCGCGATCGGCGACCGCAGTCTCGCCCGCACTCCGCTATGCGAGGCTGTCTATGCGCCGAACATCCTCTCGGTGAAGAGTACGGCAGACAGCCTCGTCAACCTAAAACAGCTAAGGGATTTCGCGGCCAAGGACTGTCCCCTTGCCATTTTCCTGCACGCGCCGGAGAAGTTCACGGATATCTCGGGCGCGCTCGACACGGTTGCGCGGATGTCGGCCTACGATACGGCGGGATTCCACGCACTAGTCGTTCTTTCCGATTTTCAGGAGGATCGCCGCCGCCAGCAATCCGGCGGTTTCGGCGCGCTGACCGGAATGCATGCCGTGATGCTTTATCGCGTGCTGGATTCCGATCGGCTGGATCCCAGGTCTCTCGACCAGCGCATACACAAATGGGAAGGCGCCCTGCGGCATTCCGGCGCCACGGTCTCTTCCATCGACGATGTCGGTCTGAACGCCGGACTGCTCAAACGGCTGCTGTTGCGATGACCGCGGATACGGCACCGGCGCCCCAACCCATCATCATCGGTGAGAGCGTCGCGGCACCCGCAGGAGCGAAGCCGGCGGGCGCCTCCGACACTCTGGGGACCGCGCTCAACTATGCCTTCCTGCTGAGCACGGTGGCGGGCTGCATCGGCTGCTTCATGGGCGGCGTTTGGGGGACGATCGGCGCCTGCGCTGCGATGTTCGGTTATTTCTTTTTCGGTCTCCTCAATCCAAAGAGCACGCGCAACAGCGAACGCTTCGCCGACAGCCTTTATTATCAAGGATTTATCCTCACCCTGCTGGCGCTTCTCGTTTCGATGACGCTGGGGCGCGGCGGGCTGACCAGCGCGGGTTTCATCGAGAAGTTCGGCTTCGCGTTGTGGACGACATTTTTCGGCATGTCGTTTCGTATCCTGACCATCCAATTCCGTCCGACCGTGGCGGACCAAGAGGACGAGACCCGCGAGTCCATCGCCAAATATGTCGCGCAGCTAAATGCGGAAATTACCTCGACGATGGAAGACTTGAAGAGGTTCAAGACCGGCATCATGACGTCGGCATCCGATCTCGCATCGGCTTTCTACGATGAGACGAAAAGGTCGCGGGAGGAGACCGCGGACGCCATCCGCGCGATCAACAAAGAGCTTCCGACCATCGCCGGCCGCGCCACCGCGCGCATCGACGCCGCCGTCAAGCAGGTGGCGGAACGCATCGAAAAGCTCGATATCCCGATGGACTCGCTGACGGGCCGGCTGAATCCGATTTTCGACTCCTTCGCCGAGCAGGCTCTACGGTTGCAAAAAAGCCTGAGCGAGAGTTCCACCGAGTATTCGCGCGTGCTGCAGGAAAGCGCGGCGATTCTCGGGCGCACACGAGACGATCTCGCCCGTCTGGAAGACGTACTGAAATCTGCCAATACGTCTATCGCGCAGGCGCAGCATCTGGCGTCGGTTTCGCTCGAAGGTTCAAGAGGGCAGCTGGCCGAGGCGGCAAGCGCCGGCAAGGGCATCGAAGAACTCGGTCGTCGCGCCAATCTTCTCGCAGAACAGCTCGGAGTATTGTGGTCGTCGCTCGATGCCAAAGCGCGCGTCTATGGCGGACAGATCGACGGCGCCACCGCCGAGATGCGGGCCACGGCGGAGAAGATGCGCCTCGAAGCCGCTGCCGCGACGGCGAAGATGCAATCAGAATCGACGTCCGTTGCGGAGGCCCTCACGCAGGGCGCGGCGCGGATCACGGCCGCCATTCGCGACGCCCAAAAAGCCGATGACGACGCGTAGCGAGATCGCAGCGGTTCGCCGCGCCCAGGTCGTCAGCCTCAGCTTGACCGAGCTCATGCTGCTGCTGGTCTTCATGGCGATCACATATTCCTTTCTCGCGAAAGAGGAGGGACTCAAAGACATTCCGCTGGTCCAAAAGCAGCTGCGCGAAGCGCAAAGCCGTATCGCGGAGCTCGAGGGCGAGAACAGCACGTTGAAGGCGCAGTTGCAGGCCTCGCGGGAGCGGATCGCCGAACTCGAGCGCTTCATCCGCGGCATGGGCATCAATCCGAAGACCTTCCAGCCGGACAGTGGGGTGATATCGAGCGGACGGATCAGCAGCATCGCTGAGGGCCAACAACGGCTCGACAATGCCAATCGGATCATCGCCTCGCTGCAGCAGGAGAATGGCCTGTTGCGCAAGACGCTGGGTGGCAAGGCGCCCGGCTTGCCGCGCTGCCTTGCGACCAGCGGTTATCTGATCGACTTCACGCTGCTCGCCGACGGCCGGATACGTGGCGCGCCCGCCTGGGAGGCTGGCGCGGAGGTCTCCGCCCTGCCGGGCGTTGCGACGCTGGCCTCCGGTCAGCCCCTGAGCCTCGATGCGTTCCGGGCCGCGGCGGCGCAGCTCAATGCCTGGGCCGATGTTCAGGCCGAACCTTGCCGCTTCTCGATTCGCGAGACGCACGAAACGCAGAATTTGGGGACTTTCGAGGGACAACTGACCGTGCTGGAACGGTTTTTCTATGTGAAGCGGACTTAGATGGATGCCAAGCTGCGAACCGCTCTGGATGATCTGGAGCGCGAGGTCGAGCGCTTCGCTAAGCGGGCGGTTGGGCGAAGGCAACGGCTGGCGGTCCTCGGCGTAGCCGTCCCCGCGCCGGACCTTCCGGCGGCCTTCGTGCCGAACGAGCGAGCGCACAAGACGTCGCTTCTGCGCCGGGTGACGACGTTCTGCTGGGTCGAATTTCCCCGGCTTTGCCGGACACATCTGTTTTGAGGCTTGTGCCCCGGCCCGTCCGGTTGGGCGAGGAAGTCTCGGGCTTTGCAGGAGAAGGCTGGAGGCCACGCCCGGAATTGAACCGGGGTTCGCGGATTTGCAGTCCGCTGCGTCACCACTCCGCCACGTGGCCTCACGAGGAATTCCCAAGTCCCGGCTGGGTTTGGATGCGGACGCGCCCTATAACAGATGCATGCACCGCCGGACAACCTCCCGCGTCCGATCCCCACGTTGTCAGGTCCGAACCGGGCCCCTATAAGCCAACGTCCTCAATCCAGCGGCGAATCTCCCATGGCCGACTACGCTACCCAACGCTTCAACATGGTCGAGGCCCAGGTCCGGACCAACGACGTCACCGACATCCGCATCCAGGAGGCGATGAACAGCGTGCCGCGCGAACGGTTCGTGCCCACGGCCAAGCGCGCTTTCGCCTATGCGGATGTGCCCGTGGAGGTTTCGCATGGCCGGTTCCTTCCCGATCCCCGCACTTTTGCCAAGCTGCTGCAGCTTGCGAGCCTGCGCGCCACGGATCGGGTCCTCGATGTGGCCTGCGGCACGGGCTATTCGTCGGTCGTGCTGGGCCGGATCGTCAAATCGGTCGTCGCTTTGGAGCAGGACGCCGATCTCGTCCGCATCGCCTCCGACATGGTGCCCACGAACGGCGCCACCAACGTCACGGTGGTGCAGGGCGGCCTGACCGAAGGCGTGAAGGCGCAGGCGCCGTTCGACGTCATCGTGATCGAAGGTATGGTCGAGGACGTGCCCGACACGCTCACCGGCCAGCTCGCGGAGGGCGGCCGGCTCGTCGCGATCGTGAACCAGGGCGAGCAGGGGCGCGCCCACCTCTTTGTACGCGACAAGGGCGGCATCGGCCGCCGGATGGATTTCGACGCCACGATCCCGCTGCTGAGCGGCTTCCGCAAGGTGGTTGGATTCGTCTTCTGAAATCCCCATCTGGGGGATGGAGAAGGGGATTTGAAATGAAACTGACCATCCGTATGGCGGCCCTCGCGCTGCTGCCTGTGCTGCTGGCCGCGCCGGTGCTGGCCGCCAAGGGGCACAAGCCCAAGCCGGCCGCCGCGCGGGTGGCGGCTGCCGATCCGGCTCCGGATCCCGTGCCGGCACCGCCGGACGTCAAGCCGAGCCTGACTCTCGCCGAGGCGCTGGCCGTTGCCTATGAAACCAACCCTCAGCTTGCCGCCCAGGAAGCCTCGCTGCGCGCGACCGACGAGAATGTCGCGATCGCGAATGGCGGTTGGCGCCCGACCATTTCGGCGGGCGGCACCTACGCTTACCAGCAATATTACTTCAATCCCCAGACCGTGACGGATCCCTCGACCGGCATGGTGTTCGGCCCGTTCTCGACCGTGTCCGCGCATCCTGCACAGGCGGCGATCACGATCACCCAGCCGCTCCTGCGCGGCGGCCGGACCATCGCGGAGATCGGCCGCGCCAAGGCCCAGGTCCGCGCCGCCCGCGCGCAGCTCCTCGCCGCCGAACAGACCGTGCTGCTGAGCGCCGCGACCGCCTATATGGACGTCGTGCGCGACGGCGCGATCCTGCGTCTGCGCCGGCACAATGTCGAAGTCCTGCAGAAACAGGCCGACGCGACGCAGGCGCAGTTCAACGCGGGGTCGCTCACCCGCACCGATGTGGCGCAGTCCCAGGCGCGGCTTGCGGCGGCGCAGTCCGATCTCACCGCGGCCCAGAGCCAGCTTGCGGTCAGCAACGCCAATTTCGCGCAGGCGATCGGCCGCATGCCCGAGACCCTCGAAGCCGAGCCGTCGCTGCCGCCCGCCCTGCCGCCCGGGGTCGACGATTCCATCGTCATCGCGGTCAAGCAGAATCCAGCCATCGTGCAGGCGCGCGAGAATGAGGTCGCGGCGGATTATTCGGTCGACGACGCTGTCGGCGCGATGCTTCCGACGCTGTCGGTGCAGGGCCAGTACGGCGTGAGCCAGGGCGGGCTGATCTCGCCCTTCGGCACGGTGCAGGTCGGCGCGGCCGGTACCACCAGCCATGCCCTGACCATTACCGGCCAGCTCAATGTTCCGATCTACCAGGCCGGTGTGGAGGAGGCGACGTTGCGCCAGGCGAAAGAGCTGCATGCCCAGGCCAGGCTCAATGTCGACGTGTCCGACCGCCAGGTGCGCGATGCCGTGGCGACGGCCTGGGCACAGTTCGAGTCGGCGGAAGCGTCCATCGCTTCCAACGAGTCCGCCCTGCGCGCCAACCGGATCGCCTTCGAGGGCGTCTCCAAGGAACAGCAGGTCGGCGGCCGCACGATCCTCGACGTGCTGAACGCCGAGCAGGAACTGCTGAACGCGGAGGTCGCGCTGGTGAGCGCCAAGCGCAATGCCGAGGTCGCCGCCTTCCAGGTCCTGGCGGCGAACGGCACGCTCACAGCCAAAAATCTCGGCCTGAAGGTGAAGCTCTACGATCCGCTGCTGCATTACGACAATGACGCCGCGGCCTGGATCGGGTTTGGCGATTGATGCGGCATTCGGCCGATCCAGAGGTCGATTGTCACCGATAAATCTCAGACCATTAACGAAAATTTTGCCTTCTGACCGTCATTGTCCTAGGGTCTCGATCGCCCCACGATCGCGCGCATTCCGGAGAGTTGCACCATGGCGTCAAACCCGCAGCATGAGCCCACAATGGAGGAAATCCTGGCCTCCATTCGCAAGATCATCTCGGAAGATTCGACCGAGGCCGCTCCGCCCGCCGCTGTCGCGCCGGCTGCCGCCGCGCCGGCGGAGGCCGACGTGCTGGAACTGACTCAGGAGGTCGAGGAATCGCCGCCGCCGCCCAAGCCGGAACCCGTCCGCGCGGCCGCCCCGGCACCCAAGCCGGAGCCGGATGTCGTATTTGAGAGCATCGAAGAGACGCCGCCGGCGGCCCCGGCCGCAGCGCATGACGACATCTTCTCGGACAGCACCCGCAAGGCCATGGAAGAGACCTTTGCCAAGATCCCCGCGGCCGTCGAGCCGCCGGCCGCCGCGCCGAAGCCGGCCCGTCCCGCCGCGGTGCCCGACGGCTCGTCGGTCGAAGCGGTGTTCGAGCGTGCGATCGCCGGCGCCTTCGATCCCGTCCTCCACCAGTGGATGGACAGCAACAAGAAGGATCTGCTGGACGCCGTGAAGCCGCTCATCCGCGAATGGATGGACGAGCATTTCCCGGCGCTGCTGGAAGGCGCGGTCCGCAACGAAGTCGAACGCGTGGTAAAAGCGCGGGGCGGCAAATAGCCGGGCTATCTTGACCTTCCCCTTGAGGGAGGGTTGAAAAATTCGTAGCAAAGCGAAGAATTTTTCGGGGAGGGGTCCGGCACCAGCCATGACCCCTCCCCGAAATCGTTTTCGCTTGCTCGAACGATTTCGCCCCTCCCCGTAGAGGAGGGGCGGTGCTAGTAGGTTCCCATGCTCGACAAGACATTCAATCCGAAAGACGTGGAAGGGCGCATCTACGCCCAATGGGAGGCGTCCGGTGCCTTCAAGGCCGGCCGCCGCCCCGACGCCGAGCCCTTCTGCATCATGATCCCGCCGCCGAACATCACCGGCCGGCTCCATATCGGGCACGCGCTCAACAACACGCTGCAGGACATCCTGGTCCGCTTCGAGCGGATGCGCGGCAAGGACGTGCTCTGGCAGGTCGGCACCGACCATGCCGGCATCGCCACCCAGCTCATCGTCGAGCGCCAGCTTGCCGAGCGCCAGATCAAGCGCGTCGATCTCGGCCGCGAGAAATTCCTCGAAGCCGTCTGGAAGTGGAAGGACGAGAGCGGGGGCGCGATCATCCAGCAGTTGCGCCGTCTCGGCGCCTCCGCCGATTGGGGCCGCGAGCGCTTCACGATGGACGAGGGCCTCTCGAAGGCCGTGCTCAAAGTGTTCGTCGAGCTCTACGGCCAGGGCCTGATCTACAAGGACAAGCGGCTGGTGAACTGGGACCCGCGGCTGCAGACCGCGGTCAGCGACCTCGAAGTCGAGAACATCGAGGTGAGGGGCAATCTCTGGTACCTGCGATATCCCATCGAGAACCAGCCCGGCCGCTTCATCACCGTCGCGACGACGCGCCCCGAGACCATGCTGGGCGACACCGCCGTCGCGGTGCATCCCGATGACGAACGGTACAAGGATCTGATCGGCAAGAACGTGATGCTGCCGCTGGCACATCGCACGATCCCGATCATCGCCGACGAACATTCCGATCCCGAGAAGGGCACCGGCGCGGTGAAGATCACGCCCGGCCACGACTTCAACGACTTCGAGGTCGGCAAGCGCCACAACTTGGCCCTGCTCAACATCCTCAACAAGGACGGCACCCTGAACGATACGGTGCCGCAGGCCTATCGCGGGCTCTCCGTCGCCGAGGCGCGCAAGGTCATCGTAGCCGATCTCGACGCCGTCGAACTGCTCGACCGCATCGAGCCGATCACCCATTCGGTGCCGCACGACGAGAAGACCAAGACCGTCGTGCTCGAGCCGCTGATGACCGAGCAATGGTACCTCAACGTCGCGCCGCTCGCCGAGAAGGCGATCAAGGCGGTCGAGGACGGCCGCACCAAATTCGTGCCCGAGAGCTGGACCAACGTCTATTTCAACTGGATGCGCAACATCCATCCTTGGTGCATCTCGCGCCAGCTCTGGTGGGGCCACCAGATACCGGCGTGGTACGACGAAGAGGGCAACATCATCGTCGCGATGAGCGAAGCCGAAGCCCGGGCGCAAGCGCCGGGCAAGACGCTCGTGCGGGACACCGACGTGCTCGACACCTGGTTCTCCTCCGCGCTCTGGCCGTTCTCCACGCTCGGCTGGCCGGACGAGACGCCGGAGCTCAAGCGCTACTACCCCACCTCGGTGCTCTCGACCGCCTTCGACATCATCTTCTTCTGGGTCGCCCGCATGATGATGATGGGGCTGCACTTCATGGGCGAGGTGCCGTTCCACACGGTTTTCATTCACACCCGCGTGCTCGACGAGCAGGGCACCAAGATGTCCAAGACCAAGGGCAATGTGGTCGACCCGCTCGATCTCATCGACCAGTTCGGCGCCGATGCGTTGCGTTTCACGCTGGCGCTCTCGGCCGGCCTGACGCGCGACATGCGCATCGGCCCCAGCCGCGTCGAGCCCAATCGCAATTTCGCAACCAAGCTGTGGAACGCCGCACGCTTCTGCGAGATGAACGGCTGTGTGACCGTGCCCGGCTTCGATCCGGCGAATGTCCGGCTCACCGCGAACAAATGGATCGTCGCGGAACTGGCGCAGGCGACCGCCGACGTCACCGCAAGCATCGAAGCCCTCAGGTTCAACGAAGCCTCGGGCGCGGTCTACCACTTCGTCTACGACGTGTTCTGCGACTGGTATCTGGAGATCGCCAAGCCGATCTTCGGCGGCGCAGACGAAGGTGCCAAGGCCGAGACCCGGGCCACCGCCGCCTGGGCGCGCGACCAGCTGCTCAAGCTGCTGCATCCCTTCATGCCCTACATCACCGAAGAGCTCTGGGCGAAGACGGCCGAAGGCGGCGCGCCGCGCGCGACGTTGCTGATCGAAGCGGAATGGCCGGGCGCGGTGGCCGCGCACGATGACGCGGCGCGCGCCGAGATGAACTGGGTGATCGACCTGGTCAAAGGCGTGCGCTCGGTCCGCGCCGAGATGAACGTGCCGCCTTCGGCCAAGATCGCGCTGGTGCTCAAGGACGCAAGCGATGCGACCCAGGCCAGGCTCGGGCGCCAGAAGGAGGTGATCCTCCAGCTCGCGCGTCTCGTCACCGCCGGGATCGCCGACACGCTGCCGAGGGGTTCCGCGCAGTTCGTGCTCGGCGAAGCGACGGCCGGCCTGCCGCTTGGCGACGTCATCGACTTCGCCAAGGAGCGCGCCAGGCTCGAGAAGGAGCTCAAGAAAGCCCAGGACGAGATCGCCCGTTTCGACGCCAAGCTGTCGAACGTGCAATTCGTCGCCCGCGCTCCCGAAGACGTCCTGACCGAGCAGCGCGAAAAGCGCGCCGAAGCGGCAGCGACGGCTGCAAGATTGCACGACGCCGTTGCCCGTCTGGCGGAGTGAGAAAGGCGAAACCGCGGGACGTGCTCGAGAGCCGACCGGTGCCTTACCCGACGCGCGGAGTCGGGAACTTTCGGTCGGCACCTGACCCTCGCGGCACGTTAGCCATAACCGGCCGCTGTGCCTTGTTGGCACGGCAGGCAACGCCTACACTCAGGTCCGGGACGGGTGTTGTCGGTTAAGGGGCTGGGCGCAATGCGTTTTTGGAAGTTCGTATTGGGCGCGGCGCTTGCCGCCGCCGCAATCGGCAGCGCGAGCGCCGATCCATCAGACGACCGCATCGCGCTTTTCCAGCCTAAGAACATCTTCCATTCCGGCCTCCGGCAGGCCCATGTCGTGGCGCTGACCTTCGACGACGGCCCGAACGCCAACACGCCGGCCGTGCTCGACGCGCTCAAGGCGCTCAATGTGAAGGCGACGTTCTTCATCGTCGGCAACATGGCGCAGCGCTATCCCGACATCCTCGCGCGCATCGCCGCCGAGGGGCACCTGCTCGCCAATCACAGCGCGACCCATCCGCTGCTGGGCCGTCGCTTCGATAGCGATCCCGGGAAGCTGATCGACCAGATCCGCGCGGTTCACGACCTCATCGCGCCGCTGATGAAGCCGGGCGACAAGTTCTACTTCCGCGCGCCTTACGGTGCCTGGCGCAGCGCCCATGCCGACATCCTCAACGCCGACCCCGTCCTGCGCAATTATGTCGGTCCGATCTATTGGGACAATGGCGGCGAGAATTCGATGACCCGCGACGGCTATGTCATGAGCGCCGCCGATTGGAGCTGCTGGCACCATCACTGGACCGCGGAGACCTGCGCCAAGGGCTATCTACGAGAGATCCGCCGCCATGACGGGGGCGTGGTGCTGATGCATTGCGTGCATCGCCAGTCCGGCGCGCTGGTCGAGGCCGTGGTGCCGGCGCTGATCGAGGAGGGCTACCGCTTCGCCCGCATCGACCAAGTCCCCGAATACCGCCAATACGAGACGCCGGCGCCGAACACCGATGCCGTGGTCGCGTCCGCCCGCCAGCCTGCCGGCATCCTGCGCTATGCGGCGTTCACGGCGCCCGCGAAGGTGAAGTGATTTCGATCCTTCGCGACGGCGATTTTCTGCGCCGGCGTTCCTGAACGTCGCGTTGCGCGGCCTTCACTCGCCGCCTCCGGCCGGCTGAGGCGTCGCCGCCGGCTTGGCGCGCCCTGCTTCCGCCGCGCGCAATACCCGCAGCGCGTTGCCGCTCCAGATCTTCTGCAAATCCTCTGCGCCATAGCCTTCCTGCAGCAGGCGCGCCGTGATCTTCCAGTTGCTCGCGCAATCCTCCAGGCCGCTGACGCCGCCGCCGCCGTCCCAGTCCGCCCCGACGCCGACATGATCCGGTCCCACCAGCTTCAGGGCGTGCAGCATATGCGCCATGTAGTCCTCGAAGCGCGCGCGCGGCACGGGATATTGCGCGTTCACCGCCTGCATCGCCTTCGCCGCGTCGGCGACCGCCTTTTTCGCTTCTGCGGGCGACAGCGCGGCCAGCCCGCGCAGCTTGGCATAAACCGCACCCAGCGCCGCTTCGCGCACGGGATCGGCGGGCGTCGCAATGAGATAGGCGCTCAGCGAATTGATCTGGATCACGCCGCCGGTGTCGGCCAGTTTTTTCATCCGCGCATCGTCGATATTGCGCGGATGGTCGTGCACCGCGCGGCAGCCCGAATGCGACAGGATGATCGGGGTCTTCGATTCCGCGGCCATCTGATCGAACACCTCGTCCGAGGAATGCGAGGCGTCGGGAACGATTCCAAGCTCGTTGCACAACGCGACGAAATCATGCCCCATCGGCGACAGGCCCTTCCAGGTCCGGCTCGCATCCGTCGCGGAATCGCCGAGCTGGTTGTCCTTGAAGTGCACCGGCCCGGCCATCCGCACGCCGAGCGCGTAAAAGCTGCGCAGCAGGGTCACGTCGTTCGCCAGCGGATAGGAATTCTCGATGCTCTGATAGACGATACGCTTGCCCGTGGCGGCGATGCGCGCCGCATCGTCCGCCTTGAAGGCGAGTTCGAAATGGGCGCCGTTCTTCGCGACCATCTCGCGGATCGCAGCGGCGCGTAGCAGCGCGGCATCGCGTGCCGCCAGCATGCCTTCGGGCGTCAGCGGCCCCTGGCCGGTATAGATCGCAAAGAACCCGCCATCGAGTCCGCCTTCGACCATGCGCGGATAGTCCACCTGCGACAGATCGGTCGCGTAGGCGTGACGCTGCATGATGTCCCAGCCGGGCCGTGCGAAATTCGCAGGGGTGTCCAGATGCGTGTCGAGGCAGATGAGCTTTGCGTGCAGGGCGCGCGCTTCGGCATCCGCGGACTTCAGCTTGGCGAAGGCGGGCGCGGCGGCGAGTGCGGCGCCGGTGGCAAGCATGGTCCTGCGCGTCAGCATCCTGGGTCTCTCCGTTCGTCGCTCTACTGTGCCGGAACCGCGGCAGGCCGGCCAGTTTTCAGGGCTTTGCTCTCTCGAAGAGCCGCAATGTTGATGCGGGAAAATTCCGCGAGTTGGGTGCGGTGTACGCAGAGAAGATCGGTCTGCAGCCCGCAGACGAACAACCTCGTGAACGCGAACCACGCACAGTAGAGCGCAAAGGAGCGGAACGGCACCTGCGGCCAGACGCGTGCCGCCGCCGCGCCGGTCGAGAGGGCGATGCTGTCCACCCGATGCCAGCGCCCCGGCACCCCGCCGCCGAACAGGCCGCGCAGCGCGCGCCGGCTTGGCCAGGCAAGGTAGACGCCGTCGAACACGACATAGCCGTGGGCCTCCAGAAAGCGCAGCACGCGCAAATCGCCATTGAACTCGACGAAGATGAAGTCGACGCCCTTGCTCTCGATCAGCCGCCGCGCGCCGTTCAGTGCTGCGCGCTCGCCGCCCTGGATGTCCAGCTTGAGGAAGCGCACCGGCTCGGCGATCTCGTCGTCGAGCCGCACGACCGGCGTCTCATGGCCCATGCCGGCGGGCGCGCCGTGCGGCACAAGGCGCCCGAGCACGGAGGCGCCGCGGCGATGACCCGGCGGCTGGTTGTCGGCTGCGACCACCGACGGCACGTCGAGCGTGCCGGTGCCGGCACGATCCGAAACGGCGACCGGCCGCACCGTCAGGCGGGGCTCGCGCGCCGCGATCGCATCGAGATAGACGAGATTGCCGGCGAAGGGCTCATAGGCGATCACGCGCGATGCGGGATTGGCGTCGAGCATCGCCCGCATCTTCTCGCCGGACGCCGCGCCGACATCGACGAGCAGTCCGGGCGCCAATTTGCTGATCAGTGGGATCGGAAAGCGATCCAGCAGGCGGGTGGCCCTGCCGGGGTGGATGCGCCGGGGCTTCATGTCTCCATGAGACATGGGCGGCGCGGCGTTGTCGAGGCATGTCTTGCGAGGACGGCGCCGCTTCAGTATCTGGGGCGGGCAAGCGGATGGGTGGCCGAGCGGTTTAAGGCACCGGTCTTGAAAACCGGCGTGGCGGCGACGTCACCGTGAGTTCGAATCTCACCCCATCCGCCAGCTCTGCCTTCTCTACGCCATGATGCGATACTCTACGAAATTTCTACGCAAAAGCCGCCGATAGCTGCACCGCCACAATTGCGGATATTGACACGACGTACGGGAAAGCAAGCGCCCAACTCTCGACCGTTAGAACGATTGTTGCGTCATCCTGAAACCCCTCGTTCGGGCATACCCTCGACAGTCCCGTTTCTCCATCTCCAGAAGCTCATTTCGGGAAAAGGGACTCGGGAACAGTTTCGGGAAAGACGCCTCGCTGTGGGCGTCGGTGCAGCCGGACCCGCCTCGGGTGTCCCGCTGAACGTTCGTTTTTGGGAAGCGCCCGAGGGTCACTGCTGGGGCCGAGCAATCAGCTCCCTTGCCGGCGCTTTGGTCTGCCGTGTCAGCCGCAATCAGCGGACTGGGTGATCTCCTGCCGCAATTGGTCGACCTTCGCGCCGGCCCACTGGCGGGCGTCGTCGCCGAACACGAGCCGCGATGGTGCCTCGCCCTGCGAAGCAAGCGCCACGATCCGCGCGGCGAGCAGCTTCGGATCGCCCGGCTGGTTGCCGTTGGCCCCGTCCACGAACGCGCGATACTGCGCGATCGCCTCGGCATAGTCCGGAATGTCGATGCTGCCAAAGCTCGCCGACTTGCGGTCCATGAAATCGGTGCGCAGCATCCCCGGCTCGACCAGGAGCGAGCGGACGCCCAACGGTGCCAGCTCCTGTGCAAAGCCCTCCATCCATCCCTCGACCGCGAACTTCGACGCCGAGTAGACCGCCCCGCCCGCGTTGGAGACCAGCCCGCTGACCGACGAGATGGTGACGATGAGGCCTGAGCGACGCTCACGCATGTGGGGGGCGACCGCGCGCGCGACGTTCATTGTGCCGAACAGGTTGACCTCGAATTGACGCCGCACCGCGGCATCGGTGAAGGTCTCGAAGAAACCCAGTTCGGCATAACCGGCATTGTTGACCAGCACGTCGATCGCACCGAACCGCTTGGTGGTCTCGGCGGCGACCGAGTTCGCGGCTTCGGCGTCGGTGATATCGAGGGCGAGGGCGCGCAGGCGATCGTGCTCGCCCCCGCAGGCGTCGCGCACCGCGTCGGCGGACCGCGCCGTTGCCACGACCGTTTCACCCGTATCGAGCGCCGCGCGCGTGATCTCGCGTCCAAGTCCTCGGCTTGCGCCCGTCACCAGCCAAACCTTGCCCATAGCCTGCTCCTCGTTCCTTCCACTGTTACTGCTATGTAGTCATGCTAATGGATCGAGATAACGGCCTAATCAGTAATAGACCCCAGTAGCCAGGATCATCAATGCGTCCGGATCAGCTCGGCGACCTCGCCATCTTCGCCGCAATCGCCTCCGACCGCAGCTTCACGCGCGCCGCGAGGCGACTCGGAGTCACGCAGTCGGCGTTGAGCCAGACCATGAAGCGCCTGGAGGGCCAACTCGGTTTTCGCCTCCTCTCCCGCACGACGCGCAGCGTCGCCCCGACCGCTGCCGGCGAGCGCCTGCTCGCCACCCTGTCGCCGGCACTGGCAGGGTTGGACGAAGAGATTGAGGCGCTGTCCCAGGCAAGCGGGGCAGCGATCGGCACCGTCCGGATCACGACGGGCAAACACGCCGCGGACACAGTGCTATGGCCGATGCTCCCGTCCTTCATGCGCCGTCACCCCGGCATCGAGGTGGAGGTGTGCGTGGAGGGCGGGATGACCGACGTCGTGGCGGGCCGCTACGATGCGGGCATCCGGCTCGGCGAGCGATTGGAGAAGGACATGGTCGCGCTGGTCGTCGGGCCTCCGCTTCGCGTCGCGGTGGTGGCCGCTCCCGGCTATCTGAGCGACCATCCAGCGCCGATGGAGCCCGCCGACCTCATGACGCATCGCTGTGTCGCCTATGGCGACGCGCATGGCGACCTGTCTCCCTGGTCGTTCGAGAGCGACGGCCATGCGGTGACGGTCACGCCAGGCCGTGGGCCGGTGTTCAACGACGGCGACCTGCTGGTGGCCGCCGCCCTTGAGGGTTTTGGCATCCTCTACGTCCTGGAGGATCTGGTGGCCGCGCCGATTGCCGATGGCCGTCTCATCCGCCTGCTGGAGCCGTGGTGCGAGCCGTTCGCCGGCTACCACCTCTATTACCCCGATCGGCAGGGCACGACGGCCTTCGAACTGTTCAAGGAGACGCTTCGAGCAAGCAGGGTCGTATGAAGGCTTGGCCAAGCGTCGGCATCAATTCTCGAAACTCGATCCCAATCAGGAAAGCTGATGGTGTCTGCCACGGCAGTTATTGCAAACCGCTTTCCCGATACCGGTCCGTCCGTTCACTACCTGCCCTTGCCATCCAGAAAATGACCAAACCCGCTGATGAACCGCGCAATTAGCCTCGGAAGTCGCAACGTGCGGCGTTAGAGGGCTATAGCGTAGACATAGTGCTCATCTTCATCGTTCGTGGCCCGCCAACCTATGCTGTGCAGCAGTGGAGGTTGCCCGCCGAAGCTCCGCGGGAGCGTAGGAGGGCCGACGCTTGGTTCGCGCGGCTTCGGTTGGCAGGCCGCGCCTACACGATCGGCTCGTCGAACATCAGCGCGCGGACATAGCGCGCCGGCGCCGAACCGTAGGACAGCACCTTGTCGTGATAGGCCTTGAGGTCGAAGCCGCCGCGGCGTTCGGCTTCGGCACGGATCGCATTGTGCTCCGAGACGCCCACGAAATAGGTCGAGAGCTGCGTCGAGCTCAGCGAAGCCCGCGTCCATTTGCCCGATGCCTCGCGCTCCTGCTGGAAAGCGGTGACCGTCATCAGATGCATCGCTTCTTCTTTGCTGATGTTGTCGACATGCAGCGCCTGGTCGAGGATCGCATTGGTGATCGTGCGCAGCAGGACCTTGAGCTGGGCCAGCTTGTAGAGTGGCTCGTCGCCGCGGAAGCCCTGTTCCACCATCATGCCTTCGGCATAGACCGCCCAGCCCTCGACGAATGACCCCGAACCCAGCACGGCGCGGATGATCGACGGACAGCCATTGGCATGCCACAGCTGCACGTAGTGCCCGGGCATCGCCTCGTGCACGGCGACGTCCTGGATGCCGTAGGAATTGTATTCGCGCAAGAACGATGCCGCCTGTGCGTCGGTCCAGTCGGCGGGGATCGGCGAGACGTCGAAGAAGGTCTTCATCCCCTTGTCGAGCGGCCCCGGCGAGTCGCAATAGGCTACCGCGACGCCTTGGCTGAACACCGGCATCAGGACCACCTCGACCGGCGCGTCGGGCAAGGTGATGAGATCCTTGGCCTTCACGAAATCGGTGGCCCGTGCCAACGCCTCCTTCGAAGCTTCCACCACCTTGTCGCGCGCCGGGCGCTGGGCGTAACCGAGCGCAAGCGCGGCTTCGATCACCGTCTGTTGTTCCGCAGCGCTGGGTGCATCGGGCATCGGCGGCGCACCGGGCGTGCCGGCCAGAGCCCGGCGCGCGACCTCGTACATCGCTGCCCGTGTCCGGACGACGGCGGCTTCCGCGCGTTCGCGAATCTCCTTGCGGCTGAGCGGCGAGTTCAGCGTGAAGGCGAGCTTCTCGTCGAACAGCTTGGCGCCGATGCGGAAATCGCCCTTGGCATTCGGCAGCAGCGTCTTGTCGAGCCAGGTCTGATGCTCGGCAACGGCCGCTTTCAGCGCGTCCGCAGCCTTGGCGAGGCGCACTTTCTCCGCCGCGTCCAACACGCCCGCGTTGACGAGCACCATGCCGTCGACGATCTCGGTCACGCCGCCATTCTGCCGGGCCACCGTCTCGGCATGGATCGCCGGCACTCGCGCCGGTACGAGGTTGTCGCGCATCTGCGCGAACAGCGCCGGCAGCTTCTCCATCCGGGAAATCGCCGAGCGCATGCGGTCGGGCAAGGGCGCGAATTCGCGCGCCATGAGCGCGTAGAGCGAATTGCCGGCCAGCGAGGAATAGGCCTGCGGATCCCAGGCCCAGCTCTGGAACACGTCCTCGTCCCAGATCGCGTAGCCGAGCGCCCCGGCGAGCAATGCGGCATCGACCTGGTTGTCGCGTGAGAGCGCCGTGCGGTCGATGCCATTCAACTCGGCGATGAAGCCTTTCCAGACGGCGAGGCGCGCCGCGCGGCCGGCCGCGCTCATGTCATCGATCTCGCCGTCGAAACGATGGTCGCCGGTCTGCGTCGCGCCGACCGGATCCGCCCGCATTGCCGCGTCGAGCCAGCGAGCCGAAAGTTTCGCGAAGGCGTTGTCCGCCGACGAGCCCGCGCTTTTTGCGAGGGCGGGCGCGGTCAGAGCGCTTACGCCCAGCAATAGTGTGACGGTCCGGCGGGTCAGGGAAAGGGTCACGGGGACTGTCCGTCTTGAGATGACGGGCGAGCCTGTTACGGGCGGGGCGGCAGATCAAGGCGTCCTGCGACCCGCGGCGGTCTTCCGAGCGTTGAGTGGCGGATAGGCATCGCCTAAGTTGGACCGCCTCTCCAGGGCTGATTCGACGCGATGATCCGCACTGCGCAACGGCTGCTTGCCGTAGCCTCGCTCGCCGCGATCGTCGCGGCCTGCGCCTCCACGCCGCCCGATAACAACAACGTGACCGTGCCGCCCAATGCCGGCGTCTACAAGATCGGCCAGCCCTACCAGATCGGCGACACCTGGTATTATCCGCGCGAGCAGCCCGACTATGACGAGACGGGGGTGGCGTCGTGGTACGGCCCGACCTTCTATGGGCACCGCACCGCGAATGGCGAGATGTACACCGCGCAGGATCTGACTGCGGCGCACCGCACGCTGCCCATGCCGGTCAATGTGCGTGTCACCAACCTGGACAACGGCAAATCGATCGTGGTGCGGGTCAATGATCGTGGTCCCTTCGCCAAGGGCCGAATCATCGACCTGTCGGAGCGCGCCGCCGATCTGCTCGGCTATAAGCAGAAAGGCACGGCGCGGGTCCGCGTCACCTTCGTGAGCCGTGCCGATCTCGATGGCGGCCGCCCGCCGCCCGATGTGACCCCGCCCGAGGTCGCTACGGCCATTCCCGCCGTGCCGGTCAAGCCGGTGGTGACCGACGCGCTCGGGGTGGTTCCCGGCGCCGCCGTCGCGCCGCCGACGGTGACCACGACGCTTCCCAAGCCGGTGATCCGGACGGCGGATGTCGCGGTGGCGACCGAGCCGACCGGCGTGGTGAGCAAAGTTCCGGTGCCGGCCGTCACCCATCTCTATGTCCAGGCCGGTGCCTTCGGGACCTACCAGAACGCCGCCCGCCTGCAGAAGCATCTGGGCGATGGATTGCAGATATCGCAGGTGACGCAGAACGGACGGACGCTCTACCGGGTCCGCCTGGGGCCATTTGACGATGTCGGCGAGGCGGATCAGGCGTTGGCCCGCGTCATGAGCCTTGGTAGTAACGACGCACAGATTGTCGTCGACCGCTGAGGTCTTCGCACCGGGAGCCGCGTTCATGAACAACCGCCTGTGGGGCGTTCTCATCTTCCTCTTGGCCGCTTTCGCCACGCCGGCGGCGGCCGAGATCACGACCACCGCCAATCATGCGATCCTGATGGACGCGGATTCGGGGGAGGTGCTGTGGGAGAAGGACGCCCATACGCCGATGCCGCCCGCCTCGATGAGCAAGCTGATGACCATCGAGCTCCTGTTCCAGCGGCTGAAGGACGGCCGCGTCAAGCTCAGCGACACCTTCCCGGTCTCCGAGCGGGCCTGGCGCGAGCGCTCGGGGTCCGAATGCTTCGTCAATATCGGCGACCGGATGAGCGTCGAGGCGCTGATCCAGTGCATCATCATCGTCTCGGGCAACGACTCCACCATCGTGGTCGCCGAGGCGCTGGGCGGCACGGTCGAGGGCTTCGTCGGCATGATGAACCAGCGGGCCGCGCAGCTCGGCCTCAAGCAGTCGCATTTCGTCAACCCCGACGGGCTGGATGTCCCGCCGGGCCAGATGATGTCGGCCTATGATCTCGCCACGCTCGCCCGCCACATCATCCGCGACTATCCGCAATATTACCGCTTCTTCGGGGAGAAGGATTTCGTCTGGAGCAATATCCACCAGCCGAACCGCAACCCGCTGCTTTTCAACACGCCCGGCGCGGATGGCCTCAAGACCGGCCATATCGAGGCCTCGGGCTATGGCCTCGTCGGCTCCGCCCTGCGCGGCGGCCAGCGCCTCATCGTCGTGGCCAACGGATTCCATTCGGAGAAGGAACGCGCCGACGAGGGCGCGCGCCTGATGGAGACGGGCTTCCGCGAATTCCGCCGCTACATCCTCTTCAAGCCCGGCGACGCGGTCGCCACGGCCGAGGTGTTCGGCGGCGCCGCGCCGAACGTTCCGCTCACCGTGAAGGTGCCCGTCGCGCTGACGCTGCAGGTCGACTCCCGCGCCGGGATGAAAGTCGCGGTTCGTTACACCGCGCCCTTGCGCGCCCCGCTCGCCGAAGGACGGCAGGTCGGCACGCTGAACATCACTGCGCCGGACTTTCCCGGCCTGAGCGTGCCGCTCTATACCGCCCGTCCGGTCGATGGCGTCGGGATCTTCGGCCGCATGGTGCTCGGCCTGAAGGCGCTGTTCTGAGCGTGGCAAAAGGACCTGCGCGTTTCATCTCGCTCGAGGGCGGCGACGGATCCGGCAAGTCGACCCAAATCCGGCGGCTGGTCGCGGGCTTGAGGAAAAAGGGCCTGGACGTCCTGGCGACCCGCGAGCCCGGCGGCTCCAAGGGCGCCGAGGAGATCCGCAAGCTCGTGCTGACCGGCGAGCCGGGACGCTGGGAGCCGCTGACGGAAACGCTGCTCATGTTCGCCGCGCGGTCGGACAATGTCGCCAAGGCGATCAAACCGGCGCTGGCCGCCAAGCGCTGGGTGGTGTGCGACCGCTTTACCGACTCGACCTATGCCTATCAGGGCGCCGGCGGCGGCCTGGCGCGTGAGACCATCCGCCGGATGGAGACCCTGGTGCTGCACGATTTCCGGCCCGACCTGACCTTGATCTTGGATCTGCCGGTCGAGGTCGGCCTCGCGCGGACCGAGGGCAGGGCGAACAAGGAAACCCGTTTCGAACGGAAAGGCACGGAATTCCACGAGCGCCTGCGCCAAGCCTATCTGAACATCGCGAGACGCGATCCGGCACGGTGCCTGGTGATCGATGCGAGTGCCCCCGTCGACGTGGTGGCCGAAGCGATCTGGAACGCCGTCGCCAAGCGGTACAAGCTGTAGCCATGGCGCCGCGCGCAAAAATCGAAGAGATTCCCGAGACCGACCGCATCGAGGGATTCCCCCATCCGCGCGAGACGCTGGCGCTCGCCGGCCAGGGCCATGCACTTGCCCGCGCCGCGCGCGCCATCCGCAAGGGCCAGCCGCCGCAGGGCTGGCTGATCGCCGGTCCACCCGGGATCGGCAAGGCGACGCTGGCCTACCGCATCGCGCGCTATGTGCTGGCCTATGGCGCGACCGCGCAAGGCGCGGAGGACCTCTCGGTGCCGGCGCGCGAGCCCAATGCCATGCAGATCGCGGCGGGTTCGCACCCCGGCCTTCTGGTGCTCAAGCGCGGCCTCAACGATTCCGGCAAGCTCATGAACGACCTGTCGGTAAATGTCGTGCGCAAGCTCGGCAGCTTCTTCGGCATGACCTCCGGCGCGGGCGGCTGGCGGGTCGCGATCGTCGATACCGCCGACGACATGAACGATGCGGCCGCCAATGCGCTGCTGAAGATGCTGGAAGAGCCGCCGCCCCGCGCCCTGCTCATCCTGCTGAGCAATGTGCCGGGCCGGTTGCTGCCGACGATCCGCTCGCGCTGCCAGCGTCTCGACTTGCGTCCGCTCGATGCCGCGACTGTCGAGGCCGAGCTTGCGCGGCTGTTGCCCGATGCGAGCGCCGGCGAGCGCGCCGCGCTGGCGCGCCTGTCCGGGGGCTCGATCGGGATGGCGCTGCAACTGGCACAAGGCGACAGCGTGGCATTGGCGCGCGAAGCCGATCGCCTGCTCGAACATGCCGCCCAGCCCGATATGGCCGCCATCCTCGCTCTGGCGGACAAGATTGGCCGCGGCGCCGACAATTTTCAGGCCTTCGGAAATTTCCTCGGCGAGGCGCTGATGGCCCGCATCCGCGCCCGCGCCATCAGCGGCGGGACGCATCTCGACCGCTGGGTCGAGTGCCTGAATCGGCTCAATGCCAGCTTTGCGCGCACCGCCGCGCTCAACCTTGAACCCCGCCAGACGCTGCTCAGCGCCGCCGGCCAGCTGGCGCAAGTCAGCCGCCGGACGGGACGGAGCGCCGATCGCGGCTGATCCGCCCCGTGCGAATCGGCATCCAGATCGCTGGAGACGATCCCGGAACCTTTGTCTTGGCGGGCAGCCATGAGGGGCTTGAAGAGTACGGACCGGGAACCCAAATACACCCTACGGGACGGCGCCCTTGCGGGGCCGTATTCTGAACCCGTGAGGACTTGCCTGGGTTGCCCGCGAGGGGGCCACGGGCAAGGGCTAGAGAGGCAAAAATGGACGTCGAGAAATTCACCGAGCGTGCGCGCGGATTCATGCAATCCGCCCAGGGGCTGGCGACCCGTTCCAACCACCAATACTTCACCCCCGAACATCTGCTGAAGGTCCTGATCGACGACGAGGAAGGCCTGGCGGCCCGTTTGATCGCCGCGGCCAGCGGCAAGCCGGAGCAGGTCCGCGATGCCGTCGAGCGGGCGCTGGCCAAGCTCCCGCAGGTCAAGGGCCAGTCCGGTCAGGTCTATCTGAGCCAGGACAGCGCCAAGCTGTTCGACGCCGCGCAGGACATCGCCAAGAAGGCCGGCGACAGCTTCGTCACCGCCGAATACCTGCTGCTCGCGCTCGCCATGGCGTCGGGCAGCGACAGCGCGCGCATCCTCAAGGATGCCGGCATCACCGCGCAGAGCCTCAACAAGGCGATCTCCGACCTGCGCCAGGGGCGCACCGCCGACAGCGCGACGGCCGAGAACGCCTATGACGCGCTCAAGAAATACGCCCGCGACCTCACCGACGCGGCGCGCAGCGGCAAGCTCGATCCGGTCATCGGCCGCGACGAGGAGATCCGCCGCACCATCCAGGTGCTCGCCCGCCGCACCAAGAACAACCCGATCCTCATCGGCGAACCCGGCGTCGGCAAGACCGCCATCGCCGAAGGCCTCGCGCTTCGCATCGTCAACGGCGACGTGCCCGAGAGCCTGCGCAACAAGAAGCTGATGGCCCTCGACATGGGCTCGCTGATCGCGGGCGCCAAGTTCCGCGGCGAGTTCGAGGAGCGGCTGAAGGCTGTCCTGGGCGAGGTCACGTCGGCCGAAGGCAATATCATCCTCTTCATCGACGAGTTGCACACTTTGGTCGGGGCTGGCGCGTCCGAGGGATCGATGGACGCCTCCAACCTGCTCAAGCCCGCGCTGGCGCGCGGCGAGCTGCATTGCGTCGGCGCCACCACGCTCAACGAATACCGCAAATATGTCGAGAAGGACGCCGCGCTCGCCCGCCGCTTCCAGCCCGTCTTCGTCAGCGAGCCGACGGTGGAGGACACGATCTCCATCCTGCGCGGCCTCAAGGAGAAGTACGAGGTCCATCACGGCGTGCGCATCACGGATTCCGCCATCGTGGCTGCGGCGCAATTGTCGAACCGCTACATCACCGACCGCTTCCTGCCCGACAAGGCCATCGACCTGATGGACGAGGCGGCGTCGCGCCTGCGCATGCAGGTCGACTCCAAGCCCGAAGAGCTCGACGAGCTCGACCGCCGCATCATCCAGCTCAAGATCGAGCAGGCCGCGCTCAAGCGGGAGACCGACCGCGCCTCGCAGGACCGCCTGAAGACGCTGGAGCACGATCTCGCCGAGCTCGAGGACAAGGCGAACGTCCTCTCGGCCAAATGGCAGGAAGAGAAGAAATCCGTCCAGGACGTCCAGGGCCTGAAGGAACAGCTCGACAAGGCGCGCATGGAAGTCGACATCGCGCAGCGCAAGGGCGACTTCGCCCGCGCCGGCGAGCTCTCCTACGGCGTGATCCCCGACCTCGAGCGCAAGCTCAAGGCCATCGAGGACAAGGAGTCCAACTCCCTGGCCAAGGAATCCGTCACGCCCGAGCAGATCGCCGGCGTCGTGTCGCGCTGGACCGGCATCCCGGTCGACAAGATGCTCGAAGGCGAGAAGGACAAGCTCCTCAAGATGGAGGACGCGCTGGAAAGCCGCGTCGTCGGCCAGCACGAAGCCGTGCGCGCCATCGCCAACGCGGTGCGCCGCGCCCGCGCCGGCCTGCAGGATCCCAACCGCCCCATCGGCTCATTCCTCTTCCTCGGCCCCACCGGCGTCGGCAAGACCGAGCTCACCAAGGCGCTCGCGTCGTTCCTGTTCGACGACGACACCGCCATGGTGCGCATCGACATGTCCGAGTTCATGGAGAAGCATTCCGTCGCCCGCCTGATCGGCGCCCCGCCGGGCTATGTCGGCTATGAGGAGGGCGGCGTGCTCACCGAGGCGGTGCGCCGGCGTCCCTATCAGGTGATCCTGTTCGATGAGGTCGAGAAGGCGCACAGCGACGTGTTCAACGTGCTGCTGCAGGTCCTCGACGACGGGCGCCTGACGGACGGGCAGGGCCGTACCGTCGACTTCAAGAACACGGTGATCATCCTGACGTCGAACCTGGGCACCGAACTGCTCTCGACCGGCGAGGAGACCCGCGAGGCCCGCGCCGCCGTGCTGCAGGCCGTGAAGGCGCATTTCCGCCCCGAGTTCCTGAACCGGCTCGACGAGATCATCCTGTTCCACCGCCTGTCGCGCGCGAACATGGACAAGATCGTCGAGATCCAGTTGGGCCGCCTGCAGAAGCTGCTCGCCGACCGCAAGATCGAGATCAGCCTCGACGACAAGGCGACGCAGTGGCTCGCCAATGCCGGCTACGATCCGGTCTATGGCGCGCGCCCCTTGAAGCGCGTGATCCAGCGCCGCCTCCAGGATCCGCTCGCCCAGCTTCTGCTGGAAGGCAAGATCCTCGACGGCAGCAAGATCGCGGTGAGCACCGGCAAGAACGGGTTGACCATCGACGGCGTGGAGTTCGCGACCAGCGAAGACGACGTCGACATCGATCACACCCCGCAGGTGAGCCGGGCGGTGCATTGAGCTTCACCTCCCCGCCGTGGGGAGGTGAATTCTCAACACGCCACGGCGGCGTCACCCGATCCGCCAGGTGCTCGTGCCGCCGTCGTAATACACCGGCACGTGGTTCGCGCCCGATCCCGCGGCGGCTGCGGCGAAGGTCGTCGAATTCGCATCGGTCACGAAAGCGCGCATGCCGTCGACCGGCGCCGCGGGCAGGGCGGCGACCGTCACCGGCTTGGAGCGGATCGCGCCCGTCACGTCGAGCGTCGCCTGCGGCACCGAAAGCGAACCGACCGACAGGGTTCCCGCCAGCGCGCTCGGATCGGATGCGCCGGTGGCGTAAAGCGCCCAGGCTTGGCCGACGCCGCTCTGCGTCTGCCCCTGGATTTGCACGCCGATCGCAGTGGTGAGCGTGCCGCCGCCGGCCGGTATCGGCGATTGCGCGACGAAGGCGCTGCCGGTCGTGATCGTCGCGCCGCTCTGCGGCTGCAGCGCGGCCTGGACGCCGGTGGCCGTCGTGATCGTCGCGCCGGCCGCCAGCGTCGCGACGTCGAGGCTGCTGATCAGGTTTGCGCTGCCGCCGCCCTGCTTGTTCACGGAGCTGGTAGCGCCGAAGAGCCTGTCGACCGCATTCGCGCCGCTGTCGGTCAATCCGCCGCCGAAGCCGGCCGCGGATTGGCCCGCCGCGACCGGAAACTGGCCGACGACCTGCTGGACCGCCAAGGTCGCGGCGCTGGGACCGGCGGCGGGCGCATAGAGGAGTGCGTTGATGGTTTGCGTTGTCATGAGATCCTCCTGAAGGGTTTGGACGATCCAATTCTACGATTTCATCCATCAATATTATTATTAATCCCGAGATAGGATTTTTATATTGTGAAATACCAATATTGACACCGTGCTGACGCCCTCGAGACCGTGATGGAAAAGGAGAGTGGGCATCACCCAGAGGTGCCTCGCGAAGCGAGGCCTCGAAGGGCGACGGGCCGCCCGCGCCGTCCAACCCGATCGCAAACCCCTTTAAATCATCTTATCCGAAGGCTGAGGTGATCACGCCACCTCCTCCGTCACCACCTTGAACGTCACCAGCTCCGCCTTGCCGAACGCCGTCGACAGCGCGACGTCCGCCGCGTCGCGGCCGCGCGCCATCAGGATGCGGCCGATGCGCGGGATGTTGTGCCGCGCATCCCAGGTGTGCCACCGCCCATCCAGATAAACGTCGAACCAGGCGCTGAAATCCATCGGCGACGGGTCGTAGGGCATACCGATATCGCCGAGATAGCCGGTGCAATAGCGCGCCGGGATGTTCATGCAGCGGCACAGCGCGATGGCGAGATGGGCGTAGTCCCGGCACACGCCCAGCTGCTCGCGATGCGCGTCGAAGGCCGTGCGGTCGGGCCGTGCGTGCTGATAGCCGAACACGATGCGGTCATGCGCATAGTCCGCGATGGCCTTCGCCCGCGTCCAGCCCGGCGGCGTCTGGCCGAACGTCTGCCAGGCGAAATCGGCCAGCTTGTCGGTGTCGCAATAGCGGCTGCCCATCAGGAAGACGAGGACGTCATCCGGCAGGTCGTCGATCTCCGCCTGGCGCGCGCCTGTCGGCACGATGTCTTGCAGGCCGCTGTCGCGTATCAGGAAGTCGGCGGTGAAATGCGTCGTGCCGGCCGGCGCCACCAGCCTGGTGCAGACATTGCCGAAGCCGTCGCGATAGTGGCGAAACGGCAGCGCGGGCGTGGCGGCGAAATTCTCCGGCGTCTGGAGATCGGCTTGCCGCTCTGGCCGCACATGCAACATGAGGAGCAGCGGCGTCTGCGCGGTGCAGGCGAAGGCGATGTCATAGCCGCACCGAATCAGCAATCGTATATCCTCAAAAGGTCAACGCATCCGCACCACGCGTCTGCGTTCGGTCTCCCCGGGCTCTTCGGCCACCACGTCGACTTCGACGTCCATTCCTTGATAGTCGTCCGCATTGCCGGAAAACGTTCCCGACAAGGGCACGGCCTGGGCCGGATCGCGTGCCACGGCGACACGGATCAGGTCGCGGTTGCCGACCAGGCCATTGGTGGGATCGAATTCCGCCCAGCCGCCACCCGGAAGGAAAACGCGCACCCAGGCATGGGTGTTCCCACCGCCCTTGTGCGCCGCGCGCCCCTCGCGCGGTGGGGCGTAGAGATAGCCGGAGACGAACCGTGCGGCGAGGCCGAGCGTCCGTGCCGCTTCCATCATCAGCACGGCGAAGTCGCGGCAGGAGCCGCGACCCAGGGCGAGAGTCTCGAGCGGGGCCTGGGGCGGGCCGCTGGCGCGGCCCTCGTATTTGAGCTCCTCGTGGATCGCCAGCGCCATCGCGGCAAGCAGATGCGGTGCGTCGCGCGCCGTCAGCCCGTCGAGGAAGCGGTGCGACCAGGCGGCCAGCACGCCGTCGGGATCGGCATGGATGGGTGTCCGCGACGGCCCCAGATCGGCGTCGTCGAGCACGTCATAGACGAACGGATAGGCATTGGTGCCGTATTCCGCATGCGGAATGTCCAGCGAATTCTCCGGATGGTGCTCCAGCCGGTTGATGCTCTCGAACACCAGTTCCCGGGCCCGGGTCTCGAAGCGCGCGATGCCGATCGTGTTGCCGAACACGTCATGGACGTAGCGGATGGCGGCCGGCCGCGGCGTGATGGTCAGCACCGATTCGAGCACATGCTGGTCGAAGCTCTCGCGCGGCCGGAACATCATGCGATGTTCGCCGAACGAAACCGGCTGCGCATAGCGATAGCGTGTCAAATGACGCACGCTCAAGACGGTCACGATGGGCCCACCCGCGATTCCGTGACCATCATGCGCCATTGTGCATCCGCGAAGGCGTGGCGGAAGGTCGCGCCGGGTTACGACCCGGGATACCCGTGCCACAGCCACTCCAGCGCGCCGGGCAGGGTCTGCTCGGTCACCCGCGGATCGACATGCCGTGCGCCGAGCGAGAGCGTGAAGCGGTAGGCATAGCCCTTGGCCTTCAGCACGGCTGCCATGCGCCGATTGGCGAGCGGCCAATTGTGCCAGGTCTCCTCCGGATCGTCGAAATGCAGGTCCTTCTCGCCGACCTCCAGCCAGAGCCGGATCGGCTTGCGCTCCGCATTCGGCAGGATCGTCGCGTGATACTCCCAGGCACCGCGCGGCGTCGCCTCGCTCGGCGGCGATTGCTGGTTCACGAACGTCCCGGAATAGCAGAGCACGCGGCGGTAGCGCTCTGGATGGAACCACGCCATCGAGAAGGCACACGCCGCGCCCGAGCTCGCGCCCATCGTCGCCCGCCCCTCGGGATCGTCCGTCAGCGTCACATCGCATTCGTGCATCACGCGCGGCAGCACCTCGCGCTCGATGAAATCGCTATAGGTGCCCGAGACGGTGTCGTATTCGAGCCCGCGCTGGCTGCCCTGTGCATCGCCGCCGCCGCTGTCGATCAGTACGGCGATCATCGGCGGCACGCGTTCCTCCGCGACGAGGTTGTCGAGGACGCGCGGCAGGCGATTGAGATAGCCGTAGCCGTCCTGCGCCACGATGAAGGGCGCCGCCGTACCCGGCACATATTGCTTCGGCACATAGACCCAGACCGTCCGGGTGTAGGGGTAGGGCTCCGACTGCTCGGTTTCGGCGGCCGCGATGCGATTGCCATGCGCATCGCGCCGACTGGTGACCGCGTTCTCCAGCCGGCGGATGCCGGAATAGATCGCACTGTCCGTCGATTGCATGATGAAGGCATGCACCGTGCCCGCCGGCACGCCGGGCTGAAGTCTGAATTCCGGAGCAGGCACATAGTCCGGCCCTATGACGAAATCGCCCATCGCAAACCGCTCCGTCATGACTGTCAGACGCCGCGAGCTAATAGGCCCGCTCGACACAGAAATCTGCGATGTCGGCCAAGGCGGCGCGGATGTCGCTGTCGGGAAGACCGTCCAGCGCGGCCTTCGCGCTGTCGGCATAGTGGCGGGCGCGCGTCATGGTTTCCTGGATCGCACCGGTGGCCTCGACATAGCTGATGGCGCGTTCGAGATCGGCGTCGCTCTGCGGGCCGCCCTCGATCACCCGCTTCCAGAACACCTCCGCCTGCTTGTCGGCGCGGGCATAAGCGAGGATCACGGGAAGCGTGACCTTGGCCTCGCGGAAATCGTCGCCGACCGCCTTGCCCATCAGCGCCTGGCGGCCGGAATAATCGAGCGCGTCGTCGACTAGCTGGAAGGCGATGCCCAGGCTCATCCCGTAGGCGCGCATCGCCTGAACGAAAGCGGGACCCCTGGTGCACAGCGTGGCACCCGACTCGGCCGCGGCGGCGAAGAGTTCGGCGGTCTTGGCGTTCACGACCTTCAGATAGTGCTCCTCCGTCGTGCCGAGATTGCTCTCCGATTTGAGCTGCATGACCTCGCCTTCGGCGATGATCGCGGACGCGCCTGCGAGGATCTCGAGGACCCGCAGGCTGCCGGTCGCAACCATCATCTCGAAGGCGCGCGAGAACAGGAAGTCGCCGACCAGGACGGTCGCCTTGTTGCCCCAGACGAGATTGGCCGCGACCTTGCCGCGACGCAGGGTGCTGGCGTCGACCACGTCGTCATGCAGCAGGGTCGCGGTATGGATGAACTCGACCGCGGCCGCGAGATTGACCTGCTTGTCGCCCTCATAGCCGCCCATCCGCGCGGCAGCCAGGGTCAGCATGGGGCGAAGGCGCTTGCCGCCCGAATCGATCAGGTGCCGCGACAGCTCCGGGATCAGCGCCACGGCGCTGCCCATCCGGGCATGGATCATCCGGTCCGTCGCCGCCATGTCGGCGGCCACGAGGGTATGCAGGCGTTCGACCGGCGAGACGTCGTCGCTCTTGGCCTTGCGCGTTTCGGGCTTCAACATGGCGCCGACATTGCGAGTGGAATATCTTGCGGTCAAGCTGACCAAACCTCGCAGCCCGGTCCCTGGAAAACGTAAATGCGCCCGATACTTAAGACCAATGATCCGGTCCTTCTGAGCTTTGCGCGGGACGCCCTGGCGCAGAGCGGCATCGAAAGCGTCGTGTTCGACGAATATGCCAGTGTGATGGACGGCAGCCTGGGCATCCTGCCGCGGCGCCTGATGGTGGCGGACGACGACGCCGACCGTGCCGGGCTGGTGCTCAGGGAGGTTCGAAGTCGCAGCGAATCGGCACCGCAGCCAACCGAGGACCGCTTCCTCGGCGGGCAGGTGATCGTGCGCCAGATGCAGGAGGGATTCCGCAGCGGGTTGGACGCGGTGATGCTTGCAGCGGCGGTGCCGGCCTGTGAGGGCGACGACGTGTTGGAGCTGGGCAGCGGCGCAGGGACCGCGAGCCTGTGCCTCGCGGCGCGTTTGCGCGGCGTCCACGTGACCGGGGCGGAGATCGAGAGCGCGCAGGTGACGCTGGCGAACGGCAATGCGAACGCGAACGAGGTCGGCGACCGGGTCGTATTCGTCACGGTGGACGTGCTTGATCTGCCGGGCGACATGAAGCGCGATTACGACCACGTGTTCTGCAATCCGCCCTTCCATGGTGCGGAGGGTAACGTCTCGCCCGATGAGTCGCGCGCAACCGCCACTCACGACGACGGCGAACTGGCGGCTTGGCTGGAGGTCGGCGTCAAGCGGACCGCGTCCGGCGGCACGTTCACTTGCATCCTGCGGGCCGACCGGCTGGGCGAGGCCCTGGCGGCGCTGCCGGCGAAGGGCCTGCGGATCTATCCGCTGCATCCGCGCGAAGGCGAGCCGGCGAAGCGCGTGATCGTGCAGGTCAGGAAGGGGTCGCGTGCGGCGCTCGCGCTGCTGCGCGGCTTGGTGCTGCACACCGATGACGGGTCCTATACGGCGCAAGCCGACGCCGTCTTGCGTGGCGAACGGGCGATCGGACTATGAGCCGCATCTTCGGAAAGGTCTGCCAGAACGGCTATGTCGTGCGCGACATTGAGGCGGCGATGCGGCACTGGACCGAAGTGCTGGGCATCGGGCCTTTCTACTATATCGAACGTGTGGAGATGGACTGGTTCCGCTATCGCGGCGAAGCGTCCTCTCCCGCGGTGAGCATCGCGCTGGCGAACAGCGGCGACCTGCAGATCGAGTTGATCCAGCAGCGCAACGACGCGCCCAGCATGTATCGCGATTTCCTTGCCGATGGCCGCGAAGGGCTGCAGCACATGTCGTATTGGACGGGTGACTATCAGGCCGAGCTCGACCGCTTCCTGGCACTGGGATTCCAGGTCGGCCAGGAGGGACAGATCGGCGGGCCGCAAGGCCGCTTCGCCTATTTCGATACCGAAACCCATCCCGGAACGGTGATCGAGATTTCGGACATCTCGGGAGGCAAAGGCGCGTTCTTCGCGCGGATCCGCGAAGCGGCGGCGAACTGGGACGGCTCGCGCCCCATCCGGCCGGTGCGTTCGTGAGACGGACGCCTTGTCGGGGCAGGGACCGGTCTGTAGGTTCCGGACCTCTTTTTCAGACGTGGAACCGGTGGCAAAGGCGAAGACTTTCCAGGATCTCATCCTGACGCTCCAGGCCTATTGGGCATCCAAGGGATGCCTGATCCTACAGCCCTATGACGACAACATGGGCGCGGGCACTTTCCACCCGGCGACCACGCTGCGGGCCTTGGGGCCAAGGCCGTGGCGCGCCGCCTTTGTCCAGCCCTCGCGGCGGCCCAAGGATGGGCGTTATGGCGAGAACCCCAACCGGCTGCAGCACTACTACCAGTATCAGGTGATCATGAAGCCGGCGCCGGCCGACATCCAGGACCTCTATCTCGACAGCCTGCGCGCCATCGGGCTCGACCCGGCGCTGCACGACATCCGCTTCGTCGAGGACGATTGGGAGAGCCCGACGCTGGGCGCCTGGGGCCTGGGCTGGGAAGTGTGGTGCGACGGGATGGAGGTGAGCCAGTTCACTTATTTCCAGCAGGTCGGCGGCATCGATTGCGATCCGGTCTGTGGCGAGATCACCTACGGGCTCGAGCGCCTCGCGATGTATGTGCAGAACGTCGAGAACGTCTACGACCTGCAATTCAACGAGGACTTCAAATACGGCGAGGTGTTCCACCAGGCCGAACAGGAATTCTCCGCCTACAATTTCGAGATGGCGGATACCGACATCCTGTTCCAGCATTTCAAGGATGCCGAGAAGCAGTGCCAGGAGCTGGTCAGCGGCAACAAGAAGCTGGCGCTGCCGGCTTACGACCAATGCATCAAGGCGAGCCACACCTTCAACCTGCTCGATGCGCGCGGCGTGATCAGCGTGACGGAGCGCGCCGCCTATATCGGCCGGGTGCGGGCGCTGGCCAAGGCCTGCTGCGAGGCCTGGCTGGCGACGCCGATGGGCGCGTATACGCCACGAGGGGCGTAACCCATGTCTGATCTCCTCCTCGAACTGTTCAGCGAAGAAATCCCCGCGCGCATGCAGGCGCAGGCGGCCAAGGACCTCGAACGGTTGGTCGTCGGCGCGCTGGCGGACCGCGGGCTGCTGTTCGAAGGCGCCAAGGCCTTCGCGGGACCGCGCCGGCTGACGCTGGCAGTGAGCGGCCTGCCGGCCAAGCAGCCGGACGTCTCGGAAGAGAAGAAGGGCCCGCGGGTCAACGCGCCGGCCAAGGCGATCGAGGGCTTCCTGCGCTCGGCCGGCGTCACGCTGGCGGATTGCGAGCAGCGCGACGACGGCAAGGGGCCGTTCTATGTCGCGGTGATCGGCCTCAAGGGCCGCGCCACGGCGGATGTCATCGCGGAGTTCCTGCCCGACGTTCTGGCCAAGCTGCCTTGGCCCAAATCGATGCGCTGGCCGCAGGCGACCAACGCACCGGTCCGCTGGGTGCGGCCGCTGCATTCGATCCTGTGCACGCTGGATGGCGAGGTCGTAGAGTTCGCCTTCGCGGGCGTGACCGCGGACGTCACGACGCGCGGCCATCGTTTCCTGTCGAGCGGCGTGATCGCGGCCAAGCGCTTCGACGACTATGTCGCCAAGCTGCGCGCCGCGCATGTGATCCTCGACGCGGAAGAGCGCAAGGCGATCATCTTCGAAGCGGTCAAGCAGGCGGCGTTCATCCATGGGCTGGAGATGATCCCGGACGAGGGGCTGCTGAACGAGGTCGCGGGCCTCGCGGAATGGCCGGTGGTGCTGCTCGGCACGATCGAGAACCAGTTCATGGACGTGCCGGCGGAGATCCTCCAGACCACGATGCGGGTGCATCAGAAATATTTCGCGCTGCGCGATCCGGCCACCGGAAAGATGGCGAACCGTTTCGCGCTGGTCGCGAACATGGTCGCCGAGGACGGCGGCAAGCAGATCATCGCCGGCAACGAGCGCGTGCTGCGCGCGCGGCTGTCGGATGCGAAGTTCTTCTGGGACCAGGACCGCAAGGTGAAGCTCGCGGATCGAGTAGCGGCGCTGGGCGACATCGTGTTCCACGCCAAGCTTGGGACGCAGCTTGAGCGGGTGGAGCGGATCGAGGCGCTGGCGAGAAAGATCGGTGCGCAGATCGGCGGCGACATCGCCGAAAATGCCGGCCGCGCGGCACGACTTGCAAAGGCCGATCTCACCACCGGCGTCGTCGGCGAATTCCCGGAGCTGCAAGGCACAATGGGGCGTTACTATGCCCTCCACGATCATGAGGATGCGGACGTCGCCGACGCCATTCGCGATCACTACAAGCCCGTTGGACCGAGCGACATCGTGCCTGTCTCGCGCGTCTCCTGGGCCGTCGCATTGTCCGACAAGTTGGATACGCTCTATGGAATGTTCGCGAATGGCGAACGTCCAACCGGATCGGGCGATCCCTATGCGTTGAGACGCGCCGCGTTGGGCGTGATCCGCATCTTGCTCGAAAAGGATTTGCGGTTTTCGCTCAATGAGCTGTGCGGCTGGGCCGCACAAGGATATGGCGATGGGGACGAAGCCGTAATTTCGGACTTGGTCACGTTCTTCGCCGAGCGCCTGAAGGTCGTCCAGCGCGCCAAGGGCATGCGGCATGATTTGATCGACGCCGTGTTTTCGCTCGGTAATGAGGATGAACTGGTGCGGATCGTCTCGCGGGTCGAGGCGCTGCAGGCATTCCTAAAGACGGACGACGGCGCGAATCTGCTCGCAGGCTACAAACGCGCCACGAATATCCTCAAGGCGGAAGAGAAGAAAGACGGCGTAGTGTTTGACGGCGCGTTCGATTTCGCTTTGCTGAGCGAACCGGCCGAGAAGGTCTTGGCGGACACGCTCGGATTGACACAGGTGGCAATTGCGCCGTCGCTGGAGACCGAGGCTTTTGCCGTGGCCATGACGGTGATGGCGGGACTGCGCACTCCGGTCGACGCGTTTTTCGAAAAGGTGAAGGTCAACGCCGACGACCGCGCGGTGCGGGCGAACCGGCTCAACCTGCTGGGCGCGCTGCGCGCGACTCTGCACCAGGTGGCGGATTTCTCGAAGATCGAGGGATGACTTTCCTCCCCCGGGGGAGGAAAGTTGGATCACGCCCCGTCCTTCTCCGTCGTCGGATCGATCATCTTGCGGACTTCGGTGATCTTGGTCGCGGGGAAGCCGCTGATCTCGGCGTGCTTGCGGATCGTGGCCTCGTCCTTCGCCAGATAGACACAGAAGGTCTTGTCCGCCGCCACGAAGCTCTCCTGCCACTGGATATCGGGCGCGAGCTGGGCCAGCGCTTCGTTCGACTTCGCGGCAGCCGCCTTCAATTGCTCGCGCTCGAAGGAGCCGACGGCGGGGATGTCGCGTTCGATGATGTATTTGCGCAAGGTCATGGGATGTATCCCTCCTCCTGGGCACGCCGAAGGCTAGGAACCTCCGCGCGAACGGTCAAGCCGTGGACGCCGGAACTTTGCCGGTCAGCCGGTTCAGATTCCGCCCGGTGGCAGGAAGAAGAAGACCCACATCGCCAGTACCGCGAAGTTCGACAGGGCGAACAGCGCGGCGCGGTGGACCGGGCTGTCATAGGTCAGGTGCACGGCGCTGTGCAGCGCCCGCAGCACGACATAGGCCCAGGCGAGCCAGAGCAGCGTCGTATCCACTCGCGTCGCGACGATCGCCATGAGGCATATCACATAGAACAGCACCGGCATTTCGAGCAGGTCGGCGAAATTCGGATTGTGCGAGCCGCCCGGGATGTCGCCGGTCGCGTTGTTCTGGGTCTCCGAACGGCCGCGCCGTGCGAAGCGCTGCGCGGGCACGAACAGCAGGACGAAAAACGTGATGCCGGCGAGCAAGCCCATGGGGGCGAAAATGGCGGCCTGGTTCATGGCGAATCTTTCGTGGGTGCGACGCTAAAAGGTTAGCGCACAATGGCGCTTTCTCTAAGATGGGGCGATACCCGCGACGGTCCTATATAGGATGCCGCGGCGTGCTGCGATCAACACATGGCCCATCGCGGACCATGGCATTTTGCGTGGAAACGATCATGACACAGTGGGTCTATTCGTTCGGGAACGGTTCGGCCGAGGGCGAGGCGGGGATGAAGAACCTGCTGGGCGGCAAGGGCGCCAACCTGGCCGAGATGAGCAATCTGGGCCTGCCGGTCCCGCCGGGCTTCTCGATCACGACCGAGGTCTGCACCCATTATTACGCGAACGGCGAAGCCTATCCGGCAGACCTGAAGTCGGCCGTCGCGGCGGCGCTGGAGCGGATCGGCGAGCTGGCGGACGGCCGGCTGGGCGATCCGGCGCGGCCGCTGCTGGTCTCGGTCCGCTCGGGCGCCCGGGTCTCGATGCCCGGCATGATGGACACCGTGCTCAATCTCGGGCTCAACGCCGAGACCACCGAAGGCCTCGCCAGGATCACCGGCGATGCCCGCTTTGCCTACGATTCCTATCGCCGTTTCATCCAGATGTATTCCGACGTCGTGCTCGGCGTCGAACATGCGATGTTCGAGGAGATCCTCGACAGCCAGAAGGCGGACAAAGGCTATGAGCTCGACACCGAGCTGACGGCAGCCGATCTCAAGAAGATCGCCGAACTGTTCAAGGCGCAGGTCGCCAAGGAACTCGGCAAGCCATTTCCCGAAGACGTGCACGAGCAGCTCTGGGGCGCGATCGGCGCGGTGTTCGGCTCCTGGCGCAGTCCGCGCGCCAATACCTATCGCCGCATCCACAACATCCCGGAGGATTGGGGCACCGCAGTGACCGTGCAGGCGATGGTGTTCGGCAATCGCGGCGAGACCTCTGCCACAGGCGTCGCCTTCACGCGCGATCCGTCGACCGGCGAGAAGATCCTCTATGGCGAGTTCCTGATCAACGCGCAGGGCGAGGACGTCGTCGCGGGCATCCGCACGCCGCAGGCGATCAGCAAGATCGTGCGCGAGCGGCAGGGCGCCAAGAAGCCTTCGATGGAAGAGGCGATGCCCAAGGCGTTCGCCGAGCTCAAGGCGATCTGCGACCGGCTCGAGGCGCACTATCGCGACATGCAGGATCTCGAATTCACGGTGCAGGAAGGCAAGCTCTTCATGCTGCAGACCCGCAGCGGCAAGCGCACGGCGGAAGCGGCGCTGAAGGCCGCGGTCGACATGGAGCATGAAGGGCTGATCGACCGGCGCGAGGCGGTGGGCCGGGTCGATCCGGCGGCGCTCGACCAGCTGCTGCATCCGACGCTCGATCCCAATTCGCCCAAGGAGCAGATCGCGATCGGCCTCGCGGCGTCGCCGGGCGCGGCGACCGGCGAGGTGGCGTTCACCGCCGACGAAGCGGAGAAGCTCGCGGCGGACCGCCGCGACGTGATCCTGGTGCGCACCGAGACGAGCCCGGAGGATATCCACGGCATGCACGCGGCGCGCGGCATCCTCACGGCGCGCGGCGGCATGACCAGCCACGCCGCGGTGGTGGCGCGGGGCATGGGACGGCCCTGCGTCTCGGGCGCCGGATCGATCAAGATCGACGTCGCGAACGGCGTGATGGTGTGCGGCAGCCACACGATCCGGCGCGGCGACATCATCACCATCGACGGCGCCAGCGGCTGCGTCTTCAAGGGCCGCGTCGAGCTGCGCCAGCCGGAGCTGACCGGCGATTTCGGCATCCTGATGGGTTGGGCCGATTCGATCCGTACACTGAAGGTCCGCACCAATGCGGACACGCCCGGCGATGCGAGCGTGGCGCGCAAATTCGGGGCGGAAGGCATCGGGCTGTGCCGCACCGAGCACATGTTCTTCGAGGCCGATCGCATCATCGCGGTGCGCCAGATGATCCTGGCCGACGCCAAGGCGGACCGCGAGGCGGCGCTGGCCCGCCTCTTGCCGATGCAGCGCGGCGATTTCGAGGGAATCTTCCAGGCGATGGAGGGCCTGCCGGTCACTATCCGCCTGCTCGATCCGCCGCTGCACGAGTTCCTGCCGCAGAAGGAAGAGGAGATCGCGGAAGTGGCGCGCGCCGCCGGCAGCGACCCGGCCAAATTGCGCGCCCGCGCCATCGCGCTGCACGAATCGAACCCGATGCTCGGCCATCGCGGCGTGCGGCTCGGCATCACCTATCCCGAGATCTACGAGATGCAGGTCCGCGCCATGCTCGAGGCGGCGCTGGACGTCGAGGCCGCCGGCGGCAAGGCGGTGCAGCTCGAGATCATGGTGCCGCTGGTGGGATTCAAGAGCGAACTCGACCGCATCAAGGAGCGCATCGACGTCGTGGCGGCGGCGGTGAAGCTGGAGCGGGGCAGGCTGCCGCACTATCTCGTCGGCACGATGATCGAACTGCCGCGTGCGGCCTTGCGCGCGAAGGAGATCGCCCAGACCGCCGAGTTCTTCTCCTTCGGGACCAACGATCTGACCCAGACCACCATCGGGATCAGCCGCGACGACGCCGGGATGTTCCTCACGGACTACCTCAACAAGGGCGTGATCGCGCGCGATCCGTTCGTCACCATCGACGTCGACGGTGTCGGCGAACTGGTGCGGATCGCGGCCGAGCGCGGCCGCTCGGCGCGTCCCGATCTCAAGCTCGGCATCTGCGGAGAGCATGGCGGCGACCCCGACTCGATCCGTTTTTGTCACGAAGCGGGACTCGATTACGTGTCGTGCTCGCCGTTCCGCGTGCCCGTCGCGCGGCTTGCCGCCGCCCAGGCGGCGTTGATGAGACGCAACGACGAGTAGTGATCCGCCTACGGACGATGCAGGGAAACGCTGGATTTTCCGGCGTCAAATGACGCTGTGTCACGAATATGAAAATTTTATTTGACGATTCGGCTTTTCGAGGGCACAAGCCCGATCCACTTTTATCAAAGCAGGGCGGGGGCTGTTCGGTTTTTATTTTTGCGTGAACGAAATCCGAAAGAGCTAGAGAGTCCGAAGATCATGAAAACCAGAGATGCCTTGTCGCGATCC
Source organism: Rhizomicrobium sp. (assembly GCA_037200385.1). Taxonomy (NCBI): domain Bacteria; kingdom Pseudomonadati; phylum Pseudomonadota; class Alphaproteobacteria; order Micropepsales; family Micropepsaceae; genus Rhizomicrobium; species Rhizomicrobium sp. The sequence continues at coordinate 833,973 of JBBCGL010000001.1, read as the reverse complement.
GATCGCGTACTCGTCGGCGCGCTCGCCATCGTGCTCGCCACCGCGAGTGCGGCGGTCGGCGCTTCGCTGAACGATCGTCCGCATACGGAGGAAATCCGCGTCATCGCGGTCGAGAAGCCGGTGGTGAAGGTTGTCCAGGCCCCGGCCATCCCCGCCGCCATCGCGATGCGCGGCGCCGGCACCAACACGGTACTGGCCAAGCTCCTGCAGGAGCACAAATGCCTTGCCGAGGTCATGTATTACGAGGCGCGAGGGGAGAGCGAGGAAGGCCAGAAGGCCGTCGCCGAGGTCGTCTACCGCCGCATGCACACCGGCAATTTCGGTCATTCGATCTGCGCCGTGGTCTATGAGGGCGTAGCGACCGGCTCCTGCCAATTCTCCTTCGCCTGCGATGGGGCGCGCGAAGCGAACCGCGAACCCGGCCCGTGGCGCGAAGCGCAGGCGCTTGCCGCTCGCATCATGGTCAATGAGGAGCAGCTCGCCAATTCCACCGACGGTGCCGTGGCGTTCCACACTTCGGCGGTGCAGCCGCAATGGCCCGGCTATGTCCGCACGGTCCAGATCGGCAACCACGTCTTTTACCGTCGTGGCCATGCCCGGACCAACGGCGCTTGACATAACAACCATCTGAAAAGAAAACGCCGGAGCGCGCATAACGCTCCGGCGTTTGTGCTTGCAGGTTCCGCGTTCCTAGAAATTCACCCGCCGGCTGATCGCGCCGTCGACCAGCAGGTTGACGCCGGTGGTGAAGGACGAAGCGGGGCTGGCGAGAAAAACCGTGGCGTTCGCGATATCCTGCGGCGTCGCCATACGGCCGGTGGGATTGCGCTCCATCGCGCCCTTGTAGACCGCCGGCATGTTCTTCTCGATCATGTTCCATACGCCGCCCTCGAAATAGACCGTGCCCGGCGACACGACATTGGCGCGGATATGCTTCTTGGCATAGTGCCGCGCGAGGCCCTTGGCGTAGTGGATCAGCGTCGCCTTGATCGGCCCATACGAGCTGGGGCCATCGCTCTCGGCCGCCGACACCGAGGAGATGATGGTGAAGGAGGCGTCGCCATGCCTCTCGGCCGCTGTCTCGAGGAAAGGCTTGGCGGCGTCGAAGGCGTTGACCATGCCCAGCACGTCGAGCTTGAAGTTCTGCTCCCAGGACGCGGGATCGCCGCCCTGCGCCATCGCGCCGGCATTGGAGATCAGGATGTCGATGCCGCCGAGCTCGCCGCCCGCGGCCGCGATCCAGGTCTTGAGCGCCGCGCCGTCCATGATGTCGACGGAGGCGCCGGTGGCCTTCACGCCCTTGTCCTTCAACGCGGCGACGGCGTCCTTCACCTGATCGGCGTTGCGGGCGCAGAGCGCGACATTGGCGCCTTCCGCCGCCAGCGTGTCGGCGATGGCGCGCCCGATGCCGCGCGTGCCGCCGAGGATGACGGCGTTCTTGCCCTTGAGATGAAGGTCCATGTGCGTCTCCGGTTTTTCCGGAGCGCACTTAACTAGAAGTCGAGCCCCAGGTCGAGGTTCGGCGCGCTATGGGTGATGCTGCCGGCCGAGATGTAGTCGACGCCGGTCTCTGCGATGGCGCGCACGGTCGCCAGCGTGACGTTGCCCGACGCTTCGAGCGTCGCGCGTCCATTGGCCAGCGCAACGGCCTGGCGCAGCGTCTGCGGCGACATGTTGTCCAGCAGGATGGTATCCACACCCAGCGCCAGCGCCTCTTCGAGCTGGGCGAGCGTGTCGACCTCGAGTTCGATCTTCGCCATGTGGCCAAGGCCGGCGCGCACCCGCGCGATCGCGGGCCCGATCCCGCCCGCGGCGACCAGATGGTTGTCCTTGATCAGCACGGCATCGTCGAGACCGAAACGGTGGTTGAAGCCGCCGCCGCAACGCACGGCGTATTTCTCCAGTAGACGCAGGCCCGGCGTGGTCTTGCGGGTGCAGACGATGCGCGCCCGTGTGCCTTCGACGGCATCGACCAGGGCGCGGGTCGCAGTCGCGATGCCGGAGAGATGCCCGGCGAAATTGAGCGCGACGCGCTCGCCGGTGAGAAGGCCGCGTGCTGGGCCTTCGACGGTGGCGAGGACGGTGCCGGCCGCGACGGTCGAGCCGTCCGGCGCCAGCGCGGTGAAGGTCAGCGACGGATCGGCGAGCCGGAAAGCGCTCTCGGCCGCGATGAGGCCGGCAATGGTACCGGGCTTTCGCGCAGCTAGCTTTGCCACGGCGCATATCTCAAGCGGAATGGTGAGTTCGCTCGTGATGTCGCCGGCACGGCCCAGATCCTCCTCCAATGCGTGGCGCACGATCGGCTCGAGCAGCAGCGCATGCGGTGGGCGGGTGAAAGGCAGGGCGGCGGTCACGCGGTGCTGCGCTCGGCCTGGGCAGGCCTTGCGGATTGCGCAATGGTTTCCGCATCGGCCAGCGTCATGAAGCTGCGTTGCGCGATCGGGGCGGCCTGTGGGTAATCCGTGCGATAGTGACCGCCTCGGCTCTCGCGGCGAACCAGCGCCGCCGCCGTCACGAGCTTGGCGGCCGCCGTCATGTTGAGCAAGGCTGCTTCATTGCCGCCGGCGCGCTCGACCTGGCCGATCACGGCGAGCGCTTCGACCAGGCCTTCCGCATCGCGCTCCAATCCGACGAGGCGCGTCATTGCATCGCGCAGGACATGCGGCGGAGCGGGCGAGGCGAAGCGCTCGGGTGCCGGCGGGTTGCCGCGGCCGGGTCGCGCGGTCACCGTCGCCGCGATGTCGTCCGCGGCGCGGGCGCCGAAGACCAGACCTTCCAGAAGAGAGTTCGAGGCCAGGCGATTGGCGCCGTGCAAGCCGGTGGCGGCGCATTCCCCGACGACCCAAAGGCCGTCCAGCGACGAGCGTCCGCGGTCGTCGCTCGCGATGCCGCCCATGTGATAGTGCGCGGCCGGCGCGACGGGGATCGGCTGTGTGGCGGGATCGATGCCGGCGGACCGGCAGGCCTCGTAGACGGTCGGGAAGCGCTGCGCGAAAGACGCGCCGATCGCCTGGGTGCAATCGAGGAATGTCTCGTGGCCCGCGGCGCGCTCGCGGTGCAGGGCGCGGGCGACGATGTCGCGCGGCGCCAGCTCGGCGTCCGCATGCACGTCCAGCATGAAGCGGCGGCCGTTCTCGTCGACCAGGATCGCGCCTTCGCCGCGCAGAGCCTCGGTCGCCAGGGGCGCCGGATCGCGTCCGACGGCGATGGCGGTCGGATGGAATTGCACGAATTCGGGATCGGCGATGGTCGCGCCCGCCCGGGCCGCCATGCCGAGACCTTCGCCCCGCGACTCGAGCGGATTCGTGGTCACCGCATACAACGCGCCGAGGCCACCGGTCGCGAACACGATGGCAGGCGCGCGGAACAGCACGAGCCGGGTGTTCGCCCCGATGCCGGTGCGGGCAAAGAGGCCGGTGACGCGGCCGTCCTCGAAGGCGAGTTCGATGGCGTGGAAGCCCTCGCGCAGACTGATCGACGGCGTCGCCAGCGCGCGCTCGGCCAGCGTGCGCGAGATCTCCGCGCCCGCGCGGTCGCCGCGCACATGGACGATGCGGTTGTGGGAATGCGCCGCCTCGCGGCCGAGCGCCAGCGTGTGATCGGCCTTGCGGTCGAATGGCGCGCCATAGGCGACGAGGTCTGCGATGCGTTCCGGCGCCTCGCGCGCCACGAGGGCGGCGATGGCGGGATCGCAAAGGCCGGCGCCGGCGGTCAGCGTGTCGGCGGCATGGTTCTGCCAGCTGTCGTCGGCCCCGAGCGCGGCGGCGATGCCGCCCTGCGCCCAGGCGCTGGAGCCGGACAGGCCGGGCCGCGTCCCGGCGAGGACCGTGACGGGGAAGGGCGCGAGCTTGAGCGCGGTGAAAAGCCCCGCGATGCCGGCGCCGAGGATGAGCGCACCCTTGCACTCGATGATGCTGTCGATGTTCCGGGACATGTCAGGCGGCTTTCTTCATCGGCAGCTTGACCGCAAGCATGCGGTCGATGGCCTTCTTGGCCCGCACCGCGATGGCGGGATCGACCTGGACCTCGAACGTCATCGTCTGCAGCGCATGCAGGATCTTGTCGAGCGTGATGCGTTTCATGTGCGGGCACAGATTGCACGGCCGGATGAATTCGAGGTCGGGATATTCGGCGGCGACGTTGTCGCTCATCGAGCATTCCGTCACCATCACCACGCGGCGCGGACGATGCGTGCCGACATAGTCGATCAGGGCGGCGGTCGAGCCGGCGAAATCGGCTTCCGCGACGACCTCCGGCGGGCATTCGGGATGGGCGAGGACGACGATGCCGGGATGATTGGTGCGGTAGTCGCGGATCTCGGCGGCGGTGAAGCGCTCATGCACCTCGCAGGCGCCTTCCCAGGTGATCACCTTCACGCCCGTCAGGTTGGCGACATTCTGCGCGAGATATTTGTCCGGGATCATGATCACGGTGTCGGTGCCGAATTCGCGCGCGATCTCCTCCACTACCGCGACCGCGTTGGACGAGGTGCAGCACACATCGCTTTCCGCCTTCACATCAGCCGAGGTGTTCACATAGGTGACCACCGGCAGGCCGGGATATCTCTGCTTCAGCAGGCGGACATCGGCGCCGGTGATCGAGGCGGCGAGCGAACAGCCGGCGCGCAGATCGGGGATCAGCACCGTCTTTTCGGGGGACAGGATCTTCGAGGTCTCGGCCATGAAATGCACCCCGGCCTGGACGATGATCTTGGCATCGGTGCGCGCGGCTTCGCGGGCCAGCGCCAGGCTGTCGCCGACGAAGTCGGAGACGCAATGGAAAATCTCCGGCGTCATGTAGTTGTGGCCGAGGATGACCGCGCCCTTCTCGGCCTTCAACCGGTTGATCTCGGCGATGACCGGCGCGAAGACCGGCCATTCGATCTGCGGCACCACATGCGAGACCTTGCGGTACAATGCGTCCGTCGCCTTCGCGACCGCCGGGGTGTAGGCCAGTTCGACGCCCATCTCGTAGCTCCCTGTTTCTCTTCGCCTTTTATACTCACTTTGAGTATATATGTAGGGCAAAAAGACCGGCCTTCAAGGCCGGGTGTCATTAAGGTGTTATGCTACATCTGAGCATAAGTCTGTCAAGAGCTGTCGACCGGCGGTTTACCCAGGGAAACCGGCACAAAATCCATCGCCGCGCATTGTCGCAGGTATGCCGCGTCTAAAGGTCTTCACGACCCAGTCTGGCTTTTACGATCTGGCTGTAGCCGTGTCGTCGCAAGCCAAGGCGCTGGCGGCATGGGGCATCCATCAAAACCTGTTCGCACAGGGCTTGGCGAACGTCGCGTCGGATGCCGCCGTCGTCGACGCTGCGCTGGCGAAGCCCGGCGTCGTGTTGAAGCGGGCCGTCGGCACGAAAGGTGCGTTCGCCGAGGACGCCGCTCCGCCGAAGCTGCCGGGCAGCAAGCGCAAGCCGAAACCACGCACAAACGCAAAAGTCCGCAAAGCGGCGGAACGGGCGGAGGCTGCACTGGCGCAAGCCGCAGCGGCACATGAAGCACAGCAGAGGGCGCTCGAGCAGCAGCGCGCGGCCCTCGCAGCGCGCGCGACGGCGGAAGACAAGGCTTGGTCCGCAAGGCGGCGCGCGCTGGAAGAGAAGGGCAATCGCGCAAGACGGGCCTTGCGCCGGCAGAAATAGCCTTGGCTCAGCCGAGAGCGACGCCCTCTTCGCCGTCGCCGGCCGCCGTGCCGAGCGAACCGAGATTGAAGTGGTTGGTGACCTTGGCTAGTTCGCCCAGCATTCTCTCTGCGTGCTCCGGTGAAAGCGACATGGTACCCGGCGCCAGCAGATGCATGGTCTGCACATGCACCGCGACCGGCTGGCGGTCGTGCATGCCGGCCCGCAGCATGCCGTCGGTGATGTCGCACAGGCTCTTCGCTGCCGTGTCCAGCGCATTGTAAGAGAACGTGCCGGCGAGCGTCACGACCTGATCGGCATGCCGCAGGATTGCACGCATCTCGTCGTCGCCGAGCGTGTCGCCGGCCGCGCGCGCGAACACCACGCCTTCCATGGCGCCGATTGCCGCGCGGATCTGGGCGTCAGCCTCGGCACGCATCGACTCCAGCGTCCGCAAGGCGCCGTCGAGCGCATCGTCGCGCGCGACGCCGCCGCTGCGAGCGGCGAGTTCGGAAAGGCGCGTCGTCGGAAAGAATATCTTCTTTTTTGCCTTGCCCGCCATGTGATCACCTATGCCGCTGAATCGAGTTTCGCCGGCTCGCCGGAGGCATCGCTGCCGCTGGCCGCCTCGTCGGTTTCGCGCTTGAACACGCCATCGAGCGGCGGCGTATCCTTGAACCGCCGGTCGGGGCCGATATAGTCGCCCGCCTCGATGAAAGGCCGCGCGGTTCGCGCAACCCAGGCGATGCGGTCGTACAATGCGGCCGGTGAGACGGGTTTCTTGACGACGAGATTGGCGCCGGCGTCGCGCACCGTCGAGACCAGACGAAGCTGGGTATAGCCCGACATCGCGATGATCGGCACGAAGCGGAACGGGCTCTTCTCCTGGCGCCGGATCCAGCGGATGAAATCGGCGCTCGGCATATCGGGCAGGTCGGCTTCGAGGATGACGAGATCCGCATAGTGATGCAGGAGATGATGCCTGGCCTGCGCGCCGCTTTCGCAGACCGTCGGCGAATCCATTCCGAAGCCGCGCAGCATCTGCGCGACCAGCCCGCGCGTGAACAGGTCGCTGTCGACCAGCAGCGTCGTCACGCTCTTCAGATTTAGCCTTGCTTGTCCCATTCGCCGTCCGCCCCGAGGCCATCATCTTCGGTCACGATTGCGGAACTTTACGGCGTACTGGTTAATTCACTTTTACAGGCTCCTGGCACGCTGTGGTTGCATCCGAGGTCCGTCCGTACTGCTTATGCCTTGCGGCTCCGCAATCTCACGCCGGGTGCCGGGCGCTCGCGCAAGACTTCACGGCGGAACCGGAAAAGCTCCGCCGGGCGTCCGCGTCCCTTGGCGGCAAACCTTCCGGTGCCTTCGACCAAGCCTTGGTCTTCCATCAGGCGGCGGAAATTCTGCTTGTGCAGGCGGATGCCGGAGATCGCTTCGACGGTCCTCTGCAACTCCAGGAGCGTAAAGCCGGGCGGCATCAGCTCGAATACGACGGGGCGATATTTCATCTTGCCGCGCAGCCGCGCGATCGCGGTCGCCAGGATACGACGGTGGTCGAACATCATGCTGACGCCGAGCGCAGGTTGCGTCTTGCTCGCCGGCAGACGGCCGTCCCGCATCGCCTCGCGCACGAGGCCGGCTTCGTAGAGCAGTTCATAGCGTTCGAGGACCTTCTCCTCGTCCCAGGCGAGTCCATCGAAGCCGAAGCAGAGCCGGATGCGCTCGCGGCGCTGCTCCGACGCTTCGGTGCCGGTCGCGGCTTTCGCGAATTGGCGCAGTGCAGGAGCGATGACGCTGTCGATCACCGCCGGTTTGGCGTCGCGCCAGTCCTCCCATGGGAAGTAGCGATACCAGTCGCTCCACTGCGTATCGGGGCTTTTGCGCTCGCCGGCCTGGCGGGTCAGCGCGAGATAGCCGACCGAGACGACGCGGGCGCCTTCGTCGGGCGTCGGCAGGTGCCGGCCGCGATCGCCGAAGGTATAGAGCTGTTCGGCGTAGCCGAGATCGAGCGCGGTCTGCTCGCCGACCCATTTGCGCAAGCCGCTGTCGAGGGTGCGGTGGTTCAGCGGATCGAACGGACCGAAGGGCAGGGCGTCCTCACCGCCCGGATGGCGCACGATGAGGACGCTGGGCCGCTCATCGGCGACCGAGACGATCGCGGCAGACAGTCCGATGCTGACGACGTGTTCCGGCTTCGCGCTCACAGGCCCACCAGCGGAAATTCGACAAGCTCGCCTTCGGCCACCATCTTGCCGGCACCGATGTCCTTGATGGCCTCAACCATACGGCCTTGGCGGCCAAGCAGATCGTCGGCGTGCCGGACGAGCAGCGCGTTGGGGTAGGCGTGCGGCGCTCGGGCCCGGATGGCCCTGGCGGCATAGAGTTCGCTGCCGCGGCCCAGACGGTCGCACAGGACGATATAAGCCGCCGCCATGGAGCGGCTGATCCCGGCCCAGCAATGGATCAGGATGGGGTCCTCGGCCGACCAGGCGCGGACGAAATCGAGCAGCGACTCGACATGACGGCGATCCGGCGGCGTGTCGCCAGCGCTAACATCGATGATGTCGTTCATGCCGATGCGCAGATGGCGCTCGCGCGGAAACCCCGCCGGGGTCTCGATCATATGGTCGGGCGAAAGCAACGTCACCAGATGCGACGGCCGGTGCAGCCGTATCGTGTCCGGGACGGCGGAGAGCGGCGTGACGAGGATGCGTGACATGGTCCTTGCTACCGCGGGAAGGTGACGGGAGGAAGGCTTTAGACTGCCAGTTTTTTGAACCTGTCCAGGAATTGGGCTTGAGCGTCGGCGGTCGCCAGAGGCACCAGTCGGGGGGCCCGCATGGCAGGCGGTGGAACGACGAAGAGCTTGCGGGCGACGTCCAGCTCGAACCCGGCAAGCTGTGTGGCTTCGAAATAGGCGGCCATCAGATCGGCCTTCTTGAAAAGCTTTCCGAGTATCGGCGGCAGCGCTGCCGGCAGCCCGAACCGGAGATGGATCGCTGCTTGAAGTCTATTCTCCAAGGCTTTGTAATCAATACCAATTGCGACTTTGAAAGGGGATATGAGGTCGCCGATGACATACTCCGGTGCATCATGCAGCAGAGCCGCCAGCCGGGCTTCCCGGGTCAAGCCGGGGCGCAAATCCGCCGTGAGGCGCTCGACCAGGACGCAATGCTGGGCCACCGAGAACGCGTGATCGCCCTTGGTCTGGCCGTTCCAGCGCGCGACCCGGGCCAGACCATGGGCGATGTCCTCGATCTCGACGTCCAGCGGCGAGGGGTCGAGAAGATCGAGACGGCGGCCGCTCAGCATGCGCTGCCAGGCGCGGGGGGGATCCTTGGGCATCGGGTCCTGACGGGTTGAAGGCCGGGTTTAGCGAAACCGGACGGCGTGCGCGAGGGGCGGCTTGGAGCTTGCAGGATCGCTTCCCGGAACAGGGGATCCGTGCCGAAAAGGGGCGGAAAACCCTGACGCATGTGGGGATTTGATGCGCGTTAAGCCTCTGGACGCGGAAAGGCTGCGACTGGTCACCAATCCGGCGCGGCTGCCCTTCGAGACGACGGGCGAGCTGCGGGAGCCGACCGGTCCTGTGGGGCAGGAGAGGGCGATGCGGGCGCTCCATTTCGGGGCGGGCATGGCACAGCCCGGCTACAACATCTTCGTCAGCGGCCAGCCCGGCAGCGGCAAGCGCGATGCGGTGAAGCGGGCGTTGGAGCGCCTGGCGGCGGCCATGCCGGCCCCGCCGGATGTCGCTTATGTCCACGACTTCGCGCAACCACATCGCCCGAAGGCCTTGCGCTTTGCCGCCGGAGACGGGGCGCGCTTCAAGGCGGCGCTGGCGGAATTCGTGACGGCGCTCAGAGGCGCGATGCCGCGCTTGTTCGACAGCCCGGATTATCGCGCGCAACGCGCCGCGCTGGAGCAGGAATTCCATCGCGCCACCGAGGCGGCAGTGCTCGGGCTCAAAAAGAGCGCCGAGACGGAGGGATTGGGACTGGTCGAGCGCGGCGAAGGGCGGTTCGACTTCAAGCCCATGCGCGACGGACTGCCGGTCTCCGACGAGGATTACCGCCGCCTGCCGAAGTTCGAGCGCGATCGGTTGGCGGCAAAGGCGACGGAACTGCGCGGCCTGCTCGACAAGGCGATGGAGCAGAATGACGGGCTGCGCCGGCGCATCGTGGAGAAGGTGCGGGCGCTGGATCGCGAACGCGGCGAACGCGAGATCGCCAGGCTCATCGCGCCGCTCGCGCAAAGTTTCGCGCAGCACCGCGAGGCGCATGGGCATCTTGCTTGCGTTTACAAGGACGTGCTGACGCATGTCGACGCACTGCAAGCTCTGGCACGTGGCGAGGCAGACGAACGGCTTCGGCGCGAAGGCATGCCGTTTTATCGCTATGAGGTGAATCTCGTGGTCGACCACACGATGGCCAAAGGTGCGCCGGTGGTGATGCTGGCGCTTCCTTCGCTCGCGCATCTGATCGGCAAGGTCGAGCATGTGCCGGTGTTGATGACGGCGTTGACGGATTTCCGGCACATCCGGGCGGGTGCATTGCATCAAGCCAATGGCGGCTTCCTGCTGATCGACGCGATGGATCTGTTCCGCCAGGAAGCGGCATGGGAATGCCTGAAGCGCGCGCTGAAGGCACGGCGGGTGAAGATCGAGAGCCTTGCCGACGTGTTCGACCGCAATCCGGCGGTGACGTTGCAGCCGGAGCCGTTGACGCTGGATATCAAGATCGTGCTGATCGGCGAGGCCTGGGCCTATCACCGGCTCTGCCAGATCGATCCGGACTTCGCCGAACTGTTCAAGGTGCAGGCGGATTTCTCGGCCACGGCAGCGCGGGACGATGAAAATTGCGCGGCGCTGATGGCGGCCATGGCCTCCATCGCCCGGGCGGACGGGCTGAAGCAGCTGGACCGCGGCGGCGCCGCGCGGCTGGTCGACGAAGCCTCGCGGCTGGCGGGCGATGCCGAGAAGATTTCGGTCCGCACCGGGCGGCTCGCCGATCTGCTTCGCGAGGGGGATCACTATGCGGCCCTCGAAGGCCGCACATTGATCGCGGCCGAGGATATCGCGTGCGCCGTGGCGGCGAAGGAAGATCGTGCGGGGCGCCTCAAGGCGCTCGAACAGGAGCTGATCCAGCGGCGCATCCTTTTCATCGACACGGACGGCGCGAAGGCGGGCCAGGTGAATGGCCTCACCGTTCTGAGCGCGGCGGGCTTTGCCTTCGGCATGCCGGCGAGGATCACGGCGCAAGTCGCGCCGGGCGAAGGCCGGATCGTCGATATCGAACGGGTCGCGAAGTTCAGCGGCCCATCGCATGTCAAAGGCATGCAGATCCTGTCCGGCTATCTGAACGGCGCGTACGCGATCGGACGGCCGCTTTCGATTTCGGCGAGCGTGGCGTTCGAGCAATCCTATGGTCCGATCGACGGCGACAGCGCATCGGCCGCCGAGCTGATCGCGATCCTCTCGGCGATCGCCGGCGTGCCGGTGAAGCAGGGGATCGCGATCACGGGCTCGATCAACCAGCACGGCCAGATGCAGCCGATCGGCGGCGCGAACGAGAAGATCGAGGGCTTCTACGACATCTGTGCGGCGCGCGGGCTGCGCGGCGGGCATGGTGCGATCATCCCGAAGGCCAACGCGGTCTCGCTGATGCTGCGGGACGAGGTCGTCCGGGCGGCACATTCGGGTCGTTTTGCGGTCTATGCCGTCGAAACGGTGGATGACGCCATCGAGATCCTCACCGGCATGACGGCCGGGGCACGGCGCCGGAATGGCAGCTTTCCGCGCGGCAGCTTCAACCGCCGGGTGCGCGACAGGCTGATCGATTTCGCGCGGCCGCGGCTGCTCAAGCCGGTGCACCTTGACGGCTGGTGGCGGTTCTAGGAACTCTGCGCTCCAGCTCCGCGTTCCCGCGGAACGACCGAAAGGCGCTGCAGATGACGATTGCGAAAATTCTCGCCCCGCTGACCGGCGGCGGCCGCGACGCCGCCGTGCTCGCCAGCGCGTTCGCCGCCGCCAAGCCGTTCAACGCGCATGTCGCCGCGCTGTTCGTGCGTCCGGACGCAATGGAAGCGGTGCCCTTCTACGGCGAGAGCGCCTCCGCCGCCGTCATGCAGGAGATCGCCGACGCATCGAAAAAGGCCGCGGACGAGGCGTCGGGCTTGGCGCACGCGGCGTTGGCCGCTGCCGCGAACGCGGCCGGCGCGGAGATTATCGAGAGGCCGGAGCGACGCGATGTTGTGGCGGCCTCGTTCCGCGAAGTCCTCGGCAATTTCGCGGACCAGGTCACGCTCGCGGCGCGGCTCTCCGATCTCGTCGTGTTCGGCGCGCTGGCCGAAGGCGACCGCGCCGGGCTGACCGAAGCGTTCGAAGCGACCTTGCTGGAGACCGGGCGCCCGGTGCTGTTGACCCCGCAGGCGGCGCCGGCCGGCTTTTGCCGGAAAATCGCACTGGCCTGGAACGAGAGCGTCGCATCGGCCCATGCCGTCACGGCGTCCCTGCCGTTCCTGGAATGCGCCGACAGCGTCGAGATCCTCGCCGTCACGCGCGCCAAGGATGAGACGATCGATTGCGACGAGTTGTGCACCTATCTCAAGCTGCGCGGCATCGAGGCGGGGCGCCGGCTGGTCGATGCCGGAAGCCGGCCGGTCGGGGACGTGCTGCTCGAGGAAGCAGCCAAGGGCGGCGCGGGGATGCTGGTGGCGGGCGGCTACGGCCATAGCCGGCTGCGGGAAATGTTCTTCACGGGCGTGACCCGGCACGTGGTCAACCGCTCCGGCATGCCGCTGTTCCTGGTGCACTAAGCACGCGTCCGGCAAGTCGCCTGGTGTCTTACGGCGACGTCTCGTTCCCGACGGCGAGAATCCAACTACAACTTCTTCAAGATCACGCTGCCGGCCGAATAGCCCGCGCCGAAGGAGCAGAGCAGGCCCGTATCGCCGCGTTCGAGGTCGGCGCTGTATTTGTGGAAGGCGATGATCGAGCCGGCCGACGACGTGTTGGCATATTCGCCCAGGATGTTCGGCGCTTCCCCCGGCAGTGGATCGCGACCCAGGACGCGGCGGGCGATCATCTCGTTCATCCCGAGATTGGCCTGGTGCAGCCACAGGCGCTTGAGCGACGCCGGCGCGATGCCGTTGTCGGCCAGATGGCCGGTGATCAGCTCCGCCACCATCGGTACGACTTCCTTGAAGACCTTGCGGCCCTCCTGGACGAACAGCTTGTCGGCCTGGCCGACGCCTTCCGGCGCGGCGCGGTTGAGGAAGCCGAAATTGTTGCGGATGTTGTTGGAGAATTTTGTCTTCAGCCGCGTCGCGACGATCTCCCAGGAATTGCCGCCTTGGGCCGTATCGCGGCGCTCGACCACGAAGGCCGTGGCGACGTCGCCGAAGATGAAATGGCTGTCGCGGTCGCGGAAGTTGAGATGGCCCGAACAGATCTCCGGATTGCACACCAGGATCGCACGGGCATGGCCATTGGCGACCATGTCGGCGGCGGTCTGCAGTGCGAAGGTCGCCGACGAGCAGGCGACGTTCATGTCGAAGCCGAAACCCTCGATCCCCAGCGCGTCCTGGACCTCGACCGCCATGGCGGGATAGGCGCGCTGCATATTGGAGGCGCCGACCAGGACGCCGTCGATGTCGGCCGGCGTGCGGTCGGCGGCTTTGAGCGCATCGCGGGCGGCGGTCACGGCCATCTCGGCGAGGACCGAGATCTGGTCATTGGGCCGTTCGGGAATGCGGGGGCACATGATCGCGGGATCGAGCACGCCCGCCTTGTCGACGACATAGCGCGCCTTGATGCCGGACGCCTTGACGATGAATTCGGCGGACGATTCGGTAAGGGCGGCCATTTTGCCGGCGGCGATGGCTTCGGCATTCGCCGCATTGGCGGCGCGGACATAGGTGTTGAACGACGCCACGAGCTCGTCGTTCGAGATCGAATTGGGCGGCGTATAGAGGCCGGTGCCGCTTACGGCTAACGCTGTCACGCGAGCCATCCCCTTGAAACCCTTGGCCAGAAGCTGGCGCAGCGCCGGGACAAAGGCAAGCAATTCACCATTTGATAAACCCGTCATTCAGACATTCCGCCTAGAAAGGCTGGCGCGTTTTGCAGTGCGATATCGATGGTCAGCGTGGAACTAGCCCGGACCGACCTGCCGGCGGCTCAGCCGCGGCCGGCGCTTGCCTCTGCCTTGCTGGCGCTGGCGGGCGGGGTTCTGCTCGGCCTGGTGACGACGAGCGCGCCCCGGGGCGAGGCCTGGGCCGGGATTGCGATCCTAACCCTTCTCAGCACCGCCATTTTCGCCCTCAGCCGCGTGTCGCAAGGCCCGGACGGGCGGCGGCCAGGGCGCGAAACGAGTTATCGGGCGTTTTTCGAGCAGTCCATCGAAGGGATTTTCCGGACCTCGCCGGACGGGCGCTATATCGACGCCAATCCGGCGCTGGCGCGGATTTATGGCTATCCGAGTCCTGCTGCGCTGATGTCCGGCCTCACCAATATCGCCGACCAGCTCTATGTCGATCCGGCCCGCCGGGCGCAGTTCCAGGCGCAGATGCAGGCGAACGATCAGGTCAGCGCCTTCGAATCCGAAATCCGCAGGCGTGATGGCACGACGATCTGGATATCGGAGAATGCCCGCGCCGTGCGCGACTGGACCGGACGCGTCGTTTGCTACGAGGGCATGGTGGAGGACGTGACGGCCCGCTACGCCGCGCAGCGCGCCCTGCGCGAAGCCCTGGCGCGGGCGGAGGAGGCGAACCGCTCCAAGAGCGCCTTCCTGGCCGCGATGAGCCACGAGCTGAAAACGCCGCTGAACGCGGTGCTGGGCTTTTCGGAGATCATCAAGGACGAAGTGCTGGGTCCGATCACGCCGCCCACCTATCGTGCCTATGCCGGCGACATCCATGCGAGCGGGACCAAGCTGCTGGCGATCATCTCGGACGTGCTGGACGTGGCGCGCCTGTCCGGCGGCGCATTGACGCTGCAGGCGCGGCCCTATCCGGTGGCAGTCCTGGCAGAAGAGGCCGTGACGCTGGCGCGGATCGCGACGAAGGATCAACGGGAAGTCCGCCTCGAGATTGCTGCCGGATTGCCGCAGGTCGAGGCCGACCCGCAGAGGCTGCGCCAAAGCCTCACCAATCTCCTGAGCAATGCGCTGAAGTTCACGCCGGAGGGGGGGACCGTGGCGCTACGGGCCTGGCAAGAGGCCTCGGGCGGCGTCTCACTGGCGGTGGTCGATACGGGAATCGGGATGGACCGCGAGAAGATCGCGGCGGCGCTGGAACCGTTCCGCCAGCTCGACGGCTCCCTGGCGCGGCGGTTCGAGGGCGCGGGGCTCGGGCTTTCCATCGCCAAGTCCCTGGTCGAGCTGCATGGCGGCGCGCTGGCCATCGAGAGCGCAGTCGGTGCCGGCACCACGGTGACCGTGGCTTTGCCGCCCGTCCGCACGATCGCACACCGGGCGCTTGCGAGCTGAGGCCTCCCTTCTGTACAAGCCGCGAGATGACCGGCGCCACCGCACTTGTGCTGTTTTCCGGCGGACAGGACTCCACGACCTGTCTCGCCTGGGCGCTTGCGCGCTTTGCCCATGTCGAGACCGTCGGGTTCGATTACGGCCAGCGGCATATCGCCGAGCTCGCGGCACGACCCCATCTGCTCGAGGCCTTGCGCGGATTCACGACCTGGTCCGGAACGCTGGGCGAGGATCATGTCTTGCCGATCGACACGCTGAAAGCGATCGGCGGAACGGCGCTGACGGATGACGTGGCGATCGAGATGGGCGGCAATGGATTGCCGACGACCTTCGTTCCGGCGCGCAACCTGATGTTCCTCAACGCGGCCGCGGCGCTGGGCTATCGACGCGGGATTTCGGACCTGGTCGGCGGGATGTGCGAGACCGACTTCTCCGGCTACCCCGACTGCCGCGACGAGACCATTCAGGCGACCGCGAAGTCGCTCTCGCTCGGCTTGGCGCGCGAGACGCGCATCCACACGCCCTTGATGTGGATCGACAAGGCGGCGACGTGGAAGCTGGCGGAGGAACTGGGCGGCACGAAGCTGATCGAGCTGATCGTGCGCGAGACGGTCACCTGCTACCATGGCGATCCGTCGGTGCATGACTGGGGCCGGGGCTGCGGAATTTGTCCGGCCTGCGAGCTGCGCGCCAACGGCTACGCCAAGTACCGCGCGGCATGACCTATTCGGTCAAGGAGATTTATTACACGCTGCAGGGCGAAGGGGCGCAGGCGGGACGCGCCGCGGTGTTCCTGCGCTTCGCGGGCTGCAATCTGTGGAGCGGATTGGAGCGCGACCGTGCGAATGCGACATGCCGCTTCTGCGATACGGATTTCGTCGGCACCGATGGGCCGGGCGGCGGGAAGTTCGCCGATGCGGAGGCGCTCGCCGACGCCGTCGCGGCGCAGTGGCCGGGAGGCGGCAAGCCTTATGTCGTGTGCACTGGCGGCGAGCCGCTGCTGCAGCTCGACGCGGCGGCGACCACGGCGCTGCACGCCCGTGGCTTCGAGATCGGGATAGAGACGAACGGCACGCAGGAGCCGCCTCCGGGCATCGACTGGATTTGCGTCAGCCCCAAGGCAGGTGCCGAACTGGTGCTCCGGCGCGGCAACGAGTTGAAGCTGGTCTATCCGCAAGCGGGCGCGGAGCCGGAGCGGTTCGCGGGCCTGGCCTTCGATAATTTCTTCCTGCAGCCGATGGACAACGCGGCACGCGACGCCAACACGGCGGCGGCGACGGCATATTGTCTTGCCAAGCCACAATGGCGTTTGAGCCTGCAAACCCATAAGCTGATCGGCATACGCTGAACCCCGGGGGCGGGGGATTGAGGCTGTCGTGGCGGGAGCGCGTCTTGTCCATGCGGGGCTTGGTTGGGCGCTATGCTGCGGCATGGCGCTCGCGAGCGGCTATTCGGACTTCAATGCCGGGATCGCGCTGCGCGGCCGCGACGATGCGCTGGCGGTTGCCAGGTTCACCGCGGCGCTGGCCGATCCCAACCTGCCGGCCAATCTGCATGCTGTCGCGCTCTATGATCGGGCCGACGCCTATGCCCGGCTCGGCAAGACCGATCTGGCGCTCGCCGACTACAGCGCAAGCCTCGCGCTGCAGCCGAGCTACGATGCCTACATAGACCGCGCCAAGCTGAATTTTCTCGCCGGCACCATCGAGCCGGCACTCAAGGATCTGTCCGACGCTGCGTCGCTGCGGCCCGACCTTTTGGAGGCGCGGGTGCTGCGGGTGGCTCTGCTGGTCGAGAACGACAGGTTCGCGGAGGCGCTGGCCGACGAGGCGACTCTGATCCAGATGGAGCCGAATGAACCCGGACTCTATGTGCTGCGCTCCGCGGCCTACCGCCGAACCGGCGACTACGACGCCGCACGCAAGGACGCGGACATGGCCATCGCGCTCAAACCATCCGACCCTGCCGGCTATTTTGCGAAGGCCTCCGCCTTTGAAGCGCAGGGCCGTCTCGACGATGCGCTGGCCGCGATCGGCATCGCGCTGCAGAAATCCCGTCGCAACCTGTTCGCACAGATGCAAAAGGGAATCCTGCTCTGGGAACAGAAGAAGTTCGAGGACGCGGAGCAGGCTTTCATCGATGCGCAAGGCCTGGCCCCCGATTTCGGCTATGCACAGCTGTGGCGCACCATCGCGCATCGCGCCGCGCACCCCGAAGAGAGCGATCCGCCCCCGGCGGCCGGCAAGCTGGACATGGCGGTATGGCCCGCGCCGCTCGCCGCGCTCTATGACGGCGCGGCCACGCCGGCCCAGGTCGCGGCCGCGGCGGCCGCCGCCACGCCGGCCGACCGCCGGCTTCATCTCTGCGAGGCCGACTTTTACGTCGCGCAATGGCATCTGATGAACGGGCGCCCCGCCGCGGGGCGCAAAGGGCTCGATAAAGCGGTGCATGACTGCCCTTATGACGCCGTGGAGCGCGCCGCCGCCATCGCGCAGGAGCGGCCATGAACGTCCCGCGCCTCGCTCTTGCCGGACTCACGTTGTCGTTGCTGGGCACAGCTCCAGCGATGGCCGAGTCCAGGCTCTGTCAGATGCCGCTCGAAGCGTCGCTGGACATGACGACGGAAGCGGACGGAGAGGTCTCGGTGCCGGTCACCGTCTCCGGTCTGGCCGGTCAGATGCTGATCGACACCGGCGGAGTGCAGACCATCCTCGGTAGGACCGTGGCCCGGCGCCTCGCTCTCGGCATCCAACCGTCAGCCAACACCTATATGCTGTTCGGCGGCGTGCGCCTGCAAGAGTTGGCGACGGCACATGAGCTCATACTCGGGAGGCTCAAGGCGAAAGAGATTCCGTTGCTGCTGGCGCCGCCGGCGTCGCTGCACAACGACGACATCGGAATTCTCGCGCCGGACATCATGTCGAACTACGATGTCGAGCTCGATTTCGCGGCCGGGAAGTTCAACCTGTTCCAGCACTTTTCCTGTTCCGGCACGCCGGTCTATTGGACCAAGGAACCCGTCGCGACGGTACCCTTCAAGCACGATTTCGAAGACCATATCATGATTTCGATCGCGCTCGACGGCCAGGAGGTGACGGCCGGCGTCGACACCGGCGCGGACCGTTCGACCATGACCCTCGCGGCGTTTCGCGAATTGTTCGGCAAGGGGCCGGACGAACCGGCGCTGAGCGTGGTCGGCAAGATATCGATCAACGGCACGCGGGCGATGCGGATATTCCGCTATTCCTTCCAGGCCCTGAACTTCGAAGGCATCCGGGTGCAGAAGCCCAATATCGACATCGTGGAGACCGATCGCCTGGACGATCGGGCGCCGAAGATCATTCTCGGCGTCGAGACCTTGCGGCAGCTTCACATGTACATCGCCTATGACGCGCGCAAGATCTATTTCACCGCGGCCGAGGCACGGTAGTCAGACAAAGGTCTCGACCTTGCGGCGGCGGGTGTCGCCCTTGGGCGTGCGGGCGCGCAGATCGGCGAGCAAGTCCGCTTTCATGCCGGCGGCCGAAGGCTCGTTCCACAGATTGCGCCACTGCTTCGGATCGTTCTCGAGGTCGTAGAGCTCGCCTTCGTCGCCTTCGTAGATCGCGGTCTTGCCATAGGCGGTGATGGTCCAGCCGTCGCGGTGCAGGGTTCGCAGCGAGACCGAGACGCCTTCGAACTCGCTGTCCCATTCGGTGAAGACCGCTTCGCGCTTCGACGCGCCCGAACTGTCGCGGGGCAGGGCGGCGCCTTCCATCCAGTCCGGCACGGGCGCGCCGGCGATCTCGCAGAAGGTCGGCGCGAAATCGACCTGGCCCACGGGTGCTTCGAGCATCGCGGGCGCGACCTTGGCGTTGGGCGCGGGGCGCCAGATCAGCGGCAGGCGCATCAGGCTGTCGACATGGTGTGGACCTTTGAACAGCAGGCCGAAATCGCCCTGGAACTCGCCATGGTCGGTGGAGAAGAGCACGTCGGTGTCGCCGTCCCAGCCGCGCGTGCCGATATGCGCCATCACCCGGCCGACCGCGTCGTCGATCAGCTCGTTCTTGATGTGGGTCATCGCGTCGATCTCGCGCAGCTGGTCGGTCGTCAGCGTCGCGGGCACCCAGCGCGGCGGCGCCTCATAGCAGGTGACGCGCTTGCCGCTCCACCAGTCGCGCCAGTGATGCGGCTTGCCGGAGAGGATCGCGTCGATCTTCTCAGGGCTGCCGGGATAGCCGTCCGGCACCGGCAAATCGCGCCAGTCGTGGCGGTGGAGCTCCTCCTGTGGCGGGTCCCAGGGATGGTGTGGGTCGGGGAAGCTCATCCAGACGAACCAGTCTTCGCCGGCATCGAGGCTGTCGAGATAGGCGATGGTGCGGTCGGCGACCCAGTCGGTGTGGTAGAGGCCGCGCGGCGTCGCATTGTGCTTGACCTGCACCGCATCGGTGTCGCCGCCGCCGAAGGAGTTCTGGTGGAAGTCCGGGCCGAGCACGGGATAGAAATTGTCGAGCATCTCGGGGTGCCGCTTCATCAGCCATTGCGGATAGTGCAGCGGCCCGCGCGCGCCATGCGAGGCGAGCTCCATATGGTCGAAGCCGCGATGCGGCCCGAAGGTGCCGGCACGGCCCATGCGGTTCTCGGCGAATTTGAGCTGCAGGTCGAGCATCGGCTCGAAATGCGCCTTGCCGATCAACGCGGTGCGGTAGTTCTTCGTCTCCTGCAGATGGCGCGCGACCGACGGCGCATCTTCGGGCAGCGGCACGCCGTTCATCCAGACGCCATGGGTGGTGACGTACTGCCCGGTGATCATGGTCGAGCGCGCCGGCATGCAGACCACGTTCTGCGCATGGCAGCGGGTGTAGTTGATCCCGGCCTTCGCCAGCGCATCGATATGCGGCGTGCGCGCGATCCTCTGGCCGTTCGCGCCGATGGCGTCGAAGCGCATCTGGTCGGTGGTGATGAAGAGGATCTTGCGGCCCATGCGTCTTTCCTTTTGCACCTCCCCCGCTGCGCGGTGGAGGAGCTTTCGAGCTAAAACCGGCTCACGATCTTGCTCATGTCCGGGCGCACGCGCTCTTCCAGCGTCACCGCGCTCGTACCGATATAGATGAAGCCCGCGATGCGTTCGCCGGGCTTGAGGCCGAGACGCTCTTTCACCAGGGGGTGGAAGGCGCACCATTCGGTCAGCCAGTTGGCCACGAAGCCCATCGCGTGGGCCGCGATCAGCAGGGTCTGGCAGACCGCGCCGGCGGAGAGGACCTGTTCCCATTCGGGGATCGGGATATTCTCGCGGGCGCGGCTGATCACGGCGACGACCACCGGGGCGCGCAGGAAACGGTGGCGCTCCTGGTCGAGTCGCTCGGGCGCCGTCTGCGGCTCGCTCTCCTTGAGCGCGGCGGCGAGCAATTCGCCTACGCGGCGTCGGGCATCGCCTTCGAAGATCACAAAGCGCCAGGGGAACAACTTGCCGTGGTCGGGCACGCGGGCCGACGCGGCCAGGATGGTGTCGAGCTGTTCCGGCGACGGACCTGGGCCCGTCATCGCCTTGGCCGAGCCCGAGCGGCGGCTGAGCAGGAGATCCAGTGCGTCGGGCGCGGGGCGATTCAGGGCTGGGGTTGTGGAGTCCATTGGCGGCCTATGCGAAAACGAGGGTTGGCGTGGCAGGTTAGAGACTTATTTAATGGACGGGAGCGGGGTTGCGCGACCCCTTTTGGGGGCCTTTTCACGCTTCCGACGCGTTGTTTTGTCATAATGGGGTGTCCGCTGGTATAAGGCGGCCCGTCTCGGAGCGAACATGGCCGTCACACGCGAAAAAGTCGCCACTTGCGATCCCATCTGGCACTTCCTGCGCGGGCAGGCCGAAGCCCTGGCTGAGCGCGAGCCGGCGCTGGCCAGCTTCGTCCACGCCATCGTGCTCAAGCATGAGCGGCTGGAGAGCGCGCTGTCCTATCATCTCGCCAAGAAGATCGGCTCGGACGATCTGTCGCCGATGATGATGCGCGAGATCTTCGACGAGGCGATGGCCGACGATCCGTCCATCGGCGATGCGATGCGCGCCGACCTGGCTGCGGTGTTCGACCGCGACCCGGCGTGCAAGGCGCATGTCGACGCCTTCTTGTTCTACAAGGGCTTCCAGGCGCTGCAATGCCATCGCTTCGCCCATTGGCTGTGGCGGCATGAACGTCGCGCCATGGCGCTGTTCATCCAGAGTCGTGTGTCGGAGCTGTTTCAGGTCGACATCCATCCGGCTGCCGCGATGGGCAAGGGCATCATGATCGACCACGCCACCGGCGTGGTGATCGGCGAGACGGCCGTGGTCGAGGACGACGTCTCGATCATGCAGGGCGTGACGCTGGGCGGCACCGGCAAGGAGACGGGCAACCGTCATCCGAAGGTGCGGCGCGGCGTGCTGATCTCGCTGGGCGCGAAGATCCTCGGCAATATCGAGATCGGCGAATATTCGCGGATCGGCGCTGGCAGCGTGGTGCTGCGCAACGTGCCGCCCGGCTGCACCGCGGTGGGCGTCCCGGCGCGCCTGACCAACTGCGCCGGAGGCGACCGGCCGTCGCAGGAGATGAACCAGGTCATCGAGGACGAAGACGCGAAGTCGGGGTGACGCACGCTGTTGTCATCCCCGGCTGAGCGATGCGTCAGCATCGCGAAGGGAAGGGGACCCAGGTACCCACACTTCCCAGGTTTAGACGCCTAGGTCCCCTTCCCCTCACGCCGCTTTGCGGCGTTCGGCCGGGGATGACAGCGGTGTGTGTTAAACCGCGTCCTTCCATTTCAACAGCGTCAGCGCCGCCGTCACCATCGGCTTGCGCAGCATCCGGCCGCCGGGGAATTTTTTCGGCGGGACCTTCGCGAGAATGTCGAAGCGGGTGGGGTCGCCCTGCGCGGCCTCCGCGAGTGCCTTGCCACCCAGCACCGACAGCGCGACGCCGTGGCCGCTATAGCCGTGGCCGAACAGGATACGTGGGCCCAGGCGGCCGAAATGCGGCATGCGGGTGCGGGTGATGCCGACCGTGCCGCGCCAGGCATATTCGATGGGAATGTCTTTCAGTGCCGGAAACACGCGGAGCAGGCGCGGACGCACCAGGGCGGCGATATTGGCGGGCGGATTCCAGTAGCTCTCGCGGCCGGCGAAGAGCAGGCGCCCGTCGGCGCTTTTGCGGTAGTAGTCGAGGACGTGGCGGGTGTCGGCGACCGCCGCGTCGCTCGGAAGGATGCCGGGACCGACCGGTGCGGTGGCGACGATGAAGCTCTCGACATGCGCGATGTAAGGCGCGAGCTGCGGCGCCAGCGCGGCGCTGAACGCGTCCGTCGCGAGCACGATGTGGTCGGCGCGGATCGTCCCGCCGGCGCAATGCACGGCGCCATCTTCCAGCGCGGTCGCTGGGCTCGCCTCGAACAGGGTCGCGCCTGCCTTTACCGCTTCGCGCGCCAGGCGGCGAGCGAATTTGAGCGGATGCAGATGGCCGCCGCCCGTGTCCAGCCGCGCCGCCGGATAGACCGGCGAACCCAGCGCGGTCCGGGCCGCATCGCGGTCGAGCATGCGCAGCTCGTCATAGGCGTAATGCGTCTTGAGATAGTCGGCATCTTCGGCGAGACCACACGCCGCGGCACGGTCGTGGGCCGCGAGGATCAGGCCGCGCTTCAGATCGCAGCCGCGCGCGCCCAGCGCGAAGACCAGCGCGCGGGCCTCCTCGCTCAACCGCCACAGATCGCGCGCGTGGGATTGGCCTAGCCAACGCTCGAGCGCCGCTTGTTCCTTGCGATGGCCGGGATGGATCTGGCCGCCATTGCGGCCCGACGCCGCGAAGCCGATCGTCTGCGCCTCGACCAGCGCCACCTTGGCGCCGGTGCGCGCGGCATGCAGCGCCGCCGACAGGCCGGTGAAGCCGCCGCCCACGACACAGAGATCGGCGCGCCATTCGCCGGTCAGGCGCGGTAGCGGCGGCAGCTTGTCGGCACTGGCGGCGTAATAGCCTCGTGGATCGGCACTCATGGGGGCTGCTTGCGCGAAGCACCGTATCGCGGTCAAGCTAGCGTCTTGACCCACCCGGCCCTGCGTGCGAGTTGAGCCCACCTTTCCAGGAGATTGCCGTTGACCCGCAGTGAAATCTGGCGCCTCGAAAAATACCTGCGCAACCTGTTCCGGCTGGACACGATCAGCATCGTGGAGCGGCCCAAGCAGGCGGATTCCGTCGAAGTGCAGGTCGCCGGCGAGTTCATCGGCGTGATCTTCAAGGACGAGGAAGACGGCGAGGTCTCCTACGCCTTCAACATGGCGATCCTCGAGATGGACCTGCCGGAACCGCCGGCAAGCCGGACGTAGAGTTTCACCTGCGCGGTGTGTCGCCTCCCCCTCGCGGGGAGGTCGACGCGCGCAGCCCGGCGGGCGAGCACGTCGGGTGGGGCTCTATCCGGATGGGCGTCCCCCACCCGGAAAATCGCTACGCGATTTTCCGACCTCCCCGCGAGGGGGAGGTCATTACAGCTCACTCGCCTCCCGTATCGCACGCAGGAACACCGTCCCGAACTCTTGCAGCTTCTTGGCGCCGACGCCGTTGACCTCGGCGAACTCAACTTCGTTTTGTGGGCGGCGCTGCGCCATGTCGGCGAGACTGCGGTCTGAGAAGATCACAAAGGCGGGAACTTGGCGCTGCTTGGCGAGGCGCAGGCGCAGGCTGCGCAGGATCGCGAGCAGGGAGGTCTCGTCGCTGCTGAGGGGCTGCGCAGCGCCGGCGTCCCGTGCCTTGCGGTCGGCGCGGCGCTCGCGGACGCGTTCGGGCGCGGGGCGGTGGCTGAAGCCGATCTCACCGCGCAGCAAGGCGTGGCCCTTGGCAGTGATCTCCATGCCGCCGTAGCCGGCGACGTCGAGATGCAGATAGTTTGCGGCGACGAGCTGGCGCAGCAAGGCCTGCCATTCTTCAGTCTTATGAGCGGCACCGCTGCCGAAGACGGCAAGGCGGTCATGCCCGGCGGCGGTGATCTTGTCGCCCTTCATGCCGCGCAGCACATTGGCGATGTGGACGGTGCCGTAACGCTCGCCGGTCTGCCGCACCGTCTCGAGCGCGGCGCGCGCCGTTGCGGTGGCGTCGACCAGCGTGCCGGGATCGGCGCAGAGGTCGCAATTGCCGCAAGGCTCGGCCTTCTCGCCGAAATAGGAAAGCAGGATCTGGCGGCGGCAGGAGGCTGCCTCGCAATAACCGATGAGGGCGCTGAGGCGCTGGTGCTCGCGGCGGCGGCGGTCCTCGCCGGCTTCCTCCTGCTCGATGAAGACGCGCCGCATGCGGATGTCGCCCAGGCCGAACAGCATATGCGCCTGCGCGGGCTCGCCGTCGCGGCCGGCGCGGCCAATCTCCTGATAATAGGCTTCGAGACTGCCGGGCAGGTCGGCGTGGAAGACGAATCGGACATCGGATTTGTCGATGCCCATGCCGAAGGCGATGGTTGCGACCATCACGATAGCGGGCTCGCTCATGAAGGTGTTCTGGTTGGCTTCACGCTCGGATTTGTCCATGCCCGCGTGATAGGCGAGGGCGCGGATGCCGTTCTCGATCAGCAGCGCTGCGGTCTCTTCGGTCTTCTTGCGCGACAGGCAATAGACGATGCCGCTTTTGCCGCGCTGGCCGCCCAGGAAAGCGAGGAGCTGCTTCTTCCACTCGTGCTTGGGCGCGACGGCAAGCCGGATATTGGGGCGGTCGAAGCCGAGAACGACCCTCTCAACCTTGCCCGCGAAGAGCCTGGCCGCGATGTCGCCGCGGGTGGCTTCGTCGGCGGTGGCGGTCAGGGCCGCGATCGGCACGCCGGGGAAGAGTTCGGACAGGCGCGCGAGCGCTTCGTATTCGGGGCGGAAGGCGGGACCCCATTGCGAGATGCAGTGTGCCTCGTCGACCGCGATGAGGCGGACGTCGAGCTTCGCCAGCGCGGCCAGCATCCGCTCGGTCATCAGCCGCTCGGGCGCCAGATAGAGCAGGCGGGTCTCGCCGGCGGCGGCGCGGCGCCAGGCCGCGACGTTCGAATCGCGATCCTGGGCGGAGTTGATCGAATCGGCCGCGACGCCCGCGAGGCGCAGCGCCGAAACCTGATCCTGCATCAGCGCGACCAACGGCGAAACGACGATGGTGAGCCCGCCCAGCACCAGCGCCGGCACCTGGAAACAGAGCGACTTGCCGGATCCCGTCGGCATCACGGTCAGAACGTTGCGGCCCGCAAGCAGGGCGTCCATCGCGGCTTCCTGGCCCGGCCGGAAGCGATCGAAGCCGAAAACGTCCTTCAGGACCTGCTCTTTGGCGGCGATGGGAAGGAGAGTCATTGCGCGAAACTGCCCGACGCGGCGGCGACAAGCAATCTCGCGCGCTTGAGCCGGAGCCTGCGCAATGCGAACATCCGGTATGCTTCGACAAGAACCGCTTGAGCGGCGTCCTTGAGGGTCACGGCGCGTCTTTCCCGCATGCGCATCGCGGTGCCGATTCTCCTGGTGCTCGCCATGGCGGCGGCGGACCTCTTTGCATTGCAGGCGCGCACGATCCCCGTCGGAGCGGTGTTTTTGTGCGCGCTATCGCTCTGCATCGCACTGGCTGTCGCATTCGTTCATCTGCGCCGCCCCGCGCTTGCGGTGATCGTCACGGTGGCTCCGGCGGCAGGCCTGCTGGCCGGTGCGGCGCTGACCGCTCTGCCGCCGCCCCCATTTCTGGCGATCTACGGCGTCTGCTATCTCGTGGCCTCCTGTCTGGGCGGCGAGATTGTGCGCCAGCAGCGGGCGGGACAGGATGATATCGATGCCGCGCGTCTTGCGCTTGTCCGGCTGGGATGGCCGCTGCTGGTCGGCATCGTCGCCGCGGCGGTGCTTGCGGTGGGCTGGATGTTCCGGGACGCGCGCGCCGAAAGCCTGAGTGTCGCCATGGCGGTGATTGCCGGTGGCCTGTCGTCGATCGTCGGGGTGCCGTTGTTCGCGATGGCTCTTTCGTCCGGCACCGGCTTCGCGGCGGCGGCCAGCCCGGCCGGCGAATCGTGGCTGCGACGCGCGACACGCACGACGGAACCGCGATGGGCGATGAGTCTGGCCGGTGTCGTGCTCGTGCTGGGCCTGTTGGGATGGTTCGGCGCCGGGCCGCTGCTGGCGGAGAGCGCGGCGCTGGCGCAGCCCGCATCCTGGGCGGCATCGGCGCTCGGCGTCTTCCTCGCGGCATTCGCGGTCAGCCGCGCTTGGCGCGAAGCCGCCGCGACGCTGTTCGTGTTGGGCGCGTTCATGCTGGCCGCGTTGTGGTTGTGGCGGAGCGCGGTCGGCCATCTGCCCGCGCCGGCCTTCGCCGACCTCCTGATGATCGCGACCGCGGCGCTGCTGCCGATGCTCGTGGTGCAGGACGGGGCCCGACGCTACCGCGATACGGGCGACCGGGCGGCCGTCGCGCGGCTGAAGGCGGTCGAGGATGTCGGCGCAACGGTGTTCTTCGCCACGGTGGGCGCCGCGGCGGCGCTTGCGCCCTGGCTTGTGGTGCATGGTGCCGATGGCGTGCTCGCGCTGCTGTTTCTTCTTGCCGGCGCGGCGGCGATCCTGGCACAGCCCGCCGTTGCGGGTGCGCTCGCCATATTGCTGCCGCCGCTGCAGGGCCACCCCTATCAGCGTGGCTGAAGCTCGACGGAAGCCTGCGGCTTGGGCGGGGTCTCGAAGGTTTCGATGAGGCGCGCCACGCCGTCGCCGATCTCGCGCCAGCGCGCCAGATGCTCGCGCTTGAAGCGATAGGAAAGCGCCACGGCGTGCGCGATGGGCATGTCCCGCAGGCAGCCCGGGCTCGGCATATCGGGCGCGATGCGCGAACAACGCAGCACGACAAGACCATGCGGAGTCTGGCCGACGAACAGGTCTTCGCGGCGATAGCCGGAATCCTCGCGGAAGGTGTATTGCGTCAGTCCGAACGGCCCCGGTTCGCCGCGCGGGTTGGTCACATAGGCCATGTAGATTCGGGCAAAGCGGTCCGCCTCCGAGATGTTGAGCTGCTCTTCCCGGATGAGCAGATAGACCACCGGCGAATCCGGCGCATTGCCGGAGAAGTTCGACGCCTCCCAGTTCGACCAGCCCGCCATGTCCGGGAGGATCGCGAACATCGCAAGGTTCTTGCGCGCGCCGCCTTGACGGGCGCTGTCATATTGCAGGTAGTTGGCGGGCACCCAGAGCTTCAGCCCGTGGACCCGCAACGCGATCAGGTCGGCGCGCGAGGTCGGCGAGACCTGTTCCTCGAGAAAATTCGGAGCGGTCGGGGCGAGATAGTACAACAGGATCAGGGCCGAAAGCGCGGCCGTGACCAGGAACACGCCCAGCGGGATCAGCCAGCCGGAGCGCTTGCGGATCGTGCCGTCGGTGTCGGAATAGCTCATGTCCTTGCCCAGCGACTGGTCCTGGCGACTCGGCCCCATTCGCGCCGGATATCCTTAACATAGAGGTCGCAACGATCCGTCGCGGCATGCTGGCAGATGGCTAAGATTGTGTGCCGGCGTGGCCCGGATGCCGCTACGGAATGTGACGCCGGTGCCATGAATGGAACAACGTCGTGGACAATGCGGCGTGTCCCGTAGTCGTCCGCCCTAAAATGGCACAGAAGGGGCCGGCGGGGGCTTTTTGCGCAGGCATACGGCCTGCATTGCGCCTCCCAAGCGCATCGTTTTGGGGGCCGGATGTATCGGGACTTGCTGTTGGTTGCATTCTGCACGCTGGCGGGTTTCACCGCCTCGGGCATCCTTGCCAATCTTTACAGGTTGGTGGCCCACAAGCCGGAGACGGCGGCTGGTCGCATCGGGTACGTCGCCGTCATGGTGGTCGCCGGCCCGAACGTGCTGTTCGAGAACGCGGCCAATTCTTTCCGCGCCAAGGATTGCTCGCGCTTCGCCTTTTGGCTTGCGGCGTCGATCTCGGCCTATTGGAGCTTCGGCCTCGGCATGTTCGTGCTGCAGATCGCCTTGGTGAAATAGCCGGCCCGCCCCGAGGGATTATCGGCTCAGTTCCAGGCCCTTCAGATCGTCTGCCTTGCGCCAATCCTCCAGCAGCTTGATGAACGCGATCGAGCCGAGACCGTAGGAGCCGTTGCGGGCCGCCAGCGGCGAGGGCTTGCCTTCATTGTTGTAGTAGCCGGGCGTGCACTCTTCCTGGAAGCGCTGGCGCTGCAGCGCCGACTTGATGATCGTGTCGACCCAGGCGTTCTCCGCGTCCTCGGAGGCCTCGATCACCGTCGCCTGGCGGTCTTGCGCCGTCTTGATGATGTAGGAGAGATGCTTGGACTGCTCGTTCAGCATGTGCGGGAAGTTCGCGGTGAAGCCCGACTGGGTGTTCGAGACGATGAACACATTGGGGAAGCCGCGCGAGAACATGCCGTGCAGCGTCGAGACGCCGTCTCTCCACTTCTCCGTCAGGGACTGGCCGCCCCGGCCGTAGAGCTCGTAGCCCGAGCGCCGCGTATAGCCCGTGCCGACCTCGAAGCCGGTGCCGTAGATCAGGCAGTCGAGCTCGTATTCGCGGCCGTTCGCGACGACGCCCTTCTCGGTGATGCGCTCGACGCCCTTGCCGTCGGTGTCGACCAGCGTGACGTTCGGCCGGTTGAAGGTGTCGAGATATTCGTCGTGGAAGCAGGGCCGCTTGCAGAACTGGTTGTAATAGGGCTTGAGCGCTTCGGCGATCTTGGGATCCCTCACCAGCGCTTCGGCGCGGGCCCGCACCTGTTCCATCTTCTTGAAATCGGCGAGCTGCATGACGGTGGCGATGTCCTGGCCCTTGGCGCCGCCTTCGCGCATCAGCTTCATCATGTTGCCGATGATGTCGGTCCAGCCGTCGTTGATCAGGTCTTCCTTCTGCGGCACGCCGGAGACCAGGGCGTTGAAATTGTCCATGCGGGCCTGCTGCCAGCCCGGCTCCAGCGACGCGGCCCATTGCGGATCGGTCGGCCGGTTGTTGCGCACGTCGATGGAAGACGGGGTGCGCTGGAAGACGTAGAGATGCTTCGCGCCGGCGCCCAGATGCGGCACGCACTGCACCGACGTCGCGCCGGTGCCGATGATGCCGACGACTTTGTCCTTGAGGCCGGTGAGATCGCCGCCGGAATCGCCGCCCGTGTAGGCGTAGTCCCAGCGGCTGGTATGGAAGGAATGCCCCTTGTAGCTCTCGACGCCCGGGATGCCGGGCAGCTTGGGGCGGTGCAGCGGGCCGTTCGCCATCACCACGAAACGCGCCTTCATGGCGTCGCCCTTGTTGGTCTTGATGATCCAGCGCGCCAATGCATCGTCCCAGCGCATCTCGGTGACTTCGGTCTGGAAGACGGCATTGCGATAGAGATCGAACCGTTCGCCGATGTTGCGCGAATGCTTCAGGATCTCTGGCGCTCGCGTGTATTTCTCGACCGGCATGAAGTTCATCTCTTCAAGCAGGGGTAGATACACATAGCTTTCGATGTCGCACGCCGCGCCCGGATAGCGGTTCCAGTACCAGGTGCCGCCGAAATCGCCGCCTTTCTCGATGATGCGGATATCCTCGACTCCCGCCTCGCGCAGCCGGGCGCCTGCCAGCAGGCCGCCGAAGCCGCCGCCGATCACGACGACCTCGACCGCGTCGGTCAGCGGTGCGCGCGCGACCGGCGCGACATAGGGGTCGTCGAGGTAATGGGCGAATGCGCCCTTGATCTCGACATATTGCTCATTGCCGTCGCGGCGCAGGCGCTTGTCGCGCTCGGCGCGATATTTCGCCTTGAGTGCGTTGGGATCGAAGCCGAGTTCGTCCGTGGGCGAGATCGTCTCGAAAGCCATGCATGCCTCCCGCGTGTTCTGACTTCTTGTCAGTATGGGATTTATCCGGCGGGATTGCCAGCGGAATTTTCGAAGAAAGGGTATGGCCCGACATGGCATGTACCTTCCGCCGCGTTCCACTGGTAAAAACGACTGCGGGTCGCCACATCATGGGCGGGGAAGTCGGGGCCGTCGAATGTCTCCATTTCTGATCCTTCATATCGCCGCAGGAAGTATCGCGATCCTTGCCGGCGCAGCAGCGCTCGCCGCAGCCAAGGGTGCGCGTCCGCATCGCGCCTTCGGGACCGTTTTCTTTCTGGCCATGCTGCTCATGTCGGTGCTGGGCGCTTACCTGGCCATAGCGCTGCCACAGAAGCCGTCCGTGCCGCCGAGCGGCTCTATCTCCGTCGCCGTGCTGACCTTCTATCTCGTGGCGACGGCGTGGATGACCGTGCGGCGCGAGGCGGGCCGTATCGGGCGATTCGAATATGGCGCGTTCTGCCTCGCCGCGATCACCGCCGCGGCGCTCCTGATCTTCGGCCTCCTTGCGGCGTCCGGCGCGGGAGCGCGGCCCGGCATCTATGCGCCTTATTTCGTCTTCGCGTCCTTTGCGGCGTTCGCCGCGGCGTTGGATTTCAAAGTGATCCGGCAGGGCGGAATCTCCGGCGCGGCCCGCATCGCGCGGCATCTGTGGCGCATGTGCTTTGCGCTGTTCTTCGCAGCGGCCTTCTTCTTCATCGGCCAGCAGAAGGTCATGCCGGCTTCGTTGCACGGCTCGCCCGTCCTGCTGGCGTTGGGGTTTGCGCCGCTGGCCTTCATGGCCTTCTGGCTTGTGCGGGTGCGCCTGACAAGCTGGTTCGCGCGGGCGGCGCCTGCGTCCTAAAACGGTTGTGATGGGGAGATACCGAATGCCCGACGACAAACGCGACAGATCCGTCCGTGCTTATGCGCGGCTGGCGGGGTTCCTGTATCTGTTCATCCTGGCGGTCTTCTACGCGGCGGATTATCTCATCGTCTCGCGGACGATCGTGGAAGGAGACTTCACGCAGTCGGCCCGTAACGTCCTGGCCTCCGAACCCCTTTATCGCCTGGGCCTGGCCGGCGAGTTCGCGGCGAGTTGGCTGACGATACCGCTGGCGGGTGCGCTGTACGTGGTGCTCAAGCGGGTCGATCCCGATCTCGCGCTCTTCGCGTTGCTCTTTCGCGTCGCGGAAGCGGTATTGGGCAGCGTCTGCGCGCTCATCGGTTTCGTCGCCGTGCGGATTTATACCGGTACGGCCGGCGCGTTCGGTCCGGCCGAATCGCAGGCTCTGGTCCAATTGCTCGCGCGGGCCTATGGCGCGTGCTTCACGATCACGGTGATCTTCTTCTCCATCGGCTCTCTGCTCTTCTTCGTCCTGCTGTTCCGCTCCAGGTTCCTTCCCCGGATTCTTTCTGGCTTCGGTGTCCTTGCGTCGCTGCTGGTGACGGTGCTGGGTTTCGCCAATCTCATCGTTCCGCAATATGCGACGCTGCTGGCGCCGGCTTTTATGCCCATCCTGGTCGCCGAAGTGGCAACGGGGCTTTGGCTCCTGCTCGCAGCCGTGAACACCACGAAGTGGAATGCGACGGCAGGCGTGGCGGACTGACCTGGCCTATGCCTGGCTCGGGAAGAGGTGGCTGTAAGGCTCGGCTTCCCGCAGCACGCGCGCGAAGGAGGGGCGTTGCTTGAGGCGTCCGAGATAGGCGGCGGTCGCCGGAAAGTCCTTCGCAAGCGGCATCACCCGGTCGGCATAGAACAATGCCGGCGCGGCCCCGCAATCGGCCAGGGTGAACGCCTCGCCCATCGCCCAGGAGGTACCGATGTCGCCTTCGAGCATCGCGCAGGCGGCGCGGATTTGCGCGCCCGCCTGCGCCACGCCGAGCGCGTCCTTGTCACCGGCCGGCCGGAGGCGGTCGCCGACGATCTTCTGCATCTGAAGGTGGATGTAGTTGTCGAAGAACCGGTCGCGCATCCGAATCTGGCGGGCACGATCGGGGTCGGCGGGGAGCAGCGTGCTGTGGCCGGGATGGTGCAGCGCCAGATACTCGATGATGATGCTCGACTCGGGCACCATCCATTCGCGCGCCGTATCCTCGAGGACCGGAAATTTTCCGAGGGGCCAGAGCTTGTAGAAAGCCTCGCGGTCCTCCGTCTTGCTCAAATCGACGAAGACCTTCTCGAATGGCGCGTCGGTCTCGTAGAGCGCGATCAGTGCCTTCCAGCAAAAGGACGACAGCGGATGATAGTGGAGCCGGAGCGCCATGGTCCTACCCCCTGTG
Organism: Rhizomicrobium sp.; assembly: GCA_037200385.1. Classification (NCBI taxonomy): domain Bacteria; kingdom Pseudomonadati; phylum Pseudomonadota; class Alphaproteobacteria; order Micropepsales; family Micropepsaceae; genus Rhizomicrobium; species Rhizomicrobium sp. The sequence goes on along the minus strand of JBBCGL010000001.1, from coordinate 801,802 downwards.
ATCGAACTCGGTGTCGATGACGAGCTGGATCGGTTCTTTGAAGAACGGCCCTAGGTTGAAGTCCTGCGGATTTATCGCGCCTTCGGCATGGATGCCGATGACATGGCCCATCACCGGCCCGCCCGCGAAGCCCGGGCCGGCGCCGACTAGCGTGACGTCGAAGGTGAGCGGCACGGTCTTGCCCTTGAGCGTGAAGCGCCCCTCGACCTCGCCATGCGTGGCGTCGGTTCGGCGGAAAGCCGTGGATACGAAAGTCGCGTCGGGGAATTTGCCAGCGTCGAGATATTTGTCGCTTGCGAGCTCGGCTGCGAAGCCCGGTACGTTGGAGGTGATCGACGCGGTCTGTACCGTTGCATTGAGCGTGGATTTGGCCGGCGCTTTCGGGTCCCAGCTCAGTATCGCCGACGCTTTCTCGAAACGGAAAATGCTGATCGAAAAGCCGAGATGCGAGACCCGCGCGACCACGCCGACATGGTTGGGATCGAGCGTGTAATCGCCGGCGACGGCTTTGGTGTAGTCCTTGGTCCCGTGCGGGATGACCATCGGCGCCGGATCGGCGAATGCCGCGGCGATGCCGAGCGCGAGCGCGGCGGCGAAGAGCAGGGCAGGCTTCATGAGCGTTTCTCCGATGGCGTGGGACGGTGTTCCCAAGGACGGTTCGAAGGCGATCGAACCGACAGCCGCATCCTAGATTTCCGCCAGATGCTCCGCCAGCCGGTCGAGGCTCCCGCGCCAGCCGGTCTTGGGATGCTCGGCAGGCTCATGGCGACACCGCTGCGGCCCTCGCCCTGGGCTTCTCGAAGGGCGAGGGCTGTAGCGGATTTTACAGCACGGTCAGCATCCCCGCGACGAGCGGATGGCGCACGATGTCAGCGTCGCCCAGGCGCACCACGGCGATCTCCGGCACGCGCTCGAGACGCTCGGCGATATCGCCGAAGCCGGACAGGCCCCGGAGCAGGTCGGTCTGGTCCGGATCGCCGGTCAGCACCATGGTCGAGCGCCAGCCCAGCCGGGTCAGCAGCATCTTGAGCTGGGTGTAGGTGCAGTTCTGCGCCTCGTCGATCACGACATAGCAATCGCTGAGGGTGCGGCCGCGCATATAGGCGACGGGCGCGATCTCGATCACGCCGTCCGCCACAAGCGCCTTGAGGCGCTTGGTACCGAGACGCTCGGTGAGCGCGTCGTAGAGCGGCCGCAGATAAGGCGCGAGCTTCTCGTTGAGATCGCCCGGAAGGAAGCCGAGATTCTCGCCGGCCTCCACCGCGGGGCGCGACAGCACGATGCGGCCGCAGCGTCCGGCTTCGAGCGCCTCGACGGCCTTGGCGATGGCGAGATAGGTTTTGCCCGTGCCGGCGGGCCCGAGCGCGATGACGACCGAGCGCTCCTCGATGGCATCCAGCAGAAGTTGCTGGGTCGCGCTCATCGCGCGGATGTTCTTTACGTATTTGCGGTCTCGGGTGTCGTCGTCACCGCGCGGATTCCAGCCGCCGCGGGACGGAAAGGGGTGGACATTTTCGGCTTCCTGAAAGTCACGGGCTTTGTAACGCGCGGAACGCTTGGCCATGGAAACTCCCTGGTCAGGAACGAAACATTTGATGGGAAGATGCGGCGGGCGTGCGTGCGAGGGCGGACGTCTTTGCCCGGGTCTTCGAGGAATGAAGTGCAAGGCTGCACTAAATTCGGTCCCCCTTGATGTCGAATCACGCTCCGACAAGAAAAGCGTAACAGGCTTTGTGCGACTGCAATGTGAAAACTGTGGATGGAATATGCCGCCGGCGCGAAGGCGCTTAGGCGCGCATATGCCCGGCGATCGAAACGATCGCGTCGACGAGGTCGATGAGGCGCGCGGCATATTGTTCTGGGATATGCAGGCGCGCGTCGCCGCCGAGGAACGCGGTCTCCAGCGTATCCAGCAGGGCGATGAGGCGGCGGTGATGGATGCCGAGCGCGCTCTGGATCGGATCGGTGACGACACCGGCGAAGGCCGCGGCTGTCGCGCTGGCGGCGAGCACAGCGCCTGTGACCGTGAAGGCCGCAAAGCCGCCGATCTTGGCGCCGAGCGATTGTGCCAGTGCGGGACCGAGGGTGAGGAAGCCCGGCGTCATCTGATGCAAAAAGGCGCCGCCCGCCGCCATCGTGACGCCCGCGCTCACCACTTCACCGGCCGCACCGCGGGCGTTGAGATAGATCGCGACCTGCTGCGCCAGTTTCTCGTCCATCCGCAGGCGCTGCGTCTCGCCCCATGGACCGTTCAGCGCCCCCAGCGCGCCGTCGAGGCGGCGATCGCTGAGGATCTCGACCGCGAGCGCGTCATGGAACGATACCTTGCCGTTCCCGGTGTAGGGGAGTTCCAGGAGGTCGACGATCAGCCGGCGTTCCACCTCGTCGGTGACCGTGGTGCGGAAGAAGAGCTCGCGGGCGCGCAGGCGTTCGGCCGTTTCCTTCCGCCCGGCCAGCTTGAGCAGGCCGGCGGCGGCATTCAGCCCGATCTGCGGCCCGGCCAGTGCGGCATTGAGCGGTGCCCGCCACAGATCATGTCCCAGCGCGTGGCGATGGGTTTCGAGCGCACCGCGCAGGGTAAAGGTACGGTCGACGAACTCCGGCACCCGGGAGCGGCGCTTGCGGAAATAGCTCCGGATCGCGTCTTCCACGATGGTATGGGCCAGTTCGCTGTTCAGCGCGGGGAGATGAGACTTCGACAGAGTCGCCATGACGATACTATGCCCGTGAACCCTCGCCTTCGCAAAACAGGCCTGTCACAATGGCGCCGCACATTCTTCTGGATACGCCATGCCGATCTATGCCCTCGACGACGCGACGCCGGAACTGCCGCCCGACGGCGAATATTGGGTCGCGCCCAATGCCGTTCTGATCGGCAAGGTCCGGCTGCTCAAAGGCGCAAGCGTATGGTGGGGTTGCGTGTTGCGGGGCGATAATGACTGGATCACCATCGGCGAGAATTCCAACATCCAGGATCTCAGCGTCATCCATGTCGATCCCGGCCAGCCCGTGACGGTCGGTGCGAACTGCACGGTCGGACATCGGGTGATCCTGCATTCGACGACGGTCGAGGACGGCTCGCTGGTCGGGATGGGCTCGACGCTGCTCAACCGCAGCCGGATCGGGAAGAACTGCCTCGTGGGTGCCAATTCCCTGGTGACCGAGGGCAAGCAGTTCGAGGACGGCACAATGGTCCTTGGCGCGCCCGCGCGGGTGGCGCGCAAGCTGAACGATATGGAGCTGGCGGGGCTGAAGATGTCGGCAGCCGGCTATGTGCACAACCACCAGCGCTTCGCGAAGGAAATGCGGCTGCTGGGATAATCCACGCCTGCGCGGCGCTATCCGACCTTCGCGATCGGCTCGTGCTGCGCCGTCCAGACCCGGCGGATGCGGGTGTCGGCTTCCGGTCCGAAGTTGAACCAGGCCGCCTTGTTGTGCGTCGAGTCGACGATGAACAACATGTCGAGCTTGCCGAGTTTTTGCACCAGCGCGTTGCGAATCACATTGATGCCCATCTCGCTGATCAGGAGCCAGGCCTGCGGCATCAGCGAATACGCCGGACCCATGTTGAAGATCTCTTCCTCCAGGCCGGAGATCGAACCCGACTTCATGTCGGCGATCACGACGTAGCGGCCGCGCTCGCCGCCGCGCGGCTCGTCGTTGCTGCGTCCGAAGGTGGGCGAGATCGTGTCATCCTCGCTCTCGACCCCCGAGGCGGTGACGAACTTGCCCGTTGCGGAGGGCGTCGGGCCGGCCGTCGGAGCCGGCGCGAACAGGCGCAGCAGTTCGGGGAAGCTTCCGGCCGGGCGGAACTGCGTCTCGCCGGTCGGTGCGGCAAGCGAGTGCGCGGCAAGGCGTCCCTCGGCAACGAAGGACTGCATCTGCTGCAACGAATAGGGGCCATAGGTGTGGCCCGAAACGCTGATGGTCCAGGTGTCGGTCATATCCGGAGAAGCTTACGCCGCTGCCGAAACCTAGAGTTAAATAGTTACCTAAGCCTTGCCGGGAGTGCCTGCCTCGGCGGAGACTTGCGCGGGAAAACAGGGAAAACGCCATGACGACATACGAATTCTGCAAGGTGGAGCGGGAAGGGCGGTTGACCATCGTCACCCTCAACCGGCCCGAGGTGATGAATGCGCTGCATGCCCCCGCCCATGCCGAGCTCGGCCAGGTGTTCGACGATTTCGCGGCCGATCCCGAGCAATGGGTCGCGATCGTGACCGGCGCGGGGGAGCGAGCCTTCTCCGCCGGCAACGACCTCAAGGTGACCGCAGCGGGTGGCGGCTCCGCGGCGAGCATCCTGCCGCGGCACGCGAGCGGCTTCGCCGGTCTGGTATCCCGCTTCGATCTCGACAAGCCGCTGATCGCGGCGGTCAATGGCATCGCGATGGGCGGCGGGTTCGAGATCGCGCTCGCTTGCGACATCATCCTGGCATCGGAGGCGGCGGTGTTCGCATTGCCCGAGCCGCGGGTCGGCCTCGCCGCGCTGGCAGGCGGCCTGCACCGGCTGCCGCGCGAGATCGGGACCAAGCGCGCGCTGGGCATGATCCTCACCGGCCGCCGCGTCGGCGCGGCGGAAGGCAAGGAGCTCGGCTTCGTCAATGAGGTCGTGCCGGCGGCCGAACTCATGCCGCGCGCCAAGGCGCTGGCGCAGCAGATCATGGAGCTTTCGCCGATGTCGGTGCGCGCCTCGAAGCAGGCGGTGTATCGCGGCCTCGATGAGGCCTCCGTCGCCGATGCGCTGAAGAACCAGAACGGCTATCCCGCGATCGCCGCGATGTATCGCAGCGAAGACCTGCGCGAAGGACCGAAGGCGTTCGCGGAGAAGCGTGCGCCGCAGTGGAAGGGCAAATGAAAGCAAAACCCCGCGCCGGTGAGGGCGCGGGGTCCGCGGTTCAAGCCGTCAGAGGCTCAATCCTCGAATTGCCATTCGCCATGACGGAAACAGGCCGTGCCGTCGCGGTCGAATTCACGGCCATGGCGATAGACCACCTGGGTGAAGTCGCGGCAGAGGTGGCCGTGGCGACGATATTCGCGCGTGGTCACGATGTAGCCGCGGTCGCGGCCGTGCCACTCATAGCGTTCGCCGACATCGCCATAGAAGCTGTCGTGATAGGCGCGTGCCGCGTAGTCGCGGTCTTCGCAATCGACATCGCGGCTGATCGCATTGCCCGCGAAGCCGCCGAGGATCGCGCCGCCCACCACGGCGCCGCCATTGCCGTGGCTCACCGCGCCGCCGATCAGGCCACCTGCGATGGCGCCAAGCACCGTCCCGCCGGCATGGCCATGGCCATTGCAATCGTCGGCCCAGGCTCCGCTCGTACCCGCACACAAAGCCAGCATGGCGGCACCCGCAATCAATCCGGTTTTCTTCAACATTGCGCTCTCCTCATTGGGCGGTCATACCCGGTCTTCGGGCGAAATCCGCTTTGTCAAAATGCAGTTTGCCCTTCGGGCATGAACCGTGCCTGAACAGAATAGGGCAGAATCACGCCACACTGGACAGGGCGTGACGGAAAACTTTCAATGCCGCGTTTTGTTCCCGTTTCGGCCGTTTGCATGGAGCGTTTGCCTTTGAATGCGATGCACAAGATGACGCGGCTCGCCGCGTTTGCGGTCCTTGCTGCAACACTGTGTCTTGCCGGTTGCGGCAAGCCGGCGCCGAAAGCCGCGGCGCATCGCAACGGGCCTTCATTGGCCGGTGAAACAATTCCGCTTGGCAAACTGCCGCGCGTAGCCATTCCCGAGCGCTATCGGATTGCGCTGCGCATCGATCCGAGCGCCGACCGCTTCGGCGGTCATGTCGAGATCGACGTCCACTTCCTCCGGAGCCAGCGTTCGCTGTTCTTGCACGGTCTCGACCTGAATATGTCTGGCGTGACGGTCCGGCTGAAATCGGGGCAGAGCTTCGCGGCGCATTACGACCAGGTCGATCGCTCCGGCGTGGCGCGGCTGATCTTCGTCGATCCGGTTCCGGCAGGGGAGGCGACTCTGATCTTCGACTATGACGCGCCCTATGGTCATTCGCTGGCCGGGCTCTACAAAGTCGTCGATCGCGGCGATTCCTATGTCTTCACGCAGTTCGAGTCGACCGACGCCCGGCGTGCCTTTCCGTCCTTCGACGAGCCGGGCTTCAAGACGCCCTTCGCGGTGACGGTGATCGCTCCCAGGGGGCTGACGATCATCGGCAACACCAATGTCGTCTCGGCCGTACCGTCGGCGCACGGCATGATCGATACCGTGTTCGAGGCGACCAAGCCCCTGCCCACCTATCTGGTCGCGCTGGCGGTCGGGCCGCTCGACGTGGTGGACGGCGGCTGGGCGCCGCCGAACAGATACCGTTCCCGGCCGCTGCACATCCGCGGCGTCACGGCACGGGGCAATGGCGGACGCATCGCCTATGCGCTCGCACTGACGCCCAAGATCGTCGGCGCGCTCGAGAACTATTTCGGGGTCGCCTATCCCTTCCAGAAGCTCGATGTGCTCGCCGTGCCGGACTTCGCGGCCGGCGCGATGGAGAACGCCGGCGCGGTGACCTTCCGCGAGCGCCTTCTGCTGATCGACGCCGGCGCGCCGCTGGAACAGAAACGTGGCAGCCTGACGGTGCAGGCGCACGAACTGGCGCATCAATGGTTCGGCGATCTCGTTACGCCGGCGTGGTGGGACGACATCTGGCTCAATGAAAGCTTTGCGGATTGGGCGGAGTACAAGGCTTCCGCGGCGGTGCTTCCGGAATTCGGCTTCGAGACCGACACGCTGCGCAACGGCCTGGACGTCATGGACCTCGACGAGCTGCCGTCCGCACGGCAGATCCATCAGCCGATCGCCAATGTCGACGATCTCGGGAACGCGTTCGACGCTATCACTTATGACAAGGGCGCGTCGGTGCTGCGGATGTTCGAGAACTATGTCGGACCCGATGCATGGCAGCGTGGTATCCACGCCTATCTGGTGAAATTCGCGCGCGGCAATGCGACGGCGCATGAGTTCATCGCCACGATCGCTGCCGCGACGAAGCATCCCGAACTGGTGCAGGCGTTCGACGACTTCATCGATCGTTCAGGCGTGCCCTATCTGCATGTCGCTTTCGGCTGCACGCCTCCGGCGGGGCTGAACGTGTCGCAAGGGATGTATTCCGCGATCGGGTTCGCGGCGCCGCAGCGCAGTTGGCATGTTCCGGTCTGCATCCTGGACGGCACGACACGCAGCTGCCGCATGGGGGAAGGGGCCCGCTTTGCGCTGCCGCTTGCCGGGATCTGCGCGCCGCTGCCGAATGCGGATGGGGCGGGCTACTACCGTTTTGCACTGACGCGCGAGGCCTGGGCAGGCCTGATCGCCGACGCGCCGAAAATGGATGCGGCGGACCAGATCACCTTGCTCGGCAATCTTTTCGCGGCGCTGCGCGCCGGCGACGCGAAAGCGGCGGATCTGTTCGCGTTGATCCGCGTGCTCGCGCCGACCGCACGCTGGGATGTCCTCGCCAGCTTGGACGGCCGGCTCCAGACATTGCGTCAGAGTCTCGCGGCCGCTGACTTGCCGGCCTATCGCGCCTTCCTCAGCAAGGCGTTCGCCGCGCGCTTCGCACTGGCCGGCACTGCAGCCAAACCGAACGAAGCGCCGTCGGAGGGGCTGCTGCGCCAATATCTGGCGACGATCCTCGTCAGCGAGGCGCGAGACGCCGGCGTGACCGCGGCACTGGCCGGACCGATCTTGATCTCGGCCGAGCCGGGCGAGGGCAGATGGCGGACGCTGGCGCCGGAGTTGCGTGCGGAGGCGCTGCGTGCGGCGCTGCGGATCAACCCTGCGTCCGCCGACTGGCTGATCGATACGTTCGAGACGACCAATCAGGAATATGTACGGCGCGACATCGTCTATGCCTTCGCCGGCAGCGACGACCCGGCCGTGATCGGCAAGATCCTGGCGCTGGCGCCGGCGAAAATGAAGATCGGGGAGATTCGCTATCTCAACCAGTATCTCGGCGCCGAGCCGGCGGCGCGGAACGTGCTCTGGGGCTATGTCAAAAGCCATTTCGGCATTTTGGCGAAGCGGTTGACGCTCAGTGGCATGGCGCGAACGACGGGGATTCTGGCGGGAGCCTGCGACGCTGGTTTGCGCAGCGATGCCGATGTCTTCTTCGCGCCGCGCCTGCGGATGCTCGACGGCGCCGCGCGCCTGCTGGCGCATGCGGATGAGAAGGTCGACCGCTGCTTGGCGTTCCGCAAGGCCAAGGGCGCGGAGGTTTCCGCGGCGTTGACGGCGGCGGCGAACTGACATGCAAACGGGCGCACCGCCGCGGCGGTGCGCCCGTTCCTATACGCAAGCGCGAGATTACTGCTCGTCGTCTTCGAAATGCCAGTTGCCGTCGCGGCTGTAGCAGGCGGAGCCGTCATGCCGCTTCTCCTCGCCATGACGATAGGTCACGGTCGTGAAATCGCGGCAGCGTTCGCCGTCCTCGGTGTATTCGCGGGTGGGCGTGAAGTATCCGTAGGATTCGCCGTGCCGCCACTCATAACGATGGCCGATCTCGCCGTTGAGGCCCTCGGCATAGACGTCGAAGGCGTAATGCTGGTCCTCGCAATCGATGTCGCGGCTCAGCGCGTTGCCGAGCAGTCCGCCCAGCAGGACGCCGCCGACCACGGCTCCCGCATTGCCGTGGCTCGCAGCCCCGCCGATCAAGCCGCCACCGAGCGCGCCGAATACGGTGCCGGCCGCCCGGTTGTCGTGGCATGCACGCTCATATTCGCCTTCACGATAATAGGCCGGCGGCGGCGGACCGTCGCGATCATCATAGGCCGGCGGCCGGTCGGCCCCGCTGAAATGGCGATAGTGGCCATCACGATCGTAATAGCCGTCGTGATCGGTCCGGCTGTAATAGCCATCGGGATCAGGTCCGTCCGGCGGTTGTGCCAAAGCGGCGCCTGCGCCAAGCGTCATTGCAGCGACCGCGGCCAGCAGCATCGTCCTGATTTTCATGCATATCTCCGTAGCGCGCCTCACGCGTTGGATACGCGTCCCGTGCCATTTTGTTCCGCTCTGCGCGCCCGTATCTGCAGGACGCCTTGCCGGCTTGCCGCCAATGAGCGATGTATTTCGCGGTCCGTCAGGATCCGAACATCACGGCGTGCATGATGCGGCCGGGCAGCAGCGTAAGGCCGCCGGCCAGCAGGATCGCGCTCACATAGAGGATGATCATCGCCTGCCGATGCCGCGGGATGTCATGCGTCCACGCCCCTTTGAGCGCGTTGTAGACCGCATAGAGCGTCACCGGGATCAGCAGGTGGATCGGGCTGAAGCCGAAGAACGGGCGGTCCGGCATCAGCCGGTGCACCCATAGCGTCGAGAGCGCGGTGACGACCATGAGCGTCATATAGAGATAGCCGAGCGCGCGGTGAAACGGCGTGCCCTTCCGGCTGAAGAATATCTGCCAGGTCCCGATCAGCGCCGCCGGCACCACCGTCGCGACGTGGAATTGCACGGCGAAGGGCGCTTGGAGCAGTGGCTCTAGCGTCATGTCGTCAATACGTCCGCGCCTTCGGAGGAATGTACTCGACCTCGTTGGTCAGCGTGTAGGTGTGCACCGGACGATAGTCGAGACGCGCCTCGCCACTCACCGGGTCGAGCCAAGCCAGCGTGTGCTTCATCCAGTTCTGGTCGTCGCGGTTGGGGAAGTCCTCGCGCGCGTGCGCGCCGCGGCTCTCATGGCGCACGACGGCGCCTTCGATGGTGACGATGGCCTGCTGGATCAGGTTCTCGAACTCCAGCGTCTCGACGAGGTCGGTGTTCCAGATCAGCGAGCGGTCGGAGACCTTGATGTCCTTCAGGCGGCCGTAGATCGCGTCGATGTTTTTCTGGCCGGACTTGAGCGTGTCGCCGGTGCGGAACACCGCGGCGTCGTCCTGCATCGCTTTCTGCATGGCCAAGCGCAGCTCGGCGGTCGGCGTGCCGCCCTTGGCGTTGCGGTATTTGTCGAGCCGGGCAAGAGCTTCGTCGCCGGCGTTCTTCGGCAGGTCGTGATGGCCGGTGACGCCCTTGAGCGATTCCGCGGCATGCACGCCCGCAGCCTTGCCGAACACCACGAGGTCGATCAGCGAATTGGAGCCCAGCCGGTTCGCGCCATGCACCGAGACGCAGGCCGCTTCGCCCACCGCCATCAATCCGGGGATCGGAGTGTCGGGATCGCCGTTCTTCAGCGTCAGCGCGTCGCCGGTGTAGCGGCATGGAATGCCGCCCATGTTGTAGTGCACCGTCGGGAGCACCGGGATCGGCTCCTTGGTCACGTCGACGCCGGCGAAGATGCGGGCGCTCTCCGAGATGCCGGGAAGGCGTTCGTGGATGATCTTCGGATCCAGATGCGACAGGTGCAGGAAGATATGGTCCTTGTTCGGGCCGACGCCGCGGCCCTCGCGGATCTCGATGGTCATCGCGCGGCTCACCACGTCGCGCGAGGCGAGGTCCTTGGCATTGGGGGCATAGCGCTCCATGAAGCGCTCGCCTTCGGAATTGGTGAGATAGCCGCCTTCGCCGCGCACGCCTTCGGTGATCAGCACACCGGCGCCGAAGATGCCGGTGGGGTGGAACTGCACGAACTCCATGTCCTGGAGCGGCAGGCCCGCGCGCAGCACCATCGCATTGCCGTCGCCGGTCTGGGTGTGGGCGCCGGTGCAGGAGAGATAGATGCGGCCATAGCCGCCGGTCGCCAGGATCACCTTGTGGGCGCGGAAGCGGTGGATCGTGCCGTCGTCGAGATTCCACGCCATCAGGCCGATGATGGCGTCGCCGTCCTTGATCAGGTCGAGCGCGAAATACTCGATGAAGAAATTGACTTCGTGCTTCACGCACTGGCCGTAGAGCGTGTGCAGGATGGCGTGGCCGGTGCGGTCGGCGGCGGCGCAGGTGCGCTGCGCGATGCCCTTGCCGTAATTCGAGGTCATGCCGCCGAAAGCACGCTGGTAGATCTTGCCTTCCTCGGTGCGCGAGAACGGCACGCCGAAATGCTCGAGTTCGTAGACCGCCTCGGGCGCGTTGCGGCAGAGATATTCGATGGCGTCCTGATCGCCCAGCCAATCCGACCCCTTCACGGTGTCGTACATATGCCAGCGCCAGTCGTCCTCGCCCATGTTGCCGAGCGCGGCCGAGATGCCGCCCTGCGCCGCGACCGTATGCGAGCGGGTCGGAAAGACCTTGGTGATGCAGGCGGTCTTGAGGCCCTGCTTGGCGCATTCCAGCGTGGCGCGCAGCCCGGCGCCGCCGGCGCCGACGACGACGACGTCAAAGGTGTGGTCGACGATGGTGTATCCGGCGGTCATCTAGAGCGGTCCAGCAATGCGGAAGAGGGCGTAGAGCGAAGCGGCGATCACCGCCAGGGCGAAGAGGGTCGACAGCAGCCGCAGCGAGATCTTCTGCCATGCGACGTAGATGTAGTCGTCGATGACGACCGTCATGCCGAGATTCATGTGATAGGCCGAAATGACCACGAACGCCGCCATCAGGATGGCGTTCAGCGGCTGCGACAGGAACGCAAGCACCGCCGCCTCATGCGCGCCGATCAGGCCGAGGGCGGAGACCGCGAACCAGATCGACAGCGGGATGAGCGCGGCGGCGGTGACGCGTTCGCGCCAGAAATGCGTCACGCCGGAATGCGACGAACCGAGTCCTTCGACCTTGTGCAGGGGAGTTTCGAGGCTCATTGGTAATAGCCTCCGTAGCCGGCATAGGCGGCGGCGAAATAAGCGATCGCAACGACGATCGAGGCGACGATGACCAGCACGGAGTTGTTCCGCGCCGCCCCCTTGGAAAAGCCGAAGCCCATGTCCCAGGCCAGATGGCGGATGCCGTTGAGCAGGTGGTACGCCAGCGACCACACGACGAGGAACAGGATCACCTGGCCCAGCGGCGTGGCGGCGAGGGCGTTGAACTCCCGGTAGGCGTCCGGGCCGTTGGCGACGGCGTAGAGCCACCAGGCGAGAAGCGCCAAGGCGGCGGCGAGGCCCATGCCGGTGAAGCGGTGCGTGATGGACGTCGCCATCGTCACCGGCCAGTGATAGATCGTCACGAACGGCGAAAGCGGGCGCGCGCGGCGCGCCGGACGTTGCGGATTATCCGCCATGAATGTCCTCGGGAAGGTGCATATCGGAACCGGGGCGGAGTGTAGGCGGGGGGTCCCCCGTGTCAACCGCGCTTTCGCGACGAATCGCCAAGGGTTTCGCGGCTTTACGCGGGCATGTTGCGCCTGACCATTTTGTCACTTTGCGCTGCAGCATCGGATGCGGCATTGTCCGGCACCGGTTGGGGGCGTCTGTCGAAGATGAGCGAGTTGGGAAGCACCGCGGCAGGTCTGCGACCGTTCCGCCTTGTGCTGCCGGCCGCGCCGATTTCCCAGCCGCGCAACGAAGCGCTTGCCATCGCCCTGCTGGCCCTCGGCCTGCTCTCCGTGGCGGTGTGGAACGGCTTTCCGATCATCTTCTATGACACCGGCGCGTATATGCTGCAGGGCTTCGCGCGGTTCCTCGTCGCCGAGCGCTCACCGATCTATTCGGCTTTTATCGTCCTGACCGGCGCGGCCTACAGCCTTTGGTTCGTGGCTGCGATGCAATGCGTGATCACCGCGTTCGTGATGACGCAGTTCGCCCGCGCCGTCCGGCCCACGCTGTCGCTCTGGGCCTTGCTGGCCCTGGGCGCCGCGCTGTGCGTCGGGACGGGATTGCCCTGGTACGCGGGGCAGATCGAGCCGGATTGCTTCGTCGCCATCGTGCCGTTGGCGCTCTACCTGCTCGCCTTCCATGGACCCATGCTGGGTCGCCTGCGGCGGAACCTGTTGTTCGCCTGCGCGGCGCTCGCGATTGCCTGCCATTCTTCGCATGTCGCGCTGGCGGGCGGGCTGCTTGTCGCCCTGGCGGCGCTGCGATTCGCGCCGGCGGCCTGGATGGATCGGTCCGGCCTGACCCGGCCGCATCTGGCGCTGGCTGCAGCCAGTTTCGTCGTGGCGGTCGGAACCATTTTCGCGGTCAATTTCTGTCTGACAGGCCAGCTGTTCTTCAGCCGTTCAGGCTCGATTTTCCTCGAGGCGCGCCTGATGGAGGACGGGCTGATCGCGCCGGTGCTCGACGCCGACTGCGCTATGAAGCGGTACGCGATATGCGCCTACAAGGACCGCCTTCCGTCGCGCGCCGACACCTGGCTATGGGTGCCGTCGCGCAGCCCGTTCAAGAAGCTCGGCGGTTTCGAAAAGCGTCAGGCCGAATCGGCCGTGCTCGTGCGCGCGAGCCTCCTTCGCTATCCGCTCGAAAATGCGCTGGTCGCGCTTCAGGATGGGCTGCTGCAGTTCTTCTGGTTCCAGACGGGCGACGGGATCGTGCCGCAGGAATGGGTCCTGAATCACGAGTTCCGGATCGTCATTCCCCAGCAACTCAGCGCCTATGATCGCGCCTACCAACAGGAAGGCGAGATCTGGTTCGTGCCCATCAACGTCGTCCACGTGCCGATCGCGATTCTGTCGCTCGCGGCGCTTTTCATGGTCCTGCGGCGGGCTTGGCTGCGGCGCGACTGGCGCGGCAGCGTGCTGCCGGCCTTCATCCTGCTCGCGCTGATGGGCAATGCGCTGGTCTGCGGCGCGTTCTCCGGCCCCCATGGACGCTACCAGTCGCGCATCATCTGGCTGCCGACCTTCGTGGTTGCGCTGATGGCCTGGCCGCGGATCGAGGACGAAGTCCAGCGCCGTCTGCGTCCGAAGGCAACGGTGGTCTAGCCGATTCGTTTCGCCTTGCGGGGTGGGGTCGAATCCGGCACTTAATGACCGCCATGGCCAGCAATATCCGCATCGCTCCCTCGATCCTGTCCGCCGATTTCGCGCGTCTCGGGGCCGAGATCGAGGCGGTGGAAGCGGCGGGCGCGGATTTCATCCATGTCGACGTAATGGACGGCCATTTCGTGCCGAACCTCACGATCGGTCCGGCCGTCGTGAAGGCGATCAAACCGCATGCGAAGACGCCGCTCGACGTGCATCTGATGATCTCGCCGGTCGATCCGTTCATCGCGGCGTTCGCCGAGGCCGGCGCCGACGGCATCACGGTGCATCCTGAAGCCGGGCCGCATATCCATCGGACGCTGCAGCTCATCCGCTCCTGCGGCAAGAAGCCGGGCGTGGTGCTCAATCCGGGAACGCCGGTCGAGGCGCTCGACAATCTGATGGACCTCGTCGACCTGATCTTGGTGATGAGCGTCAATCCCGGCTTCGGCGGACAGTCCTTCATTTCGAGCCAGCTGCGGAAGATCGAGGCGATCGCGACGCGCATCGCGAAGACCGGCCGCGCGATCGATCTCGAGGTCGATGGCGGGATCAATCCCGAGACCGCGAAACAGGCGATCGCGGCCGGCGCGAACATCCTGGTGGCCGGCACGGCGGTGTTTGCGGGCGGCGCCGGGCGCTACGCCGCCAATATCGCCGCGTTGCGCGGCTGACGCTGTGGCGGACACCACCGCGCGCGCGCCGCTCGCTCTCCTGCCGGAGCTGATCCGGGCCTTGCTGTGGCGCTGGTGGCGCCCGGTCCGTGTCTGGTATCGGCGGACCTGGCTGTACCGGCGATTCCTCAAAGGGCCGTTGTCGGACCGCATCCTGTTCCATCCCTACGATGCTCTGCCGCGACGCCTCGAAGACGCGGACATGCTGCTGCGCGGCCGCTTCCGCTTCAACGGCGAGATCGTCGAGGTGACGGAGGGCTCGGTCTTCGATCGCAAGCCGCCGTCGGACGAATGGGCGCGGGCGCTGCATGGCTTTGCCTGGCTTCCGCCCCTCGCGCTGGCCGGCGGCGACGCGGCGCGGACGTTGGCGACCAATCTGATCAGCCAGTGGCTCAAGCGGCATTCGCGCTACACGGAGCCCGCCTGGTCGCCCGAGGTGATCGCGCGGCGCCTGGTGCACATCTTCGCGCATGGCCGGATGGTGATCGCGAATTCCGACCTGCTGTGGCGTTCCAAGGTCTTCGTCTCGTTGCGCGAGCAATCGCGCATGCTCGCACGTATCGCCGGCGAGGCGCCGGACGGACCGCAGCGTTTCGAGGCGGCGGCGGCCTTCGCCCTGTCGGGGGCCTGCCTGGGGGACAGCCAGCGGCGGCTCGAAGAGGGCCTCAAATGCCTCGAAGGCGAGATCGCACGCCAGATTCTGCCCGATGGCGGGCACGTCAGCCGCTCGCCCGAGGAGCTGGTCAACTGCTACCGCCTGCTCGTGATGGTGATGGACGCATTGAGCGCCGGCGGCCTGGAAGTCCCGCATGCGATCCGCGGCGCGCATGACCGGATCGCGCCGACCATCCGCTTCTTCCGCCATGGCGACGGCGCGCTGGCGCTGTTCAACGGCGGCAAGGAAAGCGATTCCCGGACGATCGCGGGATTGCTGGCACGCGACGAAATCCGCGGCCAGCCTTTCGCCTTCGCGCGGCATTCCGGCTATCAGCGGCTGACCGCAGCCAAAGCCTTGCTGGTGCTGGATTGCGGCACGGTGCCGCCCGGCGCGTTCTCGAACGCCGCGCATGCGGGCTGTCTTGCCTTCGAGTTCTCCAGCGCCGCGCAGCGTATCGTCGTCAATTGCGGCGCGGCGGGCGTCACGCAGCCCAAATGGGAGACCGCACTCCGCGCCACGGCGGCGCATTCGACGCTGACCCTGGCCGATGTCTCGATCGCGCCGATCCTGCCTCCCGGCCTTGCCCGCGACCTGCTCGGACGGCGCATGCTCGCCGGCCCCAGACAGATCGAAACCCGCCGCGTCGAAGGCACCACGGGCTGGAGCGTCGAGGCCAGCCACGATGGATACATGGCCGCTTTCGGCGTGCGCCACGAACGGCAGGTAACGCTGTCGACCCAGGGGCTTGCGGTGACGGGCGCCGACCGGCTCTTGCCGAAAGCGGAGAAGAAAGGCCGCAAGGACCTTCCCTTCGCGATCCGCTTCCATATCCATCCCGACGTCCGGGTATCGCCGATCACCGGCGGCGGCGTGCTGCTCAAACTGCCGAATGGCGACGGCTGGCGTTTTCGCAGCGGCGGCCAGGTGAGCATCGAGGAAAGCGTCTATCTCGGCGCCGATCAGGTACGGCGGACCGAGCAGATCGTGCTGACCGGCTCGGTCAAGGAGCAGCCGGTCGAAGTCGCCTGGGTGTTCGAGCAGATCGGCGCGTCCTAGGCGGGATTCGCCGCGTTGCCAGACCCCCGGCGGCTTGCTAAACCCGTACCAGCGCTATCGATTTTCGAAGGATGGTCATGGTTCAGCTCACCTTGCCGAAGGGCAGCAAGCCGACGAAGGGCAAAGTGTGGCCCGCGCCCAGGACGGCGAACGGCAAGAAGCCGAAGAACCACAAGGAATTCAAAGTCTATCGTTTCGATCCCGACAGCGACGCCAATCCGCGGGTCGACACCTATACGGTGGATCTCGCGAGCTGCGGTCCGATGGTCCTGGACGCGCTGATCAAGATCAAGAACGAGATCGACCCGACCCTGACGTTCCGCCGCTCCTGCCGCGAGGGTGTGTGCGGTTCCTGCGCGATGAACATCGGCGGCGGCAACACGCTGGCTTGCACCAAGGCGATCACCGAGATCTCCGGGCCGGTTGCGGTCTATCCGCTGCCGCATATGCCGGTGGCGAAGGACCTGGTGCCGGACCTGACGAACTTCTACGCGCAATACGCGTCCATCGAACCTTACCTTCAGACCAGGACGGCCGAGCCGGAGAAGGAATGGAAGCAATCGCCGCAGGAGCGCAGCAAGCTCGACGGGCTCTACGAGTGCATCCTGTGCGCCTGCTGTTCGACCGCGTGCCCGAGCTATTGGTGGAATTCGGAGCGCTATCTGGGACCGGCGGCGCTGCTGCAATCCTATCGCTGGCTCGCCGACAGCCGCGACGAGCATACCGGCGAGCGTCTCGACAAGCTCGAGGATCCCTTCCGGCTCTATCGCTGCCACACGATCATGAACTGCACCAACACCTGCCCGAAGGGCCTCAACCCGGCCCAGGCGATCGGCGAGATCAAGCAGATGCTGGTGAAGCGCAGCGTCTGACGCGATGTTCGGTCCGGACGCCAGACGCGCCACGGGGATCGCCTTGCTGCTGTCGCTGGCCGTCGGCTCGACGGCGGGGATCGCGCTGCTGGTGCCCGGCCTGTGGTCCACGCTCGGCGACCTGCGCTGGCCGCTCGCCGGCATGGTCGTGATCCTGCTGATCAGCAATGTGCAACGACTGCGGACGCAGGCGCCCAAGCGGACCGAGGCGGCGAAGCCGCCCCACCTGAAGCTCATATCCTCGGACGGCGAAACGCTTCACTAGGGCAAAGCGCGTTCGAGTCGAACCGCTTTGCCTCCGCTGTCCTTCTCGCGAAGGCGGGAAGGGCGCGCACCGCCGCTCTCTCGCTTACCCGTTTTGGGCAATGCGGGCGCCCGAACGGCGCAAATGCGCCAACTTGAATCTCCGTGTGCGCCCGAACGAGGCGCGACAAGCTTGAGTGCGATTTCAAATCACGCAATATTCGCTGCAAAACGAAATAAAGGGGGGTGCGCGTGAAAATACTCACAAGGCAGTCATTGCCCGCTGTCGTCGGCACTGAAGAGCCCGCGCAGGCAAGCGAGCCTGCAGAGACCCTGCGGGAACCGCCGGTTCGCCTGGTCGATCTCATCTTCTTCGTCGCCGGTGTCTTGGTCGCCGGACTCGGCATCGCCGTTACGATGGCCGCCGAAGGCAAGGGTGACGAATTGGTTCTCTGGTTCGTGACCAGCTTTTCGCTTGTGCTGTGCATCTCGTTGAGCATCGTCGCGGTATTGCTTTTGTTGCGCTCGCGGGACGACCGGCGATTTTACGCCGTGCTCTTCCGCGCCTACCAGCGCATGCGGCGGCAACGTTCGGAAGCCATGGTCGCCCTCGCCGAACACCGCTCGACGGCAGCGACGGAGCAAGACAGGCTCAAGCGCAAGATCGCCGAGGTCGAACATCAGGCCAAGCACCTCGAGGAAGAGGGTGCGATTCAATATCGCCGCCAGGGAGAAAAGCAGGCGATCTTCCTGGCCGCGTTTGTGCGGCTCGTCGCGGAGTGCCGTGCCCATGGCCAGCCGGAAACGGTCACATCGACATTCCAGGAGCTGAAAACGCTGCATGACGAATTGCTCTCATCGATATGCGACACCACGGCGGTCGCCTTGGCGCGCATCCGGCCGCTTGCAGCTCCGAAGTGCTCGATCAATATCAAGCATTTTCTGCCGGCGCCGCGTGGTGGACTCCGTTACCTCGTCATGAGCCGATCGAATACGACCGACCTGGAACGTCTCCGCGAATATGAACGCATGAAGGATGCGCCTTATCTTTTTGCCGAGAACTATGTCTATACGCGTATATTGAACGAGGGAGAGATCGTTCCGGGCGGCGTCAAGCTCGAGAAGCCGAATCACGACGATGCAAGGATCGAGCGCGGGTACTACCTCTCCGGCGATGTCGAGCGGGACATCCTCAATGTCATTCAGAACGGCGATGCCTACCGGCAGCCGACGAGGCGCGCTCTTCACTGGTACAAATCGTGCTTGGCCGTGCCCGTGATGGGGCCTCACCTTACCGCAGGCGGTAGGCTCGATATCCCGCCTGGTATCGGTTACATCCGGCAAAATCGCAATTATGTGCTCGGCGTGATGTGTGCCGACAACGGAGAAAAGGACTTCTTCAATACCGGCTACGATCTGAACATCATGCGGGAAGCTGCGCTCTTGGTTTTCAACTATCACAAGCTTTTCGTGACAGCACAGGCGTTGGCCGACACGCTGGTCCACCGGACGCCTCATATAAGCTGAAGGCGCTATGCCGGTGCCGGCTCCGCGCCGCCGCCGGATCCCGCACGCATCTGCAGGAAGCGCCAGAGGATCGCGCCGGCCAGTTTCGACAGCCGGCCATGCGGCTCCGCCCCGATCGCCTTGGCGACCATCTGCACCAGGCGCTGAACGTGGTTGCGGCGGTAGATCGTCATCGTCGAATGGGTCGCGGCGCGGGCGTAATAGGCCCGGTCGTAGGGCCGGGCGCCGGTTTCGGCGGCGGGCACATTCGCGCAGTAATAGGCATAGGCGAGCTCGTCGTCGTCCGACTCGGTGATCCGGCCGGCCGCGACGGCGACTTTCTTCCAGAAGGGAAGGTCGGGCTCATCCTGCGCCTGAAGCGTCTCGTAGAAGAGCTTGTAATGCCTGTATTCGTCGGCGGCGATGCGGCCCGCGATCTCCTGCAGGACCGGCTCCTCGGTCGCATCGCGGATGGCGGTGTAATAGGACGAGGTGCCGCTTTCGACCACGCAGCGCGCGATCATCTCGCCGCGCCGGCTGCCGCGGATCGACGTGTCGTCGCCGTCCTTGAAGTGCTCCGGCCTGTAGCCCTCGCGGAACCGGGCGAAGGCCTTTTCGACCTTGTAGGTGGGGTCGGCCATCTCGGCCCAGCGGCCTAGCGCCCGTCCGTGCTGGCTTTCCTCGCGGCCCCATTGCTCGATGGCCGCGGTCATGTCGGGGCCGGCATCCTTGAAGACGCGCTTGAGATAGGCGACGTAGTCCGGCGCGTTCATCTCGACGAGCGCGGCGGCCTTGATCGCGGCGACCATGCGCGGATCGGCCTTGGCGGCGTCGAACGCCTCCCAGCGGACTTCGTCCAGCGACCAACCCTGTCTGTAGACGGCCGTTCCCGTCATGCTTGCCCCACGGTCCTCATGCTTTGTTCCACGGACCAACAACGCATTATAGCAAAGGCCGTTGCCGGCTGGGAACCCGCAAGGATGCCTCATCGACAGGCAAAAGCCTGCCGAATCAGGCAATTGACCTTAAAATTCAGAAAGCCGCGCGGACCAGCCTCAGGTCGTCGAGCGCTTCGGCCATGCGTGCACGGTCGGCGTCGCTTTGGGCCGCGATCAGGTCTTCCTCGGCGTCCTTGATGCGCTGGTCGAGGACGGCGAGGTCCATCTCGCCCATCGGGATGGCTTCCTCGGCGAGGATGGTGACCTTGGTCGCGCTGACTTCGGCAAAGCCGCCGCGGATGAAGAAGCGGCTGTCGCTGCCATCCTTCAGGACGTCGATCATGCCGGGGCGCAGGGCGGAGACCACCGGTGCATGCCCGGCCATCACGCCCATATAGCCTTCGGTCGCGGGGATGGTGACCATGTCCGCCGTGTCCGAGAGCAGCAGGCGCTCCGGCGAGACGAGGTCGAAGGCGATTTTGTCGGTCATATCAATCAGCGAATGGCGAGTAGCGAATGGCGAATAGGAAACAGCCAAATCCTGTTCCCGTCATGCGCGTTCTACTTCCCTATTCGCTACTCCCTATTCGCTATTCGCCCAAATCTTACGCCGCTTCCGCTGCCATCTTCTGGGCCTTGGCCACCGCGTCGTCGATCGTGCCGACGTTGTAGAAGGCCTGCTCGGGCAGGTGGTCGAACTCGCCGTCGACGATCGCCTTGAAGGAGCGGATCGTGTCGGCCAGGGCGACGAACACGCCGGGCAGGTTGGTGAATTGCTCGGCCACGAAGAAGGGCTGGCTCAGGAAGCGCTGGATCTTGCGGGCGCGCGCCACGATCAGCTTGTCGTCTTCCGAAAGCTCGTCCATGCCCAGGATCGCGATGATGTCCTTCAGCGCCTTGTACTGCTGCAGCACTTCCTGGACGCGGCGGGCGACGGTGTAATGCTCCTCGCCGATGATGTTCGGGTCCATGATGCGCGACGACGAGTCCAGCGGATCCACCGCCGGGAAGATTGCCAGCGCGGCGATATCGCGGCTGAGCACGGTACGGGCGTCCAGATGCGCCATCGCGGTCGCGGGCGCCGGGTCGGTCATGTCGTCGGCCGGCACATAGATCGCCTGCACCGAGGTGATCGACCCCTTGTTGGTCGAGGTGATGCGTTCCTGCAGGTTGCCCATCTCGGAGGCCAAGGTCGGCTGGTAGCCCACCGCGCTCGGGATACGGCCGAGCAGGGCGGACACTTCCGAACCCGCCTGGGTGAAGCGGAAGATGTTGTCGATGAAGAGCAGCACGTCCTTGCCCTCGACGTCGCGGAAATACTCCGCCTGGGCGAGGCCGGTCAGCGCGACGCGGGCGCGGGCGCCCGGCGGCTCGTTCATCTGGCCGTAGACCAGCGTGCACTTGGAGCCTTCGGTCGAGCCGGTCTTCGGATCGATGTTCACCTTGGACTCGATCATCTCATGATAGAGGTCGTTGCCCTCGCGGGTGCGCTCGCCGACGCCGGCCAGCACGGAATAGCCGCCATAGGCCTTGGCGATGTTGTTGATCAGCTCCTGCATGGTCACGGTCTTGCCCACCCCGGCGCCCCCGAACAGGCCGATCTTGCCGCCCTTGGTGTAGGGACAGAGCAGGTCGATGACCTTGATGCCGGTGACGAGCACTTCGGCCGCGCCCGCCTGCTCGGCGAAGCTCGGGGCTTCGCGGTGGATCGACGACATGTGCGTGGTGGCGATCGGGCCGGCCTCGTCGATCGGCTCGCCGATGACGTTCATGATGCGGCCGAGCGTGGCCGGGCCGACGGGGACGCGGATCGGCGCGCCGGTGTCGGTGACTTCGGCGCCGCGCACGAGGCCTTCGGTGGTATCCATCGCGATGGCGCGCACTGCGTTCTGGCCCAGATGCTGGGCGACCTCGAACACCAGGCGGACCTTCTCGCCGGTCTTGGCGTCGACGTTCGTCGTCTCCAGGGCGTTCTGGATCGCCGGCAGCTCGCCGTCGAACTCGACGTCGACGACGGCGCCGATCACCTGGGTGAGGCGGCCTTTGGCGTTGGCGGGGATACCTTGAGCGGACATGGTCGGTCTCTTTCCTTGATCGTCAGAGGGCGGAAGCGCCGGAGATGATTTCGATCAGCTCCGTCGTGATCTTCGCCTGGCGGGTACGGTTCATCTGGATGGTCAATGCGTTGATCAGGTCGCCGGCGTTGCGCGTGGCGTTGTCCATCGCGGTCATCTGGGCCGCGAAGAAGCCGGCCTGGTTCTCGAGCAGCGCCGTCAGGAGCTGCACTGCGATGTTCTGCGGCAGCAGCTGTTCGAGGATCGTCGTCTCGTCCGGCTCGTATTCATAGAACGCGGCGGCATGCCCCGGCTCCGCGGCGGCCGGGATGAGCTGCAATGCGGTCGGCGTCTGGGTCACGACCGACTTGAAACGGCTGGAGAACAGCGTCACCACGTCGGTTTCGCCGGCGTTGTAGAGATCGATGATGCGTTTGGCGATAGGGCGGACGAGGCCGAGGCTCGGCGCCTTCTGGCCGACCTCGAAGGTCTCGACGAAGCGGCTGCCATAGAGGCGGCGCAGCTGGTCGCGGGCCTTGCGGCCGATGACCAGGATCTTCACGTCCTTGCCGTCGGCGATGAGGCTGGCGATGCGCTCGCGCGCGGCGCGGACGATGCCCGAATTGAAGCCGCCGGCGAGGCCGCGATCGGCCGTCGCCACGACGATCAGGTGACGCCGGTCCTTGCCGGTGCCGGCCAGCAGCAGCGGTGCGTCGGGGCCCGTGATCCCGGCCGCGAGATTCGCGATCACCGCGCTCATGCGCGTGGCATAAGGCTTGGCTGCCTCGGCGGCGGCCTGCGCGCGGCGCAGCTTCGCGGCCGCCACCATCTGCAGCGCCTTGGTGATCTTCTGCGTGGATCGGACGGAGCCGATCCGGGTGCGCATTTCCTTGACGGTTGCCATGGCGTGAGCCTTCCGGTCTTAGGCCGCGAAGGTTTTCGCGAAGTCGGCCAGCGCGCTCTTCAGCCTGTTCTCGATGTCCGGCGTCAGGGCCTTGCCGGTGCGGATGTCGTTCAAGATGTCGGCATGGCTCGCCTTGAGCTTGGAGATCAGGGCGTCCTGATAGGCGCCGACCTTGTTCGTCGGGATCGGATCGAGATAGCCGCGGGTGCCGGCATAGATCACCACCACCTGTTCCTCGACCGCGAAGGGCTTGTATTGCGGCTGCTTAAGCAGCTCGGTCAGGCGCTCGCCGCGCGCCAGCATCTTCTGGGTCGAAGCGTCGAGGTCGGAGCCGAACTTCGCGAAGGCGGCCATCTCGCGGTACTGCGCGAGTTCGCCCTTGATCGGGCCGGACGCGGTCTTCATCGCCTTGATCTGCGCCGACGAGCCCACGCGCGACACCGAGATGCCGACATTCACCGCCGGACGGATGCCCTGGTAGAACAGATCGGTCTCCAGGAAGATCTGGCCGTCGGTGATCGAGATCACGTTGGTCGGGATGTAGGCCGAGACGTCGTTGGCCTGGGTCTCGATGACGGGCAGGGCGGTCAGCGAGCCCGAGCCGTTGTCCTCGTTCAGCTTGGCGGCGCGCTCCAGCAGGCGGCTGTGCAGGTAGAACACGTCGCCCGGATAGGCTTCGCGGCCCGGCGGGCGGCGCAGCAGCAGCGACATCTGGCGATAGGCGACGGCCTGCTTGGAGAGGTCATCATAGATGATCAGCGCGTGCATGCCGTTGTCGCGGAACCACTCGCCCATCGCGCAGCCCGAGAACGGCGCGAGGAACTGCAGCGGCGCCGAGTCCGACGCGGTGGCGGCGACGATGATCGTGTATTCGAGCGCGCCCGCATCCTCGAGCGTCTTGACGAGCTGCGCCACGGTGGAGCGCTTCTGGCCGATCGCGACGTAGATGCAATAGAGCTTGGCGCCTTCGTCCGTACCCTTGTTGATCGTCTTCTGGTTGATGATCGTGTCGACGGCGACGGCGGTCTTGCCGGTCTGGCGGTCGCCGATGATCAGCTCGCGCTGGCCGCGGCCGATCGGGATCAGGGAGTCGATGGCCTTGAGGCCGGTCTGCACCGGCTCATGCACCGATTTGCGCGGGATGATGCCCGGCGCCTTCACGTCGACGCGGCGGCGCTCGGCGATGCCGGCAGCATCGAGTGGGCCCTTGCCGTCGATCGGGTTGCCCAGCGCATCGACGACGCGGCCGAGCAGGCCCTTGCCGACCGGCACGTCCACGATGGCACGGGTGCGCTTGACGGTATCGCCTTCCTTGATCGTGCTGTCGTTGCCGAAGATCACGACGCCGACATTGTCGCTCTCGAGGTTCAGGGCCATGCCCTTGATGCCGCCTGGGAACTCGACCATCTCGCCGGCCTGGACGTTGTCGAGGCCGTAGACGCGCGCGATGCCGTCGCCGACGCTGAGCACCTGGCCGACTTCGCTGACCTCGGCCTCGGTGCCGAAATTCTGGATCTCACGCTTCAGGATGGCGGAGATTTCAGAGGGGTTGATGTCCATCGTCAGTTACCTCTCATGGCGGCGCGCAGGCTCGTGAGCTTGGTGCGCAAGGATGAATCGATCATGCGCGATCCCACCTTGACGACGAGGCCGCCGAGCAGGGAAGGATCGACTTTGGTTTCGAGGCGCGGCTCGCGGCCGAGCTTCGCCTTGAGCGCCGCCTTCAGCTCGGCGATCTCGCCGTCGTTGAGATTGCGGGCGCTGGTGACCAGGGCGAGGACTTCGCCGCGACGGCCCGCAAGCAGGCGCTCGAAGGCGGCGATGATGTCCGCGAGGAAGAACAGGCGGCGCTTGGCGGTCAGCAGCAGGACGAACTGCGTCGTCAGCGGCGCCGCGTCCATCTTGGCGAGCACCGCCTTCATCGCCTTGCCCTGTTCTTCGTGGCCGAACACCGGCGAGCGGACCAGGCGGGCGAAATCCGTGCTCTGCTGCATCATCCGGCGCAGCGACGCGAAATCCTGCTCCAGCGCCGGAATGGCCTTGCCGTCCTGGGCCAGCTCGAAAATGGCGGTCGCATAGCGCCCTGCCAGTCCGACTTCGCGGGTCTGTTCCGTAGCCACGTCCGCCCTTCAAAGCTCGGCCGCTTTCGTCCGCGTGCCGGTTATAACCGTATGAATTCTTTGGTGAATTTCCACCGCTCGCGAGTCAGTGCCCGCGCGCGCGATGCAGTTAGCACGCGTGTTACGCCCGCGCAACAATGTGCCACTAGCCGTGGTGTCGCGGGGCGCAAAAGCTACCACTCTGCGAACGCGAAAGGGTTCGCTAACCACGCTTCTGAGGCACGCCTTAAGATGTCGCAGCGCATGCTCTGCAGCACACACAAGGCAGAAAGCCATGCAAGAGCGCGTTCTGGGAGCATTCAAGCAAGTCGTCGGGTTCCTCGTGCAGGGCATGGACTTCGAAGCCGACAGTTGGCGCGCCTTCGAGGGCGAGATGCGCGAGCTGATCGCGCCGTACATGCCGGCGCTCGCCCTGCGCCGCGCCAAGCTTCTCGACGGCTCCGATGGAGTCCGCTGGTCCACCGAATTGGACGATTTCATGCGCGCAAATCTCTGGCCCCATCTGGGCGACGAGCGGGCCTTCGCGGAGCGCAACCAGATCTTCGTCACGCTGATGGTGGATGTCGCGATTGCGGAAGAGCAGGGCCGCGCCGCCGCGTCACGCGCCGAAGCGTTTGCGTTCGCCCGCCGCCACGCCGTGACCCGCGCCGGCCAGGGCTGACCGGATCGCGATCTTCCTGTCCTTCCTGACGGCGCCGGCATCGAATTTGGCGCGTGCTGCGTCGATCTTGGCGATATTGTTCAGCGCCCAATCGCCCAATCCGGTCACCGGCACGAGCAGCGAGCGGCCGAGAGCTGTCAGTTCGTAGTCCACCCGGGGCGGGATCGTCGGGAAGACCGTGCGCGTGACGAGGCCGTCGCGCTCCAGTCCGCGGAGCGTCAGCGTCAGCATGCGCTGCGAGATGCCGCCGATCTCGCGCTTGAGCTCGTTGAACCGCATGGGGCGAGGGCCAAGCCGGCTGACGATCAGCACCGACCATTTGTCGCCGATCCGCGCCAGCACGCCCGATACGGCGCGGCAGTCGCCGGTTTCATGCATGTTACCCTGTTTCATCCGCGTGCCTTCTTGCGCCCGTCCGCGACAGGCATCATCTTAGTCTCGGTTACGATTTGTTACTTGGCAACAAACAGATACTTTATCAAGGAGAGCCGCCCCATGGCCCTGAAGCTTCACACCGTCATTTCCAGCACGCGGCCCGGCCGGGTCGGTCCGGCGATCGCGCAATGGTTTCATGAGGCCGCCAAGGCGCATGGCACGTTCGATGCCGAACTCGTTGACATCGCCGCGTTCGGGCTCCCGGTCTATGACGAGCCGCACCATCCCATGCGCCGGCAATACGAGCGGGAGCACACCAAGAGGTGGTCGGCCAGCGTCAACGCCGCCGACGCCCTCGTCTTCGTGCTGCCGGAATATAATTACTCGGCGCCGCCGGCCTTCGTGAACGCGCTCGATTACCTGTTCTGGGAATGGCAGTACAAGCCGGTGGCGTTCGTGAGCTATGGCGGCGTGTCGGGCGGGCTGCGCGCGGCGCAGACGGCGCGGCTGCAGGTTTCGACCCTCAAGATGATGCCGATCCCTGAAGGCGTCGCGATTCCGAACTTCTTCAGCCAGCTCAAGGACGGCAAGTTCGAGGGCAGCGAACTGAACCAGCAGGGCGTCGCGGCGACGCTCAACGAGCTGCACAAATGGGCCGAAGCCCTGACCGGGTTGCGCGAGGGCGTACGGGGAAAGAAGTAGAGATCGGCTTCGGGGCTCCCGGCGGAGCCCCGAAGTCAGCCCGTGCTGCGCTCGGCCGCGGCGACGTTCGGAGGAAGGGACAGGTTGAAGCGGCGGCCGAACTCCTCCGCCGTCATGGGACGTCCGAAAAGATACCCTTGCCCTTCTTCACACCCCTTCTTGCGCAGGCGCGCCAGTTGCTCCTCGGTTTCGACGCCCTCGGCGATCACCTCCAGCCCGAAGCTCCGTCCCAGATACAGAATGGCCCTGACGATGGCCGCGTCCGTCGGTGATTCGCACATGCCGCGGACAAAGGTCTGGTCCACCTTCAGCCTGTTCAGGGGATAGCGCTTGAGCATGCTGAGGGATGCGTATCCCGTGCCGTAATCGTCGAACGCGATCCCGACGCCCTCGGCGTGAAGCTCGCGCAGCGGCCCGATCATCTCGTCGTCATGCCGCAGGATGATGTTTTCGGTGATTTCGAGCTCCAGGGCGTTGGGCGGCAACTCGAACTCGTCAAGCGCGGCGCGGACCTTGTGCGCCAGATCGCCGGTGCCGAACTGCGCGCCGAACAGATTGACGCCCATGCGAAATGCCGGCGAACTCGCTTTGCGCCATTCCGCCGCCTGCCTGCAGGCCGACCTGATCGCCCATTCCCCGACCGAGGCCGCCAGCCGGCTCGTCTCCAATGCGGGCAGGAACGCAGCCGGCGTGATGAGGCCCCGCTGCGGATGGCGCCAGCGCAACAGCGCTTCCGCGCCCACCAATGCGCCGTCGGAAAGCCTCACCTGCGGCTGGTAGAAGAGTTCAAACTCGCCCTCTTCGCGGGCCCGGCGAAGCTCGGCCTGATAGGCGTGCTTGAGGGACGCGGCCGCCCGCAACGCGGGCGTGAAGAAGCGCCGGCAATGCCGCCCTTCGGCTTTGGCCTGGTAGAGCGCCAGATCGGCATTGGAGAGAAGCTCCTGCGGCGTCGATCCATGGGCCGGAAAAAGCGCGATTCCGACGCTCGCCCCGATGACCACCGGCTGGCCTTCGACGGTCAAAATGCCCGAAACGCTTTCGATGGCGGCGTCCGCGATGTCGGCGGCGCGCAAGGGATCTCCCATGCCCGGAATCAGGATGGCGAACTCGTCTCCGCCCATGCGAGCGACCGTATCGCTCGGCCGCACGCTGGCGAGAAGGCGCTGGGCGACATTGGTCAGGACCGCGTCGCCGGCCGAGTGGCCGAGGCTGTCGTTCACGTCCTTGAAGCCGTCGAGATCGACCAGCATGACGCAGACCGCCTCTTCGTTCTGCAAGACGTCGTCGATGCGGGTCCGGAACAGGGTCCGGTTGGGCAGCTCGGTCAGAGGATCCAGATGCGCGAGCCGGAACAGCCTTATCTCATTGCTGCGCCGCTCGGTGATATCCCGCAGGATGGCACCGAAGCTGGTATGCTCCTCTTCCCGCCACATGGAGACCGAAAGCTCGACCGCCACGGCCGTGCCGGATTTGCGGCGCACTTCGACTTCCGCCGTGCGTCCTTCGACCAGGGATTCGTTGTTCGCGGCGAGATAGCGGAGCCGCTCCATGATCTGGCTGGAGGCGATCCTGTCGACGGTCTCGCCCAGGATTTCGTCGGCTGTAAAGCCCAGGAGCTTCTCGGCCGCCTTGTTCCAGAACGTGACCAAGCCCCGTTCGTCGGCACAGATGATCGCGTCGGGCGACGTCGCGGCGATGTTCTCGAAACGATTCTGGCTCGCGCGCCGCGCCAGTTCCAGCCGGCGGAGCTCGAGCTTGTCCAGCACCAGGGCGGCGAGATCCGACAGATTGCGGTGCTCGCTCGCGTCGAAGGTCGCATGCGGCTTGGTGTCGATGATGCAAAGCGTTCCGATCTTTTGGCCGGATGGCGCGCGCAAGGGCGCGCCGGCGTAAAAGCGGATGTGCGGCGCGCCGGTCACCAAGGGACTGTTGTAGAAGCGCGAGTCCTTGGTCGCATCCGGCACGACCATGATGTCGTCGCGCCGGATGGCATGCGCGCAAAACGAAACGTCGCGCGCGGTCTCGCAGACGTCCAGCCCCACGCGCGCGGCGAAAAGCTGGCGCTCGGCTTCCACGAGCGAGACCAGCGCGATCGGGACGTCGAAGACATGGGCCGTGAGCTGGACCAGCCGATCGAAGCCGGGTTCGGCCAGTGCCACGTCGATCCCATACTCGTCGAGCGCCGCAAGCCGGTTCTTTTCTTCCATCGGCAAAGAGGCAGCGACCACGTGGAGCTCCACAGCTACGGCGAGGTCAACCTAGAATTGCAACGCTAATGTCCGGTTAGCAAAAGGATGTTTCACAAAATAGAAGCGGACAATTCGAAAGGAACTTTTCGCAGATATTTCGCAGATATCAGGAGCAAACATGCCATTTCCGCCTTTGCGGACCGTCTCGGCAAATGCGTTTTGGAAGAACCGAAGGCGCCCCGGCAAACGACCGGGAACCGTTGCCTCGGCTCAGTTCACCCCGTTGAACACGCGCGACAGGCGAATTTCGCCCAGCCAGGTCCAGAAGGCGTGCGCGTTGAGGAAATCGTAGGACCCCACCACGAATTCGGCACGGCCGACGAGATTCTCCATTGGCACGAAGCCCACGCCGCCATTCTCGGCCGCGACGCGGCTGTCCAGCGAATTGTCGCGATTGTCGCCCATCATGAAGACATGGCCAGCCGGCACGGTGAACTGCTCCGTGTCGTCCAGCGCCCCGCTCCAGGTCCATTTGTAGATCGGATGCGTGCGTCCGCCCGGCAGCGTTTCGATGAAGCGCGGCGAATCGGTGATCGCGCCATCCTCGCTTTCGACCTGGCCCAGCCCGTCGGCCTTGAGCGGTAATTCCTTGCCGTTGATCCAGAGCCGGCCACCGATCATCTGGACATGGTCGCCGGGCAGCCCGATGACGCGCTTGATATAGGTCTGCTTGGGATCGCGCGGCAGGCGGAAGACGACGACGTCGCCGCGCTGCGGCACGCTGCCGAGCAGCCGCGCATCGGAAGCCGGTCCCAGGCCGAAGGGCACCGAATAGCGGCTGTAGCCATAGGGATATTTCGCGGCGATGAAGGCGTCGCCGATCGCCAGTGTCGGCTGCATGGAGCCGGACGGGACATAGAAAGGCTGCGCGATGGTGGTGGTCGACGCGAAGGTGATCAGGACGATCGCGACCGGCTCCAGGACCGCCCGTGCCACGCCCTTGCCGTCCTTGGCGCCCAGGATGCGCTTGGTGCGCTCCCAAGCCGTTGTCATGACCGTCATGCGTCGTCCTGCTTCTGTGATCCTGGGAACTTCGATATTCGCGCCGGCGAATTCAAGGTCACCATAGCCAGGAAAAGGTTTCCTTGACGGAAATTCATCTCCCTGCCAAAGCCTTGCCATGACGAAAAAACTGACGCAACTGGGCCGCTCCGTGGGCCTTCCGGCCTCGCCGGAGGAGGCGCGTCTGGAAGCCGTGCCCAATCCGCATCCGGATGCGCCCTATATCGTGCGCTTCACGGCACCGGAATTCACCTCGCTTTGTCCGGTGACCGGACAGCCCGACTTCGCGCATTTCGTGATCGACTATGCGCCGGCAAAGGCGATCGTCGAGTCGAAATCGCTCAAATTGTTCCTCGGCAGCTTCCGCAACCATGCCGCCTTCCACGAAGACTGCACCGTCTCGGTCGGCAAGCGCATCGTTGCGGCGATCAAGCCGCGCTATCTGCGCATCGCGGGCTATTGGTATCCGCGCGGCGGGATGCCGATCGACGTGTTCTGGCAGACGGGAACGCTGCCCGCCGGAGCCTGGCTGCCGGACACCGGCGTCGCGCCCTATCGCGGGCGCGGCTGATGCGTGTCGCAGTTGTTCCCGTGACCGCGGCGGAGAAGCCGCTTCTGTGGGACCGGTTGCAGGACTACATCGAAGAGATGACCGCCTATGTCGCGCTCGAGCGGGCCGACGGCGTATACGACTATCCGGTGTTCGATCTGTACTGGAAAGAGCCCGACCGGTTTGCGTTTTGGGCCGTCGCCGATGGCGCGCGCGCCGCCTTTGCGCTGGTCCATCGCGGTGAGCGCACCGAGATGGCGGAGTTCTACAGCTTTCCCGCGTTTCGTCGGAGCGGCGTCGCGTTCGACTTCGCGCGGCAGATATTGAAGCGCTTCCCCGGCCCTTGGACGCTCTCCGAGTTCGCCGCGAACAGCGGCGCCGTGGCGTTCTGGCATAAGGTGATCTCAGATTATCCGTATGCGGAGCGAACCTATGTCGGCGGCTCGGGTCAGGGGCGTCTGGAACAGAACTTCACGGTTCCAGGCTAGGGCGTGCCGCGCCGGCCCAGCTTGGCGCACGCCGCATGGCGGTGGCAGGACACGACATGGTCGTTGACCATGCCCACCGCCTGCGCGAAGGCATAGACGATCACGGGCCCCACGAAGTTGAAGCCGCGCGATTTGAGGTCTTTTGACAGAGCCTGGCTCATCGGGGTCTGTGCCGGCACCTGGCCCAGCGTCTTGAACGCATTCTGCGTCGGCTTGCCGTCGACGTGCTTCCAGATGAAATCGCGGAAGCCGCCCGGCTCTTTCGCCTCGATGTCGAGCCAGAGCTGCGCGCCCTTGATCGCCGCCTTGATCTTCGCCTCGGAGCGGATGATGCCGGCATCTTTCAGCAGGCGGTTCATCTCGCGCTTGCCGTAGCGCGCGATCTTCTCCGGATCGAAATGGTCGAAGGCGGCGCGGAAATTGTCGCGCTTGCGCAGGATGGTGATCCAGGCGAGACCCGCCTGGAAGCCGTCGAGCACCAGCTTCTCGTAGAGCGCGCGGGACTCGTATTCCGGCACGCCCCATTCGTCGTCGTGATAGGCGACATAGATCGGTTCCTTCACCGACCAGGCGCAGCGGACAATCTCGGCCTTCAATGCACGTGATCGCAGTGAACAATGTGCGCTTCGCCGGCGCTCGTCATCAGCGTGATCGCGATGCGTGTCCTGGATCGCATGACTTACTTTCTGGCCTTCTTCTTTTTGACCTTGGCTTTCTTGGCCAGTTTTTTCGCCGCCGTCTTCGCGACCTTCTTCACCGGCTTGCGCGCCGCCTGCGTCTTGGCCGGCTTGGGCGAGGGATGCAGCGTCGCCTCGATCTTGTTGCCGTCGAGGTCGTAGATGAAGGCGCCGTAATAATCGGGGCCATAGTCGGCACGTGGGCCGGGCTCACCGTTGTTGCTGCCGCCTTCACGCAGCGCCACCTCGTGGAATTTCAGGACCTGTGCCTTGCTTTTCGCGCTGAAGCCCAGATGCGTGCCGTTGCCGGCGCTCGTCGGTTTTCCATTGTGGGCCCCACCGATCCAGAACTCCGGATGGTCCGTGCCGTAGCCGATGGCGTGCGGGGAATAGTCCGCGACGCGTTTGTAGCCGAGCGTGCCCAGCACGGCGTCATAGAATTTCGCCGCGCGCGCGACATCGGTCACGCCGACGGAGACATGATGGAGCATGGCGTTCTCCTTGAATGACGAGGGGATTCAATCGAGACGAACGAGAGACCTGCGCTCGCGCGCCGTCAAGCGAAAAGCCATGATGGCTTGAACAATTCGATCGCATTGCTGCCAACCGTGGCAGGAGCCCCTTGCGCCTCTTCGAGGCGGTCGAGACGGATCAGTGCGAAGCCGGTCCCGTCCGCGCTGGCGACGATCTCGCCGATGTCCTTGCCGCCGGCCGTGACGGTGGCACCGGGGACACCAAGCGCGCCGGCGACGGGCAGTAGCCGCTTGCGTGCCGTGCCGCGATGCTTCATCCGCGCCGTCAGCTCCTGGCCGACATAGCAGCCTTTCCGGAAGTCGACGGCGTTCAGCTCATCGAGCCCTGCGTCGAGCGCGAACATCCTGTCCGAGCCGAAATCGCCGGCCTCTGGCACGCCGAGCACGCGGCGGTGCCGGTGGTACGGTGCAGCGGGCAGGACGTCCTTGCGCATCTCGGCCTTTGCGACGATCGCCCGTCTGCCGAGCGCGGGCAGTCGGGGATCGGGGTAGGCGATGGCGTATTTGGCCTCGTCCCCCTCCCATTCCGCCAGCACGGCCAATTGGTCGCGCGGTTCGAGGATCACCTTGGCTCGAAGCTTGTAGAGGCCGAGCCGCTTGAGCAACGCATCGCGCGCGGTCGCGGCGCAATCGATCAGGATGGCGGCGTCGCCCTCGACCAGGAAGAAGTCGAACAGGATCTTGCCCTGCGGGGTCAGGAGCGCGGCGTAGACACCCCGCCCCGGCTCGAGGCGCTCCACGTCATTGGTGATCAGGCCTTGCAGGAAGCTGCGCGCATCGGCGCCCGAAACGGCAAGCACGGCACGGTCTTCGAGATGGGCGATCGGCATGGAACAACAAGTAATGGGCTCCGCAGAGGTTGCCAAGGGAAGGGGCAAGGGGCTACCCCTTCGCCATGTCGGAAACCTTTGATCTCCTTATCCGCGGCGGGGTTGTTGCCACGCCAAATGGCCTCGCAGAGGGCGATGTCGGCGTCGTCGGCGGCAAGATCGCCGCCATCGGCGCGCTGGGCGGCGCCAAAGCCGCCGAAATCTTCGAGGCGAAAGGCCTCCACGTCCTTCCCGGCGTGATCGACAGCCAGTGCCATTTCCGCGAGCCCGGCAACGAGCACAAGGAAGACCTGGAGAGCGGCAGCCGCGCCGCGGTGCTGGGCGGCGTCACGGGCGTCTTCGAGATGCCCAATACCAATCCGCCCACCACCACCCGCGCCGCGATCGAGGACAAGCTCGCACGTGCCGGGAATCGCATGCATTGCGACTACGCCTTCTATGTCGGCGCATCGCCGGCCAATATCGGCGCCCTGGCGGAGCTCGAGCGCCTGCCGGGCGTCGCCGGCGTGAAGGCCTTCCTGGGCTCCTCCACCGGCACGCTGTTGCTCGACCATGAGAGCGACATCGCCGCGATGCTGCGCGCCGGTCGCCGCCGCGTCGCGGTGCATTCGGAAGACGAAGACCGCCTCAAGGCCCGCAAGCATCTCGCGCTCCCCGGCGACCCGCGCAG
Source organism: Rhizomicrobium sp. (assembly GCA_037200385.1). Taxonomy (NCBI): domain Bacteria; kingdom Pseudomonadati; phylum Pseudomonadota; class Alphaproteobacteria; order Micropepsales; family Micropepsaceae; genus Rhizomicrobium; species Rhizomicrobium sp. The sequence continues at coordinate 768,257 of JBBCGL010000001.1, read as the reverse complement.
CCATCCCGTCTGGCGCGATGCCGAGGCGGCGCGCATGTCGACGGAGCGCGTAATCCGTCTCGCGCGCGCCGCTGGCCGGCGGCTGCATGTCCTGCACGTGACGACAGCGGACGAGATTCCGCTCCTGGCCGAGGCCAAGGAGATTTGCACCGCCGAGACCACGCCGCAGCATCTCACCCTGGCGGCGCCCGAGTGCTACGAGCGGCTGGGCACCTATGCCCAGATGAACCCACCGATCCGCGATGCCGCGCATCGTGCGGCACTGTGGGACGCGGTCAATCAGGGCGTGATCGACGTCATCGGCTCCGACCATGCGCCGCACAGCCGCGCCGAAAAGGACAAGACCTATCCCGACACGCCGTCCGGCATGCCCGGCGTGCAGACGCTGGTGACCATCCTGCTCGACCATGTGAACGCCGGCCGCCTGACGCTGGAGCGGTTCGTCGATCTCACCAGCGCCGGCGCGGCCCGCATCTTCGGCATTGCCGGCAAAGGGCGCATCGCGCGCGGCTACGACGCCGATTTCACGATCGTCGACCTCAAGGCGAAACACCGGATCGAGAATGCTTGGATCGCATCGAAATGCGGCTGGACGCCGTTCGACGGCATGGAGACGACCGGCTGGGCGCTTGCCACGATCATCCGCGGCAAGACGGTCATGCGCGATCGCGTGCTGACGCTGGGCGGGCAGGGGCAGCCGATCCAGTTCACCGAAACGCTGGAGCCGCGATGACCTGGGCGACCGAGCGTCTTGACGCGCTGATCGCGGGCCGCGCTGAAGCGCCGCCCGTCGTGCAGACGCTGCGGCTCGGCCTGCTCGATGCCTGGGAGGAGGGCTGGGTCGGCAAGCGCTGGGAGCCCGATCCCGACCTGCTCAACGGCGACGGCACGCTGTTCGGCGGCTATATCGCGGCGCTGGCGGACCAGATGCTCGGCTTCGCCGCCATGACCGTGATCCCGGAAGGCAGCGCCTTCCGAACGATCAATCTCAACGTCCAGTTCCTGCGCGTCGGGCGCGCGCATCCCATCCTCGCCGAGGCCCGCGTGATCTCGCACACCAAGTCGCTGATCACCGCGGAAGCCGACTTCTACCGTGAGGCGGACAAGGAGCTGATCGCCCGGGCCGGCGCGCAGCAAATGGTGCTGCCCTTTGTAACGCCTTGACGGAGGCGGCGAATTCGGGTCGCCTCCGGGTTAACGGAAAATTAGGTGGGCAGAAGCCGTATGAAAAGCCGGTTCAAGGCGATCCTTTTGCGCAAGGATGGCGACAAGCAGACCGCCGAAGATGTGGAGCTGTCGCCCGACGATCTGATGCCCGGCGACGTGACGGTCGCGGTGTCGCATTCCACAGTCAACTATAAGGACGGGCTGGCGCTGACCGGGCGTTCGCCGGTGGTCCGCAAATTTCCGATGATCCCTGGCGTCGATCTCGCCGGCACGGTCGAGGAATCGTCGAACCCTGCCTTCAAGCCCGGCGACAAGGTTGTGTTGAACGGCTTCGGCCTCTCTGAAGTGCATTATGGAGGATATTCCGAGCTGGCGCGCGTGAAGGGCGACTGGCTTGTGCCGCTGCCCGCCGCGTTCACGCCGGCGCAGGCGATGGCGATCGGCACCGCCGGATACACGGCGATGCTCTGCGTTCTGGCGCTGGAGGAAGCGGGCGTTGCGCCCGCTAAAGGCGCGATCGTCGTGACGGGCGCCAGCGGCGGCGTCGGCTCCGTCGCCGTCTCGCTGCTGGCCAAACTCGGCTACAAGGTCATCGCGTCGACGGGGCGGCCGGAAGAAGCGGCTTATCTGAAGGATCTCGGCGCTGTCGAAATCATCCCGCGCAGCGAGCTCGCCGCCGACCCGCGGCCGCTGGCCAAGGAGCGCTGGGCGGGCGGTGTCGACAGTGTCGGCTCCAAGACCCTGGCCAATGTCATCGCCGCAACCTCTTATGGCGGTGCGGTGGCGGCCTGCGGGCTTGCCGGCGGCATGGACTTGCCGACCAGCGTGGCACCTTTCATCCTGCGCGGCGTTTCGTTGCTCGGTATCGACTCGGTGCAGGCGCCCAAGGCCAGGCGCATCCACGCCTGGGAACGCCTGGCCCGTGACCTCGATACCGCCAAGCTGGCGGAAATGACTCACACCATCCCGCTTTCCGGCGTGCGCAAGGCTGCCGAGGACATTCTCGCTGGCAAGATCCGCGGCCGCCTGGTCGTGGAAATATAATCGCAGGCGGGGATGGATTATCTCATACTCAGCCTCTCCGGCGTCGTGATCGGATTGATCGTCGCGGTGCCCATCGGGCCCGTGAACCTCATCTGCATCCGCCGCACGCTGGCGTTCGGGCCGCTGAACGGATTCGTCTCCGGCCTCGGCGCGGCGGTGGGCGACACGGTGTTCGCGATCGTCACCGGCTTCGGCCTCACCGCCGTGGCGCAATGGATCAAGGGCTACACCTCCGCGCTCGAGCTGGTCGGCGGCGGCATGCTGATCTATTTCGGCGTCCACACCTTCTTCGCCAAGGTCGAGGCGCGACTGCCCGATTCCATCGCCTCGCGGGAGAAGGGCGCCTCCACGCTGTTCCGCGCCATGGCGTCGACCTTTGCGCTCACCATGACGAATCCAGCGACCTTGCTGGGGTTCGCCGCGCTGATCGCGGGTCTCGGCGGCCTGGCGGGCGGCCATCCGAGCTTTCTTGCGGCCTCCTTCGTGGTGATCGGCGTGGCGGCGGGATCGTCGCTGTGGTGGCTGGTGCTCACGACCATCGTCGGTCTGTTCCATGCGAGCATCAACGACCGCGTCATGGCGATGATCAACAAGGGGTCCGGCATCGCGGTCGCCGGCTTCGGCATCGCGGTGCTGATCCATCTGGCGATGAAGTTTCTCTAGCGCGTGATGCCGACGAACGCGGAGGTGACGCCGCGCACCTCCAGCCGCGTCGGCGCGCGCGGCGGCTTGCCGAACTCCGTGAGGACGAGGCGTATCGTCAACCGGCGCCCCGGCGTCGGATGGGTGCCCAGCGGGATCGAATAGGTTCCCGCCTCATGGCCGCCCCGTATCGCGAAGGGGGATACGGTCCCAAGCAGGCTGCCGCGTCCGTCGTAGAGATCGACCTCCATGCCGCGCCGCAGAACGCCGGCGCGCACCCGCAAGACGATCTCCTCATCCGCGGCGGCGGCGCGGGGCAGGGTGAGCGTCACGATCCGCCCCGCCGCATCCGCGCCCGGCGCCAGAAGCGCAAGCAGCGCGAGGGCAGCGGCAAGCCGGCGCATCGCTCAGGGCTGGACCGACACCGACACGGCCCGCAGCAGCGGGGCGGCAGCACCGACGCCATTGGGCGTGGCGCGCACATTGGGCACCGCGGTCGACGGCACGACGGTGAAGACCAGGTCGCCCGCTGCCTTGCCCTTGGCGGCCGGCGGCAGTTTGTTGATCGGCACCTGGAACGTCACGTCGTTCGACATCATGCCCGGCATGAAGCCGAAGAACGAGATCGTGGCGACGTAATAGGGGCTGCTCGCGCTTACCGCCTGCGTACCCGGCGGCGCATTGACCAGCACGTCGTATTCGCGCGGCTCGCCGCCCGACATGGGATGTGGAATGGTGATCGACGCCACCAGCGTGTGGTTCCGGACCGCCGCCAGCAGGCCGGCCGGTACCGTCACGGCCCCCTCGCCATTGCTGACCGCGCCGACGATCGGCGCGGCCGCGGCGACGGCTGCGACCGGCGGGGCGTGAATGATCCCTTCGCCCGAGCCCGGCTGGTAGTCGTAGTCGAAGCCGGCGATCTCGACGCTTTCGCCGGCGGTCTTGCGCAGTGCCGGATTGCCGTTGGCATCGATGTAGAAGAGGAACGGCTCCTTGGCGAAGGTCGTCCACTCGTCGCCGGTCGGCAGATAAGGAAGGCCTGCCGCCTGCTGCTTGCGCGTCCACACGTCCCACAACCGGTCCATGTTGGCGTGGTGCAGGAAGAACACCGGATCGACCGGCGACAGGTTGTCCGCCATGTAGCCGAACTTCAGATAGTCCTTGTTCGGGATGTGGCCGACGCCGCCGATATTGTTGTGCGTCTTGTTGTGGGGCTGGCCCTCGAGGATCGCGAAGACGTCGCCGCTGGTGGGCGCCGTGTTGTGCGACGGGGTCTGGACGGAATTGAACGTGGCGAAGCTGTTCGGCTTCAGCCCCGACAGCACGGTGTTGAGCGAGACCGCGACCTTGGTCTTCTCGTCCAGCGACGGATTGGTCTTGGTCAGGTAGCGCGCATTCGGCGTCGTCGCGAACATCGCGCTCTGCTGGTAGTCCTTGACCTGCTGCCATAGCGAGTCGAGCGTCGGCATGCCGCGCGTGTTGAGCTGGCCGAGCTGGTCGGACGAAAGCCCCTTCCAATAGGCCTCCAGCGCCGGGTTCATGTATTTGAAGAACGTGTCGAAATTCGCGATATAGGGATTGTAGGCGGGATAGCTCGGGTCGAGCACGCCGTCGAACATCTGCGCCGGGATGCGCGGCGTTTGCGTCCAGTCCCAGTACGGAAAGGCGAAATCCTTGTTGCCGCTCAGGTCGCGCACCGTCTGCTCGAAATAGCCGACGAAGGGCCGGTGCCAGGTGAAGAACCACCAATTGCCGTGCGGGCAGTCCATCGCGTGGACGAACGCGTTGCGGAACCAGTTGTGCGGATGATCCGGCTTCAGCTCCAGCATCCGTTTGATCGCGACGGCGTAGCTCGCCAGCATCGCCATGCCCTGCGGGCTGGTGGCGTTCCAGCGGGTGTACTTCGCCTTGGCCGGCGCGGCCCGGACGGGCAACATCGTTGATCCCGCGGCGGCCGCTGCCGTGCCCAGAAACACGCGACGCGATACGCCCGGAATGACGAACGACGTGGTCATGACGTGAATCTCCGCTCGATTGCGCGGAGATTGGCTCACGATTGGCGAGTACAGTCAAAACAAAGATTGAATGCAGCGCACCAAGAACTCGGCAAATATAAATTTATCCGGACTTTGCTGCCGTCCGGGCCAGCGCAGCCAGCCGCGCGATCACGTCTTCGGCTTCGGCCATGATCTCCGTGATGATCTCGCGAGACGACTTCACCGCCGCGATTCCGCCCGCGCCCTGGCCCATGGCAAAGGCGGAGCGCTCGCGCGACAGGCCTTCGATCTGGCCGCCGATCCCGCCCATCACCCCGGCCTGGGTCGACAAGATCGCCTGCGCCGGAAACGGCTTGATATCCTGGGGCCGTTTTTCCCACTCCGCCACCCATTCGTTCTTGAAGACGCGCATCGGCTTGCCCGAATAGGAGCGGGTGATGACCGTGTCCTCATCCGTCGCGTCGACGATCACCTGCTTGTAGAGCCCGCCGGCATGCGCCTCGGTGGCGGCGATGAAGCGCGTCCCCATCCACACGCCCTGGGCGCCCAACGCTAGGGCGGCGGCCAAGCCGCGGCCGTCGACGATGGCGCCGGCGGCGATCACGGGAATCTTCACCGCGTCAGCGATCTGCGGGATCAGCGCCATGCCCGCGACGCGCCCGGTGTGACCGCCCGCCTCGGTGCCCTGCGCGACGACGGCGTCGAGCCCGCCGGCCTCGGCCGAGCGTGCGTGCTTGACCGTGCCGTTGACGTTCATGACTTTCAGGCCCGCGTCGTGGAATTTCTTGACCAGATGCGGCGGCGGCACGCCGAGCCCCGAGATGAACGCCTTCGCGCCGCCTTCGATGATGATGTCGGCCGTGCGCTCCAGCGATTCGGGCACTGCGGCGAGGAGGTCGACGCCGAAGGGCTTGTCGGTCTTGTCGCGCACGACCTTCATCTCATGCTTGATCTCGTCCGGCGAGCGCCCCGCCATGCCCAGCGTGCCGAAGCCGCCCGCTTCCGACACCGCCGCGGCAAGTTCGCCATAGGACACGCCGCCCATGCCCGCCAGCATGATGGGATACTGGATGCCGAGCATGTCGCAGAGTGGCGTGCGGATGGTCATGGACGTTTTCCTCGGCTTTTTATCTCCCCTTGAGGGGAGGTCGAAGCCTATCCAAACCGCTTATGCGCCTCTCGCGTCAAGCCTAACGCAACGGAAAGGAAATCCGAGCCCGTCGTCGCGCGCGCGCTTGGTGCCGCGCGCATGATCGCCTCGCGCACGGCAGGCACCCGTCCCGAGCCGCCCGTGAAAAATATGGTCTGGATGGCGGCAGGGGCCAGCCCTGCGTCGCGGATACAGTCGGACGCGGTGCGGAAGAGCCGCTCCGTCCGCGCCGCAATCGCGCGGTCGAAGCCGTCGCGCGTAGCCTGCGCCGCCAGGGCGGAATCGATGAAGTCCAAGGGCAGGGCGACGCTCTGCGCCTCGCTGAGCGCGATCTTGCCGTCCTCAACCGCAAAGGCGATGCGGTGGCCGAGGCGGTCGCGCACCACCTTGAGCAGCCGTGCGACCTTCTCCGGTTCGCGCGCGCCGGCGACAAGCTCGATGAGCATGCGCTCGTTCTGGAAGGTGTAGGCGAAGTTGATCGTCGACCAGGTCGCCAGCTCGTAATAGAGCGAATTGGGCATCGGCAGGTTCTTTTCGATCAGTTGCGTGCCCAGTCCCAATTGCGGCATCACCGCGTCCAGGCTCAGCAGCGCATCGAAATCCGTGCCGCCGATCCGCACGCCGTCATTGGCGAGGATGTCGTCCGTCCGGTCGATGCGGCGCATCCGCTCCGGTCCGATCCGGATGACGGTGAAGTCGGACGTGCCGCCGCCGATGTCGGCGATCAGCACGACCTCTTCGGCGCTGGCGGTTTCCTCATAGCGATAGGCCGCGGCGATCGGCTCGTAGACGAACGCCACGTCGCGGAAGCCGACGCGGTTGGCGATGCCGGTCAGCACCCGCTCGGCCTTGGCATCGGCCGCATCGTCGTCGTCGACGAAGCGTACCGGGCGGCCATGCACGACGGCGGTCAGCTCCTCGCCCGCGAAGGCCTCGGCCTTCTCCTTCAGGTGCCGCACGAAGATCTCGACCACGTCGGTGAGCGCCACCATCTTCGAGCCGAGCGCGGTCTTCTCGTCGATCAGCGGCGAGCCGAGGATCGATTTGAGCGCCCGCATCAGCCGCCCGTCGTGCTGGCCGATATAGGTTGCGATCGCCTCGGCACCGAACAGGACCCGGCCCTTGGTCTCGTAATCGAAGAACACGGCGCTGGGGATCAGCGTCTCAAGCCCTTCGACAGGAGCGAGCGTGGGCGCGTTGCCGGACATCACGCCGATCGCCGAATTGGAAGTGCCGAAGTCGAGGCCGCAGGCCATCATGGATATCCCCTGTTCCGCATGTGAGGGGATGTCATCTATTACACCGGAAGAGGGCTTGCCAGTCTGTTTCTTCGGCTCTAAACTATCTCCCATATCGGGATGTCCGGAAAACGGGCGTCCCTTTTTGTTTGTGTACGGATCGTTTGACCGGACGGTACACATGTCCATCGAGATCAGAATGCTCGGCCCAGGCGAGGAAGCCGTGCTGGCGCGCGTCGCGCCGGGTGTTTTCGACCATCCCGTGGACCCTGCGCTCGCCCGCGAATTTCTCGCCGACCCGCGCCATCACATCGCCGTGGCCTTGTCGGACGGCGTGGTGGTCGGCTTCGCATCGGGCGTCGACTACATCCATCCGGACAAGCCGCGGGAGTTGTGGATCAACGAGGTCGGCACCGCGCCGTCGCATCAGCGCCAGGGGATCGGCCGGCAGGTGGTCGCGGCCTTGCTCGGCCGCGGCCGCGCACTCGGCTGCGTCAACGCCTGGGTCCTCACAGAAGACGAGAATGCGGCAGCGAACGCGCTCTATGCATCGGCGGGGGGCAAGACGATGTCGTCCGGCATGATGGGCTACGAATTCATGCCGTTGTGAGGGCCGTGGAGGGCCGGTTGCGGCGCAGCGCCTCCCACATCGCATAGAGCGCCACCACGATCACGTTCGGAATCCACGACGTGTAGGCGAGCCAGACCGACATCGCGCTGTAACTGTGGAAGCCGAAAAAAACGAACCCGAACGGTATCTGCAGGCGCAGCGTTACCGCGCCGAAGGTCATCGCATAGCTGAAGCGCATCAGCAGCCGGTGCAGCGCGAACTTCCGCTGGACTGCGGCCCGCCAGGCGCCGGCGGTCGTCGTGATCCACAGCACCGCCAGCGTCGCAAAACCGAGGCCGGCGACCGGACCGCCAGAGGCAAAGGGCGCCGTCGCGAGCGCGCCGAGGCCCGCCACGATGCAGGCCGCCACATAAACCTTGCCCAAGGTGCGATGCAGCTTCGGCCGCCGCGCGCGCAGCCTGGGCATGAACTGGAACGGGCCGACCAGCAGCGCGATGGGCGCCACGATCATGTGAGTCAGCGCCTGCAACGGCACCCGCGCGATGACGCCGCGGATGCCGGCGTCGATACCGAGCCAGACATCGGCCGGAACCGCGGCATAGCGCAAGGCGTGGATTGCGACGCCGACCGCGAGGAACGCCATCGTCCACAGTCCGAACCGTCCGATGCCACTTTCCATAGGTCCCTCCGGTCGATAACATCTTAACAGCGTACAGATAGGTTAGGGATCGATTTGAACAGCGTCAAGATTAAGCGGCCGGCGAAGACGGGAAAAAAGCGCGCCTATCATCACGGCGACCTCAAGGACCAGCTGGTCGCCGCCGCCGAGGCGATCATTCTGGAACGGGGCGTGGACGGCTTCACCTTGCGCGAAGCCGCGCGCCGCGCCGGCGTTTCGCCCGCGGCGCCCGCGCATCACTTCAAGGACGCCAAGGGTCTGCTGGCGGAGGTCGCCCTGCGCGGCTTTCGGGATTTCGGTGAGGCGCTGGCGGCGGCCGATGCGAAGGGCGGCGGCGATCCGCAGGCGCGGCTGACGGGGCAAGGCACGGCCTATGTGACGTTCGCGCTGTCCAACCCGGCGCGGTTCCAGCTCATGTTCCTGCATGGCAGATACGATTTCGGCTATCCGGGCCTGCAGGAGGCGGGTGCGCGGGCCTTCGGCGTCCTGGAGGAGGCCGTCCGCTTTGCGGCCGGCGTGAAGAGCGGCACGCCGATGCCGCCGGATGGCTACGGCCTTCTGATGGCAGTGTGGTCCATCGTGCACGGCTTCTCGCATCTCGCGCTCGGCGGCGAACTCGACTGGGCGGCAGGGCAGCGCGGCGGCAGGAAGGCGATCCTCAAGACGTTCCTGCCGCTGGCGCTGAAGCATTTGCCGGTGGTGAAGGCGCGTTAGAACACCAGATACCCGCCGTCGATCACGAACGTATCGCCCGTGTGGTATTTCGAAGCGTCGCTCGCGAGATACACTGCGATGCCGCCGAAATCCTCGGGCGTGCCCCAGCGCCGCATCGGGACGCGCGGGATCACCTTCTCGGAGAACACGGACGAGCTCTGTGCGCCGGCCGTCATGTCGGTGGCGATCCAGCCCGGCGCGATCGAATTGGCGCGGATGCCATAGCGCGCATGCTCGACCGCGATGGAGCGCATCATCGCCAGCACCGCGCCCTTGGTGGCGCTATAGGCCTCGTTGCGGCCGGCGCCTTCGAGGCCGGCGAGCGACGCGACGCCGACCACAGAACCGCCCGCGTCGCCCTTGCCCGCGCGCTCCACCATGTGCTTGCAGGCCTCGCGCAGCGTCCAGAACGCACCCTCGGCGTTCACCGCATGGACCCGGCGCCAGGTCTCGGTCGTCATCTCGCTGAAGGAGCGCGCCCCACCGCCGATGCCGGCATTGGCGATCACGGTGTCGACGCGGCCGAATTGCTTGACGATTGCGGCCATCGCCTCGACGACCTCCGCCTCGTTCGCGACATTGACCTTGGCGGCTTCCGCACGCTTGCCATGCGCTTTCAGCTTCGCCACCGCTTCGGCGTTCTTCGCCTCATTGGTGCCCCAGATCGCGACGTCGGCGCCGGCCTGGGCCAGCGCCTCGGCCATGCCGAGGCCGATGCCGCCATTGCCGCCGGTGACGAGCGCGACCTTGCCGCTGAGATCGAATGGCCTATACATGAAAGTTCCTCCGGTTTTTGCTGGCGCGACCGTATCGGCTGGCCTCGGGGCCGGCAACTCGCGCGTTCACCATGATTTTTCGCCGCCTCCCAATTGCCATCCGGCTGTGGAATACTCGGCCTTAACGAGTGGGGCAGGGTTCGCATGACATCCGAGATCGCGGTGATGAATCAGCGCGCGGTGGCGCTTGCCGCCGACTCCGCCGTGACCCTGATCGACGGCGGCACGGTCGTCGTGCGCAACGACCAGCGCAAGCTCTACAATCTCGTCGGCGGCCATCCGGTCGGCGTGATGTTCTTCGGCGTCGCCGACATGATGGGCCATCCCTGGGAGCACCTGATCGAGCATTACCAGAAGATCTCCAAATCCGGCGCCCTGCCGCATATCCGCGACTATGCGCGTGGCTATGTCGGCATGCTGGACAATCTCGAGGAGTTCTTCCCCAAGAACCGGCAGCGCGACGAATACAAGCGGCTGCTTGCCTCGGTGTTCCGCTACATCTTCCATCTCGCGCAATATCTGCGCGAGTCCGGCGGCGAGGAGCGCGCAAGCATTTCCGACGCCACGATCCTCGAAGAGGCGATCGAGCGGGTCTGGCGCGACTATCAGTTCCGCGACGACGGGACGCCGCGCGGCGATCTCTCCTGCTTTCCTGCGGGCTTCGGCGAGACGGTGCGCCGCGACTATGCGAGCGAAGCGGACGAGGTGATCGCCTATGCCTTCCAGCCCTTCGGCTTGGGCAAGCAGGCGCTCGGACGCCTGAAGGAGATCGCCGTCTTCTGCGTCGTGAAGGATCTGTTCCTCGAGGACGTCACGGGCCTGGTGTTCGCCGGTTTCGGTTCGGAGGAGCGCTATCCCGTCGTCACGACGTGGTTCGTCTCGGCGATCGTCGGCGGCATCGTCAAGCGCGCCGAAGCGTCGTTCGACCAGATCGACGGCGACACCCGCTCGAAGATACGCGTCTTCGCCGACAGCGAGGTCACCAACGCCTTCATCCGCGGAATCGATTTCGGCCTGGAGCGCCGAGTCTATGGCGCGTTGAACATGCTGATGCACGGCCTGGTCGACCAGGTGATCGGGGCTTTCCCGAATGCCGATCCGGTGGTTAAGGAGGATATCCGCCGCCAGTTCCAGTCGGCCTATATCCCGCAATATTTCGACGTGTTCCGCGGCATCATCGGCGACTACCAGCAGCACGCCTATATCAACCCGGTGCTGCGGGTGCTCGAGATCGCCTCGCGCAACGAATTGGCCGAGACGGCGCGCGAGCTGGTCTCGCTCAACGTCTTCAAAAAGCGTATCATGGCGCAGAAGCAGACGGTCGGCGGCGCCATCGACGTCGCGATCATCAGCCGCGAAGGCGGCTTCCAGTGGCATAGCAGACAGGGTGGAGGCTGACGATGGCCGAGAGACTCGCAAACCCGGTTGGATCCCTGGCGGACGGCGCCGAGCGCCTGGACCGCCTGATCCGCGGCGTGAAGGACCGCCAGTTCTCCGAGGCGTTGAACGCTCCCGCGCCCAAATCCGTGAGCACCGCTTTTGCGGTGAGCCCGGAGGAGGCTTGGTCCAAGAAATTCATGACCGCCGGCATCGGGCCCAACGATTTCAAGCCGGTCCAGATGCCCGTCGTGCCGGTGGCAGCCCCAGCCCCGCTCCGCCCCGCGCCCAAGGCGCTGGAGCCCGTCATCGAGGCCAGGACCGCCGCGCCCGTGCCAAAGCCGGCCGCGAAGGCCGCCGCCCCGGCTGCCAAGGCCGAATCGCCCGGCGCCCTGCGGCCCGGTCCGATCGGCCAGGTTTTGGCCAAACCCGCCCGGAAATCGTCCTGGTTCGGACGGCTCGTCCGCGGCAATTGACACTAGGCCTGCGCCCCGTAACCGCAGGGGGCAAATCCCTGGCGCCGCACCGCCGGCGGGCGTCATCTATCCGATTGAGTGCGTGGCGCAATTTTGAGATATGCTGCTGCAACATCACGAGGGAGTTCGTCCATGAAGCGTTTCGGGGCCATCTTGGCCGCGCTGACCGCGTTCCTGTCTTTCGCGGCGACCGATGTCCGGGCGGCCGATCCCTCGCTGAGCGCCGATGCGAATGCGGCCTATTTGTCGGCCAACGCCCATAAGCCGGGCGTCGTCATCCGGCCAAGCGGGCTGCAATACAGCATCATCAAGAACGGTTTCGGCGCCCGGCCGCTGCCGACCGATGAGGTCCAGGTTTCCTATACCGGCATGCTGATCAACGGCAAGATCTTCGACGGCACCGAGGCCATGACGCCAGCGACCTTCACGGTGAACAAGCTCATCCCGGGCTGGACCGAGGCGCTCGGCCTCATGCGGGTCGGCGACAAATGGCATCTGGTGATCCCATCGAACCTCGCCTATGGCGCGCGCGGCGCAGGCGACGGACTGATCCCGCCCAACCAGGTCCTCGTCTTCGATATGGAGTTGCTGGCGACCAACCATGCCAAGCAGCCGCCGCCCGGACAGGATCCGGACAATCCCGACAGCCAGCAATAGGCATGGAACCGGAACCCCGCCGCGGAACTTCCTGTTGCGCATATTGCGCGACCGGATCGTAGCGCCGGCATAGCTTCAGGCGAGAGCGGACGTGTTCAAGGCGGTCCTGAGCGGCTGGCGTGACGGGACCCGGGGCGGCAAGCTTCGGATCGCCGTGGCGCTGTGCCTGGTCGTCGGCGCCTCGGTGCTGTTCTGGGCGAGCCGGGACTACACGGTCGTCGCCCCGGACTGGGACGGCCAGGTGCGCGGCATCACCTATGCCCCCAGCCATGTCTTCTCGCTGCGCGACCATGCCCATATCACGCCCGAACAGATCGAGCGCGACATGGCGCAGCTCTCCCAGCTCACCGGCCGCATCCGCACCTATACGGTCGCCGGCGGCATGGACAAGGTGCCGGAGATCGCGCGGCGCCATGGCCTGACGGTCTCGCTGGGCTGCTGGATCTCCGCCGACCTCGAGCAGAACGAGACGGAGCTGGCGCTCTGCATCAAGACGGCGCTGGCCAATCGCCGCGTCATCGACCGTGTGTTCGTCGGCAATGAGGCGATCCTCATGGGCTTCGTCACGCCGGACCAGCTCAACGGCTACATCAAGCGGGTGCGCGACGCGCTGCCCAGCCGCATCAAGATCACCACCGCCGAGCCGTGGTCGACCTGGCTGCTGACGCCGGAGATCGGGCAATATGTCGACGTCGTCTCGGTGCACCTGCTGCCCTATTGGGAAGGCATGTCGGCGCACGACTCGCTGAAATTCCTCGAACATGCCTACAACGACGTCGCCGAGGAATTCCCCGACAAGCCGGTGATCATCGGCGAGGCCGGCTGGCCGTCCGAAGGGCGCACGAAACGCTTCGCCGAACCCTCGATCGCCAATGAGGCCTATTTCATGCGCGGCTTCGTCCAGCTCGCGATGGAGAAGGGCTACGACTACTATCTGCTCGAGGCCTACGACCAGCCCTGGAAGGGCGGCAATGAAGGTTCGGTGGGCGCCAATTGGGGCCTTTACGACGCGCTCGGCACGCCGAAATTCGGCTTCACCGGATTGCTGCGGACCTTCCCGGCCTGGCGCACCTACGCGCTGTTCGCCTCGGTGCTCACCTTGGTGCTGGGCCTCCTGATCCTCGGTTCCATGCCGCGCATGCGGCAGCAGGGCTATCTCGTGATGGGGGCGCTCGTCGCGGTGGTGACGACCGGCCTGCTGGTGCTCATCGACGCCAGCTCGCTGGAATATGTCGATCCCGAGGACCTTGCGATGATCATCGCGATGATCCCGCTGGTGCTGCTGGCGTCGACGGTGATCCTCACCGAAGGCATCGAGCTGGCGGCGAGCCTGTGGCGGGTCGAGCGCCGCGCGGTTCGCGCCGCGATCCCGCAGACCAGCCCGCGCGTCTGCATCCATGTGCCGTGCTACGACGAGCCGCCGGCGATGATGATCGAGACGCTCGATGCGCTGGCCCGGCTCGACTACGACAATTTCGACGTCATCGTGCTGGACAACAACACGCCCGACGCGGCGACCTGGAAGCCGGTCGAAGCGCATTGCGCCGCGCTGGGCGAGCGCTTCCGCTTCTATCACTACGACGACATGGCCGGCTTCAAGGCCGGCGCGCTGAACGAGGCGCTGCGCCTGACGCGGCCCGACACCGACTACATCGCGGTGATCGACAGCGATTATCAGGTCGAGCCCTTCTGGCTGCGGCGCGCACTGCCGTTCTTCGCGGCGCCCGAGATCGCGCTGGTCCAGGGTCCGCAGGACTATCGCGACGCGCAGCAGAACATCTTCAAGGCGATGGCCTATGAGGAATATCGCGGCTTCTTCCACATCGGCATGGTCGAGCGCAACGAGCACAATGCGATCATCCAGCACGGCACGATGACCATCGTGCGAAAACATGCGCTCGAGGAAGTCGGCGGCTGGGCGACCTGGTGCATCACCGAGGATACCGAGCTCGGCCTCAAGCTGTTCGAGGCCGGCTACGGCGCGGCCTATATCCCCGAGAGCATGGGCAAGGGCGTGATGCCCGACACGCTCGACGCCTTCATCGGCCAGCGCTACCGCTGGGTCTACGGCGCCATGCAGATCATGAAGCGCCACGCCGGCGCGATCTTCCTCGGCCGCTCCAAGCTGTCGGCGGCGCAACGCTATCAGTTCCTGGTCGGCTGGCTGCCTTGGATCTCCGACGGGCTCGGCATGATCGTGACCTATATGGCGCTGATCTGGACCGCGCTGATGTGGGCCGCGCCGCAGGATTTCGACGTGCCGCTGCCGGCCCTGTCCGCCGCGGCGCTGGCGCTGTTCGCCGCCAAGACGCTCAAGACGCTGCTGCTCTATCCGCAGAAGGTGCAATCCGGCTTCAAGGGCGCGGTGGTCGCGTCCATCGCGGGGCTTTCGACCACCCATGCGGTGGGTAAAGCCGTGATCTCCGGCCTCTTCACCCGCGGCAAGCCCTTCCTGCGCACGCCCAAATGCGAGGACCAGGCGCTGCTCAGCCAGGCGCTGCGCAAGGTGTGGCAGGAGACGACGCTGTTCGGCCTCTGCGGCCTGGCGCTGCTCTCGCTCGCGACGGGCCCGTCGCTGGACGATCCTGCGATCCAGCTCTGGATGGTGATGATCTCGGTGCAGGGTTTGCCGTATCTGGCCACCATCGTGACGGCCGCCATCAGCGCGATATCGAACAAGCGGCGCGATGCGCGGCCGGCGGTCCTCGCCGTGCAGCCGGCAGCGACGCCGAAACTGCCCAAGGCGGCGTGAGCCCTTTCCTCCCCATTACGGGGGAGGAAAACTACAAAGCCACGACTTTGCCTGGATTGAGGATGCCCTTCGGGTCCATCGTCCGCTTCAGCGCCCGCATCACGTCGAGCTCCGCTTCGCTTTTGTAGCGGACGAGCTGGTCGCGCTTCTGCACGCCGATGCCGTGTTCGGCGCTGATCGAGCCGCCATATCTGTGCACGATGTCGTGGACCAGGCGCTGGATCTCGTCCCAGCGCGGCAGGTCCGCCGCCGCGACGCTGAAATTGAAATGGATATTGCCGTCGCCGATATGGCCGAAGCTCACCGGCCGCGCGCCGGGCAGGGCTTTGAGCACCGCCGCCGTGGCCTCTTCGAGAAAGGCCGGGATGGCGCTCACCGGCACCGAGACGTCGTGCTTGATCGAGGCGCCTTCGCGCTTCTGCGCCTCGGACATGTTCTCGCGCAAGGCCCAGAAAGCGCTGCGCTGCGCTTCGTTGACGGCGATCACGGCGTCGCCCGCGTCCGCCAGGACGTCTTCGAACACGCCGTCGAGATCGAACCGCGCCGCGCTGGTCGCTTCGACCAGCACGTACCAGGGCGACGGCTTGGCAAGGGGATCGCGCGCGCCCGGCATATGCGCCACAACGAGCTCGACGCCGATCCGCGGCACGATTTCGAAGGCGGAGACGAGCCCTCCTGTCGCTTGTTGCATCCGCGCCAACAGCGCGACGGCTGCTGCCGGCGACGGCACCGCGACAAAGGCCGTTGCGCGCTGTGCGGGTTTCGGAAAGAGCTTCAGGGCCGCTGCGGTGATCACGCCCAGCGTGCCTTCCGCGCCGATGAAGAGCTGTTTGAGGTCGTAGCCCGTGTTGTCCTTGCGCAGGGTGCGCAGCAGGTCGAGCACGCGGCCGTCGGCCAGCACGACCTCGAGCCCCAGCACCAGGTCGCGCGCCATGCCATAACGCAGCACCGCGACGCCGCCCGCATTGGTCGACAGATTGCCGCCGATGGTCGCCGAGCCTTCGGCGGCGAGGCTCAGGGGAAAGAGCAGATCTGCATCGTCCGCCGCCTTCTGCACATCTGCCAGCACGACACCCGCCTCGACGATCAGGGTATGTGCCGCCGCATCGAGCGCGCGGACTTTGTTCATCCGCTTGAGGCTCAGGATCACCTCGCCGTCGAAGGGAATCTGTGCCCCGACCAGGCCGGTGTTGCCGCCCTGCGGCACGACGGCCGTGCCGGTCTCGTGACAGATCGCAAGGAGCGCCGCGACCTGCGCGGCCGTCGCCGGCGTGAGCAGCAGCGCCGAGCGTCCCTGGTATTTGCCGCGCCATTCCTCGAGATGCGGCGCGATCTCGCCGGGATCGTCTGAAAAGCCTTTCGGTCCGGCAGCGGCCTTCAGGCGAGCGAGCGTATCGAGGTCCATGTCGGCTCTATAGCGCGCTCAGTGCGCTTTTGTCGCCGTCAGGTCGACTGTGATGGTCACCGCATGCGCCACAGGCGTCTCGCCCGCCCATTCCCCGCTGCCCAGCCCGAAATCGATCCGCGAGACTACGGTCCTGCCGACCATATGAGCCGTGTTGCCGCTGATGGCCAGCGTGAAGGGCAGGGTGACGGGCTTGGTCATGCCGTGCAGGCTCAAGCGTCCGGTCGCGACATAGGCGTTGCCGCCCTTCGACACGAAACCGGTCGTCTCGAACCTTGCTGTCGGGAACTGGCCGATGGCGAAGCCTTCGGCGCCCTTCAACCCGTCGTCGTTGTCGGCCGAGCCGGAATCCTCGCTGCCGAGATCGATGGTCGCCGCGACCTTGGCGTGAGGCAGGTCCGCCGGATCGAACGCGATGTCCGCCTTCCACGACTTGAAGGTGGCGTTGAGCGGCTCGCCGCTCCACACCACGCTGAAGCCCAGCCGGCTCCTGGCATGGTCGACGATCCACGGCGCGCCGAGCACCGGCGTGGCGGCGAGCAGGAGAGCGGCCAGCACCGCGCCGAGCCGGATCACAGCATGTCCTCGATGCTCGTGCCGGGCAGCATGCGGCGCAGCACATCGTCTCGCCGCAGGAAATTGTGATAGAGCGCCGCTGCGACATGGATCGGCACCAGGACGATCGCGCTCCAGGCCAGCCAGACATGGGCCGTCTCGAACAGTTCATGGGTGTCGTGCAGCTGCGCCCGCGTCTGCCCGGCGAACAAAGGCAGGTTGGGCCAGTCGAACAGGCCGAAGAACAGCGTGCCGTTGCCGAGCGGCGAGGCGGATACCATCACCCAGCCCGACAGCGGAATGAACACGATCAGAAAGTAGAAGATGTAGTGCGTCGCATGCGCCGCCAGCTTCGCCAGCCGATGCATCCCAAGCGGCAGCGCGGGCACGGGATGAAACAACCGCCAGCCCAGCCGCAACAAGCTGAGCACCAGCACGGTGAGCCCGATCGACTTGTGGGTCTGGAAGATCAGGAATTTGTTGGGATCGCCGCGCGGCAGGTCGCCCATATAGAGACCGAGCGCGATATTCGCGATCAGCAGCAGGGCGATGACCCAATGGAAGGTCATCGCGACGGTGCCGTAGCGTGCCGGAGAAACGGCCATGGCGCGTCAACCCTTCGCCTGGACGAACATCGCCTCGATGGTCAGCTTGACCTCGTCGCCGACGAAGCCGGACCACATCATCTTGTCCAAGCCGAAATCGCTGCGCTTGATCGTCGTCGTGGCATGGAAGCCGAGATCATAGGCCGGACCGCCCATCGCCGACTGCAGCCCGCCATTGAACGTCACGTCGAGCATGACCGGCCGCGTCACGCCGTGGAGCGTCAGATCGCCGGTCATCCGGCCACTCGACGGACCCGTGCGCTCGACCGAGCGCGAGACGAAGGTCGCGGTCGGAAACTTGCCCGAGTCGAACACACTGGGACCGATCAGCTCGCCGACCAGCTCGCTGCTCATGACGCTTGCGCTCGACGTGTCGATCGTGACCGAGACGGAGCTCTTCTCCGGCGCTCCGGGATTGAAGCTGAGGGTGCCGGAGACCTTCTCGAAATGGCCGTAATAGTCGGTGAGGCCCAGATGCCTGATCGCGAACACGACCTGCGTATGGCGCGTCTCCATCTGGTAGCTGCCAGCCGGCGCCTGTTTGGGATCGGTGGAAACGCCCGCACCCTGGGCGGAGATAGCGACTAAGGCGAGCGAAACGGCGAGGGCGAAGCGGCGCATGGTTCCTCCGGGGAAACTGGGTTCCTTGAGGTATAACGCGCCTTGGCCGCCGATGCAGCGTCGGGACGCGGTAAATCTGCGCCGACTTGACGGCCGTTCGGCGCCGTACCCATAGTCGAGCCAACCGCTACCTCTGAAAGGCGCATCCTTGAGCGCAGCCGAAGTCCGGGTCCGCCCCGGCAGCAATCTCGACTACCCCTTCGAAACCCGCCCCGAGATCGGCCAGAGCATCGTCGTGGCGCCCGGCGTGCATTGGGTGCGCATGCGCCTGCCCATGCAGCTCAACCACATCAATTTGTGGCTGCTGGAAGATGGCGACGGCTGGACCGTGGTCGACACCGGCATCCGCAACGAGGAGACGACGCAGGCCTGGGAGCAGATCTTCGCCGGCCCCATGCAGGGCCGCAAGGTCGAGCGGGTGATCGTCACGCACATGCATCCGGACCATATCGGCCTGGCCGGCTGGCTCGCGCGCAAATTCCAGGTCGAGCTCTGGATCACGCGCACCGAATACCTGATGTGCCGCAATCTCGTGTCGGACACCGGTCAGGAGGCGCCCAACGAGGCGCTGCGCTTCTACCGCGCCGCCGGTTTCCCCGACGATCTGCTGGAGCACTACCGCACCAGGTTCGGGGGCTTCGGCCATGGCGTCTATCGCCTGCCCAACTCCTATCGCCGCATCGTCGAAGGCGACGAGATCGCGATCGGCGGCCGGCAATGGCGCGTGGTCGGCGGCAACGGCCACTCGCCCGAGCATGCCTGCCTGTGGTGTCCGGAGCTCAACGTCTTCATCTCGGGAGACCAGCTGCTGCCCAAGATATCCTCCAACGTCTCGGTGCATCCGACCGAGCCGGAAGCCAATTCGCTGCAGGATTGGATCGACTCCTGCGCCAAGCTGAAAACCATCGTGCCGGACGATGCGCTGGTCCTGCCGTCGCACAACGAGCCGTTCCGCAAGGCGACGCTGCGGCTGACGGAATTGATCGATCACCATGAGGAGGGGCTCGAGAAGCTCCATGCGCTTTGCGCCGAGCCCAAGCGCGCGGTCGACGTCTTCCCGGCGCTGTTCCGCAGCCGCATCACGCAGGGCAATTTCGGCATGGCGACGGGCGAGAGCCTGGCGCATCTGAACTGCCTGCGCTTCCGCGGCCGCATGCGACGGACCACCGACAATGACGGCATCAACTGGTACGAGGCGACGTGATCTGCGCGTGCCGGTTGTGGTAGGAATCCCGCCGCATCGACGGAGGGGAGCGCCATGGGCTGGAACGACGAGGACGACAACCGCACCTACCAGGTCATCGTGAATCACGAAGAGCAATACTCGATATGGCCGGAAGGCCGCGACCTGCCGCTGGGCTGGAGCGCCGTCGGCAAGGCCGGCACCAAGGCCGAGTGCCTCGCCTATATCCAGGAGGTCTGGACCGACATGCGGCCGCTCAGCCTGCGCAAGAAGATGCGGGACATGGGGCTGGACTGAAAAGGAGTCTTTCGATGCGTCTGCTTCCGCCCTTCGCCGCCGCTCTTCTGTTCGCCGCGGCATCCGCAGAGGCAGCCGTCAATCCCGCCTGTTCCGGCCCGGTCGAGATCGCCGGCGGCCAATTGCTGCGTGTCGAGCACAACGGCGCGGTGATCCTCACGGATGGGCGGGCGATCCATCTCGAAGGCATCAGGCTGCCGGGCGGCGCAGCCGATCGCGCGCCGCAAGGTTTCGCCGACCAGGCGCTGGCGATGATCGACAGGCTCGCGCGCAAGGGGCCGCTGACGCTGACGGCGATGCCGCCGAAAGAAGACCGCTATGACCGCGTGCGCGGCCAGCTTCTCACCCCCGCGGTCTGGATCCAGCTGGCCTTGCTGAAAGCGGGACTCGCGCGAGTCGAGATCGCGCCGGACCGGACCGAATGCTACACCGAGCTCTTCGAGGCAGAGGCCCAGGCGCGCGCTGCACATATCGGGCTGTGGTCCGTTCCGGCCTATGCGGTCCGTTCGCCGGACGGGCTGGCGCGCGACACCGGCTCGTTCCAGATCGTCGAGGGCCGGGTGCGGAACGCCGAGCTCAGGAACGGTCGCGCCTATCTCAATTTCGGCGCCGACTGGCGCGGCGATTTCACGGCGACGATCGATCCCGAAGACCTGCCCAATTTCCGTCGTCTCGGCGTGGATCCGCGCGCCTATGCCGGCCAGACCCTCCGGGTCCGCGGCATCGTGCAGAAGCTGAACGGCCCGGAGATCGAGGTCGCCAATCCGCAGAGTATCGAGGTGGTGCAATGAAAAAGGCCCGGCGCTTCCACCGGGCCTTCTGCGTTCGATGCCGAAAGCCTTATGCGGCCTTCTTCAGCAGCATGCCCTCGACGCGCTTGACCGCGGTCGGCTCGTCGGTCTTCTCGACGGCCGCGACTTCGCGCGCCATGCGGGCAAGCGCCGCTTCATAGAGCTGGCGTTCCGAGTAGGACTGCTCCGGCTGGCCCGAGGCGCGGTGCAGGTCGCGCACGACCTCGGCGATCGAGACGAGATCGCCCGAATTGATCTTCGCCTCGTATTCCTGGGCGCGGCGCGACCACATGGTGCGCTTGACGCGGGCGCGGCCCTTCAGCGTGTTGAGTGCGTTGGTCACGATGTCCGGCGAGCTGAGCTTGCGCATGCCGACGGCCTTGGCCTTCATCGTGGGCACGCGAAGGGTCATCTTGTCCTTCTCGAAGGTGATGACGAACAGTTCCAGCTTCGTGCCGGCGACTTCCTGTTCCTCGATCTTCATGATGCGGCCGACGCCGTGGGTCGGGTAGACGACATGGTCGTTGGTCTTGAAGTCGTGCTTTTTGGTGTTGGTGTTCGCCGGGGCCTTCGGCTTGACAGGGGCGGGTGCGGGGGCGGTCTTGGTCGTCATGGTTCACTTTCGTTCGGCCCGCGCGGCGATGGCGCGCCCAAGGGCCTGTGGCTTAACACTGCACTGCAACTGAAAACGCGTGCCGGCGCCGGAATGTTGCCAGTCCGGAGAGGGGTGCTGCTTCGCGGTTCAGATCGTGGAATTATATATCACAGTTCCTCCGTGAACGGAAGGACAAAGTGACAAGCTCTTGAATTGACGGCAATAATTTCGATTCGCGCGGCAAAAGACCCGCGAAATCAACCGGTTAAATTCGACAACGAAAAAGTGTTAACGACGCCGGCGTCAGCTTCGCCTTGTCAATTCTACGAGCCCGAACCGGGTTTATCGGAAAAGTACTTCTCGAATTTGTCGGAAACGCCTTCCCAGTCCTTGGCGTCGGCCGGGGCAGTGCCATGCTGGGTGATGTTCGGCCACTTCTTGGCGTAGTCGGCGTTCAGGGTCAGCCACTTCTCCAGGCCGCTCTCGGTATCGGCCTTGATGGCCTCGGGCGGGCATTCCGGTTCGCAGACGCCGCAATCGATGCATTCGTCGGGGTGGATGACGAGCATGTTCTCACCCTCGTAGAAGCAGTCCACCGGGCAGACCTCGACGCAGTCCATGAACTTGCACTTGATGCAGGCTTCGGTGACGACATAGGTCATGGCGGGCGGCCCCTGAGAATTCGCGGTGCGACGGTCAGCGAAGCGTCATACGGGAGGGGGGCCTCAAGGATCAAGCCCGTTCTCCGCGACGATTTCGTACAGCCGCCGCGCCTCCGGCGCGGGCCCGCGCCGCTCCCCGAAAGCAACCACACGCACGACAAGGGCATCGCGGCCGGTCGGCACGGTCAGGACATCGCCCAGCTTGATCCCGCGTCCCGCCTTCTCGGTCCGCGCGCCGTTGAGCCGGACACGGCCCTTCTCGGCGGCCTCCTGCGCCAGCACGCGGGTCTTGTAGAACCGCGCATGCCAGAGCCACTTGTCGATGCGGATGCGGTCGGTGCCGGTCATGTGTTCAGTTTTGCGAGGAGCACAGGAATATCAAGCCCTCTCCACGTGTCCGCATCTCGGCAGCGCCATGGCGCAGATGTATCGCCGGGCTGATCCAGGGCGCGGCCGCATCGGCATGCGACCGGAACATACTACGAAACCTGGTCTATCTGGGTAATCCTGCGCGCGTGGCGCGCTTCTCCGGGAAACGGCGCCGCGAGCCAGCGCGTGACGGCGTCTTTGGCTTGATCGAGCGTAAGAAACCGAAGGCCGAGGGAAAGCGCGTTTGCATTGTTGTGTTCGCGCGTCGACGTCAGAATATCCAGATGCTTGCCGGACGCGTCCACTTGCTTGTTCCCCGGGTCGCCATAGTAGAGCGCGCAGCGAACGCCCTTGAACCTGTTCGCGACGATCGCTTCGCCTTGTCCGGAGGCACCCGCAACGATGGCACGGCTGTCCTTCCCCGCAGCGACGTCCGCCGAAAGTTTTCTTGCCGCAGCGGCAATGATGCCCGGATAGTCGTCCTGCGGATCGCTTACCAGGGCGCCGCAATCTTCGACTTCGCATTCGAGTTGATCGCGGACATATTCGATAAGCTTGTTCTTGGCCTCAAATCCGGCATGGTCCGACGCGAAATACACTTTCATGGCCATATTGCAGCACCTTCAAGCCAGGCGTTTTTCATAGTTCTTGGATAAAATTCCAGCGGATCGTGATGCCGGCAAGGCGGACGGTTCCCCGACCGTCGTGAAGTCGTGGTCACGCCCGCCCCGCTCATACTTTCCGGATGAGCGCAGCCAATCCCGCGAACGGCGAGTCGGGGCGGATCTCGACCTTGAATTCCTTCGGCTTGTGATCGCGTTTCTCGCGCGGACGATGCTTCTGCGCGCGCGGCGGTCTCGGCATTTGCTTGCGCCACACATGCGTCACGCCGTTGCCGGTGTCGGCGACGTCGACGATCTGCCAGCCCATCTCGGCGAGCACCGCTTTGAGCTCCTCATTGCCAGAGCCGATCAGCGAGACCAGCTTGGGCAGCAAGGTCTCGGCGTTCACCCCGGCCGCCGCGGCCTTCTCGAGCTCCTCTTCCAGCCGCTCCAGCATGTCGAGGCGGATGGCGCGGCGCGCGATCACGCGGAAGCCGGCGGCAGCGAGGAAGTCGGCCGGCAGGCGCGCGTCGTTGACGAAGGACGTCAGCCCGGCCTGCGGCGGCGCGGGGATGCGCTCGGGCTTGGTCCACACGCCCCACAGCAGCGCGAGCAGCCCCGCCGCGTCGGGCCGCAGCATCTTGGGCAGATAGACCGAGCGGCGCCCGAACCACACGCCGAAATTCTTCAGGGCACGGATCAACGGTCCGATCTGGTCGGGCAGGGTGAGCCGGGCGCGCTCCAGCGAGCCGAAATTCTCCAGCAATTGGTGCGCGATGCCGCGCGCCGCGCCGGGCAGCGCATCGGCGGTGCCCGCCTTGGCCTCGGCCGCCGCCTTCAGCAGCAGCAGCGGCTCCAGCCGCGTCGCGATGCGGCCCTGCACGAAGGCTTCGAGCCGGGTCTGCACGTCGTCGCGCAGGTCGCCCTTCAGCCGTTCGTCGGCCAGCACCTGCACTGTCGGCGAAAGGGGCGCGGCACCCTTGACCAGATGGCCCACCACAGCGCCATCCCACCACAGCTTGCCGTGCTCGCTGAGGCTGATCGCCTTGTCTTCGGCTTCGCGCAGGCGCCGGGCGCGCGCGACGAACTCGCCTTCGAGGCCGCGCATCGCGGCGGCGCGCAAGGTGCGGCCATGGATGCCTTCAGCGCGCGCATCCGGCTCGAAGCGGAAACCTTCGAGCTTGCCGACGACTTCGCCGCCGATCGCGACGCCGCCGGAATCGTCGAGCGTCAGGTCGATCACGTCGTCCTCGCGCAGCCGCTTCATCAGCACGCTGGTGCGCCGGTCGATGAAGCGCTGCGTCAGTTGCTCGTGCAGCGCGTCGGAGAGCCGGTCCTCCACCGCGCGGGTCACCGCTTGCCAATGCGCGCCGTCCTTCGTCCAGCTCGCGCGATGCGCGACATAGGTCCAGGTGCGGATCTGCGCCAGACGGCCGCTCAGCGTCGCGACATCGCCTTCGGTGATGTCGAGCCGCTCGATCTGCCGCGCCAGCCAGTCGTCGGGCAGCACGCCGTCGTCGCTCATCAGGAACAGAAACACCGCCTGCACCAGACGGACATGCTCGTCGACCGACAGCTTGCGGAAATCGGGAATCTGGCAGGCATCCCACAGCCGGTGCACGCCACTGCGTGAGGCGGTGAGGGGCAACACGTCGTCATTGGCCGCCAGCAGGCGCAGGGCGATGAAATCGCTCGCCGGCCGCGCCTTGGCGAGGCCTTTCTGCGGCGGCGGCTCGTCGAGGCTGGCGAGCAGCCGGTCGAGCGATCCGAATTCCAGATTGGAATTGCGCCATTGCAGCACCCGCACCGGATCGTAGCGGTGGCCTTCGACCCGGGCGACGAGCTCGTCTTCCAGCGGCGCGGCTTCGCCGGTGGTGCCGAAGGTGCCGTCATTCATATGCCGTCCGGCGCGACCGGCGATCTGGCCGACCTCGTCGGGGCGCAGCGGCCGCATGCCGACGCCGTCGAACTTCTCCATTGCCGCGAAGGCGACGTGGTCGACATCCATGTTGAGGCCCATGCCGATGGCATCGGTCGCCACCAGGAAGTCGACGTCGCCGCTCTGGTAGAGCTCGACCTGCGCGTTGCGGGTGCGCGGGCTGAGTGCGCCCAGCACGACGGCCGCGCCGCCGCGCTGGCGGCGGATCAGCTCGGCGATGCCGTAGACGTCTTCGGCCGAGAACCCGACCACCGCCGCGCGGCGGGGCAGGCGGGTCAGCTTCTTGTGCCCGGTATAGGCGAGGTCCGAGAACCGCGCCCGCGTCATGAAATAGGTGCGCGGGATGAAGCGCTGGATCGCGCTGCGCATCGTGTCGGCGCCGAGCAGGATGGTCTCCTCCTCGCCGCGCGCGTTGAGCAGCCGGTCGGTGAAGACATGGCCGCGCTCCGGATCGGCGCAAAGCTGGATCTCGTCGATCACCAGACAGGCGACCGGGATGTCGAGCGGCATCGCCTCGACCGTGCAGACGTAATAGCGCGCGCCGGGCGGGACGATCTTCTCCTCGCCGGTGATCAGCGCGGCCAGGTCGGCGCCCTTCAGGCGCACGACCTTGTCGTAGACCTCGCGCGCCAGGAGGCGCAGCGGCAGGCCGATCATGCCCGATCGATGCGCCAACATTCTTTCAATGGCAAAATGCGTCTTGCCGGTGTTGGTGGGGCCGAGGACCGCGGTCACGCGCGAAGCGGCGAAGTCCGCCCTCATGGTTTGGATAGTCTGCACTGAACTACTGCCCTTTGGAAATAAGTAATCGCGGGTCCGATCGGCGATGTATTTCTGGGAATTCCATGAATTCTCAAGTCGAGTTCCTTGGAACTATTTCTGTTATGTCCGATACTGCGCACGACAATGGGCGGGGCGGAGGCAAGCATGAAACACCTTACAGGGAATTTGGTCGTTGCGGTCATTTCGGGATTGTTCTTCCTCGCTCCTAGTGGGGCGGCTATGACGCAATCGGACCCCCTCGCCGCGAAGGGGGATATCGTTGCGAATTTCGCGCTGAAGATTTGCGGCAATGTACCCCTCTATTCCGATAGCCGAACGGGGCAAGCCAGCGCCGCTGCCGACGCCGAATTCAAGAACCTTCTGAAGCAATTCGTCGATGCGGGCGTACATGTGAACGCCGGCGGCTCAATTTCGAGATTCAATGGCGTACTGCAAAAAGACCTGCCGACCGCCATCCACGACAACATTGCCTGCCGGATTCGGATGGCGGAAGACATGATGAAAGAGGTCTTTCCAGCCCAGGCCGCGGTCGCGCCGAAGTACAAGTTATGCCAGATCGATCCGCGGACCATCCCCGCGGGCATGCCAGCTCCGCCGCCCGGTGTACAGGCGTTTTGCACGACGAGAGGCGAACTAGGGCCCGTCGGCAGCTCGTGCATCTGCATCGACCCTCGCACAAACATGCCCAACGCGGGAGGGGCCGTAGTCCCTTCAAACACCCCGTCCCCACTGCCGCCCTGGGCGCATTAGCTGCGGACGAAGGCCGCGGCCCATCCTTCTTGGTGCGGCTGTGGATCGTCCGTTTACGGATGGTACGTTACACGAACGAAGTATAGACGAATCACTAACTCGATCAATATCATCCTTTGTTCTCATACGTTTAGTGGAAAGTCAAGCTGCGCCCCCTACCACATCTTGTGGGCGGGCCCAGTCGTGGAGCCGCAACGGCTTATCCACGGGATACTCCGTACCCGGAGTGTTTGTTAAGGAATGAAGACAGTGGGATGACGGGTTTGACGCCTTTTTCGCACCTGCGATACTCCGGCCCCAAAATCACCTCGGGCGGAAGACATGAGCGGCGACAGGACGACACCGGAAAGCTGGGCCAAGGCGGCGCAAAAGGAACTCAAGGACCGGCCGCTGGGCGCGCTCACCTGGCATACGCCGGAAGGTTTCGACGTCAAGCCGCTCTACACCGCCGCGGATCTCGAAGGCTTTGAAGCGGCGAATTCGCTGCCCGGCCAGATGCCCTATATGCGCGGTGTGCGCTCGACCATGTATGCCGGCCGGCCCTGGACCATCCGGCAATATGCCGGCTTTTCGACCGCCGAGGAGTCCAACGCCTTCTATCGCAAGAACCTCGCGGCCGGCCAGATGGGCCTGTCGGTCGCCTTCGACCTCGCGACTCACCGCGGCTACGACAGCGACCATCCGCGCGTCGCCGGGGATGTCGGCAAGGCCGGGGTCGCGATCGACAGCGTCGAGGACATGAAGATCCTGTTCGGCGGCATCCCGCTCGACAAGATGAGCGTCTCGATGACCATGAACGGCGCGGTGATTCCGATCATGGCGAACTTCATCGTCGCTGGCGAAGAGCAGGGCACGCCGACCGAGAAGCTCTCCGGCACCATCCAGAACGACATCCTCAAGGAGTTCATGGTGCGGAACACCTATATCTATCCGCCCGCGCCTTCGATGCGGATCGTCGCCGACATCATCGAGTACACGGCGAAGAAGATGCCGAAATTCAATTCGATCTCGATCAGCGGCTATCACATGCACGAGGCCGGCGCGACCGCCGTGCAGGAGCTCGCCTACACGCTCGCCGACGGCATGGAATATGTCCGCGCCGCGCTCGCCAAGGGCCTCGCGGTCGACGCCTTCGCGCCACGCCTGTCGTTCTTCTTCGGCATCGGCATGAACTTCTTCATGGAAGTCGCCAAGCTGCGCGCCGCGCGGCTCCTGTGGTCGCGGATCATGGAGAAGTTCGGCGCCACCAATCCCGAGAGCCTGATGCTGCGCACCCATTGCCAGACCAGCGGCGTCTCCCTGACCGAGCAGGATCCGTACAACAACGTCGTGCGCACGACGATCGAGGCGCTGGCCTCGGTCCTGGGCGGCACCCAGTCGCTGCACACCAACTCCTTCGACGAAGCAATCGCGCTGCCGACCGAGTTCTCGGCCCGCATCGCGCGCAATACGCAGCTCATCCTGCAGAACGAGGCGCAGGTGACCAAGGTGGTCGATCCGCTCGGCGGCTCCTATTATGTCGAGGCGCTGACCCACAGCCTCGCCGACGCCGCGAAGGCGATCATCGACGAGGTCGAGGCGATGGGTGGCATGACCAAGGCGGTCGAGGCGGGCATCCCCAAGCTGCGCATCGAGGAGGCGGCGGCGCGGCGTCAGGCCCGGGTCGATCGCGGCGAGGACGTCATCGTCGGCGTCAACAAGTTCCAGCTCAAACAGGAAGACGCCCTCGACGTCCGCGCCATCGACAACGCGCAGGTCCGCGACTCCCAGATCGCGCGGCTGAAATCGATAAAGGCGAGCCGCGACCCGGCGAAGCTGAAAGCGGCGCTCGACGCGCTGGTCGCCGGCGCCAAGGGCGACGGCAACCTGCTCGCGCTCGCAGTCGAAGCTGCCCGCGCCCGCGCCACGGTCGGCGAGATCTCCGACGCGATGGAGGGCGTGTTCGGCCGCCACCGCGCCGAGATCCGCTCCATCGCCGGCGTCTATGGCGCCGCCTATGAGGGCGACAACGCGTTCGGCGCGATCCGCGGCGACGTCGAAGCCTTTGCGAAAGAGGAGGGCCGCCGCCCCCGCATGCTGGTCGCCAAGATGGGCCAGGACGGCCACGACCGCGGCGCCAAGGTGATCGCCACCGCCTTCGCCGATCTCGGCTTCGACGTCGACATCGGGGCGCTGTTCCAGACGCCGGAAGAGGTGGCCAAGGACGCGATCGACGCCGACGTGCACGTCATCGGCATTTCGAGCCAGGCGGCGGGCCATCTCACGCTCGTGCCGCTGCTGATCGACGCGCTCAAGAAGCAGAAGGCGGACGACATCCTCGTGATCGTCGGCGGCGTCATCCCGGCGCAGGACTATGACGCATTGAGGAAAGCCGGCGTCGCCGCGATCTTCGGCCCCGGCACCAACATCCCCGATGCCGCGCGCAACGTGCTGAAGCTGATCCGCAACCGCAAGCTCGATCACGCGGCGGAGTGATGACGTCCATCGCCCTCATCGGTCCCGGCGCCATCGGCGGCACCATCGGCTTCGCGTTGGCCGAAAAGGGCCATGACCTTGTCATCTGCGCCAACCAGTCCTTCGCCGCGCTGGCGCTCACGCGGCTCGACGGCGGGAGGCGCAAGGCGCTGCCGGTCCGGGTGATCACCACGCCGGCCGAGGCCACGCCCGCCGACTGGGTGCTGGTCGCGGTCAAATCGCATCAGACGCCAAGCATCGCGCCCTGGCTGAAGGCTTTGGTCGGGCCCGGCACGAGGATCGCGGTGCTGCAGAACGGCGTCGAGCACCGCGCGCGCCTTGCGCCGTTCGTGCCCGCCGCCACGCCGGTCGTGCCGGTGGTCGTCATGCTGCCGGCCGAACGCACCGCGCCGGGCGAGATCACCACCCATGGCCGCTCCGCCCTCATCGTACCGAACGATCCGGCCGGCGAGGAATTCGCCGCGCTGTTCGCGGCCAGCTTCGTGACGTGCACCGCGGATGCCGATTTCACCACGCGCGCCTGGGAGAAGCTCGCGCTCAACTGTGCCGGCGGCGCGCTGTCGGCCTTGGCGCTGCGGCCCGACGCGCTGGCCTCGTCGCCGGAGATGACGGCGCTCGGCCGGGCGCTGATCGAGGAATCCATGGCCGTGGGCCGCGCCGAAGGGGCGCGCTTCGCGGACGGCTATGTGCAGCAGCTCATCGCATTCCAGACGCGGCCGAACAATCGCGGTAACTCGATGTATTACGACCGCCGCGACGGCAAGCCGCTCGAATGGGACGCCCGCAACGGCGTGATCCAGCGGCTGGGCCGCAAGCACGGCATCCCGACGCCGATCAGCGACGTGGTGGTGCCGCTGCTGAAGACGCTGAGCGGCGATTAGAGGCGTGCGGGCTTCGAGGCTCGCGACGCTCGCTCCTCGGCATGACGAGAGGGTGTTGCGGCAGGAAAAGAAGGACGACGCGGCTCGCCCTCAGGGCTTCAATGCCACGCCGTCGATCTTCACCGTCGTCGCCACCGCCGCGATCACGCCATAGCTCGTATCCGCCCACACCCGCAGCGGCACGACGTAGAAGCGGCCGGGTGCGGCGCTCGGAAACGTCGCGACCCAGGCGTTGATCAGCGGGAAGCTCGCGCCTTCCTTGATCACCTTGGGCTTGTAACCGGCCAGCTGCTTGTACTTGATCTGGCAGAGCAGGGCCTTGCCCTTGTAGAGGCCGTTGTCCATCGACACGACCGTGTCCTTGAGCTTGCTGATCTCGGCATTGTAGCGGCGGCGTCCGTCGAACACCGGCAATGTCACGCCGCAGGGATTCTCCGGCGACGCGCTGACGCCCGACACCAGCATGGTGATCGCGCTGAGCGGATCGACGGTCGCCTTCTGCTGCTCCGGCGTCACTTCGTAGCCCGTCATCGAATAGGGCGGATCGGCATAGAGCCGGACCGGACCGCCCGTATCATAGGTGAGCGAGACCTCCTGCTTCTTGTCCGAGCGGCCGGTGTAGAACGAGTCGTAGAGCCCGGGATGGAAGGTGCGGGGCGCCAGCGTGCCGGTCGAGGTCGCCTGGATCTCGGACTGCCAGAACGCATTGACCACGCCGCCGGTCTGCAGGTTCGACACGGAGTGATACTGGTCGCCGCGGATGGTCGTGTTGAGATCGACCTTGCCCAGCGTCACGCCACCGGCATAGAGCGTCATCGCCATCTGCAAGGTCGAGCCGGGCTGGGCCGGCGCCTCGCTGCCCGAGCCTCCGGCGGCATATGCGGCGCCTGCCAGGGCCGACAGGGTCAGGAGCGCGGCCGTGGCGTGGCGAAATTTCATCGGGTCTGTCTCCGGGTGTCGACGCAAACTAGCGGCGCGGACGCTCCAAAACCACTATGGTCCAATTATGGCCGAGGCGTTTGATTCCGTTGCGGTTAACGGGCTCGTGTCCGGCGACCGCCGGGCCCTGGCGCGCGCCATCACGCTGGTGGAATCCACCAGGGCCGACGACCAGCGCGACGCCGAGGCGCTTCTCACGTGGCTGCTGCCGCGGACCGGCGGCGCGGTGCGGGTCGGCATCTCCGGCGCGCCGGGCGCGGGCAAGTCCACCTTCATCGAGGCGTTCGGCGGCCACCTGACGGCACGGGGCAAGCGCGTCGCGGTGTTCGCGATCGATCCCTCGTCGCGGCGCTCGGGCGGTTCCATCCTGGGCGACAAGACACGGATGGAGAAGCTGGCGCGCGACCCGTTCGCCTATATCCGGCCCTCGCCGGCGGGCACGACGCTGGGCGGCGTCGCGCGGCGCACGCGCGAGTCCATGCTGCTCGCCGAGGCGGCCGGCTTCGATGTCGTGCTGGTGGAAACGGTCGGCGTCGGCCAGTCGGAGACCGCAGTCGCCGACATGACCGATCTTTTCGTCCTCCTGGCCGCGCCGGGCGGCGGCGACGACCTGCAAGGCATCAAGCGCGGCGTTATGGAACTCG
This sequence comes from Rhizomicrobium sp., assembly GCA_037200385.1. Lineage (NCBI taxonomy): Bacteria > Pseudomonadati > Pseudomonadota > Alphaproteobacteria > Micropepsales > Micropepsaceae > Rhizomicrobium > Rhizomicrobium sp. Next base: position 736,921 of record JBBCGL010000001.1, on the reverse strand, counting down.
CCGATCTGTTGATCGTGACCAAGGCCGATGGCGATCTGCGCGCGGCCGCCAATCGCGCGGCCGCAGACTATCATGCCGCGCTGCATCTGATGCGTCCGCGGCATGTCGGGCTCTATCCCAAGGTGCTGAAGGTTTCCGCCATCGAAGGCGCGGGCATCGCGGAGACGTGGGACGAGATCGCGGCGATCCACGGAACGCTTCTGGCCGACGGCCGCCTGACGCAGTTGCGCGCCGCCCAGTCGCGGCGCTGGTTCTGGACCGAGGTCCAAGCCGTGCTGAGCGAGACGCTCATGTCGGATGCGCGCTTGGCGGGCCAGGTGGCCGCGCTGGAGGCGGAGGTTACGAAAGGGCAGGCATTGCCCTACACCGCGGCGCGGGCGCTGATCGAGGCGTTCCGCCGCCAATCACCTCCCCATAAAAGGGGCGGGTAATTACAGCGGATCGCCGTATAATTATCCTGCCGGCTTCGTCTACCGCCTTGACGCTCCCGCGCCCTTTCCTTATGAGGGCGCCTCTTTTGGACATGAGAAAGCCTATGGCACGCCGCTGCGAACTGACCGGAAAAGGCACCTTGGTTGGCAACAATGTCAGCCACGCCAACAACAAGACCAAGCGGATCTACCGCCCGAATCTGCAGCATGTCTCGCTGGCCAGCGAGGTTCTCGGCAATTCCTATGTCCTGAAGATCAGCATGAATGCCCTGCGCACGGTCGACAAGAATGGCGGCCTGGACCCGTTCCTGCTCAAGGCCAAGGAAGACGTGCTGTCGCCCAAGGCCCTGCGCCTGAAGCGCGCCATCGCCAAGAAGACCGCCGCCAAGGCCGCCTAAGGCCTCTACGCCTCCTCCAAGGCAAATCCGACGCAGTGGACAGGCTCACAGTCTGTCTTAAAAGCTGCGCGTAAGTTCCTTGAAAATTTACCTTGTTTCGCCCGCGACCGGGCATGGCTCCTGCAACGACTTTGCCCTAGTGTCTCAAAATGTGTCAGGCCTGTGGATAAGCGGCCGACACGGGTAGGGGTGTCGTGCGGGCATTTGAATCGGGTTCAGTTTCGGCGCGTTCCGACGCGCCGACTCGGGTGGCAGTGGGCATCAACGACGGTCCGTACCGTTTGCGCGGTGCGACCGACGCGGCATGGCACAGCCAGGGCTATGGCCAGAAAACGAGCATCGGCGGCCGAATCGGCCGGATGTTCCGCGCCGTGCTGCGAACGGTCATTCCCGTTCTGGCACTCTGCGCCGCGCTGGCCGCGCTGTACCTCTATATGGATACCATATTGCCTTACTTCGCCGACGGCCCGGCGCGATGGCTGACGGTCAGCCATCTCCTGGTTCCGCTCGCCTTCCTGGCGGTGCACCTCACCAATCGCCGCTACGGCCCATCCTATGCCTTCGCCCAGATCGTCTTGTCCTTCGCGGCGCTGGGCGCGGCGATCCTGTTCGGCGGAAAGGTCTTGGCGCTGCTTCTGCCGGACGCGGCATTTCCCAGCATCCGCATGGTCGCGTCGTTCGGCGGTGCGTTCTTCGTGGCGGGCTTCCTGGCCATCGTCGCCTTCGACGGGGCCCGTGGGCCGCGCTGGTGGACCGCGCCGCTGACCGGCTCGATCGTCGCCGCGCTGATCTTCGCGCCGATCTTCTACGCCGCCGCTTACGTCGGCACGCCGACGCCCTGGTTCGCGCATATGGCGATCCATGCCGGCCTGCTGGTCGGCGGTGCGGTGCTCACCCTCATTCCCTACTGGCTGCTCCGCCGTCTGGTGCAGCCGCTGCCAGGGTTCGGCGGGTATTAGACGGCCTTTTCGACCCCCAATGTCGAAATAGCGATTCGTTCCCTTTCGCGACAAAATGTCGAGAGGTGATAAAGTTTCTTCGCACGCATACACCACCGGAATCGTGATTACATGCGTTTCCATGACACGGCGTGGGAACGCAGCTAGGACGACACCGATGGCCATTCCATCTCTGCAGGATTTCCTGCGCTGGATGCAGGGACGAGATCAAAAGAAGAAATCTGCGTTCGACAGCGAGCGGGAGGCCTATGAGTTTGTCCAGAAGGTCTACAAAGATACAGGAGGCGTTTCCCCCGAGCTCCGCAACGCCTATCTATTTTATTTGAAGAATATTCATGACGACTGCCCAGCAGCTAGCTCTGGACCTGGATCGAATTAGAATCGTTCCGATCCCGAACCACGAAGCGCTGCGTGGCTTTCACTGCGGCGAAAATTCGGTCGACGATTGGGCTGCCACGTGCTGGGACCGCGAGAAGTCATATCGCGCGCGGACTTTTTGCGCGATAGAGGATGGCGCAGTCGGCGCATTGGGCTTCTACTCGCTTTCGATGACGGGCATCTCGGCAAAAGGATTCGGTGGCGGCGCTGCGGATCAATTCACCCGCGATGGCTACATCCCCTTCATCTACGTCGACTTCATCGGCGTTTCGATCGCGCATCAACAGCAGAAATTGGGCACCCTGTTGATGGTCGCGGCCCTTCGGCGCTGCGCGAATGTCGTCAGGAGTGTCGCCATCTATGGCGTGGCATTGAACTCGCTAAATGCGCGCACCACAGCTTTCTACAAAAAGCTCAATTTCGGTGTTCGAGATCGGCCGGGAATGCAGCACCCGCTCATGGTCCTTCCGGTCATGACACTGCTGGATGCAGAAAGAATAGCAGAACAGCAGGGCCGGTGATCACCGCGCCCCAACACGCCGCGCCGCGTGGCCCGCGTGCTTGGCGCCGGCGATGCGCTTGGGCGCGCGCATATGGCCCTCATGGCCTTTCTCTTCGTGGAACAGGCCGATGAGCTGCTCGGTCATCGCGCCACCGAGCTGCTCAGCGTCGACGATGGTCACCGCCTTGCGGTAATAGCGCGTCACGTCGTGGCCGATGCCGATGGCGGTGAGCTCGACGTCGGATTTCTCCTCGATCTCCTCGATCACCCGGCGCAGGTGGCGCTCGAGATAGTTGCCCGCGTTGACCGACAGCGTCGAATCGTCGACCGGCGCGCCGTCGCTGATCACCATGAGGATCTTGCGCTGCTCCGGGCGGTGTACGATGCGGTTGTGCGCCCACATCAGCGCCTCGCCGTCGATATTCTCCTTGAGCAGGCCCTCGCGCATCATCAGGCCGAGATTCTTGCGGGCGCGGCGCCAAGGCTCGTCGGCCGCCTTGTAGACGATGTGGCGCAAGTCGTTGAGGCGGCCGGGATGCGGCGGCTTGCCGTCGGCGATCCATTTCTCGCGGGACTGCCCGCCCTTCCACGCGCGCGTGGTGAAGCCCAGGATCTCCGTCTTGACCGCGCAACGCTCCAGCGTGCGCGCCAGGATGTCGGCGCACATCGCCGCGACCATGATCGGGCGGCCGCGCATGGATCCGGAATTGTCCAGAAGCAAGGTCACCACCGTGTCGCGGAAGGTCATGTCCTTCTCGCGCTTGAAGGAGAGCGGGTACATCGGATCGATGATGATGCGGGGCAGGCGCGACGTGTCGAGCATGCCCTCCTCGATGTCGAACTCCCAGGTGCGGTTCTGCTGCGCCATCAGGAGGCGCTGCAGCTTGTTGGCGAGGCGCGAGACGACGCCCGACATCGCCTGGAGCTGCTGGTCGAGGAAGTTGCGCAGCCGCCCCAGCTCCTCGGCGTCGCACAGCTCGTCGGCGTGGACCTCCTCGTCGAACTGCAGCGTATGGACCTTGTAGCCCCATTCGTCCGAATGGCTGAAGGGCTGCTCGGGCCGCTGCGGCTTGGCGCCGTCTTCCGGCTCGGCCGCGTCCGACATCTCGTCGGTCTGCTCGGCCCGCATCTCGGCAGAGGCGTCTTCGCTTTCCTCGCCCTCGGAATCCTGCATGTCGGCTTCGGAGGTTTCCGATTGCGTGTCCGAATCCTGCTCCTCGCCCTCCTGCTCCTGGCTCTCGGCATTCTCGCCTTCGCCGGAATCGTCCGACGACTCGTCGGCATCGAACTCGTCCGACAGTTTGAGGTCGCGCAGGATCGTGCGCGTCAGCTTGGCGAAAGAGGCCTGGTTGCGCAGCGTGCCGGTGAGCTTCTCAAGGTCCTTGCCGGCATGCTCTTCGATGAAGGGTCGCCACAGATCGACCGCGTATTTCACGGACTCCGGCGGCGCTTCGCCGGTCAGCTTCTCGCGCACCATCAAGCCGAGCACGTCGGCGATGTTCGCATCCGCCTTGACCCGTGCCTTGGCAAGGCCGCGCTGCACCAGACGCTGCTCAAGTCCGGCCGCGAGGTTGTGCGCAACGCCCTTCATCGCGAGCGAACCGATGGCTTCGACCCGCGCCTGCTCGGCCGCCTCGAACACGGCGGCGGCGTCGGCCGATTGCGGGCGGAACTGGTCGTGGACCTTGTCCTCGTGATGCGCCTTGCGCAGCGCATAGGCGTCGCCGGCGCCGCGCACGATGGCGACCTCGTTCGGCGGCAGGTTGCGCGAAGGCAGGGGCAGGCGTGCCTTGAGGCCCCGCAAGGTGGGCGGCTCTGCGGAGAACGTGACCTCGAGCTCCGGCTCGCCCGACAGCGCCCGCACCGCGGTACCGACGGCTCTCTTAAAAGGCTCCGAGGGATTTTCCGGCTTGGACATGGCTGCTCGCTACGCTCGCGCGAATAGCGAATGGCGAGTAGCGAATAGGGACGCTGCGTCCCCTACTCGCCATTCGCTATTCGCTATTCGCTGCGTCACGGTCATGTCACCAGCACCTTGGCGGCGCTCTCCGGCAGATCTTCGCCGAAGCAGCGCTGGTAGAACTCGGCCACCGAGGCGCGCTCGAGCTCGTCGCACTTGTTGAGGAAGGTGAGCCGGAAGGCGAAGCCGACGTCCTGGAAGATCTCGGCGTTCTCGGCCCAGGTGATCACGGTGCGCGGGCTCATGACGGTGGAGAGGTCGCCGTTGATGAAGGCGTTGCGCGTCATGTCGGCGACGCGGACCATCGCGGCGATCTGCTTCTTCTTCTCCGGCGTCACCGCATAGGACGGCACCTTGGCAAGCACGATCTCCTGCTCGGCGTCGTGGCTGAGATAGTTCAGCGTGGTGACGATGCTCCAGCGGTCCATCTGGCCCTGGTTGATCTGCTGCGTGCCATGATAGAGGCCCGTCGTGTCGCCCAGGCCGATCGTGTTGGTGGTCGAGAACAGGCGGAACGCGCTGTGCGGACGGATCACCTTGTTCTGGTCGAGCAGGGTGAGCTTGCCGGCGGTCTCCAGCACGCGCTGGATCACGAACATCACGTCGGGGCGGCCCGCGTCGTATTCGTCGAACGTCAGCGCGACGGGATGCTGCAGGCACCAGGGCAGCAGGCCCTCGCGGAACTCGGTGATCTGCTTGCCGTCCTTGAGGACGATGGCGTCCTTGCCGATCAGGTCGATGCGGCTGATATGGCTGTCGAGGTTGATGCGCACGACCGGCCAGTTGAGGCGCGAGGCGACCTGCTCGACATGGGTCGACTTGCCGGTGCCGTGATAGCCCTGGATCATCACGCGGCGGTTGAAGGCGAAGCCCGCGAGGATCGCCAGCGTCGTCTCGCGGTCGAAGCGATAGGCCGGATCGTGATCGGGCACCCAGGTCGTGCGGGTCTTGAAGCCCTTGACCTTCATCTTGGTGTCGATGCCGAAAAGCGCCTTGGCGTCGACGTCGACGTCGGGCGTCATCGTAGCGTCGAGGTCCTGCTGCTGCTCACTCATGATTTTGCATCCGGCCCTTAAAACTCTTTGCGGAAGATGACCGCCGGATGAGGGAAGGGCGTCAGGAGCCCTTGCTTAGGTCAGCCCGGAGGCGCGTAGCACGCCATAGGCCTTGATAACCTGCTTCAGACGCTCCTCGGCGCCCCGATCGCCGCCGTTCGCGTCGGGATGAAACCGCTTCACAAGTTCCTTATACCGCGCCTTGATCTCTATCAAGGTGGCGCCGGCCTCGAGCTGCAGCGTATCCAGCGCCTGGGTCTGGAGCCGCGTCAATGTGCGCTCCGGGCGGCGGACATGCGGCGTGGTTTCGGTGTCTTTCTCGAATGTTCCGTGACCGTCCTCGACCCCGAACCCGCCGCCAAACGGATTCTGCATACGTGCCGCGCGCTTGCCGAGCGGCCAAGTCGGGCGATGCCCGGTGAGAGCGTCGTTGCGGAAGGATTCGATGGCTTTTTCGTCCATGCCGGCGAAGTAGTCCCACGACTCGTTATGCTCGCGGGCGTGTCCGAGACAGAGCCAGATATACTCGCCCAGCTGGTCGCGCGAACGGGTCACTTTGAAGGCGCCCTCTTCCTTGCAGCCGGCGCGATCGCACGGCCGCACCGCCGCCTTCGCAGGCTGCGCGCGCGCGCCGTCCGGCTTGATCCGGATGTCGGATTTGAATCGTGCGCTCTGTTTGGCTGCCATGGGGGAATTATGGGGCGTGAAGGTGAAAAAACAAGAAAACCTATTGCTTGACTTACGTCGCCGGTCGGATGACACGCTATCGCATGACGATGGCCGACACGATCCGCGAAAAGCTGACCGCTGCCTTCGCGCCGACGGAACTCTCGATCGAGGACGACAGCGGCAAGCACGCCGGCCATTCCGGCGCGCGCGCCGGCGGCGAGACTCACTACAGCGTGCGCCTGGTGTCGGAGGCTTTCGCGGGCCTTGGCCGCGTCGAGCGCCAGCGCCGGGTCTATGCCGCCCTGGCGGAGGAACTCAAACCCGACAAGATCCACGCCCTGGCACTCACGACGCTGACGCCTGCGGAGGTTTGGCAGGAGCATTGACGCCGCTGCCCGGCGCCGGCGGGATCACCCGCAGCGCCGTGATCTGGTTGCGCTGCCGCCGCAGGATCTCGAACTGGTAGCCGAAGAAGGCGAAGCGCTGGCCTTGCTCCGGAATCGTCCGCGCCTCATGGATGACGAGCCCCGCGATGGTCGTCGCCTCCTCGTCCGGCAGGTTCCAGTCCAGCGCCCGGTTGAGTTCGCGCACCGGCACCGTGCCGTCGATCAGGAAGGAGCCGTCGGGGCGCCGGCGCACGTCGGGGCGCTCTTCCTCTTCATGCTCGTCGGGGATGTCGCCGAAGATCTCGTCGAGGATGTCTTCCAGGGTGATCAGGCCCTGCAACGCGCCATACTCGTCGACCACCAGCGCAAAATGGGTGCGCTGGTCGCGGAACGCCGCCAGCTGCTCCTCCAGCGTCGTGGTGTCGGGCACGAACCAGGGCGGAGTGGCGAGCGCCGCGATGTCGACGGCATTGGCCGAGCCGCCATGGGCGATCACCGCGCGCACGATGTCCTTGGTATGGACCACGCCGATGATGTTCTCGGGCTGCTCCCGCCATAGCGGCACGCGCGTGTGGTTGGATTCGAGGATCGTGTCCAGGATCTCCTGCGGCGGCTGGGCCGCATCGACCGTCACCATGTTCTTGCGGTGGATCATCACGTCGCCGACGCTGAGCTCGCGCAGGTCCAGGATGCCGCCGATCATGTCGCGGTGCTCGCGCTCCACCGAGCCTTCCTTGTGGTGCAGGTCGACCGTGCCGCGGATCTCCTCATGCGCCTCGACGTCGGACTCCTCCTGCTCGCGCACGCCGAAGATGCCGAGCACGCGCCACACCAGGAACTGCACCGCGTTGACGGCCGGCGCCAGGATGCCGACCACCAGCTTGACCGGCGTCGCCACGGTGAGGGCGAAGCGGTCGGTGCGCGCGATTGCCAGCGTCTTCGGCAGGACCTCGACGAAGAACAGGATCAGCACCGTCATCACGGCCGTCGCGACATACACCGCGCGGGGCCCGAAACTGTGCTCGAGCACGGTGGTCGCCAGCGACGAGGCGAGGATGTTGACGAAGGTGTTGCCCAGCAGCAGGGCGCCGACCATGCGCTCGCGGTCGCCCATCAGCGCATTCACGTCGCGCGCCGCCCGGCTTCCTTCCTTCTCGAGCTGGTGCATCCGCCCGCGCGACACCGCGGTGAGCGCGGTCTCCGAACCGGCGAAGAAGGCGCCGAGCAGCAGCAGCAGCACGATCGGCGCAAAGGAGAGGAGCAGGACGGTATTCATGGGACACTCGCGGATTTGGATGACAAGAATGTCATTCGACGGGGCAGGGTACCAGCGGCGCGATTTCACCTCCCCGGAGGGGCGGCGAAATCAGCCCAGGGTCTCCAGCACCGCCCCGACGGGCACGTCGGTCGTCACGAACGCCTGCCCGATTCCGCGCACCAGCACGAAGGTGAGCCGCCCATCCTTGACCTTCTTGTCATGTGCCATGTGCTCCAGCAGCGCCTGGGGCGACGGCCGCGGGCCGGCGATCTCGGCGATGGCGGTGGGCAGGCCGACGCTCTTCAAGTGCCGGACGAAGCGCTCGGCATCCTGGCCGCTGCACAGGCCGAGGCGCACCGACAGCCGGAACGCGAGCGCCATGCCGATGGCGACGCCTTCGCCGTGCAGTAGGCGCTCCGAGAAGCCCGTCGCTGCCTCGAGCGCGTGGCCGAATGTGTGACCGAGATTCAGCAGCGCCCGATCGCCGGTCTCGCGTTCGTCGCGCGCCACGATCTCAGCCTTCATCCGGCAGGCATGCGCCACGGCCTGCACCATGGCGGCGCTGCCGCCGTCAAGCGCCTCGCGCCCATGCGCCTCGAGCCATTCGAAGAACGCGGCATCGCCCAGTCCGCCATACTTTGCGACCTCCGCATAGCCGGCGAGCAATTCGCGGCGCGGCAGCGAGGCCAGCAGATCGGTGTCGGCGACGACGATCCGCGGCTGATGGAACAGCCCGACGAGGTTCTTGCCGAGCGGCGTGTTGATCGCCGTCTTGCCGCCGACCGACGAGTCGACCTGCGCCAGCAGCGTCGTCGGGATCTGCGCAAAGCCGATCCCGCGCTTGAGCACGCCGGCTGCGAACCCCGTGAGGTCTCCGATAACGCCGCCGCCGAACGCGACGACGAGTCCGTTGCGGTCGACGCCTGTCTTCAACAACTCGCTGGTCAGAAGCTCCAGTCCCGCGAAGCTCTTGGTCCCTTCGCCGGGCGGCAGCACGATGGGCCGCGCATCGAGGCCGGCCTTGGCGAAGGCGTCGAGCAGGGCCGCGAGGTGCATCTCGCCGACATGGCTGTCCGTCACGACCGGCAGCGGTCCGCGCGCCAGCGGCCGCAGAAGCTCGGGCACCCGCGCCAGCAGGCCCGGTCCGATATGGATCGGATAGCTGCGCTCGGCGAGGCTGACGGCCACGATCTCGCTCATGCCGCGCAGGCTCCTGTTTGATTCAGCAGGCTCACGACGCGCTCGACCGTGGCGGTGTGCGGCCCCTCTTCGCTGTCCAGCGTGTGGTCCGCCTCGGCATAGGTCGGAGCCCGCTCGGCAAGCAGGCGCGTCAGCGTCTCGTGCGGATCGCCGTTCCGCAGCAGCGGCCGCGAATCGCGCCGCTGGGTTCGCGCCAGCAGCACGGGCACCGGCGCGCGCAGCCAGATCGTGACCGCACCGCGCTTGAGCGCCGTACGCGTCTCGCCGTCCATGAAGGCACCGCCGCCGGTCGCCATGACATGCGGCGGCTCCGCCAGCAGGCGCGCGATCACCTTGCGCTCGCCCAGGCGGAAGGCGGGCTCGCCGAAGCGCTCGAAGATCTCGGAGATGGTGCAGCCCGCCGCCGACTCGATCTCCGCATCGGCGTCCTTGAACGGCACGTTCAGCCGCGCGGCCAGGCGACGGCCGATCGAGCTCTTGCCCGCGCCCATCATGCCGACCAGTGCGACCGTTCGCGTCAGTTTCATCGCTTTCGCTTACACGTCCGGCGCGTTTCATTCCAGCAGGGCTTGGCGAAGCCCCGCAATTCCGCCACAAACGCGTGAGGAGTTCGCGTATGCGCAACAGGAACATGGACGGGATGGGCTGGGGTTCACGGATCGCGATCGCGCTGGCTGTACTGGTCGTCTTGGCCGCCGTCGCACTCGCGGTTTACGGCGGTCGGGTGCAGCCTCAAACCCATCCGGTCGAGCAGATCATTCCGAATGACCGGCTGCCGAGCTAGAATCGCCTTCGCGGCGTTCCTCGCGCTTGCCGTCATGGCCGCGGCGCAGGACCAGCCGCCCGCCACCGGTGCGCCGACGCCGCTGGGCGGCCCCCAGACCGCGCCCGCGCCGTCATCCGGCGGCCAGGGCCCGGACGCGCAGCCTTCGGACGATCCGCCGCCCGCCGCCGACGCGGTGCCGGGCGAATTCAAGCCCGGCATCTTCCGCAAGGCCGTCCAGCCCGTCGTCACCGAAGGCGATCTGAGCGGCGTGGTCGACGGCCCGCCGGTCGGTACGCTCGACGACGCCCATGGCGGGCTCGGCCAGGCGATGTGGTCCGGCGCGGCGCGCGGGGACATCGAAGACCTGCTCGGGCGGATTCCCTTCGCCAGCGCCGATCCCTTCGCGCGCAGCCTGTCGCGCCGCGTGCTGCTCACCATCTCCGATGCGCCGCCGGGCGCCGCCAGGCGTGCCCTGGTGACGATCCGCATCGAGAAGCTGCTGCAGGGCGGCCTGATCGACGAGGCCGGCGCCACCGCCGCCGCGCTGCGGCTCGGCAACGATCCCGATTTCGCCCGCGTGCAGGCCGAGGCCTTGCTCTATGCCGGACGCGACAAGGAGGTGTGCAGCGATCTCACGGCGACGCGGCTGACCGCGCCCGAGCCGTTCTGGCTGCAATTGCGCAGCTGGTGTTTCGCCGCGAGCGGCGACGGCGCGTCTGCCGAACTGACCCGCGCCGTGCTGGAGGCGCAAGACATCAAGGACCCGGCCCTCGACCGCCTGACGTCCGACATTCTCGCCGGGCGGAAGACGTCCCCGGCCAATATCGAGCATCCTACCGCGCTGCACATCTATCTCTTGCGCAAGGCAGGGCTGCCGGTGACCAATGCGATCGCGGCGAAGCTGGGCACCGCCGCGAACCTTTTGGCGGCGCGCGATCCGCGCAACAAGCCGGCAGACCGCCTGGCGGCCGCGACGCGCATTGCGAGCACCGGCGCACTCTCCGGTGCCGAGACCGTGGCGCTGCTGAACGCGCAGGACATCCCCCCTTCGGCGCTCGTCAAAGGCGACGCGGACAAGCTGCCTTACCTGCCTGCGCAATCCCTGTTGCGCCGCCAGGCATCGCTGGAAACCCGCTTGCCGGTCCGCGCCGCGATCCTGTCCACGGCCGTCACGCCCTATCCGGAGCGCTGGGCCCAGACCGCGCAATTGCAAGGCGATCTCGCGGCGACGATCCCGCCCGATTCCGCAGACCCGGCAAACCGGATCCTGTTCGCGCGCACGCTGGCGCTGGCCGGCCGCAGCGATGCCGCCGCCGGCTGGTATGCGGGCGCACCCGACAGCATCGAGCGCGAAGCCTTTCTGGTTCTGATCGACTTGGCCGCGCCGACGGCCGCCCGCGACGCCGCGGCGCAGCGCGCGATTTCCTGGCTCACGATCAACGCGACGCCGCAGAAAGATCCCAGCCCGCTGGCCGCGCTCGCGCTCGGCTTGAGCGACGCGCTCGGTCGCCCGATCTCACCCCAGGCGCAGACACTGGCGGCCGCTTTCGAGGCCTTGCCGTGGGCAAGCGTCACGCGCCGTCCGCCGGATGCCGAACTGGCTATGCTGCGGGACGCCGCCGCGCAGCCCGGTCGTCGGGGCGAGGTCGCGCTGCGCGTGCTCGCCCTCGTCGGCGACGGCGGCCCACGCGGCCTGTCGCCCAGTGTCCTCATCGCCTGCGTCCGCGCGCTGGACCGGGCCGGGCTGACCGCCGACGCCCGGGCGCTCGCGGTCGAGGCGCTGGCGCTGTCGCCGCTATGAAGGCCGACGATGCCGCGCTGATCGAATCCTTCCTCGACATGATGGGGGCGGAGCGGGGCGCGAGCATCAACACCCTGGCCGCCTATCGCCGCGACCTGCTCGACTTCGTCGCGCATCGCGCCGGTAGGGGCGGCAGCGTGCGCAGCGCTGCCCGCGACGACGTCAAGGCTTATCTGGAAGTCCTGTCGCGATCCGGCGCCGCGGGCTCGACCCAGGCCCGCCGCCTCTCGGCCCTGCGCCAGTTCTACGGCTTTCTCTATACCGACGGCGTCCGCAAGGACGATCCGACCACGGCGATCGAGGCGCCGCGCCGCGAGAGGCCGCTGCCCAAGGTCCTCTCGCGCGATGACATGGATGCGCTGATCGTCGCCGCGCGTGTCCAGGCGGGAGAGACGCCCGAAGGTCTGCGACTGCTCTGCATGGTCGAGATGCTCTATGCGTCGGGCCTGCGGGTGTCCGAGCTGCTCACGCTTCCGGTGTCGGCGGCGCGCAACCGCGACGGCTTCCTGCTGGTGAAGGGCAAGGGGCAGAAGGAGCGTCTCGTCCCGCTCAACGATCCCGCCCGCGAGGCGATCGCGGCCTATATGACGGCCCGCGACGCCTTCCTGCCGCAGGGCCCGCGCCGCGCCCACGCCGAACGCTTCCTGTTCTGCAGCCGCGCGGCGGAGGGACACATCACGCGCCGCCGCTGCCACCAGATGCTCAAAGCGCTGGCGCTGGCCGCGAACATCGATCCGGACAAGCTCTCCCCGCATGTCCTCAGGCATGCCTTCGCGACCCATCTGGTCGAAGGCGGCGCCGACCTGCGTTCCGTCCAGACGCTGCTCGGCCATTCCGACATCGCGACGACGCAGATCTACACCCATGTTGCCAGGGATCGCCTCGCCGCCGTGGTGGACGACGCGCACCCGCTCGGCCGGCGGCGGCGCAAGCCGCCCGCTTGATCGCGCCGCCGCGCGATGGCAGTTTCCCGCCCGCGCCGGCGCCGCCGCAACCTCACGACGGACCCTCATTGCCCCAGCTCACACCATCCTTTTTCCGGCAGGATCGGAAGGAGCTGCTCGCCGATCTGCCGCGTTTCGCGGACGGCCCGCGCAACGTCCGCTTCCGGCACATCGTGCACCCCTATGTCGACCGCTCGACGCCGTTCAACACCGAGGTGCAGGCGATCACCTTCGAGACCATCCGCATCGCTGCCGCGGCCGCGCCCGACATCGCAACCCGCTGTGTCTGCGTGACGCTGGCCGATGAGGGCCATATCGTGCCACCCGATTGCCTCGCGGTTCCCGGGCTCACGCGGATGGCGGGCGATGTCGCTCCCTTCAAGCATCCGCGACCCTTGCCGCTTCTGTTCGACAGCATCGATCTGGGCGTCGCCGCCGACATCGGCGCGGCGGACGGCGAGGAGTTCGTGATCTTCACGAACTCCGACATCCATCTGCTGCCGCATTTCTACCGCAGCATCGCCAGGCTCATCGCGGAAGGCTATGACGTCATCACCGTCAACCGCCGCGTGATCCCGCGCCAGCCCGGCGACGCCCGGGACCTTGCCCTGATGTTCGCCGACTACGGCAAGGATCACCCCGGCTTCGACTGCTTCGTCTTTCCGGCGCGGCTCTATCCCGCTTTCGTCAAGAGCAACGCCTGCGTCGGCGCCGGCATGGTGATGCGCAGCCTGCTGTTCAATCTTGCGGCGCTGGCCGGGCGCTTCCTGATGCTCACCACCCCGCATCTCACCTTCCACATCGGCGAGGACAGTTTCTGGGTCAATCCGAAATACGCCGACTATGTCGACTTCAACCTGCGCCAGGCGCAGGAGGTCGTCGCGGGATTTGCCGCGCGGTCGCCGGAGCGCGAGAAGCTCGCCGGTTTCCTGCGCGCGAATGGCGAGAAGAAGGTCTTCCGCCGCCAGCTCGCGGGCATCGCCGCGCCGCAGACCGGCGGCGCTCTGGCATCGGCCATGCGGCGCTGGCGCGGTTGACGCCATCGGACGGCCGCGCCACGGTTGCGCGGAATTGGAGGGCCTTTCCGTGAGTTTCACCACCATCGAACGCCAGGCGCCCGTGCGCATCTACCGCTCCAAGCTTTTCGTGCCGGGGTCCAAGACCGCTTTCTTCGAGAAAGCGGCCGCCGGCGCCGCCGATTGCATCTGCCTCGACCTCGAGGATGCGGTCGCCCCCACCGACAAGGACAAGGCGCGCGACAACGTGGTGGCGGCGCTCAACGACGTCGACTGGAAGGGCAAGATCGTCACCGTCCGCATCAACGGTCTCGACACCGGCTGGTGCTATCGCGACGTGATCGCCCTGGTGGAGAAGGGCGGCGAGGCGCTCGACGCCATCATGATCCCCAAGGTCGCCAACGCGAAAGACGTCTACGCCATCGACTGGCTGATCACCCAGTGCTCCGCCGCCGCCGGCCGCAAGAAGAAGATCGGGCTGGAGGTCATCATCGAATCCGTCCTCGGCCTCAAGAACATCGATGAGATCGCCGCGTCCTCGAAGCGGATGGAGACCCTGCACTTCGGCGCCGCCGACTACGCCGCCAGCCAGGGCATGCGCACCACGAACATCGGCGGCGGCAACGCCGACTATGTGATGCTCACCGACAAGGATGACGCCGGCGCACGGGCGCGACACTGGAACGACCTGTGGCACTACCCGCTGTTCAAGCTGGTGCAGGCGGCGCGGGCGCACGGCCTCGTCGCGATCGACGGTCCGTTCGGCGACTACCAGGATCCCGACGGCTTCCGTGCCCAGGCCAATCGCACCGCGATCCTCGGCTGTGAAGGCAAATGGGCGATCCATCCCAGCCAGGTCGAGCTCGCCAACGAGATCTTCACGCCGCCGGAAAAGGAAGTCGCGCGCGCCCAGGCGATCTTGGATTCGATGAAGGATGCCCATAGCACCGGCAGCGGTGCCGCCTCGTTGGGAGGTGTCCTGATCGACGCGGCCTCGATCCGCCAGGCCGAGGTGATCGTCAAGCAGATGGCGATGATCAGGGACAAAGGGAAATAACACACCCACTGTCATCCCCGGCCGAGCAGCGCGAAGCGCTGCGAGAGGGATGACGGGTTTGCTTGGGTGGCAGCGTATCACCACGGCCTTGCCGCCGGCTCTTCAGTGGAGGACGATGCCCCGCGCCGGAAGCTGACCGTACCTGGCGGAATTGGGGGAGGGTCCTATGCGCATCCTGATCGAGGCCGCGGCGGCGGTCCTGTTCATCGTCTCGACCGCGCTCCTGTTCAGCGAGCGCATCCGCGCCAGCCGCATCCTCTTCGTGCTGGTGGGCCTGCTCACGCTGGCGTCGTCCTACGTCATCACAAAGCACATCCTCGACGCGACCGTGGGCCAGCGCATGCACCGCCACCACGTCGTCGCGGGCGCGCCGGCGCCCGGGCCGCAGGAGCCACCGACCCAGGCCGACGATGCGCAATCCACGACCGACACGCTGCTCCAGGCCGTCTACCAGGGCACCGAGGGCGCGCTGAACCGCATCGTGCGCTCCGGCACCGGTCAGGCAAGCGCCAGCGTCGGCAGCGACACGGTGGTCGACGTCATCGTCGGGCTGTCGCTCGCAGTGCTCGGGGTGCTGTCGCAGCTCGTCTCCATGTTCTTCCGCCGCCTGACGGGCGCCGATTGAGCCAAAAATAGGCTGCGAAGACCAAGCATTCGCATGTTCTGTACTTGCTGATCCGCCTCGCCGCCGACATCATGTCTTCTGTTTTCCTGTATCGGAGGGACACCATGAAGGCATTCTCTTTCGCTCTGGTCGCTGCGGGACTTTTCGCGCTGGCGTCGCCCGCATCGGCCGACGATCCCAACAGGCTCTCGATCGAAAACGTTCCGCCGTCCACCCATCCGGCGAACGTCCCGGCCGGGCTCAAAGTGACCTGCGTTCCCAACCCCAACAACGGCGCGCAGGCCGGCGAATGCCCCGTCGTCCACTACAAGGGCATCACGACCTGGGCTTACAGCTATCTCGACAACCGCGTCTCGCTGGCGCTCGTATCCTATGATGCGACCGGCAAGGTCGTCGCCACGGTCGAGAAGCCCGGAACGCGTTATGTCTGGAACGCGACGTCCGACGACGCGACGCAGACCGTGATGTTCTTCGGCCAGAGCTCGACCCACGTCACGGCGTCGTATGCGTCGCTGGCGGGCGGCCAGTAGCGGCCGGCACGCGCTGGAGCTTGTCCGGATTGCGCACCGCATAGAGCGCAGTGATGCGCGTACCGTCGCTTTCGATGGTGAGGGCGCCGAACAACGTGTCCTGTCCGCGCAGGACGAGGCCAGGACGACCGTTGATCTCGGTCGCGGTCATTTCGATCGGCACGCCGGTGTAGAATTTCCGTCCCAGGCCGATGACGAAGCGCGCGATCCTGTCCGCGCCATGGATGGGGTTGAGCGCCGCCGCGACGCGGCCGCCGCCGTCGGTAAAGGCGATGGCGTCCGGCGCCAGCAGCGCCATCAGCTCCACCTCGTCGGCCGACGCGCTGGCCTTGGCGAAGCGCGTAAGCAGGTCGCGGTGCTGTTCGGCAGACGCTTGGAAGCGCGGCCGGCCCTCGCGCACCCGTTCGCGCGCCCGCGATATCAGCTTGCGGCAGGCGGCTTCGCTTTTCTCCAGCGTCTGCGCGATGGTTGCGTAGTCGCAGTCGAACGCGTCGTGCAGGATCAGCGCCGCGCGCTCCTCGGGCGACAACCGCTCCAGCACATGCAGCAGCGCCAGCGACAGATCCGATGCCAGGTCGGCGCGCGCTGCGGGCGCATCGGCCGCCAGCGCCCGCATATCGTCGGGCAGCAGCGGCTCGGGCAGCCAGGGCCCGACATAGGTCTCGCGCCGCGCCCGCGCCTTGCGCAGCGCATCGAGCGCCAGCCGCACCGTCACGGCCGACAGCCAGGCGCGCGGATCCCGGATTTCCGCGCCGGCAGCACGCTCCCAGCGCAGCCAGGCCTCCTGCGCCACATCCTCCGCCGCACCCATCTCGCCCAGCATGCGATAGGCGATGGAGAGCAGGTGCGGGCGCTGCGCCTGGAAAGTATCGAGCCTCGTCATGCCGCCTTCAGCATCTGGTTGACCGCAACCTCGTCCTTGCCGACACGCACGCGTTGGCAGGTCTTGGCGTGGCCGAGCGCGCGTTTGAGCACCGGATAGTTGCGCGCGGTCATCGCCCGCAGCGACAGCGCGAGCAATGCCGTCTTGCCCCAGCGCGTCGCGACGGTCTCGCGCAGTTCGTCGAGGTCCGCGCTGCCATTGAGCAAGGCGCGGCCATAGTCGAAGCCGAGCTGCGCATCGGAATCGGTCGGTGCACGACGGAGCAGGGCGCCGATCACCTCCGCCTTCATCCCCGCCTCTATCGCCATGTCGGTCGCGATCTGCACGCAGGGGCCGCAATCCTCGACGAGTGCGGCGGCGATGCCGGCGGCGCACCACGGGTCACGCGGCGCGTCGCCGCGCCAGCCGCCGCCCGCCATCTGCATCTTCATGAAGCGGCGGAACCCAGCCGTCGAGGTGTCGAGCATCTCGTGCATATAGGTCGCATCATAGCCGTAATGCGCCTCCATGCGGCGCACATAGCGGTGCAGGAACCATTTGAGCATCACACATCTCCTCGTTTGTCGCGCAGGCGCAGCCAGGCGAGCACCGCGCCGGCGATGCCAGCCAGGATCACGCCCACGCCTTCGCTGATCCGGTCGCCGGCCGCGACGGGCGGCCCTATCGCGATCCATTCCTCGACATGGAGCAGGCCGTGGAGCAGGGGCCAGGCCGCGCCTGCCGCCGCATAGGCCGCGCGCGATGCGCCGCGTCGCGCGCCCAGCAGCATCCCGATGCCGCTCGCGGCGAAAGCCAATCCGATATCGGTGATGAAGTGATGGTGCAGATGATCTGGCGCGTTCAGATGCACCACCACCGCCGCCCACCACGCCGGCCACAGCAGCATGGTGAGACCGTTCGCCAGATGGAACAGCCCCAGAAACCCCAATCCCAGCCTGACACCCATTGTCCGTTCCCGGCGTTACAAACCATAAGACGATGCGCCCACTGGATTTGTGACCACAAATCCGCATATCAGGGATGGACCACGGCCGAGCCGGGCGGAAAACCCCTGTTTTCCGCCATTTTCATCGGGAACCCATGCACACCTATCTCGACTTCGAACGTCCCATCTCCGAGCTGGAGGGCAAGATCGTCGAGCTGCGCAAGCTCGCCGAGGAAGACCCGGCGATGCAGATCGACGCCGAGGTCGGCCGCCTGCAGACCCGTGCCGATGGCCTGATCAAGGACACCTACGCCAAGCTCTCGCCATGGCAGAAGGTCCAGGTTGCACGCCATCCCGGCCGTCCGCACTTCTCCGATTATGCGCGTGGTCTGTTCGACGAGTTCACGCCGCTCGCCGGCGACCGCAGCTTCGGCGACGACCATGCCATCGTCGCAGCGCTGGCGCGCTTCCGCGGCCGCGCCGTGGCGGTGCTCGGCCATGAGAAGGGCAACGACACCAAGTCGCGCCTGAAGCACAATTTCGGCATGGCGATGCCGGAGGGCTACCGCAAATCCGAGCGCCTGTTCCAGATGGCCGACCGCTTCGGCCTGCCGGTGATCAGCCTGGTCGACACGTCGGGCGCCTATAGCGGCGTCGCGGCGGAGGAGCGCGGCCAGTCCGAGGCCATCGCGCGCTCGACCCAGGCCGGCCTCGAGATCCGGGTGCCATTCGTTTCGACCATCATCGGGGAGGGCGGCTCGGGCGGCGCGCTCGCCATCGCCACGGCGAACCGCGTGCTGATGCTGGAGCACTCGGTCTATTCGGTGATCTCGCCCGAGGGCTGCGCCTCGATCCTGTGGCGCAAGCCGGAGAAGGCGCAGGACGCCGCCGCCGCGATGCGGATCTCGGCGCAGGACTGCCTGCAGCTCAAGGTGATCGACGCGATCATTCCCGAGCCCGTGGGCGGCGCCCATCGCGCGCCGGACGAGGCCATCCTCAATGTCGGCGAGCAGATCGCCCGCGCCATCGCCGAGATGGACCGCGTGCCGGGCGACGAATTGCGCAACGAACGCCGCGAGAAATATCTCGCGATGGGAAGAAATCTTCTCGCCTGATCCAACCTCCCCACGGCGCGGGGAGGTGGCTTCATCCCAGTCCTCTCGCAAATCCCCTGATGCTCGCCACCAGGTCGTCCGGCCGTTCCAGCGCCGCGAAGTGGCCGCCCTCCTCGAACTGGTCCCAGCGCGCCACGTTCATCGAGCGCTCCACCTGGCTTCGCGGCGGAAAGGGGATGAGGTCGACCGGAAACGCCGCGATCCCCGTCGGCTTGGTCAACCGCGCGCCCTGCGGCAGCGGGTTCAGGAATACCTCCTCGGCGCGGCCGCGATACATCCAGGTCGCGGTATTGAAGGTCCGCGTCACCAGATAGATCATCACATTGGTCAGCAGCTGGTCCTTCGTATAGGCATTCTCGAAGCCCTTGCGCGTGTCGGACCAGCCGTGGAATTTCTCCACGATCCAGGCGGCGACGCCCACCGGCGAATCCATCATCCCGTAGGACAGCGTCTGCGGCTTGGTCGTCTGCTCGAGGAAATAGGCGCCCTCGGCCTGGAACAGCGCGCCGGCCTTGGCGGCGAACGCCTTCTCCTCCTCGCTCTGCGGCGCCACGCCGGGCGAGAACCAGCCCATCATGTTGAGATGCGCCGCGCGGCAGCCCTTGCCCTCATAGGACATGTAGGCCGAGATCGAGCTGCCCCAGTCGCCGCCCTGCGCGATGTAGTTCGGCAGGCCCAGCACCTCGGTCATCAGCGTGTCGAACAGCGCCGCCGTGCGCCGCGGCCCGATCGGGCGCCCGGGCTTGCCCGACCAGCCATAGCCGGGCAGGGACGGCACCACGACGGTGAAGGCGTCCTTCTCGTCGCCACCATGCCGTTCGGGATGCGCCAGCGTGTCGATGATGTGCTGGAATTCGAACACCGAACCCGGCCAGCCATGGCTGAGGATCAGCGGCTTCGGCGCCGCGCCCGATCCCGTCTCGCGGTAGAAATGCAGGTCGATATCCTCGACCGCCGCGCTGAACTGCGGAAAGCGGTTCAGCGCCGCCTCGGCCTTGCGCCAGTCATAGCCGGAGGTCCAGTAGGCACACAGCTCCCGCAGGAAATCGAGATTGGCGCCATAGGCCCAGCTGCCCTCGAGGCCATCGCCGCGCGGCATCTCATGCCATTCATAGGCGCGGACTTTGGCAAGGATCGCATCGAGCGTCGCTTGCGGCACTTCGATCTGGAACGGTTTCATGGCGGCCTCCCGGGATGCCGCATGTTGGTCCGGCGCGGGCGAAACGGGAAGGGGCTCCGCCGCGTCAGCCCCGCCTTACCACCAACCGCGCCATTTGAACCAGGCGATCGGGATGAGCGTGCTCAGCAGGATGACGCCCCAGCCGAACGCATAGCCATAGGTCCAGCCCAGCTCCGGCATGTTGTGGAAGTTCATGCCGTAGACGCCGGCGAAGAAGGTCGGCGGGATGCCGACGATCGAGGCGATGGTCAGCACCTTGAAGATGTCGTTCTGCTCGGTGTTGATGAAACCCAGCGTCGCGTCGAGCAGGAATTGCACCTTGTCCGTCAGGTGGGTCTCGAAATCGTCGAGCGACTGGACGTCTGCGGCGGCGGTTTTCAGCCGCGCCGCGATGTCGTCGCCGATCCAGCTCTTGGCGCGGTCGAGGACGAAGGGGATCGCCCGCTGCAGCGCCAGCAGGGTCTCGCGCAGCTCGGAGAGCCGCTCCTCCATGTCGCCCAGATGGACCAGGGTCTCGCGCAGCATCTGCGCCTTGCGCTTGACGTCGCGGCGCCCCTGCACGGTGCGGTGGAAGACCTTGCCGGAGCAGGCACGGGTGTCGGCCTTGATGGTCTCCAATTTGTCGGCGCTGTAGTCCACGATCGCCTCGACGATCTCGGCGAAGACCTGCGCCGCGCTGTAGTCGGTCTTGCTCTGCGATATCCGCTCGCCGACCTTGTGGAAGGTATGCAGTTCGTCGAACCGCACGCTGACCAGCAGCTTGGGCGTCAGCACGAAGCCGATCGGCGCGGAGACCGGCTCCTGGCCGGGATGATAGGGCGTGATCGGCAGGCTGAGCGTCAGGATGTCGCCGCTGGCCTGCATCCGGCTCGAGGTCTCGATCTCGTCGAGCGCGGCACGGGTGGGGATGTGCAGGCCGCAGAACTCGCGCGCGTCCTCGATCTCCTGCTGCGTCGGATCGTGCAAGTCGATCCAGACGGCCTCGCCGTCCTGCTTGTAGTCATGCCGCATGGTGCGAATGCCCTGGAGCGCAATGGGTCGCCATGCCTGCGGCGGTCAAACAAGCGCTCCGTGGCAATGCTTGAATTTGCGGCCCGAGCCGCAGGGGCAGGGGGCGTTGCGCTGCACCTTGCCCCAGGTCTTGGGATCGTTGGGGTCGACCGGCACCTCGCGGTCGCGGAACACGGCGCGCGGCCCTTGCGCCGGCGGTGGTTGGTTGGCGAATTCGTCCTCGCCGGTCAGCGGGTCGATATGCGACGCGCGCATCGAGAGCGGCGACGGATCGACCAGTTCCGGCGGCGGCTCACTCTGGATCTGCACATGCATGATCTGGCGGATCACTTCGGTGCGCATCTTGCCGAGCAGGCTCTCGAACAGCGCGAAGGCTTCGCTCTTGTACTCGATCAGCGGGTCACGCTGGCCGATGCCGCGCAGGCCGACATACTGGCGCAGATGATCGAGATGGATGATGTGCTCGCGCCAGTCGTGGTCGAGAGTCTGCAGCAGGATCGCCTTCTCGGCATAGCGCATCATGTCGCTGCCGATCTCCGCCGCCCTGGCCGCGGCGCGCTTGTCGACCGCGCTCTGGATGCGCTCGCGCACCTCTTCGTCGGCGATGCCTTCTTCCTTGGTCCAGTCGACGATGGGCAGGTCGACGCCGAAGATCCGCGCGATCTCGTCGTGCAGGCCGGCCGCGTCCCACTGCTCGGCATAGGCGCGCTCGGGGATGTGGCTGGCGACGAGATCGCCGACCACTTCGGCGCGGAACTCGGCGATCTGGTCGCTCACGTCGTCCGCCGACATGATCTCGCGGCGCTGCTCGAAGATCACCTTGCGCTGGTCGTTGAGCACGTTGTCGTATTTGAGGATGTTCTTGCGGATCTCGAAGTTGCGCGCCTCGACCTTCTGCTGTGCCTTCTCCAGCGCCTTGTTGACCCAGGGATGGGCGATCGCCTCGCCCTTCTCCAGGCCCAGTCGCGTCAGGATCGTGTCCATCTGCTGCGAGCCGAAGATGCGCATCAGGTCGTCCTGCAGCGACAGGAAGAACTTCGACGCGCCCGGATCGCCCTGGCGGCCCGAACGGCCGCGCAGCTGGTTGTCGATGCGGCGGCTTTCGTGCCGCTCGGTGCCGATGATGTAGAGCCCGCCGGCTGCCAGCACTTTGTCCTTGTCCGTCCTGACTTCCGCGCGGATCTGGTCGGTGCGGCGCGCCAGCTCGTTTTCGTCGACGATGCCGCCGAGCTCGGTGCGGATGCGCATCTCGGCATTGCCGCCGAGCTGGATGTCGGTGCCGCGGCCCGCCATGTTGGTGGCGATGGTGACCGCGCCCGGCACGCCGGCCTGCGCCACGATGGCCGCTTCCTGCTCGTGATAGCGCGCGTTCAGCACATAGTGCTGGATCTTGCGCTTCTTCATCAGCTCGGACAGCTGCTCGGACTTCTCGATCGAGGTCGTGCCGACCAGCACCGGCTGGCCCTTGACGCGGCATTCCTCGACCAGCTTGACGATCGCGTCGTTCTTCTCGTCGGCGGTGCGATAGACCTCGTCATCGGCGTCCTTGCGCTGCACCGGCACGTTGGTCGGCACTTCCATGACGTCGAGATTGTAGATGTCCATGAATTCGGCAGCCTCGGTCAGCGCCGTGCCGGTCATGCCCGCCAGCTTGTCGTAGAGCCGGAAATAGTTCTGGAAGGTGATCGAGGCGAGCGTCACGTTCTCGGGCTGGACCTCGACATGCTCCTTGGCTTCCAGCGCCTGGTGCAGCCCTTCGGAGTAGCGCCGCCCTTCCATCATGCGGCCGGTGAATTCGTCGATGATGACGATCTTGCCGTCCTTGACGATGTAGTCGCGATCCTTCTGGAAGATCGTGTGCGCCTTCAGCGCCTGGTTCACGTGATGCACGACCGAGATGTTCTCGATGTCGTAGAGGTCGCCGGTCTCCAGCAGGCCCGCGCCGCGCAGCAGCTCGACCATGTGCTCGTTGCCCGCCTCGGTCAGCGTCACCTGGCGCGACTTCTCGTCGAGCTCATAGTCGCCCTTGTCCTCGAGCTCCTCCTTGCCGTCGCGGTTCTTGATCTTCTTGGTGCCGGGACGGCGGAGAGAGGGGATCATCGCATCGACCGCGACATACATGGCCGTCAGGTCGTCGGTCGGGCCGGAGATGATCAGCGGCGTGCGCGCCTCGTCGACCAGGATCGAGTCCACCTCGTCGACGATCGCATAGGAATGGCCGCGCTGGCTCATCGTCGCGATCGAATACTTCATGTTGTCGCGCAGATAGTCGAAGCCGAACTCGTTGTTCGTGCCGTAGGTCACGTCGGCATTGTAGGCCTGCTTGCGCTCCTCGTCGGTCAGGCCGTGCACGATGCAGCCGACCGAGAGGCCGAGGAAGCGGTAGACCTGGCCCATCCACTCGGCGTCGCGCTTGGCGAGATAGTCGTTCACCGTCACGACATGCACGCCCTCGCCGGCCAGCGCGTTCAGGTAGACGGGCAAGGTGGCGACCAGGGTCTTGCCTTCGCCGGTCTTCATCTCGGCGATGTTGCCGCCGTGCAGCACCATGCCGCCGATCAGCTGCACGTCGAAATGCCGCTGGCCCAGCGTCCGCTTGGCCGCCTCGCGGACGGTCGCGAAGGCTTCCGGCAGCAGGTCCTCCAGCGTCTCGCCCTTGGCCAGCCGTTCCCGGAAATGGGCGGTCATTGCCCGCAGCTGGTCGTCGGTCTTGGGGACGAATTGCGGCTCGAGCGCGTTGATCTCGGCCACTTTGGCCTTGAATTGCCTGATCTTCCGCTCGTTGGACGAGCCGAAGATGCGCTGTGCGATGCCGCTGAAACCCAGCATGAAATCCTCTTAACAAAGCCGGAAAAGGCGGGCGCGCCCTGCCGAACCGGCAAGGCAGCCGCGCGGGAGAGATAAGAACGGCTCACCCCCTTGTCAAATCAGGCGTTTCGGGTCACATGCGCGCCCGATTTGGAGGCAGGTTCCATGGCGAAGGGCAAGGCGTCCGTAGCGGCCAAGGCGGCCAAAGCCTCCGCAGGTCATGCCGTTTCGCCTCTGGCGCCCAAGAGCATTGCGAGCCTGCCTCCGCTGGCGGGCGTCCGGCTGGCGACCGGCGAGGCCGGGATCCGCTACAAAGACCGCACCGACGTCCTGCTCGCGGTGTTTGCCGAGGGCACCCAGGTTGCCGGCGTCTTCACGAAATCCCGTACCGCGTCCGCCCCTGTGGACTGGTGCAGGGCGGGCCTCGCAGGCGCCGGCGCCCGTGCCCTGGTGGTCAACAGTGGCAACGCCAACGCCTTCACCGGCAAGGCCGGCATGGAGGGCGCGCGCCAAGTCGCCGAATCCGCCGCCGCCATCGTCGGCTGCAAGCCGGGCGAGGTCTTCCTCGCCTCGACGGGCGTCATCGGCGAACCGCTGCCGGCCGGCCGCATCACCCGGATTCTCGGCCCGTTGGCAGAAGCGGGCGCCGCGGGCGGCTGGCGTGCCGCGGCCGAGGCGATCATGACGACGGACACCTACCCCAAGCTTGCCACGGCGCAGGCCACCATCGACGGCAAACGCGTGACGATCAACGGCATCGCCAAGGGCTCGGGAATGATCGCGCCCGACATGGCGACGATGCTGTCCTTCGTCTTCACCGACGCGAAGCTTCCGGCTTCCGTGCTGCAGGACCTGCTGACCGCCGGCGTGTCGACCTCGTTCAATGCGATCACCGTCGACAGCGACACCTCGACCAGCGATACGCTGCTCCTGTTCGCAACCGGCAAGGGCGCGGCGCATCCCGCGATCGCCAAAGCGTCCGACAAGCGGCTGAACGAATTCCGCCGGGCGCTCGACAAGGTCCTGCTCGATCTGGCGCTCCAGGTGGTGCGCGACGGCGAGGGCGCGCAGAAGCTCATCCGCATCGACGTGACGGGCGCCGAGTCCGACGGCTCGGCCAAGCGTATCGCGCTCGCCATCGCGAACTCGCCGCTGGTGAAGACCGCCATCGCGGGCGAGGACGCCAATTGGGGTCGCATCGTGATGGCCGTCGGCAAGGCCGGCGAACCCGCCGACCGCGACAAGCTCAAGATCAGCTTCGGCACCCAAGTCGTCGCCGAGGCTGGCGCGCGCGCCGCGAAATACAACGAAGCTGCCGCGACCAAGGCGGTGAAGGGCCGGGAGGTCGAGATCGCGGTCGACCTGGGCCTCGGCAAGGGCAAGTCGCGCGTCTGGACCTGCGACCTCACCCATGGCTACATCGATATCAATGGCAGCTATCGCAGCTGAGATGGACACGCAGCGCGACATCGTCTTTGCCGATGCCGGCAAACGGCCGTTGGCGCTCGATATCTATCGTCGCTCCGGGGCCGCAAACGGCGCCGCCGTCCTGTTGCTTCATGGCGGCGCCTGGGCGCGCGGCAGCAAGACGATGCTGGCGCCGCACGCCCAGGCACTCGCCGCGCAGGGATTCGTCGCCGTCGCATCCGAATACCGGCTGGTCGGCGAGGCGCGCTTTCCGGCGCAGATCCACGACGTGAAACGGGCGCTCAGATGGATGCGTTCGCACGCCGCCGAACTCGGTTTCGATCCGGACAAGCTTTGCCTGGAAGGCCATTCCGCCGGCGGTCATCTGGCGCTGCTCGCGGCCGGCAGCGGCGACGACGAACGGCTCGACCCGCCCGAGGGCGCGGGCGGCATCTCCGCCGCCGTGGCGGCCGTCGCGGCGATCTATCCGCCGGTGCTCTTTTATCTCGGCGACGCAAGGCCATCGGGCGGCGTCCCGGCGGCGGTGCTGCCCGGCGCGGAGATTTCCGCCGGCATGGCCGCGCTCGCCAGCCCCATCGCGCATGTCGGACCCGGCCTGCCGCCGGTCATGCTGCTGCACGGCGACGCCGACAGGATCGTTCCGGTCGACACGTCGCGCGCCTACGAAGCGCGCGTGCGCGAAGCCGGCGGCAAGGTCGATCTGCATCTCTTCGCCGGCTTTCCGCATGGCTTCGCCAATCATCCAAAGGTGGTGCCGCAGGTCATGACGATGATCGGCGATTTCTTCCGCCGCACGGTTGTCGAGCCGGAGGCCTATGTGTTCGGACCTTCACGGTTCGAACGCGCAGCCGCCCAGGGCTGAGCGCCGGTGGAATTTGCGTTCGACCTCCGTCAAAACCGCTGATAAATCTTAATCCAACCTTAGGGCTGGGCGGAGATCATGGAACGCATGGGTGCGAGGCTCGTTCTGGTGGTCGCCTGCGCGCTGATCGATCCGGACGGCCGCGTTCTCATCGCGCAGCGGTCGCCACAGAAAGCGATGGCAGGACTATGGGAATTTCCGGGCGGAAAGGTCGAGCCGGGCGAGCGGCCCGAAGAGGCGCTGATCCGCGAGCTCGCCGAGGAATTGGGAATCATGGTCAAGGAGCCATGTCTCGCGCCCTTCACCTTCGCCTCGCACGCCTACCCGGATTTCCAGCTCCTGATGCCGCTCTATGTCTGCCGCCGCTGGGAGGGGATCGCGGTGCCGCGCGAGCACAGCGCGCTCAAATGGGTGCTGCCGCGGGAGCTGACGCAATATCCGATGCCGGCGGCCGACCTGCCGCTCATCCCCATGCTGCGCGATCTGCTCTGAGCCGGCTTGCGGCCGACGCGAGCGGTGCCACGGCGATCGAATATGCCATGATCGCGAGCATCATCTCGATCGTGATCTTCACCGCCGTTAGCGCCATCGGCACCAGCCTGACGACCTTCTTCCAGAACCTCTCGAACGCGTTCTAGCCGGGGCTCAGCTCTTGCGCGCGCCCAGCACGTCGGCCAGCCGGGCCGTCGCGCTGCCGGGCTTCAGCGGCGTCTGCTGGCTCGCATGCGGCGCCCAGCCGGTCAGGTAGACGATCTCGAAGGTGGCGCGCAGCCGTCCGTCGGGATCGGTGAAATGCTCCGCATAGTGCGCCCAGGCGGCGGCGAGCAGGGCGCGGGGCATCGGCTTGCGCGACCGCTCCACCAGCGCATTGGTCTCGCCCATCGCGCGCAGGTCGCGCACCAGCCCGCCGAAATCGCGATAGCGCACGACGGTCCGCTCCACATCGGCAACGGGCAGCGCGAAGCCGGCGCGCTGCAGCAGGCCGCCGAGCTCGCGCACGTCGGCGAAGGGCGCCACCCGCGGACTGACGCCGCCCAGCACCGCGATCTCGGCCGCTGCCAGGGACTGGCGCAATTCGGTCAAGGTCTCGCCGCCGAACAGGGCGCCCAGGAACAGTCCATCGGGCCGGAGCGCGCGTCGCACCTGCACCAGCACGCCCGGCAGGTCGTTGACCGCATGCAAGGCAAGGGCGCTGGTCACGAGGTCGAGCGACTCCGGCGCCGCCGCAAAATTTTCCGCGCCGTCGAGCGCCAGCTCCGTCCGCGCCGCGAAGCCGCGCAGCACGCCGCCGAGCCGTTCGGCGAGCCCGGCTTCCGCTTCGCGCAGCAGGAACGCGTCGCCGCCGATCCGCCGCGCCCGTTCACGGTGCAGCGCGAGCGCCTTGGAATCGAATATGCGCGGAACGTCCATTGCGCTAGTCTAGCGCCATGAGCGGGGGATTGCAGGGCGGCCTCAAGCGCGCGGCACGGGCCGCCCTCGACCTCGTCTTCCCGCCGATGTGCATCGCCTGCCGCACCCAGGTCGCCGAGCCTGGGGCGCTCTGTGCCAAGTGCTGGCAGGACGTGCGCTTCCTCGAAGGGCCGATGTGCGGCTGCTGCGGCCTGCCGTTCGATTTCGACATGGGCGGCGAGACGCTGTGCGCCGCCTGCCACGCCGACCCGCCCGCCTTCGACAAGGCCCGCGCCGTCATGCGCTACGATGCGGCGAGCCGCGGCCCGCTTCTGGCCTTCAAGCACGGCGATCGCCTCGATCTCGTTCCGGGCTTTTCGCGCTGGCTGGAGCGCGGCGGGCGCGCTCTGCTCGACGAGGCCGATCTGATCCTGCCGGTTCCGCTGCATCCGGGGCGCTTGTGGTCGCGGCGCTACAACCAGTCGGCGGAACTCGCGCGCGCCTTGGCCCGCCTGAGCGGCAAGACCGCCGACCTTTTCGCCTTGCGCCGGGCCCGTGCCACGCCCAGCCAGGGCGCCATGACCTCGGCCAAGGCGCGGCGGCGCAACATGTTGGGGGCGTTCAAGATTCCGCCCCGCCACAAATCGGCCATCGCCGGGCGTAATATCCTGCTGGTCGACGACGTGCTGACCACGGGCGCGACCGTCGAAGCCTGCGCCCGTGCGCTAAAGCGCGCAGGCGCGGCGAAAGTGCTGGTTTTGGCGCTCGCCCGCGTTGTCCGGTCGCGTGCCGGCGATATGATGTAACTGTCACGGAAAGGTGCTGCCGAGTCGCCCGCGATGTCCAACGTCAAGATCTACACCACCCCGATCTGTCCCTATTGCGTGCGCGCCAAGGCGCTGCTCAAGAAGAAGGGCGCGACCTTCGACGAGATCGACGTCTTCATGGATTCCGATGCGCGCCGCGAGATGGAAGCCAAGAGCGAAGGCCGCCGCACCGTGCCGCAGATTTTCATCGGCGAGAAACATGTCGGCGGCTGCGACGACCTGTACGCACTCGAAAGCCAGGGCAAGCTCGACCCGCTTCTGGCGAGCTGACATCCGCGCTATCATCGCCGCATGACCGCTTTCAAAGCCGCCTGCGTCCAGCTCCGCTCCTCCGACGATATCGCGGAGAACGTCCGTACGACCTCCGCCTTCATCCGCGAGGCACATGGGCAGGGTGCGCAGTTCGTCGCCACGCCCGAGAACACCACGCTCATGGCGCCCGACGGCGGCGCCAAGCTGGCGCAGAGCTATGACGAGGCGCACGATCCGGCCCTCCCGGCCTTCGCCGCGCTGGCGGAGGAGCTCGGCATCTGGCTGCTGATCGGTTCGCTGGCGATCAAGGTCAGCGAGACCAAGACCGCCAACCGCCAGTTCCTGATCGATCCCAAGGGCCGCGTCACGGCGCGCTACAGCAAGATCCATCTGTTCGACGTCGACCTGCCCTCGGGCGAGAAATACCGCGAGTCGAATACCGTTGCGGGCGGCGACGAAGCGGTGCTCGCAGACACGCCCTGGGGCAGGATCGGTCTGTCGATCTGCTACGACATGCGCTTCCCGCAACTTTACCGCGCCCTGGCGCAGAAGGGTGCATTCCTGCTCACCGCCCCGTCCGCCTTCACCGAGACCACCGGCAAGGCCCATTGGCATGTGCTGCTGCGCGCCCGCGCCATCGAGAACGGCGCGTTCGTCGTCGCGCCGGCGCAAGGCGGCACGCACGCCAATGGCCGCAAGACCTATGGCCACTCGCTGATCGTCGCGCCGTGGGGCGAAGTGCTGGCCGAAGCGGGCACCGAGCCGGGCATCATCGTCGCGCAGATCGATCCGGCGGCGGTGGTCGACGCCCGTAGCCGGGTGCCGAACCTGCAGCACGACCGGCCGTTCCGCGGCCCTTAGCCGCCCGATCCCTCACGCCCTTCCCCAGCCGATGGCACCATCTTGGTTAATACGGACGGGCAGGACGCGTGGACGCGGATTGCGAATTGTCCGTCCCATTTGCGAATCCGTCGTATAAAGTGCTTTGAGGAGCGGAACCGGCAAAAAGGCTTGCGCGTGATCGTCTACAATCTCCGGTGCAGGAATGCCCATGAGTTCGAAGGCTGGTTCCGCGACTCCGCCGCCTATGACGCGCAGTCCCGGACCGGCAAGCTGACCTGTCCGGTCTGCGATTCCCGCAAGGTCGAGAAGGCGATCATGGCGCCGGCGGTCTCGGTGGCCGCCAGGAAATCGACCATCACCGCCGACGAAGCCAAGAAGATGCGCCAGTTCATGACGGGCCTGCGGAAATACGTGCAGCAGAACGCCGACTATGTCGGCCCGAACTTCGCCGAAGAGGCGCGCAAGATCCACTATGGCGAGGCCGAGGAACGCCATATCTACGGCGAAGCGTCGCTCGAGGAAGCCAAGGAGCTGGTGGAGGAGGGCGTCGACGTCGCCCCGCTGCCGCCCGATCTCGACGGCGTCAACTGAGCGCTAGCGTCCCGCCACGACCATGTAGTTGACGTCTACATCGTCGGACAAGTGCCAGTCCCAATTGAGCGGATCGAATGCCACGCCCTGTGTTTTTAGCGGGTTGAGCCCCGCACCTTCAAGCAGCCTCCGGAGTTCCGCCGGCGCGACGAACTTGTTCCAGTCATGCGTGCCCGGCGGCAGCCAGCGCAACACGTACTCCGCCCCGATCTTGGCCAGTGCCAGCGATTTGAGCGTCCTGTTCAGCGTCGCCACGATCGTCAGGCCGCCGGGCTTCACAAGCCTCGCGCAGGCCTGGAGATAGGCCTTGAGGTCCGCGACGTGCTCGACGACCTCCATGTTGAGGACCACGTCGAACGCCGCACCCTCCGCTTCCAGCGCCTCGGCGGATGCCGCGCGATAAGTGATCGGCAGCGTCCCGGCATGCGCCCTGGCGGTGCCGATGTTCTTCTCGGAGGGATCGACCCCGGTCACCGCAAAGCCCAGCCGCGCCATCGGCTCGCACAGCAGCCCGCCGCCGCAGCCGATATCGAGCAGGGCGAGCCCCGCGAAGGCCTTCAGCCCGGTGCGCCCGAAATGCGCCGCCGCCGTATCGCGAATGAACTGGAGCCGCACCGGGTTGAACTTGTGCAGCGGCGCGAACTTGCCCGCCGGGTCCCACCATTCCGCCGCCATGGCGGAGAATTTGGCGACTTCGGCGGGATCGATGGTGGCGTCGGTCAGGGTCATGGGCATCTTCATACGCCCGGCACGGGTGTGCCGGCGAGGGGCAGAAGACTCGCCCACAGGACCTTTATCTGCAAGGAATCATGATAGTATTCATATAGAAATCATCCAATTTCATGTTTTTTGTATAAGTATTACTCGGATATTTGGAGGAAATATGAAGTTGTCACGCATATTTTCAGCAGCCGTAATTACAATTTTATTGAGTCTGACGGTGCCGGTCGATCGCGCCGCCGCGGGGTTTGGCGTCGGGCTGACGGTCAGTATCCATATCATACCGACCAACGATCCCGGACGCTTCAATCTGCAGATCGACGGCGTGAACCGCGCTGTCTCCGTCGGCAATGGCGGCACGACAGGCTCGGTCAGCATGTCTATGGGCACGCATGGCGTTTCCGTCACGCCGGGAACCGGCAGCGGGACCAATCTCGCCCAGTACACGATTATGGTCGGCGGGGACTGCGGTCCGGGCGGCACCGTGCTTCTCGGCTTTGGCCAGCATAGGACCTGTATCGTCACCGCCGTCAGAAAACCGCTCTGGACCCACGGCACATGGACCAGGGGGCCCGGCACCTACAGCTTTTCCGTCTGCGCCTATGGCACGCAATGCGACCTCATCGCGACGGCCGGCCAGGCCATTCCCGTCAAGGCGGAGGCATGGGGCGCCGGCGGCGGAGGCGGAGGCGGGGGGGAAGCAAACCACCAGGGCGGCAGCGGTGGCAATGGCGGCGGCGGTGGAGGCGGCGGCGGATATGCGACGACCACAACCACGATCGTCGTCCCCAACGGCGGTGGCACCCAGTATTACACCGTCCATGTCGGCGCCGGCGGTCACGGCGGAGCAAAAGCCGACCCGGCGGCCGGCCGCGACGGCGGAACGGGCGGGAACAGCGACGCCCAGCTCGGCTCTGGCCAATATCTCTATGCAACAGGCGGCACGGGCGGCAAATCGGGGAAGCCCGGCAGTAACGGAACGTTCGGTGGCATCGGCTTCCCCGGCAGCGGCGATTTCGACAACTGGGCCGGGACGGCCGGCTACCCTGGCGCCCCCGGATTGATATGTACCGGCGGCGGCGAAGGGCTTGGCGGTGCAGGCGGCGGGCCCGGCAGGACGGGGCCCGGATACATCAACGAGGGCGGCGTTGGCGGCCATGGCGGCTATCTCAACAAAGGCCTTATTTCCTGCAACAAGCACGGCACGGATTATCTGCTGGCGCCGGGCGCGCCGGGAGGCAACGGAAAGGTGACGTTCACCTGGTGACACGCGCGTGACGGAACGGACGCGCGATCATTCCGCGCGTTGAGCATTGCAACGTCGCCGTCTATGTATCGCGCGGAAACCCGCGCACACTCAGGCACATGGCGAAGATTGCGATGAAATTCGGCGGCACCTCGGTGGCCGACCTGGACCGCATCCGCCATGTCGCCCAACTGGTGAAGCGCGAACGCGATCGCGGCAACCAGGTGGCCGTCGTGGTTTCCGCCATGGCCGGCGAGACCAACAAGCTCGTCGCCTGGTGCAACGACATCGCCAGGGCGCCCGGCTCCAACGCGCCCGCGGTGCCCGACCCGCGCGAATACGACGTCATCGTCGCCTCCGGCGAGCAGGTGACCAGCGGTCTCCTCGCCGTCGCGCTTGGCGCCATCGGGGTCCCGGCACGGTCCTGGATGGGCTGGCAGATCCCCATGCGCACCTCGGCCGTGCACGGTTCGGCCCGCATCGAGGGCATGGACGGCGACCTGATGAACGAAAGCCTCGCCCGTGGCGAGGTCGCGGTCGTCGCCGGCTTCCAGGGCGTCGCGCCGCATGACCGCATCTCGACGCTGGGCCGCGGCGGCTCGGACACCTCGGCGGTGGCGGTGGCGGCGGGGCTGAACGCCGACCGCTGCGACATCTACACCGACGTCGACGGCGTCTACACCACCGATCCGCGCATCGTGCCGAAGGCGCGGCGGCTGGAGAAGATCAGCTTCGAGGAGATGCTCGAAATGGCATCGCTGGGCGCCAAGGTCCTGCAGACCCGCTCGGTCGAGATCGCCATGCTTCACCGCGTTCCCACCCGCGTGCTGTCGACCTTCGACCCCGACGCGGGCGGAACGCTTCTCTGTGACGAGGACGAAATCGTGGAAAAGAAACCGGTCACCGGCATCGCCTATAGCCGCGACGAGGCGAAGATCACCCTCCTGAAGATCCCCGACCGGCCCGGCATCGCGGCGGCGATCTTCGGACCGCTGGCGGATGCCGGCGTCAATGTCGACATGATCGTCCAGAACGTGTCGGAGGACGGCAAGAAGACCGATCTCACCTTCACCGTCACCCGCGGCGAACTGCAGCGCGCCCTGGCCTCGATCGAGAAGGCGGCCGAGCAGATCGGCTATCGCGAACTGCTGCACGACGCGAATGTCGCGAAGGTCTCGATCATCGGGATCGGCATGCGGGCGCATCCCGGCGTCGCCCAGACCATGTTCCGCACCTTGTCGGAGAAGGGGATCAACATCCAGGTGATCTCGACGAGCGAGATCAAGGTGTCGGTCCTGATCGCCGAGGAGTATGTCGAGCTCGCCGTGCGCGCGCTGCACTCGGCGTATGAATTGGATGTGGCGTAGATGAAGAGCCCGGCGCCCGGCAGCTCCTCCCCCGTCATGACGGGGGAGGGAGACCATTGCGAAGCGATGGTGGAGGGGGAGTTGGCCCCCTCCGTCTCAGCGCTGCGCGCCGAGCCACCTCCCCCGCTTTGCGGGGGAGGATCGGGAGCGCCCTGATGCCCGTCTCCGGCGGTCCGCGCCTGCTGCTGCGCAAGCTGCGCGAGATCATGGCCGAGCAGACGAGCGCGCAGACCCGCCTCGACAAGCTGGTCACCGTGATCGCGACCAATATGGTCGCCGAGGTCTGTTCGATCTATCTGCGCCGCGCCGGCAAGGCGCTCGAGCTCTTCGCCACCGAGGGCCTCAACCGCGCCGCCGTGCATACCACGCGGATGAAGGAAGGCGAGGGCCTGGTCGGCCTGGTCGCCCAGACCGCCGAGCCGGTGAACCTCTCCGATGCGCCGTCGGATCCCCACTTCTCCTACCGCCCGGAGACCGGCGAGGATCCCTACAAGTCGTTCCTGGGCGTGCCGATCGTGCGCGGCGGCCAGGTGTTCGGCGTGCTCACCGTGCAGAACCGCGCCGCGGTTCTCTATTCGGAAGAAGAGGTCGAGGCGCTGCAGACCGTCTCGATGGTGCTGGCCGAGGTCGTGGCGCAAGGCGGCCTGTTCCGTATCACAGAGCTCGACGAGCCCGAGCTGCGCGCCGACCGCCCGCGCACCTTCACGGGCGAGGGCCTGGCCGAAGGCGTCGGCATCGGCCGCGTCGTGCTCCACGAGCCGCGCGTCAAGGTCGAGAAGATGATCGCCGACGACACGCAGGAGGAGCTCACGCGGCTCGAAGAGGCGATCGGCAAGCTGCGCGACGCCGTCGACGAGATGCTCGAGTCCAGCGAGCTCGATCTCACCGGCGAGGGCAGGGAGGTCATCGAGGCCTATCGGCTCTTCGCCCACGACCAGGGCTGGCGCCAGCGCATGCGCGACGCGGTGCGCACCGGCCTCACCGCCGAGGCCGCGGTCGAGCGTGTCCAGGACGAGATGCGGGTGCGCGTCCAGCGCCTGGACGATCCGGTGCTGCGCGAAAGGCTGCACGATCTCGACGATCTCGCGCGCCGCCTGCTGCGGCATCTCTCGGGCGAGATCGGCGCGCAGGAACTGCCGCTCAACGCCGTCATCATCGCCCGCGCCATGGGTCCGGCTGAGCTGCTCGATTACGGCCGCGAACGCCTCGTCGGCCTGGTGCTGGAGGACGCCGCCTCCACCAGCCATGTCTCGATCGTCGCGCGCTCGATGGGCCTGCCGCTGATCGGTTCGGTCGAGGGCATCTCCGATTCCGCGCGCGGCGGCGACCTGATCGCGCTCGACGGCGAGACCGGCGAGCTGCACCTGCGGCCGCAGCCCGAGATCGTCGCCGCCTTCGAGGCCAAGCGCGCCCTGCGCGAACAGGTCCAGGCGCGCTTCGCCGCGCTGCGCGACCTGCCCGCCATCACCAAGGACGGCGTGCCGATCCAGCTGATGATGAATGCCGGCCTCAAGCTCGACATGCCGCATCTGGCGGAATCGGGCGCCGACGGTATCGGCCTGTTCCGCACCGAGCTGCAATTCATGATCGGCGAGACCATGCCGCGGCTGGCGGACCAGGTGGAATTCTACCGCGCCATCATCGACGCCGCCGGCGACAAGCCCGTGGTCTTCCGCACGCTCGACCTGGGCGGCGACAAGGTGCTGCCTTATGCGCGCTGGGAGCGGGAGGAGAATCCGGCGCTGGGCTGGCGCGCCATCCGCATCGCGCTCGATCGCCCTGCGCTGTTGCGCTACCAGGTGCGCGCGCTGTTGATGGCGTCCGCCGGCGGCACGCTGCGCATCCTGTTGCCCATGGTCTCGAATGTCGACGAGTTCAATCGCGCCCGCGCCCTGATCGACCGCGAGACCGAACGCGCCCGGCTCCTGGGCATCGAACGGCCGCGCCAGGTCCTGGTCGGCGCGATGCTGGAAGTCCCTTCGCTCGCCTTCATGCTGCCGCAGCTCATGCGTTCGGCCGATTTCGTCTCCATCGGCTCCAACGATCTTCTGTCCTTCGTCTTCGCGGTCGACCGGACCAATCCGCGCGTTTCGCGGCGCTACGACGTGCTCAATCCGGCCGCGCTCTACCTGATCCGCCTGATCGTGAACTCGGCCGCGGAGGCGCATGGCGAGTTGTCGCTGTGCGGCGAAATGGCCGGTCGTCCGCTGGATGCCATGGCCTTGCTTGGCTTGGGGCTTCGCACGCTTTCCATGCATCCGGCGAACATCGGTCCGATCAAGGCGATGATCCGCAGCATGAATCTCAGCGAAGTCACGCCGTTCGTGGACAAGCTCTGCGGCCGGACCGACCATAGCCTGCGCACAAGGCTGGCGGCGTTCGCGGCGGAGCGCGGTATCGCGCTAAAGTGAACGGCCGCCCGTGACATTGTGTTCGGCAGGGTTGTGTCCGCAACCGGCGGCTGCCACAATCCGGCATCCGTTTTTCAAGGGGCACCCATGCGTCGTGCAGTCGCGATAATGTTTCTGGCCGCCAGCTTGCTTGTTCCGCTGGGCGGCGCGCTGGCCGATGGTGACGGCGCGCCCGCGGCGCAGACCGATGGTGCCGCGCCCGTGGCCCAGACCGCCGCACCGAGTGATGCAGCCGCGGACGACAACGCCCTTGTCTGCCGCTCCGAAAGCGCGACGGGATCGATGCTCACCAAGCGCACCTGTCACAAACGGCGGGAATGGGAGAGCATGCGGAACCTGCGGCAGAACGTGGACAAGCTGAAGACCATCAGCGCCACGGAGAACGGCCGCTAACCGGGTCGGCACCGGCTTTTCCGGGAGCGCCGGACCGGGCCCGGCTGCGGCCGTCTCAAAGATTTGGCTGGCAGGTGTGCGGCGCAGCGGATATTGGTTGCCCGGATGACCAAAGTGACACGCCTCACCGTGGACGACGGCGGCAATATCAAGACTCGCCGCATCCATCTGCGCGAAATCTCCGGCGACAGCGATACGCCGCTGGAGACCGTCGGCCAGGATCTGCGCGCCGCAAGGCTGCGCCGGGGCGACGACCTGGCGACCGTGTCGAAACACCTGAAAATCCGCAAGGATCATCTGGAGGCGATCGAGGAAGACCGCCTCGACGTGCTGCCCGGCCGCACCTACGCCGTCGGGTTCGTCCGCTCCTATGCCGATTATCTCGGTCTCGACACGGCACAGTGCCTGGAACGCTTCAAGGCCGAAATCGCTGGCCGCTCCGATGCCGACGTCGCCCAGCCGGTGACCGTCATCGACGAGGACGATCAGCGTCGCCTGCCGCAAGGCTGGAAGATCATCGCCGCCGTCGTCGTCGCCCTGATGGCGTATGGCGCCTATTACGTCCTCTCCTCCAGTGCGATGCTGTCCGCGCCCGTGGCGGCCCCGCCGGAGCAGGTCGCACCCAAGCCGGTGGTGGCGCGGGTGCCGCCGCCGGCCATGGCACCGCCGGCACAGCCCACCACGCCGCCGGCCAGCCCCGCGCCCCAGGGCGTCGCGGGCCAGCAGGCTCCGGCCGCCGCCAGCCCCGCAACCGGTGCGCCGCCCGTACCGGCCGTTGCGGCGCCGCTCCCGCCGGGCAAGATTTACGGCCAGAACAATCGCGGCGCCCGCGTGGTGCTGCGCGTCCACCAGACGACACGCGTCCTCGTCCAGGGCGAAGACGGCATGGTCTATATCAACCGCACGCTGCAGCCGGGCGACACCTATCAGGTGCCCAATGTGGTCGGCCTTGCGCTGACAGCGGCCAACGCCAATGCGGTCGAGGTCGATCTCGACGGCGAATCGAAGGGCTTCGCGGGCAAGGATCCCGGCGTGGTCGAAGCCCTGTCGCTCGATCCGCAGTCCATCGTCGACCGGCAAAACGGAGGTCCGGCACAATGAGCGTACGCGCCTATCGCGACATCCATCGTCGCAAGTCCCGCCAGATCATGGTCGGCAAGGT
Organism: Rhizomicrobium sp.; assembly: GCA_037200385.1. Classification (NCBI taxonomy): domain Bacteria; kingdom Pseudomonadati; phylum Pseudomonadota; class Alphaproteobacteria; order Micropepsales; family Micropepsaceae; genus Rhizomicrobium; species Rhizomicrobium sp. Next base: position 699,573 of record JBBCGL010000001.1, on the reverse strand, counting down.
GCCGGTCGGCGGCGACGCCCCGATCAGCGTGCAGACCATGACCAACACCGTCACCGGCGACGCGCGCGCCACCATCGACCAGATCCGCGCCATCGAAGAGGCCGGCGCCGACATCGTGCGCGTCTCGTGCCCCGACGAGGACGCGACCAAGGCGATGCGCGCGATCACCCGCGCCGCCAACATCCCGGTCGTCGCCGACATCCACTTCCACTACAAGCGCGCCATCGAGGCCGCCGTCGCCGGCGCCGCCTGCCTGCGCATCAATCCGGGCAATATCGGCTCGGCCGCGCGGGTGAAGGAAGTCGTCCAGGCCGCCAAGGACCATGGCTGCTCGATGCGCATCGGCGTCAACGCCGGCTCCCTCGAGAAGGAGCTGCTCGAGAAATACGGCGAGCCGTGCCCCGAGGCGATGGTCGAGAGCGCGCTGAACCATGCCAAGATTTTGGACGACCTCGATTTCCGCGAATACAAGATCTCGGTGAAGGCGTCGGACGCCTTCCTCGCCGTCGCGGCGTACCAGCAGCTTGCCGACGCCGTCGACTGCCCGATCCATCTGGGCATCACCGAAGCGGGCGGCATGATCTCCGGAACGGTGAAATCCTCCATCGGCATGGGCATGCTGCTGTGGAGCGGCATCGGCGACACCATCCGCGTCTCGCTCTCCGCCGATCCGGTCGAGGAAGTCCGCGTCGGCTTCGACATCCTCAAGAGCCTGAACCTGCGCCATCGCGGCGTGAACATCGTCTCGTGCCCGAGCTGCGCCCGCCAGGGCTTCAACGTCATCGAGACGGTCAAGACGCTCGAGGACCGCCTCAAGCACATCGCGACGCCGATGTCGCTCTCGATCATCGGCTGCGTCGTGAACGGCCCGGGCGAGGCGCGCGAGACCGATCTCGCCTTCACCGGCGGCGGCGCCGGCAAGGGGCACGGTCAGATCTATCTCAACGGCAAGCCGGCCTACCGCCTCGACAACGAGAAGCTGGTCGAGCACGTCGTCGAGCTCTGCGAGAAGAAGGCCGCCGAGATCGAAGCCGCCCGCGGCAACGCCGAACCGGCGCTCGAGCCGGCGCAGTGACCATGGCAGGATTGCCGTGAGCGACGGCGATTTCCTCGACCTGGCGCTGCAGGAAGCGCGGGCGAGCTTCGATCAAGGCGGTATCCCCATAGGTTCGGTTCTCGTACGGGCCGGAGATGTCATCGGGCACGGCCACAATCAGCGCGTCCAGCTCGGCGACGCAATCGCGCATGGCGAAATGGACTGCATTCGAAATGCCGGACGCCAGCGGACCTACAAGGATACCGCCATTTACACGACGCTTAGCCCCTGTATGATGTGCTCCGGCACGATCGTGCAGTTCGGCATTCCCCGCGTCGTCATTGGCGAGAATGTCACCTTCGGCGGCAATGAGGACTTTCTTCGCTCGCGCGGCGTGGAGGTCGTTATTCTGGGTGACTCGCGATGCATCGATCTGATGCGGACATTCCAGCAAAAATATCCTCGAATTTGGAACGAGGACATCGGGGCCGACTGAAGCTCCTTATTAAGCGCAGCCTTCCGCTCGACGATGATGAAGTCGATGAATACATCGCGGCGTGGAAGCAGCTGCTCGACGCCAAGGATGCTGCCGAGCCTCGCGAGCCGCAGCGGCATTCGGAGGCCAAAGGCGCGACCGAGCCCCACGAACTGCAGCGCCGGCTGTTCGACCACATGTACGGCAATCTGGATGTGCTGGACAACAAGACGAACTCGCTGATCCAGATGACGGGGATACTCGTCGCCGCCTATGCCGTCATACTGGACAAGCTGCATCTCGACATCGTCGCCGCGCAGTATATCACGCTCGGTGTTTGCTACGCCGCGTATGCGATTCTGCTGTGCCTCAAGGTCATTTGGGTGCACTGGTCCTCGCGGGACGACCTCGAAGACGCGCACGAGCACATGGCCTCGCTCATTCGCGTCCGCACAGCGCGCACCGTAGAATTTCGCCGGGCATGGACATTCTCTGCGATCAGTCTCGTTTCGCTCGTCGTGCTGCTTCTATATGCCGTGGCTCAGCGCCCCGACGTCAGCAAAGCGACGCCCGCCTTCATCGCCTCGGCCTACCCGCTCGTCGTGTACGCGCCCTACCTGGCCTTGGTCCATCTGATCGCCGTTTACGCCTACGACAACCTTCTCATAGGCTACCGGAGGCGTCCCGGGCAGCCCGCAATTGCGGCGAAACCGCCTCATCCGGCACGCCAAAGGCGCTTGCCGCGCTGACCGGAGGGCGCACCGGGCTCGAAACCCTTGAGAGGCGCTGGCGCGACGTGATAGCCGAGTGCCCGTATGCCGCGTCCGCACCTCGCCGGATGCGGTCTCATTCGTACAGGCGCCGATATCCATGATTCCCACAGCCAAGCTCGAACGCCTGCTCGACCGCTTCCATGCGATCGAGGCGCAGCTTGCCTCGGGCGAAGGCGGTGCCGGCTTCGTCAAGCTTTCCAAGGAGCATGCGGAACTCAGCCCGGTGATCGACGTCGTGCGCGACTACCGCAAGGCGCAGGAGCAGCTTCAGGGCGCCGAGACGATGATCGCCGATCCCGCCACGGACACCGAAATGCGCGGTCTCGCGGAGGAAGAGCGCGCCGAACTGAAACAGCGCGTCGAAACGCTCGAGCACGACCTGCAGATACAGCTCCTGCCCAAGGACGCCGCCGACGCGTCCTCCGCCATCCTCGAGATCCGCGCCGGCACCGGCGGCGACGAGGCGGCGCTGTTCGCCGACGACCTGCTCGCGATGTACACGCGCTATTGCGCGCTGCAAGGCTGGAAGACCGAGGTCATGTCGCGCACCGACAGCGATCTCGGCGGCATCAAGGACGCGGTGATGGACGTGACCGGGCAGGGGGTCTACGCCAAGCTCAAATTCGAAAGCGGCGTGCACCGGGTGCAGCGTGTGCCGGTGACCGAGACGCAGGGGCGCATCCACACCTCCGCCGCCACCGTCGCGGTGCTGCCCGAGGCCGAGGACGTCGACATCGTCATCAACGACAAGGACCTGCGGATCGATGTCTATCGCGCCCAGGGCGCCGGCGGCCAGCACGTCAACAAGACCGAATCGGCAGTCCGCATCACCCATCTGCCGACCGGCATCGCGGTCGCGCAGCAGACCGAGAAGTCGCAGCACAAGAACAAGGCGCATGCGATGAAGCTGCTGAAAGCCAAACTCTACGAGATCGAGCGCGAACGCGTCGACAGCGCCCGGGCGTCGGAGCGCAAATCGCTGGTCGGCTCCGGCGATCGGTCCGAGCGCATCCGCACCTACAATTTCCCGCAAGGCCGCGTCACCGACCACCGCATCAACCTGACGCTCTACAAGCTGGACAAGATCATCTCGGGCGACGATCTGGGCGAGATCGTCGACGCGCTGGTGGCGCAGGACCAGGCCGACCGCCTCGCCGCCCTGGACTCCGAAGCGTGAGCGATCCGGTCGGCGATGCGGCGCAGCGCCTGCGCGAGGCCGGCGTCGGAACGGCACGGCTCGATGCGCGCCTGCTATGGGAGTTCTCGCGCCCCCGGGACGCCGCGCTGTTCGAGCGCCTGGTCGCCCGCCGGGCTTCGCGCGAGCCGCTTGCCTACATCACCGGCGCCAAGGAGTTCTGGAGCCTGGCTTTCGCGGTGGGTCCCGGCGTCCTGATCCCGCGTCCCGACACCGAGACGCTGATCGAATCGCTCACCCGGCGGATTCCGGACCGGACCACGCCGCTCTCGCTGATCGATCTGGGCACCGGCTCCGGCTGCCTCCTGATCGCCGCGCTCAAGGAATATCCCAATGCGCATGGCGTCGGCATCGACGCCTCGCCGGACGCGCTCTATTGGGCGACCCGCAATCTCGCGACTCACCGCCTGAAGGAGCGCGCGACGCTGATCGAGACCGCCTGGCCCGAGGAGGCCAGTCCCGGCTTCGACGTCATCCTCTCCAATCCGCCCTATATCCCGTCGCGCGACATCGCAGGCCTTGAGCCCGAAGTTGCCCGCTACGAACCGCATCAGGCGCTCGATGGCGGACCCGACGGCCTCGACGCCTACCGCGCCCTGGCGCCCCGAATCGCCCGCCTGTTGAGGCCCGGCGGCGTCGCATTCGTCGAGATCGGCCAGGGGCAGGGTGACGCGGTCACCGGGTTCCTACGCGCGGCGGAGCTGCAAGTTCCCGTTATTGAGCCCGATTTGGCGGGAATCCCGCGCTGTATCGTTGTGGAACGCCCAAGTTCCGCGCCTGAGAAAACAGTTGGAATGTCGGGGGCAAGTCGCTAGTTTCCGGCCCCGTGGGGACATAGGGACCCTGCCGGCAATCGGTCATACGGACCGAGGGGGGCCGGAGCGGCAAGTCCGCGGTTCTTGTGCAAAACGAAAGACGAGCCCTGCATTGCTGCGGCAGCCCAATTGCGCGGCCCCAAAGGGCTAAAGCGCATGCATCGCGCGCGGTGAAGCGATGTTCGTCCTCTTATTAGGGGCATAGTTTGAAACGATCACGTAGAGGCGGCCGCAGGCCGCAACACGCAGGCGGCGGCCACTCCAACAACAATGGCGGTGGTGGTGGCGGCGGCGGCGGTGGACACAATCCGAACCGCACCTTCGATTCCTCGGGACCGGAAGTGAAGATCCGCGGCTCGGCCGCGAATGTGTACGAGAAGTATCTTCAGCTCGCGCGCGATGCGAATGCCAGCGGCGACCGGGTGATGGCGGAGAACTATCTCCAGCACGCCGAGCACTATTATCGCATCATGGCGGCACAGCAGGCGCAGCTCGCGCAATACCAGCAGCAGCAGGCCGCGCAGCAGCAGAACAACGGCCAGCCGCGCGGCAACGCACAGGGCGACCAGCCCTTCGTGCCGCAGCCGGGCCAGAGCGCGCCTGTCTTCTCGCTCAACGAGAATGAGGAAGAGGGCGAAGAGGAAACCGCCGAATAGGCGGTCGCCTCGCCTGCGGAACGCGGGCAGGGCGGCGGCGTTTGCCTCCCTGTCCATTCCGCGCTAACTCCGGCACATGCTCGTCGACAGCCATTGCCATCTCGATTTCCCCGAATTCGCGCCCGAGCTCGATGCCGTGGTCGCGCGCGCCCGCGATGCCGGCGTACGGGTTTGCGTCAGCATCGGGACCAAGCTCACGAATTTTCCGAACGTCCGCGCGGTCGCCGAGCGTTTCGATGACGTCTGGTGCTCGGTCGGCGTGCATCCGCACGAGGCGGAAGGCGAGCTGCTCGACGGCCCGCAGGTCCTGATCGACGCCGCGGCGCATCCCAAGGTCGTGGGCATCGGCGAGACCGGTCTCGACTACTACTACGAGCACAGCCCCCGTCCGCAGCAGATCGCGAATTTCCGCGCCCATATCCAGGCGGCGCGCGCGACCGGCTTGCCCGTCATCGTCCACACCCGCGACGCCGACGACGACACGATCGGCGTGCTGCAGGAGGAGATGGCGGCCGCGCCCTTCACCGGCCTGATCCATTGCTTCACGGGGACGCGGCGCCTGGCGGAAGCGTCGCTCGACCTGGGCCTGTCCATCTCGGTCTCCGGCATCGCGACTTTCAAGAAGTCGGAGGAACTGCGCGCGGTGCTGAAAGGCGTGCCGCTCGACCGCCTGCTGGTCGAGACCGACGCCCCCTTCCTCGCGCCCATGCCCCATCGCGGCAAGCGCAACGAGCCCGCTTTCGTGACCCACACCGCCGCGATGCTGGCGACCCTCAAAAGCGTGAGCGCCGAAGAGCTTGCGTCGGCCACCACGGAAAACTTCTTCCGCCTCTTCACGAAAGTGGAGCGACCGCGGTGAGTGTGCCGCCTGGTTCCAACACCGTCATGGCCGGGCTTGACCCGGCCATCCATCGTGGCCGCGCCTGCGGGCGCAAAGGACTCACTTCGGCGCGCCGGCACGCGCCGGATGGATGGGCGGATCAAGGCCGCCCATGACAGAGGAGAAATTCCACGCCGTCATCCTCGGCTGCGGCTCCTCCGGCGGCGTGCCGCGCATCGGCGGCACGGATGGCGCGGGTTTCTGGGGCGCCTGCGATCCGGCCAACCCGAAGAACCGCCGCCGCCGCTGCTCGCTGCTGATCAAGCGCATCGCGGCCGGCGGCGAGACCGTCGCGCTGGTCGACACGTCGCCCGACATGAAGGACCAGCTCGTCGACGCGCGGGTGGCCAGGCTCGACGGCGTGCTCATCACCCACGACCACGCCGACCAGCTCCACGGCCTCGACGACCTGCGCCAGCTCGCCTTGCTCCAGCGCCGCCGCCTGGACGTCTATTCCGACGCCCAGAGCTTCGTCGGCGTGATGCAGCGCTTCGGCTACTGTTTCACCCAGCCGCAAGGCAGCGACTATCCGCCGATCCTCAATGCCCACACGCTGCCCGAGCCTTTTGCGTCGTTCGCGATCGCCGGGGCAGGGGGCGACCTGCCCGTGCGCGCCTTCGGCCAGCGCCATGGCCGGATCCGCTCGCTCGGCTTCCGCTTCGGCCCCATTGCATACTCGCCGGACGTCGACGGCCTGGACGACGCAGCCTTCGAAGCCCTGGCTGGCGTCGACACCTGGATCGTCGACGCGCTGCGCTACACGCCGCATCCGAGCCACGCCCACCTCGGCCGGACTCTGGAATGGATCGCCCAGGTCAAGCCGCGGCGCGCCATCCTGACCGACATGCATGTCGATCTCGACTACGAGACCCTGAAGGCCGAACTGCCCGACGGCGTCGAGCCGGCCTATGACGGGATGACGGTGTCGGCTTAGAACGGTGCTCCACAGACACGTGTCATGGCCCGCGAATTGTTCGGTCCGGAGACATAGCCGACAGGTGTTCGGGGACATGGTCGACACATTATCGGCAGACGGTCCCGGCCATCGATCTATGATTTCCCATAATATTACTTATACGTATAATGGATGATGCTGCGCCTGTGCATAGCGGCCCGCCCGAGCCCCGCCGGCCGGATCGATGCGCTATCAATCAGGCATGACCAAGCCCGAGCCCAGCCGCGATGTCGCGGACCTTGTCGAGATCCTGCGCCGGCTGCGCGATCCCGTCGCCGGCTGCCCATGGGACCGCGATCAGACCTTCGAGACCATTGCGCCCTACACCATCGAGGAGGCTTACGAGGTCTCCGCTGCGATCGAGGACAAGAACTGGCCGGAGCTCAAGGACGAGCTAGGCGACCTGCTCCTCCAGGTCGTCTACCACGCGCGGATCGCCGAGGAGCGCGGCCTGTTCGCCTTCGGCGATGTGGTCGAGGCGATCACCGGCAAGATGATCCGCCGCCATCCCCATGTCTTCGGCGACACCGCGGCCGAGCAGGACGCTCACGCCCAGAAGGATACCTGGGAGGCGCTCAAGGCCGCCGAGCGTGGCGCCAAGGGCCAGGCCGGCGTGCTGGACGGCGTTCCCCTCGCCCTGCCCGCCCTGGCCCGTGCCGACAAACTTCAGAAACGTCTTTCAAGCGTCGGATTCGATTGGAATTCTCCGGAACGCGTGATCGACAAGGTGACGGAGGAAGCCCGGGAGATCGTCGAGGCGCAAGCCGCCGGCGCCTCCCAGTCCGAGATCGAAGGCGAGTTCGGCGACCTGCTCTTCGTGATCGCCAATCTGGCCAGGCACCTCAAGGTCGACCCGGAAGCCGCTCTTCGCATGACGAATTCCAAGGTCACCCGCCGCTTCGCCTGGATCGAGGCACGTCTCGCCGCCCAGGGCCGCGGCCCTAAAGACGCGACCCTGGCCGAGCTGGAGGATCTGTGGCTCGGAGCGAAAGCAGCTCTCAGACCCACAGATCCGTCCACAGGTTTATGAACAGGTCCTGCTAACCGCTTGCTGGAACAAAGTTCTTGTCTGTGAAGCGTTGCGAGAATCGCTCCACATCCCGGGGATCGATCGCCAGCGTCAGCGCGACGCCTTTTGCCTGGTCTTCCCGCCCCAGGACCTGCGCGTGGCGATAGACCCAAGCGAGGCCCTCGCCGTCGGCATGCGGCAGCATTAGGCGATATTGAATGTTGGCATGCGTCAACTCGGTCTCGAAACGGCGCAAAAGCTGGCTTAATCCGTCACCGGCCAGCGCGGAGACCGCGACCGGACCGTTCGGCCTTTCGTTGCCGGCCAGCAGCCCGGCGCGGACCTCCGGTTCAATCCGGTCGATCTTGTTGAGGACCTCGATGAACGGCCGCCCCTCGGTGTCGACGCCGAGATCCGCCAGCACTTTGAGCACGTCGGCTTTTTGGGCAGAACTTTCCGTATGGGACGCGTCACGGACGTGAACGATGACATCGGCTTCCAGGACCTCCTCCAGCGTGGCGCGGAAGGCGGCGACCAGCTCGGTTGGCAGGTCGGCGATGAAGCCCACCGTGTCGGACAGCACGGCCCGTGTCCCATGCGGCAGCTTGAGGCCGCGCATCGTCGGATCGAGAGTCGCGAACAGCAGGTCCTTGGCCAAGACCTCGGCGTCGGTCAGCGTGTTGAACAGGGTCGACTTGCCGGCATTGGTGTAGCCGACCAGCGCGATCACCGGGTAAGGCACCCTCTTCCGGGCCTGGCGTTGCAGGCCTCGGGTCCGCTTGACGCTTTCGAGTTCCTTCTTGATCCGCGCGACGCGGTCGCCGATCAGGCGCCGGTCGGTCTCGATCTGCGACTCGCCGGGACCGCCGAGGAAGCCGAAGCCGCCCCTCTGCCGTTCCAGATGGGTCCAGGACCGCACCAGCCGCGAGCGCTGATAGCTCAAATGCGCCAGCTCGACCTGCAGCCGGCCCTCATGCGTGCGGGCCCGCTCGCCGAAGATTTCGAGGATCAGCGCCGTGCGGTCGAGCACCTTGGTCGCCCAGGCCTTTTCCAGGTTGCGTTGCTGGACCGGCGAAAGCTGCGCGTTGACGATGATGACCGTCGGCTCCAGCGCCTTCGCCTCGCCGCCGATCTCCGCGACCTTGCCGCTGCCGATCAGCGTCGCGGGCGTCGGCCGCACCAGCGGCACGATATGGCTCGCGATGACCTCGAGCCCGATCGCCGCCGTCAGGCCGATCGCTTCCTCGAGCCGTGCCTCGGCGTCGCGGTCCAGCCTTGCGCCGGCGGCGCGCGCCTTGGGTTCGACATGGACGACGACCGCGGTGCGCACGAGATCGCGCACGCCGTCATAGCCGGCCTTGGCGGGAGCCTTGCGGACTACGCGTTTTCCTTCTCGATCGCCGTTTCTTCCTGCAGCTGGATCGGACCCAGCGGCATGACGGTCGAGATCGCGTGCTTGTAGACGAGCTGCGCCTGGCCGTCCCGGCGCAGGAGAACGCAGAAATTGTCGAACCACGTGATGTTCCCCTGAAGCTTTACGCCGTTGACCAGAAAGATGGTAACGGCCGATTTGCTCTTGCGAACTGCATTGAGAAAGGTGTCTTGCAGATTTTGTTGTTTTTCGCTCATCGGGGAATCCAAGAGATGACTGTGCCGCGCGCCCCTGCGAAGCACTTTCCGTAGCATAGGCTGCATTGCTGCGTTTGCGAAAGGGCTTAGCTGCCTGTTTTTGCGGCGCGCTGTGAGGACGTCAGGAAATAAAGTTCCTGGACCCTTCGGGTCACCGGCCCCGGTTTACCATCCCCAACGCGCTTTCCGTCGATTGTGGTGACGGGGACCACGCCGGTGGCGGAGGATATGAAGGCCTCGCGCGCCGCCAACGCGTCGGCCAAAGCAAATCGAAGTTCCGTGACCTCGAGCTGCGATGTCGCAGCCGCTTCCAGGATGACCCGGCGGGTCACGCCGGGGAGGATGTCGTTGCCGAGCCCGCGGGTCCGGAGCTGGCCGGCGGCATCGACGATCCAGGCATTGGTCGAGCTGCCTTCGGTCACGAAACCGTCGTCGTCCACCAGCCACGCCTCATAAGCGCCGGCGCGCCGGGCGGCGGTCTTGGCCAGGAGGTTCGGGAGCAATTGGACCGTCTTGATGTCCACCCGCCCCCAGCGCTCGTCGGGCCGCGAGATCACCGCGACGCCGTCGCGCTGGCGCTTCTCGAGATCGACCATGGAGATGCTGCGGGCGGTGAGGATCAGGCTCGGGCGCACGGGCACGCTCGGGATCGGATGATCGCGCCTGGCGATGCCACGGCTCACCTGGAGATAGAGCAAGCCATCGCGAACGCGATTGCGGCGGACGAGCTCCCGCATCACGAGCTCGAGCGCGTTCCGCGGCATCGGCATCGCGATCTCGAGTTCGCGCAGCGAGCGCTCGAGCCTGTCGAGATGCTCCGCCACGTCCATCAGCACGCCGTGCGCGATGCCGCACACTTCATAGACGGCGTCGCCGAGCTGCAGCCCGCGATCCTCGATATGCACATGCGCCCGGCCATGCGGTTCATAGCGGCCGTCGACATAGGCGATCCGCCCGGCCGGGGCGCGGCCGTTCCAGCCCTTGCTCACGAATGCCTCACGCGTTGAAGCCCTGCTCCCGCCCGTTGGGGCCGACGCCGAGGGATTTGAGTTTCCGGTGCAGCGCGGAGCGCTCCATGCCGATGAACGCCGCGGTGCGCGAGATGTTGCCGCCGAAGCGATTGATCTGCGCCACCAGGTAGTCGCGCTCGAAGATCTCGCGGGCCTCGCGCAACGGCAGCGAGATGACGAGGTCGCCCCGCCCTCCCCCGCCGCCCCAAGGCGCGCTCGAGCCGAGGTCCGCCGGCAGGAGGTCGGCCGAGATCACCTGTGCCGCGTCGTCGGTCGCCAGGATCAGGAGACGCTCCACGATGTTGCGCAGCTGGCGGACATTGCCCGGCCAGCTATGCGATTGCAGCACCGCCATGGCGTCGTCGCCGATCTCGCGCATCGCGAGGCCCGACGTCGCCGACAGGCGCTTCATGAAATGCGACACCAGCGCGGGGATGTCGTCCCGCCGCTCGGCCAGCGAGGGCACCCGCACCGGCACGACGTTGAGCCGGTGGTAGAGATCCTCGCGGAACTTGCCGGCAGCGATCTCGGCCCGCAGATCCTTGGTCGTCGAGCAGATCACCCGCGCATCGACCTGCACCCGCATCGTGCCGCCGACCCGGGTGAAGGTCTGGTCCACCAGCACGCGCAGGATCTTGCCTTGCGTCTCCAGCGGCATGTCCGCGACTTCGTCGAGGTAGAGCGTGCCGTTATGCGCCAGCTCGAACATGCCGGTCTTGCGCGCGCCGTTCTCGCCCGCCTCGACGCCGAACAGCTCCGCTTCGATGCGCGACGGCGCCATGGTGGCGCAGTTGATCGCGACGAACGCGTTGCCGGCGCGGCGCGAACGGGAATGGATCAGCCGCGCGACGACCTCCTTGCCCGAGCCCGACGGGCCGGTGACGAAGATGCGGCTGTTGGTCGGGGCGATCTTGTCGACCGCTTGGCGCACCTGGCTGATCGCCGAGGATTGCCCGACCATCTCCGAATCGTCGCCGGTCTTGAGCTTCAGCTCCTGCACTTCGCGGCGCAGGCGCGAGGCCTCCAGGGCGCGGCCGACGACGTGGATCAGGCGGTCCGCCTTGAAGGGTTTCTCGATGAAGTCGTAAGCGCCCTTCTTGATGGAGGCGACCGCGGTCTCGATCGTCCCGTGGCCGGAGATCATCACCACCGGCAGGTCGGGCTGCTCGCGCTTCAAGGTGTCGAGCACCTGGATGCCGTCGAGCTTGCTGCCCTGCAGCCAGATGTCGAGCACGACGAGATGCGGCCGGCGCACGCGCACGGCGTTGAGCGCACTGTCGCTGTCGCCGGCGACGCGCGTCTCATACCCCTCGTCGCGGAGGATGCCCGCGATCAGGTCGCGGATGTCCTCCTCGTCGTCGACGATCAGGATTTCAGACGCGATCTGCGATCCGTTCTTGCTCATCCGATGGTCCCTTGGCTTTCAGGCTTTTCTGTTTCGGCGGGAAGATCATCACGACCTCCGCGCCATGCTGGCTTTCGCCGTGCTCGTGGCCGTCCTGGCCGGCATCCTGCAGCAGCAACTCGCCGCCATGGTCTTCCAGGATCTTGCGCACGATCGCGAGGCCGAGGCCGGTGCCCTTGGCGCGCGTCGTGACATAGGGTTCGGTCAGCCGGTCGCGATGCTCGTGCGGCAGGCCGATGCCGTTGTCGGTGATGCGGAACACGACGCGGTCCTCGCCGGGCTCCAGTGCGATGACGATGCGGCCGGGCGTGTCGTCGCCCTTGCCGAGCCGGGCCTGGATGCCCTCGCCGGCGTTCTTGAGCACGTTGGTCAGGGCCTGCGCCACCAGCCGGCCGTCGCATTCGACATAGACCGGGTTCTTGGGCAGCCGCGTCTCATAGGTGATCTGCGGATTGCCGACGCGCTGCAGGAACACCGCCTGCTGGATCAGCTCCTGCGCATTCTCGCGCCGCATCACCGGCGTCGGCATGCGGGCGAAGGAGGAGAACTCGTCGACCATGCGACCGATGTCGCCGACCTGGCGGATGATGGTGTCGGTGCATTGCGCAAAGACCTCGGGATCGGTCGTGATCTCGCTCGCATATTTGCGCTTGAGCCGCTCGGCGGAGAGCTGGATCGGCGTCAGGGGGTTCTTGATCTCGTGCGCGATGCGGCGCGCCACGTCCGCCCAGGCGGCGGTGCGCTGGGCCGAAACGAGGTCCGTGATGTCGTCGAAGGTCGCGACATAGCCGCTGCCGTCGGAACCGCGTTCGCTGGAGACCTGGACGCTGAGCGCCCGTGTCGTGGAGCCGCGCTTGACGGTGACCTCGCCGCCGGCGCGCCCGACCGGCTCGGTGATGGCGCGGCGGATCATGGCGGCCATTTCGGGCACCGATTCCGAATAGTGGCGGCCTTCCAGCTCCTCCGGCGCGGCATTGAGAAGACGCGCCGCGGCACGGTTGACGATGGTGATCGTGCCGTCATGATCGAGGCCGATCACACCGGCGCTCACGCCCGCGAGCACGGCCTCGGTGAAGCGGCGGCGCTCGTCGTTTTGCCGGTTCACCGAGACCAGCGCCGTGCGCTGGGCGTCGAGCTGCGAGGTCATGCGGTTGAAGGCCCGGCCCAGAAGCCCGATCTCGTCATCGTCGCGCTCGACCTCGACCTGCGCCTTCAGATCGCCCGCCGAGACCCGCTCGGCCGCCGTGATGAGGCCGGAGATCGGCCGCACCAGGCGGTTTGCCGCCCACAGGCCGAGCCAAATGGCGGCGAGCAGGATGACCAGCGAGACCACGCCGTAAAGCGCCGCGAAGATGAGCTGGACCTCCGCCAGGTTCTGGCCGAGGCGATCGTATTCGTTGGCCGTGTCGTTGGTGAGCTTGTAGTAGCTGTAGACCTGCGGATCGACCGGTCGCGCCACCAGCAGATAGGCATCCTTCAGGATCGAGATCCGGATCAGCGCATACATGACGCCGGTCTTGGGATCGCCATAGGTGATGGCCGACGGGTTGGTGCGCGCCCATTCGAACTCGCCGGCTCCCGGCTTCTTCGTCGCGGAATATTTGAAGTTGGTGTTGCTGCCCTTGTAGTTGCCGTGGCTGTCGATGATGAACGAGCCCAGCAGGCCGCGCTTCTCCGCCATGTCCGCGAGCTTGGCGAACATCAGGCCAGCCTTCATCTGATGCCGCTCGTCGACCAGCGACGGATCGCTCTCCAGCGCGATCATCATCTCGATCGCGTCGTTCGCGATGCCCGTGCCCTTGTCGAGCATGTAGCGGTAGGAAATGCTCTTGGAGTTGTCGATCGCGCCCTGCACCCGGGCGGAGAACCATGCCTCGATGCCGAGGTTGAGCGTCACGGTGGAGAAGATCGCGACGAGAATGGCCGGCGTCACCGCGATGACGCTGAACATCAGGACGAGACGCACATGCAGCCGTGCTCCGGCAGTGCCCGCCGTGCGCGCGCGCCACAGCCGGGCGATGCGCCAGGCAATGAGGCCGGCCAAGGCCAGGCCAAGCGTCAGGTTCAGCGCGAGCAGCCCGTCCAGGACCTCGGGCGTCGGCGCGATCGGTACTGCGCCCGTGACGGTGGCATAGGTGAGTATCCCCGCCAGCACGGCGAGAATGCCGACGCCGAAGGCAAGCAGCGACGGGCGCGAAATTGCCCGTATCCAATTCAGAACACCGCCGCGAGGCGGTTCTGCAACAAGGTTCGCTGTCGACATAGGGTTCCGTTGCGACCGCTAAACCGTTAGCGGCATTCGGCAATCCGACATAGTGTAGCGAAGCGGCAGCATGTTGCAAGAATGCTGCGTTGCGATACCGCAACACGGTTAAGCGGGCGCCCTACTCCGCTCGCAATCCCCGGATGACCTCAAGCCCGAGATCCCGGATTTTTTTGCGCAGCGTATTTCGGTTCAGGCCCAGCAGGTGCGCCGCGCGGATCTGGTTGCCGCGGGTCGCGGCCAGGCAGATCGACAGCAAAGGCCGCTCGATCTCCTGCAGGATGCGATCATAGAGCCCCGGCGGCGGAAGCTTCTCGCCCTGGGCGAGGAAGTATTTCGTCAGATGCCGCTCCACCGCGGCACTCAGCGACGCGGGCTCGTCGCCCTCGTCGGCACCGATCGCGCGGGCCGGTTCCTTCAGCTCGGCCGAGATCGCCGTCGCCGGAATGGTGTCGCCCGAATGCAGCACGGCCAGACGGCGGATCAAGTTCTCCAGCTCGCGCACATTGCCCGGCCAGCGATAGTGCTTGAGCATGTCGAACGCTTCCGGCTCGAGGCGCTTCGACGGCAATCCCTCATCCTCCGCCTTGTGCAGGAAGTGGCGCACCAGGTCGGGCACGTCTTCGGCGCGTTCGCGCAGCGGCGGCAGGCGCATCGGCACGACGTTGAGACGATAGTAGAGGTCCTCGCGGAACAGGCCCTGCTGGATCAGCTGGCGCAGGTCGCGATTGGTGGCGGCGATGATGCGGACATCGGTCTTGATCGGCGTGCGGCCGCCGACCGTCGTGTACTCGCCCTGCTGCAGCACGCGCAGCAGGCGGGTTTGCGCCTCCAGTGGCATATCGCCGATCTCGTCGAGGAACAGCGTGCCGCCTTCGGCCTGCTCGAAGCGCCCGACGCCGCGATTGGTCGCGCCGGTGAAGGCGCCGCGCTCATGACCGAAGAGCTCGCTTTCGACCAACTCCTTTGGAATCGCCGCCATGTTGACGGCCACGAAAGCCCCGTGCCGGCGCTTGCCGTAGTCGTGGAGGGCGCGCGCGACCAGCTCCTTGCCGGTGCCGCTCTCGCCCATGATCATCACGGTGAGGTCGGTCTGGGTCAGCCGCGCGATGACGCGGTAGATCTCCTGCATCGCCGGGGAGCGGCCGATCAGCGGCAGGCGGTCTTCGCTGCGGGCTTCCTGGGGCTCGCGCCGCGTGCCCGGGCTCGCCAAGGCGCGCTGGACGACGGCGGTGAGCTCCTTGAGATCGAACGGCTTGGGAAGATAGTCGAACGCGCCGCGCTCCGTCGCGGTGATGGCGGTGAGGATCGTGTTCTGCGCGCTCATCACGACGACGGGCAGGTCGGGACGGATCTTCTTGATGCGCGGGATCAGGTCGAAGCCGTTCTCGTCGGGCAGGACGACGTCGGTGATCACGAGATTGCCGTCGCCCGCGGCCACCCAGCGCCACAGCCCCGCCGCCGTGCCCGTCGTGCGCACGTCATAGCCGGCGCGGCCCAGCGCCTGGTTCAACACGGTGCGGATCGCGGAATCGTCGTCGCACACAAGGATCAAGCCGGCGGGCACATCAGCCTCCTTCGCTCGGTCCCGCCGCCTTGGGCAGCAGGATGCGGAAAATGGTTCGGCGCGGCGCGGAATCGCATTCGATGACGCCCCCATGGTCGCCGACGATCTTGGCGACCAGCGCCAGGCCGAGACCCGAACCGCGCGGCTTGGTCGTGACGAAAGGATCGAAGATGTTCGGCATCAGGTCCGGCGGCACGCCCGAGCCGTTGTCGCGCACCGTGACCTCGAGCGGCAGGCTCAGGCGCTCGCCGGCGACGGCGGCGCCGAAGCGGACGCCGGGCCGGTAGCCGGTCGTCAAGGTGATCTCGCCGCCCGTCTCGGGAAGCGCGTCGGCCGCGTTGCGGACGAGATTCATGAAGACCTGGATGAGCTGGTCGCGATCGCCCAGCACAGGCGGCAGCGAGGGATCGAAGGACTCGATGATCGTCACACCCTTGGCGAAGCTGGTCTCGGCGACCTTGCGCACGCGGTCCAGGACTTCGTGGATGTTCACCGGCGTGCGCGGCAAGGCGCGCGTGTCGCCGAACGACTCCATGCGGTCGATCAGGGCGCGGATGCGGTCGGTCTCGTCGCAGATCAACTGCGTCAGGTCGCGCTCGGTCGGCGGCAGCGCTTCTTCGAGGAGTTGCGCCGCGCCGCGGATGCCCGCCAGCGGATTCTTGATCTCATGCGCCAGCACCGCCGCCATACCGTGCATCGAGCGCACCGCGCCGCGATGCAGGAGCTGCCGGTCGATCCGCTGCGCAAGGCTGCGCTCTTGCAGGATGACGACCACCGAATCTTCGGGTTCGGGAAGCGGCGTGACGAGGACATCGGCGATCCGCTCGCCATAGCGCGGCGTGGTGAGATCGACATTGCGCTCGCCCACAGAGGCGCCGCGCTCGCGGGCCTGCGCGACGAGTTGGATCAGCGGGCTGCCGAAGGGGACAAGCGCGTTGAGGCTCTGGCGGACCAGTAGCCCCGCGCCGCTGTCGAAGAACTGCTCGGCCGCCGGATTGACGAAGAGAACACGCAATTCCGGGCCGACGATCAGCAACGGCATGGGCAAGGCACCGGCGATCGCTGCCGTGGCTGCCCCTTCCTTCAGTCCGGCCTTGTCGCGTTCCATGCCATCTCATGCCTAATGGATAGGCATGGTAGGACACTGTCTACAAACTAGGCAACACCTATGTTGCGCCGCAGCGTAGCCTTGCCGCGTCGTGCAATTGTGCTACCCAGTCCGCCAAACTGCGGAGAAAACATGGCTGGGGTCGCCGTCCTTGTCGTTGCTGCCGGAAGAGGCGAACGGGCCGGCGGGCCGGTGCCCAAGCAATATGCGCCCTTGCTCGGCAAGCCGATCCTGCGCTGGACGCTCGAAGCTTTCGTCCGCCATCCGGCCGTCACCGCGATCCAGGTCACCATCGGTCCGAACGACGAAGCGCTCTATCGGGAAACCGTCGCCGGCCTGGATCTTCTGCCGGTGCTCGCCGGCGGCGCGACGCGGCAGCATTCGGTGATGCACGGGCTGGAGGCGCTCGCGCATCGCCGGCCGGATTATGTGCTGATCCACGATGCGGCCCGCCCCTTGGTGTCCGCGAAGCTGATCGACGCCGTCATCGCCGCGCTGCAGGCCGGGACGGAAGGTGCCGTGCCGCTGCTTCCCGTCGCCGACACGCTGCGCAAGCGGGAAAGCGGCAAGTGGGTGACGGTACCGCGCGATGGCTTGCTGCGCGCCCAGACACCGCAGGGTTTCGCGTTTCCGAAGATATTCGAGGCGCATCGCCACTTTGCGCGCGAGAGCGTGACCGACGACATGGCGCTCGCCGAGCTGGCCGGCTTGCATGTCGAGGCGGTGCCGGGCGAAGACAGCAACATGAAGGTCACCGCGCCGGAGGACTTTGCCTTGGCCGAACAGCATCTGCGCGCCCGGCTCGGCGAGAGCCGCACCGGCATGGGCTACGACGTGCACCGCTTCACCGCCGGCGACCATGTCTGGCTCTGCGGCGTGAAGGTGCCGCACGACCACGGGCTGGAGGGACATTCCGATGCCGATGCCGGGCTGCATGCCCTGACCGACGCGATCCTCGGCGCGATCGGTGAAGGCGATATCGGCCAGCATTTCCCGCCCACCGACGCGCGCTGGCGCGGCGCGCCGTCCTGGAAATTCCTCGACCATGCCGCGTCGCTGGTCGGCGCCAAGGGCGGCGCCATCGTCCATTGCGATGTCACGATCATCTGCGAGCGGCCGAAAGTGGGACCGCACCGCGAGGCGATGCGGACGCGGATCGCCGAGATCCTCAAGCTCGACCCGTCGCGCGTCAGCGTGAAGGCGACGACGACCGAAGGCCTCGGCTTCGAGGGCCGGCGTGAGGGCCTGGCGGCGCAAGCCGTGGCGACGGTCCGGTTGCCGTGATGCGGGTGATCGAACTCAAGCCCGGCGACGAGGCGCTGCTGCAACGGGCCGAGGATCTGTTCTATCCGGGCGCAGCCGCGCTCCAGCGCGCCGCCGCGTTGCTGCGCGAACCGACCTTCGTGATGGTGGCCGCCCTCGACGAGGACGGAGACGTGATGGGCCGCATCTACGGCCATATCCTGCACCGCTTCGAAGCCACCGACTTCCTGCTCTATGAGGTCGACGTCGCCGAGGCGCACCAGCGCAAGGGCGTCGGCCGCGCCATGGTCGAACATCTGAAACGTCTCGCCATCGCGCGCGGCTGGCGCGAGATGTGGGTGCTGACGGAGCTCGACAACGAGGCCGGCAACGCGCTGTACCGCTCGGCCGGCGGCAGCCTCGAAGGCTCGCCCGCGAACATGTATGTCTTCCCGGTCGTCGAGCGATGATCGTCGGGGCGATCTCGACCGTCTTCGGCATCGGCCATTTCCGTTACGGGCCCGGCACCGTGGCCAGCCTTGTCGCCTTACCCTTTGCCTGGCTGATGCTGTCGGCGCTCGGACCCGCCGCGCTGCTGGTCGCGAGCAGCGCCGCCTTCGCCGCCGGCGTGTGGGCGACGGGTATCTATGAAGCCCGAACCGCAAAGAGCGATCCATCGGAATGCGTCGTCGACGAAGTGGCCGGGCAGTGGCTCGCCTGTGCCGCGGCGCCGCTCTCGCCGCTCGGCTTCACCCTCGCCTTCGTGCTCTTCCGCTTTCTCGACATCACCAAGCTGTGGCCGGTGTCGCTGGGCGAGAAGCTGCCGCGCGGCTGGGGCATCATGACCGACGACATGATCGCGGGTGCCCTGGCGGCGGCGATCATTGCGGTGCTGCGCTGGCGCGGCCTAGTCTGACCCGCCCCAGCGAAAGGCCCGCGATGTTCTCCTCCCCCCTGCTCCGTCTTGCCGAAGTCGTGATCGCCGACGCCCGCGCCGCCAAGCTGCGCATCGCCACGGCGGAGAGCTGCACCGGCGGATTGATCGGCGGGCTGCTGACGGAGATCCCCGGCTCGTCCGCGGTGTTCGATCGCGGCTTCATCGTCTACACCAACCGCGCCAAGCAGGATCTGCTGGGCGTGCCGGGCGATCTGATCGCCGACATGGGCGAAGTCTCCGAGGCGGTGGCCCGGATGATGGCCGAAGGCGCGGTCGAGAATTCCAACGCGCAGCTCGCCGTCGCCGTCACCGGCATCGCAGGCCCGGGCGGCGGCACGCCGATGAAGCCCATCGGCCTGGTGCACATCTCGGCCTGCCGCGAAGGCCGTTCGATCCTGCATGAAGAGCAGCGCTTCGGCGACATCGGGCGGACCGAGGTGCGGCTGAAGACCTGTGAAGCGGCGCTAAACCTGCTGCACCGGCTGATCTGACGGAGGGCATCGATGAGTGCGAGCGGAACACAGCCCACGACACATCCCATACCGTTCGAAGAATTCAAGCTGATGTACGAATCGACGGAGCGTGTGACCGACCGGCGGATCGAGCTGGCACGCACCAACTCGTCGCTCTGCACGCTTGTGATCGCCGGGCTGGGAGTCACGGCCGCCTGGGCGCATGGGCGACAGGACGTCGAGCTTACAGCCGCCGCGATCATCGTCGTGATTTCCCTCCTTGGCATCGTGTTCTGCCGCTTCTGGAGCAGCCAGATCGAGGCCTACAAGGACCTCAATGGCGCCAAGTTCGACGTCCTCGACGAACTCTCAGACCGCGTGGTTTTCCCGGGCTATCCGGCGGGCGTCAAATCGTCCAAGCCGTTTGCCCGTGAGTGGGAATTCCTTCAGCAGAAAAAAGCGCTACAGCGCTACAAGGGAGGCTTTGCGCTGGGGTCGACCGCTTCCGAATTCGTCGTACCGATGAGCTTCCTGATATTCTTCCTCCTGGTGGCGCTATGCGCCCTGGGCTTCGCCGTCTCGATATCGCGCATCTTGTGACCGGCCTTGACCGATGAACATATTCGTCATCGCGCCTCGTGGAGTGGACCTCGACTGGCCGAGGAAGCGGAACATTCTCGAACGTGCGGCGGCTGACCTGGAGGTCGCCATCACGATCCCCAGCTATGGCGCCGCCGACGCCGTCTCGCACTCGATCAGCTCGCCGCTGGTCGCTGCAGACGCCGTCCTCGCCGATCTTTCCTTCGAGAGACCGAGCTCGTATTACGAACTCGGAGTCGCGGAGGCACTAGACAAGACGGTCAAAGCCGTCGCGAGAGCCGGCACCCCCATCCATCAGACGCAGCATCGCCAAGATGTGATGATGTATGAGACTCTGGAAGACTATGACCGCATCATCCGGCAGGTGTTCCAGGATCTTCGGTCGGCCTCCCGGACAGCGCCTTCGCCCGCGCTTCGAAGGCGTCGGCCATCTTGATGTAGACCTTGCCGAAGGCGGCGCCGGCGACGGCGTTGAGGACGCGGCTCTTGAACTCGAATGCCAGCGTGAAGTCGACACGGCAGCGTCCGCCCTCCGGCGTGAAGCGCCAGTGGTTCTCGAGTTGCTTGAACGGACCCGAGGTCTGCGCCACGTCGATGGTATGAGCGGCGGGATCGAGGATCACGCGGCTGGTATATTTCTCGCGCAACGCGCCGTAGCCGATCGCCATCTCGGCGGCAAGGACGTCGCGACCTTCCTCCTGTTCGCGGCTCAGCACGCGCAGTGCGACGACCCAGGGAAGGAATTTGGGGTATTGCTCGACGTCGGCGACGACCCGGTACATCAGATCGACCGTGTACGGAACAATCCGTGTTTCGGTGTGAGTGGTCACCAGCAGACCTCCATTCGCCTTCGCTCCTTCGGAGCTTCGGCGCGACAGGCCCGAAAAATCGCATCGCGTTTTTTCGACCTCCCCGCAAGGGGAAGGCGAATCGGAGCGAACACCGTCACGCGCGCGCTTTTGAAAGGCGCGCGATCTTCAGCGCGGCGAAGTCGCTGTCGGCATGATAGGAACTGCGGGTCAGCGGCGAGGCGGAGACCATCGCGAAGCCCTTGGCGCGGGCGGTCGCCTCCAGCGCGGCGAATTCGTCCGGCGTCCAATAGCGCTGCAGCGCCGCATGCTTCCTGGTCGGCTGGAGATATTGCCCGATGGTGAGGAAGTCGACGCCCGCGGCGCGCAGGTCGTCCATCACCTGCATGATCTCCTCGCGGCTCTCGCCCAGCCCGACCATCAGGCCGGACTTCGTGAACCCCTGCGGCGCCAGTTCCTTGGCCTTCTGCAGCAGGCGGAGCGAGGCGAAATAGCGCGCGCCGGGACGCACGGTCAGATAGAGCCGCGGCACGGTTTCGAGATTGTGGTTGAAGACGTCCGGCGGCGACGCCATCACGATCTCGACCGCGCCGTCCTTGCGCAGGAAGTCCGGCGTGAGGATCTCGATCGTGGTGCCTGGGCTGGTGACCCGGATGGCGCGGATCACGCGCGCGAAATGCTCGGCCCCGCCGTCGGCGAGGTCGTCGCGGTCGACCGAGGTGATCACGACATGCTTGAGCCCGAGCTTCGCCACCGCGTCGGCGACGTTCTGCGGCTCGGCATCGTCGAGCGGTGACGGCAGGCCGGTCTTCACGTTGCAGAAGGCGCAGGCGCGGGTACAGGTGTCGCCCATGATCATCATGGTGGCATGACGCTGGGTCCAGCACTCGCCGATGTTCGGGCAAGCCGCCTCCTCGCAGACCGTGTGCAGGCCGTGGTCGCGCACGATCGATCTCGTCGCGGCATATTCCTTCGACACCGGCGCCTTTACGCGGATCCAGTCGGGCTTGCGCAGCACGGCCGTGTCGGGGCGATGCGCCTTTTCCGGGTGGCGCGGCGCGATTTGATTCGTGCGGTCGATGACGACGGTCATGGTCCGCCTGATATAAAGGGTCGCGCGCGCGAAATCATGGAAAATTGAACTTTTGTTGCCATGGTACGTTGCATAGGCCTCGAAGGAGATTCACATGGCAACCCGCAAAGCCGCCCGTCCGGCCAACAAGGCCCTCGCGCGGGCCTCCATACCCGCCCGCCGCAAGCGCGCCTCGCGCTCCTTGCTGAGCGGATTGCCGGTTCGCAGCATCGCCGTGCTGGTCGGCGTCGCCGGCCTTGCGGCGCTCGGGATTGCGCTCGCCAATTCACGGCGCTTGCGGGAAGACGTCTGGCAGCCTTTGCAGTCCGCGGTCGAGCCGCAGGCCGATCGGGTCTGGGCCGAGACGCGGCCATGGCGAGACCACGTCTCCCGTGTGCTCTCTTCCATCAACGCCGACGAAGTCCGGGACGCGATTGCCCAGCGCTTGTCGCAATGGGTGGACCGGCTGCACTGATTTGTTGAATTCAATCCGACAAGATCCTCTTTTTTTGGCGCTCCGCCAGATACTTGCTCAAATTTGCCGGATGCAGGCGCCGAGGTCGGCCCGTCCTGCCCGCTGACGTCTCGGCCTGCCTGCACCAGGCCCGGCACTTTAGGAAAGTAGTCCCTGCCCTCTCTCATTCAAGAGGCGACGCCCCAAATAATTCGTAATATATCGGGAGAGTGCCGGTGCAATCCGGCCGGTGCGGGCTTACCTGCTCGCATCCGAACAACAAATCCTGGGTGGAAAATTTGAGCGTCGCGAATATCGCCGCCGCGTCCGGCGAAGAGAGCGCAGCCGGTCTCGATGCGTCGAGATGGCAGCAGCCGGTGTTCCATGCCCTGATCGAGGCCCGCGGGCGCTACGGCGCCGATCGCGCGGCGCTGATCGACGGCGACGAGCGCAGCCTCACCTATGAAGAGATCATCCGCGCCTCGCTGGCGCTGGGTCACGCGCTCAAGCGCGGCACCAAGGCCGGCGAGTCGGTCGGCATCCTGCTGCCGACCGGCGCCGGGGCGGTGATCGCCTTCTTCGCGGTCTCGGCCTATGGCCGGGTGCCGGCGATGCTGAACTTCACCAGCGGCGCCGCGGGCCTGCGCAGCGCGCTCGCCACGGCCAAGATCAAGCGGATCGTCACGGCGCGGCGCTTCGTCGAGCTCGGCAAGTTCGAGGCGCTGATCGAGGACCTCTCGAAGACCTACAAGATCGTCTATCTCGAAGAGGTGCGCGAAAAGCTCTCGCTGATCGACAAGGCCTTCGCCGCGGTCGGCACCTTCCTGCCCAGCCTGGTCGCGAGCAACGCGATGCATGCGAAGCCGGCGGTCATCCTGTTCACCTCCGGCACCGAGGGCGAGCCGAAAGGCGTGGCGCTCAGCCATGCCAACCTGCTCTCCAATGTCGAACAGGTGCGCAACCATATCGGGCTCTACGAGACCGACATCCTGTTCAATCCGCTGCCGACCTTCCACTGCTTCGGCCTGACGGTGGGCTCGCTGATGCCGCTGCTCCTCGGGATCAAGGTGGTGTGCCATCCCACGCCGCTGCAGCCGCGCGAGATCGTCAGCCGCATCCGCAAGACCGGCGCGACGATCCTGCTCTCCACCGATACCTTCATCTCGCAATATGCCCGGGCCGGCGACCAAGGCGACCTGAACTCGCTGCGCCTGGCGGTCTGCGGCGCCGAGCGGCTGCGCGACGAGACGCGCGCCCTGCTGCGGAAGAAGTATTCCATCGAGCTGCTCGAAGGCTATGGCGTGACGGAAGCGGCGCCGGTGATCGCGGCGAACCAGCCCGAGGCCAACCGCCCGGGCACGGTGGGCCGGCTGCTGAAGGGCATGGCGGCACGGTTGGAGCCGGTCGAGGGCATTCCAAATGCCGGCCGCCTGTTCGTCAAAGGGCCCAACATCATGCTCGGCTATATCAAGGCCGACCAGCCGGGCGTGATCCAGCCGCCCGACGGCGGATGGCACGACACGGGCGACGTCGTGTCGATCGACGACGAAGGCTTCATCGCGATCAAGGGCCGCCTCAAGCGCTTTGCCAAGATCGGCGGCGAGACGGTATCGCTGGCGGTGGTCGAAAGCATCGCCTCGGCGCTGTGGCCCGACCACAGCCACGCCGCCATCGCCGTGCCCGACGGGCGCAAGGGCGAGCAGATCGTGCTGGTCACCACCAACAAGGACGCCAACCGCCACGATCTCGTCGGCTGGGCGCACAATCACGGCGTGGCCGAGCTGGCCGTGCCGCGGCGCATCCTGGCGGTGGAGGACATCCCGGTCCTGGGCACGGGAAAGACCGACTATGTGCAGGTCGAGAAGACGGCCAAGGCACAGATCGCAGCCGCAACGGCCGCCTGACGCGGGAAGAGCGCCGTTGCGCAGTTTGCGGCCTAGCCGAACGGCAAGGTGGTGACGCCGGCCGCATATAGCGGCCACCAGACTGCCAATGGCTGCAAGGCCAGCCTGATCCAGTAATACGATCTCGCCGATGGCAAGCCCTGGACGTCAAGACCGTGGACCGCATTCTTGATGTTGGCGGGAAAGACGCAGACGAAATAGATCGCCAGGGCCCATCCCGCCGCCGGCCGCAGCAACGAAACCATCAGGCCGGCGGCGCCGGCCAGTTCGCACAGCCCGGTCAGCGCCACCACGGCGCGAGGCGCCGGAACGATGCTGGGCATCATCGGCAGATAGCGCTGCGGGGTGCGCAGATGATCGAGCCCGAAGAACAGCAGGCTGATGCTGAGGCCCCAGCGCATGGCTGCCGGAGGGTCGACGCCGTGGCCCGCCAATTGCTGAACAAGGGCCGCGGCGCCGGAAATCGTCGCCAGGAACACGAAAAACATCATGCAGCAGACCCTTCAGACGACAGGAAACGCTCCGCAATGGCGGCGGCCGTCAGACTGTGACGACGATCTTCCCGAACTGGCCGTTGGCTTCGAGATAGCGATGAACCTCGACGATCTCGTCGAAGGCGAAGATCTTGTCGATGATGGGTTTCAAACGGCCGCTGGCGAGGCCCCCGAGGATGTAATCGACCGCCGCTTTCTGCCGGACGGGGTCGCCGCTGGTCAGCCAGATGTTATGGGCTTTGATGGTCTGCATCTTGGCGAGGAAGTCGAGGACCGGAATCGGGGTGGCTTGGTGGCTCAGCGCTCCATAGAGATAGATGGTCCCACGGAACGCCAGGACCTCCATCAGCTTGAGGAAGTTGGGTCCGCCGACCGGATCGAATATCACGCGGGCGCCCTGGCCGCCGGTGAGCTTCAGGACCTCCGACACGAGATCCTGTTCCTCGGTCGCGATGACGTGCCGTGCGCCGGCATCGAGCAGTTGCTGGCGCTTGGCGCCGGTGCGGGTCAGGGCAATGGGCGTCGCGCCGGCCAGGTTGGTCAGCTGGATCGCCGCCAGCCCGACACTGCTGGAGGCGGCAGGGATCAGGACGACGTCGCCCGCCGTGAGCTTGGCGTCCTCGATCAGCGCGCCATAGGCGGTGACGAACATCATCCAGATCGAGGCCGCCTCCGCATAGGAGAGCGACGGCGGATGCTTGACGACCGCGTGGACCGGAGCGAGCACGACTTCGCCATACATGCCGTAGCTGTTCATCGAGAAGGCCGGGACGGTGTTGACCGCGTCGCCGGGCGCGAACCCCGTCACGCCCTCGCCGACGGAATCGACGATGCCGGCGGCCTCGTAGCCCAACCGCGCCGGGAGGATCGGCGATTCGATATAGGCGTCTTCGCGGAACATCGCCTCGGCGCGGTTGATGCCGATCGCCTTGACCTGGATGCGGACCTCGCCAGGCCCCGCTTCGGGAATCGCGACGTCTTCGAACGCAAGGACTTCAGGGCCGCCGGACGCGGCGAAACGCACGATGCGAGACATGGGCCACCTCGTTTGCTGCGTCGCAGGGTTGCGATCGCTGAGGTGAAGATGGGCGGTGTGGGCATCGGAACTAGTCGGTAAGCCGGACTAAAGCTCATTCCAAATCGGCATGAATGACGAAAGACAGCCCGACTTGGGTTCAGGCAATCCGTTCGCCGTTCGGAGGCTCCAGGCAGGTTTCGACGAAGGCGATGAATTCGCGAACCTTGGCACTGACCAGCCGGCCGGTCGGGAAGACGGCGGAAAGCGCGACCGGCGCAAGCGCCCAATCCTGCAGGACGGAGACGACCGCGCCGGAGACGAGCTCCGGCGTGAAGGACCATTCCGACGCGATCGTCAGGCCCATGTCCGCCAGGATGGCCGCCCGCACACCCTCCGACGCCGTGATGCTGACCCGGCCGCGCGGGGTCACGGTCATCTCGGACGTCCCTTGCCGGAACGTACATGTCTCCCCGACGCCATCATGGGTGTAGATCACCACTTGATGGGCTTGGAGATCGCCGGGAGAGGTCGGCGTCCCGTGGCGCTGGAGATAAGCGGGCGTGGCGATCACCAAGCGCCGCGCCTCGCCGATCTTGCGCGCCACCATGGACGAATCCGGCATGGCTCCCATGCGCAGCGCGACGTCGATCCCCTCGTCCACCAGGTCGATGCTGCGCTCGTCGAGCATGAGATGGAGGTCGAGATCCGGATGCTTGGCCAGGAAGCGCGGAAGCTGCGGGACGAGATGAAGCCGGGCGAAGCAGACCGGCGCCGACACCCGCAAACGCCCGCACAGACCGGCCACGCCTCCGCGCGCCGCCCGCACCGCTTCGTCGGCTTCTTCCACCGTCCGCTTGGCGTGGTTGTAGAAGTCCCGGCCGGCCTCGGTCGGGCTCAGGCTGCGAGTCGATCGAAGCAGCAGGCGTACGCCCAGCCAGTCTTCGAGCTGGGCGATGGCCTTGGACACGGCGGGCTGCTTGACGCCCTGGCTTTTCGCTGCGGCGGAGAAGGAGCCGCTGTCGATCACCCGAACGAAGATCTCGATGGCCGCCAACCGGTCCACGGTTATGCTCCCTTGGAATAAATACTACCATTTTGACAGCAGCCTGCCAGCCGGGCTGGTCAATCGGTGCCCAGTTGACAATCATTCTCAGTCGCACCATATCTGGGGGCGACCGGCTGAGGCCCTTTCTGGATGATCGTCTGCGTCTGCAATAGGCTGAACGATGCGAAGATTCGCGGCGCGATCGCGCAGGGTGCGGAGTCTTCCGACGACGTCTATTCTTACTGCAACGTGAGAAAGAACTGCGGCCGATGCCAGACGACAATCGAAAAAATGCTGGACGGCGCGGACGCCCGTCCCCACCTCCTGGTAGCGGCGGAGTAACCGCGCCCGGCCCCGAGCCGCATGCCGGCGTTGCGGGCGATCCCGAGACCCTGCGCTGGCTCAATGTCGTGCTCAAGAACGAGCTCACGGCGATCAATCAGTATTTCCTGCATTCGCGCATGCTGGCCGATTGGGGCCTGTCGCAGCTCGCCAAGCACGAATACGAAGAATCTATCGACGAGATGAAGCATGCCGACAGGCTGATCAAGCGCATCCTGTTCCTCGGCGGCCTGCCCAATCTGCAGGATCTCGGCAAGCTGATGATCGGCGAGAACGTCAAGGAGGTGATCACCTGCGACCTGTCGCTGGAGATGATCGCCTATCCCGACCTCAAGCTCGCCATCGTGCACTGCGAGAACAGCCGCGACTTCGGCAGCCGCGAACTGTTCGTGCACATCCTCGAAAGCGAGGAGGAGCACATCGACTATCTGCAGACGCAATTGCGCCTGATCGAGCAGATGGGCATCCAGAACTACGTCCAGCTCCAGACCAAGGCGAACGAAAGCGGGGCTTAGCTTGGCGATGCCCGCTTGCGCGGGCGTGACATGCCTCGTGCTTGCCTCAGAACTCCGCTTCCAGCTCTTCCACCGCGTCCGGCTCGGACTTGGCGGCTTCGATCCATTCGAGCATGTCGGGGAGATTGAGGATCGTCTCGCAATAGTCGGCGCTGAGGCGGTCGAGCTTCACGTGATAGGTCGTGAAGCGGGTGCAGACCGGCGCATACATCGCATCGGCCACGGTCGGCTTGTCGCCGAAGAGATAGGGACCGTCATAGGTCTTGAGGCATTCGCGCCAGATCTGCACCACGCGGTCGATGTCGGCCTGCGCCCCGGCCCAGATCTTGAAATCGGGATAGTCCGCCTTGAGGTTCATCGGCAGCGCCGAGCGCAGATTGGCGAATCCCGAATGCATCTCGCCCGAGACCGCGCGGCAATGGGTGCGCGCCTTGATATCCTTGGGCAGCAAACCGCTCTTCGGGTGGACCTCGTACAAATACTCAGCGATGGCCAGCGTGTCCCAGACCTTCACGCCGGCATCGGTCAGGCACGGCACCAGGAAGGACGGCGACAGCAGCAACAATTCGGCGCGGGCGTCGGGATCGTCGCTGGACAGCAGCTTTTCCTCGAAATCCAGCCCCGCCATGCGGCAGAGCAGCCAGCCGCGCAGCGACCAGGAGGAGTAGTTCCGGCTCGAGATCGTCAGAAGGGGCTTGGCCATGGCGACGCGTCTTCCGCTTGCAACCGTAACCAATTATTTCGCAGTGCAGCATAAAATGCACTAGCATTTTTCGTGGGCTCGGCGTGAAATCGTCAGAATATTGCCGCACCGCACAAGCGGGCGCGGCGCGGGCTCCAGGGGCGTTTCGAGTTTGATGCTGTACGACGCCTATCAGGCCCAGTCGGATTTCTTCGCGCCCCTGCGGGCCTGGGCGGGGCTGACCAGCGCCGCCTTCCGCGACACCTGCGCCGGGCCCAGCGCCAACTACGTCATGAAATCGATCTCGGCGGCGGCGGAGATCGTCAACCGCGCCCATCTGACCCATGAGCGGCCGAGCTACGAGATCGACAGCGTGATGCTCGAGGGCCGCGAGGTCCCGGTGGCCGAGGTTGCGGCCTACGAGACGCCGTTCGCCAGCCTCGTCCGCTTCAAGAAGGAAACCAATATCGAGCAGCCGCGGGTCCTGATCGTGGCGCCGATGGCGGGACATTTCCCGACGCTGCTGCGCCACACGGCGCAGACCATGCTGCCCGACCACGACGTCTACATCACCGACTGGAAGAATGCGCGCGACGTGCCGCTGGCGGCGGGCCGCTTCGGGGTCGACGAATATATCGAGCACACGATCAGGTTCTTCGAGCAGATCGGGCCCGGCGCGCATGTCGTGGCGGTGTGCCAGCCCTGTGCGGCCCTGCTCGCCACCGTCGCGGTGATGGCGCAGGACGATCATCCCTGCCAGCCGCGCAGCATGACGCTGATGGCCGGGCCGGTGGACACCCGCGTCAGCCCGACGACCGTGAACCAGCTTGCGACCGAGCATCCGATCGAATGGTTCGAGAAGAACCTGATCTCGAGCGTGCCGGGGCGCTATGCCGGGGCGCATCGCCGGGTCTATCCCGGCTTCGTGCAGGTCGCGGCCTTCATGTCGATGAACCTGCCGCGCCACGTCCGCGCCCATGCCGACCTGTTCGACCACATCCGCAAGGGCGAGGACGCCAAGGCCGACGCCAACCGCAAATTCTACGACGAGTATTTCTCGGTCTCCGACCTGCCGGCGGAGTTCTACCTGGAGACCGTGCGCAAGGTGTTCCAGGAATTCCACCTGCCGCGCGGGATCTTCGAATATCGCGGCCGGCGCGTCGAGCCGGCGGCGATCCGCAAGACCGCGCTGCTGACGGTCGAAGGCGAGCGCGACGACATCTGCTCGGTCGGGCAGACCGTGGCGGCGCACGACCTGTGCACCGCGATCAAGCCGTTCCGCCGCAAGCACTATGTGCAGCCCGGCGTCGGGCATTACGGCGTGTTCTCCGGCACGCGCTGGCAGACGCAGATCTATCCGATCGTGCGGAACGTGATCCTGGCGAACAATTAGAGCGGTGGCTGCGCACCATTGCCGTCATGGCCCGCAACAGCGGGCCATCCCGTTGGGCGTCGAGCGCAATCGATGACGATCGTCGCTGCGTCACCTGGATGGCCCGCTGTTGCGGGCCATGACACGTTTTGGGTTCAAGTTTGCGACGCCGCTGCGTCGCGCTTCTGCTTCAGCACATCTTCATGCCGCTCGACGATCTTCGGCCATAGCGTCGCGACCTCGGGAACATCCAGCGCGAACTCGGTCTTGAGGGTCGCGAGCAACTCGTCGGCGCTGCCGATCACGTGCTCGCGCGTCGCAGTGGGAGTCAGATAGCGTACCGTCCGTCCACGGAGGATCGTCAGGCCCTGGGGCGTGTGGCGCTGGGCGACGAGGTTCTGCACGAAGGGCGATTGCGGCGAGGTCTGGAGGAACTCGCAGCGCTCGGCGAGCCGGCGCTCGTCGGCCGGCGCGAGGTTGAAGTCGAAGCTCGGCGCGCCGCCCCGCGGGTCGTTGGCGAAGCGCCACCAGGTGTCGTCGACGCGCGACAGGCCGTAGTGGAAGCCCTGGCTCTCGAAGGCGCCGACGGCGACGGGGATGGGATCGCGCGGGCCGTCTCCGAAGCCGACATCGGCGAGATAGATTCCTTCCGGCAGCGCGACGCGCAGCACGAGATGATTGCCCTCGGCCATCTCGCCCTTCATCTCGCGGACCACGGCGCCGGTGGCGCGGGTGGCGTCGAAGCCGAGCTCGCCCAACGCCCAGCCGAGCAGGCCGTTCATCTCGTAGCACCAGCCGCCCCTGCCCCGGGTGACGATCTTCTCGAAGATCGCCGGCCGCTCGATGGTGAGGGGGCGTCCCAACTGGACGTCGATATTCTCGTAGGGGATCGCAAGGAGATGGGCGGCGTGCAGGGTGCGCAGACCAGCCAGGGTTGCCGGCGGCGGAGCGGCGAGACCGATGCGCGCGAGATAATCATTTATATTCATATGGTTATGATAGTTTCGGCAATATAATTGTTATTGTTGCGACGCGATAGAAACGCGATTTTCCGGTATTTGAACGCTTCGAAAAATCGAGGGGTATGCCGCCTTCTGTTTCGCAGGAGCGAAACTACGCTCGGCGATATTGTCCTGTCCGTTCGAGGCTTCAAGGCTTCGGTTGAAATAAAGGCGTTGTATCAACACCCCTTGTCATCCCCGGCCGAACGCGAGCGAAGCGAGTGCGAGAGGAAGGGGACCCAGGTCGGAAATACCGTCGCGATCTTTGGCGCCTGGGTCCTGCCTACGCTGCCGCTAGGCAGTCCCCTCACGCCGCTGCGCGGCGTTCGGCCGGGGATGACAAGGGGAGTTCACTTTCGCGCATGCCAAGGGCGGGGGCCGCATGCACCCCAAAATGAATAGGAATTTCAGATGCATATCGCCTGTCCGCGATTTTCGCCTAGTCTCTTGCCGATCGGTCAGTCAGAAACTCATGAAATCTGCCAACTGTCAGCAAAACTGCAGCCGAATCGAATTATCTTGGAGTCCAGTACAGTTCACTCTTGCATAGTGCGAAGTTCATGCTAGATAGGACTTCGTAATAGCAATGGAGGCGGAGACGAGCGCGTTGTGACCGAAGAATCCCAATACACGCGCAAATTCCGAAAAGAACTCATGGCCGGGCTCTCATCGCTCGTCCTGCTGGCGGTACTCGCCCGCGCGGGACGCGAAATGTACGGATACGAAATCGCCAAAGCCGTGAAGGCCGAAGGCGAAGGCGGACTGATCTTCAAGCAGGGCGCGATCTATCCCGTCCTGCGCTCGCTGAACGCCACCGGGCTGCTGCACAGCCGGGTCGAGGCGTCGGCCTTCGGACCGCCGCGGCGCTACTACGACATCACCGACGACGGCCGCAAAGCCCTCGCCGAATGGCAATTCGCCTGGCGCGACATGCGCGAGTTCGTCGACGATGCCCTGCAGGCGGGCACCACCCCTGGAGCGACACCCGATGGTCATGCCGGCGCCGCCGCCTGACACGGTCACCGCCTATCTCTCGCAGCTGCGGCGTGCCCTCAAAGGGGCGCCCGCCGGCCTGATCAGCGATGCGCTGGCCGACTGCGAGGACCATCTCAACAGCGAGATCGCGCAGAACCCCGATCTCAGCGAACAGCAGATCCTGGCCGGCGTGGTCGAGACTTACGGCACGCCCGCAGAGATCGCCGAGGAGTACCGCGACATGGAACACACGATCGCCACGCCCTTCCCGCAGCCCGAGAGCCAGGGCGACGAGCGGCATTTCGGATTCTTCAACGTCGTCTCCGATCCGCGCACCTATGGCGCCCTGCTCTATATGCTGCTGTCGCTCGCGACGGGCATCTTCTACTTCGTCTGGTCGGTGGTCGGCATCTCGCTGTCGCTTTCCTTCGCCGTCCTGATCATCGGCGTGCCCTTCTTCCTGCTGTTCGTCGCGTCGATCCGCGTCATCAGCCATGTCGAGGGCCGCATCGTCGAGGCGCTGCTCGGCGTGCGCATGCCGCGCCGCCTGCCCTCCCCGCCGTCGCCCGACGATACGCTGTTCGCCAAGATCCGCGAGGTCTTCACCGACCTGCGCACCTGGTCGTCGCTGTTCTACATGCTGCTGATGCTGCCGCTCGGCGTCGTCTACTGCGTGATCGCGGTCGTCGGTCTCGCCTCCTCGATCGGCATCACCGGGCTTTCGATCTACAGCCTGATCACCGGCGAATCCCATATCCACGTCGACGGCGCGCCGGTCCTGGCGCACCTGCTGCACACCGCGCCGGGCCTGCTCGTGCTCGCGCTCTGCGGCATCCTGGTGTTCTTCCTGGTCCTGCACATTGCCCGCGCCATCGGCTGGGTCCATGGCCGGATCGCCGAAGCGCTTCTCGTCCGTCTGTAAGCCCCCGCTGGCAGTTGGACGACGGCCCGCGGTGGCGACACCGCGGGCCACTTTCTTTGCCGACCTGCATCGATCGGCAGCAGGCGCACCTCGCAGTTCGTTCCGGCATCACCGCAGGAGGCGCATGACGCGTTCCTGGATCCGGCCGCGCCGGCGCGCAGGCATACCGGCGCAAAAGTTCCGCGACTGCGCGCGGTTTGGTCAATGCCGCGTTAACCGGATTGCAAGGGTTGACGGCCCTATTGTCAGCAAGGCTATATGCCCCCGCACGCCGGTCTCGCGGCTCGCGCCATGGTGCGATTCGAGGAACGCTTCGGCTGGGGCAGAACACTGGGCTGGGGTTGATGCGGCCCTCACGCATCAGCACTGAACGACAGGAGCCGACGTGGAACGACTTGACGCTGCGACGCGCCTGCGCCGTTCGTTGGACACGGCCGCCGCCGCCCTTTCGACCACCGATGGACGCTGGGCCGTCGTCTCCACCACGATCACCGGCCTCGTCGCCGGCTCGATGGCCTGGCTCGCCGCGAGCGCCATGCCGCCGCTCCACACCAAGACGCAGGACGCCTCGACCACCTTCCTGCCCTATCGCCTCTTCACGCAACTCGTCCAGGCCGGCAGCAATCTGATGGGCGGCCACAGCGATGCCACGCGCGCCGCGGTGCCGCCGCCCGCGCAGCTCGATCACGCTTTGGCCGACGAGGAAGCCGGCGACAACGGCAATGCGACGCCGGGAATCGAGACGCGGACGCTGACGCTGGATTCCGGCGACACGCTGGCCGGCGTGCTCGAGGATACCGGCGTGCCGAGCGCCGATGCCAACGCCGCGATCCTCGCGCTGGGCAAGGTCTACGACCTGCGCGATGCGCGGGCGGGACAGAGCTTCACGATCTCATTCGAGACGGCGCCCGAGGCCGCGGCGCCCGCGCCAAGCGGCCCAGCCGAGGCGAACACAGCAGGGATCGACGAGGACGGCGCCGACACCAATGACGTGACGCCGGTGGCGACGCCGCTGGGCCGCCTGCTGTCGATCGCCTTCTCGCCCTCGGTCGAGCACGACATCAATGTCGCGCGCCAGGCCGACGGCAGCTTTGCGGCGACGGATGCGGTCAAGAAGCTCGAGCAGCACGTCCATCGCGCCGGCGCGACGATCGATTCCTCGCTCTATCTCGCGGCGACCCAGGCGGGCATCCCGACCGACGTCGTGGTGTCGATGATCAAGATCTTCTCCTACAAGGTCGACTTCCAGCGCGACCTGCGGCCGGGCGATTCCTTCGAGGTCTATTACAGCTACTACTACACGCCGGACGGCCAGCCGGCGCGCGACGGCAATATCGATTACGCCGTGATGCGGACCAAGGGCCGCGAATACGCGCTCTACCGTTACCAGCCCGATCCCAACGCGCCGGCCGATTATTTCGACGCACATGGCGAGAGCGTGAAAGGCATGCTGATGAAGACGCCGGTCGACGGAGCGCGCATCACGTCCGGCTTCGGCATGCGCTTCCATCCCGTGCTGGGCTACACCCGCATGCACAAGGGCATCGACTTCGCGGTGCCGATCGGCACGCCGGTGATGGCCGCGGGCAACGCCACGGTGAAGGTCGCGGGCCATGCCGGCGGCTACGGCAATTACATGAAGCTCGACATGGGCAACGGCTATGGTTTCGCCTACGGCCATCTGTCGCGCTTCGCGCCCGGCATCCATCCCGGCAGCCATGTGCACCAGGGCGAGATCGTGGCCTATAGCGGCAACACCGGCGTCTCGACTGGGCCGCATCTGCACTACGAGATCCTGATCCACAACGAGCAGGTCAATCCGCTGACCGTGAAGGTGGCGCAAGGCCGCATCCTCGCCGGCCCGGAGCTGCGCGACTTCCTGATCGGGCGACTGCACACCGATGCGGTGCTGGCCTCGACGCCGCTGGAAAGCAAGGTCGCCGACGTCGCGACCGACCTGCGCCAAGCCAAGGCGCGGTAGCCGTCCCCTACACGAGCACGCGAGTCGACTGCACCCACCATTCGGGATGCGCCTGCGCGATCGCTTCGGCGGCAAGCGGCCCGGACGCCTCGCCGTCGAACAATGCGAAGCAGGTCGCGCCGCTGCCGCTCATCCGCGCCAGCAACACGCCGGGCTGGGCGCGCAGCGCCGCCAGGACGTCGCCGATCACGGGCGCGATCTCGAGCGCCGGCGCTTCGAGATCGTTCGTGGTGGACCGCAGATATTCCGCCACCGACCAGGCATCGGGGTCCCACGGGATGCGGCCCTCGCGCATGCCGACGCCGGTTCGCGTCTTGAGCCCGCGGAACACCGCGGCGGTCGGCACCGCGACCCCCGGATTGACCAGCACGAGCCGGGCGTGCGGGATGGCTTTGCTCCGCGTCACGATCTCGCCGCGCCCTTCCATCCAGGAGGTACGGCTCTCGAGGCAGACCGGCACGTCGGAGCCGAGCGCCTCCGCGATGCCGCCGAGGCCATAGGCGCCGATCTCGATGTCCCACAGGCGCACCAGTCCGCGCAGCGTCGCCGCCGCATCGGCCGAGCCGCCGCCGATTCCCGACGCGACGGGAAGGTTCTTGGTCAGCGTGATCTTTGCGCCGCGATCGCAGCGCTCCTGCAGCGCCAGGGCGCGTGCGGCGCGCAGGATGAGATTGTCACCCTCGGCCGTCAGCGCGGCACCGAACGGTCCGGTGACTTCGAGCGACAGCGTATCGGCCGGTTCGAACACCAATGTATCCGCCACCTCGGCGAACGTGACCAGGCTTTCGAGTTCGTGATAGCCGTCGGCACGCTTGTCTCCGACATGCAGGTAGAGATTGATCTTGGCCGGCGCGAAGCCGCTAATTCGGCTTGGGACCGTCATCCAGACCGTCCTTCAGCTTCTTCTCGATCGTCGCTTTGTCGGCATCGGCGGCACCGAAGGCCAATGCGTGGTTCCACTGGAACTGGGCGTCCAGCTTGCGTCCCACCCGCCAATAGGCGTCGCCCAGATGATCGTTGATCGTGGGATCGCCCGGCACCAGCTCGACGGCGTTCTCCAGCGCCTTCGCCGCTTCGCCATAGCGTCCGAGCTTGTAATAGGCCCAGCCCACGCTGTCGACGATATAGCCGTCGGTCGGCCGCAGCGCCCGCGCCTTCTCCAGCATCGCCAGCGCCTCGGGGATGTTGCGGTTCTGGTCGACCCAGGTGTAGCCCAGATAGTTCAGCAGCGTCGGCTCGTTCGGCGACAGCAGCAGCGCCTGCTTGAGATCGGCTTCGGCCGCGCTCCAGTTCTTCACGCCCTGCTCCGCCACCGCGCGCGCGAAATAGAGCGGCCAGTCGTTCGGCTTGGCGTTCCCGCGCAGGGCCAGCGCATGATTGTAGGCGTCGGAGGCTTCGGCGAACTTGTCCGTGGCGCGATAGGTATCGCCCAGTGCGATCCACGCCTCCCCGTCGGTGGGGTCGCTGTCCGTCAGCAGCTTCAGATGCGCGATGGCCTCGTCGTTGCGCGCCAGGCGCGCCTCGTCGATCGCGATCTCCACCGCCGCCATGCGATAATAGGGCGAGGACTTCTCGACCGTGCCATAGGCGGCGATCGCCTCGTCGTATTTCTGCAGATTCTCGAGCCGGTCGGCGAGCAGCACGGCGCCCAGGTCGAGCCCCGGCCGCAGATAGAGCGCCAGCCGCAAATAGAGGATGGAGACATCCGCGCTCGCCTGGTCGTTGAGCGAGGCCGCGACGCCGAACAGCGCCTCCGCCGCCCCGTCCTCGGCGCGGGTGATCAGGCCCTGCGGCTTGCGGCCGGCCTTGATGCGCGCCAGCCCCGCCAGCGCGATCGGCTTCATGGCGCCGTCGCCCGCGATCTTGCCGTAGAACGCCGCGGCGTCCGCGGCGCGGCCGTTGCGCTCCAGGAAGCGGCCATAGGCATCGACCACGCGCGGCGTCGGCCCGCTCTGCAGCGTCGCCAGATAGGAGGCGTCGGCCAGCTTGGCGTCGCCGGTGAAATCCGCCAGCAGCGCGAGATGGAACATGGCCAGCGCATCGGCGGCGCCCTGCGCGCGCAAAGCCCCGAGATCGGCGATCGCCGCCGCCTTGTCGCCCGTTCCCGCCGCCGCCCAGGCATCGATCAGCGAAACGGTGATGGCCGCGAACGGGCCCTTCGCCGAAAGGCCGATCTGCTTGCGGGCTTCGGCATAGTCACGATGCTTGAGCGCCCGCACCGCGAGGGTCAGCCGGCCGGCCCGGTCGTCGGGCTGTGTGACGACGACCTTCTCCGCCAGCTTCGCCGCATTGTCGATATCGCCGGCCGAGGTCGCGAAGAAGAACGACAGGGCCAGCAGGTCGGGGTTGGTCGGATCGTTGGCGAGCGCCTCGCGGTAGTAGCGCGCGGCGTCCTTCATGTTGTGCTGGCTCGCCGCGAAGCGCGCCGAGAGATAGATGCCGAACTCCGAGCCTTTGACATTGTCGTCCGGGGCCGTCGCCGCCGGCCGGTCCATGCTCGCGCACGCCCCCAGCATCAGGGCCATTCCAAACGCGGCAATCCGGGTGATGCGCAAAGCGAAGATCCTCACATGTTGGGGTAGTTCGGTCCGCCCCCGCCTTCCGGCGTCACCCAGTTGATGTTCTGCGCCGGGTCCTTGATGTCGCAGGTTTTGCAATGCACGCAGTTCTGGGCGTTGATCTGGAAGCGCGGTCCGCTCGCCTCCTGCACCACTTCGTAGACGCCGGCCGGGCAATAACGCTGCGCCGGCTCGTCGTACTCGGGAAGGTTTACCCTTATCGGGATGCTCGGGTCGGTCAATTTCAGGTGAACCGGCTGGTCTTCTTCGTGATTGGTATTGGAGAGGAAGACCGACGACAATTTGTCGAAGCTGATCACGCCGTCCGGCTTGGGATAGGCGATCTTCTTGCCCTTGGAGGCATGCACCAGCGTCGCATAGTCCGGCTTGCCGTGCTTGAGCGTGCCGAAGGGCGAGAACCCGAAGAGCTGGTTGAACCACATGTCGATACCGCCCAAGGGCAACAGGCCGAAGATCGTGCCGAATTTGGACCACAGGGGCTTAACGTTCCGTACCCGTTTGAGGTCCTTGTAGACGCCGCTCGCGCGATAGGCCTCTTCATAGGCATCGACCGTGTCGCCGGCCCGGCCGTCCTTGAGCGCCGCCGCCACCGCGTCTGCCGCCATCATGCCGGTGAGGATCGCATTGTGGCTGCCCTTGATGCGCGGCACGTTGACGAAGCCGGCGGCGCAGCCGACCAGCGCCCCGCCCGGGAAGGCCAGCTTGGGCACCGATTGCAGCCCGCCTTCGGTGATGGCGCGGGCGCCATAGCCGATGCGCTTGCCGCCCTCGAGATATTGCTTGAGCACATGATGGTGCTTGACCCGCTGCATCTCGTCGAAGGGCGAGGTGTAGGGGTTCCAGTAGTTGAGATGCACCACGAAGCCGATGGAGCACAGATTGTCGCCCCAGTGATACATGAACACGCCGCCGCCGGTGCGGTTGTCGAGCGGCCAGCCCGCGGTGTGCAGCACCAGGCCCTTCTTGTGCTTGCCGGGCGCGAGCTCCCACAATTCCTTGACGCCGATGCCGAACTTCTGGAAGTCGCGACCCTCGGTGAGCTTGAAGATGTTGAGGAGCTGCTTGGTCAGCGAGCCGCGCGCGCCTTCCGCAAACAAGGTGTACTTGCCCAGGATGTTCATCCCCGGGGTGAAGCCGTCCTTGTGATGGCCGTCTTTGGCGACGCCGAGATCGCCGGTCGTCACGCCTTTCACCACGCCGTTCTCGATCACCAGCGCGGCCGCCGGAAAGCCCGGATAGATCTCGACGCCCAGCGCCTCGGCCTGCGCCCCCAGCCATTTGGTGAGGTTCGACAGGCTGGCGATGTAGTTGCCGTGGTTCGACATGAAGGGCGGGAAGATGAAATCCGGGATGCGGATCGAGCCCGCCGGTCCGAGGATGTAGAAGCGGTCGTCGCTCACCGGCGTATCGAGCGGCGCACCCTTTTCCTTCCAGTCCGGGATCAGCGCGTTGAGGCCGACCGGGTCGATCACCGCGCCCGACAGGATGTGCGCGCCGATCTCCGAGCCCTTCTCGAGCAGGCAGACGGTGATGTCGGGGTTGATCTGCTTGAGCCGAATCGCGCTCGCGAGGCCGGCCGGCCCGCCGCCGACGATGACGACGTCGTATTCCATGCTCTCGCGCTGAATGGGCTCTGGCTCGGCCATGACTCGAAGTTCCGCTAATTCCCTGTAAACCGGTTATGGGGCGCTGGGATTCCGCGGTCAACCGACGTCATTGCCGCCATGCTTCGCCCTCCTCCCGGGCTCGCGAGGACGGAAAAGAGCCGCTACCCTGCGAGCACCACATGTTATCCTGATCCAATGCCGTCCTCCGACCTCGCCCCTCTCGCCGCCCTCGACTGGCTCCTCCAGGCTGGCGCCGACGAAGCCATCGTGGAGACGCCCGTCGATCGCTTCGTCACGCGGCCTGCGCCACCTTCCCCGAGGCAGGAGGTCGACACAGCGCAGCAACGTCGGGCGGCGCCTGCGGCCAGACCCGCGCCGGCGGAAGGCAAGCGCCCCCTCGCCGCGCTCACGCCTGCGAACACGCCGCCGCTCGCGACCGACGGCTTCGGTTCCGCGCTGGAGATCGCGGCGCGCGCGAGTTCCCTGGCCGAGTTGAAAGCCGCGCTCGAATCCTTCGAGGGTTCCCAGCTCAAGAAGCTCGCGAAAAGCACGGTCTTCGCCGACGGCAATCCCGCGTCACAAATCATGTTCGTCGGCGAAGCGCCGGGGCGCGACGAGGACGCGGCCGGCCTGCCCTTCGTCGGCCGCGCCGGCAAACTGCTCGACCGCATGATGGCGGCGATCGGGCTCGACCGCGGCAGCGCCTATATCATCAACGTGATGCCGTGGCGGCCGCCGGACAATCGCAATCCCGATCCCGGCGAAGTCGCGATGTGCATCCCCTTTCTGCGCCGCCATATCGAGCTGGCGCAGCCGAAGATCCTCATCCTGCTCGGCGCGGTCGCGGCGCGGCATGTGCTGGGGGTGAACGAGGGAATCATGAAACTCCGGGGGCGCTGGCTCGAATACCGCGTCGGAACTGCGATGATTCCCGTCCTGCCGACGCTGCATCCCGCCTACTTGCTCCGGCAGCCCGCACATAAGAAACTGGCCTGGCGTGATTTGCAGGCGGTGGCCGACAGGCTCGACGCGCTCGGATTGCCCGCACGCGCCAAAGAATAAGCGCAATCGGCCGCGACCATAGGGCCCTTCGAAGCAGGATAGTAATATGCGTTTTGCGACCTGGACGACCCTGGCCCTCGCCGCCGTTGCCGTGTGCGGTGTCGCGCGGGCGGAACTTCCGCTGCCCGCCGACAGCGGCGCCGCGGCGTCGGTGCCGATGGAGATCCTGTCGTCCGCCGACGTCTCGCTCTACCGCCGGATCTTCGACGCCGAGCGCGACGGCCGTTTCGACGATGCACGCGATCTCTTCGCCAAGGTCCAGGACCCGTCGCTGGAGGGCTATGTGCTGGCCGAGCATTATCTCTCGCCGCACGGCCATGCCACGCTCGCCGAGCTGGTCGACTGGATGCATCAATACGCCGACCTACCGATCGCCGACCGCGTCTATCGCCTCGCCGTGCAGCGCGCGACCAAGAAGGTGCACAAGCGTCATCACGTCGTCGTCGCCGTGATGACGGCCAGCGTGCCGGTCCCTACCGGCCCGGCGCGCCGCCGCGGCGGCGGCTATGAAGAGCATGACGCGTCCGATCCCGGGCTCGGCTCCGATGTCGGGCGCATCGCGCAGGCGCAGATCGAGCGCTTCATCAAGGCCGACCAGCCCGAGCAGGCGGCCGCAACGCTGCGCGACGCGATCGCCAATGGCGCCCCGGCCTACGATGTCGCGCGCCTCACCCAGCGCGTCGCCGCCTCCTATCTCGCCGAGGGCGAGGACCAGGCGGCGTATGACACCGCGATGAGCGTGCAGGGCGCGGCGCGCCAGAGCGTTCCGACGCTCGACTGGTATGCGGGCTTCGCCGCCTATCGTCTCGGCAATTACGAAGACGCCGGCGCGCGTCTAGAGACCCTGGCGCAGGCCGGCAGCGTGCCGAACTATCTGCGCAGCCAGGCCGCGTTCTGGGCGGCCCGGGCGCATCTGCGCTACGGCGACCCGCAGCGCGTGGTGACGCTGCTCACCGCCGCGGCGCGGGAGGAGCCGACCTTCTACGGCATCCTCGCCGAACGCCTGCTGGGCCAGGACACCCAGAACGGCTTCCGCGATCCGGTCCTCACCGCAGCCGATTTCGCCGCGATCATGGCGGTGCCGGCGGCCCATCGCGCCGTGGCGCTGGCGCAGGTCGGCGAGGAGCGCGCCTCCATCGCCGGCGAACTCAACCGCGCCTTCGGCGACAGCGACGGGAGCCGCGACATGGGCTATGCGGCATTGGCCCGCCGCATGAACGTGCCGAACATCGAGCTGCGGGCCAGCGAGACCGCCGCGGGACGCGGCATCCTGCTCACCGGCCTGTTCCCGGTGCCGGGCTACAAGCCCGATGGCGGCTACACCATCGATCCCTCGCTGGTGCTCGCCTTCATCCGCTGCGAGAGCCGGTTCGTCGCCGATGCGGTATCGCCGGCGGGCGCGCATGGCCTGATGCAGCTCATGCCCTACACGGCGACGAAGTTCGGCGGCAATGGCGCGGTCTCGGCGCTGCACGATCCGACCTACAACATGTCCATCGGCCAGCGCTACATCGCCTATCTGCTCGATTCCTACGGCGGAAATCTCGTCCAGGTGCCGGCCGCCTACAATGCCGGCCCGATGCGCGTCGCCGGCTGGATCAATGCCAGGGCCGGGAAGGAAGACGATCCGCTGGTCTTCATCGAGAGCATCCGGATCAGCGAGACCCGCTATTACGTCAAGCGCCTGCTGATGTATCACTGGCTCTACAGCCGCCGCCTCGGCCAGCCGACGCCGAGCCTCGACATGACGGCGGCCGGCAACTGGCCGACCTATCGCGCCCCGGCCCAGCCGCCCGCGCCGCGTCCGCCGGCGGTGCCCGCCGACCAGCAGCCCGCTGCGAGCACCGTGGTGAGCGATGCCCGGTATTGACGAGAGCATCGCCTTCGTCCCGGTCCGCATCGCGATCATGACCGTGTCGGACACCCGCAGCCTGGCCGACGACAAATCCGGCGACACGCTTGCCGCGCGCATCCATGACGCGAACCACGTCCTCGCGGCGCGCCTCATCGTGAAGGACGACCAGGCGCTGATTGCCGCGCAGCTGCGCGACTGGATCGCCGACCGGCAGATCGACGTCGTGATCTCCACCGGCGGCACGGGCCTCACCGGGCGCGACGTGACGGTCGAGGCCTTCAAATCGGTGTTCGAAAAAGAGATCGACGGCTTTGCCGCGATCTTCCATCAGATCAGCTACGCCAAGATCGGCACCTCGACCGTCCAATCCCGCGCCTGTGCGGGCGTCGCGGGCGGCACCTACCTCTTCGCCCTGCCCGGCTCGCCCGGCGCCGTGAAGGACGGCTGGGACGGCATCCTGAAATCCCAGCTCGACATCCGCCACAAGCCCTGCAACTTCGTCGAGATCCTGCCGCGGCTGGAAGAGCACAAGCGCTAGCTGCGCCTTTGCCAGTGCGCCGGGTCGCGGCTGCTGTGCAGGCACGCCGTGATCACAATGTCCTCGTCTCTAACGACAAAAAACATGCCATAGGGAAATCTGCGCAAGGGTGCGCGGCGAATGGATCCCAACCGGATTTGGTAGCCAAGGGGATTCCGCACGATGTTGCCGAGAGCCGCGTCGACGGCGCGCAAAAACTCCGTGCCGAGCCCGTCGGAACGCGTCTCATACCAGTCGAATGCGTCTTGGATGTCAATTTCTGCTTCGCGCTTGAAATTCAACGCGCGCGTCATTTTACGCGCGACCAAAGTCGCGCGCGAACGTCATTCCAGTCCAGCACATCCGATGGATTTGCCTCGAGCTCGGCCAAGCGCCGATTCAATTCGGCCTCTTGCGCCTCTGTGAGCGGTGGACCCTCCGAATCCGCCGCGATGCTATCCCACAGGTCTTCGACCAGTTGAATGCGCTCGGCCAGCGGCAGCTTGAAGATATCGCGGATATCGTTCATGGCGGGATTATCCCAAAAGTTGTGGGCCGCGGCAAGATACGGATGGCTCGGCGCTAGCCGATCTTCGCGACCACCGAGCTGGGGACGCGCAACGCATGCAGCATCGCGACCAATGCGCCGCGGCGCTTCTCCGCGCGCTCCGGCGTGTTGACGGCCTTGGCGCGCAGCTGCACCAGCCGCGCGCGGCCGATGCGGCGCACCAGGTCGGCGTCTTCCATCGCGATGGGGCGATGGCCGCCCAGCTTCTGGTAGAGCCGCCGCGGAATGAGCAGACCCTGATCCGCATAAGGCAGCGCGAACAACCGCGAGCGCCACGCCACCATCGCCTCGCGCCGCCGGGCCGCGGCTTCGAAATCGTCGAGCGCGAAGCCGAAGACGGCGGCGCGCGGCCGCTCCAAGGTTGCCGCGCCCATGAACGAGTCCGCCTCGTTCTCCCAGCCCGCTTCGAGCGCCGTTCCCGGCAGCAGGAACAGAAGCCACTCGCCCCGCGCCAGCGCGGCACCGGCCGCGAAGCAAGCCGCGCGCCCGCTGTCCGCCCGCGCGATATGGCAGCCGGCAGCGTCCGCGATCACCAGCGTGTCGTCGTTCGAGCCGCCATCGGCGACCACCACCTCCTTCACCAGCCCGCGCACCGTGGCGCCGATCAGGCTGTCGAAGCAGCGCGGCAGCGCGCTTTGCGAATTGAGTGTCGGAATGACGACGCTTATCATGCGCCAACTATGACCGGTCCGGGCGGCGGCGACAAAAACTTTCCTGTCGCACGGGTTGGCGGCAAAGAATATTACGGGACTTACATCTGGGGGCGGATGCAATGGGCGAACTCGACGATCTGAAGGTCTATGGCGAAAGCCCGACCGGCTGGTGCGCGGCCACGCCGCCGAACGAGACCACCGACGACGATGGGGCGCCCTACGTTCCCGAACTGGGTTCCGGCCGCGTCGACCCCCGCGCGCCCGGCGGACGCGCCTACGACCACCCGGACGTCCAGGCCCTGCGCGCCCATCTGCGGCAGCACAATGGCCTGCGCGGCGTCGAGATCGTCGAGCCGCATGAGGTCGAGCGCGCCGCCCGCATCTTCTTTCGCGACGGCTTCGTCGTCGTGAACAATCT
This sequence comes from Rhizomicrobium sp., assembly GCA_037200385.1. NCBI lineage: Bacteria > Pseudomonadati > Pseudomonadota > Alphaproteobacteria > Micropepsales > Micropepsaceae > Rhizomicrobium > Rhizomicrobium sp. Next base: position 655,721 of record JBBCGL010000001.1, on the reverse strand, counting down.
GCTCGATCCGGCGCGCCTGGCCGTCTGGCGCGAGGCTTCGGCCCGCGTGCTCGGGCTGATCCTCCAGAACAAGGGCGAGGGGACGCGCAAATACATCACCGAGACCGGGCGCCTGCCCCACCGCTATTCCTACGGCACGGCCTCGGCGAGCCGGGAGCTGCTGCACGATCCGGTCTGGGCGGCGATGATCGACCTGCCGACCACGACGCCGATCCTGACGAAGATCTTCGGCACCGCGGACTACTTCGTGCGCGGCGCGGGCGGCGACCTCTGCCTGCCCGGTGCGATCGAGTATCAGGGCCTGCATGCCGACACCCGCGACAGCTTCCAGATCACGCCGGCGCGCCGCGAACAGGCGGCGCGGGTCGGCATCCGTCTCGACAAAATTCCGGGTACGGATGAACTCGATCCCGCCGCGGCGAGCCTGATCCTCGAGCGCACCCCGCCGCATGTGACGATCAACTTCCTGATGAGCGATTTCACCTGGGAGAACGGCCCGATCCGCCAGATCCCCGGCACCCATGGCCGGGTGCCCAAGCCGCCGCTGCTGGCGGACGAGCCGGAATGGATGCGGCTCTCCACCCTGGTCGGCGCCAAGGCGGGCGCGGGCGTGTTCCGCGACAACCGGGCCTGGCACGGCGCGACGCCGAACCTGTCGCGCGAGATCCGCGCCATGCCGAATGTCGAATACCACGCGCCCTGGGTCGATCCCGCGCAGTACTGGAAGTCGATGCCGCACGAGATTTGGGAGACCCTGTCGCCGCATGCCCAGGCGCTCTGCCGCCATGTAAAGGAAGCCCCCGGCGTCTGGCCGGCCGGCGCCGGCGTGATGCATCCGCTGGCGGCGAAGCGCAAAGCGGCGAAGGAATTGACCTAGTGGCGGGCCTCCCTGGACGGCGGGGAGGATGGCTCGCGCTTCGCATCCTGTTCGGTCTCGCCTTCGCCGCCGGTCTGCTCGGCGACGCATCCGCCGGCACGCAGGGGCGCGCGGGCATCCTGATCCTGGGCGATTCCAACAGCGAAGGCCCGTTCGGCGGCACGCTGTACGACGCCTTGCGCGCGCTGCGCGATCCGGTGTCGGGCGCGCCGCTCAAGGTGAGCATCTTCGCCAAATGCGGCGCCGGCGCGAACGACTGGACCAGCCGCGACTACGCCCGCATCGATTGCGGCGCCTGGGCCTGCGACGACGGCCGCGCGCTGTCCGCATGCCGCCATTTCATGGGCGGCAGCATCCCGCCGCTGGCCCGGCTCTATGACGAGCTCGGCGCCGAACGCCGCGTCACGCTCCTCGTCCTCGGACTCAACATGATCATCGGCAACCGCGCGGAGAAGCTGCGCGACGCCGACCGCCTGATGGCGGCGATCCGGGCGCTGGGCAGCGCCTGCATCTGGGTCGGCCCGCCGCAGCCCGGCGACCTGTTCGTCGATCCCGCGATCTATGAGCGCTTCGTCGCCGACCTGAAGCGCACGGTCGTCCGCGGCGGCTGCCGCTACATCGCGAGCGACGACAAGACCGATCGCCGCGATCTCGGGCGGCACACCAGGGACGATCACTATTCTCGGCAGGACGCGATCCGCTGGGCCCGCAAGGTGCTGGAAGAATTGGCGCGCCCCGTGGATCGCGACGACAAGCCTCTGCTCGCGCTGTTCGCGCCGTAGGGTCTGGACTCGATCGGAGCCTTGATCCCCTGCCGTCATGGGCGTCCTTGAGGCGCCCATGACGACCTTTTTTCCATTCAATCGAGTCCGGACCCCAGACGGTCAGAGCGACCGCGACGCGGACTGCCCGACCAGCACGGGGACATAGCTGTGCACGATCGACACCTTGGTCCCGGGCTTCGCATCGGCGATGCCGACATGCGCACTGAGCTGCTTGGCCAGCGCCTGGACGATGCTTGTGCCCAGGCCGGGCTTCGCGCTCTCGGGATTCTCGGGCATGCCGATACCGTTGTCGGCGACCGACAGCGTCCAATTGGGCCCGCGCGCATGATAGTCGACCAGGATCTGTCCGTCGCGATTGCCGGGAAAGGCGTGTTTGAGCGCGTTGATCACCAGCTCGGTGACGATGAGGCCCAGGCTGACCGAGGTGTCGGCGGTGGTGATGCTGTCGTCCGAGGTAACCAGCAGCGCGAGACGGCTGTGATCGGGGATCATCGAGGCGCCGATGCTGGCGCACAATGCCTTGAAATAGGGACGCAGCTCGACATCGCCCAGCCGCGAGGCCGCGAGCTGCTGCTGCAGCGCCGCCACCGACATCACCCTTTGATGGGCGTCGTAGAGATGGCTTCGCGTCTCCTCCGACTGCACCTTGCGGGCGCTCTGCATCAGCACGCTGGCGATGATCTGGAGACTGTTGGCGACCCGGTGATGGAGCTCCTTGAGCAGCACGTCCTTTTCGCGCAGCAGGTCCTCCTTGAGCCGCTCGGCGATGCGCGCATCCGTCACGTCCGAGACCGACAGCACGATCCGGACCTCGCCGTCGCCGGCATAGCTGAGTTTGGTGGCGCTCAGGACGAGGCGCCGGGTTTCATGGTCGTCGCGCACCAGGTCCATCTCGTATCCGTCGATGGCGGCAAAGCCCATTGCGGTCGCGGTCAGCAAGGACGTCAGCTGCGGCATGCCCCATTCGCCGGCGCCCAGCTCCGCCACGGTATGTCCGGTTGCGACCGCCGGATCGACGTGAAAGGCCGCGCAGAAAGAGGCACTGGCCGCGACAATCTTGAGGTCGCCGTCGAGCAGCAGGACCGGCGCAGCGGAGGCCGCCACGACCGCCAGGGCGAGGTTGAGGGCAACGGCCGTATCAGGCGATTGGGCAGCCATGGCCACCCCTTTCTAGAAGACCGGAGGCTCGCGAAGCGAAAGCCATCCCCGTCGAACGTCTCGGTCTGCGCCCGGCCCGCACGGGCCGCGACGCCCACCGCGCCGCACCATAGCACGTCGGTTCCGCTGTGTACGCAATAGCACGCAGGCCGCGGCTATCGATCAAATTTGTACTTGCTTTGTTCTATATCGCGCACTATATTCTTATCACCATGACGACGGTCCTAGACATCACGGCTGACAGGCGGCTCCTTCGGGGCCGGGGGGCGCTTTCCAATGCGGTGGGGCGCTATGAGACTCAGGCGCGCGTTCTCGTCGACGACGGATGGGACGATGGCTGGCGGGCCGAGGACGGGGCGCCGCCGCCCCTGCGCACCGAGGTCATCCGCGACGCCAGCCGCAGCATCATCGCGCGCAACAAATCGCCGGACATCTCCTTCGACCAGTCGATCAATCCCTATCGCGGCTGCGAGCATGGCTGCATCTACTGCTTCGCACGGCCGACCCATGCCTATCTCGGCATGTCGCCCGGCGCCGATTTCGAATCCCGGCTGTTCGCCAAGCCCAATGCGGCCGAGCTTCTGGCGCGGGAATTGTCGGCGCCGGGCTATGTCCCCAAGGTGATCGCCATCGGCACCAACACCGATCCCTATCAGCCGATCGAGAAGAAGATGCGCATCATGCGCTCGGTGCTCGAAGTGCTGCGCGATTTCCGCCATCCGGTCGGGATCGTGACCAAGTCGCCGCTGGTGCTGCGCGACGTCGACATCCTGTCGGAGATGGCGCGCGACGGCCTCGCCAAGGTCGCGCTGTCGGTCACCACGCTCGACCGCGGCTTGGCGCGGGTGATGGAGCCGCGGGCCGGCACGCCGCAGCGCCGCCTCGACGCGATCAAGGGCCTGTCGGAGGCCGGCATCCCCACCGCGGTGATGTTCGCGCCGGTGATCCCGGCCCTGAACGACAGCGAGATGGAAGCGGTGCTGGCAGCGGCGCACGACAAGGGCGCGCGCAGCGCCGGCTATGTGCTGCTGCGCCTGCCGCTGGAGATCAAGGATCTGTTCCGCGAATGGCTGGAGGCCAACCGGCCCGACAGCGCCAAGCACGTCATGTCGCTGATCCGCTCGATGCGCGGCGGCAAGGACTACGACGCCAATTGGAACACCCGCATGAAGGGCACCGGCCCCTATGCCGAGATGATCGGGCGCCGCTTCCACATGGCGGTCAAGCGCATCGGCCTGAACCAGGAGGTGCGCTCGCTGACCACGGCGAAATTCCGCAAGCCGCCCAAGACCGGCGACCAGCTCAGCCTGTTCGATGCCCCCAACGCGAGCCGCGCGGCGCGCTGAGGCGGCCGCGCCTTTTGCTTGCCCGTACGGGGGATATGACGCGCGTTTATCGGCTTTCGTCGAATACCGACCCTGGTCGGGGGGAGCCTGTTGGGTTGGGGCTTTTCCTCCGGAAGGGCCTGCACATGTCCGGCCGCCCCGCCTGCTGGAGGCGCTTGCATCCGTTCGCGACTCCGCGCGCATCTAATCCCCTCGAACACCGCCCGCGGGCGGAAAAAGAAGGGAATCGTCCATGGTCACCGGGGTCGTCGCCATCGCCATCACATTCTGGATCGTCATCGGCATCGTCGTCGTGGCGAACGGCTATTTCGTTTTCCAGGTCCGCGTCGCGCGCTACCGCGTGATGCAGACCCTGGCCGAGAAGGGCCAGCCCGTGCCGCCCGAGCTGCTCATCGGCGCCCTGCGCCGCGCCCCGGTGGGGATGATGCGCGGCGGCATCGTGCTGCTCTGTCTCGGCCTGGCGCTGGGCACCTTCCTCTGGGCGATGACCGCCCAATCGGTGTTCGCCGGCCCGATCCCCGATGCCGGCTGGCTGCCTTCGGTGGCCCTGTTCCCGATCATGATCGGCGTCGCGCTGCTGCTGATGGCGCTGTTCGAGCGCCGGCGGCCGGTCTGAGACGGAGGCGCGCCTTGGCGTAACCCGCAATGGATGACAGCGCGCTGGTCGGACGCGCGGCGGCGAAGGACGTCGCCGCCTTCAGCCAGCTTGCGCGCGGCCATCAGTCCAAGGTGCGCGGCCTGCTGCTGCGGCTGACCCGCGGCAACCACGCGCTGGCCGACGATTTGGCGCAGGAGACCTTCCTCGAAGCCTGGCGCGGGCTCGGCAATTTTCGCGGCGACAGCGCCTTCTCGACCTGGCTCTACCGCATCGCCTATTCGCGCTTCCTGATGCATGCACGCAAGCGCCAGGACGCGCCGCTCGGCGACTGGCACGGCGAAGCACCGAGCGGCGAAGGCGCCGCCCTCGCCCGCATCGATCTGGAACGCGCCTTCGCGAGACTCTCGGCGCCGGAGAGCGCGGCGCTGACCCTGTGCTTCGCGCTCGGCCTCTCGAACACCGAGGCGGCGCAGGCGCTCGACATGCCGCTCGGCACGCTCAAATCGCATGTGCTGCGCGGCCGCGAGAAACTCAAAGCGACCCTGGGAGATCCGTCATGACGATGACCGACAGCGAACTCGATGCCCTGCTCGCCGCGCCACTGCCCGAGCGCGATGCCGGCAGCTTCTCCGTCGTGCTGATGGAGCGCATCGCGCACGACCAGGCCCGCCCGGCGCGCATCCTCGCCTGGATCACGGTGGGGATCCTGTTCGCGCTGGTCGGCCTCGCCTGCGTCTTCGCGCCGCTCGCGGCGCGCTCGGCCTCCATCGCCCTGCCCGCGGCGCTCACGCTCCTGACCCTGCTGCTGTCCTTCGCGGTGCTGCAGGCGGCGCGGGAGTGACACAAAGGCCGAACTGATCAATGGTGCGCACGTGCATGCTCGTACTGGATGCACGTCTCTAGTCGTCCCCAGGTTAGGCCGCTGTCATGGCGACCAATGCCCCAAACGCGGCGCAGCTCCGCTGCACAAGGTGGGTCGCGCGGCGCACCCGACACAAACATCCAGACAGCGAGCAACCCTGCTGGCGCGAGCAGTGCCGCTGCGAGCAAAATACTGCGCCACGACGGCGGCACGATCGTCGCCCGCTTGGTCCGCCGTGATCTCGTCGCCAAGGCATGTCTCGACGATCTGGACAACCTCAGGCCTCTGTCTGCGTTAGGGCCAATACACATTCGAGCAGCAGCCTGCGCTTGGCGAATGTCACACGGTCGCTGGGAGCTGGCAAATACTGTCAAAGAGATGCGGCACGCGATAGGAAGAAGCACACACTAGCAAGTGCAAGGACATCCCATGGACAAGATCGCCTGGGTCCGCTTTCCCGGCAAAGGCCGCGGCGTCGTCGCGCGCGCCGCCATCGCGGCCGGCGAGATCGTCGAGACCTCGCCCGTCCTGCCGCTGGCGCTCAAGGATTCCGAATGCCCCGGCCTCGACAGCTACAGCCTCGCCTGGGGCGAGGACGTCGAGGGCGGCCTCGGCCCGCAAAAGGATTGCGCCATCGGGCTGGGCTATCTGAGCCTCTACAACCATTCCGCCGCGCCCAACGTGACCTTCGACCACCGTTACGCCGCCGAGGAGATCGCGGTCCGCGCCCTGCGCGACATCGTGGCGGGCGAGGAGCTGACCATCGATTACGGCGTGCCGCTGTGGTTCGACCAGACGGTTTCCTGACCCGCCGCATCGGTGCATAACTCGATCCGTTCGCTTTTCGGCCCGAATCGGTTTGCTAAGGTCCGGCCATGCCGCACTACATCTACGAGTCGCGCGTGCTGAAGCGGATCGTCACCGGCCTCGTCGCCGGGGTGGACGAAGCCGGCCGCGGCCCGCTGGCCGGTCCCGTCGTGGCGGCGGCGGTGATCCTCGACCGCAAGAAAGTGCCGAAGGGCCTCAACGATTCCAAGCAGCTCGATGCCGAGACGCGCGAGGCGCTCTACGCCCACATCACCTTCAGCGCGATCGCGGTCGGGGTCGGCGAGGCGACGGTCGACGAGATCGACCTCATCAACATCCGCCAGGCGACGCACCAGGCGATGGCGCGCGCGGTGCGGGCGCTGAGCTTCGCGCCGGCCTTCGCGCTGGTCGACGGCAATGATGCACCCGCGCTGCCCTGCCCCTGCGATACCATCGTCGAGGGCGACGCCAAATCGGTCTCCATCGCCGCCGCCTCGATCATCGCCAAGGTCACCCGCGACCGGATGATGGTCGCGCTGCATGAGGCCCATCCCCATTACGGCTGGCTCAAGAACAAGGGCTACGGCACGCCGGAGCATCTTTCCGCGCTCAATCGCCACGGCCCGTGCCACCACCACCGGCGCAGTTTCGCCCCTGTGCACAACATCTTGTACGGTGGGAATCCTCAGGACTCTACGATAACGCCCTGATTCAATTCGGACTCTTGACGGCGACTCAGGCCCGAATCACTGTGCGTCCTTCTGTGGACAAGCGGTGGGGCACATGGCGCATTTCGAATTGGACCGGGTGATCGAAGGCGACTGCGTGGAGAGCATGCGGGCGCTGCCGGACGGCGTCGCCGACCTCGTCTTCGCCGACCCGCCCTACAACCTCCAGCTCAAGAACGAGCTGCGCCGCCCCGACCAGTCCAAGGTCGACGCCGTCGACGACGCATGGGACCAGTTCTCCAGCTTCGCCGAATACGACCGCTTCACGCGCGCCTGGCTGACCGAGGCCCGCCGGGTGATGAAGGACACCGGCGCGCTGTGGGTGATCGGCTCCTACCACAACATCTTCCGGGTCGGCGCGATCCTGCAGGACCTGGGCTTCTGGATCCTCAACGACGTGGTGTGGCGCAAGACCAACCCGATGCCGAATTTCCGCGGCCGCCGCTTCACCAACGCGCATGAGACGCTGATCTGGGCGACCAAGAACCCGAAGCAGCAATACACCTTCAACTACGAAGCGATGAAGGCGCTGAACGACGAGCTGCAGATGCGCTCGGACTGGAACCTGCCGATCTGCGCCGGGCATGAGCGCATCAAGGGCGCCGACGGCAGCAAGGCGCATTCGACCCAGAAGCCCGAGTCGCTGCTGCATCGGGTGATCGTGTCGTCGACCAAGCCCGGCGACGTCGTGCTCGACCCGTTCTTCGGCTCCGGCACCACGGGCGCCGTCGCCAAGCGGCTCGGCCGCCATTTCATCGGCCTGGAGCGCGACAAGACCTACGCGAAAGTCGCGCGCGATCGCATCGCCGCCGTCACAAGGGCGCCGGACGACGCCATCGAGGTCACGCGCTCCAAGCGCTCCGAGCCACGCATCCCGTTCGGCTGGGTGGTCGAGCGCGGCCTGCTGCCGCCCGGCACCGTGCTGCAAGGCACGCAGAAGCGTCACAAGGCCAAGGTCCGCGCCGACGGCACGCTGGTCACCGCCGACGCCACCGGCTCGATCCACCAGATGGGTGCGCATGTGCAGGGCCTCGACGCCTGCAATGGCTGGACGTTCTGGCAGTACGAGGCGGGCGGCAAGCTGATCCCGATCGACTATCTGCGCCAGCAGCTACGCGCGACGGTATCCTGAGGCGAAGAGCGGGCCGTCATCCGGGAAGGCATGCGCGACGATCTTCTTCATGACCGTCGGCAGTGCGACAGTCGCGAGATCTGCGACCCAAACACCGCTGTCATCCCCGGCCGAGCAATGCGGAGCATTGCGAGGGGAAGGGGACCCAGGCGTCAAAGACCGCTCAGATTTGGTGGCCTGGGTCCCCTTCCCTCGCCGCGCTGACGCGCGGCTCGCCGGGGATGACAGCGGAGAACCAGCGATCTCCGCCACATACACTTCGATCTCCAGTTCGAAATGCGTGAAGCCGTGCGTCACGATGCCGGTGCGTTTTCTCCACTCGGCGTCGAACGGCGCCTGGCTCCGCGCCTCTGCCGTCGTGGGAAAGTCCTCGCCCCACGGCCCCAGCGGGGGCTGCATCATGTTGCCGAGCAGGCCCTTCTCCGGCCGCTTGACCAGCAGCACCGCGCCCTGTGCATCGCGCGCCACGAACGCCGCACCGCGCTTCAGCGGCCGCACCATCTTCGCGGCCTTGACCGGCAGTGCCTCCTGAATGCCGCGCCGCCGCGCCTCGCAGCCTTGTGCCCACGGGCAGCGCTCGCAGGACGGCCGCTTGGGCGAACAGATCGCCGAGCCCAGATCCATCAGCGCCTGGGCGAAATCCCCCGCCCGCGTCGCCGGCACCAGCGCCTGCAACGCCATCCGCATCGCGGGTTTCGATTTCGGCAAGGGCTCGTCGATCGCGAACACCCGCGCGATGACGCGCTCGGCATTGGCATCCATCGCGGCATGCGGCAGGTCGAAAGCGATCGCCGCGATCGCGCCCGCCGTATAATCGCCAACGCCGGGCAGCGCGCGCAGGCCGTCATAGGTCTGCGGAAAGCGCCCCGCCATCTCGCCCGCCACGACTTTCGCCGCGGCGTGCAGGTTGCGCGCCCGGGCATAATAGCCGAGCCCCGCCCAGGCGGTCAGGACGTCGTCCTGCGACGCCGCCGCCAGTGCCGTCACCGTCGGCCAGGCCTTGAGGAACTTGACGTAATACGCGCCGACCGCCTGCACCGTGGTCTGCTGCAGCATGATCTCGCTGAGCCACACATGATAGGGATCCGCCTTGCGCCCGGCCGGGGCGCGCCAAGGCAGCGTGCGGCGATGGCGGTCGTACCAGGCGAGCAATTGCTGTGCGTCGACGTGCTTTGTCTTTTGCTTCTTCGTGGTCGTGGCGGGCATACTGCCACCATGGCGCAACCGCCGAGCAACAGACAACAGGGTGACGCCGATGCGCCGCCGCAGCGCCGCGGCCGCGCCGGCGAAGTCGGCGGCGACGCGACGCTCGCGGCGCGCAGCATCTTCGCGCGCCACGGCTTCACAGATCCGACTTTGGTGCTGCGCTGGACCGAGATCGCCGGGCCGGAGACCGCGCGTCTCGCCCGTCCCATCAAGCTGAGCGAAGGCCCCGCCGGCGGCATCCTCACCCTCAAGGCGGAGCCCGCCGCCGCGCTCTTCCTGCAGCATGACAGCCGCGCGCTGTGCGCCCGGATCAACGCCTATCTCGGCCGCGTCGCGGTCGCCAAGCTGCGCTTCGTCCAAGGCCCCCTGGCGATGAAGTTGCCGCCGCCGCCCAAGCGCCCCACGCCGGCCGAGCCGCCCGCCAGCGATCCCGCCCGCCGCTGGGCCGGCCCGCCCCGATTGGGCGAGGCCCTGCTCAATCTGGCCCGCCGGCGCGGTTCCACGCCCGATTGAACCCAAGCCCCGCCTCTGCCAAAAGCAAGGCGCTTCAGACGCGGAGACTTCCAGTGAGTCGCAATCAGCTTCTTCTCGGCATTCTTGTCGTCGCCCTCGTGATTCTGGGCGGCGCGGCCTGGTACGTCATGAACAGCCCGACCGCCGACATCTCGCCGACCGCCAGCGCGCCCGGCGCCAACGCCCTGGCCGCGGACGAGCGCACGCTGGGCAATCCCAAGGCCCCCATCGTCGCCATCGAATATGCCGCACCGATGTGCCCGCACTGCGCGCGCTTCAACGAAGAGGGCATTCCCGAGCTGAAAGCCCGCTATATCGACACCGGCAAGGTGTTTTACATCTTCCGCGTCTTCCCGATCGGCCAGCAGGACATCGCGGCCGAGTCGCTCGCCCGCTGTTTGCCTGCGGATAACTATTTCGCATTCATTGACCAGCTCTACCGGAATCAGAAGAACTGGGACCCGGAGTACGGAATCACCGACCCCGAGGCCGGACTCGTGGCCCAGGCCCGTATCGCGGGCATGAGCGGCGACCAGGCCGAAGCGTGCATGAAGGACAAGGACAAGAATGCCCGGGTCATGGCCGTCGCACAGGAGGCCCAGACGCGGTTCGGTATCAGCGGCACGCCGACCTTCGTCATCAACGGCGAAGTTCAGACTCCCGGCGCGCCCTGGGCGGACGTGAAGGCGAAGTTGGATTCACTGCTGGCGAAGAAGTAGCGCCAGCCATCAGCGTAGGACGGCGCATCCCAGTTGAAGTTCACCAGGCTCAGGCTTTCCGGTTTCAAGTCCTTCGTCGAGCCGACCGAGCTCTTCATCGAACCCGGCCTGACCTCTGTGGTCGGGCCCAATGGCTGCGGCAAGTCGAACCTGTTCGACGCGCTGCGCTGGGTGATGGGCGAGACGCGCCCCTCGTCGCTGCGCGGCGGCGAGATGGACGACGTGATCTTCGCCGGCTCCGGCGGCCGTCCGGCCCGCAACATGGCCGAGGTCACGCTGTTCGTCGACAACACCGAACGCAACGCCACCGGCGCGTGGAATGAGTACGACACGATCGAAGTGAGCCGCCGCATCGAGCGCGAAGCGGGCTCGGTCTATCGCATCAACGGCCGCGACGTGCGCCAGAAGGACGTGCAGCTGTTCTTCGCCGACGCGTCGTCGGGCGCGAGCTCCACCGCCTTCGTGCGCCAGGGCCAGATCGGCCTGCTGATCAGCCAGAAGCCGCTGGCGCGCCGCGCCATCCTCGAAGAAGCCGCCGGCATCTCCGGCCTGCATCAGCGCCGCCACGAAGCGGAGCTGCGGCTGCGCGCCGCCGAGGCCAATATGAGCCGGCTCGAGGATGTGATCCACGAAGTCGAAGGCCAGCTCGCCAGCCTCAAGCGCCAGGCGCGGCAGGCCTCGCGCTACCGCAACCTCTCCGGCCACATCCGCAAAGCCGAGGCGCTGGCGCACCACCTGCGCTGGACCGCCGCCGAACTCCGGCTGCGCGCGGCGGAGGAAGAGCTCGCCGCGGCCCTCGCCGCGGTCGAAAGCTGCACCGCGCTGGCTGCCGAGGCCTCGACCGTGCAGGCCAATGCCGCCAGCGAAGTGCCGCCGCTGCGCGAGGCCGAAGCCGCCCGCAACGCCGCGCTGCATCGTCTGACTGTTGCGCGCGAGCAACTCGATGCCGAGGAGGCCCGCGCCCGCGAGACCGCGCAGCGCCTGCGCCAGCGCATCGGCCAGACCGAGCAGGACATCGCGCGCGATCGCGCCCTCGACAACGACGCCCAGGCCGCGCTCGCCACGCTGGGCGAAGAGGCCGAGGGTCTCGAGGCCGCCATCGCGCGCTCGACCGACGAGCTGGCCGAAGCCGACGCGCTCGCCGCGAGCCTCAACGAAGCCCGCGCCGAAGCCGAACGCACGCTAGAGCGTCTCACCGCCGAGCTCGCCGATTGGAACGCGCGCAAGACCAGCGCCGAGCGCTCGCGCCAGCTCGCCGCCGCCCTTGCCGAGACCAGCGCCGCGCAGCTCGATCAGGCGCAAGCCCGCCTCAACACCGCGATGGAAGCCGCCGCCCAGGCGCCCGACGTGCGCGAGGCCGAAGAGGCCGCCGAACGCGCCCGCGCGCTCACCGAAACCGCTCGCACGGCCGCAGCGGCCGCGCGTGACGCACTGTCCGAAGCACAGCGCCAGGAATCCGAGACGCGCACACCGCTCGAAGCGGCGGAGCGCGAATGGCAGCGTCTCTCCGCCGAGGCCAAGGCGCTCGGCGACCTGCTGCGTCCCGACGGCCACGATCTCTTCCCGCCGCTGGTCGATGCGATCACGGTGCAGCCCGGCTACGAAGCCGCGCTCGCCGCCGCGCTGGGCGACGATCTCGAAGCGCCGCTCGACGAAGCCTCGCCGCATCACTGGCGCGATCTCGGCGCCTTCGACGAAAGCGCACCGCTGCCCGAAGGCGCCCGCCCCCTCGCCGATTTCGTCCAGGCGCCCGCCGCCCTCGCGCGCCGCCTCTCCATGACCGGCATCGTCTTCCCCGACCAGGGCAAGCTGCTGCAGCCGTCGCTGAAGCCCGGCCAGCGCCTGGTCTCGCCGCGCGGCGATCTGTGGCGTTGGGACGGCTATTCCGCCTCCGCCGACGCGCCCTCGCCCGCCGCGATCCGCCTGTCGCAGAAGAACCGCCTCGCCGCGCTCGACAGCGAGATCGAGACCGCCAAGGCCCAGCGCGCCGAGGTCTTCGCGACCTGGACCGCCGCCAAGGATGCCGCCCTCGCCGCCCGCGAATCCGAACGCGCCGCCGAGACCGAGCAGCGCAACACCAGCCAGGCCCTGATCGCCGCGCAGGATTTCGCGACCAAGGCGGCCCGTGCCGCCGCCGAACGCGCCTCGCAGCTCGCTTCGCTCGAGGCCGAGATCCGCCGCCTGGCGCTGAGCGTCGATGCCGCCAACGAGTCGCGCCGCGGCGCCGAAGCCGAGCTCGAACAGCTCGGCGACGGCGTGGCCCTCACCAATGACGGCGCCACCGCCCGCGCCCGCACCGCCGAGGCGCGCACCGCCTATTCCGAAGCGCGCGCCACGCTCGACGGCCTCAAGCGCGAAGGCGAGGCCCGCGCCCGCCGCCTCGTCGCCATCGCCGACGAGCGCACCCGCTGGGAAGAGCGCCGCGCCGCCGCCACCGCGCATATCGAAGAGCTGGAAGGCCGCCACGAAGCCTTGAGCGTCGAGCTTGCCGCCGCCGAGGCGGTGCCCGAACAGATCGCGCAGAAGCGCGGCGCGCTGCTTGATGCCATCGCCGAAGCCGACACCGCGCGCCAGCAGGCCGCCGATGCGCGCGCGACGGCGGAGACCCTGCTCGCCGACGCCGACAAGACGGCCAAGGCCGCCGATGCGGCGCTCAGTGCCGCGCGCGAGGAACGCGCCCGCACCCAGGCGCTGCTGGAAGCGGCGACCGGGCGGATCACCGAGCTGCGCGACCGCATCCGCGACGAGCTCGAAGCGACGCCGGAAGACCTGCCCGAGCGTGCCGAGATCAAGGAGGGCGAAGAGCTGCCGCCCATCGAGCAGGCCGACAAGCGTGTCGAGAAGCTCAAGCAGGAGCGCGAGCAGCTCGGCGGCGTGAACCTGCGCGCCGAGGAAGAAGCGGCCGAGCACGAGGCGCGCCTGCTGACCCTCACCACCGACCGCGACGACCTGGTCGGCGCGATCGAGCGGCTGCGCCGCGGCATCACCAGCCTCAACAAGGAAGGCCGCGAGCGCCTGCTCGCCTCCTTCGAGAAGGTGAACGCCAATTTCCAGACCCTGTTCGGCAAGCTGTTCGAAGGCGGCGAAGCCAAGCTCACGCTGACCGAGTCGGAAGACCCGCTGGAAGCCGGCCTCGAGATCTTCGCCCGCCCGCCGGGCAAGCGGCTGCAATCCCTCGCCCTGCTCTCGGGCGGCGAGCAGGCGCTGACCGCGATGGCGCTGATCTTCGCCGTGTTCCTTGTGAACCCGGCGCCGGTCTGCGTGCTGGACGAGGTCGACGCGCCGCTCGACGACGCCAATGTCGAGCGCTTCTGCAACCTGCTCGACGAGATGACCCGCCTCACCGACACGCGCTTCCTGGTGATCACCCACCACGCGCTGACCATGAGCCGCATGCACCGCCTGTTCGGCGTCACAATGGCCGAGCGGGGCGTCAGCCAGCTGGTCTCGGTGACGCTGGCGGAAGCCGAGAAGGTCGCCGCGGAGTAGTCCGGACGCCTAAAATGCGGTAGAATGACCGTATGGCGGAAGACCTTCTGAAGCGCATCACCATCCGCGCCGACCAGTGCCACGGTCACCCGTGCATTCGCGGCATGCGCATGCGTGTGGTCGACATCTTACAGATGCTCGCCGGCGGGATGACCGCGGAAGAGATTCTTGTCGATTTCGATTTTCTCGAAGCGGACGACATCCGGGCGGCCATCACATACGCCGCAGCGGTGCTTGATCATCCGATCATCAAAGCCGCCGAATAATCGGCAATGGGCGCCGCATTCATCTGCGACGTCCACATTCCGCCGCAACTGGCCAAGCTGCTGCGAGCAAAAGGGCACAATGCCGTCCACGCCATCGATCTGAATTTCGGGACGGCATCCGACCCTGAGATTTGCCGCTATGCGATCGAAAACAGCGCCATCATCATCACAAAGGATCAGGATTTCATCGAACTTCACGCCTCATTGCCTGGGCCGCGCATCGTCCTGGTGCGATTGGGCAATTGCGCAAACAGTCTTCTGCTGCGCCGGTTTGAAGAATCGCTCGCCGAGATTTTGGCGCATTTCGAAACCGGGATTCGTCTGGTCGAATTGTCCTGAGCAGATACTTGCGCGCATATCGCCGCGCCTCGAAATCGCCCTTTGGAACCAACCGTTTAATGCGTTTCTTGCGTTATTGACACCTTCCGGACCCAACCCTATGTTCCGCCCGCCTTCGGGGAGCCGCGAAGGCCGGTTTCGCGCGGAATTTCGGCACAGAACGGGAGTTTGGGCGTGGCCGCTCAGGACCCAGGAAAGCTGCGCGAGTTGGGCAAGCGGCTCGATGAAGCCCAGGCGAAGCATGCGACGGGCGCCACGCGCCCGCCGCCGACGCAGATGGGCATCGCCTTCCGTTTCGCGACGGAGCTCGTGGCGGCGCTGCTGGTGGGCGGCGCACTGGGATGGGGCATCGACTGGACGTTCGGGCATTTCGGTGTCCACACCAAGCCGGTCTTCCTCATCGTGCTGGTCGTGCTGGGCGCGGCGGCGGGAATCCGCGGCGTGCTGCGCGCCGCAAACGAGATCAATGCCGACATCGCGGGTTCCGCGCCGTCGGCGAAGGACGGCGAGGAGCGTTGACCGTGGCCATGAACCCCATGGAGCAGTTCGAGGTGAAGCCGCTGCTGGAGCATCCGCTCTTCAGCATCGCCGGCCATCCGATCTTCTTCACCAACCAGGCGCTGTTCATGATCGTCGTCGTGCTGGCCGCGTCGGCGTTCCTCACGCTCGCGATGTCGAAGGGCGCGCTGGTGCCGTCGCGCGCGCAATCGATGGCGGAGATGTCCTACGAGTTCGTCGCCAACATGATCAACACGGCGACCGGCGAAGACGGGCTGAAATTCTTCCCCTTCGTCTTCACCCTCTTCATCTTCGTGCTGTTCAGCAACTTCTTCGGGATGATCCCGTTCACCTTCACCGTCACCAGCCAGATCGCGGTCACCCTGACCCTCGCCTCGCTGGTGATCCTGATGGTCGTGGTGACCGGCTTCGCCCGTCACGGCCTCGGCTTCCTCAAGCTGTTCGTGCCCAAGGCGCCCTTCGCGCTCCTCCTCCTGCTGGTGCCGATCGAGGTGATCTCCTTCCTCACCCGCCCCATCAGCCTCTCGGTGCGTCTGTTCGCCAACATGCTGGCCGGCCACACCCTGCTCGCGGTGTTCGCGGGCTTCGTGATCCTGCTGGGCGGCGCCGGCGGCGCGCTCTCGCTGCTCTCCATCGCGCCGATGGCGCTGATCGTGGCCATCATGCTGCTCGAGCTGCTTGTCGCGTTCCTGCAGGCCTATGTGTTCGCGATCCTCACCTGCATCTATCTGAACGAAGCTCTCCACCTCCACGACCATCACTAGACACCAGAAGGGATACCATCATGAGCGTTCAAGCAGCACAGATGATCGGCGCGGGCCTGGCCTGCATCGCGCTCGTCGGCGCCGGCATCGGCATCGGCAACGTGTTCGGCAGCTACCTCTCGGGCGCGCTGCGCAATCCGGGCGCCGCCGCGACCCAGACCACGAACCTGCTGCTCGGCTTCGCGCTGTGCGAGGCGACCGGCCTGTTCGGTCTCGTGATCGCGCTCATCATCCTCTTCAAGTAAGCCCGATGGCCGCCGCCGACAGCACGACCGCCACGACGCAGCACGCGCCGGGCGCGAAGGAGACGGGGGGCTTTCCCCCGTTCGACACCTCGACGTTCCCGAGCCAGATCTTCTGGCTCGTGATCACCTTCGCGTTCCTGTTCGTCGTGCTGTGGCGCGTGGCCGGGCCGCGCATCGCCGGCGTCATCACCACGCGGCGCGGCCAGATCAACCGCGACCTCGCCGAGGCGCAGAAGCACCGCGGCGATGCCGAGGCGGCGTCCGTGGCCTACCAGACCGCGCTCGCCGGCGCCCGGGCCCGCGCCCTCTCGCTGGCGGACAGCAACCGCAAGACGATCGGCGGCGAGATCGACCGCGAGAAGGCGGCGGCGGACGCCAAGGCCCAGGGCGAGATCGCCCAGGCCGAAGCCCGCATCGCCGCCTCGCGCGGCGCCGCGCGGGTTCAGGTCGTCAAGGCGGCCGAGGAGGCGGCGATCCAGATCGTCGTCCACCTCACCGGCGAGACCGTCCCGGCCGACGAAGCCGCCGCCGCCGTGCGCGCCGCAACCGGAGCCTGACCGATGGACATCCTCAAAGAACCGGAGCTGTGGGTCGCCGTCGGCTTCGTGCTGGTGATCGCCCTGCTGCTCTATGTCCGCGTGCCCAAGATGGTCGCCGGCCAGCTCGACAGCCGCGCCGCCGGCATCAAGGCCGAGCTCGACGAAGCCCGCCGCCTGCGGGAAGAAGCGCAGGCGATGCTCGCCGGCTTCCAGGCCCGCGCCGCCAGCGCCGAGCGTGAGGCCGAGGCCATCGTGACCGAGGCCCGCGCCGAGGCCGACCGCTTCGCCGCCGACGCCCGCGCCGCGCTGAGCCTGCAGATCGAGCGCCGCGCCGCCCAGGCGCAGAGCAAGATCGCCCAGGCCGAAGCCGCCGCGCTCGCCGAGATCCGCACCCTGGCGGCCGACGCCGCCGCCGCCGCCGCGGAGAAGCTGATCGCCGCGCGGATGGACGAGCAACGCCAAGCCGCATTCGTCGAATCGAGCCTGCGGGAAATCCGTACCAATCTCGGTTGAGCGCTCAGTGCGGTGCGACAGCCGGTTGGCTGTCCAGAATGCCTTCCGGAATGTATCCCTCGTCGTAGAACTTCTGGCAGAGCGCATAAGGCGCGAGGAAGTCGTCGTGCTCGCGGAACGCCGACAACCGGCAGGCCCCACCGCAAAACGTGTTGAACGGACAGCGTCCGCAAATTCCCTCGATCTTGCGCGTGTCGAGCGCGCGCGTGTGGCGAAAGAGCGGCGACATGCTCCAGATGTCGCGGAACCGCGTCTGCTTGACGTTGCCGGCGACGAGATCCGGCTCGTCGCTCGCCACGCCGCAGATCGTGACATCGCCATTCGATAGCACGCCGCAGAAGTTCACCGCCCAGCCGCAGGCCGCACCGCGGGCGGGAATGATCTCATCGAGATACTGCAGCAGCGGCGGAAGGTTGATGAACACCTTCACGCCGAGCTTGCGCATCGTGTGGCAGTATTCGCGCAGCTCGAAAATCTGCTCCGCCGACAATTCCTTGGCGGCCATCGTTTCGCCGCGGCCATTGGGATGCAGCAGCGAGAACCGCATATTGCTGTCGAAATCCCGCGAAATCTTCGTCAATTGCGGGACGTCCGCCAGATTGGCCTTGAAGATCGTCGCGTTCATATCGAAGTCGACGCCGGCCGCGCGCAGATGCGCGAGCCCGCTCAGCGTGCGGTCGTAGGCGCCTTGCTGGTCGCGCAACCGATCGTGGATTTCGCGCCCGCCGTCGATGGAGATGGACAGCGTCACATGCTTGAGCCCGGAAAGAAATTGCGCGACCGATTCCGTGATCAACGTACCGTTGGTCGCCAGGGATATTTCCATGCCCTGCATATCGAAAATTCTGGCCACATCCCGCCAGTCGGTGCGCGCCATGGGCTCACCGCCCGACAGGATGACCCGTCGCGCCCCCAGTTCGGCCGCATCGGCGGCGATCTGCTCGACAATATCGAGCGGCAGGTTCTCCGTCTTGCCGCGGATCGCCTTGTCGTAGCAAAAGGCGCAGCCGAGATTGCAAGTCTTGGTCGCATTGAAATGTATGGTGTCCAGCTTCGGCGGCGGCGAACCGTCGTCGATCAGCGCACCCTTGCCCTGCCAAGGTTGTGGCATATGCCTAACCCAGCTTGACGGCGGATATGAGTTTTGCGGCAATCTCGTCCACGACGGCATCGCTGAGCGTCGCCGGATCGGATATCCGCGCGAGGGGCGATGCGGCGGCGCCTGCGCCGCAAGCCACGCACCAATCCTGCTCCAGCCGCGCCCGATCTGAGAGCTGGTTGATGAAATCCTTGAGAACGGCCGGTTCGGTGAGTTGCTTTCCAAGCGAGGCGACGATCTCGCCCGGGTAATCCAGCTTGGAAGACGCCGCGCCGGCGCCGCAGGCAACGCACCATTCGTTCTCCGCACCCGGCTTCTGCAGCGTGGCAAGAACCTCGCGAATGGCCTGCCGATCAACCTGCAGGTCCAATTTCCGTGTTGTCATTGGAGCATCCCCTGTCTCGAAGGCGATGCAACTATAAGTCTAATGTTACGTCGTGGCAATATTGGCGACTTCTATTCTGCAGAAATATTCTGAATACTTAAGGCTGTACTGTATAATGCTTGTAATCCGCAATTCGAATACAGGACACGCGCATCGCGAAGATGAGCGAAAGCCCGTCCGGCCGGTGCATCTCCGTTGCCAAGCCGAACTTTCCGGGCGGACGCGGGGAAGGGCCGGCGCGGCGCTCGCCCCGTCCGTCTCGGCGTCGCGTGGCGCCTCCCCCCGTAACCGCGGGAGGAAACAGGGGCGTCACACCTTTTCGGGCTGCACCACGCGGATATGCAGTTCGCGCAGCTGCTTGGGCAGCACCTCGGTCGGCGCGTTCATCAGCAGGTCCTGGCCCTGCTGGTTCATCGGGAACATCGTGACCTCGCGGATGTTCTCCTCGCCGGCGAGCAGCATCACGACGCGCTCCAGCCCCACCGCGCAGCCGCCATGCGGCGGCGCCCCGTGGCGGAAGGCGTTCAGCATGCCGCCGAACTTGGCTTCCGTGAAGTCGCGGCCATGGCCGGCGATCTCGAACGCCTTGAGCATCACCTCCGGATCGCGGTTGCGCACCGCGCCCGACAGCATCTCGTAGCCGTTGCACACGATGTCGTACTGGAAGACCTTGATCCCGAGAATGGTCTCGCGGTCGCGCTCGGCGTCGAGCTGCATGAAGGCCGGGGTCTCGAACTGCGGCAGCGAGAACGGGTTGTGCCCGAAATCGACGCGCTTCTCGTCCTCGTTCCACTCATACATCGGCATGTCGACGATCCAGCAGAACTTGAAGACGCCTTCCTCGATCAGCTTGAGCTCGGTGCCGATGCGGGTGCGCGCCAAGCCGGCCAGCTTGGCGGCGCGCTCGGTCTTGGCGTCGGCCGAGAAGAACAGTGCGTCGCCCGCCTTGATCCCGGCGCGCGCGACCAGCTCCGCCAGCGCCGCCTCGGGAATGAATTTCGCGATCGGCCCCTTGCCGGTCAGCCGGTCGCCATCCGCCTCGAACTGGACATAGCCCAGTCCCGCCGCGCCTTCGCTCCGCGCCCACTCGTTCAGCTTGTCGAAGAAGGAGCGCGGCTGGCTCGCGGCGCCGGGCGCCGGGATGGCGCGCACCGTCTTGCTCTTGAACGCCTTGAACGCCACGTCGTCGCGCCCGAACACGTCCGACACGTCGCAGATCCGGATCGGGTTGCGCAGGTCCGGCTTGTCCGTCCCGTAGAGCAGCGCCGCGTCCTCATAGGTGATGTGCGGCACCTCGGCATGGACCTTCCGCCCGTCCGCGAATTCGCCGAAGGTGTCGAGCAGCACCGGCTGGATCGCGTCGAACACGTCCTGCTGGGTGACGAAGCTCATCTCCATATCGAGCTGGTAGAACTCGCCCGGCGAGCGGTCGGCGCGGCCGTCCTCGTCGCGGAAGCAGGGCGCGATCTGGAAATAGCGGTCGAAGCCCGCCACCATGATGAGCTGCTTGAACTGCTGCGGCGCCTGCGGCAGCGCGTAGAAATGCCCGGGATAGCGCCGGCTCGGCACCAGGAAGTCGCGCGCCCCTTCCGGAGAGCTGGCGGTGAGGATCGGCGTCTGGAATTCGGTGAAGCCCTGCCCGATCATCCGCGTGCGGAGCGACTGGATGATCTTGCTGCGCAGCACGATGTTCTTGTGCAGCCGTTCGCGCCGCAGGTCGAGGAAGCGGTATTTGAGCCGCGTCTCCTCGGGATATTCGAGGTCGCCGAACACCGGCAGCGGCAGTTCGGGCGCGGTCGCCTGCACCGTCACCGTCTCGATGCGGATCTCGATCTCGCCGGTCGGCAGGTCCTTGTTGACGACCTCGGCGAAGCGCGCGACGACCTTGCCGGTCAGCGTCAGCACCCATTCCGAGCGCGCCTTGTCGCATTCCGCGAACGCCGCCTCGCCCGGCTCGATCACGCATTGCGTGATGCCGTAATGGTCGCGCAGGTCGATGAACAGCAGCCCGCCATGGTCGCGCCGCCGGTTGACCCAGCCCGAGAGCCGGACGGTCTGCCCGACATCGTCCTTGCGAAGCTGGCCGCAAGTGTGGGTGCGATAGGCATGCATGGCGAGAAACCTTTGAAAACGCTGGTGTTTGACGGGTATCGCGGGCCCGGTCAAGGGCCGCGCGGGCATAATGCAACTGTCGCAAATAAGGGCTTTAAGCTACCGCAGCCACAGGGGAATCCCGTCCATGCTTCTGCCGCGTCTGCGTGCCCTCGCCCTCCTCGCCGCCGCTTTCGCCCTTGCCGCGGGCGCACAGGCCCAGCCGGCGCCGGCCAGGCCGCCGCGCAACGTCCTGATCTTCATCGCCGACGGCCTGCGCTATGACAGCGTGACGCCGCAGACCGCGCCGACGCTGTACCGCATCCGCAAGCAGGGCGTGGACTTCGCCAACAGCCATTCGATCTATCCGACCGTCACCACCGCCAATGCCTCGGCGATCGCGACCGGCCACTATCTCGGCGACACCGGCGATTACGGCAACACGCTGTTCACAGACTTCCCGGTTCCCTGCCGGCTCGGTGCCGTCGTCACCTTCCTCGAGGACGACTGCATCCTGCGCGACGTGAAGGGTCATTTCGGCAGCGGCTATATGGGCCAGGCGACGCTGGTCGGCACGGCGCGCGCCGCCGGCTTCAACACCGCGATCTTCGGCAAGCGCGGTCCGGCCGCGCTCCAGGACCTCGCCTCGCTGGACAGCGCCGGCGCGAAGGTCGACGACAAGAACGGGTTGTTCGTCGACGACGCCACCAACCGCGAGCTCAATGCCGACGGCACGCCGACCCGGAGCACGATGCTCAAGGGCGGCCTCGGCGCCGACGTCTTCGCCTTCACCGGCGAGGGTGCGCCGGCCCTGACCGCGGCGCCCAACCTGGTGCAGCAGGCCTATCTCGTCACCGCCGCGACGCAGGCCGTGATCCCCAATCTCAAGCTCTCCGGCAAGCCCTTCGTGCTGGTGTTCTGGTCGCGCGATCCCGACGCCACCCAGCACAGCGCGATCGACAGCGAAGGCCGCCTCGTTCCCGGCATCAACAGCCCCAATGCACGCGCCGCCATCGCCAATGCCGACAACAACCTCAAGGCGATCCTCGACGCGCTCGAAGCCCAGGGCCTGCTGGCGAACACCGACGTCTTCGTCACCGCCGACCACGGCTTCTCGACCATCGCCAAGGGCATCCCGGACGCGCAGGGCGGCACCCCGCCCGCGTCGCTGCCCCAGGGCTTCCTCGCCTTCGACGTCGCCGAGGCGCTGGGCGGCCAGAAGCTGTTCGATCCCGACCGCGCCAATGCGGAGATCCTCCGCGAAGACGGCGACCGTCCCGTGCAGGGCAACGCGCTGATCGGCCCCGCGCCCGACGCGCCGCAGGCCATTGTCGCGAGCAATGGCGGCACCGATTTCGTCTACACGCCGGCCGGTGCGCCGGTTGCGAAGGCGGTCTACGCCAGCCTGGTCGCCAAGCCTTATGTCGGCGCGCTGTTCGTCAACGACACGCTGCTGGCGGCGGATCCGGCCGCCTTCGCGGGCGCCTTGCCGATGAGCAAGATCAACCTGATCGGCGCCGCGACCGTGCCGCAGCCCGCCATCGTGATCGGCTTCCGCTCCTTCCTCGCCAAGGGCTGCAAGCAGGCCAGCCCCCTGCTCTGCGCCGCCGAGATCGCCGATACCTCGCTTCACACCGGCCAGGGCATGCACGGCACCTTCAGCCGGGCTGACACCCGCAACTTCATGGCCGCCATGGGGCCGGACTTCAAAAAGGGCTTCGTCGACCCCAGCCCGGTCAGCAATGCCGATATCGCCCCGACCCTGGCCCATATCCTGGGCCTGACGCTGGCCGGTCCCGGCAGCCTGCCCGGACGGCCGGCGACTGAGGCCCTGGGGGGCGGCAAGCCGGTCGCCTTCACGGCCGGCAGGCTCCAGGCTCCGGCCGCGGCGGGCGGCCTGCGGACGGTCCTCGAATACCAGGACGCTGCCGGCGTCCGCTATTTCGACGCCGCCGGCATCCCGGGCCGGACGGTGGGTCTGAAAGCCAAATAGCCGCGAGCGTCCCGGAGGAGAATCCGCTATCACGGTCCCATGCGGATCGTGGACAACACTGAGGATTTGAAGGGGCTGGTGGCCGACCTGGCCGGCGCGCCCTATCTTGCGCTCGACACCGAGTTCATGCGCGACCAGACCTATTGGCCCAAGCTCTGCCTGATCCAGGTGGCGGCACCGGGCTTCGAGGCGATCATCGATCCCCTGGCCGACGGCATCGACCTCACGCCCTTCTACGACCTGCTCAAGACGCCCGGCATCGTGAAGGTGCTGCACGCGGCGCGGCAGGACATCGAGATATTCCACCACCAGGGCGGCATGATCCCCGACCCGCTGTTCGACAGCCAGATCGCCGCGATGGTCGCGGGCTTCGGCGACGCCGCCTCCTACGAAACGCTGTGCCGCAAGATCGCGCGCGTCGAGATCGACAAGTCGTCGCGCTTCACCGACTGGTCGCGCCGGCCCCTGAGCCAGAAGCAGCTCGACTACGCGATCGGCGACGTCACGCATCTGCGCACGATCTACGAATACCTGAAGAAGAATCTCGAGAAGACCAACCGCGCGAGCTGGGTGCAGGAGGAGATCTCCGCGCTGCAGGATCCCGACCTCTATGCCCTGCATCCCGAAGGTGCGTGGAAGCGGCTCAAGCCGCGCACCAGCAACAAGCGCTTCCTCGCGATGATCGCCGCGCTGGCCGCGTGGCGCGAGCGCGAGGCGCAGGCGCGCGACATCCCGCGCGGCCGCGTCCTCAAGGACGAAGCGCTGATGGAGATCGCCGCCCATCCGCCCGAGAGCGCCGATGCGCTGGAGCGCATCCGCGCCGTGCCCAAGGGCTTTGCCAATTCGCGGCTCGGCAAGACGCTGATGGACGCGATCGAGGAAGGCCGCCACGCCACGCCGCCCGAGCCCCTGGAGCACGACCGCCCGCGCCGCCGCCGCGAGCCCAGCCAGGCGGCGGTCGACCTGCTCAAGACGCTGCTGCGGCTGCGCGCCGAAGCGGTGGGCGTCGCGCCGCGCCTGATCGCCAATGCCGACGATATCGAGCGCCTGGCGGCCGAGGAAGACGAAGGCGTCCCCGCCCTGCACGGCTGGCGCGCCCAGGTCTTCGGCAACGACGCGCTGCTCCTGCGAAAAGGCGATCTCGCGATAGCCCTGGAAAACGGCGAAGCGGTGGTGGTGGAGCTGGAGGACTAGGTTGGGGCCTCGATTGCATTGCAAGAAAGGCTGTCATGGGCGGGGTTGACCCGCCCATGGCGCAAGGGATCAAGGCTCCGCTTGAGTACAAATCCTGGCGCTGCCCCTTCCTCCCGGTGTCATGCGGAGGGCATTCTTCTAAGGCGCGCGCACGGCGGCGATCGGATGCCCGTCCAGCGGCCGGCCCGGCGCCAGGCCGAGCAGCGTCATCACCGTCGGATGCACGTCGATCTGGTCCAGCCGCTTGACCTCGCCCGGCGTCACGCCGGCGCCCCAGGCATAGAAGATGCCGTGCATCTGCACGATATGCGGATCATAGCCATGCGTCGCCTTCAGCGGCACGGTGATCGGCTTGAAGGACAGCGGCCAGAACCAGTTCACCCCAAGCCATTTCGTCCAGGCGGGAAACAGCTCCGGTCCCGCCATCCAATAGGGCGGATGGGTGACGAGCAGCAGGTCGCCGGCCCGCGGTCCGCTCCCCAGATGCGCATAGGCGGGATAGTGCCCCTTGCGATAGACGGCGAAGAGATCGGGATAGGCCTTCAGCGCCGTCTCGACCCGATCGACGCTCTCGCCCTTGTCGACATAGATATAGGCGCTGGCGCCGTCCGTCGCCTGGTCGGCTTTGATGTGATTCTCGGCGAGGATGCGGCCCAGATTGATCAGCGGCCCGACATCCATCATCCCGTGATCGGTGCCGACCACCAGCGTCGCCTCGCGGTTCGGCGGCAGCGCCTTGATCGCGGCCATCAGACGCCCCGTGATCGCATCGGCGCGCCGCACCGCGGCCTGCGTCTCCGCGCCCGTCACGCCGTATTGGTGCGCGACGCTGTCGGGAATGGAGAAATAGAGGGCGATCAGGCGCGGATGCTTGGGGCCATTGTCCTTCAGCAGCTTGAGGGCGCGCTCGATGATGGTCTCGTCGCTCTCGTGCTGCTTCCACGGCACTTCGGGATTGATGTAGGTGGCGCGCGCCCCGGTCTTGCTCGACCAGCGGCTGACGAAGTTGAACGCCGCGCTCCGCACGCCCTGGCGCTCCGCCGCCTCCCAGATCGTCTCGCAGCCGGTGCGCCATTTCGCGTCGCCCGCGTCACCGCCCTCCGCGCCGAAGCGGCCGAGCTTGGGATCGACGAAGATGTTCGACAGGATCCCGTGATGCTCCGGCCAGCAGCCGGTCAGGAAGGTCGTGTGGTTGATCAGCGAGATGGTCGGGAAGGCCGGCACCAGATGGCGCGACCAGGCGCCCTCGCGCTTCAGCCGGTCGAAGGCCGGCGTGCCGTGCGTCGCGTCGAGCTCCGCCGGCGCGAAGCCGTCGAACATCACGACCACGACGGTGCGCTCGGGCTTCGGTCCCGAAGCGCCCGCGACGGTAGCGGCCGTCGCGAATGCGGTAGTGGCCGCGCATAGCAGCACGGCAAAAGCCACCAGGAAACGCTTCACGACCAGCCCCCCAAGGCGAAACGCAGCGGGACATTACGCCCGCCGCGCGCCGGAGTCTTGCAGGGCAGCTATGCGTTACGCTTTTTCCAGGATGTGCACCGCACAAGCGCTGCCGGCGCCGACCACATGGGTCAGGCCGATTCGCGCGCCGTCGACCTGGCGGTTGCCCGCTTCGCCCCGCAGATGCGTGGTGATCTCGTAGATGTTCGCGATTCCCGTCGCGCCCAGCGGATGGCCCTTGGAGAGCAGCCCGCCCGAGACGTTCACCGGAATCCTGCCGCCGAGGCTGGTGGCGCCCGTGTCGATGAGCTGGCCGGCCTCGCCGTCCTTGCACAGGCCGAGATTCTCGTAATGCACCAGCTCGGCCGTGGCGAAGCAGTCGTGCAGCTCGATCAGGTCGACCTCGTCCGGCCCCAGCCCCGCCATCTCATAAGCCGTCTTGGCCGCCAGGCGCGTCACCGCATTGAAATCCATCATCGCGATGTTGCGCGGCGTGTAGGGATCGGAGGTCAGCGCCGAGGCCCGCACCTTCACCGCGCGTCCCATCAGGCCCAGCTCCTTCGCCTTCTTCTCCGAGCACAGCACCGCCGCGGCCGAGCCGTCGACGTTTACCGAGCACATCAGCTTGGTGTTGGGATAGGAGATCATCTCCGCGCCCATCACCTCCTCCAGCGGTGTTTCCTTCTGGTACATCGCCTTCGGATTGAGCGTCGAGTGGTGGTGGTTCTTCACCGACACCTTGGCGAACTGCTCGAAGGTCGTGCCGTATTGGCGGGTGTGCTCGAGGCCGACATGCGCGAAGACCGAGGGCATGGTGCCGGAGCCCAGCAGGCCCTCGGTCGGGATGCCCTTCGAACCGCCGCCGCCGCCCAGCAGGCCGCTGCCCATCTGCTCCGAGCCGACGCACAGCACGATGTCGTAGACGCCGGCCTTGATCGCCATCCAGCCTTCGCGGAACGCGGTGGCACCGGTGGCGCAGGCGTTCGCGACGTTCACCACCGGCACGCCGGTCTGGCCGATCTCGCGCAGGATGCGCTGGCCGACGCCGCCCGAGGCCTCGAACAGGTTGCCGCTATAGACCGCCTGGCAGTCCTGGATGGTGAGGCCGCAATCGTCCAGCGCCATCAGCGCCGCCTGGGCGCCCAGCTCGGGCACGCTGCGTTCGGGAAAGCGCCCGAACTTGATCATGTCGGTACCGACGACGTAGACGTCGTTGCTCATGGCTGTGCCTCCTTCAGGCGCGCGGTTCGAAGAAATAGGCGAGATAGGAATTGCCGTCCTTGTCCTTCTGCGGCACCGGACGGATCACGATGTTCACCGGCAGGTCGAATCTGATCTTCGCCGGATCGGGCTCCACGCCGAGCAGGTTGCCCTTCAGCGTGCCGCCGCCATCGACATCCACGATGGCCGAGATGAACGGCACGGGCACGCCCGGGAAATTGCGATACACGACGGTGAAATTATAGAGCGTGCCGGTGCTGCCCAGCTTGACATGCGCCATGCCCGCGCGCGCGCCGCACTTGCCGCAGGTCAGCCGCGTGCCGGCGACGACTTCGCCGCACTTGCCGCACTTCGATCCGGCGAGATAGGGCGCCGCGCCATCCTTCGGCACGACGAGAAACGGCACCGCGCCCTTGGTGGTGGGCTCTGGCTTCAAGGCGGCTGACATATAGAGCGTGCTCCCGTTGTTTGGCGGGGAGCAAATCGCGCCGCGCGACGGAACGCAACCGTGACGTTGGGGAAAGGGGTGCTGTTCCCGTTCCCTTGCTGTCATGGCCCGCAAAGCCGGGCCATCCAGTTGGTGCGCCATGACTGTCGAATGTTCTGAGGGGGCACCTGGATGGCCCGCTGTTACGGGCCATGACAAGTGAGGGGTTAAGCCCGTCAGCATCTCACCCTGTGCGCGGCAGCGCCTCCGCGATGATGCTTTCCGCCTTCGCGAACAGCGCCGGATCGACCTCGGCGCCGCTCGCCGCGGCGTTCTCGTCGAGCTGCTCGGGACGGCTCGCGCCGACGATCGCCGACGCCACATTGGGCTCGCGCAGCACCCAGGCGAGCGCGAACTGGCCGAGCGTCAGCCCCGCCTCCTGCGCCAGCGGCTTCAGTTTCTGCACCGCCTCCAGCACCGGCTTCTCCATCCAGCGCGCGATCGCGCTGCTCATCTCGCTGGAGGTCGCGCGGGTGCCGGCCGGCGGCGGCGAGTTGGGATCGTACTTCCCGGTCAGCACGCCCTGCGCCAGCGGCGACCACACGATCTGCGAGATCCCGTTGGCGGCGCTCAGCGGGATCACCTTCGCCTCGGGCCGCCGGTAGAGCAGCGAATATTGCGGCTGGCTGGAGACGAAATGCTCGACGCCCGTCATCGCGACGGCGGCCTGGATCTGCTGCGGCGACCATTCGGAGAAGCCGAGCCAGCGCACCTTGCCGCTCTTCACCGCGCCGGTCAGCGCCGTCATCGTCTCCTCCAGCGGCGTGTTGGGATCGTAGCGGTGGCACTGGTAGAGGTCGACGAAATCGACCCGCAGCCGCTTCAGCGAATCGTCGAGCTGCTTCTCGATCTGGGCCCGCGACAGGCCCTGATTGCCGCCGCCCATGTCGCCGAACACCTTGGTTGCCAGGATGTAGGACGCCCGCTTGCGCCCCGCCAGCGCCTCGCCCAGCACGGTCTCCGCCGCGCCGCGGCCATAGACGTTCGCCGTGTCGATGAAGTTGATGCCGAGCTCGAAGGCGCGGTTCACGCAGGCGATGGCGCCGTCTTTCTCCACGCCGACGCCATAAGTCAGCCACGATCCGAGGGAAATCTCCGAGACGTCGAGATCGCTGGCGCCGAGCTTGCGGTATTTCATGGGGCAGTCCTTTCGGTTTTGCTGGCCCGACAATCGGATAGACTCCGCACAAAAGATAGGGGAGCGGACGCATGGTTTTCGACGGACAGCGGAGCGGCTCCTCCTCCCCCGTGACAACGGGGGGAGGAGCCGCTCGCGGCAAAGTGACATGATGCACCCCGCGCCTTTCGCCCTTTTCGGCCGCTCGCACCTCGTCGCGCTGGTGCTGCCCTTCGTCGCGCCGCTCCTGGCCGCCTGGCTCGTCCGGCCGCGGAAACATCCGCAGGCGGACAAAATCCTGCGCTGGACGCTCGGTGCCGCGATGACCGTCAACTGGGTCGGCTGGATGCTGCTGCTGCACGGCAAGGGCTGGCTCGGGGTCGACAACGCATTCCCGCTCAACCTGTGCGACTGGGCGACGGTCGCCACGGTCTATACCCTGTTCCGCCCGAACCAGCGGACCTATGAGCTTGCCTATTTCTGGGCCCTGGCGGGAACGCTGCAGGGCATGCTGACGCCCGACGTCCAGCTCGACTTCCCCGACATCCAGTTCCTGCTGTTCTTCGTCTTCCATGGCGGCATCATCGCCTCGGTGCTCTACCTGACCTTCGGCCTCGGGATGCGGCCCTACCCCGCCTCGCTGCCGCGCGCGATCGGCTGGACCTTCGTCTATGCCGGCACCGCCGGCCTGTTCGACTGGGCGACGGGCGCCAATTACGGGATGCTGCGGCGCAAGCCGCCCTTCCCCACCATCCTCGACCTCATGCCGCCCTGGCCCTGGTATGTCGGGGTGCTGATCGCGATGGGGCTCGCCTCGACCTTGGTCTATTATGCGCCGTTCTTCGTCCTCGACCGGATTCGCGGCCGCCGCGATCCGCAACCCGTAGAGGGTCCGGCCGTTTCCACGCCATGAGCACCGTCAAAGACAACCGCGACTATCGCCGCTTCGAGCTCGAAGAGAACGGGCAGACCGCCTTCGCGAACTATCATCGCAGCGGCCTGCACGTCGTCATCCCGCATGTCGAGGCGCCGCCGGCGCTGCGCGGCACCGGCGCGGCATCCCGCCTGATGAACGGGATCGTGACGCGGGCCCGCGCCGAAGGCTTCAAGATCACCCCGACTTGTTCCTACGCCTTCGCCTGGTTCCGGCGTCACAAGGACGCGCAGGACGTGCTGGACTAATGAGTCTTGGGCGCCAGGCGCGCACCGAACTTGATGATCAGCCGTTTCAGCCCAGGCTCCATGACGGCCTTGGCCGCCTCGGTCGCCGGCAGCCAGCGCGCCTCGCGCGCCTCCTTCTCCGCCCAGGTCTTGCGCTGCCGCGTCACCTTGAGCGGGAAGACGTCGACCCGGCAAGGAACACTGAGGCCGCTGCGCAACTCCTTCAGATAGGAGAAGCTGCCCAGCGCGTCCGTGTCGACCTCGCCGCTGATCCCCGCCTCTTCCAGCGCCTCGCGCGCCGCCGTGGCGGCCGGTGTCAAACCCTCGATCGGCCAGCCCTTGGGCACGATCCAGCGCCGCGTGCGCCGCGTCGTGATCAACAGGATCTCGACACCCGCCTCGGTCACGCGATAGGGCAGCGCCGCATATTGCGTGCCCGTCGCCTTCTTTGCCGCCGCAAGGCGCGGCGCCGTCGCGCTCGCTCTCATGCCCGAAGTCTCACGTCATGGCCCCGAACAGCCAATAGAACGCGGCGCCGATCGCGCCCGCCGCAGGCATGGTAACCACCCAGGCGATAAGAATGTCTTTCGCCACGTTCCAGCGCACCGCCGAGGTCCGGCGCGCCGCCCCCACGCCGACGATCGCACCCGTGATCGTGTGGGTGGTCGAGACCGGGATGCCGAGGCCTGTCGCCAAGAACAAGGTGATCGATCCTGCCGTTTCCGCGCAGACGCCCTGGAACGGCGTCAATCGCGTGATTCGCGAACCCATTGTACGCACGATGCGCCAGCCGCCGAACAGAGTCCCCAGCGCCATCGCGGCCTGGCAGCTCAGCACGACCCAGAAGGGCACGTGGAATTCGCCCTTGATGGCGCCATGTGCCATCAGCAGCGCGGCGATGATGCCCATCGTCTTCTGCGCGTCGTTGCCGCCATGGCCCAGCGAATAGAGCGACGCGGAAACGAACTGCACCTTGCGGAACAGCCCGTCGACCCGCGCCGGCGTCGATCGCACGAACGCCCAGGACAGGATCAGGACCAGCAGCAGCGCCAGCACGAAGCCGAGCGCCGGCGACAGGAAGATCGCGCCGATGGTCTTGCCGAGCCCGCTCCACACCACCGCATGCCAGCCGACATGGGCGACGCCGGCGCCGACCAGCCCGCCGACCAGGGCATGTGAGCTCGACGACGGGATGCCGGCGAGCCAGGTGACGACGTTCCACACGATGGCGCCCATCAGGGCACCGAAGATCACCTGGTCGGTGATGACCTCGGGCGCCACGATGCCGGTGCCGATCGTCTTGGCGACGTGCAGCCCGAACACCAGGAAGGCGATGAAATTGAAGAACGCCGCCCAGAACACCGCATAGCGCGGCGACAGCACCCGGGTCGACACGATGGTGGCGATGGAGTTCGCCGCGTCGTGAAGCCCGTTCAGGAAGTCGAAGGTCAGCGCGACGACGATGAGGAAGATGAGCAGCGGTTCCACGGCGCCTAGGCCTGCTCGATGACGATGCCGCCGATGCGGTTGGCGACGTCCTCGAAGCGGTCCATGACCTTTTCCAGATGGTCGTAGATTTCGATGCCGACGATGTACTCCATCGCGTTGCCGCCGCGATGCTTGAGGTAAAGCACCTTGATTCCCAGGTCGTGCAGTCCGTCCGCGTGATCCTCCAGCCGGATGATCTCTTCGGTCAGGGCGTTGAGCCTGGTCGCCTGCTCGCGCACCGAGCCCATCAACGCCACCGCCTCGCCGGTCAGTCTCGCGGTCTGGACGATGACATCGCCCATCTGCGCCATCTCCGGCTCGAAATCGCGCACCTCGAACAGCAGGATCGCCTTGGCGGTCTTCTGCATCTGGTCGATGGCGTCGTCGAGCGAGTTGATCAGCTCCTTGATGTCGCTGCGGTCGAACGGCGTGATGAAGGAGCGCCGCGTCAGCAGCAGCACGTCGCGCGCGATGCCGTCGGCCTGGTCCTCGAATTCCATCACCCGGCGGCAGGCGTCCGGCACGCCCTCCCCGCCCTGCAGCACGGCACGCAGTGCCAGCGCGCCGTCGCCCAGAGTCGCCGCATGGCGGTTGAACAGCCCGAAGAACCGTTCCTCCCTGGGCATGAGCGCCTGAAACCAGCGGAGCATCACAAATCCTTCACAGAATCGTCACACGATTCATGCGCCGAGGTCCCGCCTGCGTCCAGCGGTGCCGGCGCGGCTTCGGGTTGGTTCGGAATAGGCGTCGCGCCAACGCCGTCGTTGCGCCCCGGTCAGCCGGACATCCACCCCGAGAGCAATTTGCGTTCTGGCTGAATCACCACCGGTCATCCCGGCCGGGCGGTGCGGAAGCATCCGCAGCGCCGGGACCCGTCGCGCAATGTCTCAATGGTTCCCCGCTCTCGCTCCGCCCGGCCGGGATGACAACTTTGATTGGGCAAATTCGAGTGCGAATTCCGCTACGACTTCTCGAACCCCGGCAGCGTCCAGCCGCGCGCGATGGCGCCGGCCCGCAGCCCGAATCCGGCGGCGAAGGCCGCGACCGCCGCGATGCGGGCATCCATCCCGAACGCATTCGCGGCCACATATACCGCCGCGGCCAGCACGGCTGCGGTGATGTAGATTTCTCGCCTTAGCAGCACCGAAGGCTGGCCCGCGAAGAGGTCGCGCAGGATTCCGCCGAACGTCGCGGTCAGCGCCCCCATCGCCACGGCGACCGGCGGCGGAACGCCGGCGCCAAGCGCCTTGGCGGCCCCCAGCACCGCATAGGCGGCGAGGCCC
This sequence comes from Rhizomicrobium sp., assembly GCA_037200385.1. Classification (NCBI taxonomy): domain Bacteria; kingdom Pseudomonadati; phylum Pseudomonadota; class Alphaproteobacteria; order Micropepsales; family Micropepsaceae; genus Rhizomicrobium; species Rhizomicrobium sp. The sequence continues at coordinate 623,357 of JBBCGL010000001.1, read as the reverse complement.
ACGGCATCGAGCCAGACCAGGGCGCTGCTGCGCCAGGGCCGCTCGCCCGCCAGCCACACCGCCGCGGCGGCGCCGAGGCATACGTAGATATACCCGCTCGCATGCACCCAGAAGACCGGCTGGCCGATCAGCAGGTCGCGCAGCGTGCCGCCGCCGACGCCGGTGAGGATCGCGAAGGCCGCGAAGGTGATCGCATCATGGCGGTTGCGTGCCGCCGCCAGCGCGCCGGTGACGGCGAAGACGGCGACGCCGACATAGTCGAGCGTCACCAGCGGTATCGGCAGGGCGATCATCGCCTTGGCCTAACACGGGACGCCGCGTTGCGAAATCTCAAGGCGGCGGCCGGCGCGATGGCGCATTGTCCGGCGCAAGTCCAAGGCAGAACGCCATGAACCGCAGCGTGCTGGTCGTCAACGGCCACCCCGATCCCCGTCCCGAGCGTTTCTGCGCCGCCTTGTGCGACGCTTATGAACGCGGCGCCCGTGCGGCCGGCAATGCGACGAGGCGGCTGGATGTCGGCGCCCTGCAGCTCTCGGCCCTCGTCCTGGCCGAGGCGCCCGGCAGCGAACCCCTCGACGCGATGGAACTGGCCTTCCGCCTGGTGCGCGCCGCCGACCAGCTCGCGATCTTCTATCCGCTCTGGGCCGGCGCGCCGCCGCCCGAACTGCACCAGCTCTTCGACATGGTCGCGCGCCTGAATGCGCATCTGCATCCCGAGCCCGCCGGCGACAAGACGGCGAATGTCGTCGTCACCTCGGGCCTGCCGGCCCTCTTCTATCGCGGCCGGCCGGACACGCGGCCCGCCCTGCGCGGCGTCGCCGCCGGCGAGCCGCTCCTCATCGGCAGCGTCGATACGATCTCGCCGCGATTGCGCACGCGCTGGCTGGAACAGATGCAAGGTCGCGGCGAGAAGTTGTCCTAGAGCGGCTGCCATTCAAATGGATTCGCCAGCCCCATCCTTCGACAAGCTCAGGATGTGAGGATTGCGCGGGCGCCTCATCCCGAGCCCGTCGAGGGATGCGCAGGCCCGCGCTTCGACGTGGAAGCAATTCGCTCCGGACAAGCCGCCGAATGAGTCCGAATTTTCCCCGCGGGGATAACTCGCGTCTTTAGACGTTTCGAATCCACGCGCCATCGCGGATTCCATTCGCGAATTCGCCCCAACATTAAATTTGCTATCCCCGCTGATATTCCGTCTGCGGACGACCTACCTTTCCCGCGACGAAGCCTTCGAGGATACGATGATCTAACCGCGTGAAGCATGGGCACATACAGGTCGGGGATGCGCGCTCGTGCTCATCCGCGTGACCGTCTCTGCGGTTCCCGCCTCGTCTCGAGGGTCTGGCAGCGCGGAGACGGCCGCAAGGGACCGTGGCGGTTGAAGCGAAGGTGCTTGTCGGCCCGCCGGATGCGGCGCGCCGCTGGCCTGCCGCGTAGCGACAAGACCAGGCGGGTCATCGCCGGGCGGACGGCAAACGCCGCCGCGCGCGAGACCCGCTTTTTTTACAGGGCGCCGATCCAGCCCAGCAGCGCGAGCACGCCGTCGACCGACCAGGCCAGCACGATCAGGCTCGCCAGCACGATATGCGGGACATAGATCGGATGCAGCCGGAACGGCAGGGAAATCGTGGACTGACGACTGAGGACGTCAATCCTGGCTGACGGCTTCATACTGCTCTCCCGGCAAGACGATCCGCAGGCCGCTGGGATGCGGCATGTGCCATCGCGTAAGCCCGGAGCAATTGAGGCGTTCGGCCTGCCGGCGCGTGCCGCACCGCCAGACACCGAAACAGGCGATATGGTTCGTTCCCATTTCGCAGCGCCGCCAGACGGCGCGTGGCGCCGTCAAGCTGCCGCGGCGCGCACGCGGCGCGCCGCCGTCCTTTGCCTTCGCCGCCGTGTCCGTCCCGCGCGACGCCGCCGCGGCGCGCCGACAGCGCGGCGCGGGAGATGTCGGGTGCTGGAGATCACGCATTCTGCGGGTCCTTCGCGATTCGCGGGAGTCTTCTGATTCCCGCGAATCACATGAAAGCATCCACAGATTCGCACCGCATTGCCGATTGTCAAAATGGGACAGGAGAAATCGGTCCCAGAATCTCTACCTGTGTGTTCGCGCTGCACCTCCGGGCCGGTGTGCCCGTCCCGCTCAGGACCGCGTGCAGACCCGGCCGGCATTCTCCTGGTCGAGCCATTTCGACAAGGGCGCGAAGTAGTCCGCGATCGCGGAGGCGTCGATGTCGTGCTCGCCGCCGAACGCCGACAGCGCGTCCGGCCAGGGCTTGGACTGGCCCAGCTTCAGCATCGCCGCGAACTTGGCCCCTACATCCTTGCGCCCATAGATGCTGCAGCGGTTGAGCGGCCCCTTCCAATGCGCCAGGCGGCAGGCCGCGCGATAGAACTGGAACTCGTAGATGTCCGCGAGGAAATAGCGGGCATAGGGCGTGTTGTCGGCGATGTGGAATTTTGCCCCCGGATCGAACGCGTTCGCCGGCCGCGGCCCCGGCGGCATGAGGTACTGGTACTTGTCCACCAGCGCCCACCACGCATCGTTGTAATGCTCGGGCGTGATTCGGCCGGAGAACACCCCCCAGCGCCATTTGTCGACGATGATCGCGAAGGCGAGGATCGGAATCTTGTCCAGCGCCATGCGCAGCAGGTAGGGGATGTCGGCCTGCGGCCCCGGCACCTTGTCGATCAGGCCCACCGTCTTGAGGTAATCCGGCGTCAGCGCGTTCAGGCCGGCGAAATCGCCGATCGCCTCGTGGAATCCATCATTGGCGCCGTTCTGGAACAGGAAGGGCTGGGTGTCGTAGGCGCGCTGGTACATGTTGTGGCCCAGCTCGTGATGCGCGGTATAGAAATCGTCCGCCGTCACGGTGAAGCACGCCTTCACCCGCAGATCGTCCTTCGCATCGATATCCCAGGCGCTCGCATGGCACACGACCTCGCGATCGCGCGGCCGCGTGATCATCGAGCGCACCCAGAAGGTCGGCGGTTCCGGCGGCAGCCCGATCGACTGGTACCAATTGTCGGCGGTATGGACGATCTTCGCGGCGTCATAGCCGCGATCGACGAGCTGCTTCGTCAGGTCGTAGCCGAGGCCGGGCCCGCCGGCCGGCGCGACGACGTCATAGATGTTGCCCCAATCCTGGCTCCACATATTGCCGGTGAGGTCGGCGCGGATGGGACCGGTCTTGGGCTGCACCGCGTCCCCGTATTTCCGGTTCAGCCTGGCCCGGACATAGCAGTGGAGCTTGTTGTAGAGCGGCTGCACCTGATCCCACAGCGCATCGGTCTTGGCCGCGAATTTGTCGGGCGGCATATCGTACCAGGAGCGCCAGAGCGCACCGGTGTCGGGATAGCCGAGCTCGCGCGAACCTTCATTGGCCAGCGCGACCAGCCGGGTGTAGTCGGCCTTCATCTGCGGCGAGGACACCGCGCGCCAGCCTTCGTACAGCGTCTTGGTCTCGTTCGGATCGCGCGAGGTGCGGAGGATGTCCTCCATGTCGTCGAGCGTCAGGGTCTTGCCCTGGTAGACGAACTTTGCGGTCGAATAATCGCTGTCGAGCCGGGCGGCGATGTCGGCGAGCTCCTGCGACGCGCCGGGCCGGGACGACGCGGGCAGCACCAGCGCCTGCTCGAGCAGGTAGAGCTTGCGGCGCGTGACGCCGTCGACCGCGACGTGATCGAAGCGCGCCGCCGCCTTGGCATAGCGCACCTGCATGTCGGTGTTCTCGGCGTTGGCCTTGGCGACCAGCCAATTGGTGTCGTCCGTGATGTCGGTCGCCTGCACCCATGCCGCGCGGCTCTGGTATTCGGCCTCCTTCGCCAGATCGGCTTCGGCCTTGGCGACGAATGCCACGGCTTCGGCCGCTGTCGGCTGGACGGTGTCGGCGTAAGACGTCTTCGCCACGCCGATCGCGACGGCGGCCGCCAGCACCGCGGCGAGCGCGGTGGCGGACAGGAATCTCGCCTTCATGGGCATCCCCTATGAGTTCAGGAGCCCAGTATGGCGGCGGGCGCGCCGAATCTCTAGCGCGCCCGTCCCACGTCGTCGCGGACCATGATCGTCGACGCCGTCACGCCGGCCGGCTGGCCGTTGTGCGGCACGGCGCGGATGACGCTGCCCACGATGGCATCGCGCTGATGCACGCCATGCGGCCAGGCCGGAACGGCATAGCCCAAATAGTCGTAGATCCATCCCGCCGTCGGCGTGTTGGCGCGGCCCTTGCCTTCCATGGTGACGGTGACCGGCGACGTGTTCGGCTTGACCAGTCCCATGAGGTCCATGAGATAGCCGCCGCCCATGTCGAACGTGCCATGGATCGCGCCGCCATAGCCGACGGTCAGGGTCATGATCCCTTCGCCGAAGATCAGCGCCAGTGCCTTGTTGGCATCGCCGCCGACCAGGGCCGGATCGTTGTTGTAGCTGCGATAAGTCCATTTCCCGGTGATGTTCATATCTCGTCTCCCGTCTTGCAAGTTGAGGGATACGCATCACGGACTGCGCAAGAATGACTACGCAAAAAGAATTAAGCCGGCAGCCCAAACAATACTTTCTCTATACTACATATACTTGGGTTGTATTTCTACCCGATGGCGCAAATTCTTCAGCCGGCCACCGCTGGCGCCTTGCGCCGCAGGATGGCACGCGCCATCGCGGCGTCGTGCGGCGAGGCACCGATCGTACAGCCCAGGTCCCGGCAAAGGGCAAGCATGGGCGTGTTCTCGACCAGCATATCGCCCCAAAGCTCGGCGATCCCGCGCGCATCGGCATAGGCGACGATGCTCTGCATCAGCAGCGTCCCCAGACGGTGGTTCTTCAGGTCGCTGCGAACCAGAACCGCGAACTCCGCGCTCCGGTTGTCGGGATCGGCGGCAAGACGCCCGACGCCGGCGATCTCCCCGTCGCCATCGGCCAGGACGAAGGCCATCTCGCGATCGTAGTCGATCTGCGTCAGGCGCGCGAGCAGCGGGCCGGAGAGCGTGTGCATCGGGGTGAAGAACCGCATATGGACATCCTCCGGCGTCAGCCGGCTGAACAGCCGCTCGAAGGCCGGCGCATCTTCCGGCCGCACCGGACGCAGCAGGTACTCCCCCATGCCGGCGACGCTCTCGCGCCGGACCAGGTCCTCCGGATAGGGCCGGATCGCCAGCCGGTCGCGCGCCGCACCCTCGATAGGCTGGATCTTCACCCGCGCATCGAGCGCGATCACGCCCTGCTCGTCGGCGAGAAGCGGATTGATGTCGAGCTCCGCGATCTCGGGGAAGTCGCTTGCGAGCTGCGAAAGACGCACAAGCGTCAGGGCAATGGCATCAAGCTGTGCGGCGGGCCGGTCGCGATAGCCGCGCAGCAACTTATAGACCCTCGTGCGCGCGATCATGTCGTGTGCGAGTTTCATGTTGAGCGGCGGCAAACCCAGCGCTTTGTCGTCGATCACCTCGACGGCGGTGCCGCCCTGACCGAAGAGGAGGAACGGTCCGAAGGTGCGATCGACGGCCATGCCGGCGATGAGCTCGTGCGCCAGCGGCCTGTGGATCATCTCCTGCACGAGGAATCCGTCGAGGCGGGCCGCCGGCAGGAGCTTGGCGATACGGGCCTGCATGCCCGCCGCCGCGGCGCGTACGGCATCGGCGCCGGTCAGGTTCAGGACGACGCCGCCGACATCGGACTTGTGCGTGATGTCGGGCGACAGGATTTTCAGCGCGACCGGCGCCCCGATCCCGCCCGCCGCCGCGCCGGCTTCTTCCGCGGTCGCGGTCCGGAAGGTGCGGACGAACGGCACCCGATAGCACTCGAGAAGGCGCTGCGCCGCCAGACTGTCCAGCCAACCCGGTTGCGCTTGCGCAACGATCTGCCGCGCCGCGATCCGGTCCGGCGCTTCGCCGTCCGGGATCGACGGCGGTACCTCCATCAGCATGTTCTGGCCCTGGCGATAGCGGACGAGATGCATGAAGCCGCGCGTCGCCTTCTCCGGCGTATCGTAGCTCGGCAGTTTTGCCGCGGCGAATTTTGCACGCGCCGCTTCCGCCGAGCGTGCGCCCAGCCAATTGGTCAGGATGGGCGTCTTTGTGGCGGCAGCCGCCGCGACGACCGCATCCGCCGCTTCCACACCGGCGCCGACGGCGGTCGGGCAGTTCAGGACCAATATGGCGTCCTGCTCGGCCGTCCCGGCCAGAACCGCCAGCGCGTCGGCATAGCGCTTCGCGCTGGCATCGCCGATGATGTCCACGGGATTGCCGTGCGACCAGGACGCCGGGAGCACCTTGTCGAGTTCGGCGATGGTGGCGGCCGATAGCGTTGCCAGCGTGCCGCCCTGCCCGATCAATGCGTCCGTCGCGAGCACGCCGACCCCGCCGCCATTGGTCAAGATGGTCAGGCGACCGCCGTCCACGCGCGGCCGGATCGCCAGCGTCTCCACCGCATCGAATACCTCATCGAGATCATAGGCGCGGACGATGCCGGCGCGCGCGAACGCGGCATCGTAGACCGCATCGATCCCGGCCAGTGCGCCGGTGTGCGAGGACGCCGCCTTCGCTGCCGCCGGCTGACGCCCCGCCTTGATCGCAATCACCGGCTTCAGGCGCGCGGCGGCGCGCGCCGCCGACATGAACTTGCGCGCCTGCGTCACCGCTTCGACATAGAGCAGGATCGCAGAGGTCGAATCGTCGGTCGCCAGATAATCCAGCATATCCCCGAAATCGACATCGCTCATGTCGCCCAGAGAAACGAGATGCGAGAAGCCGATACCGCGGCCGTTGGCCCAGTCGAGCACGGTCGTCACCATCGCGCCCGATTGCGCCACGAACGCAACTTGGCCAGGCAGCGGCGCGGCCTGCGCGAAAGAGGCGTTGAGTCGCCTCGGCGTCGACAGGACGCCGAGGCAATTGGGTCCGACGATGCGCATGAGATAGGGCTTGGCCGCATCGAGCATTGCCTGCTGCAGGGCATGTCCGTGCGCTTCGGCGGCCTCGCCGAAACCGGCGGAGATCACGATGGCGGCCTTGGTCCCGCGCGCACCCAATTCGGCGATCAGGCCGGGTACCGTTTCAGCCGGCGTGCAGATGATCGCGAGTTCGGGCGCCAGCGGCAGGGCGGCCACATCCGGATAGGCCAATGCCCCGGCCACCGCCCGGTGCTTGGGATTGACCGGCAGGACCGGTCCGTCGAAACCCGCCGCCCGCAAATTGTCCGCGATGACGGCACCGACGGAATGCGGCCGCGTGCTGGCACCGATCAACGCGATGCTCGCCGGCCGAAAAATCGAACCGAGATTGCGGACGCTCATGGCGGATGCTCAGCTCTTGGCGCGGCCGAAATGTTTTTTGACGTTTTCGCGCACCGTCTCGGCGTCGGTCTCCACCGAGTCGGCGCGAATACCCGGTACGATACCGCCGAAATGTATATGATCCACGACCTCAAGCCCGCAGACCGCGGCGAAATGACTGTCGAACAGCAATCGCATCGCCTGCCAGGCGCCGCTCTGGATCACCCACTCCGTCGGCGCCCCCGACGCGGTGAAGCTCACGAGCTTGCGGCCCTTCAGCAAGGGTGCATTGCCTGCCCCTTCGCGGCGGTAGGCGAAGCCGAGACCGAAAACGCGTTCGAGATAGCCTTTGAGGATCGCCGGCGGGGCGTTCAGCCATATGGGATAAAACAGCGCGAACACGTCGACGTCGCGAAGCATCTCCCGCTCGGCGACGACGTCTTGGCGGGGCGCGGCATCTTCCGACCACGGCCATTCGCTTTCGGCGAGGCAGGGATCGAACCGCATGCGGTACAGATCGCGGATGACGGCCCCATGTCCTTGTCCCTGGACGGCTTCGCTATAGGCCGAAGCAAGGGTGCCGGTGAAGCTCGCGCCCTTCGGATGCGCGACGATGATGGCATGCTTCATAGGCCCTCGCTATGTGCCGGACGGGCCGATGCGACCCGCTGCGGCCGTCACTTGCGATCCATTTCCTGCAAGCCTCTCGGACTGCGATAGTCCGGGGCGATCACCTCAAATCCCTGCCGTCGCAGGCGTTCGGCGATGTTGAGGTAGGTCTGGCGGATCTTGAGCAACTCCATCCGCACCAGGGCGTCCTTCGCCTGCGAGGCGAGTTCGACGCATTCCTGCGCACGCGTTTCGTAGCCTTGAACGGTATACGGCATGGCGTCCTCCTCGACCCGTGAACCGCTATTCGCCCGGTTGCGCCGCTCTCTTGAGTGCCGCGGCATTGCGGATGGTGATCGTGTGACGATTGGGAATGCCGATGATCCCGGCCAGCTTCAGCCGGGTGAGCATCCGGCAAACCGTCTCGATCGTGAGTCCGAGATAGTCGGCGATATCGCGGCGGGACATCGGAATGTCGAGGGCGGCATGGTCCGACCGCTTGCCGCGCGCGAGCATCTGCACCAGAAAGGAGGCGACCCGCTCCTGCGCGCTCTGCCGTCCAAGGATGACGAGATGGTTTTGCGCCGCCCATAGATCGTGGCGAAGCGTCGAAAAGAGCTCCGCGCGCACTTCGCGGTTCTCGTCGCCGAGGCGCTCCAGCCGCCCGCGTGCGTAGCAGATCAAGCTGACGTCGTTGATCGCTTCGGCGGTCATGGCGTGCTCGTCGAGCCAGTTGAGGCCGATGAAGTCCCCCGGCAGCGCGAATTCGGCGACCTGGCGGCGACCGTCGGACATCATCTTCGAAAGCCGGACCGCGCCGCTCGCGACCTTGTAGGAATAATCGGCGTCGTCGCCCTCGTTGAAGATCGTCGTGTTGCGGGCGAAATGGGCGACGGTGCCCATGGAGGCGAGCGAAGAGCGCGGCTCCAGGCGGCCCACGACGATCGGATTGTATCCGGATACTTGCTGGGTCTGCAGGGCCGTCATCGCTATGTCCTCGGTGTTCGATGGAGCGACACTGACAAAAGGCGGCGGCACGACATATTGGGTGCTTCTCGTACGCGCGAGCGGCGGTTTCGCCTGCTCCCTACGGACGGACTACGTACGTAGTTCGCGCGCTAGCCGGGCTTCTGCCGCAGCCCGTATTTGATGAGATCGGCCAGGTTTCTCGCCCCGAGCTTGTCCATCACGCGGCCGCGATGCACTTCCACCGTGCGCGTCGAAATGCCGAGCTTGTAGGCGATGACCTTGTTCTGGTGTCCCTCGACCAGCAGGTCGAAGACGTCCTTTTCGCGGTCGGTCAGCGCTTTGCGCGGCGGCGCCGGCGGATCTGGCTGCGGCGCCGCGTTGCGTGACAAGGCGCTTTCGATCGCACCGGTAAGGATCGCTTTTTCAAAGGGCTTTTCAAGGAAATCGACCGCGCCCTCCTTCATCGCCTGCACCGCCATGGGGACGTCGCCATGGCCTGTCATGATGATCACCGGCAGGCCCGGCATGGTCCGGTTTATCTCGCGCTGCAGGGCCAGCCCGTCCATCTCTGGCATCCTTATGTCTGCCAGCACGCAGAGATTGCCGGCCTTGAGACCGGTCTCGAGAAACGCCCGGGCGGAGCCGAAAGACAGGATGCGATATCCCGAACGACGCAGGAGGATTTCCAGCGAGTCGCGCACATCGGCATCGTCGTCGACGATACAGACCGTCTTTTCACGCGCCATGATCGTCATCCGCCGCCACCGGAAGCGTGAAGCGGAAAACCGCGCCGCCGTCCGGATTGTCTTCCAGCCATAGCCGTCCGCCATGCGATTCGACAATTCCCCGGCAGATGCTGAGGCCCATGCCCATGCCGTTGTCCTTGGTGGTCACGAAGGGGTGGAAGAGTTTTGCCGCCAGTTCGCCGGAAATCCCCGGCCCGCTATCGGCCACCGCGACCTCGACGCGATCCGGCATCGGATGTCCGATCGTGACGGTCAATTCGCGGCGCGGCGCCAGGTCCATCGCTTCCGCGGCGTTCTTTATGAGGTTGATCAGGACTTGCTGGATTTGCACGCGATCGATCAGGACCGGCGGCAGGTCGTTCTCGAGCCGAACGCGCAGGGTTATCCCGCGCTCGGCGGGATGGATCTGACCAAGCCGGATCGCCTCGTCGACCGTCCTGGCGATGTCTTCCGGCGCCCGGTTCGGGCCGCGCTTTTCCGTGAAGGCACGCAGCCGGCGAATGATGTTGCCGGCGCGCGACGCCTGCTCCGCCACTTTTCCCAGCACCGAAGCCAGGTCCGCGTCGCCCGCTTCGGCGGCCATGTCGATGCAGGCATTGGTATAGTTCAGGATCGCCGTCAGGGGCTGGTTGAGTTCATGCGCCAGGCCGGCAGCGACCTGCCCCATGTCGATCAGGCGGCCGACATGCTGCATCTCCATCTGCAATTGCAGTATCTGCCGCTCGCGTGCCTGACGCTCCGATATGTCGGCGATGATGCCCAGGAAGATCCGTTCGCCACGCACGATGCCTTCGCCGACCGAGAGGTTCATCGGAAAGGTCGAGCCGTCCTTGCGGCGACCCGAGACCTCGCGGCCGATACCGATGATGTGCTTTTCTCCCGTCCCGACATAGTGCGACAGATAGCCGTCATGCTCGTCGTGATAAGGAGACGGCATGAGCATCTTGACGTTGCGCCCGATCACCTCGGCGGCCTCATAGCCGAAAAGCCGCTCGCAGGCCTTGTTGTAGATGCGGACAATGCCTTTCTCGTCGATTACCATGATCCCGTCGACCGCGGTCGCGATCAGCGCGTCGAACAGGGAATCGTCGGGTCGCTCGCCTTGTCCGCGGCGTTCGACCGCCATCGCCGTGTCTCCCGATTAGCCGGATCGCGAACCCGATCCGCTCGTCCTGCGCCGCCGGCCTGACATCGATCAAACCAGCGGCGACCTCGCCATGGCCTATAACAGAAAAGGGAAAGAGCGAGATGGTCAAACGCATTCTGGTCATCAACGGGCATCCGGACATTCGCCCGGAACGGTTTTGTGCGGCGCTCTCGGATGCCTATGCCGAAGCTGCGGCCGGCGCCGGACATGAGATCCGGCGGATCGCCGTTGGCAACCTGTCGTTCCGGTGGCTGAGCCGTTTCGAGGATTTCCGGGCGCAACCGGACGACGCCGGCATTCGCGACGCGCAACGCCAAATCGCCTGGGCCGAACATCTCGTCTTCGTTCACCCGCTGTGGCTCGGCACCATGCCGGCCATGCTGAAAGGCTTCCTCGAGCGCGTCGCCTGCGGGGGCTTCGGCTTCGACAGCGGCACGGCAGGCGATCCGAAGCGCGGCCTGAAGGGCAAATCGGCCCGGCTGATCGTTACCATGGGGATGCCGGCCCTCGCCTTCCGCCTCCTCTTTGGCGGGTTCGGCGTGCGCAGCTTCGAACGCGGCATCCTGCGCCTGGCCGGCGTGAAACCGGTGCGCAAAACCTATATTGGCGGCGTCGAGCTGTCCGAACGGCATCGCGAACGATCTGTTTCCAAAGTCCGGCGGCTGGCCGCGGCCGGGCTCTGATCGACGCCGATTGATCCGGATCAATACGTCCCGCCGGCCCGGCCCCAGACTTGCCCATCTTTGAAAGGAGCGGAGCATGCCACTGGCCGACCAGCTTTTCCTCGGACTTGTCGTGAGTGCGTTCGGGATTCTCGCGGCGGCGATCGCCTATGCATCGGCCGTCGCCGGCAGCGACTCGAAATAGCGCAGCAACGAAGGCGGTCAGCGCTGCGGACGCAGCGCTGACGCCGGCTGCCTTCTAGGGGCGCATGAACATGAAATCGGCGGAAGGATCGCAATTCTCCGCGACGAACAGGAGCTCGGCGCGGACGTCCGCCGCCGGCCGGCGCGCCAGATAGTCCGCGACAACGCAATCCAGCATGTATCGCGCCGTGCTGTCGGCATCGTAACCGGCGGCCTGTGCCTCTTTCAGAGCCTCTTCGAAATGCCGTTTCGCTATCGCTGCCGCGCTCGTCATGCGTGAACCCCATGTTTACACACAGGACCCTGCACGCCGCGCGGCGGGCTATCCTTGCGCTGGATCAATCCGCAACCGGCTTGCGGTGGCTGACCCAGATCAAGGCGTGGCGTCCTGCGTCTGCGATTGTCGGGTCGTGTGATCGTCAAAGGAAGAATGCGATGAAGAACATCCTCGTGCCGCTGCTCGGCTTGGGCGGAGACCGCCTGCCCCTCGATCTCGCACATCGCATTGCCGCCGTTTTCGGCGGCCATATCGATGGCCTTCATGTCCGCCGCAACCTGACCGAAGAGATCGCCGAACTCACGATGGGCGAAGGCGTCCTCACCCAGCCGGTATGCGATACGCTAGAGGGCGAAATTCGCGGTCGCGCCGCCGCCGCGAAGACCGCGCTGGACGCACTCTGCAGCGAGAACGGGATTTCCGCTAAGGCGCCTTCGGGCTCCTCCCCGGGCGTGGGTGCCAGTTGGGTCGACCGGATCGGCCGCAACAAGGACGAAATCATCATCGCCGGACGGCGTCACGACCTGATTGTCGTTGGACGGGACGCCGAGCCTTTCGGCATTTCGACGGCCGATCTGGCTGGGATCATCGTCGGTTGCGGACGTCCCGTGCTGCTCGCGCCGGGGAAGCTGCCGCCGGCCACCGGCCGCACGATCGCGATCGCCTGGAAGAGCACCGCGGAAGCGGCACGCGCCGTCACCGCCGCGATGCCGCTGATCGCGCGCGCCGAGCGGATCGTCGTGCTGGCCGCCATCGAAGCCGGATTGGAGGACGCCGAGGCGGAAGCCGCCCTGCTGGCGGAACAGTTGCGCCGGCTTCCGGCCGAGGTGAGTGTGCGCTGCGTGAACCCTCGCCCCGGGAAGGTCGGCGAAGCCCTCGTGGACGGCGCCGGAGCGGCCGGCGCGGATCTGCTTGTCCTGGGCGGTTACGGCCACAGCCGGGCGCGCGAATTCATCCTCGGCGGTGCAACGCGCGACTTGCTGGAGGAGAGTTCACTCCCGCTGCTGATGATGCATTAGAGCAAAGCGCGTTCGAGTTGAATCGCATCTTTCTACGCTGTCATTCCCGCCAAAGCGGGAATCCAGAGTCTCCACGCTGGCTGGATGCCCGCCTTCGCGGGCCTGACAACCGAATTGGTGCGTGAACTCGAAAACAACCGACTCGAGGTCCGGACGGAGGGATGCATCGGCGGCCCGGATTGCGCCGACGGACGGGCCGGCGCCCGTTCGCTTCTCGACAGATCTCAACGGGCTCCGTCCGCCGGTACCGGCGTGTAGATCACAAGCTTCAGGCCCGGATCGTCGTTGGCCTGGAAGCTCGCGTGATCGAAGGCGATCACCCCCTTTGCCGGGTGGTGCAACGTCTTGCGGCCGGAGACAGGGCGTCGGACGTCGTGACGCTCCCACCAGGCTTCGAACTCAGGACAGCCGTCGCGCAAGCGCCGCAGCAGCGTTACGAATGCCGGGTCGTCGGCCCAGAGATCGTGAGTGGCGCGAAATTGGGCGACCATCCGCTGTCCCTCGTCGGCCCAGCCCAAGCCGAACAGCGCGCGGCTGCGCGGATTGGTCAGCACTGCGACGAGGATGTTGCGGTCGTCCGGCACAAGCTGGTCGAAGCCGAAGATGTCGTTGGCCGCTGCATTCCAAGCTACGAGGTCCCGGCGCCGGCCGGTGACGTAGGCCGGCAGGGTCAGGCTCTCCAGCAGGTGAAGCAGGCCGGGCGGCGCAACTTCGGGTTCGAACGGCCTGTGGCCACCGCCGCCTGCCAGCGCGCGCAGATGCAGATGCTCCAGCTCCGTGAGTCGCAGCGCGCGGGCCAGCGCATCGACGGTGCCGGCCGACGGCGTCACCTTCCGGCCCTGTTCGAGACGGATGTACCAGTCGACGCCGATGCCGGCGAGCTCGGCCACCTCCTCGCGGCGCAGACCTGGCGTGCGCCGATGCCGGCGGCGCGGAAGGCCGACGCACTCCGGCGTCAGGCGGCCGCGCCGGGCGCGGATGCAGCCGCCGACAGCCCGCCTTCGCGAAAGCTTCGGCGAGCGACCATCCTCCGCTGCCAAGCAGCGTAGGATGGTCGGAGCGGCGGGATTTGAACCCACGACCCCTTGTCCCCCAGACAAGTGCGCTAACCAGGCTGCGCCACGCTCCGTATCCAAAAAGTTCGCCATTTTGGGGGCCGGCGCGGGGCCGGGTCGGCGAAGGGCGCGGACTATAGTCAGCCGGACGCCAAACGCAAATTGGCCCGCACTATCCGGTCATCACCATTTTCAAGGCGCCCGCGAGGCGCGCATCGAACAGGCGATAGGCTTCCGCGCCTTCGGCCAGCGGCATCGTATGGCTGATGAATTTCTCCGGGTGCAGCCGGCCCTGGCGGATCAATGGGATCAGCGCCGGCCAGTGCTCGGGAACCGAGCAGGTCCCGATCCGGAAGGTCAGGCCCTTGAAAAACGCGAGCGCCATCGGGAAATCGAACTTGCGCGTCTGGTTCACGCCGATCACCGACACGGTGCCGGAGCGGCCGACCAGGTTCATCGCGATGTTGATCGTCGCATCGGCACCGACGCACTCGACGGCACAATCGGCCATGCGGCCCTTCGTGGCCTCCAGGATCGCCGCGGGCGCGGTATCGGGATGAAGCGCCGTGGCGCCCAGCGCAGCCGCGCGCTCCCGCCGCTCGGCAACGAGGTCGACGGCGAAGACCTGCGAGGCGCCCATCACGAAGGCGCTCTCGACCGCCATCAGGCCGATGGGGCCGAGGCCCACCACCACGACCGTCTTGCCCGGCGCGATCTCGGCGTTGCGACAGCCGAACCACGCGGTGGGCAGGTTGTCGGTGAGCATCAGGGCCTGGTCGGCAGTGAGCCCTTCGGGAATCGTCCAGGCATTGAAGTCGGCCGCCGGAACGCGGATCGCCTCGGCCTGGCAACCCTGCAATCGGGCGCTCAGACCATAGCATTGCAGCGCATTGTTGAGACAGCGGTTGAGGTCGCCGGCGAGGCAATGGACGCAGGCGCCGCAGCCGACGGCCGCCGAGATCATGACCTTGTCGCCGGGCTTCAGCCGCTTGACGCCGCGCCCGACCTCGACGACCTCGCCCACCGCCTCGTGCCCGACACAGAAACCGAGATCGGGGCTGAAGCCCTGGCCGTGATAGATATGCAGGTCGCTGCCGCAGATGCCGCAGCGCTCCATCTTCACGATGGCGTCCCGTTCCTCTTCGATCCGGGGATCGTCGAGGCTGCCATAACGGATGTCGCGCGGACCCTGATACAGGAGCGCCTTCATGGTCGGCTTGCCTCGCTCAGCGCCCGGAGAACGCGGCGCGCAGGCGCGCCTTCATCTGCTGTAGCTCGGCCAGCAGGATCTCCAGCCGAACGCGCTCTTCCTCGGCAAGCTGCACCGCGGTGACGTCGGACAATTCTGTTGCGGACGCAAGCTCCGGCTCGGGCAACCGCTCCCAGGCGATCACATTCGAATGCGGAGCCGGTGCGGCCTCGACCGCGCGGATCGGCGGGGCCGCCGCCGCGTCGCCGCGGCCAAGCGCGCAGACGTAACGCTGTCCCTTGTCCTTCAGGATTTTCTGCGCGCCTTTGATGGTGAAACCTTCGCGATAGAGCAGCGCGCGGATGCCGCGCAGCAGGTCGACGTCCTCGGGCCGGTAGTAGCGCCGTCCGCCGGCGCGCTTCACCGGCTTGATCTGTGCGAAGCGTCCTTCCCAGAAGCGCAACACATGCTGCGGCACGTCGAGATCGGCCGCGACCTCGCTGATGGTGCGGAACGCTTCCGGTGACTTGGTGCGAAGCGCGGCAGAGGCCAGCACGCGTCAGTCCTTCTTGTCGGGGTCGGGAGTCTGCCCGTTGATCACCGCCTTCAATACATGACTCGGGCGGAACACCAGCACGCGGCGCGGCGCGATCGGCACTTCGTCGCCGGTCTTCGGATTGCGCCCCATGCGCTGACTCTTCTGCCGAACCGCAAACGTTCCGAATGAAGAAAGCTTGACGGTCTCGCCGCGTGTTAGCGCCGAACACACTTCCTCCAAAAGGTCCTCGACCATCTGGGCGGATTCGTTGCGCGACAGGCCGACGGCCTGGAAGACGGCCTCGGTCAGGTCGGCGCGGGTCAAGGTATCGGTGGACATGCCGGCGACTCCCTATGCCTAACGGAAGGTAGGCGCGGGGGGATTATCCGTCAACGTCAAAGGGATAGGCGATTCCGCTGAAGCGGAACCTACCAGCGCAACAGGCTGGCGCCCCAGGTGAAGCCGCCGCCCATGGCCTCGAGCAGGACCAGCTGGCCCTTCTTGATCCGGCCATCCGCCACCGCGGTGCACAGCGCCAAGGGCACCGAGGCGGCCGAGGTGTTGCCGTGCTGGGCGACGGTCGTGACCACCTTGGCCGGATCGATCCCGAGCTTGCGCGCGGTGCCGTCGAGGATGCGCTGGTTGGCCTGGTGGGGAATGAACCAGTCGATGTCCGACAGTTTGAGGCCCGCCTCCTCGACCGATGCCACGATCGCCGCCGAGATGTTCGTCACGGCATGGCGGAAGACTTCCTTGCCCTGCATCCGCAGGTGACCCGTCGTCTGGGTCGAAGACGGTCCGCCGTCCACATAAAGAAGATCGTGCAAGCGGCCGTCGGAAAACAGTTTTGTGTTGAGGACGCCGCGGTCCGAATTGTCCCCCGTGCCTTCGGCGGCCTGCAGCACCACGGCGCCGGCGCCGTCGCCGAACAGAACGCAGGTCGTGCGGTCGGTCCAGTCCATCAGCCGGCTCATGGTCTCGGCCCCGACCAGCAGGATGGTCCTGGCCATTCCGGTCTTGATCAGGCTGTCGGCGACGCCCATGCCGTAGACGAAGCCGGAGCATACGGCCTGCACGTCGAAGGCGGCGCCGTGGTTCATGTTGAGCCGCGCCTGCAGCGTCGTCGCGGTCGCCGGGAAGGTCTCATCCGGCGTGGTCGTGGCGCAGATGATCATGTCCAGCTCGTTGGCGTCCATCCCGGCCATGGTGAGCGCGTTGCGGCAGGCCTGGAGCGCGATGTCGGAGGTCTTCTCGCCCTCGGCCGCGACATGGCGCTGGCGGATGCCGGTGCGCTCGCGGATCCACTCGTCGGAGGTATCCACGCGCTTTGCGAGTTCGGCGTTGGTGAGGACGGTGGCCGGCAGGAACGCGCCGCAACCGGCAATCTGGGAACGGATCACGAGGCGGCGGCCTCCGGTGTGAGCGTGTGAACCCCTGCCCGGTCGGCGACGATGCGGGCGATCACGCCCGCATTCGCCATGTCGATCGCCATGTCGAGCGCGGACGCGAAGCCCAGCGCGTCGGCCCCTCCATGGCTTTTGACGACGACCCCGTCGAGTCCCAGGAAGATGCCGCCATTCGAGGCGCGCGGATCGAGCTTGCGGCGCAGCGCCCCGAGGGCGCCGCTGGCGATCAGCGCGCCCAGGCGGCCCAGGAAGGAATGGCGCAGGGCCGTGCGCAGATAGTGGGTGACGAGCTTGGCCGTGCCCTCGGCGGTCTTGAGCGCGATGTTGCCGGTGAAGCCGTCGGTCACGACGACATCGACCGTGCCCTCGGAGATGTCGTCGCCCTCGACGAAGCCGGCGAATTCCATCGGCAGGTTGGAGCTGCTGCGCAGGATATGCGCCGCGCCCTTCACCGCATCATTGCCCTTCACGTCCTCGGATCCGACATTGAGGATGCCGACGGTCGGCCGCTCGAGCCCGAGGATGGCGCGCGCGAAGGCCTCGCCCATGATCGCGAAGTCGACGAGCTGTTCGTCGCTGACGCTGACATTGGCACCCACGTCGAGCACGACGCTCTGGCCGCGCTTGGTCGGCCACAGCGCCGCGATGGCGGGGCGCGAGATGCCTTCGAGCGTGCCGAGCTGGAACATCGACATCGCCATCAGGGCGCCGGTATTGCCCGCCGAGACCGCGACTTCCGCTTCCTTCGCCTTGACCGATTCGATGGCGCGCCACATCGAGCTGTTGCGGCCGCGGCGGAGCGCCAGGCTTGGCTTCTCCTCCATGCGCACGCGGTCGGGCGCGTGCCGCAGTGTGATGCGCTCCAGCAGCTTGGCGCGTTTGTCGAAGAGCGGCTTCAGCTCGGCTTCGTCGCCGTGCAGGATGAAACGGACCGCGGGATGCCGCACCACCGAACGCGCCAGAGCGGCCACGACGACGCCGGGGCCGGCATCACCCCCCATGGCGTCGATCGAGACGGTCAGTTCGCGGGCCAAGCGTGCCTCGCTATGCCTGCCGGGCGCCTGCTCAGGCCTTGGTCTTGGCGACTTCGCGGCCGTCATAGTGGCCGCAGGCGCCGCAGACATGATGCGGACGCTTCTGCTCGCCGCAGTTCGGGCACTCGTTGTGCGCAGGCGTCGCCAGCGCGTGATGCGACCGGCGCATGTTGCGCCGCGAGGGCGAGGTCTTTCGTTTCGGCACCGCCATGGCGGAATAACTCCTTCAAACGTCCCCGCACGGAATCTCCGGGCCTTGCGCACAGTCTGCGCGGTCCTGTCGACGGGCGGGCAAAACAAGGGGCCGGAAGTAACAGGAACCCCACCCCGTTTCAAGCCGGATTCGCCCCCGATTCCGGAACCTTAGCTGCGCGCCTTCAGCGCCTTGAGCACCGCAAAGGGGCTTTCCGGCTTGGCATCCGGCTCGGCCGGTGCGGCAAATTCCACACCGGGCGCACGGGGAAAAGGGTCTATCGCCAGGACCAGCTCCTCCAGCAGAGGCGCCGCCAGATCATAGGTCAGGTCCTCGATCTCCTCCGGCACATCATCGTCACCCGCGGCCGCGGTCAATGGAATGCTCTCGCCCGGCTTGGTCCGGATCCGGTGCGCCAAGTGGAGTTCGCGATGCACGTCGATCTCAAGGTGGCTGCGGACGGGCTCCAGCGTCACGACGCAGTCCTGCACGATGTCGGCGACGAGCGCAGCATGCACCGAGAACCGGTCCGCCGAGTGCTTCCGCAGTGAAACCGTCGCGCCGAAGGCCTCGACGGCCCGGACATCGGCCCAGGCCGCGATACGGGCGCGCTGGTCGCCATCGGCTTCGATGCGCAATTCGGCGCCGGCGCGGCCCAGGCTGCCGAGTTCGTAGAGATATTCGAAAGGCGGCATATCGGGTGTTGTCATGCGTGGAATGTCGTGGGTACGGCGCCAAAATCAAGCACACCTTGCGAGGGATCGCCTTCCGCGAGCCTGGCACTTGCCGCGAGGACATATCGCGCCATCGCGCCGGCCGCCGCCTCATGCCCCGCTTCACCGCGATAGACATTCCGCAAAAGCGCCTCACGCAAGGCCGCTTCGTCTTCGGCCGCGGTCTCGTAAGCCTGGAGCCGGCCGTTGAAGGCGTTGCCGAGCTTCTTCATGCGCGGGCCCATGCCCATGTCGCCATTGCCCAGGTCGCGCAGCGCTTCGTCGAAGGCGATGAAGATCGCATCGGACAAGGCCTGCGCCAAATCGCCCTGCCCCGCCGCGCGCAGCCGCGACAGGACCAGCCAGGCATGCAGCGCCACCATGTCGAAGCGGCCGTCGATCGTGTCGGCGACGCCATAGGCGCGGAAGAAGGCCGGCTGCCGCGCCTGGGCGCTCAGCGCTTCATAAAGTGTCCGAACCAGCCGGGCTTTCGGCGATGTCCGGCGCAGGATGTTCAGCATGTCGGGAACTCCTGGGGGTGGCGGTCTTGCCAGCGCGCCCGCCGGAGGCTAGCACACCGGTAAGGGCGGATTTATCCGGTTTAAGGGTGCTGTGCATGCGAAAAACGCTTCTGGTCCTGGCCGCCATGGCTGTGCTTGGCGGTTGCACGCCGGTGGTGAACCAGCGCGGCTATCTGCCCGATCCCGACGCGGAGAAGAAGGTCACGGTCGGCAAGGACACCAAGACCTCGATCCAGCAGGATCTGGGCTTCCCTTCCACCTATGCCACGTTCTCCCAGGCCGGCGACGCTTGGTACTACATCACCGCGGTCGAGAAACAGGTCGCCTTTTTCAACGCGTCCGTTCGCTCGCGCTCCATCCTTGCGGTCTATTTCGACAAGGACGGCAAGGTCACGGACATGAAGCACTACTCGCTCCACGACGGCCATATCGTCGCCTTCGAAAGCCGTGAAACGCCGGCCAAGGGCCGCGAGCTGACCTTCCTGCAGCAGCTCTTCAACGCGACGCCGGGCGTGCCGCTCGGCGGCAGCCAGAACAACCCCAACCCCGGCGGCGGCAATGGCGGCCCGCCCGGAGGCCGCGGCGGCCCGTAGGCCGGCAGCATTCCGAACAACGAAAAACGCGCGGGACTTTCGTCCCGCGCGTTTTGCTTTGGGCGATCTGCGGATCAGATGCCGTGCGCGAGCACGGCGAGCAGCAGGAGCGCCACGATGTTGGTGATCTTGATCATCGGATTGACCGCCGGCCCCGCCGTGTCCTTGTAAGGATCGCCGACCGTGTCGCCCGTAACGGCGGCCTTGTGGGCGTCGGAGCCCTTGCCGCCGAAATGGCCGTCCTCGATGTACTTCTTGGCGTTGTCCCAGGCGCCGCCGCCCGAGGTCATCGAGATGGCGACGAACAGGCCGGTCACGATGACGCCCATCAGCATGGCACCCAGGGCGTCGAACGCCTCGGTCTTGTCGGCGATCAGATCGACGATCGCGAACAGCACCACCGGCGAGAGCACCGGCAGAATCGAGGGTACGATCATCTCGCGGATCGCTGCCTTGGTCAGCAGGTCCACCGCGCGGGCATAGTCGGGCTTTTGCGTGCCCGCCATGATGCCCGGCATTTCGCGGAACTGCCGGCGGACTTCCTCGACCACCGCGCTGGCCGCCCGGCCGACCGCGGTCATCGCGATGCCGCCGAACAGGTAGGGCAGCAGGCCGCCGATGAAGAGGCCGACCACGACCCACGGATCGTCCAACCCGAAGGTCGGAACCGCGACCCCCGAGAAGAACGAATCGCCCGAGGCATTGGCGATGAAGTGCTTGAGGTCCTCGGTGTAGGCCGCGAACAGCACCAGCGCGCCAAGGCCGGCCGAACCGATGGCATAGCCCTTGGTGACGGCCTTGGTCGTGTTGCCGACCGCGTCCAGCGCGTCCGTCGTCTTGCGGACGTCGCCTTCCAGGCCGGCCATTTCGGCAATGCCGCCGGCATTGTCGGTGACCGGGCCGAAGGCATCGAGCGCCACGACCATGCCCGCGAGGGAGAGCATCGTGCTGACCGCGATGGCGATGCCGAACAGGCCCGCCAGCTCGTAAGCCGCGATGATGCCGACGCAGATCGCGATCGCGGGAAGCGCCGTGGACTCCATCGAGATCGCGAGGCCCTGGATCACGTTGGTGCCGTGGCCGGTCACGGAGGATTCCGCGATCACCTTCACCGGGCGGTAGTTCGTTCCGGTGTAGTACTCGGTGATCACGATCAGCGCGCCGGTCACGGCCAGGCCGACGATGCCGCACACGAACAGGTTGTTGCCCGTGAAGCTGGCGCCGCTGGAGGTGGTCATGACGGTGTCCATGTCGCCGAGCAGCCACATCATCAGCGGATAGAGCCCGATCAGCGACAGAACGCCCGTCGCGATCACGCCCTTGTAGAGCGCGCCCATGATGTTCCCCGACGCGCCGAGGCGGACGAAGAAGGTGCCGATGATCGAGGTGACGATGCACATGCCCGCGATGGCGAGCGGCAGCAGCATCAGCGCATCGCGCGTCGCCGCCGTGCCGGCCGGGTCGGCGGTGCTCGGCGTGACCGCGAAGTAGATCGACGCCAGCACCATCGTGGCGACCGTGGTCACCGCGAAGGTCTCGAACAGATCGGCCGCCATGCCGGCGCAGTCGCCGACATTGTCGCCCACATTGTCGGCGATCGTCGCCGGGTTGCGCGGGTCGTCTTCGGGGATACCCGCCTCGACCTTGCCGACCATGTCGCCGCCGACATCCGCACCCTTGGTGAAGATGCCGCCGCCGAGACGGGCGAAGATCGAGATCAGCGAGGCGCCGAAGCCGAGGCCGACCAGCGACTCGACGATCGTGCGGCTCTGGACCGCGTCGTTCAGGTCGAGGCCGAGCACGTTGCGCAGGATGGCGTAATAGCCGGCGACGCCGATCAGGCCGAGGCCGACGACCAGCATGCCGGTGACCGCGCCCGAACGGAACGCGACCGAGAGGCCTTCCGCCAGGCCATGGCGCGAGGCTTCCGCGGTCCGTACGTTGGCGCGCACCGAGACGTTCATGCCGACATAGCCGGCGGTGCCCGAGAGCACGGCGCCGATCAGGTAGCCGACGCCGACCTGCCAGCCCAGAACGACCGTGGCGAGAAGGAAGATGACGACGCCGACGATGGCGATCGTGGTGTATTGGCGGTTCAGGTAGGCGGCCGCGCCTTCCTGGATGGCTTGCGCGATTTCCTGCATCCGCGCATTGCCGGCGCTCATGGCGAGGACGGAACGAATGGTCCAGGCGCCATAAAGGAGCGCCAAGACACCCGCCACGAGGACGAGTAGGAGCTTGAGGTCCATGGTAGATCCCTAATTGTTTTGGTTTCACGGACGGCGCGAGTGAACCGCCCGTCCCCATGGCCGGCGGAAGGACCTACCGCTTCAAGGGCGGCGAACATATGCCAAAAGGCGCCCGGCGGCGCAACGGCACTTTTGATACAAAATGGCGCGGAATCGGCGAGTCTGCCGCGAACTTACGGCTTTGCCTTGCCGGGTGCAGGGCTTGCCGCGGCGGCAGGGGCCTCGGCCGCCGCCATCTGGTCGGCCCGCATGGGGGTCTCCGTGGGGTGGAGCGGAGAGAACTGGATCCCCAGATCCTTGTCGCCGTCCCCGAAGATGATCCGCTTGACGCCGGCCGCGCCCGCGATGCGCCGCGCATCCGCCAGGAGCCGGCCGGCCAGCAAGACACGGTCGACCGCCGTCGGATCGCTCGCCGGCGCGACCGGCGCGGCGTTCACGTCCCGTACAAAGGCATCCTGGATGAAGACGATCTTATCGCGGATCGTCAGCGCCGATGCCTGCGAGGAGGCGACCAGCTTCGACGATATGTAGGAATAGCCCAGCAGCTTCCCATCCTTGCTCATCGGCGCGATGAGGAACGGCATCTCGACATTGGTCCCCGGATCGCCCGCTTTTTCGGCAGCGAAGGACGGTGCGAACACGATCGCGAAAGCGGCAGGAAGGGCAAGAAGACGGCGCATCTTCCGATCGTCGCAAACCGAAATTAACGCGCGGTTTCAGTGCTTGAGAGACGCCGTCCTATCGGCGTCGAGATTTGTTCTTCCGTGACAAGACGATGCGGCTGTTCCGGCAAGCTGGGAAGATAGCGGAAAATATCGTTAAGGCACTGAAATGACAGCGTAAACTCTGCTCGTTCTGCTGTAGGAACGGACGTTCGGCAATCCTAAGGAGATGGTGTCGAACCCTCCCTGTCGTTAAATTGCAGTGTGAACGATGGAGAGTTTGTGTCGTCGCGGGGATTGGGGGCTAACCGATGAAAGTCTTGCATGATCATTCTGCCGGTTCGGCCCTGCGGGATGACGACTCCACGATCCTTGGGCCGCTGTCGAGCGCCGAGCAGGACGCATCGTCCGATCCGTCGACATCGTCGCCGGCAAGCTTGACCGCGCTCGCAATGGGCTTGACCGGGGGCGGCAGTTTGGTGGCGAGCCGGTCCACCTCGGGTCTCGACCACGGGATCATCACCATGGAGGCAGCGCCGACCGTCGGCACGCCGACGGATCTGGTGTTCCAAGACGCCACGGTCACCAGGGATGCGGCGCAGGGCGTGCTCGCAGGCGCCAGCGATCCCGACGGCGACACATTGACGGTGAGCGACGTGTCGGGCAATCCGGTCGGCGTGGAATTCCAGGTCGCGTTCGGCCATTTCACGCTCTACGCCGACGGCAGCTATACCTATACCGCCGATGGCGACGGCACGGTCGCGCTGTTCGACAACGACGCGGAGATCGACGACACCATCGGCTTCCAGGTCAGCGACGGGCACGGCAACACGGTCGACGCGCAGTTCACGATCGTCATCGACCAGACGCCGAAGGTAGACGGCGTCGAAGCGGCGGTGACCTCGGGCGCCGATCTCAGTCAGCCGCATTCCGTCGCGCTCACCTATACGTTCGGCAAGAACATCGACGCCGTCGCGGACACCGTGCTGCATCTGAGCGACGGGAACACCGCGAGCTATGTCTCGGGCTCCGGCACCAAGGTGCTGACCTTTGCCTACGACCTGACGAGCCCTCCGGCGCTGGGTGTGGCGGTCGACTCCGTCACGGGTGGCGGCTTCGCCGACACTGCCGGCAATCCGGTGCCGCTCGCCGACACCGACGTCGGCACGTCCACCCTCACGGTCGCCGACACGGCAGCCAACGTCGTCGCCTTCCTGGATTCGCTGGAGGCGCACAGCGCCGAGATCTCCGCCATCCACCTGACCGACGGCGGCGCGCTCGACGTCACGCAGAGCCAGATCACCGCCGACGGGGACGCGCTGCGGCTGATCGACGAGCCGTATCAGCTGCATGTCGCCGGCGTGAGCGGCACGGCGCCCAACACCGGCGCGTCCGCGCCGCCGCCGAGCTACAGCTCTTACGACGTCTATGTCGACGGCGCCGGCGTGACGCAACAGACCACCTATAACAACAATGACGGCACCACGACCTATGTCGGCGGCTCCACGGACGTCACGGTCGACGACAGCGCCAGCACGCACAACGACTATTTCGACATGAGCGCGACAACCTCGGCCAGCCTGACCGGCGGGACAGGCAATGACGGCTTCTATTTCGGCGCGGCCTTGAACGGCGGCGACGTGGTCGACGGCGGCGGTGGGGCGCAGGACCAGATCGGGCTGCAGGGCGATTATTCGTCCGGCGTCACGCTCGACGGCGCGAACGTCACCAATATCGAGGGCCTCGTCCTGCTGGCGGGCTACAACTATGCGATCGACACCGCGAACCTGCTGTCGCCGGGCCAGACCTTCATCGTCCAGGCGTCGCATCTGGCGTCCGCCAACTGGCTGGACTTCGACGGTTCGAACGAGACCGCCGGCAATTTCAAGGTGATGGGCGGCGCCGGCGACGACACGCTCAAGACGGGGTCGGGCGACGACTGGCTCTACGGCCTGGGCGGCGCCGACACGCTGACCGGCGGCGCGGGCACCGACCGTTTCGTCTATACGGCCGTGTCGGATTCGACGAGCAACGCGCATGACACGATCACCGACTTCGACGCCAGCACGGACAAGTTCGATCTTCCCGTTTCGGTGACCGGCATCGACCCCATCATCGTGAGTGGCGCACCGCTCGATAGCGACGGGAATTTCGACAGCCAGCTCGCCGCGGTGACCGGCTCGCTCCACGCCCATCACGCGGTCCTGCTCGAACCCCTCAGCGGGGGCCTGGCCGGCCACGTCATCCTCGTCGTCGACGCCAACGGCACCGCCGGCTACCAGGCGGGCCAGGACTTCGTGTTCGACGTCACCGGCGTGGCACATCCCAACAGCCTCTCCACCTCGGATTTCATCTAGGAGCCGCCATGTCCGCCGCCTCGACCCCACGGTCCTCTTCCGAGCCCCGGATGGAAACCGCGACCGCCGCGCCGGACCGGGCGCCCTGGTCGGCGCCGCGCTGGCGCTGCCATCCGGTGTCCCGGACGGAGTTCAACATATTTTCCGACCCGGAGGGCCCGCTCAGCACGTCCTGAGAACGGCGCGCGGCAGCGCTAAAAGTGTTCCCACCCCTTCCGTGAGAGCGCCACGGCCTTTCCATCCGCCCCGAGCAGCGCGATTCCGCGCCCCGGCATCACGAACCCGATCTCCGTCACGTGCGTCCGCGCCGCCTTCGCCGCCGCCAGCACCTTCGCCCGCCTCGCTCGCGGCGCCGTGAACGCGATCTCGTAATCGTCCCCAGCCGTCACGGCACGCGCCACCGCATCCGCCCCGCGCCAAGCCTTCCGCAGCGCCGCCGACAGCGGCACGCGTGCCGCCTCCACCGCGACATGCACCTTCGAGACGTCCGCGAGGTGCCCGAGATCGGCGATCAGCCCGTCCGACACGTCGAGCGCGGCCGTCGCGATCCCGCGCAGCTTCCGCCCGAACGCCACCCGCGGCTCCGGCACGCGATAGCGCGCGATCAATTCCGGCCCGCGCCGCTTTTTGCGCAGCGCTTCGAGCCCGCCGCCGCTGTCGCCGATGGTCCCCGTCACGAACACCAGATCGCCCAGCCGGGCGCCGGCGCGCAGGATCGCCCTGCCCTTCGGCACATATCCCAGCGCCGTCACCGACACCGTCAAGGGTCCCGGCGTCCCGGATAGGTCGCCGCCAAGCAAAGTGATGCCGAATTCCTTCTGATCGGCCGCCAGTCCGCGCGCGAAGCGGCGCAGCCATGCCGTGTCGATCCGCTTTGGCAGCGCCAGGGTCAAAAGATAACCGAGCGGCTCGGCGCCTTTGGCAGCGAGATCGGAAAGATTCACGCGCAACGCCTTGCGCGCGACCGTGTCCGGCGGATCGGTCGCGAAGAAATCGACTCCTTCCAGGATCGCGTCGGTTGTGAGAACGAGGTCGTGGCCCGCACGCGGCGCCAGCAGTGCGACATCGTCTTTCAGCCCCAGCGCCGCTTTCGAGCGCGCCAGCGGCGCGAAGATCTCTGCGATCAGCGAGAATTCGGAAGGGGGCATCAGCGCACCTTGTCCTCCCCGCCAGGCAAGGGCGGATCGCCTAAAACTGCAATTCGTCGTCCGGCGGGACCAGGCCGAACTCCGCCGCCCGCTTGCGGCGCGCCATCTTGTCGAGCGCTGCGTTCACGAAGCTCGGCTCGTCGCCCGAGAAGAAAGCATGGCTGACCTCGACATATTCGTCGATCACCGCCTTGGCCGGCACGTCGCGCCGCGCGATCAGCTCGAACGAGGCGGCGCGCAGGATGGCACGCAGGATCGAATCCACCCGCTCGAGCCGCCAGTCCGCCGCCAGGACATTGGCGATCGCGCGGTCGATCTCGACCTGGTGGTGCGGCACGCCATGCACGATGCTGGTGAAGAACTCCGCGTCTGCCTCGCCATCGGCACCGCTGACCTCCGGCTCGCGCCCCAGGCGATGCTCGACGAATTCCTGCGCGACGGTCTGCGCGTCCTCGCCCGCGAGTTCCATCTGGTAGAGCGCCTGTACCGCGGCAAGCCGGGCGGCGCGCCGCACATCGAAGTTCATCGGTGCACGCCGAGCCGGGCGCGCGCGTTCACGAGGGCGAGACAGGCGCGTGCCGCGTCCCCGCCCTTGTCGCCGTCGCCGACCGCGGCCCGCTCCAGCGCCTGCCGCTCGTTCTCGACGGTCAGGATGCCGTTGCCGATGCACAGCCCTTGCTGGATGCCCAGATCCATCAGCCCCCGCGCCGACTCGTTCGAGACGACCTCGAAATGATAGGTCTCGCCGCGGATGACGCAGCCCAGCGCGATATAGCCGTCGAAGCTCTGGCCGCCATGCTCGCCGGCGCGCGCCGCCATGGCGATGGCCGGCGGGATCTCCAGCGCGCCGGGCACCGCCAGCCGCTGGAAATGCGCCCCGCCCTTCTCCAGCGCCGCGGTGGCGCCGTCGAGCATCGCATCCGCGATATGGGCGTAGAACCGCGCCTCCACGATCAGGATATTCGGCGTCATGGCATGCCATCCTTTGCGCTGCCGCGAATGGCATGCGTACCGACGATGTTGAGGTCGTAGCCTTCGAGCGCGACGATCTTCTTCTCCGGCGTGTCGGTGAGCAGGATCATGTCGCGGACGCCGAGGTCCAGCAGGATCTGCGCGCCTACGCCGTATTCCTTGACCCGACGCCGGTCGATGTCCTCCGTGATGCGCCGCGTCAGCACGTCGGAGACGAAGGTCGGCCGCGTCGCGCGCAACAGGACCACGACGCCACGCCCCTCCTCCGCGATGATCCGCATCGACTCGCCCAGCACGTCGCGCTCGTAGGACTTCCATTCCAGCATGTCGCTGAAGATGTTCACCGCATGCATCCGCACCATCACCGGCTCGGGCGTGGAGATGTCGCCCTTCACCAGCGCGATATGCTCGGCATATTCGAGCTCGTTGACGTAGACGTGCATCTGCCATTCGCCGCCATTGTGGCTCTCGAACGGCGCCACGACCTTGCGCTTGACGAAATGGTCGTATTTGCGGCGATAGGCGATGAGGTCGGCGATGGTGCCGATCTTCAGGCCGTGGAGCTGCGCGAAGGGCACGAGATCGGGCAGCCGCGCCATCGTGCCGTCGTCGTTCATGATCTCGCAGATCACGCCCGCCGGGTTGAGGCCCGCCAGCCGCGCGATGTCGACCGCCGCCTCGGTATGGCCGGCGCGCACCAGCGTGCCGCCATGGCGCGCCACCAGCGGGAAGACGTGCCCCGGCGAGGTGATGTCGTTCGCGCCCTTGGTCGCGTCGATCGCCACGGAGATCGTGTGGGCGCGGTCATGCGCCGAGATGCCGGTGGAGATGCCCTCCTTCGCCTCGATCGAGATCGTGAAGGCGGTCTGGTTCGGCGTGCCGTTCACCGCCGTCATCATCGGGATGTTCAGCTCGCTGGCGCGGTCTTGCGTCAACGCGAGGCAGATCAGGCCGCGGCCGTTCTTCGCCATGAAATTCACCGACGCCGGGGTGCACATCTGCGCCGGGATCACGAGGTCGCCCTCGTTCTCGCGGTCGTCGGCATCCATCAGGATGAACATGCGCCCGTTGCGCGCGTCCTCGATGACGTCTTCGATCTTGGAAATATAATCGTGGTAGACGGCGATATTCATGGGCTCACGAGCCTCGCTACGTAACGCGCCAGCAGGTCGATCTCGAGATTGACCTTCATGCCGGGCTTGAGCTTGCCGAAGGTCGTCACCTTCTGCGTATGCGGGATGATGTTCACGCCGAAGCGGGTGCCGTCGACTTCGTTGACGGTCAGCGACACTCCGTCGAGCGCCACCGATCCCTTGGCGGCCACGAAGCGGGCCAGCGCCGCCGGCGCCTCGAACACGATCCGCGTCGACTCGCCTTCGGGCGTCACGCTCTTGACCTCGGCCACGCCATCGACATGGCCGGAGACGATATGGCCGCCGAACTCGTCGCCGACCCGCATCGGCCGCTCGAGGTTGATGCTGTCGCCGGCCTTCCAGCGGCCCAGCGTGGTCTTCGACAGAGTCTCGCCCGATGCGGTCGCCGCGAACCAGCGATCCTTTGCGGTGCCCTTGTCGACCACCGTGAGGCAGACGCCCGAGCAGGCGATGGAGGCGCCCATCTCGATGCCGGCGACGTCGTAGTTCGTGCCGATCACGATGTGCGTGTCGCCGCGCTTCTCGACGTGGCGGACGCGTCCGATATCTGTGACAATTCCTGTGAACATGGATGTCTTTTAGGCCTTGGCTCGATAGCTTTCCAGAAGATCGCCGCCGATTTTCCGCAGCGACGTAAGCGTAAACTTTGGCGCTTCCTCCAGCGTCAGGGCCGCCAGCGCGTCGATCGCGCTATGCCCTGCGCCGCCAAGGGTCATCGGCGCGGTGAAGATTTCCAGCGCGTCGGCGAAGCCGCGGTCCAGGAACGCGGCGTGGACCGTTGCCCCGCCCTCCACCAGCAGGCGGGCGACATTCCGTCCGTCGAGCTCGCCCAGGACAGCGCCCAAGTCGGGTCTGCCCCGCGCGTCGCATGCGACCCGGACGATCTCGACGCCGCAGGCCGCCAGCTTGGCGCCGCCTTCCGCCGCCGTGGTGAAGACCAGCGTCGGGGTTCTCGCCGCCGTGGTCGCCAGCTTCGACCACTCGCTCAGCCGCAGCCGCGTGTCCAGCACCACCCGCAACGGGGAACAGCGTTCCAGTCCCGCGATCCGGCAGGTCAGCTCCGGATCGTCCGCCAGCGCCGTGTTCACGCCGACCAGGATCGCATCGTTCCGCGCACGCAGGAGATGGCCGTGCCGGCGCGCGCCTTCGCCCGTGATCCATTTGCTGTCGCCGGAGACCGTCGCCGTCCGTCCATCCAGGCTCTGGGCGATCTTCAGCGTCACGAAAGGGCGCCGGGCGCGGATATGACTGAAGAAGCCTGCCAGGGTCGGAAGGGCCTCCGCTTCGCCGACGCCCACCTCTACCGCGACGCCGGCAGCCCTGAGCTTCGCGATGCCCTGTCCATTGGTGCGCGGATCCGGATCGACGCCGGCGACGACGACCCGCGCCACGCCGGCGCCGATCAAGGCGTCGGTGCAAGGCCCGCCCGTGCCCCCTCTATGCGCGCAGGGCTCGAGCGTGACATAGGCCGTCGCGCCGCGCGCCGCCTGCCCCGCCATCGCTAAGGCCACGACCTCCGCATGCGGCCGTCCGCTTTCATCGGTGCGGCCGCGCCCCACGACGCGCCCATCGGTCGACACGAGCACACAGCCCACGGACGGCACGCGGCCGGTCCGGCCCACACCGCGCGCGCCCAGCGCGATCGCATGCCGCATATGCGCGAGATCGCTCACGGCAGCAGCACCGAAAAAGCAATGGCGGTGACGTTATAGGCCGCATGCATCGCGAAGGACGTGCGCAGCGATCCGGTGCGCGCCACAAGGAGCGCGAGAACGACGCCGGCGACGAACAACTCGATGGTATAGATCCAGGCCTGTGCGCCGACATGCAGCAGGAAGTGCCCGTGTACGAGGGCGAAGATCGCACCCGTCGCAAGGACGGCGATCCAGGTACCCCATTGCCGGCGCGCCCAGGAAAACAGCAAGCCGCGAAAGAAGAACTCTTCCACGAAAGGCGCGAGCACGCCGATCACCGCGATGGCGGCCAGGAGTTGCGCCGGTCCATGCGGCACCATGGCTCGTTCGACGTCGCTGTCCTCGAAGCGGACCCATGACAGCCGCTCCAGCATGGCGTTGCCGCCATTGAGCAGAAGCGAGAGGCCGGCGCCCGCGACGATCGCCAGCCCCAGGGACGGCCAGCGCACGACGGCGAAATAGTGGGTGATGGGCTTGTCGAAGCGCCAATGCGCCACCAGCCAGACGAGACCGAGCAGGCCGAGATTGCTCCCGACCAGCAGCACCTGGTTGACCGCGAAATCCGTGCGCGCGAAATCGGCCAGCGTCTGCGGATCGAGCGGGCCGCCGCTCCAGTGCAAACCGATCAGGATCGCAGGCAGCGCACCGATCACGCCCAGCACGATGCCGGCGAACATCCCGCCGAAGAACGCGATGAACAGATCGAACCAGCGGATCACGCCGTCGCGGAGCGGCACGTCGCCTTGTGCTGCCGGCCGCTCGGCCATGGTGGGGCCTAGACCTTGTCGTCCTTGTCGTCGCCTTCGAGCTCGCCGATCAGCATCTCGAAATCCTTGGTCTCGCGGAAATTCTTGTAGACCGAGGCGAAACGCACATAGGCGACCTTGTCGAGGCTCGACAGGGCCTGCATGACCAGTTCGCCGATGACCGGCGACGGAATCTCGTTCTCGCCCATGCTCTCGAGCCGGCGGACGATGCCGGTGATCGTGCGGTCGATGCGCTCGCGCTCGACCGGACGCTTGCGCAGCGCATGGGTGATCGAGCGCTCCAATTTCTCCCGCTCGAAGGGCTCGCGGCGCCCGTTCTTCTTGACCACGACGAGTTCGCGCAGCTGCACGCGCTCGAACGTCGTGAACCGTCCGCCGCATTCGGGACAGTGGCGGCGGCGGCGGATCGCCGAATTGTCCTCGGAGGGACGGCTGTCCTTCACCTGGGTGTCGTCATGTCCGCAAAATGGGCAGCGCATCGAATGCTTCGCTCTCAGCTATGGGTAGATCGGAAAACGCACGCACAAATCCTTCACGCGGATGGCGACGCTCTGCTCGACCGCGGCATCGCCCGCTTCGCCGTTCTTCGCCACGGCATCGATCACTTCGACGATCATCTTGCCGATCGTGCGGAATTCGGCCGGGCCGAAGCCGCGCGTCGTGCCGGCCGGCGAGCCGAGGCGGATGCCCGAGGTGATGGCCGGCTTCTCGGTGTCGAACGGCACCGCATTCTTGTTGGTGGTGATCGCGGCGCGGTCCAGCGCTTTTTCCGTATCGCGCCCCTTGGCGCCCTTGGGCCGCAGATCGACCAGCATCAGATGGGTGTCGGTGCCGCCGGAAACGATGTCGAGGCCTTCGGCGTGGAGGGTTTCCGCCAGGACCTTGGCGTTCTCGACCACGGCCTTGGCATAGAGCTTGAACTCCGGGCGCAGCGCCTCGCCGAACGCGACCGCCTTCGCCGCGATGACGTGCATCAGCGGGCCGCCCTGCAGTCCCGGAAACACCGCCGAATTGATCTTCTTTCCCAGGTCGGCATCGCGCGACAGGATCATACCGCCGCGCGGTCCGCGCAGCGTCTTGTGCGTCGTGGTGGTCACGACATGCGCGTGGTCGAGCGGATTGGGATGCACCCCGCCGGCGACCAAGCCTGCGAAATGCGCCATGTCGACCATCAGGAAGGCACCGACGGAATCGGCAATGGCCCGGAAGCGTGCGAAGTCGAAAATCCGAGCATAGGCCGAGCCGCCCGCAATGATCACCTTCGGCTTGTGTTGCCGGGCAAGCGTCTCGACTTCATCCATGTCGATTCGCTGGTCTTGGCGCCGCACCGTGTAGGACACGGGCTTGAACCACTTGCCGGACTGATTGGCCGGCGAGCCGTGCGTCAGATGGCCGCCTGCGGCAAGATCCAAACCTAGAAAAGTGTCCCCAGGTTGCATTAGGGAGAAAAACACGGCCTGGTTGGCTTGGGCACCCGAATGGGGTTGCACATTGGCGAAATCGCAGTTGAAGAGGCGCTTTGCCCGCTCGATCGCGAGCTCTTCCGCGATGTCGACAAACTCGCAGCCGCCATAGTAGCGCCGCCCCGGATAACCCTCGGCGTATTTGTTGGTCAGGACGGAACCTTGGGCTTCGAGCACCGCGCGGGAGACGATGTTCTCGGATGCAATAAGCTCGATTTTCTCCCGCTGCCGGCCGAGCTCGAGCGCGATGGCGCTGGCCACCTCTGGATCGGATTCGGCCAGCGTTTCCGCGAAAAAATTCGACATCGCCTTGCCAGCCGCGTTCGCCACAGCCCCCATCCTGAACCTCACAAATCCCTGATCATGCCGCCTGCCCGGCCGCGTCTGATACCCCTATCCCTTTACCAAATCTAGCGCCAGACCATGCCTCGCAGCCTATAGATACGATGCCGCGCAGCAGCGCTTAGCCGGCACCGACCCGCTGCGAAACCGAGGGGGAAATGCGAAGCCGGGCGATCGAGCCGGGCTGCTTTGCTCTTGGGAATATGCTCCCACCGCGAAGGCGAATCAGCACAACCCGGACAACATCTCGCGACAAATAGAAACCAAAAATTTGTTACACGTAAAAGGTGCACGCTCAATTTGATTTGTTTGTATTGATTTCAGCCGCAGTCCACGTAATAGGGATGCGTTACTTCGTTCCACTTCAACCCATGAGTAGAGGGTGTGTTCCATGAGTAATGAAGACATGTCGGTCGGGCGTCCTGAGGAGATCCTCAAACTGGCCAGCGATATCGTAGCGGCCTATGTGAGCAACAACCCGGTTCCGGTCGGCGACCTGCCCGCGATGATCAAGAGCGTGCACGCCACGCTCGGCGGCCTGTCCGGCATCGACGGCATCGAGTTCACCACGTCGCAGAAGCCCGCGGTGCCGATCAAGAAGTCGATCACGCCGGACTTTCTGATCTGTCTGGAAGACGGCAAGAAGCTGAAGATGCTCAAGCGCTATCTGCGCTCGCGCTACAGCCTCACGCCCGATCAGTACCGCACGAAGTGGGGCCTGCCGGCCGACTATCCGATGGTCGCGTCGAACTACGCGGCGCGCCGTTCGGAGTTCGCCAAGAAGATCGGCTTGGGCCGTACCAACTCGCCGAAATCGCGCAAGCGGAAATAAGACTGAGCGGCGGACTCATGGTCCGCCGCAGGTTTTAACCGGTTCGGCTGGAAACCCGCCTTCGCGGGATCGGTGGTGCTTGGCCGAAGCCCACGTCAGCCGCCGGTCTTCTTTTGCAGGACGTAGCGAAGCTTGCGGACCGCGGCATCCGACAATGCCGTGCGCGACGCGCCGGCCGGTCCCATGACGACGGCTTCGGTGCCGCTTTTCGGATCGATGGCGGTCACCCGCATGACGCTGCCTTGGACGACGAATTCCACATAGACCTCGTCGCCGGCCATCCTCAGGCCCGGGCCATCAGGCGGCACGCGCCAGGCGATGCGATGTCCACACCTGATCGAGCGCCTTGACCAGCGCGTCCATCATCTCGTCGCTGTGCATCGGCGAGGGCGTGAAGCGCAGGCGTTCCTTGCCGCGCGGCACGGTCGGGAAGTTGATCGGCTGGACATAGATCGCGTGATCGCGCAACAGCGCGTCCGACACCGACTTGCATAAGGCGGCATCGCCGACGAACACCGGCACGATATGGCTCGGTGAGTTCATGACCGGCAGGCCGGCGTCCGCGAACAGCCGCTTGAGCCGCGCCGCGCGCTCGTGCAGGCGCTCCCGCTCCGCATTGCTGGTTTTCAGATGCCGGATGCTGGCGAGCACGCCCGCCGCGATGGCCGGCGCCAGCGAGGTGGTGAAGATGAATCCCGGCGCGAAGGAGCGGATGCAATCGACCAATTCGGTCGAGGCGGCGATATAGCCGCCCATCACGCCGAACGCCTTCGCCAGCGTGCCTTCGATGATGTCGACGCGCGCCATCACGCCGTCACGCGCCGCGACGCCCGCACCGCGCGGGCCGTAAAGCCCGACGCCATGCACCTCGTCGAGATAGGTGATCGCGCCGTATTTCTCGGCGAGATCGCAGAAGTCGGAGATCTTCCCGAAATCGCCGTCCATCGAATAGACGCTTTCGAACGCGATCAGCTTGGGCGCGCCGGGATCGGCCGCCGCAAGCAGCGCCTCCAGGTGCTGCAGGTCGTTGTGGCGGAAGAGATGCTTCTCCATTCCGCCATGCTTGATGCCCTCGATCATCGAGGCATGGTTGAGCTCGTCGGAGAACACGATCAGCCCCGGCAGGATCTTGCCCAGCGTCGCGAGCGTCGCGTCGTTCGAGATATAGCCCGAGGTGAAGAGCAGAGCAGCGTCCTTGCCGTGCAGCTCCGCGATCTCCTGCTCCAGCTCGACATGATAATGGGTCGTGCCCGAGATGTTGCGCGTGCCGCCGGCGCCGGCGCCCGTCGCGTCGATCGCCTCGTGCATCGCTTCCAGGACCTTGGGATGCTGGCCCATGCAGAGATAGTCGTTGCTGCACCACACCGTGATCGGCCGCTTGTCGGCATCGGCGTAGAAATCGGCCCTGGGATAGCCGCCGCGCTGGCGGACGATGTCGGCGAACACACGATAGCGGCCCTCGCGGCGGAGTCCTGCGAGTGCGTCGCGAAAGCGGTTCAGGTAGGGAAACGCCATCAGTCAGTCCCTCGAGCCCCCGTCCGGGCCCGCCGCAGCCGGTTTTCAACGGCGCGGAAGATACTCCAAACCGCCCCTCAGGGCCTATGCTTTTTGTCACATGAGGGCGGCCCGCACGCACGAGCCCGCACCCGAAATCGCTGGATTTACGGCATGACGACAGCACGATGGCGAAGACAAGCGGCCGGCAGACTGCGAATCGGAGACGGCAGCGGAACCGTATTCGTGGCTATAGCCGGAAGCGCACCTGATCGATCCAGAAGCGTTCCAGGCGCTTCAGCGTCACGCTGAGCTGGTCGAGATCCGAGGCCGAGACATTGCCCACCGCGTTCAGTGAGCCCAGATGGCGCTCGAACAGCTCGCGCAGCATGTCGCGCACCGCTTCGCCCTTGCGCGTCAGCCGCACCAGCACCGAGCGGCGATCGGCTTCCGAGCGTTCATGATGGATATAGCCGGCTTCGACGAGCTTCTTGAGATTGTAGGAGACGTTGGAGCCGAGATAATGGCCCCGCGTGCGCAGCTCGCCTGCCGTCAGCTCCTGATCGCCGACATTGAACAGCAGCAGCGCCTGGACCGAATTGATCTCGCGTTCGTCGCGCCGATCCAACTCGTCCTTGATGACGTCGAGCAATTGTCGGTGCAGACGCTCCACGAGATTGAGCGTCTCGAGATAGTACTTTGCTTCCACGCGGGCGCTTTCGAGCACCGCGGTCTGCGGCTTCGTGAATGCTGTCATCGTCTTTCCCCGCGTTTTGCGAGGCCCACCTGTTGTTATGCCCGTAGCCTAGGTGGCATTTCTTAAAAGGCCGTAAAAAAGGTTCCGGCGCCGCAGGATTATTGCCTCGAAAGCTCGCGGGCCACGATGACGCGCATGATCTCGTTGGTTCCTTCCAGGATCTGGTGGACGCGCAGATCGCGGACATGGCGCTCGGCCGGGAAATCCTTGAGATAGCCGTAGCCGCCATGCAGCTGCAGCGCGTCGTTGGCGATCCGGAATCCGGCGTCGGTGGCGAAGCGTTTCGCCATGGCACACAGCATCGTTGCGGCGGGGTCGCGGCGGTCCAGCGCCGCCGCGGCACTGCGGATCATCAGCCGCGCGGCTTCCAATTCGGTCGCCATGTCGGCGAGCTTGAACTGCGACGCCTGGAAATCCGCGATCGGCCGGCCGAACTGCTTGCGATCCTTGGTGTACACCAGTGCTTCTTCCAGCGCCGCGCGCGCCGTACCCACCGAGCAGGCGCCGATATTGATGCGCCCGCCGTCCAGCCCCATCATCGCGATGCGGAAGCCCTCGCCTTCGCCGCCGATCCGGTTGGCCACCGGCACCCGGCAATTGTCGAACAGCACTTGTGCGGTCGGCTGGCTGTTCCAGCCCATCTTGCGCTCCTTCTTGCCGAAGGAGAGTCCCGGCGTGCCCTTCTCGACCACCAGGCAGGACACGCCCTTGGGTCCGTCCTCGCCGGTGCGCACCATGCAGACATAGACATCCGACACGCCGGCGCCGGAGATGAAGGCCTTGCCGCCGTTCAGCACATAATGGTCGCCGTCCTTCACCGCTTTGGTCCTGAGCGATGCGGCGTCGGAGCCCGAGCCGGGCTCGGTGAGGCAATAGCTTGCGATCTTCTCCATCGTCGTCATCGTCGGGAGGAAGCGCTTGCGCTGCTCCTCGCCGCCGAAGCGGTCGATCATCCAGGACGCCATGTTGTGGATCGAGAGGAAGGCCGCCGTCGATGTGCAGCCGGCGGACAATTCCTCCATGACGATCGCCGCATCGAGCCGCGACATCTCCGAGCCGCCGACATCGCCCTTCACATAGATGCCCGCGAAGCCGAGCGCCGCCGCCTCGCGCAATGCATCGACCGGGAAATGCTCCGTCGCGTCCCATTCCGCCGCGAAGGGAGCGAGGCGCTCCCGGGCGAAACGCCGTGCTGCGTCCTCGACGGCGCGCTGCTCTTCGGTGAGTGCGAAATCCATGGACTCTGCTCGTTGACGACCCGGCACATTTACCGCCTTGGGCGCTCGAGGCAAGGACCCGCCTTGCCAGCTTCCGGCAGAGTTGGCATGACAGCGCCATGACCGATGCCCGTTTCCCGCACCTGCGCATGCGCCGCTTGCGCCGGCACGACTGGACGCGAAAGCTTGTTGCGGAAAACACGCTCTCGCCTTCCGATTTCATCTGGCCGATTTTTATCGTCGAGGGCGAGAAACGGCGCGAGCCGGTGCCCTCAATGCCGGGCGTCGACCGCCTCTCGGTCGACCTCGTGCCGCAGGCGGCCGAAGCCGCGGCCAAGCTCGGCATCCCGGTGATCGCGCTATTCCCCTACACCGACCCGACGCTCAAGACGCCCGACGGCCGCGAAGCGACCAACACGAACAATCTCGTCTGCCGCGCCACGCGCGTGCTGAAGAAGGCCGTGCCGCAGATCGGCGTGCTGTGCGACGTCGCGCTCGATCCCTATACCAGCCACGGCCATGACGGAGTCATGGACGGCAACAATCAGAACGTCGCCAATGACGAGACCCTCGAAATTCTCGTCGCCCAGGCCTTGGTTCAGGCCGAGGCCGGCTGCGATATCATCGCGCCGTCGGACATGATGGACGGCCGCATCGGCGCGATCCGCATTGCGCTCGAGAAGAACGGCTTCAAGGACACGCTGATCATGGCCTATGCGGCCAAATACGCATCGGCATTCTACGGCCCGTTCCGCGACGCGGTCGGCTCCGCCAAGGCGCTGATCGGCGACAAGCGGACCTATCAGATGGATCCCGCGAACGGCGACGAAGCCCTGCGCGAGGTCGCGCTCGACATCGCCGAGGGCGCGGACATGGTGATGGTCAAGCCGGGCATGCCCTATCTCGACATGGTACGCCGCGTGAAGGACGCATTCGGCATGCCGACCTTCGCCTATCAGGTGTCGGGCGAGTATTCGATGCTGACGGGCGCCATCGAACGCGGCTGGTTCGAGCGCGATCGGGTGATCCTCGAAAGCCTGATGGGCTTCAAGCGCGCCGGCGCCAACGGCATCCTCACCTATTTCGCCTGTGAGGCGGCACGGCTGCTGGCGGCGCGCTGACGCGGCCACGTCGTCGCCCGGCGGTCAGTCCCGGCGGGTCGAGAACAGGCTGCGCAGGATGATCTCCGCCCGCGACGGCAAGACGTCCAGCCCCGAGCGCCGCTGCCCCAGATCGATCACGTTGCGAAGGACCAGCATCGCCAGACCGTGCACGGCGGCCCAGACGGCCAGACCCAATGCCGTGTCGTGCAGCGCCGTGCCGATCTCGTTGCCGATCGCGTCCGCCGCCGCGCCGAGCGCCGGAAAGGCATCGCGATTGGGCAGCTGCTGCCCGAACATCAGGCTCGCCAGCTCCGGCCGCCGCCCGACGAACCGCATATAGGCCGCACCGATATTCGCGATTCGCTCGGACTCGGCGTCGCCGGTATTGCTCGCTGCCGCGAGCTCGTCGCGCAACTCCACGAATCCCTCGATCGCAAGTTCGACCAGCAGAGCTTCGTGATTCGGAAAATGGCGATAGGGTGCGGCATGGCTGACGCCGGCGCGACGCGCAACCGCCCGCAGGCTGAGCTCGGCAAGCGTCTCTTCTTCGAGGATCTTCCGCGCCGCATCCAGCAGCGCGTTGCGCAAATCGCCATGATGATAGGCACGCCCGCGCTGCGGCGCCTCACCAGAATTGGATATGTCCATCACGACGTCCGCTGCGCTTCCTGGCGTGCGAACAGACTCGACGTATCCCAACGCTCACCACCCATTTTTTCTACCTCCGCGTAGAATTGATCCACCAAGGAGGTAACGGGAAGCGTCGTACCGTTCCGGCGCGCCTCGTCCAGGCAGATCGCAAGGTCCTTGCGCATCCACTCTACGGCGAAACCATGTCGAAACTGTCCCAAGAGCATAGTTTTGTGGCGATTCTCCATCTGCCACGATTGCGCCGCGCCTTTCGAAATGACCTCGACGACGGCGAGGGGATCGAGGCCCGCCGCGCGCGCGAAACTCAATCCTTCGGACAGCGCCTGCACCAGCCCCGCGATGCAGATCTGGTTGACCATCTTCGTGAGCTGTCCGGCGCCGGCATCGCCCATCAGGCGGCACTGCCGCGCATAGGCCGCCATGACGGGCTCGGCCTTCGCATAGGCGGCGTCGGTGCCGCCGCACATGATCGTCAGCTGGCCGTTCTTCGCGCCCTGCTCGCCGCCGGAGACGGGCGCGTCGACGAAATGCATGCCGCGGCGGTGCGCCTCTTCCGCCAGCTCGCGCGCCAGGCCGGCCGAGGCGGTCGTGTGGTCGACGAAGACGGCATCGCGCTTCATCGTGATGAAGGCACCATGGCGGCCATTGGCGACTTCGCGGACGTCGTCGTCGCGTCCCACGCAGGACAGCACGACGTCGGCATGGGCGGCGGCCTCGGCCGGCGTCGGTGCCGAAACCCCGCCATATTCGGCGACCCAGCTCTCGGCCTTCGCGGGCGTGCGATTGAAGACCGTCAGGTCGTGACCGGCGCGCTGCAGGTGACCCGCCATCGGGTACCCCATGACGCCAAGTCCCAGGAAAGCGACGCGCATGGCATTATTCCATTACTTCGACTTCGGGTTTCGGCGCGCCCGGCGCGAATTGCGGCCGCTTCATCAGCCAGATCACCGCGAGCGCCGGCAGGCTTGCGTAGAACATGAACAGGAAGTCGTTCTGGAAGGCAATCACCTGGGCGCGGTATTCGATCATGTTGTTGAGGTTTTGCAGTCCGAACGGGATCTGCGTGCTCATCATCAGCGAGGGGCCGTTCACGCCCAGCGCCCGGTTGAAGGGCGTCGCATAGCCGGTCAGCAGCGCATGCGCGACCTGGACGCTGCCGCCCAGCACCGCCGTGGTGACGCTGACGCCGATGGCGCTGCCGATGTTGCGCATCAGGTTGGTCATCGCCGTTCCGTCGGTGCGGAACGTCCCGGGCAATGTCGCGAAGGCCGTCAGGTTCATCGGCACGAACACGAAGCCCATGCCGACGCCCTGGATGAAGGTCACGAAGATCAGCCAGTTGTTGCTGACGTCCGGCGTCCAGCCCGCCATGTCCCACATCGACCACAGCAGCATCGAGCAACCGACGGTCATGAGGACGCGCGGATCGAACTTCAGCGCCATCCGGCCCGCGAACATCATCGCGAACATCGTGCCGAAGCCGCGCGGCGCCATCAGCATGCCGGTGTCGAACACGCTGAGCCCCGCCAGGTTCTGCAGGAAGGGCGGCAGCAGCGCCGAGCTCGCCAGCAGCACCGCGCCGATCACGAACATCAGGATGAGGCCGGAGACGAAATTGCGGTCCTCGAAGATCTTCATCGGGATGAAGGTGTTCTTGCCCAGCACCATGTGCACCAGGAAGACGTAGATGCCGACTCCCGCGACGATCGCCTCCGCGATGATCTCGCCCGAGCCGAACCAGCCCTGCCCCGTGCCGCGATCCAGCATCAATTGCAGCGCCGCCAGGCCGACCGCCAGGGCCAGGAACCCGAACCAGTCGAAGCGCAGGCCTTGCGTGCGCCCCGAATCCTTGAAGAAGAACCAGATGCCGGTCACCGCCGCGATGCCGAACGGCACGTTGACGTAGAACACCCAGCGCCAGCTATACGCGTCGGTGAGATAGCCGCCGAGCGTCGGGCCCAGGATCGGGCCCAGCATCACGCCCATGCCCCAGATCGCCATGATGTTGCCGCGCTTGTGCGGCGGGTAGAGGTCGAGCATCACCGCCTGGCTGAGCGGCGAGAGCGCCGCGCCGAAACAGCCCTGCAGCAGGCGGAACAGGATCATCTGCTCCAGGCTCTGCGCCAGGCCGCACATCATCGAGGTGACGGTGAAGCCGGTCAATGAGATCAGCAGGAAGTTGCGCTTGCCGAAGCGCGAGGCGATCCAGCCCACCGGCGCGGTCATGATCGCCGCGGCGACGATATAGGACGTCAGGACCCAGGTGATCTGGTCGCGCGACGCCGACAGCTCGCCCTGCATGTAGGGCAGCGCGACATTGGCGATGGTCGAATCCAGCGCCTGCATGAGCGTGCCCGTCATCGACGCGGCGAGCACGATCCACAGCGCCAGCTTGCTGTCATAGGCTTCGGCCGTGTGAACGGCGGGGGCGTGCGCCGACATCGTCCCTTACCCGTTGAACATGCGGTACCAGCGGCGGTGACCGGTATCGATCGAGACCGTCGCGCTCATGCCCGAGCTCAGCGTGACATTGGAACACGTGCTGCCGATGATCTTGATGCGGGTCGGAATGCGCTGGACGACCTTCACCCAGTTGCCGCTTCCGTTCTCCGCCGGCAGCGGCGAGAACGAGCTGTCCGAGGCGGCCGAGACCGCGTCGACCTTGCCGGTCCACGAGCAGCTCGGATAGGTGTCGACCGTGATGTCGACCGGGTTTCCGGACCGCGCATAGGTCAGGTCGGTCTCCTTCATGTTCGCGTCGATCCACAGATCCTTCGACGAGACGAGGCCGACCGCGCTGGTCGTGGTGAAGGCCGACATGGCGGAGATCACCAGCGTGCCCGGCTGCAGCGAATCGACCTCGCCGACCACGCCGTCGAACGGCGCGCGCACGACCGTGTGGTCGAGCTGGCGCTGCGCTTCGGCGACGGTCGCCAGCGCGCGCTTGTAGGCCGGCGTCTGCGTCGCCGAGATATCGGGATTGCCGTTGAGCTGGGCCAGCGTCTGCCGCGCCTGCTGCTGCAGCGAGACCAGCGTGGCCTGCGCGCTCACCAGCGTGCCGCGCGCCTGGTCGACCTGCGTGCCGGCGATGGCGTTCTGGCGCTGCAGTGCCGCATAGCGGTTGTAGGTCTGCCCGGCGAGCACGACCTGCGCCTGTTGCGAGGCGATCTGGCCGAGGATGGACCGGTATTGCGCGCGCGTGCCTTCGACGTCGAGCACGGTCTGCGCCAGCGCCGCCTTGGCGTTGTCGAGCGCGATCTGGAACGGCTTGGGGTCGAGCGTGAAGAGCACCTCGCCCGTCTTCACGTGCTGACCTTCGCGCACGTTCACCGTCTGGACGAGGCCCGAGACGTCGGTCGACACCATCAGCTTGGCGGCATGGACATAGGCGTCGTCCGTGGTGACGTAGCGCCCGCCGGTGAAATACAGGAGGGCGGCGATCGCGGCGACAAGGCCCACGCCCCAATACATCAGGATGCGGCGCAGCCGCGCCCTGTCGCCCCAGATGGCACCGAGCCAATCGCGGATGCGTCCCCCGGTGCCGGGCGGGACATAATTGACGGAATCGGATCTCACGGACATGTCGTTCTTTCTATTCTCCAGCCTCGATCAGCGTGGGTTCTGCGAGGGCTTCGTTTGCAAGGTTCTCTTTGATCACCAACAGCGCGTCGATCAACGACTCGCGTGTTTTCTCGTCGAGGCCGGCGGTGATGCGCTGGTTCATGAACTCGCGCGTGGCGGCGATGGTTTCAAGGATCGGCTTTGCCGCAGGCAGCAGGTGAAGGCGGCGGATGCGGCGGTCCGACGGATCGTTGCGGCGCTCGACGAGCCCCCGCGTTTCGAGACGGTCCACCAGGCGCGCGACGGTGATCGGCTCCACCTCGCAGATCGTCGCGAGCTCGTTCTGCGACATCCCGGGCTGGCGATCGAGACGCGACAGGATCACCCACTGCGCCCGGGTCATCGCGTGGCTGGCGCGCGCCTTCTGGTCGAATCGCGTCCGCAGGGTGCGGGCGACATCGTGCAGGACGATCAGCAGGTCGCGGTCGAAGGATTCCGTCATCAGGCTCAAGGCTCAATTCCTTAGTTCTGATAACATAAGGCGCGTTATATTATCATGCAAGACCTTAAGCTGGCTTCTTAATCGGCTTGCGTGCCATCCAGCGTGCTGGGCCAGAGCCCTGCGCAACGTCGCCGCTGGGCGCTCTGTAGCCTTTCCGGCCGCTTTTTGTGGCTTGGCGGTCTTGTGACAGCCTGGCCGCCGAAGCGGGCTGGCCTGGCTCCTCTGCCCTTGCGACCCCCGGTCGCGGTCTCGTGCAGCCGTCCAGCAGGTCATGCGGCGCCGCCGCTGGTCTCCGGCAGGCCAAAAGCAACAGGGGCGGACTTGCGTCCGCCCCTGGCGCAAACATCGAATCCGGTCTCTTAGAAGCCGGAACCCTGGACCTGCTTCCAGCTGGCCTCGATCGCCTGGACGGCGTTCTGCGGGAGCGGGACATAGTCGAGGCCCAGCGCCGCTTCGTCGCCATTCGCGTAGGCCCATTTGAAGAACTTCAGCGTCTCGGCCGTCGCGGCCGGGTCGACCGGCTGCTTGTAGACGAGGATGTAGGTCGTCGCCGTGATCGGCCACGACGCATCGCCGCCTTGGTCGACCAGGATGATGTAGAAGCCGTTGTTCGCGGCGCCTGCCCAGTCGGCGTTCGCGGCAGCGGCCT
This sequence comes from Rhizomicrobium sp., assembly GCA_037200385.1. Classification (NCBI taxonomy): domain Bacteria; kingdom Pseudomonadati; phylum Pseudomonadota; class Alphaproteobacteria; order Micropepsales; family Micropepsaceae; genus Rhizomicrobium; species Rhizomicrobium sp. Next base: position 579,640 of record JBBCGL010000001.1, on the reverse strand, counting down.
TGAACGCATCGACGGTCGGCGAGACCGTCTTGCCCGACTTGTTGATCATGCGGATCGCGTTGAGGTGGTTCTGCTTGGCATAGGCGTATTCGACATAGCCGATGGCGCCCGCCGCCTGGGCGACGTTGCCGGCCACGCCTTCATTGCCCTTCGCGCCGATGCCGACCGGCCAGTCGACCGAAGTCGCGGCGCCGACATTGGACTTCCAGTCGCCGCTGACGCGCGACAGGAAGGTCGTGAAGATGAACGAGGTGCCCGAGGCGTCCGAACGATGGACGACCGCGATCGCCTGGTCCGGCAGATTGGCGCCGGGGTTCAGCCGCTTGATCGCCGGATCGCTCCAGCGCGCGATCTTGCCGGCATAGATGTCGGCAAGGGTCTTGCCGTCCAGCACGAGCTGGCCGTTGCCCACGCCGCGCACGTTGATCACCGGCACGACGCCGCCGATCACGGTCGGGAACTGGGTCAGGCCGGCCTGGTCGAGCTGCGCCTTCGACAGCGGCGCGTCGGTCGCGCCGAACGTCACCGTCTTGGCCTTGATCTGCGCGATGCCGCCGCCCGAACCGATGGACTGATAGTTCAGGCCCGTGCCGCTCACGCCCTTATAGAGCGACGCCCATTTGGCATAGATCGGATAGGGGAAGGTCGCGCCCGCGCCGGAGATGCTTCCGGCCGCGACCGCCGCGGTCGCCGCGAGGGCGAGCCCCGCAACGGCGCCCGTGATGAGTCTAGAGATTTTCATGTGATCCTCTTTCGGTCTGGGAGAGGCTTTCTGGGCCTCTCCCGGTTTTGCCCCAAACGGTCTTAGTTGGCGAACTGCAGGCGGACGCCGACGATGTTCAGATCCTGGTCGTCGCGATGCAGATTGCCGAGAATGCCCTTGTTCACCTTGACGATATTGTCGTCGATCATCACGCGGACGTTGCGGTTCAGGTACCAGTTCAGCGCGACGGCAACGACCCGTTCGTCGCCGCCGGCGACACCCGCATGCGTGCCGGACGTGACGGCGGTGTTCCAGTTCAGGTCGGTGTCGCTATAGCGGACCGCGAGTTCCCAGGCGCCCCACGAGTCGCCCGAGAACGAGAAGGGCCGCGACGCCACCGGGGCCTGGAAGCCGCCGGTCTCGTTGTTGAGCGCCGAGGTGGTGAACGACTTGGTCTCGCCGGTCAGGATCCACGAACCTTCGACATACCAGCCGCTGAAGGTCGGATGGTCCTTCACGACGTTGCTGCCGGCCGCCGTCAGGCGATCCAGGGTGAACTGCGTGTATTCGCCGCCGAGGAAGAAGTTCTCCCAGTTGGCGCCGAAATCGAGGGCCCACATGTCCGCCGTCTTGGCGTTGATGCCGCCCGTGCTGATCAGGCGGGTGCCGTCGACGCGAATCTCGGGACGATCCTGGAGATTGATCGTCTGCGAGCCGCCATTGGGGTTGTTGACGCCCGCGGTGCTCGTGTCGCCGGAATAGAACACATGCGCGCCGCTCGCGCCGATGACGACGTTGGACAGACCGTCCGTCCAGAGGCGCTGCGTGACGCGCCCGAGGAGCTGGCTCTTTTCGTCCGACGGCTGGTCGGTGGTGACGGCGCCGTGGTTGGCGGTCGAGCCCGTCTTGTCGCCGGTGAAGGCGATCGTGCCGGTCAGGTTGTCGCCGGCCCACAGCGCATCGCTGCGCGCCCAGCCGACTTCGATACCGCGGCGCGAGTCGCCGGCGCCGAAGGAGTCGGCGGCGATGTTGTCGATCTCGGGACGCTCGAGGAAGATCAGCGAGGCCGAGGACGTCGTGCCTTCGAACATGAAGGACGGCTCGATCACGCCCACATTGACGTGGGTGTTCGCGATGCCCGTGTAGGAGATGACCGCCTTGTTGAGCAGCGGATCGCCCTCACCCGCGGTCGGAACGCCACCGGCACCGGCGCTGCCGCCGTTCGTGCCGCCGGCATTGAGGCGCAGTTCGTAGGCGAAGTCGTTATAGGCCTTGCCCTCGATGCCGATATAAGCGCGGCGCATCACGGCGCCGGTCGACAGATCGCGCGGACCGGCGAAGCCGGCCGGATGCGTCGAGTCCTGCGAGAAGCCGGCGAAGTCGGCCTGGAAGCGGGCGCGGATCGCCATCGTGAAGCGGCCGTCGCCCGACTTGATCTGCGGGCGGCCATTGTCGAACGACCACGTCACGTCGTTGAAATTCTGCTCGAGCGTCGAGAGGCGGGTATGGTCCGCGCTGCGATGCTCTTCGGCGGCGGCGAGCTCGGCTTCGAGCGCGTCGATGCGCGCCGCGAGTTCGGCATTGCTCGGACCCGAAGAGGCCGACGCGGGCGCCGACGCATCACCATAGGACGGAGTGGATTTGGCGAGGCCGGCATCCGCAGATGCGACCAAGGCGACGACCGCAACACCGGCCATCAACAACGACTTCCCCTTCATAGAGACCCTCTCTCAAATTGGTTTGGAGAGGAACGTCAAAATACGCCGCGCCCTCTGCCCGGCGCGGTCTTCGCAGCGCCGCGCGACGGCGCAGTGACGGTTTTGTGAAGCTAAGATGACAGCCGCTTTTCCCAGCAAAGAGCGTCATTTTTGCATCCCACACGCTTTCAAAACCCTGGTTTTCGGGCGGGGAAACGCGGGCGGCGCGGAGATGGAAAACAGTGACGGCGGCGCCGCTCGGCACCGCGTTTCCGCTCAAGTTGCTGCTGGCAGTACCGCCATGCGCGGGCTTGGGTAAAATGGCCGGCCACGTGCCGATCGCAGCACGGCATTGGCATCGACTCGATCAGTCCTCGAACGGTGTCGCGGCGACCGCCTGTCCGGATGTCAGCCCGCCTGTGCCAGCGCGCCATACTTGCCGCGGAAGAAGACCAGCGGCGCGCCCTCCTCATGGCGCGAGAAATCGACCACCCGTCCGATCAGGATCGCATGATCGCCGGCGTCGTGCACGCTCTCCGCTTCGCATTCGAAGAATGCCAAGGCGTCGGCCAGTGCCGGCGGTCCCAGCTTGGTCGCGCGCAGCGCGATGCCGTCGAGGCTGTGATTGCCCTGCTTGGCAAGCCGCGACGACACCTCCTGATGCGCCGTGCCCAGGATGCTGACGGTGTAGGACTTCGCCTTGCTGAACGCATGATAGCGGTCCGACTTCTTGTCCATGCACCACAGCACCAGCGGCGGATCCAGCGAGACCGAGGTGAAGGAATTGACCGTGATGCCGAGATGATGCTCCGCGCTCACCGCCGTGGTCACGACGGCGACTCCGGTCGGGAAGGAGCCCAGCGCATTGCGGAAAGCCCGGGTATCGAAAGTCATCGCGTTTCACACTCGGTTAAGGCGCCATAAGGCATGGTTCCAGGGCACGTTAGGCGAGGCATGGGGCGGCGAAAAGACCGTCTCACCCGTCCAACGAGGGTAATAAAGCGGGATTCGGGCTATGGCCAGCGACGGCGCGGTCATCATCAAGCGCATCAAGAAGGGCGGTCACGGCGGCCATCACGGCGGCGCGTGGAAGGTCGCCTATGCCGACTTCGTCACCGCGATGATGGCCTTCTTCCTGCTCATGTGGCTGATCAACACCACGACGCCCGAGCAGAAGCGCGGCATCGCCGACTATTTCGCGCCGCAGAGCATCGCCCAGACCGTCTCGGGCGCCGGCGGCGTGATGGGCGGCAAGGTCATGGGCGAGGACAGCTCCAAGGCGGGCGGCGCGGCCTCCGTCTTCCAGAGGAACAGCCCTTCCTCCCCCGCCAACCCGACTCACTCGTCGCAGGCGGGCACCGTCCATGGCGGCGCGGCCAGCGCCAACAGCCAGGGCGCCACCGACAGCGCGGACGGCCATGGCACGGCCTCGTCGCAGGACGGCGATTTCGCCCATGCCGCCGAGGCGATCCATCAGGCGATCCAGGACAACCCCGACATCGCCACGCTTTCCAAGCAGGTCATGATCGACAACACGCCCGAAGGGCTGCGCATCCAGCTCGTCGACCAGGATGGCCGCCCGATGTTCCAGCAGGGCACGTCGGAGCCCATGCCCTATACCAAGCGCCTCCTGGCCGAGATCGGCCGAATCATCGACCGGCTGCCCAACCGGGTCTCGATCAGCGGCCATACCGAAGCGACGACGTTCGAGGGGCCGAGCGGGATGACGAACTGGGAACTCTCTTCGGCACGCGCCAATGCGGCCCGGTCGCTCCTGACCTCCGGCGGCCTGGTCCAGGACCGCATCTACGAGGTCGCCGGCAAGGCCGGGTCCGAACCGCTGCTGCCCGAGGACCCCAACGCCTCCGCCAACCGCCGGCTCAGCATCGTCCTGTTGCGCGAGGCGCCGCCCGTGCCGCCGGGCCATCAACTGTAATGCGAAAGCGGGCTGGCGCCCCGCCCCGGAGTTTTGTCATAGTCCTCCCGTGGGGAGGCCGGACCGAGACGTGACCGATCAGCATAATGCACGCGTTCCACAATTTTTCCTGACGCCCGGCGGGCCCTGCCCTTACCTGCCCGGCCATATCGAGCGCAAAGTGTTCGCCCGGCTGTCCGGCGCCTTAGCCCAGCCCTTGAGCGAGGCCCTTACCCATTCCGGCTTCCGCCGCAGCCAGTCCATCGCGTATCGGCCCGCCTGCGAAGGCTGCTCCGCCTGTGTCTCCGTCCGCATCCTGGTCAACGAATTCGAGCCCTCGCGCAACTTCAAGCGCGTGGAGAGACGCAACGCGGATCTCGTCCGCAGCGAGGTCGTGGCCGAGGCGACGCGGGAGCAGTTCGCCCTGCTCCGCACCTATCTCGACTCGCGGCACGCCGGCGGCGGCATGTCGGACATGGGCCTGTTCGATTATGTCGCGATGGTCGAGGAGACCCCGGTCGATACCCAGATCGTGGAATACCGCCGCCACAGCACGAACGGCACCCCCGGGCCGCTGATCGCCTGCGCGCTGACCGATGTGCTGCGCGACGGCGTCTCGATGGTCTATAGCTTCTTCCATCCCGGCGAGGATGCACGCAGCCTCGGCACCTACATGATCCTCGACCACATCCGCGATGCGCGCAGCCGCGGCTTGCCGCATGTCTATCTCGGCTATTGGGTCGAGGGCAGCGAGAAGATGGCCTACAAGACCCGCTTCAAGCCGATGGAAGCTTTGGGCCGGGACGGCTGGCAAAGGCTTTAGGCCCGGACCGCCGGCGGCGCGACGGAAAAATATCGGCGATATTGTCTTTGACAAACCCAGAGCTAATGCTGGCGCGTGTGCATGTCGTTTAATTGCCGAAAATGAAGTACCTGGCGCTGCCCTGGAATTTGCTTGCCGCGAACGGTTTCGAGAATGTCCTGAACCCAAGTATTGACCGCTTCCTCGTTGGCCCTAGAAACGACTGCGGCCCCCAAGACAAACCATTCGCTCGCCCCCAGCGATGCTTGGGACGCAACCGCTTAAGACCGAGATCGCCTGCCTCGTCTATATATGCTACGTATTCGTAGTCGGGAATTTGAGCTTGCTTGCTCATGGCCAAAGTAAGATCGCCAAAGACTAAGAAAAAGCAGGCGAATATACGCGCTCTGTCTCAAGATTTCGAATCCGTCGCCAGGCGCCTAGGCGCATACGAGGACAAGGCTCGGTTCGAGGGGAAGATCGCGAAGGCGAAGCCCTAAAGGCGCGTGCTGCGACCGAGCGGTAAACACGTTGGGAGGGCACCCTGCAATGACCATTTTCAAGGCTGCCACAGATGGCGATCTGAGCGCATTAAATGCTGCAATAGAGTCGGGCGAAGATGTGAATGCGCGCGCCGACAACGGATCAACTGCGCTCATGTATGCGGCCGGGATGGGAAGGGTAGATTGTGTGAGGGCACTTCTCATCGCAGGGGCAGATGTAAATGCGAGGGACAAGTACGACAGCACGGCGCTGAAATTGGCCCGAACGAGCCCATTCAGGCATAGCGATGACGACATCCGCTATACCGACATCGAATTGCAACTTCTGAAAGCCGGCGCCAAGTGATACCCCTCGGTTTGTCAAAGATAGCCTCGCCAAAATATCTCTGAAATAAAATATCGCCGTCGCGCCGGAGCGCCGCTGCTTATCCCCCGGCCGGCGATGAAATCCCCAGGCGTATCGCGGGCGTGGCGTGCCTCGGTGGGGGATATTCCGTCTACGAACTATTTTTCCGCCACCCCTTGAACCGAGTCGGTCCAAACGCCATTTCATCCATATCCCCACAAAAATGTCCGGCGTTCGCGGACAAGGCGGCGTCCCGCATTCCGTGCGGCGGCGCTTCTGCTATACAGGTCCCAGGAATGGGATGGTCTTCCTGCATGGCGAACACGGCGGATCGGAGCGGCGTGACGTATCGCGGCACCGCCACACGGACATCTGCGGCCGGGACGAGCGTTACGCTCATCCTTGCGATTCTGGCCGCCGCGTTCTGCTCGGGCTCGCTGCTATGCGCCTTCGCGCTCAGGGCCGACCTCCTGCCGCTCGTGCTGGTCGTGCTGGCGGCCGGCTTCTTCTGGCTTTTCCGGCGGGTCGCGGTCGTATCCGATACGGCGCCTCTGGCCGGCTACGAGTGGGCGTTTCTCGGCTACGCCGCACTCATCGCGGTGCTTCGACAGATGCTCTATACGGACGAATATCTGACGGGCCATCTGGTCGACGCCATCACCACCGACGATCCCTGGCACTTCCAGGAAGTCGCAAGCCTCGTGACAACGGCCCATTTCCCGCCGCGGCTGAACTATCAGCCGGACGCTTATTTGCACTATTACTATCTCGCCTGGCTTCCCGCCGCTGCGGCATCCGGCCTGTTGAAGCTGATCGGCCTCGGACCCGCGATCAAGGCGACCTATGCGCTCGATGCCGGTCTGATCGGCATCGCTTTCGCCTTCGCTTTCATCCTGTTTCAGCGGCATGTGCTGCCGCCGCCGGCACGGAAATTTGCGATCATTGCGCTGTTCGTCGCCGGCGCGGTCCCCGACGGCGCCGCGGCGCTCTACGCAGCCTGGAAGCATCATGCACTGGTCGATGTCGAGTGGTGGCAGGGCGCCTTCTGGAGCGGCAATCAGTTCTCTTCCGTCACCAGCCTGTTCCTGTGGGTGCCGCAGCACCTGGCTGCGGTCGTCGCGGTCCTGTTCGCCGTGATGCTCGTCACCGAGCCGCGGACGCTCAAGCCGAAGGACGCTCCCCTGGCCTATCTCGCGGCGGGGCTGCTTCTTGGCTTCGCGCTGTTCTCCTCGCTCTTCGTCGTGCTCGGCGGCTTCGTCGCCCTGTCGCCGCTGCTTCTTCGCGTCTTGCGGGAACGGCCGCGACAACTGCTGCCCGGATTGGCGGTCGCCGCGCTGCTCGCGCTGCCGCTGCTCTATATCTACCGCAACACCGGTTCCGGCGAAGGACCGGCGCTCGGCATCGTTTATCGCTACTGGCGCGACATGCATCATGGCAGCGCTTTTTGGGGCGTCGTCGGAATCGGCGTGGTCGCCTTCGAGATGATCCTGGAGGTGGGCTGGCTACCGCTCTATGCCTACGCCCTGGCAGGGCAGAAATTCCTGAAGTCGCCCCTGGGTGCGGTCGCCGTCGCGTCGACATTGTTTTTGCTGAGCACCGCGGTCGTCTCCTTTCCGGTGTCCCACAACTATGCGATGCGCGGCTCCCTGATCCCGATGATCCTGTTGGTCTACGGCTTTGCATGGGCAGCCTCGGAGAATCCCCGCGGTCTGACGGCGCCGCGCTGGGGCGCGGTTGCGAAGGTCGCATTCGCCGCCGTGATCGGACTGGCCGTTGTGGGGAATCTCAACGTTGCCGTCGTGTATGGAGCCGAAGGGATCCGCGCGCTGCGCCCGTCCGAAACGGCGGCCTGCCAGGAGCAGATCATTGCGCTCAATCGCGGGACCTCGCAGACCGTCGCCTACCCGTCCGCGTGTCGCGCCAAGAACAGCCCTTATGCGATGGAACAGCCATTCGTCAAAGCGCAGCTGGATCTCAAGGACCTCGCGCTCCGCGGCAAGGGCCCCTGACACGAGCCGACTACGCCTTCCGCCACATCTGCAGCTCGTCGTGATCGACACCGTCAACCCGGATGGAGGCCGGCATGCGTCCCACCACCGTGAAACCATGCCGCGCATAAAGCCGGATCGCGCCCAGGTTGGACGAGGTCACGGTGAGCATGACGTGTTCGACATGCTGCTTTGCCGCGTCGAGGGCCGCGCGCATCAAGGCGTCGCCGACACCTTTGCCGCGATACGACGGACACACATAGAAGCCGCCGATGCTGCCGAGGTGACGATGCTTCTTCTGAGCCTCCTGGCTGAAGCTGATGATGCCTGCCAGGCCGCCGCTTCCATCCCAGGCCCCGAAGCCGGCGCCGCCGGGACGGCTTAGCCGCGCGCGCCACCATGCGATCGGCTGCGACGCTTCCTCGTCGTGATCGGTGCCGAAATTCTCCGGATGGTTCCTGAGACCTTCGAGCCGCACGGCGCGAACGGCTTGGGCGTCCTCCGGCGCGAGACGCGCGATCCTCAAACGGCCGTCCCGCCGAAGCGGATCCGCCACTCGGCGATCTGCTCGTCCGTGATCTTGGCGAACAGGACGTCCGTGGGATGGATGGTCTGGCCATGTTCGAGTTGCCGCAGGAACCGCGTCATCGGTTCGTCCGGCCACGGAATGACCGTCGGCGCGGGCTGGATCGCGCCATGAATCGCCCGCGCCGCGTCCGGCATCACCGGCCAGGCCAGGTGTCCGAACAGGTGCACGAGGTTGAGGCCCATCCGGATCCCGGCGGCCGCCTTGGCGCGGTCGGCCTTGAAATGCGTCCAGGGCGCGGCGCGCGTGATGTATTCGTTGGCGACGACCCAGATCGCCCGCAGCTCGCCCAGCGCCTTGCGGAACTCGGTGGCCTCCAGGAATTCCGTGTACTGTGCGATGCGCTTGTCGAGCTCGGCGCACAGCGCCGCCTCGTCCGCGCCGTATTCGCCTTCCGCCGGCACCTTGCCGTCGAAGCGCGCGGCGCAGAACTTCGTCACCCGGTTGACGAAATTGCCCAGGACGTCGTTGAGGTCCTTGTTGATGATGCCGGCGAAATGCTCCCAGGTGAAATTGGTGTCGGAGCTCTCCGGCGCGTTCGCCATCAGGTAGTAGCGCCAGTAATCGGCGGGCAGGATGTCGAGCGCGCCGTCCATGAAGATGCCGCGCTTGCCCGAGGTCGAGAACTTGCCGCCGTCGTAGTTGATGTAGTTGAAGGCCTTGAGCCGGTCGACCCTCTTCCAAGGCTCGCCGGTCCCCAGGATCATCGCGGGAAAGATGATGGTGTGGAACGGCACATTGTCCTTGCCCATGAATTCGACATAGGTCACGTCCTTTGCGGCCTCGCCGTGCCACCAGCCGCGCCAGGCGTCTTCGGTCAGCTGGTTCTTGTCCGCCCATTCCTTGGTCGCGCCGATATATTCGATCGGCGCGTCGAACCAGACGTAGAACACCTTGCCCGCGAGCTGGCCGTCGGCGATGTCGTCCGGCACCGGAAAGCCCCATTCGAGGTCGCGGGTGATTCCGCGATCCTGCAGCCCCTCATCCAGCCATTTGTTGGCGATCGAGGTGGCGAGCACCGGCCAGTCGCTCTTGTGGCTGGCGATCCAGTCGCGCAGCTGTTCGATGAAATCGGTCTGCTTGAGGAACAGGTGCACGCTGTCGCGGATTTCGATGTCCTTTGCGCCGGACACCGCGGAGCGCGGCTCGATCAGGTCGATGGGATCGAGGACCCGGGTGCAATTCTCGCATTGGTCGCCGCGCGCCCGGTCATAGCCGCAATGCGGGCAGGTCCCGATGACATAGCGGTCGGGCAGGAAGCGGCCATCCGTCGCCGAATAGGCCTGCTTGGTCGTGCGCACGTCGAGATGGCCGTTCTTCCACAGCTGGCGCGCGAAGTGCCAGGTCAGCTCGCGGTTCTGGCCGGAGGAGGAACGTCCGAAATGATCCCAGGAAAGGCCGAAGCGGCTCCCGAGATCGGCCTGGACCGCATGCCATTTGTCGCAATAGGCGGCGACCGGGATGCCGTCCTCGGCGGCGGCAAGCTCGATCGGCGCGCCGTGCTCGTCGGTCGCACAGATCGCCAGCGTCTCGTAGCCGCGGGCGCGGCAGAAACGGGCGAACACGTCCGCCGGAAGCATCGAGCCGACGAGATTGCCCAGATGCTTGACGCCGTTGACGCTGGGGATCGCCGAGGTGATGAGGACGCGTTTCATGCTGCGGGACTGCCTGGACAAAGGGCGCGCAGATTAACTTCTGCCGCGAATCCGTCCACCCTTAAGCGCAGCGGGGCCGCTTTGCAAAGCCCCGATTTCGGCGGGAAAGGAGGGCCATTTGCGCAGAAGACCGCCCGGCGGCCACCTGTTCCAGGCGAACTTCCAGTCCAACCTGATCGCCGGTTTGCTGACGGTGACGCCGCTGATCGTCGTCTGGCTGGTGTTCGACTTCTTTCTCACGACCCTGTCGGCCTGGGGCCACCCGCTGGCGGCCGCATTCACCGACTCTTTGGAGGGGCGCGTTCCGGCCCTGCGGCCCTGGCTCGAGAACGAAAACGTGCGGTGGGTCGCCGGCGTGGTCGTGGCCCTGTTGGTGCTCTATTCCATCGGCGCCATCGCCAGCCGCATGATCGGGCAGCGCCTGATCCGCGGGTTCGAGCACATGATCGCGCGCATCCCGCTGGTCGAGACGATCTATTCCGCGGCCAAGAAACTCGTCGACGTCCTTCGCCAGAAGCCGGACGCCAACCTGCAGCGCGTGGTGCTGCTCGACTTCCCCAGTCCCGGATTGAAGGCCATCGGCTTCGTGATGCGGACCTTTCCCGACGCGCGCACGGGAGAGGAATTGGCGGCGGTTTATGTTCCGACCGCCCCCAACCCGACCTCGGGCTATCTGCAGATCGTGCCGCTCGCCAGCGTGACGCCGACGGCGCTGCAGGGCGACGAGGCCATGACCATGATCCTCTCCGGCGGCGCCGTCACGCCGGACCACATCTCGATCGCGCCGCGCTGAGTTCGCGGTATCCGATTCGATCCGCACGCCGGAGCCGCCGTTGCGCCGCAAGCCGGGCCATGGATGGTGCCGGCTACAGGACTCGAACCTGTGACCCCCTGATTACAAATCAGGTGCTCTACCAACTGAGCTAAGCCGGCATCGGCCGATCAAATACCGGGCGTCTTCCGACAAGGCAACCGTGGCGACCGGACCTTGTGGCCAGGCCCGGAGCCTGGCGAGGAATGCATGCACTCGTTCTCAGGATGCAAGTGCCACGGGTCGGCGTTCCGTCAACCGCGCGGGCGGCAGCCAAACCGACACGCAAGTGCCCTCGCCCAGCGTGCTCTCCAGGCTGACGCGACCGCCATGTGCTTCGACGAGGCCGCGCACGATGGGCAGCCCCAGCCCCGCACCCCGCTCGTGGATCGAAACATCGTGTCGCGCCTGGCCGAAACGCTCGAAGACCCGCGCCTGGTCCGCAGCGGCGATGCCGATGCCGCTGTCCCTTACGCTGATCGACAGGCCGCCGGCCGCGACCGCGCACACGGCGATGGTTATCTCCCCGCCGGCGTTGCTGAACTTCACGGCATTGGTCAGGAGATTGAGCAGGATTTGCTTGACGGCCCGGCGATCGGCGTCGAGCGACGGCAAGTCCGGATCGACCCGCCGGGTCAGCCGGAGTTGGCGGTCGCGCAGCCGCAACGCGACCGTCTGCACGCACTCGTCGATCAAGTCCTCGATCTGCAGCGCTTCGAACCGCAGTTCGAGGCGCTCGGCTTCGATACGCGACAGATCCAGAAGATCGTCGACAAGACTGAGCAAATGCCGGCCCGAACGATGGATGAGCTCCGCATATTCGGCGCGGCGGGAAGCGAAGCCCTCCAGCCCAAGCAACTCGGAAAATCCCAATATGGCGTTCAGCGGCGTGCGCAGTTCATGGCTCATGTTCGAGAAGAACTGCGATTTCGCCCGATCGGCCGCAAGCGCCGCGTCCCTGGCTGCGGCCAGCTCGTCACGTGCTTTTCGCAGATCGAGGCGGCCGCTCACCAGCGCATAAGTCGACGGCAATGTAACCAGCGTCGCGACGAGGAAGGTCGTCAGCGGCGTATATCCCTCCGGATCGTTCATGAACACGATGCTGACGAAATAGTCGGCCGTCATCGCGCAAGCGATGCACGCTGCAGCCCAGGCAAGGGTCACGACAAGTTTTTCGCGCAGCATATGCGTCTCTTCGTCGGGAATCCGGCAGCGGATCTCCGATTCAGAGCGACGATAGGGGCAACGTGCTTTCCAGCGCGTTTACGTCCCCAAGCGTCGATATACCGAGCGTTAACGTTTGCCGCGGACGCGCAGCCGTCCCCGGCTCACTTGTCGAGCATGGGCTTTCCCTGATGCGCGATCAGCAGATCGTGCATGTCGTCCGCGTGCTCTTCTTCCACCCGCAGTATATGTTGGAGCATGGTCTTGGTGCCCGGATCGTCGTCTCCAAAATAGCGGATCAGCTCTCGGTAGTGATCGACGGCGATCCGCTCGGCGACCAGGTTCTCTTTGATCATCTCGATGAGATTCGCGCCTTCGACATATTGCGAGGCCGAACGGGAGAGCAGGCCTTCGGGATTGAAGTTGGGCTTTCCGCCGAGCTGATTGATGCGCTCCGCCACGGCCGTCATATGCTCCTGCTCTTCTTTGGCGTGCTCGGCGAATTCCGCCTTCACCGCCTCGCTGGATATCCCCGACGCCGTGATGGCGTGGAACGTATAGCGGAGGACGCAGACAATCTCCGTCGCGAGGACCGCTTGGAGGATTTCAATCGTCTTGTTCACGTCGCCGATGTAGTTGGAGCCGAGCGCGCCGTCCTCGATATGGGCACGCGCCCGTTCGCGCAGGGTCTTCACATCGGTCAAAAAGGGCTTGGCATCGGCCATCATGGGCTCCGGAAAAGGGATCGAACTGGAAATGCTTCGGCTACTCGCGAAGCAAACCCCGAACCGTGCCCAAAGTTCCCGCTCGCCGCCTATTATTTCTTTTTTACCGGCGCGCCCTGTCGGCGTGCCTGCGTCAGAAGGCCAGCGCAATTGGCGTCTTTCTCGAGACCGAGATCGATGAACGGCAGAATCGCCGCCGGCGGGAAGACAAAACCGAGCGCTGCGGCAAGGCTGCCCTGCAGGATCGCGTTTTGCGCTTTCACGCCGATCGCAGGATGAGCAAGATTGCCGCTGACCAGAATCGGCGCGTGCAACCGGCCGATACGGAATTCCTTCGGCTTGCCGACGATCTCCAATCTGAGCGTCTCCGTGTTCAGGTCGATGGCGCCCTTGCCTTCGACCCGTACCGGGTCGGTATCGAACACCAGCCTGCGGGCGTGAAGAACGCCATTGGAGGCGTCGAAGTCGGCGACCGCGCAACGCAGGCCGACATCGCTCTTGTCATTGGACAGCAACAGACCGAGACCGTTGATGAGATCGATGCCGGTCAGCTCGGCAAACGCCTCGCGGAATTTTCCGTGAGGCACGACGAAGACGGCACGGCCCGTGGCCGTCGCCGCCACGTTGCGGACGCTGCTGCCGCTTCCGTGCAACACGGCTCGGGCTTCGAACAGGCCTTCGATCGGCGGAGGCCGCCCGGCGACGAATTCCTCCGCGCGCAGATCCGAGATGCGGGCATCGACGTCGGTCGCAGCGACGGCACGGCTCGCGTCTATCTTCAACTGGCCCGACAGGCGGCCATAGGCGAATTGGAAGGCCAGCGGTTTCAGCAGCAGCACCGCATTCTTCAGCGCGATGTGCGTGCGAACGCCACGCAGTGGGAAATCCCGGCTATGGATGGCCGCAGCACTGTAGTCGACATCGGCATCCATCTGCCGCAGGCGCTCGACGTGAAGCGGGATGTCCGGCAGAAGGCGGCCACTCGCCGCCGCCGCCTGCGACTTGCCGCCAAAAAGCTCGCCGAGATCCTTGAAATCCAGAACCTTCGACGACAATGCTCCCGTGATGAGGGGTTTGGCGCCCGCCGTCTCGACAGACAGGTTTCCGGCCAAATCCGACGTGCCGACCCGGCCTGAGAAATTTTCATAGCGATACAGCGTGCCGTCACGCGTCAAGGTCCCGCGGATTCGATAGGGGGCCGTGTGCGGCATCGCCAAGCCCGTCAGATAGTAGAGATCCGACAGATTTGCACCGGAGAGTATCGTTGCGGCGTGAAATTGACCGAGATGGAAGGGATGGTCGATCGCTCCGTCAACCGTGACATGGGTCGTGCCGAAGCCGATTTCGGCCGTAAACGCGTAAGGCTTGCTTTCGTCGACGTGGATCAGAGGGCCGCCGCGAAGCGCGGCGGTGAAGGTGTTCGCGTTCAGCGTTCCGTCACCGGTCAGTTGAAACGCACTGCCGCCGGCCCCCGCATCCTCCTCGGAGGATACGGTACCCGTGAAGATCAGGTTGCGAACGCGGTCTTCGACGCGGATGCGCCCATCGCGGACCAGAAAGCGTTGGATCGGCGGGAGATTCCAGCCCGTGTTTCCGCCGCCGAAGTCCCAGTTCGTCGTCCCGTCGGCGCGCCGCAAAACGACGATGTTCGGCCGGTCGAAGCGCACCAAGGGCAGGATCGCATCGCCGAACAGCAGCGGAAACAGGCGAAAGCTGAATGCGAGATGCGGGATTTCCGCAGCTTGGGCACCCTGTGCCCAGGCCGGATTGGCAACCTTCACGCCCGAAACCGACACATGCGGTTCGAGGCGGAAGAGATCGACACGCAGATCGCCCGCGATGGACACCGGCCGGCCAAGGCGACTTGAAGCATAACGGGCCAACGGCCCGCGCATCGTATTCCAGTCCAGAAAATAGAGCCAAAGCAAGGCTGCCGCGAGCAGCGCGAGAATGACACCGGCCACCCATTTCAGGATGCGCATCCATGTCCATGCGCCGGCAAATACGCTGGCTTGGATCCATCGACCGGCGGCCTTCACCCCATCGCGCGCGTGGAAGAGCGCGCGTTGCGCACGCGATTCGGGCGTCGGGTGCGGCGGCACCAGGCTCATCGGCAGAATCCTCCAATGGTACAACGCCTCGGCCGCCCTGAAGGTCCGAGAAAGTTTGCAACAACCACCGCGATAAGCGCGTTGTCGCTCCATGCGGGGATTAGGCGCGAAATCGCTTCGGCAGATGGTCGGCGAAGGCATTGATGCCTTCATCGAGGACGAGGCGCTGACGCGCGGCGCGGCGATCGCATTCTATGCAGTAACGTCCATCGCACCCCTGTTGTTCGTTGCGGTCACCATCGCCAGCATCGGCTTCGGGCAGGACGCGGCCCGCCACGCGATCTTTTCTCAGTTTCACCATATGATGAGCCGCGAAAGCGCCGATCTTCTGCAGCTGGCGGTGCGCAATGTGAACAGCACCTCCAACGGCGTGATCGGCAGCATCGTCGGCGTCGCAACTCTTATTCTTACGACGTCTGGAGTGTTCGGCGAGATGGAGGATGCGCTGAACATCATCTGGCGCGCTCCGCGTAAGGGTTCCGTGCTGCGGCGATTGCTGCGCGGTCGTGCGGTCAGCCTGGCTCTCGTGATCGGACTTGGATTCCTGCTGCTCGTTTCGATGACGCTCACGGCCCTGCTTGCTGCCCTCTCGCACTACATCGATGTCCATACGCCTTATAGTCAGTTCGCGCTTATGGCGACCAACGTTGCGATCGGCGTCGTGTTGATGACGTTGCTCTTTGCGGCGATCTACAAAGTTCTGCCCAATCTCGATCTGGAATGGCGCGATGTACTTCCCGGTGCATTCGGCACCACCGTTCTGGTCCAGGTCGGTCAGCTCCTGCTGGGCTGGTATTTCGGATCCACGTCGGTCGCAGCGCCTTATGGCGCCGCAGGCGGACTCATCATCCTCCTTCTTTGGGTTTATTATCTGGCGCAGGTTTTCCTGTTGGGAGCCGAGTTTACGAAGGTCTACGCCTGCCATTTCGGCAGCCATCAGACTGCCGCATGTCGAACGCCGGAGCCTGCACCGGAATTCGCATTGCCGGGGACTTGAACTAATTGGCGGCCATATCGTAGGGCGCGGGCTTGAAAGCATCGGCTGCGCGCTGGGCCGCGGTCAAATCGTCCGCTCCTAGTTGGCTGTGAAGCGCTTCGACACGTTGCTTGGATTCCGCGTCGCCCTGCCGGCCCGCGACGGAATACCATTTATAGGCATCCAGCAAGCTTTGCGGCACGCCATCGCCCCGCTCGTACAACACGGCAAGATTGAATTCGGAATCCACATAACCGAGAGCCGCGGCCCGCGAGAACCAGCGCACCGCTTCCGATGGATTCTTCGCCGTCCCCGCCCCCTGCGCATAGGCGACGGCGAGATCGTGCATCGCCTTTCGATTGCCCTGCAGCGCCGCAGCTTCGTACCATTGCAGCGCTTTTGTGGGATCGGCGGCCGTGCCGGTGCCAAGTGCATAGAGGGTGGCAAGGCGATATTGCGCAACGGGTTTGCCCTGGATCGCCGCCAACGTGATCCAGTGGAAGGCCGCCACCGGGTCTCTGGGCGCGACGCTCAGATAACGCAAACCGATCTGGAATTCCGCAGCCCCATCGCCCGCCTGAGCGCGGACCGTCAAACGATCGAGCGGTGTATGTGCCAGATCCGCCGTGACGGCGTCCCGGCGTGGAACTCGTACGATATGGCTGAGAGCCTCGCGGCGACCGTCGCTGACACCTTGACTGAAGGCCATGCCGGCGGCGGCGGCGAAGATGGCGATTACCACGATGGCGCCGAGCAAATAGCGGGTCGTGCTGGCGCGGGTCGCAGTTGGCTTCGCGTCGGCCACGGCTTCGGCGGCAGCGTTTGCCGCCGCCACCGACTTGCGCACTTCGGAGAGGTAAGATCTCGGCGCCTCGGTCATGGGAGCTTCTGGCGTCTCGGCAGGCTGCGGCGCCATCATGTCCGCCCGTTCGATCATCGGATCGGCGGCGGTCGGGTCATCGGGCCCGGCTATCTCGGGCACATGGTTCTCGGCCAACGCCGCATGTGCCACGCTTTCGACGGTCTGAATGCGCAGCGCCGCTTCATTGAGGGCAGCGCGCAATTCATTCGCCGTCGCCTTGGCTTTCGCCTCGGCCGCGTCGGCGCGCGCCTGCAGCGCCGCGACGGTCGCCTGCATCGACTTCACGGCGTCCTCGGCCGCCGCCGCAGCGGCCCGCGCGTTCTTCTCCACCTGCTCCTGGCGGGCCTCGATCGCCCCCATGCCGCGCTCGAACACGCGCAGGCGGCGCTCGAGCCAGGCATCGGGCGCACGCGGGATGTCCTTCGCGTCGGCTTCGTCTGTTCTGGCGTCGAGGAGCTGCGCCAGCTCGCCACGGCGCGCCAGGCGCTGGCGGACAGGTGCGGCAAGGGCCGGTTCTTCAGCATCAACCATCGCCGCATCGTCGGGTCGCCCCAGCGGTAGTGAAACGACGACAGCATTTTCGCTTCTGTCGGTCTCGCGTGCCGATTGCCAGTCGATGCCGCGCATCTGGTGCGCCAATGCAGCCAAATCCTCGGACACAACCGACATCAGCAGGTCCTCTCGGCGCGCAAAGAGGCCGTATGCCTGGGCACGACCCAGACCGGCCTCGGCCGCAGCCTTGCTCAGGGTCACGCCGTCCACGCCGTCACGACCGGCAATCGCCCGCGCGGCTTCGACAAGCCTGGATCGCAGGGCGGAAGCCCCGGAGCGGTCTTCGCTGGTCTGGCTGATTTGCACTGGACCCTACCTCTGCGTCGAGAGTGGCAGGAGCGCCTTACCAAAAGTGCAAGCCGTTACTTCGTTTTCTAGTTATCGGCCATATTCGTGTGGAACTTGCGGAACTGCGCGATAAGGGTTGTCGCGATCTGGCACAGAAGCGAAGGTCGCCGTGCTATTCGGCTGCCGTCGGCACAGCGATCGGTAACGGCTTTGGCCGGTTGACCAAGCGCATCAGAACATTGATGCCGGCGATCGTCCCGACATAGGCGACGAGCTGCGCGCCATTCGGTTGATCGCTGTAGCCGACCAGCGTGTGCAGCATGCGGCCAATGATGCCCAGGGCACCCTCGCCGCCTTCGGGCAATAGCCACGACGTGTCCCATAGGGGCATCATCAGCACTTGCAGATATCCCGCATTCTGGATGAACAGCACCGCTTGCGATGCCATGCCGGCGGCAAGCAGGGTGATCATCCAGCCGGTCACCGCGAACAGCCGGTGCGCCGGGATCGAAAGCAGGCCGAAATACATCAAGCCGGACACCACCGCGCCGGCAGCCAAACCCAGCGCGCCGCCCAACAAAAGCGAGGCGGTCGTGGTGCCGCCCTGGGCCACGATGCCATACAGAAACAACACGACCTCGGAGCCTTCGCGCAGCACGGCGACGCCGACGACCACCGCCAACGCGGTCATCGTGCGCTGGCCGGCGGTCACGGCGGCGCCCACTGCCCGCATCTCGCGCGCGATCTCGCGGCCATGGCTCGCCATCCAGACATTATGCCAAGTGAGCATCGCGACGGCGAGAATGAGAACGGTGGCGTTGAACAATTCCTGCCCCGAGCCTTCGAACAGCGCCCCGAGCTGGCCTGCGAAGGCGGCGACCAAGCAAGCGCCGGCGACGCCCGCGGCAACGCCCAGCGCGACCCACGTTCCGCGTCCGATCACACCCTTGGTCGCGGCGAGGACGATGCCCACGATCAGACCGGCTTCGATGGCTTCGCGAAAGACGATGATCAGGCTCTGGAGCATGGCCTACTCCGCGATCACGACGCCCTGCGCCGTGTCGGAATGGTATTCGCCCATGAAGGGGTATTTGCCCGGCGCGAGCGGCCGCAGCCGGATATTGCCCGTGCCGTGACCGGCCACCACCTTTTCGACCTTGAGCGCGGTCGAGTCGAACTCGTCCGCCGTGTCGTCATTGTTGCTCAGCACGAGCACGTTCGGCTCGCCGGCTTTGACGTGGATTGTCGAAGGCGTGAAGCGATGGTTTTTCAGCACCACGGAAATCGGCGTGCCGGCGAATGCGGGCACGGCAAGCAACAACAATCCGGCAGCAATGATCGTCGATCGATACATGGGCAATCCAACCAAAGACTATCCACCGTAATCGCAACTCAGTCGCAAGTACAAGCGATGCAACGCCGCGGCTCGTAACTACTTATGGTTGCATAAAATTTCGTTGCTCAACCAACAACTTAAATCGAAAAATCGATTCGCGCGTGTTCCTGCGCCCGTCCCCTCTCCGTGTTTTCGCAGCGGCATTTCACCGCTCGCGGCGTCCGTTCCGTTCTTGGATCTCAAGGACTTCCATGGCGCAGAAAGACGCATATCGATCATCACAACCTGCGCAGGGTCTCGATACCTCTGCACAGGTTATGCGTGCAGAAGACTGCGCCGCGCCAGGGGCGGCACATCTGGCCGATATTGCAGCTCATGGCCTGGCACGGAGCATGCCGGAATTGTCTGCGCATATCGTGATCACGCGCGCACAACGGGCCGCGCTGCTGGGGCTCCTGGCCTTCACTGTCGCGCTCGCGATCGCCAGGCCGCAGACGATGTGGTTCGCGTTGAATGTCCTCCTCGTCTTCAGCTTCCTGGCCGGAACCGTGTTTCGCGCCACATTGGCTTTGATCGGAGGATTGCCGAAGGCCGCAAGACCGTCTCCGGGCTGCGCGGCATCCCTGCCCGTCTACACAATTCTGGTGCCCTTGCTGCGCGAGGCCAATGTGCTGCCGCGACTGGCGCGGGCGCTGCTGCTGCTCGATTATCCGCACGACAAGCTCGACATCAAACTGATCGTAGAGGAAGACGACGCCGAAACGGCTGTCGTCGCGGCCGAGTTGAGCCGTCGCGGGCCCTTCGAGGTGGTGTGCGTGCCGCGCGGCAAGCCGCAGACCAAACCGCGGGCTTGCAATTATGCGCTCAACTTCGCGCGCGGCGAATTCACCGTCATATACGACGCCGAGGACCGGCCGGAACGCGACCAGCTGCACAAGGCGGTTGGCGAATTCCGCGCGGCCGATACGGATCTCGCCTGCCTCCAGGCGCGACTGAATTTCTACAATGCGCCGGACAATTGGCTTACCAAGTCGTTCGCGCTCGACTACGCGTTGTGGTTCGACGTGCTGTTGCCCGGACTCGACCGGCTCGGCGTACCGATGCCGCTGGGCGGGACCTCCAACCATTTCCGGACCGGCGTCCTGCGCGAGCTCGGCGGCTGGGATCCGTTCAACGTCACCGAGGACGCCGATCTGGGCATCCGCATCGCGCAGCTCGGCAAGCGCGTCGCCATGCTCGACTCGACGACGTTCGAGGAGGCGCCGACGCGGCTCCCCGTCTGGGTGAAACAGCGCTCGCGCTGGATGAAGGGCTACATGCAGACCTGGCTGGTGCACACGCGCCGGCCGCTGTCGCTGCTGCGCCGCGCCGGTGCGAACGGCTTCTTCGCGTTTCATCTC
Organism: Rhizomicrobium sp.; assembly: GCA_037200385.1. Lineage (NCBI taxonomy): Bacteria > Pseudomonadati > Pseudomonadota > Alphaproteobacteria > Micropepsales > Micropepsaceae > Rhizomicrobium > Rhizomicrobium sp. The sequence goes on along the minus strand of JBBCGL010000001.1, from coordinate 559,220 downwards.
TTCATCGGCGGCGCGGTCGCCGCGTCGCTGGCGACGCCGCTGTTGTGGGCCGCGCTGGTGCTTTCTCTCCTTCTGGACGGCCGCGCCGCGGCACTGACCGCTTCGGGCCTCGCGGGCGGCAACCTGCTGCTCACGCTGCTCGCCGTGGCAAGTCCGTTCCGCCGCGGCTGGCGCGGCATCGCGCCTTACGGCCTCACCGTGACCGTCTATTGGTGCCTGATCGCGTTCGCGGCGTGGCGCGGGCTTTTCCAGCTCATGCGCGATCCGTTCTATTGGGAGAAGACGGCGCACGGCCTCGCCCGCCCTGGCCGATGATCGCGCGGATCGTCCCTTTGTTGCTCGCCTTTGCCGTGTCGCTCGCAGCTGCCAAGGCAGGTGCGTGGACGTTGCGGCGCGGTCATTGGCAAGTATTCTCGACCGTGACGCAGAGCGAAGCGAGCGTGAGCTTCGACGCGGCAGGACATGCCGACCTGCACACCAGTTTCAACAAGCTGCTGATCCAGAACTGCCTGGAGTACGGCCTCACCGATCGCGTGACGCTGTTTGCGATTCCCGCCTTCGTCGATGCACGGGTGACGCCGGCCAGCGGCGTCGCGGCCAAGATCACCGACACGTCGCTTGAAGCGGGCGCGCGGCTGTTGCTGCTCGGACGCGCGGGAAAGCTCTCGCTCCAGGCCTCCTACAAGACGGCCGGCGCCTTCGACTTGTCGGTCTCCACCGGCCGCAATTCGGGGTCGCAGGCCGAGCTGCGGCTGCTCTATGGCACCGGCTTCCGATTGTTCGGCCGCGACGGCTTCGCGGACATCCAGGTCGCGCAGCGCTGGATCCAGCGGCCCCGCCCCGACGAGACGCCGATCGACCTGACTGCCGGCCTGTGGATCACGAAGAGCGTGATGCTGATGGCACAGAGCTTCAACATCGTCAGCGACGGCGATGCGGGCGCGCCCTACACCTATTACCGTAGCCACAAGCTGGAGCTCTCGGTCACCCAGAAATTGTCGCGGCACTGGTCGATCCAGGTCGGGACGTTTTATTCGCCGGCGGGACAGAATGCGTTGACGGAACGGGGCGTGCAGATTTCGCTGTGGACACAGGATTGACGCGAACGCCTCTTCCTGCAGTGGATTTCCCCCTCCGTCACGCGCGCTTCGCTTGCGCGACACCTCCCCCGCTTCGCAGGAGAGGACATTCATTCCGCCGCCTGTTGGAATTCGAGACGGTCGAAGGCAGCGGCGAGCACGGAACCGTTGGGTTCGGCTTTGAGGCGCGCCGCGATGGCCTCACGCGCCTGCCCGCGGCCGAAATCGGCGGCCGTCACGGCGTGCCACTCGATCATCTGCTCCCACACCGGATCGATGATGCCGGCACCCGGAACGGTCTTCCCGTCGACGGTACGGATGGTGACGCTGCGCAGCTCCGACACCACGGTCGCCAGATAAGCGACATGGACAGCCTCGTCGGTGCGGATCCGCTCGACGAGGTCGGCCGCATGCGAGGCGGCGGGGCGGCGGTCGGCGAAATTCGCCGGATCGCGCATCACGGTCTGGCAGAAGGAGAAGAAGCTTTCCGCTTTCACCTCGATCATCAGCACGTTCATCAGCAGCAGGATCCAGTCCTCGTATCCCTGCGGAATCTGCGGCATGCGGCGGCCGGTCTCGGGCCGCGCGATGCTCGCGGGCACGTCGGGGATCGGATAGGCGTCCTTGCCGAACAGCGCGTCGCGCACTGCGAACCACATGTCGTCATGACCGCCGATGCCCAGCGCCTTCTGGCCGCCCTCGTCATAGCCATGCGCCGCGAGCAGCCCCTTGTTGAGATGCCCGAGCGCGGTCTGCGAGATATCCTCGACCACGATGGCCTGGAAATCGGGGGCCACGGCCTGGGCCAGCATGCCGCCGCGCGCCTCGATCACCCCGGTGATGGTGAGCGAATTCCACAAGGTCTCGCCGACGCCGCGGCCGAGCAGAAATTTCATCTGCTCGGTGGTGGGATAAGGTCCGCGCTTGAGGAGGCGCAGCGAGGCGTCGATCACCGTCTCGCCGCGGCTGCCGAGTTGCGCCTGCCAGGCCGTCACGGCGGGCCAGCGGTTGAGCGTGCGCGGCGAGATGTAATTTCCCTCCGCATCGAAACCGCCATGCAGTCGATACCCAGCCTCGATCTGCGGCTGGACATAGGCGTGATCGGCCATGATCTCGTCGCGCGTATAGGCGAGCTTGGTCATCGTCGGACTCCTCCCGGAACGGCCTTGTGCGGCGCAGGCCTTATGCACTGATAGTTTGTCAGCCGTGCCCGCCTGTCAACGCCCCGGTTACGCCGGCGACACGATCCGGACAGCAAAGAGCGCAACAAAACGTGCAGCGTTTTGAAGCCCTTGCGACGTGACGGACACAGTTTCACGACATCGCAAGCCGAGCGTGGCGGGGCGGAAAGAGCGCCCAATGCCTTCCGCCCAAACCCAAGGAGACAAGACAGATGAGACAGAAAATCGTGTTCGCGGCCGCGTTCGGGGTGGCGTTCGGCCTCGGCATCGCCGCCGCGCTGGCCGCAGAGCCGGGCTATTACGTGTCGGTCGAGGGCGGGCTGTCGCTGCCGCCCGACCTGCACGTCGACAGCCCGACGCTGGGGCCGGCGCGCGACAGTTTCGGGACCGGGTTCGTCGCGGGCGGTGCCGCGGGCTACGACACCGGCGAAGGCTGGCGGGTCGAGCTGAGCTCGCTTTATCAGCATACGGACGTTTCGCGGGTGAACGGCGCGCCGGCCACCGGCCATCTGTCGTCGACCGGATTGATGGCCAACGCCACCTACGACCTGGTGCCCGATGCGCGGTTCACGCCTTATGTCGGGGCGGGCCTCGGCTTCCAGAACGTCGGCGGCGAGGTGAACGGGCTTTCGGGCCGCGACTGGAAACCCGCCTACCAGGCGGAAGCGGGCCTCAGGACCGACATCGCGCCGAACACCTCGCTGTTCGGCGAGTACCGGTTCAGCCAGTCGGAGTCGGTCACGCTGTCCGACGCCAGCGACAGCGCGCACCAGCACTTCTCCGACCACGCCTTGCTGGCGGGCCTGAGCTTCAAGCTCGACTGACGCGTCCACCGGGGCACCTTGGGATGAGGTGTCCCGGTGGGAGCGGGAGGTGAAGACGGCGACCAGCGCGCGGCCGCGCGCGATGTGGTCGCGGGCCAGCGCCAGCAGGGCACGGCGCTCGCGTGTATAGAGACCATGCTTGAGCCCATTGCGGTTTCCGGCCGGCGCACCGCGCCGGGGCGCGGCGCCGGAGGGCGGCGGCGCGAATTCTCGTTTTTTTGAATTCAATTCGCCCAAGGCGCCCGCGGCCAGACTGCGGCGGAGCCGGCCGCGGACCACGCGGGCGAGCGCCGCCGTGACGGCGACATCGGCCCGCAGCAGCCGCGCCGGGAGGGCGTTGGCGGCGAGTGGGTTCGCTCCGTCCAGAACATGGAACCGGCCGCGCAGGGCGTCACCCTCGTCGAGGTGACGCGTGAGGCTGAGCGCCGCCAGATGACGGGTCTCGCGGTCGTTGAGGGCGCGGTTAGGTTGGCACATCGGAGAGATGTGGGCGGCCGAAAATAGGATTCAAGACCCTGTTGGAGGTTTTTTTTACTATCCCCGGTCCGGCGCGAAAAAGGTGGCGGTTGGGGCGGGGTTTTGGTGGAAGGCAGGGGGATAAGTCATGCGAACGGACCGCAAGCAGCTAACGGGAACCCGTCGGGCGCCCGTTGCAACGGTATTCGAAGCTCCATTCCGGCTCTCCGTCGAACAGCGAGAGGGGCGACGTCTTTCGCGAGGTGTTCCATACGAAACAACCGGGATCGCCGGTCCGCACATGCTGGCCGATCGTGATGGTAGAGCGGACACCGTTCACGACCAGGTTCAGATCACCATAGAAAGGTTCGAGCGAAACAGTATCGCCGCCGCTTGCCGTCTCCAGGACGATGCTCTCATTGTCATCCAGCCCGAAAGCGCTGTTCTTGCGGACGCGGACCAAGTCGTTCAGGAGCAGGTTGGCGCCCGCCGGCGCGATTGCCTTGGCAATGCCGGTTCGCGTGTCGTCGATGACGCCGCCTCTGGTCCATCTGGATGGCAGATGGTCGAGGACGATCAGACATGTGGCGAGGACAGTTGCCGCCGCGCCGGCGATGGCAAAACCATCGACCACGGCTCCCGGTATTGCTCGGTCGCGCCGCCGCGTCGCCTGCAAGACAAACACCCTCCGCCTCAAGCACAGGCCGAGACTATACGATCCCCGATTTCGCGGATATTTGCCGTGTATTGAAAGTCTGTGGAAGATATTCCGCCGCAGCGCGGACGGCGCAAACCCCGCCATGCCCAAGCGGGCGGGCATCTGGGTCCCGGCTCGGCGCGATGCTCGCGCATCGCTTGGCCGGGATGACAGTCGCGATTCAAACTGATCACAACAAACTCTGGGCCCGGATTCTATTGGCTGAAAAAGCCTATCATCCCAGCGCAGCGAGAGCCGGGACCCATCGAGCGTGATACGCGATGGGTCCCGGCTCGGCGCGATGCTGGCGCATCGCTTGGCCGGGATGACAAGCTTTTTTCAGCCAATTGAGTATGGACACTACGGCTTCAGCGCCGTCACCAGAAAGCGCGTGAGATTGTCCAGGACCTCTTCGCGCGAGCGTTCCGAGCGGGCGCCTTCGCTGGCGACCTGGTGGATGGCGCCCAGGATCGCCTGGCCGACGATCTCGGGGTTGTAGCTGCGGCAGGCGGCGCCGATGCGCTGGCCTTCGCGCACGATCTCGCCCCAGTCCATGCCCCAGCGCACCAGGAGCGGCATCGCCTGGGCGCCTTCGGCGTCGATCACCAACTCGTCGGTCATCGCGGCGGCGAGCACGCCGGGATGCTCGGCGGAATATTCATAGACCGCCTTCAGGTTGGCGGCGATCGTGCTCTCCAGCGTCGGATGCTCGGGCTGGCGCGCCTTCATGTAGTCGTGCAGCTCCTCCCGCGCCTCCTCGACGAAGGCGAGGAAGCAGGCCTTCTTGTCCGGATAGTGCAGATAGAAGGTGCCGTGGCCGAGCCCCGCTTCGCGCGCGATGTCCTGCGGCCGCGTCGCGTGATAGCCGCGCTCGACGAACAGCTTGCGGGCCGCGCGCTTGAGCTTGGCGAGGCTTTCGGGCTTGCGCCGAACCGGTTTGCCCAGAGTCGTTTGATCCATATACGGAGCTTCGTCTGCGTTTACGTCCTAAGTCAATCTTTACCGCTTCAGCCGGCATCGCCGCCGCGCTACGCTCCGCGCAATCGGATGGAGGATGCGATGCGCAAATGGGTGATAGCGGCATGCTGCATTGCAGCGCTGACGGCATGGACGGCGCCGTCCTTTTCGATGGGAAGCGGCAGCGGCGCGGTCTATGGCGGCGGCGGCACGGGCTTCGACGACTATGCGATCGCGGTCCGCCTCATCAAGCACGAGAAATACGCCGACGCGATTCCGCATCTGCTGACCGCGCTGAGCGAGCGGCCGAACAATGCCGACGTGCTGAACTATCTGGGCTACACCGAGCGGATGACGGGCAATTACCCGGCCTCGCTCGACTATTATCAGCGTGCTCTCGCGATCAAGCCGGAGCACAAGGGGGCGCATGAATATCTCGGCGAGCTCTATCTGCAGATGCACGATCCGGCGTCGGCGCAACGCGAACTCGACACGCTCGCGAGCCTGTGTCCGGACGGCTGCGCGGAGCGCGAGACGCTGAGCAAGGCGATCGCGACCTATGGGACGGCGCCGGCGAGCAATTGAATCGCCCGGATTGAGAAAATGCGCCCGGTGGTCGTCACTGCCCGGCTCGCGCGCTACGCCGCCTTCTTCTCTCTCAGCGCGCGCCACCGTCGCTTCGCGGCGGAGGAGCGTTTCAGCCTGCTAGTCCTTGTATCCCGGATCCACCCGATCGCATTTGCGGCGCAGCGCCGGCCAGGCGAGCGCGCCGACCATGCCGTTGAACGCCGCCGCGCCCTGCCCGGCGGTCTTCTCCGGCACGCCCTGGTTCGGCCAGTTCGGCGCGGCGCCGCCGGCCAGCGCGCGCACCTGCATGGCGCAGGCGCGCTCCAGCCAGAACATCCGCATATAGGCGTCGGCGCAGTTCTTGCCGAGCGCCAGCGTGCCGTGATTGCGCAGCAGCATCGCGTTCTTGTCGCCGATGTCGTGGACCAGGCGCTCGCGCTCGTCGAGGTCGAGCGCGACGCCCTCATAGTCGTGATAGGCGAGCTCGCCCGCGATCATCATGGCGTGCTGGTCGAGCGGCAGCAGGCCGTCCTTCTGCGCCGACACCGCGACGCCGTCGGTGGTGTGCAGATGGATGACGCAGCCCGCGTCCTCGCGGTGCATGTGCAGGGCGGAGTGGATGGTGAAGCCGGCGGCGTTCACCGGGAACGGCGATTCGACGACCTTGTTGCCGTCGACATCGATCTTCACGAGGCTGGAGGCGGTGATCTCCTCGAACAGCAGGCCATAAGGATTGATCAGGAAATGATGCTCCGGACCCGGCACGCGGGCCGAGATGTGGGTGAAGATCATGTCGTCCCAGCCCTGCATCGCGACCAGGCGGTAGGTGGCGGCCAGATCCTCGCGAACGGCCCATTCCTCGTCCGACACCTTGCCCTTCAGCGAGGGCGCGTCTTGCGGGGTCGGCATCTTGCGGGCGGCGGCACTCATGGGATTTCTCCGGCGGACATGGCGAAACGGAAGGATGGACCTCGTGGGGCGAGAGGTCAAACACTGCATCACCACCCCCTTGTGGGGCGCTCTCGACGCCCAGCACCGTTCCACCACCCGAAAATGCTGCGCATTTTTCGACCTCCCCACAAGGGGGAGGTGATCATAGAAATCGCATCTCGATCACCGACCATGCGTATGCCGTCACGCGCCAGGCGCCGTCCTCGCGTTGCAGCACGACGCTCTTGCCGCCGAGTTCGCGGAAGGGCCTGCCGTGGAGCTTGCCGGTCCAGGTGACGGGGACAGTGAAGAAGGCGCGGTCGCCGTGGACCGTGAAGTCGAGCGCGGCGGCGAAGGTGAAGGCCATGTCGCTGAGCGGATGCGTGTGCGCGCGCATGGCAGCGCGCCACGAGATGGCGTCGCGGAAGATGTGCGGCGCGAAATTCTCGATGATCGTGACGTCGGCGGCGAAGACGCCGTCCGTGGCGGCATCGTCGCCGGCGATGAAGCGCGCGATGGCCGCGGCGCGCGCCAGCATGTCGGCATCGGGCTGGCTCATCGCACCCGCGTCACGGCGATCTTCCAGCCTTCGTAGAGCGTGTTGCGCGCCGGCGCCTTCATCTGCGGCGTGAAGCGGCGGTCGAGCGCCCAGCGGGCGGCGATGTCCTTGGTGTCCTTGAAGAGGCCGGCGGCGAGGCCGGCGAGATAGGCCGCGCCCAGCGCGGTGGTCTCCGTCACCTGCGGGCGGTCGACGGGCAGGCCGGTGAGATCGGCGAGGCGCTGGCAGAACCAGTCGTTGCGCACCATGCCGCCATCGACCTTGAGCGCCTTAGGCGCGCGCAGGCCCGAGCGTTTCATATCTTTCGCCATCGCTTCGAGAAGGTCGCGGGTCTGGAAGCACACCGCGTCGAGCGCGGCGCGCGCGATCTCGGCGGCGCCCATGTCGCGGGTGAGGCCGACGATGGCGCCACGCGCGTCGGGATCCCAATAGGGGGCGCCGAGGCCGGTGAAGGCCGGCACGAAATAAAGTCCCTCCGCGTCCTTCGCGGTGCGGGCAAGCGCCTCGATCTCCTCGGCGCTGCGGATCACGCCCAGCGCATCGCGCAGCCACTGCACGACGGCGCCCGCGATGAAGATGCTGCCCTCGATGGCATAAGCGGTCTTCTTTCCGACGCGATAGGCGCTCGTCGCAAGAAGCCGGTTCTTCGAGACCGGAACCTTCGGACCGGTGTTCACCAGCGCGAAGCAGCCGGTGCCGTAGGTCGATTTCACGTCGCCGGGATTGAAGCAGGCCTGGCCGAACGCCGCGGCCTGCTGGTCGCCCGCGACGCCGAGGATCGGGATCGCGGCGCCGAGCAGCGCTTGGTCGGACGCGCCGAAATCGCCGGCGCTGTCGCGAACCTCCGGCAGCGCCTTGGCAGGAATGTCGAACAGCTTGAGCAACTCGGCGTCCCAGGCGAGCGTCTTCAGATTGAGCAGCATGGTGCGCGACGCATTGGTCACGTCGGTCGCGTGGACCTTGCCGCCCGTGAGCTTGAAGATCAGCCAGGCGTCGATGGTGCCGAGCACGATATCGCCCAGCTCCGCCTTGCGCCGCGAACCCGGCAGGCGATCCAGCAGCCATTCCATCTTGGTGGCGGAGAAATAGGGATCGAGCAGCAGCCCGGTCTTGGCGGCGATCCTGGGCTCGAGCTTGCGGGCTTTCAGCGCGCGACAGCGGTCGGCGGTGCGGCGGTCCTGCCAGACGATGGCGTTGTGCAGCGGCTTGCCCGTCCGGCGGTCCCAGATGACGGTGGTCTCGCGCTGATTGGTGATGCCGATGGCCGCGACATCGCCCACCGGCACGCCTTTCAGCGCGGCGCGGCAGCAACCCAGCGCCGCCCGCCAGATCTCCCCCGCGTCATGTTCGACCCAGCCATTGGCCGGATAGATCTGGCGCAGCGCGATCGCGTGGGAAGCGACGGGCTTCGCCTGGGCGTCGAACAGGATCGCCCGCGTCGAGGTCGTGCCCTGGTCGATGGCCAGGATGTAGGGCGCTTCGCTGTGGGTCATGTCTGGATTCGGCACAGGTTCGAAAGAGCTGAGTTCCGTAGCTTAACACGACGTTAACGGTCGTTTGCTACTGGTGTCATACGGCAGAACCGCCGGGTGCAGAAAGCATTTTGGGGCAGACATTGGGCCTTACCGCGCATGACATGAGCGATATGGGACGCCTGGCCCAGCTCGCCGTCAATCCGCAAGGCACCAGCCGCGAGGAGATCTATCTCGCGGTCGCGTCGCTCTATCGCATCCAGGGCACCGGGCTGAACCAGCGCGAGCGCGCGCTGATGCACGACATCCTGCGCCGGCTGACGCGCGACGTGGAGATGGCGATCCGCATCGCGCTGGCCGAGCGGCTGGCCGACGACACGATGGCGCCGCATGAGCTGATCCTCCTGCTGGCGGACGACAAGATCGAAGTGGCGCGGCCGTTGCTGCTGCGCAGTCCCCTGCTCACCGATGCCGATTTCCTCGAGCTCATCACCGCGGGAAGCGAAGCGCATCACGAGGCGGTCGCGACGCGGCCGCATATCGGCGAACCCGTCAGCGACGCGCTGGCGAAGAGCAACGCCGAGTCCGTCCTGGTGGCGCTGGTGCGCAATGCGACCGCGAAGATCTCCTCCCTGACCTTCGAGACCCTGGTCGAGAAGTCGCGCGACATCGCCGGCCTGCAGGAGCCGCTGACCCACCGCTCCGACCTGCCGCCCGTGCTGGCGACGCGGATGTGCGAATGGGTCACGGACGCGCTCAAGACCTATATCGCGAAGAACTACCGCATCGCGCCGGAGAAGCTTTCGGCGGCGATGAACGAGGCGACGATCGTGGTGACGCGCGAGCCGCCGCCGCCGCGCACCCCGCCCGCGGAAAGCGCGCAGAAGCTGATCGAGAAGCTGGCGTGCTCGGGACAGCTCAAGGCCGGCTTCCTGCTGCGCGTGCTGCACCAGGGCCAGCTCGATCTGTTCGACCTGGCGCTGGCCAAGCTGGTCGCCTTGCCCCTGCCCGAGCTGCGGCTGAAATTCTACGATGGCGGACCCCGCGCCGTCGCGCTCGCCTGCCGCGGCGTCGGAATCGACCGTTGCGTGTTCAGCACCGTGTTCAACCTGTCGCGGCAGTCGCGCGGCATGCGCACATCGGTAGGTCCCGGCGACATGGGCGAGGTCGACCGCGTGTTCTCGACCCTGACCAGGTCCGGCGCGCTGAGCGAACTGGCGAGTTTGCGGTTCGCCTGAATATCACTGCCGCCCGCGCGGGATTGCGGTTTTGACGCCGCCCAGGCCAGCTTTCGTCGAGACGCCGCCGCCTGCTACAGTCGCGGCATGATCGATCCGTTCGGCCGGCATATCTCCTATCTGCGCATCTCGGTGACCGACCGCTGCGATTTCCGTTGCGTCTATTGCATGACGGAACACATGACCTTCCTCTCCAAGGCGGAGCTGCTGACGCTGGAGGAGATGGAGCGGCTCGCGCTGGCATTCGTCGACAAGGGCGTGGAGCGGCTGCGGATCACCGGCGGCGAGCCGCTGGTCCGGCGCGATGTGATGCGGCTGTTCGACCGGCTGGGGGCGCGGATCGGCAAGTCCAACCTCAAAGAGGTCACGCTGACGACCAATGGCAGCCAGCTGGCGCGCCATGCCCACGACCTCGTTGCCGCCGGCGTGAAGCGGATCAACGTCTCGCTGGACACGCGCGATCCGGAGACGTTCCGCGCCATCACGCGCTGGGGCCGCCTGGAACAGGTGCTGGAAGGGATCGACACGGCCGACGCGGCCGGACTGAAGATCAAGATCAACACCGTGGCGCTCAAGGGCGTCAACGAAGACGAGATCGCCGACCTGATGCGCTGGGCACATGGCCGCGGCTTCGACCTGACGCTGATCGAGACCATGCCGATGGGCGAGATCGACGGCGACCGCGTCGGGCAATATCTGCCGCTGTCGCTGGTGCGGGCGCGGCTGGCGCGGGAGTTCACGCTGGCGGAGACCGATTATCGCACCGGCGGGCCGGCGCGCTATGCAAGGGTGATCGAGACCGGCGGGCGGCTCGGCTTCATCACGCCGCTGACGCATAACTTCTGCGAGAGCTGCAACCGGGTAAGGCTGACCTGCACGGGCACGCTTTACATGTGCCTGGGGCGGGAGGATGCGGCGGATCTGCGGGCGCCCTTGCGCGCCTCGGCGGACGATGCCCTGCTCCACCGCGCGATCGACGCGGCGATCGCGCGCAAGCCCAAGGGCCATGATTTCATCATCGACCGCCGCCACGCGCAGCCGGCGCTCAAGCGGCCCATGTCGCTGACGGGCGGGTAGACATGAAACTGCATTTCGTGGCCGCTTCGGCGGCGGACGCCCAGGCCGCCCTGATCCAGATGCGGCAGCGGCACGAAGATGCCGGACCGGACAATGCCGAGGTCGTCGTCGCGCTGGGCGGCGACGGCTTCATGCTGCAGACGCTGCACAATTTCCTGAGCCGCAAGAAGCCGATCTACGGGATGAATCTCGGGTCGGTCGGCTTCCTCATGAACGAGTATCATGAGGACAGGCTGGAGGAGCGCCTGGCGGCCGCGGAGTCCGCCCTGCTCCATCCCTTGCGCATGCGGACCGAAGGCCCGCGCGGCACGACCGAGGCGCTGGCGTTCAACGAGGTCTCGCTGCTGCGCCAGACGCGGCAGGCGGCGAAGCTGCGGATCCTGGTCGACGACAGGCCGCGCATCGCCGAACTGATCTGCGACGGCGTGCTGGTGTCGACACCGGCCGGCAGCACCGCCTACAACCTCTCGGCGCATGGCCCGATCCTGCCGATCGACGCGGACCTGCTGGCGCTGACGCCGATCAGCGCCTTCCGGCCGCGGCGCTGGCGCGGCGCGCTGCTGTCGCACCGCGCGCATGTCCGTTTCGAGATCCTCGAAGCCGGCAAGCGCCCGGTGAGCGCGGTGGCCGACGACCTGGAGGCCCGCGACGTCACCGCGGTGGACGTCCAGGAAGACCGCACCATCGGCATGACCATGCTGTTCGACGCGGGCCACAGCCTGGATGAACGGATCATCGCCGAGCAGTTCGTCGACTAATGCTCCCACGCTTTACAGGCCGTTAAGGGCCCGGGGCGTAGTTTTCGCCATCGGGGAAAGAGCGGCCTGGCGTTGGCACGGCGGACATGAGCGGCTATCGATTCGACAGGTTGAAGGTGCTCGTCGTCGACGACAACCAGCACATGCGCAAGCTCGTGGTCGCGATCCTGCAGGCCTTCGGCGTGCTCCAGATCTTCGAGGCCGGCGACGGCAACAAGGCCTGGGCGATGCTGCGCGAAACCAATCCCGACGTCATCATCCTGGACTGGATGATGGAGGGACTGACGGGGCTCGAGATCGTCAAGATGGTGCGCACCTCGGCCCAGACGCCCAATCCCTTCGTGCCGATCATCATGCTCACCGGCTACAGCCAGGCGGAGCATGTGCGCCAGGCACGCGACGCGGGCGCCAACGAATTCCTCGCCAAGCCGGTTTCGGTGAAGGCGATCATGTCGCGGCTGGTGTCGGTGATCGAGCAGCCGCGGCCCTATGTGCGGACCAAGGCCTATTTCGGTCCCTGCCGGCGGCGGCGCGGCAAGGAAGAATATCGCGGGCCGGAACGGCGGGCGATGACGGCCGAGGCCGCCATCACCGACGACGCGGCCTAGAGGACGAAGACCATGGCGCGCCAGCTCCCCATCGAAATCTTCATGCCGCCGAACATCCTGAAGGCGAAGGTCGGCAGCGCGGCCGGCGGCATCGACATGGCCGCGATCAAGCGCGCCGAGGCCGCGGTGGAGACGCTGAAGGTCGAGTTCGACGACTGGCTGGCGGAGGATGTGGCGCGGCTCGGCGCCTGCCGCGACCGCTTTGCGGCGGCGCCGGACGGCACGGCGCGCGAAGACCTGTTCCGCGCGGCGCACGACCTGAAAGGCCAGGCCGAGACCTTCGAGTATCCGATGATCGCCCGCATCGCGGCGTCGCTGAGCAACCTGCTCGACGCCGCCGATCGGACGCCCGTCGCTCCGCTCCAGCTGGTCGACGCGCATGTCGACGCGATCCGCGTGGTGTTCCGCGACAAGATCAAGACCTCGAGCGACCGCGTCGCCATGGTGCTGGCGGTCGAGCTCGAGGCACGCGTCAAGGCGCTGCTGCCTTAGAGCGCGTCCTTCATGCTGGCGAAGGTCTGCGTATAGCCCGCGTCGTCGCGGATCTTGAGGATCTGGCCGTCGGGCCCGGTCTCCACCCATGGCGTCACCGGGACGATCTTCGCCGCCTGCGCGGCGGCGATGGCGGATGCGACCGTGCCCGTTTCGCCCAGCTTCATCAGGTTCAGCTTGGTCGGGAAGATCACGTTCCATTTCTTGCGGTCGGAGATCGCCTCGCCGGGCGTGATCCAGATCGAGTCCACCGATTCGCGGCCGTCATGGCTGCCGACATGCCCGACGGGCGAAGCGGCGAGGAAGAAATGCGTGTCGAAGCGCTTGGGCATGTTGGCCGGCGTGATCCAGTGCGCGAAAGGCACGAGCCGGTCGAGCGCCAGGCGCAACTTCTCCTTCTCGAGAACCTCGGCGAGGACGGCTTCGCGCCTGTCGAGCAACGGACGGTAGTGCTGCAGCTCCTCGAGACGGCCGGCGGACACCAGCGCACCGGTGCGGGCGTCGCGGGCGAGCAGGATGCCGGACTCCTCGAAGGCCTCGCGGATCGCGCCGGCGCCGAGGCCGCGCATCTCCGCCGTCCAGTCCGCGGCGCAGTCGACATGCGCCGCCAGCGCGGGATCGCTGTCGCCCTTCTCCAGCTTGCCGCCGGGAAAGACCAGCGCGCCGGCGACGAAGTCGATCTGGTGATGGCGCTTGACCATGAACACTTCGAGGCCCTGCACTCCGTCGCGCAGCAGCAGGATCGTGGCGGCGGGCAGCGGCGTGGCGGCCGGCTTGGCGGTCTCGGACATGGTTCCTCGCGGTTCTTTCGCCAAGTCTAGCGAGTGGTTGCGGCCGCCGCCAAGCTCAAGGACAGCGTGACCGCGAGAACCGTGTAGAAGCCGCGCGATCCCATCGCCGTTGCCGCACCGCCGCAGAGCAGCGGGCCGAGGATCGAGCCCAGGCCGAACAACAGGATCAAGCCTGCCGCAGCGGCAACGCGGTTCCCGGGCTCGACCGCATCATTGGTGTGCGCGGCAGAGATCGCGTAGATCGGAAAGACCAGCGCACCGGTGAGCGCGGCGCCGACATATTCCAGCAGGGCGCCCTGCCCGTCGGCCCACAGGCCGAACAGCGATACGGCGATGCCGCCGGCCGACAGCAAGGCGAGCGTCCGGCGGCGGCCGGCCCGATCGGAAAACCACCCCATCGGAAACTGGACCAGCGCGCCGCCCATCATGGCGAACGCCATGAAGACGCCGGTCTGGTTCTGGTCGAAGCCGCTATGCCGCGCATAGACCGGGCCGAAGGTGAAGACGATGGACCAGGAGACGCCAGCGAGCACGGTCGTGACCGCGCCGAGCGGCGAGATGGCGAACAGCTTGAGGATGTCGAGCGGTTCGGGCGGAGCGCGCCGCGGCGCGGTGTGGCGCGCGATCACGACCGGCACGGCGCCGACGAGGAACAGCGCGGCGGCGAGGAGGAACGGAACGACGCCCCGGGGATCTTCGAGACTGAACAAGCCCTGTGCGATGGTCATCGCGATCATCTGCACGACCATGTAGATCGAGAAGACGCGGCCGCGCATGTCGTTGGCGACGCGGTCGTGGATCCAGCTTTCCGCGCCGATATAGAGGCTGGAGAGGACGAAGCCGGAGATCAGGCGCAGCACCGACCAGGCGATGGGCACGACGAGCAGCGCATGCGCGGCGATCACCAGCGCGGCGCACATCGCGCCCACCCACATCGCGTTGACATGGCCGGCACGGCCGATGACGGTGCGGCTTGCGAGCGGCGCCAGCGAATAGCCGACATAGTAGCTCGCCATGATGATACCGGTGGTCCAATCGGGAAAGGCTTCGAGCACCGCGCGATAGCTGAGCAGGCTCGTCTGCAGGCCGTTGGCGAGCTGGACGAAGAAGATCGCGATGATGACGGCCCAGACGGACGCGACGGCGGCGCGCATGATGTCCCCTTGTTGGACGCGTGCATACTGGGCGGCGCGGCAAAGGGAAAGGCCGCGTATCGAGGGCTGCTTGGATCGCGACATCCGATATCCGGGGTCTGCGGACAAATCGGATCAGTTCACCGACGGGCTCTCGGGCGTGAGCGACGACAGCACGTCCATCACGCCGGGCGTGAGCAGGAAGGGTGCCGCGGCGCCGGTCGTGTCGCCGTCGGACCTGCTCGAGAAGAAGCCGTGACTGGGACGCCAAGAGCCGAAGCTTGCCAGCAGCGAATCCGTGTCGGGCGTGCCGGCGGCGTCGACGACGATCGTCGAGCTTGGCGCGGGATCCTGCGCGGGCATGCCCGCGAGCGCGGCGGCGCCGTTCGGCTGCTTGAGCGCCCAGTTGTAGACCTCGCGTACCGTCTTGGGCGTGCCGTCGGCGTGATAGAAGACGTTGCGGTTGGCGCCCGCCGCGGCGGGGAAAGCCTGCGCGGCGTTGGCACCCGGCTGGCTGTCGCTCATGCGGATCAGCTTGCAGGCGGCGTCGGGACCAAGGAAATGGGCGGCGTAGAGTTCGCCGCCGCAGACATCGCGCCCCAGCGAGCCGGACAATGTCGCGCGGGTGGCCTGGGCGAACTCGCCTTCCATCAGGGCGGCAATCTGGGGATCGTTGCGCAGGGCAAGAATTGCCGAGCGGTCGGCGGAATTCGACGTGCGGTAACGGCCATCGGCGCCTTGGCTGATCGCATTGGCATAGGAGCCGAGGCCGTGCTTGGCGCCGTAGGTCTTGACCACGCCGAGCCAGGTCTGGTCGACGAATTGGAAGAGGCCGGCGGCCGAGGACGTGCCTGCTTTTGCGCAGGGTTTCAGGCTCGATTCGCGCATCGCGGTGCCGAGCAGATAGTTGAAATCGGCGCCGGTCGCGACCGAGGCGCGTTGCAGCGCGCCGATGACGGCGGAACGGTCGGTGGTCGCGATTGCGGCTTCTGCCTGCATGGCTACGGGTTCTCCTTGCGCGAAGCGGAGCAACAGCCGTGCCAGTCCGGTTAACCCGCGTTTACGAAATCGCGCATGAAGGCGGCGCGGGTTTCGGGGTCATAGGCAATGGCGGGACTATGGCCCCAGACGGGGCCCGGCCAGGCCGGGTCGCCGGGATTGCGCGCGACGACATGGACATGAAGTTGCGGCACCAGATTGCCGAGCGCCCCGATATTGATCTTGGCGCAACCGGTGAGCTGCTGGAGCGCCTGCGCGGCCTGCGCGATCTCTTCGACAAGCGCGATGCGATCGGCGTCCGAAAGGTCGAACAGCTCGACCGCCGCCGCGACGCGGGGCACCAGCACGAGCCAGCGATAGCGCGAATCGTTCATCAGCAGCACGCGCGACAACGGGCGGTCGGCGATGACGATGGTATCGGCTTCGAGGCGCGGATGCAGGAGGAAATCCACCATCAGGCCAGACCCAGCACGCCGTGCGGGATGAAGCCCTGGCGCCAGGCGAGGAAGCCGACATAGGCGGCATAGCCGAGGACGAGCAGCGCGCCTTTCGGCCGTGTCAGGCGCCAATTCGACGAGAGCAGCGGCAGGAGCAGCACGGTGGCGCCGAGCATCGCAAATACATCGGCGGCGGCGAAGACCGGCGAAACGCTCAGCGGCCGCACCAACGCGGCGATGCCGAGCACGCCGAACACGTTGAAGACGCTGGCGGTGATGAGATGGCCGATGGCGATCTGGGTATGGCCGCGCAGCATGGCGATCACGGTGACGCCAAGGACCGGCAGCGACACGCCGAGCGCGACGACGGTCAGCGCCACGGCCGAGAGCGGGACGTTCCAGAGCGCGCTGAGCCCCAGCGCCCCGCCCGTGGTGAAATGGGCGCCCAGCAGCAGGCAGATCACGCCCACGGCGAGCGCGAACAAGCCGCCCGCCGCCGACGGGACTTCGCCCAGCGAGCGCTTTTCCGCCTCGGCGCAGGCGACGGAATGCTCCGCGGACCGGCGCCAGTCGGAGACGATGGCACCGATGGCGTAGACGACGAAGCCGCCGACCAGGAAGACGCCTTCGCGGCGGCCGATCTGGCCGTGCAGCGCCAGCAGGACCAGCACCGCGCTGGCCGCCAGCATCGCGCCGCCGTCGCGCAGCACGACTTTCGGGGCGCTCGGCATCGGCTGGATCAGCGCGCCAAGACCGAGAACCAGCAGCAGGTTGATGAGCGTGGCGCCGATCGCCGTGCCAACGGCGAGATCGGGGAGCTTCATGGCCGCGCCCTGGATCGCGACGGCCAGGGTGGGCGACGCGGTTCCGAGCGACAGGACGAACAGCCCGATGATGACGGGCGAGACGCCGAGCGCGCGCTTGAGCATGACGCCGCCGCGGATCACGCCCTCACCGCCGAGCGCGAGCAGGGCGAGGCCGGCGGCCAGGATCCACAGCACGGTATGAAAGCTGCTCACGAATTCCCCAACGCTGTCCCGCGCAGGAAACGGCGCGGATCGAAAGCGGCGATTCCATCCGCCTGTTCCAGGACGAGACGAGACAGGTTCCCCGCAATGGCCGGTGCAAAGAGGATGCCGTTGCGATACTGGCCGCCCGCCACGAAGAGCCGTCCGAGGGCCGTGCGACCGAGCAGCGGCAGCCGATCCGGCGTGGCGGGACGCAGGCCGGCCCAGCGCTCTACGATCTCCCAGCGCGCAAGCTCCGGCATCAGGGCGATGGCGCGGCTTGAGAGCCAGTCGGCGGCGGCCGCCGTCACGCTCGTATCGAAGCCGACCTCGGCCACGGTGGCGCCGATCAGCAGGCGGTCCCGGCGCGGGACGAGATAGACGTGGTTGCCCCAGACGACGTGGGGCGGCAGCGTGGCTCCTCGCGGTGGGGCGATGGCGATGATCTCGCCCTTGACCGGCCGGACCGGCGGCAGCGCCTCCGGCGGCAAGCCGCCGATGTCGCCGGACCAGGCGCCGGCGGCGAGGACGAAGGCGTCGGCTTCGAGCCGGCGGAACGGGGTGTCGATCGCGGCGACCTGATCGCCGGCAAGCTCGAAGCGGACAGCCGCCTCGTTCAGCGCCAGTTCGCCACCGGCGCGCACGAAGGCGACGGCCAAAGCCTGGCCGAGCGCCCGGCTGTCGACCTGGGCCTCATCCGGCGCCCAAAGCGCGCCGGCGATGTCCGGTGCCAACATCGGTTCTTTATCCAGGGTCTGCCGGATATCCAGGTGTTCGATGCCGCTCCAGTTCTCGAAGCCGGCGACTTCAGCGGGCGTTTGGGCGACCAGCAAAGCGCCGTTGCGGCGATAGAAGATTTCATGGCCGGACGCGGCCTCCAGCTCGCTGGCAAAGTCAGGCCATAAGCGGCTCGATTCATGCGCAAACTCGGCTTCCGGGGTTTGGGCGCCGCCGAGCTCGCCGGCGACCGCGATCATGCCCGCGGCGGCCCAGGTCGCACCATGGCCGGCCTGGCCGCGCTCGAGGATCGTGACCGCGACACCCGACTGGCGCAGGCGCCAGCCGACGCCCAAGCCCGCGACGCCTCCGCCGATGATGACGACCTTCATGATGGCTCCGCCGCAGCCGCGAGCCGGCCTCCGGCCGCGATAAAACAGGCAACCCCAATGACATAGGCGAGGATGCTGAACCAAGCCGGAAAGACGCAGGCGACGGCGAATGCGACGAAAAATTCGCTCTTGCCGACGAGGTCACCCGTCTGTGCGAGCAGACCCCCATGTCGGTCGGCGGGCATCCATGCGGCTGCCCGCACGACGAGCGCGAGCATCAGGAACATCGCGGCCAAGGCACGATCGGGCTCGGCCAGCGCGAAGGCAAAGGCCAGGCCGGCCGTCGCGGTGAGGTCGAGCAGCCGGTCGAGATAGGCGCCGAAGCGCGTCGCGCCAACATGCCGGGCGACCGCGCCGTCGAGCCTGTCGAACACCCGGCCCGCGACCAGGAAACCGAGGCCAAGGAGATAGCTCCGATGACCGACATCCCACATCGCCAGGACCGTGAACAGGAAGGCGGAGAGTGTCAGCGAATCGGCACGGATATGCAGCGCGGCCAGCCGCGCGGCCGCTGGCCCGATGAGGCGGTCGGTATGGCGGCGCAGGACGGGGTCGAGCATGGCGTCGGCTTATTGGGTTGATCGCGGACGGTCAAACCGCAGGACGGTGTCGGATGTACGGCGTAAGGGCGCCGCGAAAGACGATGCGCGGGATTTTCGCCGTCGTATAGTCTGCGCTGCGCGGGGACGGCATGCGCGGGGTGGCGACGATGAAAATTCGAGCAGCATTGGCAGGAGCACTGGCGGTCATGGCAGTGGGCATGGTTTCGAATGTCGCGTTCGGCGAGGTCGGGCGCGGCGACCGGTATTCGGGCGCGGCCTGGGCGACGCGCTCGCCGGCGCTGGGACAGCACGGCATGGCCGCGACCGCGGTGCCGCTGGCGACCGAGGTGGCGCTCGACATCCTGAAGAAGGGCGGCAGCGCGGTCGACGCGGCGATCGCGGCCAATGCGACGCTGGGCCTAATGGAGCCGGTATCGAACGGGATCGGCGGCGACCTGTTCGCCATCGTGTGGGATCCCAAGACGAAGAAGCTCTACGGCTATAACGGCTCGGGACGCTCGGCCAAGGGGCGCGACTTGGCGCGGCTGGTCGAGGAGATCAAGGCCGTGGCGGCGAAGACCGGCCAGCCCTATGTGCCGCACATCCCCAAATACGGCTCGCTGTCGATCACCGTGCCGGGCGCGGTCGATGGCTGGGATGCGCTGCATGCCCGGTTCGGGAAGCTGAAACTGGCGGACGACCTGGCGCCGGCGATCCACTATGCGGCCGACGGCTTTCCGGTGACGCAGCTCGTCTCGCTCTATTGGCGCGGCAACATGAAGGCCTTCGCGCGCGCCGGCGCGATGCTCGAGGAGCACGACAATGCGCGCCATACCTATCTGGTGGACGGCAAGGCGCCGGCGGAGGGCGAGATCTTCCGCAATCCCGACCTCGCGCACACCCTGTCATTGATCGCCAAGGGCGGGCGCGACGCCTACTACAAAGGGGAGATCGCGCACCGGATCGATGCCTATTTCAAGCGGATCGGCGGCGACCTGCGCTATGAGGATTTCGCGGCGCATCACGGCGAATGGGTCGAGCCGCTGGGCGTGAACTATCGCGGCTACGACGTCTATGAATTGCCGCCCAACAGCCAGGGCGCGGCGGTGCTGCAGATCCTGCAGATCCTCAAGGGCTTCGACCTCAAGAAGATGGGGGCCGGCTCGGCCGATGCGCTGACCGCGATGCTGGAGGCCAAGCGCCTGAGCTATGAGGATCTGGCGAAGTACTATGCCGATCCGGCCTTCGCGCATGTGCCGATGACCGAGCTCCTGTCGGACAAATACGCCGATGCGCGGCGCAAGCTGATCGATCTGTCGCATGCCAACCCGAATGTCGGGCCGGGCGATGCGCGGCTGGGCCAGGGCGACACCACCTATTTCACCACCGCCGACAAGGACGGGATGATGGTTTCGATCATCCAGTCGAACTATCGCGGCATGGGATCGGGGCTGGTGGCGGACGGGCTGGGCTTCATGTTCCAGGACCGCGGCGAGCTGTTCTCGCTCGACCCGGCTGCGGCCAATGTCTATGCGCCGGGCAAGCGGCCGTTCCAGACGATCATCCCGGGCTTCGTGATGAAGGACGGCCAGCCCTTCCTGGCCTTCGGCCTGATGGGCGGCGACATGCAGCCGCAAGGCCATGTCCAGGTGCTCAGCAACATCATCGATTTCGGGATGAACGTGCAGGAAGCCGGCGACGCGGCGCGCTGGTACCACCATGGCGGCAGCGAAGTCACCGGCGAAGGGCCGAGCGGCAACACGGTCGAGATGGAGAGCGGCTTCGACCCGGCGGTAAAAGCGGCGCTGGCGGCACGCGGCTATGACGTCAGGCCGGGCACGGGGTCGTTCGGCGGCTACCAGGCGATTATGTGGGACGCGAAGAACCGCGTGTACTGGGGCGGCTCGGAGATGCGCAAGGACGGGCTGGCGCTGGGGTATTGAATCAAAGCTGGCGCGCGCTCATGCCGGTTGCGTTGAGCAATTTCACGGCCCGCCTGTCGAACGAGACAAAGGTTTCGCCGCCCATCTGGCGTCCTTCAAAGGCGATCGCGCCATCCGCGAAGTCGCCACCGGCATCGAGCGTCGCAAGGCCCGCCTCGACCGCGGCACGATTGACGATCACGTTGGCGCCATTTGTCAGGCGGCGAATCGCGTCCGCGATGGCGTCGCGCGAGATCCTGTAGATGCGGGAAAGGACCCAGACCAATTCGCAGAGCGTCGACGTCCCGATCACCACCGCCTCGGCATCGTCCAGCGCAGCTTTGGCGATCCTGCTTTGCGTCGGATGATCCTCGGTGATGGCGCGCGCGAGCACATTCGTGTCGGCGATCATCTTCACCGCTTGCCGGCCCAACCGTCGGCGATGGCTTCGTTCATCTCTTCGATCGAAACCGGCCGTTGGCCCGGCCGCTTCAGAATCCCGAAGACATCGGAAAT
Source organism: Rhizomicrobium sp. (assembly GCA_037200385.1). NCBI lineage: Bacteria > Pseudomonadati > Pseudomonadota > Alphaproteobacteria > Micropepsales > Micropepsaceae > Rhizomicrobium > Rhizomicrobium sp. The sequence continues at coordinate 537,869 of JBBCGL010000001.1, read as the reverse complement.
TCTGCCGGTCGGGGCAGCCTTCAGCCGGATTTCCCCGTTGGAAAGCTTATCGACCTCGACCTTGTCACCGGCGTGCACGCCGAGATGCTGCAGGACATCCTTGCGGAAGGTCACCTGCCCCTTGGACGTAACAGTCAGCGTGGTCTGTTTCATCCAGGGAACTGTAAGGCACTACTGCCTTACGGTCAAGCGGTCTGCCCTGCCCGCTCCGCCGCCTCCTCGTTGAGGCGCATCGTCCACAGCACGGCGATCATCGCCGCGAAGCTGGTCAGCGTGCCCGGCAGCCAGATGATGAGGCCGCCATAGTGCTGGTCGTTCAGCGCCGTCATCGGCAGCAGGCGGCCGCAGATCGTGTAGACCGGGTAGAAATCGCTGGTGGAGAGCGAGAGGATCGCGCCCAGCAGCATCTGCGGCAGCTCGATGAGCAGGATCATCAGGGCGCGCATCAGGTGCGAGAGCCGGGCGGGCGGCTTGGGCCGCGGGTCGAGCACCAGCGACCAGAACATCACGCCGTTGATCGCCATCGTCCAGTTCATCAGCGCGTAAAGATTGGCGTCGAGCATCACGCGGGTATGGATCGCGGGCAGCAGCCAGAAATACAGCAGGCCGACGAACAGCAGCGGCGCCACGGCCGGATGCTGGAGGACGTCCGCGAGACGGCGGAGCGGGCGCCAATCCAGAACCGGCGCCAGCACCGCCGGCATGCCGGCACGGAGCGTCGGTCCGGCCGCGCCCAGCGCGATCAGGAAGGCGCCGGCATGGTGCAGCACGAAATGCGCGGCGCGGTGGATGAAGAACATGTGCTGCGCCCAATAGTCGAAATGGGTCTGCAGCACCGCGTAGAAGGACAGGACGCCGAGAACGAAGCACGCCCCGCGCCACAGGGCGGGCCGGTCTTCAGGGCGCTGCGCACGCCAGCCGCGCCAGAACCAGAACAGGCTGAGCGTCGTCGCGAGATAGACCGGCCAGGAAAACTCCCAGGGCAGCCAGAACGGCAATTGCGCCGGGTAGAACTCGCAGGCGAGGTCGAGCCCGGCGCCAGCCAGGAGCAGCACGACATAGGGCTGTGCGGCGCGCAGGTTCGGACGGAAGGCTGGCCGGGACATCGCGCCCTTATAGATCGCAGCTCCCCGCGGTTTGCGAGGCGATTGGTCACAGCGGGCGCGGGCCGCCCTGCCCTGTATGACTCTGAACTCATGAGACGCTTCGCTGCCGCGCTCCTGCTCCTCCTGCTCGCCGCCTGCGGCCAGAAGCAAGCGGCGTGGCATGCCACCGACATCGACGGCGCGATGCCGCCGCTCGCACTGCTGCTGACGCGCGCCAATGACGGGCGGATCGTGCGCGCCGCCGATTATCGCGGCAAGGTGGTGGCGCTCTATTTCGGCTACACCCATTGCCCGGATGTCTGTCCGACGACGCTGGCGAACCTGTCGGAGGTGCTGCGGAAGCTCGGGCCGCGCGCCGATGGGATGCGGGTTCTGTTCGTGACGGTCGATCCCAACCGCGACACGGCCGCGCTCATGAAGGGCTATGTGCAGTCCTTCGCGCCGCAGATCGACGGGCTGCGCGGGACGGACGACCAGCTCGCGACGCTGGCGCGGCGCTATCGCGTCGCCTATCGCGTGACGCCGGCGGTGCAATACGACGTGATGCACTCCAATGCGGTGTTCTTCTTCGACCCGAAGGGCCAGGCGCGGCTGGTCGCGACCGAGACGAAGGACGTCGACGGGCTCGCGGCGGACGTCACCAGGCTCCTGCCCTAGCAATTCTCACAATTTTCGCGACGCGCGCCAGCGGGTCTTGCAATTCCCGTCACGTGTAATATATTTCTTACATGTGAATGTCGGAGTTGTCGCTTGCCCGTCACCGGAGACCGATTGCTGGCCGCGCTTGCGGCGCTTGCCAATCCGCATCGCCTCAGGATCGTGGCGGCACTGAAGGTCGACGGGCGCAATTATGTGAGCCAGCTGGCGCGCGAGGTCGGCATCAGCCGGCCGCTGCTCCACCTGCACCTGCAGAAGCTGGAGGACGCCGGGCTGGTGGCGAGCAAGCTGGAGCTCTCGTCCGACGGCAAGGCGCTCAATTATTTCGAGGTCACCGACTTCGCCTTCGAGATCAACCCGGCGGCCATCGCCAAGGCCGCCAAAACCCTAACCGAGAAGTGAAAGGCACAGACCCATGTCCCCCATCGTCTATTTCTCCACCATCGGCCTCCTCCTGGGCACGATCGTGATCGTGTTCGCGATGAAATATATCTCGGCTGCACGGGTCGCGCAGGCCCGCATCGCGGGCGACGACGCGGCGGCGGTGCTGGGCGGCATCCGCGCCGATCTCAGCGAGATCAAGACGCGCCTCGCCGTCGTCGAGAAGATCTTGAAAGAGGTCGAATGATGCGCGCAGGCTGGTCGCCCGCCACCAAGGCCCGGATCGGCGGGGCGCTGTATCTCGCGGTGATCCTGTGCGGCGGCTTCGCGGAGATCGCGGTGCGGCAGGCCGTGTTCGCGCCCGGCGATGCGGCGCGCACATCGGCGAACATCCTTTCGCACGAGACCCTGTACCGGCTGGGCCTGCTCGCCGATCTGCTGCCGCTGCTGTTCAACATGGCTCTGGGGGCGGTCTTCTATGACCTGTTCCGGCCCGTGAACGCCACCGGCGCAAGGCTGGTGGTGTTCTTCACGCTGGCGGGCAGCGCGGTGCAGGCGAGCATGCTTCTGTTCCATCTCATGCCGCTGATCGTGCTCAAGAGCGCAGGGCTGGGCGCGTTCGCGCTGGAGCAGCGCGAGGCCCTCGCCTATCTGGCGCTGCGCCTGCAGAGCAACGGCTACAACATCGCGCTCGCCTTCTTCGGCTGCTTCGGGTTGAGCCTGGGCGCGCTGATCCTGAAGTCGCGCTTCCTGCCGCGCGTGCTCGGCGTGCTGATGGCACTGGCGGGCGCCTGTTACCTGACCAACAGCCTGCTCGGCCTCGTCGCACCGCAGATGACGTCGATGCTGCTGCTGATCCCCTGCCTGCTGGGCGAAGGCGCACTGACGCTTTGGCTGCTGCTGGCCGGGGTGAACACCGCGCGCTGGCGGGCGCAGGCCGAAGCCGCTTGATCTTGGAAAGGATACGACGATGACCGAGGTTCCCCTTTGGCGGCTTTACGCGTTGCGCGCGACCTATCTGATCATCCTGGTGGGCATGGGCGTGCAGGTGTGGCCTTCGATCTGGCATCACGACCATCCCTGGGAGCTGATGCAGGGCGTCGTGAAATGCATGCTGGCGGCGGTGACGGTGATGGCGGCGCTCGGGCTGCGCTATCCGCTCAAGATGCTGCCGCTGCTGTTCTTCGAGATGGTGTGGAAGGGGTTGTGGCTGGGGGTGGTGGCGCTGCCGCTGTGGCGCGCGGGCACGCTCGACGCCGACACGATGGAGACGGTGGTCGCCTGCGCGATGGGGGTGATCTTCCCGGTGGTGATCCCGTGGCGGTATGCGGCGGCGACGTATCTGCGCGAGCCGGGGAACCGGTGGGTGGTGCGCGGAGCGGCGCGGGGCGTGGTGGCGGCGGCGTGAACCCCCACTGTCATCCCGGGCGAGCGTAGCGAGACCCGGGACCCATCGAGCAGGTGTCTGAATGGGTCCCGGCTCTGCGCGATGCTCCCGCATCGCTTGGCCGGGATGACAGCTGTTTTCAGATGTGCAGCGCAATTTTGTCCGCATCCAGCACCGCTTCGTGCAACATCTCCGACAGCGTCGGATGCGGGAAGATCGTGTCCTGGAGCTCGACATCGGTGAGCTCGCCGGTCTTGGCGACGGTGTAGCTGTTGATCAGCTCCGTGACCTCGGCACCGATCATGTGCGCGCCCAGCAATTCGCCGGTGTCGGCGTCGAACACCGTCTTGACCAGGCCTTCGGCCTCGCCCAGCGCGATCGCCTTGCCGTTGCCGATGAAGGGGAAGCGGCCGACCTTGATCTTGCGGCCCGTCGCCTTGGCCTTCGCTTCCGTCAGGCCGACGCTCGCGACCTGCGGCCAGCAATAGGTGCAGCCCGGCACATTCGCGGTGTTGAGCGGATGGACGCCCTTCACGCCCGCGATGCGCTCGGCGACGATGACGCCTTCATGCATCGCCTTGTGCGCCAGCCAGGGCGCGCCCACCAGGTCGCCGATCGCCCAGACGCCCGGCGCGCCGGTCTCGCCCCATTCGTTCGCGACGACATGGGTGCGGTCGACCTTGATGCCGGCCTGTTCGAGCCCGATGTTCTCGACATTGCCGACGATGCCGACCGCGAGGATCACGCGCTCCACGGTCAGCGTCTCGGTCTTGCCGTCCTTCGTCTTGAGCGTCGCGGTGACGCTGTCCTGGCCCTTGTCCAGTTTCTCGACGGTGGTGCCGAGCTTGATCGTCATGCCCTGCTTGACGAACGCCTTCTGGGCAAAAGCGGAAATCTCCTCGTCCTCCACCGGCAGGACGCGGTCGAGGACCTCGACCACCGTCACCTCGGCGCCGAGGGTGCGGTAGAAGCTCGCAAACTCGATGCCGATAGCACCGGAGCCGACGATCAGCAGCGATTTGGGAAAAGCCGGTGGGACCATCGCCTCGCGATAGGTCCAGACCAGCTTGCCGTCGGGCTCCATGCCGGGGAAGGTGCGGGCGCGCGCGCCGGTGGCGAGCACGATGTTCTTCGCGGCATATTCCTCGGTCTTGCCGTCCTTGGTCACCGCGAGCTTGCCCTTGGCGCCAAGCTTCGCCTCGCCGGCGATGACCGTGATCTTGTGCTTCTTCATCAGGAAGCCGACGCCATTGGAGAGCTGCTGCGCGACCTTGCGCGAGCGCTCGACGATCCTGGCGATGTCGAATTTGAGATTGTCGGCGCTGAAGCCGAACTCGTTCAGCCGGTGCATCAGGTGCCAGATCTCGGACGAGCGCAACAAGGCCTTGGTCGGGATGCAGCCCCAGTTGAGGCAGATGCCGCCGAGCCGGTCGCGCTCCACCACCGCGGTCTTGAGGCCGAGCTGGGCACAGCGGATGGCGCAGACATAACCGCCCGGTCCGCCACCCACCACGATCACGTCGAACGAGTCAGCCAAGGGGATTGCCTCCGAAAACGCTCAGCGCCAGCACGGCGAGGAAGGCCGGCAGCAGGCAGAAGATGCAGTAGATGGCGGAAATGAAGAAGAACTTGACGCTCGTGATGAGCCAGCCCTGGCCGTAGAACCGCTTCATCGCGAGGAAGATGTAGACCGACAGCGCGATGAAGGTCAGCCACGCCACCGTGCCGCCCGCCAGAACCTGCGCCAGGCCCACCGCGGCGATCAGGACCGCGAACATGAAGGTGTGGATGCTGAGCGAGAACACCAGATGGTCGACGAGGTAGAAATCCTTGCGCCGCCGCAGATGGAACAGCGCGAGCACCAGCGCATAGATCGGCAGCAGGCAGAACAGCGCGCGCGGGATCCAGTCGGTCAGCGGGCCGTTGAGCGCCGCGGGATCGGCGGCGAGCTTGTTCAGCGTGCCGTAGATGCTGCTCTGGACACGGTCGGCCTGTTTCTGGCCCGGACCGTCGATCTTGATCGCTGGGGTGTCGAGCAGCCGGGCGGCTTCGGCCGGCGTCAGATTGGAGTGGTAAGCGCCGATGCGGGCGAAGAAGTGCGACTGCTGGGTGTAGGTGAAGACGCCGCCCGGCCGTTCGGCCTTTTCCTTCTTGATTTCGAGCAGCGGCGGAATGACCTTCTTCATGTCCGCATCGTCGTCCGCGTCGCCGGAGGCCGGATTGGGGATGTAATACTTGCCGTTCAGGTGGATCACCTTCTGCGGCGTGGCCGTGACGATGATCTGCAGGATCGCGATGTTGGTCACGCTGAGCAGCAGGAAGAAGACCAGCGAGACGAACAGGTAGAGGCGAATCGACGGCACGTAAGGCTGGGTGCGGCCCTGGCGGAAGGCCGCCGGCAGCTCGCCCGGCTGCAACAGCAGCGCCCGCGCGGTGCGCAGGATGCGGCTGTCGAAATTGATCAGGTCGACGACGAAATCGTGCAGCAGGCCGCGCACCGAGCGGCGGCGCGTCTTGGTCGGCTGGCCGCAGACCGCGCAATAGGCACCGAGCAGCGGATGGGCGCAATTGGCGCAGGCGCCGGTCTTGGCGCCGCGCGCGGCCAGCGCCGAGGCGGCGATCTCGAACGCCGCGACGCTTCCGGTTTCGACGATTGCCTCGATGTCGCCCGTCATGCCTGCCCTCACAAGAGCATCGATGCCGGTTCTTCGATATACTGCTTGAACGCCGCGAGGAAGCGCGCGCCGGTCGCGCCGTCGATCACGCGGTGGTCGCAGGAGAGCGTGACGGTCATCACCGTGGCGATCTCGACCTTGTCGCCGACGACCACGGCGCGCTTCTCGCCGGCGCCGACCGCGAGGATCGCGGCGTGCGGCGGGTTGATCACGGCGGTGAATTCCTTGATCCCGAACATGCCGAGATTGGAGATCGCGAAACTGCCGCCTTCGAATTCGGCCGGCTTGAGTTTCTTGGTGCGGGCGCGTTCGGCGAGGGCTCTCACCTCATTGGAGATCGCGGCAAGACCTTTGGTCTCGGCGGCGAAGACGATGGGCGTGATCAGGCCGAAATCGAGCGCCACCGCGACGCCGACATCGGCATGCTTGTGGCGCAGGATCGCGGTGTCGGTCCAGCTCGCATTGACCTCCGGCACGCGCAGCAAGGACAGCGCCGAGGCCTTCACGACGAAATCGTTGACCGAAAGCTTGAAGCCTCCGGCCTCGCCGCCCCCGGGGGCCGGCTTGGGCGACGTCGCATTCAGGCTTGCGCGCGTCGCCAGCAGCGTGTCGATGCGGCATTCGACCGTCAGGTAGTAATGCGGGATGAGCGTCTTGGCCGAGGTGAGCCGGCGCGCGATCGCCTTGCGCATCGCGTCATGCGGGATCTCTTCGTAGTCCTCGGGCTTGAAGAAGGCGCGGGCATCGGGGAGCGGCGCGATGCCGGCCGGACTTTGCGTGGCGGGCTGGGCCTGTGGCGCGGCCGGCGCCTTGGCGGCGGCGGCCGGCTTCGCGCCGGGCTGGGCAGCTTCGACATCGGATTTGACGATGCGGCCGCGCGGGCCGGTGCCCTGAACCGCGGAAAGGTCGACGCCTTTTTGCTCCGCAATGCGGCGGGCGAGCGGCGAGGCGAAGACGCGGTCGGCGCCGGCGGACGGCGCAGCCGCAGCCGGTACCGCTGGCGTAGCGGGCGCCGCCGGCGGCTTTGGTGCAGCAGCCGTCTTCGGCGCCGCTTCGGAGGTCACCGCGCTCTTGATCGATTGCATCGCCGAAGCAATATCGACCTTGGCATCCGCCTTCTCGCCATCGCCCAGCAGCGTGGCGATCGGGACGTTGACCTTGACGCCTTCGGTGCCTTCGGCGACCAGCAGCTTGCCGATCTTGCCTTCGTCAACCGCCTCGAACTCCATCGTCGCCTTGTCGGTCTCGATCTCGGCCAGGATGTCGCCGGACTTCACCGTGTCGCCTTCCTTGACGAGCCACTTGGCGAGCTTGCCCTCTTCCATCGTGGGCGACAGCGCGGGCATGAGGATCTGCGTGGCCACTAGCGGCTCTCCAGCGGCGCGAGGCTGGCCGCGTTGTCTTCCCAGTGCTTGCCGTCGAACTCGGTCGTCGTCACCGAGGCGAAGGCGTCGGGGTCGTCGAGGCAGCGGAAATTCACGCTCCAGCCGTCGGGATGCGAGCGCGGGACGTAGAAACCCTTGATGCCGCAGATCGCGCAGAAGGTGTGCTTCGCGGTCCGGGTGTTGAAGGTGTAGGTCGTGAGCTTGTCTTCGCCGGCGGTGACGCGGAAATCGGATCGCGGCACGATCAGATGCAGGAAACCGGTCTTGGCGCACATCGAGCAGTTGCAGTCGACGAGCTCGACTTCGTCGCCGGTGCGCACTTCGAACGTCACGGCACCGCAATGGCAGGCGCCCCGGTGCCAAGCTTTCGGTTTCGCCGGTTTCTTCATTCGTCCCTCAACCGTCATGGGCGGGCTCGAGCCGCCCATCCAACGTTTCCCCGTCGAAGGGCAAAGAACTGCTTCCAACGCGCGCCGACGCGCGCGCGATGGGTGGGCGGCTCAGGGCCGCCCATGACGGGGATGGTGGGTTCGGTGCGCTCATGACCGGTAACACACCGCCTTGGCTGCCGCGACGATGTCTTCGACATGCGGCAGGGCGAGCTTTTCGAGGTTCGCCGCGTAGGGCATCGGCACGTCCTTGCCGGTGACCTTGGTCGGCGGCGCGTCGAGCCAGTCGAAGGCCTCGAGCGCGACCACCGAGGCGATCTCCGAGCCGATGGAGCACACCGGCCAGCCCTGCTCCACCGTCACGACGCGGTTGGTCTTGCGCACCGAGGCGAGCACCGTCTCGGTGTCGAGCGGGCGCAAGGTGCGCAGGTCGATCAGCTCGGCATCGATGCCTTCGGCAGCGAGCTTCTCGGCGGCTTCGAGGATCAGGCCGACGCAGATCGAATGCGCCACCAGCGTGACGTCCTTGCCCGGCTTGACGACGCGCGCCTTGCCGATGGGCAGCACGAAATCGTCGAGCTTGGGCACCGGGAAGGAGCGGCCATAGACGATCTCGTTCTCCAGGAAGATCACCGGATTGGGATCGCGGATCGCGGCCTTGAGCAGGCCCTTGGCGTCGGCGGCGAAATAGGGCGCGACGACCTTGATGCCGGGGATGTGGGCGTACCAGGAGGAATAGTCCTGGCTGTGCTGGGCGCCGACGCGGGCGGCGGGGCCGTTGGGGCCGCGGAAGACGATCGGCGCATGCATCTGGCCGCCCGACATGTAGCGCGTCTTGGCGGCGGAGTTGACGATCTGGTCGATCGCCTGCATCGCGAAATTCCAGGTCATGAACTCGACGATGGGGCGCAGGCCCGCGAAGGCGGCGCCGACGCCGAGGCCGGCGAAGCCGTGCTCGGTGATCGGCGTGTCGATGACGCGGCGGGCGCCGAACTCGTCGAGCAGGCCCTGGCTGACCTTGTAGGCGCCCTGGTACTGCGCGACCTCTTCGCCCATCAGGAAGACGGTGTCGTCGCGGCGCATCTCCTCGGCCATGGCGTCGCGCAGCGCCTCGCGCACGGTCATGGTGACCATTTCCGTGCCTTCGGGGATTTCCGGATCGGAAAGCGCGACCAAGGCCACGGCGGACGTTGCAGGCTTCGCCTCGGCCGCCCTCTCGACGTCGCGCCTGGGCGCCGATGGAGCGGCCGGAGCAGCCGTGGCGGCGGGCGCGGATTTCTCTTCATTGTCGCCGAGCAGCGTGGCGATGGGCGCGTTGACCTTGACGCCCTCGGTGCCTTCGGCGACCAGCAGCTTGCCGATCTTGCCTTCGTCGACCGCCTCGAACTCCATCGTCGCCTTATCGGTCTCGATCTCGGCCAGGATGTCGCCGGATTTGACCGTATCGCCTTCCTTGACCAGCCACTTGGCGAGCTTGCCCTCTTCCATCGTGGGCGACAGCGCAGGCATGAGGATTTCGATGCTCATGCGAGAATGTCCGTGTAAAGCTCGGCCGGATCGGGCTCGGGGCTCTCGGTGGCGAACTCGGCGGCGGCGTTCACGATGCTGCGGATGTCCTTGTCGATCTGCTTGAGATCGTCCTCGCTCGCGAGCTTCCGGGCCAGAAGCCTCTGGCCGAGATGGTCGATGGGATCGCGTTTCTCTCGCACCGCGGTCACTTCCTCGCGGGTGCGATACTTGGCGGGGTCCGACATCGAGTGGCCGCGATAGCGATAGGTCTTCATCTCCAGGATGATCGGGCCGTTGCCGGAGCGGCACCAGTCCAGCGCCTCCAGGGCGGCGGCGTGAACGGCCTCGACGTCCATTCCGTCGACCTGCTTGCCGGGGATGTTGAAGGAGGAGCCGCGCTTGTAGAAATGGGTCTCGGCGCTGGAGCGTTCGACGCTGGTGCCCATGGCGTATTGGTTGTTCTCGATCACATAGACGATGGGCAGCTTCCAGAGCTCGGCCATGTTGAAGGCCTCGTAGACCTGGCCCTGGTTCGAGGCGCCGTCGCCGAAATAGGTGACGCTGACCTGGCCGTTGCTGCGGTATTTGTTGGCGAAGGCGAGGCCGGTGCCGAGCGGCACCTGGGCGCCGACGATGCCGTGGCCGCCGAAGAACTGCTTCTCGGCCGAGAACATGTGCATCGAGCCGCCCTTGCCCCTGGAATAGCCGGTGGCACGGCCGGTGAGCTCGGACATCACATTGCGCGCATCCATGCCGCAGGCCAGCATATGGCCGTGGTCGCGATAGGCGGTGATCACCTGGTCGCCGGGCTTCTGGGCCGCCTGGATGCCGACCACCACGGCCTCCTGGCCGATATAGAGATGGCAGAAGCCGCCGATCAGGCCCATGCCGTAAAGCTGGCCGGCCTTCTCCTCGAACCGGCGGATCAGCAGCATGTCGGTGTAGAATTGCGTCAGCGCGGCCGTGTTGGGTGTCGCGCCGTCCGCCTTGATACCGGTTTCCGCGGCCGTCTCAGGCTGGTTCATGGGAGGCGACCTTCGCGCTGGCCGGGCTGTGGAAAAGCATGGCGCGTTTTGGCAAGCGGCGCCTCAATTGGCAAGCGTTGACGGTTTGTCAGGGGGCGCCGCGGGAAACGGCAACCTGGTTGGGGCCGCCGATCATCAGCTGTTTATGAGCCCACTCCTCCACGATATCGGGATCGCCCGCACGCATGAGGGCTATGCGGTGCTCCAGCCGGAAGCGGGTGTCGCGCGCCTGGGCCAGCCGCTCGCCCTGGACGCCAAGCTGGGCCTGGATATCGGAGAGCGCCAGCATGCCCCGCTCGCCCCAGATCGCGTAATAGCCGAAATAGGCGACGACGGCGAAGCTGATCGCGGGCAGAACGGAGAGCCCGAAGAGACGCGAGATGCTTCGCTTGATTCGCATGCGTTGAACGAATCACAGACCGATTCGTGGGGTCAAGCGATTTATCGTTAAAAGCGCAATCGCGGCGTTAAGACATCGCCGCCAAACGGAACTCCGGCTGATCCTCGCGCAGCGCCGGCCGACGCCGTGCGCCGTGCAAGACCCGTACGATGCGTACCCTTCGTCGCTTCTCATCCCAGCGGAACAGCACGACATAGGGATAGGTTCCGACAGGCATCACGCGCAGGCCGGGTATCATCGTCGCATGGCCCGCGCGGGGGTATCGGGCAACGAAGGCGATGACGTCATAGATTCGATCTCGGACGCGCTCTGCAGCTTGCGGGTCGTCGCGCGCGATATACAAAAAGATATCCAGCATCTGCCGCACGGCCCGCCTGCTGACGGCCGGCTTCACCGAAACGGACGCCCGAAGGCGGCGACAACCTCTTTGTCGGAAGCTTCGTCCGTCTCGAGAATGGCGGTCTCGAGCTCAGCGATCTCGATACCCGTCAGCGGATAAACGACATCGTCGAAGGCATCCAGCGCCGCCAGCAGTCCCAGAGCTCGTTCCTTGCGCGCCTCGGGCCAAGCCCGGACGCGGTCGAACATCACTTCGAGTTCGTCATCTTTCATGCCGCAAGCATATCACGCCGCGCAACCGGGCGTCAGGCCTTCAGGACCGATTTTCCCGCGTAGGTTGCCTGGTCGCCGAGTTGCTCTTCGATGCGCAGGAGCTGGTTGTACTTGGCCAGACGGTCCGAGCGCGCCAGCGAGCCGGTCTTGATCTGCCCGCAATTCGTCGCCACCGCGAGGTCGGCGATGGTGCTGTCCTCGGTCTCGCCCGAGCGATGGGACATCACGGCGCGATAGGCGGCGCGATGTGCGGTGTCGACCGCGTCGAGCGTCTCGCTGAGCGAGCCGATCTGGTTGACCTTGATGAGGATCGCATTGGCGACGCCTTTCTTGATGCCTTCGACGAGGCGCGTCGTGTTGGTCACGAACAGATCGTCGCCGACGAGCTGCACCGTCTTGCCGATCGCCTGGGTGATGCCGGCCCAGCCTTCCCAGTCGTCCTCCGCCATGCCGTCCTCGATGGAGGCGATGGGGTAGCGGCGGCAGAGGTCTTCATAGACCTTGACCATGCCCGCGGGGTCGAGGGTCTTGCCCTCCCCTTCCAGCACATACTTGCCGTTCTTGAAGAACTCCGTCGACGCGGGATCGAGCGCCAGCATCACGTCTTCGCCGGGCCTGTAGCCGGCCTTCTCGATGGACTTCATAATGAAGCTCAGCGCTTCATCGGCGCTCTTGAGGTTGGGCGCGAAACCACCCTCGTCGCCGACATTGGTGTTGTGGCCGGCGTCGTGGAGGGCCTTCTTGAGCGTGTGGAAGACCTCCGCGCCCATGCGGAGCGCTTCGCGGAAGGTCGGCGCGCCGACCGGCATGATCATGAATTCCTGGAAGTCGATCGGATTGTCGGCATGCACGCCGCCATTGACGATGTTCATCAGCGGCACCGGCAGGGTGCGCGCCACGGCGCCGCCGACATATTTGTAGAGCGGCAGGTTCGCCGCCTGCGCCGCCGCTTTGGCGATGGCGAGGGAGACGCCGAGAATGGCGTTGGCGCCGAGCCGCGACTTGTTCGGGGTGCCGTCGAGCTGGATCATCAGGCGGTCGAGGCGGACCTGGTCCTCGGCCTCCATGCCGCACAGCGTGTCGAAGATCTCGCCGTTCACCGCCGCGACGGCCTTCTCGACACCCTTGCCGCCATAGCGCTTGCCGCCGTCGCGCAGCTCCACCGCTTCATGCGCGCCGGTCGAGGCGCCCGAGGGGACAGCGGCGCGGCCCAGCGCGCCGTCTTCGAGACGGACGTCGACTTCGACCGTCGGGTTGCCGCGGCTGTCGAGGATCTCGCGGCCGGTGATGTCGAGGATGGCGGTCATGGACGGTCCCTGGAGCTTTCGAGGGCGCAAGCTCTACCCGCCATGGGGACGAAAAAAAAGGCCGCCCCGGGGCGGGGGGCGGCCTTTGGGGATAGGCGGGACGTCAGGCCTCGACCAGCGAGACCTGCTGGACCATGGGCTTGGCGGCGGCATTGGCCCGCCCCTGGGGCACGAAGGTCACCGAGATCTTGTCGTTGAGCACCGCGCCGCGGTCGACATTGCGCAGCACATCGGTGACGTCGAAGGAGATCTTCGGCGGTTCCTTCATGCGGCCGCCATTCGGCATCACCGCGCCGAAGAAGTTGATCGTCCCGGCCTTGAGCGCCTTGTCGGTGCCGGCGCGGCCTTCCGGATTGATATAGACGTCGTAGACCACGCCCGGCGCCCGGTCCGCCATCAGGCCGTCGAGCAGCAGATAGATGCGGCGATCTGACGTCAGCGCCGTCAGATGCGAGCGGAGCAGCGGTGCCTTGGTCGCCGTCAGGTTGACGCCCCGGACGAGCGTATTTGTCACGCGCGCGCCCAGTTCGACCGGCCCGGGGCCTTTGAGCAGGATCGGATTGATCCGCTCGAGGACCAGCGGGAACGGGAATTTGAGAACCTGGCCCGGCTTGGGCTCGAACCGGTCATAGGTGTAGCCGAGCGCCAGCGTGTCCTTGAAATTCGTCACCGTCGCCGTGACCTGCTGGCAGGTCGCGGGATAACCCGCCGCCTGGGCGAAGGTGAAGGTCTGGTTGAGCCAGGACGACGTGGTGGGGTTGGTGCCGCCATTGTGATTCCAGCTCGCCCACAGCCGATCGATGTTGCAGTGATGCATGAAGAAGATCGGATCGTTCGCGGCCCAGGGGACGGTACCCATGCCCTGGGAGCTGTTGCCGGTCTGGACGTGGACGTCGCCGTGCAGTCCGAAGTCCAGCGTCGAACAGAAGCCGGAATAGGTCGCCTGCTTCAGCGAATCGAGGCTGAGCCCCGTCAGGGGATTGCCTGCCGCCGGTCCGGGATTGCGATAGGCGTAGAACAGCGGATTGGTCGAATTGTTCGGCTGCAGGAATTTGGCCGGAAGCGATGCCGTGGCCGACGCATTGTAGTTCCAATAGGGCAGCGCGAAGGTCGTGTCGTTCAGCACCCACTGCACGATCTTCTCGAGATAATAGACATACATGCGGTGCCAGGGCAGGAACATGTCCTCGGTCGTCTGGCCGCCATGGTTCTGGCAGGTGTTCCACATCGCATTGGCGAGCGGCTGCTGCGCCGCCGGCAGGGTCGCGACCAGCGCGGCCTTCGTCGTGTTGCTGCGCACCCAATGGGTGTTGGCCTGGAACGCCCAGCTGCAGGGATCGCCGAGCTGCTTGGCAGCCATGATCTTCACGGCGTTCGCATATTTGACGAGGTTCGCCTGGCCGTTCGACGTGGACGCCTCGTAACGCACGGCCGGCGGACCGGCCATCGCCCCCATCTCACCCAACAATGACAGCGGAACCGCACTCGCCGCGACGCCGGCGGCTGCGGAACCCAGGACTCTACGCCTTGTGAACTGGCTCATGAGATCCTCCCCAATATTGGCGCCCCAGGCGCCGGAACGGGAAGATTAGATCAAGACTAGATGAAAGTAAATTTTCCGGAGTTTCAATACAGACAAAAACCAACAGCCCTTCCAACCTATTCCTGGACGACGATGGCGATCCGGGCGATCTGCGGCTGGGCGCCGTTTTCGGTCCGCCCTTCGGGGACGAGCGTCACCGCCACGTCGCCACCCGCGGCGAGGGTTTTCGCCGCCAGGGCAGTTATGTCGAAGCGCAGCGGCACGTCCGGCTTCGGCAGGGCGCCGGCCAGCGGCACATCGTTGAAGAAGTTGATCGCCTGGACGAGATGCGCATCGTCGGGCGCGGCTCCGGCCGGCAGGCCGAAATATACGCGGTATCGGATGCCGGGCTGGCGGTCCGCAGAGAGGCCGGACAGGACGAGTTCGACCCGGTGGCCGGCGGCGACCTTGCGTTGCAGCCCCGCCCGGTCGCCGGAAGAGGCCAACAGGACCCGCACCGGTGAATCACCGAGACGCAGAGGACCGGCCGCACTGGATGCCAGCGTCATCGAAGCCTCCGTCGTTGCCCCGCCCTGCCCGGCCGCGGTGGACCCGCAGGATGCCGCGAAGACGGCGGCGAAGAACAGTCCTGCGAGCAGCGGAACTTGCCGTTTCGGGTCAAAAGTCATCGAAATGTCTTTCTTTTCTGCGCGAATATTAAATCGCCGAAAACTTTGTCTTTCCTGTGGCCCGCCGCCAACGGAACGATCACGTTTGCGCGTTCAAGCGTTTCAACCGACGCACCCCATGGAGTAGTAGCGTAATGACCCTTTCGCGTTTCCTTCTCGCCGCCGGCGCCGCCCTGCTGCTGAGCACCTCCGCCTTCGCCCAAGACGCGCCGGCCGGGCCCGGCAGTCATGGCGGCATGATGATGCACGGCATGTTCACGCCGGAAGAGCGCATGATGATGTTCTCGGACGGCTTCAAGGCGACGTCGGGCATGACCGACGACCAGCGCCACGCCTATCGCCAGCAGCAGCGCGAGCGGCTCATGGCGATGTCCGACACGGACCGCGCCAAGTACAAGGCCGACCTCGATGCGCGCTGGAACGCCCTGCCGGCCGACCAGAAGGGCGCGATCAAGGCCAAGGTCGA
Source organism: Rhizomicrobium sp. (assembly GCA_037200385.1). Classification (NCBI taxonomy): domain Bacteria; kingdom Pseudomonadati; phylum Pseudomonadota; class Alphaproteobacteria; order Micropepsales; family Micropepsaceae; genus Rhizomicrobium; species Rhizomicrobium sp. The sequence continues at coordinate 522,359 of JBBCGL010000001.1, read as the reverse complement.
GGCCTTCATGGCTTCGCATCAGCGTCCGGCGGCGCAGTAACCGGCGTCTGCCGAATCCTGTAGGCTGACGGCATAAGGCTCCCGCGCAAACCGCGCGGGAGCTCCGCCACCAAGGGGGCAAACGCCATGGTCTACATAACGCATGCCGAGCTGCTCAGCGCGGCCGTCACCGTTCTCTCCATCCTCTTCGTCTTCTATACCGGCTTGGTCGTCTCGCAGATGCGGTCTCGCCATAACGTCTCCGCGCCGGCCGTGACCGGCAATCCGCAATTCGAATGCGCCTATCGCGTGCAGGTGAACACGCTCGAACAGTTCGTGGCGTTCCTGCCGCTGCTGTGGCTGGCGACGCGCTATTTCCACGCCCTGCCCTGGCTTCCCGCCGCGTTCGGCGTGGTCTGGATCGTCGGCCGCGTGCTTTACATGCGCGGCTATCTGGCGGCGCCGGACAAGCGCGGTCCGGGATTCGGCGTCACGCTGCTGGGGACCGCCGGCCTGCTGGTGCTCGCGATCATCGGAATCGTGAACGCCTGGATCGCCGTCAGCGCGACGTAAGGCCGTCGCGCGATCTTCGGGTGGAGCGTTAAGGCGCTTCACCCGTTCGCGCTCAGTTCAGGAAGGGCCGCTTGACGATGCGGTCGATCTCGACCAGGTCGCCGAGCAGCGCCGGCACATCCTTGAGCTTGATCATGTTGGGGCCGTCGGACGGCGCGCGGTCCGGATTCTCGTGCGTCTCCATGAAGACGCAGGCGACGCCCGCCGCCACCGCGGCACGCGCCAGATAGGGCGCCATCTCGCGGTTGCCGCCCGTGCGATCACCCTGCCCGCCCGGCTCCTGCACCGCGTGGGTCGCGTCCATCACCACCGGGGCGCCGAACTTCGCCATGATGGGGAAGGAGCGCATGTCCACCACCAGCGCATTGTAGCCGAAGCAGACGCCGCGCTCGGTGACGAGCACATTGGGATTGCCGGCGCCGGTGACCTTGGCGATCGCGTTCTTCATGTCGTGGGGGGCGAGGAACTGACCCTTCTTGACGTTCACGACCTTGCCGGTCTTCGCCGCCGCGACCAGCAGATCGGTCTGGCGCGAGAGGAAGGCGGGGATCTGGAGAACGTCGACGACCTCCGCCAGCACGGCGCACTGCTCGCGCTCATGCACGTCGGTCAGCACGGGCAAGCCGAACTGGGAGCGGATGTCGGCGAAGATCTGGAGCGATTTCTCGAGCCCGAGGCCGCGCTCGCCGGCGGCGCTGGTGCGGTTGGCCTTGTCGAAGCTCGTCTTGTAGATCAGGCCGACGCCGGCTTTCGCCGCGATCTCCTTGAGCGCCGCGGCCATCTCGAAGGCGTGGGCGCGACTTTCGAGCGCGCAGGGACCGGCGATGATCGAGAGCTTGCGCTCATTGCCGATTTCGACGTTGCCGACCTTGACGACGGCGTTGGGCGGTGGGGCGGTCATGCGGCGATCCTATGACGGAGGATGCCGATTTATACAACCGGCGGGCGGATCAGGGAACCGTGTAGCGCAGCGCGCTGATGCCCGCGAGCGGCGACAGGACATCCATCACGTCCCAGAAGGTCGTGGAGTCGACGCGCACGACGTCGCCGGGGCGGATCGCCGTCGCCTCGTCCGCGGGCACGCGCTGTTCGGCATTCTCGCCTTGATGCCGGATATAGAGCGCGCTTTGCACCGCCTTGGGCGTGTAGCCGCCAGCCAAAGCGACCGCGCTGCGGGCGGTCAGACCGTTGGAATAGGGATATTCGCCCGGCTTGAAAATCTCGCCGACGATGTAGAACGGGCGATAGGTCGTGACCTCGACGCTGACGCGCGGGTCGTTGAGATAGCCGTTGCCGAGCGCGCTCGCGATGCTGCCTTCGACATCGTGCGCGGTACGGCCGCCGGCATGGACCTCGCCGACCAGCGGCAAGCGGACCTGGCCGGTGGCGTCGATCTGGAAATCGCCGCCGAGATCGGCCTCGCCGTAGACGATGACGCGGATCTTGTCGCCGCTGCCCAGATGGTAGTCGGGCTCGCCGGCGGCGCGCGCGGGGGCGCCGAATGCAACGCCGGCAACCGCCAGCGCGCACAGCGCCTTGGAAAGGAGGGACTGCAATCGAGCCATGCGCGGAGGGTAGCGGACAGCCCTTTCGGAATCCCTACGTTTTTAGCGGCGGAGTAAACCATCGGTTAACGCAATGGCGGACGGCGGCGGATGGTTGGGATTTGTGAATCCCGCCGCATCCATTCGGACCGGACGCTGCATCTCAAGGCCGATAGCAAGGGAGTGGGCCATGCAGGAGTTCCTCACGGCGATGGGACCGGTTCTCAAGGCGCTGGGCATGACGGGATTGGCCGTGCTGACGTTTTCGGCCCTTCGCGGCCTCGGAATTGGGCCGGAACCGAGCCTGCTGGCAGGGCTCGTCCTCGCAGGATCGCTCAATATCCACGGTCTTGCGTCATTGAAGCCGGACCGCTTCCCGCCTACATCGGTCGAGGCGGCCGGGGAGCACTGACGATGAGCGTGTCCGAAGCGTTCCTGGTGGGCACCGCGCCGCCACCGGAAAAGGCGCGCTCCCTGCTGGCGCAGATATTCCATCGCAGTGCCAATGAGTTCGAGGATATCCCACGGGCCGCCTTCGAGAAGCCGGTGTGGGACTGGAAAGGCGTCTTCGGGCATCAGTTCGTCGTCAGCGATCCGGCGGGCGTCAAGCGCGTCCTGCTCGACAACGTCGCGAACTATCCCAAGACCGAGATGGAAACGAAGACGCTCGGCGCCATCGTCGGCGAAGGGCTTCTGGTCTCGCAGGGCGACAAGTGGAAATCGCATCGCCGCCTGATGGCGCCGAGCTTCGACTTCAAATCGATCGTCGCCTATGCGCCTGCGATGGTCACGTCCGCCGGCCACATGGCGGATGGCTGGGCCGCGCGCGGCACCGGCACGGTCGTCGACATCGCCGCGGAGATGACCCGTCTCACGCTCGAAGTGATCTCGCGCACGATGTTCTCCAGCGACGGCGCCGAACTGGGCCAGCTGGTCGACCGCTCGCTGAACAGGATGAGCAGCGCGCTCGATTTCGGCATCACCGACATCCTGCCGCTGATCGGGCCGCCGCGCATGAAGCGAAAGATGGCGCGCATCCGCGCCAATTTCGCCGAGATGGACGCGACGATGCAGAGCCTCATCGCGGCGCGCGAGAAGGCGCCGGGCGCGGCGCCGCGCGACCTGCTCGACCGGCTGATCGCGGCGCGCGACGGCGAGACGGGCGTGCGGCTGTCGAACGACGAAGTGCGCGACGAGACCGTCATCATCTTCCTCGCGGGACACGAGACGACGTCGCTGGCGCTCACCTACACCTGGTATCTGCTGGCCAAGCATCCGGAGGTCGAGGCCAAGCTGCATGCCGAGCTCGCGCGGGTGCTGGGCGGACGGCCGCCGGCGCATGACGACCTGGTCGACCTGCCCTACAGCCGCATGGTGCTGGAAGAGTCGATGCGGCTCTATCCGCCGGCGCCGGGGCTCTCCAACCGCGCGGTGCTGGCGGACGACGAGATCGCCGGGGTCCGGATCCCCAAAGGCGCCTCGGTCGCGGTCATTCCCTGGGTGATCCACCGCCATCGTCTGCTCTGGGACGCGCCGGAGACCTTCGACCCCGAGCGGTTCTCGCCGGAGCGGTCGCAGGGACGGCACCGCTTCGCCTATCTGCCGTTCGGCGGCGGGCCGCGCGTTTGCATCGGGATGGCGCTGGCCATGGCCGAGGCGCAGCTCATCCTTGCCACGCTGGCGCAGCGCTTCCGGCTGAAACTGGTCTCGGGGCAGAACATCGTGCTGCAACACCGCATCACCATGCGGCCGCGCGACGGCATCAAGATGATCCTCTCGCCGCGGACCTGATCACCCCCGGAGCCGCATGGCGGTGGCAGTCTTACGGCCGGGCGGGGAACTGTGCGGAACTTCGAGCGGTGGCATTAGCCACTCGATGCGGCCGGGCTATTCGCAACTGCGAAACTGCGTTATTATATTGTTAACCATTGCAATGTTGCGAAAGCGAAGACCTGTCCCATGGGACTGATGACGACCGACAAGGCGCGCGCCGAACTGGCGCCGTTCGTGACCTGGCACCTGTTCCGGCCGGTCGCGCTGCTGCTGGCCGAGTTCTCGCTCTACGGCCTGTGCGTCTTCTGCGCAGTGGTGAGCACGGCGCTGTGGGCCAAGCTAGGCTTTGCCTTCGTGGCCGGCATCCTCACCGCGACGCTTGGGATCATCGGGCATGATTGCGCCCATCGCGGCGGCACGCGCCATCAATGGCTCAACCGGCTGATCGCGACCATCGGCTTCCTGCCGGCGCTGCATCCCTTGAGCCGCTGGGCCTATCACCACAACCTCGTGCATCATCGCTTCACGGCGCAGATCGGCATCGACAATGCCTTCTCGCCGATGACGGTCGAGGATTATCGCAAGGCGTCGCCGCTGCGCCGGGCCTATTATCGCTACCAGCGCAGCCTGTTGGGCCACGCCACCCATTACCTGATCGATATCTGGCTGCTGCAGATCTTCTTCCCCACGGCGCGCGAACGCGCGACGCTGAAAGGCCGCGACTACCTGGATTTCGTTTTCGTCTATGCCTGGCTGGCCGTGCTGCTCGGCGGGCTGGCCTTTGCAGCGCATGCGCTGAACGGGCAGAGCTGGGGCGCGGCGTTCGGCAACGCCTTCCTGTTCGGTCTGCTGATCCCGTTCCTGCTGTGGAACCTGTATATCTCCTTCGTCACGGTGGTGCAGCACACCGGACCCGATGTGCGCTGGTCGGTGCCGACGGGACGGCCGTCGACCCCGGAGCAGAAGATGCGCGGCACGGTCCATATCGTGTTCTGGGAAGCGTTCGACCTGCTGTTCCACCGCCTGATGCAGCACACGGCGCATCACCTGAACCCGATCATCCCGATGTATTCGCTGAAGGCGGCGCAGGCGAGCCTCGAAAGCATACGCAGCGACGTGCTGGTGGTGCACTGGACGCCGGCTTATCACTGGCGCCTGACGCGGACCTGCAAGCTCTACGATCCGCAAGCCGATGGCTGGCGGGATTTCCGGTTCCAGTCCGCAGCGCCGCCTGTTCTTTCCGCGCAAGGCCCGGTTAACCTTCACGCGCGGTAACCGCGTTTCCTAAGCCTTCATTATCCCAGCCGACCCAGACTAGCCCCGGAAAAACACGACGGGGTTCCTGGTGGACATGGCCGACGCCGCAAGCATCGCGGCGCCAGATATCCTGCATGCGCCCGCCGCCGCCAAAGCGGCCATACCGGTGCGCAGCTTCACGCAGGGCATGACGCTGTTCGCGGGCTATGGCGCGTTCTACCTGGCGACGCTGGCAGGCGCGCTGGCGCCCTTCCCGCTCGCGCTCAACCTCGTCTTCGCCATCGCCAATGGCGTGTTCATCGCCATGGTGTTCATCGTCGGGCACGACTGCTGCCACGGCGCGCTCATGCCGTCGCCGCGCTGGAACAAATGGCTGGGGCGCATCGCCTTCCTGCCGGTCCTCCATTCGGCGAGCCTGTGGCGGCTGGCGCACAACAAGCGGCATCACGGGCGGACCAACCTCAAGGGCTTCGATCCGGTCTGGGCGCCGATGAGCGTCCGGGAATATCGCGCGGCGTCGCCGGCGCGGCGCTGGCTGGAGCGCGTCTATCGCAGCGGCTTCGGGCCGGTGCTCTATTATCACACCGAAATCTGGCTGCCGATGCTGCTGCTCCCCGTGTCGAAATTGGCGCGGCGCGAATGGCGCAGCCATGTTGCGGATTCGCTGTTCGTGTTTCTGGGCGGCGCGGCGCTGATCGGGACGATCCTGCTGGCCGGCCATCTGGTGGCCCCGGCGCGGCCGCTCTGGCAGGTCGCCGCGGTCGGCTGGGCCGTGCCCTTCGCGGTGTGGAGCTATCTCGCGGCGGTGACGGTCTACCTCAACCACACCTATCCCGAGATCCCGTGGTTCGCCGACGAGGAAACGTGGCGCGCCAACAACGCGCATGTCCGCGGCACCGTCCATGTGAAGATGCCGATCGACATCCTGCCGCTCTATTCGGACGTGATGGCGCACACGATGCACCATGTGAACCCGTCGGTGCCGGTCTATGCCCTGCCCGCGGAACAGGCGCGGCTGAAGGCCAAGCTCGGCGCGGAGATCACCGAATATGTCCTGTCGGTCGACGAATACCGGCGCACGCTGAAGGTCTGCAAGCTGTTCGACTTCGACCGGATGTGCTGGACGGATTTCAACGGCCTGGCGACGAGCCTGCCGCTGGTGGCGGAATAGAGCGAAATAGCCGATCCGCCTGCCACGGCTATGGAGAATTCAATACCCGCAATTTTCGTCTTGAACATCCGGCCCTAAACCAGCCGGCTCTTCTGCACGGCCGCGGCGATGAAGCTGGTGAAGAGTGGGTGGGGGTCGAGCGGGCGGGATTTCAGTTCGGGATGGAACTGCACGCCGATGAACCAGGGATGGTTCGGAATCTCCATGATCTCGGGCAACAATCCGTCGGGCGACCAGCCGCTGACCTCGAAGCCGTGCCGGCCGAGCATCTTGGCGTATTCGGTGTTGACCTCGTAGCGGTGGCGGTGGCGCTCGCTGATCTCGGTGGCGCCGCCATAGACTTCCGAGACCCGGCTGCCCGGCGTCAACACCGCGGTATAAGCACCGAGCCGCATCGTGCCGCCCATGTCGCTCTCTTCGCTGCGCGTCACTTTCTGATTGCCCAGCGTCCATTCGGTCATCAGGCCGATGACGGGATGCTTGGGCTTGCCGATCTCGGTCGTGCCGGCGCCTTCGAGGCCGGCGAGGTCGCGCGCGGTCTCGATCACCGCCATGTGCAGGCCGTAGCAGATGCCGAAGAACGGCACGTTGCGCTCACGCGCGAACTTGACCGCGTGGATCTTGCCCTCGGTGCCGCGCTCGCCGAAGCCGCCGGGCACCAGGATGCCGTTGACGCCTTCGAGAAAGGCCGGGGCGTCGGGCCGTTCGAAAATCTCGGAGTCGATCCAGTCGAGATGGACCTTCACATTGTTGGCGATGCCGCCATGGACCAGCGCCTCGGAGAGCGACTTGTAGCTGTCCTTGACCTGCATGTACTTGCCGACCACCGCGATGCGCACCTCGCCCTCGGGGTTCTTCACCCGGTCGAGCACCTGCTGCCAGCGCGTCAGGTCGGGCGGCGGCGCGTCGGTGATGCCGAAGACCTTGAGAATTTGCGTGTCGAGGCCGGCCGCGTGATAGGCCATGGGCACGCGATAGATCGTGTCGAGGTCGAGCGCGGGAATCACCCGCTCCGCCGGCACGTTGCAGAACTGGCCGATCTTGCGGCGCTCGTCGTCGGGGATCGGATGGCTGGCGCGGCACAGCAGGATGTCAGGCTGGATGCCGATGGCGCGCAGTTCCTTGACCGAGTGCTGCGTGGGCTTGGTCTTGAGCTCGCCGGCGGCCTCGATATAGGGCACCAGGGTCAGGTGCACGAAGGCGGTCTGGCCATAGGGCAGATCGTTGTGGAGCTGGCGGATCGCCTCGAAGAACGGCAGGCCCTCGATATCGCCCACCGTGCCGCCGATCTCCACCAGCAGGAAGTCGAGGTCGCCGATGTCGGTGAGGACGAACTCCTTGATCATGTCGGTGACGTGCGGGATCACCTGCACGGTGCGGCCGAGATAGCCGCCCTTGCGCTCCTTCTCGATCACCTGGCTGTAGATGCGGCCCGAAGTGACGTTGTCCGACTTCGCCGCCGAGACGCCGGTGAAGCGCTCGTAATGGCCGAGGTCGAGATCGGTCTCCGCCCCGTCGTCGGTCACATAGACCTCGCCGTGCTGGAAAGGCGACATGGTCCCCGGATCCACGTTGAGATAGGGGTCCAGCTTCCGCAAACGGACTTTGTACCCGCGAGCTTGCAACAAAGCTCCGAGTGCGGCGGACGCAAGACCTTTTCCCAAGGAAGAGACCACGCCGCCGGTGATGAAGATCAACCGCGCCATGGAAGGCCAACATGTCGAAAGAGTGTCGCCTACTCAAGCGCAAAATCGCGCTGCGGCGATTGCGCGACAAGACGGGCTAGGCGCATGCAAACGCACGGCAATTCCATCCACATGAGCCCGGTGGCGGCGCGGTTTTGCGCTTTGTTTCACGGCGGGGCGACCGCCAGCAACCTTTTGGCGCGAATCGGCTTTGGCGCAATGGCGGCGGCACGCTAGCGTCCCGCATCGGAACGGGGTTTTGGGGAACAGGATGCGTTGGCTTTGGGTCGCGTTGCTTTGCGTGGTTCTTGCGCCCGTGCCGGGGCGCGCGGCTTCGTCGCAGCTCTATCAGATCCGCTACGACCATTGGTCGGCCGATGACGAGCGCAGCTATCGCGATTTCGTCCAGGCGCTGGGCGAGGCCGACTGCCGCACGGTCGACGCCTGCCTGCACAGTCCGGCCAATCCGTTCCGCCTGAGCGATCCGCCGGGCGCCGTGTTCAATTTCGACTGCGCGGATTTCACCTATCTGCTGCGCTTCTATTTCGCCTGGAAACGCGGCCTGCCGTTCTCCTACGAAGACGGCGTGGTGCCGCGCGGCGCGTCATCCGACTTCCGCTACAGCCCGAACGGCAATGCCGTCGCCTACCGGCGCGAGCTGACGAGCGGGACCATGAGCGGCATGGATATCCTGAGCCGCATGCGCGACGAGGTGTCGTCGGCGAACTACCGCATCCATCCCGATCTCGAGACTCCCCTGCTCCCGGACCATTATCCGGTCGCGATCGCGCGCGGCGCGATCCGGCCCGGGACGCTGATCTACGATCCCAACGGCCATGTCGCGGTGGTCTTCCGGGTCGATCCCGACGGGCGGATCCATTATTTCGACTCTCATACGGACTTCTCGTTGGCGCGCAGCATCTACGATCTGCGGTTCACGCGCGCCGTGCCGGGGGCCGGCGCCGGCTTCAAGAACTGGCGGCCGCAGGTCCTCGTCGGCGCGACGCGGCAGGCGGACGGAACGCTGACCGGCGGGCATATCGAACTGGCGCGCAACGCCCAGATCGACGACTTCTCGACCGAGCAATTCTACGGCAACGGCGCGCGGCCGGACGATGCGAACTGGGCGAGCGGCGCCTTTACCCTGAACGGCGAGACGATCGGCTATTACGATTATGTCCGGGCCCGGCTCTCGACCGACGGCGACCTGCGCTACGACCCGGTGAAGGAGGTGCACGAGATGGTGCAGTCCAATTGCGACGACCTGCGCTATCGCGTACAGGCGGTCGATATCGCCATCGCGGCCGGCCTCCAGCACCGCCCGGAGCCCGACCGGCTGCCGGCCAATATCTACGGCACGGACGGCGATTGGGAGGTGTTCTCTTCGCCGTCGCGCGATGCGCGGCTGAAGACGGCCTTCAAGGAACTGCGCGACGCGGTGGAGCGCTTCGCGGTCATGTATGTGCGCGGCGGCGATCCGCATCTGGACTATCAAGGCGACGATCTGGTCGGAGACATGCTGGCCACCTACCGGCGCGACACGGCGGCCTGCACGATCCGCTATGTCCGCAGCGACGGCAGTGGGGTGCCGCTGAGCTATGAGGACGCGAGGCGGCGGCTGTTCGCGATGTCGTTCGATCCCTACCAATGCGTCGAGCGGCGCTGGGGCGCCAGCGACGCCGCCGAGCTGGCGACCTGTTCCGACGGTGCAGCCAAGCGGGCCTGGTATGCGGCGGAGCAGAAGCTGCGCAACCAGCTCGACCGGACCTATGAAGCGCGGATGGACTTCTCGCTCGCCGAGCTCACGGCGCCGGGCGACGGCAGGGGCGTGGACGAGCCGCCCGACACCGACGTGCTCGCGTTCCTCAACCGGATCCGCGAGGCGCGGCCCGGCAAGTCCGCGGGGTTCTGAGGGAAACGGTCTAGTGGCGGATCGGGACGGCCGGGCCGCCGCTGGGCAGCGGGACCGGCTTGACCGGCGCGCTGGTGCTGGGCGCCTCAAGGAAGGAGCGCTCGTCGCGGCCGTGGAGCGCCAGCAGGTTGAGGCCGAGGCAAGTCAGGAAGAACAGCGCCGCCAGGATCGTGGTGGCGCGGGTCAGCGTATCGGCGGCGCCGCGGGGCGAGAACAGGCCGCCCATGCCCGAGCCGCCGCCACCCATGCCCAGCGCGCCGCCCTCGGAGCGCTGCAGCAGGACGGTGATGATCAGTCCCATCGCAACCAGGACTTCCACGGCGAGCAAAAGGGTCTGCACGGACGGTTCTCCAGGCGGCCGACGGGCCGCGTTCAGGGGGCGCTCAATAGACGAAACCGGCGCCGGAGGGAAGCGGGAGGCCCAAACCCGGCCTACCGGGCCGCGACGGAGGCTTCGGACAGGGTGCGGGCCCGGATGATCGCCACGGTCGCATCGATCTCGGTCAGGATGTCGCTGGTCGATTTCTCGGGGTGGAAGACGTGGTTGAGGCTGAGCGCGGCATGGCCCAGCAGGTGCATCGCGGCGTTGCGGTCGACCCCCGCCATCAGCCCTTCGACCGCCGCCATGACGGATTCGCACCATTCCACCGCCGGCTCGAGATCGCCGTCGCGGCAGCGCCGCGCCACGCCCTTGCAGAGCGAGGCGATCTTCTCGAGCTCCTGGGTGTAGGTCATCGCGCCGGGGATGTGCTCCTGCATCAGGCGCCAGAGGACCGATATCTGGAAACCGTCGCGGCGCAGCTTCTCGTTGTTGAGCAGTTCGCGGGCGGCGCGCAATTCGCAGTCCAGGCGCACGCTGGCCTCTTCGGACGACAGGCGCTCCTTTGCCTTCATCTTGAGCGAGTTCGGCGGATCGAACAGCTCGAGCGAGGAGGGACGGATCACGTCCTTGCGGCGGTCGGGCCCGACATAGTCGCTGGTGACGACGAAGCCCTTGCGGCGCTCGACATGGGCGCAGATGCGCTGTCCCAGAAGCGCGGTCGAGAACGGACGCAGCAACAGGTCGTCGGCACCGGAATTGATGACGCGGGTGACGAGCGTGGCGGATTTCTCCCAGGCCGTCACGATGATGACGATGAAGGGATTGTAGCCGCCCGTGCCCTGACGCAGTTCCTGGATCAGCCGGCACAGAAGATTGTCGGCGCCCTGGCTTTCGCACAGCGCGAGATCCGGCGGGCGGCGGCGGATCGCGTCGGAGAACGCGTCCAGCGTCGCGACGGTCTCGATGCGCCGGAAGCCCAGCGTGTAGAGCGCGGCGCGGGTCGCCGTCCGGTTGGCGGCCACCGGATCGTAGATCAGCGTCTCCGTCGTTTCGTAAGCCAGCCGGCTCATCGGCGCGCCGCCAAAATCGTTTCGATCGCGTAAGAAATGCCACGCGGCGCGTTAAGAAACGGTGGGAAAACTGGGTTAAGAGGGCGCCCGGGCGGCCTCTACAATTGTAAGGAAATCGGCCGCCTTGAGGCTGGCGCCGCCGACCAAGGCACCGCCGACATCGGGCAGCGCGAGGATCTCCTTCGCGTTGCCGGGCTTCACCGAGCCGCCGTACAGAATGCGCAGCGGCAGCCCCAGGCAGGCCCGGATATGCGCATGCATCTGCGCGATCTCGGGCGTCGTCGGCGTCTTGCCGGTGCCGATCGCCCAGACGGGCTCATAGGCCACGGCGGTGTTCGACGAGGTCGCGCCCGGCGGCACGCTGCCGGCGAGCTGGGTCTTGCAGACGTCATAGGCACGGCCGGCGTCGCGCTCGGCTTCCGTCTCGCCGATGCAGATGATGGCGACGAGGCCGGCGCGCCAGGCGGCCCTAGCCTTGGCGGCGACGGCGGCGTCGCTCTCGCCGTGATATTGGCGGCGCTCGGAATGGCCGACGATGACCGCGGTCGCGCCGGCGTCGCGCAGCATCTCGGCGCTGATGTCGCCGGTGAAGGCGCCCGCGGCCTCGGCGTGGCAATCCTGGCCGCCGATCGCGACGGCGCTGCCGGACGCCGCCGCCGCGGCGCGCGCGACGAGCGTCGCGGGCGGGCAGATCAGGACGTCGCAAGGGGCCGGCGTCGCCTTCAGCGCAACGGCCAGCGCTTCGAGCTCGGCCAGGGAGGCGGCCGTCCCGTTCATCTTCCAGTTTCCGGCGATCAGTTGATTCATCGCGTCCTCAACGCAGGATTTCGACAAGCAGGACCCAGGCATTCAGCACCGTCGCGAGCAGCGACAGGACCACGCCGGGCACCGTCCAGTACAATGCGCCGGGCACGCCCGCCAGCAGGAGGCCGCCCGAGACCACGAATGGCAGGAAGCACATGCCGGCCAGCACGAGCCGGCGCAGGGCGTAGCCGTTGTCGACGCCGCGGCGCAGCGCATGCCCGATGATCAGCGCGGGCACCAGACCCATGGCCGCGCCCGTCACGAGAATCTCGGCCGCGAGCATCGCCCTGCCCTGGCCGGGCACCAGCGCGAAGGAGCAGAGGATCAGGACCCCGGTCGGCGCGACCAGCGTCTCGGCCGCCCGGCCGGGCAGGACCGGGTCGGCGAGGATGCGGGCGATATTGATCGAGATCGCGACGATCACGAGGCCCGCCAGCGCCGCCGACGCGCCGAGCTCCGCGGCGAAAAATCCCGTCCAATCCTGCAGCATGGCATGCCTTGCCCTTAGCCCACCCCCTCCCTATCATCCGCCGCTTTTCCCAGCCAAGCCCCTGTAAAACCGGAAGTCCCATGCTTCAGCAAATGCGCAATTTCTCGAAGTCGATCGTCTCCTCCATCTTCCTGGGAGCGCTGGCGCTCAGCTTCGTGGTGTGGGGCGTCGCCGACATCTTCCGGGGCAGCACGGACGACACCGTGTTCAAGGTTGGCTCCAACAAGGTGAACGTCGCGATGTTCACGCGCGACTTCCACAATGCGGTGCGCAACCAGCGGACCGCCCTGACGCCGGACCAGACGAAGGCGATCGGCAAAGAGGTGCTGGACCGCATGATGCTGGCGACCGCGCTCGACAACATGACGGCCAGCCTGGGGCTGACCGCGAGCGACGCGCGGGTCGGCCAGCAGATCCACGCGATCAGCGCCTTCAACGGCCCGCTCGGCGGCTTCGACCACGACGTCTTCCTGCGCGCGATCAACCAGGCCGGCTACACGGAAAAGGAGTTCGTCGAGGTTTCCCGCAAGGACGTGGCGCGCGGCCAGATGCTGCGCGGCGTCGAAGGCGGCTTCCAGATGCCGGCCGATTACGCGCGCGCGATCTTCTCCTATGTGAACGAGGTGCGGGCGGCCGAATATGTCGTGGTGACGCCGGCCTCGCTGGGCGAAGTGCCGCCGCCGAACGACGCGGTGCTGGCCGCCTATGTGAAGGCGCATCCCGAGCGCTTCTCGACGCCGGAATACCGCACGGTCAGCTATGTCGCGATCAACGCCGAGGATCTGGCACCCGGCATCGCGGTGACGGACAAGCAGATCCAGGCCGAGATCGACGGCAACAAGGCCGCCTATATCGTGCCGGAGAGGCGCACCCTCGAGCAGATCCAATTCCCCTCGGAAGCCGACGCCAAGGCCGCCAAGGCGGCGCTGGACGGCGGCAAATCCTTCGATGCCCTGGCGACGGAGCGCAAGCTGAAGCCGGCGGACTACAAGATCGGCGACGTGGTCGCGGACGACCTCGACAAGGCCCGCGCGGCGGCGTTCTTCGCGCTGCCGGACGGCGGCATCAGCGCGCCGGTCAAGAGCACGTTCGGCTGGGTGCTGATGCATGTCGCCAAGATCACGCCGGGCAGCGCCAAGAGCCATGACGAGGTGAAGGCGATCCTCCAGCGCAAGATCGCGGTCGACAAGATGACCGACATCTCCAACGCCTATGGCGAAGCGGTCAATGACGGGCTGAGCATGGCGGACGCGGCCCGCAAATCGGGCATGCATTTCGTCCATCTCGCCGCGGTCGACGAGCAGGGCCTGGCGCCGGACGGCAGCAAGGTGCTGACCCCGGCAAATCCCGAACTCCTCGCGGCGATCTTCAAGGCGGAGGCCGGCGACGAAGGCGATCCGTTCCCGACCCAGGACAGCCTGCATTATTTCGCCATCAAGGTCGAAGGCATCACGCCGCCCAAGCCCAAGCCGCTCGACGCGGTGCGGGCGCTGGCGACCGCGCGCTGGCTCGCGGAAAAGAAAGTCGAGCTGCTCCGCGCCAAGGCGGTCGCGCTGACGGCGCAGGCCAATGCGCAGCACTCGCTGAAGGCTGTCGCGGCGGCGCTCGGCGCGCCGGTGCAGTCCAGCCCCGCGCTCAACCGCGGCACCAGCGACATGGTGCTCAACGCGCTCGTCGTGCGCGCGCTCTACGATGCGCCGGCCGGCAAGGCGATCTTCGCGCCGACGATGGACGGCAATTTCGTCATCGCGCGGGTATCGGGCATCGGCCACCCGCTGCCGCCGGAGGAGAATCTCGGCTATCAGCGCGGCGTGTACCAGCTCGGCGGCGAGATCGCGTCGGACATCACCATCGCGCTGGCGCAGGCCGTGCAGCAACGCGACGGCAAGAAGGTCAATCAAGCCTTGGTCGACTCGACGGTCGGCAATTCGGGATCGGGGTCGTGAGCGGTCGATGGCAAGCGAACCCGAATTCCCCGCCTTCGCGCGGGCTTATGAGAATGGCCGTCCCCAGGTCCTCTACACCCGGCTGATCGCCGATCTCGAGACGCCGGTCTCCGCCTTCCTCAAGCTCGGCGAGGGGCGCGAGAACGCGTTCCTGTTCGAGAGCGTGCAGGGTGGCGAGGCACGCGGCCGCTATTCCATCATCGGCCTCAAGCCGGACCTGATCTGGCGCTGCCGCGACGGACGCTGCGAGATCAACCGGCAGGCGCGGGCCGAGGCGGGGCATTTCGTGCCCGACGCGCTGGCGGACAAGCCGATCGCGGCGCTGCGCGCGCTGATCGCCGAATGCCGCATCGACCTGCCCGCCGGCCTGCCGCCGATGGCGGCCGGCCTGTTCGGCTATCTCGGCTACGACATGGTGCGGCTGATCGAGAAGCTGCCGAACGTGCCGCCCGATCCGCTCGGCCTGCCCGATGCGATCCTGCTGCGCCCGACCATCGTCGCGGTGTTCGACACTGTGCGCGACGAGATCCTCATCGTCACACCGGTCTGGCCGGACAAGGGAGTCGACGCCCGTGCCGCCTATGCCCGGGCGAACGAGCGGCTGCAGGACACGATCGACGACCTGGAGCGCCCTGCCCCGGCGAGCCCGCGGCCGGCGGACGACCTGCCGGCGCTGGGGCCCATCGAATCCAACACGACGCATGCGGCGTATCTGGAGATCGTCGAGCGCGCCAAGGAATACATCCGGGCCGGCGACGTGTTCCAGGTGGTACCGAGCCAGCGCTTCCGCCGGCCGTTCACCCTGCCGCCCTTCGCACTCTATCGCGCGCTGCGGCGGCTCAATCCCTCGCCCTTCCTCTACAATCTGGCGTTTCCGGGATTCTCCATCGTGGGATCGAGCCCGGAGATCCTGGTGCGGCTGCGCGACGGCACGGTCACGATCAGGCCGATCGCGGGGACGCGGCCGCGCGGCAAGACGCCGGCGGAAGACGCCGCGCTCGCCGAGGAGCTGATGAGCGATCCGAAGGAGCGCGCCGAGCACCTGATGCTGGTGGACCTCGGGCGCAACGATGTCGGCCGCGTCGCCAAGACCGGCGAGGTCAAGGTCACCGACAGCTTCTTCATCGAGCGCTACAGCCATGTGATGCACCTGGTGTCGAATGTCGAGGGCAAGGTGCGCGACGGGCTGGACGCAGTCGATGCGCTGGCGGCGGGCCTGCCGGCCGGCACGCTGTCGGGCGCGCCCAAGATCCGCGCCATGGAACTGATCGACGAGTTCGAGACCGAGAAGCGCGGCGCGGTCTATGCGGGCGCGGTCGGCTATTTCGCGGCGGACGGCTCGATGGACACCTGCATCGTGCTGCGCACCGCCGTGGTGAAGGACGGCACGATGTACGTCCAGGCCGGCGGCGGCGTGGTCGCCGACAGCGTGCCCGAGGCCGAGTACCAGGAGACCGTCAACAAGGCCAAGGCGCTGATGATGGCGGCGGAAGAAGCGGTGCGCTTCGCGACGGCCGGCAAGCGCGGGCAGTAGTCCGGGTTCATTTCCAAGCTTCAGGCCGGTGAAACGCTTGAGCGGTTTCACGCCCATGCGGGTTCATTTCTTGCGCCGATCCGGCTAGCCTGAACGTCACCTTGGAGTTGGCGATGCCGGAGTATCGCGGGACGGCGGGCTTGACGATCGAAGAAGTCCAGCGGGACCTGCTTCGCGTCTTCCCCCTCAAGGCGACAAGCACCGGCCGGTCGTGGGAAGGCGTGCAGATCAACGAGTATGACGCCGTCTTCATCGAGGACCTGCGTTCGCCGCCGCGGGACCACGTGAAAATCTCCTTGAACACCGGGAGCGCAGCCACGATCCGGCGGGAAGCCTGCGGCAGGTCGTTCGTCAGTCCGTCGCGCGTCGGGGACATCGCTGTCCTGCCGGTCGCACGAAAGTCGCGTTGGAACGGCTGGGCGCCGGCCCATCTCGATATACGGCTTTCCCCCGACAGGATGGACGAGATGGCCTTCGAGCTGCGCAAGGCCAGCCAGAAAGCGTTCGAATTCGCCGATGTCCCTTACATGCGTGATCCCGTCATCGAGCATATCGGGGCGATCTTCAGGATCGAGCTGAACCGCGCGGCGCATCCGGCCCAGGACCTGCTGATCGATGGGCTCGCGCTCGCGTTGAGCACGCATATGCTGCGCGCCTACACCAATGCGACCGGCATGGAGGATCGCGCGACAGCCACGGTCGAAGTCGCGGCGATCCGGCGCGCGATCGCCTATGTCGAAGGCCATCCCCATCGGTCGATCTCGCTTCGCGAGCTGGCCGGCGCGGCGGGGCTGAGCCGCTTCCACTTCGGCCGCGTGTTCAAGCGCCATGTCGGCATCTCGCCCGCCCGCTATGTGGAGCGGGCGCGGATCGACCAGTCCAAGCTGCTGATCGCCGGCGCCGAGCTGTCTCTGGCCGCGATCGCCCAAGCCGTGGGGTTTGCCGACCAGAGCCATTTCACGCGCCGCTTTCGCGCCCATGAAGGCTGCACGCCGGCGCAATTCGCCCGCGAGCACGCCAAGGGCATCCTTCCATCCCGCTAATTCCGGGCAGGAAGCATAAAGCGACCAAGGACCGCACGATCCGACGCGACGCCGCGCACGTCCCGATATTTGAATGGCCGCACGCCGCTTCGCGCGGCAGTTCACGGGAGTCACATCGATGGGCATGGTCACGACGCAGGACGGCACGGAAATCTTCTACAAGGACTGGGGTTCGAAGGCCGCGCAGCCGCTGTTCTTCCACCACGGCTGGCCGCTGAGCGCCGACGATTGGGACAGCCAGATGATGTTCTTCTTAAGCCAGGGTTATCGCGTCATCGCGCATGACCGCCGTGGCCATGGCCGCTCGACGCAAACCGCAAACGGCCATGACATGGACACCTATGCGGCGGATGCCTTCGAAGTCGTCAAGACGCTCGACCTGAAAGACGCCGTTCATATCGGCCATTCCACCGGCGGCGGCGAAGTCGCCCGCTATGTCGCGAAATACGGCAAGGGCCGCGTGAAGAAGGCGGTGCTGATCAGCGCCATTCCGCCGACCTTCATGCAATCGGCGCGAAATCCCGACGGCGTTCCCAAGGCGGTCGTCGACGGCATCCGCGACGGCACCGCCAACCACCGCTCGCAATTCTACCAGGACATCACGATCCCGTTCTACGGCTTCAACCGTCCGGGCGCGGCGGTCTCGCAGGGCATCCGAGACAATTGGTGGCGGCAGGGCATGATGGGCGCCGCGATCGCGCAATGGGAGTGCGTGCGGGTGCTGTCGGAGACGGAATTCTTCGACGACCTGGCGGCGATCGACGTGCCGGTGCTGGTGATGCATGGCGAGGACGACCAGATATGCCCGTTCCCGACGACGGGCGCGCGGTCGGTCAAGCTGGTGAAGCACGGGACGCTGAAATCCTATCCCGGCCTGCCGCATGGCATGCCGACGACGCATGCGGAGATGATCAATGCCGACCTGCTCGCCTTCATCCGGTCTTGACGCTCGCTAGCGCGGGCCGGCCAGCGCCAGCCGGGCTTCGCGTTCGGTCTTGAGGCGGATCGCGTCGGGGAGCGGGATCAGGACGAACCCGCGGGCGCCGGCACGGGCGGTCCAGGCGGCGAGCGCGGCCAGCGTCACGTCATGGGGATGGCCGATGGCGATCGCGACGCCTTGCGCACGAGCCTTGGCTTCCAGCTCGGCGAGCTGGGCGTCGACGGCGGTCGCGGTCTGCTCGTCGTCGAGGAAGACGTCGCGGCCGGTGCTGGCGACGCCGAAGGCATGCGAGACCGCCACGACCTGGGTCGCCGGCGTGGTGCGGGAGTCGAAGAAGAAGAGATGGCGCGCCGCGAGATCCTCGGCCACCGGGATCAGGCCGTCCCGACCGGCGGTGAAACGGCTGCCCATGTGATTGTTGAGGCCGACGGCGCCGGGCACGCGCTGCAGAGCGGCGTCGAGGCGGCGGCGGATCTCGTCCGGCGCGAGGCCGACAGTGAGCGCGAGCGGGCCCGGATCGTGCTCGCCTTCGGCCTCCATCGGCATGTGGACGAGGACGTCATGCCCGGCCCGCTCGGCTTCGGCCGCCAACCACGGCGTCGCGTCGGCGTAAGGCAGGAAAGACAGCGCCACCGGCCGGGGCAGCGCGAGCGCGCGGTCGGTACGCGCGAGATCGGCGCCGAGATCGTCGATCACGATGGCGACCTTGGGCGGACCGGGCGGCGGCGGCTCGGCGCGTAGACGCGGCTGCGGCGCCGGCGCATGCGCGATGAGCCAAGCGGGGACGTCGTGGGCGACGAGCGGATAGAGCAGCTGTGGCGTGAAACGGCTGGCCGTGATGGGCCGGTCGAGGCGCAGCGCGACGAAGGGCGCGCCGGGCGAGTCATCGGCCTGGGCCGGCGTGACGCCGGGCGGCAGGATGGCGGCGAGCAGCGCGGGGATGCCCGCGACGGCGCGACTGCCGCCCACGGCGGCGGCGAGCAACAGCAACACGCAGAACGCCGCGTCGGCGCCGCGCAACAGCGCGCGCGGCGGCCTTGGCCTGCGACGACGGCGAATCGGTTCGAGCCGATACATGGCCCTGTGTAGGATGGCAGGGAGGGGAGTCAAACGTGGTTCCTCCCCCGTTTTTACGGGGGAGGTCCCGAGCGAAGCGAGGCGGAGGGGGGCAGCCAAGTGCCAGCGAAAACGAAACGCGTTTCAGATATGGCGCTTGCCCCCTCCACCAAATCGCTGCGCGATTTGCTCCCCTCCCCCGTAACCTCGGGGGAGGAAAAGTTACCGCGCGAAATCCACCTGCACATTCGCCGACAGGCCGGGGCGCAGACGGGTCACGTCGGGCTGGCCGGCCAGCAGGCGGATGCGGACGGGGACGCGCTGGACGATACGGGTGAAATTGCCCGTGGCGGGCTCGAAGGGCAGCAGCGAGAATTCGGAGCCCGAGCCAGGCGCGAAGCTCTCCACCTCGCCGTCGAGCGTCTCACCGGAGAGCGCATCGATGGTGATGCGGGCCTTCTGGCCGGCCAGCATGCGCGCGGTCTGGGTCTCCTTGAAGTTCGCCACGACATAGATCGTGTCCATCGGCACCAGGGTGAGAAGCTGCGTCCCGGGCTGGACGTATTCGCCGATCTGGGCCTGGCGGTCGCCGACCACGCCGTCGATCGGCGCGCGCACGATGGTGTGCTCGAGATTCTGCCGCGCCAGGACGAGCGAGGCGCGGGCGCGCGCGAGAGCGGCGAGAAGCTGGCCGCGGGTCTTGTCGACCACCGTGACCTGCGCCTCGCTGGCGGCGAAGCCGGCGCGGCTCTTGTCCGCATCGGCGGCGGCGCTGAGCGCGGTGGCGCGCGCCTGCTCGGCCTGCTGCCGCGAGATGTCGCCATTGGCGACCAGCGTGTCGAAGCGGCGGCGGTCGGCGGCGGCGCGGACGCTCTCGGCATCCGAGGCGCGGATCGCGGCCTGGGCCGCGGCGGCATTGGCGGCGGCGAGATTGCGCTGGGCGGCGAACTGGTCGAGCGCGGCCTGGGCGGTCTGGATGTCCGCCTCCGCCGCCGAGACGGCCTGGCGGTAATCGTCGTCGTCGAGCCGGACGAGCGGCTGGCCGGCGCGCACATGCTGGTTGTCGCGCACCAGGATGGCGGCGACCAGGCCATGCACCTTCGGCGCGATCAGCGTCGAATCCGCTTTCAGATAGGCATCGTCGGTCGTGACGCTGGAGGGCGGAAGCGCGATCCACCAGGCGCCGGCGAGCGCCAGCACGATGGCGGCGCCGGCCACGAGCAGCGCGCGGCGCGGCAGGTTGCGCAGGCGGCCGCCGAGCCCGGCGGGACGGGCGATGGTGTCTTCGAGGGTCACGGCGGTCATTTGTCGAACACCAGGCAGGTCGTGGTGGCGGAGGCGCAGAGCTTGCCGTCCTTGTCGAGCAGGCGGCCCTCCGCGAAGGCGGCGCGGCGGCCGAAGGAGAGCACCCGGCCCTCGGCGCGGACCGGGCCGGACGCGTCGCTCAGCGCCCGGTGATACGCGACCTTGAGCTCCAGCGTCGTGTAGCCCTGCCCGGCCTTGGTGCGCGTATGCACGGCGCATCCCATGGCGGAATCGAGCAGCGTGGCGGCGTAGCCGCCATGCACCGTGCCGATAGGGTTATAGACGCTCTTCGTGGGATGACCTTCGAAGACGACATAGCCCTCCTCCACCTCGATCGGCTTGAAATCCAGCAGATGCGCGATGCCGCGCCAGTTCGACGTACCGTCCAGCAGCGAACGGATCTGCTCGAGGCCGGAGGGCTCGGCGATTGCGGCGGTTTGGGTCATTGCAGGGTCTCGCTGGCAAGGGACAGTTCGGTGAGGCCGAGGCGCGCCTTGATGCCGGCGCGGGTCGAGGCCAGAAGCTCGTCGGACAGAGTGCGGTCGGAGATCGAGCGCGACAGCGCCACCGCCCCCGCCATCGCGGCGAGCAGCGAAGGCGCAAGCTTCTCGGCATCCGGGATGCCGGCAGCGGCGATGCGCTCGGCGAGGAGGTCGGACAGGCCGCGCACGCCGCTCTCGAACCGGGCGCGGAACCGCTTCGACTGGCGCGGCATCTCGGAGTTGAGCGCGGTGATGGCACAGCCCCGGGCCGGATTGTCGCGGTGGCTCTCGGCGACGTAGAAGTCGATATAGGTCGCGAGCGCGTGGCGCGGCGGCAGGCCTTCCAGCAGCCGCGCGAAACGCCGCTTCGAGCCGTCGAAAATCTCCACCAGCGTCTCGTCGAGCAGCGCGTCCTTGGATTTGAAATGGGCGTAGAAGCCGCCATGGGTCAGGCCGGCCGCCTTCATCACCGCACCGACCGACAGCCGGTCGGGTCCCAGCTCGCGCAATTGCCCCGCGGCGATCTTGAGCAGCGCCTTGTGGGTCTCTTCCTTGTGGCTTTGGCCGTAGCGCATCTTGTAGTCCCTCGGTCGTCGATTTATATGATGCTCGTAATATAATCCGTCAAGGGGTCCCGATGAGTGCCGCCGCACTGGCCGTCCCGGCCCCTTCGCCGATGGCCGGCTACAGCCACAACCGGAAGCTTTTGATCTTTGGAATCATGGCGTTCGGCCAGTTCATGGCGCTGCTGGACACCCAGATCGTCGCGGCCTCGCTGAACTCCATCCAGGCCGGCCTGTCGGCCGGACCGGACGAGATCGCCTGGGTCCAGACCGCCTATCTGATGGCGGAGATCGTCATGATCCCGCTGGCGGCCTATCTGAGCCAGGCGCTGTCGACCCGCTGGCTGTTCACCGCCTCGGCCGTGCTGTTCACGCTGTCGAGTCTTCTGTGCGGGATGGCGTGGAGCATCCAGTCCATGACGCTGTTCCGCGCCATCCAGGGCTTCGTCGGCGGCGCCATGGTGCCGACGGTGTTCGCGACCGGGTTCGCGATGTTCTCCGGCACGCAGCGCGCGATGATCCCGGCGATCCTGGGCATGGTGTCGACCCTGGCGCCGACGCTCGGGCCGAGCGTGGGCGGCTGGATCACCGACACGCTGAGCTGGCACTGGCTGTTCTTCATCAACATCGTCCCCGGACTGTTCATCGCCATCGCGCTGCCGCTGCTCGGCAAGGTGGACGAGCCGAATCTGGGGATGCTCAAGCGGATCGACTGGCTGCACGTGATCTCGCTCGCGGTGTTCCTGGGCTGCCTGCAATATGTGCTGGAGGAAGGGCCGCGCCATCAGTGGCTGGAGGATCCGACCATCATGACGGTGGCGTGGATCTCCGTGGTCGGCGCGCTGGTGTTCTTCGAGCGCTCGTTCTTCTCCAAGACGCCGGTGCTGAAGCTCAGCCCGTTCCGCCGGCCGACCTTCGCGATGGCCTGCGTCCTCAACCTGGTGATCGGGATCGGGCTCTACGGCGCAACCTATCTGACGCCGATCTTCCTGGGCCGGGTGCGCGGCTATTCGAGCCTCGACATCGGCACGACGGTGTTCGTCACCGGCATCTTCATGACCTTCAGCGCGCCGCTGGCGGCGCGGCTGACCACGGTGGTGGACCAGCGGGTGGTGATCGCCGCGGGCTTCAGCCTGTTCGCGCTGGCGTGCTGGCTGTTCTCCGGCATCACGCCGCAATGGGGCTTCTGGGAACTGTTCTGGCCGCAGGCGATCCGCGGCTTCGCGATGCTGCTGTGCATCGTGCCGGCGGTCGGCATGGCGCTGAACGGGGTGCCGCCGTCGGAGCTGCGCTTCGCGTCGGGCCTGTTCAACCTGATGCGCAACCTGGGCGGGGCGATCGGCATCGCGATCGCCTCGACCCTGCTGCAGGACTATGGCCGCATCCATGCCGAACGTTTCGGCGAGGCGCTGGCGCAGGGCAATACCGGCCTGCTCGCGGGCGTGGTCCAGCGGCTGGGCGGGCTCGGCGCCGACGCGGCGCATGCGCAGCTCGTGCTGTCGGGCGAGATCGCGCAGTTCGTGGCGCAGCAAGCGCTCGCGCAGGCGTTCCAGGACGTGTTCTACCTGCTGGCGGGGTTGTTCGTGTGCGCCCTGGCGATCGTGCCTTTCGCGCGGACGGCCGCGCTCTCGAACGACGCGCCGCCGCCGGAGGCGCACTGAAGACTCAGGCGCCGTCGTTCGACGCCACGATGCGGTGGCCGGCCAGCGCGGCGCTGGTGGCGGGAAAGTCGCTGCGGGTCAGGTACAGCATGTAGCGCGCCGCCTCGTCGAGCGGGTCGAGATGCGGCACGCCGAGCCCCGCCTGGCGGGTCGAGTGGATCGTGAAGCCGGCGGTGCTGCCCTCCGGCGTGACCCAGGCCTCGAGCACCGGACCGAGGCCCGACACGGCGTAGGTCTGCACCCCCGAATAGGTCCAGAAATTCCCCAGGCTGTAGGCGATGAGGTGGCCCTTGTAGAGCTCGACGGCGCGCGGCACATGCGGCCCCTGCCCGATCACGATGTCGGCGCCGGCGTCGATCACGGCGTGCGCGAAGGCGATGACATTGCCACGGTTCTCGCCGACGAAGGTCTCCGGGCCGGGCTTCACATGGACATAGGTCCAGCCCTCGCCGCCGCCATGGAAGGAGACCATGACGTAGTCGTGCGTCTTCTTGAGATCGCGCACGAGCTGGGCGGCGCGCGCCAGATCGTTGATGTTGAGCGTGCCGTTGTTGGGCGCGAAGGAGATCATCGCGAAACTCCGGCCATTGGGCAGGACCAGCTCGCCGGCCCGCGCCCCGTCGCGGTCGAGGCCGCCATAGGCGATGCCGTTCTCGCGCAGGGCCGCCATGGTGGAGTCGCGCCCGGCTTCGCCATAATCGCCGCTGTGGTTGTTGGCGAGGCTCACCACGTCGATGCCGAAGCTGCGCAAGATGCCGGCGTAGAAGGTCGGGCCGTGGAAGGCGAAGCAGTCGGCGCAGGATTTCCCGGTGCCTTGCGGACCCTCATAGAGCGGCCCTTCGAGATTGACGAAAGCAACGTCGGCGTGACGGAAGAGACCGGCGAGGTCGTTGCCGACCAGCGTCGCGACGTCGACGCCGGGCCGGAGCGCGGGGTTGAGGCCCGTGCCGATCGAACCCATCATTACGTCGCCGGCGCCGACGATGCTGATCAGGCGCGGATCGCCCGGGCGGTACTGGGTCGACAGCCAGATCTGCTGCTCGGGGTAATGCACGTCGCCGGCGCCGACGCCCGGCTGCAGCCGCAGCGGTGCCTGGGCGTTCGCGACGCTTTGCGGCGGCGGCGCCGGCTTCGCGGGTGCCGGCAGATAGACGATCTTGGGCGGCGGCACAGGCGCTTGCACCACGATGGTTCTGGGCGGCGGTGCAGGATCGTGGACCACAACCGTCCGGGTGACGACCTGCGGTGCCGGCGGCGCAGGGACGAAGACGAGCTTCGGCGGCGGCGCCGGCGCCTGCACGATGACGGTCCGGGGCACGTAGACCAGCCGCGTCCCGCCGCCATAGGCATGGATGCCGAGACGGGCGAGCGGCGCGGGACGCTGGTCGAAGGTCGTCAGCTCGCCGCTGCGCGCGACGACCGTGCCGCAATCGGGCAGCAGCGCCGCGAGATGCGCACAGAAGCCTTGCGCCTCGTTCGCCGTGTTGAAGGGAAAGAACAGGCTGCGGATGGCGAGCGGCGCGCCGCTGCGGCGGACCAGCGCGTGCCGCCACGGCAGGCCGGAAATCCGCGCATCGAGCTCGTGGCGCAGTGCGTCGAGGCTCGCATCGTCGGGGACGTCGCCGATGGCGGCGCCCAGCACGGGCACGCCCGCAGCCGCCGCGGTCAGGGGCGCGGGAAGCTCGCCCGAGGCACGCTTCCAGTCGTAGCGCGCGACCAGCAGATGCGCGATCGTCAGCGCCAGGACGGCAAACGCCAGCGGCACGAGCGCGGCGGACATGAACCAGCCGTACTCCTCGCCGTGATCCCAGCCGTAGCTACGCTTCATTGCCAACCCTGCCCAGCCGACAGTGGCGCAGGGAGCTGTGCCAAGTCGAGACGAACGCAGGAAAGGGTTAATCGGGAACCGTGGCAAGAGCGCGACGCTTGGAAAGCCAGGGTTTCCGGCGCACCATCCGCCGCAGGGACGGCGCGGCGAGGACCCGATGATCAAGCTCACCTTCTGCCTGCGGCGCCTGCCGCATCTGAGCCGCGCGGCCTTCCAGACCTACTGGTTCGAGACCCATGCCCCGCTGGTCGCCAGATACCGCACCGTGCTGCGCATCAAGCGCTATGTGCAGATGCATGCGGGCAGCGCGGCGATGAACGCGGCGATCGCGGCCAGCCGCCAGGCGCCGGCGATGTTCGACGGCGTGGCGGAGCTGTGGTGGGATTCGCTGGACGACATCGTGACGAACACCTCGGCGGAGGCGCAGGCGGCGGGCCTCGCATTGCTCGAGGATGAGCGCAAATTCATCGACCTGCCCAAATCACCGCTGTTCTTCGGCGAGGAGAAGGTGGTGTTCGGCTGACCACTGCGTCGCCAGCTTCCAGATCTGTCGGAGAGCTGCTCGAGCGCGAGGGTCGTGGGTTGCGTAGCAGCTTTTTCGAGGTCACGTCGTGGCCGGGGATGAGGTCTGTGCGGTCTTCGGCGTGGTCGGCCACCCACTGCCAACGGCAATCCAACAATCGTCATCGCCCGGACAAAACAACAAGCCGGGCGATGACGGCATGAAGAACGGCGATCAAATATCCGCGTAGCAGCGCACCTCTTCGTCCGCGCCGGGCGTGGTCAAGGCGCCATAGCGCGCCGGCCCTACATTCTTCGCGTAGCGCGCCAGCGCGCCGGTGCGGAACGACGGCGTCTTCGGCGTCCAGCTCTTGCGGCGTTCGGCGAGCTCGGCGTCGCTGAGCTCGACGTTGAGGATGCCCTTGTCGGCGTCGATCACGATGATGTCGCCGTCCCGAAGCAGACCGATGGGACCGCCATCCATCGCCTCGGGCCCGATATGGCCGACGCACAGGCCGCGCGTCGCGCCCGAGAACCGGCCGTCGGTGAGCAGCGCGATGTTCTCGATCCCCTGGCCGTAGATCGCCGCCGTGGTCGAGAGCATCTCGCGCATGCCGGGCCCGCCTTTGGGGCCCTCATAGCGGATGACCAGCACGTCGCCTTCCTTATAGTCGCGGCGTTCGACCGCGGCGAAGCAGTCTTCCTCGCATTCGAAGACGCGCGCCGGGCCGCGATGGCTGGTGTGCTTGAGGCCCGCGACCTTCACGATGCCGCCCTCGGGCGCGAGATTGCCCTTGAGCCCCACCACGCCGCCGGTCGGCGCCAGCGGGTTCGCGGTGTCGCGCATCACCTTCTGATCGGGATTGAATTTCACGTCCTTGAGGTTCTCGGCGACCGTCTTGCCGGTCACCGTCATGCAGTCGCCATGGAGATAGCCGCCGTCGAGCAGGGCGCGCATCAGCATGGGCACGCCGCCCGCCTCCCACATGTCCTTGGCGACGAACTGGCCGCCCGGCTTGAGCGAAGCGAGATAGGGCGTCGAGCGGAAGACCTCGGCGACGTCGAACAGGTCGAACTTGATGCCGGCCTCGTTGGCCATGGCCGGCAGATGCAGCGCCGCATTGGTCGAGCCGCCGGTGGCGGCGACGACGCGGGCGGCGTTCTCGAACGCCTTGCGGGTCGCGATGTCGCGCGGGCGGATGTTCTTCGCCAGCAGATCCATCACCGCCTTGCCGGCATTGAGCGCGAAGTCGTCGCGGCTCAGCACTTCGGCGGGCGGACCGGACGAGTAAGGCAGTGCCAAGCCGATCGCCTCGGCGACGCAGGCCATGGTGTTGGCGGTGAACTGGCCGCCGCAGGCCCCGGCGCCGGGACAGGCCGCGCGCTCCAATTCGGTCAGGTCGCATGCCGTCATCTTGCCGGCGGAGAACTGGCCGACGCCTTCGAAGAGGTCGACGACGGTGACGTCCTTGCCCTTGAAGCGGCCGGGCATGATCGAGCCGCCATAGAGGAAGACGCTCGGCACGTTGAGGCGCAGCATCGACATCATCATCCCCGGCAGGCTCTTGTCGCAGCCCGCGATGCCGACCAGCGCGTCGTAGCAATGGCCGCGCATGGTGAGCTCGACGCTGTCGGCGATGACCTCGCGGCTGACCAGCGACGACTTCATCCCTTCATGGCCCATCGCGATGCCGTCGGTGACGGTGATGGTGCAGAATTCGCGCGGCGTGCCGCCGCTCTCCTTGACGCCCTTCTTGGCCGACTGCGCCTGGCGCATCAGCGCGATGTTGCAGGGCGCGGCCTCGTTCCAGCAGGACGCGACGCCGACGAAGGGCTGATGGATCTCCGCCTCGGTCAGCCCCATGGCGTAATAGTAGGAGCGATGCGGGGCGCGCTCGGGACCTTCCGTGACGTGGCGAGACGGCAAGCGGGATTTGTCGATCTTTGTCATTTGCTGCTCATGATGGGGCGGTTCGGCAAGATAATTGTTTGTCGGAAATCTGCGGCGTGGCCGCAAGGGCGCAGATGGCGCAGGGGGTATGCGCACACTTCCTTACATTTGAATCGTTCTCGACTACTTGAAGTCCGGGGCAGGCATACTTAGAATTATTCCAACAAAGAACCGGCGTTGCCCTTCCCCCTCCGGGCAGCGCCGGCCAACTGGAAGCCCAGGTCCGCGCGGATCCCCCTCCTCGCCCGACCTGGGCTTTTTTCATGCCTTCGGGCCGACCTAGAGCAAGTCGCCACCAATTTTACGCAAAATGTCATCCCGGCCGACCCCGGCCTTGAGCCGGGGGAGAGCCGGACCCATCGAGCCGCTTGCGCAATGGGTCCGTCCGTACGCTGTCGCTACGGACCGGCGCGATGCTGACGCATCGCTTGGCCGGGATGCCAGTCGTGATTCAAGCCGATCACAACAGACTCTAAATACGTAGCTAGGCCGTCGCGGCTTCCAGTGCCGGATAATCGGTGTAGCCGTGCGCACCGGCGCTGTAGAAGGTCGTGGCGTCCCACTGGTTGAGCGGCGCATGCGCCTTGAAGCGCGCCTCCAGGTCGGGATTGGCGATATAGAGCTTGCCATAGGCGATGGCATCGGCGGCGCCGCTCGCCAGCGCGGCTTCGCCGCTCTCCTTCGTGAAGCTCTCATTGGCGGCATAGACGCCGCCGAAGGCTTCGCGCAGTGCCGGCCCGATGCTGTCGGCCGCCTGGTGCTCGCGGGCGCAGAGGAAGGCGAGCTTGCGCTTGCCCAGTTCCTTGGCGACATAGGTGAAGGTGCCCTTGAGGTCGCTGTCGCCCATGGTGTGCGCGTCGCCGCGCGGCGCCAGGTGCATGCCGACCCGATCGGCACCCCACACCTCACACACCGCGTCGGCGACTTCGAGCATCAGCCGCGCGCGCTTCTCCCGCGAGCCGCCATAGGCGTCGGTGCGCCGGTTGGTGCTGTCTTGCAGGAACTGGTCGAGCAGGTAGCCATTGGCGCCATGGATCTCGACGCCGTCGAAGCCGGCAGCCTTGGCGTTCTGCGCGCCCTTTTTATAGGCGGCGATGACGCCGGGAATCTCGTCGGTCTCGAGCGCCCGCGGCACGCCGTAGTCGCGCTCGGGCCGCAACAGGCTGACATGGCCCTTGGCCGCGACCGCGCTGGCCGACACCGGCTGGCGCCCGTCGAGGAAGACCGGATCGGAGATCCGGCCGACATGCCAGAGCTGCAGGAAGATATGGCCGCCCTTGGCGTGGACCGCCTCGACGATCGGCTTCCAGCCTTCGGTCTGCGCCTCGGACCAGATGCCGGGCGTGTTGGGATAGCCGACGCCCATCGCCTCCACCGAGGTCGCCTCGGTCATGATCAGGCCGGCGCCGGCACGCTGGGCATAGTAGTCGATGGCGAGCGGCGCGGGGACGCGGCTGCCTTCCAGGGCGCGGGTGCGCGTCAGCGGCGCCATCCAAATGCGGTTGGGCAGCGTCAGGGCGCCCACCTTGATGGGATCGAACAGGGTCGGCATGGGATGTCCTTTTTGGCGAAATAGCGGAAAGCGCAATCTAGGGGCGGCGGTGGCCGCCCTCAACCGCGCCCGCGTCAGGGGCTTTGCCGCTCATAGGCGCGGATGCCCTCCGCATCGCGGATCAAGACGTCGCCGTCGCGCAGCGTGCGGTAGGGCATCGCCTGGTCGAGCATATAGACGGCAACCTTGTCCGCCGCGGCCGAATCCGGGTGGGGGGAGTCGTAATGCGGCACCAGATGGAACGGGATGAGGTTCAGGCCGTCCCATACCGGCGCCGCGTCATAGCCTTCGGCAAGCTGCGACGGATCGTCCATCAACTCGATGCCGCGCAGGTTCGGCGTCGCCACCACCGCACCGGCGCTCCAGCCGCCATAGGCGAGCCTATCCTCGGCGATGCGCTGCGGCGCGAGCACATCGAAGCCGCTTTGGCGCATCGCGCGGCGCAGCAGGAAAGCATTGCCGCCGGTCACCCAGACCAGGTCGAGCTGCGACAGCGCATCCGCCAGGCCGGCGCCGTTACCGAAATAGCGCCGCAAGTCCAAATCGGACGCGTCGACGCCATGCGCCCGCAACTCGGCGACCGGATCGTGGACATGGCGGGCATAGGCCTCGCGGTCGGCGGCCGGCAGATGGTCGAGCGCATTGGCGATGACGCCGGCGCGCGCGCCCTGCCCCAGCATTGCCAGCAGGAGATCGAAACGATCGCCGAAGCGGAAGGACGAGAGATAGAGGCGCATCGGTTCAGAGATATTCCAGCCAATGGGGATTGAACATGCTCACTTCGGCTACACCTATCAGGCGCGGGGTGGAATTCAACCGCGTGCGGAGGCGACATGGCCGGCAAATTCCTCGCGGGCGAGCGGATCGCGCCGCACGCGCTTCTGACAGCTTCGGGTCAACTCGCCGCGCTGCCCGATGCCACGCAGCTCGTGCACCTGCAGTTCCGTCGCTTCGCGGGCTGCCCGGTGTGCAACCTGCATCTGCGCAGCTTCGCGCGGCGGATCGGGGAAATCGAGGCAGCCGGCGTGCGTGAACTGGTGATCTTCCATTCGACGCCGGAGGAGATGCGCAAGTACATGTCCGAGCTGCCCTTCGCCGTGGTCGGCGATCCCGACAAGCGGCTCTATCGGGAATTCGGCGTCGAAGCGGCACCCCGCGCGCTGGCGGATCCGCGGGCCTGGCCGGGAATCGCACGGTCCGTCGGTGCGGCGGCGCAGGACCTGCTGCGCGGGAAAGCCGCAGCGAATCTCGCGCCGCTTGGCGGACGTCTCGGCCTGCCGGCGGATTTCCTGATCGCGCCCGACGGCCGGATCGTGGCCTGCAAATACGGCGCGCATGCCGACGACCAGTGGAGCGTCGATGAAGTGTTGGCGCGGGCCGCTCGCCGGGGATAGCGGGGACCACGTTTCCGCTTTGCCGGCGGAGGATCTTACCGAACCGAGACCACTTCCAGTTCCAGCGGCGGCTTGCGCCCTTCGACCTCCACCGTTTCGCCTTCGCGGGCGCCCATCAGCGCGTCGGCGATGGGGGAAATATAGGAGATGCGACCTTGCGCGGGATCGGCTTCGTCCTCGCCGACGATCTCCCAGGTCTCGGGCGGACCGTCATGGCGGCGGATCGTGACCTCGGAGCCGAAGCCGACCTCGCGGTCGCGCGCATTGTGCTCGACGAGCCGCGCGCTGGCGCGGCGCGCCGTCCAATAGCGCAGATCGCGCAGCAGGCGCGCCTTGTCTTCCTCCGAATGATCGGCCGCGAGCGCTTCGTTGAGATCGAACAGCGCCTGCTCGATCAGGCGCAGGCCGCGCGGGGTGACGAGATTGGGGTGGCCGCTGGGTTCGCGCTCGGGCGGCGGCTCGGGTGGAAGGTCGTCGCGTTCCTTGACGAAGGCCCTGCTCATCTCAGCCACCCGTATAGCCGCCGACGATCGGCAGGATCTCGCCCGTGATGTAGCTCGAGCATTGCGGCGAGGCGAGGAAGACGTAAGCCGGCGCGATCTCCTCGGGCTGGGCGGGACGCTTCATCGGGGTGTCGGCGCCGAATTTGGTGACGGCCTCGGCGTCCTTGTCGGCGGGGTTGAGCGGCGTCCAGACCGGGCCAGGCGCCACCGCGTTGACACGGATGCCGCGCGGCACGAGATGCGTCGCGAGCGAGCGGGTGAAGGCGTGGATGCCGCCCTTGGTCAGCGAATAATCGAGCAGGTCCTTGTTGCCGAGCAGGCCGGTGACCGAGCCGGTGTTGACGATGGCGCTGCCGTTCTTCATGTGCGGCACGGCGGCCTGGGCCATGTGGAAATAGCCGTAGAGATTGGTCTTGAGCGTCTTGTCGAAATGCGCCTCGGTGAGGTCTTCGAACTTGTTGACGTGAAGCTGGAACGCGGCGTTGTTCACCAGCACGTCGAGGCGGCCGAACTTTTTCACCACGCGGGCGACGGCGCGCCGGCAGAAGGCGCGCTTGGAGACGTCGCCGGCGATGAGCAGGCATTTGCGGCCTTCGGCTTCGATGGCGGCCTTGGTGGTCTCGGCGTCCTCGCGTTCGTCGAGATAGAGGATCGCGACGTCGGCGCCTTCGCGTGCGAAGAGCACCGCGACGGCGCGGCCGATGCCGCTGTCGCCGCCGGTGACGATGGCGACCTTGTCTTTCAACTTCCCCGAACCTTGGTAGTAAGGCGCGTCGTACATCGGCGGCGGGTTGAGGCCGGCCTCGCTGCCGGGCTTGGCCTGGTGCTGCTTGGGCAGCGGCGGCGCGGGATAGATGCGGGCGCCGGCCTGCATGGCGCGCTCGGGCTCCTTGCGCGGATGGCGGCGGTCGGCGCGCGCGACCTGGCGCTGGATAGCACGATGGGCGCTGGCGGCTCGTGCGGGTTTGCGGGCCATGATGCCGTGTTCCGGTTGCGAGAACAGGAAACCGGCAGACGGCCGTCTCGTTCCGCTATGTCAGCGCACGCTCGAGGAGTTCCAGCGCCGCCTTGGTAAAGGCGCGCATGTTGGCGACGCGATCCGAATCGGCGGTCTCGAGGGTGGTCGCGTGGCTGAGCGGACCGGCGAGCGCGATGCAGGTGTGGCCGGCGGCATCGCCGTAGGGATTGCCGGTGGGCCCGGCCGCGCCGGTCTCCGACAAGCCCCAGGTGGCGTTGAAGCGCTCGCGCGCGGTGCGGGCGAGAAGCTGCGCATAGGGTTCGCTGGCCGAGCGCATGCCGGCAACGGCATCGCGCGGGATGTCCATCAGCATGACGCGCGCCTTGGCCGTATAGACCACTGCGCCGCCCAGGAAATAAGCCGAGGCGCCGGGCACGGCGAGCAGCGCGGCGCTGAGCAGCCCACCGCTGGAGGACTCCGCGATGGCGACGGTCTCCTTGCGGTCTTTCAGGCGCTGGCCGACGCGCGCCGCGAGCGGCAGGAGATCTTGCATGGCGCAGGCCTTTGTTCGTTGCGGCGCCGAGCATACGGATCGCGCACACAAGTTCCCATCCCTTTGCTTGGCGGAAACTCCGCGACCGGGCACAATGCCCTCTTCCCGTCACAGTTAACGGCCACGCCTTTGGCGCGCTTCGCAACATTGGGAACCCGGTATCGATGAGTCGGTGGGATTTGCGCGCTGCGCGGCGATCCGCGCGCGCCGGGCCGGCGGTCATCCGCCGGCCCGCGCCATTGCTGCCGGACTTTCGGCAGGCGCTGGAAGAGACGCTGGCGGCGCTCGGCATCCGGCCGCAGATCCGCAAGGGCGACACGCATTCGCATGGCCTGCTGTGGCGCTGGTTCGCGTTCGAGGCGACATGGCTGGCGGCGCTCAACGTCGTCGCGGCCATCCTGCTGTTCGCCGCGGCCATGACGATGACGGCGCCGGGGATGGCATTCGCGCTATGGCTCGGCATCGCGCCCATGATTTACGCCGTGCTGAACGATGGATTGCCCTGGCTGGCGTTCGGGCTGTTCGTCATGGCGGCGCTGAAGGCGGCGCATGCCCGGCTCGACGTCAAAGCGCATCCCGCGACGCGGGTTCTCGGCCATGCGCTGGCGGCCGCGATGGCGCTCGGCGGGCTGTGGGTCTTCATCATGCTGGGCTATGCGCGGATCATCCCGTGGCTGCTGCAGCCGGTGCTGTGGCTGGCGGGCGGCGAGACCAGCGCCAGGCTCGCGGCGTTCGACGCGGCATTGGTGCGCTATTTCGAGCCGGGGCTGATCGGGCTTTGTGGATTGCTGCTGCTGGCCAAACAATCCAAGACCGGGATGACGGCGCGCGCGCCGACCTTGCGCAAGCGCATCGCCTTGGGGGGGATCGCGGTGAGCGCTTTCGTGCTGGCCATCGCGGCGCATGCGGGCTGGCGGCATTACAGCGGCGCGGACGCGCATGACGCGTTGCGCTTCGCGATTGGCGGGGAGACGCTGTCGGGACGCGACACGACCTATGGGTCGCTCTTCGCGCCGGGCGTGCAATGCCATGTCTCAAGCCTCTATGGCTGGCGCGACGATCCGCTGGAGCCAGGGCGCAGTGAAAAGCACCAGGGTGTCGACCTTGCGGTGAAGGACGGCACGCCGGTGCGGGCGATGGCGGATGGGCGCGTGCTGTTCGCGGCCTTCGATGGCGGCCTCGGCAATTTCGTGGCGCTGCAGGCGACGGGCCGCGACGCGCCGGTGATCGTCAACGGGCATATGCGCCGGCTCGATGTACGGGACGGGCAGATGGTGCAGCGCGGCGACGTGCTCGGCTTCGCGGGCAGCACGGGGCGCTCGACCGGGCCGCATGTCCATCTCCAGCTCTGCCCCGCCGGGCATTTGCACAAGGGCGGCTTCGTGTGCGGCGGCGCGTCCGATCCCTACGAGAACTGGCCGACCCTGGCCGCGCTGGCACGGATGTCCTGCAGCGACGGGCCCTCGGTGTTCTGAGCCCGCTTTGCGCGCATTCAGCCGTTCAGGATTTCCAGCGCCTGCTCCGCGAGGCGCGGCGTGCCGTTGACCGCGGGACGGTCGGTCGAGGCGTTGCCGGAGAGGATTCGGCGGTAGACGCCCTGGCTGATCGCGGCAAGACGGAAGGCGCCGAACGCGACGTAGAAATTCCACTCGGGGATCCCGGCGCGGCCGGTGCGGCGGCAATAGGCGTCGCGGTATTCGACCTCGGTGGGGATTCCGCTCGCGGCGAAGTCGACGCCGCGCAGGCTGCCCCAGTTCTGCCCTTCGGAATGCCAGAGAAAGCCGTTGTAGCCGATGTCGGCGAGCGGGTGGCCGATGGTGCAGAGCTCCCAGTCGAGCACGGCGATCAGGCGCGGCTCGGTCGGATGGAACATGACGTTCTCGAGCCGGTAGTCGCCATGCGCGATGGCGACGGAAAGGTCGGCGGGAATGCGCTTGGGCAGCTCTTCGATCAGCGCCTCCATCGCGGGGATGTGCTCGCTCTCGGCACCGCGATATTGCTTGATCCAGCGCGCCACCTGGCGCTCGAAATAGCCGCCGGGGCGGCCGAAGTCGCCGAGGCCGACGGCTTGGTAATCGACCTGATGCAGTTTCGCGAGAGTCGCGTTGAGCTCGTCATAGATCGCGCTGCGCTCGGATGGCGTCAGGCCGGGCAGCGTCGCATCGCGGAAGATGCGGCCTTCGAGGAAGTCCATCACGTAGAACGCCGTGCCGATGACGGAGTCATCCCGCTCCAGGTGGCGCATGCGCGGAACCGGCACGCCGGTGCCCTCGAGCGCCTTCATCACGCGATATTCGCGGTCGACCTGGTGCGCACTGGCGAGGAGCTGGCCCGGCGGCTTCTTGCGCAGGACGTAGTGCAGCGGGCCGTCCGGACCTTGCGTCGCGAGCTTGAAGGTCGGGTTGGAGGCGCCGCCCTTGATCTGCTGCACGACCATGCCGTGGCCGAAGCCGTCGATGTGGCGTTCGAGATGCGCCCTCAGCCTCGCTTCGTCGAAGCGGTGCGCGGGGGCGACCTCGCCGACCAGGTCGTCGCTCATGGCTTCGACAGCCTGTTCAGCGTTTCAAACAGCGTGCCGGCGGCCATGCCGTCGCGGGTGCCTTCGGGATCGAGCGTCGCCGCCTTGTCGAGCTCGACCAGCTCGGGCGGCACATACCAATGCAGCTTTTCGGAGTGATAGGCCTCCCACACGACCTTGGCGACCTCGACCGGCGGGATGGCGCGGAACATGCCCTCTTTCGGCGCCGCAGCCGCGACGCCGGGCGGCAGGATCGGCGTGTCGATCAGGCCGGGCAGCACGTCGGCGGCGCGGATGCCGAGCATCTTGAACTCGACGGCAAGGGCTTCGGTGAGGCCCTTCACGGCGTGCTTGGTGGCGGAATAGACCGCGATGCCGGGCATGCCATAGGTCGCCGAGGACGACGAGGTGGTGAAGCATAGCGCGTTGGGCGTCGCCTTCAGATATGGGATCGCCTCATGGATGCCGATCAGCACCGAGACGAAATTGACGTTCACAACGGCGAGGATGTCGTCGAAATTCTGGTCGGCGAAGAAGCCGCCGCGGCCGATGCCGGCGTTGTTGTAGAGGATGTCGAGCTTGCCGTCGGTCGCTTCCGCGAATTGGGCGAGCGTCTTGCGATAGGCCTCGCGCTGCGTCACATCGAGCAGGCCGGTGATGCAATTGCCCGAGCCGATCTCCTGCTCCAGCGTCTTGAGGCCGGTCTCGTTGACGTCGTAGCCGCCGACGAACCAGCCCTTGCCGGCGAAGAGCTTCGCGGTCTCGCGGCCCATGCCGGAGGCGGCCCCGGTGATGAAGATCGATTTGCGGCCGTCTGCTTTGGACATCGTGCGCTCCGTTCAGGCGGGCGCAGGTTACGGGCGGCGGGGCGCGCGTCAACCGGCAAACAGTTGACGCAGCGCCGCGCTCGATACTTTGCGATCAGGCGGCATTGCGGCGGCAGTGTTCGAGGTATCCCGCCTCGTGACTGGCCACCAGATCGACCACGGCCGTCCAGAGCCACGACGGCGCTTCGAGTGTCTTGCTGTGATGCCTGGACAACTCCTTCTTCCAGGCGGCGCGGGCGTTCCGGTCCATCTGCCGCGCATGTGCATAGCCCACGACGCCGGCGAGATAGCGCGCGACCGACACCGCTTCGTCGCGGCTGAGCTGGTCGATTTCGAGCTTCAAGTCTTGCGGCATCAGTTCGCGTATCACGACGGATCTGCCATTGAGCTTCGCGGCCAGCATGCGCGTGCCCAGATTGGGCGCCAGGTGCTGCGCCCCCGTCACCACGCGCTCGGCGTAGTCGCGCGGCATCGCGGCGTCCGCGGCGCGCGGTGCGGCGGCGGCGGTTGCTTCCTTGATGTCGAGGAAGCAGATGCCGCCCTTCCGCGGGTTGTGGTGCTTGCCGACCCCGACCAGCACCGCATAGCGCAGGCGGCCGAGCGAACTGCAGCCCTTCACCCAATAGGCCGCGTCGAGGAGATCGATCTTGGAGTCGGTGTCGCGGCTGTGCAGGGAGGTGACCAACGCGCGGAGCGGCGCGGTGGCGACCAAGTCGGCGATCTGCGCCTGCTCCTCGCCGGTGAGCTTCCAGAACTTGCTGCCCAGCGGGATGGTCGGGCGGGCATCCTTGATGCGCTCTTCCGCAAGATGGCGCCAGCGGCGGCGCAGCGCGCGCTGCATGATACGGCCGACCGCGGTGTCCTGCCGCGACGCTTGTTGCGGCCGGCGCCGGCGCCCGAGCGCCTCGGTGTAGCCGATCACCATCTCTTCGAGCATGTGGGAGGTGGTGACGCCGGGAAGGTCGGAGCCTCGCGCCGCGGTCGCCAACGACAGGCCGAGCCGGACCAGGTCGTGCGCGGGATTGCCGATCACGGTCTGGTCGAGGTCGCGGATCTGGATGTCGACGCGACCCTCGGCGTCGGCCAGCGGCCCCAGATTGCCGACATGGCAGTCGCCGCAGATCCACACCGATGGGCCGTCCGGCAGGCTGGCGCGCGAACTGCTGTTCAGCCAATCGTAGAACTTGATCGTGTTGCCGCGGACATAGGCGTGCGCCGAGCGCGCCATCTTGGCGTTGCGGGTGCGCGTGAGGATATCGTCCCGGTCCATCATCGTCACAGCCGTCGCCCTTCGAAATCGCTGGGGAGGGAACTCGGCTCGGGGGAAGTCGTTCCGGGATTGTGACGGTTTGGTGACTGGGTGCGCGCTATCGCCACCACGCCCGCTGTCATCCCCGGCCGAGCGAAGCGAGGGGAAGGGGACCCAGGTGCCAACCACAAGCACCGGAGCCGCGTAGATGCCTGGATCCCCTTCCCTTCGCGATGCTACGCATCGCTCAGCCGGGGATGACAGCTGGGGTTTAACTTAACGCCTGTCCCAAATCCGCGATCAGGTCGTCGGCGTCTTCGATGCCTACGCTCAGCCGCACCAAGCTGTCCGATATCCCGATCCGCTCGCGCTGCTCCGGCGGGATCGAGGCGTGGGTCATGATCGCGGGATGCTCGATCAGGCTTTCGACGCCGCCGAGGCTCTCGGCCAGGGTGAAGAGCTGGGTGCGCTCGAGGACGCGCTTGGTGGACGTCAGGCCGCCTTTGACGAAGAAGGTGACGATGCCGCCGAAGCCGCCCTGCATCTGCTTTTTGGCCAGCGCGTGCTGCGGATGGCTTTCGAGACCGGGATAAATCACGCGCTCGACTTTCGGATGCGCCTCCAACCATGCGGCGATCTTCAGCGCGTTGCCGCAGTGCCGTTCCATGCGCAGGGCCAGGGTCTTGAGGCCGCGCAGCGCGAGGAAGCTGTCGAACGGGCCGGCGATGCTGCCGATGGCGTTGTGCAGGAAGCGCAGGCGCTGGGTGAGCTCGGCCTCGTTGCTCACCACCACGCCGCCGACGATGTCGGAATGGCCGTTGAGATATTTCGTGGTCGAATGCATCACGATGTCGATGCCGTGCTCCAGCGGGCGCTGGACATAGGGGCTCGCGAAGGTGTTGTCGGCGGCGGTGAGGAGCTTGTGCTTGCGCGCGACGGCCGCGATGGCGCCGAGGTCGGCGAGGCGCAGCAGCGGGTTGGTGGGCGTCTCGACCCAGATGAGCTTTGTGTTCGGGCGGATCGCGGCCTCGATGGCCTTGGTGTCGGAGAGGTCGACGAAGCTGAAGTCCAGGCCCGCGCTGCGCCGGCGCACCTTGTCGAACAGGCGGAAGGAGCCGCCATAGAGATCATCGCTGGCGATGACGTGGCTGCCGGTGTCGAGCAGTTCGAGGATCGTAGAGATCGCCGCGAGGCCCGAGGCGAAGGCCATGCCGTCGCTGCCGCTTTCGAGGTCGGCGATGCAGCGCTCGAACGCCATGCGGGTGGGATTCTGGCTGCGCGAATATTCGTAACCCTTGTGCACGCCCGGACTCTCCTGGGCGTAGGTCGAGGTCGCGTAGATCGGCATCATCACCGCGCCGGTCGTCGGATCGGGGCTTTGGCCGGCGTGGATGGTGCGCGTCGAGAAGGCGAGGCGGTTCTTGTGGTCGGTCATCGCTGGTGCAGCCGGATGTGGTTGATGAGGTCGATGCGGGTGATCAGGCCGACGAACTTACCATGGTCGCAGACCAGGGCCACTTCGTTGTGCTGGAAGATCGGCACCAAAGCGGAGAGCGGCGCGTCGACCGCCAGCGTCTTGGGCGCGGTGGTCATGGCGTGTTTGATCGGCTCGGCGAACTTGGCCTTGCGTTCGGCGTCGCTGCCCTCGACCGCGGTCAGGATGTCGCTCTCGTCGATGATGCCGACCAGGGCGCCCTCGACGACGACGGGAAGCTGGGAGACGTCGCCGGTGCGCATGCGGTTATAGGCGGTGAGGAGCGTGTCCTCCGGACCGACGGTCACCGTGGCGCCGGTGTCGAAGCGGCGCGAGATCAGGTCGGAGAGATCGCCTTTGAGTTTCTGCTCCGACAGGCCCTGCTCGATCACCCAGAAATCATTGTAGACCTTGGAGAGGTATTTGTTGCCGCTGTCGCAAACCAGCGTGACGACGCGCTTGGGCGTCTTCTGCTCGCGGCAATAGCGCAGCGCGGCGGCGAGCAGCGTGCCGGAGGACGAGCCGGCCAGGATGCCTTCCTTGGCGAGCAATTCGCGCGCCGCCTCGATGCTTTCCTTGTCGGAGATCGCATAGGCGGCCTTGACGAAGGCGAGATCGGCATTGGGCGGCACGAAATCCTCGCCGATACCTTCGATCACCCAGGAACCGGCCTCGATGGTCTTGCCGGTCTTGATCAGCGGCGTGAGGATCGAACCGACCGGATCCGCCAGCACCATTTCGGTCTTGGGCGAGACCTTGGCGAAGAAGCGGCCGAGACCGGTGAGCGTGCCGCCGGAGCCGACGCCGCAGACCACGGCGTCGACGTCGTGCTCCATCTGCTCCCAGATCTCGGGGCCGGTCGTCGTCTCATGCGCGAACGGGTTCGCGGGGTTGGCGAA
Source organism: Rhizomicrobium sp. (assembly GCA_037200385.1). Taxonomy (NCBI): domain Bacteria; kingdom Pseudomonadati; phylum Pseudomonadota; class Alphaproteobacteria; order Micropepsales; family Micropepsaceae; genus Rhizomicrobium; species Rhizomicrobium sp. Next base: position 483,042 of record JBBCGL010000001.1, on the reverse strand, counting down.
CTGGTTGATGTAGTGCGCCTGGTTCTCCGTCGCGATGCGGGCAGCCATATCCTGGTAGTATTCGGCATGGCCCTTGCCGACGTCGGAGCGCGTCATGCGGACGTCGACGCCGAGCGCGCGCAGGTGGAGGATCTTCTCGCGCGCCATCTTGTCGGGCACGACGAGGATGAGCTTGTAGCCCTTCGCCACCGCGACCTGGGCGAGGCCCAGCCCGGTGTTGCCGGCGGTGGCTTCCACGATGGTGCCGCCGGGCTTGAGGGCGCCGCTTTTCTCGGCAGCCTCGATCATCGAGAGGCCGATGCGATCCTTGATCGAGCCGCCGGGATTCTGGCTCTCCAGCTTTGCGAAGAGGCGGCAGGGGCCGATGTCGAAATGGGTGAGCTCGACGACGGGCGTGTTGCCGATGAGGTCGAGCGCGGTGCGAACGGCTTTGGGAGCGGGCATGGGCCACGAATTTGGATTGCATTGCCACCATAGCGCGAAAGCCGGGCGGTTTCCGGGCGGGAACCTCTTATACGATGCTGTCCCGGTGGATATTTTCCCCGCATTTAACTGTCGTGGAAGGCGGACAAGCCGCAGGGTTCGGGCGCCGCGGGGGGACGGTTCCTCCCTCGCGGATTCTCGGCTAACACTCCGGGGCACAGAATCATGAGGGGTCTCCCAGGATGCGTATGATCAGGCGCCTGACGCTGTCGCTCGCTGCACTGGCCGCTTTCACGGCCGCCGCAAGCGCCGATGAGGGCATGTGGACGTTCGACAATTTCCCCTCCGCCACGGTGAAGGCGAAATATGGCGTGGACGTCGACCAGGCATGGCTCGACCGCGTGCAGGCGGCGGCGGTTCGCCTGTCGACCGGCTGCTCGGCTTCCGTCGTGTCGGCCTCGGGCCTGGTGCTGACCAACCATCACTGCGTGCGCGACTGCGCCCAGGACCTGTCGACGCCGACCTCGGACTACATCAAGGACGGCTTCTCCGCGGCGCGCCGCGAGGACGAGCGGCTGTGTCCCGGCATGCAGGCCGAGATCCTGGACAAGATCACCGACCAGACCGCGCGCGTGAACGCCGCGACGGCGGGCAAGATCGGCGGCGACTTCAAGAAGGCGCGCGACGCCGAGATCGCGGCCATCGAGAAGGAAGGCTGCGCGGGCCGCGAGAAGACCTTCCACTGCCAAGTGGTGACGCTCTATCAGGGCGGCCAGTACAAGCTTTACGCCTATCGCAAATACGCCGATGTGCGGCTGGTCTTCGCGCCCGAAGAATCGATGGCGTTCTTCGGCGGCGATCCGGACAATTTCAACTTCCCGCGCTACGACCTCGATTGCTCCTTCGTGCGCCTCTATGAGGACGGCAAGCCGGTGGCGACGCCGCAGCACCTGACCTGGCGCACCACGGCGCCGGCGGATCACGAGCCGGTGTTCGTGGCGGGCAATCCGGGCTCGACCCAACGGCTCCTGACCGCCGAGCAGCTGGAGTCGCTGCGCGACTTCGTACTCCCCGACACGCTGCTGACCTTCGCGGAACTGCGCGGCCGGCTGATCCTCTTCAGCGAGCAGAGTCCGGAGAACGATCGCGTCGCCAAGGACCTGCTGTTCGGGATCGAGAACTCCTACAAGGCGCTGCATGGCGAGGAAGAGGCGCTGGTCGATCCGGCGCTGATCGCGGCCAAGCACAAATACGATGCCGACCTGCGGGCACGCATCGCGAAGGATGCGAAGCTCTCCAAGGAGATCGGCGATCCCTGGGCCGACATCGCCAAGGTGCAGATCGCGCGCGCCGCGCTGAACCGGCCGTACACCTTCATGGAAGGCCGTGCCGGTGCCGGCTCGGACCTCTTCCGCTATGCTCGCCAGCTGGTGCGCGGCGCCGAGGAGCGGACCAAGCCGAACGGCGACCGGCTGCCGGAATATGGCGACAGCCGCCTGCCGCTGATCGAGAAGATGCTGCTCGATCCCGCGCCGGTCTATCCGGGCGTGGAGACGCTGGCGCTGGAGTTCTGGCTCTCCAAGCTGCGCGAGAACCTCACGGCGGATGCGCCCGGCACCAAGGCCTTCCTGGGCAAGGATGCGCCCGAGGCGCTGGCGGCGCGGCTGGTCGCCGGCACCAAGCTGGCCGATCCGGCGGTGCGCAAGGCGCTGTGGGACGGCGGCCTCCCCGCGATCAAGGCGTCGAAGGACCCGCTGATCCAGTATGTGCTGGCGACCGACGAGACGAGCCGCGCGATCCGCAAAGAGTATGAAGACCGCGTGAGCACGCCGACCGACCGGGCGGCGGAGAGGATCGCCAAGGCACGCTTCGCGATCTATGGCACCAAGGCCTATCCCGACGCGACCTTCTCGCTGCGCCTGTCCTATGGCCAGGTCGAGGGCTGGACGGATCACGGCGTGACGGTGCCGTCCTTCACCTATTTCGGCGGGCTGTGGGACCGCGCGACAGGGCAGTATCCCTTCGCGGTGTCGCCGCGCTGGGCGGCCGCGCAGGGCGCGCTCGATCCGAAGACGGTGTTCGACTATGCGATCGACGTCGACATCATCGGCGGCAATTCCGGCTCGCCCATGATCGACGCCAAAGGCAACGTGATCGGCGCGATCTTCGACGGCAACATCCTCAGCCTGGGCGGCGCGTTCGGGTTCGACGACAAGGTGAACCGCGGCGTCGCGGTGTCGACGGCCGCGATCACGGAGGCGCTGCGGGGCGTTTACAAGAATGACGCGCTGGTGGCGGAGTTGACGGGGAAGTAGCGCAAAAACTTGTCATCCCCGGCCGAGCGAAGCGAGGGGGAGCGACCCAGGTGCTTCTACAGCACCGGTGCTTGTTCAGGTACCTGGGTCCCCTTCCCTCACATCGCGCTTCCGCGCGATGTTCGCCGGGGATGACAGGTTTGCTTGATCAAACAAACTTCGGAATCGGGCCTCTCTGCGGTGTCGCCCTGTCCGACAGGTCGAACATGAACTCGTCGACGTAGCACCAGCCCCAATGCTCCGGCGGGTCGTAGCCCTCGATGATCGGGTGTTTGGTCTTGTGGAAATGCTTGGTGGCATGGCGGTTGGGCGAGGAGTCGCAGCAGCCGACATGGCCGCAGGTCCGGCAGAGCCGCAGATGCACCCAGGGCGAGCCGGTCTTGAGGCATTCCTCGCAGCCCAGCGCGCTGGGCGTCACGTCGCGGATCGTCTCCAGATGCGAGCAGCTGTCGGCCATCAGACCTTCTCCGTTGCGATAGGACCGCCATCGGCCAGATAGGCATGGATGGCGGAGACCACCTGGGCGCCCTCCCCCACCGCGGCGGCGACGCGCTTGATCGAGCCGGCGCGGACATCGCCGATCGCGAAGATGCCGGGACGGCTGGTCTCGAGCGGATGGGTGTCGCCGGTACAGACGAAGCCTTTCGGGTCGAGCCGGACGTCGCAGCTCTTCAGCCAATCGGTGTTGGGATCGGCGCCGATGAAGAGAAAGATGTGGGCGATGGGCCGCTCGGTCTTCCCGCCGGTGTCGCGGCTGGTCCAGCAGACGGAGCGGAGCTGGCCGTTCTCGCCCTTGAGTTCGGTGATCTCGCTATGCGGCACCAGCTCGATATTGGGCTGTGCCGCGATGCGGTCGATCAGGTAGCGCGACATGGTCGCGGCCAGCCCGGCGCCGCGCAGCAGCATGGTGACCTTCTTCGCCTTGGTGGCGAGATAGACCGCCGCCTGTCCGGCCGAATTGCCGCCGCCGACCAGCACGATCTCCTGGCCGGCGCAGATCTGCGCCTCCATCGGCGACGCCCAATAGTGGATGTGCGAGCCGTCATAGCGCTCCATCTCGGCGACGCTGAGCTGTTTGTAGCGCGCGCCGCTCGCGACGATGACCGAGCGGGCCTGGACCCGTTCCGTGTTGGCGAGATCGAGGTGGAAGACCTCGCCGTTCTGCGAGAGGTTCACGACCTCGTCCGGGATCGCCATCTCGGCACCGAATTTCTGCGCCTGGTTGAAAGCACGGCCCATCAACGCCATGCCGCTGATCCCGGTGGGAAAGCCCAGATAGTTCTCGATACGCGCCGAGGCGCCGGCCTGGCCGCCGAAGGCGCGGCAGTCGAGCAGGATGACGCAAAGCCCCTCCGATGCCGCATACACCGCCGCGCCCAGGCCCGCCGGGCCGGAACCGACGATGGCGACGTCATAGAGCCGGTCGGGGTCCAGAGCCCCGACCAGACCGAGGCAGCGGGCGAGCACGTTCTCGTCCGGATTTCGCAGCAGCTCGCCGTTGGGACAGAGCACGATCGGCAATTCGTGCGGTTCGACATGGAAGCGCTCGAGCAGCGCCCGCGCGTCTTCATCCTCGCCCGGACAGAGGATGGTGTAGGGATGGCCGTTGCGGCGCAGGAAGGAGGCGAGGCGCAGGACATCGCCCTGCGTCTCGCGGCCGACGATGATCGGCCCGCCGCCGCCGCTCTCGATCAGGCTGACGCGGCGCAGGATGAGGGCCCGCATGATGCGCTCGCCGAGTTCGGCCTCCTCGACCAGCAGGTCGCGCAGACGCTGCGGCCGGATGACGATGGTCTCGACAGCGGTGAGCGCGGTTGCGTCGACCAGGGACGGCCGGCCCGAGAGCTGCGCCAGCTCGCCGAGGAAATGGCCGGGGCCGTGGGTGACGATGAGCTCTTCGCGACCCAGGCTGTCGCGCTGCTTGATCGCGATCTCGCCCTTGAGGACGATGAAGAAGCCCGGCGACACCTCGCCCGTCCGGGCGACGGCATCCCCCAACGCATAGGCGCGGGTCTCGCCGAAGCGGCGGATGCGTTCGACCTCCGCCGGGGTCAGCCGCGGGAAGACCTGGTCGTGGCGGTCGGCGATGATGGACTGGGCCGCAATGGCCATGACTACCTCTGGAAGACGATGCGGAGACCGGGCCATCGCTCCGCGCGCGATCACGTTTGCATGAAACGCCATGGCGAGGCCGGACCGCAAGCGCGCAGATGGGCGATCGGCGGATCGGGCTCCGATTTCGGCGCTTCACGCGACTTCGCGGCGGCCGTAGCCGATCACCCTATGCGGTATGGCGGTATTCGGCCGGCGGCTCACGCCGCGCGGGCGGCGGATTTGAGAAGCGCCTCGACGACCTTCCGCGGCGTGTCGTGCGGCATGCCGCCGAAGGCGCGGCCCGAGGCGAAGCGAACGCCGGCGGCGCGAACCAAAGACAGGGCGGACATGCCCGGTACGTCCTCCATATAGGAACAGGCCCGCTGTGCGGCAGCGGCGCGCACCAGCGCCGTGGCGAGTCTGGCGATCGCCACCGGACCGGCGGCGGCAGGCAGCTTCGCGAAAACTCCCGTGGCACCGAGCTGACCGTCCTCGAGCAGTCGCATGCCCGCGTCGGGAACCTGCACGAAGACGCGGGGCGCGAACGGCCGGATCGTGGCAACGATCTCCGCGAGGCGTGCGGCCGGCGTACCGGGCGGGACATCCTCGATCTTCACGAGCAGATAGGGATTCGCAAGGGCGGCCGCGCTCCGCAAGGCGAATTGATAGAGCCGGCGCCCGCGCGGCGAAGCCAGGGTCTCGAAACTCACGGGCGTCGCCGCGGCTGCGGCGAGGTTGGCGCCGGCGATCAGCCGCGTCAGCAGCAGGCTCTGTTCCAGCATGGCCTCGTCGAGCGAGGGCCGATCGCGCGGATCGATGGCCTGCAGCGGCGCAGCTGTGTCCCGCCGGGCGTCGAGCGGATCGCGGTAAGGCGCACAGAGGAAGGTGGTCGCCGTGCAGCGACGCAGGTCGTAGATCGGCGAAAATCCCAGATGCAGGCCGGCATAGCCCGGCACGCCGCTCGCAGCGAGACGCGCGAAAGGATCGGGCTCGACGTCCTTTGCGGCCGATGGAGGCGGCGGCATTGCGGCTGGCGTCGCAAGGCCGGACCAGATTTCGGTCATTGCAGCGGACCGGAAGAGCGGCGCCAGCTTTCCGGCGGCGATGCTGTCGGTGCCGAACAGCAGTTGCAGAAGCGTGGTGTTGATCGTCTGGGCAAGCGCCAGCGCGGGCGCACCGGAACGCACAACGAGATAGAATGCGGTATCCTGGAACAGGACGAGCTCCGCCGGCGCCAAGCGAACCACATGCTGCTCGCACATCAGCCGGAGCCGCGCGGGGTTGCGCGCCAGGCCGGCGTCGAACCGGTCGAGTGCCGGCGCGAGATCGAAATGGAACGCCGGCTTGCCGGCCAGCTCCGCGGGATCGAACGTCCCGTCGACACGCCAGACCTTGTCCGCGCAATCCATCATGGCACGATCTGTCCGCTCAATGGGCTAAGGGGCCCGCGTCCGAAGCCGCGAGCCCCCTTTCGCCGCCCACCAAACCTTGCATATGTGCGCCGCCATTGCTCCGGATGTCGGCCTTCACGTCGTCGATCTTCCGGAGCACCAGCGCCTGGATGTCGTCGAGACTGCCGAGCCGATGGCCGGCAGCCGCCGCGACGGCTGCGGTGCAGGCGCCTTGCGCCACGGTGAGGGCACGGCAGGCATCTTCGACGGCATCGGCATTCGCCGCCTGCGGCAAGCCGGGACGGCCGAAGCCGAGGTCGGGCTCGTGCGGCACGAGGACCGCGATGATCGCGAGTGCGAGAGCGGCGCGGCCGAGCATTACACGGCGCTCCGCAGACGCTGGGAATCGTCGTTCGCAGCCGCCGTGTCCTCGACGATCTCCGCGATCATCAGATTGAACACGCGGCGATCCATGATCAGGCGCAGTTCGCGGGCCATCTCCCTGGACGCGACGACGACCAGGCCCTCATAGGCGTCGTACACGGCGCCTTCGACCAGGAGCGGCATGATCTGGCGCGCCAGCACGGCGGCGGGGCGACGCAGGGCCAGAAGGCTGACCACCTTCTGATCGGCATCGACGGGGAGCGGCGCCGCCAGATCGACGCGCGCGATGACGCTGGACGAGCCTTCCTTGTTTGCCAGAATCCGCGCGCCGGATGTATCCGTCGCGACCACCACCCAGATTTCGTTGTTCGTCATGACCGGTGCCTTGATCAGCTTCGTCCCGATCATGCCCGCGCCCGGCGCAGCAAGATATTGAGGTCATATGCGTACGAGAAGTCTGCGTACGCAGATTATGCGTATGGCGGGCGGCGTCAGGCCGCCTTAAGCAGGGTCTTCTCGACCAGATCGGCGAGTTCGAGGCCGTCGACAGGCTTGTTCAGCATCGTCAGGCCGCCCGCCGCCACGACGCGCTGCTCGAGCGCCGCGTCGCCGCGGCCGGTTATCACGATCACCGGCAGAAGACTGCCGCGACCGCGCAACACCGCGATCAACTCGAGCCCGGTCATTCCCGGCATGTCGTAATCGGCGATCACGCAGCCCCTGGCGTCCGGGTCGAACTGCGCCAGGAAATCGAGCGCGGAGGCGTGGGTTCGAACCGCCATGCCCATCGCCTCGAGGAACGCGCCGGTCGAATCGCGGACCGATCTGTTGTCATCCACCAGCCAGACCATGTTGTCGGCCAAATCGGTCAAGGTCAGCACGTCTCCGCAACGCAACGAGGAGGAGAAAAGCTAGCGGCTGTGCCAGTACGGGAATATTCGTAGTTTCTACTTACGCAGGCCTTCGGCCGCGCGCGCGATCTGCACGAGATCGGCGAGGTTGGAGGTCTTCATCTTGTCCTGGATGCGGGAGCGATGGACCTCCACCGTCCGGGGCGAGATGCCCAGCGCATGCGCGACGAGCTTGTTCGAACGGCCGGCGGCGAGCTGGTGGAAAATCTCCTGCTCGCGATCGGTCAGCAAGGCGATGAGCTCCTCGGCCCGCTTCGCGGTCTCGGCCTGTTCGAGGAATTGGCGGCCGTTCTCCAGCGCGCGCGACACTGCCGCCAGCAACGCTTCGTCGTCGAACGGCTTTTCGATGAAGTCGGCGGCACCCGCCTTGAGCGCCCGGACCGCCTGCGGGACATCGCCATGACCGGTCACGATGATCACCGCGACCCGCTCGCCGCGGCGCACCAGCTCTTCCTGCAGTTCGAGGCCGCTCATAAGCGGCATGCGCACATCGGCGACCACGCAATCGCTGGGCTGCGGCCTGCCCTTTTCGAGGAAATCCCGCGCCGACGCGTAATCCTCGACCTGCAGGCCGGCGGATTCCAGGAGCGCGCGGACCGACAGCCGTACCCGATCGTGGTCGTCGACGACGAAGACCGTCGGCTCAAGCGGCATCGCGGCTTCCCACGGATTCCGCGGTCGGCAGACGGAAACGGAAGGAGGCGCCGCGTTCGCCGTTCGCCTGACCCCAGATCTTTCCGTCATGCGCCTCGATGATCGACTGGCATATGGTCAGCCCGACCCCCATGCCGTTCTCCTTCGTCGTGACGAAGGGCTCGAAGAGCCTCGCCATGACGTCCGGCGCGATGCCGGATCCGGTGTCGGATACGGTCACCGCGACATAGCCGGGCTCGTCCGGGCCGGTCGCGACCGCCAACTCGCGCCGATCCGACTCGCGCATCGCATCGACGCCGTTGCGGATCAGGTTGAGCAGCACCTGCTGGATCTGGATCTTGTCGACGACGACCGACGGCAAACCGGGCGCGAGGTCGAGCCGGAGCATCGCCTTGACCTCGGCGCTGCCGGCGGTGCCGAGCAGCAGCGTCTCCTCCACGATCCGGTTGAGATCCTCCGGCGTGCGGTGGGTCTTCCGCTTCTCGATGAACTCGCGCAGGGTGCGCATGATGCCGCCGGCGAGCTTGGTCTCGTCCGCCGCCTTGTCGAGAAAGCCGCGGGCCCGCGCCGCCTCCGGCAGATCGAGATTCCCGATCGTGCGGTGCGCCGCGCGGATGTAGTTCATCGCCGCCGTCAGGGGCTGGCTGAGCTCGTGCGCGATGGTCGAGGCGAGCATGCCCATCGTGTTCCAGCGCGACAGGTGGATCAGTTCTTCCTGCAGATCGGCCATCCGCTGCTGGGCCTGTTTGCGCTCGGAGATGTCGCGCACCACTTTGGAAGCGCCGATGATCTGCTGATGCTCGTCGCGGATCGGCGATATGGTGAGCGCGACGGCGACGTCCGAACCGTCCTTGGCGCGCCGGACGGTCTCGAAATCGTGAATCTTCTCGCCGGAGCGCAGCCGGGCGAGAAGCGTCTCCTGCTCGGCATCGAGCTCCGGCGGCACGATCCTGCCGACGGGAGTATCGACCATCTCCGCCGAGCCGTAGCCGAACATGTCCTGGGCCGCCTTGTTCCACGACTTGATCTCGCCGGTCATCAGGAAGGTGATGATCGGATCGATCGAGGATTCGACGAGCAGCATGAAGAAATAGGTGTAGCGGCGCAGATCCTTGATCTGCTGCATCTGGTCGGCGAGTTGGCGATTGGCGTCGCGCAGGCGGTCGATGACGCGCTGCTGCTCGTGGACGAACGCGGCGCTGCTCGATTCGGATTCGCGTATCCGCACGAGCTCGGTCACGTCCTCGACGCTGTGCAGGATCGCGCGCACCGTGCCGTCCGGCGCGAGCACGGGCGCGTTCATCGGATTCCAATATCGCACTTCGAAGCCGCCGCCTTCCGACTCCGGCTTGCGGATGTCGTATTGCTGGATGCTCATCATGTCCGGCCGGCGCAGATCGAGGACACGCTGCAGCGACTGGCGCAGATTCGCAACGCCGTCGGCTTTCGGATCGTCGGGATTGTCCGGGAAGACGTCGAAGATATTCCGCCCCACGATGTTCTCACGCCGCGTCATGGTCGCCCGGCAATAGGCGTCGTTGACGGTGCGGATGTTCAATGCGGGATCGAGGACGAGGTAGAGGTTGGGCGCCTGCGCGAAAAGCACGCCGTAGTCGATCTCGTCCGAATTCTGTTTCGACGGAGCGTCCCGTGACGCCGCCTCGTCCGACTGAACCATACGCGACGCTCTGCATCGATTCGATGCGAATATTAACGCGATTTCCTAACGAAGCTTTAGTGCTTGGAACTCAGGTCGAGATGTTGACGATGAGCACACCAGTTTCTTCGACATACGTATTCCAGTCGGCGACCAACGCTTCGACACGCTCCGGTTGCGCGAGCGCGAGATCATCGGTCTCGCCCGGATCGCGCGCGAGGTTGTAGAGCTGCCAGCGGCCCGGCCCATCGGGCGGCGGCAGCAACAGCGCTTTCCAATCGCCGCGCCGGATGGCGCAACGGCCAAACAATTCCCACCCGGTCGCGGTCGCTTCCGTATGAACGATGTCGGCTTCGCCCTGCAGATAGGGCACGAGCGAACGGCCGCGCATGTCCTCGATCCTGCGGCCCTGCCACGCGCGGCCGGGATGCGTGACGCCGGCCAGCGCCAGAAGCGTCGGCGCGACATCCATCGCGGTCGAGAAGACGTTGCTGATGCCCGTGCGCGCGAAGCCGCCGCCGCTCAGGAACGCCACCACCCGGATGCCGCCCTCCGAGGTGTGGGTCTTGTAGAGCCGCGACGGCGCGGTCGCCGCCTGGGCCCAGCGCGGCCCATACCAGACATAGGAATTCGGCCGGCCGATATTCTCGAGGCTGTTGTCATAGTGCTTGGCGATGAATTCCATCAGATAGGGACCGAACACGGGAACAGCCTCGATCAGCGCGCCTTCCGCGCCATTGTCGGAGAGGAAGAGGATCACCGTGTCCTCGAAATCGCCGCTCGCCTTCAGGCGTTCGACCAGGCGGCCGACATTCCAGTCGATCCGCTCGACCATCGCGGCATAGACTTCCATGGTGCGGGCGGAGACCGCGCGCTCCGCGTCGTCCATCTCGTCCCAGGGCTTGGACTTCGCGACGACCGGATGCGGGACGACATCCGGCGCGCAGAGACCGAGCTCGATCAGTCTTTTCAGGCGCGCCCCGCGCAGCGCGTCCGGGCCGGCATCGTAGCGGCCGCGATATTTCGCGACCAGTTCGTCCGGCGCCTGCAGCGGCCAGTGCGGCGCCGAGAAGGCGAGATAGGCGAAGAACGGCGCGCCGTCCCTGGGCCGCGCGTCGAGATAGTCGATGAGCTTATCGGTGAAGCCGTCCGAGGTGTAGAAATCCTCCGGCAGACCGACGAACTTGTCGTCCTCGGTATAGAGCATGTCCTGGCGCGGGAAGCCGGTGCCGGCCTTTGGCGAACTGGCATAATGGTTGGCGGCGCCGGGCAGCAGCGCGAAGGAGCGCTCGAAGCCGCGGGCATGCGGCGACGTCTCCAGCGTCATGCCCAGATGCCACTTGCCGGACATGTAAGTGCGATAGCCGCTCTCGCGCAGCAGTTCGGTCACGGTCACGACGCGTTCGTTGAGATAGCCTTCATAGCCGGGCTTGCCGCGCTGCGACTTCGCCGCGACCTCGTCCAGCGTGCCCAGACCCGCGATGTGATGATCGGTGCCGGTGAGCAGCATGGCGCGGGTCGGCGAGCAGGCGGGCGCGGTGTGGAAATCGGTGAAGCGCAGGCCCGCCATCGCCAGCGCGTCGAGATTCGGCGTCGCGATCTCGCCGCCGAAGGCGCCGAGGTCGGAAAAGCCCAGATCGTCCGCGACGATGACCAGGAAATTGGGACGCTTCGCCATGCGGTGCTCACATCAAGGATCGGCGGACACCCTACCCCAACGGGCGGGCGGCACGGCAAGCCCTCTACCAATCGCGGAATGCGAGGTGGTTGTCGTAAAGCCAATAGGCACGCTGCAGATGCGTGCGGACGACACGGGCAGCGCGATCGGGCTGGCGATCGGCGTCGATCCGGAAGACGACCCGCGCCATCTCCAACTCGTTGACGCCGGCGCATTGGCCGTCGAGCAGCCAGCCATAGATATAAATATTGCGGCGGTCATAGGCGGTGACGGTCTCGCTCCACGGGCACGGCCCCCATAGCCGCACGACATTGTCCGCCGGGGATGCCGGCTGCAGCACCGCGGGGATTTCCATCGGCGGCAGGCCGGACGGCGATCGTCCGGAAAGCGGTTCGTGCAAAGGCTGGCGAGCGTCCATGCGGGCCTCCTGTTGCAAAGATACTATACTAATTCGATAGAGAATCAATCATCTGTCGCGACCCTATTGCCCCGACCGGGTCGGACGGCGTGGGAGCGGCAAGCGGCGGACTTTCTCCTCCGCTACTGGAGTGCTCGCGTCGCTCCGCACCGTTTGGCGATTCTTGTACAACCAATCCATTTCAACTATGGTCACCCGCACCAATTTCGCGGGGACCGACGATGGTCGAGGGCGGCACAAATTCGGACAGCGACAGCAAGGCGACCAACTCGCGCCAGCGCCTGCCCTGGCACCGCCCCCAGCTCCGTTCTCTCAATGGGCACGAAACCTCGTTGTCATTTCCGCAGCCGCATGGCGACTACACAGTCCTCTCCTGAAACGCGCTCGGCCTTGTGAGGCGCCGCGCGCGAAGCCGGCTTTGCGCCCAACGGGCATCGTTGGAATCGCCAACGAAGATCGCAACACCTGGACGATCGCAACACCTGGATGCCGGTGACATCCCGCTGCCGATCAGCGCTCGTGGTCCCCGGGCGCGGCCGTCACGCGGTTACGGTTCATGTCGTCATGAAGCCGCCGCACGGCACCGCTGGCCGTGCGTGCGAACAGAGAGGGTATGAGAGCGTGCACGAAGCAGGCGAGCGCCGCGCCGGCGAGCTCGCCGGAAAATTCCAGGGCCCGCGCCTGATGCTGGAAATAACTTTCGCCGACCTCCCGGGGATGCGCGAGGAATATGCGCCTGAGCATTGACCTACCCTTCCGATCCCGCCTCACGAGATCTCGATCCGCACCGGTATCGTGTCGGTGAGGAATTGCCGCACGAAGCGGGCGTCGCCGCCCGGCGGATCGCGCTCGGCCGGCTGGGCCTGGATCGCGCGCACGACATCCATGCCGCTTGTCACCCGGCCGAAGGCCGCGAAGCCGATTTCGGCGGGGCCCGGCATGGTACCGGCATCCAGCATCGGCTGATCGCCGATGCAGATGAAGAACTCACTGGTCGCATTCGTCTCGGCCGAGCGCGCCAGCGAGATCGCCCCGTCGCAATGGCGCAGACCCGTAAGGTCGGTCCGCTCATGCTCGACGGAGGGCAACGCCACGCAGCGCTCCCAGCCCACACCGCCCTGAATGATGTCGATGCTGGGGGGCACGCCCTCCGTGCCCGAAGACCGAACGATCCGATAGAAGGCCGCGTCGCCCAGATGGCCGGCGCGGATCAGGGCGAGGAAATGCGCCGCGGTCTTCGGCGCGCGTTCGGTGTCGAGCGCGATGTCGATGTCGCCGAGCGGCGTCGTCATCCGTATCATGGCCATCGGCCGCTCCTATCGTGTTTCGGCTTCGTCGGCGTAAGGCACGGCTTGCGCCACGTCGTGCGCCTTGCGGATGCAGGGGTGACCGGCGATAGCCCCTTGCCAGGTCTCCAGCGGCAGGTCCAGCGCGATGTCGGGACCGTCCTTCATGCCTTGCACATAGCGCACGGCCTGGAAAAAGGTCTGGTAGGCGATATCGACGAGCCCGATATCGGCTCCGCGCCAGAACGGTGCCGGCGGTGCCGCGCGAAAGCCCCAATCCACGATCTGCCGCAAGGCCGTGTCCAGCCTGTTGCCCGCCAGTTCCTTCGCCACGCTGCCCTGAGCCGCCAAAAGCTGCGTGAGGGCCGGCATCAGCACATGGTCGCAGTGATAGATCCAAAGCCGATCCTTGGCGCGGGCACCCGGATCGCGCGGCAGCAGCGGACGGTCGGGGAACTGCTCCTCGACGAAATCGTTGATCAGCGCCGACTCGTAGAGCACCAGGTCGCCGTAACGGATCGTGGGGGTGCGGGCGTAGGGCGACAGGGCCAGGAATTCGCGCGTCTTGCGCCCCAGCCGGTCGCAGGACGGGACGATGCGATAGGCGATGGCCTTCGCGTCCAGCGCGGAATAGAGACGCTCGGCCCAGCCGCAGGTCGATTTGGTGAAGATCTCGAGCTCTTTCATGTCGGCAGGGGCGTGGCCAGTTCCTCTACATTGCGGGCACGGCGGGCGAGCCGGCTGCGGATCGCGCGCTGCGCGCCGCGGGTGATCGGAAAGCGCAAGGCGGCGAAGGCGGCGACCAGGTTGAGGATGAAGGGCAGGACGAGGAAGGCGAGGAAGAAGCCCACCAATGCGACGGTGCCGTTCGCGCCGCGCGGATTGAATCCGAAGGCGCCGGCGATGACGAGCGCGATGCCGCCGCCGAGCACATTGCCGACCTTCTGGTAGATCGCGGAGAAGGCGAAGAAATTGCCGGCCTTGTTGAGGCCCGTCTTCCATTCGTCGTAGTCGACCGCATCGGCCATCATGGTCGACAGCGTGATCATGGAGCCCGTCGCGAGCAGCGACGACAGGCCGAACACCGCCATCAGCGCCGGGAAGGCATAGGGACCGCGGTGGATCAGTCCCATCGCGACCAGCGTCGCGGCGGTGGAGAAGGTGGTGAGCGCGAGCGCGCGATGCTTGCCCAGCCGGTTGATCAAGGCCGGCCAGAACAGCGTCGAGGCGAAGCCGAGGACGGTCGTGATGAGGCCGACATACGCGATCTTGTCGAGGATCCCGAGATAGGCGTCGAGATAGAAGAAGTACATCGCGCCGCACATGCCGCTCGCGACATTGGCGAGGCCGAAGGCGACGGTGAGGATGCGCAAGGGGACGCTCCGGATCGCGGCGCGGACCACGTCGCGCAATCCCGTCGGCCTGCTGGGCGGCGCCGAGTCGCCGCGTGGCACCGCGAAGATCGCGGCGCCGGCGCAGATCGGGATCAGCCCGATGACGATCCAGGAGGCGAAAGCGGTGACCTGCGGGGTCAATTCGCTCGTCGGGAAGATCGGCAGCAGCGGCGTCAGCGTGAAGGCGAGCAGGCCGACATACATCGCCGCCGTCCGCCAGCCCGCGATGGTCGAGCGCTCGTCGTAGTCATGGGTCAGCTCGCTGTACCAGGCCGAATGCGGAATCTCGACCAGCGTCCAGCCGAGATAGACCGCGACCGAGGCGAAGAGGAAATACCAGACGCCGGTGTCCGGCCCCGGCCGGAACCAGAAATACACCGAGACCATGGAGATCACGGCGCCGACGGCGATCCAGGGCTTGCGGCGCCCCCAGCGCGTCTCGGTGCGGTCCGAGACGTAGCCGATCACCGGATCGATCACGACGTCGAACAGCCGCGTGACCGTCAGGATGATGCCCACCGTCGCGACGCCGATGCCGGTGTATTTCGCATAGAGCGCCGGCAGCATCGACAAGGCCGGCGCGTGCAGCGCACTCATCGGCACCACAAGGGCGACATACGCCGCCTTCTGCCAATTCGAGATGCGCTGCGCCGCCATCCTAGAAGGTCTTGGTGATCTCGAGGCCTATTGTGCGCGGCCGGACCGAGGAGGCAATCGCCGGTTCGGCCGGGTTCGCCGCATTCGGGAAGATCTGCTCCAGCGGCCGCGAGTCGGTCAGGTTGTTGACGTAGAGCCGGCCCTGCCAGCTGCCCTCGATCACGCCGGCCTGGAGATTGACGACGTTCTGCACCGGCACCGCGATGTCGCCGTCATTGCCGTCGAAGCCCTTGGTCGAGGTCGCCGCCTTGTGCCAGTAGTTCGCGCGCAGGAAGGCGTTCACGTCGTCGAACAGCAGGAAGTCGTAGCCGGCATCGAGCGACCAGGTGTGATGCGGCGTGCGGCGCAGGCTGTCGCCTTCGTGGATCAGCTCCGGCACGCCCGGGAAGATCGTCGCGCCGTCGGTGAACTCGTTGGTGTTGTAGGAATAGGACGCGGCGGCGTAGAGGCCGGGGAAGAACAGGTCCTTGCTCTCGAGCTCCAATTCGACGCCCTTCGCGGTCAGGTCGGGACCGTTGGTGGTGAAGGCGAAGGTGCCCGTGGAATTGTAGACGACGGTCTGGATGTGATGCCAGTTCATCCAATAGGCCGCGCCGTTCAGCGTGAGGCGGCCGTCGAACCAGCTCGTCTTCGCACCGATCTCGTAATTGGTCAGCGTGTCGGGCTTGAAGAGCACGAAGCTCTCCGGAATGTTCAGCACGGGACCGACGAAGGGATTGAAGCCGCCGGGCCGGAAGCCCTGCGAGCGCAGCGCGTAGAGGGTCACGTCGTCGGTCGGCTTGTAGATGATCTGCGCCTTGTAGGAGAAATTGTCGCCATCGACATGACCGACGGCGGCGTTGTAGTTGCTGCCGAAATAGGTGGTCTGCTGGTGATTGTTCACCGACCACTGGAAATAGCGGCCGCCGACCAGCACCTGGAGATTGTCGAGCAGGTCGTAGGAGACTTCACCGAAGGCGGCCTTCTCGACGGTGCGCTGCGGGCCGCCGATCGCGAAGGCGGCAAAGCCGTCGCCGAAGGCCGGGCTGCCCGGAATGGCGGGATCGACGACCTCGTTGGAGGTCTGGAGCTGGTCCTGGTCGTAATTGTCGTAATAGAGGCCCGCGACCCAGTGGAACGGGCCACCGGGCGCCGAGGCGAGGCGCAGCTCGTGCGTCGTGGAGTTCTCCTGGTCGTTCGTCAGGGTCTTCGCGATGGGAACGGCACCCAGCACGTTGAGATCGTACTGGTAGTAGACGTCGCTCATTTTGAAATAGGAGCCGGAATAGCTCAGCGTCGCCCAGCCCAGGTTGTAGTCGACCAGCAGGTTGACGAGGTCGGCATGTTCCTTGGCCGGCGACGGCGTGAACGGCGCGCTGGTCTCACGACCCGGGAGGTCGATGTCGAAGAACGAGCTTGCGCCGGAGTTCAGCCGGTCGCCGTGATAGATCAGCGTGACCGAGAGGTCGGAGGTCGGCTGCCAGAGCACCGAACCGCGCCACGCCCAGTCCTTCACCGAATTCACGTCCTTGGCGCCGGTCGTCACGTTGTCGACATAGCCGCGCTCGTCGAGGAAGTAGCCGGCGGCACGCACCGCCAGCTCGTCCTGGATGATCGGCACATTGATCATCCCCTCCGTGCGGTCCGACAATCCGCCGCTGCCGCTGGTCGTGGAAACGTCTTCCTGCACCATGGCGCTGAAGTGATCGAGATCGGGCCGGTTCGAGCGGTAGGAGATGAGGCCGCCGATCGCCTGCGCCCCCCACAACGTGCCCTGCGGGCCGCGCAGGACGGACACTTCGCTGAGATCGAAGAGATTGTAGTTGGGCGTGAAATGCGGCGCGCCGTCGAGATATTGCGCGACCACGCCGACAGTATTATCGGCCACCGGCGACAGGCCGCGGATCGACGCGACCTCATAGCCGCGGCCGGGACCGCCATTGTCGATGAAGTTGGTGCTGGGCACCTGGGTGATCATGTCGTCGAAGCTGAAGGCGTGAAGCTGATCGAGCTTCTTGCCGTCGAAGGCCGTGATGCTGACGGGCAGATCCTGCGCCCGTGCCGCACCCTGCTTGCTTGCGGTGACGACGACGAACTCGATGCCGTTCGAAGTCTTGTCCGGCGGCGGCGCGTCTTGTGCGGACGCGAGCTGAGGCGCCGCCAGGAATGCGGCAGCCGATGCCAACAAGATTTGCCGATAAGACCGACGCATTACACCCTCCGACGCAAAACCCCTTGTAATCCTGCGTAAACTTACATACAGGATTGCCGGAATGCATCAGGCAGGATTGCCTGTATGTTGTCAAGAATGGTAGCCACGCATTCGGGGAAACGACGGCACATATTGCGGGGGTGTGACACTGCGGCCTCCGCCGTCAACACAGTGGATCAGCATGTCGGTCAGCAAATCCGCATCCGGCGATCTCGCCGAGCCGCATCTCAGCCAGCATGAGCGCAGCGCGCGCATGAAGGACAGGCTATTGGAGGCGACGCTCCAATGCCTGGCCGAAAAGGGCTATGCCGGCACCTCGACCACCGAAGTGGTGAAGCGCGCGGGCGTTTCGCGCGGCGCGCTGGCGCATCATTTCGCGAGCAAGGCCGAATTGGTGGCGGAGGCCGCGGCCTATCTCATCAGCAACCGCATCCGCTACACGGATGCCCAGATGCAGGCGGCCGCGGACAGGAATGCATCGCTCGAATCCCAGCTGCGTGTGGTGTGGAAAGCCTATGAGAAGTGGTTCCCCGCGAATATCGAATTCATGGTCGCGGCGCGCACCGATCCCGACCTTCGCGCCAGCTTTTCCCGGATGATCGCGCAGTACGATCCCGGACAGCGGGACGAGACGGCGGGCAAGCAGCCCTCCTGGAGCGACGCGGACGGCGATCCCTCCCCGCTCCTGACGCGCTATGCCATCGGCTGCTTCGTCCGCGGCCTGTGTCTGGAGAGCATCGTCAACGATGCGCCTCTGGTGGAGGAGATCTTCGCCAAATTCGCCAGCATCCTGGCGCTGGCGCTGGACGCCATGCGACATCCGGCAAAGGCCGATACGGGCGCCGCATAGCCGAGCCGCGCGCGACACCCTCGGCCATCGCTTTCTTTCCCGACCGGTTTCCGCGAAAATGCGGCAGGACGCGATTTCAACCGGATAGTGCGGCATGCTTCTCCTGATCGATAATTACGACAGCTTCACCTACAACCTGTTCCACTACCTGGGTCAGCTGGGCGCCGAGGTCGTCGTCAAGCGCAATGACGAGCTCACCGCCGCCGAGGCCTTGGCGTTGAAGCCGGACGCCATCGTGCTGTCGCCCGGTCCGTGCACGCCAAACGAGGCGGGCATCTGCCTCGACCTCATCAAGCTCGCGAACGGCCGCTATCCCATACTCGGCGTCTGCCTGGGCCATCAGGCGATCGGCCAGGTCTATGGCGGGACCGTCGTGCGGGCGCCCGAGCCGATGCACGGCAAGCTCTCCACCATCCATCATACGGGCAAGAGCGTGTTCCGCGGCCTGAACAACGATTTCCAGGCGACGCGCTATCACTCGCTGACCATCGCACCGGAGAGCCTGCCGGCGAGCTTGGAGGTCACGGCGACCAGCGAAGACGGCGTCATCCAGGGCGTGATGCACAGGACCCACCCCGTGCACGGGGTTCAATTCCATCCCGAGAGCATCGCCTCGGAGAACGGTCATGCGCTGCTGCAGAACTTCCTCGAGATCGCCAAACGGGCGGCCGTGCCGGCATGAGCGGCGAGGACTTTGCCAGTCTGCTGAAACGGGTCGCGGACGGGCACACGCTCGACGCCGAGCAGTCGGCACACGCCTTCGGCGCGATCATGCGCGGCGAGGTCGGCGAGGTCCGGATCGCGGCGCTGGCAACCGCCATGGCGGTGCGCAAGCCTTCGGTCGACGAGATCGTCGGCGCGGTGCGCGCGATGCGCAGCGCGATGACGAGCATCGAAGCCAATCCCTATGCCATCGACCTGTGCGGCACGGGCGGCGACGGCATCGGGACGCTCAACATCTCCACCGCTTGTGCCTTCGTCGTCGCGGCCTGCGGCGTGCCGGTCGCCAAGCACGGCAATCGCAACATGTCGTCCAAGAGCGGCACGGCGGATTGTCTCGAGGCCCTGGGCGTGAACATCGAACTGACGCCGGCCCAGGCCTCACGCTGCCTGCGCGAGGCGGGGCTGTGCTTCCTGTTCGCGCCCGCCTATCACCCCGCCATGAAGTATGCCGCGCCGGTGCGCAAAGAGCTTGGCTTCCGCACGATCTTCAACCTGCTGGGGCCGCTCTCCAACCCCGCACGGGTACGCCGGCAACTGATCGGGGTCTACGACAGGGAATGGTGCGCGCCTCTGGCCGAAGTGCTCGGCCGGCTGGGCGCGGATCGCGCCTGGGTGGTGAATGGCGATGGGCTGGACGAACTCACCGTGGCGGGTCCGACACATGTGGCGGTGCTGAAGGACGGCAAGGTCACGACGCAGGACGTGGTGCCGGAGGATGCCGGGCTGGGGCGCTGGCCGCTGGACGCGCTGCGCGGCGCCGATTGCGTCCACAACGCCGCGGCGCTGCGGCGGCTGCTGGACGGCGAGACGGGTGCTTATCGCGACATCGTCCTGCTCAATGCGGCCGCGGCGCTCATCGTGGCGGGCGAGGCGCAGGACCTGCGCGACGGCGCGGCGCTTGCGGCGCAGGCGATCGACCGCGGCGCGGCGCGGACCAAGCTGGCGACCTTGATCGCGGTGTCGAACGCATGACCATTCTCGACCAGATCGCGGCCTACAAGCGCGTCGAAGTCGCCGCGGCGAAGACGCGCCTTCCGCCCGGCGAGATCGAAGCGGCGGCGCGCGCCGCCGGCGAGGTGCGCGGCTTCCGCGCGGCGCTCGAAGCGATGCGGGCGGCCGGCCGCTATGGCCTCATCGCCGAGGTCAAGAAGGCCAGTCCGTCGAAAGGCCTCATCCGCGCCGATTTCGATCCCCCTGCCCTCGCCCGCGCCTATGAAGACGGCGGCGCCGCCTGTCTCTCGGTGCTGACCGACACACCGTCCTTCCAGGGCGCGCCGGAGTTTCTCGTGCAGGCGCGCGCGGCGACGGCCCTGCCGGTGCTGCGCAAGGACTTCATGCTGGATTCCTACCAGGTGGCGGAGGCGCGGGCGTGGGGCGCCGATTGCATCCTGATCATCATGGCGATGGTGGGCGACCTGACGGCCAAGACGCTGATGCTCGATGCGGCGCATTGGGGCATGGACGCGCTGGTCGAGGTGCATGACGAAGCGGAACTCGACCGTGCGCTGGCCCTGGGCGCGCAGATGATCGGCATCAACAATCGCGACCTGAAGACCTTCGTCACCGATCTGGGTGTGACGCTGCGGCTGCTGCCGCGCATCCCCAAGGACAGGCTGGTCGTGGCGGAGAGCGGACTGGGCACACCCGCCGATCTCCAGCGCCTCGCGGAAGCGGACGTGACGACCTATCTGATCGGGGAAAGCCTGATGCGCGAGAGCGACGTTGCGGCGGCGACACGGAGGCTGATCGGCGCTAGGCTCTGACGATGAACAAGCTCACGCATCTGGACGACGCCGGCGCGGCGCGGATGGTCGACGTCTCGGCCAAGGACGCGACGGACCGCGAGGCGACGGCCGAGGCGACCATCGTCCTGGGCGCGGAGGCCTTCGCGGCGGTCACTGACGGCACGGCCAAGAAAGGCGACGTCCTGGCGGCAGCGCGTATCGCCGGCATCATGGCGGCAAAGAAAACGAGCGACCTGATTCCCCTTTGCCATCCCATCGCGCTGACCGGTGCGAATGTCGATTTCGAGCCGGACGCGGCACGGCGGGCGATCCGTATCGTCGCGACGGTAAAGACCAACGGACAGACCGGGGTCGAGATGGAGGCGCTGACCGCCGCCAGCATCGCGGCGCTGACGCTTTACGACATGGTCAAGGCGCTCGACAAAGGCGCCGTGATCGAGACGGTCCGGCTGCTGAGCAAGTCCGGCGGAAAGAGCGATACGTTCATCGCGGAGCCGCCCAAGGCGCAGAAGCCGGCCTATCGCTCCGCCGGCATACGCGACCGCGCCAAGCCGGCAACCCTGATGGGCGAAGTCGCGGCGCCGCGGCGCGACGCCAACGCCCAGCGCGACGCCAACCAGCAGCGCGAGGCCTTCCGCAGCTTCATGACGTCCAACCGCCTGCGCGCGACGCAATGGGCGAAGGATGCCGGCGTCTCCGCGTCGGAGATTTATTCGTTCCTGACCGGCAAGACGCGGTCGATGCCGCAGGGCGTGGCGGAGAAGCTGGCGGTGGCCGCACGCACCCGCGTCGAAGACATGTTCAAATGATCTCCGTCGACGAGGCCAGGGCGCGGATCGTCGCCGCCTTCTCGCCGACCGCCGCAGAGATCGTCGCGATCGGCGACGCGGCCGGGCGAGTCCTGGCAGCGGATGCCGTCGCGAAGGCAAGCCAACCGCCGCAGGCTGTGTCCTCGATGGACGGCTATGCCTTGCGCGCGGCGGACGCGGCGCAACCGGGCGTCACGCTTCGCGTGATCGGAGCCTCACCTGCCGGACATCCTTTTGCCGGTGCGGTCGGGACCGGCGAGGCCGTTCGCATCTTCACCGGCGGCATGCTGCCCGCGGGGGCCGACAGCATCGTCATCCAGGAAGACACCAGCGCGAAAGACGGCGAGGTCGCGCTGCATGTCGCCGCGCGGCCCGACCAGCATGTCCGGCCGGCAGGCCTCGACTTCAAAGCCGGCGAGACTCTGGCGAAGGCCGGACGGAGACTGACGGCGCGGGATCTCGCTCTCATCGCGGCCGGCGACGTGGCGCAAGTGGCGGTCCGGCGGCGGCCGCGCATCGTCTTCGCCGCGACCGGCGACGAACTCTCGCAGCCCGGCGCGCCGCGCAAGCCGGGAGGGATCGTGGCCTCCTCCGGCTATGCCCTCGCGGCGATGATCGCCCAATGGGGCGGCGCAGCGGTCGACTTGGGAATCCTGCCCGACACGGCGGATGCCGTGGCGGGCATCGCCGACAAGGCGTCCGGCGCGGACCTTGTCGTGACCCTGGGCGGTGCTTCCGTCGGAGATCACGACCTGGTGCAGAAAGCGCTGGCGCCGCGCGGCTTCGAACTGGATTTCTGGAAAATCGCCATGCGGCCGGGCAAGCCGCTGATTTTCGGCAGACTGGGCGCTGTGCCGCTGCTGGGTCTTCCGGGCAATCCCGTCTCGACGCTTGTATGTGCGCTGTTGTTTCTCAAGCCGACGATCACGACGATGCTCGGGATCAGCGACACCGTCGAAACCAGTACGGCCGTCGTGACTCGTGATCTGAAGGAAAATGACGGGCGCCAGGACTATCTGCGGGCTCGCCTCGAAATCCGGAACGGCGAACGCTTCGTGGAGCCGTTTGCGGTGCAGGATTCCTCGATGTTGAGCGTGTTGGCATGGAGCGCCGCGCTTATCGTGAGGCCGCCGCAGGCGCCCGCCGCCAAGGCCGGCGAAACGGTGTCGATCTTGCTGCTGGAATGAAAAGAGCGGGCCGAAGCCCGCTCTCTTACAATTCAATGATGATGGCCGCCGCCGTGACCGCCACCATGGCCGCCGCCGCCATGAAAGTGGCCACCGCCGCCATGTCCATGGTGGCCGCCGCCGAACCCGAAGCCGAGCGAGATGCCCGGTCCATAATAAGCCGGACCGTAATAGTCGTCGTAGTAGGGATCGCCATAGTAGTCACCGTAATAGCGATCATGGACGTGCCAGCAGTGGAACCTGTTGCACACGACGCGTGCGTCTGCCGGCGAAGCCGTCACAGCCAGCGCGGTGCCGGCGATGCCGAGCGCCATGCCGGCGTGTAACAATAGTTTGCGAAGTCTGGGCATTGCGACCTCCTTGGTGCGCGCCTCTCACGGTTAGCAAACGATTGCGCGCCGAATATGTTGCGCAAAAAAAAGAGCGGACCGAAGTCCGCTCTTTCCGCCTCGCTGCTTGGCTTAGAACGTCACCCAGATGCCGTTGCGCCAATAGCCGCGGCCGTCGTGCCGATCACGCCAGTGATAGCCATTGCGATGGTGGACGCGCCAATCATCGCCATAGAAGCGTACGCCGAGCGTCGCGGGATAGTTGTAGCCTGTGCCGGCTTCATGCCAGCAATCGCCGAAACGGTTGCAAACGGTGCGGGCTTCGGCCCCCGTCGACGAAACGGCCAATGCCGTAAGGCCGAGGACAGCGGCCACGGCGCCTGTGGTCATAAGCTTGCGAATGGTCATGGTTCAGATCTCCATGTGGATAGCGCCCTCTCCGGGCTTTAAAACGGGTCCGGCCGAGTCCCGTTCCAGGAACCCCAGTTTTTTCCAGATATTGCGCGTTGACGCTCCGAAAGAACTAAAGTAGAACGATTCTCCATGTTTCGGCTTTGTTCGCCTGTGATTTGGGCGGCGCGATTTTGAAAGGGACATGGACCCCATGCTCACCCGCAAGCAATACGAACTCCTGATGTTCATCCATGAGCGGATCCGGGAATCCGGCGTGCCGCCGTCCTTCGACGAGATGAAGGACGCGCTCGACCTCAAGTCCAAATCGGGCATCCACCGCCTGATCACGGCGCTCGAGGAACGCGGCTTCCTGCGGCGGATGGAGAAGCGGGCGCGGGCGCTCGAAGTGATGAAGCTGCCGGACAATGTGTCGGACACGCTGCGGCCGGCAACGACGCGCAGCCAGGCGCAGCGCGCGGTGCCGCGGCACGGCCGCGATGCGCGGGCCTCGACCGATGCGCGGATGGCGGGCGGCCCTCGCCGGACCATGGGCGACGGCGAGGCTTCCGTGAATGTGCCGCTGGTGGGCCGGATCGCGGCGGGCACACCGATCGAGGCCCTGCAGAACCGCATCTCGGACGTGCCGGTGCCCGGCGGGATGATCGGACGCGGCGACCATTACGCGCTGGAGGTCACGGGCGACTCGATGATCAACGCCGGCATCCTCGACGGCGACACGGTGATCATCCAGGAAGCGGACGTCGCGAACACGGGCGAGATCGTGGTGGCGCTGGTCGACAACCAGGAAGCCACGTTGAAGCGGCTGCGCCGCCGCGGCGACTCCATCGCACTGGAGGCGGCCAACCCGGCTTATGAAACGCGACTCTACGGCGCCGACCGGGTGCGCATTCAAGGCAAGCTGGTCGGGCTGATCCGGCGGTACTGAGGGCGTGGCGGGGCGCTCCAGGGGCGCTGGCCGCGATCCTGCTCCACCGTCTCGACGCGGCGCGGCGGACCGAGCCAGACGGCATAGCCATTGGTGCGGGCGACGTCGAAACTGTCGATGACCAGTTTGGGGCCGCTGCATTTGCGACGGGTCGGCACGGCGCTCACCACGATGTCGGCCGCGGCACAGTCCTCCCGCAGCGCATCGATCCGCGAGACATTGGCGATCAGCAGGCCCGAAGCCGTGCGGGCGATGCAGCCCAGCGCATCGCAATGGACGCCATCGGCGGGTGTGGCCACCGCATCGTCGGCCTGCCGCTCGTCGCCATCGCGCTTGAGCCATTCGGCGGCGGAGTAAGTGTCCTTCGCTCTGCGGAACAGCTTGAGCGCGCCGTCGGGCGTGCGCACCGCAACCGTCAGTCCGTCGCGCGCGACAAGGAGATCTGGCGGCACCGTCAAATAGGCCAGCGCGATGCCGAACAGCATCGGCGCGAACCCCAGCCAGCGCCAACGCCGGCGCCACAGGCCGAGCCAAAGACCGCCCAAAGACACGAGGACCAATGCGCCGACCGGCCAGGCCGGCATGACGGAGACCGCACCGGGAAGAGCGGAGACCCAGCGGCCCATCGCCAGCATGATCTCGATGCCCCAGCCCAGGACGCGGAGCGGCCATTCATCCAGACCCAGCGGCATCAGAAAGACCGACAACGCCGCGGCCGGCATGGCGACGAACCCCATCACCGGCATGGCGAGAAGATTGCCGAGCACGGCGTAGTGGGTCGCGCGATCGAAGTGGTAGATCGCGTAGGGCACCGTCGCGATGCTGCCCACCAAGCTGGTGGTCGCGATGCCGCGGACGTAGCGGCGGATGGCCTGGAAGCGGCGGGGGCCGAAGGTCTCGGGCCGCGGACGGGCCGCTTCCCATTCGGCGACGGCGATCAGCCCGACCACGGCGGCGAAGGACATCTGGAATCCGGGCTCGATCAGGCTCTCGGGACCGAGGACGAGGATGATGGTCGCGGCCAGCGCCAGGGTGCGCATCGAAAGCGCCGGACGGTCGACCAGGATCGCGAACAGCATGGTGGCCAGCATGACGAAGGCGCGGGTCGAAGCCGAGGACGCGCCCGAGATCATCAGATAGAAGGTCGCGGCGCCCAGCGCGGCCAGCGCCGCCCATTTCTTGATCGGATAGCGCAGCGCGATCGCGGGGACCGCGGCGAGCAGCGCCCGCAAGACCCAGAACAGGCCGCCGCCGACCAGCGCCATATGCAGGCCGGCGATGGCGAGGACATGCGCAAGGCCGGCGTCGCGCAAGGCCTGCTCGTCGTCGTCCGAGATGGCGCCGCGATCGCCGGTGATCAGGGCCGAGGCGATGCCGCCGGTGCTGCCGGGCAGCACGGCATGGATGCGGGCGGTCATACGGGCCCGGAGCTGCTCGACATAGAGGTTGTAGCGGTCGCGCCAGGACGATGGGCTCAGTGGCGCGATGGGCTTGGGGCGGCCATAGGCATAGCCGACGCCGCCGAGGCGCAGGTAATAGGCGGCGCGGCCGAAATCGTAAGCGCCGGGCGCGGCCGGCGACGGCGGCGGCATCAGGACCGCGGTGACGTGGACCCAGCTTCCCGGCGGCGGCAACGGCGTCTCGGCGCGGACCGAGATGCGGACGCGCGCGGGCGTGGTTTCGGGCGTCAGGCGCCGGCCTTGGATGTCGCCCAGGACGAAGCGGATGCCTGTGCCGCGGAGCTCGGAGCGCTCGACTCGGCCGTCCAGGCCGAGGGGGCCGAGGCGGTGGGAGAGAACAGGCGCGGAGACCGTCGCGGTGCGGGCCTTGGCCAGCGCGAAGCCCAGCGCGACGGCGGCGAGCGCAGCAAGCAACACGCGCAAACCCGTGTTGTGCGTGATGCGGAAAACAGGGACCGCGGCAAGCGCGATGGTCGCGGCCAGGATCGCCCAGCCGGCAGCCGGCTCGACGGGCAGCGCGAAGTAGAGGCCGATGCCGGTGCCCAGGCCGACCGGCAGCCAGAGCGGCCAGCGCTCGCGCTCGTCCCGTGCGGCGCGCGCCAGCGCGGGAAAGACCGCGAGCAGCCCCGCCGGCGACGGCATGGCAGGAAGACGTCGGAAGCTGAGGAACCGGCCTACTGTTCCCATGGGGTCGCGTTTGCTAGAAGCTCGCCGCAAACGCCGGCCACACTCCTCAAGCCAAGCACAAATGAGCGACAACAAGAAACCCATATTGCGCTTCGCGCCCTCCCCGACCGGCTATCTGCACATCGGCGGGGCGCGGACGGCCCTGTTCAACTGGCTCTATGCCAAGCACACCGGCGGGACCTTCCTGCTGCGGATCGAGGACACCGACCGCGAGCGCTCCACACCCGAAGCCGTCGAGGCGATCCTCAATGGCATGGCGTGGATGGGGCTCGATTGGGACGGCCAGACCGTCTACCAGGCCGCGCGCGCCGGCCGGCACCAGGCGGTGGCGCAGCAGCTCCTGGCCGAGGGCAAGGCGTACAAATGTTTCGCGACCGCCGACGAGTTGACGGCGATGCGCGAGGCGCAGAAGGCGGCGGGCAAGCCGATGCGCTATGACGGGCGCTGGCGCGACCGCGATCCGGCCGAGGGCGGCGACGCGCCTTATGTGATCCGGCTCAAGGCGCGGCAGACCGGCGAGACCGTGGTGCACGACGTGGTGCTGGGCGACGTCGTCTTCCAGAACGACCAGCTCGACGACATGGTCCTGCTGCGCAGCGACGGGACGCCGACCTACATGCTGGCGGTGGTGGTGGACGATGCCGACATGGGCGTGACGCATGTCATCCGCGGCGCCGATCACCTGAACAATGCGGCGCGGCAGCTGCAGATCATCGAGCAGATGGGCTGGGTGGTGCCGGTCTATGCCCATGTCCCGCTGATCCACGGTCCGGATGGGGCGAAACTCTCCAAGCGGCACGGCGCGCTGGCGATCGAGGCCTATCGCGACATGGGCTATTTGCCCGAGACGATGCGCAACTACCTGCTGCGGCTGGGCTGGAGCCATGGCGATGACGAGACGATCTCGACCGAGCAGGCGATCCAGTGGTTCGCGCTCGAGAACATCGGCAAGTCGCCGGCACGGATGGATTTCAAGAAGCTCGACAATCTCAACGGGCACTATATCCGGCAGACCGCCGACAAGGTGCTGACGGCGGAGATCGTGGCGCTCTTGGAGCGCCAAGTACCGCCCC
This sequence comes from Rhizomicrobium sp., assembly GCA_037200385.1. Classification (NCBI taxonomy): domain Bacteria; kingdom Pseudomonadati; phylum Pseudomonadota; class Alphaproteobacteria; order Micropepsales; family Micropepsaceae; genus Rhizomicrobium; species Rhizomicrobium sp. The sequence continues at coordinate 455,387 of JBBCGL010000001.1, read as the reverse complement.
GCGTGCTGAGCGAGACGGCGCGGGAGCGGCTGACGGCGGCGATGCCGGGGCTGAAGGAGCGGGCCAAGACGCTGGTCGAGCTCGCGGCCGCGGCCGACTTTCTGTACACGGACGGTCCGCGCGATCTCGACGAGGCGGCGGCCAAGGTGTTGACGGCGGATGCGCGCGGCGTGGTGGGCAGGATTCTGCCGGCGCTGGAGGCGACCGACTGGTCCGGCCCGGCGCTGGAGGCCGCGGCGCGCAGCTTCGCGGAGGGCGCCGGACTGAAGCTCGGCCAAGTGGCGCAACCGCTGCGGGCGGCGTTCACCGGCAAGACGACCTCGCCGCCGCTGTTCGAGACGATGGCCCTGCTGGGGCGGGATGAAACCCTTACCCGTCTCAGGGCTTATGCCGCCTGACGACAAGTTGTGACGCAACGGACAGGTGACGCGGTTAACCGGTCCGGTCTATGATTGCTGCACTGCGATATGCCCCGCCGCCCGCTTCCGGGCGGGTATCCAAGGAGCCTTCGATGAGAGAGAGCAAGATCAAGCCCGTGGGCTCGGCGACGCTGAGCTATAAGAACAAATCCTACGAATTGCCGGCCTTCGGCGGCACGGAAGGCCCCGAGGTCGTCGACATCCGCAAGCTCTATGGCGAGGCGGACATCTTCACCTACGATCCCGGCTTCACCTCGACCGCAAGCTGCGAAAGCGACATCACCTTCATCGACGGCGACAAGGGCATCCTGCTCTATCGCGGCTATTCGATCGCCGACCTGGCGGAGCATTCGAGCTTCCTGGAAGTCTGCTACCTGCTGCTGCATGGCGAGCTGCCGAACAAGGCGGAGTTCGAGACGTTCGACCACTCGATCACGCATCACACGATGGTGCATGAGCAGCTGGCGCAGTTCTTCCGCGGCTTCCGGCGCGATGCGCATCCGATGGCGATCATGTGCGGCGTGGTCGGAGCGCTCTCCGCATTCTATCACGACAGCACCGACATCAACGATCCGCGCCAGCGCGAGATCGCCAGCCACCGGCTGATCGCCAAGATGCCGACCCTGGCGGCGATGGCATTCAAATATTCGACCGGCCAGCCTTTCGTCTATCCGCGCAACGAGCTCGGCTATACCGAGAACTTCCTGCGCATGACGTTCTCGGTGCCGGCGGAGGACTACAAGGTCAATCCGGTGCTGGCCAAGGCGCTGGACACCATCTTCATCCTGCATGCCGACCACGAGCAGAACGCTTCGACCTCGACCGTGCGGCTGGCCGGCTCGTCGGGCGCCAATCCGTTCGCCTGCATCGCGGCGGGCATCGCGTGCCTCTGGGGACCCGCCCACGGCGGCGCCAATGAGGATGCGCTCAAGACGCTGGAGCAGATCGGCACCGTCGACCGGATCGACGAGTTCGTGAAGCGCGCCAAGGACCCGAACGACAATTTCCGCCTGCCGGGCTTCGGGCATCGCGTCTACAAGAACTACGACCCGCGCGCCAAGGCGATGCAGATCCAGTGCCACAAGGTGCTGGACGAGGTCGGGCATGGCGACGACCAGACGCTCAAGGTCGCGATGGCGCTGGAGAAGATCGCGCTGGAGGACGAGTATTTCGTCAAGCGCAAGCTCTATCCCAACATCGACTTCTATTCCGGCATCACGCTGCGGGCCCTGGGCTTCCCGATGAGCATGTTCACCGCGCTGTTCGCGCTGGCGCGCACCGTGGGATGGATCGCGCAGTGGAAGGAGATGCTGGAGGACCCGCACCAGAAGATCGGGCGGCCGCGGCAGATCTACACCGGCAAGCCGCAGCGCGACTATGTTGGGATCGGGAAAAGGTAGTGCGTGCTTCGAGGCTGCGCTTCGCGCAGCACCTCAGCATGACGAGATGAGAGTTGGCATCATCCTGAGGCGCTCCGCGCAGCGGAGCCTCGAAGGATGACGGCGCAGAAAAAAGGGCGGGAATCGCGTTTGCGATTTCCGCCCTTGGTCTTTTCGCTACGCGGCAGGCCAGCGGCGGGCCGCATCCGGCCGGCCGAGAGGCACCTTCGCTTCAACCGCCACGGTCCTCTGCCTCCGCCGCGCGCTGCCAGACCCTCGCGAGGAGGCGGGAACCGCGCCGACCTTGGCCGGCGAGCACGAGCGCGCGCCTGAACCTGTCTGTGCCCATGCTGCATGCGGTTAGAACATCGTGTCCTCTGAGATTTCGAACCAAGGTGCGCAGTATACGGCCGCGCCGGTGCGCGTTGGATAAGGAATCTGCGTTTCGCAATGGGATCAAGGCTGTAGGCGTGGTGGGATGCGGAGTTATCCTCGCCTGTTTTCCTCCCCCGTAACCACGGGGAGGAAAGCTATTTTCCCACGAACGCGATAATCGCGCGGGCGGCGCGGATGGAGGGGGGCTCGCTGCCTTCGCCCAAGAGCTTCGCGACTTCGTCGAGATCGGCGACCTGTTTCGCGGCTGCCGACTTGTCGGTGAGCAGCGGCACCACCGCATCGGCCAGCGCCTGCGGCGTCGCCCTGCCCTGCAGCAGCTCGGGCACCGCTTCGCGGTCGAGCAGCAGATTGACCAGCGCGAAGAATTTGAAACGGAACAGCACCCGTGCCAGCGCGTAGGTCAGGCCGCCGACCCTATAGGCCACCGCCATCGGGGTGCGGGCGAGCGCGAGCTCGGTCGTCACCGTGCCCGACGCCGCGAGCGCGGCATCGGCGGCATCGAAGGCGGCGTATTTGTCGGCTTCGCCCTCGATGATGTGGAGCGGCGCCGGCCAATCCCCCGTCCCGGCGCGCACCTTGTGCGCGACATGCGGCACGGTGGGCAGCAGCGTGACGAGACCGGGGACGCGCGCTGCGATCTGCGCCACCGCTTCGCGGAAGAGCGGCAGGATGAAGCGGATCTCGCTCGAGCGGCTGCCGGGCAGGACGCAGAGCAGCGGCGTTTGCGGCGCGATGCCCAGCCGGGCGCGAAGCGCCGCGCCGCCCACCATCAGCTTGCCGCGCTCGATCACCGGATGGCCGACGAACACGGTGTGCAGGCCGTATTTCTCGAAGAAAGGCGGCTCGAAGGGCAGCAGCGCGAGCAGCAGGTCGAAGTCGCGGGCCATGGCGCGGGCGCGGTATTGCCGCGAGGCCCAGACCTGCGGCGCGACGTAGTTCACGACCGGGATCGAGGGATCGAGCCGCTTCAGCCGGCGCGCGATGCGGTGGTTGAAGTCCGGGCTGTCGATCAGCACGACGGCATCGGGACGCTTGGCGAGCGCGATGGCGGCGATGTCGTTGACCCGGCGCAGGATGACCGGGATCTTCGGCACCACCTCGCGCAAGCCCATCACGGCCGTGTCGCGGAGCGGAAAGAACGAGGCGAGGCCCTGTGCCGTCATCGCCGGGCCGCCCATGCCGGTGACGACCACGCCGTCGCCCGCGACGACGCGCAGCGCCGCCATGAGCTGGCCGCCGAGCTGGTCGCCCGAGGGCTCGCCCGCGACCAGCATCAGGGACAGCGGTTTGGCGGTCAGCGCGGTCATGGCAGCCGGGGCACTCCGATCACGAACAGGCCGAGCGCATCGGCGGCTTCCGTCACCGCGGCGCGGCCCAGCACGAGTGCGGTGTGCGCCTCGACCGCGATGCCGGCGAGGCCGCAGGCCGCGGCGTTCTTCACGGTGGCGACGCCGATCGTGGGCAGATCGGTCTTGCGGTCCTGCTGCGGCTTGAGGGCTTTCGCCAGGACGCCGCGGCCGGGCGGCAACGTGCCGAGCTTGGCGAGCATCGCATCGGTGCCGCCATGGCCTTCCATCGCCAGCACCTTGCCGTCGCGCACGATCACCGCCTGGCCGACGTCGCGGCCGCCCTGGACGCGGGCGGCCTGCATCGCGACGGCGATGTCGGCCTGGTCCGCCGGCGTCGGCGCGACGCGGCCGAGCGGGCCCTCGGCGATCTGGAGCCAGGGCGCGACGGCATCGAGGCTCTTGATCGAGAGGCCTTCGCGCTCGAACAGGCCGACCATCACGTCGAGCAGCGTGTTGTCGCCCTTGCGCATGCCCCAGAGCACGATCGGAAACCAGGACAGGCCCTTGAGGTCGTAGCGCAACTTGAAGAAGTTCGGGCGCGAGACATAACCGGCGAACACGACGTCCTTGCAGCCATGGGCGCGCAACAGGCCGAGCGTCTTGCCGACCAGGCCCATCGAGCTGCGATCGTGCGGGAAGTCTTTCGTCCAGTCGCCGGCCAATTCGAGCGCAACGACGAACACGGCGCGGCCGGCATCGCGCGCGGCCTGCGCGATGGCACGCGGCAGATCCCCGCCGCCGGCGATGATGCCGAGCGGGCCGGTCATCGCGCCGCCGCCTCCCTTGTCATCCCCGGCCGAACGCCGCGCAGCGGCGTGAGGGGACTGCGTAGCGACAGCGTACGCAGACCCAGGCGGCAAACGCCGTGACGGTGTTTGCCGCTTGGGTCCCCTTCCCTCGCGCTCGCTGATGCTCGCACTCGCCGGGGATGACAAGGGAGCTTAATCATCGCTGTCGGCGCCGCGTTTGCGCGCGAGGCAGATCGGCTGCTTGTGGTCGGCGAGGATGAAATCGGCGATCTCGGCGACCTGCGCGACGCCCGGCCATTTCGCCTTCGCGGCGCGGGCGCGGTCCTCGAGCGCGCCGCCGCCCTCGCGGAAGATCGCGCGGAAGGCGCCGCGCACGGCGTGGATCGTGGCGCGGTCGAGGCCGCGGCGCTTGAGGCCGATGAGGTTGAGGCCGGCCAGCTCCACATGGTCGCCGAACGCCATGCCGTAAGGGATCACGTCGCGGTTGACGCCGGCGATGCCGCCGATCATCGCGCCCTTGCCGACGCGGCCGAATTGCTGGACCGCGGAGAGCCCGCCCATGATCACGCCCTGCCCGATATGGCAGTGGCCGCCGAGCACCGCGCCATTGGCGAAGGTGACGCCGTCGCCCACCACGCAGTCATGACCGACATGGCTGAGCGCCATGAAATAGCCGTTGCTGCCTACGCTGGTGAGGCCGCCGCCGCGGCGGCTGCCGACATTCATCGTCACGCCTTCGCGGATCGTGCAGCCCTCGCCGACGACCAGCCGGCCTTCGGTGAAATCGTTGTTGCGGATCTGCCCCTCGCCGCCGAGGCAGGCCTGGGGGTGCACCACGGTGCGGGCGCCGACGACGGTGGCGCCCGTGACGACGACATGCGAGAGGAGCCGGACGCCGTCGCCCAAGCTGACCTCGCGACCGACGCGGCAGAAGGGACCGATCTCGACATCCGCGCCGAGCTTCGCGCCGTCTTCGACGATCGCGGACGGATGGACCGCCATCGGTTCAGCCTGCGTCGCCGGTGCGGATCATCGCGCTGAACTCGCCGTCGCAGGCGAGCGTGTCGCCGACATAGGCCTTGCCTTCGAACTTCCACACCGGGCCGCGCCGCTGCAGCGCCTTGACGTGCAGGGCCAGGTTGTCGCCGGGGACGACCGGGCGGCGGAAGCGCGCCTTGTCGATGCCCATGAAGAAGACGTTGGGCGTCGTCTTGAGCGCCATGGAATGGACCACCAGCGCGCCGGCGGTCTGGGCCAGCGCCTCGACGATCAGGACGCCGGGCATCACGGCGAATTCGGGGAAGTGGCCGGCGAAATGCGGCTCGTTGAAGCTCACCGCCTTGTGGCCGATGGCGCTTTCGAATGGGACGATGTCGCTCAACCGCTCGATGAAAAGGAACGGATTGCGATGGGGCAGCAGACTCTTGATCTGCTCCACGCCGAGGACCAATCCGCTTTGACCTTGCTCACCCATGGCTGTCAGGTTTCGACTTCTTTGCGAGTTTCGTCAATGCGTGCATTTCGCGAATCCATTCGCGGACGGGGCGGAGCGGCGCGCCGCCATAATCCTGCCCGCCGGGATATTCGATGCCCGGCTGCGAGGCCGAGCGGGCGGCGATTCGGGCGCCGGAGCCGATCTTGACGTGGTCGGCGATGCCGGTCTGCGGCCCGAGGATCACGAAGTCGCCGAACTCGCAGCTTCCCGCGACGCCCGCCTGCGCGACGACGATATTGTGACGCCCCAGATGGGTGTTGTGGCCGATCTGGATCAGGTTATCGAGCTTGGTTCCCTCGCCGATCACCGTGTCGCCGAGCGCGCCGCGGTCGATGGTGGTGCAGGCGCCGATCTCGACCCGGTCCTGCACGATGACGCGGCCGATCTGCGGGATCTTGATGTGACCGGTGGGGCCGGAGGCGAAACCGAAGCCGGGCTGGCCGATCTGGGCACCCGGCAGGATGAGCACGCCGTCGCCGATATAGGCGTTGGCGATCGTGCAGTTGCTGCCGATCTCGCAATTGCGGCCCACCGCGACGCCGCGGCCGATCACGCTGTTGGGACCGATGCGGGTGCCGTCGCCGATCTCGGCGCCGGGACCGATCACCACGCCGGGCCCGAGCACGACGTGCGCGCCGATCGTGGCGGAGGGGTCGACCGGGGTCTGCTGCGCCCAGGCGACGAGGCTGGAGTCCGGATAGAAGAGCCGCGCCGCGGCGGCGAACGCATGCTGCACCGAGGCGACGGGGATGGCGGTCATCCCGGCGCGGGTCGGAAGCGGCCGGGTGCTCTTGGCCGGCACGAAGCAGAAGCCGGCAGCGGTCTGCGCCAGATCGCCGCCCGGGCCGGTGCCGGAGAAGAACGTCAGATGGTCCGGGCCCGCGCCGGCGAGGCTGGCGAGATCGTGGACCTCCACCTGGCCGTCCGCATGGGCCGGCAGCGCGGCGTCGGCCGCCTTGCAAAGCTCGGTGAGCGCGAACGGCCCGCGATTGTCATAGAAGCGTGGATCGGCCATGCGCGGCGGTTTCGCCCCTTATTGCTGGGGCGGACCCTGGTTCGGGGGCATCGTCGGCTTGACGACGACGTTGGGCAGCACCTGGTTCAGCCGCTGGACCGCGACAGCCGTGACGTCGAAGGCGTTCGACGAGACGATGATCAGGCTGCGGTCGAGCAGCAGGTTCGCGCCGCGCTCGATCACGATCTTCTGCAGGATCGGGCCGAGCGCCTTGAGCACCGTCTCGCGCGCGACATAGAGGCCGCCCTGGATCAGGGCCTGCTGCTTCTGCACGTCCTGCTGCAGCGCCGCCTGCTTGGTCTCGAACGCCTTGACCTTCGCGGCCTTCACGGCCGGCGAGAGGATGGCGATCTGCTGGCGCAGCGCCTCGCCTTCCTTCTGGAGCGCCGCGCCGCGGCCCTTGAGGTTGTTCTCGGCGTTGCGCGCGAGCTGCTGGACCTGGGTCATGATGCTGGTGCCGGCGGAGGAGCGGCGCAGCACCTCGGCCCGGTCGATGATCAGGATCTTGGGCTGCGGCAGCGGCGGCTGCGGCGGACCGGGCGGAGCCGCGAGCGCGGCCGGCGCGAGGCCTGCGAAGAGAAGCGCCGCGGCGGCGGCGCGGGCGAGGCGCGAAAGCTTCATCATGATCTTATAGTCCCGTTCCTGCACTGAAGTAGATGATCTGGCTTCTGTCGTAGCTCGTCTTGATGAAAGGAAGGCCGAGGTCGATCGTGATCGGACCGAAGGGCGACTTCCAGGCCACCGCGACGCCGGCCGAAGCGCGTATGGCGAGATTGTCCCGGATGCAGCTCGTGATCGTGTGCGAGGTGGGGTCCGGGATGCAGTTGTTGTCGGGCAGCGAGTCGAGATGGCCGACCGTGCCGAAATCGGTGAACAGCGCGGTCTGGACGCCGTAGCTTTCCGGCAGGAAGGACGGCAGCTTCAGCTGCGCGCTGCCGATGAAGAAGAAGTTTCCGCCCACCGCGCCATTGTCGCCGGAAACCAGCGTGTCGCGCGGCCCGACGCCGGCCTGGGCGAAGCCGCGGAAGCTGTCGCCGCCCTTGAAGAAGCGCTCCTGGATCGGGATGAGCTGGCCGTCATAGCCGGTGATGTAGCCCGTCTGCAGGTTGAGCGAGCCGACCAGGTCGTCGCTGAAGATCGGATGATAATACGCGAGCGAGCCCTGGGTGCGCATGTATTTCAGCGAACCGCCGAGGCCGGCGAATTCCTGGCTGAAGGAGAACACGCTGCCTTTGGTCGGCTTAATGGGATCGTCGAGGGTGTTGTAGACGAAGCTGTAGCCGATCAGCGAGGTGCGGGTCTGGCCCGCCGCGGCGGCCAACTGCACTTCGAGCGGCGCCGAGGCGAAGGCGGTGATCTTGTCGATCTTGTAGGTGTAGCGCAGCCCGACCGAGCCGTATTCGGAGGTCGGGAAGCCGAAGCGGATGCCGGCGGCGGTGGTGTCGCCCTCGTAGTCGGCCTGTTCGTAGTCCGTCACCACCTTGTAGAGGTCGAAGCCGGCGGCGAGCGGGCGGTCGAGGAAGTAAGGCTCGGTGAAGCTGAACTGGTACTGCTTGGAGATCGTCGAGAGCTGCACCGAGGCGCGCAGATACTGGCCGCGGCCGAACAGGTTCTGCTCGGTATAGCTGAACTCGCCGACGAAGGAGCTGGTCGACGAATAGCCGGCGCCGAGCGAGATCGAGCCGGTCGACTGCTCCGCCACCGTGACGGTGAGGTTGGTGCGGTCGGGCTGGCTGCCCGGCGCGTTCTTGACCGAGACGTCCTTGAAGAAGCCCAGGGCGCGGATGCGGGTACGCGAGCGGTCGACCAGCACGCGGTTGAAGGCGTCGCCCTCGACGAGGCGGAATTCGCGGCGGATGACCTTGTCGAGCGTCCGGTTGTTGCCGACGATGTTGATCTTCTCGATGTAGACGCGCGGGCCCTGATCGATCTTCAGGATCACGTCGATGGTGCGATGGTCGCGGTCGCGGGCGATACGCGGATGGACCTCGGCGAAGGCATAGCCCTTGGTGCCGGCGGCGTTGGTGAGCGCGTCGATCGCCTTCTGGATCAGGTCGGCGTTGTAGACGTCGCCCGAGGCGATCTTGACCAGCGGGCGCAGGTCGCCGGGCGTCAGCTCCTTGATCGCGGACTGGATCTCGACCTTGCCGAACTTGTACTTGTCGCCCTCGTCCAGCGTGAAGGTGATGTAGAACGAGCGGCGGTCGGAGGTCAGCTCGGCGACGGCGGTGACGACATGGAAGTCGGCATAGCCGCGGCTGACGTAGTAGCGCCGCAGCATTTCGCGGTCGAAGGTCAGCCGGTCCGGATCGTAGTTGTCGTTGCTCGAGAGGAATTTGTACCAGTTGCTCTCTTCGGTCGCGACCTGGGACTTCAGCGTGTCGTCGTCGAAGACGTGGTTGCCGATGAAGTTGATGCGCGCGACGCCGGTCGACGGACCCTCGCTGATCGAGAAGATCAGGTCGACGCGGTTCTGCGGGCGCTGGATGATCTGGGGATCGACCGAGGCGGCGAATTTGCCGTTGCGGCGATAGAGCTCGATGATGCGCTGGACGTCGGCCTGGACCTTCGAGCGGGTGAACACCGTGCGCGGCTTGAGCTGGACCTCCTTCTCGAGGTCCTTCTGGGTGACCTTGCTGTTACCCTCGAAGTCGATCTGGTTGATGATCGGATTCTCGACGACGTTGATCGTCATGGTGGCGCCGTCGAAGCGCACCTTCACGTCGGCGAAGAGCCCGGTCTGGTAGAGCGTCTTCAGCGCGACGTCGGTGGTCTGGTCGTTGTAGACGTCGCCCTCGCGCAGCGAGATGTAGGACAGGACGGTCGAAGGCTCGATGCGCTGCGTGCCGTTGACGATGATGTGCTGGATGGCATGCGGCACTTCGGCCGGCGCGGCCGGCGGTGCAGGCGGCGCCGCGGGAGCGGCCGGAGCCTTGGCATAGACGGGTGCCGACGTCGCCAGGACGAGAGACAGGGCCGTAGCCGCACGCAAAACTCGGGCGAACAGGGTGATGTGGCTCATCCAGTCGTCTCGGTACTCGTCAAAAGGCCGCGACAGCCGCTACCCGGCCGCCCGCCGAAGTTTCAGAAAAGATTCAAGCGAACGAGGTCATTCCAAGTCGCCAGGATGAAGATCCCCAGCACAACAGCCAGCCCAAGCCTGAATCCGACGTCCTGGGCCCGCTCTCCGAGCGGCCGTCCCAGCACTCCTTCGAATGCATAGTACAGAAGATGGCCCCCGTCGAGCAGTGGAATTGGAAAAAGGTTTACCAAGCCGACGCTTACCGAAAGGAGGGCAGCGAGATGGACGAGCAGGACGAGGCTCAGCGCGGCCACTTTTCCCGCGATAACGGTGGTCCCGATGGGGCCGGAAATCTGCTGCAGGCCGTTCGAGCTGTGGGTCAGGGCCCGCCAGGTCGTGGCGATCGTGTCGTGGATTTCATCCAGGGCCGCACCGAAGGCATCGATCGGACCCAGCCGGGCGAAGCTGCCCTTGTACTTGTCGGACGTGATTCCCAGCCGGCCGATCTTCAGCTTGCCGCCAAAACCGTCCTCCGTGACCGTCTCGCGCGGGGTGGCATAGACGGTCAGGGACTTGCCGCCCCGGTCGAGCACGATGGGCAGGCGCTGGCCGGCGCTCAGGGACACGATCTCGGACAGCTTGCGGTAATCGTCGACCCGCACGCCGTCGATCGCGACGATGCGGTCGCCGGCCCGGATGCCGGCCGTGTCGGCGGCGCTGTGCGGCTGGACGGAGCCGATATAGGACGGCGCCTGGCTGGCGACGCCGACGAACATGAAGAGGCCGGTGAGGATCAGCACGGCGAGGACGAGGTTGGTCGCGGGTCCCGCGAAGACGATCAGCGCGCGCTGCCAAAGCGGCTTGAAAGGGAACGAGACGGCGCGGTCTGCCGCGCTCATCCGGGCGATGCCTTGGCGGTCCGGCGTCGAGGCGCCATCGGCGTCGCCGTAGAACTTCACATAGCCGCCGAGCGGGATCCAGCCGATCTTCCAGAGCGTGCCCTTCTTGTCCGTCCACTTCGCGATGGCGCGGCCGAAGCCGATGGAGAAGGTCTCGACGCGCACGCCGAACAGGCGCGCGACGGAGAAGTGGCCGAGCTCGTGGAAGAACACCACGACGGTGATGAGGAAGAGCATGGCGGGGATGGTGTAGACCGCGCCGCTGAAGAACTGCTGGATGAATTGCATGCTCGACCTCGTCAGTTCACGACGCGGCGACAGATGTCGCCCGCCAGTTCGCGTGCCCGCGCATCGGCCGCCAGCACGCCGTCCAGCGTGTCGGCAGAGGAATTGCCTTCCGCGCTTTCGTTCAGCGTCGTCTCGACCACGCGGGGGATGTCGAGGAAGCCGATGCGGCGGTTGAGGAAGGCGTCCACCGCGATCTCGTTCGCGGCGTTGAGGATGGTCGGCGCCAGGCCGCCGGCCCGCATCGCGTCCATCGCAAGGCCGAGACAGCGGAAGCGGTCGTGATCGGGCTTGCGGAAGGTCAGCGTGCCGACGGCGGCGAGATCGAGGCGACGCGAGGGCGAGGCGATGCGGCGCGGCCAGGCCAGCGCGTGCGCGATGGGCGTGCGCATGTCGGGCGCCGAGAGATGCGCGAGCGTCGAGCCGTCCTCATAGGAGACGAGGCAATGCACGATGGATTGGGGATGGACGACGACGTCGAGCTTCTCCGGCGGCAGCGCGAAGAGGAAATGCGCCTCGATCAGCTCGAGCCCCTTGTTCATCAGCGTGGCGCTGTCGACCGAGATCTTGGCGCCCATCGACCAGTTGGGATGCGCCACCGCCTGCTCCACGGTGCAGACCGCCATCTGGTCCAGCGTCCAGTCGCGGAACGGGCCGCCCGAAGCGGTAAGCGTGACCTTCTCGACCTCGCGGGCGCCCTCGCCGTTGAGCACCTGGAAGACCGCGTTGTGCTCGGAGTCGACCGGGATGACCGAGGCGTTGGAATTCGCCAGCGCCTTGTAGAAGACGCCGCCGGCGGCGACGATGCATTCCTTGTTGGCCAGCGCGACGGTGGCGCTGCGCGCCACGGCGGCCAAGGCGGGCTCGAGCGCCGCAGCGCCCATGATCGCGACCATCACGGTGGAGGACGGACGGGCCGCGGCCTCGATCACCGCCTTGCGGCCCGCGGCCGCCTGGATGCCGGTGCCCGCGAGACCGTCTTTCAACCGGCCGTAGAGCGCCTCGTCGCCGATGACCGCGATCTTGGGCCCGATGGCGCGGGCCTGGGCGATGAGCTCATCCACCCTGCCCTGCGCGGTGATCGCCTCCACCGGCATAACCTCGGCGCCGTAGACCTTGCGGGCATGCGCCACGACATCCAGCGTCGAGACGCCGATGGAACCGGTCGAGCCGAGCACGGTCACCGAGCGCGCGAGCACGGGCTCGAGCGACTCGATCTCAAAGGCGGGTCGCGAGGCGGCCATGGCGTTCACGGGTGCGCTCCAAACATCGGGTTGAGCCCGGCCAAGACGCCAAGCGCGAGAAACGGGACGGCGAAGAGGGTCGAGTCGATGCGGTCCAGCACACCGCCATGGCCCGGGATCATCGCACCGGAATCCTTGCGCTGGAAGACGCGCTTGACCCAGGATTCGAAGAGATCGCCGGCATGGGAGACGATCGCGACGGCGGCACCGAGGACGGCGGCGGGCACCGGATGGCCGCCGAGGATCGCGACATAGACCGCTTCGACGACAGCCGCGGCCGCCACCGCGCCCAGCGTGCCCGACCAGGTCTTGTTCGGCGAGAGCGCGGGCCATAGCCGCGGCCCGCCGATGAGATTGCCCAGGATCAACGCCCCGGTGTCGGTCGCCCAGACCGCGAGGAACATGCCGATGATGATCCAGGGGCCTTCGGGAAGGCCGCGCAGGAAGAGCAGCGCGAGCGGCGCGATGCCGAGATAGAGCGGTCCCAGACCGTGCCAGGCGGCGAAATGGCCGCTGAATGCGGCATAGAGCGTCACGATCACGGCGCCCACCGCCAGGACGGCCCAGCCGGCCGCGCTGTGCCAGAACAGCTGCACCGCCAGCGCGGCGATGATGGTCAGCGAGGTCAGGATGAAGGCCGGCCCGTAGACGCGCTCGCCGACCATGCGATGCCATTCGCGCGCCGCCGCGACGCCGGCGAGCGCGGCGAACAAGGCGATATAGAGCGGACCGCCGAAGATCGCGGCGACCACGGCGGCGATCAGCGCAATGCCGAAGATCGGGCGCGTCACCCAATCCCAGTTGAAGCGGATCGCGCGGTAGCCCGGAGCATGGTCCGCGTGTCGGTTGCCCCCTCCGTCCTTCGCACCTGACGGTGCTGCGGACGCCTCCCCCGCCAGCCTCGTCGGTACGCTGCCGCTACCGACCGCTCCGGCGCGGGGGAGGCGGGCCGGGTCTGCGTCTAAAGGCTTGGCGCCGCTCACGCGACGGCTTCCGAGAGGCCGCCGAACTGGCGCTCGCGCTGCGCGAAATTCTCCAGCGCTTCGAGCAGGTCCTTGCGGCCGAAGTCCGGCCAGAACGTGTCGAGGAACAGCAGCTCCGCATAGCAGGACTGCCAGAGCAGGAAGTTGGACAGGCGCCGCTCGCCGCCGGTGCGGATCAGCAGGTCCGGCTCGGGCAAGCCGCCGGTGAAGAGGCGGCTGGCGAACAGCTCGGTCGTGATGGTCTCGGGATCGAGGCGGCCTTCCTTGGCGGCGCGCGCCAGCTCCCGGGCGGCGTTGGCGATCTCCTCCTGCCCGCCATAGTCGAAGGCGAAGGTGAGGTTGAGGCCGGTATTGCCGACGGTGCGGTGCTCCGCCTCCTCGATCATGGTGCGGATGTCGTTCGCGACGCGCTCGCGGCTGCCGATGATCCGGACGCGGACGCCGCGGGCATGGAGCTCGTCGAGATCGCTGCGGAAATAGCCGCGGAACAGGCCCATCAGGGCGTTCACTTCCGTGCGCGGACGCTTCCAGTTCTCCGAGGAGAAGGCGAACAGCGTGAGATATTGCAGGTTGATGTCGGTGGCGGCCCGGACGACCTCCCGCACCGCGCCGACGCCCGCGACATGGCCCGCCTCGCGCGGCAGGAAGCGCTTCTTCGCCCAGCGGCCGTTGCGGTCCATGATGATCGCGACGTGACGGGGGAGAACTGTCGGCGGCGTCTGGGCCCCAAGCGCCATTTCCTTCACCTCGCGGGCAGGTTCTTCAGACCTGCATGATCTCCTGCTCCTTGGCGTGGAGCGCGGAGTCGATGTCCTTAATGTGAGCATCGGTGATCTTCTGCAGTTCGTCACCGTGCTTGTGATGTTCGTCCTGCCCGATCTTGTGGTCTTTTTCGAGGCGTTTCAGAAGGTCCATGCCGTCGCGCCGCACGTTGCGGACCGCGATGCGGGCGGTCTCGGCGTATTTCGAGGCCAGCTTGGCGAGTTCCTTACGCCGTTCCTGGTTAAGCTCCGGTAGCGGAATGCGCAGAAGCTGGCCGTCCATCTGCGGATTGAGGCCCAGATTGGCGTCGCGGATCGCCTTGTCGACCGCCTTGGCGAGCGCCTTGTCCCAGACCTGGACCGTGATCATCCGCGGCTCGGGGGTCGAGATGTTCCCGACCTGGTTGACCGGGACCAGGTTGCCATAGGCCTCGACCCGGACGGGATCGAGCAGCGCCGGGCTGGCGCGGCCGGTGCGCAGGCCGGAGAACTCCTTCTTGAGGGCCTCGATGGCGCCGATCATGCGGCGGTCGAGCTCGGATTTGTTGTAGCTTTCAGCCATGTCCTTCAGGTCCGGTCTTCAATGATCGTCGCGCGCCCCTGGCCCTTGAGCACCAGGGCCAGCGAGCCGCGATCATGGATCGAGAATACGATGATCGGTATCTTATTTTCGCGGCTCAGGCTGATGGCGGATGCATCCATCACCTGAAGATCGCGACTTAACACCTCGTGATAACTCAGGAAATCGTAACGCACAGCGTCCGGGACCTTTTTCGGATCGGCGGAGTAGACACCGTCCACTTGCGTCGCCTTCATCATCGCGTCGCAGTTCATCTCGGCGGCACGGAGGGCGGCGGCGGTGTCCGTCGTGAAGAACGGGTTGCCGGTGCCGGCGGCGAAGATCACCACCCGGCCCTTCTCGAGATGGCGGATGGCGCGGCGGCGGACATAGGGCTCGCTGACCGTGCTCATGGGGATGGCGGACTGGACCCGGGTCGGGATGTCGAGGCGCTCCAGCGCGGCCTGCATGGCGAGCGCGTTCATGACGGTCGCCAACATGCCCATATAGTCCGCCGTCGCGCGGTCGATGCCCTTGGCCGCGCCCGCGATGCCGCGGAAGATGTTGCCGCCGCCGATCACCATGCAGATCTGGGTGCCGCCGGCGATCGCCTGCTCGACGTCGCCCGCGATGCGGTCGACGGTGGCGACGTCGATGCCGTATTGCTGGTCGCCCATCAACGCCTCGCCGGAGATCTTCAGCAGGACCCGGCGGTATTTCGGCGTGGATGGCATGTGAGTCCGTTCTTGTCAGGCGATCCTAACCAAGGACGTCATGGCCCGCGGTCGCGGGCCATGACGCCGAGATCCGGTTCAGGCGCCGGCCTTGTCGTCGTCTTTCTTGGCGCCGCTCATCTTCGCGACTTCGTCGGCGAAGTCGGATTCGGTCTTCTCGATGCCTTCGCCGACCTGGAAGCGGACGAAGCCCTCGATGGCCACCGGCGCGCCGAGCTCCTTACCGGCCTTCTCGAGCACCTTCTCGACGCGGGTCTCGCCGTCGATCACGAAGACCTGCTGCAGGAGGACGGTCTCCTCGTAGTATTTGCGCATGCGGCCTTCGAGCATCTTCTCGATGACGTTCTCCGGCTTGCCGGACTGGCGCGCGAGCTCGGTCTGGATCTCGCGCTCCTTGGCGACGAGGGCCGGGTCGAGATGCGCGGGCGTCAGGGCCAGCGGGTTGGCCGCCGCGATGTGCATCGCGATCTGCTTGCCCAGCGCGTTCAGCTTGTCCTTGTCGGCGGTCGACTTCAGCGCCACCAGCACGCCGATCTTGCCGAGCTCCGGCGACGAGGCGTTGTGGACGTAAGCCGCCACCACGCCCGGATCGACGCGCAGCATGATGGTACGGCGCACGCTCATGTTCTCGCCGATCTTGGCGACCATCTCGGTCAGCGTGTGCTGCACGCTGTTCGCGCCCATCGGGCGGGCCAGCGTCTTCTCGAGATCGCCCTCTTCCTCGAGCGTGATCTTCGCCGCATTCTTGACGAACTCCTTGAACTCGTCGTTGCGCGCGACGAAGTCGGTCTCGGAGTTCACCTCGACCAGGGCGCCGATATGGCCGCCGGTGGCGACGCCGATCAGGCCCTCGGCCGCGGCGCGGCCGGCCTTCTTGGCGGCCTTGGTGATGCCCTTCTTGCGCAGCCAGTCCATGGCGGCTTCCATGTCGCCATTGGTCTCGATCAGCGCGGTCTTGCAGTCCATCATGCCCGCGCCGGTCTTGTCGCGCAGCTCCTTCACCATGCCAGGGGGAACATTGGCCATAGTCGGCTCCGTAATCGGTGAGAGTTAAGCGGTCGCTTCGGCGCCTGCGGCAGCCTCGGGCGCCGGCGTCAGGTCCGGGATCTCCTCGGCTTCGCCGGTGTCGATGCCGGACTCCACCTGGCCCTGGCTGAGACCGTCGATGATGGCGCGGGCCGCGAGATCGCAGTACAGCGCCAGCGCGCGGGCGGCGTCGTCATTGCCCGGGATCGGATAGGCGATGCCGTCCGGATCGCTGTTCGAGTCCAGGATCGCCATGACCGGGATGTTGAGCTTGCGCGCCTCGGAGATCGCGATGGCCTCCTTGTTCGTGTCGATCACGAACAGCATGTTCGGCAGGCCGCCCATCTCCTTGATGCCGCCCAGCGAGCGGTCGAGCTTGTCGCGCTCGCGCAGCATGCCGAGCAGCTCCTTCTTCTTGAGGCCCGAGGATTGCGCGGAGGACAGCGTCTCCTCGATCTGGCGCATGCGCTTGATCGAGTTGGAGACGGTCTGCCAGTTGGTCAGCGTGCCGCCGAGCCAGCGGTTGTTCATGTAGTACTGGGCGCAGCGCTTGGCGGCGTTGGCGATCGGCTCCTGCGCCTGGCGCTTGGTGCCGACGAACAGGATGCGGCCGCCGCCGGCCGCGACGTCGCGCAGCGCCACCAGCGCGGTGTGCAGCAGCGGAACCGTCTGGGTCAGGTCGAGGATGTGGATGTCGTTGCGCGAGCCGTAGATGTAGGGCGCCATCTTCGGGTTCCAGCGCTGCTGGCGATGACCGAAATGCGCGCCCGATTCGAGCAGCTGGCGCATGGAAAATTCTGGCAGAGCCATTGTTCAGTCTCCTTTACCGGTTGGCCAGACGCGCGGGCTATCCCTTTGCGGGGGACACCGGACGGCGACGCAGGAATACCCTGCGAAAGCCACCCGCGCGTGCGAGATGGCGGGGCTTATAGGGGGTGAACCCCTGCGATGCAAGGCGGTCGGAGCTTTGCCTTGGCGCCCGGGATGGAGGAACTTCCGCCCTGTCCGGCGCGTTTTGCCGGCGGGCTTGCCTGTCGTCGACGGATAGCGCGGATGCATCGGGGGCGGAGTTGAAGCAGGCAAGCGAAGGTTCGAGCGAGAGCGCGTCCTTCCTTTTCGGGGACGGCATGGGCGCGCTGATCGCGGCCCAGGACTGGTCGGGGACGCTTGGTCCGATCGCCGCCTGGCCTCCTTCCCTCAAGGCGATCACCGGCATGCTGGTGCGCTCGCCGGTTCCCATGGTGCTGCTGTGGGGATCGGACGGGATCATGATCTACAATGACGCCTATTCGGTGTTCGCCGGCGGGCGGCATCCGCGATTGCTGGGCAGCAAGGTCCGCGAAGGCTGGGCCGAGGTCGCCGCCTTCAACGACAACGTCATGAAGGTGGTGTTCGAGGGCGGCGGAACCCTGGCCTACAAGGACCAGGAAATGACGCTGCACCGGCATGGCAAGCCCGAGCAGGTCTGGATGAACCTCGACTACTCGGCCGTGGTCGGCGAGGACGGGCGGCCCGCCGGGGTCATCGCCATCGTGATCGAAACGACGGAACGGGTGCTGGCCGACCGCCGCGCCGCGGCCGAGCAGGCGCGGCAACGCCGCTTGCTCGACCAGATGCCGGGCTTCGTGGGCGTCCTGCGCGGTCCCGAGCATGTCTATGAATATGTGAACACGGCGTATGCCGCGATTTCCGGACGGAGCGATTTCCTTGGCCGGACCGTCCGGGAGGTCTTTCCCGACCTGGCCGGGCAAGGCTTCTACGAGCTTCTCGATCAAGTCTACGCGACGGGCGAGCGGGTCGTGACGCGGGCGATGGAACTGCGCCTGCGCGGCAATGACGAGGTCCGCTACATCGATTTCGTCTACGAGCCCGTCCGCGACGAGAGCGGCAATGTCTCCGGCATCTTCGTCGGCGGCTATGAGGTGACGGAGGCGCATCGCGCGACCGCGGCCCTGCGCGCCAGCGAGGCACGGCTGCGCGCGCTCAACGTCGAGCTGGAACGCAAGGTCGCCGAGCGCGCCCAGGCGCGCAGCCTGACCTGGCAGGTGACGCCCGACCTGATGGGGGCCCTGAACAGCCAAGGCTATTTCGAGACCTCCAATCCCGCCTGGCAGTCCGTGCTCGGCTGGTCGGAAGAAGAAGTCGCCAGCATGTCGATCTTCGAGCTGCTCCACCCGGACGACGTCGAGCCGACCCGTGCCGGCTTCGAGCTGACGCAGATCGGCCAGCCGGCCATCCGCTTTCCCAACCGCTACCGCCGCAAGGACGGCACCTATCGCTGGATCTCCTGGGTCGGCGTTCCCGAAGACGGCGTGGTCTATTGCACCGGCCGCGACATCACCGACGAGAAGGCGGCCGAGGAAGAGCTCCTGCTCGCGCACGAGGCCTTGCGGCAAGCGCAGAAGATGGAGGCGGTGGGACAGCTGACCGGCGGCATCGCGCACGACTTCAACAACTTGCTCCAGGGCATCACCGGAGCGCTGGACCGCGTCCAGCGGCGGATCGCCGAGGGCCGGCTCCACGACGTCGACCGCTTCCTGAAGGCCGCCGTCGATTCCGCGAACCGCGCGGCGGCCCTGACCCATCGCCTGCTGGCCTTCTCCCGCCGCCAGACGCTCGATCCCCGCCCCACCGACATGAATCGGGTGATCGCCGGCATGGAAGATCTCATCAAGCGCACCGTCGGCCCGGGCATCATCATCGAAGTGGTCGGCGCCGCCGGCCTGTGGCCGACCCGGATCGACATCTCGCAGCTCGAGAATTCCCTGCTCAACCTGTGCATCAACGCGCGCGATGCGATGCCCGACGGCGGCAAGCTGACCATCGAGACGGCAAACAAGTGGATGGACGACCGCGCAGCGCTGGAACGCGACCTGCCCGCGGGACAATATGTTTCGCTCTGCGTGACGGACAGCGGCACCGGCATGAGCGAGGACGTCATCGACCGCGCCTTCGACCCGTTCTTCACGACGAAGCCCATCGGCCAGGGCACGGGTCTGGGCCTTTCCATGATCTACGGCTTCGCGCGGCAGTCGGGCGGCCAGGTCCGCGTCTATTCGGAAGTGGGCAAGGGCACGACCATGTGCCTGTATTTCCCGCGCCACGCCGGCGCGCTCGACGAGGCCGACGAGAGCGCGGCGCCGGATGTCGTCGGCTCGGGCTTCGGGGAAACCGTTCTGATCGTGGACGACGAGAGCGCGATCCGGATGCTGGTGAGCGAAGTCCTGGGCGAAGCCGGGTACAGAGCGGTCGAAGCGGCTGACGGGCCGGCGGCGCTGAAAGTGCTCGAATCCGAGCGGCGGATCGACCTGCTCATCACCGATGTCGGCCTTCCGGGCGGCCTGAACGGACGGCAGGTCGCGGATGCGGCGCGGGTGCTGCGCAAGGACCTCAAGGTCCTCTTCATCACCGGCTTCGCCGAGAACGCCGTCGTCGGGAACGGCCACCTCGATGCCGGCATGGAGATCCTCGCCAAGCCTTTCGCCATGTCGAGCCTGGCCAACAAGGTCCGCGAGATGCTCGAACGGTAAAAGCTGCGCGGGCCGCCGAGGCCCGCGCAGGTCTTTTCGCTACGGCGTGTGGGCCAGGCTGATCGAGCCGACGCCGGCCGCCACGTTCAGGCCGCGATCGCCGGAGACGCTGAGCGGCTGCAATGCGAAGGACTGGTCGAAACCGCCGACCAGCACATTGGCACCCAGGCCGAGGCCGACCGTGGCGCTGGCGGTGGCGCCGACATAGTCGCCGTCGAGCGCACCGGGACGGGTATCGGAACTCGGCGCCACGACGCCCCAGACCAGGACTCCGCCTTCGGTATAGCCGACATCGACCCCGAATTTGGAGATCGTGCCGGTGTAATGCTCGGCGCGCCGGTCGTTCTGGCGGAAGGTGCAGTGCAGGTCCTTCGAGGAGCCGAACACGAAGCCCCAGCCGCTGGCGACGTTACAGGTCAAAGTACCGACATTGACGCCATGGGGAGCGGCTTGGGCCGGAGCGACGGCAGCCAAGGCGGCAAGACCGACGGCGCCGAGAAGTCCAATGGAGAGTTTCATTGCAATTCGCTTTCTGTTGGAAAATCCGCGCGGACCGGTTGGCCCGAACGGTGGTTGCAGGTCTCGCGCGACGGCGGGATCTGCGGGTCGTGCAACGATTGCAGCCCTTGTGGCGGCAGATCGTCTTCCGTGCGGCGTGGCGCCGACCGGCGCTTTGGGATGTTTCGCGATGCCGTGATTGCAACCGCCGACGCCGACGGCCGATGGTCTTGCGCCTGTTGGCGGTTCCTAGACCTCGCCTGGACAGGGAACCCCCTGCCACGGCATTCGATCCATCGAATTTGTCGGTGCACGATACAACCCCGGAACGTTACCACCGCGAGTTGGTTGTTTGTCATTGGATGAATCGCATCGAAGAAGAAGCGCTACACACGAGGCAACTTCTTCTGTCATCGCGAATGTCGGATGGTCCGACCGTCTTCGTGAATGTAGTGAGAAACAGCATCGGAACGGCGGCTCTGGAGATGCACCAGCGGCGCCGCCGCTGGTGCACGACGTTCAAGAAAGGGAATCGAGCAGATGCGTAGCGCGTATGGCCTGCCCCCCATTGGCGGGGACTTCGGAAGCGCAGCGGACATAAGCGAAGCCAAATCGCGCATCAACGCACTGACTCCGCGGGGCCGCGACGTCCTGAACGGCATCGTCGACGGCTGCTCGAACAAGGCGATCGCGCACAAGCTCGGCATAAGCCCCCGGACCGTCGAAATCCACCGGGCCCGCATGATGCGGGACCTCGGCGCCCGGCATGTCGCCGACGCGATCCGCATGGCTTTCGAAGGCGCGCCCACCGGTCGCAGCCAGCAGGACGACGGTCCGCTCCATGTCCACAAAGCAGCGCCTGTCGATCATGTGTTCGCTGCCGGCGGAGTGCAGCGGAACTGCTGGCAGCGCCGCGCCGACCGCAGGATCGCGGTGCGGCAGTCCTAAGGCGGGCGACGGCCGGCCGGCTGGCATGCGCCGCACGCCTTGGCGCAGCGGCGCAATTCCCGCTAAGACGGCGGCATGACCAGCCCGATCCGTCCCGATATCGAAGCGCTCGAACCCAACGGCATCGGCCTCGTGGCCATGATGGGCCTGGGCGAGCCCGACCTGATCCCGCTGTGGTTCGGCGAGACCGATCTCGTCACGCCCGCCTTCATCCGCGATGCCGCCAAGCAGGCGCTGGACGACGGCAAGACCTTCTACACCCAGTCGCGCGGCATTCCGGCGCTGCGCGATGCGATCCGCGCCTTCCACCAGCGCATCATAGGGGTGGATGTGGCGCCGGAGCGCATCTCGATGCCGGGCGCCGCGACGCTGGCGGTGGTGACCGCGCTGCAGATCCTGGTGGAGAAGGGCGACAATGTCGTCGTGGTCTCGCCGATCTGGCCCAGCATCTTCCAGGCGGCGCAGATGGTGGGGGCGCAGACGCGCTTCGCGCGGCTGGACGACGACTGGCGGGCCTCGCCGCCCAAATGGTCGCTGGACCTCGAGAAGATCTTCTCGCAATGCGATGCCCGGACCAAGGCGATCTTCATCGCCTCGCCGGGCAATCCGACGGGCTGGATCATGTCGCGCGCGGAGCAGCAGGCGGTGTTGGATTTCGCGCGCAAGCGCGGGATCGCGATCATCAGCGACGAGGTTTATGGCACGCTGACCTTCGACGGCTCCGCGCATGCGCCGTCCTTCCTTCAGATCGCCGACGGCGACGACAACCTGTTCGTGATCAATTCCTTCTCCAAGGCCTGGGCGATGACGGGCTGGCGGATCGGCTGGCTGGTGCATCCGGCGCGCCTGGAGAAGCAGCTCGGCGTCATCACCATCGCCAACAACACCGGACCGACGAGCTTCGCGCAATATGGCGCCATCGCCGCGCTGTCGCCCAAGGGCGATGCCTTCCGCGAGGAGATGAAGGCGCGCTGCACCGCCGGACGCGACGTGGTGCAGCGCTTCATCGACGGACAGAACCGCATCCGCTGGATACGGCCGCAAGGCGCGTTCTACGGCTTCCTGCACATGGATGGGCTGACCGATTCGCTCCGGTTCGCCCAGGATCTGGTCAAGCGCGGCCGGGTGGGCGTGGCGCCGGGCTCGGCCTTCGGCCCTTCGGGCGACGGACAGGATTCATTCGTGCGCATCTGCTTCGCGCAGGATCCGGCCCTGCTGGGCGAAGGCCTGAAGCGGATCGAAGCCGCGCTGCTCGGCGGGATGTAGCTCCTGAGAGTTCTCGCGGCGGTTTATTAATCCAGCCAACGCGAATGTGAGCGGCGGTCACCGGGGCGGCGTGGCAGAAATGCGCGCGTGATTGGCGACCGGGGCGCCCGAGGATGAAGTTTTCCGTAGCGGCAGGCATGCTCGCGCTGGTGTGCGCTGCCGCCGCGTCTCATGCGCAAGGCGGGACGCCGCCGCACGACTTCCAGACCTATCGCCCCAGCCTGCCCGGCACGCGCATCGCCGCATCCGAGGCGCCGGTGATCGACGGCGACGTCTCCGATCCGGTGTGGGGCAAGGCGCCGGCGCTGGACGAATTCTACCAGCTCGAGCCGCATGAGGGGCAGCCCGCCGACGAGCGCACCGTCGTGCATGTGCTGTACGACGAGAACAACCTCTATCTCGCGATCATGGCCTATGACGACGCGCCGTCGAAGATCACGGCGCATGTGAAGGCGCGCGACGGAGCGATCGACGCGGACGACCTAATCCGCATCTATCTCGATCCCAACATGACGCGGCGCAACGGCTACATCTTCGAGGTCAACCCGCTCGGCGCGCGGCGCGAGGGATTGGTGCAGAACAACGTCGACGTGCTCTATGAATGGAACACGCTGTGGACGGCGAAGGCGCGCATCCTGCCGAACGGCTGGTCGGTCGAGGTGGCGATCCCGTTCCGCTCGGTCTCCTACGACAAGGCGCGGACCGATTGGGGCTTCGACCTCTTCCGCCTGGTGCGACGCAAGAACGAACGCATCCGCTGGTCGTCGATCCTGGAAACGATCCCGTCGCCGGACATCTCGCGCTCGGGCACGCTGACCGGGATCACGGGGATCGATGGCGGGCTGGGGCTCGACGTCCAGGGTTATGCGGCGCTGCGCTACCAGCGCGACTGGGATGCGGCGGGCCATAGCGGCTTCCAGTTCCGCCCCAGCGCCAACGCGTTCTACAAGGTCACGCCGTCGCTCACCGGCACGCTGACCGTCAACACCGATTTCTCCGACACGCCGCTGGACCAGCGGCAGGTGAATATCGGGCGGTTCGGGCTGTTCTATCCGGAGACCCGCGACTTCTTCCTGCAGGACGCGGCGTCGTTCGAGTTCGGCGGCTTGCCGCTGCGCGACGACAACAACGCCAAGCCGTTCTTCTCGCGCAATATCGGGCTGATCAACGGCGCGCAGCCGGTCGACCTGCTGGCCGGCGGCAAGCTGTCGGGAAATTATGGCGGCGTCGACATCGGCGCGCTGATGGTGCGCACCGGCGGCGCCGGCGCGGTGGACGGGCAGACGCTGTCGGCGGCGCGGGTGAGCCTGCCGATTCTCGACCATTCCAAGGTCGGGCTGGTCTTCACCGACGGCAATCCGACGGGCGCGTCGCAGAACAGCCTGGCGGGCGGCGATTTCCAGTATCGCAGCTCGGACCTGATCCCCGGCAAGGAGGTCCAGGCCGACGCCTATTACGAGCGCAGCTTCGACAGTGTGGCGGGCGACGACGATTCGTTCGGCGCGGAGCTGAATTTTCCCAACGAGCCCTGGTACGGCGATCTGCGGTTCAAGCAGGTCGGGGCGGATTTCGATCCGGCGCTGGGCTTCGTGGCGCGGCCGGACATCCGCGAATACACGCTGAACCTGGCGCGGCGCGTCCGGCCGCAGGGCGGTGTCGTGCGCTGGTACGAGACCGGCGTCTGGGCGGACGACTTCACCGACCTCGCCAATGTCGGGCAATCCAGCCTCGAAGGCACCTGGGCGGCGGCGTATACGCAACGCGGCGAGCTGGGGTTGGTCGAGACCTGGAACGATTACGAGAAGGTGCAGGTGCCGTTCACCCTGCCGCATGGCGTCGTGGTGCCGGCGGGCGACTACGACTGGCAGGTCTTCCACGGCCATCTGGAGACGGCGACGGATCGCTGGGTCTCGGGCGCGTTCGACGTGCAGTGCTGCGGCTTCTATGGCGGGCATCTGCTGAAGACCGACCTGACGGTGGTCCTTCATCCCGACGACACCTTCACCTTCAGCGGCGAGCACGTCATGGAGGCGATCACGCTGCCCACCGGGCATGTGACGATCCATATCGGCTCACTGGACGCGGCGATGAACTTCACGCCGGACATGCAGCTGCGGCTGCAGGCGCAATACGACACCGTCAGCCAGGACCTGGGATTCCAGCTGCGCTACCGCTGGGAGTTCGATCCGGGCTCGGAGCTACTGATCGCGGCGGGCGACGATGCGACGGTGGACGGCTATGGGCGCTATTATTCGCACCAGAGCGACGTCTCGGTGCGGATCGGGCATACGTTCCGGATCTAGGGTCCCGACTCAATTGGGATTCGCAGTGTCACTGTCATGGCCCGCAAAAGCGGGCCTTCCAGGTGACGCCGCCACAATCGTCGAAAGCACGAGCGCACCAACGGGATGGCCCGCTCTCCGGCGGGCCATGACAAGCCTTTGAATGACCCAGGGCAATTGAGTCCGGACCCTAGCGGGCACCCGATCGTCGAGGCCCGCATTACGGGCCGTGACAGGGCCGCGGAGCGACGCCTAGACCGACTCCACCTGCGCCACGCCGGGCAGCGATTTGATCGCGTTCTTCAGCGCGACCGAGACCGCCAGGCCCTTGGGGAGCTTGATCTCGACCTCTTCGCCGGGGCCGCCCGGGACCACGAAGGTCACGATGCCCTTGCCGGGCTGCTTGAGCTGGGCGGCGATGGCGCCGAGCGACGAGCCGTCCTGGAGATAGACCTTGAGCCCCTCCCCCGCATTGGCCGCGGCGGCGTCGAGATCGGCGATGGCGGCGGCGCGGAGCTTGAGCTCGTCGCCGTCCCATTCCGCGCTGCAGGTGACGAGGACCGACTTGCCGGCCTCCAGCAGCGGCCGCGACGCGGCGAGCACTTCGGGGAACAGCATCACCTCGAACATCCCGGTGGGATCGGAGAAGGAGACGAAGGCATAGCTTTCGTTGTTGCGGCTGCGGCGCTCGAATTTGCGGATCATGGTGCCGGCGAGCACCGCCTTGAAGCCCGAGCGGCGGCGGTCCTCCGCCAGCGCGGCGAAGGTCGTGGCGCCGAGACGCTTGAGCGGCGCGGCATAGGCGTCCAGCGGATGGCCGGAGAGGTAGAAGCCCATGGCGCTGAACTCCTCGCCCAGGCGCTCATGCGCCGGCCAGTCGGAGACGGCTGGCAGACGGATATCCTCCTGCGCCTCGGACGCGTCGCCGAACAGCGAGACCTGGCCGCTTTCGCGCTCGGCGGCGCGGCGCTGGGCGTTGTTGAGCAGGACGTCGGCCGCCTCCACGACCTGGCGGCGGTTGCGATTGAGCCCATCGAAGGCGCCGGCGCGGGCGAGGCTCTCGAAGGCGCGCTTGTTGACCAGCCTGGGATCGATGCGGCGCGCGAAATCGGCCAGGCTGCGGAACGGACCGTTCTGCTGGCGCTCCGCCACGACATGATCCATGGCTTGGCGGCCGACGCCCTTCACCGCCGCGAGGGCGTAGAAGATCAGGCTCTTCTCGGCGTCGCAGGTGAAGACGGCTTCGGAGCGGTTCACGTCCGGCGGCAGGACCTTGACGCCCAGGCGCTGCGCCTCCTGGCGGAAGACGTTGAGACGGTCGGTGTTGCCGATATCCAGCGTCATCGAGGCGGCGAGGAATTCGACCGGGTAGTTCGCCTTCAGATAGGCGGTCTGGAACGCGACTTGGGCATAGGCGGCGGCATGGCCCTTGTTGAAGCCGTAGCCGGCGAACTTCGCGGCCTGCTCGAAGATCTGCGCCGCGACGCCCTTGGGCACGCCGTTCTTCACCGCGCCTTCGATGAAGCGCTCCTCATGCACCGCCATCTCGGAGGCGATCTTCTTGCCCATGGCGCGGCGCAGCAGGTCGGCGCCGCCGAGCGTATAGCCGCCCAGCTCGCGGGCGATGTTCATGACGTCCTCCTGATACGTCATGACGCCGAACGTCTCCTTCAGGATCGGCTCGAGCGAGGGGTGGAGATATTCCGGCTTCTCCTTGCCGTTCTTCACCGCGATGTATTTGGGGATCGAGTCCATGGGACCCGGGCGGTAGAGCGCCACGAGCGCGATCAGGTCGTGGATGCGGTCTGGCTTCATCTTGCGCAGCAGGTCGCGCATGCCCGCGCCTTCGAGCTGGAAGACGCCGACGCTGTCGCCGCGGCTCAGCATCTCGTAGGATTTGGGATCCTCGAAGGCGATGTTCTGGGTGTCGAGGCTGATGCCCCGCTTCTTGAGCAGCTCCTCCGCCTTGGCGATCACGGTCAGGGTCTTGAGGCCGAGGAAGTCGAACTTCACCAGCCCGGCCTTCTCCGCATCCTCGTAGTCGAACTGCGTCACCGGCATCTCGGAGCGCGGATCGCGGTAGAGCGGCACGATCTCGTCCAGCGGCCGGTCGCCGATCACGACGCCGGCGGGATGGGTGGAGGCATGGCGATAGAGGCCTTCGATCTTCTCGACGATGTTGAAGAGGCGCTGTGCGATCGGCTCGGATTCCGCGATCTGCTGCAGGCGCGGCTCGGAGGCGAAGGCGTCCTCCATCGAGACCGGCTTGCCGGGCGGGTTGGGGACGAGCTTGGCGATGCGGTCGACCAGGCCGAGCGGCATCTGCAGCACGCGGCCGGTGTCGCGCACCGCGGCGCGGGCCTGCAGCGAGCCCAGCGCCATGATGTGCGCGACGCGATCGCGGCCGTATTTCTCCCGCACATAGCGCACGACCTCGTCACGCCGCTCCTGGCAGAAGTCGATGTCGAAGTCCGGCATCGAGATGCGCTCGGGATTGAGGAAGCGCTCGAACAGCAGGCCGAAGCGGATGGGATCGAGGTTGGTGATGTCCAGCGCCCAGGCGACCAGCGAGGTCGCGCCGGAGCCGCGCACGCCGACGGGAATGCCCTGCCCGCGCGTCCACTTCA
Source organism: Rhizomicrobium sp. (assembly GCA_037200385.1). Taxonomy (NCBI): domain Bacteria; kingdom Pseudomonadati; phylum Pseudomonadota; class Alphaproteobacteria; order Micropepsales; family Micropepsaceae; genus Rhizomicrobium; species Rhizomicrobium sp. Next base: position 427,921 of record JBBCGL010000001.1, on the reverse strand, counting down.
TAAAGTCGGAGACGATCAGGAAGTAGCCCGCGAAGTTCATCCCCGTGATGACGCCGAGTTCGAAATCGAGGCGGTCGAGATAGACCTTCTCGTCCGCATGCAGGCCGTGCTTGGCGAGCTTGGCCTTGAGGCCGGCGGCGGCCTGTTCGCGCACCTCCTCCTCGGGCGTACGGCCGGATTCGGGGACGAATTTGGGCAGGATCGGATCGCGCTTCTTGGGCCGGAAAGCGCAGCGCCGCGCGATCTCCAGCGTGTTCTCGATCGCTTCCGGCAGGTCGGCGAATTGTGCCTGCATCTCCGCCGCCGATTTGAAGCGATGTTCGCGGGTGAGGCGGCGGCGATCTTCCTGGCTCACGAAGGCGCCGTCGGCGATGCAGAGCAGCGCATCATGCGCTTCGTACATGTCCTCGGTGAGGAAATGCACGTCGTTGGTGGCGACCAGCGGCAGCTTGCGGGCATAGGCGATGTCGATGAGCTTGTCTTCGGCGGCCCGCTCCTCCGCAAGGCCGTGACGCTGCAGCTCGATATAGAGGCGGTCGCCGAACAGATCGCCCAGGCGCCCGACCAGCGCGTCGGCGGCGGCGAGTTGTCCCTCCAGGATCAGCTTGTTCACGGGACCGCCGGGGCCGCCGGTCAGGCAGATGAGGCCCTCGCCATGCGCCGCGAGTTGTACCGCGGTCACATGCGGCCAGTCGCCCGGCTCGGCCCCCAGGAAGGCCGCGCTGAGGAGCTTGCTCAGATTCTCGTAGCCGGCGGCGTTCTGAACCAGCAGCGCGAGGGCCGGCGGCTTTTTCCGCGACCCCATCGCATTGGCCGGCGTGCCGGCTTCGAGTTCGACCGAGACCAAGCAGCCGACGATGGGCTGGACGCCGGCCTTGGCCAGCGTGTCGCTCAGATCATAGGTTCCGAACAGGTTGTTGACGTCGGTGACCGCGACGGCGGGCATCGCGTTGGCTCGTGCCTGCGCCGCCAGCGCGCCCGGCCGGACCGCGCCTTCAAGGAGCGAATAGGCGCTTTTCACCCGCAGATGGACGAAGGCTGCCGGTTTGCGCTCCATTGCCGTCTCGATTCGCTGTCGTTGCCGACGGATCAGTATCAGAGGCGCATGAGGCAGAGCGCCATCGGCCCATGCCATCCACAGCTCTGCAAGGCTAAACCGCCGCGAGGAGCGTCTGCGCCACGGGAACCAGCAGATAGGCCGAGGCCACAAACACCACCAGGCTTAAGCCCGCCGCCGCATCCTTGAACCACATGATCGCCATCTCCCGCATCGAGGCATGATGTTCTCCTTGTGTTCCAGCAATGTCAAGAACAAAACGGGATCGAATGCGATTCGGCATGGCTATAAGAACAACTTATCCACAGAAGGCCGGTTTCGTTTGTTCCATCAAAGGCATGGACGGGCATGCGCGGCACGGCCGGCCTGATCAGGCGGCGGCGAGGCACCAGCCGTCGCCGTGCAGCCAGCAGGTCTCGGCGGGTGCGTGCGGCGTGCGGTCGAGACGCGCCACGTTCAGGACTCCGCCCCCGGCCAGCGCGGCCGCGAGGCTCCGCTCCGCGTCCCCGTCCCGGTCGCCGGCACAGGGGAAGATCGCGACCGGCGAAATCCATTTCGCGCTATAGCCAGCCGCGTGCCGTGCGATCAGGAAGACCGCGCCGCGGCTCGCCATCTTGGCCGGATCGGCCGTTTCGGAGCGGAAATTCTCGGCCGTCGTGAGCGGCAGGACGAGCCGGCCGCCCAGGTTCAAGCCGTCGAGCCAGAGGCGGGCCGGCGCGGCGGCGCCCGCATTGACGTAGATCACATCGGCCGGCGCGAAGGGCATCGCGGCACCATCGCCCGTGAGGATCTCCACATTCGGCCAGGCGGCGAAATTGGCCCGGGCGCGCGCCGCGAGGTCGGGATCGAACTCGATGCCGGTGACGCGGCCGCCGCGCCCCACCATCTGCGCCATGATCGCGGTGTAATAGCCGAGGCCGGTGCCGACATGGACGAGATGTTCGCCGGGCCGCGGTGCCGCCTTGGACAGGAGCCAGGCGTGCAGCGAGGGCTGGCCGTTGTTGAGCCGGCGCGCCGGAACGATGCCGAACAGGTCGTCGGTGTAGAGATAGACCGGATCGTCCGACGGCGTGTCGCGGTAGCCGCGCCCGAAGCGGAGGGCCGGCCAGGGACCGGGGCCGAGGAAATCCTCCCGCCGGACCGCAGCATAGGCGGCCTCGAGGACCGGTCGCGGACCTCGACCACGGCGAGGATCTGCTTGGCATAAGCGGCGCGCACGACCGCCAGCGCAGCTTCGCGTTCCATATCCATCTTCCCAACCGCGATGCCGCGGCCTATCGTTGTGCGTATTCACACACGTATTGTTAGTGTGTCATATCACACACCCAATGGGAGCGCCAGATGGCCAGCACGCTGTATCCCGCCGTCCTGGAGCGGGCGGAGAAAAAGACCTTCGCGGTGTGGTTCCCCGACTTCCCGGACTGTGTCGCGGTCGGCCGGACCCAGGACGAGGCGGTCGAGAAGGCACAGGAGGCCGTGGCGGTCGCCGTCGAAAGCCTCGCCGAGCAGGACAAGCCGCTGCCGCCCGCGACACCGATCGAGAACGTCGCACGGCCCAAGGGCTTCCTCGCCTTCGTGATGGTGAGCATCGCGCCGCCGGACCCGTCGGAGCGGGTGAACGTCTATCTGCCCAAGCGGCTGATCGGGCGCGCCGATGCGCGGGCGGCGGAGCTGGGGATGAGCCGGTCGAGCTTCTTCGGCTTCGCGCTGAGCGTGGTGCTGGGCGCGCCGCTGCTGCCGGGGATGCACCGGGCCGGCGCGGCGCTGGCGCGTTCGCTGCGCACGGCGGTGGTGGGACCGGACAAGCCGAAGCGTTGATCCGGCACGCACAAAACACGGCGCATCGCCCGGCCTACGCCGCCGCCCGGCGGATCTGGTCGAGGAACCAGTCGGCGCCAGGGTCGACGCCTTCGGTGCGGCGCACGGCGTAGACCGGAATGCGGTCCTGCAGGAAGGGGGCGGAGATCACCTGGAGATCCAGGACCTTGGCCTGGCTTTGCGCAAGACGCAGCGGACAGGTCGCGATGGCATCGCTGGCGGCGACCATCACCAGCGCGGTCAGCCAGCGCTGCACGATGGCGACATAGGCGATATCGTCGACCTGCGAGGTTTCCTCTTCGATACCCCGCTCCAACGGCGCGTCGGCGAAGACATGGCCGGTCTTGAGCCAGACGGGGTGGCTGATCCGGCCCTTGATCGCCGGATGGCCGCGGCGGGCGACGACGCAATAGCGATCCTCGAACAGGAGCTCGGAGACGAGGCCGGGCGCAACGGTGGGGTAGTGGCCGAGCGCGACGTCGATCTCGCCGCGGCGCACTGCGTCGAGCGGCGAACGGCGGGAGAGGAAATGGACGTAGAACGAAGCGCGCGGCGCCTGCTTGCGGAACGCCGTCACGAGCTTGCCGCCCAGCAAAGCGGTCACGAATTCCGGCGCGGCGAGCGAGAAGCGGCGCTCGCTGCGGGCCGGATCGAAGGCGTCGCCGCGCTCCAGGGTCGCGCCCGCCAGATCGATCAGCGCGTCGATGCGCGGGCTGAGCTCGAGGGCGCGGCGGGTGGGCTCGAGGCCATGCGGACGGCGGATGAAGAGCGGATCGTCGAAGATATCGCGCAGGCGGGTGAGCGCGTGGCTGACCGCCGATTGCGACAGGCCGAGCTCGCGGGCCACGACGGTGGTCCGGCGGCGGCGCAGCAAGCCGCGGAAGACGAGCAGGAGGCCGCCGTCGAGGCGCCGGATATTGTTGAGATCGATATCGGCCATGAGGGGTATTAATGACATGATTTCGGCAGGCCGACGAGCGTGCGTTCAACTTTCGATTGTCATCCCCGGCCGAGCGCCGCGCAGCGGCGTGAGGGGAAGGGGACCCAGGCGGTAGAGACCGGCACGGTGTTTTCGACCCGGGTCCCGTACGCTGTCGCTACGGGGTCCCTTCGCGATGCTCCGCATCGCTCAGCCGGGGATGACAATTTGGCGATCACACCCGCGCCTTGGCGCCGAGCTTGCCGGCGTCGAGGAGGCGGCCTTCGTGCAGCACCAGGGCGCGGTCCATGCGGGCGGCGAGCTCCAGATTGTGGGTCGCGACCAGGGCGGCGAGCCCCTCGGAGCGGACGAGATCGACCAGCGCCTCGAACACGCCGCCCGAGGTGCGGGTGTCGAGATTGCCGGTGGGCTCGTCGGCAAGGAGGATGCGCGGCCGGTTGGCCAGGGCGCGGGCGATGGCGACGCGCTGCTGCTCGCCGCCGGAGAGCTGCGACGGGCGATGGGTGAGACGGGCGCCGAGGCCCAGATGGGTGAGGATATGCGTCGCGTCGCGCTCGGCCGCCTCGCGCGGCCGGCCCGCGATGCGCTGCGGCATCACGACGTTCTCCAACGCGCTGAATTCGGGCAGCAGGTGATGGGCCTGGTAGACGAAGCCGATCGTGTCGCGGCGGATGCGGGTGCGCTCGGCATCGGGCAGCGTCGAGGCGGCGACGCCCTGTATGAAGACCTCGCCGCCGGTGGGCGCCTCGAGCAGGCCGGCCATATGGAGCAGCGACGACTTGCCGGCGCCCGACGGGCCGACCAGCGCGACCAGCTCGCCCTCGCGCAGCGTCATGTCGATGCCGCGGAAGACTTCGAGCATGGCGGTGCCCTGCGCGTAGGTGCGGGTGACCTTTTCGAGACGCAGCGCCTCACTCATAGCGCAGCGCCTCCACCGGATCGAGCCGGGCGGCGCGCCAGGAGGGATAGAGCGTCGCGAGGAAGGTCAGGCCCAGCGCCATCAGCACCACGGCGACGACCTCGCCCATGTCCATCTCGGCCGGCATGCGGCTGAGGAAGTAGATCGTGGGATCGAACAGGTTGGTGCCGGTGACATGGGAGAGGAATTGGCGCAGCGATTCGATATTGGCGCAGAACACGACGCCGAGGATCAGGCCGAGCAGCGTGCCGACGACGCCGATGCTGGCGCCGGCGATCACGAAGACGCGCATCACCGCGCCGCGCGTCGCCCCCATGGTGCGCAGGATCGCGATGTCGCCCGACTTGTCCTTCACCAGCATGATGAGGCCCGAGACGATGTTCAGCGCCGCGACCAGGATGATGAGGGTGAGGATCAGGAACATCACGTTGCGCTCGATCTGCAGCGCGTCGAACAGGCTGGAGCTGATGGTCTGCCAGCTCAGGGCGCGGGTGGCGGGGCCGGCGGCCCGGTCGATCGGCCCGATGATCTGCGTGACCGCGTCGGGATCGGCGACCATGACCTCGAGCCCGGTGACGGAATCGCCCATGTTGAAGTAGAGCTGGGCCTCGTCCAGCGGCATGAAGATGTAGGATGAATCGTATTCGGTGAAGCCGATGTTGAAGGTGCCGGCGACGGTGTAGGTCTTGATGCGCGGCGTGACGCCGAAGGGCGTGACGTTCCCCCGGGGCGCGATGAGCGTGATCTCGCCGCCGGGTCCGATGCCGAGCTTGCCGGCGAGGCGGGCGCCGATGATGACGCTGTCGCCGCCATGGAACATCGCCAGCGCATCCGGCGTGAGCGTGTTCGAGACGGTGGTGAGCTGCTTGAGGTCGCCTGCGCGCATGCCGCGCACCATGACGCCCGGCGATGTGCCGCCGCCCGAGGCCAGCGCCTGGCCGTCGACGATCGGCGCGACGCGCGTGACGCCGGGCACGGCGCGGACGCGTCCGGCGACGGCGTCGAAATCCGGCAGCGCGCCGCCCGCGCCCTGCACCAAGACATGGCCCTGCAGGCCGAGGATGCGGGCGAGGAGCTCGTGGCGGAAGCCGTTCATCACCGACATCACGATGATCAGCGTCGCGACGCCCAGCGCGATGCCGACGAGCGAGAAGCCGGAGATGACGGAGACGAAGCTCTCCGTCCGCCGGGCGCGCAGATAGCGCAGCGCGATCATCCATTCGAAGCCTGCGAAGGGGCGCGTGGCGGCGGGCGGCGGCCTGGTCGAAGGACTCGCGGTGGGCGGGGCCTCGGCGAAAGGCGGCAAGCCTTCGGCCGCGGCGCTGCCGGCGCCTGCGATGCGGGAGATGCGGTCGGAAAGATCGGGATCGGACATCAGGCGGCGAGCTTCAGCCGGTAACCCAGCGCGTGGATGACCTTAAAGATCGTTTCCCATTGCGGCTTGCCCTCTTTCGAAAGCGACTTGTAGAGGCTTTCCCGGCCAAGTCCTGCCTTCTTTGCGATTTTCGCCATCCCCTTCGAGCGTGCAATATCGCCCAGGACGGCGGCAACGAACGCCGGATCGCCCTCCTCCAGCGCCGCGTCGATATAAGCGACCACGTCCTTTTCGGTCTTGATGTGATCGGCCATGTCCCATGGAAGAGTCTTGAGTTTGGTTTTGCGTTTGCCGGTCATGGTTCCGCACGCCTCTCCTGTGCAAGCGAGATGGCCGTCTCGATATCGCGAGCCTGTGTCCGCTTGTCGCCGCCGGCGAGAAGCAGCAGAATCTCTTTTCCTGCTCTCGTATAGTAGAGGCGATATCCAGGACCGTAGTCGATCTTCATCTCTAAGACGCCGCTTCCCACAAAGCGCGTATCGCCGGATTGCCCGTCGCCAAACGCTTTACCCGCATATCGATACGCGCGCGGGCATTTCTGTCGCGTAAACCCGTCAGCCAGCGCTGAAAGACCGTGGTCTGTTCGATCTTCAACATATGTATCCTACAGGATACAAGCAGTCAACCTTTCGCGAACCGCGCCACCACCGCGTCGAGCGGGATCTCTTCCTTGGTGCCGGTGGCGCGGTTCTTCACCTCGGCGAGGCCCTTCTCCAGGCCGCGGGGGCCGATGGTGACCTGCCAGGGAAGGCCGATCAGATCCATGGAGGCGAATTTGGCGCCGGGGCGGTCGTCGCGGTCGTCGTAGAGGACGTCTTTGCCGGCGGCCTTCAGCTTGGCGTAGAGGTCCTCACACGCAGCATCGACCTTGGCGTCGCCGCTTTTGAGGTTGATCAGCGCGATGTCGAAGGGCGCGATGCTTTCCGGCCAGATGATGCCGGCGTCGTCATGGCTGGCCTCGATGATGGCGCCGACCAGGCGCGAGACGCCGATGCCGTAGGAGCCGCCTTCGATCGGCACGTCCTTGCCGTCGGGGCCGGTGACGGTGGCCTTCATCGGCACCGAATATTTGGTGCCGAAATAGAAGATCTGGCCGACCTCGATGCCGCGGGTGGACAAGCGCTTGTCCTCGGGCACCTCGGCCTCGAAACGCGCCTGCTCGTGCACGTCGGAGGTGGCGGCGTAGAGGCTGGTGCGCTGGCGCACGATGGGCTCGAGGTCGGAGTCGAAATCGACGTCCGCGGGCGGGATCGGCATGTCGAGCAGGTCCTTGTGGCAGAAGACCTGGCTCTCGCCGGTCTCGGCCAGCATGATGAACTCATGGGAAAGATCGCCGCCGATCGGGCCGGTCTCGGCGCGCATCGGGATGGTCTTGATGCCCATGCGCGAGAAGGCGCGCAGATAGGCGACGTACATCCTGTTGTAGGAGCGGCGCGCCGCCTCCTTGTCGATGTCGAACGAGTAAGCGTCCTTCATGAGGAATTCGCGGCCGCGCATCACGCCGAAGCGCGGGCGGACCTCGTCGCGGAATTTCCACTGGGTGTGATAGAGGTTGAGCGGCAGCGCCTTGTAGGACTTCACATAGGCGCGGAAGATCTCCGTCACCATGTCCTCGTTGGTCGGGCCGTAGAGCATCTCGCGGTCGTGGCGGTCCTTGATGCGCAGCATCTCGGGGCCATAGGCGTCGTAGCGCCCGGTCTCCTTCCACAGCTCGGCGGGCTGCAGCGTCGGCATCAGGATCTCGATCGCGCCGGCGCGGTCCATCTCCTCGCGCACGATCTGCTCGATCTTCTGCAACACGCGGAAGCCGAGCGGCAGCCAGGCATAGATGCCGGCGGCCTCCTGGCGGACCAGGCCGGCGCGCAGCATCAGCCGATGGCTGACGATCTGGGCCTCGGACGGGGTCTCCCTGAGGAGGGGCAGGAAATAGCGGGAGACGCGCATGGGTGGACCTTCGGAAAACCTTTGAATCAGTTGATGTTTACGGGGTCGGGGGGATTTGAGCAATGTCAAACACCGCTGTCATCCCCGGCGAACTTCGCGCGCAGCGTGAAGTTCGGGAAGGGGACCCAGGCGGTTCTTTCAGGCGAGATCGCGACGAGAAGGCTCAGCACCTGTTCTGTCAGACCGCCTGGACTTTGACGCCTGGGTCCCCTTCCCTCGCGCCGCGCGCCATGCGCGCAGCGCTCGCCGGGGATGACAACCGTGTGGACTTACCGTCCCACCGGCGTCATGCCGCCGAAGCCGATGCGTTCGGGCATGGTGTCGATCAGCGCCTTGAGGTCGACCGGCGGCGGGTGGTCGATGCCGCTGCCCTTCACATGACGGTTCAACTCGTCGATGTTGAAACCCATCTGCAGGTCGTAGGTGCGGTCGGGCTGGTTGCGCAGGCGCTGCTCGGCCTCGTACCAGCGCAGCTTGGCCTTGCCGTCGGTGCAGCTCGCGCGCTCGTCCCCCTCGGCGCCCCAGCGCAGCTCGACGCAGTGATAGGGATCGAAGGAGATCGTGAAGAGCCGGCGCATCATGTCGTCGAAGGTCATCGGCACCGGGCGATGCGCCGAGTTCAGATAGGTGATGGTGCAGGCCTGGCTCTGCTGCGCATAGGCGCGCTGCAGGTCGTCCTTGAGGAAATTGCCGTCATAGACGATGCGTGGATCGCGCTTGACCCACAGACCGATCATCTCGTCCATGTCCTTGTAGAACTGCACGAACGCCGCCTTGATGCGGGCGTCGCGCGAGGGCGTGGAGTAAGTCTCCCATTCCAGGTTCTCGGAGCCGTAGATGTTGTCCGGCAGGCGCTCGGGATGCGGCTTCACCGAGATGCCGTCCTTGATGTCGAGGTCGACATATTGCGCGCGGTCGCCCAGGTCGTTGCACAGCGTCTTCATCGTCGCCTTGAGCTCATAGACGGGATTGAAGTCCATGCGCCCGCCGCTCACCGCGACGCGGACATATTCGTAGAAGCCCAGTTCCGCGCCGTTGTAGACATAGCGCGCCTTCTTGATGTCCAGCTTCGGATTGGGCTCGGTGCCGCTGTACTGGACCAGCGAGAAGTCCGCGAGCTGGTCGTTCTCGGCATAGGCCAGATGGCCGCCCAGCAAATTGCCCTTGCCATCCTTGTGCGCGCCGACGAGCGTGAACGGGCGCCAGTTCTTGAGGCCGCCGCCCAGCCGCGCCGGGCTCTGGCCGAACTGCGCGCCATAGACGCTGCGGGTGATCGTGTAGTCGGGATGGGCGTCCATGTAGTAGATGCGGCCGTCGGCATCGACCTTCCAGACGATCCCGACATGGCCGTTGATGTCGTAGACCAGCGAGCCGGGATGGATCGACCCTGGCTGCAGCGCGGGCGAATAGAAATCGGAGAGCACGCCGCGATGCTCGCTCGCATCGGTGCGGTAGGTGCCGGAGAACACGGTGCCCAGCATGCCGCGCAGCGCCTCCGGCGCATCGATGCCGCCGCCATGGTCGACGAGATCGCGGCGCGAGGTCGCGCGGTTGGCCGACTTGGTGTAGCGCAGGTCGCCGCCCTCCCCGCTCACGCCGTCGACATAGCCCATGGGCAGGCCGTTCTTCCACGCGTAGTAGCCGCGCAGCAGATAGGGCAGCTTGGCGCAATCGACGTCGATGTCGACGAAATGCTGATCGGTGCCGCGATAGGGGTTCGCCGGATCGCGCAGGCAGCTTTGCGAGGAGCTGCAATTGGAGGCGCCCAGCGCGGCGACGAATTTGCCGAAACCGTCTTCGTCGGCCTGGGTCCAATGGTCCCTGGTGATGCGCCAGGTACCGCCCGCGGCTTGTGCGCCCGCGAGGCTCAGACACACGGCCATCGCCGCCCAGAAAAACCCACGCATGAACCGCCAACCCATGACCTGCCCGGCACGCTCCCGGCGGATAGCGCGTGAGTCAAGGCAAGGAGCGCGGCAGCGTGAACGCGCCTGCGAGCCCCTGCGGAATTTATGTTGCAGTGCGAAAGGTTCTTGCGCCAACTTCCAGCGATCTGGTCAGATATTTCGTGACAGTCTTGTGGAATTGCAGTATGAACCTCGCCCATAAATAGGACGCGGCGCCATAAGAGCGGCCAAGTTCGGGGAGACGAACCGCTCACAGGCGGGTTGAAAGGCCGGGAAACCGGCCTTTCCCATTTTCAGGACAACCGGCAAGGATGGCGCCTGCGAGTCGCGGGGTGGCCTCATGTTCGACCGGTTCTTCGCCCTTCAGGCGCATGGCACGACGGTACGGCGCGAGATCGTGGCTGGAGTCACGACCTTCCTGACCATGGCCTACATCATGTTCGTGAATCCCAGGGTCCTGGGGACCACGGGCATGGACCCGCATGCGGTGTTCCTGGCGACCTGCCTGGCCTCGGCGGCGGCGACGCTGATCATGGGGCTGTACGCCAACCTGCCGGTGGCGCTGGCGCCCGGGATGGGGCTGAACGCCTATTTCGCGTTCAGCGTGGTGCCCGCCTTCGGCGGCGACTGGCGGCTGGCGCTGGGCTGCGTGTTCCTTTCGGGCGTGCTGTTCGTGGTCGTGTCGGTGACGCCGGCCCGCGAATATCTGATCAATGCCCTGCCCAAGAGCCTGAAGCTCTCCATCGCAGCGGGGATCGGATTCTTCCTCGCGCTGATCGGGTTCGAGAATGCCGGGATCACGGTCGACAGTCCGGCGACGCTGATCCAGCAGGGCATGCTGACGGACCCCAAAGTGCTGATCGCGGCGGGCGCGTTCGTGCTGATGCTGGCGCTGGCGGCGCGCCATGTGATCGGCGCGGTGCTGATCGCCATCGTCGCGGCGACGGTCGCGGCGGTGCTGCTGCACCTGACGCCCTTCGGCGGCGTGCTGGCGCTGCCGCCCTCGCTGGCGCCGACCTTCGCCCAGTTCCGCTTCGACGGCGCGCCGGGCGGCGCGATCGCGGTCGCGGTGTTCGCCTTCCTGCTGGTCGACATGCTCGACACCTCCGGGACGCTGACCGCGGTGGCGCAGCAGGCGGGGCTGCTGGAGCCCGACGGACGGCTGAAGAATGCGCGGCGGGCGCTGCTGGGCGACGCGGTCGGCACCATGATCGGGGCGCTGCTCGGGACGTCGCCCGTGACGGCCTATATCGAGAGCGCGGCGGGCGTGCAGGCCGGCGGGCGCACGGGGCTGACCGCGGCGGTGGTCGGCGTGCTGTTCCTGGCGAGCCTGTTCCTGTCGCCGCTGGCCGGCGTGGTGCCGGCCTTCGCGACGGCCCCGGCGCTGGTATTCGTCGCGGCGCTGATGGCGCGGGGGCTCAAGGACATCGACTGGGACGATGTGACGGAGGCGGCGCCGGCGCTCGTCACGGCGCTGGCGATCCCGTTCACCTATTCGATCGCCGGCGGCATCGGGATCGGCTTCATCGCCTTCGTCGCGATCAAGGTCGTGGCCGGACGCCGACGGGACGTGAACGCGGCGGTGGCGATCATCGCCGCGGCCTTCGCGGTAAAGATCGCGCTGACATAGCGGACGGCGGAATTTGACTGAATTGCACCAACGCCGTCATCGCCCGGCTTGTTGTTCTGTCCGGGGAATGACGGATATTGGCGATCCCAATCGCTCAGGCTTCAGAGATCGAAGACCTTGGATGCGATCAGCGCGTAGAAGATCAGCCACAGCGCCGCCGCGATGCCGGTGGCGATCAGCGCCTTGAGGCCCAGGCGCGGGGCCAGCGGCGCGCCGGTCTCGGGATCGTGGCCGCCGCCCAGCCCGATGGGCAGGAGGCAGAACAGGCTCAAGAACCAGAAGACCGGGAAGGATCCGAACAGGACGACGTTGTGGATGAACGCGATCACGCCTGCTCGAGCTCGACCAGCGTGCCCACGAAATCCTTGGGATGCAGGAAGAGCACCGGCTTGCCATGGGCGCCGATCCGCGGCTCGCCCGTGCCGGTGATGGTGGCGCCTTCCGCCTTCATCTTGTCGCGCGCGGCGTAGATGTCCTCGACCTCGTAGCAGACGTGATGCATGCCGCCGTTCGGGTTCTTCTTCAGGAAGTTCGCGATGGGGGAGTTGTCTCCCAGCGGCTCCAGAAGCTCGATCTTGGTGTTGCCGAGATCGACGAACACGGTGGTCACGCCATGGTCGGGCTGCGCCACTTCACCGGAGACCTTGCCGCCCAGGACGTCGCGATAGACGGCGGCAGCCTTCTTGATGTCGCTGGTCGCAATGGCGACGTGGTTGAGGCGGCCGATCATGTGGGACTCCCGGATAGTGCTGGGGCGGAGTTTAAGGCGTGGCGACGGCTGGGCAAAGCGCTCTTTCACCTCCCCGCAAGGGGGAGGTGAAATCAAAGCTGGATCACTTCCACCCGGGTCACCGGCTTCTTGCCCCAGGCGTTTTCTGCGGCGCGGCGGGCGGCGCGGCGTAAACTTTCCTTCAGGAGATAGCCGTCGCCGTCGCGCTTGGGGTTGTGGCGCTTGAGCGGCTCGTCCAGCGCATCGCGGATCGCGTCGTGGATGGGCTCGGGGATGCCCTCGATGATCACCGCGGGGTCGGCCGCGGGGCGGCCCTTGCCGTCGAGCACGATGGCGATCGCGATCACGCCGGCGAAGCCCAGGGCGCGGCGATGGCGCGAAAGGCCGGCACCCTCCTCGATCAGCACGCTGCCGTCCTTGTGGACGCGGCCGGCCGGGACTTCGTCGATCACGGCGGCGCGGCCGGGGGCGAGACGGATGAGCTGGCCGTTGGTCGGCACGATGGCCTGCGGCACCTGGAGCGAGCGCGCCAGCTTGGCATGCGCCATCTGATGGCGCAGCTCGCCATGCACGGGCACCGCGATCTGCGGCCTTGTCCAACGGTACATCTCGGCCAACTCGTCGCGGCAAGGGTGACCGGAGACATGGACGAAATGGTCTTCCGAGGTGAGCAGCTCGACGCCGAGGCCGGCGAGCTTGTTCTGCATCTCGAAGATGCCGATCTCGTTGCCGGGAATGACGCGCGACGAGAAGATCACCGCGTCGCCCTTGCCCAGGCTGACATTCGGATGGTTGTTGTCGGCGATGCGGGACAGCGCGGCGCGCGCCTCGCCCTGGCTGCCGGTGACGAGATAGAGCACCCGGTTCGGGGGAAGCTGGGCGGCCTCCTCCTCGTCGATCAGGCCCGGGAAGCCGCCCAGATAGCCGGCCTCGCGCGCCGCATTGGTGATCTTGTGCATGGCGCGGCCGACCAGCGCGACCTTGCGGCCGTTCTGCTGCGCCGCCTTGGCGATGGTCTCGAGGCGCGCGACATTGGAGGCGAAGGACGTCACCGCGACGCGGTTCTTGAGGGTGCCGATCAGGGCGGTGAGGCTCTCGCGCACCTTGCCCTCGGAGCCGGACTCGCCGGGCACCAGCGCGTTGGTGGAATCGCAGACCGTGGCGAGGACGCCCTCGTCGCCCAGCCGCTTGAGCGCGGCGGAGTCGGTCACGGCACCGAGCAGCGGATCGGGATCGAGCTTCCAGTCGCCGGTGTGGACGATGATGCCCAAGGGCGTGCGGATCGCGAGCGCGTTGGGCTCGAGGATCGAATGGGTGATCGACATCAGGTCGATGCGGAACGGCCCAAGGTCGATGCCGCCGGAGAGCGGGATGCGCCTGGGATGCAGCTTGCCGGACAGGCCGGCCTCTTCGAGCTTGCCCTCGATCAGGATGGCGGTGAACGGCGTGGCATAGACCGGACATTTGAGCATCGGCCACAGATGCGGGATGGCGCCGATGTGATCCTCATGCGCGTGGGTCGCGATGATGCCCAGCACGTCCGCGCGGCGTTCCGCAAGATAACGGATGTCGGGCATGATGAGGTCGACGCCGGGCGTCGTGGTCTCGCGCCCGAACAGCACGCCGCAATCGACGACGATCCATTTGCGGTCGTCGGGCGGGCCGTAGCCATAGGCGTTGAAATTCATCCCGATCTCGCCGGAGCCGCCGAGGGGAAGGAAGACCAGTTCGTCGTGCCGCGAAGGTGCCGTCATTCCGTCGCCGGCTTCGCCTTGGCGCGCTCGGCATTGCGGGCGTGGATCTGGACGAGGCCGCGGATGGTGAGATCCGGATCGAGATGGTCGATGATGCTGGTCTGCTTGTAGAACAGGTTGGCGAGGCCGCCGGTGCCGATCACGGTCATCGGCTTGCCATACTCCTCCTTGATGCGCGCGACCAGTCCTTCGATCAGGCCGATATAGCCCCAGTAGAGACCGGACTGCATCGCGGGCACCGTCGCCTTGCCGATCACGTTCTGGGTGCGGGTCACCGCGACGCGCGGCAGCATGGCGGCGGCGCTGTGCAGCGCCTCGGCCGAGACGTTGGCGCCCGGCGCAATCACGCCGCCTTCGTAGTCGCCGGCCTCCGACACCACGTCGAAGGTCGTGGCGGTGCCGAAATCGACGACGATCAACGCGCCCTTGTAGCGCTCATGCGCCGCGACGGTGTTGACCAGGCGGTCGGCGCCGGCGCCCTCGGCATGCACCGCGATGCCCAGATCGACGTCGGGATCGCCGACCACGAGCGGCTCGCATTTGAGGTATTTGCGGCAGAGGCGGCGCAGGTCGAACAGCGCGGCGGGCACGACGGTGGCGATGATCGCGCTGTCGATGTCGGCGAAGGAAAGGCCCTGGAGCTGCAGCAGCTGGCCGAGCAGGACGGCGTATTCGTCGGCGGTCTTGGTGGTCTCGGTGACCGAGCGCCATTCGGCGCGGGTCTCCGTGCCGTCATGGACGGCGAAGACGATGTTGGTGTTGCCGGCGTCGATGGCGAGGAGCATCTATCGCGCTCCCATCACACAGTTGTCATCCCCGGCGAGGATCGCGCCAGCGATCCGAGGGAAGGGGACCCAGGTGGGTCCGCCAAGCTCAATGCCTGAGATGGGAAGCGACGGTGTGTAGCCGTATATAGACGAACAGGTGGAGGCGGCTGGGTCCCCTTCCCTCGCTCCGCGCGCAAGCGCGCCGGGGATGACAACCGGTGTTTGGGAAGCAACCGTCCTCACTGGAAAAACACCTCTCCCGCCGAGATGCGGCGCGTCACGCCGGCGCTTTCGCGCAGGATCAGGGCGCCGGTGTCGTCGATGCCTTCGAACACGCCTGTCGTCTCCTCCGTCGCGAGCCGTGCGCGGATGCGCGTGCCGAGCCCTGCCGCGCGGACCAGCCAGGCATCGCGCAGCGCGGCGAAACCGTTCGCCGCCCAGGCGTCATACCATCTGGCGAAGTTGGCGGCGAGGTGAAGCAGCGCGTCGTCGGCTGCGGGAACCGTCGCGCCCAGGGCCTTGAGCGACGTCGCGGCGTATTCGAGACCTTCCGGATGGCTCGCGAGATTGGCGCCGATGCCGATGGCGAGAAAGGCCGGCGCCTCACCGCCCTGGGATGCGGATTCGAGGAGGATGCCGCAGATCTTCTGCCCGCCGGCGAGTACGTCATTGGGCCATTTCACGCGCATCGACGTGCCGGGGGCGAAATGCTGAAGCATGTCGCAGGCGGCGATGGCTGCCGCAAAGGAAAGCTGGGCGCATTCGCCGGCGGACTTGCCGGGCCGCAGCATCAGCGTCGCGGCGAGATTGCCGGTCGGCGAATCCCAGGAGCGGCCGCGGCGGCCCTTGCCCGCGGTCTGGCGCGCCGCGCTGATCCAGATGGGCCCGGGCTCACCGGCGACCGCAAGGCGCTTGGCCTCTTCGTTCGTCGAGTCGATGACGTCGAACGTCTTAAGCGAGTATCCGCGCGGCCAGGCGGTCACGGGAAGAGCGCGCGCGCCGCCTGCCCTGCGATGGCGATGAGCGGCGCCGGCACGAAGACGAAGAACATCGAGATCGCGCTGGTGCCCCACATGATCGCCGCGGTGCCGCCGCCGGTGTGGTGGTCGAAGGCCGGCTTGGGCTCGTCGAAATACATGATCTGGATGATGCGCAGGTAGTAGAACGCGCCCGCGACGCTGGCGACGATGTTGATGATCGCCGGGACGTAGAGATGCGCGTCGATCGCGGCGCCGAAGACGTAGATCTTGGCGAAGATGCCCGCCAGCGGCGGCAGGCCCGCGAGGCTGAAGACCAGCGCGCCGAAGGCGAAGGCGTAGGCGGGATTGGTGCGCGAGAGACCGGCAAGCTCGCGGATGTCTTCCACGCTCTGGCCGCCCCGCCGCATCGCGGAGACGCAGGCGAACATGCCGAGATTGGTCGCGAGGTAATAGGCGAGATAGACCAGCATGCCCTGGATGCCGAGCTGGGTGCCGGCCGCCAGCCCGAGCAGCGCATAGCCGACATGGCCGATCGAGCTGTAGGCCAGCAGGCGCTTGATGTTGGTCTGGCCGATCGCGGCGACCGCGCCGAGCACGGTGGAGAGCACCGAGACGACGACGATGATCTGCTGCCATTGATGCATGTCTGCGTGGAAGGGCGCGAGCACGGCACGGATGAAGAGCGCGAAGGCGGCGACCTTGGCGGCGGTGACGAAGAAGGCGGTGACCGGCGTGGGCGAGCCCTCGTAGACGTCCGGCGTCCACATATGGAAGGGCACGGCGCCGACCTTGAAGGCGAGACCGGCGATCAGGAAGACGAGGCCGAAGACGAGGCCGAGATTGAAGCCGGCGCCGGCCGTGGCGTGGGCGATGGCGGCGAACTCCGTCGTGCCGGTGAAGCCGTAGATCAGCGAGATGCCGTAGAGCAGCATGCCCGAGCTGAGCGCGCCGAGGACGAAATATTTCAGGCCCGCCTCGGTGGAGCGCAGGGAGTCGCGGTTGAAGGCGGCCAGGACATAGAGCGCCAGGCTCTGCAACTCCAGACCCATGTACAGCGCGATGAAGCTCGAGGCCGAGACCATCAGCAGCATGCCCAGCGTCGCCAGGAGCATGAGGACCGGCAGCTCGAAGCGCTGGGTCCCTTCCAAGCGGAAGAACTCCCGCGCCATCACGACGCTGAGGGCCGAGCCGGCAAGGATCAGGAGCTTGGCGAAGCGGGCGAAGCCGTCGACCACGAAGGCGCCGCCGAAGGCCGAGGCGGGTTCGGCCTGGCGGAAAACCAGCAAGCCGGCGACCGCCATCAGCGCGATGGCCGCCCAGGAGACCAAGCCGGTGGCGCGATCGCCGGCGGTGACGCCCGCGATCAGCAGGATCATCGCGCCGACGGCCAGCGTCAGCTCGGGCAGGAGGACAATCAGGTCGGCGTGGAGATTCACTTCACGGTCCCTTCCGCAAGCTTCGGCGCGCGGTCGACGGCGAGCGCGGTCTGGTGCTCGGAGATCAGGTTGGCGACGGAGGCCGACGTCACGTCGAACACCGGCTTGGGGTAGATGCCCATCGCGATGGTGACGACCACCAGCGGGGCAAGGATCGCGATCTCCCGCGCGTTGAGGTCCTTGATGGTCTGCAGCGCCGGCTTGACCAGCTCGCCGAACACGACGCGGCGGTAGACATAGAGCGCGTAGGCCGCCGACAGGATCACACCGGTGGCGGCGAAGATCGCGACCCAGGTGTTGGCGACGAACGCGCCCAGCATGGTCAGGAACTCGCCGACGAAGCCGCCGGTGCCCGGGAGGCCGACATTGGCGAGGGTGAAGACCATGAAGCAGGCGGCGTAGATCGGCATGCGGTTGACGAGGCCGCCATAGGCCGCGATCTCGCGGGTGTGCATGCGGTCGTAGATCACGCCGACGCAGAGGAAGAGCGCGCCGGAAACCACGCCATGGCTCAGCATCTGGAAGATGCCGCCGTCGATGCCCTGCTGGTTGAGCGCGAAGATGCCCATGGTGACGAAGCCCATATGGGCGACGGAGGAATAGGCGATGAGCTTCTTGATGTCCTCCTGCGCCAGCGCCACCAGCGAGGTGTAGATGATGGCGACGATGGAGAGGACGAAGACCAGCGGCGCGAAGGTGACCGAGGCGGACGCGAACATCGGCAGCGAGAAGCGCAGGAAGCCGTAGCCGCCCATCTTGAGCAAGATGCCGGCCAAGATGACCGAGCCGGCGGTCGGCGCCTCGACATGCGCGTCGGGCAGCCAGGTGTGGACCGGCCACATCGGCATCTTGACCGCGAAGCTCGCGAAGAAGGCGAGCCAGAGGAAGACCTGCAGCTTGGGGTCGAAATGGTAGTGCAGCAGCACCGTGATGTCGGTGGTGCCGGCGGTGTAGTACATCGCCAGGATCGCCAGCAGCATCAGCACCGAGCCGAGCAGCGTGTAGAGGAAGAACTTGAAGCTGGCATAGACGCGGCGCTTGCCGCCCCACACGCCGATGATCAGGAACATCGGGATCAGGCCGGCCTCGAAGAAGATGTAGAACAGCACGAGGTCGAGCGCGGTGAAGACGCCGATCATCATGGTCTCGAGCGCGAGGAACGCGATCATGTACTCGGCGACGCGGTCCTCGATCGAGTCCCAGCTCGCGAGAATGCAGAACGGCATCAGGCCGCAGGTCAGCACCACGAACAGCATCGAGATGCCGTCGACGCCCATGCGATAGCCGATGCCCTGGGCGAGCCAGGGCGCCTCCTCGACGAATTGGAAGGCCGCGGAATGGCCGTCGAACCGGGCCCAGAGCACGAGCGCCAGCACGAATTCGACCACGGTGACGGCCAGCGCGATCCAGCGGGCATTGCTGGCGATCGTCGTCTGCGAACCGCGCGCCAGCAGCAGGATCGCGGCGCAGCCGAGCAGCGGCAGGAAGGTGATGATGGACAGGATGTGGCTCACGGCAGGCCTCCCGAGAGCAGCAACCAGGTGGCGAGCGCGACGACGCCGATCAGCATGGCGAAGGCGTAGTGGTAGACGTAACCGGTCTGCAGCCGCACCGCGCCGCGGGTGAAGGCGGCGGTGAGCCAAGCGGCGCCGTCGGGGCCGAAGCGGTCGATCACCGCGCCGTCGCCCTGCTTCCACAGGAAGCGGCCGAGGCGCTGCGCCGGGCGGACGAACAGGAAATCGTAGAGCTCGTCGAAATACCATTTGTTGTAGAGGAAGAGGTAGAGC
Organism: Rhizomicrobium sp.; assembly: GCA_037200385.1. Classification (NCBI taxonomy): domain Bacteria; kingdom Pseudomonadati; phylum Pseudomonadota; class Alphaproteobacteria; order Micropepsales; family Micropepsaceae; genus Rhizomicrobium; species Rhizomicrobium sp. The sequence continues at coordinate 408,877 of JBBCGL010000001.1, read as the reverse complement.
ATGCCGCGCTTGGCCGCCATCCGGCGCGGCAGGTCGGGATGCAGGATGTAATAATAATAAGCGACGCCGAAGCCGAGGAGCGTCAGTACGAAGGGCGCGACCTCGACCCATTCGGGGAATTCCTCGACCTGCGGCTTGAGGCCGTCGCCCGCGATCGCGGCCAGCGCACCGTGCCAGAAGCCGGCCGAGTCGTGGCCGATGAAGAAGTGGTCGAAGCCGATGCCGGCGAACACCGCGCCCAGCGCGAGCACGCCGAGCGGGATCAGCATCACCAGCGGCGCCTCGTGAATCTCGGACAGCGCGGGCGCGTGATGCGCGGCGTGATCGTCGCTCTCGTCATCGGTGTGACCGTGCGCATCGCCATGCGCGAGGTCCTGATGGTCCTGACCGCGATAGCGGCCGTGGAAGGTCATGAGGAACTGGCGCCAGGAATAGAACGAGGTCATGCCGGCGGCGAGCAGCGTGAGGAGGAAGGCGTAGGTTCCGATGCCGGTATGCGCGCTGTAGGCGGCGTCGATGATCGAGTCCTTGGAGTAGAAGCCGGCGAGGCCGACATGCAGGTTCGGGATGCCGACACCGGTGAGCGCGAGGTTGCCGATCAGCATCATCGCCCAGGTGAAGGGGATCGCCTTGGCGAGGCCGCCCATCTTGCGCATGTCCTGCTCGTGATGCATCGCGTGGATGACCGCGCCGGCGCTGAGGAACAGCAGCGCCTTGAAGAAGGCGTGGGTGAAGAGATGGAACATCGCGCCGCCATAGGCGCTGACGCCCGCCGCGACGAACATGTAGCCGAGCTGCGAGCAGGTCGAGTAGGCGATCACCCGCTTGATGTCGTTCTGGAAGAGACCGACCGAGGCGGCGAAGAAGGCGGTGGTGGCGCCGATGAAGGTGACGAATTCGAGCGCGGCCGGCGCGTGCTCGAACATCGGCGAGCAGCGGCAGACCAGGAAGACGCCGGCGGTCACCATGGTAGCGGCATGAATGAGGGCCGAGACCGGCGTGGGGCCTTCCATCGCGTCTGGCAGCCAGGTGTGCAGGCCGAGCTGCGCCGACTTGCCCATCGCGCCGACGAAGAGGAGCAGGCAGAGCGTGGTCAGGATGTCGACGTCCCAGCTGCCGAAATGGAAGGTCTTTCCGACCATGGACGGCGCCGCCGCGAAGACGGTGTCGAAATCCAGGCTCTTGAAGATGTAGAAGATGCCGAAGATGCCGAGCGCGAAGCCGAAATCGCCGACCCGGTTGACGATGAAGGCCTTCATCGCGGCGGCATTGGCCTCGGGCTTCTTGTACCAGAAGCCGATCAGCAGGTAGGAGGCGACGCCGACGCCCTCCCAGCCGAAGAACATCTGGACGAAATTGTTCGCCGTCACGAGCATCAGCATCGCGAAGGTGAAGAAGGAGAGATAGGCGAAGAACCGCGGGCGGTGCGGATCCTCGTGCATGTAGCCGATCGAATAGAGGTGGACGAGCGAGGAGACGCCGGTCACCACGACCAGCATCACGCCGGTCAGGGCGTCGACCCGGATCGCCCAGTCGACCTTCAGGTCGCCGGAATAGATCCAGGGCACGAGCTGGACGATGTGGGAATGGCCCAGCATCGTGACGTCGTAGAACGCGATGACCGAGAGCGCGGCGGAGACGAACAGCGCGCCGGTGGTGACGAGCTCCGAGGCGCGGGCGCCGATCAGGCGGCCGAGCAGCCCCGCGATGGCGGCGGCGATGATGGGGAGGAAGACGATCGCTGCGTACACGCCTCAGCCCTTCATCAGGTTGACGTCTTCCACGGCGATGGTGCCGCGGTTGCGGAAATAGACGACGAGGATGGCAAGGCCGATGGCGGCTTCCGCGGCCGCGACGGTCAGGATGAAGAGCGCGAAGACCTGCCCCACGAGGTCGTGGAGGAAGGACGAAAACGCCACGAAGTTGATGTTGACGCCGAGCAGGATGAGCTCGATCGACATCAAGATGACGATGACGTTCTTGCGGTTCAGGAAGATGCCGAACACGCCGATGGTGAAGAGGATCGCCGCGACGACGAGATAGTTGGCCAATCCGATCTGCATCTCAGGCCCCCTGCCCCGGTTTCACGTCCACGACCGTCATCGCCTCGTCCATGGTCCGGGCGTTCTGGCGGCCGATGTTCTGGCGCCGCACACCCGGGCGGTGGCGCAGCGTCAGCACGATGGCGCCGATCATCGCGACCAGCAGGACGAGCCCGGCGATCTGGAAGTAGTAGACATAGTCCGTGTAGAGGATGCGGCCGAGCGCTTCGGTGTTGCTGAGCCCGGCCGGCGTCGGATGCGCCCGCGCGCCCGGCGCGGCGGAGGCGAAATTCCACTTCATCGCCACGAAGAAGGCGAGTTCCACCAGCAGGAGCAGGCCCACGCCGGCGCCGACCAGGATGTATTCCTGCGCCCCGCGCTTGAGCTCCGCGAAGTCGATGTCGAGCATCATGACGACGAACAGGAAGAGCACGGCGACGGCGCCGACATAGACGATGACCAGGATCATCGCGAGGAACTCGGCCCCCAGCAGCACGAACAGGCCGGCGGCGTTGAAGAAGGCGAGGATCAGGAAGAACACCGAGTGCACGGGGTTGCGCGCGGTGATGACCATGAACGCGCTGGCGATCAGCACGGCGGAGAAGGCGTAGAAGGCGATGGCCTGGAGCAGCATCTCAACCCACCGTCATGGCCGGGCTTGACCCGGCCACCCATCCGGCGCGCGGCAGCGCGCCAATATAAGTCTCACGCGTGATCATCGGTAGGGCGCGTCCAGTTCGAGGTTCTTGGCGATCTCGCGCTCCCAGCGGTCGCCGTTCGCGAGCAGCCGGTCCTTGTTGTAGTAAAGCTCTTCGCGGGTTTCGGTGGCGAACTCGAAGTTCGGGCCTTCGACGATCGCGTCGACCGGGCAGGCTTCCTGGCACAGCCCGCAATATATGCATTTGACCATGTCGATGTCGTAGCGCGTGGTGCGGCGGCTGCCGTCCTCGCGCGGCTCGGCCTCGATGGTGATCGCCTGGGCCGGGCAGATCGCCTCGCACAGCTTGCAGGCGATGCAGCGCTCCTCGCCGTTGGGATAGCGGCGCAGCGCATGCTCGCCGCGGAAGCGGGGTGACAAGGGCCCCTTCTCGAACGGGTAGTTGATCGTCGTCTTCGGGGTGAAGAAATAGCGCATCGTCAGCGCGAAGCTGGTGATGAACTCCCAGAAGAAGAGCTGGCGGGCGGTGCGGTCGAGCGTTGCCATAGGCCTATCTCACGCGTGGTGATGGAAGACGAGCACATAGCCCGCCGTGACCACCACCCAGAGCAGCGACGTCGGCAGGAACACTTTCCAGCCGAGGCGCATCAATTGGTCGTAGCGATAGCGCGGCACCATGGCCTTCACCATCGCGAAGAGGAAGAAGAAGAAGAATATCTTGAGCAGCAGCCAGATGATGCCGGGCACCGCGTTGAGCGGCCAGACGTTCAGGGGCGGCAGCCAGCCGCCGAAGAACAGGATCGAGCACATCGCGCACATCAGGATGACGCTGACATATTCGCCGAGGAAGAAGAGCAGGAACGGCGTCGCGGAATATTCCACGAAGAAGCCGGCGACCAGCTCCGATTCCGCCTCGACCAGGTCGAAGGGCGGCCGGTTGGTCTCGGCCAGGGCCGAGACGAAGAAGATCGGCAGCATGGGGAAGAGGATCGAGAACACGAACCAGCCATGCTCCTGCGCCCGCACGATGGCCGAGAGGTTCAGCGAGCCGGCGAACAGCAGCACGGTGATGATCACGAAGCCGATCGAGACTTCGTAGGAGACCATCTGGGCGGCGGCGCGCAAGGCGGAGAGGAACGGGTATTTCGAGTTCGAGGCCCAGCCGGCCATGATGATGCCGTAGACCCCGAGCGACGACATCGCGAAGAGATAGAGGATGCCGACATTGATGTCGGCGATGACCCAGCCGTCGGCGAACGGCACCACCGCCCACCCGGCGAAGGCGAGCGTCGCGGTGACCAGCGGCGCCAGGATGAAGATCACCTTGTTGGCGCCGGCCGGGATGATCACTTCCTTCAGCATGAATTTGAAGGCGTCGGCGAAGGTCTGCAGCACGCCGAAAGGCCCGACCACGTTGGGACCGCGGCGCAGCTGCACCGCCGCCCAGATCTTGCGGTCGGCGAGGATGAACAGCGCGACCGAGATCAGCAGCGGCACCTCGATCAGGAGCACCGCGATGAGCTGGCTGAAGGTCCAGGCCCAGCCATAGGGCAGACCGTGCGACTGGAAGAAGTGGGTGAGGAACATCGCCCTACTCCGCCGCCAGTTTGGAGGTGCCGGTGACGAATTCGCGGCTGCACTCGGCCATCGTCGCGGAGGCGCGGGCGATGGGGTTCGTCAGATAGTAGTCGATCATCGTGCTTTGCAGCGGGTGCGTGGTGTCGAGCGGGCCTTCGCCGCCGATGGCGCTCCAGTCGGTCGCGGTCGCGCCGCCATGCGGCACCAGTTCGTGATGGTCGGCGAAATGCGGCGCCTCGGCGACGAGCGCGGCGCGCAGCGCGTCGTGCGTGTCGTATGGCAGGCGCTTGCCGAGCACGTCGGACAGCGCACGGAGGATCGCCCAGTCTTCCTTGGCCTCGCCGGGCGGGAAGACGGCGCGATGGGCGGGCTGCACGCGGCCTTCGAAATTGGCGTAGAGGCCTTCCTTCTCCGTATAGGCGGCACCCGGCAGAATCACGTCGGCATTGTGAGCGCCGGCGTCGCCATGGCTGCCCTGGTAGACGACGAAGGCGCGGCCGAGATGGCTGCAATCGAACTCGTCGGCGCCCAGCGAATAGATGAACTCGATCTCGCCCTTCTGCGCGCCGTCGACGATGGCGGCGACATCGCGACCACCCTCGCCCGGCACGAAGCCGAGATCGAGCGCGGCGACGCGGCTCGCCGCCGTGTGCAGGACGTTGAAGCCGTTCCAGCCGCCTTCGGCCGGGCCGCCGGCGGGACCGATCATGCCGGTGTCGGCGGCGATCCTGGCGGCGAGACGCAGGATCGCGGCGCCGTCGGCGCGCGCCACGGCCGCGCCGCCGAGGATGATCATCGGGCGCTTGGCGTCGTGCAGCACCTTCGCGAAATCGTGTACACCACTCGCGATCTGGGCCAGCACCTCGACGCTCGCGCCCAGATCCTGGACCGGATAGGTCTGATCGGCGCGCACGCCGATGCCGGCGACCTTCACGCCGCTTGCCAGCCAAGTCTTGCGGATACGGGCGTTCAGCACCGGCGCTTCCCAGCGCGGATTGGTGCCGACCAGCAGGATCGCATCTGCGGCCTCGATGCCGGCGATGGTCGTGTTGAACAGGTAGCTCTGACGTTCACCGCCCAGCTTGGCGCCGTCCTGGCGGCAGTCGATGTTCTTCACACCCAGCGCGGCCATCAGATCCTTGAGGGCCTTGATCTCCTCCGCCGCCGCGAGATCGCCGACGATGGCGGCCATCTTGTCCGGCGTCGTCTGCGCGACGCGCGCCGCGATGGCGGCGAAGGCTTCGGGCCAGGTGGCGGGCTGGAGCTTGCCGCTCTTGCGGATATAGGGGCGGTCGAGACGCTGGCGCATCAGGCCGTCGCAGGCATGGCGCGCCTTGTCGGAGATCCACTCCTCGTTCACGCCCTCGTTGAGGCGCGGCAGCACGCGCATGACCTGCGGACCGCGCGCGTCGACGCGAATGGCGGCGCCCTGCGCGTCCATCACGTCGACGGAGTCGGTGTGGCGCAATTCCCAGGGGCGGGCGTTGAAGGCGTAGGGCTTGGAGGTCAGCGCCCCGACGGGGCAGAGATCGACCACGTTGCCCGAGAGCTCCGACGCGAAGGCCTTCTCGAGATAGGTCGTGATCTCCATGTCCTCGCCGCGACCCGTCGCGCCGAGATCGTCGACCCCGGCGATCTCGGTCGCGAAGCGGATGCAGCGGGTGCATTGGATGCAGCGGGTCATCACCGTCTTGACCAGCGGGCCCATGTATTTGTCTTCGACCGCGCGCTTGTTCTCGTGGAAGCGGTTGAACGCGGCGCGGCCGTAGCCCATCGCCTGGTCCTGCAGGTCGCACTCGCCGCCCTGGTCGCAGATCGGGCAATCCAGCGGGTGGTTGATGAGCAGGAATTCCATCACCCCTTCGCGTGCCTTGGTGGCGATGGGCGAACGGGTGTTGATCTTGGCCGGCGTGCCGTCCTTGTTCGGGAAGATGTCGCGGACCTGCAGGGCGCAGGAGGCCTGCGGCTTCGGCGCGCCGACCCATTCGACCAGGCACATGCGGCAATTGCCGGCGACCGACAGGCGCTCGTGGTAGCAGAAGCGCGGAATCTCGGCGCCCGCGTTCTCGCACGCCTGCAGCAGGGTGAGGTTGTCGTCGGCTTCGATCTCGTGGCCGTCGATGATCAATTTGCGCGAGGGCATTACGCACCCTCCTTGTCATGGCCCGCGAATGCGGGCCATCCAGGTGACACATCGCTGCCGATGCAGGAAAAGCTCTGACTCATTTGCGCCGCCCGAGATGCGCCAACTGGATGGCCCGCATTCGCGGGCCATGACATTTGGGAGTGTAAGGGTCTGCGCGTCATCGCTCTACTCCGCCGCCAGCTTGGCGCGTTCGGCGATGCGCCGTTCGAGCTCGGGACGGAAATGGCGGATCAGGCCCTGGATCGGCCAGGGGGCGGCGTCGCCGAGGCCGCAGATCGTATGGCCCTCGACCTGCTTGCCGACTTCCCAGAGCTGATCGATCTCCTCGATCCGGGCATCGCCGGTCTCGAGCCGCTTCATGACGCGCCACATCCAGCCCGTGCCTTCGCGGCACGGGGTGCACTGGCCGCAGCTCTCATGCTTGTAGAAATAGGCGTAGCGCGAGACGACGCGCACGAGATCTGCGGAGTTGTCCATCACGATCACCGCCGCGGTACCGAGCGAGGAGTTCACCGCCTTCAGCGCGTCGAAATCCATGATGACGTCGTCGCAGACCGATTTGGGGATCATCGGACAGGAGGCGCCGCCGGGGATCACGGCCTGAAGATTGTCCCAGCCGCCGCGCACGCCGCCGGCATATTTCTCGATCAGCTCGCGCATCGGGATGCCGAGGCGCTCCTCGACGACGCAAGGCGTGTTCACATGGCCCGAGATCTGGAAGAGCTTGGTGCCGGTGTTGTTGGGCCGGCCGATGCCGGCGAACCATTCGGGGCCGCGGCGCATGATGGTCGGCACCACGGCGATACTCTCGACATTGTTCACCGTCGTCGGGCAGCCATAGATGCCCATGTTCGCCGGGAACGGCGGCTTCATGCGCGGCAGGCCCTTCTTGCCTTCGAAGGACTCGAGCAGCGCGGTCTCCTCGCCGCAAATATAGGCGCCGGCGCCGTGATGGACGTAGCAGTCGAAATCCCAGCCGTGGATGTTGTCCTTGCCGATCAGCTTCTGGGCATAGCATTCGTCGATCGCGGCCTGCAGCGCCTCGCGCTCGCGCACGAACTCGCCGCGCACATAGATGTAGGCGGTGTGCGAGCGCATCGCGTAGCACGCGATCAGGCAGCCTTCGATGAGATGATGCGGATCGTTGCGCATGATCTCCCGGTCCTTGCACGTGCCGGGCTCGGATTCGTCGGCGTTGACGACGAGGTAGTGCGGCCGGTCCTTCACCTCTTTCGGCATGAAGGTCCATTTGAGGCCGGTGGCGAAGCCGGCGCCGCCACGGCCGCGCAGGCCCGACTTCTTGACGACGTCGCAGATCGCCTCCGGCGTCATCTCGAGGATCTTCTTGGTGCCGTCCCACAGCCCGCGCGACTTCGCGCCGGCGACGGACTTGTCCTCGATGCCGTAGATGTTGGTGAAGATGCGGTCCTGGTCGGCGAGCATCAGGTGGCGGCTCCCGGCGGTTTTTGGGCAGGCGCTTCGCGGTCGGAAGCGGCCTGGGTGGGTTTCTTGGCTTCGGAGTCGGTGAGCGCCGGACCGGCGTTATGCGGCGCCGTCGCGACAGGGCGTGGTGCGTAGATCGCGCGGTCGGTCAGCGTGTTCTGGCCGCCGGCGGCTTCCGACGACACGCGACCGGTCTGCGAGCCGGCCTTGAGCGGCTGGCCCTTGCGGAAGGCTTCGATCAGCTTGACCGTGCTGTCGGCATCGAGGTCTTCGTAGAAGTCGCGGCCGACCTGGAAGACCGGCGCGTTGGTGCAGGCGCCCAGGCACTCGACCTCGGTCCAGGACAGCATGCCGTCGGCGGTCGGCGCCATCTGGGCGTGGCCGATATGCTTTTCGCAGGCCTTCACGACGTCGTCGGAGCCGCGCAGCATGCAGGGCGGCGTGGTGCAGACCTGCAGGTGGAACTTGCCGACCGGATGCAGGTTGAACATCGTGTAGAAGGTCGCGACTTCGAGGACGCGGATGAACGGCATGCCGAGGCGGCGGCCGACCGCCTCGATCATCGGGTGGGTGACCCAGCCATCCTGTTCCTGGCCGATCCACAGCAGCGAGATCACCGCCGAGGCCTGGCGGCCCGGCGGGTATTTCGCGATCTCCACGGCGACGCGCTTCTCGCTGTCGTCATTGAAGGCGAAAGAGGCGGGCTGGATGTCGGGCGGGGCGAGACGGCGCAGGCTCATCGGTCGACCTCGCCGAACACGATGTCGAGCGAGCCGAGGACGGCGGAGACGTCGGCGAGCATGTGGCCCCTGTTCATGTAGTCCATCGCCTGCAGGTGCACGAAGGAGGGCGCGCGGATCTTGCAGCGGTACGGCTTGTTGCCGCCGTCGGAGACCAGATAGACGCCGAACTCGCCCTTCGGCGCCTCGACCGCCGCGTAAGCCTCGCCTTCGGGCACGTGAAAGCCTTCGGTGTAGAGCTTGAAATGATGGATGAGCGCTTCCATCGACGACTTCATCTCGGCGCGCTTGGGCGGCACGACCTTGTTGTCGGTGGAGGAGACGGGGCCGCCGGGCATCTTCTCGATGCACTGCTTCATGATCTTCACGGATTGGCGCATCTCTTCCATGCGCATCACGTAACGGTCGTAGCAGTCGCCGTTGCGGCCGATCGGGATCTGGAAGTCGAGCTCGTTGTAGCACTCGTAAGGCTGGGCCCGGCGCAGATCCCAGGCGACGCCGGCAGAGCGCAGCATCACGCCGGAGAAGCCCCACATCTCGGCTTCCGCGCGGTTGATCACGCCGATGTCGACATTGCGCTGCTTGAAGATGCGGTTCTCGATCAGGAGGCTGTCGAGGTCGTCGCACATCTTGAGGAAGCCGGCGCAGAAGGCATGCATGTCGTCGAGCAGGCCGGGCGGCACATCCTGGTGGACGCCGCCGGGGCGGAAATATTTGGCGTGCATGCGGCTGCCCGAGACGCGCTCGTAGAAGCTGAGCATGGTCTCGCGGCTTTCCATGCCCCAGAGCGGCGGGGTGAGCGCGCCGACGTCCATCGCCTGGAAGGTGACGTTCAGGATGTGGTTCATCAGCCGGCCGAGCTCGGAGAAGAGCACGCGGATGTACTGGCCGCGCTTGGGCACTTCGAGGCCGATCAGCTTCTCGATGGCGAGCACGAAGGCGTGCTCCTGGTTCATCGGGCAGACGTAATCGAGGCGGTCGAAATAGCCGATGTTCTGCAGATAGGTCTTGTGCTCGATCAGCTTCTCGGTGCCGCGATGCAGCAGGCCGATATGCGGATCGACGCGGGTGACGATCTCGCCGTCGAGATCGAGGACGAGGCGCAGCACGCCGTGCGCGGCGGGGTGCTGCGGGCCGAAATTGAGCGTGATTTTCGCGTCGTCGGCCGCGATGGTCGTGTTCGTTGCCAGATCAGGCATTCTTTTCTCCGCCGGCAAGCGAATAGCGAGTAGCGAGTAGCGAGCAGGGAAGAAATGACATCACGATTTCTTCCCCTCCAGCGACCGGATCAACGCGCGCAACATCTTTCCAATGCTCTGGCATTGGTCCAACGCCGGTCCGGCCTTTGCCGTTGTCGTTATACCCACTCGAGATGCAAGCAGGAGATGTGTCTCCAGCTCCTTCAGCGAGCCTTGTGCGATCCGCAGATGCTGGATGAACGAACCGGTGGCTTCGCGTCCGTGTCCCTCCGCGATATTCGCGGCAATCGAAGCCGCCGACCGACGAATTTGAGAGGTCATCCCGAACAGCTCGTCCCGCGGGAACGACCGCGTCAATCCATAGCACGCCTCCGCCAACGTCATGGCCTGCTGCCAGACGCTGAGGTCCCGGTAGGACGTGATGGGCTGCTCGCTCAATAGTCATTCCCTATTCGCCACTCGCCATTCGCTACTCGCCTCTAACCCTTCTTCCCCGGATTGCCGGAGGCGGCCTTGTCGCCGCTCGGCAGAATGTGCGGCGCGCCTTCCCACGGGCTCATGAAATCGAAGTCGCGGAATTCCTGAACCAGCTGCACCGGCTGGTAGACCACGCGCTTGAGCTCGTCGTCGTAGCGCACCTCGACATAGCCGGTGAGCGGGAAATCCTTGCGCAGCGGATAGCCCGAGAAGCCGTAATCGGTGAGGATGCGGCGCATGTCCGGATGATCGGTGAAGGCGACGCCGTACATGTCGAAGGTCTCGCGCTCGAACCAGTTGGCGGCCGGATAGACCGCGACGACGGACGGCACGGACTCGTCCGCGCCGACGCGGACATGAACGCGCAGGCGCAGGTTCTTCGTCAGCGACAACAGGTGATAGACGACGTCGAAACGCTTGTCGCGCTTGGGATAGTCGACGCCGCAGATATCGACCAGGATCTTGAACTCGCAGCTCGGATCGTCGCGCAGGAAGGTCATCACCCGGACGATCTCGGCGGTCGCGACGTCGATGTTCAGCTCGCCGAAGGCGACTCCCTGCGCCGTGACGGCGCCCGGCAGGGCGTCGGCGAGATGTTGGCCGAAGGCGGTCAGATCGGTCATCTCAGCGCTCGATCGTTCCGGTGCGGCGGATCTTCCGCTGCAGCAGCATGATGCCGTAGATCAGCGCCTCGGCGGTCGGCGGGCAGCCGGGGACGTAGATGTCGACCGGCACGATGCGGTCGCAGCCGCGGACCACGGCGTAGGAATAGTGATAGTAGCCGCCGCCGTTCGCGCAGGAGCCCATCGAGATCACGTAACGCGGCTCGGGCATCTGGTCGTAGACCTTGCGCAGCGCCGGGGCCATCTTGTTGGTCAGCGTGCCGGCGACGATCATCACGTCGGACTGACGCGGCGAACCGCGCGGCGCGGCGCCGAAGCGCTCGAGGTCGTAGCGCGGCATGTTCGCCTGCATCATCTCGACGGCGCAGCAGGCGAGGCCGAAGGTCATCCACATCAGCGAGCCGGTACGGGCCCAGTTCACCAGCGCTTCGGCGGAGGTGACGAGAAAGCCCTTGTCGGCCATCTCCTGCTGCATCGCCTTGAAATAGGGATCGTTGTCGCTGACGGCGCGGCCGCCCTCGACGGTTGCGCGCGCGCCCTGCCCCGCGGGGAGAATCACTCCCATTCGAGCGCCCCCTTCTTCCATTCGTAGATGAAGCCGACGGTGAGGACGCCGAGGAAGGTCACCATGGACCAGAAAGCGAAGACGCCGGTCGCGCCCAGCGTGATCGCCCAGGGGAACAGGAACGCCACCTCGAGATCGAAGATGATGAACAGGATCGAGACCAGATAGAAGCGGACGTCGAACTTCATGCGGGCGTCGCCGAAGGCATTGAAGCCGCATTCATAGGCGGACAGCTTTTCGGGGTCCGGCTTGGACGGGCCGAGGAGCACGGGAGCGAGGACCAGGGCCGTGGCGATGACGCCGGCGATCCCGATGAAAAGCAGGATCGGCAGATATTCGAGAAGCTGCTTTTCCATTCCCGGCCCTTTTTGCGGCCGACCGATAGCGCTGGCGCGCCGAGGAAGGGCCGGACGGTGTTATTTCGCAGGCGCAGTATAAGACGCGGGTGCCCACGAGCAACGCGGGTTTAGACTAAGATTCGTCGCGAAAAAACCGGAATTTTCAAGGAGTTTGCGAGCGATTCGCAACTGACGCGTAAGCGTGCGAAACACTGTGCCAGGGGTGGTTTTTTGCAGTGCATTTGCACGCATTGCGGGCGCGGATTCCACGCATGGTGCGGCGGTCCGTCTCCGCTCCTATCGGAGCTTCGGCGGGACTCGCCATTTCCACCGCGAAGCGGTGGAAATGGCGGGAGCGACGGGGCTCGAACCCGCGACCTTCGGCGTGACAGGCCGACACTCTAACCAACTGAGCTACGCCCCCGCATGACGGACCCGGACGGCCCGCTCCGCGAAAGGCGGCCGGTGTAGGGGGCGAGGCCCCGCGCTGTCAAGCGATTGCTGCACTCAGCGGCCCGCAGGCGGTTGCGGCGCCGTGACGATCCCGCCGGCGCGGAATTCCTCCGGCGTGACCTTGCCGTCGCCGTTCTGGTCGAGCTGGTCGAACTGCGAGCGCACGCCCGAGGCGAATTCGGCGAAATCGACATAGCCGTCGCTGTTCCAGTCGATCAGCGGGATGGCGGCCGTCTGGTCGAGCTTGATGCGGCGCTGGTTGGCGGCGGCGACCTCATCGGGATCGAGGCGGCCGTCGCGGTTGGTGTCGGCCTGCCAGAAATCCTGCTTGAGGCCGGCTTCGAGCTCTTCGCGCGTGACAGTGCCGTCGCCGTTGGAGTCGTGGCGGGCGACCAGCGCGGCGCCGGGGTGCCAGATCTCCGAGCGCGGCTTGTCATAGGGCGACCAGTGCGGCGGCGGCCGGTGGAACAGGCCGCAGCCGGCCACGAACACCGCGCAAAGAACAATCAGATGGGACGCCCGCATCGCCGGACTTGGCCCGCCGGCTGCAGCCGCGTCAAGCCGGGCTACTGGCCGCCGCCCGGCATCCCACCGCCGCCACTGCCGCCGCCGTGACGTCCATGGCCGCCGCGCCGTCCACCGCCCTGCCCATTGGTCCCCTGCCCCGCCGGCTTGGCACCGCCGGCGTTGAGCTCCTGCGGCGAAAGCTGGCCGTCGCCATTGGTGTCGAGGGTGTCGAACAGCGACAGCGTCGCGCCGGAATATTCCTTGAAGTCGATGCAATTGTCCTGGTTCCAGTCGACCAGCGGCGTCGCCTGGCTGGCGTCCTGCTGCACCCGAATCTGGTTGATGGCGTGGACCTGGTCGGGGCCGAGACAGTTCGTGTGGTTCACGTCATAGGTATCGAATTCCGCCTTGAGGCCGGCGACGAGCTCGGCGCGCGTCAGCGTTCCGTCGTGGTTGGCGTCGTAGCGCAGCAGGCCGGAACTCTGCGAGTGCCAGTTCTCGTCGCGCGGCGTCGCGTTGGGATTCCAGCGCGGATGGCGCGGCGTGGTGCTGCACGCGGCGAGCGCGAGCGCCGCGGCGGCAACCAGGAGGGTTTTTCTCATGGCGGCAGCCTAGCGCATGCCGCCTCAAGCCGACGATTAAACTTCTGTCGCAAAGCGTCGCCGCATTGCGGATCGGTCATCAGTAGAGCCCGACCTTGCCCTTCAGATCGTCGATGATCGCGTCGGCGCGGTAACCTTTGCCGGCCTTGAAAACCAGCGGCATGCGCTCGAGCGCCAGCGAATCCTTCGCGGGATCGCCGTCGATCACGACGAGATCGGCCCGCTTGCCCACCGTCAGCGAGCCGACATCGCCGTCGCGGCCCAGATAGCGCGCGCCGTTGAGGGTGGCGATCTCGAGGGCCTGCGGGAAGGAGAAGCCGCCTTCGACCAGCAGCTCGATCTCGCGCTTGGCCGAGAAGCCCGGGACCACGCCGCCGAAACCGGTGGGGTCGGTGCCGGCGAGCAGGGTGCCGCCGGCCTCGACGAACATCTTCTCCAGCTTCATCAGCTTGGGAAAGATCACGGCATAGGGCTTGTCGTTGACATTGGTCGCGGCGGCCGCCCAGGCGTCCTCATAGGCCTTGCGCAGTTCGGGGATCAGCAGGTCGAGCGCCCGCTGGGGCGCCTTCGGACGGCCCGGCGTGAAGGTCTCGAACACCGTCATGGTCGAGGTCAGCGCGACATGGCGTTTCACGAGCAGATCGATCAGCGCCTTGACGCCGGGGCTTGCGATATCGAGATCGGCCAGCGCCTGCTGCGATCGCGCCGGACAGACATCCGGCTGCTTGTCCCTGTTGAAGTCGGTCATCACCGCGAAGCCGTGCTCGAGATTGTCGATGCCGAGCTCGGCCGCCTCGCGATAGGTCACCGAGCAGATATGGCCGGTCACCTTGAGGCCGCGGGCGTGCGCCGCATCGATCGCCGCTTTCATCTCCGCCCGCGAGATCGTGACGTAGACCTTGAACGAGGTCGCGCCTTCGTCGGCCCAGTAATTCACGGTCTTCACGGCGTCGTCCGGCCCGGTCAGCGCATGCATCTTCGGGATGGGAAGCGGGCCGTTGAGATAGGGACCGGTGATGTCGAAATCGGGGCCGAGCATCTCGCCCCTGTCGATGCCGAGCTTCACATTGATGTCGCCATAGGGGCTCATCGAGCCGCCGGTCCGTGCCGTGGTCGTGCCGCCCGCCAGATAGAGCCGCGGGAAGCTGTAGAGCATGGAGGCGTAGTTGCTGCCGCCCATCGGATAGAAGAGATGCTCGTGCACCATCACGAAGCCGGGGAGCAGCGCCTTGCCGTGCATATCGATGACGGTGGCGCCGGCCGGGACCGGCGTGCGCGGGCCGATGGCGGCGATGCGGCCGTCCTTGACGACCAGCGTCTGGTCGTAGCGCGGCCGGGCGCCGGTGCCGTCGACGATCTCGGCATGGGTGAAGGCCAGCAGCGGCTGGTCGTACGCGACGAAGGGCGTGATGTCGGATTTCGCCGGCGGCGCCGCGGGCGCGACATCGTCATCGTCGTCCGCGAGGACGGCGGTGGCGGACAGCGCAACGAGACCGATAATGGCCAGAACGGCCGGAACTGAACGCATGCAAGCCCCCGTGGAACGCGGCGGGACTATAGCGCGGCCGGGCGGGACTGCTATAACGCCGCGAAACGGGCGGTTAGCTCAGCTGGTAGAGCATATCGTTTACACCGATAGGGTCGGCGGTTCGAGCCCGTCACCGCCCACCACGCGATCTCAGGACATCCCGGCGGCGGCCAAAAGCCCAAAGGCGCCAAGCGCCAGCAGCGTCCGGACGGTGTCGAGTTTCTCCCATCGGCGGATCGCCCCACGCCAGCCTTCGGGCGGCGCGGACGGATTCCAGACGAGCACGGCCTGGTTGATCGGGACAGTGCCCGCCAGCGTGATCACCATAAACGCAAGCAAAGCGAGCTGGCCTGCACAGCGCAAGGCGAAGGCGAGATCGAACGCAGCGCCACCGAGAGCGATCGCGGCGCCGGTCGCCAGGAACGTCAACGCGAAGATCGCGGGCACCAATATGCGAAGGGTGCGGATGAGCGCTTGGCGCAGGCGGATATGCGCCGCATCGTCGAGAGCGGCGAGCGGGCCGCGCACGCCGAAGCGGATCACGAACTCCTCCCCGGCCAGGAGACCGGCGAAGAACACGCTCGCGAAACCGAGGATCTCGGCCGGCATGCCCGTCAATCGCTCCCCAACACGAGCTGGTTGCCCTCGCTGTCCTTCATGATCACGAAGCTGCCCCAGGGCTGTTTCTGCGGCGGGCCGGTGAATTCGACGCCGCGTTCGCTGAGCTGGCGCCAGGTCGTCTCGACGTCGTCGCAGGCGAGGCTGCAGTTCATCCGCGTGCCGACGCGATCCTCCTCGCCCGCCATCGTGAAGAGGACGAACCGCGTCTCCGCCTTGCCGATGCGCAGCTCGATCCAGCGCTGGCCGTTCGGCCCCATCTGCTGGTCGGTGGCGATGCGGAAGCCGAGCTTCTCCGTATAGAACTGCAAGGCGCGCTGCTGGTCGCGCACCGGGATGGAGATGAATTTCACCTGGGTGATCATGACCGGCGGCCCTCTCTGTGCCGCCGAATTGCTAGATCGCGCGGCTTGTCCGGACAAGCATCCCGGCGAATACTATAGCGATGGTTCGCAGAGCGCCGCCGCTGGACGCCTATGTGGTCGAAACCCTGATGCCCGACCTCGTCGGACATGACCGGGCGCCGTCGGCCTTCCTGGTCTACGTGAAGCTGTGGCACGACGCCGGCGGGCCGGGGCGGCGGCGCCAGGTCAGCCTGTCGACGCTGGCGGTGGAGACGGGACTGTCGAAATCCTCGATCCAGGCGGCGTTGCGGCTCCTGCGCCAGCGCGGCTATCTGGCAAGCAGCCGGACGGCGGCGACGGCGGTGCCGGCCCACAGCGTGCTGGCGCCGTGGCGGCGCTGAGACGCATGGCGGGAGCGAAGCAAACCTAAGATAAGGCGACGCAATCCGCCGGGACGCCGCCCATGGACCTCAACGAGATCACCGTCTTCAGCGGCACCGCCCATCCCGAGCTCGCGGCCGAGATCTGTGCCCATCTCAACGTGCCGCTCAGCCCGTCCAAGCTCGTGCGCTTCGCCAATGACTGCCTGGAGGTCCAGCTGCAGGCCAATTGCCGCCAGCGCGACGTTTTCATCATCCAGCCGCTGGTCACGCCGGTGCAGGAGCACCTGGTCGAGGCGCTGCTGATGCTGGATGCGGCGCGCGGCGCCTCGGCGGGCCGCATCACGCTGGTGATGCCGCATTACTCGTATGCCCGCTCGGACAAGAAGGACGCGCCGCGCATCTCGATCGGCGGCCGTCTGGTCGCGGACCTGATCGTGACCGCGGGCGCCAACCGGGTGCTGACCATGACGCTCCATTCGCCGCAGGTGCACGGCTTCTTCTCGATCCCGGTGGACCACCTGCATGCCCTGAACGAACTGGCGGACCACTTCCGGCAATACGACCTCAGCAACACGGTCGCGGTGTCGCCGGACCTCGGCAACGCCAAGGAGACGGCGGCCTTCGCGCGCATGCTGGGCGTCGGCGTGGCGGCGGCGGCCAAGCAGCGCTTCGCCGACGACAAGGTGCAGATCAGCTCGATCATCGGCGATGTGACGGGCAAGGACGTGATCGTGCTGGACGACGAGATCGCCAAGGGCTCGACCACGCTCGAACTGCTCAAGCACCTGCGCGAGCGCAAGGCCAAGTCGGTGCGCATCGCCTGCACCCATGGCCTGTTCGCGGCGGGCGCGGTGCAGCGCCTGAGCGAGCAGCCGGACGTGCTGGAGATCGTCTGCACCAATTCGGTGCCGATCGCGGCCGACAAGCGCGCGCCGAAGCTCACCATCCTGTCGATCGCGGCGCCGCTGGCCGAGGCCATCAAGCGCATCCATGACGGCGAGTCGGTGAGCGCGCTGTTCCACGCGAATTGAGCTCAGCCCAACTGCCGCGGTCCGCAATGCGGCCGCCCAGTTGAAGCCAATTCAACTGTAGAAAGTCGAAACGCCGCCTAACTTTCGGAATCGCGCGGGGTTTCACCCGGGCGGCCCGCATTCGCGGGCCATGACAGCCAGGGGTCCACGACCGCGCGAAACGCCCTTACGTGTTGAGCGAGTCCTTGAGCTGCTTGCCCGGACGGAAACGGGGCTGCTTGGAGGGCTTGATCGTGATCTCCTCGCCGGTCTGCGGATTGCGGCCCTTGCCACCGGCCCTGGTCGCGACCACGAAAACGCCGAAGCCCGTCAAACGCACCTCGTCGCCCGCCTTGAGCGTCGCGGCGATCAGGTCGAACACACCATCCACGGCCTTGGCCGAGGTGTTCTTGTCCAAGCCGGTCGTATCGGCCAGTTTCTGGATGAGATCGTTCTTGTTCACGGCGACGGCTCCTTTGCGCGATTCGCTCCGAGGTGTCGACTTTATGACCTGTCGGCCCCCGGTCAAACCGAAAAACCCAAGAATTCAGCGGAAAATCATATGAAAAGGCCCCGGACGGGGTGCCGCCCGGGGCCTAACTCATTTGTACACCGGTTTAATGCGTGACCACGGCGTCGCCGTCCAGCGCGGCCGGGGGCGGCGTGACCGCCTCCGGCTCGATCCAATCGATCGCTTCGGGCTGACGCACGAGCGCGACCTTCAGGACGTCACCGACATTGGCGACCGGAACGATCCGCATGCCGGACTTCACATTGTCGGGCACTTCGGCGAGATCCTTCTCGTTCTCCTGCGGGATGATCACCGTCTTGATGCCGGCCCGCAGCGCCGCCAGGAGCTTCTCCTTCAGGCCGCCGATGGGCAGGGCCCTGCCCCGCAGCGTCACCTCGCCGGTCATCGCCACGTCGCGGCGCACCGGGATGCCGGTGATCACCGAGATGATGGAGGTGGCCATGGCGAGACCCGCCGACGGACCGTCCTTGGGCGTCGCGCCTTCCGGCACGTGCACATGGATGTCGATCTTGTCGAACAGCGGCGGCTTGATGCCGAAGGAGGTCGCCTTGGAGCGGACATAGGACCGCGCCGCGTCGATCGATTCCTTCATCACGTCGCCGAGCTTGCCGGTGGTCTGCATGCGGCCCTTGCCGGGCAGCATGACCGACTCGATCTGCAGCGTGTCGCCGCCGACCTCGGTCCAGGCCAGACCGGTGACGACACCGACCTGGTCCTCGCCTTCGACTTCGCCATAGCGGTATTTCCGCACGCCGGCGAAGCTGTCGACATTGTCCACGGTCACCTCGACCGACTTGGCCTTGTGGCTGACGATCTCCTTCACCGCCTTGCGGGTCAGGTTGGCGATCTCGCGCTCCAGGTTGCGGACGCCCGCTTCACGGGTGTGATAGCGGATGAGCGACAGCAGGCCCGCATCGGTGATCTTCCACTCGTCGTCCTTCAGGCCGTGCGCCTTCATCTCTTTCGGGATGAGATGGCGCTTGGCGATCTCGACCTTCTCGTCCTCGGTGTAGCCGGGGATGCGGATGATCTCCATGCGGTCCATCAGCGGGCCCGGCATGCGCAGGGAGTTCGCCGTGGTGATGAACATCACGTCCGAGAGGTCGAAATCGACCTCCAGATAGTGGTCGTTGAAGGTGTGGTTCTGCTCCGGGTCCAGCACCTCGAGCAGCGCCGAGGACGGGTCGCCGCGCCAGTCGGCGCCGAGCTTGTCGATCTCGTCCAGCAGGAAGAGCGGGTTCGCGGTCTTCGCCTTCTTCATCGACTGGATGACCTTGCCGGGCATCGAGCCGATATAGGTGCGGCGATGGCCGCGGATCTCGGCCTCGTCCCGGACGCCGCCGAGCGACATGCGGACATACTCGCGGCCGGTCGCCTTGGCGATCGACTTGGCGAGCGAGGTCTTGCCCACGCCGGGCGGGCCGACGAGGCACAGGATCGGGCCCTTCATCTTGCCGGCACGCTGCTGCACCGCGAGATATTCGAGGATGCGCTCCTTGACCTTCTCGAGACCGAAATGGTCGTCGTGCAGCACCTGCTCCGCCGCCACGATATCCTTGCGGACCTTGGACTTCTTGCCCCAGGGCAGCGACAGCAGCCAGTCGAGATAGTTGCGCACGACGGTCGCTTCCGCGCTCATCGGCGACATCGAGCGGAGCTTCTTCACTTCCGCCGCCGCCTTCTCGCGGGCTTCCTTCGACAGCTTGGTCTTGCGAATGCGCTCTTCGAGCTCATTCATCTCGTCGCGGCCTTCGTCGCCCTCGCCGAGCTCCTTCTGGATCGCCTTGAGCTGTTCGTTGAGGTAGTACTCGCGCTGCGTCTTCTCCATCTGGCGCTTGACGCGGCTGCGGATCTTGCGCTCGACCTGCAGCACGCCGATCTCGGATTCGATCAGCGACAGCACCTTCTCGAGGCGCTCGACGGTGCCCAGGGTCTCCAGCAGCGCCTGGCGGTCGGCGATCTTCACCGACAGATGCGAGGCGACGGTATCGGCGAGCTTGGCGGCGTCGTCGATCTGCGCGACGGAGGCCAGCGTCTCGGCCGGGACCTTCTTGTTCAGCTTGATGTACTGCTCGAAGTTGGTCTTGACGGTCCGGACCAGCGCCTCGATCTGCTTGGCGTCGCTCGACTCCTCGGGAATCTTCTCGATGGTCGCCTGGAAGAAGTCGGTGCGCGGCACGAAGCCGGTGACACGGGCGCGGCTCTTGCCCTCGACCAGGACGCGGACGGTCTGGTCGGGCAGCTTCAGGAGCTGGAGCACCGTCGCCAGCGTGCCGATGCGGTGCAGCCCATCGGCGCCCGGATCGTCATCGTCTTTGTTCTTCTGCGTGAGCAGCAGGATCTGCTTCTCGTCGCTCATCACCTCTTCGAGCGCGCGGACGGATTTCTCGCGGCCGACGAAGAGCGGAACGATCATGTGCGGGAATACGACAATGTCGCGCAGCGGCAGAACCGGCGCCAGGTGGCCGCTATCGTCGCCCTGCGGGATTTTCGGCGTGTCTTGATCGGACATTTCTTTTTTTCTCCTACCGCCTCGCTATCCATGAGACGGGTGCTGTCGGCGCCAGCCCCTTCGATGGGCGCAAGTGCCGGGTGATGGAGCCTCCCATTGGGCCGACTCCCGAAACGTTAAAGTGGTCCCCCGGCGGGGCGGTTTCAAGACGTGCAGCTTAGCGGCAATTTCCGGACACGGATGGTAAAGGATCAAGGTTTCAGCAGTCTGCATAGCGACACAACGTCCATCGTGACACGGCGTCACCAATCGTCGCCCGACGTCAAGCGATGTTGAGGCGTTCGCCCTTCTCGCAGAGGGCGCCGCAATGATAGCTGAAGATCGCCGGCGCCAAGCGTCCCGCGCCGGCCAGCACCAGCCGGCGCAGCGTCATCTTGAGCCCGGCCTTCAGCGGATTGTGCCCGAAGGCATGAACGGCGAAATCGCCGTCGAACAGCCGCTGTTCGCGGATCACGAGGCCGGAGGTCTCCAGCGTCAGCGCCAGCGACATCGGCGAATAGGCGTTGATATGGCCGATATTCAAGGTCGGCTGCATCGACCGGTGCGAGACATGCGCCGTGATCTCGCAGGGAACTTCGACATAGACATAGCGTCTCGCAACCCGTCGCAACTCGTGCAGAAAGCCGCGCGGATCGACGACATGCTCGAGCACATGGGTTGCGTAAACCAGGTCGAAGGATTCGTCGGCAAAGGGGATCGTCCTGCCGTCATAGGGCTCGATGCGAATCTCCGCGCCGCTGTTCGCTTTTGCGGTTGCGACCCGGCCGTCACTGATCTCGATGCCTGTGAAGCTGTGCCCCAGGCCGCGCTGCGCCAGTTTCTCAAGCACCATGCCGGTGCCGCAACCGACTTCGAGAACGGTCCCGATCTCGCCGCGAACCGGCCGCGTCAGAGCCTCGATGTTGGAGGCCTTGTCGCGCGCGCCGATCTCACGCCATTCCAGCGTCTTGCGGTCGTAGGGCCGCGAGTAGAGCTCTACGAGATCCGGAACCTTGAAGTTCGGCATGCCACATCAGGAGGCGTTCTTCTGCGCCGCCTCGCCTTTGTCCGAATAGGTGTAAAGGGGACGCGCCTTGCCTTCGACCACATCGGCGGTGATCACCACCTCCTGCACGCCGTTGAGCGTCGGAAGCTCGAACATCGTCTCGAGCAGGAAGCCTTCCATGATCGAGCGCAGGCCGCGGGCGCCGGTGCGCCGCGCGATCGCCTTGCGGGCAATCGAATGCATGGCCTCCTCCTGGAAGCGCAGCTTGACGCCCTCCATCTCGAACATGCGCTGATACTGCTTGGCCAGGGCGTTCTTCGGACGGGTGAGGATCTCGATCAGCGCCGGCTCCGACAGGTCGCCGAGCGTGGCGAGGATCGGCAGGCGGCCGATGAATTCCGGGATCAGGCCGAATTTCAGCAGGTCTTCCGGTTCGACCTCGCGCAGCACGTCGCCCGTACCGCGCTCGTCCGGCGCGCGGACATTGGCGCCGAAGCCCATCGAGGAGCCGTGCGTGCGGCCCGAGATGATCTTGTCGAGGCCGGCGAAAGCGCCGCCGACGATGAAGAGGATGTTGGTCGTGTCGACCTGCAGGAACTCCTGCTGCGGATGCTTGCGGCCGCCCTGCGGCGGCACCGAGGCGACGGTGCCTTCCATGATCTTGAGCAGGGCCTGCTGCACGCCCTCACCCGACACGTCGCGGGTGATCGAGGGGTTGTCCGACTTGCGGCTGATCTTGTCGACCTCGTCGATATAGACGATGCCGCGCTGCGCCCGCTCGACATTGTAGTCGGCGTTCTGCAGCAGCTTGAGGATGATGTTCTCGACGTCCTCGCCGACATAGCCGGCCTCGGTCAGCGTCGTGGCGTCGGCCATCGTGAACGGCACGTCGAGGATGCGGGCCAGCGTCTGCGCGAGCAGCGTCTTGCCGCAGCCGGTCGGGCCGATCAGCATGATGTTCGACTTCGCCAGCTCGACGTCGCCGTTCTTGCCGGAGGAATTGATGCGCTTGTAGTGGTTGTGGACCGCGACCGAGAGCACCTTCTTGGCGTGCGCCTGGCCGACCACGTAGTCGTCGAGGACCTTGAAGATCTCCTGGGGCGTCGGCACGCCCTCCTTCGACTTCATGAAGGAGGTCTTGTTCTCCTCCCGGATGATCTCCATGCACAGCTCGACGCATTCGTCGCAGATGAAGACGGTCGGGCCGGCGATGAGCTTGCGCACCTCGTGCTGGCTCTTGCCGCAAAAGGAACAATACAGCGTATTCTTGGATTCGCCGCCGCTCGCCTTACTCATTGGTTCTCCAAGGCTTTTCTCGCCCCGTTAGATTGCGGTGTTTCTGACGAACACCGCTTGCACATCCCGCGCCAACCCGAAGCGGCGCACTCATCCGGTCATTCGACCACGTTAGCGCCGGGCGGATCAAGAATTGTTTAATCCGAACCAACCTCCTGAAAAGTCAGGAACTTTGACGCTCAGATGCCTTCGCCTTCGGGGCGACGCACCATGATCTGGTCGATGAGGCCGAAAGCTTTCGCCTCTTCGGCCGTCATATAAGTATCGCGGTCGAGCGCTTTTTCAATCTCGGCCACGGTCCGGCCCGTATGATGGGCGTAGATTTCGTTCAGCCGGCGCTTGAGCTTGACCACCTCTTCGGCATGGCGGGCGATATCGGCCGCATTGCCGTAGAAGGAGGCGCTGGGCTGATGCACCAGCACCCGCGAGTTCGGCAGGGCGAAACGGTCGCCCTTCTTGCCGGCCATGAGGAGCAGCGATGCCGCGCTCGCCGCCTGGCCGACGCAGAAAGTCTGCACCGGCGCGCGGATGAGCTGCATCGTGTCGTAGACCGCAAGACCCGCCGTGACGACGCCGCCCGGCGAGTTGATGTACATGTGGACTTCCTTCTTGGGGTTCTCGGCCTCCAGGAAGAGAAGCTGCGCCGTGATCACGCTGGCGGCGAGGTCGTCGATGCCGCCGGTGATGAAGATCACGCGCTCCTTCAGCAGTCGCGAAAAGATGTCGTACTGGAACGAACCGCGCGCGGTCTGCTCGTAGATGTACGGCATCGTCGTGTTCGTGAATGTATCAAGCGGGTCCTTCATGGCCCGTCACCCTTTCGATTCGCTGTCGCGAGACTGTTACGCGCGGAAGCGCACGTCAATTCGACTTCCATTATTCCATTATATAGTGCGGCGCGTCCGACGATGCGACCATGCGGCACAAAGGGTTATTGGATTGCTGAATCGCGCGGGATTCAGCCGCCCAAAGCGTTGCGCGCAACGGAACCCGGCTCCGGCTATTGCGCCTTCAACTTCTCGACCGCTTCGTCCGGATCGCTGAACAGGGTCTCGCGGTCGACCTTGCGGTCCGAGACTTCGGCAAGTTCGGCGATGAAGTCGACGACCTTGTCCTCGAAGATCGGGGCGCGGATCTCGGCGGCGGCCTGCGGATTCTGGGTGTAGAAGTTGAACACCTGCTGTTCCTGGCCCGGGAACTGGCGGGCGCGCGCAGCGATGGCGCGCTGCACCTCCTCGGCGCCGACGCTGATGCCGTTCTGCTCGCCCAGCTTGGCCAGCACCAGACCCAGGCGCACGCGGCGTTCGGCGATCTCGCGATATTCCGTCTTGAGCTCGTCCTCCGACTTGCCCTCGTCCGCCGCGGTTTTGCCTTCGCGCTGCAGCTCGGCCTCGACCTGCTTCCAGATGCCCTCGAATTCGCTCTCGACCATGCGCGGCGGAAGGCCGAAGGCATGCGTCTCGTCCAGCGCATCGAGGATGCGGCGCTTGAGGTGCAGCCGGCTGGCGCGGGCGAAGTCCGACTTGATCTGGTCGCGCACCCGGTCCTTCAGCGTGGCGATGTCGGGCATGCCGATCTTCTTGGCCAGCTCGTCGTCGAGCGTGATCGGATCCGGCTTCTTGACCTCTTTCACGGCGACGTCGAACACGGCGTCCTTGCCGGCGAGCGACGCTTCCGGATAGTCGGCCGGGAACGTGACCTTCACCTCGCGTTCTTCGCCGGCCTTGGCGCCGATGAGCTGGTCCTCGAAGCCGGGAATGAGCTGGCCGGTGCCCAGGCCGAGGTTGAAATCCTCCGCCTTGCCGCCGGGGAACTCGACGCCGTCGACCTTGCCGACGAAATCGATCACGATGCTGTCGCCGCTCTGCGACGGCTCATCGGCCTCGCGCGGCGAGAAGGTCTTGGACTGTTCGGCGAGGCGGTTGAGCGCCTCCTCGACATCGGCATCGCCGACCTCGCCGACCAGGCGCTCGACCTTGAGCTTGGAGACGTCGGTCAGCTCGAAATCCGGCATCAGATCGACGGTGACGGTGAATTCGAGATCGCTCTTGCCGTCCACCACCTGTTCGAAGGCGCTGACGAGATCGACCTTCGGCGGCGAGGCCGGCTTGAGGGCGTTCTCGGTGATCGCCTTCTGGCTCGATTCGTTGACCGCCGCCTCGACGATCTCGCCCATCATGGACTTGCCGAAGCTCTTCTTCAGGAACGAGACCGGCGCCTTTCCGGGGCGGAAGCCCTTGAGGTTCATGCGCGGCTTCATCTCCTCGAGACGCCCGTTGAGACGGGAGTCGAGGTCGGCCTTCGGGACGACGACCTTATATTCCCGGCGCAGGCCTTCGGAGACGGTCTCGGTGATCTGCATGTCGAACTTCCTTACTTCTTATATGTCGCTCAAGCCTTGGCCTGCCGAGCCGTAGCTCGCGGTCACCGGCCCGCCTCCGCCCTTTGGGCTCCGTCGCGGCAGCCTTCTCTCGCTTCGCGAGCGAAGGCTGGTGCGGGCGGAGGGACTTGAACCCCCATGACTTTCGCCGCTGGTACCTAAAACCAGTGCGTCTACCAGTTCCGCCACGCCCGCGCCGGGGCCTTGCCGGAGGCCCTGCCGCCGGAAGGCGGGCCGTGTAGCAGGGTTTTTGGGAGGTGGCTAGGGGCCGACTTTCGCGGCCAGGGGCGCATAAAACCAATCCGGCCGGCATTCCCGGGAGGTTTGCGCAGACCTCCGGAGTTCGGCAGACGCGGCCGAAAAACTTAGGACGAGGTGGTGAGGATGATGAGGTCCTCACCGATCCCGAGGCCGAGCTCGGCATTCCGCGCATCGAAGCGGCGGCAGCGTGGACGCTCCCACTTCACTTTGGTCTTCTCGTTTTGCTCCTTGGGCTGCTGATTCATGTCCACTCCGCGCGCGCAACCAGTGTTTTGTCGTTCCCGAATATAAAGAGAGGATCAATTCGTCAATCGGATTTTGCATCGAATCGATGGCGACGTGACCTAGGACGCTCCCGTCAAAGGCTTGAGCCATAGTGCGACATCCCAGTAGCGGTCGAACTTGCGGCCGATCTCGCCATAGGTGCCGATCGGTGCGAAGCCCAGGGCGCGGTGGACGGCGTTGGAAGCATCGTTGGGCTGGGTGATGCCGGCGAAGGCGCGGTGGATGTCCTCGCCCTTGAGGGAATCGAACAGGGTCTCGTAGAGGCGGCGGCCGAGGCCTTTGCCGCCCTCGCCCGGCGCCAGATAGATGCTGGTCTCGATGGAGGTAGCATAGGCCTCCTTCTCCTTGAACTTCGCCGAGCAGGACCAGCCGACGGCGCGGCCGTCGCGCGCCGCGACGAGGCAGCGATAGCGACCAGCGAGCGCGAACTGGTCCAGCCATTCGCGGCGCTGCGCCAGGGTGCGCGGCTCGAGGTCGAAGGTGATCGGCGTGTGGACGACGTAGTGATTGTAGATGCTCAGGAGCGCGGGCAGATCGCCCCGCTCTGCCGGCCGTATCGCGACGTCATTCATCGTCCTTCAGCGCCCTCAGGACCGCGGGAAGCAGTTCGGGCAGATCCTCCGCGATCAGACCGGGGCCGAACGCATTCGCGGCTTCGCCGTGCAGCCACACACCGGCGCAGGCCGCGTCGAACGAGTCCAGCCCTTGCGCCATCAAACCACCGATGAAGCCGGCGAGTACATCACCGGATCCGGCGGTCGCCAATGCGGGCGGCGCATTGCTGTTGATGACGGCGCGACCGCCGGGTGCGGCGACGACCGTGTCCGCTCCTTTGAGCAGCACGGTGCATCCCGCCTGCGCAGCAGCGGCGCGCACGGCTGCGAGCTTGCTCGCCGACGATGCGAGGAGGCCGGGAAACAGGCGTTCGAACTCGCCTTGATGCGGCGAAAGGACGGCAGGCTCCCGCAGCAACCGGAACAGCACTCTGGGCTCGGCCCGGAAGGCCGTCAGCGCATCGGCATCGAGGACGCAAGCCGCCTTGCTGCGCAGGACCGCGGCAACGAGCTCCTGGGTGGCGCGACCGCTGCCGCAGCCGGGGCCGATGACGGCAGCATTGAGGCGCTCGTCCTTCAACACGCCGGCGAGGCCGGCTGATCCGTCGAACGGCTTGACCATGATGGCGGTGAGCGCGGCGGCGTTGACGGCGAGCGCCTCTTGCGGGCTCGCGACGCTGACGAGGCCGGCGCCGATGCGCAGCGCGCCGCGGGCGGTGAGACGGGCCGCACCGGTGGCGTGGGCCGGGCCGCTGACGACGACGCAATGGCCGCGCGCGTATTTGTGACCCTCGGTCTTCGGCCAGGGATAGGACCAGAGCGACGGTCCGTTCTCCGACAGTTTCGGCTTGATGGCATCAAGCGCCGCCTCGGGGATGCCGATATCGGCGACCACGACCTCGCCGCAGCGCTCCCGGCCCGGCAGCAGCAGATGCGCCGGCTTCTTGCGGAAGAAAGTGACGGTGAGGCCGGCGTCGAAGGCGGCGTCGCCCAGTGGCCGGCCGGTGTCGCCATGGATGCCGCTGGGGATGTCGATCGCGATGACGCGGGCCTTGTAGGCCGGCGAGGCGAGCGCGAGGCGTTTCGCCTCGCCGTCCAGCGGACGCGACAGGCCGGCGCCGAACAGCGCATCGACGAACAGGTCGGCCATGCGGTTGCTCTCGGCGATGCGGATGGTCTCACCGCGCCAACGGCGGATCATTTCGGCCGCCTCGCCCTTGTAGTCAGCGACGTCGCCCAGCGTCTCGACCCAGACGTCCCAGCCGCGGGCATCGAGATGGCGCGCCGCGACGAAGCCGTCGCCGCCATTGTTGCCCGGACCGCAGAGCACGCAGACCGGGCGCGGGCTCCAGCGCTTGCAGATCTCGTCGGCGACGGCCCGCCCGGCCTGCTCCATCAGCTCGAACGGCGCCACGCCGTGGCTCGCCGCATAGCGGTCGGCGGCGGTCATCTCGTCGACGGTGAGGATCTCGCTGGTCATCGCACCCGGTAATGATACCGATAGAGTTCGCAGCCGAAGCCTAGACGCTCATAGAGCCGAATGGCAGGGCTATTCGCGGCGACCACCTGCAGGCAGGCACCGGTGGCGCCGGCGGCCTGCGCCCGGGTGAGCAGCGCGGCAAGCGTGGCGCGGCTGAGGCCCATCCGGCGCTGGGCGGGATCGGTCACCACCCATTGGATGCAGGCCATCTTCTCATGGAGGCCGCAGAAGGCGACCGAGGCGATGTCGCCGCCCTCGCCCCGCGCCTCGGCGAAGAAAGTGGGAACAGCGACGGCGTCGAGCACGGCGTGCAGCGCGCGCGCCTCCTCCAGCGTGCGGCGGGAATGGATGCGGTGCGCCTCCAGCCATTCCTTGGTGGGACGGGTCTCGTGCACCTCGGTGAAGATCGCGGTGCTCGGCCTGGGCGGCTTGTTGCGGCGGAAATTCATGTAGAGCGTGACGGTCTCGTCCTCGGCGCGATAGCCGCGGGCGTCGAGCACCTGCTCGAGTTGCGGGTCGGCATGGCTGAGGATGCGGAAATAGGAGGGCCGGCCATGGGCGCGGTAGATCGCCTCGCAATAGGCGATCTTCTCATGCAGCGGGCGGCGGCCGGGGCCGATGACGTTCACCGAATTGGTCCGACGCGTCGCGCCGTTGGCGAGGCGGATCAGCCAGCCGTCATAGAAGACCTCTTTCAGCGCGGGCCAGGCGTTCATGCAGGTCTCTTCGACCTGCGCGGCGAGTTTGGGCGTGTCCATGCATTCCCTCCGTGTGAGAAGGCCGGGCGCGCGGGAGGTGCCGGATACGAAAAAGCCCCGCACGGTCCGGCGGGGCTTGTTGGAAAACTCGTGCGTCGTGCGCGCGTGCTCAACCGCCCCATCGGAGGGTGGTACGGCGTCGCGAGCTGAGGCGGTTCGAATTCATGCGGTGCACTATGCGGAAAATGAAGTGAGGTGCAAGAGCTTCTCCCAACTTGTCATCCCCGGCCGAGCGCAGCGAGGGGAAGGGGACCCAGGCGTCGAGACCGTGACGGTGTCGACCACCTGGGTCCCCTTCCCTTCGCGATGCTGGCGCATCGCTCAGCCGGGGATGACAGCTGTGTGTTTCAAAACCCCTTCGGCGTCTTGTCGTAATGGGGATCGGCGCTCTCATACGCGTAGCTCGCGGCCAGCACGCCGGCGTCGTCGAACATCTTGCCGACGATCTGCAGGCCGACCGGGAGACCGTCGCTGGTGAAGCCGCAGGGAACGCTCGCCGCCGGCTGCTGCGTCAGGTTGAACGGCGTGGTGAAGGGCGTCCAGGCCATCCAGGCATTGCCGTCGTCTTCGAAGGGCGAGAGCTTGTCGACGTCGAAGGCGGTGGTCGCGAGCTGGGGCGTCAGGAGGAAGTCGTATTTCTCCATGAACTGCCGCATCGCGCTGCCATAGGCGCCGCGCGCGAGGTTGGCCTCAAGGTATTCCTTCTTGGAATAGGCATAGCCCTCTTCCGCCATCCGACGCAGGCCCGGATCGAGTTGCTTTTTCTTCTCTTCCGGATATTCGCCGAGGAGGAGTCCTGCCCCCGACCACCACAGGGTGCGGAAGATCTCGCTCGGATCGCCGCCGGGCGGATCGACCGGTTCGACATGGGCGCCGAGCGCCTCGAAGCGCTTCGCGGCAGCGGCGACCAGCGTCTCGATCTCGGGAAGGATACGCGTCGCGAAGCCCATGCGCGGGCTGAAGGCGATGCGCTTGCCGGCCAGCGGCGCCTCGATGCCGGCGGCATAGTCGGTGGGCCCGTAAGGCAACGAATACCAGTCGCGCGCGTCGGGCCGCGCGACGACGTTGAGCAGCATGGCGCTGTCGAGCACGGTGCGGCTCATAGGCCCGACATGGGCGAGCGTGCCGAAGGGCGAGAGCGGATAGGCGGGCACCCGGCCGAAGCTGGGCTTGAGGCCGTAGGTGTTGGTGAAGCTCGCCGGGATGCGGATCGAGCCGCCGCCATCGGTGCCGAGCGCCAGGGCGCAGAAGCGCGCCGCGAGCGCCGCGGCGCTGCCGCCCGAGGAGCCGCCGGGCGTCTTGTCGGTGTTCCACGGATTGCGCGTGATGCCGGTGAGCGGCGAGTCGTTGGTGCCCTTCCAGCCGAACTCCGGCGTCGTGGTCTTGCCGATCAGCACCGCGCCCGCTTCGCGCAGCCGGGCGACGGTCGGCGCATCGGTATCGATATAGGCGCCGGGGTCGACGGTGAGCGAGCCGCGGCGCGTCGGCCAGCCCTTGGTGACCAGGAGGTCCTTCACCGCGACCGGCACGCCGTCCAGCGGCGAGAGCGGCGCGCCGGCCAGCCAGCGGGCCTCGGAGGCTTCGGCCTGGGCGAGCGAGGTGCCGGCGTCGATGTGGCAGAAGGCGTTGACCTGCGCATCGAGGCCCTCGATGCGGGTAAGGCAGGCCTCGGCGACCTCGACCGGGGAGAGGTCGCGGGACGCGAATAGCGCGGAGAGCTCGGAGGCGGTGAATTCGTGGGGGTCTTTGGACATGCGTGCTCGTTCGTCTTTCCAAACTCAGGATGTCATGGCCCGCGAATGCGGGCCACCCAGTTGATGCGGCGCGCGCTGCCGAATGTCTGGCCGGCGTTTCCTTCTTCGGCTCTGCGACGGTTTCACCTGGGTGGCCCGCACTCCGGCGGGCCATGACACTTATAATGAGGCAAACATCAATTCACCTTCGTCAGCGATGCCTCGCTACCCTTTTCGAGCAGGCGCAGCTTGCCGCCGGTGTTGTCGAAGACGGTCACCGAGCAGTTTTCGGGTGAGAAGACCACGACGCGGTCGTCGTTCTGGGCAGCGCCCATCAGGACGTTGATCGCGACATAATGCGAGAAGACCACCGCGTCCTCCTTGAGGCCCGCGATCGCGGCGACGCAGGCGTCGCGCCAGGCTTCGAGCTCGGGCGTCGTGCCGGCCCACGATCCGGCCATGTGGGCGCGCAGCCAGGCGACGCGGGCCTCGAGGCTCATGCCTTTGGGCGATGGGATTTCGGCGACGCGCGGCTCGATCACCGGGGGCTTGCTCCAGAGTTTGGCGAGCGGGATGGCGGTCTCCTGGGTGCGCTTCAGGGGGCTGGCGAGGATAAGGCGCGGGCCGAGGCCCTTGAGGCGCTCGGCGACCGCCTCGGCCTGGGAGCGGCCCAGATCGTCGAGGCCGGGGTCCATGTCTTCGCCGAAGCCGGCGGCGGCGCGGCCGTGTCTGACCATGTAGATGCGGGGCATGACTCTGTCCTGGATAGCGGGTGCGAAGGAGCTGCTTTACTTCGACAGCGCCTCCCAGGTCGCCATCGCGAGGCCGAAGCCGCGCATGTCGCCGGTCGTCGTGCCGTGCATCACGTTCATCACATAGGAGAGCGTGGTGTGCGCATCCAGGTCGATGATGATGATCGAGCCGCCATAGCCGCCCCAATAGAGCGTGTTGGGGTTGGGCAGCGGGACCGCGCCGCCCGCGAGGCCGAAGCCCAGGCCGAAACGCGCGGGGATGCCCATCACCTTGTCGGTGCCTTCGACCTGCAACTCCAGCGCCTTGCGGCAGCCGGCTTCGGACAAGAAGCGCTTGCCCTTGGCGACGCCGCCATTGGCGAGGATGGTGTGGATCTCGGCGACCGAGCGCGCATTGCCGGTGCCGCCGGCGGCGGGGATCTCGGCGCCGCGCCAGGCGCGCGTCCTGGTCTCGGAGACGTCGATGCCGGGATTGGTCGCCATGTTCTGTGTCAACTCGTTGACCGGGCCGCCGCTGTCGCCCACCGCTTCGCCGGGCGGCGGCGGGATGAGCTCGGCGACGCGGCCGTCTTCCGATGCGGGCAGGCCGATCCAGAAATCGGCGCCGAGCGGCTGCGCGATCTCCTCGCGGAAGACGGTGCCGATGGACTTGCCGGTGACGCGGCGGATCACCTCGCCGACGAGATAGCCTTGCGTGAGCGCGTGATAGCCGGGCGCGGTGCCCGGCTCCCAGAACGGCGCCTGGGCGGCGAGCAGCGACGTCATCTTGTCCCAGTCGTAGATGTCCTGGGTCGTGATCTTCTCCTTCCAGCCCGAGAGGCCGGCGGAATGGCTCATCAGGTGCGAGACCTTGACGGCCGCTTTGCCGGCGGCGGCGAACTCCGGCCAGTACTTCGCGACCGGCGCGTCGAAATCGATCAGGCCGCGGTCGGCGAGGAGGAGCGCGGTCAGTGCCGTCATCGTCTTGGTCGTCGAATAGACGTTGATGATGGTGTCCTTCACCCAGGGCCGGGTCTTCGCCGCGTCGGCGTAGCCGCCCCACAGATCGACCACGGTCTCGCCGTTGCGCGTGACGCAGTAGGAGGCGCCGATGTCGGCGCCGGTGGCGAAGTTGGCATCGAAGACGGTTTTGACGTTTTCGAAGCCGTCGTGGACGAAGCCTTGGGTGGTGGACATTTGGAATTCTTCCCGGACTGTTATCTGCACCAAATATGTCATGGCCCGCGAATGCGGGCCACCCAGGTGACGCAGCTCTTATGTCGTTATTTGCGCCCTACGCCCAACTGGGTGGCCCGCACTCCGGCGGGCCATGACAAGGGAGGGTGTTAGGTGAAGGTGAACAAATTCGTCACCGCGCCCGGCGTCACCGTTCCCGGTTTGCCCAGCACCTCTTCCCGCATCATCCGGTCTAGCGTCGCGTCGTCGTCCGGCGTGTGGGCGAGGAAGCGTCTGTCGCCGTCCTGCTTGCCGACGATGATGCCGAAGCGCTTGCCGCGGCGGTCCGTCACCACCGTGTAGGTCTCGACGGTCGCGGCGCCGCTCGGCTTTTCGATCACGGCGGGATGGGCCGTCGCGTCGATGTCTTTCTGGTAGGATTCGGGGTCCTCGCGCTGCCATTTTCCTTGCGTCGGGCGCGTCGAATAGATGCCGGCGGAGTGCTTGGTCACGTACCAGCCGTTTCCGGTCACGAGGCCGAACTTGCCGGGCGCGGTGCGGGCCTTGCCGGCCATCTGCACAATGGAATGCATGACGTAGTTGTTGCCGGGGCCGCCGAAATAGGGGAGCCCGCCGGTGATGGTGAGGCCGCGCGGATCGTCGGGCGCAATGCCGAGCTCGAGGCAGCCGATCTCCACCGCGCTCGGGAAGCAGGAATAGAGGTCGATGAAGCTGACGTCGCCGATGTCGAGATCGGCCATCGCGAACGCCTTCCTGCCGATGGTGCGGATCGCGGGCGAGGAATGGAAGTTCACCCGCTCGGAGACGTTCCAGATGTCGGCGGCGTCGCCGCAGCCGTGCAGGAAGACCCATTTGGATTGCGGGATGCCGAGCTCGCGCGCTTTGGCGACGGATGTCATCACCACGGCGGCGGCCATGTCCACTTCGATCACGGCGTTGAGATACTTCGTGTACGGAAAGCCGACGAAGCGGTTCTTGTCGGTCGGCGTCGCGATCTCTTCCGGGCTGCGATAGGTGGGGAACCAGGAATAGGGATTCTCCGACGCCACTTTGGTGAAGGGCGAGAAGAACTTGCCGAGCCAGTCGAGATGCTCGGCGGGGCTGCGGCGCTTCATGCCGCGCAGGCCGTTCTCGAACAGCGGGTAGACGTTGACCGGGAAGGCGAGGCCATGGCGGCGCTCGTAGTCGGTCGTGCCGGCACGCATGTCGCCGATCTCTTCCGGGTCGGAGCCGGGATCGGCGTCGGGGCCGGATGCCCAGCCGAGGTCGATGCCCTGTTTGATCGCGCTCAGCAGCGAGGCGATGTATTCGGCACCGGCGAGCAGCGCGACGTCGCACTCGCCGTTCGCGATCTCTTCGGCGGTGCGGTTCACCAGCCATTGCGGCGTGTTGCCGCCGGTCGCGGTGTAGAAGGCGCGGCGCGGCTTGGCGCCGAGCTTGTTCGCGAGGCTGAGCGGCGGATTGCGGAACATGCGCTTGGGCAGGCGGCCCTGGTCGCCGGGGCTGTCGGCCGTGAAGCGCACCACGGCTATGGTGTCTAGCGCGGCGGCGAGGTCGGCTGCGCCGGTGTCCGCGATGGCGTCGCGCGCAACCTTGGCCAGCATGTCGATGGGCGAGAGGCTGTCGCGGACATTGGTCTTGGCCGTGCGCTGCGTGAACTGTGCCCCGCCGACGAGGATGGGAGTGCGGGGGTCGAGGGAGTCGGTCATGGCGTGTTCCGATGTTCTGTTGCGGCGATGACAGCACGGGCACGCGGGGAATTCAAAGCGGGGCGGTTACGTCGGGTAACTCCGTTGTCATCCCCGGCGAGACGCACGGCGTGCGTCGAGGGAAGGGAACCCGGGTGGGAGATACCGTCACGGTATTTGGCGCCTGGGTCCCCTTCCCTCGCACCGCTTCGCGGTGCTCGCCGGGGATGACAATGATATTTTACCCGCGCGCCGTCCCGAAATACCGCTCCAACCGCGCAATCGCCTCGTCGATGACCTCGTGCTTCTTGCAGAAGGCGAACCGCACCATGTGATCGGGCTTGGCCTCGTCGAAGAACACGCTGAGCGGGATCAGGGCGACGCCGGCGTCCTTCACCAGGCGCTCGCAGAAGGCGCGGTCGGGCTCGTTGGTGAGGCCTCGGATTCCGGCGGTGAGGAAGTAGGTGCCTTCGCAGGGGAGGACGTCGAAGCCGAGGCGGCTAAGGCCGGCGGCGAGCTTGTCGCGCTTGGCTTGCAGCTCTCTCGTCAGGTTCAGGGTGAAATCGATCTGCTGCTCGATGCCGTAGGCGACACCAAGCTGGAGCGCGGTCGGCGTGGTGAAGGTGATGAACTGATGCGTCTTGGTGACGACCTCAACCAAAGCACGCGGGCCGGTGACCCAGCCGACCTTCCAGCCGGTCAGCGAGAACATCTTGCCGGCCGAGCCGATGCGGACGCAGCGCTCCGCCATGCCGGGAAAGGCGATCAGCGGCGGGGTGGTCTTGCCGTCGAAGACGAGGTGTTCGTAGACCTCGTCGCAGATCACAACGGCGCTCGTTTCCTGGACGACGCGCGCAAGGGCGGAGAGTTCTTCGCGGTCGAAGACGCGGCCGATCGGGTTGAGCGGGCTGTTGATGATCACGGCGCGGGTCTTCGGGCCGACGACAGCGCGCAGATCGTCCTCGGTGAGGCGCCAATGCGGCGGCTTGAGCTTCACGCTCTTCACGATGGCGCCGACCGCTTCGGCGATGGGCCGATAGGAATCGTAAGACGGTTCGATCAGCACGACCTCGTCGCCCCGCCCCACCAGACCCATGATCGAGGCGGTCAGTGCTTCGGTGGCGCCCGAGGTGATCAGGACCTGCGTCTCAGGATCGAAGTCGAGGCCGTAGAACCGCTTGGCATGGCCGGCGATGGCGCGGCGCAGCTCCACCCTGCCCTTCATCGGCGGATATTGGTTGGGGCCTTCGATCAGCGCGCGCGACGCGGCCTCGCGCACCGCGAGCGGGCCGTCCTCGTCCGGGAAGCCTTGGCCGAGATTGATCGCGCCATGCTCGATGGCGAGCGCGGACATGTGGGTGAAGATCGTGGTCGGGAGGGAGGCGAAGACGGGGTTGGGCATGGCAGAACTATCCTATGGAATGTCATCCCGGCCAAGCGATGCGTCAGCGTCGCGCAGAGCCGGGACCCATTCCTCCAGCGGCACGATGGGTCCCGGCTCTGCGCCCGGCTTTGCCGGGCTTGGCCGGGATGACAGTTTTGGATGTGTCTTGCCCTAGCGACAGGTTGCCTTGGTGCGCGGATGCCCTAGCATCCGCGGCAGATAACATCGGGAGGACAGCATGGCGCATGACATCGTCATTCGCGGCGGGAAGATCGTCGACGGCACGGGGGCCAAGGCCTTTTCGGGCGACGTCGGGATCAAGGACGGGCTGATCGCGGAGGTCGGCACCGTCGCGTCGAAAGGCGCGCGGGAGATCGATGCCGATGGCGCGATGGTGTCGCCGGGGTTCATCGACCTGCACACGCATCTCGACGCACAGATCGGCTGGGACCCGGACCTCACGCCGATCTCCTGGCATGGCGTGACGACGGCGCTGATGGGCAATTGCGGCGTGACCTTTGCGCCGTGCAAGCCGAAGGACCGCGAATTCCTCGCCGGCATGATGGAGTCGGTGGAGGACATTCCGCGCGGCGCGATCATGACGGGGCTGCCCTGGACCTGGGAGGATTACGGCGGCTATCTCGACACGCTCGATACGCTCCGGCCCGGCATCAACGTCGCCGGGCTCGTGGGACATAGCGCGGTCCGTTATTACGTGATGGGCGAGCGGTCCTTCGAGGACCAGGCAAGCGGCGCCGAGACGGCGCAGATGGCCGACATCGTGGCGCGCGCGGTGGATGCGGGCGCGGTCGGCTTCTCGACCAACCGCTTCGCGCCCCACAAGGCGCCGGACGGGCGCTCGATCCCCGGCACCTTCGCCGATCCGTCGGAGCTGGTCGCCATCGGCAAGGCGGTTGCGGCGCGCGGGGCGCTGATGCAGGCGGTCGGCGCGACGGGCGACGTGCTCAAGGTGCTCGGCGATGAAGCGGGCAGCCGCATCCTGTTCTCCTATGGCGTGGGCGCGGCCAAGGGCGATGGGCGCCGCTCGGCCGAAGGGATCGACAAGCTGGCGGAGGGGCGCGACCTCACCGCGATCTGCCAGGTGAAGGGCACGGGCTTCATGTTCGGGCTGCAATGCTCCCTGCCCTTCCGCGGCGAGAGCTGGGACAAGGTCCGCGCGATGGATTTCGCGGGACGAGTCGCGGCTATCCGCGATCCGCATATGGCGGCGCGGCTGATCGAGGAGGGCGAGACGCGGCTGCCGCTTGAGCATACTTATTATATCGGCGACGCCGACGTGCCGAACCTGACGGCGCCGCGCGATGCGAGCGTCAAGGACGCGATGGCGGTGCGCGGCGAGGCGTTTGTCGAGTTGTTCCTGCGGCTGTCGCGCGAGACGGAGGGCCGCGCGCTGTTCAACTATCGGCTGTTCTGCCAGGACATGGACGAGCTGGGCGATCTGTTTGCGAGCTCCAAGCATGTGCTGCCGAGCCTGGGCGATGCGGGGGCGCATGTCTCGCAGATCATCGATGCCGACTGGGCGACGTTCGTTCTCAAATACTGGGTCAAGGAGCGCGCGGTCTATTCGCTCGAGGAAGGCATCCAGCGGATGACTTCGGACGGGGCGCGGATCATGGGGCTGAAGGATCGCGGCGTGCTCGCGGTGGGCAAGCGGGCGGACGTCAACGTGATCGACCTGGAGCGGCTCACGCAGCTGCAGCCGCATATCGTGCACAACTTCCCGGGCGGTGCGCCGCATTTCACGCAGAAGGCGCGGGGCTACAAGGCGACGCTGGTGAACGGACAGGTCAATGTGCTGGACGACCAGTCGACCGGCGCGCGTGCGGGTCTGGTGCTGCGGCACGGGCGGTGATCGGGCGTTTCGCGCTGGTCGCGACGGCGCTGCTCTGCGGAGGAGCCTTCGCGGCCGCGGGCTGGCAGCGCGGGCCGGCCGAGACGGCGCTGCAATTCGCCGAACGTGTGCTGGCGGTCGCGCCGGACGCGGAACCTGACGCGCTGGAGGCGCGCTGGAACGGGCGGCCGGTGATCTTCGCGAGCTACATGCATCCGAGCGGGCAGGACAGCACGGATCGTCTGGTGGTGATGCTGGACAAGGCCGCGGATGGTTCGTACCGCAAGATCGACGTCACCACCGGCGAGGAGGAAGGCGGCGCGGCGCGGGTCGAGGCCATTGGTTTCGCCAATGCGGACCGCGATCCGGCGCAGGAGCTGATCGTCATCCTGAGCTGGAACACGGAGCATTACGACGTCAGCGGCACGTTCTATGAGGTGCGCATCTTCGACGACGCGGCGGTGCGCGGGCAGCTTACTTACCTGAAGGCGGTCAGCGCCCATTTCGGCGGCGATTGCGACTGCACCTGGCGCGACGGGAAGACCAAGCATTTCCGCTTCAAGACCATCGCGGCGGTGAAGGCGGAATTGAAGCGGATGGGGTTTTAGGCGGGCCGAACACGCATTTGCATGTACGAGAAGACTCCCTTCGATATCGATGACCTGATTGCCGGCATCACCGATGAAAGCAGGCACGAAGAAATCGGATTGGACCGCGATGTTCGCCCACCACCGCCACGCAGCGCTCCAAGCACCGTGCTGCTCGCTAGCCTGCGATCTTTAATCCATCGACGATCTTGCGATAGCTTTCATACCAAGAAACAACTCTTTCCGGCGATGTCTGAAACCACTCTGTCCCGAAGCCCTCGTCAATTCGCGTGCCGGCTTGATCAAGGGCGGCGTGAATCGCTCGCTCCAACATTCGTCCGTCATCTGTAGCTATTACAAGGCCAACTATCGGAGCGACTGCGATGCTAGTAAGGGCCCCTTGCGAAAGGATACGGGTGGTCACAAGTCCGGCCGTGAACCCAATCTTACATGGCCAATGGTCCCGACCTTCAAGACGAGCCAGTCGTTCGTCGGAAGATTGATAATAAAGATAGACAGACTCGGCTCCCGATCCGAGTTTGTGGCGTGGCGGAAGCTGCTCCCCATCGCCGCCGACAGCTTCATCGAGAGTTGCCAATGCGGAATTGTCGAGTTCTTCACCAGCTAACGTGCTTTGACCAACTCGGTACCAGCCGACCGACGGACGGACCAACCTTCCGTCTGTCACCAGCGAACTTAGAGCCTTTTTTAAAGTTGCCTCCGCGTCGTTGGCTGCCGTGCCAGCCGAGCTAACGTGCTTTTGAACGACAAATTTCAATATGTCATCGCGCTTTACCGGATTTCTCGATGAGCTAACGAATTCGAGTGCCAGCTCGGCCGCGATGCTCGGCGACAAAGGAATGCCCTTGTATTTGTAGTCATTCATTCGAAACCCTATCGCGTCGATTGCGGAGGCTTCCAACCACCAATTCCAGCACGCATGTGAATGTCGTCACGCCTCGTCGCCCTCGCGCGGCTTCTCGCCGCGCTTGCGGCCCATGATGCGATCGAAGGCGCGAAAGTCGGCCCGCCCTCGCCGATCCGCGAAATATTCGGCCGTCTTGAGTGCATGCGTCTCATGGGCCTTGCCAGAAGTACGGGGCTTGGTTCGTGCTCGAGTCTTCTTCATCGCTTAGCCTGTTTGCCAACAGTTTCGGTACCGCGCAGTTCCTTCATAACGGTGTTCATGGGTGGCCGCCACGAGGGCGGCCATGACGGTGAAAAAATAGGCATTCGGCCGTGAATTTAGGCGGCCGCTTCAGCGGCGGCGAGAGGCCGTCCACAACCCATTGAATCTCCTATACGATTTTTACGCGAAAACCGGCACGAGTCCTGCTAAATCGTTAACGCTGCGGCCGGTTGAGCCGCCGGGGAGACATGCATGAAAAAGATCGAAGCGATCATCAAGCCGTTCAAGCTGGATGAAGTGAAAGAGGCGCTGCAGGAAGTCGGCGTCCAGGGAATCACCGTCACCGAGGCCAAGGGCTTCGGGCGGCAGAAGGGCCATACCGAGCTCTATCGCGGCGCCGAATATGTCGTCGATTTCCTGCCGAAGGTGAAAATCGAGATCGTCGTGGACGAAGCGCGGGTCGAGGCGTCGGTCGACGCCATCCAGAAGGCTGCGCGCACGGGCCGCATCGGCGACGGCAAGATATTCGTCCTCAATGTCGAAGAAGCGATCCGCATCCGGACCGGCGAGACCGGCGCGGACGCGATCTGAAGAATCCATACCGGGTTTAGGTTCAATCTCTTGAAGGGGAATACGTAAGTCATGGCACATAGTCCTGCTACTCCGGCCAGCATCCTGGCGCTGATCAAGTCCAAGGAAGTCAAGTTCGTCGACGTGCGGTTCACCGATCCGCGCGGCAAGTGGCAGCACGTGACCTTCGACCTGTCGATGGTCGACGAGGATTTCCTCACGCAAGGCACGATGTTCGACGGCTCCTCCATCGCGGGCTGGAAGGCGATCAACGAGTCGGACATGACGCTGGTGCCCGACCTCGACACCGCCGTCATCGATCCGTTCTTCGCCCAGACCACGCTGGTGCTGATCTGCGACGTGGTCGAGCCGACCACCGGCCAGCGCTATGGCCGCTGCCCGCGCTCGATCGCCAAGGCGGCGGAGAGCTATGTCAATTCGTCGGGCGTCGGCGACACGACCTATTTCGGCCCCGAGGCGGAGTTCTTCATCTTCGACGACGTGCGCTTCGAAGTGGGCATGAACAAGGGCTACTACTATCTCGACGCGATGGAAGGCGCCTACAACACCGGCACGGAATACGAGCAGGGCAACCTCGGCCACCGTCCGGGCGTCAAGGGCGGCTATTTCCCGGTTCCGCCGGTCGACAGCGCGCAGGACATGCGCGGCGAGATGCTCGCCATCATGGGCGACATGGGCATCCAGCCGGAGAAGCACCATCACGAAGTCGCCACCGCGCAGCATGAGCTCGGCTTCAAGTTCAACACGCTGACCAAGTGCGGCGACTACATGCAGATCTACAAATACGTGATCCACCAGGTCGCCGCCGCCTATGGCAAGTCGGCGACCTTCATGCCCAAGCCGATCTACGGCGACAACGGTTCGGGCATGCATGTGCACCAGTCGATCTGGAAGGCCGGCAAGCCGCTGTTCGCCGGCTCGGGCTATGCCGACCTGTCGGACACCTGCCTCTACTACATCGGCGGCATCATCAAGCATGCGAAGGCCATCAACGCCTTCACCAACCCGCTGACCAACTCCTACAAGCGCCTGATCCCGGGCTTCGAAGCGCCGGTGCTGCTCGCCTATTCGTCGCGCAACCGCTCGGCGTCATGCCGCATCCCGTTCTCGAACTCGCCGAACGGCAAGCGCGTCGAGGTCCGCTTCCCCGATCCGGGCGCGAACCCCTATCTCGCCTACGCCTCCATGCTGATGGCCGGCCTCGACGGCATCGAGAACAAGATCCATCCGGGCGACCCGATGGACAAGGACCTCTATGCCCTGCCCCCCGAAGAGCTGAAGCAGGTGCCGACGGTGTGCGGCAGCCTTCGCGAGGCGCTCGAGAATCTCGACAAGGACCGCGCCTTCCTCAAGAAGGGCGGCGTGTTCAGCGACGACTTCATCGACGCCTATATCGAGCTGAAGATGGGCGACGTGTACGCCTTCGAGCACACGCCGCACCCGGTCGAGTTCAAGATGTACTACTCGGTCTGACCGGCCGCACGATCGCAGGAAGGGCGCGGCGCGCATGTGCCGCGCCCTTTTTGTTTGGACCGACGGGAAGCCCGGACCGGGAGCGACAGCTGGCTTCCGGGTCCGGACTCCATTGGCGGCCGCCAGACGGCCGGCGAATACATTGCCTATACTTCGGGAAGTATAATAGTCTCGCGCCGCGCGAAGGCGGGGGCTGGGGTGAGCGCTGCACCGAATACTGCGAACAACTTACATATCTCGGATCTGCGCTGGATCGTCGCCGGATCGATCCTTGCGGCGTTCTTCCTCGTCGTCTTCGGCATGGTGCTGATCCTCATCTCGGCGCTCCAGCTCCAGCATTCGATCGAAGGGCTGCCGCCGGATGTCGCCAAGGGCGTGACGATCGGCAAGGTCCGCGAGGACGTCGCCACCCTGGATGGCCGCGAAAAGCTGCAGGCCAGCCGCGCCGCCGAACTCGACAGCACGCACGACAAGCTGGCCGGCTTCGACGCCGAGATGCGCGCCGCCGTGACAAAAATCTCGGCCGCGGAACGAAGCGCCGAACATCAGGTCGCCGCGATCCTGCTCCGCTATCCCGATCTGGCGAAGATCGGCATCGCGCTTCCTTCGGACACAGGCACCAGCGGCTTCAGCCGTTCGGTCCAGGACCGCCTGGATGGCATGCTGAACGACCTGATCGCCAAGGCGGCGGGTGGGAACATCCCGGGTGCCCAAGTCGACAGCTTCAGCCGCGAAGTCCGGGTGGCGCTGGCCCCCGCCATCGACAGTTTCAACACGGCCGATGCGCAGTGGCGCCAGGACTACAACAGTTCGCAACTGGCGACCGGGCGGGAAAAGGAGCTTGCCACGCCGCTGCCGGACCTTCCTACCCTGTTCAAGAACGATCAGTACGCCGGCGTTCTCGAAGACTTCCGCGCGTACGAAGTGTTCGGGACATCGGTCTTCAAGGTCGTCTGGCTGCCCAACGCCATGCTGGTCCTCCTGCTGGCGATCTTCATGGGCATGCTGGGCAGCCTGATCCACCTGACGCGCCGGGTGGTGCTCGAAAAATGCTTCGCGACGACGGGCGAGATGCTGTCGCGGATCGGATTGGGCGCCGCCGTGGCGCTGGCCCTGTTCTTCTTCTCCGCCGCCGGCGTGCTGGCGATGTCGCAAAACTCCGCCAGTCAGAGCGGCGACCATGCGATGAGCCCCTATCTCATCTCGTTCCTCGGCATCACGGCGGGTTACCTGTCGGATCGCGTCACCGCCTGGATGCGCGAGATCGGGGAAAACACCTTCAGCCTGAAAAGCGCGGAGGAGCCCGCCCGCTGGGCGGTGGGGCTGAAAGCCGAGATGGCACGCCAGAACCTGACATCGCAGACCCTCGCCGCGGCGATCGGCGAGACCGTCAGCGACCTCGACGACTGGCAGGCCCTGACCAAGCAGGTGCCGAGCGCGGCGCAGAAGGCGCTCGCCTATTATCTGCGCGTCCGTCCGAACACCCTGTTCACCGATGTGCCGCCCTGAGAGCCCATCGACATGGGAAGCCCGGCGTTGCTGTTGAAGATTTGCCCGGAATGGAAAGGCAAGCGACATGGCGAACACGTCCTACGCCGCAGAGCATCCGACACAGAACGCCGTGTTCCGGTCGCTGAATGCCCTGGCGCCGCAAATCCGGCGCGTGCTGATCGGGCTGTTCCTGATCGCGGCGTTCTCGGCGACGGGCGCGGTGCTGCTGTTCGTGCTCACGGCCGAGCAGTTGCAGAACGCGATGGCGGCGCCGGACCTCTCGACGACCAAGTCGACCATCGGCGCGATCCGCCAGGACGTGGCGTCGGTCGAGTACTACTATTCGCAGCTCGACGTCATCTCGAAGAAGCAGAAGGCGGTCGAGGACGCGCTGGGCACGGCCGATGTCGACTCGCGCGGCGCGCTGGCGCGGATGACGAGCAGCGCCGACGACGTCACCACCTTCATCAACCAGAACGACACGGCCTATATCCTGCCGCCGCTGAAGCTGCGCCCCTTCGCGCCGCCGCCGGGCGTTTCGCCCCCAGCCCTCGCCGCGACCGGCGGATCCGGCCCGTCCGCGCCGCCGCCCGCGACGGCGCAACTGGAGATCCTCGATTTCGACAGCGTGGTGACCGGTTATCTCGCAACCTATTATTCCGAGCTGGGCGAGGCCGACGCGTCGCCGCAGGCGGAGACGGCCCGCAAGGCGCTCACAGAGTTCAAGACACAGATCTATGCGAGCTTCGAGGTCTATCGCAAGGCGCATTCGGAATACGACGCCGACACCGCCCGGCTGGCGTCGCTGAAGGCGCAGGAGAGCGCGCTCGACACGCGCAACAAGGATCTCGACGAGGAGATCGCGCCCAAGGGATCGGCGCTCTCCAATCCGGCCTATTGGAATCTGTGCGAGGACTTCTTCTCGTTCAAGACGCTGGTCGGGGAGAACGCCTATCACATCGTTCTGCTGCCCAAGATGATGCTGGTCCTCACCCTGGCGATCTTCATGGGCATCCTGGGGAGCCTGATCTATATCAGCCAGGATTTCCTCAAGGACCCCGAGGGACGCGGCTTCTGGGACATCCTGTTCCGCATCGGGCTGGGCGCGGGCGTGGCGTTCGCGCTGTTCTTCTTCGCGGCCGCCGGCATGCTGGCGATGACGCAGAGCTCGGCACCGAGCGCGCAGGCCAATATGAGCCCCTATCTCATCTCGTTCCTCGGCATCACGGGCGGCTATCTGTCGGACCGCGTGACGCAGTGGATGCGCGAGGTGGGCGAGAACACCTTCAAGATCAATCCGGGCGGGCCGCCGCCGCGCTGGGCGGTCGGACTGGACGCGGCATTGAAGAGTGGCGGGCTGACGGGCGCGGCGCTTGCCGCGGCGACCGGTGCGACGGCGGCGGAGGTCGAGGACTGGATCGCGCTGAAGAAGCCCGTGCCGGGGGAGAAGCAGGTGCTGGTGTCGGCCTTCCTGCGCCTGCATCCGAGCGCGATCTTCACGGATATCGAGCCGGGGTAGCGCGTTGTCATCCCCGGCCGAACGCCGCGCAACGGCGTGAGGGGAAGGGGACCCAGGTAGGAAATACCGTGACGGTGTTTCCTACCTGGGTCCCCTTCCCTCGCACTCGCTAGCGCTCGTGCTCGCCGGGGATGACAAGCACGTTACGCCGCCGCCGCTTCGCTCTCGGTCTTGAGATCCGGCAGGCTTGCCGGGAGCACGACATAGGCGCAGCAGCCCTTGCCGGGTTCGCTTTCCAGCCAGGCGCGGCCG
Source organism: Rhizomicrobium sp. (assembly GCA_037200385.1). Taxonomy (NCBI): domain Bacteria; kingdom Pseudomonadati; phylum Pseudomonadota; class Alphaproteobacteria; order Micropepsales; family Micropepsaceae; genus Rhizomicrobium; species Rhizomicrobium sp. Next base: position 364,953 of record JBBCGL010000001.1, on the reverse strand, counting down.
CCATGCAACTCGGCGAGGCCGCGCACCAGCGCGAGGCCGAGGCCCGTGCCGCCGGCCTGGCGGTCGTAGCGGTTGTCGACCTGGCTGAACGGCGTGAAGATCTTGTCGAGCTTCTCGCGCGGGATGCCCGGGCCGTTGTCCTGGACGCTGATCTGGAAACCGCCACAGCGCGCGAGCTCGGCGCGGACCATGATGCGGCCGCCCTCGGGCGTGAACTTCACCGCGTTGGAGCACAGGTTGATCAGGATCTGCTTCAAGGCGCGCTCGTCGGCATAGAGCGGCGGGCAGGATGCGTCGATCTCGATGCCCAGCGTCTGCTGGCGCTCGCGCGCCTTGGCACCGATCAGCTTGAGCGCGATGTCGAAGGTGCGGCGCGCGTCCAGCGGATGCGGCGCGATCTCCATCTTGCCGGCCTCGATCTTGGCGACGTCGAGCAGGTCGTTGATCAGGCTGAGCAGATGGGCGCCCGAGGAATGGATGTCGCCGGCATATTCCTTGTAGCGCGCCGAGCCGACGGGGCCGAAGCATTCCTGCGCGATGATCTCCGAGAAGCCGAGGATGGCATTCAACGGCGTGCGCAGTTCGTGGCTCATATTGGCGAGGAACGCGGTCTTCGACGCGTTCGCGGTCTCCGCCTCGAAGCGCTTGCGCAGGGCTTCGTCGCGGGTCTCCTCCAACTCGCGCGCCAGATCCTCGACCTGGAAGCGCAGGCGGGCGTCCTCGTCGACGCGGCGCGCCAGGCGGCGGCCGTCGAAGAAGAGCTGCGCCGCGAAGCCCGGGATGACGAGCGCGGTGCCGTAGTCGAGCATCGAGCCACCGAACGCGAAGCGCAGCGCCGCCACCGCCGAGATCGGCGCCAGGCAGGCGATGAACATGTCCATATGGGTCGCGCGGCTGACGATCAGGGTCGAGAGCATCGCGATCGTCGCGCCGGCGAGGAAGATATGGTTGATCTGGCTGGCCGGATCCCACAGCAGCCAGGGCACCAGGCCCCAGATCGTGCTGATCACGACCTGCAGCACCGTCATGCGCGCGAACCAGGGGCGCACCGCTTCGTAGTCGGTCTGGCCCGCCGTGGTCATCTGGTAGAAGGAGACGATGTTCGAGGCGAGGAACATCGTGATCGACACGACGCAGGGCAGCAGGATCGCCTCGGCGAACGGACGCTGACCGAGATAGCCGAAGCTGTCCGACCCGAGCCAGGCGAGCGCGAGGGCCCAGAGCGGCGAGGTGAACCGCGTCGTGCGCATCGCGGAGGCGACGAGGTCGAGTTGCGCGTTCAGCACCCGCACGTCGGCGCTGCGCCTCACCCTGAGCTGCTGTCCAAATCCCACCGGCCGAATCCCTGCCTGCCGCCCGCGGATGCGAGGCCCGTGGATCGTAGGGCGTGGTTCTTAAAATTCTCTGAGAGCTGTAAAGGTTAGCCGGCCATTACTTGGGCCGGCGCGGAGAATTCGGTCACTAACGGGAAGTAAACATAGACTTTGGTGCCGCGTTCGGGCGCACTTTCGATCCAGACCCGGCCGCCATGCAGGTCGACAAGGCCCTTCACCAGCGCGAGACCCAGGCCGGTGCCGCCGGACTGGCGGCCATAGCGGTTGTCGATCTGCGAGAACGGCTCGAAGACGCGTTCGAGCTTCTCCTCGGGAATGCCCGGGCCGTTGTCCGCGACCTCGAGCAGCAACCCGCCATTGCCGCTGCGTTGCAGCGCGATGTCGATGCGGCCGTCCTCGGGCGTGAACTTCACCGCGTTGGAGAGCAGATTGAGCGCGATCTGCCGGAAGGCGCGGTCGTCGGCGACGAGCAGCGGCAGATCCGGCGCGATCTCGCAACGGATCGTCTGGCGCCGCTGGCGGGCGCGGGGCCCGATCAGCCTTTCGATGTCGGCGACCGCCGCGGCGGCGTCGAGCGGCCGCGGCTCGATCTCCATCTTGCCGGCCTCGATCTTGGCGACGTCGAGCAGGTCGTTGATGAGGCTCAGCAGATGCGCGCCCGAGGCGTGGATGTCGGAGGCGTATTCGCTGTAGCGCGCCACGGCCTGCGGCCCCAGCGATTGCTGGGCGATGATGTCGGAGAAGCCGAGGATGGCGTTGAGCGGGGTGCGCAGCTCGTGGCTCATATTGGCGAGGAAGTTCGTCTTGGCGGAATTGGCCGCCTCGGCCTCCTGGCGGCCGCGCAGCGCCTCGTTGTTGCTGGCCCGCAGCGCCGCGGACAGATCGACATTGGCGAAATGCTCGCGCAGCGACTGGTCGATGCGCTTGGCGCCGCTGACGCCCATCAGCGAGATGTAGACCGTCCACAGCGGCAGCAGCTGGGCGAAGACCAGGGGCACCTCGCCGGTTCCCGTCACCAGCCGCGTGCCGTAGATCAGCGTGATCGGCACGACGCCGGCGAACAGCACCTCCAGCAGCGCGGCGCGGGTGAAGACCATCGACCACACGACCGAGACGAACATCATGCACAGATAGATGCTGCTGACGGTGTTGCCGCGCACGTTGAAAAGGCAAAGGACGGTTCCCCAGACGACGCCGATGCCGAATTGCAGCGCCACGAGCTGCCAGCGCAGTGCGGCGGGGTTGCGCAGCCGGTGGCGGTTGCGCAGCCAGATCGCCGTCGCCGCGGCCGAGAGCGCCGCATGCAGCGCGAAGGCGAGGAAGAAGTGCCAGAGCGGCACGCGCCCGAACAAACCGCTGGCGCGCAGCAGCGGAAGGAACAAGACGATCGTCCAGAGCGGGTTGAGGCCGATGGTGGACGGCAGGGTCTCGACGAGCAGTCTCAGGCGCGCCTCGGCGACGCGCGGCGGCTCCGAAATCGTCCACAGATGAAAGCTACGCATACCGGTGCCGCTCGACAATCCGCCGCTCGTGCGACGCCGTCCCAAATGTAGAAAACCGCAGTTAAGAAAGGGCTGCGAGGCGGGCCCAGGTTTCGCTGGCTTTCGCCTCGGTTAAGCTTAGAAGTTCCCGAATCGCAACGCTCGCACACGGCACCCATGGCCAAAGACCTGTTCGACGACAACGCGCCCGCTTCGAAGGGCTATACCGCCAAGGACATTGAGGTCCTGGAAGGCCTGGAGCCCGTCCGCCGGCGGCCCGGCATGTATATCGGCGGCACCGACGAGCGCGCGCTGCACCATCTCGCCGCCGAAATCCTCGACAATGCGATGGACGAGGCGGTTGCGGGCTTCGCCAACCGGATCGAGGTGGAACTTTCCGCGGGCGACGTGCTGACGATCCGCGACAATGGCCGCGGCATTCCCACCGACCCGCATCCGAAGTTCAAGAACAAGTCGGCGCTCGAAGTCATCATGACCACGCTGCATGCCGGCGGAAAGTTCGGCGGCAAGGTCTACGACACCTCGGGCGGATTGCACGGCGTCGGCGCCTCGGTGGTGAACGCGCTCTCGGAATGGATGGAAGTCGAGTCGGCGCGCGACCGCCAGGCGCAGAAGATGCGCTTCGAGCGCGGCCATGCGGTGGGCAAGCTCAAGGACCTCGGCGCGGTCAACCGGCGCGGCACGATCGTCTCTTTCCATCCCGACGCGCAGATCTTCGGCAAGGACTGCCATTTCTCGCCGGCGACGCTGTACCGGATGGTCAAGTCGAAGGCGTATCTCTTCCGCGGCGTCGAGATCCGCTGGAAATGCGATCCCGAACTGATCAAGGGCGAGACGCCGGCCGAGGACGTGCTGAAATTCCCCGGCGGGCTGCTCGACTTCCTCAAGAGCGAGGTCGGCGCGAGCAACACGGTCAACCAGCGCGACTTCTCCGGCCGTACCGAGAACAAGGACGGCAAGGGCGCGGTGGAATGGGCCGTCACCTGGACGCCGCAGATCGATCCCTTCGTGCATTCCTATTGCAACACGATCCCCACCTTGCAGGGCGGCACGCATGAACAGGGTCTGCGCACGGCGCTCACCAAGGCGCTGCGCAGCCATGGCGAGCGGGTGAACAACCGCAAGACGGCGCTGATGACGGCGGACGACGTGATGAGCTGCGCCTGCGCCGTGCTGTCGGTGTTCATCCGCGAGCCGGAGTTCCAGGGACAGACCAAGGACAAGCTGTCCTCGCCCGATGCGCAACGGCTGGTCGAGAACGTGGTGCGCGATCATTTCGATCACTGGCTGGCGGAGAGCCCGGCGGAGGCCGACCGGCTGCTCGACTTCGTGATCGACCAGGCGGAGGACCGGCTCAAGAAGCGCCAGGAGAAGGAAACCCAGCGCAAATCGGCGACCCGCAAGCTGCGGCTGCCCGGCAAGCTGTCGGACTGCACGCGCGGCGACCGCGCGGGAACGGAGATCTTCCTGGTCGAAGGCGACAGCGCCGGCGGCAGCGCCAAGCAGGCGCGCGACCGCGCGACCCAGGCGGTGCTGCCCCTGCGCGGCAAGATCCTCAACGTGGCGAGCGCGGCGGCGGGCAAGCTGCAGCAGAACCAGGAGCTCAGCGACCTGGTGCAGGCGCTGGGCTGCGGCACGGGCAGCAAATACCGCGAGGCCGACCTGCGCTACGACCGCGTGATCGTGATGACCGATGCCGACGTCGACGGGGCGCATATCGCGTCGCTGCTGCTGACCTATTTCTATCGCGAGATGCCGCAACTCATCAAAGAGGGGCATCTGTATCTCGCGATGCCGCCGCTCTACCGCATGACGCAAGGCGCCAAGACCGAATATGCGCGCGACGAGAAGCATCGCGACGCGCTGCTCAAGACCGCGTTCCGCGCCGGCGCCAAGGTCGAGATCGGGCGCTTCAAGGGCCTGGGCGAGATGATGCCGGCGCAGCTCAAGGAAACGACGATGAAGCCGGGCGCGCGCTCGCTGCTGCAGGTCGAGATCGCCGAGGATGCGCGCAAGGACACCGAGAGCATCGTCGAGCGGCTGATGGGCAAGAAGCCCGAGCTGCGCTTCCAGTACATCCAGGAGAACGCGCAGTTCGTGACCGGGGTGGACGTTTAGAGTCCGTTGTTTTCAAGTTGATGCAACAATCCGGTGTCATGGCCCGCATTCGCGAGGGCTTTTCGGAAGTTGGGGGTTTGGGGCTCGCATTTGAGCTTTGAGCCTTTTGCAGGGATTGCGCTCCGGGTGGATGGCCCGGCTTGGTCGGATCGGACTACGCGACCGCGGCCCAGCGCTTGAGGTTTATGGCGATGGCTGCGAGGTGGAAGGCGCAGGCGTTGCGTGCCAGGCCTCGGTATCGTGCACGCTTGAGGCCGTGGACGTTCTTGAACAGCGCGAACAGCGGCTCGATGGCGCCACGGACCTTGGCGAGGCGGCTGTTGCGGGCATGCTCGTCTTGCGTCAGTGGGCGTTTGGGATGGCCGCGCCGCATGATGTGATTGGTGATGCCCATCGCGCCCAGCCGGACCGCGCGGCCGTGGCTGTCATAAGCCTTGTCGGCGTAGACGGCCTGCTCGTCGCCGCAGATCAATTGGTCGGCAACCGCGCTCTCGTTGATGTTGGCCGGTGTGAAGAGGAGGCGGCGGATAAAGCGGCTGGTCTTGTCCATCGCGGCGTGCAGCTTGTAGCCGAAGTGGTATTGGCCGTCCTTCTTTGTCCAGGCCGCGTCGGGGTCGTGCTCGCTGCCCACCAGCTTGCTCGCCGCTCTGCCCGCATCGTCACGCGGACCATCGCCCTGCGGCCTGGGCGGCCGGTTGACCGCGGCGGGGATCAGCGAGGCGTCGATCAGCGTGCCTTGCTTGAGCACGAAGCCGCCGGCCTCGATCTGCCGGCCAATCTCGGCGAACAGCGCCTCCTCCAGCCCGCCCGCCAGGCTCTCGCGGAACCGCCACAGCGTAACGTGGTCGGGGATCGGATCGCTCAGCGCAAGGCCCGCAAAGCGCCGGAACGATAGCCGGTCCTTCAGGCCTTCCTCCAGGGCCGGGTCCGACAGCGCGTACCAACGCTGCAATATCAGCGCCTTGAACAGCATCAGGGCCGGATAGCCCGGTGCCCCCATCGGACCACCGCGCAACGGCGCCAGCAAGACTTCCACCGGTGCCCAGTCCAAAAGCGCAAACACTCGGTCCAGCGCCCCGCTGCTGCCGCCAGCCGCAACAACCGCCCCATCCGCGAAGCTCAGCTGCCCGATACGACGTTCCGCCATCGCCCAATCCACCGTCCGATCAACACAGACAATGAATCAGTAATCCCAACTTCCGAAAAGCCCTCGCTTTTGCGGGCCATGACAGGTTTTTGGCTGACTCCTTCTGATCACAACAGACTCTAGAATCGAGTCAGTCAGGCCAGCCAGGTCTCTATCTTGCGGTGGCTGTACGCGGCTTTGATGGTGTACGCCTCGTCCCGGCGCACCGCGCAAGGCACCGGTAACGGCAGGATGTTCAAGCTCGAGAAGAACACGGCGCCGGGCTCCGGGCGCGCTTCCAGTGTCGTTTCTCCATCGAGCTCGAGCCGGAGCCAGCGCGCCAGGCCGTTCGCGCTGCCGTCCTCCGACGCCTCACACGTCACCTCCACATCGCCGTGCAGCGCGAAAGACTCGGAAAACGCGATGCGGAGGAGTTCGACCGGTTCCGACATCAGCCGCAGATCGCGATCGCCGATGGCGCTCGACTTGGCGGCGGTCGTGAAGTCGGCCATCGGCGTCAGGTCGAAACCACAGGCGCTTTCGAGCCGGCCGATGCGCGGATAGTCGCTCCAGGCGGCAAGCGCGACGCGCAGGGATGCGGCGGCGGGAACGGTGATCGCACCCTGCGCGAGCAGCCGCGCCTTCGCGTCGGCGATCGCGCCGAGCGGATCGAACGTGAAGAGGTCGTCGCCGAAGATGTCGCAGAACAGCAGATCGGCGGGGCGCGGCAGATCGATGCCGACCTTCACGTCCTGCGACGGCTTGTCCAGCACCGTGATGCGGTCCGCATAGCCGTTGTGTCCGGCAAGCTCGCGCGCCAGCGCCGCCGCGACCGGATCGCTCTCGCAGGTGAAGACATGCGCCGCTCCGGCGCGCGCCGCCATCAGCGCGAGCATGCCGGCGCCGGTGCCGATCTCGAAGACCTGCATGCCCGGCTTGATCGCGCGCCGCAGCACCGCGTCCCACGCCGCATTGCGCCATGCATCGTTCATCATCGGCACGTGATAGCCGGGGAGAAGCGAATGGAGCAGCGCCCGGCCGCGGGCGACGACGCGCGGATCGCCCTGCCCCGCCGCAAGCCCGATGCGCGCGAGCTCGAAGGCGCGCAACTTGTGCTTCTTCTTCGCCACCATCTCGGCGAGACCGATCATGTGCAGGGCGTAATCCGGCTTGCCGCGCAGGCCCGCTTCGAAGGTCGCGATCAGGCTTTCGATCTCGTCGCTCCGGCTCACAGCGTCAGCCTCCCGAAGACGATCGTCGTATCGCCCGATTGCGAGGGGACCGCGGTGGCAGGACGCGCCGCGACGAGCCTGGCGGCATCCGCCGGCAGGCCGTAATGCTGCTCGCCCAGCGTGACGCCGACCGGCTTGCGCGACGCGAAGACGAGGGTCACCGATTTGCCGCGGCAATCGTCGGTCATGCAGGCGATGACCGTGCCGTAGGGTCCCGGCGCGCCGGGATCGGGCGCGAAGGACTTGCCGTCGATCTCCGCCCGCAGGAGGCCCGCGTCCTTCGGCACGACGACGACCATGCGATTGGCCAGCGCCGAGCCGTGCAGCGCGAGCGTCACGCGGCGGCCGGCGCCGTCGGGCCGGCTCGCGATCGCTGCGGAGGGCGCGGCATAGCGCGTCGCCCCGGCCGGCGCCGCATAGGCGTTGGTGAACGAGAGCGGCATGGCCTGCCGGCGCGCGGCGGAGAACGGCATCGCTGCGCGCAGCGATGCGGGCAGCGCGCCGGCCGGATCGGCGGCCCAGACCGCCTTGCCCGCGATATGGTCGTCCACGAAGCTCAGATTGAGGCGCTCGGGCTGCCGCACGCTATAGGCCGGATGCAAACCGGCGATCACTGCGAGGACGAGGCCTGCAACGGCGGTGACCGCGGCGCAGCGCTGCGGCGGACGCGGTGCGAGCAGCGGCAGGAGCGGCAGTGCGGCGAACGCCATGGTGACCGTGATCAGCGGATGCAGCGCGAGGCCCTGCACGAGCTCCGACGCCGAGGACAGCGAGAGCCAGATGACCAAGGCTGGAAGTGCGAGGAGCACGCCGACCGCTTCGGCCCCGGCGCCGTCCAGCCGTGCCTGCACGATGAGCAGGATCGCGGCAATGAGCGCGGGAAACAGGAAATAAGGGCTCAGGCCCGGCAGGAAGATCGCGGTGACCAGGCCAAGACCGGCGAACCACGACCAGACCGACAGCGCCGCCAGGCGGGGGCTGGCGAGCCGCGTCCAGAGCAACAGGGCCGTGGCGACTCCCAGCGCGAGCGCGAGGCGCAGCCAGACGGGATGGGCATAGGATGGATCGGGCTGGCCGGAGACCAGCGAAGCAACGGTGTGGAGCAACCAGCCGAACAGCGCCGCACCCAGCAGCGCGGCCGGCGGAATTGAAAAGGCGACCAGGCGGCGGCCGATGCCGAGCACCTCGCCGCGCGAGGCCCAGGCGGCAGCGACCAGCAGCAGGATGACGAGAACGGCGAGCGGAATGGCCCAGCTCGCCGGCAGGCGCGGCAGGAGATGGCCGAATACGGTCAGATAGATCGCGTCGCCGCCCTTGAGCGCCGCGAAATCGGTCTGCATCAATCCGGAGACCGTGCCCAGCAGGTTGTCGCCGTGATGCTGCAGCGTCGCGAGGCTGAGATTCTCGCGGCGGTCGAGCGGCGTGTGGTAGTGCGCGACATTGCCGCTGAAGGCGAAATTGTAACCGGTCTGGCCGCGATCGAGAAAGACCGTGAGATCGGTGTCGTTGGGCAGCAGCCTGTAGATCACCGCGAAGAGCGAACTGGTTGCGTATTCGGGGACGCTTTGCGCATAGAGATCGATCAGCGCGCCGTCGCCGGGGCTGGTCTGGAACAGCAGGCTCGGCCCCTGATTGCCGCGGGCCTCGACATTCACCACCACGCCGACCCGGGCGAGGAAGGCAGGGTTGTCGGCGAAGGCCGCGGCGCCAAGCAGGCCGGCCTCCTCGCCATCGGTGATCAGGGCGAGGATCGGGTGTCTGGTCTTCAGGCCGCGTGCTTGAAGCGCGCGCACGGTCTCGAGGACCGTAGCGACCCCCGACTGGTCGTCCGCCGCACCGGGACCGGCGGGCACGGAGTCGTAATGCGCCAGCAGGACGATCGCCTTGCCCTGGCCGGGCGCGACCTCGGCGATGATGTCCTCGACGGTGCCGCAGGCGAAGAAGCCGTATTGCCTGCGGCCGTTGCAGCCGAGCGCGCGGTAGACCGAAGTCCCGACATGAAGCGCCGCGAATTCCTTGCGGATGCGCTCGCGCACCGCATCGTTGGCGCGGGACGAGACGGGATGCGGGATTTCGGGCCCCAGCAGGTCGCGGAGCACGACATTTGCGCGGGCCGCCGAGAAGGCGGTGGCCGGCGCGTTCATCGGGCGCGGCGCGGGCAAGCCGTTGAAGGTGGCACCGAGAACCCAGATCGCGACCGCAAGGGCCGCGAGCAGGATCAGGCGCGGGCGTGCGCCGCTCGCCTTCGAATCCATGATCCCCTCCCGCGTTCGGCCGGAGCGTTGCCTCCGGCGGCGCGCTTGTCGAGGGGCAGACTGGAGCGTCTGGCCGGCGAAGCGGTCCGTGCCTTGTCTTCCCCCCGAGTGGCGGGAGCTCCTTATGGAACTCGCTGAAAATCACGGAGGTTGAAAAGTAACAAAATTGCGCTATATTGCGACGCACATAGAGTCGGATCGCCAATTCGGGCGTGGACCTAGGGCGCACGCCTGCGCCCCACCAGGAGCGTAAGACGAGCATCGTGACGAGCACCGGCGCGGAAGCCGGTATTGAAGAAGTCCAGATTTCTTCGAATTCTACGGCTGACGCCAGCCCACCTCTTTCTGCCCCTGAAGCGCCCGGCTTCGAAAGCCTGGGGCTTTCGGCCGATGTGCTGAAAGCGGTGGCCGAGAGCGGCTACACCATTCCAACCCCGATCCAGGCGCAGGGCATTCCCCATGTGCTGCAGCGGCGCGACATCATCGGCATCGCCCAGACCGGCACCGGCAAGACGGCGTCGTTCACCCTGCCGATGATCGAGCTCCTGGCGCGCGGCCGCGCCAAGGCGCGCATGCCGCGCTCGCTGATCCTGGAGCCGACGCGCGAGCTCGCGGCGCAAGTTGCCGAGAGCTTCGAGAAATACGGCAAGTTCAACAAGCTTTCGATGGCGCTGCTGATCGGCGGCACGTCGTTCGACGACCAGGACCGCAAGCTCGACCGCGGGGTCGACGTGCTGATCGCCACGCCGGGCCGCCTGCTGGACCATTTCCAGCGCGGCAAGCTGATGCTGAGCCAGGTCAACATCCTCGTCATCGACGAGGCCGACCGCATGCTCGACATGGGCTTCATCCCGGACGTCGAGGAGATCTGCAAGAAGCTGCCCTTCACGCGCCAGACCCTGTTCTATTCGGCGACCATGCCGCCGGAGATCCAGCGGCTGACCGACCAGTTCCTGCACAATCCGGTGCGGGTGGAAGTGGCGCGGCCGGCGACGACCGCGACCAACATCACGCAGGAGATCGTGCTGGTCCCGGCGAACGACTGGGCCAAGCGGGAGGCGCTGCGCCGCCTGATCCGCGAGGCCGAGCCGACGCTCAACAACGCCATCGTGTTCTGCAACCGCAAGCGCGACGTCGACGTGGTCGCCAAGTCGCTGGTCAAGCATGGCTTCGATGCCGCGCCGCTGCACGGCGATCTCGACCAGTCGCTGCGCACCAAGACCCTGGACCGTTTCCGCGCCGGCGACCTCAAGATCCTGGTCGCCAGCGACGTGGCGGCGCGCGGCCTCGACATCCCCGCGGTCAGCCATGTGTTCAATTTCGACGTGCCCTATCACCCGGACGACTATGTCCACCGGATCGGCCGCACCGGGCGCGCCGGGCGCGCCGGCCACGCCTATATGCTGGCGACGCCGCGCGACGAGAAGCAGGTCGACGCCATCGAGCGCCTGACCAAGTCGCCCATCGGCCGCAAGACGATGGAGAATCTCGAAGTGCGCGAGGACCGCAAGCCGCGCCGCGACGAGGAACGCAAGGGCGGGCGCAACGGCGGACGAGGCGAGCGCGATCGCGGCCGCCGCGACAAGTTCCGGCCCGACAAATTCCACGAGCATGTCGCGGCGATGGAGCCGGCGACGGCCTCCGACGTCGCGGCGGCGCCGGCCGAACAGCCGGCCGCCGCGCAGGCGCCCGAACCACCGCGCCAGGAGCGCGCGCCGCAGCCGCAGAAGAAGCGGCACGAGCCGCGTCCGCCCAAGCCGCAACAGCCGCAAGGCAAGCCGCGCGAGCCGGCGCACAAGGCGCATCAGGACCGCCGCAACGACGCGGCGCCGGTGAAACCGGAACGGCACGAGCTGCCGGCCTTCCTGTTCCGCCCGATCAACCTGCCCAAGAAGGCCGACGCCTGACGCATCCGCAGCTTCAGCCGCACCTGGACACGTGGCGGCTGACGCCGGACGGCAAGCCGTTCGAGACCCACAGTTCCTGGCTGACCTTCGCCAAGCGCGGCAATGCGCCCGTGCTGCTGAAGGTCTTCAAGCCGCACAGCGACGAGGGCCGCAGCGCGCAGATCCTGCGCCATTGGGGCGACCGCGCCGTGCGTGTGTTCGAGGCCGACGCGGAAGCGGTCGTGATCGAACGCGTCGTCCCGGGCACAGCGCTCGGCGAGCTTGTGTCCGAGGACGACGACCGCGCCACGCACATCTGGTGCGACACGGTTTGGGCACTGCACGACAGACCCGCGCCCCAGGGTTTCCCGACATTGTTCGATTGCGGGCGCTGCTTCAACAGGCCCTATCCGGAGCATGCGCTGCTCACGCGCGACCTGTTCGAACACGGCAAGCGCGCGTTCTTCGCGCTGTGCGAGAGCCAAGCGCCGGAGCGCTTCCTGCTGCATGCCGACCTGCATCACGCCAATGTCGTGCGCGACGAGGCCCGCGGCTGGCTGGTGATCGATCCCAAGGGCTATGCAGGCGAGCTGGCGTTCGAGGCGGCCTCCTTCCTGCACAATCCTACGCGCGCGTTCTGCGAGCCCAAGCCGCTGGCACGCCGGGTGCGCATCCTGGCGGAGCGGCTGGCGCTCGATCCCGAGCGCCTGCTGCGCTGGTGCTTCGCGCATGGCGTGCTGAGCGCGCTGTGGTCGGTCGAGGACGGCGTGTTCGATCCGGTCGGCGGCATCGAAGCGGCGCATGCGGCACTGGCAGTGCTGGGGCACAAGACGGGCGGATAGGACGGAACCTTGCCCGAGAGCGGCGCCTTCGTCCTTCGAAAGGCTCTGGATGCGGATAGACGTCCGATCATCTCCAAATCTTCATGAAAAAGACGGCTGCAAAAGCCGGGCGGTAGCGCTATATTTGCTGCAATGCAGCATGAATCTCCCAAGCCCGTAGCCGAACCGCGTCGCGTCCTTGTCCTGCAGGGCGGCGGGGCGCTGGGCTCCTACCAGGCCGGCGTCTACGAAGGTCTCGCCGAGGCCGATTATCATCCCGATTGGGTCGCGGGCATCTCGATCGGCGCCATCAATGCCGCGCTCATCGCGGGCAACCGGCGCGCAGACCGTCTCGCCAACCTGCGGGCGTTCTGGGAGACCTCGAGCGTCGGCATGCCCTTCAACCCGGATGTCCCCGGCGCGACGGTGCGGTCGGTCCTGAACGAAGCCGCCGCCGCCTGGACCGCGGCGGCCGGCGTGGCGGGCTTCTTCCGTCCGCGCTTCCCCCCGGCCCTGTTCTATCCGCCCGGTGCCCCCGAAGCGCTCAGCTATTACGACACCGGCCCGCTGCGCGAGACGCTGACCAAGCTGGTCGACTTCGACCGGATCAACGCGAAGGAGGTCCGCCTCAGCCTGGGCGCGGTGAACATCCGGACCGGCCAGCTCGTCTATTTCGACAACACCGCGCAGCGGATCGGGCCGGAGCATGTGATGGCCTCGGGCGCGCTGCCGCCCGGCTTTCCGCCGATCGAGATCGACGGCGAGCATTATTGGGACGGCGGCGTCGTCTCCAATACGCCGCTGCAACATGTGATGCAGACGGTGACGAAGGACGATCTCGTGATCCTCCAGGTCGACCTGTTCAACGCGGCCGGCCGGCTGCCGCGCACGCTCCTGGAAGTCGCCGAGCGCGAGAAGGACATCCGCTATGCCAGCCGCACCGCGCACAACACCGAGATGGGGCTGAAAATCCACGAGGCCAAGGTTGCGCTGCGCGCGCTGCTGGACTCGCTGCCGCCCGAACTGCGCAAGACGCCGAACGCCGAGCTGCTGGGCGACCTGTCCTACGAGAACGCGGTGACGCTGGTGAAGCTGGTCTATCGCCGCAAGCCCTATGAAGGCCCGTCGAAGGACTATGAATTCTCGCGCCAGACCATGCTGGAGCACTGGGCCGCCGGCCTGGCGGACCTGCGCAAGACGATGGAGAAGCGCGGCGAGATGGTGTGCGAGCGCCGTAAGGCGACGACCAAGCTGATCGAGATGGAGCCTCTCAAGTGACGCGCGACGACATCCTGAACGCCTCGTCCATGCCGCTGTTCAGCCCGAGCTATCCGCACGGGCCGTTCCGTTTCGTGCGGCGCGAATATCTCATCATCACCTATCGCACCGACCCCGCGGCGATCCGCGCCGCCCTGCCCGAGCCGCTGGCGCCGGCGGCGGGCGACCTCGCCTATTACGAGTGGATGAAGATGCCCGATGCGTCGGGCTTCGGCGACTATGAGGAGAGCGGCACCGGCGTGTTCGCGACCTTCAACGGCGAGCCGTGCAATTTCTCAGTGCAGATGTACCTGGACGACGAGCCGCCGATCACCGGCGGGCGCGAGATCTGGGGCTTTCCCAAGAAATACGGCGTGCCGCGACTCAAAGTGATCAAGGATACGCTGACCGGCACCCTGCACTACGACGACGAGCGCGTGGCGCTTGGCACGATGAGCTACAAACCCGTCAGCCTCGCCGACAAGCTCGACATGGTGAAGGCGGGCATCGCCAAGCTCAACGTGAACCTCAAATGGATTCCGGATGTCGACGGCAAGCCCAAGGTCGCCCAGCTCGTCGGCTATAATCTGGAAGACATCGTCGTCCACGAGGCGTGGGACGGGCCGGCGCGGCTGCACCTGATCCCGCACGTCAATTGCCGTGTCGCCGACCTGCCCGTGCTCGAGATCGTCGGCGGCCGCCACCAGATCGTCGATTTCGTGCTGCCCTATGGCCGCGTGCTGCACGATTATCTTACCCCTTAAAGGAGTTACCCCATGTCGCTCAAAGGCAAATCCGCCGTCGTCACCGGCTCCACCAGCGGCATCGGCCTCGCCTATGCCCGCGCCTTCGCCAAGGAAGGCGCCAACATCACGCTGAACGGCTTCGGCGACGCCGCAGCCATCGAGAAGGAGCGCGCGGGCATCGAGGCCGATTTCGGCGTCAAGGCGATCTACTCGCCGGCCGACATGACCAAGCCCGACGAGGTCGCCGCCATGATCGCGCTGGCCGAGACCACCTTCGGCTCCGCCGACGTGCTGGTGTGCAATGCCGGCATCCAGTTCGTGGCGCCGGTCGAGGAGTTTCCGGTCGAGAAATGGCAGCAGATCATCGCCATCAACCTGACCTCGGCCTTCCTGTGCATGCGCGCCGCGGTGCCGGGGATGAAGAAGCGCGGCTGGGGCCGCATCATCTCGACCGCCTCGGCCCATTCGCTGGTGGCCTCGCCGTTCAAGTCGGCCTATGTCGCGGCCAAGCACGGCATCGCCGGCCTGACCAAGACCATCGCGCTGGAGACCGCGACGCACGGCATCACGGTCAACTGCATCAGCCCGGGCTATGTCTGGACTCCGCTGGTCGAGAAGCAGATCCCCGACACGATGAAGGCGCGCAACATGACCAAGGAACAGGTCATCAACGACGTGCTGCTGGACGCCCAGCCGACCAAAGAGTTCGTGACCGTCGAGGAGGTCGCGGGGATCGCGGTGTTCCTGTGCTCGGACGCGGCGAAGAACATCACCGGCGCGAACATCTCGGTCGACGGCGGCTGGACCGCCGAATAGGCATCTTTCGCAAAACCTGCTCGATACGACTCGACAGCGGCGACGATATAAACAGGTGAACTTGCAAGTTAGACTTGCAAGTTCACCTGTCATGTCGTAGCGTGGCTTGGTCATGCCCAAAGACCTCAAGGCCGCCGTCACCGATTTCGTCCAGGCCGTCGGCCTGCTGGCGCGCCGCGTCCGCGCCGCGGGGGCGCATGAGCTGAGCTGGACACAATCGGCCGTGCTCGGCCGGTTGGTCGTCGGCGGACCCGCCACCACCGCCGAACTGGCGCGCGCCGAAGGGATGAAACCGCAATCGATGGGCGCGACGATCGCCGCCCTCGAAGGGCTCGGCATGGTCGCGCGCGTGCCGCATCCGACGGACGGGCGGCAGATGACGATCACGCCGACGCCGAAGGGCGAGGCCGAACGCAAGCGCACCGGCGACGCCAAGCGCGCCTGGCTGCTGGAGGCCGTCGCCCAGCTCGACGCGCGGGAGCAGCAGACGCTGTTCGCCGCGGGCGACATCATCCGGCGTCTCGCGGATCGCGACACGCGGTAACCCGATACCAAGGAGATCGATCATGGAATGGAGCACGGCCACGGCCTATTTTTTCGGCGGCGCCTTTCTGACCAACGCCATCCCGCATTTCGTCAGCGGCGTCATGGGCAAGGCCTTCCAGAGCCCGTTCGCCAAGCCGCCGGGCGAAGGCCTGTCGTCTTCGACGGTGAACGTGCTGTGGGGCTTCGGCAACCTCGTGGCCGCGTATCTGCTGCTGTGCCGCGTCGGCCAGTTCGATCTGCGGTCGACGCCGGACATCGCCGCGTTCGGCGCGGGCACCCTCGTCCTCGGGCTGCTGACGGGCAGCCGCTTCGGGCGTTTCAACGGCGGCAATGCCGCCAAAAAGGACGCATGAGCGGCGGGACATTCCGCTCGCTGCGCATCCGCAACTATCGCCTGTGGGCGGGCGGCGCGCTGGTGTCCAATATCGGCACCTGGATGCAGCGCACCGCGCAGGACTGGATCGTGCTGGCGCAGCTGACGCATCACAATGCGACGGCCGTCGGCGTGGTCATGGGGCTGCAATTCGGGCCGCAGCTGTTTCTGCTGCCGTTCACCGGCTTTGCCGCCGATCACCTGGACCGTCGCAAGCTCCTGTTCGCCACGCAAGGCGCCATGGGCCTGCTCGCGCTGGGGCTCGGGGTGCTCACGCTCTGCGGCATCGTGCAGCTCTGGCACGTCTATGTGTTCGCACTCCTGCTCGGCTGCGTCGCGGCGTTCGACACGCCGGCGCGCCAGACTTTCGTGTCGGAACTGGTGTCGGAAGCCCATCTTTCGAACGCCGTGGCGCTCAATTCGACCTCGTTCAACATGGCGCGCATGATCGGCCCCGCCATCGCCGGCGGCCTGATCGCCGCGGTCGGCTCGGGCTGGGTGTTCCTGATCAACGCCGCGTCCTTCGCCGCCGTGCTCGGATCGCTCGGCCTGCTGCGCAAAGGCGAATTGCATGCGAGCCACCGCGCGGTCCGGGCGCGCGGCAGCCTGGCGGAGGGCTTCCGCTATATCCGGAACCGGCCGGACATCCTGGCGGTGCTGTTCATGCTGTTCCTGATCGGCACCTTCGGCATCAACTATCCGATCTTCGTCGCGACCATGACGGTCAGCGTCTTCCACGGCGACGCGAGCCGCTACGGCCTGCTGACTTCCGTGATGGCGGTCGGATCGGTCGCCGGCGCGCTCCTGTCGGCCAGGCGCGAGAAACCCCGGATCGCCTTCCTGCTCGTCGGCGCGGCGGCCTTCGGCGCCGGCCTGGCGATGGCCGCGCTCGCGCCGAGCTATGTCCTGTTCGGCGCGGCATTGATGTTCGTCGGCCTGGCGGCACAAACCTTCACCACCACCGCGAATGGCGCGATCCAGCTCTGGACCGCGCCGGCGATGCGCGGCCGCGTCATGGCGATCCTGCTGGCCATCGCGCTGGGCGGAACGCCGCTCGGCGCGCCCCTGGTCGGCTGGATCGCCGACCGGTTCGGGCCGCGCTGGGCGCTGGGCGTTGGCGCCGCCTCGGGCTTCGCAGCCGCCGCGATCGCCCTCGCTTATCTCGCGACGCATCGCGGCCTGCGCGTCCGGATCGACGCCGGCCGCGTGCGTTTCAGCCTGGACGCCGAACGCCCTACGCCTTGATGCTGCCCGCCAGCATCTTGCGGATGCCTTCGCCGTAAGGCGGACGCAGCATGGCCGTGAGGTCGCGGCTGACCTGCTGGAACACCGCCTTGGCGTGGCTGAAGGTCTTGAAGCCGTCGAGGCCGTGGTAGTTGCCCATGCCGGACGGGCCGATGCCGCCGAACGGCAGGTCTTCCATCGCGACATGCATCACGACATCGTTGACGCTGACACCGCCCGAGGTGGTGCGGGTGAGCACCTTCTCCTGCTCCGCACCGTCCTTGCCGAAATAGTAGAGGCCGAGCGGCCGGCTATGCGCGTTCACATAGCCGATCGCATCTTCGACGTTCTTGTAGGTCTTCACCGGCAGCAGCGGTCCGAAGATCTCGTCCTTCATGATCGCCATGTCGTCGGTCGGGTTGAGGACCAGGGTCGGCGGGATCTTGTGATAGGGCTGCTGGCGGAAATCCTCCTTGGCCGGATTGAGCTCGACGATCTCGGCCCCCTTGGCGCGCGCGTCGTCGAGATAGCCCTGCAGGCGGTCGTAGTGGCGCTGGTTGATCACCGAGGTGTAGTCGGGATTGTCCTTCAGCGTCGGGAACATCGTCGAGATCGCATTGGCGGCCGCATGGACGAATTCCTTCGCCTTGCCTTCCGGCACCATCACGTAATCCGGCGCGAGGCAGATCTGGCCGGCATTGAGGGTCTTGCCCTGCATCACGCGCTTGGCGGTCAGCGCCATGTCGGCGCTGTCGGAAACGATCACCGGCGACTTGCCGCCGAGCTCGAGCGTGGTCGGCACCAGGTTCTCCGCCGCCGCCTTCATCACGTGATAGGCGATCGAGGTCGCGCCGGTGAACAGCAGGTGGTCGAAGGGCTGGCGCGCGAAGGACGCGCCGACCTCGGCCCCGCCGGTGAACACCGCGACCTCGGTCTCGTCATAGGCCGAGGCGAAGAGGCGCGCCATCAGCTCCGAGCAGCGCGGGGTGAACTCCGAGGGCTTGATCATCGCGCGGTTGCCCGCCGCGAAGATGCCGGCGAGCGGCGTGAAGGTGAGGTTGAAGGGGAAATTCCACGGGCTGATCACGCCGACGACGCCCTTGGGCTGGTATTCGATATAGGCCTTGGCGCCGAACAGCCCGAGGATCGCCGGCGTCACCTTGCGCTTCTCGCGCTTCATCCAGGTCTTCAGATGCGCCTTGGCGTGCTTGAGCGGGCCGATCGAACCGGAGACGTCGGTGAACAGCGACGCCTCCACCGAGCGATGGCCGAAATCCTCGCGCAGCGCGTCGGCGATGGCGTCCTTGTGGCCGACCAGCAGGGCAATGGAGCGGTCGATCCACTCGATGCGCTTCTCGGCGCTGGGCGGCCCCTCCTTCAGATGGGCCTGGCGCTGTTTTTCGAGGATCGCGCGCATCCGCTGTGCGGGATCGAGGGCGATCGGTCGGGCTTCCGCAGCGCTCATGTCATGTCCTTCCACGAAGATTGCGTGATATTTTGTCAATCTAGGCGCTGTACCGCGCCGCCTCAATGCTCCCCTTAAGGGTTTTTTACGACCCTCGGGGCAACTATCGCGCAAGCCCTGTTAGAGGCTTGGGTGTCGCGGTGGAGAGATAGCGTTGCGCAGTGAGCGGGAACAGGCGCTGGCCAGGACCGCGCTCGCCCTGATGGGCGAGTGCAACGTGACGCCGACGCCCGAGAATTACGAGCTCTTCTATTCCTATGCGGCGGGCGACAATCCGTCGGTGGGCCACGTCATCGGCGACATGATCGCGGCGCGCCGGGTCTTCTCGCCGGCCGTGCTGAAGGAATTGCGCGACCGCAGCTTCACCCGCAACAGGACCGAGCGCGCGGTCGAATCGATCGGCGAGACCGTCGGCGTCTCGCTGGACGAGGCGATCGCCAAGCTGGAAGCGGCGAGCCGGCACGCCCTCGCCTATGGCGACACACTGTCGGCGGCGCGCGGCGAACTCAAGGGCGAGCATTCGCCGGAGGAGCTGCGCCAACTGGTCGGCAATCTGGTGGCGGCGACCAAGTCCATGGAGACGCGCACCCGCTCGCTCGAACGCGAGCTGCAGCAATCCTCGCAGCAGGTCGGCGAATTGCGCGCGCAGCTCGACAAAGTGCGCAAGGAAAGCCTGACGGATTCGCTCACCGGCATCGCCAACCGCAAGGCCTTCGACAGCGAACTCGCGGCCGCCATCGCCGATGCGCGGTTGAGCGGCGAGAACCTGGCGCTCTTCCTGTGCGACATCGACCTGTTCAAGTCGTTCAACGACACCTGGGGCCACCAGACGGGCGACCATGTGCTGCGGCTGGTGGCCAATTGCCTGTCCGAGAACACCAAGGGCCGCGATACCGCGGCGCGCTATGGCGGCGAGGAATTCGCGGTGATCGTGCGGCAGGCGGGACTTGCCGCCGCGGTCAGCCTCGCCGAACAGATCCGCCGCACCGTCGAAAGCAAGAAGCTGGTCAAGAAATCGACCGGCGACGTGCTGGGCTCGATCACCATCTCCATCGGGGTGGCGGAGCTGAACGGCGGCGAGGACTCGGCGGCGCTGATCCTGCGGGCCGACCAGTGCCTCTATCAGGCCAAACATGCCGGACGGAATTGCGTGATCGCGGAGACCGATCCGCGCATGGGCGCGCTGGAAATTGACGCTGCGTAATTGCGGCAGTTGCCCGCGCGGAAGCATCCCACCACCCGGAAAATCGCAGCGCGATTTTCCGACCTCCCCTCTAGGGGGCGGTGAAATCGTGCGTATACTCCGCGCGGCAAAATCGCGGAGATAGGGTCATGCGCACGGAATTCGATCGGGCCTATGTCACGGCGCATGGCCGGGTGGCGGTTCTCACGCTCAATCACCCCGAGGCGATGAACGCGGCCGGCACCAAGCTGGTGCGCGGCGCGGCCAAGGCCATCGACTTCATCGAGAACAAGGACAATGGCTTCCGCGCCGCGATCCTGACCGGCGAGGGGCGCGGCTTCTGTTCCGGCGCGAACCTGTCGGAGCGCGGCAGCGGCGAGGAGACCGGCGTCGGTCATGCGCTGGAGACCATCTATCACCCCTTCCTGCGCCGCCTGCGCGACCTCTCCATTCCGCTGGTCACCGCGGTGAACGGCGCGGCGGCGGGCGTCGGCATGAGCATCGCGCTGATGGGCGATCTCGTGGTGGCGTCGCGGTCGGCGTATTTCCTCCAGGCCTTCACGCGCATCGGACTGGTGCCGGACGGCGGCTCGACCTGGCTGCTGCCGCGCCTGATCGGACTGGCGCGCGCCAAGGAGCTGTCGCTGCTGGCCGAGCGCCTTCCCGCCGAGAAGGCGTTCGAATGGGGCCTGATCAACCGTGTGGCCGGTGACAACGAGCTCATGGACGAGGCGCTGAAGCTCGCGCATCAGCTGGCGGACGGGCCGGCCTCGCTGACCGTGACGCGCCATCTCTACTGGCAGAGCCCGCTCAACACTTACGAGGAGCAACTCGACCTGGAGCGGAAGGGGCAGGAGCAGTCCCAAAAGACACAAGATTTCGTGGAAGGGGTCACCGCCTTTCTGCAAAAGCGGCCTGCCAAGTTCCACGGGAAATAAGCCACCGCGCATCGTCAAGGCCGCCCCACTCGCGCGTCCGTGACTTGCGCAGGACCGGGAAGTTCTGACCTATTGCCGGCAGATTCATGACGGCGACGCGCAGCCGCGCGCGGCCACAACCCATCCAGTGGAGTTCTCAGCGATGCGACGCAGCCTTGTTCTTTTGGCCGGGGCCTTGAGCCTGGCCGGCGCGGCAATGGCCGCCGGCAATGGCGACGCGCCGCCCGCGGGCAAGCCCGAACTCGGCGCCTGGGGCGTCGATCTCACGGCGATGGACCGGAGCGTCAAGCCAGGCGACGACTTCTTCCTGTATGCCAATGGCAGTTGGCTCAAGACGACCGAGATCCCGCCGGAGCGCAGCAGCATCGGCGCCTTCCAGAGCCTGCGCATCCTGAGCGAAACGCGGATGAAGGATATCGTGGCCGGACTCCAGGCCAAGCCGCGCGAGGAGCTGACGCCCGAAGAGCGCAAAGTGCGCGACCTCTACGATGCCTTCATGGATCAGGCACAGATCGAGGCGAAGGGGTTGGCGCCGGCCAAGGCGGATCTGGCGCGTATCGCCCGGATCAAGACGCTGGACGACGTCGCGCGCGCGATGGTCGATCCGCGGCTGAACGAGCCCAGCGTGTTCAATCTCAGCATCGGCGTCGACCAAAAGGACTCCAATGTTTACTCCGTGGTGGTCTCGCAGGGCGGCCTCGGCATGCCGGATCGCGATTACTACCTGCGCGACGATGCGGCGTTGGCCGCCAGCCGCGACGCCTATCGCAAATATCTCACGCAGATGCTGACGCTGGCCGGCGCCAAGGACGCGGCGCAGCGCGCCCAGGCGATCTACGACGTCGAGGCCAAGATCGCCAAGGAGCACTGGACCCGGGCGGAAAACCGCGACGAGGACAAGATCTACAATCCGATGAAGATATCGGAGCTGAAGGCTTTCGCGCCCGATTTCCGCTGGGATGCCTTCTTCACCGGAGCCGCCATTCCGGCCGTCGCGCCCAAAGGCGAGCGCGTCATCATCGCGAGCCAGAAATCCGCCTTCCCGGCGCTGGCGAAGATCTTCGCGCAGACCCCGGTCTCGGTGTGGCGCGACTACCTGACGGTGCACTACCTGCATCAGTTCGCGGCCTATCTGCCCAAGGCGTTCGACGACACCGATTTCGCCTTCTACGGCACGGTGCTGGGCGGACAGCAGCAGCAGCTCGATCGCGCGACCCGCGGCGTTCATCTGCTCGACCGCCTGATCGGCGAGGCGCTGGGCAAGGTCTATGTTGCGAAATACTTCCCGCCTTCCGCCAAGCAGAAGGCCGAGGAACTCGTCGGCAACCTTCTCAAGGCCTATGACGCCGATATCCACACCCTGCCCTGGATGTCGGAAGCGACGCGGGTGAAGGCGCTGGAGAAGCTGCACAAGCTCAAGCGCTATATCGGCTATCCGGACAAGTGGATCGACTATTCTTCCTATGCCGTGACGCCGGGCGCGCTGCTCGCCGACGTGCAGGCGGGCCAGGCCTTCGAGTGGCACCGCGAAGTCGTCCGGCTCGACGATCCGGTCGACCGCACGGAATGGGGAATGACGCCGCAGACGGTGAACGCCTATTACGATCCGTCGGTCAACAAGATCGTGTTCCCCGCCGCGATCCTGCAGGCGCCGTTCTTCGATCCCAACGCCGACGATGCGGTGAACTATGGCGGCATCGGCGCGGTGATCGGGCATGAGATCAGCCACGGCTTCGACGACCAGGGCGCCAAGTATGACGGCGACGGCATCCTGCGCGACTGGTGGACAGCGGACGACAACAAGGCGTTCGTGGCGAAGACCTCCGCGTTGTCGGATCAGTTCGACACCTATGAGCCGCTGCCCGGCCTGCACATCATCGGGCGCAACACGCTGGGCGAGAACATCGCCGACCTGGCGGGGGCGACGATCGCGCTGAAGGCCTATCACCTGTCGCTGGACGGCAAGCCGGCGCCGGTGCTCGACGGCTTCACTGGCGACCAGCGCTTCTTCCTGGGCTTCGGCCAGATCTGGCGCGCCAAGTACCGCGACAATGCGCTGCGCACGCAGACGCTCTCCAACGAGCACAGCGTGTCGCAATTCCGCGCCATCGGGCCGACGCGCAATATCGACGCCTGGTACGATGCGTTCGGCGTGAAGCCGGGCGACAAGTACTACCTGCCGCCGGAGAAGCGGGTGCATCTCTGGTAATCACATCGTGCCGCCGGGAACCCTCCCGGCGGCACTTTTTCTTTGCAGCACGAGGATATCTTCCATGAAACGCAGTCTTCTTCTGCTCGGCGCGGCCGCCATCGTGATGAGCGCCGCGGCGCTCGGCGGCGAGCCGCAGGTCAAGCCCTGGGGCGTGGACCTGGACTATATCGACAAGACGGTGAAGCCCGGCGACGACTTCTTCCTCTATGCCAACGGCAACTGGGTGAAGCACGACACCATCCCCGCCGACCGCACCTATTCGGGCGTGAACCTCGAGCTCGACCTGCAGAACGAGGCGCGGCTGAAGGGCCTGGTCGCCGACCTCGCCAAGACGCCGGACGACAAGCTGACGGCCGAAGGGCGCAAGCTGCGCGACCTCTACAACGCCTATATGGACACCGCGCAGATCGAGGCGAACGGCCTGGCGCCGGCGCAGAAGGACCTGGCGGCGATCGCCGGCTACAAGAGCCTGAGCGACGTGGCGGCGGCGATCGGCGATCCGCGGCTGGGCGTGGACGGGCCGTTCGGATTCTACATCGGCGTCGACGACAAGAATTCGGAGGTCTATTCGATCAACCTCTACCAGTCGGGCCTGGGCATGCCGGACCGCGACTACTACCTGAAGACCGACAAGGAGATCGTCGAGACCCAGGCCGCATACAAGAAGTATCTCGCCGACATGCTGGGCATCGCGGGTGCCGCCGGCGACGCGGCGGCGCGGGCGGAAAAGGTCTATGCGCTCGAAGCCGCGCTGGCGCAGGTCAGCTGGCCGGCGGAGGACCGGCGCGACGAGGACAAGATCTACAATCCGATGACCATCGCGCAGCTCAAGGCGCTGGCACCGGGCTTCGACTGGGACGCGATGTTCCGGGCCGCAGGCATTCCCGAGACCGGGCCCAAGGGCGACCGCAAGGTCATCGTGGCGGAGAAATCGGCCTTCCCGAATCTCGCCAAGGTGTTCGCCGCCACGCCGATCGAAGTGTGGCGCGACTATCTGACGATCCGCTACCTGCATCGCTGGGCTTCGCTGCTGCCCAAGGCGGTCGACGACACCGATTTCGCATTCTACGGCACGGCGCTCGCCGGCAAGACGGCGCAGCTCGAGCGCCCGACCCGCGGCATCCGCCTGCTCGACGTCTCGATGGGCGAGGCGCTGGGCAAGCTCTATGTCGCGCGCTACTTCCCGCCGGAGGCCAAGGCCAAGGCGCTCGACCTCGTGCACAACCTGCTCAAGGCTTACGACGCGGACATCCGCACCCTGGCCTGGATGACGCCGGCGACGCGCGCCAAGGCGCTCGACAAGCTGCACGCGACACAGCTCAAGATCGGCTATCCGGACACGTTCCGCGACTATTCCGCGCTCAGCATCGCGCGCGGCGACCTGCTGGGCAGCGTGCAGGCCGCAGGCGTGTTCGAATGGCACCGCGAAGTCGTGCGCATCGACAATCCCGTCGACCGCACCGAATGGGGCATGACGCCGCCGACCAACAACGCCTACAACAATCCCAACCTGAACGAGGTGGTGTTCCCGGCCGGCATCCTGCAGCCGCCCTATTTCGACGCCAATGCCGACGACGCGGTGAACTATGGCGAGATCGGCGCCACCATCGGCCACGAGCTCAGCCATTCCTTCGACGACCAGGGCGCCAAATACAACGCCAAGGGCGTGCTGGAGAACTGGTTCAGCGATGCCGATCTGACGGCGTTCAAGGCACGCGGCGACGCCATCGCGGCGCAGTACGACCAGTACACGCCCCTGCCCGGCCTGCACATCAACGGCAGGCTGACGCTGGGCGAGAACATCGCCGACATCGCGGGCCTCGTGATCGCGCTCAAGGCCTATCACATCTCGCTGCACGGCAAGCCGGCGCCGGTGCTGGACGGCCTGACAGGCGACCAGCGCTTCTACATCGCCTATGCCCAGAGCTGGCGCGAGCGGCACCGCGATGCGGCGATCCGCAGCCAGGTGCTGTCGAACCCGCACAGCCCATCGGAGTACCGCGTCAACGGCGTGGTGCGGAACACGGACGGCTGGTACGCCGCGTTCGGCGTCAAGCCGGGCGACACGTACTACCTGCCGCCGGACAAGCGCGTGCCGGTGTGGTGAGTTGACCGCGAACCATCAGGGAAAGAGCCCATGAAAAAGACCGTCGTCGCCCTGGCCGCACTGGCCGGGGCCGCCTGCCTCGCCGTCGCGGCCCCACCGCCCAGCGCCGCCATCGGTCCCTGGGGCTTCGACCTCAGCGGCATGGACCGCAGCGTCAAGCCGGGCGACGACTTCTTCGAATACGCCAACGGCGCGTGGTTCAAGCGCACGACCATCCCGGCCGACCGCACCTCCACCGGCTCGTTCCAGGAGCTGCGCATCCTGTCCGAGCAGCGGATGAAGGATTTGATCGCCGACCTGCATGCGAAACCGGCCACGGCGCTGAGCCCGGAAGAGCACCAGATCCTCGACCTCTATGACGGTTTCACCGACACGGCCGGCATCGAGAGGCGCGGATTGGCGCCGATCAAGCCCGACCTGGCGCGCATCGCGGCGCTGAAATCCTATGATGACCTCGCGGCGCTGATGGGCGATCCGGCGTTCGCTTCGTTCGGCGATGGCGACAGCATCGCCGCCGACCGCATCACGCCGGACGCCAAGAACTCCACGGTCTATGTGATCTCGGCGACGCAGTCTGGGCTCGGCATGCCGAACCGCGACTATTACCTCAAGACCGACGACGCGGGCTTGGCGGCGACGCGCGACGCCTACAAGACCTATCTCGCGCAGATGCTGACGCTGGCTGGCGCCAAGGACGCGCCGGCGCAGGCCGCGGCCGTCTATGCGCTGGAAGAGGAGATCGCGAAGTCGCACTGGGCCTCGGCGGCGCGGCGCGACGCGGACAAGACCTACAATCCGATGACGGTGAAGGACCTCCAGGCCTTCGCGCCGGGCTTCAACTGGATCGTGTTCTTCAAGGCGCAGGGCATCGGGCCGGACCGCAAGGTGATCGTGCGCGAGAACACCGCGTTCCCCGCCCTGGCGCAGACCTTCGCCAAGACGCCGCTGGCGGTGTGGAAGGACTACCTGACCGTCCACTACCTGCATTCCATGGCGGACTACCTGCCCAAGGCGGTGGACGACGCGGACTTCGATTTCTACGGCAAGGTGATCGGCGGACAAGCCCAGCAACTGCCGCGCGACACGCGGGCGGTGACGCTGATCGACAATGCCCTGCCCCATCCTTTCGGCAAGCTC
Source organism: Rhizomicrobium sp. (assembly GCA_037200385.1). Classification (NCBI taxonomy): domain Bacteria; kingdom Pseudomonadati; phylum Pseudomonadota; class Alphaproteobacteria; order Micropepsales; family Micropepsaceae; genus Rhizomicrobium; species Rhizomicrobium sp. Next base: position 338,675 of record JBBCGL010000001.1, on the reverse strand, counting down.
TATGCCGCGAAGTATTTCCCGCCGCAGACGCGCGCCAAGGCGGAACAGCTGGTCGCCAATATCGTGAAGGCCTACGACGCCGACATCCGCAAGATCGCCTGGATGAGCGAGGTCACGCGGCAGAAGGCGCTCGACAAGCTGCACGCCTTCACGCCGCATATCGGCTATCCCGACCGCTGGCGCGACTATTCGGGCCTCGTCATCGGCAAGGACGATCTCATCGGCGACGCCGAACGTGCCAACGCGTTCGAGTGGCAGTACCGGCTGGCGCGGATCGACCAGCCGGTGGTGCGCGACGAGTGGAGCATGACGCCGCCGACGGTGAACGCCTATTACACCCAATCCTTCAACGCGATCTTCTTCCCGGCCGCGATCCTGCAGCCGCCCTTCTTCGACCCCAATGCCGACGATGCGGTGAACTATGGCGGCATCGGCGTGGTGATCGGGCACGAGATCGGCCACGGCTTCGACGACCAGGGCAGCAAATACACCGGCGCCGGCACGCTGGAGAGCTGGTGGACCGACACCGACCGCAAGGCCTTCGAAGAGCGCGTCACGGCGCTGGGCGCGCAATATGAGGGTTACGAAGGCCTGCCCGGCCTGCACCTCAACGGCCGCCTGACCATGGGCGAGAACATCGGCGACCTGTCGGGCGTCGCGATCGCGCTGCAGGCCTATCACGCCTCGCTGAACGGCAAGACGTCTCCGGTGCTGGACGGCTTCACCGGCGACCAGCGCTTCTTCCTTGCCTTCGCCCAGATATGGCGCGGCAAGTACACCGACGCCGCGATGCGCCAGCAGGTACTGACCAACCCGCACAGCCCACCGCACTGGCGCGCCGTGGGACCGGAGCGCAACGTCGATGCCTGGTATGCGGCGTTCGACGTGAAGCCCGGCGACAAGATGTACATCCCGCCGGAGCAGCGCGTTCATTTGTGGTGAGGTGAAGCGCTAGCGTTTCCTTTGCGGGCGCGCAGGGCTCACCGCCTTGCGCGCCTTTTTCCTTGCCGTGGGGGCGGCCTGCGCGACCTTCAAGGCCGCGCGCGCCCATCGGGCAAGCTCATCGGGGTCGTCATAGAGACGCTCAGGAAGACTGAGCCAGGTCGTGACGACCAGCTCCTTGCCCTTGGTGAAAGTGAAGGGCTTCGACGTCTCGGCGTCGAATGCCTTGCGCGTTTCGGCGTCGGTCTTGAAGTAGATCGTGTCGTTGTCGAAGACCATGCCAAGCATGGTGTCGCCGGCATAGATGCCCTCGCCGCCGAAAAACCGGCGCAGGCGGATCGGACCGAATTCCGAGAAGAGATCGTCGAAACGATGCGGATCGTTCATCTCTTGCCCGCCGCCCCATAGCGCAGGCCATCGATCAGCAGCGCGAGCATGCGCCGCGTGTGATCCGGCGCGACGTCGTAGGCGGGACGGCACAAGCTGACCGCGGCGCTCAGGAGATCGCCGGGCGCGACGCCTGCGCGTATCTCGCCCGCGGCGACGGCGCGACTCAACAGCATCTCCATCGCGGGCCGGAGCCTGCCGTCATAATAGGCCGGCAAGGTCTCATAGGCCGGATCGCCCGAATGCAGCGCCTTCGCAAGCCCGCGCTTGGCCGCCACGAATTCGGTGAACCGGAGCATCCAGCGCGACAGCGCCTCCGTCGGCGGATATTTCGTCGCCAACGCTGCGGCGGCATCTGCGCAGGCGTCCACCTCCTGCCGGAACACCGCGACGATCAGGTCCGAGCGCTGCGGGAAATGGCGATACACCGTGCCCACGCCGACGCCCGCCTTCTCCGCGATATCGCGCACCGGCGCATCCACGCCCGATCTTGCGAACACCGCCGACGCCGCCTGCAGCAACGCCGCGATATTGCGCTGCGCATCGGCGCGTTTGGCAGGTTTCGCGCTCGCTTCCGGATGCTCCTGCGCCGTCTTCACGGAAAACCTCTTGCTAAACGGAACAGCGTTCCGTATAAACGGAATACGGTTCCGCTTGCGCTTCCATAGCGCAGACCGGCGATCGCCGCCACCCGCGCGCTAAAGGAGACCAGCATGACCGACAACCGCATCGCCCTCGTTACCGGGGCCAACCAGGGCATCGGGCTTCAGATCGCCAAGGATCTCGCCGCCGAAGGACTGACAGTGCTGGTCGGCTCCCGCAATCTCGAAAGCGGCCAGAAGGCCGCGCGCGAAATCGGCGCGAATGCCCACGCCATCCAGCTCGACGTGACGAATGCGGCCTCCATCGCCGCTGCCGCAGAGCGCATCCGCAAGGAATTCGGCCGACTCGACGTGCTGGTGAACAATGCCGGCATCTCGAAAATCGGCCAGCCGAAGGGTGCGGTGGAGGACATCGTCAAAAGCGGCCGCATCAGCAGCGCATCGCTGGATGACATCCGCACGATCTATGAAACGAATGTCTTCGGCGTCATCGCCGTGACGCAGGCCATGCTGCCCTTGCTGCGGACGTCGACCGCGGCGCGAGTCGTAAACGTGTCGAGCGGCGTCGGTTCGCTCACCCGAACGCTCGGCCCGGGCGGCGAGCACCTGCGCGCGCTCTACGGCATGTATTCGGCTTCGAAGACCGCACTCAACGCGGTGACAGTGGGGCTTGCCCTCGATCTCGGGCCCGAGGGCATCAAGGTCAACGCCGCCTGCCCCGGCTACACCAAGACGGCGCTCAACAACTTCCAGGGCACGCGCACGGTGGAAGAGGGCGCGCGCGAACCGGTGCGCCTCGCGCTGCTTGACGACAACGGCCCGACCGGCAGCTATTCCAACGACGAAGGTCCGCTTCCGTGGTGATACCCGAACGGCCCGCGCCGATTCCGGCCGGCCGCCCTGGGTGATCGAAACGGCCATGGGGCGGCCTCAAAGCCTGCCCGGTCCTGTGATAATGTTGCGTCGCTCGACGGGGGGCGCGTCGATGCGCAGAATCCGGACGGTATTGGCTTTGTTGGAGCACTGAATATCAGCGCGCGCGATAACGCGCCCGCGCTCAAACCGTCGCCGGCGTGATGCTCACGCTTTCGCCGCAGCCGCAGGCGGCGGTCTGATTCGGATTGTTGAACACGAAACGGGCGCCGAATTTCTCGGTGACGAAATCCATCTCGGTCCCGATCAGGAACAGGATCGCCTTGGGCTCGATGAAGATCTTCACGCCCTTGTCCTCGACGACCTCGTCCAGCGGACGCATGTCCTCGGCATAGTCCATCGTGTAGGCCATGCCGGCGCAGCCCCCATTGGTGACGCCGACGCGCACGCCCTGATATTTGCCCTCGGCGTCGGCCATGATGTCGCGAATGCGCGCGGCGGCGGAGTCGGTGAGGCGCACGGCTTTGGGGCGCTCGCGGCGGGATTTGGAAGGCGTGGTGGTCTGCGTCGTGGTCATTGCTTTGCCTTTGGCATTCACCCCACCCGATCCGCCTTCGGCGGATCGACCTCCCCTCCGGGGAGGTGGAGTCTTCTAGTACATGTTCAGTTCGAGTTTGGCTTCTTCGCTCATCCGTTCGGGGGTCCAGGGCGGATCGAAGGTCATGTTCACGGTGACCTCGCCGATGCCGTCCACGCCCATCAGCGCGTCTTTTACCATGCCGGGCATCTCGCCGGCCACCGGGCAACCCGGCGCGGTCAGCGTCATGTCCACGGTGACGTCCATGTTGTCCGCCACGTCCACCTTGTAGATAAGACCGAGTTCGTAGATGTCCACCGGGATCTCGGGGTCGTAGACCGATTTCAGTGCGGTCACGAGCTTCTGGGTGAAATCCTCCAGCACCTCGGCGCTGAGCGCGGAACCGGGATTGGCGAAATCGGCCTTGTTGGGGGTGTCGTTCATGCCGATATGGCGGCCGCGCCGCCCTCCAATGCCGATTTCATCGTGTGCCAGGCAAGAGTCGCGCATTTGACGCGCATCGGGAACGCCGAGACGCCGGCCATCACGTCGAGGCGCTCGCGATCATCCTCGTTGAGGCCCTCGACGTCCTCGCCCTTCACCAGGTTGAGGAAGCCGCCCATGAGCTTTTCGGCCTCGGCGACCGTGCGGCCGACGATCATGTCGGTCATCAGCGAGGCCGAGGCCTGGCTGATGGCGCAGCCCTTGCCCTCGAACATGATGTCGGCGATGCGGTCGTTCGCGTCGACCAGCAGCTGCACCGTGACACGGTCGCCGCAGAGCGGGTTGTGGCCCTGTGCCGCGTTGGTGGCGCCATCCAGCTTGCCGAAATGGCGCGGATGCTTGGAGTGATCGAGGATCACGTCCTGATAGAGCTCGCGGAGGGAGTCGTCCATGGGCTAGCCCAATATCTTCCTGGCCTTCGCCAATGCGTCCAGCATGACGTCGACCTCGGCGCAGGTGTTGTAGAGCGCGAAGCTCGCGCGGGTGGTGGAGGCGACGCCGAAGCGCTCCATCAGCGGCTGGGCGCAGTGATGGCCGGCGCGCACCGCGACGCCTTCGCGGTCGAGGATGGTGGCGAGGTCGTGAGCGTGCATGCCCTCGGTCTCGAAGGAGAGGATCGCCGCCTTGCCGGGCGCGTCGCCGATCACGCGCAGCCAGTTGAACTGGCGCACGCCCTCGCGGGCGTAGGCGAGCAGATCGTGCTCATGCGCCTTCACCGCGAGGCGGTCGAAGGAGTTCATGTAGTCGAGCGCGGCGGCGAGGCCGATGCTTTCGATGATCGGCGGCGTGCCGGCCTCGAAGCGGGCGGGCGGATCGGCATAGGTGACGATGTCGCGCGTGACCTCGCGGATCATCTCGCCGCCGCCATTGTAGGGGCGCATCTGCTTGAGCAGCGCGCGCTTGCCGTAAAGCGCGCCGATGCCGGTGGGGCCGTAGAGCTTGTGGCCGGTCAGGACGTAGAAATCGACGTCGAGATCGCGGACATCCACGATCTCATGCACCGCGCCCTGGCAGCCATCGGCCAGAACCGGCACGCCCTTGGCGTGGGCGCGGGCGGCGATCTCCTTGAGCGGTGTGGTCGTGCCGAGCACGTTGGAAATGTGCGTGATGGCGACGAGCCTGGTCTTCGGACCGATGGCGGCATCGAGCGCCTCAATGTCGAGGCCGCCATCGTCGCGGACGTCGACCCAGCGCAGCACGGCGCCTTGGCGCTCACGCAGAAAGTGCCAGGGGACGATGTTGGAGTGGTGCTCCATCACGCTCAGCACGATTTCGTCGCCGGGCTGGATGCGGGGGGCGAGATAGGAGGCGGCGACCAAATTGATCGCCTCGGTGCCGCCCTTGGTGAAGACGATCTCGTCTTCATGCGCGGCGTTCAGGAATTTCTGCACGGTGCGGCGGGCGGCTTCGTAGCGGTCGGTCGCCTTGGCCGAGAGATAGTGCACGCCGCGATGGACGTTGGCGTATTCGCCGGACGCGAAATCGCGCATGGCGTCGAGCACCTGGCGCGGCTTCTGTGCGCTGGCGCCGTTGTCGAGATAGACCAGCTTCTTGCCGTAGATCTGCTTCGACAGAATTTCGAAATCGGCGCGGGCGGCGGCCGGATCGAAGGCGGTAGCGATCTTGCCCTGCGCGGTCATGGCTGCATCGCCTTGGGCAGTGCGTCCTCCACGGCCTGCCAGACCGAGGCGCGGATCGTCTCATCGGCGATCTCGTCGACCGCCTCTTCGAGGAAGGCGCGGACCAGCATGTTGCGGGCTTCGGCCTCCGGGATGCCGCGGGCGCGCAGGTAGAACAGCGAATTGGCGTCGAGGTCGCCGACCGCGGCGCCATGGGCGCATTTGACGTCGTCCGCGAAGATCTCGAGCTCGGGCTTCAGGTCGGCCTCGGCGCGCTCGCCCATCAGCAGGGCCTTCGCGGTCTGACGGGAATCCGACTTGTCGGCGCCCTGCTCCACCGTGATGCGGCCCTGGTAGACCGCGCGCGACTTGCCGCCGGCGACGTGCTTGAAGAGCTGGGTGCTGGTCGTGTGGCCGACCGCATGCACGATATGCGTGGTCACGTCGGCATGGGCGCCGTCGCCCAGCACCGAGACGCCGGAAAGGTGCGCGCTCGCGCCTGTGCCGGCCAGCGCGATCTGGAATTCGGCGCGGCTGAGCTTGCTGCCGCCGTTGAAGAGATGGGCGCAGTAGCGGCCGTCGCGGGCGATGGTCGCGGCGTATTCCTCGACCTGGACGGCGGCACCGGCATGGGGCGCCATGCGGATATGCGTGAGCTGCGCGTTGGCGCCGACCACGATCTCAACGCCGAGATTGGAGATGCCGACGCCGGGACCGATCTCGATGAGCGTCAACGCCGCGCCGTCTTCCAGCACGACGAGGCCGCGCACTGTGCCGTGACCGGCGAAGGTCAGCGACAGCGGCTGCGCTATCGCGCGGCCTTTCGGGGCGCGCAGGGCGAAGCCGGTGCGCGCCTGGGCCAGCGAGGCCGAGGCCATCGCGTTCTGCGGCAGCGTGCCCAGATGCGCCTTCACCCAGTCCGGCGCGGCCGACGCGTTCGACAGGTCGAACAACTCCACGCCCTCCGGCAATGTGCCGACAGTCCAGGCCACGGCACCATCGTCATTGGCGCCGTCAAGCGCGGACTTCAGGTCGGAATATTTCCAATCCTCGATCCGGCGATGCGGTAGCCCAAGCGCGGCGAAGCGGTTGGCGGCTTCCGCGCGGCGTTCGTCGAGCCAATGCGCGTTCGCGTTCATGCCGCCTTGCCCACGATGTGCTCGTAGCCCTTGGCTTCCAGCTCGTGCGCCAGCTCCTTGCCGCCCTCGGCGACGATGCGGCCTTTGGCGAGGACGTGGATGCGGTCGGGCACGATGTAGTCGAGCAGGCGCTGGTAATGCGTGATGACCAGCATGGCGCGGTCCGGGCTGCGCAGCGCGTTGACTCCCTCGGCGACCAGCTTCAGCGCGTCGATGTCGAGGCCGGAATCGGTTTCGTCCAGAATGGCCAGCTTCGGCTCGAACAGGGACATCTGGAGGATCTCGAGCCGCTTCTTCTCGCCGCCGGAGAAGCCGACATTGAGGGCGCGCTTGAGCATCTCCTCGCTGACCTTCAGCGCGGCGGCGCGGGCGCGGACGGTCTTGAGCACCGTCATCGCGTCGACTTCCTTCTCGCCGCGGGCCCGGCGCTGCGCGTTGAGCGCGGTCTTGAGGAAGGTGAGCGTGGTGACGCCGGGGATCTCGACCGGGTATTGCATGGCGAGAAAGACGCCCTTGGACGCGCGCTGTTCCGGCGCCAGCGCGGTCAGGTCTTCGCCATTGTAGGTGATCGAGCCCGAGGTAACATCGTAGCCGGCGCGGCCGGCCAGCACATAGGACAGCGTCGACTTGCCCGAGCCGTTCGGCCCCATGATGGCGTGCACCTGCCCCGCCGCGATGGAGAGCGTCAGCCCTTTGAGGATTTCCTTGCCGTCGACGGCGACGTGGAGGTCTTTGATTTCAAGCATGGGAAAGGTTCGCTTTGAAAACCCCAATGTCATGGCGCGCAAATGCGGGCCACCCGGTTGGGGAGCCACAACGGCTGAAAGTTTCGCGGGATGTCACCTGGGTGGCCCGCATTTGCGCGCCATGACACCGGTGGGCGGGGCGATGGCGATGGATCATCCGACGCTCCCCTCAAGCGAAATGCCGACGAGCTTCTGCGCTTCGACGGCGAATTCCATGGGGAGCTGCTGCAGGACTTCCTTGCAGAAGCCGTTGACGATCAGCGCCACCGCCTCTTCCTGCGGAATGCCGCGCTGCAAGCAGTAGAAGAGCTGGTCCTCGGCGATCTTCGAGGTCGTGGCTTCGTGCTCGATGCGCGCACTCGGATTGCGGCTCTCGATATAGGGCACGGTGTGGGCGCCGCACTTGCCGCCGATCAGCAGCGAATCGCATTGGGTGTAGTTGCGCGCGTTCGAGGCCTTGGGATGCACGCTGACCAGGCCGCGATAGGTGTTCTGCGCCTTGCCGGCGCTGATGCCCTTGGAGATGATCCGGCTGCGCGTGTTCTTGCCCAGATGGATCATCTTGGTGCCGGTGTCGGCCTGCTGGAAATTGTTGGCGATGGCGATGGAGTAGAACTCGCCCACCGTGTCGTTGCCGCGCAGGATGCAGCTCGGGTATTTCCAGGTGATCGCCGAGCCGGTCTCGACCTGGGTCCAGGAGATCTTCGAGCGGTCGCCGCGGCAGTCGCCGCGCTTGGTGACGAAGTTGAAGATGCCACCCAGGCCGTTCTCGTCGCCGGGGTACCAGTTCTGCACCGTGGAGTACTTGATCTCGGCGCCTTCGAGCGCCACGAGCTCGACCACGGCGGCATGGAGCTGGTTCTCGTCGCGCTTGGGCGCGGTGCAGCCTTCGAGATAGGAGACGTAGGAGCCTTCGTCGGCGACGATCAGGGTGCGCTCGAACTGGCCGGTCTCGGACGCGTTGATGCGGAAATAAGTGCTGAGCTCCATCGGGCAGCGCACGCCCTTGGGGACATAGACGAAGGTGCCGTCGGAGAACACCGCGGAGTTCAGCGTCGCGAAGAAATTGTCGGTCACCGGCACGACGGTGCCGAGGTACTTCTTCACCAGGTCGGGATAGTCGCGGATGGCTTCCGAGATCGGGCAGAAGATCACGCCGGCTTCGTTGAGCTTGGCCTTGAAGGTCGTGGCGACGGAGACGCTATCGAACACCGCATCCACCGCGACGCCGGCGAGCGCCATCTGCTCGTGCAGCGGAATGCCGAGCTTCTTGTAGGTCTCGAGCAGCTTGGGGTCGACCTCGTCGAGGCTCTGCTTGAGCGGCGTGTTCTTGGGCGCGGCGTAGTAATAGGAGTTCTGGTAGTCGATCTTCGGGTAGTGGACGCGGGCCCAGTTCGGCTCGCGCATCTCCTTCCAGCGCGCGAAGGCGCCGAGGCGCCAGTCGAGCATCCATTCGGGCTCGCCCTTCTTGGCGGAGATGTACTTCACCGTGTCTTCGGAGAGACCCTTGGGGGCGCGCTCCATCTCGATGTCGGTGACGAAGCCGTATTTGTATTTCTCGCCGATCTCGGCGACCTGTTCCTTGGTTTCGCGGGCGACGGACATCAGGCGGCCTTTCGCGCGACACGCGCCGTGAGCTTGGCGATGGCGGCAAGCGCCGCATCGACGTCCGCTTCGGGCGAATTCCACCCGAAACTGACGCGCAGCGCAGACGCGGCGAGCGCGTCGGAGACGCCCATCGCCTTCAGGACATGGGACGATCTCACCTTGCCGGAGGAGCAGGCGGAGCCGGAGCTGACCATCACGCCGTCGAGGTCGAGCGCCATCACCGCGGTCTCGGCCGCAATGCCGGGCAGCGCGAAGTTCGAGGTGTTCGGCAGACGCGGCGCGGCGGCGCCGAAGACGACGGCGTCCGGAACGACCGTCCGCAATTCGGCTTCGAAGCGGTCGCGCAAGAGGGACGACAGCGGCGTGGCGGCCGCAGCAGCGGCGCCGAAACCGGCGATGCCGGCGACATTCTCGGTGCCGGCGCGCTGGCCGCGTTCCTGTCCGCCGCCGAGGATCAGCGGCGCGAGCGGCGCGCCCTCGCGCACGACCAGCGCGCCGATGCCTTGCGGGCCACCGAGCTTGTGGGCGGAGAGCGTGAGATAGTGCGCCGACGGCAGATCGATCTTGCCGGCGGCCTGGATGGCGTCGACGAAGAGATAGCTTTCGTGCTCGGCCATGAGCCTCGCGACCTCGGCCAGCGGCTGGATCACGCCGGTCTCGTTGTTCGCGGCCATCACGGCGACCAGCGCACGGCCTTTGCCTTCGCGCAGCAGGACGCGGAAGGCTTCGAGATCGACCGCGCCGTCCGCGGCGACCGGGACGTATTCGAGCCGGATGCCAGGGACGCGTTCGGCGATCGCGCAAGCGTTGGCGAGGATCGAGTCGTGTTCGACGGCGCTGACGAACAGACGGGTGATGCGGGCACCTGCCTCGGCAGCCCCCTGCACCGCGCCCCACAGCGCCAGTGCGTTCGCCTCGCTGCCGCCACCGGTGAAGATCACGTCCTGCGCCCGGGCGCCGGCCAGCGCGGCGACTTGGTCGCGCGCCGCTTCGACCAGCGCGCGGGCGGCGCGCCCTGCTCCGTGCACGGAGGATGGGTTGCCGCCCACGGCCAAGGCGCGCTCCACCGCAGCGCGGGCTTCGGGGCGCAGCGGCGACGTCGCATTGTGATCCAGATAGGCCATGACTCTCTGTGCCGGTATCAGGCCGCTTCTTCGTGCTGCTGCGACGGCTGCGGCGCCGGCTCGCTGCTGGCGACCAGCGTGCAGGGCTGGCTGCGGCCCAGAACGCGCTTCTCCACGACATCGGCCAGCGAGACCGAGGAGAGGAAGACATGGATCTGGCGCCCGAGCTCTTCCCAGAGGTCATGGGTCACGCAGCGCGCGCCGGCATTGGTGCAGCCCTTGGCGGTGCCCGGCTTGCAACGCGTGGCGGCGATCGGCTCGTCCACCGCGACGATGACGTCGGCGATGCGGGTCTCGGCGGCCGGGCGGCTGAGACGGTAGCCGCCGCCGGGGCCGCGCACGCTCTTGACCAGTCCGCCGCGGCGGAGCTTGGCGAAAAGCTGCTCGAGATAAGAGAGTGAAATCTCCTGGCGCTGGGCGATATCGGCCAGCGAGACGGGCTTGTTGGCCGCCTCATGCTGGGCCAGATCGGCCATCGCCATCACGGCATAACGTCCCTTGGTGCTTAGGCGCATGGCCCAATCTCCTTCGGCTGAAGCGCGTTTTGCCTTGCTTTTGAGGGGCCCAACCGGTGTAAGAACGGGCCCGCCGCGCTGGAATCTGCCAGCCGGATATAGGTTCCCCCACTAACGCGGTCAAGTATTAGCGTGACGCAATCCCGGCATAGCTGCAATTCTTTGAATTCCCTGATGGTTTCCGGGTTATTGCGGCGCGGGAATCCCGACTTATCTGCTGTTGAAGCCCCACCCGGAAGGCCCCATGCCTGATATCATCCTGCCCGGCCCCGCCGGTCGCATCGAAGCCCGCTATCAGCGCCAAAAGGCGCCTGGAGCGCCCATGGCGCTGGTGCTGCATCCCCATCCGCAGTTCGGGGGCACGATGAACAATCCGCTGGTCTACGACCTGTTTCACATGTTCCACAAGCTGGGTTGCACCACGGTGCGGTTCAATTTCCGCGGCGTCGGCCGCAGCCAGGGGACGTTCGATTCCGGCTCCGGCGAATTGTCCGACGCGGCGGCGGTGCTCGACTGGATGAACACGCTCTATCCCAACCCGTCGAATGTCTGGGTGTGCGGGATCTCGTTCGGGGCGTGGATCGGGATGCAGCTCCTGATGCGGCGGCCCGAGATCACCGGCTTCGTGTCGATCGCGCCGCCGGCCTCGATGTACGACTTCGCCTTCCTCGCGCCCTGCCCCGCTTCCGGCCTGATCGTGCACGGCACGAAGGACCAGGTGGTACCGGAGCCCGACGTGCAGAAGCTGGTCGACCGGCTGACCGCGCAGAAGGGCATCAAGATCACCTACGACAAGATCGAAGGCGCCAACCACTTCTTCGACAAGCACGAGGCCGATGTGGTGGAAGCCGTCGAAGGCTATGTCCACAACATGATGAGCAAGCCGCGCGAGGGGCGCTGAGCGTGCGTGCTTCGAGGCTCGCTTCGCTCGCACCTCAGCATGACGGGATTTGTGCTGCACGACTCCCGTCATGCTGAGGTGCTCCGCCGAAGGCGGAGCCTCGAAGCACGCACTCCGCCTCAACCTGCCCGGTGCAGCTTGCCGCCCGTCATCGGTTCCTTCACGCCCGTCGTGGTCGGCAGGGAGAGCGGCAAGCCCTTCACCGAACGGGCCGCGAGATAGGCGAAAGCCTCCGCCTCGATGAAATCGCCGTTCCAGCCCGCATCCTCGGCGCTGAGCACCGGCGCGTTCACCCGGGCCCGCAGGCCGTCCATCAGCGTCCTGTTGTGGCGGCCGCCGCCGCAGACGATCCAGGCATTGGGCATCTCGGCGAAATGCTCGCGCGCCTTTGCGATGGAAGCGGCCGTGAAGGCGGTAAGCGTCGCCGCGCCGTCCTGCGGCGACAGGCCCTCGACCGCCGCCGCGCCGAAATCCAGGCGGTCGAGCGATTTGGGCGGCGTCAGGGCGAAGAACGGGTTCTCGAGCATCTTGTCCAACGCCGCGTCGTTCACCTTGCCAGTGCGGGCGAATTCGCCGCCCTCATCCACCGGCACACCGCTGTGGCGGTGCATCCAGTCGTCGATCGGCGCGTTGCCGGGACCGGTGTCGAAGGCGAGCACCTCGTCCCTGCCGATATAAGTGACGTTGGCGACGCCGCCGATATTCACCAGAACGATGGGAAGCTCGTAGCGCGCCGCCTTTCCGACAAGCGCCGCGTGATAGAGCGGAACGAGCGGCGCCCCCTGCCCGCCGGCCTTCACGTCCGCGGAGCGGAAGTCGTTGACCACGGCGATGCCGGTCAGCCGCGCCAGCAGCGCGCCATCGCCGATCTGCCAGGTCCAGCGCTGGGCGGGGCGGTGCAGGATGGTCTGGCCGTGGAAGCCGATCAGTGCGACCTGGCGAGGACTGAGGCCGGCCTTCTTGAGGAGCGCCTGGACGGCTTCGGCATGGACTTCGGTCAGCCGGCGTTCGGCCTCGCGGATCGAATACGGCACCGGCGCGCCGGCGGCGACGGTCTGCGCGTCGTCCAGCGCCTGGCGGAGCATGGCGCGCATCGCGGGATCGTAAGGCAGGCCCAGGGCGGGACCGGGCACGGCGACGTCCTCGCCATCGGTCTCAACCAGCGCGGCGTCGACGCCGTCGAGCGACGTTCCGCTCATGAGACCTATGATTTTCTGAACATCGGCCATTTGTGTTACACACCCTGCCCGTTCGTCATCGCCCGCTTCATGCGGGCGACCCATTTTCACGCAAAGGAAATTGGGTCGCCCGGACAAGCCGGGCGATGACGCTTAGGGGGAACATACGACAACTTCAACCCGAGTTATTCCGATGCCCGCCGCGCCGCAATTCCGCTCCGACTTCCTCCGCACCTTCGTGGAGCGCGGCGCCTATTACGACTGCTCGCAGCCCGACGACCTCGATGCGTTGTTCGCGCGCGAGCGGGTGACCGCCTATATCGGCTTCGACTGCACCGCCAAGTCGATGCATATCGGCAACCTGGTGCAGCTCATGACGCTGCGCCGGCTGCAGCAGGCCGGGCACCGGCCGATCCTGCTGATGGGCGGCGGCACGACCAAGGCCGGCGATCCCTCCGGCAAGGACGAGACGCGGCTGATCCTGACCCCGGAGCAGATCGAGGCCAACAAGCAGTCGATGCTGGGCGGGGTGAAGCACCTGCTCAAATTCGGCGACGGACCGACGGACGCGATCATGGTCGACAACGCGGAATGGCTCGACAAGCTCGAATACATTCCGTTCCTGCGCGAGGTCGGCAAGCATTTCTCGGTCAACCGCATGCTGACGATGGAGAGCGTGAAGCTGCGGCTCGACCGCGAGCAGCCGATGTCGTTCCTCGAGTTCAACTACTCGATCATGCAGGCCTATGACTATGTCGAGCTCTACAAGCGCTATGGCTGCCGGCTGCAGTCCAGCGGCTCGGACCAGTGGGGCAATGTCGTGTCGGGCATCGACCTGGGCCGCCGTATGGAAGGCGCGCAGCTCTTCGCGCTGTCGACGCCGCTGATCACGACGTCCTCGGGCGCCAAGATGGGCAAGAGCGTCTCGGGCGCGGTGTGGCTGAACAAGGAGATGCTCAGCGTCTACGACTATTGGCAGTTCTGGCGCAACACCGAGGACGGCGATGTCGGCCGCTTCCTGCGGCTGTTCACCGACATGCCCCCGGACGAGATCGCGCGGCTGGAGGCGCTGCAGGGCGCCGAGCTGAACGAGGCGAAGAAGATCCTCGCCACCGAGGCGACGGCGGTGCTGCACGGCCGCGCCGCGGCGGACGAGGCGGCGGAGACGGCGCGGCGGACCTTCGAGGAAGGCGCGCTGGCGGAAGGGTTGCCGACCTTCACGCTGGCGTTGCCCGACGGGGTGCTGAACCTCGCCGTGGCGACGGGGCTGGCGGCGTCGAACTCCGAAGCGCGCAAGCTGATCACCAATGGCGGGCTCAGGCTGAACGACGTCGCGGTGAGCGATCCCCGGCTGCAGATCGATGCCGGCGCGCTGACCGCGGATGGCGTGCTGAAGCTGTCGAGCGGCAAGAAGAAGCATGTGCTGGTGAGGCCGCAATAGCTCGCTTGTCAGCCCCGGCGAGCCGTGCGCAGCACGGCGAGGGAAGGACCCAGGTCGGAAACACTGTGACGGTGGTAGCCACCTGGGTCCCCTTCCCTCGCAGCGCGCTGCGCGCACTGCTCGCCGGGGATGACAACTGAGCTTATGGCTTCGGCGGTGTTGCTGTCGTCGGTGCCGCCGGCGCCTGGTTGTTCGACGGCGCGTTGGCGGCGTCGGGCATCTTGCCTTCGAAGACCCGGCGCAGGATGCCCGGCGTCACCATCGACAGCGGATTGATGCTGATCTTCGGCTCGTCGGCGTCGCCGCTGACCGCGTAGGTCATGCCGATGATGCCCTCGCCCGGCTTGGAGACGAGCAGCTCACCGACCAGCGGGATCACGCCCAGCACGCTGTTGAGCCCGAACAGCGGGACCAGCGTGCCCTTCAACGCGATCTGGTTCTTCGGCCGGTCGATATAGCCCTCCGCACTGATGCCTATGGCAGGACCCGACGCACGCGCGTCGTGGATGGCGAGCACGCCATTGTTGGCGCCGAACGGCACTTTGAGCTCGTCGACCGCGATGCCGCCGCCTTGCAGCAGGTTGCCGAAGCCGATCAGCGAACCGGCGCTGAACAGGCGAGCGAGGAAAGGCTGGTTGAGCAGGCGGAAATCGTCGAGCTTCACCACGCCGCCATAGTCGTTGGTCGTCGCGTCGTCGGCGGCGGGCGCGGCGGCGGAGCCGTGCAGGGTCGCCTGGAGATCGAGCTTGCCGCCCTTGATGCTCGCGAAGCCGAACAGGCCGCGAGCCAGCGTCCCGAAATCGCCGGTCGTGATGCTCACGCGGCGGTCGGGGCCGGCGGGCGCGATGGTGCCGGCGATGGCGGCTTTTCCGATGCGGCCGCCGAGCGTCATCGTCGCCGGCCGGTCCGCCACGCCGGTGACGTCGAGCGCGAAGGCCGCGATGGCGACATTGTTGCGCAAGGCGACGCGATCGAGCTTCGCATTGATGTGGAACGGCTCGTCGAAGGTATCGGCGGCGCCGGCTTTGCCGTTCGCATTGCCGGTGCCGCTGCCGCGCCGCGCGATCTGGGTGCCGTCGAGCGAACGGCCTTTGAGGATCACCTCGACGCCGGCCGGGCCGCGGCTGAAGACCAGCGCGAAGTCGTTGGACGCACCGGAGCGGACCGCTGGCGCGTTCAGCGACACCAGCTTGCCATTGTCGTCGAAATCGAGCGTCGCCGCGGCCTGGAGGCTGGGGCCGGCGATGGTGACATTGGCGGAACGCATCGCGCTGCGCGGCCCGAAGGTCGCGACGACGTGCGCCGAGGCGGGGAAGCCGGCCGGCTTGTTGATGCCCACCAGATCCGCCGCCATCGTCGCGGGCGTGAGGTCCAGATTCATGTCGGCGGTGCCGAGCTGACCGCGGCGGCCGGTCAGCGTGGCGACGATGCCGACGGGCCCTTTGAGGAAATCGGCGGAGCGCAGGCCGAGCGCTTCGCGGCCGGCCTGGTCGAGTTGTCCCTTCACGCCGATCCGCGTCGTCACGGGATCGGCGGTCTTGAAATCCTCGACCCAGTCGACGGCAAGGCGCGAGGTGGCCAGCGCCACGGTGCCGCCGGCGTGCAGATGGCTGTTGTCGACGTCGAAGGTCATCGCGCCGTCATTGAGCCGCGTGTTCTTACCCAGCGAGATGCCGAAGCCGGTTGCGACTGCCTTGATCGAGATGCCGATGGCATCGACGCTCAGTTCGCGGCGCATCGGAACATGGAAGCTCAGATCGACCGCGGCTTTGCCCGCCGTCGCGGCCGGATCGATGCCGAAGCGCGTCGCATAGTTCAGCGGCTTGAGATCCGTCAGCTTGAGGATATCGGTCAGAGAGCCGTCGACATGGGCGGCGATGTCGCCGATCGAGTTGGCCGCGCTGAGGTCGGGAATCGCGGCATGGCCCTTGCTCACCAGCAGCGGGCCAATGCGGCCCCGCGCGATGTCGGCTGCGAAGGTGTTGCCGGTCAGCCTGGCGCTGCCGAAGACGCCCGTCATATGGGTCAGGCCGTGGACATAGCTGAGTTCCGCGTTGGAGATCGGAAAGCTCATCAGCAGCGCGCCGTCGGGCAGGCCCGGAAGGTCGAAGGCACCTGCCGGCAGATGCGTCTCGAACACGATGGGTCCCAGCGTGCCGGAGAAGATGTTCTCGCCGATCCAGACCCGGGCGCCCTCACCGACACCGATCGGCCAGTAGTGCAGCAGATCGCGGATCGCCAGGGATTCGATCTGGCCCTTCAGCGCCATCACCGGCGACTGATTGTCCACCAGCGTGATCTTGCCCGACGTCGCCAGGAGCAGGGCGCCGCCCGAGGTGCCGAGCTTGTCGATCAGGATATCATGCGTCGCAGGCAGGTAACTGCCGTGCAGCGTCGCCAGCGGAATGAACACCGGCTGCGCGAAGACGCCGGGCAGAGTCAGCGCCGTCTTGTCGGCGGTAAGATCGACACCGAGGCGCGCGATCGCGCCGCTGTTGTCATAGAAGAAGCCGAGCCCGCCGACGATATGGGCCTGGAGCTGATCGGCGTCGAGCGAAGCGTCCTGGATGATCACGCGTCCGCCGGCGCGGTCGTAGCGTCCCGCCAGGTGCAGCGAGCGGACCTTCATCGCCTTGCGCACGCCGACGACGGCAGCCGTGCCGCCGCCGGTCAGGGTGAAATCCGCCTGCAGGAGATGCGTCCCCTGGATAGAGAAGTTCGACGCGAAGTCCGCCGTCATCGCGAGACTCTTGAGGAAGCTGAACATCCCGGCGTTGCGGCCGAGCGCGGCGATGTCGAGATGCTGGACCGCCAGGCGCCCGCTGACCGGTCCGCCCTTGGGCGGCAATGTCATCTCGCCGGAGAGATGCGCGGCCTGGCCGGTGACCTCGATATCGGCTTCCAGCGACGTCACCAGGTTGGGGCCGGAATCGGCGATGCGGACGTCGGCCTTCGGCGCGACGAGGAAGAGGCCCGTCGTCTCGTCCAGGAAGGCGACGCGGGCGTCGCGGATCGCGAAGCTCTGCAGCGCCGAGGCGCCCGAGCTGTTCTTGTTGATGGCGTCGGTGATGCGGCTGATGATGTCGCGCTGGCTCTCGTCATGCTCGACGCCGAGCCGCAGCGTGCCGTCCTTGTTGCGCACCATGGTGAGCTGCACGCCGACCAGCGTGATGCGGGTCACGACGAGATTGCCCTGGAGAAAAGGCTGGGCCGCGAGATCGATGTCGGCCTGGGGCGCCTGGGCGATGATCCGGCCGCGGGAGTCGAACACCCTTGCGCCCAGCACGACGAGATTCACCCGCCCCTGCTCGCGCGACCACTCGACGGCGGCCTGGTCGTATTTGACGGTGATGCCGGGAAGCGCCTGGGCGAGGGCCTGGGAGATCTGCCCCGAGAGCGGGCCCAGCGAGATCGGCCCGATCAGAAGGCGAAGCGCGGCGCCGACCACAAAGAACAGAACCGCAACGCCAAGGCCGGTCAGCACCAGCGCGGTCCGGCTGATGTGGTGCGACTTCACGTAGCGGCCGATGAAGGTCGCGTTCCAGGCCTCGGCGAGGCTCATCCTGGCGGCCTTTCGGGGCGGGCTGGCGGGCGCGCCGATGATGGGGTCTTGGGCCAAGGAACCTCTACCTCTAACCCCCGGAAAACTGCGCATAAATCCGGCCGCGGCTTTCCCCATGCCGCCGGATCGGCTATCAGCTTATGGCCCATAGTTAAGGGCCGGGTAAACGGCCTTCCGCCACTTTGGAGACCCCATGGAACTCGCGCCCGGCGACAAGGCTCCCAAGTTTCGTCTTGCGGGGGACGGCGGCGCTGACGTATCGAGCGCCGCACTCAAGGGAAAACCCTACGTCCTGTATTTCTATCCCAAGGACGATACGGCGGGATGCACCAAGGAAGCCGTTGGCTTCTCGGAAAGCCACAAGACGTTCGAATCGCTGGGCGTGACCGTCATCGGCGTCTCGAAGGACAGCACGGCCAGCCATGACCGGTTCAAGGCCAAATACAAACTGAAGATCGCGCTCGCCTCGGACCCGGAGACAAAAACGGCCGAGGATTACGGGGTTTGGGTGGAGAAAAGCATGTATGGCCGCAAATATATGGGCATGGAGCGGGCGACCTTCCTGGTCGACGGCCATGGTGTCATCCGCAACATCTGGCGCAAGGTTAAGGTCGCCGGCCATGTCGCGGACGTGCTGGCTGCGGCGAAAGCGCTCAAATGAAGCCCCATTACCCCAAAAAGGGCTTCGGACCACGGTTAACCTCAAGATCGTTTTTCTGGGGTAAAAGCTTGATTCGGCGCCGACAACTGGGTGAAATGCGTCCGGTTGGGGTTGGCGCGCAAGACGCAAACAAGGGACATGTTGGCATGGCAGGGACGCTCCTCGCGCGCGTCTGGGCTTGGCTCCATGAGACGTTTCCGGAGCGCCAGATCTACATCCGCAGCGATGGGCGGGTTCAATTCTTCACCTTCGGCCCGACGCTGCAGGCCACGATGGCCGGCCTGTCGCTGATCTTCCTGGGCTGGGTCGCCTTCGCCACCGTCAACGTCATCTTCAAGGACCGCATCATCGCGGCGAAGGACCGGCGCTATTCGCAGATGCAGTCCGCCTATGAGAACCGCGTCGCGGACCAGCAGCTTGCCTTCGACGAGCTGAACGGCGCGCTGGTCTCCGCCGAGGACCGCTTCAAGGCGACGGCGGACGAGCTGCAGATCAAGCAGAACACCATCATGAAATTCCTCGACCGCAAGCGTCAGGTCGAGTCGACGATTGCGGCCCTCAACGGCAACCAGGTCCGTGCCGGCACCGAGAGCGCGCCGGCCGAAGGCAGCGACAATGGCGCGCCGAGCGACGAGATCGAGGGCTCTCCGGCCCCTGCCGGCGCCGCGCCGATCGATGCGTCCGGCTCCTCGGACGTGCCGGTGATGCCGCGTCCGCCGGCGCCCCAGCCGCGGACCGCCAAGCCCACCAAGGCGAGCTTCCTGGATTTCGGCGGCGCGGTCGACCATCTCAAGGGCCTGCTGTTCGGGACCGGCACGCCGCATGCGGCGATGCCGCAGGCCGCGACCTATGTGCAGCATCCGGCGCTGCGCGTGCTGGCCGAACAGACCTATCGCGTCGCGCGAATCGGGACGATCGAGACCCAGCTCATGGCGCGGACCCAGGGCGAGGCGGCCGAGGGCGTCGCGCAGCTCCAGACCGTCATCCGCCGCACCGGCCTCAACCCCGACGACTACACCCGCCGGCTGGCGGCGGTCGAAGGCGTCGGCGGACCAGACTGGCCGCTGGGCGAGACCCACATCGAAGGCATTGCCGACCAGAATTTCTCGAACGCCTATCTGCGCGCGTCGGCGGTGCTGGACCAGATGAACACGCTGCTGTCGGCGATGCGGCACATCCCGCTGACGACCCCGGTCTTCGGCAGCCAGTTCGAGCGCACCAGCGGCTTCGGGGCGCGGATCGATCCGTTCACCGGGCGCTATTCCTTCCATCCCGGCATCGACTTCGCGGGACCCTGGGGGTCCGCGATCGCGGCGACCGCGCCGGGCACCGTGGTCTATGCCGGCGACCGCGGCGGTTACGGCAATATGGTTGAAATTGACCATGGTTTCGGAATCCATACCCGGTACGGACACATGTCATCGATTCTTGTCCATGTCGGCGCTAAGGTGGCCAAGGGCTCGGCGATCGGAAGGCTCGGATCGACGGGGCGCAGTACCGGACCACATGTCCATTATGAGGTCTGGTACGACAATGTTGTGAGAAACCCGAGCACCTTTATCGAGGCTGGCCGCCATGTTTTCGAGTAAGAAAGAGACCCCTCCCCCCGCGCCCGCGATGAACGTTCCGCCCGCCAAGCGCGCGGCCCGCTCCTCGGCGCCGTCGATCATCAGCGCCGACCTGGTCGTGACCGGTACGCTGACCTCGACCGGCGACATCCAGATCGACGGCCGCGTCGAGGGCGATGTGCATTCCGCCGGGCTGGTGATCGGCGACAAGGCATTCATCAACGGCGAGATCATGGCCGAAGAGGTCACGATCCGCGGCCGCGTCCAGGGCAGCATCCGCGCCCGCAAGGTCTTGCTCTGCGCGACCAGCCATGTCGAAGGCAACATCTTGCACGAAGCTTTCGCGGTGGAGACCGGCGCGTTCTTCGAGGGCAATTGCCGTCACGCCGACAACCCGCTGGCGGAAGATGCCGGCCGCAAGACGAACGAATTCCGCGCCAGTCCGGCGCCCGCACCCGCCGCGCCGTCCAACACGCCGTCCGCGATCTCCGCGATGGTGACTCGTCCGCTGGCGAGCGATGCGAGCCGCCCGATCGTGGGACCGGGCCTCGTACCGGCGAAATAGGCCTGCCAGAATTGTAGAGAACAGCTGGCCCCGCCACGGGTTTTCGTGGCGGGGCTTTTGTTTTCAGGCGTGGCCGGTCAGCAGCCAGAGGATGATGATGATCGGTATCGGGATGCCGATAAGCCAAAGCAGCAGAGAGCGCATGCAAATTCCCCGTTGGTAAAGTCGGCGAGGTAATCAAGAGCGCGCGGAATAGTTCCAGCGGCGCGCGCGGGTTGCACGCTTTTGCGGCAGGACGGAACAACGCGGGTGCCCATTCGTTTGACCGCTAGCCACATAATCAAGCAGGGGGATCTCATCATGCCCGTCACCACCGTTCTCGGCGAAGACAGCACCGCCATCATCACCGACGAAAACCCGCGGCGCTTCTCATGGAGCGCCGCCTTCGCCGGCGCGCTCATCGCCACCGGCGTCACCTTTCTCCTCCTTACGCTGGGTTCGGGCGTGGGCCTCTCGCTCGTCACCGTCCGCCACGCGACCACGAGCGGCGCCACGACCTTCCTGACGCTCGGCGCGGTGTATTTCCTCGTCGCGCAGGCCTTCGGCTTCGCGGTGGGCGGCCATGTCGTCGGACGGATGATCGGCCCGGCGCTCGAAACGAGCCGCGAAGAGGAATTCCGCGCCGGCACCCATGGGCTCGTGTCCTGGGCGCTGGCCGTCGTGGCCACCGCGACGATCGTCGCACTGTCGGTGCTGGTCGCCGGCTCGGCCGCGACGAATGGCGCGGTGAACGGCGCGCTCGCCTCGTCCGGCGCGAGCGGCGGCCGCGGCGAAAACGCCACGCAGCCGGTCACGACCTCTTACTGGGTCGACACGCTGTTCCGTCCGGCAACGGCGGCGCAGGCCGCACTCTCCTGGCGCCGATACGCCCAGGCCGACAACGGCACCGCGACGGATGCGATGCCGCCGACGAGCGAGCCGACGCCGGCGGCGCCGAGCGACGCGTCCACCGCGAACGAGCCGGCCCCGGCCGCGCCGGCGGACGGCGCACCGGTATTCCTGAACAACGCCAACACCGCCGCGCCGACCACAGCGGTGACGACGACGGCGCTGCCGTCCGTGACGCGCAGTCTCGGTGCCGACAAGGCGGAAGCGGGGCGCATCCTGACGGTCGGCTTGGCCAATGGCGGCACGCTATCCGGGGAAGATCGCACGCAGCTGGCGCGGCTGGTGTCGACCGATACCGGGCTTACCTTCGGCGCGGCGCAAGCGCGCGTCACCCAGGTCGAGAACCGCATCCGCGAGGATGAAGTCAAGACCGCAGAGGCGGCGCGCAAGGCTGCGGCCTATGCGAGTCTGTGGACGGCCTTGGCGCTGTTGTTCGGCGCCGTCGTCGCGGTCGCCGCGGCGATCTCGGCGCGCTGGGAAGATGATCGCGAAGGCGGCGTGCTCCCGGGCTCGCGCGTGGTCGAAACGCGGTTCTAGAAACGCGGGTTTCCTCCCCCGCCTGCGCGGGGGAGGAAAACTCATTCCAGATCCTCGATCGGCTCTTTCGCCTTGCCGCCCACCGCCTGCGCCAGCGCGGCGGCCATGAAGGGGTCGATGTCACCATCGAGCACGTCGGACGGCGTGCGGCTTTCGACTCCAGTGCGCAGGTCCTTCACGAGCTGATAGGGCTGCAGCACATAGGAACGGATCTGGTGCCCCCAGCCGATTTCCGATTTCTCGCCGACGAAGGCGCCGGTCTCTTCCTGCTTCTTCTTGAGCTCGATCTCATAGAGACGGGCGCGCAGCATATCCCAGCAATTGGCACGGTTCTGGTGCTGCGAGCGCTCGGTCTGGCAGGCTACGGCAATACCGGTCGGCAGATGCGTGATGCGCACTGCGGACTCGGTCTTGTTGACGTGCTGCCCGCCGGCGCCGCTCGCGCGATAGACGTCGATGCGCACATCCTTTTCGGGAATGTCGATCTCGATCGTCTGGTCGATCACCGGATAGACCGTCACCGAGGAGAAGCTGGTGTGGCGGCGCGCGGCGGAGTCGAAGGGCGAGATGCGCACCAGACGGTGCACGCCCTGCTCGCTCTTCAGCCAGCCATAGGCATTGTCGCCCTTGATCAGGATTGTCGCCGATTTGATGCCGGCGCCTTCGCCTTCGCTCTCTTCCAGATATTCGACCTTGTAGCCGTGCTTCTCCGCCCAGCGCGTGTACATGCGCTCGAGCATCGAGGCCCAATCCTGGCTCTCAGTGCCGCCGGCGCCGGCATGGATCTCGAGATAGGTGTCGTTGCCGTCGGCTTCGCCGCTGAGCATCGATTGCAGGCGCTGCTGCTCGGCGCGCCTGTGCAGATCGACGACGGAGGCTTCGGCGTCCGCGACCATCGAGGCGTCATTCTCCGCCTCGGCCATCTCGAGCAGGCCCTGGGCGTCGGCGAGCTCGTTCTCGAGGCCGCGCACGGCGCCCAGGGACGATTCCAGTTTCTGACGCTCCCGCATCAGCTTCTGGGCGTTCTGCGGATTGTTCCAGATGGCCGGATCTTCGGCCTTGGCGTTCAGCTCGTCGAGGCGGCGCAGGGCGTTGTCCCAGTCAAAGATGCCTCCTCAGCAGGGCGACGGCCTGCTGGATCTCTTCGACGGTACGGGCGATTTCGGGGCGCATGGGGTTCTCCGGGCGCTGATATAGGCAGTGAAGGCAACTTCGTAAAGCAAGCACTGTTGTCATCCCCGGCCGCGTGTCGCGGAGCGACGCGAGGGGAAGGGGACCCAGGCCTATCGGCACGCACCGGATTTGCCGGACTACCTGGGTCCCCTTCCCCGCGCGATGCTGACGCATCGCTCGGCCGGGGATGACAATGGCGCGTGCGCGTCGACCTCCCCACAAGGGGAGGTTGGAAAAGACTCAGTACAGCCCGCCATTGCCGGGGTCGACGGTCGGGGCGCCTTCGGTCGGGTTGGCCGGCGGGGCGGTGCCGGCGAAGGGCGTGGCGCCGACCTCGGCGCCCGGCGCGTCGGGCTCGCCCGGCGCGGTATTGGGCTTGAAGACTTCCGGGATGCCACCCGGCGTCGGCACGCCGCTGTGATAGTCGACATTGACGATCTCGACACCCGGCGCGACGCGGAACGGGATGCCCGGCGTGTTCGACAAAGCGCCCTTCATGAAGTCGCGGAAGATCGGCGCCGAGACCGTGGCGCCCTGCTCCACCCCGCCCAGGGTGCGCGGATTGTCCATGCCGGCATAGACGCCGCAGACGAGGTCGGGCGAGAAGCCGACGAACCAGACGTCCTTGGACTCGTTCGAGGTGCCGGTCTTGCCGGCCAGCGGCTTGCCGACGGCAAGGACGGAGCGGCCCGTGCCGCGCAGCACCACGCCCTCCAGCAACGAGACGATCTGGTAGGCGGTCTGCGGGTCCAGCACCTGCTCGCGCGTGTCGGCGAGCAGCGGCTCGGCCTGGCCGTGCCAGTCGGCGATGTTGCAGCCGTCGCAGGCGCGGCCGTCATGGCGCCAGATGGTCGTGCCGTTGCGGTTCTGGATGCGATCGATCAGCGACGGGACGATGCGCTTGCCGCCGTTCACGAACACCGAATAGCCCGTCACCTGCTTGAGCAGCGTGGTCTCGCCTGAACCGATCGAGTTCGACAACAGCGGCGGGAGCTTGTCATAGGCGCCGAAGCGGATCGGGTATTGCACCACCTTGTCCATGCCGACGGCCTGCGCGAGGCGGATGGTCATGAGATTGCGCGACAGCTCGATGCCGCGGCGCAAGGTCGTCATGCCGAGATAGTGCTTCTCGAAATTCTTCGGCCGCCAGATCTTGCCCGAGCCGTCGTTCATCTCGAACGGCGCGTCGAGCACCTTGCTCACCGGCGTGTAGCCGTTGTCGAGGGCGGCAGCGTAGACGTAAGGCTTGAAGGACGAGCCGGTCTGGCGCATCGCCTGGAAGGCGCGGTCATACTGGCTCGAGGCATAGGAGAAGCCGCCCGAGAGCGCGAGGACGCGGCCGGTGTGCGGATCCATCGCGACGATGCCGCCATTGATCTCCGGCACCTGGCGCAGGCCGTATTGTCCCGGCTTGTCGGGCAAGGGCTCGACATAGATGAGGTCGCCGATCTTGAAGACGTCCGACGGACGCTGCGGCGTCGGGCCGGCGGAGGGCGAATTCTTGAGCTCGTGGCGGGCCCAGGTGAGCTCGCTCCATGGGATCGTCGCCGTCGTGCCGTCGTTGAGGCCGATCTGTGCGTCATTGCCGTCGAAGGCGAGGACCACCGCGACACGCCAGGCCTCGATGCCCGACTGGTTCTCGACCGCTTTCAATGTGTCGCGCCAATTGCCCGAGACGGCGATATTGCTGACCGCGCCGCGCCAGCCGTGGCGGCGGTCGTAGCGCACCAGCCCGGCGCGCAGCGCGTTCACCGCGTAGTTCTGCAGCGCGGTATCGAGCGTGGAACGGACCTGCAGCCCGCCGTCATAGAGCGCCTGCTCGCCATAGCGGGCGAGGAGCTCGCGGCGGACCTCCTCGACGAAATAGTCGGCGTCCTCGGTCTGCGAGCCGGCGGCGCGGGTCTGGGTGACCAGCGGCTCGGCCTGGGCGGCACGCGCTTCCTCGGCCGAGATGTAGCCGTTCTGCTCCATCTGGCCGATCACCCAGTTGCGCCGGTCGAGCGCGCCCTGGTGGTTGCGCACCGGATCGAACTGCGACGGCGCCTTGGGCAGCGAGGCGAGGAAGGCGACCTCGGCGATGTCGAGCTCGTCGAGCGACTTGCCGAAATAGTTCAGCGCCGCGGCGGCGACGCCGTAGGAGTTCTCGCCGAGATAGATCTCGTTGAGATAGAGCTCGAGGATCTTGTCCTTGGAGTAGGTCGCGTCGATGCGGATGGCGAGGATCGCCTCCTTGATCTTGCGGCTGAACTTCACGTCGCTGTTGAGCAGGAAGTTCTTGGCGACCTGCTGGGTGATGGTCGAGGCGCCTTCGAGCCTGCGGTGCTGGAAGACGTTGACGATGTCCTTGAGGCCGGCGCGCACGATGCCCGACGGATCGATGCCGGGGTGGTTGTAGAAATTCTTGTCCTCGGCCGAGGTGAAGGCCTGGATGATCCGCTTGGGCACGAAGGAGATCGGCACGAAGATGCGGCGCTCGCGGGCATATTCGCCCAGCAGCGTGCCGTCGCCGGCATAGACCCGGGTGGTGACGGCCGGCGTGTAGTCGCGCAGCGTCTCGACGCTGGGCAGGTCGCGGGTGAGCCAGTAGATGCCGACGACGGCAGCCAGGACGCCGGCGGCGGCGAGGACGCCGATGGCGAGGCCGATATAGGCAAGAATGCGCCGGAACATGCCCTGCTGATCCCTCTGCTGGCCGCCTTCTTATCGGCCGAATGTGGCGCTGGGAAGGTATTCGTTTTCTGGTCGGCGGCGCCCCGTCCCGCCCCGGTCACAGACGCGTGCCGCTATGGAGTTCCGCCCCGGAAATAGCCTTCGACCGCCGAGGCCAGGGCGTTGGCCACGCCGGTGCGCCAGCGCACCGTGTTCATCTGGTCGGCATCGCCCGCGTTCGAAAGGTAGCCCAGCTCGACCAGCACGGCGGGCACGTCCGGCGCCTTGAGGACGACGAAACCGGCCGAGCGGTGGGGCTGGCGCGGCAAAATGTCCGTTGCGCCGGTCAGCAGGGAGACCGCGCCGGTCGCGAAACGTGACGAACGATTCATGGTGTCGCGCTGGGCCAGGTCGATCAGGATCGGCGCCACGGTCGAGTTGCCGCCGCCGAGATCGACGCCGGCGATGACGTCCGACTGATTCTCCTTGCGCGCCAGCGCCGCCGCCTCCCGGTCGGAGCCGGAATCGGACAGCGTGTAGATCGACAGTCCGTTGACGTTGGGATCGGGATTGGAATCGGCATGCAGGGAGATGAACAGGTCGGCGTGCCAGGAGCGCGCGATGCTGACGCGCTCGCGCAAGGGAATGAACACGTCGGTGTCGCGGGTCAGGTGGACGGTATAGCCGCGCCGGGCAAGCTCGCGGCCGAGCCGCAGCGCTTCATCCAATACAAGATCTTTCTCCATCAACCCATTGACGCCGCTGGTGCCGGAGTCGATGCCGCCATGGCCGGCATCGATGACCACGATGCGCTTCTGCTCCAGCACCGGCGCCGGGGCGGGCGGCAGGGCGGCGAGCTGCTCGGCGGCGGCTTCGCGCGCCTTCAGGTCGGCGGGCCAGCCGGAATTGTGCTCGAACTGATCGGGCGTGGCGGGAAAGAGGTCGATCACGACGCGGTAGCCATAGCCGCCGCTGGGCGGCAGGACGAGCGGGTCTCCGGCTTTCATGGGCTTGTTCAGGTCGATGACAAACCGCGAATTGCCCGAGCGGAACAAGCCATAGCGGTAGCTCTTCACGGCGCCATTGCCGGTCGGGCGCGGCGGGCCGTCGAGGTGCCACTGCACCGCCGGCATGTCGATCACGACGCGATCCGGGTTGGCCAAGGTGAAGACCCGCATCTGCACCGGATCGGACATCTCGACCACGAAGCGCGTGCGGTCGGCATGCTCGCCGATCCGGGCGCTCATGACGATCGGAACCGGGCCGGCGGACGGCTTGGCGGCCAATGGCTTCGCGGCAGGCGGCGGAACCGGATTGGGGCGGTCATCCTTCAGGATGTGCGAGATAAGGTCGTCGCCCGCCTTCGCGGCGTCGGGATCCGCGCCGATCGCCGCCGTTACCAGGGCAGCGCCTGCCAGGCCGACGGCGCCTAGGATTATGGTCAAGCGGCGATTCATCATGGATTACCCGCGCCCACCCTGTGGAAACTGGGTGTAAACCATTTACGAATCCTTAGCACCTGAGGCCTTTTACAATGAATCCGTGGGTTCCTCTTGCCGTTGCGGCGGAGCGACCCTACAACATGTTCATGCTGCGCCGGCCGGACACAGGGGTGTCCGGGCTTTTCGGTGCGGTGGTCCGGAGATCGCGCCGGCCGGCTCCCTCGTCCTTGTCGAGCGGGGCCCGAGCGCAGGAATCCTTCCATTGCAGCAGCATCCCGCCGCCGGCCCGGCCGGCTGAAGTTTATTTTGTGATGACCGACACAGCGCGAGCCCTTCGTCCCGATTCCGCAGCAGAGCTGCGGGCGGCGGTGGCCCGGCGCATGTCCCCAACAACGCGGTCCATCCTCTGCCCGGCGCGCATAAGCGCGGCAGACGGTGCGCGGCCGCACGGAGAATCCCATGCCCAAGCGTATGCTGATCGATGCCAGCCACCCGGAAGAGACCCGGGTCGTCGTCCTAGACGGTAACAAAGTCGAAGAATTCGATTTCGAGGCCGCGACGCGGCGGCCCCTCAAAGGCAACATCTATCTCGCCAAGGTGACGCGCGTGGAGCCGTCGCTCCAGGCTGCCTTCGTCGAATATGGCGGCAACCGCCAGGGTTTCCTGGCCTTCGCGGAAATCCACCCCGACTACTACCAGATCCCGATCGCCGACCGGCAGGCGCTGATCGCCGAGCAGGAGGCCGAAGCCCGGCGCCGCTCGGAAGACGACATCGAGTCCTTCGAGATCTCCTCCGGCCCCAAGCCGCCGCTTCCGGAAGAAGAAGAGGAAGGCGACGAGGTCGAAGTGGCTCCGGCCGGCGAGGAGACCGCCGAAGCGGCGCCCGCGGCCGAGGACGCGCTGCCGACCGAGGACGGTCCGGAGCCGGAACATCCGGCCCTGGCGAGTTCCGACGACGAACACGAGGACGTCTTCGAGCATCCCGGCGCCGCGGCCGATGACGAAGACGATGAAGAAGACGAGGACGAGGAGGACGACGAAGACGAGCACGACGTCCCGCCGGCGCATGTCCATCACAGCCATGAAGACGAGGAGATCGACGCGGTCGCCGAAGCCGAAGACCAAGCCGGCGTCGTCGACGAGCAGACCGCCGCAGCCGCGGCCTCCCACGTTCCGGCCGAGGACGGCTTCCACGTCGAGACCCCGGTTCCCGAAGTCACGGAGAACGTGCCCGACATCCAGACCGCGTCGGAGCAGCCGCTCGACGGTGAACAGCCGGCCGCTGCGGAAGGCGAGCATGCCCAGCCGCTGCAGGCGCAGCGCCCCTCGCAGCGCTGGGTGAAGCGGCGCCACTACAAGATCCAGGAAGTCATCAAGCGGCGCCAGATCATCCTCGTCCAGGTCGTCAAGGAAGAGCGCGGCAACAAGGGCGCGGCGCTGACCACCTATCTGTCGCTGGCCGGCCGCTATTGCGTGCTGATGCCCAACACGCCCCGCGGCGGCGGCATCTCCCGCAAGATCACCAATGCCGGCGACCGCAAGCGGCTGAAAGAGGCCGCGCAGGCGCTCGAGCTGCCCGAGGGGATGGGCCTGATCATCCGGACCGCGGGCGAGAACCGCAGCAAGGTCGAGATCAAGCGCGACTACGAATACCTCCTTCGCATGTGGGACACGATCCGCGAGACCACGATCAACTCCATCGCGCCGGCCTGCGTCTATGAGGAAGGCGACCTGATCAAGCGCGCCATCCGCGACCTCTACAACAAGGACGTGGCCGACATCACGGTCGAGGGCGAGGCGGGCTACCGCAACGCCAAGGACTTCATGCGCATGCTGATGCCCAGCCATGCCAAGAACGTGAAGCCCTATGGCGAGCCGGTGCCGCTGTTCCAGCGCTACCACATCGAGGCGCAGCTCGACGCGATGTTCTCGCCGACCGTCACGCTGAAATCCGGCGGCTATATCGTGATCAACCAGACCGAGGCGCTGGTCTCGATCGACGTGAACTCCGGCCGGGCGACGCGCGAGCACTCCATCGAGGAGACGGCGCGCAAGACCAATCTCGAAGCCGCCGAGGAGATCGGACGGCAGCTCCGGCTGCGCGACCTCGCGGGCCTGATCGTCATCGACTTCATCGACATGGAGGACGGACGCAACGACCGCGACGTCGAGAAGCGCATCCGCGACGCGGTGAAGAACGACCGCGCCCGCATCCAGATCGGAAAGATCAGCCAGTTCGGCCTCCTGGAGATGAGCCGCCAGCGCCTGCGCGCCGGCGTCGTCGCGGGCTCGACCGTCCCCTGCCCGCATTGCGGCGGCCAGGGCATCGTGCGCTCGGTCGAATCCACCTCGCTGCGCGTGCTGCGCGGCCTGGAGGAAGAGGCGCAGAAGCAGCGCGCCGAGGGCCTGACGGTCCGCGTCGCCAGCGACGTCGCGATCTACACGCTGAACCAGAAGCGGCGCGAGCTGTCGCGGCTGGAGAGCGAATATTCCATCACCATCAATTTCGAGCCCAAGGCCGAGCTGATGGCGGGCGCCTTCGAGATCGACCGCGTCGGCCATCGCAATCCGGAAGACTTCCCGCGCCCGGCCCTCGCCACGATGAGCACGGCGCCGATGGAAGACGAGGACGCCGACTACGTCGAGGAGGAAGAGCTCCAGGTTGAAGACGCGGTCATCGCCGACGCGGTCGAGGCCGCGCCGGAAGAAGAACAGGAACGGCCGCGCCGCGAACCGCGGGACGGCGAACAGGGCGACGGACGCCGCCGGCGCCGCCGGGGCGGCCGCAATCGCGGCGGACGCAGCCGCGACGAGCGCGCTCCCCGGCCGCAGGGCGATGCGACAGCCACCGCCGCAGAACCGGTCGCGATCGGCGAAGACGCCGGTGCGGAGTCGATGGAAACCGGCGTCAAGACGCTCGCGGACGAGCAAGATCCGGACACCGGCGGACAGCCCGGTCCGGTGGGCGAGGACGGCCAGCGCCGCAAGCGCCGGCGCCGGCGCGGCCGCCGCGGCGGCAATCGCGAACGGTTCGCCGAGGGCGACGAGCAGGCACCCGTGACGGCCGATGAAACGCCGATCGTGCCGCCGGTCGCGGTGGTGGCGCCGCCGGTCTCGCAGACACCCGCATCGTTCGGCACGAACCGGTTCGGCGAGCCCGACGAGATCGACACCACGCCAGGCGATCATCGTCCGCGCGTCAGCCCGAACGCGGCGTCGTCGCCGTCCTGGTCGCTGAACGAAGCGAACGAGATCGACACCACGCCGAAGGACGACGACGCCAAGCCGGCCACGCCCAAGAAGGGCTGGTGGCAGCGGGCCTTCAAGTCGTAGCGCCGCGATGAAGCTCGCGCGGATCATCCTGTTCACCGGCAAGATGGACGCGATGAGCGCGTTCTACGAAGAGGTGCTCGGGCTCAAACGCGTCACCGACGAGAAGGGCTGGCGGGAATTCGCCGCCGGCCCGATCCGCATCGCGCTGCATTCCGGCCCCGCCTCCCCCGGTCGCAAAGGCCCCAAGATCGTGTTCTACGCCAAGGACGTCGCCGCGACGCGCGCCAAGCTGGTCGCGCGCGGCGCGACCTTCGGCAAGGTGCACGTCGGCGAAGGCTTCAGCCTGTGCGACGGCAAGGACCCGGACGGCAACCCGGTGCAGCTGTCGAACCATTGAGGGCGACGCGTCTTACGGTCTGGACTCAATTGGCGTCGCATCATCAACAACTTGTCATGGCCCGCGCCCTTCGACGCCGCCTGCGGCGGCGTCGAAGGGCGCGGGCCATGACATTTTATTTTATCGAGTACGGACCTCAATCGCCCGGCGGCACAGTCCAGCCGGTGCTCGCGGCCCAGTCCTCGGCGCCGGCCATGATGATGTCGAACACCGGATCCTTGACGTCGTAATAGGCCTCGACATCGTCCGGGACGAGACGCGCCAATTGCCGCTTGATCTCGCCATAGGCGTCCGCCGCGCCGCGATGGGTGCGAAGATAATCGCGGCAGAGCAGCGGATAGCGCTGGTTGAAGCGCCCGGCGACACGGACATGCACATTGGCCGGCCGCGCCTCGGATTTGTAGAAGCGCTTCTCGAGCTCGGCGGGCGGAAGGGTGAGACCCGGCGGACAATGATCGGTGACCGGCGCCCCCCGGACGAATCCCGGCAACGGCAGGCGCAGCGTGTCGAGCGCGGCGACGGTGATCTGGATGTCGATGATGTCCTTGGCGGCGAGCCCCGGCACGGCGGTCGATCCGATGTGATGGATCGCGAGGATCGCATCGCCGCCCGCATCCCGCAGGCGCTCGGCGATGGCGCGGAATTCGGCGGGCCATTCGGGGCGATAAGGAACGATGACGATCATGGCGCGCCTCCTGAAGTGGGCGCGAGCATAAACGCGCCTGCAGCGGCTCCCAAGGGGGGCCGACGGCAGCGATGCAATTTTGGGGACATAGACGAGATGGGTGTTGGACCGACTCGGTTCAAGGCCTGTAGGAAAATAATTCGTACACGGAGTTATCCCCGCGGGCGCCCTGCGGACGCCGCGGATCGCATGGTGAAATCGTGCACGCCGCGGGGATAAGTCCACGTTGTGCGCTGCAACGAACGATATTTCGTTGCGCGGAATTTTTCCTCTCGAGCTTTCCTCCCCCGTGGTTACGGGGGAGGAAAGCTACTTCGCTCTTGCCGCGAACGACGCGAGCAGGCCCTGCCAGTATTCGCCGTGGCGGCGCAGGAAGACGAGGTTCGAGGCCGTGTGGCGCGCGACGTGGCTGTCCGGCACGGTGTCCCAGCCCGTGTGCTCCACCGTCACGCGGGTCTCCTCGCCGACCGCTTCGAAGCGCACTTCGACCTGCGTGTTCTGATCCTTGGTGAAGGTCGCCTGGCGCCAGCCGAAGACCAGCCGCGCGCCGGGCTGCCACACGAGGATACGGCCGATCACGAACACCTTGCCGTTCGGCAGCGTCTCGATGAAACGGCCGCCCTCCCCGCCCTCGAAGCTCAGCACGCCGCCGTCGCGCGGGGTGAAGCGGAAGAGCGGGCTGGGCCGCCACCACAGCGCGATCTCGCGCGTAAAGAGGTCGAAGGCCGCCTGCGGAGCGGCACGGACGCGGACGGACACGAGGATGCTGCTCATCTGCGGCCCGCCTTCGGCCGCTTCTCGACATGCGCCTTGAAGGCGAGAAGCTGGCGGCCCCACAGGACCTCGGTCTCCGCCAACCAGTCTTTCAGCTCGGTCATGGGTTCGGGCCTCAGGCTGTAGATCCGGACGCGGGCGTCCAGGCCGTCATGGCGTTCCTCGACCAAGCCCGACTGGCGCAGCAGGCGGAGCTGGCGGCTCATCGCCGGCGGGCTGACGCCGACCGCCGCGGCCAGCGCGCCGGCGGGACGCGGCTGTTCCGACAATAGGTCGACCACGCGGCGGCGCTGCGGATCGGCGAGCGCCGCCAGCACGGTGTCGAGCTTCGCACGGCCCTTCACAGCGTCTCGCGCAGCGTCAGGCCGCTCGCCTGCTCCATCTCGCCGAGCGTCAACACCTTCACGGTCTGCGCGAAGACCCAGATGTGGCCTTCGGGATCGGCGCAGCGATAGGTGCGGTCGCCGTAGAACTGGTCGGACGGCTCCTGCAGGATGACGGCGCCGGCATCCCGGGCGCGCGCGAAATGCGCATCGATATCGGTGTCGACATGGACGTGCAGCAGCTGCGTGCTCTTGCCGCCCAGCGCTTTGGGGCTCTCCAGCGCGTCGGCGAATTTGCGCGCGATCATCACCAGGGCGCCGCGATATTGCATCTCCGCATGGACGAGCGTCCCGGCGTCGTCGGTGATGATCAGCGCGGTCTCGAAGCCGAAGGCTTTCGCCAGCCAATCGAGCGCCGCCCGGTCGTCCTGATAGATCACCGAGGCGCGGAAGATCGAACGCTCGTCGCGGGCGTTGTCGAGCATGGCCATATCCTTCACTATTTCTGGAATATTTAACCGTTTTCAAAACTAAAAAGTCAAGCGCATTCTTCGCGACGACAAGGCGAAGACGGAGGCGAAAAGGTCTCGGAAGCCGCTGCTACGGCCCGGCGTCACCGGCGGCGCCCAGGCCGTTGGCGCCGGGGTCGGGGAGTGCCACGCAGGCGTCGCCCTGGCAGGTGATCGCGTTGATCGTGTCGTAAGGCGCGACGCCGGTGGAGCGCAGATCGGCGCGGCGGATCAGGCCGTCGCCATGGGCGAGCCGCGCCAGGGCATAGCCCATCGCGGCGGTGCCGTTCGGGCCGCCGGCGCCGACGCCCGCGAGGGAGAGCGTGCCACTGCCTTCCGTCGCGATCACCGGGGTCAGGAAGGCCGCGGCGAGCCCCGCTTCGCCCGAGGACGGGGCGCGCGCCAGCGTCACGCCGGTGCCCTGCGCATTATGGCCGGAGCCGAAGGGGCCGTTCATGGTCACGCCGCAGGCGACGGACTGGCCGGCCGAGTCGGTGGCCGCGAAGCCGGTGGCGCCGAGATCCTGCGGCAGGTTGCTGACCTTGAAGCGCGCGAGGGCCTGCTTCACCGCGACGATGACGGAGGCCTGCAGGTCGTTCGCGCCCACACTGGTCTGCTGGGCGCGGTTCAAGGTGTCGAACAGCGCGCCCGCGAAGGCGCCCGCACCGGTGTTCTGCGACGGCAGGTAGACATACTGGTTGCCGAGCTGCATGGCTTGGGGCGCCGTACGCTGCGGCGCATAGCGGGCATATTCGGCGACCGTGAGGCCGCCGCCCTGGGACGAGGAATAGGCGAGGATGCGCGCCCCGACGGGACCGCGATAGAAGCCGTTCGGTCCTTGCGTGCGGATCGTCGCCAGGGTCTGGGCGAGATCGGGATTGGACACGATGCTGCCGGCCGGCTTGGCATTGCCGGATTCGTCGAGGAATTCGGCCGCGAGTGCGGCATCGAGGCGGATCACGTCCTGCGCGGTGGCGATACGCGTCGACAGGGCCTTGGAGATCGGAAAGCCCGCGGAGGCATAGGCTTCGGCCGGCGCCACGTCGCGCTGCCAGGGCAAGGTGCCATAGGCGCTCTGCAGCAGCGCGAAGCCGCGGACATTGCCGGGCACCGCATAGGCGCCGCCGCCATTGGAGTCGCGGGCGAGGAAGTCGAATTCCTCGGTCCGGCCGCTCGCACCATCGCGCAGGATGCAGATGCCGCCGCCGCCCAGCCCGGCCGCGACCGGATAGGTTACGGAAAGTGCAAAGTACATCGCGGTCGCCGCATCGGCGGCCGAGCCGCCTTGCTGCAGGATCGCGGCCCCCACCTTCACCGCGAAGGGCTCGTCGCCGACGACGAGCGCCTTGCCGCCGCCGCCACCGCTTCCGCCGCCGCCCGAGGTGAGATCGACAGCGACGGGGCCGCCGCCGACCTGCAGCGGCTGGTTCAGGTCGAAGGAGCAGCCGGAGAGAAGCAGCAGGCTCGAAGCGCAAGCCAATATCCGCAAACGAAGCATCGGTGTCATATTTCCCAGCTGGTTAACAGGCGCCGCACGTCCGTTGACGCAGGTTCCGCGGCCACATACGGTCCCCACCGGACGAGGGGCGCGGGGACCTTTAGGAGAGTTCAAGCCTTGGCGTTTTGCAACCCTTTGCTCCGTTTCCGCGTCCTGCGCGATGCGGTTTCCCGCCGCGCGCGGCCATTGGCCTTTCTTTTCGGGATCGTGACCGCACTTGCGATACAGGTCGGCCCGGCGGCGGCGCAAGGCATCCTGCTGCTGCGCGACACCGAGACCGAGCGCGCCCTGCGCTCCTATGAGGACCCGCTGCTCAAGGCCGGCGGCGTCGATCCGGCCGGCGTGCACATCTATCTGGTCAACGATTCCTCGGTGAACGCCTTCGTCGCCGAGGGCCAGAACATGTTCATCCAGAGCGGCATGATCATGTTCGCCAAGAACTCGCTGGAGCTCAAAGGCGTGATGGCGCACGAGACCGGCCACATCGTGGCCGGGCATCTGTCGCGCGATTCCGCCGCCATCCAGAAGGCGATGGTGCCGATGCTGCTGTCGATGATCGTCGGCATCGCGGCGATCGCGGCGGGCGCGGGCGAGGCCGGCATGCTGATCCTGATGGGCGGTCAAGGTCTCGCCGAGCAGCAGTTCAACGCCTTCAGCCGGGTGCAGGAAGCGACCGCCGACCAGATCGCGATCAAGCTGCTCAACAAGACGCATCAATCGTCGCGCGGCCTGCTCGCGACCTTCGTGCGGCTCGCCGACGAGGAAGCGCGGGCGCAGGACCGCATGGATCCCTATGCCTCCGACCATCCGATGGGCCGCGACCGCGTCGCCAACCTGGAGACCGAGGTGGAGGCATCGCCCTACAAGGACGTGCCCGAGGATCCGGCGGTCGAGCATGAATACGAGATGCTGCAGGCCAAGCTCGCCGGCTATATCGAACCGCTGCAGACGCTGTTCAACCGCTATCCGCCGAGCGATATGAGCAAGCCCGCGCGCTATGCCCGCGCCATGGCCTATTCGCGCAAGCCCGACCTGCCCAAGGCGCTGGCGGAGATCAACAGCCTGATCAAGGACGAGCCGAACAATCCGTATTTCTACGAAGTGCTGGGGCAGATCTATGTGAGCATGGCCAAGCCCGAGCTCGGCGTCGCGGCGTTCCAGAAATGCGTCGACCTGATGCCGGACGCCTCCCAGCTGCGGGTCGCGCTGGCTGCGGCGCAGCTCGCGACCGAACGGCCGGCCCTGGCGCAGCCGGCGCTGGTGAATCTGAAGGCGGCGCTGCAGCGCGAGGACGACGATCCGTTCGCGTGGTACGAGGCGGCGGCGGCGTACAGCCAGATGGGCAACGAGCCGATGGCGAATCTCGCGACGGCGGAACGCTATTACGCGGTCGGCGCCTACGGCCCGGCGGTCGTCTTCGCGCAGCGCGCGCAGCACGGACTGGCGCAGGGCTCGTCGGACTGGCAGCGCGCCAACGACATCGTCGCCGTCTCCATGCCGCTGGCGCGGCAGCAGCAGCAACGCTAGGCGGTCGCATGGCCTTCCAATGGAAGACGGCCCTGCTGGGGGCGCTCGGCGGTGCCGTTCTCGCGATCGGCATCGTGTTCGGCGCCGCGGCGCTCGGCTATTTCCCGCAGCGCGAGCACTTCGACGGACGCCAGGTGCGCGCCTATCTGCTCGCGCATCCGCAGATCCTGCTCGAGGTGACGGCCAAGCTGCAGGACCGCGAGCAGGACGACGAGGACAGCGCCGAACAGGCGCGGCAGGCCGCGGTCGACAAGGCGGGGCTGAAGACCTTCTTCGATCCGAACCTCGCCTATGTGAGCGGCCCGGCGGCCGCGCGCACGACGCTGGTGGAGTTCTTCGACTACAATTGCGTCCACTGCCGCAACACCTTTCCGGTGATCAAGACGTTCTACGAGGCGCACAAGGGCGACGCGCGCTTCGCCTTCATCGATTTCCCGATCTTCGGGAAGATGTCCGACGCGGCGGCGCGGGCCGCTGTCGCGGCGCGGCGGCAGCCGGACAAGTACATCGCCTTCTCCTTCGCGATGATGGGCGAGAAGGGCGCGATCGACATGGACACGCTCTACCGCGACGCCAAGGCGGCGGGGCTCGACATGCCCAGGCTGATCGCCGACATGAAGGATCCTGCGACCGACAAGACGCTGGCGGCGGCGCATGCGCTGGCGCGCCGGATCGGCGTCAGCGGCACGCCGACCTTCATCGTCGACGGCAAGGTGCATTCCGGCGAGATCGACGCGGAGACTCTGGCGCGGATGACGAAGCCCTAGGCGCAACGGCTCCAACTGGCATCAGCCCAACCAACAACGTGTCATGGACCGCGATTGCGGGCGGTGACATCCATTTTATCGAGTACAGACCCTAGATCAGTCCCGTCATCGGGCTCGAGGGATCGCCGTAGTTCTTCTTCGGCATGCGGCCGGCGAGCCAGGCGAGGCGGCCGGCTTCGACGCCGAGCTTCATCGCGGCGGCCATCTTCACCGGGTCCTTCGCCATGGCGATGCCGGAATTCGAGATGACCGCGTCGCTGCCCAGCTCCATCGCCACCGCCGCATCCGAGGCGGTGCCGATGCCGGCATCGACGATCACCGGTACCTTGCTGTCCTCGATGATGAGGCGGATGTTCACCGTCGACTGGATGCCCATGCCCGAACCGATCGGCGAAGCGAGCGGCATGATCGCGACGGCGCCGAGGTCTTCGAGCCGCTTGGCCATCAAGGGATCGTCGCTGCAATAGACCATCACCTTGAAGCCGTCCTTGCTCAGCATCTCGGTGGCGCGCAGCGTCTCGATCATGTCGGGATAGAGCAGCTTCTTCTCGCCCAGAACTTCGAGCTTGACGAGGTCCCAGCCGCCGGCCTCGCGGGCCAGGCGCAGGGTGCGCACCGCGTCCTCGCCGGTGAAGCAGCCGGCGGTGTTGGGCAGGTAGGTGACCTTTTTCGGATCGATGAAGTCCACCAGCTTGGGCTGATCGGGATCGGTGAGGTTCACGCGGCGCACCGCGACGGTGACGATCTCCGCCCCGCTGGCTTCGAGGGCGCGGGCGTTGTCCGCATAGGACTTGTACTTGCCGGTGCCGACGATCAGGCG
This sequence comes from Rhizomicrobium sp., assembly GCA_037200385.1. Lineage (NCBI taxonomy): Bacteria > Pseudomonadati > Pseudomonadota > Alphaproteobacteria > Micropepsales > Micropepsaceae > Rhizomicrobium > Rhizomicrobium sp. Next base: position 300,901 of record JBBCGL010000001.1, on the reverse strand, counting down.
GGACTTGTAGGTCTTGCCGGCGAGGACGAAGGGCTTGTCCTCCGGGGCTTCTTTGTTTGGTCGCTCACCCTCGCGGGTACGCTCCGGTGGCGCGTTGCCGCCGCCGATGAAATGGACGATCTCGTAGCGGTCGCCGTTCGCGACCATGACCGCGTCATAGGTCGAGCGCGGCACGATCTCGAGATTGCGCTCGACCGCGATCTTCTTCGGATCCAGCCCGAGCGCGGCCAGCATGCCGTGCACGCTGAGGCTGCGATCGAAGCTCTTGGATTCGCCGTTGACGGTGACGTGCAGGCTCATGGCTTCCTCTTCCTACGCCGGTGCTAACCGGATCAGGTTCAAAGGGACTGGGCGCCTGCCCATCTCAGCCCTTGCGGGCACCCCCGGGATCGATGGCCGAGACATTACCTCTGCTTGGGGCGCCGATAAACCCCGGGTTTCGCTGGCGCCGCCATGCGATTATAAGGGACGAATCCCCGCCTGATCCTGGAGTTCCCTTGGCCAAATCCGGCAGTCCGAACAAAGCCTTGCCGATCTACGTGCTGAACGGGCCGACGCTCAACCTGCTGGGCGCCCGGGAGCCGGAGATTTACGGCCGCACGACGCTGGCGCAGATCGGGAAGATGGTCGCGGCGCGCGCCAAGAGCCTGGGGTTGAGCGTTGTCTTCCGGCAATCCAACCATGAAGGCGAACTGGTGGACTGGATCCAGGAGGCGCGGACCGCGGGCGCGGGGGTCGTGATCAACGCGGCCGCCTATACCCATACCTCGGTCGCGATCCACGATGCCCTCAAGGCGCTGGATAAGCCGATCATCGAAGTGCATCTCTCCAACCCGCATGCGCGCGAGCGTTTCCGGCACCGCTCCTATGTGAGCCTGGTGGCGACGGGCGTGATCTGCGGTCTCAAGGAACAGGGCTATCTGGCCGCGATCGACGCGATGGCCGGGCTCATCAAAGGTCGAGCATGAACATGAAAGACGTCAAATCCATCTGGGCGCGGCTCAGCGGCAAGAGGGAGGGCGGCCTGGCCGATGCGGACGCGATCCGCGAACTGGCCGAGCTCTTGAAGGAGACCGGGCTCACCGAGATCGAGATCGAGCACAACGGGGCGCGGCTGCGCGTCTCCAGGCAGACGGGCGGCACCGTGACGGCGGCACCGGCGGCGGCGGCGCCGGCGGCGGCTTCGTCCGCGGCGCCGGCCAAGCCGAGCGGCCCGCCGGCGGGCGCGGTGCCCTCGCCGATGGTCGGCACGGTCTATTCCGCGCCGGAGCCGGGCGCCAAGACGTTCATCAGCGTCGGCCAGACGGTCAAGGAAGGCGACACGCTGTTCATCGTCGAGGCGATGAAGACCATGAACCCGATCACCTCCCCGCGCGGCGGCACGATCAGCGAAATCTGCGTAAACGACGCGCAGCCGGTCGAGTTCGGCCAAACGCTCTGCATCATCAACTGATGTTCGAGAAAGTCCTCATCGCCAACCGCGGCGAGATCGCGCTTCGCATCAACCGGGCGTGCAAGGAGATGGGCATCGCGACCGTGGCGGTGCATTCCACCGCCGATGCCGATGCGATGCATGTGCGGCTGGCGGACGAGAGCGTGTGCATCGGGCCACCGGCCTCGGCGCAGAGCTATCTCAACATCCCCGCGATCATCGCGGCCTGCGAGATCACCGGCGCCGAGGCGATCCATCCCGGCTACGGCTTCCTGTCGGAGAACGCGCGCTTCGCCGAGATCGTGCGCGAGCACGGCATCACCTTCATCGGACCGACGCCCGAACACATCCGGATGATGGGAGACAAAATCACCGCCATCCAGGCCGTGAAGGCGGTGGGCATTCCCACCGTGCCCGGCTCGGGCGGCGCAGTGGAGGACAAGGACGCGGCGCGGGTCGCCAAGGAGATCGGCTATCCGGTCCTGATCAAGGCGACGGCGGGCGGCGGCGGCCGCGGCATGAAGGTGGCGCTGAACGAAGCGGAGCTGCCGCTGGCGCTGTCGACCGCGCGGCACGAAGCCAAGAGCGCTTTCGGCAACGACCAAGTCTATATGGAAAAATATCTCCAAAGGCCGCGCCATATCGAGATCCAGGTGCTGGCGGACGCCACCGGCCAAGTGATCCATCTGGGCGAGCGCGACTGCTCGCTGCAGCGGCGGCACCAGAAGGTGTGGGAGGAAGCCGGCTCCCCTGCCCTCAACGCACAGCAGCGCGACGACATCGGCCGGGTGGTGACCAAGGCGCTCGGCAAGCTCGGCTATCTGGGCGCCGGCACGATCGAGTTCCTGTTCGAGGACGGCGAGTTCTATTTCATCGAGATGAACACCCGCCTGCAGGTCGAGCACCCCGTCACCGAGGCAATCACCGGCATCGACATCGTGCGCGAGCAGATCCGCATCGCGGCCGGCGGCGCGCTGGAGTTGCACCAGAGCGACGTGGTGTTCAACGGCCACGCCATCGAGTGCCGCATCAATGCGGAGAACGCCTTCACCTTCCAGCCTTCGCCGGGCACGATCACCCAGTTCCACACGCCGGGCGGGCTGGGCGTGCGCTTCGACAGCGCGATCTATTCCGGTTATCGCATCCCGCCCTATTACGACAGCCTGGCGGGCAAGCTGATCGTGCATGCGCGCAACCGCAACGAATGCCTGCTGCGGCTGCGCCGGGCGCTCGACGAGCTGGTGGTCGGCGGGATCGAGACGACCATCCCGCTGTTCCAGCAGCTGGTCCGCGAGAAGGACATCATCGACGGCGAGTACAACATCCATTGGCTCGAGCAATGGCTGGCGAAGCATAAGACGGGCGCGTAGGCACCCGCCCGCAAGACCGCGACACGCTTCGCCGAAAGCTCAGCGGCAGTCCATCAGGATCCGTACAGGCCGTCATTGCCTGTCGGCAAAAAAAACAGTTCCGACTGGTGGAGCGCAACCGACCGCAGACGCGGAGCGGACCATGGGGCGCGCGCCGCGGCGGACGCCTCGCTCGCGCGATGCGGTGCCACTCTCGAAACCGGTTCGTTCTGCGCCATAAGGCAACGCTAACAATCGGCGGCGCGGCGCCGCAAGGGGAAAAAGCAACGCTCGGCGAACAAGAGTTCCGGCGTGGCGCTTTCGTCACGGCCGTAATCGGTTTCGCTCGAGCCGTCCGCGAAAAGACATCTTTTCCAGCGAGCATGGTGAACACCGGCTGGCCCGGTCCCGGCGCGACATGAGGCAAGACCGTGATCCGCTTTCTTCTTCTGGCGCTCGCAATGGGCGCGCTCATCTTCGCAGTCGGCACACGCGGCGGCTTTGCGGCCCGGCCCAAACCGCTTCCGCTGGGGGCGCGCGCCGATCTCGTCGTGATCGAGAAGGACGCGCACAAGCTCACGCTCTACGCGCATGGCCGGGTGCTGCGCAGCTATTTCGTCGCGCTGGGCAGCGGCGGCGTGGAGGCCAAGATGCGCGCGGGCGATGGGCGGACGCCGGAGGGGCATTACCTGATCGACGCGCACAAGGCGGACAGCACGTTCTATCGCGCGCTGCATATCTCCTATCCGTCGGCGATCGATCGCAAGGTTGCGCGGGCGCGCGGCGTGACGCCCGGCGGCGGCATCACGATCCACGGCTTGCCCAGCTTCACGGGCTGGATCGGAGGCTGGCACCGGCTGATCGACTGGACCGACGGCAGCGTCGCGGTGACCGACGGCGAGGTCGACGAGATTTGGCGCGTGGTGCCCAACGGAACGCCGGTGGAGATCCGGCGCTAGCCACCGCGACCCGATCGGCGATCAGGAGAGGCCGGAGGTGGCGTCGGTGACGCTGGCGGTACCGGTCTGCGCGGAACGCGCCGATATCGAGACCAAGGTCGGCCGCGTCCAGGCCGGGCGCATGGGTTCAGACGTGACGGACGCGTCGCACTCAACCTGGAAATCGGAGTCTACCGAACGCATCCCAACACCCGCATGTTTGCACTAACGACAATTCACGCTATGGGTATTGCAGCGCAATATCAAACGCCATTCGTCCAGTGCGGCGAAATGGGCGCGCGCACAAAGTTCCGCGGACGGACCTTCCGCTGCGACCATCGGAAAGAATCAACTGTGTCGTTCGAGTTGCTCATTCACCATGCACGGCATGCACTGCTCGCGGTGATCGGTACGGCGCGCTACCAACGGTTGAAGATTCGCGCGCGCGAGACGCTGATCGCCCTCGGGCCCGACACCACGGCAATGGCGCAGCGCGCCGAACTCGCCTGGACAAAAGGCGATGCGGCGGATGCGGAGCGCGAATGGCTGGCGCTCGCCGCGGCGCAACCGCTGGCGGCCGAGTGGCCGATCAAGCTGGCACATGCCGCCGACATGCAGGGCGAGCATCTGCGCGCCGAGCAGATCGTCGACGCAGCCTGGGCGCGCGGCGTGCACGACCCCGACATCGCCGAGCGCATCGCCTTTTTCCGCCGCACCAACCGGCTCTCCAACACCGCGATCGACGACGCGATCGCCAGCGTGCGCGATCCCAAGGCAGCGCCGCTCATGATCCTGCGCGCCGCGCATTATCTCCTGAGCGAAGGCCGACTGGCGGAGGCGCGCGAGGGCTTTGCCCGCGTGCCCGACCTGCCGCGCTATGAAGGGATGATGCGTAGCTGCCGCGCCGCGCTCGGCGTGCTGGAACAGGCGCAGGCGGAGGGGCAGACGCTCCTCGGCGGGACGCTGTCGCCGGCGCGCGACACGCTCCTGGTGCGCGAGCCCGGCGCGGACACGACGGTCATCGTCTTCACCACGGTGCGCGGCGATTGCGGCATACCGCTCAACGCGGTGCACGCCCTGCTGCAGCCGGCCAAGGTCAATGCGATCTACCTGTTCGACGACCGCAAGCAGTTCAACCTGGGCGGCAACACGACGCTCGGCCGGCCCTATCCCGCGATGATCGAGCGGCTGCGCGCGCAACTCGCGGAATGGGGCACCAGAACCCTCATCACGATCGGGTTCTCTGCCGGAGGGTTCGTCGCCTTGCGGACCGGGCTCTCGCTGAAAGCGGACGGCGCGCTGCTGTTCTCGCCGGTCGTCTCGCTCCATCGCCGGCCGGAGCGGCCCATCGAGAGGGCGCTGGGAAATCCCGAGGACGATGCGCGCATGCTGGCGACGGAAAAATACCTGCGCCGCACCGTGCCGGAGATGATGACGCGACTGCCCGACGAGATGCCGGGGCGCGACTGCCTCAAGACCATCGAGATCCATTTCGGCCGGAACCTGACCGACATGGTGCACGTCAACGCGGTGTGGGACATGCCGGGGATCACGTTCCATCCGGTGGAGGGCTTCGCCGGGCATGAATGCCTGAGCGAGATCTTGAGGCGCGGCGACAAAGAAATCTTCGCGCGCTTCATCGAAGGCGTGCGCGCGGCCAAGCAGGGCTGAGGGCCGCCTATTGCGTGTAGGACACCGCGGGCACTTCGCAGCGGTCGACACGCTTGGGGTGGATGCCGGTGAAAGCGCCCTGCCAGCACTCATCGAACACCGAACAGTAGCAGGCGCGCGCCACCAGCGTTCCGTCGGATACGGCCTTGCGCAGGACCTCCCAGCCATCCGCATTGGTCGCCGTCTTGGCGTAGGTGAAGAAGGCGCGGCTCTCGCCCGCCCGGATCACGGTCTTTCCGACGGTACCGACCTGGATGCTGCCCGTGCGCGGCTGGTCGCGTGCCGGCCCCAGGCGCGGATCGTAATGACAGCAGCGCTGCAGCAGGTCGTGCGACGTCGTCATGGGCTTGCCGCGGTAATAGACCTCCAACGTCTCGACCAGCGCGGGCCCGACGCCGGCATTGATCACCTCGAAGGTGAGCACCGAATTGCCCTTGGCGTCGCCGTCGCTGGTGCTGAACTGCAGGAAGGGCCAGGACGCCGCGGCGACCATCTTCTTGTTGGCATCCATCGTCCCGACCGCGACCCAGAGCGAGATCGCCGAAAGCGCCAGGGCGAGACCGGTGGCGGCGTATTCCAGCCAGTGGCGGGGGCGCGGTTCGAGGGGCGGAGGGATGTCGCTCATGCTCAGGCTCGTTGTGCGGCGCAGCCTCCAGGCATTAGCGTGGGGCGTGCCTTATGTGCAAACCCTGGGTGCGACGCGCTACGTCTTCGATGATCTGAAGACGCTGCTGGCGCGCGCCTCGCCGGACCGTTCGGGCGACCGGCTGGCGGGGGTGGCGGCGGCAACGGGCGAGGAGCGGGTCGCGGCGCGCATGGCGCTGGCCGATCTGCCGCTGGCGGAATTCCTGAAACAGGACCTGGTGCCGTACGAGACCGACGAGGTGACGCGGCTGATCCAGGACAGCCATGACGCAACGGCCTTCGCGCCGGCCGCGGCGCTGACGGTGGGGGAATTCCGCGACGTTCTTCTGGCGCATGAGACGACGGACGCGGTGCTGGCGGCGCTGGCGCCCGGCCTGACGCCGGAGATGGCGGCGGCGGTGTCCAAGCTGATGCGCAACCAGGACCTGATCGCGGTGGCGCGGAAGGTCTCGGTTGTCACGCGGTTCAACAACACGATCGGGCTGCCGGGACGCCTGTCGGTGCGGTTGCAGCCGAACCATCCGACCGACGACGCCAAGGGCATCGCGGCGGCGATCGTTGACGGGCTGCTCTATGGTAGCGGCGACGCGGTGATCGGGATCAATCCGGCGACCGACAATGTCGCGACGGTCGGCAACCTGCTGGCGATGATCGACGAGATCCGGCGGCGCTGGGATATCCCGACGCAATCCTGCGTGCTGGCGCATGTCACGACGACCTTGAAAGCCATGGAGGCAGGCGCGCCGGTCGACCTGGTTTTCCAGTCCATCGGCGGCAGCGAGGCGGCGAACAGGAGCTTCGGAATCGATCTGGCGCTGCTGGCGGAGGCGCGCGAAGCGGCGCTGGCGCTCAAGCGCGGCAGCGTCGGCGACAACGTGATGTATTTCGAGACCGGCCAGGGCGCGGCGCTGTCGGCGGGCGCGCATCACGGCGTCGACCAGCAGACCATGGAGGCGCGCGCCTATGCGGTGGCGCGGGCGTTCGAGCCGCTGCTGGTCAACAGCGTGGTGGGGTTCATCGGGCCGGAATATCTGTTCGACGGCAAGCAGATCACGCGCGCCGGCCTGGAGGATCACTTCTGCGGCAAGCTGCTCGGCCTGCCGATGGGGGTCGACGTCTGCTACACCAACCATGCCGATGCCGACCAGGACGACATGGACAATCTGCTCACCCTGCTGGGCGTGGCGGGCTGCACCTATGTGATGGGCGTCCCGGGGGCCGACGACGTGATGCTGTCCTACCAGAGCACCTCGTTCCACGACGCGCTCTATGTGCGCGCGGCGCTGGGGCTGCGGCCGGCGCCGGAATTCGAGGCCTGGCTGCTGCGGATGGGAATCCAGGATGGGAGCGGCCGCATTGCGCCCACCCCGGCCGGCGGCGAGGCGCGGCGCCTGCTCGACTTCGCGAAGGGCGCATGAGCGGCGAGGACGACTGGCGGGCCTTGCGCGCCTTCACGCCGGCGCGGGTGGCGCTGGGCCGCGCGGGCAATGGGCTGCCGACCCGTCGGGTGCTGGAGTTCCAGCTTGCCCATGCGCGGGCGCGCGACGCGGTGACCATGGCGTTCGACGCCGAGGCCGTGGCCGGCGCGCTGGCGGCGATCTGCGTGACGACAAGGGCGGCGGACCGCACCGCCTATCTTTCCGATCCGGATCTCGGCCGCAGGCTCAGCGATGAAGGACGCGCGAGGCTGACGCACGGCGCGTTCGACGCCGCGCTGGTGATCGCCGACGGCTTGTCCTCCGCCGCGGTCCACGCGCATGGCGCGGCGCTGGCGCGGCACATCCTGGCGGCATCGGCGGAATTGAAATGGGCTCCAGTCACGGTGGTCACCCATGGCCGCGTCGCGATCGGCGACGACATTGCGCAGGCGCTGGGCGCGGCGTTCGCGGTCGTGCTGATCGGCGAGCGGCCGGGCCTGTCGGCGGCCGACTCGATCGGGATCTATCTCACGCACCGGCCCCTGCCCGGCGTCACCACAGACGCCGAACGCAATTGCATCTCCAATGTGCGGCCCGGAGGCCTGGGACTGCCGGATGCGGCGCTGCGGCTGGCATGGCTGATCGGCCAGGCGCGCCGGCTGGGGGCCACGGGCGTCGCCCTCAAGGAAGACGCGCCCGAGCGGCCGGCCATCCCTGACGGCGGGGCGGGAGACTGATAGAGTTCCCCGGCATACCCGACGGGGAATCACATGGCGTGGCTGTCGAAATACGAACCGCAATTGCTCAGCATCCTGCGCATCGTCGCCGCGTTGCTGTTCCTCGAGCATGGCCTGCAGAAGATTTTCGGTTTCCCGCCCATGCCGCCGGCGATGGCGCATGCCATCCCGGCGAACTTCATGCCGGTCATCCTGGCGGCCGGCGCCATCGAGCTGGTCGGCGGCGTCCTGCTCGTTCTGGGACTTTTCACGCGGCTCGTCGCCTTCATCAGTGCCGGTGAGATGGCGGTGGCCTATTGGCTGGTCCATTTCGCCCGGGGTGGTTTTTTCCCGGCCAATAATGGCGGCGACGCCGCGATCCTGTTCTGCTTCATCTTCCTGTTCATCGCGGCGGCCGGCCCGGGGGCCTGGGCGGTGAGCAAATCGCCGAGCACATAGTCGCGAAAGCCCCTCCTCCGTCGGCAGACCTTGATCTATGATGGCTCATGCACGGCACGCCGGGCCTGACGCCTGAACTTCTGCTCGCCGCTTACGCCGAGGGCCTGTTCCCGATGGCGGAGCGGCGCGACGACCCGGCCTTGTTCTGGGTGTCGCCCGAGCGCCGCGGCGTGATTCCCCTGGACGGCAGTTTCCACGTCTCGCATCGGCTCGCCCGCACGGTGCGCAGCGGCCGCTTCACCGTCACCTTCGACCGGGCATTCGTCGCCGTCATGGAGGCCTGCGGCGGCGATCGCGAGCAGACCTGGATCAACCCCGAGATCCTGAGGCTCTACACCGCGCTGCATGGCGACGGGCATGCGCACTCCGTCGAGTGCTGGCGGGACGGCGTGCTGGCCGGCGGGCTCTATGGCGTGAGCCTGGGCGCGGCGTTCTTCGGCGAGAGCATGTTCTCGCGCCAGCGCGACGCCAGCAAAGTCGCGCTGGTGCATCTGGTGACGCAGCTCGCGCGCGGCGGCTATATCCTGCTGGACACGCAATTCCTCACCGCCCATCTGGCGCAGTTCGGCGCGCAGGAGATCAGCCGCGGCGCCTATCTGGCGCGGCTGGAGGAGGCGCTGAACCATCGGGCTGTCTGGCGCGACGACACGGCCGCGCCGGTCGCCTGACGTCGGCTATTGGCTCGCGTCTTCGGGAAGCGCCACGGGCCGTTCGGTCTCCGGCGCATCGGGCGAGACGGGCTTGACCGGCTTGACGGGGCCGATGACGACGGTCTCGCCGGGCGCCACCGGCCGGCAGGTCATCACCCAGACGTCGTAGAGCGGATGCTGCATGCCGTTGAGACCGGGGCTCGACGCATACATCCAGCCCGAGAAGACGCGGCGGCGCGGCTGGTCGGGGCGCTGGTCGTCGATCTGCACGAAAGCCGCGGTCTCCGGCGTCTCGGTCGAGGGCGTGGAATAGCAATAGCGCGCCGCGACCGTGAGGGTCGCAAACTGCACCGATTTGCCGATCGGGATCAGCAGCGTGGTGGGACGGCCGGTGATCTTGTCCAGGCCCCGCATGATGAGCGTCATCGGTCCGACGGGCTTGGGCGGGAGCGCCACCACCGCAGCCGGCTTCGCCGGCTTGGGCTTGGCCGCGGGCGCCGCAAAGACGCTGCCGGCGAAGGCCAGCGCTGCGCCGCAAAGCGCGATCGCCTTAGGGATGCGCATTGGGCGCGCTCGGCTGCGGCTTCTGCTGGCCGCTCTGCCCACCGCTGCCGCCGCCGCCGATGAAGCGGCCGACGAGGCCCATCAGGTCGACGGAGCCCTGGACATTGCCGATCTGGCCGCCCGGCTTGAGCATGGTGTCGCTGCCGCCCGGCGAGATGGACAGGTAGGAGCCGCCCAGCAGGCCGGACGAGGTCACCATCAGCGAGGAATCGTCCGGCACCTGGACATCGCTGCGGATGTTCATATGCAGGGTGACGAGATAGGTCTTGGGATCGAGGGTCAGCGCCTCCACCGCGCCGATCTTGATTCCCGACAGGCGCACATCGGTGCCGGTCGCGAGGCCGTCGACGCGCGGCATCTTCGCGGTCAGCTCATAGCCGCCCATGCTGCCCGACGAGGTGTTGGTGTAGGCGAAGTAGAGGAACGCCGCGGCGACCGCCACGACGATCGCGCCCATGATCGTCTCGACCGTGTTGTTGCCCATGACCTACTCCGGCTTCCAGGCTTGGTAATCGCCGGTGGCGTGCGGCCGCTTGCCGGCAGCGAGCAGGCTGCCGTCGGGACGGTAGGCGCCTTCGGTGCCGGTGAGATTCGGAACGTGCTCCTTCTCCCACGACTTTTCCTTGAAGGGCGACGTCGTCGGAGGATCGGCGAAGGTGTGGTGCAACCAGCCGTGCCAGTCCGGCGGCACGCGGCTCGCCTCCACCGTGCCGGCATAGATCACATAGCGCCGGCTGCCTTTGCGCGACTGATAGTAGCGGTTGCCGTACTTGTCCGTGCCGACGAGAGCGGTGGAGAACCACACCGTCGCCAGAGTTCCGAAGGTGGCGCTATGCCACCAGGCAAAAATCATGCGGATGAAGGACATAGGTCTGGCCGAACCCCAGCGGAATCGCGCGCGAATATAGAAGGCGACGCGTCACGATACCATTGAGACGATGGCGACACGGTGACCGGGCGGTTCCCACCCCATCAGGGATCATCCATCCACAATCGATCCCAAACCATCGCGCGGTGACGACTGTCACAATCGCGAAAAATTTTTCTGCGCCGATTCCCGTTACCATCTTGACAGTATGTTTTCCGGCGCAAAAACGCGGTGTCACAGACCCACAACATATGGTGGGTAAGGTTTCGTTTACCACTTTCCCCTTGCGAGCGTTTTCGAACAGTGCCCATACTTAGGGCCTGTCGCTCCTCGCGACACCAAATCTGGCGGACAGTCATCCAACTCCCCGCCGCGGTTCCTGCCCTATCGGCAGGCGCCCGGCGAAAGGACAACTGTCCCCCGAACGGTGGCGCGGAAGCACAGGACACGGCAGCGACGACAGATTTAACGGGGATCAATTCCATGCGGATTCGGCGGCAGTTCACGGTTGAGGGTCGTTCTCCCTATGAGGGCATCGCGTTTCGCTCGGCAACCAGCGAGATCCGCAATCCCGACGGCTCGATCGTGTTCTCCCAGCACAATATCGACGTCCCCGAATCCTGGAGCCAGGTCGCGTGCGACGTGCTCGCGCAGAAATACTTCCGCAAGGCGGGCGTCCCGACGGCGCTGAAGCCCGTGCCGGAAGAGGGCGTGCCGGAGTTCCTCTGGAAGAAGACGGCGGACTCGACCGAGACCCGCGGCGAGAATTCCGCGACCGAAGTGTTCGACCGCCTGGCCGGCACCTGGGCCTATTGGGGCTGGAAGGGCGGCTATTTCGACTCCGAGGCCGATGCGAGCGCCTTCAAGGACGAGCTCAGCTACATGCTGGCGACGCAGATGGCGGCGCCGAACTCGCCGCAATGGTTCAACACCGGGCTGCACTGGGCCTATGGCATCGATGGCCCGAGCCAGGGCCACTACTATGTCGACCACAAGACGGGACGCCTGACGAAGTCCGCTTCGTCCTATGAGCATCCGCAGCCGCATGCCTGCTTCATCCAATCGGTCGCCGACGACCTGGTGAACGAAGGCGGCATCATGGACCTGTGGACGCGCGAGGCCCGCCTGTTCAAATACGGCTCGGGCACCGGCACGAACTTCTCGTCGCTGCGCGGCGAGAACGAGAAGCTGTCGGGCGGCGGCAAGTCGTCGGGCCTGATGAGCTTCCTCAAGATCGGCGACCGCGCCGCCGGCGCGATCAAGTCGGGCGGCACGACGCGCCGCGCCGCCAAGATGGTGATCGTCGACGTCGACCACCCCGACATCGAGGCCTTCATCGACTGGAAGGTGGTCGAGGAGCAGAAGGTCGCGGCGATGGTCGCGGGCTCCAAGCTCGCCGAGAAGCACCTCAAGCTCGTCATGAAGGCCTGCATCAACTGCCAGGGCTCGAACGACGACTGCTTCGACCCGAAGAAGAACCCGGCGTTGCGCCGCGAGATCAAGGCCGCGCGCAAGTCGATGATCCCAGACAACTACATCGAGCGCGTGATCTCGTTCGCCAAGCAGGGCTTCAAGGACATCGACTTCCGGGTCTACGACACCGACTGGGACTCGGAAGCCTATCTGACGGTGTCCGGCCAGAACTCGAACAATTCGGTGCGGGTGACGGACGAATTCCTGAACGCTGTGCTCGAAGACCAGGACTGGGACCTCACCTATCGCGGCAGCAACAAGATCGCCAAGACCATCAAGGCGCGCGAGCTGTGGGAGAAGATTTCCTACTCCGCCTGGGCCTGCGCCGATCCCGGCATCCAGTTCCACTCGACGATCAACGACTGGCACACCTGCCCGGCCGGCGGCGACATCCGCGCCTCCAATCCGTGCTCGGAATACATGTTCCTGGACGACACGGCCTGCAACCTCGCCTCGCTGAACCTGATGGCCTTCCGCAAGGAAGTCGACGGCGCCAAGGTGTTCGACACTCCGGCGTTCGAACATGGCTGCCGCCTGTGGACCGTCGTGCTGGAAATCTCGGTGCTGATGGCGCAATTCCCGTCCAAGGAGATCGCACAGCTCTCCTACGACTACCGCACGCTGGGTCTTGGCTTCGCCAATATCGGCGGCCTGCTGATGGCGGCCGGCATCTCCTATGACAGCCGCGAAGGCCGCGCGATCGCGGGCGCGATCAGCGCCGTGATGACCGGCGTCGCCTATGCGACCTCGGCCGAGATGGCCGGCGAGCTGGGACCGTTCCCGGAATACGCCAAGAACAAGGACGCGATGCTGCGGGTGATGCGCAACCATCGCCGCGCCGCCCATGGCGAGACCACGGGCTATGAAGGCCTCTCCACCCTGCCCGTCCCGCTCGATCTCGCGGCGGTGACGAACAAGGAGCTGGCCTTCGCGGCACAGCGCGCCTGGGACGACGCGGTGTCGCTCGGCGAAGGCTTCGGCTACCGCAACGCGCAGTCGACCGTGATTGCGCCCACCGGCACGATCGGCCTTGTGATGGATTGCGACACGACCGGCGTGGAGCCGGACTTCGCACTGGTGAAGTTCAAGAAGCTGGCCGGCGGCGGCTATTTCAAGATCATCAACCGCTGTGTGCCCGAGGCGCTGGCGACGCTGCAATACGGCCAGGGCCAGATCGACGACATCATCGGCTATGCGGTCGGCCATGCCACGCTGGAAGGCTATGGCGGCGCGATCAACCACGACTCGCTGCGCGCCAAGGGCTTCCGCGACGAGCAGATCAACGCCATCGAGGGCGCGCTGGAATCGGCGTTCGACATCCGCTTCGTGTTCAACAAATGGACGCTGGGGGTGCCGTTCTGCACCGACGTGCTGAAGCTCGAGGCGGCGGCGCTGGACGCGCCGGACTTCGATCTTCTCAAGGCGCTGGGGTTCAGCCGCGCCGACATCGACACCGCGAACCTGCATGTCTGCGGCGCGATGACGCTGGAAGGCGCGCCGCACATCAAGGAGCAGCATCTGGCGGTGTTCGACTGCGCCAATCCCTGCGGCCGCATCGGCCAGCGGGCACTGTCGGTCGACAGCCATATCGACATGATGGCGGCGGTGCAGCCCTTCATCTCGGGCGCGATCTCCAAGACTATCAACATGCCGAACAGCGCGACCGTCGAGGAATGCGGCGCGAGCTACATCAAATCGTGGCGCCTGGGGCTCAAGGCCAACGCGCTCTACCGCGACGGCTCCAAGCTCAGCCAGCCGCTGGCGAGCCAGGTGCTGCAGATCGACGACGAGGACGAAGACGAGGCGGTCGAGGTCTCCGCGGTGCAGCGCACCACCGTCGTCACCGAGCGGATCGTGGAGCGCATCGTCGAGCGGGTGCAGGCGCATGAGCGCGAGAAGCTGCCGCAGCGCCGCAAGGGCTATACCCAGAAGGCGATCGTCGGCGGGCACAAGGTCTATCTGCGCACCGGCGAGTATGAGGACGGCCGCATCGGCGAAATCTTCATCGACATGCACAAGGACGGCGCGGCGTTCCGCAGCCTGATGGACGCCTTCGCCATCGCGATCTCGATGGGCCTGCAATACGGCGTGCCGCTGGACGAGTTCGTGGATGCCTTCACCTTCACGCGCTTCGAGCCCGCCGGCATGGTGATCGGCAACGACTCGATCAAGAACGCGACGTCGATCCTCGACTACATCTTCCGCGAGCTGGCGGTGAGCTATCTGGGGCGCAACGACCTCGCGCATGTCCAGCCCGAGGGCGACGAGGATGTCGGCGTCGGCACGGATGAAGGCAACACCGAGGTCGTGCGCCGCGTGGTCTCGCCGGGCTTCGTGCGCGGCCGCATCCCGCGGACCATCGCGGTGGTGCGCGGCGGGGCGCAGCCCAAGGTGATGGAAGATCACGGCGTGCATACCCATCTCCACAGCGAGCAGCACGAAGTGGCGGAATTCCTCACCAGCGACGACGTCGTGCTGTCGGACGCGATGAGCGAGATCCGCGCCAGCGTGATGGCGGAAGCGGCCAACCCGGTCGGCGACCTGGTCGACGCGCTGGGCACCAAGCTGAAGGAGCGCGCCGAGACGGCGGCGAGCAAGGCCGGAAAGGCGCGCGAACTGCAGGCCAAGCGGGCGGCCGAGGCGCGGATGAAGGGCTATGAAGGCGATGCCTGCGGCGGCTGCGGGAATTTCACCCTGGTGCGCAACGGCACCTGCATGAAGTGCAACACCTGCGGCAGCACGAGCGGCTGCAGCTAGACCGGACACCTCGCGATGGGTGGGAAGGGGTGGGTGGCTCGCGCGCCCGCCCCTTCCGCTTTTTGGCATGCGCTTCACCTCCCCGCAGAGCGGGGAGGTGAAGCGGGAACGCGACTCAGGGAGGCAGCGTTAGACGGCCATGGCAAAGCAACTCGTTGAAGTGATCGACCGCGCCGGGCATGTCATCGACCGTTATACGGTCGACCTGCCGGACGCCGACTGCCACGACGTCGAATACGAGGAGTACGCGCTGATCCTCGCCGAAAAGTCGGGGCGGATCGAAGAGACCGAGATTCTGCATCTGCGGGCGCGTTGCGTGAAATGAGGCCTGGGGCGTTCCGCCAAGAACGGTCTAAACTTCCAGGCGGGCGGAGCGATCGCGTTCTTTGCGCGTTTCCGTTCCATGCCGTTCGTCGATTCCGCTGCCCTGAAATCCCTCTGGTACGACGAGAAGCGCCGGACGCTGCGCGCCACGTTCCGCGATACCGGCCGGACCTATGTCTACGAAGACGTTACGCCGGGCGAATATGACGCGCTGATCGGCGCCGGTTCGAAAGGCGCATGGTTCAACGCCCATATCCGCAACAATCACGCTTTCCACGAAGCTTGAACCGGTCGGGCGCCGGCGAAATTTCCTGTCGCCTCCGGCATAGGAAATTGCGCATCGCGTCTGATTCGCTTTGCTGTGGAAAACTGATTCGCGACGCTCGACTCGACGCCGTTTCGCGCGCAATCTTTTCTCGCGTCTGGGGCACCCGCGCACACGGGAAAAAGCCCAAGGCACCTGAAATGGTGACCGGCGCACACCTTGCACCGTCCGGTGAGGGCTCGAGCTCGAAACGGCACGGAGTGCGGCAAGGGCCGCGGAGCGGGTTCTAGAACCCCGACGTGGACCGGGAATCCAGGGACCGGCGGTGAAACCGGTCAAGCTGGGCGCGAGAGGCGGAACCTTAAGGCCGCGCGAGCGTGATGCCGAGACGTCCAACGAAAGGCGGACGGGAGGCGTCGAAAAAGATCGCACAGGTCCTGCGCGGGACGGCGCCGCAAGCGCCGAAACAGACAGGGTAGCCAGTGTGCTGACCGTGGACGGAGGCCATCGCGAGGGGCCTCCGTTTGCGTTTGTGGGCGACGGCGTTGCGGACCTGCTCTGCCCGTGCTCGGGCGCAGATGCCTATCGCCCTACAGTCCCGGAGCGTCGGCGTGCTGGCAGGTGCTGGTATCAGCCGGCTTGTCGACCAGCTTGGGGGTCGTGGTGTCCCGCCGCTGGTCGCCGAAGCTCTCCTTGCGGATCTGCAGCTCGACATATTTCGCATCGCCGAGCGCGACGTCGACATCCAGCTTTGTGGTGCTCAGCGTGGCGAGCTTGTAGCTGCCGGGCGGCAGGTCGAAATACTCGCAGCTGCCGGGCGCGACGCTGTTGGACGACCAGGCGCCGTTCAGCGAGAGCTGGCTCGGGAAGGTCGCGCGCGGATCCTGCGGATAAGCGATGTAGACGCGGCCCGTCGTGGCGGGCGCCACGGCTGGGGCCGCCACGGCGGGCGGCGGTGCATCCTGGGCCAGCGCGGGCGCCGAAACCAAAGCCGCGCCCAGCAGCGCGGCGGCGATCCTGATCCTGTCCATCTCGTCCTCCGGTGTCCGGCCCATCCTGCGACGGCGCGGCAGGGCGGGCAACAGGTTCAGGCGCGATCGACCCGGCAGGAAAAGCAGCCGCGCCGGGCGAAGTGGACGTGGATATAGCCAACGGCCGGATCGGCGAAGAACCGCCCGAACAGCGGCCGCGGATCGCTGTCGGCGATGTCGGCATCGGTCATATGGCCGTCCGCATCATAGGCGCGAACCGAAAGCAGCCGGCCGGCGAACGCCGGCGGCAACGCATCGATACGATCGAACGTCTCCCGCTCACCCTCGCGGACGAAAATCGGGCCGGAGCCGCGATAGGGCGAATTGGGCGCGTGATGCACAAAGGACAGCAGCAACACCGTCTCGCCGGGCTCGGCATCTTCGAGCGTGACGCGGCATGGCGCGCTGCGCGGCGCATCGACGGTCACGCGCCGCATGCCGCGTTCGGCCAGGGCAGCGGCGTCCAGGGCGAACAAGGCGGCGAACGGGGCAGCGGACAGGCCGCGGATCTGGAAGGACATGGCGTTTCTCCGGCGTGAACGCAGGCAATCTGGCGGCCCGGGCCGCGGGAAACGACCCGGTTCTTGCGGCACGGCGATTGCGAGATGAGGGGACAGAGTTTCACTTTGGGACATGCCCGTGCTCCGGTTCCTCGCCGCCCTCCTCGCCCTGCTGGCCGCCGCAGCCGCACCGGCCCTTGCCGCCGACTACGACTCCGCCGCCGTAGCGCGGCTTCATGCGGGGATCGTCGACTGCCCCGGCTGCAATCTGCAGGGCGCCGACCTGACCAATACCTGCGTCAAGGCGAAGGATCTCCACGGTGCCGATTTCGACGGCGCCAACGCGGTGCTGATGTGCATGTCCTTCGCGAATTTCACCGGCGCGACCTTCCGCGGCACCGACCTGTCGGGCGCCAATCTCGCCCATGCGACGGTCGACGGCGCCGATTTTTCCGGCGCGGTGATGGACATCACCTCGCTCAAGGGCACCGATCTCTCGAAAGCCGTCGGCCTGACCCAGAAACAGCTCGACCAGGCCTGCGGCGATGCGGACACGCGCGCCCCTGCCGGCCTGACGGTGCATCTCTGCACCTGACCCGTTCACCGTCTCCTCCTAGGGACACCTTGGCCCCGTCCGCGGATGTACCGGATGGGGCTTTCTTTTGCGCCCGCCGCGGTCATGATCGCAGGCATGCGGAGGGGATTCCTCGTTCTGGCCGTCGCGGTCCTGTGGTGCAGCCGCGCCGAAGCCGCGCCTTGCGAACGGCGCGTGTTCGAAGGCAGCGCCTTCACCCTCTGCGCCTTCGACTCCCGGCGGGATGAGCTGCGGCTGGTCTGGACGGGCGCGGCGGGCGGCGCGCTGCGCAGCTTCGCGCGGCTGGCCGATGCGCTCGGGCCGGACGCCAGGCGCGTCCGCTTCGCGATGAATGCGGGGATGTTCGAGGAAAGCGGCATGCCGCTCGGCCTGTTCGTCGAGCGCGGCGTCGTGCGGCGGCCGCTCAACACGCGCAGCGGCGGCGGCAATTTCTACCTCAAGCCGAACGGCGTCTTCCTGCTGGCGCGCGATGGACAGGTGCGGGTGGAGACGAGCGATGCCCTCACCGCCGAGTCCACGCCGCCCCTCTATGCAACGCAGTCCGGACCGATGCTGGTGATCGACGGGGCGTTCAACCCGCAGATCACGGCGGACGGCCCGTCGCGCAAGATCCGCAACGGCGTCGGCATGCGCGGCGCGCACACCGCGGTGTTCGCGATCAGCGAGGAGCCGGTGTCGTTCGGGCGGCTGGCGCGGCTGTTCCGCGATGCGCTGGGCTGCCGCAATGCGCTCTATCTCGATGGCACCATCTCGAGCGCCTGGATCCCGGCGCTCGCGCGGCAGGATGCCGCCGCGCCGCTGGGTCCGATGGTGGTCGTTCTGGGCGGGCCCGCCGAAGCGCCCCCGCCCGACCCGGTGCCGGCACCACGGGTGAGGCACCTGCCGCATCACAAGCGGGCAAGCTAGTGCCGGCCGAGCAGCCTGTGGAGGGTCTACGCCCGACTGGCTATCTGAACGCCTTCCGCGGGCTTGCCGCGTTCTGGGTGTTGACCGCGCACTGCATGATTTGGGGCGGCTGGCATGGGCCGATCATCGATCCCAAAATGGCGGTGGATTTGTTCATGGTGCTGTCGGGCTTTCTTATGGCGCTGACCGTGTCCGAGCGGCAGTCCTTCGAGTCCGTTCATTCCGCGCGGACCTGGATCGAATTCTACGTCCGTCGCCTCTTCCGCATCGCGCCGGCGTATTATGTCGTGCTTCTGGCCGTCGTTGTGCTCGCCGTGCCGTTCCTTGCCGGATACGAGACATTGCGCGAACTCGATCCCGCGCGATGGCTTCATGAAACCGCCCATGATCCGAGAACGATAACCTACAATCTGCCGAATTTGGCGATGCATGTTTCTTTTCTGTTCGGCCTGTTCCCGGCCTATGCGAACTCCACGCAGCTTCCGGACTGGAGCCTCGGTCTCGAAATGCAGTTCTATGCCGTCTTCCCGGCGATATTCCTGCTCGTCCGACGCTATCAGGCAGCGGTCGCGTGCAGCGCGCTCATACTCGCATGCTATTTGCTGACCGCCGCCGTCCATCGGTTGCTATCAGTCGCGCATCTGCCGCAATTCACCGAGCCGTCGCTGCTGGTTTTCAAGCTTCCCGTATTCCTCATCGGCGTGTTGATCTATGAGGCGGCATGCATGCCGCAAACGAAACGCTGGCAAATCCTGCTCTGCATCGTTTTTGCGGCCCTCCAATTCCGCGAATATGGCGTCTGGAGCGCCGCGATCCTCGGACTCGTCTGGTGCGTATACATCCTTTGGACGGATACAAGGCTAAGACGGCTTGCCGAGAGGCTGGACAATCGTCTCACCCGGTTCATGAGCGATGCGTCCTATTCGGTATATCTTCTGCACGGACTGTTTCTCGCGCTTGTCGGCTCGCGCATCGATACCTATCTGCACGCGCAGCACTGGGCCCAGGGGGCGGTTGTCTTCGTCATATGGGTTTCGGTCCTGCTGACGAGCTACGCTTCGGCGGGTATCCTCTACAGATATGTCGAGCGGCCCGGAGTCCGCCTGGGCCGCATTGTGGAAAACCGCCTCCGACGAGCGCCACGCGAGATGATCGCTTAAGCCTACTCCGCCGCCTGCGGCAGGTCCTTCTTCTTCCAGCGCAGCACCGGCTTGCGGGCCGCCGCGGTCTCGTCGAGGCGGCGGCGAGGGGCGAGGCGCGGGGCGCCTTCGAAGCGCGCGGTCTTCTTGTCCCTGGCCTCCAGCGCCAGCTCGCGCAGGACGTGGATGAAGCGGTCGAGCGATTCCTTGGACTCGGACTCCGTCGGCTCGATCAGCATGGCGCCGTGGACCACCAGCGGGAAATACATGGTCATCGGGTGATAGCCCTCGTCGATCATCGCCTTGGCGAAGTCGAGCGTGGTGACGCCGGTGCCGTCGAGGAAATGATCGTCGAACAGCGCTTCGTGCATGCAGGGGCCGTCGCCGAAGGGGGCGCTCATCACGTCCTTCAGGCTGGCGAGGATGTAATTGGCGGAGAGCACCGCGTCTTCCGAGGCCTGGCGCACGCCGTCGCGGCCGTGGCTGAGCATGTAGCTGAGCGCACGCACGAACATGCCCATCTGGCCGTGGAAGGCGCTCATGCGGCCGAAGGGCTTGGCGCCTTCGGGCAGTTCGTCGCGGTCTTCGATCAGGCGGAAGCCCTTGTCGTCGTGGACCAGGAGCGGCAGCGGGGCGAATGGCGCCAGCGCGGCGGAGAGCACGACCGGCCCTGCCCCCGGACCGCCGCCGCCGTGGGGCGTCGAGAAGGTCTTGTGCAGGTTGATGTGCATCGCGTCGATGCCGAGATCGCCTGGGCGGACGCGGCCGGCGATGGCGTTGAAGTTGGCGCCGTCGCAATAGAAATAGGCGCCCGCCTTGTGCGTGGCGTCGGCCATGTGGCGGATGTCGCGCTCGAACAGGCCGCAGGTGTTCGGGTTGGTGAGCATGATGGCGGCGACGTCGGGGCCGAGCTTGCCTTCGAGTTCCGCCATATCGACGCGGCCGTCGGCGGTGCCTTTCACCTCGTCGATGGTGAAGCCGGCGAAGGCCGCGGTGGCGGGGTTGGTGCCGTGGGCGGATTCGGGGACCAGGATGCGCTTGCGGGTCTCGCCGCGGGCTTCGATAGCGGCGCGGATGGCAAGAAGACCGCAAAGCTCGCCATGGGCGCCGGCCTTCGGGCTCATCGCCACCGCCGGCATTCCCGTGAGCGTGGTGAGCCATTTCATCAGGTCGGAGATGAGCTGCAGCGCGCCCTGGGTGGTCGATTGCGGCGCCAGCGGGTGCAGGTCGCCGAAGCCGGGCAGCCGCGCCATCTTCTCGTTGAGGCGCGGGTTGTGCTTCATCGTGCAGGAGCCGAGCGGGTAGAGGCCGCTGTCGATGGCGTAGTTCATCCGGCTGAGGCGTACGTAATGGCGGATCACCTCGGGCTCGGAGAGGCCCGGCAGGCCTATTGCGCCCTTGCGGCGCTGGCCCGCGAGACGGGTCTCGGAGAGCTGGACGTCCGGCAGGTCGACACCGGCATGGCCGTCGCGGCCGATCTCGAAGATCAGCGGCTCTTCATGGTCGAGGCCGCGGTCGCCGGAGATGGTCGGCAGCTCGTTCGTCTCGATGGTGCCGGGCGCCGTGGGGCGGCCCTGGTTGTTCATGGTCATCAGAGGATCTCCCCGAGCGCGGTGGCCAGCGCGTCGGCGTCTTCGTCGGTGGTGGTTTCGGTGGCGGCGACGATCAGCAGGTCGCGCAAATGCTCGTCATGCGGCAGCAGGCGCGAGGCGGGGACGCCGGCGAGGATGCCCTTGGCGGCGAGCGTGTCGACGACCTCCGCAGCAGGCTTGCTCAGCTCGATCGTGAACTCGTTGAAGAAGCTGGGCGTGACGAGGCTGACGCCCTTCACCTGCGCGAGCTTGTCGGCCAGCGCCGAGGCCTTGGCGTGGTTGAGGCGGGCGAGGCGGGTCAGGCCCTCCTCCCCCAGCAGCGAGAGATGGATGGTGAAGGCGAGGCAGCACAGGCCGGAGTTCGTGCAGATATTGCTCGTCGCCTTTTCGCGGCGGATGTGCTGCTCGCGCGTGGAGAGCGTGAGGACGTAGCCGCGCTTGCCGCTCGCATCGACCGTCTCGCCGGTGAGGCGGCCGGGCATCTGGCGCAGGAACTTCTCGCGGGTGGCGAAGAGGCCGACATAGGGGCCGCCGAAATTGAGGCCGTTGCCGATGGACTGGCCTTCGCAGGCGACGATGTCGGCGTCCTGGAAGCCAGGGGCTTCGAGCAGGCCGAGCGAGACGACTTCGGTGACCACCGCGATCAGCAGCGCGCCCTTGGCATGGGCGATAGCGGCGACGGATTTGAGGTCGCGGATCAGGCCGAAGACGTCGGGGCTCTGAACCACGACGCAGGCGGTGTCGCTGTCGATCAGCGATGCGAGATCTTCGGCCTTGCCGGGTGTCACAGGGGCGCGCTGCACCTGGCCGGAGAGCGCGGCGACGGTCTCCACCGTCTCGGCATAGTGCGGGTGCAGGCCGCCGGAGAGGATCGCCTTGGGGCGGCGCGTGATGCGCTGCGCCATCAGCACCGCCTCGGCGGTGGCGGTCGAGCCGTCATAGAGCGAGGCGTTGGCGACCTCCATGCCGGTGAGGAGCGCCACCTGGGTCTGGAATTCGAACATGTATTGCAGCGTGCCCTGCGCGATCTCGGGCTGGTAGGGCGTGTAGCTGGTGAGAAATTCCGAGCGCTGGATCAGATGATCGACGGCGGCGGGGACGTGGTGCTTGTAGGCGCCGGCGCCGCAGAAGAACGGCGCCGCGCCGGCGGCGGTGTTCTTCGCGGCCAGGCGGGTGAGCGCGCGGTCGACCTCGAGCTCGCCCTTGGTGTCGGGGAGGTCGAAGGCGGAGAGCGGGACGACAGCGGCGGACGGTACGTCCTTGAACAGGTCGTCGACGGCGGGGACGCCGATCTTCGACAGCATGGCGGTGCGGTCGGCGGTGGTGAGGGGGTGGTAACGCATTCTACGTTTCTACTCTCTGCGGAAGATCGATCTCAGCTTGCTTTCCCTTTCGTCATGGCCGGCCTCGTGCCGGCCACCCATGATCTCCGTGCTGCATGGGTGATCATGGGTCGCCGGGACAAGCCCGGCGATGACGATAAAATTAAAGCCCCTTCACGAATTCCTCGTACTGCGCGGCCGTCATCAGCTTCTCGACTTCGCCCTTGTCCGCGAGCTTCAGCTTGAAGAACCACGCTTCGCCTTCGGGGTCGGCGTTCACCTGCGCGGGGTCGGCGGTGAGGGCTTCGTTGTTGCCGGTCACCTCGCCGCTGACCGGCGAGTAGACGTCGGAGGCGGCCTTCACGCTCTCGACCACCGCGGCCTCGCCGCCGGCGCCGATCTTGCGGCCGGTCTCGGGAAGCTCGACGAACACCACGTCGCCGAGCTGCTCGGCGGCGTATTTGGTGATGCCGATGGTGGCCTCGTCGCCGTCGACGCGGACCCATTCGTGCTGATCGGTGTAACGGACGTCGGTCATAGGGCTCTCCGGTAGCGATGGGGAACGAAAGGCATGGGGACGACTTTGGCGGGAAGCGGCTTGCCGCGGACGATGAGGTCGAGCTCGGTGCCGTCGGTCGCCAGCGCGCTATCGACATAGCCCATGGCGACGGGCGCGTTCAGCGTGGGGCCGAAGCCGCCGGACGTGATCTTGCCGACGATCTTGCCGGACTTGTCCGCGATCTCGGTGCCTTCGCGGGCCGGGGCGCGGCCGTCGGGGCGGATGCCGACGCGCCTGCGCTCCGTGCCGTTGAACACGCGGTCCATGATCTTTTCGGCGGCGGGGAAATCCTTGTCCATCTTGCGGCGCTTGGCGATGGACCAGACGAGATTGGCTTCCGCCGGATCGGTGGTCTCATCGATATCGTGGCCGTAAAGGCAGAGACCCGCCTCGAGGCGCAGGGAGTCGCGGGCACCGAGACCGATGGGCAGGACTTCGGGTTCGCCGAGCAGCGCGCGCGCGACGCGTTCGGCATGGATCGCCTCGATGGAGATCTCGAAGCCGTCCTCGCCGGTGTAGCCCGAGCGGCTGACGATCGCCGGCGCGCCGGCGACGAGGCAGCGGACGACCTTCATGAAGGTGAGCTTGTCGATGCCATGGCTGTGGCGCTCCAGCACCGCGCCGGCGGCGGGGCCTTGCAGCGCGAGCAACGCGCGGTCGGGGCGCCGCTCCAGCACGGCGATGCCGTCGAGCTTTTCGGCGATGTAAGCGAAGTCGCCGTCCTTGGTGCCGGCGTTGACGACGAGATAGAGCGCATCCTCGCCGATGAGGCGCGAGAACATGAAATCGTCCTTGATGGTGCCCGCGTCGTTGAGCAGCAGGCCGTAGCGCTGCAGGCCGGGCTTGAGGCCCGCGACGTCGGCAGGCGTCAGGCGCTCCAGCGCCTTGGCCGGATCGGCGCCGGAGAGAAAGGCCTGGCCCATATGCGAGACGTCGAACAGGCCGGCCTTCTCGCGGGTGTGCAGGTGCTCCTTCAGGATGCCGGACGGATACTGAACCGGCATGTCGTAGCCGGAGAACGGCACCATCTTGGCGCCGAGCTCGACATGCAGCGCATGCAGCGGCGTCTGAAGCAGGACTTCGGTCGGATCGGCCATGAAAGGTCCGTGTACAGAGAGTTGCGACGGCGCATGCCGCTTCCACGCGGACCACGCGCCCCTCTGTCATGGGACCTGAGAGATTTCCCCGGCATCAGGCCAGAGCCTTGCGCCGGGTTACCCCTTCGGTGGGCGCAACCCACTAGGTTTGGGGGGCGCCACTTTCCAGATGTTCATACCCTTCGCGGTCCGTTTGCCTGAGAGTTTCCGGGGCGGTTGCTCCTTCGGCCTACGCCCTTTGGGCTTCGGCCGACGGGTCGGCCTTCGAAGCTGGGCATATGTCTCCCGCGAGGGATCGAATGTATGGCCGTTGCCGCGCGCCCCAAGGCGGGCGGCAACGTTGCAATGCATCATAAGGAGGGTCGGCAGCGAGTCAACGAAATGCGCCCGCGCCGCGCATTTGCTCACATTCTTTCCGGAACTTCGATGCCGAGGAGCGCCAAAACCTTTATCAGGACGTCGAGCGTGAGCTTGCCCAAGCCCAGGCGCGCGGCGCGGACCTCCGCGTCCGCTTCGGACAGGATGTGATGCTCGGCATAGAAGCGGCTGTAGCGCTGGGCGAGGTCGAAAGCGTATTCGCACAGCACGTTCGGCGCCCTGGCCTTCTCGGCCGCGGCCATCGCGTCGGGCAGCGCGAGGAGCTGGAGGAACAGGTTGCGCTCCTCGACCGAGCGGATCGCGGGCCGGCCCACTGCAAAGCCCTGCTCGGCCGCGCGGCGCAGGATCGACTGGATGCGGACCGCGGCATATTGCAGATAGGGACCGGTCTTGCCCTCGAATTTCGAGAAGCGCTCGATGTCGAAGATATAGTCGGTCAGGCGCCAGTTCGAGAGGTCGGCGAATTTCAGCGTGGCGACACCGACCTTGCGCGCGATGTCGGCGCGCTCCTCGGCCGGATAGTCGGCGCCGATGCCGGCTTCCTCAAGGCGCTTCTCCGCCTCAGCCGTCACCATCGCGATGAGGTCGAACAGCTTCATCACGCCGCCGGCGCGGGTCTTGAAGGGCTTGCCGTCGGTGCCGTTCATCGTGCCGAAGCCGGCATGTTCGAGCACGGCCTTGCCCGCGATGCCGGCCTTCTCCGCGGCGCGGAAGACCTGCTCGAAATGCAGATGCTGGCGCTGGTCGACGACATAAAGGATGAGATCGGGGTCCTGCGCCCGCACGCGGTCGATGATGGTCGCGAGGTCGGTCGTGCCGTACAGCACCGCGCCGTCCTGCTTGACCAGGATCAGCGGCGGCATCGCCTTCTTGTCGGTGTTGCGCTCGACGGGAATGACCACGGCGCCTTCGCTTTCGATCGCGATTTGCCGCGCCTTCAGGTCTTCGACCATGGGGACGGTGATGGGATCGACGCTGGCTTCGCCCTTCCACAGATCGAAATGGACGCCGAGGCTGCCGTATTCGCGGTCGAGGCCGACCTTCGAGACCTCGAAGAAGTGTTTCCACAACGCGCGGTAGCCGGGCCGGCCGGCCTGGAGCTCGGCGGTCGCCTGGCGCGCTTCGGCGAGACGCGTCTCGTCGGCCTTGCAGGCGGCGGAGGCGGCCGGATAGAGCTCCTCCAGGTCGTCCATCGTGACGGGCGACGCGTCCGGATAGGGACCGGTGAAGCCGGCGTCGAAATAGACCGGCGCGATGCCGCGATGCGCGATCTCCGAAATCAGCTGACCCATCTGCAGGCCCCAATCGCCCAGATGGATGTCGCTGGTCACCGTCCAGCCATTGGCGCGATAGAGCCGCTGCAGGCTGTCGCCGATGATCGCAGAGCGCAGATGCCCGACATGCATCGGCTTGGCGATGTTCGCCCCGCCGAAGTCGAGCACGACCGCCTTGCCGGCGCCGGTGTCCGGCGCGCCGAGTTCCGGATCGTCGGCCAGTGCCTGGCCGCGCGCGACCAGCGCCGCGTCGGTGAGATCGAGATTGATGAAGCCGGGACCGGCGATCTCGACCTTGGCGAAGAGCGGATCGGCTTTCAGCCGCGCCGCCACCGTCTCGGCGACGGCGCGCGGATTGGTCTTCGCGAGCTTGGCGGCGGCGAGCGCGCCATTGCACTGGAATTGCGCGAGGTCGGCGCGGTCGGAACGCTGCACCTGGCCGAAGCCCGGCGAAAGCCCTTCGGCCGCGAACGCCGCTCCCGCGATCGCGCTCAGCTCGGCCAGCAGCGCGGTCATGGGGCGTAGTGCCCGCCATTGCTGTAGTTGAGCTGCTCCCCCGTAAGCTGGAGGCCGACCAGCAGGCCGTACTGATACGCCTTCTTGCCGTTGTCGAACTTTATCGTCATCGAAGGGACGGTCTCGGTGAAGGTCAGGCTGGTCTGGCCCGGCTGGAAGTCGAAGGCGGTCGCCAGGATCTTCTTGGTCGTCACGCTGGTCCCGTCGAAGGTCGCGGCCAGGAAATAAGGCGCGGTGAAATGCCCCTCTTCGCCGCTCGGCGGACGCGTGGCGCGGAAGGTGATCTGAACCTGGGAATCGGTGATGCCTTCGTCGCGGTCGACGGAGCAGGACTCGTTCACCTGGATGATCCGGATGTCGTAGAGCTCGCCGGACGGATCGCCCTGCATGCCCGGCTTGAACTGGGTCAGCTGCGAGGTGCTGGCGAGGATGCTGGCATGCGGGCACAGCACGCGGTCCTTCGCCGATTGGCAGGCGGACAGGAGCAGGACCGGCAGGACGCCGCAAAGGGCGATATGCGTGAATGCCTTCATGTCGGTAACGGCCTACCTTCGCTTGACTTTTCCGGGGCTGCGGCCGACTTCTCGTCGCGCCGCGAACGCGCCGGACAATAGCCAAGCGGACGCGTCAGGGGAAGCTTATGGCGGTCTATACCGATGTGTCCTTCGAGGAGCTGGAAGCCCTGCTCCACGACTATGACGTGGGCACGCCGCTGAGCTTCAAGGGCATCGCCGAGGGCGTCGAGAACTCCAATTTCTACCTGCAGACCGAGCGCGGCGGCTATTTCCTCACCCTTTACGAGAAGCGGGTGCAGGAGCGCGATCTGCCGTTCTTCCTGGGGTTGATGGAGCATCTGGCCGGGCGCGGCATCGCCTGCCCGCAGCCGGTCCGTCGCCGCGACGGAGGGCAGTGGAGCGTGGTGGCCGGGCGGCCCGCCGCACTGGTGACGTTCCTGAACGGCTTGTCCTTGCGGCGGCCGGACGTCGCGCATTGCGCCGCAGCCGGCGAGGCGCTGGCACGGCTGCACGCGGCCGGCCAAGGTTTCGCGATCCGCCGACCGAACGCGCTCGGACCCTCGGGCTGGGGCGATCTGGTCGCGAAGACCGCGGCGGACGCCGACGGCATCGAGCCGGGCCTGGGCGCGCTGATCGCCGACAGCCATCGGGTCTTGCTCGGCGCCTGGCCGCAGGGCCTGCCCGAAGGGGTGATCCACGCCGACCTGTTTCCCGACAATGTGCTGTTCATGAACACGACCGTGTCGGGACTGATCGATTTCTATTTCGCCTGCGACGACGCCTATGCCTATGACCTCGCGATCGCACTGAACGCCTGGTGCTTCGAGAGCGACGGCGCCTACAACGTCACCAAGGGCAAGGCGCTGATCGCGGGCTATCGCGCGCGGCGCGCCTTGGCGGCGGCGGAGATCGAGGCGCTGCCGGTGCTGGCGGCGGGTGCGGCGCTGCGCTTCCTGCTGACGCGGCTCTACGACCGGATCAACCACGACCCCAATGCGCTGGTGCGGCCGAAGGAGCCGCGCGACTTCTCGCGCCGGCTGCGTTTCCATCGCCAGGTGAAGACCGCTTCGGAGTACGGATTGTGAGCAAGCCTGCGGTCGAGATGTTCACGGACGGCGCCTGCTCGGGCAATCCGGGACCGGGCGGCTGGGGCGCCATCCTGCGCGCCGGTGCGAACGAGAAGGAATTGTCGGGCGGCGAGCGCGCCACGACCAACAACCGCATGGAGATGATGGCGGTGATCCAGGGACTGGCGGCGCTCAAGACGCCGTCGGCGGTCACGATCTACACGGACTCGCGCTATGTGCTAGACGGCGCCAGCAAGTGGCTGAAGAACTGGAAGCGCAACGGCTGGAAGACGGCGGACAAGAAGCCGGTGAAGAACGACGATCTGTGGCGGCTGCTGGAGGTCGAGATGGCGCGGCACGAGATCAAATGGACATGGGTCCGCGGCCATGACGGGCATGTCGAGAACGAGCGCGCGGATGCGCTGGCGAGAGGGGCGATTCCTTGAATTTTCCTCCCCCGTGTTTACGGGGGAGGAAAACATTGGCGGTTAAAGCTGCTTCAGCACATGCTCGGCGCTCGACACTTCGAAGGCGCCGGGCTCTTCGACGTTGAGCTCTTTCACCACGCCGTTGTCGACGATCATGGCGTAGCGCTGGCTGCGCTTGCCCATGCCGAAGCGGCTGCCGTCCATCTCGAGGCCGACCGCGCGGGTGAAGTCGCCATTGCCGTCCGCGAGCATGCGGACCTTGCCGTCCGACTTCTGGTCCTTGCCCCAGGCGCCCATCACGAAGGCGTCGTTGACGGAGACGCAGGCGATCTCGTCGATCCCCTTGGCCTTCAGCGCGTCGAAATTGGCGACGAAGCCGGGCACGTGCTTGGCCGAGCAGGTCGGCGTGAAGGCGCCGGGGAGCGCGAACACCACGACCTTCTTGCCGGCGAACAGATCGTCGGTCTTGACCGGCTTGGGGCCGCCGTCCTGCATCTCCATCAGGGTTGCGGAAGGAACCTTGTCGCCGACATGGATGGTCATGGATATCTCCTGAATTCCGGGTAAGGGGCGGTGGGTTTTAGCCCAGCGCAAGGCGGTCGCAAAGCCTTCCCGATGGATGTAGCCTTGCTCCATGGCATCTTTCGATCCCGAGCAACCACAAGAGGCGCAGGGCTTTCTCCACGGCAAGCTGCTGATCGCCATGCCCAGCCTGGCCGACGGGCCGTTCGAGCGCAGCGTCATCTTCATGTGCCAGCATTCGCAGAGCGGCGCGATGGGACTGATCGTCAACAAGCCGATCGCACAGGTCACCTTCCGCGACCTGATGCAGAAAATGGACATCGAGGTGACGCCGAAGACGTCCGAGCGGCCGGTCCTGTTCGGCGGGCCGGTGGAGACCGATCGCGGCTATGTCCTGCATGCCGCCGAGCCGACCACGCGGTCGTCGACCCTGCCGGTGACGCCGCAGATCGCATTGACGCCGACCGTCGACATGCTGCGCGCCATCGCCGAAGGGCGCGGGCCGGAGCAATGGCTGCTCGCGCTCGGCTATGCCGGCTGGGGGCCCGGGCAGATCGAAAGCGAGATCGCGGCGAATGGCTGGATCCATTGCGACGCGGATTCGGACCTCGTGTTCGAAGCGGAGATGGACGAGAAATGGCGGCTCGCCTTCGGCAAGCTCGGCGCAGGCCTGTCAGGCCTGTCCTCGGAGGCCGGCCGCGCCTGAGCCGAAATGCAGGGCGATGTATTGCAGCGCCTGGGCCGGCGGCAGCGGCTCCGAGAAATAATAGCCTTGCGCGAATTCGCAGCCGAGCGCCTTGAGCCAGGCGACGTCCTTGCCGTTCTCGACGCCTTCGACCACGACGCTGCGGCCCAGGTCGTGCGCCAGCGAGACGATCGACTTGAGCACCGTCTCGCCGTCCGCGGCGGCATCGCCGTCGGCATGGCGGGTGAGGAAGCTCTGGTCGATCTTGATCGTATCGAAGGGCAGCGTCTTGAGCTGGCTGAGGCTCGACACGCCGGTGCCGAAATCGTCGATCGAGATGCCGGCTCCGAGCGCGCGACATTGATCGAGCGCATCGTGGAGATCGTGCGACGCGGCGACAGCGCTCTCGGTGACTTCGAGCTTGAGCGTTCCCGGGGCCACGGCCTCGTTCCGCAGCAAGGTGCCGAGGAAGGCGGTGAAATCGGCGTCGCGCAACTGGCGCCGCGAGACGTTGACGCTGACGAACAGCGGCGGCTCGAGCGGGAAGAAGCGCTGCCAATGCGCCACGTCATGCGCCGCCCGCTCGAGCGCGAAGCGGCCGAGCGCGACGATGGTGCCGGTCTCTTCGGAATGCGCGATGAAATCCACCGGTGAGACCAGGCCCTTGGTCGGATGGTTCCAGCGCAGCAGCGCCTCGAAGCCCGCAACGGACTCGTCGGCGAGGCGGACGATGGGCTGATAGTAGAGCTCGAGCTGGCGGTCCTCGACGGCGCGGCGCAAATCCGTCTCCAGCGCGACGGCGTCGCCCGGCGCGAGCAATTCCAGGTCGCGGGTGTAGGTGCGGGCGCAGGCGCCGCCCGCCCGCTTGGCCTGGAGCAGCGCGAGTTCGGCGTTCTTGAGCAGGTCGAAAGGGTCGCGCGCGTCGCGGCCGGTCGCGAGGCCGATGCCCGCCTGCGCATAGATGCTGCGGCCATCCAGGTCGTAGGGCGCCGCACAGGTCTCCAGAAGCTCGGCGCCGAGCGCCGCCACATCGGCCTTGCCGCGGCTGATGAGAATGGCGAAGGCGTCGCCGCCGACCCGGAAGACGTCCGCCCGGCCCTTGAAGCGCTTGCTCAGACGATCTGCGACCTGGGCGAGCAGCTCGTCGCCGCCGGCGTCGCCGAGGCTGGCATGGATGGATTTGAAACGGTCGACATCGAGCAATGCGAAGGTGGCGCCGGGGAAGCGCGGCCCGAGCTGCTCCAGCTCTTCCATCAGCGCGACCCGGTTGCCAAGGCCGGTGAGCGGATCGCGCAGGGCGCGCTGCATCAGCTCGGCCTCGCCTTCCTTGCGCATCGTGACGTCGGCGATCAGGCCGAGACAGCGCGTCGAGGGCGCCTGGTCGCCCAGCATGGTGGCGCGCAGCTCGAACCAGGGATAGCGCCCGTTCTCGTGCCGGACGCGGAATTCGACGCGGAAGGCGATGCCGGGATGGCTGCGGTAGTCGTCGAGCGCCTGCCAATAGACGTCGCGGTCGTCGGGATGGATGCGCGCCAGCCAGGCTTCGTGTCCGACCCGCGCCCCCGATTCCGTGATGCCGATCAGGGACGCGGCCTCGCGGCTGAGCTTCACGACCTCGAAATCGAAATCGAGATCGAAGACGCCCTGGTGCGCGGCGCTGATGGCCAGCACCGCCGGACTGGTGAAGCCCCCGCTGCCGGCCGGTTCGGACGGCAGCGGGACATAGTCGGGCTCGCCCTCGGGCGCCGCGGCGATGGACTGGAACGGCAGGACCGCGATGCCCTCGCCCGCCGCGACGGCGAGCGCGAGCAGCAGCGCCCCGGCAGCGGCGAATCCGCCGGCGGCGGAGGTCGCCCAGGACTCGCCGGTGTTGTTGAGCGTCGCGGCCGCGGAGGCCAAGGCGACGAGTGCGAGGACCAGTGCGCTGGGCGCGGCGACCCGCGCGGCCTGCGCCCCGAGGCGGCCGCGATAGACGAGGTAGACCGCGATGGCGGGCGTGCCCAGCACCACGAAGCTGTCGGCCAGGATCGTGGCGCCGGGGATGCCGAGATAGGCGAGCAGCGAGATGGCGCAAATGCCGAGCAGGCCGAGGCGGAAACGGCGGACGTGCCGGGGCCACAGATCGTCCAGCGGCACGATGGCGTCCGCGAGCGCCGCGCCCGCAGCGAGGGAGAGGCCCGCGAACATCGCCATCAATCCATAGGGGCCGCCGACGGCGGTGGCGAGGCTGCCATCGAACAGGCCGGTCTCCGACAGCCGCTCGAACAGCAGCAGCGCGAGCGTGATCGCGGCCCAGCGCGCCGGCGCGTGCCCAAGGGTGGCGGCGAGGCCGGCGGCGAGCAATGCGGCGGCGCCGATCACCGCCCAGACCGCCGTCGTGAAGATCGCGAGCTGGCGGTTGTGGTTGGCGAGCGCCGGCTCGGTCCAGGCGAGCAACGCCGGCGGCTCGGCGGTGTTGGCGACCTGCACGGCGATCGCGACGGAGGTCGCGGGGGGCACGATCACCCGGAAGGCGCGGCGGCCATAGGCGCTCATCTTGTCGATGACGACGAGGGAGTCGGAGCTCGCCACGGCGATGATCGCGGGCCGTGTCGGGCGCGGCAGGAAGCGGAAGCTCACGCTCTGCGGCTGGGCCGCGACCAGCACGCGGGAGGCGGGACGGATCGAGGAATTGGTGGCGGTGAAGAGATACCAGCCGGGCGTGTCGGACCCCGGCTTGGCGGACGGTGCGTGATAGGGCGCCAAGGCTTCGGCGACCTCGACCACGCCGTCGGGGCCGGCGAAGTCGATCGACGGCCGCGCCGCAGGCGCCGCGGCGGCGAGCGCCGAAAGCACGATGGCGACCAAGGCCGCGATGACGGCGAATCGTTTCATCACAACTCTATTGTCATGGCCCGCGAATGCGGGCCACCCAGATGACGATTATTTCGATATCTGCAGGAATTTCGCCGCGCCCACCCATACGCCGCTGCGCAGGGCTTCATCTGGGTGGCCCGAATGCGCGGGCCATGACAGCGAGAGCGCGAATTCGACCTCACGCGCCCTGCGCCTCATCGGCCAGCAGGGCAAAGAGGACATGGTCGCGCCATTCGCCGTTGATCTGCAGATAGCGCAGCGCAAGGCCCTCCTGGCGGAAACCCGCCTTGCTGAGCAGGTTGCGGGACGGATCGTTGGACGGCAGACACGCGGCTTCGATCCGGTGCAGGCCCAGCGTGCCGAAGATGAACGGCACCAGGGCGCGCACCGCGTCATACATGTAGCCCTGGCGGGCGAAGCGCTCGCCGACCCAGTAGCCCAGCGCGCAGCACTGCGTCACGCCGCGGCGGACATTGGACAGCGTGCAGCCGCCCATCAGCGCGTCGTCCTCGTGGCGGAAGACGAAGAAGGCATAGGCGGAATCGAGCCGGGCCTCTTTCTGGTAGCGCTTGATGCGGCGGCGGAAGGCGCCCTTGGTCAGCTCGTCGCTCGCCCAGACCGGCTCCCACGGCTCCAGGAAGGCACGGCTCTCGCCGCGCAGCCGCGCCCAGGACGGGAAGTCGGCCATGCGGGGATAACGCAGATAGACCGCGCCGGCCTTGATGACCGGTTGCTGTCCGCCGGGGAACGTCAGGCCGCGCATGAACGCCATGGGGCCTGTATTCATTATTCGGCCGCCCGCAGCGTGCGCCCGGTGCCGAAGCGCCGCGCGAAGACGTCGTGGGATTCGAGCTTGCTCACCGGACCGACCGCGGCGATCGCGGGATTGGCGCCGTTCATGATGCGCTCGCCGAAGCGGCGCACCGCCGCCGCATCGACCGCATCGAGCTTGGCCGTCATCTCCTCGGTGCTGAGGACGCGGCCATAGAAGAAGATCTGGCCGGCGATCTGTTCGGCGCGCTGGCCCGGGCGCTCCAGGCCCATGAGAAGGCTGGACCGCATCTGCGCCTTGGCGCGCGCGACCTCGGCCTCGCTCGCGGTCGCGGCCAGGCTCTCCATCTCGCCGGCGATCACGGCGGAGACTTCGCCGGCCTCCTTTTCGCCGGTGCCGGTGTAGATGCCGATGGTGCCGCCGTCCTTGGCGATCTGGGTGAAGGCCGAGATCGCGTAGCACAAGCCGCGGCGCTCGCGCGCTTCCTGGAACAGGCGCGAGGACGTGCCGCCGCCGAGCGCGGTGACATAGACCTGCGCGGTGTAGAAATCGGGATCGGCGCTCGAGATCCCGGGCAGCGCATAGGCGATGTGGGCCTGTTCGAGATCCTCTTCGAAGCGGATGTCGCCGCCGGCATAGCGCGCCGCGAGCGGCGGCGGCGTCGGGCCCGGCTTGAGATTCGCGAATTTCTCCGAGACGAGGCGCACCATCGCGTCATGCGATACCGCGCCGGAGGAGACGAAGGTCATGCCGCCGGCGCGATAATTGGCGCCCATATAGGTGCGCAGATCGTCCTGCGTGAAGCCGCTGACCGTTTCCTCGAGTCCGAGGATCGGCCA
Source organism: Rhizomicrobium sp. (assembly GCA_037200385.1). Classification (NCBI taxonomy): domain Bacteria; kingdom Pseudomonadati; phylum Pseudomonadota; class Alphaproteobacteria; order Micropepsales; family Micropepsaceae; genus Rhizomicrobium; species Rhizomicrobium sp. Next base: position 266,779 of record JBBCGL010000001.1, on the reverse strand, counting down.
GCCCATCGGCTGGCCGGGATAGATCACGCTCTGGAGGTGATCGAACACGATGTCGTCGGGCGTGTCGCGGGCCTGGCCGATCTCCTGCAGCACGACCTGGCGTTCGCGCTCCAGTTCGTCCTGCGCGAAGGTCGGGTTGATGAGGATGTCGGCCAGCAGATCGACCGCAAGCGGCACGTCGGCCTTGAGCACGCGGGCGTGGAAGGCGGTCTGCTCGCGGCTGGTATAGGCGTTGAGATAGCCGCCGACCGCCTCGATCTCCTCGGCGAGATCGCGGGCGCTGCGCGTCGCCGTGCCCTTGAACGCCATGTGCTCGAGCATGTGGCTGACGCCCATCACAGGCTGGGTCTCGTTGCGCCCGCCGGCGTCGACCCAGACCCCGACCATCGCGCTTTCGAGCTGCGCCATCGGATCGGTGATAACGGTCAAGCCGTTGGAAAGTCTTGCAATTTCAGGTTTCATCGGCCCAGCTTAGACTCGATATGGGCGCGCACCAAGGCCTTGTCATTGGGCAGGGTCTCGTAGTGCTCTTCCCCCGCGAATAGCCCTTCCAGTCGCGCGGGCATGGCCGGCGGCGCGCCGATGGCCTGCGCCACGGCGTCCGGGAACTTGGCCGGATGGGCCGTCGAGAGCACCACGATGGGCGCGCCGGGACGGTGGTTGAGGCGCCAGGCGGCATGCAGCGCCACCGCCGTATGCGGGTCGATGATCCGGCCGGTCTGCGCGTGGCAGCGCTTGATGGTCTCGAGCGTCTCGATGTCGTCGCAGCGGGCGGCGGCGTAGCGCGCATGCAGGTTCTCGCGGACCATCTCGGGCAGAGCGAGGCGCTTGTCCCGCGCGAAGCCGGTCATCGCCTTGGCGGTCCATTGCGCGTCGCGGTTGGCGGCCTCGAACAGGGCGCGCTCGAAATTGCTCGCGACCTGGATGTCCATCGAAGGGCTGAGCGAAGGCTGCACCGGACCCGGCTCGTAGAGGCCGGTCGAGAGCACGCGCGCCATGATGTCGTTGGCATTGGTCGCGACGACCAGGCGCTCGATGGGAAGGCCCATGCGCATGGCGGCCTCGCCGGCGAAGACGTCGCCGAAATTGCCGGTGGGCACCACGAAGGTCGCGGGGCGGCCGAGCGCGGCGCTCGCGGTGAAATAATAGACGCATTGCGCCGCGATGCGCACGAAGTTGATCGAGTTGACCGCGGTGAGGCCGACATCCCGGGCGAATTGCGCCTCCCCGAACAGCGCCTTCACGATCGCCTGCGCGTCGTCGAAGGTGCCTTCGAGCGCGATGTTGTGGACATTGGCGTGCGCCGAGGTCGTCATCTGGCGGCGCTGCACCTCGCTGACGCGGCCCTTGGGATGCAGCACGAAGACGTCGATGTTCGGCAGGCCGCCCAGCGCGGCGATCGCCGCCGAGCCGGTATCGCCGGATGTCGCGGCGACGATGGTGGCGCGGCCGCCGCGCTTGGCCAGGGCGCGGGCGAACAGGCGGCCGAGGATCTGGAGCGCGATATCCTTGAAGGCGAGCGTCGGGCCGTGGAACAGTTCGAGCAGATGCAGGTCGGGGGCGATCTCCACCAGCGGCGCGATGGCCGGCGCATCGAAATCGGCATAGGCGGCGGCGATATCGTCCCTCAGCTCAGCGTCGGTAAAGGCGCCCCCGGCGAACTGGCGCAGAATCGCGAAGGCAGCCTCTGCATAGGGGACGCCAGCCAGACCGGCCGGGGCGATCTGCGGCCAGGTTTCCGGCAGGTAAAGGCCGCCATCGGGCGCCAGACCGGCCAGCAGAACCTCGGCGAACCCTGTCCTGGGGGCGGCGCCGCGCGTACTTACAAAATGTTGATCGTTGTTTGTCAAAATACAGCTCTGTCCCTGGCCCATCGTCCGGTCGCGAGACGCGGCCGGCCGGGACGATCTATCTGGGAAATCAGTCCTTGGGCGTCAAGGCCAAGCGGCCTTTGGACACATGATAGGCGAGATACACGCCCAGGAGTCCGGCCGCCATCAGAAACCAGGTGATGGCGTATTGCAGGTGCTCGTTGCGGAAGGCCACGACGGTCTGGCCGCCACGCGGCCAGCCGCCCGGATTGGGCGCGGCGTCCGCCTCGATCAGCGCGGGCGCGGCGAGCGAAAGATGCAGGGCGCGACCGATGCCCGGCGCGTCCCGCGAGTACCAGATGCGGTGTTTGAGATCGGGATTGGGCGTGAAGGTGCCGGGCGCCTGCGTCCAGCGCCAGATGCCGATCTGCGTCGTCTCGCCGTTGCGGATGCCGGCGGGGCGCGTCGCGGGGCTCTGCATGTCGCGCGGGACGATGCCGCGGTCGACCAGCAAGACGCGGCCGTCGTCGAGATGGAACGGCACCACGACATGGAAGACCGGAGCGCCCTCCGGCCCGATGCCGTAGACATAGGCTTCGTTCGCATTGTCATAGCGGCCGGTGAGCGCGACGCGCAGATAATCGGTTTGCGGCGACGGCAAGGCGGCGCCGTTCAGCGTCACGGGCGTGGCCTCCAGATTGCGCGTCACCTGGTCGATCAGCGCGAGCTTCCATTGCAGGCGCTGGAGCTGCCAGACGCCGAGCGCGACGAGGCCCGCGAACAACAGCGCGACGGCGACGGTGAGGCCGGGGAGCGGACGGAACGTGAGCCGCATCACTGCGCTCACTGGTCGAGCTTCCCCTCGCCCGCCTTGTGCCGGTATTGCAGCACCAGCAGCGCGGATTTGATCAGTCGCAGGAAGACGAAGGTCAGGAGCACGATCAGCGGCGTCCACAGCACGGCATGGACCCAGAGCGGCGGCTGGAAGGTGAACTCGGTCCATAGCGCGGCCCCCGCGACGATGGCGCCGACGACCAGGATGACCAGCGCGGCGGCGCCGTCGCCGACGTCGAAGGCCGAGAAGTCCTGGCCGCAGGCCGTGCAGCGCGGCGCGATGGTCAGATAGCCGGAGAACAGCCTGCCCTGCCCGCAGCGCGGACAGCGCCCCAGCAGGCTCGCGTGAACCGTGCTGGGCGCCGTCAACCCTGGACCAGCGGACCGGCACCCCAGACATAGATGCAGGCGAAGAGGAACAGCCACACCACGTCGACGAAGTGCCAGTACCAGGCCGCGGCCTCGAACCCGAAGTGGCGGGTCGGGGTGAACTGGCCCGCGATGGCACGGAACAGGCAGACGGCGAGGAAGATCGTGCCGATGATCACGTGCAGGCCGTGGAAGCCGGTCGCCATGAAGAAGGTCGAGCCGTAGATAGCGCCGAAATCGCCGCCGCTGGCCGCGATGCCCTTGAACGCCGGATTGATCAGGTCGATCGGCACCATGTTGCCGGTCGCGAGATTGAGATGCGCCTGGTCGGTGAAGGCCGCGAGCGCCGCGTGGTTGAAGCCGAAGGTGAACGGCGCGTGGGCGTATTCATAGGCCTGCACGCAGGTGAAGCTCAGACCGAGAAGCACGGTGATGAGCAGGCCCTGGATCGCGCCCTTGCGGTCGCCGTGCTGGATGGCGTGATGCGCCCAGGTCACCGTGGTGCCCGAGGTCAGCAGGATCAGCGTGTTGAGCAGCGGGAAGTGCCAGGGATCGAGCGTCACGATGCCCGAGGGCGGCCAGGAGCCGATGGACACGTCGCTGAAGAAGATCGCCGAGTTGAAATAGGCCCAGAACCAGGCGACGAAGAACATCACCTCCGAGGCGATGAACAGCAGCATGCCGTAGCGCAGGTGGAGCTTCACGACTGGGGTGTGGTTGCCGCGCACCACCGATTCCTGGACGACGTCGCGCCACCAGCCGGCCATGGTGAAGAGCACCAGACCGAAGCCGATGATGAAGATCCAGGGCTGGCCGTTGACCGGCAGCCCGAAGAACTTGCCTTCGGCATTCATCCAGAAGGCCGCGCCGACCAGCATCGTGAAGGCGGCGATCGAGCCGACGATGGGCCACGGGCTGGGGTCGACCAGGTGGTAGTCGTGCTTGACCTCGGTATTGGCCATGATCCTAAACCCTCTCCTACGGGTGAACCCGTATCACCGTCATGATGTAGAACAAAATCGCCAGCCCGCCCAAGGTGAGCGCGAGCGCGATGTTGCGCCACCGCCTGGCCTTCTCTTGCCTGTCGCCCATCGCCGCCTCTAGAGCCATGACGGATACGGCGCGATGTGGATGACACGCTCCGCGATCAGGGCGGCGAACAGCGCGAACATGTAGACCAGCGAGACGCCGAACAGGCGATGCGCCGCCGGCTCTTTCGCCTCGTCGCGCTCGAAGAAGGTCGCGAGCGCTTCGACCGCGAACCAGACGCCGATCGCCGCCGCCGCGGTGAGATAGATGGGTCCGGCGAGGCCGATCGCGGCGGGGCTGAGACCCAGCGGGATCAGCGCGATCGTATAGGCGAGAATCTGGCGGCGGGTGGCGCGCTTGCCGCGCACCACCGGCATCATCGGCACGCCGGCGCGGGCATAGTCGTCCGAGCGCCAGAGCGACAAGGCCCAGAAATGCGGCGGGGTCCACAGGAAGATGATCGCAACCAGCAGGACCGGCGCAAGGCTCAGCGAGCCCGTCACCGCGGCCCAGCCGATGGCCGGCGGCAGCGCGCCGGCGAGGCCGCCGATCACGATGTTCTGCGGCGTGCGGCGCTTGAGCCAGAGCGTATAGACCACGACGTAGAAGAAGACCGTGAAGGCGAGCAGCGCCGCGGCCGCGAGGTTCACGAACAGGCCCATCAGCGTCACCGCGCCGACGCTGAGCGTCCAGCCGAAGCCCAGCGCCTCGCCGGGCGTGATGTGCCCGGCGGGGATCGGCCGCTTGGCGGTGCGCGCCATCACCGCGTCGATGTCGGCGTCATAGGCCATGTTGAGCGCGCCCGACGCGCCGGCCGCCACCGCGATGCAGAGCAGCGCGACGAAGCCGGTGACCGGGTCGATATGGCCCGGCGCCGCCACCAGACCCGCAAGCCCGGTGAAGATCACGAGCGACATCACGCGCGGCTTGAGCAGCGCGAAATAGTCGCCGACCGTGGCGAAGCGGGCGTCGTTGTAGGTGGCGAGAGCCATCAGGTGATCTTCGGCAGCTCGTTGAACTGGTGGAAGGGCGGCGGCGACGGCAGGGTCCATTCCAGCGTCGTCGCATAGGGACCCCAGGGATTGTCGCCCGCGACCCGCTTGCGCACGAACGCCTCGACCAGCATCGCGAGGAAGATCAGCACGCCGAAGCCGGCGATGAAGGCGCCGATCGACGAGACGTAGTTCCAGCCGGCATAGACGTCGGCGTAGTCCGCGGTCCGGCGCGGCATGTCGGCGAGGCCCAGGAAGTGCATCGGGAAGAAGGCGATGTTCACGCCGACGAACGTGACCCAGAAATGCAGCTTGCCGAGGAACTCGTTGTACATGTAGCCGGTGAACTTCGGGAACCAGAAGTAGAAGCCGGCGAAGATCGTGAACACGGCGCCGAGGCTGAGCACGTAGTGGAAATGCGCCACCACGTAGTAGGTCTCCTGCAGCACGACGTCGACGCCGGCATTGGCCAGCACCACGCCGGTCACGCCGCCGACGGTGAAGAGGAAGACGAAGCCGAAGGCCCAGAGCATCGGCGTCTTGAACTCCACCGAGCCGCCCCACATCGTCGCGATCCAGGAGAAAATCTTGATGCCGGTGGGCACCGCGATGACCATGGTCGCGAAGACGAAATAGGCCTTGGTGTCGACGCTGAGGCCCACCGTGTACATGTGGTGCGCCCAGACCAGGAAACCGATGAAGCCGATCGCCACCATCGCATAGGCCATGCCGAGATAGCCGAACACCGGCTTCTTGGAGAAGGTCGAGATGATGTGGCTGACCATGCCGAAGCCCGGCAGGATCAGGATGTAGACCTCCGGATGGCCGAAGAACCAGAACAGATGCTGGTAGAGCACCGGATCGCCGCCGCCCGCCGGATTGAAGAACGAGGTGCCGAAATGGCGGTCGGTGAGCAGCATGGTGATCGCGCCGGCGAGGACCGGCAGCGAGAGCAGCAGCAGGAACACCGTCACCAGGATCGACCACACGAACAGCGGCATCTTGTGCAGCGTCATGCCCGGGGCGCGCATGTTGAAGATGGTGGTGATGAAGTTGATCGCGCCCAGGATCGAGGAGGCGCCCGCGATGTGAATCGAGAAGATCGCCAGGTCCATGGCCGGACCGCGCGAACCATAGGTCGAGAGCGGCGCATAGAGCGTCCAGCCGCCGCCGACGCCCATGCCGCCGCTGTCGCCCTCGACGAACATCGACATCACCAGCAGCGCGAAGGAGAACGGCAGCAGCCAGAACGAGATGTTGTTCATGCGCGGGAAGGCCATGTCCGGCGCGCCGATCATCAGCGGCACCAGCCAGTTGCCGAAGCCGCCGATCATCGCGGGCATGATCATGAAGAACACCATGATCAGGCCGTGGCCGGTGACGAACACGTTGAAAGTGTGCGGATCCTTGAAGATCTGCAGGCCGGGATACATCAGCTCGGCCCGCATCATCATCGACAGGAAGCCGCCGACCAGACCCGCGCAGATCGCGAAGATCAGGTACATCGTGCCGATGTCCTTGTGGTTGGTCGAATAGACGTAGCGCCGCCAGCCGGTCGGATGACCGTGGGCGTGGTCGTCATGCGCGTGGGCCAGATCTGCCATAAGCGTGTCCTCGTTAGCGCGCCGCAAAGCGGGCGGCGTCGCCGTTCTGCGCAATCGGTTGATAGGTGTTGCTGTCTTTCTTCGCGGCGGCGAGCCAGGCGGCGTACTGCGCGTCGGTCACGACGTCGACCTCGATCGGCATGAAGTCGTGGTTCGGGCCGCAGAGCTCGGAGCATTGGCCGTAGAACACGCCGGTCCGCGTCGCCTTGAACCAGGTGTGGTTCAGGCGGCCCGGGATCGCGTCCATCTTCACGCCCATCTCGGGCAGCGCCCAGGAATGGATGACGTCGGCGCCGGTGGTCTCGATCTCGACAACCTTGTTGACCGGCACGACCAGCGCGTGGTCGACGCCCAGCAGGCGCGGCTTGCCGGCCTTCTTGTCGGCGTCTTCCGCCAGCGGGTTGGAGTCGTAGGTGAAGTTGGCCGCCGGGTACTGGTAGCTCCAGTACCACTGATGGCCGATCACGCGGACATGCAGGTCGGGCTTGGGGATCTCCGCTTCGTAATAGAGCAGCTTGAACGACGGCACCGCGATGAAGACCAGGATGATGACCGGGATGATGGTCCAGGCGACTTCGAGCAGCGCGTTGTGGTGCGTCTTGGAGGGGACCGGATTGGCCCGCTTGTTGTAGCGGATGACGATCCACACCATCAGCAGCAGCACGAAGAGCGTGATCGCCACGATGATGTAGAGCAGCAGATTGTGGAAGCTCTCGATCCGCTCCATCACCGGCGAGGCGGCGGGCTGCATGCCGAGCTGGTAATTATAGGGCAGCGCCAGCGCCTGCGTCGTCCAGGCGAGGGCCCCCGCGGCCACGCCAGCACCGATGCCGGTTTTTCTGAAAGACATGAGGCGACCTCACAAAATAAGCCGGCGGGTAGCAGACGCCCCCGCTTTTCAGATTCTTGGCGGCGATTTAGAGGCGCTAAGCCCCTAAAGTCATTGCGACCTTCTGGCACGGGGTCGATTTTGCAGGCCTTGTCGCAGGACCGCGCAGGACGGCAGGCGCGGCGCGAAAAAAGCTCCTATATGTATAAGTCAGGCAAATCACTGTTTTGGAGCATCCCATGAGCGACACCGGCGACCTGTTCTTTTCCCGCACCGGGATGGACCGCGACCGGGTCCTCGGCACGGTCGGCGAGGCCCTGAAGGGCGCGGATGACGGGGAATTGTTCCTCGAATACCGCCAGAGCGAATCGTTCTCCTTCGACGACGGGCGGCTGAAGGCGGCGAGCTTCGACACCACCCAGGGCTTCGGCCTGCGCGCCGTGGCCGGCGAAGCCACCGGCTATGCTCATGCCTCGGACCTCTCCGAGGAGGCGATCCAGCGCGCCGCGGCGACGGTGCGCGCGGTCGCCAGAGGCCATTCCGGCGCGGTCGCGCTGGCGCCGGCCCGCAGCAACACCAAGCTTTATACCGATATCGATCCCCTCGGGACCGCGGGGTTCGAGACCAAGGTGAAATTGCTCGAGGACATGAACGCCTATGCCCGCGGCCGCGACGGCCGGGTGCGGCAGGTCTCGTGTCACCTGTCGGGCGAGTGGCAGCAGGTCGAGATCCTGCGCGCCGACGGCGCGACCTATCGCGACATCCGCCCCCTGGTGCGGGTCGACGTGTCGGTGGTCGTCGAGCAGGACGGGCGGCAGGAGTCCGGGCATTTCGGCGGCGGCGGACGCGGCGGCTACACGACCTATCTCACCGACGATTACTGGAAGGCGGGCGTCGACGAGGCGCTGCGCCTGGCGCTGGTGAACCTCGACTCCATTCCCGCGCCGGCCGGCGAAATGACCGTCGTGCTCGGTCCGGGCTGGCCCGGCATCCTGCTGCATGAGGCGATCGGCCACGGGCTGGAAGGCGACTTCAACCGCAAGGGCACGAGCGCCTTCGCCGGTCTGCTGGGCAGCCGGGTCGCGGCGCCGGGCGTGACGGTGGTCGACGACGGCACGCTGGAGGGGCGGCGCGGCTCGCTCTCGATCGACGACGAGGGCACGCCGACATCGCGCACCGTGCTGATCGAGGACGGCATCCTGAAGGGCTATATGCAGGACCGGCAGAACGCCCGGCTGATGGGCGTGGCGCCGACCGGCAACGGCCGGCGGCAATCCTATGCCAACCAGGTGATGCCGCGGATGACCAACACCTACATGCTGGCAGGCGACAAGGAGCCGGGCGAGATCCTCGCCAGTGTGAAAAAGGGTATCTACGCGGTGAATTTCGGCGGCGGCCAGGTCGACATCACCAGCGGCAAGTTCGTGTTCTCCTGCACCGAGGCCTATCTCATCGAGGACGGCAAGAAAGGCGCGCCGATCAAAGGCGCGACGCTGATCGGCTCAGGCCCGGAAGCGCTGACGCGGGTGAAGATGGTCGGCAACGACCTCAAGCTCGACAGCGGCGTCGGCGTCTGCGGCAAGAACGGCCAGAGCGTGCCGGTGGGCGTCGGCCAGCCGACGCTGCGGCTCGACGGGCTGACGATCGGCGGTACGGCGCAAGCGGCGTGACCGGAGGTGCCGGTCGGTCTCCCTACCAGGTCAGGTCCTCGAGCTTGACCTCGCCGCGCACCGCCTTCGCCATCATCGGATTGAAGTAGGTGTCCAGGATCATCGAGCGGACCGCCGCGCCGTCCTGCGCGACCACGCCGAATTCCTGGATGCTGCCATAGATGCCTGGCGGCACGGTGCTGGGGTAGAAATTCTCCGAGCCGACATAAAACAGATCGTCGACCATCCAGAACTTGGCGTGGTTGCGCTTGGGCTCGCCGTTCGACCATGTGTCCTTCCCGCCGGAGCTGAGCTTGGCGAGGCGGAATTTCGTCTTGAGCAGCCGGAACGCCTGCTCCTTCGACAATCCGGGCCGCAAGCGCGTCATGCGATAACCGACGACGTTGAAAATGGACTTGAACGAAATCAGGTTGTTGTAGTGCCCCCGGCCGTCGGGCGAGGTCAGGACCATGTCGACCGATGTCGTGTCGCTGCGGTGGAGGAACATCGCGATCGCATCCACCAGATGCCGGTTGAAGAAATGCCAATCGTGGCAGATCAGAGGGTATGGATAGCCGTCGAGCGGCACCTCGGTGAAGTTCGGCGTCCGCTCCCAGAAACGCGCGCCGAAGTCCTGCTGCGAGATGCGGCAATGCTTGCCGTCGAGCATCGCGCGGTAGAAGGCATAATAGCCGCTGCTGTCCGACTTATCGATGTGGTTCGGGAACACGCCCCATCCGGAATTGGTGACCCACATCGCCGGCAACGTGCCGGTCACCGGCGGCGGATCGGCCGGCGGCGCCCATTCGGAGCGCGGCGCATCGCCGCCCACCTGATAGCGCGTCTCGGGCCTGAGCGAGTTGCTGTAGGTCTTGGTCCCGGGGACGTTATTGTTGCGCACGAATTTCCAGAGCGCATTGGCGAACATGTGCCCGCCCTTGGCGATCGGCCCTTCGAACCGCATCGACATATCGAAAATGGGCCGCTTTTCGAGGTAGTCGGGCGCCCACAAATTGTGGCCGCCGGTCATCAGATCACAGCCGTCGATCGCGACGATCTTGGCGTGGTTCCAGGACTTCGCTTCCTGATAGGCGATCTGCGCGAGATACATCTCCGGGAGCGCCCCGCCCCGCGCTTCCAGCTTCGTCGCGATCTTCCACAGCATCGTCTTGGTGTCGAGATTGAAGTTCCCGAAACTCCTGCCCATGAGGAACCGCACGATCGGCCGGCGCCCGGCGGCGTAGGTGTCGCCGATGCCGGCCACGATCTCGTCGAGAAAGGCTCCGGTCGGCTCGTCCATCGTCACGATGTCGACCCAGCGCGCCGCCTTCGCGATCATCGTCCGCAGCGCTTCGGGAAACCGGCTCGAATGCGGCGGATCGACATCGAAAGGGTCGCTCCACCGGTCTTGCGGCGTATCGAACAGAAATTTGCTCAACCCGCCGACGTAATTTCCAACCTCATAACCGAAGAGCCTGCCCTCCTCGGCAGGCATTTTCGAGCGGATGTCGGCAAGGAGGTCGGCAAGCGATGCCATCGAAGTCTCCATCTTTCGAAGTTGGTATTCGACTTAAAAACCGTCGGGAATTTCGCAATGAGTCGATATTATAATTTAGGAATATTATGTATTTACTATCTCTATTATGTCGAGCCTTCTCCCGCGACTTCGGCATGTCGGCCATGGCCACGCGGCGAATTTTCTTTCAATGTGCGCGGGAAGAATTTCCGGCACGGCCACAACCATGACGATTTTCAAGATCGCGAGCGCCGCGGACTGGGCGGAGGCCGAGCATGCGGGGCGGTTCGGGGGTTCGGCGCATGACAAGGCCGACGGGTTCATGCATTTCTCGACAGCGTCGCAACTCGCCGAGACGCTCAGGCTCTATTATGCGGGACAGGACGGCCTTGTGCTGATCGCGGTCGACGAGGCCCGGCTTGGCGACGCGCTGAAATGGGAGCACGCGCCGTCGCGCGGCGAGGATTTTCCACATCTCTTCGCCCCCCTGCCCTTGTCGGCGGTGACCTGGACCCATCGGATCGTGCGGGACGCACAGGGCATGGCGATCCTGCCGGACATGGTCTTCGCCAAGTCTTGAAGGCATCCTGCGGCGCATGAGCGACGCCGTCGTCTATTCCGAACGTCTGGGCGCCATCCGCGATGCGCAGTTCGAGGCGGCCTGCGCGCGGCTGGGGCTGGGACGGTTCGTCGCCGCCGCGCCCACGACGAGCGGGCTGTTCGGGCAGAACGTGTTCGTCACGACCATGGAAGGCGAATTCGTGCTGCGCGGGGCGCCGCACTGGGTGAAGGACGTCGACGAGACCGAATACCGCCGAGAGGACCGGCACCAGTTCACCAGCGAGCGCTGGTTCGCGCAGCAACTGCACGCGCGCACGAAGACGCCGGTGCCGTGGCCGATCCACCACGATCGATCGGACGACATCTTCGGCTGGCCGTATCTCGTCATGCCCAGAATGCCGGGACTGTGTACCGACGAGCGAAGCATCCTCAAGGCGCTGGGACCTGAGGACCGGCGCGGCGTCGCGGTGGCGCTGGGCGAGAACCTTGCGGAGATGCAGAACCTGACCTGGCCGTTTGCCGGCGGCTTCAGTCCGGTGACGATCGAACTGGAGCCTTATCCGGAGGGCGCGATCGGGTGGACCGCGCACGAAACGCGGGCGATCGTGCGGGCGTGCGGCGGCCGTCTGACAGCGGAGGACGTCGCATGGATCGAAGATGCGATCGGCGGCGCCAAGGGCGCGGTCGCCGATACCTATGTCCATTGCGACTACAAGCTCGGCAATCTGACGCTGCTGAAGGAGAATGGCCGCTGGCGCGTGAGCGGATTGTTCGATTTCCATGAAGCGCGCTTTGCCGACGGCGCGCTCGACGTGGTGCGCGTGGCTTGCAGCTATCTCGACACCGAGCCCGCGCTCGCGCGCGCCTTCGTGCAGGCTTACGGCAAGCCGCTCGATGCCGCCCGGATGACGCTGTATGTCCTCAACGACCGGCTGAAAATCTGGGGCTATTTCTCGCACTCCGACGTGGACGCAGACTGGCTCAGGCGAAAAACATTCCGGGGATGGTCGCAGCGCTATGTGGACGGTGTCCTGGAGCTTCTGTGACACTTCACGGATGAATCAGGACGTCTTCGTCGCGACCGCGCTCGGAAACCCGAACAACCGCACCATCCTGGAGCGGCTGCCCGCGCTGGATGCGCCCGATTGCTGGCTGGTGTCGGGGGCGCTGTTCCAGACCGTGTGGAACATCCGGACCGGTCGCGCCCCGACCCATGGGATCAAGGACTACGACGTCTTCTATTTCGATCCCGACACGTCCTGGGCGGCGGAAGATGCCGTCATCCAGCGGGCCCGAGCACTGTTCGCCGACCTGGATGTCGAGATCGAAGTGCGCAACCAGGCGCGCGTGCATATCTGGTATGGCGAGAAATTCGGCACGCCCTACCCGCCCCTGACCTGCGCGACCGACGGGATCGACCGTTTCCTGTACGATTGCGCCATGGTCGGCGTCAGACCGGCGGGGACGGCGTACGACGTCTATGCCCCCAAGGGCTTCGCGGATATCGAGACGATGACCATCCGGCCGAACCGGATGCCCAATTTTCACCCCGCACGCTATCTGGAGAAGGCGGTGCGCTGGCGCGAACGCTGGCCGGAGACTACGATCCTCGAACCGTGAGGTTCACATGATCATCATCCGAGGCAAGCCGCGCGATCTGGGCGATGGCTTCCACGTCAGCCGCCTGTTGCCGCATATCGAGAAGCGCGCGGTCGGGCCGTTCGTGTTCTTCGACTATTTCGGGCCGGTCGAATTCGCGCCGGGCAAGGGCATCGATGTGCGGCCGCATCCCCATATCGGGCTGGCGACCGTGACCTATCTGTTCGAAGGCGCCCAGATGCATCGCGACACGCTGGGCTCGGTGCAGGAGATCGCGCCGGGCGACGTGAACTGGATGACCGCCGGGCGCGGCATCGCGCATTCCGAGCGCACCGGGCCCGAGACCCGCGCCGCGGGCCACCGGATGCACGGCATCCAGAGCTGGATCGGGCTTCCGCTCGCCGACGAAGAGGCGCCGCCGTCCTTCCAGCATGTCGCGTCGCGCGACCTGCCGGTCGAGACCCGCAACGGCGTGACGCTCAAGCTCATCACCGGCGAGGCCTTGGGATTGAAGTCGCCGGTCAAGGTGTTCTCGCCGATCTTCTATGCCGACGCCCAGTTCGACGCCGATGCGTCGCTGACGCTCGAGCCCGAACATGAGGAGCGCGCGGTCTTCGTCGTGGACGGCCGGATCGAAGTCGGCGGCCAAATCCATGGCGACGGCGACATGGTGGTCCTTGCGCCCGGCGAGGCGGTGACGGTGCAAGCCCTTGGAACGGGGCGGGCGATGCTGCTGGGCGGCGCGCCGCTCGATGGTCAGCGTCACCTGTGGTGGAATTTCGTATCCAGCTCCAAGGACCGCATCGAGCGCGCCAAGCGCGAATGGGAGGCTGGCGCGTTCGGCAAGATTCCCGGCGACGATCTCGAATACATCCCCCTACCCGAATGAGGTGACAGCATGAAGTACAACCAGCTTGGCCAAACCGGCCTTTTCGTCTCCGAAATCTGCCTCGGCACCATGACCTTCGCCGGCGGCAGCAATGCCGGCATCTGGGCGGCGATCGGCGATCTCGACCAGAAAGGCGCGACCGAGCTCGTCGGCCGCTCGGTCGAGGCGGGGGTGAATTTCATCGACACCGCGGACGTCTACTCCGCGGGCCAGTCCGAGAAGCTGACCGGCCAGGCGATCAAGGAGCTCGGCCTCAAGCGTTCGTCGATCGTGCTCGCGACCAAATGCTATGGCCGCATGGGACCCGGCGCGAACGATATCGGCGCGTCGCGCGGGCACATCATGGATTCGGTGTCGCGCAGCCTCGAGCGGCTGGGCACAGATCACATCGATCTCTACCAGATCCACGCGACTGACGCCGTGACCCCGGTCGAGGAGACGATGCGCGCGCTCGACGACCTCACGCGGCAGGGCATGGTTCGCTATGTCGGCTGCTCCAACTGGCAGGCCTGGCGGGTGATGAAGGCGAACGGCATCGCGGCGCAGCGCGGCGGGGCGCGGCTGGAGACGCTGCAGGCCTATTACTCGATCGCGGGCCGCGATCTCGAGCGCGAGATCGTGCCGATGATGGCGGACCAGAAGGTCGGCCTGATGGTCTGGAGCCCGCTGGCGGGCGGCCTGCTCTCGGGCAAGTTCGGGCCCGGCAGCAACGGGCCGGAAGGGGCACGGCGGGTGGCGTTCGACTTCCCGCCGGTCGATCGCGACCGCGCCTGGAAATGCGTCGACGCGATGCGCGAGGTCGGCGAGAAACACGGCGTCAGCGTGGCCCGGGTGGCGCTGGCCTATGTGTTGCACAAGCCGTTCGTCACCAGCGTGATCATCGGCGCCAAGACGATGGAGCAGCTCGAGGACAACCTCGAAGCGTCGAAGCTGTCGCTGAGCGCCGACGAGATGAAGCGGCTGGACGAGGTCAGCGCCCTGCCGCCGGAATATCCCGGCTGGATGGTCGCGCGCCAGGCCGCCGAGCGCATACCGCAGCCGAAATAGCGACGCGGTGCAGTGAGGGAACGGCGATGAAGACGGTGCTGTTGATCGGAGGCGTTCTGGCGGTCGCCATAGGACTGCTTTGGGCCGGCCAGGGATCGGGGCTGGTCCATTGGCCGGCGAGCAGCATGATGATCAGCCAGATCAAATGGACCTATTACGGCGGCGCGCTCGCGCTGGCCGGATTGCTCGCGATCTGGTGGTCGCGGCGGTAGCGACGGCATGCGGTATTGGATGCGGATCGGGCTGCTGCTGCTCGGCCTGGCGGTGGCCGTGCTCGGAGTGCTGTGGTCGCTGCGCGGCTTCGGCGTGCTGACCGGGCACTTCATGAGCAATCATATGCAATGGGGCTGGCGCGGGCTGGCCCTGGTCGCGATGGGCGGGGCGCTTAGCGTCATTTCGCGACGGATCTAGCGATGGCGGCCTCTCCCGCTCGCGGGAGAGGACATCAGAGGAAATTGTATTCCTTGAACAGCGGCGCGAGGTCCCGGCCCCAGTCGCCGTAATAGTTCTTCAGCAACTCCTCGGCGCGGGTATAGCCGCGCGACACGAGCTCGCGCAGCGGATTGAGGAAGCCGTCCTCGCTCATGCCGCCCGAATCGAGCGCGGCGCGGCGCTTGAGCCCCGCCGACGAGATCTCCAGCATGCGATGGGCGATGGCATGCACCGTGGTGTTCCGGAACGGCGTCTTGAAGGCCTGTTTCGGCACCGCGTCGCGCATCGCCTGCCGCTCCTCGGCGGTCCAGTCCTTGACCAGATCCCAGGCCGCATCGAGCGCGACCTGGTCGTAGTAGAGGCCGACCCAGAGCGCCGGCATGCCGCAGATCCGGCGCCACAGACCGCCGTCGGCGCCGCGCATCTCGAGAAATTTCTTGAGGCGCACCTCGGGGAAGATGGTCGTCAGATGGTCGGCCCAGTCGCTCATCGTCGGCTGGACGTCTTTCACCTCGGGAATCCTGCGGGCGAGAAAATCGCGGAAGCTCTTGCCGGCCACGTCGATGTACTGCCCGTCGCGATAGACGAAATACATCGGCACATCGAGCGCGTAGTCGACATAGCGCTCGAAGCTCATGCCGCTCTCGAACACCCAGGGCAGCATGCCGGACCGGGCATTGTCCACGTCGGTCCAAATCTGGCTGCGATAGGAGAGGAAGCCGTTGGGCCGGCCCTCGCGGAACGGAGAATTGGCGAGCAATGCGGTCGCGACCGGCTGCAGCGCGAGGCCGACGCGGAATTTCTTGACCATGTCCTCTTCGGAGGAGAAATCGAGATTCACCTGCACCGTACAGGTGCGGAACATCATCTCATGGCCGTAGCCGCCGACCTTGGGCATGTAGCGCCGCATGATCTTGTAGCGGCCCTTGGGCATCTGGTGCGTCTCGTCCA
Source organism: Rhizomicrobium sp. (assembly GCA_037200385.1). Taxonomy (NCBI): domain Bacteria; kingdom Pseudomonadati; phylum Pseudomonadota; class Alphaproteobacteria; order Micropepsales; family Micropepsaceae; genus Rhizomicrobium; species Rhizomicrobium sp. The sequence goes on along the minus strand of JBBCGL010000001.1, from coordinate 250,667 downwards.
TCGACCAGGTGGGCGCGAAGCCCATGCCGATGACGCCGGCGCCGATCTCGTCCGCGACCTCGCGGACCTGGACCAGATGCGTGTTCACCTCGGCACAGGTCTCGTGGACGGTCCTCAGCGGCGCGCCGGACAGTTCGAACTGGCCCCCGGGCTCCAGGCTCAGCGACGCGCCGTTCTGAATCAGGCCGATGATGTTCTCGCCTTCGAGCACCGGCTCCCAGCCGAAGCGCTTCATGCCGTCCAGCAGCTGGCGAATGCCCGGCGTCGTCGCGTAATCGAGCGGCTTGTGGGTCTTGAGATCGTAGACGAACTTCTCGTGCTCGGTGCCGATCCGCCAGTCGTCGCACGGCTTGCAGCCGTCGGAGAGATGACGCACGAGATCGTCGCGCGTCTCGATCGGGCCGCCGGCGGACTGTGGAATGGACATGTGATTCGCTTTCCCTCGCGCAGGGATGCAAAGCCCCCACGTCGTTATGTGAATAGTGAACTGGCCGTTCACTGATCGCTATCTAGTGGCGTGTCGGCGATCCGGCAAGTGAGCCAACCGCCCATGCCGGGGCGGCATGCGAAATTTGCGCGCGGCGTTTGGCCTTACGGCGTGCTGTTGCGTTGTTCTCTCGCTTCGGGAGGACTGCGTCATGTGTTTGCGTAAAGCTGCGTTAGCCGTGTTCACTTTTTTCGCGTTCGTGGGGCCCGCGGCGGCTGCGGTCACGATTTCCTTCTATGCCCACAAGCTTGGCAACAAGGGTTTCTGGATCGAGTTTCCCCATGCCTATGTGACGCTGAACGGCACGACGGAGATCGGGCATCTGCCGGTCAAGGCGAATTTCGGATTCACCCCGCCGGTGGTGGGCCCGTCCGTCCTGTGGGGCAAGGTGGACGGCGTCGTCGTCGGTGCCGAAGACAGTTATGTGGCGCAGGACACGCCCTACTTTTCCTTTCCCCTGACGGACAGGCAGTATGCGGCAGTGCTGGCCGTGGTCGCGCGCTGGCGCGACGCACCCCAGCCTTCTTACGACCTCGACACCCACAATTGCGTGATCTTCGTCAAAGAGGTCGCAGCGGCGGTCGGCCTCTCGGTCGGCGGCGACAACGCCTATGTGCGCAGGCCGGCCGAGTTCCTGGCCGATTTGCAGACGCGCAACGCGGCGCTGCTGGCGCGGCTGACCACCGGCGGCAGAACCATCGCCACGGCATCCGTCCCCCAACCGGCGTCCGCGTCGCCCGGGGCGAAGCAAAGTCCGGCCCTCTCCATAATTTCGCCGTGACTTAATTAAGCATTAGGTACAATATTAGCGGCGTGCAAACGCTGACCGCCCTCGCCGATCCGACTCGCCAGCGCATCCTCACCATGCTGGCGCAGGGCGCATTGTCGTCCGGCGACATCGCCAGCCGCTTCGCCATGACCAAACCGGCGGTCTCGCAGCATCTGAAGACATTGCGCGACGCCCGGCTCGTGAAGGTCCGGGCGGAGGCGCAGAAGCGATTCTACGAACTCGATCCGGAGGGGGTGGGCCAAGTGGCGGACTGGGTGAACGACCTGCGCAAGTTCTGGACGACGAAACCCGGTGCGCTGGAAGCGGAGCCGATGAAATCGTGAGCTCATTGGCGAGCGACGGTGTGCTGCGCGACGGGGTGGCGCTGTACGGCGTGGATCTGGGCAAGCTCGCGCGGTAGCCCTCAGGACCACTTATCTTCCGTCTGATGCCGGCCGAGCGCAGCGAGAGCCGGGACCCATGGAGCCGACGGCACGATGGGTCCCGGCTCTGCGCGATGCTTACGCACCGCCTGGCCGGGATGACAGTACATCGGCAAAATCGCTAGTGCCAATCGCCTTGGATTGATTGCCAGATCGTCAGTGCAGCCAATGCCGCTGTGTCGGCGCGCAGGATGCGGGGGCCGAGCGTCACGGGGGTGACAAACGGGAATGCACGAAGCATTTCGCGCTCGGCCGCGTCGAAGCCGCCTTCGGGGCCGGTGAAGATGGCGGCGGGCTCATGCAAGACCTCCCGCGCCGCGCTTGCGCTGACCATGAGCTCGCCGCCCTCTTCCATCAACGGTGGCGGATTGCGGACGGCCTCGGCGATGGAGAGCGCGTCACCACCCTCGTCGCAGAAGAACAGGCGGCGGTCGCGGGGCCAACGCGCGAGCAGCTTGTCGACGGTGAGCGGCTCGCGGCAGTCGGGGACGCTCAGACGCCCGGACTGCTCGGCCGCCTCGACGGCATTGGCGCGCATGCGGTCGAGATTCACGCGGGTGACGATGGTGCGACGGGTGAAGACCGGCTGCAGAACGCGGACGCCGAGCTCGGTAGCCTTCTGCACGACATAGTCGGCCGGGGTCTTCTTGATCGGCGCGAAGCAGAGCCAAAGATCGGGAACCGCGACCTGCGGCGCGACACGCCGCTCGCATTCCAGCACGCAGGCGCGCTTGGAAGCCTCGGCGATGCGGGCGAGCCATTCGCCGTCGCGGCCGTTGAACAGATTGACGCGGTCGCCGGCCTTGGCCCGCATGACATGCAGCAGGTAATGCGCCTGCCCCGCATCGGGCATGACGCGCAGCCCTTCGCCCAGCGCAGCCTCGACATGGAGACGCAACTTGCCGCCGGGATAGGTGAGATCGTTTTCGCTCATGCCGGAATACTTGTAGTGTGGCGGCCATGAGCGAAACAACCGCCAGCCTCAAACCGGCCGACGCCGTCGCGCGGACCTGGGTCGACGGCGCACCGCCGCGGCTGCGGCCCTTCCTTCGGCTGATGCGGCTGGACCGGCCGCATCCGGGCTGGCTTCTGTTCTGGCCCTGCGTTTTCGGGCTGGTGCTGGGCGCCATCGCGAGCGAGCGGCCGTTCTCGTCCTGGCACGATCTTTATCTGCTGGTGCTGTTCGGCATCGGCGCGCTGGTGATGCGCGGCGCGGGCTGCACCTATAACGACATCGTAGACCGCGACATCGATGCGCAGGTGGCACGGACGCGGGGGCGGCCGATTCCGTCCGGCGCAGTGACGCTGCGCCAGGCATGGCTGTTCCTCGGGGCGCAGCTCGCCGCCGGCTTCGCGATCCTGCTCCAGCTCAACCACTTTGCGATAGCGGTCGGCGCGGCGTCGCTGCTGCTGGTCGCGGCCTACCCCTTCATGAAGCGCGTCACCTGGTGGCCGCAGGCCTGGCTCGGGCTTACCTTCAACTGGGGCGCCCTGCTCGGCTTCGCGGCGCAGACCGGAACGCTCGAGACGGCGGATGCGATGCTCTATGCCGGGCTGGTGTTCTGGACGCTGGGCTACGACACGATCTATGCGCTGCAGGACAAGGAAGACGACGCGCTGATCGGCGTGAAATCGACCGCGCTGCTGTTCGGGGCGCGGGCGCGGGAGTGGGTGCTGGGCTTCTATGCCGCCGCCTTCGCGCTGGTGCTGGCGGCCGGGTTCACCGCCCATGCCGGCTGGCCGTTCGCCTTCGTGATGCTCGCCGCGGGGGTGCACCTGCTGTGGCAGGTCCATCGGCTCAAGATCGGCGACCCGGCCGCCTGCCTCAAGCTGTTCCGCGCCAACCGCGACACCGGCGCGCTGATCGCGGCGGCCTTTGTGCTGTCCAGCTGGATCTGGTGACGCCGCCGAGGCGGAACTAAGGCCTTCATTACAGGCGGGATCGTCCTATAATCAGGGGATGAACCGCTTCGATCCCACAACCGTCCTCAGCCCTGAAGAGATGGCGAGCGTGCGGGCGCGCTCGGATGTCACCGGCATGCTCTGCGTCCTGCATGCCTGGGTCGTGATCGGGGCGGCGATGGCGATCTATGCGCTGTGGCCCAATCCGCTGACCTTCCTCGCCGCGGTGGTCGTGATCGGCAGCCGGCAGCTCGGCCTCGCCATCCTGATGCATGACGCGGCGCATGGCGTGCTGATGCGGACGCGCCGGCTGAACGAATGGGTGGGGCAATGGCTCTGCGCCTATCCGACCATGGGCGAGATGATCGGCTATCGGCATTACCACCTGGTGCATCACCGCCGCACGCAGCAGGCGGACGATCCCGATCTCGGACTTTCGGCCAAGTTTCCGATCACGCGCGACAGCTTCCGCCGCAAGATGGTCCGCGATCTCACAGGTCAGACGGGCTTCAAGCAGCGCAAGGCGCAGCTCCTGCGCTCGCTAGGCGAGCCCGGCATGACGCTGGGCCAGCGCGCCCGGGTCTTCTGGAAGCGGGTCGGACCGCAATACCTGGTGCAGCTCATCCTGCTCGGGCTGATGACGGCCTTCGGCAAGCCGCATTATTTCCTGATGTTCTGGCTGCTGCCCAACCTCACCTGGCAGATGGCGATCACCCGCATCCGCAACATCGCCGAGCACGCCATGGTGCCGGACAACGACGACGTGTTCCGCAATGCGCGCACGACCTATGCGTCCTGGCCGGTACGCGCCCTGCTGGCGCCTTACTGGGTGAACTATCACGTCGACCATCACCTGCTGTTCTACGTGCCCTGCTACAACCTGCCGAAACTGCACCGCCTGCTGCTGGCCAAGGGCCTCGGCCCGAAGATGGAGATCCAGCCCGGCTATGTCGCCATGCTGAAGCTGGCCACCTCGAAGCCGGAGCCTGCGGCCCCGCTGGCAGCCTGAGGCGTGCCGCCGCGCATCCGCATTTCCGCCGCCGAGACGACCATCGAGAGCGACGCCGCCTTCGACGCCGACATGGCCGCGCAATTCGCGGCGCATAATGCGATCGAGCTGCGCGACCTCTTCGCGCCGGACGTCCAGGCGATGTTCGCAAGGCTGTGGCACGAGGTGCGGTTCGTCCCCGACGACATCGCGATCGAGGGAAGCCGCCTGCGCGAGACGCCCGCGCGCTCCGGCCCGCTCCTGTGCTGGCTGCTCAACCGACCGGCCTTGCGCAACTGGCTCGAGCGGGTCACCGGCGTGACGCCGCTCGCGGCGGTATGGGGCGCGACGGCGCAATTCCAGGCGGGCGGCGGGCAGCAGCTCGACTGGCACAACGACGTGCGCGACGCGCGGCGCCGGTTGGGCGTGACGGTCAATCTCGGCACCGTGCCTTATGACGGCGGGCGGTTCGAGATGAAACGGCACGGCTCCGAAGCGTTGCTGCTGCAATACGAGCATGCACAATGGGGCACCGCGCTGGTGTTCCGGATCGACGAGCGGCTGATGCATCGCGTGACGCCGGTGACGGCCGGCGGGCCCCGGACCGTGTTCGGCGGCTGGTTCCTGTCGGAGCGGATCGCAAGAGCGACAAAGCCGGCGCGGTGATCGCGGCGAAGCCCTTCTTTCGCCGTAGCGGAACTTGAGCCTTCATAACGGGCCGGATCGTCCTATAATCGCGCGATGAAGTGCTTCGATCCCACCATCGTGCCGGAGCCGGCGGCCGCAGCCCAGGCGGCCTGACTCATGCGGCCGCGCCTGCTTTTTTCCGCCAACCTGTTCGAGGCGCCGATGCGCGCCGCCATTATCGTGCGTGGGATCCTGAATCGCGAAGCGGTGCGCAGCTGGATCGCAAAGATCACCGGCACAGGCCCGCTGGTCAAAGTGCGGGGCGCAACCGCGCGCTTCACGGCCAATACCGAACAGCGCCTGGACGGGCACAACGACGTGAACGACGACCCGCGCCTGCTGGGCTTCACGGTCGGCCTCAGCCACGAGGCGTTCGAAGACGGCCTGTTCGAGCTGAAGCCCACACGCGAGGGCGCGGTGACGTTCCGCTTCCATCACGCGCGGCCCTTCTCCTGGGTTATTTTCCCCATCAGCAAGCAGATCATGCGCCGCGTGACGCCGGTGACGGCGGGCGGGCCGCGCCCCGTGTTCGGCGGCTGGTATCTGGGCCCGCGGACGTGAGCGCGCCGGCCGAGCCCGGCCTTGCGGGCCGCGCCGGCGACATGCGTTCTTCGCCGCGCATTTGCCTGACCTCGCATGACACCGTGATCGCCGGCGACCCGCAGAGCGACGCGGCGCTCGCGGCGCAGTTTGCACGGCGACACGTGCTGGAGCTGCCCGATCTGATCCAGCCGGACGTCTTGCAAACGCTGGCGCCCGCAATCGGCGCGGCGCGCTTTGTGGCCTGCGCGGTGGACGGTGTCGGACCACGCCTGCGCGAGCGGCCGACCCGCCTGGGCAACCTGCTCCGTCACCTGCTGCGGCGTCAGGCCCTGCGCGATTGGCTGACGCGGATCACCGGTGTCTCGCCGCTGGGCGCCGTCACCGGCGCCGTCGCGCGCTTCGAAGGCGGCGGAGGGCAAGCGCTCGACTGGCACGACGACATCGGCGCGTCCGCGCGCATGCTGGCGGTGACGATCAACCTCGGCGATGCGCCCTATGAGGGCGGCGTTTTCGAGATGCGGCGCCGCGACACCGGCGAGATCCTGTTCCGGCACACGCATCGCCAGCCGGGATCGGCGCTGGTGTTCCGCGTGAGCCCAGCGCTGGAACACCGCGTGACGCCGGTCAACGCGGGCGGGCCGCGCACCGTGTTCAGTGGCTGGTATCTTTCCGCATCGGGGGAGGACAGTGCGTGATCGATGCCACGGCCTTTATCGGCGCCCATACGCGGCTCGGCACCGCGCCGCTGGTGCCCGAGATCAGGCTCCACCTGGCCGGTGCCATGGCGCCGCTGATCGCCGCGCTCGGCGAGCGGCACACGCTGCGGCCCTATTGGGCTTTCGCGTGGTCCGGCGGACAGGGGTTGGCACGCTATACGCTCGATCATCCGGACTGCGTCCGCGGCAAGACGGTGCTCGATTTCGGCGCCGGGTCGGGGCTGAACGCGATCGCCGCGATGAAAGCGGGCGCGAAGTCCGTGCTGGCGGCCGACATCGATCCGCTTGCCGCGGCGGCCATCGCGCTCAATGCGGCGGCCAACGGCGTCGCGGTCGACATGTGTTGCGAGGATGTGCTCACAGGCGACGGACGCTGGGATGTGATCCTTTGCGGCGATGTCTGCTATGAGGGCGCCATGATGGGACGGGTTCTGCCATGGCTGGAGGCGCAGGGGCGCGCGGGCGCGACGATCCTGCTCGGCGATCCGGGCCGCGGCTACACGCCGAAGTCTGGCTTCGAGCGGATCGCGTGCTATGACGGCCACACCGTGCACGTCGAAGAGGATTTTCCCTTCCGCGAGACCCATGTCTACCGCTTCACGAGAGCCGTTTGACCGAGCCCACCGCCTTCATCGAAGCCAACACCGTGCTGATGGCGCCGCCGCTGGTGCCCGAGATCAAGCTGCATCTGGCGACCGAGGTCGTGCCGCTGTGGCGGCTGACGGAGGAAGAATTGCAGGCGCAGGGCGTGCCGCCGCCCTATTGGGCCTTCGCCTGGGCCGGCGGCCAGGCGCTGGCGCGGCACGTGCTCGACCATCCCGTGCTGGTGCGCGGCAAGGACGTGCTCGACTTCGGCGCAGGCTCGGGACTGATCGCGATCGCGGCGGCGAAGGCGGGCGCCGAGCGCGTGATGGCGGCCGATGTCGATCCCTTCGCCTATGCGGCGATCAAGCTCAACGCCATCGCCAACAGCGCGATCCTGGGCGCGACCACCAGCGACCTGATCGGCTCGGACGGCAACTGGCGCGTCATCCTGGTCGGCGACATGTGCTACGAGCGGCCGCTGGCGGAACGGCTGATGGCGTGGCTGGCGGACCAGGCGCATCACGGCGCGAGCGTCTATCTGGGCGATCCGGGACGCAGCTATTTCCCCAAGGGCGGCGTCGAGAAGCTTCAGACCTATCGGGTGCAGACGACGCGCGACCTCGAAGACCGCGAAATCCGCGAGACCAGCGTGTACCGGCTGCTGGCATGACGGCATTCACGCTGCGCGTCTTTCATCCCTCGGTCGATCCCAGGACGATCACCGAGGCGCTCGGCCTGCCGCCGACGACGTCTTGGGCCGCGGACGGGGATCAGCGCGAGAGTTATTGGCAGACGCAGCTCGCCGGCAACGAGACGGCGGACGGCGGCGTCGACGCGGGGCTGCGCGATATCGCGGCGCGGTTCGCGCACTACCGGTTCTTCGTCGACGCGATCCGCGCGGGCGGCGGCCGGGTGGAGATCGCGGTGAGCGGCGGCGGAGCGGCGGATGCAACGGTCGCGGAGATGTTCCGTGGACTGATGATTGGGTTGGTGTTCGAATAGAGCCCCGCTGTCATCCCCGGCCGAGCGATGCGTAGCATCGCGAGGGGAAGGGGACCCAGGTAGTCAATACCGTCCGGTCATCAACGCCTGGGTCCCCTTCCCTTCGCGCTCGCTACGCTCGCGCTCAGCCGGGGATGACAGCGGAGTTGGTTGCGGCACCAGATCAACGCTTCCGCAACGGCGTCGGCGCCGGCCCCGTGTAGCGGGCTCTGGGCCGGATCAGCTTCCTGCTTTCGAGCTGCTCGCTGGCATGTGCGATCCAGCCCGCGACGCGCGCCATCGCGAAGAGCGTGGTCTCGCTGCCCGCCGGCATGCCGAGCACGCGGCGCATCACCGCCAGGGCGTAATCGCAATTGGCGAAGGCGCCGGTCGCGTCCTTCACGGCCTGCGGGATCTCGACCGCGAAGCGCTTGTCGATGCCGGTCTTGACCAGGGCGCCGAACAGCGAGGTCGCGCGCGGATCCTGCTCGCGGTAGATCATGTGGCCGAAGCCGGGGAACCGCTCGCCCAGCGCGACGCGCTCGCGCACGATGGCGGCGACATCGCCCTCGACCAGCATGTCGAGCAGCTTGGAGGCCTGCGGCCCGACACCGCCATGGCGCGGACCTTTCAGGGCGACGAGGCCGGCGATGATGGAATCGTAGAGGCTGATGCCGGTCGAGGCGGCGCAGCGCACCGTGAAGGTCGACGCATTGAGCTCGTGATCGGCCAGCAGCACCAGCGCCCGGCGGATCAGGTCTTCGGCATGGTTGTGCTGCGGCGCCCAGGCGCGCGCGATCTGCCGGTGCAGCAGCTCGGCGGAGGGTTCGGCCTCGATCATCGCGGCGACGGTGAGGCGCAGGATGCGGGCGCCGGTGGCGGCGCGGCCTTCGGCGACGGCATTGTAGGCGCGCGGGTCGGCTTCGGCGGCCTGGCTGAGCACCGCCACCGCGCGGTCGATCGGCGCCGCGCCCCGCGTCGCCGCCAGGATCGCGCGCATCGCGGGCGAGATCACCGGCAGGTTCGATTTCGCGAAGGGATCGGACGATTTGGAATCCCACAGCAGGCTGGCGCATTGCTCGAAGGTCGCGCTCTCGGCCAGCGTGACAGCGCGGACGCCGCGATAGATCGGGCCCTCTTCGGTGATGGTCGAGACCGCCGAGTCCATCACCGGCAGGTCGGCGGATCTAAGGCCCTGGGTCTCGACCAGCGGGGCGCGGCGGTTCTTGAGGCCGCGGACGTCCTCGGCGCGGTAGCGGCGGCTGCGTGGCGTGTCGCCAGGCTCGGAGCGGATCAGGCCCCGGCTCACATAGGCGTAGAGCGTGGCCGGCGAGACCGCGAGCTCGGTGGCGGCGTCGCGGGCGGAAAGATAGAGGGTGTCGTCAGAATTATTCATATTGATCATGCTAATCAAGATTGATCAATACGTCTAGCCGCCCGATCTTTTGTGCAACGCAACAAGGAAGACGGACATGACGGTGCAGAGCAGCAAATCCCCCATCGGGCTGGACGGGGTGGCGGCGGCGGAGACGGCGCTGAGCCATGTGGACGGGCAGAAGGGCGAGCTGATCATCGCGGGCGAGCGGGTCGCGGACCTCGCGGCCAAGACGAGCTTCGAGGGCGTCACGGCGCGGCTGTGGACCGCGGCGACCACCACGCCGATCAGCGAGGCGGAGGTCCGCGCGGCGCTGGGCGAAGCGCGGGTGCGCGCGTTCGGCCATGTCGCACAATTCCTGGCCGCGAGCGAAGGGCTGTCGATCGTCGACGGGTTCCGCGCCGCGGTGGCGACGCTGCGCGCCGAGCACGGCCTCACCCATGACGCCACCATCGTGGGCGCCCTGCCCGTGATCGTCGGCGCGCTGGTGCAGCGGAGCAAAGGCAAGGCACCGCATATCCCGAACGCCAAGCTCGGCCATGCGGCCGACACCCTCTCCATGCTGCATGGCCGGGCGCCCAGCGCGGCGGAGGCGGCGGCGCTCGACGCCTATTTCGTCACGGTGAGCGATCACGGGATGAACGCCTCGACCTTCACGGCGCGGGTCATCGCCTCGACGCAGGCCGACCTGTTCTGTGCGGTGACGGGCGGCTACTGCGCCCTGACGGGGCCGCTGCATGGCGGCGCACCCGAGCCGGTGCTGGAGATGCTCGACGCCATCGGCACAAGCGAGCGCATCGCGCCCTGGATCGACGGCGCCCTGGCGCGCGGCGAGCGGCTGATGGGCTTCGGCCACCGCGTCTACAAGGTGCGCGATCCACGCGCCGACGTGCTGAAGAGCGCGATGGCGAAGCTCGCGGGCAACGCCGTCGACCTGCCCTTCGCGGCCGAGGTCGAAGCCTATGCGCGCGCGGCGCTGCGGAAGAAGAAGCCGGATCATCCGCTCGACACCAATGTGGAGTTCTTCACCGCGATCCTGCTGGACGCGCTGCAGATCCCGCGGCAGGCTTTCACGCCGATCTTCGCGACGGCGCGGGCGGCGGGGTGGACGGCACATGCCCGCGAGCAGCAGCGGCGGGGCCGCCTGCTGCGGCCGAGCTCGGCGTATATCGGGGAGATGCCGGGGTGATCGGACGGCGCGAAAACGCGGGATGGCGGACGACAAAATTGCTCCACGGAAGCCGCCTATGCGGCGCGCGGGCTTCGGCGCTATACATGGTGCCGGCTGGGGCCGCGATGGGCCGGTGGGATGGGCATCCGAAACTATCTGATCGAAGGCGTTTCCGGCACCGGCAAGACCACGGTGGCCGAAGAACTGCAGCGGCGCGGCTATCACGTGGTCCATGGCGACCGGGAATTGGCCTATCGCGGCGATCCCGAGACGGGTGAAGCGCTGGCGGGGCCTGCTCCCGAGAGCGTCGCGGACCGCGTCGCCTGGGCGCACGAGCACTGGATCTGGAATGTCGACAAGGCCAAATCGCTGCTCGCCGATCGCGGCCACGCCAGCACCTTCTTCTGCGGCGGCGCGAGGAATTCCCGCCACTTCATCGATTCGTTCGACCTTGTGTTCGTTCTCGGCGTCGATCTCGACACGTTGAACCGGCGGCTTGCCGCCAGGCCGGAAGACGAGTTCGGGGGAAAGCCGAGCGAACAGGCGCTGATCCGGCGACTGCACGCGACGGAAGAGGATATTCCGAAGAACGGAATTGCCATCGATGCCACCGAGCCGATCGAACGCGTCGTGGATGCGATTTTGGCAAAGTGCAGCTAGGGCACGGCCTGCCAGGTTCGACCTGAGACACGACCGAAATTCGGCGTGGACGAAACCGGAACGCCGCGCGATAATCGCGCCGTGAAAACGCGCTTGCTCTCCCTCGCCCATCGCGCACGCGCGCTGTACGCGCAGCACCAGGACGCGCTGCTGATCGGCGGCCGCGTCGGGCTGTCGGCGACGCTCGCTTACCTGCTCGCGACGCTGCAGCATCTGCCGGAGACCTATTGGCCGGTGATGTCGGCGGTCATCGTCGCGCGCGGCGGGGCCAAGGGGGCGGGCGGCTCGGCGACGGATCGGCTGGTCGGCACGCTGGCGGGCGCCGCGGTCGGGCTCGGCGCGAGTTTCCTGCACCATTTCGGCATTCCCGACTGGGCGCTGCTGTTCCTCGCCATGGCGCCGATGGCATTCCTTTCGGCGGACAACTCCGCGTTCCGCGCCGCGCCGATGGCGGCGATGATCGTGCTGTCGGCGACGGCGAGCGGCAAGACGGGATGGTTCGGGCTGGGCGTGGCGGGCTTGCGCGTGCTGGATGTCGGCATGGGGACGCTGGTGGCGCTGTTCGTCTCCTATGTGGTCCTGCCGTCGAATGCGATGAAGGGCCTGCGCAAGGACGCGGCGGCGCTGATGATGCCGCTGGCGAATTTGCTGTCGCTCGGGATGAAGCCGGGCGACGCGGCGGCCGCCGACACATTCAAGCGGCTGAACGCCAAGACGCGGCGCGAGATGCGCGAGCTGACCATCGCGGCGCGGCAGATCAAGGCCAAGCGCGCCGAGCGCGACCTGTCGGAGACGCTGCCGAACCAGTTCGCCGCCGCGCTGTCGCGGACGCATGGCGCCATCGTGTTCATCCACCGCGCCCTGGGCAGCGCACCGCTGCCGGAAGGAGCGATCGAGGCGCTGCGGCCCTTCCTGCGCGATGCGCGGGCGCGGCTCGGCGCGATCCAGCATCTGCTGGCGGAGGGTGTGCCGGCCGGCGCGGGAACGGAGCTGGATACCAGCGTGAACGCGGCGATCGCGCGGCTCGAGAAACTGCCGGGCGATCCGGCGGCACATCTCGAAGCCCTGCCCTTCCTGCTGCAGACCCTGCGCGACGATCTCAACGAGCTGGCGGGATGCGCGGGCGCGATCGCGGGGCCGCCGAGGGCGGCACGGCAGACGGCGGGTGCGGGGGCGGCAATTCCGGAGAACTGAGGTTTTTCACGCGGAGGAGCACGATCCTCCGCGTAAGACCTGTTCGGCGTGCTGGCGCGCGCTTGGTGCACAAACACTGCCGTCATCCCCGGCGAGACGCACGGAGTGCGTCGAGGGAAGGGGACCCAGGCGGCAAACACCATGACGGTATTTCCTGCCTGGGTCCCCTTCCCTCGCGCTCGCTGTCGCTCGCGCTCGCCGGGGATGACAAGTGGTGCCGTTCAGTCCTTCAATATCGGCCGGGTCTCCGGCTCGGGGCCGTCGAGGATGCCGAGGCCGACATGGCTGCGCGAACGGCTGTAGCCGAAATAGACCAGCAGCCCGATGAAGCCCCAGACCGGCAGCACCAGGATCGCGATCAGCGGCAGCGAGAAATAGAGCCCGATGCAGCCGACGATGGCGAGCGGTCCGATCAGCCAGATCAGCGGCGTGCGGAAGGGACGCTTGCGCTCCGGGTCGCGGGCCCTGAGCACCATCACCGAGATCGCCACCATCATGAAGGCGAAGAGCGTGCCGGAGTTGGAATAGTCCGCGAGCTTGCCGACCGGCAGGATCGCGGCCGCGACGGTCACCACCACGCCGGTCACCGCGGTGACGACATGCGGGGTCTTGAAGCGCGGATGCACCGAGGCCAGGGCCTTGGGCAGCAGGCCGTCGCGCGCCATCACGAAGAAGACGCGGGTCTGGCCGAACATCATCATCAGCACGACCGAGGGCAGCGCCAGCACCGCGGCGAGGCCGACCAGCTTGCCGACGCCCGGCCAGCCGATGGTGTCGAGGACATGGACCAGCGCTTCCTTGGAGCAGACCAGCGGCTGGGTGGCGCCGCCCGCGACGATCGAGGCGCAGCGGCCGGCCATCTCGGCCGAGCCCGGCGAGAGCACGCCGCCGGCGGCCGCGGCGACGGGCTGGGCGCCCATCGCACCGATCGCGCCGGCCGCGACCAGGAGATAGAAGATCGTGCAGATCGCGAGGCTGGCGATCAGGCCGATGGGCACGTTGCGCTGCGGGTTCTTGGTCTCCTCTGCCGCAGTCGAGACCGCGTCGAAGCCGACATAGGCGAAGAAGATCGACGCCGCGGCGCCGAGCACGCCGGTCGGGCCGGTGGGCATGAAGGGCGTGAAGTTGGTGCTGTGCAGCACCGGGAGGGTCAGGGCGATGAAGGCGGTCAGGGCTGCGATCTTGATCGCGACCAGCACCGCGTTGACGCGGGCGCTCTCGGTCGTGCCGACGATCAGGAGGAGCGTGACCAGCACGGAGACGATCACCGCCGGCAGGTTGAAATAGCCGCCGACCTGGGTGGCGGTGACGAGATCGGGCGTCGAGGCAAAGCCCATCGCAAGCTCGATCTTGGCGATCAGCGCGTCGCCGTTGGCGAGCGCCGGCGGGATGTCTATCCCCAGGCCGTGCAGCAGGCCCACCGCATGGTTCGACCAGCCGACCGCGACGGCGCTGGCGCCCACCGCATATTCGAGGATCAGGGCCCAGCCGACCATCCAGGCCAGCAGCTCGCCCGTGACGGCGTAGGTATAAGTGTAGGCCGAGCCGGCGACCGGCACCATCGAGGCGAGTTCGGAATAGCACAAAGCCGCCACGGCGCAGACGAAGCCCGCGATGACGAAGGAGAGCATCATGCCGGGGCCGGCCTTCTGCGCCGCCTCCGCGGTGAGCACGAAGATGCCGGTGCCGATCACCGCGCCGATGCCCAGCATGGTGAGCTGGAAGGCGCCCAGCGAACGGTGCAGCGCCTTCTTCTCGGCGGTCGCCAGGATCGCCGAGAGCGGCTTTACGCGGCCAAAGAGCATGAACGAACCCCCATTTGGGCCGGATGACGGCCACGATTTTGCGATTGCGAGCCTAGCGGCTCTTGGGCGCGGCGCAAGACGGCGGCGCGTGACCAGCGCCCCAGTGGCTTGAACGATCGCCGTCCAAGCGGCCCGCCGGTACGCTGTCGCTACCGGCCCCTTCGAGGCTCCGCTTCGCGGAGCACCTCAGGGTGACGGGCCTACCGAATCAGTCGCGTCATCCTGAGGTGCGACTCCGGCCGAAGAGCCTCGAAGGACGACGCGCCGCTCCGATGCTTCAACCCGACCCGAAACCGCTCCAAGTTGAAAGATAATCACCACAAAGGTGACGCCTGCCGGGGTTCGGGCTAGAAACCGCCATGCCCTACCGCTCGCTCCGCGATTTCATGGCCAAGCTCGAAGCCGCCGGCGAACTGGTGCGGGTGCGCGAGCCGGTCTCCACCGTGCTGGAGATGACCGAGATCCAGACGCGGCTGATCGCGACGGGCGGACCGGCCGTGCTCTTTGAACGTCCGCTCAAGGCGGACGGAACGCCGAGCGGCATCCCCGTGCTGGTCAACCTGTTCGGGACCGTCAGGCGCGTCGCGATGGGCGTGACGATGGACGGCAAGGAACGCACCACGGCGCGCGAGCTGCGCGAGGTCGGCGAGGTGATGGCCCAGTTGCGCCAGCCGCAGCCGCCGCGCAGCTTCGGCGAGGCGTTCGAGCTTCTGCCGCTGGCCAAGACGATCCTCGCGATGAAGCCCAAGGGCGTGTCGCGGGCGCCGGTGCAGGAGGTGGTGCTGCGCGGCGATCAGATCGACCTGTCGCGGCTGCCGGTGCAGACCTGCTGGCCGGGCGAGCCGGCGCCGCTGATCACCTGGCCGCTGGTGGTGACCAAGGGGCCGTCGGATTCGCGCGAGGACAATTTCAATCTCGGCATCTATCGGATGCAGGTGCTGAACCGGAACCAGACGATCATGCGCTGGCTCAAGCACCGGGGCGGGGCGCAGCATCACCAGCGCTGGGCGGCGCAGACCGCCAAGCCGCTGCCCGCGGCGGTGGTGCTGGGGGCCGATCCGGGAACGATCCTGGCTGCGGTGACGCCGGTGCCCGAGACCTTGTCGGAATATCAGTTCGCGGGCCTCGTGCGCGGCCAGCGCGTCGAGCTGGTCGACTGCGTGTCGCAGCCTTTGAAAGTGCCGGCCGAGGCGGAGATCGTGATCGAGGGCGAGGTGTCGCTCACCGATTATCGCGACGAAGGGCCTTATGGCGATCACACCGGGTACTACAATTCGGTCGAGCCCTTCCCGGTGTTCACCGCGACCGCGATCACCATGCGGCGCGATCCGATCTATCTGTCGACCTACACCGGACGGCCGCCGGACGAGCCCAGTGTGCTGGGCGAGGCGCTGAACGAGGTGTTCGTGCCGCTGCTCAAGCAGCAGTTTCCCGAGATCGTGGATTTCTGGCTGCCGCCCGAGGGCTGTTCCTATCGCATCGCCGTGGTCTCGATGAAGAAAGCCTATCCCGGCCACGCCAAGCGCGTGATGCTCGCGGTGTGGTCTTACCTGCGGCAGTTCATGTACACGAAATGGGTGATCGTGGTGGACCACGACATCGACGCGCGCGACTGGAAGGACGTGATGTGGGCGGTGTCGACCAAGATGGATCCGGCGCGCGACATCACGGTGATCGCGCACACGCCCATCGACTATCTGGACTTCGCGTCGCCGCAGAGCGGGCTGGGATCGAAGATCGGGCTCGACGCGACGGACAAGCTGCCGCCGGAGACCAGCCGCGAATGGGGCCGCGAGATCCGCATGACGGATGAGGTGATCCGCACCGTGAGCGAGAAATGGCCGAAGCTGGGCCTTCCCGGCGGCGGCAGGCCGGTGTGGAAAGTTTAAGTCCCCGGCCAATAAACACGCGGCATATTCTCGGCTATACTTTCTTCAGGGACGCCTGGGGGTCTTGCATGACGATGTCGCGGATTTGCGCCGCTGCGCTGGCGGTGGGCCTGACGCTGTGTTCGCCGGCGCGCGCCGAGGAGAGCTGCGGGCCGCTGAAGCTCATCACCGTGACGGACATGATCCCCGACGGCTATGGCCGGATGACCATTCCGGTGGGGATCGCGGACAAGCCGAAACGGCTGGTGGTCGACACCGGCGCCTATATCAGTTCGCTGGATGCCGACACCGTCGCCGAACTCGGGCTGCAGCGCGTCCATAGCGCGATGGGAATCCGGGACATCCTGGGCAATGTCTCGGAATACGAAGCGGTGGTGCCGCTGCTGACCATGGGCCGGCTCAAGACCGAGAAAGTGAAGCTCTTCATCATGCCGACGCCGGGCGGCGATCATGACGGTCCGCCGACCACCGGCCAGGCGGGCGCCGATGCCGACGTGGCGGGGCTGTTCGGCTCGGACTTCATGGCCGTCTACGACGTCGACCTGGATTTCGGGGCGAAGAAATTCCGCCTGGTCTCGCAGGATCATTGCGAAGGCCGGGTGATCTACTGGCATCCGGCGAATTTCTCGGCGATCCCGTTCCGGTTCGACGACAATCACGACATCGTGCTGCCGATGACGCTCGACGGGCACAAGATCAAGGCGCTGCTCGACACCGGGGCCGACACGACCACGATGAACGGGGACATCGCCAAGCGGATCTTCGATCTCGACGAGGGCGGCGCGAAGGCGGTCGTCAACGGCGAGCCGGTCGCGGGCGCCTATGCGCACCGCTTCCAGTCGCTGGAGATCGAGGGCCTGACGATCTCCAACCCGGTGATCGAGATCCTGCCGAATGTGCGCTACAGCAAGATGGGCGTCGAGGAGAGCTGGTATTGGCGCACCCATGGCGGCGACAATGATTACCAGCTCATTCTCGGCATGCGGCAGCTCAAGCAGCTTCACGTCTACATCGCCTACAAGGAAAAGATGCTCTACATCTCGGCGGCGGGCGACCGCGACGCGCCGCCGGCGGATGCGGCGCACTGAGTTCCGCCCAAGGCGCTTGACCGGTCGGGCGGGCGCTCTATGTATGGCCCGGCCCCAGCCGGAGTGACCATGACGCGCGCCAATGCCCAGGAAATGCTCGACAGCCTGATCCGCGGCGCCAAGGCGGCCGGCGCGGACGCGGCCGATGCGCTGTTCGTCGAGAACGTCGCGGCCGCCGTCTCCTACCGGCTCGACCGGCTCGAGGATGTCGAGCGGGCGGAAAGCCACGACATAGGGCTGCGCGTGTTCGTCGGCCAGCGCGTCGCGTTCGTCTCTTCGACCGATTTCTCCAAGGATTCGCTGGCGCAACTGCCCGGCCGCGCGGTCGCGATGGCCAAGCTTGCACCGGAGGACAAGTTCGCCGGCCTGGCACCGCGCGACAGGCTGGCCAAGAGCTTTCCCGAACTCGACATCGAGGACCGCAACGAGCCTGCGGCCGAGACCCTCGTCGAATGGGCGCGGGCAGCCGAAGGCGCGGCGATGGCGGTGCCGGGCGTGACGAACTCCGAGGGCGGCAGCGCGAATTTCAGCCGCACCGCGATCGCGCTGGCGACCAGCGAAGGCTTCTTCGGCGGCTATGCCGGAACCGCGAGCGCGATCGGCGTCTCGGTCGTGGCCGGCGAAGGCACCGGGATGGAGCGCGACTATGACCACGACAATGCGCGGCATGCCAGCGACCTGAAAAGTGCGGAAACGATCGGACGCAGCGCGGGCGAGCGGGCGGTGAAGCGCCTCAATCCGCGCAAGGTGAAGTCGCAGGCGGTGCCGATCATCTACGATCCGCGCGTCTCGGGCGGGCTGGTCGGACATTTCGTGAGCGCGATCTCGGGCTCCTCCATCGCGCGCGGCGTGAGCTTCCTCAAGGACCGGATGGGGCAACAGGTGTTCGGCCCGGCGATCAACATCATCGACGATCCGCATCGCGTGCGCGGCCTGCGTTCCAAGCCGTTCGACGGCGAGGGCGTGGCGAACCGGCGCTGGGCATTGATCGAGAACGGCGTGCTGCAGACCTGGCTGCTGGACTGCGCCAGCGCCAGGCAGCTCGGGCTCGAGACCACCGGCCACGCGGCGCGCGGCACGGGCGGCCCGCCGGCGCCCTCGTCCACCAATCTCTACATGGAAGCGGGCACGCTGACGCCGCAGCAGCTGATGGCCGACATCAAGGAAGGCATCTACGTCACCGAGACGATCGGCATGGGCGTGAACGGGGTCACCGGCGATTACAGCCGCGGTGCCGCAGGCTTCTGGATCGAGAACGGCCAAATCGCGTTTCCGGTGTCGGAGATCACCATTGCGGGAAACCTGAAAGACATGTTCCGCCAACTGACGCCCGCCAACGACCTCGCGTTCAAGCACGGCACGAACGCGCCGACGATACGTATCGAAGGCATGACCGTTGCCGGGGCCTGACGATCCGGCCGACCTGCTGGCGCTGCTGGAGACCGCCGTGCGCGAAGGCGGCAAGATCGCGCGCAACTATTTCGGCGGCTCCTACAAGCGCTGGGACAAGAGCAAGGGCAATCCCGTCACCGAGGCGGACCTCGCGGTCGACAAATACCTGCGCGAGACGCTGTGCGCCGCGCGCCCCGATTTCGGCTGGCTGTCGGAGGAGACCGAGGACGACGCGGCGCGGCTCACGGCGCGCTCGGTGTTCGTGGTCGATCCGATCGACGGCACCGTCGCCTTCATGAAGGGCCGGCCGCATTTCACGATCTGTGCCGGCGTGGTGACGGAAGGCCGGCCGGTCGCGGGCGCGGTGTACAACCCGATCACCGGCGAGTGCTTCACGGCGCGGCTGGGCGCCGGCGCCTTCCTCAACGGGGCGCCGATCCATGTCAGCGCGCGCGAGCAGGTCGAAGGCTGCCGCATGCTGGCGGACAAGGCGATGCTGGAGCACAAGGCGTGGACCGAGCCGCCCAACCGGCCCTGGCCACCGATGGAGATCGAGACCCGCGGCTCGATCGCCTACCGACTCGCGCTGGTCGCGTCCGGCCAGTTCGACGCGATGATCGCGCTGTCGTCCAAGCGCGACTGGGACGTCGCGGCGGCCGAGATCATCCTGAGCGAGGCGGGCGGCATTCTGACCACCCATAAAGGCGCGCGCTTCGGCTATAATCTCGAGAGCACGCTCAAGCCGTCGCTGGTGGCGGCGGGGCCGATCTTGCAGGCGCGGCTGCTGGAGCGGGTGAGCCACCTGACCCTGCCGCGCGGATAGGAGCGAGCATGACCGACCATACGCCCAAGCAATTGCTGCACCTGGTGTTCGGCGGCGAGCTGACCGCGACGGACAGCATGGAGTTCAAGGACGTCTCCAAGCTCGACCTGGTGGGGATGTATCCGAGCTATGCCGAGGCGGTGAAGGCCTGGCGCGGCAAGGCGCAGGCGACGGTCGACAACGCGCAGATGCGGTATTTCGTGGTGCATGTGCATAGGCTGATGGAGCCGGATGGACATTGACCGGCGTCATGGCCCGCATTGAGCGGCCGCCGCGTCCGGCCGCCGCCTCGCGCCCCGCGCGAGGGGTGTGCTAGAGCTTCCCCATGACCGCTGATCTCCGGGCGGCCGGTGCACTCGACCCTTCCGCGCCGGCGGCCGTCGCCGACAACTTCACGATCATCCGCCGGCTGTTTCGCGACTATGTGCGCAAGCAGTGGCCGATGCTGTCCGTCGCGGTGGCGGGCATGGCGATGACCGCGGCGATGACGGCCGCGCTCGCCTGGCTGACCGATCCGGCGATCAAATTCCTCTTCCTGGCGAAAGACAAAAGTGCCCTCATCTGGATTCCGCTGGCGATCCTGGGCGTGGTGGTGCTGCGCGCGGTCACCCAATTCCTCCAGCAGTCGCTGATGGACACGGTGGGCGAGCGGGCGGTCGCCGAGACCCAGCGCGACATGATGCGCAGCCTGGTCTACCAGGACCTGCGCACGCTGAACGCGGTGCATTCGGGGCAGTTCGTCTCCAACTTCATCTACGACGCGACGCTGATGCGCGACGCGATCGTCCGCGGCATCGCCGGGCTGGGGTTGGAGCTGATCTCGCTGGTCGGGCTGACGGCGGTGATGATCTACCAGGACTGGCGGCTGGCGGCGATCGCCGTCGTCGTGATGCCGGGCGTCGCCTGGGTGTCGCAGGTGATCGGCGCCTCGCTGCGCCGCGCCGCGTCGCGCGGCATGGAGAAGACCGCGGAGCTCTCCGTCGCCCTGTCCGAGACACTGGACGGCAAGCGGATCATCAAGGCCTATGGCCTCGAGGACCACATCACGGCGCGGACCGACGAGCGCCTGAACCAGCGCCTGCGCTTCCTGCTGCGGGTGGTGCGCACGCGGGCGGCGGCGGTGCCCTCGACCGACCTGTTCGGCGGGGTGGTGATCGCGGCGACCATGTTCTACGCCGGCTATCAGGCGATGCACGGCGAACTGGGCATCAATCATTTCGCCTCGTTCCTGACGGCGCTGCTGCTGGCGCTGCAGCCGGTGCGCAACCTGACGCAGCTCTGGGCGACGGCGTCCTCCGGCATCTCGGCCGCGGACCGGATCTTCGGCGTGATCGACCAGACACCGCGCATCGTCGACCGTCCGGGCGCCCAGACCCTCGCCATCGCCCCGGCGCCGCGCGGCGGCGCGATCGCGTTCGAGGACGTGCATTTCTCCTACGATGCGCGCAGCGCCTCGGTCGACGGCGTGTCGTTCCATGTCGCGCCGGGCGAGAAGGTCGCGCTGGTCGGCCCGTCAGGCGCCGGCAAGAGCACGATCTTCAACCTGCTGCTGCGCTTCTACGATACCGGCAGTGGCCGCATCCTGATCGACGGCCACGACATCCGCGACGTGACGCTCAAATCGCTGCGCCGGAACATCGCGCTGGTGACGCAGGAGGCCATCCTGTTCGACGAGACGGTGGCGGAGAACATCTCGCTGGGCAATCTCGAGGCGCCGCGCACGGCGCAGGAAGCGGCGGCGCAGAACGCCGCGGCCGACGAATTCGTGCGTGCCCTGCCGCAAGGCTACGATACGCGGGTCGGCGAGGCCGGGCTCAAGCTGTCCGGCGGCCAGCGCCAGCGCATCGCCATCGCGCGCGCCATGCTGCGCGACGCGCCGATCCTTTTGCTCGACGAGGCGACGAGCGCGCTCGACACCGAAAGCGAGCGCCAGGTGCAGGATGCGCTGACGCGGCTGATGAAGAACCGCACCACCATCGTGATCGCGCACCGGCTGTCGACCGTGCTGGATGCGGACCGCATCTACGTCCTGGACAAGGGCAAGGTGGTAGAGTCGGGCACCCATGCCGCGCTGCTGGCGCAGGGCGGTCTCTATGCCCGGCTCTACCAGCACGATTTCGACGAGGAGCAGGGCTGAGCATGGCGCGCACGCCGTCCGGCATCCTCGCCTATCGCGCCGCCACGCGGCTCCTGGCGCCATTGGCGCCGCTCCTGCTGCGGCGGCGCCGGCGGCAGGGCAAGGAGCATCGCGACCGCGCCGCCGAACGGCTGGGCCATGCCGGCGCGCCGCGGCCGGCAGGCAAGCTCGTCTGGGTGCACGGCGCGAGCAATGGCGAGTGCCTTGCGGCGCTGCCGCTGATCGAGGCGCTGGCCGCCAAGGGCGTCGGCGTGCTGATGACCAGCGGCACGGTGACCTCCGCGGAACTGATGGCGGAGCGCCTGCCGCCCGGGGCGGTGCATCAATTCGTGCCGATCGACACGCCCCGCGCGACGGCGCGGTTTCTCGATCACTGGAAGCCCGATGCCGGGCTGTTCGTCGATTCCGACCTTTGGCCCAACCTGATCCTCGGCGCGCGCGCGCGGGGCGTGAAGTTGGCGCTCGTGAATGCGCGGATGTCGCAGCGCTCGTCCGAGGGCTGGCGCTGGGCGCGCAGGACCATCGAGACGCTGCTGTCGGCGTTCGACGTGATCCTGGCGCAGGACGACGAGATCGCCGGCCGCTTCCGCGAGCTTGCGGCGCCGGATGTGCGCGTGGTCGGCAGCCTGAAGGAAGACGCGCCGCCCCTGCCCCATGACGCCGCCAAGCTCGGCGCGCTGAAGACGGCGATCGGGGCGCGGCCCGTGCTGCTGGCGGCGCAGACCCATCCGGGCGAGGACGAGACGATCCTGCCGGTGCATGACGCGCTGCGCCGGACGCATCCCGACCTGCTCACCATCATCGTGCCGCGCCATCCGGCGCGCGGCGCCAACATCGCGATGCTGTGCGACACGCGCAAAGCGGCGCTGCGCAGCGCCGGCGGCGCGATCGAGGCGGATACCGCGGTCTATATCGCCGACACGCTGGGCGAGCTGGGCCTGTTCTATCGCCTCGTGCCGTTCTGCTTCGTCGGCGGCACGCTGGTACCCGCGGGCGGCCACAATCCGCTGGAGCCGGCGCGCCTGGGCTGCGCCGTGCTGGCGGGACCGCATACCTTCAACTCGGTCTCGGCCTATGCGGCGGTGTTCGCGGCGCAAGGGCTGGGCCTGGTGCGTTCGAGCACCGAGATCGCGGCGCTGGCGAGCCGGCTGTTCGACGATCCGGTGCAGGCGGCGGCGCTGGGCGAGGCGGCGGCGCGCGGCGCGGCGTCGCTGGGCGGCGCGGTGGAGAAGACCATCGTGGTGGTCGACAGCTTCCTGGGGTCCCATGCATCCGCCTGAGTTCTGGACCGGCACGGACTGGCTGTCGCGGCTGCTGGTCGCGCTGCTGACGCCGTTCGGCTGGCTCTACGGATTCACGGTGCGCTATCGCGCCGGGCATACGCCGATGTACCAGGCGGCGGCGAAGGTCCTGTGTGTCGGCAACCTCACGGTCGGCGGCACGGGCAAGACACCGGTCTGCATCGCGCTCGCCCGGGCGCTGATCGCGCGCGGGGCGCGGCCGGTGTTCCTCACCCGCGGCTATGGCGGCAAGGTGCGCGGCAGCGCGTTCGTCGCACCCGACGACCGCGCCACGCATGTCGGCGACGAGCCGCTGCTGCTGAGCGCGGTGGCGCCGGTGATCGTGTCGGCCGACCGGGCCGCGGGCGCGAAGCTGGCGGACGAGCACGGCTTCGACGTCATCATCATGGACGACGGGTACCAGAACTTCAGACTGCACAAGGATCTGTCGCTGATCGTGGTCGACGCGGAAGCGGGATTCGGCAATGGCCGCGTGCTGCCCGCGGGACCTTTGCGCGAGCCGGTCGGCCAAGGCCTGGCCCGCGCCGATGCGGTGATCGTGAGCGGCGGGGTCACGCCGCCGCTGGGCGGCTTCGCGGGCCCGGTCCTCCATTCGGCGCTGGTCCAGGACGAGACGATCGTGCGGCGCGGGACGCGGGTCGTCGCCTTCGCGGGCATCGGACGGCCGGAGAAATTCTTCCTGGCGCTCGGCGCGCAGGGTATCGAGATCGCCGACCATGCGGCGTTCGGCGACCACCATGTTTACACCCAGTCGGAGATCGCGCGGCTGAAAGCGCGGGCGCGCGCGAAAGAGGCGCTCCTGGTGACGACCGAGAAAGATTATGTGCGGCTGACGCCGGCGGAGCGCGAGGGTATCGTCGCCCTCCCAGTCCATGCCGAGTTCGCCGAGCGGGCGGCGCTGGACGGCTTGCTTGACAGGCTGGGCGTGCGCGCGCTACCGCCGAAGTCAGCATGACCGCCAAACCCACGGCCCAGATTCCGCTCGCGCTCCGGCTGCGCTATGGCGCGGAAGCGGCGGCGTTTTTCTCGTTCATCGGACTGTGCCGGCTGCTCGGCCTGGCCGTATCCTCCGCCGTCGGCGGCTGGATCGGGCGCAACGTCTTCTACCGCATCCGCGGGATCATGAAGCGGGCGCGCGAGAACCTGCGCGCGGCCTTCCCGGAAAAATCGGCCGACGAGATCGAAGCGATCATGCTGGAGATGTGCGACAACCTCGGCCGCACGGTCTCGGAATACGCGCATCTGAGAAAATTCTCGATGCACGGCGCGAATCCGCGTCTCGAGGTCGTCAATCTCGCCGCCGCCCAGGACGCCATGGCGCAGGGCAAGGGCGTGATGTTCTTCTCCGGCCATTTCGCCAATTGGGAGATGATGCCGTTCGTCGCGCGGCAAGCGGGCTTCGACGGCGGCGAGGTCTACCGGCCGCCGAACAATCCGATCATCGACCGCTGGCTGGTCAGCCAGCGCATCGCGAACGGCCCGGCCGACCAGATCGCCAAGGGACCGGCGGGCACGCGGAAGATCTTCACCCTGCTGCGGCGGGGCAAGGCGATCTTCCTGCTCACCGACCAGAAGACCAATGAGGGCATCGCGGCGCCGTTCTTCGGTCGCGAGGCGATGACGACGCCGGCGCCCGCGATGCTGGCGCTCAAGCTCGGCGCGGTGCTCTTGCCGGCGTCGAACGAGCGGCTGCCGGGCTCGCGCTTCCGCATGACGGTGCATCCGCCGATCCAGTACGCGCCGACCGGCGACCAGGACCGCGATGTGCACGCGCTGACCTGCCTGATCAACGACGCGGTCGAGACGATGGTGCGCTACCGGCCCTCGCAATGGCTGTGGATCCACCGCCGCTGGCCGACGGCGCGCGAGCAGGACCAGGTGGGCGGGAAATACGGGCTGGCGGCGCTGAAGGACGAGGCGGTTTAGGGAACCGCTTGTCATCCCCGGCCGAACGCCGCGAAGCGGCGTGAGGAGAAGGGGACCCAGGCGGGAAACACCGTGACGGCATTTCCCGCCTGGGTCCCCTTCCCTTCGCACTCGCTGACGCTCGCGCTCAGCCGGGGATGACAGCGTGATTTAGGCCTTCGGCGGCGCCGGCGTCTTCGTCGAGAGCGACGGATCCAGGCGCAGCGCGAACCAGTTCATGCCCCAGTGCAGGTGCGGGCCGGTGGCGCGGCCGGTCTTGCCGATCTTGCCGATCACGTCGCCGCGCCTCAGCAGGTCGCCTTCCGTCACCAGCCGTTTCGACTGGTGCATGTAGTGCGTCGTCACGCCATGGCCGTGATCGAGCAGCGTGAAGCCGCCCTCGAGATAGAAATCGTCGGTCAGCAGCACCACCGCGTCGGTGGGCGCGTGGATCGGCGTGCCTGCGACATTGGCCATGTCGACACCCATATGCGGCGCCATCGGCGTGCCGTTGTCGATGCGCTGGCTGCCGAACACGCCGCTCATGATGCCGGGCGCCGGCCAGTCGAAGGGATCTGCGAACCAGAGATGCTCGCTGTCGGTCTTGCGGGCCTCGGCGAG
Source organism: Rhizomicrobium sp. (assembly GCA_037200385.1). NCBI lineage: Bacteria > Pseudomonadati > Pseudomonadota > Alphaproteobacteria > Micropepsales > Micropepsaceae > Rhizomicrobium > Rhizomicrobium sp. Next base: position 225,205 of record JBBCGL010000001.1, on the reverse strand, counting down.
GCGGGCGTGCTCTGCCTTGATGCGCTCCAGGACCTCGGGCGGCGGCGTCACGGTGTTCTGCGGCAGGCCGTTGACGCGCTGGATGTCGTACTGTCGCGCGATCGGCGTGACGTCGCGGACGACGGGCGGGCCGTCGGCGAATTGCGCGGCGAGACGGACCGGCACGGTCTTGTCCCATGGCAGGCCGAAACCGAAGACGCCTTCCGGCGAAACATGCAGCGGCGTGCCGTCGAGCGTGACGCGGCAGCCGGGCTCGGCGCGGCCGACGATGAGGCCGCCCTGCGCCAGGGAGCCGGTGAGCGTCAGGCGTTGTCCGGCGCCGCGGGCAAGGCCGGGAGCCAGCGCGGCGGCGGCAAGGCCGGTCGCCAGCGCGGCGCGGCGCGATATCACTTGGGCGTCTTCCCGGCGTCCTGCATGCGCTTCAGCGCCACGACCGGGTTGGCATAAGCCTCCTGCAGATCGACGCTCCAATAGCGCAAGGATTCGAGTGGGATGTGGACGCCCGTCACGGCGCAGGGGATGAAAGAGCCCGGCTTCACGACGCGGAACTCCCCGTCGAGATATTCGAGCTCGGCTTGGCCCTGGGGGCGGAAATCGCGGTCCATGCGGTTCATGGGTCCAGTTTAAACCGGTTCAGCTTCAGAATTGAACATTCTTCATCCATCATGGTCGCCCTCGTGGCGGCCATCCATGAACTCCCTGCGGGATGGGTGTTCATGGGTCGCCGGGACGAGCCCGGCGATGACGGTGTGTTTAGAACAAGCTTCCCTGCCCGCCACCCGGCTTGCCTCTCGATTTCGGCTTTTGCGGGGCGGTGCCGGAGGCTGTCGCGGGCACTTCGCCGTCGGCGAAGGTGAGCGTGAGGCTCTCGCCCTCCGTCACCTGCGCGGCGCGGCGGCGGACCTTGCCGTCTTCGCCGCGGACCAGCGCGAAGCCGCGCTCCAGAGCCGAGCGGTAGGAGGTGCCCTCGAGCACGCGGCCGAGCGAGTCGAGGTGCTTGGCGAGCTCGGTCAGCCTTGCGCGCCCTGCGCGGGCGAGGCGCTTGCCCAACAGCTCGGCCCGTTCCCCCTCGCGCTTCAGGTTGCGCCGCAGATCGGTGGGACGCAGTGCGGCGCCGGCCTTGGTCAGCCGCCGATCATGGACCTGCAGATTGGTGCGCAGCGCCTTGCCGAGATTCTCGCCGGCAAAATCGAGACGCTGGCGCGGCTGGGCGAACAGCGCGTCGGCGCGCGGCAGCACGCGCGCGAGCTGGCCCAGATGGCGGCGGCGGTCGTCCATCGCCTTGCTGAACACGCGCAGCAGGCGGCGCGCGAAATCGAGGTTCTGGCCCAGCAGCTCGGCACGCACCGGAACCGCGAGCTCGGCAGCGGCCGTCGGCGTGGGGGCACGGACATCCGACGCGAAGTCGATCAGCGTCGTGTCGGTCTCGTGGCCGACGGCGGAGATCAGCGGAATGACGCTCTCGAACGCGGCGCGCACCACGGCCTCGTCGTTGAACGCCATGAGATCCTCGATGGAGCCGCCGCCCCGCGCCACGATGATCAGGTCGGGACGCGGCAAGGCGTGGCCGGGGCCGATGGCGTTGAGGCCGCGGATCGCGGCGGCGACCTCGGCCGCGGCGCGCTCGCCCTGCACCGCGACGGGCCAGAGCAACACCCGGCGCGGGAAGCGAGCCTCGAGCCGGTGCATGATGTCGCGGATCACCGCGCCGGTCGGCGAGGTGACGACGCCGATCACCTCGGGCAGGAAGGGCAGCTTCTTCTTGTGCGCGGCGTCGAACAGGCCTTCGGCGGCAAGCTTCTTCTTGCGCTCCTCCAGCATGGCCATGAGGGCGCCGGCGCCCGCGAGCTCGACCTGCTCGACGATGATCTGGTAGCGCGACGAGCCGGCATAGGTCGATATCTTGCCGGTGCAGACGACCTCCAGTCCGGCCTGCGGCTTCTGGCGCAGGCGCCCGGCGCCGGTGCGCCAGACGACCGCGTTGAGGCAGGCCTTTTCGTCCTTCAGGTCGAAATAGATGTGGCCGGAGGAGTGGAATTTGAGGTTGCTGATCTCGCCGCGCACGCGGACGAAGCCGAACGCGTCCTCCACGGTGCGCTTGAGCGCCGAGGAGATCTCGGTGACCGAGAATTCTGGGAGATTGGGCGTGGCGCGGGCGGCGGGTTCGGACATTCAACCCTCGCTTGTCATGGCCCGCAAACGCGGGCCATGACAGCCTTTTTCCAATAGTGCGAGCGAATCGTCGGCGCGGTTTTTCATAGGCGCCGTCACTCTATCAACTTACAATCAGCCGGGACATCTAACTAGGCGAAATATGAAAGTCCTTCTCGTCGGTTCCGGTGGCCGGGAACATGCGCTGGCCTGGGCGCTGAGCGCCTCGCCGCTGCTGACCAAGCTCTATTGCGCGCCGGGGAACGCGGGAATCGAAGCGGTCGCGGAATGCGTGCCGATTCCGGTGATGGATTTCGACCGCCTGGTCGCCTTCGCGCGCGAGAAGGGAATCGACTTCGCCATGATCGCGGCCGATCAGCCGCTGGTCGGCGGGCTGTGGGACGCGTTCGAGGCGGCGGGTATCCGGGCTTCGGGGCCGAGCAAGGCTGCGGCCGTTCTCGAGGGCTCCAAGGGCTTCGTGAAGGACCTTTGCGCCGAATATGGCATCCCGACGGCGGCGTATAAGCGCTTCGCCGAGCCGGCGGGCGCGAAGGCGTTTGCCGACACGCTGGGCCTGCCGGTGGTGATCAAGGCGGATGGGTGGGCGGCCGGCAAGGGCGTGATCGTCGCGCAGACGTGCGATGCCGCGCACAAGGCCATCGACTTCATGTTCGAGGGCGGCCTCGGCGCAAGCGGCGCGGCGGTCGTGGTCGAGGAATTCATGGCGGGCGAGGAAGCATCGTTCTTCGCGCTCAGCGACGGCGAGACGGTGATCCCGCTGGCGGGCGCGCAGGACCACAAGCAGGTGTTCGACGGCGACAAGGGACCGAACACCGGCGGGATGGGCGCCTATTCGCCCGCGCCGGTGCTGACGCCGGCGCTCGAGGCCGTCGCGATGGAGCGCTTCATCAGGCCGACCGTCGCGGCGATGCGGGCCAAGGGGCTTTCCTATCAGGGCGTGCTCTATCTGGGGCTGATGATCACCGCGGACGGCCCCAGGCTGGTCGAATACAATTGCCGCTTCGGCGATCCGGAAACCCAGGTGCTCATGCCGCGGTTGAAGAGCGATCTTCTGACCGTATTGCTCGCGATGCGGGACGGGATGCTGCGCGAGGTCGACCTGCGCTGGAGCGACGAGGTCGCGCTGACGGTGGCGATGGCGTCGAAGGGCTATCCGGGCGCTTACGAGAAAGGCCAGGTCATCACGGGGCTCGATGAGGCGGCGCGGCTGCCCGGCGTGCAGATCTTCCATGCGGGGACCGAATGGCGCGACGGCAGGATCGTCGCGGCGGGCGGACGGGTGCTCAGCGTGACGGCAACCGGCAAGGACGTCGCCGAGGCGCAGGCGCGGGCTTATGCGGCGGTGGATATGATCCACTGGGACGGCTGTTTTTCGCGGCGCGATATCGGTTGGCGGGCGCTGGCGCGATGAGCGAACCCGTCGAGGCCCTGCTGTTCGACCTGGGCAATGTCATCGTCGATGTCGACTTCGCGCGCGTCACGCGACGCTGGGCCCAGCATGCCGGCCGCGATGCCGCGCTGCTGGCCGGGCGCTACACGCCCGATGAGGCCTATCGGCAGCATGAGCGCGGCGCGATCAGCGATGCGGCGTACTTTCAGGCGCTGCGCGGCTCGCTCGGCATCGACATTTCCGACGCGCAGTTCCTCGACGGCTGGAATGCGATCTTCGGCGGGGTCATCCCCGGCGTGCCGGATTGGATCGCGGCGATCTGTGCGCGCTACCCGTCTTACGTCTTCTCCAATACCAATCCCGCGCATGAGACTTTCTGGGCCGCGGAATATGCCGATACGCTGAGGCCGTTCCGCCGGGTGTTCGTGTCCTCGACCATCGGACTTCGCAAGCCGGACGTCGCGGCGTTCGAGCATGTCGCGCAGGAGATGGGCGTGGCGCCGGGGCGCATCCTGTTCTTCGACGACGCGCTCGCCAACGTCGAAGGGGCGCGGGCGGCAGGTGTGCGGGCGGTGCATGTGCGGTCCAACGCCGACGTTGTCGCAGCCCTGGCGCCGCTCCTTTGAGCCTTGCGAGGCGCGGCCAAGGGATAGAATATGCGCCCCAACAAGAAATTCGAAACGGGAGTATGGCGATGAGCGACGCGGGCGCCAGCCGGCAGGAGACCTATTCGGGCACCAAGGAGGTGGGCGCTGCGCACGCATTCGACGTCAAGAAGCTCGAGGCCTATCTCGCCGACCGCATCGAAGGCTTCCAGACGCCGCTGGAGGTGCGCCAGTTCAAGGGCGGACAGTCGAACCCGACCTATCAGCTCGTCACGCCGAACCGCAAATATGTGATGCGCCGCAAGCCGCCGGGCAAGCTGCTGCCCAGCGCGCATGCCGTCGACCGCGAGTTCAAGGTGATCTCGGCGCTCTATCCCACCGGTTTCCCGGTCGCCAAGCCCTACCTGCTGTGCGAGGACGAGAGCATCACGGGCACGATGTTCTATGTCATGGACTGCGTCGAGGGGCGCGTCTTGTGGGAAGGCGTGCTGCCCGACATGGACAAGAAACAGCGCTGGGCGACCTACGACGCGATGAACGAGACGCTCGCGCGGCTGCACAACCTCGATTACGTGAAGATCGGGCTGGAGGATTTCGGCAAGCCGACCGCCTATGTCGCGCGGCAGATCTCGCGCTGGACCAAGCAGTACCAGATGTCGCAGACCGAGACGATCGCGGAGATGGACAAGCTCATCGACTGGCTGCCCAAACACCTGCCGGAGGAAGGCCGCCCGTCGGTGGTGCATGGCGACTACCGGCTCGACAACATGATCCTGCATCCGACCGAGCCGAAGGTGCTGGCGGTGATCGACTGGGAGCTGTCGACGATCGGCGATCCGCTGGCGGACTTCACCTATCACCTGATGCAGTGGCAGCAGGAAGGGCGCGGCACCAGTTCCGGTTCGGTGATGGGCGCGGATTTCGCGGCGCTCGGCATCCCGACGCTGGAGCAATATGTGAAGATGTATTGCGAGCGCACCGGGCGGACCACGACGCCGAACATGGACTATTATGCGGCGTATAATTTCTTCCGCCTCGCCGGCATCCTGCAGGGCATCGTCGGGCGGGTGCGCGACGGCACGGCGGCCAATGCCAACGCGGCACAGAACGCCGCCGCGGTGCGGCCGCTGGCCGAACGGGCCTGGACGTATGCCCAGCGCGCCGGTGCGGTGGGCTGACGCCCTGCGGTTCGACCCCGACCCTCCCAATGACGTTAAGCGCCGTTTAACGAACGCAACCTTGGCGCGTGCAAGCGTTGCTTAACGCTCGGCTGCGTAGGATCGCCCATGGGCGGTCCGTGCCGCCGGCTGGGGCATCGATGTTCGACGAGGAAACGCGGGCGAAGTTTGAGGCGTGGCGCAAGCGCGCCCGCACGCATCTGGACCTGGCCGAACGCGCCGCGAATATCGGCTATTGGCGCTACGAGCTGACCACCAACAACTATTACTGGTCGCCCGGCATGTACCGCCTGCTGGAGGAAGACCCCGCCAAGCAGGCGCCGGACATGGAGTTCCTGTTCTCGCGCATGTCGCCGGACGACCGCCAGACCATCGAGCAGGCCGTCAGGACGGCGATCAAGACGGGATCGCCCTTCTCCTACCGTACCCATGCGCGCGAACCCTGGCGCAAGGCGCAGATCATCGACACCCAGGGCGAGGTCGAGCGCGGCGAGGACGGCCGTACCGCGGTGCTGCTGGGCGTCTGCCACGACGTCACCGAGCAGGTGCGGGCCGAGGAAGCGCGGGAGAAGGCAAAGGCGATGTACCGCCTGATGACCGAGGAGTCCGGCGACATCATCATCCTGTATTCGACCGATGCGAAGATGCTGTTCTGCTCGAACGCGCTGGAGCGCCTGACCGGCCGCATCATGGCGGACATAGAAGACGGCGGCTACAAACGCTTCGTCCATCCCGACGACACGGACGAAGCGAGCAAGATGAGCTGCCGCCCGCTCGACGGCGACATCGTGGTCGCGACCTGGCGCATCCTGCACCGCGACGGGCATTATGTCTGGCTCGAAACGACCTTGCGGACCGTGTTCGACCCGGCGACAGGCGAGCCGCGCAACGTGATCAGCGTCTCGCGCGACATCACGGCGCGGCGCGAGAAGGAGATCGAGGCGAAGGCGGCCCGCGAGCGCGCCGAGACGGCGAACAGGGCGAAGTCGGAATTCCTCGCCAATATGAGCCACGAGTTGCGCACGCCGCTGAACGCGATCATCGGCTTCGCCGATTTGATGCGGATGGCGACGTTCGGGCCGCTGGGCAATGCGCGCTACGACGACTATGCGCTGCTGATCTACGATTCGGGGCAGCTGCTGCTCGACCTGATCACCGACATGCTGGACATGGCGAAGATCGAAGCCGGCAAGTTCGAGCTCAACATGGAACGGGTCGACCTCGAAGGGACGATCCGGGACGTCGTGCGGCTGCTCGAGGAGCGGGCCTTCGCCGCCGGAGTCGCGCTCGGCATCGAGGCCGGCAGCGCAATCTCGGGATTCGTCGCCGACCGCCGGGCGGTCAAGCAGATCGTGATCAACCTGCTGAGCAATGCAATCAAGTTCACGCCGCAAGGCGGCCAGGTGCGGATCGCGGCGGGCGAACGGGACGGCTTCGTATGGATCTGCGTCACCGACACCGGCATCGGCATCCCGGAAAGCGAGATCGCCAGGCTGGGCCGGCCCTTCGAGCAGGTCTGCCGCGACCCGATGCAGGCCAAGACCGGCACGGGACTCGGCCTGGCGCTGGTGCGCGCGCTGGCCGAGAAGCATGGCGGGGCGCTGACGATCCGGAGCACCGAAGGCGCGGGGACGCAGGTCAGCGTGACGTTCGCGCTGACGGCCTCTGCGCGGGTGGCGGCGTAACATTCCTCCCCAGCATGGGGAGGTGAAAAGAAAAAAGGGGCGGCCCCGCGACCGCCCCTTCGCACGTCGTCAGGTCGAGCGCCCTATTCCGCCGCCTGGCGCTTGGGAATCTCGGCGTGCTTGCCGAATTCCAGGCGCGCGATGGTGCGGCAATGGACCTCGTCCGGACCGTCGGCGAGGCGCAGGGTGCGCTGGCCGGCGTACATCTTGGCGAGGCCGGGATCGGTGGTGACGCCGCCGCCGCCCCAGGCCTGGATCGCGTCGTCGATCACCTTGAGCGCCATGCGCGGCGCCGCGACCTTGATCTCCGCGATCTCGGCGCGCGCGACCTTGTTGCCGACCTTGTCCATCATGTCGGCGGCCTTGAGCGTCAGCAGGCGGCACATGTCGATGTTGATGCGGGCCTCGGCGACGCGCTGCTCCCACACCGAATGGTCGGCGATGCGCTTGCCGAAGGCTTCGCGGGTCAGCAGGCGCCTGCACATGATCTCCAGTGCACGCTCGGCGACGCCGATGGTGCGCATGCAGTGATGGATGCGGCCCGGCCCGAGGCGGCCCTGGGCGATCTCGAAGCCGCGGCCTTCGCCGAGGATCATGTTCTCGACCGGCACCTTGACGTCCTTGAGCTCGACCTCGCCATGACCGTGCGGCGCGTCGTCATAGCCGAACACCGGCAGCATGCGCTTGACGGTGACGCCGGGGGTGTCGCGCTCGACGAAGATCTGCGACTGGGCGCTGTGGCGGCCGCCTTCGGGATTGGTCTTGCCCATCACGATCATGATCTTGCAGCGCGGATCGCCGACGCCCGAGGACCACCATTTGGTGCCGTTGACGACATAGTGATCGCCGCGGCGCTCGATATGGGTCGCGATGTTGGTTGCATCGGACGAGGCGACGGCCGGCTCGGTCATCAGGAAGGCAGAGCGGATCTCGCCCTCGAGCAGGGGCTTGAGCCACTTGTCCTGCTGGTACGGGCTGCCATAGCGCTCCAGCACCTCCATGTTTCCGGTGTCGGGGGCGGAGCAGTTGAAGACCTCCGACGCGAAGCCGACGCGGCCCATGATCTCGGCCAGCGGGGCGTATTCGAGATTGCTCAGGCCGGCGCCATGCGCGCTCTCATTGAGGAAGAAATTCCACAGGCCCTGCGCCTTGGCCTTCTTCTTGAGGTCTTCCACCACCGGCACGACGATCCAGGGATTGCCCTTGGCGCGCGCCTCGTCCATCTGCGCCGCGTAGGTCTTTTCCGCGGGATAGACATGGGCGTGCATGAAGTCGCCCACTTTCGTCATCCATTCCTTCTGGCGCGGCGAATAATCGAAATCCATTTTGTTCCTCCAAGGTCGATAGCGAGTGGGCGGGACTGTAGCGCGCGGCCGGGGCGCCTGCCAGCCGAGATGGCGCCGTTCCCGCGCCGAAATGGGGACGGAATTGACAGCGCCGCCCCGTCGCGGCAAGCAGCGGCCATGGTTCTGCTCTGGGCGGGCGTATTCCTCATTGTCCTCGGCGCCGCGTGCCTGCCCTTCGACCGGCGGGCGGCGCATGCGCTCTACGACTATGGCAGCAAGCGCTTCGTGGATTTCCTGGAAGCCACCACGCATCTGGCCAAGGCGGCGCATTGGCTGGTCGTGGCGGCGGTCGTCCTGGCGCTGACGCAGATCGCCCTCGCCTATGGGCTGGCGTGGACGGCGCTGCGCGCGGCGGCGCAATACGCGCTGGCCTTCATCGCCTGCCTGGGCGTGGGCAGCGCGATCCTGCATGGCATGAAGCTGGTGGTCGGACGACGGCGGCCGCGCGACGACATGGAGATGGGGCTGTTCGGCTTCGTGTGGTTCCAGTTCAAGCTCGATTTCAACTCCTTTCCCTCGGGCCATTCGCTGACCATCTTCTGTGTCGCGACCATCGCGAGTTGCATCGCGCCGCACCTGGCGGTCCTCTGGTTCGCCGTCGCGCTGTGGCTGAGCCTGACGCGGGCGCTGCTGACGGCGCATTTCCTCTCCGACGTCTTCATCGGCGGCGGCATCGGTCTGGTCGCGGCGCGGGAGACTTTGCTGTATCTATTCCCTGCCCTTATCCCCGCCTGGTTCTGACGCCCGGAAAAAGCTCCCATGATGTCCGCGCTTGCGCCTTTCTTCACGGTGGACGGCTGGATCGCATTGCTGACGCTGGCGGTGCTCGAGATCGTGCTCGGGATCGACAACATCATCTTCCTGGCGCTGGTGGCGAACCGGGTACGGCCGGAGCAGCGGCCCCTGGCGCGGCGCATCGGGCTGATCCTGGCGCTCGGGTTGCGCATCGCGTTCCTCTCCTCCATCGCCTGGATCATCTCGCTGTCGCAGCCCGCGGTCACGCTCTGGGGCGTCGGCTTTTCATGGAAGGACCTGGTGTTCGCCGGCGGCGGCCTGTTCCTGCTGACCAAGAGCACGCGCGAGATCCACGAGATGACGGAGGACTATGACGAGACGGCGCGCGGCAGGACCTCCAGCCTGTTCGCGGCGGTGATCCAGATCGCGTTGTTCGACATCGTGTTCTCGATCGATTCGGTCGTGACCGCCGTCGGCATGGCGGAGCATCTTTCGGTGATGATCGCCGCAGTGGTCTTCGCGATGCTGGTGATGCTGGTGGCGTCGAAATCGGTGGGCGAATTCGTCGAGCGCCATCCGACGGTGAAGATGCTGGCGCTGAGCTTCCTGCTGCTGATCGGCACGGCGCTGATCGCCGACGCGGCGCATTTCCATATCCCGCGCGGCTATCTCTACTTCGCGGTGGCGTTCTCGGGCCTTGTCGAGATGCTCAACCAGTTCGTGGCGCATAGCCGCGGACGCAAGAAGCGGACGGGGGAGAGCGACCCGCGGCGGCGCGTCGAGCCGTGATCCGCCACGACCGCGACGCCCGGCGCCTGGCCATCGCCCTGTCGACGCTGGCCGGCTATGTCGACGCCACGGCCTTCATCATGCTGGGCGGCTTCTTCGTCTCGTTCATGAGCGGCAACACCACGCGGCTGGGCGTGGGCCTCGCGGAACACACCGCCGCCGCGCCGATCGCCGCCATGCTGATCGGCGCCTTCGTGCTGGGCGTGATTGCCGGTTCGCTGTGCGGGCATTTCGCAGGCGCGCGGCGGCGGCCGGCCGTGCTGGGCCTCGTCACGCTTCTCCTGGCCGCCGCGGCGCTGCTCGGCGCCGGCGAGCTGCGCTGGTCGGCGGCGTTCGTGCTGGCGCTGGCGATGGGCGCGGAGAACGCGGTGTTCGAGCGCGACGGCGAAGTGCAGATCGGGCTCACCTATATGACCGGCACGCTGGTCAAGCTCGGCCAGCGCGTGACCGCCGCGCTGCTGGGCGGGCCGCGCCTGGACTGGCTGCCCTATTTCCTGCTCTGGCTCGGCCTGCTGGCCGGAACGGTGCTGGGGGCAACGGCGCAGCACTATCTGGGGAGCGGTGGCCTGTGGATCGCGACAGCCGCGGCGGCGATCCTGGCCGTGACGGCGGCGCTCTTGCCGCAGGAGGCGCCGTCATGACGCTGCAGACATCCCGGCTTCGCTTGCGGCGCTGGCGGGACGCCGACCGCCCGGCGTTCGCCGCGATGAACACGGACGCCGAGGTCATGCGGGATCTGGGCGGACCGATCGGAACGGACGAAAGCGACGCCAAGTTCGACCGTTATGCGGCAGCGTGGCAAATGCACGGCGTCGGCCGCTGGCTGATCGAGACGCCGGACGGCGGCTTCGCGGGCTATGCCGGCATCCTGCCGTCCGCCGCGGATCATCCGCTGGGGCCGCATTTCGAGATCGGTTGGCGCCTGGTGCGATCCGCCTGGGGCCATGGCTATGCCAGCGAAGCGGCCCGCGCCGCGCTGGCGGACGGTTTCGAACGCCTCGGGCTGGCGGAGGTGCTCGCCTATACCGCACCCGACAATGCGCGGTCGCAGGCGGTGATGACGCGGCTCGGCCTGAGGCGCGACGCGGCACGCGATTTCGAACTGCGGGGCCCCCGCGGATCGTGGCGCGGGCTGGTGTGGGCGGCCCGACCGTGACGGCGTGACGGTGCCGGCCCATGCGTCGGCTTGAAAGCAACGGACTCTAGTGTCCTGATTCAGAAGTTCTAGCGTTTTTGGCTTGGTAGTTGGCGATCTTCAGGGTTGCGAGACAGAAGCGCTTGATGGAGGCCAGGATGTCGTCTGCGGTCTTTGTCCACCGGAAGGGCTTTGGGTCGTCGTTGACGCATTTGATGTAGTCGCGGATCGCGGCTTCGAGCTGGCGCGTCGAGCGGTGGGCGCCACGGCGGATTTTGCGTTCGCTCAGATCGGCGAAGAAGCGTTCGACCTGATTGATCCAAGAGGCGGAAGTGGGCGTGAAGTGGACATGCCAGCGCACACGCTTGGCCAGCCAGCGGCGGATCGCCGGCGTCTTGTGCGTGGCGTAGTTGTCCATCACCAGGTGGATGTCGAGATCGTCCGGGACATTGGCCTCGATCTCGCGCAGGAACTTCAAGAACTCGCTGCCGCGATGGCGCGCGAAGCATTTGCCGATCACCGTTCCGCTTGCCGTATCGAGGGCCGCGAACAGCGACAAGGTTCCGTGGCGGGTATAGTCGTGACTGCGCCGCTCGGCTTGTCCGGGCCGCATCGGCAGCAAGGGTTGCGTGCGATCCAGCGCCTGGATTTGGCTCTTCTCGTCGACGCACAGAACCAGCGCCCGCTCCGGCGGAGCGAGATAAAGGCCGACGATGTCGCGAACCTTCTCCACAAACAGCGGGTCGCCGGAGAGCTTGAAGGTCTCGCTGCGGTGCGGCTGAAGACCGAAGGCCTGCCAGATGCGGTGGATCGTCGAGGGCGCATGACCAACCGCCCGCGCCATCGAGCGCAAGCTCCAATGGGTCGCGTTCGCCGGTGCCGCCTCCAGCGTCAGACGGATCGTCTCGGCAATCTCGTCGTCACCGATCTGGCGCGGTGCGCCCGGACGCGGCTCGTCGTAAAGCCCCTCCAGGCGCTTGGCCGCATAGCGCCGACGCCACGATCCCACCGTGTTCTGGCTCGCCCCAAGCCGCTCCGCGATGACTTGGTTCTCAACTCCGTCCGCCGCCATCAGGACAATTTGCGCACGACGCGCCAGTCCCTGTCCCGTCTTGCGCCGCCGCGCCAATCCCTCAAGCTCTCGCCGTTCCGGCGCGCTCAACTCAATCGCGGGTGCAGGCTTGCCCATCCATCATGCCCTCCGAATCACTCAGACATGATCTCAGAAACTTCTCGATCAGGACACTAGCGCTGCACGATCGTCCTGGCGCTCTCCACCATCTTCCTGGCGCCTTCGCTGGCGGCGTCCTCGCTCATCAGCTTCGAGCGGTCGATCGGGATCTTGAGGCCGGCCTGGGTCAGCGGACGGGCGTTGATGCGCTCCAGCCAGTTCATCAGGGGATCGAGGCCTTCGACGTTCACGCCCGACCAGAAATAGGTCCGCACCCAGCAGAAATTCGCGATATCGGCGATGGAGAAGTCGCCGGCCAGCCACTCATTGTCCTTGAGCTGCGTGTTGAGCACCTCGAACAGGCGGCGCGATTCGTTGCGGTAGCGGTCGATGGCGGGCTGGTAGACCTCGTGCCAGTAGCGGCCGAAGACGTTCGCCTGGCCCATCATCGGGCCGATGCCGCCCATCTGGAACATCAGCCACTGGATGACGCGGCTGCGGCCCTTGAGGTCGGTGGGCAGGAGTCGGCCGCTCTTCTCCGCGCAATAGATCATCAACGCGCCGGATTCGAAGATCGGGAAGTTGTCGAACTCGCGGTCGACAATGGCCGGGATGCGGCCATTGGGATTGATCTTGAGGAACCAGGGCTCCTTCTGCTGGCCCTTGCTCATCTCGATGGCGTGGACTTCGTAAGGCAGCTCGCATTCCTCCAGCGTGACGGAGGCTTTCCAGCCATTCGGCGTGGCGGCGGTGTAGAGATCGATCACGATGCACTCCTTGCTTGAGTTTGCATGGTCATCCTTCGAGGCCCACCGCGTCGCCCGGAGGTGCGAGCGGAACGGACCCCGACGGGTTGGCGAGACGGGCATCCCGGGCCGATGAGAAGCGGCATCAGGCGGCGCGGAAGCGGTTGATGAGCGGGGTTTCCTCGTCGATCAGCATTTTGAACGACGGTCGGGCATGGATGCGGGCGGCATAGGCCGCGAGCTTCGGCCAGCGCCCCACGTCGATCGTCTCCCCGGCATGCCGGAAGTTGACGATCATGGTTCCGACCGCGACGTCGGCGATGGAGAACATGCCGCCGGCGAGGAATTGCTTGTCGCCCACTTCGCGTTCCAGGTGATCGAACAGCGGCGGCAACTTTTCGGTGAGGGTCTTCTGGCAGACCGCTTCGTCGGTCTGGGCCCGCATCATGCGCTTGACGATGCGCTCGAAGAACAGGCCGGAGCCGACGCAGACCGCGACGGCGGAATCGGCGAACTCCTCGTACCACAAGGCCTTGGCGCGCGTGAAGGGATCGGCGGGATAGAGCGGCGGGGCGGGGAATTTGTGCTCGAGATAGTCGCAGATGATCGAGGAATCCGGCAGCGTGTTCGGCTCCGCCACATCGGTGTCGCGCAGCACCGGGATGCGCTTCAGCGGACTGATCGCGAGGAAGTCCGGCGACGGGACGAACGGATTGACCGGCTCCAGCGTGTACGCGACCTGCTTCTCGGCGAGCACGACGCGCACCTTGCGCACGAAGGGCGAAACGTTGCTGCCGTAAAGGATCAAGGACATCGTGTTTCTCCCAATGCTTGTTTGCGTTTTATCAACGTCTATCGAAGCCCGTCACCGCCGGCCCTGTGCCGGCGACCCATGAACACCCATGATGCATTCGCGATCATGGGTGGCCGCCACGAGGGCGGCCATGACGATTGGGATGACGCATCCAAAACCGTCTTCCATCTTGCGACACCCGATCAGATCACGCCGGGCCCATCACTTCCAGCTTCGGCGTGCGCTCCGCCGGCAGATTGTCGTAGAGGTCGGCGATCAAATCGGACTTCACGCCCTGCCATTTGGATTCGTTCCACAGATTCTCGAACTGGTGCGGGTCGTTCTCGAGGTCGTAGAGCTCGCCCTCCGTGCCGTCATAGCGGATATGCGTCGCGAAGCCGGCATAGGCGGGGAAATGCGTCTCCAGGCCGTTGGGCTGGCCTGCGGTCGAGGGCTCGTAGCGCGTCAGCGAATAGCCGTCGCGCACGATCGAGCGCAAATGCATGCCGTAGCCGGGGAACTGGCTGTCCCATTCGCAGATCGCGCGCTGCCGCGAGCCGTCTTCGGCCGTCGGCAGCGCCCTGCCCTGCATCCAGGGCGCCGCGTCGATGCCGGCGATGGCGCAGAGGGTGGGCGCGATGTCGACCTGCTCGACCGGCTGCTCCACTTTCGCGGGAGTCACCTTGGCGTTGGGCGCCGGGCGCCAGAGGAATGGCAGACGCATCAGCGCATCGGTATGGAACGGGCCTTTGTAGACGAGGCCGAAATCGCCCTGCAGCTCGCCATGGTCAGTGGTGAAGATCACGTCGGTGTCGTCGTTCCAGCCGCGCGCCGCGATCTTGGCCATCACCGCGCCGACCGCGTCGTCGATCAGCTCGTTCATCACATGGACCTTGGCGTTGATCTCGCGGATGTTGTCGTCGGAGAGCTGCTGCGGGCGGAAATTCTGCGGCCCGCCTTCGGCGTTGATGAAGCGGCCCTCATAATACTCGAGCCAGTGCGCCGGCTTGCGCGCCAGCACTTTGCGGATTTCGTCCGGCGAGCCGGGATGGCCGGCGGGCAGCGGCAGGTCGCGCCAGTCGCAGCGGTGGTTCTCCGCCGCCGGCGGGTCCCAAGGGTGGTGCGGGTCGGGGAAGCTCAGCCACAGCATCCAGTCGTCGTCGCCATCGAGCGTGTCCAGCCAGTCGAGTGCGAGGCCGGCGAGCCAGTCGGTGTGATAGAAGCCGCGCGGAATCTGGTGGTTCGACGTTTCCGGCGCACCGGTGTCGCCGCCCGGCGTGGCGTTGAGCAGCGGCGGCCAGGCGTCGAACACCTCTCTGCTCTGCGCTCTGAGCCAGCGGCCGTAATGGCCGACGGGGCGACCGGCGAAGCTGGCGGTATGCATGGCGTGGATCGCGTAGTCGAAGCCGCGCCAGGGGCCGAAATCATTGTCGCGCTGGCGGCGGTTCTCGAGGAATTTCATCTGCGGATCGAAGGCCGGCTCGAAATGCGCCTTGCCGATCAGCGCGGTCTTGTAGCCGGCCTTGTCCTTCAGGTACTGCGCGAAGCTCGGCGCGTCCTCGGGCAGCGGCACGCCATTGGCGAAGACGCCATGGGTGCGGACATATTGCCCGGTGAGCATCGAGGACCGCGCCGGCATGCAGACGGTGTTCTGGTTGTAGGCGCGGCCATAGTTGATGCCTTGCGCCGCAAGCGCGTCGATGTTCGGGGTACGGGCGAATCTGTTGCCGGTGCAGCCGAGCGAATCCCAACGCTGCTGATCGGTGGTGATGAAAAGGATCTTGCGGCCCATGGTCAGCCTTTCAGCGGCTCAAGAGATGCGGAATGGAGTCGTGGGTCTCATACTTCGCTTTCTGGGCACTGTCGCGGAGCCGCACAAATAATGCGAACTTGAATTCCGGTTATGAGTAGTGCAGGTTCCCGGCGCCGTCAACGAGGGCCTATCGCGTGACGCTGTCCATCGATCTGTTCTGGTCGTTCCGCAGTCCGTATTCCTATCTCGCGACGCCGCGGCTTTGCGACATGGCGGCGACCTACGACCTCGATGTCCGCGTCCGGCCGGTCTATCCGCTGGCGGTGCGCTCCGGCGCGTTCTTCGCACAGGTCAATCCGTTGTGGATCGGCTATCTGGTCCGCGACACGGTGCGGCTGGCCGAGATGCTCGGCCTGCCCTATCGCTGGCCGCGGCCCGACCCGGTGGTGGTCGACATGCAGACCCGCGCCGCGACGCCGGGCCAGCCCTATATCCATCGCCTGACACGGCTGGGCTGTGCCGCCGCCGAGATCGGCCGCGGCCTGCCCTTCCTGAAAGAGGTCAGCCACACGATCTGGTCCGGCACGGTCGACGGCTGGGACAAGGGCTCGCACCTCGCCGACGCGGCGGCGCGGGCCGGCGTCGATCTCGCCGCGCTCGACAAAGCCATCGCGGCCGATCCGGACAAATATGAAAGCATGATCCTCGCCAACCAGCAGGCGCATCAGGCGGCCGGTCATTGGGGCGTGCCGACCATGGCGTTCGAGGGCGAGCCGTTCTTCGGGCAGGACCGGCTCGACGTGCTGCTGTGGCGGCTCAAGCAGAAGGGATTGGAGCCGCGATGAGACGTTTCCTTCTGATCGGCGCGAGCGCCATCGTCGTCCTGGCGCTGGCCGCCGTCGTGGCGCTGCGGTTCGTCGCGGTCGATACCTGGGTGTTCCGCCAGGCGGTGCGCCACGCGCTGGCCGGCGGCGACGCCAGGCTGGCGGAGACGAACGAGCTTTCGGTGCTTCTGGTCGGCACCGGCACGCCGCTGCCCGATGCAAGCCGGGCGGGGCCGAGCACGCTGATCGCGGCGGGAGCGCATCTGTATCTCGTCGATGCCGGCGTGGATTCGGCGCGCAACCTGCAGCTCTGGAAGGTGCCGCTGGACAAGATCGAGGGCGTGCTCATCACCCATCTGCATTCCGACCATATCGGCGGGCTGGCCGAGATAAGGCTGCAGACCTGGGTCGCGGGGCGCAAGGCGCCGCTGAAGGTCTATGGTCCGCCGGGGATCGAGCGTGTCGTGGCGGGCTTCAACGAGGCCTATGCCATCGACGACGGCTATCGCACCAAGCATCACGGCGCGGCGATGCTGCCGCCCGAGGGCGCATTGCTGGCGGCCGTGCCGATCGTCATTCCTTCCGGCACGACGACGGCGCCGGTGTTCGCGGCGCTCGGGTTGAAGGTGACGGCGGTGCGGGTGAAGCACGAACCGGCCAATCCGGCCTATGGCTACCGCTTCGATTTCGTCGGCCGCAGCGTCACGGTGAGCGGCGACACGATCTACGACGAGGACCTCGCACGCGCTGCGTTGAACACCGACGTGCTGGTGCATGAAGGACTGGCGCCGGAGCTGGTCGGGATCATGCATGACGAGATGCTGGCGGCGGGACGGCCGCGGCCCGCGAAGATCATGCACGACATCCCGGGCTACCACACCGCGCCGCCGGACGCCGCGCGGATCGCGAACCTGGCGCATGCCAGGCTCCTGCTGTTCACCCATATGCTGCCGATCCTGCCCAATGCGATCGCGGTGCGGGCCTTCCTGAAGGGGGTGAGCGATGTGCGGCCGGATGGGGTGCGGGTGGGACATGACGGGCTGGTGGTAAGGTTGCCCGGGCGGTCGAGCGACATCGAGATCGGCGATGTGAATTAGCTCCACGCTTGTCATCCCCGGCCGAGCGCCGCGATAGCCGGGGATGACATGGTATGCTTATTTCCTCCGTGTACGGAAGAAATCCTTCAGCACCGTGCCGGCCGCCGCGGCGTCTCCCGCTCGCGCGACGAGCGGGCGGTGGTGGCAGGTGGGCTGTTCGAAGAATCTGGCACCATGCAGCACCGCGCCGCCCTTCGGATCCTCCGCCGCGAAGACCAGCCGCGCCACCCGCGCCAGGCTGATCGCGCCGGCGCACATCGCGCAGGGCTCCAGCGAGACATAAAGCGTGGTGCCCAGCAGACGCTCATTGCCGAGCCGCGCCGCGGCGTCGCGCAAAGCGAGCATCTCGGCATGGGCGGTGGGATCGCGCCGCTCGACGATCCGGTTGCCCTGGGCGGCCAGGACCTCGCCCGAGGGAGACAGCAGCACGGCGCCGACCGGGACTTCCCCCCGTCCGGCGGCGGCTTGGGCTTCCCCGAGCGCGAGTGCTATGGCTTCGTCGTCATTCATGATCGGACCGGATTTTGGCCAAGACTAGCACGGGCAAGTGGTCGCCCAAGACCGATGCGGAGAAGGTCGAGAGCTTCGCCGTGGAGGCCGGGGGCAGCGCCGCCAAGGGCGAGCGGGTCGCCAAGGCGATGGCGCGGGCCGGCGTCGCCTCGCGCCGCGACGCGGAGAAGATGATCGCGGAAGGCCGGGTAGCGGTCGACGGCGAGGTGCTGACCTCGCCGGCACGCAACGTGACGGACGCCAATGTCGTCACGGTCGACGGCAAGCCGATCGCCGCCAAGGAGCAGACGCGGCTGTGGCGCTACCACAAGCCGAGCGGCCTGGTGACCACGCACAAGGACCCGCAGGGACGGCCGACCGTCTTCATCAACCTGCCGCGGCACCTGCCGCGCGTGGTCTCGGTCGGCCGGCTGGACTTCAATTCGGAAGGGCTGCTGCTGCTGACCAATGACGGCGACATGGCGCGGCGGCTGGAACTGCCGGCGAGCGGCTGGACGCGAGCCTACCGGGCGCGGCTGTTCGGCAAGGTGACGCAGGCCGACCTCGACAAGCTGGCGACCGGCATCACGATCGACGGCGTGAAATACGGTCCGGTGATCGCGGATCTCGAACGCTCCAAGGGCATGTATTCCTGGGCGACGGTCCAGCTCAAGGAAGGCAAGAACCGCGAGGTGAAGCGCCTGATGGAGCGGCTCGGACTCAAGGTGGCGCGGCTGATCCGAATCCAGTACGGGCCGTTCCATCTCGGCCATCTCGCGGAAGGCGCGGTCGAGGAAGTGCCGGCGAAGCTGTGGCGCGAACAGCTCGGCATCGGGCGCAGGAAACGCGCGGCATAACGGCCGGTTCGCGTCCGACGCGCGCACCGCCGGCGGGCGCTCTCCCTGTTCGGCCTCGGCTTCGACGAATCGGCAGCCGCGGCGGCGGCGCAGCATCGGCATGGCCGTACGGTGGCGGACCGATCCGGAACCGAAAGCGTGCCAGTTGCGTTCCGGGCAAGTATCACAAGGAACACGCACATGGCCCTCCTCGACGTTTTCGCCTCCGACAAGAAGCAAGCCAGGAATGCGCGCGGCCGCACCGACGCCGACGACATGGATATCCTCGACAAGCTCAAGAAGGAGCATGACGAGGTGAAGGATCTGCTCGGCAAGCTGGTCGACAGCGAGAAGGCACCGGAACGCACCAAGCTGCTCAAGCAGATCAAGGCGGCGCTGGTGCCGCATGTCCGCGCCGAGGAGAAGGTCGTCTATGACGCGATCATCGCCAAGCGCGACAAGGAGGCGAAGGTCGACGGCAATGAGGGCTATTTCGAGCACGCCCATGCCGATATGGCGCTCAAGAAGCTCGGCACGATCAAGCCGGCGAGTTCGCCGGAATTCACCGCCGGCGCCAAGGTGCTCAAGGAACTGATCGAGCATCATGTCGAGGAAGAGGAGAGCAATGTGTGGCGCGACGTGCGCAAGCATTTCGGCTCCGACGAACGGATCGCGATGAACCGGGCGTTCGAGGCGGCGAAGAAGAAGGTGAAGGTGCCGGCCTGAGTTTCGTGCTTTTTCGACTGGGCATGCCTCCGCCGTCGCTGCCATCAGCATGGGCGGCGGACGGCATCCGGTCTCGGTATTTCCAAAATCGCGGTTCAATTCCGCCGAATCCCACACAAGCGTCTGGCGCGGCTGCACAATCATGGGGGATAGCGGGCACGGTTTCCGACCGTCCGTTTCGGCAAGAGATTCGTCCGGACGGAACGCCGCCCACCTTTCGAAAACGAAGACGGCGGGACCCCTTATCCTCCCGGCAATCGACGCGGCCACCGCCGCCGCGCGAATCGTGCAGCACGGGGGGAAGCGATCAAAGGCCGCTTTTGCGGCGGGCGTGCGCGGGTGGATGCATCTCATCCCGCCATTATAAGGCGCGGCGCGCAGGCGGGGATAAAGCGGCAGCATCTCGCGCGCGGGATGCGCCGGTTTCGGCGGCGGCGGTATCGCGGGAGCGCGAACGACGTCGATTCGGAGACCGGCGTCGGTGCCGGACCTCTCCTGGGAGCCGCCGCGCGGCCTTCGACCTCCCTCGGGGAGAGGGTAGGATATCGCACATGCCTCTCGTCCGTCCTTATCGTCCATCCGACCTCGACGCGCTCTACGGCATCTGCCTTCAGACCGGCGATGCGGGACAGGACGCGACCGCGCTGTATCGCGATCCGAAACTGCTCGGGCAGGTCTATGCCGCGCCCTATGCCGTGCTGGAGCCGGAGAGCTGTTTTGTCGTCGAGGACGATGTGGGCATCGGCGGCTATATCGTCGGCACCCGCGACACGCATGGCTTCGAGAAGCGCCAGCTGCGTGGCTGGTGGCCGGCGCTGCGCGCGGGGCTGGCCGATCCGGGCGAGGACGGGGCGTCGGCGGATGGCGATGCGCGCATGGCCTATCTGATCCATCACCCGGCGCGGACGCCGCGCCGGATCAACGAGCCCTATCCGGCGCATCTGCATATCAACTGCCTGCCGCGCCTGCAGGGCATGGGGATGGGTAAGCGGCTGCTCGACACCTGGCTGGCGGCGATGGCGCAGGCCGGCGCGACGGCCGCGCATCTGGGGGTGGGGCCGCGCAACGCGCGGGCGGTCCGCTTCTACAAGGCCTACGGGTTCCACCTGATCGAGCAGCTGCCGCCGCCTTGGGACACGTGCTGGTTTGGCATTTCCACGGGGCGCTGATAGAAGCCGCCCGCGATATTGCCGAACCAGAAGGCCGCCCCATGAAAAAGAAGAAATACGAGCTGCCCAAGCCTTATGCCGCCGAAACCAAGGATGCGCGCTTCGCTGGAACCTTCGAGGTGCTGATCCCGGTCGAGGGCCGCAACAAGCCGCTGCGCGCGCCCAAGCAGTTCGAGTCGATGCAGGAGGCGGAAGCCTGGCTGCACAGCCCGGACGGCAAGGATACGATCGCGGAGATGGTCGAGGACGAGATCAAGGCGCGGGACAAGTAAGGCACGTTTCACCTCCCCCTTGCGGGGAGGTCGACGCGCGCACCCCGGACTTGGTCCGGGGGAGCACGTCGGGTGGGGGCCGCTCCATCCGGATAGATCCCCCACCCGAAAATCGCTTCGCGATTTTCGACCTCCCCGCGAGGGGGAGGTCAAAAGCGGCGCCTAGCTCCCATGCGCCGATGCGGGTTGCCCCGCGCGGCCCACACCGCCAAGTTCGCGGCGCCATGACCGATACCGCCGTCTCCCGCCCCGCGCCGCCGCTCCAGGTCCACTCCACCGTCTTTGCCGTGCTGTTCGCCGTCGGCTTCTGCCATGCGCTGAACGACATGATGCAGTCGCTGCTGCAGGCGATCTATCCCAACCTCAAAGCGACCTTCGATCTCGACTTCGCCCATATCGGCCTCGTCACCGCGGTGTTCCAGGTCACCGCCTCGCTGCTGCAGCCGCTGGTCGGGCTCTATACCGACCGCCGCGCCGTACCCTATGCGCTGCCGGCGGGGATGGTGTTCACCTTCTTCGGGCTGATCGGGCTGGCGGTCGCGCCGAGCTATGGCCTGCTGCTCTGCGCCGCGGCGCTGGTCGGGATCGGCTCGTCGACCTTCCATCCTGAAAGCTCGCGCGTCGCCTATCTCGCGGCGGGGCCGCGGCGCGGCCTGGCGCAATCGATGTTCCAGGTCGGCGGCAGCATCGGCACCGCGCTGGGGCCGCTGCTCGCCGCCTTCGCCATCGTGCCCGGGCAGCGCGACGGCGTGGCGTGGTTCTCCCTCGCCGCGGTGCTGGCGATCGCCGTGCTGTGGCGGGTTGGGCAGTGGTATGCCCGGAACCGCACGGCGCGGGCGCCGAGCCATGGCCATCTGCATCTCACCGCGGCATTGACGCCGGCGCGGGTGAAGGCGTCGCTGGCGATCCTGGTGGTGCTGATCTTCTCGAAATTCGTCTACATGGCGAGCATCGGGAGCTATTTCACCTTCTACCTGATCCACAAATTCCATGTCAGCGTGCCGAGCGCACAGCTCCACCTCTTCCTGTTCCAGGCGGCGGTGGCGGTGGGGACGATCGGCGGCGGCGCGCTGGGCGACCGCTTCGGGCGCAAATACATCATCTGGTTCTCGATCCTCGGCGCCCTGCCCTTCGCGCTGGCGCTGCCCTTCGCCAACCTGTTCTGGACCGGCGTGTTCAGCGTCGGCGTGGGGCTGGTGCTGTCGAGCGCCTTTCCCGCCATCGTGGTCTATGGCCAGGAGCTGCTGCCCGGACGCGTCGGCATGGTGTCGGGGCTGTTCTTCGGCCTCTCGTTCGGGATGGGCGGATTGGGCGCCGCGGCGCTGGGCGCGCTGGCGGACAGGACCAGCATCGGCTTCGTCTACGACGTCTGCGCCTTCCTGCCGCTGATCGGATTGCTCGCGGCGTTCCTGCCGGACCTAAGGCCGCGCGAACGCGCCTGACAGGCTGCCGGCGGCGGGATCGGCGGCGTAGCCCAGATAGGGCAGACCGAAGATGTCCTCGACGCCGCGCAGCAGGCCGTAATGGTTGATCGGTGCGTCCGTCACCGTGCCCGGCTTGACGAACGGCGAGAGCAGCACCGCGCCGATGCGCCCGCCGCCCGGGCCGTAATAGCCCTGCTGCTTCACGTTCGGGCCGGAAGGCTCGTTGCAGCAGGCGGTGGCGTCGCTCGCCGCCTCGTCGAAGGTGACGACCAGCAGGCCGTCCTTCCGGAACGCGGGCGAGGCGAGGATGCGCGGCACCCAGAGCTTCAGCCAAGCGTCGGCGGCGGGCAGCCCGCCCGGGCTTCCATCGGCGCAATTGGGCTTGTCGTGGCCGTCATGGCACACGCTGGGCACGATGAAGGCGAAGTTCGGCGTGGTGGCGGCGCGCTTGAGATCGTGGGAGAGGGTCTCCAGCCGCACGACATTGGCGTCGCACGAAGCGGTGCGGTCGACCACGGAATGGAAATAGATGAACGGGTCGTGGCGATAGGCATAGGAGTCGGTCGGCGTCGCGTGCAGCACGCCATTGCCGCCGGGCGCGGGATGGGCGCAGGTGGACACCTCGCGTGCCGGATCGTTGCCCATGTCCTCCATATAGCCGTGCCAGGTCAGATGCGCCGCCTCGAGCTGGTCGGCGATCGTCTTCACCGCGGGCGGGTAGATGCAGCCATTGCCGGTGGCGATGCCGGCGGCGTCGATGGGCGCGGGCGCGCCGTTCAGGGTGAAGTCGACATAGGCCGCGCAATCGGCGTTGATCATCGGCGCCTCGGGCTGACCGCTGATCATCGCGAGGTAGTTGCCGAGGCTGGCATGGCCGGTGGCGTAGTAGTTGGTGAGCAGCGCGCCCTGCGCCGGCAGGTCGCGGCCGAGATAGGGCGCAGGCGTCGCGGGCCCGAAGATCGTGGCGTAGTCCTCGTTCTCGAGCACGATGACGAAGACGTGGCGGATGGGCGGAGCGGCGATAGGCGGTGCGGCCTGGGCGGCGGTGGCGAGCAGCAGGACGGCGGCGCAGAGCGGCGCAAGACGCGAGAGCATGACGGCGATCCCCTTCACAGAATCCGCAGGCGGCAGAGGGCAATATAGCAGGCGATGACGACAAGGATGCATACAGCGGGTTTCGCCAGGGTCACGGCGAGAGAGCGTGATTTCGTATTTGAGCCGTTTCGGATTTCATCGAATCAAACACTATCGTCATGGCCGGGCTTGTCCCGGCGATCCATGAACACCATGCAGCAATGGCGATCATGGGTGGCCGCCACGAGGGCGGCCATGACGATTGGTTGGGTAAATCGACTCTGGCTCACACATGCTGCCCACCATTGATGTGGAGCTCGGCGCCCGTCACGTAGCTGGATTGTTCCGTGCACAGATAATAGATCGCCTTGGCGACTTCCTCGGGCAGGCCGAGGCGGCGCAGCGGGATGGTTTCCACGATCTTGTCGGTGCCGGGGCTCAGGATCGCGGTGTCGATCTCGCCGGGGGCGATCGCGTTCACGCGGACATTGTAGGGGCCGAAATCGGCCGCCATCTCTCTGGTCAGAGCAGCCAGCGCGGCCTTGCTGGTGGCGTAGGCGGCGCCGGCGAAGGGATGCACCCGGCCGCCGGCGATCGACGTGACGTTGACGATGGCGCCGTGGGCGGCGGCGAGCTCGGCGCGCAGGCCCTGGGCCAGCCAGATCGTCGAGAAGAGGTTCACCTCGAAGACTTGGCGCCAGACGGCCTGCGGGGTGTTCAGAGTGTTGAGGCGGCGCGCGTGGGCGGCGGCGCCCCCATCCGCCTTCGCTCCTTCGGAGCTTCGGCGCGACAAGCCCGAAAAATCGCTGCGCGATTTTTCGACCTCCCCCGTTGGGGGAGGTGAAATCATGCCGTCATCTTCCCCCAGTGGCCCTTTCGGGCTGATGCCGGCGTTGTTCACCAGGGCGTGGAGCTTGCCGTCGGTCAGGCGGCTCTTCATCTCGGCGATGGCGCGTTCCGTATCGTCGGGATCGGCGAGATCGACCTGGATGTGATCCTCCGGGCCCGCCGCCCAGGGGCAGCTCTCCGGGAAGGCGTGGCGCGAGCAGGTGATCACGCGCCAGCCGGCGCTCGAGAAACGCTTCACCGTGGCATGGCCGATGCCGCGGCTGGCGCCGGTCAGGATCAACGTGCGCTGTTCTTCGGGTTGCGCCGGAGCGGGCGCGGATTGCAGACGGGTGGCGGTCATGGGTGGGAGCGTAGCAGGTCTGGCTGCGCGGGAGGAGATTCTCCGGCGGCGCCGGCCCCACCCGAAAAATCGCTTTGCGGTTTTTCGACCTCCCCCTTTGGGGAGGTGGAAGAGCTACGTCGCGGCGAGCGCTTCGGGGTCTTCGAGGCCGGCGGGGTCCTGATGGATGATCACTTCGGCATGGGGGAAGGCGGCGCAAAGCTCGTGCTCGACCTCGTCGCTGATCGCATGGGCGCGGACCAGCAGCATCTTCGGATCGAGCTCGATATGGAGCTGGATGAAGGCGTTGAGGCCGGCGGCGCGGGTGCGCAAGTCGTGCAGCGCGATGACCTCGGGATGCGCCATCACGATCACCTTGATCTGGGCCCGGTCGGTGTCAGGCAACTCGCGGTCCATCAACTGGTCGTAGCTGGCGCGGAACACGCCATAGGCGGTCCACACCAGCATCGCCGCGACGCCCAGCGCGATCAGCGGATCGGCCAGGGTCCAGCCCAGCCAGCGGGTCAACACGATGGCGGCGACCACGCCGATATTGCTCGCCATGTCGCCGATATAATGTGCCGCGTCGGCGCCCACCGCGACCGAGCCGGTCGCCGCCACCACCCGGCGCTCATAGACCAGCAGGCCGAAACCGGCAGTGATCGCGACCGCCATCACCGCCAGCGCCGGACCCGGCTGGGCGATCGGCTCGGGATGCCGCAGGCGGTCGACGCCCTGGATGACCAGGAACACCGCCGAGCCCGCGATGAAGGCGAACTGCGCCATGCCGGCCAGCGGCTCCGCCTTGCCGTGGCCGAAACGGTGCTCGCGGTCGGCGGGCTGCAGCGCGCTCTTGATTGCGACGAGGTTGAGGGTCGAGGTGAAGAGGTCCATCGCCGAATCGGCGAAGGAAGCGAGCACTGCCACCGAATTGGTGACCAGGAAGGCGCCGAGCTTGAGCACGGTCAGCAGCGCCGAGACGCCCAGCGAGGCCCAGGCGGCACGGCGCATCAGGGCGCCGTCGGCCGCGGCACGCGCCTCGGCGGCGGCCTTGGTGTCCTCCGCCATCAGGGAAAGAGCCGCTCGGTCGTCCAGGGCGCTGCGCCGGCGCGGCGATAGACCAGCCGGTCGTGCAGGCGGAAGGGACGGTCGCGCCAGAACTCGATCTCGAAGGGCGTGACGCGGAAGCCGCCCCATCCGGGCGGGCGCGGCACCTTGGACAGCGCATATTGCGCGGCGTAGCGCGCGATCTCCTTCTCGAAGGCCCAGCGGCCGGTCATCGGCCGCGACTGGGCCGAGGCCCAGCAGCCGATCTGGCTGTCCTTCGGGCGGGTGGCGAAGTAGGCGTCGGATTCGTCGGCGGCCGTCTTGGCGACGCCGCCGCGGATGCGGACCTGCTTGCCCAGACTCTTCCAATGGAAACAGAGGGCTGCATGAGGCTGGCCGACCAGCTCGACGCCCTTGGCGCTCTCGTAGTTCGTGTAGAAGACGAAGCTGCCGTTCTTCGCCTCCTTCAGCAGTACCATCCGGACGTTCGGGCGGCCCTCGCCGTCCACCGTCGCGAGCGACATGGCGTCGGGATTGTTGGGCTCTGCCTTCCTGGCTTCGGCCATCCAGGCATCGAACAGGGCGAAGGGATCGCCCTTGCCCGCAATGCCGCCGTCGTCGATGGGTCCGCCGATGTCGCTCATGAAAGCGGGATAGCACCGGGAGGTTTGTCGCGGTAGTCCCCTCGCCTGTGGCCGGCGCGATACGTTGCGATAATTATTTTCGTCCGTATGCGTCCTATGCCTTCAATCGGCCGCACAAGACGCTAAGAGTACGGACGGGCAGGCGAGCTGCCCGGGGCTACGACTTCCATGAAATACGCATTCGACAGGTTCGCGGGCGGCGGCGGCCTGCGGACGCTTGCGCCCGCCGCGGTGCAGGCACCGGCGCAGACGCGGCTGAGCGGACTGGACGGGTTGCGGGCGATCGCGGTGCTCGCGGTCTGCCTGTTCCACGCCGATGTCGCCTGGGCGCGGGGCGGCTATCTCGGCGTCGACCTGTTCTTCGTGATCTCCGGCTTCCTGATCACCGGCCTGCTGGCCGGGGAGAGCGAAAAGCGCGGCCGGATCGGGCTGGCGCGGTTCTATACGCGGCGGGCCAAGCGGTTGCTGCCGGCTTCCTGGGCGATGACGGCGGCGGCGGTGCTGGCGGCGTTTGTCCTTGCGCCCGACGCCCTGCCCCGGCTGCGCTGGGACACGGTCGCATCGCTCTTCTACATGACGAATTGGGAGATGATCGCGGCCCAGACCTCTTACTTCGAGGCGATGGGGCGGCCGCCGCTGCTGCAACATCTGTGGTCGCTGGCGATCGAGGAGCAGTTCTACATCGTCTGGGCGCCGTTGCTCTACTTCGCCCTGCCGCGGATCGGTCGCAGGGGCGCGGCACTGGGCGCCGGCCTGCTGGCGGCGGCGGGCGCGGTGTGGATGGCGGTGCTGGCGGCGCGGCTGGGCTATCCCGACCAGGGCGATCCGAGCCGGCTCTATTTCGGGACCGACACGCATGGCTTCGCGCTGCTGATCGGCGCGGTGCTGGGGCTGCTGTGGCGGCCGGAACGCCAGACGCAGAGCGCCAATCCGGCGGAGGGCGAGGGCGTCTTCGCGCTGGGCCTGCTGGCGCTGGTCGCGATGACCGCATTGTTCACGCGGCTCGGCGAGGAGACGGCGTGGCTTTATCCCTGGGGCTTCCTGTTGTCGGCCGGGGTGAGCGTCGTGCTGATCGCGGCGGCGACGCGGCGCGGCTCGCCCTTCGGGCGCTGGCTGGATACCGGCGTGCTGCGCTGGATCGGCGAGCGTTCCTACGGGATCTATCTGTGGCACTGGCCGATCTTCATGCTGACGCGGCCGGACCTCGATGTGCGGCTGGACGGCACGGAACTCTTCGCGCTGCGCATGGGGCTGACGCTGGGGATCGCGGCGCTGTCCTACCGCTATCTCGAAATGCCGATCCGCCAAGGCGCGATCGAGCGGATGTGGTGGGCCCTGCAGGCCTCGTCGCTGCGCCCGGCGGCACTGCGGCAGATGCGGCTGGCGCTGCTGGCGGGCGGCGCGACGCTCGCGGCGGTGGCGGCGATCCTGCTGCTGGCGCCGTCGCGGGTCGGGCCGTCACAGGATGTGCGCGACGCGCTCGGCCTGGCCGCCGCCGCCGCGGCGCCGGCCAAGCCTATCACGGCACCGAGCCTGCCGCCGATCCCCGCCCAGGCGCAGGCGCCGGGCGGCTTCACCGGCGCGGACCTGACGGCGGTGGGCGACTCCGTGCTGCTGGGATCGAGCCCACTGCTCATCCGGATGCTGCCGGGCGCCAAGGTCTATGCGACCATGGGCTGGCAGACGGCGAGCATCCTCGGCCAGATCAAGACTCTCGCGAAGGCGCATGCGCTGACGCCGGTGGTGCTGGTGCATCTGGGAACCAACGGCTACGCCACCGAGGCGCAGCTGCGCGAGATCCTGGGCCTGCTCGCCGGCGCCAAGCGCGTCATCCTGGTCAACACCCATGTGCCGCGGCGCTGGATGGAGGCCAACAACGACCTGATCGACGAGATCGCCGCGAGCTATCCCAATGTCGCCATCGCCGACTGGCGCGCCGTGTCGGAGGGCCAGCCGGACTTCTTCGTCTCCGACGGCGTGCATCTGACGCCGGCCGGACAGCGCATGTATGTCGCCGAGATCCTGCGCGCGGGGCACCTGAGCGCAGCGGCGGCGGCGCGGCCGATCGCGCCCTATACCTATGCACCGGGCGACCTGTCGCCGACCCTGGTGCGCAATCCGCAACCGGCGGCGCCGGACGTCTTCTGGCAGAAGATGGCGGTCTGCGAGACCAACGCGAACTGGACGAATGTCGGGCGCTATGGCGGCGGCCTGGGCATCGATGCCGGCGCCTGGGCGGCCTGGGGCGGGACCGCGTTCGCACCGGTGCCGGGCGGCGCGACGCCGGCGCAGCAGATCGCGGTCGCCAACCGCATCTCGACCCAGGGCTGGACGCGCCCAGACGGCACGCGGCAGGCCGCGGCGGGCTATGCGGCCTGGCGCTGCACCGGCATCGTCGGCAAGCCGCCGATGGCGACGCGCACCACCTTCACGCCGCAGAGCGTGCTGGCGCAGCGCTTCCATCTCTCCGAGCGCGGCGACGTCGTCCGCGATCTGCAAGCGATGCTGGGCCTGCCGCGGGACGGCGTGTATGGAAAGCGCGTCCGGGCGAAGCATCTGAAGCTGCTCAAGGCCAAGGGCCTGCCGCTGGAGCTCGCAGGGATTTAAGGCGGGGACGGCCTGGACCCGCTATGATCCGGTGTCGCGGCCTGCGTCAGCGGGCCATCCCGCTGCTGTTTGTTGGTGTTGAAAAATTGGCTGCGCGAAATCTCCCAAAGCAGTGCGGGGCGTCACCTGGGTGGCCCGCATTCGCGGGCCATGACAAGCGCGGCTGGCGCCTTGCCGTGCGTGCGCTTCGGCGTGTCCTGCTGGCCGGCCTGACGGTTGCGATGTTCGCGGCGCCGGCGGCACGGGCCGCGACGTTCGTGTCCGCGTCGCATGTCTCCGATCTCGCCTGCCCCAATGCGCCGCCGCCGCAGCCGGTGCGACCGCCGGCGCTGGCGCATGCGCCGCCGCCCAACACGCTCATGCCAACGCAGGCGGAACTCGGTGCGCTGGCGATTCCGGCGCGGCGCGAACCGCCGGTGCTGGACCTGGCGAAGCTGCCTGCGTTCGCGCTGCGCGACGGCACGCAGCCGCGGGCCCGGCGCATCGCCGTCTGGGGCGACAGCCATATCGCGGCGGGGCCGTTCATGGCGGAACTCAGCGGCGCCATCGCGGCGCATGGCGAGACGGTCGGCACGCGCTTCCTGCCGCCGACCATGGGGCGCGCCAATGTGCGGCTGCCGACGCTGCATGCCTATTGCATCGGGACCGGCTGGTCGACGGCGCTCGCCTTCACCGCACCGGCGCCGCTGGCGACCGGACCGGCGCTCACCAACCGCGTCGCGGCGGCGGGACCCGAAAGCTATCTGTGGCTCGATTTCCGCGATGGGCACGGCGAGAGCGATCTCAAGCGGCTGCAGCTCGTCTACCGGCCATTGGCCGATGCCGCCGTAACCGTATCGGTGAATGACGGGCCGGAGGAGGTGCTCGCCCTGCCGGGCGGCAATGGCAGCGCCCTGGCGACGATCGAAGCCGATGCGCCGATCGCGACGGTGAAGCTGCGGGTGAGCGCGGGCCAGGTGGTGCTCGAAGGCTTCCTGCTCGACCGCATCGCGCCGCCGCTGGTGACCTTCGACGTGTTCGGCCTGCCCTCTTCCACCGTGCGCGGCTGGGCCAATGCCGATCCGGCGGCGATCGGCGATGCCTTGCATGGCGAGAGCTATGACGCGGTCGCGCTGGAATACGGCACCAATGAGGGCAGCGATCCGAATTTCGACGCCGCGAAATACGCCGGGCTGCTGAACAAGGCGTTGACCAATCTGCGCAGCGTGTTCCCGGGAGCCTCCTGCCTGCTGGTCGGGCCGCCGGATCGCGGCGTGCTGCTGGCGCGGCGCGGCGAGACCGGGACCGACTATCTGCGCTTCGCCCGCATCCACCGCCGGATCGCGCAGGCGCAGGCGGAGATCGGTGCCCGCTTCGGTTGCGTGGCGTGGGACTGGCAGGACTATATGGGCGGCCCCGGCGGTTCCTATGGCTGGGCCTTCAGCGATCCGGTGCTGATCGGCGGCGATCTCACGCATATGACCATGCGCGGCTATCGCCGCACCGGACAGGCTCTGGCCAAAAGCCTCGGCTGGACCGATGATCTGTATCCACGATGACCCGCTTCGCACCGATCCTCGCCGGCCTCTGTCTCTCCCTCGTGCTCGCCGGCTGCGCCGTCGTGCACGACACGGGGGAACTGCAATCGATCTTCGACAAGGGCCTCGCCGCCTATGACGCCGGGCGCTATGAGGAGGCGTTCAAGACCTTCCAGTCGATCGACGGCGAGGACGTAGCGGCGATGCGCAACGAAGGGCTGATGCTGCGCCGCGGGCT
The DNA here is from genome assembly GCA_037200385.1 of Rhizomicrobium sp. Classification (NCBI taxonomy): domain Bacteria; kingdom Pseudomonadati; phylum Pseudomonadota; class Alphaproteobacteria; order Micropepsales; family Micropepsaceae; genus Rhizomicrobium; species Rhizomicrobium sp. The sequence goes on along the minus strand of JBBCGL010000001.1, from coordinate 194,575 downwards.
CGGCACGCCGAAAGATCCCAAGGCCGCCGAGGACGTGCTGGCGCGCGCCGCCGAGGCAGGGCTGCCCACCGCGCAATACGACCTGGCGGAGATGCTGCTGAACGGCGAGGCGGGCGAGCCCGATCCCAAGGCCGCCCTGCCCTGGCTGACCCAGGCGGCGGCGGCGCATCACCCGATCGCGGAATACAGGCTGGGCGTGTTCTATGAGGACGGCACGCTGGTCGAGAAGAATCTCGGCTTCGCGCGGACGCTTTATACCGACGCGGCGGCGCGCGGGGTGCCGGAGGCGAAAGCCCGGTTGGCGAAGCTGGGCGGGCCTCTCGTGCCGGTACCCGCCAAACCAAGCCCTTAATCTTGGGCCGAGCCGCACTATATTGACGCTGGCCCGCGCCGATTCCGGCCCGGGCAGGAGACAGCATGCGCGATCCGTACGACATCCTGGGCGTGGCCAAGACCGCGAGCGAGGCCGAGATCAAGAAGGCCTTCCGCAATCTCGCCAAGAAGCATCATCCCGACACCCATCCAGGCGACAAGAAGGCCCAGGCGAAGTTCCAGGAGATCTCGGGCGCCTATGACGTCCTGGGCGACAAGGCGAAGCGCGCGAAATTCGACGCCGGCGAGATCGACGCGGCCGGCAATCCGCGCGGCTTCGATCCGCGCCAGGGCGGCGGCGGGTTCCAGGGCGGACCGTTCGGCGGTCGGGCCGGCCAAGGGCCGGGCGATTTCCATTTCACCTGGGACAACGCGCCGGGCGCCGAGCAGGCGGAAGGCTTCCGCGCCGAGGACCTGTTCTCCGACCTGTTCGGCGGCCGGCGTGCAAGGGCGCCGGCGCGCGGCGAGGATTTCGCGGTCGCGACCACGATCTCCTTCGACGAGGCGATCAAGGGCGGCACACGCCGCGTGATGATGCCGAACGGCGAGCAGATCGACGTCAAGATCCCGGTCGGCGTGAAGGACGGCCAGCAGGTGCGCGTGAAGGGCCGCGGCGGCGCGGGGCGCAATGGCGGGCCGCCGGGCGACATCCTGATCGACCTCAAGGTCGCGCCGCATCCCGCGATGACCCGCGAGGGCAACGACATCCGCATGGATCTGCCGGTGACGCTGAAGGAGGCGGTGCTGGGCGGCAAGGTGCCGGTGGCGACGCCCGGCGGCGGCACGGTCGAGCTGAACCTGCCGCCCGGTTCGAACAGCGGCAAGACGCTGCGGCTCAAGGGCAAAGGCGTCGCGCCGGCCGGCGGCCCGGCGGGCGACCTCTATGTGACGCTGGTCGTCACCCTGCCGGAGCCCCCGGACGCCGAGCTGCGCAAATTCGCCGAAGGGTGGAAGGCGGATTACGATCCGCGGTCGAAGAAGTAGGCTTGCTCTCGCAGCGACGGGGATCCGATGAGCGTTCGAGAACCGGAACGTCTTGCGCCTCCCCCCTTTTGGCGAACGCGATATTTCGCATTCGATGTCTTGCCGCGGCGGCCCTATCTGGATTCAATCGATATCCTGCGCGTGTTGTCCCGGCCCACGAGAAAGCTGGTTCAGACCGACGGTCGCATTCGTCTCTACGGCTTCGCCGAAAGCCTAGGATGCTATCTTAGGGTTGTGCTATTGTCCGATGGTGAAACGGTGCACAACGCCTTCGCCGATGAAGATTTTGTACCATGAAGACGCGCTACGATGAAGCCACGGATAGCCTCTATGTCGAAGTGCGAACGCTTCCAGCGCGGCGAACCGTCGAGATAGAGCCCGATATCCTGCTCGATCTGGGAGAAGACGGCCGTCCAGTCGGCTATGATATCCAACACGCATCAGGCAAAGCGGCGTTTATTGCACGCCTGATTCTCAAGACCGAAGATGCAGCCGCAGAATAGCACGCGGCAAGACGACACCGTCACGCTATGGCGGCCCGTCGGTCCGGATGAGCTGGCGCTCATTCGCGCCGCGGAAATGGTGGCGTTCCCGCCGCGGCTCCCCGAGCAGCCGATCTTCTACCCCGTGCTCAGCGAAGACTATGCGATCAAGATCGCGCGCGACTGGAACGTGCCGGCCTCAGGCAGCGGCTACGTCACGCGGTTCGCGGTTGCGAAAGCGTTTCTCGATCTCTACAGCGTGCAGGAGGCAGGCGGTCGGAGTCACCTCGAATACTGGATTCCGGCCGAGGATTTGGACGCCTTCAATGCTGCCATCGTCGGCAAGATCGAAGTGATTGCAGAATTCCGCTGAATCACCGCGTATCGCGATCTTCGCGAAGGATCGCCGTCGAATCGGTGAAGACACGTCCCTGATCTTCGAGTTCCTTACGCAGGCGGTCGGCTTCGGCCCAGAAATCCGCCGTATTCCGCTTAAGCGCGGCGACCGCTTCCTCGGGAATATCGCGGACCAAGAGCTGAGCCATGCGCGATGATAGCATCGTGATAGCATGCATACAATTCGCCGGCGGTGGGGGCGGAGGCATGGAGACCTCCGCCCCCTTCGCCGTCACAGCGAAATGTGCAGCGCCTCCGACACCGCCGCGAAGCCGGCGCGGGCGTAGATGCGTTCGGCGCTCGCATCCTCCGGCGTCAGCCAGAGCAGCGCGATGCCCCTGGCGAAGGCTTCGTACGCCAGCAGCGCCGTGAGCGCGGCGGCGCCGCCGCGGCGGCGGAACGCCTCCCGCATCCCGATGCCGGCGATCTCGCTGATGCCGTCCAGCGGCGGCGTCGCGATGCCGCCGCCCACGATCGCACCGCTCGCGACATCGCGCGCCGCGGCGACCACGCCGCCATGACGCAGCGTGCGCTTCAGGCCGCGCGGGCCGCGCGACGGACTGCCATAGGCTTCGGCCTGCGCCTGCTCGGCGCCGACCAGATCTTCGTCCGCGGTGGCGGCGAAGACCAGAAGGCCGTCCGGCTGCGGTGCGGGCTGCTGCATCCCGGGACGACAGAGCATCACCGGCACGCGCTTCTCGATCCGGAAGCCGTAAGCGAGCAATGCCGATTCGAGTTGCGGCGCCGCGCCCGTGATGTATTCGAGGCGCGGCTTGCGGCCCCGCGCTTCGAACAGCGCGACGAGGTCGGCAAGCTGCGCCGCATCCGGCGCGATGCCGTCGTCCGGGATCGCATAGTTGAGATAGACGTTCGGATCGTCGTCGAAGGTGGCGAGGAAGGGGCCGGCGCGGCGTGCGCTGGGGCGCCGTTCCGCGGCAGCGCGCAGATAGGCAAGCAATCTTGCGTTCAGGCGGTTCAGTTCGTCTTCGGTCATAAAGTCTCCATCGCCGCGCGGATCGCGCGGGCGTTTTCGGCGATTGAAAATCGGCGACGGAGAAGGCCGGTTCAGGCCACGGGGGCGGCGCGCACGCTCCCGCATCGCGCTGTCGCGCGGAATGTTGCGATGGTCATGGCGCCTCCCTCGGCAAAAACCGGCATCAGGCTAGCGCACCGCGCCCCGTTTGCGCTAGCCTTCCGGCGCCGCGCGACTGGCGAATTGAAGATGGGGCACCATCGGGGAGCGCGGCGTCAACCTGCCGTTCGCCTGGGCAATCGACGTCGCGACGCCGATCATCTTCCGGAGAGGAAGACGCCCATGGACGCACACCGGCAACTGCTTCATGCCTTCGATCCCGACATCGACGACGCCATCGCGGGCGAGGAACGCCGCCAGGCCGACGGCGTCGAGATGATCCCGTCGGAGAACTACACCTATCCCGAAGTGCTCGCGGCGCTCGGCTCGGTGCTGACCAACAAATATTCGGAAGGCTATCCGGGCCGGCGCTATTACGGCGGCCAGGACTTCACCGACCGGATCGAGATCCTCGCGCGCGACCGGGCCTGCGCCCTGTTCCGCGCCGAACACGCCAATGTGCAGCCGCTCTCGGGCTCGCCGATGAACCAGGCGGCGTATTTCGCCCTCCTCGAGCCCGGCGACACGGTGCTGGCGATGGATCTGAGCCATGGCGGGCATCTCACCCATGGGGCGCCGGTCTCCGCCATGGGCAAGGTGTTCCGGTTCGAGCGCTACAAGAGCGAGACGGCGCAGGGCGGCGCGATCGATTTCGACGCGCTGCTGCGGCGGGCCAAGGAGACGCGGCCCAGGCTGGTGCTGTGCGGCTATTCCTCCTATCCCCGCGACTACGACTATGCGGCGTTCAAACAGGTCGCCGACGAGGTTGGGGCGCTCACCATGGCGGACATCTCGCATATCGGCGGTCTGGTCGCGGCGGGCGCGATGCGCAATCCGTTCGATGCCGGCTTCGACGTCGTCACGACCACCACGCACAAATCGCTGCGCGGGCCGCGCGGCGGGCTGATCCTGTGCAAGGCCGCGCATGCCAAGAGGATCGACGCGGCGGTGTTTCCCGGCCTGCAAGGCGGGCCGCATATGAACAATGTCGCGGGCGCCGCGATCACCTTCAAGAAGGCGGCCGAGCCCGCGTTCGGCGACTATGCGCGCGCGATCCTCGCCAATGCCAAGGCGCTGGCCGCGGCGCTGATGGCGCAGGGCGTCAAGCTGGTGACGGACGGCACCGACAACCATCTTCTGGTGATCGACACGGTGGCGAGCTTCGGGCTGGACGGCCGCGCGGCGGAAGAAGCGCTCGACCGCGTCGGCATCACGACCAACAAGCAGGTGATCCCCGACGACCCGCGTCCGCCGCTGCGGCCGAGCGGCGTGAGGCTGGGCACGCCCGCCTGCACGACGCGCGGCATGGATGACGACGCGATGCGGGCGATCGCCGGCTGGATGGTCGCAACCCTGCGCGCGCCGGACGATGCGGCGACGACGGCGAAGACGCATGCGGCGGTGCGCGCCATGTGCCGGCGCCATCCGGTGCCGGGGATTGAACACCGATAACCTCGCCCGGCGAAAACTGACGCTTAGAGTCCGTTGTTTTCAAGTTGATGCAACCCAACCCGGTGTCATGGCCCGCGAATGCGGGCCACCCAGTTTGGTTCTGCACGACATCAACGGTAAACGGCCACTCCTTACTTCAACGGCGGGAGCAGATGTCACCTGGGTGGCCCGCATTCGCGGGCCATGACAAGATTTTGGTGACTCCATCTGATCACAACAGACTCGAGCTCCGCTGCGCCATGCTAAGCGCAAGTTTTCGCGTCCCTCTCCCGCTCGCGGGAGAGGACATCGGGAGGTTCAGCGCCCCGGCGCCTTGCCGGTGCGTTCCGCCGCCAGCATCTGCTTGCGCACGAGGTTCGGGAACAGGCGCGCCAGCCAGGCGAGCTGGCGGCCGCGGGCGCCGACGATGTGCTTGAGGTCCTTCGACGCCACCGCGTCGTAGATCACGCCGGCGCATTCCTCCACCGTGTAGACCGGCATGCCGCCGGCGCGCAGAGCGTCGGACATCTTCTCGTTGCTGCCGCTCGTGCCGGCATCGAGGATCGGGGTGTCGACGAACCACGGCATGATGCATTTCACACCGACGCCGAAGCGCGAGAACTCGATGTCGAGCGACTCGGACAGGCCGCGCACTGCGAACTTCGTCGCGGCATAGACCGACAGCTTGGGCGCGCCATAGAGCGAGGCGCAGGACGAGACGTTGATCAGCTGGCTGCCCGGCGTGTTCTTCAGATGGGCGATGCCGGCGCGGGCGCCCGCGATCACGCCCTTGATGTTGACGTCGAGCTGGCGGGCGACCTCGTCCTCCGCCTGCTCCTCGATATAGCCATAGGCGGCGACGCCGGCGTTGTTGAGCAGGACGTCGAGCCGGCCGCCCGAGGCGGCGACGAACACCGACAAGGCATCGTCCCAGGCGGCGCGGTCGCGCACGTCCAGCAGATAGGTCGCGCCGTTCTCGCGCCCGATGGCGTCCAGCGCCGCCTTCAGCCCGCCCGGGTTGATATCGGCGAGGCCGACGAACCAACCTTCGCGTGCGAAGCGCCGGGCGGTTCCCAGCCCGATGCCCGACGCCGCGCCCGTGATGAAAATCGCCTTCCTGATACCCATATGTTCTCCATGCGGCGGCACTATGTACGCGCGGAGCCCCTGTTCAGGCCACCCCTAGACCGGCCGTTTCCCGCCTTCTAATGTCCGCGCCAACAACCATCCACCAGGGAAGAAATACCCATGAGCAGAGAAGCCGTCATCGTTTCCTACGCCCGCACCGGCCTCGCCAAATCGGCGCGCGGCGGGTTCAACATCACCCCGACCATGTCGATGGCGGCGCATGCGATCAAGCACGCGGTCGACCGCGCCGGCGTCGACAAGGATCTGGTCGAGGATTCCTACATGGGCAACTGCGCCCATGGCGCGGGCAATATCGGCCGCCAGGCGGCGCTGCTCGCCGGCCTGCCGGTGACCACGGCGGGCGTCTCGATCAACCGCTTCTGCTCGTCGGGCCTGCAGTCCATCGCGATGGCGGCCAACTCGATCCGCGGCGACCAGAGCCAGTGCATCGTGGCGGGCGGCGTCGAGTCGATCTCGATCCCCAACCCCGGCGCCGGCCCCAACAATGTCGACAAGAAGCTGGTCGAGGAATACCCCGCGATCTTCATGCCGATGATCGACACCGCCGACATCGTGGCCAAGCGCTACAACGTCAGCCGCGAGTACCAGGACGAGTACTCCCTGGAGTCGCAGCGCCGCATGGCCGCGGCGCAGCAGGCCGGCAAGTTCAAGGACGAGATCGTCCCGATGCAGACCAAGATGAAGGTCGTCAACAAGGAGACGAAGGAAGAGACGATCGTCGACTATGTCGTCGACAAGGACGAGTGCAACCGTCCCGACACCACGCTGGAAGGCCTCGCGGGCCTCAAGCCGGTCATGGGTCCGGGCAATTTCATCACCGCCGGCAACGCCTCGCAGCTGTCGGACGGCGCGGCCGCGGTCGTGCTGATGGAAGCCAAGGACGCGGAGAAGCGCGGCCTGCAGGCGATGGGCCGCTTCATGGGCTGGGCCGCCGCGGGCTGTCAGCCCGACGAGATGGGCATCGGTCCGGTGTTCGCGGTGCCGCGCCTGCTCGAGCGCTTCGGCCTCAAGGTCGACGACATCGACCTGTGGGAGCTGAACGAGGCGTTCGCGTCGCAATGCCTGTATTCGCGCGACCAGCTGCACATCGATCCGGCGAAGTACAACGTCAATGGCGGCTCGATCGCCATCGGCCATCCCTTCGGGATGACCGGCGCGCGGCTGACGGGCCATGTGCTGATGGAAGGCCGGCGCCGCAACGCGAAATACGCGGTCGTCACGATGTGCATCGGCGGCGGCCAGGGCGGCGCGGGGCTGTTCGAGGTGTTCAACTGAGAACGGCGGTCGCCGATTGAAATGCGAAAGGCCGGGGCGGAAGCGCTCCGGCCTTTTTTGCTTTTCCATATTCCCTCGCCCCGGCTTTGAGCGGGGAGAAGGGAGACGTTGGATGTCTTAGAACGCGGTAATCGAAACATCGACCGTGAACTGCTTGCCGTCACGTTCCAGCAGCAGCCGTTTGCTCTCGCCGGGCCTGCCGTGGAGCGCACCCAGCAGCTGTCCACGCGTCGCGGTCGCCGTGTCGAGGTCGCCGATCTTCAGCAGCTTGTCGTCCGGCTGGACGCCGGTGACGGTTTCGCTTCCGTCCTTGCGCGCGACGGCGGCGATGCGGGTCTCGCCGTTCCGGCGGCCGAGCACGATGCCCACCTGGTCGAGATCGCCACCGTCCAGCGGCGACTGCTCTTGCCAGTAGCTCATGCGGCGCGGGTAATCGATGCTGAGCTTGAAATGCCGCAGCACGTCGCCGCCGATGGCGCCCTCGACCGGCTCGCCCGCCTTGGGCGCATAGATGCGGTCCCAGAACAGGCCGGAGATCCAGCCGGCGAGCAGGCCGTCGCCGGCAGTCTGCGCCACGCCGACATGGGCGAGCGTGAGCGGGCCGACATGCACGTCGCGCAGCACCAGCACGGGCACATCGGCGTCCTGGCCGTCCATCAGATAGTTCGCCTCACCGATGCCGCCGACGCCGCGCAGCCAATCGGGATGCGGCTTCGTCCACACGCCCGCATCGCGCACCAAGCCCCAGCTTCCGCCATTGTCGAGCACGAAGGGATGCCGCGTGCCGTCGCTCACCACGTCGACCACCGCGACGCCGCTGTGCGGCGCGATGCGCAACGGCACGGCAATGCCTTCGGGCGCGGGCGCGCCGGGCGGCGCCAGGGTCATGGTGCGCGCCGCATAATCGTAGGTGACGACGAAATGTTGCAGCAGGCCGGGCGGAATCTCGGCCTCCACCGGCAGCGGCGCCGCGAAGCCCGCCATCATCCCGCCCTCGCCTTGCGCGGCCTTCGCCATGTCGGGCGGGCCGGCGAAGGGGTCGAGGCCGATGGTCAGGCTGTTGGCGATGCTCTCCGGCTGCACCGCGGCGCCGTCGAGCGCGATGTCGAGCGTGCCGAAAGCGATGTGCAGCGGCGTTCCCGGCTTAGGCGCCAACTCGCGGAACAGCTTGTTCGAGAGCACGAAGGCGCCGGCGCCCATGTTCACGAAGGCGAGCGCCTCGCGCCGGCTGCCGTCGGGGCGGATGAACGCGATCTCCACGAAGACGCGGTTGTCGTCGAACAGGAAGGGCATCGTGGCGGCCGCCGCCGGCGGCGCGGCACTCACACCGGCCCGCATATCGGCGATGGGCGGGAAATGAACGCATCCGCCCAAGACGCAGAACAGCATCGCGCAAAGCGCGTTTTTCCGGTGCATGGTCTCAGGTCCCTCGTCTAGCCGGCCTTCTTGAGCCGGGGCTTGCCCGCGTCGGGCACATATTCGAGCAGGTCGCCGGGCTGGCAATCGAGGCGGCGGCAGATCGCCTCCAGCGTGGAGAAGCGGAAGCCGCGCACCTTGCCCGACTTGAGCAGCGACAGGTTGGATTCGGTGATGCCGATGGCGCGGGCGAGCTCGTTGGAGCGGATCTGGCGCTTGGCCATCATGACATCGAGGCGGACGACAATAGCCATCAGACGAACGAATCCCTTTCCTGCTCGATCTCGCGCCCGAATTCCATCACCTGGGCGATCGCGAAGACGATGAGGCCGAGGAGGAGCGAATAGAGCAGCAACGGCTGCGCCCAGGCCCTGTCGGTGCCGCCGGCCGCACGGAACAGCAGGTTGGCGGCGAGCTTGGCGGCCGGCCAGAGCACAAGCCACAGGCCGACGCGCTTCAGGTGCCGCGCGTTGTCGCGGGCGAAGACGACACCCCGCGCATAGACGCCGAACAGCGCCTGCAGATGCAGGCAGATGAACACGACGGGCGCCATCGCGATCAGGATGTCGACGAAGCCGGCGAGACGGGTGAGGAAGGACTGGCTCGCCAGCACGATCATGCCGGGCACCGCGGCGGCGGGATGCGGCAGCTCCAGCGATGCGCCGCCGGCGCCGATCAGAACATGATCGGCGAAGAAGAAGATCACCGCGAAGGCGCCGACCACCCAAAGCAGCGACAGGCCGGTCAGCGCGGCGAACAGCAGCGAAAGGCCGCGACTGAGCCGCAGCAGGCGGCGATGCGGTGTCGCAACGGGCGCCGTCTCCTCCTCGAAAGCCGCGAACTCGACGACGTTGGACATGCCTTAGGCTCCGCGAGCGTCGCGGATTCAATATTACGGCAAAAAATTTCTGTCAAACAGAAAAATTATACTATCGGAAAGATAGGCATGCGTTTGCGCCTTGCCTTCACAGTCATGGCCCGCAACAGCGGGCCATCCAGTTGGGCCCGGAGCACAAGCATCGACGATTGAGGCCGTATCACCTGGATGGCTCGCTTTCGCGGGCCATGACACGTTGGCGCTGGGGTGGTCGAACGGCCCTACGTCAGCGCCTCATACGCCGTCCGCTGGAACATCGGGAGCGCGATGCGACCGCCCATGCGCTGGCCGGCGGCGAGGTTGGCGATGGCGCCGGGCTCCAGCGGCATCGCGTTCTGGATCAGGTAGATCAGGATCAGGTCGTTCGCCGGATCGGCCTGCCACCAGGTGCCGAAGGCGCCCGGCCAGCCGAAGCTGCCGACGCCGCCCATGCCGAGGAAGCCGAGCTTCTCCGGCGCGTCGATCACGCTGACGCCCAGGCCGAAACCCATCCCGTCCCACATCGGGATCATCCCCAGGAAGGGAATGGCGCGCTGCGCCGGCGTCAGGCGGTTGGTGCACATCAGTTCGATGGTGGCGGACGAGACCAGGCGCGTGCCGCCGAGTTCACCCTTGTTCAGCATCAGGCGCGCGAATTTGAGGTAGTCGTCCGCCGTGGACACCAGCCCGCCGCCTCCGCCGCAGAAGGCGGGCGGCACGTCGTATTGTTTGAAGGGCAACGGCTCGAGCACGTTCTTCTCGTTGTTCATGCGATAGACCACCGCGGCGCGCTCGCGCTTCTCCGGCGGCACGTAGAAGTCCGTGTCGGACATGCCGAGCGGCCCAAAGATGCGCTCGACCAGAAAATCGCGGAACGGCATGCCGGCGATGCGGCCGACCAGGAAGCCGAGCACGTCCGTCGAATGGCTGTAGTGGAAGCGCTCGCCGGGCTGGTAGAGCAGCGGCAGGCCCGCTAGCGCCTTCATCCAGGCATCGGCGGTCATATCGTTGTTGAGCACATCGCCGAGCACACGCTGATACTCGTGTGCGATGGGGCCGAGCGACGAGAAGCCGTAGGCCAGGCCGGAGCGATGGGTGAAGAGATCGTCGAAGGTGATGGCGCGCGCGGCAGGGACGGTGTCGGTGAGCGGGCCCTGGGCGTCCTTCAAGACCTTCAGGTCGGCGAATTCGGGCGCCCATCTGGTGATGGGATCGTCGAGCTTGAACCTGCCCTCCTCCATCAGGATCAGCGCGGCGAGGGAGGTGACCGGCTTGGTCATCGAAGCGATGCGGAAGATCGTGTCGCGCGTCATCGGCTTCTCATGCTCGAGGTCGCGGTGGCCGATGGTCTCGACCTGCGCGATCTCGCCATGGCGGAAGAGCAGCGTGACGAAACCCGAAAGATCGCCGGATTCGGCGATCGGCCGCAGGGTCGGCACGATCCTGGCGAGGCCCTCGGCGGAGAAGCCTTTAGGATTGGAGACGATCTTGTCCATGGCGGCGTTCCTCGATGGCGTTCTGGCGCGATGGTGGCAAGGAATGACGTCGGAGTCACGGCTGCGGATTCGGTATCGGCGGACGTCCAAGTGCGGCGTTCGGTATGGCGCGGCGCGCTTGCCGCGTTGCACAAATCAAGGCAAGGTCCGGGCGTTGGGCTGCGAAAGAGGGACGTTTTGGGCGCGGCCGATGCCGAGTATCGTTTTACTCCGGCCGAGCGGCCGCTGTTTCCCGGCTCGGCTTTCACACCGACGCATTCGGTCCCTCGCCGTGTCGCCTATGCTTGTGTCGGCGTGCTGATCGGCTGCTCGGCGACCTTCACCAATGCGCTGGTCAACGTGAACGCCGGCAATCTGGCGGGATCGCTCGGCCTTACGCTGGCCCAGGTGAGCGTGCTGCCCGCGATCTATATCGCGATGAACGCGACGGCCAATCTGACGCTGGTCCGGGCCCGTGCGAAATTCGGCATTCCGGAGGTCACGCTCGCGCTGATTGCGCTCTATGCCGCCGCGGCGTTCTTCCAGCTGGTCGCTCCGGGCTTTGCGAGCGCCATCGCGGTGCGCGCGGCGTGCGGCGTGATGGCCGCGGGGCTGACGACGCTGACGATCTATTACCTGATGCAGATCATGCCGGTGCCGCTGCGTCCGCTCGCGCTGGTGATCGGCATCAGCCTCACGCAGCTCGGCACGCCGTTGGCGCGGCTCGTCCCGCTGGACGTGCTGAGCACCGACCGCTGGCAGGGCCTGTCGCTGATCGAACTCGGCACGGCCCTGGCCGTCGCCGCGGCGATCCTGGCCGCGCCGCTGCCGCCCAGCGAGCGCAGCAAGGCGTTCGAGCCGCTCGATTTCATCACCATCGGCCTGATGGTCCCGGCGTTCCTGCTGATCTGCGTCGTATTGGGCGAAGGACGGCTTCTATGGTGGACCGACACGCCCTGGCTCGGCTGGGCGCTGGCCGGCGCCGTGCCGCTGGTCGCCATCGCCGTCGCGATCGAGCACAACCGCGAACATCCGCTGATCCAGACCCAGTGGATCGGCAGCCGCGACATCCTGCGGTTCGTCGCCGTGGCGCTGCTGGTCCGGCTGGCGCTGGCCGAGCAGACCTATGGCTCGGTCGGCTTCCTGACCTCGGGAGGCCTGACCAACGACCAGCTCCATACGCTGTTCGTCTATGTTCTCGTCGCCATGGTGCTGGGCGCCGCGGTCGCCTGTGCGACGCTGTCCGAGCAGCGCCTGCCCTATCAGGTCCTGGTCGCGGCGCTGATCATCGCGCTCGGCGCCTGGCTGGACAGCCATTCGACCAGCATCACGCGGCCCGAGCAGCTCTATCTAAGCCAGTCGCTGATCGCGTTCGGCACGACGCTTTTCATCGGACCGACGCTCGCCTACGGCTTCATACAGATGTTGAAGAAAGGTCCGACGCATCTGGTGAGCCTGATCGTGGTGTTCGGGATGACGCAGAACGTCGGCGGGCTGGCCGGCTCGGCCATCCTCGGGACGGCGCAGGTCATGGAAGCGAAGGCGCATGCCGCGGCGCTGGCCGAGCACCTCGTCGCCGCCGATCCGCAGGTCGCGGGACGCATCCAGGCCGGCGTCGTCGTGCTGTCGGGGGTGCTGGGCGATCCGGTGCTGCGCGGCGCGCAGGGCGCCGGTCTTCTCGGCCGCGCGATGGCGAGCGAGGCGAACACGCTGGCGTTCAACGACGTGTTCCGCCTCGTGATGTGGTTCTCGCTCGCGACGGCGGCCTATCTGGGATATCTGATCGCGACCGGCGCAAGACGGCGGCGGCGCGAGGCAATGGCGGCAGCACATGAGCGAATCTGAGACACCCCCGGCGCCGCCCGCCCGCTTCTGGCATCCGCCCCTGCGCGATACGCGCACGACGATCGCGATCGCGGCGCTGGCCGTCGTCGCCATGCTTGCGATCTTGTGGGCCTGGGGCCTCTTCCCTTTCGGCGGCGCCATCGAGGTCACCGACAACGCCTATGTCCGCGGCCGGACCACCGTGATCGCGCCGCAGGTCGCCGGCTATGTCGTGGCGGTCGAGGTCCGCGACTACGATCAGGTGCGAGACGGCCAAGTGCTGGTGCGGATCGACGACAGCATCTATCGCGCCCGCGTCGCGCAGGCGCAGGCCTCTCTCGCCGCCGCGATCGCCGCGCTCTCCAATTCCGACCAGGCACGCGCGTCGCGCATCGCCGGCCTCGCCAATGCGCATGCCCAGCTCGAGCGCGCCCAGGCGGACATGGCGCGCGTCGACGACCTGGTGCGCGACGGCTCGGTGTCGCAGCGCGAGCGCGACCAGACGCGCGCGGCGCTCGCCCAGGCGCAGGCCGGCGGCCAGATCGCGGTGCAGGACATCCGCACCGTCGATGTCGGACGCGACGGGTTGAAGGCGCAGGTCGAAGCGGCGCGCGCGCAATTGCGGCTGGCGGAGATCGATCTCGAGCACACGGTGATCCGTGCGCCGGAGGCCGGCCAGGTCGGAGAGGTCGGCGTGCGGCTCGGCCAATACGTCACCGGCGGTTCGCAATTGCTCTCGCTCGTGCCGCCCGACCGCTGGGTGATCGCCAATTACAAGGAAGACCAGACCGGTCATATGGCGCCCGGCCAGCCTGCCGCGGTGCGCGTCGACGCGCTGGGCGGCCGGCGCTTCGGCGGCCATGTCGAGCGCCTGTCGCCGGCGGCGGGCTCGGAGTTTTCCGTGCTCAAGCCCGACAATGCGACGGGCAATTTCGTGAAGGTGCCGCAGCGCATCGGCGTGCGCATCGGGCTCGATCCGAACCAGCCGGGTGCCGAGCGGCTGCGGCCGGGCATGTCGGTGGAAGCCCGCATAGACACCGGCGGCGGACCATGAGGCGCGCGATCGGGCTCGTCGGCGCCGCCCTGCTCGCCGCCTGCGCCGGCCCAAGACCGGACGCGCCGCCGCAGGCCGCGGTGACCGCGCCGCAAGCCTGGCGCGCCGATCCGGCCGCGGCGCAAGCCGGAATAGGCGCCGCCTGGTGGCAAGCCTTCGGCGATCCGGTTCTCACGCGCACAGTGGAAACGGCCCTCGCCGACAATGTCGACATCGCGGCGGCGGCGGCGCGCGTCGCCGAGGCGCGGGGCCAATTCCACCTCGCCCAGGCGCAACGCTGGCCGAATGTCAGCGGCTCCGCCGGCGGCGGCCGGGACCGCGAGGTCAATCCGGGCTTCGGCATCCCCGAAGAGCAGACCGCCGGACAGGCGGAATTGTCGGTCTCCTACGATCTCGATCTCTTCGGCCGCCTGGCCGACGCCAGCGAGGCGGCGCGGGCGCAATTGCTGTCGAGCCAGGCCGCGCGCGACAATGTCCGCCTCGCCGTCGCGGCGTCGGCGGCGTCGGGCTACATCGCCCTTCGCGGGCTCGACGCGCGCCTGGCCGTGCTGCGCAAGACGCTGGCAGCCCGCGCGGAGTCGCTGAAGATCGCGCGCCGCCGCGCCCAGGTCGGTTATGCCTCGCAGCTCGATCTCGCCCAGGCCGAAGCCGATTACCGCGCGGCCGAGCAGCTCATCCCCGCCGCCGAACTCGCCATCACCCGCCAGGAGAACGGCCTCAGCATCCTGCTCGGCGACACGCCGCGCGCGATCGCGCGGGGCCTGGACCTGGACAGGCTTTCGCATCCGACCGTGCCGCTCGCCGTGCCCGCCGCGCTGATGCGGCGTCGGCCCGACATCCTTGCGGCGGAAGAGCAGCTCGCGGCCGCCGATCACTCGCTCGACTCGGCGCGCGCCGCCTTCATGCCGGATGTGCGGATTTCGGCCGATGGCGGCGTCGTCGGCTCGACGCTGATCAGCAGCCCGGTCGGGATATTCTCGCTCGGCGGCAGCATCCTGGCGCCGATCTTCGACGCCGGCCGGCTGCAGGCCCAACAGGAGACCGTCGCCGCCCGGCGCGACCAGGCCGCCTTTGCCTATCGCAAGACGGCGCTGACGGCGTTCCGCGAAGTCGAAGACGCGCTGGCCGCGATACGCCGGCTCGACGAGCAACAGGCTTCGCTCGCCGCGCAGCGTGTGACGCTGGCCCGCGCGCTGGCGCTCGCCACCAACCGTTATCGCGCCGGCTATTCCCCCTATCTGGATCAACTCGATGCCGAGCGCGGCCTGCTGGCGACCGAACTCGCACTCGTGCAAGCCGGCACCGACCGCTTCACGGCCACCGTCGCGCTCTATCAGGCCCTCGGCGGCGGCTGGGCCGCAGATCTCTAACGGTCGCCGCCGGGTTCCGTCCTTTCGTCGAAGGCTGCGCCACGAAAGTTTCCTCGGTCGGCGCGGCAAAGGCGCTGACTCGGCGTCAGCATTTGACCTTGAATTCCCTGGCGTTTCCGGCCACAGAAGGGTCGCATCCCAACCGGTGACCCCATGGCTTTCGAAGGACTCATGAAGGGCAAGCGTGGCCTCATCATGGGCGTGGCCAATAACCGCTCCATCGCCTGGGGCGTCGCCGAGGCGCTGCACAAGGCAGGCGCGGAACTGGCGTTCTCCTATCAGGGCGACGTCTTCAAGAAGCGCGTGGTGCCGCTGGTCGAGCCGCTCAAGCCCGCCGCGCTGATCGATTGCGACGTGAGCAACCAGGGTTCGATCGACGGCGCCTTTGCGGAACTCGCCAAGATCTGGCCGTCGCTCGATTTCGTGGTGCATGCCATCGGCTTCTCCGACAAGGACCAGCTCGACGGCCGCTATGTCGACACCACGCCGGAGAACTTCCGGATGACGATGGACATCTCCTGCTACTCGTTCACCGCGGTGGCGCAGCGCGCCGAGAAGATGATGACGAAGGGCGGCGCGATGGTGACCCTGACCTATTACGGGTCCGAGAAGGTGATGCCGCACTACAACGTGATGGGCGTCGCCAAGGCGGCGCTCGAGGCCTCGGTGCGCTATCTCGCGGAGGATCTGGGCAAGAAGGCGATCCGGGTGAACTCGATCTCGGCCGGTCCGATCAAGACGCTGGCGGCGAGCGGGATCGGCGATTTCCGCTACATCCTCAAATGGAACGAGTACAATTCGCCGCTCCGCCGCAATGTGACGATCGAGGAGGTCGGAAATTCGGCGCTGTATCTGCTGTCGGACATGGGCAAGGCGGTGACGGGCGAGTGCCTGCATGTCGACGCCGGCTATCACATCGTCGGCATGAAGGCGATCGACGCGCCGGACATCACGGTCGCCAAGAGCGATGGCGCTTAAGCTCCCCGACGGCATCACGCTCTTTTTCGCGCGGCACGGCCAGACCGAGGCGAATGCGCGGCATCAATTCTCCGGCGTGAAGGACACGCCGCTCACCCCCCTGGGCGAAGCGCAGGCGCGCGACGTCGGCGCGATCCTCGCGCGCACGCTGGGCCACGAGCCGGCGCTCGATTTCGTGTCCAGCCCGCTGCAGCGCGCCAAGACGACGATGCAGATCGTGCGCGTCGCGGCGGGCCTGCCGCAGCTCGGCTACCGCACCGACCCGCGCCTGATCGAGATCGACCTGGGGATATGGGACCAGCTCACCGACGACGAGGCCAAGGCGCTCGATCCGGCGCTCTATGAACGGCGCAATGCGGACAAATGGCATGTGCGGGTGCCGGGCGGCGAGAACTATGCCGATGTCGCCAAGCGGATCGGAAGCTTCGTCGCCGATCTCGCCACGGACACTTTCGCGGTAAGCCATGGCGCGACGACGCGCATCCTGCGCGGGCTGTTCGCGGGCCTGGACTGGAAGGCGATGTCGAGCCTCGACGAGCCGCAGGGCTGTGTGTTTCGCGCGCGCGGGGGCGAGGTGGTAAGGTTGGATGTTCGGCGCTAATTGTCATCCCGGCCAGACAATGGAGCTCTCGGTGATCAACGTCCGCGCCCTCACCCTCTACGTCGTCCGTCATGGCGAGTGCGAGCACAATGCGGAAGGCCGCTTCGCCTCGCACGACGATTCGCCGCTGACCGCGAACGGCCGCGCCCAGGCGCGCGCCAATGGGCGGCTGCTGCGCGCGCTGGCGGGCGATCCGGCGGCGCTGGATTTCCATGCGAGCTCCCTGCACCGCACCTGCTGCACGATGGAATTGCTGCGCGAGGCGGCGGGCCTGCCGGCCACCGGCTATCGCGCCGACCACCGGCTGATGGAGATGCATGCCGGCGACCATATCTGGACGCTGCGCAGCGCCCTCACGCCGGAGGACGACCGCCGCTTCGGCGCCGATCCCTGGAATTACCGGCGCGAGCGCGGCGAAAGCCAGGCGATGGTGCATGAGCGGGTCGGGCGCTTCCTGGCCGGTCTCACCCGCGACAGCGTGATCGTGAGCCATGCCGTGCCGGTGCGCATGCTGCGGGCGCATTATCTCGGGCTTTCGCCGGAGGACGCGGTGCGCTACGAGCATCCCAATGCCGGGCTGCTCCGGCTCAGCCATGGCGCCGAGGCCTATTTCGGCGAATAGAGAGCATGTCGCACAACACGTTCGGCCATCTCTTCCGCGTCACGACCTTCGGCGAGAGCCATGGGCCGGCGATCGGCTGCGTGATCGACGGCTGTCCGCCGGGCATCGCGCTCACCGAAGCGGACATCCAGGACGACCTCGACCGCCGCCGCCCCGGCACCAGCAAATTCGTCACCCAACGGCAGGAACCGGATACCGTCCGCATCCTCTCCGGCGTCTTCCAGGACGAGCGGATGCCCGCGCAGGTGACGACGGGCACGCCGATCGCGCTGCTGATCGAGAATGTCGATCAGCGGTCGAAAGACTATGCCGAGATCCGCGACACGTTCCGGCCCGGCCACGCCGACTACACCTATATCGCCAAATACGGCGTGCGCGACTATCGCGGCGGCGGGCGGCAGAGCGCGCGCGAGACCGCGAGCCGCGTCGCGGCCGGCGCGGTGGCGCGCAAGGTTCTCGCATCGCTCTATCCCGATGCCCGCGTGCGCGGGGCACTGGTGCAGATGGGCACCAGCCATATCGACCGCGACCGATGGGACTGGGCCGAGGTGGCGCGCAATCCGTTCTTCTGCCCCGACCCGGGCGCCATCGATCCGTGGACGGCGTATCTCGAGGGGGTGCGCAAGGCGGGCTCCTCGGTCGGGGCGGTGATCGAGGTCGTGGCGGAGGGCATCCCGGCGGGGCTGGGCGCGCCGATCTACGCCAAGCTCGACGGCGAGCTGGCGGCGGCGATGATGAGCATCAACGCGGTGAAGGGCGTGGAGATCGGCGACGGCTTCGCCGCCGCGGCGCTCAGCGGCGAGGAGAACGCCGACGAGATGCGGGCCGGAAACGACGGCAAGCCCCGCTTCCTCGCCAACCATGCCGGCGGCATCCTGGGCGGCATCTCCACCGGCCAGCCCGTGGTCGTGCGCTTCGCGGTGAAGCCGACCTCGTCGATCCTTTCGCCGCGGCGGACGGTGGACGTGAACAACGCCGAGACCGACATCCTGACCAAGGGCCGTCACGATCCCTGCGTCGGCATCCGCGCCGTGCCGGTGGGTGAGGCGATGATGGCGATCGTGCTCGCGGACCAGGCGCTGCGCCAGCGGGCGCAGAACGGCTGATCTCACACGCGGTTATGGGCCGTCGCCGGACTTCAATTCCGGCGAGTCGTACCGTAACCCACGACGACGGCGACGCTTTCAGGCGCACCGTCCGGAACCGTGAAACCGATGCGGGTGCCCTGCCCCGCGCTGTCGCGGCAATAGGGCGCCTGCACCGAGACCGTGTTCCCGCCAATCGACAGTTCGGCGACAATGACGATGGTGCCGTCTGGCAAATGCAGCGGGGTGCCCTCCGCCTTCGGATCGGGGGCGCCGCCGAGCGGAATGCTGATGCCGAGGCCGACCCCGCCGCCGCCCTCATGCGAACCATGCGAACCTTGGCCTTCATGGGTGCCGCGGCCCCCACCGCCGCCGCCGAACAGGCCCCCGACGCCGATACTGACGCCGCGGTCGCTCTTCTTCGCCGGTGTCAGGAGCTTTTCTAGGGCCGCGGCCAGGCTCTTGCCGTCGACCACGACGACATAGTTGCCGGGCGCCAGATTGCGGAAGGTGACGCTGCCATCTGTGTTCGTCGTGCCATGAGCTATGATCCCCTCGGGATCATGATCCAGGCCGACCGGAATGCTTGGGATACCAATACCCGCCACGGCCGCCGTGCTCGCCAATGCCAGCGCGGCGCAGGCGAGCGCCGCCCGGATCAAAGTCGTTCTCATGATGTCACCTGCAAGGATTTCAATAGGACGTGAGCACAAGGGACACCGCCTGGTCGGAAATGCTCGCGCCCATATCGCCCGGCTTGCCGGCGAGCCTTCCCGGACTCGCCGGCTCGGGGATCGTGAAGCCGACGCGGATGGCGCCGCCGGCGCCGTCGCGGCAAACGGGCACCTCGAAGCTTAGCTTCGTTGCCGGCGTCGTTCCGTGGACGGTCGGCATCGATGGCAACAGGAGGGCGATGAGGACGGCGATGATGCCGGGCGACCCATCGCTGCCTTTGTCGCCGCCGTTCGCCTTCGCGGACGGCTGTCGTTTGTCCAGCGATGCGATCAGGACCTTGCTATCGATCACGATGGAATAGGTGCCGGGCTTGAGGCCGCGGAAGGTGACGGTGCCTTTGGCGTCCGTCGCGCCGTGCGCGACGAGCTCCAAGCAATCGGGCGGGCAATGATCGACGCCCACGGGAAGGCCCGAGATGGGCGTCACACCGGCAAAGGCCGACGTGGCCGTCAGCACGATCGCGGCACAGGCGAGCGCAACGGCACCAAACAGTTTCATGTTCATATGCTTCTCCAGAGACTCAAGTAATTTCGTGCGGCGTTGGTGTTTTTCCGTTGGACGCGCAGAGACGCTCTACATGTTTCCCCAGCGGTCGAAGATCGTCACCATCAGCCAGCCCGGGTTTTGCTTGATAGTCGCGCCGATGTTCAGTCCGCGCTTCGCGGCATCGGGGCAGTAGGGCACTTCCAAAAACGTGCTGGTACCTGTGCCCCAATTGGCCGTGTTGCCGTCGTTGACCAGGCGGGGCGGCTCGCCCGGAAGCGTGATGTTGATCGCGGTGATCGGATTGTCCTGCGGCCCGGAGCCCTGATCGCCGCTGCCGAGCGGAATGTTCAGGCCGACACCCACGCCGCCACCGCCGCCATGTGAATCGTGACCCTCATGGCCGCTGCGGCCACCGCCGCCGAACAGGCCCCCGATGCCGACGCTGACGCCGCCGCTCTCCTTCTTCGGGGGTGTCGGCGCCGCGCGCTCGGTTGCCGAGACGAGACTCAGCCCATCGATGACGATCAGGTAGTCGCCTGCGGGGAGCCCCTTGAAGCTGACCTGGCCGTCGTCGTCGGTGCGCGCGCGCGCGACCACCTGCCCCTTCTTGGTGGTGACCATAACGCCGACACCGCCGAGGCAGACATGCGGCGGCGGACAGAGCGACGTGCCGCCCTCGGCGGCCATGACGGGCTGGCTCGCGAACGCCAGGACGGCGCAGGCGAGCGCCGCGCGGATGAGGTGCGATTTCATAGGCTTCTCCGACAAAATACGGCGCTTCGCGCGCCGTCCTTTGTCCTATCCGGCAGCGCACCCGTCGAGACACCTCGCCTGGTGCAAACGGACTAGCAGGCTGTTGAAGAAGTCTTTTGCCGACGGGCGATGAAGGGGATGTCGTCGCCGTTTTGGAGGGAGATTTCGCCTTCGAGGGAGTCGTCGGTTTTGATCTCGGCCCATCCCTCGCCGGAAGCTTCGTCCATTTCGTCGTTTCCTGACCATTCGAACTCGATGGCATCGCTTGCGCAGGCGCCCTGGAAGGAACCGGTGAGGCAATCCAGGGCGAACTCGCCCCCATCCTTATCGAACAGGATGTAGGAGCCCGGCCCGGCCATGTCATATCCCGGCGTCTCGACGACGCGCCATTTGCCCTTCAGCGTCATGCCGGCACCGCCAGGAGTTTGGGCAGGCGGATGAGGTTGTAGGCGGACAAGGCCATGACGAAGGTGGCATTGACACGCGCCAGCCCACGGACCTTGACCTTGGCCAAGCCGGCCGATGCCTTGATCCAACCGAACACCTCTTCGATGCGCTTGCGGCAGACTTGGCTCACGGCATAACCGCAATGGCGCAGCGTCCGGTTGTCGATGGCCGTCTTGCGCGGCTTGCCGGTCTTGCTCAAATGCCCATCGATGGCGACGTGCGGCGTGATCGCGCGCGCCCTAAGCGCCTCGACGAAGGCCTCCACGTCATAGGCCTTGTCGGCGCCTAGCGTGATCCGCCGTCGTCGCCGGGGACGATGGCGATCCACCAGCGTCAGCGCTTGGTCCCGTTCGGCCATGCCGTTGGCTTGGCTCGCCTGGCCTAAGACCGCCAGGCCGTGGCGGTTCTCCATCAGCGCATGCCCCATGTAGCAGAGCTTGGCCGGCTGGCCATCGCCCTTCTTGTAGAGCTTGGCCTCAGGATCGGTCGTGCTCTCATGGGTCTCGTTGGAGCGTTTCTCCTTGTGGAAGCTGCGCTCGGCGTTGCGGCCCGGACCATCCTGGTCGTTGTCGGCGCCGTCCTTCCTGCGGAAGCTCTTGAGCGAAGCCCACGCCTCGATCAGCGTCCCATCCACCGAGAAGTGCTCGCTCGACAGAAGCCGCTTCACTCGAGGCTGAGCCAGGATCGCGTTCAGGAACTTGGCCGCGATGTCACCTTGAAGCAGCCGATCCCGGTTCTTCGAGAACACCGAGTGGTCCCATGCCGGATCATCCACCCCAAGCCCGACGAACCAGCGGAACAGAAGGTCAAACTCTATCCGTTCCATCAGCAGCCGCTCCGAGCGCACACCGTAGAACGCCTGCAACAGCGTCGCCCGCAACAGCTTCTCCGGCGCGATCGAGGGACGGCCAAAGTCCGTGTAGAGCTCGTCGAAGTCCTTCGACAGATCCATCAACGCCGCGTTCGCAATTTCCCGGATCACCCGCAGAGGATGGTCATGGCGAACCCGGGACTCCAAATCCACGTAACTGAACAGCGCCCCGGACCGCTCGTCGCTTCCACGCATCGTCCATCCCTCGGCCGACCCGCCCAAAGGGAATCACGATCCCAAACGCGCCGCCAGAGACTTCTTCAACAGCCTGCTAGGCCAAACGGGAGAAGAGCTGCACCGCTTCGGCCTGGCTCGCCGTGCCGCTCTTGCGGAAGATCGCCTGGAGATGGTTGCGCGCCGTGTTGGGCGCCATGCCGGCATCTGCCGCCGCGCCGGCGAGCCCCGCGCAGCGCACCAGCGCGATGGCGAGATCGGCTTCGCGTTCGGTGAGACCGAAGGCGGCCATGAGCAGGCTTTTCGGCGGCACGCGCACTGCGGCGAGATCGTGAATATGCATGACGGCGGCGATGCTGCCGCCGGCGAGAAAACAATCGAACCGCGGCGCCGCCATAATGCGCAGCACATAGGGCCGCCTGCCGCCGCGGCGCGTTAGGAGCATCTCGCCGCCAGGCTGAGCCTCGGATGGCGGCGCGATCGCCGTAGCATTCGCGATCAGGCTGCGCAGGCGGCGGGTTTCCGGCCCGCGCTGCGTCGTGACTTCGCCGCGCGCGAAGGCAAGACCGTCGCCGGCGCCGAGAATCGCGTGTGCCGCGTCGTTCATGAAGCTCGGCTGTCCCGACGCATCGAGCAGGATCACGCCGTCGGCCCGCCGCGCCAGCGCGTCGAGCAGCGCGGCCTGGGTCGCCGCGCGCTCCTGGACGACCTGTCCGAGCGTCAGCGCCTGCGCCATGTGCGGCGCAAGACGGCGCCAGGCACCGATTTGAGATTGCGAGACGTGGCCTTCGGCCTCCGTCCGGAAGAGCGCGATGGAGGCCACGATGCCGCCGGGAAGACCCATGACCGCGCCGATCTGATATTTGACGCCGAGTGCGGCGCTACAGGCGCGGGCGCCGGGGTCGCGATTGATCGCCTCCACGTCGTAGAGCGCCTGATCGAAATAGATCGCGCCGGGCGGCACCTTGCGGAAATAGGGCACGCGCGGATCGTTGCGGTAGATTTCGCCCGTGTAGAACTGCGCCGCGAAGTCGGTGGAATAGCCGTGGACATCGAAGCCCAAAAGACGTTCCTCGCCATCCAGCAACTGCACCACGGCCTTGCTCGAGCCGAAGTGCTCCGCAAACGACTCCAGGGTTGTGGCCCAGGGCAGATCCCCGAGCGCGGCGGCATAGAGGCGCCCGACAAGGGCGTCATGCTCGTCACGTCCCAACATGAACATCCCCCACGCAACGCAAAGACAGGCGCCAGACAGGCTAAGCCGAATGCGCCCTTGGCCACAACGCAGACCCGCCGCGCGGCAATGCGCGAATGGCCGTGAGGCGGTGCCTATGAAATGAGCATCAGCGCCAGGCCGGCAGCTGCGCCGCGACGTTTGCGCCGATCGAGAGCTGCGGCTCCGAGGGGTACGCGTTGATTTCGGCTTCCTTGCGGCTGACGCAAGCCCGGATGGCGCCTGCGAGACCGGGGAAATCGCCGGCGCGGCCGATGCTGTCGAGCCAGCAATTGTCGAAGAAGGTGTAATGGTCGTTGTCGCCGCAGCCGAAGGACGGCCGGTCGGGCCGCGCCGCCGTCATCACGAAGCGGTTCGGCGCCGCCAGCGCGGGCACGAACACGCCAGAGAAGCAGGCGGCGACGAACACCACGGTCGGGCGGCTGCCGCAGGCATTGTCGATCACCCGGCCCATGCTCTCGGGCGAGAACACGCCTTCGCCCAGCACGATCCCCTCCGGCGAGCCATGGCTGGTGAAATAGACCAGGCAGCCGCCCGTCGTCCGGTTGGAGAGATCCCACAGATCGTTGGCGATGGTCTGCTTGTCGGAATGCTCCGTACCCGGATGGCTGTCGGACTCCACCGAGAACTGCAGCAGGTTCGCCGGCGCGAAGCCGATGCGCAGAAGCTGGGCCGCGATGTCGCGGCGGCCATTGTCGAACACCTGGGACGGGTTGCCGGAATGGGAATGATCGTCGCCGGACACCACGATGGCCGCCCAATTGGCGAAATTCGCCGCCTGTGCGGCCGGCGCGAGCAAAGCCCCGCCGAGCAGCGCCAATGCGAAGGCCAGATATCTCATGACCGTCCCCGTGCGTCCCCTACCGCGCGAACGCGGCCACCAGCTCAATATGCGACGACCACAGGAATTGGTCTACGGGGGTGACGGTTCCGATCTTGTAGCCGCCGCTCACCAGGATCGCGGCGTCGCGGGCGAAGCTGGCGGCATCGCAGGAGACATAGACCAGACGGCCCACCTTCGCGGCGGCGATCTGGCGGACCTGCGCCTCCGCGCCCGCACGCGGCGGGTCGAGCACGACGGCATCGAAGGCGTTCAGCTCGAGAGGACCCAGCGGCACCTTGAAGAGATCGCGCCGCGCCGTGGTGACGGGCTTGAGGCCGGAGGCGGCGCGGGCAGCGGCGGCCAGCGCGTCGAGCATCGCCTGCTCGCGCTCCACCGCATGGACCCGGGCCCGCTCGGCCAAAGGCAGCGAGAAGGTGCCGCAGCCCGCGAACAGATCGGCGACATGCTTGGCGCCCTTCGTCGCCGCCAGCACAAGGGCGGTGAGCGCCGCTTCGCCCTCGCGCGAAGCCTGCAGGAAGGTGTCCGGCGGCAGCTTCACCTGCGCCTTGCCGAAGCGGACGACGGGCGCGGCGCTCTCGAAGGCGAGCCGGGCGTTCCAGGTGATACGGCTGGCCTTGAGCGCCGGGGCGATGCGGCCCAGCGCGGCCGTCAATGCCGGGGTGAGCTTGGCCTGGGCCCGGAAGGCGATGTCGAGGCCGTTGTCGCATTCGGTGGCGCGGGCTTCGGCATCCTGCCCGTCGGCGAGGAGCGGCAGCATCGCGGTGCGCAACGCCGCGACCAGCGCAAACAGCGCCGGGCGCAGCACCAGGCATTCGTGCATGTCGACGACGCTGTGCGATCGCAGCGGATGGAAGCCGACCGCGATGCGGCCGGCGCGGCGCTGGACGTTGAGCACGGTGCGGCGGCGGGTGTGCGACGGGACGGTGACGACCTCCGCGACCGCGGCCTCGACGCCGGCATGCTGCAGCGCGCGGACGACCGCATCGCGCTTTTGTGCGCGATATTGCGCTTCCGGCACGCTCTGGAGCGTGCAGCCGCCGCAGTCCCCGACATGGCGGCAAAGCGCGCTCACACCTTCTTCGCGGCGATCAGATATTCGCGGTTGCCGTCGCCGCCCTCGACCGGGCTTTCCATGCGGCCGGCCACCGTCCAGCCCGCCTGGTCGGCGATCCAGGCGGCGATGTCCTTCACCGCCGCGTCGCGCGCCTCGGCGTCCTTGACGATGCCGCCCTTGTCGACCGCGAAGCGGCCGACCTCGAATTGCGGCTTCACCAGCGCCACCAGCCAGGCGCCGCTCGCCGCCAGCGCCAAGGCGGGCGGCAGGGCGAGCTTGAGGCCGATGAAGCTGACATCGATGACGACCGCCTGCGGCGGCTCCGGCACGTGGTCGCGCGTCAGGGCGCGGGCGTTGACGCCTTCGCAGGGAACGACGCGCGGATCGCGCCGCACCTTGGGATGCATCTGGGCGTGACCGACATCGACGGCATAGACCTTGGTCGCGCCGCGCTCGAGCAGCACCTCGGTGAAGCCGCCGGTCGAGGCGCCGACATCGAGGCAGATCAGCCCCTGCGGCGACAGCTCGAAGCGGTCGAGCGCCGCGACCAGCTTCAGCGCGCCGCGCGAAACATAGGGATGCGGCTTGACGTATTCGATGGTGGCGTCGGGATCGAGGGTGCGCGACGGCTTGTTCACGATCTCGCCGTTGACCTTCAGGCGGCCGGAGCGGATCGCGGACTGCGCCTCGGTGCGGCTCTTGGCATAGCCGTTGCGCACCAGAAAGACGTCGGCGCGGAATTCGTCGCTGGATGGCGTGCTCATGGCGTACTCGCTTTATGCGAGACGCGCGGCCATCCCAAGAGGCGCGTCCGCTCGATTGTCGATTTGCGCGGGGCACCTGGGCCACGGCGCGCGGGAGAAGCATGCAACAGGGGTGGGTTGTGCGTCCACCCTCTCCGCGAGGGCGGGTCGGAAATCAGGCGATCCTGCCCGCCGCCTCCGCTTCGCGTTCGCGGCCCAGCGCATTGAGCACCGTCGCGACGATCGCCTTCGAATCCAGGCCGGCCGCCTCATACATGCGGTCCGGCGTGTCCTGGTCCTGGAAGCGGTCCGGCAGGACCATCGGGCGGACCTTGAGCCCATGGTCCAAGAGGCCTTCCCAGGCCAGGAACTGCATCACATGGCTGCCGAAGCCGCCCACCGCGCCTTCCTCGATGGTGATCAGCACTTCGTGCTGGCGGGCCAGGCGGCGGATCATGTCGGTGTCGAGCGGCTTGGCGAATCGGGCATCGGCGACCGTCGCCGACAGTCCGTAGCCGGAGAGTTTCTCCGCCGCCAGCAGCGCCTCGTGCAGGCGCGTGCCGTAGGAGAGGATCGCGATGGACGAGCCTTCCTTCCAGATCTTGCCCTTGCCGATCTCCAGCGGCACGCCGACCAACGGACGCTCGATGGTGCCCCAGCCCTCGCCGCGCGGGTAGCGCAGCGCGGACGGACGGTCGTCGATCACCGCCGTGGTGGCGACCATGTGCACCAGCTCCGCCTCGTTGGCCGCGGCCATCAGCACGAAGTTCGGCAGCGTGCCGAGATAGGCGATGTCGAAGGAGCCCGCATGGGTCGCGCCGTCGGCGCCGACCAGGCCGGCGCGATCCATCGCGAAGCGCACCGGCAGCGACTGGATCGCCACGTCGTGCACCACCTGGTCGTAGGCGCGCTGCAGGAAGGTCGAATAGATCGCGCAATAGGGCTTCATGCCCTCGGCCGCGAGGCCGGCGGCGAAGGTCACCGCATGCTGCTCGGCGATGCCGACGTCGAAGGTGCGCGTCGGGAAGACCTGCTGGAAGAGATCCACGCCGGTGCCCGACGGCATCGCGGCGGTGATCGCGACGATGCGGCTGTCCTTCTTGGCCTCCATGATGAGGCTCTCGCCGAACACCTTCTGGTAGGCGGGCGCCTTGGAGTTGGATTTCTTCTGCTCGCCGGTGATGACGTCGAACTTGGTGACGCCGTGATACTTGTCGGCGGAGGCCTCGGCGGGCGCGTAGCCCTTGCCCTTCTTGGTCACGACATGGACCAGCACCGGGCCGTTCTTCATGTCGCGGACATTCTCGAGCACCGGGATCAGGTGGTCGAGATTGTGGCCGTCGATCGGACCGACGTAATAGAAGCCGAGCTCCTCGAACAGCGTGCCGCCGGTGACCATGCCGCGGGCGTATTCCTCCGCCCGGCGCGCACCGACCTTCATCGGACGCGGCAGGATGGAGGCGATCTTCTTGCCGAGGCTGCGCAGGCCGCGATAGGTGTGGCTGGAGACGAGGCGCGCGAGATAGGCGCTCATCGCCCCGACCGGCGGGGCGATCGACATGTCGTTGTCGTTGAGGATCACGATCAGCCGCGCATCCATCGCGCCGGCATTGTTCATCGCCTCATAGGCCATGCCGGCGCTCATCGCGCCGTCGCCGATCACCGCGACGACATTGTTCGCGCCGCCCTTGAGATCGCGCGCCACCGCGAAGCCGAGGCCGGCGGAGATCGAGGTCGAGGAATGCGCCGCGCCGAACGGGTCGTATTCGCTCTCGGCGCGCTTGGTGAAACCCGACAAGCCGTCGCCCTGGCGCAGCGAGCGCATGCGGCTGCGGCGCCCGGTGACGATCTTGTGCGGATAGGCTTGGTGACCGACGTCCCAGATGATCTTGTCCTTCGGCGTGTCGAACACGTAGTGCAGCGCGGTGGTGAGCTCGACCACGCCGAGGCCGGCGCCGAGATGGCCGCCGGTCACCGAGACGACGTCGATCATCTCCCTCCGCAGCTCGTCGGCGAACTGGCGCAGATCCTTTTTGTCGAGCGCGCGCAGCTGATGCGGCTCGTTCACGCCGTCCAGAAGTGGCGTCTTGGTCGGCTGCCCCATGGCGAAATCGTCTCCGCGAGTCATACGCTTGTGTTGCATTGCGAAAAGTCGGCCTTTTCAGACCGCAAATCAACGCAAATCAGGACGAGCCCAGATCCACCGGTTCCGCGCCCGTTGCGCCGCCGGCGCCATGCACGATCTTCTCCAACCGGCTCTCCGCCGCCTTCAACTTGGCTTCGCAGTGCAGCTTGAGGGCCTGGCCCCGCTCGTAGAGGGCGATGGAATCCTCCAGATCGACCTCGCCCTGCTCCAGACGCGAGACGATGCCCTCCAGCTCCTTGAGGGCGAGTTCGAAACTGAGCTGGGCGACCGGAACGGCGTCCGGCTTGCTTTTTGCGGTCATGTCTTGCTCCATCGCGCTGAGCGCCGCCGGTCATATCCGCGTTTGCCGCGGGTGACAATTTGCGGCGACGGTGGGGCCGGGACGGCCGCCGCATGGCCGGTTCCTGCCGCGACAGCGCCCGGCTTGCCTGTTACGGAAATAATAATCACAAATCCGGCCAAGTACCGCGCGACCCCGATCCGAGAGTGGAACCATCATGGCGACGAAGGAAAGCAAGTTCGAAGTACCCGGGGACGGATTTCCCGCCTTCAACCCGCGCGCCGCGTCGCCCGCGCTGCTGCAGCAGCTCATGGAAGAAGGGATCGCCCATCACCGGGAGGGCCGCAAGGAAGAGGCGGAGCGTTGCTATCGAAAAGTGCTGGATTACGCCCCGAACCAGCCGGATGCCCTGAATTTGCTGGGCGTCCTGGCGGCCGATGAGGGGCTGCTCGCCATAGCGGTGGACCTGATGGGCCGCGCCCTCGCCATCCGGCCCCGCGACCCCAATATCCACAACAATCGCGGACATGCCCTGTCGGAACTGCGGCGCTTCGACGAAGCGCGCGACCACCTGGAACGCGCGGTGGCGCTCAAGCCCGATTTCGACGAGGCGAAGTACAATCTCGGCCGGGTGTTGCGCCAGTTGGGAGAGGTCGATGGCGCCCTGCAACTCTGGCGCGAGGTCTGGGCCAAGGACGACCGGGTCTATGCCGCTCTGGTGGGAATCACGGGCATTCTGTCGGATCAGGGCAAATTCGATGAGGCCGAGCAGGCCGCGCGGCAGGTCATCGAACGCCTCCCCCACCGTCCGGCCGGCTATATCAGCCTTGCCCATGTCCACAAGTTCCGCAAAGACGACGGCACGCTCGCAGAGATCGAATCGCAGCTCCAGGACGAGGCGCTCTTGGACACCGACAGGATTTCCCTGCGCTATGCCGCCGGCAAGATCTGCGACGACCTGAAGCTCTATAGCCGGGCCTTCGCGCATTTCGATGCCGGAAACCGGCTGGCCTACAAGAACTTCGACCACAAGGAGAATCTGGACTATCGCCGCCAGAAGAAGATGGTGTTTTCCAAGCGCTTCTTCCGGGAACGGGAAGGCTGGGGATTCCCATCCGATGTTCCGGTGTTCATCGTCGGGATGCCCCGGTCGGGCACCACGCTGACCGAGCAGATCCTGTCGGCGCATCCGGAGGTCTATGGCGGCGGCGAAATCGAATCCTTCGAGCGCATGGCGACCCTGTCGGAGGACATTTCACCCACCCGCGACGTCTTCCCCCTGAGCACGCTGAAGCTCAGCCAGTATGGCGCGCATCTCATCGGCGAGCGTTACATCCGCGACCTCAAGAATCGCGCGGACGGCGCAGCGAAGCGCATCACCAACAAGATGCCCCACAATTTCGAACTCCTGGGCCTGATCTCGCTGGTGTTGCCGAATGCCAAGATCATCCATTGCCGGCGCGATCCGGTCGATACTTGCCTGTCCTGCTGGACCAAGAATTTCAACGACGCCCACGGCTACAACCGCTCGCTGACCGATATAGGCCGCTATTACCAAGGTTATCATAGCCTGATGGATCACTGGCGCGAGACGCTGCCGATCCCGATTCTGGACGTCGACTATGAAGACTACACCACCGATCTCGAAGGAACGGCGCGGCGACTCGTAGACTTCATCGGACTGGAATGGGATGCGCGCTGCCTCGAATTCTACAGCGTCGAGCGCGCCGTCCGCACCGCAAGTCAATGGCAAGTCCGCCAGCCGATCTACAAGACATCGGTGCAAAAATGGCGCAATTACATGCCGGAATTGCAGCCTCTTCTGGACGCGTTGGGTCCGCTGGCGAATGCTGAATCATAATCGGTCGTAAAATCGGGAAGTTTACGAGCGCGGCGAATGTTGACGCGCGTACCGCCGGACAGAATATTAGCAATATGTGTCAAACGTGTCAGAATTGCAACTTCTGACTTCAGAATGAAGTCCCGGCGTCATACTGCGTTGCGATACAAAGAGTTGCGAGCATAAGATTTCTTCGCTCGGTGCCGCCGTTGGATGCGGTGACCGCACGATCATAGCGGGGAAAAAATGAAAGTTCGCAACCTTCTGCTGTTTACCGCGTCTGCCGCCTCGCTTCTGGCGGGGACGAGTGCCTCGGAAGCGGCGTCGACGTATGTCAGCCTTTTCGGTGGCGCCAGTCTCCTTCAAAAGCCGGGCCTCAAAGGCATTTCTCACACCCATTCGACCACCTACACCTTCGTTTCCCATCAGTCTGTCGACACCAGCTTCAAGACCGGGTTCGTCGTTGGCGGCAATTGGGGCATCGATTGGGGCACGTTCCGCACCGAGCTGGAGGCGGCCTATCACGGCAACACCTCCAAGAGCTCCGCTCGCGTTCGCACCCTGTACCAGTATGCCGGTCATACCCACACCGGCGGCGGCGCCACGGGCCCGGGCTGGAACCCGCTTACAACCCTGAGCCAATCCACCGGCAACCAGCCAGCGAACATCAAGCTCAACGCGTATTCGCTGATGGCGAATGTCTGGTACGACTTCCATGATTTCGGCCAATCCTTCGGCGTGACGCCCTATGTCGGCGGCGGCATCGGCCTTGCACAGATCCAGATCGGCGGCAAGCTCGGCGGCAACAACCTGATCGAGAAGAACGACTACGTCTTCGCCTGGCAGCTGGGCGCGGGCGCCAGCGTTCCGCTCTCGGACGACATCAGCTTCTTTGCCGACTACCGCTACTTCGCGGCCGACGGCGCGAAACTGAGGATCGCGCCCGGCCTGCATGGCGGCGACGTCGATGCGGATTTCGACAGCCATGAGGTGCTGCTCGGCTTCCGGCTCACGCTCTGATTCCGTCGGTTATCCATCTCTCTAGGGGGGCAACTGTGCTCAATACTCCTAAGTTCCAGACTTCCTTTCGCATGTTCCTGCTTGCCGGTGCGGCCACGGTCGCGCTGTCCAGCAGCGCAATCGCCGACGACCAGGTCGAGACGGTCATCGTCACCGGCTCGCTGATCCAGCATCCTGCCGGCGATGCACCGACACCGACGGTCGTCGTCGATGCCGACACCATCATGAAGACCGGCCAGCCGAACATCGCCAACGTCCTGACGCAGCTGCCGCAGGTGCAGAATGCGGGCGGCCTCGGCGACCTGTCGCCGACGAACTCCAACTTCCTGACCTCGGGATTCGGCATTTCGAACGTCGACCTTCGCTCGCTGGGCAGCTCGCGCACCCTGGTGCTGGTCAACGGACGCCGCCAGGTCTCCGGTTCGCCGACCGCCAGCGCCGTCGACCTGAACACCATCCCGACCCAGCTGATCAGCCGGGTCGACGTGATCACCGGCGGTTCGTCGGCGATCTACGGTTCGGATGCGGTGGCCGGCGTGGTCAACATCATCCTGAAGGACGACTTCGAGGGCTTGCTCGCCACCGGCCAGGCCGGCTCGAGCTCGCGCAGCGATGGCGGCGACGTCTATGGCGCCCTGACGCTGGGCACCAATTTCGCCAATGATCGCGGCAACGTCACGATTTCG
This sequence comes from Rhizomicrobium sp., assembly GCA_037200385.1. NCBI lineage: Bacteria > Pseudomonadati > Pseudomonadota > Alphaproteobacteria > Micropepsales > Micropepsaceae > Rhizomicrobium > Rhizomicrobium sp. The sequence continues at coordinate 162,760 of JBBCGL010000001.1, read as the reverse complement.
GCGACGGTCGAGCACAGCGGGTCCATCCATTCGAGCAATCGCGACCTGACGTCGACGGACGAGACCTATCTGCCGGGTCTGTTCCCGCTTTACGGTCATGCCGGCACGCTCATCCTCGGACCGGCAGCCTACAGCTCGTTCGGTCTGGGTGGCCGCTTCCAGGTTGCCCCTCCGGGCGGCGGCGGCACCGGTATCGGCACCAGCTACAATCCGGACGGCACCGTGTTCAGCACGGCCGCCAACGGCTACGACCGCAATCCGAACCGCTATATCGAGGTTCCGTTGGCGCGTCGCGTCATCGCCGAGACGGCGCATTACGACATCACCAAGTGGCTGACCTTCTTCGTCGAATCCACCTATTCGGAATCGCATTCGGCGTCGCAGCTCGAGCCCTATCCCGGTGCGTCGACCGACGGTCTCAGCGCGCCGACCTCCTCGGGCGGCACCGGCATCGTGATCCCCTACACCAACCCCTTCGTGCCGGCCGCCCTGCTCGCGGCCGACGCGACGACGATCGCAGCGCATCCGGGCTCGCCTGGGTTCTTCTTCTCGCGCCGCTTCGGCGACCTGGGCGATCGCACCGCAGTGGTCGATCGCACCATGGCGAAGGTGACGCTGGGCTTCAAAGGCCCGCTGCCCTTCGGCGACTGGTCCTGGAACTCCTACTATGAGTGGGGCCGTACCTCGGAAGGCCAGTTCGACGGCGGCTATTACGACAAGATCAAGCTGCAGAACGCGCTGAACGCGCGCGCACCGGTCGCCGGGGAAGTCGCGCCGGCCGGTGGCGGCGGCTTCGTCTGCAGCGATCCGATCGCTCGGGCTGCGGGCTGCGTCCCGATCAATCTGTTCGGGGCCGGTTCGATCACGCCGCAGGCGGCCGCCTACGTCGCTTCGCCGCTGTCGCTGCAGAGCCAGGCGGTCGAGCAGGTCGGCCAGGTCACGGCGAACGGTTCGCTGATCGACCTGCCCGCCGGTGCGGTCAAGTTCGCCATCGGCGGCGAGTATCGCGACGAGACGGCGTCCTTCGTTCCCGATGCCGCCACCCAGGCGGGTACGGTCGCGGGCAACCAGCAATCGGCGATCCGCGGCAGCTTCAATGTCAAGGAAGTCTTCGCGGAAGGCCTGATCCCGGTCCTCAAGGACCTGCCGCTGGCCCAGTATCTCGAGATCACCGGTGCGGTGCGCTTCGCGCATTACAGCACGGCCGGCGATGCGACGAGCTGGAACTACGGCGCGACCTACCAGCCGATCGAGGACCTGAAGTTCCGGGTCGAAGAAGCCTCAGCGACGCGCGCACCGAACATCGGTGAGCTCTTCGCGCCGAACGCCCAGACCTTCCCGAGCATCTCGGTGGATCCCTGCTCGCATCCGACACCCGGCACCAATGTGGCGACGAACTGCGCAACGCAGATCGCCGCGCTCGGACCGGGCTTCGTGGGTGAGCCGGCGGCGCCGAACTACACTCTGCCGGGCGGCCAGGCGGCCCTCCAGGGCGTGGGCGGCAACGTCTCGGGCAACCCCAACCTGAAGCCGGAAACCGCGCATACCTTCACGGCCGGTTTCGTCTACACCCCGAGCTGGGTGTCGGGGCTGCAGGCGACGGTCGACTTCTACGACATCCGCCTGACCGGTGCGATCGGCGGCCTGTCCTCGAACGACACGCTGAATGCGTGTTACGAGGCGAGCCCGACGCTGTTCGCCACCAACCTGTTCTGCCGGCAGATCATCCGGCAGCACGACTCGACGCTCGGCCCGATCATCAAGCAGCTCAACTTCCCGACCTTCAACCTGGGCTCGGTCAAGACCTCGGGCGTCGACGGCACGCTGACCTATGCCTTCGACATGGGCGATCTGGACCCGACGCTGGCCGATGCCGGCAACTGGACCGTGTCGCTCAACACGACCTATCTCGACTCCTACACGACGGATCCGGGCGTCGCCGGCACGTCGCCGATCATCGGCGCCGGGACGATCGGGCTCGAGCACTGGAAGGCCCTGCTGCGGACCACCTACAACACCGGTCCGCTGTCGGTCACGACGACGATCCACTTCGTGGGTCCGGCGCTGATCGACAAGACGGGCACGGTTCCGATCGACGATCCGGCCAACCGCGTCCCGACCTTCTACTACCTGGACCTGAACGCGACCTACGACCTCAACAAGTGGGCCCAGGTCTATGTCGGCGCCAACAACCTGTTCGACACCCGTCCGCCGGAGATCTATCCGGGCTCGGGCCTGGACACGACGGGTACCGGTACGGACTCCGACGTCTACGATCCGATCGGCCTGTTCCTCTATGCGGGCGTGAACTTCAAGCTGTAAGTTCCGCCGATCCAGACAAGCAAAACGGCGGTCCGCTCGGGCCGCCGTTTTTTTTGGCGCCACGCGTCGCCGGCGTTCATCGACGCCGCGATATCCATCGCGCGGCCCTCGGCTTTGCGCCCCAGCCGCCCCTGCGGAAACACAGATCAGGTTTCGCGAGATCGCCGGCGCCGCGGCGTGCGCCCGGCTCTTGGCCTGCAGGCGATCGCAGGCGGAGGCGATGTCGTGGTGGATCGTGTGTCGCGATAGGCCAAGGGCGCGGGCGATCTCCCGGATGCTCGCGCCCTCGCGATGCGGCGAAGGCGCTCCCGCTGTCTTGGAGCGAGCCTGCGTTCATCGGCCATGCGGGCTATGCGCCAGCAAGCCTCATGCCCCACCCGTTCCAAGAGCCCGCTGGAAGGCCTCTCGGCCGCTGCCAGCGAGCCATGACCGGAACGGCAGCATCTCGGGGTTGATGGCGCGCAATGCATCCATATCGGCATGGCCGGCGAGCGGGCCGCCGTTCATGAGATCCGCCATCCGCGCCAGGAAGGGACTGGCCGCCAGAACCTGTTCCGGAAAGCGCGAATAGGTAATGGGACGGCCTGCCGCCTCGGTGAAGAAGGTGGCGATATCGCGGGCTACGAACATGTCGCTGGCGATTTCCAGCGTCACGCCCTTGAAGCGAGTCCGATCAGCGAAGATCGCGGCGACGAACTTGCCGATGTCCTCGACCGCAATCACCTGAATAGACTGATCCGGTTCGGCGAACGAGACGAAATGCCCGGTGTCGATGCCCAATCCCGGCCTCACCAGCATGTCCATGAAGCCGACAGGTCGAACGATGGTCGCGGTGATCGGAAGCGAGCGGATGTGGGATTCGATCCGTCCCTTGCTATCGAAATATCCGATACCGACCGGCTGATCGCCCGCAGCCGATGCGGAGCTATAGACCAAATGGCCGACGCCAGCCCCCACGGCGGCATCGGCGACGGCTGTGCCGTAGCGCACCTCGTCATCGTCGGTGACGCCGTAGAGCGCGCCTTGTCCAGAGCTGGGCTGGACGCTGAAAACACCGTGCACGCCCGCCATGGCGGCGCGGATCGATCGGATGTCGTCCAAGCTCCCCTTCACGAGATCGACACCGGCCGCGCGGAGCGTGACGGACTTGGCGGAGGTCGGATCGCGAACCAGCGCACGGATTTGCCAGCCGGCCTTCAGGAGAGCCGCCGCAACCGATCCACCTTGCTGGCCGGTCGAACCGAAAACCAGGATCGGGCCTTGCCGTTTCGTCATGGGAGCCACCTTCGTTGCGAGCGAGGGCTACCCATATACACTCACACGACGGCGCCGGAAGACGGCACATTTGTGAACCCCATGCACAGGGATGATACCCTTGAACGATGCAACCGAAGGCGGGCCTCCGTCCGATATCGAGCAACGCCTTGGCTTCCGGCCGTGCGCACCGACCGGCCTTGTTGCCCGGCTGGGCAACAGATGGACCGTGCTCGTCATCTCCCATTTGGCGGTCGTGCCGGATCGTCGGGCCCGGTTCTCGACGCTCAAGAACAACATCGAAGGGATCACCCAGCGCATGCTGACGCTGACCCTCCGCAATCTGGAGCGTGACGGCCTGCTGTTGCGCCACTACTTTGCGGAAGTGCCGCCCCGCGTCGAGTATGAACTCACCGATATGGGAGCAAGCATGTTGCCGATGCTGGAAGGATTTAGCTCTTGGATTCGGGACAATCGGACTCGCATCGAAGCGTGCCGCCGCGCCTTTGATGACGCCCGCGCGTAACATGGACTTCTGCAGCGCCGCTGCGATCTCCCGGTTCGTCTCTCCAGCCGCCTTGCGCACCAGGTTGGCGTCAGCCTGACAAAAACTTGTCATGGTCCGCGCCCTTCGACGCCGCCTGCGGCGTCGCTCAGGATGACGTGCGGGTGACCGTATTGTCAGTCAAGGGATTTGGTCGCCTGCCATGGGGTGTCGGCTTTGACGATGCGGTTTGCGAGGACGACGAGTTTTCGCCGGCATGCGAATTGGATCCGACCGTGACGGGAGCCTGGCACGTCGGGCTCGCGATCACGTTCCTGGTCGTCGACGACGGCCGCGATCGCTCGCCGCTATGGACGGCATCCCGCATCCGACTCTTATGCGGCCTTGCGGGAAAGGGCGGCGCTGCGCGGACGCACGACATGCGCTTCCGCGCAAAACCATCCCCGCTCGCCGCTCTGGCCGCCCCAGCGCAGAAAATCCCTCCGGCACGGTCCCGACGCGCCGGAAGCCGCCGCCAATCGGGTGCGCGCTGTCGGCGCCCGATTCGCAGACAACCGCGCGGAGATATCGGCCGTCCAGCGCTTGGCGCGCGCCATCATCGCCGCCGCGCCAAACAGCACCGCATCCGGCGCGCAATGGCTTGGAGATCGTTTTGCCGAATATTGATCCGATACTGATCGATATTCCCTACGATTCAAAGCGCTCAAACCTGGGAAAACGCCCAGATTCGTTACATTTTCAAGTCCAGCGGTGCGTTGTATAAATTTTACTTTAGATTCCAGCCACGTTTGGCGGCGGATGCTTAGGGATCAGCATGTTGACACTAAAATGCAACAGGTGCCAGGCGAATTCCGCAATGCAGCACTTCGATTTTGACCCTTGCGCGTGTCGGACGTAGCGTGACTGCGATTGGGGGGAGCCATTCACCGGAGCGCAATAGGTGAGCGGCGCTTGGCATCAGCCAAGTCATGACCCCAGGCAGAGTCGCTTCGACAAAACCAAAGGGGGCATCCACTGATGTTGCACAAGACAAAACCAAAACTACGAGCAGTCGCCATGGCCGGCGCCGCCGTTCTATCCTTGATAGGACTTTCGGCTGCCGCGGCCGGCGCCGACACGGAGACCGTCGTGGTCACCGGCTCGCGCATTCCCATGAGCAATCTGACCAATCCCAGCCCGCTTTCGGTCAAGGACGCGGACGCGATCCAGCTTACCAGTGCCTACAATCTGGAAGACGTGCTGAAGACGATGACCGGCGCGGATACGCTCGGCCTCAGCAACAACTCCAACAATGGCGGCGTCGGTCTTTCGGAGATCAGCTTGCGCGGCCTCGGGCCGGCACGCACACTCGTGCTGATCGATGGCCAGCGCCTGATCCCCGTCTTCGCGGGCAGCATCTCGGTGCCGGATATCAACTCGGTTCCGGTCTCGATGATCGAGCGTGTTGAAGTCCTGCGCGACGGCGCATCCTCGGTCTACGGCGCGGACGCGGTCGGCGGCGTGGTCAACATCATCACCAAGAAGGATTTCTCCGGCCTGCAGTTCGACGCCGAAGCCGGCGGCAGCCAGCATGGCGGCGGCGACACCTACAGCGTCGGCGCGACCCTCGGCATCGACGTGGAGCGCGGCAACGTCACGATCTCCGTGCTGAACCAGAACGACAGCGCCCTGGGACAATGGCAGCGAGACTGGGCGAGCGATCCGCACGCCACCGACCCGAACTTCCCGGGCGGCTCGATCGCGCGCAGCCAGCCGGCCACGCTCAAGGACGAGACGGGCTCCGAGATATGGGTGAACGGCGTTGCCGGCACGACCCATGATCCGGCGCTTGCCGCACAAGTGCCCTGCTCCTTCTTCATCGGCGGCACGCTCAAGCTGAACGCAGGCTGCTACACCCCGGAAGGCGGCTGGAACACGCTCCAGGGCTCGCTGGGACGGACCCAGCTTTCGCTGAACGGACATTACGACATCACTCCGGATGTCAGCTTCATCGTCCAGGGCAGCTTCAACGATCGCCGCTCCGGCCAGCAGCTCCGTCCCGAGCCGCTGCTCGGCGACTCGATCGCGACGACCGATCCGGCCACGGGCAACATCATTTATCCGGGCTTCTACGTTCCGGCAGACGCGCATTGGGGCTATCCGGGCGGCGGCAACGTCCAGCCCGGCGGCACGCAGGCCTGTCCCGACCCGACGGGTTGCATCCTGGCCTTCGACACGCCGGTCCAGTTCGGGCCGCGCACCTATCGCCAGACCTCGCAGACCTATCGCATCCGCGTCGGTCTGGAAGGCACGGCCTTTGGCGACTACCACTGGGAAGCCGGCTACGTCCAGCAGCGCAACGAAGACACCAATCGCGTCTACAACACGGGCAATTTCTACCACCTGGCCCAAGCCATGGGTCAGATCCCCTGCGTCGACGTTCCCGGTGGCTGCGTGTTCGACCCGGCCTTCGGGTTCGCCGTGCCGGTGGCGCCGCCGAACTTCTACAATGAGCCCAACGGCCTGACCGCGGCGCAGGTCGCGTATCTGAAGTACACCCAGGTCGATACCAACCGCTCGATCGAAAACTACGCCTATGCGGACATCCATGGACCGGTCATCGACCTGCCCTATGGCACGATGCAGGGCGCGATCGGTGTCGAGCGCCGCTTCGAATCGCTCTCCGACACGCCGGACGCGCTGGTGCAGGCGAGCTATGCGCCGAACCAGACCTTCCCGACGTCGGGCGGCTATGGCGTCTATTCGGCCTACGCCGAATTGCAGATTCCGGTTCTCGCCGGCCTGCCCTTCGCGAAGTCCTTCGACGTCACGCCGAGCGTGCGGTTCGACCACTACTCGACCTTCGGCAATGCCACGACCTACAAGGTCGGTGCGAACTGGAGCATCACGGACGACATACGGTTCCGGGGGACCTACTCCACCGGCTTCCGTGCGCCCAACGTGTCGGAGCTGTTCGGCGGACACGCCGTCAGCGACAACACGCTGGACGGCGACCCGTGCGACGTCCGCGCCCAGGTCAATGGCAATACGAACATGGGCCAGGCCAGCCTGGCACCGGGTTCGACCTGCTATGCCGCTCTGACCGCGCAGGGTCTCACCCCGGCGCAGATCGCCACGCATCAATCGCCGGAAAACAATCTGTCTTCCGACCAGCGCGGCATCATCATCGGCGGCAACCCCGCGCTCCTGCCCGAGAAATCGCATGGCTGGAACGTGGGCACGGTGGTCACGCCGAGCTTCACCCCCGGCTTCAGCTTTGGTGGCGACTACTACCAGACGACGGTCACCAACGCGATCCAGGGCGGCGGCGGTATCCCGGCAGCGGTGGGGCTCGATTCCTTCGTGCTCCAGTGCTACGGGCCGCTGCAGTCGGCGGCCGCGTGTTCGCAGATCACGCGCAACTCCAGCGGCATCTTCCAGATCAGTGCCTTGAACGCCAACTTCGGCGCCAACAAGGTCACGGGCATGGAGCTGCAGCTGAACTACGACACGGCCGCGGCGGATCTCGATCTCCCGCTCCCCGGCTCGTTCGTGTTCAACGCAGAGATGACGCGTGAGTTCTCGAACGTCCAGCTCCTGCCGACCGGCGACATCCACAACACCGGGCACTTCAACAACGGCGTGGAGTTGAACTACCCGGCCTATCGGGCGACGCTCGACCTCGACTGGAAGCTCGAGGCCTGGACGCTGCACTGGGACACGCTGTTCGCCTCGCACACGACGAACCTCGACGGTTCGGCGCCGGTGTATGGCAACGTCCTGGGCGACAACTGGAACAACAATGTCAGCGTGGCCTACGACCTGAATTCCTGGGTCGGCGATGACACGTTCCTGAAGTCGAGCCGCATCATCTTCGGCGTCAACAACCTGTTCGATCAGGATCCGCCGTTCCTCGGCAACGACAGCATTTGCAAGTGCAACAGCTTCGCCGGCGGCGGTTACGACTTCGTCGGTCGCTTCTTCTACATGAGGCTTTCCGCGAAGATGTAATTTCCCGCATCAGGAAGAAATCGGGGCCGCGGAGAAATCCGCGGCCCTTTTTTCATCTCCTTGGCGGCCGCAGTCAGTGCGGCAGGTTGGTCGCCCGCAACTCGACGCCGCTTCGCGGCAGGTCGCCGACCGCGCCGATCGCCGCCCGCACAGGTGCCGCGTTCATCAGCGTGACCAAGCCCTGCACCGCGCGCACCCCGGCCGAGGAATTGCCGAACAGGGCGCCGATCGCATCGAGCAAGCCCTTCTGCCGCGGATAGATGCGGAAGGCGACACGCTCATTCGGCGCCACGCCGGCCAATTTCCCGGCGAGATCCGCCGCCGTCCAGAAGCCGCCGAGCTGATCGACCAGGCCATGGCTCAACCCATCCGCGCCGGACCACACGCGGCCCTTCGCGATCGCCTGGACCTGCGCCAGCGCAAGATGCCGGCCGGCCGCGACCTTGCCGGTGAAATCGGCATAGATCGCATCGGCCTCGCGGTTCAGCGCCGCGAGCTGGTCCACCGTATAGGGCTGGAATTCGGAATCGTAGAGCGCATTGCGCCCGACCCCGACCGTGTCGGTGCCGATGCCGGCCAGCGCCAGGCTGCGGTCGACAGAGACCTTGCCCGTGAGGACGCCGATCGAGCCTGTGATGGTGCCGGGCTCCGCGACGATCCGGTTGGCGGACAGCGAGATGTAATAGCCGCCGGAGGCCGCGACGCCGCCCATGCTGACCACCACCGGCTTGCCGGCCGCCTGCGCCTTCTTCACCGCGTCGAGGATCTGATCCGAGGCGGTCACCGAGCCGCCGGGCGAGTCGACGCGCAGGATGATCGCCTTGATGTCCTTGTCCGCCGTGGCGGCGCGGATGGCGCTCGCCATCTCGTCGCCCGAGATGACCTCGCCGTCGCCGAACAGGCTGCCGCCGCCGGCAGGACCGTCCTGGATCTCGCCCGCGGCCTGGATGAGCGCGATCTGCGGCCCGGGCGCATAGGCGGCGGCCTGCCGCTGCACGCGGACGAAATCGGCCATCGCCACCATCTTGGCGCCCGCGCCGGCCCGGCCGAGCGCCGCGTTGCGGGCATCGTCGTCATAGCCCAGGCGATCGACCAGGCCTGCGGCCCGCGCATCCTCGCTGAACTGGGGACTCGCCTCGAACACCGCCGCGACCTTGGCCTGGGGCAGATGACGGCCGGCCGCCGCGCCGGCGGTGGCCGCATCGTACCAGGACTGCATCAGCCGCGTGAGCTGCTCACGGTCGGCCGGCGTCATGTTCTTTTCCATGTACTGGTCGGCCGCGCTCTTGTAATCGGCGCGCTTGACGATCTGCGGATCGGCCTGGAGCTTGTCGAGCAGGCCGCGCAGGAAGAACGCACCGCCACCTTCGCCCGCCGCGGTGAATGGCGCACGCGGCTGCATCCAAATCTCGTTGGCGCCGGCGACCGTCAGATAGTCGCCGAGGCCGGCGGCGAGAAAGCCCTGGGCATGGGCGATGACGAACTTGCCCGAGGCGCGGAATTTCTTGAGCGCGCCGCCGATCTCCTCCGCCTGGGCGATCGACAAATTGGCGCTGCCGATACGCACCACAGCACCCTTGACGCGCGGATCGCGCTCGGCGGCGTCGAGCGCCAGCACGATGTCCATCACAGTCACCGGCGAGCCGCCGAAGCTGAAGCTGGTGTTGGACGAGTCCTGCAGCGGTTTGCGCAGGTCGAGCGCCAGGACCATGTTCGGCGGCAGCCCGTCGCCCGTGAAGATGCCGACCGTGAAGATCACGACGAGCAGCAGGACGACGAAGACGGCGAAGCGCGCAATGGCGTTCAGGACGCCCAGGCCAACGGACTTGGCCCAGCGGAGGAATGCGATCATGGGGGAGACCCTTCGTGGCGGCGCGGTTCGCCCCATTATATGGGGACGGTATTAAAGAAGCGCGAGGGCGGCACGGATCGCGCCGCGACGGGTAATAACCTGTTGCTTTTCCTGGAAAATCCACAGTCATAGCGGCGGGACGGACGGCGCGGCGACGGCGGAAGCGCCGCGAACCGCGCCCAAGAAGCCGACCGGAGCGCGCTTCGTCCTTTTGCAGCAATTGTCGCAAGACGCAATTCCGCCATGCGCCGCGGCAAGAGCACTGGAAGTGGCGCGGCGCGGTCCGTAGACTTGTCCTATCACAAAGACAAGAACGCTGCGGACCGTCCGTGGCACAGGGAAACGGCGCATCCGCGCCGGCGGAACAGTTGAGCGTCTCTCCAGCACAGCAAGCGGCCAGGCCGGAGCGTAGCGCGCTCCGGCGGCTCATCCCGCTGGTCAACAGGCACGCGGGCAAGTTCTGGGGCGGGATGTTCTTCATCTGCCTGGGCCGCGTGTTCGAGGCCTGCATGCCGCTGTTCGTGAGCACGGCGGTCAACCGCGTCGCGGCGCACAACTGGGCCTTGCTGGGACCGGTGCTCGGCATCCTCGGGCTGGCGGTGGTGCGCTATGTCTCTGTCGCTTACGGCCGGCAACTCGTGCGCCTGGTCGGCGTCACCGTCACCTTCGCCATGCGTGAGCGCCTCTACTGGCATTTCGAACTTCAGGGGCCGCGCTTCTTCGCGCGCTTCCCGACCGGCGACCTGATGGCGCGCGCGATCAACGACCTCAACCTGGTACGGCAGCTGATCGGCGTCGGCTCGCGCACGCTGATCGTGCTGGGATTCTCCGGCCTCATCGCCTTCGCCTTCATGCTGGCGCTGTCGCTCAAGCTGACGCTGTGGCTCCTGCCGATCATGCCGTTCATCGCCGGCATGGGCTATTTCCTGTCGCGGCGCATCTACGAGCAGTCGACGCGGGTGCAGGAGGGTTTCTCCGCGCTGTCGGAATCGGTGCAGGAGAACCTCAACGGCATCCGCACCATCCAGACCCATGCGCAGGAAGACCGGGAGGTCGCGCGCTTCCGGCAGGTCTCGGCGACCTATGCCGACAACTATTTCCGCCTGATGGTGCTGAACGCCGCGCTGAATGCCTGGATGGTCGTGTTCACCGGCCTTGCCGTGATGGTGATCATGGGCTTCGGCGGCTGGCAGGTGATGCATGGCGAGATGAGCGTCGGGACATTCACCGCCTTCACGCTCTATCTCGGCATGGCGGTGCAGCCGATCCAGCAATCGGGCCAGATCGTCTCGATGTTCCAGCGCGGCTCTTCCGGCGCGGCGCGGCTGTTCGAGATACTCGATTACGAGCCGGAGATTCGCGACGCGCCGGATGCCAGGCCGCTCGACACGATCAGGGGCGACATCGCGCTGCGGCATCTGTCCTACACCTATCCGCGGCGCGCCACGGCGAAGGAGGCGCGGGCGGGCGGGCGGGACGTCGCGGGTCTCGCGGCGCTGAACGACGTGTCGCTCGAGATCCGCGCCGGCGAGACGATCGCCATCCTCGGTCGCGTCGGCGCGGGCAAGTCGACCTTGCTGCGCGCCATCGTGCGGCTGCTCGATCCGCCGCCCGGCGCCATCGCGCTCGACGGCCGCGACATCCGGCTGCTGCCGCTGGCACAGCTGCGCGGCGAGATCGCGCTGGTGCCGCAGGACCCGTTCCTCTTTGCCGACGAACTGGGCCGCAATATCGCCTACGACAATCCGGCGCGGCCGCTGTCCGACATCGCCGGCGCGGCGGAGGCCGCCGATCTCGAGGACACCATCGCGCGCTTTCCCGACCACCTGCACACCCTGGTGGGCGAGCGCGGCGTCACGCTGTCGGGCGGGCAGAAACAGCGCACCAGCCTGGCGCGCGGCCTGATCCGCGACACGCCGGTGCTGCTGCTGGACGACTGTTTCTCCAGCGTCGACACCGAGACGGAGGAGCATATCCTCGCGCGGCTGAAAGCGCTGCGCGCCGGGCGCACGACGCTGCTTGTCTCGCACCGCGTCTCCACCGCGCGGCATGCCGACCGCATCGTCGTGCTCGAGGACGGCCGCGTCGCCGAACTGGGCAGCCATGCCGAGCTGATCGCGCGCGGCGGGATCTACGCCCATTTCGCGCAGGTCCAGGGGCGCCGCGAGGAGCTCGTCCACGATCTCGAGCGCGAAACCGGCGTCGAGGCCGCGACATGACGGACGCCACCGCGACAGATGCGCCGCGCCGGCCGAAAGGCGCCTTCGACGACGACGTCTATGGCAAGAGCCTCGACACCGGCCAGGTGCGGCGCCTGCTGGGCTGGATGAAGCCGTATCGGGCGCAGGCGATCGGATCGCTGGTGCTGGTGTTGCTGGCGGCAGTCGCCGCGATCATGGCGCCGACCGTCATGAGCCGCGTGCTGATCGACGGCATCGTGCTCGATCATCGGGGGCCGGCGCTGGCCGACCTGGGACAGGAGGCGCTGAACCATTGGATCGCGGCGACCTTCGGCCTGACGCCGCTGGTCGCGGCCTGTGCGCAATATATGGGCTGGGTCCTGCTCGCCGCCGCGCTGGGCCGCGGCTTCGGCATCCTGTTCGGGCGCGCCACGCTGAACACGCTGCGCGACCTGCGCTGCGACCTGTTCGAGCATCTCGAGCACCTGCCGTCGAGCTTCTACGACCGCGTCGCGGTCGGGCGGGTGATGACACGCGTCGCCAACGACGTGGAGACCCTGTTCGAGCTGTTCGCCGGCTTCGGCCAGCTTGCAGGACAGTTCGTGCCGTTCTTCGTGGCGATCTCGATCATGCTGACCCTGTCGCCCACGCTCACCTTCGAGCTGCTGCCGGTGATGCCGATCGCGGGATTCTTCACCTGGATGTTCCGCCGCATGTCGCGGCCGCTCTACCGCATCATCCGCCTGAGCGTCTCGCGGCTGAACGAGAATTTGCAGGAGAACCTGTCGGGCATCGAGGTCGTGCAGCTCTATGGCCGCGAGAAGCTGAACTTCGAGCGCTACAGCGCGATCAACACCCAGAACCGCGTCACCGAGGTGAAGGCGCTGACTATCGAAAGCTTCTACGGGCCGTTCATCGACGGGATGAACTATATCGGCATCGCGGCCATCGTGTGGTTCGGCGGCCATCTGGTGCTGCATCAGGCGATGACGGTGGGCACGCTGCTGCTGTTCACTCAGTTCCTCGACATGTTGTTCCGCCCGATCGTCGCGATGGGCGAACAGTGGAACATCGTCTTCCGCGCGATGGCGAGCGGCGAGCGCATCTTCCAGGCGCTCGACTGGAACGAGGCGCTGAAGGAACCCGAGCACCCCACGCCGCTGCCGGCGGACCTGCACGGCAAGGTGGAATTCCGCCACCTCGACTTCGCCTACAACCCCGAGCACAAGATCCTGAAGGATGTGAGCTTCACCATCGCTCCGGGCGAGCGCATCGCCATCGTGGGACCGACGGGTTCGGGCAAGACCAGCCTGATCCGCCTGCTCTGCCGCTTCTACGACGTGCCCGACGGCAGCATCTTCCTCGACAACATCGACATCATGCAGATCAAGCCGTCAGACATCCGCACGCGGATCGGCGTGGTGCTGCAGGACTTCCACATCTTCTCCGGCACGGTCTACGACAACATCGCGCTCAACGACCCGCGCATCACCCGCGCGGCGGCGGAGCATGCCGCCAAGCTGGTGCATGCCGATCCGTTCATCCGCGCCCTGCCGCAGGGCTATGACACGCCGCTGAACGAGCGCGGCCGCAATCTCAGCCACGGCCAGCGGCAGCTTCTCGCCTTCGCGCGGGTGCTGGCGATGAACCCGGAAGTGCTGGTGCTCGACGAGGCGACCGCGAGCATCGACACCGAGACCGAGCTGGTGATCCAGGACGCGCTGCTGAAGCTCACCGAGGGCCGCACCTCGGTGATCATCGCGCACCGCTTACAAACTATTAAGGACGCCCATCGCATCGTGGTGCTAACGGATGGCAGGGTTCGCGAGATCGGCACCCATCAGGAGCTGATCGCGAGGGGCGGGCTGTACAAGACGCTCTACGAGCTGCAATTCCAGGAGGCAGTCGCCGGCTGAGTTGCCGCAGCGAGGGTGTGGCGCGCATGGATCCAAACACCAAGATCGCCGGAACCAGGACAGTCAAAGACTGGCTTAGTTTCCGCAAGATGCTGGCGGGATCGCGCGATCCGGTTCTATGGCGCAGGGCCGGCACCGAATATTTCCACGAGCGCATCCTCGCGCGTTACATGAAGCCGCTCGGCGTGCTCCAGTCGAGCGAAGCGAGTAACGGCGAAGGCTTTTCGATCGTGACGATCCAATGCGCCCTGCTCGAATTTCTCGCGGCCGCGGTGGCTGGCAAGAACTTCCGCTATTCAAAGGCGCTTACCGCCTTCGAGTATTCCAACAGTCACCAGTTGTTCGTCAGGTTTCTCACCCAGGAGCAACCTTTCGCGAAATCCTTTAGCAAGGAGGCGGCGGAGGATTTCTATACGGCGATCCGCTGCGGCCTGTTGCACGAAGCGCAGACGAAGAACGGCTGGCGGATCAGAACTCACAAGCCCGACGTAGCTTCGACCATCGATTTCAAGGAAAAAATTCTCTACCGCCATGGCTTCCAGCGCGACCTCGACACATTCATCAAGCGCTATCGCGACCGCCTGACCGCCGAGCGTCCGCTCCAGGAAGGCTTCATCCGCAAATTCGACCACATTTGCGGTCTCGAGCCTGGCGCGCCCTCCAAATGAAAAAGCCCGGCTTTCGCCGGGCTCTTCCATCGTTCCGCGCGAACGAAAATTAATCGGCGGCGTCGCGGGCGGCGTCTTTCAGACCGCCGATGGCGTTCTGAGCCTTGCCCTTGAGCTTGTCGGTCGCGCCCTCGGTCTTGAGCTTGGCATCGCCGGTCACTTTGCCCACGGCTTCCTTGATGGCACCCTTGGCTTGCGTCGCGGAACCTTCGATACGATCCTTGTCCATTGCCGTCTCCATGATCTGAGTGGAATTCTCACAGAGAACGACAGGCCGCGTCCCACGTTCCCGCTACCGCAAAGGATTAAATTCGAGCCGCCATGGAACCGAACACCCTCGATGCGATTCTCGCCGGGCCGCACGCAACCGTTGTTCCCGGCGTGCACGATGCTTTATCGGCCCGGGTCGCGGCGCGCGCCGGCGCACAAGCGCTCTATATGACCGGCTTCGGCGTCGCGGGCGCGGGCTTCGGCGTGCCGGATATCGGGCTCGTCAGCGCGAGCGAAATGATCGACCGCGTCGGCGTCATCGCAGGCGCCTGCGACGGCGTTCCTCTGATCGCGGACGGCGACAACGGCCATGGCGGGCCGCTCAACGCGGCGAAGCTCGCGCGCGCCTATGAGCGCGCCGGCGCCGCGGCGATCCAGCTCGAGGACCAGGTGCTGCCCAAGCGCTGCGGCCACATGGAGGACAAGGAGGTCGTCCCGAAAGAGGACGCCGCGCAGAAGATCCGCGCCGCGGCCGCGGCGCGCGACAGCAAGGCGTTCAAGATCGTGGCGCGCACCGATGCCCGCGCGACGCACGGCCTCGACGAAGCGCTGGCGCGCGGCGAGGCTTT
This sequence comes from Rhizomicrobium sp., assembly GCA_037200385.1. Classification (NCBI taxonomy): domain Bacteria; kingdom Pseudomonadati; phylum Pseudomonadota; class Alphaproteobacteria; order Micropepsales; family Micropepsaceae; genus Rhizomicrobium; species Rhizomicrobium sp. The sequence goes on along the minus strand of JBBCGL010000001.1, from coordinate 147,234 downwards.
CCTGGAGGCCGGCGCCGACATGCTCTTCATCGAAGCGCCGCGCTCGGAAGAAGAGTTGCGCCGCGTCGCCGAGACCTTCAAGGGTGTGCCGCTGCTCGCCAACCTGGTCGAGGACGGCAAGACGCCGCTGCTGAGCGTGGCGGAGCTGGACGCCCTGGGCTACCGCGTCGTGCTCTATCCGATCTCGGCGCTGCTCGGCGTCACGAAACGATTGGAGGAGATCTATGATCTGCTTCTCCGCGGCGAACGTAAGATGCTGGACGGCAACCGCTCCAGCTTCGGCCATTACAACGAGATCATGAAACTGCCCGAGCTTCTGGCTGTAACCAAAGCGCTCGCGGGCACGAAATAGGGAGCGAAACCATGCCGAGATTGCGCCAGGTCGGGAAAGATGCCGCCCACCCCTTCGCCAAGGCCATCTACCGATCGCTGTTCGGCGCGCGCGATCCCGTCGCGCAGCCCGGCACCGACACCGGCACGCCGGGCAATTGGTGGACCGTGTTCGCCATCTCCCCCGATGCCTTCGACCACGCGGTCGCCGGTTTCCAATTCTATCGCGGCAAGCGCAAGCTCGATCCCAAGCTGCGCGAATTGGGGCAGACCCGCGCCGGCTGGGCCCGCGGCAGCCAGTTCGTCTATTCGCAGCACTGCAAGGCCTCGCGCGGCGTCGGTCTCGGCGAGGAGCAGATCGCATCCATCCCGCATTGGCCGGTCGCCGATTGCTACGGCCCGGCCGAGCGCGCCGTGCTCGCCTATACCGACGCGATGGTCCTGCAAGGCGGCCGGGTCGCCGACGGGATCTTCGTCGCGCTCAAGAAACATCTCTGCGACGAAGAGATCCTCGAACTCACCTACATCGTGGGCATGTACGACATGCATGCGGTGATGAGCAAAGCCCTGCGCCTCGAATATGACGACGTCGACGACCGCATCGTCGAGGTCGCCGCGCCGGCCGGATCCTCCGCCGACGTGATGCGCATGGTGGACCAGGACAAGACTTGAGGAGACCGAGCATGACGAACCGGCGCGACTTTCTCACGGGATTGATGCTCGGCGGCGCAGCCGCCACGCTGGGGCTCGCGCCAGCGCGCGCCACAGCGCCCATGAGCGACGCCGATTGGCGCAAGCTCGGCGACGCGGAATGGCGCAAGCGCCTGTCGCCCGCGGCTTACGACGTGCTGCGCCAGCAGGGGACGGAGTATCCCTATACCAGTCCGCTGCTCAACGAACATCGCAGGGGCATCTTCACCTGCGCCGGCTGTGCCCTGCCCTTGTTCGCCTCCAACACCAAGTTCGATAGCGGAACGGGCTGGCCGAGCTTCTGGGCGCCGCTGCCGCATGCGGTCGAGACCACGACGGACGGCTCCTGGATCGAAAGCCGGACCGAAGTCCATTGCCGCCGCTGCGCCGGCCATCTGGGCCATCTTTTCGACGACGGCCCGAAGCCGACCGGACTGCGCTATTGCATGGACGGCGTGGCGCTGGGCTTCAAACCGGATTAGCCGCTTCGCCGTCATCCCGGCCAAGCCATGCGGACGCATCGCGCAGAGCCGGGACCCATCCAGCCGCAGGCGCGATGGGTCCCGGCTCTCGCTGCGCTCGGCCGGGATGACAATCCATGTCGGTTGCGAAGCACCGGGTTTCGCTCGACAATATCGCCATGGCGACTTTCGAGAATGACGGGCTGACGCTCGCTTACGACGATATCGCGGCCCCGGGCGAAGGCCGGCCGATGATCCTGCTGCACGGCTTCACCTCCAACCGGACGGAGAACTGGCGGCGGCTGGGCTGGTATGGCGCGCTGGAGCGGCGGCGCATGCGCGTGGTGGCGATGGATGCGCGCGGCCACGGCGAAAGCGCCAAACCGCACGATCCAGCGCTTTATGGCCGCGACGCGATGGCAGGCGACATCCTTGCGTTGATGGATCATCTGGCGATTCCCCGCGCCCATATCCTCGGCTTCTCGATGGGATCGCGCACCGCGCTGGCGGCGGCGCTGCGCGCGCCCGAGCGCGTCGCGACGCTGACCCTGGGCGGGGTGGGCGAGAAACTGTTCGAACGGCCCGAGCCCGGCCATCCGATGGCCGAGGCGATGGAGGCAGCCGATGTGGAGAGCATCCGGGAGCCGATGCTGAAGAGCTTCCGGCAATTCGCCGACGACCAGGGCGAGGACCGCTTCGCGCTCGCGGCGCTGACGCGCGCGGCCGATTTGCCGTTCACGCGGGCCGATGTCGACAAGCTGGCGGTGCCGGTTCTGGTGGTGGCGGGCGCGCGCGATGAGTTGGCCGGCGATCCGGAGCCGCTGGCGAAGGCATTTCCCGACGGCCGTGCCGTGCGCGTGCCAGGCGTCGACCATTTCTCGATCATCGCGCACGCGCTGTTCAAGGCGAGCGTGTTCGAATTCCTCGATGGCGGGATTTAAGACTTCTCCCCCACCTTCCTGCTTGCGCGCGCTTTCGCAGACGTCTTGCTCCGATTGAGATCGACTGCGGCGCGGATGAGCGTCTTCAGCGCCTTGCCGTCGATCTTATCGCCCTCGCGAAGATCGATCGCGCGCCGCGTGTTGCCATCGAGACTCGAATTGAAAAGCCTGGCGGGGTCCGCAAGTGACGCGCCCTTGGCAAAGGTCAGCTTCACCACGGCCTTGTAGGTCTCGCCCGTGCAGATGATGCCGGCATCTTCCCACACCGGCACGCCCCGCCACTTCCATTCCTCGATCACGTCGGGATCGGCCTGCTTGATGAGCGTACGGACCCGCGCCAGCGTCTCGCCCCGCCAATCGCCGAGTTCTCTGATCCGCGCATCGATCCGCCGGGAGGGCAAGACTTCATCGCTCTTCCGATTCAATGGAATCTCCTTCGAAGACGGCCGGCAGGCGTCAATCCAGCCGCGCCAGAGCCTGCTCCAGGTTCGTCAGGAATTTCTGCCAGCCGAAATTGGCGCCGCCGAGGGCCTGTTTCTGCTCGGGGCGGAAGCCGGACTGTTCCATGCGCAGAAGCGTTCCGCTCGGCGTCGGCGTGAGTGTGAAGGTCACCACGCTGTTCAGGGCGAAGGCCGCGTCGTCGCTGGTGGAATTCCAAGTGTAGGACAACGTCCGGTTCGGCTCGACGGCGAGGACTTCGCAATCCAGCCCGCCGTTCGGGAGATACGTTTCGCGAAACTTGAAGCTGCGGCCCACGATGGGCGCGAAGTCGTTCTGCATCAGCCATTCCGCGATCAGATGCGGCTGGGTGAGCGCGCGCCAGAGCTTTTCCGGCGGGTGGGGCATCTCGCGTTCGACGACAACGGAGCGCGTTTCGCTCATTGGTCCATCCTCTTCAGCAGGTCTTCGAGGGCGTCGAACCGCTTCTCCCAGAAGCCGGTCATTCGGCTCGTCCAGTCGATCAGCGGCGCCAAGGCACTGAGCTGCGCGCTGTAATGCGTCTGGCGGCCATCGGGCCGGTCGCGGACCAGGCCCGCCTGTTTCAGGACGCCGAGATGCTTTGAAACCGCCGGCTGCGAAATCCCGGCCCGCGCCGTCAGCGCCCCGACCGTCTTCTCGCCTTCGCGGCACAGGCGCTCGAAGATCGCCCGCCGTGTCGGATCGGCCAATATTCGAAAGAGAGCGTCGTGCGCGGCCGCCATTCAATCAATAACTCGTTGGCTATTGGTAATACATATACCCAACCGGCTATGCGTGAGTCAAGCCGCCATCCCCCTTCAGGCGCCGCAAGCCGCCACCGGTCAGTTCAGACGCGCCGTCAAAAAGCGGTACACCGCCGCTTCTTCGCCGCTCAGCGCGTGTTTTTTGGCGCGGGAACGGACACGCAGGTTCAGAGCGCGCAGGTCGTAGCCCGTCATCACTTCGGGATGGATATAGCATTTGCGGCATACCGCCGGCGTGTTGCCGAGCCGCGCCGCGACTGAGCCGATCACCTCGCGCAACGTCTTTTTGGTCGAGACGGTCTCGCCCGCCGCGCGTTCGTGCAGCGCGACGGCGGCCGCCACCGTGCCGAACCAGGTGCGGAAATCCTTGGCGGTGATGTCGCGGCCGGTGATTTCCTTGAGATAGGCATTCACGTCCGACGAGCCGACGCCGTGCGGGGCATCGTCTTCCCCGAGATATTCGAAGAGCTGCTGCCCCGGCAGTTCCTGGCAGGCGCGCACGACCTTGGCGACGCGGCGGTCCTGCAGCTTCAGCTTCCATTCCTTGCCGCTCTTGCCCTTGAAGCGGAAGCGCAACGCGCCGCCTTCCACCGCGACATGCGGGTTCTTCAGCGTGGTGAGGCCGTAGCTGCCGTTGTCCTTGGCGTAGTCCTTGTTACCGACGCGCACCAGCGTGGTCTCGAGCAGGTGCACCACCGCGGCAAGCACCTTCTCGCGCGGCAGGCCGTGGCGCGCCATGTCATGCGCGACGGTTTCGCGTATCTTCGGCAACGCCTGGGCGAAGATCAGGATGTGTTCGAACTTCGCGGTCTCGCGCAGGGCGCGGAAATCGTCGTTGTAGCGGTACTGCTTGCGGCCTCGTGCGTCGACGCCGGTGGCCTGGATATGGCCGTTCGCCTGCGGGCAGATCCAAACGTTTTCCCAGGCCGGCGGAATGGCGAGCTTGCGGATGCGCTCCAGCGTGGCGGGGTCGCGCACCTTGCCGCCACCGCTACCCGTATAGAAAAAGCCCCTGCCGGCGCGGTGGCGGGCGATGCCGCTATCCTCACCCGAGACGTAGCGCAAGCCGGCGGCACCGGCCGCAGCCTGCGGGTCGGCGATTCGTCCAGTGTCGTCGACCAGTTGCATGGCGTGATAGCGCGCCGCGGGCATAGCGGTTCCCGCGACCATGCCGCCGGGGTATCCTTCGGACGATTCCGAGGGGGTGTCATGGGCAAGTTGCAGGTCGATACCGCGATCACCGAACGCGACGGAACGTTCTTCGCCAGCCTGTCGCGCGACTGGAACATCTGGGGACCGAATGGCGGCTATGTCGCGGCCATCGCGCTGCGCGCCGCCGGCAAGGTGGCGCCGCCGGGCCACCGGCCGTCCGGGATTTCCGTGCAATATCTCTCAGCCGGCAAGTTCGAAGAGGCCGAGGCGGTCGTCGAGCCGGTGAAGCAGGGTCGCACGGCCTGGTGCATCAATGTCGCCCTGGTGCAGGGCGGCAAGCGCTTCCTGCAGGCACAGGTCTGGACGACCGACCGCAGCGCAGGTCCCGACGGCAACGAGCTGACGATGCCCGACCTGCCGAAGCCCGCGGCGCTCAAGACGTATATCGAGCTCGTGGGGCGCCAGTCGGACGCGTTCAATTTCTGGGACAACATCGCGTGCAAGCCGACCAAGCTCTATACGCGCGAGAATCCGCATCCCGGCGGCGCGGTGATCCAGGAATGGTATCGATATCCCGACTTCGCGGCGGAGAGCGATCTCTTCCTGGATTGCGCGCGCCCGCTGGTCCTGATCGACACGCTGCAATGGCCGGCGCATCACCGCGGCCTGAAGGACGGCTACCCGAACTATATCGCGCCCAGCCTGGACGTCTCGGTCTGGTTCCACGAGATGCCGGGCACGGCGGACTGGCTGCTGGCGGACGTGCATGCGCCGGTGGCGCGCGGCGGGCTGATCCATGGCCTGGCACGGATCTGGTCCGAGGACGGGCGCCTGCTGGCGACCGGTTCCAGCCATATGCTGGTGACGCCGATGCCGCCGCGGGGTTGATGCGAGGGAGAAATCATCTCCCGCTGCGCGGGGAGGTGAACACAGCTAAATCGCTTCCAGCCACTGCACCGAGAATAGATTCATCTCGTCCGTCCACACCCGGCGCGGGACATAGCCGGCTTCGGCCGCGACCGCGCGGAAGCCGTTCAAGGTGTATTTGTGCGAGTCCTCGGTATGGATCGCTTCGCCCTCGGCAAAGGTGATCGACTCGTTGCAGATGCGCACGGTCTGGCGCCTGGCGCTGATCAGGTACATCTCGATGCGCTGGGCCAGCGGATTGTAGCTCGCGTGATGCCAGAAGGCGTCCGGATCGAAATCGGCGCCCGCTTCGCGGTTGGCGCGCAGCAGCAGGTTCCTGTTGAACGCCGCGGTCACGCCTTCCGCGTCGTTATAGGCGGCATGGAGGATCGCCGGGTCCTTCACCAGGTCGACGCCGATCAGCAGGCCGCCGCCGTTCAGCGTCTGCCGCGCATGGCGCAGGAAGCTCACTGCATCGGGGCGGGTGAAATTGCCGATCGTCGAGCCGGGGAAGAAGCCGACGCGGCGCATCGCGCCGACGCCGAGCGGACCCAGCGCCATCGGCCGGGTGAAATCGCCGATCACCGGCTTCACCTTGAGGCCGGGATAATCGGCTTCCAGCGCCGAAGCCACCTCCAGCAGGTAATCGCCGGAGATGTCGATCGGCAGATAGGAGCGCGGGCTGCGCAGGGCATCGAGCAGCAGGCGCACCTTGCGCAGCGCGCCGGCGCCGAACTCCACCAGCTCCGCATTCGGCCCCATCAGGAACGCCACCTCGGCGATATGCGTCTCGAGGATCGAAAGCTCCGTGCGCGTCGGATAGTATTCCGGCAGGCGCGTGATGCGCTCGAACAGCTCGGAACCGGCGGCGTCGTAGAAGAACTTGGCGGGGATGCTTTTCGGATGGCGCGTCAGGCCATCGAGCAGCGCGTCGGCGAACGCGTTCTCCGAATGGCGGGCGCGGACGGCAAGGGCGACGGGACTCATAGATCACCTGCGAGACGGATGCCGCTGAACTGCCAGCGGGCAGACGGCGGGAAGAAGTTGCGATAGGTGGCGCGGATATGGCCCGGCGGCGTCGCGACCGAACCGCCACGCAGCACGACCTGGCCGCTCATGAACTTGCCGTTGTATTCGACGACATCGCCGTCGAACGGCCGGTAGCCCGGATAGGGGTCGTAGGAGGAGCGCGTCCACTCCCAAACCTTGCCCTGCTCTCCCAGACGCGGCGCCATGGCTTCCCACTCGAATTCGGTCGGCAGACGGGCGCCGGCCCAGGCGGCATAGGCCGCCGCTTCGTAGAAGCTCACATGGGAAACCGGCGCATGCTCTTCAAGCGGCCCGGCCCCGCAAAGCGTGAAGCTGCGCCAGCCGCCGCGTTCGCCGAGCCAATAGAGCGGTGCGTTGAGTTGTTCGCGCTGGACCATGGCCCAGCCGTCGGACAGCCAGAATTCGGGACGCCGATAGCCGCCGTCCCGGATGAATTGGAGGAATTCGCCGTTGCTGACCGGCCGCGCCGCGATGCGAAAGGGTCGCAGCAGCACGTCATGCCGCTGGCCTTCATTGTCGAAAGCGAAGCCGCCACCCGCATGCCCGATGCCCACGATCCCGCCGGGGTGATCCCGCCATGCGAGCGGCGTTGCCGCCGCGTCCGGCGCCGTCCGCTCCGCCGCATAGGCCGGGAGCAGCGGATTGGAGAAGAAGGCATGCTGGATGTCGGTCAGGATCAGCTCCTGATGCTGCTGTTCGTGATGCAGGCCGAGCGTCACCAGCGGCGCGACCTCCGACGCCCGCTCCTCGATCAGCCGCGCCATCGCCTCATCGACATGCAGGCGGTACTCGACGATGTCTTCGACCGGCGGGCGACTGAGCAGGCCGCGCTGCGACCGCGGATGGCGCGGCCCAAGCCCCTCGTAATAGGAATTATAGAGATAGGCATAGGCCGGATCGAACGGGCGATAATCCTTCGCGAACTTGCCGAGCACGACCGTTTCGAAGAACCAAGTCGTGTGCGCCAGATGCCACTTGGTCGGGCTGGCATCAGGCATCGACTGGATGTTCTGGTCCTCGACGCCGAGCGGCGCGGCCAGCGCCTCGGTATGGCGGCGCACGGCCGCGTAGTCGGCCAACAGCAACGCTGCCGCGTCCGCCGCTTGCGCGGCGGGGATAATCGCCTCTCTGGGCATAGGGTTTTACCTTCGGCTGCCTAAGCTCAACGGCAACCGTAGCAGGAAGTTCCCCCAAATGTGGCAGCTACCTGGCAGCCGCCAGCATCACGGGCCTGCCGCTATAGAGCGCCGGCAGGACCCGCTTCAGGGCGTCGATCTTCGGCATATCGTTGATCCGGATGTAGGGGTAATCGGGGTTGTGGATCAGGAAGTCCTGGTGATAGCCCTCGGCCCAATAGAAGCCCTTGAGCGGCTCGATCCGGGTGACGATGGGGCCGTCATAGACATGTGCGGCGCCGAGCTGGGCGACATAGGCGCGGGCGATCTTCTCCTGCAGCGGCGAGGCGAAGAATATCTCGGAGCGATAGCTCGTGCCGCTGTCCGGGCCCTGGCGGTTCAGTTCCGTCGGGTCGTGCGCCACCGCGAAATAGACCCGGAGGATCTCGCCATAGGACACCAGGCGCGGGTCGAAGGTGATCTCGACGGATTCGGCATGGCCGGTGGTCTCGCTGCCGACGAGCTCGTAGATCGCGGTTTCCCTGGCGCCGCCGGAATAGCCGGCCACGACCCTGGTCACGCCCTTCACATGCTCGAACACGCCCTGCAAGCCCCAGAAGCAGCCGCCGGCGAGGACCGCCGTCTCGCTCGCAGGCGCGCCGGCCTTGGGCTGGTCGACCGCAGCGACGGGAATCGGCTTGTCGATGGCGTCGCCGCAGGCGGCGGACAATCCGCAAAGCGCGGCGGCCAGGACGAAATTGCGAAGCGGACGCAGCATGGTGGTCTCCATCCATCCTCCCCGCAAGGAGGGTATCGGACGTCATTCGTCTCGGACGGCTTTACGGTTACACCGTCGTCGCAGATCACCAGCGCAGCATCAGCCGGCCCAGCAAGGCGCCGATCAGGCCGACGGCGGCGATGCCGAGCGTGTACCAGATGACGACGAAGGGCGCCGCGCTCTCATTGCAGTGAAAGGCGTAGATGGCGGTTCCGGCGGCGCCGGCGACGATCCCCGCCACCGTGCCCGCCAGGGTCAGCCGCGTCGGCGCCAGCGCCCGCAAGCTCCAGAACAATCCCAGGAAGATCGGAGCCGAGAGAACGACGATGTTGCGGGCACAGACCTGGGACGAGTGGCCCATCATCAGCGCCATGCGCTCAGCCGCCGACGCGCCCGCCAACTGATAGAGCGCCAGCGCGATCATCACGCCGAGCGGCGCGAGGATGAGTGGTCCGAACACCCCGCCCTCCCCGTCCGGCCGCGCCAGGCGGTCGATCAGGCCGAAGCCGAGCACCGCGACGCTCGCGGCGTAGACGAATTTCATCCAGAACGGTCCGGAGGCCAGCGCGTGCATCAGATCCGTGCGCACGCCGAGCCACAGCACCAGAAGCGCCGCGGAGATCGCCACGCCTGTGCCCAATCCGAGCGCGAGATGGCGGCCGACGGCGCGGCGCGGCATCGGATCCACATCGGCGGAGAGCGCGGCGATCAGATCGTCGGTCCTCATTCGCCCTCCTCCAGGCTCGACCCAAGCGCTTTGAGGCCGCGATGCACGCCGACCTTGACGGCCGATTCCGAGATGCCGTGGCGTGCCGCCGCTTCCGCCGTCGAGAGACCTTCGATCCTGGTGTCGCGGATCAGGCGGCGGGTCTTCTCCGGCAGGCGGCTCAGCAGGCGCTCGACGTCGAGCTGCGCTTCGGCGGCCTCGGACTCCTGCGAGCCGAACAGGATGTCGGGATCGTCCAGCGGATCCTCAGCCCGGCGCCGGTTGCGGCGATAGAAGTCGATCAGCTTGTAGCGCGCGATCGCATGCACCCAGGCGGTGAAGGGACGGGACGGATCGTAGGTGGCGCGGCGGGTATGCATGGCGATCAACGTTTCCTGGAGCAGGTCCTCCGCCTCCGCCGCGCTGCCCAGGCGCCGCCGGTAATAGGCGCGCAAATGCATTTGCAGCTTGCGCAGCAACTCGGCATAGGCCGCGCCGTCGCCGGCCAGCGACCGGACCATCAGCGCTTTCAGTTCCGCTTCCGCTTCGACCAAGCCGCCGCCTTCGAGATCACATTCGTGGGAGCCGGGACAAAGGTTACATCGCGGGCGGACTTTCGCCAAATCGCCGCAGCGCGTTTCGCAGCCGACCTTTGATCTGCGTCAACCCCGCTTGCCGCGGGGCGGCGATATTCGCCGGCGTCTTTTCTTTCGGTGCGCCATGGACAACGCGACGAAGGCTGCGGTCCTCGAGATCCTCGGAACCGTGCCGGACATGACCATCGCGACGATGCGCGAAGACGGTTATCCGCAGGCAACCACGGTCAGCTTCGTCAATGACGGCCTGACGATCTATTTCGGAACCGGGGCGCAGTCGCAGAAGGCCCACAATATCGGCCGGAACGACAAAGTGTCCCTCACCGTCAACTGCACGTACCGTTCATGGGAGGAGATCAAAGGCCTGTCGCTGGCCGGAACCGCGCGGCAGGTCACCGATGCGAGCGAGGCACAGCATGTGGGACAGTTGATGTTCGCGAAATTTCCCCAGATCGGCCGCTTCGTATCGACCGATGCCGGCGACCTCACGCTTTTTCGCGTCACGCCATCGGTCGTCTATCTGCTCGACTATTCCAAGGGGTTCGGCCACACCGAGCGCTTCGTCGTCTGATCGCGCGTGCCGAGCCGCCGTCGCGCGCGCCGCGCTCCATCCGTTAGTCCAGCGTTATGAGCGCGTCGGCGGCGATCGCGGCTCCGGCCGCGACGCGGATCGGGTTGATTTCGGCGCTGGAGATTTCCGGGAGTTCGAGCGCGATGTCGCCCAGCGCCACTGCGAGCCTGGCCAATTCCTGAACCTCTGCCGGCGTCAGGCCGCGTGTCCCGCCCAGCAGACGCCCGCCCAGCAGGCCCTGCAGCGCCACGACGACCGCGTCGCCGTCGAATGGCGCGCGCAGCAAGGCCGCGCTGCCCAGAATCTCGACCAGGACGCCGCCAAGCCCGATCGCGACGATGGGGCCGAACACCGGATCGCGTTTCATGCCGCAGAGCATTTCCAGACGCGCCGGAACCATCGCCTGTACCAGCGCGCCTTCTATGCGCGCCTGGGGCGCGAGCTTGCGCACATCGTCCATCATGCCCGCATAGGCATCGCGCATCGCATCCGGACCCTGAATGGCCAGGCGCACGCCGCCGACGTCGGATTTGTGCGGCAGGTCGTAGGACATGATCTTGAGCACGACCTTGCCGCCGATCTCCTCCGCCGCGCGGACTGCCTCCTCCACGCCGCGCACGAAAGTCTCGCGCGGCGCAACAACGCCGTAGAGCGACAGCAGCGTCTTCGCGGTGCTCTCCAGCAGACATGATCGGCCCTCGCCTTCGGCGACGATCGCACGGGCCGCCGCCGCGCGCTTTGGATCCGGTTTCCAGTCCGCCGTCGCGATGGGACGCCTCGACCGCTGCGAAAAATCCGCCAGCGCGGCCAGCGCATGCGCCGCGCGACGAGGATCGGTAAAGGTCGGAACCCCCGCGGCGAGGAGATCGGCGCCGAGCAGCGTGGAGGTGATCGCCACCGGCTTGTCGGTGCCGCGGAAGAAATCGATATACATCTGCTGACCATTCGGATTGCCGATGATGACCGGCGCCAGCATGTCGCCACCCTTGCTGTCGGCCACCGCCTTGAGAACGGCCGGCATCGTGGCCGGGTTGGCGAGCGCCTGCGCCGTGACGTCGACGGGATTCGCCACCGAACCGTAAAAGGGCTTGGGCATGCGCTCGAGCAGCGCTTCTTGGTCCTCCCTCGGCAGAACCGGAACGGCAAGGCCTTCCAACGCGCAGGCGTCCGTCAGCATCACGCCCGCGCCGCCCGAACCCGTGATGATGCTCACGCGGTTTCCCCGCGCCCGCCTTCCGCCTTGGAAGATCAAGCCGAGATCCAGCATCTCCTCCAGCGAGGAGACCGAGAACACGCCGTATTGGCGGCAGACCGCGTCGAACGCCTGTGCGGAGCCGACGAGCGACGCGGTATGCGCCTGCGCGGCGCGCGCCGCCTCGTTGGAACGGCCCGCCTTCAGGATGACGACGGGCTTGTCGAGCTCGGCGGCGCGTTGCGCGAACGCCATGAACCTGTCCGGATCGCGCAGCGTCTCGCTGAAAGCGAGCAATGTGCGCACTTCGGGTGCTTCGACCAGCGTGCGCAGCACCGTCGCGATGTTCACGTCCGCCTCGTTGCCCGTGCTGACGAACCAGCCGACATTGAGCCCGGCGGTCAGCGCCTTGCGCACCATGTAGCCGCCGAAGCCGCCGCTCTGCGACACCAGCGCGACGGGACCGGGCGGCGGGATGGAATCGCCCGGATCCAGGACGAAATTGGCCATCACGTCGCGGTGCGAATTCATGAAGCCGATGCAGTTCGGGCCGATCACGCGAAGACCGGTCCGGCGCGCGATGGCGGCGATCTCGTCCTGCAGCTTGGCGCCCGCCTCGCCGACCTCGGCGAAACCCGAGGTGATGACGACCGCGCCGCCGACATTCTTCGCCGCACAGGATTCCAGGATCGGCGCGACGCCTTCCGCGGGGATGACGACCATCACCAGATCGACATCGGCCGGCATGGCATCGACGCTGGGATAGGCTTTCAGGTTCTGGACCGTGGGGCTGCGCGGGTTGATCGGCAGGACCTCGCCCTTGAACGAGCGGGCGATGTTCGACGTCACGTAGCCGCCGATGCTGGGCATGCGGTCCGTCGCGCCCACGATGGCGATCGAGCGCGGGTTGAGCATGCGCAGCAGGCGGTCATCCGCCTGCGCGTCTAAGGAAATCATGGTCATGTCAGCGTCCGGTGAATGTGCCAGGGCGTTTCTGCTGGAAGGCGGCGATGGCTTCTTTGTGGTCGTCGCTGATGAAGCAGGCGCCTTCGAGAAGCAGGCCCGTGTCGAGCACCAGGTTGATGCGCTCGCGGATGATCTTGTTCAGCGTGGCCTTGGTCCCCTTCACCGCCATGGGCGCCAGCCGGGCGAGCTTGGCCGCATGGGCATGCGCTTCATCGGCCAGCCTGTCGGCGGGGACGGATTTCAGCGCGAGGCCGAGGCGGACGGCCTCCGTGCCGCTGATGCGCTCGCCCGTCATCAGGTACCATTTGGCGGCGCCGAAGGTCATCATCAGCGGCCACAGGACGGCGCCGCCGTCGCCGGGCACCACGCCGATGTTCACGTGGGTATCGGCGATCTGCGCGTCGTCAGCCATGATGAGCACGTCGCAAAGCAGCGCGATCGTCGCGCCCAGTCCCATCGCATAGCCCTGAACGGCGGCGACGATAGGCACCTCCACCGCGAGGAATTCGTCGACGAGCTTGGCGGCGGTCAGCGTTTCGCGCACCCGCTCCGCATGATTGGGTCCTTCGCCGGCGGCTTTGGAGCCTTCCATCGTGCCGACGTCGCCGCCGGCACAGAAAGCCCTGCCCTCTCCGCGCAGGACGATGGCGCGGACGTCGCGATCCTTCGCCGCCAACGCGAGGATCTGCGTCAAGTCGCCGTGGATGTCGCCGTTCACCGCATTGAGCTGCCCCGGACGATTGAACGTCATGGTCAGGACGTGCCCGTCGAGCTTCGCGAGGACGTATTGGAAGGCGTCGTAACCGGTCATCGTCGTTTCCTCAGCCCCAGCGCGCATGGACAAGATCGTGGGCATGGCTGTTGATGCCGCCGGCCTCCTGGCGGAGCGTCTGCAGACGCATGGTCCACAGATGGAGATCGTATTCACGCGTGAAGCCGATCGCGCCGGTGAGCTGATGCATTTCGTAGAACAGGCGATACGCGGTTTCCTCCGCCGCGATGGCCGCGCTCGCCGCGAGCTCGTCCGGCGCGCGGTGATAGGCGGCCTCACGCGCCGCCCACTGCACCGCGTCGGTCGAGACGTGGCAGTCGACGAGCCGATGCTGAATCGCCTGGTAGGATGCGATGGGCCGGTCGAACTGCACCCGGTCCTTGAGGTAGCGGATGGTCAGATCGAGCGCCGCGCGGCCGATGCCGGCCACCTCGGCGGCGATGGCGACCCGCCACCAGTTGCGCGCCGTGCGACCGGAACCGGCGGCAAGCGCCGTTCCCTTTGCCGATGCGATGCGCGCCATGGGATAGCCGAACTTGGAGTCCACCGGCTCCGCGACGAAGTCGCCCTTGCGGACGGCTTGCGCATCGTCCCCGTCGAGAAGGATCAGAAGGTCGGCCTCGGCAGCGTAGCGCACCGGACCCTTCCTGCCCTTCTCGCCGACCGCGACCACCAGCGGCGGGATGTCGGACATGGCGGCGGGGGCGATGAGTGCACGCTGTCCGATCGGCGCCAGCGCCGCAGCCGTCGACGCCCATTCGGTGACGAGCGCCGCCGCGAGCGGCCCGGTCTCCGCATCATCGAACAGATCGAGAAAACCGGCGCTCTGCATCTCTTCGAGCAGCGGCCGGTCGAAGCCGCCCTCCGCACGGAGGAGGCGCGCCCGCGAGGGGCCCGCTTTCCTGGCGAACAGCCGCGTGCAGGAATCTTCGATCGCGCGCTGCGTCTCGTTCAGTTCCATGTCCATGGTCAGGCTCCCACGCCGCCGACGATGTCGCGCGCAATGAGGTTCAGCTGCATCTCCAGCGTGCCGGTGGCGACGCCGGCCGTGACCGCGTGACCGAACTGCTTCGCGGCCACGCTTCCCTCCGCCATGCCGGCGAGGCCCTCGATGTGAAGTTCCGCCTCGTAGACGGCGCGCTCCGCGCGGATCGTGGCGACGCGATAGACATAGGCCGTGAGGTCGGGGTAGCGGCCCTTCGCGCGCTCGTCGATGACGCGGTAGACGAGCACCCGCGCCGCTTCGCAGGCCGCCCGCGCCCGGCCCAGGGCTTCGAGCACGGTGGGATCGTCGAACAGCCCCTCCGCCTTCGCGATCTTGGCGGCCCGTTCGAGGCTGCGCGCAGCGCGGCGATAGCGGGCGACGCCGACACGCTCGTTCACCAGCAGCTTGCGGATGATCGGCCAGCCGCCGTTCTCCGGCCCGAGCATCCACGACGCGGGCGCGCGCACGTTTTCGAAGGTGCATTGGTTGAACGCGCCGTCGAAGAAGAGCGAGGGGATATTGCGGATGGTCAGGCCCGGCGCATCGGTCGGCACCAGGAAGATCGAGATGCCGCGATGCTTGTGCGCCTCACCATCGGTGCGCGCCAGCAGAAAGCAGAAATCGGCCACGCCGGCATAGGAGGTCCAGATCTTCTCGCCGTTGATGACGTAGTCCTTGCCGTCCCAGATGGCGCGCGTCCGCAGCGAGGCCAGGTCGGACCCGGCGCCGGGCTCCGAAAAGCCCTGGCACCACATGACGTCGCCGCGGCTGATGCGCTTGAGGTGGTATTCCTTCTGCTCGTCCGTGCCGGCGAGGATGAGCGCGGGCCCGACCCAGTTCACGCACATGTATTGCCCGAAGCGCGGTTCGCCATGCGCCACCATCTCCTCGCTGAGGATCAGCGACTGCCAGGGCGACTGGTCGAGGCCGCCATACGCCTTCGGCCATGCCGGCGTGAGCCAGCCGCGCTCGGCGAGCTTCACCGCGAACGTCTTGGAGAACTCCTTCGCATCATGCTCCGGCATGTCGAAGGCATCGAAGCCCTCCGGCAGCTCGGAACTCAGAAAGTCCTTCAATGCCGAACGAAATTCCGTTTCGTCCTTCGACCAGTCGAATTCCATGTCATTCCTCCCGGCCGCGGCTAGCGCGGCATTCCCAGAACCTGGTTCGCCAGGATGTTCTTCTGAATTTCGCTCGTGCCGCCGAAGATGCTGATGGTCCGCGAGCGGATGTAGGAATTGAACGTCCCGGTGGCGCGGCCATTGAAGGCGTCCGCGCCCATGACTTCGAGCTCCAGATGATTGATGTATTGCTGCGCCTCGGTGAGCAGCAGCCGCGCGACGGAGCCTTCCGGACCCGGCATCCGCCCGGCGCTGCGCTGCGAAAGCTGCTCGACCACGTTGAGGCGCAGCGCTTCGCCGTGCACATAGGCGCGCGCCAGCGCCTTGCGGACTTCCGGCTGGCCGGCGACGCCGCGCGCCTTGGCGAGATCCTCGATCTTACGCAGCGCCGTGTCGTAGGTCGCGATCATCCCGATGTCGGCCGGGCCGCGCTCGAAAGACAGAACGGTCATGGCGATGCGCCAGCCGGCGCCCGGATCGCCCACACGCTGGTCGGCCGGTATCTTCACCTCGTCGAGAAAGACCTCGCAGGTTTCCGGGGCGCCGTCCGAAATCCGGATCGGACGGACGTCGATGCCGGGCGCCCGGATCGAGGTGAGCAGGCAGGTGATGCCCTTGTGCTTGGGCACGTCGCGGTCGGTGCGGACGAGGAGCAGGCACCAATCGGCATTGAGCGCGCCGCTGGTCCACATCTTCTGCCCGTTGACGACATAGGTGTCGCCCCGCAGTTCCGCGAAGGTGCGCAGCGACGCGAGGTCGGAGCCGGCATTCGGCTCGCTGAAGCCCTGGCACCATTGCACCTCGCCGCTCAGCATCGTCGGCAGGAAGCGCCTTTTCTGTTCTTCGGTGCCGAATGCGAAGATCGCGCGACCGAGATAGTTGTGGAACGAGATGCGCGGCGTATCCGCCTTGCCGAGCTCGTCGTTCAGGATGGCCTCGAACGTGGGACCGAGATTGCGGCCGCCATACTCCTCGGGCCAGGAGAGGCCGATAAAGCCGGCTTCATAGAGCTTGCGGTGCCAAGCCCGGGTGATGCGGCCGGCCGCCTTCTCGTCGGACGCCTCTTCCTGCCAGTTCCGGGGCGCGTTTTCGGCGAGCCAATCATGGACCCGCTTCCGGAAAGCCGCTTCCTGCTCGTTTTCGCGGTAGTCCATCATGCGGCTCCCAGACGGGCATCGGCGATGCACAGGAGTTGGTGGGATTCGTCGCCGAAGAGCTTGCGGTCGAACATCACGCGGCGGTTCATCAGCGGCGCGATGTGCTCCCATGTCTGACCGATCCCGCCGAAGGCCTGCATGACGGTTTCGGCAACGGACCGCGCCGCGCCCGCGCAATGCGCCTTCGCCGTGCGCGCCGCGAGCAGGCTTTCGGAGGGCGGAAGCGCATCGACGGTCCAGGCCGCGTAGCGCGTCATGCTGGACGCCGCTTCGACCTTGACCAGCATTTCGGCGCACATGTGCTGCACGGCCTGGAACGAGCCCACCGGGACGCCGTATTGAATGCGCGTCTTGGAGTATTCGACGACCTGCCGAAGGCCCGAACGCAGGACGCCGACGATGTCGGCGCAGGTCAGCGTCAGGGCGAGCGCCAGCCACCGGTCCAGCGCCTCCGCGGTGACGGCAGACCCCAGCAGCTCGGCCTCCGGCCTCTTCTTGTCGGTCGCCGGACCGACGCAGACACGCGTGAAGTCGGGCGTCTGGAGTTCCGAGAACACGCCTGCGATTGCATAGCGGCAGAGCCGTGCGCCACCTCGGCCGCGGCTGAGACCGAGCGCGTAACCAGCGGCGTCGGCATCGAAACCGACGGCGCCGTTGAAGGATTCAGCATCCGCGAGCTGGGTCAAGTCGCGGGTGAGCAGCAACGCATAGCGCGCGCTGCCCGCCGCGATCGCGTCGATCTCGGCGTCCACACCCGCAAGCGCGAGCAGTTCTTCGGCGAGGATCGTTCCGATGAAGGATGGCGGCGTCAACGCACCCGCCAGCGCCTCGGCCACCAGCATCACCTCGACGCCCGATACGAAAGGCTGCGCACCGTCGCGTGCGCGCAAGCCGAGCAGGCCGGCATCGGCGACGGCCTGCCAGCTCTGCGCCCTGTCTATCGTGGCGAGGTCGGCGGGATTGCGGACCGCGTAACGCTGCGCCAACCGCTCCGCCGTCGTGCGGAGCATCTCCTGTTCTTCGCTCAGTACCGCATGCATCGGAGAGAAAACCGCCTGATAAGCCGAATGGGTGAATTAGTGTACTATATAAATGCCGGATGCGAAAAGCCAAACGATCGCGCGACACCGAAAAAAAGGGCGGCCGAATCGCCGGCCGCCCCGTGCAAGGTTCGCCAGTTCAATAGCTCTGGCGGATCCTCAGGCCGAACATCCTCGGCTCGCCGACAAAGCCCGCATAGCCATCGCTGATGAGCGGCGCGATGAATGCGAATTGCAGGTAGTTCTTGTCGAGCAGATTGGTGGAGAACGCTTCGATCGCGAGCCCATTCGGGCTTTCCACGCCGGCACGGAGATTCACCAGGCCGTAGCCGGGCTGATACAACGCCGTGTCGAGCGCCTGGTTGAAGTAGGCGCCGCTGCGGTAGGTGTATTCCGCCAGCGTCGTCCCATGCCAACTCGTGGAACCGAGCGGATAACGATAGCCGATCGATCCCGTGAAGGTGAAGTGCGGTGCCTGCGGCAAGGTCTTTCCGCTCAGATCGCATTGCGCGGCCGGATTGCCGACTTGGCACGCGCCGTTCGCGAAGCTGGTGTAATGGTCGTCGTCATAGGCGGCCGCGCCATGCAGCGTCAGGCCGTCCGCCGGAACGGCCGTCACCTCCAGCTCGAAGCCCTGGCTCAGGAAGCCCTTGGCGTTGGTCGTCGAGAACTGCGTTCCGTTGAAGGCGAGCGCCTGGAAGTTGCTGAAGAGCGTGTGGAAAGCCGTGGCGTCGATGACGAGACGGTCGTCCAGCAAGGTGGACTTCACGCCGACCTCATAGTCCTGGTTGGTCTCCGGCTTGAAGACCAGGCCGTCGAGATTCGACCGCAAGGTCAGGTCGACGCCGCCCGGCTTGAAGCCTCGCGCGACCGACGCGAAGACCATCGTCTCGGGCGTGATCTGATATTGCAGCGTTCCGGTATAGGTGAACGCGCTGTCGCGCGGGCTGACATCCGCGCTCAGCGTATGCGGCGCCGTGAGCGGATCGGCGGGGTTGGGGAAGAAGACGAAGTTGTTCGACGACTCCGCCATGACCGCGTGCTGGTTCTCCATCGTGTAGCGTGCGCCGAACGCGGCGGTGAACTGATCGGTGAAGTGATATGCGACGCGGCCGAACACGGCCTTCGACGTGTCCTGGAACGTGTCGTTGATGAAGGAATCGCCATTGGTTCCCGGGAATTCCAGGAAGGGCGAATCGAACTTGATGTTCTCGTAGTCCTTGTGGTTGGCGCTCATGTAATACAGGCCGAGAACGTATTCGAACGGGTCGCCGGCCTTCGACGCGAGGCGCAGCTCCTGTGAGAACTGGTTGTGCGACTGGTCGACCAGGAAGTCGTCCATGATCGCCAGCGGGCTGTCGTCCGGATCGTTCAGGGCGCTGACGGTCTCGTGCCGGAAGGCGGTCACCGACGTGATCGTGGCCCAGCCGGCGTCCCAATTGACCTCGGCGGACACGCCGCCGCCATCCGTCTTGTTGTTGTTCGGCGAGCCGTCGACGGTCGTCCGGCTGTAAGGAAAGCCCGGCGGCGCGAAGCTCGTCGCCGGCACGCCCAGAAGATTGGCGCCGGGGTCGAGATGGACGATGACGTTCGAGCAGCATTGCGAGTTCTCATGCGCGTAGTCCGCGATGAGAAGGACATTCAGGTTGCCGCTTTCATATTCGAGCTTTCCGCGCGTGCCCCACCGGTTCTGATCGTCGACATGCTCGTGCAATGTCGAGTTGTAGGTCAACCCACCGTGATAATCGGAGAAACCGGCGAGGCTGAAGCCGAGTTCGCCGTCGACGATCGGCCCCGTGACCGTGCCGCGAAGCTCGCGGGTATCGTAGTTTCCGACGACGCCTTCGAGATAGCCACCGAAATTCTCGAGGTCCGGCCGGCGCGTGACGACGTTGATGAGGCCCGCGTCCACCGCGTTGCCGAACAGCGTGCCTTGCGGTCCGCGCAGGATTTCGATGTGGTCCACGTCCAGGAGGTCGGTGAACGCCATGTTGATGCGCGAGAGGAATACGCCGTCGAGGAACACGCCGACCGAGGATTCCTTGCCGGGATCCTGGCTGGAGGTGACGCCGCGCAGGCCGACGCGCGCCGCGCGCGCATCGCCGTTCTCGTCCGTCAGGAGGCTCGGCGAGTATTGCGCGAGATCCTTGAAATCGGTCAGGCCGGATGCGTCGATGCTCTTTCCGGAAATCGCGGTGATTGCGACAGGCACCCTTTGCACGTCCTCGGCGCGCTTCTGGGCCGTCACGACGACGGTTTCGACCACGCCGTCATTCGAGGATTGCGCCCGTGACGCCGTCGCCGTAGCGACAAGGAGCGCGCCCGTGAGCGCCGTCGTCGCAAGCAGCATTCTGCAGTTCAGATGAGCCATTGTCTTAATTCCTCCCCTGCCGCCGGATTGTTGCCCCGGTCGGCGTGTCTTCATATATGCCAAATATTATACTATATGGCAATCGGCGGTGAGCGGAATTCGTGCGGCGTGACATTCTCGTAACGAGCCGCGAGGGTGCCCGTTGCCGCAAACAAAAAAATCGGCGCATGAGGGATGAAACGAATGGGTGCTTTCAAGATGGCTGAAAAGACGAGCGCGGCGCGCGCCTGGTATGCGGTGGTCCTGCTCGGCGCGCTGTACATCGTCGCGTTCATCGACCGCATGATCCTGGGTCTTCTGGTCGAGCCCTTGAAGGCGGACCTCCATGTCAGCGACACGCAGATCAGCCTGCTCATCGGATTCAATTTCGCGATATTCTATTCGATCGTCGGCGTTCCGCTGGGCTGGATGTCCGATCGCGCGAACCGCCGCAATCTCATCCTGATAAGCACGCTGCTCTGGACGGCCTGCACCTTCTTCTCCGGCCTGTCGACGGCGTTCTGGCTGCTATGCGCGCTGCGGCTGGGCGTGGCGGTGGGCGAAGCGGCGCTCAGCCCCAGCGCGATGTCGCTGATCGGCGATCTGTTTCCTCGCGAGAGCAGAGCCGGGCCGACGACGCTCTATATGTGCTTCGGCGCATTCGGCGCGACGGCGGCCTATCTTTTCGGCGGCATCGTCGTCCGCATGCTCGAGCATTTTCCGCTCGTCCTGCCCGGTCACGGCGTGCTGTCGCCCTGGCGCGTGGTGCTTTTCGCCGTCGCCTCGCCCGCCCTGGTGCTGACCGCACTTCTGTACTTTACGATGCGCGAGCCGCAGCGCGTTCAGGCCGTGCATGAGCCGGCGGAGCCGACGCTCTTCCTCGCCTGGACCGCGCCGCGCTGGCGCCCGCTGGTCTATCTCTTCATCGCGGGCGCGACCGCCCAGGCCATCACCATCGGCCTGAGCGCCTGGGCACCGACCTATCTGGTGCGGCGATTCGGATGGGATGTCGGCGACGCGGGGATATTCCTCGGCCTCTCGACCATGATCGGCGGACTGACCGGCATGGCGTTCTCGCCGTCGCTCACGGAACGCTGGACGCGCTCGGGCCGCGCCGATGCCTTGCCGCTCGTCCTGTTGGGCGGCGCCTGCGTTGGAATGGCGGGCGCGCTGGGCGCGGTGCTTGCACCCAATGCCGGTTTGTTCGTGTTTTTCTATGCTTTATCGGCGTTCGGCGTCATGGGCACGGGCTTGCTCCTGATGGTGGCGATCCAGCTCGTCGCCTTGCCGCGCATGCGCGGAGAACTCATGGCCGTATGCCTCGTGCTCAACTCGCTGCTGGCCATGGGATGCGGGCCTTTCATCGTCACGCTGTTCGCCAAATGGCTGGGCCATGGGGCGCTGCAGCCCGGCTTCGCGGCCGTCGCATTGATCTGCGGACCGATCGCCATCGCGCTCATCCTGGCGGGACGCGCCGGCTATGTCGTCCTGCTGCGCGAGGCCGACGGCGTCGCGCAAACCCGGCCGGTCGAGCCGGTTCAGAACACCAGCGTGCCGCCGCCGTCGATCACCAGCGTGACACCGTTGACATAGGACGCCGCCGGGCTGAGCAGGAAGACGATGGCGCGCGCGACATCCAGCGCCTCGCCCAGCCGACCGAGAGGGCAGCGCTCGACCATCAGCCGGCCATAGGCGCCGCCCGTCAGATCGGCGACGCGCGGCGTTGCGATGACGCCGGGTGCGACCGCATTGGCGCGGAAGCGGCCCGCGGCGAACACCGCCTGGTAGCGGGTGAGGCCGGCGATCGCCGCCTTGCCGGCACCGTACCAGCCATTGCCGATCTTGCCGCGCGCGCGCTCGCGCACGATAGCCGGCGGCGGACCGCCGGAGATCGTCCCAGCGACCGACGCGACATTCACGACGCTGGCACCGGCGGGCAGTCCGCTCGCTTCCCAGGCGGCCGTCACCGCCTCCACGCTGCCCGCCGTCTTCGCCATCCCTTCCTCGATGGAGTAAGGCGCGGAGCTCGGCGGCCCGGCATTGTTCACGAGATGCGCGATCTCGCCGTATTCTTCCTTCAGCGTCGCGAACATCGCCTCGACATCCGCGCGGTTTCCCGTGTCGAGCACGCGGCCCGAGAAGTTCGGGCCGAAATCGAGCGTCGCAAGGCCGGCAGCATTGATATCCAGCCCGACGACGCGCAGACCCTGGGCCAGCAACTGCGCGGCCGTCTCTCGCCCGATGCCGCTGGCGACACCCGTGACGACCGCAACGGTGCCTTTGGCAAATCCGAGAAAGTCGGTCTGCTCGAGATGTGGATTGGCCATGAGGTCGTTCTTCCCCGATATCATCAAAGAGAATATTTATTATACTATATATCGCGGCGTCAACGCGGGCGCGCCGATGCGGAGATTTCCCGGCCGACAATTTGCGACTCCCCGGCCAAAACACTCTACGTTACAGACTTGTGCGCGAATCCGGGGAGACCGCAGTGAAATCCGTCAAGAAGACACGCGCCAAGGCGAAACGTCCGTCCGAGCCTGCCGCACGCTCGTCGATCAATGTGCCGAAGACCGCCGAACTGATCGCCGAAACGCTGCGGCGACGCATCGTCCAGGGCGAATTGACCGAAGGCGACGCACTTCCCGCCGAGGCCGCGCTGATGAAGGAGTTCGGCGTCTCGCGCGCGTCGCTGCGCGAGGCGCTGCGCATCCTGGAAGCGGAGTCCCTGCTCGAAGTCCGGCGCGGCGCGGGCGGCGGCCCCCGGATCCGATTGCCCCGCGACGAGACGGTCGCGCGCTTCGTCGGCATGCTCCTGCAGCTTCGCGGCGCGACCTTGCGCGAGATGTTCAACGCCCGGCTCATCATCGAGCCGCCCCTGATCAATCAACTCGCGAAGATCCGTACCGCCGACGACGTGCACGCCCTGCGGCGGCATGTCGAGGCGGAGCGGGCGATCCTGGGCGACTTCAAGGCGTTCGGCTATGCGGCCGCGGAGTTCCACCGGCTGCTCATCCGGCGGTCCGGCAATGTGGTGATGTCGCTGATCGTCGGGATGCTCGACGAGCTCTATCTGCTGCATCTCAAGCGCTTCATCGCGCGCGCGCGCGCCGACCAGCTGGCGCTCAACACGTCGTCTTTCGCGATCCACAAGCAGATCGTGGACATGATCGAGGCCCGCGACGGCGACGCCGCCGAAGTCACCTGGCGCTATCACATGCAGCAGGCGCGCAAGATCATCCTGCACGAACTGGGCGAGGAAACGCCGCTCTCGCTCTACTGAGCGGCAGGCGGCTCAGAACATCAGCGCAACCTGCACGTCGCGCTTGCCCGTAAAAGGCTCGCGTCCGTGCATGGTGTAGATGTTGTCCAGGATCATCACGTCGCCATGTTCGTAGGGGATGTTCACGGCGAGGTTGTCGAGGATTTCGTACAACGGCACGACAAGGTCTTCCGGTATCGCGCCGCCGTCGCCGTACAGGATTTCCACCGGCCATGGCCGGCCGGGCGGGAACGCCGCCTTCAGCATGTCGTAGTGGTGGGCCAGGCGCGTTTCGTTGGCGTGCATGCCCTGCACCTGCGCGAACCACACCTCGTCGCCGGTGAGGGGATGCCGCGCGAAGCCCGGCGAGCGATAGAGCAGCGACAGGCTGCCGTCGCTTTCCCATTGCGGCGTGCAGCCTACGGCCTCGCAGGCCTCCTCCGCGCCCTCGCGCGTCTCCACATGCAGGACCTCCTTCCAGGGACGATGGAAGAGATTGAGCACCGGCGTCGCCTCGTCGTAATCGCCGCGATAATTGCGCCGGTAGAGCACACCACGCTCGCGCACCGAATCGAGCAGCGTCGCGGGAATCGCCTTCTGATACCGGCGCGCGTCGCCGATCGTGGTTGCGCCGCCCGTCTCCGACGGAATATGGCAGTAGAACGCCACGCCTTTGGGATATTTCGGCAGATATCCCATCTCCTGATGCAGGATGATCTTGTCGGGTGCAGGCACTTTCGAGGTCTCGAACACCTTGCCCGAGATCTTTTCACGCGGCGCGAGCCCTGCGGCATAGCCGTTCGGATCGGTCGGATAGCTGTCGATGAACGCGTTGAATGCCTCGGTATCGGGAACCGCAAAGCCACGCAGCATCACGCCGCCATATTCCGGCAACAAGCTTTCTATGCGCTCGCGGTTGGCGACGAACCAGTCCAGAGCCGCCTTCGGATCGTCGGCCAGCGCCGTGGAGGCCGGCTCGATCATCAAAGGCAGGCCGTTTTCGTCATAGAGGCGGGTGGTGATCGCGCCGGACAGGATAGGGGCGGATCCCGGCTTGTGGCTGGCGGACATTGCTCTTTCCTCCATGCGCCGGCTTGTTGACGGGCCGGCTACACGCATAATCCTTACACTATTTAATGGCCGAGGCAATGCCGGCGTCAAAGCCGATAGTCGGCGCCTGCGCGCGCCAGCCGACGCAGCATGGCCGGCCAGATGTAGTTGTCGGCCACGTTGCGTCCGTCGGACCTGCCTTGCTCCGTCGCGACGCCTTGAACGGCCGCGGGCGGGGTGATGACCTCCGCGCCGCCGGCGAGTGCGGCGACCTGCATCGCACAGGCGCGTTCGAGGTGATACATGCGCGAAAAAGCCTCCGCGACCGAGCGGCCGACGGTGAGCGTGCCGTGGCTGCGCAGGATCATGTAGTGCTTGTCGGCCAGATCGGCCACGAGACGCGGGCGCTCGTCGTGATTGAACGCGACGCCCTCGTAGTCGTGATAGGCGATCTGGCTGTTGATCAGCATTGCCTCCTGATGGATGGGCAGAAGACCGTGTTTCTGGCAGGACACGCCGGTGCCGGCGATCGTGTGCAGGTGGATGACGCATTGCGCGTCCTCGCGCGAGGCATGCACCGCGGAGTGGATCGTGAAGCCCGCCGAATTGATGCGATATTCCGTCGGCTCCAGAATGTTTCCGTCGAGGTCCACCTTCACCAGCGACGATGCGGTGATCTCGTCGAAAGTCAGGCCGAACGGGTTGAGCAGGAAATGGTGCTCCGGGCCGGGAATGCGGACGGAGATGTGGGTGAACAGCAGATCGTCCCAGCCCAGCATCGCAACAAGACGATAGCAGGCCGCAAGATCGCGCCGCAGTTCCAGCTCGGCCTCGTCGCGGAGCGGAAGCCTCGAAATCTGCTGCGTCGTCATGGTATCCTCCTGGCGTTCTTCTTCGGGCGATGATCCGCGCAGATCTCCCGCCAGTCAATACCGACGGTATTCATAAAACGGGCTCGACATTGGAAAACCAAGCCACGATCCGCGAGAAAATCCTGCGCGCCGCCGAAGCCGCCTTTCGGGAGGACGGCTTCCAAGCCGCCTCGCTGGCCGAGATCGCGAAGGCGGCCGGCCTGACCAAAGGCGCGGTGTATTCCAATTTCAAGGACAAGGACGATCTGCTGCTCACCGTGCTCGAGGGCCGCGTCAACCGCTCGATCGCGCGCTTCCGCAAGGCGGCGAGCGCGGAGGGCCGCGACACCATCGCCTTCATGGCCGAATTCCTCGCCAGAGCCGCGATCGTCGATGCCCCCTGGTCGACCGTGTTCGCCGAATTCGCGCTGCACGCGTCGCGCCGACCTTCCACCGCCAAGGCGCTCGCCGCCATGCGTACGCGCCTGCGCGCCGAAATCATCATCCTGCTGCGCCCGCTGGTCGACGACGGCCAAGCGGACGATGCGCGGCTGGACCGCGTGGCGACGCTCTTCTTCGCGATCAGCAATGGCCTGACGCTCGAGCGCATGAGCGATCGCAGCCGGATCGATTCCGCGCTGTATCGCGAGGCGCTGGAGAGCCTGCTGCACCGCTCGCGCGGCTAGGCCCGTCCCGTTTCGACGACGATCTTCACTTGCGTTTCCGGTTTTTTCAGCGCGTCGAAGGCATCGGCGACGCCGGCGCGCCCCACCAAGGTGCTGGCGATGCGCCGCACGTCGATCCGTCCTTCCGCGATGTCCGACAACGTCCTGGCGAATTCGTCCGGCGTATAGGCCGCGACAAAACGGAAGCTGAGTTGCTTGTTGATCGCGATCGACGGTTCGATGCGGTCTTCCTCCATGCAGACGCCGACGACGATGATCTGGGCGCCGGGCACCACGCCCTCGAGAATGCCCTGCAGCATGCCGGGCACGCCGACGCATTCGAAGACCACCGGATTGGCGGCCCGCCGCCCCGCAGCCCGCGCCAGATCGCGCTCCAGAAGGGATGCGGAAACGCCCAGCTCGGTCCAGCAGGCATGCGGCGAGCGTTCCGCCGGATCCACCAGGATGTCCGCGCCGAGCCGTTCGGCCGCTTGGCGGCGCGCCAAGGAAAAATCCGCGGCGACGACCGGCCCGAAGCCGCGGGCCTTCAAGGCGGCGACGACGGCGAGCCCGACGGGGCCGCAGCCCAGGACGAGCGCGACAGAGTCGCCGTCCAACTGCGCCTGTGCGACCGCATGCGCGCCGACCGCGAAGGGTTCGGTCAGGGCGGCGTGGATGTCGGACAGGCCATTGGGGACGGCAAGCAACATCGCTTCGTCCACGCAGACGCGCTCCGCCAACCCGCCCGGAAAGCGATTGGAGAGTCCCACGGTTTCCCGACCGGACTGCCCGGTCGCATAAGGCAGCGCCACCACGCGTGTTCCGGCTTTCAGCGAACGGGACGTGCCGGGGCCATGTGCGAGGATTTCGCCGCAGAATTCATGACCGAAGACGATGTCCCGATCCGGATCCAGATAAGGCCGCCCGGCGCGGCGGCGGAGCGCCGCAAGACGCTCGGCATGCTGATGGACATGCAGATCGGAACCGCAGATTCCGCATGTCAGGGTCCGCAACAGAACCTGCCCCGCACCCAATACCGGTTCCGCGATCTCGTCGCAGACGAGGCGCGCCTGTCGCCTGATGACGGCCTGCATGGTGGTGGCCCGCATAGAACTCGCATCCGGGATACCGCCCTGCCCCGCAGCCGTCAATACCGCCGGTATCCAGTGCGCCCGCGCGCGCGAGGGGCGGTGTTCGCATTCACGCCGCGCCGGCCGCCGCTCCTACCACAAGAGCGGAAACAGCGTGTCGGCGATCCAATGCGCGCGCCTGAGATGCGATTGCACCACGTCGCGGACGACCGCGCGGCGGCCGGCAGGGTCGAGTCCGAGCGTCACCCGCGCGAGATCTTCTTCCGACGCCGCCTCGGACACGTCATGCAGCAGCCACGCGCAGAGCGACATATGGCGCTTGTCGTAGTCGGAGGCTTCCTCGCTTCGAGAGCAGATTCCCCACATGTCGACCGCCCTATCGGCGGGCGACGACCGCTGTGGCGCCCGCCATGCGCGCGCGGGAAAAGCCAGAATTGTCACGCGATCCACCTCGCACCTTTCGGTGAAGCCGACGACACCAGGCGCCGGATGGCGCAATCGCCACGGGCCGTATCCAAATGCCTCTTTCCCCACCCAAGGCTTCGCCTTTCTTACCACGGAATCCCTATCATGCAACTCGTCTTTTGATCGGAGCGCCGCATGGCTCCGGCAGCCGCCGCCCGTTGTTGGGAGGGCGCGAGCGCCGCCGGATCGTGCGCGGGAAAAGGTGCGGCCGATCTGTGCCGCGAAAAACGAAGAGGCGAGGAAGTCGCGGAATTCGAGCGTGCTGCCCGCGACCACGGCCCCGACTTGCCAGAGCGGAAGCCCGGCCGCCTCGGGGGAGGTGCCGGCGCACCTCCCCCGGTCCGGTATTTGCAGATCGGGTATTCCATTTTTTCCCGCTACAATGATGGCCCGGCGCGCGCGAATGACATAAGGCATGCGCGACAACGTAGCGATCGAGATCGACATGCCCGACAACCGCCCACTGCTGGCCGAGCTTGAACGCAAGGTGCTCTGGCTGGCGAGCTGGACCGTGCACAACGCCAACCACCTGCGCCCCGGCGAGGACGGGCTCAAGGTCGGCGGACACCAGGCGTCCTCCGCCTCGCTCGCCTCGATCATGACCGCGCTCTATTTCGCCGTGCTGAAGCCGGAGGACCGCGTCGCGGTGAAGCCGCACGCCTCGCCGGTGTTCCACGCGATCCAATACCTGCTGGGCAAACAGACGCGCGAGAAGCTCGAAGCCTTCCGCGCCTATGGCGGCGCGCAATCCTATCCCTCGCGGACGAAAGACACCGACGATGTCGACTTCTCCACCGGTTCGGTCGGTCTCGGCGTCGCGGTCACCGCCTTCGCATCGATGGTGCAGGATTATGTCCACGCCCATGGCTGGGCCGACGGTCGGCCCAAGGGACGGATGATCGCGCTGGTCGGCGATGCCGAGCTCGACGAGGGCAACATCTACGAGGCGCTGCTCGAGGGCTGGAAATTCGGCCTCAAGAACACTTGGTGGATCATCGACTACAACCGCCAGAGTCTAGACGCCGTGGTGCGCGAGGACCTGCACACCCGCTTCGAGAAGCTGTTCCAAGCGATGGGCTGGGACCTCGTCGTGCTCAAATACGGCAAGCTGCAGCAGGCGGCGTTCGAGGAGCCCGGCGGCGACAAGCTCAAGGCCTGGATCGACAATGCGCCGAACCAGCTCTATTCCGCGCTGACCTTCCAAGGCGGCGCATCGTGGCGCAAGCGCCTGATGGATGATCTGGGCGACCAGGGAGACGTGTCCGCGCTGATCGGGAGGCGATCCGACGCCGAACTCGCCGCGCTGATGAGCAATCTCGGCGGTCACGATATTCCCTCGATCCTCGAGGCGTTCCAGTCGATCGATCACGACCGCCCCGTCTGCTTTCTCTGCTACACGGTGAAGGGCTTCGGCTTGCCGCTTGCCGGCCACAAGGACAACCACGCCGGCCTGATGAACGAGGCGCAGATGGCGCAGCTGCGTGCGCTGATGAACATCGGCGAGGGCAAGGAGTGGGACAAGTTCGAAGGACTCGCCGCCGATCCCGCCGATCTGCAAACCTTCCTCGACGCAGTGCCTTTCGCACAGGACGCGAAGCGGCGCCTTTCCGCGCCGAAGATCGCGGTGCCGGACGCGTTCGTGCTGCCGCCGCAGAAGGCGGTCTCCACCCAGGCGGCGTTCGGCAATCTGCTCAACGAGATCGGGCGCACGCAGTCGGATCTCGCCGCGCACATCGTCACGACGTCGCCCGACGTCACGGTCTCGACCAATCTCGGGCCGTGGGTCAATCGGCGCGGCCTGTTCGGGGTCAGCGCGCAAGGCGACACGTTCCGCGAGCACAAGATCCCTTCGACCCAGCGCTGGGAATTCTCCAGCGACGGCCAGCACATGGAGCTCGGAATCGCCGAGATGAACTTGTTCCTGCTGCTTTCCGCGCTCGGCCTCTCGCACAGCCTGTTCGGTACGCGGCTGCTGCCGGTCGGCACGCTGTACGATCCCTTCATCGCCCGCGGCCTCGATGCCCTGAACTATGCCTGTTATCAGGACGCGCGGTTCATCCTCGTCGCGACGCCGAGCGGGGTTGCGCTGGCGCCCGAAGGCGGCGCGCACCAGTCCATCGGCACCCCGCTGATCGGCATGGCGCAGCCGGGGCTGACGTCCTACGAGCCGGCCTATGCCGACGAACTCGCGGTGATCCTGCGCTGGGCGTTCGAGCATATCCAGGACGAGGAACAGGGCGGCTCGGTCTATCTGCGCCTGACCACGCGCAGCCTCGACCAGTTGACGCGCACGCTCGACGCGCCGGCGAAGCGCAACATCATCGCCGGCGGCTATTGGCTGGCCGAGCCGACCAACAGCACGCGCGTCGTGCTCGCCTACCAGGGCACGGTCGCGCCCGAAGTGATCGCCGCTGCCGGACTGATGGCGGAAGACCGCCACGGCGTCGGCGTGCTGGCGCTGACATCGGCCGACCGTCTGTACACGGAGTGGCGCAAAGGGAGCAAGCACCGCCAGGGCGGCCGGCTCAGCCCGCCCAGCCATGTCGAGTCCCTGCTCGCCCGCGTGCCGCGCGACGCGGTGATCGTGACGGTGATCGACGGCCATCCCGCCAGCCTGTCCTGGCTCGGCGGCGTGGCGGGGCATCGGGTCGAGAGCCTGGGCGTCGACGCTTTCGGCCAGACCGGCACCATCGCCGACCTCTATCGCCATTTCGGCTTCGACACGGAAAGCATCCTGCGCGCCGTCGAAAGCGCCACCCCAGGCAAGCCGATCCGCTTTCGCGCCGGGTGACGGCGGGTCAAGTCAATGTGTAGGCAACGCCCTCCGGAATTGCCTAGCGCAGATGCGCGTCGAACCAGAGGCGCATGCGCCTCCATGCGTCGCGGACATTCGCCGGACTGAAATTGCCATGCCCTTCCCCGAGGTAGCGGACATAGGTCACTTCCTTGCCCTGCCGTACCAGCGCGACATAGTACTGGTCGAACTCCGTCATCTGATAATCCCAGTCGAGCTCACCCGCGAACAACAGAAGCGGCGTGTTCATCGTCCCCGCGTGCGAGAGCGGGCTCGCGGCGGCATAGGCATCGGGCCGCTCCCAAGGCGTCGCGCCGATATGCAGGCCCTCGTCGGGCGCGCCTTCGTACATCGCCGCATGGCCGACCGCGAACAGATCGTCCGACAGCAGGCTGCGCACGATGCCGAGGCTCGCATAGTTGCTGAAGAAATCCGCCGCGCCGTTCGCCGCGACGCCGGCCTTGAAGATATGCGTCTGCGACAGCGTCGACAGCGCGCTGTGACCGCCGAGGCTCATGCCCCATAGGCCCAGCCGGTCCTTGTCGACATAGCCGCCGCGCACGGCCTCGTTCACCGCCGCCTCGACGAGCGCGCCCCAATGCGCGGTGGGGTTGTCACCCTCCTGCAGCAGGCGCGCCGGCGTTGCGGGATTGAGCACGGCGTAGCCCATCCCGGTGAAGAGCTCGTCGTCATAGGTGTTCGCCAGTCCATAGTGCCAAAGGGAGCGGCAGCGGCCTTCGACCGGATAGACCGAGACAATTGTCGGCAGCTTCTTTCCCGGCACGGCATTCGCCGGCAACAGCAGGCAAGCCTGCTCGACCTCGCCGCTGGGCAGCGTGTATTTCAGCATCACCTGTTTGGCGGGCGCAACCTGCCGGAGATGGCCGTTGATCGACAGGATCGGCGCGATGCGTCCATCGCGATCCAGCACGGACAGCGTACTTCCCTGGGGTCCGTCGGACTGGAAGGCCACGACGCCGGACGTCGGGTCCACAGCCATGGGAATGCCGATCGTGGCGGGGGCCTTCACGCTGAGCTGGCTCGTACGACCGTCGAAAAACTGCACGATGCGGCTGCCGTCCGGGCCAACCGAAACCGCGACGGCGTGGCCACCCTCATCGATCGCACCGTCGAGCTTGTAGAGCACGCCCTGCCCCGCGAGCGCCGCGATATCGTGCACCGTGCCGTTGAAGTCGAGGCGCAGTATCTTGCCGCCACCCATGAAATAGAGGCCATGTGAATCTTCCGCGGCCAGGTTCGGCTGGACATCGTCCAGCGCGCCGGTGAGCGGATGCGACACGCCGTCGGGCGTCACGACGTACCAGTCCAGCCGGCCGAGCTTGGCCTTCAAATCCTTGCGGTCCATGTTCACGCGCAGCAGCGTCGTCGGCTCCTTGAAGGTGAAGATCGGCGCCGCCTTCGGATCGGTCTGCTTGCGCGCGGGCACGAGCGCGCCGGGACCGAACGGGATCGCCTTGACCGGCGCGCTGGCCGCGCCCGTCGTCTCCCGCTGGGATGCGAGGTCCAGACCGACATGGCGGATCTCGGCAAGCGCCTTGGTGTCGGCATCGAACACGCGGAAGCGGACATGCTCCCATGGCTCCTGGCCGAAGCGCGCGAAGAAGCTGACGCGATGGCCGGCCGGCCCCCAGGCGAAGTCGGCGCGGCCGCTGAGCTGGCAGCCCTGGCACATTGCGACCGCCGCGCGCCCATGCTGGAGATCGATCAGGAACGGTTCGAGCCGGTGCGGGTCATAGGTCTCCTTGCCGCTGTCGGGCGCGAATGGCAGATAGCGCCCCTGGCGGCCGACCGCGAGATAGCGCTTGTCCGGCGAAAGCGACGGCTCGACATAGCGGCCCTGTGCGAGCACCGCGGCCTTTCCGCTGTCGGCATCTACCCGCAGCAGCGTTCCCGGACGCCATTCGGGCAAGAAGCCCGTCGGGTGGTTTTCGAGAACGGACGCCGATACGCCACCATGCCAGGCGGTCTGCTGCCCGGCGCTCTCGATCAGCGCCGCGCGACGGCGGAAGTCGATGCGCGGCGAATAGGCGCCATCCGTATCGGTCGCATAAACCAGCTCGGTGTCCGAGATCCAGAGCGGCGCGCCGACCTCGAAATCATAGGCCGGCGTGAAAGCGAAGGGCGTGAGCTTGCCGCTGCCGAGATCGACGACGCCGGCCTTCACGTGGTCGTCGTCGAGCCAGTAGATCGCCAGCTTGCCGCCGCCCGGCGAGACCGCGCCGATCCAATTCGGAAACGCAAAACCCTCGAGCAGGCGCTTCACCGTCCCCAGCGTGCGGTCGAAGACATAGATGCGGCTCGACGCAGCCTGGTCGTCGATGCCGTAGTCGGAAAAGCCCTCCTTGGGTCCGCCTTTCTCGAACAGCACGAGCCGGCCGCCACCGCCGATTCCGACCTGTCCGAAGCGTTCCATCGCCAGCATGTCTTCGATGTCGAGCGGATGCGGTGGTGCTGGCGTATCCGCAGCGTTCGCCACGCAAGAAAACACGGCGGCGGCGACAAGCAAGACGCACTGGCGGATGGCCGAAGACAGTCTCATGGCGATTTCCTCTCGCTCTCGGGTGGCGGCTCGGCGACGGCGATCAACTCGATCTTGAACAACAATGCGGTCCCCGGCGGGATCGAGGGGATCGCGGCGGTGTGCGACGTCCAACCCTTCTCGCCGTAAGCGAGTTCGGGCGGCAGCACGAATTCCCAAGTCTCTCCCGCATGCATCAGCAACAGACCCTGCTGCCAGCCCTTGACGAGCTTGGCGAGCGGTCCGATCAGCGGCTGGTCGGGCGTGGTGGCGAAAAACAGCCGCCCGTCGAGGAAACGCCCCTCGCATTGCACGGTGACGATGGATCCGGGATGCGGCGACGCGCCGGAGGGATGCGGGTCGTCTATGCGGTGATAGCGCAGGCCGCTTGCCGTCACCCCCCATCCCGGCCGATGCGCGCTCCAGTCCAGATAGCGCTGCTGCATCGCCTGCGGCGCCTCGCCCGGCTGCGGCGTGAAGGAGTCGTCATGCGTACAGCCCGCCAGCGCGATACATGCAACGCCCACCGCCAGCCAACGTGCCGGACGGCTCTGCATTTCGGGCTTTCGCATCCGCATCATCGCGCTTGTAGCTTCTCGCCTTTGACGTAGTGGCCGAACCAGGTCGTCATCCGCAGCCACTGGTCGCGGATCGCCCAGTCGTCGCCGGCGACGTGGCCTTCACCCCAATAGCGCACCAGCGTCGGCGTCTTCCCGGCGCGCAGCATCGCGTTGTAGAGCCGTTCCGCACCCGACAGGCCCGTGACCGCGAGATCGAGGTCGCCGTGCAGCAGAAGCAATGGTGCGTCGATCTTGTCGACGCGGAAGATCGGGCTGTTGCGGATATAGGCGTCCGGCATTTCCCAGAACGGCTTGCCGAACCGTGACTGTCCGGATTCGAGCAGGAAGGTCTCGTGCGACAGCATGTTGCCGTCGTCGTCGAGCATGCTCTCCATCGCGCGCAGGCCATAGCCGTGGATGAAGTCGTAGACGCCCGCCAGCGCCACGCCGGCCCGGAACCGGTCGGAGCGCTCCGCCAGAACCGCCGCCGTGGAGAAGCCGCCGAAGCTCTGGCCGGTGATGCCGACACGCGCCGGATCGACGATGCCCTTCGCGGCCAGCGCATCGACGGCGGCGGTCGCCTCGCCCGCCAGCGTCGCCATCATGTCGGTATCGGCGCCGGCGCCCAGCGGCGTGCTGGGATAGATCACCGCATAGCCCTGCGCTG
Source organism: Rhizomicrobium sp. (assembly GCA_037200385.1). Lineage (NCBI taxonomy): Bacteria > Pseudomonadati > Pseudomonadota > Alphaproteobacteria > Micropepsales > Micropepsaceae > Rhizomicrobium > Rhizomicrobium sp. The sequence goes on along the minus strand of JBBCGL010000001.1, from coordinate 113,188 downwards.
CCCACAACTGGCCGCTGAACAGCGGCAGCGGCATGTCGGTGCGCGCGTAGAACGGCGGCTGATCGCCGTACACCGAGCCGCCATAGATCGAGACGATGGCCGGCAATTTCGCGCCGGGCTGCGTGCCGGGCGGCAGGACCACCCACCCCGTCAACTGCGCGCCATTGTAGGGAAAGGTGAATTTTTCGGCCGGCGAGACTGCTTTCTCCTTGAGACCGGCATTCAGAACGGCAAGGTCGCGAACATTGGCGCCGTTGAAGTGCAGCGTCGTCGTCCAGGTCTCGATGCTCTTGCTGATCGTGGTGAGCTGATCCGGCGCCGTCGCCACGATGTCACCCGGCGGCGACAAGGTCTGCAGGCGTCCCGTCGCAAGGTCGAGCACCAGCCGCCCGACATGCCCATCGGCGACCGTCGCCAGGGAAATCCGCTCGACGCCGGCGGACCGGTAATAGGCCCGCTGCTCCGGCGTGGCGGGATAGCGGCTATCGGTACCGAAGCCCAGGACCGCCGTCCCGTCGGGCGACGCGCGCCGCGCCGCCGCGCCGGACTTGACGCTCCACAACGCGCCGTCGGCAACGACATAGGCGGCATCGCTCCCCTCGGGTACAAGGAAGCGATTGACCGACGCATGCGCGAAGGCGGTGAGATTTTCGCTGCGCTTGCCGTCGAAGGCGAAGAGGTCGAAGCGGATGTCGCGCGACTGGCCGTAGTCGAGACGGGTGTGCGTATCGACGCCGGCCGCGGCTACCGCACCCGCCACATGATGTGCCGCAATGGCGATGGGGCGCTCGCCGAGCCAGCCGGTCGGCAACACGGTAAGATCGTCCCAACTGCCATGCGACAGGCCTTCGGCCGACAGGAGGTGGGGCGACGCGCCCGTCGCGTCGGTCTCATAGAGGCGCATGCCGCCATGCAGGTCGCGGCCATAGGCGATCGGCTGATGCTGCGCATCGCGTAGCGGCCGCCCGACGAAGATCAGCCGCTTGCCGGACGGCGACCAGGACAGGCTGCCGTAAGGCGACAGGTCGATATCCGGAAACCGGCGCACCAGACGCGCCTTTCCGTCTTCCAGCACATAGATTTGCAGTTCGCTGCGCCGCCCCTCGCCCTCGACCGCATCGGGCAGGCTTTCGGCGGCGGTGATCACGGCGATGTGGCGATCGTCGCCCGAGGCCGCCAGGCCGAAGACATCGGCCCGCACCAAAGGCTGCGCCTTGCCGGTCTTGGGGTCGCCCAGCATCAGCGTGCCGGTCGGCGAAGCATCCTGCGGAAAAACGGGATTGGGCGTACTCACCGTCACCTGCGGCGCATGACCATTCCAGGCGGCGTGCCAACGCGTGTCCAGTCCGTCGAGCAGGGAACCGTAGAGGTCGCGCTGCCGCACCCCGTCGTCAAATACCGGGTAGAGGATGCGGCCGTCCGGCATCCAGGCGTTGAGCGAATAGCGTGTCCGTCCCGGCAGCGACGTCAGTGCGCCCGTCGCCAGATTGTAGGCCGCCAAGCCATAGCTCTCGCGCTTGGCGGCGATGAGAAGAAGATTCGTGCCGTCCGGCGACCAGGGCGTGCTGTATGGAAAGGAATACCGGGTGTCGGCCGGCCCCACAATCTCGCGCACCCCGCTTCCGTCAGCCTTGCCGACGAAAAGCCGCGTCCGCACCCGGCTCGGGTCCTCGTAGCCCCAGCTCGGCTGTCGGGTCGCCGGGACGCTCCGCGTGAAGACCAGCCATTTGCCGCCGGGCGAGAATTCGGCGGTTCCCAACGTCTCGGCGTTCAACAGATCGTCGAACGTGATGGGTGGCGCCGCGGCGGCAAAAGCTTCGAGGGACAGACCGCCGGCGACCACCACCGCAAGCAACCAGGAGATGCCAGTCTTCATGCCGTCCTCATACAATCGGGAAAGCCGGCGAGCGGGCGCAACCAAAGGGGACGCACGCCGCGCTCGCCGGGCAGGCTCACCAGCTCTTGGTGATCGAGAAACTCACGAACCGTCCGATGGCGGAGTAGTTCGTGGAGTCGTAGTTCACGATGTACGGATTTCCGCTCGAGAAGAACGGCGGCTTCTGATCGAACAGATTCGTCACCGAGAGGTTGAGTTCGAGATCGTCGATCGGCCCCCATTCGCCGATCTTGTAGTCGGCGACCGCATCGACGGTGGTCATGCCGTCGCCCGCGACATTGGGCATGACGGTCGTGTTCTCCACGCCGCCGATGTAGTTGGCGTATGCCGTCAGCGCCAAGCCGTCGCGCGTCCAACCGAATCCGCCGCGCGCGCGGAATTTCGGCGGATTGTAGATCGTGCCGGCCGTCTGGAGGAGGCCCGATGTCGGCGTGGTCAGCTGGTTGCCCTGCAGCCAGGCGAAATTGCCCGATGAGGTCAAGGTGCCGTCGAGCAAATCCATCGCATAGTTGAAGGCGAGGTCGACGCCGCTGACGCGCTGGCGCGTCGCATTCGTGTAGCGGTCGTCGGCGATGGCGACCACCGATGCCAGATTGAGTGGCGATACGCCTGTCTGGTTCAGCACGTGCTGTGCGCTCGCAACCAGTGATGCGACCAGCGCAGGTGCCGGTGCCAGGTTTATGAAGTCGGTATAGGCCGGATTGGTGAAGGCGAGGCCGGGATTGTCGATCGGCGCGAGCACGCGATTGGTATAGTTGACGCTGAAATAGTCCAAGCCGATGTGGAGGCCCGGAATCCAATCCGGATGGAATTCAACGCCTCCGCTGTAGGTGTTGGCGCGCTCCGGTTTTAAATTGACGCTGCCGCCCTGCAGCAGAAGGCCGGTCGCCCCCGCCGGGCCGGTGCCACCGAACAATCCGATGGGAGCGAGATCGACGACCGACGGCTCGTATTCCTGGAGCAAAGTCGGCGCCTTGAACGATTGTCCCCACGTACCTTTGAATTCGAAATCGGCAGCCGGGCCCCATACCACGCCGACCTTCGGCGTCACGACGGAGCCGAAATCGGAATAATTCTCGAAGCGCGCCGCGGCGTTGAGCTCCAGCCGGTCGACGAACGGGATGTTCTGGTCGGGCGACACGAACGGAAAGTTCGTTTCGGCGAAACCATAAAACGCATGACGCGAACCGCCGATGGAACCGGACTTGAAGCCCGTATTGCGATAGCCCGCGCCGACCGATGCCTGCGCCGGACCGCCCGGCAACGCGAAGAGCGGGCCTTCGGCATCGAGCTCCACCGACTGCGCGGTATTGCAATAGCAGGTCTCGATGTTCTCGAGCGGTATGCCGAGGTAGGATATGTTCTGCGCCGAGGTCGAACGATCCTCTGCCACGGACCCGTTCAGTGCCAGCGACCATTCGCCCGGCAATGTCAGGCGCAGGGTCGGCGACACCACCCAAGTTTCGCTGTTCGACGAAACCAAGCTCAACTCGCCATACGAATTGGCGGCGCTGTGCGAGTTGCGATAGCTGTAAGCCGCGTCGATGTCGAATTCGAGGTTCGAAGTGATCTCCTGATGACCGCTGATCAAGGCACTCTGGTGCATGATCGACGGAAAGATCGTGTTGTGCGGCGCGAGGAAGCTGGAGAACTCACGCTGCGGCGCGTCGATGCCGGAGTCCCATTCGCCGGTGTAGGTCGCGAGAAAGCCGCCGCCGTCCCAGGTCGTCCCCCCGACGGCCGAGAACTCGCCCTGCACGTCGCCGCCCTGGGTCGCCGCACCGTAGCGGCCGGTGACGGACACGCCGTCATAGTCGCGCTTGAGGATGACGTTCGCGACGCCGCCCACGGCGTCCGATCCATAGATTGCGGACGCGCCGTCCAGCAGCACTTCGAGCCGGTCGACGGCCGCGACGGGAATGACCGATATGTCGACCGCCTGCGTGAAGCCGTCTGACGCCAATCGGCGGCCGTCGAGCAGCGTGAGGGTGGCATCGGCGCCCAAGCCGCGCAGATCGACGCTCGAGCCCGAGGTCAGGTTCTGGTTGCTGAGCCCGGGCGAGCCGGGAACGACACCGGGATTCTGGCCGCCATTGTAGCTCTGCGGCAGGCTGCGCACGACGTCGCCCAGATCGTTATAGCCCTGCTTCTTGATTTGATCTGCTGTGACCGTGATCACCGGTGACGCTACGACCGCGCCTGGAATGCGCGAGCCCGTGACGATGACCGTCTCGGGTGCCGCCGCATCGGCGCGCTGCTGCGACCGCGGCGCGTCTTTCTTGCGCACGATCAGGCCGCCATTACCGTCCGAAACGACCTCGAGGCCGGAGCCCGAGAGAAGTTGCTCGACGGCGGACTGTGCACTCATCGTGCCCTGCAGCGCGTGGGATTTGAGTCCCTCGACCGCCTCGGGCGTAAAGAGAATATTGGTCCCGGTCTGGTTGGCGACGGCCCGCAAGGATAGCGCGAGCGGCTCTTCCGGTATGTTGATGGCCGCCGTTTGCGCCTGTGCGCCGGCCACAAAAATCGCCATCGCGGCCACGCCATTGAACAGCGCAGCGGTGAAACTCATACGCCTGTTACGCATACTGACCCCTCACAACTCCGCCCGACGAGCGGAGCGCCCCTTAGTGCCTCTTATGAAGGACGTATGAACGTGGTCGCGACCTCACTCCCTTTCGTCAGCTTCCTTGCAAGCGTGCCGGATCGGCAACAAGGCGCACCTGGTCGCCGACGATCTCCATCTGGACGGGCAGCAGCGACGCGACGGAGCGCGCGAACGCGGAGGTGTCGCCGACGCGATAGACGCCGGACAACCGAAACCGGGCGGCGAGCGGATCGTCGATCACGAGCTTGATCGTCGAATAGCGGTTCATCTCCGCCGCGGCGTCCGCGAGCGTCTCGTTCTCGAAGATCGCCTGGCCGAACTGCCAGGCGACCAGGGGCGTGAGATTGGGCCGGTCGGTGCGCACGGCATACGCGGTCGCGAGCAACCTCTCGCCGGCAGTCAGAGTTTTCGGCGTTGCGGTCTGCGCGGCCTTGTCGGCGACCGATGCACTGCCGCGCAGCAACACGACCGAAAGCCTGTCGCCGTCGCGATAGACGTCGAACGTGGTTTGCGATGCGATGATGCGGCGATCCGCGACGTCCACCACAAAAGGCCGGCGCGCATCCCGCGCGACGCGGAAATTGACCCTGCCGCGGTCCAGGCGCACCGCGCGAATTTCGTCCGAATAGGTCACGCGAATGCGCGTATCGGTATCGAGAAAAGCCTGGGTGCCGTCCTCCAGCGCCACATGCTCCTGCCCCCCGACATTGGTCTCATAGACGCCGGCATAGGCCGCGCGCCATCCGCCGATCGTGCCGCCGGCGAACACCAGCGTTCCGAGAGCCGCCAGCACCGCCCGGCGCCGGGGCCGGGCTGCATCCGCCCGCACGACCGCTGGAAACCCGCCGCGCAGGCCGCCGACCAAGTCCCAGGCCGCCGTGACGGAATCGAAGGCGCGGGAATGTTCCGGCGACTCCGCGAGCCAGGCCTGGAACGCGCGTTCGTCCGTCGCCGAACGATCGTCGGCGTGCAGGCGCGCGATCCACGCCGCGGCCTCGGCCTTCAGGGCCGATGGTATGGCGACCGGTTGCCTCATTCCCAGCCTTCCATCCATTCGGTCAGGAACAGGATCGCCTTGGCCATTTCCTTTTCGATCATGCTTTGCGACAGCCCGAACTCGGTCGCGATCTGACGGTAGGTGAGGCCTTCTATACGATTCATCAGGAAAATCTCTCGGCGCCGGGCCGGCATGGCCGCGAGACACGCCTTCACCCTCTCTAGACGTTCACGGGCGGCAAGTACCTCATCGGCCAGCGGTCCGTCGTCCACGACGGTGAGGATTTTGGCCTCGCCATCCTCCGAATTGCGGCGAGCCCGGCGGTGTTCATCGACGCTCAGATTGACGGCGGTCCGGACCAGGAAGCCGATCGGGTTGTCGACCGTCTCGCGCGTCCGGTACGCCTCCAGGCGCAAATAGGCGGAATGCAGCAAATCCTCGGAATCCGGGTTTCCGTGCGTGCGGCGCAGCACCTGTTTGAGCGCGCGCGCCCAAAATCCCGCCTCCGATCCGTCTTCCGCCATCGACCGCCCACTCCCGCCGCGACTGTAGCGGGCGCGAGGGACACTGGGGACGAAATAATTCGAGTCCGGACGTTGCGGCAGAGTCGACGCTTGTTCGTCTAGCACATCCGGGATCCGTAACCGCCGGGCACCCCTAAAGATCGAAATCCACGGAAATGCCCACGCGACGGAACGAGTCCGAGCCGAGATACTGGGAATGCGAACTCGGCGCGCCCAGATAGGATGCGATCGGCGTGTCGAACACCGCCACCGGCACGCGCTGATCGAGCAGGTTCCTGGCGAAGACCGCGACGCTCCAATGGCCGTCCGGGCTGCGCAAGCCCAGGCGCCCGCCGAGCAGCCAATAGCTCGAAGCGGTGTCGCCCGGATCGTACACTGCCGTATAGGTCACCGCGTCCGAGTAGACGAGGTCTGCCTGCAGGAAGCCTTCGGCGAAGCCGAGCGATCGATGGTACTGGCCGAAGCCGACCAACTTCCACTTTGGCGAACCCAGCAGCTGCCGGCCCCGGGCATCCGCGACCAAGGCCGCATTGCCGCCGCGCACGATCAAGTTGCAGCCCGCCTGACCGACGGCCTGCGTAGGCCCGCAGCCGAAGAAGGTGCCGGACCCGAATTTTCCGTCGCTGTAGTTGAGTCCGCCCGAAAGATAGAGAGTGTCGGTGACGTTGCCGAAGACGGATAGGTCCAGGCCGCGCACATTCACGGCCCTGGCGTTGCCGAAATAGGATCGCGCCGTCGCGGTGTCCTGTATCTGCATCTGATAGTCGCGGATGTCTTCGTAGAAGATCGTGGCAGCGACCTGCAAGCGGTCGCCCAGCAGGCTGCGCTTCGTGCCGATTTCGTAGTTGTAGACGAACTCCGGCTTCACGACGAGCGGCACCGTCGGGTCGGGCGCCTGGTCGTTGATCGCCGGCCCCTTATATCCCTTGCTTGCCGTGGCGTAGAACATCCAGTCCGAGTCGACCGCATATTGCACGCCCAACTTGCCGGACAAGTCCGAATGGCCGGCCGAACCCGCGAGCGGGTCGACGCTTCCGATCGCGCCGACGGAGCCGGGCGTCACGAACTTGGCATTATCGGCAGACACCGCATCGTGCGTGAATCGAAGACCGCCGATCAGTGAGAGCGCATCCGTCAGCGGGTATGTCGCCTGACCGAAGATCGCATAGCTCTCGGAGTTGCCGTGCATGGCGAAGCTGTTGCCGAACGTGTAACCGCAGCAATACAGATACGGCATGTTGAACGAGCCGGCCTGGTCGCCCGACGCGGTCAGGTGCGAGTCGACGAAATAGGCTCCCACGACATACGCGATCTTCGCGTCCGCGGGGGAGACCAGACGCAATTCCTCGCTGAAGCTGTTTTCCCGCGTGGCGGCGTCGTTCAGGTTGAAGATGTCGTTTATCGCGACGCTGTCGCTGTCGAACTGGTTCCGGGTCGCGTTCACGCGGTCGGCCGTGATCGAGGTCAGCGTGGCCCCGCTTGCAAATTGATAGTCGACCTGCGCCGATGCCCCGTAGTCTTCATATGCGATGAACGACGGCGCATCGACGCAGTCCCGGTCATTGTCGCGCGACGGCGTCACACCACACGCCGCCAGCGCGCCGTTCAGGAACGTTCCCACCGGCGCATCGACGACGGCCCAATTGGAGCCGCTGCCGTGGTCCTTGTTGTAGTCGACGATCAGATTCACCTTGAGCCGGTCGCTCGGCGCATAGAGAAAGCGCGCGCGGCCGCCGATATTGGCGCCGCTGTTCCATTTGTCGTTGAAATCGTTGCGAAGGACGCGCGGTTCGATCGTATCGTGGCCGCTGATGCGCAGCGCCGCATCATCGCCGACGGGGAGGTTGACCATGCCTTGTGCCGTGACCCCGCCGCGGTCGTCGGCGTCCAGATGCGCCACGGCCTGCAATCCGGAAGGATCGGGCGGGTTGGTGACGATATTGATCGCTCCCACCGCCGCGTTCTTTCCGAACAACGTGCTTTGCGGTCCTTCCAGGACTTCCACCTGCTGAACGTCGAACAGGCTCGCCGGGTCCTGGGGATTGGCGCCGCCCGAAAGCGCCACGCCGTCGAGCAGCATGGCGACGTCACCCTCAGCCGAACGCGCGAAAGATTGCGTGCCGACACCGCGGATCGTGAGATAGCCGCCATTGCCGGGATGGCTCGTGAATGCCGGCGTCGACAGCGACAGTTGCGAGATGTCGTCGATCTTCTGATCGTGAATTTGCCGGTTCGACACCACCGTCGCGGCAAGCGGCAGATCCTGGAACCGCTCGACTCGCTTTTCCGCGGTGACCACGACCGTCTCGATGGCCGTGTCGGCACCGGAGACCGCGTCTCCCGGCCCGTCCGTCGTCTGGGCGGCCCAAGCCGTCGACGCATGAAGCGCGAAGATCGCGCAAGAGAGCAGCACGCGGTTCGTGTAACGCATATTTCCCCCGTAATCCCGCCCGGCTCGAAACCGGATCGCGTTATCGTAGTTTGGATATACATGTGGATAATGAAAAACACAAGCCGACTCCGCCGCATGGACGGAGCGCTTGTGTTGTCGCCGGGATTTGTCCAAATACGCGCGTTGCCGCGGAGCCAGCCATGCCCCCATCGCCGAGCGAGAAATCGACGCGGACGCGTGCCGCAAAGCCTTCCGAAAAAAAGCGCAGCCTTGCGAAGACGCCGAAGCGGCCGCACAAGGCGCGCGCGCCGCTCAATCGCAAGCAAAAGCTCGATCGAACGCGCGTGGCGATCCTGCAAAGCGCGCTGGAGCATTTCGGCCGGATGGGATTCGAGGGGGTGTCGCTGCGCACCATCGCCACCGCCGCGGGCGTCAATCATGGGATGATCCGGCACATCTATGGCGACAAGGACGAACTCTGGCGCCAAGCGGTGACCTTTCTGTTCGAACGGACGAGCATCGAGCTGAGCCAGAATGCCGAAGTGCTCGCGGGACTGGACGATCGCGATCGCCTGAAGGCTTACGTAAGACGCTACGTCGAGTACTGCGCCCGCCACCCCGAACATGCGCGGATGATGATCCAGCAATCCATTCTCGCCGGCCCCGAGCTGACTTGGGCGGCCGAGCAGTTCATCCGCGTCCGGCACAGCCGCGACCTGCCCTTTCTCGAGCGGCTCAAGCAGGCCGGTGTGCTTCCCGATGTGGACACGATCGCGCTTCACTTCATCATCGTGGGCGCTTGCCAGATGATCTATCTGCTGGCGCCGGAAGTCCGAGCCGTGAATGGCCGCAATGTGTTCTCGCCCGATGCGGTCAAGAAGCATGCCGACGCGGTCGTCGGCATCCTGTTCCGGTAGTCATTCCCGAGGAGCCCCATGAGAATTTTCATATTGGCGGTTGCGGCGCCTGTCACGCTCGTCGTCGTGGCGCTTGCCGCCTTCTATTTCTCCGGCAATCTGCGCGTCATCCTGGGCTTGTTCGGACCGTGGCATGGCTGGAACCTGAGCCTGAAGGCGCCGGCGCCCGACTATACAGAAGAGCGAAACTGGGCGGCATTGCCAGCCAGGCCGGGCCTGGCCGCATCGGTGCCGGCGGGTGTGGATGCGCCGCCGGCGCATCCGCAAATCGATGTCTTCTTCATCCATCCGACCGGCTATATGGGCGGCGCGGATTGGAACTCGCCGCTCGATCCCGACAGCCAAACCGAGGAGAACACGAACTGGATGCTGGCGAACCAGGCGAGCGCCTTCAACGGCTGCTGCGCCGTCTACGCGCCGCGTTATCGCGAGGCATCGATCTTTCGCTATGTCAGCGCGACGCCCGATCTCTACGAGAAGTCCGGCGCGCTCGCCTATGCCGATGTCGACCGCGCCTTCACCTATTTCCTCGAACATTATTCCAAGGGCCGTCCTTTCATCGTCGCCGGCCACAGCCAGGGCACCGAACACGGCCTGAACCTTGTCAGGCGCCGGATCGACGGCACGCCGCTCGCGGACCGGCTGGTCGCCGCCTATTTGATCGGCGGCGCAATTACCGACAAGGACGTCGACGCCTTGAAGACCGTCCACGCTTGCACCTCGCCGACCGATCTGCATTGCATCATACATTGGGCGACCTACGGCGAAGGCAGCATGCCCGTGCGCGAAGACACGAAGGACAAGCTGCTATGCGTCAATCCGCTGACCTGGACGCGAGATGGCGGCCTCGCGCCGGCGAGCCTGCATCGCGGCGCGGTGCCAAGCAGCGGCGCGTTCCAGATCAAATTCTGGGGGCGTGACAAGCCTCAGGGGATGAGGTTTCCGCCGCTGGGAGCGCCGGTCCGGAAGTGGACGACGGCGGAATGCCGTGCGGGCTTCCTCTTCGTGCAAGAGCAGACCGACGGACGATTCGGCAGCACGACATTCGGGAACAAGAACTACCACGGCCTCGACTATCCGCTTTTCGCGATGGACATCCGCGAGAATGCGATCGCGCGTGCGGCGGCGTATTGGCGGCTGCGCGGCGGAACGATTCCCTGATCGGGTGCATCGCGCGCTTCTCGGTCCAGGATCGTGTTCCGCGATGCGAGTTCCGCTTGTGCGCGAGCGGGCCCGGCGGAGCTTAGCCGTTCATCGCACGATCGGTTCGTGCGCCCAAAACGCACTGTCGGGCAATTCGATCGCCTGCTGCTCTCTCCATTGATCGGAGTTCCGGATGTCCGCCCTGCGGACACCAGGCAAAAGCTGCAGATCGTAGATCTCGTGGATGCCGGTCCGGATTTCGAGTGTCCCAAGCAGCCGGAAGCTGGCGGCATCCAGCGCGAGGATGCCGCAGATGGGTTCTCCACCGCCGTCTTCGAGCGGAAGCCTGCGTTCGGGCCGGCGCGACCGCAGCTTGGACACGGCGATGAAAAGGACACCGCGATATTCGAGAAGTCCGTGCGCGAATCCTGGTAAGCGTGCCAGGACGGTGCGCTGTCCGTTTCCTGCGTCGATTCCGAGCAGTTCGCCGCGGCCGCTGTCCAGGCAGAACAGTCTGCCGCCGATGACACGCGGCGAATGCGGCAGCGACAGGCCGCTTGCGACGATGCGGCCGCTCGGGACTTCCACGACCAATCCTGCATCATCGAGATAGATATCGCGCCACCCCTCCCGCCGATCGGACTCTCCGAGCAGCGTCGCATAGCGGATCTGGCCGTTCTCGATCGCCATGCCGTTCAGATGGCAGCGATCCTCGGGCAGCAACTGCGTGATGAAGGGCGGCTTCCACAGCGGGGTGAAACTGTGGCGCCCGTCGACGGCGCAGATGCACGAATAATGCGTGTTTACGGCGACGATCGCGCCTCCGACGAACGCCATGTCATGGAAATCGCAACGACCGGTGAAATGCACGGCCCGCGGCATATAGACCGCGTCGAAGCGCTGGGGCGCATCGGGAACGAGCGGAGCGAGCCCAGGGACATCCTTGAAGACGACCACTGAACTGGCGGTGCCTGCAGCGATGTAGGAACCTTGCACGCCGACGCCGCGCAGAAATGGAAGGACCAGAGCGCGGAGCGTCGGTTTCCGCTCGCTGACCCCGATTGCGACAAGACGATAGTCGTCCGTGCTGAGGAGCAGCGAACAGCCGAAGCGATCGAGCAGTGCAAGAAAGGATCCGGTGCCGTCATGGAGGGTGGCGCTGGCGGCATCGTCCGGAATGTTCATCGCGGCCCCTGGCCAGCGCCCGCCGGCGGCAGGTCGCCGCCTATCGCGGACGGCGGCGCGGGCGCGACATGCAGGTTCAGATGGATCGGCAGGAGAATGCCCGACGGCGGTGACGACGGGAGCTTCGTGCCTTGTAGTATCTCGTTCAAATCCGCGTTGGCCTGGGAGTCGAGAAACGGCGCGAAGGCGACTTTGGAGACCGTACCGTCCGGGCGGAGCCATATGCTGGCGGCGATCGTAGCACCCGTAGCGTGCGTGCCGGCCAGATAGCTGCGCAGCCGACCGGCCGCGGCACCGCCGTCTGCGAGTCGCACTTCGAACTGATGCTGCAGCAGACCGGCGTATTGCACCCACGCGGCCGGCGCCTGTCTGGTGGATACCGGTGAACCTTGCTGCGCCTGCGCAGCCGAAAGGAGGCTGGCGAGCGCGGCGCCGAATGCGGCAAAGCGTTTCAACATGATCAGTTTCCCTCGCCGGATTTGACTTCACGCTCGCCGACACGGGCGACCAGATCATGCCAGCATGCAAGGGACGCGATGTGCGCATGGATCAGCGCGAGCCAGCCCCTTTTCTGCCAATCGATCACGACGGCGTCCGGCAACGCCGCCAGTTTTTTCGCATCGACGATACGGAAGCCTTGCAGATCGTAGTTGCGGCCGCTGCCCGAAACCGCCCTCGCCGATTGATCGACAAGAATCTCGTACGCCGCCAGCGCCTCGGCGAAGGTGCGCGTTGCGATCTGCTCGCCTTGCAAGGCGCCGCAGAAACGCAGCGCGTCCTGCGTGAAAGGCGTGGGCTTTCCATCTTCGAACAGGCGCCTTACGTCGTTGGAGGCCTCGCCGCCGGAAATCAGCCGGTCGCAGGCCATATCGATCCCCAGCGCAAACACGCCTTGCAGCGCGATGAAGGTGAAGGGATAGCGACGAACATAGGCGGGAATATAAGTGCGCGGGCCATCCCAGGCGCCCGCGTCGTCGACGAATACGTTTCTGCGTTCCAGGCCGAGCACCGCGACCGGCATGATGGGCTCTCCCGCGAACACCACCGGATAGAACCGCGCCGCCTGGACGAACTCGCCGGCCATGATGGGCACCGCATTGGTGTCGCGCGCAAAGCGAAAATCCGGCGTCATCAGCATGCGCAGCTTGCCGTGCCGTTCGGGCACAAGCAGTTCGGGCTCGCGATAGAAAAGCGGCAAGCCCGGCGGCAGCGCCTGTTTCGTGCTGCCCGTCGCGGCATCGGAGCCTGTCATTGTGCGGCCTGCGGCTGCGCCGCTGCATGCTCGAGGTTGAAAGCGAGCGTCGTCACCTTTGCGTCGAGACCCCGGACAACATCGGGTGTCAGATCCATGCCGGAATTCCCCGCCAACATCATGTCGCGCGAGAACAGGACACCGCAACGATGCGACTTGTAGACGTCCGCGATGACGGGATTGGCCAGAACCGCAATCTGCTTGAGTGCCTTGACGCGCGTAGCTTCGAGGTCGCGCGAGTCCTGTGCATTGGCGGCCTGGAGCGCGCGAATGCGTTGTGCGAGGTCCTGTTCGCGCTGCTGGAACTGGGCCGGCGGCATGGTGCTCCGCGCGGCTTCGAGGGTCTTGGCTGCATCCTGGATCGCCGCCTGCTCCGGCGCCAGTTGGCCGCGCAAATCGGCGGCCAGCTGCCTGTAACGCGCCGTCGCCGCTTGCCCCACGCGCGCACCGGCATAGACCGCATTCTGGCCGAGCACACACAGTCCCGGCACTGCCGGCCCGCCCGACAGCGACGCCACGCCTTGCGGCGACGGCAGCGCGTCGGCATAGGCCGCGGCATCGCCATGGCGGCCGAGATAGTAACCGCCGCTGACCGCCACACCGATCACCGCCACGGCGGCGAGCGCGGTCAATATCCTGTCACTGCGGAACATCATGTGTCCTCTCTTACGGGTTGGATGGCGGGCATGGGCTGGTCGCCGTCGGGATGCAGACATCCGGCTCGGCAGCGCTGCCGCCGAAGCCGGTCACCTCGACCGAGATCACCGATTGATGCTGCGCCGCCAGCTTCTTCACCACGGCCGCCGCCTCCGTGGCCGCATTGCTAGCCGTGGTCAGCGCCAGATTTGTGACAGGCTTCGGCGGCAAGCCGAAAGCCTTGCCCTGCACTTGGATATTGGCGGCATTCACGATCTGCAGCGCGGCGAGATAGGCATTGCCGGAGACGCGTACGCCGGCCTCTCCCGCATCAATGATGCCGAGCGGTGCGACCAGAAAGACGTCGCCCGGCGGCACTTGCGGAATGGGCGCCAGCGTGCCGATGCCCGCGCCCTGGCTCGGAACGGTCGGCGACAGGGTGATGTTGCCAAGATCGTCATAGCTCAGGAGCGGCGGGCTGTAGACCACGGCGGTCTTGGCGCCGCGGCCCGCATTGATGTCGCCGGTCGCCGACCAGATCGTGATGTCGCCACCGAACGTGGTGAAGACGCGGCTCTGGCCGAGCTCGACGCTGCCGAGGCTGTAGATGCCGATATTGCCGGAACCTTGCGTGATCACGCCGGCGGTCGGTGCCGGTGTCGGGCCCTCCACGCCGATGGTCGTGAACCCGCCCGGCGTCAGGATCGAGACGTCGCCGCCGAATTCGCTGCGGATTCCCGAGCCGCCATACATCGTTATGGCGCCGTCGTAACTGCCGGACGCGGGGAACAGCGTGGCGATGGCCGTGCGGCCGCGGACATAGCTCTGGAACAGCGGATTCGACGGGTCGTTGTACTCGACGTCCGCCTGGTTGAGTTCGTTGAAGAACGCCTGGCGCAGGAACACGTCCTGCTGCGGCTGCGACAAGGCATTGAAGAACGCCATCTCGTCCGCTTCCGTTCCGGCATAGCCATAGCTGCTCTTGAGCCATGCGTAGAGCTGGTCCTGGTAGGTCTGGACCACTTTCCCCTGGTTCTGCGGGAAGTCGAGCGGATAGGCGGGATCGGCCTGTTTGGCGGGGTCGAGATAAAGCGCCTTGAAGGCCGCATAGTCGGGCCCGTTCGCTCCCTGTCCCGCCACGACAGCGACATTCGCGCCGCCAGACACGGAGCCGGATTGTCCATACCAGAGGCCGGTGCTGGTGAAGCTGCTGCTGCTGGCGCCTTGCGTGAAGCCGAACACCGGGTCGGCAACAAATTGCGGCGCCTGCGGCCGCGTTCCCATGAAGATATTGCCCTGCGCGCTCACCGCCAGCGTGCCAGGCCCGCCGATCGCGACATCGGGAAAGATGATATTGCCGCCGGCCGCGATGATCGAAACGTCATTCGGCTTGTCGTTACCCAGTTGGCCGGTCAGATAATCGATGTCGCCGCCCGCCACGATATCCGTCGGCTTGGCCATGATATTGAGGCCGAGACTGGTGATGTCACCCGTTGCCGCATAGATGCGGTTGGGAACAGCGTCGCCCGCATGAACGTCGCTCGTGGGAACGTCGGATTCGAAGGCGAAAGGATTGAGATAATAGGAATTCGCCAAGCCCGACGGATCGGCCGGCCGGAACGGATTGGGCAGATCGTTGGGGCCGGCGCCGGCGCCGGACATGGCAAAGCTGAAATCGGGGAATTGTCCATAGGAGGTCTGGGCCGTGCCATCGGCATTCAGCAGGCCCTGTCCCTGAATCGAGCCTGCGGCAAGGAGCTGGAGTTCGCCATTGGGCGACGGCGCAAGCTCGACGACCTCTTGGTTGTAGTTGCCGAGATTGCTGGTCCCGCGCAGCAGGATGTCGCCATTCGCCGCGACCACGGAGTAGCTGCCCGGCGCCATATAGGCGGAGAGCAAACCGCCGCTCAGCAGGACATTGGCATCCTGGAGTTGGCCGATCACGGCCGGACTGACATTGCCGCCAGCGGACACCATGGCGATTGCCGTCTGCGGCGTCCAAAGGGAGAAGTAGCTGTCGGGCGCCGCAGCGACGGTGCCGGCTTGGGGTCCGGAATAGAAGATCGCCTCCGGCGTGCTGACCGAATTGAGATAGCCGGGATTGGCTTCGCCGGTCACCACGAGATCGCCGCGCGTGTCGATATTCGCAGCCGCATCGCCTTGAACGACCGTGAAGCCCATGGGAAGGCCGGCCCCGTCGAACTGCGGCGTCTGGTAGGCGTAAAGTTCGCTCGGCAAAGCACCTTGGGCGTTCGAGCCGGGATTCGCGAGGTCGCCGACGGTCTGGGCGTTCACAGCGATGGTGCCGCGGGTGTCGGTGACCGTGCCGAAGACGTCGCCGTCCGCCTTCACCGTGAGCAGACCGCCGCCGGTCTCCATGATCGCACCGCCGGTGACGACGTTGCCGGAATGCGTGACAGCGGTGACGCGCCCGGTGCTCGCGACGGCCGCATTGAGATAAAGGATGTTGTTGCCCGACAGGATGGTGGCATTGCCGCCACCCAGCGTGCCGATGCCGGTGAATCCGACCAGCTGCGGTCCGGCACCCTCGGGCGTTATGCTGCCGGGGTTGTTGACATAGGTGCCGAAATTGATCCACCACGCCGCGGGCTGCCCGGTGTCCGCGCCACCCTGCGTCCAAAGCCAATTGCCGACATTGTTGCTCGCCGGCGTGGTGAAGACCCCCCCTAAGGTGACCGGCGCCGGCGATACGATGTCGCCCTGTGCTTTCAGCAGCAGATCGCCGCCGCTCTGCGGATAGTAGGCGCGCTGCGCTTCGACCGCGGCTTCGAAGAGCTGCACCTGGTCCGCATCGATACTCGGATAGGACAACTGCCACTGGGCATTGTTGTCATACCAGTCGCCGAGGATCGTGCCGGAGCCGTCCGAAGAGCGGCTGCGTGGAATGTCGAAAGCGTTCACCATCTCCGGCTGGCCGGGCAGGTTCAGGCCGTCCGGACCCAGCGGATTGACGATCATTTGGTTCACGTCGGGCGACTGCGTGCCCGCCGTATAGACGCCATAGGGCGACTGCTCGCTGAAATCGCCGCCTGCCAGCAATTCGAGGTCGCCGGTGCCCGTGCGCAGCACGCTGAAGCCGGCCGTATCCTGCTCGCCGTAGAAGCTCCAGTTGAGGGCCAGCGCGACCGAGGGATCGTTGAGCGTGATGTTGCCGGCTTGCGAAGCGGGCGCGGCCGCCAGGGCCGCCTTGGTCTGCAGCGCGCGCGTGTCTGCGGCTTGCAGGTCGGCGCCGGCGGCGAACCGCATCGACCATGAGAGCGATCCCGGCGCCAGCATCTGCGCCGCCGCGGGAAGCGCCGTGACCACGGAGATGCTCTGCGTGCCGGTCGACGACGTGATCGTTTCGACGCCGTCTGGCGTATCGACCGTCGTGGTCGTGGAGCCCACCGGCGTGCCGGGCGCGGCGTGCTGCGACACGGTGGAGAGCACCCGCGACGACGACCCCGTGAACAAGACCGTGCCCTCGCTTTGTCCGGCAATCGCGATCACCGTTCCGGCGGCAAAGGTGGTACCGCCATAGCCATTCGCGGTGAAGTAGCCGATCTGGTCGCCGGGATTGAAGGTATGGCCGGTGACGTTGTCCTTGACCTGACCAGAGACGACCGTGGCGTCGCTGCAGAACGCGCCGCAATAGCCGGGGAAATAGAACCAGCCACCGCCGGAATTCACGCGGGTCCCGACGGCGTCGTTCGGCGTGGGCAGGTTGATGAACGTGAAGGAGTTCGCCAATGCCACGCCGTCCTCCAGCGCGGCTTCGGTCGCAATGGCGGTGGTGACCGTCGTGAGGAATTCTTCCTCGATGATCGGCACCTCCGGACCGGGCTGGAATCCGTCGCTGATATTGCCCTGTATATTGAGACTGCCGCCGGCACGGAAGATCACCGCACCCGGCTCGCCGGATCCGTAGATGCCGGTCTGCTGGCTGTTCGGATTGACGCTGGCATAGCGGAAGCCCGAGAAGTCCAGGTCGCCGACCGTGGTCAAATTACCGTCCGGCGTGGCGCTGTCGATCTCCACGCCGGGGCGCAGATGGAACGCGTCGCGATAGGCCGAAAGCCCCTGGATCCGGTTCATGAGATCCGGATTGGCGAGAGCCGCGTTGATGAACTGCCGGTTGCGCGCGTCGACCTGGTCGAGGCCGACATATCCGGCATCGTCGCCGGTCACGGCCACCGGCGCGCCGCCCGGATCGAGATTGTCCTGGATGATGCTGCCATTCGCATCGGTCGGGACATATGTCCAGAAGGCATTCACGGCGATGTTCTGCGCGCCCTTGATCGTCACCGGTCCCGCCGCCGAGATGCGGGCGTCGCCGCCGGTCTCGCTGTCGCGGCCGACGTTGATCTCGACGTCGCCTTGCGGCGCCGCCTCCGGCGAACTCACATCGATCGCCGCATGCGGCATGAGCGTCAGGGTACCGTTGTCGGAGGTCAGCTCGACATGGGCCCGGTTCTCGGCATCGATGGGATTGCCGTAGCTGTCCTTCTGCAGCACCGTGCCATGGGCGTCGAGCAGGCTGTTCGAACCCAGCGTCAGGTCGTCGGCCGCCGTCAGCCGGATCGTTCCCGGCGCCGGGCCCGAGGCGTCGACAAGGCCGTTCACCGTCAGGCTGCCGCCGTCCAGCGCGATCTCCACGTCGGACGCCTTGACCGTTCCCGCGATGACGAGATCGCCGCGCCGCAGGTCGAATGCCCGGCCGCCCGTGAAGCCGCCCGCGTCGAGCCTGCCGTTCACGTCGGCGAAGCCGGCATCGAGCGCCGCGGTGCCGAGCGTCTGTGCGTCGATGGTGGCGAAGCCGCCGGCATGGGCCGCCATGCCTGCTCCGGCGATCGAAGCGCCGCGCAGCGTGCCGTCCAGCGACACATTGCCGGCGTCGGCGCCGATGGCCTGAACGGTCACGCTCCCGGCGGTATTGTTCTGCGCCGAGACGTCGATGACGGATCCCACGGCCTGGCTGATATTGCCGTCCGCGCTGAGCAGAGAGAGATCGCCGCCCCAGCTATATTCGACGGTATCGAGGATCGGAATCGTCTGGCCGGAGAGATCGATGCGAGCCCCGGCGCCCAGCGCAATGTCGCCCTGGGCGGTCATCACGACCTTGCCGCTGTTGGCGACGATCGTGCTCGATACGTCGATCGCATGGCCGGAGAGATCGATCTCCGCGCCCAGGGCGTTCGGTGTCGCTGCGCTCGGCGCGGTCCCGGCCGGCGCCTCCAGCGTGAGCGTGCCACTCGCCGCATAATCCGCCACCGAACCGGCCGTGCCGGTCAGCAGCGGCGTGACGAGATCGAGATCCGCCGCCGAACCGTCGGCCTGGCTGACGGACAGCGAGCCATGGCTGTTCGATACGATGCTGTCGCGCGCGGTGAAGGTGACGTTCGCGAAGCCCGAAGCGACACGCGCCGTCGGTGTACTCTCCTCGAACTGCCCCTGCCCCGGATCGACGGTGCCGGACGGATAGAATGTGGAAGTCGACAAGGTCTTGAACGTTGCAGGTCCGTAGTAAGCGGTTCCCGGCGTCGCGGAGCCGAAAATGACCTCGTCGGCGGTGACCGCGAGACGCCCCGATCCGGTTCCCGGTCCTCCGGCCACGATGTCCGGCGCCGTCGCGGCGACGTTGGAAACGAACGGCATGCTCCAGATCAGCGTGCCGGCGTTGATGGCAGCCGTGTCGCCGGTCTCGCCCAGGCCGTAGATCGCGGGGGTGTCGATTTCCAGCGTTGCGAGCTTGGTCGTATCGAAATCGACCGTTCCCACCAGGTTCAGCGAGCCCGTCGCCGTGAGCGTCAGGGACTGCAATGCGGGGATATTGGCCGAAGCGTTGCCGGCGAGCAGCGCATTGAGCTCGGCCTGCGTCACCGAAAGGCCCTCCGGCAGCGCGCCTGCGCTTTCGGCGGCGGCCAGCGAATCCGCGGTTCCGATGTTGATCTCGGGCGCCGAGAGCGAAAGCCCCTTGCCGCCGATCAGGGCGCCGGAGTCGATATTGAGGTCGCTCGTGTCGAAATAGAGGGTGTCCTGTGCGATCGCCGTGCCGCCCGCGTCGACGAAGATCGAACCTCTCGCGTCGGAAAGGATCAGGTTGCCGCGCGCGTTCACTCCCGCGCCGCTTTCGATCGTGAGGTTGGGATGTTCGTTCAGCACGCCCGAGCCCGAATAGCCGGTGAACAGCGCGATTCCGTCGCCCGTCAGATAGGCGCCGGCGCGGACGGTGATGTCGCCCGCTCCATTGTTCCCTCCGACATCGGCATTGATGACCAGGTTCGGCGTGTTCAGTGCCGCGAGATCGCCGGTGCGCAGGCTGAGTTCGCCCTGCGTCGGTGTTCCGTCGTCGGCGATGATCTCGATGGGAACCATGCCGCTGATGCTGATGGTCGTGCCCCCGTCCTGCCCACCCTTGGCAGGGGCGAAGAGAGCCGTCCCGTCGAAGGTGAAGTTGAACTGCGGATTGCCGACATTGCCATACAGGAACGAAAGCGAGCCCGCATCCGCGAGGAATCGCGGCGTGATGACCGAGAACGGCAGCTTGACCTGGTCCGTTCCGGTCTGCGCGATCTGGTTCAGCAGCGTCGCGGTATAGGTGGTCTGGTCGTATTGCGAGTAGTCGAGCACCGCTTTGCCGGAGCTGATGACGATCTGGGTCGGCATGTCGGCCTTGATCGCGGTATTGGCGACGCCGGTGTAGCCGTCCACCAGGTAGCTGCCGTTGTTCAGCGCCGTCGCGCCGGAAGCGGCGCCCTTGGCCGGCCCCTGGAGCTCGACGCGATAGGCGCCGGGCAGCAGCGCATAGTTGGACGGCAGCAGGGTATAGGTGCCCGCAGGCAGGCCCGGCACGCCCTCCGGGATCGTGATCTGCTGGCCGACACCGGGCGCCGGATCGGGCGATCCATCGATCGTGCCGCCCGAGGCGGGCGCATAACCGGGCTGCGCCCCCGGCATGATGGCATAGACCTGGTTGGCGCTGTTGGTGCTGTAGGTTCCGGCCGTCGGATTGAACGTCAGGAACGGATTGAGCAGCGTATCCACCGAGCCGCCGCGGCCGCTGATGAAGCTCTTGCCCTGGAATTCCCCGCCGCCCGACACGTCGATGACGGCGCCTTTTTCGACGTCGAGATCCTGTTCCGCGCCGCTGTAGAAGTTCGCACCGATCGAGACGCCGACGGGCAGAACGACGTCGGCCAACGGCACGCCGTTGATGGTATAGTTGAGGTCGTCCGTCGTCCCACCGAAAGGCAGCAGGATGCCTGCGGCGCTCGTCGAGGTCAGGCTGCCTGGCTGGAGGTCGACGCTGCTGACCAGCGCCGCGCCGCTGGCGCTGAACGCGATCACGCCTAGCGGCGCGAAGATCGCGCCGCCCTGCTCGATCGTGCTCCCGGTCAGGGTCATCGTGGTGAAATAGCTGTCCGGGATCTGCGTGTCCGCGCTCGCGCCGTAATTGTGGATCGCCAGATCCCCGGTCGCCGTGACGCTGTCCTTCGCGGTGTAGATGATCGGCGCGCCGCCGCTGCCGCCGGGCTTGCTGACGAGGGTCGGAAGCCCATAGATCCGCGCGGCGGTCAGTGCGAGATCGCCGCTGGCGGACAGCGTGCTCTGATAGTTGTAGCTGGCCGAGGGCGCGAGGAAGCGAATGTCGCCCTGGCTTACGAGATCGACGGTGGCGAAACCTCCGAACCTTTCGGATTCGCCGAGCTCGATGAGACCGCCGCTCGTGTTCGGATCGCGCGAGGCGGCCGTGACGGTGAAGCTTCCCGCGTCGCTTGCGGACCCGATCGCGGCGCCGTGCGGCGCGTAGTGATAATCCCCCGCGGATACGAAGAGACCCGGCAGCAGCGCGACATAGGGCGCCGAAACATTGACCGCCGCGCCGGTCGTGGTATCCGAGAAACCACCGGCCAGCGAAAGGCTCCGCCCGACGTTCAGGTCGACGTCGCCGTCGAACAGCAAGCCGCCATTACCTTCGAGATAGACGCTGTCGAAGCCGCCCGTTGCGATCTGGGCGACGCTGACGCGCCCATGGCCGACCACCAGCGACGGATCGGCGGTTCCGGCCGCCAAATCATCGGGAAGCGTTCCCGCCGGCGTCTCCTGCGAGACGGTGAGGACTCGCGAAGACTGATCGTCCAACGGCACGTTGTCCGGCCCGGTCAGGGTCTTGATGCTATAGACCGGCGTCGACATCGTCACCGACAGAAGACCGCCCGCGGCGCCAGCGCCACCCGCGCGGGCCGTGGCGTCGCCATCATTGTAGATGCCGCTGAAGGACGTCAGCGTGATCGCCCCGCCATTGCTCGCGACAGGCTGCGGCAGCAAATCGCCCGTGCCGAAGGACGTCGCGTCCTGCGACGGGAATAGCACCAGATCGGCGCTGGCGCCGTCGGCGTCGAGCACCGCGCCGGGGCGGATGACGACGAATGCGGACGTGCTGGCCGTTCCGGTATTGCCCAGCACGATCGATCCACCGTCGGTCACGGTGCCGTAGGTCTGGCCTGCATGGTTGACCGCCGTGACCGCCTGGCCGGAGACATCGATGTCGCCGGCGATCCAGATCGAAAGGCCGTCGACGTCGGGCGTCGTATAGGAGTTGTCGCCGTTGATGAAGCTCAGCGGCATCGTGTTGGTGACCGTGACCTTCCCGGCATGGGCGGTCAGGTCGCCCGAGACCGTGATCTGCCCGGGCGAAGACAGCGTGATCGCCTGCTTGGGATCGACGGTGATGCCGCCGCCGGCGCCGATCAGGATGGTGCTGCGGTTGTATTCGTATTGGACGGGCAGCGGAAACGACGGGAAGACGGAGGCGGGCAGCACGGTGCCGCCTTCCAATCCGAAATAGGCATTGGCCGTCCAATCGCCGCCCGGGATCGAGTAGCCCGCCGGTATCGTGTCGCCTGCGCGGAAGTAATAGTCGTTCCCTTGCGGATCCTGGGCGTGCATGTAGTTCAGGCCGACGTAGAACGGATCATTTGGGATCGTCCAATCCGCCTTCAGCGTGATACCGGTGCCGCCGATGCTGGCGACGCTCGTGATGCTCACCGGCAATGGCGTGCCGGGGACGTAGTCTTCGTACAGGCCCTGTCGAGCGGCAATGGACGCCGTCTGCAGCGTGATGCTGGCGCCCGGCCGCTGGGTGATGGTGCTCTTGACAGGATTGTCGAGATAAAGCGGTTGCAGCCCGACGGCGAAGGCCGCCAGCGGATCGCTGCCGGTGGGCGTCATGATCGTCGCCGCCGTCACCTGGTAGGTCGGCTCGGTGACGTTCACCTGCGTTCCCGGCGTGATCGTGATGTTGCCGAGATTGGTGAGCGTGTAGTTCGAGAATCCCTGTGCGAAGAAGTCGGGCTTCAACTGCAAGGGCGCGCGCACCGTGACGTCGGCCGGCAAAAGGCTTCCCAGCGGAATATCCGTACCCGGAGCATAGGTGACGTCCGAGCCGAGAACGGTGCCGGCGGCATAGGTCGTGTTCACGGGCGTCGGCGGGATCGCCAGTCCGTGCGGGAATACATCGGCGGGCAGGACATAGCCTGCCGGAATGCTGCCATAGCCGCCCCAGAGGATGGCACCGGCCGGTATGATTTGGCCGGTCGTCCAGGACCTGTTGTAATTTGCGGAATCGATCGTGTAGAGGATGCCCGCGCCCGGCGGCACCGTCCAAGGCGCAGCGAGGACGATGCTGGTCGGCCCCGGCGCGCTGCCGCCAGGCGGAACGAGCGACACGGGCATCGCCATGCCCGGCGCGACCACGGAGATGACCGACGTTTGGGTCAGCGCCAGCGGCAAGGGCTGGCCCGCCTTGATCGTCAGCGACTGGTCCAGCGTGAGACCGGCCGGCGCCGCGGTACCGGCGGCAAGCGTCGAGCCGTTCACGACCGTCGTGTTGCTGACGATCAGATCCTGCGGAAACTGTAAAGTCAGCGCACCGCCGGTCGATCCGACCGAGCGCAGCGTTCCATCGATCGTCAGTGGCGCGTCGAAATTGGATACCACGCCCGTCGTGCTGCTCAGGAAATCGTATTGATCGGCGAGCAAGCTGATGTCGCCGCCCTTGCCGGCCGTCGCGGCGCCCGACGCCGATACGAAGCCGCCTCCCGACGCATCGATGACGCTGCCGGCGGCAAGGGTGATGCCGTTTATCGCGGTCAGCGAGACGCCGCCGCCATTGACGAACGCTTCGCCGGCCAGATCCGAAGGGTCGAGGAACGCGTTGGTGAACAGGCCCCTCGTGTCGATGGTCGCGCCGGCCTCCAGCGTGACGTCCACCCCGCCTTGCGGCTTCAGCGTGACGGCGCGCAGCACGCCGCCATTGATGGAAACGCTGCCGGCACGCGCCGTGACGTCCGCCGCGATGTCGGCGGTCGACGCGTTGACGATCAGGCTGCCGCCGGGCGCTAGGGTCAGCGGCGCGGTGATCGCGAAATCGCCGACCGTATTGATGCTGAGGCCGCCGAGCCCATCCGCATCGAGCGCGCCGGCATCGAGCCAGACCGTATCGAGCCGATCGCCGGGAACAAGCGACGCCGCGTCGAGGCTGCCCGCCAAGCCCGGCTGACCGGTTCCCACCACCACATCGGTCCCGGCGGGATTGAAGCCGCCGTTGAGCACGCTATCCAACGTCGTGTCGATCGCGAGCCGCCCGGGCAATGCGGCGACGTTCTGCGGAACGCCGTAGCCGTCGGCCACGCCCGCGGCGCGCTGTTTCACCTGGCCCGAGCCGGTGACGACGCCGGCGGCGATCTGGCCTTCGAATATCGCTGTCGGCGTGTCGATGATGAGCGTGCCCGCATCGCGGCCGTCGATATAGCCGGGCTCGTAGAGCTGCGATGGCGTGAGCAGTCCCTGGGAATAGTTGTCGGTTGTGACCCAGCGGCCGTGGTCGACCTGGAAGGTGTTGCCGAGCGCAGCGTACTGGATATCGGCCGGTGCGGTGTCGAGATTGTAGAAATTGCCGTCCGACCCGAGCAGCCACGTCGTGTTGACATACCCGCCCTGGTAGTCGATCGCGCCGCCCGAAAGATTGAATATGGCGTCGGGCTGCACGACGACATCGCCGGCGAAAGCCGAGACCGGCACCGGCGTGCCGTCGCGAAAATCGGCCAGCGGCCGCGACGGGTCGGACTGGACGGGAAGCCCGCTCGACAAGGTGATCGTTCCGCCTTCCGCCGTCCACTCGCCGATCGTATGGCCCGTATTGGCGAGCCAGCCCGACACTTCGAGCAGGCCGCCGGCGGTGTAGTACCGGTCCGTGGCATATCCGTCGGTGCCGGCCGGCACCAGGATGAGGTCGCGCGTGTCGACATAGACGTCGCCGTTCTTCAGGTCGCCGGCGTCGCGGTTGACCGGCGCGTCGCGCAGCTCGTTGCCCTGTATGTTGACCGTGATGATGTTGCCGGACACCGGCAGCAGGACGTCCAGCGAGCCCGACACGTCGAGATTGGCTGCGCTCTCCACCAGAGTGCGCGTGACGCCGGAAACGGCGATCTGTCCGCCCTGCGCCATCGTCAGCGAGCCGCCTTTGAAGTCGGCGACACCACCGGTCACGATCTCGACGCGCGATTGGTCCTCGCGGTCCGCCAGCAGGCTCAGATCGTCGAATTCGCCGAAGCGGTAAGAGCGGCCGCTGTCGGTTCCGGCATCGGCGATCAGCTGGAACAGGTAGGGATTCGAATAGTCGCGCAGCCCATCCTGCTTGGTGGAATTGGTTATCAGCGTCGCGCGCTGCGAATCAAGCGCCGTGGTCGTGTCGCTGAGATCGGGCTGGATCGTCGTCAGGCTGTCCGCCGTCAGGGTGACGCTGCTGGTCGCATCTTCTTGAGACGTCAGAAGATGGATCGTTCCCCGCGCCGCCACGGACGTCGTCGCGAAGGCAACACCGTCCTGCAGGACCATCTGTCCCGCCATCGTGATGTCGCCCGTGGTCGCCTCCAGCAGGCCGGTATTGCTCACCGTGCCGCTGCCGGAATTGGCATCGAGCGTGTAGGCGACCTCGTTGCCGCGCGTGGTCGACGTCGTGTTGTTGTCGGCGATGGAGCCTGCGGCGCTGCCGGTCGAAAAGCCCGGGCGGATGTAGAAGTTGTCGCCGGCGGCTAGCGTCACTTGACCATCAGGCGTCGCGATCGTTCCGGCATTGCTTACGTTCGCCCCAAGCAGAAGGACGAAGCCGCCGCCAGCCGTCACCGAAGCCGGCGCGGCCGTGGTGATTTGCGCTCCTGCTTGCACGACGACTGCGCCGCCAGAGCCGGTGAAGGCGGGCGTGTAATCGTAATACACGCCACTGCTTGGATCCGAGACGCTCGTGACCGGACTATAGAGACCGTAGGTCGAGAACTGCGCGGCAAAGGCCGCCGGGTCGTCCTGGATGTCGGGCGTACCGTAATTGGCGGCAGCCGCGACGAGGCTGTGGACGTTGACCTGCGCGGTTCCGCCGAAGATCACCCCGTTGCGATTGAGCACATATACCGAGCCCGGTGCGTTGATCTGGCCGAGGATCTGCGAAGGCCGCGCATTGGGATCGTTGACCTTGTTGATCGCCACCCAGGTCGACTGGTCCTTGCCGGAGGTGTCCTTCTGGACGAAGTTCACCGTCGTCTTGGCGCCGACATTGAACGTCTGCCAGTTCAGCAGCGCTTGCGACTGGTGCTGCGTGATCGTGACCGTGGTCTGCCCGTTCGCGGCAGTCTGCGTCGGCTGGTCGGCGCCCGACCAATAGAGCGGGCTGTAGCCCGGCGCATTGGGATCGGCGGCACGCGGATCGACCTGCAATCCGCCACTGCCCAGGCCGTTGGGCACGGTCGAGCTCGCCGCCTGGGCGGCGGCACGGGCACTTGCCTGGGCCGTCAGCGTCGCCTGGAGGCGCGCCGCGGCCTCGTTGAGATTGGCGGTGGTGCGCGCCTGCTGTGCCGCAACCTGTTGCGGCGTCGTCACGACGCCGGAAATGGTCGGTGCCGGCGTCGTCGGATTGACCTGCACGGCTGCACCTCCGACGCGCTCGCTCAGGGGACCGGCATAGGCGTTGTCGCCCATCACCAGGGCAAGGACGCTCGAGCTTGCGAGCAGGAACGCTCTGGCGTTCGGAAGGCGGATCGGGTTCATGACGTCCTCGCGGAGATGGCGGTATGGGTCGGGCGATGGCCCTTGGGATGCGTGGCGATCACGGCCGCGGCGCTCCCACTGGCTGTGCGTAAACGGATGACGGGCGTTGGGGCGTTGCAGACCTGCCGAAGGCCGCTCCCATGCGGATGGCCGTGCCGGCATGGCTGAATATGCCGACCCGGTTGGGTTCGGCATTGCCGACGACGGCGGCGATCGCGGCGGATGGGCCGCCAGCCGCCGATGCCTGTTGCAGCTGGCGATTGAGGCAATCGAGCGGTGGCCGTCGCTGCCCCTCGACCTCGACCTCGACGCAGGATTGCTGCGCCAGGGCCGGATGTCCCAGGAGACCAACGCAAGCGAAAAGGAGAACGGCAAGACGCGTCGCCGTCCCACGATGCGGCCGGTGCGGCGCGCCGGCGGCGGGCCGGCGCTGTGGCGTGCCGTACAGTTCCGTCATACTGCGCGGAGGAAGGGCCATGAGGAGCAATCCCGACCAACCCGCACGCGGCATCTGCGCGGACATGTCCATCACCCGTTCATCGATTGCTGGCGAACGCGACACAGGCCTGTGCCCTCAGAAACGGGTGTTGAGGTCGAGCTGGAAAACGTCCACCGAGAAGGGAGGGCCATAGACCGCATCGGCCGACAGCCATTTGGCCGCGAGCCAGCTGTCCTGCGCGACGCCGAGATTGGCGCCGAGGATCCATCCCTTGGAGTTCGTGCCGCCCAGGCGGAAGTCGCTGTCGTTGAAGGCGTCGACGACCGCATCCGGCTCGATATAGGCGTAGGCGAAATTGACGTTCCAGTCCCAGCGATTCCGCATGACCGGCGCGCCGACCTGAAAACGGGCGAGCCAGGCCGTGCTGCCGCTCTTGAAGACGTTTGTGCCGCCGCCGGCGACACAGCTCTGGCCGGGCGCGAGCGACGTGCCCGGCGGCAGGACGCAGGTCTCGTTGTTGTTGGCGAGCCCGCCGACGCCGCCCGCCTCCGCGAGAATGGCGCCGCGGTCGTAGCCGAGATTGTTGGCGTAGTCGCCAGTGAACGTCAGGTGCAGCCTGTCGCTGACCGCATAATCCGCGCGGCCGATGAGGTCGAGCACGTGAAACTGCGACGCGAGGCCGTAATATTCCGGCATCGCACCCGTGGTCGGGTTGGTGATGTCGGGATTGAGCGGGATGTAGGTGTTGCCCTTCTGCGCGAAGCCCGGCTTGGTGAAGTCGGTGAAGCAGAACGCGTCGGTGTAGACGCAGGGCGACGGCGTGCCCTCGGCGTTCTCGAACCAGTAGATCGCCGCATTGCCGGAAATCGTCCAGGACGGCGACGGATTGTAGTCAAGGCCGACCTGGCCGGCGAACAGCCACTTATCGTCGCCATTGCCCGCCTTGAGGTTCGACGGCGCATTCGTCGGATAGTCGTCTGGCGTGTATTGGACCGGGAAGGCGCCGGCGGTGGCGCTGAACGACAAGTCCGCCGCGACCTTGCTCGCATAGCTGGCGGAAATGCCGTCGAGCGCGAGGTCGTCCTGCTTCCATACGATCTCGGTGGAGCGGAACGGATTGTCCATGCGGCCGAAGGTCATGGACAGGCCACCGCCCGTCCATGGCGTCCAGCGCACATAGGCGCGATCCAGCCAGATGTTCTTCTTGCCGAAATCGTTGCCCAGGGTCTGGTTGGTCGAGACGGGTCCGTTGTCGTTGCCGCTCGCCAGACTGATCACCGTGCGGAAATTGTCGTTGATGTCCGCCGCGATGCCGAGGCGGGCGCGGAATTTGAGCAGGTTGCGGTCTTGCGTCGAGTTCAGCACCGGGAACGGACCGCTGTTCTGGTCCACCGGCGAGGAACCGGCATTGATCGCGGGGATGTTGACGAAGGTGTAGGCGTTGCCCTTGTCGAACAGGCGCTCCTCGTCGCGGAAGCGGAAATCGCCGAAGATGCGGATGCGCTTCGTCCAGCTCGGCACCGCCTCGGGCTTGGCATAGCCGCGGGCTTCTTCCTCGGCGAGAACGTCCTCCTTGACCTTCTTTGCGATGTCGGCGCGCACGCTCTCGGGCACATAAGGTACGCGCACCACGCCCGGCGCGACCGGCGTTTCCGCCGCCGGCACGGCGGCCGTCTGCGGCCGCGGTTCCGCGGCGCGAGCCCGCGCGGTGTCCGCCTGCGCCTGTGCGATGATCGCGTCGGCCTGTTTTTGCGTCAGGACGCGCTGGGCGACCAGGGCGCGCACGATGTTGATGGAGAGATTGTCGGACGGCGCCGCATCCTGGGCGATCGCCGCCGCCGGCAACAGCGCGGCGAACAGCGCAAGCGCCGATACGTGACCCAGCATACGCGTGCGGTGGAAATCAACTCGCATGGCATTCCCCTTCGGTGATTGAAACGGCGCGCACCCGGCGCACGTCCTTGTCGATGTGCGAGAGGCTCATAGATGCCTCTCGTCGATGGTGAACTGGATCGGCATCTGCGCGACCACTTCGGGCGACGGCGGCGTGAAGCCGGAAAGACCGTCCAGCACGTGCGCGATCTCGGCATCGTAAGTGTCGACGCCGGTCGGCCGCGTGATCTCGATCTTGGCGATGGTGCCTCGGGCGTTGAACCACAGGCGAACCACCGCGATGAAGTCCTTGTCATGCAGGACGTCGCTGCCCTTGACGGCCGCCATGATGCGGCCCCGCGCATACTGGCCGTAACTCGCCGGCGTTTCGGCGAATCCCGCGAGACCGGCGCCCCTCATGCCGCCGCCGGAGCCGGCACCGATATTGAAGGCGTCGGCCGGACCGGCCTGCGCGGGCGCGTTCTCGGTGATCGCATTGTTCTGTGGCGCCGCCGGCGCGGGCGGCGGCGGTGTGTTGGTCGGCTGCACGATCTGCTCGGGTACGGGCTTGGGCGGCTCGATCGGCTTGGGCGGAGGCGGCGGAGGAGGAGGCTGCTCGACGGGCAAAATCGTCGAGATGGTGCTGGCCTGCCGGATCACACCGGCCTGCTGGCTGGCGAACCACGCTATGGCAAGGACCAGCACGACGAGAACCGCGACCGGACCCGCATAGCGCAGGAACCGGCCGCCGCCGTCGTTGTCCTCATCCGGAGTGAACGCAGCCGTCATCGCCTCAGCTCTTCTGCGGCTTGCCGGTGACGAGACCGACCTTGGTCAGGTCGAGCCGGCGCAGCAGGTCCAGCACCGCGACGACGCGCTGGTATTGGACGGTGCCGTCGCCCTTCACCACGATCGGGAACTCCGGCGTCAACGCCTTCTGCTCGGTCAGCTTGAGATCGAGCTCGTCGAGCGAAACCGGGAACGCCTCGTAGTAGATCTGCCCGTCATTGGCGATCGTGATGGCCTTGGTCTTATCGGCCTCGAGATGGACCGCGGACGACGCCTTGGGCAGATTCACCTTGATGCCCTGGACCTGGGCGGTGGTCATGATGATGAAGATCACGAGCAGGACGAAAGCGAGGTCCAGCATGGGCGTGATGTTGATGTCGTCGTAGCGCTTGCCGCGCGCGGCCTGGATCTGCATGGCTTACTCCGCCGCTTGCGCGCGCGACGCGTCGCGCTGCACTTCGGCCAGCCGCGTGACAAACTGGTCGGCGAAGACCTGCATCTTCGCGGAGACGTCGGCGTTGAGCGTGGAAAGGTAGTTGTAGCCGAACAGCGCCGGGATCGCGACGAAGAGGCCGGTGACGGTGGCGAGCAGGGCGGCAGCGATGCCAGGCGCGATGGCATTGACGTTCACGTCGCCGGCGGCCGCGATCGCGGCGAAGGTGATCATCACGCCGAGGACGGTGCCGAGCAGACCGATGAACGGCCCGCCTGCGATGGCGATCGTGAGAAGGACCATGTGGCGGTCCAGCGCCTGGTTTTCCTCGACCTGCTGACCGTCCAGCGATGCGCGGATCGCGGCCACCGTCTCGCCGGTGAGGGCGCGGCCGCGCAGGTCGCCGCGGGCATGCAGCTCGGCCATGCCGATCCGGTAGACCCGATAGATCGGCGCCGCCTCGATCAGCCGGCGCTTGCCGCCCGGCGCGGCGAGCGCGCCGTCGAGCGCCGTCAGGTTGCTGCCCTGCTCGCGGTAGCGCGCCAGGAACACGCGATTGGCGCGCGCGGCCCGCGCGACATAGTTCCATTTCGTCCACATCACCAGCCATGACAGCACCGCCATCACGGCGAGGACGGCGATCACGACCCAGGCATCCGGCGTAATATTGCGGAAGATGATTCCGAAATAGCCGAAGCCGACGCCGGACGCCTTTTCGTCCGCGCCATATTCCACAAGCGGCGAACCCGCGCGCTGTGCGGCGTAGTCGGCGGCGACCAGCGACGCCGGCCGCGCGGTGGCGGACGTCCGCAACTCGTCGATCTCGCCGGTGAACGCCGTCGAGGGGGTTGTGCCGTCGGCGCCGAGCGTCGCCGTGCCGACCGTGGCCGGCACCGGAGCATTCACGGTCGCGGCCGGCTTGCCATCGACATAAAGCGTCGTCTTGCCGGCATCGCCGACCACGGCGAAGTCGGTCCAGTCGGCCAGCGGCGGCACCGTGGCGTCGACGTGCTGGCCGCCGACTTCGAGATAGGGCACGCCCTGCTTCAGACCCACCACGAGCGCGCCGGCGCCATGCAAGGCATAAAGCACCGCGTTGGCCGCGGGCGCCTTTTCATGCGCCCAGAAAGACAGCGTGAAGCCCGTCGCGGGATTGACCGACGCGGGAAGGCTGACCGGTTGGCCGGTAAACCCGGCGCCGGCACCGATGGCGCCGGCCGCGGCCGTGGCGACACCCGCGATGTCGGCATGCGCGGATGAGCTGTCGCGACCCGGATTGCCACTGACGAAATGATATACGCCGCGATAGGCCGCATCGAACACCTTGACCGGGTCGGCGCCGCTCTGCGCGGTCTTGTTGCCGTAATACATCCAGATCTGGTGTTCGCTGCCGCCCGGCAATTCGGGCATGTCGACCCAGATCATCGCCAGTCCGAGCGCCGAATCGAAGCTCTCGATCTGGTAGTTGAGGACCGTGCGGTCATCGCTGTCGACGAAGCGCAGATCCTGCCCCGCTTTCTGCGCGTCGTCGAAATTGAACCGGCTGGAATCGAGACGTATCAGGACCGGATAGTGCTTGAGCGTGTCGTCGACCGCGGCGGCCTTGCTGTCGACGGTGATCGCCTTGCGGAAGCTCCAGGCATTGTCGAACCAAGCCGATGCCGGGCTGCTGCCGAGAACGGCGGCAGCGATGACGATGAGGATGGTTGCGATCCGGCGGCGCGAATTCATGGACGACCTCGTGTTCATTGCTCAAATCTGGCTGTAGATGCGGAAGTAGAAACGGTCCTCGCCGCTGCGGGTCGCGGAGCTGTCCTTGAGCGCATGTCCCCAATCACCTTCCACGTTGATGAACTTGATGCGGGCTCGGAGCCCGAGCCCCACGCCCAGAAGACTGAAATCGTCCTGCTGTTGCGGCAGCGGCGAGAGCAGCCAGGAGCGGGCCGCGTCCGTGAAGGCGAACAGGCGCAGTTCGTTCAACAGGTCGGCGTCCTTGTCGACGAGAGGCGCGAGCTCGGGCGTGCGGAACTCGATGGCGCTGTGGATGCCGTTGTCGCCCAGCGCCTCGGCCTGGAGATAGCCGCGCACCGAACCGTTGCCGCCGGCGGAGAATTGTTCGTTCGAGATCAACGGCTCGTTGGAGAACTGACCGTCGCTCTCGAGATACAATTGCCAGCCCGACGCGAAGTCGTGCTGCAGATTGGCCGAAGCCCGCAAATAGACGAAATTCGGCAGCGCGCGATAGCGCTTGGCGTCATAGGCGTCGCTGCTGCTCCCCAGTCCGCGGAACGAGAAATTGACGGCCGCGCTGAGGTTGACCAGATCCTGCTCGCCGCGCCACGACGCATTGTATGTGACCGACAGCGGATAGTAGGTGATGGGGGCATCGTTCGACTGTCCGGTGATGGAGACGACGTCGGTGAAATGCTTGAATGCAAACCCCGCTTGCAGCGATTGGGTGTAATCGCCAAGGCTCGGAAGCGGCGCATTGGCCGCCAAGGTGAGCGAATAGCCCCGGCCGATGACGCCCGTGGAACCAACCGTCGTGACATTGCTGTCCGATTTGAGCCCCGTGAGCGACAGGCGGATGTCGCTCTCGGGGACCGGCATCGAATAGCTCAGGACATAGACCGCCGCGTCGTCCATGTGCTGCGGCGCGTAGTCGTAATAGGCCGAGAAGGCGTGGCCGATGCCCCATAGATTGTCGAAGGAGAAATTCGCCTCCAGCCGCAGCGGATGGGTGTCCTGGCTGTAGTTGTTGTTGAGCTCGACACTGCTGTGGATGGGGGGCGAATCCGCGACGGTGAGATCGACGTCGATCGTATCGGCGGCCGATCCCGGTTTCAGCTGCGGCGTCACCTGGACATCGGCGCTGCGGCCGTTGAGCGCCACCAGATCCTTGTTGAGATCCTTGAAGTTCGGCACCTTTCCGCTGCGGGCCGACGGCAGCGCGCGGCGGATATCGGCTTCCCGCGAATAGTGCTGGCCCGAGACGGTAACGGCGCCGATCTTCGCCTCGATCACCCGGATATGGACCACGCCGTCGCGCACATTCTGCGGCGGCAATTGCACGACGACCGCCTGATAGCCTTTGTCGGCATAGAGGGCTTCCAGCGCCGCGCGCGCCTTTTCCGCGTCCCCCGTCGGACGTTGGGGCCCGAGAAAGGGATACACCGTGCGCTCGATCTCGACGGGATCGAGAAGGCTGTTGCCCTCGACCTGATATTCGTTGATGTCGACGAGGCGCGGCGGCGTCGGAACGGCGGCCGGCGGCGCAACCGGAGCTGTCGGCGGCGCAGCCGCGGCTGCCGGCCCATCCTGTGCCTCCGCGTTCCGCGCCGACAGCATCGCGATCGCGCCGATTGCCAGCACGGCCCGCAAGCGAGGCGCGGGCATGCCGCCGAATTTCCTTGTCATTCAACCCCTCGCCCCGGCGCAGCCGCGCACGCAACTCCACAGCCCATCATCGACCGCCGCGTCACCCGCGCCGGCCTGCGCATCCGGATCATCCGGCAGGATCGTCCGCTTATCGCGGCTCGTCCTTTTCATCCGCAGTCGTCACTACTCCAGGCGCACGACGCATCTGCGTCATGGCCTCAAGAATGGGACGTATTGCGCTGCAAGGTTTGGAACGGGATTTTTGTGAACTTTTTGAGTCGCGGCCGCGGGGTACGCCATCAGCTCAGGATGACGATCCCGCCCGGCAGGCGCGTCGCGGCCGCGTCGGCAACCTTGGCGATTTGAGTCAAGGCTTCATCAAGCCTGGCAATACTGAACTCGCCGCTGAAGCGGCTATCTGCAAGTCGAGAGTTGACGATGACTATTTCGCCGGGCCGGTAGCGGTTGAGTTCCGCGATCACCACCGACAACGTGGCATCGTGAAAGATAAGCTGGCCGTTTTGCCATGCCGTAACCACCGTCGGATCGACCGCAGCGGGCGGCAGGAACCTGTTGCCGGATTTCCATGTCTGCTGGCGCGGGCCGATCGCCAGTTGTCCCGCCGGCCCCTCGATACGGACTGAGCCTTCGACACAAGTGACACAGGTTCCGCGGGCATCGGAGCGGACGTCGAAGGTGCCGCGGCGTGTGGTGAAGCGGCTTCCGGCCGCAAACACGCTAAATCGTTGGGCTGAGGCCAGATCCGCCGAGACGATGATCTCGCCAGCGACGAGCTCGATTCCCGGCTGCGCGCTGCCACGCCGCAGCGAAACGCTGCTGCGGGTGTTCAATTCCAGCGAAATGCCTTGTGCCAGCGCGATCCGGCGGCGCTCGCCGGTGGTCGTCCGATAATCCGACGCCAATTCGGCGAGGGACGGCCACAACCCGAGCGAGGACGTTCCGACCGCATAAAGGCCGATGCCGACCGCGGCGCCGCCCGCAATCAAGCCGCGGCGGGTGGACTTTCGCTCCAGAAGAGTCGGGACGAACGCATCCCCTTCCGGGACCGCATGCGCATCGATGAGCTTGTACATCCTCACGGCGGAGGCGAAGGCGTCTTCGTGATCCCGGCTCTGGCCGCGCCAGCGCGCAAGGGCCGACAGGTCGCCGTGGCTGGGCACGCCCGCCACCATCCGTTCGACCCAGGCCAGAGCTTCGCGCTCGACCGGCGTCAGGTCGGGTGCATAGCCACGGTTGCCGCTCAAAGTCCCCATTCTCCCGTCACACCGCCGCTTGCACGCGATGCTTCCCCCCGAAACAGAGGCTCTCCGTCTTGTAGACGTATCGCAAAAGCCATCCGAGAATCATTTTTCCGAAACTTTGCGAAGTGCCGCGGCACATTGTTCGCGCGCCCGCTTCAACTCCAGGTCGATAAGCCGGATGCTGAGATCGTAACGCCGCGCGATTTCCCGGGACGTCAGGTGCTCCTTCCAGGCCGCGAGGAAGATCGCGCGGCGCCGGGCGGTCATGGTCGCGAGCGTCCGCTCCACGATCGCAAGATCCGCCTTCGCTTCGGCGGTCCGCGACGGATCGGGATGCTCGTCCGGTATGTCCATTGCGGCTTCGATTTGTTCGGCGCTCGCCAGCCCCTTTTCCGCCCGCTGACGGTCCCTGGCAAGGTTTATGGCAATCCGCAGGACATAGCCCAGCGGATGCGCGACGGGACCGATCCGCCCGCCGCGCTCCAGCCTTAGATAAGTATCCTGCAGGGCATCGCGCGCGAGTTCCGACGAACGGAGTCGGCGCGTCAGACGGCGCTCCAGGTCGGCATAGCTCTCGACCAGCACGTCGCGCAGCGCGTTCCAGCCTGTGTCAACCATCCGATAACCCGCCATGCGACCGCGATAGGGAGACATCCTTTGCGAGGAATCTCTGGGCCGGCTGTGTTCAACCGCAGGACATTACGGTTCTTCAAGGCCGTGGACACGCCCTGCTCCACGCGAATTGCCGCAACCTCGTGCATCGCTGCGCCTTGTCGGCCGGTGCTATCACCGACAACACGGCTATGATGGTGCCGGCGGCCGCGGTATCGGCGAGATGCGATTGACACAGGATTGCACTATAAGCGGCTTTCCGGCACGGACGATGGCCGCGGGATGATGGCAACGACAGGAGCGATTTTCGGAGCGTGTCGAAACAGCCCGCTGGGCATGTTGGCGGTCACGCTTGCCCTGCTGGTCGCGACTCCGGCGCGCTGCGACGACTGGATCATCGGTGACGCACAGGCAGCATCGCCTTCCGGCATGCACCATCTGTCGGAGCAGCCACGCCCGTTTGCGATCCGCGCGCAACCACTCGATACGGCGCTGGACGCCTTCGGCGCCGCCACCGGAATCCAGATATTCTACGGAAGCACCTTGACGGCGAAAAGGACGTCGCCAGGCGTCAGAGGCGTCTTCACGCCGTCGCGCGCATTGCAGATTCTGTTGGCGGGAACCAATCTTGCACCCATGACGACCGGTCCCGACGCCATCACGCTCGTCTTCAGTCCGCAAGCCTCGATGTTCGCTGCAGCCCCGCTCGCGAATGCACCGGTGCTTTCGCTCGAAGCACTGCATGTCGACGCGCCACCACGCGACAATTTCCGTCTCTATGCGACGACCGTGCAATACGCCATCCTCGGCGTGCTGCAGCGGGAGGACGCATTGAAGACGCGCAGCTATCGGGCGGATATCAACGTCTGGCTCTCTCCATCGGGCAGGGTGCAGCATCTGGACGTGCAGGTTTCGGACGGCGATTCCGGCGTGGACACTGCGCTACTCCAACTCGTCCGGCGCGTCGTCGTTGGGCGCGCTCCGCCGTTCGATCTGCCGCAGCCGGTGCATGTCCGCATATCGGCAGAGCGTCAGCTTTAGCCGCTGGCGACATGCTGCGAAGACGCTATCGACCATGATGATCGGCCATGCCACCAATCGTCCGTCGACTCCAAGATGGCCTGCGACGCAACGGGTAGTCGGAGCGATCTTCGTTGCCGCCGTTCATATCGCAGTCCTCTGGGCACTGTTGCTTCATCGCGACTCTTCGTCGGCCGATTTGAACGCGTCGCGCCGCGCGCAAACCGATTCCGAGATCGAAATGTCTCTTGCGCCCGCGGGAAGCACGGGAAGCGCCAGAGCCGCGGCACAGCAAAAGCCCGAACCCGCTCGGTCGGTACCCGGCTTGGCGCGACCGTCCAACCCGGCGCCGCCGCGGCAGTCGCCGGGACATTCTCCCGACGAGACGGAAGAAGCAGCTGATCCGTCGACCGCCCGATATCCGGTAAGCGGCCCACACGAAAGTTCACCTGCTCCTGCCGTAGGCCTGTCGGCCGACGCGGCCTCCGACTTCCAGAGGGCGCTGCTCGCGCACATCGAAAGTTATCGGCGGTATCCCGATCAGACCAAGGGCTTGCGTCCCCAAGGCACGGTTCAGATCGTTTTTGCCATGGATCGCCAAGGCAAGGTCCTCGGGATATGGATCGACCGGTCATCCGGTTCCGACGCCCTGGATCGCGAAGCGATCGCGACCGTGCTGCGCGCGCAGCCGCTTCCGGCCATCCCGCCCGATCTGCCCGAGCCGCTTAATATCGTCCTTCCGGTCGTGTTCGGATCGCCGCCCTGACCACTCTGTCGCAACAGCGCATTCGTTCGGGAACACAGCATTGCAACACATGGTTGCGAAACTGCTATATCAGGCGTTGTGAAATCCGAGCGTTGTTGGCTTCGATGAGAGATTGTAATACTGATGCAGAAGCATTCTTGCTTTGGGGAGCGATTTGCCTGAGTCGAAGACAGATGAGCTCGAAACGCCGGCCGATAAGTTGAAGCGCTGGATCACGCCGGTTGTAATCGCATCGCAGGTTCGGCGGTCCAAGGCGCACGTCACCCAGTACACCGACGGCACGGACACCGGCGGCAATCACTCCCAATACGGCTCCTGAACGGCGCTACGCTGAATCGGCCGCGAAGCCGCGCATCCGCTTTGACCGGACGGCCGGTCGGTGAAGCTGAATGTCGTTCCATCTAATCGTTGGAACGTTCGAACCAGGCGACAAACCGCGCCATCGCGATGGCGTTCGCCGCAAGACTCAGCCGGAAGTGATCCGCCTTCCGTGTTTCCTCGACGCCGGCCAGCATCGCGCCCAACTTGTCCAAGTCGAAGAAGCGCGACAGCCGGCCGTCATGATCAAGCTTTCGCACCTCGGCGAGCGCCTGCGCTGCCGAACCATTTGCTGCACGAAACATATCGGGGTCTTCCGCATCGTTCCCCGGGCCGGATGCCAAAAGGCGAGCGGGCAGCAAGGCGCCGAGGGTGCGCCGCGCAAGATAGCGCTCCAAGCCGTTCCGGAACTGCAAATCCTCGGGTAGCGCAAGCCCCAGCTCCACAATGCGCTTGTCGTGAAAGGGCCGCGACAAATCCATGCCATGGGCGGCGGCAAGCTGCGCATGCGCGGGGGTGGAGGCCGAAAATCTGCGCAACAAATGAAGCCAGCGGTCGCGCCACCGGTTGTAGACCGGATAGTTGACGCGCAATCGCGCGGGATCTGCCGCGCCGCGCGCGAACAGATCGCGGGCAAGAGCTTCATTGATAGGCCGTTCCAGCCAGACCTGTGCGGATTTGCGCCGCAAGGAGAAGACCGCCGCAATGGCGTTCAGCGGAAGCAGAGCCGGCACCACGTCCTGGCGCAGCACCTCAAAGCCGGAGCGTCGCGTCGCGCGCATGCGCATGCGAAACTCGCGTGCGAAGCGGCGCAACTTGCCCCGGCGCAGCATCCGCCCCAGCATGTGGCCGGCCCGGACATTGACCGTGTAGTCTCCGCCGTGCCCGTCCAGCACCAGACGCGCACCCGCCGCGGCGGCGATCCTGAAAAGCCCACGCTTCACATAGCGGGTGCCGCCGGCCCCGTCGACCATCGCGAAGGATTCCTCGATGTCGGCGAAGATCGTCTCGTCCCGACGGATGAAGTAGCGGATGTCGAGAAAGGGAAAGACGCGGAACGCCTCGACCGCGGCGCGCGCATCGCGCACCATGCGCGTCTCGCCTTCCTCCAGCACCGAAGCCACTGCGATGATCTTGCGCTTGCGGGCCGCGACGATGGGGCCTGCTAGCGCGGCGATGCTGCCGCTATCGAAGCCGCCGCTGAAGCAGAGCGCCGGTGGCCGAGTCAGGCGCCGCACGCGGCAGGCGACCGCCTCCTCCAGAACCTCGCGATAGGCCGCGAGATAATGGGCTTCGTCGCGTCCCAGATGTTCGGCAGCCGCGCGCGGCTCCCAATAGCGCCGCAAGGTCGCAGCGCCGCTCTCCTCGACCCGCAGCGTCGTGCCTCCCGGCAACAGGCCGATGCCGTCGAAAAGCGTTTTTCCGGTGGAGATATCGACCGCATTCAAAAGGCTCTTGCCGATCTGGTCGGCGCTCAACTCGTGCGGAACGCCGCCCAACGCCCATAGCGCCCTGATCTCGGTTGCGAACGCAATGAAGTCCTTCCCATGATGGTAGAACTGGCATCGCTGCCCCATATGATCGCGTCCGAGCAGCAGCGTTCGCCGACGCCCATCCCAGATCGCAAACGCGAAATCGCCCAATAGTTGTTCGGCGCAGTCTTCGCCCCATTTTTTGTAGGCCTGCAACACCAGGGCGCTGTCGGGCATGTCGCGGAGCTCGGCAGCACCGATGCCGAAGGCCGTCGCGAGCGTTTCGCGATTGTCGATCCTGCAATCGGCGACCAGCGTAAGATCAGCCTCGCGGTCGCAGAGCGGCTGCGCTTCGAACAGGTCTTCCTGATTGACCCGCAACAAGCAGTGTCCGAGGCCGACCACGCCGCCTCCGACGGATCTGCGCCCATCCGGACCGCGATGCGCCAGCGTATTGGCCATGCGCTCCAGATCGCGCGAGGAAACTTCGCCGCCGTCGAACCGCAATATCCCGAAGATCGCGCTCATGCGTTCACGTCGGTCGCTTCAACTTCCAATTCTGTGCATGAACGGCGCTCTCCCATGATCGATTTGTTACATGCGCCGGCGGTTGGAAACAACTTGGGGACGGCCATTTGAAACCGTCTTGCGATGTCGATAAAGAGGACGGAATTGCGTTGGGCGGGGAACGTCGCTTTGGGTCGGCCGATCACGAATATAACGATTGTCGGCGGCGGAACGGCGGGCTGGATCGCCGC
This sequence comes from Rhizomicrobium sp., assembly GCA_037200385.1. Classification (NCBI taxonomy): domain Bacteria; kingdom Pseudomonadati; phylum Pseudomonadota; class Alphaproteobacteria; order Micropepsales; family Micropepsaceae; genus Rhizomicrobium; species Rhizomicrobium sp. The sequence continues at coordinate 73,417 of JBBCGL010000001.1, read as the reverse complement.
CGCGCATCTCAATCATGCGTTGCAGTGGGGCCCGACCGGGCGCCCGGACGTTGCCATCACGCTCATAGAATCGCCGAATATTCCAAGCGTAGGCGTCGGCGAAGGCACGCTGCCCTTGCTCGCGCATACGCTCGAGCTTCTCCAGATATCGGAACCGGAATTCGTTCTGCGCACGAATGCGACATTCAAGTACGGCACGCGGCTCGAGAACTGGAACGTCGACGATCGGCGACAGCCCTATGCCTTCGTCCACCCCTTCCACTGCGGAAGCTGGGTGCGAGGCCTAAATCCCGGCAACTCGTTCCGCGCCCATGGCGTTCCGGGACGGGAGAACCTCCACGGACGGGAGTATGTGCGGCTGGTAAGCCGAAGCGTGGAGGCGATCGAGCGGCGCAAGGCTCCGCGCGACGTCGCCGCCGCGCCTTACAGCAACAAGCTGCGCTATGCCTATCACGTCGACGCGGCCCGCTTCGCCGAATTCCTGTCGGAGGTCTGCCAGGCCCGAGGCGTCCAGCGTCTCGCCGACGACGTTATCGACGTCGAACATGACGAACGCGGCTTCGTCTCGGCACTGAAATTGGCAAAGTCCGGCACGCATGCCGTGGAACTGGTCATCGATTGCACGGGCTTTCGAGGGCTGCTGATCAACGAAGCGATGAGCGAGCCCTTTGTCCCGTTTTCGGATTATCTGCTCAACGATCGTGCGATTCCGATCCAGGTCGCGCACAGGGACCTCAAATCGATAGAGCCGGTCACCGTCTCGAGGGCCCTGGAAGCAGGATGGTCTTGGCGCATTCCGCTCCATTCGCGCCTCGGCACCGGCTATGTCTATTCGAGTGCGTTCAAATCCGACGAGAAAGCGCTCGAGGAGCTGCACACGCAACTCGCGGGCGACCATCTGCTGACGGAACCTCGCGTCCTGAGGATGCGCGTCGGGCGCTCGCGCCGCGCATGGGTCAAGAATTGCGTGGCCATCGGTCTCTCGGCGGGCTTCCTCGAGCCATTGGAGTCGACGGCCATTCAATCCATCGATCTATCGGCCCGCTGGCTCGTGGCCACCATGCCGACGACGGACTTCGAAGAACCGTTGCGCGCCAAATTCAATGCGACGATCGAGAAGTTCTACGAACATGTGCGCGACTTCCTCGCCCTGCATTATACGCTCGGCAACCGTGACGACACGCCCTATTGGCTGGCGGTCCGCAACGAAACGAAGAAGTCGGACGCCGTGCTGGAGAATTTGGCGCTATGGCGCCACGCTGTTCCGGACGGCCTGGACGTCTCGCCCCCCGGCATCTTCAGTTCCTGCAGCCTTCAGAGCGTTCTTTTCGGCAAGGATTTTTATCGGAATACGCCCGCCCCCACCATCGATGTGGTGGCTGGCGACGTATGGCGGCGATATTGCCTGGAATGGGAGGGCATCAAGGACGCCTTGCTGGACAGTCTGCCGGACCATCTCGAACTGATCGAAGCGATGCGCGCCGCCGCACAGATCGGCGATACCGTCGGTCGCCCGCCCGAGACGCAGATGCTCGCGGTCAGCGAGACTCCGCGGCCGGGCGCTGCCTGAGTGCCCTCAGCGGGCCGTTTGCACCGCCTCCATATCCCGGTTCACGGTTCGACTCGCCCGCCACAGATGCCAGCCACCCCACAAATAGCCGGGACACAACGCCAGCAGCGCATACCGCAAGGATTCGTCTCCTGCCCACGGTCGAAGCGCATCGCTCAGGGCGCCGGCCGCCAACGGCCCGAGCCCCATGCCGATCAGGTTCGAGAACAGATAGATGATGGCGATCGTGATCGCCCGCATGCGTTCGGGCACCAGCGACTGGATGGCGCCGAATATCGGACCGTTCGCCGCCGCAGCGCCCAAGGTCGCAATGCCCATCAGCGCGAAGGCCATGTAGCGATCGGGGGAAAGATAGACGAGTGCATAGATCGCGCCGAAGCTGGAGAAAAGAAGTGCGATGACCCTGAGCTGCAGGCGCTCATTGTTGACGGCATAACGGGACGCCAGCGCGCCACCGGCATAGGTGCCGATGAGGCCGCTCACGCCGTTGACGGCGGCGAACCACGTGCCGAGCTCGCCGGTCTTCAGTCCATAGCTGCGGATGAAGAAGGTGGGCTGCCATTGCAGAATGCCGTAGCCGAAGAAGAACACGGCCGAAAAGCAGAACAGCAGGTGACGGAATGTGGCATTCGCCCACAAGGTCAGCCAGACCTCCCTCAGGCTGGGCTGCGGCGCGGGCGATGCGGCGATCCCGTCCGGCGCATCCGCCTTGTCCAACCGCGGTTCGCGCAAGCTGCGCCATGCCAGCACCGCCAGCACCAGTCCGGGCAGGCCGAGCAGGACGAACATGGCGCGCCAGCCGTAGAACTGGTTGAGCCAGCCCGCCAGGAAATAGCCGATCAGCAGGCTCAGCGAGCCGCCCATCATGTAGACCGCGATGGCCTTGGGCCGTTCCCCACGGTCGAAATAGTCGGCGATCAGCGAATGCGCCGGCGGCACGCATCCCGCCTCGCCGACGCCGACCGCCGCGCGGATCAGCAGGAGCTGAACGAAATTCCCCGCGGCGCCGCACAAGACGACCATGACGCTCCACACCGCCGCCGTCACCGCAATGATCGTCACGCGATTGCCGCGATCCGCCCAGCGGGCGATCGGTATGCCGACGATGGCGTAGAACAGCGCGAAGGCGATGCCGGTCAGCAGCCCCAACTGCGTGTCGGTCAGGTGCAGGTCGGCCTTGATGTCCTGCAGCACCAATCCCAGCGCCAGCCGGTCCACCGAGTTGAACGCAAAGAGCAGCAGCAACACGCCGAGCAGGTAATTCTTGTAGACGATCTTCTTCACCAAGCCCTCCGCGTTGTCTCATCGGGAATGGAAGGGCGCGCGGCGGGACGCGATCGCATGCTCCGCCGCGCCGTTCTCAGAAATTGCTGGTCAGGGTTGCGCCGATCGTGCGGGGCTGCCAGACGCTGGCCGACTGCGGACCGGATCCGCCGGCCAGCGATTCGGGTTGCACGTAATTGATCGCGATCTCGTTGCCGACATTCTTGGCGTAGAGCGCGAGCGACCAGCCTTGCCGCTCGATGCCGGCGCGCAGATCGACGATCCCGAACTGCGGCATCTCCTGACGCGGGCCTGTCGCCTGGAAATCGGCATAGCGGCTGCCGTTGAAGCGCCAATCCACGCCTGCGAAGCCGGAGTAATCGTCGAACAGCGGCCGTTCATACTCCGCGCTCGCATAGGTCCCCCACAGCGGAGAACTCGGCAACCGGTCGCCGGCGTGGCCGTTGACGCTTGCCGGCGTCGGCTGGGTCAGATGCGCATCGGTATAGGCGCCGTTCAGTTGCAGCGTCAGGCCGTCGATCGGCCGATAAACGGCATTCCATTCGACGCCCCTGCTCTGCGCCTTGCCACCATTGGTGATGGTGCCGAACCCGCCGACGATCGCGTTGAGCTGGATATCGCTCCATTCGATATCGAAGGCGGAGAGTTCGAGCGTCAGGTTGTCGTCGAGCAGGCTGCTCTTGACGCCGACCTCGTAGTTCAACGTTTTGGACGATTTGTAGGAACTGGGCACGACCTGGTTCGGCACCGCATCGTTAGGCCCGCCGGGCGCGAAGCCGGAGGCGACGCGGGCATAGAACATGTTCTGCGGCGTGACGTGCCAGCGCGCGTCCGCCGAATAGGTGAAGACGCTCTCCGACGAGGCGGTGCCGAAATCAAACCCGCCGCCGAAGATGCCCGGCGCAGTCTCGTGGAAATCCTGGCTGTTCTCGCTGTAGCGGCCGCCAAGGCCGATATCGAAGGTCGGGGTGAAATGGTAGTCGAGGTTCGCGAAGCCGGCATATTCGCGGTAGTGCACCGGTGCGACGAAGCCGCCGAGCCCCAAGGGATCGTCGAACAGGATTTTCCCGGTGGTGCCGTCGATCGGCGGGTAGATCGTGTCCTCGTCGCCGCGTTCATTCGTGAAATAGCCGCCGACCTGCCATTGCAGCGGTTCGTCGCCCGACGACGACAGGCGCAGCTCCTGGGTGAAGGCGTGGACGTACCATTTGCGAGCCTGGATCGCCACGCCGTAGGGCGCACCGAAAATGCCGGTGAGGAGCGGCTCGTAGGAGTCGCTGAAATCCTCGATGTTGTGGTTGTTGTTGCTGTAGTAGCTGGTCGTCGAGACGAGATTGGCGAAACCCACGTCCCAGTTCACCGTGACGTTGTAGAGCTGCGTCGTCAGGCGGCCGGGCTGGGCGATCAGGTGCTCCTGCACCAGGTCGCCATGCAGCGGCGTCAGCGTACCGGCATTCACGTCTTCATTGGGCCAGTCGCCCCAGGCGCGCACCTGGTACAGCGCGTTGAACCGGACCGACAGGTCTGTGGTCGGCGTATAGAGCAGCGAGGCGCGCCCGCCGGTGAAATGCGTGCCGTTGATGTCCTTCACGCCGCGCGACGGATCGTCGATGAAGCCGGGATAGTAGGTATCGTAGCCGACCACGCGCAGGGCGGCATCGTCGGCGAGCGGCACGTTGACCATGCCGTGCAGATCGAAGCCGGTGCCGCCATTCTCGGTGGAGCTGACGCCGGCCGCTAACCGCCCCACGAAAGCGGTCGGATCGGGCGCGTTGGTGACGAATTTCAGAAGACCGCCCAGCGCGTTGGCGCCGTACAGCGTGCCTTGCGGGCCTTTCAGAACTTCGATGCGCTGCATGTCGAAGGTGTCGAGATTTGGCGCGGCGAAGCTCGCGCCGGCAAATGGCCCGGCCTCAGTGAACGGCGTCTCGTCGATATAGGTCGCGACGGAGGTGTTTTCGACGTTCACGCCGTTGGTGATGCCGCGGATGACGAGCTGGCTGCCGACCGCGCCATTGTCGATGACGGTCAGGCCCGGCACCTTGGCGACATAATCCTCGAACCGATACGATTGCGAGCGCTCCAATTGCGCGCCGCCGAGCGCGGTGAGGGCGATCGGCACGTCGAGCGCGGATTCCTCCCGCTTTTCCGCCGTCACCGTGACCGTTTCGATCCGCCCGTCCGCCGTGCCGTTGGGATCCGCCGCCCCATCATTTGAGGCGGCTTCGGCGTTTTTTGGTCGGACCATCATGACGCTGTCGGAATTGCGCTCGACATTCAGCCCGGTGCCGGCGAGGAGCGCGTTCAACGCCGCCGCCGCCGTGTAGCGGCCGTGCAGGCCCGCCGTCCTCAGCCCGTTGGTGACTTCTTCCGAGAAAACGATCTGCTGCGCCGATTCCCGCGAGAAATCCGTCAAGGCCTGCCCGAGTGGCTCCGCCGGGATGTCAAATTGAAAGGTCTGCTCGGCAGCGGCGGCGCCGCCCACGCCCAGCATCGAAATGCCCGCAAGCGCGGACGTGGCAAACAACGCACTACGGCGCAAATGATAACGCATGCGGCCCCCCAACACGGCGCCCCCCGAGCTGGAGGGACGGTTCGTGTTGATAAACGCAACCGCGAAACGCTTCCGCAGCAAAAGAGTCAAAAAAATGTAAAGCGAGATGTTGCCGGTTACGACCGGCGCTGGAGCGTGATCCTGTTGTCGGAGTCCGTGGTCGCCTCGACCGGAAAATAGCCGGTGATCGCGCTGACGAAAGATCCGATATCGCCCGCGTTGAAGACGCCGCTGATCCGGACCGACGCCACCGATGGATCGACGACGATGGGATGGTCGGTGTAGCGGTTCACGCGCTGGACGGCCTCGCCGAGAGGCTCGCCGCGGAACACCAGATGGCCTTCCTCCCAGGCGGTGGCGGCGTCCAGGTTCGCCGGCGTGACCACCGGCGTTGCATTGCGCACCGCCACCAGCTGCTCGCCGGCCACCAGGGATACGGTCGGCTTCGGACCCGGACGGGGCGCGCCGTCCGAGCCGCTCGCGCCTTTGATCAGCACATGGCCCTGGATGAGCGTGACCAGCACGGTCGAGCCTAGCCGCTCCACGTTGAACGACGTACCGACCGCAACCACGGTTTCCGCGCCGGCCGAGACCGTGAACGGCCGCGTCACATCGTGTGCCACGTCGAACCGGGCGCGGCCCCGATCGAGCATGATCGTGCGCGCCGCGCTGGAATAGCGAACCTCGACCTCGCTGTCGGAATCGAGGGAGATACGCGAGCCATCCGGCAACGCCACGACCCGCCGCTCGCCGACATCGGTCGCATAAGCCGTGGGGCGCTGGCCTTGGATGTACCAAAGGCCGCCGCCAATCGCGACAAGCAGCAACGCCGCGGCGGCGATCTGACCGATCCCCTGCCACGGCGCCCACCTCTTCACGCCGGCGTTCCGCAACCGCGTCAGCGCCGAGCGCCGCATATCGAGGATCTTCGGCGTCGCGCCGAAATCGTCGAGCGCCGACATCGTGCTCTCGACCGCATCGAGAGCGCGGCGATTCGCGGGTTGCCCGATCCAGGTGAGGAATTCGGCCGACAATTCGGTGGACGGACTGCTTCGCAAACGCTGCCACCAGACAGCAGCCGTTTCCAGCCTTGCCTGTTCGTCGGAGGGCAAAGTGTCGAACGCGCTCATGATCGAAGCGCCCTTGCGGAAAGATGGGCGACGGCCTTCAGCACATGCTTCTCGACTGCGCTGACCGAAATGCCGTGCAAATTCGCGATATCGCGGTGATGGACGTTTTCCATCCGCGACAGCAAGAATATCTCGCGGGTCCGCGCGCTGAGTTCGGCCAAGGCATCCTCGATGTTCTGGAGCGCGTCCTTGCCCGCCAGAACGCGTTCGGGCGTCCGATCCTCAACCAGGATCGACGGAATGCCGACATCCTCGGTGATATCCGAGAAGGTGCGATGCGCCGCCGCCCGGCGCGACGTACGATAGCGCCCCCAATCGATCAGGACATTGGCCGCGATCTTGAAGACATAGGCGTCGATCGTTTCGCCGTTGTGCCGGTCCGGCCGGCGCGTCAGGCGCACGAAGACTTCCTGGGTCAGATCCTCCGCCTCTGTCCGGTCGTAGACGCGCCGCTGAAAGAACGCCACCAACGGCGCCCGAAACCGGCGGTCCAGATTTGCCCAGACCGCGTCGTCAGATTTGCGGCCATCCGATCGTTCCGACACGCGAAGTCCCCTGCATGATCATATGCAAAGCGCGACCGGATCGAAACAAACTTTTCTAGTGAGGAATGTGGGCTCGGCTACGTTTACCTTCAAATGGCGGGCGCTCGAGACAGAGCTCCGGCAGACACCCGGCGCATGTATTTGTTCAGCCGATCCGGCTTCACCGGCCGGCTGTCGCGTGAGCGCGACAGCCGTGCGGTTTGCGCAGTTATCCCAGATGGATGTCCTTCTGCTCGGTCTCGTCCTCGCCGTCAGAACCCTTTAACCTGCTGAAGACGATCGTCGAAAGGATGGTGAAGGCACCGAGGACGAGGAACGCCTCGTGCAATCCCCGGATCATCGCGCCGGTGCCGATGCTCGGCCCGGCCGGAATGAAGAACACAGTGGTCAGGCCGGCCGCGGCGACGCCGAAACTGACCGACAACTGCTGCATGGTGCTGGCGATCGAGCTTGCGTTGCTTGCCTTGTCCGCCGGGACGTCGGCATACACGAGCGTGTTCATGCTGGTATATTGCGTAGAGGTCAGCGCGCCATAGCAGAAGGCCTGCACGACGATGAGCCAGATGGGCGTGCCCGGCCCGATCGTCGCGAAGAGCATCAGGATGCAACCCAGGATGACGGTGTTCGAGATCAGCACGCCGCGATAGCCGACACGCTCCAGGAGCCTGGGCATGAAAAACTTGGTGCTCAGCGCCGCCAGTGCCTGCGGCATGATGAGAAGGCCCGACACGATGGCCGAAAGGCCGAGCCCCTCTTGATAGAGGAGCGGCAGCAGAAACGGGACGCCGCCGATGCCGAGGCGGGTGAAGAAACTGCCGCTCACGGCGGCGGCGAACGTGCGGATGCGGAACAGGCCCAGTTGCAGCAGGGGATAGGTTGTCCGGCTGGCATGCAGCCCATAGCCGAGCAGCAGCGCAAGCGAGATTGCCAGCAGCCCCAGGACTTCGCCGGTGCCGAGCCGGTGTTCGCCGAAGATCTCCAACACATAGGACAAGAGGGCGATGCCGGTGCCGAACAGGATGAGCCCGACGACGTCGAGCGGATGGGTCGTCCTTTCGCGATAGTCCGGTAGATGCAGGTAAACGAGCACGAGTCCCGCGATTCCGACCGGAATGTTGAGAAAAAAGATCGCGCGCCAGTGCAGGTAATCGACGATGAGGCCGCCGGCGATGGGCCCGAGCATGGGGCCGATCAGGCCGGGAATGGCGACGAAGCTCATGGCGCGCACGAGTTCGAATTTCGGGAAGGTGCGGACCAGTGTCAGCCGGCCGACCGGCACCATCATCGCGCCGCCGCAGCCCTGAAGGATGCGGCAGGCCACCAGCAGGTGGATGTCGCCGGAAAGGCCGCAGAGGAACGAGCCCAGGGTGAAGATGCCGATGGCCGAGGCGAAGACGCGCCGCGTGCCGAACCGGTCGGCCATCCAGCCGCTGATCGGGATAAAGACCGCGAGGCTGAGCGTGTAGCTCGCTAGCACGGACTTCATGTTGAGCGGGGTGACCGCCAGCGCCTTGGCGATGACCGGCACGGCGGTGTTCAATATCGTGGTGTCGAGCGACTCCATGAAGAACGCCACGGCGACCAGCCAGGGCAGCATGCGCTTGACCGCGTCGGAAGGCCTGTCCGTGGGGGCAGTGGACACGAGAAATCCTTCGCTAGAGGCGCGGACCGTCGGTCTTGGTGCCGGTTTTCCAGGCGTCAGCGATGAGCTCGAACGAGCGGAGCCTTCTGGCGTGATCGTAGATGTCGGACACGATCATCAATTCGTCGGCTTTCGTCTCCGCGACGAACGCTTCCAGACCGGCGCGAACGGTGCCTGGCGAACCGATGACCGAGCGGGCGAGCATCTGCCTGGCCTGTGCCCTCTCCGTCGGCGACCAGTAGGTTTCGATGTCGTCGATCGGTGGCTGACTCAGGCCCCGCGCCCCGCGGAAGATGTTCGCAAAGGACATCTGCTGCGTCGTGGCCAGACGACGCGCTTCGGCATCCGTCTCCGCCGCAATGACATTGACGCCCACCATCGCATAGGGCGCAGCGAGCTGTTCGGACGGCTTGAAGCGGCTGCGGTAGATCTGCAATGCGGATATGAGCAGGTCGGGCGCGAAATGCGAGGCGAATGCATAAGGCAGGCCCAATTCCGCTGCGAGCATGGCGCCGAAATTGCTCGATCCGAGAATCCACAAGGGGACATTGGTGCCCGCCGCCGGAACCGCCTGGATGCGCTGGTTGGGACCCGCCGGCGCGAGGAATGCCTGGAGTTCCAGGACGTCCTGCGGAAAATTCTCCGCCGCTTCGGGCGTGCGGCGCAAAGCGCGCAAGGTCAGCTGGTCGGTTCCGGGCGCGCGGCCGAGCCCCAGATCGATGCGATCGGGAAACAGCCGCGCCAAGGTGCCGAACTGCTCCGCGATGACGTAAGGCGCATGGTTTGGCAGCATGATGCCGCCCGCGCCGACCCGGATGCTCTTCGAGCCGGCCGCGATATGCGCGATGACGATGGACGTCGCCGCGCTCGCGATGCCGGCCATGTTGTGATGCTCGGCGACCCAGATGCGGCGATAACCCCAGTTTTCCGCATGGGCGGCGAGATCGCGAGCGTTGTCGAGCGCCCCGCGCGCATCGGTTTCTTCGGTGACGCGAACAAGTTCGAGAATGGAAAGCTCAGTCAACAGATAGGTTCCGGTCGCGCTGGTGGCAAGACAGTACTTTGGCACGAACGGCGGCCTTGCTCATAGCCTGACGATTCGACCGGATCGGGATAGCCACCATTACCTTGGGGTTATCTTCGTCCATTTCTGGCGGCCGGCGCTCATCAAGCATTGGCATGTCTCCAAAGCCGCCTTCGGTCCGGTGTTCGACGCACCAGCCCAGGACTCGCGGCTCCCGCACATTGCCGCAATGGCCTCATTGAGGCACACTTGAGGCATGCTCGAGGACACGAACCTGCTTTATTCCCGCGCGGACGAGGTTGTCGAAACCGAAGTCAACGGCGTGGTGCTGCTGCTGCACTTGGGAAATTGGAACTACTTCGAATTCAATCCCATCAGCAGCGCGATCTGGTCCTTGCTGGAGAAGCCGGCAAGTCTCGATACAATCGTGACCGGCTTGGAACAGCAATTTGATGTCGGCCGGGAACAGTGCCTGCACGATACGCGCAAATTCCTCGACGATCTCGTCGCGGACGGTATCGTCACGCGCGCCTGAGCGCCGCACCAACACCGCCGTCGGCGACGATACGCAGATGTGTCAGTGGCGCACAAATGCGACAGCACAGAAGACGAGGCCTTCCCGGATTTCGTACTGGCCTGCGGGGCGCGTGCCTTCGGGCCAGGAACGTCGGAACGCCCTTTGCGGCTCGACAGTGAATCCGTTCTCGTGGAAGCATAATGCGACGTCCCGAAACCCGAGCATTTCACCCCCGGCTGCGGAATGGCATTTGTAGAATGCCTCTTTGGCGCTGAAGACGAGCGCCGTAGCGCATTGCCTCTTTGCGGTATCCGCCTCCTCGAGGCGCGCCCGTTCCTCGGGCGTGCAGATTGCGCGAAGGATGGAATCGTCCAGCCGCACGATCTCTTCGGCGTCGATCCCGATGCTGGAAATCGCCGATTGTCTTCCGACGGCTGCGCCACAATAGCCATCGGTGTGGGTGATGCTTCCCACGATGCCGTCGGGCCACAACGGACGCCGGCTGGCATCTCTCAGGAGCTGAAAATCCGTGTGGCCCAATTCGGCAAGAGCATGTCGCGCGCAGAGCCGACCGGCCGCGAATTCCGCAACGCGCTTCGGGACGGCCTTTGCCACGAGGCTTTGCTCGCCATCGAACAAGAGCGGCGCCTGCACGAACTCGCGCGTCTCGTACGCCACAACACCCGGCGGCAGCAGCGACCGCCACAATTCGGAGCGTACGATGCCGGCACTCATGCCCGGTCCCGCGGCGTTGCATCGAGCCAGCGCGTCATCAATCGTCCGGTGTCGGCAACATAGGGCTCGCGCACGATCTCGAAATGGTCGCAATCCACGGCCGCGCAGTCGGTACCGCGCGCCGAAAGGTCCGTCCAGGCCATCAGCGTCTCCGGCGAGGAGACATAGGGACCGCGGGTCCCATGGACGATCCGAATAGCCGCCGCGAGCTTGCGACGTCGAAAGCCGGCAGCGGACACCGCGAGGTCGCGGTTCACTTGTGCGACGAAGGCATATTCCGGGCTGAGCGGCGTGATGCTTGCCAGCGCGGCGATCTCGAATCGTCGCTTGAGGCGCGCGAGCGCCGAGCGGTCGTCATCCGGGGGCGTGTCGCCATCCGGGGGTGCCACCGGGTCGATGAGAACGAGGCTCTCGACCGCCTCTCCTGCCTCTTCCAGGCGGGCGGCGATCTCAAAGGCAATGACGCAACCGGCACTATATCCGGCGAGACGATAGGGACCGGAGGGTTGCGCCGCGCGCAAGGCGGCGAGGTACGTGCCGAACGGTTCGGCCCGATTTGCGTGCGCTTCTCCGGCTACCGCTTCGATTCCCCACAGCCCCAATCCGTTCGGCAGGTGTCGCGCGAGCGCATGAAGAAAGAGGCATCGCCCGCCGCTGCCGTGCACAACGATAAGCGGAGACTGGCCTTGCCGGACGACCACGACGTTGGGCTCCAGGGACATCCTGCTGCCGCACGCCATGTCGTCCAACATGAGATCGAGAAGGTCGGCCTGTTGTTCCGTGAGAGCGGCGAGGTCCTTGGCAAAGTCCACCGCCTATCTCCTTTGCCGATACGCATCGCGAAGCGAAGCGGTCTCTTCGGCCGTGAGGTGACCGACGCGTTCCAGGTACCTCTTGAGCCGCGTCTCCTCCGTGTGTTCGTTCTCCCAGCATGCGGCTTCGTCGGGCACGCCGCCGAAAATGGCATGAACGAACCGCTCGCGAGGTTTGAGTTCCAGCAACGATTCGATCGCCGCTTCCTTGGCACTGCCGATCTGACAAAGGCCCAGTCCGCAGCCAGGTGCCGCCGTTTCGAGCAGTTGCGATACCAAGCCCGCCTCGATGGTCGCAAGATGCCAGCCGCGGGGCCCATAGCGTTCCTCCAGCGTCTCCAGCTGCGCCACAAGGAAGAAGACGAACGCAGCCTCCTCGAAGACGGCGATGTTCGACGGCGCGAAGAAAGAACGGTCCGGACGATCCGCCGAGACGCGCTGAAGGGCATGACGGACCGGATCATAGACATAGGAACCCGCCTCGACCCCCTCCACATGGCCGGGTCTTGCCGCCATATAGAGGCGGACGGGATAGAGCGCACTGGCCGAGGCATAATTGCGCGTTCCGTCCGCTCGGACCCGCAACGCTTCGAAAAGCCCGCCGAGCGATACCGCCGAAACGGGACGAAGGGAAAACCGGCGCGTGCTGCGGCGAGACGCGAAAAGCGCGCCGACCGCATCCGGCAAGGCCTTCGGCGTCAGCGGTATAGCCTTGCGCTCGGCGGCGTGCGCGCGGATCGCATGCGCCGGCGGACCCTTGGCAGGCTCCCGGATGGGGCAACCCTGGGCAATCGCGCGAATGGTCGGTGATGCATAGATCGTGTTGATGTCCGGCCGGTAGCCTAGCGCCGCGTCCAGCGCATTGCCGATTCTGATGACGTCGACCGAATTCAGGCCCAGTTCGAGCAGATCGCTGTCGAGAGACGGGATCGGGACGCGGCTGGCATCCCGCACAATGCGCGCGATGTGTCCCAAATTCTCATGCGCGGTCTCCGAAGTGACAAGATGCCGGATTGCAGTCGGCGAAAGCGCCAGCGCACGCCGGTCAATCTTCCCGTTTGCGGTCAGCGGAGGCTGCGAAATCACGGTAAGGGACGGCGGCACCATGTGGGCCGGCAGGCGCGCCTTCAAATGCGCGTGGATAGCGTCGATCGGAGGCACGGCCCCCTCCACGAGAACGATAAACGCAGCCAGCGTGCGCGACGATGAATCTTCCCCTTTGGCCACGACCACCGCTTCGCCGACGGCTTCATGTTCCATCAACACCGCCTCGATCTCACCAAGCTCGACTCGGTAGCCGCGCAACTTGACCTGACCGTCCTCGCGACCGAGAAACTCGATACTGCCATCGGGCAGATAGCAGCCCCTGTCGCCCGTCCGGTACAGGCGCAGGCCGCGCACAACGTCGAAGACGAAAGCTTCCGCTGTCCTTTCCGGATCGTTCCAGTAGCCCCGTGCGACCCCCCTCCCCCCGATATGGATATCGCCGGGAACCCAATCGGGGCAATCGACCGCGCCTGGTCCGAAAACGTACATCGTCTGGTTTCGAAGCGGCCTGCCATACGGGATCGTATTTCGGCCCGAGGCCGCGGTCCCGGTCTCATGAAGAATCGACCAGACCGAAGCTTCCGTCGCCCCGCCCAGGCAGGCGATCCTGCCCGCACACCCTGCGCGGCGCATCGCATCGGGCAGTTTGAGCGGAATCCGGTCTCCGCTGAGAAGCGCAAGACGCAGTGAAGCGAGGCGACCCGGTTTTCCGCCCCGCAGATAATCGATCAGCAGCTCCATCAGCGCAGGCACGGAATTCCATAAAGTCACATCGTGCTGCGACATCAACTCCGCCCAATGCGCCGGATCGCGCAGACGGTCATGCTCCGGCACGACGATTGTGCCGCCGGCACCGAGCACGCCGAAGATATCGTAGACCGACAGATCGAAGGCGAGCGACGACAGAGCCAGAACGCGGTCGGACGGTCCGACGGCATAACGCGTATTGATATCGTCGATCGTGTTCACGGCGCTTCGATGTTCGATGGCAACGCCTTTCGGCCTGCCGGAAGAGCCGGAGGTGTAGATGACATAAGCGAGATCCGAAGCCTTCTGGCAGGGCTGCGGTGCCGCGACCGCGGATTGCCTCGCGGTGGCGTCGACGGCGATGACCACCACACCGTCCGGCACCGCGAGGCGGCCGACCAGATCCGGCTGGGTCAGAACGATCTTCACATTGGCGTCGGACAGCAGAAGCCGCAGGCGCGCGGCCGGAAGATCGTGGTCCATCGGCAAATAAGCGGCACCGCTCTCCAATACGGACAACACGGCTGCCACCTGCTCCCATCCCTTGCGCATGACAATGGCGACCAAGCTGTTGGGTATCGCACTCAAGGACCGCAGCCGTTGCGCCAGGTCGAAGGAAATATTCGCGAGCTCGCCATAGCGGAGCGTCGTTTCCGACGCGATGATCGCGATGCGATCCGCCGCCTCCCGCGCATGCTGCCTCCACATCGAGTGGAGAAGCGAGTCCGGCTGCGCGAATTCGGTTGCATTCGCAGCCCCGCGCGTTGCCCGCATCGCGTCGGGCAGAAGCAGCGTGGCCGTGGCGGGCCAGGACAACGCCCCTGCCTCCCGATCCGTCGAAAGGTGCGCGAGCAGCCTGGCCAGCGCGGAAACCATGTCCACGGACATCCCCGGCGGGAGCATGTCCTCCACGGCATTCCACTGCAGGACAAGTTCGCCATCGGCATCGCGCGCGACGAGGTCGATCCAGACTTGAGGCGTCTGGCTCGAACCAAAGACCTCTTCGCCCAGCCAGGAAACGTCGTCTCCGGCCTCGTCGCCGGATAGCGCGCTCGTGAAGACGATCGGCATGAGAGCGTGCGAATGGCCGCTTCGGGCGCGCGTCATGTCCCGCAGCACCGATACGCCGCCGAAGGCGCGGTGATCGATGTCCCTCCAAAGCTGTTCCTGGATGGCGCGCGCGCGCGCGGCGAACGGCAGGCCCTCCATGCGCCCGATTTCCAGCAGAGTCAGCGACGTGAAATCGCCCACCACATTCGCCGCGGCCTGTGGCCGGTTGAACAGAGTCAAGTTGAGCGTGAATCGCTCTCCGCCGCTCCACAGCCTGAGCACATCGGCATAGGCAGTGATCAGAAGCACGTTCAGTGTGATGCCCAGGCCTCGTGCCACGCGCTCCAGCGGCTCGCGTGCCATGCGCAGCGTGCGCCGCGTGAAGACCGGCGGCATAAGCATGTCGTATCCATCCCGGACCGGCAGCGCAGGCGCTGTCGGCAGATCGCGGCCCGACCAGTATTCGCGCGCACGCCCATACGCCGGTGACGCGCGCGCCGACGCCTCGGACAGCACGAAGTCGCGAAATGTCAGGGTTGGAGCCGGCAAGTCGGCGCCCGGATCGCGGTAGAGGAGCCCCAACTCGCGCATCAAGATCCGCCGGCTCGACATGTCGGCTATGAGAGCATCGAAACTGAAATGAAGCCGGACGCGCGCCTCACCCATGACCGTCGCGCGAATTTCGAAGACCGGCCAGCGATCCGCCGCGAGAAGTTGATGCGACATGCCGTCCCGGCGCGCGCGAAGCCGGACCTCCCGCTCCTCCTCCGACAATGCACTGACATCCTCGATCGCGATGGCGTAGCGTGGAACGCGCTGAAGTACGCGCTGCATGCCGTCCACATCGATAATCGCACGAAGCATATCGTGCCGCGCAATCAAGCGATTCCAAGCTTCGGAGAGGCGATCGAGATCGACCCTGGTCGTATCGAATTCCGTATAACTATGCGTTCCCACGCCGCCAAGGCCGAAGTTCCGCTGCCGCCCAGCCCAATATGCCTGCTGTACTTCCGTCAGCGGGAAGGGATGTCCTGCTTCGCCCGCTGTCGACGATCCGGAGCGGTTGCCGCCGCTGCCGCTGGCGAGCGCCTCTTCGAGACGCGCGCGCTGATCCGATGAAAGGGCCGCAAGCCGTTCGCGCAATCCGTCTGTCCCGCCGCCATTCATGATGCCCGGGCGCGCTCCACGCCGGCCAGCAGCCTTTCAGCCGCGTCGGGCGCCATCGCGATCAAGCGACGCTCGGTGATGACAAGCGACAATTGCACGATGGTGGGGTGGGCCAGGAAATCGGAGAGTGAGATCTCGACGCCCATGGCCTCCCGAATGGCATCGATGATGCGCAGCGCCGTCAGGGAATTGCCGCCGAGATCGAAGAAGTCCTGGTTCACGCCGATGTTCTTCGCTCCCATCGACTCGCGCCAAATCTGCGCGAGCGCATGTTCCTGCGGCGTGGAAGACGCGACGAGCGGCGGCAGCGAAGGCTCTGCAGCAAGGCCCAACATCTCAGCCAGTCCGATGCGAACGAGCTTTCCCGTCGGACCCTTGGGCAGTTCGGGCAGAAAAAGGATGCGCCGCGGGATCTTCGCCAACGACAGATCACGCAGCAGGAACTCCTGCAGATCGCGCGCGCTGCACGCGATGCCGGCTTTCGTGACGATCGCGGCCGCTACCTCTTCGCCGAGCGTGCTGTGCGGTGCTGCGAATACGACGGCTTGCGCGACAGCCGGATGGCCGAGCAGCAGGCTTTCGATTTCGACGGGTGCGATCTTTTCGCCGCCGCGATTGATCATTTCCTTGAACCGCCCCACAAGACGCAGATAGCCATCCTCATCCAGCGTGCCCACGTCGCCAGTTCGGAACCATCCATCGACGAAGGCAGCGGCGTTCGCGTCGGGGTTGTCGAGATACCCGGTCATGACGTTCGCGCCGCGGATCGCCACCTCACCGGCCGTGCCCGGCGCCAGCCGCCGCCCCTGCGGATCGAGGATCGCCACCTCGGGACCGGCGGCAACACCCACGCTGCCGAACCGTCTTTGCGCCGGCGGCAGTGGATTGCTGGTGATCTGATGCGCGGCTTCCGTCATCGCGTAGGCTTCAATAACCGGCACGCCGAACACGCGCTCGAGGCCCTTTGCGACACTTGGCGGCAGGGCCGCAGAGCAGGAGCGCAAAAGGCGCAGCCCCGCGGCAGATGCCGTAGCGGGTTCGCGTTCACTCCAGGCCAGGATCGCCTGGTGCATGGTGGGTACGGCCGTCAGCCAGCTGGGTTTCGCCGTCGAAAGCCATGTCGCGAAATCGCGTGGAGTGAAGCCGCCCGTGCAATAGACGCTGCCGCCGGTCGAAAGCGGGGCGAGCAGTCCCGCCACAAAACCGTGGACATGGAACAATGGCATGATGTGGAGGCCGCGATCCTCTCTCGTCAGCTTCAATGACGCGGCGACATTGCGGGCGGAGGCACAAAGATTGGCGTGCGTCAGCGGGACGAGCTTGGGCCGCGCCGTGGTGCCCGACGTGTGCAGCAGCAGGGCATAATCGTCCGGCGCCGCACCGGTTGATGGCGCGCCTTCGGAGTCGCCGCGTTCGAAGACGCCGGCCTGCTCCCGACCTGCCGCGAGCGCGAGCACCGGAATGCCAAGTCGGCGGGCGACTGCGGCGGCGGTGTCGTCGATCCGCTCGACCATCAGCACTCTGGGGCGAAGATCGCGCAAAAGGCGCTCGAACTCGGATTCCGTACAGCGGGGGTTGAGCGGAGCGGCGACGGCATGCGCCGCAACCCCCAGTAGCGCAACGGCCATATCGGCACCGTCTTGCATCACCAGGGCGACGCGATCCCTGCGGCTGATCCCATGGCCGGCCAGGTATCGGCCGAGCGCGGCAACATGCGCGCGCAACGCCCCATATGAAAGGCTCGGAAGGCCGGGGCCGGCGATCGCGACGTCATCTTGGTTGCCAGACGCGAGCAATCCCCCGAGCACCATTCCTGTCTCCCGGCCGATGTGCCGCTTTCCGCTTGATACTATTGTGTTATACGGGGTAGCGAGCAGCGGAGGCAACGGCCAGCCCCCTCAACCGGACGAGATGAGCATTCCACCACATTCCGAGATCGACATGGCTTCATCGGCCATGCCGGCACCGTCGTCTCCGGATGAAATCGCCACCACCATCGCGCATATCGTCGCCCGGCACGCCCTGGAACATGGCAACGCGGTCGCCGTACAGGACACCGATCGCGACCTGACCTATGCCGAACTCTGCGGCCTCGCCTCCGCGGTCGCCGCGCGCCTGGATGCGGCGGATGTCGGCAAGGGACCCGTCGGGATCCTGTTGCCCGCGTCGGGTTCCTATATGGCCGCGATCCTGGGATTGCTGGCGCGCGGTATTGCGTATGTCCCGCTCGACGAGAGCTTTCCTGCGACCCGGAATGCCGACATTGCGGCCCGCGCCGGATTGCGCGCCGTGATCGTCGATGTATCCACCACGGCAGCGATACGCGAGATGGCGCCGGAACTGACCCAGATCGCCATGCCCACCGAGCCCATTCCGGATCCGCTCGATATCGCGGCGGAGCCGGATGATATCGCCGTGATCTTCTATACGTCGGGCAGCACGGGACAGCCGAAGGGCGTCTATCAGAGCCAGCGCGCGATCCTGTACGAAGTCTTGCGGCATTGCTGGCGCGCCGGGCTGACGCGAGACGACCGGATTGCCCTGCTCTATTCGCCCAGCGTGAGCGGGTCCACGCGAGACATTTACGGCAGTCTCGCGGCGGGGGCGCGGCTGTGCGTGGTCGATGTGAGGCGCCACGGTCTTGCCGCAGCCACCAAGTTCCTCGCGCGATCCGCCGTCTCGGTCCTGCACGTGATCCCGGGCGTGTTTCGCGCCATGTTCGCGCCAGAAAGCGGCGCCGTGCAGGCCCTCTCGCATAGCGTGCGCCTGGTCCATCTTATCTCCGACAGGGTGTTGCACTCGGACGTGGCGCTTTACCGGCAGCGCTTCCCACGCCATTGCCGGCTATGCATCGATCTCGCCACGACGGAGACATACAGCTACGCATCCTGGTATCTCGATCACGATACGCCGCTCGACCGTGCCCTCGTTCCCGTCGGCTATCCGCGTCCGGACAAGCCCATCCGGCTGATCGACGAAGGGGGCGAGAAGGTCCCGGAGGGAACACTGGGCGAAATCGTCGTCACCGGCCGCTCGCTGGCCTTGGGATACTGGAGCGACGAGGCCTTGACGCGATCCCGCTTTCTTCCTTCCCAAATGACGGGCGCGATCGAGTTCCGAACCGGCGATGTCGGGCGGCTGCTGCCGGAAGGCCTTCTGGAATTCGTCGGCCGCAAGGATCGGCAGATGAAGATTCGCGGCAATACCGTGCATCTTGCCGAGGTCGAAGCAGCACTCTCGACGTGTCCCGGCGTGAGCGATGCAGCGGTCGTCGTTCGTCACAGGGAACATTCCGCCGAACTCATCGCGTATTGCGCGCCGCCGGCAGGTGCCGCCATCGCGCCGGCGGCGATCGCGGCGTGGTGCAGGAGCCGCCTTCCCGCCTTCATGCAACCGGCGGGCTTTGTGATCCTCCCGGCCCTGCCGCGCCTCCCCAGCGGCAAGCCCGACAATGTGGCGCTAGAGCAAATCGACCGCGAGCGAAGTGCGCCGGCACCGAACACAGACTTGCCGAAAGCCGAAATCGGCGTATCGGCCGCGATGAGGATCGTGCAGGACGCCTGGGACCGGTTCCTGCAACCGGACACCTTCGATCGCAATGCGAGCTTCGAAGAGGCTGGGGGCGACTCGCTCAAGGGCCTCAACATCCTGCTGTATCTCGAGACCCATCTCGGGCGTCGCGTGGCGCCGGCGGTCCTGGACATGTCCTCGCGCCCTTCCGACTTGATCGCGCGCCTCATGCAGCCCCCGGAAAGCGGCACGACCATCGAACCGGAGAATGGGCGGCCTCTGCTGTTCATCTTTTCCGGCATGTACGGCGCGGACATGACGATCAACGCGTTCGCGGAGCATGCCGGAGCGCATTTCACACCAATCGTCGTCGACTATGCGTGGGGCGGCGACGCGTTCGCCGGGACGTTCACAGCCGAGGCCTATTTCGACAGCATCGTGGCCCTCGCCGGGCGCGCGGCGCATCGCAGGCTCTTCCTGCTTGGGGCGTCATATGGCGGCAAGCTCGCGGCGGAAGCGGCGCGCCGGCTCATAGAGGCCGGACTTTCCGTGGATGGAGTGGTCATCATTGACGGCGTGCGCGACGACCGTTTCCTTAGGCTCCAGGCGGATGCGCGCCGCGGCATGCTCCTTACGGCGCGTCTGAATCAGGGCGCCACCCGCCATGGCGGCATCGCGAATTATCTCGGCGGCAATCTGGCAAGCCGGCTCGCGGTCGGGCTCGTTTCGCGCCGGCATTATCGCGCAGCGGCGGCACTGTTGAGCCTTCTTTCCCCTCCGGCGCTCACGCGCTGGAACCAACAGGCCCGGCGCGGCGTGATGGCCGCGACACGGCTCGCGGCGTTCACAGGGATTCCGAAGGGCCGCGTCGCAACGAGGCTCCTATTGGTCCTTTCCGGTGAGCGGCGCTTTGAACCCGATGCCTATCCCCGTCTTGGCTGGGACGACTGCTTCGACGATATAGAGACGCTGCAAACCCAGACCCCCCACCTCGACTTTTTCAAGCCGGCTCACCGCGACGCGGTGATCGATGCGCTCTTGAAGATGGCGCATCGCTGAACGGCGTCCACGCACAGTATGTGTGTTGCCGCGCTTCTCTCATGACCCCGCAATCGGAGAACGGAGAACGCTAAGAAAGCCACAGCCTCCGGCGAGCTGATCGCACATGCCAAAGCCCTATTTTTCCGGCAAGCTTTCCTGAGAGGCGCTACCCGTGCATCGCGGCACATTCGGGAATGATAGGTACGGCCCGCCAGGACCGCACTATATCAAGACGAATAGTTGGTGCCGTCGAAATTCGAATTCGTATTGGCCGTCTCGGACCCGCGAAGCGGGAACTTCTGGTAGGTCGGCTGGCCCCATGCCTTGAGGGTCGGCCTCGAATTCTGTCCGGCCAGTTCCTCCACGGAGGTCTCGATCTCGCTCTTCGTCGTCATAAAACCAAAATCTCCTGATGTGCGGCCGGTATAGCCCAGAGCTACTTTAGGACACAGTATGTGTGCACTGCAAGATGGAGCACGCCGCCGTAACAACCATGATGCAAAAGGAAAAAATGGTTACGATCAATGCGGAACACCCGTTGGACGGCATCCCTGGGTTGCATCGCCGGGTATTTCCACCCATTCGCGCAGCGGATGAAACGGTGGGCAATGCCCCAGGCATTGCGGGACTATCGAGTGTCCGCAGTCAGACGGGCCAGCCTAAAGCCGACGTGTTGCATTCAGGCATGAAATGTCCATCGTCCGCAGTTGCGTCAGCGGCCAAATCCACGCATGCGACAGAGACATCGGGCGCCTGATGACTTCCAAACAGCCTATACGTCCCGATCGCATCAATGATGGTCGGCGGTTCGGCCGTCATGGCGATGCTGCCTACGATCTTCTGCGACGTCTGGAGCCCGGTTTGTGCCTGGACGTCGGTGCCGCCATCGGACGGGCCACGCGCCGCATTCTGAACGCGAATCCGGCATCGCGCGTCATCGCTTTCGAGCCGTTCGCCGGCAATCATCCTCATTTCGCGAACAATGTCGGCGACGACCCCCGCGTCGCGCTCCGACGCGTCGCGGTGGCCGATCGTCGGGGCACGGAGCACTTCTTCGTGCCGAAGATCATGACGGAAGATGGGGCAGGCTGGGCGAAAGCCCTTCTGGGTTACTCTTCGATGGGTCATCTCTCCACCGACCGCAGCCGTGCGAACGCGACGGTGGATGTCGTCAGGCTGGATGACGAGGTGAACGAACGCGTCCGGCTTCTGAAGATCGACGTGCAGGGCGGCGAGCTGCGCGTGCTGAAGGGCGCATCACGCTTGATGCGCGACGCCGCGATCGACCTCATCCACATCGAGTTCAACGGATCGCTCCGGGTTCTGCGCTTCCTGCGCGCGCACGGCTATGTCCTCTTCGATGGTGCCTATATGGCCTGGGCGACTGGCCGCTATTTTCGAAACTGGCTTCGCCCGCGCCACGATCGCATCATCCCGGACTGGGAAACCGTCCTCGAAGGCCCCTCCTCGATGGGCGCGAAAATCTATTTCGCATGGCCTCCGATCCCATCCCGCCGATACGCGCCCTATTGCGCCTGGTTCTGGGCAACCCGCCTTCTGCGCAGCGGGCTGCAAACCGATCTTCTTTGCGTGCACGAGAATTGCCTGCGGGACTTTCTCGAAAAAGTCGCCATGGACGGCTCGTGATCGCACCGGGCTTTCAGTCGAACTTCCGATGAACCTCAATTCCGAACGTACGCGGCGGGTTGAAATCGTCGATGGTGCCGTAGGCATAGGCAGACGTTCCCGCGTTACGCGTGATCCCGTCGATTTCCTTCTCGTCGAACAGGTTCCGGACGAACGCGATGACTTCCCACCGCTGGACCTCGTCCTGCCACGTCGCGCGCAAATCCACCTGCTGGTAGGAGGGCGCCACATATTGTGCGGAGTTGAAGACGCTGTAGGTCGCCCGATCGTGGAACAGGTAGGTTCCCGACAGCGCGAGCATTCCCCAATCGTTCAGGGCGATCGTATAGACGCCGTTCAACGTGACCTGGTTGTGCGGTGCGTTCGGCAGTTGATCGCCGACCAGGGTCTGCGGCTGGGCGTTCGGCGCGGCCGCAAGCGCCGGTCCGGATGGCTTTGCGCCGGGATCGTGCGCGAACGGATCGTTGAGATCGAGATAGCAGCAGCCCTCACCGATGCGCGTGTTCAGATAGCTGTAGATGCCGGTGAATTGCAGCTCCGGGATCGGGGCCCAGATGGTCTCGAGCTCGACGCCGTAGGATCGTGCGCGCGGTATGTTCACGAAGTTCTGGAACGTCACCACACCGTTCGACACCGGCATCTGCGCCTGGATGTCGTCATAGTCGTACCAGTATGCCGCGATATTGGCCTGCAGATTGTCGAGGATGTTCTTCTTCAGGCCGCCTTCGAAGGCATCGACCGTCTCCGGCTCGACGATCGAGGTCGGCGAGAACGCGCCGAGATTGAACCCGCCCGATTTGTAGCCGCGGCTGTATTTCGCATAGACGGTGGTCGTTTCGTCCGGCGTCCACTCCGGTCCCACGACCCCGCTCCATCCGTCCCATGAGCCTTTGAGGACGCGCGTCGCATCGCCATCCGCCGCGATCGTGACGCCCGGCATCGCGCCGAAGGACAATCTTGTCACGTCGAGCGCCGGCATGGTCGACCCGTAAATCGTGGGGTCGAATTGGACGAGGCGGATGAGCTCGGTGCCCTCCTTCTCGTCTCGCGAATAGCGGATGCCGGCGGTGATCTTGAACGCGTCGCTGAAAGCGTAGTCCGCTTGCCCGAACGCGGCGTAGGCGTCCGCCCTGAGCGTCCCGCCCGTTTCGACGAAGTGCCCGCTCGCATTGGGTGCCGCCGGCGCGAAGGTCAGCGCGTCGAGCGGAGCCAGCATCTGCGGCTGGTCCGGCGTGCCGTAATTCGTCTGTTGCGAACTGTCCTCGTGATACTGATAGAGGCCGACGATCCATTGCAGCGGACCGGCACCGGTCGAACTGAAATCCAGCTCGTTGCTGAAGTCGGTGAGTTTCTGGCGGTAGTCGGAGACGTTCGAGGAAAAGATCTGCGTCGGCCCGATGATGCCGCCGAACGGCGACGGAAATCCCTCATAAGGAGAGTCGTAGGTGTAGGCGGAACGGTTCGTGCCGTCGAGATCGCCGATGCTCTCGAACTTGAACGTCTGAAAGCCGCCGACATATTTCAGCTGCACGTCGTCGCCGTGCCACGTCGCCTGGCCGACGACCGTATGGGCGTTGTTCAGATGCGCCCGCGCGAACGTGTCCGCGCTGAAGTCCCGATAGTTGGATGCGCCCGGATTGGCGGTCGGGTCGAGGTAAGCCGGATTCGGCACGAGATCGCCGCCTTGCCCATCCACCGTCGTCGGCTTCAGGAAGAAGCCGCCGGGCGGAACGAGCGGCGTTCCCGCCGCGCTCAGGGCGGAGAAATTGTACGGCGTGACGACGTTGGAGGTGCGAGGACGATTGGCTGCGTCCGAGTATTCGTATTTGAGCCAGACGTCGAAATTGCTCGTGATGTCGGCCGCGAGCTGGGCTTGCGCGAGCAACGATTTGCCGGCGCCCCCTTCGCTGGGGCCGCCGCTTACGTTCTTGAAGTAGCCGTCATCCTGCTCTGTGCGATCGACGTAGAGGCGGCCGCGGAGCCAGTCGGTAAGCGGCCCAGACACCGTGCCTTCCAGGAAGTTCGAACCGTAGTTGCCGATTCCGGCGCGTGCTTCGGCCGTGAATTCATCGGTTGGGCGCGCCGAGATGACATTTATCGCGCCGCCGATCGAGTTGCGCCCGTAGAGCGTGCCCTGCGGACCGCGGAGCACCTCGACGCGGTCGATCAGCAGTGTGCTGTCGTTCACGCCGGTCGTGCCCGATTGGTAGAATCCGTCGCTATACGTGGCCACGCCTGGATCGCTGCCGATGATGTTGGTCAGCCGGCCGACGCCGCGCACACTAAGGCGGTCGGCGCCTGCCGAGTAGCTGACGCCCGGCGTGAAGTTCGCGACATCGGTGACCGACTTGATTCCCACGAGGTCGCGGGTTTTGCCCGTGAAGGCTGATACGGCGGCGGGAACGCGCTGGAGATTTTCCTCCCTGCGCTCCGCGGTCACGACGACGGTTTCGATCGTTGCCGGCTTGCCCGCCACCCTGCCGTCGGAAGGCTGGCTGCCGCTGTCCGATACCTGTGCATTGGCCGGCGTCCAGATCAGTGCCGCCGAACAGGCCGCGCCCAAAGCAAGGGGCTTCAGCCCCGAAACCGATTTCATACTGCCTCCCCTGCGCGGTGGCTGAACCACTCGCTTTTTTGCAAGCAACGCGTGTCGCATGCGCCGATAGGCTTTGCGCTATTCGACCATCATAGGTAATTATATGGCAGTATAACTGTCAAACAAAATATATTTTGCTAGTGGAATAGCGGTGCGCTGAGTTCGGCGTGCCGGGGATGGTTGTCGCGTCGAGCGGCTTTATGTGCGCGCTTTCAAGGCGCCCTTCACGAGCGCCTCGGCCGCATCCACGGCGGCAAGCGATTCCTTGAGCAAATTGCTTCGACCCTTCGAGTCGACCCAGCGCGCATGCGCGATCGTCGTGGCGGAAATGACCAGGCCCGCGACGAGGATGGGCTCGTAGTCGCGGACGAGATCGAACGTGTATTCGGCGGCGATATAGTCGGCCAGCAGCTCGATCTGCTGCTGCTCGTAGTTTTTTCCGGCCAAGGTCAACTCGGGATCGCCGCGGGAGACCAAGCCGAGAATCACATGCGGCGACGGATTGGCCTGATAGGACTTGGCGGTCGAGGTTATGACCTCGCGGATAAAGCGAAAAAACGGGACCTTGCCCTTCGCCTCGCCGATCAGCTCCGAGAGGCGATCAAGGGATGCATCCGACAGCGCGTCGGCAAGTTCCTTCTTCGAGCTGAAATGCGTGAAGAGCGTGGTGACATGGACATCCGCCTCGTCCGCGATGGACGCCAGTGTGGCCTCCGAATATCCGAGTTCCTGGAACAGCTTCGACGCCGCGGCGACGATCCTTTCGCGCGTCTTCTGCTTGCGGATCGTGCGACGCGGAAACTTTTCCGGCTGTGCGGCAGCGCGACTGGACATTTCCGTTTCCGTATCCCCCTTGTCGAGGCGACCATGACCGATTGTCGGCAATTTGTCACCGATTCGCGGACGGGCGCAGAGCGACCCCTTCGCATGCCGATCGCGCTTCCGTCGAGCGGGCGGCGTGCCGAGCGCCGCCCACCTTCGAATGTTCGTCGTCGATCGCGCAGCTAGTAGCCGGCCGCCTTTCCGTTCGGCACGCCGTCGACGATCTGATCGAGATATTCGCTCAATCCGTAGCCGACCTGATCGCCGCAGCGGTAGCGGGTCATGCCTTCGGTGATCCGGGTGTGCAGCTCGCTGCCATCCGGCAGGGCCCTGCGGTTGCGCAAGGGGATCAGCGACAGGACCTCGCCGGTGATCTCGTAGGTCGCGCCGCTTTCGGTTTTGACCTGGGAGCGCAAGGCGGTCTGATAACCGTCCGCATCCCAATCGCTCTCGATCCGGCATTCGGTGATCAGATCGTAGCGCCCGCCCCGGAACACCATCCCGCCCTGGCGCACGCCGCCGTTTCCATCGCCGATCGTCGACAGCATCATGCCGAAATCACGGCCAAAATTCATCGGGCACCAGCGGTACCATTCGATGGCCTGCCAATGGCGCGGGCCCCAGGATTTGTCGCGCAGGCCGAACCCGTCGATGTCGAAGCGTTCGTCGCCCACCATGAAAAATCCTTTGGCGGCGCAGTGCTGCTCGTAGTGCGCCTTGGCGAAGGACTTTTCCGGATCGATCTCGAGCGGCGAACCATCCTCGCGCACAGTTTCCCCGCCGAACATCGGCGACACGCCCTCATAGTCGAGCTCAACGACGCAGCGAACGCGGGGATTGGTCTTGAAGGCGGTGCGCGGTTCGGCCATGTCCGCCGGCCGCTTCATCAGCAGGACCTCGCCGTCGTAGCGGACCTTCAGCCGCTTGAAAGGCTCGACAACCTCGATGCTCAGGCCACCGGCGGCCAAGCGGTCATTGCCCGCGATCTGCGGGCGCGCGAAGAGGAAGCCGACGCGGCCGTCCGGCAGATAGAGGCAGACGCTGGCTTCCGCATATTGCTCGTTCGGCCGGTTGCCGATCCGGAACCAGCCGCCGACCATGCGGACCGGATCGAAGACATTGAAATACATGCTTTCGTTATAGTTCTTCGCCGAACCCGGATCGTGGGGATACTCGTCGATGGGATCCAGGCGCACTTTCAGACCGGCTTTGCTCACGGCATCACTCCTCTTGTGTTCGGCAGTGCTGCGAGGTCGCGCGTCAGCACTGCGGCGTCCTCGGCAGGGAAATCCCGGTGCGGCGCAAGCGGCTCCGCGGCGAGGCGGCGCAGCGCGTCGGAATGCGCCGTCTTCGAAATCGGATAGAAGGCGAGGCAGGCGATCGCGAGAACCGAGCACAGCGTCGTCGCGCAGATGAACGTCAAGGCCAGGGACGACAGGCTCGCGGTGCTCACGGCATCGACCGATGCGTTGACCGGAAAGTGGATGGCCGCCAGCAGGAGGCCGGAAATGAACACGCCCATGCCGGACACCGCCTTGTTGACGAGGGTCGCGGCCGAGAACAGCAAGCCCTCGGCCCTGCGGCCGGTCGAGAGCTGCACCTGCTCCGTTACGTCGGCGACCATCGAGACCGCGAGCACCGCGCCGGCGATGGTGCACATCGTGGTGAACGCCGTCTGGCCGGCCAGAAGCGGAACCAGCAGCGGATCCCCATTCTGGGGGAAGACGCCCCACAGCCGCAGGGCAAGTGGCGCCGCGCTTACCAGCAGGGCGAGGCCGAACAGCGCCATCGCGGTCGCCTTCTTGCCGAACCGCGCGGACAGCGGAAGCGCCAGCACGAAGGCAAGTCCGATCCCCACGAAGGCCCCGCCGCTGATCGTCGCGATCTGCGCCGCGGTAAGCCGCCAGAGATAGGTCGAGAAGTAGATGCCGAGCGACGAAACCAGGCCGCTCGTCATCGCGAAGAACAGGCTCGCGAACAGGATCGAGGCATAGGTCCGATGAAAGAGCACCTCGCGCATCGACTGGAACATCTGCCGCAGCGTGGCACGCGCATGTCGCGGCAGCGGCGGAAGCGCGGCGATCCGGCGATGGGTCCCGAGACTGGACACCAGGATGGATACCAACATGATCGCCGCCGCAACCAAGGCATAGGTCGCGTAGCCTGACGCGTTGAGCTGACCGATCGGCTGCTCTGTCGTGGGGCGCAGGAAGAATTTGAAGGCCACGATGTTCATCAGGACGCCGGCGACGACGCCGAAGAAGAAACGATACCCCACGAGGCGGGTCCGTTCGTGATAGTCGGAGGTGAACTCCGCCAGCAGCGCGGTGGAGGGAATCTCGTAGAGGCTGATGGAGGCCCGGACCGCGATGGCGACCAGCAGGAGATAGACGAACTGTATCGCGTGCGACGCGTGCGGCGGCGTCCAGAGCAGGAAATAGGAAACCGCCGCCGGCAGGGCGGCGGCGTACATGAAGGGGTGCCTGCGGCCCCAGCGGCTTCGAGTGCTGTCCGAGAGCTGTCCGAGGATCGGATCGATCACCGCGTCGGCAACCATGGCGATCATGATCGCGGCGCCGACCCAGACGGCCGGCAGTCCGACCACCTGATTGTAGAACAACATGAGGAGCGCGCCGAAGCCCTGATCCTTCACGCCGAACGCCACCGTGCCCGAGCCGTACAGCGCCTTGGTGACGAAAGGCAGTCGGGCATTGGATTGGATTGCCATCGTCTCTCCCTGTCCCGACGGATGATTCCGCTCGTATTTCAGCCCGGCCGCGCGCGGCGATGCCGGGAATCGAATTCGACCGAAAGGCCGCCGTCCACGACAATGGTCTGGCCGGTCACGAAACTCGCCTCATCGGAGGCGAGCCAGAGGATTGCATTGGCGATGTCGTCCGGCAGGCCGGCCCGGGGCAAGGGTTGGGCGCCGGCCATCGCCTGACGCACAACCTCCGCATCGAGCGTTCGGCCGAGCGCCGGGTTTTCGTAGATGATCGGCGTGACGATCCCGCCGGGGCACACGGCGTTGACCCGGATGAAATCGGCGGCGCCTTCCATCGCGGCGACGCGGGTCAATTGCAGCACGCCCGCCTTCGAGGCGCCGTAGGCCCCCTGCCCCGGCATTCCCATCAAAGCCGAGATCGATGATGTCGTGACGATGGCGCCACCGCCCCGGGCCCGCAGATGCGGAAAGGCCAGCTTCATGCCCAGCCAGGGGCCGCGCAGATTGACCGCGATCGTCCGGTCGAACGTGCCCTCGGTGCAGGCTTCGATGCTCAGTTCCCCGCCGCCGACGCCCGCATTGTTGACCAGGATATCCAATCCGCCAAAAGCGCCGACCGCGCTTTGGATCACCGCGCCGAACGATGCCTTGTCGGTGACGTCGGCAGCGACGAAGCAAGCGCGCGGACCCAGCCGTTCGGCGATGACGCGGCCGTCCTGCGGCCCGCCCTCCATCCGGCGGGCATGGTGCAGTTTCGCGCCGTCCGCGGTCGCCGCGGCCAGCGCCCGTCCCTGCGCGGGATCGAGATCGCAGAACACCACCTGCGCGCCTTCGGCGACGAAGCGCTCGACGGTGGCCAGGCCGATGCCCGACGCCCCGCCGGTGATCACCGCCACCTTGCCGTCCAGCCGGCCGCCTCGCGCCGCCTCCGCTTTCATCTCCGGCATGCCGACGACCTACACATCCGCGACCGGCAGGCCGTCGCGGAGCACCGGCATGAAGTCGATCGTGGAGGATTTGGCGCCCATGAACCCGGTCGCCGAATGCGCGTAGTGATAGACCAAGGCCGAGCGCCGGGCGGCGGAGACATTGTCGTTCGACTTGTGCATCAGGAAGCTGTGGAACACGAGCACGTCGCCCGGCTCCATCAGCACCGGAACGGCGCGGGAGAAGTCGTAATCGACGACCTCGACATAGCCCAGATTCGCGCCGGGGCGCGCGTCCGGCACATGCGGGTGGATAGGTTCCAGATGCGAACCCGGCGCCACGAACAGGCATCCGTTTTCGACCGTCGCCCGGCTGGTCGCCAGCCAGATGCCCACCTGCGGCATGCGATCGAAGAGATAATAAAGCGAGTCCTGATGCCAGGGCTGCCCCCACACGCCGGGATTCTTGAAGATGTATTGCGAATTGAAGATCGAGACGTCGCCGCCCAGGATGGCATGCACCGCCCGCAACACGTCCGGATGCGATGCGAACGCCTGGAACGGCGCCTTGCGATGGAGGTTGAACAGCTTGGACATTCTCTGATCGGCCGCAGCGCCGCTTCCGACCCGGGCCGCTTCCTCCACGGCGATCACGCCGCTCTCGCCCTTGTGATGGCCGCTGAACGATTGGCCGTCCGCTTCGGCCCGCGCGAAAAGATCGATTGCCGCCTCGGACATCGTTTCGCAGATTCCGGCCGGAACAAGACCGCGCAGGATGAAGAAGCCGTCCTCCGTCCATCCCCTGGCATCCGCGTCGCTCAGCAGCGACAGGTCGAACCGGTTCGCCTCGGGCGCGCAGACACGCCCGGCCTGAAGCTGATTCATGAAGTCGGCCGCGCCCTTGTTGGGCGCCTCGGCCACCTGGTCGTCCATCTTTGCCTCCACGCCTGCTTCCCGTTGCGAGCAGGTTTCGATTATACTACTCCAATAGAATAATCTATAACAGTCGTCAAAATCCAGTGGCTTGACGGAAGAGGAGACATCGCGATGGAACCGATCACAGGCGGCGCGTTGCTCGCGCGCACCCTTCGGGCCGCGGGCGTCCAAGAGGTTTTTTCCCTGCATGGCGGCCATCTGGACGCCTTCCTGATCGCCTGCGCCGAGAACGGCATCCGGCTGACCGACACTCGGCATGAGGCGTCGGCCGGCCATGCGGCGGAGGCCTATGCGCGCGCCACCGGACGCATCGGCGTGGCGGCGGTGACGGCGGGTCCCGGCTTCACCAATGCCTATACCGCGATCGCGAACGCCTATCTCGATCGCATGCCGGTCCTGTTCATCATCGGCGCGCCCTCGACCCGCGAGGCCGATCTCAACACCCTGCAGGGCGGCATCGACCAGATCGCCGCCGCATCGCATGTCTCCAAATGGGCGTTCCGCGTCGGCAGCGGCGCCCGGCTGCCGGAAATCGTCGAGCAGGCCGTCCGAAGAGCGACGACCGGCGTTCCGGGACCTGTCGTGCTGGAAATACCGATCGAGGTGATGTTCACGCCCGTCAAACCGCCCGCGCGAGTCGAAGCCCTTTCCAACTTCGGATTGGAAGCCGGACCGGCGCCGACCGGCGCACAGATCGAAGCCGTTCTCCACCTCCTGCGCGAGGCACAGCGACCGGTCGTCATCGCCGGCGGCGGCGCGGCGCTCTGCGACGACGGCAGCGCGTTGGCCGCCTTCGCGGAAGCGACCCACACGCCCATCGTGACCGCCATGAAGGCGGAAGGGATGATGCCGCAGACGCACCCGCTCTATGGCGGAAGCGCCGTCAGCGTACCCATCGCGGCCGCCATGGGCGCATCCGCGGATCTGGTCGTCCTCCTCGGCACGCGGGTCGGCCTGTTCACCGGCGGGCGATATGGGATCATCCCGAAAGGCGCCAAGGTCGTTCAGATCGACATCGACGGCGCGGAGCCCGGACGCGGCGGTCCCATCGACTTGGCCGTCATGGCGGATTGTCGCCAGGCCTTGCTGGCGCTCAGCGATGCGGCGCGCAATACCGCCTGGCCGTCGCGCGACGAGTGGGCGAAGCGCCTGCAAGCGGCAAGGACGGCATCGCATCAGCGCTGGCTCGCGGCGCCCGTCTATGGCGATGCGGGCCTGCTGCATCCCTTCCATGCCGCCAAGGCCCTTGCGGAGACGTTGCCCGAAGACGCGGTGATCGTCTGCGACGGCGGCGAGTCGTCGGTCTGGATCCGCGACCATGTCCGCCCGCAGGGTCGCGGCGGCTTGCTGATCACGGGCTATCTCGGCACGCTCGGCGTCGGCCAGGGCTTCGCGATCGGCGCGGCTCGGGCCTTTCCGAACCGGCCGGTCTTCCTGTTCGCGGGCGATGGCGGCGTGGGATTCCACATCCAGGAATTCGACACCATGGTCCGTCACGGCCTCAAGGTGATCACGGTGGTGCTGAACAATGCCTGCTGGGGCATGTCGCAGAACGGGCAGGACCTGATCTACGGCAAGGACAAGCGCGCCATCGTGACCCTTGCCGACAGCGCCTATGAGAAGGTCGCCGAGGCCTTCGGCGGTTATGGGGTGCGCGTCACGCGACGCGAGGAGATTTCCGTCGCCGTCCGGGACGCACTGGCAAGCGGCCGCCCGGCCTGCATCAATGTCCGCATCGACGGCGACATCATCAATCCGGTCACCATGGGAATGGTGGGCGTTTCGGAGCCCAGGGACGCGGCCAAACCGGCCAAATCCGACAAGGTCGTGATGCCCTACTACGACAACGTCGAGTAGATCACGTCGTGAATCCACACCCTGGCGGACCCGGGTGTCTCATCCCTACCCATTTTGTGTATCTGTGCAGGTCGGAAAGCAGTAGAGAGAAGTATTCCCTTCAAATTGTCCTTTATGCCATAGTACAAACAGAGGCTTTCTCAGCCGTCGGCTGATAAAAGTGGTGGGCGTAGGGGCATCTCGGGGGCATCTTCTAACTCATTGGAAATCCCCCTCTATTTGCCAAGCAAGACTGAAGACGAGGCAACCTGAGCGGTTGTCTCAATACTGAAACTCGCGCTGAAGGGGGATGTGGTGCCTGAAGAATTTCTGACGGCTTTGCCGAGGGGCAACAAGCTCAACCAGTATGAGATCATCCGCGTTCTTGGGGCAGGCGGCTTCGGGGTCACCTACCTCGCCCGCGACACGTCTCTCGACAAGCTTGTCGCGATAAAAGAATACATGCCGAGCGACTTCGCCGTCCGCGGCGACGGCGCGCGCGTCACCGCGAAATCGACATCCTCGACCAATGACTACCAATGGGGTTTGGCGCGCTTCCTGGAAGAAGCGCGCATCCTTGCAAAATTCCGGCACCCGAACATCGTCGAAATCCATCAGATATTCGAGGCCAACGAGACCGCCTATATCGTGATGGAATATGCCGAGGGCGAGACCCTTGCGCAGCATCTGGAGCGCGTCGGGACGCTGAACGAGGCCGGCATCTCGGTCGTGCTTGGACCGATCCTCGACGGCTTGCAGAAGGTGCACGATCTCGGCTTCCTGCATCGCGACATCAAGCCCGGCAACATCATCCTGCGCGCCTTCAGCGGTCCGGTGTTGCTCGATTTCGGCGCGGCTCGCCAGGCGATCGTAGCCAAAAGCAAATCGATCACGTCCGTCGTGACCGAAGGCTATGCGCCGATCGAGCAGTATGCGTCCACCGGCCATCAAGGGGCCTGGACCGATATCTATGCGCTTGGGGCCGTTGCATATCGCTGCCTGTCCGGCGAAACGCCGCCCGCCGCGACGCTGCGCATCCGCGACGATCCGATGAAGCCCATCGCGGCAATCGCCGCGGGGCGGG
Organism: Rhizomicrobium sp.; assembly: GCA_037200385.1. Taxonomy (NCBI): domain Bacteria; kingdom Pseudomonadati; phylum Pseudomonadota; class Alphaproteobacteria; order Micropepsales; family Micropepsaceae; genus Rhizomicrobium; species Rhizomicrobium sp. Next base: position 40,470 of record JBBCGL010000001.1, on the reverse strand, counting down.
CGGAGCCGCAATTCCTTGCCGCCATCGATTGGGCGCTGTCGCCCAATGAGGCAGACCGCCCGCAGAGCATCGCGGAGTGGACGGCCGCGCTGCAGGGCGCCGTAGATGCCGAAAAGACGATGCGCGCCCGGCGAGTCGACGCGACGATGCGAAGCGCCGAAGCCTCGCACGCGCTGACGCGTGTGCCGCAAGCGGCCTCGGTCTTCGCGCAACCCGTCTCCCAGGCGGTCGCACAACCGGTATCGGGGATTCCGGCGGGGCCCGTGGCGACGGGATTGATGAACCGGCCGCTCGCGTCTCTTTGGCCGATGATCGGCGGCGCGGCAGTCGTCGTGCTTTTGCTCGCCGTCGCAATCTGGTGGTTCGTTGCCGGCCGCATTCCGGAGGAGGACAGCAGCCAGTGGCGGCAGGCCGTCGCCGCCAACACGGTCGACGCCTACAAGACCTACCTGCAGGTCATGCCCGCGGGCTATTACGCATCCGAGGCGCAGGATCGCATCGCCCAGGCGACATCCGCTGCCGATGATGCGGACTGGGCGAAGGCGGCGGCGCAAAATTCGTCGGCAGGCTATCAAGCTTACATGGATCAATATCCGGCCGGCCGCCATCTGATCCAGGCGAAAACCGCCGAGATCGCCGCCGAGCATACCGAACAGATTGCCCATGTGCAGGATGGACTTGCAATGGCGGGCCTCTACAAGGGCAAGGCGGACGGAACCGAGACCGAGGCGACCAACGCCGCGATCCGCAACTATCAGCAATCCAAGAACATGCCCGTGACCGGCAGGATCGACGCGGCGCTGCTCGCCGCGCTCGACCAGGACAACGCCGAGCGTCTCAAGGCAAGGCGGGAGGCCGCGCAGCGCGAGACGGATGCCTATGACCACGCCATCGCGCTGCACGATCGCGCGACATACGAAGCCTTCCTGCACGCTTTTGCGGACAGCCCACATAATGCCGATGTGCGTCAGCGACTCGCTCAGTGCCACGTCACCGTTCACATGGAGAATGTCCTCGATCTGCACGACATAACCGCCAAGGGCACCGGACGGGGCACCGGCAACGAAGGCTGCCGCCTGGCGCAGGAGCAAGCGACGCAGCAATTGTCGGCGCAATGCCAAGGACGGCTCATGGGCGTCAGAGTGCTCGACGAGAACCATGACACCTCGGGAAGCGAGGCCGGCTCGACGATCCTTTCCTCGGTCATCGGCTTCGTCACAAAGCGGAACGTCAACGTGAACCTTCCCAGCACCTGTACGACCGACCTGCGCGCACATTGCGCGATGACTCGAGCGGTCCAGAAGCAGGGCGAGGTCTGCGGTTGAGGCCGTTCGGTGCATGCCGGGCGCGCCGATGAGCGCCTGCTGCAGAGGATGTCGAGAATGAGCCGGCAATCCGGCATTGGCGGTGGCCAGATCGTCGGTGAGCGCGAACGCCAGGAAGACGCGATTGCCTCTGCCGCGTTGGGGCGACATGGGACGGTCGCGCTCGTTCTGGCGGATGGAATGGGCGGTCATGCCGGCGGCGATGTCGCGGCCAAGCTCGCCACGCGCACCGTCCTCGCGCATCTGGGCGCCGGCAGCAAGCCGCCCGCCGAGAAGCTGCACAGTGCGCTCGCCGCAGCCAACGATGCGATAAATCGCGCGATTCTGTCGAACCCCGAACTTGACGGCATGGGGTGTACGCTCGTGGCGGCAACCATCTCCCGCGGCCGACTGCGCTGGATCAGTGTCGGCGACTCCGTGCTTTTTCTGTTGCGCGGGGAGCGCTTGTCGCGGCTCAACGCCGACCATTCTATGCGCTCCATCCTCAACGATCTCGTCGCGCGCGGCCAACTCGACATGGCAGACGCCGCGCACGATCCCAGGCGGAATGCGCTGCGCTCGGCAGTATCGGGCCAGGAGATCGACTTGGTCGATGCGCCCGACACCGATATCGTCTTGAAGGATGGAGACCTTGTCCTGATCGCGTCGGACGGGGTCGAGACGCTGGAGGATGCGGAGATCGCCGATATCGCCGCGCGTGCCGCGAGCCATGGCCCGCAACGCGTCGTCGACGATCTGCTCGAGGAAATCTCGGCGCGTTGCACCCGGCATCAGGACAATGCGAGCGCATTGGCTTATGTCCACGCCGATCGCCGCACAACGCATCTTGGCGTCGCCGCCAGCCAGCGGCGCGGAACGACGATGGTGGTCGCTGCCGCCGTGGTTGCACTGTCGCTATGGGCCGCGCTGATGTACGAGTTCCGTGCATATCTCGGCATCGGATTGTCGCAGAGCGGCGGTCCCCATGCGGGGATCGATGCCCCGCCGCGCCCGATCCCGGGGCGTGGTCTGCACACCCGACCGATCGGCGCCGCGCCTGCCCCCGCTGCGCCGTCGACATCGGCGCCTTTGCGGTCGTTGTCCGGCAGCCCGAAGCCGGCCGTCGTCCCGCCATCCGATCAGAGCCTGCTGGATTCCGGGCCGCCGCGGAGCGACGCAACGCCAACGCCTCTGCCCAAGCCCAGCAGCACAGCCAAACCGGCACCCTTGCAGCTGAAAGCGAAGACGAAGCCGAAACGACAAGAGGTCGACGACGATGATCGCTGAATGGCGGAAGGTCGCCCTGTGTTTCCTTATTGCGCTCGCCGCTGCGCTGGCGCCGGCCCGCGCCGACGACGGTCCGGATGCAGACAAGCTGCAGCAAGCCGTCGTCCATGTCTGGGCCTATGGCGGCACGGACGAGGTCAAACTCGATCTCAGGGCCGGGTCCGGCTTCATCATCTCGCAGGACGGCTATATCGTCACCAACTATCATGTGGTCTCCAAGGCCACGAAGATCGCCGTCATCCTGCAAGGTGAGGCAGAGCCGCAATCCGACAGCGCCGAGGAGCTCGATGCCCTTTTCCGCGGCCATCCCGCGAAAGTGATCCTGGCATCCCAGGCCCGCGACCTCGCCATCCTGAGGATCAGCCCGGTATCGATCGATCCGCTGACCATCTCTACCGCCAATCTCAGCAAGAACACGGCGGTCTACGCCATCGGCTATCCGGGTGTCGCCGACGATCTGTTCAAAGCGCCGACCGCCAATCCGACCGTCACGAACGGCGTGATCGGCCGCACCTATTCAGCCCGCCTGGCCGACAGTGACGAAGACGAGACCCTGCCCGTCATCCAGCACAACGCCCCCATCAACCACGGCAACAGCGGCGGACCGCTGCTCGACAGCTGCGGACGCGTCATCGGAGTCAATACCTGGGGCAATTTCGACCAACTCATGAGCGGCGGCGACGGCGCCTACATCAAGACGGCCGCGGGCGTGTATTATGCGAGCAGGGCGGACAATCTCGTCGCCTTGCTGCACGCCGGCAACATCCCCGCCATCGTCTCGGGTGACGAGTGCAGGGTCTCGGCGATCCAGCAATTCCTGCAGCGCGGCCTCATGGACGGCGGCGTCATGCTGCTCATGCTCAGCCTCCTGCTTGTGGGCATCATGGCGTTCCGCCGCCCGCGGCGGATCGTCCTGGATACCGTCAACCGCACGGCCGACGCGCTGTCGCGACGGGTGAGCGGCAACGGCGCACCGCGCCGCCCCGCTCGCGACGGCTTCGCGGCGGCCATGCAAGGAACGAAAAGGAACGATAACCGGAAGGGCGCCAATTTCGAAAAGCTGCACTTTGCCGGGCGCGGCGATGCGGAACGCTACAGTTTCGACATCACCCGGAATCTTCTCCAGCGCACGAAAAACGGCGCGGTCATCGGCCGGCTGCATAGCGGCGTCGACGTCCTGATCGAGAATGACGAGATCTCGCGCCGCCATGCACGCGTCTTTTTCGATGGCGGCCAAGTCGTGATCGAGGATCTCAAGTCGCTGAACGGCACCCAGGCCGACGGAATTCGCCTCCTGCAGGACCTGCCGGCGCCGCTGAAGCCCGGAAGCGTCGTCCGCCTCGGGCCGTTCGCATTCGACGTCAAGTTCGAATAGCGCGTCAGGACGTGATCTTCAGGCAGATCGCGCGTTCCTGCCACTGTCCCGGCGCGGCCGCGAACTCCGGATCGGGTCGCGCGCCGCCGTCCGGTGGATCGGACGTCGCGATGACCTTGAGCATCTCCACGCCTGCAGGCCCCGCCGCCTTCATCGCGAAGCCGGCCTTTTCGCCCGGCGACAGCAGCGCGCCGGCTTGGTGTGCATCGGGAAAGAGCCGCGTCGCACGGCCCATGCGGTCGAGGTCGAACACCTGCACATAAGCCGGTCTCGTCACGCTGAAATGCAGTGTCATCACCTCGCCGACCGCATAGACCGCCGCCCTTCCATTGAGCCAGGCGTCCAACCCGAATTCGCCCTGCTCGCTCGGGCTGCGCACCGCGATCGGGCCGGCAATCTGCGTGTTGCTGCCTTCGTCGATGCAGTCGTCCGCGGTCGTCGGAGCCACCGCGACCACTTGCGGCCTCGGCCAGAATGCAAAGGCCGCGGCCGCCAGCAATATCGCGCCGGCAATGCCGGTTGCCACCGCGAAGCGGAATCCGCGCCGCGTCTGCGGCGAACGCCATATAGGTTGCCGCCACAACCGGGAACAGTCGGACAGGCGCATGAGCGGCATGCATTCCAGCCCGCTATCCTCATAAGCCGCGTCCAGCAAGGCGCGGGTCTGCTCGCTCAGCTGCGGGAGATTGTCCTGCGCGAACAGAAAAATCGCATCCTGGATCTGATATGCCGCGACGTGATCCAGTATGCCGACCGCCTTGGCGTCGAAGCCCGCGACCGGCGCCAGCATACCCCGGCCGCCGCGCGCGATGGCGCCGGTCGCATAGATGCGGCGCCCGGGATAGGTCCGGCCGAAGCGCGCCAGCTTGTCTGCGACGGCGAGTGCAAGACCAAAACTGTCGCCGGAGAAATCCCGCTTCTCCGCCACTACCTGCACGCCGAGCTCCATGGTCGATGGACGCTCGTCGGCACGCGCATCGAGCAGGATGTCCTGCGCTTGCGGCAGGCCCGGCGCACGCACGGGGCGCTCCTTGTTGTCCCAATCCGGAATACGCCGGCAACCAATGCTCAAGAGCTCGGCTTTGCCGTCGCCGATCGTCGGAAACAGCACAGCCTCCTCGTGCGGCGACATATCGTCTTCGGTCGGAATCACGGCCTTGGTCCGGCGCTCAAACGATCTCGAGCCGAAGATTGGTGCGGCGCAGCCTTTCGAGCGGCGACCCGTCATGCGGCCAATCGAGGTCGAGCCCGCCGTCGCTGCCCGGCACGCCCTGGCCCCATATCAGCCCCTCGCCATCGACAAGACGCAATTGTGCCGAGGGTGGGATCAGTGCCGCCACGGCGCTGTCGACCTGCAGCGTAAGCACCCAGTCGTCGCCTGCGACGGGCGTGACGGAAAGACGCCAGCCATTGCCTTCGACGACCTGCTCGCCGGCCTCCGAAGCCGCAGCGCGCAGCGTCACGACGTTGTCATGGCCTCGGTCGCGCCACGCATCGCGGGCCGGCGCAAGCAGCTCATGACGCAGGCGCAGGAAGGCGGCGCGCGCCGACGGCGACGTCCACAGGATATTCTCCTCGCGCGCAGTGAGCCTTCCCTGGCCGAGAATAGCTTGGCGCCATATCGTCGGCGTCGCCTCGGGCGGCGCGTCCTCGACCTGGGCGTTCAAGATCTCGGCAAGAAGCTCCGCCGAATTACGCGAATTCATATGGCGTTCTCCTGTTTGCGTTCGATGCAGAGCTTGATCTTAAGCTGGGCCGAATTCAGGTGTTTGTAGTATTGCCGGCGCGCGAGTCCGTGATCCCGACAGAATCTTTCGACGCGCCCGTCGCCGTCGGGACTGATGTCGACCACCTTGCTCCGCAACAGCACCGTTTGGATGATCTCGTTTTCGACCCCTCCGAGCTGGCGGCTGCACTCGTCGAGGAAGGCCAGGCGGCGGTCGAAGCCGGGAAGGACCGCCACGTCCTGCACACTCACCTCCTCGGCATCTTCGACTTCGACCATCATTTGTTGGCAGTCGGAGCAGAATTGTTGGAACAGGTCCTCAACCGAGACGAGGGTACGCGGCAGATTGTGGTCGTTCGGATGCCGTTCCCGCAGCCGCGCCAGCAATGCCTCGAAATGCTCCGCTTGACAGCGATTGTAGGGGCGAGAGATTCCGAGGCCGGCTTCCTTGAGCAAGTCCCGGCTGACTTTATCGAGGCGTTCCCAGACGGCGAGATGGCCCGGCGACCGGGCATTGAGCAACGGCCAGCGCATCTTGCGCAGCGCGCGGCTCGCGATCGTGCGGAATGCCGACTTGGGATTGCCCCGCGCGAACATGGCTTTTCCGTCCCGGAGCGCATCCTTCAGCAGATCGCTCTCAGCCATCAGACTGATTGCCAGTTCCCAGGTCTGCGCCCAGTCTCCGGCCCGGTTGCGGCGGTGCTCCAGATCGCGAAGCGTCTCGTCCAGGAAGAGCGGCCAGACCGCGTCGAATCCATCTTCGCCCATCTCCATGAGCGCGCCGCAAAGCGTCTCCGCGTGCTCCCAGAGCACCCTGAGCAGCTTGGACGAAATCCGCCCCCAATCCCTGGTCAGTAAGATCTCTTCCTTTTCCATCGCGACTTCCAATAGTGTAGAATTTCGTTGTGAAGAGTACGTCTGGAAAAACACACCGTAATACCCTTAGTATTCTGCGAATCTGTTTCGATAAATCCAGCCCCGTAACCCACTTTTACACGGATGATCGTAATGGTCGGAAAAATGCAAAAACAGCTCGCGGCGATTCTCGCCACGGCTGTTGCGATGATTGGCGTTCCTGCTCTTGCGCAAGTCAAACCCGCTGACGAGATTGGCAGCGAACTTCGGCCGGGCGGCCAGCATCGGGCGCACGGCGATCCGCACAACCTGTCGCTCGAGATCGTCCAGCCGGGCCAGGCGCCTGAACCCGCTGCGCCCCCACCGCCGCCGCAGGCGAACGCGCCGCACTCAGACATCACGGTCTACTTCGACTTCAACTCCGCGACGATCAAGCCGGAATCGATGGCGCAATTGCGCGAGCTCGCATCGGCGCTCAACAAGCCCGAGCTTGCGAGGTATCATTTCGCCATTGTCGGCTACACGGACAGCAAGGGAAGCGACGCCCAGAATTTGCGGCTTTCGGTGCTGCGTGCCGCTGCCGTGTTCGAAATCCTGGCGACCAAGTTCAGCACGGCGCCGTCGCGGCTCTATGTCCAGGGCCTGGGCAAGAGAGGTGCCGGTGGATCCGACGCGGCGAAGGATCGCCGCGTCGAGATCATCAACCTGCTCTGAGCGATACCGGGCAACGCCTCACGGATTGGCCGCCACGGGATAGATGTTGTTGGCCGTTTGAAGATCGCGTCCCAAAGCGGCGGACAGCTGGCGATATAGCGCGCTGAGGCTGTCTACCGGCAGCGGGGCGAGCACGGGTCGCGAGAGATTCTCGGGCAGCGCCGCGAGAACCGATCGGCTCGACGAAAAGCAGGTGAATTGTTCGCGTCGCCCGGCCGTCGTTGGACGGATGCGGAAGAAATCCCCGGCGCCGGGGATTTGCACTTTGCGTCCCTCGCCGACGAATTCGCTGGGCTGGGTCGGGTTCGGATAGGTCCGGAACACCCGACCGTCGCCGTCCTGGTAGAAGCACGCCAGATAGCCGTCATGCGCCAAATCCGCCGTGAAGGTGATCGTCTCGCCGACATAGACGCCGCCGGTGACGGCCGACAGCCGCGACAACCCGACAGCCGGCACCATGGCTTGCGGTATCTCGGCACCCGGCGCCGGGCCAGGCGTTTCGAGCGGCGGCGCGGAAGCGGCCGCGGGCCCACTGACAAGAGCGTAGTAGAGCTCGAAGTTCAGCAAGCCCAGCGCCGGCATGTTGTTGTCCTGTTGATACCGCGCTGCGGCAGCGCGCAACTCGGGCGTGAGCACGGTGACCGCCGGGCCGCCGTAGTAGCCCGCGCTCTTCAGCGCCGACGCGATAAACGAAACGCGCTGCTCGTCGCGCATGGAGGTGAATTGGTCGTAGGCCACGGTCTTGGAGCGCGGATCGGTCGAGGCCAGGCCGAGGCATTGCCAGTACGGCACCTTGGCATAGCGGCCCAGCATCTCGATCGCCGTCAGTTCGATCAGCGTGCGCAGGCCCGCATGGGTCCCTTCCTGCTCATTCATGCTGACGCTGTAGTCGAGTCCGACCGAACTGATGCGCGCATCGAGATCGGCGCCCTTCGAACGCCGGCCGATCGCCAGCGTGTTGCTGACGCTGGTGCCCGGCAGAACGGTGCGCGACGCAATGTCGTCGAGACTCATGTCGACCGTCATCAGCGACGACATGTTCTGGCGATTGAAACCCGCGCCCAGGGAAGTCGAAACCGTGATGCCGCCACCGGACGAGTCCTCCGTCACACCCTGGTCGAGTTCGCTGATGGAGCCGCGGATGAACAAGCCGCCGGCGAGGATACGCTGGTTCGGTCCGAATACCTCCTGGAAGCTGATGTCCTGGTCGACATAGCGAAACGAACCCGACCGCAAGGACATCGCCGAGACCGCGGCGATCAGCATGTCTCGCGTGCCCGCGTTCACCTTGCCCGTCCTGTCGAGGATGCCGACCGAGGTGATTGGAATATTGTAGCGAAATCCACGCTGCAGAAACATGTCGTCCATGCAGCGGAGGGCTTCGGTGAAATTGGTGACCGTCGCGACCGGCGTCTGTTGCGGCTGCGCGACAACATAGGCGGCATCGGGCGCATGCGTGGCACAGCCGGCCAGCAACGAGCCGATGAGCGAGAGCGCGGTGAACTGCTTCCAGGCGCGCCCGCCGATAATGCGATCGAACATCTTTCCCTCCTCATGGACCGGCGATCCCGCCGCCGGTCCGTCTTCCAGTTCGCAATGCTTCGCGATGGTCCGCCTTGTCACGGGCGCGCGAAGCACAGATCGTTGATCACGCCGGTCACGACCGTCGTCTGCAGCGGGTCCTGCTGCACTACGGCGTTCTGAGGCGCGTCGGCCGCGCGGGGCGGCAACATCGCACCGCTCGCGTCGTAGACATCATTGGGCGACGGGCCGGTATTCGACCCCAGCGTGATGTCGGAACAGTTGAAGTTGTTCGTCGGCGTCCAGGTTTGCTTGTAAGAGTCGCCGAACGCGCGCAGGCGGTCGACCCTGGCCTCCGTACCTGCATCGGCCGACGCGAAGGTGTTGATCTCCTGCGCCTGGGCGGCGCCCGCAAGCATCACGAAGAAGGTGCATGCCAGCAAGGTCTTGGGCGAAATCATGGGATTTTCCTTTCGTTGCGATGGGTGCGCGATCGATTCATGGGGCCGGGCGCCATCAGCAGGCGCGGCCGAGCGAGCCCAGCGTGACGCGGCCGGGCCAGAACGTGCCAATTCCGACATTGAGGACGCCGCCGGTCACGACCGTCGACCGGAAGCTGCCCGCCGTCGAGCGATTGACGGAAGCGATGCTGGTGCAAGCGCTGGCGCCCCCGCCGAGAGCCACCGTGGTCACGTCGCCGGATTCTGCGGTGAGTGAGACGTTGCCGCCGGTGCTGGCGTCGTTGACGCTCGCCTGTACGGTGCGCGCCAGCGCACCGGCGCCGAGCGCAACCGTCGTTTCGCTGCCTGTCACCGTCCGACCGGCGAAGCTGCCGCGGACATGGCTTCCATCCGTCACGCTCGAGTCGATCCCCGAAACCTGTTCGGCGACGCCGATGCCCACCATGGTGTTGCTGCCCTGCACGACGGACATGGACGCGCTGCCGTCGACGGCAGTACCGCTGTTGAAAAATTGCGCCTGCGCTGCGCCTGTCATCAGGAGCATCAATGCGCCTGCGGCGGCTGTCTTGTTCTTGAACATACCGACCTCCTCTTGGTCCGATGAAGCGGGACGATGCGCCCGGCTGCCGGATGCCGTCCGGGCGCATGCCTGGGTCGCCCCGTCAGTTGGATTTGGCTCCGCCGATCGAGCCGATCTGCTGGTTCTGGTGGATATCATCGCCGATACCGACCTGGGTCACCTGCTGCAGCTGGGTGTTGATGGTGACGTCGCCCTTGATGGACGTGCCTTCGGCGATCGAGCTGATCAGCTGGTTCTGATGGATGTTGTCGCCGATGCCGACCTGCGTGACCTGTTGGGCGTTCGTCGTGATGTTGACGTTACCCTCGATGTTCGTGCCCGTGGCGCTGCTGTTGAAGAACTGCGCGTTGGCAGCCGAGGTCATCAGGAGGCCGGTAATCGCGGCCAGAATGAGCGTGTTGCGCATGACAATCTCCGTTTGCGTTATGCTTGAAAGCGACCCTGCGCCGCCTCCTGCCCGTGTAATGGGCGGGAAGTGGCGGCGTCCGTACCGCTTCGGCTTCACTTTTTTTGGAAAAAACCGCCCCGTACCCCACCTGCAAATATCCTAGGCGATTTGTGAAATATTGTCGCGACGACCAGCATAGTATTCACGCGAAAATGCAGTATTTGTGGAATCACAAGAAATCCAGAGAAATATCAATATTTTGAGTATCTTATTGTCCGGCGCATTGGCGTTCGCCCACCCGATTTGAGGTGGTTTGGTGATTGCCGCCCACAGCGACTGTGCCGGACAAACAGCGAGGGAACCTGGACATCGGATCGCAGGCAGCACCCTCTACGCGCTCCCGGGTTTGGCCGGTCGGGGGCGGCCTTGCGCGACCAACTTTAGCGATGGCTCTGCTGGTTGCGATGCAATAGTGTCACCGGTGACTTTCAGCAGAGGTTTGGGTGGACCGAAGCGGCCCCGAGAACGACGCGCAATTGGACGTCTGTCTGGTCGTCCCGCCTTTCGACGCCATCAATTTTCCAGCGCTCGGAACGTCGGTCCTGGCTTCGGCTTGCCGTGCGCGCGGCCTCAGCGTGGAAATCGTTTACGGCAGCATATTGCTGGCGTCGCAGATCGGATATGACGCCTACAAGGCGGTTTGCGATTCGCCCATGAGCGCGCTTCTGGGCGAACATCTCTTTCGGCCACACGCGTATCCGCAGGACAGCAAGTCGGCCGCCGCCCCGCCCGCGAGATTTCCGCGGGAGTTTCAACAACGCTACGACGGGCTTGCGCCGGAGATCGGTCCGTACCAAGACGCGATGACGCGCCGGATCGTTGCGCGCAATCCGCGCATTCTCGGCATCTCGTCCACGTTTCAGCAGAATTTGGCGGCCGCCGGATTGGCGTGGCGGGTCAAGGCCGCGGCGCCGCACATCATCGTCGTCATGGGCGGTGCGAACGTGGCCGGCCCCATGGGCGCCGGTCTTGCCGGCGCCTTCCCCTGGATAGATCACTTCTTCGTCGGCGAGGCGGATTCCGAATTTCCGGAGTTCTGCGAACGGCTGGTACGCGATGGTGTCCGGCCGCCAAAACAACTGATCGCGTGCGAGCCGATCAGCGATTTCCGCCGCGTTTTTGCGCCCGATTTTTCCGACTATTTCTTGGCGTTGCGGCAGGAGCAGCGCGACGGGCGTCTGCCGCCGGAGCTTCCGGAATTTCTCACCATGGAGACGTCACGCGGCTGCTGGTGGGGCGAGAAGCACCATTGCACCTTTTGCGGCCTCAATGGCGAGGGCATGGAATTCCGCCAAAAACCCGCCGACCGCGTGCTGAGCGAGATCGAGGCGTTGACGAGCGCCTGGGATGCCAAACGCTTCTTCCTGGCGGACAACATCATGCCGCTCAACTATTTCAAGACGCTGCTGCCGAAACTGGCAGACTGGCCGGCGCGCCCCAGGCTCTTCTACGAAGTGAAGGCCAATCTGCGCGACGACCAGATCGAAAGCATGGCGCGAGCGGGCATCGACGCAATCCAACCCGGCATCGAGTCGCTGTCGTCCCATGTGCTGAAGCTGATGCGAAAGGGCGTTTCCGGACTGCAGAATCTGAGCCTCCTGCGGTCATGCAAATCGATGGGGGTCAGGGTCGCGTGGAACTATCTGTATGGGCTTCCGGGCGAAACCCTGGAAGATTACGAGGCCGTTCTGCGGCTGTTGCCCAAAATCCCGCATCTGCAGCCGCCATCCGGCCTGAACAGGATCATCATCGACAGGTTCAGCCCGTATCACAACACGCCGGAACAGTTCGGCATCGAGAACGTCGTTCCCGTACCCGGCTACACCGGCCTCTATCCCGACGACGCACCGCTATCCGATATCGCCTATCACTTCTCCGGCAGCTATTCGACGCCGTTGCTGGAGGACAAGGGCACAATCGACAAGCTGCGACTGGCGATCGGCGTCTGGAAGCATCAATGGCACCGGCCCGATCATCTTCCGGTGCTCCGCGTCGTGGATGGCGGCGGAGGGCAGCTGGCGATCGCGGACACGCGCAGCGTCGCAGTGCAGGGGCTGACCGTCATTTCGCGCGAAGCGTTCGAAACGCTGAAACATTTCGAACGTCCGCAGCCGCGCGACGCCCTCGAAGGCGCAGCGGCGCATATCGTCCGTTTCCTCCTCGATCGGCATTTCCTGGTCGAGCATGAAGGTCTCCTGCTGAGCGTCGTCACCAGATCCCGGACCGCGGCGAGCACGGCAGCGCCACGCCGGGAAGCGGCTCCCGCAATGGCAAGCTGATCGCCGTGGGGCGCGCGCACTGCCAAACCTCGGCGGGAAGATGTCGCCTATGCTCTCCCCGTTGCCGCCGGCAATGAGCGGCCCTGACACGACACGATCGGAAAGCTTGGCGCATGCGCTGGAAGCATCCGGGCGCCCCCAAGAGGCCCTGGCGGCAGCGTGGAGCGCGTTGACGGCGGCGCCCGGCAGCCGCGCCGCGAAGGGACTGGTCGCGCGTCTGCTCCGGGACAATCCGGATCTCGTGACCGCCGACATGGCGCAGTCATTGCGAGGGTTGCTCGCCGATCCCCAGGTCGATCCCGGTTACATCGGTGCTGCCGGTTGGAGACTGTTGTTGCGGGAGTCTGCGTTGCTTCGCGCCGGCATCGCGGCAGATCCCCGCGACTTGGCGACATGGCTCGAACATTGCGGCCTTGCGCTCGATTTGCTCCGGGAAACCTTCGTTCGCAACCTCGAGGTCGAGTTGCCCCTTACTGCGCTGCGCCGATGGCTGCTGTTGCGCGAAAGCTGGCGCGAATTCCCCAATGCGGTCGAAGCGCTGGCGACGCAGGCCGTCCACAATGGCGGAGCCTGGCTCATCGATGAGGCCGAACAGGCGCGGCTGGAGGCCGATGGCGAAACGCCCATCGCGCATGCCTATGCGCCGCTGCGCCATGACAGCGGCAGCTCGCGGGATTTTGCCGACCCGGTGACCGGCGCGGTGGCGAAGCAATATGAAGGTTGGCCCTACCCGCCGTGGTCTCGCATCATGGTATCCAAGCAGGGGACCCTTCCGGCACTGGTCAAGAAGCTGGACCCGGATGGACCGGACAACATTCCGGTCGCAGCCGATATCCTGGTCGCCGGCTGCGGCACAGGACGCGAAACGGCGATCCTGGCCTCGCATTTCCCCGATGCCCGCATCACCGCCATCGATATTAGCGAAGCGAGCCTGCGCTACGGCACGGAGAGATGTGCGCGCATGGGGCTGCGGAACATCGAATTCCGGCCGCTGGACCTGCACGATGTTTCGGCATTGGACCGCCGCTTCCACGCCATCGTCAGCAGCGGCGTGCTGCACCATCTGCCCGATCCCGAGAAAGGCTGGGGCGCTCTCGCCGACGCCCTCGTGCCCGGCGGCGTGATGCGGGTCATGCTGTACAGCAGGACCGCGCGGCTACGCATCCACGCGGCGCAAAAGATCATCGCAGACCTGGCCCAGCTTCCAGTCGACGCAGATTTGCTGCGGACGGTCCGCCGCCGGCTTATCGCACAGGCGCCCGGCCTGGTGGCCGGCTCGCTGGACTTCTACACGCTTGCCGGGATTCACGATCTGCTGCTGCACCGGCAAGAAGTCTTCTTCGACGTGCCGCGTATCTCAGCGGCAATCGCGCGGGTCGGACTTCGCCTGCTGGCCTTCAGCCTGCCCACGCGCGCAAAAGCCGAACGGTATCGCGCCGAGAATCCGGCTGATGTCCTGTTCCGCGACATCGCCGCATGGGCGGAGATGGAACGGCGCGAACCTCTTCTATTCTCGCAGATGTACGATTTCTGGTGCCGAAAGCCCATGCCATGAACGCGTTCTAGCGGTTGCCGCCGGACGCCTTGCGCAAAAAATGCCCGACGGCCAGGGCGCGCGTGAGCACAATGCGATGGGAAAGCGCGACGGCGTCGCCATCCCAGCCATCCTGCGGCCATGCGTCGGTCAGAGCCCGCAGGCGCGCGAGATCGAGCGTTTCCGCCGCGGCAGAGCAATCGTCCAGCCGGGCGATCTCTTCGGCAAACTCGGCGTGAAGGGTGCGAATACCCTCGTACCAGTCCGCGCCCTGAAGACCGCGGCGGCGTTCGTTCAGCACCGACGCCGGAACGCGGTCGGAAAAGGCACGGCGGGCAAGCGCGCGCGAGATGCCGCCGGACAGAAATTGCTCGGTCGGCGTGGCGAGGCAGAACTCGACGAGCCGCCGATCGGTCGTCGGATCGCGATGATCGACGCCCCAGCCCCCCAACGAGCCTTTGTTGATGTTGCCCATATCCGTGCGGCGCAAGGCCCAGAGCCGTGTCGAAAAGCCGTCCTTGCGCGGACGGTATTCGAACGTCATGTCCCGCGCCCGCGCCCGTGCCGCCAGATCGAGCTCGGCAAGCTGCCGCGGGTTGATGCCCGTGTGCGTGAGCACGCTCGGCGCCCGGCCTTGGATGGCGATCTTCAGCCAGCGCCACAGCCCGGGCGGGATATGCGGGCCCAGGCTCGCGGCAAGGGCGGCCAGCAGTGTCATGTGCCGCTTGCGGACCACGCCGGCGACTTCGCGCGACCACCGCAGCCAATGACCGCCCGCGAGATCCTGCGGCAGGAGCTCGAAGCCATTGTAGCTGAAACTCAGATTGCCCATGTATGCGGGCAGGAACACCGACAATTTGCGGTCGCGTGCCGCATCGTTGATCGCGCAGAACCATGTCCCGTTGGGCAGATCGCGGACGGGCTGTTCGAACAGGTAAAAATAGCGATCGAGCAGATCGAGCGCCGATGCCATGTCGCCGCGGACCAGGACATGCTCGACATTCGAATAGCGCGCCGCCGTCGCCGCTGCCAAGGGCCCCTCGTCGGCGATGCGGACATCGCCCGGCCGCGCTGCGAAGCCTTCGCTGGGGACCGATGTGAACGCCACGATCCGTCCGCCCGTCGCCGCCATCTCGCGCGCCGCGGTCGCCGTGACGACGGAACTGTCGAGACCCGCACTCAGATGCGTCCCGGCCGCGCGGACCGCACCACGCAGCCTTGCCCGCACCGCTTGGTCCATATGCCACCGCACGCCCTCGGCGTAATCGCCGGCACTCCTGGGCCGCCCGCTTGGCCGCGACGGCTCCCAATAGCGGCGGGAGGATATGCCTCCGGCGTGAAACGTGACGATGTGGCCGGGCTCGACGCGTTCGATGGTCTTGAAATTCGTCTGAGGTCCGGTCTCCGGCAACAAGACCAGGAATTCCGAGACGCGCTCCACGTCCGGCGCCCGTTCGATCTCGGCCAGCGCGTGCAAACCCTTCGGCATGCTGGAAAAGGCGAACAAACCCGGCGCGCGGTGATAGTGCAGCGGCCTTTGTCCCAAGGGATCGCGAGCCAGCAGGAAGCGGCGCCGGGCCGAGTCCCAGACGACGAACGCATAGTCGCCGACGATGCGTTCGAGCATCGCTTCGCCCCAAGTCTCGAATGCGGCCAACAGGATCTCGGCATCGCACAGCGCGCGTCCTGGCGCGATGTTCAGGGCGCGCGACAGCTCTTCGCGATTGTCGAGACGTATATCCGCAACGAGGACATACTTGCCGCCTGCACCAACGAGTGGCTGCCGATCGTGAATGTCCTCCGGCAACAGGCGAAACAAGGCCCTGCCGAGGGCGACGAAACCGTCATCCCATTGGTCCGTCGCATGCGGTCCATATAATTTTTGTGCGGCCAGCATGCGCGCACAGGCCGCCGCGGCGTCGTTGGGACCGCCGATGCGCCACAACCCGGCGATGGCAGTCATTGCTCTGCGGTCGCCTGCGATATCACCTCGACCGTGACCAATCCTTCCGAACGCAGACCATCGAGCAGCTCAAGGACATCCCGCTCGCAGTCGTCGGGAACATCCACATATTCGCTCTGGATCGCAGCGACGATGTCGGCGACCGGCATCGGCGAAGCGATGAGTTGCCAGACGCGCGACCCAACCGTATTCAGGCCGTAGCAAGTGCCCAGTTCGACATGCAATATGACTATCTCGCCGTTGACCTCGGCTTCGACCATCTTGCCACTGCGCGAGACGCGCGAGTCCGGACGCAATGGAGCGACGTTCCCCATCTCATCTGCATCCACTGCCACGAGCTATTACCGCCGCGGCGATCAACTCAAGAGGATCAGAATCTCGGGACCGAACTGGATGCCTGTTTCCGCCTCGTCTGCGCCAATGCGGTGAAAGGACGGCTTCGTGTAGGGTTCCTTGCGCACGGGCACCACGTTTTGCACGTCCGACTTGGGATGATTATCCGTCATGCGCTTGGCTCCTAGCCTTGTAACTACATTGCCGTCCCCGTGCGATGTGGACGGCGTTAACGCAGATAAGCATATTACACAAAACTCATACCCATCCAACCGACACTACGCCTAGTTGTGTAATCCGGCAGCATGCAGGATGGTTCCTACGGAAGCCTGGTATTTTGCGCAAGAAAAATCACAAGCGTCTGCCGTGAACGATGCAGTTCTGCGCCGGCGTGCGCCTCGCTGTGGTATTTAGGTCTCAAAGTGGCGGTTATACGATGGAAACGGTCCGGAACCTTGCGGAATTGGTCGCGCCGCTGACCGTGGCTGAGTTCCTGGCTTTGCTGCGCCGCCGCGAATTGCTGTTCTGGCGCAACCCAGGCGGGAACCGATTCGCGGGCCTCCTCGATTGGACGACGCTCCGCAAACTGCTTTCAAAGCCGGACTTTCCGCTCGACAGCCTCCGCGTTCAGCGCGAATCGGTCGTCGTGCAGCGGATTTTCTATTCGGACAACAAGCGAATCGATCTTGGGCGGCTGGATACGCAGATGCGGGGGAACACCAGTCTTGTCGTGGTGCCCGTGGAAACGCATATCCCGGCATTGGCAGCGCTTTGCGACGATATCCGTTCGCATATTCCCGAGAAGATACAGGTCGGCGTCATTGTCACAGTCGGGGCGGGCGGCGCCTTCCAGCAGCATTATGACGACGAAGATCTCATCATCCTGCAGCTCGAGGGGAGCAAGCGCTGGCAAATCCACCACGCCACGGCGGCCAATCCGACAAAGGGAATGCCGAAGGCCCCACCCCCCGAAGGGGCGCCCATATTCGATGAGGTGCTGCAGCCGGGCGACTTTCTCTTCCTGCCCGCGGGCTCCTGGCATCACTGCGAGAACGGACCGGAGCGGTCCCTTCACCTCGGGATATTCTTCGAGCCCCTGGTGGCGTGGCGGCCGATCTACGACATGGTTCTCGGGATGCTGTCGGAGGAGTTGTTCCGGCAGCCCGTAACGCGGCTGGCCGATCCGTCGGAATTGGACACGGTCGAAGCGCACGTCAAAAGACGGCTTCTGGAGAAGATCGACGCGCTATCGTTCGGCGACGCGATCATCGCAGGGGTGCGCAAACCGAAGGCATAGCGCTCCTGCGGCCGCCATTGACGGGCGGAACCGCCATGTCTGGCAAGTGGGTCGATCGGCATGTTGACACGCATATACGCATGTCCCGTAATCGCCACGACCGTCATAAGAGCCAACCCTTGGACCGCATCTGGCAGGCCGAAAACACGAATGCGCTCGCATCGCGGATTCTCGCGCGCGCCGCGACACAGCCGCGGGCCGTTGCCGTCGACGATGGCGAAACGGCCATCACTTTCGGCGAGTTGATCGCGCATGCCGGTGCGTTGGCCGGGACACTGTCCGCGTTCGCCGATCCGATCGGAATTCTACTGCCCCTCTCGACCCAATATATCGTCGCCATCGTGGCGATGCTGCTGGCCGGGAAGACATATGTTCCGATGGACAGCGGCTTTCCCGAAAAGCGCAACCTGCGCATCGTTACGCATTCGGGGATGACCGGCGTGGTCGTAAACGACGCGACGGCCGCCATTGCCCGGGCGCTCGACCCTTCGGTCCGGCCGATCGCAATCCCGCCCCCGTCATCGGGATACACGCCGCCACCCTCGCCTGGCACCGCCGCCGACCGGATCGCCACGATCTTTTACACGTCCGGCAGCACCGGCGAGCCGAAGGGCGTCTGCCACAGCGAATCCGGCCTTGTCTACGACATGGAGCATTTCATCGATCTCATGGGCCTTGGCCCCGGCGACTGCCATTCGCTGCTGTTTTCTCCCAGCGTCAGCATCTCGAACCGCGATATTTTCGGTGCGCTTCTGAGCGGCGCAAGGCTCGCCATCGTCGACCTGAAGCGTCTCGGGCTTTCGGCGGCGTTGCGCGAGCTTCGACGGCAGAACGTCACCGTGTTCCATTCGGTCCCCAGCGCATTCCGTGCCCTGTTCGGCGGCGCGGAGACCGACGGCGACGCGGCCGGCGATATCCGGATCGTGCGGCTGAATGGAGACCGGGTGACGCGGCGCGATGTCGAGCTTTACCGAAAGGTATTCCCGCGAACGTGCCGCCTCAGCCTCGACATCGCAACGACGGAGACACGCCCCTATGCCGCTTGGTTCGTCGATCACGAGACGCCGCTCGAACGTCCTCTCGTGCCCGTCGGCTTTCCGCGGGCCGACCTGCACGTCGCGCTCATCGATGAAAACGACGCGGCCGTGGCGCCCGGCGAGGTGGGCGAAATCGTCGTGGCCAGCCAGGGGCTTTCGCCAGGCTATTGGCGCGACGAGGCGCTGACGAAGACGCAATTCGTCGACTCGGCGCGGCATCCCGGCATGACCGAGTATCACACGGGCGATTTCGGCCGCGTGCTGCCGGATGGATTGCTCGAATTTATCGGCCGCCGCGACCGGCAGATAAAGGTGCGCGGCAACACCGTAAACCTGGGCGCGATCGAGGCCGTCATCGCCTCGCATCCAGCGGTCCAGGACACAGCTGTGATCGCACGCATGACCGGAGCCGAGACGAAGCCTATCGCTTATTGTGTCTGCGAAGCTTCTCCCGGTACGGAATCCATCCGTGCGTGGTGCGCTGCGCATCTGCCGCCCGCGTTCCATCCTGCGGAGATCATCCGGTTGGACGTTCTGCCGAAACTGGCCACCGACAAGGTCGACCTGATCGCGTTGGAGCGCATGGATGCCGAGCGCGTCCGCGGCACGGCCTTCGCTGCCGCCACCGAGGCCAGGCTCAAAGCCGACATCGTCGGAAAGGCGTGGAGCGACTTGTTGGGCGCAGATGCGTATCGGCGCGATTTGCCGTTCGCGGAAGCAGGCGGCGATTCCCTGCAAGGCATGATGCTCCTCCTGGCAATCGAACGGCGCCTCGACCGCCATCTTCCCAACGATCTGTTCGACGAGACGACGCGGCCGAGCGAGTTGGCGATGCGTCTGTCGGCACTTGCCGGAAAGACGCCCGCGCGCGGTACGGATGGGCGCCCGACCTTGATCCTCTTTCCGGGGATTTTCGGCGCCGATTTCACGATGGCCCGTTTTGCCCGCAAGCTGAGCGAGCATTTCAACGTCGTCTTGATGGACTACCGTCACGCCGGGCCGGATCTGCTGGGCCCCGCGGACCGCGGCCGGGTTTTTGCGGAGTTCGACGGCGCCTTCGAGGCGGCGGGGCGGCCAGCCCGGCTTTGGGTGGTGGGCTGCTCCTTCGGCAGCCGGATCGCCGTCGAAGCCGCGCGGCGCTTGCTCGAACGCGGGATCGCGGTCGAATTCGTCGGTGTGATCGATGGTCCGACGGACGCGGCCATCGACGCTCGCAATAATCAAAAGGCCATGTCCGCCGCGTTCCGTCCGCCCCTGGAAGAGCGCATCGCGCTGGCCGGCGGGCGGGTCGGCTTCGCGATCATAGGCGTGGCACGTTTCGCTGCAAACCAGATGGTCAATCGCCGGATGCTCACGCAGCTCCACGCCTTCATCGCGCTGCTGTCGCGTTTGGGGCTCAAGGAGGCGGCGCTCGACGCGCGGAGGATCGCGATGGGACGTGCGCGCGTCAGAGCGTTCAAGAACGTCCTTGCCGCGCCGCTGCCGGCGCCCCTGACGCTGTTCGTCAGCACGGCTCCCTACAGCTTATCGCGGCACATTCCGGACCTGGGCTGGAGGGCGTGGTGTTCCGAGCTTCGGATCATCGAGCTGCCGGGAAATCATTTCGAGATCGTGACGGAGCCGACGTCGGCGCAGATCGTCGCGACCCTCGTTGGGGCGGACCGGACGCAACACAATCAGGCCGCGTAGAGAATCGAAAGGCCTAGGGCGGAACCCCTGCCGGGCCCGTGCCGTATCAAGACCAGGATATGCCGTGCAAGATTTCGAAGGAACGACCGTTTAGATGCGCTGGCAAATCGAACCAGGTTGGGGCGTTCTCGACGGCATGCTGAAACTGGCGCAAATCGCGGCGGAGCGGAATCCGGGCAAGGCCGACAATTGGAGGACGCTGGTCCTCACGCAGCACCAGGCCGGGCGTGCCGCCGATATCGAAGACTCACTGCAGCGCGCCGCAGCGGCGCTTGGCGGAGATCTCGCGGGTAGAAGGTCGTTCATCACGCTCCTGCTCTCCACGGGCGAACTGGACCGTGCCGTCGACGAAGCCGAAGCGCTGTTCGCGGATGCACCGCAGGATGCCGAGACATACGCCCTGCTCAAATCCGCGCTCACCGAGGCCGGTGCCCGGGACCGCCTGAACGAACTCGGTGTGCAAAGAGACGAGATCTTGCAGATCAGCCGCTTCGCGCTGAATGAGGCGTGGGAAACGGCGAAGTCGGACGCCGACCTGCGGGCGCTTGTCGCGAAATGCCGCGCGGCGCTCGCGACCAACCCTGCCGACGCGGGTGCGCGCTGTTTCCTGGCGCATGGTCTCGCCCAACTGGGCGAACGGGCGGAGGCGACGGCCCTGATGGCGAGCACCAACCTGCTATCTGTCGGAGATTTGCGCATTCCGGGGGAATTCGACTCCCGCGAGTCGTTTTGCGCCGCGCTGGCAGACGAGATCCGGCACAATCCGACATTGATACCGGATCCGAAGCGCAAGGCGACACGCAACGGCCGTCAAGCGATGCATATCGGTCTCAAGGGCGAGGCGGCACTGGA
This sequence comes from Rhizomicrobium sp., assembly GCA_037200385.1. Lineage (NCBI taxonomy): Bacteria > Pseudomonadati > Pseudomonadota > Alphaproteobacteria > Micropepsales > Micropepsaceae > Rhizomicrobium > Rhizomicrobium sp. Next base: position 19,215 of record JBBCGL010000001.1, on the reverse strand, counting down.
TATCCTCTTGCGCCAGATCAAGCATGCCGTCGACGACTATGCGCGCGAGCGACAGGGCGGCGCGGACCCTTACGTCTCGCAGCCGCCGGCGAGCGTGCGCCTTTCGTCCTGGGCCGTGATCTTCAACGGCACGACGGGGCGCCAGACGGCGCATATGCATCCGTCGGGCTGGTTGAGCGGCGTCTTCTACGTCACCGCGCCGCGGGAACCGGAGACGGAACGCCATAGCGGTGCGCTGCTGGTCGGGTCGCCCATCCGCGGCCTTTCGGCAGCGGCCCCCTGGGACATCACGCCGATCGAGCCGGTGCCGGGGCGGATCGTCCTGTTCCCCTCTTTTGTCACGCACGCCACCGAACCCTGCAAGGTGCCCGGCGAACGCATATGCGTCGCGTTCGACGTCGTGCCGACCCAAGCCGGCCATCCCGCCGGGGAGACCGTGGTGACATAGACGCGTGAGCGCGACCTTGTCTGGCTCGTGGAAGTTCCGCATTGTCGGCCCATGCATTGGCTGACCACCGAGACGAGCCGAAGCCTTCCGACCGGAATCACCATCTCGCTGCTGCACAAGGCGATCGCCGTTCGGCCGGACGATGCGGCGCTTTTCGCATCGCTTGGCGAGGCGTATGTGGCCACGGGCGATTTTCGCGCGGCCGCGCAAGCCTTCGAGCAGGCCGTAGCGCGAGAAGCGCGCGATCGCACCGCCTGGATTTTGCTGGCGCAATGCTATCTGGAGCTCGGCGAAGGCCAAGCGGCGCTCGACGTCTGCATGCGGAGCGACGCGGTGCCTGCGACGGCGGAGATCGCCTTTCATCGCGGCCAGGCGCTCTCGCTGCTCGGCCGTTCCGAAGAGGCACGGCAGGCGTTTCTGTCCGTGCTCGAACTGGGCGACAGACGGTTGAATGCCATGCATGCCCTGCTTGCGCCGCTCGCGCCCGATCCGGATCCGACGACTTTGCTTGCGTTCTGCGACGGCCTGGCTCGGCGTTATCAGGACACCGCGATCGTACGCGCGCACCGCGCCATCGCGTTCAGCCGGCTGGGCCGCACAAGCGAGGCGTCGAAGCTCGTCGACCTCGACCGCCACGTCGTGGCGATGTCGTTCGATCCGCCCGCCGCGTTCGGTGGCCTCGCCAATTTCAACAGACTGCTGGCGGAGGAGATCCTGGCGGACGTCAGGCCGGCCCGCGCACAGCGCGATGGCCTCGAGATCGACTACGCGCCGCAAACGCGGTCGCAGCCCGCCATGACGGCGCTCCTGGCTTTCATCCGGGACGCCATGGACTCCTATATCCGGCAGCTATCCGCCCTGGGTCTCGATGCGGTCATGCCGCCGCCCGAAGCGGGAACCTTGTTCAGCGCCAATGTCGTCCTGCGCCGCGACGGCGCCAATGGCGAACACATCCATCGCGCCGGTTACATCTCGAGCGTCTACTATGTTCGCGTTCCCCGCATCGTATCGGAGGCGAACGACGAGAGAGGTTCCCTGGTGCTTGGAAAATGCGAGCGCTACACCGGCGGCTATCGGCCGTGCTGGGGCACGAGGTTCATCAAACCGGTCGAAGGCCGGTTGATCCTCTTCCCCTCGCACCTGTTTCATGACGTCGTGCCGACGGGCCTCGAAGAGCCCCGGATATCCGTGGCGGCCGACCTGATCCCGGCGTCAGAAGCACAGGCCCAATCTGCCGCGGGACGGTAGTCCTTGACATCTGCGACCTGACGCGTCGCGGCGATGCCGGCAGCATGCGGCGTGGTGGATATGCTTATTCGCGCTTTTCCCGCATGGAGAGGAAAAGACGTCTGGCAGGCTTCAAATTTCGTCGGGCACCGTGACATCCGGCGCGGGTGAGAACGCCGCGGCGAGAAAGCCCGCGACTGAGAACACCAGATGGGAACGTCCTCGAAGAGCGTCAAGAGGTGGAAGAATTTTTTTCATCTTGCGAGTTCGGCCGCATGCCCCGCGGCCGATCGCATCCCCAGAGCCTGTTGTGATCCGATGGAGTCACCAAAAAAAACGTGACATGGCGCGGGAATGTTGCGGTGCAGTATCGCTGCGGCGGACGCACGAACAAGGCTTCCCTCGCCTGTCCGGCCGCGATGGGTTAGAACCCATTATGGGTAATGCTGCCGCAAAAACCGCCGAAATCGAACCCAGGGGGCTCGGCTACTGGGCCGACGCGATCGTCGGCAGGGTCAGAGCGGACGACGAGGTCTTGGCGCGGATGGTCGGCCATCCACGTTTCCGCGAAGCCTGCGAAACGATGATGCGCGACACGCTGGCGATCAGCCAAGCTCATCCGAAGATGGCGCGGGTCATGATCGACATCCATCGCGCATTGCTGGGCCTCTTCGTCCTGTATCTCGATGCGCGCGGCATCGTCACCCATGCCACGGTGCGCGACTTCTGCGTCGAAGTCGGGCTGACGAATCCCGGCCGCGCCACCGCGATCCTGATCAACCTGCGCATGGTCGGCTACATCGTGCCCGATCCGGTGCAACCCGACCGCCGCTCCCGCCGCTACATCCTGAGCCGCGAGACGCGCGAGTTCTTCAACGAAGTGTTCCGCCGGCAGATGATCAGTCTTTCGCTGATCGAGCCGCAGGCGCTCATGATCGCCGACCGCTTCGACGATGCCAGAATCTATAAGAGCTTCGTGCTCATCGTCTGCAACGGGCTCGCCAATGCGTCGCGGCGGGGCGACACCAGCGAGATATCGCTGTTCGACAGGCGCAATGCCGGGCTGGGCATCCTGTTCCGGCTATGCGTCTCCGGCAAGCCGGACGACACGTTGCCGCCGTCCCGGCCGATCCCGCTCTCGATCAACGCCCTGGCGAGCGAATTCCGGGTGTCGCGACCGCATGTGCGCAAGCTGTTGCGCGATGCGGAAGCCGCGGGCCTGGTACGCCGCAATGCCGGCGACTCCACCCTCGTGCTGGAGACTGTCTTGCGGGACACCGTGATCCGCTATCACGCGTCCATCTTCATGGGTCTTGCCCACGCCGCGCGCGCGGCCCTGCGTGCCATCGGCGAGATGGATTAGTAGCCGAGCGTCACCGAGACGGTGGCCAGGTTGCCCAATCCCGCGCCGGAAACCGGCAGCTTCTCGATCTGCCAGCCATAGTCGAAGCGCACATCGAGATAGCGGCCGACGCTATAGCGCGCGCCGACGCCGACGCTTTGCAGCTCCGCGGCTCGCGGACCCGACGCTTGCGCGTTCTTGAACGAGACGTTGCCGTAGTCCCAGAATGCCAGCGGCTGGAGCTGATCGGCTGCGGACAAACCCAGATCGTGCAGCGGCGCGATGGTGGGACCACGCAGCTCCAGGCTCGCAAGGTAGCCGTCGCTGCCGTTGGCGGCGCGCTCTTCATAGCCGCGCACACTGTCGATCCCGCCGGCGCCGAGTTGTTCGCTCGGCAGAAGCTCGGTCGAGGCAAACTGGCCGTCCACCCGCGCCACGAGACTGAGATGCCAGGGCAGGAAGACGAGGCGCGTCAGGCGCAGATTGCCGTAGAGATAGCTCGCATGCGCGCCGGTCACGCCGGAGGCCTGGAACACCGCCGTGGAGTTGCCCGCCGAGAGGCCGCCGGGGCTGTAGACCAGTGTGCTCTCGATGCCGGTCTGTCCCAGCGCGTCGTCGAGCGTACCGTCATAGATCAGCAGGAACTGTTCGGTGTCGGTCGCACTGGCGAAAATGCCGGTGCCGCCGAACGCGAGGTTGTTGTCGGCGCGCTTGTAGTCGAAGCCGAGCTGGAGCTGCTGGGTGAAGCGGCTCGAGCCCCGCAGCGGCATCTGATAGCGCGCGCCGAACTGCAGGCTGTGGCCGGTCTGGCCGAAATCGGGCCCGAGGTCGGGCACCTGCGTGACGTAGGAACCGAACAGGTTGAACAGATCGCCCCAGGGCAGCGGTGCGACGTAATTGACCGAATGCGCGATGAAGCGCGGCGCGCTCGACAGGCCCGGCCCGCGATCGCGCTCGCGCCACAGATCGGGGCTAGTGATGAACTGATAGGAGAGCTGCTGATCGAGGCCCAGGACGTTGCCCCAGTTGAAACCGGCGCTGTAGCGGTCGCGGCCGGTGATCGCGACGCCGGTGTTGTCGAAGGATGCGTACAGGCGCAGCGGAAGCCGCTCATCGACCGTGAACGCGAGGTCGGTGGCGCCGGCTTGATCGCTCTTCTGCAGCACCACGTTCACGGCGCGGAACGGATTGCGGTTCAGCACATTGAGGCCGGCGCCCAGCACGCCGAAATCGACCGGATCGCCGCGCCGCATGCCGAGTTCGCTCGCGAGCAGACCTTTGCCGAAGTAGTAGTTGCCCGAGAACCGGACCCGCCCGACGCGCGACTCCGTGACCACCGCCTGCACGACGCCGGTGCTGACGTCCTGCTCGGGAAAGCTCACCTCGACCACCGGCCGGTTGTGGGCGCGATAATGGTCCGTGACGATCCTGGCGATGGCCGTCAGGTCGGCGGTGTACAGCGGGCGGCCGATAAAGGTCTGGAGGATTTCGCGCAATTCGGGGTCTTCGGCGAAAGGCACCTCGATGACGACGCCGGCCGTGACGACGCCGTTGCGGTTGATGCGGTCGATGGACGGCTCGAGCGTCAGGCCTTTGAGATGGCCGATCAGCTCGACATTTTGCGCAGGAGGCACTGCAGCAGGCACCGCCGCACGCGGCTGGGGCGCGGCGGCTTGTGCCGGCGCCGCCGGCTGATGCGGCGCGACACTGCCGAAATCCTGCGCCGCGGCGGGCGCGAGCGGCAGAAAGCCCAGCAGCAACGCCGTGAACGCAACGCGCAAGGCGGTCATAGCCTCGGCTCGCCGCCGCTTCACTGCGTCGCCGACGTGCCGTCGTAGACGTAGCTTGCCTGGCGGATGGCGTTGTTGACGGCGCGCGCGTCCACCGTCAGCGTACCGTTCGCGAAGACCAGCGTGTAGTTGTCCAGGCCGGTGCCACGCGCGGCCGTGCCGACGATGGCGTACCGGCCGGGCCCCGCCGCCGCCGATGCGCCGGTGCTCGTCATATTGACACCGCGGACCGTGTCGCCGTTGACGAGACCGCTGGCGGTGAAATTGGCGCCGCTGAAGACGAGCAGGGTGCCTTGCATCTTGCTCATGTTCTGCACGGTGAGCGTCAGCGTGCGCGGATCGACGGTCAGCGTGCCGCTAACATAGGTGATGGCGTAGTTGTCCAATCCCGTGCCGCGCACGGCGCTGCCCGTGATGGCGTATTGGCCCGTCGCCGCCGTGGCGACGTTGCCGGGGCTCGTCATGTTCACACCGCGAACCGAATCGCCGTTGACGAGGCCATCGGTGTCGAAGTCCTTGCCGCTGAAGACCAGCGTGTCGCCATAGACCTTGCTCAGGTCGCGGATCGTTATGGTCAACGCGCGAGGGGTGACGGTCAGCGTGCCGCTCACATAGGTGATGGCGTAGTTGCCCAATCCCGTGCCGCGCGAGGCGCTGCCCGAGATTGCGTATTGGCCGACCGTCGCCGTCGCGAGGTTGCCGGGGCTCGTCATGTTCACGCCGCGAACCGAATCGCCGTTGACGAGGCCGTCGGTATCGAAATCCGCACCGCTGAAGATCAACCCGTTGCCGTAACCCTTGCTGAGGTCGCGGATCGTGATGGTCAAGGCGCGCGGATCGACTGTCAGCGCGCCGTTCGCATAGCCGATGGTGTAGTTTCCGAGGCCCGAGCCTTGCGCGTTGCTTGCGACGATGGCGTAGGGACCGCCGGCCACAGGCGCCGTGGACGCCGCGCCGGTGCTGCTGAGATCGACCGACGCAACCGTGTCGCCGTTGACCAGGCCGTCGGTGTCGAATCCCGCCAGCGTGGCCGTATCGCCATAGGTCTTGCTCGCATCACGCGCCGTGATCGTGAGCGCCTTGGGATCGACGGTGATCGTGCCGCTCGCGGCGATGGTGTAGCCGTGCAGCGCCGTCGCGCTGCCGGGCGAAAGCGTGATCGTATAGGGCGAGCCCGTCACCTGCGCGGTGGCGGCCGCGCCATCGGACGTCAGGACCGGCGTGCCGTCGAGGATGTCCGACGCCCGGTCGCCGAGGAAGGCGTTGGCCACGCCGGCCTCCAGGCCGGAGACGGTGTAGCTCGCCAGCGCGCTGTCCGCATCGTCGCCATAGGTCTTGTGGATGTCACCCGCCGCCAGCGTGAGTGTCGGCGCATTGGCGAAGACATAGATGTTGCCCGCCGGGATCGTGCCGGGCGCGGCCGTGTCGTAGGTCGCGCCCCAGATCGCCGTTTGTTGGCTGTCCATCGATGTGCCGAAGGTGTCGCCGTCGGGATCGGCGGAGTAAACGATCCAGCGCGCGCCGGCCCCCTCGCCGACCGCCTGCAGATCGGTGACGTCGTTGATGAAGTGGCCGGCCGTGGCGAGCACCAGCGTCTCGCTCGGATCGAGGAGAATGTCGCCGGCCAAAGTGAGATCGCCGGCGCTGCGCAGGGTCAGATCGCCGCCATAGCCGGTGGAGTCCAGGCCGGCGGCGCCGACGGTGAGCGCGCCGGTGGTGTAGAGCGACAAGGCACCGAGATCGCCCTGCACCTGGCCGATCGCGTTGCCGCTGTCGGTCAGCGTGGTGGTGCCGGTGAGGGAATTCAGCATCAGCAGGCTGGCGGTCACCGGCTTGCTCTGAGTCACGGTGCCGAGCGACGGATCGACGATCTGCAGCGTGCCGGTCGAAAGCGCCTGGTCGATGTCGAGCGTCGCGCCGTTGTCGACCTCGAGGACGCGGTCGGTGCGCGTCGACAGCAGGCTCGACAGCGCGGTGTTGGCGCCGATCAGCGTCGCGGCGTCGGCGGAGAGCGCGGACAGCGTGGTGCTGCCGCCGGGCGCCTCGACCTGTGTCAGGGCGTTGGCGGTGATGGTGCGGTCGGCATAGCCGGACTGGTCGTTGACGAAGGTCGCGCCATCGGCGGTCGAGAACAGGTAGTCGTGCGTCGCGGCGATCGTGCCGATGGGCAGGTTGATCCAGAAGCGGCCGTCCTCACCGCTCGAACCGACGCCCGCGGCGGCCGCGAGCGCGGTGCCGGAGAGGCCGCTGACGCGCGCCTCGACGCGCGCGCCGGCGACGACGGACGTGCCGCTGCCGGTGTCGATGCCCGATTGCACCGTGCCCCAGAACGTCTCGGAACCGGAGGGATAGAGGAATTTCAAGACCGGGAAGCTGCCGCCCAGGGACCAGTCGCTGGAGCTGAAGCCGTAGCCGCTGAGCGACATCGCGGCGAGCGTCGCGGTTGTCGCGCCATGGGTCGTGGTCGTGGTGCCGTTCGCGGCGCCCACGCCCTGCGACTGGCCGGTGGACGTGGTGTTGAACCAGGCGCCGGAGATCGTCGCGGGCTGGCTGTGACCGGAGCCGTCCGCCGTGTTGCTGCCGGCGAAGCCGCCGACATTGGTGGCGCCCTGGACATAGCCCATCGCATACGACCCCACGATATGGCCGAATGCGACATAGGAGGTGAAAGAATTCGTGGGCGAGACCTGAAGCTGCGAGTCGTTCAGGCCGGCGAAGCCGCCGACATTGGTCGTGCCGTCGACCGCGCCGGTGGCATAGGCGTTGAAGATGCCGTTGAGATTGTAGCCCACGAACCCGCCGACATTCGTCGTGCCGCTCACGCCGCCTTCCGCGAACACATCGGTGAGATTGGACTCGTTCGTGGTCGCGCTGCCGTTGTTGCCGACGAAACCGCCGACGTTCATCACGCCGCTCACATTGCCCGTCGCGAAGGACTGCGTGATGTCCGCGCCGTAATCGACATAGCCGGTGAAGCCGCCGACATTGTCGTTGCCGGTGACGCTGCCGGTGGCATAGGCCGCGCCGTCCTGGGGCTGGACCTGGCCGCTGGTGAAACCGGCATAGCCGCCGACATAGTCGTGGCCGCTGACATTGCCGCTGGCATAGGTCTGCCAGCCCGCGCCGTTGGTCCACATCGTGCCGTAGAGCGCGCCGACCAGGCCGCCGACGTAGTCGTTGCCGCTGACATTGCCGGTGGCGTAGATGTTGTAGATGGGGACGCCGGATGCCTCGTTCGTATAGCCGATGAAGCCGCCGACATAGTTCCGGCCCGAGACGTTGCCGGTCGAACCCATGATGTGCGTGAAGAAGTCGTTGATCGTGGTGTTATCGGCATAGCCGACCATGCCGCCCGTGTAGTCGCGGCCGGTGACGTTCACCGCGGCGTTGGTGCTCTCGATGTCGGTGGTGTGGGTGAAACTCGGCTGATAGCCCCCGTCGCCGACGATGCCGCCGGTGAAGTCGCGGCCGGTGATGTTGCCGGTCACCGTCAGGTTCTGGATGGTCGCAGCATCGGTATAGCCGAAGAGGCCGACGAAATCCTGGGTGGGCCGGTTGATGTAGAGATTCGAGATCGTGAAATTCTTGCCGTCGAACGTGCCCGACGTGTAGGGGTTGGTGGTGGCGTAGACCACGAATGACGGGGTCGAGGTGGGATCGGATGTCGCGCTGCCCAGCGGCACGAAGCCCTGCCCCAGCCACAGGCCCGAGGCCTTGGCGATGCCGACGGCGTTCATGTCGATATTGCCGCCGAGATTGTAGCTGCCCGACAGCTTGAGCGCGACGAGCTGGAGCTGCAGCCCGTTGGTGATGGTGGCCGTGCCGCTGCCCGTCGCCGCCGAGGCGAGGAACATCGGCCGCGTGCCGCCGGCGGCGCCGCCCGCATTGTTGAGCGTGCTGTCGGTGTCGACGATCACCCAGCCGGCGGCGCCCGCCGTCGTGCCGAAGGTCCAGCCGGCGAAATTGCCCGCGCTGGTGAACTGCGTGCTGGTGAGACCCGAGGCGCCCGACGTCGCGCCGCTTGCGGTCGCGGCGAGCGTGGGGTCGATCGTGGTGTCGAAATAGCTCGCGGCGGTCGTGCCGCTGCCGAGCGTGCCGTAGAGTCCGCCCGCCGCCGCGCCGGTGACCGCGCCGCTGGCATAGGCCTGGCTGACTGCGCCGCTGTCGAAGGCGCCGATCAGCCCACCCGCCATGCTGCCGTTCACGTCACCGGTCGCGAACGCCGTCGTGATCGTGCCGCCCTGCATATGCCCGACGAGACCGCCCGCGGCGCCGCCGCTGCTTGTCACCGGAACCAGCGAGAAGACGGTGCCGATCGTGCCGCCCAGATTCTCGCCGACGATGGCGCCGGCCGGACCCGCGCCCGAGATCGAGCCGCTGACGATGCCGATGTTCCTGATGCTCGCGCCCGAACCGATGGCGCCGAACAGGCCGACCGCGTTGCCCGAGATGTCGGCGATGCTGAGGTTCGAGATCACGTGGCCCTGGCCGTCGAACGCGCCGGTGAAGGGATCGGCCGCGGTGCCGATCGGCGCGAAGTCCCCCGCCGCGCTCGCGTCGATGTCGGCCATCAGCGCGTAGCTGCCGGAAAGGTTGTTCGCGATGTTCTCCAGGCCCGCGAGCGTGGAGATCGTGGTGTAGGGGTTGAAGCTGCCGCTGCCGGAGAAGGACGGCGTCGTGCCGCCATAGCCGTTGGCGAAGGTCGTGATCGCCGCATTGCTCGACAAGGCGCGCTGGCCGGTGCCGCCCCAGGTGATCGTGCCGGTGCCGGTGTGGCCGGTGTCGGCGGTGATCGCGATGGCGCCCGTGCCCGTCTCGCTGATGTCCTGCGCGACCGTGATGCCGCCCGTGTCGCCGATGGTGACGGCGCCGGCCGCGACGATGCCGCTCTGCCCGCCGACGGTGCCGATGGTGAGCGCGTTCGCATCCTGGAATGTCACGCTGCCGGTGTTGATCGCGATCGTATCGACCTTGTTGCCGGTGTTGGCGAGCGTGTAGCTCGAACCGGTCGAGCCGAGCATCGCGAGGCTGCCGACCTTGATGGCGTTGGCCGCGGTCGTGGACTGCGTGACGGCGCCGGTGGGCTTGAGCACCAGCGTGCCGGCGGTCGCGGTCGTCGCTGCATTGAGCGCGATGCCGGCGGCGCTGGTCAGCGTGAAGGTGTTGGCGGTCGTCCAGCCGATGGCGTTGGTTTCGGTGATCGCGCCTACGGTGGTGGTCAGCGACGAGTCGCCGGCGACGGTGATCCCGGTGGTCGTCACGGTTCCGACGGTCAGCGCCTTGTCGTTGGTGAAGGCGAGGCTCGCGACCGAGGCCGCCAGCGTGGTGATCGCATTCGACGCGCTGCCCAGCGTGAAGCTGCCCGAATTGGCCTGCGCGGTCGCGGCGCTCCACAGGCGCAACTTGCTGGCGGTGATCGAACCGCTTGCGTTTTCCGTCACCGTCGCCGCGGTATTCGTGTTGTCGCCCGCCTTGAGCGACACGATGCCGTTGGTCGTGGAGAGCGCGCCGTTGATCGCGATGCCGGCCGGCGCGACGATCGCGATACCGGTGCCGGACACGCTGTTGGCGGTCAGCGCGCCGCCCACCGTGACCGCGCCGGTGGTCGACAGGGTGATGCCCGTGCCGCTGCCGTTATACGTGGTGGTGATCGCCGCCGAGGTCGTGATGCCGCCCGTGCCGGCGTTCAGCGTGATGGTCTTGGTGCTGCCCGCTGTGCCGGTCGCGGTGATCGCGGCATTGACCGCGATGGCACCACCGGAAGCCGAGGTCAGCGTCAGGCTGTGGTTACCGGTCCAGTTCACCGCGGCGCTGACCGTTATGTTGCCGACCTGCGATCCGCTCGAGCCGGTGGAGACCGTGACGTTCGCCGACGCCAGCGCATTCGCCAGCGTCGTCGCGCCGAGCTGGGAATCGTCGACTGTCGGCGCATAGCTGCCGCTGCTGATCGTGCCGCCCGTCCCCGAGACGATGGTCACGTTGTGCGGATCCAGCAGCAGGCTGCCCACCGTGCCATGCGCGGCCGACAGATCGGTCGCGCCGAGAAAATCGAGGAGACCGTGGCTGGAGACTTCCGCGAAGCCTCCATCGCCGCCCGCGACGCCGCCGCGGGCCGAAAGCAGCCCTTCGAAGTCCGTATGCATGTCGGACCACACGACGACCGCGCCGCCATTGCCCGCGCCGGACCCGTCCGCGTCGGCAGAGAGCTGCGCGCCGGCCGCGACGGTCGTGGTTTGCGCGCGCGCGACCGGAGCCTTGACTCGCTTCGTCGCGGGATCGTTGCCGCCGCCCTGGTCGCCGCCGATCAGGATCGTGCCGCCTTGCGCACCATCCGCGGAGATCCTCGCCGTCGCGCCGATGCTCACGTCATGGCCGGCGACCACCACCGTGCCGCCGCCGCCGTCGGCGTTCTTGGCCGCGATGGTGCCGGAGACCTGCGCGGTCCCGCCTGCCGTCAGCCAGACATGGCCGCCCCGTACCGCCGTACCGGTCGCATTGATCGCGCCGCCATTGCCGGCGATGGCGTAGACATTGCCGTTGGCGGCCGCAAGCTCGGCCTGCGCCGCCGCGATGCTGCCGCTCTGCGTCACGCTGCCGGTACCGCCGGAGACCGCGATGCGCGGATCGCCGTCGGCGGGCCTCAGCAGGAGCGTGTTGCCGGCGGCGAGTCCCGCCGTGCCGTTGGGCGCGCTGATGCTGCCGCTGTTGGAGGCGTTGCGGCCGAACAGGATGACGTCGCCGTTTGCCGACGCGATCGAACCTTTGTTCGCGACGTCGCCGGCCGAGGCGCCATGCGCGCTCAGCGCACCATTTTTCATGAACGTGTCCGCGTCCACGCCACGGGTACCGGCGACGAAGGAGCCGTTGGTGACGACCTTGCCACCCGGCCCGATCACCACGCCTTGCGGATTGATGACATAGACCGAGCCGGTTGCGCCGAGCCGACCCTCTATGGAGGAGAGGCTGCCGCCGGTCACGCGGTTCAGAGTCGCGCCATTGCCGTTGTTGAACTGCATCGAATTGCCGGCGCCGATCGAGAATCCCTTCCAATCGATGATTCCGCGAGTGGTCGTCTGGTCGACGACCATGTTGCCGTTGGAAGCGGCGATGGTGCCGTGGCCCGCGACGTAGCGGCCACCGCTGGGCAGTGTGTCGCCCGCCCAGGCGGTGCCGTGCACCAGCGCAAAAGCCGCCGTCAGCGCCGCAACGCGATGCGACAGGCGGGAAGATTTGCTTTGTAAGCGCACAGCTGACCTCTCTTCCACCCTGCGCAAGTCCGATCACGGACCACGCATGACGAGCCGACGAACATCGCCATAGATGCGGGTCGAAGTATGTGAACGAAAAGCGATGCGCCAACTGGAGAAAACCGATCCGATGCGTTGCCGGCGCGGCAAGTGAGGCTGCCGTTGCGGTGTGCCCCCTGGAGAAAACCGATACGATCGGGCAATTCACGGGAATTCGCAGATGCCGAACGCACAAGCCTCGCGTCGCCGCGAGAGCCATCGCAACGAAAACGAAGCGTCCGCGATCGGCTCATCAGCCGTCCGGCCCCGGACGGCAACACGTCGGCGACCTGCGCGCAGATCGAGTCCGGCATCCGCCGCGATAGATCACGCTGATCGCCTCATCCCGCCCGCCATCTGAGCGCCCGGCTTTCCTTCCGGATCTTCATGCGCGAGGCGACGCCGGCCGTTTCGCAAGCGTGGTCGCCGCCGTCGCGATGGATCGCAGCGGCGGCACGGACAGCGCCTTCATCGCGTCCACGCCGCCTGCGGGATGTCGATGTAGGACGTCGCGCGGAACAGCGTCCATGTCGGATCACCATCCGGCGGATAACGGCCGAACGTGTCGCGGTCGGCCCCCGCCAGCGCGAGCCGCAGGCGATAGCCCTTCGGCACCACCGCCGAGACGTTGTGCAGGCGGATCGCGATCTCGATCGCACGGTCCGGCGTCAGCAGCGAGGTGTCGGCACGCAGGAAGGAGGGGCTAAACGGATCGGCGCCGCCGCGCAGCGCCAGTCGCAGATCGCCCTCGGACAAGTAGATCACCTTTCCTTCCGGCGACACGGCTTCGAGATAGGCGAACACCGCGCCGTCGGGGTGCGTCGATGCCAGGCGCAGCCCGACCGTCGCGGCGCCCGTCACCTCGATCGCGTGATCGAGCGGCGCGGAGGTGTAGGTCAGAAGATGGCGATCGGCGGCCGCTCGATCGCCATAGGCGACGGGCCCGCCACCCATCTGCGTCGTCCAACGATTGGTCGTGCCCGTGCTCGCGTCGTAGTCGGTGCGATAGATGTCGGTGCCATTCACGCCGTCCGCCCGGTCGCGAAGCGTGTTCTGCGCGCCGAGATACCGGCGCACCGGCACGATTCCCGCCGGTGGCCAGGCCTCCGTCTTGCGCCAGACCGCAGCGCCGCCTGTATAATAAGTGATCCCGCGCGCCGGCGTGCCGGTCCCGCTCGCCGCGCGTTGCGCGAAATCCAGGAAGACCTGCGGCGGCACCGGCGCACCTGGCTCATCCTCCGCCGGCGACGGCAGGAAGGGATCGACGCGCTGGCCGCCGCCATGCGTCCAGGCGCCGAGATAGAGCGAGATCGGCGCCGACGGCGCGGCGGCATACCAGGCGAGCGCGCTGTCGGCCGTCGCCGCGTCGAACCAGCTGCCCCAGAGCTGCACCGGAACGGGCGACGCACGCAGCCTTGCGACCTGCGAAGACAGAAACCCGTCACGCAACGGCCGGCCCGATGGCACGAGATCGTCTTCGAAGTCGTAACGGGCGGTGCCGACGGTCGCGTTCCAATCTTTCTGGTGATCATGCAGCGCCGCGCGCAGCAGGCTGAAGTCCGTGTCGCCGTCCAGCGGCGCCAGATTCTCCATCGCTGCGCAGCGCGACGCGTCGATCAGGCACGGTCCGCCGCTGTTGAGCGCGCCGGTCAACGCGCCCCATTGGCGAAGCAGCATCTCGTTGCGCACGCCACCCGGCACGGCGAGATCGCGATAGGTGTCGAAGTCGATAAAGCGCGGCACCGCGCCCACGACGACCGGACTGCCCGACGCGACGGCGAGCGCCGCCAGGTTGGCGTCGTATGAGACGCCTGTGGTCACCACGCGCTTGTTCGACCAGGGCTGCGCCGCGATCCAGGACAGGATCGCTGCGATATCGCCGCGCTCCTCCGGCGAGAACACCATGTCGATGTGTCCCTGCGACGCGCCGGTGCCGCGCGTGTCGACGAAGACGAGCGCAAAGCCGGCGGCCGTGAACGCGCCGATCGCGCCTTTGCCGAGCCGCGAGCGGCGGCCATAGGGCGTCATCACCAGGATTGCGGGCGCCGGGCGCGCCACCGGCAGGATGACGTCGGCCGCCAGGTTCACCGTGTCCGGCATCGTTATCGCGAGCGCATGCCGTTCCGGCTCGGCCGGCGCGGCAGCGCCGACGATCAAAGCCGCGAGCGCGGCGGCGACAAGGCGCTTCGTCATAGCCTGCCCAGCAGATTCCAATATCCCGCCAGCAGCACCAGCGCCCAGCTGCACAGCGCCATCAGGCCGAAATGCAATGCCGCCGCGATGCCACCGCCCGTCCGCGCCGGCGGTGCCGTCCGCCAGCGCAGGAGCAGCAGCACCGGCCATAGGGCAAGGCCGAGGATCGCGAGCTGCAGGATCGCCCGCCAGACAAACGCCAGCCACATCCGGTTCGCCACCACGGCGTAGGTTGCATACTGCCCTTCACAGAACAGGCAGACGGCATAGACCAGGGCAAGCGACGCCGCAACGACACCCAATCGGCGATAGACCGGATTGCGCCCAAGGCCATAGAACGCCGCGAACAGCAGGAAAAGCGGCAGCAGGATCAGCGGCAGCACGACCAGCAGCGGCGTGTCGTACCAGGCGACGCGGCGCATGATCCACAACGCCGCCGGTCCCATGAACGCGCCATAGCGCGTGACACGGAACGCCTCGCGCAGATGCGTCTGCGGATCCTCGAACAGGCCCGGTTGGATCTGGCGGTAGAGTTTGCCGCCGATCCGCATATCGCCATGGCCCGCGGGCGCCACGGCGAGACCCTCGATCAGGCGCACCTGCAGATTGCCGACGAAGCTCGCGAACTGCGATGGCGTCGAGACATAGGTGCCGGCGAGCGCGGCGATCTCCGCATCGCTCAGGCGGTGGATGCCCTGCGTGCGCACGGCTTCCGGCGGCGCGGGCGGCAGGAATTTCCTCGCGAACGCCTCATGGATCTTGAGCAGGCGCAGGAAATCGTCCAGCGACACTTTCGGCCTTGGATCGAACAGGAACATCCTTATGCCGGTGGCGACGCCGGTCAGCGTCTCGCCGTCGAACGGATTGAACGGCCGCGCATTGATCGCGAAGAACACGCCGACCTGCTCGGCGGGATAAAGCACCATCGACGATGCCGAGCCGGCCATGCCGCCATCGTGGCGGATCGCGTCATGCCCGGCCTCGCGATCCTCGTAGAAGGCGCGGCCATAGCCCGGCAGCATCGGATGGATGCGGTGCGCATCGAAATCCGTCAGCGCCGCGAACTGCGCCGGCGTCAGGATACGCTTGCCGTCGATCCGACCGCCCTGCAGCAGCGCGGTCATATAGCGCGCCATGTCCGCGCCGGTCGCCGACGCGTCGCCGGCGCCCTGCTCCATCGGCTTGAGCAATTGGTGTGGGATGCGGCGCACCGTGCCGTCCGGCATCACATAGTGTTCCTCGATGACCGTCGCCATCCGCGAATCCGGCACGCCGATCACCGCATGCGTCATGCCCAGCGGACGGAATATCCGCCGGTCGATCAGGTCGCGGTAGCTCTCATGGCTGACGTTGGCGAGCGCCAGGCCGAGCACACCCCAACCATTGTTGTCATAAGCCATGTATGCGCCGGGCGGACGCACGCGCGGCACCAGCAGGCGCTGCATCTCCGCCGGCGAGATGTCCGCGCCACGGTTGGTCGGCGCGTCGACGCCGCGCAGCTCGGCGCCGAAACCGCCTTCATGCAGCAGGAGATTTCCGATGGTGACCGGCCCGAACCTATCGGGGACCTGGATCTGCGTGAGGTCGCGATTGACATCCTCAGCCGGGTCGATCCGGTGTTCGCCGATCATCTGCGTCGCGGCGATCGCGGTCAACGTCTTGGTGATCGAACCGAGGCGAAAGAGCGTCGTTTGCGGATCGATCGTCTTGCCGCCGATCCCCGTCACGCCATAGCCCTTGAGCACGACGATGCGGCCATGATCGACCACGACCAGGATGGCGCCGGGAATATGCGTCTTGGCCATGACGCCGCCGAAATAGGAATCCATCCAGGCGCCGACGGCCTTGGGATCGAGCGCCGGCGCGGCGGCCTGGCCGGCGGCCGTCGCTGCGCCCGTCACGGTCCATGCCAGCAGGACGCCGAACAGCAGGCGCCAGGTTGCGCGCATCACACCCTCCCGCGAGACCGGCAGCGCAGACAGGATAGCCCCGCGCCCGCCACGGCTAGAAGTGCTTGTTCAGGGTCAGGCCGATCGTACGGGGGCGGATGAGCACCCACTGGTCGGTTCCCGTCTCGCTCTGCGATGCGCTCAACTCGCCTTTCGTGTCGCCCACATTGTCGGCGAACAGCATGAGGTCCCAGTCGTCGCCGACCACGCCCGCCCGCAGGTTCACCTGCGTATAGCCCTCCGAGACCGAGTATGGCGCGTTCGAGATGAGCGAATACGTGCCGGAATTGCTGAACACGTCGGCCCGCACGCGGCCGGCAAAGCCGGTGCCGAACAGCGGGAAGGTATATTGCGCGCTGCCGGAGGTCTTGAACCACGGCACGAAGGGCAAGGTCGAGCCGGCGGTCGCCGCCGCGCCGGGCTTCACGCTGTCGAGCGTGGCTTCGGTATAGGTCTCGCCCAGCGAGAGTTCCAGCCCCTCGACCGGGATCGCGGTGAGTTCGAGCTCGATGCCCTGGCTATGCGCCTTGCCGGCGTTGAACGAATAGCCGAACAGCGGGTTCGGCGTCGCCGCATCGACGATCAGGTCGCTCCAGTCGATATAGAAAAGATCGCCGTCGGCCACGAGCCGGTCGTCGAACCAGCTCGTCTTGGCGCCGATCTCGTAGTTCCACAGGCTTTCGGGCCCGAAGCTCGTCGGCGCGCCGGGGAACATGAAGGCGTATGGATTGATATCGCCGGCGCGGAAACCGCTCGACGCCGTCGCATAGACCAGCGCCTTGTCGGACACGTCGTAGCTCACCGACACCTTCTCGGTGACATGCGAGACCGACGCCTTCTGCGAAAGGTCGGTGAAGTTCACGCCGGTGAAGAGGAGCGGCACCACGCCGCTCACGCTCGCCTTGGTGTCGCGGTCCTGCTCGAAATAGCGCAGGCCGCCCGTCACATGCAGGGCGTCGGTGATCGCATAGCTCGCCTCGCCGAACACCGCATATTGCCGCGAGGTGTCGCCGACCTCGAGGTCGAACACCCCGGGCTCGGCCGGCGACGTGACGGTGGAATTCGCGATGAACAGGTAGTTGTTGTCGTAGAAGCCGCCCAGCGTCCACTGGAACGGGCCGTCGCCATTCGACACCAAGCGCAGCTCTTCGGTGAACACCTTCTGGTCGTTCGGGCGCAGGATGGCGACCGTGTCGATCGGCGTCCCGAAGATGAAGCTCGCCAGCGGCGCCTCGGTCGAGAAATCGTTGCGGCTGAACGAGCTGCGGACGAAATAGCCCGTCGCCGAGGTCAACGTCGCGAAATCCAGGTCGCGCGCCACGGTCAGATTGTAGATGTCCACCTTGTCGTTGCGCGGCTCGGCCGTCGGCGCGGCGTAGACATAATCGAGGTCGCTGACGCTTGGCCCGTCCGACCGCGAGTATTGATGGATGTAGCTCGCGTCGATCGTCCATTTCGGGTCGGGCGTGAAGCGCAGCGCGAAGCGCACCGTCGAGCTCGTGTTCTTGTTGTAATGCGTCGCACCGATGTCGGGATTGGTCGTCCAGCCGTCGTAATCCGACCACAGCGCGACGGCACGCAGCGCGAGCACGTCGTCGATGATGGGGATGTTGACCATGCCGGCCACGTCGCCATTCGCGCCGCCATGGTCGGTGTCGGAGACGGTCGCGCGCAGGCCGGCCGAAAAGCCGGAGGCGTCGGGCTTGTTGGTGACGACGCGGATCGTGCCGCCCTCCGAGCCTTCGCCGTACAGCGTTCCCTGCGGCCCACGCAGCACCTCGATACGGTCGACGTCGAAGGATTTGAGGTTGATCTGCTCGCCCGTGAAGGCGGTAACCGGGATTTCGTCGATATAGATGCCGACCGACGGCGCGGTGCCGCCGATCTCGGAGATGCCGCGGATGGTCGTGCGGTTCTCGCCCGCGCGGTCGTTCTGGAACGACAGGCCCGGGATCGCGCCCGCGAAATCGGAGAGGTCGGAGCCGCCCATCTGCTCCATCTTCGCGCCGGTGAGCGCCGTGATCGCAACCGGCGCCGACTGGAGCGCTTCCGGCCGCTTTTCCGCCGTCACCACCACCGTCTCGACCTTGTCGACCGGCGCCGCGGCGTCGGCAAAGGCCGGCGTCGCCAGCGGCACGGCCGCCGCGCCGGCCAGAAGGGCGCATGCCAGACGCCCCGTCGAAAGTCCGCGATATGCCCTAGCCCGCATCGATGCCCCCAAAAATGACGCAACTCGGTCATCAGACTGACCATAAACCGAATTCTAATTCTGTTTTTTAGGGGGAGTCAAACGGCACAAGAGCGATCAGACGCCGACGTTGCGATTCGGCAACGCCAGCCGCGCCGGGACGGGCGAACGGCCCGTGAGCGCGCGATACCAGAGAACGGCGAGATTCTCCGTCACCTCGTCGGTGCCTCCGGCCGACGCGACCAGCCCGGGCTCCTTCTCGATGAAAAGCTCGAAAAGGAAAAGGTCGGCGAAGCTGAGCAGGCCATAGGCGCTGGCGCCCTCGGGGCGGCCGGTCGCCGCACCGGCCGCCGCCATGTCGTCCAGCCGGGCGGCCCATACCGTCGCCGCGTCATCCCACAGCTTGACATAGACGCGGTCGATCATCGCGAGCTGGTTGAAGCAGCGCACCAGACCCGGCGAGTCATAATAGGCGCGCACGAGCGCCGTGCTGGCGGCGAATATGGCGCTGTAGAGATCGCGATAGTCGAGCGCCGTCATCAAAGCCGCCCAGAAGCTCGCATTGTGCTCGCGCACGACCTCCTCGATGAGATCGGCCTTCTTGTCGTAGTGGAAGTAAAAGCCGCCGGTCGCCACCCCTGCCCCGCGGCAGATATCGGTGATCGTCATGTCGAAATAGTTCTGGCTGTTCAGCAGCGCGATGGTTGCCGCCTTGATCTTCCGGCGCGTCCGCTCGCTGCGGCCTTGCCGGCGTCCGTTCCCGATACCCACGACATCCTTCGGCGCGCTCAT